>NZ_CM161518.1:0-4895000 GCF_056725225.1 Xanthomonas sp. NCPPB 2933
ATGGATGCTTGGCCCCGCTGTCTGGAACGTCTCGAAGCTGAATTCCCGCCCGAAGACGTCCACACCTGGTTGAAACCCCTGCAAGCCGAAGACCGCGGCGACAGCATCGTGCTGTACGCGCCGAATGCCTTCATCGTCGACCAGGTCCGTGAGCGCTATCTGCCGCGCATCCGTGAACTGGTGGCGTACTTCGTCGGCAATGGCGAAGTAGCGCTGGCGGTCGGCTCGCGTCCCCGTGCGCCAGACCCGTTGCCGGCGCCGATGGCCGCGCCCAGTGCACCGGCTGCCGCACCGATCGTGCCATTTGCCGGCAACCTGGATTCGCACTACACCTTCGCCAATTTCGTCGAAGGCCGCAGCAATCAGCTCGGTCTTGCCGCGGCCATCCAGGCCGCGCAGAAGCCAGGCGACCGTGCGCACAACCCGCTGTTGCTGTACGGCAGCACCGGCCTGGGCAAGACCCACCTGATGTTCGCTGCCGGCAATGCGCTGCGCCAGGCCAATCCGGCTGCCAAGGTGATGTATCTGCGCTCGGAACAGTTCTTCAGCGCGATGATCCGGGCGCTGCAGGACAAGGCGATGGACCAGTTCAAGCGCCAGTTCCAGCAGATCGATGCGCTGTTGATCGACGACATCCAGTTTTTCGCCGGCAAGGACCGCACGCAGGAGGAGTTTTTCCACACCTTCAACGCGCTGTTCGATGGTCGCCAGCAGATCATCCTCACCTGCGATCGCTATCCGCGCGAAGTCGAGGGCCTGGAGCCACGTCTGAAGTCGCGCCTGGCCTGGGGCCTGTCGGTGGCCATCGATCCGCCCGATTTCGAGACCCGCGCGGCGATCGTGCTGGCCAAGGCGCGCGAGCGCGGCGCCGACATCCCGGACGACGTGGCGTTTTTGATCGCCAAGAAGATGCGCTCCAACGTGCGCGACCTGGAAGGCGCGCTCAACACCCTGGTGGCGCGTGCCAACTTCACCGGGCGCTCGATCACCGTGGAATTCGCCCAGGAGACGCTTCGCGACCTGCTGCGCGCCCAGCAGCAGGCGATCGGCATCCCCAACATCCAGAAGACCGTGGCGGACTACTACGGCCTGCAGATGAAGGATCTGCTCTCCAAGCGGCGCACCCGCTCGCTGGCGCGTCCGCGCCAGGTGGCGATGGCGCTGGCCAAGGAGCTCACCGAACACAGCCTGCCGGAGATCGGCGACGCCTTTGCCGGCCGCGACCACACCACCGTGCTGCATGCCTGCCGGCAGATCCGCACGCTGATGGAAGCCGACGGCAAGCTGCGCGAGGACTGGGAAAAGCTGATTCGCAAGCTCAGCGAGTGAGCCGTTGCGTCCCTTGACGGCCCGCTTGGAGAAAAGCGTGGAAACGTTGGGGTCAAATGCGGGAGAATCTGTGGATAACGTTGCGTCGCGGTTCGAGCGAAAAACTATCCACAGGTTTTACCGCTAGACCAGGGGCACTAGTCCAACGACTTTCAAGCGCTGAAATGTCTTTGGAAACAAACAGTTATGGTGGTTATCCGCTGAAAACGGCCCTACCATCACCACCAAGCTTTTGATTTATTCCATTATCTTTTAAAGCATAGGGGCACGGAACCACATGCGTTTTACACTGCAGCGCGAAGCCTTCCTCAAACCGTTGGCCCAAGTGGTCAATGTGGTCGAACGCCGTCAAACCCTGCCTGTTCTGGCCAACCTGCTGGTGCAGGTCAAGGACGGGCAGGTCTCGTTGACCGGCACGGACCTGGAAGTGGAAATGATCTCGCGCACGATGGTGGAAGACGCGCAGGACGGCGAAACCACCATCCCGGCCCGCAAGTTGTTCGACATCCTGCGCGCCCTGCCCGACGGCAGCCGCGTCACCATCTCGCAGACTGGCGACAAGGTCACCGTGCAGGCTGGGCGTAGCCGCTTCACGCTAGCTACGCTGCCTGCCAATGACTTTCCGTCGGTGGATGAAGTCGAGGCTACCGAGCGTGTGGTGGTGCCGGAAGCTGGGTTGAAGGAGCTGATCGAGCGCACCGCGTTCGCCATGGCCCAGCAGGACGTGCGCTATTACCTAAACGGCCTGCTGTTCGATTTGCGCGACGGCCTGCTGCGTTGTGTGGCCACCGATGGCCACCGTCTGGCGCTGTGCGAAATGGAGCTGGAGAAGGCCGGCGGCGCCAAGCGCCAGATCATCGTGCCGCGCAAGGGCGTCACCGAATTGCTGCGCTTGCTGGAGGCGGCGGATCGCGAAGTCGAGCTGGAAGTTGGTCGCAGCCATATCCGGGTCAAGCGCGGCGATGTGACCTTCACCTCCAAGCTGATCGATGGCCGCTTTCCGGATTACGAGGCAGTGATTCCGATTGGCGCCGATCGTGAGGTCAAGGTTGACCGTGAAGCGCTGCGTGCCTCGCTGCAGCGTGCTGCAATTCTGTCGAACGAGAAGTACCGCGGCGTGCGTGTGGAAGTCTCTCCCGGTCAGCTCAAGATCAGCGCGCACAACCCCGAGCAGGAAGAAGCGCAGGAAGAGATCGAGGCCGATACCAAGGTCGACGACCTGGCGATTGGCTTCAACGTCAACTACCTGCTCGACGCCCTCTCCGCGTTGCGCGACGAGCATGTAGTGATCCAGCTGCGCGATGCGAACTCGTCTGCATTGGTGCGTGAAGCCAGCAGCGAGAAGTCGCGTCATGTGGTGATGCCGCTGCGTCTTTGACGTCGTTCCACGTGGAACACGAGAGGCCCGGCAATGCCGGGCTTTTTTTGTTTTGAGGACAGCACGCCTGAAGCCGGTGCTGTATCGGACTATCGAAAACAAAGGGATCCTGGTCTGCAGCGACTCTCGTTTCATTGCCGCGTCGCAGTTGGGTGCCTGTCCGATGTCGGTGGTGCACCGCATTCTGAAGCGAGGCTGCCAACGGTGAGGGTTAGGTCGTGCTTAAGGAGTTAGTGCTCGGCCTGTAACAGCGCGCCGTCGGCCAATCGCGGTTAAGAGCAAGATGACATCTGCGCCTTAAATCTGAACAAGTTCACTTTCGGGCTATCAGGAACATCGGCGGCTGAGGCGAACCGGTGTCTTCCATCGTCCGATCTTGTGGGCATTTCAAGTACGTTTTTGACTTATGCACATCTGGCTTTGCTTTTAAATCTAGAAATAACTTAAGAGCTTGGTGGTGATGGTAGGGCCAGATTTCGCCGAAAACTACCTTAAGTTATTGTTTCAATGAGATTTTTAGGTCTCGAAACCCTGTGTTTTCAGCCCTATTTACCGGTCTGTAACCTGTGGATAAGCTAAAGGGCGCTCCTGAGCCTCGAACTTATCCACACGTTATCCCCTGCCTGTCCTTGCCCGGCTTTCACAGGCGTTTGCACGGAATCGGCAGCGATCACGTATCCTGCGCCCCGACCGGGACGCCGGATTAGCTCAGAGCAAACCGATCGATGCACGTTGTGCGGTTGTCCATTCATCGACTTCGTCGTTTCCAGACCGTCGAGCTTCATCCCGCCAGTTCCTTGAACTTGTTTACCGGCGATAACGGCGCCGGCAAAACCAGTGTGCTCGAGGCGCTGCATTTGATGGCCTATGGCCGCAGTTTCCGTGGGCGGGTGCGCGATGGGCTGATCCAGCAAGGCGCCGAAGATCTGGAACTGTTCGTGGAATGGCGCGAGCGCAGCGGCGAGACCAGCGAACGCTCGCGTCGCGCAGGTCTGCGCCATAGCGGCCAGGAATGGACCGGCCGGCTGGATGGGGAAGATGTCGCGCAGTTGGGCTCGTTATGTGCCGCTCTGGCGGTGGTGACGTTTGAGCCGGGCAGCCATGTCTTGATCAGCGGCGGTGGCGAACCACGCCGACGCTTCCTTGACTGGGGCTTGTTCCACGTGGAACCTGACTTCCTGGCGCTATGGCGGCGTTATGCACGTGCGCTCAAGCAGCGCAACGCCTTACTCAAGCAGGGCGCACCGCCGCGCATGCTCGATGCCTGGGATCACGAGCTCGCCGAATCCGGTGAAACCCTGACGTCGCGGCGCCTTCGCTACCTGGATCGCCTGCAGGAACGTCTGATTCCCGTTGCAACCGCGATCGCCCCCTCGCTAGGGCTGTCTGCGCTGACGTTCGCGCCGGGGTGGAAGCGCCATGAGGTCTCGCTCGCCGACGCGTTGCTGTTGGCACGGGAGCGCGACCGCCAGAATGGCTATACCTCGCAAGGGCCGCACCGCGCCGACTGGACGCCTGCATTCGACGCGCTGCCGGGAAAGGATGCACTTTCGCGTGGCCAGGCCAAGCTGACTGCCCTCGCCTGTCTGCTGGCGCAGGCGGAAGATTTCGCCCACGAACGGGGCGAATGGCCGGTGATTGCATTGGACGATCTGGGTTCTGAGCTGGATCGACACCACCAGGCGCGCGTCTTGCAGCGGCTCGCCTCGGCGCCTGCGCAGGTACTCATCACCGCGACCGAAATGCCGCCGGGGCTTGCAGACGCAGGCGAACTGCTCCATCGGTTCCACGTGGAACACGGGCAAATCGCCGTTCAAGCCGCGTCGGCGTAAGCAACCACGGCACACGTGGGCCGACTGGTATAATTTGTGCGCTATCCCCCTTTTCCCACGGCGCGAAGCGGCTCCTGCCGCCCTCGCCCGTGTTGTGGAGCTAACGGCACGCGCATGACCGAAGATCAAAACACCCCGACCACACCCAACAGCACCTACGATTCCAGCAAGATCACCGTGCTGCGTGGCCTGGAAGCCGTCCGCAAGCGCCCCGGCATGTACATCGGCGATGTCCATGACGGCACCGGCCTGCATCACATGGTGTTCGAGGTGGTCGACAACTCGGTCGACGAGGCCCTGGCCGGCCATGCCGACGACATCGTGGTCAAGATCCTGGTCGATGGCTCGGTCGCCGTGTCGGACAACGGCCGCGGCGTACCGGTCGATATCCACAAGGAAGAAGGCGTGTCGGCGGCCGAGGTCATCCTCACCGTGCTGCATGCCGGCGGCAAGTTCGACGACAACAGCTACAAGGTTTCCGGCGGCCTGCATGGCGTGGGCGTGTCGGTGGTCAATGCGCTGTCCGAGCACCTGTGGCTGGACATCTGGCGCGACGGCTTCCACTACCAGCAGGAATACGCGCTGGGTGAGCCGCAGTACCCGCTCAAGCAGTTGGAAGCCTCGACCAAGCGCGGCACCACGCTGCGCTTCAAGCCGGCCGTGGCGATCTTCAGCGATGTCGAGTTCCATTACGACATCCTGGCGCGGCGTCTGCGCGAGCTGTCGTTCCTCAATTCCGGCGTCAAGATCGCGCTGATCGACGAACGTGGCGAAGGCCGTCGCGACGATTTCCATTACGAAGGCGGCATTCGCAGCTTCGTCGAGCATCTGGCGCAGCTCAAGTCGCCGCTGCACCCGAATGTGATCTCGGTGACCGGCGAGCACAACGGCATCGTGGTAGACGTGGCCCTGCAGTGGACTGACGCCTACCAGGAAACCATGTACTGCTTCACCAACAACATCCCGCAGAAGGATGGCGGTACCCATCTGGCCGGTTTCCGCGCCGCGCTGACGCGCGTGCTCAGCAACTACATCGAGCAGAACGGCATCGCCAAGCAAGCCAAGGTCGCGCTGACCGGCGACGACATGCGCGAAGGCATGATCGCGGTGCTGTCGGTGAAGGTGCCCGACCCCAGCTTCTCCTCGCAAACCAAGGAAAAGCTGGTCAGCTCTGACGTGCGTCCGGCGGTGGAAAACGCCTTCGGTGCGCGTCTGCAGGAGTTCCTGCAGGAGAACCCGAACGAAGCCAAGGCCATCACCGGCAAGATCGTCGACGCCGCGCGTGCTCGCGAAGCCGCGCGCAAGGCGCGCGATCTGACCCGCCGCAAGGGCGCCCTGGACATCGCCGGTCTGCCGGGCAAGCTGGCCGACTGCCAGGAAAAGGACCCGGCGCTGTCAGAACTGTTCATCGTCGAGGGTGACTCGGCAGGTGGCTCGGCCAAGCAGGGCCGTAACCGCAAGAACCAGGCGGTGTTGCCGTTGCGCGGCAAGATCCTCAACGTCGAGCGCGCGCGTTTCGACCGCATGCTGGCCTCCGACCAGGTTGGCACGCTGATCACCGCGCTCGGCACCGGTATCGGTCGCGACGAGTACAACCCGGACAAGCTGCGCTACCACCGCATCATCCTGATGACCGACGCCGACGTCGACGGCTCGCACATCCGTACCCTGCTGCTCACGTTCTTCTACCGGCAGATGCCGGAGCTGATCGAGCGCGGCTATATCTACATCGGCCTGCCGCCGCTGTACAAACTCAAGCAGGGCAAGAGCGAGCTGTATCTCAAGGACGACGCGGCGCTCAACGCCTACCTGGCCAGCAACGCGGTCGAGGGCGCGGCGCTGATCCCCGCCACCGATGAGCCGCCGATCACCGGCGAGGCGCTGGAAAAATTGCTGATGTTGTTCACCGGTGCCAACGAAGCGATCGCGCGCAATGCGCACCGCTACGACCCGGCGCTGATGACCGCCTTGATCGACCTGCCGCCGCTGGATGTGGCAAAGCTGCAGGCCGAAGGCGACCAGCACCCCACCCTGGACAAGCTGCAGGCGGTGCTCAACCGCGGCACCCTAGGCACGGCGCGCTACCAGCTGCGCTTCGACCCGGCCACCGACAGCACCTCCGCCACGCTGGTGGCGGTGCGCAAGCACATGGGCGAGGAATTCACCCAGGTGCTGCCGATGGGCGCATTCGAAAGCGGCGAACTGCGTCCGTTGCGCGAGGTGGCGCTGGCGCTGGATGGTCTGGTGCGCGAAGGCGCGCAGATCGTGCGTGGCAACAAGACCCACCCGATCACCAGCTTCGCGCAGGCGCATGCCTGGTTGCTTGAAGAGGCCAAGAAGGGCCGCCAGGTGCAGCGCTTCAAGGGCCTGGGCGAAATGAACGCCGAGCAGCTGTGGGAAACCACGGTCAACCCGGATACGCGTCGCTTGCTGCAGGTACGCATCGAAGACGCGGTGGCCGCCGATCAGATCTTCAGCACCTTGATGGGCGATGTGGTCGAACCGCGCCGCGATTTCATCGAGGACAACGCGCTGAAGGTGTCCAACCTGGATATCTGAGCCTTCCGTCGTACGCGCGCGCGTCGCCTTGGCGATGCGCGCGCGGGCGCGGTTTTTCGCAGGACGACGATGAGCGCAGATTCTCCAACGACCCCGGTTCCGGCCTCCGCTGCCGGCAAGTCCCGGTTGTTTCCCGCACTGCTCGGCTTCTGGATCGACGTGCTGATCGCCACCGGCCTGCTGCTGACGCTCAGCGTGGCCGGCTTTGCGCTGTGGGGGGCGGTACGCGGCTTCAGCCATGTGCAG
Organism: Xanthomonas sp. NCPPB 2933; assembly: GCF_056725225.1. NCBI lineage: Bacteria > Pseudomonadati > Pseudomonadota > Gammaproteobacteria > Lysobacterales > Lysobacteraceae > Xanthomonas > Xanthomonas sp. NCPPB 2933. Next base: position 7,345 of record NZ_CM161518.1, read on the forward strand.
GCGGCCAAAGCGCAGGGCCTGACGCCCTCCTCTGCGCAGATCATGGCCGCGATCGGTCAACCCGGCGTGCTGGTGCAGTTGCTCACTGCACTGGTCAGCACCGCCACGCCAGCGATGCTGCTGTACTACTGGCGTCGCCGGGCCACCGCCGGCGAACAGGCCGCCTCGCGTGCCGCCACGCGGCGTGCCTCGACCTGGGGCTGGACCGGCCTGATCGCCGTCTCCGTGTTCGTGCTGAGCAATCTGGTCAGCGTCGCGGCATCGGCGCTGGGCATCAAACCGGTGCCGACCAACCTGCCGCTGATGGAAGAAGCGATCAAGCAATGGCCGTTGGCGCTGGTGGTGTTCGCCGTGGTCATCGCCCCGGCGTATGAGGAATTGCTGTTCCGGCGCGTGCTGTTCGGCCGCCTGCTGGCCGCCGGGCGCCCGTGGCTGGGCATTGCGCTGAGCAGCGCGATCTTCGCGCTGGTGCATGAAGTGCCCGGCATCAGCGGCAACGGCCCGGCCGCCATCGCCCAGTTGTGGCTGATCTACGGCAGCATGGGTGCGGCATTCGCGTGGCTGTATTGGCGTACCGGCACCCTGTGGGCACCCATCGCCGCGCACGGCATCAACAACGCAACAGCCCTGGCCGCGCTGTACTTTTTCGGGGTCGGCTGACCCGTTTGACGAAAAGTTAAGACGAGCCTGCCAAAATGCCCCCAGGGTTCCAGGGGGATTGAATGAAAGCCAGGCTGTTGATCGTTGTTGCCGTCCTTACGTTGACGGCATGTGCCACCACAACTTCGCCGACCGGCCGCCGACAGGTGGTGGGAGGCGTCACGCAAGACCAACTCGACAAACTTGGCGCGGAGTCGTTTGCGCAGACCAAGGCCAAGGAAAAGGTCAGCACCGACGGCAAGCAGAACGCCTACGTGCAGTGCGTGGTCAATGCGCTGGTGGCGCAATTGCCGCCGCAATGGCGAGAAACCCGGTGGGAAACCGCGCTGTTCGTCGACGATGAAGCCAATGCGTTCGCGCTGCCCGGCGGCAAGGTCGGCGTGAACACCGGTATCTTCACCGTCGCCAAGACCCAGGATCAGCTGGCCGCCGTGCTCGGTCATGAAATCGGGCATGTGATCTCGCGCCACCATGAAGAGCGCATCACCCGCCAGCTCGGTGCGCAGACCGGCCTGGGCATCATCGGCGCGCTGGCGGGCGCGGCCTACGGCGATGGCGCAGCCAGCGCGGTGAACCAGGTCGGCGGGATGACCGCGCAGACGGTGTTCCTGCTGCCTGGCTCGCGCACCCAGGAGAGCGAGGCCGACGTGGTCGGACAACGCCTGATGGCGCAGGCCGGCTTCGACCCTGCCCAGGCGGTCACGCTGTGGCAGAACATGATGGCCGCCAGTGGCAACCGCCAGCCGCAATGGCTGTCCACTCACCCCGATCCGGCCAATCGCATCCGCGAACTGCAGGCCGACGTCAATCAGCTCGAGCCGGTCTACAAGCAGGCGCGACAAGACGGCCGAGCGCCACGCTGTGGCTGAAACCGCCCCTGATACGTACCGAATATCGCAACACAGCATGGAAACCGTTTTCGGGAACTGAGACTTTCTGCTAAGTTTGCCGGCTCAGATTTTTCGTACAGCTTCCATTCCGCTTTTCGTACCGCCCGACGGCGGCTCGTCCGAGGTGAATCATGAAACTGCTCAAGCGCAAGCAAGCCCTGTTGTCCCTGTTCATCGCCGCGTCGCTGGGCGGGGCTGTCGTCGCCGATGCGGTCGCGCAGTCGGACCGCTCGTCCGAGCGTGCCAGCCGCAAGTCCAAGAGCAGCGGCAAGGCCGAAGAGCTGTACCCGCAGTCCACCCGCGCCGCGCCGACGATCAAGCCCTCGTCCAAGCTGGGCAGCAAGCTGCAGAAGTTGATCGAAACCTTCAACAAGGGTGAGGACTACCCTGGCGTGCGCACCCAGGCCGATGAAATCCTGGCCAATTCCGCCGCCAATGAAGCCGACAAGGCGCTGGCCGCGCAGCTTGCTGCACAGGCCGCGTACAACACCGACGACACCGCCGCTGCCAAGAAATACCTGCAGCAGGCGATCGGTCTGAATGCGCTGGACAACAACGGCCAGTTCCAGTCGATGCTGATGCTGGCGCAGTTGCAGATGCAGGACGACCAGCAGGCCGAAGGTCTGGCCACGCTGGACAAGTACCTGGACGAGAGCAAGTCGCAGCGCCCGGAAGATCTGATCCTCAAGGGCCAGGCGCTGTATCAGGCCGAGCGGTACAAGGAGGCGATTCCGGTGCTGAAGCAGGCCATCGCCGCTTCGCCCGAGCCGAAGGACACGTGGAACCAGTTGTTGATGGCTGCCTACGCCGAGGCCGGCCAGACCGGTGAGGCCGTCGCGACCGCCGAGGCGATCGCCGCCAAGACGCCGAACGACAAAAAGGCCCAGCTCAATCTGGCCAGCATGTATATGCAGGCCGACCAGATGGACAAGGCCGCAGCCGTCATGGACAAGCTGCGCGCTGCCGGGCAGTTGACCGAGGAGAAGGAGTACAAGCAGCTGTACTCGATCTACGCCAACACCGAGAACAAGGAAAAGGACGTCATCGCTGTCATCAACGAAGGTATGCAAAAAGGCATCCTCAAGCCTGATTATCAGACATACCTCGCGTTGGCGCAGTCGTATTACTACAGCGAGGACGTGCCCAAAGCAGTCGAGAATTGGCAGAAAGCCGCACCACTTTCCAAGGACGGCGAGACCTATCTGAATCTGGCCAAGGTGCTGCATTCGGAAGGGCGTATCCCCGAAGCCAAGCAGGCTGCCCAGCAGGCGATCGCCAAAGGCGTCAAAAAACCTGAAGACGCAAAGAAGATCATCAACCTGAAGTAAAAAAGAAAATAAACCCCCGAAATCCCTGTGTTTTTAGTGGTTACAGGACTCGGGATTGGTATAAGCTTGGGAGTTCCTGCGGTGTCAAAGCCGTCCGAAAACCTGGGGATCATCACCGTGATCCGGGGCCCCCACTGAAAGAGCCATTGGCGCATGACGGAACAACTCGTTATCCACAGGCATGACTATGATGCCGGGAACCAGGGTCTGAGCTGGGCCCGCATTATCGGCATCGCGTTTGTAATTGCTTTGCACCTCACTGCACTGATGATGTTGCTGATCCCTGCAGTGGCGCCGAAGGCTCCGGCTGAGAAGGAGCGCACCACCATGGTCACCTTGGTGGATGCACCGCCTCCTCCCCCGCCGCCGCCGCCGCCGCCGCCGCCGGAAGACAAGCCGCCGCCGCCGGTCAAGAATCTGTCGCCGCCGAAGCCGTCACCGGTTCCGCCGCCGCCGGAAGCTCCGGTAGTCGACGTTCCCGAACCCCGTCCTAGCGATATCGTCACGCCGCCGAGCCCACCGTCTCCGCCGCAACCGCCGAATGACATCGGCGCCAGTGTCGATATCTCGTCCAAGAACATGAACCCGCCGAAGTATCCGCCGGCTGCATTCCGTGCCGGTGTACAAGGTGAGGTCATCCTGATCGTGGATGTGGATGCAAGCGGCAACGTGACCAATGTGTCGGTCGAAAAGTCCAGCCGCAACCGCGACCTTGACCGTGCCGCGATGGACGCAGCACGCAAGTGGAAGTTCAATGCTTCCACCGTCAACGGGCAGAAAGCCGCCGGACGTGTCCGCGTCCCGGTCAACTTTGCTCTGAACTGATCCACGGGCCGGCTACGGCCGGCCCAGGATCCTGTCTTCCTTTCGCTCCACCCTTCATCACCACACACAACAAAGGTAAGCGTCATGCTGCAGGAATTCTTTATCGCCGCCGCTGCAGGGGGCTCCAATCCGTCGGCCGCTCTTTCGCAGATGGGCTTCGAGCATCTGATCACCGAAATGACCTCTCAGCCCGGCGACTTCGCCGTGTCCTGGGTCGTTCTGATCACCCTGATCGCCATGTCCGCTGCCTCCTGGTACTGGACCGTCATCAACATTTTCCGCGCCACCCGTCTGAAGAGCGCGGCTGACCGCGTCACCACCGCGTTCTGGGATGCCCCGAATGCACAGGACGCCATCCGCGCCATGGAAGAGCAGCCCGCTTCCGAGCCGTTCTCCAAGATCGCGCTGGACGCAGCCCAGGCTGCCGCTCACCACCAGCGTGCCGAAGGCACCAGCGCCGGCGGTCTGGGCGAGAGCCTGAGCCGTTCCGAGTTCGTCGATCGCGCCCTGCGTCAGGCCGTGACCCGCGAAAGCACCCGTCTGCAGTCCGGCATGACCCTGCTCGCCACCGTCGGTGCGACTGCACCGTTCGTCGGTCTGCTCGGTACCGTGTGGGGCATCTACGGCGCGCTGATTAAGATCGGTGCAACCGGTTCGGCTTCCATCGACGCCGTTGCCGGCCCGGTGGGTGAAGCGCTGATCATGACCGCGATCGGTCTGTTCGTCGCCATCCCGGCGGTGTTCGCGTTCAACTTCTTCTCCAAGGTCAACAGCTCGGTGATCGCCAAGTTCGACACCTTCGCTCACGACCTGCACGACTTCTTCGCCACTGGTTCGCGCGTTCGCTAATCCGTAGTAAAGAACGACTTCGCAACGATTTAGACGGAGCCCGTTATGGCCTTCAGTAGTGGAAACAGCGGTGGCCCGATGGCCGACATCAATGTGACGCCCCTCGTGGACGTGATGTTGGTGCTGCTGATCATCTTCATCATTACGGCACCGCTGATGTCCCATAAGGTCAAGGTGGAGCTGCCCGAGGCCAACCTGGTCCAGAAGGAAGAGCCGGAGAAACGTGCCGCGCCGATCACCCTGGCCGTCAAGGAAGACGGGTCGCTGTACTGGAACGACGAGCCGGTCTCCAAGGAAGCCTTGGAGTCGCGCCTGTCCACCGCCGCACAGCAGACACCGCAACCGCCGCTCAACCTGCGTGGCGACCGCACGACCAAGATGCGTACGATCAACGAGATCACCAAGATCGCGCAGGGTCAGGGCATGTTGGACATCGGCTTCGTCGCGACCAAAGAGAAGGGGCAGTAAGCCATGGCATTCAGTACCGGTGGAAACCGTGGCCCGATGGCCGATATCAACGTCACGCCCCTGGTGGACGTGATGTTGGTGCTGCTGATCATCTTCATCGTGACCGCGCCGATCATGACCTACCCGATCGCCGTGGATCTGCCGCAGCGGGTACTCAACCCGCCACCGCAGACGACCGAACCGCCGCCGCCGATCGAGTTGCGGATCGACGCCAGCAACCAGGTGTTCTGGAACAACAGTCCAGTGCCGGTGGCTCAGTTGCAGCAGAAGATGGAAGAAGTGATCGCCAGCGATCCGACCAACCAGCCGGAACTGCGCATCGATGCGAACCAGGACGCGGAGTACGAGGTGATGGCCAAAGTCCTGGCTGCGGCAAAGAACTCGCAGATGAAGAAAATCGGCTTCATGCAGTAAGACATCGCAAGACGCAACACAACAGTCATGACGCGACTGCAAACGCCACCGGAAACGGTGGCGTTTTTTTATGCGTGATCGATTCGCAGCGCGACGCTTCGGCTCGGGGGTCGAGGAGCGTGTTGCCTGCCGCCGCCCTACCCTTCTGTCATATCCGGCCAGGTGTATGCTCGATCGTGCTGCACCCACGCTCACAGCACAGGAGGCATGCCATGGCTTTCAGTACAACAGGTAATCGGGGACCGCTTGCGGAGATCAATGTCACGCCGCTGGTGGATGTCATGTTGGTGTTGTTGATTATCTTCATCGTCACCGCGCCGATGCTGACGCGAACGATCACGGTGGATCTGCCACAGCGCAGCGATCAACCGCAGCGACAGTTGGAGCCGCCTGCGCCGATCGCATTGCGTGTGGATGCGGACGGCCAGGTATTCTGGAATGCCAGCCCGGTGACGCTGCAGGAGTTGCAGCCCCGGTTAATTGAACAGATGCGCGAAACAGCTGGAAATCAGCCGGAACTGCGGATTACCGTCAGTGCAGATGCGGAATATGCAGTGATGGCCAAGGTATTGGCTGCGGCAAAGAACGCGCAGGCCGATCGCATCAGCTTTATGCAGTAAATAATGGGGTGAATCGTGCATCGGGGCAGAGAAACTCTGCTCCGATGCAGATAATGGTCTTCATAATGTGCAGCAGCTTTAGAGCTACTGACAAAATGTAGCTAGCGGTCATCAGCCGTCAAGACGGCGCGCAGGAGTCGCGTGTGATCTGCAGCCTCAAGCACCGCTCGCACCCAGATTCGCGGTAAGCGGATTGATTTCGACAAAAGCGCTTATTCGATTGAATCTCTCAAGCGCCAATCGACGAATTGCGCAGTATCTCCAGATACGCACGCACAGTCGCATCCAGACCTCTATACAAGGCTTCGCCGATCAGCGCGTGGCCGATCGAGACTTCGAGCACGCCGGGGACAGCCTTGAGAAAATCGCCAAGGTTGTTCTGCGACAGATCATGCCCGGCATTGATGCCCAGACCTGCGGCGCTGGCACGTTGCGCGGCTCCGGCAAACAGCCCGAATGCAGCGTCTGGCTGCCCGCTCAGATGCGCCTGCGCATATGGGCCGGTGTACAACTCGATGCGGTCTGCACCGAGCACCGCCGCCTGCGCGATCTCGGCATTACCGGCATCCACGAACAGACTGACGCGCGCACCAATCGCCTTGAATGAGGCAATCAGCGCAGCGAGCTGTGCGGGGTCCTGTGAAAAGTCGAAACCGTGGTCGGAGGTTAGTTGCCCGTCGCCATCGGGCACCAGGGTGACCTGCTCGGGGCGCGTGAGGCGACACAGCTCCAGCAGCCCCGGATAACCGTCGCGCGGTGGCGCGAACGGATTGCCTTCGATATTGAATTCGACCGCGTGCTCGCGTGTCAGCGCGCTCAGTGCCAGCACGTCGTCGGCGCGGATATGCCGCTGGTCCGGGCGCGGGTGCACGGTGATGCCGTGCGCGCCGGCCGCGATGCAGATGCGTGCGGCCTGCACGACATCGGGGTCGTGCCCGCCGCGCGAATTGCGCAGCACCGCGATCTTGTTGACGTTGACGCTGAGCTGGGTAGTCACAACATCGCTCTCAGACCTGCGGCTCGCCATCGCGCGTGGCGGTGAGTGCGGCCGCCTTGCGGGCCTCGGCGATCTCGCGCAGGCGGCGCAGTTCTGCCGGGTCGATCATGCTGCTGGTATCGCGCTGGGTATCGTCCATGCGCGATGCGAACCAGCCGCGCGTCCACAGCAGCAGCAGCAGCAATGCCACCAGCAGCGAGACCACCAGCAACCATACGTGCGGCGTGCTGAAAGCCAGCACCAGCGCACCCAGTGCCATAAGCAGAAACAGCCAGTGCATGACGAGCTCCCCAATGAGTGGCGGCAGTGTAGCGCCGCGCCCGGTGCGGTTCCACGTGGGCGCGGTGTGTGCGATTCAGAGCAGCGGCGACAGCAGCCGTGCGAAGGCTTCGGGAAGGCGCGAGCGCCACAGGGGGCGGCGGCGTACGAAGCGCACCTCCTGGGCTTTTTCCAGGTCGCTGCCGATCAGCCCCGCCAGTTCTGCCGCCACCGCCTGGTCGCGGAACAGCATCGACAACTCGAAATTCAGGCGGAAGCTGCGGCTATCGAAATTGGCGCTGCCGACGATACTGATCTCATCGTCGACCAGCAGCGCCTTGGTGTGCAGCATGCGCGGGCCGTATTCGTAGATGCGCACGCCGGCTTCGAGCAGTTCGTCGAAATACGAGCGCGCCGCGTAGGTGACCAGGCGCGAATCGCTGACGCGCGGCACCAGCAGGCGCACGTCCAGGCCGCCCAATGCGGCCGAGGTCAGCGCCATGCGCGCGGCTTCGCCGGGAACGAAGTACGGCGTCACCAGCCAAACCCGATGTCTGGCTTCGTGGATCGCGGCGACCATCAGCCGGTGGATCGCCTCCCACGACGAATCCGGCCCCGACACCAGCACCTGCGCATCGACATCGCCTTGCGCGCGGGTTGGCACATCCTCCGGCCACAGCTGTTGACCGTGGAAGGCCGGGCGGCCCTGCCGGGTGGCGTAGAGCCAGTCTTCCAGGAACACCAGCTGCAGGCTGCGCACCACGTGGCCTTGCAGACGCACGTGCAGATCGCGGTAGGCGTCGCTGCGCACCTGCTCGTTCTCGTCGTCGGTGACGTTGATGCCGCCGGTGAAACCGATCCGCCCATCGATGACGATCACCTTGCGGTGGGTGCGCAGGTTCAGCCACGGCCGCTTGAACGGCTTGAGCAGCTGCGAGGGATGGAACCAGGCGGTCTCCACCCCGGCCTCGCGCAGCGTGCGCAGGCTGCGCCGCGTCATCGCTGAAGAGCCCACCGCATCCAGCAACAAGCGCACCTTGACGCCGGCGCGCGCGCGTTCCATCAAAGCCTCGCAGATCGCGGTGCCGCTGCGGTCCGGCTGGAAGATGTAGTACTCCAGATGGATGTGGTCGCGCGCGTGACCGATCGCTTCGATGATGGCGGCGTAGGTGGCCGCGCCGTCGACCAGCCAATGCACTTCGGTGGCGCTGCTGGGCGCCAGGCCGGTGGTGGACTGGGCGATCTTGGCCAGCTCGGTGCAGTCGGCATCGGGTGGGCAGACGCTGTCGTAGCTTTCCATGCCCGAGCGCGAACGGCCGCGGCGCAGGCGCTGGCGTTTGACCTTCTGCGGGCCGAGCCAGTAATAGATCAGCAGGCCCAGATACGGCAGCGCGGCCAGCGACAGCACCCAGCTCAGCGTGGCCACCGGCTCGCGCTTCTGCAGCACGATCCAGCTGGCGATCCACAGCAGGTACAGCACGTAGGCGGCGAGGAGAAGCGCTTCGAGGTGGGGAATGGTGGCCAGCCAGTCCCACGCGCCCTGTGCAGATGCGAGCATGCGCGGATTCTACGGCCCGCACGCTTTACTGCGATGACCAAGCGGCCAACGCAATGGCGGAGCACGGGTCTGAACGCCGCATCGTGTTGCTTGCGTCGTCGCGGCATGTGAGATCTGCCGGACGTACGATGGCGCGATGGCAACTGCAATCAAGGGTCGGGGTGCAACCGGCCACCTGCCCGGACGCTTCGAAACTACCACCCAGCAGGCGGTGGACGATGGTTGGTACGCGGACGACAGCGAGGAGTTTGCCGCGCCGGCATTGCGTACGCAGGTCACCGAGGAAACCGCGCGCAGCATCATCAGCCGCAATCAATCGCCGGATATCGGGTTCTCGCAATCGGTGAATCCGTATCGAGGCTGCGAGCATGGGTGCAGCTACTGCTTTGCGCGGCCCTCGCATGCGTATCTCAATCTCTCGCCCGGACTGGATTTCGAGACAAAGTTGTTCGCCAAGACCAATGCGCCGGAGGTGTTGCGGCGCGAGTTGTCGCGGCCCAGCTATGTACCCAGCCCGATCGCATTGGGCATCAACACCGATGCGTATCAGCCGATCGAACATAAGCACGCGCTGACGCGGCAATTGATCGAAGTGCTGTGGGAGGCGCGGCATCCGTTCACGCTGATCACCAAGAACGCATTGGTGACGCGCGATCTGGATCTGCTTGCGCCGCTGGCGCGCGAGGGGCTGGTCAACGTGTATTTTTCGGTGACCACGCTCGACCCGCACGTGTCGGCCAAGCTCGAACCGCGCGCGTCCGCGCCGCATGCACGCCTGCGCGCGATGCGTGCATTGCACGAGGCCGGCGTGCCGGTCGGGGTGATGGCCGCGCCGGTGATTCCGTGGATCAACGATCACGAACTGGAAGCGATCCTGCAGGCCGCCGCCGATGCTGGCGCGGACAGTGCCGGCTACGTATTGCTGCGGCTACCGCACGAAGTGGCGCCGCTGTTCCGCGACTGGTTGCAGACCCATCATCCACAACGCGCCGAGCATGTGATGAGCACGATCCAGCAGCTGCGCGGCGGCAAGGATTACGACAGCGCCTTCGGCACGCGCATGCGCGGACAAGGCGTGTATGCGGATCTGCTGGCGAGACGCTTCGCGCTGGCCCACCGCCGCGCCGGTTTCGATGCACGCCAGATGCCGCCGTTGGACACAGGGAAGTTTCGGCGCCCTGCTCCGCCGGTCAAGCCGGTCAAGGAGTCGCCGCAGGGGCAGTTGTTTTAGGGGCGGGGATTTGTGATTCGGGATTGGGGATTTGTAAGAGCAGCTGTGATTCGGCAGTTGGGATTAGGGATGCGTAACAGCAGCAGCACTTCAGTGCCCGCTCTTGCGAATCCCGAATCCCCAATCACGCATCCCCGCCGTACAGCGCCTGCGCCGACTGAAACAAAATCCAGCTCGTCGCAATGAACTTGTCGCCGCCGACCGGGCGGTTGCCGCGGTGGGTGTGGGTGAATGCGGTGGGAGCGATCAGCAGGCTGCCGGTGCGTGGGCGGGCCTTGCGCTGTTGGAACAGGAATTCGGTTTCGCCTTGCTCGAACTCCTCGTTGAGGTAGAGCGTCCACAGCAAATGGCGGTGCAGCGTTTCGGCGCTGGCATCGCGCGGATACAGCTCGCAATGCCAGTACGGATAACCGCCCTGGTCGGCGGCGTACCACTGCAGATTGATCGCTGCCGGGCGCAGGCAGGTGCGCGCCAGATCGCCCAACGCCTGATCGCTCATCTGCACGATGTCTTCGGCAACCAGGCGATGCGGGCTGCCGTCCTCGGTGGTGACCTGCAGCATCAGCGGCGAGATCAACGCTTGCGGATAGCGCCGCAGATAGCTGAGCAGGCCTTCGAATACTGCTTGTTGCAAGCGGTTTTCCACCTCCGTCCACTCGGACATGCCGCTGATGCGCAGATCGCGGCTGTGTTTGAGTTCGGGAAACACGCCGCTGCCGACGCGCCCGGGTTGCAGCTGCTGGCTGTCGCGCATGCGTTGCACGATGGCGGCGCAATCCTGCCGCGACACCGCATTGTCGGTGATCTGGATGAAGTCAGGTTGGTCCATGCCATGACGATAGCAACCTCGACATCGGCCTGCACAGTTGGTGCCTCGATCGCACCCCCACTTGAATCGTTTCGCCGCGCCACATGGCAGATTCAAGAGCTTCGGTTCGATGCAATGGTTCGAAGCAACTCGCTAGCCTTGCGTGTTTGGCTGATCAGCAGGATGAGTGGATGCCAAGGCCAAGCGTGGAAATTCCGCACGGCGCTGTTCCCCCGTCGCTGTCCCTATCCCTGTCGATGACGAATGACGATGCTGCGCTCCGACAAGGCACTGTATGCGGCTGCAGTGCATGCACGACCGCAAAAGAAAAACCCCGCCGAAGCGGGGTTTTCATCACGCGTACCGGGAAGCGTCGATCAGAACTTGTAGTTGATCGAAGCGGCCAGCACGTCGCCCTTCACCTTGTAGCTACCAACCAGACGGTCGCCGGTGGCGCTGCGTGTGTCGCTGGTCGGGTCACTGGTGAACAGGTGGGTGTAACCGAAGTTGTATTCGGCCTGCTGCGACGGACGCCAGCTCAGACCCAGCGAAACCCACTTGCGGCTCGCATCCGGCACGCGCACGTCACGGTGCTCGGCGGTGGTCGGGGTCTGGTCGTACGCCACACCGCCACGCAGGGTCAGCGTGTCGCTCATGCGGTAGTCGGCACCGATCGAGGCGAAGGTGGTATCGCGGTAGGAGAAGTCCAGCACGCTGTCGGGCTGGTTGGAGGCGAAGTCCACCGTCACCTGGTCGAACTTGCTCCAGGCGGTGCGGGTGACGTCGGCCATGATCGACCACTGCTCGTTCACGTTGTGGGTGAAGCTGGCGGTGGCGCTGGCCGGCAGCTTGACGGTGGCGCGGCCCTTGGTGTCGACGAAGGTGCCCGGTGCGGCGACGCCCAGCACCGCAGCAGCATTAGGCGGGGTGGTGAAGTCGGCATCGCCGTCGGTGATCTTGTGCTCCACTTCCGAGCGGTAGCTGAAGCCGATGTGGGTGTTTTCGTCGATGCTGAACAAGCCGCCGAGGGTGAAGCCCACTTCGGTGCTGTCGCCCTTGATGCGCGAGTAACCGTCGGCGCTACCCGGGGCGAAGCCCGGCACGCGACGCGCAGCTAGCACGCTGCCGAAATCCACCGCGTTGGCCAGGTCGATATCCAGACGCTCGGCGAACACCGAGGCGCCGAAGGACACGTAAGGATTCACGTCGTAGGAGAAGGCGACGTTGAAGTCGATCGCCTGCAACTCGGTCTTGGTGCCGTGGTAACGGCCGACCCAGTCGCGGTCGTATTCGGTCTTGAAGCCGAACGGCACGGTCAGCGAGGTACCCAGGTGCATGTTGTCGTTCTCGCCGAACGGCACATGGAAGTACATCGCCGGGACCGGCGCGATCATGCCGGCGTCGCCGCCATTGCCGCCGGAGACCGGGGCGCCGTTGGCGTAGTTGCCGCTTTCAGGCTGGAACTTGGCCGAGAAGCTGATGGCGCTGACGTCGGCCTGGAACAGGCGACCGTCGAGCTGACGCATGCCGGCCGGGTTGTTGGCGATGATCGAGGCGTCATCGGGGGCGCTGCCGGAACCGGCGAAGGCGCGGCCAAGACCCTTGGCGCTGTTTTCCTTCAGCTGGAACGCGGCGCCGTGGGCCTGGCCAACGGCCAGCACACCGGCGATACCAACGGCCAACAGGGTGGCGCGGCTGAGAGTGGAAGCGGTAGACATAAGTTGTTGCTCTCCGGATAAAGACTGCAGTGGTTGGTACAGCGCCCGCGCCCAGCGCCAAACAGCGGCTGGAGCGCGCCGGAGACCCCCCCCCGACATACGACGCCGTACGCAGTATAACCACGACGATTAACCGAACAATAACGAAGTGCGTTTTGGCTGGCTGGACAGGTTGGGGATGGGTTCAGGAGCGTGAACCCGCTAGAGTGCCACTCCGATGTTCGTCTCTCTCCCCTCCCGCAAGAAACCTACCCCCCGCTGGGCGGTGCCGTTGCTGTTCGCAACCGTCTGGCTGGCCTACCTGTGGTCGATCAGCCGGCCGGGCGAGGCGCGCAACACGCTGTGGCTGGACTGGGGCGCGCTGTCCAGCGGCGTCTCCAACCTGGGCGATTGGTGGGCGACCCTGCGCGACGGCAGCGTGCTGCGGCTGTTCACCGCGCTGTTCCTGCATGCGGACTGGTCGCACCTGCTCGGCAACCTGGTGTTCTTGCTGATCTTCGGGCTGCCGGCTGAGCGCATTCTGGGGCCGTGGCGGTTGCTGCTGCTGTTTCTGGTCGGCGGCGCGGCCTCCAACCTGGCGGCGATCTTTGCGATCGGCACGCCGGACCGGGTGATCATCGGCGCCTCGGGCGCGGTGTCGGCATTGATCGGCACCTATCTGGCGCTGTTTCCCGGCGCCAAGCTGGGCGTGGTGCTGCCGCTGGGAGTGTTTCTGGAATTCATCCGGGTGCCGGCGCCGTTGCTGATCGGGGTGTGGGCGATGCTGCAGGTGGTGTTCGCCTATATCGGCCCGGCGTTCGGCATGGTGGCGTGGTCGGCGCATATCGCCGGTTTTGTGTTCGGCATCGTCTATGGCCTGTACGTGCGCGCGGCGATCGCACGGCGGCTGCGCAAGCGCCACGGGTTCTAACGCGGCGAGCGACGCGTGGTGGACAGCCCCACGACGCTGACGCAGGCGTTGCGTTCTGGCAGTGACCGGTTGCGCTGCCTCGGCCGTGCTGGCGCGCCTATAATCGCCGGCATGGTCAAGCCTTTGTACAAAGTCACCTTCCTCAATCATGGCAAGGTGTACGAGCTTTACGCGCGTGAGGTCACCAGCAGCCATCTGTGGGGCTTCAACCAGATCGGCGAGCTGGTGTTCGACGTGCACGACGGGTTGGTGGTGGATCCCACCGAAGAACGGTTGCGCGAAGAGTTCGGCAATACCAAGACGCTGCACCTGCCGATGCAGAGCATCGTGCGCATCGAAGAGGTCGAGAAGAAAGGCCAGTCGGTGATCCGCGATGCCACCACCGGCGACAAGGTGGTCACGCCGTTCCCGCTGCCGACCAAACCGCGCTGATGCGGATCCTGGTGCCCGACGATTACCAGGGCGCCGTCCGCCAGCTGCCCTGTTTGCAGCGGTTGCAAGGGCACGATGTACAGGTGCTGGGTGCGCTGGCTACCGATCCCAACGAATGGGCCGAGCGGCTGGTGGAAGCCGATGCGTTGGTGCTGATTCGCGAGCGTACCCGCGCGGACGCCACGCTGCTGCGGCGTTTGCCGCGGCTCAAGTTGATCAGCCAGACCGGGCGGGTGGGCGCACATGTGGATGTGGCCGCGTGCACCGAGTTCGGGGTGGCAGTGGCCGAAGGCGTCGGCTCGCCGGTGGCGCCGGCCGAGCTGACCTGGGCCTTGATCCTGTCGGCCAGCCGGCGGCTGACCGAGTACCAGCGCGCGCTGCATCAGGGCCGCTGGCAGGCGCTGGGTGATCCCGGGTTGGGACGCGTGCTGCACGGGCGCACCTTGGGCATCTGGAGTTATGGGCGGATCGGCCAGCGCGTGGCCGGCTTCGGGCGTGCGTTCGGCATGCAGGTGCTGGTGTGGGGCGGCGAAGCCTCTTGCGCGCAGGCCGCGCGCGATGGGTTCGAGATCGCCGCCAGCCGCGAGGACCTGTTCGAACGCAGCGATGTGCTGTCGCTGCATCGGCGCCTGAGCGCGCAGACACGCCATCAGGTGACCGTGGACGATCTGGCGCGCATGCGCCGCGATGCCTTGCTGGTCAACACCAGCCGCGCCGAATTGATTGCGCCAGGTGCGCTGTTGGCCGCGTTGGACGCCGGCCGTCCGGCGCAGGCGGCGATGGATGTGTTCGAACGTGAGCCGGTGCTGGATGCGCGCGATGCGTTGCTGCAGCACCCGCGCGTGTTGGCGACGCCGCATTTGGGCTATGTGGAACGCGACAGCTACGCGCTGTACTTCGAAGCGGCATTCGACAATGTGCTGGCGTTTGCCGCAGGCACGCCGCGCAATCTGGTCAATCCCGAGGCGTTGGCGATTGCGCGATAGCGGTTGTTTGAGTGGTGATCGCGTTCGGGAAGGCTTCTCGCGACCAAGGTCGCTCCTACAAAAGCATTCGCGCTGCGGCACGGCTTGTTGCGTGACGTTACATCCGGTCAGCGCTACGGTTGCCGGGTGATCGAGGTGTGCGGGCAGATGGCGTTGCAGTGCCAGCGCACACCGATCGCGCCGAGTGCGCAGCGGGTGTAGCTCACCCGCTGCGCCGTGTCCGGATCACTTGACCGGTTCGGCCGGTTTGGGTTTTTCCGCAGGCGCGGTCGGTTCGGCTGGCGCCGCTGGCTTGGCTTTTTCAGCCGGTTCGGTGGGCTTGTCGGTGGCCTTGGGCTTGTCGCCGGTCGCCGGACGCGCTGCTGCCGGCTTGGGTTCGGCTGCTGTCTTGGCGGCCTTGGCCTTCTGTGCTGCCTGCGCCTTGGCTTTGAGCGCGGCTTGGGCCTTGGCGGCCGAGCCGGGCTGCTTGAGTTCGGCCAATGCGGCGGCGATCGGGCCATCGCCCGGCAGTACGTCGCCGGCGCTATAGCCCTCTTCGCCCTCGGCATCGCCACGCAGATGGCCGGGCAAGGTGGCTTCGCTGTAGTCGGTCAGGCTGGCCGGCAGGTCGGCGTCGCCCGGTTGCGGTTCCGGGGTGAGCAGCACTTCCGGCACGATGCCGCTGGCCTGGATCGACTTGCCGCTGGGCGTGTAATAGCGCGCGGTGGTGAGCTTGACCGAGTCGCCGTTATCCAGCGGCAGCACGGTCTGCACCGAGCCCTTGCCGAAGGTGCGGCTGCCGATGATGCGCGCGCGCTGGTTGTCGCGCAGCGCGCCGGCCAGCACTTCTGAGGCGCTGGCCGAGCCGGCGTCCACCAGCACGATGACCGGCACGCCGCCGAGCAGATCGCCCGGGGTGGCGTCGAACTTGGCATCGCTGATCGAAATACGTCCACGGGTGCTGACGATGTTGCCCTTGTCGAGCAGATCGTCGGCCACCTGCACTGCGGCGGTCAGCAGGCCGCCCGGATTGCTGCGCAGATCCAGCACCAGGCCGCGCAACTTGCCGCCGGCCTGCAGTTGCTTGAGGTTCTTCTGGAAGTCGGCACCGGTGTCGGCCTGGAAGGTGCTGATGCGGATATAGCCGTAGCCCGGTTCCAGCAGCTTGCTGCGCACGCTGGCCACGCGGATGGTCTCGCGCTGCAGGGTGACGTCGAACGGCTTGGGCGTCTTGTCGCGCACGATGGTCAGCACGACCTTGCTGCCGGATTCGCCACGCAACGGCTCCATCGCCTTGCTGGCGTCGATCGGCTTGCCGTCGATGGCCACGATCACATCGCCGGCGCGGATGCCGGCGCGCGCGGCCGGAGTGTCGTCGATCGGCGCGATCACCTTGAGCGTATTGTCCTGTTGCTGCAGCAATTCCACCCCGATGCCGTCGTAGGCGCCAGTGGCCTGTTCGTCGAAGGCCTCGGCGTCTTCCTTGTCGAAATAGGTGCTGTGTGGGTCCAGATCCGAGAGCAGGCCACGTACGGCGGCATGCATCAGCTTCTTGTCTTCGACCGGATCCACATACGCCTGCTTGACCGCGTTGTAGACCGCCACGAAACGGCGGATCTCTTCCAGCGGCACCTTGGACACGGCGGCTTCATTGGCTTCCGGATCGTCCGCAGTCGCCTGGGCGGCGGCGGTGCCGGCCTTCTGTGCCCAACCGGGCGACGCGAACAAGGCCAGCGACAGGGCAACGGACAGGACAGCTACGCGCATGAAGCACTCCGGAAGAGAGAAGACGCCCCACAACGTGGCGCCGCCTGGATTATGCGCGAAGCAGCGATAAATCCGCGTTGAATTGCCGTTGCCTGCTGCAACTGCGCAGATGCATGCGCGGTGGCGTCGCCGTGCGGTGCGCATCGTGCTGGCAATGACGCGGCCAGACGCGCTGCCGGGCATTGGCACACTACACCGGGAGCGCCCGCCCGATGGCTGCGCAAGCAGCTTGTCCCGGTTCCCTGAGTGGTCGCCTCAATGGTCGCTTCAACGCGATGCACGTCTGGTCACTGGGACGCGGCAGCGCGCGACTCACCGCACCTGCACTCAGCGCCGCTGCAACCAGCTCGACGGATCCACCGGCTGCCCATTGCGACGCAGTTCGAAGTACAACGCCGGCACGCCCTGCCCGCCCGAGCTGCCGACCTTGGCCACCGCCTCGCCGCGCTTGATCGAGGCGCCGGCATCGCGCAACAGCGTGTCGTTGTGCGCGTACAGGCTCATGTAGCCGTTGCCGTGGTCCACGATCAGGATCATGCCGTAGCCGGTCATCCAGTCGGAGAACACCACTGTGCCATCGGCCACGGCGCTGACGGTGCTGCCCTTGGGCGCGCCGATCAGCACGCCCTTGCTGGTGTGGCCATCCGGCAAGGTGGCGTTGAAGCGGGCCAGCAGGTTGCCCGACACCGGCCAGCTCAGCCCACCGACCTTGGGGGCCGGCGCGCTGGCGATGACCTTGGGCGGCGTCTTGCCCGGCCGGTCGGGGCGATCGGGACGATCGGTTTTAGCGCGCTTTGCCTGCGCGGCGGCCTCGGCTGCGGCGCGCTTGGCGGCCGCGCGGCGTTCGGCTTCGGCCTTGGCGGCGGCCGCGCGCAGATTGGCGAGCAACTGTTCCAGCGACTTGGCGTCCTGGCCCAGGGCTTTTTCGCGTTCGGCGCGCTGTTTGTAGCGGTCGTCCAGCTGGGCGACGGTGACCGCCTGCTGCGAGCGATCCTTCTGCAGCGAAGAGGCCTGCGCTTTTTGCTGCGCGCGCGCGCTATCCAGTGCCTGGCGCCGGCTGGCGATGTCCTGTTCTACCTTCGCCAAGGCCTCCAGCTGCGTGGTCAGCGCCTGGATGCGCTGTGCGCGCGCGTTCTGCACGTAGCGATGGTCGGCCAGCCGGCGCGTGGCATCGCCCACTGTGTCTTGCGACAACAACACCTTCAACGGCGCGTTGCGGCCGAGCTGATCGGCGGCGCGCAACAGCGCTGCCAGCTGCGCGCGCTGGGTCTGCAGGCCGCGCTGCAACTGCGCGCGATCCTGCTGCAGTTTGCTCAGATGCTGCTCCTGCTCGCGCATCGCCGATTCGGTTTCGCTCAATGCACGTGCGGTCTTGGCCACCTTTTCATCGGCCTGGCGCAGCTGCTGGGCGGCGGTGCCGCGCTTGCCTTCCAGTTCGCGCCGGTCGGCAGTGATGGTCTTCAATTCATCGCGCAACTGCTGCAGCTTGCGCTCGGCCTCGCGCTGGCTTTGCGCGCTTGCACCGGCGCTGCCGAGCACTGTGCAAGCCAGCAGCGCGCAAGCCAGCATGGCCGCCGCCAGCCACGCGCGTGAGCGGCCGGTGGCGGGGGCAAGCGGCAGGCGCGAGCGCGGTGCGGGCGAAGGGAGCAACGAACGGTCCAGTGACTTCAGGCAGGTGCGCGATTGTATCCAAGCATGGTGTGATCGCCGCCACGCCCCAGATAGCCGCCGCCGCGCGAGGTTCAGCATGAAGTCCCAGCATCTTCTCCTGATGGTGTCCCTGGTCTGCACGAGCGCCTGGGCCAACGAGGACATCAGCAAGGTCAACGGCCGCATCAGCGCCGAGGCCGGCCAATCGTATGGCGCCCTGGACACCGTCAACGGCTCCATCGAAATCGGTGCCGGTGCGCAGACCAAGAGCGTGGAAACCGTCAACGGCAGCATCCAGATCGGCGAGCGCGCGCGCACCGGTGGCGTCTCCACCGTCAATGGCGCGATCACGCTGGGCCAGAAAGTGGTGGTGTCCGGCGGGTTGGAGACGGTCAACGGCAGCATTCTGGTGGAGCGCGGCAGCCAGATCAGCGGCGGCGTGGAAACCGTCAACGGCAGCATCGGTCTGGTGGAAACCGAGCTCGGCAAGGGCATCGAGACCGTCAATGGCGATATCACCGTGGGGGTGGGCTCGCATGTGCATGGCGGGATCGAGGTCACCAAGCCCAATTTCAGTTTTTCGTTCAAGCCATCGCGCAAGCCGCGGGTGGTGATCGGCCCCAATGCGGTGGTGGATGGGCAGCTGCAGTTCGAGCGCGAGGTCAGCCTGTATGTGCATCGCACCGCCAGGATCGGCGTGGTCACCGGCGCCACTGCGCGCAGTTTCGACAGCGACGTGGCGCCCAAGGACTGACGCGCTCACCACAGTCAGCGCCTAGAATCGGGGGACCTTCGCCGCACGAGGAGTCCCGATGCCCCGCAAGATCCTGTTGTGCCTGGCCGCGACGCTGGCCCTGGCCGGCTGCAAACGTGAGCCCGCCGACGCACCTGCCGCGCCCAGCGCGCAGACCCCGGCCGATACCGCACCCAGCGCACCGGTCAGCCGGCATGCGTTCTCGCCAGAGATGACGACCGGCGACTTCGCCGAGTTGGTCAAGACACTGGCCTCGGACGACTTCGAAGGGCGCGGTCCGGGCACCGCGGGCGAAGAGAAGACCGTTACCTATATCCGCGACCAGATGCAGCGCATCGGGCTGCAACCGGGCAATGGCGATAGCTGGTTCCAGGACGTGCCGATGGTGGAAACCACCGCCGATGCAGCCACCGCACCCAGCCTGCGCAGCGGCGATCAGACCCGCGCGCTGGCCTTCGGCACCGACATCGTGGTGGGCACGCGCACCGGCCAGGCCGAGGTCAAGCTGGACAACAGCGAGCTGGTGTTCGTCGGCTACGGCGTGGATGCGCCCGAGCAGCAGTGGAACGATTACGCCGGCCAGGATTGGAAAGGCAAGACGGTGGTGATGTTCGTCAACGACCCGGGCTTTCACACCGGCGATGCCAAGCTGTTCGACGGCAAGCGCATGACCTACTACGGGCGCTGGACCTACAAGTTCGAAGAGGCCGCGCGCAAGGGCGCCGCCGCCGCGCTGATCGTGCACGACACGCCCGGCGCCAGCTACGGCTGGGATGTGGTGAAGAATTCCTGGGCCGGCCCGCAATACGACCTGCCGGCCAAGGATGACACCGACCCGCGCCTGCCGGTGCAGGGCTGGATCAGCGCCGAGACCGCCAAGCAGTTGTTCGCCAACGCCGGGCTGGACCTGGCGCAGGCCTACAAGGACGCCAGCAAGCGCGGCTTCAAGCCGGTGCCGTTGAAGGCCAGCTGGTCGGTGGACCTGAAGAGCACCATCGCCGAAAAGACCTCACGCAATGTGGTCGGCGTGCTGCCGGGCAGCAGTCACGCCGATGAGGCGGTGCTGTACATGGCGCATTGGGATCACCTGGGCAAGCATCCGGGCGAGAGCGGCGACAACATCTACAACGGCGCGGTGGACAACGCGACCGGCGTGGCCGGCATTCTGGAAATCGCCGATGCGTTCGCGCATCAGGATCCCAAGCCGGCGCGCTCGGTGGTGTTTGTGGCGGTGACGCTGGAAGAATCCGGTTTGCTCGGGTCCAAGTATTACGTGGCCAACCCGAGTTTCCCGCTGGACAAGATTGCCGCGGTGATCAACCTGGATGCGATGTCGGTGGCCGGGCGCGCGCGCGATGTCACCGTGGTGGGCATGGGCAGCTCGGAGCTGGAAGACATTCTCAAGCCGATCGCCGCGATGCAGGGCCGCACGCTGCACGCCGAGGCGACGCCGCAGAGCGGCTCGTATTTCCGCTCGGATCATTTCAACTTCGCCAAGGCGGGGGTGCCGGCGCTGTACGCCGATGGCGGCGAGGATCTGCGCGAGGGCGGCACCGCTGCCGGACGTGCAGCCGCCGAAGACTATGGGCGCAATCGCTACCATGCCCCTGGTGATCAGTACGATGCGGCCACGTGGAAACTCGATGGCACCCTCGAAGATCTGCAGGCGGTGTATGGCGTGGGCAAGGAAGTCGCCGCTGGCGAGCATTGGCCCAACTGGTATGCGGGCAACCCATTCAAGGCCGCGCGCGACCGCATGATGGTCGGCAAGCCGGGTGCGGGTGCAGTAGCGGATCCGCAGGCACCTGCCTCTGCTGAGGGCAAACAGGCCGATGGCAAGCAGGTAGCGCCGGCGCGTTGAGTACACCGAGTGCGCGCATGGCCTCTCAAGCACGCATGTGTGGAGTCGTGTTGCGATCGATCGAGTTGCGGCAGTGCGGGTGACAACTAGGCCGTACTGCCTGCGGTGTCAATAAACAGGGCCTCCAGTTGGAGGCCCTGTTCAGTGCTGCAGTGCTGCCTGGCAAACGTGCTCAAACACCACACGCGATTGCGTCAGTGATGGATCAGTCGTTGTCCGCGCTGACCACGTGCCCATCTTCTGGATCGATGTGCAGGTCGACCTTCTGCCCGCCACGTTGCTCGGCGTCGGCCTTCCACAGGCCGTCCTTGAACTTGAGGTCGTGCACGTTGGAATAGCCGTTGGTCGACAACGCCGCGCGGATGTCGGCCTCGCTCAACTTGGAGGTGGTCTGGTCGCCGTACACGCGCCCGGTCACCGGGTCGATACGCACATCCACATCCTTGCCATCGCCGCTGCGCGCATCGGCGGTCCACACTCCGTGCTCGAACTTGACGTCGTGCACCTTGGTGTAACCCTTGCTGGTGAGCATGCTGGTGATTTCGGCGGACGTCAGCGCCTTGGCCGGCTTATCGGCAGCGGCCTGCGCAAATGCGCCATGCGATGCCAGCGCGAGTGCGCCGATCAGCGCGGTCTTCATCAATCGATGTGCCATGAGACTGCTCCTGCAGTGAAGTGTGCCCATGCTGGACGCGCTGTCATGGCCATCGGGTGAAAAAACCGACGTCGCGGTAGCACGAGTTCAGGCAGCTGAAATGCTCGCACTGGTCTTCATTCGCCTTGCACGTGATGTTTACCTTCCGCAAGACGTGGCTGCAGTGGTAGCGCAAGGTCATCGATGACGCGATCGGGATGATTGCGCTGCGATACGCACCGGAGTCAGAACGATGCACAGCCCGGACGGACGCATAAAAATCGAGCCGCCTTGCGGCGGCTCGACCCGATTACATCAAGGTGTGACGCGTGTGATGCCCGCTGCCCACGGAGACAGGATCGACATCTGTGGCCGGTCGGTGCCGTCCTTGTTCGGCTGTAAGGTATACGCGTAGGAGCCCCACCAAGCGCCTGCGGCCCACCACGTCCAGCCCAACCAGACATCGTCGTTTCTCTGCATATACTTGAGCATGCCATACAGCGCACTATTACAGGTCTTATTGCTGGCACTGCCGAATTCGCCAAGGAAACCGCGCTTGTGATTGGCGCGTAGCCACTCGGTGAAGCTGCGCAAACGATCGGCACCGATGCTGGAATTGACGCACACGTTGGTCGTGCCGCTGGAATCTGCGTCCAGATACTGATGCACCTCGAACGCGTAGTTGTTGAGGGGATCGTAGATGGACGCCAGCGCGGTGGCATTGGAATAGCCATCGCTTGTGAGCGAGGACCAACTGTGCGCACCGGTCCAGAGAACGCCTGGGACCAGGATCAAATTGTTCGCACCGGTGGCGCGGATGGCGTCGATCGCCGCCTGGGCGCTACCGGCCCATCCGCTGGCAGATACGCCATTGGGCTCGTTCATCAGGCCGAAGATCACGGCATTGTCGTTGCGGAACACCAGCGCAAGACGCCGCCATAAATCGGCGAACGTGGCGTTTTGCACCTCGCTGCTACCGATCTTGTAGCCGTTGTATTTGGCGTAGTTGTGGATGTCCAACACCAGATACATGCCCGATGCCTTGGCGCGTGCCACCGCCTGTTGCACCAATGCCAGTTGCGCCGGATCCAATTCGCCGCGCGCACTCGGTTGCAGGCGCTCCCACAGGATGGGAAGACGGATGGTATTCATGCCTACACCTGCGAAATAGGTGTAATCGCTGGTTGCCGGATACATATAGTCCTTGTTGAGGACTCCCGGCTTTTTGGAAGACGCGAATTCTGCGCCTGAGAGATTGACGCCGGCGTATTTCAGTACGCGCGTTCTTGCGTGGGCGAGCGGCAACGTGCCGATCAGGAGGAACAGCAGGGCGCAACGAACAAGGTTGCGAAGCGAGTGAGAAACGGCGGACATAAAGCAACTCCTTAGACGACGGGGAAGATGCGTCACAGCACCCTTTGTGCTTGCGATCTGCGCGAAATACGCCGCATCCGTCGTCTTTAATGCATCTGTCGTACCGAATTTCTGGTTGCATTAACTGCGAAGTAAATGTGTCGAATGGAGCGCAGTCACATATCGCACAGGTCACTTTTCGAATCAGCGCGTTATAACGTGGGCATGGAATATGCGGAAACGCAGGCTTTTCAAGCCGCGACAGATACATCGCTGTGTCGAAATACCATCGTATGGACGCGCTCGCTGTCAACGGTCCGGCGTCGGATCACTGACGTCACAATGCAGTAGCACGTGCAGCGAACGCATAAGCGTTTGCCGTCGTCGTCTATGTTTATCGCAGGCGTTTATTAACTAAGCGATGCGCTTTGCACGGCTTTGTGACTGACGCGCCGGGCAGGACCATCCGGATGCATGCATGCGAGCTTGGCAGCAAGCTGCTGGGGCAACCAGCGCCATAGCACCAGAGGATCACGCACCAACTGAAACACCGCCGTCCCCGGCGTCAGTCAGGTGGCGATAGCTTTTCAACTGCAATGAGGGTGTTGCACATGGATATCGAGTCCAAGCTATGTGACCGCACGTTGCGATGACGCACACAAAAGAGCCGCCTTGCGGCGGCTCGATCGGATCATGGCGAGATCACATCACATCACATCACATCAAGGGCTGAAGCGTGTCGCATGGGTCGCCTGTGGCGACAGGATCGACATCTGCGGCTTGTCGGTTCCGTCCTTGTTGGGATGTACGCTGTATTCGTAACTGATGTTCCACCATGAACCAGCGGCCCACCAGGTCCAGCCCAGCCAGACATCTGCATTGGTTTCCATATACCCGAGCATGCCCTGCAGCGCTGCATTGCAACCGGCGTTGTTGCCGGTGCCGAATTCGCCCAGGAAACCGCGTTTTTGATTGAGGCGCAACCACTCGGTGAAACTGCGTAGACGATCGGCGCCGACGGTGGCACTGACGCAGACATTGCTGGTGCCGCTGGAATCGGCATCCAGGTACTGATGCACTTCGAACGCGTAGTGGTTGAGTGGGTCGTAGATGGAGGTCAGCGCGGTGGCGTTGGAATACCCATCGCTGGTGGGCGAGTACCAACTATGCGCGCCGGTCCATAACACGCCGGGGACCAGAATCAAATTGTTTGCACCGGTGGCCCGAATGCTGTCGATGCCTGCCTGTGCAGCGGCAGCCCAGCCACCTGCCGATACCCCATTGGGCTCGTTCATCAGCCCGAAAATCACCGCGTTATCGTTTTTGAACACCAGCGCAAGACGGCGCCATAAATCACTGAAGGTCGCAATCGGCGCTTCAGGAGTGCCTATTTTATAACCGTAGTATTTGGCATAGTTATGGATATCCAGCACCAGATACATGCCCGATGCCTTGGCGCGAGCCACTGCCTGCTGCACCAATGCCAATTGCGCCGGATCCAGTTCGCCACGTGCGCTGGGTTGCAGACGCTCCCACAAAATGGGCAGGCGGATCGTATTCATGCCAACGCCGGCGAAATAGGTGTAATCGCTGGCAGGTGCGTACATGTAGTCTTTGTTGAGCACTCCCGGCTTTTTCGACGATGCAAACTCGGCACCGGAAAGATTGACTCCGGCGTAGGTGAGTGCGCGTGTCTGCGCATGAACCTGCGGCAAGACGCCAAGCAGGATGAGAAGCAGTGCACAGCGAACAACGCTGCGCAGCGAGCAGGAAACAGAAGACATAAAGCAA
Source organism: Xanthomonas sp. NCPPB 2933 (assembly GCF_056725225.1). Classification (NCBI taxonomy): domain Bacteria; kingdom Pseudomonadati; phylum Pseudomonadota; class Gammaproteobacteria; order Lysobacterales; family Lysobacteraceae; genus Xanthomonas; species Xanthomonas sp. NCPPB 2933. The sequence continues at coordinate 32,086 of NZ_CM161518.1, forward strand.
CTCCTTGAACGACGGGGACGATGCGTCGCAGCCGGTTGCGTGCGATTTGCGCCAAGCGCGCTGCATCGGTAGGACTTAATGCATTGGTTGTGCCCGATCGCGCATCACACTGAGCGTTAAGTAAATGTGCGAGCTCACTCCCAGTCACAATTCGCCGGGGTCACATTCCGCACCAGCACGCTGTAACGCGCGGCAGAAAAAAGCGGCCGCGCACGCTTCGGCACACGGTCAGCGCGGACGGTGTGCTGTCGAAAGAACGTCGTATGGATGCGTCTGCTGCCAACTGCATGACGCCGATTCATTGGCGCCGTGCACGGTTGCGCCTGCATGCTCAGCGCATGCGAGGCGTGGTTTGCAGACGAATGCGAGGTGTCGCTGTTAGCGGGCGATACGCTGCGCGCGGGCACTCAGGATCGTCATCTGTGGCTTGTCGCGTCCCTGCGCATCGGGCTGCACGTTGAATGGATAGGTCCGGTTCCACCATGCACCGGCCGCCCACCAGGTCCAGCCGATCCACACATCGCTGTTGGTTTCCATGTAACCCAACATGTTGTTGAGTGCGCTGTTGCAGGTCGCGTTGTTGCCAGTGCCGAATTCGCCCAGAAATCCACGCTTGTGATTCAGGCGTAGCCACTGGGTAAAACTGCGCAGGCGTTCGGCACCGACGGTGCTGCTGACGCAACCGGCGCTGGTACCGCTGGAGTCGGTATCCAGGTATTGATGCACTTCGATGGCGTAGCGATTGAGCGGGTCGCGAATGGATGCCAGTGCCACGGCATTGGATTGCCCGGCAACGGTGGAATACCAACTGTGCGCGCCGCTCCACAGCGCTCCGGGAACCAGAATCAGATTATTGGCGCCGGTTTTGCGGATGGTGTCGATCGAGGCTTGTGCCGCGCTGGCCCAGGATTGCGGATTGATGTCATAAGGCTCATTCATCAGCCCGAAGATCACCGCGTTGTCGTTCTTGAAGGCGATCGCCAGGCGACGCCACAAATCGGTAAAGGTGCTGATCGGCACGCGGCTGCTGCCGATCTTGTTGCCGTAGTACTTGGCGTAGTTGTGCACATCCAGAATCAGATAGACCTTGGCGACCTTTGCATTGGCGACTGCCTGGCGGATCAGTGCCAATTGCGCCGCATCCAGTTCACCGCCAGCCTTGGGTTGCAGGCGCTCCCACAGGATGGGTAATCGAATGGTGTTCATGTGTTTGCCGGCGAAGTAGCGGTAATCGCTGGCGGCCGGATACAGGTAGTCGACGTTGAGCACGCCGGGTTTTTGCGAGGATTTGATTTCTGCGCCAGAGAGATTGACGCCGGCATACTTCAGGCGATTGCCGCTCTGTGCATGTGCAAGCGGCATGATGACAAGCAGCAGCAATGAGAACGCGCAGCTAAGCAGCCGGCGTGTCCGGGGGGGAGAGGGCAACATGGGTGACTCCTGAAGCATTCGCGGGGGGAGATGCATCGCACTGGCGTGGACCTGCCACGTGCATGACGACAATGCAACGCCTACACCCTAGGCGCATCCGTACATTCAAACTACGAATGCGAGATATCACTTAATTGGAGCTGTGAGCGACTTGGCACTTATTGCCAAACATACACGTGCTTTGATGTGGTAAAGCGCACATCGCGCGATCGTCATCGCCGCACACAGGTCGCACTCTGCGCGGCAGCACTGCATCGACTGCTGCGCATTCGAGATGGAGTGACGTTGCAGGTTGTCTTGCGGTTACAACACTGCACGTCGATACAGTGGCGTGCCTTGCATCAACGCAGATCGCAATTGCACGCATAAAAACTCACCTGGTGCGCGAACGGGACGTCGGCACTTGCGATGTATTGCACGTGAGGTTTGTGTGCTGCGTCGTGACTGCGGCAACACTCCATCACTGCGGATCCTGCAAGACGCGTCGCGCGATTGCGGGGCCACCGCGCATTTGCGCGTGGCGCTGTGATGCCACCGCCCGCACATCCGATGCTTCGGCATGGCGCATGTCATACATGCACGACAAAAAAAACGGTGGCCGCAGCATCTTGCTGCGACCACCGCATTCGAACAGATCGGCGTGTGTTACTTGGTGGCGCGGCGTGCGTACTTGCTCAGGATCGAGATCTGCGGCTTGTCGCTGCCATCCTTGCCCGGCTGCACGGTGAAGAAGTACTCCGGCTTCCACCATGCGCCGGCGGCCCACCAGGTCCAGCCCAGCCACACGTCGCTGTTCTTTTCCATGTAGGTCAGCATGCCTTCCAGCGCCTGGTCGCAGACCGGATTGTTGGCAGTGCCGAATTCACCCAGAAAGCCTTTCTGCTTGTTCTCGCGCAGCCATGCGGTGAAGCCGCGCAATTTCTCTTCGCCAACCGTGGCGCTGGTGCAGACCGGCTTGGTGCCGCTGTAGTCGCTGTCCAGATATTGATGCGCTTCGAAGGCCAGGTTGTTGCCCGGGTCCTTGACGATCTCCAGCGCCTTGGCATTGGAACCGCCATAGTTGGCGCTGCGCCAGCTGTGCGCGCCGCTGTAGGCGGTGCCCGGCACCAGGATCAGGTTCTTGGCGCCGGTCTTGCGGATCGCGTTGATTGCGCCTTGCGCCGCTGCAGCCCAGTCGGTTGCGGAAATCCCGTTGGGCTCATTCATCAGCCCGAAAATCACCGATGTGTCGTCCTTGAATTCCAGCGCCAGCCGGCGCCACAGATCCGCCACTGCGGCGGCGGGTACATCGCTGGTGCCGATGCGCTTGCCGTTGTACTTGGCGTAGTTGTGCACATCCAGGATCAGGTATTGCTTGTTGGCCTTGGCCGCAGCCACCGATTTCTTCAGTAGCGCCAATTGCGCCGGATCCAACTCGCCGCTGAGCTGTGGTTGCAGGCGTTCCCACAGGAACGGCAGGCGGATCGTATTCATGCCTTTGCCGGCGAAATAACTGAAATCCGACGCGGCCGGATAGGTGTAGTCCTTGTACAAGGTGCCCGGCTTCTTGCGCGAGTTGAACTCGGCGCCGGAGAGATTGACACCGACATATTTCAGGCCGGCAGATTCCTTTTTTGCAGCGGCGGGCTCTTTTGCCTGTGCCAACGGCATTGCAGCGAGCAAGGTCAGTGCGAGTGCGGCACTGCGTAACGAGGGGAAATGTGCGTGAGAGCGAAACATGAAGCCTCCTTCGGCATCGACGTGAGTGGCCGCAGGGGGAGGGCACGGCCAGCAGGGATGGTGCAGGGCAGGATGGTGGTTGGTCAGCGTAGAAGCTTTGGCGTTAGTGCGCCATTCACGCCTACTGCAGCGATTTGATCGCGCAAACGCCTGCAAGACGCACTTCGCCGCTGCGGTGGCGTTCGCAACCCGACAGGCAAGACGCACTGTCGCAGGAGTGCGACAGGCGCCTGTTTTAAGCTAGAGGCTGCTTACTTTTGTCTCCTGCACCATCGCGGGGGACGTGACGCCCGGAGCCCCCTCATGAGCAAAGCTCACGCTTACGCCGCCCAGACCGCCGATCAACCGCTTGCACCGTTCGTGTTCGAACGGCGCGCACCCGGCCCCGACGATGTACAGATCGACATCGCCTATTGCGGTGTGTGTCACTCCGATCTGCATACCGCACGCAACGAATGGCACAACACGCTGTACCCGTCGGTGCCCGGCCACGAGATCGTCGGCCGTGTGACGGCGGTTGGCGATGCGGTCACTGGTTTCAAGGTCGGCGACCTGGCCGGTGTCGGCTGCATGGTCGACAGCTGTCGCAGCTGCGCGTCCTGCCAGGAAGGCGAAGAACAGTATTGCGAGCAGGGCTTTACCGGCACCTATAACGGGCCGATGTTTGGCGGCGAGAACACCTACGGCGGGTACTCCGACCACATCGTGGTCGATCAGAAATACGTGCTGCGCATCTCGCACAGCGACAACCTGGCGGCCGTGGCGCCGCTGCTGTGCGCCGGCATCACCACTTATTCGCCGCTGGCGCATTGGAAGGTCGGTCCCGGCCAGAAGGTGGGTGTGGTGGGCCTGGGTGGCCTGGGCCACATGGCAGTGAAGATCGCCAAGGCGATGGGCGCCACCGTGGTGTTGTTCACCACCTCCGAGAGCAAGCGCGCCGATGCGTTGCGTCTGGGTGCCAGCGAAGTGGTGATCTCCAAGGACGAGGCGCAGATGGCCGCGCAAGCCAACACACTGGACTTCATCCTCAACACCGTGGCCGCGCCGCACAACCTGGACCCGTTCCTGGCTGCGCTCAAGCGCGACGGGGCGATGGTGCTGGTCGGCGTGCCCGAGCACTCGCACCCTTCGCCGAGCGTGTTCAATCTGATCATGAAGCGCCGCACGCTGGCCGGTTCGTTGATCGGCGGTATCCGCCAGACCCAGGAGATGCTGGATTTCTGCGCCAAGCACAACATCGTCTCGGACATCGAAACGATTCGCGCCGACCAGATCAACGAGGCCTACGAGCGCATGCTCAAGAGCGACGTGAAGTATCGCTTCGTGATCGATATGGCCACGCTGGACAAGGCGGCCTGATCGCTCAGCGCGCCCGGCAATCGATGCAGCCCTGCAACAGGGCTGCACATCAGGTGCCTGCGCGAACGACAGCAGCGTGGACCCGGCAGTGACCGCGTCCACGCTGCTGCCGGATGACACCGGCCACCGGCTGCAAGCATCGCCGGACCGCGACGCGATCAACCAGGTCAGGCGCCCTGCGCAGCGGCCACTCTGCCGTCCTGCGCCGGATAGGGCGACACCAGCGGCGTCGCGGGACGTGCAAGCATGGGTGCGGAGAACAGCAGGTTCAGCGCGGGCAGGCGGCCCGGTGTGCGCAGCAGGCACAGCAGGGTCGGCGCCAGTACGCCGGTGCCCAACAAGGCGAAGAACAGCAGCGACCCATCGTGGATCCAGCGCGGCAGCAGATAGGCCAGCACGATGAACGGCGGGAAGTGGGTCAGATAGAACACCACCGAGTTGCGGCCCACATAGCGGATCGCCTGTGCGGCCGGTTGCTGGTTTGCCCAGATTGCTGCAGCGATCACCAGCGGCAGCGCGATCACCACCAGCGGCAGGTAGCCGATCCAGATACCGTGCAACGCGGTGAGATTGGCGATCAGCACGATGGCGCACAGGCTCAGGCACGACAGTGGCCAGATCCAGCGCGGTGCCTGCTGTAGCAGTGCCGGCACGCGACCGGCCAGCAGCGTGCCGATGTAGAAGAACGCGAAGTAATAGAACGGGTCGGCTCCCTGGCGCAGCAATGGACCCAGGCACACCGAACCGAGCAGGGTGGCAGCCAGCACCAATGGGGCCGGCAGCCGACGCAGCAGTGGGATCACTGCAAGAAACACGAACAGGTAGAACAGAAACCAGGTCAGTGCCACGTTGCCGACTGCGATCCTGCCCAGGTCCAGCCAGGCAATGGGTTCGGCCTTGGCCAGCACCGAGCCTGCCTCGCGCAACCCGAAGATCAGCAGCGACCAGATCAGATAGGGATACAACACGTGCCGCAGCTTGCCGCTGAAGTAGGTCGCGATCCCCTTGTCCAGCCCACGCGCCACGAACAAGCCCGAGAGCAGGAACATCAGCTGCATGCGCAATGGGGCCAGCGAGCGGTTGATACGCTCGATCGACAGCATCAGCGTGCTGCTTTCTCCGGCTGCGCCGCTGCGTAGCTCGGGATAGGCGTCGAAAGCGAAGCCATAGGCGTGCAGGACGATCACCATCAGTACGCTGGCACCGCGCAGCCAGTCCACCCAATCATCGCGTTTCTGGTTGCCGGTAATGGTTTGGTACGTCATGAGGTTGCTCCTTCGGTGGGGGCCCACGGCTTTGCCGCCGCGGTGTGCGACGACACGAATCAGGTCTGGATTCCACGGCGGTGTTGTCCACGCGTGGGAGGAGGCGGATACCGTCGTTGCCGAGGACATCCGGGTAAGCGCAGAGCGTTCCGCGTGTCAGTGAGGGTGGCTGGGCTGCGTGATGCGGGGACGGCTTATATGTGACTTAGATCACACTTGTTTGGCGCGTGCAATCGTCGAGGCTGCAGATAGATGCAGGCCTGTGTGTGCGCTGATGGCAAGGTCATGCGTGGGTGCGGGCGCCTTGCACAGTCGATGGCCGCTTGAGTCTGCAGTTGCCGAGATGCGGTGGAGCGCGTGCTCAGCGGTAGGCGGCGTTGCGGCGTTGCGTTGTGGTCTACGCGCGCTGCCAGCGTCAGCCTGATCGGCGGCAGGACAAATCACCGCACGCAGCAGCAAACGCTGCACGATCGCTGTGAGCGAAGTGCCGGTCGCGAAAGACAGGGTGATTGTTCGTGGAGCGTTCCGGGTCGGGCGAGGCGCGACCTTGCGGGATGCGATGTCCGTTGCCTGTCGCCGTGGATGCATTGCGTTGCATCGCGGTGCGTCACGCGGGCGTAGCCGCTCACGCAGCGTGCGGGTTGCCCGCACGCGAGCCCGCACGCGAGCCCGCACCAACGGTGGGCGCATCGCCCACCGCTGGCAATCACTCAGGCCGCAGCGGGTTCCTTGACCTGCGCCTTGACGCCGAGCAGCTGCACGATGCTGCCCGCCGCATCGCGGCCTTCGGCCACGGCGGTCACCACCAAGTCGGCGCCGCGCACGCAGTCGCCACCGGCGAACAGGCGTGGGTTGCTGGTCTGGTAGGGCAGGCGGCCGTTGTCGTCGGCAGGGGCGACGATGCGGCCGTTACTGCCGGCTTCCACGCCTTGCGAGGCCAGCCAGTCCGGTACGGTCGGCGAGAAGCCGAAGGCGATGATCACCACGTCCGCTTCCAGCAGCGATTCGCTGCCTTCCACCGGTACTGCATTGCGACGGCCGCTGGCATCAGGCTCACCGAGCCTGGTCTCCACCACGGTGACGCCAATGGCTTCGTCGTCGGCGCCGGATTCGATCGACAGCGGCTGACGGTTGAACAGGAAGCGCACGCCTTCCTCGCGCGCGTTGGCCACTTCGCGCGCCGAGCCCGGCATGCTGGCCTCGTCGCGGCGGTAGGCGCAGGTGACCTTGGCCGCACCCAGGCGGATGGCGCTGCGCACGCAGTCCATACCGGTGTCGCCACCGCCCAGCACCACCACGCGCTTGCCGTTGAGATCGGGCAGCGCCATCTGGTCTTCCCAGCCGGCGATCGGCCGGCCGTGCGGGTCGTTGCCGCTTACGATGCGGCTGTTCTGCACCAGGAACGGCAGCGCCGGCAGCACGTTCTTCAGATCCTGGCCGGGCAGCCCGCCATCGGTGTAGCGGTAAGCACCGGTGCCCAGGAACACCGCATCGAACTCGCCCAGCAACTGCTCGATGCTGACGTCGCGGCCGACTTCCACGCCCAGGCGGAACTGCACGCCCATGCCTTCGAGGATCTCGCGGCGCTTGCCGATCACCGACTTGTCCAGCTTGAAGCTGGGAATGCCGAACTGCAGCAACCCGCCGATCTGCTCGTAGCGGTCGTAGACAACCGCTTCGATGCCGGCACGCACCAGCCTGTCCGCACACGACAGGCCGGCCGGGCCGGCGCCGATCACCGCCACCCGCCAGCCGGTCGGCTGCACGTTGCCCAGGTCAGGGCGCCAGCCCATCTTGAAGGCGGTATCGACGATGTATTTTTCCACCGCACCGATGGTGACCGCGCCGAATTCCTCCAGCGTGCAGCTGCCTTCGCACAGGCGGTCCTGCGGACACACCCGCCCGCACACTTCCGGCAGCGGGTTGGTGGAATGGCACAGCGCGGCGGCTTCCTCGATGCGGTTTTCCTGCACCAGCTGCAGCCACTGCGGGATCGCGTTGTGCACCGGGCACTTCCAGCTGCAATACGGATTACCGCAGTCCAGGCAACGGCCGGACTGATACTGCGCGTCGGCCTTGTCGAACTTGCCGTACAGCTCGCCCCAGTCACCGGACGTACGCAGCTCCACCGGAATGCGCGTGGGCATGGTCCGGGGCAGGTCGAGGAATTGGAAGGCTTGCTTGCGGCTCATAAGAAAATCCGTGGCTGATTCCCTTCTCCCACCGGGAGAAGGTGCCCCGAAGGGGCGGATGAGGGTACGGAGCGTCAGCGCCCGCATCCCCAAACCCTCTCCCGTTGCAGGGAGAGGGAAGCACTCAGGCGGCGCGCCGCAGCGACTCTGTCAGCGACTCGATACTGGCGGCCTTGGGTTTGACCAGCCAGAACTTGCCGATGTAGTCGCGGAACTCGTCCAGGATCTGCTGCGCCCAGATGCTGCCGGTCAGCTCGCGGTGGCGGCTGATCAGGGTGTGCAGGTGCTGGCGATGGTTTTCGAAACCCTCGGCGGAGACGCGGTGGATGTCGATCAGCTCGTGGTTGTAGCGATCCACGAAGTCGCGTTCGATATCCAGCACGTAGGCCAGGCCGCCGGTGAAGCCGGCGCCGAAGTTCAGGCCGACCTTGCCCAGCACCAGCACCACGCCGTCGGTCATGTATTCGCAGCAGTGGTCGCCTGCGCCTTCCACCACCGCCAGTGCGCCGGAATTGCGCACCGCAAAGCGCTCGCCCGCGCGGCCGGCCGCGAACAGTTCGCCACCGGTGGCGCCGTACAGGCAGGTGTTGCCCACGATCGGCGTGCTGCGCGCCTCGAAACGCGCGCCGCGCGGCGGACGCACCACCAGCCGGCCGCCGGCCATGCCCTTGCCGACGTAGTCGTTGGCTTCGCCTTCCAATTCCAGCTGCAGGCCGCCGGCGTTGAACGCGCCGAAGCTCTGCCCGGCGGTGCCGCGGAAGCGCAGGTTCAACGGCGCATCGCTCATGCCGTGGTTGCCGTGCGCACGCGCGATGGCGCCGGACAGGCGCGCGCCGATCGAGCGGTCGGTGTTGTGGATCAGGAAGCGATGGTCGCCGCCGGTCTTGTTGGCGATCGCATTGGCCAGCAGGCCATCCATTTGCGTGGCCAGGCTGTCCGGCGACTCGTACAGGCGCTGGGCCGCGCAATGGCTGCCGTCGTACTGCGCATGCGTGAGCAAGCGCGAGAGATCGACCTTGACCCCGGCGCGTGGCGACACCTCCAGCTGTTCGAGCAGGTCGGTGCGGCCGACGATCTCGTCCAGCGAGCGCACGCCCAGGTACGACAGCCACTGGCGCACTTCTTCGGCCAGCAGGCGGAAGAAATGCTCCACGCGCTCCGGCAAGCCGGTGAAGTAGTTCGCACGCAGGCGCTCGTCCTGGGTGGCCACGCCGGTGGCGCAGTTGTTGAGGTGGCAGATGCGCAGGTACTTGCAGCCCAGCACGATCATCGGCGCGGTGCCGAAGCCGAAACTGTCGGCGCCCAGCAACGCGGCCTTGACCACGTCCAGGCCGGTCTTCAGGCCGCCGTCGGTCTGCAGGATGGTGCGGTCGCGCAGGTCGTTGGCCACCAGCGCCTGGTGCGACTCGGCCACGCCCAGTTCCCACGGCACGCCGGCGTAACGGATCGAGCTGATCGGGCTGGCGCCGGTGCCGCCGTCGTGGCCGGACACGGTGATCAGATCGGCGCCGGCCTTGACCACGCCGGCGGCAATCGTGCCGACGCCGGCATGCGCCACTAGCTTCACCGACACCAGTGCGGTGGGGTTGACCTGCTTGAGGTCGTAGATCAGCTGGGCCAGGTCTTCGATCGAGTAGATGTCGTGATGCGGCGGCGGGCTGATCAGGCCGATGCCGGGCTTGGCGTAACGCAGCCGGGCGATCAGTTCGTTGACCTTGTGGCCGGGCAGCTGGCCGCCTTCGCCGGGCTTGGCGCCCTGGGCGACCTTGATCTGCAGCACCTCGGCATTGACCAGGTACTCCGGGGTCACGCCGAAGCGGCCGGAGGCCACCTGCTTGATCTTGGAGCGCTTCTCGGTGCCGTAGCGGGCCGGGTCTTCGCCGCCTTCGCCGGAGTTGCTGCGCCCGCCCAGGCGGTTCATCGCAATGGCCAGTGCTTCGTGCGCCTCGGGCGACAACGCGCCCAGGCTGATCGCAGCGGTGTCGAAGCGACGCAGCACATCGGCCGCCGGGGCGACCTCGTCCAGCGGGGTCGGGGTCTCGGCACGCTTGAGCTGGACCAGGTCGCGCAGCGTGGAGGCCGGGCGCGAATGCACCGCATCCACGTACTTCTGCCAGTCGCCGGCATCGCCGGTGCGGGTGGCGCGCTGCAGCGTCATGACCACGTCGGGGTTGTACATGTGGTACTCGCCGCCGTGCACGTACTTGAGCAGGCCGCCCACTTCCGGCTTGAGCTGGTCGTTCCAGGCGCGCGCGGTGAGCTCGCGCGCCTCGGTGTCCAGCCGCGCCAGATTGACGCCGCCGATGCGTGCGGGCGTCTCGGCAAAGCACAGCTCCACCACGTCCGGGTCCAGCCCCACGATCTCGAACAACTGCGCGCCGCGATAACTGGCGATGGTGCAGATGCCCATCTTGGAGATGATCTTGGACAGGCCCTTGTAGATGCCCTTGCGATAGCGGCGGCCGATCTGCGACTGCTCGCCGCCCTTGCTCAGCTTCAGGATGCCGCGCCGGCCCAGATCGAACAGCGTCTGGTAGGCCAGATACGGGTACACCGCGGTGGCGCCGAAGCCGAGCAGGCAGGCCATGTGGTGCGGGTCGCGCGCGGTGCCGGTTTCGATGATCAGGTTGGCGTCGCAGCGCAGGCCCACCTTGCACAGGTGGTGATGCACCGCGCCGGTGGCCAGCAGCGCATGCGCCATCGGCCGGTCCGGCACCGGGTAGCGGTCGGACAGCAGCAACATCACCGCACCGGCGCGCGCGGCGGCCTCGGCTTCCTGGCAGATGCGTTCCAGCCCGGCCTTGAGGCCTTCTTCCACGCTGTAGGACAGGTCGATCAGGCGATTGCGCTCGACGTACTGCTCCATCTTCAGCAACTGGCGCAGCTTGCGCTGGCTGAGCACCGGCGAGTTGAGGATGACGTGATTCACGGTCTCGGCGCCGGCATGGAAGATGTTGGTCTCCTTGCCGAGCTGGGTGGTGAGCGACATCGCGATGCCTTCGCGCAGCGGGTCGATCGGCGGGTTGGTGACCTGCGCGAACGCCTGGCGGAAGTAGTCATACAGCGGCCGGGTCTGGCGGCTGAGCACCGCCATCGGGGTGTCGTCGCCCATCGAGCCGGTGGCTTCCTGCTCGGTCTCGGCCAGCGGGCGCAGGATCTGCTCCACTTCCTCGGTGCTGAGCTGGAACAGCTTGTGGTAGCTGCGCAGGGTCTGCTCGCTGAAGGGTTCTTCCACCAGCGAGGGGTCGATCAATTCGGTCTGCAGATAGGTCACGCCCTGCTGCAGCCATTGCTTGTACGGCGCGCGCGCACGGTTGATGCGGTCGATGGCGTCCGAGTCCAGCAGGTCGCCGCGCTTCAAATCGATGGCCATCATCTCGCCCGGGCCCAGCTTGCCCTTGCGGGTGATGCGCTCGGCCGGCAGTTCCCACACACCGGCCTCGGAGGCCACCAGGAAATGGCGGTCGGAGGTCAGCATCCAGCGCGCCGGGCGCAGCCCGTTGCGGTCGAGCATGCAGGCCGCATAGCGGCTGTCGCAGGCCACGATGCCGGCCGGGCCGTCCCATGGCTCGGTGTTCAAACCGTAGAACTCGTAGAACGCAGCCAGGTCGGCGTCCTTGAATTCCAGCGACTGGGTGGCCGGCGGCACCAGGATGCGCAGCGCCTGCAGCAGGTCCATGCCACCGGCGACCAGCAGCTCGAGCATGTTGTCCAGGCTCTGCGAATCGGAGCCATGCATGGAGATCACCGGGTCGAACTCGGCGATGTCGAAGCGCGGGGTCTGCCACACCTTGCTGCGCGCCTGCGCCCAGCGGCGGTTGCCTTCGATGGTGTTGATTTCGCCGTTATGCGCGAGCAGGCGGAACGGGTGCGCCAGCGGCCAGCGCGGCAGCGTGTTGGTGGAAAACCGCTGGTGAAAGACAATTGCGCTGGAGGACAGATCGCTGCGCTGCAGGTCTGGATAGAACGTGCTCAGCTTGTCCGGCAGCACCATGCCCTTGTAGCTGATGCCATTGGGCGACAAGGTGGTGACGTAGAAATTGTCCACCTCGCGCAACGCCTGCTCGGCGCGCCGGCGCGCCAGGAACAGCGCCAGGGTGAAGCCGTCTTCGGTCTGCTCCGCGCCGGCATCGACGAATAACTGCTCGATACGCGGCAAGGTGTCGCGCGCCAGTTGCCCGCACACGCTGTCGTCGGTGGGCACCACGCGCCAACCGCGAAAGTGCACGCCGGCGGTGTGCAACTGGGTTTCCAGTTCGGCACGACATCGCGCGGCATCGGCCTCGTCCAGCGGCAGGAACACCACACCGGCCGCGTAACGCGTGCCCAGGGTGATACCGGCATCGCGCGCCAGCCCGCGCAGGAACGCATCGGGTTTGCGGATCAGCAAGCCGCAGCCATCGCCGGTAAGTCCGTCGGCCGCCACGCCGCCGCGGTGGGTCATGCGCGAGAGCGCCGCAATCGCGGTGTCCACCAGCGAACGGGAAGGTTGGTCGTCCAACTGGGCGACCATGCCAAAACCACAGGCGTCGCGTTCGTCGCGCGCGCTGTTGTAGAGACCGTAGTCGTTGAGCCCTTGGCGAGTGCGGGGGGCCATGTCTGCCTCTTTGCGATCTGGGAGAGCGGCGACGACGTTGCAGCGCTCGATCCGTGGAGCGTTTCGAAGAGGTCACCGGATGATCGACTAGACCACAGTTGATGCGGTGCCGCAATACACCGTTACAGCTGCAACGAGGGCGGCTGCAAGGCCCTGTGCCAGCTGGCTTGGCGCCCGTTCGCCAACAGGCGCCAGGCGGTGCTCAGCCGCAGCGCACCGAGGCAATCAGGTTCTTGGCATCCACTTCGAGATTGAGCCGTTCGCCGTTGAACTCCATGGTGACCATCTGCCCGGGTTTGAGCACGCGCACCGACTTGGCGCCGGCATCGCTGCGGGCCTGTTCGCTCACTGCATCGGTCAAGGCCTGGCCGACCAGCGACTGCACCTGGGTGGCATCGCAGCTGCCAATCGGCGGGGCCTCGGGAGCGGCGGCCGGTGCGGGGGCTGCGGCTTGTTCGGCCGCTTGCTGCGCCTTGGCGGTGACGGCTTCCTGCTCGTCCGGTTGCGGCGAGCCGCAGGCACTCAAGGCCGCCAGCACGACCAAGGAACAGGCCAGGCGGGCGGTAGGCAGGACAGAGCGCATCGATGACTCCAGCACAGTGGGGGAGGCCCAAGCATAAGCAGAAAATCTGCTGACGGGCATCGCTTGCGCACATGGCGTTGTCGCAGCGTTGACGCTGCCTAGTCCTGCCCGGCTCAACAATCGGCGCCTGTCCTTCGATCCGTGCGCAATGAAAGCCAAACGTGTTCTTCGCAATGCCGCAGCCACCGCCAGCGCTGCCGGCAAGCTGGCTACCGTGGCCGCCAGTGCCGCCACTGCCGCGGCGGCGAGCGTGGCAGCGGTCGCGCAGGCCAGGGCCACCGCGCGCGCGGCCGGGCTCACCTATGTCAACGATCAACAGCCCGGCATCAGCCGCCGCAAGGCCGGCAAGAGCTTCAGTTATCGCAGTGCCGACGGGCAGCGCGTGGCCGATGCCGATACCTTGCAGCGCATCCGCGCACTGGCCATTCCGCCGGCGTATACCGAGGTGTGGATCTGCGCCAAGCCCAATGGCCATCTGCAGGCCACCGGCCGTGATGCGCGCAGGCGCAAGCAATACCGCTATCACGCCGAGTGGGCGCAGGTGCGTGGCGAAGGCAAGTTCGAACGGGTGATCGCCTTCGGGCAGGCGCTGCCCAAATTGCGCCGACGCTTGCGCCGCGATCTGGTATTGCCGGGATTTCCGCGCGAGAAGGTGCTGGCAATCGTGGTGGCGTTGTTGGCCGACACCCTGGTGCGTGTGGGCAACGCCGAATATGCACGCAGCAATCGTTCCTATGGCCTCACCACCTTGCGCAACCGGCATATGGAATTTCTGCGTGGCGGACGTGCGCGGCTGAAGTTCCGCGGCAAGAGCGGCCAGGATCACGAGATCGAAGTGGACGACAAGCAGCTGGTCAAACTGATCCGGCAATGTCAGCAATTGCCTGGGCAATCGCTGTTTCAATACCGCGACGACAACGGCCAGCTGCAGCCGGTGGATTCGGGTGAGGTCAACGACTATCTGCGCGAGGCGATGGGCGAGGATTTCACTGCCAAGGATTTCCGCACCTGGGGCGGTACGCTGGCCGCACTGCAACGTCTGGCGCGGTTGCCGTTACCCGAGCGCATGAGCGAACGCGCGCTGACCCAGGTGCAGAACGATGTCATCCGCGAAGTGGCCGATGCGCTGGGCAACACGCCCTCGGTGTGTCGCAAGGCCTATATCGACCCGTGCGTGTTCGAAGGCTGGCGCGCCGGCGAACTGCAGGCCATGGCCACCGGCGTGCGCGGCGAGCGCCAATGGGAAGCGGCCACGTTGCGCTTTTTGACCGACTCGCGCAGCAAGCAAGGCAAGGCGGCCAAGACGACCAAGGCCACCAAGGCCACCAAGGCCACCAAGGCCACCAAGGCCACCAAGGCTACCAAGACGAAGCTCAGCCGCAGCAGAAAATCTGCGTGATGCTGTTGTTCGGCGAGATCTCGATGGTTCGCTGATTGATACCGCGGTCTGCGGGCCTGCGCCACGCCTACGGTGCTGTTTGGAGTCTTGATCATTAACCGCGCGCACTACGTGGTCGCGCATGCGTGTGCGGGAAGCGATCACTCGTCCGCGATCTGCTTCTGGCGGCGTTGCGCCCAGGCATCGCGCACGAAGGTGTAATCGTCCACGGCATCGCGGCGTGCGGCATCCATCGGCAACATGCGCGCGCGGCCGTCGGCCAGTTGCAGGCCTATCAGCGAATTGGCGATGCGTGCGCTATCTATGTAATTGATGGGCGTCAGCTGTTGATCGCCAAAACGCCCAACCGTGTCACGCACGGTGCCGGGTCCCAGGATCGGCATCACCAAGTAGCGCGAGTTGTCCCAACCCCATGTGGCGAACACCTGTCCCACATCTTCGTTGTACCTGGGCATGCCGAAGCGGGTGGCCGGATCGAACAACCCGGCAACCCCGATGGTGCTGTTGACCACAAAGCGTCCAAGCGACTGCGCCGCTTTGACCGGGTGGCCCTGCATCACCTGAGTGACTGCGGTTCCTGGCTGGCCGAGGTTTCCAAACAGGTTCCTGATACCGGTCTTGACGGGTTTGGGGGTGACCTTGTCGTAAGCCACCGCAACGGGGCGGAACAGCACCTTGTCGGCGCCGCGATTGAAGCCGTGGATCTTGCGGTTATAGGCCTCCCACGGATCGCGCACCGGTGTGGTGGTGTAGAGCGCCTGGGCATCCTGTTCGGCGCGTGCGCTGGCGTCCGCCGAAGCTTGCGTGGTCGCGGTGGACTGCCCTGATTGCGGTGCTGCCGGCAAGGCGATGCCAGCGGTGTCTTGCGCAGCAGGAGCGCCGGCAACGTGCTGTTGCGCATGCGGATCGAGCGTCGATTGCGATGACGGTGGCGCAACCAGCGTCGAGCCAATGGGCGGGCCGATCGTGGTGGGTGCCGATGCCTGTGTGGCGGCAGGCCGGCTTGCGCAGGCCGATAGCAACAGCAAGGCGCCAACCGCAGCAAGGGAACGGGGAATCGTCATCGCAGGATCCTTCAGAGTGAGGTGAGGCATTGAGTGGGCAACCAACACAACTGCTACGACGTTCGCGGTTCTCTACGCGCTGAAGCGACTTAGCCACGACCACACCAGTGGGCAACCCCACAACGCCGCCACTCCCGCGCTGGCGATGCTCGCCATCCAGCGCAGCTGACTCAGCCGCTGGCGTCGGGAATGGTGCTGCTGCAGATCCGGCAAGTCGTGCCACGCCTGGCGATTGCTGGCGGTGGACGACTGCCGTGGTGTCACGAAGGGGCGGTGGAAAGACATGGCGCGGTCCAGAAACCTAAGACGGGTGTATTGATTCGCATCACCACAGGCTCGTTTGCGAGAGGGCGGGCAAACAGCGTGGCAAGGTGGCTGTCGTGCAGCCATCGGTTGCTGAAGGCGATGCTATGGAGGAAGCGCGCATCACGTTTTAAGAGTTTTTTGATTGCTCCCGGGTGGTAGGGATGCGTTCACGAAACGGCATCGGTGCACGCTTAGCCGGATGCGGCAACGGCAATCCCAGCAAGCCGTCGACGCAGGTGTCGCTGTGATCGCCTCGCCCCGTCGTGGGCTGCGGCGGGCTGCTGTATGCGTTGCATAGCGCAAGGCTGATACATGGCGGTGGGCGTCACGCCAGACCAGCCGAGCGGTTGCGTGGATAAGCGATACGCTGACGCCCCATAGCGGCAGCAGCGCCCGGATGCTAGCGGACGGTCATGCCGACGACCATCAGCATCAGCTAGGACGGCACGACGGGAATGAGCTTTCCAGGTAGGACATGACCGGCACGCCCGGGAGGCCTTAGCTCACGACAAGCGTAAGCAGAGCACTGGTCTGCATCGTGTTCTACCTTGTGTAGCTGCGACGCTGGATGCGATAGGTCGTTGCAGGCGGAACGTTGCGATATGTGCGCCCGATCCTGACGGCCTCCAGATCGAGCGCATCGAGAATATGCGCCGGAACCGAGCATTTGAATCCATAGGTAAACAGATACAGCCGGCCGCCAGGCTTCAGCTGCAGGAAGGCGCCGCGCAGAATCGCAGCCACCTGGTGTGCCGGCATGTTCAACAAGCCAAGACCGCAGACCACGGCATCGACGTACGCGCCATCGATGCGAGGCAGCGATTCAAGATCGCAGACATCCATCTGCAGCAAGCTTGCGCGCGGGAAGCGCTGCGTGAGCAAGGCAGAAAAGGTGGCGTTGTACTCGAGCAGAACGAGGTTCTTTTCCTGCACGCCTTTGTCGATCATCGCCTGGGTAAACACACCGGTCCCCGGCCCGAGTTCGAGAACCCGACCGGTACGCTCCGACAGCTCGGAGGTGATGATGGAGGCGAGGGCGCGTCCGGAGGGGAGTATCGCTGCAACGGAGCAGGGTGCGGTGATCCATTCGCGAAAAAACGACGTCATATACGAACGTGCCATCTATCCTCACAACGTTGAAAGAGTTCGGCCAAGCTGCATCGGCGCGCATCACTGCAGGATGCGCGATGGTGCAAAAACAAGGCTAAAGCAAGAGTCTGTCCTGAACCTCTTTTGGCTGCAGATCGGTGGTGATAGTTCAGGCTTTTATCAGCATTGGCGACGCAGTGACTCCAAGACATCGCTGCAATGCGGATGTCATGTGCAGAGCTTTTTTGAGTGATCGTTGAACCAGTGGATCCACTGAATGCAAGACGCGGCCGTTGTACAAACGGCGGCCGCAAACGGGTGAGATGATGGGCTGGACTGTCTCTTAATGCAGAATTAAACCGACTCGGGAATGCTATGCGCCCACTTTGCTCGCAGACCAGGACGATGCAGACCAGGACCCAATGAAGCTACTGCTTGTCGAGGATGACGTCATGCTGGGCGACACCATCTGCGATGGTGCGCGGCAGGGTGGTTGGGAGGTGGACCATGTGGTCGATGCACATGCGGCCAACGGGGTGCTGGTCGAGCATCCGTATTCTGCGGTGCTGCTGGATCTGGGGCTTCCTGGCGAATCCGGCCTATCGGTATTGCGCGGTATGCGTGCGCGCTGCGATGCCACGCCGGTGTTGATCCTCACCGCACGCGGCCAACTGAGCGAGCGCATTGTGGGTCTGGATGCAGGCGCCGACGACTATCTGGTCAAGCCGTTCCAGTTCGATGAGTTGTGGGCGCGGGTGCGCTCGGTGATCCGGCGCAGCCAGGGCAGTGTGGTGCCGATCTTCACCTACGGCGAGGTCAAGGTCGACCGTAGCCGCCGCGCGGTGAGCAAGGGCGGCGTAGATGTGGTGCTGAGTGCGCACGAGTACCGCACGTTGCTGGCACTGATCGAACGGCCCGGCCACGTGCTCACCCGCGACCGCTTGCAGGATCTGGTTTACGGGCCCTCCAGCGAGTTGGAAAGCAACACCATCGCGGTGTTCATCCATCAACTACGCCGCAAGCTGGGCGAAGACCTGATCAGAACCGTGCATGGCCTGGGCTATGTGGTGGGAAAGCCGGGCGCATGAGGCCCAGATCGATCACGGCGCAGCTGTTCCTGGTGATCGTCAGCGTGATCGCGGTGTGCTGGGTCGCGGTCATCGCCATCGTGCTCAGCCTGCTGTCGCTCAACCTGGAAAGCACCTGGGATGAAAAGCTCGAAGCGATCGCCACGCAGATGCTGATCACCATTCCGGCCAAGAGCAAATTCGACCGCAGGGCCGGCCCAGGTCTGCAATTGCCGGACAGCTTCACCAGTGCGCGCGAACAGCTGGTGTTTCAAGTCTGGATTGATCGCTCCAGGATGGTGGCACGTACGCCCGGCGCACCCGATTCGGCGCTGCAACCGTCCTTCACCGACGGGGCGGCAACCACCATCGTCAACGGCGCGCAGTGGCGCGTGTATGCCATCACCGACAAGACCGGCCGGGTGAGCGTACAGGTCGGCAACCCGCAGAGTGTGGTCGATGCGGACATGCGGCACCAAGCCTGGCATGCGCTCGCACTGGCCACGTTGTTGGTGATCGTGGCGGGCATGGTGATGTGGGTCGTGGTGCGGCGCTCGCTGCAGCCGGTCAGAGCGCTGGGCAGAGCCTTGTGGCACCGCAAGCAGTTCGACCTCACGCCGTTGCCGCTGTCGAAACTTCCGCGCGAAATCCATGTGCTGGTCGCCTCGTTCAACCATATGCTTGAGCGGTTGGATGCGGCCATCGAAGGCGAGCGCCGGTTCATCGGCGATGCCGCGCATGAACTGCGTACGCCGCTGTCGGCCTTGCAGGCCCAGGCCGAGATCGCGCTGAGCGCCGAAGACGTGGACAGCAAGAATCGGGCGTTGGTGAAGTTGCTATGCGTGGCAAAGCGCAGCACGCGCCTGTCAGAGCAGTTGCTGGATCTGGCGCGATTGAATGCCGCCAGCAGCGCACCGATGCATGCGATCACCGAACTCAGCGTGCTGGTACAGCACGTGGCGCAGGAATTCGAGGTGCATGCCAGTCAGAACGCGCGCGCGCTGTATCTGGATATCCACAGCTGCAGCATCGCGTGCAATGTGGACGAAATCGGCATCCTGCTGCGTAATCTGGTCGACAACGCGATGCGCTACACGCCCGAAGGCGGCAACATCCTGGTCAGTTGCGGATACGTGCCCGATGCGACGCGTGCAGACGGCAACCAGCACACCAACGACGACCGAAAGGTGTTTCTGCAGGTGGCCGACGACGGGCCGGGCGTGCCGGAGTCCGAGCGCGACGCCATCTTTGTGCGCTTCCACCGCGTGGCCGGCACGCCTGTGCGCGGCAGCGGCATCGGGCTGTCATTGGTGGCCGGCATCGTGGATCTGCACCACGCAAGTATCGAGACCGGGCCGGGTTTGAGCGGGCGCGGCTTCAGTGTGCGGATCGTGTTTCCCGGGACGCCGGGTCGTGCACCACACGTTTGAGGCCGGCGCATCGGCAGCGTCATTGGCAGTGTCTGGGCGCTCGCTCTGGCGGCATAGACTGAACGGTGCGCTCCGCGCTGGGCACACGCTTAAACAATTCCGAAAATACCTAAAAATTCTTTAATGACCGCTTGAAACGATGGCGCTCAGCCACGGACCACTGGCGACTTGAGTTTCGATATCCATTTGCTCGCATCGTAAAAAGCGTACCCAACGCTGTCGGTGCATCGCGCCGGGCTGGCCTTGCGCAATGCCTCAGCAGAGCATGCAGCGTGTGCGCCGCAGGGCGAGACGTGCACCAGGCCATCGTGCAGGCCGATGTCATCTGCATGAACTTCCGCATCCTTCGAGTCGTGCGCTTGCACGCTTGCCATGTCGCTTATCTCAGGCCACCTGCCGTACACCGCGATGATCACTCAATCAACCAAGACACCATCCCACGCGCACACTGCCGCCGATACACAGAAAGGCGCACCGCGACGTCTGGCGCTTCCAGTGGCATGTTGCTTGCTGGCCGTTGCAGTCATCGCCGCCGGTTGGTGGTGGTCCGCGCGTGCGCAGCCCAAACGCGTGGATCTTCCGATCACCGCCTTGTCGGTGACGGCGGTGTTGCCGCGGCAGGTGGAATGGCCCAGCAGCCTGCAGGCGAGCGGCATCGTTGCGCCCTGGCAGGAAGCGGTGATCAGTTCGCAGAGCACTGGCTTGCGCATTGCCACGCTCAACGTGGCGGTCGGCGATGTGGTCAAACAGGGCCAGCTGCTGGCCCGCTTCGATACCGCGACCTTGCTGGCCGCACGTGCAGAAATGAGTGCGGGCCTGGCCAAGGCGCAGGCGTCTGCCAGCCAGGCCGATACCAATCGCGGGCGTGCGTTGCGCGTGCAAACCGCAGGCGCGATGAGCGATCAGGAAGTACAGCGTTACGTGACCGAGGCGGTGACAGCCAGGACCCAGATCGCGGTGGCGCGCGCGCAGCTGGATGCCAACCGCCTGCAGCTGCGGCAGGCCGAGATTCTGGCGCCCGACGATGGGCTCATCAGCGCGCAGAGCGCGACGCTGGGCGCAGTGGCCAATAGCGGGCAGGAGCTGTTCCGTCTGGTGCGCCAGGGCCGCCTGGAATGGCGCGGCGAGTTCGGCCCCGAGCAGATCGCGCGGATCGCGCTGGGCCAGCAGGTCAAACTGAGGCTGCCTGATGGAAGCGCAGCGACGGCGCGCGTACGCCAGATCGCGCCACTGCTGGATGCGCGCTCGCGGCTCGGTCTGGTCTATGCGGACATCGACGCCGGTAGCTTGTTGCGCGGCGGCATGTACGTTGACGGTGCAGTTGCGTTGCCGGCCAGCCATGCGTTGGTGGTGCCGGCGTCGAGCGTGGTGGTGCGCGATGGCCGCAGCACCGTGTTCCGCCTGCTCGGCAGCGGCGGCCAGTCCAAGGTGCGCGCGCAGCAGGTGGTGGTCGGGCGCCGGGTCGGTGCCGATGTCGAGATCCTCGAGCCGCTGGCGGTGGGCGAGCGCATCGTGGCGCAAGGCGCCGGGTTGCTGGCCGATGGCGACACCGTACTGGTCAAGTCGACACCGACCGGCGCGGTCGTCGGCATGCAGCTGATTCCACGTGGGTCGCGATGAATTTTGCAACCTGGTCGCTGCGCAACCCGATCCCCGCAGTGTTGTTGTTCCTGCTGCTGTCGCTGGCAGGTGTGTACGGGTTCAAACAGTTGTCCATCCAGGCATTGCCGGATCTGGAATTGCCCACCGTCAATGTCACGCTGACACAGCCGGGCGCGGCGCCGGCGCAGATGGAAACCGAGGTGGCGCGCAAGGTCGAGGACTCGATCGCAACGGTCAGCGGCCTGCGTCATCTGCGCACCACCATCAGCGATGGACAGGTGCAGATCGTTGCCGAGTTCCGCCTGGAAAAATCGCTCTCCGATGCCTTGATCGAAACCAAGGATGCAGTGGATCGGGTGCGCTCGACACTGCCGCCGGAACTGCTGCAACCGGCCGTCAGCGCGGTGACCGAGAACGCCACCCCGATCCTCACCTACGCGGTGACTTCGACAACGCTGGATGAAACCCAGCTGTCCTGGTATGTGGACGACAGCTTGACCAAGGCGCTGGCGAAAGTGCCAGGTGTAGGCCGTGTGCAACGCCTGGGCGGTGTGCAGCGCGAGATCCGGGTCGAAGTCGATCCGGTGCAGATGACCGCGCTCGGCGCCACTACCTCCGATGTGTCGCGTGCGCTGCAACAGATGCAGCAGGATTCTTCGGGCGGGCGCACCCAGGTGAGCGGCGCCGAGCAGTCGGTGCGCACCGTGGCGAGCGTGCGGCAAGCCGCGCAGTTGCCCGGGATGTGGATTGCGCTGAGCAACGGCGACAGCGTGCGCCTGGATCAGATCGCCACGGTGCGCGATACCTACGCCGAGCGCCGGCAGGCAGCGCTGCTGGATGGCGCGCCGGTGATCGGCTTCAGCATCTACCGTACCAAGGGCTTCGACGAAACCCGAATTGCCAAGGGTGTGGCGCAGGCACTGCAGCACCTGCAGCATACCGATCCGCATCTGCGCATCACCCCGGTCTCCGGCACGGTGGCCTACACGCAGGAACAGTTCGAAGGCTCGATGTCGATGCTCTACGAGGGCGCGCTGCTGGCGGTGCTGGTGGTGTGGCTGTTCCTGCGCGACTGGCGCGCCACCCTGATTGCCGCCTCGGCGCTGCCGCTGTCCATCCTGCCCGCGTTCGCGGTGATGTGGTGGCTGGACTACTCACTCAACACGCTCACCTTGCTGGCGTTGGCGGTGGTGGTCGG
Source organism: Xanthomonas sp. NCPPB 2933 (assembly GCF_056725225.1). NCBI lineage: Bacteria > Pseudomonadati > Pseudomonadota > Gammaproteobacteria > Lysobacterales > Lysobacteraceae > Xanthomonas > Xanthomonas sp. NCPPB 2933. The sequence continues at coordinate 54,387 of NZ_CM161518.1, forward strand.
CATTCTGGTGGACGATGCCATCGTGGAGATCGAGAACATCGAACGCCACCGGCGCATGGGCAAGACGGCCTTTCAGGCCACCGCCGATGCGGTCAACGAAATCGCCCTGGTGGTGATGGCGACCACTGCGACGTTGGTGGTGGTGTTCGTACCGACCACGCTGATGGGTGGCATCCCCGGATTGTTCTTCAAGCAGTTCGGGTGGACGGCAGTGATTGCGGTGGTGGCCTCGTTGATGGTGGCGCGCCTGATCACCCCGATCATGGCGGCCAAATTTCTGACCTCCCGTCACACCGGTGATCCGGAACCGGCTACCGGCAAACTGACCGCAGGCTACTTGCGGCTGGTGCAATGGAGCCTGCGCCATCGCGCGGCAACCCTGGGCGCGGCTGGCGTGTTTTTGCTGTGTTCGTTGGCGTTGTTGCCACTGCTTGCCAAGGGACTGGTGCCACCGAGTGACCGCGGCTCTATCACCGTCATGGTGGAGCTCGGGCCGGAGAGCGACATCGATCAGACAAGGTTGATCACCGAGCGTGTGCGCAGGGCGGTGGGGCATATTGCCGGCGTCGGGGCGGTGTTCACCAGCATCGGCAGCAGCAGTGGCGGGCGTGATGCGCAGGTCTCGCAGGTGCGCAAGGCCGAGATGACGCTGGTGCTATCCGAGCGCAACGCGCGTGCGCCGCAAGCGGAGATCGAGCATGCGGTGCGGCGGGTGTTGCTCAACGTCACCGGCGCACGCTTTACGGTGGGCGGCGTCGGGTCTGGCGAACGCTTGTCGATGATTCTGACCAGCGATTCGGAAGACGCGCTCACCACCGCTGCGACTGCGTTCGCAGGCGAACTGCGCGCAGCGGGGTTATCCGGCGTGCGCACCACCGCCAGCCTGGAACGGCCGGAAATCGTGGCACGTCCGATCGACAGCCAGACCGCGCGCTACGGCGTGAGCAGCGCGGACATCAGCCAGACCTTGCGCACCGCCACCAGCGGCGATTTCGAACCGCAACTTGCCAAGCTCACGCTGGACAACCGGCAACTCAACATCCGCGTGCAGGTGCCCGATCGCATCCGTGCCGATCTCACGGCGCTGTCCAATCTGCGCGTGCAATCGCGCGATGGCCTGGTGCCGTTATCCAGTGTGGCGGTGCTGGCGATGGAAAGCGGCCCCAGCGAAATCAGTCGTTACGACCGGCAGCGCTATGTCACGGTGAGCGCCGATCTTGGCGAGCTGCCGTTGAGCGAGGCGCTGGCATTGGCCAATTCACGTGCGTCCATCCGGCACTTGCCGGCGAACGTCTCGCTGATCCAGTCCGGCGATGCGGAAGTGGCGGCGGAGTTGTCTTCCGGCCTGGTGCTGGCGATCGTGATTGCGATCGCCTGCATGTTTTGCGTGCTGATCCTGCTGTTCAACGACTTCTTCCAGCCGCTGACCATCCTGTCGGCGATTCCGCTCTCGCTTGGCGGTGCCTTCGTCGCGCTGTTGCTGTTCGGCAGCGAGCTCGATGTGCCGTCGATGATCGGCCTGGTGATGTTGATGGGCATCGTCACCAAGAACTCGATCCTGTTGGTGGAATACGCGGTGATCGCATTACGCGACGGGACCAATGACGTGGACGCGGCCTTGATCGACGCCTGCCACAAGCGCGCCCGCCCGATCGTGATGACGACCGTGGCGATGATTGCCGGCATGTTGCCGATCGCGCTGGGATTCGGGGCCGATGCCAGTTTCCGCCAGCCGATGGCCATTGCGGTGATCGGCGGGTTGATCAGTTCGACGGTGTTGTGTCTGGTCGTGGTCCCTGCGGTGTTCAGCTGCATTTATGCGTTCGAGCTGTGGTTGCATCGACGTTGGCGCGGCGTGTTTGGCGCACGGGTCGATGCGGACGCCGTAGCTGATTCGGCGAATCCGCAAGGCCAGGGCTGACCTGCCTTGAACGTAGCGCAGCGCAGTCCGCGCACCGCGGATGTGGCGCTTATCGCGACAAACAACACCCCTTAATACAGCGACCGACCACCTCTTTGGTGCGGTGCCCTGATCGCTTGCGGGACCGTGTGGCGGCAGGGATGCCGCCACACGGTCCCGCAAGCGATGGATTCACGGCGTGTCCCGTGAGCGGTGAGGACACCGTGCCCTCGGCTGACCAGCTGACGGCGGCTTGCTACGGTTTGTCAGTCGCTCCAAGACAACGGCAACGCTCAGCCGCAATAAATCGCGGTGATGTTGTTGTTCGGGCCGGTCTCGACGGTGAGGTGATCGCCACCGCTTTCGCTGGCGCCCTGGGCCGGATCGGCCAGGCCGCTGGCGGTGGTGCCACCGGTAGCGCGCTCGCCGCGGCGCACGCTGACCTGCAGACTGTCGCTGTCCACGCGCGCACGTTCGATGGTCTGTGCCGCCGCGGCCAGGCCCACCGCGCCACGCACCTTGTCGATATGGCACTGGCCGGAGATGACCCCGTCGATGGGCTGCACCTGCACGAGCTGGTTGGAGGCACAGGCCGAGAGCAGCAACACGGCAGCGAGCGGGGCGAGGGTGCGAATCATCGAGGAGCTCCAGCGGAAGAATGCCGCAAGCGTGAAGAAAGCGTTGTTGGCGTGGCATGAAGACTGCCGGCCGCACGCATCGCGATGCCAGGCGTGGCATGCCCTGCCGCGGTCCGGGACGCAGGGCCGAGGCCCTCTTGCGTGACGCAGATGGTTCAGTAGCGTGCGATTACTTCTAAATCTGGACGACTCCACTACAAATCTTCCGGCTAGTCGATCAATGGGCGCGTCTCTACTCTTTGCATCACCGGGGCAGCTTGCTCCACCACCGCAAAGGGATCCGTCATGAACGCACAACTGGCCACCGTCTACGCCGACCAGCAGCCGCAGCGCGAGCCCGGCGTGCAGGCCATTGCCCCGCCGCGTCCGGTGGTGTTTCGCACCCACGGCACCACCCGCGGTCCGATCACCCGGTTGATGAGCCCGGGCGACCTGGGCCAGCTGGTCAAGCCGTTCGTGTTCCTGGACCTGTTCACCGTCAAGCCGTCGATCGGCGGCGCGCCGATGGGCATGCATCCGCATTCGGGCATCGCCACGCTGACCTATCTGATGGAAGGCGAAGTCGGCTACGAAGACAGCACCGGCAAGCAGGGCACCCTGCCCACCGGCGGTGTGGAATGGATGCGCGCCGGCAATGGCGTCTGGCACGACGGCATGCCGGTGGGCCAGTCCTCGGCCAAGGGCTTCCAGCTGTGGGTTGCGCTGCCGGCGGCCGAAGAAAACGCCCCGGCGCAGAGCCTGTATCTGTCGCCGGACGATGTGCCGGTGGCCGGCCCGGTGCGGGTGCTGCTGGGCCGCTACGGCGCGCTGGAAAGCAGGATCCCGGCACCGGCCGACATGACCTACCTGAGCGTACAGCTGCAAGATGGCGAGCGCTGGCGCTATGTGCCGCCTGCCGGACACCGCGTGGCCTGGATCGCGGTGCATGGCGGCGAGCTGGAAGCGGCCGAGACCATCGGCAGCGGCCAGATGGCGGTGTTCAAGGATGCCGAGCAGGCCATCGAGGTGGTGTCGGTGGGTGCGAGCTCTTTCGTGCTGGGCTCGGCGGTCAAGCATCCGCATCAGTTGGTGATGGGCCACTACTCGGTACACACCAGCAAGGCCGCACTGGCGCAAGGCGAGGCGGAAATCCGCCGCATCGGCGAGCAGCTGCGCGCTCAGGGCCGTCTGGCCTGAGTCTGCGGCGGGCGCTGCACACGCCCGCCCAGTGTTTTCGCTTTCGCTTTCGCCTGCGCCTTGTCTGCCTGTCTGCGCGATGCAGTACCGACAAGCGCTACAGCACCGACCAGCGCAACGCACACGCGCAGACCGGTAGCAGGGCAACCGGCAGCGCACACCCATCAGCCTGTATTTCACCCGCCGACACGCACACGTGTGCGTGCTCGGTCGCATCTCCAACATCGTGGCAGTACCACGCAACCCCACACAATCAGAGGCTTCATCATGAAACTGCTCCATATTGACTCCAGCATCCTCGGTAGTTATTCGGCCAGCCGTCTGCTGTCGGCGGCCACGGTCGCCAAGTTGCAGTCCGGCAACAGCGATGTCGCAGTGACTTACCGCGATCTGGCCGCCGAGCCGCTGGCGCATCTGTCCGGCGCGCACCTGGCGGCCCAGCAGAATCCCAGCGGCGACCAGAGCCCGGAACTGGCGGCCGAACTGGCCACCAGTGCAACGGTGCTGCAGGAATTTCTGGACGCCGACACCGTGGTGATCGGTGTGGCGCTGTACAACTTCACCATCCCGACCCAGCTCAAGGCGTGGATCGATCGCGTGCTGGTGGCCGGCAAGACCTTCCGCTACAACGCGCAAGGTGTGCCCGAGGGGCTGGCCGGCAACAAGCGGGTGATTCTGCTGGTGGCGCGTGGCGGCTTCTATGGCGCCGGCTCGCCGATGGCGTCGCTGGAGCATGCCGAAACCTACATGCGCACCGCGCTGGGCTTTGTTGGCGTGCACACGCCGGAAGTGATCGTGGCCGAAGGCCTGGCCACCGGCGCAGACGCCCGCCAGGCGGGTATCGCCAGCGCCCAGCAGCAGATCGATGCGCTTGCTGCCTGAGTGGCGTCGCGGCTGAGGTGTGTCTAGCGGCATGACCTGCGCTGGCGAGCATGCCACCGGTTCGCCCGGTGCCGATCACTCAAACGTGCCGACACTGCATCGAGCGGACAGCGTGCCGCTCGATGCAATGCGTTGCCCGCGTGGCAGGGTGCCAACAGCGCTTCAAGGGATGTCGGCGCCATGCTGCGTGCGCGTGCGCGTGCGCGTGCGCGTGCTCAGCGCTGATGCTGCTTCGATGCGGGCGTTGCAACCGCCTTCCTCCGCATCACGACAATCACCGCACACCGGGTATCGCGGCGCTATTTGCCAAGCCAGCCACCTCTTTGCATTCAGGCCCATTCAATCGCGTCGTCACGGCCCGGATAAACGCCGAGACCGCACGTGGCTGATGGTGTCGGCTTGGGTAGAGCGCGTATAGGCTCTGGCCCTTGCGTTGAAAATCCGGCAGCACCACGGTCAGGCGGCCTTCGTCGATATCCGGCCAGGTGAGTGCCTGCGGCAACAAGGCGATTCCGAGCCCGGCCACCGCCGCAAGCCGCAGTGCGCGGGCGGTGGTGGCAGCCATGCGCGCCTGCACGTGGACGTCTTCGGCAAGCCCGGACGGGCCGACCAGCGTCCAGGTGGCATAGCCGCTTGGATGCGGAAAACTGATGCAGTCGTGCTGCGGCAAGTCGTCCAGCCGCAACGGCCTGCCGCGCGCCTGCAGGTAGCCGGGGCTGGCCACCAGTACATCGTTGGTGTCGGCCAGGATCTGGCGGCCGACATAGCCCAGATCCGTCATCACACCGCCACGGAAGGCCACATCGATGCGCTCGGCGATCAGGTCGGCCTTGCCATCGCTGAGCACGAATTCCAGGCGCACGCGTGGATGCGCGGCGAGAAATTCGCCGACCCATTCGACGCGAAAAAAATCCAGAAAATCCGCTGGCGCCGCCACCCGCACCAAACCGGCTGCTTCATCGCCACCGGCCACCAGGCTCTGCCCGGCCGAGGTCAGCCCGTCTACCGCATCGGCGCACCGTTCAAAGAACGCTTGCCCGGCGTCGGTGAGGGTGAGCTTGCGGGTGGAGCGCTGCATCAGACGCGTGTCCAGTTGCGCTTCCAACTGCTGCACGCGCCGGCTCACGCTGTTGGGTGCAGTGCCCAGCCTGCGCGCGGCTTCGGCAAAGCTGCCGCTACGCACGACCTGCACATACAACGCGATGTCATTGAGATCGATCACCAGCGGCCTTGGCGCGTGTAAACGCGGAGTCTAAGCGTGGCGACTGCGCGTCGTCGATCATGGCGGCGTCGAGTGCTGTCTGCGGTAATCAGGTGCACCGGCAGTAAAGCGCGTCATGCCTGCGGATTTGCTGCAGGGCCCTTGCCCGCCCACCGTCGCGGGACACGCCGCAAGTACGTCCGTGTAGGCTCTTACGCGGCATCCATGCCGCGTAAGGTCCCACGACGGTGGGCGGGCAAGGACCAGTGGAGATGGTCGGTGTGCATGTTTTCAAGCAGCCGACCAACTTTCTGGTGCGGTGTCCTCGACGATTGCGGGACCATGTGGCGGCATGGATGCCGCCACTGAGCCTCCAGGGACGGATTCACGGCGTGTCCCGCGAGCGGTGAGGGCACCGCGCCCTCGACTAGCTCAGCTTTTGACTGTATCCAGACGCCTCTACGACTCAAATCGGTGTCCGCGCGCTTATTGCGTGCGCGTCAGCCCGTGGCGGTGCAGCAGCTGCCGCAGGCGACGCTGCACGCGCTGCAGATCGGCTTCGGCCGCTTCATCGAGAATGTCTTTGGCCAAGGCATCGAATTGCGGCCAGAACTGGCTGGGGTCGCGTACCCGCTGCGGCCACACTGACAACATCTTGCCCAGGTCGGAAAGCTGGTGATTGGTGTGGGTGCGTGTGCGCATGCTCATGTCGCGTCTCCCGGCCAGTCCAGGGCGACAGCGTGGACCGCACCGTCGTCAATCAGAGTGAAAGCAAGCTCGGCTTGCATCACCCCATCGATCTCCAGCCGGGCTTCGACACCGGGGCGCTGGGTGACGTCGATGACGTAGGTACTGCTGCCGAAGCGATAGCGCAGCTGGTACTCCGGCCAGCTGGCCGGGATGCACGGCACGATGTGCATGCGCTCGCCATGGCGTTGCAGGCCGAGCAGCGATTCTGTCAGCAGCCGGTACATCCAGCCGGCCGCGCCGGTGTACCAGCTCCAGCCGCCGCGGCCGGCGTGTGGCGCCACCGCATAGACATCGGCCGCCAGCACATAGGGTTCGGCCTTGTAGCGCTGCACGCCCGCCGCGTCGCGGGCGTGGTGGATCGGGTTGATCATGCCGGCCAGTTGCCAGGCCCGCGCGCTGTCGCCCAGATGCGCGAAGGCCATCGTCGCCCACACTGCGGCATGCGTGTACTGGCCGCCGTTTTCGCGCACGCCGGGGACGTAGCCGCGGATGTAGCCGGGGTCGTGTTCGGTGCGGTCGAACGGCGGCACCAGCAGCTTGACGATGCCGGTCTCGGCATCCACCAGTTGCTGACGCATCGCCTCCATCGCCTGTGCGCTGCGCGCCGGGTCCATCGCGCCGGACAACACTGCCCAACTCTGCGATAGCGAATCGATGCGGCATTCGTCCGAATCGCTCGAGCCCAGCGGTGTGCCGTCGTCGAACCAGGCACGCCGGTACCAGCGCCCATCCCAGGCATGCTGTTCCAGCGCGATGCGCAAGGCGTGTGCATGCGCACGGCAGGTCGCTGCGAATGCGCCATCGTCGCGTTGCACCGCCACGTCTGCGAACCGCAGCAGTGTGTCGTAAAGAAAAAAGCCCAGCCAGACGCTCTCGCCCTTGCCGTCCTTACCGACCCGGTTCATGCCGTCGTTCCAGTCGCCGCTGCCGATCAGTGGCAGGCCGCGTTCGCCCAGGCGTGCCATGCCGCGTTGCAGGGCGAGCACGCCGTGCGCGTATAGCGACTGCACGTTGCCGGTGATGTGCGGCAGGTCGTAATACGATTCTTCCTCGGGCTTGAGTGCGCGCCCGTCGATAAAGCTGACGCGCTCGTCGAGCACGCTGGCGTCGTTGGTGACGTCCAGATAGCGGCACAGCGCCTGCGGCAACCACAGAAAATCGTCCGAGCACTGCGTGCGCACACCGCGGTCTTGCGGCGGGTGCCACCAATGCTGCACATCGCCCTGCACGAACTGATGCGCGGCGCAGCGCAGCAGGTGGGCGCGGGTAAGCGCCGGCTGCGCGTGCACCATCGCCATGCTGTCCTGCAACTGGTCGCGGAAGCCGTACGCGCCACCGGACTGGTAATAGCCGCTGCGTGCCAGGAAGCGGCAGGCGATGGTCTGATAGAGCAGCCAGCCGTTGGCCAACAGGTCCACCGCCGGGTCGGGTGTGGTCACCTGCACGGTGCCCAGAATCTGCTGCCAGTGCGCGCGCACCGCCAGCAATGCGGTGTGCGCTGCGGCTACGCCACGGCTCTGGCGTGCCAGCGTCAGTGCGCTCTCGCGATCGACCGCGGCGCCCAGGCGGAAGACCGTTTCGAAGCTTTGTTCGGCTGCCAGCGTCACCGGGATCTGGATCGCCGCGCACGGGTCCAGGCCGGCACCCACGCGCCCGGACAAACGCTGCCGCGTGAGCGCGGCAGGTGCGGCCAGGCTGCCATTGCGCCCGAGGAATTCATTGCGGTCGGCGGTGATGCTGCGGTTGGGTGCATCGGCATCGAAGAACGCCACGCGCCCGTCGAATTCGGTGTTGTATGGATTGCGCGCGGTGAGCACGCTGCTGCCCAGGTCGACCTCGCTGACCACATGCAGTTGCGAGCGCGTGCGGATGTCGCCCAGCACCCATTCCACGTAGCCGGTGACGCTGAGCCGGCGTGGACGGCCCGAGAGATTCTTCAACCGCAGATGGCTGAACTTGATCGGCTGCTCCACATCCACGAACACCCACAGCTCGGTGCCGATGCCGTGTTCGATATGGCTGTAGACGCTGTAGCCGAAGCCGTGGCGCACCGTGTAGCGGCCACTGCCGCGGCATGGCAGCGCCATCGGCGACCACACCTGCCCGGTGTCTTCGTCGCGCAGGTAGAACGCCTCGCTGGAGGCATCGCCGACCGGGTCGTTATGCCATGGCGTGAGCCGGAATTCGTGCGCGTTTTCGGCCCAGCTATAGCCGGGGCTGCTGTCGCTGACCACGCTGCCGAACTGCGCATTGGCCATCACGTTGCACCACGGCGCCGGTGTGGCGACGCCTTCGTCCAGGGTGATGCGGTATTCGCGGCCGTCGGCGGCGAAGGCGCCCAGGCCGTTGTCGAACAGCACCGGCTCTTCGGCGGCGGCCTGCAGGGTCTTGTCCAGGTAGGCGGCATGCGTGCTGGCCAATTCATCGGCGCTGTCCGGTTGCCGGATCGGCTCCAGCAACGGCGGGTGCGCACGCGCGCTGGGGTGGCGCTGCAGTTGCGCATCCAGCGTGCCGTTGGCATCGCTCAGAATCGCCCGTGCCACGGTCTGCAGCAGCACGCGGTCTTCCTGCGAGATGTGTTCGATGGCGCGCACGAAGATACCGCCGGGGCGGTCTAGCACATTGGCCTCGGGGTCGGCGGCGATCAGGCCCAGGATGGCGTCCTGCAATTGCTGGCGATAGCCGGCCTGGCTTTCGTTCCAGATCACCAGATCCGCACGCAGGCCTTTCAGGCGCCAGTACGCGTGCGCCTGCACCAGCTGGCGCACCAGGTCCAGATTGTCCGGGTCGGTGATGCGCAACAGCACGATCGGCAGGTCGCCGGAGATGGCATGACTCCACAGTGCCGACTGGCCACGATGGTTGTGCAGCAACACCTCGTTGTCGGCGCGCAGTTGCGGGTCGACGAACAGCACGCGTGCGGCCAGCCGCTCGTAGAGCATGGCGTCTTCCAGCGAGGCGTTGATTTGCCGGCGGGTGACCTGGCTCTGGGTCAGCGCCAGATCGAACACGCGGTCGGCCAGACGGCGGTCGCGGTATTTGTCGATCAACGCGGTGCAGGCCTCGCGTTGGGTACCGACGCCGTAGACCATGTCGACCTGTGCCTGTTGATCCGGCGCCAGCGAGATGCGGCAGCGGATCGCCACGATCGGGTCCAGCACCGAGCCGGCGGCGCCGGACAGGGCGGCGTGATCGCGCAAGGCCAGCGGATTGCGGGTGCTGCGTCCGCGCCCGACAAACGCGGCGCGATCGGTCTCGTAGGAGATGGTCGCCACATCGGCATCGTGCACCGCCACCAGATGCAGCATCCACGGCTGCGCTTCGTCGTGCCCGCGCGGGCGCCGCGTGCATAACAGCGCCTGCTTGTCGGCCAGGATTTCGGTCTGCACGAACAGATTGCTGAAAGCCGGATGCGCCTCGTCGGCCTGCGCCGGTGCCAGCACCACTTCGGCATAAGTGGTGATTTCGATCACCCGCGTCTGCCGCGAACGGTTGCGGATGCGCAGCCGGCGCAGCTCCACATCGTCCTCGGCGGAAATGGCGATTTCCAGATGGCTGTCGTAGCGCTGGTGGCTGCCCTTGAACTCGGCCTTGGCGTCGGAAAAGATCGCTTCGTAACGTTCCACCGGCACGCAGGTCGGCTGATGCGCGGCCGACCACACCGCGCCGCTGTCCACATCACGCAGATAGCAGAACGTGCCCCAGTGGTCGCGGGTGCCGTCTTCGCGCCAACGCGTCACCGCCATGTCGCGCGCGCGGCTGTAGCCGCCACCGGCCGAGGTCAGCATGCCGTGGTAACGCCCGTTGGAGAGCAGTTGCAACGCCGGCTGCGGCAGGTTGGGGTCGCGATGGATGCGCAACGCCATACCCGCCTCGGTGGCCACCGGGCGCTCGGCTGCTTCGACCAGGCCTTTGACGTACACGCCGGCACGCGGTGCGCGCTCCTGCAACAGCAACAACGTGGCCTGGAATTGCGGGTCGGCGACAAAGCGTTTTTGCATCGGCGCATCGCGCAACACGTGATCCAGCGCCAGCAGTGCCATGCCCTGGTGATGCGACATGAACGAGCGCACCAGCGCGTGTTGTTCGCCACGCGGCACGCGCGAGGGCGTGTAGTCGATCGCTTCGTACAAGCCGAAACGCCCGTCGAATCCCAGCGCCTGCAGCTGCTGCAGATTGCGGCAGGCCGCATCGGGTTCGACCATCAGCGCCATCGCGCTGGCATACGGGGCGATCACCAGATCCTGGCCCAGCCCGCGCTTGAGCCCGAGCCCGGGCACACCGAAGGCGCGGTACTGATAATTGCGCCGCGTATCGACCGTGTTGTAGCCCGATTCGGAGACGCCCCACGGCACCGCGCGCGCAGCGCCATAGCGGATCTGCGCCTGCACCGCGCCGCGCATCGAGCGGCTCAGCAGCGTCTGCGGGTAGCTGGGCATCACCAGATCCGGCATCAGGTATTCGAACATCGAGCCGCTCCACGACAGCAGCGTTGGCTCGGCGCCGGTATCGGTGAGCGTGCGCCCGAGCGCGAACCAGCTCTCCTGCGGCAGCTTGCCCTGAGCGATCGCCACGAAGATGCCTAAGCGTGCCTCGGAAGCGAGCAGATCGTAACGGCCGCTATCCAGACGATGGTCGTCGACGTTGTAGCCGATCGAGAGCAACTGCTGGGCGGGGCTATAGAGGAAGTCGTAGTCCATCTGCGCCAGTTGCCCGGCGATATGCGCAAGCCGTTGCAGCTCCAGTACGCGCTTGGCGGCCCAGGTCTGCACGCTCGGTGCGTGGCTGCCGTCGGCGAGCTGCCGCAGCGTGGCGACTGCAGCGCCAGGGGTTTGCGCCGCGTGCGGATCGGTGCTGGCAAGCGCCGGCGCGCAATGGCTCACCTCGGCCAACGCCGCCTCGCAACTGCTCACCAGGCGTTGCGGCCACGGTTCCTCGTCCTCGCCACCGCTCGGCATCGAGGCCAGGATTGTTTGGCTCTGCGCCAGCAGCAGGCGCAGCGCTTCATCGGCCTGGTGCAGGGTTGGCGTGGGTTGGTTGCGGATCGCCTGCACGCTGTGCGTCATCGCGCTCAGCGCGGCGGTGGCGGCGTCGCTGCGCGGCTGCGCCTGCAGGGTGAGCACGCTCAGGGTATCGGCCAGCCCATCGAACACCGCCATCGACACGGCCGGCGCATCCACCAGCGCCAGCAGCCCTTGCCGCAGCGTCAACAGATGCCCGACTAGGTTGCCGCTGTCGACGGTGGAGACGTAACGCGGCACCAGCGGCACCAGCGTCTCGGTGTCGTACCAGTTGTAGAAATGGCCGCGATAACGCGGCAGCGCTTCCAGCGTGGTCAGCGTATTGGCCACGCGGCTCATCACCCCGGTCACCGTCAGGTAGCCCAGATCGTAGGCGGCCAGATTGGCCAGCAGGCCTAGCCCGATATTGGTCGGCGAGGTGCGGTTGGCCACCACCGTGACCGGGTATTCCTGCACGTTGTCCGGCGGCAGCCAGTGGTGTTGCGCAGTGCAATGGCTTTCGAAAAACGCCCAGGTGCGCCGCGACAATCCGCCAAGGAAATCGCGTTGTTCCTGCGACAGCTGCGCCACCGGCGCGGCGGGCTGCTCGCCCAGCCAGGCCATCAGCCACGGCGCGCCCATCCATGCCAGCCCCAGCGGCAGCGCCGTCCACAACGCCAACGGCGACCACCATGCCACTGCGGCGATTACCAGCGCCGCACTGCAGGCGGCGCCGGCCATCAGCTGTTGTTCGGCATTGCCGCTGCGCGCGCTGCGCTCCACTTCGCTGGACGGCGCCCACTGCAGCAGATGGCGCTGGGTGATCGACATCCGCACCAGCGTGCGCGCGATGGCCGCCAGCTGCAGCCCCGCCTCGAACGGCAGGCAGGCCAGCACCACGCCGGTGCGCAGCAGGTGCTGACGCAGCCCCATCCCAACCTGGCGCGCGTGATGACGCAACCCCAAACCCTCGGGTGGGTGCGCCAGCGCATACACCGCCGAACACAGACCCGGGAGTAGCCACAACACCAGCATCCATAGCGTCCAGCGTAAGGGAGTGGGCGAGCACAGCCAGCCGATCAGCAACAATGCAAACGCCGCCGGTGCCACCAGGCTGCGGCGCAGGTTGTCCAGCAGCTTGCCGCGCGACAACCACGACAACGGATTGCGCGCGCGCCGGCCACCGCGGTCGGGCACCCACGGCAGCAGCCATGGCAGCAACTGCCAGTCGCCACGCACCCAGCGCGCGCGGCGCTTGGCATCGGTGGCGTAGCGCTGCGGGTGGCGCTCGTACAGGCGCACGTCGCTGAGCAAACCGGCGCGCACATAGCAGCCTTCCAGCAAGTCATGGCTGAGCACGCGGTTGTCGGGGAAGCGGCCGGCCAGTACCTGCTCGAAGGTGGCCACCGCATAGATGCCCTTGCCGATGAAGGAGCCTTCGCCAAACAGATCCTGATACACGTCCGAGACCACGCGGGTGTACGGGTCGATGCCGGGCTCGATGCCGAACATGCGCGCAAAGCGCGATTCGCCGCCTTCGCTCATGCCGGTGCCCAGGCCGGGCTGCAGGATGCCGTAACCGGCCTCGACGATCTGCCCGGCCGTATCCATGCGCGGCACATTCAACGGATGCGACATCGCCCCGACCAGCGCGCGTGCCGCATCGCGCGGCAGGTGGGTGTCGCTATCGAGCGTGATCACATAGCGCACCTGCACCAGCGCGGCCACATCGCCTTGCACCTGCAGGAACTCGTGGGCCGCCTGCAGCGGCGCATCGCCCGCGCACAACAGCCGGTTGAGCGCTTCCAGCTTGCCGCGCTTGCGCTCTGCGCCCATCCAGCAGCCTTCGCCCGCGTTCCACTGGCATGCGCGATGCAGCAGGAAGAAGCGATCGCCGCGCGCATCGGCATAGGCCGCGTTGAGCCGGTCGATGTGTTGCGCCGCATGCGCCACCAATGCCATGTCGCCAGGCAACAGCGCTTGCGCGGCATCGAGAAAATCGGTGAGCAGTGCGAAGTACAGCTGTTCGTCGCGGTTGGCCAGGTAGTGCACCTCCAATGCGTCGACCAGCTCGTCGATGGCCTCGTGGCTGGCCAGCATGCTCGGCATCACCACCAGCGTGCGGCAATCGGGTGGAATGCCCAGGCTCAGGTCCATGCGTGGCAACGGATGCGGACGCACCCACAGCGTTGCCACCCAGTTGACCAGGGCGATGCCCAACTCGCTGGCGGCCAGCAGCGCGATGCCGGCGGTGATCCACCACAGCGCCGGCGGCAATGCGCTCACGCCCTGCAGCAATACACCGCTCCACAGCACGGCGATCACGGCGATCGGCAGCAGGTACACCGGCAGCGCAACGCGTCGTGCGCGTGGGCGCGGTGGTTTCGGTGGTTTCGGTGTGCCGGGTGCGGCTGGGTCGCGCAGCGCGCTACGCAGCAGCGGCAATCCCGTATCTACCAGGTAATAGCCCACGTGGCTGGCCACCGGTGCATCGGAGCCCGGCTGCGCGGCCAGGCGCAGGACGCACTCGGCCACCGCCGGCTCGTCGCGGTCCAGGCGCTGCGCCAGATGCTCCACCACATGCCGGTAGCTATCGCGGGTGTGGAAATCCATGCGTGCGTAGACATCGGCCGGATCCTTGCGCAGGATCTGCTCGACCACGCTCATGGCCTCGACGAAGTCGCGCCAATCCATCTGGTCCAGAAACCGCAGGCTGCCGATGCTGTTGCTGATCGCCACCTGTTCGGCCGCCTGGCGTTGGCTCTCGGCATGCACCAGGCCTTCCACACTGTGGCCTTCGCTTGCCAGCCACTGCTCCACCCAGGCGCTGGCCATCGACAACACCGGCCCGCGGCCCTGGATGCCGCGCGTCAACTCGGCCACGAACGCGCCGGTGGCCGGCGGCTGCGAGCGCGCCATATCGGCCACCACCACCACCACGTCCTTGGGTTGCGCCGCCGCCGTGGCGTTGAGCAACGCGGCCCAATGCGCGGCCAGGCGGGTGTCGCGGCCATCGTGCATGATGTCTTCGGCAATGCGGCGCAGGTTGTCGATCAGCGCCAGCCGCAACATGATCGGAATCGCCCACAGCTCGCCGAGTTTGAGTGGCGCCACCTGTTGATAGGCTGCAATGAAACGGCTCAGCGTGATCGTATCCACGCGCCCGTCGCCATGCGCCACTACTTCCAGGCCCAGCTCGTAGACGCGCGGCAGGCCAACCGAGGTGGGCGTGCGCAGACGCGGCAATTGCCGGCTGTAACCGGGTGGAAGATGCTGACGCGCCAGGCGCATCTGTTCTTCGACCAGATAATAGTTGTCCAGCAACCACTCGCCGGCCGGATGCAGGCGCAAGCCATCGGCCGACATTTCGGTCAATCGCGCTGCGGCCGTGCCGAGTGCGCGTTCGTTGAACTTGAGTTGCGACAACAGCAGTTCGCGGGTTGGCCCGGTGTAGAGCACATGCGCCTGTGCCAGGCTGTGCCCCAGCGCCTCCATCTGCTCGTCGCCAAACAAGGCGGCGCCTTCAGGCACTGCATCCCGCACCGACGGATGCTGCAGGGTTGCTGCTGGTTGGGTAATCGACTGCCACCAGAGAGAAAACGCAGAAGCCTTCCGCTGTGGCGGCATGGAGACATAACCTGTGCAGCATAAGAGCCGCTAGAGGCGACGATCATGCGCGCTTGCCCTGTGTGGCATGTGAAGGCAGCAATGCGGACGCGTTGCAGTCGTTCGCTGATCGACGCACGCCTCACGCGCGCTGCGCGCCGAGATGGGTGATGGAAGACCGCACGCCTGCGTTCACCCAGGCGGCGCAAAAAGCTGTGTACTGGCGACGATGATCGCCGGTTGAAGATGCGGCCAGTGCTGAGGCTGCGATTCGTTTTTCGCGCCGGTGGTTCTGCGGCAACCGCACGCAACACGCCACAATGCCGCAGCCTGCGCGGCTGCCGATGGGATAACGAACATGTCGCTGAACACCGCCCTTTTCACCCGCAAGGTGTGCCACGCATGATGTCGACACGCAGGATCTCGATAAGCACGATCTCGATAAGCACAACAGTGCTGTGCTGCCTGTTGGTGTGCCAGCTGATGCTCGACAGCGCAGCGGCGGCCCAACCGACGCACGCCACGCTGTCAGTTGCGGGGTTGGAACAGCCCGCGCAGATCCGCGTGGATCGCTGGGGTGTGGCGCACATCTATGCCAAAACGGACAACGATGCGTTTTTCGTGCAGGGCTTCAACGTCGCACGCGACCGCCTGTTTCAGCTGGATCTGCTGCGTCGCAAAGGGCTTGGTCACTTGTCGGCGGCGTTCGGGCCTGCCTATGTGCAGCAGGATCGCGCCGCGCGGCTGTTTCTGTATCGCGGCAGCATGGCCGAGGAGTGGAACAGTTACGGGCCCGACGCGCAGCGCGATGTGACGCGCTTCGTTGCCGGCATCAATGCCTACATCGATTGGTTGGGCGCCCATCCGCACGCGCTGCCGTATGAATTCCGCACGTTCGCGTATCGCCCGGAAAAATGGGCGCCGGACGATGTGCTGCGCATCCGCACCACCGGCTTGAGCCGTAACGTCAAAAGCGAAGTGGCGCGTGCAAAGGTTGCGTGCAAGGCCTCGCTTGCCGTCGATGCAGTGCGCCAGAAGTTGCAACCGGCCTGGACCACCCGCGTGCCCGAGGGGCTGGATCCTTGCCTTCCGGATGACGTCTTGAAGGTCTACGAACTGGCCACGCAAAGCCCCAGGCTCAGCGCCGACACGCACGTGGCCGACGCGCAGACAACGCCGCAGCGTCCAGGCGAGGACGCCTTTGCCGAAGGCAGCAACAACTGGGTCATCGCACCGCAAAAATCGGCCACCGGCCACGCGGTGCTGGCCGACGACCCGCATCGTGCGTACAGCGTTCCCAGCCTGCGCTATTTCGTGCATCTCAACAGCCCGGGGCTGGACGTCATCGGTGCCGGCGAGCCGACTGCACCCGGTATCGCGATCGGCCACAACCAGCGCAGTGCGTTCGGGCTGACCATCTTCAACATCGATCAGGAGGACCTGTACGTCTACCGTCTGAATCCGGCCGACAACGCGTCGTATTGGTACAACGGCAAGTGGGAGCCGCTGCACACCGAACACGCCTCCATCGCGGTGCGCGATACCGCGGCGGTCACCGAGCAGCTGCAATTCACCCGCCACGGGCCGGTGATCTACATCGATGCAGACAAGCACATCGCCTATGCGATCCGTTCGGTGTGGAGCCAACCGGGCACGGCGCCCTACCTGGGGTCCTTGCGTTATCTCAGGGCGGACTCGTTCGAACAATTCAAGGACGCACTCGCACATTGGGGCGCGCCGTCGGTGAATCAGGTCTACGCAGACGTCAAGGGCAACATCGGTTGGGCCACTGCCGGCACGACGCCGCGCCGCGTGCAGTCCGACGGCTTGCTGCCGGTGCCTGGCGACGGCCGCGACGAGTGGAACGGTTTCTGGAACGCCGATGTCCTGCCGTCATCGAAGAATCCCGCAGCAGGTTTCATCACCACCTCCAACGAAATGAACCTGCCTGCCGGCTACCCGTATGCGCAGCGCAAGATCGGTTTCGAATGGGCCAACGACGCGCGGCATGCGCGCATCACCCAGGTGCTGTCGCAGCTGCCAACGGTGAGCGTGCAGGATTCGGAAAAACTGCAGAACGATCAGGTGTCGTTGTTGGCGCAGCGGCTGGTCGCGCTGATCAAGCCGCTGCACGCGCAAGATGCCGCCACCACGGCGGCGCTCGCGTTGCTCAAACCCTGGGATGGCACGGTGAGCGCCACCTCCGCTGCCGCCGCGTTGGAAGAAGTGTGGTTCAGCCGCTATCTCGGTGATGCCTACAAGGCGCTGGTGCTGCGCCCCTCCGAGGCGGCCACCTTCGGCATGCCGGATGCGGCGGTGTTGATGGAGGCACTGGAACACCCCGGCCCCGCGTTCGGCCCCGCACCGGCCGCACGCCGCGATCAACTGCTGCTGGAGTCGCTACGCAGCGCCTATCAATCGCTGGTCGACCTGCATGGGCCAGATCCTGGGCAATGGCAGTGGGGCAAGCTGCATACCAACAAGGTCACGCACGCGATGAGCGCAGCGCTCGGCACCGATCATGCGCTGCTGGACGTGGGCCCATCCGCCAAGGGCGGCAGCCCGTACACGCCCAATCAATCCAGCTACGACCCCACCACTTTCCGCCAGACCATCGGCCCGTCTGCACGGCTGATCATCGACCTGGGCAACTGGAACAACTCGCGCGCCATGAACTACCCCGGCCAATCCGGCGACCCGGCCAGCCCGCACTACCGCGACCTCGCACCGATGTGGTTGCAGGGCCGCTATTTTCCGCTGCTGTACACGCGTGCGGCGGTTGATGCGGCGACGGAGCAGACTTTCGATCTGGTTCCGGCGCTAGTGCAATAGAGCATTGCTGGAAGGCACGTGTGTAGGCATCAAGGGGCGACGCAGATGTGCTGTCGCCTTGCCATCGAATGTGCTGCGTGGATTCGATACAGCGAAGCACACGCTCGCTTCATGGAATCAGCACGCGCAAATAGTGCGAGATAGAGCAGCGTTTTATGCGGCAACCACACATGCATCAATGCATCTGCTTTCGGCCACAAGCGGTCATCGCGATGGTTTCTCCCCAGAGCGTGTTATGAACTTTGCCCTCGTGAAGAATGGACCTTTGCCGCGCCATATCTGACACTGATGAATACGCAAGCACCGCAGCGCAAGTACGCGCTACGCGCGATGTTCAACGCACTGCGCTAGATCGAACGCGCCGGCGTACCATGGCGATTGCTTCCCAGCGATTTCCCGCCTTGGGAGGCGGTGTATCAGCAAACGTAACGTTGGCTGTAGGCTGGCTGCTTTGAGGCCATAGCCAGTGATCTGCGTTCGATCTTGCGTAGCACAAGGTAAGAAAGCGCAACCGAGCGCGGTTACTTTCGATGGCCGGATGCTGCACTCCACCTGTGAAAGCGGGCCGCGTGCTGGATATGATGGCTCTAAACGCAAGAAAGGCAGCAAGGTGCATATGGTTGTCGATACGCTGGGGCATCTGCTCGCCGTCCAGTTGACGCCAGCCAATGAGCAGGAGCGCGCGCAGGCGGCGGCAGCGCCACGCTGACCACCGTGCAGGGTGAGCCGCTCACCGCAAAGCTCAATGGCAAGAAGGTCACCATCACCGACGTCAAGGGCAACACCGTCCTTTCGTTTGCTCAAGAGGTGCAACACATGACCGGTGAAACGGTCAAGATTGCGTTTGTTGATCAGGGCTATACCGGTCAAGAACCGGCGCGGGCGGCAAAGGAAGAAGGCATTAAGGTGCATGTGATCAAGCTGCAAGAAGCGAAAAAGGCTTTGTCTTGCTGCCGCGCCGTTGGGTTGTCGAGCGCAGCTTCGGATGGGCCAATCGTTCAGACGGCTGGCACGCGACTATGAGGGATTGCCGGAAACCTTGGCCGGTTTGCACTTTGTCGTCTTCACGATTCTGATGCTTGGAAATGAAGCCACGCTCTTCCAAAGTTCATAACACGCTCTAGTCGAGGCACTCTAAATCAAGATGCACGGCGATTCCCTTACAGCGCTCTTCAGACTTTCACGTTAGTCAAAAAAATGGTATCAGGTGTCTGCAAGAGATTTCTTGACAAAATCCCCCAAAAAAACGAGAGAAAAAGTGTTATATCTGAAGCTCGGTGGGAAGTTTGCCGTCTTAGCAAAGCAGAAGGGCGTCGGTCTCAAACATTCTCTCCGGTTTCCAGCGAAAACCTTGTTCGACAACATTCAACAAGAAGCGAAATGCGGCTCATGCCTTGGGCAGCGCGAGATTCCGTAAGGATGACGTTACTCAGGCTCTGTGGCTGTACCTTACGGTCGAAGCCATCCTCGCTGGCACTGCTGCATCGGCTAAGGAGCTCAATAAGCTGTATAAGGCGAAGCCGAAGGTGTCGGCTCGACGCAAAGGCCGCAATTGATGGCTAACGTTCCGAAGGAGAGCTCGATGACGGCCACGAAACCTGTAATGAAGATGGCCGAGTTGCTGATCTTCGTGCGGTCGCTTGCCACCGGATTCTTGGTCGCGGAGATCGGACGAATCGCCTTCTACCTCGGCATAAGCTTCGTCCCAGCCTCGTCCGGGGTACCCATCTGGGCAAGGGCCGGCGTGATGATCGCAGGTGCGGCTCTGTGTTCGATCTATGCAGCAAAGCGTGGTGCATTTGCTACCGCAGGACGAATGGCCCGTAGCATGCGTGTCGACCTATTGGCTGCCACTGGTATAGGCATCTGGGCAAATGGACTGGCGTCACCTTGGCTCGCGAATGCTCACATCGCGTTAAAGACCGCAGATCCGCAGTGGATGCCAATGATTTTTTTTCTGCTCTGCGCCATCTTGTTGTCGCCATTGGTCCAGCTATATCTTCCGAGATCAAAGAAGGCTGTTCCACAGCTTTACTTCATAGCGGACGAGGAAATAGAAAACGAGCGAGACGATTTGCTCGCAAGTAAAACGCAAGCCAAGGCGTTTGCGGAAACTGTCCTAGAAAGCAGTGCGTATCCGGGGCTTGTCTTTGGTGTTGATGGCCCCTGGGGTGTAGGCAAAACAAGTTTTATCAACATGGCTGAACGCTACTGGGCCCTTGCCAAAGACAGGGTCATAGTTTGCCGATTCGAACCTCTTCGGTATGCATCGGAGTCCGACCTAGCGGACCGCATGATTCGGGACCTGTCCAACGCGATCCAACGACAGGTCTTCGCCCCAGAATTCAGGCCGGCAGCGTCTCGGTATTCTCGCCTGATCAAAGGAAAGGCCGATGTTTCGTTCCTTGGATTCAAGCTCTCCTTGGAACCAGGTCAGGAGACCGTCGAGGAACTGCTTGACGATATCGACGAAGTACTCAAGCGAATCGACCGTCGCGTAATCGTCGTCATAGATGACTTGGATCGCTTGGACGTAAAGACCACGAACAGCATTCTGTTCGCCACTCGACGAACATTCAAGCTTTCCCAAGCAACCTACGTTCTCTGTTATGACACCGAGATACTTGCCGGGAGCAAAGAGGACGACACTAGAGCACGCGAGTTTCTGGAAAAGTTTGTGACCGTCAAGCTGAGCTTGTTCGTCGATAGCTCAAGAATTCGAGATTTCCTCCGTCGAGATTGGCAGCGCGAAGAAAATCGGCTTGGCTCAATTCCATCCGATACAATGCTGAAGCTTGGTGCCGTGCTAAACGAGCTAGCCGATATTCTTGACGGCGACCTGGCAGCGAGGTACCTGCCCCTCGTTGGCGATCTGCGTAAAGTAAAGCGGTTCGTCAATGCAATGATACTTATGCAACTTGAGAGAAGTGATCTAGGCCGGACGGATTTCAATAAGCGCGACCTAGTCAATCTTATCCTTCTGCATTTAAACTACCCAGGGTGGTTCAGGCGCATCTATGCCGAAGAAACGGAGGGTCGCAGCGGGATTTTCTCGGCTCGCCGCGAATACGACGATCGCAAATACAAAAACACTGCCGAGTTCTCAAAGCTCGTGGGTGAGGACCGCGGAACCGCGGGGTTCTTACTCAGACAGATTTTTGACATGGAAGTTTTGCAACTCGGCGATTTCAGCAGCTTGGATGAGAATGTCCTGGCGTCACGGGCATGCTTCAACCGAGACTCATCTCGAAATCTAGAGAACTACCTCAAGCTCATTGTGCGATTCGCTACGCCTGAACCTCGGGAAACCTTTGTTCTGTATCAGGATGCCGTGAACAAAGTTCAAAAAGGGGCCTCTATTTCTTCAATTCTGACGTCAGCTGAATTCAAGCTTGAGTTGGGAGAGCGCGCGCATGATCAGTTCTGGAGAGTGCTTGTCAATCAATCTCATAACTTCACCCACTCCGCTGCGGATGATGCCATCAACACCCTAGTAGATTATCTCCCTCACTATTCGTCGATCGAGAATGGGGACCGAGGGTTGCGGCCGAGGTCGATCTACTCCCTGCTGCGACTCCTGGACCGCGCTGGTTGGGAAAGGACGTCTGGTCGGCGGCGCCCCAACTCTGCGGAAAACATCGTCGAGATCGCATGGCGGATCTTCGGTGAGGGCATCTACGAGGGGAAGGGCCTACTTCAATGCATCGCCAACGACGACCGTGGGGTTCTCGGCTGGAACGATCTGATGTTGTTTAGGCTCCAGTGCTCTGCAGATCGTCAGGCACAACTGCGCAACTTGCATTCTGCCCTCATCCTTCATCAGGATTCAAACGCACTAACAACGGGTTACGTCAGAAACCTCGCCCTAGTGGGGATGAGAAAGCTGTCTCAGGAGGTCTTCGCGCTCTTCAAACGCAGCTACATCGACTCGCAGCGGAATTTCTACTCTGAAGTCAAGGACATGCAGGATGAAGCTCTCCTAGGTGATGCGTCGCCCCGTATTGTCTCGCAGATTTCAGGTCGAAGAGAGTCCGAACCGAGCGCCCCTTCGCTCGGCCAGCTAACTTCCTCGGCACGTTACATTGTTAATTCCTTCGTGATTTATCAGCTAAGCAATTCATTTCCTCCGAATGGTTCGGGCGTTGGTTGCGGGTACTACGACGAATCAGGAGCGGCCGACTGCGGTGGCATAGCACGGCTGATGAACATGTATGCATTTGATTTCTGTTTTAACCCGGCCTTCGAAGAGGACAACGTTTTTCATTTCCTTGATCACTGCCTCTCGCATTTGACCAATGCCTTTTTTTCGGACAACGATGAGGATAGTTACATTACGACCAAGACAGGAATTCTCGGAGGTTTTGATGCAAAGGAAATGGGGCTGTACTGGGGCAAGCACCGTAATCTTATTCGCCAGAAAGTCCTGCAAGTCCAAGATCGGCGCGTAGTGATGAGCAACTACATAGCCTCATATCGCGATGATCTGCCAGGAGTCTTTACCGCACTCGATGCATTGGCCGACGAAGCGACTGCAGAAGCCACGAAATCCGAGGGGCATTGCTGATCTGCACCCGCGCGCGAACGAACTAACCATCGAACCCGTCAATGGTGATTCAGCTCACCAGCCGCGCGTATTTGGGGAAAAGCCGCTTTCGAGCCTAGCGGACATCCATATGCCTCGATTGAGCAAGGTTTCGACCCGATTGCTTGGTCTTGTTATACGCCGACTTGTTAGTCGGGCCCGGTAGCCCTAAAAGCCTATTCAAAGTCCTCTTATGAGGAAACACAGCACTGCGCAAAACATCTCGCGAGGCCTGGCCCTGTTCAATCCAATAATTGCATTAAGTTGCGGTATGAAACCCACTCGGGCTGAGACTGCGGGATGTGTCCCACGGCGCGACAATGCAAAGCGAGCAGAGTTGTTTCTCGAACCCCGGGGATAGGGGCAGAAGGAGACGTTGGGCGCGGGTCGAACACCACAGTTCGGCGGGTGCCTGCAGACCATAAGTTTGTCCAAAGGCGACCAAGCTATGGTGCGCGCGCCCATCGGAAATGCACGCTTCCCCCCTGCCATCCGACCTATTGACTACACCTGTCGCCAGGCTTACGGTAGCGACAACTGTAGTCATGGAGAGCGGCATGCGCGGCAAGACCATCGGGGACCAGGAACTGGCCCTGCTGCAACACATCGAAGAACAACGGCACGCCAGTGTCGGCGAAGTGGCGGCCGCGTTCGGTGAGCCGCGCGGGCTGGCGCGCTCCACCGTGCTGACCATGATGGAGCGGCTGCGCGCGAAGGGCTTTTTGCGCCGCAAGCAGGTGGACGGCATGTACCGCTACAGCGCCACCACCGGCCAGGACGATGTGGTGCGCTCGGCTGTGGGGCAGTTCGTGGAAAAGACCTTGCAGGGCTCGGTGTCGCCGTTCGTGGCGTGGATGTCGCAGCGCGCCGAAGTCAGCGATACCGAGCTGGCCGAACTCGAAGCCCTGGTCGCCAAGCTGCAATCGCAGCGCAAGGAGGATTGAGCCATGTCGCCCCTGATCGAATCGCTGTTATGGAAACTCGGCGCCACCAGTGTGCAGACCGCGGTGCTGACACTTGCGGTGTGGGCGCTGTGTCGCGGGGTGAAGCGCTTGCCGGCCACCACGCAAACCTGGCTGTGGTGGTTGGTAGGCGTGCAGGCCGTGGTTGGCCTGCTGTGGAGCGCGCCGCTGCAGTTGCCGGTATTGCCGGCGCACACGTTTGCATCTGCGCTTGGCAGCGCCGACACGTTGGTGCCGATGGCCACGGCCACGGCCGCCGCATCGACAGCCACCGCTGCCAGCGCGACGGCGCACGCCATGGATGTCACGGTCTGGTCGTCGTGGGCCACGTGGTTGTTTGCGGTGTGGGCTGCCGGCGTGCTGGTGATCGCGGCCGGCACGCTGCGCGCCTATTGGCGCAGCCGTGCGTTGGTACGTGCGGCCCAGCCGTGCACCGACAAGGCGTTGGTGCAGGCACTGCAGATGGCGGCCGAGGCGCACGGCTTGTCGCACCCACCCGCGTTGCGGCTGTCCTCGCAGATCGATTCGCCGCAGTTGATCGGCCCGTGGCGGCCGGTGTTGCTGCTCCCGGCCAAGCGCCTGGCGCAGATGGCCGACGACGACCTGGACATGGCGCTGACCCACGAGTTGATCCACCTGCGCCGCCGCGACCTGTGGTGGGGGCTGCTGCCGTCGCTGGCCCAGCATCTGTTCTTCTTCCATCCGCTGGTGCACCTGGCCGCCCGTGAATACGCCATCGCCCGCGAAGCGGCCTGCGATGCGGCCGTGGTCGCCGGGCATCGCCATTGCCGTCATGACTATGGACGCCTGCTGCTGCAGTTCGGGGTATCGCCACGTCCGCTCGGTGGCGTGGCAAGTGCCTCGCCGTCGTTCCTCAGCTTGAAGCGCAGGCTGGTGATGTTGCAGGACACCAGCGCCTTTCCGCGGCTGGCCGCGGCGGTGATCCTGGCGACGGTGGCCGTCGCCGGCGTGCTGCCGCTGCGCCTGGTCGCAATGCCGGTGCCGGCAACGTCCACCAGCATGCGGCCCATCGTGGTGACCGCCCCGGCAGCGCAACGCACGCCCGGTACGCCCGGCGGTGTGTCGTTGGTGGATGCCGCAGCGCCGATGAGCGCACTGCCCGCGGCACCGGCTGCCCCGGCGTCGCACGGTGTCATCGCCGATGTGCTGGGCGCCGAGCCACTGCCTGGTGCAGATGGGGATGCAACGCAAAGCCGCTGGGATGTGGAGCTGGACCGCGTCAGCCGCGAGGCCGCCGCCACGGCGCTGCGTGATGCGCAAAGCGCCATGCAGGATGTGCTGGGTGCCGACAACCGCGAGCTTGAACGTCGCCAGGAACAGATGCAGGACGCGCAGGACGCGCTGCAGGAAGCACGCGAACAGCTGGCGTCATTGGGCCCGGAACTGGCGCAGGCCAAACAGGACGCGCAACAGCAGGCGCGCGAAGCCGAGCAACAGATTCGCGAGGTGGCGCAGCAGCATCGCCAGGCGCAATACGCCTATGCCGCGGCGGTGCGGCAAGCGGCCGAGCTGACCCGGCATCAGGCCGAGATGGACAAGCAGGCCGCACGTCAGGCCCGCA
Organism: Xanthomonas sp. NCPPB 2933; assembly: GCF_056725225.1. Classification (NCBI taxonomy): domain Bacteria; kingdom Pseudomonadati; phylum Pseudomonadota; class Gammaproteobacteria; order Lysobacterales; family Lysobacteraceae; genus Xanthomonas; species Xanthomonas sp. NCPPB 2933. Next base: position 79,498 of record NZ_CM161518.1, read on the forward strand.
TCGAGGCCGCGCGCGGGCAACAGGAAGCGGCGCAGGCGCAACGGGAGGCAGCGCAAGCGCAGGCAGACGCCGACCAAGCGCAAGCAGACGCAGAACAGGCGCAGAACAACTAGGAGCCATGAACGACACGACTGCGCGCACCGTCAGGCGGGCGCGGTCGGTGCCCGGAGCCGGCATGGACCACGCGCAGGCCCCGGTTCTGGGCGAACCCTCTTCTTAGCGCGCCATCTACACCAGTTGACGCTCGCTCGCACCGTCTTGCCGGCCGTTGCAGCTACCGAACAGAGAGAGCCAACCGCAGCGGGCTCGCTGCAGACCGCACGTCGCGTCAGCACCGTTTCTAGCGGCCACGCCTCGGCAACGTGTGGCGTGCAGTCACCGATCCGCTCCTGGCCGTGCACGGCCGGCAGACCCGTGGCAGCGTTAATGACACCAAGCACCTGCCGGCATCGTGCGATCGCATCGCGCCAGGCAGCACCTGCATCGACACGGGCCCGCCACAGCCCGGCACTTCCTGCGTAACGACGCTGCGCAGCGTCGGCAACGCCGTGGCCGCGTGATTGCTGTGTCCCACCCCGTCTGCGTGTCCTGCGCAGGCGGTACCTACCGAGCTGTGACTTTCGTGGAGATCTCTCATGATCCAGACCGCTTCCCCACTGCTGTGCCTACGCACCGCGTTGCTGCTGGCTACCGCCGCACTCGCTGGTCCTTCGCTGATCGCAACTGCATCTGCATCGCATCCACTTGCGTTGGCTGTTGTGCCGGCAGCGCCTGCCATGCCGGCGCTGCCGGCACCTGCGGCTTCTCCTATCGCGCCAACAGCCAGTGCGCCAACAGCGCCTTTGGCACCCGTCGCACCGGTCGCACCCAGTGCATCCAATGCAGCACCAACCCCGGTCGCACCGCGAGCCAGAGCAAACGCACCGTGCGGCAAAGCCACCGCAATCACCCAGGACGAAGGCGATGCCTATGTGTTGGTGCACGGCGACCATCAGGTGATGCATGGCTCGCGCAGCGATCTGCAGACCGCACGCGCCTATGCCGGCAATGGCCAGCGCGTGTTGTGGTTCCGCGCCGATGGCGTGCAATACCTGGTGCGTAATCCGACGCTGATGCATCGGCTGAGCGCGGCGCATGTCCGCAGCCAGCAACTGGCCGACGCCCAGGCCATCTTGGCGGCACGTCAGCATGCGCTGAGCGAGCGCCAAGCCGCACTGGCCGCACAACTGTCTGCGCAGACCGAGCCGCGTGCGCTCCAGGCCTCGACACGCACGCAATCTGCCGCTGCATCCGCATCCTCGCAACAGGATGCCATGCCCGAGGCGCTGCAGGCATTGGCCAGGGAGCAACGTGCATTGGCCGACAGGCAGGCCGCGTTGGCGACCAAGCAGGCCGGTGCCTCCAAGCTCGCCACGCGCGAAGCGCTGAAGGTGCTGCGCGAGGCGTTGGACCGTGGCCTGGTGACACGGGTCTCCGGTTAGTCGCATCGTGTCGCCATCGTGCGCGGGTAAGCTGGATACGCTGGTGCCTGTCTGCTCGCCGATACTGAGCAACAGGCATCAACCACGCACACAGGTGTCGCCATCACACACAAAATTCAACGTGCTGCAAACGCCTGCTTAAACGAAATATTCGGTCTTTCGATAGGGCAAATACGCCGGCAATTGTGAGTTGGCGAGATTGCGTACCCTCACCCCAACCCCTGCTCCGCGCCCCGGCCCGCGCTTGCAGCGCGGGCGCTCCAAGGCACGCGCGCCAGTGGCACGCAAGCCGTGCCTTCTCGCCCCGGAGGGAGAGGGGCTTCTGTATTCGCCACATACGCCCAACTTCAAACCTCACGCACCTCACGAAACGCGTCCATGTCCTTGAAGGTACAAAAGTGGAAACGCGGCACCGTGATCGGGCCTGCCGCCGCAAGCCGCTTCAACCAATCGCCCACCGCAAGGCGATAGGCCACCTGCTCGGCCGCATCGAGCGTCTCGCACAGGTAAGCCAACGAGATGTGGAAGCGGAAATTGGTGTAATCCGGGCGCTGCAAGTTGGTCAACGTCATCAATGCCTGACGCGCCGTCTCCAAGCGCTGCGCGGTGGCCGCGTCGGCAGGCAGCAACGGAATCAGCAGATTGTCGTGGCTACCGGTCCTGGCCGCCGTGGGGTCGACCAAAAACCGGCACGCGCCGAGCGGTGCAGCATCGCGCTGCTGCAACTGCGACAGGAAGCTGGCGTTGATGTCGGCTAACGCCACATCGCGCGCCAGATCGCTCGGCCATGGCCCGTGCGCGCGGTCGGTTTCATTGACCCCGCCCAGCAAGGTCACGTGATAGCTGCTCGGCGGCAACACGGCCAGCTTGTTGGCAAAGCGCTGCTCGGGCAATTCGCGGTAGATCTCCAGCACCCGGTCGAAACTGTCGTAGCCATCGCCCTGCTGTTCGAGATGGCCCACAAACGTATTGCCGGCAAACGGCATTGGCCGTTTCGAGCGCAGGAATTTGCGGCCCACATCCGGCGGCGGCGCTTTATCGGCGAGATCGGCGAGCACCGGCAACGCGGTGGACAGCAGCGAGGCGCCGGCAGCAGCGGCCAGCAGCCGGCGCCGGCTGAAGGTGGTATCCAGACATGGCGACATACACAGCTCCTCAAAGTTTGACATTGACGCCGACCATCACGGTGGGGGCCATCTTCCAGGCCGATTGCACATATTCCTGATCGCGGCCGATGCGGTACTGGTAGCCCTGGCCGGCCAGATTGAGCACGTCCAGGCTCAGCGACACCGCCGGCGACACATCCCAGCCCAGTTTCAGATCGATGCGGTCCAGCGGTTGCTGGTAACGGTTGCGATAGAACTCGGGCAGGCTGCTGTAATTGGGAAAGCGGTCATCCCACAGCTCGCCGGTGCGGCTCCAGGCCAGCGTGGTGCGCAGTGGGCCACGGGCGTAATTCAGGGTCAGATTCCACAACTGCCTGGGCTGCTGCGGCAGTACGTCCAGGGTGGTGCGGGTGCCATCGCCGAGCACCACCGGGTACTCCACGTCCAGGAACGTGACATTGGCCGACACCGACAAGCCGTCCAGCGCAGGCAGCAACGGCCCCAGCTCCTTGATGGCTCCCAGCTCGGCGCCACGCAGGCGCACCGGCCGGTCCACATTGCGTGGCTGGGTGACCAGCACCTGCTCGCCGTCGATGCTGTCCATCTGACCGTAGCGGAAGATTTCATCGTCGATGGTCTTGTGGAACAGCGCGATCGACAGCAGGCTGCCGCCGTCGTCGAAGCTCCAGTCGTGGCCAAGGTCCAGGTTCTGCGAGCGGCGCGGCTGCAGGTCCGGGTTGCCCTGGTTGAGCGTGGGCGGTGTACTGCCCAGCTGCAGCACGCCGCCGTTCAATGCCATCTGGTCCAAGCGCGGGCGGCCGATTGAGCGCGAGGCACCAAAGCGCAGCGTGCCGTTGGCGCTGGTCTGCAGTTGCCCGCTGAGCGATGGCAACCAGTTGCGGTAGGTATGCACCGCGCTGACCGGCGTCCAGGTGGTTCCGCTCAGCTGCTGGCCGGCGCTGGCAAAGCGGGTGTGTTCCAGACGGATGCCGCCAGCCAGCAGCCAGCGCTCGCCGCGCCATTGCGCCTGGGCAAAGCCGGCGCGCACCTGCTCGTCGACGCTGTAGCTGCCGCTGTTCTGCGCGGTGGTGTCCACCACACCGCGCGCCTGGCCGGCGAGGGCATCCCAGCGCGCATCCGCCAATGCCGGGTCGATGGTCATCATCTGCCTGTTGCAGCCCAGCGCGCAGGTGGGGCTGCCCAGCACGTCGGCCAAGGTGTCAGGCAAGCCGTTCCAGGTGGTGCGCTGCACGTCGGTGCGCATGTGCGTGCGCACCTGCCGCGCGCCAACGGCCAGCCCCAGCCCACGGCTGTCCTCGTCCATGTTGCGACGTAGCTCCAGCTGCAGATCGCCGACCCGTTCGGCGTAGCCGGTGCGTTCCTGCTGGTGATAGAGGTTTGCGTAGCGCCCCGGGTCGTCGGCCAGGGCCGGGGCCAGGGGCGTGAAGGCGGGCAGCGTGCCGCTCCAGTCGAAGCCGTAGGCCAGGCGATTTTGCTGGAAGCGGTCCCAGGTCTGTGGGTTGTCCACCGTTGCGCGCGAGGTGCTGGCGCGCAGCGCGGCGCGCCACTGCGCCGGCAACTCGGCCAGCAGTTCGCCGTTGATGCCCGACAGCGCGCGCTTCCAGCGCAACTGCCCCAATTCCACGTACTGATTCACGTTGTCGAGCGTGCCGCTCTGCGGGCCGGTGCGGCTCAGGCGCGCGCTGTTCTGCACCTGGGCGTTCTGGGTATAGCGGTCCGAGGCCTCGCGCTGGCGGAAGCTGTAACCGGACACATGGCCGCTGAGCGGGCCCTCCGGCTGCCAGTCCACGCGCGCGGTGAGGCTGCGCCGTTCGCGAGTGTTGTCGTAGTTGTACCAGCGTCGCTCGCTGGGCACCGCATCGCCGGTGCCGCCATAGGCCACCGGATCGCGCGTGCCATTGGCGGCGTACCAGTTCAAGCCGCCGCCGTTTTCCTGCTGCGGCACCGAGATCTCGCGCCGCCATTGGCTGGCGGCGCCCAAAAAGGCGAACTGCCCGTCGCGACCGAAGCGCTTGCCCCACTTCAGGTCGCCCTCGCCAACCGGCGTCCTGCCGCCATAGCGGCTGCCCATCAGGTTGGCGCCGCCCTTGGCCGAGAAGGTGAGCAGGCCGTCCGGGCGGCCGAAGCCGGTGGCGGTGACCAGGTTGGTGACGCCGCCGATCGCGCCGCCGTCGTTTTCCGGCAGGAACGACTTCACCACATCGATGCGGTCGACAAAATTGGCCGGCAGCACATCCATCATTGCCTGGCGGCTGCCGATGTCGTTGCTGGCGAACGCAAAGCCGTCGATCAGCATGCTGTTGTAGTTGCCGTTGAGGCCGCGCACCGTCACGTAGCGCGGCTCGCCCTGGTACTCCACGGTGCTGACGCCGGTGACCCGGCGCAGCGCATCGCCCACGTTGAAGTCCGCCAGTTGCCCGATGCTGTCGGCGGCGACCGAATCCACGATGGTGGGCGCGGCCTGCTTGGTGGCGATGGCACGCGTGTTCTGCGACTGGAACGAGGTGCGCACCTGCACGGCATCCAGGGTCTGCGCCGAGGCATCGGCGGGCGCCTCGGCAGCCTGGGCCGGCGCGTGCATCCAGCCCACCACGGCCATGCCCAGCGCGAGCGACAATATGCGACGCTGCGGGCCGCAGGCCGGACCGGGCAGACACACAGGGCCAGAGGAAGAGGGATGAAACAGACGCATGGCACGATCCGCGATGTCGGGCGGCCCCAACGCGGTGCCGCAGGCGGATTAAATTAATCTGCTTAATTTAAGCTTATGTGACAACCACTGCCCTTTTGCTTTCTATGTCTTCCTTCTTCGCCCACGCGGCCATTCGTTCGCATTACCGCCGCCGTAGCGACGGGCAGGCCGCCGGTTCCAGCGAGCGCGCGTTGCTGGATCTGATCCGCAGTGCCGGCCAGCTGGCACGTGCCGATCTGCCGCGCGCCAGCGGGCTCAGCGTTCCCGGCACCAAGGGCATCATCGACCCGCTGGTCGCACAGGGCCTGCTCCAGCTCGGCCCGTCGCTGCGGCGTGGTCGCGGCCAACCGAGCGTGCAGCTCAGTCTGGTGCCCGGCTACGCGTTCAGCGTGGGGGTCTCGGTGATGGTCGATGGCATCGCGGTGGTGCTGATCGACTTCGCCGGGCAGGTCCGCGGCATGCGCCAGCTCACGGCCTTCCCGCTGACGCTGGATCTGCTCGCGGCGCGCTTGCCGGAATTGCTGGAGCAGTTGTTGCAGGCGGCCGGTGTGGACCGGCAGCGGCTGTTCGGGGTGGGCGTCAGCATGACCGGCCCGCGCATCGGCGACGGCACCCGGGTCAATCCGCCGCTTTCGCTGGCCGCCGAATGGATGCAGGTGGAGCTGGACCGGTTCATCGCCGAGCGCCTGCAGTTGCCGGTCTGGATGGACAACGACGCCCATTGCGCCGCCCTGGCCGAGGCCTTGTACGGGGTTGGCCGCCAATCGCCGGATCTGGTCTATCTGACGATCGCCGACGGCTTCGCCGCGGGCGTGATCGCCGCCGGTAAGGTGCACCGCGGCGCGCACGGCAACGTGGGCGAACTGGGGCGCATCTCGGCCATCACCGGCATGGCGCGGCCAACGCTGGAAAGCCTGCGCCAGGCGCTGGTCGCCGATGGCCATGTGCTGCCGGACCTGCACACCATGCTGCAGCACTACGACGCAGCGTGGCCGCAGATCGAGGCCTGGCTGGATGCGGTGCAACCCACCGTGACGCTGGCGGTGGCGGCGATCATCGCGTTGATCGACCCGCGCGTCATCGTCTTCGGCGCGCGCCTGCCGGCAGATCTTGCGCAGCGGCTGATCGCCCGTATCGCTTTCGAATCCGCGCCACGGCGCGGCGTCGCATCGCCGTATCCGGCGTTGCTGGTCGGGCAGGTGCAGGCACACGCCACGGTGCTGGGCGCGGCGATGCTGCCGTTCAAGGAAACGCTGTTCTAGCGCAGGCGCCGGGCCACGTGATGCGGTGCGCCGGGGGCATCGTTTCGCATTGCGGCGGCAGACTTCGCCTCGGTTGCAAATTGTCATATGCCACGCGCTTTACTGGCCGCCCGCAGTGCTCTTGAGGTCGTCATGCGTATTGGTCCTTTGCAACCAGCCGCCACGCACACCACCGCGCTGGCAACACCCACGCACACCAGTGCCATCACCCCGATGGAGGTGCCGCACGTGCCAGGCGGCAATCTGCCCTTGCGTGCACGGCCTCGTCGCCAGGCCCTCATGCAACCACCGCTGGTGCCATTGAACGACAGCGCCATGACCGGCAAGCAGGCGTTGGTGGCACTGGACAGCGAGTTTTCGGAGCAGCGGCTGGCCGAAGTGCAGGCAAGGCAGATCACGGTGCAAGCGCTGCAAAGCAAGCTGGCCACCCACCTCGCGCAGGCCGGTATCGCGCCCGAGAAGGACAGCATTGCAGCAAAGCTTGCAGCTGGAGCGCTGCAGCCGGTGTATCTGGATAGAGCCGCGTTCAAAGCCATGGCCAAGGCGCTACCCGATTGCGCCAGTGCAGCGGGAGGCCCGGTGCTGGTCGATGCGCAGCAAGGCCGCATCATCTTCGATCTGCAGCGCGCGTTTGCGCCTGGCGACACCTTCAGCGACGCAGCCCACACTGCCTTGCGCAAGGCGCTGGATCTGCCCGGCCACGGGCTGACAACGCCGCACTGGCTGCAGCCCGCCGCCTCCACGCAGCCGCGCCGCAAGTTGCAGCAAGCCGCGCGCTACCACGGCCACGAGGTGCCGGCGCGCGACGGCGGTGCAGCGTTCTTCAATGCCAACGACCATCATCTGGTGGCCGGCAAGGACGCGCTGCTGCGCAAGCACCGCAAGGAGCTGGTTCACGACGCGTATTTCCAGGCGCCGAGCACGCGCGCGCTGGGCAAGGACGTGATGGTGCACCGGGGCTTGTTCGACAACCACGCCGGCATTCCGGAGAACTCGCTTGCCGCCATCGATCGCGCCTACGCACAGGGGTATCGCAACCTGGAGCTGGATGTCGAAGTCAGTGCCGACGGCGTGCCGGTCTTGATGCACGACTTCAGCATTGGACGCATGACCGACGACCCGCAGAACAGATTGGTCTCGCAGGTGCCGTTCGCCCAGTTGCGTGACATGCCGCTGGTGATCCGCAACCCGGTCGATGGCAACTTCATCAAGACCGATCAGACCATTGCCGCCGTGGAGCAGGCACTGGAGCACGCGTTGCAAAAGCCGGAGGCGATGTCGGTGGCGCTGGATTGCAAGGAAGACACCGCCGAGGCGGTGGCGATGCTGCTGATGCGCCGGCCGGATCTGCGCCAGGGGGCGGCGATCAAGCTGTATGCCAAGTACTACACGGGCGGCTTCGATCAATTCGTGTCCAATCTGTACAAGCACTACCAGATCAATCCGATGCACTCGCAGGATGCGCCCCGCCGTGCCGCGCTCGATCGCCTGCTGTCCAAGATCAATGTGGTGCCGGTCTTCAGCCAGGGCATGCTGGCCGACCCGCAGCTGCGCGATTTCTTCCCGGGCAAGGACGATGGCCCCGAGGGGCTGGCCGAGACCGCAGTGCAGTGGCTGGAAAGCTGGAACAAGATGCGCCCGGTCATCGTGGAGGCGGTGGCCACCGATCAGCAAAGCGCTGCGGGCAAGGCCATGGAACTGACACGCACACGCTTGCGTCAGCCGGACTCGGCTTACGCGCAGGCGGCATTTTCGTCCGGCTACCGGTATGAGGATTTCTCGCTGCCGCGCGCCAACCACGACAAGGACTATTACGTCTGGCGCAACTTCGGCGAGATGCAAAAGCTCAGCGGCGAAGCCTTTGGGATTCAGCGCACCACCGCCGGTGCCTTTCGCGACGCCGGCGAAAGCCTGTTGACCGACCAGCCCGAGGAAGAACTGCTCGCGCTGCTGGAAAACCGCACGCTGGCGCGTGGACATACCGGCATGGAACTGGACCTGCCGCCGGAAACCCCCATCGACACCGCACGCGATGCGGCGATCGTGGAGCAGCGCACCAACGAGTTCCGCGCCGCGTCCAAGCCAGCCGACCCGGCGCATGTTGCGGCAGTGCGCGAAGGCCGCCGTCTGGATCGTGCGCCCCAAGGTCCGCACGACGCCGCAGCAAGGCAGGCGGCGGATGTACGCGCCGAATCGCTGGGGCGATTGACCGATCAGTACCGCGGCGCACCGGTGAGCCATTACCTCAACGAGCAAGCCAAACAGATCGAGCCGGAGCAGTGACATTGGCGCAGTGATCCCGCGCTGGCATAGCGTGGCCCGGCGGCATGCGGGCCACGCTGTGCCAGCGCAGCGCCTGGTCCAGCGCTACGGCATCTCCAGCATCGGAATCACCTCGCGGTCCTGCGCGTCCACCGCCACCAGGCGTTGCAGCAACAGCGACAAGGTCACCACGTCCTGATGATTGTGCTCGGCCACGCGGCGCAGGTTGCGCGCGCTGCCGCCGCGCAGGTAACTCAACCAGGCGGCCGGGGCTTCGGAGCCGGGCAGGTCGTCCTCGCGCACCACGCGCAGCAGCTGTCGTTCGATGGTGGCCAGCTTGCAGTTTTCCCAGGTGCCGCGATAGCGGCGGCGGGTGGGGAACAGCAGATCCACATGATCCAACGCGGAGATCGGGTCGCCGCGGCGTGCCAGCCGATAGCGCGTCTTCAACAACGGTGCGTCGTAGCAGCGGCCGTTGTAGCTGGACAGCACCGTCTGCGGCGACAGCCAGCTGCGGAACAGATCCAGCATCGCGCTCTCGGCCGCCATCGTGGACATCATCAACTGACGCACGCGCAGCCCGCTGCCGTGTGCGTCGTCCATGTACCAATCGGCCACCCCGATCATGAAGGCGCGCGTGCCGGTGCCGCCGGCCAGGCCGGTGGTTTCGGTATCGAAGAACAGCAGATCCATCGGGTCTACCGCGTCCTCGCGTTTGGCGAACGCCAGCGACAAGGCTTCGTGCGGAATCGGCTGCGGTAGAAAGTCTTCGATCAGATGCAGGCCAGGCGCGATCTCGTTGCCGGGCAGATGGCGATCGGTGGACGCTGCGCGCGCCGGCGTGTGCGTTGACACCGCACGTTCGCGCAGGCCGATCATCTTGCGCAAGCCGGCGATATCGGTGCGTCGCTGCGAAGCGGGCATCGGTGCGATAGACGCTTCATGCGATGCAGGCAGACGCTTCGCAGCAGCGGCAGCGACATTTGTATCGGCATCGGCATGTGCAGTCGATTGCGACGGCGACGGCGACTGCAACGCAGATACCGGCCGGTGGCGCACGTCGTGCTCCACCCAGGCAAACACGGAGGCATCGCGCGCTGGCGTTGCAGCACCCGGTGCCTGCAAGGCGCGGCGCGTCATTGCCGGTGTCTGTGTCTGTGCCGGGGCACGCCGGTCACTGCCAGCGTCTACGTTGCCTGCCTGCGCGCTTGGCGCAGCAGCATCGCGCGGCGCAACGCGCCACCCCTGCGAGGTGGCACCTGACGCAGGCTGACGCTGCGCGCGCGTCGGCATCACCGCATCGTCCTTGCGCGCTGCAGGCGTCAGCCCGCCGACCTGACGACGCAGCAAGCGCAGACGTTCTGCGCTGACACCAGGGCCGCTGCCAGCCACCGGCGTTGCCGGGTCACGCGCCGGCTGTGCCGTTGCAGGCATTTCACTTGCGGCACGCGTGCGCGCATCGCCCACAACAACTGCTTCACCAGATGTTCGTCCGACCACTGCGGAGTGCATCTGTTGTGCAGGCGAAAGCATCATGCATTCGGTCGCGAACGCTGAGGTTTCATCGTCCACGCCGGTCTGCGCGATCGCCGGCGCATCGCAGGGCGAAGATGCACCACGACGCACCTCACGTGCGGCAACGTCGCCAGTAGGAGCAGCATCCACGACCGCGCGTGCCATCGCTGCATGCGGCGCAACACGCGCGCCTGCATTGGAATGCAGTTGGGGCACTCCAGCAACAGTTCCGGCATTCGCATCCACCGCAGGCGCTGCCTGCGCGCCGTGCGGTGCATCGCCGTCTGCAATCGTCACCGGCGCACGCACATCGGCATGCCCGGCCTGACGCCGCAGCAAGCGCAGCCGGTCCGCACTCACACTCATGCAAGCACGTCCAGCGCCAGGTCCTCGTCCACCTGGGTGGCGTGGCGCAACGGCGCATCCGCATCGAACAACAGCGCCAGCACCGTCAACGCCAGCGATTTGGGCGACTCGCCTTTACCTTCTTCGTGCGCGGCCAACACCGGCCCCACGCACGCCGGGCAGCCGGCGCTGCAATCGCAACGCCGTACCAACTCATCGGCGCGCTGCAGCAACTCGGCCTGGCGCAACCACAGCGGCTCGCTCAGGCCCACGCCACCGGGGAAGTTGTCGTACAGATACACCGTGGGCACGAACGCCTGCTGCAATTCCACCGCGCCTTCTTCGCCTTCTTCCACACCGCGCAGTTGCCCGCGCCCGGTCTGGTCGGCCACCGCAAACCACGCGCCATCGCCGTTGCCCACGGCTTTTTGCAGGTCGCGCGCATCGGCCATCACCGCCACCGTGGCCACCACGTGCAACGCGTAGGCCGCACCCAGAAAACCATCCAGCGCGTCCTGCTTGGAGGCGAACGCCTTGCCCAGCGTCGCCTGCGGCAACTGCCACCACACCGCCGTGGTGTGCAACTCCTGGTCGGGCAAATTGACCGGCCCGTAGCCGATGTTTTCATGCGTGTAATAGCGGATCTTCTTGTAGCCGGAGACGCGCCGCACCACATGCACCTCGCCGTGATGCGAGTCGCCACGCCCGGCCACGCCGCCGTCGAAGCGGTCCAGCACCTTCAGCTTGGTGTAGTCGATGCTGTCGGTGTAGTAGTCCACGTGGGTGCGCGTGACATAGGCCTTGCGGCCTTCCCAATCCAGCCGCTCCACCTGGTACGGCGTGCTCTGCACCATGTGGATGGCACCTTCGTAAAGCGTGAGCGCGGCGGCCGAATAATCCACCTCTGCGATGATCTGCTGCTTGCCGTCGGTCTTGTCCACCACCACGAAGTTGCCATCGGCCACCGAGCGCAGGCTCACTGCATTGGCCGGGTAGCTGTCGGCGATCCATTCCCAGCGGTCGCCTTCCTGGTGGATCACTTCGCTCTCGGCCAGCGCTTCCAGAAACACCAGCGGGTCGATCGGCCCGAACGGTTCGCTGGCAATGAACGGCAATTCGAATGCGGCGCAACGAATGTGATCGAACAGGATCAGCGGCTGGTCCGGCGCAATACGCGCATGCTCGGGCGAGGCATCGGCGAAGAAATCCGGGTGCCGCACCACGTATTGGTCCAACGGTTGCGAGCTGGCCACCAGCACGCCCAACGACGGCTGCTGGCGGCGCCCGGCGCGGCCGAAGCGCTGCCAGGTCGCTGCCACGCTGCCGGGGTAGCCGTTGAGGATCACCACATCCAGCGCGCCGATATCCACGCCCAGCTCCAGCGCCGAGGTGGAGACGATGCCGTCGATGTTGCCCGCGCGCATCGCGCGCTCCACTTCGCGCCGCTCGGTGGGCAGATACCCACCGCGGTACGCACGGATGCGCGGCGGCTTGCGCGGGTCGTTGTCGAAGATGTCCTTCAAGTATTTGGTCAGCACTTCCACCATCAGGCGTGTCTGCGCAAATACCAGCGTCTTCAGCCCGCTCTTGATCGCGATGCGCGCAATGCGGTTGCTCTGCGAGCGTGCGGAGGCGCGCAGGCCCAGGTCTGCATTGACCACCGGCGGGTTCCACAGCAGCACGTGCTTGTCGCCGGTGGGCGCGCCCGATTCGGTGATGGCATGCACCTGTTCTTCGATCAAGGCCTGCGCGTGCGCATGCGGGTTGCCGATGGTGGCCGAGCACAGGATGAACTGCGGATTGGCGCCATAGAAAGCACAGATGCGCTTGAGCCGGCGCAGTACGTTGGTGACGTGGCTGCCGAACACGCCGCGATAGGTGTGGATCTCGTCGATCACCACATAGCGCAAGTTCTCGAAGAACTGCGCCCACTTGGTGTGATGCGGCAGGATCGCCTGATGCAGCATGTCCGGGTTGCTCACCACGATGTCGCCATGCAGGCGGATCGCCTGGCGCGCATCGCCGGGCGTATCGCCGTCGAAGGTGAAGGCCTTCACCCCCAGCTCGCCGGCGCGGTTCAATTCCAGCAGCTCGGCCACCTGATCCTGCGCCAGCGCCTTGGTCGGGAACAGGTACAGCGCCTTGGCACCGGAGGTCATCGCCGCGCTCACCACCGGCAGCGTGTAGCACAGCGATTTGCCCGAGGCCGTGGGCGTCACGATTGCCACATGTTCGCCGCGCTGGCTCGCCGCCCAGGCGTCGGCCTGATGACTGTAGAGCTGCGTGATACCGCGCGCATGCAAGGCATCACGCAGCGCGCTGGGAACATCGTCCGGGATCGGCGCATAGCGGCCCTCGCGCCCGGGCAGGGTGAAGCTGCCGGTGATGCGGTCGTGGTAACGCCGTTCCAGGCGTTCGGTCAGCAGCGCGCCATCGCGGCTGGGCCGGCCATCGGTGGTGGCCAGCGCGCGTTCGGCGGTTTCGGTGCGGGGAGCGAGAGCAAACGGAGGCATATCACAAGGCTCCCAAAGAGGGAGATCAAACAAAAAGGATGTCTCAGGGTATGAGACCCGGCCCCAAGCGGCGAGCCTGCCTCACTGAGCGGATTCAGTAACGCGTGCCTTCATTGCCAGTGCGCTGTCGCTCTAAGCCCGCAACACGTTCACATAGGCTTGGTAGCTGAAGCTCTGCCCGCGTGCGCGGCCGGTGGTTTCCACCAGCACACCGATGTCCTGCAAGGTCGTCACGGCTGCGCGCGCGGTGGGGTAGGACACCTCCAGCGCTTGCTGGGCACGGTCGACGGTGAGCTTGGGCATGGTGGGCAGCAACTCGAACAGTCGTAGTGCTTGCAAGGTACTGCTGCCGGTACTCAGCACGCGTTTGCGATCGGCCGCGATCAATGCAGCGATTGCCACAATGCTGCGCTGTGCCTGTTCGGCAGAAGCCTCCACAGCATCCAGAAAGAATCCAACCCATGCTTCCCAATCGCCATGCGTGCGGATGGCTGACAGGTGCCGGTAGTAGTCGTTTTGGTTCGCTTTGAGGTAGCCGGACACATACAACAACGGCTCTGACAGCAGCTGCCAGTCTTCCAGCAGGGCCGCGATCAACAACCGCCCGATTCGGCCGTTGCCGTCCAGAAACGGATGGATGGTTTCGAACTGCGCGTGCACCAACGCAATCCGTACCAGCGGTGGCAGCGTGGGCTGCGGGTCATGGATGAAGCGCTCCAGATCACCGAACACCTCGGCCAGGCGATCGGCCGGCGGTGGCACGAATGCGGCATTCCCCGGCCGGGTCCCGCCGATCCAGTTCTGACTGGTGCGCATGCTGCCCGGCAGTGCGTGAGCTCCACGCACGCCAGCCAAGAGAATTCTGTGAGCCTCGGCAAGCAAGCGCAGCGAGATGGGCAGTCCTGTTGGCGCGTGCAGCTGCTCGCGGACAAACTTGAACGCCTGCAGGTAGTTGGTGACCTCTTCCACATCGTCAGCATTGGTCACCGCCAGCCCCGCCTCATCATCGAAGACATCGGTCAGGGTTGCCTGGGTGCCTTCGAGTTGCGACGTCAGCAGCGCTTCTTGCCGAACAGCGCTGTAGATCAGCCACTCGCTCGACGCCACCAGGCCCGCCATCCCCGTCAGCCGCGCCAGTGCAACTTCTGCAAGGCGATTACGCGCCAGGTAGGCGGCCGGATCCAGCACGGGAGCGGCCGGAGGCAGTGGAGCCGGAACGAACGCCCGCACGGTCTCGTCATGCGTCTTGATGACGGCATATGCGCCGGTGACACGTGTCATTCAAGGATCCTTTACGACCAATGCGGGCTATTAAAGGATGCCTTAATAAGCGGGCGTGTTGTTAAAACATCCTTTGATACCGATGAGCCAACGCAACGTGGCCGCGGGGCAGTCCCATCTGACCCAGTCCATCGTCGTGGTGGTCAGGGCACACCGAGCGTTCGTGACACCAGCGCCAAACCGGCGACCCTGCCTCACTGAGCGGATTCAGCAAGCCGGGTATCCTGTTGCCCCCGCTGCGTCACCGTTGGTCTGCACGCTGTGGGCTCCCCCACCTCGAAGAACCGCCGTGCCCGTGCCCCCCAGCGCCATTGCTCCGCACTACAAGACCGCTTCCGCCCGCCGCGCCGATGTCGCGGTGCATGCCGCAGGCCTGTTCCTGGCCATCGTCGGCGGCGCCTGGATGGTCTGGCGCGCGCATGCCAGCCAGACCATGCTGCTGGCCACCTGCGTGTACGCGCTGGGCCTGCTGGTGATGTTCGGCTGTTCGGCGGCCTACAACTTTGCCCCACCGCAGCGCCAACCGATGCTGCGCAAGTTCGATCACGCCGGCATCTTCGTCATGATCGCCGGCTCCTACACCCCCTTCCTGCTGGTCGCCCTCGACGGCACCTGGCGCTGGGCAATGATCGTGGCGGTGTGGAGCGTGGCCTTGTTCGGCGTGTTCGCCAAACTGTTCCTGCCCGGCATCGCCAAGGGCTTCTGGGTGGCGATCTACCTGCTGCTGGGGTGGGCCGGCATCGTGGTGATCAAGCCGTTCGTCGCCGGCCTGGACAGCACCGTGCTGTGGCTGATCGCTGCCGGCGGCGCGTTCTACACCGTGGGCGTCACCTTCTACGTGCGCAAATCGCTGGTCTACAACCGCGCCATCTGGCACGCCCACGTGCTGGGCGGCGCGCTCTCGCACTGGTGCGCGATCTGGTTGTGCCTGCAGCCGTTGGCAGTCAGCTGAATGCTGGTGTGAGCTAATGCTATTACTTGCGTTTTATGAACTTTGTTTACAAATAAACCGAGTAGATTTTAAGATGCAGGGGAGGAAGCCGGTTCATCACAATGTTTTGAGCAAAAAATGAACTGGCCGATATGCCGTAGTGAGTAGCACGACAAATATATCGTCGATAATGAGTGAAGGGTTATATGGTCGAGCGCGGCTTGAAGTAAATAAAAATTAAATTTTATTTTTTCTACCGAGTGGACTTCTATTCTTAAACGCGGTGGTCAGCAATCCGCCAGGTTGCTAAATATGATCGATGTGACTGGCATGGGTGAAAAATAAGGGAACTATCGCCGAAAGGCTAATGGAGGATGTCATGAACAGGTTAGTAAATATCTTAGCGGTGGTTGTAACTATTTTCGCTTTAACATATTCAAAAGAAGCTTTCGCCCAGCTTCAAATATGCTCCAACAGTGCCGTGCCGGAAGGATACGTAAAAACTGCTTTACAGCGCGCTACCAACTGTGGTTCAGGTCTGGCATGGACGGTGGAATCCCCGAGTGAAGGGAAGTTGATTTGCCGTAGTTCAAAGATACCTGATCCTTATGTAATTACTCCGTATGGAGACAACAATACGACTGTTTGTGGCGAGCCGCGAGTACGTATCAATGCTGCCCGTAACAACATCACGATATGCTCTGACTCACCCATAGCTAAAAACTATGTGATAACAAACGTGAGTTCAGTTCCGCAAGGCTGCTTAGCAGGGCAATTTACGATCCAGCAGGCTCGTAACGGCATACTGGGGTGTGGGAATAGCCCCACACCAGAGGGGTACGTATTTACCTCAAATAGTGACTCCTTAAATTGTGGTTCTCTACTTGGCAAGACGCGCCGATATGAGCTGCCACGAAACCAGATGCTGATTTGCGCTGACTCGCCAGTGCCTAGCGGTTATGTAATAACTCAGGCGTACAACAATAATGGCCAAACTTGCGATCTAGGACAATATTTTATCCAGGTTCCATACACAGGGATTGTAGTTTGCCCCGTATCTCCAATTCCAGGTGGGTGGTACCAATCTGGAACGACCTCTACAAATTCATGCACTAGCAACTTTCCGTCCGGAATCGTCCTTGCGAAAAATCCAGCTCCTCCAAGTCCGCCCCTTACACCGACCCCTACACCGACCCCTGGCCCGACCCCTTCAGTATTTGGAGCGCTTATCGGCATGGGCAGTAAATGCCTCGATGTGGAAGCGGGGGCTAAGTCAAACGGTGCATCAATTCAGCAGTATTCTTGCAACGGCAACGAACAACAAGTTTGGTCACTTGAAGCTGGTACAGGTTACTTGCGAAGCGTTCCAAGTCAGCGCGTACTTGATGTAGCGGGATACGGAACATCGAATGGATCCGTACTTCAACTATTTGACCAGTTGGGCGGTAAAAATCAACAATGGAGTTTCACATTTGCATCAGTTGTCGGTATCAATGGGAAAGTTCTGGATGCCGTTAACGGCTCTAGTGCTAATGGCACCAAGCTGCAGCTATGGGATTGGTTGGGTAATACTCAGCAGCGATGGAACTATGATCCAATCAGCGGTGAAATTCGGGGGGTTGGTGGGAAATGCTTAGATGTTGAAGGTGGTTCTACGGCCGACGGTGCAAATGTACAACTATGGGACTGCAATGGCTTCCCGCAGCAAAAGTGGAAACTTGGGCGTAACGGCTCAGTGCAGTTTGGTGGTAAATGTTTGGAAGTCGCTAATGGTCAAGCAAATAATGGATCTCCAATTAGAATGTGGAGTTGCAACGACGGTGCACATCAGCAGTGGCAGCTAATCGGAGAGCTTCGAAGCAATGCAAGCAATAAGTGCCTTGCCGATCCTGGCCGTGGCTCGGTGAATGGGTCTAGGACATATATCTGGGAATGCACCGGAGACGCCAATCAAGTCTGGTCATATTCGGGATTCTAATCGGCAGTAGACTTTTTTAAAAAGCCTTAGATGGTGCCAGGGATACCCTGGCGCCATTCAAATTCAGAAAACCAGGTATGTCCGTTTTACTTTAAGTGGCATTTAGCATGTAGCGTGTCCCAATATTTGACCGAGTGCTGGGCGGATGTTATGGGAGGCCAAGAAGTTGTCAGTTATTTCACTCGAATTTATCTCTGACGCATCTTCACGCTAGAGCTTGGTCTTCAACACCGCCTCGAACGCCGCATCCGGCGCAATGCTGTCGGAGAGCACGATCACCGTATGCAGCTGGCCCTTGGCCTGCACGCTGTACTCGAAGCCCACCGGCGTGCCGCTGCGGCTGAAGACCTCGATCTCGCTGTACTCGCCGAGCTGGCCTTCATAACTCTCGCGCTCGAACCCATGCTTCTTGGCGAAGTTGCCGGCCGCCGTGTGTGCGCCTTCCCACACCGCGTCCTCGTATTTGATCGGCTGCAGCAGACTGACCAGCTGAGTCGCGCATGCGGTGGTGCTGGTCACGCCGTAGCCATCGTCTCGCCCATCAACGGGATCTTGCTCACGTTGCGCTTGGGCGTGGCGGTGACCGTGCAGCCAAGCTGCTGCAGATCGGCAAGCGTGAAGTGTTCGGCCTCCGGTCGCGGCGCGCTGGCGGTGCCAGCGCCGTTGCAGGCAGACAACACGCTTACAAGGGCAAGCGGCAAACAGGTGCGTAAGGAAAGGTTCGACATCGCCGGCTCCTACACCCCCTTCCTGCTGGTCGCCCTCGACGGCACCTGGCGCTGGGCAATGATCGTGGCGGTGTGGAGCGTGGCCTTGTTCGGCGTGTTCGCCAAACTGTTCCTGCCCGGCATCGCCAAGGGCTTCTGGGTGGCGATCTACCTGTTGCTGGGGTGGGCCGGCATCGTGGTGATCAAGCCGTTCGTCGCCGGCGGCGCGTTCTACACCGTGGGCGTCACCTTCTACGTGCGCAAATCGCTGGTCTACAACCGCGCCATCTGGCACGCCCACGTGCTGGGCGGCGCGCTCTCGCACTGGTGCGCGATCTGGTTGTGCCTGCAGCCGCTGGGTGGGGTGTAGCGCGCTGTCGATGGCGTCGACCGGTCGCGCCTCCCCGCGCGGTAGCATCGACACGTCATGGAGCTGTAGATCGCTTTTACTACGTCGGCTTCCAATCGGAGCGCGCAGGGACGAGTGCAAGGATCAGCACATCGTCGCCGTCGCGTGTGTAGATCAACAGATACTTGCCGTCCTGGCACGTGTATAACCGCGTTCCCGGCGTGGGCCCGGGGAGATAGATGGCAGCACCATCCAGCGCGTCGCCTTCGGCTTCGATCCGGTCGTCCTGTTCACACGCTGCGAAATACATCTGCGGGTCGGGGATCTCGATCGCGCGTGCCAATGCTGCAGCGAGCAACGCGGTGCGCGCATCCAGCGCGGTCTGCTTCCAGGCCACGCTCACGCACGCGTGCCCTTTGCACGCAGTGCTGCATCAAGCACTGCACGCTGCTGCGCCTTGAGTGTCTCCATCTGCTGCTTCGCCTGCACGCTAGAGAGCGCAGGGCGGGGGTCGGCCAGGGCGTGCTCGGTCTGAGTGCGTAGCGAGACCGCATAGCGCGCGTCCATCTCCTTGACTTTCATCGCTTCGGAGCGATCCGGCCGGCGTTTCGCAGTGCCGCCCTCGGCGTCCCACTGGGCAGCATCCACGTGAAGCACGTCCAATGGCATGCCCATCTCGCGCAATACCTTCAACGCACTTTCGAAGCTGCCAAACCGGCGCGGCGCATTGGCCTTGGTGGCCAGCACACGGGTCTGGTTATGGGTCTGCAGCTGCACGGTCCAGGCACCGGCCTCCCCGACGACCGAAGCCTGTCTGACCGCACTGGCATCGACCAGGGCGCGAGCGGTCGCCAGCTTGACCAGATTCGCCATCGTGCTCTCCGGCTAACAAGTGAGTGGATTCACTTTACCATTAATCGGGTTGCCGGCTAACGGTTATCCGTTCCATTCTGCCGCAGCTGCGCAGTGGCCGGGCAGGGTAATCATCTGCCCCTACGTGGGATGCCTGGCTGGCAACAACGGCACGTAGATGCACACAGGATCTGCGCCGGACCAGCCTCGATGCAGTGCCACCGCATTCAACCCAAAACAGCAGCGCCCGCCCTCACAGCTTCTTCTTCAACACCGCCTCGAACGCCGCATCCGGCGCGATGCTGTCGGAGACCACGATCACCGAATGCAGCTGGCCCTTGGCCTGCACGCTGTACTCGAAGCCCACCGGCTTGCCGCTGCGGCTGAAGACCTCGATCTCGCTGTACTCGCCGAGCTGGCCTTCAAAACTCTCGCGTTCGAAGCCTTGCTTCTTGGCGAAGTTGCCGGCTGCCGTGCGTGCGCCTTCCCACACCGCGTCTTCGTATTTGATCGGCTGCAGCAGGCTGACCAACTGGGTTGCGCATGCGGTGGTACTGGTCACGCCATAGCCATCCACCTCGCCCATCAACGGGATCTTGCTCACGTTGCGCTTGGGCGTGGCGGTGACGGTGCAGCCAAGCTGCTGCAGATCGGCAAGGGTGAAGTGTTCGGCCTCCGGGCGCGGCGCGCTGGTGCTGGCGGTGCCAGCGCCGTTGCAGGCAGACAGCACGCTTATAAGGGCAAGCGGCAAACAGGTGCGTAGGGAAAGGTTCGACAACGGAGACGTCCTTGTACTGGATAAAAAGAGAGGCGCGGCTGCCGCAACGGCGACGCGCGAACGTGGCAACGACGCGCACGCCCATGCGGATGCACACGTTAGGGGCAGCGAGCGCGCGCAAGGGTAGCGCGCACGAAGTCAACGCACCACAAGGTCGACCCACGCCGAGAGCGATCAGTGGCGCCGCACCCTCACTCCGGAACCACCATGCGGATTTCGCGTGTTCCAATTTCCGCCCCGGTCACCGCATCGATGGCGATCGGCTGCAGGTCGGTACCGGTTTGCGCATCCACAAAACGCAGCAGCTTGCCTTCGCCACGGTGTTTGCGGCCCCACGCACCAATCATGAAAAGCACCGGCAGGTAATCGCGCCCCGCCTGGGTCAGCACATATTCCTCGCGCGGCGGGCGCGTCGAATACTGGCGCTTCTCCAATAGCTGTTCCTCGGTCAGCGTCGCCAGCCGCTTGGTCAGCATGGTCGGGGCAATTCCCAGACTTTGTCGGAACTGGTCAAAGCGGGTCAGCCCGGAGTTCGCGTCGCGCAGGATCAGCATCGTCCACGCATCGCCCAGGAAGGTCAGGCTCCGGGCGATCGGGCAGAGGTTGTCCGAAGAAGTTTTCGAGTTCATATCATTTCCGTATTGACTAACTACCGAATCGATACTAACATGCGGTCCGTGGGCAGTCCAGTCGCCCTGTGCAGGCAACTCGTGGGCTCGCCCAGGCCTCGCCCGCAATCGGCACTGCACATGCACCAACGCACACCGCAACGCGCGTCAACCGCCAGACACCATGCAACTGCAACCCAGGGCGTCTGGCGGTGTTGTTCTCCAACCTTCCGCTAACCTGCTTGCTTGAGAGACATCACCATGAAAAAGACAGTCCTGATCACTGGCGCTTCATCAGGCTTTGGCCTGCTGCTGGCCAACAACCTGCACAAAAAAGGCTTCAACGTCATCGGCACCAGCCGCGAACCGGAGAAGCATCAGAGCAAGGTGCCCTTCAAGTTATTGCGTCTGGATATCGACGATGAAAGCTCGATCCAATCATTTACCAAGGCGTTGTTCCAATCCATCGATCGCCTGGATGTCCTGGTCAACAATGCCGGCTACATGGTGACCGGCATCGCCGAAGAAACACCGGTCGATGTTGGCCGGCAGCAGTTCGAAACCAATTTCTGGGGCACGGTGAAAACCACCAATGCGCTGCTGCCGTATTTCCGCAAACAAAAGAGCGGGCAGATCATCACCATCAGTTCGATCGTCGGTTTGATCGGCCCGCCGAACCTGTCGTATTACTCCGCGTCCAAGCATGCGGTGCAGGGATATTTCAAATCACTACGGTTTGAACTCAATCAGTTCAATATCAAGGTCAACATGGTCGAGCCGGTGTGGTTCAAGACCAATCTTGGCCACAACGCGACCTCCGCAAACGGCAACGACATTGCCGACTACAGCGCCTACCGCAAGCAGGTTGCAGCCTTGACCCAAAAAGGCCTGGACACGGCCGAAGCACCGGACGCGGTTGTCAGCACCATCGAGCGGCTGATCCAGGCCAAGGACCCGAAGTTCAGCAATCCCGTCGGCAAGATGACCGGCATGATTCTGTTCCTGCAAAGCTACCTGCCCAAGATGTTCGAAGGCTCGATCTTGAAGAGCGTCAAAACCGCATAAACCTTGCGGCGGTACGACCGTGTTGCACGGCCTGTAAAAACTCCCACTGCTGTAAACCCAGACACGGCTTTTGAATAAGCCGCGACGCTACCCTCATGCCACGAGTAACCCACCATGAAGTCTTATTTCTGCAAATACATTCCGCCGCGCAGCGATTTTCTGAGCACCATGTCGGAGGAAGAAACATCCCTGATGCAGCAGCACGGCGCGTTTCTGGACCAGCGCCTGGCCGAGGGCCTGATCCTGGCGCACGGCCCGGTGATCGACGACACCGGCGGCTTCGGGCTATCTCTGTATCAGATTGCCGATGATCAGGAGATTGCGGACTTCACCGCGCAAGACCCCATCATCAAAAATGGCATCGGTCATTACGCGCATTACCCCATGCTGCATCTGAAGGCGCGTGGGTAATCCGCCACGCAGGCCAGCATCGGTATCGTCAGCGCAGCGGTCTGCTGCGGCTGACGATGTTGAATATGCCCATTCGCCAAGATCGCATCCGCGCGCTACGCCCCGGTGGCGCTGCCGCTGATCCATCTGCCGCCCGTCATCGCCACAGACACCGGCGCCACGCCTCATCGCACCGGCACGCGCGCACGGATGCCCTCCCCGGAAAACCACGGCTCCACCGGCATGCGCCGCTGCACCCACATATCGCCCATCATCCGGTCCAGCCCGCGGTCCAGCCCGGTGACCAGCCCCGCGCCCGGGGTGAAGGTCAGTTCGCCGAAATAGATTTTTCCGCGCTGGATATACCAGTCCACCCGCACGTAATCGCAGTCGCTTGCCAGCACCTTGCTCAGTTCCAGTGCCTGCTCCAGCAGTGCCGGCGCGCAGGGCGGCGTGCGCCCGTCGTCGCGGATGCGGTGGAAAGCCGTGTGCAGGTTGTCGACGAAGAAGGTCATCGCCAGCTTCGGTGTGTCGAAGCGGCCGTAGATCACCTGCAGCACGTAATGAAAATTGCCATCCGCCTGCCGGAACATGTGGAACTTGTAATCCACCGGCACCTGCTGCGCCTCGCCGATGTACCGCTCCACCAGAATGCGCGGCGGGATATCGCGGTAATGGATCTCGCGCACCATCTCGGAGAAGTCGATCCGCAGCCATTGGCCGCAGCGCTCGATGATGCGGCGCTTCTGCACCGCATCCGGCTCGTCGCGCACCACTTCCACCATGGCTGCACCGTGGTTGGCCTTGATCACGGTCTGCCGCCAGCGTGGCAGCTGCAACAACTCCTGCGGGTCGGTGCTGTCCATCAGCAGCGGCACCAGGTGCGCCTCACCGATCCTGGCCGCCACATAGGAGCGCACCGCAAACTTGTCTGCCAGACGCGTGTACAGCGGGTAATCGCCGTGCACGCATTTGCGGTAGAGAATTTTTTCGTTGAAGCACTTCGGCGCATACAGATCCGGCAGCCGCCCGAACGTATGCAGAAAGTGGAGCCGGTCCTGGTGCCGCCAGGGCAGTGTTCTCAGCAGGCTGCGCGCGCCTTTGCGCAGCAGCCGTTTGAGACTGGGTGTCCCTGGCGCTGGCGCTATCGCTGAAGCTGGAGTTGGCGCTGACGACGGTGTCGATGTCGGTGTTGGCACGCGTGGCAACGCGGCCATGCGGCGATGACCAAACGACGACGTCAACGACGGCGGCATGACCGCCCATCCCTGTCCTGTCACACCACGCCCGCCCAATGGCTGCGGGTGCAGCCCTATCGTGTTGTCGGTCATGCCCAGATCCTTCTCGCCGGTTAATTGCGACGTTGGTCACATTTAAATGTGACGTAACGCACGATATACGGAAAATTCAGACCAGGGATGCATTTCGTCTCAGGCGCTCCAATTTCATGCAAATCAGATCGCGTCACTCGCTCGAAAGCCTTACGCAGCAAGCGATCTGGCCTTCGGCGGCATATGGCGGCCCAACGCGCGGGGCGCACCGTGTGGCCTGTTTTGCCCACTCTTGCGCCAGCAGCCAGGACAGCTGGGCGGGTGCGACCTGCGGCCCCAACCGCACGGCAAAACGTGCAACCGGGGAGGGAGCGACACGCCGCATCCGGCCACGCGCCACCTGCGTTGTGCGGCCTCAACCGCCGTCTCTGCAGCCCGCCAAGTGCGGGCTGCGAGCAGTGCAGGCCAAAGGCGGCGGAGTCGGTCTGCTTTGCCCCACAGACGTGGCAAACACTCCCCTCTCCCATCGGGAGAGGGGTCGGGGGTGAGGGTACGGAGGAGGCAGTGTGTGTGTTGACTGCCAGCGCAGGCCTGCAATCAGAGGCCTGCAATCAAAGGACGCATTCGCATCGCAGGCCAACATCAAGCACCATCACGCTTGACCACTGCAGCCTGCAACGGATGGCACCATGCGCGTAAAAACATTCCTGTCCCTGGCGGCACTGTGCATTGCACTTGCCGCTTGCGGAAAAACAGACCAACCAACGCAAACCGGCAAGGCGTCAACGTCTGCGCTTGCTACACCCCCAACTGCCACTGGCCAGCGCAACGCCGCAGCAATGCCGCCCGATCACGCGGCCAACATCAAGCCGCCTTCCGTGAGCCAGGAGGCAAGACGCTATCTATGCCCGCAAGGTCCCAATGCCTGCAGGGTCAGTGGACCATTGGTTGCCAACTCGGATGCAGAAGCGCAGTGGCTGCTGACCCACGGCTACCCGACAGAGGACGAACTCGCCCGATTGGAAACCTTGAACCTGGACCAGCTCAAAGCGGAGTCGCAAGCAGGCAACAAGGCCGCCACCGTGATTTACGGCAAAAAAACCGCACTCACTGGGCCCTTTTATAAGGGGATCGATATATTGCGGCGCGCCGCAGTGGCCGGAAATCTGTATGCCTATTACGGGCTGTCGGATGTGTACGCCAGCGACTCCAACAACAAAAACCTGGTCGACAGTCTGGCGTATCTGCGCCTGGCTTACCTATTGGGCGATGCAAAAGCCTCGGCCGTCATCGCATCGCGTGGGTTGAGCAGTGTGGAAAACGTCGTTGCCGATGAGCGTGCCGCCTCACTCCACAAGACGTTTTCCAAATACCAGCGCGCCTCGCCAAGACCGCTGGAATAAACGTCTATCGCTGCGAGCAGGAGGGGGCGTTGAGTTGCGGAATCTTCGCAAACGCCTCGGCAATAAAATCCATAAACACAATCGCCCGCTTGGCCACCAGGCGGTTGGCGGCATACATGATGTGCATGGGCACCGCAGGGCCAGAGAACGCACTGAGCACGATCTGCAGATGGCCGGCGTTGAGCCCTTGTTCGAACAACCATTCCGGCCCCTGCCCGATGCCCAGGCCCGCGCTCACCGACTCGCGTGCCGCCTCTGGCGAATTGACCCGGATCCTGCCGGAAACCGGCACGTCCACATCCTTGAAACGCCAGCTCGCCCCGGAGGCCAACAAGGTGTACAGCACGCAATCGTGCTGGCGCAGGTCGTCAGGCACGGTGGGGATGCCGCGCTCGGCAAGATAGTCCTTGCTTGCCACGCACACGCGCTTGAACGACCCAATCCGCCTGGCGCGCAGCGCACTGTTTTCCAGGTGGCCGATGCGGATGGCGAGTTCCGCGCCTTCGTCGAGCAGATTGACGAAGCGGTCGTTGATCTGCAGATCCAGCTCCAGGCCCGGAAAGCGCCGCAAAAACTCCGGCACCAGCGGCATCACATACTGATGCGACAACGCCGTGGGGCAGGCCACCCGCAATAACCCGGAAGGTTGCACATTATCGCGCAGCGACATTTCCGATTCGCCCACCGCATCCAGAATGCGGCGCACCTCCGCGTAGTAGCGCTCTCCCTCCGGCGTCAGCACCAGCTTGCGGGTGGAGCGGTTGAGCAGCCGCGTGTGCAGATGCTCTTCCAGCGCCGCCACGTGGCGGCTGACATTGGGCTGGCCCAAGCCCAGATCCCGCCCTGCGGCAGAAAAGCTCCCGGTTTCCACCGCACGGGCAAAGCAGGTCATCAGCAGAAACCGGTCCATTGCCAGCCCTTCAATTCATGCGCAAATCACATGAATGGTATGTGGCTGGAACGTCTTCTAGCAAATTTAGCATGGGCGCACGCTGCACACCTCGAAGGCCGGCCACGCGCGGCGGGCCTCGCTCAGGAGCACCCCATGTCCCGTTTAGCAGGCAAACGCACCCTCATCACCGGCGGCACCAGCGGTATCGGCCTGGAAACCGCCAGGCAGTTTCTTGCCGAAGGCGCCCGCGTCATCGTCACCGGCAACAATCCCGAGTCCATCGCCAACGCCAAGGCCGCGTTGGGGAGCGAGGTGCTGGTGCTACGCGCCGATTCGGCCAGCGTCACCGCGCAACAGCAACTGGCGCAGGCGGTGCAGGCGCATTACGGCCAGCTCGATATCGCCTTCCTCAATGCCGGCGTTTCGGTATGGGCGCCGATCGACGACTGGAGCGAGCAGGCCTTCGACGCCTCCTTCGCCATCAACGTCAAGGGCCCGTACTTCCTCCTCCAGTCGCTGCTGCCGGTGTTCGCCAACCCCGCCTCGGTGGTGCTCAACACCTCCATCAATGCGCATGTGGGCGCCGCCCGCTCGTCGGTGTATGCCGCGACCAAGGCGGCCTTCCTGAGCATGACCAAGACGCTGTCCAGCGAATTGCTGGCACGCGGCATCCGCCTCAACGCGGTGAGCCCCGGCCCGGTGGAAACCCCGCTGTACGACAAGCTCGGCATCCCCGACGCGTACCGCGACCAGGTCAACAAGGACATTGCCGCCACCATCCCGCTGGGCCGGTTCGGCACCCCGGACGAAGTGGCCAAGGCCGTGCTGTACCTGGCCTCGGACGAATCCAAGTGGACGGTGGGCTCGGAAATCGTGGTCGACGGCGGGCGCACGCTCAACGGGTGAGCGTCTCGAATGCATTGCCCTGGACGGCGACCATCGTCGCCGGTAAGGCTGGATCTGAGTACATGCCAGTCAGACACTTTCCTAAGCAATTTCGTTAGAGCAAACGTTTCCCAAATCAACGCATTGGTGGATAAAGCATGATGCCGTCATGTCAGGTTGACGTGCCTGCGGGTCATGGCTAACGTGGGCCTCAACAACTAACCCTCATTGCTACGGGCTTGCACCTTAGGAGTCAGGGAGAAAAAGCCGGCCTTGGGCCGGTTTTTTCATTTATGAGAAACAGAAACGGCAAGGTGCAGCGCTACTCGGATCTGGACCGGCTGATTCCCGCCATCTCGCAAAAGATGCTCGCCCAACAGTTGCGCCAGCTTGAACGCGACGGCCTGGTGCTGCGCACTGTCTACGCCCAGGTACCGCCGCAGGTGGTTTACCGCCTCACGCCATGGGGCCAGGCCCTGTGCCCCGCACTGGATGCCATGCTCACCTGGGGTGAAGCGCGCGAGCAGTGATTTACGGCGTTATCGCAGTGAATTTCGCGCACGACCGCTGAGCGTTGAAACTAAGCGCGCTCCGGCAACACGATGGTGCGCCTTGCATGGGGAAAAGGGCCAGTAAAATAATCCGACCCTGTCTCCTTCAAAGTTTTTAATCATGTACAAGTACAAGTATCTGCTAAGCAGATGGGTTGCACTCAAAAACTTCGATCATTATTTTGAGTTTTGAGCGACAGTGCAAAGAGAAACTATTTTTTGCGCTGATAAACTAAAATAATCCAACTGCTGCTGAATTTTCTTTATATCTCTAAAAGAGCCGCTTGATGAAATGGACACCGAATAATCCAAAATTGCTTTTCGCAACTTAATTAATCCCTTGCCGTTAATTATTCTTATGTCAGGGTGCGGAGTCGCGGCATATTCGAAAATTGTCTTTGGATGAACAATTATCGGTGTCATAGTGCAAGTATTGTCATACTTATCTTCAAACCACACTATTGAACCGTTTAGCTGATTTGTATCAGCTTTGCATATCTTTTCCGCAATCACGGCCCCGCTCTTGCACTCGATGACTAGGTACTCTAAATCACCAAGCGCCCACATGTTATCTGGACCACGGCCGACCTTTTCTTCAGGTCTCTCGGAACCGAACCCTAAGAAACTACCCAAGTCGCACATTGCAGCCTCAAATCGCTTCGATCCTTCTTCACCCCAATTCAAGTCGTCTAACAGGCCGTTTGTCCAAATTGATAGATCATTGCCCTCGAGAAACCTCTCCATAAAAAGCGCTGCTGCCACTGCTTGACCGTCAGCTGGTGCGCTAATTTTATTGTATGTAGCTCCACGAATAGGTTTGAGGAGCCGATTGTTTTTAGCAAGCGAAGCAAGTTGTAGTTCCTGCGCCTTGGCTGGATCGGTGTAGTTAGTCTGCTCTGCAAGCAGTTGCATAAAATAACCTTTCTCTTTTTCTTCTTTTGCCCCATTAACTGCGTCCTGAGTATGCTTGACTGCGAGGTCTTGCCGACCTATTTGTAATTTGTCGAACGCAGTTCGCAGTGAAACTTGATTTGAATCCAGGTTCGCACCGGGGTTTCCAGCGGAATTTACAATCGCGTTACGTCCAGCTCCAACCCATTGATAATCCTGTTGAAAACATAAATCTAATATCGGAAGGAGATCCCCAAGTGGCTTTCCTTGGACTTGACTTGAAACCTGTCGACCAAGCTCGATCTGTGCACGCGTTGCAGTAGAAAACATCTCATCAGATTCCGGTTGGTGAATCCTCTGAGTTAATCGTCCGCCTAGCAGTAGTACTACACAATGGTCGTCACTAGAACGGACTCCTCTTCCCATGCCCTGCTCTATACGCTGAATTTGGCTAACAAGTTGCCTTTTCGTGCCATCTAAAACCAGCATCTCGAGCCTTTCGATAAGGCCGTAAACTTCAGGCAAGCCATCAATTACGAGCATTTCACACGAATTTCCCGGAAGGTCTATTCCGTCATACTTATTGATCAGTACTGTAAGGCCGACATGTCCTTTTTTTAGTTTTTCAACAGCTTGTCCTAGATTGTCTTTGTCGACGATTTGCGCGGCTACTGTTTTCCAGAATTCCGATCGTGCTTTTGAAGGGACTATGACAACGACATTTCGGCTCTTTGAAACGACTGATATCAGAGATCTTATATCTTCAATAGTATATTCTGGATTGATCTCCTGCGGTGCTAGTATCATTCGATCACCGATGTCCCCGCCGCCCTTGGGCCGGATCGGCTTGGATACTTCTGCAGCTACTGCTTTAAAGTTGCTTACCAATATGGTGTCATCTGCCAGCGTCGCGGTCATATAAATTCGACGCGCTGCTGAGTCGAAAGACGGGATTCTGTCTATTGGCACAAAACGAGGGGCTATTTCAACATGAGCACTGCCAAAAACACACATACATTGGGGTATGCAGTCTTTCAACAACGGCCAGTTCCATCCTATAGATTGAGAGTTCCTCTCCTTGTGAAGTACTCCAATTACCTCTTCGTTCTTTTTCTGCCAAGCCCAGTATGGAACTTGCATCACTACAGCCGAATCACCGGCCTTTAGATCTAAGTAATCGGAAGGGGTCTGCGATTTTAAATCTTCCTCGAACAGTTCAAGCAATTTTTTGTAGATGATATCTTTTGAGCCTGCGTTTATTTTAAATTGCGCGGTTACTACAGAGAGGCAGGCGTGAGCATCGTCTATAACAACGGATCCAATCGGGATTTTTTTTTCAGCGACCCCAAAAACGGAGCGGCCGTTAAATAACTTATGCACATTGACGACAAGAATGGACCGTCCTCTGATGAATTCTGGATCTTTCTCGTCGCTAGTGACTGGAATGCCAAGTGATCCAGCTTCCGTAATCACTTGTTCTGCTAGGAATGGTTCGGAAGCAATGTAGACAGCTGGTTTAACTCCCTCATTGAGGGAGCTTTGAAGGCAAAGCAGTCCTACAACAGTTT
Source organism: Xanthomonas sp. NCPPB 2933 (assembly GCF_056725225.1). NCBI lineage: Bacteria > Pseudomonadati > Pseudomonadota > Gammaproteobacteria > Lysobacterales > Lysobacteraceae > Xanthomonas > Xanthomonas sp. NCPPB 2933. The sequence continues at coordinate 109,095 of NZ_CM161518.1, forward strand.
TACCGCCCCCGGTATTCATTTTAATCGTTAGATCTTTGGAGGTTCGTCGCAAGAACCAAGTGTCGAGAACATCCGCTTGTTCATCTAATGGCCGCTTGAACCGAGAATCGCGCTTTAACGTACTAAAAATTTTCCGTGGCTCGATTTGCTTAACTGCCGCTCCATCATTGAGCTTTCCAAAATCAAGTGCCATATTAAGTTCCGTTATTGATGTATTTTAGAAAAAAATGGGGTCTGGTAGCGTTGATGAATTAGGCATAACGGTGAAGGCATGGCATAGCATCAGCCGCAAGAGCTCTAGGATCTACTGGTCACTTGTAAGCACGTCATGCCCGGCGCGCGCGATGTACTTGCATGTTGATTTCCCACCGGCAGAGAGCACACTGTGTGTTTGCCGGTTGCACGTCTGCGGCAAAGCGCAACACCGTCGTTGCTAGCACGATGCACCGCGATGGTGGTTATCCTGTCGATGGTATTCCCCCTGTATGCACTGATCCTAGCCCACGCGTCGCGCACGCGGGTGGATCAGGCCGCTTGGTGATCGATACACGCTCGGTGGAGCACACGGCAGGCTGCTTGCATAGAAGGAGACGTACTACCCAGTACCCAAATCACCCAGCACATCATCCACCTGCTAGGCCAAGTGCTGCAGGCAATGCGCCCACTGCTGCAGTGGAATCGTAGGCGACCCCAGCGTAGCTTCCTCGCGGGTACGTTGTGGGGTCAGGGTCACGAGCAGGCGCAGTTGGTCGCGTACGCGCAGCAGATGGTATTGCGTGCCTTCGGACATCCAGTAGCCGGGTTCGTCGTGCATGCCGCTCTCCTTGCCATGAGGCAGCTCCCGCTGCACAAAGCAGCGGGATGCCGGGAGGCTAGAAACCGCAGACAGCCGGCGGGCTTATTCCCCTTGCGGGTGTTGTATTCGCCGCCCTCCCGGCGTAGGAACGCCGAGCAGTGTCAGGCCAAATGGCCGAGCACAAAAAACCCACCAAATTCTCGGAGGTGGGCACCGCTGTCTGTGTGGAGTTTCTAGGCTCCGAGCGGAAGTGTGCGTGTGGCGGTGAGTTGGGTCAAGTTGAAGCGGTGCCCGGCGTGTAGATGTGGGGCTTTTGCACGTAATTTTTTCGAATAGACGCGCGGCGGCAATGACGCACTAGTTACCAGTTGACACATCGCCAAACAGGTAGCAATCTCGGCTGCAAGGAGCCTAGAAACTCCTCAGACAGCGGTACCCACCTCCGTCAAACCGGTGGGTTTTTTGTGCCTAAATTTTTTTGTACGAGTGCAGCCGACGCGATGCCTATGTCGGGGTGCGGCTAATGCAAGTTGTTTGGGAAAACAATTCAGAAGTCTGTCTGTGGTTTCTAGCCTCCCGACATCCCGTTGCGTCGTGCAACGGGTCTTATTCGTCAAGGAGGGCTTTGCCATGCGTCGACCCACGTCCCGTCCCATATCAGCACGCAAGCGCGCCACGGAGCCGCCGCCCACCGAGATCGGCTGGCACTCGCTCGATCCAACGATCAAGCCGCGGCCCTACGTCGAGCGCACCCCCATCCCCCAACCTCGCACGGAAGCCCGTCCCCCACGCCCCGGCCACCCGCGTGCGCCAACACACTGCACCGTCGGCTACGGCTATTACCCCGCCAGCGACCAACGCGTGCCCACGCTGCGCCTACGCGGCCGCTGGCTGGAACAACTGGGCTTTGCCATCGGCAGCAAGTTGCACATCCGCATGCGCGATGGCGAGTTGGTGGTGAGTGTGACGCCCACAGACTGACCCGCCCCACCGTGCGCGTGCCGCCACGCAGGTGCACGGTCACCCTTCAGGCGCGCTGCGCGCATGCTGCGCGAAGTGCGCACGTGCCTCGCCACGCCTCGCAGAGGATCACGCAATGCACCCGCATGCCGCCGTCTTTTGTCTCACGCTGGACCAGATCGACCAACTCGACCGCCTGATGCGCACCATCGCCGCCCATGGCGACGTGATCGCCATGAGCGCGCCGCAGTGCCTGCACGCACAGACGCTGCCAACCCTGGGCCAGGCCATCTTCGACACCGCCAACGCGGTGCGCGAACTTCTTGAGCAACGGGTGGAGCACACGGCTTGTGCGCCTTAGCGGCACATCACGAACAGCCGGGCAGATGCACCAAGCCCTCACGCCTGCCAACCTCAGCCACCTACCCACCCTGACACCGCTGCCATCCACCCGCAGCGGCAGATACCTGCTCCCATCCGTTACGCTGCCGCTGCATCGCCTGCCAGCCTACGGCAGCTGGGCGCGGGCTTTGCGAGGAGAAGGGGTTCTTCTGCATTGCTGACCAGCAGGGCGTAGCTTCGGATCCACAACCGCCCATTCGCGTTTGCTTGCGCAGTGCCGGGATGGGCTCTGATGTACTCGCCGCCCATGATTGAAGTAGTGGGAAAAATCGATGGGAAACTGTCTTTCAAACAATGTCAGTGGCGCCCACGCGCACGTGACCTACACGCAGCACGAACCCACGCCCCAGAGCACGCCGCAGCGGCCGGCCCCATCGACACCCTTGCCGAATCAGTCGCCATTGCAGGGACTGCAACGTCGCCCGCCGCGCCCGTCAACCCCATCACGGCCAACGTCACGGCCAACCCCATCGCGCCCAACCACGTCACAGCCAACGCGGCCACAGCGATCGGGCTTGGAAACTCGCATGCTGTTGGAGATGCAGGGGATGGCGCACACATTGCTCAATGCCATTGGCCCTATTCTCAATAATGAAGCCCTCCATGCCGAGCATAAATCAGCACTCAAGTTGCTCACGCGCATGAGTGAGTGTGCACTCGGGAAAAGGGCGGTTGGCGGTAGCGACGATATTGCTGAAAGAATTAAGCAGATCCAGAACCGGATCGCTAACCATTATGCGAACCCAGACGCAGCCGCGCCGCCTGTCGAGGGCATCGAGCACTACGCAGGCCACCCCATGTTCAAACAGATGCGGCGACTCGCGGCGGATGTCGACCTCGAGATCCAGGTGGCAAAGGCAGGCGGCGACGCAAAGTTCTTGCAGTTCAAGGAGGGCCTGATCCTCGAACCAGACTTGGCAGTGCAGGTTGCGAACCTGGTGTCCGGGGTCGAGGAGACATACGAAGCGCCGAGCGAAGATCACGCAAGACGCATACAGAATCTTCTTAGAAAGCTTACGGAGGGAGTGGCCCTCTCAGGCGGGCTCTTCGACATTGTCTGGCCGTTGCGCAAGGACCCGGTTGCATTGGCCGACGCACTGCATACGCTAGTCAGGCGATACCCGACATTGGGGAATAATCCGAATTGGAGGAAACCGGATTAAGCCAGCTGCACACCTCGCGGTAACCAGAAAGTGACCGCGAGGTAGATGGTTCTGTTTCGGAACATATGACCGCAGACGCGCAGCAGACCGCATGGGGTTCAGCTATCGGGCAAGGGGCCACCCTATGCTCCGCGCCAGTTGGACGCCTCGGCACCCCGGCCGACGCCACACCGGAGGTTTCATGCAACGCCTGCTCCTTGTCGCCAGCATGCTGGTGGCCCTGTCTGCCTGCAGCGACAAATCCACACCACACGCTCCGCCTGCCAGCGGCGCCAGTGCATCGCCCGCCGCCGCTGCCACGCCGCCTGAGCTCATCACCCGTGACGCGCTGTTTGGTGCGGCCGAGAAGGCGCATGTGCTGGTGAGCCCGGACGGTGCCACGCTCAGCTGGGTGGCGCCGCTGAAGGGTGTGCCCAACCTGTGGGTGGCGCCCATCGATGCGCCGGACAAAGCGCGCGCGGTCACCCAAGACACCGGGCGCGGCATCAGGGAGTATTTCTGGAGCCACCGCGCCGGCACGTTGTTGTACAAGCGCGACCAGGGCGGCGACGAAAACTTCCACCTGTATGCGCTGAACCTGGCCGACGGCAGCAGCAAGGACCTCACCCCGTTCGATAAGGCCAGCGTGGAGATGTATGGCCTAAGTGCGCAACACCCTGACCAGATCCTGGTGGGCATCAACAACCGCGACCCCAAATGGCGCGATCTGTATCGGGTAGACATTGCCACCGGCAAAGCCACCCTGGTGGACAAGAACACGCAACAGCTTGATAGCTACCTGGCCGACGGCAACCTCCAGCCGCGCTATGCCATGCGCACCAGCCAGGATGGTGGTACCGAGGTGCTTGCCTACCAGGGCGGCACCTGGAAAACAGTGGAAATCATTCCCTTCGATGACGCGATCACCACCGAAGTGGTGGGCCTGACCGATGATGGCAAAACGCTGTATCTGCGCGACTCGCGCAACCGCAATACCTCGGCACTGTATGCGGTGGACACCGCCACCAAGGCACGCACGCTGCTCAGCGAAGACGCGCGCGCCGATGTGGATGCCGTGTTGAAAGATCCCAAGACCGGCGCCGTGCAGGCCGCCTCGTCCGAGTATCTGCGCCGGGAATGGAAGGCGCTCGATCCAGGCATTGCCAAGGACCTGCAAGCACTAAAGTCGTTGGGCCCAGGCGATGCCAAGGTGGAAGCACGCACCCAGGACGACACCACCTGGATCGTGAGCTATTCGGCTGCCGAGACGCCCTTGCGGTACTACCGCTACGACCGCGCTACCGCCAAGCTGACCAAGCTGTTTTCGGCATTCCCGGCGCTGGAGGGCAAGCCGCTGGTGCCGAGCTGGCCGCTGACGCTCACCTCCCGCGACGGGCTGGCTATGGTGAGTTACCTCACCTTGCCGGCCGACGCCGACACCAACCATGACGGCAAGCCCGACAAGCCGGTGCCCATGGTGCTGTTCGTGCATGGCGGCCCCTGGTTGCGCGACAGCTACAACAGCTATGGCGAGTACACGCAGTGGTTTGCAAATCGCGGTTACGCCGTGCTGGCAGTGAACTACCGCGGCTCCACCGGCCTTGGCAAGGCCTTCACCAACGCCGGCAATGGCGAGTGGGCCGGCAAGATGCACAACGACCTGCTCGATGCGGTGCAGTGGGCGGTCAAGCAAGGCGTGACCACGCCAGACAACGTGGCCATCATGGGTGGCAGCTATGGCGGCTACGCCAGCCTGGTGGGCCTGACTTTCACCCCAGACACATTCAAGTGCGGCGTAGACATCGTCGGCCCGGCCAACCTCAACACCTTGCTCGGGTCCGTGCCGAAATACTGGGCCGGCACCTACAAGCAGTTTGCCAAGCGCATGGGCGACCCGGCCACAGCCGCCGGCAAGCAGTGGCTTACCGAACGCTCGCCTGTGACGCATGTGGACAAGATTAAAAAGCCACTGCTGATTGGCCAGGGCGCCAACGACCCACGCACCAACCGCGCCGAGAGCGAACAGATCGTCAATGCCATGACCGTCAAGCATCTGCCGGTGACCTATGTGCTGTTCCCCGACGAAGGCCACGGCTTCCACCGCCCCCAAAACAGCAAGGCTTTCAACGCAGTGGCGGAAACCTTTTTGGGCCAGTGCCTGGGCGGCCGCGTGCAACCCATCGGAAGCGACCTCACCGGCTCCAGCATCACCGTGCCCACAGGCGCCGAGCATATCGACGGCCTTGCCGAGGCGTTGAAGACGCATACGCAGGCGATTCGGAATTAGCTTTGGGTGTGGGTGGTAGCGTGGGCTGGATAGCGGTTGATGGGAGCTGCAGTAATGCGTTGCATTGCTGCAGCTCGATGGTGGTTCGCAGCTGTTCGTGCTGGCCGTCCATCAATTACTCCCCGAGATCCTATCGCCGTTGCAGCCGGTGCATAGGGCGAGGGCGGCTGGCGCGCGGCGTTTTGCGTGCCAAACGAGGCGAACAGAAAGAGCAGGCCCAAGGCTGCAGGAATCGCACCCTTGGGCTTGCGTATACCCAGATGCGCCATGCCGGACAACAGCAGGTGATAGAACATGCCGGCGTAGGCGAGATCGCTCAGCGCGGTGTTGAAGCGCCACACAATCGCCACCGGGCCCAGGATCTTGATGACGATCATCCAGGGCACCAGCAATGGCGCCGAATAGCCCAGCTCGGCCTGCGCCTTGCGTACGAACTCGCCCTTGGCCAGATACATGCAGGCAGAGGCGAGATACAGCAGGCACAGCAGCGCGGTACTGATCCAGTAGACAGAGATGCTCATGGTGTTTGCCAGTCAATGTGCGAATGCAACCGGCACTCAGAATGTCGCCTAAGATGGGTATTGAAAAGTAGGATGAATCACCAGGGCTTAGTATGAAAAACCAGACCATTGAAAGCAGCGAGCGCAACATGCACGAAGAGATGCGCCGTGCATTTGCGCTGCTGTCAGGCAAATGGAAGCTGGAAATCATGTGGCTGCTGAATCAGCGGGTGTATCGCTTTGGCGAGCTACGCGAGGCAATTCCCGGAATCACGCAACACATGCTGACGGCACAGTTGCGCGAGCTGGAAGCAGATGGCTTGGTCACACGCACGGTGTTTGCGCAGGTACCGCCGCGCGTGGAATACGCCATCACGCCGAAGGCGCATGGACTGGGGCCAACCATGGAAGCGCTGACCGCATGGTGGCAGCAGTACGGCGACAGCGTCGCGAAGCGGCCTGCTTCACGCGGGCGCAAGCCAAGCGTTTAGGAGGCAAGCCAGGGAGTCCGCATGACCTTCAGGCGTTCGTCTAAGGCGTCGATTGCAGACACGTTCAACACCGGTATCGATGGAGATATCGCACCCGTCCATCCGTCGTGGTAGTGAAGACTGGCCATCGCTGCAGCCGTTGATCAACCCGTTGCTTGGTTCACGAGCGCTAGGAGAACGCAATGCGAGAACTGAAACTGATGATGTCGGTGTCGCTGGACGGTTTTGTCAGCGGCCCGGCGGGCGAGATCGATTGGGTGTTCAATGGCGATCAGGAAGCCATCGCCTGGAAAGTGGAAACCGCCTGGAACGCCAGCCTGCACCTCATGGGCAGCCGCACGTTTCAGGGCATGGCCGGCTTCTGGCCGACCGCCACCTCACCGTTCGCAGCACCGATGAATCAGATCCCCAAGGCGGTCTTTTCGGCGCAGGGCCCAGCCGTGTTGGAAGCTGCTGCCAAGGCACTCACCGATGCGCAGGCACTGGTCAACACGACGCCCGGAGGGCAGCTGCAGGCTGGTGCAGACAGCTGGGCGCAGGCGTATGTAGCCAGCGGCGGGTTGGCCGATGAAGTGGCCAAGCTCAAGGAGCGAGACGGCAAGCCGATCATCGCCCATGGTGGCGCCGCATTTGCGCGCAGTCTGATTGCCCACAATCTGGTCGACGAATATGTCTTGGGTGTTTACCCGATCGTGTTGGGCAAGGGGGTACCGATCTTTTCCGATCTTCCAGCGCCAAGGCCGCTCACACTGATCGGCACCAAGACCTTTCCGAGCGGCTTTATGGCGCAGATGTATCGGCCGGTGTGAGCGCACGTCAACGCAATCATCGCGCTCTTCATGGCAGACCACCGTGATGCAATGCCAGCCTGCTTTCAAGGTTGTTGTGCTTGCATCGGAAGTCGCCGGGCAATGTAGTTCACCACGTTCTCCATCGCATCGGGATCGGTGTTGCTCAATCCCACGACCACATAGCCATTGGATGGCAGCACCACGAATGCGGTGTTCGCGCCCGGCGCGCCGCCTTCGTGCCCGTACTGCTTCGCTTCGCCTTGGCCACTGACCATGAAGCCATATCCGTACCAGTGCTTGTGATTTTGCGGCGAGGTAGCCGCTTCCAGCAATGCGGGCGACAGAAGCTTGCCTGTGCGCAGCGCTTCGCCGAACTTGAGCATGTCGCCTACCGTACTGTAGCCGCCACCGGCAGACATCCCGCGCCAAGGAAGCGATGCGGTTTCGGTCTGCCAGGCACCGCCCTGCTTGGCATATGCAATGGCCCGGCTTGCGACTGGCATTGACTCCGGCTCTGACCCTGTCGATGTCATGCCGGCGATGCGGTAGATGTGCTGATCGACATAGTCGTAGTAGGACTGGCCGCTGACCGCTTCGATGATCGCGCCAAGCACGACGTAGCCATAGTTGGAATAGCCATCCTGACTGCCTGGCGCCTGCTCTGGCGGAGTGGCGCCGAACCGTTTGATGTAATCGGCATGCGTTTTCAAGGTCTGCGAATAGCTACTGAACTCGTCACCGAAGATCTCGCCGAGCCCACTGGTATGATTGAGCAGTTGCCGCAGCGTAATGGAACGGGCGATGGCTTGGTCGGGATAATCAGGCAGATAGTCGTTGATGGTGCCATCAAGCGACAGCTTGCCGGCATCCACCAACTGCAACACGGCCACGGCGGTGAACATCTTGTTCAACGATGCAAGTCTGAACTGTGTTTCCGGGGTAACTGCCAGCGCGGCTGATCGATTTGCCAATCCGCCTTGCCATTGCAGGAGTACCTTGCCGTCCTTGGCCACCAATAGTGCGCCGGACAATGTGTCTGCGGCGACCAAAGCATCCAGCCGTTGCTTTGTCATTTTTGCAAGAGTGGGAATCTGCACACGTTTGGGCCGGAATTCGGGCGGCATTTCCACGCCTTCGATCTGGAAAACGTGCACATCCGAGGGGTCGGTCTGGTCCAGCTCAACGGTCACCAACAGCGCACGTTCGCTCGGTTGCACCTGTACGATCATTTCGACTTTCTTGGGGCTGCTTGATCTCACAGTCAGCACGTTGAAGTTGCCCATGGAGGCATGCAGGTCGGTATCGCGCTGCGCGTTGCGGTCGATCTTGTACGCGGCGATGACCTCCTGCAACTCTTGCTGATTGCCCCGGTTGAACGCAGATAGCCAGCGATTGAAGATTTCTTGGGGTGTCTCGATTGGCGAGGGCTGCATGCTCCAGCCCTCGGCAGTCCAGAGAAGAAAAACGGCGGCGAGCAGCTTGAAACGCGTCATCCAATCAGCCTGTCGTTGCAGCCATGTCAGCTCGCCGATCATCACAGGAAGTGGGGCTGAGTACAACGCGACAGTGCTGATGACGCAAGTCCAGCAGTTTGTGTGAATGCTTTCGGGCGTCCAGGTGGCCGTGTCTATCTCACCGACGTCGCTTATTTCTGGCGGGACGTCACTGCTGCGTCATGCAGTGGAAAGCAGCAGTGCTAGCCAACGCAGACGATTGCAAGATTTACTTCCGCGCAGCAATGACGGAGGAGTGCTGCACTTTATCCAACCTCCACAAACGCCAACGCCCCGATCAAGTCGGGGCGTTGGTGCGATCTATCGCTAAAACTCGGTAGCGCCGTTTGCAAAGTAGTGGACTACGCAAAACAGCCAACCCTTGCTCCGGCCAATGGAGTTACTTGGTCGACTTGGACGCGTCACGCACTTTGTCGGCCACTTCGCCGGCCTTGCTCTGCACCTTGCCGATATTCTTTTCGGCGGCGCCTTCCAGCTCGGTGCTCTTGTCGCCGGTGACGCGGCCGATGGCTTCCTTGACCGAGCCCTTGACCTGCTTGGCGGTACCTTCGATACGGTTCTTATCCATGGGACGTTTCTCGTAGTTGGGGAACCGGCTTAGTCTGTGCGGGCCGGTGTGAGCATGGTGTCGGCCCGCGCGGTGCCTGCCCACATGCGGATGCACCAGGGCGGATAGTGCATCCGGCCAAGCTACAGCCTGTCAGGCCTTGCGCGCGGGCTTTTTGGTGCTGCGGCCGGCAAAGCCGCGCTCGCGCGCCCACACGATCGCTTCGCCGCGGCTGTGCACGTCGATCTTGGAATACAGCGCGGCCACGTGGTTGCGCACGGTATTGGGCGCAACGCTGAGTTGCTGTGCGATTTCCTTGTCGGCCAGGCCCTCGGCAAGCAAGCCCAACACGTCACGCTCGCGTCCGGTCAGTTCGGCGATGCCGCAGCTCTGTGCCTGGCTGGGGCGATTGGCGCGGCGCACGTTGGCCAGCTTTTCCAACAGGGTCTGGCTGAACCAGGAGGCGTCCTGCATCACTTCTTCGATGGCGGCGACCAATTCCATCTCGGTGCGTTTGCGGTCGGTGATGTCCATCAGCGACAGCAGGTAACACGGCACGCCGTGGATGCTCACCGTTTCGGCCGAGATCAGGCAATCGAGCTGCTCGCCATCCTTGCGCGCGATGGGGTATTCCACATTGAGCATGCTGCCGCTTTGCTGCAGCGCGTGGCAGAACTGCTGATACGCCTGGCGCGTGGGAAACAGGCCGATTTCTTCGATGGGTTTGCCGATGATGTCTTCGCTGGCGTACTGGGTGGTCTGCGCCACCGCGTCGTTGATTTCCACTATCTGCAAGGTGTCGGCATTGCAGATCAGCGTGGGCACCGGAGTAATGCGGAAGGCCTTGGCGAAGCGTTCTTCGCTTTGCCGCAAGGCCACCTCGGCGCGACGCCGCGGTTCCAGGTCCATGAAGGTGAACAGCATGCAGGCTTCTTCGCCGATTTCGATCGGCTGGCCGGCCACCACCACCATCTTGGTGGTGCCATCGGGCAGACTGAGTTCGGCCTGCATCTGCGGGATGGTGGTGCCCTCGTTGAGGCGCTCCAGCGCCAGTTCGCGGCGGTCGGCCAGTTCCAGCACATCCACCTCGAACACGCTCTTGCCCACCACCGCTTCGCGCGTGTAGCCGGTCATTTCCACAAAGCCCTGATTGACCTTGATATAGCGCTGATCGGCGAGCCGGCAGATCACCGCAGGCGCCGGGTTGGCGTTGAAGGTGCGTTCGAAGCGCTGCTCGGCGCTGGCCCAGTCGCTGGCGTCGGCGACAATCAGCACCAGGCAATCCGGCGCGCCGTGTGCGTCGGTCAGCACCAGGCTGCGCACACGGTGCACCCATTGCTCCTCAGTGCCGGCGCGCACCACTTCCACCACCACATCGTTGAACACTTCGCCGGCAATGACACGGTCGATGGGGTAATTGCCCGCGCTCAAGCGATGGTTGTTGCGATAGCGCAGCTGGAAGCGCTCGCGGTATTCGCTCACCGTGGCGCCCAGGTCTTCCAGCACGCGTGCGCCATGCATGGCCAGCGCGGCCTCGTTGGCCCAGGTAATGGACTGATCCGGCTCGACCAGAATCACGCCCTCGCTCAGCCCGGTGATGATCTGCTGCAGCTGGCGGCGGTTGGTGGACTGGGGCGGGCTGCTGGGCGGCGCGGTTTCACTCGCTGACGACATGGGATGACCTCGGGTAACAACGGCGATGGAAACCAGGCAATGGAAACCAAGGGTGGCGGCACACGGTAGCCGCTGCCTGACGCGAATGCACTAGCCGCACTGGTGCATTCGGCTCAGGCATGGGCGCGGCACGCCTTACACACTGAGCGCCCATTTCTACCGTTGTGAGGCACTCCCATGGCACAGGTCGTTCGCCAGTCCACTCTCGCCCCCAGGATGTCGTGGGGCGCCGTGCTCGCCGGCTGCACCTTCGCGCTGGTGACTTATCTGACGCTGAGCGTGTTGGGTACCGCGATCGGTGCCTCCACCATCGATCCGCTGCGTGAAGCCAACCCGGTCAGCGGGCTGGGCACCGGTGCGGGTATCTGGCTAGCGTTGAGCACGTTACTCTCGATTGGCGTAGGCGCGTTCGTCGCCGGCCGCCTGGCCACGGTACGCGGCGGGCTGCACGGTCTGTTGAGCTGGGCGGTCACTTCGCTGATCACCACCTGGTTGGTGGCGGCGCTGGCCAGCAACGCGGTAGGTGCGGTGTCGGGCGTGGTCGGCAAGGGCTTGTCGCTGACCGGGCAGGGTATCGCTGCTGCGGCGCCAGCGCTGGGCAATGGGGTGCAGGATGAATTGAAGAAGCAGGGCATCGAGCTGGATTGGGGCGACCTGCGCGGCCAGCTGGACACGGTACTGCGCCAGACCGGCAAGGCCGAACTCGATCCTGAGCGTCTGAAGGCCCAGGCAGAGACCGCAGGCAACGACGGCAAGGCCACCGCCACCGATGCGGCGCAGACCCCGCAGGCCGCCTCGGACGAACTGGCCGCGTGGTTCGACCGTGTGCGTGCGCAGGCCAAGCCGGCCATCGATGCGGCCGACCGCGATGCGTTGATCAACCTGATCGTGGCGCGCACCGGTAAATCGCGCGCAGAAGCCGAGCAGATTGCCGACAACTACGCGCAGAGCTACCAGAAGGCTGTGGCCCAATACGAAGCGCTCAAGCGCACCGCCGAGCAGAAGGCGCGCGAGGCCGGCGACGTCGCCGCACGCGGCATCTCGCGCGCGGCCTGGAGCACCTTGGTGTTGCTGATCCTGGGCGCGGGCATTGCGTTTGCCGCCGGGCGTGCCGGTCGCCGTACCGATCCCGTTGTGATCGACCCGGTTGTGGGGGTGTGAGATCTGTTGTCGAGGTGTCAGGTTGACGGTTGGGGAACCGTCACCTGCTGCAAGGCGTCCTTGGTCTCAAGGTGCGCCGAGTTAGGAGTGACACTGAGCAAGCAACCGGGGTAGCCCCTTCTCGGCGAAGGATGCCAAGACTCGCTCTCCACCGGGCCATCTAGGGATGGTCCGGTGTTTTTTTGCGTGGAGATATTGCGTGTTTGCCGCTCTGTGTTCGGGGTTTGGAAGTGGGTTGATTACTCGACTTTCTGTATACGTTTTTTGCGACTTGCGTTGACACTAGGTCTGCCGGTTTTGTGCGAGTGCTTCGGTCTGCTGCGGGCGCTTGCACGCGTACCGGCGTGGGACACGCCGCAAGTACGTCCGTGTAGGCTCTTACGCGGCATCCATGCCGCGTAAGGTCCCACGCCGGTACGCGTGCAAGCACCTTCGGACGTTGTCGGTAGCTGCAGAAAGAGCGACGGCATTGCTTGCCGATCAGCAGCCGCGAAAGGTGGGAGCGTGGTGTCGTATCCGGTGTCGGGACCATGTGGCGGCATGGATGCCGCCACTGAGCCTCCACGGACGGATTCACGGCGTGTCCCGACACCGGATGCGGCGCCGCGCATCGATGATCGCCGCAAACGATGCCTGCCAGTTTTGCACGACTGCTTGTTTCACCGAGGGCGCTTGCATGGATGAGATGAATCCGCATGCACGCTGACAATCCCTTCGCGATACCTGCGCAGGAGCGTGCATCGATCGCTGCGCTGTACGCGTGTTTCAGACGCGTTGCGTCACCCGGCCGGCCATCACTCCACGCTGGACGCTACCAGCCGCTGCCAGAGCGCAGCGTTGGCGTCGTTGTCCGGTTCCAACGTGGCCAGCACGCTCAGCGCGTGGTCTTGATGCTCGGCGCCGTGGCGGGCGAGCATGGCCAGTGCGGCGGCCAGCCGGCCGTAACGCAGCGCCATGCCGAGCGAGGTGGCCAGCAGGGTGGTGTCGTGTTCGGGGCGCTGCTCGTCCAGCGCGGTGTTCAGCGAGGCCGGCAGCTCCCAGGCGGTGGCGATGGTCTTGGCCACCGTGGCGGTGTGGCGTTCGACCAGGGCGGCGGCCACTTCCAGGCTGTAGGGCAGCGCCGGGCGCTCGGCGTAGGTGTCGCGCAATACGCGCAGGATTACCACCGCGCCCAGGCCCTGCAGCAGGCCGGCCAGCTGCGCCGACAAGGTGTCGCCGCCGCGCTCGCGCATGTAGGCGGCCGCTGCGGTGGCGGTGCGCAGGGCGTAATCCCACACCGCCGCCGGCAGGCGCGAGTACAGGCCGCCATCCAGGCTCAGCACTGGCTGCATGACCGCTGCGGCGACGATCTGGCGCACACCCTCGGTACCGATATGCACCACCGCCCGTTCCAGGCTTTCCAGCGGGCCGCCTTGCGGGCGGTACAGGGCGCTGTTGGCGATGCGCAACAGGTTGGCGGCCAGCGCCGGGTCCTGGGCGATGATCGCGGCGATGCCGCGGCCGGAGGCATCCGGGTCGTTGACCGCACGCATCAGCTGCGGCAACAGCTGCGGGCGGCGCGGCAATAGTTGCGGCCGCAGGTCCACGTGTTCGAGCGCGCTGGCCACCGCCGCCAGCACATCGGCCTGCGCAGGATCGACCGGCAGGCTGCCATCGGCCAGCGACGGGGTGGACATCACCGCGGCGTACATGCGCCGCAGCAACGGGCGCATCGGTGGCGGCCCGGACGGCAATGGCTGCGGTGCAGGAGCGGTGTGCGCCTGCGTGTGCGCTGGGGCCTGCTCGTGCACAGGCGCCAGTTCCGGCGTGACCGTTGGCGCGGCGTGCGAACTGGACGCGATAGCCGTGTTGGGCGCGGCAGCTGCGCTGATCGTTTGGGCACGATGGCGCAGCAGCAGCCAGGCGATGACACCGGCGAGTACCAAGCCGGCAAGGAGTCCGGCAGCAAGCAGCAACACAATCACGGGCGTCATGGGAATTTGTCTGAGCAGTGTTGCGACTATCCGCGAAGCCGGTCGCGGCGGCAATGTGGGCGCCAGGAGCTGCCGCAGTGCAGCAGTGCGTGGCGTGTCTTCAGATTGACCGCTGCGCTGCACGTCACGCTAACGCGGTGGGCACCACTATGCATCACCAGCTGTGCAGCCCTAGAGCATCTAGGCAGCTTAAAGGGTGCAGGCATCCGCAGTTGGACCATCTTTCACGACAGACACCGCGCACTGCGCGGTGTCTTCGTTTGTGTGTGGTGATGGGCGCGCGGCTGGTTAGCGGGCACTGTCACCGCGGCATAGCCGCGCTACAGCGTGCCCTGTTTCCACAGCCGTACGATTTCGGCCGGGGCATGTTCTTCGGGAATGCGCAGCGGTTCGCTGGCACGGTCCCAGGCGATGCTGAAATAGCGTCGGTCGCCGCCACCGGCCTGCGGGCGCGGCAGTGCATGCACCAGGCACTGGTCCAGCAACGCGCGCAGGTGCAGGCGCTGCGCATCGTCCAGTTCATCCATCACCAGTTGCCGCTCGCGGCGCATGGCCGGGAACGCGGCCACGCCGCCCTCGCGTGCAAGCCGCAGGGTCACGCCCAACTCCACCGGCGGCAACTGTGGACTCATGCCAGCACGCCCACGTCGCGCCAGGCCTGTTGCACGGCGAGTGTCTCCACACTGGTGGCGCCGTAATCGGCGCTGGCGACGCTGACAGTGAGCGCGGCAAAGGTGGCGAAGTCCGCACCCGCAGCCAGTTCACCACCTGTGAGCGTGCGGTACCAGATGCGGCCGGTTGTCTCCCACGCCGCGCCGCCGATCGCCACCGCAGCGCGATAGAACGCGTGATTGGGAATGCCGGAGTTGTAATGCACGCCGCCATCGTCCTCTTGCGTGTTGACGTAGCCGGCCATGGTGGCCGGTTGCGGATCTTTGCCCAGTGCAGGGTCATCGTACGCGGTGCCGGGCGCCTGCATCGAGCGCAGGCCCACACCGTTGATGCCGGGCATCAATAAACCTGCGCCGATGATCCAGTCGGCCTTGCTTGCGCTCTGGCGCAATGCGTACTGCTTGATCAGCACCCCGAACACATCCGAGACCGATTCGTTCAATGCACCCGATTGCCCTTGGTAAATCAGATTGGCGCTGCGCTCGGTGACGCCGTGCGTGAGCTCATGGCCGACGACATCGATGGCGATGGTGAAGCGGTTGAAGACCTCGCCGTCGCCATCGCCGAACACCATCTGCTCGCCATCCCAGAAGGCGTTGTCGTAGCCGCGCTCGTAATGCACGCTGCCGATCAACGGCATGCCGGCGTCATCGATCGAGTTGCGCCCGTACACCGTCTGGAAGAAATCATGTGTGGCACCGAGATAGTCGTACGCCTCGGTCACTGCCACATCGTCGGTGGCCGCAGCGCCTTCGTCGCGCACCAGGGTGCCGGGTAATGCGGTGCCGTGTTGCGCATCGTAAATACGCCGCCGCACCGCGTGCGTGGCCGGTGCGGCATCCGCGACGAGCGCCTCTGCGCGTGCGAGCAGGCCCCGCGCACGCTGCTGCCGCAAGAACGCGGTGATGTGGCGGGACAGCTGCGCGCAGTGGCGTGCATGCTCTGGCGCCGCCTGCGCCACATGGTCCAGCAAATACGGCGGCAGAATGCCGGCACGGCGCGGGGCGACGGACGCAGACATAAGCGGTCTCCACAGTGGGATGCGCTCGCGACTATGCCCAGCCCTGGTTTAGGAAAACGTTAGGCCGGCCCGGATCACGCGCCTGTGGCGTGTTGCGATAGGTCTGGCGTTCATTCCAGCTGCGCCAATGCCTGCTGGATCGGCGTCTGCCCATCGATGAAGCCCACGGTCTTGCCGATGGTGGCCGGCGTTGCCAGTGCCGCCGCGATCACCTGCGCCACGTTGCCGCGCGAGACGCCACCATCGGCATCGCCGCCCGGGTCGCGGGTGATGCGGCCGGTTGATGCCTCCTGGGTCAGCCGGCCCGGTCCCAGTACGGTCCAGTCCAGCGTGGTATCGCGCAGATGCGCATCTGCCGCGGCCTTGGCCTGCGCATAGGCGAAGAAGCCATCGTCTGGCCCGATGCCGTGTTCCAGCCCGGCACCGAGATAGGACACCATCACGTAACGGCGCACGCGCGCCTGTTCGGCGGCATGCATCGAACGGATTGCCGCATCGCGATCCACCGCATAGGTACGCGCCGCATCGCCACCGCCGGCGCCGGCCGACCACACCACCGCATCGTGGGCGGAGAACGCAGCGGCAATCGCATCGGTATTGGCGTGTTCGATGTCGAACAGCAACGGCGTGGCGCCATCGGCAATCACATCGTCGGTGTGCTCGGGATTGCGGAACAATGCAGTCACCTGATGCCCGCCACGCACCAATAGCGGAGTAAGCAAACGCGCGACCTTGCCGTGGCCGCCAATCAACACGATACGAGACATCCACCACTCCACCACTGCGCGCCGCAAGGGCGCGGAATGCCACCATCCTCGCCAATGCGGTGCTAAGGCGGTGTTATCGCAGCGGCGATCAGCTTTTTATTCTCAGTGTTTGTGTTCATTTCACCGAACCCACGTCGCCCGCTATGTGGAAGGTATCGGCAGCAGCCAATACACCGGCTCAGAACGCGCATGGCGCAATGACCGCATCGATTGCATCTGGGACACTATGCGGCCCCTGTGTGTGCGAAATGCCGATGACCACCTCCCCTGATTTGCGTCCACGCGTTGGATGTGGCGCCTTCATCCGCCGTGCCGATGGCCACTTGCTGCTGGTGCAACGCGGGCGTGCGCCCGAGCAAGGCCATTGGGGCTTGCCAGGTGGCAAGGTGGACTGGATGGAAACCGTCGAAAACGCCGTGGTGCGCGAAGTGCTCGAAGAAACCGGCCTGCATGTGCACCTGCAACGCGTGCTGTGCATCGTCAGCTACTTCGAGCCGGATCTGACGCCACCGGAGCATTGGGTCGCGCCGGTGTATCTGGCCGCCATCCAAGGCAGCGAACACGCCGTGCGGCGCGAGCCTGAGGCAATCCTCGCTGTCGGTTGGTTCGCGCTGGACGCACTGCCATCGCCACTGACCACCTCCACGGTGCAGGCATTGCAGCATCTGCACGCGCAAGGCCTGCCGGCCTCTACAGGCTGAGCGCGGCAGGTCATCGCAGCTGTCTGGCGTTATCCTCGCCGGCTGACTGCCTGGGAGGGCAACGCATGGCACACCATTGGTGGACACGAACGGTCGTTTTGCTGCTGATCGGCAGCGTAGGCACTGCATACGCTGCAGCGGCAGAGACGGCACAACCCGCCGCCGCAACCGCACAGGACGGCATCCGGCATGTGAGTGCATTCGCGCTGCCGGTCTCTGAGTATCTGAGCCCGGCGGCACGCGCGCATGTAGCTGCAGAAGTCGCGCGCGTCGATCCGTTGGCCAAGGCCGACAACGCCACGCTACTGACGCAATTGCCCAGCATCCGCGCCGACACCGAACGTTGGGCCGAAGGCGTGATCGCGCAGCTGCGCACACGCTACGCGGTGGAGATCACGCCCGAGACCTGGAACGGCGTGCCGGTGTTGCGGGTGGAGCCACGCACGCGCACACCCGAACAGGCAAAGCGTTTGCTGATCGAGCTGCATGGCGGCGGATTCGTGATGGGTAGCGCTGCCTCGTTCGGCCTGATGGAAGCCATCCCGATCGCGGCGATGACCGGCATGAGCGTGGTTGCGGTGGACTACCGAATGGGTCCGGAGCATCGCTTCCCGGCCGCCAGCGAAGATGTGGCGGCGGTGTATCGCGCCGCGCTCAAGACCTACGCACCGGAGCGTATCGGCATCTTCGGCTGCTCGGCCGGCGGTGTGCTCACCGGCGAGTCGCTGGCCTGGTTTGCCAAGGAGCGCCTGCCGATGCCGGCGGCGGCAGGCATGTTCTGCGCCGCTGGCGATGCGCGCTATCGCGGCGATTCGCGTGTGGTGGTCGCTGCGGTGAACGATGCCTTGCTGCCGGACAAGGCCGGGGCGCTGCCGATCATGGAAGACCTGTATTACGGCGAGAACGTGGACTTCCATGACCCGCTGGTGTCGCCGGTGTTCTCCGATGCGGTGCTGCGCCAGTTTCCGCCGACCTTGTTTCTCACCGCAACGCGTGCGGCCGAGTTGAGCGCCACGGCCTATACACATGCGCGCCTGGTGGATCTGGGTCGCGAATCGGACTTGCATGTCTGGGACGGGCTGGGCCACGGTTTCCATCTCACCGAGACACTGCCGGAAAGCCAGCAGGCGTTGCGGGTCACTGCACGCTTCTTCAGCAAGCATCTGGGCCTGCCACCACCGGCATTGGCCGCGCCACACTAACGCCACGCTGACATCGACTAGGCACCGCGCTTACATCTTCTCGCCTAGGTTGAGACGGACCGGTGCTGCACTTGCAGTGCCGACATTGATCAGGAGAGTCGGATGAGTCTGCAAATTCCTCAGGGTGCACTGGTGGTCGTGGCCGATGGCGGCGAAGCACGTTGGTTCACCAACACCGGCAACGAAGCCAAGGTGGTGCTGCGTCAGCACGCGCGCACCGATGTGCAGAACGTCGATGACGACGGCCCCGCCGGCAAGGCACCGCAGGATCTGAGCAACGCGGATCTGGACGAAATGACCTTTGCCAAGCAGTTGTCGCATGCCTTGAACGATGGCGCGCTGAAGCACGAATACACCCATCTGGTCCTGGTGGCCGACCCGACCACGCTGGGCCGCGTCCGCCCGTTGCTGCACAAGGAAACACAGCAGCGCCTGGTGGGTGATCTGGCCAAGGACCTCACCAATCTGCCGCTGGAAGACATCCAGCGCGCGCTGTCCTGATAGCGGAGCACGCACGCGATGGGGTTTGTTCGCGAGTACGCCACGCAGGCACCCGAGCGCAGCGAGGTGGATGCACAGGCCGGGCTGCAGGTGCTGGAGTTCGGCACCGATTGGTGCGGTCACTGCATGGCCGCCCAGCCGCTATTGCAAAAACTGCTGGGTGGTTTTGAGGCGGTGGATTACCGCAAGGTCGAAGATGGAAAAGGGCGGCCGCTTGGCCGCTCTTTTCGCGTGAAGTTATGGCCAACCATCATCCTGCTGCGCGATGGCGAAGAAGTCGCGCGCGCCGTGCGCCCGCAGACGCGCGAGGATCTGCAGCCGTTGTTGGCAGTGCTGGGTGAGCCTGCGATTTAGAGCAGCTGACAAAACTATTGCGCTCACCGCAAGGTGGGCGCGGCCGTTGCTGTATGCGCTGAAACGCCTTGAAAACAGGGCGTTTTGGCAAAGCTCCGCCCTCGCGCCTGCAGCGATCTGCACGCTGTAGTAACATGTGCGGCTGATCAAGCCCCTGGGCACTTGCCCACCCCTTGGTCGTCTGTCCCGCAGCGTCGCTGAGTGTTCGCGGCCGTCCGGGAATGCCTCCGGTGTCATCCCCTGCATGTGCGTTTGCCATGCGCGCGCGATGTGCTGTGTCCTGTGCGTTGCCAGGGCGAGTGGGCAGCGATGGCCGCACATGGAGACCAAACATATGCACGACACGCGCGCGATTGCCTCGCACTTCGGTTGGTTCAAGCGCCGCCGCCAACTGCAACTGGACGAAGTCACCGTGGTCGACCGCCCGATGCTGCGCAAGGCCGTGGGTGCGGCCGCACTGGGCAATGCGATGGAGTGGTTCGACTTCGGCGTGTACGGCTATCTGGCGGTGACCTTGGGGCAGGTGTTCTTCCCCGCGAGCAATCCCACCGCGCAGTTGATTGCGACCTTTGCCACGTTCACCGTCGCATTTTTGGTGCGACCGATCGGCGGGATGGTATTCGGCCCGCTCGGCGACCGCTACGGGCGGCAGAAAGTGCTGGCGGCCACCATGATCCTGATGGCGCTGGGCACCTTCAGCATCGGCTTGATTCCGTCCCATGCAACCATCGGCGTGTGGGCGCCGGTGTTGTTGCTGTTGGCGCGGCTACTGCAAGGCTTTTCCACCGGCGGCGAATACGGCGGGGCAGCGACCTTCATCGCCGAATACGCCACCGACCGCAATCGCGGCCTGATGGGCAGCTGGCTGGAATTCGGCACGCTGGGCGGTTACATCGCCGGTGCGGCCACGGTGACCGCATTGCACATGGCCTTGAGCCAGACACAGATGCTCGATTGGGGCTGGCGCATCCCGTTTCTGGTCGCCGGCCCGTTGGGGTTGCTGGGCCTGTACATGCGCATGAAACTGGAAGAAACCCCGGCGTTTCGCGCCTATACCGCGCAATCGGAACAACGCGAACGGCAAACCGCAGGCCAGGGCCTGCTCACGCTGCTGCGCCTGCATTGGCCGCAGTTGCTCAAGTGCGTTGGGCTGGTGCTGGTGTTCAACGTTACCGACTACATGCTGCTGACCTACATGCCCAGCTACCTCAGCGTCACCATGGGCTATGCCGAGAGCAAGGGCCTGTTGCTGATCATTCTGGTGATGCTGGTGATGATGCCGCTCAACATCGTCGGCGGCCTGTTCAGCGACAAGCTGGGCCGCCGCCCGATGATCATCGGTGCCTGCATTGCCCTGTTCGTGTTGGCGATCCCGTGCCTGATGCTGATCGGCAGCGGCCACGACGGGCTGATCTTCGCCGGGCTGATGCTGCTCGGCCTGGCGCTGGTGTGCTTCACCAGTTCGATGCCCTCCACGTTGCCGGCGCTGTTCTACACACCGGTGCGCTACAGCGCGCTGTCGATCGGCTTCAACGTCTCGGTGTCGTTGTTTGGCGGTACCACGCCGTTGGTCACTGCCTGGCTGGTGGAGCGCACCGGTGACCCGCTGGTGCCGGCGTACTACCTGATGGGCGCAGCCGCGATCGGGTTGGTGACCATGCTGTTCGTGCGCGAAACCGCCGGCTTGCCGTTGCGTGGCTCACCGCCGGCCGTGGCCACCGATGCCGAAGCACGCGCGCTGTTGCAGGCCGATAGCCCGGTGACGGTGGATGCGCAGCTGCCACTGCGCTCCGCGCCCTCCATGGGCCAGCCGCGCACGGCGTAAGCGGGCTCGGCGCAGCGTGCATGCGCGTGATGCGCACCGGGCTCAATGCAGGTTGGGCGCAAGCATGTCGGCCGAGGGCATGCCTTCGCCGGTTTCCACATAGCGTTTGAGGCTGCTGCCCAGAAAGAAGCGCCAGCCGCGCGCGCAGGCCTCCTTGCACGGCGATTCGCGATAACCGGACTGGACGAACTCCACCTGCGTGCCCTGGCTGGTGGAGTGCAGCTCGAAGCGCATCACGGTGCCTTTCCAGGCATCCGAATCGAGCATGTTGGAGTCGTGGCAGCGCCAGCACACCAGGCGATGGTCGGCGCCCTCGTCGATGCTCAACTCCACCCGCCAGCCCTGACGGCTCCAGTCCAGCCGCACCCTGCCGTTGCCCAGGCTCACCTCGCGCGTCCACCAGCGGGCCAGCTGCCTTGGCTCGGACAGCGCAGCGGAAACCACTTCCGGCGCGGCGGCAATGACGATGCTGTGGCGGATCTCACGATTCATCGGGTGGGCATTCGCAGCGTAGATCCCGATGATCGCGCATTTTGCAGGCCAATTGCAGGATTGTCTTGGCACTGCACAGTTCGCTCGTCTAACGCTCACATGGCGCTGGGTACCATCGGGGCGGACCCCTAACGACGAAGAACAGGCATGACGACGCTTCCGATACCAGTGATGGACGTTGCCGCGCAACGCGATCTGGCCACGGCGCACGCGCTGTTGGAAAACCCCGGTGTGGCAGCGCAACTTGCCAACGCGCTGGGCGCGCCGATCGAGAGTCTGATCACCAAGCGGCTACCGAAAATGCTGACCCGCAGCATCGATGGGGTCACCCGCCGCGCATTGCAGGTGGCAATGAAATCGGCATTGCTCACTTTGCGCGGCCAGGCCGACACGCAGCAGCCCGCCTCCACTGCGCGGCACACCATGGTGGTGGCTGTCGCGGGCGGTGCAGGCGGGTTCTTCGGATTGCCCGGTCTCTTGGTGGAGCTGCCGGTGACCACCACGGTGATGCTGCGCTCCATCGCCGATATCGCACGCTCGGAAGGCGAATCGCTGCACGATCCGGAAACGGCGCTGGCCTGCCTGGAAGTGCTGGCGCATGGCGGACGCAGCGTCAGCGACGATGGCGCCGAATCCGGCTATTTCGCCGTACGCGCGGCCATGGCGCAGCAACTCAGCGCCGCCGCGCATTACGTGGCCGCACATGGTTTCGCCAGCAAGGGCGCACCCGCGCTGGTGTCGTTGGTGTCGCGCGTTGCGGCCAAGTTCTCGGTCAACGTGGGTGAAAAACTCGCCGTGCAGGCGGTGCCGCTGGTGGGTGCCGTGAGTGGCGCAACGCTCAATACCGTGTTCATGCGCCACTTCCAGGCAATGGCACGCGGGCATTTCATCGTGCGCCGGTTGGAGCGGCGCTTTGGAGAAGAGGCCGTGCGGCGCGCGTATGACGCATTGCCTGCACCGCGTTGAGATCCAGACCGCACCTCGTCGGCCGGCCGCACACCACGCATTGCTCGCAACCACGCACACCGACCATCTCCACTGGTCCTTGCCCGCCCACCGTCGCGGGACCTTACGCGGCATGGATGCCGCGTAAGAGCTTACAAGGACGTACTTGCAGCGTGTCCCGCGATGGTGGGCGGGCAAGGGCCCTGCAACCAGGCCGCAGATCAGCCGCTCTGCAACCGACGCATCCACACCGTTCGATTTACCTCTCAAGGCGACCGAGAGCTTGAGCTTCAGCGTCGTTTGGATGTTTCAAAGCCGCGTTGGTCGGCGTTGGTCGAGGGCGCGATGCGCTCACCGCTTGCGGGACACGCCGCAAGTACATCCATGTAGGCTCGGTGGCGGCATCCATGCCGCCACACGGTCCCGCAATCGGTGAGCGCATCGCACCTGCTCACTTGGCTGTGTGCTGATGGGAACCACAACGCCGGCTGCGTCCAACTGACGGTGGGCGTAGGAGTTTTGTTGGCCGCTCCAGGTCTTGCGTTGATCCGTCGGTCATTCCCGCTGATCTGCGAGGTGATCGCTTGCAAGCAGAGCTTTAGATGCACGATGTCACTGCGACACGTCACAATCACTTTCGCCTATGTCGGACCTCGTCCATGAGCAAACCTTTTTCGCCGGCTTCCGCGCGCAACCGTGACCCGATCCTTGCGGTATTGCAGCGTCACTTTGCTGACCGCCGCCATGTATTGGAGATCGGTGCAGGCACAGGGCAGCACGCGGTGCATTTTGCGGCGGCGATGCCGTGGCTGCGTTGGCAGGCGAGCGATCATCCCGATCATCTGCCGGGCATGACGCAGTGGCTGGACGAGGCTGCATTGCCAAATACGCCGCCACCGATTCCGTTGCAGGCGGTGCTGACGCCGACGCCGGGTCTGGCACCGGCACCGCCGTTGCCGATCGTGCAAGCGGGAGAGGTTGCCGGTTTTGATGCGGTGTATAGCGCCAATACCTTGCACATTATGGGCTGGCCGCAAGTGCAGGCGTTGTTCGCGGGATTGCCTGCAGTGATGGCGCCGCAGGCGGTACTAGTGATCTACGGGCCGTTTAATCGTGATGGACAATTCACCAGCGACAGCAATCGCGCATTCGATGCGATGTTGCGTGAGCGCGATGCGGCGTCGGGGATTCGGGATGCGGAGGCAGTGGATGCGCTGGCGGCTTCGGTGGGATTGCAGTTGATCGACGATGTGGCGTTGCCGGCAAATAATGTATGTCGGGTGTGGCGGCGAGCGTAAGTCGATTGCTTTTTGAAAAGCACGCACACCGACCATCTTGATTGGTCCTTGCCCGCCCACCGTCGCGGGACCTTACGCGGCATGGATGCCGCGTAAGAGCTTACAAGGACGTACTTGCAGCGTGTCCCGCGATGGTGGGCGGGCAAGGACCCTGCAGCAAAGCCTCAGATCAGCCGCTCTCCACCTGATCCTACAGCCACGACAGGGCACTCAAAATTTCGAGTCGTTAAAGAGCGGCATCGCACCCATGCGCTGATGCGGGTTGGCGCGGCAGCAACTCAGCGCCTGCGTCGTTCCAGCCACCACAGGGCTGTGGCCAGCGTGAGCCAGGCCAGTAGCCACGGCCAGCGGGTGCCGGGTTGGGTTATTGGCGTGCCGAGGGTCGCGTTTGTGTGGGTGGCGGCGGCCATCGCAAGGGTGGCGTCGCGGGTTTGTTGGGTATGCACGGTGGGGGCGTCGGCGGGCGCGCGGACGTAAAGCCAGCGTTGGTCTTTGCCGGTTTGCAGGAGATGCCAGCCTGCGCTTGTGGGCCAGTAGGCGGCGCAGGTTTGGGCGCTGCTGGTGGGGTCGATCAGCAACGGTTGGGCTGGACCGGTGGGGCCGGTGACATGTGCGTCTGCAGCGAGACCGCACAGTGACATGCGCTGTTGCGACCAGCCTTCTTGCAGCGGGGCGGGTGCCGTGCCGCCCGCGCGGGCGATGGCGCCGAACAGCTGCGCCCACAGCGCGGCATGCAGGTCGCTGCGGCCGGCCAATACCAACGCGAAGCTGTCTTCGATCAGGCCGATGCCGATGCGGCCGCGGCCTTGTGCGTGCCACCAGCCCAGCGCGCTGCCGTCGTCGGCGCGTGCTGCAATCACTGCCTCGGCATCTTGCGGTTGCAGATCGCGGCGTTGCAGCGGTGGAAGTGTGGGAGTGTCGGCAGGGGCTGCAGCTGGATCGATGGACGGTGCGGCCGAAGACAGCGATCGCGGGGCGGCGATTGCAGTGCTGGTCGTTCCGCCGGTTGTCGCGAAGCCGAGCGCGTTGAGTGCTGCGCGGGTGCCGGTATCCAGTGGTCCGTCGGTGCGTACCAGCACGCCCAAGCCGCGGTCGATCGCGGCGCGCACGGTTTGGCGTTGCGCGTTGCCCAGCGTGACCAGGCGGCGTTGGTCGATGACCAGCAGGTCGAGTGTGTCCAGGCTGGTGGCGTCCAGTGCGGCGCTCTCGCCCAGTTGCACGCCGGGGCCGACCGCGATCTGGCTGCGCACGTCCAGCCCGGCATCGCTGGCCCAGCGGCGCAGGTATTTCAGTTCCGGCTGCGGCGCGCCGGCCAGCAACAGCACACGCGCGGGCGGCACGGCGGTGATCAGCACCGGCACCTGTACGCGGCTGCGTTCGGCGCCTGCGGCATCGCGCAGGCGCAGCGCGAACACCACCTGCCCCGCTGCGCGCGCCAGGCCACGCAGATGCACTTGGCCGGTTGCGTTGGCTACGGCGGTGTCGACCACCTGGCCGGCGGGGTCGAGTAGCTCCACCCGTGCTGCCGGCAGGCCCTGGACGCGGGCGCTGATGGCGAAGGTTTCGCCGGGGGCGACCGGGGGCGGTGTCGAGACGGCGACCAGACCCTGCGGTGCCGGGCCAAGCGCCAGTCGCAGCGGTACGCCAAGTGCGTTGCGGTCGCGTGCCGACAGGCCGGTGCCATGCACGACCACTGCGGTGGTGCCGGGCGCGCGGCGTAGGGCGGTGGCCAGATCCGGTACGCGTGCCACGCCTGCCAGCGCAGGCGCTTCGGGCAAGGCGACCCACTGCGCCGCATTCGGGCCGACCTGAGCTGCCGTAGTGCCCGCGGTGGCGACGTGCAGCTCGCTCGTGCTGCCAGCGCGCGGGGGCGGCAGCAGCACCGGGTACAGCAGACCCGCGAGTAACGGTTGGGCGGCGAGCAATAGCCATATTCGGACGCGCGAATGTGGTTGCCGAGCGTGCGCGCGTAACAGCCGGAACCAGCCGACGACGACCACCAGAAAGAGTGCCGAACCGACCAGCCAGGGCAGTGATAGCGTCATGGCTGCGGCTCCCGGTGCAGTGCATCCAGATAGCGTTGGCCGCGTGCGTCCGGTGTGGCGCGTCGGTGGACGGGCGCGGGCGGGGCGACGAGGGTGCGCCAGACCTGGGCACGCAGCTGGGCGCGACAGGCGGCGCAGTCGGGTTCGGCGCGCAGGGTTTCTACAGCCGCGGCCAGGCTCAGTGGATCGTGCAGGCGGTCTTGCTGGCGTTGCAGCCACTGCGCGTAGCGAGCCAGTGTGGCGTCCGACACAGGTGCGGGTTCGCCCAGCGCGTCCCACAGTTGCAGCGCGGACGGGTCGGGATCCGGGCGGGTGTCCAGCCCGGCGGCACGGTCGCCCAGGCCGGCGCGGTCGCCGCTCAGGCGCCGGCTTGGGTCGATCGGCGGCAGCTGGGTGCCGACCCGCGCCAGGTAGATGCGTTCGGCCTGCTGCACCTGCTTGATGAAGCCCAGCGCCTTGTTGGCATAAGGCAGCGCACGCTCGGGGTGGCCCTGGCGCAGCTCGCCCTCGGACTGCCACATCTGGTCCAGCGCGGCGCGCAGCAGGGCGCGCGTTTGCGGGTCGAGCAGGGTGGCGGCTTCGGCGTGGTCGTGGGTATGCCCGAATTCGGAGAGCACATCCTGCGCCTGGCCGAAGCTGCTGCGCTCGGGCCGGCCGTTGTTGTTGCCGTGGTCATGGTCGTGGTCATCCAGCGCGGCGGCGCCGGGTTCGGATGCGGCGTCGTGTTCGTGCTCGTCGTGCCCGTGTTCGTCCTGGGCAGGCGCCTGCGCAGCTGTCGCAGGCGTTGCCGGTGCATCTGCAGTGGGCATGTCGGCGGTGGGCAGATCGTTGGCCGGGGCGTCGCTGGTGGGCGGGTCGTCGGCAGTGGGCGGGCCCTTGGGCGCGCCTTCGCTTTCTTCGCCCAGGAACTGGCCGTAGCGCAGCCGCAACAGGCGCTGGTCCACGCCGATGGCATCGGACCGCTTGAGATAGGCATCCGGATCCAGGCGCGGCTTTTCCTTCAGCAGCGCTTCGGCGTCGATGATGATCTGGCGCTGGCTGCGGAAATAGGCCGGCAGGGTCTGTTTGACGCTGGCTTCCAGGCCGGCGGCCATGGTCTGTTCGGGCGGCGGCCAGCGCAGGATTACGCTGGCGCTGCGGCCTTCCTGCGGCCCGGGTTGGCGGGTGTCGTGGACGATCAATTGGGCGATCAGGTCGTCGCCGGCCGCCATGCCCAGGGCCTGCGGCTGCAGCGTGGTGGAAAAGCCGCGCTGCCTGGCCGGGCCGCTGCCGGTGAGGGTGCGGCGCTGGGTCTTGAAGGTAATGTTCTCGCCGCTGCCCTGGGCCAGGGTCAGGCGCAGTTCGGCAGTGGCGGCCACCGCGTAGTCGTCGCTGGCTTCGAAGCGCAGCGTCCAGCCACCGTTGGACGGCGTCCACAGCACCAGGCTTTGTTCGGGCGCGAGCACGCGCACCTGCGGCGGGCGATCCGGCAGCACGTCGAGCCGATGCAGCTGGCGGTCTGCCGGCGCACCGTCGATGAGGATGCGATACAGGCTGGCGCGCTCGGCGATCCACTGGCCTTGCCACTGATCGCTGCTGCCTTGCCGGGCCAGCGCGATGAGGCGGCCGTCGGTGAGCCGCAGCGCCACGCTGCGCGGGGCCGGGCTGACCTGCAGCTGCCAGTCCAGCCGGGTGCCGGTTGGCACGCGCGCATCCAGGCCGGGCAGGCGTGCGGACGGCAGGCCGGTGTAGGCGGGCGGGGTGCTGTGTAGCCGGGCCTGACGCAGCGTGGGAGCGCCGTTGCCGGCACGGGCGGCGGCGACGCGGTCGTTGCTCGGCGCGGGCTGGGTGGCGCGGTGCGGCCACAGCAGCAGTGCGGCGCAGGCCAGCAGGCCGAGCAGGCTCCATGGCCAGGCGCGCCGCCACGGCCAGGCCGGGCGGAGATCGCGCGGGGTGCTGCGCAGGCGCTGTTCCAGGCGCTGCCGTTGCAGGGCCTGCAAGGGGCCGAGCTGCGCGGTCGAGGCGAACAGCAGGTCGCTGCTGTCTTCCAGATCCGCTTCGCGATCCAGCCGGCGGATCAGCCAGGTCTGGTCGAGTCGCCGTGTCGCCAGCATCGCCACGCCGGCCAGTGCCAACACACCTGCAATGAGCGACGGCACGATCGCCATCTGCGCGCCGCTGCGCCAGGCCAGCAGCGCCGGCAGCACGGCCAGCGGTAGCCCGAACAGCAGCACGCCTGCGGCCTGCCGCCGCCGCGCGGCCTGCCAGGCGTGGTGCAGCGCCGGCGTGCTCATGCTGCGTTGCTCCGGCGTGGCGATGTGGCCAGCCAGCGTTCGGCGGCGAACAGCAGCAGCACCAGACCAATCAGCCAGGGCGCCAGCGGCCACGGTGCGGTGGTCAGGCGGGTGGCCGCAGGGCCACGCTGTGGTTGTTGGGTCTGTGCCAGCGCACGCTGTGGTGCGGGCGTCGATTGCAAGGCGTCGTGCAGGCGCGTGGGGAAATCGGCATCCAGCAAGGCGGGCAGGTGCTGCGGCTGCAGCGGCACGGACCAGCGCAGCAGGCGCCCGCGCCCGAATGCGATGGCATCGATCAGTGGCGCGCCGTGCGCGTCTTGCAGCACTGCCTGCCGCGGGCCGGCGAGTGCGGGAGGGGCCGGCGTCTGCGCGTCGAGCAGCAGGTGCCCGCCGGCTGCGACCCAGGCGATGACCGGCGCAGGCGGTGCGCTGTGCGACAGCCATACCACCACCGTGCCGGGTGCCCAGCGCGCCTGCACTGCGGCGTCGGGGGCGCTGACTGGCAACGCGCCGGGCACTGCCCAGGCAGCGTGTACGGCGCGCAGATAGCGCAGCGCCGGGTCGGCGGGGGCGTCGGCGATCGCCTGCAGCCGCAGCGGTGCGACAGCTGCGGCAGGGGCGAGCGGCGATTGGCCGGGCAGCACCTGCCATTGCACGTTGCGCGACAGCTGCAGGCGCTGCGCATCCAGCGGCCCCCATTGGCTCGGCACGATGACGCTGAGTGCGGTGTCCGGCGGCAGGCTGGCATCGAGTTCGCGCAGCAGGCTGCTGAGCGGTTGCGTGGTGCCGGCGGGCGTGGTGTGTGGGTTGGTCGCATCGGCATCGATCGGCGGGAAGCCCGGCGTCAGCCACACCCACTGTGCCTCTGCGGCATGGCTGAGCGTGCGCGCCGCGGCCACATCCACGCCAGGGCTCACCGCAATCCGCGGGCGCGCATCCTGATGGTCGCGCAATGCAGGCTCGGCCAGCAGCAGCGCCAATGCCGCGAGCAACAGCAAGCGCACCAGCAGCAGCGGCCATTCGTCGAAGCGCACACGATGCCGTGGGCGCGGCAGCGCACGCAGCCAGCGCAGCGCGGCGAAGTCGGTGGGCCGGTGTTCGCTGCGGCGTGCCAGGTGGATCAATAGCGGCAGCAGCAGTGCGGCCAACGCGGCCAAGCCGGCGGGGAAGAGCAGGAGCAGGTTCACGGCCGCGCCACCTCAGCGGCGTGCGCGACGAGGTGCAATGACGGTACCTCGCTGAGACGGGAGTATCGGCTCATCGCCGCGCACCCTGCCCAAACAAGTCGCGCAACGCCGCGTCGGGTGGTGCATCCAGATAATGCAGCGCATGCGCAATGCCGGCGGCCTGCCAGCGGGCCTGCCGCGCGCGCTGTGCATCGCCGAAGCGCTGCACGTATGCGGCACGCATCGCGGCGCCATCGCCGAGCAATTCTTCGCCGGTTTCCGGGTCGCGGAAGCGGTGCCCGCCGCTGAAAGTGAAATCGCGTTCGTCGCAGGTCAGCACTTGCAGCTGGATCACTTCGCGGCGTGCGGCGGCAAGTTTTTCCAGCGCGCCGACCAATGCTTCATCGAAGCCATCGCCGATCGACAGCACCAATGCATGTGCGGCGATGCGTTCCCACAGCGGACGTAGCGCATCCATGCCGGGCCAGCGCCCGCCGGCGCGCAGACGCTGCAATGCCAGCCAGAGCCGGTCGCGTTGACGCGGCCCGCCGCCTGCCGGCACTGCCACCAGGCCATCGCCGTGCACGGCGAACAAACCGACCTGATCGCCCTGGCGCAGCGCCACTTCGGCAGCGCATGCGGCCAAGGTCGCCATCGCCTGCAAGCGCGTGTAGGCAGGGCGCGCCTGGTCTGCCTGGCCAGCGGAGGCGGTGGCATCGAGCAACAACCACAGCGTGAGCGGGCTTTCGCGCTCGGCTTCGCGCACGAAGAAGCGGTCCGAGCGCGCGTAGAGTTTCCAGTCGATCTGGCGCAAGGCATCGCCAGGTTCGTAAGCGCGGTATTGCGAAAATTCCAGCCCCGCACCACGGCTGCGACTGGCGTGCTGGCCGATGCCGTGCGCGCCCTGCGCGTGGCGTGCATGCAGCTGCAAACCGCGCAGGCGGCTGCGCAGCTCGGCAGGAATCAACGCCGGCAGGTCCACGCTCACGCCGCTACGTGCCTCACGCCGGGAACGGCACGGCGCGCAGCAGCGCTGCGACCACATCGTCGGCGCTGCGTTGTTCGGCCTCGGCCGCAAACGACAGCAGCAGGCGGTGGCGCATCACCGGCGCTGCGAGCGCAATGACATCGTCGCGGGTGGCGGCAAAGCGGCCGTGCAGTAATGCGCGTGCCTTGGACGCGAGCACCAGCGATTGCCCGGCGCGCGGGCCGGCGCCCCATCGGATCCACTGGCGCACCTCGTCGCTGGCCTGCGGGCCGGGCCGGCTGGCGCGCACCAGGCGATTGATCCAGGTCAGCAGATCCGCGCCGACATGCACCTGCCGCACCTGTTGCTGCAGTGTCAACACGCTGTCCGCGTCCATCACCACCGGCACCTGCGCACTTGCGGTGCCGGTGGTCTGGGTGAGGATGTCGCGCTCTTCCTGCTCGCTGGGGTAGTCCACCCGCACATGCAGCAGGAAGCGGTCCAGCTGCGCTTCCGGCAGCGGATAGGTGCCGGCCTGTTCGATCGGGTTCTGCGTGGCCAGCACGAAGAACGGCGCCGGCAGCGCATAGGTGGTGCCGGCGTAACTCACCGTGC
This sequence comes from Xanthomonas sp. NCPPB 2933, assembly GCF_056725225.1. NCBI lineage: Bacteria > Pseudomonadati > Pseudomonadota > Gammaproteobacteria > Lysobacterales > Lysobacteraceae > Xanthomonas > Xanthomonas sp. NCPPB 2933. The sequence goes on from NZ_CM161518.1 coordinate 140,177, forward strand.
GCTCGCTCATCGCTTCCAGTAATGCGGCCTGGGTCTTGGGCGGGGTGCGATTGAGCTCGTCGGCCAGCAGCAGATTGGTGAAGATCGGTCCCTGCTGAAAACGAAAATGCCGATGCCCGGTGCCGTGATCTTCTTCCAGCAGCTCGGTGCCCAGAATGTCGCTGGGCATCAGATCGGGAGTGAACTGCACGCGGCGGAACTGCAGCTCCAGCGCTTGCCCGAGCGAGCGCACCAGCAGCGTCTTGCCCAGGCCGGGCGCGCCCTCCAGCAGGCAGTGGCCGCCGGCCAGCAGGCCGATCAGCAGTTGCTCCACCACCGCGTCCTGGCCCACCACCGCCTGGGCCAGTGCCGCACGCAGCGCACCGAGTTGGGAGAGCTGTGCGGTGAGGATGTCGTCGTTGGGGGAAGTCATGGGGAAAGTCTCGTTATCGGGTTGCTGGCGTAGGAGCGCGCTTGCGCGCGAGGCTTCACCGGGAAATCTTCATCGCGCGCCAGCGCGCCCCTACACGGCGGTCAATTGGTCAACGCATACATCACGATGTTGACGCCGAACCTGGTGTTGTCTTCGGCCAGAAACCGCTTGTTGCGCCAGTCGTAATCCCATTCGCAGCCGTAGTCCTTGTTGCTGTACAACACGCCGAGCCGGCCATCGATGCTGATGCCCTTGAGGTAATCGTGCACCAGATCGTCGCCCCAGCCATTGAGTTCGAAACTGGTGGCCGGTGGGCCATCAGGAAACTTGAAAAATGCGTTGTAGAGGCGATGACTCTTGGGCAACTTCTGCAGCGCGGTCTTGCCGAAGATGGATGTCATCTGCGCTTCGAACGAGGTGGCGAACAGGCCATCGATATCGTGATTGCAATCGTCCACGAACACGAAGCCGCCATTGCGCACATAGCGCTCGAAGTTGCGCCGCTCGGCCGGGTTGAATTCCACCAGCTTGTGCCCGGCCAGATAGCAGAACGGTGCCTGCAACATGCGCGGATCGGCCAGATCCAGCACGTGCTCCTGCGGGTCCACGCGCAGCTGGGTGTAGTCGATCAGCGAGGTGATCAGGTTGGACGGCATGCGCGCATCCACATCCCAATCGCCGGAGTCGTAACGCAGCCGGGTGAACCAGAAATCGTAGTTGCCGGCCGCGCGTGCACGCAGCGGGAGCGCCAGGGTGACGGCGCTACCGAGCAACAAGCCTAGGAAGTGGCGCCGCGAAGTGGGAGCCGGGAGACCGGGAACGGGAGCCGCAAGCGCCTGCAAGGTATCAGTCTGCAAAGAGCGGCTTCTGCGCTCCGATTCCCGAATCGCCACTCCCGAATCCCGGCTCCGACTCACACCGCATCCGACAACGAGGTAAACGTAAAGTCGCGCAGACGCATCGGCGGGATCATCATCACGAAGTTGGATTCGTCACCGGCCACCCGCACCGGCTTGCCCAGTTCGTCGATGTTGTTGAGCATGATCACCGGCGATTCGTTGAAGCGGAAATTCTTCACCGGGTACTTGATCTGCCCGTTCTCGATGTAGAAGGTGCCGTCGCGGGTCAGGCCGGTGAGCAGCACGGTCTGCGGGTCGACCATGCGGATGTACCAGGTGCGCGTGACCAGGATGCCCTTCTCGGTGCCGCGCACCAGCTCGGCGATGTTCTTGTCGCCGCCGGCCATCAGTAGGTTGCCCGGCTCGCCGATCGCGCGCTTGCCGTTCTTCTGCGCCCAATAGCGCGAATACTGCAGGTTGGCGATCTTGCCGTTTTCCACGATCGACATCTTCTCGCGCGGCAGGCCCTCTTCGTCCCACGGCAACACTGCGGCACGCGCATCCCACGGGTCGGCGGTGATGTTCACGCGCGGGTCGTAGACCTGTTCGCCGAGCTTGTTGCCGCCGCCTTTCTTGGACAGGAAGCTGCGGCCTTCATCGGCGCGGCGCGCGTCGAAGAAATTCATCATGAACGAGATCAGCCCCGCAGCGGCGGCCGGCTCCAGAATCACCGTGTACTTGCCCGGTTCCAGCGCCTTGGCTTCGGCCGAGTCGCTGGCCTTGCGCATCGCAATGCGGATGTCCTGCTCGGCCTTGAAGTCGGCCGCATCCTTCAGATTGCGCCCCACCCAGCCCGAGCCGCGGCCGTCTTCGGTGCGCACGGTGCAGGTGTAGTCGAAACGTGCGCCACGCTGGTAGCCGAAATTGCCCTTGCTGTTGGCGAATGCGGTGAAGCTCTGGCCATCCTCGAGAAAGCCGGCAGCGATCAGCCCCTTGCCCTTGCATGGGGCGATCGAATCGGCGGCGACCTGCGCGCGAAACGCCGGGTCGATGGCGGCAGTGGAGTCGCTGAAGGTCGGGCTGGCGGTATAGGTTTGCTTCTCGACCGCCGGCATGAATTCCGGATTTTCCGGGGCCAGGCGGGCCAGATCTTCGGCACGCCGCACCACGCGTTCCAGCGCGGCGTCGTCGAACTCGTTGATGGTGGCGATGCCTACGCGCTTGCCGAACGCCACCTGCACCTGCAGGTCGGTGTTGTCGACGATGCCGCTGGTGGACACGTTGTTGAGTGCGAAACGGATATTGCCGTCGATCGCGCCGGTGAGCGTGGCGGTGCACTCATCGGCCTTGGACAGTTTGATGACCTTGTCCAGAATGGCCTTGGCCTGCGCTTCGGTAAGGATGCTCATATGGGTTTCTCCTGATCAGCCGAGCGAGCGGGCGGTGTTGATGACGTTGATGCCGTCGAAACGGGCGGTGGACGAGCCGTGCGAGACCGCCGAGGACTGGCTCGGCTGGCCTTTGCCGTCGAAGAACGAGCCACCCATGCGGTAATCGCGTTGATCGGCCACGGCGCTGCAGGCGTTCCAGAATTCCGGGGTGCGGATCTGGTAGGCCACATCCTCAAGCATGCGGGTGATCGCGCCGTTCTTGATTTCGTAGAACAGCTGGCCACCGAACTGCGCGTTGTAGCGCTGCTGGTCGATGGAAAACGAGCCATCGCCGATGATGTAGATGCCGTTTTCCACGTTCTTGATCAGGTCGCTCACGCTCAGCGGCGTCTTGCCGGCCGCCAGCGAGACATTGGCCATGCGCTGGAACTGCACGCTCGACCACGAGTCGGCGTAGCAGCAGCCATCGGAGGCGGTCTTGCCAAGGATATGCGCCTGATCGCGAATGGCCTGGTAGTCCACCAGCTTGCCGTCGCGGATCAGATCCCACTGCTTGGTCTTGACGCCTTCATCGTCGTAGCCCACCGCACCCAGGCTACCGGGCTGGGTCTTGTCGGCCAGGATATGCACCTTGTCGCTGCCGTACTGGAAGCCGGCCTTGAGCTTGTCGAGCGTGGCGAAGCTGGTACCGGCGAAATTGGCCTCGTAGCCGAGCACGCGGTCCAGTTCCAGCGGGTGGCCGACCGATTCGTGGATGGTGAGCCAGGTATGCGAGGGGTCTAGCACCAGGTCGTACTTGCCCGGTTTCACCGACGGTGCCTTGAGCTTTTCCTGCGCCTGCTTGGCCGCCGCAATGGCGTCTTCCTTCATGTCGTAGGACAGGCCGTAATTGACCACGCCGTTGGGCGAGACGAACTTGCCCGAGGCCGCGCCATCCAGATATTCGTAGCCCAGGCCCATCGGTGCGGAGAGTCCGTCGCGGGTGCGGAACTTGCCGCTGGCCTTGTCGATGGCAGTCACGCTCATCGGTGCCCAGATGCGGTGCACGTCCTGATCGATGTAGGAACCATCGGTGCTGGCGAAGTACTTCTGCTCGTTGACCACGAACAGCATCGAGTTGACGAAGTTGGCGCCGGCCGCGGTGGCGGCGGCATTGACGCCGAGCAGCAGGTCCACCTTGTCCTTGATCGGCACTTCCATCGCGTTCTTCTTGATCGGCGTCTTCCAGCTCACCTCGCCCACGCCGGGCGTTGGCGCCAGTTGCACGGGTGTGCCCTGCACCTTGGCATTGGCCTTGGCGATCGCGGCGGCCTGCGATGCGGCCTTGGCCACGCCCTGTTCGGTGAGATCGTTGGTGGCAGCAAAGCCCCAGGCGCCAGCTACGAGCACGCGGATGCCCGCACCGATGGATTCGGTGTTGACCACGTTCTGCACCTTGTCTTCGCGGGTGATGACGAACTGGCGCAGATAGCGGCCGATGCGCACATCGCAGTAGCTCGCACCGGCCTGACGGGCTGCGTTGAGGCCGGCATCGGCCAGGCGCTTCTTGCGGCCCACATCCAGTTGCGTCAACAACTGCTCGGCGGCAATGGCCTTGCCGAAGTAGGCGGGCACGATCAGTCCACCCATGGTCAGCCCGGTCAGGGCCAGGAAATCACGTCGTTGCACGGGCAACTCCCCAATAGTCCCGCGCGGCGCGCAGGTAGTCTGGTGACGCACAGATGGGTATCTGCACGGTATCGCCGATTCTTGCCGGGCAATGAACGCTGCGTCAAATGACTTTCGGCATGGGTGCAGCGGCAATCGCTGTGCTCGCATGAGTCGAGCGGCACACGCTGCCTGCATGCAAATGTGGCGAACGGGGCTGGTAGCGTGTGCTTGCTGCGCCATCGCGTCGACACGCGATGTGATCGATGACAGGCGTGCATTATCTTATTGGCGGTCGTGCAATGCGCGACGCGCACGCCATCGTGCCCAGTGCCTGCTTCATATGGCTCAGAGAGACTAAAAATGAAGCGATCGTCTGCGTGTTGGCTGCAGGGCCCTTGCCCGCCCACCTACAGCGTTTGAATGCATCTAAACGACACCATAACTCGATATCTTTGTTGCTATGAGCTGATTGAACGATGTAGACGCTTCAGTGGCAGAGCGATAGGGCTGCAATTTCGCTGCAGGGCCCTTGCCCGCCCACCATCGCGGGACACGCCGCAAGTACGTCCTTGTAGGCTCTTACGCGGCATCCATGCCGCGTAAGGTCCCGCGACGGTGGGCGGGCAAGGACCAGTCGCGATGGTCGGTGTTTATGGCTTTCAACAAAGCAACCAGCAGACTTCCTGGTGCGGTGTCCTCGCCGATTGCGGGACCATGTGGCGGCATGGATGCCGCCACTGAGCCTCCATGGACGGATTCACGGCGTGTCCCGCGAGCGGTGAGGGCACCGCGCGCTCAACTGACCACGCTTTTGACTTACAGCGTTTGAATGCATCTAAACAACATAAGTCGATATCTTTGTTGCTGTGAGCTGATTGAACGGTGTAGACGCTTCAACGGCAGAGCGATAGGGCTGCAACTTCGCTGCAGGGCCCTTTCCCGCCCACCATCGCAGGACACGCCGCAAGTACGTCCCTGTAGGCTCTTACGCGGCATCCATGCCGCGTAAGGTCCCGCGACGGTGGGCGGGCAAGGACCAGTCGAGAGTGTCGGTGTGCATGGTGCAAGAAATGCACGACGTCCGTTGTTCGGACAACAGCGCGCACGATCAGCTTCCGACGAGAGCCGAGCAACAAGCATGCTTTCAACAAAGCAGCCAGGAAACTGTCTGGTGCGGTGTCCTCGCCGATTGCGGGACCGTGTGGCGGCATGGATGCCGCCACCGAGCCTCCAGGGATGGATTCACGGCGTGTCCCGCGAGCGGTGAGGGCACCGCGCCCTCGACTAACCAAGCTTTTGATCGCACCTAAACGACGCAACGACTCGTTGAGATTGTAGCTGTGTCTACTTGCAACCAGGACAGCTCTAGCAAAGCGACCTACAAACCGTTTGTTGGCAGCTCTCAGCCCAACGAACGCGCGGTATTGATCACGTTGATGCCATCGAAGCGTGCGGTGGATGATCCATGCGACACGGCCGAGACCTGGCTGGGTTGGCCCTTGCCATCGAAGAACGAGCCGCCCAGGCGGAAGTCGCGTTGATCGCAGACTGCGCTGCAGGCGTTCCAGAATTCCGGCGTGCGGATTTGATAGGCACCGTCTTCCACCAACCGCGTGACCTGGCCATTCTCGATCTCGTAGAACAACTGCCCGCCGAACTGCGCGTTGTAGCGCTGCTGGTCGATCGAATACGAACCGCGCCCGTGGATGTACAACCCGCGCTCGACGTTCTTGATCATCTCGGCAACGCCAAGTGGTTGTTTGCCTGCGGCCAGCGACACATTGGGCATACGCTGGAACTGCACGCTGGACCAGGAGTCTGCATAGCTGCAGCCGTCGGAGGCGGTCTTGCCGAGCAGATGCGCCTGATCGCGCGTGCATTGGTAATCGACCAGGATGCCGTCTTTCACCAGCTCCCATTGCTTGCTCTTGACGCCCTCATCGTCATAACCCACCGCGCCCAGGCTGCCGGGCTGGGTGCGGTCGGCGACGAAGGTCACCGCATCGCTGCCCCAGCGGAAACCCGCATCGCGCTTGTCCAACGTGGCGAAGCTGGTGCCGGCGTAATTGGCCTCGTAGCCGAGCACGCGATCGAGCTCGAGCGGGTGGCCCACCGACTCGTGGATGGTGAGGAACAGATTGCTCGGGTCGATCACCAGATCGTATTTCCCGGCCTTCACCGAGGGTGCGGTGAGTTTGGCGCGCGCCTGTTTGGCGGCAGCAATCGCATCTTCGCGCGCGTCATAGCGATGGCCGTAGCCGATGAGTCCGCCAGGTAACTGATGCTTCTGGCTGGCATCGCCATCCAGATATTCGTAGCCCATGCCCATCGGCGAAGACAGCCCGTCGCGGGTGCGGAACTTGCCGCTGGCCTTGTCCACTGCGGTGACGGTAAACGGCAACCACAGCCGGTGCACGTCCTGATCGATGTAGGAGCCGTCGCTGCTGGCGAAATACTTCTGCTCGTTGATCGCAAACATGCGCGAGGCCACGAAGGTGGCACCGGCAGTGAGTGCGGCCGCGTTGACGTCCATCAGCAGCGCAACCTTGTCCTGCAGCGGCACTGCCATCGCGTTCTTCTTGATCGGGGTCTTCCAGCTCACTTGCCCGGCCGGGGTTAACGGTGCCAACTGCACCGGCGCACCGCCCAGCCGCGCGTTGGCCTTGGCGATCGCTACCGCCTGGCGCGTAGCAGTGGCCACACCATCGCTGGTGAGCGTATTGGTGGCCGCAAAACCCCACGCACCATCGGCCAGCACGCGCACGCCTACACCGCTGGATTCGGCGTTGACCACGTTCTCCACCTGCGCCTCGCGGGTGATCACAAACTGGCGCAAATAGCGGCCCACGCGCACATCGCAGTAGCTGGCACCGGCCGCCTTGGCGGTGGTCAATGCGGTATCGGACAGGCGCCGGTTGCGCGCCGCATCCACCGGGGTAAGCAATTGCTCGGCCGCGATCAGGCGCGTATGCGGCAGCAGCAACCCGGCTGCACCGATGCCGGACAAGGTGAGGAAGGTACGACGGTCCACGTGGCGTTCTCCACTGAAGCGCACGCTGCGCACGTGCCAAACCCCGAGGGTGGCGTAGAGGCCTGAAAGTGGTCAAGTGACGATGTGCATGGCGGTTGGCGCGGCTCGCGTGCAATCGTGCGGGCCGGGTCGATCTACACCGCGCATGTGAGTGATCGATGTGCCCGGACAGACCAGCGCGCTGTCGCTGTGTCGGTCGCGCTACGGCTTGACCTGCTTGGGCGCATGGCCGAAATAGGCCTTGAACGCGCGGCTGAAGCCGGCTTCGGAGTGATAGCCCACCCGGCGCGCGGCATCGCCCACGCTGACGTTGCCTGAGCGGATCAGATCGTCTGCCACGCTCAGGCGCCACAGCGCGATGTAGCGCATCGGCGACTCGCCGGTGATCTGCGCAAACTGCTGCGCAAACAGCGAGCGCGACAACCCGGCATGGCGTGCGAGTTGTTCCACCCTCCAGCTGCGGTACGGATCGGCATGGATCGCATGCAGGGCCAGTCCGATCCGCTCGCCGACCGGGCTGGCAAGCCAGCGCGATTGCTGCGGATGCAGCTCTGCCCAGCTGCGCAAGGCGCGGATCACCAGCAGGTCGATGATGCGCGAGACCATCAAGCGCGCACCGGGGCGCACCTCGTGCGCTTCGGCCATCAAAAAATGCGAGAGCAGGCGCAGCCACTCCGGCACGCGCCCGCCATCGCCGGGGATATGGATCAGGGTTGGCAGCGCGCGCATGATCGGCGGCAGCGGCAACCGTTCGTAGCGAAAAATGCCGCCGATGACAGTGGCCAGCGGTGCGCCGTCGCCATGCCGGATCTTCAGCGTTGCAGCGTCGAACTGCCCGGCTGCGAAGAAATCATCGGCAATGCTTTTGACCTGTGCCGAGTGCGACAAGGTATGCCCACGCCCGTGCGGCAGCACTACCAGATCGCCGGTGTGCAGCTGCAACGGTGCACCGCCATCGGGTGTGATCCACAACGCGCCTGCTTCGATAAAGTGCAGATGCGATGGCCCCGCCGGCAGATGCGCATGGAAATGGGCAGCGACCTCTGCGGTGTAGACGCCCTCGCCGTGCAGGCGGATCAACGTGAGCAATTGCGACAGGATGTCGGCGCGTGCGGGCTGCGCAACGTGCGTTGCATGCAGCGGTAGAGGATCGGTCATGGAAGACAGTGTCCGGGTCATGGAGTCGTGTGGCGCGCAGGGGGAACCTTAGTGCATCCACACAGACCCGAGATGCACCGATGAAAAACAAGACCTGCATGACCATGACCACGCTGCTGTTGTGCGCGCTGTGTTCCGGCGCCGTCACCGCAAAGCCCGTCACGCATCCCACCATCGTGCTGGTGCACGGCGCCTGGGAAACCTCCGCCATCTGGCGGCCGGTCGCCGGCCAATTGCGTGCGCATGGTTATCGCGTCATCGCAGTGAATCTGCCGGGCCGCCCCGGTGCAACGCAGGAGCCGGAGGCGATCAGCCTCGATGCATATCGCGACACGGTGCTGGCCGCGATCGCTGGCGAGCGCGCACCGGTGGTGCTGGTCGGGCATAGCTTTGGCGGTGTCACCGTCACCAACGTGGCCGAGGCCGCACCGGAGAAGATCAAGACCCTGGTGTATCTGGCTGCGTTCGTTCCACAAGACGGACGCACGCTGCTGGCGCTCGCGCAAGCGGACACGGCAAGCAAGATGCCGCCCTACCTGACAGTGAACACGCACAAGAAGGCAATGTCGGTGGAGGCATCTGCACGCGGCGAGCTGTTCGCCAACGATGCAACTGCCGCACAGCAGGCCCGCATGCAACACATGATCGTGGACGAGCCACTGCAACCGATGATGACGCCGGTGCATCTGACCGCGCGCTCGAGTGGTGTGGATCGGGTGTATATCCGCACGCTGCAGGACAACGCGCTGAGCCCGGCGTTCCAGTCCAGGACAATCGCTGCCACTCCCATGCGGATGACCATCGATCTGGACACCGGCCATTCGCCATTTCTCACCGCGCCTGGCGCGCTGGTCGCCGCCATCGAGCAGGCTGCGCAGTGAGCATGCCCATCGAATTGATCGCGTTGGTGGCAACCGCGCTGCTGTGCCTGTGCATTCCTTTGGTGTCTTCTGCGCTGTACGCGCGCCAGGTCGGAGCCAAGGCGTTGATCGGCAATCGCGAGGGGTTGCCCGAACCGAGCGGTGCCGCAGGGCGTGCACAACGTGCGCACCGCAACCTGCTGGAAAACCTGTTGCCTTTTGCCGCAGTCGTGCTCGCTGCCATGACGCTGCAGGTGTCCAATAGCATCACGGTGATCGCGTCGTTGGTATTTTTAAGTGCGCGCGTGGTGCATGCGGTTTGCTATCTTTTCGGCATTCCCGGACTGCGCACGCTCGCCTATCACGTCGGCCTGTGGGCGACGCTGGCCTATGCAGTGCAGTTGTTTGTGTGAGGATCACAATGCGCGCCAGAAATGTGTCCAGCGGATGTTTGCACGATGCTGCGCGCAGGCGACGCGCAGCGCTTTCTCACCACGCTGCCGCTGGCATCGACGCAATACCGAAGGCGCTCGGTTGGTGCAGTGGTGCAGTGCTGGCGCTGATGGTCACGCTGTTGCCGTCACACGCCGCGCGTGCTGCAGACGTGCCAGAGCGCGTCAATTTCAGCGTCACCATCAAACCCCTGGCCGCGCAGGACGGCACGGTCAATGGCCTGGCTGTCACCGAGCAACTCGTTCTGCCGGACGCGCGCGCGCCGTTGACCTTGGTGTTGCCTTTGGCATTGCCCGCAGTGCCGCGCAATGCCGATGCAGTGAGCGAGTTACACGTCACCGATGCACGCGGCGAGGTTGCACTGGCGATCGATGACGGCGGGCCGTCGCAAGGTTTTGCCTTGCGACGCTGGACCACCGGCCGGCCAGTCGGTCCGCAGGTGACAGTGCGCTATCGCGCCGCGCTGCAGCCCGCGCAGACCGGCGGCCCACCGTATGGCATGAAGGCGGCCGGGCAGGGCGTTGCAGGCAGTACCAAAAGTTTCGTGTTGCTGCCCGAAGCGCTGAGCAGCGATACCAGCGTGCTGATGTGGGATCTGTCCGAGCTCGTGCCCGGTTCGATCGGCGTAGCCACTGGCGGGGCCGGAACGCTGCATGTCCCCGGCTCGCCGATGGTCATGGACGATCTGTGGTTGCTGGCCGGCCCTGCACTCGCCGGCCAGACGCAACCCGATGCCGTGTTCAATGCCTACACCATCGGTCAACCACCGTTCGATGCGGCAGCCACCATGGCCTGGGCGCGACGCGCCTACGAGGTGCTGACAAGCGCGTTCGGCTACATGCAGGCACCGCATTACGAATTGTTGATCCGCGCCCTGCCGGTTGCCTCGTACGAAACCGGCACCGCACGCCTGGCCGGCGGCGGCAGCCTGATGACGGTGGGCAGCGTGTTCTCGCCATCGCAGGACCTGCAAAGCGTGCAGAGCACGATCTTTCACGAGATGGGGCATCAATGGGTTGGCCAACTCAGCAACGGAGTCGAGCCGTGGTATGCGGAAGGCATGAACGTCTTCGTGCAGGCGACCCTGCCGTGCGCCTCCGGGCTGCACCCGATCGCGGCCTGCGCAAAGACCATCAACGACTGGGCGCGTTACTACTACACCAGCCCGGCGCGACACTGGTCGCTGCAGCAGATCGATGCAGCCGGTTTCGAACAGGAAGCCGTCCGCCGCATTCCCTATGCACGCGGCATGCTGTACTTCGCCAGCGTCGACGCCGCCTTGCGCAAGCGCTCTGCCGGCAAGCACGGCCTGCTGGATGCCATGCGCCCGCTCTACATCGCACGACATGCAGGCGAACGCTTCGAACGCAGCGACATCGAAGCCCTGCTACGCCGCGAACTCGGCGAGGCCGAGGTCACCACTTTTCGCCAGGTCGTCATCGAGGGCACGCAACTGATCGTGCCGCCTTCCGATGCCTTCGGCCCCTGCCTGCAGCGCGAGGAGCGGCGCTGGAGTAGTGAGGGTAAGGACATTGAGGGCTATGTGTGGAAGCCGGTGCGCTGCAGGGCCCTTGCCCGCCCACCCTCGCGGGACACGCCGCAAGTACGTCCATGTAGGCTCTTACGCGGCATCCATGCCGCGTAAGGTCCCGCGACGGTGGGCGGGCAAGGACCAGTCGAGATGGTCGGTACGCATGGTTGCAAGCAAGGCATGTGTGTTGTTTGGATAACGCCGCGGCCGATTAACTTCGCAACGCAAAACGCAACGCGATCAACAGGTAGGCCTTTATCAAACTACCGACCAACTCTCTGGTGCGGTGTCCTCACCGATTGCGGGACCGTGTGGCGGCATGGATGCCGCCACCGAGCCTACATGGATGTACTTGCGGCGTGTCCCGCGAGCGGTGAGGGCACCGCGCATTCGACCCACTCAGTGTTTGATCTAAACCTCTGCCTGCATCCACCAAGAGACGGCCGACAAAACCACTGCACTCGCTGACAGGCGCTCGCTCGCCAGTGTTCACTTGGACTGACGTGCCGCGCGTTTGAAATACGCGGTGCGCATTACCGGGTTGCCGTCCTTGAAGTACGCTTCAATCTCGGTCATGACCTTGCCGTCGGCGCTGACCGTATAGGTGCGTGTTGATGCCGGGACGCCTTGATACATCAACTGCATGACCAGCACGCCTGGCTCGGGCATTTTGACGGCGGCACGATCGACCAGGTAGGTGCCGGATGCCTTACCCGGCGTGCCGTCCAGCAGCAGCGTGGATTGTGCCTGCAGCGTCTTGTTGTCGTGTTCGATGATCTCGGCGCTGGTTGCCCACTTGTTGCCTGGAACCTGTTTGAAATTCAGGACGACACGTTTGGGTCGTACCGCTGCTGGCATCGGGAGGCTGCTGGTATCCAGTAGCCAGGTTCCGACCAGTGGCGATGGCGCGGTTGATGCGGAGAAGGCGGGTGTGGCTTGCAACATGACGGCAGCCAGTGCAACGCATGCGGTCTTCATGAGAATTCCCTTATCGATATGTGATCCCTGCGGGCAGTCAGGCGACTGCTTGCAAGGCATTGCGCGTAGAGATCGACTTCCCGTAGACCGTCCCACTCCGGCCCGAGGGCGATACTCCCCGCTGCCCGGTGGTGAGTCAACTGACGGCACATGGAGTCGGCAGCCCTCGCCTGCCTGGCGCATCGTTGGCGGCGCAATCACGACCGATCACCCGGGACTCAATCGAAGTGGATGATCCGTAACGCGCGCAATGATGTCGCTGCCTGCGCAGGCGGCAGCGCGAGCGCCTCGCGATACAGTTGCGCCGACACCTTGCATCGCTGCGGTTCCGACCATGCGGCCCAATCGATCGGCTGCTGTGCTGAATCGACCGCCTTCCAGAACGTGCTGTTGTAGCGCAGGCGCGCTGTCCGTTCTTCTGCGTCGGACACCGCGTGTTGCGGTGCCTGCGTTGCGGTGCTGGCGATCAGGTCGGCAAGCAGGCCGCGGACGCGTGCGCGCGTTTCCTCGTTCTGCGGGCGTGCGCCGTTCTCCAGCAACGTGTTGCACTGTGCCTTGTCCTGGGTACGCACCGCGTCGTCCCAGAGCGCGGAAATATCCTTGCCCCAGCGGAGCATGTCGGCATCGGTCGAGCGACCAAAGGCGAATGCCATCATTTCAGCGTACAGCCTGCGTAACCACGCAACGGCAATGTCCTTGTCCTTGGCAAGCAGCGCCTGACGAATCGACGGTGCGCGCTGCAGCACCTGGTCCGGCTGCTTGGCCGCATAAGCTAGATATGCGCGCCAGGACGCATCGCTTGCGCCCATCTGGTGCAAGGCGCCCGCCATGGCAATGGCGGAAGGCGTCGCTGGCTTGCCGTGCGCATCAAGGATACGCACGCTGACACCGCTTTCGACCAACTCGGTAGCATCGACCCAAGCCATCGAGCTGGGCGGCGTATGGCTGCGTTTGGACAACAAGCCAGGCCCGAATCCGGCGCGCAGCAGGATGGCGCGCGATTGCGCATCCGCCTGCACCAGTGCAGATTCGCGCCATTCCTTGGGTGCGTTACCGGGCATCCTGTTCTGGTGCAACCCGATAGAGCCACGCAAGCTCAGCTGGCGCTCGGGCGATGCCGCCCACAGCAAGCTGCAGGCGCTGGCGCAATAGTCATCGACGCGCACCACCAAGTCGCGGGCACGGATGATCTTGGCTACTTCAAGTGCGTCGTCAACCAACCCGCCGCCACTGCGGATATCGATCCGCTGCAGAGGCGGCGCACGCGCCACGGCAGCCTTGAAGTCATCAATGAAATTCGCCGCGATATTGCCGTCGATGCGCAGCACCCGCTTGTCGGCACTCAGCACCATCCGCGCGTCTGCCTCCGCGTGGCGTGCGCGATCGTTACTCACCAGCTGATAGAGCAATGCAGCAATCAATGGCAGTGCCGAGATCAGCAACCACACCGACGTCCACGCGCGCGAGGTACCGTAGCCGGGGTCGTGTTTGACCGCGATACCTAGCACCATTGCAGTCAATAGCAGCGACACAGCAAACAGGCTCAGATGCCAGGCCAGCGGCAAAGGCAGGCGCCCGGGAATGTGAAAACCCCACAACGGTAGCGCGATGCCAAGGACCAGACAGCCGAACAGTGCGAGTGCCCCCAAGACGGGCAACCAGGGCGTCGCGCGCGGGCTCCAGCGGCGTCCAAGTGAGGTCCACGCTGTTTCGCCTGGGCGCCACGACATGGTGTCGGCACGATAGCGGCCACGTCCGAACTCCGCTTGCACCTGTGCCATCTCCCACACGCCGAGATAGCCCCGCCTGTCGCATAAATGCAGGTGTTGCATGCTCATTGCATCCAGCGCATCAGCGCCACCAAGGCCATCGCGGCGATAACGGCGACCACATACAGAGTGATCTGCCAGTGGCCTGTCGGCCGGTGCGTGACCACCCAGCCCGCCTTCAAGTCCCAGGAGGTCTTGCCTGCGTTAATCAGTTTCACTAGGGAAAACAACTGCGTCATCATGCTGATCAACGGCACGCCCAGGCCCATGCCGAACACGAACACCCGACCCTCGCGGCGGAGTGCATCTGCAAAGCCCAGCGCATATCCATCTGCACGTAGAACGCGGATGCCGAACAACCACTTGCCGGGCGTCGTGCCGCATAGACCGATCCAGATGGCAATCATCGGCATCAGGAGCAGGCTCGTCAGAATGCCGGAGAGCAGTGCCTTGCTGGAGACCGGCGCCACCAGCGCCGAATACAGCGGTGGGCTGACCGTGCCCACGACAATGCCAATGGAGAACCACATCAGTAGGCCGAGCGCGAAGGTGTCGAAACTGCGCGCAAAACAGCGGCGCCATGGATGCGCCCGGATGTCTTGCCAGCCATCGGCGTACACGTGCAGCACTGGCGCATCGGCCGGGACCGCAAGCTGTGGCCGGCTGATCGTCGCCAGAAAATCGGTGGCGCCAAAGTTGCGTGTTGCCGGCGTATGACTATCGTCATGCGTATGGTGCAGCGGCGCTAAGGTCACCGTGGCATCAGGTAGCGAAGGTGGAGTGGATTGCGAAAGCGAACAGCGCTCATACGGCTCCCAGCCCTGCATGCCTGCGGTCCACATCAGCGTGTCCGCGTGGATGCGCCCTTCGGCAAACCATGCCTGCGCCTGCATCCGGGTCGCCCCGGTGGATGCGCCATTTTCCTGGGCATACCAGTACTGCTCCATGTGCAAGGCACCCATTGCATCGACGCGATTGATAGACGCGGTAACGGCATGGCAGTGCGCAACTTGAGGCGCTCGCCATCCATCACTGCGATTGGGATCCAGATGTAGCGGGCCGCAGGTATGCTCTGCCAGCGATGCTCCGCGCTTAACGGCATCCTCGATCAGGGATTGGCCTTGCGCAACGGCCCCATCGGGGAAAACAGGTAGCCAGCCGCACGAATCTGGGTCAGTGCCTGTACCGCCAGGACCGCAAAGCACAGGTATTTGAAATATGGAACAACCGCACACACCACCATGGCGCCAGTGACGAACGAGGACCATCCCAGCGCGGTCGCAGTGAGGTAGCCGCCATACGCGCCGCAGCCGACCGCAAGCACGCTCAGTGCGAGACAGACGATGGTGGTGACGGTCCCCATGCCAACCGTGGCGACCATTGCAACCGCAATGCCAAAGCTCAATCCGCTGGCCAGACATGCCAACAGGATCCAGCGTAGTCCACTGACCGCATCCTTGGCATTGGCCTGCTGCTTGTGGGATTTGTTGAAAGACAGGTTGCTGACGTCCATGCATCTTCTCCATCAAGGACACGGCTGCTGCAGCAGGCGGTCGCCAGCATGCAGCGCGATTTACAAATGACCGGCATGCTGCGTGAAACGCAATGCGTTAGTGCAGCCGCCAACGCGCATCAAGATGGCGCTGGCGACTGCGCGCCTTACCGCATCTGCGTCAGGCGTTCGACGATTTCTTCGGCGTGCGTTTCGATCAAGCCTTCCGAGGTGCCCCAGGCCGAGGTGTTGGTCGATTCCACATCGAATGCGGCCACCGTCTTGCCGGCGTCCTTGACCTCTATCGATGTCTTGACCTTGTCGCGCCCAGCCATGATGCCGGCCCAGAACCGTGCGCCGTTGCTGCGCATGTAGTAGTGGGTCACGCTGATGTCCAGTTCACGCGCTCCCGGTGCACCTTGCGACCCTCGAAGCTTGGCCGCATCGAGCTTGGCGTCGAGCTGACGTCGAAACACCGCCAGACTCGCCGCATCGGTATCCTCATTGCCCTTGATCTCGTACCAATATGTCGTGGCGGCACCGGCCTTGTAGCTCTGACGCACCACACTATTGGTGGAGCAGGCGCATAGCAACGCAGCGCTCGTCATCGCGAGCACCCAACCAATCTTCTTCATGCATGTCCCCGGTGGAATCCATTCGAACCAGCCGCTTGCCGGCTGGTGAGCAAGCGTAACAAAGCAATCGGCCGTCGCATGTCAGGGAAATTCTGACGCTCGATGCCGAGCGCTGCGCTTATCCCGCGACGCATGACGATGCGCACGGGTCAACGGGAGGTCACGTCGATACGGGTGTCGCTACCCGGTGCCGCAGCCGGGTACTACAGTCTGGTGCGTTTTCCACCATCTCTCTGCGGCTAGAACCATGACCCTCGTGCATCGCGGTTACGTTGTCGATGTCAGTTCTTTGGCGCGCTGATAGAGGCAGCTTGCGATTCCTGCCCAAAGCGATGGACAAGCGACAAATAACGCAAGAGAGCTCAAGGAAGAAAGTGGCACTGAAGAATCATGCATCAAGCGCAGGATTAAAATGATGCAGCCTGCGATTGCCGCTCCCGCAATTCCCACGATGTACGGATGTGCATGCTTTAGTCCAGGGGCAAAGTGCAGCGTTGGCACACCCAAGAAGAAAAATATAGGTGAGCCAATGCAAAATGAGAAAAAGCAGTAATAAGAAAAAAACGCGCCGGCCGTTCCGCCATCGCGTGACATTGCCAGAATAAGTGCCAAGAAAAATCCGCTGAGAATCGTTGCCGCGACGCATGAAAAAAGCACCGAGCTCAGAAAGATGAGGCCCGTTTTTGTGGCACGTGCGGTTGCGAACAAGACTTTCATCATGCCGGTTGCTGCATAGGGAAACAATATTTTCGCTCAGCGAGCGAGTTCTTCGATGAGGATGCAGTCATCATGCTGTAATTGGAAGGTCAGCTCCTGCTTGGGGCGCAGTTGTTCGCCGGCACTTCCTTCCATGGATATCGTCAAGTAGTAACCCAGCTGCTGAGCGTGTGTACCAACTATGTAGCATTCTGAATTGCTTCAAAGGGCATCTTCTTCCATGAGTCGTGGCGCACCGGGGACATAAAAAGACACCCGCAGTACGCGGGTGTCCTAGGTCAAACAACGCTGCCAGTCGCTGGATCAGACCGCCAGCCTTACGCCTTATCCGCATCCAGGTGATACCGCGTCGCCTCAGCCACTTCATTTTTCGAGCCCAAGAATACCGGCACGCGCTGATGCAATTGCGTCGGCTGGATATCCAGAATGCGCTCGCGTCCCGTGGTGGCTGCGCCGCCGGCCTGTTCCACCAGCATGCTCATCGGGTTGGCTTCGTACATCAGGCGCAGCTTGCCGGGCTTGGATGCGTCCTTCTTGTCCCACGGGTAGATGAAGATGCCGCCGCGGGTCAGGATGCGGTGCACGTCGGCGACCATGCTGGCGATCCAGCGCATATTGAAGTCCTTGCCGCGGGTGCCGTCCTTGCCGGCGAGCAGGTCGCCCACGTAGGCCTGCATGGCCGGTTCCCAGTGGCGCTGGTTGGACATGTTGATGGCGTACTCGGCGGTGTCGTCGGGCACGCGCATGTTGGCCTGGGTCAGCAGGAAGCTGCCTTCCTCGCGCTCCAGGGTGAAGGCGTGGGTGCCGTGGCCGAGCGTGAGCACCAGCATGGTGCTGGGGCCGTAGATGCAGTAGCCGGCGGCGACCTGCTTGGTGCCCGGCTGCAGGAAGTGTTCGTCGCCGGGCTTGTCGGTGCCTTCGGGGGCGCGCAGTACCGAGAAGATGGTGCCCACCGAGACGTTGACGTCGATGTTGGAGCTGCCATCGAGCGGGTCGAACAACAGCAGGAAGTCGCCGCTGGGGTACTGGTCGGGCACCGGCTGGCTGTGATCCATCTCTTCGGACGCGCACGCGGCCAAATGGCCACCCCAGGCGTTGGCTTCGAGCAGGATGTCGTTGCTCAGCACGTCGAGCTTCTTCTGCGCCTCGCCCTGCACGTTGCCGGTGCCGGCATCGCCGAGCACGCCGCCCAGGGCGCCCTTGCTCACAGCGATGGAAATGCGCTTGCAGGCGCGCGAGACGATGGTGATCAGCTGGCGCAATTCCGCATCGATACGGCCGGCGTGTTGCTCTTCGATCAGGAAGCGGGTCAGCGAGGGACGCGACATGGGGGCGGGCAGCCTGTGTAGGAAGTGGTCGCCCATTGTCGCCATTGCGCCGTTAGATTTCGATCACTTGATGCGCGTTTTGCAGCAAACCTGATCGAACGTGCGCGAATGTGTTGCCGACGCCTTGGGCTACCGGCATGTACCACTCGCAGTTTGAGCGCCTATGCGCGGCTGCTAGGGCGGCGAACAAGCACAAAAAAACCGGGAGGCTCGCGCGCTCCCGGTCTGTGCGTTTCACCCAACCGCTGCGGTCACATGCGGCTGACGGTGGCCACCGCTTGTGCCACGTATTCCAGGTTGCGCTGGCTCAGTGCGGCCACGCAGATGCGGCCCGTGCCGACGGCGTAGATGGCGAACTCGTCGCGCAGGCGGTCGACCTGGGTCCTGGTCAGGCCCGAGTACGAGAACATGCCGGCCTGGCGCTGGATGAAGTCGAACTCCGGCGCGCCCAGCGTGGCGAGCTTGGCGACCAGGCCGGCACGCAGCGCGTGGATGCGCTCGCGCATTTCGGTGAGCTCCTGTTCCCACAGATCGCGCAGCTCCGGGCTGGTCAGCACGCCGGCCACCAGGGCGGCGCCGTGCGTGGACGGGCTGGAGTAGATCGTGCGGATGATGCGCTTGACCTGCGACTGCACGGCCTTGGCTTCGGCCGCCGTGGCCGAGACCACCGACAACGCACCCACGCGCTCGCCATACAGCGAGAACGACTTGGAGTACGAGCTGGCAACCACGTAGCTGTCGATGCCTTCGGCGGCCAGCAGGCGCACCGCGTACGCATCGGCCTCGATGCCCTTGTCGAAACCCTGGTAGGCGATATCGACGAACGGGAACAGGTTGCGCTCCTTCAACACGCCGGCGACCTGCTTCCACTGCTCCTTGGTCAGGTCGGCACCGGTCGGGTTGTGGCAGCAGGCGTGCAACAGCACCACCGTGCCCGGTTCGAGCTTGGCCAGATCGGCCAGCATGCCGTCGAAATTCAGGCCATGGCTGGCGGCATCGAAATAGGTGTAGTCGACAACCTCGAAGCCGGCCGCGCCGAACACCGCGCGATGGTTTTCCCAGCTCGGGTTGCTGATGGCGATGGTGGAGGTGGGCAGCAGCTTCTTGAGCAGGTCCGCGCCCACACGCAATGCGCCGCTGCCGCCAACGGTCTGCGAGGTCGCCACGCGGCCGGAGGCCACCAGCGCCGACTCGGCGCCGAACAGCAGCTCCTGGGTGGCCTTGTCATAGGCGGCCAGGCCGTCGATGGGCAGATAGCCGCGCGGTTTGGCCTCCTGCGCGAGCTGCTGCTCGATCTTGTGCACGGCGCGCAACAGCGGGATGCGCCCGTTTTCGTCGTAATAGATGCCAACGCCCAGGTTGACCTTGTTGGGGCGGCTATCGGCGTTATAGGCCTCGGTCAGGCCCAGGATGGGGTCGCCTGGAACCTGTTCCACGTTTGCAAAGAAGGACACGGCATGACTCGCTGAAGGACGAAAGAGTGAGGGACTTCCGGGTGCTTGACCGCGGCTGGGCCAAACCACTTCATCGTAGCAGCCCATGGCGGGCGTAGCATGCTTCGTTCCGTACGCAACAATGCGCTCGCCGTACGGATGAGGGACACTACGCCCATGCCCAGACTCACCTTGTTGGCCGCCGCGTGCGGCCTGTTCGCCACGAGCGCCGCGCCGCTCGCCCTGGCCGCCGACACGGCGCCGTCGTCTACACCGATCCAGCGCTTGCCCACCGTGCAGGTGGACGCCGCGCGCGTGCACGGGGTGGACGACTTCGACCTGCCGGCCTCGTTCACCGTGGTGTCGGCCGACGACGACAATCGCCGCGGCGCGCAGGTGTCCGAGCTGCTCGATGGCATCCCCGGCCTGGTGGCGCGCGACCGCCAGAACTACGCGCAGGACACCCAGCTCTCGATCCGCGGCTTCGGCGCGCGCTCCACCTTCGGCGTGCGCGGCGTGCGGCTGCTGGTCGACGGCATCCCGGCCACCATGCCCGATGGCCAGGGCCAGCTCTCGCACTTCAACGTGCTGGGCGCCGAGCGGGTGGAAGTGCTGCGCGGGCCGTTCTCGGCGCTGTACGGCAATTCCTCCGGCGGCGTGCTGCAGCTGTGGAGCGCCGACGGCAAGCCGGGCGACCCGTGGCGGCTGCGGGCCACCTACGGCAGCAACGCAACCGTCAATGTCGGCGCGCAATTGCTCGGCCAGCAGGGCGCGGTGCACTACAACCTGGCCGCCAATCATTTCGAAACCGACGGCTTTCGCGACCATAGCCGCGCCAGGCGCGAATCGGTCAACGCCAAGCTCGGTTTCGATCTGGCCGAGGGCCGCCGGCTGGACCTGGTGCTCAATTACCTGGACGCACCGGATGCGCAGGACCCGCTCGGCCTGACGCGTGCGCAGTTCAACGCCGACCCGGCCCAGGCCACGGCGGTGGCGACCCAGTTCAACACCCGCAAATCGGTGCGCCAGTCGCAGGCCGGCGCCATCTTCACCCAGCAGTTCGACAGCCAGACGCTGCGGCTGATGGCCTACGGCGGGCAGCGCAGCGTGGAGCAGTATCTGGCGATCCCGGTGGCGGTGCAGCGCAATCCGCTGCATTCGGGTGGGCTGATCGATCTGGACAGCAATTACGAAGGCGCCGATGCACGTTGGGCCTGGCAGGGCGACGCGTTGGGCCGGCCATTGCAGCTGACCGTGGGCGCCAATGTCGATCGCCAGCGTCAGCACCGCACCGGTTACGAAAACTTCGTTGGTGACACGCTGGGCGTCAAAGGCGCACTGCGCCGCAATCAGCGCGACCAGGTCGAGAACGTGGACCAGTTCGCGCAGCTGTGGTGGCAATGGAGCGATCGCTGGTCGGCGTTGCTGGGCGTGCGCCATAGCGAGGTGCGCTTCGACTCCGACGACCATTACATCGTCGGGCGCAATCCCGACGACAGCGGCCAGCGCGATTATTCGGCAACCACGCCGGTGGCCGGCATCGTGTTCCGTGCCGCCGAGGATCTGCGGTTCTACGCGTCGATCGGACGCGGTTTCGAAACGCCCACCTTCAACGAGTTGGGTTATCGCAACGACGGCGCCGCCGGCCTGGCGCTGGATCTGGGCGCGGCGACGAGCCGCAACTATGAAGTGGGCAGCAAGTGGCGCGCGCAAAGCGGCGCAGCGGTGGAGTTCGCGTTGTTCCGCGCCGACACCGACGACGAGCTGGCGGTGGCCAGTAACACCAACGGCCGCAGCACCTATCGCAATATCGGCGCGACCCGCCGCCAGGGCGCAGAGCTCAGCTGGAACCAACCGGTGGGCGACACCCAGCAGTTGCAGCTTGCATATACCTTCGTCGACGCCAACGTGCGCGATGGCTATCTCACCTGCACCAGCAGCGGCTGCGCCACGCCCACCGCGCCGGTAGCGAGCGGATCGCGCCTACCGGGCGTGCCGCGTCAGCAACTGTTCGCACGCTGGCAGTGGCAGCCGTTGCAATGGCAGTTCGCCGCCGAAACGGTGGCCTCCGATGCCACCGTGGTCAACGACCTGGCTACCGAACGCGCACCGGGCTATGCGCTGGTCAATCTGGAAGCCTCCAGGCGCTGGACCACGAGTGTCGGCGCGCTGCGCACCTTCGCCCGCATCGACAACGCGTTGGATCGGCAATACGTGGGCTCGGTGATCGTCAACGACGGCAACGGGCGCTATTACGAGCCGGGTCCGGACCGTACGTATACGGTGGGGCTGCAGTGGGATTTCGGCGGCTGAGCTACCCGCAGGCGGTGCGCGTTCAACAACACGCACGCCGCCCATAGGAGCGCACCCGGGCGCGGCGAAGCCGTCCCGACAACACGCGCGTCGCCACGCAACGGCCACAGCAGCGCAATTGCATCTCCAACACCACCCCATGCCCCACCATGATCGTCATCGATCACGCCCCCGCAGACTGGTTTCTCCTGCACGAGGACAACCGCTACTGGCTGGACATCAACTGCACGATCTCGGCCACCGGCTTCTCGCTCCTGCTGGCATTGAACGCAACCGAGCAGGCCGATGTGCTGGTAGACGGGCATGCCGCCTGCGCACGGCTGGCCGCGCAGGTGCAATGGCGGCCGCACGACTTTGCCGCGCGTGATGTCAGCGCCAGTCACGGTGCGCAGGTCACCGCGGCCGTGCAGGCGTGGCGCGCGGCAGACACCGGCACCACGCGCGCATGAGCGCGCATCGCGCCGGGCAAACCGCTCGCGCTGTTCGCCGCGCGTCGCTGCAAGGCGCCGCGTTGATGCAGCGGTGACTGCCGGCAATGCGATGCACTAAGCTTGCAAGCGCACTCCCCGCACAAGGATGTTTTCGTTGAACATGCGCTACGCCCCGATCGATTTCAGCGACAAGCTCGCGTTGCTGTCGCAGCACTGGTCCCCGCGTGTCGTTGCGGAAATGAACGACTACCAGTTCAAGCTGGTCAAGCTGCAAGGCGCCTTCGTGTGGCATCAGCATGCGGACACGGACGAGGTGTTTATCGTGCTGGACGGCAACATGTCGATCGAGTTTCGCGATGGTGTGGTCGCGCTGTCGGCCGGGCAGATGCATGTGGTGCCCAAGGGTGTCGAACACCGGCCGGTGGCGGAGCAGGAATGCAGCGTGTTGCTGGTGGAGCCGCGCGGCGTGGTCAATACCGGCGATGCGGGTGGCGCATACACCGCAGACAACGACGTCTGGATTTGATTTGTTGCGCGGTGGGTGCGTGTGGGTGCGGAGCGACTGATCTGGGGGTTGGTTGCAGGGCCCTTGCCCGCCCACCATCGCGGGACACGCCGCAAGTACGTCCGTGTAGGCTCTTACGCGGCATCCATGCCGCGTAAGGTCCCGCGACGGTGGGCGGGCAAGGACCAGTGGAGATGGTCGGTGTGTATTGTTGCGAGTAGTGCATGTCTGTGAGTTGCATGGCACGCAACAAGCTCTGCATGACACCTATCATTGCAACCACTGAGTGGCACGACATCGCTGCAGCGCCTGCGGCTAGCCGGTTGTGAGGTGCGTGCTACGCTCGGTCCTCTCACACAATGCATGGAGCACGTGATGAAGTTCTTGGCAGCAATGTCGATTGCGGTGTTTGGCACGAACAGCCTGTTGGCCAGTGCTGCTACGCCTGCGGAACAGGGCGATTTGCGTGTGACGCGCAGCTATCCGGCAAATAGTCCGGCGGTGGCGCAAGTGCATCGCTGGCTGCTGGAGCAGCCGTCCAGGCTAAAGCCTCCGGCAAGCGCTGCCGCATTAGGCCAGGTGCGGACCAGCTACTTCACGCATGCGCCAGGAGCGGATAGGCGCACGGATCTGACCAGTACAGAGGTTGCCTTCCCTGTGCGTGGGCATGGCGGCGATGAGGTCGGCATCGATGCGTGTGGCGCCGGTATTCGCTATCAATGGAAGTACCGATGGATGTCGTCGTCGGCAAATGCCGGTTGGCGGTTGCTGGATTACCAATTCAAACAGGTGCAAGACTGCACTGCTGCCATGGCGGATCCCGGGTTCGTCAAGCCGGCCGCACCGCGCAGCTGAGATGGGCGTGCACAGCTGCTTGCGGCCCATGGTGTCGCACGTTGCGGGTGCTACACGCAGCAAGCCTGGCGCTAGTTATCTCCGTGCACGCAATGACGCGCTGCAGCGCACTTTCCACAGCTGCTTACGAAAAAACGGCTGCGCCGCAATGACGCAGCGCAACAGCGCATGACATGACATTGCGCTAGCACTTGCGCGGGTATACACGTTCGCATCGGACCATCGCAGCAGGAGACCATGATGAATGCGCTTCCCTCCACCAAGCCGTTGAATACCGACCCGACCTCGATTTTCAAACCGCGCTATGACAACTTCATCGGCGGTGCGTGGGTGGCGCCGGCGAGCGGCCAGTACTTCGACAACACCACGCCGATCAGCGGCAAGGTGTTCACCTCGATCGCGCGCTCCAACGCGCAGGACATCGAAGCGGCGCTGGATGCGGCGCATGCGGCCAAGGAGGCATGGGGCAAGACCTCCACCACCGACCGCGCCAACGTGCTGCTCAAGATCGCCGACCGCATCGAGCAGAATCTGGAACTGCTCGCCTATGCCGAGACCTGGGACAACGGCAAGCCGGTGCGCGAAACGCTCAACGCCGATGTGCCGTTGTGCGTGGATCACTTCCGCTATTTCGCCGGCGCCATTCGCGCGCAGGAAGGCGGCATTTCCGAGATCGACAGCGACACCATCGCCTATCACTTCCACGAACCGTTGGGCGTGGTCGGGCAAATCATTCCGTGGAATTTTCCGTTACTGATGGCCTGCTGGAAACTCGCACCGGCGCTGGCCGCCGGCAACTGCGTGGTGATGAAGCCGGCCGAGCAGACGCCGGCATCGATCCTGGTGTTGATGGGAGTGATCGGCGATCTGCTGCCGCCTGGTGTGCTCAACGTGGTCAACGGCTTCGGGCTGGAGGCGGGCAAGCCGCTGGCCAGCAACCCGCGCATCGCCAAGATCGCCTTCACCGGCGAAACCACCACCGGCCGGCTGATCATGCAGTACGCCAGCCAGAACCTGATCCCGGTGACGCTGGAGCTGGGCGGCAAATCGCCCAACATCTTCTTCGCCGATGTGATGGCCGAAGACGACGATTTTCTCGACAAGGCGGTGGAAGGCTTCGTGCTGTTCGCCTTCAATCAGGGCGAGGTGTGCACCTGCCCATCGCGCGCGCTGATCCAGGAATCGATCTACGATAAGTTCATGGAAAAAGCGCTTGCACGCGTGGCGGCGATCAAGCAAGGCAATCCACTCGATCCCAACACCATGGTCGGCGCGCAGGCTTCCAGCGAGCAGCTGGAAAAGATTCTGGCCTACATCGATATCGGCAGACAGGAAGGCGCCGAAGTGTTGATCGGCGGCGAGCGCAACACGCTCGATGGCGAGCTGGCCGGGGGCTTCTACGTCAAGCCGACCGTGTTCAAGGGCCACAACAAGATGCGCGTGTTCCAGGAAGAGATCTTCGGCCCGGTGGTGTCGGTGACCACCTTCAAGGACGAGGCCGAGGCGCTGGCGATCGCCAACGACACGCTTTACGGCCTGGGCGCCGGCGTGTGGAGTCGCGATGCCTCACGCCTGTACCGCATGGGTCGCGCGATCCAGGCCGGGCGTGTGTGGACCAACTGCTACCACGCCTATCCGGCGCATGCCGCGTTCGGCGGTTACAAGCAGTCGGGCATCGGCCGCGAGAATCACAAGATGATGCTCGACCATTATCAGCAGACCAAGAATCTGCTGGTGAGCTATTCGCCGAAGGCGCTCGGCTTTTTCTGAGTGTTGTCATGGTAAGCGTGACCCAGGTTGCGCTTGCCGCACCATCAACTCACCAGACCGCCATGCCGCCGTCCACCTTGCTATCGATGCCGGTCACGTACGCGCTCTCGTTGGAGGCGAGAAACAACGCAACGTTCGCAACTTCCTCGGGCTTGCCGAGCCGGCCGAGCAGGGTCTTGCCCAGCATATCGTCTGCCCATTCCGTGTCCTGCAACTGCTCATCCGCCAATCGCTCAGCGATGCGGTATTGACGATCGTGCTGCCACTCTCCTTGTGCAGTTGGTCCTCACCGATCGCTCGCAACTGTCGGCACAACGGCCGTCCGCCAGCTCGCCATTGACCTGGCACCTGGCAGACCTGTCCACCAAGCACGCGCTGCTGGTCAGCGGACTGGGTTGGGGAGAGATGCCGCTGCATACGGTGGACAAGGACCTCGCCGAGGGGCACCTGGTCGAATTTGCAGGGCAGGGCCTGCCGCTTGGTGGAGCGCAGTTGCAAATGTGGGCGATCTACCGCAGTGCCGGGCCTGCGGACCGCTGGATGATCGATCGGCTCAAGCAGTGCGCCAGGACGCGCCGCATAGACGTGTTGACAGTCCGATAAGTGTGCTTTAATGTTTGTTACACACATTCACAAGCAGGCCGACATGCCCACCAGCACCCGCTTCGTCGTTGCGGTCCACATCCTGACGGCACTGGCCGTCAGCGATGGCAAACCGCTGCGCTCCGAAGATCTGGCGTACTCGGCCAATACCGGGCCGGTCGTGGTGCGCGCGTTGTTGTCGCGTCTGGCCGAGGCCGGCCTGACCCGCTCGCAGCTCGGGGCGGGCGGCGGCGCCCTGCTTGCCCGGCAGGCAAAGACGATACGGCTGCTGGACGTCTATCAGGCCGTCGAGGATACCGAGTTGTTCCCTACGCATCGAACGCCACCTTGCGAGAATTGCGCAGTCGGCGGAAACATCCTCGAAGCGCTTGGCCCGCCGCTGGCGCGGGCACGCAAGGCGCTTGAAGCGGAGCTGGCAAAAACCAGTATTGCGTCGGTCGCAGCAGAGGTGGCACGGCTTGGAAAGTTTTCGATCCCGCTGGTGTGGTGAAGCTTTCCCAATAAATGTAATAGAGTAAGTGACACAAATATATTAATGAGCTGTTTTGTACGTTCGATGCCTCAACACCCGATCGGCCCATGTGGCGCCGGTGGCCCTTTGCTTTCAACCCCAACGTCTTATCAGGAGAACATCATGAGTATCGGTATCATCGGTTCCGGCGCCCTCGGCTCCAACATTGCACGTGCGCTCGCCAAGCACGGAATCTCGGCCACCATTTCCAATAGCCGCGGCCCCGACTCGCTGGCAGCGCTGGTGCAGGAGCTGGGCCCGTCGATCACGGCGGGTACCACGGCGGAAGCGGCGAGTGCCGATATCGTCTTCGCGGCGATCCGCTGGAGCGATATCGAGAGCGTCCTGGGTAGCCTGCCGGCATGGAACGGCCGCATCGTGGTCGACGGCACCAATCCGGTCGAATTCCTGGACCCGAATTCGGAAGATGCGAAGGATCCCAGTAATCCGCTTGCCGCCTACGGCATCAAGGCGGTCGATCTGGGTGACAAACATTCCAGCGAAGTGTTGAGCCAGTTCGTTCCGGGTGCACGCGTGGTCAAGGCATTCAACCACCTCGACGTCAATGTGCTGCCAGAGCCAGAGGTTGCCGGCGGCAAGCGTGTGCTGTTCTATTCGGGCGATGACGCAGACGCCAAGGCGGAGGTTCGCAAGATCATCGAGGCTGCCGGCTTCTTCGCGGCGGATCTGGGCTCGCTGGAGGTTGGCGGCCGGCTTGCCTCGTTGCCGTTCGGTGCTTTGTCCACGCACAATTTCATCAAGATCTAAGCCCGCAACCTCTGATGGGGCGGCGCTTCATGCAGCGCCGCAGCGTGCCGCATCGGATAGCAGGCAGCTCCCCGCCACGACGGTTGCCCAATCGGCGCAGCCGCGTAGGTCGGGCTGCACCTTGCAGCACGGCCGCGTGACACTCTGCAGAGAACGCATGCGCGCAGCAACGTGAGAGGCGTATCGTGCCTGACAGGGCGGCCTGATGTGGCTGCAGGAGGCCGACGATGCACCACACTACGCAATCCACCACGCAATCGGAGATGCCGCTGCAGGTCATGGCCACCTTGGCGGCGTTGCAGTTGATCGATACCTTGCGCGCGCGGCATGGCGAATTGCTGTTCCATCAATCCGGCGGCTGCTGCGATGGGTCTTCGCCGATGTGCTTTCCGGTGGGCGATTTCATCGTCGGCGATCGCGATGTGCTGCTGGGCGAGATCGGCGGTGCGCCGTTCTATATCAGCGCCTCGCAGTTCGAGTACTGGAAGCACACCCAATTGATCATCGATGTGGTGCCGGGGCGCGGCGGCATGTTCTCGCTGGAAAACGGCGAGGGCGTACGCTTTCTGGTGCGCTCGCGTCTGTTTGCCGATGACGAGTTCGCCCGCCTGCAGGAGGCAGGTCGGGCGTAGGGCTGATCAGCGCGGCTGGCACGCCTGCGCGTTGTTGCAGTTAGGTGTTTTCAGTGGTCTGTCGCGGCCGACGGAGCGGTGCCCGGCTTCTTGGCCGGGGTGTCGCCATCGGCCGGAATCAGCTTGTCTGGCGCATCGCCTGCACCGCGGTCCTCGTAATGTTCGGCATCGCGCTTGCCGTGCTGTTCGCCGGGTTGGGCTGGTTGCTCGCGCAGTGGGTCGCGGGACATGGCGTTCTCCTGAGATTCCAGATGGACGCGCAGTTCACCGCGCGCAGGGTGAAGAGCATGCAGTCGCGCCATGCGGATGGCTCACGCATGGATCACGGCGCCAGCGTTACAGCTATGTGCTACCCCAACAGTACCCGGAGTCACACGCCGATGGCACGACCGATCTGGACCGGAACCCTCTCGTTCGGCTTGCTCAATGTGCCGGTGTCGCTGATGTCGGGCGAGCGCAAGGTGGATCTGCATTTCCGCATGCTCGATTCGCGTGACAAGAAGCCGATCCGCTTCGAGCGCGTCAATGCCGACACCGGCGACGAGGTGCCGTGGAAGGAGATCGTCAAGGCGTTCGAGTACGACAAGGGCAGCTATGTCATCGTCGAGGAGCAGGACATCCGCTCGGCCTCGCCGGAAAGCCATGAAACGGTAGAGGTGGAGACCTTTGTCGACGCCGCCGACATCGACCCGCGCTATTTCGAAAAGCCCTACATCCTGGTGCCCGGCAAGAAAGCCGAAAAAGGCTATGTGTTGCTGCGCGAAACGCTACGCGACACCGGCAAGGTGGGCATCGCAAAAGTGGTCATCCGTACCCGCGAATACCTGGCGGCGGTGATGCCGCAGGGCGATGCGTTGATTCTGCTGCTGCTGCGCTATCAGCAGGAAGTGGTGGACCCGCAGGACTTCAAGCTGCCGGCCGGCGCGGTGGGCGAATACCGCATCACGCCCAAGGAACAGGAGATGGCCAAACAGCTGATCGAGTCGATGTCCGGCACCTGGCAGCCGGAGGATTACCACGACGAATTCCGCGGCAAGCTGGAGCAGCTGCTGCGCAAGCGCATCCAGGAAAAGGGCGGCACTACCAAGGTGGACATCGAGCCGCCGCAGCACGAAGACGCCACCACCAACGTGGTCGATTTCATGTCGCTGCTGCAGAAGAGCCTGCAAGCCAATACGCGCACGCCTGCCAAGAAAAGCAGTGCGCCGGCAGCAGCGCCTGCCAAGAAAACCGCAACTAAGAAGGTGGCCAAGAAGGCCACCAAAAAGACCGCGAGCAAGCCGACCAAAACAGCGGCCGCGAAAGCGCCCCCGCGCCGCAAGGCCGGATAGGCCCAGTCCATGTCACTGCACGACTACAACGCCAAGCGCCGCTTCGACCAGACACCGGAACCGGCCGGCGAGACGTCTGCGCGCGCCAACACACAACCGATCTTCGTCGTGCAGCTGCACCACGCCAGCTCGCGCCATTACGACTTCCGTCTGGAAGCCGATGGCGTGCTCAAGAGTTGGGCAGTGCCGAAGGGTCCGTCGTTGCGCGTTGGCGAAAAACGCCTTGCGGTTCAGGTGGAAGATCATCCGTTGTCGTACGCCAGCTTCGAAGGTGATATCCCGCAAGGGCATTACGGTGCCGGGCATGTGGATGTCTTCGACCACGGCCATTGGCACTGCGAAGGCGATGCGTTGGCGGCGCTGGAGGCGGGCAAGCTGGAATTCGAGTTGCAGGGCACGCTGCTGCGCGGTGGCTTTGCGTTGGTGCGCACGCAAATGCGCGGCGGCAAACCGCAGTGGCTGTTGTTCAAGCGCATCGATGCCTATGCGGCCGATCTGGATGCCGATGCACTGGTGGCGCAGCAGGCCGCCGGTGCATCGGGTGTGGCAACTTCGGCAACGCGTGCCAAGACAGCGTCGGTGACAACGCGCGGCAAGGCTAGCCGTGCGCAACGTGTGCAGTCAGAAGCAATCGCCGAGACATCGAAAGTGACAAGCAAACGTGTGCGCTCAGGGCGTGCAGAATCCAAACAGTGGCGTACCCGCGCCCTGGCGCTGGACGGCGCGCGAGATGCGCCATGCCCAACCGAGCTGCGCGCGCAGCTGACCCTGCTGCGCGAGCAGGCGCCGGAGGGCGATCGCTGGTTGCACGAGATCAAGTGGGATGGCTATCGCCTGCTGGCCGATCTGGTCGATGGCAACGTGCAGTTGCGCTCACGCAACGACCAGGCCTGGACGCAGCGCTTTCCGGACGTGGTGCGCGCGTTGCAGGCATTGCCAGTGCGCGATGCGCGCCTGGATGGCGAGCTGGTGGTGCTGGACGCGCAAGGGCGCAGCGATTTCTCGGCGCTGCAACGCGCGCTCGATGGCAGCGTCACGCAGCCGCTGCGCTATATCGTGTTCGACCTGCTCGGGGTCGCCGGGGTGGATCTGCGCGGCACCCCGTTGCTGCAACGCAAGCAATTGCTGTGCGAGTTGCTGGGCGATCAACCGGGCACGCTGGCATTTAGCGACCATGTGATCGGCCACGGACCGGAAGTGTTCGCGGCCAGTGCCGGCACCGGCTGGGAAGGCATCGTCAGTAAGCTCGCCGACGCCCCTTATCGCGAAGGACGCAGCGCCGATTGGGTCAAGACCAAGCACGCAGACAGCGACGAGTTCGTGGTGGTGGGCTACACCGACCCCAAGGGCGCGCGCAGCGGCTTTGGCGCATTGCTGATGGCGCAACGCGACGGCAAGACGCTGCGCTATGTCGGGCGTGTGGGCACCGGTTTCGATGATGCCTTGCTCGGCAAGATCACCACACTGTTGCAGGCGCTGCATAGCGACACCGCCACGCTGGAATTGCCCACGCATATCCCGGGGCGGCCACGCGATGTGCATTGGGTGCGTCCGGTGTTGATCGCCGAGGTGGCCTTTCGCGGTTGGGCCAAGGAAGGGCTGCTGCGGCAAGCCGCGTTCAAGCGTTTGCGTGAGGACAAACCCATGAGCGAGTTGGGCGGCGATCGCGCCGCGCCGGGCAAGCCGCGTGCTGCGAGCAAAAGTGGCAGTGCGGCGACGGCCATTGCGCCTGCGCGCAAGACGGCGACGAAAAGAGCAACCAAAACGACAGTGGAAGCATCCACCAGGACTGCCAGCAAACGCGTGCGTTCGACGGCATCGAAGACGACCGCCATATCGAAAACTGCAGTGCCCGGATCCAGGGCGTCGAAATCCGCAGCGTCCAGGTCCACTGAGTCCACATCCACGCCCACAGACGGCATCACCATCACTCATCCCGAGCGCGTGGTGTTTCCCGCAACGGGCATCATCAAGGGCGATGTGGCTGACTACTACCGCGCAGTGGCGCCGCTGGTGCTGGCGGAGATCGCCCGCCGCCCGTTGTCGCTGTTGCGTTGCCCCGACGGCGCCGGCGGCGAGTGCTTCTTCCAGAAGCACGAAGGTCGCCATCTGGGCGCGCATATCAAGGCGATCCCGCTAAAGCAAAAAAGCGGCACCGAGGATTACATCTACGTCGAAGATGCCGCCGGCCTGCTCGAGCTGGTGCAGATGAACACGCTCGAGTTGCATCCCTGGGGTGCGCAGGTGGACGACCCGGAGCATCCGGATCGCCTGGTGTTCGACCTGGACCCCGGCGACGGGGTGTCCTGGGCCGACGTGGTGGCTGCCGCGCGCGATATCCGCGCCAAGCTGCGCAGCGCAGGGCTGGAAAGCGCGGTGCGCCTGTCCGGCGGCAAGGGCCTGCACGTGGTGGTGCCGATCGTGCCGGAGGTGGGCTGGGAGCAGGCGCGCAATTTCTGCGAAGCGTTTGCACAAGCACTGGCAACGCACACGCCGGACCGCTACGTGGCGACCATGAGCAAGGCCAAACGCCACGGCGTGATCTTCGTCGACTGGCTGCGCAATGGGCGCGGCAATACCAGCGTGTGTTCGTGGTCGCTGCGTGCTCGCGAAAAAGCCACCGTCGCCGTACCGCTGCGCTGGGAAGAACTCGGCAAGATTAGCGGCCCGGATGCGTTTCCGATGGACAAGGCATTGCAACGTGCCAAGCGTCAACGCGCAGATCCATGGGCATCGGTGCTGGCGTTGCGGCAATACTTGCCCACCGGCGACGATAAGAACTAAGAGCCGCCAACAAACATACTGCGCGGCGGGTGCTCGGAATCGGCATGCACCACTCGTACCCTCCGGTTCTGAGCGCGCCGTCCGCACCCACCTGACGACCGCTCGCTACGTTTTGTTGGGCGCTCTTAGTCGGAAGCTCAGGTCAAAAGCCTGGTTGGTCGAGCGCGCGGTACCCTCACCGCTCGCGGGACACGCCGCAAGTACGTCCATGTAGGCTCGGTGGCGGCATCCATGCCGCCACACGGTCCCGCAATCGATGAGGACACCGCACCAGGAAGTTGGTCGGTGGTCGCGTGAAAAGCTGCTTTCGCGCCAGGTGCATCGGCATTGGGTTGATACGCCATTATCCAAAATGCACATCCCGCACTGCTCTTGACCGTGCGCACCGACCATCTCGACGGGTCCTTGCCCGCCCACCGTCGCGGGACCTTACGCGGCATGGATGCCGCGTAAGAGCCTACAGGGACGTACTTGCGGCGTGTCCTGCGATGGTGGGCGGGCAAGGGCCCTGCAGCCAAACCGCAGATCATCCGCTCTGCAACCGACGCATCCCGAATCCCGAATCCCGTCAAAGCGAAACCGCACTCTCCCGCGTCACCCGGCTCAACGCATCGCCACTGATCTCGGCAATCGACCGCGTGCCGGTCAAGGTCATTGCCACGCGCATCTCGCGTTCGATCAGGGTCAGCAGATTCTCCACACCGGCCTGGCCACCGGCTGCCAGCGCGTAGACGAACGCACGCCCCAATAGCACCGCATCGGCGCCCAGCGCCAGCATGCGCACCACATCCAGCCCGCTGCGGATGCCCGAGTCGGCGAGGATCTTCAGCTCACCTTTCACCGCATCGGCAATCGCCGGCAACGCCCGCGCGCTGGACAGCACCCCGTCGAGCTGGCGCCCACCATGGTTGGACACCACGATGCCGTCGGCCCCGAAGCGCACCGCATCGCGCGCATCGTCCGGGTCCAGGATGCCCTTGATCACCATCGGCCCGGTCCAGAACTCGCGGATCCATTCCAGGTCCTTCCACGAGATCGACGGGTCGAAATTGGCGCCCAGCCAGCCGATGTAATCCTGCAGGCCGGTCGGGCTGCCGCGATACGCCGAGATATTGCCCAGATCGTGCGGCTTGCCGAGCAAGCCCACATCCCAGGCCCAGCGCGGATGCGTCACCGCCTGCAGCATGCGCCGCAGCGCTGCGTTGGGCCCGCTCATGCCCGAGTGCGCATCGCGGTAACGCGCGCCCGGCGTGGGCATGTCCACGGTGAACACCAGCGTGGTGACGCCAGCTGCCTTGGCGCGCTCCAGCGCATTGCGCATGAAGCCACGGTCCTTGAGCACGTAGAGCTGGAACCACATCGGCCGCTCGATCGCCGGCGCCACCTCTTCGATCGGGCACACCGACACCGTGGACAACGTAAACGGGATCCCGCGCGCCGCCGCCGCACGTGCCGCCTGTACTTCACCACGCCGCGCGTACATGCCGGTCAGCCCCACCGGCGCCAACGCCACCGGCATCGCCAGGGTCTCGCCGAACAGCTCGGTGCTCAGGCTCAGGTCGGACATATTGCGCAGCACCCGTTGGCGCAGCGCGACATCGGCCAGATCGGCGACATTGCGCCGCAAGGTGTGCTCGGCATACGCGCCGCCATCGATGTAGTGAAACAGGAACGGCGGCAAGCGCGCCTGCGCGGCGGCGCGGTAATCGGAAGCGGCAGAAATGATCATCGAAGACGCACGGCAGCTGCGGGGTAGCCGCTGAGTGTAAGACCATCGGTGTGGTGGGTGGACCGCGCTACAGCGTGCCTGGCGCAGCGGCAGGCCGATGCCGGGTGACTGGCGAGATGGACGAATGCGGCAAGTCGGCGTACTGCGCCAGCAGTGCACGCATTGCGGCTGCGGGCAAAGCGATAACAGGCGCCAGCTCAGTTCGCCGCATCACGGAAAACGGCGCACCGACTCACCCGGTAGCGGCAAAGTGCCCGTGAAATCCCAGCGGCACCGCATACGGCAACCAGGCCTGTGCGATCGGCCCGGCATCCACGTGGCCTGCATCCAGCACCATCAGGCCGGTGCGCGCACGGGTGGTGTCCAGCACGGTGCCGACCAGCCAACCGTCGTCGGGACGCTCGCTGCCGGGGCGCGGCACGAACACGTGTTCTTCGGCCAGCATGTCCGGCCCGTAACGGTGCACCTGGCGGCGGTCGCGGTCCAGATCGTAACTGGCCACCGCGTTGAGAAACGGCGATGCGTTCGGCCCGTCGATGCACGGCGCATACAGCCGCGCGCCGCGCGTACCCGGCGTGCGCGCATCGAAGGTCGGCAGCTCCAGGTTGTCCACCGCATGCGCCTGCCAGTGCGCGCGGCCGTTGCGTAGATCCAGGTGCAGGCTGCGCAGCTGCACCGGTGAGGGCGTGGCCGCCGGGTCGCCGTGCATTGCCGCCCGCAATGGCGAGCGCGCCTCCTCCGGGTCGGTGTGGACCAGCGCGCGCGCCACGATACGGTTGCGGTGTTCGTAGGCATCGGCGAAGTGATAGGCCACCGCGAAGTCGGCTTCGAACCAGCGCGGTTGGTCCAGCGCATCCTTGGGCACCACCGCAATCCGGCACGCGGCGTCAGGGGTGAAGCGCATCTGCTCGAAGAACGGGCCCTCGCCATCCAGCCGGCGGTAGGGCGCCAGCACGAAGATCAGATGCCGCTGCGTCATCGCAAAGCTGTGCAGGTAGCCAGGCGTGTCGGTCTGCAGCAGTTGCGCGCTGCGCAGCACCGCATCGGCGCCGATGTGCCAGATCAGCACGCCGGTGGCGCCGATCACGCCGATCGAGCCGAAGTTCCAGGCGCTGCCATCGCGGTCGACCAGCGGATGCGCCGAGAACGGCATCGCGGCCAGGTCGTCGCGCCAGGTCACCGGGCCGAGCGTGCCCAGCGCATCCGGATCCAGCTCGATCGCCGAGCCTGCCTCCCACAACGCGAACAGGCGGCCGTTGAGCATCGCCACCGAGGTGTTGGCGGTGTTGACGTCGTCGTTGTTGCGCGCCGGCTGCTGGTCCGGCACCGCGGTGCCGGCCGCACGGTAGAGGAAGCGGCCGGCCTGCTGTTCCTGGGTGAATTTGTGGGTGCCCACCATGCGCGCGTGGTGCTGCACCTGGCGGCCATCCAGTCGCCAGCGGTGCACCATGCCGTCGCCGTCGAACCAGTGGTCGTAACGGAAGCCGGCGCGCTCGGTCCAGGCCGGGCCGTTGCGATACAAGCTGCCGGCCAGACCCTCGGGCAGCGTTCCCTGCAACGCCACGCGGGTGGGGCCCAGGCGCGCCTGGGTGACGCTGCGCCAGCCCAGCAACCACGGCGTGCGTTGCAGTTGCTCATGAAACAGCGCCGCTTCGGCGGCCTGCGCCGGCAAGCTGCGCAGCGCCCAACCGCCAAGCGCAGCACTGCCGGTGGCTGTCAGCAAGGACTGCAGAAAACGACGGCGATGCATGCACGGCTCCTTGAGGAAACGTGGAAAGGTCAGCGCATCTGCACGCTGATACGTTTGCCGGCAGCGGGCAGATCGAACACGATCTCGTCAAAGCTGGGCTTGCGCATGCCGGTAGGGTTGTTGCTGAAGCCGTAGCCTTCCACCGGCATGCCGATCAAATTGGTGTCCAGCTTGCCATTGCTATTTTCGTCGTGATTGATCATCACCGCGTAGCGGCCGGGGGCCAGGTTCTTGAACTGAATGTGCGGCGTAGCGCTGGTGATCGGCACCGTTTGCGCCTGCACCGGCGGCTGTGCGCTCTCCAGCTGCGCGGGTGAGGCGATCACCGCAATGCGCAACTTGCCTTGTTGCGAACGCAGGCCGCTCACGCCCACGTCCAGATCGGCGGCCTGGATGCCGGCGCTGCCGAGCAGGCCGGCGAGTGCGACAACGACGTAGGTGCGGGCAAGCATGCAAGTCTCCTGACACGGGTGGGGATGCGACGCGTTGGGGGCGATGGTACGCAGCGCCTCGACCCGGCGGCGGTGGCCGTCGCAGATCGCCCCACGCGTGGCTGACCACAGTGCGGCAACACGTCTGCATGCATGCCACGTGGGCCGAACCCGTGTGCAAGCAGGCGAAGCGCTCCTCATCGCAGGCGCCAGACTGCTGCCTTCTCAACCCTCACCACACCAGCGGCAGCAGGCGCCGGCTCTGCGCCGCATACGCCGGGTACGCAACCGGAAACGCGCGCCGCAAGGCGGCTTCTTCGATCCGGATGCGGTGCAGGAAGACCCAGGTCACCGGCACCACGATCGCCGCCACCGACAACGCATTGCCCATGCCCAGCGCCAGCCCGTAAAAGGCCAGCAGCGCGCCGGTGTAGGAGGGATGGCGTAGCCAGCGATACGGGCCGCTGCGTACCAGCTGATGATCGGGCTGGATGGTCACATCCACCGTGAACCAGCGTGCCAGCACCTGGATGGCCCACACGCGCAACGCCAGCCCGCTGCCGATCAAGGCGCAGCCGGCCCACTGCAGCGGCGCGGCCCAGCCCTGCGGCCAATGGGCCAGGCCGCTGTAGGCCAGCACCACCGCCACCGCCACCGCTGCAGACAGCACGCGCCACAGGTGTTGCAGCGTGCCTTGATCGTGCGCGCCCCCATCGCTGGCGCGGCGGCGACGGCTGAGCAGCAGTTCGTAGCCGCCCCAGATCAGATTGAGCGCAAGAAACAGACTGGAAGCAGACATGGCGTGACTCCGTGGCGATGGGGTGGGTGGTTGGTCATGCCAGTGTGCGCACGCACCGCCACGACGACAGGGGCCGCAGGTCATCGATCCCACCTGCCGGAAGTCACTTTCTGCATGCGCACCATTGCCGAGTGGCCGCGCGGCCGTCAGCATCGCCGCATGAACTCATCCCTGCCGCATCTTTTGCATCCCCTGCGCCTGGCCGGCGCGTTCACCATTGCGGCGGTGGCGTTGTCGTTTATGCCCGATGCGTCAGCGCACGGCGCCTGGCGCTGGGGCGTGCTGGCCGGCTTCACCGCGTTATTTCTGCTGCACACCGTGTTGCCGTCGCTGCATGCGTTGCGCACTGCCGCAACGCTGCTGCAAGCGGTCATGGCGTTGCTGCTGGTCTGGATGGAGCCGCGCGCCGGCACTGCCCCGGTGCTGCTGGTCATGTTGGTGGCGCAGGCGGGGATGACCTGGCCGCCGTTGCGCGTGCTGCTGTTGGCGCTGGCGTTGAACGCCGGCATGTATGCGCTGCTAGTGCAGGCCGGGTTCGATCGCGCCTTGTTGATCGTCAGCATCTACGCCGGCTTCCAGGCCTTCGCCGCGCTCACCGCGCATTACGCGCGCAGTGCCGAGCGTGCCCGCGATGCGCTGGCCTACGTCAATGCCGATCTGCTGGCAACGCGCGCGCTGCTGGCCGACAGCGCGCGCGATGCCGAGCGCCTGCGCCTGGCGCGCGAGTTGCACGACGTGGCCGGGCACAAACTCACCGCGATGAGCATCCATCTGCGCTTGCTGCGTGCCGACCCCATGCTGGCGCCGCGCCAGGAGCTGGCGATGCTGGAAGGCCTTGCGCGTGAGTTGCTGGGCGACATCCGCAGCGTGGTGCAGTCGTTGCGCGACGATGCCGGGCTGGATCTGCACACCGCGCTGCATGCCCTGGCCGCGCCATTTCCCAAACCGGTGCTGCAGGTGCAGATCGACCCGGCCGTACGCGTGAGCGACCCGCAAATCGCCGAAGCCCTGCTGCGGCTGGTACAGGAAGCGCTGACCAATGCCGCGCGCCATGGCGAGGCCGACACCGTGCAGGTGTCGCTGCACACCCATGACGGCCAGCTGCACATCGACATCCAGGACGATGGCCACTGCGCCGAGCAGATCCGCGAGGGCAACGGCATCGCCGGCATGCGCGAGCGGCTGGCGGCCTTGCATGGTCAACTGCAGCTCGGCCGCGCCGCGCACGGCGGTATGCAGTTGACCGCGAGGTTGCCGGCATGAGCACGCGCCGTATCGCATTGGCCGACGACCAGGTGCTGGTCCGCGCCGGATTGCGCGCGCTGTTGCAGCAACAGGGCGTGGAGGTGGTCTGCGAGGCCGACGACGGCCAGGGCCTGCTGGACGCGCTCGTCATCAACACGGTGGACGTGGTGCTCAGCGACATCCGCATGCCCGGCCTGGATGGTATCCAGGCGCTGCAGCAATTGCGCGACCGTGGCGACCGCACGCCGGTGCTGCTGCTCACCACCTTCGACGACAGCGACCTGCTGCTACGCGCGACCGAGGCCGGCGCGCAGGGCTTCCTGCTCAAGGACGCCGCCCCGGAAGACCTGCGCGAGGCGATCGAACGGGTGGCCAACGGCGAGACCCTGCTGCAGCCGGTCAGCACCGACCCGGTGCGCGCGCGCTACCAGTTCCGCGACCAGCAGCCCCCGCGCGAGACCTTCAGCGAGCGCGAGGTGGCGATACTGCGCCTGCTCGCCGGTGGTTACTCCAACAAGGAGATCGCCCGCACCCTGTTCCTGGCCGAGGGCACGGTGAAGAACTACGTCTCCACCATCCTGGAAAAGCTCGGTACCCGCGACCGCACACGCGCGGTGTTGAAGGCGATCACGTTGCGGGTGATTTGAGGATTGGAGAATCGGGATTGGAAATCGGGAATGGGGATTAGGGATTAGGGATTAGGGATTAGGGAGTCGTAAGAGCGGGGCTGGAGCGGGCGCTGGTAAGGTTGAGACCGGCGTCGAAGTCGAGCTGCAAATCGGAAGCCGGAGGCCGGAAGCCCCTCTCCCTCCGGGAGAGGGGTTGGGGTGAGGGTACGGGGCGAAGCCACACGTGGAATGAGATGACACGAGGCTTCGCCCGTACCCTCATCCGCCCCTACGGGGCACCTTCTCCCGGTGGGAGAAGGAACTGCACGTGGTCAGCCGGCTGTGACCAGCCGGGATGGCTTGGCATCTGCCTCCTCGCCTCTAGTCCCCAAGATTCGCCTTCGTCGATGGTGGCGCTAGCCCATTCGCCTCGGCCAAAAGGCGGAGCTCTACGAGACTGTCACCGTCGCACGCAATGGTCAGGTCAATGCTCAGACACACCGCCACCACTTTGCATCACGCTATCCCACCAGATTGCATAACGTTGTTTCATAAAGGATTTCCCAACTTCGGCAGAGTCGGCCAACAACCGTAAGGTTGCCGTCAGGTCGCACCAGCGGCCAGGCGCGAAGGTCGTCTGGCGGCCACCAACGCCGCTCGGGGACGCGCCGCGCTCCGGTCTGCCGCGGAGTCCGTCATGCGCCTGGTCCGATACCTGTTCGTGTTGATCGTCGTGCTGTCCACCAGTGCCTGGACGGCACCTACCCAGCCCGAATTGCCGGGTAGCTGGACCCGTGCTGCGCTGTTGACCCAACCCGCCACGGCCGAGCGTGACCTGCGGGTGGCCGTGGGTCGCTGTGATCTGGCAGTGCAGGGACCCGCGGCCGGAGCATGCGATAGCGCGGCCGCCTACTCCGATCAGCGGGGTTGCGCACAGGGCCTGGCGTGTCTGCAAGGGGCAGGGCGCGGAGCTGGCCGTAACGACCGCGACCGCGACCGCATGCCCAGCGGGCTGGCAATACGCAGCCAGATCAACGTGGCTTTCAGCAATCTTTCTGATCGGGGATGACGGCGCGCAGCTGCCGAAGTCGAATGCGACAGTCGGAATGCGGCACCGCACTGACAGACGCACCGGCAAGCACCCAACCACGGCGGCGTGACTGTCTGGGCTGAGCGCCTGCCGTTATCCAGTCCGCTTGCGACCTGGCGGCCGGCGTCGTCGTGGGGCAAGGCCCAACTGCCTGGTCCAGCACGCTGACTGCCTGGCGGCGAACCGCCAGGCAGATGCCGGCGTGGGATTATTGCGGTGAGATTTGCGGATCGTTGCCGACCTGCGGGTCGCAGCTGAACAAGAGTTTGCGCTTCTCGTCTTCGATGATCACGGTCAAGAAAATCAGCGTCGCCTTGTTATTGCGATTGACGACCGACACGCTGCGCCCATCGTCGGCGATCTTCGGCTCCTCGAGCTGGTCGTGCGCGTCCGAACTCAGCAGACTGCGAATGCGAAACTGATAGGGCACGTCTACATCGAAACGGTAGACCAAGGTCACATCTTGTTGCCCCTTGCCTACCAGCAGCAGGTCCGGCGAGAAGCTGTAGAAATACTCGCCTTTCCCGGTGTTGCCGCCAAAATCCACACGCGCCACGGTGAGAGTGATGATGATGCTCGCGTTCTCATTCGATTCCGTCATGACTTGTCCTGTTCCTTGAATAGCGGGGCATAGAGGGAGACGAATCCCGGGTGGCGGTAGCCCGCGTGATACAGCCATCCGAGCTGTTGCGTAACGGCGCTGCGTTGGCCCAGGTGCACCTGCGCGCGAATCCAGGGGTCGAGCAGGTTCTTGTCGCGGCTGTTGGCGATGTCCCTGCCCAGCACCGCCACCGCGCGTTGCCACGCCGCGCGTGCACCGGCGCTGTCGCCGGCAGCGGCCTGCTGTTCGCCGTGCCAGACCAGCGCCTGGGCCAGGGCCGACAGGCCGAGCAGATCGTCGGGCCTGGCGCGATGCAACGCATCCAGCTGCGCAACGATCGGTGCAAGGTTGTCGGCATTCGTGTCCGAGCGGGCGGTGTGCACCCGCTGCAAGCGCAGCGCGATGATGGCGTCCAGCCATTGCCATTCCGGCAACGGTTGCGCCTGTTTCAGCACATCGGCCATGGTCTGGCGGGCCCGGTCGAGGTGGCGCTCGGCCAGATCGGGATGCCCGTCCAGAGCGGCCATCCAGCCGACCTGTGCGTCGGCGTGGGCCAGATCGCGGCGCCAGGCGACATTGTCCGGTTGCAACGCCACCAGTGCCTGCAGCATGCGCACGCTGTCCTGCGCATCGGCCTGCGCCTGCACCAGATGGCCGCGCGCCAGTGCCAGGTTGGAGGTGCGGATCAGCGATCCGGCCAGACGCCGCCGCCAGGCATGCGCGTCGGGATCTTGTTCGACCAATACGCCCAGCATGGCGATCTGCTCGCGATAGCCCTGCTCGGCAGGTGCCAGCAAACCCTGCATTTCCTGGGTCAGACTGAGCCAGGACAAGCTGTCGACCAGTTCGTAGCGCAGCGATGCGTTGTCCGGCGTGCGTGCCAGCAACTGGCGTTTGAGTGCGATCGAGCGCGCGAAGAAACCGATCGCGGCGTTGGTCTGGCCTTGCTCCTTGGCCAGCGTGCCAAGGTTGTTGAGTGCGTAGGACAGCTCCAGTTGCCAGCGCGGATCCTGCGGCGCGGTGCGCACCAGCCATTCGCAGGCCGCCAGATACTGCGACCAATACCGGTGCGCCAGCGCCAACTGCTTGCCTTTGTAGGCAAGATCCCCCAGCCAATACGCGGTTTGTCCGGTTTCGGCGTGCGCCTCCAACGACGCGGGCGCACGCACACGTGCCTGCTCGGCCGTGGCAGCGGCACGCGTGAATGCCGCATGCGCCTCGTCCAATTTGCCCTGATTCATCAGCACTTCGCCGGTGGTGCGCAGGGCGCGTGCGTGGTTGATCAGATCGCCGGGCTGCATGCTGGCGTTGGGCAGGTCTTCCAGATAGCGCAGCGCGCGGCTGCCCACGCTATCGAGCAGTTTGAGGTTGCCCACGGTGCGCAATTGCTCGGCCAGATCGCCCAGCATGTAGCCCACCAGTTGCTGCGCCTGATCGCGGCGTTGCTCGGCCACTTGTTGCGCCTGCCGCGCTTGCCAGCCCAGCAGCATCGAGGCGCTTGCCAGCACCACCAGCAACGTCGCCGCCGCCGCATACATCCCGCGGCGTTGCCGCTGCGAGCGCTCGCAGGCATGCAGGAACGCGTGATCCACCGCGCCCAACTCCTGCGGCATGCGCCGCGCCGCCTCGCGTGCTTCGCTCAACGGGCGCCCGCTGTTGAGCAGATGATCGGTGCGCCGGCCTTCGGCGGCCCAGCGCTGTGCGGCCAGTTGCAGGCGTTTGTGGGCCTGCAGCAGGCGGCGGTTTTCATGGATCCACTCGGCCGCGCGCGGCCATTGCCGCAGCAAGGCTTCATGCGCAACCGCAAACCCCGGCTCGCCTGCGACCAGTTCGCTGACGAACAACCGCGCATGCACGAAGGCATCCACCAGCACGCGTGCGGCGCTGTTCTGGGGCAATGCCGACCACAACGCACGCCGCGCGGTCACTGCATCGCTGTCGGGATGGATCACGCTCAGCAACGTCAGCACCTCGCCCAGCGCGGCCTGCGCGGTGGGCGGCAAGGCACGAAAGGTCTGTTCGGCATGGTGTGCCAACGCGCCTTCCAGCCCACCCAGTGCGCGGTAGGCCGCAAAGGTCAGCAGCCCATCGTCGCTGCGTTGCGCGTGCAGTGCATGCAACAAGTGCTGCAGCAACGGCAAGGCATCGGGCTGGCGCGCGGTGGCGTCGCGCAGTACATCGTCCAGGCGGCTGACGCTGTCGCGGTCTTCTTCGAAGCGCAGCCCGGCCATCGCCGCGGGCACGCGAATGATCTGGCCGATTTCGCCATCGCGCGGCGGCAGCAGATCCACATGCCCGTCGCCACGTTTGAGCTCCACGATCTGCGGCAAGGCATCGATCAGGCGCGGATAAAAGTCGCTACGGGTGAGCATCAACACCGCCACCTGCGCGCTGCTGCACAGCGACTGCAAGGCGGCAGCCAATGCGGCGCGGTCGGCATCGGTGATACCGGGGGTGGCCACCATCGCTTCGGCATGGTCGATCACCAACAGCAGATGGCGTTGGGTCTGCAGGCTGTCGCGCGCCGGGGCGCTCTGGCGCATCGCCTCGCCGATGGCCGCATGCAGTGGTGCAGGGCGTTGCAACCAATCGGGCAGCAGCGCCATCTGCGCTGGCGAAAACACCGCGCGCCCGCCCGGTGCCCAGTCGCCAAGTGCACGTGCCAGCGTGTCGAGGACATCGCCGCCGCGGCATTGCGCCAGGTTGCAATACGCCACCGCCACCGCTTCCAGACCATCCAGGCCGCCGGGCTGCGACAGCAATGGCACCACGCCCGCCCGCAACAACGAGGTCTTGCCGCAGCCGCTGGCACCGCTCACCAGCACCAGCCCGCGTTGGCTGTGCAATTGCGCGCGCAGCGCGCCCAGCACCTGCGCAATCGCATGGCTACGGCCGAAAAACACCGCGGCGTGCGCGGGGTCGAACGCCTGCAGCCCCACATACGGGTTGCCGTGTCCCCATACTTGCGTGCCGATCACCGCACCGCGGTAATCCTCGGGAAAGATCACCTTCGGCAGCAGCCGGTAACCGCGCTTGCGGATGGTTTCGATGTAGCGCGGCTGGCGGCTGTCGTCGCCGAGCTTGCGGCGCAGTTGGGCGATGGTCTTGTGCACCGGGTTGTCGCCGTAAAAGCTGCCGTGCCACACCTCGATCAGCAACTGCTCGGCGCTGATGACCTCGCCTGCGCGCTCGGCCAACGCGATCAGCACTTCCATCATGCGCGGTTCCAGCGTGATGGTCTGGCCGTCGTCGATCAGCGCAAGCCGTTCCGGCTCCACCAGCAACGGCCCAAGCCGAAACCGTGGGACGGAGCTCAGCTGCGTGACGCGCTCGCTTCGAAGAGACATCGCTCGGATACCGGTCGCACAGCTGGAAGGGACCTCGACGATCGCCAACAGGCGCAGCCAGGCACGGCACGGCAGGCGCAAAAAATAGCACAGGCGGCCCGGCAGGAAATCGATGGTGATCGCTGTTCGTTCGCGCCCGTGCGCTGAAGATGCAGGCGTTGCACGCCACACCGTGTGGCGATACCGGCCTCTTCACGCGCATCCATACAGCAGCGTGTGTTGCGTATCAGTCTGTTTCGCGCGCAGCCCACCGATTAAGATGCCGCCAGCATCTTGCTGACGAGGAGTACACGTTGATCATCCATCCCAAAGTGCGCGGCTTCATCTGCACCACCACGCATCCGCTTGGCTGCGAGCGCAATGTGCTCGAGCAGATCGTCGCCACGCGCGCGCACGGCGTGCGTAGCGACGGCCCGAAGAAGGTGCTGGTGATCGGCGCGTCCAGCGGCTATGGCCTGGCTTCGCGCATCACCGCTGCCTTCGGATTCGGCGCCGACACGCTGGGCGTGTTCTTCGAAAAGCCCGGCACAGCCACCAAGGCCGGTACCGCCGGCTGGTACAACTCGGCCGCCTTCGACAAGCATGCCAAGGCTGCGGGTCTGTACAGCAAGTCGATCAATGGCGATGCGTTCTCCGATGCCGCGCGTGCGCAGGTGATCGAGCTGATCAAAAGCGAGATGGGCGGGCAGGTCGACCTGGTGGTGTATTCGCTGGCCTCGCCGGTGCGCAAGCTGCCTGGCAGCGGCGAAGTGAAGCGCTCGGCGCTCAAGCCGATTGGCCAGACCTACACCGCCACCGCCATCGACACCAACAAGGACGCCATCATC
Source organism: Xanthomonas sp. NCPPB 2933 (assembly GCF_056725225.1). Taxonomy (NCBI): domain Bacteria; kingdom Pseudomonadati; phylum Pseudomonadota; class Gammaproteobacteria; order Lysobacterales; family Lysobacteraceae; genus Xanthomonas; species Xanthomonas sp. NCPPB 2933. Next base: position 184,784 of record NZ_CM161518.1, read on the forward strand.
CAGGCCTCGATCGAGCCGGCGACAGAGCAGGAGATCGAAGACACCATCACCGTGATGGGTGGGCAGGATTGGGAACTGTGGATCGACGCGCTGGAAGGTGCCGGCGTGCTCGCCGATGGCGCGCGCAGCGTGGCCTTCAGCTATATCGGCACCGAGATCACCTGGCCGATCTACTGGCACGGCGCGCTGGGCAAGGCCAAGGTGGATCTGGACCACACCGCGCAGCGTTTGAATGCGCGCCTGGGCAAGCACGGCGGCACTGCCAACGTGGCGGTGCTCAAGTCGGTGGTCACCCAGGCCAGCGCGGCGATTCCGGTGATGCCGCTGTACATCTCCATGGTCTACAAGATCATGAAGGAAAAGGGCCTGCACGAAGGCACCATCGACCAGCTGGACCGCCTGTTCCGCGAGCGCCTGTATCGCGAAGACGGCCAGCCTGCCGAGGTGGACGACGAAAATCGCTTGCGCCTGGACGACTGGGAACTGCGCGACGACGTGCAGGACGCCTGCAAAGCGCTGTGGCCGCAGGTCACCACCGAGAATCTGTTCGCCCTCACCGATTACGCCGGCTACAAGCACGAGTTCCTCAAGCTGTTCGGTTTCGAGCGCAGCGATGTGGATTACGACGCCGAGGTGGAGACGGACGTGAGGTTCGATTGCATCGAGTTGGGCTGAGAATCGGGAATCGGGAGTGGGGAATCGGAAAAGCCGTGGCGGCTTGGCACGCTGGTTGTGCAGTACGCAGTGCTTTGACTGTTTCCGACTCCCGACTCCATCCCAATGCCAAATCCCGGCGCTAAAGGTCAAGACGTCGCTATGAATCGCAGGCTTTCATGGCGATCACTGGATCGGCAGGGACGTGGCTTGATTGGTGAACCACATCCACACTGCATGGAGCGCACGACGTCATGGACAAACTGATCGCTATCCTGGTGTTGGCCGTCCTGGTCAGCGTGACCTGTGCCGTGCTGCTGCGCTTCGTCAAGCTGCACGGCGCGCTGAAAGCAATCGTCAATGTGGTGATCACCACCGCCGTCGTCTGCGCCGTGGTCATGCAGCACGGCTCGGCGCCAGACTTGCAGTTCGCATTGATGCTCACGCTGTTTTTCAGCGTACCGGCCTCGCTGTGCGTGGTGCTGCTGAGCGCAGCGCTGAAATGGATCATCAACAAACGCCGCGCACCTGCGCCCGCCTGAAACGCGTGAGTGCAACGAGCAACACCTAGCAAGCATCCGCCTGCCGCCTGCCGCCTGCCGCCTGCCGCCTGCCGCCCGCGGCCGCGCAATCGCGCGTTACGCCTGAGCACATCGCGCGCTGCGAGCAACAAGCCTGCACAGAGCGCCGAAAAGCCAGCGCTCTTACCAATCCCCAATCCCCAATCCCCAATCCCGACTCCCCAATCCCAGCTTTTCACCGCCTCACATCAAACCGCGCATCGCCCACACAGGCCTGCACATCGGCCACCGAGAGTGGATTGAAATCGCCGGGAATCGAGTGCTTCAAACAACCGGCAGCCAGGCCGAAGCGCACCGTGTCCTCCAGCGACCAGCCTGCGATCAGGCCGTGCAGCACGCCGGCCGCAAACGCATCGCCACCGCCGATGCGGTCGATGATCGGGGTCAGTTCTTCGCTGGGCGCACGTGCCACCTCGCCACTGCGCGGCACCAGCATCGCGCCCAGGCTGTGGTGGTCCACGTTGTGCGCCACGCGCTGCGTGCAGGCCATCAACTGCAGTTGCGGGAATGCGGCGAAGGCCTGCTGCGCAGCGGCTTCCACGCGCGCTTCCAGCGTGTCCTGCGGGAACTCGCCACCGAGCACCACACCGATATCGCGGTAGTCGGCAAACACCACATCCGCACAGTCGAACAGCTGGTGCAGGATGCCGCGCGCATCGCCCTGCCAGCGCTGCCATAACTTGGGCCGGTAGTTACCGTCGAACGAGACCTTGACCCCGGCCGCACGTGCGGCGCGTGCGGCCGCCAAGGTGGCCTGCGCCACATCGGCGCCCAGCGCTGGGCTGACCCCGGACAAGTGCAGCCATTGCGCGCCCTCAAGCAGGCGCGGCCAGTCGTAGGCATCGGCCGGCGCCAGCGCAAATGCCGAGTCGGCGCGGTCGTAGACCACTTCGCTGGGGCGATGGATCGCGCCGGTGGTCAAAAAGTACAGACCCATGCGGCCGTCCACGCGTCGCACGTTTCGGGTGTCCACATCGTGCCGGCGCAATTCGCCCAGCACGGCCGCACCCAACGGGTTGTCGGCCACGGTGCTGACCATGGCCACCTCGTGGCCGAAATGTGCCAGCGACACGCCAACGTTGGCCTCCGCCCCACCGCAATGCACATCCAGCCGAGGCTGCTGCAGCAGCAGCTCGTGACCAGGCGCCCCCAGGCGCAACAACAACTCTCCAAAGCACAGGATGCGGGCACGACTCATGCGGCAATTACCTCGTCTGTGTGGTGCGTCACGGGGTGGGGAGACCGGGACGCGTCAGGATGACCATCGGTGTCATTCTAGCCATCGTGATAGACGGCCAATCACAAGAATAATGCGACGTGTAGGGGCTGGTTGCACCCCTTTTGTGCAAATTAGGTGAGGTTTTCTGCTGCGCTGCAAGATGTTGAACGGCGATTCAGCTGGTAACGTCGTTTTGACCAGCGGTGTCATTACCGCCCACACCCCCGCTATTTCACGTTGTTCATGGACCCTTGGGAGGGGAGGACATGCAATTTCGGACCACCAACCGGAAGACACCGGTTACCTTGCTTGCACTGTCGATCGGCCTTGCGCTGAGCGGCCATGCGGCTGCACAGGACGCCGCCCAGGCACCCACCGAGCCAACGGTCGACCTCGACGCTGTCACCGTCACCGGCTATCGCGCCTCGGTGGAAAAGGCCCTGGACATCAAGCGCGGCGAAGCCGGCGTGGTCGATGCCATTGTCGCTGAGGACATTGGCAAGTTCCCCGACCTCAACCTGGCCGAATCGCTGCAGCGCATCCCCGGCGTGGTGATCACCCGCGATGCCGGCGAAGGCCGCAACATCTCCGTGCGCGGCTTAGGCCCTGACTTCACCCGCGTGCGCGTCAACGGCATGGAAGCGCTCACCACGGTGGGCGGTTCGGACCAGTCGGGCGGCTCCAACCGTGGTCGCGGCTTCGACTTCAACGTGTTCGCCTCGGACCTGTTCACCCAGTTGATCGTGCGCAAGACCGCGCAGGCCGATGTGGAAGAAGGCTCGCTGGGCGCCACGGTCGACCTGCGTACCGCGCGCCCGTTCGATTACGAAGGCCTCACCATCGCCGCCAGCGGCCAGGCCGCCTACAACGCGATGTCCGAGAAGGCCAACCCGCGCGTGGCCGGCTTGATCTCCAACACCTGGGCCGACAACACCTTCGGCGCACTGGTGTCGGTGGCCTACACCGAGCGCGAGCTGCTGGAAGAAGGCAGCAACAGCGGTCGCTGGGCCAATGGCCCGAGCAACGGCAACTTTGCCGCCAGCCCGGCGTTCCCGCAGGCGCGCGATGCCAACGTGTTCCATCCGCGCTTCCCGCGCTACACCTTGATGGAGCACAAGCAGGAGCGCATCGGCGTGACCAGCTCGCTGCAATGGGCGCCGAGCGATTCCACCGAGTTCTCGCTGGACGGTCTGTATTCCAAGATCGACGCCAAGCGCAGCGAAAACTATATCGAAGCGATCTCCTTCAGCCGTGGCGCCGCGCAGGGCGGCAAGCCGCAGACCATCGTCAATGATGGCTTCATCGACCCGGCCACCGGTGCGATGCTGTACGGCAACTTCGACAACGTCGACGTGCGCTCGGAAAACCGTTACGACGAATGGAACACCGTCTTCAAGCAGCTCTCGTTGACCGGCGAGCATCGCTTCAGCGACGTGTTCAAGATCAGCGGCATGGTCGGTACCTCGAGCTCCAAGCACGAGAACCCGATCCAGACCACGGTGATCATGGACAAGCTCAACGTCGATGGGTACTCCTACGACTATCGCGGCAACAGCCGCAAGCCGGTGTTCAATTACGGCATCAACCCCACCGACCCCAATGGCTGGACCCTGGCCGAACTGCGCCTGCGTCCGCAACAGGTGCAAAACGACTTCGACACCGGCAGTCTGGATTTCGACTGGAGCGTGAGCCCCGGGTTCCGTCTGAAGGGTGGCGTGCTGGCCAAGAACTACACCTTCTCCACCAAGGAATTCCGCCGCGCTTCCGAAGTGGCGGTGCCCACCTTCGCCGATGGCACCCGCATCGTGCCGGCCGACCTGACCGAGCAAACCGGATTGAGCGCCATCAAGGGCTCGCCCAACACCTGGGTGGTGCCGAATCTGGATGCGGTGGCCGATGCGCTGGGCATCTATAGCGGCACCGGCACCTTTGCGCTGGCCGAGCGTGCGGTGAACACCCGCAGCGTCACGGAGCAGGATCGCGGTGCGTATCTGCAGGGCGATTTCTCCTTCGATATCGGTGCGATCCCGTTCTCCGGCAACCTGGGCGTGCGCTATGTGCGCACCAAGCAGGAGTCCACCGGCTTTGCCACTGTCGGCTCCGCACTCGTGCAGACCACCGCAGAGCGCGAGTACAACAACACGCTGCCCTCGATGAATCTGGTGGCCGAAGTCAGCCCGGATTTTCTGGTGCGCTTCGGTGCGGCCAAGGTGATGTCGCGTCCGGGTTTGGGTAGCCTGACGCCGGGTGTCACGGTCAACGTCAGCGGCGGTGCGCGCACCGTGAGTGGCGGCAATCCGAATCTGGACCCGATTCTGGCCGACACCTACGACCTGGGCTTCGAGTGGTATTTCCAGGAAGGCGCACTGCTGGGCCTTGGGCTGTTCTACAAGGACATCGAAAGCTTCGTGCAGACCGCACGCGAGGTGCGTCCGTACTCCTCCAGCGGCCTGCCGGTGAGCCTGCTCGACGGTACCGGCGCCGGCGTCAACGACGACTTCGTCTTCAGCGTGCCGCTCAATACGCCCGGTGGCGATCTCAAGGGTCTGGAAGCCAATTACACCCAGCCCTTCAGCTGGTTGCCGGGCGTCTGGAGCAATCTGGGTATCCAGCTCAACTACACCTACGTCGATTCGCAGATCCAGTATCTGACCACCAGCGGCGCGGCATCGCTGGAAACCGATCTCACCGGTCTGTCGAAGAATGCGTACAACGCCACGCTGTTCTACGAAGGCGAAAAGTTCGCCGGGCGCGTGTCGGCCACGCATCGCGACGATTATCTGACCCAGGTGCCGGCAACCGAAACCGGCTTCGACGTGCACGGCATGAAGGCCACCACGATGATCGACGCCTCGCTGCGCTACAAGTTCGACGACAAGATCGAGCTGAGCCTGGAAGGCATCAACCTGACCAACGAAGTGGCCGACGAGTGGGTCGGTGCGGCCGCGCAGTTGCCGCTGCAGTACAGCGAAACCGGCCGGCAGTTCCTGTTGGGCGTGCGCTACAAGTTCTAACCGCTGATCGCCCGCTGCGCACGCGCGCAGCGGGCCTTTATTCCAACGCTTGATCGCCTTGTATGCGGTGCACTGGTGCACGCATGCAACGCGGTGGGCGTGATGTTTGAAAGCCTCCAGCAACTCTGTAGTGCGCGGTTGCGCAGCAGATGTGTTGGTCGCTCATTGCGACGCCAGGGCCTTGGGGGGCTGAGCGCGTCATTGCAGCCAGTGCCAGGGAGAGAGCCGCCTCATGCAAGCCCGTTCGTGTCGTCCTGCCCATGCGGCAGGCGCCTGCCTGTCCGCCGCGCGTCTGTCGGTGGCCATCGTCCTGGCATTGCACGGTGCCGGCGCCGCCGCGCAAACCGTCGGCCCGCCGGCCACGCCCACCGATGCGGTGGATCTGGACCGCGTGCAGGTCAAGGCCACCTACCGCGAAAGCCTGCAGCAATCGCTCGATGCCAAGCGCTACAGCGTGGAGCAGGTGGATGCGATCTATGCCGAAGACATCGGCAAGTTTCCCGATCTGAACCTGGCCGAATCGATGCAGCGCATCGCCGGCGTCTCCATCGACCGCGAGGGCGGCGAGGGCAAGCAGATCTCCGTGCGCGGCCTGGGCTCGGACTTCACCCGCGTACGCATCAACGGGCTGGAAGCATTGGCCACCGCCGGCAGCGGCAGCGATGGCGTCAACCGCAGCCGCGGCTTCGACTTCAACACCTTTGCCTCGGAACTCTTCAGCCGCGTCACCATCAGCAAGACCCAGTCGGCGCAGATGGACGAAGGCTCATTGGGTGCAACGGTCGATCTGCGAGGCTCGCGCCCGTTCGACTTCGACGGCTTCGAAGCAGCCGCCTCCACGCAATACGGCTACAACGACCTCTCGCGCGAAAAAGACCCGCGTTTTTCCGGCCTGATCAGCAACATCTGGGCCGATGGCCGCCTTGGCGCACTGATGTCGGTGTCCTACAGCGAGCGCCACTTGCGCGAAGAAGGCTACAACCCGGTGCGCTGGGAGCACGGCAACTACCGCAACTCCAACCAGAGCACCGCCGCCAACAACGGCACCTACGGCTTCTGTTCGCCGGTGGGCTACAACCCGCAGACACCGCGCAACCCGCTCGCCAACGAAACCCCGGCCGGGGTCGGCTCGCAGGCCAACCAGGACCGCAACAACGGCTGGGGCAGCTATGGCATCAGCGCCGCCAATTGCGGCACCGGCATCGCGCGCCCTGCCAACACGCCGGAGAACATCCAGGCCTACGAGACCGCCACCGACGCGTGGATTCCGCGCTACCCGCGCTATATCCGCACCGATCACGAGATCAAACGGCTGGGCGTTACCGGCGCGCTGCAATTCAAGGTCAGCGACGACACCCTGCTGAACTTCGACATGCTGTATTCCAAGCTGGACAAGGACCAGCGCGAAGACTCGGTCGGCGCCAACCTGCACCGCACCGCCAACTTCGGCGGCAAGACCCAGATCGCCGTGCGCGAGGCGCAGGTGGACGACCAGAATCGCCTCACCTACGGCGTGTTCGACAACGTCGACTTCCGCACCGAATCCAGCAACATCGAAGAATCCACCGAGTTCAAGCAATTCAGTCTGGATCTGCAGCACCGTTTCAACGACCAGGTGCGCGTCAATGCATTGGTCGGCCACTCGACCTCGGACTACGAGCGCCCCGAGTTCTCGATGGTGAGTTTCGACAACACCAATCTCGATGGTTTTGTGCTCGACCGGCGCAATGGTGGCGACTACCCCAGCATGAGTTTCCCGTTCGATGCGGGTAACCCCAACAACTGGCAGTGGTTGGGCTATGGCGCAGTGCCGGTCAACAGCAACGGCACCGCGCGCGGTACCAACATCAGCGAGGTGCGGCTCAACCCGCAGTCGGTGAACAACACCTTCGACACCGCCAAGGTGGATCTGGAATTCAACATCAGCCCCACCTTCACCTTTCGCACCGGGCTGGCCTACAAGAACTACGACATGGACACGTCGGAGTCGCGCAACATCTCCTACGGGCGATTGGCGCAGGCATTGCCGGCCGGTGTGGGCGTCAATGAGCTCAGCACCAACCTGGATGGCTTCGGCCGCAGCTTGAACGGCAGCTTCCCCACCACCTGGGTGATTCCGGATTTCCAGAAAGTCGCCGACCTGCTCAACATCAATTGCAACTGCGATACCGGCGTGCCCGGTGGCGACTACCGGTTGGCCGATGTCGGCCATTTCGGCTCGTCCAACAACAATTTCGCCGTCAACGAAAAGAGCCTGGGCACCTACCTGCAGCTCGATTTCAATACCGACCTGTGGGGCCGCGCGTTGCGCGGCAACCTGGGCGTGCGCTATGTGCAGACGCAGATCGCCGCCAGCGGTTATGCGCCGTGCACGGCCACCGCGGCCGGTGCGATTTCGCCTGCGTGCGAATCGTTCTTCGGCGTGGCCAGCGCCACCGCTGCGGCCGGCGAGCGCTTGCTGGTGCCCACCACGGTCAACCACAATTACCGCGACATCCTGCCCTCGTTGAACCTGTCCTGGGATGTCAGCGAGGAGGTGGTGCTGCGCTTCGGTGCGGCCAAGACCATGGCGCGCCCCACGCTGGCGTATCTGTCGCCCAGCGTCAGCGGCGGGCCCACGCAGTTCTTCGACGACGGGCGGTTTTTCTCGATCAATCTGGGCAACCCCAAGCTCGACCCGTTCCGCTCCACCAACTACGACCTCAGCGCCGAGTGGTATTTCCGCGAAGGCTCGCTGTTGTCGGCGGCGGTGTTCTACAAGGACATCGACAGCTACGTGCAACGCACCCGCGTGCTCAGCACCTGGGAGGCGATGGGTTACTCGCTGGATCTGCTGCCCGCCGGCTTTACCCCGGACACCATCTTCAATGTGCAGAGCTACTTCAACACGCCCGGCGGCCCGCTCAAGGGCTTCGAGCTGACCTACCAGCAGGCCTTCGATTTTTTGCCAGGCTTCTGGCGCAACTTTGGTATCCAGCTCAACTACACCCAGGTCGATTCCAAGATCAATTACCTGTTCAGTACCGCAGGCAGCAGCAACACCAGCATCACCACCACCGCCACCGAGCGCGATCTGCTCAACCTCTCGCCGCAGTCCTACAACGCCACCGTCTATTACGACGACGGCCGCTTCAGTGCGCGCGTGTCCACCAGTTATCGCGATGGCTACATCAACAACATCCTCGCCCAGGAGGATGTCTACGACCTCGATGGCAGGCGTCTGGTCACGGCCGATGTGACCGGCAAATACAGCGTGGAAAACGTGGATTTCAACATGTCCTACAAGCTCAACGACCACCTGTCGCTGACGTTTGAGGCCATCAATCTGCTCGACACCCCCGACCGCCGCTACGTCGATTCCACGCTGGAACTGCCCGACAAATACACCGTCACCGGGCGCCAGTACTACATCGGCGCGCGCTACAAGTTCTGACAGGAGCAACGCATGCAACCGCATCGCAGGATCGTGTTACGTACTCTCGCTGCCACAGCATTGCTGGCCGGGCTGTCGCTCGGCAGCACCGCCGCCATCGCCGCCGACCCGGTCTACACCGTGGCCAAGCAGGGCAGTGCCGGCTACCGCACCGTACAGGCCGCCATCGACGCCGCAGTACAAGGCGGCAAACGCGCACAGATCAACATCGGCGCCGGCACCTATCAGGAGCTGATCGTGGTGCCGTCCAACGCACCGGCGCTCAAGCTCACCGGCGCCGGCCCCACCCAGACCATCATCACTTACGACAACTACGCCTCACGCATCAATCCGGCCACCGGCACCGAGTACGGCACCTCCGGCTCGTCCAGCGTCATCATCGCCGGCAACGACTTCACTGCGGAAAAACTCGCCCTCGGCAATCACGCAGGCCCGGTCGGGCAGGCGGTGGCGGTGCGTGTGGATGGCGACCGCGCCGCGTTCCGCAACGTGCGCTTCCTCGGTTATCAAGACACGCTGTACCTGCGCGGCGCAAAGCTGTCGTATTTCCTCGACTGCTACGTCGAAGGCACGGTGGATTTCGTGTTCGGCGCCGGCACCGCGCTGTTCGAAAACGTGCAACTGCACTCCTTGGGCGATGGCTATCTCACCGCCGCCTCCACCCCGCAGGAAAGCGCGCGCGGCTTCGTGTTCCGCAATGCCCGCGTCACCGCCGCCAGCGGTGTCTCGCGCGTGCACCTGGGGCGCCCGTGGCGGCCGTATGCCAGCGTCAGCTTCATCAGCAGCCAACTGGGCGCACACATCCTGCCCGAGGGCTGGAACAACTGGGGCAACACCGCCAACGAGGCCACTGCCCGCTACAGCGAATACCAGAGCAGCGGCAACGGCGCCAACCCGTCGCGCCGCGTGAAGTGGTCGCGCCAGCTCACCGCTGCGCAGGCCGCCGCGCTGGACCGCAACACCATTCTAGGCAGCTGGAGGCCGTTCTGATGACCCGTTCGCACCTGCTCCGTTTCCACACGCTCGCCTTCGCTGGTGCCTTGCTGCTGGCACCGCTGTCGGCCATGGCCGACAAGATCGCCGACAACATGTTGCTGCTGCAGACCGCCTCCGGCGGTTGGTCCAAACAGTACAAGGGCGTGGCGGTGGATTACACGCGCACCTTTACCGCTGCCGAAATCGCCGAGCTGCAACAGCCGGGGCGCAAGGACGACGCCACCATCGACAACAAGGCGACCACGTACGAAATCACGTACCTGTCCACCGCCTTCAAGAACGAAAAGAACGCCAAGTACATCGCCGCCGCACGCCGTGGCGTGGACTACCTGCTCAAGGCGCAGTACGCCAATGGCGGCTGGCCGCAGTTCTATCCGGACCTGTCGTCCTACCACCATCAGATCACCTACAACGACGATGCGATGGTGCGCGTGCTCAACCTGCTGCAGGACATCGGCGAGGGCAAGGGCGACACCGGCGCGCAACTGCGCAGCAGCCACGGCGCACGCGCCGTGCAGGCGGTGGCCAAGGGTCTGGAATGCGTGCTCGCCACCCAGGTCAAGATCGGCGGCACGCTCACCATCTGGGGCGCGCAATACGACGAGGTCACGCTCAAGCCGGCCAAGGCGCGCGCGTATGAACTGGCCTCGTTGTCGTCCAGCGAGTCGGTGAGCATCGTGCGGTTTCTGATGCGCCAGCCCAACCCCTCGGCCAAGATCAAGACCGCGGTGCAAGCGGCCGGTGTCTGGTTCGATACCCATCGCATGCGCGATCTTGCTACCAAGAAAATCGACGACCCCACCCAGGAAACAGGCAAGGACGTGATCCTGGTTGCGCAACCCGGTGCATCGCTATGGGCACGCTTCTACGACCTGCAGAATCAACGCCCCTTGTATGCCAACCGCGACGGCAAGGCCTTGACCGACTATATGCAGGTGCCCAACGAACGCCGCGTGGGCTACGCCTGGCATGGCACCTGGCCGGACAAGTTGTTGAAGGATGAGATTCCCAAGTGGAAGGCCGCAAACGGGCTGTAGTGGACGCAGCCATCGCATCACCGCACGCGGCGCATAGTGGCGCGCGCAGCACGCAGGCACGGCATGTACTCTCGTACGTGCCGGCCCGTTTGCTCGCTGCCCACCGTGCACCGCGTGCCGCGTTGCGGTGGCACGTTGCAGTGTCTGTCGCCCATGCGGTGCGGCAGTGGTTTTGAAACAGACGAGGTGCGTGTGCTGAAGATTTGGATGGGTTTGTTGTGTCTGATCGCGCTGCCGGTGAGTGCGGCCACCCCCACGGCCCCGGAGTTGTTGTTCCGGGTCTCGGCCGATCGCAGCCTGGAGGCCGATGTGGCCCGCGGCGATCGCGTCCCCAACTTCCGCGACAAGATCGCGCTGGTGCCCACCGGCAAGCGCGGCAACGCCATCGAATGGGCCGACGACGGCGTGCTGTCGTGGAATGCGCCCGGCAATCTCTATACCCAACGCGGCACGCTCAGCTTCTTCTGGCGCGCGCGTTATCCCGTGGGCGAAGCGCCGTTCGTGATCTTCCGCGTCGGCTACGCCGACCACACCAGTTGGGACATGGCCTGGCTGCGCATCGACTGGAACGGCCACGGCTTCGATGCCTTCGTCACCGACGCCAACCTGGCGCGCACCCGCGTCTCCTTCAAGCTCGACAAGGCCCCGGCCGCCAGCGATTGGACCCATATCGCCTTCGCCTGGGACGAAACCCGCGGCGTGCGCCTGTATGTCGATGGCAAGGAAGCCGCCCGCGTGGACTGCGGTGCGCCCTGCACCAACGGCGGCGCGCTCGACTTCGACGCCGCGCTGGACCAGTTCGGCCTGGCCGGCCGCGTGATGTCGCCGCACCAGGTGCAGAGCCGCTACAACTTCCTGCGTGGCAGCGACTTCGACGAGATCCGCATCTACGACCGCATGCTCGACGCCAGCGGCGCCGCCGCGCTCGCACGCCTGCAGGAGCCCGCCACCGCCGAGCCGACCACACCGGCATCGCAACACGCCGCCTTCCTGCACCGTTACGGCTGGGACAACGGCCACGCACCACCGCTGCTGGACGCACCCATCACCCGCATCCGCAAGGTGGAGTTCACCGACGCGCGCGACCTCAAGCAATGGATGTGGAAGGCCACCGACGGCATCGCCGAAACCACCTGGCCCGGCGTCTATAACCGCTCGCGCCTGCCCGGGCGCGACGACTACTTCCAGCTACCCGACTGGAACACCTATGTCGAAGGCGGCAAGGCGCTGGACCTCACCCTGCCGGACGAGCCGGTCAACCGCATCGAACTGCGCGGCGCCGCCTACGGCCAGGCCACTTATGCCGCGCCCAACGCACAGGCGCAGCCACTGTTCGCACGCAGCCAGGGCGTCGTACGCAGCGTGGACCAGTTCCCCGAGCGCCGCGGCGGCACGCTGCGCTTTGCCAACACCGCGCAGGAAACCCCCATCCAGGAAATCTGGGCCTACAACGTGCAGCCGGGCGAGGTGCCCAAAGGCAGCGCGCAACTCAGCTACACCGTGCGCAGCGACATCCAGCCCGACTACGACAACCTCGCCCCGCTGCGCGATGTCATCGCCGGCCGCTACCCGCCAGGCGAGCGCCAGACTGTCATCGCGCTGCCTACCAAGGCACCGGCGCGCAAGCGCCCCAGCGACAAGGCCGCAGCAAGCGTGCAGCAACCCATCGTGCACATCCTGGTGCCGTCCAGCCTGGGCAACCCGCCGCCGGACCAGGCGCTGATGCGCAGCTGGTCCTACGGCTGGGAGAACATGCACGACGGCCTGGACGGCATCGCCATCACCCTGCCGGCGCTCAACCTGCCGGCCACCCACAACGGCAGCATCCCGCTCAATATCCGCATCAAGGACCCCATCTGGCCCGCGCGCGACATGATCGATGTCTCGGTCGCGGTCGCCCCCGGCCAGGCCCGCACCCTGTGGCTGGACCTGCGCGACAGAATCCTGAGCAACGACAGCCTGATGCTCAGCATCGCCGCCGCCGCGCCCGGCTTTAACGCCAACGCACTCGACGGCACCCAGCTGCAGCTGGTGTTCAAGCCGCGCGCCGAGGCCCTCAAAGAGCACGTGGCCGACCGCTTCAACCAGGTCAAGGACAACTGGGGCTTTCTGGTGGAAGAGCACACCACCTCCAAGCGCCAGCTGCTCTATAAGCGCCTGGACGCCGACATCACCGACCTGCTGCGCGTAGACCCGGACCACGCCCTCGGCCGCCAGTACTGGAACGACATCAGCTACGCCAACCAGGGCACGCTCCCCGTAGACATGCCGGCCGTGGCCAAGGACGTGCCGGCCTGGGCGTTCTGGCAGCTGCAAGACCTCAGCGCCACCCGCCGCTACATCCGCTGGTGGATCGAGCAGCGCCAGGTGGCCTACGGCGATTTCGGCGGCGGCATCTCCGACGACTCGGACCTGGTGCAGCAATGGCCCGGCGTCGCCCTGATGGGTGTGGACCCGGACATGCTCAACGCCTCCATGCTGGCGCTGTCGGAGGCCAACTACCGCAACGGCATGTTCACCAACGGCCTGTCCACCATCGAAACCGACGAGCTGCATTCGTATGAGGAGGGCATCAACCTCAACAGCGCCCTGCTGTACCTCAACTGGGGCGACCCGCGCACCGTCGAGCGCCTGATGCAAACCGTCAAAGCCTTCGACACCATCATCCAGGTCAACCCGCAAGGGCACCTGCTGTTTGCCAGCAACTGGTTCGGCGGCCGCAAGGTCTACCGCGAGCCCAACTGGCAATGGCAAAAACCGTACTCCTTCCCCATCGTGCACCCGGCCATCCTGCTGGGCGGCTATAACGCCGACCCCAACAGCCGCCGCATCGTCACCGGGTTAGCAGACGGCTATCTCGCCCATGCCTACACCAACGCCAAGGGCAACTGGGCGTTGCCCAACGAGATCAACTGGCAAACCGGCAAAACCCGCGGCGGCGAGCTGTTCGAAGGCAGCGGCGGCGCCGACACCTTGCACACCTTCTGGGCCGCCTACCGCTTCACTGGCGAGCAGCGCTATCTCAAGCCGATCGACTACCGCGTGGCCAACAGCGGGCCCAACGGCCTGTCGCTGCTCAACGAAAACTTTCTCGACGTCATGGGCAAGCGCAGCGACTGGAGCGGCAAGCTCCTCGATGCCGCAAATAAAGACGATGGCAGTGCCCCGGACTTCCCGCACCACGTGGCCTGGGAGCAGACCGGCAACCTCGAGTATCTCGCCGCCATTTACCGCAGCGAGGCAAGAGAGAAACTGCAGAACTTCTACATGAACACCGAAGGCCACTGGTGGAGCGACCGCGTGGAATCCCCCACGGTCAACCTGCAGCGCGCACGCCTAGGCGGCGTGGCCCTCAAGCGCAACCAGACCTACCCCGGCCACACCGTCAGCTGGCGCTTCGCCGACCCGGAGGCCGCAACGCAGGTGGCCATCGCCATCCCCGCACCCCAGCAAGACCGCTTCACCGTCATCGCCTACAACACATCGAACAAGGCCCAGCGCGCCAGCATGACCGGCTGGAACGTCGCCCCGGGCCAATGGCGCATCACCCAAGGCGTGAGCAAAGGCAATGACGGCAAGCTCGACAGCAACGCCAAGACGCAAGAGCGCGCTTTCGAAAAAAGCGCGGCCATCGACATCGATTTCCCCGCAGGCCGCACCACCGTCCTGCAGCTCGAACGCATTGCAGCCACCACCCCGGTCGAACTACGTCCGGATCTGGGGATTGGCCATGGTGATGTGCGAGTGACTGCCGATGCCATCGAAGTGACCGTGCATAGCCTCGGGCATGCCGATGCACCGGCTGGGTTTGTGGTGTTGGAGGATGCGCGTGGCAAGGAGCTGGCAAGAGCCGCGTTCCCGGCACTCGCGGCACCACGCGATCTGCAGCCAATCACCACGCAAATGCGCCTGCCGCTAACCAACGCAGCAAATATAAAAACCGCGCATTTGCGTGTGGTTGCCGAAGGCAAGGTGCCGGAGATTACCGAACTCAACAATAATCTCGCTCTACCCGCGCCGACCAAGCCGGCAACCGCAAAAAAACAGCCAATAACTCGATAAACCAAGCCCTTCTCCCGCGCGCGGGAGAAGGTGCCCGAAGGGCGGATGAGGGCAAAGCCGATAAAGCCAAAGATCAATCGCGCAAGCGCATTGACGCAATCCAAAAACTCGGCGAGGATCAAGGCACGCAGTATCTAATGCAGCCGCAAAGCCACACATTTCTTCAGGGGGAAGAAACAATGTTGAGCAAGGCATGGAGCATCGTGGCACTTAGCGTGGCCGCACTCGGTTTGTTTACCGCATCCGCGCAGGCACGCGTCAGGGCCGCCGGCACGCACCACACCACCAGTCACGGCGGTCACTACAGCGCAGGCCACGGCGCCTCGCACAAGGGTGGCAGCTACCGCAGCACAAGCACCAACAACCACTATCGGCGTCACAAGTCCTAGCAGGCCTCAAGCCAACGCCACTCGGAGGTGCAGCGTAATGCAAGAACTAGGACGCGAAGAATGCGCTATCAAAAACTCCTGAAGCTGCTGGCCGGCCTTGCCGGTGTCATGCTCGCGGCGACAGGCGCACTGCTAGTGGCGCTGGTTGCAGCGGGCCAGGTACGTGAAGGGCAGACGGGCGCATTGATCAGCGGAATTGGATTTCTAGTGATGGCCGCTCCCGCGCTGGCAATGCCGTTTTCCTTACGCGTCGCCAAGCGATTGCTGATGCTGACACTGTGCTGCCTCGCGGCACTCGCGATTTGGCTTTCTTTCTGGCCGAAAGAGGGTGTCACGCCGACGCTCCAGCTGCGAGTCGCTGTCCTCGCATTCCCGGCGCTTTTGATATTACGTCAGCTTCTGGTCGATCACCTGTGCCGGCACGCCGGTGGCCGCTTCGACCTTGCTCAGTTCGGCGCGATGCTCGGCCAGGAACTTGCGGCCGCCATCGATGCGCGCCTGGGTGATGAACATCGGGCGGTATTCGTTCCACGGCTTGACCCGCTCGGCCGGGCGCGACATCGCAGTAACGATGGCGTCCTTGAATTGCGTAGTTGGCAAGCTACCTAATCGATCCATGAAGATGTTCGACCAAACGGAGGTAGCGATTGAGGTTGAGATACCCTTGGTAGATAAGAATTTGTGGGGGCTTTGGTACTTTGCCAGCCAAGTCATTTCACTTCTGGAATCGGCTGAACAGGATCTCTTCATCTCGGCCTCGCTTGCGTCGGCTGACTTTCCCTGCAATGACGCGTGTAACGCTACACTTGATGCCCGAACCATATTCTATCGACCACTTGTTCGAGCCGGTCTAATCAATAATAGGGGGTGGCACTTCTACAAAGGCGCGGTGGCGCCTGCATTGATAGGTCGTGTGCTGTACCGCCAACCCAACGGGTCGTACGCGCCATAATATTTAATTCAAGCTAAGAGAAAGGGCGAGGTCAGGTCAACTTAAAATAAAAACTGACGCGGTTTTTCGAACTTTAAATGTGAGCCTAATTACCGTAGTTGCGAAGCGCGGCATGATTCTATAGTCAGCCAGCGAGAATCTAGAAGGATTGAGGCACATGAGCCGATCAATTATTGCTTTTTTAGCATTTGTTCTCACACTTGCCACAGGGCCATTGTGCGGACAGAACGCCAAAGAAAAAACTGAGCTCACAGAGCTCTCCACCGCGGCGTTACCGCCCGAACTTGATCGAGTACTCCGCGACTATGAGCGCGCATGGCGTAAGGGCGACGCAAGCGCGCTTGCTGCGTTATTTGCGGAAGATGGCTTTTTGCTGCAGAGCGATCATCCTCCAATCCGGGGCAAGACAGCTATCCAAGCGGCCTATGAAGGTAGCAGCGGAGGCCCGCTACGTTTGCGCTCACTCGGTTTTTCCGCTGAAGGTAATATCGCCTACATCATAGGTGCGTACGGCTACGGAGATGTGCCCGGCGACATAGGAAAGTTCACTCTCACGCTGCATCGAGCGCCCGGCAAGCCGTGGTTGATCTTCTCGGATATGGACAATCTCAATTCTTCGGCCAAACGGTAGTCCGCTGCATGGTGCGAAGCGAGCAAGAACAGGAGCGATCTGCATGTTCTTCGTCGTGGCCGCACTCAAAAATCACCGTTACTTCGTAGCTCGAAGCAGTTGACATCCCAACAAACCCGCAGCAATCTCTACCACAAGGAGCGTAGAAACTCCTAAGACAGCGGTACCCACCTCCGAAATCCCGGTGGGTTTTTTGTGCCTGCAGCTTCCTGCTGGCGCAGCCGACGCGTTGCCTGCGTCGGGAGGGCGGCTAATACAACACCCTTCGGGGAAATACGCCCGCCGTCTGTCTTCGGTTTCTAACCTCCCGACATCCCGTCGCCACCCGGCGGCGTGGCCTGTTCGTCAAGGAGGGCTTTGCCATGCGTCGACCCACATCCCGTCCCACATCCGCACGCAAGCGCGCTACGGAGCTGCCACCCCGCGAGATCGGCTGGCACTCGCTCGACCCCTCGATCAAGCCACGGCCCTACGTCGAGCGCACCCCCATCCCCCAACCCCGCACCGAAGCCCGCCCCCCACGCCCCGGCCACCCGCGTGCCCCGCACCACTGCACTGTCGGCTACGGCTATTACCCCGCCAGCAACCAACGCATCCCCACGCTACGCCTACGCGGCCGCTGGCTGGAACAACTGGGCTTCACCATCGGCAGCAAACTCCACATCCGCCTGCGCGATGGCGAGCTGGTCGTCAGCGTCGCACCTACGGACTAACCAGGTGCGCCGCGCACGCGCAGCACGCACCCGCACGCCCCGCGCCGAGCGCAACGCGCCAATCGCCACACCGTGCGCGCTCCCCGCTCACCGCGCAGAGGAGGACACAGATGGAGCACCCCGCCGTCGTCTTGCATCTCACGCTGGACCAACGCGACCAGCTCGACCGCCTGCTACGCACCCTCATCGCTCATGGCGACGTCATCGCCATGAGCAAACCGGAGTGCCTGGAGGCGCAGACGCTGCCAACGTTGGGACAAGCCGTCTTCGATGCGGCCAATGCTGTGCGTGAGATGCTTGAGTAGCGGGTGGAGCAAGGTGTGGCGCTTCTTAGCGAAACCCCTGAGACCGCGCTCAATCACGTTTTATGGTGACTTTGAATAGCGATGACACGACACGGATTGCATTCTGGTGGAGTGCGCCACTGGTGAACTGGAGGTGCAACCTCACACAATGCGATGACACGGAGCGATCGACGTGTTCTTGCTGCTGAGCTGGTCTCGCCAAGCGCCTGCAACCGGCTCAGTGACTGCTCGACCTGTTGTGCGATCGTATCTCACCCGTCTTCATGTGCATGGTGCACACCGCGAAGATAAAGCTGTGCCTATAAAACGGCCTGGCGTCATGGCTCCGTAATGCACGCGTTAAAATAGCCTATGCTGTGATCGAAGCAATCTCTTCAGGCACAATGCATGTCAAGACCGCACAAAGTTGTACGCGTATTGCTGTTGTTAGTAGCAGCGTGTATGGCAGCGGGCTGTCATCGGCAGCCACAACAGACCAGTGCGCCACAGCCGGACCGGAACAGTGACAGCCGGACGGCTGTACCGTTGTCACGCTCGTTGGAAGCCATCCACGATGGCGAAATCCGACTTGATTTTGACGTGCCGGCCACAAATGGTGAGTCACCTTGCTCTGTCTTCATTGGGGTTCGTCTCGAGGGACGCGATTCAACATCCGTGGCTGAGGCTGCCGATGCGCTTAGAAAAGCAAAGATTTCTGCAAAGGTTCAGCTCTATCAAATCGAGCAAGGCCGTACCGCGGAGGTTGAACTTAAGCGCAGCCACTGGGTGAGTCGTAATGAGGTGGAGTGGCTCACTATCCCTGCGGACGGTGCCGTCCCCGGCCTGGAAGCCGCCGATGCAGACCGAGAGTCCTTGTTGGAAGCAGGCTTGATCGCTCAAGGGGTTGCTTACACTGAACTATCTTTTGCAAGCGCAGATGCGTTGCCGTCAGGCCACTATATCCTTGGCCTTACGCTGGGCAATGAGCGTCAGTTGTTGATCGACGCCAAGGCGAAGCTCTTGATTGCGTATCGCGCAAAGAAGAAGTGAGAGGAGCATGGCAACGAATTCATCAGAAACGCACTACACCGTCACGGTCTATGTCGCCGCACCCGGCACGCCATTAGCAGGTGGCGGTACATCTGCAGCGGGACACGTCTACTACTCCATCTCTGATGGGCAAAATAACAATAGCTACGGGTTCGCTCCGTTAGCGCATGGCGAGTCAAGTGGGCTTGGCGGCGTATCAACGACCGATGTCGCAGATTACAAGGATCCCTACTACTCCAGGACGCTGGAGATCAGCAAGGACCAGTATGAAAAGCTTCAGGCCTTCGGCAGAGATGCTGCCGGCCACGGCTTTAACATGCAGTATGAGTGGAAGGAAAATAGTTGCATTGATTTTACCTGGAGTGCATTGAACCAGGCCGGCTTGCATCGGCGGAACGTATTTGTCATGACGGACAAGGATTTCGAAGGGCAGCTGAAGCCGCTCTCTAACGTCGAAGACATCAAGAGCATCAAGGCCCCATTCCCTGATAGCAAGTTGAATAGTGAGTCGCAGCATGCAATGCCGAAACAGACCTTCGAGCAGCGTCTTATTTCTGAGCAGCGGTATCCGGACGATCATAGTCTACCGGGTCTAGCTACGCAATTTGAAAGACATCAAATGCCAGCAAGTGACGCAAGCAAAATGGACCCTCTCTTGTCCGAAGCGGAAGCTGCGGTTCGCGATCTAGAGAAAGGGCTTGGTCGCGACTACGACGAAAATAGCGCTCGCCTCGCCGCGAGTAGCGCCTATCTCGCAAAGGAGAATGGGTTATCAAGGATAGATCACATAGCATTGAGTCAGCAGACCGACTCTGTACGCCAAGGTGAGAACGTCTTTGTTGTTGAGGGGGCATTGAATGATCCTGCACACAAGATGGCGCATATGAAGACCATGGATGCCATTGCGCAGCCAATGGAGCAATCATTGGCTCAGCTGCAAACACTGAGCGAGGCGCAGCGGCAGCAACAACCGCAACCACAGCAGCAGCAAGAGCAGCAACGTGATCAAGCACCAGTGCAGCCGCATCGAACGGTATGAAATTGATCAGATCGTGCAACAAAGGTGTCAGCGCGATTTGCGATGCTTTTGTCCCAGTGGGCTGGTATCGCATCAGATCGCTAGCAAGCTTTATTTCAAGATCATAGAAAATCTTCTAAGAGCTGTATCCACCGGCGTCAACCCAGTGTGTTTTTGTGTCCGTAGTTTCTGGTGGTTGTAATCGACGCGATGCCTGCGCCCGGAGCCCGGCTGACAACACCCGTCGGGAAATACGACCACTCATTCTGTGCGGTTTCTAACCTCGTGCATCCCGTCGCTACCTCCACATCCGCCTGCGCAACGGCGAGCTGGCCCGCCTTGCATCGACGCAGCGACCCAGGCAATACCTCCGCCTAACGTATGGCGTGCGACACGCCACCGCGCATCACACTCGTGCGCGACTACACGCACGTACGCCCCACCACGCGCTGGCGCGTGCGGGAGGAACCGGCATCGGGCAGGGCGCGCTTCGACCAGGCCATCGGCCTGTTGCATGCCGACTTGCTCGCCTACATGCGCCGGCGCCTTCGTCACCCGGACACCGCCGCCGACCTCTCCGAGGAAACGCTGCTCCGCCTGCTGGCCTACCGCGACGCGCCTAACATCGGCGACTGCGCACTGCTGATGTACCGCATCGCTCACAACATGGTGCTGGAGCATTGGCGCACGTGCCACCGCCGCCAAGCCAACACCCACGTCGCACTGGACCTGATCACGCCGCTGGCCGCAGACGGCGCACACGTCGACCAGATCGCCGACACCCGCCGCATCCTGCAGCACCTGCAGACCCACACCCTCGCCACCCTCCAGTCCAGGTGCCGCCAGGCCTTCACCCTCCAACGCATCGACGATCTCACCTACCCGCAAGTGGCCGCAGCCATGGGCATCTCGATCAAGATGGTGGAAAAGCACATCAGCCGTGCGCTGGCTGCTTGCCGGGCTGCTGTGCAGTGATGTACTAATTACATGCAGCCAGGGCAGCGCTACGCTGCTAAATCAATGGATAAAACCGATATGGAACTTGCAGGTTTATTGCAGTCTCTTAAGCCGGATGAGCTTCTCTTCATCGCGCAGCGAGACTACGGCGAGGATACTCAAGCACACTTGGATGCTCTTGTCGCTGTTATGGCAAATGGTGGGCTGCTTGAGGAGGGGCAGCATTGGCATCCTTACGAGGTTATCGAGCTAACCGCGCATCGTCTCGTACCTGGGCATGAACGTGCATTTGTCGCTTGTACTTTGCTGGTCATCGCCGCAGTTCGCTCGGGCTTCGACACTTCGACAGATCTAGGCAGCAAGCTGGTCGACCGTGCTGCTGACTATGAAAGGCTCGAACCAGAACTCCGCGATTCCGTGTTATCAGCCTATGGAGAAGCCAGGTTGTAGAGAATCAGAAAACGCCCGCTTCTCCAGTCCGTATGTCATACGCCACTAATACCTCTTGAAAAGCGTCAGCGCTGTAAACGAGTTCACCGGCACTGTTCCAGATGGCGGACAGACCTGCTCCTATAAAATTATCGGCGACACCGACACAGTTCGCCATCATTACGGTCATGGAATGGGTCTTTGCCATCATCGGATAATGACTATAGGCCGATGCGACGCCTCTCTCAGACTTGGCCACGCTTGCCAGATACACATGAGCGCCTAACTTTGCGGCGTGTTCTGCATGGCTTGCCTGCAGCGACTCGTAGCAGATGGCGGGTGCCAGGACATTATCTGCGTGTCTAAGCACGAGCTGTTCAGTGCCGGGGATGAAAAAAGGGTATTCGTCGACGTGTAGATGCTGCTTGGAATAGGTACTGCGCGCCAGCCCCGGTTGGAAGCAAATCATGCTGATTTTGGTGCCTTTCGCTCCCTTCGTCGGCGCGCCAACGGTGATGAGCATGCTATGTCGGTCGCTTAATGCCTGAAACTCATTAAAGCGCCAATCAGTCGGGTGCATCGCCAGAGCCTCCGCCAGACCTGGTTCATAACCAGTGAGGGACAGCTCGGGAAAGACCAGCACATCGGCACCCTTGCTTGCAGCCAGGCGGATGACATCGAGGTGCTTACTGATGTTTTTTCCGATCTCGCCAGGTATAGAAGGGATTTGAGCAGCGATTAACTTCATTGCCTGTCTCGTGTGAACGTGTTGAGGCCGTGCATCTTGGCTGGGTGCTTACCTAAGCAACGGCCTCAGGAAGACAGATTGCCTGGATGCTTACCGAACCTCTCCAGCCTGAATCCTGTAAAAAACTAGGTGCGCCGGTTTGAGGCCGCTGTTCATTTGTTGAGCACCGTGGTTCCCCAGATCTGGTCATAATCGGCATTGTGCGCCTTGGTAAATCCATGGGCATCGCTGAACCCCTCATCGACTTTCTGGCCATCCTTGTAGATCACATAATGGCGCCCGCCGGCAGACTGGTTGCCCGGGTAATGCAGCTGCATCCGGTAGACCAGCCTGCTCTCTTCCGCTGCAGGCGTTGCCTGTTGCTGTCCGCCGCCGCTGGCCATGTACTTTATCTGCAACAGCGGCGTCGCCTGCTGCGGATGGGCAACAATCCAGCGCATGAAATTGGCTTGGTCCTGGGCTGACGCTTGCCCGGACGCTGGCCAGATATACAGAAAAGTTGCCGGCGTACCGGGCGCTGTACTGGCAGCTGGCATGTGCCACTCATAGACCTGTTGCTTGCCGTCGGCTGTCGTCATCTCAAGCAGGCTGGCACTGCCGTGCAATGGGGTGCTGGCGGCGACCGGAAGTTCACTGATCGGCGCTAGGTGGGAGTCCGGTATGGCACCCGCCAGCGCCAGCAGCAGGTCGCGCTGGTTTGTCACTTCCTGTTCGTTCAACGACAGCGAGCGCAGGTAGCGCGAACGCAGACTGAAACGGTAGCGCGTTTCCTGCAGGGTGAATTCTCCCTCGACCCTGGATGCTTCATGCCAGTCGTGTCCGGGCGCTAAATTGACGGTGCCGTGCATGACGCAGAACCCCTGCTGCGACTGCGCCGCTGGCGGGAAGGGCGATGCGCTGCTGGTGATCGAGGCCAGGATTTCCTTGGTGCGCCGCTCGGTGATGTCCTGCAGGCGGCTGATGGCGCTCTTCTGGAAGCGAAAAGTCGTGCCATCGCGATGGACGAAGCCGGTGACCTGTACCACATTTGGATCGAGCGGCAATGCTTCTTCCTCGTGCGCGACGATCAACCTGCCATCATCCTGCAGCGTTTCCATGGGCTTGATCAGTTGGCGTACCCGGCCATCACTGGCCGATGCTTGCGCGGTCAGCAGGCGCTGCGCATAGCGGGCCGCGTCTTCGCGGTAGGTGTCGATGTCGCCCCAATAAAACTGCGCGGAACTTCCCAGGAAATGCAGGGGCATGTTGGACGTCACGGCAAGCCGCCCGATGCAGTAACTTGTGTTGCCAGTAGTGTCTGCCGATGGCGGCAGCGGCTTGTGAGTGGTGTTGGTGGTGCTGCAAGCGGCAAGCAACGCCACGGAAAACCACAGTAGTGCGCGCATCGGGCGTGGGGCGGAACGTCTCAACGCAATTCCTTCAAAACAGCAATCGGCCATGATAAATGACGCCGGTCCACGTGGTGCGTCACCCATGGCGAGGTGATCTGGCGCGTCCTGCTGCTACCGTCCATTGGGCCGATTGCGGGATCGAGAGAGCCGAATCCGTTCTGGTCGGTGCAGGCCACCGGAAACCGCACTGCGCCGCTTCGCATCTGCTTTCATGCCGCGCGGTGGCTGATGGCGTGCCTGCTTCCGTTGGGCGGGGGCGTGGGGGCTGCGTTGGGATAGGCCAGTGATTGGAGGTCGCGCAACCAAGTGTGCGCCTTCCTCTGCAGGAGTGCTTCGCACAGGGTGCCTGCGCTTGCTATTGCTTCTTTCGATACACACCACCGAAGGAAACGTTCATTCCGCCGCATTCCAGGTTGTCGTCGACCAGCAGCATGTCGCCCAGCAATTGCAGGCGCACCTTGCACGTGTTCTCGTTGACCTCGACGCGGTTGCCTTCTGGATAGCCGCGCGCGGTGACCGAGCCGGTGTGCGGACCACCCGGCGTCTGTTCCGGGTCGGGATAGGCGCTGGGCCAGTACGCATCGCCGTTGACGGTGATGCTGCCGTCTGGGTTGGTGGTCAATTGCAGCGTGTTGTCGCCATAGTGCCAGTGGCCGTTCCACGCCTGCGGTGTGGGTGTGGCCGCGCTTGGCTGCATCTGCAGGCTCGACTGTGCGACCCAACCAGCATTGCCGCCTCCCTTGTTGGGATAGAGCACGCAGACATACGCATTGCGGCGCTGCGCCGTCAGGACGATATCGTTCTTGACCACGTAGGCGCGTCCCTGGCATGCGGCCCCGCCCGTGTCGGGACAGCCATCGGTGTCCTTGAGCAGATGCAGGCGCGGCGGGATGACCTTGCCTAGGGAGAACGCCACCGGCGCGCTGGTGAACAACCCATTGCGGCAGGTGGCATCGTCGGTGGCAGGCGCGGCGTGGACCAACGGCGAAACGCCCAACAGGGCAAGCATCCAGGCCTTATGCATGGCAATCACTCCAAATGTGGCGCGGTAGTGTGCGGTAAACCGGGCCGTCTTTCAGCAGGAAAGTGTCACCACACGCCATGCGTACCACAGCCGCGCTGACCCACGTCCAGTTCCACGCCCGCACGCAAGCGCGCGCCGCCGCGTGCGGTGCGTGCATGGTGCGGCGTTGTGTCTTCGCCCCGCAACCCATGCTTGTGTCTGATTAACTCAGTGGACGTGTATGAGCCCTCTTCACCTGGGGAGGGCGATGCTGCTGTCTCCAATCGAGAGGGAGTGGAGCATGAAACAATCACTGTTGGTCCTGTCCATCGTCGCGGCGCTGGCGCTCGCTGGCTGCAAGCCGGATGCCGACAAGGAGGCCGCAGCGCCTGCCGCGTCTACCGAGCCGACGCCGACCGGTGGCGCGGCGACCCCGACCACACCGCCTGTCGGCGAAGCCAGCCCGGCGCCGGAAGGCGCGGCGCGCGCGAGTTCCGGAGATGACATCGCGCTGGGCTTGCTCGGGGCGGTGGATAACCACGAGATCGCCGCAGCGAAGCAGGCGCAGGACAAGAAGGTCATCGGCGCGGTGCTGGAGTACGCGAAGATGATGGAGAAAGAGCACACCGAGAACCTGGAAAAGACCAAGGTGCTGGGGACGCTGGCCGAAACCCCGGACGTCAAGAAGCTGGAGAGCAAGGGCGAGCAGGACCTGTCCACGCTGGGGCAGAAGTCCGGCAACGACTACGCGGCGGCCTACATCGATGCAATGATCGTCGGGCACAAGGACGCGCTGCAGCTGATCGAGACGCAGATGATGACAGTGGCGTCGACCGAGCCGGTCAAGCAGCACCTGACCGAGACCAAGGCGCACGTCGAGCAGCACCTGGCGAAGGCGGAAGAGATCAAGAAGACGATGTAAGCGTGGGTGTGGCAGATCGCCGGTCTGCCACGCTTGGTCTGCAAACGGCGAGTGAGCGCGACGTCGTCGTTTTCGAGCTTAGGGACCTGGAAGGGGGATCAGGGAAAAGGCGGTTCCTCCCACAACTGCCAATAGCGCCAACACGCTAAGAATTATCGAATACAGACGCTTGGAAAAACTGGGGCGACGCTGAATGGCCCGGAGAATGGCGATCGGAATTAATGCATAGACCGCACAAAGGGCAATGAAGTACCAGTTGATCTGATAGGAGGAGCCCTTGCCCAGCGCATTTCCGGCTTGAAACAAGACCACTCCACCAACAAGCGATAGGAAAGAGCGGATTACGAATGCATTATTGGTTCTTGTTTGAATGCTCATACCTTGACATCGCTACGATCTGGAATGTTGCCGCAGCTGGGGTGCTTTATCAATGTGATCTCCTCTTACGCATCCATCGAACGTGATTGCTTCATTACCAAGTGTCATCGCAACGTTGCAATGACTGGGCGAAAGTCTCCAGGAGTTTTTCTGCAAGGAGATACACTCCATGCGCTATGTGCCCAGGTCGCCGACGCGCTAGCCGGTGGTCCCGATGCTTCTGATGAGCTACAAGATGTACACAGCAAGCTGCTCGGTGTGCTGGCCCATTACACCGCAGTACTTAGCTAACATCAGCTGGACATTCCTTTCTCCCTGTCCACGGGTGCCTGACAATTCGTCCAGGTAGCTTGTGCTTGGCAGGTGGGCTTAACTCAAGCGTCGCATCCTGCTCTCCGGCACGGCTCGGGCTCAGCCTCTGATCCTTTGCCGTGCAACTGTGGCGATGGTCAGCAGTGTCGCCATGACGTAGCTCCGCATCCTTGCTTTCCCTGCAGGTTGAGGCCCTAACCTACAACGCTTGGGGAGTTGGCCAATGCTGCCTGAGCCCGCACCACGGCCGCGCTTGTTTGATTTTCGTCAATTCGACCGACACATGAAATTCGCAGTGAGGGTGCTTGACTGCATGGGTCAAGAATCGTTGCGGAGTTGCGCATGAGTGCAGTCACAGGTGGAAAGGTCGGCCAGGCGGCGGGTAGGCAAGGGGCGATCTGGACGGGAGTTGGACTGGTGCGTCGTGAGCGAGCGCCTGTGGATCTGCTGGGTGGTTCGCGCCGCGTTGCTCCCATTGTCGTCACGGCGCGTGTTTGCGCCGCGGTCTGCTGAGGAGGCGCCATGCGGATTTGTGTACTCAACGAAACAACCAATGAGCAAGCCGGGCTGGAGCAGCGCTGCGTCGCGGCCCGCGAGGCGGGCTGTGACTACGTGGTGGCGCCGCCGCCGTTCGAGCGCGATGCAGAGGGCCGGCTCAGCGAAGTCGCCAATGGCAGCGAGGCCGACGCAGCGCGCCTGGGTGAGCTTGTGCAGGCGGCGCAGCGCGCTGGCGTGAAGCTGCTGCTCGATGTGCGCCTGGACGAAGTAGGCGGCGCCAGTGCGGTGGTGCGCGAGAACCCGCAGTGGTTCCGTGCACGCAGCACGGCGGTGCCGGACCCGCGTCAGCCGCGGGCGACGCCGGAAGTGGCCGAGGCGCGTTTTGCCTATGCGCAGGAAGGTGCGGCGCTGGTGGAGTGGTGGAGCGCGCGCTTGCTGGACTGGGCGGCGCAAGGTGTGGCCGGCTTTCGCCTGCTGCAGCCGCAACAGGTGCCGGCGCAGCGCTGGCACGAGTTGATCGCACGCGTCCATGCGCAGGCGCCGGAAGTGGTGTTTGCAGCGTGGACGCCAGGCTTGGGCACTGAAGCCTTGCAGCAGTTGGCCGGTGCCGGGTTCGATGCGGCGTTCTCCTCGCTCGCGTGGTGGGATGGGCGCAGCAGTTGGTTCTTCGATGAAGACACCGCATTGCGCGCACTTGCCGCCCAGGTGGTTGCGGTGCTGGATGCGCCCGATGGCAAGCGTGCGGCGACGCCTGCGCAGCACTGGCAGCTGGCGCAGGCACTGGGTGGGGCGTGGTTGTTGAACGCTGCGCAGCTTGATGCAGTGCCATCTTCCATCCGTGCTACTGACAGCGTGCCGGCAAGCAATGCCGGCCTGCGGCTGCGCCCGCTATTGCGCGAAGCCACCGGGTTGACGGCCGTGGCGGTGGAGCCGCTGGGTGGCTTGCCGTCCTTGTTGTTGATCAATGGCGATGCCAACCATGTAGTGCCGGTGCCGGCACCGGATCTGCTGCGTCTGCTCGGCGATGCCGAAGCGCTGGTGGGCGAAGACGGCAGCACCTTGTCTGGTGCGACGCTGGAAGCGCTGGAGCCGGGCGAGGTGCGCGTGTATCGCAGTGTGCCGGCGCGGCATGTGCTGGCAGTGCCTCGCATGCGCCCACGTGCGCAGACCGCGGCCGCGTGGCCACGTGTGTGCATCGAATCGGTGACGCCCTCGGTCGATAACGGTCGCTTCCCGGTCAAGCGGACGGTGGGCGATCGTATCTGTGTAGAGGCCGATGCGTTCTGCGATGGGCACGACCGCATTGCAGTCGCCGTGCTGTGGCGCCCGGCCGATGCCAAGACCTGGGCCAGCGCGCCGATGCGCGCCTTGGGCAACGACCGTTGGCGTGCGGAGTTTCCGCTGGAGCGCATCGGTACCTATGAGTTCCGTGTGGAAGGCTGGCGCGATGTGTTCGCCACCTTGCATGCGGATCTGGAAAAGAAGCGCGCAGCCAACACGGTGCTGCCGGTGGATGTGCAGGAGGCCGTGGCGGTGGTGCAGGCCGCGCATGCACGCAGCAAAGGTGCATTGGGCGAGCGTTTGCAGGCCGTCCTCACCCGCATCGGTGCGCAGAGCGAGCCGTTGCAGCAGCTGGCCATCGTGCTGGAGCCGGACACCGCACAGGCGATGGCGTTGGCTGACGACAAGCCGTTCCGCTCCGAGACGCCAGTGACCTTCCGGGTGGAGTCGGAGCGCCGCGCGGCGCACTTTGCCAGTTGGTACGAATTGTTCCCGCGCTCGCAGAGCGGCGACCCGCAGCGCCACGGCACCTTCGACGATGTGATCGAACGGTTGGCGCATATCCGTGCGATGAACTTCGACGTGTTGTACATGCCGCCGATCCATCCAATCGGCGCGAAGAACCGCAAGGGCCGCAACAACACGGTCACTGCGGTGGAAGGCGAGCCGGGCAGCCCATATGCGATCGGCGCCAGCGATGGCGGGCATACCGAAGTGCACGCCGAACTCGGCGGGCTCGATGGCTTCCGCCGCCTGATCCAGGCCGCACGTGCGCATGGGCTGGAAGTGGCACTGGACTTCGCCATCCAGTGCGCGCCGGATCACCCATGGTTGAAGGACCACAAGGACTGGTTCACCTGGCGTGCGGATGGCTCGATTCCGTACGCGGAGAACCCGCCGAAGAAGTACCAGGACATCGTCAACGTCGATTTCTACGCCAGCGGTGCGGTGCCCGATCTGTGGAACACGCTGCGCGATGCGGTGCTGTTCTGGGTCAACGAGGGCGTCACGCTGTTCCGCGTGGACAACCCGCATACCAAGCCGTTCCCGTTCTGGGAGTGGTTGATTGCCGATGTGCGTGGGCGCCGCCCGGACGTGGTGTTCCTGTCCGAGGCCTTCACCCGGCCGAAGATGATGTATCGCCTGGCCAAGTGCGGCTTCTCGCAGTCCTACACCTACTTCACCTGGCGCAACCACAAGCACGAGCTGCAGGAGTACGTGGAAGAGCTGAACCAGGGCGTGCCGCGCGAATGCTTCCGCCCGCATTTCTTCGTCAATACGCCGGACATCAATCCGCAGTTCCTGCAGACCAGCGGGCGCACCGGGCATTTGATCCGCACCGCGTTGGCCACGACCTTGTCGGGGCTGTGGGGCATGTATCAGGGCTTCGAGCTGTGCGAAGCCACGCCGCTGGCGCCGGGCAAGGAAGAGTATCTGGACTCGGAGAAATTCCAGCTGCGCGCCTGGCCCGAACGTGCGCCCGGCGACATCGTCGATGAGATCACCCGTTTCAACCAGCTGCGTCGCATGCATCCCGAGCTGCAGTCGCACCTGGGCACGCGTTTCTATCAGGCGCACAACGAGCAGGTGCTGTACTTCGGCAAGTTCCTGGATGCCGGTTACCTCTCGCGCAGCCGCAGCATGGTGTTGGTGGCAATCAATCTGGACCCCAATGCCGCGCAGGACGCCGATATCGAAATTCCATTGTGGGAGTTGGGCCTGCCCGATCACGCCAGCGTGGCAGTGGACGATCTGTGGGACGGCCATCGCTTCACATGGCAAGGCAAGCAACAACACATCCGTTTAGAGGCGACGCGGCCGTTCGCGTTATGGCGCATCCGCGCAGGAGAGGTCGCATGAATGCAGTCCCATCGTTACAAGCCGACGCAGAACAGTCTGCGGTGGTTGCAGATCAGCTTTGGTACAAAGACGCGATCATTTATCAGGTGCACGTCAAGTCGTTTTTCGATTCCAACGACGATGGCATCGGCGATTTTCCCGGCCTGATTTCCAAACTGGATTACATCGCCGAACTCGGCGTGGACACCATCTGGTTGCTGCCGTTCTACCCCAGCCCGCGCCGCGACGACGGCTACGACATTGCCGAATACATGGCGGTGCATCCGGACTACGGCAGCATTGAAGACTTCGAGCAGTTGGTGGCGCAGGCGCATGCACGCGGCATCCGCGTCGTGACCGAGCTGGTGATCAACCACACCTCCGATCAGCATTCCTGGTTTCAGCGTGCGCGCAATGCGCCGGCCGGCTCGCCGGAACGCGACTTCTATGTGTGGTCGGACACCGACCAGGAATACGAAGGCACGCGGATCATCTTCTGCGATACCGAAAAATCCAACTGGACCTGGGATCCGGTGGCCGGGCAGTACTTCTGGCACCGCTTCTATTCGCACCAGCCGGACCTCAACTTCGACAACCCCGCCGTGCTGGAAGCGGTGCTGGAAGTGATGCGCTTCTGGCTGGATCGCGGCGTGGACGGCTTGCGTCTGGATGCGGTGCCGTACCTGATCGAGCGCTCCGGCACCTCCAACGAAAATCTGCCGGAAACCCACGCGATCCTGCGCAAGATCCGCGCCACCCTGGATGCCGAATACCCGGACCGCATGCTGCTGGCGGAGGCCAACATGTGGCCGGAAGACACCCAGCAATACTTCGGCCAGAACGCCGACGAATGCCATATGGCGTTCCACTTCCCGCTGATGCCGCGCATGTACATGGCGATCGCGCGCGAAGACCGCTTCCCCATCACCGACATCATGCGCCAGACCCCGGAGATTCCGGAGAGCTGCCAGTGGGCGATCTTCCTGCGTAACCACGATGAGCTGACGCTGGAAATGGTCACCGATTCGGAACGCGATTATCTGTGGCAGACCTACGCCTCCGATCGCCGCGCGCGTATCAACTTAGGCATCCGTCGCCGTCTCGCGCCGCTGCTGGAGCGCGACCGCCGCCGTATCGAATTGATGACCTCCTTGTTGCTGACCATGCCCGGCACGCCGGTGCTGTATTACGGCGATGAGATCGGCATGGGCGACAACATCCATCTGGGCGACCGCGATGGTGTGCGTACGCCGATGCAGTGGTCGATCGACCGCAATGGCGGTTTCTCGCGCGCCGACCCGGCGCAACTGGTGTTGCCGCCGGTGATGGACCCGCTGTACGGCTTCCAGGCGGTGAATGTGGAAGCGCAGATCCGCGACCAGCATTCGCTGCTGACCTGGACCCGCCGCGTGCTCAGCGTGCGCAAGCGCTACCAGGCCTTCGGCCGCGGCACCTTGCGCTTTTTGTATCCGGGCAATCGCCGCATGCTGGCCTACCTGCGTTGCTATCAGGACGAGACGGTGCTGTGCGTGGCCAATCTGTCGCATACGCTGCAGGCGGTGGAACTGGATCTGTCCGAGTTCGAAGGCCGCGTGCCGGTGGACATCATCGGTGGCGGCAGCTTCCCGCCGGTCGGCCGCTTGACCTATCTGCTCACTGTGCCGCCGTTCGGCTTCTACGCCTTCCAGCTGGTCAGCGAAGGGACCTTGCCGGATTGGCATGTGCCCACCCCGGTGCCGCTGCCGGATTACCGCACGCTGGTGTTGCGTAGCGATACCGACGAAGGCAACGCGCTGCTGCCGCATCTGTCCACACTGGAAAGCGAAATCCTGCCGGCCTGGCTGTCGGCGCGGCGCTGGTTCTCGGCCAAGGATCAGGTGCTGAAACACGTGCGTATCTCGCGTCGCACGCCGTTGCCCGGCGATGAGCCGATGAGCCTGCTGGAGCTGGAAGTGGAGCTGGAAGATGGCCGCCACGAGAGCTACATGCTGCCGATCGGCATCGTGTGGGAGCGCGACCACCCCAGCACCCTGGCCGAGCAGTTGGCACTGGCGCGTGTGCGTCAGGGCCGCGAGGTGGGTTATCTCACCGACGCGTTCGCCCTCAAGCCGATGGTGCGCGGAGTGATCGATGCGCTGCGCGAGAATTCCACGCTGGAGTTCCGCGATGGTGACGATGCCTCGCAGCAGGGACAGGTGCGTTTCGAAGCGACGCCGGCGTTGGCCACGCTGGATATTCCGCAGGATCCGGACATCCGTTGGTTGTCGGCCGAACAGAGCAACAGCTCGCTGGTGGTCGCCGACAAGGCGGTGTTCAAGCTGCTGCGGCATGTGGCCAATGGCGCCAATCCGGAGATCGAGATCGGCCGTCGTCTGACCGAAATGGGCTATGCCAACGCCGCGCCCCTGCTGGGCAGCGTCAGCCGCATCGACGCGCAGGGCACCATCACCACCATTGCGTTGTTGCAGGGCTTTATCCGCAATCAGGGCGATGCCTGGCGTTGGACGCTGGACCATCTGGCACGCAGCTTCGACGAGTACGCCACCGCGCAGACCGACGAATCGCGTGCCGAGGCCATCGCCGGTTACGACGCCTTCGCCGCGGTGGTCGGCAAGCGCCTGGCCGAGCTGCACGAGGCCTTGTCGCGCGACACCGACGACGCCGACTTCGCCCCGCAGCGCATCGACCTGCCCACCGCCAACGATGTGGTGGCCGGCGTCGCACGCCAGGTCGAAGAGATGTGGGACACCGTCAATGCACGCCTGGCCGGCAGCGACGATGCGACCGAACGCGAAGCGCTGCAGGCGGTGCTGGCCGAGCGTCCGCAGCTGGATGCCTTGCTCGCCCAGGCACCGAGCGTGCTGGCCGACTCCTTGCTGACCCGCGTGCACGGCGACTTCCACCTGGGCCAGATCCTGGTGGCCTTCGACGATGTGGTGCTGATCGACTTCGAAGGCGAGCCGGCCAAGCCGCTGTCCGAGCGGCGTGCCAAGGCCAGCCCGCTGCGCGATGTGGCCGGCTTCCTGCGCTCGCTCGATTACGCCAGCGAAGTGTCGGCACGTGGCGAGGAAGGCACCGCCGCGCGTGCGGGCGTGGGCGTGGACACGCATCTGGACGAGTTCCTGG
This sequence comes from Xanthomonas sp. NCPPB 2933, assembly GCF_056725225.1. Lineage (NCBI taxonomy): Bacteria > Pseudomonadati > Pseudomonadota > Gammaproteobacteria > Lysobacterales > Lysobacteraceae > Xanthomonas > Xanthomonas sp. NCPPB 2933. The sequence goes on from NZ_CM161518.1 coordinate 217,701, forward strand.
TGCAGTTCCGCCGTCGCTCCACACAGGCGTTTCTGGACGCGTACCATGCCGTGCTCGACGCCAGTACGCACCCGTGGATCGCACCGGCAGCGTTCAACGCGGCCACCTTGCTGTTCCTGGTGGAGAAGGCCTGTTACGAGGTGCGTTACGAGGCTGCCAACCGCCCCGGCTGGCTGATGGTGCCGATCGAGGGCTTGCGACGCATCCTGCACCGCGCGCGCGCTGGTGCGGGAGACACATGATGAGTGGAGTGATGACAGCAGTGACCAATCGATGGGATCCCGGCGCAACCCGCGCCCTGGCCGAGGCACGCCATGGCGACGCATTCGCCATCCTGGGCGCGCACCCGACTGACAGCGGTCGGCTGCTGCGCACCTATCAACCGGGTGCCAACTACGTCAATGCCGTGCTCGACGATGGCCAGGTCATCGCGCTGGAGGCAGGCCCGGAGCCGGGCCTGTTCGCCGGCGCGTTGCCGGCGCAGGGCGGTTACCGCCTGCGCATTGGCTGGCCCGGCGGCGAGCAGGACACCGCCGACCCGTATGCGTTCGGCCCGCAGCTCAGCGACTTCGACCTGCACCTGATCAGCGAAGGCCATCATCTGCAGTTGGCCGACGCGCTCGGCGCCAACGCGATCGAAGTCGATGGCGTGCGCGGCACGCGCTTTGCGGTGTGGGCACCCAATGCCACGCGCGTGGCGGTGGTGGGCGATTTCAACAGTTGGGACGCGCGCCGGCATCCGATGCGGTTGCGGCACCAGTCCGGCGTGTGGGAGCTGTTCGTGCCCGACGTCGGCCCGGGGGCGCATTACAAGTACCAGCTACGCGGCCCGCATGGGAACGAGTTGCCGGCCAAGGCCGACCCGGTGGCGCGGCGTGCCGAGCTGGCGCCGGGCACCGCCTCCATCGTGGCCGACCCCACCCCGCATCAGTGGAGCGATGACGGCTGGATGGCCACGCGCGCGCGTCGGCAGGCGCACGACGCACCGATGAGCATCTACGAGATCCATGCCGGTTCCTGGTTGCGCGAGGAAGGCGTGGACCTGGACTGGGATGGCCTGGCCGACCGCTTGATTCCGTACGTGGCCGATATGGGCTTCACCCATGTCGAGCTGATGCCGGTGACCGAGCATCCGTTCGGCGGCTCGTGGGGCTATCAGCCGCTGGGCCTGTTCGCGCCGACCGCGCGCTTCGGCTCGCCGGATGGCTTTGCCCGCTTCGTCGATCGCTGCCATCGCGAAGGCATCGGCGTGATCGTCGACTGGGTGCCGGCGCATTTCCCCACCGACGCACACGGCCTGGCGCATTTCGACGGCACGGCGCTGTACGAGCATGCCGACCCGCGCGAAGGCTTCCATCGCGACTGGAATACGCTGATCTACAACCACGGGCGCCGCGAGGTCTCCGGGTTCTTGATCGCCAGCGCATTGGAATTCCTGCAGCGCTTCCACGTCGACGGCCTGCGCGTGGATGCGGTGGCCTCGATGCTGTACCGCGATTACAGCCGCAATGCCGGCGAGTGGGTGCCCAACATCCACGGCGGGCGCGAGAACTACGAAACCATCGCGTTCCTGCGCCGGCTCAACGAGGTGGTGCGCGAGCATGCGCCCGGTGCGGTAATGATTGCCGAGGAATCCACCGCGTTTCCTGGCGTCACCGCCGATGTGGCGCATGGCGGCCTGGGCTTCCACTACAAGTGGAACATGGGCTGGATGCACGACACCTTGCACTACGCCGCGCTGGATCCGATCTACCGCCGTTATCACCACGGCGAGCTGACCTTCAGCATGGTCTATGCGTATTCGGAGCGCTTCGTGCTGCCGATTTCGCATGATGAAGTGGTGCACGGCAAGGGCTCGCTGCTGGGCCGTATGCCTGGCGACGATTGGCAGCGCTTCGCCAATCTGCGTGCGTACCTGGGTTTCATGTTCACTCACCCCGGGCGCAAGTTGCTGTTCATGGGCTGCGAGTTCGGCCAGCCGACCGAATGGAATCACGACGGCGGCATCCCGTGGCAGTTGCTCGACGACCCGCGCCATCGCGGTGTGCAGACGCTGGTGCGCGATCTGAATCGACTGTATGTCGAATACCCCGCGCTGCACGCCTACGACGACGATCCGTCCGGGTTTGCGTGGGTGGTGGGCGATGATGCGGCCAATAGCGTGGTTGCGTTCCTGCGCAAGGGCAAACGCGGCGATGCACCGGTGCTGGTGGTGATCAACTTCACCCCGATCGTGCAGCATGGGTATCGCATCGGTGTGCCGCAGAGCGGTCAGTGGCGCGAAGTGTTCAATAGCGACGCCGGCATCTACGGCGGTGCCAATCTGGGCAATGGCGGTGTGGTCACTGCAGAGCAGCAGTCCATGCATGGCCAGGCACAATCGCTGCCGCTGCTATTGCCGCCGCTGGGCGTCATCGTGCTGACCCCGCACGGCTGATGCATCGCATACACCGCCGGACTGCTGGTCCGGCGGTGTGGCACCTGTTAGATTGCGCGCCGTAGAGTGGTAAACGAAACACCGCGAACGCCTTTACTGGCGCGCGGCAGTTTTGTCAGCCGCTTCTTAGGCAGCCCGGGGAGGGCTGCCGGGCACAGCCGCCGCCATGCCTTCCGTCGACCGTCTTTGCGGGAGCGTTGTGCGTGGGCGTTTTGATTGCTGTGAGTGTTGGTTCGCTTGTTGAGGTGGCTTTCTGCGCTGCGCGCAACAGTGGCTGCGCGCATGCAGCGGTGTGCACGGCACAGCCACTGCGTGCGACCGCGCGACGTGGCTACCGATGTCTTGCCCGGTTGGGTGCGCTGCATGAGCCCACCTCGACGCAGGCTTGCGCATGAGCAGTCTGATGACGCTTTTGTATCTGCTCGCCGCTGCCGCCTCGGCTTTTGCGTTTTATCTGGCAACCACGCATCAACGTCTTGTGCTGCGGCCCCGATTGTCTGCGCGCCTGTTGCGCAGCGGTGGCAGCGTGTTGCTGGTGTTGTCGCTGGTCTGCGCCATCCGTGCGCTGGGTGTGTGGGCGGGCGTCTTCGCCGCAGTGACTGCGCTGATGCTGGTGGCGGTGGCGCTGCCGTATCTGGATGTCTGGCAACAGGCGCGTGCGCAACGCAGGCAGGTGCGCCATGTGGGCTAGATGGTTGGCTGCCGTGGTGCTGGGCCTGCCGCTTGCGGTTGGCGTGGTCGGCTTGTGCGCGGTGTTGCTGCCGGGGCCGCAGCAAAGCTACACGCTGGCGTGGCTGCTGCTGATGTTTCCGGTGTGGATCGGTGCCATGGCACTGCCATTCGTGTTTCGTAGCGCAGTACGCGCCTGGGTAGTTCTCGGCGGGCTGACCGTGCTGTGCTATGCCGCGCTTGCGGGCATCAAGGTATTGGGCTGGACGGAGTTGAGCGCATGAAAGCATCGACCTTGCGCGCGTTTCTCTCCGTGCATAGCTGGATGGGTTTGCTGGCCGGCATGGCGTTGTTTATCGCCTTCTATGCCGGTGCCATCACCGTGTTTACGCATGCGTTGAGCGATTGGCAGGCCACGCCACAGGTCACGCAAAAGACGCCAGCCGATCCGGTCGCCGCAGCGCAGGCCTTGCTGGACGCGGTGATCGCCAAGCATCCGCAGGTGGCCAAATCGTTTCTGGTGCTGCTGCCCGGCGAACACGGGCCGATTCCACGGCTGTATTGGTATGGCGCGCAGGCCGATGCCAGTGGCGGCATGCGCCAATACCAACACGCCGCCGATGGCACGCTGCAGGAGTTGCCGCCGCGCGTGGGCTTTGCCGATTTCCTCTACGACCTGCATTTCACCGCCGGACTGCCGCGCGTGTTCGGCACGTATCTGTTCGGCGTGGTCAGCGTGCTGTACGGGCTGGCCCTGGTCAGCGGGGTAGTGCTGTACGCGCCGGTGTTCTTCAAGGATCTGTTCGCGCTGCGGCTGGGCCACAACCTCAAGCGCCTGTGGCAGGACGCGCACAACGTGGTCGGCATGTTGTCGCTGCCGTTCCATGTGATCTTCGCCTGGTCCGGTGCGGTGTTGTGCCTGGGCGTGCTGTTGCTGGCGCCGTTTCAGTTTCTGGTGTTCGACGGCAAGTTGATGCAGATCCTGGAGCCGGAGTTCGAGCTCACACCGCATGTGGCACCGGCCAAGCGTGCCGCTCCGTTACTGCCGGTCGCGGTGCTGCTGGACAAGGCGCGCGCAGCCAGCCCGGGGTTTGTGCCGGAAAGCATCGGGTTTCACGATGCCGGCGATGCCAATGCGCGTGCGGAAGTCTATGGCCACCACGATCAGCGCCAGCTCAACACGCTCGGCGGCGTGGCACTGGAAGCGGCAACCGGCAATGTCTTGCGGGTGCTCGAGCCCAGGACGATGTCGGCCGGCACCGCTGCACTGCGTGGACTGCAGGCGCTGCATTTCGGCAATTTTGGGCATGCGCCGGTGCAGTGGTTGTACTTCCTGCTGGGGCTGGGCGGTGCGTTCCTGTTCTACAGCGGAAACTTGTTGTGGATCGAGGCACGCCGCAAGCGTCGCCTGGTCGAGCAACCGCGCCGCACGCACGCCATGGCGCGGCTCACCGTCGGCATCTGCCTGGGCAGCGTTGCCGGCATCTCGGCGTTGTTCATCGCCGCACGGTTTCTGCCACAGGGACAGGAGCGTTATGTCTACTACGCGGTCTTCGCGCTCATGCTGATGTGGGCCTTGCTGCGTCCCACTGCACGCGGCGCCTACGAGGTGTTGCTGGCGTGCGCCGTACTGACGGCGTTGATTCCGGTTGCCAGCTGTTTTTCCGCGCGCGGTGTGGTGCCGCCGTGGCAGGACGCAACGGTGCTCGGCGTTGACCTGATTGCGCTGGCTTTGGCATGGACGTACTGGCAGCTGGCACGCGCGAGCAAACGGCGCGGAGTGCAGGGCGATCCGAACAGCGTCTGGGCGTGGGGAGATCGCGCCGCTCCGTGAGCGGTTGCTGTTCCTGCGCGCTGTAGTGCATTGCAGCGTCGCCTGCACAACGCGTGCGTTGCGGACCGAGGATCTGGGCCCGGTTGAGCTCAACTCACGTGTGACGACATGCATGTCACGTACGATTCTTTGCCTCTTGTCGCTGCTGACGTTTGTTTGGGTGCGTTGAAATGTCCACACCACTGCGCATTGGCCTGATCTCAGACACGCACGGCTTGCTGCGGCCGGAGGCGGTCGCCGCGTTGCAGGGCTGCGCGGCCATCATCCACGCCGGCGATGTGGGCAAGCCGGAGATTCTCACCGCGCTGCAGGCGCTGGCACCCTTGCACGTGATTGCCGGAAACATCGACAACACGCCATGGGCAGCCGGGCTACCCGAGACGCTGGATCTGCTGATCGCAGGCGTACGTCTCCATGTGTTGCACGATCTGAAAACGCTTAGGCCCGAGGTCGCTGCAGATGTGATCGTCAGCGGTCATTCGCACAAGCCAGCGGTGCACATGCGCGACGGCGTGCTGTACGTCAATCCGGGCAGCGCCGGCCCACGTCGCTTCAGCTTGCCGATCAGTGTGGGCACGTTGTGGTTGGGCGATGGCCCGCCGCGTGCGGAACTGCAAGTGCTACAGCTGCGTTGATCCAGGGCAGATGCCTGCAATACGCGGTGAGCCACGATCCAGGTGACGCGGTGCGACGACGTGCATCTGACTTCAATACGCTCGATCCAGCATGCACTGACAGTACGAACGCAAGCTGTTGGCAACGCATGAGTTCGCCGACCTCACGCGGTATATGGGCACGCACCCGGGCTATCTGTTGAATGCTTGTGCACGTTGAAACCCATGCGCTGACTTTATCTGCACGCATGCGGGGCCACCCTAGTGCCTCAAGTCGTCGCAAGGAGTCCTCATGAATACACGTCGCCAATTCCTCTCCGCCGCCGCTGCCGGCACCGCTGCGTTGGCCGCTGCGCCGTTGTTGGCCCAGTCGTCCGCGCCTGGCAGCGTGATGCCGACGCGCGGCAAAACCACCGTATCGAAGCTGCCTGCCAACGCAGCGACCAAGGGTGCGCGGTATCGCCCTGCGAGCCGTCTAGGCTTTGGTGGCGTGGCGATCGGCAATGGCTTCGCAGCCACCAGCGACGCGCAGAGCGAAGCGACCCTGGCGGCGGTGTGGGAGTCGGGCGTGCGTTATTTCGATACCTCGCCGTGGTACGGGTTGGGGTTGTCGGAGCGTCGCACCGGTCATCATCTGCACAACCACGCCGCAGACGAATACGTGCTGTCGACCAAGGTCGGGCGCCTGCTCACCGCGACCGACAAACCGCCCAAGACGATGTGGCAGCAGCCCTCGCCCTTCGACTATCGCTACGACTACAGCGCCTCCGGCGTACGCCGCTCGATCGAAGACAGTCTGCAGCGCCTGGGTGTGTCGCAGATCGATATCGCTTACATCCACGATCTGTCGCCGGAGAACGAAAAAGACCTCGGTATGCCGTGGGAACAGCGCTTTGCCGAAGCGGTGAAAGGCGCCATGCCCGAGCTGACCAAGATGCGCAAGGAGGGCCTGATCAAGGCCTGGGGTTTTGGCGTCAATCGCCCGGAACCGGCCTTGCGTGCGATCGAAGAAGCCGACCCCGACATCTTCCTGCTGGCCTGCCAGTACTCGCTGCTCGATCACGCGCGCGCACTGCACGACACCTTCCCGAAGATTGCCAAACATGGCGCTTCGGTCGTCGTTGGCGCGCCGCTGTTGGCGGGTTATCTGGCCGGGCGCGAGCGTTATCTCTACGACGGCAGCGTGCCGGAATGGGCGCCGGCCATGCGACAGAAAGCGCTGGCCATCTGCGACCGCCACGGCGTGGATCTGCGCACCGTCGCGCTGCAGTTTGCCGCCGCACCGCAAGTGGTGTCGGCGGTGATTCCGGGCGCGCGTACGGCCGAGCAGGCGCACGCGAATGCGGCGTCGATGCGCGTGGCGATTCCGGCAGCTGTGTGGGATGAGCTCAAGCGCGAGCAGGTGATCGAAGCGGATGCGCCGGTGCCTGTTGTGAGCTGATGCAGCTAAGAGCGGCTGACAAAACCTAGCGAGCGAGGCCTGTCAGTGAGTGCATTGGTTTTGTCGGCCGCATCTTGGTGGATGCAGTCAGAGGTCCAGATCAGACACTGAGGGGGTTGAATGCGCGGTGCCCTCACCGCTCGCGGGACACGCCGCAAGTACGTCCATGTAGGCTCGGTGGCGGCATCCATGCCGCCACACGGTCCCGCAATCGGCGAGGACACCGCACCAGAAAGTTTGTCGGTTGCTTTCTTAAAGCTTGTCCATCGCTCGGCTTGCATTGAGAAGATGAATCAGGCGTGCCGTTATCTAAGCAACCCACGTAAGACATTGCTTGCACCATGCACACCGACCATCTCGACTGGTCCTTGCCCGCCCACCGTCGCGGGACCTTACGCGGCATGGATGCCGCGTAAGAGCCTACACGGACGTACTTGCGGCGTGTCCCGCGATGGTGGGCGGGCAAGGGCCCTGCAGCCAAGCCGCAGATCAGCCGGCCTGCAGTAGCTGACGTGAAGTAGTTTTGTTAGCCGCTCTAGTTGATCAAATAGAGTGACGCATCAAGGAATCAACAGCGGCCGCAACGCAGGCACCTGCTTTGCCAACTCGTCGGCGACAATCGCCGCGAACAGATCCGCGCCGTCCGCACCAAGATGCGTGTAGTCGAATGCGAGTTTGGCCTGGCCCATCGGCTCGGCGCTGGCATTGTCCTGTGCAGCGGCGGGGACGCTGCCCGCTGCCGCGATCTTTGACGACGCCGACACCGGCGCATGCAATGCCTGCCCCGGTGTCTTGCCAATCGTGGTGCCCGATTGCGCGGCAATCACTTGTTCCGGATCGGCAGGGCGCTGCGCCAGCCGCATCGCCAATACCGGGCCCATGCCCTGCACCAGCGCACGGCTGCGCGCATGCAGGTCGATCAACGGCACCTGTAACTCGCGTGCAACTGCGCGTGTTGTATCCGCCCACGGCGCCAAGTCGTCGATTAATCTGCCGCGTTCGAATTGCCGCCGCGTCAATGGCGTGACCAACACGGGGATCGCACCGGCGGCACGTGCGTCGGCGACATAACGGCGAAGATTCGCCGGGAATTCGGTCGCCAACTCGGTGGAGCGCCCCGGTTTGCCGGGTTGATCGTTGTGCCCGAACTGGATCAACACATACACCTGTCGATAGCCGCCGCTGCGCAGCTCCTTCAGTGCGATCTCCCACGAGCCTTCGGCGCGATAGTTGGAGGTGCTGCGGCCACCGCGCGCCAGATTGAGGCAGCTCAGGAACGAGGTCACATGCTGCGCGCAGAAGCTGGGCCCCCAGCCACCTTGCACGGCGGTGGTGGAGTCGCCGACCAGCACGATCTTGCTGGCGGCAAAGTGCTTGCCGCCAGCGGCCACGTTAGACGCTGGCACGCCTGCAGTTGATGCATCAACCGGTGACGCATCTGCAGCGTACGCAGCAGGTGCAGCAATTGCTGCCAGCAAAACCAACGGTACAAGAGACGAAAAACGCATGAATCACCAATGAGGAAAGCGATCAGAAGACGAAAGGTAGTCAGAAGGCGAAAGGTGATCAGAAGACCGCAGGCAGGCAGAAGAGCTAAAGCACGATGACCCGAGCCGCGCGCTGATGGGCGCCTACACGCACGCCAGACCGTGCCACCGCGCAGTGCAATCAGACCACGCTCGACCTCGACCTTGACCACGAAAGTCAGTCAAAACGTACCGCGTTGAATGAAAGGCGCTTGCTGATACAGCTTGCGCTCGCCACCGCGCGGATCGTGGTCGAGCCGGCTGGGTGTATCGAACAGCAGCGTCTCGCGCTGCTGCAACGAATACTGTCGCCAACGCGGCAGACCACGATGATTCGGGTCGCCGCTGCGCGCGAATGCAATCAACGCCTCGCTCATCTGCTCGGCCATGCGCTGCGCATCGGCGCCATCGCCGGTGCGCGAACCCGGTTGCGCAATGGTGTCGAAGACCAGCGGAATATCCAGCGTGTGGAAGGCGCCGAACTTGCCGCCATCCAGTGGCGAGCCCCAATCCAGTTGATAGACCCAGGTGGGTGCGCCTTGACGTGCGCGTGCCTCGGCTTCTTCGACCGCGCCGCGCCACGAGCGCCCTGCGGTGGTGGCCGCGAAGAACACGTCCGATGGCGAATACTGCGGATACAGCCGGCGGTATTCGGCAATCACCACCTGCGGCAGCAGATCCACGTATTGCTGGGTTTCCAGCCTGGCCGGCAGCTCGTCCCAGCTCAGCGCGAAGTTCTTCGCATCGTTGCCGAGAAACGCGCGCGTTTCATCGCGGGTATTGCCGATCACCAGCGGAATCTTCGCCGATTGCAGCGGGGCGGTCGGCCAGAACGGATGCACCGGCACATTGCGCGCATCCAGCACCGGGCCGAAATACAAGGCGCTGTTTTCCACCCGCGAGGGATCGCGCACTTGCGCGGCAGCCAGCAGTTGCTCAATTGGCAGCGTGCGAATACGCGCAAGCGCGCCAGGCGCAAGTTTCAATGCATCCAGGAGCATTTGCGCGCGCTGAGTGGCCGCGCGCGGGCCGGCCACAGTGACCTGCTGCCCGCTCATGGTCCACGCGCGATGGAACAGGCCGCGTGCGGCGGGCATCGCCATCAAGGTGGCGATCTTGGCGCCGCCACCGGACTGGCCGAACACGGTGACATTGCCGGCATCGCCGCCGAATTCGGACGCGTGCTGGCGCACCCACTGCAGTGCCTGGATCAGATCCAGCTGCCCGGCATTGCCGGAGTCGGCAAAGCTCGTATCGCCCAGCTGCGCCAGCGACAGATAGCCGAACAGGTTGAGCCGGTGGTTGACGGTGATCACCACCACATCGCCGCGCTTGCACAGGCGCACGCCGTCGTAGAGCGGGTCGCTGCCGGAGCCGGTGGTGTAGCCGCCGCCGTGGATATAGAACAGGATCGGCCGCTTGCCGCCATCGCGCAGGCCCGGCGTCCACACGTTGAGGAACAGGCACTCCTCGCTGGTGGGTTCGCTGGCCTTGGGTTGCGGTGCAGCGGCACCGAAGGCGCTGGCGTCGCGCACGCCCTGCCAGGGCGTTTCCGGCACGGGCGCCTGAAAGCGCCGTGCTGCGGTGTCGCCGCCGTAGGGAATGCCCTTGAACACGCAGATACCTTGATCGCCATAACCGCGCAGTGCGCCGCCACGCACGTGTGCCAGCGGCGTACTGTCGTCGCGCGCAGGCGCTGTTGCGGCCGCGCCGACGAAACCCGGCAGCGCGGCTGCAGCCGTGGCTAACAAGCCACCACGCAGCAGCGTTCGCCGCCGCGCGTCGGGCGTGGATGGTGACGTCATTGCGCGGCGTCCTGAGCCGGTGCGGGTGCAGCGACAGATGCATTCGCAGTCGCAGTCGAGGGCGTTTGCGCCTTACTCACATGCGCAATCCAGGCCTGCGCCAGCTGCGGCCACGCGGCCACGGTCAGCCCGGTGCCGCTGGCGGTACCGAAGCCATGACCGCCCTGCGGAAACACATGCAGCTCGCTGGGCACGCCGGCACGCAGCAACGCGTCATGCATCAGCAGGCTGTTGCGCACCGACACCACCGTGTCGTCCTGCGCATGCAGCAGAAAGGTCGGCGGCGTGCGTGCATCCACATGCAGGTGCGGCGAGTACGCGCGCACCTGCGCATCGCTCGGACTGCTGCCGAGCAGGCGCTCGCGCGAGCCCGCGTGTGCGTTGGCGCTGTCCATGTCGATCACCGGGTAGATCAGCAGCTCGAAATCCGGCCGCGCGCTCAGCGCATCGGCCGCATCCAGCTTCGGGTACACCTGCGCGGCATAGCGGGTGCCCAGGCTGGCGGCGACATGACCGCCTGCCGAGAACCCCATCACCCCGACCCGCTGCGCGTCGATGCCGTAGCGGGCGGCGTTGGCGCGGATCAGCCGCAGCGCGCGCTGTGCGTCGGCCAGCGGCACGTCGGCCCCGTGCGGATGGCCTTCGCCGGGCAGGCGGTAGCGCAGCACGAACAGCGTGATCCCGGCCTGGTCGACGAAGCTGGGCACCAGCGCCCTGCCTTCGTTGTCCAGCACGATGCGCTGGTAGCCGCCGCCGGGAGTGACCAGCAGGGCAGTGCCGTTTGGCTGCTTGGGCCGGTAGACCACCAGGTAAGGCGTGCTGATCTGCTGGATGTAGCGATCGGGCAGGGCAGGGTCGCTGCTGCGCTCGATGATGCGCTGCGGCTGCTTCAGCGCGTTGTCTCCCGGTGCCATCCCGCTGGGCCACAGCGCGATCCGGCTGGCGTGCTCGGCCGTGGTATCGGCACTGGGCACCTCGGCCGCAACCACCGGCCCGATCAATAGCGAGGTCGCCAGCAACACCAGCGGCAGGCACCGCCGCATAGCAACTGAAAACGCCGCAAAACCACGCGTTTGGCTTGTCTGTTCCATCCACCCCTCCCAGGGTTACTTCGCTTTGAAGGCTAACTTTGCCGCACTGCACATTGCCAATGACACCGGTTTACCATATACAGCACACCGTGCCACTGTCGATTGGCAGTGCAACAAAAACACTAGCAGGGAGACACCCTTGAGCAACGACGCCGCCACCCCGCCATCGTCCACATCCATGCTGTCGCAGATCGCCCAGCAGTTTGTGGAGGCACGCCGTGCAGGGGCATCGCTGCCCGACTTTCCCGGGCAAATCCCTGAGGATCTGGTCACTGCCTATCAGGTGCAGGACATCGCCATCAGCCAGTGGGACGACCAGGTGGTCGGCTGGAAGGTGGGTTATATCGCCGCCGAGCGCCGCGACGCCTCCGGCGACGACCGCCTGCTGGGCCCGATCTTCTCGCGCAAGCTCTGGAATGCTACCGGTGGAACAACCCAGTTCCCGATCTACCAGGGCGGCTTCGGTGCGGTAGAGGCCGAATACGTGCTGCGCCTGGAAGCGGATGCTCCCGCCGAGCAGACCCACTTCACCCCGGAGCATGCGGCGCAGCTGCCGGCCACGTTGTTCATCGGCGTGGAGATCGCCAGCAGCCCGTTGGCGACCATCAACAAGCTGGGCCCGCGCGTGGTGATTTCCGACTTCGGCAACAATAACGGCCTGATTTTAGGCCCGGAAGTGACCGATTGGCTGGCACGCGACGAGTCCGCGCTGACTGCCGAAACGCTGATCGATGACCAGGTGGTCGGTACCGGTGGAGCCACCACGTTGCCGGGTGGATTGCGCGCCGCCTACGCGTTTGCGCTCAGTCGTTCGGCCCAGCGCGGGCGTCCGCTCAAGCGCGGTGATCTCATTGCCACGGGCAATGCCACCGGTATCCATGACATCGAAGTGGGACAGCGTGCCCTGATTCGCTTCGCCGGCATCGGCGACATTTCCTGCACGGCTGTGTCCGCTACCTGATTCGGACTCAGTGACCAGACGCTTGGGAGGGCGCCAATGATCACACGCAGACATTTCCTCGGTGCCGGGCTCGGTGCCGCCGCGGCCGGCCCCTGGCTGGGCGCCGGTGCCACCACGCCGATCCCCGGCGGGCAGTTGTTGACCGCCACCGATGTGCATATCGGCGACTACCCCACCGTGGAAGCGGTGCGGTGGTTCGGCAAGCAGCTCGAAACACGTACCAACGGCCGGCTCAAGTTGCGCCAATACCACTCCGGCCAATTGGGCCGCGAGTCGGAGGCGATCGATATGGCGCGCTTCGGTGCCATCGACATCACCCGGGTGTACTCGGGCGCGTTGAACAACACCTTTCCGCTCACACAAGCGCTGTGCCTGCCGTACGTGTTCGACTCGGTGCCGCATCTGCGCCGCGCCATCGACGGGCATGTCGGCGACAGCGTGCTGCGCAGCTTCGAGCAGCGCGATCTGGTGGGCCTGGCGATCTACGATTCGGGCGCGCGTTGCTTCTACAACACCAAGCATCCGCTGCACCGCCCGGAAGATCTCAAGGGCCTGAAATTGCGTGTGGCCTCGTCGGACATCTTCCTCAAGCTGATGCGCATGCTGGGCGCCAATCCCACCCCGATGTCGCTGGGCGAGACGTTCTCGGCGATGGAAACGCACATGATCGACGGTGCGGAAAACAACATGCGCAGCTTCCAGTCCAGCCGCCATTTCGAGGCGGCGCACTACTGGTCCCAGAGCGAGCATTCCTACGCGCCGGACATCCTGGTGATGTCGCGCAAAAGTTTCGAATCGCTGAGCCCGGCCGACCGCGGCCTGGTGGTGGAACTGGCACGCGCCTCGGTGCCGGTGATGCGCAACCTGTGGGATGCCTCGGAAGTGATCGCGCGCAAACAGGTGATCGACTACGGCGTCAAGCTCAATCAGGTCGACATGCCGGCATTCCGCGCCGCCTCCGCCCCGCTGCTGGCCGAATACCGCAAGCAGCCGGAGATCGAAGCGTTGTACCGCCGCATCCGCGATTTCGCATAGAGGTAATCCAATGACCGAACCCGAGACTCTCGCCGTCCCGGTCGCGCCGTTGCAGCGCGCGCTGGACCGCGTTTCCGACACTGCCGTTGGTGTGGCATCGCTGGCCTTGCTGGGCCTGGTGGTCGTGCAGGGCTGGCAGGTGTTCACCCGCTACGTGCTCAACGACTCGCCCAGCTGGACCGAGCCGGTGACGCTGCTGCTGCTGAGCACCGCGCTGAGCCTGGGCGCGGCCGCCGGTGTGCACACCAACCGCCATTTCGGCTTCTACCTGCTGGGCGAACACGTGCCGCCGCTGGTGCGCAAGGTGTTCGATCTGATCCGCCCGCTGATGATCATCGCCATTGGCGCGGTGCTGGCGCGCTGGAGTGCGGCGCTGCTGGTCGATGGGCTGGACATCAAGATGGCCGGCGCGCAGATGCCGCAGAGCATCAACTACCTGCCGCTGTCGATCGGCGGCGCGCTGATGGTGGTGTTCGCCTTGTACAAGCTGTGGCGTGTGCTGCGCCCGATCCACACCGGAGGAGTGCGCTGATGGGCATCGCCATGTTGTTGGGAACCTTCGTGGTGCTGCTGCTGATCGGCGTGCCGGTGGCCTACGCATTGGGCGCGGCCGCGCTGGCCACGCTGCTGTATCTGGACCTGCCCACGGTGGTGCTGGTGCAGCAGATTTCCGCCGGTAGCGGCTCGGCCTCGTTGATCGCCATTCCGCTGTTTATCTTCGCTGGCGAGTTGATGCTGCGCGGTGGTATTTCCGAACGCTTGATCGCCTTGGCCTCGTCGCTGGTGGGGCGTGTGCGTGGCGGCCTGGGCCAGGTCAGCGTGTTGTCGTCGCTGTTCTTCGGCGGCGTGTCCGGCTCGGCGATTGCCGACGTCTCGGCGGTCGGCGGCACCATGATTCCGCAGATGATCAAGCGCGGTTACGACCGCGATTACGCGGTGAATGTGAGCATGACCGCCGCGCTGGTGGCGCTGCTGGTGCCGCCCTCGCATAACCTGATCCTGTTTTCCGCAGCAGCGGGCGGCGGCATCTCGATTGCCGATCTGTTCGCCGCCGGCATCTTCCCAGCGCTGTTGATGACTGCGGCAATGATGGTCACCGGCTATGCGGTGGCGCGCCATCGCGGCTACGGCACCGAGCCGTTCCCCGGCTGGCGCGCGGTGGCGCTGCGCCTATTCGGCGCACTGCCGGGCCTGGGGTTGGTGGCGCTGATCTTCATCGGTATTCGCGCCGGCATCTTCACCGCAGTGGAGAGCGCCGCGATTGCGGTGGTGTACGCGTTGATCGTCACCGCGCTGTTGTATCGCCAGCTGCGTTGGGCCGAGTTCTTCGCGGCGGTTACGCATGCCGCGCGCACCACTGGCGTGATCCTGTTCGTGATCGCCACGGCTGCAGTGTTCGGTTGGTTGCTTGCGTACTTGCAGGTGCCGGCGGCCGCAGTGAAGTTCCTGCAGGCCATCGCCGACAGCAAGAACACCGTGCTGCTGATGATCGTGGTGATGCTGTTGTTGCTGGGCATGTTCATGGACCTGGCGCCGAAGATCCTGATCTGCACGCCGATCTTCCTGCCGGTGGTCAAGGCCTACGGCATCGACCCGATCCACTTCGGTCTGGTGATGGTGCTGGCCGGCGGTATCGGCTTGATCACCCCGCCGATCGGCTCGGTGTTGTTTATCGGCACCTCGATCGGCCAGATCACCATCGCCCAGAGCATGCGCACCATTTGGCCATTCTGGTTGGCCGCGTTATGCGTGCTGCTGATCGTGGCGTTTTTCCCCGAACTGTCGTTGTGGTTGCCGCGGGCACTGCGCGCGTAAGGGCGCCACTCCCATCCACTGCGTATCCGTCGGCAGGGCGCGGTCGGGGCGAACGAATCGGCGTCTACCACGTGCGATTCCACCGCCCCGGCCACCCCATCCGACAGTCGCTTGGCGACGCTGCATGAGCTGTGCTCAGCGCCGCTGCTGGCGGGAGTTTCCGCCGTCATCCCAGCGGCCGACGATCTAAGGCGTCGGCCGCCGCATCGCCCCGCAGGTTGGGGGTCAAGGAGAGAGCATGCGTATGCGTAACACTTCACTCTGTTTGCGTTGGCTGCTGGCCAGCGGCCTGCTGCTGTGTGCCGGGCTAAGCGCTGCGGCCGACTGGAAGCGCGGTATCGAACACCAGCGCATTGCCGACCAGGGCAACGGCACCTTCCTCAACCCGGTGCTGGCCGGCGATCACCCCGACCCGTCGGTGCTCAAGGACGGCGACGACTATTACCTCACGCTGTCCTCGTTCGATGCCTATCCCGGCCTGCCGATCTGGCATTCGCGCGATCTGGTCAACTGGCAACCGCTGGGCCATGCGATCACGCAGAACGTCGGCGCGATCTGGGCACCGGACCTGATCAAGCACGGCAAGCGCTATTACATCTACTTCCCGGCGCGCCGCGGCGACCAGGGCGAGCGCAGCAACTTCGTGGTCTGGGCCGATGACATCACCGGCCCGTGGAGCAAGCCGATTGACATCGGCCTGGGCAAGTACATCGACCCCGGCCATGCAGTGGGCGAGGACGGCAAGCGCTATCTGTTCCTGAGCGGCGGCGATTACGTGCAGCTCTCCGACGACGGCTTCAAGGTGGTCGGCACGCCCAAGCACGTCTACGACGGCTGGAAATACCCGGAAAGCTGGGACGTGGAGGGCTACGCCCAGGAAGGCCCCAAGATTACCCGCCACAACGGCTGGTACTACATGACCACCGCAGTCGGCGGCACCGCCGGCCCGCCGACCGGGCATATGGTGATCACCGCGCGTTCGCGCTCGATCCATGGCCCCTGGCAGAACGCGCCCAACAATCCGATCACCCGCACCAAGAGCGCCGACGAGCCGTGGTGGTCGCGTGGCCATGCAACCCTGGTGGAAGGTACCGACCAGCGCTGGTGGATGCTCTACCACGGCTACGAACACGGCTACTGGACGCTGGGCCGGCAGGCGCTGCTCGACCCGATCGAGTGGACCGCGGATGGCTGGTTCGTCGCCAAGGGCGGCGACCTGGGCACGCCGTTGAAAAAGCCCAGCGGGCAGGCCTTGCCGCATGGCCTGAGGTTGTCGGACGACTTCCGCGCCAACACGCTCGGCCCGCAGTGGTCGTTCTTCAACCCGGCCGCCGACGAAGCCAAGCGTCTGCAAGTAGGCGATGGCGTGCTGCGCCTGCAGGGCAAGGGCAGCGCCCCGCGCGATGCCTCGCCGCTGACCCTGATCGCGCCCGACCAGGCCTATCAGTTCGAGGTGCAGATGACGGTGGCACCGGGCGGGCAGGGCGGGGCGCTGCTGTTCTACAGCGACAAGCTCTACGCCGGTGTGGGGAGCAACGGCGAGAACTTCGTCATGCACCGCTACGGCGAAGAACGCCCGGCCAGGCTGGCGCCCAGCGGCAAGGGCGGCGCGTTATGGCTGCGCGTCACCAACAACCGCCACATCGTCACCATCCACAGCAGCACCGACGGCACCACCTGGACCAAGTACCCGGTGCAGATGGAAGTGTCCGGCTACCACCACAACGTGGCCGGCAAGTTCCTGGCACTGAAACCGGCGCTATACGCGTCCGGCCAAGGCCAGGTGGAGTTCCGCAACTTCCGCTACCGCGCCCTGGACTGACCGTTCTGCACTGCCGGGCATGCTGTGGCGCATCACGCCACGGCGCCCTGGTCATGGCGGATTCGAGACATCGGCAAGCCTGCGAAGGCTTGCCGGCCCGCTGGCCGGTAGAATCCAATCAACTTCAATGGTTGACCGCTATGCCCGCCCGCAAGATGCCTGAAGAGGGAATGCCCGGCCTGCCGAAGGGCAAGGTAGCCACGATCAACGACATCGCCCGGATGTCCGGGGTGTCCAAGAAGACCGTCTCGCGGATCATCAACAATTCGCCGCTGGTCCGCCAGGACACCCGCGAGAAGGTCGAAGCGCTGATGCGCGAGGTCGGCTACTCGCCCGACCCGCTCGCGCGCGGGCTGGCGTTCCGGCGCTCGTTCCTGATCGGCATGGTCTACGACAACCCCACCGCGCAGTACATCGTGGACATGCAGTACGGCGCGCTGGACGCGCTGCGCGGCTCCAGTTTCGAGCTGGTGGTGCACCCCTGCGACAGCCGCAGCCCCGGCTATATCGAAGGCGTGCGCCGCTTTGCCCAGGCGCAGAAGCTGCACGGGGTGATCCTGGTGCCACGCGCCTCCGAGGACCAGGCGCTGGCCGACATGCTGGCCGAGATCGGCTGCCGCTATACCCGCATCGCCTCGGTCGCGCTGGACGCCACCTCGCAGACGGTGATCACCCACGACCGCGACGGCGCCGCCGAGGCCGCCGACTACCTGCTCTCGCTCGGCCACCGCGACATCGCCCTGGTCACCGGCCCCAGCGCTTACCGCTCCTCGGTCGAGCGCACCTCGGGCTTTGCCGACGCGCTGACCCGGCGCGGCATCGAACTGCCGCCCGAGCGGATTGTGGAAGCCGGCTATACCTTCGAATCCGGCGTGGCCGCCGCCGAAAAGCTGCTGCTGGGCAAGAAGCGCCCCACCGCCATCTTCACCGGTAACGACGAAATGGCCGCCGGTATCTACAAGGTCGCACTGCGCGCCGGTATCAACATCCCGCGCCAGCTTTCGGTGATCGGCTACGACGACAGCTCGCTGGCCTCGCGGCTATGGCCGCCGCTGACCTCGGTGCGCCGCCACACCCGCGACACCGGCCGCACCGCCGCCGCGATGCTGATCCAGCCCGACAACGCCCCGCAACTCCCCACCGCCAGCGTGCGCCCGCACCTGATCGTGCGCGACTCCTGCCAACCGCCGGAGGATTGAGCACGTAAAGCCTCTCTCCCTGCGGGAGTGCGCGCAGCCTCGCACCCTCATCCGGCGCTACGCGCCACCTTCTCCCGACGGGAGAAGGGAGTGAGCCCCTCTCCCTCCGGGAGAGGGGTTGGGGTGAGGGTACGGCGGCAGACAGCCATCTAAAAAAGCTCGGACATGCGCTGAAGTGAGATGGGCGCACAAGCCTCTACTCGACCAACCCGATCGCGCCCTCTAGCACCGCGCGCAGCCTCGTACCCTCATCCGGCGCTTACGCGCCACCTTCTCCCGCAGGGAGAAGGGATTCCCACGCTATCGTGCACTGCGCAATGACACCGGTTAACCAGAGTCGGTAGAATGTCCCGGTGCAAGCCAATATCCCCCTTGCTTGCTACCGGAGATCGCGCATGTCCCTGTACTGCAAGACCCACTACGCCACCCATCCCGACGCCATCAAGGGCGCCAGCAACGACGACCTGCGCGAGCTCTATCTGCTCGACGGCCTGTTCGTCGAAGATGCGGTGACCCTCAAATACACCCACTACGAGCGCTTTGTGCTCGGTGGCGCGGCACCGCTTGGTAAAACGCTGGAGCTGCCCAAGCAGACCGAACCCGCGTCCGCTGCCGGCCATCCGTTCCTGGAGCGCCGTGAGCTGGGCATCCTCAACGTCGGCGCCGGTCCTGGCACCGTGACCGTGGACGGCACCGCCTACACGCTCGGGCCAAAGGACGGCCTGTACGTGGCGATGGGCAGCACCGAGGTCACCTTCGCGTCCGCAGACGCTGCCAATCCGGCCAAGTTCTACCTGGCCTCTACGCCGGCGCACGCGCGCTTCGAGACCAAACAACTCTCGATCAAGGACGCGGTGGCACTGGAGCGTGGCGCGCTGGAAACCAGCAACGAGCGCACCATCTACCAGTACATCGTGCCGGCCACCTGCCAGTCTTCGCAGTTGCTGCTGGGCCTGACCGTGCTCAAGCCGGGCAGCGTATGGAACACCATGCCGCCGCATTTGCACGACCGCCGCAGCGAGGTGTATTTCTACTTCGATCTTGGCGCCAACGACCGCGTCTATCACTTCATGGGCGAGCCGGACGCGCAGCGCCACATCGTGATCCAGAACAACGAAGCGGTGGTGTCGCCGCCGTGGTCGATCCACATGGGTGCCGGCACCAGCAATTACGCCTTCATCTGGGCGATGGGCGGCGAAAACCTTGATTACACCGACATGCACGTGCTGGACATCTGCCAGCTCAAATGACGCTGGCGCTTGCAAGGCAATACTTAATCAGCGCAATAACTCGGTTAATGCGATTCACCAGCCAAGTTAATGCAATAACTCCATCAATGCGTGGCCGCGCAGCGCGCGGACGCAACGCACTCATCCAACGTGGCATCACCCAGCAGGAGCGATAAGGTAATGAGCAATCCGTTCAGTCTCGAAGGCAAGGTCGCACTGGTCACCGGTGCCAACACTGGCCTGGGCCAGGGCATCGCGCTGGCACTGGCACAGGCGGGCGCCGACATCGCCGCCGCCGGCATCCAGGCGCCGACCGAGACCGAAGAACTGGTCAAGGGCCTGGGCCGCCGCTTCATCGCCATCCAGGCCAACCTGATCAGCCTCGAGCCAGTCGAGCGCATCCTCAAGGAAACCCTGGACGGCCTGGGCCGCCTGGATATCCTGGTCAACAACGCCGGTCTGATCCGCCGCACCGACGCGGTGGATTTCAGCGAGCAGGATTGGGACGACGTGATGAACGTCAATCTGAAATCGGCCTTCTTCATGGCCCAGGCCGCCGGCCGCCATTTCATCGCCCAGGGCAGCGGCAAGATCATCAACATCGCCTCGATGCTGTCGTTCCAGGGCGGCATCCGCGTGCCGTCGTACACCGCCAGCAAGTCCGGCATCGCCGGCATCACCCGCTTGCTGGCCAACGAGTGGGGCAGCAAGGGCGTGACCACCAACGCCATTGCGCCCGGCTATATGGCCACCGACAACACCGCCCAGCTGCGTGCCGACGAAGCGCGCAACAAATCCATCCTGGACCGCATCCCGGCCGCGCGCTGGGGCGTACCGGCCGACCTCGGCGGCACCGCAGTGTTCCTGGCCAGCAGCGCCTCGGATTACGTCAACGGCGCCATCATCCCGGTCGACGGCGGCTGGCTGGCACGCTGAGAAAACCGCGTCGTTCCCTTCTCCCTCCGGGAGAAGGTGCCCGAAGGGCGGATGAGGGTCGGCATGCACGCGCACGACCCGACCCAGACACTCATCAAGTCCGCCACCCAAGCGCACGCATCACCACATTCCAAACAACTTTCCCCAACCCAATCGGAGCACCCCATGAAAATCGCACTCATGAATGAGTTTAGTCAGGCCGGCAAGAACCCGGTGATCCTGCAGCAGCTCAACGACGTCGCCAGCGAACAAGGCCACAGCGTGTTCAACGTCGGCATGGACGGCGACAACGACCACCGCCTGACCTATATCCATCTGGGCATCGTCGCCAGCCTGCTGTTGAACTCCAAGGCGGTCGACTTCGTCGTCGCCGGCTGCGGCACGGGTCAGGGCGCGATGATGTCGCTCAACGCGCATCCGGGCGTGTTCTGCGGCTACTGCATCGAGCCGACCGACGCCTACCTGTTCGCCCAGGTCAACAACGGCAATGCGCTGTCGCTGGCATTCGCCAAGGGTTACGGCTGGGGCGCGGAAATCAACGTGCGCTACATCTTCGAAAAGGCCTTCAGCGGCGAGCGTGGCCTGGGCTACCCGGCCGAGCGTCGTGAATCGCAGGCCGCCAACGCCGGCATCCTCACCCAGCTCAAGCAGGCCACCGCCAAGTCGTACATCGACGGCCTGCGCGCCATCGACCCGGAGCTGATCAAGCAGGCCGTCGGCGGCGAGCGCTTCCAGCAGTGCTTCTTCGACAACGCCCAGGACGCCGAGATCCGCGCCTTCGTCGCCGGCGTACTGGGCAAGCCGGAAGCCGCTGCTGCCGCAGCGTAACTAGCCAATGCGTTTTAGCCCCTCTCCCGCCGGGAGAGGGGTTGGGGTGAGGGTACGGCGGAAGACAGCTGGCCTAAACGGAAAAGGCTTGAAAGGCTTGAGACGACAGTAAGGCCGTCCAACATTTCCGATGCCGCCGCACCCTCATCCGCCCTTCGGGCACCTTCTCCCGATGGGAGAAGGGACACCGCGCTGTCCTAAACACTCTTCTCCGGAGCCACCATGCGTCTGCTTCTGTTCGCATCGTTGCTGCTGCTCTCCGCAAACCCCGCCCGCGCCGAACCACACCGCATCTTCATCGCCGGTGATTCCACCGCCGCCGAATACGGCCCGGAGCGCGCGCCGCAAGCCGGCTGGGGCCAACTGCTGCAAGACTGGTTCGACCCTGCGCAATGGCAGGTCCGCAACCACGCCAAGGGCGGCCGCAGCACCCGCAGTTTCATCGCAGAAGGGCACCTGGACGCCATCGCCAACCAACTGCAACGCGGCGACATCCTGCTGATCCAGTTCGGCCACAACGACGCCAAACACGAAGACCCGACCCGCTATACCGACGCGCACAGCGACTATCAGCAGTTCCTGCGCCGCTACATCGCCACCGCACGCGACAAGGGCGCCACGCCGATCCTGATCACGCCCGCCGCTCGTTTGCTCTACGACTTCGGCGCGCTGCTCGACACCCACGGCCGCTATACGCTGGCCATGCAGCAACTCGCAGCGCAAGAGCACGTTGCCCTCATCGATCTCAACGCCAGCTCCAGCGACTGGATCCGCGCACTCGGCGAACAGGCAGCCAAACCGTACTTCCTGTTCGTGCCCGAACAAGGCAAGGTCGATGGCACCCACTTCAGCCGCGCCGGTGCCACCGCAATCGCCTGCCTGGTTGTGCATGGCTGGGTGCAACTGCAGCCAGCGCTGAAACCGCAACTCCGCCGCGACGCCGATTGCGGCGCAGCCCCCGACACGGCCGCACAACGCGCCGCGCAGGCGCATCCCTCGCTGGTGGTGCACGAACGCGACCTCGCCCGCGAGCAACCCGGCCCGCACGGTGGCGCCGGGCCCACCACGGCGTACCCCTTCTTCGCCGACGCACCGGAGCTGAAATTCGTGCTGCGCAAACGCGTGCTGCACAAGGGCGCGGGCATCGGCCTGCACTTGCACGACAAGGACGAGATCTATTACATCGTCAGCGGCCGCGGGCTGTATGCACTGGATGGCAAGCAATACGAAGTCAACGCAGGCGATGCGCTACTGACGCGGCCGGGAAGTACGCACGCGTTACAGCAAACCGGAGAAGAACCGTTGGTTGTATTGCTGGCATACACGGTGGCGCCGAAGATATAAGCCATACGTCACTGATACGTATCATCGATCTCCCGGTTGCGATGCTCACGATAAGCCTTGAAATCAAGCCTATCGCATCGGATCAATCACCGATTCCATCGCCACTATCTCTGCGCGGCTGGCGTTGCATCGCACAGCTTCCTGTTGCCACCGCGCAACCGCCGCGCGTACTTCTTCGATGATGGCCAATGCCTGCGCTCTGGTCAGCCGATAATACTCGTGCGTTTCCATCAATAGCGCCGTATCGGGTATGGTGTCGTCAAGACTGATGGCCAGCACGTGCACGTCTTTGTCCTGGTTTGGATTGACGTCGAACGCAGGTGCCAAACGCCAGCCGTCGTGCTCACGCAGGAATCCATGATTGCGTAAGTGATCGTCGCGATTGCCGACCAGTATGTTGAAGGCGACGCGGCGGAATAACTGGTGCAGATCATGTTGAATCGCGTGTGTTGCGCCAACGACTTCGATGGCATGCGCAATATCGACGTAAGACGACGCTTCGCTGTGTTCCACATCCAGCAGCGTAAATGCCGAGGCATATGCACGGCGGCTATGCGCAGTGCGATCAAAGCGCTGCACCGCGAACGTGGTGCCGTGATTGGACAGTTCCAGTGGTTTGGCGGCAGGCATGCTGATGCCCGCAGCCAGTGACAAACGGTAGGTGATGTATTCCCATCGCCCCACGTCGTAGAGGTCGTCAGCGGAAGGAAATTTCGCCAGCCAGAGAGAGCCATCCGTCTCTCTGACACTGGCCTTGGGCCTGGCGCCACCAAGCGAAGCGCCGGGTGCGATCAGTTGCTTGACCCACGTGAGATCCATGTCGCTGTCATCCATGTCATCGCGCTCAAGGCGCCGAGCAATCGCTTCCAACTCGCGCAATTGCGTCATGGGCGGTGCGCTCAATGCATGGTCGTCGAGGTGTCGGCCGGTCGTGCTGTCGCGCAACCTCAGCGCGCCCATGCGGGACGCATCGTTGACGCCGATCAGATAATCCCAGGGCCGCAGTGCACGAACTTTTCGGCCTTGTTCGCGCGCCATGATCACTTCTCTGCGCTTCATCAGCAGTTTGCCCCAGCGATCGGGCGAACAATCCAGAAAGGCACCGGTCAACTCGGACGCTCCGGCGCGTGCAATCGATGCGCCTGCATAGAGCGGCAGTTGCGGGTCGAGCGCGAACGCGCGAACGGGTGTCTCGTTGGCCAGCCAGCCGGCGGCATATTCGAACTGCAGTGTCTCGCCGCGGCGGCTGTATTGGCGTGTCAAATACCCAACCAGGGAGCTGCCGCCCAATGATTGATCCTCTAACCACACCTCGACCTTGTTGATGTCATGCGCCAAGGGAGCCGAACTCATGGCTCGCTCCTGATGGAGGAGGGCCCCGGGCGACGCAGCCTGCTGTCCTGCAGCTGCCTCCCCAGCGGATCGGTCTGCGCCAGCAGATCGATGTCCTTGTCCAGACCAAGCACGGTCAGTACACGGAGAACGGTCGCCAGACTGGTCGATGGATCGCCGTTTTCCAGCTTGGCCAGGGTTGGCACGCTGACGCCGACGCGGGTGGCCAGCTCGCGCTGGGTCATCTCGCGACGCAGTCGTGCGGCGCGCAAGCGTTCTCCCAGCGCCTCGATTTGGCGCTGGGCACGCGGCATGGTGGGAGGGACGCGTTTGGCCATACCAAATTAAATTACTCTTTAGCAGTATAAAAGCAACTTAATTTTGTATTCGGCTGGTCTGCTTGTTAGGGTTTTATGCCTTGTCGTAAGCGCTGGTACCTGCACCCCTCAGGCCTTGTCCACCCCGTAGTGGGTCAGCCCCAACCGCGCCAGTTCGCCGGAGCGGCGGTAATAGACTTCTTCCCAGCCATCCACGCGCTGGCGGTCGGTCTCGTTCATGGCGTCGAGGATGTCTTCGATGCTGAGCAGATTCGGGTCTTCTTCCAGGCGTTCGAACACTGCGCCCAAGCCTTCGATCGCCTGGCGTGTCTGCGCTGCGCCCATCGCCGCCAGCGCCTGCAGCGCGTAAGTGCGCGTGGTGGCGTCCCAGCGATCGAAATAGCGCGCGTAGCCGCTTTCGACCATGTCCGCGTCCAGCCGTGCCAGTGCAACCAGCTCGCGCTCGCCGGGGGTCAGCGCATCCAGGTGTCCACGCAGCATGGTCAGTTTGGTCTGCGCGCGCGCACTGCGGCGGCGCCACAACAGCTCGGGCATGTTGAGCAGGCCCTCCGGGGTAGGCGGCGCGACGGCGGGCCAGTTCACCCCAAAACCGTCTTCGGTGAGCTGCCACTGCGCGCGCTGCGGCGCCGCCGCCTTGAACAACAGCCGATGCGCCTTGATGGGCTCATCGATACGGATGCCATTGGCCAGGGTGAACAGCAGGCGGGTGTCGTCCAGCTCCAAGCGCCGGATGCGTAGCTGCGTCAGGTCCATTGAGCGAAGGCGGTGTGGGGAGGTTTGACCTTAGTCCGCGTGGGCAGTGCTGTCGAGTCGGTGCAGCGATCTCGCGCCACCCTGGCACCGCTCACACATCGCCGTCGTGACTCCAGCCTTCGCCGGTACCGCGCTGGAGCACCCGATCTGTGACCAGCACATCGCCGGCCGGCACCTGCGCTTGCTGCGCAAGATCGGCATAGATCGGGGTGAAGTCCGGCGCGGTAGCGTCCATCAACTGCGCGAAGCTGTCGATGACGAAATAGGTCTTTTGAAAGCTGTCGATGCGGTAGCGCGTGCGCATGATGCGTTGCAGGTCGAAGCCGATCCGGTTGGGCGCCGGCGATTCTAGCGAATGCAGCGATTCGCCCTTCGACGACACGATGCCGGCCCCAAAGATACGCAACCCTTGTGGCGTTGCGATCAGGCCGAATTCCACCGTGTACCAATACAGGCGGGTGAGATTCTGCAACGCGTCCTGCCCGATGCCGTGCGCCTTGACTCCGCCACGGCCGTAGGCCTGCATGAAGTCGGCAAACAGCGGGTTCATCAGCAGCGGCACGTGCCCGAACAGGTCATGGAACAAATCCGGCTCGGCGATGTAATCGATTTGATCGGGGCGGCGGATCCACCACGTCACCGGGAAACGCTTGTTGGCCAGATGCTCGAAGAAATCCAGCTCCGGCAGCAAGCCTTGTACGCCGACCAGGGTCCAGCCGGTGGCCGCCTGCAGCACGGCGTTGAGCGTATCGAACCGCGGGATGTGGGTGTCGCCCATGCCCATCGCATCCTGCGCCTGCAGGAATTCGTCGCAGGCGCGCCCGACCAGCAGCTCGCGCTGGCGCCGATACAAGCTGCCCCAGGTGGCATGGTCGTCGGCGCTGTAGCCGTCCCACGGCTGCTCGACCACGGCGGTGGTGTAGACCGGCACATAGCCCTTGTCGGTGAGCTGATTCTCGACGCGTTGCGGTGCGATGTTCATGCGGCGGCAGTTCCCGATGATCAGCGCTCACCTTAGCCCGATGGCCGCGCAACGGGATTGCGAATCTTGCGCGGTCAACGCCAGATGGCGCAAGATTCGTGCGTCATCTTCTGCTGCTGCGCAACATATGGACCAGCCAATCGCCCTGGACCGCACCGATCTGCGTCTGCTCGCCTTGCTGCAGACGCAGGGGCGCAGCAGCAACGCGGAGTTGGCGGTGCAGGTCAATCTGTCGGCCTCGGCCTGCCTGCGCCGTACCCAACGGCTGGAGGCGGCCGGCATCATCGCCGGCTACGGCGCGCGCCTGGATGCCAGGGCGCTGGGACTGGGATTGCAGGCGTTCGTGCGGGTGCAGTTGGAGCAGCACGGCCAGGCAGATATCGAGCATTTCGCCGATGGCGTGCGCGGCTGGGACGAGGTGGTGGCCTGCTGGGCGCTCACCGGCGACATGGATTACCTGCTGCAGGTCCAGGTGCGCGATCTGGAGCATTTCTCGCGGTTTCTGCTCGACCGCCTGCTCAACGCCACCGGCGTGTCCGACGTCAATTCCAGCTTCGTGCTGCGCACCGTCAAGGCACCGGAAGGCTTGCCGTTGGCGCATCTGGCCTGACCCCCGCAGCGCTGCATGAGGGCGGGGCGGCACACTGTGACTTGCCTCTCAAACGCTAACGATTTACATTTGCATAACTTCTGGCCGCGTCCGGTCATGTCGTTCCCCGTCGATCCGCCAGCCCCGCAGGGCCAGCCAGCTCGTCGCCCGAGTGGGACGCGCACGCCTGCCTGCAGCTTCCTGACGCCCAGCGTCCGCACCGATCGATGAGAACCCCTCCAATGCCCGCGATTTCCGCCCCTCTGGCCACGCTGTCCGCCGCCTTGCTGTGCGCGCTGGCGATGACGACGTCCACTGCCCACGCCGCCGATGCCACCAGCGCCAAGACGCTGGACCAGGTCAACGTCAACGGCACGGTGAGCCGCGCGCAGCCGGCCACCACCACGCGCTTGCCGCTGACCTTGCAGGAAACGCCGCAGTCGGTGAGCGTGATCGGGCTGCAGCGGTTGGAAGACGAATCGCTTTTCAGCATCGACGATGTGATGCGCAACGTCACCGGCGTCAACGTGTCGTTCTACGACACCCAGCGGCCGCTGTATTTCGCGCGCGGTTTTCAGATCACCGACTTCCAGGTCGACGGCTTGCCCACCTACAGCGGTTCCACCAACCAGGAATACGACACGGTCTTTTACGACCGCATCGAAGTGATCCGCGGCGCCAATGGCCTGCTCACCGGCGCGGGCATTCCCTCGGCCACGGTCAACCTGCTGCGCAAGCGGCCCGGCAAGGAGTTCGATGCCTCGTTCGCGGTGAGCGCGGGCACCTGGGATTTCCGCCGCATGCAGGCCGACGTCAACGCACCGCTGACCGAAGACGGGCGCTGGCGCAGCCGCGTGGTGGCGGCCTGGCAGGACCGCGATTACTACTACGACCGTTACCATGACAACAAGATGTCGGGCATGGCGGTGCTGGAAGGCGATCTGACCGACAGCACCACGCTCACCGTCGGTTACCAGCGCCAGGACAACAGCCCGGTCGGCTCGACCTGGGGCACGGTGCCGTTCTTCGCCGCCGATGGCTCGCTGGCCAACCTGTCGCGCTCCACCAATCTGGCGCCGGAGTGGACCCGCTGGCAGCGCGAAACCAGCACTGCGTTCGCCAACCTGGAACAACGCTTCGGCGAGGACTGGCTGTTGCGCGTCAACACCGCGCACACCAAGGGCAATGTGCAGAGCCTGCGCGTGTACGGCACCGGCTATCCGGCCGCCGATGGCAGCGGCATGTTTCTGCGCACCGGCGCTGGCGAGACCGAAGACACCCGCGACAGCGTGGATGTGTATCTGTCCGGTGGGTTCTCGCTGTTCGGCCGCCAGCACGATGTGGTGGTTGGCGGCAGCTGGCAGGATCTGCAATCGACCTCGTATGACGTGGCGCAGACCTATCCCGACGACTGGGCGACCTGCCCCAACGACTTTGGTCCACCCGAGCGCTGCTATTTCATTCCCAACATCCGCAACTGGGATGGCAATGCGTCCGAAGTGACCTATGCGCGCACCGGCCGGCGCAGCGAAGCGCGCACCACCCAGCGCGGCGTGTATGCCTCCACACGGTTTCGTCTGGCCGATCCGCTGTCGTTGATCGCCGGCGCACGCCTGAGTTCCTGGGAAACCCGCACCCAGGCCTTCGACACCAGCGGCACCTACACCGGCACCAGTGGCCGCTATGAAGTGAGCGACGAAGTCACGCCGTACGTGGGCCTGGTCTACGACATCGTGCCGGACGTCTCGCTCTACGCCAGCTACACCGAAATCTTCAATCCGCAGAACTACCGCGACAAGGACAACAACCTGCTCGCGCCGGTGGAAGGCTCCAACCTGGAAGCCGGCATCAAGGCGCAATTGCTCGACGGCCATGCGATGGCCACCGCCGCCGTATTCGAGGCCAAGCAGGACAACTTCGCCGTGCGCGACATGACCCAGCCGGAATCCTCGCTGCCGGACGGCAATTCGGCCTACATCGGCATCAACGGCACCAAGAGCCGTGGTTGGGAAATGGATATCAACGGCGAGATCCTGCCCGGCTGGACCGTCAATGCCGGCTTTACCCACGTCAAGGTGACGCGCCCGCCCACCGATGCGATCTACGCCAACCTGCCCGAGGATTATCTGCAGCTGTCCACGCAGTTGCGCTTGCCCGGCGCCTGGGAGCGCCTGAGCATCGGCGGTGGCGTCAGCTGGCAGAGCGCGGTACGCGGTTTCAATATCCAACGCCCCACCGGCGACGGCACCGGCGCCACCACACCGGTCACCGTGGTGCAGAGCGCGTACGCCTTGGTGCACTTCAACGCCAACTACCGCATCAGCGATCAGTGGACTGCCACGCTGGCGGTGCGCAACGCCTTCGACAAAACCTACTGGGCCAACCTGGATTACCAGAACTATGGCGAGCCACGGTTTGTCAGCGTGTCGTTGCGTTGGCGCTATTGAGGCGTCGCCGATGATGCTGATGCGTTACAGGTAACGCATCGCGGCCAAGGCCGCTCCTACAAGAGCAGTCTTGTCCGCATCACGGCGCCACGCAGGCCTCTTCCTTGCCGCGCAATTTCTCCCAACGCGAGCGCTCTTCCAGACAGCGCCGATACGCTTCTGCCTTGGCTGCGGCAGCCTGATCGGCCGCCGTCCGGGTAGCGCTACTGCGCTGCGCCTGCAGCTGCGCGATCTTGGCGCGGATCTGCGGCATCGCCGCCATCGCGGCGCGCTCGCCTTCCAGGATGGCCGCGCCACGCTGGTTGAAATCGGCCGAACCGATGTCGCTGACCTTGGGGCGGATCACCACATCGGCACGTTTGAGTTCGGCCTCGCCCAGGCGCTGGCCCATGATCGAGATCGACTGGTTGACGGTGCCGAGCAGATCGCCAGGATTCTTGCCGCTGGCCTTGCTGGAAATATCCACCGCCACCACGAATTCGGCGCCGAGCTGACGCGCGGCATCCACCGGCACCGGGCTGACCACGCCGCCGTCCACATAGTGGTACTGGCCGATGGTCACCGGCTCGAACACGCCGGGAATGCTGCTGGACGCGCGCACCGCCTGGCCGGCATTGCCGCGCACGAACACCGTGCGCTCGCCGTCTTCCAGGCGCGTGGCGACCGCGGCGAAGGGCTTGCGCAACTTGTCGATCGGTTTGCCGCCGAGCTGCTCGTTGACGTAGTCCTGCAGCTTCTGGCCCTGCACCAGCCCGCCGGAGAAGATCCGCACATCGCGGATGCTGGTCTGGTCGAGCGCAACGGCTTTTTCCTGCATCTGGAATGCGTCCATGCCGCTGGCATACAACGCGCCGACCACGCTGCCGGCGCTGGTGCCCGACACCACCACCGGCGCAAAGCCATTGGCTTCAAGCATCTTGATCACGCCGATATGCGCAAACCCCTTGGCCGCACCGCCACCGAGCGCCACGCCGATCTTCACCGGCTTGGCAGTGCTGGCAGATGGCGCCTGCACGACAGGTGCAGGCATGGCAGGACGCGGTTCACCGCCGCAGGCCGAAAGCACACCGAGCAACGACATCAGGGCGAGAAAGCGTGGGCGGCGGAGCGCGGTCATGGCGACGGGATGTTGGATGGATGGCGAGGGAGAATACACGCGTCGCGCGACCCGCTGCTGTTCCTTCTCCCCCCGGGAGAAGGTGCCCCGCAGGGGCGGATGAGGGTACGTGCGAAGCCTTGCGGTATCCGTTCCAAGCATGGCTTCGCCCCGTACCCTCACCCCAACCCCTCTCCCGCAGGGAGAGGGGCTTGATCTCATGAAGGTTCGAGCACGGTTGCCCAATGCACGTCTCCCCGATGCACGTCCCTATCCGAGCCCACGCGCGCAAGCAACTCAGCCTTCCCCAACCGTCGCCCAATAACGCTCGCCATCGCGCTGCACCCGCACCGGGCCGTCGAACACTGCCGACAGGCTGGCGTCGGTGAGCAGCGCATCGCGCGTGCCATCGGCCACCACGCTGCCGCCGCGTAGCAGGATCACCCGGGCGATCTCCGGCACGATCTCTTCGATGTGGTGGGTCACCAGCACCAGCGTGATGCCTTGCTGGGCGAGGTGCCGCATGGTGTCGAGCAGATGCTGCCGCGCGACCAGATCCAGACCGGTGGACGGCTCGTCCAGCAGCAACGCTTGCGGCCGGTTCACCAACGCCCGCGCGATCAGCACGCGACGGGTTTCGCCGGCCGACAACTCGGCAAATTGCCGATCCAGCAGCGGCAGTGCGCGCGCTAGTGCAAGCGCCTCACGTGCCCGCGCGCGCATGTCGTCGCTGACGTCGCGATGCGGCGGCACTACGTAGCTGGCGAAGAAGCCGGACAGCACCGCGCTTTCCACATCCAGCCCCGGCATGTCGGCCAGGTTGACGCTCAGATCGCCGGTGACGATGCCCAGCTGCGAGCGCAAACGATCCACCTGCCAGCGCGTCTGGCCCAGCACTTTCACCGCCGGCTGGCCGTCGGCACGCACCAGCGGATACAGCTCGCGCGTGATCAGTTTGATGAAGGAAGATTTGCCGCAGCCATTGGGTCCCAGGATGGCGGTGTGTTGCCCCAGCGCAATGCGCAGGCTCAAGGCGTGCAGCACGCGCACCTGGCCACGCATCACGCTGGCATGGTCGAGTTCGATCAACGGGACGGCATTTTCAATAGCAGAAGTCGCAGAAAAACCGGCAGCAACAGTCATACGGATGACATCAACCAAGTTGGGAAAGGAGACGTGTGAACCGCTTTAGGAATGCAGGGTGCACCCTACGCATCCGAAGGGTGAAGTTTGCCGCCATCGCCCCCATCATGTCTGCATCGACCAAAGAGATGGCGCCGCTGTGGAACTGCCGATGTTGTCCGATCCGATCATCGACTTCCTGACCTCCGGCGTGGCCGGGTTGGGCGTGTGGAGCATGCTGGCGGTGCTGCTGGTGTTCACCCAGCTCACCATCTTTGCGGTGACCTTGTACCTGCATCGCAGCCAGGCGCACCGGGGTGTGGATTTTCATCCGCTCGTTGCGCACGTCTTCCGTTTCTGGACCTGGCTCACCACCTCAATGATCACCCGTGAATGGGTGGCGATCCATCGCAAGCATCACGCCAAGGTTGAGACCGAAGAAGACCCGCACAGCCCGCAGACCAAGGGCATCCGCCAAGTGTTCTGGCGCGGCGTGGAGCTGTACCGCGAAGCGCGCGCGCAGCGTGCCGATATCGAGCAGTACGGCAAGGGCGCACCCACCGACTGGATCGAGCGTCACCTGTACACCCCGCATGCCAATGCCGGCCCGATCGCGTTGCTGGTCATCAACGCGGTGTTGTTCGGTCTGCCGGGCATTGCGTTGTGGGCGATCCAGATGGCATGGATTCCGTTTTGGGCCGCCGGTGTGGTCAACGGTCTTGGCCATTGGTGGGGCTATCGCAATTTCGAATCGGCCGACACCTCCACCAACCTCACACCGTGGGCGTTGTGGATCGGCGGCGAAGAACTGCACAACAACCATCATGCGTTCCCGAGCTCGGCGCGGTTTTCGATGCGGCGCTGGGAGCTGGATATCGGCTGGGTCGCGATTCGCGGTTTGCAGGCCTTGGGCCTGGCCAAGGTGCTGCGCGTTGCGCCGTCGCTGGATATCCGCCCCAACATCGCCGTGCCCGATGCCGACACACTCAAGGCATTGCTCTCGCATCGCTTTCAGGCCATGACCGACTACCAGCGCAACGTGCTCAAGCCGGCACTGCGCGAAGAAGCTGCCGCCACCGGCGCCAAGTTGCGGCAGTTGCTGCCGCGGCGCTTGCGCAAGGGCCTGGTCGACGACGGGCGCTGGCTCAAGCCCGACGCGCGCGAACAGTTGCAGCGCTGGGTGGCCGAGCGCCCGCGCATGCGCACGCTGGTCGAGTACCGCGCGCGCTTGACCGCCGTGCTGGAAGCGCGCAGCCATGATGCCTCCGAACGGCTCAAGCACTTGCAGCAGTGGTGTCACGAGGCCGAAGCCAGCGGCAATGCCGCCTTGCAGGCGTATGCGGCGCAGCTCAAGGGTTATGCGCTGAGTGGCTCTTAAGCGCGGTGGTATGCGTGCTGATGCGCGCGCGCATGGATCGCATGGTTCGATCGTGCGCAGCATGCTGATGGCGTGTGGTGTGTGCATTCCGGCAGTTGTCGCGCAGGCCCAGGTGCAGGACAGCCAGCAATATCTGCAGCGCATGGATACCGACGGCGATGGACGTGTTAGCCGCGATGAATATCTGGCCTGGATGAGCTACGCCTTCGATCAGCGCGACCTGGATCACGACGGCGTGCTGCAGGGCGATGAACTGCCGGGTCGTCGCGGCAAGCCGATCACCCGCGCGGCCCATCGCGCCACGCTGATCGAGCGCTTCGCGCGGCAGGATGCCAACGGCGATGGCTCTCTGAGCGCGCGCGAGTTGCTGGCGCCGCCGCGGTGATGCGCGCCGGCACGCTTGCCTTCGCGCTCGCCTGACGCCAGGCCCGGCAAGCTCGCGCACATGTTCACTCTCGACCAGGTCAGCCGCCGCTACGGCCAGGCCATTGCCCTCGATGCAGTCACGCTGACATTCGCCAGCGGGATCACCACCGCCTTGATCGGCCCCAGCGGTGCCGGCAAGTCCACCGTGTTGCGCATGCTGGTGGGGCTGGAATGGCCCGATAGCGGCACGGTGGCCTTCGACGGCACGCCGCTGCAACGCGCCAGCCTGCAGGCGCAGCGGCAACGCATCGGTTATGTGATCCAGGAAGGCGGGTTGTTTCCGCATCTGGATGCGCGCAGCAATGTGGTGTTGCTGGCGCAGACGCTGGGCTGGACGCGGCAACGCATCGATGAGCGCCTGGAGACCTTGTGCGCCCTGTGCCAGTTGCCGCCTGAATTATTGAAGCGCTACCCGGCCGAGCTATCGGGCGGACAGCGCCAGCGCGTGGGCTTGATCCGCGCCTTGATGCTGGATCCACCGGCCTTGCTGCTGGACGAACCGCTCGGCGCGCTCGACCCCATCGTGCGCTACGACCTGCAAGCGCAGATGCGCGAACTGTTCGCCCAACTCGGCAAGACCGTGGTACTGGTGACGCATGACGTGGCCGAAGCGGCGTATCTGGCCGACACCCTGGTGCTGATGCGCGCCGGCCGCGTGGTGCAGCAGGGCAGTGCACGCAGCTTGCTCGAACATCCGGCCGATCCGTTCGTGCAACGCTTTCTCACTGCGCAACGCAGCATCGGCGAGGCCGCATGATCGCGCGCGTGTTGCTCGCACTATGTGTACTGATCTGCAGTGCCGGCGCGCATGCCGCGCAGGTGACGATCGGCTCGAAGAACTTCACCGAAGCGGTTTTGCTAGGCGAGATCGCCACCGCTGCCGGCCAGCGGGATGGCGTGGACGTGCAGCACCGCGCGCAGCTCGGTGGCACCCGCATCCTGTGGCGCGCGCTGGAGACCGGGCAGATCGATGCCTATGCCGAATACACCGGCACGTTGGCGCAGGAGCTGCTGCAGTTGCCCAAGGCCAGCCAGGCCGAACTGCGCGCCGCACTGGATGCGCGCGGACTGGCGATGACCGACTCGCTCGGCTTCCAGAACATCTATGCCTTCGGCATGCGTGCCGAACGCGCACAGGCGCTCGGTATCGCGACGATGTCGGATCTGGCCCGGCATCCGTCGCTAAAGATCGGTCTGAGCAACGAATTCATGCAACGCGCCGATGGCTGGCCTGGCATACGCGCCGCGTATGCATTGCCGCAGACCGCAACCGGGCTGGATCACGATCTGGCCTATCGCGCGCTGCAGAGTGGGGCGATCGAAGTCACCGATCTGTACAGCACCGATGCGGAAATTCCGTATTACCAGTTGCAGGTGCTGCGCGACGACCGCCGGTATTTCCCCGAGTACCAGGCCGTGTTTCTGTATCGCAAGGACCTGGCACAACGTGCACCGGCGATGCTGAAGACATTGCAGGGGCTGCAAGGCCGCATCGACGAGGCGACCATGCAGCGGCTCAACGCGCAGGTGAAGCTGGAGCGTCAGTCCGAGGCGGCGGTGGCAGCGCAATGGCTGGGCGTCACGCCTGCATCCGAAGCCGATTCGCGTATCACGCGCCTGCTGCGGCACACGCGCGAACATCTGGCCCTGGTCGGCATCTCGTTGGGCTTTGCGTTGGTGATTGCGTTGCCGCTGGGTGTGCTGGCGGCGTGGCGGCCACGGCTCGGTCAGGTGGTGCTGTCGTTGACCGGCGTGCTGCAGACACTGCCATCGCTGGCGGTGTTCGTCTTCATGATTCCGCTGTTCGGCATCGGCGCCAAACCGGCGATTGCCGCGTTGTTTCTCTACAGCCTGCTGCCGATCGTGCGCAACACCTACGCCGGGCTGACCTCGATCCCGCGCGAGCTGCGCCAGACCGCTCAGGCCATCGGGCTGCCGGCGTGGACGCGCTTATGGCGCGTGGAGTTGCCGTTGGCGCGTCGCACGATCGTGGCCGGCATCCAGACCGCAGCGGTGATCAACGTCGGCACCGCCACGCTGGGCGCATTGATCGGTGCTGGCGGTTACGGCCAGCCGATCCTCACCGGTATTCGCCTGGACGACATCGGCTTGATTCTGGAAGGCGCGATTCCCGCGGCGGTGCTTGCACTGCTGGTGCAGGCGGCGTTCGAAGGCCTGGAGCGCTGGGTGACGCCGCGCGGATTGCGGCTCAGCCAGCGCGGTTGAGTGGCAGTGCAACCCTATGTTCGCCATGAACACGTAGGAGCGGCCTTGGCCGCGACAGGGCTTTACCCCGGTAACGCCCCGTCGCGGCCAAGGCCGCTCCTACGAGGGCAGGCTTACTGCTTCATTCGTTTGGCAGCGCCGCAATCAAGCGTGAAAGCGCATTCTCGGTGACGCTCATGTGTGGTGCGATACGCAAACGTCCGTGTCGCCGTGTGCAGATCGCACCAAGCTTGCTGAACGTTGCCGCCACTGCATCCAGCTGATCTGCTGGCGGCTGCAAGGCCGTGAGATGCGGTGCATGCCCAGGCGTGCACCAGCCGCCCAGACCACGTGCGTGCAAGGCCGCATCCCACTGCGCAGTGAGCGCACCAAGCGCCTGCCCAATGCGTGCCGGTTGCCATGCGGTGACTTGCTGCAATGCCACCGTCGCCATCGCGATCCGCAAGGGATCGGCAACGCCGCCGGCATCGAACCGTCGTGCACCGCTGTGGTACGGCGGCGCTTTGGCGACCGGAAAGTCCCAACTGCTGCCGGCATCGCGGCCGATCCAGTGTTCTTCGATCGGCACGCCGTGCGCACGCCACTGCGGTGCCACCCACAGCCAGGCCAATCCCATCGGCCCGAGCAGCCATTTGTGGCCGACACTGACCACAAAATCCGGTTGCCAGCGCGGTAGATCGGTCGGCAGCACGCCCAGGCTCTGGCTCAGATCCAGCACCAATGCCGCGCCGCGCGCGTGCACCGCTGCGCTGATCCGGTCCAGGTCCAGTTGCCGCCCATCCAGCCAGTACGCATGCGGCAGCGTCACGATGCGTAACGCAGGGGTGTCGGCAATCGCCTGCAATACCGCATCGGTGAGTGCGTCGCCGCTGGCCGTCGGCACCGCCACGATATGCGCACCGACTTCCACACAGCGCCGTTGCCAGATCAGCAAGTTGGACGGGAATTGTCCCTCCAGCAGCAACACCGCCTCGCCGCGTTGCAGCGGCAGGTTGCGTGCGGCAGTGGCCAGCCCATGCGCGGCCGAGGGCAGCATCGCCACGCCATCGGTGTCGTGGTCGAACAAGCCAGCGGCAAGCGCACGCAAACATTCGATGTCGTGCAGCCACGCATCGAACGGCAGCCGCCAGGGTGTGGCCATCGCGTCGATGGCCTGGTGCGCCACCGTTTGCACGGCGCGCAACAGCGGCCCGCGCGAGGCGGCATCCAGATACGTGATGTCGATAGGCAACGCGAATGCCTGCTGCCGATGTGCCCAATCGATGGGGGAGGGGAGCAGGCTGGACAGGGAAGACGTGGACATGACCACAGCTTACCGCTGGCTGCCACGCTGCCGACACGGCGCGTTCACGGTCGCTCCTCAAGCATATGCTCATGTCTGCACTCTCCCCCGTGCTGGTCGACCACCAGCAACAGCAGCTGACCCTGCTGGAACGCTTCGCGCAGACCCGCGCGTTGAGCGATCGCCTCGCCGCACCGCTGAGCGCCGAAGACGCGATGGTGCAGAGCATGCCCGACGCCAGCCCCAGTAAATGGCATCTGGCGCATACCACCTGGTTCTTCGAACGCTTCGTGTTGCAGACAGATCCTGCGTACCGCGTGTTCGATCCGGCCTGGGATTTCTTGTTCAACAGCTACTACCAAAGCGTCGGCCCGATGCATGCGCGCGCGCGTCGCGGTGTGTTGTCGCGGCCCTCGTTGCAACAGGTGCGCGATTACCGCGCTGCGGTCGATGCACAGATGCAGCAGCGCTTGCGCGATGGGCAATTAGACGCCCAGGCCTGCACCATCGTGCAACTCGGGATCCAGCATGAGCAGCAGCATCAGGAGTTGCTGCTCACCGACATCAAGCATGCGCTGTGGAGCAATCCGTTGCAGCCGGCCTATCGCGATGCGCCCGCACCGCCCGCCGCCATTGCCAGCACGCTGCGCTGGCATGCGCGCGACGAGCAGATCGTGGAGATCGGTGCAGCCGCGTGGCCGCAATCCGAAGCGTTTGCCTACGACAACGAATCGCCGCGTCACCGTGTGCTGGTCGGCGCGCATGCGCTGGCCAATCGCGTGGTCAGCAATGCCGAATTCCAGGAATTCATCGACGCTGGTGGTTACCGCAGCGCCGGCTCCTGGCTCAGCGATGGCTGGGCGATGGTGCAGGCGCAGGGCTGGCAGCGTCCGTTGTACTGGGATGCAGATGGACGCGAGTTCACGCTTGATGGCTGGCGCGCGCGTGATGCACATGCACCGGTGTGCCATCTGAGTCTCTTCGAAGCCGATGCCTTCGCACGTTGGGCCGGCGCGCGTCTGCCCACCGAAACCGAGTGGGAGCAAGCCGCGACCGGTGTGCCGGTGCAAGGCAACTTAGTCGATACCGACGCGCTGCATCCACGCGGCGCCGAAGCGGTGGATACCGGCCTGCAGCAGTTGTTCGGCGATGTCTGGGAGTGGACCGGCAGTGCGTATCTGCCGTATCCGGGTTTCGCGCCGTGGCCCGGATCGCTGGGCGAATACAACGGCAAATTCATGAATGCGCAATGGGTGCTGCGCGGTGGCAGTTGTGCCACACCGGCCAGCCATATCCGCGCCAGTTACCGCAACTTTTTCCCATCCGATGCGCGTTGGCAGTTTGCCGGCGTGCGCCTTGCCAAGGATCTGCCTTGAACGCCGCCGCCCACGCCACCCAACGCGCTCACGCCGCGCTGACCGATCTGCAACCGCAACCGGACGACATCACCGCCGATGCGCTGGCGGGTTTGGCCCAGACGCCCAAGACGCTGCCGTCCAAGTACTTTTACGACGCGCGTGGTTCGCAGTTGTTCGAAGCCATCACCCAGCAGCCGGAGTATTACCTCACCAGCACCGAATTGCGTCTGCTGGAAGCCAGCATGCCGGCGATCGCGCAGGCGATCGGCCCCGAGGTGCATGTGGTCGAATACGGCAGCGGCAGTGGCCGCAAGACCGAGTTGCTGCTGCAGGGCCTGCGCGATGTGGTGGCCTATACCCCGCTGGAAATCTCGCGCAGCGCCTTGCTCGACAGCACCGCGCGGCTGGCCCAGCAATTTCCGCAGATCCAGATGCTG
This sequence comes from Xanthomonas sp. NCPPB 2933, assembly GCF_056725225.1. Lineage (NCBI taxonomy): Bacteria > Pseudomonadati > Pseudomonadota > Gammaproteobacteria > Lysobacterales > Lysobacteraceae > Xanthomonas > Xanthomonas sp. NCPPB 2933. The sequence continues at coordinate 256,053 of NZ_CM161518.1, forward strand.
CCGGTGTGCACCGACTTCACCAAGCCGCTGCGGTTGCCCGATGCGCAACGTCCGGCGCGTCGGCATCTGGTGTTCTTCCCCGGTTCCACGCTGGGCAATTTCACCGACGCCGCTGCCATCGAGCTGATGGATGCGATGCGCCAGACCATGGGCAGCGATGGCTGCGCGTTGATCGGGATCGATCTCGACAAGGATGCCGCGCTGATCGAGGCTGCCTATAACGATGCCGCTGGCGTCACTGCCGAATTCACCTTGAATCTGCTCGCGCGGCTCAACCGAGAGATTGGCAGCGATTTCGATCTGGAGGGCTTCCGTCACCATGCGGTGTATGCACGCGAACGCGGCCGCATCGAGACGTTTCTGATCAGTCAACGCGCCCAGCACGTGCACGTAGGCGGCAAGGACTTCGACTTTGCCGAAGGCGAGGCGATGCAGGTCGAATACAGCTACAAATACACCGACGCCCGTTTTGCCGAGCTTGCCGCTGCCGCCGGGCTAAAAGTCACGCACGGCTGGAACGATGCCAAGGACTGGTTTGGCTTGCGCTTGTTGCGGCCGCTGTAACCGGCTGCTTTTTTCGAATGTTATCGGTGCTTGGCGACGTGGTGGCCGTGTCGGTGCCTCAAACTGATTGAAGTAGTTTGAGCGCCCGCTGACATGCGGCGTGGATTGCGTCCACCAGCGCGTCCACGATTGGATGCTCGACGCCTTCGTTTCGAAGTTCGACAGCAAGATCCTGCGCGTGGTCCGGCAGCTGATTGGCAGCCAGGCGCATCCACGCGAGGCAAGCCGATGCCTCCAGGCGCATCTGCAGCGCAAGCTGTTGCCAATCGCTTGAACGGACATCCCACCAGCGATAGTGGCTGCTGATCTTCATCGCCAGCTTGAGCTTGCGCTGTTGCAGATGCGGATAAGGCAGGGCGCTGGAGATGTCGTACAGCGGCGCCAGTCGCACTTGTCCCGCCTGGCCAAGCAACAACGAATAGTTCTTCGCATGCGCATCGGTGCCGCCGATCAGGTAATTGAAGACCAAGGCCTGAAACAGGCTTTCAACGTCTTGCCGCGCGTGCGAGGAATGCATCCACAGCAGCTGCGCGATCTCGGTTGGTCCCGGGCCACCCTGGTTTTGATACTTGATCTGCGGCATCACTCCCAATGCCTGGCAGAAGTCTTCCTGATGGATGCGCAGCAGCGTGCCCTGGGTTGCGATGCGGTCATAGCGCTCGACACAGATGGCCGTCTCATCGCCAAACCTCAGCGCCTGGCCCGCTGCAGTCGACAGGCCGATCTTGCGCGCAAGGCGCAGGCAAAACAGTTCGTTCTCGACGAAGCCGTCGTATTCGCCGCTGGGTGGTTTGAGGATATGCGTGGTTGGAATGCGTCCGGCCGGGATGGCCCACTGCTGTCCGTCGTGCAGCAAGGCAATCTTGGCCTGCGCGCCGGCTAGACTGAATTGACCGACGTCGTCGATCTGGCGTGCTGCACCGACATCCTGGCGCAGCCTGCGCAGGCGCATTTCCAACGCGCTCTCGGTGAGAGGCTCGATGCTGTCGTTGGCGCCGGACATGACGTCCTCAAGCCGGGCTGGAGTGACGAATTGCACCGCACCGGCACAGTCCTCGCCAACATGCGACAACAGCGCCAACGGGTTGCGCGGCGAGACCTGAAATCTGGATGCCCAGCGTTGCAAGGTGGTTTCATTGTCGGGTAGCAAGCCCCAGACCACCGCGTTGACCGCATCGGTTGGGTGATGCTCCCGGCTGAGCGGAATGTTCAACGAAAGCGGTATCGCATTCGCCGATGCTCGCCAGGCAGGGTCGTAAGCAAATCGCGCACGGCCAGTAGCGTCGGCATCCAACTGGCCGACCACTTGGCTACCGATCAGTGCAATCAGCTTCACTCGGTCTTCTTCTTCCTGCTGATTGATCGCGCTTTTGGTGTGGCAGGTGTGGTCTTGCTACCGATGTCTGGTGCACGAGCGTTTTGTGAATTCGCCGCATCAGTCTCTGCTGCCTCTGCAGACGGCTGCTGCGATTTGCGCGGGCCGGCGCTTTGCGAAGGTTCCAGGACATGGAATGCATTCGGCTTGCCCACGTTCTTCAACGCGTAAAGCGAACTGAGCGGACGCTGGGTGCGATTGCGTTCGACGATGTCATCCAGGTTGATCGATGGCATGGCTGCGCGGTCGGGTGGAAGACGATGTCGAGCATCGGCGCCACCCGGGGCAAGCAGCAACTCAAGGCCCAGCACCTGCAGCGCGCGCAGGATCAGTTGCAGCTCGGCGCGTGGCTTGCCTTTCTCGATATCGACGATCCACTGCCGACTCGCGCCGATTTCATTGGCCAGACGTGCCTGATCCCAGCCCCGGCTCTTGCGAGTGGCGCGGATAACATTGCCGATGTCGGCAGGGGTACGCACAGTGTCCATGGTCTGAATGTAAGCGATCGGCGACATGGATTCAATGTCGCCGATCGCTTACATTCGGCTTGGAATTTGCAACACCTTAAGCCCCTAAGCGCGCTGTGGTGGCGAATGAGTTCGTTCGGTTACATCTTAGCGATGTAACCGTTCGGCGACATCAAGCCGCCTGCACCACATGCAGCGCCTTGGGATTGCGCCACTGCACCAGCAGCGCGGCCTCGCGTGCCTTGGCCTCGTGCAGATGCGCGTGCTTGATATGGCCATAGCCGCGGATGTGCTCGGGAATGCTGGCGATCTGTGCGGCCAGGCCGACGTTGTCGGCATCCAGGCGCTCCAGCAGCGTTTCCACCGTTGCAACGTAATCAGTAATCAGTTGGCGTTCGCCACGCCGCTCGGCGCTGTAGCCGAACACATCGAACGTGCCGCCACGCAGGAACTTCAACCGCGCCAGAAGCTTGAAGGCGTTGAACATCCACGGCCCGTATTCGCGCTTGATCAGGTTGCCGTGCGCATCCTTCTTTGCCAGCAACGGCGGCGCCAGGTGGAAGCGCAGCGTGTAGTCGCCTTCGAATTGTTGTTGCAGCCGGCGCTGGAAGTCGCCGCGCGTGTACAGCCGCGCCACTTCGTATTCGTCCTTGTAGGCCATCAGCTTGAAGGCATAACGCGCGACCGCTTCGCTCAATGCGCTGCTGCCGGGCGCACGTTGCGCCTCGTGCGTGCGTACGCGTTCGACCAGTGCGCGATAGCGCTGCGCGTAGGCGGCATCCTGATAGTCGGTCAGAAAGCCGACGCGACGCGCGATGGCTTCATCCAGCGACTGCGCCAGCTGCTCGTCGTCAAGCGGATGCGTCGGCGCATCGACATCGCCATGCAGCGTGTTGCCCGTGCTTTGCGCCAACGCACGTGGCGCGCTCTGACCGCTGAGATCGTGCTCTTCCCAACTGCCGGGCGCACGCGCTTGCGGCACCTCGCCATGCGCGATGGCCGAGTCGCCCACGCTCGGCAAGCCCGCAGCACGCCGCACTGCCGGCAGATCGACCGCGGCCAATCGCCCCCACGCGAACGCCTGCTGATTCATCGCCACCGCCGCACCGTTGAGCTCGATCGCACGCATCAGCGCCGTATGCGACAACGGCACCAGCCCGTGTTGCCAGGCATAGCCGAGCACGAACAGGTTGCTGGCGATCGCATCGCCCAGCAGCGCGGTGGCCAGTTGCGTGGCATCCAGCAGTAACGGCTCCTGGCCGCCCAATGCGGTACGCACGCCGGCGATGATCTCGGCGGCGGGGAATTGCAGGTCCGGCTGGGTGGTGAAGTTGCCCGGCATCGCCTCATAGGTGTTGAGCACCACCTGGGTGCGGCCATCGCGCACCTTGGACAGGGCCCAGTAATCGTTGACCACCACCATGTCGCAGCCCAGCACCAGATCTGCTTCGCCGGCAGCGATGCGCACCGCGTGGATATCGGCCGGTCGGCGTGCGATGCGGATATGCGTGGTCACCGCGCCGCCCTTCTGCGCCAGCCCGGTCTGATCCAGCACGGTGGCGCCCTTGCCTTCCAGATGCCCGGCCATGCCAAGCAACGCACCGATGGTCACCACGCCGGTGCCGCCGACGCCGGTGATCAGGATATTCCACGGTTGTTCCAGTGTGGTGCGTTGTGGCGGCGCGGGCAGCGTGTCGAACAGCGCGGTGGCATCGCGTTGTTTGCCCTTGCGCGGCTTGCCGCCATGCACGGTGACAAAGCTCGGGCAAAAGCCAGAGACGCAGGAATAATCCTTGTTGCAATTGGATTGATCGATCTGCCGCTTGCGTCCGAATTCGGTTTCCTTGGGCAGCACCGACACGCAGAAGCTCTTTTCGCCGCAATCGCCGCAACCTTCGCAGACCAGCGAATTGATCATGACGCGCTTGGGTGGGTCCACCAGCTTGCCGCGCTTGCGCCGGCGGCGTTTTTCGGTGGCGCAGGTCTGATCGAAGATCAAGATCGATACGCCCTTGATGGTGCGCAAATGTTGCTGCACCGCATCCAGTTCGCTGCGATCGTGAAACGTCACATCGGCAGGAAAACGCTCGCGCCGCCGCGTCCATTTGCCGATCTCGTCGCTCACCACCACGATGGCGTGGATGCCTTCGGCGCGCAGTTGATGGGCGATGTCGGGCACGGTGAGGGTGCCGTCCACCGGCTGGCCGCCGGTCATCGCCACCGCATCGTTGTAGAGAATCTTGTAGGTGATGTTGACGCCGGTGGCGACCGACTGGCGGATCGCCAATGAGCCGCTGTGGAAATACGTGCCATCGCCCAGGTTCTGGAACACGTGCGGCGTTTCGGTGAACGGTGCTTGCCCCGACCAGGTCACGCCTTCGCCGCCCATGTGGGTGAAGGTGTCGGTAGAGCGGTTCATCCAGGTCACCATGTAATGGCAACCGATGCCGCCCAGCGCACGCGAGCCTTCCGGCACCGCCGTGGAGGTGTTGTGCGGGCAGCCGGAGCAGTAATGCGGCACGCGCGGAAACAGCGCGCGCGGCAAGGCCATTTCGGCTTCCTTGCTGTCCATCCAGCGCAGCCGCTGTTCGATCGAGTCGGTCATCGCGCTGGATGGAAGCGCAAATCGCTGGATACGCTTGCCGATCACCGCGGCAATCGTGGCCGGGGTCAGCTCGCCGGTGGAGGGCAAAATCCACGCGCCATGCTCGTCGTATTTGCCGACGATGCTCGGCCGCGCACCGGCGCTGGCCGGCCAGTTGTAGAACAGCTCCTTCATCTGGCGCTCGATGAAGGCTTTCTTCTCCTCCACCACCAGAATGTCTTCGAGCCCCTGCGCAAACGCGCTGATGCCCACCGGCTCCAGCGGCCAGGTCATGCCGACCTTGTAGACGCGGATGCCGATCTGCGCGCACGCCTGCGCATCCAGGCCCAGGTATTCCAGTGCCTGCAGCACGTCCAGATAGCTCTTGCCGGTCGTGACGATACCCAAGCGTGCGTGCGGCGAATCCAGCACGACGCGGTCGATGCCGTTGGCGCGCGCGAATGCCTGCGCGGCGGCGATCGCGTAGCGGTGCAGACGCATTTCCTGATCCACCGGCGGGTCCGGCCAGCGGATGCTCAACCCCCCTGGCGGCAACGCGAAGTCCTCTGGCAGCACGATCGTGCGTGCGAACGGATCCACATCCACCGAGGCGGAAGACTCCACCGTCTCTGCAATGGTCTTGAAGCCGATCCAACGCCCGGTATAGCGGCTCATCGCCCAGCCGAGCAGGCCCATGTCCAGGATGTCCTGCACCCCGGCCGGGTTGAGGATCGGCATCATCGCGCTGACGAATTCTTCTTCCGAACCGTGCGGCAGCGTCGAGCTGCGGCAGGCATGGTCGTCGGCAGCCAGCGCCAGCACGCCGCCATATGGCGAAGTTCCGGCGGCGTTGCCGTGCTTGAACACGTCGCCGCTGCGGTCTACGCCCGGGCCCTTGCCGTACCACATGCCGTACACGCCCTGCACCTTGGCACCGGGGAACAGATTGGTCTGCTGGGTGCCCCAGACCATGGTGGCGGCCAGGTCTTCGTTGAGGCCGGGAGTGAAGGTCACCCTGGCCGCGTCCAGATGCTTGCGCGCGCGCCACAGCTCCAGATCGAAACCGCCCAGCGGGCTGCCGCGATAGCCGCTGATGAAGCCAGCAGTCGCAAGGCCGGCGGCGTCATCGCGCAGGCGTTGCATCAACGGCAGCCGCACCAGAGCCTGCACGCCTGACAAGTAGATGCGGCCATCGGCGCGCGTGTACTTGTGCTCCAGCGTGTAATCCGCATCCACCTGGCCGAGCTCCGGCGTGTTGGCAGAGTCGGGGGAAGAGAGTGCAGCAGTACTGGTCATGGCTTGCCCGGAAAGGGTGGCTGGAACCCAGGGCTCCAAAACGGCCTAACAATTGTAGCAGCCGCTATTCACATGCCTGGCACACCGGGTGTGCATCGCAGCGACACTGAGGTTAGGATGGGACAGGGTTGGGGTTTGTCGTGTGTCGCAAGGGGAAAAACCAGTGAGAACGAAGTTCGCATGGGCCATTGCGTTGGCCCTGCTCGGGAGCGTGTGGTCGTTGGCGCAAGCGCAGAGCCTGCCCAAGCCCAAGGAGTTCTATTTCGACGAAGACCGCGGCACCACGAAAGCCGTGGTCGCCGTGCAGGGGCAGGGCGATGCGGTGGTCGACCGTCTGGCCGCGATGGTGCAGCGTGACGCACGTGCCGCCGAGCCGCGCGCGCAACTGGCCTCGCTGGCCTATGCCGGTGGGCGCACCCAATTAGGCGACGAGCTTTACCAGGGGGCGTTGGGCCTGGTTTCCAGTGGTAGCCAGCAATATCGCGCTATCAGCTGGAACTACGGCTGGGATCTGTTGCGCGCCGACAAGGCCGACAAGGCCTTGCAGCTGTGGGCCAACCTGGCCAACGGCCGTCCGGCCACGCCGCAATGGCTGCCCACGACCGCGGCGCTGGCGCTGTGGCGTGCCGGGCGTAAGCAGGAAGCGGTCGAGTGGTATGCCGCCGCCGTGCGCACCTGGCCTGAACGCTGGAGCAGCACCGCCAACTACGCCAGCCTGCTGCCGGACTGGCGCGAAGCAGAACGTGCCAGCCTGGCCGAGGTCTTCGCTGCCTGGCAGGCGAACCCGCCGGCGTTTCCGTGAGTCTTGGCATCGCGCTGCAGTTAACCGCCGCAGCGCGATGCCCTGCATTAGCCGAATCTGCGACAGGCCATCGCTGGTGATAGCTGCATTTGCATAGAAGCAGCCCGTGCTCGACTGACCAGGTTTTCGACTGCATCGAAACATCGCTACGACGCGAAGTTTTGCTTGTCTTCGAGGGCTTGAACAGAGCGGATAGATCAGAACAGTGCGGATAGATCAGGTGTAGTGCGGCTGTTCTGCTGTTCTGCGGCTTGGCTGCAGGGCCCTTGCCCGCTCACCATCGCGGGACACGCCGCAAGTACGTCCGTGTAGGCTCTTACGCGGCATCCATGCCGCGTAAGGTCCCGCGACGGTGAGCGGACAAGGACCAGTAGAGATGGTCGGTGTGCGTGTTTTCAACAACGCAACCGACTAACTCTCTGGTGCTGTGTCCTCGCCGATTGCGGGATCGTGTGGCGGCATGGATGCCGCCACCGAGCCCCCAGGGACGGGTTCACGGCGTGTCCCGCGAGCGGCGAGGACGCCGCGCACTCGACACACTGGTTTCGGATAGGCAAACGATGGAAGTCTCGCTGCTTCGGGTTAGCGCGATGCCAAGCCAGCCCTCCGCCGATGCCTGTGCTGCGCGCTATGCGATCCTGTGCATCGCTTTCCAACGGACACGATCACGCCATGGCGGTGGATGCATTTGCGTTGATTCTGGCGATGCTGGGGCTGGGTCTGCTGTTCGCCCGCTTGCGGGTGCTGCCGGACAACAGCGCCGACGTGCTCAATCGCATCGTGTTGTATATCTGCCTGCCGGCCTCGGTGCTGACCTATGTGCCGCGCCTGCATCTGGATGCTTCGCTGGGTGGGGTGATCGCCACGCCGTGGGTGTTGAGCGCGATCATCGTGCCGCTGCTGTGGGGCTGTAGCCGTGTGTTTGGATTCAAACGCGAGGAATACGCCGCGCTGCTGATGTGCGTGGTCTTCACCAACTCCAGCTTCATCGGCTTTCCGATGGTGCGCGCGTTGATCGGCGATCACGCGCTGCCGTATGCGGTGGTCTACGACCAGTTCGGTACTTTCGTGCTGCTGTCCACGTTTGGGTTGTATGTGCTGGCGCGCTACAGCGGCGACACCCCGCCTACCGCGCGGATGATCCTGCTGCGGGTGCTGCGGTTTCCGCCGCTGTGGGCGCTGCTGTTCGCACTGACGTTGATGCCGGAGCAGCCGCCGACCTGGATCGGTTCGGGATTGAAGAGTCTGGCCGATGCGATGCTGCCGCTGGTGATGCTGGCAGTCGGCTTTTCGCTGCAGTTGCGCTTGCCTGCGGACGAGTTAAAACCGCTGGCAGTGGGGCTGGTCTTCAAACTTGCGTTGATGCCGGTCCTGGCACTGCCGTTGTCCTGGGCGCTTGGCCTGCATGGGGCGATGTTGCAGACCAACGTCCTCGAATCGGCCATGCCCACCATGATCACTGCCGCCGCATTGGCCATCTCGCATCGGCTGGCACCGCGCCTGGCCGCAGCGATGGTCGGCTACAGCATCCTGCTGTCGCTGCTGACCTTGCCTGCCTGGGCCTGGTTGCTGGCACGCCTGGTGGCGTGATGCCAGGCGCGAACTCGCGCTGCCACTTCGGTACTGCCGCATCGCAGGTTCAACGCGCACCCGCGATGTGGTCGCCTCGCACCCCCAATGCTGCACTGCGATGACAACGAGCTGCATGCAGAGCCGCCAATCGACACCACAGCGCGCGAGGTCATGACGCAGGCGCGCAGGTCGCGCAGAAGCTGCTGCGCACGCGCGCTGCACAGGGATTTTCCGAGCATGGATCACGGCTGTTGGAAGATCGCCCGGCTGGCAGTCGAGCGGTTTAACGTCTTTCGACTACTTCCTCACCGTGCCGCGGTGTACGCTGCCGGCTTGCTCCCGGAAGCGAGGCGTGCATGAAGACAGTCCTGGTGGCCGGCTCCAAAGGCGGCGTAGGCAAGACCACGATCGCCACCAATCTGGCCGCACATGCGGCCTTGCAGGGCCAGCGCACCGTGCTGGCAGATGCCGATCCGCAGGGCTCGTCCACGCGCTGGGCGCAGCGTCGCGCCAGTCTGGAAAGTGCGGTGCTGCCGATCGACGCCACCCGCCGTCGCAACTGGCAGGCCGCAGTGCCCGATGGCACCGATCAGCTGATCATCGATGCCCCGGCCGGGGCGATGGCCGACGACCTGAGTGGATTTCTGGACCACGTCGATGCCATCGTGGTGCCGGTGCTGTCCTCGGCACTGGATATCGAAGCGGTGGTGGGCTTTCTCAACACGCTGGCCAAGGTGCCGCGCGTGCACCAGCGCAAGCTCCCGGTGGGCCTGGTGCTCAACCGCGCGCGTCCGTGGACCCAGACCTCGCAACAGGCCGCCGAGATGATCGGCACCTGGCCGTATCCGCTGGTGACCCAACTGCGCGACACCCAGGCCTACGTGGTCATGGCCGGGCTGGGACGCAGCCTGTTCGACTACCGCTCGGCGCAGGTGCGCGATCATCAACAGGACTGGGAGCCGCTGTTCAAGTGGCTCAAGAAGGCCTAAACCGGATAGTTTCTATGCGCGAATTGATCTTGTTGCGACATGCCCACGCCGAGCCGGCCGATACCGGCCAGGCCGATCTGGACCGCCCGCTGTCCCCGCATGGCATTGCCGAGGCGGAATCGGCCGGCCGCTGGCTGCGCGAGCAGCGCCTGGTGCCCGACCGCGTGCTGTGCTCGCCGGCCCGGCGCGCCCGCGAGACGCTGGAAGCGGTACTGGAGCTCACCGGCTATATCGAACAACGCCTGGACGAGCGCATCTACGAAGCGACGCCCGGCACCCTGGCCAGCCTGGTGGACGAACACCGCGACGCCGAGCGTTTGCTGCTGGTGGGCCACAACCCCGGGTTGGAGCGGTTGGCAGCGCTGATGCACAGCGGCCAGACCGGCGACTACCGTGGCATGCCCACCGCCGCGATCGCCCTGCTGGCGCTGCCGCTGGAGGCCGCCATCGAACCGGGGATCGCCCGCCTGACCGCCTTCTGGTGGCCTTGATCCGTGTCATCGTCGCTGCGCTGGTACGCCTGGCTCGCGCTCTGGGTCGCTCTGCCCTGTATGGCGCAGCAGAAGGTGCATTCCATCGACCCGGTGCAATCGCGCTTCGGGTTTGAGATCAGAACGCGCTTCGGCATGAAGATCGAGGGGTTCTTCCCGCGTTTTCGCGGTGAGCTGGTGGAGTTGCCCGACAAACGCCAACAGGTGCGCTTCCGGCTGGACGCCACCCAGGTGGAAATCCCCGGCAAGGACCGCTACACCGCGTGGATGCGCGGCGAGGATTTCTTCGATGTCGCCCAGTACCCGGTGGTGGAATTCGAGTCGCTTCCCTACACCGAAGCGGTCGTGAAGCAGGGGGGCGACATCACCGGCAACCTGACCATTCGCGGAATCACGCACATCGAGACCCTGCATGTGGCGCCAGCTGAATGCGCGCGGCCGGGCTATGATTGCGACGTGATCAGTCGTGGGACGGTGCTGCGTGGACGTTACGGAATGAATGCGTGGCAGATGGCCCTGGGCGACAGGGTAACGTTCGTTCTGCGTGGGCGGTTGCAGGAGGCGCGGCGCCCGTGAGTTTCCTGTTGAGGGTGCTTGTGCTGGCAACGCTGTTGCTCGGCACCGGATGCGCCGGCCTGTCGCAAATCGAACGCAACCGTGCGGCAGGCGTGGCTTCTGCCGCGCGCAGCACGCTGGTGAGCTGCACCCAGGCCAATCGCTGTGCACTGTCCTCGCCGCTGCGCGCGCTGGGTGGCGAGGCGATCACCAGCTCCACTGCGGCTGCGCCGCGGCACTACGCCACCATCGTCGATCGCGGTGAAGAATCGTTGGTCGCGCGGCTGAATCTGATCCGCAGCGCCACCCGCAGCATCGATCTGCAGACCTATATCTTCGACAAGGACGATAGCGCACGCATGGTGCTGGATGCACTGATCGACGCGGCGCAGCGCGGGGTCAAAGTGCGCATCCTGATCGACCAGCTGTCGGCGATCGCCGATCTGCAGATTCTCGGCGCGCTGTCCAGCACCCATGAAAATCTGCAGCTGCGCATCTACAACCCCACTTTCGGCAAGGTCAAACTCAATTACTTCGACTATGCCGGCAGCGTGGTGTGCTGTTTCCGTCGCTTCAACCAGCGCATGCACAACAAGTTGCTGGTGGTGGACGATGTGCTCGGCGTGGTCGGCGGCCGCAACTACCAGGACGACTATTTCGACTGGGACAGCGAATACAACTTCCGCGACCGCGACGTGATTCTGGCCGGCCCGGAAGTGCGTGCGATGGCGGCCAATTTCGACGCGTTCTGGCGCGCGCAGCGCAGCGTGCCGGCCGAGCGCCTGAACGATGTCGGCCGCCTGCTGCTGGAGCAGGGCGCGCCGAAAATGCCGCCGGCCGACATCCGCCGACCGGAGCGGGTGGCGCGCGTCGACCGTGAGGCGCGCGATGCGCAATTCATCCGCGATGCGTTCGTGACCCCGGCCATGCCGGTGCAGCGCGTGCTGTATGTGGCCGACCTGCCGCAAAAACACCGCAAGGAACATGCCGCCAAGGCGGTGTCCACCGCGCCGGAGCTGGACGGCCTGATCGCCGGTGCGCAGCAGGAAGTGCTGCTGCAGACGCCGTATCTGGTGTTGTCCGATGAGGCACAGGCGATCTTCCGCACACTGCGCACGCGCCCGCAGCCGCCACGCATCGTGGTCTCGAGCAATAGCCTGGCGGCCACCGACAACCCGATCGTGTATGCGCTGTCGTACAAGTTCAAACGCCGCAACCTGCGCGAGCTGGGCTTCAACATCTACGAATTCAAGCCATTTCCGCTGAATGCACCGGTGGACTACGCCAATCTGGTGCCCGACCCGCTCAATCCGCAGGCCGCCGAGCCGGTCGAGGGCGACAGCAGCGTCAATCGCGTGATCAGCGGCAGCGCGGCCGGTAACGCGGTGCGTGGCAGCGGTGGCAGCAATAGCAACAGTGGCGGCGGAACACCGGGGAGTGCCATTCGCGGCAGCGGTGGTGGCGCGGGGCGTGCGCCCGGCGGCAGCGAGGTTGACCGGCGTGTATTGCGTACCGAAACGCGGCCCTCGTTCCTGGGCACACGTGCGGTCAACAAGCCGCTGCCGGTCACCCGCGCCGGCGCGCGCATGGGCCTGCATGCCAAGTCGTTGGTGGTGGACCGGCGCATCGGCGTGATCGGCACGCACAACTTCGACCCGCGCAGCGAGAACTACAACACCGAAGCGGCGGTGGTGATCGACGATGCGCGCTTTGCGCAGGCGCTGGCTGCCAGCATCGAGCGCGACATCGCGCCGGAAAATGCCTGGACCGTGGCCTCGCGCGAAAAGCCGCCGGTGCTGAGCGGACTGAACTACAGCGTGGGCAAGGTGTCCGAATCGTTGCCGGTGCTCGATTTCTGGCCCTGGCGCTATGCCACCAATTACGAATTCCAGCCTGGCCCCGGCTGCCCGTTTCCACTCAAGCGCCAGGACCCGCAGTTCCGGCAGTGCTACGTGGCGGTGGGTGACTTCCCCGAGGTCAACGTCGGCCCGAAGTGGTTGCTGGTGCGGATGCTGACCGCCTTCGGTGCCGGCCTGGTGCCGATTCTGTGATCGCATAGGCGCGCCGCTCACTGGCCGCTATCGTGACGATATGTCTCTGGCGCGGAGACGGAACTGCGCCTGGATCAATCAGGGCAGTCAGCGACAGTTGAACCAGATCCTCCGGGCGCAGATGCTGTTGCGATTCCCGATTCCCGATTCCCGATTCCCGATTCCCGATTCCCGATTCCCAATCCCCAATCCCCAATCCCCAATCCCCAATCCCCAATCCCCAATCCCCAATCCCCAATCCCCAATCCCCAATCCCCAGCCTATGACCTTCCGCGACCCCGTCGATCTTGCTGCCCTCAACGCCTCCAGCCGCGACACCTTGATCGAACATCTGGGCATCGTGTTCACCGATGCCGGCGAGGATTGGTTGCGCGCCACCATGCCGGTGGATTCGCGCACCAAGCAGCCGTACGGCTTGCTGCACGGCGGTGCGTCGGTGGTGCTGGCCGAAACCCTGGGCAGTAGCGCTGGCAATCTGTGCGTGGATATGACCACCCAGATGTGCGTGGGGTTGGAGATCAACGCCAACCATCTGCGTGCGGCGTATCAGGACGTGGTCACTGGCACCGCGCGCGCCGTGCATATCGGGCGCAGCACGCAGGTGTGGGACATCACCATCGAAAACCCGGCCGGCAAGCGCGTGTGCGTTTCGCGGCTCACCTTGGCCGTGGTCCCGCGCAGCAATGGCTGAGCCCGCCGTGCAAGCACATGGGTGGAACAGCGCCACCCGCTGCCGGCACTGCGCGCGTGCCAAGCTGCTGTCACAATAGTCGCGCTTCCTTCCCCTGGTACCGGTCCCGTTCCTGCAATGAGCGAGTCATCCCTGGACGCCACGCGCGATGCTGGCGGCGTGCTGCGTTGGTTCCGGTACCTGTATCGGGTACCGCTACTGCTGGTGCACCTGAGCATCTGTCTGCCGATCACCATGCTGTGCGTGGTGGCGCCGCCGCTGGCGCGCATCCGTACCGGCCACGACGACACCCTGGACGAGTGGATGATCCGCTGGTGGCAGGGCAATCTGATGCGCATCTTCGGATTTCGTTTGCGTCACTTCGGCACTCCGCTGCCGGGCGCTGCGTTGTTCGTTGCCAATCACGTCAGCTGGATTGACATCTCGATGCTGCACAGCCAACGCGTGATGGGCTTTGTGGCCAAGCGCGAGATCGCCGGCTGGCCGCTGGTGGGCTGGCTGGCGGCCAAGGGCCAGACCATCTTCCATCAGCGCGGCAATACCGAATCGCTGGGCGGCGTGCTGCAGGAAATGCTGGCGCGGCTGCAAAGCGGCAAACCGGTGGGCGTGTTTCCGGAAGGGCGCACCCGCGGCGGCACCGAGGTCGGCCCGTTCCATGCGCGCATCTTCCAGGCCGCGGTCGAGGCCGGCGTGCCGGTGCAACCGGTGGCGTTGCGTTACGGCGAGCGCGGCAATGCGCAGGCGGTTGTGGCGTTCGGCGAGCGCGAGAGCTTCTTCGACAACATCGTGCGTCTGCTCGGCGAGCCGGCGCGGCTGGCCGAAGTGCATTTTCTCGAGCCGATCCGCGCGCTGGATATCGACGGACGTCGCCGCCTGGCCGACACCTCGCGTCAACGCATCATTGCGGCAATGGAGTCCTAGCCCGCGATGCGTATGCTCATCACTCCTGCGGCCGACGCGACAGTGCCTGGCCCGATGAGCGCATGAACGTCTCCGACTATTCGCCGCCCCGCTGGTTGCGCAATCCGCATGTGCAATCGCTGCTGGGCAGCAGTGCGTTGCGCCGGATCCGCAGCCGCCAGTTGCTGGCCGCCAGCGGCGCGGTGACCAGCGAACATATTCTCGACGGCGGCGACGGCGTACGCCTGCAGGGCTGGATGAGCATTCCGCCAGGCGATGCACCGGTGCGCGCCACCGTGCTGTTGCTGCACGGCTGGGAAGGCAGCGCCGATTCCAATTACATGCGGCTCACCGCTGCGCGCCTGCTGGGCCTGGGCTATCAGGTGTTCCGGCTGAATTTCCGCGACCACGGCGGCACCCATCACCTCAATGTGGATCTGTTTCACTCCGATCGCATCGATGAAGTGGTCAACGCTGCAGGCGATCTGTGGCGGCGTTTTCCCGCGCCGCAGTTACTGGTGGCCGGTTACTCGCTGGGCGGCAATTTCGCACTGCGGCTCGCCTTGCGCGCGCCGGCGGCCGGTCTGCCGGTGGCGCGGGTCGCAGCGGTGTGTCCGCTGCTGGATCCGGCCGCCACCATGCTTCAGCTGGAAAAAGGCCCGCAGTTCTACGATTGGTATTTCCGCCGGCGCTGGCGCGAATCGCTGCTGCGCAAACGCAAGCTGTTTCCCGATCAGCACGGCTACGACGATGCCACCCTGGCGCTGGACATGCGCGGCCTGATGGCCTGGTTAGCCGAGCAGCACACCGGGCACGGCTCGCTGCAGGCGTATTTCGACAGTTATTCGATTGCCGGCGAACGCCTGGCCGGCTTGCAGGTGCCGGTCCACATCCTGATGGCCGAAGACGACCCGGTGATTCCATTCGCCGATTTCGCCGGTTGGCATCTGCCCGCGCACGCACAGCTGGAAATCGCGCGCTGGGGCGGCCACTGCGGCTTTCTGGAAAATGCCCGTGGCGATGGCTTCGCCGAACGTTGGGTGGCCGA
Organism: Xanthomonas sp. NCPPB 2933; assembly: GCF_056725225.1. Lineage (NCBI taxonomy): Bacteria > Pseudomonadati > Pseudomonadota > Gammaproteobacteria > Lysobacterales > Lysobacteraceae > Xanthomonas > Xanthomonas sp. NCPPB 2933. The sequence continues at coordinate 271,438 of NZ_CM161518.1, forward strand.
GCGGCTGACCGCGCAGGCCTGAGAGCGGCGACAACCGTCGCGAGCAGTCGCCAGGTGGGTGCGGATGGCGCGCTCCGAACTGCAGTGTACGAGTGGTGCCTGCCAACGAGCATCGGCCGCGCGCGCCGGGCGGCTGCGCAGCAGTTCGATGGCCGCTGCGAGTCGGCGTCCCAGCGCGCATCGTTACAATAGGCGTTTGTCCTGGACACGCCACCGCCATGCAAGACGCCATTCTTCAAGCCCTGCGCCGCAATGCGGCCGACGATGCGGTGGCGCTGGCCCGCGAGTGGGTCATCAGCGCGCCGGATAATGCCGCCACCCATCGCTGGCTCGGCCTGGCCCTGCAGCAGCAGGGTCAGCCAGCGCTGGCGCTGGCCAGTATCGAAACCGCGCTGACGCTGACGCCGGAAGATGCCGACCTGCATCTGCTGCGCGCCGGCTTGCTATTGGCCACGCGTGATCTGTCTGCGGCCGATGCCGCGTTGTCGCGCACCACCGCACTCGATCCGAACCAGTTCAACGCCTACGTGATGCAGGCGCATCTGGCGGTGGCGCGCGGCGATCTGGATGATGCGCAGCGGCTGAGCCGCACCGCGGCGCGACTGGCGCCGGAGCATCCGCAGCTGCTGGCCGTCGATGGCGTGGTGGAGCTGCGCCGTGGCCAGAGCGACCACGCGCTGTCGCTGCTCACCCGCGCCGCCGAGCAGTTGCCGGACGATCCGCGTGTGCTGTTCGCGCTGGGCTTTGCGTACCTACAGAAAGAACACTTCGCGTTCGCCGAGCGCGCCTTCGAGCGCGTGGTCGAGCTCAATCCGCCGGGCACCGCGCTGCGCGCCTTCATCGCCCAGCTCGCCCAGCGCCAGGGCCGCCTGGACGATGCGCTGGCCGCGATGCAGGGCGTGTTCGCCCAGCCCGGTGGCGACATCCCGGCCATGCGCCGGCTCGCGGGCGAAATGGAATTGCAGGCCGGCCGCCCCGACCAGGCCGTGGCGCACTTGCGCCTGGCGCTTGCGCACTGGCCAGCCGACCGGCGCACGCTGCACGCGCTACTGACCGCCTGGGAGCGATTGGGCGCGGTCGACGACGCACGCGACACTCTGGACGCGGCGTTGGCCACCTCGGTCAGTGCGCATGATCTATGGCTGGCGCGGCTGGCGGTGGAGCCGGTCGGTGGACCGCAGGCGCAGGCGGTGATCGAGCGTTGGCTGCTGGGCATGCCCGAGCATCTGCCGGCGCTGGAAGCGCTGATGCGCGTGCACGACATGCAAGGCCATGCCGAAGAGGCCGAAATGGTGGCGCGGCAGATCGTGGCGGTGGAGCCGGGCCGCATCAGCGGCGAGCAGCGCATCGTCGAAGCCTTGCTGGAGCGCGACCCGCCGGCAGCGATCGCCTGTGTCCAATCCTTGATCGACTCGCTGCCGGAGAACCAGCAGACCGTGCTGCGACCGTGGCTGGGCAATGTGCAGGACCGCGCCGGCCAGCCCGATGCGGCGCTGGCCACCTGGATGCAGTTCCAGCGCGAGCAGGCCCAGCACCGTCTGCCGTTGCCGCCGCAGGCCGCTAAGCAGCCGATGCAGTGGCCGGCCTTGGGTACGATTCCCGACGCGGTGACCGCGCGCCCGCTGTTCGTCTGGGGCGTGCCCGGTTCGCATGTCGAACGCCTGATCGCAGTGATGGGCGCGGCCACCCCGCTGGTACGCGACGACCGCTACGGCACCACGCCGCCGTCCGATGCGTTGCAGAGCTATCGCAGTGTCGAACAGCTGGCCTCCGGCGAACTGGCGCCGCTGGCGCTGGTTGAAGGGTGGAAGGCGCAACTGCCGCGGCGTGGTATCGACGACGGCAACGTCATCGACTGGCTGCTGTGGTGGGACAACACCTTGCTCACTGCACTGCGCCCGCACCTGCCCGAAGGCCGGCTGGCAATCGCATTGCGCGACCCGCGCGACATGCTGCTGGACTGGTTGTCGGCCGGTGCGCCTGCGCCGTTGGCCGTGCAATCGCCGCAGCAGGCCACCGACTGGTTGCTGGCGGCGCTGGAGCAGCTCGCCGTGCTGCACGAACGCGATCTGTATCCGCACCGGATCATCCGTCTGGACGGCATCGAGAGCGACCCGCAGGGTATTTCCACCGCGCTGGAACAGGCCTTCGGGCTGAGCTTCCCGCTGATCGAGCCGCGCGGCCCCGCACGCCTGGCATCGGGCCGCTGGCGCAACTATCGCAGCGTGCTGGGCGCGCAATTCGATCTGCTCACGTTGATCGCAGTGCGCTTCGGTTATCCGCAAGACTGAGCGGCGACCGAAATGGCTGCGCTCACTGTCGGGTGGGCGCGGCATTGTTCGCTGGCGTGATGAACCGGCAGCGATATACCCAACCGAGCGCATCAGAGGGTTCCATTGCGATGGCTTCCACTGCTGCGTAGACCCAGGCACCCTGATCGGCATCATCCCTCACGGAGACCCTGCATGCGCCTGACCAGCAACAGCATCGAAAACGGCAAGCCCATCGCGGTGGAGTTTGCGGCCGGCACGCCGGAGGGCTTTGCGCCCAACCGCAACCCGCATCTGGCCTGGAGCGAGGTGCCCGAAGGCACGCGTTCGTTCGCGCTGCTGTGCCTTGACCCTGATGTACCGACCGTGCCGGAAACCGTGGGCCGCGACGATGTGCAGATTCCGGTCGACCAGCCACGCACCGATTTTGTGCATTGGGCCATGGCCGATATCCCCGCTGAAGTGCACGAGATCGCCGCAGCCAGTTGCAGCGACGGCTTCGTTCCTAAGGGCAAGCCGCAGCCGGCCGGCCCGGCCGGTGCGCGTCAGGGTCTGAATTCGTACACCGAATGGTTTGCCGGCAATGCCGACATGGCCGGCAACTACCTGGGCTACGACGGCCCGTACCCGCCGTTCAACGACCTGCGCGTGCACCGTTATTTCTTCCGCGTTTTCGCGCTGGATGTTGCGCAGCTCAGCCTGCCCGAGACCTTCACTGCGGCCGATGTGCTGTCGGCGATTCAAGGCCATGTGCTGGCCGAAGCTGCGTTGCATGGCACCTATACGTTGAATCCGTCGCTGCGCTAAGAGCGCCTAACAACGGCTGTGCCGCCGCCATGCGGGCGCCGTCGCTGCCGAGGAGAGCTGCCGGTTCACACGCCACCCGGCGGCTCGGTCGTGGCATGTATCAATCGATCACTTCACTCCTGCATGCCGTCCGCATCTGATCTGACGACCGCTCGCTATCTGTTGGTAGTTGCTGTCAGTAGCCTGTATCTGCACGTCGCATCTGCGCGCGTTGATCGCATCGGCGATCACGCGATTACGCCACGCAGTCAAAACTCGACTGCTAACCGCTGGCTTCGATCATCTGATCGAGCACATATACCGGCGTGCCGTCTGGGCTTGCAGCGGCGGGATAGCGCGTCACCCGCAGCAAGGTGCGGATACCGGTTTCGTGCTCGAAGCCTTCGATCTTGCCCTCGAAGGTTTGCCAGCGCTGGGTGACGGGCTGTCCCGTTGCATCCTGCTCGCGTAGCTGCAGGCATTGGCGCGATGGGTCGGAGGCGCACGGCACGGTCTCGGCGGCCACTTCGATCAACACCGTTTGGCCGTGGCCGCCATAGCGCGTGTCTGCGGTGGCGATGCCACCGAAAACCAGGCGGGTACCATCGCTGCGGGTAAGAGTCAGCCGCGGCGCGGTCTGCACGCTGTTCAACGCCACCGCGAAACGGCCGGACAGCAGCTCGCTGGCGGCGCGCTCCTGCGCCATCCGCCGTGATTCGGCACACAGGCGTTTGCTCGACACCACCCGGCCGATCTGCAACTGCGCCTCGGCCACGCTGTAGTTGGCGCCCAGGGCATTGCAGGTCTGGCTGACCTGGATGCGTTCATCGCTGAAATCCAGTTGCAGTGGCGCAGTGCCCTCGACAAACAAGCTGCGCAACGCGGTGCCGTGCGCATCGCTGGCCTGCTGCAACTGCCAGTGCTGTGCGCGCAGGGCGGCTCGCAGCGAGGCATTGTCGGCGGCCGGTGCGGCTACCGCATCGGCTTGCGCGGCAGCGCTGGGGGAGGAGCCGGGTGCGTCCGGCGAAGCGCCCGACCCGCAGGCCGTCACGCCCGCCGCCAGCAGTGCAGGGGCGAAGAACATGACACGCATGGGCGGCTCCCGGTGATCAATGCCTCAGTGATACCGCCACCGCGCGGCCAGGGCAATGACGGGCGTCACTGCCTGGGCGCGTGCCACGCCTGTCGCGCTCGCTTGAACAGACACGCCGCGCGGGGACAGTTGAGGCGTCATGCCGCAGCCGGCAGCCACAACAGCAAGGCAGCGCCAAGCACGATGCGATAAACCGCAAACACCGTGAAGCGATGCTTTTTGATGTAGCCCAGCAGCCACTTCACCACTACAAAACCGGTGATGGTCGCCGCCACGAAGGCCACCGCCACATCGGCCCAGTTCTCGCTGCCGAAGCCGCCTTCCTTGTACATCTCCAGCAGCGCATAGCCACTGGCCGCGAACATGGTCGGAATGCCCACCATGAACACGAAATCCGCCGCCGCCGAGCGCTTGCTCAGGCCCAGCAACATGGCCAGGAAGATTGCCGAGGCCGAGCGCGAGGTGCCGGGAAACACGCCAGCGACGACCTGTGCCAGACCGACCGCGATGGCCACCTTCCAGGTCACCACGTCGCGCTCGGGCAATTTGCCGGCAAAGTGCTCGGCCACCAGCATCCACAGCCCGCCGATCAGCAGCGCCCAGGCCACCGGATGTACGGTTTCCGGCAGCTGCCAGCCGGCCTTGCGCACGATCAGCCCGACCACTGCCGTGACCAGGAAGGCCACGCCGATCTTGAGCACGTAGTCGCGATTGTCGCGTTCGCCCAGGCCGGTGGCCAGGGTCCACAGCTTCTGCCGCAGCGCCAGGCAGATCGCCAGGATCGCGCCGGCCTGGATGACGATATTGAAGAAGTCAGAACGGCGTCCGAGCCATTGTTCGGCGATCAGCAGGTGGCCGGTGCTGGAGATCGGCAGGAATTCGGTCAAGCCTTCGAGAATGCCCAACAGCAGGGCGGAGATCAGATCGGACATCGGACTGGGGAGGGATGGGGGAGGCGTCAGGATAGTGCATTGCGGCATGCACCATATCGGTGCGCATTGCGATCAATTAGCACCACCAAGGTGCTAGTGCAGCCTGAGCGGCCTCTAGCGATGCAAGCAAAATCAAGGACTTGTGAAAGTATGACGCTTGGCACGGTCCCTGCTGTAGTACCGCCCACGAGCCACTTAACTTCCCCTGAGGTTTCTTCCGATGTCCGTGGAAAATGTTGAAAAGCTGATCAAGGACAACAAGGTCGAGTTCGTCGACCTGCGCTTCGTCGATATGCGTGGTGTACAGCAGCACATCACCTTTCCGGCCAATATCATCGAGCCGGCGTTGTTCGAAGAAGGCAAGATGTTCGATGGCAGCTCCATCGCGGGTTGGAAGGGCATCAACGAGTCGGACATGGTCCTGCTCCCGGACGCAGGCACCGCTTATCTGGATCCGTTCTTCGCCGATCCGACCATCGTGCTGACCTGCGACATCCTCGATCCGGCCACCATGCAGAGCTATGAGCGCGACCCGCGCGGCATCGCCAAGCGCGCCGAGGCCTATCTGAAGTCCTCCGGCACCGCCGACCAGGCGTTCTTCGGCCCGGAGCCGGAATTCTTCATCTTCGATTCGGTGCGCTTTGCCAACGACATGGGCCACACCTTCTTCCAGGTCGGCTCGGAAGAGGCTGCCTGGAACACCGGCGCCAAGTACGACGGCGGCAACAGCGGCTACCGTCCGGGCGTGAAGGGCGGCTACTTCCCGGTCCCGCCGACCGACACGCTGCACGACCTGCGCGCGGAAATGATCAAGACGCTGGAACAGGTCGGCATCGAGACCGAGGTGCACCACCACGAAGTGGCCACTGCCGGCCAGTGCGAGATCGGCACCAAGTTCAGCTCGCTGGTGCAGAAGGCCGACGAACTGCTGACGATGAAGTACATCATCAAGAACGTCGCCTACCGCAATGGCAAGACCGCGACCTTCATGCCCAAGCCCATCGTGGGCGACAACGGCTCGGGCATGCACGTGCACCAGTCGTTGACCAAGGGCGGCGTCAACCTGTTCTCCGGCGACGGCTACGGCGGCCTGTCGCAGATGGCGCTGTGGTACATCGGCGGCATCTTCAAGCACGCCCGTGCGATCAACGCCTTCTCCAACTCCGGCACCAACAGCTACAAGCGTCTGGTCCCGGGTTACGAAGCGCCGGTGATGCTGGCCTACTCGGCCCGCAACCGCTCGGCCTCGTGCCGCATTCCGTGGGTCACCAACCCGAAGGCGCGCCGCATCGAGATGCGCTTCCCCGATCCGTTGCAGTCCGGCTACCTGACCTTCACCGCGCTGATGATGGCCGGCCTGGATGGCATCAAGAACCAGATCGACCCGGGCGCGCCCAGCGACAAGGATCTGTACGACCTGCCGCCGGAAGAAGAGAAGCTGATCCCGCAGGTCTGCTCCAGCCTGGACCAGGCGCTGGAAGCGCTGGACAAGGACCGTGAGTTCCTCAAGGCCGGCGGCGTGATGAGCGACGACTTCATCGACGGCTATATCGCGCTGAAGATGCAGGAAGTCACCAAGTTCCGTGCTGCGACCCACCCGTTGGAGTACCAGCTGTACTACGGCAACTGAGTTCCACCGCGGTGATGGCGGAGGCCCCCCCTCCCACCTCCGCCATCGCCGCCCATGTTCGATAGGTCCATGGTCGATGCCGTGGACTTGCAGGGGTCTTGATAAGGGTATTGAGAGAGCACTGGATCGCGACGCGCGGGCCTGACCTCTCCCACGAGGCGGATGCACTGGCATCCGCTGGGGTCTGCGTGCTCGCGAACGAGCGGATGCCGGGGTTGGCATCCAGGGGAATGACACCGCCGGGCGGCGCAATGCCGGCCGGTTTTTTCCACCATTCGGGGTATGCGCATGAAATTGATCACCGCCATCATCCGGCCGTTCAAGCTCGACGAGGTCCGTGAGGCCTTGTCCGCAGCGGGCGTGTCGGGCATCACCGTGACCGAGGTCAAGGGTTTCGGACGCCAGAAAGGCCACACCGAGCTGTACCGCGGCGCCGAGTACGTCGTCGACTTCCTGCCCAAGATCAAGATCGAGACGGTGGTGACCGACGACCGGCTGGACGCAGTGGTCGAGGCGATCCAGAACGCCGCCGGTACCGGCAAGATCGGCGACGGCAAGATCTTCGTGACCGCGATCGAGCAAGTCGTGCGCATCCGTACCGGCGAGATCGGCGCCGATGCGCTCTGAATCCCCCACCCCAGGAGTCCTTATGAAGACAGGTCTTTTCGCCGGGTGGAAAGCCCGGTTCTACAGCGTCTGCATGCTGATGCTGTTCAGTGCGCTGGTGGTGGGCGGCATGGGTAGCGCGCATGCGCAATCCACCCCGCAGGTCACCCCGTTGCCGACCGAGCCGGTCACCACCGAACCGCTGCCGTCCGCGCAGCCGGAAGCCCCCCCGGTGGCGGCCGCCGAAGCTGCACCCGTGGTCGAGAAGGGCGATGTCGCCTGGATGCTGACCTCCACTTTGTTGGTATTGCTGATGGTGGTGCCGGGTCTGGCGCTGTTCTACGGCGGCATGGTGCGCGCCAAGAACGTGCTGTCGGTGCTGATCCAGGTCGCTGTGGTGTTTTCGCTGCTGACCATCCTGTGGGTGCTCTATGGCTATAGCCTGGCGTTCTCCGGCGAAGGTCCGTGGATCGGCAATCTGGACAAGGCACTGCTCAAGGGCGTGACCATCGAAACCCTGTCGGCCACCTTCACCAAGGGTGTCAGCCTGCCGGAATACGTGTTCGTGGCGTTCCAGGCGACTTTTGCCGGCATCACTGGCGCGCTGATCGTCGGTGCGTTTGCCGAACGTGCCAAGTTCGCTGCGGTGCTGCTGTTCTCGGTGATCTGGTTCACCTTCGGCTATCTGCCGCTGGCGCACATGGTCTGGGCCACCGGTGGTTATCTGTTCGGGCTGGGCGCGCTGGATTTTGCCGGTGGCACGGTGGTGCACATCAACGCCGGTATCGCCGGCTTGGTGGGCGCCTACTTCGTCGGCAAGCGTGCCGGGTTGGGGCGTGAGGCGATCAAGCCGCACAACGTGACCCTGACCTTCGTCGGTGCGTCGCTGCTGTGGGTGGGTTGGTTCGGCTTCAACGCCGGTTCCAACCTGGAAGCCAATGCCGGTGCGGCGCTGGCCTTCCTCAACACCTTGCTGGCCACTGCCGCGGCGGTGCTGGGCTGGTCGTTGACCGAGAAGATCATCAAGGGCAAGTCCTCCGCCCTGGGTGTGGCTTCGGGCATGGTCGCCGGCCTGGTCGGCATCACCCCGGCCTGCGGCACGGTGGGTCCGTTCGGCGCGATCGTGATTGGTCTTGCCGCTGGCGTGCTGTGCGTGTGGGGCGTTACCGGTCTCAAGCGTTTGCTCGGTGCCGACGACAGCCTGGACGTGTTCGGCGTGCATGGCCTGGGCGGCATCATCGGCGCGATCCTGACCGGCGTGTTTTCGGCGGCCTCGCTGGGCGGCCAGAAGGGTGGCGATTACGACATCGTGCATCAGGTCGGCATCCAGGCATTGGGCGTGGGCATCACCCTGGTGTGGATCGGCGTGGTCTCGGTGGTGGGTTTCCTGGTCGCCAAGCTGGTGTTCGGCCTGCGCGTCACCGAAGAAGCCGAGCGTGAGGGGTTGGACATCACCTCGCACGGCGAAGCCGCATACGAGTCTTGAGCATGAACACCCGCAGCCATGCCGCTGCGGGTGGCACGACGACCCGGCCGGGACTGCCCGCCGGGTCCGTTTCTCCCCGCGGCGCTGGTTGGCGCGGGTCAACTGCCGAGGTGTCTGCATGACCAGCCCCACGCCTGTCCCTGTCGGCGCGGATGTGCGCTGGATCGGTGTACGCCACCGCTCGTCGGCCCCGAATTCTTCTCTGCACGCTTCGTCTAGCGCGACATCCGCGCACGTCGATGCTGCTTGCACTAAATTGGTGCAATGGTGATTTCTTCTTCGATGCCATCGCTGGACAGCCTGGGCACCCCGGTGGCCTGGGCCGACCGCGAGGGCCGTGTGCTGGGCGTCAATCCAGCCTTCGCGCGCTGGCTTGGCGTCAGCGCACGGCGACTGGTCGATCAACCGCTGGCCGCGCTGGAAGTACAGGGCGATGCGCTCGCCCGCTTCCTGCTCAACGACGAACGCGATGTGCTGCGTCTGCATCGGCTGGCCCTGGGCCTGCCCAACGACGCACCGCGCTTTGCCGAAGGCTGGCTGTCGCGGCTGGACGACGGCGGCTGGCTGCTGGAAACCCACCCGGTCGACGAATTCCCCGCGCTGGATCCCACCCATGCACTGCCTAACGCCCTCAGCGCTGCGCTCAAGGGTCTGGCGCACGAGCTGCGTAATCCGCTGGCCGGGTTGAAGGGCGCCGCACAACTGCTGGCACGCCGTTCGGCCGGGCGCGACGAGGACGAGCGCGAGCTGATCGAATTAATCGGTACCGAGATCGAACGCCTCAACACCTTGCTCGAACGCCTGCTCTCGCCCACACCGGCGCGCCCGCACGACCGCCTCAATATCCATGTCGTGCTGGAGCGCGTGCTGCGCCTGGCCGAAGCCGAGGGGGGCTGGTCGGTGCAGGTGCAACGCGATTACGACCCCAGCATTCCCGACATTCTTGGCGATGGCGATCGCCTCACCCAGGCGGTCTGGAACCTGGTGCGCAATGCGTTCCAGGCCGGTGCGACGCGGGTGACGTTGCGCACCCGCGTCGAACATGGCCAGCGCATCCGCGACCGCGTGCATGCGATGTCGCTGCGGCTGGAGATCATCGACGACGGCGGCGGTGTGCCAGAAGAGCTGGCCGAGCACCTGTTCCTGCCGCTGGTCAGCGGGCGCGCCGAAGGCAGTGGCCTGGGCCTGGCGTTGGCCCAGCAGGTCTCGCGCGAACACCACGGCACGCTGACCTACCGCTCGCGCGCTGGCCATACCGTTTTCACCCTGCTGTTGCCCGAGCTGGCCGGCGATCACGACAAGGAGCATCTGCATGGCTGAGGCCGCCGCCGCATCCCACCATATCTGGGTGGTCGACGACGACCGTTCGGTCCGCTTCGTGCTGTCCACCGCGTTGCGCGATGCCGGCTACGCCGTGGATGGCTTCGAGAGTGCCGCCGCCGCGCTGCAGGCACTGGCCATGCGGCCCACGCCCGATTTGCTGTTCACCGATGTGCGCATGCCCGGCGAAGACGGCCTGACCCTGCTCGACAAACTCAAGTCCAAGCACCCGCAATTGCCGGTGATCGTGATGTCGGCCTACACCGATGTAGCCAGCACTGCCGGCGCGTTTCGCGGCGGCGCGCACGAGTTCCTCTCCAAGCCGTTCGACCTGGATGACGCGGTGGCCCTGGCCGCACGCGCGCTGCCGGATGCCGATGCCGGCGTCGACGCACTGGTCGGTGTGCCGGTGGCGCAAGGCTCGGCCGCGCTGATCGGCGACACCCCGGCGATGCAGGCTTTGTTCCGCGCCATCGGCCGGCTCGCGCAGGCACCGCTGTCGGTGCTGATCAACGGCGAAACCGGTACCGGCAAGGAACTGGTCGCACGCGCGCTGCACAACGAATCGCCGCGTGCGCGTAAATCCTTCGTTGCCCTCAACACCGCCGCCATTCCTGCAGAGCTGCTGGAAAGCGAATTGTTCGGCCACGAAACCGGCGCTTTCACCGGTGCCACCAAACGGCACATCGGCCGTTTCGAACAGGCCGATGGCGGCACGCTGTTTCTGGACGAAATCGGCGATATGCCGCTGCCGCTGCAGACCCGTTTGCTGCGCGTGCTGGCAGAGAACGAATTCTTCCGTGTCGGTGGGCGCGAACTCATCCGTGTCGACGTGCGCGTGATCGCCGCCACCCACCAGGACCTGGAAGCGCTGGTTGAACAAGGCCGCTTCCGTGCCGACTTGCTGCATCGCCTGGACGTGGTGCGGCTGCAATTACCGCCGCTGCGCGAACGCCGCGGCGACATCGCGCAACTGGCCGAAAACTTCCTGGCCATGGCCGGTCGCAAGCTCGACATGCTGCCCAAACGGCTGTCGTCGGCCGCCTTGGAATGCCTGCGCCACTACGACTGGCCCGGCAACGTGCGCGAACTGGAAAACGTGTGCTGGCGCCTGGCCGCATTGGCCACCGCCGACATCATCGACGTGGTCGATGTGGAAGCCGCACTGGCGCGTGGCGGCCGTCGCCAACGCGCCGGCCGCAGCGACGGGCAATGGGACGAGATGCTCTCCAGCTGGGCCGCGCAACGCCTGAGCGAAGGCGCCCAGGGCCTGCACGCCGAAGCCCGCGAACGCCTCGACAAGACCCTGCTCGAAGCCGCCCTGCAACTCACCCAGGGCCGCCGCGCCGAGGCCGCCGCACGCTTGGGCTTAGGCCGCAACACCGTCACCCGCAAACTCGGCCCAGGGCGCAAACGCCGCTGATGTATCGCCTGGCCCCGGCTAAAGCCCGCTCCGCTGAAAGAAGGAACGGCGCGTAGGCGATACAGGCTTACCGCAATGGTGCATCAGACCGCACGCGGAGTTGAGCCCCTCTCCCGCCGGGAGAGGGGTGAGGGTACGTGGCGAAGCCTACACGCACCCAAACTTCACTGGCGCTTCGCCCGTACCCTCATCCGGCGCTACGCGCCACCTTCTCCCGGCGGGAGAAGGAAACAACGCACGCGATCCAGGCTTATCGCAATCGCACATCGGTGCTACCGCGCATCCGTCGACCCGCACCTCAAAACAACCCGACACTCCACACCAACCCCGTAAACTCCCGATCAGCCGGCAAGCGCATTTCATGACACGTGAACATGTGCCCGCATAGGTTTCCAGCCTGATCAGGAGAACAGCTCGATGCGTTACCGGTCGTCCACGATCGTCGCCCTCACCGCTCTGGCGCTGGCCGCCTGCAGCAGCACGCCACCCCCGCCGAAGACACCGCCACCGCCCGTGGCGCGTGTCGTGCCCACCCGTCCGGTGCAACAGGCCGAAGCGGCGCTGGCCTCGGCCTCGGGCAGTCTGGTCAGCGGTCGGGTGGTGCTGGTGCCTGCGTTACAGGGAATCCGCATCACCGGCACCGTCGGTGGCCTGCGCCCGGGCGGTGTTGCAGGCTTCCATGTGCACGAGCGCGGCGATTGCAGCGCCGCCGATGCCAGCAGCGCGGGCGCGCATTTCAATCCTACCGGTGCACCGCACGGGCGCGCCGGTAGCAATCCCCACCACGCGGGCGACATGGACAATCTGCGCGCCGACGCCGAAGGCGTTGCGCACCTGGACATGATCATTGCCGGCATCACCCTGGGCGATGCCGCGCCCACCGATGTGATCGGCAAGGCGCTGATCGTGCATGCCGATCCGGACGACTATCGCAGCCAGCCCAGTGGCAATGCCGGCGCACGTCTGGCCTGCGGCGTCATTCGCGTCACCCAATGGCGCACACCCCCTTCGCAGCCCTGAGTTGGGGCATCCATGGCCGCAACTGCGGCCTCTCTACAGGAGTTTTTTCATGCGCATTCTTCCCACGACGTTGTTCCTGGCCACCGCGTTGGTGCTGACCGCGTGCAAGCGCGACGAACCGGCACCGGCCGATCCCGCACCCGCACCGCAGGCCGGCACGCCAGCCGAAGCGGCGCATGGTGGCGAGCATGCCGCTTCCATGGTCACCGAAGCGGCAGCCACCACCACCGCAACCGCCGAGCTCAAGCCGACCAAGGGCAGTGAGGTGAAGGGCACGGTGAGCTTCAAGACCGTCGACGGCGCCTTGCGCGTCACCGGCCAACTGAGCGGCCTCAAGCCCAACAGCGAGCACGGCTTCCACATCCACGAAAAGGGCGATTGCAGCGCACCGGACGGCAGCAGTGCCGGCGGCCATTTCAACCCGGCCCAATCCGATCACGGCACCGTTAGCGCCGACCCGCATCACGGTGGCGACATGCCCAACATCAAGGCCGACGCGCAGGGCAATGCCAGCATCGATGGCCCGGTCTCGAGCAACGTCAATCTCGGCAAGGCCGACCAGTTCGATATCGCCGGCCACGCCGTGATCGTGCATGCCGATGCCGACGACTACAAAACCCAACCCACCGGCAACGCCGGCGGCCGTCTGGCCTGCGGTGTGATCACCACCGACAACGCGCCGGCTGCGACCAAGTAAGCCAAAGAAACGGGCAGACAAACAAACGCCGCAGTGATCGATCACTGCGGCGTTATTTGTTTGGTACACACCTGCCAAGCACTGGTGCTGGTTTCAAGTGCACGGACCAGTTCAGCACATGGATGTAAGGCGCGTAGGCGCGTGCCATGTTTGTCACCAAAAACGCCGGTTTTCCAGTACGCGCCAACAGTTCAACGTCCAAAGTAACCGGTGCGTTGCTTACGCAGCCAACGCCTGACGCGGATCCTGCCCCGGTTCCACATGCACATACAGCACTGGCAGCCCATGCGCTTCCAGCACGGCGGCCATCTGTCGCTGGCGTGAAAGATACTGTTCGTACACCCCGCGCAGACGCTCGCAGTTTTCGCGGTCGTGGGTGTAGTAATCGCACCAGCCGGCCGGGTCGAACAGCGCGATGCGCACTTCGCCGTCGACATAACGCAGCACCGGTTCGGGCGGCTGGTGCAGCCATTCTTCGGTGTGCGGGGCGAGCAGGGCGGCTTCGATCAGCGGCCATAGCGGCGCCAACCCTTGATTGTCGTACTGCATCGAAATCATCGCCGCCAGATCGTTCGCGGTGAGATAGCGCGCGTGTTCGATGCGTGCGCCGAAGCTTTCCTGCGCCAGCAAGGCGGTGTCGGCTTGCGCCATGCCCTGGGCCAGCAGCACCTCTTCCATCGCATCGGCCACGGTGGCGACGATTTCCGGATCGCCGGACAGCAGGAATGGCAGCACGCGCAGGCCGCCGCCGGTGAGTTGTGCATCGGCCTGGAACGGCAACGGAATCTCGCCCTGCGCATCGGCACCGAAGGCCAGCACGCGCGGGCCCTGGTCGCGTCCTGGTGCGCGCGCCTGCAGCTCTTCCAGCCGGCGATGCAGCGGCCAGCCCGGCCGCAGCACTTCGGCCGGGTCGAAATGCGCCATCGCCACGCTCAGCTCCAGCGCGCGGATCTCCGGGATCCACTGCGCCAGGTCGCGGCCGATACGTTCGGCCAGCATGCCGGCCTGCTCGGGCGCCAAGGCGCCGCGCTCGGGGGCGCTGCCGCCCGTCAATTCCAGCGCCATCACACCCATGGCGGTCACGCCGTGTTCGGTCTTGCTCATGATTCGCGGTTGGCCCATCACGGGGTCGAAGCTACACTGCGGCCATTATGCCTGCCGGCCCTGTGCAGGCCATGTCCCCGAGTCCTCCATGCCAGGTCAACCGATGCCAGCAGCCCGTCCCGTCGCCATCTTGGGCGGCGTTCGTATCCCGTTCTGTCGTCAGAACACCGCGTACGCGGATGTGGGCAACCTGGGCATGTCGGTGCGCACGCTGGGCGCGCTGGTCGAGCGCTTCGGGCTGCATGGGCAGCAACTGGGCGAAGTGGCGATGGGGGCGGTGATCAAGCACTCCTCGGACTGGAATCTGGCCCGCGAGGCGGCGCTGTCGTCCGGCCTGTCGCCGCTGACGCCGGGCATCACCCTGCAGCGCGCCTGCGGCACCAGCCTGGATTCGGTGATCACCATCGCCAACAAGATCGCGCTGGGGCAGATCGATTCGGGCATCGGCGGCGGTTCGGACACGACGTCCGAAGTGCCGATCGTCTACGGCAAGAAGCTGCGCGCGCGGCTGCTGGCTGCCAACCGGGCCAAGGCCACCGGCGACAAGCTCAAGGCGCTGCTGCGCGGTTTCAAGTTCGGCGAGCTCAAGCCCGAGTTCCCCGGCGTGGCCGAGCCGCGCACCGGCAAGAGCATGGGCGACCACTGCGAGGACATGGCCAAGGAATGGAACATCGCGCGCGATTCGCAGGACGCGTGGGCGGTGGCCTCGCATCACAAGCTGGCGGCAGCGTATGAGCGCGGCTTCTTCGATTCGTTGATCGCCCCGTTCCGCGGTGTCTCGCGTGACAATATTTTGCGTGCGGACACCTCGCTGGAAAAACTCGCCACGCTGCGCCCGGCGTTCGACAAGACTTCCGGCCGCGGCACGCTGACCGCGGCCAATTCCACCCCGCTCACCGATGGCGCTGCCGCGGTGCTGTTGTCCAGCGAAGCCTGGGCGCTGGCGCACGGGCACACCCCGATGGCCTATCTGCGCGATGCCCAGGTGGCGGCGGTGGATTTCGTGCATGGTGAAGGCCTGCTGATGGCGCCGACCATTGCAGTGCCGCAAATGCTGGCGCGCCAGGGCCTCACCCTGCAGGACTTCGACATCTACGAGATCCACGAGGCGTTCGCCGCCCAAGTGTTGTGCACGCTGCGCGCCTGGGAAAGCGAGGACTACTGCCGCAACCGCCTTGGTCTGGATGCGCCGCTGGGCCGTATCGACCCGGACAAGATCAACCCGCTGGGCTCGTCGCTGGCCACCGGCCACCCGTTCGCCGCCACCGGTGCGCGCGTGGTGGCCACCGCCGCCAAGCAGCTGGAAGAACGTGGCGGCGGGCGTGCGTTGATTTCGATCTGTACGGCCGGCGGCATGGGCGTGGTCGCCATCGTCGAGCGCTGATGCTGCTGCGCATGTGCGATTGGGCATTCGGGATTGGGGATTCGTAAGAGCAAAGCTCTTAATTTTGCGAATCAGGACATTACCTATCCCGAGGCCTTGGGTCGCGATCTTCGCAGACCTTCGCAGGCCCGGTGAACGTTGGGAGTGGCACTCCCGCTCAGACCCACAAAAACAAAAAGCCCCGGACATGCCGGGGCCTTTCAGTTAATCCACACATCGCCGCAGAATCGATCAGCCGTGATCGATGACAGCGTGATCGATGACAGCGTGATCAATTACAGCACGCGATCATCCGGTGCGAGCGGGTCGGCCGGCGGTGTTGCAGACGCCGAGACGATCGGTCCACGCAGCGATTGCTGCGGCAAACCCTCATGCACCGGTTCGCCGCGTGCAGCGCGCAGGGCATTGGCGTAGCAGTGCTGCGCAGACAGCAGATCGCCGGCCGCGGCAAAGCCATGCCCGAGTTCTTCCCAGGCCTCGCTGCCGGCGCCATTGGCCACGGCGCGATGCAGAAACTCTTCGGCCTGCGACCACTGCTGCTGGTGACGCGCCAGGCGCGCCATCGTCAACAACAGGCCCGGGCTATCCGGATACTGGGTGAGCCAACGCTGCGCACTGGCGCGGCGCGAGTCGTATTTTTCCAGCGGCAGCACGCCGTACAGACGCACCAGCGATTCGTCCCATTGCGTATCCAGCGCCTGTTCCAGGCTGTGTACGGCCGCATCGTCCCAATGCAGAATCGCCGCGCGCTGTGCATAGGCGCCGACGACTGCCGGATAGGTGCGCAGCGGCTTCGGCAGTGCTTCCCAGCGTTCTGCCAGGGCATTGGCATCGCCGGCCTGCAACAGCGTCTGTTCGGCCAGGGTGGCTTCCAGCGCGTTGTAGGCATCGGGGGCCAGCACCGCCTGCTGACGCAATGCGCCGAGTTGACCGTAGGCCTCGTCGGCGCGGCCGATCTGCGCCAGGGCCTGCGTGCGCAGCAATAGCCCGCGTGCCGGCAGCGGTTGCGCGTTGGCACTATCGAGCGCATTGATCGCCTCGACCGGGCGTTGCCGCGCCAGATGCCGTTCGCCTTGCAGCAGCGCGTGTGCGGTGGGGTCGCGCTCGGCCAGTTGCTGGGCCAGCGCAGTGGCCGAGGCGTCATCGCCGCGCGCATCGGCCACACGGACTGCACTTGCCAGTGCGATACCGCTGACGTCGTCGTCCTCGCTGGCAGTGACGAGCAGGCGCTCGGCACGCTGCCACTGGCCATGATCGGCCGCGCGCAGGCCTTCGATCAGGCGGGCGCGGCCCTTCTTGCGGCGGTACTTGCCCCAGACCCGGAACGGCAGGCTGATCAGGGTCCACACCAGCCACAGCACCAGCAGCGCGATGACCAGGATCAGCAGCGCCTGCGGCATCGCCGCGCGGTAGTCGTTGCCGCCGACGCTGACCACCACATTGCCCAGGTCGTAACTGTTTTGATGCGACAACCATTGCGCACCGAGCACGCCCAGCGCCACGGCAACCAACAGAATCAAGACGGTACGCAACACTTTCATTGGGTGGATCTCCCTTCACGCATGGCCTGCAGTTGCAGCAGGGTGGTGCCCAGTTCCGGCAGGCGCGGACGCAGTGGCGCTTGTTGCAAGGTGCGCAGGCGCGTGCGGGCCTGGCGACGTTGTGGCGAATCCGGCCACAGCCGGGTGGTCCAGGTGTCCACGCGCCGCAGCGATTGGACGAAGCCGGCGGCATCGCCGCGTTCGGCCGCAGCGCGGGCCAGGCTGACTTCGATCTGCAAGGCATCGCGCGCGGCGTTGCGGTCGCCGCCGACGAGCAGTGCATCGCCACGGCTGGGGCGAATGTCCACCAGCGGTGCGAGCACTTTCTGCCACCACGGCTGCGCGGCTTCGTTCTCTTGCGCGGTGTGTTCCGGCAAGCGCTGCAGATCGGCGGCGAGTTTGTCCAGCAATTGACCGGCTTGCGCTTGCGGGCCAGCGCCGAGGCGGTCCAGTGCGTCGCGTTCCTGCACCAGCGCCTGGCGCAGATTGAGATAGCCCGGGTCGTCCACGCCGTTGAGTGCGGCATTGGCCAGCGCATAGGCACGGCGTGCGCCATCGGCGTCGCCGGCAATACTCAGGCGTTGCTGGCCGAGCCGCAGCAGCAGTTCCACTTCATCCAGACGCAGCGCCTGCGCGCCATGTCGATTGGGATCGGCCAGTTTTTGTACGGTTTCTTCAAGCAACGCGCTGCGCTGGCTCAGCCCGAGCATTTCATCGCGTAATACACGATTGGTCGCTGCGGCATCCTGCAGGCGCTCGTTGGCCAGGCGCTGATCGCGGCGCAAGGTTTCCAGCATCTGCTGGGTGCCATCCCAGCGTTGCTGCTGCGCTTGGGCCGCCTGCAGCTGCCCGCTTTGATAGGTCTGCCATGCGCGCCAGCCCAGAAACAGCGCCACGCCCACTGCCGCCACGGCAACCGCAAGCAGCAGCCAGGCCACGGGGAAGCGTCGCGTGGAAGCGGGCATTTCAGTCATTGGGACATCCTCGGGAGGTCACGACTGGCGCATGCGCCACAGTCATCTGGTACAGCATGGCGTGCCGCAGCAGACACCCGCAAGCGCTGGATGGATTCGGAGTTCAGCAAGGTCGTGATGGTGTCACGATCGCTGCAGCGGCGGCGGCCAATTGCTCGGGCAGTGGACCTGCGGCGCGCACCACATGCGTGAAGCCGGCGGCATGTGCGGATGCGCGCATGCGCTCGCTGGAGGCCACTACCGGATGGAGTCGCCAGGCATCGACCAACGCTGCGGGCAATTGCTCTAACACCAGCGATAGCGCTTCGGCGCTGCTCAATGCCAGCACGCTGCGTGGCAGTGCACTGGCCAGGGCGTGCACGGCCGATGCGCGCAATCGCAGCGCGACGCGTTGATAGACATCGGCGCGCAGGACACGGGCGCCACGCTGCTCCAGTGCCGGTGCCAGCATGCCGCGCCCGCCTGGCGCAGTGATCAGAGCGACTGTCTGCAATGGCGGCTCGAACAGTGGCAGTGCCAGAAGTCCTTCGCTATCCATGCGCGCAGGGCGCACCACTGCATCGATCCCGCAGGCCTGCAATGCGCGCGCGGTGCCGTCTCCCACGCTTACCCATTGCGCCTGCGCTGGCCGCTGCAGCGGTGAAAGACGCTGCGCGGCGTGCACCGCTGCCGGGCTGGTGAATACCGCGATCGGTGCCTGCAGCGCTTGCTCCAGTGCAGCCCGTGCCTGTGCGGTGTCGTTGGTCTGCAGCCGCCATGGCGACAGCGCGAGCAGCCGTCCGCCATGCCGGGCGGCGGCCCGCCGCAGTGGCGCGTGCTCACCGCTGGGCCGCAGCGAGATCAGGGTCCAGGCGTCGGTCGAGGAAGTGGGCCGGGTCATCTCACGATTATGCGAGAACGTTGCGGCGTCAGGGCGAGATGGCACCGCGCCGATGTCGCCGGTGGCGATCTCATCGGACCGGAATGCCGTCACTCGCAGCAGCGTTTGCAGGCGAAATCGCCTGCGTTCATGAATGAGACGGGTGTCTCATTTCGTAACCTCTTGTAAATCTCGTGGATCCGGCCACGATCCGCCTCGACAGCCACGCCGGAGTAGTACCGTGATCAAGTCCTACCTCATCAACATGCAGCGCAGTAGCGACCGTTTGCAGGCCATGTCGGCGCGGTTCCAGGCGCTGGGCATGCCGTTCGAGCGCATTCCCGCCTTCGACGGCGCCACGCTGACGCCCGAGCAGATCGCCGATTTCGTGCGCGAACGCCCGCTGGAAGGTTCCGGGGATGGCTTCAGCACTGGCCCGCGCAAGTGGACCGCTTCCAACATCGGCTGCTTTCTGAGCCATCAGGCCGCGTGGCGCATCGCGGCGGACTCCGATGACGCCTACACCGCCATCTTCGAAGACGACATGCATCTGTCCGACGCGCTGCCGGCGCTGCTGCGCAGCACCGAGTGGCTACCGGCGGGCAACAGCATCGTGCGGCTGGAACCGTCTTACAACCGCATCAAGCTCGATAGCAAGGTCGCCGACATCGGCGGGCGTCAGCTGCGCCTGGTGCGTCCATCCACCTATCAGCACTGCTGGCCGGTGTGCGCCGGCGCGCTGATCATCAGCCGCGATGCGGCACGCTTGTTGCTGGCCGCCGAAGCGCGCTGGCACACCATGGCCGATATTTTTCTGTTCGGCTGGAACGAATCGCCGGTGGCACAGCAGTTGTCCACCTATCAGCTCTCGCCGGCGGCCTGCATTCAGGACAAGTTCTTCCACAACGCCCCGGAGCAGATCGTGTTCACCAGCACCATCGATGCGCCGCTGACGCAGGCGCAGAAGCAGCGCAGTGCGCATTGGAAGGCGAAAGCGACCGCGTTGTTGCGTGTGGCGCAGGGCTATCGCAAGGTGGTGTTCGCGCCCTAAGCGGCGCGATAGCGAAGGCCTGCAACGAGACAGCGCTGAACGTGTTTTACCATGCGGTACCGCATGTATTTCAGTGCACAAGACGCTCGCAGAACATTGCGGCATGATGCCGCCCTTCGCCGTCTTTCAGCCTTCGCCGATGACTCCTTCGTGCACGCTCGCATCCGCCCTGCAGTCGCTGCAGCAGCAATTCATTGCCATGCCGCCGGTGCTGTCGATGGGCATCGCCGTCGATGGCTTGCATGACGGCGCGCTGCGCTTGCGTGCGCCGCTGCAGGCCAACGTCAACGACAAGGCCAACGCGTTCGGCGGCAGCCTGGCCTCGCTGATGACGCTGGCCAGTTGGGGCTGGCTGACCCTGCAGCTGCAATTGGCCGGCCACAGCGCCGATGTGTACGTGGCCGACAGCCAGCTGCGCTACGTCGCACCGGTGTACGAAGACCTGGTCGCCAATGCCGAGCCATCCGAGATGGGCAGTTGGGATGCGTTTCTGGCCACCTTCCGCCAACGCGGCAAGGCGCGCATCGGCATGCGTGCGCAGATTGCGCTGGGGTCGGGCTCGGCGGCGGCGACCTTGAGCGGGCGCTTCGTGGCGTTTCCAAAACGGTAGGATGCGGGCTGGATTTAGGGGAATACGCATGCGTGCAGTGATGGGGGCAATGCTGTTGCTCGGGCTGGCGATGGTGAGCGGTGTGGTGTGTGCCGGCAGCCGTGCCCAGGCGCGCGCGCTGGAGACCACCCAGGCTGCCTACACGGCCGCCGTGCGCTGGAGCGACTTCGACGCCGCGCAGGGCTTTGTCGAACCCACGTATGCCTTGGTGCATCCGCTCAGCGATCTGGAGCGCTCGCGCTACGAACAGGTGCAGATCTCCGGCTACCGCGAGGTGCGGGTGGGCGAAGATGCCGCGGGCGACCTGCGCCGCGAGGTCGAGTTGCGCGTGATCAACCGCAACACCCAGGCCGAGCGGCTGGTGCGCAGCATCGAGCTATGGCGCTGGGACGCCGAGCGCAAACGCTGGTGGCTGGCCAGCGGCCTGCCCGATCTGTGGCAGGGCCAATAGCCCGCACCGCTGCGCCCTGGCCGTCGCGTGCGCCAGCTGTGCGACAATTCCCGCCCGCTTGAACGACCCTGACCCCGTGAATTTCGAAGAGCTGCAGGCCTTTGTCGGCCGCAACCCCATGTTGTCGCTGGCCCTGGTGGGCCTGACCATCGCCCTGATCGTCACCGAGGTCGCGCGCCTGTTCCGTGGGTATCGCGCACTCACGCCGGCCGAGCTGACCCGTTTGATCAACAGCGAGAATGCGCTGGTGATCGACCTGTCGCCCACCGCCGATTTCGAAAAAGGCCATATCGCCGGCAGCCGCAATGTGGCGCTAGCCAAGTTCGACCCGGCCGGCAAATTGCTTGCCAACGCCAAGGCCTCCCCCGTGGTGGTGGTCTGCCGTAACGGCAACGCCTCGGCAGGCGCGGCCAAGACGCTCAAGAAGGCCGGCTTCGAGAAGGTGTACTGGCTCGATGGCGGCGTGGCTGCCTGGCAGATCGCCGAACTGCCGCTGGTCAAGGGTCGCGCCTGATCTCACCTTGTACGGCCGCAGGCAAGTCCCCATTGCTTGCGTGAGAGACTCGCGCTTTCACGCCTGCATCATTCAACGCTGCATCCACCGAACCGTTTTTTGGAGTTAGGAATGTCCGACGAAATCATCAACGGCGCCGTTGCGCCGGCCGACGCCGCTGCTGGCCCCGCTTTCACCATCGAGAAGATTTACGTCAAGGACGTTTCTTTCGAATCGCCGAACGCACCGGCCGTCTTCAATGACGCCAATCAGCCCGAGCTGCAGCTGAACCTCAATCAGAAGGTGCAGCGCCTCAACGACAATGCCTTCGAAGTCGTGCTGGCCGTGACCCTGACCTGCACCGCCGGTGGCAAGACCGCCTACGTGGCCGAAGTGCAGCAGGCCGGCGTGTTCGGCCTAGTGGGTTTGGAGCCGCAGGCGATCGACGTGCTGCTCGGCACCCAGTGCCCGAACATCCTGTTCCCGTATGTGCGCACCCTGGTCAGCGACCTGATCCAGGCCGGCGGCTTCCCGCCGTTCTACCTGCAGCCGATCAACTTCGAAGCCCTGTACGCAGAAACCCTGCGCCAGCGCTCGCAGGGCGAAGGCACCTCGCTGGCCGATTCCGAGCCGGCTGGCAACGCCTAAGCGTTGCGTGCGCCGATGAGCGATTCGAAGCACAAGATCGCCGTCCTCGGCGCCGGTTCCTGGGGCACGGCCCTGGCCGCGCTGCTTGCCAGACACGGTCACCCGACCGTGCTCTGGGGGCGCGATGCGGCGATGGTGGATGCCATCGACCGCAATCACGAAAACGTGCGCTATCTGCCGGGCATTCCACTGCCCGAGAGCCTGCGCGCGACCACCGACCTGCAGCTGGCCGTTGCCGATGCAAGTTGGATCCTGGTCGTGGTGCCCTCGCATGCGTTCACCGAAACGATCCAGTTGATTGCACCATTGCGTCCGGCCAGTGCCGGCGTGGCGTGGGCGACCAAGGGATTCGAGCCCGGTTCCGGGCGGTTCCTGCATGAAGTGGCGCGCGCCATCCTCGGCCCCAGCGTGCCACTGGCCGTGGTGACCGGGCCGTCCTTCGCCAAGGAAGTAACGCTTGGTTTGCCGACCGCCATCACCGTGCACGGCGACGATGCGGCGTTCGCGCAGGTCGTGGCCGATGCCATGCATGGCCCCACCTTCCGCGCCTATACCGGCGATGACATGGTGGGTGCCGAGCTCGGTGGCGCGATGAAGAACGTGCTGGCCGTGGCCACCGGTGTGGCCGATGGCATGCAGCTCGGTCTCAATGCACGCGCCGGTCTGATCACGCGTGGCTTGAACGAGATGCTGCGCCTGGCGGCGGTGATCGGTGCGCGTCCGGAGACCTTGATGGGCCTGGCCGGATTGGGCGATCTGGTACTGACCTGCACCGGCGATCTGTCGCGTAATCGGCGGCTGGGTCTGGCATTGGGGCGTGGCCAGAGCTTGAACGATGCGATCCGCGAGATCGGCCAGGTGGTCGAGTCGGTGCAAACCGCCGATGAAGTCATGCGCCAGGCCGAACATCACGGCATCGAACTGCCGATCTCCAACGCCGTGCGTGCCGTGTTGCATGGCGAGATCACACCGGAAGCCGCATTGAAGGAACTGTTGGCGCGCGAGCGCAAGCCCGAGTATCCGCAGGCGTTGTTTACCTGATTGGTCGGTAACGCGCCTCGCGCGTCGCGTGGTGGAGTGAAGACACTAAAAAGCCCGGCAATGCCGGGATTTTTAGTGTTTGCGCACTTGTCGTTGCGTGCATCAAGGCGAAAGCTTCTCGCGTCGCAGCCATGTAAACGTGCTGCGCACTACGTTCCAGCGCAACAGCCCGTCCACACGGCATCTAGCGATCGAGTGCGCTGCATTGCAATCATCCAATCGCGCAAAAGAAAGAAGCCCGGTCGTGGGACCGGGCTTCCAATGCAACGCGGGAGAGAGAGTCGCGTTGCGTTAAACGTGCGGCTTACCAGCTGAAACGCGGGCCGACCGACCATTCCTTGTTGCCGTCGCCATCCATACGGATGTCGCCGTTGATGCCCCAGTTCTGGTTCAACTTCACCTGGGCGCCAAGGCGGCCGTAGAAGGTGTCGTCCAGATCGATGCCACGCTTCTTGGAGAAATCTTCGTAGCCAGCCAGAGCGTAGACTTCGAAATGCTCGCCGAACGAGTTACGCAGGCCAGCTTCGACGCTGAAACCATCGAAGTTGATGTTCGGGGTGTCCAGGTCCAGCTTGCGGTAGGCAACGCGCGCCAGCAGGTCGGTGCTGGTGGCCACTTCGTAGTTGTAGCCCACGCCCACGCCCCATTGCTGGAAGTCGGTGTTGGAGCTTTCGAACACGTTGTTGTCGTCGTCAGCGTTCTGCTTGCTGTAATCGCCGAACACGTGGATGTTCGGGGTGATGGCGTAGGAGCCCTTCACGCCCCAACCATCGGCGTCGCGACCTTCTGTCGGAGTGCGCACATAGTCGCCTTCGACGAAGTTGTAAGAGATGTTTTCAGCAGCGGAGGCCGCAAACGGCAGAGCTGCGAGAAGGCCGAGGGCCAGCAAAGAAGTCTTCATGATCGAGATACCTGTACTTATTGATTTGGGCCGGCGCTGAGGCGGATGCCGTTCGCTGCCGAGATGTAAATTCTCCGTTATTCGATGGAACGCGACATGAATTTTGAACTGACTGGTGCATGAATCATCGCGCCCGGTTCAGTTCCGGTTTTTGTCATCAAGCTGCAATGCGTGTGGCGCACACGCAAAGCGTGATGGGGTGTGAGTTACCTCGCGCCAATGTGAGATGCGCGTGTAGAAGCACCTGTTTTACAGCGATTTTTGCCATCTGCATCAAGGCGAGGACATTGCACTGACGCTGCGGCTGGGACCATGCAGGCTTGTTGAACATCTCTGGAGCTGCATCGTGGCGAAGAAAAAGACGTTGGCGCGGTTTCTGGCCGAGACGCTGCAGAGCGCGGGTGTGGAGCGGATCTGGGGTGTGACCGGCGACAGCCTCAACGGCTTGACCGATGCCTTGCGTGAGATGCAGACGATCGAGTGGATGCATGTGCGCCACGAAGAAGTCGCCGCATTCGCCGCTGGCGCCGAGGCGGCAGTGACCGGCCAGCTGGCCGTGTGTGCGGGCAGCTGCGGGCCGGGCAATCTGCACCTGATCAACGGGCTGTTCGATTGCCATCGCAGCCGTCAGCCGGTGCTGGCGATCGCCGCGCATATTCCCTCGTCCGAGATCGGGCTGAGTTATTTTCAGGAGACCCACCCGCAGGAGTTGTTCCGCGAGTGCAGTCACTTCGTGGAGTTGGTGACCAACCCGGCGCAGCTGCCGGAAGTGCTGCATCGGGCGATGCGCACCGCCATCCTGCAGCAGGGTGTGGCGGTGGTGGTGATCCCCGGCGATATCGCGTTGCTGGAAATGGACAAGCACGTGTCCAGTGCCTGGCCGCAACTGCGCCAGCCGCGCGTGCTGCCAGCCGCCGAAGACGTGGCGCAGTTGGCCGAGCTGTTGCAGCAAAGCGAGGCGATCACGCTGTTGTGCGGCAGCGGCTGTGCGGGTGCACACGATGCGGTGGTGGCATTGGCCGACACCTTGGGTGCGCCGATCGTGCACGCGTTGCGCGGGAAAGAATATGTGGAGTGGGAAAACCCGTTCGATGTCGGCATGACCGGTCTGATCGGTTTCAGTTCCGGCTACCACGCAATGCTCAACTGCGACACCTTGATCATGTTGGGCACGGATTTCCCGTATCGGCAGTTCTACCCGAAGGACGCGACCATCGTGCAGGTGGATCGCGACCCCGGCGCATTGGGACGGCGCACGCCCTTGCAACTGGGTATCGCAGCGGATGTGGGTGAAACCATTGCCGCCTTGCTGCCGCACCTGCAGCAACGCGAGAAGCGCGACTTCCTGGAGAAATCGCTTGCGCATTACCGCAAGGCGCGCGAAGGGCTGGACGATCTGGCGGTGCCGGCAGACCCGGGCGAGCCGCTGCATCCGCAATTCGTGGTGCGGATGATCAGCCAGATTGCCGACCAGGATGCAGTGTTTACCTGCGATGTCGGCACGCCGACGGTGTGGGCCGCGCGCTATCTGCGCATGAACGGACAACGCCGTTTGCTCGGCTCGTTCAATCACGGTTCGATGGCCAATGCGATGCCGCAGGCGCTGGGTGCGCAAGCGGCGTTTCCGGGCCGTCAGGTGATTTCGCTGTCTGGCGATGGCGGCTTTGCGATGTTGATGGGCGATTTCATCTCGCTGGCGCAGCTGCGTCTGCCGGTGAAGATCGTGGTGTTCAACAATGCCTCGCTGGGATTTGTGGCGATGGAGATGAAGGCCGCCGGCTATCTGGACACCGGCACCGAGTTGCGCAATCCGGACTTCGCTGCGATGAGCAATGCGATGGGTATTTTGGGCATCCGTGTGGATGAGTCGTCGCAGCTGGAACGTGCATTGCGGCAGGCGTTTGCGCATTCCGGCCCGGCGTTGGTGGATGTGCGCATCGCCACACAGGAACTGGCAGTGCCGCCGGCGATCAAGTTGGAACAGGCCAAGGGGATGGGCCTGTATCTGCTCAAGGCGGTGATGAGTGGTCGCGGCGATGAGGTGATCGATCTGGTCAAGACCAATATGCGTTAACGCCATCGCCGCGTTCGCCACTGCACGTCTTCATCGGATCCTTTCGTATGCCTCGTTCGTTGTTGCGCCAATTGCTGTTGATCTGGGTGGTGATCCTTGCCGCCTGCGTGGGCGTGGCCACGATGTTGTATGGCCTTTACCGACAGACCGAAGGCGTGCGGTTGGACGAAGCGCGCCAGCAATTGACCGCGCAGTGCACGCGCATCGTGCAGCGCTACGCCGGTGCAAGCGAGGCCGCGCGCAGTGGCGACAACGGGGCCGGGCTGGCGGCGGTGGTGGTGCAGTTGGTGCTGGCCGATGCGCCCGGTGTGGAGGGCGGCGTGTGGAATCTCGACAAGGGATTCATTGCGTACGCCTATCCCACTTACGACGGCAGCGATCACAAGACCGATATCCCCGCTGCCGAGTGGACCACGATCGTCAGTACCGCGCGGCAGAGCGCAGTGGGCAACAAGGCGGTGGAATTTCGTCGCGATGGCAGTCGCGAAGTGGTGTTGATCAGCGCCTGCCCGCTGGCCTCGGGCACCGCCGCATGGACCATGTCGCGGGTGCCGGCGAGTACCTCCGATGCCTGGCGGCCGTTGGTGATCGGCATGTTGCTGATCTTCGCCATGGTGGCGGTGTCGGCGATTGCGTTAGGCGTGGTGGTACGGCGTTGGAGTCAGCGCCTGCGGCGGATCCAGCAGGCGATCGCCGCCGATACCGAGCTCCCGCAGATTCCGGTCACCGGTGCCCCCGAGCTGGATCGGTTGGGCGCTGCGGTGAGCGACTACGCACAGCGCAATGCGCAAGCGCTGGCGCAGACACGGCGGCTGGCCGACGAGCTATCCCGGCACGAACGTCTGGCCGCGCTGGGCCGCCTGACAGCGACGGTGGCGCATGAGATTCGTAACCCGATCGCCACCATGCGTCTGGCGGTGGAAAACGATATCGCCAGCCGGCAGAGCACGCCGGACGATGCCGCGCATGGCGAGCTGATGCTGGGGCAGATCCGCCGCCTGGATGGGGTGGTGGAAAGTCTGCTCGGCATGGTGCAGCCGATCCGTCTGCAGTTGGAAACGGTGGTGGTGCAGGACTGGTTGGCGACCTTGCTGGATCCGGCCTTGCTACCGCCAGGCACGCCTGCGCCACAGCTGCGCGTGCCTGCTATGCCGTTGCAATGGACGCTCGACCCGCAGCAGCTCGGGCGCGCCGTGCACAATCTGCTGCGCAACGCGTTGCAGCATGCCGACGCAGGCAGCACGGTGACGTTGGAGGCCAGCGCCAGCGATGATTTGTTGCAGCTACAGGTCTGCAATCGCGGCGCGGCGATTGCCAAGACCATTGCAGCGCAGTTGTTCGAGCCGTTCGTCAGCGGTCGCAGCGATGGCAATGGCCTCGGTCTTGCCCTGGTGCGCGAGATCGCGCGCGCGCATGGCGGGCAGGTGCGTTACGTACATGCCGATGGCATGACCCATTTCATTGTGGAGCTGCCATGGCGCGCATCCTGATTATCGATGACGATGCGGCGTTTCTTGCCACCTTGCAGGCAACGCTGCGCTCGCTCGGCCATACGGTGATCGCGGTCGATAACGGCGCCGATGGATTGGCGCGCTTGAACGAGGGCGGTATCGAGCTGGCGTTCGTGGACTTCCGCATGCCCGGGATGGACGGGATCCAGGTGCTGCGCGCGCGGGCGGACGATGCCCGTGCGCATCAGGTGCCCTTGGTGATGCTCACCGCGTACGCGTCCAGCGGCAACACCATCGAAGCGATGACGCTGGGTGCGTTCGATCACCTGGTCAAACCGGTGGGGCGTGCCGATATCGTCGAGGTGGTGGAGCGTGCATTGGCAAGTCGCGCTGACACCGACGCCGATACCGCGGCGACCGAGCTGCCTGAAGACGACGATGCCCTGGTCGGCCACAGCCCGGCGATGCGTAACGTGCATAAACGCATCGGGTTGGCGGCAGCCTCCGATTTGCCGGTGTTGATCACAGGCGAGACCGGCACCGGCAAGGAGCTCGCCGCGCGCGCCTTGCATCGTGCCAGCGCACGCGCGAATGCGGCGTTCGTGGCGGTCAATTGCGCGGCGATTCCGTTGGAGTTGATGGAGAGCGAGTTGTTCGGCCATCGCAAGGGCGCGTTTTCCGGGGCGACCGGCGACCGCATTGGCCTGATTCGCGAGGCCGATGGCGGTACCTTGTTTCTGGACGAGATCGGCGACATGCCGCTGCCGATGCAGGCCAAGTTGCTGCGCTTTCTGCAGGAAGGTGAAGTCACGCCCCTGGGTGGCCGCGGCGCGCAGAAGGTGGATGTGCGCGTGCTGGCGGCCACGCATCGCGATCTGGCGGCGTGGGTGACCGCAGGCCAGTTCCGCAGCGACCTGCGTTATCGCCTGAATGTGGTGCCGATCGAGCTGCCGCCGCTGCGCGAACGCGGGCAGGACATCGTGCTGCTTGCGCAGTATTTTTTGCGCACCGGCGAAGGCGCAGCGCGTGCGTTGTCGCCGGACGCGCAAGCTCGGCTGCTGGCCTATCCGTGGCCCGGCAACGTGCGTGAGCTACGGAATGTCATGCAACGCAGTCAGCTGCTGGTGCGTGGCCACAGCATCACCGCCGAGGATCTGGACGAGGCGCTTGGTCACAGTGCCGAGCAACCCGTGACGACGGCGCCGCAGGAAGGCACCTTGCCCGAGGCAGTAGCGCGACTGGAAAAACAGATGATCCAGGACGCATTGGCGCACAGTGGCGGTAACCGCGCCGAAGCCGCGCGCCGGCTCGGCATTCATCGCCAGCTGCTGTATCGCAAGCTCGATGAGTATGGGTTGTAGTAGGCGCAGCGATAAAACCCGAATGCGATGTTTGCAGGCTGGCGTAGTCGGTGTTTTGGCTGCGATGCAGTACGCGCACAGCAACACGCGCACATGTGGGTGATTGCAGGCCGCTGGTGCCACACGCAGTGCTTGGCCACTGATGTTCACAGCAGATCTTGCGCCGGGAGAGTGCTCTTGCTTTCGCATAGTCATGCATAAAGAGGCTGAAAAGTGTCTGCAAAGCGGACAGTGGTGTATGAAACGCAGACGCTCATTCGTCCAACTGCATGTGCAAAACCCTTGAAAAACAACGCATTCGACGTTGGCACGATTGCTGCTTTGTCTTCAGGGCAAGCGGCGCTCCTGCCGCTCTGGAGACATCACATGATTCGTCAGACCGCACTCGCTTTCGCACTGGCCTGCAGCGTGGCGACCGCCGCCGCGCAGGTTCCTGCAGCGCCGGCCGCACCGGTTGCCCCGCGTCCGCCGGTTGGCATGCCACCACCGGCGCCGCCGATGCCGCCTGCACCACCTGCACCGGTCGCCGCTACCCCGGTGAGTGTGACCGGCACCGTCGAGCGCTTCATGCTCAATCCCAACGGCGAGGTCGACGGCCTGTGGTTGCGCGATGGCACCCAGGTGGCGTTTGCGCCGCATCTGTCCGGCGAACTGCAGGCAGCCGTGCGCCGTGGCGATGCGGTCACCGTGCAGGGTTATCGCCTGGGCAGCCTGCCGGTGCTACGTGCCAGCAGCATCCGTTCCACGCGTGGTGGGCGCGAGGTGGTCGACCGACCGCCGCCGACCGCCGCCATGCCGCCCGCGCCTCCGGCACCCGCCGCATTGACGCCGTTGCAGGCCGAGGGACGCATCGAGCGGTTGGTCTACGGCCCCGGTGGCGAGACCAATGGCGCATTGCTGAGCGATGGCACGCTGGTGCGGATGCCGCCGCATCTGGCGCTGCAGTTCGGCGATTTGTTGCGCACCGGTGCGCCGCTGAGCGTAAGCGGCTTCGGTGTTGCCACGGCCACCGGCCGCGCCATCGAAGCCACGCAGTTGGGTCGCGATCGTGCCTCGCAGCGCGCCTTGTTCAGTCCTCCGCGCCCGGATGGTCCGGTGCCGCCCGCACCACCGGCGCCGCCTGTCCCGCCGGCCGCACCGCCACCCCCGGCTCCGGCGCCGCGTTGATCCATCGCGCTGTCGCACACGCGGCGGCGCTCACACCGTTTCTCTCTATGCGCCTGTCCTGCCACGTGTCATGCGTGGCGACGGGCGCGGCTTGCCGGCATTGGCCGGTCCTACTTTCGTTGGAGTTCTTTCATGCATTGGGTCGATCCTGATTTCCTTCCCGAAACCCGCGGCACGCTGGCACGCTTTCTGCTCAATCCCAAGGCCGATATCGATGGCCTGCTGCTGACCGACGGCACCGAAGTGCACACACCGCCGCATCTGTCTGCCGCCTTGCTCAAGGCGCTCAAGCCCGGCAGCACGTTGACCGTGCGTGGCCTCAAGCCGCGCGATGTGGACATGCTGGTGGCACTGGCGATCGATCCGGAAGGCGGCAAGCGCATTCTCGATGAAGGCCCGCATGGGCCGCACGTCAAACCCAAGCCCAAACCGCCTGCCGGCAAGCCACCCAAGCCGCAACGTACCCAGCACAGCGGCAGCATTGCGCGGTTGCTGCACGGCCCGCACGGGCAGGTGCACGGCGTGTTGCTGGATGACGGGGTCACGGTGCGGTTTCCACCGCATGCTGGCGCCGACTTTTCCAAGCAGCTGATCGTTGGCAAGGCGCTGGTGGCAGAAGGCGATACCCAGGCGACGCCGCACGGCGTGCTGATCCACGCGCATGCGTTGGGCGCCAAGGCCGCATCGCTGAAGCAGATCGAGCATCCGCATGGCCCGGGTGCACATAAGCCCAAGCCCAAGCACTAGGTGCCCGCGATGCGGCTGCCGCGTTGGTGCGATGCGATCGCAATCGGGTCGGCCATGCACGCCAGCGTGCGCAGTCGCTTTCCATCGTGTAACGGAGAACGCCGATGCGCATGAGCACACCGCGCCCACGTGGCAGCCGCGCACTGGAGGCGCTGCATTTCAGCGTGGCCGATGTGCAGGACGGGCTGGGGCCGTTTCTCAGCGTGTTTTTGCAATCCAAGGGCTGGTCGGTGGCGGCGATCGGTACGGTGATGAGTGTGGGCGGCATCGCCGGCATGCTTGCCACCACGCCGGCTGGCGCACTGGTCGATACCACCCGGCGCAAGCGCGCCGTGGTGGTGGTCGGCTGTCTGACGATTCTGCTGGCCACTGCACTGATCTGGCTGCGGCCGAGCTCCTCCGGTGTGGTCGCCGCACAGATCGTCTCGGCGTTGGCGGCAGCCGGTATCGGCCCGGCGCTCACCGGCATCACCTTGGGGCTGGTGCATGCGCGTGGGTTCGATCATCAACTGGCGCGCAATCAGGTCGCCAACCATGCCGGCAACATGCTGGCCGCACTATTGGCCGGCTGGCTGGGATGGCGGTACGGGTTTGCGGCGATCTTTGTGCTCACCGCAGCTTTCGGCATGCTGGCGATCGTGGCGGTGTGGCTGATTCCGTCGGCGGCCATCGACCATCGCGCCGCGCGCGGTCTGGGCAACACCGACGGCACGGACACTCTCAGTGGTTGGCGCGTCTTGCTGACCTGCCGACCGCTGGCGTTGCTGGCCGTCACCCTGGGGCTGTTCCATCTGGGCAATGCAGCGATGTTGCCGCTCTACGGCATGGCGATCGTAGCCGCGCATGCGGGCGACCCGAGTGCGCTGACGGCCACCACGATTGTGGTGGCGCAGGCCACGATGGTGGTGGTGGCGTTGTTGGCGATGCGCTGGATCCGCGTGCACGGACATTGGTGGGTGTTGCTGGTGGCGTTCATGGCGTTGCCATTGCGCGCGCTGGTCGCCGCATCGCTGATCCAGGGCTGGGGCGTGTTTCCGGTGCAGATGCTCGATGGACTCGGTGCCGGCCTGCAGGCCGTGGTGGTGCCGGCGCTGGTGGCGCGTTTGCTGCAGGGCACCGGGCGCGTCAATGTCGGTCAGGGTGCGGTGATGACGGTGCAAGGTGTGGGCGCGGCACTGAGCCCGGCATTCGGTGGCTGGCTGGCGCACGCCTTCGGCTATCGCGTCGCGTTTTTGGCGCTGGGCGCGATCGCGTTGTTGGCGGTGGCGCTGTGGGCAGGCTGCCGCGGCATGTTGCGGTCAGCGATCGATGTGCAAGCGGTGCAGTGAAGCGGTGGCATGAGCGCGGCGCCCAGGCACAACATCGCAAGCAACAATCGAGTGGTGCGGATTGCGCGCAGAACCATCACCGTCGCGCGATACGCCGCTTTCCGGCAGCGATTAGCCGCCCGTCAGTTGTGCAGTCGTATCGATCATTGCGACTTACTGACCGCCGCTGAAGTCCCACTGCCGCCAGGCTTCGAACACCATGACCGCGACCGTGTTGGACAGATTGAGGCTGCGGTTGTCCGGTCGCATCGGCACACGCAGCCGGTGCTGTGGCGGGATGGATTCCAGTACATCGGCCGGCAGGCCACGGGTTTCCGGGCCAAACAAAAAGGCATCGCCATCTGCGAACTGCGGTGTGTCGTAACGCACGCTGCTACGCGTACTCAGTGCAAACACGCGCTTGGGCGCAATTGCGGCAAGTGCGGTGGGCAGGTCGGCATGCACCTGCAGGGTTGCGTACTCGTGATAGTCCAGGCCGGCGCGTTTGAGCTGCTTGTCGCTGAGGTCGAAGCCGAGCGGCTCGATCAGGTGCAGGCGCGCGCCGGTGTTGGCGCACAAGCGAATCACATTGCCCGTATTGGGCGGAATTTCTGGCTGAAACAGGATGACATCGAGGACGGGTGCTGACATGCGCGCAAGTGTAACTGCGCGCGTGCTTAAAGGCCGAGAGTGGCGCTGACCAGCGCTTCCAGCTCGACCGGCGCCGGCTGCAGCTGCGGCACCGGCAGGTTGACGATGACCTGCCCCATCAGCGCGCCAATGGCGGCAGCGGCCTGGCCCGAAGCGGTCTGTGCACTGGCGGCGGTGCTGCGGACCACCAGGTCGGCGCGCTGTTCGGCCGAGGGGCGGACCTGGACGGTCGCCAGGGTGACGATGCGCGGGCCAGCCTGTTCGGCGGCGAGTGCAGCCAGTTGCTCGGCCGACGGACGCACCTGCACGGCGCTCAGGGTGCGGATGTCGCTGCTGCGCTCCAGTATCTGCTGGGCGATCTGGTCGGCAGCCGGGCGAACCTGCACGGTGTCCAGCGTGGTCAGGCTGGCGGCCTGGGCAAAGCCGGCCAGGGCGGTGCCGGCGAGCAGGGCGGCGGAGAGGGCGATGCGCAGGGTCTGGGTCTTCATGGTGAGGTCTCTTGGTGTGGGTGGGCAGTGGTGTGGTAGTAATGTAGTACACCGTTTCGGTATGCGCAAGGATTTTCTTGGTGCTTTTTTATTTATTCAGCCGGGAGTCAGATTCAGGTGGATACACGACACGGCTGGGCTGCTTGCCGATGAACTAGAGCAAATGGCGTGCCAGCATCAGTACATTGATTTCAAAGGGATTTTTTGTTCGCGGCAGTGTCCGCGTCCGGACACCCGGACGCGCGCGGCGCCTGCGGACAGCGCAGCGGAGAGGTCGTCAGGGCGATGGAGGTGATATTCGGCGCGCTGAATGACTCGATGGCGGGCACACGGCACGCGCTGATTGCCGGCAGACAACTGCGGCACAATCCGGCTTTACCCACAGGTGTCTAAGACTTATGCGCGTGCTCATGCTGTCTGTTCTGGTTGCCGCTACCACCGCGGCCTGCACCTGGGTGCCGATCGAACAAAGCGGCAAGAGCGTGCAGGTCCTGCCCGCAGGCCCTGTGCCAGCTGGCTGTCAGCAGCAGGGCGAGGTCGTGGTGTCGGTCAAGAGCAAGGTCGGCTTCTATAACCGCAACCCGTTGCGGGTGCAGGAAGAGCTGGAGACGCTGGCACGCAACGAGGCCCCCGGCGCCAATGCCAACACGGTCCAAGCGCAGGGCCAGCCGGCCGATGGCAGCCAGCGTTTCAACGCGTTCCGCTGCCCGCCGCGCTGAACCGTTGGGCTAGAGCGAGGCCGGTTCAATTGTAAAGATGCGGTAAAAGCGGCCAGCAGCTAGACTGACGCCCCCTCGCCTGACGCCATGGCGCTATTTCGATGCTCTTCCAGAATGTCTCCATCGCGGGACTGGCGCATATTGATGCGCCGCACACGCTGACTTCCAAGGAAATCAACGAGCGCCTGCAACCGACCTACGACCGTC
Source organism: Xanthomonas sp. NCPPB 2933 (assembly GCF_056725225.1). Classification (NCBI taxonomy): domain Bacteria; kingdom Pseudomonadati; phylum Pseudomonadota; class Gammaproteobacteria; order Lysobacterales; family Lysobacteraceae; genus Xanthomonas; species Xanthomonas sp. NCPPB 2933. Next base: position 305,930 of record NZ_CM161518.1, read on the forward strand.
TCGGGATCAAGACCGACGTGTTGGGCGACGTTGCCGGTATCCATGCACGGCGCCTGTGGGACCAGGATGTCCAGGCATCGGACGCCGCCACGCTGGCCGCACGCAAGGCCCTGATCGACGCCGGCATCGGCATCGAAAAGATCGGCCTGCTGGTCAACACCTCGGTGAGCCGCGACTACCTGGAGCCGTCCACGGCCTCCATCGTGTCCGGCAACCTTGGGGTCGGCGACCACTGCGTGACCTTCGACGTGGCCAACGCCTGCCTTGCCTTCATCAACGGCATGGACATCGCCGCCCGCATGCTGGAGCGTGGCGAGATCGACTACGCGCTGGTCGTGGATGGCGAGACCGCCAACCTGGTCTACGAAAAGACCCTCGAGCGCATGACCTCGCCGGACGTCACCGAGGAAGAGTTCCGCAACGAACTCGCCGCGCTGACGTTAGGCTGCGGCGCTGCGGCCATGGTGATGGCGCGCACCGAGCTGGTGCCCGACGCGCCGCGCTACAAGGGTGGCGTGACCCGCTCGGCCACCGAGTGGAACAAGCTGTGCCGGGGCAACCTGGACCGCATGGTCACCGACACCCGGCTGCTGCTGATCGAAGGCATCAAGCTGGCGCAGAAGACCTTCCTGGCCGCCAAGCAGGCGATGGGCTGGGCGGTGGACGAGCTGGACCAGTTCGTCATCCACCAGGTCAGCCGCCCGCATACCGCCTCGTTCGTGAAGTCGTTCGGCATCGACCCGGCCAAGGTCATGACCATCTTCGGCGAGCACGGCAATATCGGCCCGGCGTCGGTGCCGATCGTGCTCAGCAAGCTCAAGGAGCTGGGCCGCCTGAAGAAGGGCGACCGGATCGCGCTGATGGGCATCGGGTCGGGGCTGAATTGCTCGATGGCGGAAGTGGTTTGGTGAGTTGCATCTAGCGACGTGTTAAAAAAAATGGATTTTTAGTACACGTCATTGCATCATGTTCGCTCTTGCAACATGACCGGTGTAGGCATGGACGACACGCTGGTGTTCAACCCCGAGCAGCCGTACAACGCGCTCCCGCCGCTTCCTCCGGCGGGAGACATCGAAACGCGCAGCCTGCTCAAGGCCTGCATCGTTGCACGCACCGCGCTGGCCGAGCTGAAGCAGGCCACCGCGCTGTTGCCCAATCCGGCAGTGCTCATCAACACGATCCCGATCCTGGAAGCACAGGCCAGTTCGGAGATCGAAAATATCGTCACCACAACGGACGACTTGTTCCGTTATGCAGACGATCAGGAACGCGCCCAGAACCCGGCAACCAAAGAAGCCCTGCGTTACCGCAGCGCGCTCTACGAAGGGTTCCAGTCGCTGCGGCGACGACCGCTATGTACCGACACCGCCGTGGTGGTGTGCAGCCGCATCAAGGCCGTGCAGATGCAGATCCGTCGCGTGCCCGGGACTGCGCTGGCCAATGAGCAGATCCATCAGATCATCTATACCCCGCCGGTTGGCGAGGCATTGCTGCGCGACAAGCTGGCGAACTGGGAGCGCTTTATTCACGAGCACACCGACATCGATCCGCTGATTCGGATGGCGGTGGCGCACTACCAGTTCGAAGCGATCCACCCGTTCACCGATGGCAATGGGCGCACCGGGCGTGTCTTGAATCTGCTGATGCTGATCGAGCAAGGGTTGCTCGATGTTCCCGTGCTGTACCTGTCGCGCTACCTCATCCGCCATCGCAGCGACTACTACCGCTTGCTACTAGATGTCACACGGCATGGTCGCTGGGCCGAATGGATTCAGTACATGCTCGCAGCTGTTGCCGAGACCGCTGCATGGACGACGGCAAAGATCCAGGCAATCCGCGAATTGGAAACGCAGGCGCGAGACCACGTGCGAGAACACGCTCCCAAGGCCTACAGCCGCGAACTCGTTGAACTGATCTTCAATCAGCCGTACTGCCGCATCCAGAATGTGGTGGACGTGATGGGCGTCACCCGGCAGACCGCTGCACGCCATCTCAAGGAACTGGTGGATATCGGCATGCTGCAAGAGCAGCGCCTGGGTAAAGAAAAATTGTTCCTGCATCCGGCGTTTCTGCACCTGCTATCCAGTGATGGGCATCAACTGCCGACTTATCGGATGCATTTGCGGGAAGCGGAATGACGCTGGCTGTGTACTCCGACATCTGCCACGCGTTGGAGATGTCGCAATACGGCGATCACCGTGGTGCTCCTCGTCTGTACGTGCCACGTCAACATCTGCATCACGCAGCTTCTCTTGAAACGAATTGGATACTTTTGCCATGACCTACCCCGGCTATCCCTTCACTCCCAAGCGCCTTGAGGTGCGTCCCGGCATTGCGATGTCGTATCTGGACGAAGGTCCGCGCGATGGCGAAGTCGTCGTGATGCTGCACGGCAATCCGTCGTGGAGTTATCTGTGGCGGAACCTGGTGAGTGGCCTGTCGGATCGTTACCGCTGCATCGTGCCCGACCATATCGGCATGGGGCTGTCCGACAAGCCGGACGATGCGCCCGACGCGCAGCCGCGTTACGACTACACGCTGCAGTCGCGCGTGGACGATCTGGACACGCTGTTGCGGCATCTGGATATCAGCGGGCCGATCACGCTGACGGTGCACGATTGGGGCGGCATGATCGGCTTCGGCTGGGCGTTGTCGCATCACGCGCAGGTCAAGCGGCTGGTGATCACCAACACCGCCGCATTCCCGTTGCCGCCGGAAAAGCCGATGCCGTGGCAGATTGCGATGGGCCGGCATTGGCGGCCGGGCGAGTGGTTTATCCGTACGTTCAACGCGTTTTCGTCTGGCGCTTCGTGGTTTGGCGTATCGCGGCGGATGCCGGCCGCCGTGCGTCGCGCGTATGTGGCGCCGTACAACAACTGGCGCAACCGCATCTCCACCATTCGCTTCATGCAGGACATTCCGCTGTCGCCCGCCGACCAGGCCTGGTCGCTGCTGGAACGCTCGGCGCAGGCATTGCCCTCGTTTGCCGACCGCCCGGCTTTCATCGCGTGGGGGCTGCGCGATATCTGCTTCGACAAGCACTTCCTGGCCGGCTTCCGTAAGGCATTGCCGAATGCCGAAGTCACCGCGTTCGACGATGCCAATCACTACGTGCTGGAAGACAAGCACGAAGTGCTGGTGCCGGCGATCCGTGCGTTTTTGGAGCGCAATCCACTGTAAGCGCCGCTGGTTTACTCATGCAGGCGCACAGCAGGCGCGGTGCAAGCTGCGCGCAAAAAGCGGATGGACAAGTGGAGAGAATCGGCCACGCAGTCGTTCTGTGGGTCGCTGCGAGTGGATGCCGCACTTAATCGCAGCGATCAGCCGTTACTGCGGCGGCAGCGGATTGCGCTGTGCGTCGTCCACGCCGAGCCAATCGGCCTCGGTGAGCGCGTGCAGGCCGTGCGCCAATCGCGACTTGTCGCATTGCGCGCTGCGCTCCCCAAACTCCAGCGAGGCCGGCACGGCGGCGCAGGAGGAGGGGCGGCGGTCGTGGATGCTGCAGCGGCTGTAGCGACCGATGTCCGCGTCCAGTGCGATGCAGCGCGGCTGCGATTGCGAGGTGCCGCGCATAACGCGCTCGTGCGTGCGCAATGACTCGGTCAGCTCGATCGGCACCCTGCCGCCCAATGCGGGGTCGGCTTCGCTCCAGTGGAAACTGACGCGGAAGTAGGCGCAGCAAGCGCCGCAGGTGAGGCAGGGATGTGCCATGGAATGCCGGGCCTTGCGCGGCGAAACAACGTGGAGAGCGCGGCATTCTGACCGAACCACGCCACGATACAAGTGGCACGGACGCGCGCCTGTTAGCGGTTCATCTGCGCAAGTTGGGCAAGCGCATGTACACGATGGGGGCGAGTCGCACATTGGGCAGGAAATTTAGTGCGAACCCTGCACCGCATCGCTATGGCCGCATGGCGCTTCATCAGGGCAACTCGGGGATAGGCGATGCCGGCGCGCTCCATCGGGCGTATGACGTTTTGAAATGACGCAAGCGGGGCGGCACCGTCGGCGCATGGGTGATAATGCGGCAATGACAACTCTTCTCTGCAATATCGCCGCCACCCTGCCGGAACTCGCGCGCGAGCGCCCCGAGCAGATCGCCATCCGCTGCCCGGGCCGTCGCGCCGCCAACGGATTTGCTGCCTACGATGTGACTTTGAGCTATGCCGAGCTGGACGCGCGCAGCGATGCGATCGCCGCCGGGCTGGCATTGCATGGCATCGGACGTGGCGCGCGCGCGGTGGTGATGGTGCGTCCATCGCCGGAGTTCTTCCTGTTGATGTTTGCGTTGTTCAAGGCCGGTGCGGTGCCGGTGCTGGTGGATCCGGGTATCGACAAGCGCGCGCTCAAGCAATGCCTGGACGAAGCGCAGCCGCAGGCGTTTATCGGGATTCCGCTGGCGCAGCTGGCGCGTCGTCTGTTGCGTTGGGCACGCTCTGCCAAGCAGATCGTCACCGTCGGTGGCCGCTACGGCTGGGGCGGGGTGACGCTGGCGCGCGTGGAGCGCGATGGCGCCAGCGCCGGCAGTCAATTGGCCGACACTGCGCCGGACGATGTAGCGGCTATTCTGTTCACCAGCGGCTCCACCGGCGTACCGAAGGGCGTGGTGTATCGACACCGGCATTTCGTCGGGCAGATCGAGTTGCTGCGTAATGCATTCGACATGCAGCCCGGTGGTGTGGATCTACCGACGTTCCCGCCGTTTGCCTTGTTCGATCCGGCACTGGGGCTGACCTCGGTGATTCCGGACATGGATCCGACCCGCCCGGCCACCGCCGATCCGCGTAAGTTGCACGATGCGATCAACCGCTTCGGTGTGACGCAGTTGTTCGGCTCGCCGGCATTGATGCGTGTGTTGGCGGACTATGGCCAGCCACTGCCCAACGTGCGCCTGGCCACCTCGGCCGGTGCGCCGGTGCCGCCGGATGTGGTGGCCAAGATCCGCGCGCTGCTGCCGGCAGATGCGCAATTCTGGACGCCGTATGGCGCCACCGAATGTCTGCCGGTGGCAGCGATCGAAGGCCGCACGCTGGATGCCACCCGCGCAGCCACCGAGGCAGGTGCCGGCACCTGCGTGGGCCACGTGGTAGCACCCAACGAAGTGCGCATCATCGCCATCGACGATGCGGCCATTCCCGAGTGGAGCGGCGCGCGCGTGCTGGCGGTGGGCGAGGTCGGCGAGATCACCGTTGCCGGTCCCACCACCACCGATACCTACTTCAACCGCGACGCAGCCACGCGCATCGCCAAGATCCGTGAGCGCAGCAGTGATGGCAGCGAGCGCATCGTGCATCGCATGGGCGATGTGGGGTATTTCGATGCGGAAGGGCGCTTGTGGTTCTGCGGCCGCAAGACCCATCGCGTGGAAACTGCAACGGGCCCGCTCTACACCGAGCAGGTGGAGCCGGTGTTCAACGTGCATCCGCAGGTGCGGCGCACCGCGTTGGTCGGTGTGGGCGCAGCCGGACAGCAGCAACCGGTGCTGTGCGTGGAGTTGCAGCCGGGTGTCTCGGCATCGGCGTTTGCGGAGGTGGAAACCGCATTGCGTGCGTTGGGCGCTGCGCACCCGCACACTGCAGGGATCGCGCGTTTTCTGCGCCATTCCGGGTTTCCGGTGGACATCCGCCACAACGCCAAGATCGGTCGCGAAAAGCTGGCGGTCTGGGCGGCGCAGCAGTCGCACTGAGCCCAACGATGCGCGCGCGTTATCGTCTGGATGACCTGCGCATCGATGTGGCGCGTCAGCGCGTGGAGCGCGGCGGTGTCGCGCTCGAGGTTGGCGGGCTGAGTTTCCGCCTGCTGCACTATTTGCTGCAGCAGGGGCAGCGGGTGGTCGGTTTCGACGAGTTGATCCAGAACGTGTGGGCACCGGCGCTGGTCAACGAAGAAACCGTCACCCAGCGTGTGCGCCTGTTGCGGCAAGCCTTGGGCGACGACTCGCGGCAACCGCGTTACCTGCGCTCGGTACGCGGGCAGGGTTATCAACTCTGCGTACCGGTACAGCTCGAACAAGCATCGCCCGCAGACGCGCTGCGGCGACCTGGAGTCTGGATTGCTGCCGGCATCGTGGCGTTGGTCTGCATCGGCGCAGGCGTGATCTGGTGGCTGCAAACGCGTGATGCGCCACCAGCGCAAGCCGCATTGTTGCAGCGTGCCGATTACTACGCCGGCATCGGCCAGCGCGACGACAACGAACGCGCCATCGGCTTGTATCGCCAACGCCTGCAGGAAGCACCGGACGATCGACAGGCGCAACTCGGCCTCAGCCGCGCCTACAGTGCGCGCGTGTGCCAATACGACAGTGATGCCGCGTTTGCGCTACAAGCCTTGCGACTGGCCGATGCTGTTGTGGCCGTGCAACCGGGCCTTGCGGCAGCGTACGCCGCGCGTGGTTATGCGCTGGATTGTCAGGGCCGCAATGGCGATGCCTTGGCAGCCTACGAACAGGCACTGCAGCTGGATCCCAGTGCCGATGCGGTGCGCGGCTCGGCTGCGTATCTGTACGAGCGCCAGGGGAAATTGATGCAGGCGCTGTCGGCCAACCTGGCGGTGCGCGACCCGACGCGCGTGCGATTTTTGCCGATCCAGATCGCCAGCAATCTGAGTCTGCTCGGTTATGCGAGTGCAGCCGAGGCGCGCTACCGAAAGAATTTTCAGCTGTACCCGGACGATCCTTTCTCCAATCTGGCCTGGCCTACGTTCCTGTTCGAACATGGCCGCGCGGCCGAAGCGCAGACGGCGTTGAACGAGGCGCAGAGCCGTGGCACCGAGTACGCAGGGCTGTCGTTGCTACAGGCCGAGCTTGCGTGGCTACGTGATGACAAGGCGCTTGCGCGTGTAGCGGCGCTTCGTGCGGTGCAGCTCCGACCGCAGGGCAGCTTCGCGCAGACCGTGGCGTGGACGCTGCAGGCGCAGCCGCTACCGGAAGCCGCAACGCTGCATGTGCGCGCGCAGGAATTACTGCTCAGCGTGGAGCGCGGAGGCGACCCGTTCGATGCAGTCGACGCGGCAATGCTGCTGCTGTGTGCGGATGCTCCGGACGCGGCGATGCGCGCCCTGCAGCATGCCGAAGCCGCCGGCTACCGCAACGCCGGCTATCTGCGTCAGTCGCCGCTGCTGCAGCCGCTGCGCGCCCTGCCGGAGTTTGTAGCGTTGCTGACACGTATCGATGCCGATCTTGCTGCCCAGCGTGCGCAACTGCGTCGCCGCAATCTGTTGCCGGCAGATGCCGTGTGCGAGCGGGGCTAAGACACTGCATCGATTCGTTTGGATGCGCTTCACGCTCAAATCGCAGTACATGCGCTGTATGCCGCATACAGCAACTGCGCTCGCTGCTCATTGCGTAGTCGTGCGGTAAGCCACTTCGGAAAATTACTACACACACTGCTAGCCGGGCGCGGCCGGGTTTGTAGTTTTCATCAGCACTCGACAACGTAGACAGGTGCGATGTCCTCACCGCTTGCGGGACCGTGTGGCGGCATGGATGCCGCCACCGAGCCCCCAAGGATGGGTTCACGGCGTGTCCCGCAAGCGGTGAGGGCATCGCGCCCTCGACCCGCTCGGCCTGGGAGCATCCAACTGCGCCGAAGCTCAAGCTCTCGGTTGCTTTGAAAGCTGATCGAGCGGTGCGGATGCCTCGGGTGTAGAGCGCTTGGTCTGCGGTTTTTCTGCAGGGCCCTTGCCCGGCCACCATCGCGGGACACGCTGCAAGTACGTCCTTGTAAGCTCTTACGCGGCATCCATGCCGCGTAAGGTCCCGCGACGGTGGCCGGGCAAGGACCAGTCGAGAGGGTCGCTGTGCGTGGTTACAAGCAGTGTTGCGAGCATTGCATGCAGCGCGGCGTTCAGATGCGGTGGGGTCTGATCGGCTCCTTTCGATCTGCAATGTCACTGCCATTCCTGACATCACTCCACTCGTCAACGAAGGCGAATGCAGCCAGCGGGTTGGCGCTATCGATGCAGTTTTGGAGAGGTTTCGTTAGCGCGCTTGGTTGCCCTCAGGCAGCGCCTTGAGCACATAGTCGGTCAGCAACCGATGTGATTGCTGGTGCATCTGCCGGGTGTTGTAGGCGCTGCGCGTGAGCACTACCACCAACCGTTCTGCGGGTACGACGAAGACGTAGTTGCCGCCATTGCCGGACATCGCCCAGGTGTCGCGTTGCACGCCGTGCACCGGAAACAGGAAGTGCCAGAGTTGGTAGCCATAATCGACGTCCTCGCGTGCCTGCGCATGCACGCTGGTCATCGTGCCTATCCAGTTGGCGGCAATCACCTGGCGGCCTTGCCAACGTCCCTGTGCAAGTAGCAACTGGCCGAGTTTGGCCAGGTCGCGGCTGCGATAACGGGTGCCGCCACCGCCCATGCCCACCCCTTCGGACGACACATTCCACTGCACCTGCTCGATCCCGAGCGGCTTTTCGAGCACCTGTGCGGAGAATGCCTGCAGCCGCTGTCCGCTGGCTTTTTCCAGCACCGCACCGAGCAGGAAGGAGCCTGCGGTGCAATACGAAAACGCGCGGCCGTGCGGGCTCTGCGCGGGCCGCTGCGTCCATGGCGCGTAGCCACGGATCGGCAGATCCAGGGCGAACTGCGTCCAGTCCGCACTGACGTACATGCGCTCTTCGTTGCCGGCGGAAAAGGCGTTGTCGTCGTTGCATTCCAGCTGCGAGCTCATCGTGAGCAGGTCTTCGAGGGTGATGTCGCGCTTGCGCGGATCCGGATGCTGCCATTGGCGATCGCCGAAGTAGTCGTAGACCTTGGCTTGCGCGTTGGGGATCAACTTGCGCGCGATGGCCGCACCGACCAGCAGCCCGGTGACGCTCTTGGTCAACGAGCGGGTGTCGTGCAAGGTCTGGCGATCGGCATCGCCCAGGTAGTGTTCGTAGACCAGTACGCCATCGCGCACGATCAGCACGCTGGTGGTGGATGGCGCCAGATCGCCTGCCAGTGCCTGTTCCATCTGTGCAAGCACGGGCAGGTTCCAGCCGCTGGCGGCAGCGTTGGCGACCGGCCAGCCGTCATCCAGGGCCGGCGGCGGGGTGGCCGCTGGAGGCACAGTCGGTGACGCGGCAGCCGATGGACCTGGTGTGGCAATGCCTGGAGTGGCGGCTCTTGGAGAAGCGGCTCCTGGAGAAGCAATAGGCGGGGCGGCATGCAGCGGGAAGATGACGAGCAGGGCGGACAACAGCAGCGACAGGCGGGTCATGGTGACTCCAGCGATCCAGGGTCCCGCCATGACGCCAGCAGCGCGAATGAACTGCCTGATGTCTCAATGAAGATTTATGAAGCTCTTTGCGATCAATGGCTTGCGTAAGCCGCAGGCGGTTGCCTGCGCGCGTCGCATCGCGATAACGGTCCGGTCCGGCTATTGTGTGCGCCCTGCAGGAACAATGGATGTGGCGCAATGAAGGTGCTGGTGACCGGTGGTGGTGGCTTTCTCGGCCAGGCGTTATGCCGCGGCCTGCGCGCGCGCGGGCATGAGGTGGTGAGTTTCCAGCGCGGCGATTACCCGATTCTGCAGACCTTGGGCGTGGGCCAGATCCGTGGCGACTTGGTCGACCCGCAAGCGGTGCGGCACGCTTTTGCCGGTATCGATGCGGTCTTCCACAACGCGGCCAAGGCCGGTGCGTGGGGCAGCTACGACAGCTATCACCAGGCCAATGTGGTCGGTACGCAGAACGTGATCGACGCGTGTCGTGCCAATGGCGTGCCGCGCCTGATCTACACCTCCACACCCAGCGTGACCCATCGCGCCACCAATCCGGTGGAAGGTCTGGGGGCCGACGAAGTGCCCTACGGCGAAGACCTGCGCGCAGCGTATGCAGCCACCAAGGCGATCGCCGAGCGTGCGGTGCTGGCGGCCAACGATGCGCAGCTGGCGACGGTGGCCTTGCGTCCGCGTCTGATCTGGGGGCCGGGCGACAATCACCTGCTGCCGCGCCTGGCAGCACGTGCGCGCGCCGGGCGACTGCGCATGGTCGGCGATGGCAGCAACCTGGTGGACAGCACCTACATCGACAACGCCGCACAAGCGCACTTTGATGCGTTCGAGCACCTTGCACACGGGGCTGCCTGCGCAGGCAAGGCGTACTTCATTTCCAATGGCGAACCGTTGCCGATGCGCGAGTTGCTCAATCGCTTGCTGGCCGCAGTGGGTGCACCGGCAGTGACGCGTTCGCTGTCGTTCAAGACCGCCTACAGAATCGGTGCGGTGTGCGAGACCATGTGGCCACTGTTGCGTCTGCCAGGCGAAGTGCCGTTGACGCGTTTTCTGGTGGAACAATTGTGCACGCCGCATTGGTACAGCATGGAACCGGCGCGTCGCGACTTTGGTTATATACCTAGTATCAGCATCGAAGAAGGCCTACAGCGGCTGCGATCCTCATCTTCCAACGACATCGCCATCACCCGGTAAAGACCGCCATATCTTCAGGATACGTCTGCGCCGATTCGGCACGACAACTTCTGGAATCCTTGCCATGCTGCATTACGCCATCATTTTCTTCGTCATCGCCATCATCGCCGCTGTGCTGGGCTTCAGTGGTATCGCCGGTGCGGCGACCAACATCGCCTGGATCCTGTTCGTGGTGTTCCTGATCCTGGCAGTGATCTCGATGTTCCGTCGCGGCAAGGTTTAACCATCTAGCTGCGAGACGTCACGGCAGCGGCGCTGCCGATTGACGCTCACATGGCCCGCTTCCGCAAGGAGGCGGGCCATGTGCGTTGTGGACGCTCTACAATTGAATTGCGGCTGTTTTAAAGCAGTTTTTCGAGGTATTGCACGTGCTTACCGTTGGCCAGTAGCGCATCGCCGATCGGCAGGAAACCCAACTGCAGATGCAGTGCCAGCGATGCCGGATTGGGTGGGAGCAGGTTGACCTCGCAGACCAGTCGCGGTTGCGCTGCCGTGCGTGCGACGCGGATGAGGTCGTCATACAACTGCCTGGCAAGGCCGCGCCCCTGCGCATGCGCAGCAACTACGATGCGGTCGATGTAGACGAAGCGCGCGAAGCGTTGCGCCATCCACGCGAAGTTCGAATTGGCGTACGCCGCATTTTGATCCAACGCGATCAACAAGCCATCCGCTGGCGCGACGATGCGTGCGTGCCAGGCCAGTTGCACCAATGCGGCCAGTCCATCGGCATCCAGCAACGACAATTCGGTGGCATGCGCATTGTTGAGTGCGAGCAGTGCCGGGTGATCGTGCAACTGCACCTCGTGCAACTGCGATGGACTCATCAGCGCGGTTCCACCGCACTACGCAGCAGTTGATCGTCAGCGTGCCGCTGCAACGCCAGCTCGATCAACTGCGTGATCAAACTCCGATAGTCCAGCCCGCTTGCCTGCCATAGCTTGGGATACATGCTGATCCGGGTGAAACCCGGCAGCGTGTTGACCTCGTTGATCACGATGCGGCCATCTGCGCAGAGAAACACGTCCACACGCGCCATGCCGGCGCAGTCCAGCGCTTGGTAAGCCTGCACCGCAATCTGCTGGATGCGCTGCTGTGTCTGCGCATCGATGTTGGCCGGAATCACGATCTCGGCGCCGTGTTCGCTGATGTACTTGGTCTGGTAAGAGTAAAACGCGTCGTGCACCACGACTTCACCGCATACGCTGGCCTGCGGTCTGGCATTGCCCAGCACGGCGCATTCGATCTCGCGCCCAGTTACCGCTGCTTCCACCAGCACCTTGTGGTCATACGCCAGCGCCAACGCGAGTGCGGCGGCAAACTGCTCCGCAGTGCGCACCTGGCTGACGCCGACCGATGAGCCTTGATTGGCCGGTTTGACGAACAACGGCAAACCGAACTGTGCAACCAACGCATGCACGTCGGCGTGTGCGGCGGTGTGGCGGTTGAAGCACACGAACGGCGCCACCTCCAGCCCGGCATCGCGCAGCACGCGTTTGGCCATGTCTTTGTCCATCGCCACTGCTGAGCCGAGCACGCCGGAGCCGACGAAGGCCAGATTGGCCATGCGCAATAGCCCTTGCAGCGAGCCGTCTTCGCCCAGCGTGCCGTGCACGATCGGAAACACCACATCGATCTGCGCCAGCGCCTGCTCCGGCTGGGTCGGACGCAATTGCTGCTGGTGCGCACCCGGCAGCAGCGCCACGCCGCGACCGCTGCGATGCAAGGCGATGCGCGCCGGGTCGTCGGCATTGAGCAGGAAGCTGTCCGGGTCGTTGACGTGCCACTGGCCTTGCTTGTCGATGCCGATCAGCACCGGCTCGAAGCGCTGCGGATCGAGCGCATCCAGAATATTTCTCGCCGATTGCAGCGAGACCTCGTGCTCGGCCGATTTGCCGCCGAAGATGAGACCGACCCGGATCTTGCGCATCGCCTGCTCCTGCTACCTGTTCAATGAGGTCGCCAGCATGCCCGCGGCCGGCGCGCTGAAGGAAGTCCTCCATGACCGACGCAAGCGGCCTTGCCACCAAGGCGAGCTGCCATGACCGCCGCGTCCGCCTCCGGCGTGCACTCGCCAGCTCACCATCAAGCAGTTGCGACATGCGGGGACGGTAGAATGGGCCCATGCCCGGATCACTGCTCAACTCACTCAAGCCGCTCGCCGGCCAGGCCCTGCAAGCCGCGCTCAATCGCGCGCTGGCGCTGGACCCGGATACCCGCGACGCCCTGTTGCCGCTGGAAGGCCAGCGCATCGCGCTGACCCTGGAAGCCCCCGCACTGGCCTTGCAGATCCGCGTGCACGAGCGCCGGCTGCTGGTCGGCCCGGTGGACCAAACGCAGGAGCCAGACCTCGCCGTGCGCAGCACCCTGGCCGGCCTGCTCGGCCAGCTGCCGTTTCTGGCCAATGCGCGCCGCAGTGGTGCGCCGGCGGGCCGGCTCAAGGTCTCCGGCGATGCCGAACTGGCGCGCCAGCTGCAGCAATTGGCAGGGCGGTTCGATCCGGATTGGCAACTGCCGTTCGTGGCGGTGTTCGGCGATATCCTGGGCGTGCAGATCGCCAGCGCGGTGCGTGCAGCGCTGCAGCAGGCGCGCCGCAGTGCAGTGGATCTGGCGCATAGCGCGGCCGAATTCGTCACCGAAGAATCGCGCGATGTGGTGCCACGCGCCGAACTCGAAGCCTTCCACGACGATGTCGACGAACTACGTGACGACGTCGAACGTCTGGCCGCACGCGTCACCCGCCTGCGTGCTGCCGGAGGTGCGGCATGAAGGCGCTGCTGCGGGCCAGCCGCATCGGCCGGGTGATCCTGCGCTATCGGCTGGACGTCTTGCTGCAAGGCACGCCGGCCGAGCGCTGGCTGCGCCTGGCCAAGCCATTCGTGCCGCGTGCCAGCGCCGAGATCGCCGCGCAATCGCGCGGTGCGCGCCTGCGTCTGGCGCTGCAGGAACTGGGGCCGATCTTCGTCAAGTTCGGGCAGATCCTGTCGACCCGGCGCGACCTGATTCCGGCCGACGTCGCTGACGAATTGACCCTGCTGCAGGACCGGGTCAAACCGTTCGACGGCGAAGTTGCGCGGTTGATCGTGGAGCGTGCGCTGGGCCTGCCGGTGAGCGTGGCATTCGCCGCATTCGACACCGTGCCGTTGGCCTCGGCCTCGATCGCGCAGGTGCACGCAGCGACTTTGCCGCCGGACGCCAATGGCGTGCGCCGCGAAGTGGTGGTCAAGGTGTTGCGCCCGGATATCGAGCGCCAGATCGATGCCGATATCGCCTTGCTGCATTCGTTGGCCACCCTGGTCGAGCGCACCCACCCGCGTGCGGACAAGATCCGCCCGCGCGAAGTGGTGGCCGAGATCGAAGCCACCTTGTCGGCCGAACTCGATCTGCAACGCGAAGGCGCCAACGCCAGCGTGCTGCGCCGCTTCTGGGAAGGCTCGGACGATTTGTACGTGCCCGAGGTGATCTGGTCGCACACCGCCGAGCGCGCGCTCACCCTGGAGCGCGTGTACGGCATTCCCTCCGACGACATTGTCAAGCTCGATGCGGCCGGTATCGATCGCAAGGCGCTGGCGGCCAAGGGCGTGCGCGTGTTCTACACGCAGGTGTTCCGCGACAACTTCTTCCATGCCGATGCGCACGCCGGCAACATCTGGGTCGACTCGGACCCGGAGCGCCGGCTCAATCCGCGCTTCATCGCGCTGGATTTCGGCATCATGGGGCAGCTCTCGCAGGAAGATCAGTACTACCTGGCCGAGAACTTCATGGCGATCTTCCACAAGGATTATCGCCGCATGGCCGAGTTGCACGTGGAGGCAGGCTGGATGCCGGACAACGTGCGCATCGACGAACTGGAAGCGGCCGCGCGCTCGGTGTGCGAGCCGTACTTTACCCGGCCGTTGTCGGAGATTTCGCTGGCCGAAGTGCTGATCAAATTGTTCCGCGTCGCGCAGCGTTACGAATTGACGCTGCAGCCGCAGCTGATCCTGTTGCAGAAGACCTTGCTCAATATCGAAGGTGTCGGTCGTCAGCTGGATCCGAAACTGGATATCTGGGCGGTGGCGCGGCCGGTGCTCGAACGTATCCTGCGCGAGCGTTACAGCCCGCGCCGGGTGCTGGGCGAATTGCGCAAGCGTCTGCCTGAAATCATGACGCATGCGCCGGACATGCCGCGCCTGGTGCACAGCTGGTTGAAGCAGCAGGTGGAAGGCCGCCATCAGCTCGATATCCGCTCGGCCGAGTTGCGCGCGCTGGATGTGAGCCTGCGCAAGTTGCAGACGCGCGTGGTCACCGCCATCACCGGCAGCGGCCTGCTGGTGGTCGCCGCCGTGCTGTATGGCCTGCACCCGAACGGCTGGTATCTGGGCACTGTGCCGGTGTGGAGCTGGGTCAGTGGCACAGCCGGCTCGGTAGCCTTGCTGATCGCCTGGCTGCGCCGCTGACACATTGCGATAGGTGGCCCGCTGCATTCGGCTGCACTTCGGCAGTGCCTGCAGCGGGGCACCAACGCGGCCTTCGAGTCGTGGCGCGGCAACGCAGTGGCATGCGGTGTCAGCGATGCGGATAATCCGCCGGTGAGCACATCCCCCAAGCATCTGCAGATTCTCCACCAGGACGATGTCCTGGCCGTCGTCAATAAACCCGCGGGCCTGATGGTCCACGACAGCAAGCTGGCGCGCGGTGAGGACGACTTTCTGGCCGACCGCCTGCGCGAGCAGCTGGGCCGGCCGATCTTTCTGGTGCACCGGCTCGATCGCGCGACCAGCGGTTGCTTGCTGCTTGCGTTCGATCGCGAGAGCGCCAGCACGCTGGGCAAGGCCTTGATGGCCGGCGAATTGGAGAAGGACTATCTGACGGTGTGCCGCGGCTGGCCGGCCGAGCAGCAGTTCATCGTCGATCACGATCTGGACGGCGGCCCCGGCAAGCCGGTCAAGAAGCCGGCAGTGACCCATTTCCAGCGGCTGGCCATCGGCGAGCTGGAGATTCCGTCCACCGGCTTTGCCACCTCGCGCTATGCGTTGCTGCGCTGCCAGCCGCAGACCGGGCGTTTTCGGCAGATCCGCCGGCACATGAAACACCTGTCGCATCACATGATCGGCGACACCAGCCACGGCGATGGTCGGCATAACCGGAGTTTTCGCATGCTGGGCATCCGTCGCATGTTGCTGCACGCCGAGCGCTTGGGGTTTCCGCATCCGGCCGATGGGCGGCGTCTCAGCGTGGTGGCGCCGCTGGATGTGGAGTTTGCGAAAGCGTGTGCATTGTTCGGGTGGGACGTGGCGGGATTGCAAGGCACGACACACGTGCAGTGATGCGGCGTGGTCATGGATGTGTCAGTGCATCAACGTCGAACGGCAACGTTTTCAGGCAGCCGTACCCTCACCCCAACCCCTCTCCCGACGGGAGAGGGGCTTGACTGTTCCTTCTCCCCTCGGGAGAAGGTGCCCCGTAGGGGCGGATGAGGGTGCGAGCGAAGCCTGGTGGAGTTTGAATGCACGCGCGGCTTCGCCTCTTACCCTCATCACGCCAACCCCCTCTGCCGCAGTAGAGGGGCTAAAGCAGGCGTCTCTCGCTGACAGGAAAGTTGGGCGCTGCCGTCCTCGTATGCGCAATCAACCCCACATCCGCAACCGTCGGGATCACGCTGTTACGAATCCCCAATCCCAATTCCCCAATCCCAGCCCTTCAGGGCTTCTGAGCCGCCGCCGGCTCATTGACGATCTTCTCCAGATCCTTCTGCAGATCGGCAAACAGCGGCAGCATCTTCTGCTGGATCGCGCCCATCAGGTTCTGGGTCAGGGCCGGGGTCTTGTCGAGCAGGCTCTGGCCGGCCGAGCTCTCGTAGAACTCGGCCATGGCCAGCACGTCCTCGCGCGAGAACGAGCGCTTGTAGATGTCCACATACATCGGGCGCAGCTCCGACCACGACAGTGCCTTGCGTACGGTCTGGCGGGTACGGTCCTGGATGCGCTGCAACTGCGCCTGTTGGGCAGCGTCGAGTTGGCGCTGCGCGGTGAGCTGGGCGAATTGCTGCTGCTGCATCGCTTCGATCTGCGGCAGCATCGTGTCCAGCATGGTCTGCGCGCGTGAGGCCGCCAGCAATCGGTTGACGTCGGCATCGCTGGGCGCCTGCGCAAACGCAGCGGGCGTGGCGAGTGCCAGTGCGGCCAGCACGATCAGACGGCGCGCGAAGGCGCGGGCGGCGGCAACGGAACGAGGTGGTGTCATCGGAGCATCCTGCAAAACTGGGGACCGGCCGCAGCATACGGGAGCCGGCGTTCGCGCGCGCGTCCACGCCGCTGCCGATACAATCGCCGGACAATGGCCAGCGACCCGATCCAGATCACCCCCAGCCTGACGATTCCGCCCAGCGAGATCGTCGAACGCTTCGTGCGCGCCAGCGGCGCCGGTGGGCAGAACGTCAACAAGGTCTCCACCGCGGTGGAGCTGCGTTTCGACGTGGCCGGATCGCCGTCGCTGCCCGAACCGCTGCGCGCGCGGCTGCTGTCGCGGCGCGACCGCCGCATGACCGCCGAGGGCGTGCTGGTGATCGACGCGCAGCGCTTTCGCACCCAGGACCGCAACCGCGAGGATGCGCGCGAGCGGTTGGTCGAAATCATCAATGCGTGCCTGTCGGTGCCCAAGCGCCGGGTCGCCACCAAACCGAGTCATGGTGCCAAGCTGCGGCGGCTGGATGCCAAGCGTGAGCGCAGCCATATCAAGCGTGGACGCTCTGCGTCCCACTGGGAGTAAGCGTGAGTCACACCGACCCGTCGTTGCCACCGGTAACACAGGCCAACATCCTGCTGCAGTCAACCCCGCCCAGAATGCCGCGTGCTCACGGCCGCTTCGGCCGCTGGCTGGGCCGCACCGCACTGCGCCTGACCGGATGGCGCTTGCTCGGGCGGCTGCCCGACGAACCCAAGCTGGTGATGATCGTTGCCCCGCATTCGTCCAACTGGGACGGCTTTGTGGGCTTTGCGGCCAAGTTCGCGCTGGGCTTCGATGTGCGCGTGCTGGGCAAGGCGCAGTTGTTCTGGTGGCCGCTGGGCCCGCTGCTGCGCAAACTGGGCGCCATCCCGCTGGACCGCAGCTCGCCGCAGGGCACCATCGGCCAGGCGGTGCGGCTGATCCGCAACTCCGAGCAGATGTGGTACGTGATCACCCCCGAAGGCACCCGCAAGCGCGTGGAAAACTGGAAGGCGGGCTTCTGGAAGATCGCCTCCGACTCCAAGGTGCCGATCCTGCCGGTGTATTTCGACTATCCCAGCAAGACCGTGGGCATCGGCGAGCCGTTCTGGACCGGCACGGACATGGCCGCCGATATCGCCGCCATCCGCACCTGGTACCGGCCGTGGCGCGGCAAGCATCGCGATACGCTGTGAGGATGCGGCCGCGCGCTTGAAAGGTTTTGTCACTGCCGGTCGCCTGCATTCATGACCGGCGCCGCTAGGTACCTCGCTGCCTCCACCGAGGAAACACCATGATGGGCTCGTCCGCACGCGCACTGTGTTTGTCGCTCTCGCTCCTGCTTGCTGCCGGCCCGGCGCTGGCGGCCACGCCGATGCTGGTGATCCACGGCGGCGCAGGTGTCGAAAAAGCCGGCCTTTCCAAAGACGAACAGGCGCAGGCGCGCGAGGCGATGCAACGCGCGCTGCGAGCCGGTCACGCGGTGCTGCAACGCGGTGGCAGCGCAGTGGATGCGGTGGCCGCCACCATCACCGTGCTGGAGGACGCCCCGCAGTTCAACGCCGGGCGCGGCGCGGTGTTCACCCATGACGGCAAGAACGAACTGGATGCGGCGATCATGGACGGCGCCACCGGCAAGGCCGGCGCGATTGCCGGCGTGCACACGGTCAAGAACCCGATCCAGCTGGCGCGCAGCGTCATGGACCGCTCCAAGCACGTGATGCTGGCCGGCGCTGGCGCCGAACAGTTCGCGCGCGAGCAAGGTGTCACCCTGGTCGACCCAAGCTATTTCCGCACCGACAAGCGTTGGCAGCAACTGCAGAAAGCGCTCAAGGCCGAGGCCGGCGACCGCAAGGCGCAGGCCGAACTGGATCTGGAAACCGCCAAGCACTTCGGCACTGTCGGTGCGCTGGCGCTGGATCGCGAAGGACACTTGGCCGCCGGCACCTCCACCGGCGGCATGACCAACAAACGCTACGGCCGCGTCGGCGATGCGCCGATCATCGGCGCCGGCACCTACGCCAACAGCCAGTGCGCGGTGTCCGGTACCGGCTGGGGCGAGTTCTACATCCGCGCGGTGGCCGCCTACGACATCTGCGCGCGCATGAAATACGCCGGCCAGTCGTTGCAACAGGCGGCCGAAGCAGTGATCGACCAGGAGATTCCCAAGGCCGGTGGTGACGGCGGCGCCATCGCGTTGGATGCGCAGGGCAATGCCGCGTTCCCGTTCAACACCGAGGGCATGTATCGCGGCTGGATCGGCGCCGATGGCACGCCGCACGTGGCGATCTTCAAGGACGAGACGTTGTAGCGCACATCCTCAACCGAACCCGTCCATCCAATCCAACGGCACATGCCAGCGGCCCGCAAACCCGCTAGCGTGACCGGCTGCTCTACCCACTCAGGAATTACACGCCATGTCGCGTACCGTCGTTCTGGCCGCTGCCATCACCCTGGCACTGGCTGCTTGTTCTGGAAAAGATTCGTCCGGTAAGGAGTCCACCACCGTGCCCGAGAAGACCGCCGCCACCCCGGCCGCCGATGCCGCGCCGAACCCGCTGCTGACCCCCAGCACGCTGCCGTTCCAGGCGCCGCCGTTCGACAAGATCAAGGACAGCGATTACCTGCCGGCCTTCGAAGAAGGCATGCGCCTGCAGTTGGCCGAGATCCGCAAGATCGCCGACAACCCCGAACCGCCCACCTTCGACAACACCATCGAAGCGATGGAGCGTGGTGGCGAAACGCTCTCGCGCGTGTCGCGCATCTTCTTCGGACTGGTGCAGGCCGATACCAGCGACGCACGCCAGAAGATCCAGGAAGAGATCGCGCCCAAGCTGGCCGCGCACCAGGACGAAATCAATCTCGATCCCAAGCTCTTCGCACGCGTCAAAACCCTCTACGACCAGCGCGACACGCTGAGCCTGGACCCGGAGCAGAAGCGTCTGCTCGAGCGCGATTACGAAGAACTCGTGCGCGCCGGTGCGCAGCTGTCCGATGCCGACAAGGACAGCCTGCGCAAGCTCAATATCGAAGAGACCACGCTCTCCACCCAGTTCCATACCCGTCTGGTCGCCGCCTCGGCTGCCGGTGCGGTGGTGGTGGACGACAAGGCCAGGCTCGATGGCCTGAGCGAAGGCGATATCGCCGCCGCCGCCGATGCGGCCAAGGCGCGCAAGCTCGACGGCAAGTACCTGCTCACCTTGCAGAACACCACCCAGCAGCCGGTACTGGCCTCGCTGAAGGACCGCCAGCTGCGCGCCGATGTGCTCAAGGCCTCGGAGACGCGCGCGGAAAAGGGCGATGCCAACGACACCCGCCAGACCATCCAGCGTCTGGCGCAACTGCGCGCGCAAAAGGCCAAGCTGCTCGGTTTCGACAACTACGCCGCCTACAGCCTGGGCGACCAGATGGCCAAGACCCCGGCCGCCGCGCTCAAGCTGCTGACCGACACCGTGCCGGCGGCCACCGCCAAGGCACGCCGCGAAGTGGCCGAGATGCAGAAGGTGATCGACGCCCAGCGTGCTGATTCAAAGACCGGCGGTTTCAAACTCGCCGCCTCCGATTGGGACTTCTACGCCGAGCAGGTGCGCAAGGCCAAGTACGACCTGGACGAGTCGCAGATCAAGCCGTATTTCGAACTGGACAACGTGCTGCAGAACGGCGTTTTCTACGCGGCCACGCAGCTGTACGGCATCACCTTCAAGCAGCGCACCGACATCCCGACCTATCACGCGGACATGAAGGTGTATGAAGTGTTCGACGCAGACGGCACCTCGATGGCGCTGTTCTATACCGACTACTTCAAGCGCGACAGCAAGTCCGGTGGCGCCTGGATGGACGTGTTCGTCGAACAGGACGGCCTCACCGGTGCCAAGCCGGTGGTCTACAACGTCTGCAACTTCACCAAGCCGGCCGCCGGCCAGCCGGCGCTGCTGAGTTTCGACGACGTCACCACCTTGTTCCATGAGTTCGGCCACGCGCTGCACGGCATGTTCTCCAAGGTGAAGTACCCCTCGATCGCCGGCACCAGCACCTCGCGCGATTTTGTCGAGTTCCCCTCGCAGTTCAACGAACACTGGGCCTCCGACCACAAGGTCTTCGCCAACTACGCCAAGCACTACCAGACCGGCGCGGCGATGCCGGCCGAGCTGGTGGAAAAGATCAAGAAGGCCAAGACCTTCAACAGCGGCTATGCGACTACCGAATATCTCTCGGCCGCGTTGCTCGATCTGGCCTGGCACACCCAGCCGGCCGACGCATCGTTGCAGGACGTGAGCAAGTTCGAAGCCGATGCGTTGAAGCGCTTCAAGGTGGACTTGGCCGAAGTGCCGCCGCGTTATCGCAGCAGCTATTTCGACCACATCTGGGGCGGCGGGTATTCGGCCGGGTATTACGCCTACTTTTGGTCGGAAGTGCTCGACGACGACGCGTTCGAATGGTTCAAGGAAAATGGCGGTCTGGATCGCAAGAACGGCGACATCTTCCGCGCCAAGATCCTCTCGCGCGGCAACACGGTGGACCTTGCCACGCTGTACCGCGACTTCCGCGGCAAGGATCCCAGCGTCAAGGCGCTGCTGGAGAATCGTGGGCTGACCGAGTAAGTCGAGGTAGCACGCCGATGCAAGCGAAACGGGATGGCCTAGGCCATCCCGTTTCGGTTAGAGGAACAGCGATTCGTCGTTGGCACGTTCGCTTGGGACGGAGCAGGGAATACTGATGACCCGCCAACGCTGGCGAATGCTGCACGGATGTTCCGGCAATCCGCCACCGGCGCTGTCCGCAAGCGTACGGCGCGCACCGCTAGCGGCACCTTTCGCCAGCAATTAACTCACCCCGCCTGTGCAGGCCATTCAGTGGAAGCGCATGTGGTGGATGCCGATAGATCCGCTACATCGCCCGCCGCGCCTCCCCGCTCATAGGAATGACCCACAGCATGCTCCGTACCCTCGCCCTGGCCGCCGCCATCACCCTGGCACTGGCTGCCTGTTCCGGAAAAGAGTCGCCGGGTCAGCCACCCACCGACGCGACCGGGAAGACCACAGCTGCGCAGGTGCCCGATCTCCGCTCGAATCCGCTACTGATTCCCAGCACGTTACCGTTCCAGGCGCCGCCGTTCGACAAGATTCAGGACAGCGATTATCTGCCCGCGTTTGAAGAAGGCATTCGGCTGAGTCGAATCGATTTGCGCAAGATCGCCGACAACCCCGAGCCAGCGACGTTTGAAAATACGGTGGAAGCGCTCGAGCGTAGCGGCGAAACGCTGTCCAGGGTATCGAATATTTTCTTCGCATTATCGTCGGCCGATACCAATGATGTGCGCCAAAAGATCAAGCAAGAGATCGGGCCAGAATTGGCCACACTTGGGGATGAGTTCGGTCTGGACCCAAAGCTGTTTGCACGCTTCAAGACCCTCTACGATCAGCGCGACACCCTTGCCCTGAATCCGGAGCAGAAGCGCCTGCTCGAACACGATTACAACGCCTTCATTCGTGATGGCGCGCAACTGTCCGATGCCGACAAAAGCAGCTTGCGCAAGCTCAATGTGGAAGAAACCACGCTCACCACCCAGTTCCACACCAAACTGACCGCTGCGACACTCGCCGCAGCGGTGGTGGTGAACGACAAGTCCAGACTCGATGGGCTCAGCGATGGCGATATCGCCGCTGCCGCCGCTGCCGCCAAGGCGCGCAAACTCGACGGAAGCTATTTGCTGAGCTTGGAAAACACCACGCAGCAACCGGTGCTAGCGCAATTGAAGGATCGCGCGCTGCGTGCGCAGATCATGAAAGCCGCGGAAACGCGCGCAGAACAGGGCGATGCCAATGACACCCGCCAGATCGTCCAGCGCCTGACCCAATTGCGTGCGCAAAAGGCCAAGCTGCTCGGCTTCGATACCTATGCCGCCTACAGCCTGGGCGACCAGATGGCCAAGACGCCGCAGACCGCGCTGAAGCTGCTAACCGACACCGTGCCGGCAGCCACCGCCAAGGCTCGGCGCGAAGCAGCCGAGATCCAGAAACTGATCGACACCCAGCATGGCGGTTTCACGCTTGCCGCTTCCGATTGGAACTATTACGCCGAGCAGGTTCGCAAGGCCAAGTACGATCTGGATGACGCGCAGATCAAGCCGTACTTTGAGTTGGATAATGTGCTGCAGAACGGGGTTTTCTACGCTGCCACCCAGCTGTACGGCGTAACTTTCAAGCGGCGCACCGACATCCCGACCTATCACCCGGACGTCAAGGTGTATGAGGTCTTGGATGCGGATGGCACCTCGATAGCGCTGTTCTACGCCGACTATTTCAAGCGTGACAGTAAGTCGGGCGGCTCCTGGAACGGCTCGTTTGCGGAGCACAACGGACTGAGTGGCGCCAAGCCGGTGGTCGTCAACGTCTGTAATTTTACCAAGCCCGCTGCCGGTCAGCCCGCGCTGCTGAGCATGGTGGAGGTCACCTTGATGTTTCATGAGTTTGGCCATGCGTTGCACCACATGTTTTTCGCAGGGAAATACCCATCCTTGGGCAGCGGCAACACCCCGCGCGACTTTGTTGAATTTCCTTCACAGTTCAACGAGCACTGGGCGTCGGATCCGGCTGTTTTCGCCCACTATGCCAAGCACTATCAGACCGGCGCAGCGATGCCGACCGAGTTGGTGGAGAAGCTGAAAAAATCCAGGACCTTCGACAGCGGCTATAAGATCACCGAGACACTGTCGGCCCAACTGCTGGACCTGGCGTTGCACACTCGGCCCGCCGACGCACCCGTGCTGGATGTGAGCAAGTTCGAAGCCGATGCGCTGAAACGCTTCAAGGTGGATTTGCCCCAGGTGCCGCCGCGCTACCACACCAGCTATTTTGATCACATCTGGAGCCGTGGATACTCGGCGCGTTACTACGCCTACTTCTGGTCGGAAGTACTCGACGACGAAGCATTCGAATGGTTCAAGGAAAACGGCGGCTTGAACCGCAAGAACGGCGATCTCTTCCGCGCCAAGATTCTTTCGCGCGGTAACACCATGGACCTTGCCACGCTGTATCGCGATTTCCGCGGCAAGGATCCCGGCGTCAAGGCACTGCTGGAAAACCGCGGTTTGGCGGAGTGAGCGATGCGCGTGTGTAGGTGTTGCATGCGCTTTTTTCGCGTGCAATGAGCAACTGAGACGGGATGGCCATGCGCCATCCCGTTTTTGTTTGTGGATAGACCGCATCAGGTAATGGTGTTGCTATTTGCTGCCGCTGCGGTATCGGGCCCGGAGAGCAGAAAGCCGAGGCAACGGCATCAACAGCACGCCACCAACAGCAACGCGTCCAGTGCCATGCCTTTCGTCACTTCCGCCGATCCGCTGCGCAAGCGCATCTTCGACAGGCCATCGCCCGCCCGCCATTCACACCAACAGGTGCCTCATGAACCAACCCACTGACACCGCTTCACGTCTGCAACGCGCCGCGCACTGGTCGCGCAAGGAACTGCTGCCGTTGCTTGTGCTACTGGTGCTGATGACCGCAGCACGCTCCTCGTTCGCCAATCATTACCAGGTGCCGAGTGGCTCGATGCAGCCCACCCTGGAGCCGGGCGATCGCGTGGTGGTGGACATGCATGCTTACGGCTGGCGACTGCCGTTGAGCAATCGCATTCTCGTCAATGGGGATCAGCCGCAACGTGGCGAGGTGGTGGTGTTCGATTCGCCGCGCGATGGTACACGTTTGATCAAGCGTGTGGTGGCAGTGGCAGGCGACCGAGTCGACTTGATCGACGGCCATCTGCAGATCAACGGTGAGCCCTTGGCATCGGAAGGCCGCGATGCCGAGCGCTTCGGCGCGCATATGGCGCAGTTGAATCTCGGCAATGGCGGTGGCCCCAACATCGCCGGGCTGACAGTGCCGCCCGGCAAGCTGCTGATGTTGGGCGACCATCGTGGCAACAGCCTGGATGGCCGCTATTTTGGATTGGTCGATGTACCGGCGGTCTATGGCAAGGCGGTGGCGGTGTATTACCGGCGTGGCGAAGGATTGGAGTGGCAGCGCTTGTGATCCGCGATGCTCCTCGCTTCAAGTCAACCAGGCGCATACGCATCGCCCAGCTGTGTTGGATGCGCTTAGCGCAGCTGAGTCCCCAGGCAACGCCAGCACTGGACGATGCGTTGTAGGCGTCGATAGCAGGCGGTGGCAATAGCACGTTGCGCAAACACCACGCGCTCGTGCGCCACTGCCGCCATTCAACCAGCTACTGCGTCGCCACCATTCCATCCGACGCCGCTGCCGCCGCATCCTGCCGCCACCAACGCACGCGATTGGCTGGCGCCTGCAGATCCACCCGCTCGCCCATGCACGGCGTGACCAGTGCGACGCCGGCGCTGTCGGCTAGTGTCACGATCCGGTCCAGCGGCTCCTGCCACGCGTGCATGGCCAGATCGAAGGTGCCGTTGTGGATCGGCAGCAGCGTCTGCCCGCCCACGTCCAGATATGCCTGCAGGCTCTGCTCCGGTTGCATGTGCACATGCGGCCACTGCTGGTCGTAGGCGCCGTTTTCGATCAGCGCCACGTCGAACGGGCCGAGCTGCTCGCCGATGGTCTTGAAGTGCGGGCCATAGCCGCCGTCGCCGCTGAAGAACACGCGCAGGTCGCGGTCCTGGATCGCCCAGGAACACCACAGCGACCGCCCGCTATCGAACAACCCGCGCCCGGAAAAATGCTGCGACGGGGTGGCGGTGAGTTGCAGGCCATCGATGGTGATCGCCTCCCACCAATCCAGCTGACGCACCTTGGCCGGGTCCACGCCCCAGCGCACCAGCAGATCGCCCACACCCAGCGGTGCGACAAACACGCCCACGCGGTCGGCCAGCGCGCGGATGCTGGCGCGGTCGAGATGGTCGTAATGGTTGTGCGACAGGATCACCCCGACCAGTGGCGGCACATCGTCCAGCGCGATCGGTGGCGCGTGGAAACGCTTGGGCCCGGCGAACGGCACCGGCGAGGCGCGCTTGGAGAACACCGGGTCGGTCAGCCACCACCCGCCGGCCAGCTTCATCAGCACGGTGGAATGGCCCAGGCGATACAAACTCCGATCGGGTGCGGCAAGCAGCTGCGCGCGCGTCAACGGCTGCACCGGCAACGGGGCGGACGGCACCGTGGTGCTGGGCTTGGCGAAGAAGACCCTCCACAGCAGTCCGATCTGCTCGCGCAGGCTCAGCGTGACAGTCGGCAGCGGCAGCACATTGCGAAACCGGCCACCGCGGAACTGCGGCGAGGCGGCATAGGGGGAAGGGCGAGGAGAAGCCATAGGAGAGTCCGACCGAGACGTGGGAATAGCGATAAGGAATGCGAGCGACCAAACACGACTGCGCGACTGCCAGATGGGCTGTGCTCGGCGCTGAGGAGCTGCAGAGACCGTTCGTACGCTGCGGTTCCTACGCGCCGGCTGCGCCCGCGTGACACTCGCGTGTCACGCTGCTGACTGCCGAGATTACACTACACAGTGTAGTTTTATTTCTGTGAAAGTAAACTACCGGGTGTAAAATCGGCAAATGTCGACTGCCTCTTCCCCTCCAGCCGCGCCGCAGCGGCTGACCGACCGCAAGCGCCACGCCATCGTGGAGGCGGCCATTGCCGAGTTCCGCCAGCACGGTTTCGAGGCCACTAGCATGGACCGCGTGGCGGCCACCGCCGGGGTGTCCAAGCGCACCGTCTACAACCATTTCCCCAGCAAGGACGCGCTGTTTGGCGAAATCCTGCGCGGGCTGTGGCAGCGCAGCGCCGATGCGGTGAACCTGGCGTACCGGCCCGACCAGCCGTTGCGCGCGCAGTTGATAACGTTGCTGCAGCAGAAGCTGCGTCTGCTCGACGACCCGGCGTTTATCGATCTGTCGCGTGTGGCCCTCGCCGAGGGCATTCACTCCCCGGCGCGTGCCCGCGAACTGATATCGCAGCTGGGCAGCAAGGAAGAAGGCACCACCACCTGGCTGCGCGCCGCACTGGCCGACGGCCGCCTGGCCGGCGTGGAGGCGGACTTCGCCTCACAGCAGCTGCAGGCACTGGTCAAAGGCTTCGCGTTCTGGCCGCAGCTCACCATGGGCCAGCCGCCTTTGTCGCCGCAGCAACAGACGCAAGTGGCCGAATCGGCGGTGGCGATGTTTTTGGGGTTGTACGGGCGCGAGTGAGTGCGCTCGTGATGCGCCTTTAGTCCTTCGACCACACCGCCAATGCATAGCCGTGCGGATCGGCGAAATGAAAGCGTCGCCCGCCCGGAAACGCGAATAGCGGTTTGGTGATCTTTCCGCCAGCCGCTTCGATGCGGGCCTGGCTATGGGCAAGGTCATCGGAGGCAAGCACCACCAACGCGCCGCCGGGCTGCGCAGGGCCGTGGAAGAAGCCGCCGGTCAGGCGCCCGTCGCGGAATTCGCAATAGTCCGGGCCGTAATCCTGAAACGTCCAGTCAAATGCTTGCGCGTAAAAGGTCTTGGCGATGGCGATCGAGTCGACGGCGAATTCGAGGTAATCAATGCGGTGCTGTGGCGCGTTGTCGGTCATGGCGTGCTCCTGGAATGGAGGCACAGCATGCAATCGGTGCATGCACGTGGCTTGGCGAAAACGGCCAGCTCAGCACGCGTGCTGCTGTACCAACACGCGCGGGCTCAGGCCGCTGAGCTGGCGTGCATCGCGCACTAGATGTGGCGCATCGCCATAGCCTGCGTCCAGCGCAGCGTCGGTCAACGTGCGGTGCTGGCGGGCGATACGCAGAAAACGCTGCAACCGAAGAATCCGTTCCAAGGTCTTGCTGCCGTAGCCGAATGCGTCCTGGCAGCGGTGGCGCAATGAGCGCTCGCTGATGCCCAGCGATTGGGTCAGCTCGGCAAGCCGCATCGGCCTGCCGACAGCCAACTGATCGAACAGCCAACTGATCGAACAGCCATGCCATCTGTTGATCTTGCGATGTGGTGTGCTGTTGGCAGAGCGTGTGCAAGGTATGCAGTGGATCGGCGCCATCTTCCAGGCGATGTTGCCAGGTGCGGCCCTGCACGCCCCATAGCGATTCCAAGGCAACGCGTTGGTCAGCGATGGCGTGCAACGGGAGCTTCAACAGGCCGGCCGCTGTACCCGCAGCCAGACGCACTCCGCTCAGCACACTTCCCGACGCGGGCGATGCCATAGCGGCTGTGCGATCCGGCCCGGCAACGAAAACCGTGGTGCCATCCCAGATCAGATCGACGCTGCCATCGGGCAATATCAGTACGGGTTCCATCGAAATCGTGCTCTGGCGAAATCGCCAGCTGCACTGCAGTTGCGCACGCAACGCAGGAGGCGCTGCGCTTTCGGCATAACAGGACTCAGAGGGGTCGGACATCACTGCGCCATGTAAAGAAGTGGATGCGGTGCTGCTCAGCTACTGCAGCGTTGAGAATGCACATTGCCAATCGCATGCATTCGACACGAAATGCCAATACGGAAGTACGCAACGCGGCGACCGGCGCCACACGCAGTCTGCCAGCGCTGCAGCGTCAATGCGTTGAGTTACCCGCACCCAACCCATTGGCATCGGCCGCGTGCCGGCCACGTTGCAACCAGGCCACCATCGGCGAGGTCATCACCGTGGTCACCAGGGTCATGCCGAATAGCAGCGTAAACAGATCCGGCCCGATCACGCCGCTGTCCAGGCCGATCTTGATCACCACCAGCTCCATCAGGCCGCGCGCGTTCATCAGTGAGCCCACGGTCAGGCTGTCGCGCCAATCGTGGCCGCTCAGGCGCGCGCCCAAGGTGCAGCCAACCAGCTTGCCGGTCACCGCCACGCCGACCACCAGCGCGAAGCCGGCGATGCCTGCGCCCACCAAGACGCCCGGGCTGGTGGCCTGGCCGGCGACCGCAAACAGCACCGGCATCAGCAAGGTGATCGCCAATGGCTCGATACGCCCGGCCAGGTGTTCCAACAAGCGGTCTTCGCGCGGCACGCAGATGCCGAACAGGAACGCGCCGAAGATCGCATGCAGGCCGATCCATTCGGCCACTGCGGCGCAAGCCAGCAAACCGATCAACACCCACACCAACGCAGTTGGCGCATAGCGCCCATCGCTCACACGCGGCCGCAGCAGGCGCGCGTAAGCGGGCTTCAACAGGCCGAACACCACCGCAATCAACACCAACGCACCGGCGGCAGTGAAGCCGACACCGCCATGCGTGTTGCCGCCGGTCAGCGTGAGCACGAGCGCCAGGAAGATCCACACCGTGGCATCGTCGATCACCGCCGCGCCCAGCGCCAACCGGCCCGCAGGCGTGCGGGTCAGATTGCGGTCCTTGAGGATGCGCGCCAGCACCGGAAATGCGGTGACCGACATCGCTGCGGCGATGAACAACGCAAACCGCCAGAAGCCGATGCCCTGCGGTGCAAAGTGCGCAAACAACCACGGTGCCGCAGCCAGGCCGAGCAACAACGGCAGCACGATGCCCGACAAGCCCACCAGGATCGATGCACGCACCTGCGCTTTGGTGCCTTCCGGCGCGCGCAGCTCCACGCCCACAATGAACATGAAGAGCACCACGCCGATGTTGGCCAAGCCGGACAACGGCGGCAGGCTGTTGAAGGCGAACAACACGCCGTGCAAGTCCGGCAACCATGCGCCGAATGCGATCGGCCCCAGCAACAACCCGGCCGCCATTTCGCCGATCACCGGCGGCTGCCCGACGCGTTGCAACAGCGCGCCGCATGCACGTGCCGCGCCCAGGATCACCGCCAACTGCACCAGCAACAACGTGGTCGGATTCATTGCGTCAGCCTTTGCATCGGTTGAGTCGGCTCGCCCCGCAATGCGGGTGTGCTGTGCGTAAGCTCAGTCGTTCCCCCGGACCGAGCAGCTGTTGATGACATGTAGTGATACCCACAGCATCGGCCCAGTCTATGACGATAACCACAGTGCAATGGCGTCGAGCCGACAGGAATTCTGCTTGATGCTGAGTGGTTCTTGCTGCCTACGTTAGCCTCTCGCCTACGCCGCCTTGTGGCGCTTGCAGGCCTTGATCACGCTGCGCTTTGAAGCGGCGACGTGCCTGCCGTGCAAGACATCGCCCACGTAGAGCGCATGCCGAACTCATGCGCAGTGCTTGTCGCAACGTCCGACGAGTCGAACTTATACGCATGCAGCAGGCAGAAGAAACTCACCGCTCCGAATCGCCACTTTCGTCATACCCGCGCGGGGTAAACAGATCCGGCTGGATCAGCTCGATAAACGCGCGCGCCTGCGGCGAGAGATACTTGCCTTTGCGTACCACTACGCCATAGCTGCGGGTAGGGAAATAGTCCTTAAGCGAGCGTGTAGCGAGTTTGTCGCGGTCGGCGTCGGTGACGCAGATTGCGGTGACGATGGAAATGCCCATGCCCATCGCCACGTATTGCTTGATCACCTCCCAACCGCCCACTTCCAAGGCCACTGTGTAGGGCACGCGTGCCTGCTGGAAGACCAGATCGACCAGTCGATAGGTCACCTGCCTGCGCGGCGGCAGGATCAGCGGATACGGCGACAGATCCTGCAACGTGACGGTGGGCTTGCTGGCCAGCGGGTGATCGGGCGGGGTGATCAACAACTGTTCGAAACGATACACCGGCGCGTAGTTGAGGTCGGCCGGCACGTCCAGCATCGAGCCGACGGCCAGGTCCACCGCATCCTCGCGCAGCAGGTCGGTGCCGTCGGCGCTGATGGCGTTGTGCAGGGTCAGCCGCACGTCCGGATGGCGCGCACGGAAGTTCGCCACGATGCGCGGCAGCAGATACAGGATGGTGGAGCTGTTGGCGGCGATATTGAGCTCGCCCGCATCCAGCCCGCGCACCTTCTCGCGAAAGCTCGCCTCCAGACCGTCCAGGCTTTCCACCAGCGGCAGTGCCATTTCGTAGAGCAGCTGGCCCTCGCGGCTGGGTGTCATCCGCCGCCCGGAGCGCTCGAACAAGGCCACGCCCAGGTCGCGTTCCAGCGCCTGCAATTGCAGCGTCACCGCCGGCTGGCTGACGTAAAGCGCCTCAGCCGCCCGTGAGACCGAGCCTAATCTAACCGTCTGGCAGAACGCACGCAGCGGCTTGAGCCGGTCGGATTTGTAGGAAAATCGAGGGGTTGGCGCCATTTGGGTGGGTACGAAAATCCACTATAAGCTTGGCTTATTTACAGCATTGATAAAACTGCTTTGTCAAATAGTTGCTGGCAGCGCACGGTGCAAGTCCGGATGCAAAGGACTTACGCCATGTCTGCCACCGCTTTCGCTCCACGCTCTACCGAACGCGCCACTCCCGGTCTGTCGCTGACCACGCAGGTGGCCGGTCAGGCAGAACTCCTGCCAGCCGCCGCGTTGGCGTTGCTGGTGTCGCTGCACCGGGCGATCGAACCCGGTCGCCAGCAGCGCCTCGCCCAGCGGCGGGTGCGCCAGGCCGAGTTCGACGCCGGCCAGTTGCCGGACTTCCGCCCCGACACCCGCGCCATCCGCGCCGGCGACTGGCGCGTGGCCGCACTGCCGGCGGCGCTACAGGACCGCCGCGTCGAGATCACTGGCCCCACCGATCCGAAGATGGTCATCAACGCGCTGAATTCCGGCGCCAAGGTGTTCATGGCCGACTTCGAAGATTCCACCGCGCCGACCTGGCGCAACCTGCTGGCCGGCCAGCGCACGTTGGCCGCCGCAGTGCGCGGCGATCTCAGCTTCGATGCGCCCAACGGCAAGCACTACGCGCTGCGCCCGGAAGCCGAGCGCGCGGTGTTGATCGTGCGCCCACGCGGTTGGCACCTGGACGAGAAGCACGTGCTCATCGATGGTCAGCCGCTGGCCGGCGGCCTGTTCGATGCCGCCCTGTTCGCCTACCACAACGGCCGCGCGCTGCTGGCCAAGGACCGCGGCCCGTATCTGTATCTGCCCAAGCTGCAGAGCATGGAAGAAGCTGCACTGTGGGAGACCGCGCTGGCGCATATCGAAGCGATGCTCGGCCTGCCGCATGGGCAGATCAAGGTCACCGTGCTGATCGAAACGCTGCCGGCGGTGTTCGAGATGGACGAGATTCTGCACGCGCTGCGCGATCGTATCGTCGGGCTCAATTGCGGGCGCTGGGATTACATCTTTTCGTATCTGAAAACCTTCCGGGCGCATCGCGACCGCGTACTGCCCGAGCGTGGCCAGGTCACCATGACCCAGCCGTTCTTGAAGGCGTATTCGGAACTGTTGATCAAGACCTGCCATCGCCGTGGCGCGCATGCGATGGGCGGCATGGCCGCGCAGATTCCGATCAACCACGACGAAGCCGCCAACGAGCAGGCGATGGCCCGCGTGCGTGCCGACAAGTTGCGCGAAGTGACAGCCGGGCACGATGGCACCTGGGTAGCGCATCCGGCCTTGATTCCGGTGGCAATGAAGCTGTTCGACGAGCACATGCCCACCGCGCATCAGCATCACGTCTTGCGCAACGATGTGCAGGTGACGCGCGATATGTTGATCGCCCCCTCGCCGGGCAACGTCACCCGCGCAGGGTTCGAAGGCAATGTGGAAGTGTGCGTGCGTTATCTGGCCGCCTGGCTGGACGGCAATGGCTGCGTGCCGATCCACAACCTCATGGAAGACGCCGCCACTGCAGAAATCAGCCGTGCGCAACTATGGCAGTGGCTGCATCACGGCCAGCATCTGGACGACGGCACTGCCATCGATCAGCAGTTATTGCAGACCGCGTTGCGGGCGCTGCCGGCACGCCTGGGCGCGACCAACGCACTGCCTGGCGCTGCGCGCATCGATGACGCCATTGCCTTGCTGGAAACACTCAGCCGCGCCGATGAACTGGCCGACTTCCTCACCGTGCCGGCCTACCGATTGATCGATTGATCTATCCACTGCAGCGACAGGCCACAGCACGCGCGTTGTCGCCGTAACCCTTCAACACAACGCATCACGACAACGCAGCACATCGCCCGATTGCGCCGACGCGCGCAACGACGGCTTTGCCATGCCTTGAGCACACCTCAACGCGCCATTCCTTCCTCGTTGCATCCGCCGTATCCCTGTCAGGAGAACGCACCATGAGCAACACACTGCAGACCGCCGAACAGATCCAGCAGGACTGGGCCAGCAACCCGCGCTGGACCGGCATCACCCGCAACTACACCGCGGCCGATGTGGTGCGCTTGCGTGGCACCGTGCATGTCGAGCATTCGCTGGCACGGCTGGGCGCGCATAAGTTGTGGAACTCCTTGCACACCACGCCGTTCGTCAATGCGCTGGGCGCGTTGACCGGCAATCAGGCGATGCAGCAGGTCAAGGCCGGTTTGAAGGCGATTTACCTGTCCGGTTGGCAGGTCGCCGCCGATGCGAATCTGGCCGGGCAGATGTACCCGGACCAATCGCTGTATCCGGCCGATTCGGTACCGGCAGTGGTCAAGCGCATCAACAACACGCTGCTGCGTGCGGATCAATTGCACCACGCCGAAGGCAACGATGACATCGACTTCCTGCAGCCCATCGTGGCCGATGCCGAAGCCGGCTTCGGCGGCGTGCTCAACGCCTTCGAGCTGATGAAGGCGATGATCGAAGCCGGCGCCGCCGGCGTGCATTTCGAAGATCAACTGGCGTCGGTGAAAAAGTGCGGCCACATGGGCGGCAAGGTGCTGGTGCCTACGCGTGAGGCGATCGAAAAGTTGAATGCCGCGCGTCTGGCGGCCGATGTGCTGGGCGTGCCCACCCTATTGATCGCACGCACCGATGCCGAAGCGGCCGATCTGATCACCAGCGATGTAGATGCCAACGATCAGCCGTTCACCACCGGGCAGCGTACTGTCGAAGGCTTCTTCAAGACCCGCAACGGACTGGATCAGGCGATCAGCCGTGGGCTGGCTTACGCACCGTATGCGGATCTGATCTGGTGCGAGACCGGCAAGCCGGATCTGGAATTCGCGCGCGCCTTCGCCCAAGCCATCCATGCCAAGTTCCCCGGCAAATTGTTGGCCTATAACTGCTCGCCGAGCTTCAACTGGAAGAAGCACCTGGACGACGCCACCATCGCCAGATTCCAGACCGAACTGGCGAGCTACGGCTATAAATTCCAGTTCATCACCCTGGCCGGCTTCCACGCCTTGAACTACGGCATGTTCAACCTGGCCCATGGTTACGCACGCCGCCAGATGAGCGCCTTCGTCGAGTTGCAGCAGGCCGAGTTCGCAGCGGCAGACATGGGCTTTACCGCAGTCAAGCATCAGCGCGAGGTGGGCACCGGGTACTTCGACGCGGTGACGCAGGCGATTCAGCAGGGGCAGTCGTCTACCACCGCGCTACGTGGGTCGACCGAGGAAGAGCAATTTCATAGTGAAAAGGCGGCTTAGAGCGACTAACAAAACGTGGCGAGCGCCTGCCTGGCGGCCGCGCAGTAGTTTTTGTTAGCCGCTCTTAGCCTGCAGCAGGCCACCAGGTGCAGCTCGGGAGGGAGAGGGCTCGGGAAACCGGGCCCTTTTTTTTCACTTCATACCCGTCATTCCGTCTCTTCATCTGTGAGAAATAGTGTGACCTGGTGCTGAACAAAGGGGTCCTGTAGGATTTGTCCATGGGCTAACGTTGTAGGCCAGCCTAAGGAAATCTGGATGACTTGCCACAACACCGCAGGCGCGGTCGAACCGACTGGAGGCGTTGCCAAAACGTTGTCCGACGGGCTGCATGCGCTGATGACTGCCGAAGAGCTGGCGTTTTTCGCCCGCTTCGGCCGTGCGCGCGAGTTGGCGGCGGGCCAGGCGCTGTTCGAGCGTGGTGCCGTGGGCACGCAGATGTTCATCGTTGTCAGCGGCCAGATCGATCTGGATTTTGGTGAGGACCTGATGCTCAAGCATCTGGGCCCGGGCGAATTCTTCGGCGAACTTGGCTTGCTGATCGGCGACCACGCACGCAGTGCCGGCGCCAGTGCCTCCACCGACAGCCGTTTGATCGAACTGGCACACGACGATTTTCAGCGCCTGGTCGATCACGACCCGTCGATGGTGGCGCATTTTCTGCGCCGCTCCATCGTGCGTGTGGTCAACAACGAGCAGTTGCTGATCCGTCAGCTGCGCCGTCGCAACCACGATCTGGAAGCGGCGCTGGACAATCTCTATGTCACCTCGCACAAACTCAACCACACCGAAGAGTTGAGTCGCACCGACGAGCTCACCGGCCTGCACAACCGCCGCGGTCTGGCGCTGCATCTGCAGGAATGTCGGCGTTCCGGCGCGGTGCCCGGTGTGGGCCTGATCCTGATCGATTGCGACCGTTTCAAGCGCATCAATGACGAATTCGGTCATCTGGCCGGCGACCGTGTGCTGCAGAACGTTGCCCATGCACTGCGCTCGGTGATCGCCGATGGCGATCTGGCCTGCCGGCTGGGCGGCGACGAATTCTGCGTGCTGGTCGCGCAAGGCACGCGGGAACTGATGCACCACATCGGCGAATGCATCGTGCGCGCGGTGGAAGCACGCCTGGGCAACACCCAGAGCGAGCAAGGCTGCTCGGTCAGTCTTGGCCTATGCATGATCGATGCGGATGCGGCATGGAACGACTGGTACACGCTGGCCGATAGCGCGTTGTACCAGGCCAAGCGGCAGGGCGGTAACGTGTTGTGCATGCACGAAGCACCTGCGCCGGGTAGCACGCTGGTATCGGGTAACACGCTCGCCTCTGGCAATCACTGAGCAATGAGCACGCGCACCCACGCACGCAAGGATGCGTCGTCGGAAGCGATCCAGGCGCCGCGTCTGCGCACCTTGCTGTTGACCGATCTATGCGATTCCACCGCACTGGTCGAGCGTATTGGTGACAACGCCGCCGCCGCATTGTTCCGCGAGCATGACCGTCTGGTGGTTAAACTGCAGCAGCAATGGCGCGGCCGTCTGATCGACCGCTCGGACGGGCTGTTGCTGCTGTTCGATCGCCCCATCGATGGCCTGGGCTTCGCACTGGATTACGCACGTGGACTCAAGGCGATGGGCGATGCCCGCGCGCTGACGCTATGCGCGCGCCAGGGCCTGCACGTCGGCGAAGTGCTGACCTGGCGCAACAGCGACGAAGCGGTGAGCATCGGCGCCAAACCGCTGGAAGTGGAAGGCCTGGCCAAGCCCACCGCCGCCCGCCTGATGTCGATGGCACGGCCCGGGCAGATCCTGATCTCGGCGGTGGCCGAGTCGCTGACGCATCGCGCTGCGCGCGAACTGGGCACGCATGCTGAGCGACTGTTGTGGAAATCCCACGGTCGCTGGCGCTTCAAGGGCGTGCCTACGCCAATGGAGATTTACGAGGTCGGCGAGATCGATGTCACGCCGCTGCGCGCGCCCAGGCATTCGCCCAAGGCATGGCGGGATATTCCGCTATGGCGCCGGCCGGCAGCGCTGTTGGCAGAAACGTTGTTGGTCGTCACTGTCTGTGTGTCGGTGTGGTTTTTCACTCGCGCCGAGCCCGCGATCGCTTTCGCCGAACGCGGTTGGGTGGTGGTGGGCGACTTGCGCAATCTGACGGGCAATACGCTGCTCGACAGTTCGCTGGAGCAGGCGCTACGTATCAGCCTGGAGCAGTCGCGCTACGTCAATGTCCTGAGCGATATGAAAGTGCGCGACACAATGACCCGGATGAAACGCGATCCGGACAGCGTTGTCGTCGATCGTGCCATCGCCTCGGAAGTGGCCATGCGCGATGGCGCCAGTGCAGTCATTCTGCCGACTGTGGCCGAGATTGGGGGCAAGCTCCGCTTCAGTGTGGAGTTGGTGGATCCACGCACGCAGACCACGGTGTACTCGGAGTTTGTGCAAGGCGATGGCTTACCGTCCGCGCTGTCGTCCGTAGATCAGGTCACCCGTAAGTTGAGGCAGGGACTTGGCGAAGTTGTCGCTTCGATCGACAAGCATTCGGTGCCATTACCCGCCGTTACCACCTCAAGCCTGGATGCATTGCGTGCCTATGCCCTCGGTGTCGACGCCACGGTGAAAGGCCAGTGGAGCCAAGGCATGGAACTCTTCGAGCGCGCGGTTGGCATCGACCCGGAATTTGCCTTGGCCTATCTGGGCGCAGCACGCATCAAGGTCGCCATCTCCAACCGCGATGGCGCGCTGCCGTATCTGGATCAAGCGATCCGTTTCCGCCGGCGTTTGCCGGAGCGTGACCAGCTCTATCTGGATGCCTGGGCGGCCGAGTTGCGTGCGCCCGAGAAAGCGTTGCCGCTGTGGCGAACCCTCGCATCGCTGTATCCGGACAACTTCGCTGGAACCGCCAATGCCTCCTGGCATCTATTCGTTGCCAATCGTTTTGCCGAGGCGCTTCCCTATGCGCAGGCAGCCGATGTTCCGCAGGATCCGCTACGTGCGATCGCCACGGATCGGGTTGGACGCATTTTGCTGGCTCAGGGAAAAGCCGAGGCCGCATTAAAGTATTTTGTCCCTGATGACGTTGATCGCGCCGGTCCGCTACGGCGGCGGGCCAGCGCGTTGGCATCACTGAATCGCTACGCCGAAGCACAGCAAGCGCTCGATACGATCGTGAGGAGCGGCTATGTCAACGACGATGTGGTGCCGTTGATCGACCGCACCAGTATTGCGATCGATCAGGCCGACTGGATGGCTGCGCGCGCTTCCATTGCGCAAGCTCTGACGCGTAGCAAGCAGGCCGACGATTTCCTTTATCGGCAGTTCCTGGTCATTGCGTTGACGACGGACGCCCTAACCGATCCGGCCACCCCAACCAAGCTGAAGCCGACGTTCGATCGGTTGACATCAGCAGTAACCGACGACAGGTTGGCGATGGCGAACCAGCAGGACAATGCAGCGATGGTCTTGATAGTGGCCAGCCACGCACAACGCAGCGGCGACGATAGTCTGACCGCGCGCGCGCTTGAGGCGATCAGGCCGGCACTGGTACATGAAACGCCGGTACTCGCCGACCTTCGCGCGATTGTCGAAGCCCAACATCTTGCGCTGACGGGCGACCGCGCGGCGGCTATTGCGCACCTGCCAGTCGGTGACGACACGCTCTTCCAGACCCGCGTTGCGCTGTATGCGCTGCTGAGTGACAGCGGACGACATGCCGAAGCGCTGCAACAAGCACGTTGGCTATCCCTGCGCCGAGGTCGCGCTTACATCGAAGCGAACGCGTCACAAACGCTGCAGCCGCTCAATGTGGCCGATGCGCGGCTGGCACAGCTCTGGATGGCCGAGTCGTTGCATGCACTCGGCCGCACCCACGAGGCACGCGAACAGGCGCAGGCATTTGTGCGTGCGTGGCCTGTATCGCGTCTGCCCGCTTACCTGCGCACCAGGGTAGAGCGGATGCTCTCCGACTCGAAGGCGAAAATCACGGTGTGATTGGCGTTCTCGGTCAGGTAGCTATGCAGCTCGGTGCGGGCCAGTGCGATCTCTTCCTTCGAAGCGAGCTGGTTGGTGGTCATACAGAAGTATGGCTCTCCCATGCTGGGCACGCGGTCGTCGGCGTTCGCACCGGCCGCGCCAATCCGGGCAAGCGCTTGAGCCGGATTAGATTGAAAGCATTCGCGGAAGTCGTCGTCGCTGGACAGCAGCTCCAGCAGCTTGTCGGCAATGGATGCATCCAGCGGAGGATGTGCGTTATCGGCTGAGTCGGTCATGGTCTTGCCTGCGGAATGAGGGTGTGTGGTGCGTGGTGTGACAGGAGAGCTGACACAATATCGACCATGCTCATGCGTCCTTGAGATGTTCCTATGCAGATCCGTCGCTGTGCCACGCTGTTCTTCGAACTTCGCAACGATGCGGTGTTCGATCTTGCTCACTTGCTTGCCGGCGGCGATGGGCTGCGTCGTCGCGCACGATGGCTGGCACTGGCGCCGCATCTCGATGCAGAAGTGGAGGTCGGCACAGCCGAGCGCGAGTGGTTGGGTGAGTTGAGCCCAACGCGCTGGCGGTCAATCGATCAGATGCAGCCACCACCGGCCTGGCTCGATGGATTGATCGAGCAGGGGCTTGTGATCAGCGATCAACCGGAGCATGCAGCGCATCGCCACAATGACGAGCGGGTGCAGCAGCAGCGCTGGTGGCCATTGGCTGCGTTGTGGCACCGCTTCGCGCGTTGGAAAGGCGAGGACAGCGTGGCGACGATGGAGGCGCAAGGTCTGACGACTGCAGAAGGCATGGTGGAGCGCCTGGGTGCGCCGCCGGCAGAGGTTGTTAGCCGTGGCGAGGAAGGCGCCGAAGCCCGAATAGCGTTGCCGCGCGCAACGCCGGGTACGTTCGATCAACTGCTGGCGCGGCGCGTGACCTGCCGCAATTTCGATACGCAGCGCCCGCTATCAAGCGAATTATTGGCCCAGATGCTCGAACGCAGCGTCATGGCGAGCGCGCGGATCGAGGTGGGGCACGATACCGCATTCTTGAAGAAGCCAGTGCCATCGGGAGGCAGTCTGCATCCCACCGAAACCTATCTGCTGGTACAGCGGGTCGAGGGCATAGCAAGTGGCCTGTATCACTACCGCCCGCTCGACCATGCATTGCACCCCTTGCCATCGCCTGCACAGCCGCTCGCGGAATTCGCACGCAAGGCGGTGTCGGGGCAGCACTGGTTTGCCGATGCGCCGGTGCTGTTGATTCTGGCGCCGCGGTTTTTACGCAGCTTCTGGAAATATCGGAACCATGCCAAGGCTTACCGTGCAATGATTCTGGACGTGGGCCATATTGCACAGACGCTCTATTTGAGCGCGACCGATTTGGGGCTGGGAGCGTTTGTCACCTCGGCAATCAACGAGGTGGATATCGAACACGCGCTAGGCCTGGATGGCCTGCAGGATGGCCCGTTGGCCATCTGCGGCTTCGGTTGGCGTGCCGAGGAAATGAAAAATACCGAGCTGGATCCTGGCGGCGCAGTGTGGTCGATCGGTCTTGATCGAGAGGCTTCCAGAGAGATCGGGCAACAGTAGCGAGCAAGCATCGGGCCTCGACACATCTATCGTGCGTTGAGGCGATTTTATGCGTGCTGCGTGCTGCGTGCTTCGAACGCCGGAGGTGCACGCGTCAGCGCTCGCCTTTGCAGGCGAGCGCAATAGCAGGTGCCATCACTGGGAAGCGATCGACCCCTTTGGCCGATTACCGCCGAATCGCCTGCGTATGCGTCTTCAACGCATCGCTCAAGCCTTGCACCTTGTCCGCGCCTTCCGGGACGGTGATGCTGGAGCCGGTCAGATCTTCGCCGATGGGTTGCACGCGGCCGCCCAGGCATTGGCCCAGGAAACCCTCGGTCACCGCGTTGAAGGCCTTGCTGTTTTCCGGGCGCCGGAAGCCGTGGCCTTCGTCCGGGAACAGCACGTAGGTCACCGGAATGTTCTTGGCCTTCATCGCGTTGACGATCTGGTCGCTCTCGGCCTGTTTGACGCGCGGGTCGTTGGCGCCCTGGCCGATCAGCAGCGGCTTGCTGATCTTGTCGACATGCGTGAGCGGTGAGCGATCGGTCAGCCATTGCTTGCCGGCAGCGGTGGCCGGGTCGCCCATGCGCTTGGTCGCCTGCTTGTAGAAGCTGGCCCAGTACGGCGGGATGGTGGCGAGCAAGGTGTTGAGGTTGGCCGGGCCGACGATGTCCACGCCGCACTTGAACGCGTCCGGGGTGAAGGTCATGCCGGCTAGCGTGGCGTAGCCGCCGTAGCTGCCGCCCATGATGGCGACCTCATTGGGGGTGGTCACGCCCTGTTTGACTGCCCACTGCACCGCGTCGAGCAAGTCGTCGTGCATCTTGCCGCCCCACTCGCCGTTGCCGGCATTGGTGAACGCCTTGCCGAAGCCGGTGGAGCCGCGGAAATTGACCGCCAGCACCGCATAGCCGCGATTGGCCAACCATTGCTCGTACGGCCCGTAGCCGTAGCTATCGCGCGCCCACGGGCCGCCATGCACGAACAGCACCAGCGGCACCGGTTTATCCGCCTTGCCGTCGTGGTTGGCGTCGGCCTCGGCGGGCAGGGTGAGATAGCTGACCAGCTTGAGGCCGTCGCGCGAGGTCAGTTCCTGTGGCCACATCGGCACCAGCGGTTTGCCATCCAGCGCAGGTCGGGCGGAGAACAGCTTGGTCAGCTTGCCGCCATCGGCGCGATCGTAGCGGTAGTAGGTCAGCGGTGTTTCCGCTGCCGAATACGCCACGATCCAGGTGCGGTCATCGAGCGTGCGTGATGCGATGCTGGCATCGCCTGCGCCAAGTGATTTGAGTTTCTGCAGATCGGCGGCGATGCCGGTATCCAAGGCCTTCCACTCTTCGCGCAGGTAGTCGGTGGACACCGCCTGCACCACGCCGGTCCTGGGGTCGTTCAAGGTGGTGCCGACATCGGCGCGCGGGTTTTCGAACAGCAGCGTGCGTGCATTGCTGGCGGTGTCGATGGCATACAGCGCCGAGGTGTCGCGGTTGCGCGAATCCTGCATGTACAGCGTCTTGCCGTCGTCGGTGAGCCCCTCGGGCGCGGTGTTGGTGACATCTTCGAACGGGATGCGGTCCACGCGCTTCCATGCCTTGCCGTCGGGCACCAGCAGTTCTCTGCCGGCATCGTCGGTGGCGCGGGTGGCGTAGCGCAGTCGGTAGTCGCCGTCGAGCAGATAGCTTTCCAGACTGTCGGTGTTCTTCTGCACCAGCGTGCGCTTGCCCGAGGCCAGGTCGACCCGGTACAGATCGTGCCACTTGGCGTCGCGGTCGTTCATGCCCACCATGATCGATTCGGGATGCTGCGCGCTGACGCGGTACATCTCGGCCGTGGTCTTCTTGAACGGCGTGAGGTCCTTGCTGCTGCCATCGGTCAGATTGACCGAGAACAGATGGAAGTCTTCATCGCCGCCGTCATCGCGCAGATACAGCAGCGTATTGGGTTGATACGTCCAGAAATAATTGCGGATGCCGCGGGCGGTGTCCTTGGTGATTGCATGCGCCTGATCCGGCGCATCCACCGGCGCGACCCAGACATTGAGCACGCCCTCCAGCGGTGCCACCCAGCTGAGGTATTTGCCGTCCGGGCTGATGGTCACGTTGGCGCGCTCGGGATTGCCGAACAGCGCATCGCGGGTGATCAGTTCCGGGGGTGCTGCCGGCGCTGTCGCGGTTGCTGCGGGCGGTGCGGCCTGATCGGTCGTGGACGCGGTTTTGTCGCTGCAGGCAGCCAGCGCCAGCACGATGCTGGAAACAAGAAGCAGGCGTTGCATGAAAGCCTCCGGTGAGAATCGCAGCCACGCCGGCCGCTTTCCCCAACGCTAGGCGCAATGCCCGCGCATACGAGCGTGCCGTTGGTCACCCTTTGGTGCGGCGCTACGCAGACGCGGACACAAATTCCACTAGCGCAACACCATCGGCGACCAGATCGCCTTCTGCGACCAGATACGCCTGCACGGTGCCATCGCCGGGGGCGTGCAGGGTGTGTTCCATCTTCATTGCTTCGAGCACCACCAGGGCTTGCCCGCGCGTGACCGGCTG
Organism: Xanthomonas sp. NCPPB 2933; assembly: GCF_056725225.1. NCBI lineage: Bacteria > Pseudomonadati > Pseudomonadota > Gammaproteobacteria > Lysobacterales > Lysobacteraceae > Xanthomonas > Xanthomonas sp. NCPPB 2933. Next base: position 347,939 of record NZ_CM161518.1, read on the forward strand.
GCCGACCGCGGCAACCAGCGACACGATGCGGCCCGGCATCGGTGCGGTCAGGCCGCCGGTTTCATGCGCGGGTTGATCTGCCTCGACCAATGCGTCGTGGTGGCGGAAGACCGCACGGTCTTCAGCGCCGATCAGGGTCAGCGTGCTGCCGTCGCGCAGCACCTGTGCGCGCCATTGCCGTCCATCCATTTCCACGCGTAGCGCGGTGTCCTGCGTTTGGTAGCGCAGGGCGTGCGTGTTGCCCAGGTCAGTAACCTGCCAAGCATCGGCCAGCCGCCGCACGCCTAGCTGGCGCCGCTCGCCTGCGGCCTCCAGCGTGATGGCGTGCGCTGCATGCGCCCCGATACGCCATCCATCGGTGTTTCCCCATGGCGAGAACGGGTCGGCCGGATCGGGCGTGGCGTCGGGCACCGCCTCGGCCATCAGTACGGCAGCCAGGCACCACCACGCACTGTCTGGCGCATGCGCTTGCGGAAACAGGGCCGCATGCTCGCGTTCGATCAAGGCGGTGTCCAGATCGGCCGAGGCAAACGCCTTGGTGCCGATCAGGCGCGACAGAAATGCACTATTGGTCGTGACACCGACTGCATGGCACTGCGCAAGCGCCTGACGCATGCGTGCAAGCGCAGCGGGGCGATCGACATCCCACACGATCAGCTTGGCAATCATCGGGTCGTAATACGGACTGATGGTGTCGCCTTGCTCCACGCCCGCATCGATGCGCACATGCGCACTGGGTGCAGGCAGCTGCAGCTGCCGCAGCGTGCCGGTCGAGGGCAGAAAGCCGCGCTCGGCATCCTCGGCATACAGGCGCGCTTCCAGCGCATGCCCGTGGATGCGCAGTTCGTGCTGACGCTGCGGCAGCGGCTCGCCGGCGGCCACACGCAGCTGCCACTCGACCAGATCGGTACCGGTGATCAACTCGGTCACCGGGTGCTCGACCTGCAGCCGGGTGTTCATTTCCATGAAATAGAAATCGCCATCCGGGCCGGCAATGAACTCCACCGTACCCGCACCGACATAGCCCACGGCGCGCGCAGCGTCCACGGCGGCCTTGCCCATCGCTGCGCGGCGTTGTTCGCTCATGCCGGGGGCGGGCGCTTCTTCCAGCACCTTTTGATGGCGGCGCTGCACCGAGCAGTCGCGTTCGAACAGATACACCACCTCGCCCTGCGTATCGCCGAACACCTGGATCTCGATATGGCGCGGGCGTTCGACATACTTTTCCACCAGCACCTGTGCATTGCCGAATGCCGACTGGGCCTCGCGCTGGCAGCTGGCCAAGGCCTCTTCGAAGACAGCGCTGGCATCCACGCGGCGCATGCCCTTGCCACCGCCGCCAGCACTGGCCTTGATCAAGACGGGGTAGCCGATCGCATCGGCCTGCGCGCGCAGGAAAGCCGGCGCCTGTTCGTCGCCGTGGTAGCCCGGCGTCAGCGGCACACCGGCGCGTTGCATCAGCGCCTTGGCCGCACTCTTGTCGCCCATCGCGCGAATCGCGGCTGCAGGTGGGCCGATAAACGCGATGCCAGCCTGCGCACAGGCATCGGCAAACGCCGCATTTTCCGATAGAAAGCCATAACCCGGATGGATCGCCTGCGCGCCGCTTGCGCGTGCGGCATCAAGAATGACCTCGCCGCGCAAATAACTCTGCTGCGCCGGTGCCGGACCGATATGGATCGCTTCATCGGCCAGGCGTACATGCCGCGCATCGCGATCGGCATCCGAATACACCGCCACCGTCGCGATGCCGAGCTTGCGACAGGTGTCGATGACCCGGCACGCGATCTCGCCGCGATTGGCGATCAGGATCTTGTCGAAGTACGGCTGTGTTGCTGTGGCGTTGGATTCGCGCTGGGTCATGACGAAGTTCTCTGCACGTCGCCATGGCGGCGGGGACTGCGATGAAAAAACGATTTGTTCACCGCCTCACATCCGGAACACGCCGAAGCGTGTCGTTTCGATCGGCGCATTCAACGCAGCCGACAATCCCAGCCCAAGCACACGACGTGTATCGGCCGGATCGATGATGCCGTCGTCCCACAACCGCGCACTGGCGTAATACGGATGCCCCTGCTGCTCGAACTGTGCCCGGATCGGCGCCTTGAACGCCTCTTCTTCCTCGCCCGACCAGGCCCCACCCTTGGCCTCGATGCCGTCGCGGCGCACCGTTGCCAACACGCTGGCGGCCTGTTCGCCGCCCATCACACCGATGCGTGCATTCGGCCACATCCACAGGAAGTTTGGCGAGTACGCCCGGCCGCACATGCCGTAATTGCCGGCACCGAACGAGCCGCCGATCACCACGGTGAACTTGGGCACCTTGGCGCAGGCCACCGCCATCACCAGCTTGGCACCGTCCTTGGCAATGCCGCCGTGCTCGTATTTGCGCCCGACCATAAAGCCGGTGATGTTCTGCAAAAACACCAGCGGAATGCCGCGCTGCGTGCACAGCTCGATGAAGTGCGCGCCCTTGAGCGCGGACTCGGAAAACAGGATGCCGTTGTTGGCGATGATGCCGACCGGGTAGCCGTGCAGATGCGCAAAGCCGGTGACCAGGGTACTGCCATAGCGTGGCTTGAATTCGTCCAGCTGCGAGTCGTCGACGATGCGCGCGATCACTTCGCGCACATCGAAGGGCTTGCGTGTATCGGCAGGAATCACGCCATACAGTTCGTCGGCGGCATGCCGCGGCGGCAGTGGTGCACGCAGTGCCAATGTTGCTGCCGGCTTGCGCCAATTGAGTTGCGCGATGATGGCGCGCACGCGCGCCAAGGCCTGCAGATCGTTGTCGGCAAAGTGATCGGCCACACCGGAGATGCGCGTGTGCACATCCGCACCGCCGAGTTCTTCGGCACTGACTTCTTCGCCGGTGGCCGCCTTGACCAGCGGTGGGCCGCCGAGAAAGATCGTGCCTTGCTCGCGCACGATCACCGTCTCATCGCTCATCGCCGGCACGTAGGCACCGCCGGCGGTGCACGACCCCATCACGCAGGCGATCTGCGGGATGCCGTTGGCCGAGAGGTTGGCCTGGTTGTAGAAGATGCGCCCGAAATGATCGCGGTCGGGAAACACTTCATCCTGCAGCGGCAGAAACGCACCGCCGGAGTCGACCAGATAGATGCACGGCAAGCGGTTCTGCTGCGCGATTTCCTGCGCGCGCAGATGCTTCTTCACCGTCATCGGGTAATAGGTGCCGCCCTTGACGGTGGCATCGTTGGCCACGATCACGCATTCCACCCCGGACACGCGCCCGATGCCGGCCACCACGCCGGCGCAGGGCACCTGATCGTCGTACATGCCGTGTGCGGCCAGCGGCGCGATTTCCAGCAAGGCGCTGCCCGGATCCAGCAAAGCATCGATGCGATCGCGCACCAGCAATTTGCCGCGGGCGGTGTGCTTGGCGCGCGCGGCCTCGCTGCCGCCCAATGCGGTCTGCGCCAGCGTGCTGCGCAGATCCTCGATCACTGCACGCAGTGCGGCAGCGTTGTGTTGGAAGCTCTCGCTACTGACCTGCAGCTGGCTGGTGATCACGCTCATGATGGCTCCGTCAGGCGGTGCGTTCGAACAACTCGCGGCCGATCAACATGCGTCGGATCTCCGATGTACCTGCACCGATTTCGTATAGCTTGGCATCGCGCCACAGGCGCCCGGTGGGATAGTCGTTGATGTAGCCGTTACCACCCAATACCTGGATCGCCTGGCCGGTGAGCCAGGTCGCCTTTTCGGCGGCGTAGAGAATCGCGCCGGCCGCGTCCTGGCGTGTGGTCTGCCCGGCATCGCAGGCGCGCGCCACTGCATATACGTACGCGCGGCAGGCGTTGAGCCCGACGTACATGTCGGCCAACTTGGCCTGCATCAACTGGAAGGTGCCGATCGGCTCGCCGAACTGCTTGCGCTCGTGCACGTACGGCAGCACCACATCCATCGCGGCGGCCATCAATCCCAGCGGGCCACCGGCCAACACCACACGTTCGAAATCCAATCCGGACATCAGTACGCGCACACCACCGTTGAGCGTGCCCAGCACGTTCTCGGCCGGCACTTCGCAATCGGTGAACACCAATTCGCAGGTGTTGGAGCCGCGCATGCCGAGCTTGTCGAGCTTCTGCGCAGTCGAAAAGCCGGGCATGCCCTTTTCGACGATGAAGGCGGTGATGCCGCGTGCGCCGGCGCCCGGATCGGTCTTGGCGTACACCACCAGCACATCGGCGTCCGGGCCGTTGGTGATCCACATCTTGTTGCCGTTGAGCACAAAGCGGTCGCCGCGCGCGTCGGCACGCAGCTTCATCGACACCACGTCCGAGCCGGAGCCGGCCTCGCTCATCGCCAGCGCGCCGACATGCTCGCCGGTGCACAGCTTGGGCAGGTAGCGTTGCTTCTGCTCGGGCGTGGCGTTCTTGCGCAGCTGGTTGAGGCACAGGTTGGAATGCGCGCCGTAGGACAGCCCGATCGCGCCGCCGGCCCGCGAGATTTCTTCCATCGCCACCACATGCGCCAGATAGCCCATGCCGCTGCCGCCGTAGTCTTCTTCCACGGTCAACCCGAGCAGGCCCTGCTCGCCGAACAGGCGCCACAGCTGCGCGGGGAAAACATTGTCCTGATCGGCAGCGGCCGCGAGCGGGGCAATATGGTGGCTGGCAAAGGCCGCTACGCTTTCGCGCAGCAGATCGATTTCTTCGCCAAGCGCGAAGTTCAAGGACGGCACGTGCATGGAGCGACTCCGCAAGGATCGGGGTGTGCCGGGTGGGAGCGGGCAGGCCGCACGGCGTTTGTGCGCAGCCTAGCGGTCCGCAGTGAAAAAGTGAACTAAAATTCAACTATTGAACCCAGAATCACACCATGGCTTATCGACGCTCCGCCCTGATGGAAGAACGCCTGGCCGGCAACCGCGAACGCATCCTGCACGCGGCCCGCGCCCTGATCGCCGAAGGCGGCTACCGCAATGCACCTGTGACCGCCGTCGCCGCCGCAGCCGGCGTCTCGACCGGGCAGATTTACCGACATTTCCCTTCGAAAGCCGAGCTTTTCGTGGAAGTTCTCAACGAAGCCGTGCAGCGCGAGATGATCATCCTGCACACCATCGCCACCACCCAGGCCAGTGCCGCCGAGCGCCTGCGTAACGCCATTGCCACCTTCGTGCGGCGTGCGCTGGCCGGCCCTGCGTTGGCCTACGCGTTCATCGCCGAGCCAGTGGAAAGCGAAGTGGATGCCGAGCGCATCCGCGGCCGGCGCCTGTTTGGCGAGGTGTTCCGCCAGTTGCTCGCCGAAGGCGTGGCGGCCGGCGAATTCCCGCAGCAATCGCTGGACGCAGCGGCGGCCTGCATCGTCGGCGCCTTCACCGAGGCCTTGGTGGGCCCGGTTGCCCCCAGCCGCGGCGACCCGCAACAGGGCGAGCAACTGGTCGAGGCGATCTGCGGCTTCTGCTTGCGCGCGGTGGGTGCGCGGCAGTCGGCCAGCTGACAGTGCACTGACCACGGACAGGCTGTGCTTCATTGATGCGCCTAACTGTGCATATACTGTGCAAACCCCTTGCTGGAGTCGTGCGATGGTCGCCGTCCTCAATCCCCTGGCCCTGACCGAACGCCTGCGCGTGCCGGATCGCACCATCCTGTCGCCGTCGGCCATGGCCGGCCTGCTGGATCTATCGCAACAGGAACTGGCCGAACTGGCCGGCGTGCATCGCAACAGCCTGCGCGTGCACCCGGAAAGCCCGCGCGTGCAGGACCTGCTGCGCAACCTGTCGCGCTTGCTGGTGGCGATGGCGCAAGTCCAACCGGACGAACGCCAGGTGGTGTTCCACCTCAAGAACACGCCGATCCCCGCGTTCGAATTCGCCACCTTGCTGGAGGTGGTCAAACAGGGCCGCACCGACGATGCATTGACCTACCTGCGCACCGTTGAAGCCGGGGCTGCCGGTTGAAGCTGAGCGCCCCGGCGCACTGCACGTTGTATCGCGCCTTCACCCCGCGCTGGGCCGCCGAACCGCTGAGCGGCGCCGGTGCCGCGCGCTCGGGCGGGCGCTTCAATCGTTTCGGTCAACCCGCCTTGTATCTCTCGCAGCAACTGGAAACCGCTGCCGCCGAATACGCGCAGGCCGCGCCGTTTCTACCGCCGTTTACGTTGGTCAGTTACGCCGCCGATCTGCCCGCGTTGGCCGATTTGCGCCTGCTCGATGCAAGCTGGGATCCGCTCTGGGTCGATTGGACCGAGGACTGGCGCAAGGCGATGGTCAACAAGATCGAACCGGTGAGCTGGGTACTCGGCGACATGCTGCGCGAGGCAGGGATTCCGGGCGTGATCTTTCCCAGCATGGCGTTGCCGGAGGGCATCAACGTGGTGCTGTTCCTGGACATGCTGCAGCCTGAGCAAGTGCTGCGCGTGCTCGACGATGGCCGCCTGCCGCGCGATGGGCGGAGTTGGGGCGATCCGTCGGTTGTGGTGTAACGCGCGCGCGAGACATGACGCCACGCTCGAATTTTCAACCAACCAACAGCTGCACCACACCGGCCAGCACCGGCGCGGCCACTGCCGTCGGCAGAATCAATCCACGCCGATACGGCAGCAACCACAGCGACAGCAACGCCGCAGCACCGGTCAAGGTACCAATCCACAACACCGAACCGATGCCCCAGCCCTGCGCGTGTACCGCCAGGCCAAAGGTGAGCAGCAACAGCAGCCAACCCAGCGCACGCAATTGCCGCGAGCGCGCAGCGCCCAGCATGCGGCCACGCACTTCCTGCTGATGCTTGTCCATCGCCAGGCATAACGCAGCGAATCCCGAAAAATTCAGTGCCAGCAAGAGCAATACACTCATGCGCTTTCCTGCATCGGCACGCTGTTCTGCGCAGGCGCAGTGGCGCGCGCGCGTCGCGCAGATGCCGATTGCGGGGCCTTCCAATGCTGCAAACGCCAACCTGCGATCCCCAGACACACGCCAAGGAACAGGCACACCAGATCGACACCGGCCAGCGCCCATTGCCCGACCGGCAACGTCACGCCCAGATGCACATCGGTGGTGATCGCGTTGAGCAGCGGCACCAGCGCGAACAACGCCGCGCCCAGATACAGCTGCCAACTCCACATCGCGCGCCGTGGCCAGACGAAGGCGGCCAGCAATGCGGCGGCCCATGCAGCGAAAAACAGATTGGCTTCCATCGCCGCGCGTGCGTCCAGCGTCACCGGTAGCAATCGGTTGGCCCAGAAGAAACTGGCAAAGGCGATCGGCAAACCGGCGACCGTGCCGATGTTGAGCGCATCCACCAGACGCAGCCCGAAGCCGATGCGTCCGGCCTTCAGGTGTTTGGGGCGTTCTTTCACCGCCCACATCACCACACCGCTGGCCACCATCAAACAACCGAGCAAACCGGAGCCGAAGAACAGTGCGCGCATCCATGGCCCGGCAAAGTGGGCGATATGCAGGCCCACCATCGTGCCGCGCGTCTGGCTGGCGCCACCCGGCGCGCCGCTACGCTGCAGGCGCTGGCCGCTGATCGCATCGAACAGAATGGACGGCGCATCGGTGGAGAGACTGCCGGCCACCTGAGTCACGCCGACCGCGGCATGCGCATCGTTGGGAAGCGACACCGCCACGTTGCCGATCTCGCCACCGCGCCAGTCGCTGCGCGCACGCGCCACGAACTGTTCCAGCGGCAGCATGTGCGCCGGTGTGCCCGATGCCTTCCGCGTATCGGCAACCCGGTTGGCGGATTCTTCGTAGAAACGCATTTCGTTGTCGGGGTACTGCGCCTTGATGCCCCACGGCAAGTACATGAACATCAATGTCACGATGCCGGTGTAGGTGATCATCGCGTGGTACGGCAACGCGGTCACCGCACTGACGTTGTGGAAATCCAGCCACGAGCGCAGGCCCTTGCCCGGGCGAAAGGTAAAGAAATCCTTGAAGATCTTCTTGTGCGTGATCACCCCGCTGATGATCGCCACCAGCATGAACATCGCGCAGAAACCCACGATATAGCGCGACCACAGCACCGGCAGATAATGCAGATCGAAATGCAGCCGGTAGAAGAAGTCGCCGCCCAGGGTGTCGCGTGCGGCGATCTCCTTGCCGGTGGCCGGGTCGATGATGGCATTGCCATACATCTCGCGGCGACTGGCGGGTTTGCCATCGGCCGGCGCAGGATTTTGCCAGTACATGCTCACCACCGGATTGCGCGTGTCCGGCAAGGTGATGTTCCAGCTCTGCGCATCGGCCGCATGCGCTTGCAGATACTGTTCGGCGCTGCGCAGCGCGGTCGCGTTGCTCACCGTGGTGGTGGGCAGTTCCGGGCGCATCCAGCGGCTGATTTCGTCGCGGTAATAACTCGCCGTGCCGCCCATGAAGATCAGCAGCAACACCCAGCCGACCAGCAGGCCGGTCCAGGTGTGCAGCCACGCCATCGACTGGCGGAATCCCTGCTTCATGCCACGCCCCGTTGCAGCCATGCGGCCAGCGCGAACATCAGCGCCGCCGGCACAGCGATACCTGCCCACGCCCGCCACACGCTGGCGGTGGCAAAGGCCCACAGCGGGGCACACGCGCACACCACGATGCCGACCAGCATGCTGGTCAGCACCGCTTCGCTGGGCGGCATCGGCAGTACCAGCGCCAGCAACAGATTGGTGGCGCTGGCCAATGCATAGCCGCCAAAGATCGCGGCCAGCGTGCGCGCAAGCACGCCCAGCCAGGGGCGCCTGAACCAGGGAAGCGACAGGGGCGGTGCGGTAGACATCAGCTGTGCTGCATGTGCGGCCGATTTACTCGGCCAGGAAGGTCAACGTGCTGATGTGGTGGATCATCGCCACCTGCTTGCCGGCGATCTCGCGCTTCACCGGCTCCTTGTTGGTGGCGACCAGGATGTGGCGGCCGGCGCGCAGCTTGGGCAAGGTCACCTGGCCCTTGGCATCGGAGGTCAGCGTCTTCTGCCACTTCTGCGGGTCGATCACTGTCACCTCGACCTTGGGCAGCGGCTTGTTGCGATAGAGCACGGTCAGCGTGTTGCTGTTGGCGGCAGTGGGCACCAGTTCGAAATCGAGCTTGGCCGCGGGTGTGGCGCGGCCGGCGCGGGCGTAATAGCTCACCGTCTCGAAACCGCCGGCTTCGCCCTTCCACGGCTCGAATACGCTGTCGTCGCTCAACCAGGCATCGCCGGTGCCGGACAGCGGCGCGCTGAGAAACTCGCTGCCGCGCTGCAACGCGCCGGCCTTGCCGGCCGTGCCGAACACGGTCGGCTTGACCACGCGCTTGATCTCGTCTTCGCCGTGGTCGAGGGTGTCCTGCGCCGGCTCGCCGAAGTAGATCCGCACCGGGCCGCTGCCGTCGCGCTCGATCCAGATTTCATGGGCCTGGGCAGACAGACTGATGCTGGCCAAGGCCAGGCAGGACAGCAGAAAGGACTTCATCGCGGCGACTCCTCGTAAGCGGGACCGGGCGAGGCGAGAACCGCGTCACCGTGGGTTGATGGGAATGATACGCAATTCCACGAAACGAGACCAACGCGCCATCCGGGACCTGCGGGGTTCGACCAGCGCCTGGTCATCACGCGGGCAAGCGGGTTCGGTCCCGGAGGCGAGGAATGCCAGGCGACCAGTTATGCGGCATCGCGGCAATTTGTCAGCGGCACGCGAGGGGTGGCTACACACAAGACGTACAGCCCGCCAAGCTGTAGGACGCATCGCGGCGATAACTGTCATGCACAGTGGCCAGACTGGCGCGAACTGTGCTCTATACTCCGGCGCTAGCAGAGGTCTTCGACCAACAGCCAGGGGTGAGCGCGTGCGGAATTACGACCTCGAGTTCCTGAAAAAATTCTCGATGGTGATCGGACTACTGGTAGTGATCACCCTGGGCCTGATCGCCCTGGCAGCCTATTTGCAACGCGCCATTCCTGACGAAGTCTCGCCCACTGCGGCCAAACGCGTGCAGCAACGCATCGCCCCGGCCGGCGCGGTGTATGCCGGCACCACCGGCGCGTCCGCACAAGCGGCGGCTCAGGCAGCAGCACTGGCCAAGGCCTCCTCGCAGTCCGCCTATGGCGGCAGCACCGACGGCAAGACCATCTTCGACAATCTGTGCACCGCCTGCCATACCACCGGCGTAGGCAAGGCGCCGACCCTGGATCATTCGCATTGGGACGCGCGCATCGCCCAGGGCAAGGACACCTTGTACAAGCACGCGATCGAGGGCTACACCGGCCCGGACGGCGGCATCATGCCGGCCAAGGGCGGCAACCCGGCGCTGACCGAAGAACAGGTCCGTGCCACGGTCGATTGGATGCTGGGCAATCTGAAGTAGGCGCCTGAAACAAGCGCCTCCACGCACCATCTGGTCGCAATTCGCAGCGGTTTGTTAGCCTGTTGCAACGCTCAGCCGCTCATGCGCCGCCTTCCGGGCGGCGCTTGCATTTTGGTCTACGTCTTTCTGGAGTGTGTCGATGTCGCGTTGCTCGCTTGTTGTGCTCGGTGTGATCGGTCTGCTGGCTCCGCTGCTGGGCAGTGCCGCCGATGGCGCGCCGCAACGCCTGTCGATTGCCGATGTGCAGGGAGAAGACACGCGTAGCCCCTACGACGGCCGCGTGGTGGAGGTCGAGGGTATCGTCACTGCCGATACCCGCATCGGCCTTGCCGGCCTGTTCGTGCAGCAGCCCGGGTTTGAGCCGCGGCGCTCGCACGGCTTGTTCGTCACCGGCACCGGCGATGCTGAGGTGGCAGCGGGTGATCGCGTGCGCATCATCGGCACTGTGCGCGAAGTGTCGGCAGGCGGCGAGGCGAGCCTGACCACGGTGGATGCCAGCAGCATCGAGCGGCTCGCCAGCGGCCAGCCGGTACCGGTGCGTATGCTCAGCGGGCCGCCGGCCAACTGGGAAGCGCTCGAGGGCGAGCATGTGCGCATCGCTGCGTTGACGCTCAACGGCAGCGATCGCCTGGAGACTTATGGCGAGCTGGTCGCCGCCTTCGGTGGGCGCTTATGGCAGCCGAGCGAAGTGGCCGCGACCGGCACTCCGGCTTTCACGCAGGTTGAAGCGGAGAGCGCACGTCGCCGGGTGCTGCTGGACGATGCACGCAATGGCCGCAGCCCCAAGACGGTGGCCTATCTGCCGGCAGATGCGGTGTTGCGCGCCGGCAGCCTGCTCAAGTCGGTGGATGGCATCGTCGACCAGCGCTACGACGGCAACTACCGCATCCAGGTGCTAAATCCGCTGACGCTGCCGGCGATGCCGACCGCGGTGGCGCCGCAGGTCGGCGGCGATCTGCGCATTGCCTCGTTCAATCTGGAGAACTTCTTCAACGGCAATGGCCGCGGCGGCGGCTTCCCGACCAAGCGCGGTGCACGCACGCATGAGCAGTTCCAGGCGCAGCTGGCCAAGCTGGTGTCCACCATCGTGCCGTTGCGCGCCGACGTAGCCGCGTTGATGGAGCTGGAAAACGACGGCAACGGCGCCGATGCCGCAGTGGCGCAACTGGTGGCCGCGCTCAACGCTGCCGGCAAGGACAAGGACTGGCAGTTCGTCGACACCGGCAGCGGCCCGGGCGATGACGCGATCCGGGTTGGCATCGTCTATCGCAGCACCCAGGTCACCCCGGTCGGCAAGCCGGCCACGCTGACCGGCGGGCCGTTCGACAGCCACAGCCGTGTGCCGTTGGCGCAGGCGTTTCGCAGCACCCGCGGCGCCACTTTCTTGGTGGTTGCCAATCACTTCAAGTCCAAGGGGTGCGGCACCGCCAACGGCGCCGATGCCGACCAGCGCGACGGCCAGGCTTGCTGGAACGCCACCCGCACCGAGTCGGCCAAGCGCCTGCACCAGTGGCTGCAGACCGACCCCACCGGCGCGCAGACCAAACTTGCCGTGCTGCTGGGCGACTTCAACGCCTACGCCATGGAGAGCCCGATGCGCAGCCTGCGCGCCAGCGGCTGGCAGGATGCGTTCGCGGTGGCCGGAGTGAAGCAGCCTTACAGCTACGTCTACGATGGTATGAGCGGCCGGCTGGACCACGCCTTGCTAAGCCCGGCGATGGCCAAGCAGCTGCGCGGCGCGGTGGAATGGCATATCAACGCCGATGTCATGGACGATGCCGGCTACGCCAAGCGCAACCTGGCCGGTCCGTGGCGCAGTTCCGACCACGACCCGGTGCTGCTGGGCTTTTCGCTGTAGCGCAAGCTGGCGTTCGAATCCCGATGCAGGCGCGTGCGCGATACGTGCTGTCTGCAACGTGTTTTCGCGCGCTGCTGCGCTGCCATGGAAAAAAGCAGGCCGCGAGCGCGCGCGGGGCTTGCACCTAGCTCGCGCAATGCCCCGCGCGGCGACGTAGCCGCAGATTGACCAGATGCGTGCTGGCCAGCAGCAGGCTGCCGGTCACCGTGATCGGGGTTTCCAGCGTGCCGCCGGCCACCCCGCTTGCGCCGAGCACCAGGCCGGCCAGTCCGAATGCTGCCAATGCCCACACCGGCGCGGGCAGTGCGTGTCGGCGATGGCTGCTCCACAGCGCGTAGCCGCTGAGCGGCACGGCGGCGGTGGCGAACACCACATGCACCCATTCGGCCCGGCTCCAGGCGCCTAGCAGCGGGAGTGCGGCGGCCAGCAGCGGCAGGGCCAGACAGTGCAGCAGACACAGGCTGGACAGCGCGATGGCCGAGCGATCCAGCACAGAAGCGATAACGCGCATGGAGCGTGTCCTGTCGAGTAAGTGTTATATAGTAACACTTCACTCCAGCCAGGCTCTCAGGATGTCTCTGTCCCCCAAGCGCGATTCACGTCTTCCCGTCACCGTGCTGTCCGGCTTCCTTGGTGCCGGCAAGACCACCTTGCTCAACCGCATCCTGCATAACCGCGACGGCCTGCGCGTGGCGGTGATCGTCAACGACATGAGCGAGGTCAACATCGACGCGCAGCTGGTACGCGACGGCGGCGCGGCCTTGCGACGCACCGAAGAGACGCTGGTGGAATTCAGCAACGGCTGCATCTGCTGCACGCTGCGCGACGACCTGTTGCAGGAAGTGCGGCGGCTGGCCGAGCAGAAGCGCTACGACTATCTGTTGATCGAATCGACCGGCATCGCCGAGCCGATGCCGGTGGCGGCCACCTTCGCAGTGCGCGATGCCGATGGCTTCAGCCTGTCGGATATCGCCCGGCTCGACACCATGGTGACGGTGGTGGACGGCAGCCGCTTTCTGCAGGATTTCGGCTCGGCCGCCACGCTGGCCGAACTTGGCCAGCAAGCCGGCCCGGACGATACGCGCGGGCTGGTGCAGTTGTTGGGCGAACAGGTGGAGTTCGCCGACGTTCTGGTGATCAGCAAGTGCGACCGGATCGATGCGCAGCAACTGATGCGGCTGCGCGCGGTATTGCGTGCGCTCAATCGCGAGGCGGCGATTGTGGACGCCACGCATGGCGAGGTTCCGCTGCGTACCTTGCTCGATACCGGGCGCTTCGATTTCACCCGTGCGCAGCTGGCGCCGGGCTGGATGCAGGAACTGCGCGGCCAGCACACGCCGGAGACCGAGGAGTACGGCATCAGCAGTTTCGTGTACCGCGCGCGCCGGCCGTTCCATCCGCAGCGCTTCGCGCGGATGGTGCAAAGCGGTCTGCCGCAGGTGATTCGCAGCAAGGGCTTTTTCTGGCTGGCCAGCCGGATGGATTGGGTGGGCGAGTTGTCCAGCGTGGGCGGTGCCACCCAAACCAACGCCGCTGGCTTCTGGTTTGCTGCACGCCATCGCGTGGATGCACACGCGATCGGCGAGCCGCTGCAGACCAGCATCACCCCGCTGCCGTACACCGACATCGGCTGGCAACGTCAGCAGGCCGACTGCTGGACTGCGCCCTTGCCGCAATTGCACGAAGTAGGCGATGCCAGCGAATACGCCGCAATGCAGCGGCTATGGCATCCGCTATGGGGCGACCGCCGCCAGGAGCTGGCGGTGATCGGCGTGGACATGGACGCACCGGGCACGCGCGCTGCGCTGGACGCGTGCCTGCTCAGCGATCACGAACTGCGCCAGGGCCCGGCGCAATGGCAACTGCTGGATGATCCGTTTCCCCATTGGGAGCGGTGAAGCGACTTGGTCATACTGCCAAAGTCAGCCCGCCGGCAGACCGTATGTCATCGGCTACACGCTGTGCAAAACCTTTCGTGGCGTGCAGGATGCAAACCACATGGGCGCCTATTGCTGGCGGCATCTGTGCTGACCGCCTGGCTGCAGGGGCGTGCCGAGTTTCGACTCTCACAAATAACCATTGTCGATTGCCTCTTGATGATCGTTACGTTCTATGTCGTAGGACCGCTTACGCTCTTGCGCTGTGGTTGGCATCAATGACATCTGTCGCGGCGCTCCAATTTTATGCAGATGGTTGTCTGTTTGCTCGGTGATATTCTTCAGAGAAACCAGATTCTTGTAGCCCTGCATCATGCGTCGAAGACGCGCTATCCCGGGGGAGGGCATGGCGCCTTCTTCAAGGGACTCCAGGTACCGCTCGGCGAGCGCATAATTCTTCTTTAACATATCGCCATCGATGTTTTTATTGATGAACTCCCATAACTTGGCGCTGTTGAAGTTCACCGCTACTGCGTTGTCTTTGACCCATGACTTGGCGCTGTTGAAGGGAAGAGTGATGGGTTTCGGTGCAGGAATGTCTTCAACTGGTGCGAGCGCGGCCAATAATGTTTCGAGCTGAGGAACGCGGCCTTGCGATAGTGTGGGTGCGACCGGTACGAGCTGTGGTGTTGGCACGGTATGCTGCGGATGCTGCCTCTTATCAGGGCGCACGTTGTTGGAAGATGCCAGTTGCACTTTCCCCGCTTCTTTCAGGGCAAGCATGTTCTGGTAACCCTGCATCATGCGCTTCAGTTGGCGCATCTTAGCAGGCGGTGCGCCGCTTTCCTCCAGACTGTCTAGGCGCCGCGCTGCGCGCGTGTAATATTTTTTCAGCACCTCTTCGTCAACAAACTGGAGTTCTTTCTCAAGCGATTTCAACTCGCGCTGATTATGTTCCCTGGCAAACTGCGGTATCGCGCCGGTCGTGGCGTGTGGTGCAGAGATGTCTTGCATCGGTGCGAGTGCGGCCAACAGTGCATTGAGCTCGCTGTCGCGGACTTCATTGCGCTTGGCGAGCAGCGCATAACGTTGCTCTATCACCTGCTCTTCTGCTGACGTTGCATCGCGATCCTCAACAAACAGCTGTTTGCTGATCTCGTTGTAGCGTTTGTTGATCTCCGCAAAATCCTGAGTCAAGCGGCGTAGCGATGGTTGCCGTTCCATGCGGGCGCGCGGAGAGGCCACTGTCGACGACGCTGGCTCTACTGCAGGCGGCACAGATCGCGCACTCCCCGCGTTGTGTCCCGGCTTCGGCTGCTGCGGGGTTTCGCGATGCCTTGCGTTGGAAATGAGCCCTTGCAATCCGTGTTCGGTGCGAGGTTGCCGCTGCTGTGCCTGCTGCACATGCCCGGGTCCGGGCATGACCGGCGATGTCGCCAGTGGCGGAGAAGCTATCGGGATAGGTGCTTGCCTGATCGGAGCTGGCCGCGGTATCGAGGCAGTCCGCTGTGGTTCGGGCCCCTTTATGCGCGCCGGCCCGGCGGCCTGTGGAGCAGGCTGCTGCCGGCGTGCATCGACAACGGGCTGCGCGCCATGCTTTTGCGGTGGGCGAGCTGGCGTGGCCACCTGCGTCACGTAAGGCCTGGGCGCAGCCGAAGTGCGCGTTGGCCGTAGCGCTGAGGAGCTCATGTGCATTGACGGCAGCTGCTTGCGCAAGGACTCGAATGATTTACGCGCGGACGCAAGAAGGGCTTGGGTAGATGTTTTCGCCGCGCCCTGCGGTTTGCTGCGCTTGTGTGCTTGAGACAGCGGATGCTGCGTGGTCGTCTCAATGTGCTTTGTGGTGGTGGTCGAGGCGGGGCTGGGCGGTTCTGGAGCAATCTGGCTGCGGCTGCTCGAAAACAGTTTCAGGCGCATGACGAACTCCTGTCGGTCGTATGTGCCCACAGTAGCGACCGCCTCCCATGGCGTGATGCAGGCTGCGAACCGGCGTCGCGCAAGCCGAAATGTCACTCTCAATCGATGTGCACGCCGCAGGCGATCGCCGCGCTTGCAGGTGCCGCCTTCCGCTCGGCGTCGAGGTATCCAACCACGTGGTCATGCATGTCCGTCACCTTGCTTCCGCTGTTGGTTGACTTCATTCAGGTCATTTATCAGAGCCGACAGTCTGAGCCGCCAGGGTGCGGTAGCGCTGCATGAGCCGTTGCAGTTTCAGGATCCGCTCGCACGGCGCAGCGCTTTCCTGCAAGCCATCCAGCTGCACTTCGGCATGCCTGAAGACCTCGGCCAGGCAGGTCGAGCGAGCTATCGCGTTCAATGCCAGCGATCGCACGTGAGCGCGCTGTATCGCATCGTTATGCGTATTCGTCAGCTGGTCGGCTGTCGTGGTCGGGGCATCCACTTGCTCCAACGGTGCAAGTGCCTGCAGCAGAAACTCCAATTGACTGTCGCGTACCTGATTGCGCCGCGCCAATAGACGATTGCGTTGATCGAGCACGCGTTGTTCCTGCGGCATTGCCTGGCGCTCCTCAAGAAACAAGCGCGTGGTGATGGCGTGGTATTGCGTGTTGAGTTGTATCAGGCGGCGGTTCATGCCTTGCAACAGCGACCGCATTCCAGCGCGCGGCAATCGTGCATCGCTCGGCGGTGATGCGTGGGACGCAACACCAGCCAAGCACGGCGATGATGGAAACCAGGCCTGCGCTGCCTGTTGCTGCGTCCGTTGAAGCGTGCAGGCAGGTGCTTGCTCCTGTCGTACGGCAGCCGCATGCCGCAAATTTACGCCGCCAGCCGCCGCAGGCAGCCTGCGCGGTTGGGCAAACAGCCGCGACGTGCCTGAGCCGGAGGCACCGGTTGCATCTGCGGCAGCGCTCGTTGCCTGCTGTTCTTTCAACCAGGGATTTAGCCGCATGACCCACTCCAACCGGACGACAAGCCCTGTGTGTGGTCGCTACGGTATCGAGCTTGTTTTACCGAACCCGGTACGCTGCGAACAAACGGCCCACTAACCGAACGGCTGATGTTTTCAAGCGGTGTACATGCCCCATGCAATGGCGGCGATCGCCGGGACCGCCAGCAGCAGACCCACGCGTACGCGTGTACCAAGACGCTCCTTGAACCCGAGCGCGCCCACCAGCACGCCAAGGACGACCACGCCGATGTTCATGCTCGCAAAGACCGTAGCGGGGCTGTGCGGCAATGCTTGATGGGCGCGCACATAGCAAAAGATGTTGCCGAAATTGAGCATGCCCAGCAGCACGCCGGCCACGACGTTGCGGCCGTCCATCCGCACGCCGCGTGTCCAGCGTAGACCCTGCAGCAGCGACATCAGGACGAAGGCGATGGCGAAGCACAGCGTCAGCGAGGTCAGCGACGACGTACCGGCCTGCGCGATGGTCTTGAGCAACAGATCGATCAGTGCAAAGCCCATCCACACACCCAGTAACCACAGCCACGCAGACGAGGGAGATGGCGCAGCGCGGTCGCGCGGATCTGCGCGTTGCACGATGCATACGATGGCCAGCAGGCCCACGCCCAGTCCAGTCAGCTTCCATCCGTTGAACGGCTCGCCGAACAGGGTGAAAGCCGCCGCCAACGACAGCAGCAACGACAAACGTTGTGCCATCTCGGTACGCACGATGCCGGCGGTGGTCACGGCGCGCGCCAGCACCATGAAGATCGACGGCAGCGCAACCGAAAGCGCCAGCAATGCTGCCCACGGTGTGGACGGCGCATGCAACGTGTCCAACGCAGGATCCAGCAACAGCCACGCCAGGACGGCAGCGGTGGCGTAGTTCCAGGTGATGGTCTGGGCAGCATCCAGGCGATAGCGCGGCACCAAGTTGAGAAGCACCGACACCAGGACACTGCAAACAACGGCAAACAGCAGGAAATACATAGGCAACGCAACGAAGTGTGCAGGCAGGGCGATGAACGCGGCCGGCGGGGCGGCTATTATGAGGGCATGTCCAATCTCCCATTCCCCACTGAATCGGCTGCGTTGACGTTGGAGGGGCCGGTCGGCCCGCTCGATATCGCGGTCGATCTGCCCGAGCCGGACGTCGCTGTGCAACCGGTCACCGCCATCGTCTGCCATCCGCTCTCCACCGAGGGCGGCAGCATGCACAACAAGGTCGTCACCATGGCCGCGCGCGCGTTGCGCGAGCTGGGCATCACCGTGGTGCGCTTCAATTTCCGCAGTGTCGGCAACTCGGCCGGTGCGTTCGATCATGGCGATGGCGAGCAGGACGATCTGCGTGCGGTCGCCGCGTGGGTGCGCAGCCAGCGCCCGGGCGACACGCTGTGGCTGGCCGGTTTCAGCTTCGGCGCCTACGTGTCGTTGCGCGCTGCCGGCTCGCTCGAACCGCAGGTGTTGATCTCGATCGCGCCGCCGGCCGGGCGCTGGGATTTCAGCGACATGCAGCCGCCTGCGCACTGGTTGGTGATTCAGGGCGATGCCGATGAAATCGTCGACCCGCAGGCGGTCTACGACTGGCTGGATACGTTGGAGCAGCAACCCGAGCTGGTGCGCATGCCCGACACCAGCCACTTCTTCCACCGCAAATTGATCGACCTGCGCGGTGCGATCCAGCATGGTGTCCGGCGCTGGTTGCCGGCCGCAGTCTGACCGCGGCATGGCCCACGCATATGCGTATCGCTCTGCGATGCGCCGTTAAGCGGGCTTGGCAGCAGCCGGCCCGCGGAGAACACGATGACTGAGATGACCCCGTCGCAGCGCTACGCCGCCGGCGTACAACGCGGCGACTGGCGCGCCGATCCTGCGCAGCAGGCGGCACTGGCGGAGCTGGACCGCATCCATGAGGCCTTGGTGGACAGCGCGCAGGATGGCTGGCTGGACCGGCTGTCGGCCTTCTGGAAAAAGCCCGAGCCGGTGCGCGGCCTGTATTTCTGGGGTGGGGTGGGGCGCGGCAAGACCTTCCTGGTCGACCTGTTCTACGACGGCCTACCGATCAAGCAGAAATACCGCACGCATTTCCACAGGTTCATGCGCGGCGTGCACGAGCAATTGCGCGAGCATGCCGGGCAAAGCGACCCGTTGGCCAAGATCGCCCAGCAGTGGCGGGAGAATCTGCGCGTGCTGGTGCTGGACGAATTCTTCGTCACCGACATCGGCGATGCGATGTTGCTGGCGCGCCTGCTGGAACGCCTGTTCGCCGAAGGTGTGACCCTGGTGACCACCTCCAACACCGCGCCGGAAAACCTCTACGCCAATGGCTTGCAGCGCGACAGCTTCATGCCGGCGATCGGCTTGCTGCAGAAGTTCTGCGTCGAGCTGTATGCCGAAGGCACCGAGGATTACCGCATGCGCGCATTGACGCGTTCGCCGGTGTACCGCGCGCCGCTGGATGCGCAGGCCGATGAGTGGCTCAGCCAGCGCTGGAGCGAATTGAGCGGAAATGCCGAGGCACGTGGCGGCAATATCGAAATCGAAGCGCGCAAGATTGCGGTGCGTGCGCGCGGCAAGAGCATCGCCTGGTTCGACTTTGCTGCGCTGTGCGAAGGCCCGCGCGGCCCGGGCGACTACATCGAGATCGCGCGCGAATTCACCACGGTGCTGCTGGGTGGCATTCCGCATTTCGACCGCATGAACGAGGACGCGGCGCGCCGTTTCGTCAATCTGATCGACGAACTGTACGACCGCCACGTCAATCTGGTCTGCACCGCGCAGGACGCCCCGCCGGCGTTGTACAGCGGCCAGCGCCTGGCCGGCGCCTTCGAGCGCACCGCCTCGCGTTTGATCGAGATGCAGAGCGCCGAATATCTGGCCACTGCGCATCGGGCATAACATGCAGACGCGTCCTGGCCCCGGATTCCACAGGATCATTGTCAGCGATTCGGACTGCGGCCTGGGCCAGTTTGGCGGCGGTGCGTGGCTGGACGACGCAGCGCTATGGCCAACAGACCCATCGACTGGTCAGCCGATGCTGCCCATCGTCATGCTCACCGCGTTGTTTTTGCCGACTCCCTATCTGCCCGACGGCATGGCGCTGACTGTCTTTGCATCGATCGAGCGGTCTGGCGATGGCGACAACCGAGCATCGCTGCGCAGGCTCGCCGTCAATCAGCAAAGCGAATTCGACAAGACTGCGCTGGGGCATAGCAAGGTGCTGTTGCATCGACATGCGACACAGGAGGTGTGCGTCGGTGACAGTGCGCTGTTGCTCGGGCGTCACTGCGTTGGTCTGCAGCCCTTCGATGATGACGACATGGATAAAGAGCTGGAAGACGACGACAACGGCGCAGGGATGAGCAAACAACTCGACCGACCGTGCTGGTTGCAGGACCCAATCCATACGAGTCAACGCTATTACTTTCTTGCCCAGTTGGTCGAGTCGGAGCTGCGCCGGATGGATCCCGGCTATGACGGCATCTTCGGTGATGGCACCGGCTATCTGTTTGCAGACCAGCGCGCCAAGAAACTGGGCGAAGGCGATGCGGCGGGGCATTTCTTTATCCAGTTCACCTGAGTCGCTAAGCAGTGCGATTGCATGCGTGCGTATTGCAGCCACTTACCTTGGCGAGCTAAGTCCGTTCAGAAATATCGCTTGCAATTAAATAGTGCGCTATGTAAATTGCAGCCATGGACACCGCCACAGCCACCACCGCCCGGACCAACGCGCTGCTGCAGCTCGACAACCAGCTGTGCTTTGCGCTGTACTCGGCCAACCTGGCGATGCACAAGCTCTACCGCGGGCTACTCAAGGCGCTGGACCTGACCTATCCGCAGTACCTGGTGATGCTGGTGCTGTGGGAGACCGACGGGCGCAGCGTGTCGGAGATCGGCGAGCGCCTGTACCTGGACTCGGCCACGCTGACGCCGCTGCTCAAGCGCTTGCAGGCCGCCGGTTTGGTCACCCGCACGCGCGCCGTCAGCGACGAGCGTCAGGTGATCATCGGGCTGACCGACGCCGGTCGCGCCTTGCGCAGCAAGGCGGGCGCGGTGCCGGAGCAGGTGTTCTGTGCGTCGGCGTGTTCGTTGGACGAACTGCGTCAACTCAAGCAGGAACTGGAAAAGCTACGCTCCAGCCTCGGCAAGGCGTGAGTCGATCCACCTGTGCCACGTTCTTAATTTACATGTCGCACACGATTCAATCGTCAACGATTCAACTACATCCTGCGCCGAGAGCGCTCACTCTGGAGAACCACCATGGCCTCACCTGAAAAGATCCTCTACACCGCCCACGCCACCGCAACCGGCGGCCGCGAAGGCCGCGCCGTGTCCTCGGACAAGGCGCTGGACGCCAAGCTGTCCACCCCGCGCGAGCTGGGCGGCGCTGGCGGCGACGGCACCAACCCGGAGCAGCTGTTCGCTGCCGGTTATGCGGCCTGCTTCATCGGCGCGATGAAGGCCGTTGCAGGTCAGGACAAGCTCAAGCTGCCGGGCGAAGTGAGCATCGACAGCAGCGTCGGCATCGGCCAGATTCCGGGCGGCTTCGGTATTGCGGTGGAGCTGCGCATCGCGGTGCCGGGCATGGACAAGGCCGAACTGCAGGCGCTGGTTGACAAGGCCCACCAGGTCTGCCCGTACTCCAACGCCACGCGCGGCAACATCGACGTCACCCTGACCCTGGCCTGATCCACGCCAGTGCTGCCGCGCATATCGCGTAGCAGTGTCAGAAGCGGCCCGGCGCATGCGTCGGGCCGCGTTCGTTTGGACGTGCTGGCGATGCCCGCAGCCGCGCGGCACACTACGGCGATGACAGTGCTTGTTTCGCCGGCGCCGACCGGAATCTTCTGCGCATGAGCGCGCCGCGTCCCACCTTGTTGCTGCTGCCGGGCCTGCTCAACGATGCGCAGCTGTGGCACGCGCAGCGCGTGGCATTGGCCGACGTTGCCGAGTGCGTGGTCGGCGACATCACCCAGGGCGAGAGCATGCGCGCGCTGGCGACGCAGGTGCTGGCGCAGATGCCGCCGCGTTTCGCATTGGCCGGTTTCTCGTTGGGCGGCTATGTGGCGCAGGACATCCTGCGCATCGCGCCCGAGCGTGTGGAGCGCCTGGCCTTGCTGGATACCTCCGCCCGTGCCGATTCGTCCGAGCGTGTTGCGCAACGGCGCGCGCAGGAAGCGAGCGTGCGTGGCGGAAAGACGTTTCTTGGATTCGGCGAACGGCTGATGCGGCACTACGTGCATCCATCGCGCTGGCAGGACGCGGCCTTGCTGGAACGTGTGCGCGGCATGACCCAGCGCCTGGGCGTGGAGGTCTTCGTGCGCCAGAACCGGCTGGAGCGGGAAGATGGTCGCGCGTTGCTACGCGCCTACACCGGCCCGCTGCTGGTGCTGTGCGGTCAGGACGATGCGATCACCCCGCCCGCGTTACACGAAGAAATGGCTGCGCTCGCCGTGCAGGCGCAGTTGGTGCAAGTGCCTGCGTGTGGCCATCTGTCGCCATTGGAGCAGCCGCAGGCGGTATCGGATGCGCTGCGGGAATGGCTGCTGGCCTGATACGCGCTCTCAGTGCGCAGCCGTCACCACCACGCTGTTGGAAGCCGGCGTATCGTCTTGCTCGTTTTGCCGATGCGTCTTGAGCTCCAGCATCTGCAAGCGCTCACCATGAAAGCGATAGTCCAGCGCCTGTTGTACCGCGTACAACGCTTCTACCTGTGTGCATAAGGTGTGCGCCTGTGCCTCCAGCGCTTCGCTGCGTGCCTGCATCTGTTGTTCCATCCGCGCGTCCAACTGCTCCCCGCGGCGCTCCAGCTGCGCGGTGCGTCCGGTCATCACGGTCCACATCACGCTGCGGGTCAGGCCGCCGGCCAACTCTTCTGCGGCCTGTTCGACATTGGCTTCGAAGTGTTCGTCGAACAGCTCCTGCTCCCAGCGCCCGCGCCCCAGGGTGGTATCGACCTGCGCAAGTGCGGTGACGCGCAGCCGCTCCACCTTGCGCTCCTGGCGCGTGCTGCCGGTGAGCATCTGCACCACGCCGGCCAGCGCATCGAAGGTGATGTCGACCACCGATCGGGCGATGTCGGTCACTGCCGGCATCAGCGTGCGGGCGCCGTACTCGATGTCGCGCAGACGTTGCGCATCGGAAGCACTGACCGGTTGCGGTTGGCGATCCACGTTGAGCTCGCCACCGTGGAAAAAGATCTCGCGCGGCACGCCCTGTTTGCGGCGTAGCCAGATGCCGCCGCTGTCGGCCAGCACGTCGTAGGACGTACGGACCTCGCACTGCTGCGAGGACACCTGCGGCTTGGCGGTTTCGGCCTGCGCGCTACAGGCCGCCACCAGTAACAGCGGCGCGAGAAAGGCAGTGGGGCGCATGGCGGCGGCCTGGGAATCGGAGGACCCCAGCATCACGCGTGGCGATGCGCATCGCCATGGGCAGGAAGTCAGGGTGCCGCACCCCTTTATCCAAACAAACGGCAACTGCAAAAGCGTGAAACGGGTCGAGCACCTGCACGCTGACATCTTTTTAGCGGCTGGCTCACTTGACTCTCACGGCGTATGGTGTGAATTATGTTGCACAGCAGCATCGGAGCTCCGCAATGCTCGACTCACGCATCGAAAAGGTTGATCTGGCGCTGACCGAGATCGCCCAGAATCCATCGGAAAAGGTGGCGCTGTGGCAATGGGCCTGCCGCGAGATGTTGCACGAGACGCTGATCGGCATGCACCAGCTCTCGCATCTGGCCGGCATCGCCCGGCAGGTGGCCAACGACTGGCGCGAACCGGTGGATGTGATCGCTCCGGCAAAGCCCTATCTGGCTGCCTCGGCATTGGCCGATCGGCGTCTGCCGCAGGTGCTGGACGGCCTGGGCAGCACCCACGACGACAACGACCGCGCCAACTTATGGCGGCTGCGGTATGCCAGCCTGATCGCTGCCACCCTGCAAGGCATGCAGGCACTGGCCGAAAAACACCGCATCGATCGGCAGGCGATGGCGATGGGGCAGTTGAACTAAGCGTTTATTGCGGCACTGCGTGGCTGAGCGGCTGCGCAATTGTTCGAGCCGCCGCTTCAGTGCCGAACGGCCGCCTCTTCCATATGCCGCCAGGCATGCCGCACGATCCAGCGCGCCTCATCCCAGGGCACCGACAGCATCGGTTGATAGTGGTAAAAGCCGTCCTGCAACACGCGGTAGAGCTGCGCCTCGGTAGCGCGCGGGTAAGCCAGATAAATGTCATAGCCGAGCTTAAGCAGCCGGGCATAGTCGGCAAAATCGTAGCCGCCCAGATGGCCTTCTGCGTGGACATCGCGCCAATAGGCGATCTCTGCGTCGAGGTTGACGACGCGGCGGGTCAAGACGGATGCGGTGTGCATGGGTAGGACTCCGTTGCCGAGACTTACCCCCCTGTGGCTGGCACCGTAGCAGCGCCTGTCACGTGCAACCAGCACGCGACGACGAGCGGTCGTCGCGGCTGTTATGCCCCCCTATCGGGCGATGCCGATACATGGAAAAACCGAGAACTCAATCCCAGTCGGGGGCGATCGCCTTCGGATTGGCCAGGCGCTGACCGCGGTCGAGTGCGGCAATCTCGCGCATGTCCTGCTCGCTCAGCTGCAACGACTGGGCCTTGAGATTGCTTGCAAGATTTTCGCGCTTGGTCGAGGACGGAATCACCGAATACCCCTGCTGCAGCGCCCAGGCCAAGGTCACCTGTGCCGGTGTGGCGTCGTGGCGCGCGGCAATTGCCTGGATCACCGGATCCTTCAACACCTCGCCGACCGCCAGCGTCATGTACGAGGTGACATGGATGCCTTGCTCGCGCAGGAACGCGATCAGCGCGCGGTTCTGCAGGTAGGGATGCACTTCGATCTGGTTGGTGGCGATGGCATCGGCGCCCAGGATCTCGATGGCCTGTTTGATCAGTGCGATGGTGAAGTTGGATACACCGATCGCGCGGGTCAGGCCCTGCTGCCTGGCCTGGGCCAGCGCCTCCAGATACTCGCGCATCGGCACCTGATCTTTCGGCGAGGGCCAGTGAATCAGGGTGAGGTCGACATGCTCGGTGCCGAGCTTGCGCAGGCTTTCCTGCAGGCTCGGCAGCAAGGCATCGCGGCCGAACTTGTCGACCCAGATCTTGGTGGTCAGATACAGCTGATCGCGCGGCACGTTGGAGGCGGCAATGGCCTGGCCGACCTGTTCTTCATTGTCGTAGATCTGCGCGGTATCGACGGCGCGGTAGCCCAACTCCAGCGCATTGCGCACCGAGTCGATGACGATCTGGTCCTTGAGACGAAAGGTGCCGAGGCCGAATGCGGGGACTGTCATGGTGTTCCTTTGGTAACGGGATTCGGGAATGGGGATTTGTAAGAAGTGAAGTGTTCGGGGCGCTGTGAGCTGAGCTAGTCGAGCGCGACGACGGCCTTGCCGAAGTTTTCGCCACGTAGCAGGCTGATCAGGCCTTGCGGTGCGCTGTGCAGGCCGTGCAGCACGTGTTCGCGATACTGAATCTGGTCTTCGCGCAGCCACTGGCCCATTTCGCGCAGGAAGGCGGGCATCAGGCGAATGAAATCGTGCTGGATGAAGCCGCGCACGGTCAGTCGTTTGCGCAGTACCTGACCCATGAAGTCCGGCAGACGGTCCGGCCCCGGCAGCGCCTGGCCACGGCTGTTCTAGGTGGCGATCACGCCGCACACCGGGATGCGTGCGAACGCGTTCAACTGCGGCAATACCGCGTCGAACACCTTGCCGCCGACGTTCTCGAAATAGATGTCGATGCCGTCCGGCGTGGCGGTGCGCAACTGCTCGGCAAACTCGTCGGCGCGGTGGTCCAGTGCCACATCCACGCGCAACGTCTCGCGCAGGTAACGCACCTTTTCTTCGCCACCGGCAATGGCCACCACGCGTAACCCTTGCAGGCGTGCCAGCTGCGCCACGGTGGCGCCGACCGGGCCGCTGGCCGCCGCAACCACCAATGTCTCGCCTGACTGCGGCTTGCCGATTTCATGCAGGCCGGCGTAGGCGGTGAAGCCGGGCATGCCGTACACGCCGAGCGCGGTGCTCAGCGGCAAGGCATCGTCTTTGGGCAGCTTGCGCAATGGCGTGTCAGGGGTGAACAGGCTATGCGTCTGCCAGCCGCCCGGCAGCACCAGCAGATCGCCGGGTTGATAGTCGGGATGATGCGATTCGAGCACTTCGCCCACGGTGCCGCCTTCCATCACCGCATCGATCTCCACCGGTGCGGCGTAGGACGGGCCTTCGTCCATGCGTCCACGCATGTACGGATCCAGCGAGAGAAAGCGATTGCGCACCAGAATCTGTTCGTGCCCGGTGGGCGGCAAGGCGACCTCTTCCAGGCGGAAGCTGTCGGCGCTTGGCTCGCCGTGCGGGCGTGAGGCCAGCACGATGCGGCGGTTGGTGATCGATGTCATGCGAAATTCCTCGCGGAAAGGACCACGCGTGCGCGGTCGAGGGAGCACAGCCGCACGGCGGCTGCGCGAGGGAGTGGGTGCGATGGGTTACATGCGCTGCAGAGGCGAGGCGTCAAGCGGCTTCGGAAGGATCCGGCGCGCTTGCGCTATCCAGCTGCGCAATCTGATCGGCGCTCAGCGACACGCGCGCTGCCGCCAGTACATCGTGCAGCTGGGTCACGCTGGTGGCACTGACGATCGGCGCGCTCAGGCCCGGCCGTGCGATCAACCAGGCCAATGCGATCTGCGCGGGCGTGGCGGTGTGCGTGGCGGCCAGATCGTCCAGCGCCTGCAGGATGCGCAAGCCACGCGGATTGACGTACTGCTTGACCACCGACGCACCGCGCGCGCTGCTCTTGCTGGCGTCGTCTGCACTGCGGTACTTGCCGGTGAGAAAGCCGCTGGCCAGCGAGTAATAACTGATCACACCGACCTCGCGCTCGCGCACCAGCGGTTCCAGCTCGGCTTCGTAACCGACGCGGTCGTAGAGGTTGTATTCCGGCTGCAGGCTTTCGTAGCGCGGTAACTTGTATTGCTCGGAAATATCCAGTGCATCGCGCAGGCGTGCGGCGCTGTAGTTGGAGGCGCCAATCGCGCGCACCTTGCCTTGTTCGATCAAGCGGCCAAATGCGGCCAGCGTGGCTTCCAGCGGAACCGATTCGTCGTCTGCGTGGGCCTGATACAGATCGATCACATCGGTCTGCAGACGCGTGAGCGAATCCTCCACAGCTGCGACGATGTTTTCCGGTGACAAGCCCGGATGCTCGCTCCACTTGCCTACCTTGGTGGCGATCAACACTTTGTCGCGCTTGCCACTGCGTGCGAGCCAGCGCCCGATGATGGTTTCCGATTCGCCGCCATGGTTGCCAGGCACCCAGCCGGAGTAGGCATCGGCGGTATCGATCAGATTGAAACCGGCGTCGACGAAGGCATCGAGCAGCGCAAACGAGGTTGCTTCATCGGCGCTCCAGCCGAATACATTGCCGCCGAAGACGATTGGTTGAATCTGCAGGCCGGAGCGGCCCAGCGCGCGGGAGTGAGTCATGGTGAAAGCTCCTGATTCGAAACTGCCGAACAGGATAGTCATGCACGCCGGCGTTGCGTGTGACACCAACGTGGATTCAGCGTTCCGCCCAGCTGCTGCAATGCCTCACAGAATTTGAACATGTGGTGCGTCGCGCGCAGTGCAGCATGCGAAGTCCTGCACATGGCAGGCTCCAAATCGCATGCTAGGCTCGCGCTACTTTTTCCCGTAAAGGGCGCTGTGATGATCCGCAACAAGCTGGTGTGTGCATGTGTGGTGGGGATGGCAGTGGCGATGAGCGCGCCGCTGGCAATGGCAATCAAACCGGCCGATAGCGCAACCCTGCCGGCGCCCGATGCGGCGCTGCAGGCGGCCATCGACGGCAACTGGCGCGACCGTGTGTATGTGCAGCGCGACGTGTATCGCCATCCGGGTCAGACGCTGGCGTTCTTCGGCATCAAGCCGACCCAGACCGTTATCGAGATCACTCCGGGCGGTGGCTGGTATTCGGAAATTCTGGCGCCGTATCTGCGCGAGAAGGGCAAGTACGTAGCAGCGGTGGTCGACCCGGCGGCGGTGCCGGAAGGCCGTGGCCGCGACTCCGCGCAGCGCGGGCGCGACGAGCTGGAAAAGAAGTTCCAGGCCAAGCCGCAGGTGTATGGCAAGCCCGCGTTCGTGTCGTATGTGCCGAAGACGCCCTCGTTTGGCGTGGACAATTCGGCCGACCTGGTGCTGACCTTCCGCAACGTGCACAACTGGCGCATGGCCGGTAATGCCGAGGCGATGTTCAGTGGCTTCTACAAGGTGCTCAAGCCCGGCGGCGTCCTCGGTGTGGTGGAGCATCGTGCCAAGGCCGATGTGCCGGCGGACGACAAGAGCGGTTACGTGGGCCAGGCGCAGTTGATTGCGATGGCCGAAGCGGCCGGTTTCAAGCTGGCCGGCAAGAGCGAGGTCAACGCCAACCCGCGCGACACCAAGGACTATGCCGGTGGCGTGTGGACGTTGCCGCCGAGCAACAGCCACGACAAGGCCGACGATGCCAAGTACAAGGCGATCGGCGAGAGCGACCGCATGACCTTGAAGTTCGTCAAGCAGTGAGGCAGTGCCTGCATGCCGGCGCGCAGTGCGCGTTCGGCATGCAGGTGTTTGCATACCGCCAACCAACGCATGACGCTACGCACGCGCATTGCGTCCTGCTTGCGCTGTGCATCGCTCTGACGCAACAGGATTGGCATGTTGGTGTTGTTGAATAAACCTTATGGCGTGCTGTCGCAATTCAGCGACCGCTCGCAGCCGCCCAAACGGACACTGGCCGAATTCGGCTTGCCTGCCGACGTGTATGCGGCCGGCCGTCTGGATCACGACAGCGAAGGCTTGCTGCTCCTGACCGACGATGGCGCATTGGCGCACCGCTTGACCGACCCGCGCCACAAACAACCCAAGACCTACTGGGTGCAGGTGGAAGGTACGCCTGCGCCTTCGCAGTTGCAGGCCTTGCGCGATGGCGTGGTGCTCAACGATGGCCCGACCCGTCCGGCCAAGGTGCGCAGCATCGATCCGTCACCGCAGGTGTGGCCGCGCGATCCGCCGGTACGCGTGCGCAAGACCGTGCCCGACGCATGGCTGGAACTGCAGATCACCGAGGGCCGTAACCGTCAGGTGCGGCGCATGACCGCGTCGGTTGGCCTACCCACCTTGCGTCTGATCCGCGTGGCGATTGGTGACTGGACGTTGGACACTCTGGCGCCTGGGCAGTGGCGCGCGGACGAAACCCATCACGCGCGGCCAAGCCGGACGCGACGCTGAGTTGTCTGCTTTCTCAGCGTTCGTTCCGTGCACAGCAGCGAGGCACAACAACGCACCGCGACCTAGGGCCGCGATGCGTGCGTTCAAGGGCAACTGACAGCAGCAATCGACACAACCACCGTGCGACACATGCGCGCTCGCAGCGCCTTGTCAGCCGCACGCAGCCTCAATAATCGAAGCTCACGCTCACCCGCAACGAACGCGGTGCCTGCCGCACATTGGCCGCCCCGTACAGCGGATTCGGTTGCCCGGGTTCCAGTTCCGAATACGGATAGCGCCACAACGCGGTCTGGGTATTGAACACGTTGAACACATCCAGATTGAAACCGAGCTTGCCGTTGCCAAAACCAGGGCGATAGGCCATGCCCAGATCCAGTTGCGTCATCGTCGGCAGGCGGCCCTGGCTGCCCGGAGGCGCAGGTTGGCCCTGGTAGTAGTGGTAGGCGATGCCGTAGCCGGCCGGGTCGGTTTGATCGGCGCCATACGAGCCGAGCGGGCTGAACGGTGCGCCGGTCACCACGGCCAGGTTGGCCGACACCAGCCACTGCGGGGTGATCTGGTAATACCCATACAGCTTGAGCTGGTGGGTGTGGTCGTTGCTCTGCGGGCCGTTGGTATGCTCCATCAGCTGCGCGTAATCCCAGGCCTGCGATGTGGCCACCGCGGTCTGGCCGATGTTGGAAAGCAGCTGGCCTTCGGTGGTGCCGTAGCTGCGCGAGAAGGTGTAGTCGGCCTTGGCGTACCAGCGGCTGTCGAAGGGATGTTCCAGCGACAGGTTGAGCGCGTAGTAGTTGCGCTTGAAGGCCGGCATGCCGAGCTCGGCGTTGCTCAGCGGCACGCTGACGTAGTTGCCGCCGGTATCGACCAGGGTGAAGGTGTTGGCCTTGCCCGGATTGATCAGCCAGCAGCTGACCGGATTGCTCTGCTTGGTGACGTCGTAGCCCAGCGCATCGGACTTGGCCAATACTGCATCGATATCGCAGTAATCATCTACGCCACTGCGCAATAAACGGTAGGTTGCCTTGGCGCCGTACACCCAGCTGTCGCCGAGCGTCTTGGAAAAGCCCAGGATGAATTCGTCCTGGAACGAGGGCTTGATGCCGGAGGTCGCCACGGTCTTGGGGTCTGGCAGGATCCCGTAATTGTTGTTGGACGAGACCGGGTCGGAGAACTGGGTCAGATCGGTGGGATAGCCGTTGGCATCGATGCCGCCATAGGTGTAATACGTCGACGTCGCCAAAGTGGCACCGGCCGCGTTGAAGGCCGGATTCAGCGGCAGTGCCAGGTAGTAACGCCCCGCATTGCCGAACACCTTGAAACGCCCGTCGCCATCGACGTCCCAGCTGAAGCCCAGACGCGGCGCCCATTGCCCGCTGGACTGCTTGATGTAGGCATCGCCATCGCGGTTGAAGTTGGTGAACTGATCCAGCCGCAAGCCAAGATTGAGCAACAGCCGGTCGCTGACTTGCCAGTTGTCTTCGATGTATTGCGCGCGTTGCGCCGAGCGCACCGAGGCCAGCGAACTGGAGACATAGCGACGCACGTAATAGCCGTCTTCGCCATTGACGATGCCGCCAGTGGCCGGCACGCCCAGGCCGGTACTGATCGGCACATTCGGATTGGACTGGCCGTAAATCCAGTAATACCCATCGCCGGAGGACACCGAGCCGCGATTGAGGGCGCGTGCATTCTGGTTGTCGATCCCGACGGTGATCGAGTGATTGCCGATGACGTAATTCAGATCCAGCCGGAGATTATCGCTGCGGTTGCCGCGATCCGGATCGACCAGCGATGAGGTGGTCTGCGCATTGGTGATCGGGTTGCCGCCATTGAGCGCGGGATTCTGCAGCGAGGCATTGGACAGAAACGTCAGCGAGCTGTCATAGGCAGGATTGCCGACGTAGTCGTCGGATTTCATCTTGCCGTACAGCGCGCTGACGGTGAGGCGGTCGGTGAGATAACCGGTGTATTTGGCGCTCCACAGATTGCCGCCGGTCTTGGTGGTGTCGTCCTGGCCACGCAGGCTGCCGCGACTCAACGCGTCGTAATCGTAGTTGTAGATGCTGCCGCGATACACGTTGCGGCTGGAGGCGCCGGTGAGTTCCAGCAGGTGGTTGTCGGTGATGTTCCAATCCAGCTTGCCGTACCAGCGCGGGCGGTCGTATCGATAGCTGGTGTCGGCATTGGTGTCTTCCACGCTTTCCAGTTCGCGGCCCTGGCGGCGCTCCAGTTCATAGGAGCCGAACAGGAACAGCTTGTCCTGGATCAACGGCCCGCCGGCATACACGCTTCGGGTGGACACCCATTGGCGGTCCTGATTGTCGGGGCGATACAGCGCGCCATTGGCTGGGTAGCGCACATCGTCCTTGTCCGCGCGCGCAGACGCCGGCTCCCACAATGCCTGACCACCGAAGTGCCAGTCGTTGGTGCCGCGCTTGCCCACTGCATTGATCACGCCGCCATCGGAGCGCCCGTACTTGGCGCTGTAGCCGCCGGTATAGACCTCCAGCTGATATCGATGCTGCCGTAGGGCAGGGTCAGGCCGCCCAAGCCACGCAGCGGATCGGTGGTGTTGAAGCCGTTGATGTAATAGGCGTTCTCCGCGGCCGAAGAACCGCCGAAGCTCACCAACTGCTCGCCGCTCGGGCCGCTATAGGTGCCGCTGCCACTGTTGCCCACCACGCCCGGTGCCAGCTGCGCGATCGCTTCGGCCGAACGGCCAAGTGGCAACCGCTGCAATTGCTCGGCAGTGATGACGGTGCGCGAATCCACGGTGGTGACATCGATCGCGGCTGCCGCACGATCGGCGGTGACGCTGACGCCATCCAGTTGTGTCACCCCACCGAACGACACATCGGTGGTGGTGCCCACCGTCAGCGTCACTGCCTCGCGTGTGTTCAACACGTTTCCGGCGGCATCTTTGGCCACGACCGAGTAAGTGCCCAACGGCAACTGGCCCAAGGCGTAGCGGCCGCGTGCATCGACGTCCACTTCGCGGGTGAGGCCGGTATCGCTACGCACCACAACGCGGCTGGCCGAGGCAGGGGCCTGGCCGGCGATGCTGCCAGTGGTGGATTGAGCCAAGGCCAACGGTGAGGCAGTGGCAAGCAGGAGCGCCAACGCGAGTGCGTTGGGCCGGAAGAGGGGAGAGCGAACGGTCATGAACAATCACTTCTGGATGTGGGGAGGTGGGAGCACCCCGCAAGCGCGCAATTGCGACGCCGATCTCGGTGTGGCTCCCCGCGGACATTAATCACCGCCGAGCCCGCTATTCAGAAATGGAGTGTGGTTATGTCGCTACGCCAAATGGCCATGGTGATTGCAGTGGTGTGTCACGCGTTGACATCAATGCACCGCGATGACTGCATCCCACAAACGACAACGCCACGGCGCAGGGCCGTGGCGTTGTCTGATTTACCTGGCGAGATGGCTTATTCGATGCCGTCGCTCGGGGTCACTGCACCGCGACGCTGGTAGGCCGCGCGACGTGCGCT
This sequence comes from Xanthomonas sp. NCPPB 2933, assembly GCF_056725225.1. NCBI lineage: Bacteria > Pseudomonadati > Pseudomonadota > Gammaproteobacteria > Lysobacterales > Lysobacteraceae > Xanthomonas > Xanthomonas sp. NCPPB 2933. Next base: position 380,668 of record NZ_CM161518.1, read on the forward strand.
GGCGTTGCCGGCGTTTTCGCGATCGAAACGATGCACGTTGCCGCCGAGCACCTGCTGATCACGCTGGCGCTTGCGATACACCGCATAGCCGATCAGGCCGAGGCCGGCGACGGCCGCTGCCACGGTGATGGCAGGGTTGCGCTTGACCGCCTTGCTGACAACCTTGCCGCCGGTACGCACGGCACCCAGCGCGGCGCCGGTCTTGAGCCATTCGCTGGCACCGGGGCTGAAATGACGCAGGCTGCTGCCCGCGTTGCGTGCCTTGTCGCCCGCGTCGGACGCGGCGTGACGCAGGTGGTCGCCGGCAGTGCCAGCCAGTTCCAGGGCACGCTCCAGGGCGCGTTCGGTGATCACAGTCAGCTTGCTCATTGGAGGCGTTTCCTTTCTGAGTACGTGGGCCGCAGTGTGTGGGCTGGTGCGTATAGACGGTGTTAGCGGTAGTGGAGCTTGTTTGGGTTGCGGTTAAGTAATGATGCGGGGTGTTGGTGCATGGGAGTCTGAGGTAGCGATAAAAACAGATCTGATGGGCATGTGCAGCACTTCCCTTCTCCCATCGGGAGAAGGTGCCCCGAAGGGGCGGATGAGGGTACGAGCGAAGCCTCGTGCAGTTGGAGCAACACGGGTGCTTCGCTCCGTACCCTCACCCCAACCCCTCTCCCGACGGGAGAGGGGCTTTAAGTGCCACGTGGTTTTGCTCTGTGCGTTGCCGCCGCGGTCCACGGATCGTCGGGCCATGGATGTCTGGGATAGCGCCCCTTCATCTCCTTCCTGACCTCCGGATACGTCGTTACCCAGAAGCTCTTCAGATCCTGCGTGACCTGCAACGGTCGCCCACCTGGTGAGAGCAGGTGCAAGGTCAACGGGATGCGGCCGTCGGCGATGCGCGGGGTTTCGGCCAGGCCGAACAGTTCCTGCAGCTTGACCGCCAGCACCGGCGGCAACGGTTGTTCGGCGTGATCGACGGCGTAACTGATCTGCCGCTCCATGCCCGAGGGCACGCTGATCCGGGTGGGCGCGTGGCGGTCGATGGCCTGGCGGCGGTCCCATGGCAAGGCGGCCTTGAGCGCTTCGCCCAGGCTGCTTTCGTCGAGTGCGTCGAGCCGGGTCTTGCCGACGAATGCAGGGCGCAGCCAGGTCTCCAGCGTGGCCATCAGGGCTGCATCGGAGAGATCGGGCAACGCGAGTTCCGGCATCCAGGCGCACAGCGACTGCACGCGTGCGCGCCATTGGCGCAGGCCGTCGGTCCAGGGCAGGGCATCCAGACCCAGTTGGCGCACCGCCTCGGTGAGTGCGCTGGCGGCTTGGGCGGGATCGACGCGGCCGGCCGGGCGGCTATCGAGCACGATGCGGTCGAAGCTGGATTGCCGGCGCGCGACCAACGCGCGCTTGTCCGCATCCCACTGAACCAGATCCTGCTGCACGAAGCGCTCGGGCACGCTGCGGCGCAGATAGCCTTCGTCCACCGGCGCGGCGCGCAGCAGCAGCGCGTCCTTGGCTTCGTAACGCAATTCGCTGGCGACCAGCCAGGGTTCGCCGCGCAGGTCGCTGTGGTCGAACAGGCGCGCGCTGCGGCCGTTGGCGAGCAGGTAGCGCAGCGGGTCGGCAGGATGGCGCGCAGCGATGCGGTCGGGGAAGGCGTGCGAGAGCAGATCGCCGAGTGCATGCGCCTCCACGCTGGCGGGCGGTGCGCTATCGCAACGCAGCCGGCGTCGCCATTGTTTGGCGGCGCTGTCGATCGCGGCCAGGGCGCCGCGGTTCGCGTCGTGCCCACTGCGGCCCTGGCGGAATGCGGCCAGCGCACGCCAGCGGGCAGCCAGCCCATCGCCGCCCTGACGCAGCGGGTCGCGCGCTTCCAGCAAGGCGGCCAGGTCGCAGGCCAGCGCTACGCGCGGGGCATCGCCGGCCTGCGCCAGCATCGCGGCTAGACGTGGATGCGTGCCCAGCGCGAGCATGCGCCGGCCCACGGTGGTGATGCTGCCGCTGTCGGTGAGTGCGCCCAGCCGTTGCAGCAATTCGTGTGCGGCGGCGAGCGCGCCGGGGGGCGGTGCATCGACAAAACGCAGCGCGGCACTGCCCCAGGCCGCCAATTCCAGCGCCAGGCCGGCCAGTTCCACCTGGGTGATCTCGGCACGCCGCTGCGGTTCCAGCCGTTGCGATTGCGGCCACAGCCGGTACGCCCAACCGCTGGCCACGCGCCCGGCGCGGCCGGCGCGTTGGTCGGCCGAGGCTTGCGCAATGGTGGTGATGTCCAGCCGCGAGAAGCCGCTGTTGGGGTCGTAATGCGGCTCGCGCGCCAGCCCGCTGTCGATGACCACGCGCACGCCTGGCAGGGTCACCGAGGACTCGGCCACGTTGGTCGCCAGCACCACCCGCCGGCGCCCTGATGGGTCGGGTTGCAGCACCTGGCTTTGCGCCTCGACCGGCAATTCGCCATGCAGCGGCAACACCTGCACCGCCGGGTCCAGCACCTCTTGCAACGCGCTGTGCACGCGCGCGATCTCGCGCTGGCCGGGCAGGAACACCAGCACATCGCCCGGATGGGTGGCCAAGGAGTGTTCCACCGCGCGCCGGGTCTGCGGCTCCAGCGCCTCGTCGCGCCGCGCAGGAAAGTGTGCGATGTCCACCGGGAAACTGCGCCCGGCGCTGCTCAGGCGCGGTGCGTCGAGAAAGCCGGCCAGGCGCTCGCCATCGAGCGTGGCCGACATCGCCACGATGCGCAGGTCTTCGCGCACCTGTGCCTGCACATCCAGCGCCAGCGCCAGACCGAGGTCGCCGGCCAGATGGCGTTCGTGGAATTCGTCGAACAGCAGTGCGCCGATGCTCTCCAGCATCGGGTCGTCCTGGATCAGCCGGGTCAGGATGCCCTCGGTGACGACCTCGATGCGGGTGCGCGGCGAGGTCTTGTTCTCGAAGCGGATGCGGTAGCCCACGGTCTCGCCGACCGGCTCGCCGAGCTGGCGCGCCATGAACATCGCCGCGCTACGGGCGGCCACGCGGCGCGGTTCGAGCATCACGATCTTGCGACCGGCCAGCCACGGCGCGTCCAGCAAGGCCAGCGGCACCTGGGTGGTCTTGCCGGCGCCGGGCGGAGCTTCCAGCACCAGCCGCGGATGGGCGGCCAGGCTGTCGCGGATTTGCGGCAATAACGGGGAGATCGGAAACGCGTGGTCGGTCATGCGCGGGAAGGATACGGGGCGGCCCGAATCGGCGCGATGGTCGGGTTGGTGGGTGAAGGCTGTCAGGGAATGCCGAGTGGCGAAGTGCATGCCTAGGCATCCCCAACTGTTTTGAAGGCCGAGCTTGCTTCAGACCCGGGCAGGGCGTCGATAACCGATCTAATCCCCTTCTTCTGGATTCACCATGTCTGCTGCTACCCCGAAGTTCGTCAGCCTGCAAAGCAAACTGCTCGGCGCCCTTGCGCTTGGCCTGGCGGTCATCTTGCTGTGTGCGCTCGGCGGCTTGGGGACGGCGTGGCTGAGCCTGTCGGGCAAGGTGCCGCCAGAAGTGGCGCAGGCCTCCAGCAGCGAGGAGATCAGCCGTGATTTCCGCTTGCAGGTACAGGAGTGGAAGAACGTGCTGATCCGCGGCCGCGATCCGGCGCAGCTGGACAAGCATCTGAGCGCCTTCCGTAAGGACGGCACCAAGGTACAGGCAGGCACCGAAGCGCTGATCAAGGCAACCCAGGACCCGCAGGCGCGCGCGCTGGCGCAGGACTTCGCCAAGGCGCATCTGGCCTTGCAGAGCAATTACGAAGCGGCGCTGGGCAAGTTCGCGCAGGCCGGCTACGACACCCAGGTGGGCGACCAGCTGGTCAAGGGCATGGACCGTGCGCCCAGCCAGACGCTGGAAGCGCTGGTAACGCGCAGCAAGACCCTGGCCGATGCCGCCGTGCTCGCCAGTTCGCAGTCGGCGCAGCACAAGCTGGTGCTGTCGGCGGTGGCCACGATTGTTGCGGCGCTGTGTCTGGTGGTGGTGTTGGGCTGGTGGATCCGCCGCTCGATCGTGCGCCCGATCGAAACCGTTGCACGTGCGGCACGCTCGGTGGCCGCCGGCGATCTGTCGGCACGCGCGGTGGTCAGCAATCGCGATGAAATCGGCTTGCTCGGTCAGGCGATGGGCCAGGTGGTCACCACATTGACCGATGTCTCCACCGCACAAGCCGACATGGCGCAGCGTCACGAAGCCGGACAGATGAGTTACCGCATGGACGCGCAAGCCTTCCCGGGTGCATACGGCCGCATGGTCGACGACACCAATGGCTTGATCGGCGCGCAGGTGGAATTGATCGGCGGCATGCTGCAAGTGATGCAGCGTTACGCGGTGGGCGACATGTCGGTGGATATGCCGCGCTTGCCGGGCGAAAAGGCGCAGATCACCGAAGCGATGGACGCCACCAAGCGCAATCTGGCTGCGATCAATGGCGAAATCCGTGGCCTGGTCGAAGCGGCTGCGGCGGGCGACTTCGCCACGCGCGGCAATGCCGAGGCCTACCAGTTCGAATTCCGCGGCATGGTCACCGGCCTCAATGGCTTGATGCAGAACGTGGACCAGAATCTGGCCGAGTTGTCGCAGCTGCTCAAGGCGATTGCCGAGGGCGACCTGACCGCACGCATGCACGGCAACCAGCAAGGCGTGTTCGCACGCATGCGCGACGACGCCAATGCCACCGTGCAGCGCCTGACCGATATCGTCGGCGACATCACCGTGGCAGCGCAGACCATTCGCACCGCGTCGGCAGAGATCGCCGCCGGCAACAACGATTTGGCGCAGCGCACCGAACAGCAGGCCGCCAATCTGGAAGAAACCGCCGCCTCGATGGAAGAACTCACCTCCACCGTGCGGCAGAATTCGGACACCGCGCAGCAGGCCAGCCGCGGTGCGCAGGCCGCCGCCGAGATCGCCGGCCGCGGTGGCGAGATGGTGGCCAGCGTGGTCGACACCATGGGCGAGATCGAAGTCTCGTCCAAAAAAATCGCCGAGATCATCAGTGTGATCGACGGCATCGCGTTCCAGACCAATATCCTGGCGTTGAACGCAGCGGTGGAAGCCGCACGTGCGGGCGAACAGGGCCGTGGTTTCGCCGTGGTCGCTTCGGAAGTGCGCGCGCTGGCGCAGCGTTCGGCCGGTGCGGCCAAGGAGGTCAAGCAGTTGATCGAGGCCTCGGTGGCCAGCGTGGAGCGCGGCAGCGCACGCGTGGATCAGGCCGGGCAGACGATGCAGCAGATCGTGCAATCGGTGCAGCAGGTGACCACGTTGATCGCGGAAATTTCTTCGGCGTCGCGCGAGCAGTCATCCGGCATCGAGCAGGTCGCCCGCACGGTCAACGACATGGACGAAACCACTCAGCGCAATGCCGCACTGGTGGAAGAAGCCTCAGCGGCAGCACGTGCAATGGAGGAGCAGGCGGTGGAACTGAGCGAGGCGGTGTCGGTGTTCCGCCTGGATGCACGCCGGCCGCGGCTTGCGGCTGCGGCGTAAGGCTCCAGATCGCCGTGTCACTGCTTGCCGAAGCACTGACGCACCACTCTTGCACTCACGTTGAGTGCAAGAGTGGTGCAGCACAACGTTTGGGACAGCGCGGCGCGCAGTCGATATCCGTCTAGATGCAATCAAGAGCTGAGTTCGTCGAGGGCGCGATGCCCTCACCGCTCGCGGGACACCCCGCAAGTACGTCCGTGTAGGCTCGGTGGCGGCATCCATGCCGCCACACGGTCCCGCAATCGGCGAGGGCACCGCACCAGAATGTTGGTCGGTCGCTGGGTAAAAAGCTGAGCGTCTCGCAAGTTGCGTGGGCTTGCTGGTGCGGGTCGCAGAACGACACGATAGCTAGCCAATCAGAAGCACGTCATGCAGTGCTTGCAACCCTGCACACCGACACTCTCGACTGGCCCTTGCCCGCCCACCGTCGCGGGACCTTACGCGGCATGGATGCCGCGTAAGAGCCTACACGGACGTACTTGCGGCGTGTCTCGCGATGGTGGGCGGGCAAGGGCCCTGCAGCCAAGCAGCAGATCATCCGCTCTGCAACTGATCTATCCGCTCTGTCCAACCAGGTGCGATGACAGCGGGATAAGAGCCAGGAAACAAGGTCGGCTGTTCCGCACTCAGACGTTTTTGAAGGATTTCCGGCGCTGCGCCTGTACGACATCATGGATGGCCTGCCGGGCGTCGCCCAGCGGGCCACGCCCAAGTTGCACTTGCCACGCGTTGCTCGTGACACACAACAGGCCAGTCACCCAGGCATCAACCCGCTTCGCGCATCCGGGCGGTCAGGCCTTTGAGGAAGGCGCGCAGCAACTGGTCCAGGCAGGGGCGGAAATTCTTGTGGCCGGGCTGGCGGAACAGCGCAGACAACTCCGGCTTGGACAGCGGGAAGCCGGCGCTGGCGAAGATCGCGTGCATGTCCACGTCCTTCAGCTCGAACGCCACCCGCAGCTTCTTCAGCACCAAGTTGTTGCCGACCTTGGTCTCCAGCGGGCGCACCGGCTGGCTCTCGTCGCGGCCGCGGAAGCGCAGCACCAGGCCATCGAGAAAGCGCGCCATCATCGCGTCGGGGCAGGGCTCGAAGCCGGGCTCGTCTTCCTTCTTCAGCCAGGCCTGCAACTGCGCCTTGTCGAGCGCGAACTCCGGGTCGGCCAGGTGGGTGATTTCCACCACCTTGTCGTCGCTGAGGTCGAGCATGTAACGGATGCTGCGCAGTACATCGTTGTGGATCATGACAATTCCGGGGCCCCGGCCTGTCGCCGGAAAGGCGCCATTCTACGGGGCCGATGCGCAACGCGGCGTGTGCCGAGCCGATCCCTTGCGGACCTGAAGTCGCTCAGCTGCCGCGATAAGTGGAATACCCGTACGGCGAAAGCAGCAGCGGTACGTGATAGTGGCCCTCGCCGGCGATGCCGAAGGCGATCGGCACCTGCTCCAGAAACGGCGGGTCGGTCAACGCTACGCCGGCTGCGCGCCAATACCCGGCCACCTCGAATTCCAGCCGATACCGGCCGGATTGCAGCGTAAGCACCCCCAGCTCGGGACAGCGTCCATCGGCGTTGGTGACCCCCTCGAAGCGCAGCGTATCGCCGGCGAACAGGCGCAACGCGATACCTGCGGCGGGGCGGCCGCTGGCGGTATCCAGCACATGCGTAGAGAGCGTGCTCATGCCACCGCCTGGGTCGGTTGCGGCCATTGGCCGACGAATTCGGGCTGGTCGTAGGCCAGGTAGCTGTCGACGATGGCCTGGCGATCGTCCAGAAACAGCTGATCGGCCACCGCGCGCGCCAGCCGTGGCAACGCGATCTTTAGCCCGGACAATGCCGCCGCCGAAGGGCCATGATTGATCAGCGCCGAATAGTTGAAGGCGAACAGCCCGTGCAGCAGCGCGGCATCCTCGGGCGTACGCGGCAGCAGTTCGAAGCCCGGCCCCAGGTAGGGGTGCGCATCAAGCACCGCATTGGCCTGGCCCGGTGGCGGCTGGTAGCGGTCGGCCCAGCAGGCGATACGGCCGGACAGCGCGGCCAGTTCCGGGCGCAGCTGCGGGTCGGTGACCAGGCCGGTAGCAACGGCGAGAAAATCGAAGCGATGTTCGCCCTGTGGCGTGCGCACCACCACTTCGCCATCGCGCTCGGCCACCTCCAGCCACGGCGCGCCCAGATGCAATGCAAAGCCGGCATGCGCGCAGGCGCGTTGGAAGGTGTCGTTGGTCGGCGGCTGGTTGTGCGCGAAGAAGCTGGCCATCATCCGGTACTTGTCCGCATCGGGCAGCGTCAGAAAGCGTGGAATGATGCCGGCCTGCTCCATGTGGCGGAACGGATTGATACGCGGCAATTCGCTGCGGCGCACGAACACTTCGGCAGTGGCGACGCCTTGATCCAGCGCGAAACAGGCGTTGTCGAATGCAGAGGCGCCGCCGCCCAGAATGCCAACGCGCTTGCCGGCCAGTGCAGCGAAATCGATATGGCCGGAGGTATGCGCGTAGCGCTGTGCGGGCAGCGCGCTGCTGATCCACTCCGGCACCATCCATTGCCCGCCGCCCTGGATACCGGTGGCCAGGATCAGCTTGCGTGTCAGCAGCGGCGCGCCCATCGCCAGATGCAGGCGGTGGATGCCCGGCGCCACGTCCGGTTCCACCCGCGCCAGTTGCGTGGCGTTACGCACCGGCAGGCGCAGCACTGCGCGGTACCAGCGCAGATAGTCCATCCAGCTGCCGCGCGGAATCTTGTCCAGCGCGTCCCAGCCGGCAGTGCCGTGCTGGGCCTCCCACCAGGCGCGGAAGGTCAGCGATGGTACGCCCAGGTCGATCGAGGTGATCTGCTTGGGCGTGCGCAAGGTCTGCATGCGCGCGTAGGTCACCCACGGGCCTTCCTGGCCGGCGGGGTTCTCGTCGATGACCAGCACGTTGTGCACGCGCTCGCGTTGCAGCGCGAACGCCGCGCCCAGGCCGCTCTGGCCGGCGCCGACAATCACCACGTCATAGACATGTCCGGCCGGATGCACGCGCGGCTGCGTCCATGCGTCGCCGCCGTGGGCCAGGCGTTGCAGATCGTGGTGGAGCTCGCGTTCGAGTTGGGCCAGGCTCATGGCAGTGCCTCCAGGCGCAGGTGAACGATCTTGCCGATCTCGGCGAGAGCGGTGGAAATTTCTTCGCTGCGCGATGCGTCCAGTCGGCGTTCCAGCGCGGCCAGAATGCCGGCCTTGTCGTGCAGCCGCACGCAGATCACGAATGGAAATCCGAAACGATGGCGATACGCCTGATTGAGCGCGTGGAAGCGCTTGAACTCGGCTTCGCTGAGCCGGTCCAGCCCGGCGGAGGCCTGTTCGGCGGCCGAGGCGGCGGTGAGCGTGCGATCGATCGCGGCCTTGCCAGCCAGCTCCGGATGCGCGCGGATCAACGCGACTTGATCTACCTGCGATGCCTCCAGCACCACCTGCATCAGCCCGCGATGTACATCGTCGAACGGACGCCGTTGTGCAGCGCGTTCCACCACCCACGGCGAGTGCTCGAACAACTCGCGGTAGCGCGCCACGAAGGCGGCATTGTCCAGCGCGTTGGCATCGACCACGCTCATGCGTGCGTGCCTTGCAGCGAGACATGCGCGGCCACCACTTTCCAGCCATCGGCAAAGCGCACCCAGCTCTGGCTCTGGCGGCCGCGCGCGCTGCTGCCGTCGCGAACGAATTCCGCATGCGTGGTGGCGAAATCACGGCCGAAGCCGTGCACTTGCACATGCGCGAGCCGGCGCTGCGGCGAACCGCCGCGGCCGATGCGAAACGCGCGGATCGCCTCGATGCCGTACAGCACTTCGCCTACGCCATAGCGCACCGTGCTTGGCGCGGCGTGAAACAGCGCGTCCATTGCGGCGATGTCGTCGCCCATCAAGGCATCCTCGTAGGCATGGAAGGCGGCAGTCACTTGTGCGATCACTTCAGGCAGATCGATGTCGGAGGCGTGGATGCTCATGCCGGGTTTACCTGCAGCCAGTGGCGTGCGATGTCGATGCGGCGCGCTACCCACGCATCGCCGCTGGCCAGCACATGATCGACAAAACGTGCCAGTGCGGCCGCGCGTGCCGGCTTGCCGACGATGCGCCCGTGCAGGCCGATCGACAGCATGCGCCCGCCTTCGCTGCGCAGTTGCTCGAAGCTGTCGCGCAGATAGCGGAAGAACGGCTCGCCATCGGCAAAGCCGTTGTAGGCGACGAATTTCATGTCGTTGGCATCCAGCGTGTACGGCACGATCAACTGTGCGTGGCCGTGGCGCGTGTCGTAATACGGCACATCGTCGGCATAGCTGTCGGCGTCGTAGACAAAGCCGCCTTCTTCGGCTACCAGTCGCGCAGTGTTGGGGCTGGTGCGGCCCTGATACCAGCCCAGCGGGCGGCTGCCGGTGACGCGGGTATGCACGGCGATGGCCTCGGCGATATGCGCCCGTTCGGTGGCCTCATCCATGTGCTGATAATCGATCCAGCGCAGGCCGTGGCTGGCGATTTCCCAGTCTGCCGCACGCATCGCGGCGACTGCCTCGGGATTGGAGGCCAATGCCTGCGCCACGCCGAACACGGTCACCGGCACGTTGCGCGCGGTGAACAGCCGATGCAGCCGCCAGAAGCCGGCGCGGCTGCCGTACTCGTACAGGCTTTCCATCGCCATGGCGCGCGCGCCGGGTTGCGATTGCGTGCCGACCATTTCCGACAGAAACGCTTCCGAGCCGGCATCGCCGTTGAGCACGCAGTTCTCTGCGCCCTCTTCGTAGTTGATGACGAACTGCACCGCGATGCGTGCGCCACCGGGCCACTGCGCCGCAGGCGGGGTGGCGCCATAGCCGACCAGGTCGCGCGTTGTGCTCATGCATGCGGCTCCGCATGCCAGGCCGCCAGTGCGGCTTCCACCGCCAGCCCTGGCGTGCACGCGTAACCTTCGGCGCGCAACACTGCTTCCAGCGCGGCCAAAGTAATCAAAACCTTGTGCTTCATCGCGTTGTAGCCCATCGCGCCGATGCGCCAGATCCTGCCTTGCAACGGACCAAACGCGGTGCCGATCTCGATCTCGAAATCCTCGCGCATGCGCCGCCGCACCGCATCGCTGTCGATGCCTGGCGGAATCACCACGCCGGTGACATTGGTCATGCGGTGCGCATCGTCGCCGAACACCTCCAGCCCCAATGCACGGATGCCGGCACTCACCGCGCGCCCGGCCGCAGCATGGCGGGCGAAGCGGGCATCCAACCCTTCCTGCAGGGCCACGCGCGCACATTCGCGGGCGCCGTAGAGCATGGTGGTGGCTTCGGTGTGGTGGTTGAGGCGTTTGTCGGACCAGTAATCCATGATCATCGCCAGGTCGAAATAATTCGAGGCGATACGCGGGCCGCTGCCATTAACGATGTCCTCGCGCACGATGCCGCGTTCGACATGGCGACGCGCGAAGATCGCTTCGGCCGCCGCGTTGGAGACCGTGATCGGTGCCGAGCCGGACGGCCCGCCCAGACATTTCTGTAGGCCGCCGGTCACCACGTCCACATCCCAGCGATCGCTGGCGATCTCCATCCCGCCGATGGTGGCGGTGGCATCCACGTAACTCAGCGCGCCGGCCGCGCGACACAGCGCGCCGAGGCCATCGAGCGGCTGCGCCATCGTGGTGGAAGTGTCGCCGTGCACGGTGGCGACTAACTTGGGTGCCACGCGCTCGATCGCTTCGGCAATCGCGCTTAGCGGCACCACCTCGCCCCAGGGCGCATCCACGGTGTGCACCTCGGCACCGAGCCGGCCCAGGATTTCGGTGAGCAGCAAGCCGAAGCGCCCGAAGTTGATGACCAGCACGCGATCGCCCGGGGTGACCAGCGAGACCAAGGCAGCTTCGATACCGGCGCGCGCAGTGCCGTCGACCAAAAAGGTCCAGCGGTTCTCGGTGCCGAACAACGGCCGGTACAGCGCCATCACCTCGTTCATGTAGGTGGTCATTTCCGGGTCGAACTGGCCGAGCAGATCGGCCGCCATCGCGCGCAGCACGCGCGGATGCGCATTGACCGGGCCCGGACCCATCAGCAGCCGCTGCGGGGGATCGAGTTCGCCGAAGGTATGCAGGTGACGCAGATCAGGTGACAAGGGGATCTCCCAGGTGTTCGATGAAGTGGCGCATGACCGCCAAGGCAACCTCGGCATCGGCCGGGGCGACGTGTTCGTCCGGATGATGGCTGATGCCGCCGGCGCAGCGCACGAACAGCATCGCGGTGGGGCATAGCGCAGCCATCACCATCGCATCGTGGCCGGCACCGGAGACCAGTTGTCGCGGCGCGATGCCTTGTGCGGCGATTGCGTGTTGCAGGCGCGCGATCAACGCCGGTGCACAGGGGCTGGCGGCGAGTGTCTGCAACGGGTCGATGGCGATGGCGATGCCGCGTTCCTTGCTGATCTGTGCGAGTGCGTGTTCGATCTGTAGCACGGCCGCATCGCGGCTGGCATCGTCGCCTGCGCGCACGTCCAGCGTGCAGTCCACCCGGCCCGGCACCACGTTGGTGGCGCCGGGCGCGACCCGCAGTTTGCCGACGGTGGCGACCAGATCGTCGCTGCCGGCGCGGGCGATGCGCTCGATCGCCAGGAGTGCTTCGGCCGCTGCGCTCAACGCGTCGCGGCGCAAGCCCATCGTGTTGGTGCCGGCATGGCCGGCGCGGCCGTCGAAGCGCAGGGCGAAGCGTCGTTGCGCGGCAATGGCGGTGACGATGCCGACCGGCAGACCTTCTGCTTCCAGCACCGGGCCTTGTTCAATATGGGTTTCCAGATAGGCCAGCACGCTGCCCGGGGCGCGTGCGGCGTGGCCGATCGCTGCGATATCCAGGCCCCAGTTGGTGAGTGCCGCCGCCACCTCGACGCCGTCGGCATCGACCACGGCCAGTGTGGTGGGATCGAGTGTGCCGGCTACGGCGCGGCTGCAGAACATCGATGCCGGGAAACGCGAACCTTCTTCGTCGCCGAAGGCGATGACTTGGATCGCAAACGGTAGGCGCCGACCCTGTGCATGCAGCGCGGCCACGCATTCGATGCCGAGCATGATGCCGAGCGGGCCGTCGTAGCGGCCGGCATCGCGCACGCTGTCCAGATGGCTGCCGATCAGCAGCACCGGTGCATCTGCATGTGCGCCGTCGTAGCGGCCGATCAGATTGGCCGCTGCGTCCAGTCGCACCTGCATGCCGGCCTGGCGCATCCACTCGCTCACCTGCGCGGTGGCCGCGCGATGCGCCGGGCTGAGCCAGGCGCGGAACAGGCCGCCGGGTGTGTCGCTGTACGGTGCCACGCCCAGTGCATCGCAGCGCGCCACCGCGCGTGCGCCGGAGCAATGGTCGGTAGTTGCGGTGATTGAAGCGCTCAGCATGTTGCGCCGTGCAGGTACTTTGTTTCACAGGCGCTGCGCGGACCGCAAGGCGAAAGATGCTGACGCATGGAACCTCCGCAGGCGGCGTGGAAAGGGGGCGCGCCGACAGTTGGTCGCCCTTGCAGCGATGGCGACAGGAGCGTGCACGGCAGTCGGCAGCCGTCCAATCGACTATACGAACCGCCCCCGTCACCCCAAAGCGGTTTTTTTAGGGTCAGGCGTTGCAAAAAATGCGACGGGCGGTGGCGGCTGCGTTTTGTTCCTTCTCCCATAGGGAAAAGGTGCCCCGAAGGGGCGGATGAGGGTACGGCAGCGTCGAGAATGCTGGGCGGCCGTACCCTCACCCCAACCCCTCTGCCGAAAAAAGGAGAGCGGCAGAAGCGCCGCCGCCTCGCATCCGAACGGCTGCTACAGTCGCCTACATTCCATGAATCGGATTCACCAATGGCCCGCGACAGTTTCAAGGACCTGCTGGCGCTGATCGCCATCGTTCGCGAGGGCAGCTTCACGCGTGCTGCAGCCAAGTTGGGTGTCTCGCAATCGGCGTTGAGTCACACCATTCGTGGGCTGGAAGCCAGCCTCGGGCTGCGGTTACTGACCCGCACCACGCGTAGCGTGGCACCGACCGAAGCCGGCGAGCGCCTGATCCAGACGGTGGCGCCGCGCTTTGCAGAAATCGAAGAGGCGCTGTCTGCACTCAGCGAAATGCGCGACACGCCCGCAGGCACGGTGCGCATCACCGCCACCGACTACGCCGCGCGCGCGATCCTGTGGCCCAAGTTGTCCAAGCTGCTGCGTCAATACCCCGACATCAAGGTCGAGATCGTGGTCGACAACGGTCTGACCGACATCGTGGCCGACCGCTACGACCTGGGCGTGCGCCTGGGCGATCAGGTGGAAAAAGACATGATCGCCGCGCGCATCGCGCCGGACATGCGCATGGCGATCGTCGCGGCACCGTCCTATCTTGCGCGCCGGCCCATCCCCAAGACGCCACAGGATCTCACCGCGCACAACTGCATCAACCTGCGCATGAAAACCGCCGGCGGCATCTACGCCTGGGAACTGGAAAAAGACGGCCGCGAGGTCATTGTGCGCGTGGATGGTCAGCTGACCTTCAACGGCACCTACGAAGCATTGGACGCGGCGGTGGATGGTTTCGGCATTGCGTTCGTGCAGGAAGATCTGGCGCGCCCGCATCTCAAGGCCGGGCGCCTGCGCTGGGTGATGAAGGATTGGTCGCCCACCTGGCCGGGCTTGCACGCGTTCTATCCCAGTCGCCGGCATTCCTCGCCGGCGTTCAACCTGGTGGTCGATGCGTTGCGCTACAAAGGCTGATAGATGCGCGGCTTGGATAGGCGTTCGATGCAAACACGCCGTTGATGAGCGGGCTTCATAAGCCCGTGCGGATCAGCCATCTTTATCGCCGCCCGCTGCCTGCGTAAGCTGCAGCACCTCCAGACACGCGCACGCCCGAGCCGCAGCATCCGTTGCTGCATTGCGCCCGTCGTGCGTCGCTGCAGTGGCATGTCGATGCGTCGCATCGCTGTCTGCAGCGCATCCCTCTCGAACGCCAGGTTCGCTCTCGAGCGGCGCTACATCGCGCGCTTGCGGCGTGGCGTTCTTACCGCATCCACTCTTCGCGCAAGGCCCCCACATGCCAGCCAGTTCGCTCGCCACAGACACACCATCCCGTGCCGCACCTGCAGCAACACGCCAGACCTGGAGCGCGGTCGGTTCGATGTCGCTATGCGTTGCGCTGTTGATCGCCTCCGAATTCATGCCGGTGAGCCTGCTCACGCCGATCGCTGCGGATCTGCACGCAAGCGCTGGCATGGCCGGACAGGCGATTTCGATCTCCGGCCTGTTCGCCGTGGTCGCCAGCTTGCTGATCGCACCGCTGTCGTCGCGCTTCAATCGGCGCCATGTGCTGCTCACGCTGACCACGATGATGTTGGTGTCGCTGTTGTTGATCGCCAACGCGCACAGCTTCGGCATGTTGATGGCCGCGCGTGCGCTGCTCGGCGTCGTCATTGGTGGGTTCTGGGCGCTGTCCACCGCCACGGTGATGCGCATCATGCCCGAGCATGCGGTACCCAAGGCCTTGGGCATCATATTTATCGGTAACGCGGTCGCTGCCGCATTCGCCGCGCCGTTGGGCAGTTATCTGGGTGCAACCATCGGCTGGCGCGGTGTGTTCTGGGGCATGCTGCCGCTGGTTGCGCTCACCATCGTCTGGCAGTGGCGCAGCCTGCCGTCGATGCCAGCGCAAGGCGCCACTTCGCTGAGCGGTATCGTCACCTTGTTGAAGCGTCGTTATGTTGCGCGCGCCATGCTGGCGGTGATGCTGGGGTTTGCCGGTGCGTTCTCTGCGTTCACTTATTTCCGCCCTTTTCTGGAAACCATTGCGCAGGTCGACGTCTCGCAACTGTCGTTGTTGCTGCTTGGCCTGGGTTTGGCTGGGTTCGTCGGGACCTATGCCGCCACCGCGTTGGTGCCCAAGCGCTTGTTCACCCTGCTCACTGTGCTGCCGGTCGCGCTGGGTGTGGCGACCATGTGCATGCTGCTCGCCGGCCATGTGGTGTGGGCTGTGGCAATTGCGATGATCGCCTGGGGCACGCTCAATTCGGCGATGCCGGTGGCCTGGTCCACCTGGCTGAGCCGCTGCATCAAGGATGCACCGGAAAGTGGTGGCGGCTTGATGGTTGCCGCGATCCAGCTCTCCATCATGCTGGGCGGCGCCGCAGGCGGTGTCCTGCTGGATCATGTCTCCATTGGTGCCACGTTCGTGGGTGCCAGCGTGTTGCTGCTGGCATCGTCCTTGGTGGCAGGGCGGGGCGATCGTTTGCAGCCCTGAGTGCTGGTGATTGCACGATGCAGCGCTCATCGCATGGAAGGCAGCTCGCGCCACGCTATGCCGCCAGAGCAAGGGTTCGATCAAGTCATCAGCTCAAACGCCAGCGTAAAAACCCAGATCCTGCCGCAGGGCATCCACGCAATAATCGACAAACGTGTGCACCTTGGATGAGCCCCGGCGTCCTTCCACGTAGACCACGTGCACCGGCTCTGGTGCGATCTCGAACGTGTCGAGGATGCACGTGAGCTTGCCGCTCTGCAGGTGTTCGCGGATCTGGTAAGACGGCACCTGCGTCAATCCCCAGCCCTGCACTGCGGCGATGATGGCGGCGTTGAACGAGGTCACATTGAGGCGTGAGGCGACCTCTACCAGATGCTCATGGCCATCGATGCGGAACGGCCATTTGGGTGGACGCTCGGAAGATGCGGTGGAGATGGTGGCGTGCTGCAACAAATCGTCCGGCCGCTGCGCAGTGCCGTGCTCTGCCAGATAGCCGGGCGAGGCGCAGACCATGCGACGCACGCTGCCGACCGGGATGGCAGTCAGCGACGAGTCGGGCAGTACGCCGATGCGTACCGCGACATCGATGCCTTCGTCCAGTAGCGGCAGAACGCGGTCGACCAGCACGGCGCGCGCAGTCATCGATGGGTATTGACTCAGAAAGCGCGTCAATAGCGGTGTGACATGCAATGCGCCGAACATCTGCGGCGCGGTCACCGTCAGCAAGCCGTTGGGAAGTGCATGCAATCCGGCCGCTCTATTTTCGATGTCGTCCAAATCGGCAAGCAGGCGACGGCAATCGATGGCGTACTGCTGCCCGGCTTCGGTGAGCCGCATGTTGCGTGTGGTGCGCACGACCAGCAGCACGCCCAGGCGGTTTTCCAGCTGCGCGATGGTGCGGGTGACCGTTGCGGTGGAAATGCCAAGACGCCGCGCAACGCCGGCAAAGCTTGTTTGCTCTGCAAGCGCGGCAAACAGTGTCATTTCCTGGATGCGGTCCACGGGCGTCCCAAAGTCGGAGGTGGCGGGAGGGTAGCAGCCTGCCGATGCGCGCTACGCGACCCACGCAATGACTGGCGATCGCACGCAGTGCGCATCTGCGCGCAGCATTGCAGCAACGGCAATGGTGAATTGACACCCTTGGCGGTTCTCGACAGCTGCCTGTGCACCTAGCATGGCCGCCACCTCATCGATCTGGAAATTTCCATGGCGCATACCGATGCGCTCATCGCAGCCACTACCGACAACGCCACAACAGGGATCAGCCGCCGCGCCCCGCTGCTGGCATCGTGCATAGGCACCGCGTACGCACTTGGCGCCGGCGCGCTCGGCGCTGCCGAACCTTCCAACACGATGACACTCAAGGAGAACACCATGCCGAACGACGAAGCGTGCCGCGTCACTTTCCACACGCAACAGGTCGGCGATGTCGAGGTGTTCTATCGCGCGGCCGGGCGCAAGGACGCGCCGGTGCTGTTGCTGCTGCACGGGTTCCCCAGTGCCAGCCATATGTTCCGCGATCTGATGCCGCTGCTGGCAAGCCGGTACCGGCTGATTGCGCCGGATCTGCCGGGCTTCGGCAATACCAAGGCACCGCCGCGCGGGCAGTTCGATTACACGTTTGAGAACCTTTACAAAGTGATCGAAGGCTTCACCGAGGCGTTGGGACTCGCCAGCTACAGCATGTATGTGTTCGATTACGGTGCGCCGGTCGGTTTTCGATTGGCTGCGGCAAATCCGCACAAGGTGAGCGCCATCATCAGCCAGAACGGTAATGCGTATCTGGAAGGTTTCAGCGACCAATGGGGGCCTTGGCAGACGTATTGGCGTGAGCCAACCGCAGCCAATCGCCAGGCTTGCCGCAGGTCGCTGTCACCGCAAACCATCCGCGACTGGCAATACGGCACCGGCGCCGACCCGAGCAGGCTGTCGCCCGATGGCTACACGCTGGATATCGCGTACATGGCGCGCCCGGGTTCCGAAGAGATCCAGCTCGATCTGATCCTGGACTACCGCAGCAACGTGGCCGCCTATCCGGGATTCCACGCGTATTTCCGCAAGCATCAGCCACCGTTGCTGGCGGTGTGGGGCAAGCACGATCCAGCCTTCATTCCGCCGGGCGCGCAGGCGTATCGCAAGGATCTGCCGAAGGCCGAAGTGCATCTGCTGGATGCGGGCCACTTCGCGCTGGAAACGCATGCGCCGGAGATTGCGCAGTACATTGGCGAGTTCCTGTCGCGCACGTTCAAGGCATCGGCGTAACTGCGTCGTTTGCACGCGTCCTGCGGACGCAGCGACAGGGCTGCGTTCGCGCGCATATGAGCCGTCGTGTCGGCGTGCTAGGTTGCTGTGATCATTCCCCGGAGAACTACCGAGATGCTCACCGCGTACCGATGGAGTGGGTTACTGGTGCTTGCCAGCCTTTTGCCGGTGTCCGCGGTTGCCGGCACGCCCGATGGCGGTTACCGGCAGCCACCGGAGCCATTGTTGAGCGTGTTGCGCGCACCGCTCAATCCGTCGCCGCGGTTGGACCCCACCGGCAAGACCTTGTTGCTGGTGCAGCGCACCCAGTACCCGCCGATCGCACGCGTGGCCGAGCCGTATCTGAAGCTGGCCGGCGTGCGTGTGGAGCCGCGCACGCATAGCCGCCACGACATGTCCAACGGTTACGGCATTCGTTCCTGCCTGCAGGGCTTCAGCCTGGTGGATGTTGCAAGCGGCAAGCAGACTGCCGTGAGCCTGCCGGCCGGTGCCTGTCCGGCAGCGCCGGTGTGGTCGCCGGACGGGCGTCGCTTCGCCTTCAACAACACTGCGGCCGATCGCGTCGAGCTGTGGGTGGGCGAGGTGGCCACCGGCAACGTGCGCAGGATCGACGGCGTGCAACTCAACCCGGTGCTGGGCGGCGAGATCCAGTGGCTGGGCGGCAGCGACACCCTGCTGCTGAAGACGGTGCCGCAAGACCTGGGCGCCGCCCCGCGCAAGGCCGCGGTGCCGCCAGGCCCGGAGGTCAAGGAAACCATCCAGGGCAAGGGCGAAAGCAGCACCTACGAGGCGCGCGATACGCTCTCCAGCCCCGAAGACGAGGCCTTGTTCACCTACTACGCCACCTCCCAGCTGCTCACGGTGGATGTGGCCAACGGCAGCCAGCGCAAGCTCGGTACACCTGCGGTCTACAGCAACGTGGATGGCGCGCCCGATGGCCGCCACGTGCTGGTGCAACGGTTGAAGCAGCCGTACTCCTACGTCACTACCTACGCACGTTTCGCTCACGCTGTGGCGGTGTTGGATCTGGCCAATGGCAGCGAGCGCGTGCTGGCCGACCTGCCGGTTGCCGACCGGGTGCCGGTGCAAGGCGTGCCGACCGGCCCGCGTGCCTATTCCTGGCGCGCCAACCAGCCGGCCACGCTGGTCTGGGCCGAAGCGCTGGATGGTGGCGATTGGAAAACCAATGTGCCCGCGCGCGACAAGTTGATGACGCTGGCTGCACCGTTCACCGCCAAACCGCGTGAAGTCACCCGCGTGCAGCAGCGTTATTCCGGCTTGTCGTGGTTTGCCGAAGGCGGGCAAGCGCTGCTGGACGAATACGACGAAAACCGTCATTGGCGGCGTACCACCTTGCTGGATGCCGACCGCCCCGGCACTGGCGGACGGGTGTTGTTCGACCTGTCCACCGACGACCTGTACGCCGATCCTGGCCTGACGGAGATGCGTGTGCTGGCCAACGGCCAGGCCGTGCTGCGCGAAGAGCGGGGTGCGTTGTTCCTGAGCGGGCAGGGCGCCTCGCCGGCGGGCGACCGGCCGTTTCTGGATCGCTATGCGCTGGCCAGTGGCAAGACCCAGCGGCTGTTCCGCAGCGATGCCAGTGTGGACGAGCTGTTCTTCGGTTTTGCCGGCGACGATGTGTCGCGCCTGTTGACCTGGCACCAGTCGCTGACCGACCCGCCCAATGTGTATCTGCGCACGCTGGGCCAGCCGCTGCCGACGGCGGCTACGGGCGAGGCGGTCCTTGCCTCGACCGCAACGCCGGTCACCCACTTTCCGGATCCGACTCCGCTGGTGCGGCAGATCAAGAAGCGGCTGGTGACCTACAAGCGCAAGGACGGCGTGGAGCTGTCGTTCACTCTGTACACGCCGCCCGGCTATAAGGAAGGCACGCGCGTGCCGGCGATCCTGTATGCCTACCCGCTCGACTATGCAGACCCCTCCAAGGCAGGCCAAGTCAGCGGCGCCAGCGAACGCGACTTCACCCGGCTGAGCTACTACCAGGTGCTGCTGCTGGCCGGTTACGCGATCATCGACGATGCCGCGTTCCCCATTGTTGGAGACCCCAAGACCGCGTACGACACCTACCTGCAGCAACTGGTGGACGACGCCACCGCAGCGGTGGACAAGGCGGTGGAATTGGGCGTGGTCGATCGCCAGCGGATCGGCGTCACCGGGCATAGCCACGGCGCGCTGATGACGGCCAACCTGTTGGCACAGACCGACCTGTTCCGCGCCGGCGCGGCCACCAGCGGCAGCTACAACAAGACGCTGACGCCCTTCGGTTTTCAGAACGAGCGCCGTTCGTTCTGGGCCGCGCCGGAGGTCTATGCACAGGCGTCTGCGTTCTTCCACGCCGACAAGATCAACGAACCGTTGTTGATCGTGCACGGCATGGACGACGCCAACCCCGGGACCGAAACCACTCAGGCACCGAGGTTGTTCCAGGCGATCCGTGGCAACGGCGGCACTGCGCGGCTGGTGTTGCTGCCGTTCGAACCGCATTGGTACACCGCACGCGAATCCACCGAAGACGTGGTCGCCGAGATGCTGGACTGGTTCGACCGTTACGTGAAAAACGCCCCGCCGCGCGACGCGGCTAGCAAGCCAAAGCAGGCGGCTGGCAAGCCAAAGCAGTAAGTGGCGTGCCAATGCAGCGTGTTATTCAAAGCTGGCATTGGCATCAGCGCGGGGTTGGAGTGTTCTTTGCAGGCAGATGCTGTCTGGTAAAGCGCGCTCCGGCCCCGTTTGGTGAGTGGCTGCATTGGCGGCCACAGCGCTGTGCACGTATCACGCAAACATGCCACGCACCACATCGGCATTGCTTTGCCCGTTGGGGTTGCCCACCGTGCTGTCGGAAGCAAGGTTCCAGCAACTCAGATGCGCCAGCGCGTTGACCAACGGATAGGACAGATGCAGCTGGGTGACCGTGCCATAGAGCGGAAAATCGTCCACGCTTTGCAGATCCAGCTCAATCTGCGTTTCATCCGGCAATTGCTTCCACCATGCACGCACCAGATCGTTGTACACCCACAGCACCTCGACCGACTGCTGCGCCGGCACGTTGAACCAGCTATTTGCCAGCACGCGCAAGGTCTGCCGCACCAGTAACGCGCCACCGGATTTTTTGGCTGCCAGCAGCCCCTGTTTCAAGGCATCGAATGCGGCGGTGTCGAACACCTGGTTGTGCCGGAACATGCCGTTGGCGTCTTCGCACAATTGCTCGTTGGCGTATGCCGGATAGCTGCGCGTTTTCTCGCAGAACGGCTGTAGCCCGAACAGCGGCGGCAGGTCGTCGGCAACCACGGTTTCGCCTGATTCCGGGTCGATGTTCACCCCTTGATCGGAATTGACGAACACCAGCAGACGCGCAATACCGCGTGCCAGCAGCGGCATGATGCCCAGGTTCTCCAGGTTGCCGCCGTCGGCGAAGCGGTAACTTAGCGTCGGTTGGCTCTCACGACCATCGACCGGCCAGTACGGATAACGCGGCACCAGGCCATTGATCTCGGGAAACTTCTCTTCGAAGTCCTGCGCCGGCGCCATGCTGCTGCAACCGGCGATGTCATTGAGACTGAAGACGCGCAGCGGCACGCTGGTAGTGACTCCGTCGGCACCAGCGTCGGCGATGTAATCGCTGCCCATCGCGAACGACTCGATCAGACCTCCACCCATGACACCGAGTTGCTCAGGCTGGTTGAAAACGCCACGTACGCCAAGCAACCAGTTGGCTTCGAACGGCACCAGATCCGAGGTCACGCTGTCGTTGATGAAGACAGACGTATTGAAGATCGGTAACGGCCGCCCGTCGCGGATGGTGTAGAAGTTGTCGCTGCTCAACTGCGGATTGCGCAGTAGCGGGCCTTCCGCCAGATACTGCGTCGTGCCGGTGAAATAACGTGGATCCACGCCTGTGGCATCCGGATTCCACAAGCCGAAATCCTTCAATACCAGCTTGCCGATCACCGCCTGCCACATATCCGCCGGCGCGTAGCGTTTGCTCAGCCGGTACTCGGCCAGTTCGGCGACGATCGGCAACGTGCCGAGCCGGTACGGCACCTGGCCGAGATTGTTGCTGCCCATCTTTCCCAACTCGTCCAAGGTGAGTTGCGATGGATCCAGCACCACCGGCCCCAGGAAGTCGTCATCGCTGATCGACGTCGGCAGATAGGTGAACAACACATTGGCCCATGTCCCGCCGGACACCGAAGAGATCGCCGCCACCTTGTCCAGAAGCCCCAGGGAGCGCAGCCCGCGCAGTTGACCCAGCGCACACGACAGCGCACGACTGCCGCCGCCGGAGAGACAGATGCCGACCGCGTCCGACGAGGTCTCGCTTTGGGCTGCGCCCAGTGGATCGATTGCCACGCTGAATGTCGCCATGGTGTTCTCCCTGTGTGGCGCTTGGCCCTTTCAAAGCGCCGTCAGCAGCCTAGCGTCTGCGGATCCACTCGCCACGTGGCGTTGCGCACAGATCGCGTCGCGCAGCATTCGCGCTCTTGCCGATCTTTCAGATAGTCCGGTGTGAGATGACGGGCACCTCACACGAAGACCGAGCCTGCCAGGCCTAATCTGCCGAGAGCGATCCCAGGGTAAAGCCGGAGACGGCATTCACCTTGCCGCGCCACAGCACACCACGGTTGCTGGGCAGGGGCTGGCCGCCGGGCGAGAAGCAACGCGACTCGATCAGGTGAAGGAACTGCGGAGGTGTGCTGCTCTGCTGAGCGTCCTCTTCCGTGTCGTAGATGCTGGCATGGCTGGCAAACGCGCGACGGATATCTTCTTTTTCTTCGGCGTTGCCGGGATAGGCCGCAGAAAATTCCTGCGCGAATGCCTCGAAGTACTGCTTGCCGCTGACCAGCTGGCCAGAAACGATGATGCCTTCGACAAACAGCGTAATGCCGAACTGCACGTTCGAACTATTGACGGTCGCGACCAGCTTCTGCAGATACCAATCCAGGCTCTGGCCGTCGAACGCCAGCTTGACGTCTTCCAGGTTCGGTTGATTGTCGTCTTGATCTGTCATGTGGCTCTCCTTGGTGGAAGGTGTAACGCGTATGTTGAAGTAAGCGCAGCGACGTGCCTACGCATCGCCCCGCATGCCCAAGAAAGCAAGTGCGTCCTGTCCAGTGATCGGCGTGGTTGAGTCCGCCATGGTCGCCTTGGAGAGCATGCGCAGAGTCTATGACAAGTTCACCTTGTCGGTCTGCCCTGGCTGGGGCTAGTGATCCGATGCGCCAGCCTGTGCTGCTGGGCAAGTTTTCTCTCTCTTGCGCGTGTGCCTGAGCGATATGCTTATGGCGGTTGCAGCAACGATAGACCGTCTTTTGATTCTTTCGACGCACTAGTGATCAGTGGTCGCACTTGAATTCCCCGGCAATCGTCTTGCCTGCGATCCTCATGAGAGTATTTTTTCCCACTCCCTTGAGAGTAAAGGATGGCAACAGCTGCGGATTGCCAGGGTTGCGATACGTCAGGCTGATTGTCCTGGTCATTTCTTCGAATTCAATGACCTGGTAGGAGCCACTCGGTAGGCTTTTCGGTCCGTCTGATCGAGGCAGGTGAAAAAGAATTTGCTGAATTTCGCCGTAGCCAAGAAACTCAAGGTCATTAGCTGGACTACCGCTAGGGGCAGTGAAAGTACACATTGTGCTACTGGCGGTGGCTGGTGCCGCGACAAGAAAGAGTGCAGCTGAAATTGCCCAGGTAGTTTTCATGCTTGATCAGTTGGCCGGATGAAGTGCTTCGCGTTGGATGGAGTCGATGCCGTCTTGAGGGCCAGTGCAATGCTCCACGGAAAGTACGCTCAGGCTTTTGACCAGGACAGCATGAAGGCGTTTAAAGTCGAAGTTCTTGGGTTTTCGTTTGGCAAGCGCGATGCGTGAGACTGCATCGAGGAGTGATTCTTTGAAAAGCTGTAACTGTGACGCAGCCGTCATGTGTTTGACGTCATTTCAATCCAGTTGGCCGACAGAAATGAATGACTTGCTCTTGGGTCTGTAACTCATGTAGCCCTTGGTCGATTCAAAATTGAATCCCTCCGCAATATCAGTCAGCTCAAAGCCGAAATAGAAAGCTTCGACAGATACGCCAAAGCTCTCTTCCGCAAGAGCATCTTTGATGTGGTACTCAATGCTATTTAGCCACAGCCACCATGCACCCTTGGACGTGTCGAAAGTCCATCCAGAGCCGTCGGCACACTTGACTGTCCAGCTTTGCGAAATGAGAAGGCCGAATTTCATAATTGACTGACCGCCGCTTCGCAACAGGCAACGACGTGCAGGGTCGCTATCTCCAGTGAATTCAGCGGTCTCAGTGGCTTCTTGTCTGCGCTCACCGTTGCGTCCGGTGGCGAAACGGGGTCCCTGTTCGTGTTCATGGTGTAGCGCTTCCTTGGCTAACTGGGCATGACGCTATCATGTTGCTGCGGGAAAGTTTGTTCAACGTGCCCATCCGTCACCACCCAGCCACCGCACCATCGGAGCGCGGATCGCTTGCTCCACTGATCACGCCATCCACCTCGCGGACCAATGCGCCCGCGTGTCCCATGATCGAGGTATATGCGGGCAACAGTTCCACCGCATGTCCGGCATCGCGCAGTGCTTGCACGACTGCTGGATCAAAGCGGTCTTCCAGCTTCAGTGAAGTGCTGTCTTCGCCCCATGTGCGGCCGAGCAACCAACGTGGTGCCGTGATGGCCTGTTGTAGCGGCACGCCGAAGCGGGCGTAGCGGGAAAAGAGGGCGGCCTGTGTCTGTGGTTGGCCTTCGCCGCCCATGGTGCCGTAGGCCATGACACGGCCATCGTCGAAGGTGGCGAGTGCGGGGTTGAGGGTGTGGAAGGGTTTGCGGCCCGGTGCGAGGGCATTCCAGCCGTCGGCGGCGAGGCGGAAGCTGCAGCCGCGGTTTTGCCAGGTGATGCCGGTGCGCGGCAGCACCAGGCCGGAGCCGAATTCGAAATACGTTGACTGGATGCAGCTGACGGCGCGGCCGTGCGCATCGATGGCGCCGAACCAGACGGTGTCGCCGGCCTGCGAGGGCTGCGGCCAAGGCAGAGCGGTGCGCATATCGATGCGTGCGGCCAGCGCGTCGAGTGCGGCCTTGTCGTCTAGCAGGGCCTGTGCGTCGAGCGTCATCCAGGCGGGGTCGCCGATGTGTGCGTCGCGGATCAGGAAGGCCTGTTTGGTGGCTTCGATCAGGCCGTGCAGGTGTGCGTAGCTGTCGGGGTGTTCGGCGTGCAGGCGATCGAACAACGCGAGGATCAACAGCGATGCCAATCCTTGCGTGGGCGGTGCGTGGTTGTAGAGGCGCGCGCCGTGGATGGCGACCGAGAGCGGTACGCTGGCGTCGGCATGATGGCTTGCGAGGTCGTGTGCGTTGAGCGGGCTACCGAGCGCTTGCAGGTCGGCGGCGATGTCGTCGGCCACTGCGCCGCGATAGAAACTCTCCAGGCCATGGTCGGCCAGCCGTTGCAAGGTGCGTGCGAGGTGCGCTTGTTGCAGCAGTGCGCCTTCGTGCAGGGGGACGCCGTATGGTTCGAAGATGCTGGCGTAGGCGCCGGGTTGCACGCGCAGTTCGGCGCTCTTGCTGGCGGCGATGTGCGCGCCGCCTAGCGTGACCGGCACGCCCTCGCTGGCGTGGTGGATGGCGTCCTGCAATAAGCGTTGCAGCGATAAGCTGCCGCCTGCGTGCTGCAGGGCGAGCGCCCAGCCGGAGACGGTACCGGCCACGGTATTCGCCGCGCCGGGGCCGCGCCACGGAATGTTGCTGTGGCCGCGATAGAAGTCCAAGGTTGCCGCCTGTGCAGCGCGGCCGCAGGCATCGATGGCGTTTACGTGGCCGTCGGGTTCGTGGATCAGCCAGAAGCCGTCGCCACCGATGCCGGTCATGTGCGGATACACCACGGCCAGGCAGGCGGCGGTGGCGACGGCGGCTTCGATGGCGTTGCCGCCGTCGCGCAGGACATCACGCCCGGCTTGTGCGGCCAGATGATGCGGGGCCACGACCATGCCGCGACGCGCGCGCAAGGTGTGCAGCATCAGCGCGTCTCCGCCGGTGGGCTGAAGGTGAGCAGGCCGTCGCGTTCGAGTTGCGCGGCGAGTGCGAACAAGCGGTCTTCGCGGCCGGGCGCGGCAATCAATTGCACGCCCAGCGGCAGGCGGCCGGGGCGCGGCAACGGTGCGGCCAATACCGGGCAGGCAGCAAGCCCAAGCGGTTGGGTGAAGATGCCCAAGTTGGCGCGCGCAGACACTGGCAGGCCATCGATCTGGATGGTGTCCTGGTCGATGCGTGGTGCCACGCACGGTGTGGTTGGCGCGATCAGCACATCCACCTCGTCCCACAGGCGTTGCATGGCGGCGCCAAACCACTGCGCGAAGCGGTGTGCATCGGCGACCGCGCTGGCAGGCAATTGCAGGCCGGCAAGCAGGCGGTCGCGGGTGGCCGGGTCGAACTGCTCGGCATGCGTGCTCAAACCGGCGCGATGACGATGGCCGCCCTCGGCAGCGGTGAGTACGAAGGCGGCAGCGCGGGCGCGCTCTGCTTCGGGTAATTCGATCATGGTGGTGCTGTTGCAGGCGGTGAGCAATGCGCTGAGGCCGGCATCCAGGTCGGGGTCGAGATTGCGTTGGAACCAGCCGCCCAGGCGTGCGATGCGCAAGCTGCCGGCATTGCAGGAGGCAACGGCGTGACCAAGCATCACTTCGTAGACGCGGCGTAGATCGGCGATGGAGGTGGCGAACGGGCCGACCACATCCAGCGCATCGACGAAGCCGAACACGCCTTCCAGCGGCAACGCGCCATGCGTGGGGCGCAGGCCGTACACGCCGCACAATGCGGCCGGGACGCGGATGGAGCCGTTGGTATCCGAGCCCAGCGCGAATGGCACCAGCCCGGCGGCCACCGCGGCAGCCGAGCCGCCCGACGAACCACCGGCCAGATGGCGGTGATCGTGCGGGTTGGCGGTGGTGCCGTAATGCGCATTGACGGTGGCGAAACCGTAAGCGAATTCGTCCATGTTGGCGGTGCCCACCAGCATCGCGCCCGCATCGCTCAGCCGTTGCACCACAGCCGCATCGCGGATGGCAGGTGCGCATTGTGCGCGGACGACGGCACCAGCGGTGGTGACCTGGCCGGCGACATCGAACAGATCCTTGACCACGAACGGCACGCCGGCCAACGCACCGCCATCGCTGCCGCCGGCCAGCGCGGCCTGCACGCGCGTGGCATCGGCTGCGGCGCGTGCGGGCAATAGGCGGGTGATCGCACGCAGGCGGTCGTTGGCCTGGTGGATATGCGTGAGCGTCTGGGTGGCATGGCGTGCGGCCAGTGTGGGCTGGCTGCGGGTGGTGCTGACGATGGAGGCGATCTGCCCGCGCGGAGTGGTGCTGCCCTGTTGCGTTGGGCGCGGGGCGGTGAAGCTGGCGAGCAGCTGCGCGTGGCCGCGCAGGACCTCGGTATTGCGATCGATGCCGGCCTGCCACTGCGCTGGGAGTTGCATGGGGTCACCTTGGGTTGCTGGAAGTTGCGGGTGTGGGTGTCGTCCAAGCCCCTCTCCCGCCGGGAGAGGGGTTGGGGTGAGGGTGCCCCGCTAGTTGGAGACGTATCAGGTACGCGTTTACCTTGCTTGCACCCTACTCAACTGGCGCAGCATTTTTCTCAGTTGCCGCACCCTCATCCGCCCTTCGGGCCTCTTCTCCCGACGGGAGAGGGGGTAACGGCAATCCCACTGCCGGCGGCTGCGGCGCAGTGAGGTGATCGACCAGTAATTGCTCGAACGCGTCCACATCCACCGCATGCACTACCGTCTGTGCCTGTTCGCCCAGTCCAGGCTGATAGCCTGGTGCCCACGACAGGATGTCGCCATAGCCGGCATCGAAGGCGGTATTGGTATCGACATAAAGCGTCTCGGTGTGCGTTGCCAATTCGGGGCGCAGCCACACCGCAGTGGCCAGCTCATCCCACATCGGAAAGCCGGTTTCGCGACGGCGCAATGCGTGGCCGATGCTGGTATCGGCCGCGCTCATGCGCGCCAGCAGCGCTGGCGTGAGTTCGGTCGCAGTGGATGGATCCACCGGCACCATGGTGATCTTGCGCCAGGGCGCGCGCATGACGATGCTGGCCGCTTCCGGATCCCAGCGGATGTTGAATTCGCGGCGTGGCGAGTTGACGAATTCGCGCGCGAATTGCTGCGCGCTGATGCTGTTGCGTTGCTGCCGCGGGTTGAGGCTGCCGCCCATGTAGACCAGCTCGCACGCCAGCGTGGCGAAGGCCGGATCCAGCGATTGTGCAAGCGCCAGATTGGTCAGCGGGCCCGTCGCAATGATGCTCACCTCGCCTGGATACAGGCGCACCATGCGCAGCATGAACAACGCAGCCGGTTCGTCGGATGCGCGCACCACGCTGGGATTGCCCAACGCCAGATCGGGCACCACGTCGTGGGCGTGATAACGCGGCGCGCTCTGCACGGTGTCGCCATCCACCCAGTGTTTGGTCCATGCACCTTTCCAGACCAGCTTGCCGTACAGCGCTTCCCAACGCTCGGTGGCGAGCTCGCTGTTGAGCAGCGGATGCACCGGGCCGGGTAGTACCGGAATCTGCGGCTGGCCGGCCAGTTCCAGCAGACGGCAGCTATGCGCCAGCACTTCGTCGCGCCAGATGTTGCCGCTGACCGCGCTGATGCCCAGCACCTCGACCTCGGGCGATTGCAACAGCAGCAGCTGCGCGGGGGTGAAGCCGTCGATATCGTCTTCGAGAATGACGCGGCGTTTGGTGGGGGCGGCGTGCGAGTGGGTCATTGCGCTTTGGTCATAAGGGTGGAATGCATCGCGGCGAAGATGGAATGGAGGCTGCGTTTGATGGAGGTTGCGTTTGTAGGAGCGTGCTTGCGCGCGACGAGGCGTTATCGGTGAAGCCTCTTCGCGCGCAAGCGCGCTCCTACGGGCTATGCGTCAGCTGGTGTTGTCTGCACTTTGCGTTGCTGCAACAGCATGCGCTCGTATTGCGCCAGATCGGTTTCAAGCTGCCATTGCAGCCGTGCTTTCTCGCTGCTCTGGCGAAATGCTTGGCACGCAGCATCATCGGTTTCGCGCTGCAATGCGGTGACGCAGGCCTGTGCAGCTGTACCGTCTGCGCTCCACAAGCTGGTGCCCGGCAGGAAGCTGTAAGTCAGCCCGTTGCGGGCGAGCAGCTTGAGCGTGGGGTAATCGATGCCTTGCTCCTGCATCGCGCGTTGATACTCGTGGGTCATGTCCGCACGCGAGACGCCGGCATCGTCGGTGGACAGCACCACCGGCACACCGGCACGCAGATACATCGCCAGCGGATGCGCGCCACCTTTGACGCCCAGAATCACATCGTTGCTGGTGAGGTTGATCTCCACCGCGATCTGATCGCGGCGCATGCGCTGCAGCAATCCATCCACGTCGTCTTCGTAGGGAAGATCCACACCGTGACCGATGCGGCGTGCACCCACGTCCACCGCCTGGCGGATATGCGAGTGCAGTTGCGCGGGTGGCACCAGACCCAACGTCAGCTCGCCGGCATGCAGGGACAGCGGCACGTTGGGATAGCGCGTTGCGAAGAAACGGAACATCGCCATGTGGCGCGCGTAATCGGCCAGCGCCACCGGGTTGTCTTCGGGCGCAACGATGTTCAACGCCACCGCGCGGCTTCCGCCGGCAGCGAT
Source organism: Xanthomonas sp. NCPPB 2933 (assembly GCF_056725225.1). Lineage (NCBI taxonomy): Bacteria > Pseudomonadati > Pseudomonadota > Gammaproteobacteria > Lysobacterales > Lysobacteraceae > Xanthomonas > Xanthomonas sp. NCPPB 2933. Next base: position 410,326 of record NZ_CM161518.1, read on the forward strand.
CAGCGCGTGCGCCAACGCCATCTGCCCGAACACCATCGGTTGCGGCAACACGCGCAACACGTAAGGCACGTAGCGATACGCGACCCGGCAGCCGGGACGTGCATCGGGCTGGTCGCACCGCAGCACGCGGCGCACCTGGGCATCGGTGTCGGCAAGGTCGCGTTGCGCAGCCTGCACCAGCGGCGGCAAGGCATCCTGCAGGGCGCGCAGATTGGCTGCGTCGTCATCGGCCTTCCATGGCAGAGCCTGCATTTGTTTTGCGGCCTGATCCATCTGCGGCGGGTTGGCGATGATTTCCACATAGGGCACGCGGTCGCGTGCGGCTTGCTCCAGCACCGCGGCCACGGTGTCGGCGACGCGCGTGCGCACCACCGCGTCGAACTTGCCAAAGGTGCTGAAGAACTGATCGTGTCCGGTGGGTTGCAATGAGCTGGGCAGGAACTTGCGCATCGACAAGCTATCCACCACCCGGCCATACAGCGCGGCATTGCGCGTTGCCAGGTCGCGTGCAGGCTCCTGGCCTTTACCGCACGGCGGCGCGCGCAGGCTCAGATCGTCCAGCTGCACGCAGGCGCCGTCGTCGCTGGCCCATTGCAGATAGTTCTCGGCATAGACCGAGCCGGAGAGATGGTTATGCAGGTCGCCGCCCTTGGGCATGGCTTGCAGCCACGCGCGCAATTGCGCAGGTTGCGCGGCCGCGTCGTGAAACAGCTGCGCCACCTGCTGCTCGCGCTGTTGCGCAGGCGCCTGCGCCGGGCGTGCGAGCGTCATGCCCGGTAACAAGGTGCACAAGCTGAGGATCAGACAGCGATAACGATGTGGCATGTGGTGAGCTCTGGGAATGAGACAGCACCGTCGTGGCGCTGCCGGTTGCGGTGCAGCTTGCCGCGCGACGCGATGGGTGACCAGGGGGCAGGAGCTGAAATAGCTACGGCGATACGCTCACTCCAAGGCATAGCGCAGCACGAACAGGCCCGCAATCGCCCAGGTGGCCGGATGCACGGCGCGCCAGCGGCCGCTGCCCAGCTTGAGTGCCGCATAGGTGATGAAGCCGAAGGCCAGGCCGGTGGCGATGGAATAGGTGAGCGGCATGGCCAGCATGCAGATCGCGGCCGGTAGCGCGTCGCCGACATCGTCCCACTGGATCTGCGTGCACTCGCGCAGCATCACCGATGCCAGGTAGATCAGCGCCGGTGCGGTGGCATACGCCGGCACCATCGCCGCCAATGGCGAGAACAGCAGCGCCAGCAGAAACAGCGCTGCCACCACCAGCGCGGTGAGCCCGGTACGCCCACCCACCTGTACACCGGCAGCGCTTTCCACGTAGGCGGTGGTGCTGGAAGTGCCAAGCAGCGAGCCGGCCAGGATGGCGGTGCTGTCGGCGAGCAGGGCGCGGTCGAACTGGCGACGGTGCGCCTGTGTGTGCAACAGGCCGGCGCGCTGGGCCACGCCCATCAAGGTGCCGGTGGCATCGAACATTTCCACCAGCACGAACACCAGCACCACGTGCAGGACGGCGGTCAGTGCGCCGCTGCCACCATGGCCTTGCAAGGCGCCGGCAATATCCAGCTGCAGCAGCGTAGGCGCCAGGCTCGGCGGCAGCGACAGCACGCCCTGATAGTGCACCAGACCCAGCGCCAGCGCAGCGACGGTGACCGCCAGGATGCCCAGCAACATCGCCCCGCGCACGCGGCGCACTTCCAGTACGCCGATCAGCAGCAGCCCCGCCAACGCAAGCAATGGCTCGGGCCGATGCAAGTCGCCCAGGGTCACCAGCGTCTGCGGATGCGCCACCACCAGCCCGGCTTTTTGCAAGCCGATCAACGCCAGGAACAGGCCGATGCCCGCTGCAATCGCACTACGCAAGGTGGGTGGGATGCCATCCACCAGCCAGCGTCGCGCGCCGGTGACACTGAGCAGCAGGAACACGCAGCCGGACACGAACACCAGCCCCAGCGTCTGCTGCCAGCTGTAACCCAGCGTGCCCACCACAGAGAAAGCGAAAAACGCATTCAAGCCCATGCCCGGTGCCATGCCGATGGGATAGTTGGCCAGCACGCCCATCAGCAGCGAGCCAAGCGCGGCGGCCAGACAGGTCGCCACGAACACCGCGCCGTGGTCCATGCCGGTGGTGGCCAGGATGTCGGGGTTGACGAAGACGATGTAGGCCATCGTCAGGAAGGTGGTGGCACCGGCCAGGACCTCGGTACGCACGCTGCTGCCATTGGCGGACAGCGCAAATCCGGGCCAGCGCATCAGCGTGCGCCCCGGCACGGGCGGGCGAAGGCGATCACACAAACAACCATCGGCAGGCATCTCATCGGCACAGAGGGGCACGCGCGATTGCGGTGGACGCGCGTGGGCCAAATATCTTGCGCTGTGCGACGGCGGTTGCCACGGACCTTGGGCACGGATTGCTGCAAGTGCAATGCGTGTTGCGCGGTGTAATGGCATAACCGCAGGCTTTGTCTGTATCTGCGCAGGTGGCGCCTTGTGCACCCATCGATCAAACCGTGAAGGAAGATGCGGGGCTCACGTCCGTCCACAGGTGTCCTGCGACGTTGGCGGCCGCTTCGCGCTGCAGCGTGACCGGCGTCAGCCACCTGCGCGCCCGCTGTCGTCCTGTCTGCGCAGGCGCACGACATACGGAGCGCTCAAAGATCCAGCACCAGGCGTGGCGAACGGCTGCGCGAGCAACACAGCGTGATCTGGGTATTGGCGGCGTGCGCGCTGTCGCTGAGCACGCTGTCGCGGTGATCCGGCGTCCCGGCAACCACGCCGGTCAGGCAGGCGCCGCACATGCCTTGCTCGCACGACAGCGGCACCTCGATGCCGGCGTCCAGCAAGGCGCTGGCGATGCTGCAATCGGCCGGCACCTGTACCACGCGGCCGCTGGCGGCCAGCTCCACTTCGAAGGCGCTATCGGCATTGTGGGCCAGGCTGGTTTCGGCAGCAGCAAAGTGTTCGCGGTGCAGTTGCTCCGACGCCCAGCCGTGGGTTTTGGCAAGCAGCGTGAAGTGGTCCATGAACGCTGCAGGTCCGCACAGATACAGCTGGTCGCGCGCACGCGCCTGCGCCAGTTCGTCGGGCACATGAACGCGCGGGCTTTCGCCGCCATCGCTCAGATGCACCTGCACCTGGCCATGCGTGAAGCCCTGTTGCAGCCGCTGCCCGAACGCCACATCGGCATGCCGGCGCGCGTAGTAATGCAGCACGAAGGCCTCGCCGCGCGCTTCCAGCGCCTCGGCCATCGACAGCAGTGGAGTAATGCCGATGCCGGCGGCCAGCAGCACGTGGCGTTCGCCCGGATGCAAGGGAAACAGATTGCGCGGTGTGGAGATACGCAGGCGGTCGCCGGTACTCAGCTGCTCGCACAGATGCCGCGAGCCGCCGCGCGACGCATCGGCCAACTTCACGCACAGCAGATAGTGATCACGCACATGCGGCGCACTGGCGATCGAGTATTGGCGGATCAAGCCGTCGGGCAGATGCAGGTCCACATGCGCACCGGCTTCGAATGCCGGCAATTCCGCGCCCACCGGCTCCAACCGGATCGCGCGTTGGCGGTGGCCCTGGTCGAAGACGTCGGCGACGCGGACCTCGTGCAGTTGCATAGCGTGCTCCTCGGCCGTCAACGCAGAAAGAAGTCGCTATAGCCCTGACTGCGCAGGCCACGGCGGTAAGCGATCGAACTGCGATCGGCCGGGATATGCACTTCCAGCAGCGGGTCCAGCGGCAGGTATTCGGGGCGCTGCGCCTCCACCATGGCGCGGTCTTCCTCGAACACGCGCAGGTTGAAGGCGTGCACGTCTTCCACTGGCAGATGGGTGTCGAAGTTGCGCGCGATCGGTACCAGCAGGCGCGTCTTGTGCTTGGACACCGGGCTGGCCGCGTTCATGATCACCAGCCGCTTGCCCGGCACCGGGAAGTGGATGGTGAGCGTGGCGGTGAACGGCAGATGCACCTCGAAATGGCGCAGCCACTGAAAACTGGGGTCCACGTCCGGCAACGGCATGTCCACTGAATAATTGGCCACCGAGCTCAGGTAATCGGCATTGAAGCCGGTGGGCGTTTCGGTGGTGGTGTAGGCCGGCACCTCGCGCTTGTCCGGCTGGGCGAAGGTCGCGGTGTGCACGAAGGCGAAATGCGCCACGTCGATGAAACCTTCCAGCTGACGTGCGGCGCTGCCGCCGATATCGAAAGCCGGGCAGACGATCTGCTGAAAGCCCTCTTCGTCCCAGCCGGGCATCGGCGGGATCTGCACCTCGGCCTCGCTGACGCCGGCCGGTTTGGCCAGGCATACCCAGATCAGCCCGTAGCGCTCGGCCACCGCGTAGGTATGCAGGCGCATCTTGGCCGGGATGTTCTGGTTGGGACTGGCGGGAATGTGGTTGCAGCGCCCACCGCTTCCGAAGCGCAGTCCGTGGTAGGCGCACACCACACCGCCGCCATCGGCGGTGCCCATGCTCAGCGGCACGCCGCGGTGCGGGCAGACATCGCGTGCGGCCACCAGCTCGCTGCCCAGCCGGTACAGCACCAGCGGCTCGTCCAGCAGGGTGGCCTTGAACGGCGCCTCGCTCACTTCGCTGCTCAGCGCCACCGCGTGCCAGTGCTGGGCCAGGCGCTGCCAATCGGCGGCCTCGAAGGTGCAGTGCAGCGGCAAGGCGGGGACGGCGACATCCATGGGTCCAGTCTCTGGCGTAGGGCGGGAGCGGTGCCGGATTGACTCTAGGAAGCCGGGGGTGTGTTATCAAACATCGATTTTCAGCCAAGCCATTGCAAAAAATGCAACGCCAACCGAGCCCCACCGCATGCTGACCTTTTCCCGCTTCACCCGTTACTTCATCGAAGTGGCCCGCTGCGGCAGCATCCGCAAGGCCTCCGACGTGCTGCACGTGTCGGCATCGGCGATCGACCGGCAGATCCTCAAGGCCGAGGAAGAACTGGGCGCGCAGCTGTTCGAGCGCCTGCCCGGCCGGCTGCGCCTGACCGCCGCTGGCGAGCTGCTGCTGGTGGACGTGCGCGGCTGGGAGAAAGCCTACGCGCGCACGCTGGAGCGCTTCGACGAGCTCAAGGGGCTGCGCCGCGGGCATGTGGAGATCGCCATGATCGACGCGCTCAGCGAGGGCGTGGTGCCGGCGGCGGTCGCCGCGTTGGTGCAGGAATACCCAGGCATCACCTTCAACCTCTCCACCGCGCGCAACCAGCGGGTGATGGAAATGGTGACCTCGGCCGATGTGGACATCGGCCTGCTGCTGGACCCGGTGAGCAGCGTGGACCTGGAGGTGCGCGCATTCGCCGACATCCCGCTGGGGATTGCGATGCCGGTGGGCCACCCGCTGAGCACCCGCACCGAGCTGCAGCTGAGCGAGACGCTGGAGCATCGGCTGCTGCTGCCGGCTGCCCCACTGATCGTCGGCGAGCACGCCAAGGTGCTCTACCAACGCCAGCACATCGACGTGAAGCGGCTGACCCACTGCAACGATGTGCGCACCCTGCGTGGGCTGGTGCGCGCCGGTGCGGGTGTGGGTTTGATGTCGTGGCTGGATGCCGCCCCGGATGTGGCGGATGGGCGGCTGGCGTTCGTGCCGTTCCGCCGTCATTTGACCAAGCCGATGACGCTGGCACTGTGTGTGGCTCCGCAGCGGCAGCTTTCACGCTCGGCGCAACTGGCGATCCAGGCGCTGGCGGCGCGCATCGAGGCGATGGCTGTGCCGGTGGTTGGTTGAACCCCTCTCCCTCTTGGAAGAAGGGAGCAAAGCCCCTCTCCTGCGGGAGATGGGTTGGGGTGAGGGTCCGGGGCGAAGCCACTACGAGTGGCGTGTAACGCTGGGCTTCGCTCGCACCCTCATCCGGCGCTACGCGCCACCTTCTCCCGGCGGGAGAAGGGGTCAAAGCCCCTCTCCCGGCGGGAGAGGGGTTGGGGTGAGGGTACGGCGGCGCAGCAGTCGGTGCAGCACTTCTGAAGGCGCGTGGCGACGCGTTTGTCACTGCAGGCACTGACAGATGCAGGAGGCGCCATCCGGCGCTGCGCGCCACCTTCTCCCGATGGGAGAAGGGAAGCGAAACACATACAACCCCCACTCGTTACACTTGCCAAGCTCTCTCCACACGACACCCGCACCATGCAGTTGATCGATATCGGCGCCAATCTCACCCATGACTCCTTCGACCGCGACCGCGATGCGGTACTGCAACGCGCACGCGACGCAGGCGTTACGCAACTGGTGATCACCGGCGCCAGCCGTGAGCACTCACCACGCGCCCTGCAACTGGCACAACAGCACCCCGGATTTCTCTACGCCACCGCCGGCGTGCACCCGCACCACGCGGTGGAATTCACCGCCGAATGCGAGGCCGAAATGCGCACGCTGCACGCGCACCCGCAAGTGGTGGCGGTAGGCGAATGCGGGCTGGATTACTTCCGCGATTTCGCCCCGCGCCCGGCGCAGCACCGGGCCTTCGAACGGCAACTGCAATTGGCCGCCGACAACGGCAAACCGTTGTTCCTGCATCAGCGCGATGCGCACGACGACTTCCTCTCGATCATGCGCAGCTTCGATGGCCGCCTGGGCCCGGCGGTGGTGCATTGCTTCACCGGCACGCGCGAAGAACTGTTCGCGTATCTGGATCGCGATTACTACATCGGCATCACCGGCTGGCTCTGCGATGAGCGCCGCGGTGCGCATCTGCGCGAGCTGGTGCGCAGTATTCCCGCCAATCGCTTGATGATCGAAACAGACGCGCCTTACCTGCTGCCGCGCACGCTCAAGCCGATGCCCAAGGACCGCCGCAACGAGCCGATGTTTCTGTCGCATATCGTGGAAGAACTTGCACGCGATCGTGGTGAGGACGTGGCGCTGACTGCGGCCAATAGCACGGCAGCAGCACGTGCGTTTTTTCGTTTGCCCGAGCCTGCGGTCGCTGCCTGAGTCGAGCGGCGGCGGATCACGCCGCCAGCAATTCCCACCCTTGCGCGTCGCGTAGCCGCAGCCCCGGTTGCGGTGCATCCACGCTGATCCGTAAACCATCGGCCCAGGGTAGCTGCCGCTGTTGCGGAAACCAGCGCCGCGCCTGGTCGACCACGATCAACAGGCCCTGATCGTCACCCAGCGCCACAAAGCCTTCCAGTGCCGGTGCAAACGGGTGTATGCCGAAGTGATTGGCGATGCTGCTGGTGACCGCTTCGACGTTGTTGCTGGGCAACCCGATCTCGCTCAGGCACAGCAATTCTTCACCATGAAAATCGCCTTGCCCGGTGGTGGTCTGTTGCAGCGCATTGCGCGCGATCAGTTCCAGCGCCGCCCCGTCGGGGCCGGCGAAATACACCGACTGCGACTGCCAGACGCCACCCAGTTCAAACTGCCGACGGCCCTGCGGATCGGCCAGCAGCGTTGCGCGCGCGCCGATCCACTGCGCAGCTGCCTCGAAGCGGGACGGCGCCACGTTGAAGGCCAGATGCACACTGCCCACCGGCTGCTGTGCCTGCACGCATTCCAGCGTGCTCCAGCCGATACGCAACGCATTGCCGTACTGCGGCAGCTGCAGCACATCGCGATAGAACCGCAGGCTGAGATCGGGGTCGAGGCAGGGCAGCAACAGGTGGCGAAGATGCATGGCAGGCGCACGTGGCAGAAGGTGCATGTATTGAACGACCTCAATCGCGGTTGAGGTCAAGACGTGTTCAAGCCTGGATGCGGGTAGGAGCGCACTTGTGCGCGAGGGGGCGATACCGGGAGAGCCACATCGCGCACGAGTGCGCTCCTACAAAAATCGCGCTGCTTTCACTGCTATCGGCTCCCATCGCTTTCGCTCAAAGCAGCTCCGCCAGCGCCCATAGATGCCGTACCAATGGCGCGGTGTCCAACGCGCCTGGCGAGACCGCCAACGCAAGCCTTGCCAGCGGCATCTGTCCTTCGATGTCCAGATAGCGCACGCCGGGCAGTTGCAGTTGCGCAGTGGAGGCGGGCACCACCGAGACGCCCAATTCGGCGGCGACCAGGTTGACGATGGACGACATCTGCGGCGCGTCCTGGGTGATGCGCAAGGTCACGCCGGATGCGCGGCACGCGGCGAGGATTTCGTCGTACAGGCTCGAACCGAAACTGCGCGGAAACAGGATGAACGGCTCGCCGGCCAGCGCGGCCAACGGCGCGCTGCTGCGTGCAGCCAGGCGATGCGCGGTGGGTACGGCGATCTTCATCGGCTCATCGGCAAAGCGCAGCAGCTGCAGATCGGGCGGCGTGCTCAGGCCGTAACGCACAAACGCCGCGTCCAGGCGGCCATCTGCCAGTGCCACCAATAATCCGGCGGTGTTGGTTTCTTCCAGCAGCAACTCGACCTGCGGCCATTGCCGGCGAAAGTCGCGGATCAGATGCGGCACCACCGGGTTGAACGCAGCCGAGGCGGTAAAGCCCAGCCGCAGCCGGCCGGATTCGCCACGCGCCACCCGGCGCGCCGTTTCGGCAGCGCGCTCCACATCGGCGAGCACGCGGCGCACCTCGACCAGGAATGCCTCGCCGGCCGGGGTCAGCTCGGCGCCGCTGTGGGTGCGCCGGAACAGTGGCGTGCCCAGATCGCGCTCCAGTGCCTGGATCTGCTGACTCAGCGGTGGCTGGCCGATACCGACCCGCGCTGCTGCCCGAGTGAAGTTGCCTTCTTCGGCGACGGCCAGGAAGTAGCGGAAATGGCGAAGCTCCATGCTATCTGTTCTGCATATGGCAACTGCCAGCATCATATATTGGACAGGGGGTAGTGGCAGGCGAATACTCGCCGTCCCATGTCTCATCATCGCCCCCGTGTCTTGTTCTGATCGCCCCTCCGGCACGTCACCGGATACCGCCGCCAGCCGTGCAACCCAGCCGCCTGCCATCGAGGCGCCCGCCAGCGGCCGCATCCGGTTGGCATTGTTTCTGGCCGGCTTTGCCACCTTCTCGCTGCTGTACAGCGTGCAGCCGGTGCTGCCCGAATTTGCGCGCGCCTTCGGCGTGGACGCGGCCACCGCCTCGCTGCCGTTGTCGCTGGCCACCGGTGCGCTGGCGCTGGCGATCTTCTGCGCTGGCGCAGTGTCGGAAAACCTCGGCCGGCGCGGGCTGATGTTCGTGTCGATCGCACTGGCCGCAGTGCTCAACCTGGTCGCTGCGTTCCTGCCGCATTGGGGCGCGTTGGTGTTGGTGCGTACCTTGTCGGGCATCGCGCTGGGCGGAGTGCCGGCGGTGGCGATGGTCTACCTGGGCGAAGAGCTGCCGGCCAGCAAGATGGGCGCGGCCACCGGGTTGTATGTGGCCGGCAATGCGTTCGGCGGCATGAGCGGGCGCATCGTGATGAGCGTGCTGACCGATCACTACGACTGGCGCACCGCACTGGCGGTGTTGAGCGTGTTCGACCTGCTGTGCGCGCTGGCGTTCTTCTGGTTGCTGCCACCGTCGCGCAACTTCGTGCGCCGGCACGGCATCAATCTGCGCTTCCATCTGCGCGCCTGGGCCGGGCATCTGCGCGATCGCAATCTGCCGTTCTTGTTCGCGTTGCCGTTTTTGTTGATGGGTGTGTTCGTATGCCTCTACAACTACGCCGGCTTTCGGTTGGGCGGGCCGGAGTTCGGCTTGAGCCAGAGCCAGATCGGCATGATCTTCAGCGCGTATGTGTTCGGTATCGTCAGTTCGTCGGTGGCTGGTGCGGCGTCGGATCGTTTCGGTCGCGGCCCGGTGGTCACCACCGGCATCGTGTTGTGCGTGCTTGGCGTGGCGTTGACCCTGGCGCATGTCCTGGCGCTGGTGGTGGCCGGCATCGTGTTGTTGACGATCGGTTTTTTCATCGCGCATTCGGCCGCCAGCGCCTGGGTGAGCCGGCTCGGCGGTGCGCATCGCAGTCATGCGGCGTCGTTGTATCTGCTGGCGTATTACGCAGGCTCCAGCGTGATCGGCGCGCTCGGTGGCTGGTTCTGGCAACACGGTGGCTGGGGCGAGTTGGTGGGCATGTGCCTGACGTTGCTGGCACTCGCCTTTGCAGCTGCGCACGTGTTGCGTCAACGCGCCGACGACACGCGGCCTTACGGCCGGTTTGCACCGCACCCTGCACGGGGCGAGTGATGCAGATCGACCAACGCGTCTAAGCGCGACTGAAAACACGACTACGCGGCGTTTGTCAGCCGCTCTGAGGCGCCCGCTTGCTGCGTTTGATCTGCGCTAAAGGCGATCGCGTTGTGGCTGCATCCGCCGCACCCTGCGCCAGGGTTTCCAGCAAACGCGCACGTCGCCGCTCCAGGTCGGCCAGCTGGCGCTCGATCAGCTGCAGGCGCGCGCGATGCGCCTGCGCGGTTTCCGGGCACATCTGCGCGCCTTCCACCAGGCGCATGCAATCGGGGAAGCCGAGAATGTCGTCCAGGCTGAAGCCGGTGGCGATCAACCGCTGGATCTGCCGCACCTGTGCAACGCAGGCGGCGGGAAACACCCGGTAGCCATTGGCGCTGCGCGAGGACGTCAGCAGGCCATGCGCGTCGTAGTGGCGAAGCGAGCGCACGCTGGCGCCGGTCTGCAGCGCCAGTGCGCCAATGCTCAGCGATGGGTCGGACGATCTCGTCATGCGCCAAGCATACGTTGCACGCAACGCTTGACCCTCACATTGGTGTGAGGCTCCAGGATGGCGGCTCCCATTGTCTGGAGCTCGCTGCGATGTCTGTTCGCTTCCTCCCTGTCATCGGCATGCTGCCGATGCGCTACGCGCTGGCTTGCCTGCTGCTGGTTTCTTCAACAGTGGCTGCGGCGGGCCCGGCGGTCACCCCTGCTGCCCGCAGCTACACCGTGACCGCGCCCGATGGCGTCACCCTGGCCGTGCAGGAACATGGCGCCACCGATGGTCCGGCGATCGTGTTCGTGCACGGCCTGCTCGGTAGCCGCATCAATTGGGATGCGCAGCTGGCCGATGCACGCCTGCACGGCTACCGCCTGATCACCTACGACCTGCGCGGGCATGGCTTATCCGGCAAGCCGACTGCAGCGTCGGCCTATCGGGATGGCATGCGCTGGGCTGACGATCTTGCTGCCGTGTTGAAAGCCGCAAACGCGCGCGACGCCGTGCTGGTGGGCTGGTCGCTGGGCGGCGCGGTGATCACCAACTACCTCACGCGCCACGGAGATGCGGGGCTTGCGGGTGTGGTGTATGTCGATGGTGTGATCGAACTGCGTGCGGAACAGTTGGGCGCGCATCCGGCGATCTATCGCGATCTGGTCTCCGATGACTTGCGCACGCATCTGCAGGCGGTGCAGGACTTTCTGCGGCTGTGCTTTGCCACTCAACCGCCTGCACCGGTGTTCGACACCTTGCTGGCCAACGCATCGCTGGCCTCATGGGACATGCAGCGTGCCGTGCAAGGCATGTCGATCGATGTCGCCGGCCTGCAGCGCACGCGCCTGCCGGTGCTGCTGATGTACGGTGCACGCGATGCGCTGGTGAGCACCGAGCCGACGCTGGCGCGTGCGCGGCAATTGCAGCCGCGTGCGCAGACGCGCGTTTATCCCGATGCCGGACATGCGCCATTTGTGGAAGACAGCGTGCACTTCAATCAGGATCTGCTGCGCTTTGTCGAACAGGCCGAGGCGGTCCACTGACGCCACGTGACGGCATGCCCGATCTGGATTGCCCGCTGCGCTGCCGACAGGCGCGCAGCGGCCATTGGCCGGCGTGCGCGTCGGCCAATGGCGGCGCACCCATCTCGCCAACGGCGGTTACAAGGTTGGCGAGGTGCCGGCAGGCGCGGATCCGGTCGCCGGGTCGTACTGGGGATGGCTCGGGTCCATGCTGCGCGGCAGCGTTGATGTGCCCGGCTGCAGCGCGCTTTCTCGCCAGGCGCGCACCAGCAGATCGCGCAGCATCGCCGCGCCATCGCCGGCGGTGAGATAGACCATCGCGCGGCCGTCGCTGCGGGCGGCATCGTCGAAGGCGCCGGATTTTTCCAGGCGATACACCTGCTCGACACGGCCGGTACCGGTGTCGAGAAAGCCCAGGATCTGTTCGAACACATCGCCCTGCTGATGCGCCAGGGCCGGCATGCGGCTCAGCAGGTCCTGCGGGGTCAGCGCAATCTTGTCGACATAATCGCTCTCGAACTTGCCGTGCACCTTCGGGTCGGTGCTATAGCCGTTCGGGTTTGGCCCTTGCCAGCCATCGTGATGGATGCTGTCGTGTTGCGGCTGCGCGCCATCGCCGATGTAGTGCGCAAACCAGCTGACGAAGAACGCGCAGGTGCGTTCGAGCTCGCGCGTGTCCTGGCCCTTGGCGCGCAGCGTGCGGATCTGACGCATGGTGGCGACGATGCGCTCGTAACCCTCGGTAGCCGCGTACGGCAGGGTGCCGGCCCAGCGCACGTTCATGCGCTGCGCCAGTTGCGGGTTGCGCTTGGCGATGCGGCGCTGCTCGTCGTAGAGCGCCAGCACAAAGGCGTAACGCGAACGCGGCGGGTGTTGCATGAAGGAAAACTGCTCGCGGAACCAGCCGTGGTTGGGGTCTTCTTCGATCTTGAGAAACGGCTCGCTTTCGCTGCGCCAGCCATCCGGCAGGGTGGCGCCGTCGGCAATCACCTGCGCGTACTGTTTGAGAAAGGCCGGGCCATCGTCAGGCAGGGCCTGCACCGCGGCGCTGTTGATGGCGGCATGCGCGCGGTGGCCCCAGGCGGCGGCATCGCCGGAACACGTGACTGCTGCAAACAGCAGCGCATAGGCAAGGCGGGAAGGCGTCATGAAAGTCCTTTGTGGCCTGCAGCGGGCATGCCACGCTGCAGGCGATGCATCGGGAACGTAAGGCGCTGACATCGAGCGATGCGGCACTCAACGTCAGCGCGCTCAGAAGTGGTAAGTCACCACCAGCCGCGAATTGCGCTCGTAGATCGGCCGGCCGTAGATCGGCTCGCGCGTGCCCTGGCCGGAGATGGTGTCGGTGCGTGGGTTGCCTTCGGTGAGCGCAAACGTGTTGGTCAGATTGTCCACCGACAGCTGCACATCCCACGGCCCGCTGCGGACCAGGATATTGGCCGCCAAGGTGTCGTAAGCGGCCAGCTCGGTGGTGTTTTCCAGGTCGGCGTAGCGCTTGCCCACATAGGCGTAGCGCAACGAGGTTTCCCAATCGAACTTGCCGGTGGTGAAGAACACCGTTGGCCCCGCATTGCCGTACACCTTTGGCTGGCGGTTGGGCATGTTGCCGTCCACATCGACCACGGCCACCGCGCCATTGGCCACCACTTCGGTCAGGTCGGACACCTTGGTGTCGTTGTAGGTCAGATTCGCATCGAAACGCAGCCACTGCGCCGGTGTCCATACCGCCGCCAGTTCGATACCCGGGTTGGTGACGCTGCCGCGGTAGTCCTTGGATTCGGCTGCGCCGGTTTGCGGGTTCACCGCGCTGGTGCCGATGTTGTACGGGTCGTACTTGGTGTAGAAGGCGGTGGCGAACACGTCCAGCGTGTCGAAATTGAGCTTGGTGCCGAGCTCGAACTGATCGGCGGTGGGGATGTTGACGTTGCCTTCGTTGGCGCCCTCGCTGGGCGCGCGGTGCGCACGCGAGGCGCGGCCGTAGATGCCGACCATCGGGTTGATGTCGTAGTTGAAACCCGCCGTCCAGTTGGTCACGCCCACGTCCAGCGCGGTATGCGCGCGGGCACCGGTGAACAGGCGTGCGGCATCGTCGGCCAGGGTGTCGGTCATGCCCAGGTTGCCGGTGCTGCGCAGCATGCTCCAGGCGCGATAGCGGTAGCGCTCGTAACGCACGCCGCCTTCCAGACGCAGCTTGTCGGTCACCTGCCAGGTGTCGGCGATGTAGGGCGCCAGCATGCTGGTGTAGGCCTTGCCCTGGGTGCGGTCGGCGCCGTAGATCACCACGCCGTCCTTGGTCACGCCACCGACCACGTTGCCGGCCGCGTCGTAGCCGAGCAGGTCGATCGTGCGCGGGTTCTGCCGCATCTCGAACAGATAACTCTGATAGCGCGAGTTGTAGGAGCGGGCGTAATAGGCGCCGTAGAGGCCCAACGTGATGTCATGGGTGTCGCCGCCCCAATCGAAGCTGCGATGCAGGCGCAGATCATCGGCAAACGAATCGGCACGCACGTTCATGGCGCGGTACTGGCCCTGGATCACCAGGCCGTCGGTGCTGGCCGGGTCGAAGCGGCTGCCATCGTCGGTGTACGCATAGCCGAGCGAGGTCAGGCCGGGAAATGCTGCGCTGGCGGCAGCGCGTCGGCTGTTGGCATAGGCAGTGGCATCCTGCGGCGCATTGCTGGAATACAGTGCATCGAAAGTCATGTCCAGGCGATTGACGATGGCCTTGTTGGACAGGCTCCAGCCATTGTCGAAAGCCAGGTCCAGATTGGCACCCAGATGATTGAACTTCATGTGGCGGCCATCGGAGAGATCGCGCAACTCGCGCTGCGGCGCGCCGTTGGCATCGCTGGAAATAATCGTGGCGCGTTTGAGTTGCGCGGTGCTCAAGGTGCCGGTGAAGCGGTCGATCAACGGGTCCAGCGAGCGCGTGGTGTCACGCGGGTCGTACAGCGGGATCGGCATGTAGAACGCGTTCTTGTCGTCCAGATGCTTGGCGGTGAAGGTGATCTTGCCGTTGTCCAGCGTGTGCGTGAGGTTCATGCGGAACTGCCCGCCCTCGTCGGCCGGAAAGCCCACATCGCGGTAGCCGTCGTTGCGCCGCATGAAACCGCCGGCAGCCAGATACCAGCCTTCGGCCAACTTGCCCGACCAATAGCCATCGAGCCGGTACAGCCCGGTGTCGCCGACGGTGGTGCGCACTGCGCCTTCGGGCGTGTCGCCGCCCTGGCGGGTGACGAAATTGACGATGGCCGCAGCATTGGAGGCAAAAATTGGCGAGGGCCCGCCGCGCACGGTTTCCACCGATTCGACCATCAAATCCGGGCGCACCAGGCCTTCGGTCTTGTAGAAATAGCCGTTGTTGTCCGGGTAAGGGCTGATGCCGTCTTCCTGGATCACCGCAAACGAGCCTTCGTCGGGAATGCCGCGGATACGGTAGACGTTCTGCACTTCACCGCCGGTGGATTCGGCATAGATGCCGGGCATCGAGCCGATCAGGCTTGCCAGGTTGAGTGGTGCCAGTTTGTCGATCTGTTCGGCGGTCAGCGCGGTGATCGCATACGAGGCGTCGAATTGATTCTGGGCCTGGCCTGCGCCGGTGACGATCATCCGGTCCAGCGAGAAGATGCCGTCATCGCTCTTGCGCGTGGCAGGCGTGGAGGGCGCGCCGGTTTCCTGCGCGAATGCGGGTGTGGCCAGGGTCAGTGCAAGGACGATGGCGAGCGGACGACGCGACACGGCACGACGCACTCCGGAGCGTGTCCGGATGTGGGGGTAGGGCATGGCAAGGAGTGGGGCAGCGGGGGAGTTGCCCACTGTCGCGGCGACATGTTTCCGCAGCGTTGCGTGTGCACCCGATCACGCTAGCTTGGCGGACCCGCGTGCCAATATGCGACGTGGTGCCTATTTTCAAGCGGTTTCAACCGTGCGCAGCAGGTTGCCGGCTGTGCGTCATTCGGTGCGCATCACCAAGCCAGTCGTCCGCTCCGGTGTCATCGCGTCGGTGCCAAGCTCGGACATCGCAAGCTGCGCCACGCAGCTCCCTTGCCAGCAGCACGATGAAGGCATCAGGCGTGGTCGGCACCGTCGCGCAGCGCAACAGGCGCGGAGCTGGACAGAAGACGCTTCCTTGGAATCACCAAGAAGGCCCCCCAGACTAGGTGTCATCCGTCAGTGTGTACATTCGCATTCGTGAGCACCTCCTTGCCGCTGCAAAAAACGCGTAAATCCCCACAACAAGCGCGTTCGCGCGCCACCGTGGAGGTCATCCGCCAGGCCAGCATTCAGGTTTTGGTGGCCGACGGACTGCAGGGTTGCACCACCACGCGGGTGGCCGAGCGCGCCGGTGTGTCGGTGGGCAGCGTGTATCAGTACTACCCGAACCGTCAGGCCATGTTGACCGCCTTGCTGGACTGGCATCTGCAGGCGGCGATCCACGCGGTGGAGCAGGCCTGCGCGCAACACCATGGGTGCACGCTGGCGCAGCAATGCGAGGCGCTGGTGCATGCCTTCGTGCAGGCCAAATTGCAGCATGTGGATGTCTCGCGCGCGCTGTATGCCATCGCCGAACTGCATGGTGGCGCCGCATTGGGATCGCAGGCGCGCAAGCGCTCGCAGCAGGCGTTTGCGGCAGCGCTCGCCACCGCATCGGATGTGCGCTTCGATGACTGCGAGGCAGTGGCCAAGATCGGGATGGCCGCCATTGTCGGGCCGGTGAGAAACCTGCTGGAAGATGGTGCGCCTGCGGCGCGTGTTGAACCGCTACAGGCGCAACTGGTGCTGTTGCTGCACAGTTATCTCATTGCCACCGGAGTTGCACGATGACTGCGGCACTTGTTCAGGACAGCTACGTGCTGCAGGACTTCATCGAGCGTCATCGGCGCCTGTTCGTGCTCACGGGCGCCGGTTGCAGCACCGATTCGGGCATCCCCGATTACCGCGATCTGCAAGGCGGCTGGAAGCGTCCGCAACCGGTGACCTTCCAGGCTTTCATGGGCGAGCTGTCCACGCGGCAGCGGTATTGGGCGCGCAGTCTGGTCGGCTGGCCGCGCTTCGGCCTGGCGCAACCCAATGCCACCCATCACGCACTCGCCGCGCTGGAAGCGCGTGGCCAGCTGGAACTGCTGCTGACGCAAAATGTGGATCGCCTGCATCAGGCCGCCGGCAGCCAGGCGGTGATCGATCTGCATGGCCGGCTGGATGTGGTGCGCTGCATGGGCTGCGAGCGGCGCATGCCACGCACCGAGTTTCAGGGGTTGCTCGAACAGGCCAACCCCGGTTGGGCCGAGCTGGACGCCGCGCAGGCCCCCGATGGCGATGCCGATCTGGACGATGTGGCCTTCGACCGTTTTGCGGTGCCGCCATGCCCGGTGTGCGGCGGCGTGCTCAAGCCGGATGTGGTGTTCTTCGGCGAGAACGTGCCGCGCGAGCGCGTGGAGCGCGCGTTTGCGCATCTGCAGGCGGCCGATGCGGTGCTGGTGGTGGGATCGTCGCTGATGGTGTATTCGGGCTTCCGTTTCGTGCAGACCGCCGCGCGCAACGGCCTGCCGATCGCCGCGCTCAACTTCGGGCGCACCCGTGCCGACGAACTGCTCAGTCTGAAGGTGGAACAGCCGTGCGCGCAGGCGTTGGCGTTCCTGCTGCCGCACCCGGCTGCCTGACCGCTCCGGCCGATCCTGTCGCTGTACTTTCGCGATCCAGCCGGGGCGATCGAGTTCAGCAGTGTCCTGCAGCGCGTCAGCATCTGCCGGCCAGGCGCACCCATGCACGCTACGAACCGGCGCGCGCTGCAGTTTTCGTCGTATGTCGTCGTGCCGGAAATCGCAACGGGCTTATTGAAGGCCCGCGATCGGATTCTTATGCGCCGGCCGACATTTGGCATCAGGTGTCAGACATGTGGCTAAAGCAGAGGCGCCTATGTCCGGGTTCTATTCGGCGTGATGCCACTTGCATATGCCATTCAACACAGGAAGGAGCCGGCCATTGCCAGTCGGCTTTACCACCACACCGTCAATCACTTCGCCGTCCCGGTTGATCGTGACGTCCGCCTGCAAGATGTCGTTGGACGAACTGTCGAATCTTTCGTGCTCCGTCCACTGGTAAATCGTTCTCGTGCCTGGGTCGAACTGCGACTGCGGCTTTGTGATGTAACTGGTGGCCTCGCCATGGAATAGCGCCATTACGATGTAACGTCCTGGCTTGATTCGGGTGAACATGAACTCGCCATTGGCGTTCGTCTTGCCCGCAAGGCCTGATGCAAAAGCACGGTTATCTACTTCAACCCGCACTTTCTCGCTTTTCTTGCGGTTGGCATCAATCAGGTCGATCGCTTCCTTCAGATAGGGAGTGTAAGGAAAAAGCATGATTCCCTGATTCGGCGCCGTCTGAAATTGAGAGCCATTTACCGTTATCACTCGCCCGCATGTGAAGCCTTTGATCGTCGAGTTGCCTTCGGACTGCAGCCTCGTATCCGCGTCTGTGGGGCTGAATATCGCGTTGGGCCTGACAACCTTGCGGCGGTCCGCGATTTTAGGCGCCGCACCGCGGTCGCTATCAGCGCTGGCGACGGCTGTTTCTCGGCTAGCGGTCACCGATGCCTTGGCGGCCTCGTCTGCACTCATACCGCCATTCAGCGCGGCCAGCAGTGGTTTGGCGAGTGCGGAATTGCGAGCGGCATTGCGTCGGCTGGAATTTGCAGGCTGTCCATTCAATTTTGCCTCATCAAAAAACGAACAGACGTTGCCTTTCGCATCGGGCGCAGTCATGCCTTTTGGCAATTCGAAGGAGATGACCGCTGCATCAGTGTCGGGTGCCACTATCATGACAACAGGAAAGCCGCGCGAGGTCGCGGATGCTTCCTGCGCGTAGACCATGGTGATGAGGCCGTCTTCGAGAATGGAGGGACCTTGGATGAGTTGGAAAGTCTGTTTCTTTGCCATGGCCGCAAGGCTGGATGTCACTGCGGCCTTGTCGGCGCCGTATAGTCCAACGAAGCTCTGGTGGATAACGCCGCCATTGGAGCCGGGAGATGAACTATAGTTTTGCTCGCATTCGCTCGCTGCATGGGCGCCCTGCGCATAAAGCAGCATCCCCAAACATATTCCGTAAGCACTACACTTAATCGCCCCAACCATTGCCTTTTCCATGGCGCCTACATCCTGTTTCTGTGAAGGGAATTGTTGTTCTGGATCGGCCTAATGATAGCAAACGGCACCAAAGGTTGCCGGTGTTCAGATGATGGTGGTCACGCGGTGCGGTGCCAGTGACGCATTTTACACCGCATTTCCATTGCCTAAAGCGTGTTGTCGACTCGATGCGATCTCGCTGTCATGGCTGAATGCACGCGCCGTATCCAGCCGAATTTTCCGATGTAGAGTGGGTATTAAAATTATCTGGCCTGAAGGCGGAATGGGCTCCGTAGTGCGAGTATGCGTTGCGGGCGATCTTCAATTCCTTACGCTCGATGGCGTGAACTGGATCGCCACGATGTCTCCTGCCCAATGACGGCACGCTATGGAGCGTGGCCCCAAGCAGTGGGAAGCGCGTAGCCGGCTCGAATTGCTGCCGACCCATAACGTGGACCGCCGGCACCAGGCCGCCGGCAGCGGATCGATGATCGACCTGCCCGGTTACGCTGCACGGCGTGGGCAGGCGCCCGATGGCGCGCCGACGTGGAAGGCGTGGACTTCGCCGCCTTCGCGGTGCCGGCCTGCACGCAATGCGGCGGCGTGCTCAAGCCGGATGTGGTGTTCTTCGGCGAGAACGTGCCGCGCGAGCGCGTGGAGCGCGCGTTTGCGCATCTGCAGGCGGCCGATGCGGTGCTGGTGGTGGGCTCGTCGCTGATGGTGTATTCGGGCTTTCGTTTCGTGCAGACCGCCGCGCGCAACGGCTTGCCGATCGCCGCGCTCAACTTCGGGCGCACCCGTGCCGACGAACTGCTCAGTCTGAAGGTGGAACAGTCGTGCGCGCAGGCCTTGGCGTTCCTGCATGCGCCGGTCGACCCGCAGCGTACGCGCGGCGTCAATGTCGTCAGTGCGCGCTCGGCATGACGCAGTGATCCATCGCAGCGGTTGTGCGCACGCGCGCGGCGCAGTGCAATGGGCATCCCCGTGTCATGTGTGGATGCCCTCTTGAGCCAGCTGTTCTCCCCCATTCGCTTCGGTCCGCTTGCGCTTGCCAACCGGATCGTCATCGCCCCGATGTGCCAGTACTCCGCACAGGACGGCCGCGCCAGCGACTGGCACCGCATCCATCTGGGCACCTTGTCGCAATCCGGTGCCGGCCTGCTGATTCTGGAAGCGGCCGCAGTGCAGCCGCAGGGGCGCATTTCCTACGCCGATCTGGGCTTGTACGACGACGCCACCGAGCAGGCATTGGACGAGGTGCTGCAATCGGTACGGCGCTGGTCGCCGATGCCGATCGGCATTCAATTGGCACATGCCGGGCGCAAGGCCTCCACCGATCTGCCGTGGAAAGGTGGCGAGGCGATCGCACCGGACCACGCGCATGGCTGGCAGACCGTGTCTGCATCGGCGCTGGCGTTTCGCGAGGGCCAGCCGTTGCCGCAGGCGCTGGATGAAGCCGGCATCGATGCAGTGGTCGATGCATTTGTCGCCTCGGCACAGCGCGCCGAACGTCTGGGCCTGGAGTTGATCGAGCTGCATGCCGCGCATGGCTATCTGATGCATCAGTTCCTGTCGCCGCTGAGCAATCAGCGCAGCGATGCGTATGGCGGTTCCCTGGAAAACCGCATGCGGCTGACCTTGCGCATCTTCGATGCGGTGCGTGCGGCGGTGTCGGACAAGATCGCCATCGGCGTGCGGATTTCTGCCACCGATTGGGTGGAGGGCGGTTGGGATCTTGCGCAGAGCATTGCCTTGTCCAAGGCGCTGGATGCACGCGGTGCGCACTACATCCATGTCTCCAGCGGCGGGCTGGATCCGCGCCAGCAGATTCCGGTGCAGGCCGGCTATCAGATTCCGTTTGCGCAGCAGATCAAGGCGCAGGTCGACACGCCGGTGATCGGCGTGGGCCTGATCACCGAGCCGGCGCAGGCCGAGGCGATTGTGCAAGACGGCCAGGTCGATGCCATCGCACTGGCGCGCGGCATTCTGTACGACCCGCGCTGGCCGTGGCATGCGGCCGCTGCACTCGGTGCCTCGGTCACGCCGGCGCCGCAATATTTGCGCTGCGAGCCACGTGAGGCGCGCGGCGTGTTCGCCAGCTGATTGACGCCGGGAGTGGTAAACAAGCAGAGCGGGCTGGTGTTTGGATCGCCGCTCTTGACGCAAGATCGCATAAGGAAAACAGATGCCGATAGGATTTCTGGGCTTGGGCACGATGGGCCTGCCGATGGCACACAACCTGCTGCGCGGCGGGTTCGAGCTGAGTGTGTGGAATCGCTCGCCCGAGCGTGCGCAGTCGCTGCGGCAGGCCGGTGCAACGGTGGTGGACGCACCGCGCGACGTCGCACACGGCCCGCTGTTGTTCTCGATGCTGGCCGACGACAACGCGGTGCGTGAAACCCTGCTGGAACGCGGTGTGCTGGACGCGCTGCCGGCCGGCAGCGTGCACGTCAACATGGCCACCATCTCGGTGGCGTTGGCGCACGAGTTGACCGCCCTGCACGCCGAGCGCGGCGTGGCCTACGTGGCCGCACCCGTACTCGGCCGCGTCGATGTGGCCGAAGCCGGCAAGCTCAACATTCTGGCAGCTGGCGACGAGGCGGCATTGGCGCGCGTGCAGCCGATGTTCGATGTGCTTGGCCAACGCACCTGGGAGATCGGCCGCACCCCCGAGCAGGCCAATGCGGTCAAGCTGGCGGCCAACTTCTGCCTGGCCAGCGCGATCGGCGCCATGGCCGAAGCCAGCGCGCTGGCACGCGGCCACGGCGTGGAGGCCACCCAGTTCCTGGGCATGCTTACCAGCACCTTGTTCGCCGCGCCCGCGTATCAGGGCTACGGCCGCTTGATCATGCAACGCGAGTATCTGCCGGCCGGCTTCACCGCCACGCTGGGCCGCAAGGATGTGGATCTGGCGATCCAGGCCGGCGCCGACAAGCAGGTGCCGATGCCGTTGGGCGAGTTGCTGCGCGCCGGCCTGGACGAGGCGATCGCCCATGGCGACGGCAACGCCGATTGGGCGGTACTGGCAGAGGTGTCGGCGCGCCGGGCAGGGCAGGTGGCCTGATCGCAGCGCCGGGGCGCGAGTGGGTTGCGCGCATCGCGCTTCGCTTGAGGGCGATGCGCGATGCATCTTGCTCACCCCAACATGCAGCAGACCTTCTAAAATGCCGGCTCGTTATAGCCGCCGCTCCAGGGAGGATGCGATGCGACACCTGCATATCACGCTCGGTTCGACCGAGCTCACACCGCGCGCACTTGCCTGCGCCGGTGCTACACGATGACCGCCGCACCGGTCGTCGACCAGGGCCCGGTGGGCCCGGAGCATCCCGAGCATCCGGACCATTATCTGTTCGCGCAGATCCGCGAAGCGGTGGCAGTGCTCGATGCCGAGTTGAACAAACCCACCGACGAGGCCAGCGTGCGCATGGCTGCACGCCTGTTGCCGCTGGCCAAACAGCACGGCTTCGATCAGGTGGACTACGTGGTGCTCAGCCGGCATGTGGGCGAAGTGGGCGAGAACGTGTTCCTGGTGCGTGGCGAGCTGGCCGACCCCGCGCATCTGCGCGCCCACATCACCACGCACGAAGCGATGGAAACCTCGGTGGAGGCATCGATGGCGCAACTGGACGAGATCAATCGGCGGCTGATGCTGCGCCTGCCGCCGCGCTGAGTCGGATGGAAAAGTTACGGGCGCAAGCACCGCGCCCGCAGCTGCGCGCATTGGCTATCATTGTGCAGATGCGCTCCGACTACATCCTCACCCTGTCCTGTCCCGACCGTACCGGCATCGTCTATCGCGTGACCGGGCTGCTGTTCGATCTGGCCTGCAATATTCTCGACGCGCAGCAGTTCGGCGACGACGAAAGCGGCCGCTTCTTTCTGCGCGTGCACTTCAACAAGCCGCAGGCCACCGAGATCGCCGGTCTGGAGCGGCGCTTTGCGCTGCTGGCCGACGAATTCCAGATGCAGTGGCAATTGCACGACGCGCGCCGTCGTGCGCGCTTGCTGGTGCTGGTGAGCAAGCAGGGGCATTGCCTCAACGATCTGCTGTTCCGCATGCATAGCCGGCAACTGCCGGTGGACATCGCCGCGGTGGTCTCCAACCACGCCGACTTCGCGCCGCTGGCGGCCTCCTACGGCATCGCCTTCCACCATCTGCCGGTGAGTGCAGACACGCGCGCTGCGCAGGAAGCGCAACTGCTCGCACTGGTCGAGGCCTTGCAGATCGATCTGGTGGTGCTGGCGCGCTACATGCAGATTCTTTCGCCGGAACTATGCCGCGCATTGGCCGGGCGCGCGATCAATATCCATCACAGCTTTTTGCCCAGCTTCAAGGGCGCGCAGCCGTACCACCAGGCGCACGCGCGCGGGGTCAAGATCATCGGCGCCACCGCGCATTACGTCACCGAAGACCTGGACGAAGGCCCGATCATCGAACAGGACGTCGCCCGCGTGGACCACGCAATGACGCCGCGCGATCTGGTGCGGCTGGGCAGCGATACCGAATCGCTGGTGCTGGCGCGTGCGGTGCGCCGTCATGTCGAACATCGCGTGGTGCTCAATGGCCATCGCACGGTTGTGTTTCGCTAGCGGTTGACGCGTCTTATCCCATCAGCCAGGGACGGTTGCAGCAAGCGTGGTGGAGCAGTGGTCATGCCACGTTTCAACCAGCGAGCGCGCCGGCTTGGCGGCCCCGTTGCCGTTTCTGTTCGCCGCTCCTATTGGAATTGTTTGCATGTCGCTTGCACCTATCTCCAGCGCTCCCGCGCAGCAACACGCCACGCGCGCAGCGTTCTTCATTCCCGGCTTTGCTGCGGCCATCTGGGCGGTGCTGGTGCCGTTCGCCAAGGCCAGGACCGGCGTGGACGATGGTGCGCTCGGGTTGATCCTGCTGTGCCTGGGCGCAGGCTCGTTTCTGGCGATGCCGCTGGCCGGCGCCCTGTCGGCGCGCTTCGGCTTTCGCACGGTGATGGCGGTGACGACGGCATTGATCTGCATCAGCCTGCCGTTTCTGGCGGTTGTCGCCAACCCGTGGATGCTGGGCGCGGTGCTGTTCGTGTTCGGCGCCGGCGTGGGCGCGATGGATTGCGCGATGAACATGCAGGCGGTGGTGGTCGAACGCGACGCCAAGCGCGCGATGATGTCCGGATTCCATGCGTTTTTCAGCATCGGCGGCTTTGTCGGTGCCGGTGCGATGACGCTGCTGTTGTCGGCGCACATTGGTCCGCTGAGCGCTGCGATCGCCGGTGTGATTGCCATGCTGCTTGTCGGTGCACTGTCCGTTCGGCATTGGCGTGCCGAGCGCATTTCACAGCAGGGGCCGTTGCTCGCGCTGCCCAAGGGCATCGTGCTGTTTATCGGCATTCTGGCGTTTGTGGTGTTTCTGGCCGAGGGCACCATTCTGGACTGGAGCTCGGTGTTCCTGGCCGATGTGCACCAGGTCAACCCGAGCACCGCCGGCCTGGGCTATGTGGCGTTTGCACTGACCATGACGGTGACGCGTCTGTTGGGCGACTCGGTGGTGGAGCGGCTGGGGCGCATCCGCTCGATCGTGCTTGGCGCGCTGTTGGCCAGCGCGGGGTTTCTGGTGCTCACGCTGGTGAGCCCGTGGCAGGCCTCGTTGGCCGGCTACGTGTTGGTGGGGCTGGGGTGCGCCAATATCGTGCCGGCCCTGTTCTCGCTGGCCGGCAACCAGACGCGCATGCCGGAGAGCATCGCCATCACCGCAGTCACCACGTTGGGTTACGCCGGCATTCTGGCCGGGCCGGCATTGATCGGGTTCGCCGCCCACGGCATCGGCCTGGTCGGTGCCTTGATCGGGGTTGCGGTGCTGATGGTGGGCGTGGCGATTTCCACGCGGTGGTTGAAGGTGTGAGTGATGGGTGTCACCCGCCTGTCGTTGGTGGGTTGTCGGTCATGCGTCGCGCGCGGGCGCGCTCCTACCAAGAGCGGAGCGGGGATTACGCCTCGGTGGGTAAATACTCGAAGCGATAGCCCACGCCGTACACCGAGCGCACCCATTCTTCGCCGCCCACATCGGCCAGTTTGCGGCGCAGATTCTTGATGTGGCTGTCCACGGTGCGGTCGGTGACGATGCGGTGGTCCACATACACACGGTCCATCAGCTGTTCGCGCGAATACACCCGCCCAGGGGATGCGGAGAGTGTACGCAACAGGCGGAATTCGACCTGCGTGAGATCCAGGTCGCGTCCGCCCACGCTGGCCCGGCAGGCGGCGTCATCGATGACCAGGCCGTGCGTTGGCTCGCTGTTGGGATCATGCCGGTGCCGGCGCAGCACCGCGCGTACGCGCGCAATCACCTCGCGCGGGCTGAAGGGTTTGCAGATGTAATCGTCGGCGCCGATCTCCAGCCCGAGCAGGCGGTCGATCTCTTCGGCGCGCGCAGTCACCATGATCACCGGTACCGCGCTGAGGCTGCGCAGTTCGCGGCAGATGTCCAGGCCATCGCGATTTGGCAGCATCAGATCCAGCAACAGCAGATCCGGCGCCTGCGCGCGAAACGCTGCGATCGCCTGCGCGCCATCGGCCACCCAATGATGCGAATAGCCGGCCGCGTGCAGATACTCGCCCAGCACCGCGGCCAGTCGCGGTTCGTCTTCGACGATGAGCACATGTGCGGCCGGTGCGGTCTGGGTGTCCATTAGGCCTCCAATGCCGGCAGCCGTAGCGTCACGCGCAGGCCGCCCAACGGCGAAGCGGTCGCGTGGATCTCGCCATCGTGCGCGCCGACGATATTGCGGCAGATCGCCAGGCCCAGCCCGCTGCCACCGCTGGCGCGATTGCGCGAGCCTTCCACACGATAGAAGCGCTCGAACAGGCGATCCAGCTTGTCTGCCGGCACACCGGGCGCACTGTCTTCCACCACGATTTCCACTGCATGTCCGCGTCGTGCGCAATGCACAACGAGTTGGCCGCCGGCATCGGTATAGCGCAACGAATTCTCCAGCAGATTGGAGAGCAACTGCTGCAGGCGGCGCTCATCGCCGTTGACATGCAGCGGCGCATCGATGCCGTCGGCGCGTAGCGTGAGCCCGGCTGCAGCGATGCGCATCTGCATGCCGGCCAGTGTGGATTGCAGCACCACACTCAGATCGATCGGCGCGCGCCGATACGCCAACGCGCCCACATCGGTCAGCGACAGGTCGTAGAGATCTTCGATCAGCTTGCCGAGTTGGCCGACCTCCTGATGCAGCGAGGTCAGCGACTCACGCGTCATCGGCCGGATACCGTCCTGCAGCGCTTCAAGTTCGGCGCGCAGTACGGCCAGTGGCGTGCGCAGTTCGTGCGAGACATCGGCCATGAATTCGCGGCGCGCGCGCTCGTTGTTGTCCAGTGCCTGCGCCAGCTGGTTGAAGTCGCGCGCGAGCTGGTCGAGTTCATCGCGCATGCCCGCGTGCAATCGCGTGCCGTAGTCGCCGGCGGCCAGGCGATGGGTTGCCACGGTCAAACCACGCAGGCGGCGCAGCAAGGTGCGCGACAACAACCAGCCAAACAACGCGGCGACACCGATCGATGCCGCGCCCACTGTCCACCACACACGTTGCTGGGCTTGAAAGAAGCGTGCGTCGTTGGCGGTCAGCACCTTTTCGAACGGCAGCATGCCCATCCAGCCCACCGTCTGCCCGCGCACCACGACCGGGCGCAGCGTGTCGGTGCGGCTGACATCGGGGTTGCCGATGATCACGCGGTAATCGCGATCCAGCAGCGCGAAGCGAAACACTGCGCCGGTCTGGTCGGAGATCGGCGGCGCGCGCGGTGGCAGATTTTGCGCCAGCTCCGGGCGCATCAGCACGAACCAGGCATCGGGATTGTCGCGGATGAAGTTCCAGTCGCCATGCTTGGCGTAATCGGCCTGCACGCGCGGCAACACTTCCATCATCCGCTCGATGCCTTGCTCGCTGAGATAGTCGAGAAACTGCTTTCTGAGTAATAGCTGCCCGGCCAGGCCATTGATCAGCAGCACTGCGATGCACGCGCTCAGGATGGCGAGAAAGAGTTTGGCGGTGATTCCGAGTTTCATCGACGTTGGGAAAACCTTGTTGCGAATGAGGTCACGCACGTGCGCTTGCTGTCATGACTGCCTGCATTGAATGGCGACTGCAGCGGCGTCGACTGCAGACGCCAAGTGCGCCGCCTGTCTTGCACACCCGTATTGGGACTTCATTAAACCCTGAAAGCAAGCGGCTGCTGTCTGTCAACGCAAATCTTCAAATTTGCTCCATATTCGCAGCGTAGCGTGCGCATCCTCCGATCATTCCCGAGTGCGCCGCATGCGTTCCGTCGCTTCTTCCCGTTCTGCCGTGGTACCGCGCCAATGGCTGCTGGCCGCCATGATCACCGTCGCGCTGGCGGCCTGTTCGCCTGCGCAAACGCCGCAGCAGCGGCAAGTGGAAGTGGGCGTGCAACGCGTGGACGTGCAGCGCCTGGCGTTGGACCAGACCCTGCCCGGTCGCACGGTGGCCTATCAGAGCGCCCAAGTACGCCCGCAAGTGGGCGGCATCCTGCGCAAGCGGCTGTTCACCGAAGGCGAGCAGGTGCAGGCCGGGCAGGTGCTGTACCAGATCGAGCCAGCCGCGTTTCAGGCCGCGTATGCCTCCGCGCAGGGCGAGCTGGCGCAGGCGCAAGCGGCAGTGCTCTCGGCCAAGCCCAAGGCGCAGCGGTATCAGACACTGGTCAAGCTGGATGCAGTGAGTCAGCAGGATGGCGATGATGCGATTGCCACGTTGCGTCAGAACGAGGCCGCGGTGACCGCCGCAAAGGCCGCGTTGCAGACCGCAAAACTCAATCTGGATTTTACCCGCATCACCGCGCCGATCAGCGGCCGTATCGGCACCTCGAGCTTTACCCCGGGCGCACTGGTCACTGCCGACCAGACCGATGTGCTGACCACCATCAACCAGCTCGACCCGATCTATGTGGATGTCAGCCAATCCAGCGCGCAGCTGCTGCAGTTGCGCCGCAAGCTCGATGCCGGCCAGGTCAAGGCGGTGGACGGCAAGGCGGAGGTCAAGTTGCTGCTGGAAGACGGCAGCGCTTACGCGCGTACCGGCACGCTGGAAGTGGTGGACACCGCGGTGGATGCCACCACCGGCACGGTGAAACTGCGTGCGGTGATTCCGAACCCCGACCATCTGCTGTTGCCCGGCATGTACGTCAAGGCGGTGCTGTCGATGGCCGTCAACGAGCAGGCGATCCTGGTGCCGCAGCAGGCCGTCACCCGCAACAGCAAGGGCGAGGCGGTGGCGATGGTGGTCGGTGCCGACGGCAAGGTGGCGCAGCGCGTGCTCAAGACAGGCGATGCAGTGGGCGATCGCTGGGTGGTCAGCGAAGGCCTGTCTGCGGGCGAGAGCGTGATCGTGCAGGGCCTGCAGAAAATCCAGGTCGGCATGCCGGTGAAGACGCGCGAAGTAAAGGCCGCCGCGGCCACGCCAGCTGCAGCGGCGCCGGTTGCACCCACAGCAGTGACGCCGAGTGCACCTGCCGCAGCTACGCCCAATGCCAAGCCAACAGCGCCGGCCAGCGCCACGCCCAAGGCCGACTGAGGAACTCTTATGGCTCGTTTCTTTATCGACCGCCCCATCTTCGCGTGGGTCATCGCCATCGTCATCACGCTGGCCGGCGCCATCTCGATCTTCTCGCTGCCGCTGGAGCAATACCCGGACATCGCACCGCCCTCGGTGACGGTCAGCGCGACCTACACCGGCGCTTCTGCAGAGACCGTGCAGAACTCGGTCACGCAGATCCTCGAGCAGCAGATGACCGGTCTGGATAATCTGCTCTACATGTCCTCCAGCAGCAGCTCGGCTGGTACTGCGCAACTCACGCTCACCTTCGACTCCGGCACCGACCCGGATACCGCGCAGGTGCAGGTGCAGAACAAGGTGTCGCAAGGCGAGGCGTTGCTGCCCGACGAGGTCAAGACCAACGGCATCACCGTCACCAAATCGGCCAGCGGCAGCATGTTCATGGTGCTGGCCTTCACTTCCGAAGACGGCAGCATGGACAGCACCGACATCGGCGACTACATGGTGTCCTCGTTGCAGGACCCGATCAGCCGCCTCAACGGTATCGGCAGCGTCAACGTGTTCGGCGCCGAATACGCGATGCGCGTATGGCTGGATCCGGAAAAACTGCACACCTACGCATTGATGCCATCGGATGTGAGCAGCGCAATCGCCGCGCAGAACGCCGATGTGTCCTCCGGCGCGCTGGGTGCATTGCCGGCGCTGCAAGGCCAGCAGTTGAACGCCACGGTAACCTCGCGCAGCAAGCTCAGGACACCCGCGCAGTTCGAGAACATCGTGCTCAAGTCCGATGCCAGCGGCGCCACCGTGTACCTGCGCGATGTCGCGCGGGTGGAGTTGGGTTCGGAATCCTACGGTTCCAGTTCCAAGTTCAACGGCAAGGCTGCCTCGGGCATGGGCCTGCAGCTGGCGACCGGCGCCAATGCGCTGGACGCCGCCAAACTGGTGGAAGCCAAGCTCGATGCGCTCAAGCCGTACTTCCCGGCCGGGCTGAAGTACGAGGTCGCCTACGACACCACGCCGTTCGTGCGTATCTCCATCGAGGAAGTGGTCAAGACCCTGATCGAAGCGATCGTGCTGGTGGTCGTGGTGATGTATCTGTTCCTGCAGAACTGGCGTGCCACGCTGGTGCCGGTGATCGCGGTGCCGGTGGTGTTGATGGGCACCTTCGGCGTGTTGTCGCTGCTGGGTTTTTCGATCAACACGCTGACCATGTTCGCGATGGTGCTGGCGATCGGTTTGTTGGTCGACGATGCCATCGTGGTGGTGGAAAACGTCGAGCGGCTGATGGCCGAGCAAGGCATGTCGCCGCGCGAGGCCACGCATACCTCGATGGGCCAGATCACCGGCGCGTTGGTCGGCATCGCGCTGGTGCTCACGGCGGTCTTCCTGCCGATGGCCTTCTTCGGCGGTGCCACTGGCGAGATCTATCGGCAGTTCTCGGTGACGATTGCCGCGGCGATGATCCTGTCGTTGGTGGTCGCACTGACCTTGAGCCCTGCGCTATGCGCTACCTTGCTCAAGCCCATCGACAAGGGCGGCCATGTCTCGCGCAAGGGCATGCTGGGCAGGTTCTTCACCTGGTTCAACACGCGCTTCGATCGCGGCACCGAGAGTTACGGGCGCGGTGTGGAGCGCATCGTCAGCCATCGCAAGCTGGGCTCGCTGATCTATGTGGTGCTGCTGGTGGTGCTGGGCCTGCTGTTCTGGCGCCTGCCCAGCGCGTTCCTGCCAGAGGAAGACCAGGGCATGCTGATGGTGATGTTCAGCGCACCGGCCGGCGCCACGCAGCAACGCACCCAGCAGTCGATCGACCAGGCCACCCAGTTCATCCTCAAGCAACCGGAAGTGCAGGGCATCATGACCATCTCCGGCTTCAGTCTGGCCGGTAGCAGCCAGAACTCGGGCATGGGCTTTATCCGTCTGAAGGACTGGGCCGACCGCGACGGCTCGGCGCAGGAAGTGGCGCAACGCATCACCGGCGCGATGATGATGACGCTGCCGGATGCGCAGGTGTTTGCGTTGACGCCACCGGCCATCAACGGGCTGGGCACCAGCTCCGGTTTCACCCTGCAGTTGCAGGATGCCGCCGGCAACGGACACGAGGCCTTGGTGGAAGCACGCAAGCAATTGCTGCAGCTGGCCAACGGCAATCAGAACCTAAGTGCAGTGCGCTTCAACGGGCTGGACGATGCGCCCACCTACCGCGTGCAGATCGACGACGCCAAGGCCGGTGCGTTGGGCGTGGCCGCGGCCGACATCAACACCACCTTGTCCACGGTGATGGGCGGGCGCTACGTCAACGACTTCCTCAACAACAACCGAGTCAAGCGTGTGTATGTGCAGGGCGAAGCATCCGCACGCATGTTGCCCAGCGATATCGAGCGTTGGTACGTGCGCAACAGCGATGCCGCGATGGTGCCGTTCTCGGCGTTCGCAAGCAGTGCGTGGGCCTACGCACCGCAAGTGCTGACGCGCTTCAACGGCAGCGAATCGATGGAAATCACCGGTAGCGCCGCACCGGGCATCAGCTCGGGCGATGCGATGACGGCGGTGGCCGGCGAAGTCGATGGCATGGGCAAGGGCGTGGGCTACGCCTGGTCGGGCATGTCATATCAGGAGCAGGCTGCCGGCACCCAGACCTGGATGTTGTATGCGGTATCGCTGGTGTTCGTGTTCCTGTGTCTGGCCGCGCTGTACGAAAGCTGGTCGATCCCGATCTCGGTGATGCTGGCGGTGCCGGTAGGCATTGTCGGTGCGCTGCTGGCGACCTGGATGCGCGATCTGTCCAACGACATCTACTTCCAGGTTGGCTTGCTGGCGACGATGGGTCTTGCCGCCAAGAACGGCATCCTGATCGTGGAATTTGCAAAAGAACTGGAAGAAAAAGGCCAGCCGTTGATCGAAGCCACCTTGCATGCCGCCCGCATGCGCTTGCGCCCGATCCTGATGACCTCGTTGGCCTTCATGCTCGGCGTGCTGCCGATGGTGATCAGCAGCGGCGCCGGCTCCGGTGGGCGTCATTCGTTGGGCACCGGCGTGCTCGGCGGCACCCTGGCCTCCACGGTGCTGGGCATCTTCTTCGTGCCGTTGTTCTACGTGATGGTGCGCAGCCTGTTTCCCGGCAAGGTGTCCGATCACACGACTATCGTTCGTACGTCCGAGGTGACCCCGTGAAGCGCAACCTGTCCGTAAGTCTGGCGGTGGCCTGTGCCATCGCATTGAGTGGCTGCGCCAGCATGGCGCCGCGGTATGCACGCCCGGATGCGCCGGTGCCCAGTGTGGTCGGCGCCACCGGCAGCGCGGAGAGCACTACGTCCAATGCAGCTGCGCTGGATTGGCGGCAAGTGCTGGTCGACCCACGCCTGCAGCAAGTGGTCGCACTGGCGCTGGACAACAATCGCGATCTGCGCGTGGCGGTGCTCAATATCGAACAGACACGCGCGCAGTACCGCATTCAACGTGCGGACCTGTTCCCGGCGGTGGATGTCACCGTCTCGCACAGTGCGCAACGTGCTGCGGCAGCGACCAGTTTCACCGGTGCGCCGCAGATCATCCGCAGCGCCACCGGGCAAGTGGGCATCACCAGTTGGGAGCTGGATCTGTTCGGGCGCATCCGCAGCCTCAAGAACGAGGCGCTGGAAACCTATCTCGCCAGCGAGCAGACCCAACGCAGCACGCGTCTGAGCCTGGTGGCCGAAGTGGCCAGCGGCTGGCTCACCGTGGCTGCCGATCAGCAGCGGCTGGCGCTTGCCCAGCAAACACTGGAGAGCCAACGCAAGACGCTACGCCTGACCGAGTTGCAACACGAGAACGGCATCGTCTCCAGGTTGGATCTGGCGCAGATCCAGACCAGTGTGGAAAGTGCGCGTGCCGATGTGGCCAGTTTCACCACCCAGCTGGCGCAGTCGCGCAATGCCTTGAATCTGGTCGCCGGCACGCAGGTGCCAGCGGCGTTGCTCCCGGCTGCCGATGCGATCGATACCGGTGTGGCATTGGCACCGCTACCGGCCCAGCTGGAATCGCGCGTGCTGCTGCAGCGCCCGGACGTATTGTCGGCCGAGCACACGCTCAAGGCCGCCAATGCCGACATCGGCGCCGCCCGCGCCGCGTTCTTCCCCACCATCTCGCTCACCGGCAATGTCGGGCGCGGCAGCGATGCCTTGTCCAGCCTGTTCGAGGGCGACCACACCTGGTCGTTCTCGCCCAGCGTCAGCGTGCCGATCTTCCGTGCCGGCGCCTTGAAGGCCGAACTGGACGTGGCCAAGCTGCAGAAAGACATCACCATCGCGCAGTACGAACTGGCGATCCAGACTGCCTTCAGCGAAGTGGCCG
Organism: Xanthomonas sp. NCPPB 2933; assembly: GCF_056725225.1. Lineage (NCBI taxonomy): Bacteria > Pseudomonadati > Pseudomonadota > Gammaproteobacteria > Lysobacterales > Lysobacteraceae > Xanthomonas > Xanthomonas sp. NCPPB 2933. The sequence continues at coordinate 442,915 of NZ_CM161518.1, forward strand.
ATGCATTGGCCGAACGCACCCAGCTGGACGAGCGCATGGATGCGCAGCGCGCCCTGGTCGATGCCGCACAACGCGGCTTCACCCTGTCGGATGCGCGCTATCGCAATGGCGTAGAGAGTTATCTGGTGGCGCTGGACGCGCAACGCACGCTCTATAGCGCGCAACAGACCTTGATCAGCCTGCGTCTGACCGAGGCGAGCAATCGGGTGAGCCTGTACAAGGTGCTCGGCGGTGGAGCCGATGCGCAGTCGCAACCGTTGGCGCAACAGTAGCCTTGCATGGAGGCGCGAGCGTCGGGGGAGTCGAGTGCGCGGTGCCCTCACCGCTTGCGGGACACGCCGCAAGTACGTCCATGTAGGCTCGGTGGCGGCATCCATGCCGCCACACGGTCCCGCAAGCGGCGAGGACACCGCACCAGAGAGTGAATCGGTTGCTTTGAGAAGAGCTACGCACACCGACCATCTTGACTGGCCCTTGCCCGCCCACCGTCGCGGGACCTTACGCGGCATGGATGCCGCGTAAGAGCCTACACGGACGTACTTGCGGCGTGTCCCGCGACGGTGGGCGGGCAAGGGCCCTGCAGCAAACCCACAGATCATCCGCTCTAAAAGCCCAAGCACCCACGCCGTTCAATCACCTCTCAAGCCAACCAAGATCCGTGAACGTAGGAGTTGTGTTGGCCGCGCTTAGGCGAGCAAGAACTAACTGCATGCAACACGCAAAGAGCGGCTATCAAAACTACTGCGCACCCACCTGACGACTACTCGCTACGTTTTGTTAACCGCTCTAAGTGTTCCCAAGCGTACTGCGATGGCCGACGCAGACGCCGGCCATCGCAGTGCACACAGCTAAAACCGCATTACTTCGCTGCGTTGGCGTTCATCACCGCATTGCGGCTGGCATCCAGATACTGCGCCGGATCACGCATGCCGGTGGTATGGCATTGCCCCGTGGTGTGGCCGCGATTGACGCCCCCCGGCAGCTGCGCATTGACCTGCTCCACCGTGCCGTCTTCCGGGTCGTTCAACACCAGATCCGAGGCCGCGTTGCAGTAGTCGTTGGTGTACCAGTTGGTCTTGGCGAACGAGGTCGTGTAGTAGTTGACCTTGGCCCGCGCATCGGCCGGAATGCCGGCCAGCCACGCCTTCGCACCGTCGTAGGTCATGTCGGTATTGGTGCCGCAGCCCACCCCGAACCACGAACCCACCGCCGCCAGAATGCCCGACAGGTTGGTGCCCTGATACGGCGTGCCCACCGACTGCATCACCCGCCCACCGCTGGCGTTATCCAGCCCGCTCCAGTAGTAGGTATACAGATGCAGCGCGGCCATGCCGCCCTGGCTGTGCGCCACCGTGGCAAACGAGGACCACTGGCTGGCGAACTGCGCCAACCGCTGCGCGAACTGGTCGTTGCTGCGGTTCTGTTTGGCATCGATGAACGACGAGGCATTGGTAAATTGCGCCTGCGGCCACACGCCGTTGGAGCAATAGCCGTGCACCAGCACCAGTTGCGAGCCGGTGGCCTGCGGCTGCGCCATTGCACTGGCACTGGCCAACGCAGTCGGACGCGGCCCCATACGCATGCTTTCGTCGATCGCACCGGCAGACCGCGCGATGCTGGCACGCCGTAATGCGGGCAGCTGCAACGGCAGCGTGTCGGCCTGCACCAGCGGGATGTAATGGTCCGGATCTTCGATGCGCAGCCCACGCACGCTAAACGGCGCACGTGCACCGGCACGCGCAATCCAGCGTTCGTCCAGGCTCAGCGGCAGCTGGCCTTGTTGCGGCGTCAGCATGCCGCCGATCCATGCTACCGGCACCTCCTTGCCTTTGGCATCGGTGCCCCACACCTGGCCGAACACACGGTAGTGCGACGGCGCCTTGCCGCGCGCGGCGATCGGCAACGCAATGCTGAGCCGCGTGCCATCGGCAGCACGTGCGCTCAGTGCATTGCCGAGCAAACGCAACGAGGTATCCAGCACCGGCAACACATGCTCGCTGGTGCGCACGAACGGCTGCCCTGCCTGGTCGTGACCGTGCACGATCACCTGTGCGATCCAGGTGCCTTCGGCCGTCGGTTGGAACGTACCGCCATACACGCCATCGCCGGCTGCGCCATCGTCGTGTTGCCCGTCATCGGCCATCGGCAGCGTGCGGATGCCGCCTTGCGGATCGATCACACGTAGGCTGGCTGTCTCGATCTGCCCAGCCTGCGCGGCAAGCAAGGTCGCACCGCGCGCATCGTTGCCGCTGAGCAGCGCATTGAGCGTCAACGATTGACCCACCTGCTGGTGACGATTGCGCGGGTACGAAGCCAACTGCGTGCGTGCATCGCCTTCCATCAAGACATAGCCGCGTTGCGCCACCGGCGATGCCGATTGCAGGGTCAGCGACCATGCACCGTTCTGTGCCGATTCCACTGCGTAATGCATGCCGCTGGTGCCACTCTCTGCGCTGCCCAGCAATGTGCGTTGTGCTTGCAGTTGCGGTGCAACGGCAGCGTCACGCGCGCCGGCAATGCGTGGTGCAGTCACTGCCGCATCCCACGGCTGGTCGCCGGCCAATACCATGAAACGCAGGTGGCCGTTTTCCACCGGCAAGGTGCCTTGCCAGCGCGCCGATTTACCGGCCGGCGTCAATTCCACCGGTAGTAATGCGCTCTTGGACAGAATCGCCGACTCGGCCGGATCGGGCGCGCGCATCTGCGCGAACTCCTCCGGTGGGCCAGCCAGTTGTTTGGGCTGCAGCTCCGCCGCCGCAAGCGGCAGGGACACGAGCGACAGGCTGCACAGTAACGACAATAGCGACGGCTTCGGCATGGCGACATCTCTCCTTGAACGTTGCGAAGCGATGCCGCTGCGCATGGCAACGACACCGGATGCAGCGCCCCCTCGCCGCGATTCGCCGATGGTTATACCGCGCGCTTGTGACAGGTCTGCTGTGCGCTGCAGCACCTCACGCGCAGCCAACAAATCCACAGAAATGAATAGTACGGACTGTGATCCAGGTCGTGGACATGTCGACGATCCACACTTCCGTACCAACTAAAACTGTAAGTCTGCGGTCGCTGTTGACCGCCGAACTCTGCGGGTCTCAGTCCGCACGGACTGCAGACTACCGTGCGAAATCTATTGCGATCTTCGCGATGCCGAGGTCTACAAGATGTGGGCGGCGGTGCGGGAGCGATACTGCTCTACCCACGCGACAGACTGCGCAATGCCGCCGAAGGGAAAGAAGTGCAGGCTGACGTCGCCATGCGCTTCAGTGAGGCCGGTGGCGAGGCGATCCACAAAACGATCCGGCCCCGCGCTACCGAACAGCTTGCCGATCGAGATGCCGTACTTGGACAGCATCGATGCGCATGCGCCCACACCGCAGCGTGCGGCATAGCGCGCGAGCACCGCGACGCCCGCAGGACCGGGAACGCCCACACGCACGGGATGTGCAATGCCACGCGCGCGCAGCGCTTCCAGCCACGTCAGCACGATGTCGGCATCGAACGCGAATTGGGTGACGATCAGCGGCGCCATGCCGCGCTCGGCGATGCTGCGACACTTACGTTCCAGCACATCCCATTGATCGGTTGCAGGCATGCCCGGATGTCCTTCCGGATGCCCTGCCACGCCGATGGTGGTGATGCCCGAGCGCTCGAAAACACCTGTATCGATCAGCGACAAGCTGTCCGAAAACGGCCCGATCGCAGAAGGCGCATCACCCGCTATCACCAGGCAGCGCTCAACGCCGGCTTCATCGACGGCACGCCCGACGAAGGCGTGTAGCGCGTCGAGCGAGGCGATGCGGCGCGCGGAAAGGTGGGGCATGGGCGCGAAGCCGAGGGTGCGCACCCTCTGTGCTGCAGCCAGTCGCGCGTCGTCGTTCTGGCTGGGCAGGTAGGGGATGGCAATGGTTGAGCCACGCAGGATCCGCGGCGCCGCTGCGGTCAGCGCGGGCATGTCGTTTGCGCCGACTTCCAACGAATAGGCGTCGGTGAGGGTGCCGGCGAGGCTGGGCGGATCCGGAGACATCAAAGGGATTGCCGTCCTCTGGTGGCGATTGGGTGGCTCCCGCATGTCAGCGCTGATCGAGCGGGAAGGCGGCCCGTGCAACACACGCGCCTGGCGATGGTGTCCATCAGTGGGCTCCCGGCGGAGTGGCGCTGCCATTGCCAGGCGCGCGCGCCAGTTCGATAAAGGCGCGCAGGTAGTCGATGGCGATATCCGCCTCGCGTGCGCCCAGGAAGATCTGCTTGGGGATGCCGCGCGCACCCAGCCGCACCGGCACCACGTCCATCCTGGAGGCATATTCCTCCACCAGCCAGCGTGGCATGGCGGCCACGCCGCGGCCACTGGCCACCATCTGCATCATGATGTCGGTGGTTTCGATGGCCTTGTGGCGCCTGGGCGTGACACCGGCCGGCAGCAGGAACTGGCTGTAGATGTCCAGCCGCTCAAGGTCCACGGGATAGCTGATGAGCACCTCGCGTGTCAGCTGCTGCGGCTTGACGTAGGCCGCCGACGCCAGCGCATGGCCGCTGGCCACGACCAGCACCTGCTCGTAGTCGAACACCGGCTCGAACCGCAGCCCTGGCTTGTACAGCGGGTCGGGTGTGACCAGCAGATCGATCTCGTAGCCGAACAGTGCGCCAATGCCGCCGAACTGGAACTTCTGCTTGACGTCCACATCCACATCCGGCCAGGTGGCCAGATAGGGCGCCACCAGCTTGAGCAGCCACTGGTAGCAGGGATGGCATTCCATGCCGATGCGCAGCGCACCGCGCTCGCCCTGCGCGAACTGCCCCAGGCGCTCTTCGGCCAGGTCCAGTTGCGGCAGCACCCGGTTGGCCACCGCCAGCAGATACTGGCCGGCCTGGGTCAGCCGCAGGCTGCGGCCCTCGCGCAGCCAGACGTCGGTGCCCAGCTGCTGCTCCAGCTTTTTCATGCTGTGGCTCAGCGCCGACTGGGTCAGGTTCAACACGCCGGCGGCGGCCGTCAGCGAGCCTTGCTGCTCGACCTGCTGGACGATGGTGAGGTGGATGCGCTCAAGCATTCAGATGATCCGAATTCATGGATTGTTGAAATAACACCATTTTACTTCATTAAATGCGAGCCCTAGCATCGGGGTTCGTCGTTCTAGGTCCACCTGCATGACTGTCAACGTGCCACACCCCCTCCGCGTCGTCGCGGTCTCCGGCGGGATGCAACGCCCCTCCAAGGCCGTCGCCCTGGCCGAGCATCTGCTGGCGCTGATCGCCGACGCAGTGCCGTGCGAGCAACATCTGGTCGAACTCGGGGCGTTGGCAACGCAGTTCGCCGGGGCGGTCTGGCGCTCGCAGTTGCCCGCAACGGTGGAGCAGGAACTGATCGCCGTGGAGCAGGCCGACGTGCTAGTGGTGACAACGCCGGTCTATCGCGGGTCCTTCACCGGGCTGTTCAAGCATTTCTTCGACTTCATCCATCAGGACGCCTTGATCGACACGCCCGTCCTGCTGGCTGCAACCGGCGGCAGCGACCGCCATGCGTTGGTGATCGACCACCAGCTGCGGCCGCTTTTCAGTTTCTTCCAGGCACGCACGTTGCCGCTGGGCGTCTACGCCACCGATCGGGACTTTCTGGACTACCGCGTGCACAACGAGGCCCTGGCAGAGCGGGCCAGGCTGGCGGTGCAGCGGGCATTGCCGCTGATCGCATTGACGCGGCAGCCAAGTTCCATCGCCGCAGAAAAAGTAGCTGCGGCCTGAGGGCCGCCACGCCCTCTTCGGCCACCGGATCGGTTGGCGATGGCCCGCCGATCCAGAGTCCCGGCGTCCATCCAGCAGGCATCAACAGCTTCGCTGAGAAGTGCGCTCGTATTTAATCTCGAAACAAGGCGTCAGCTTGCAATGACTCAGGAATTGACCTTCAGCATCAAGAGCCTTTGGTTCGATGAGGATTACCGTCCCGCGGCCAATACGCGCAACACGACCAACTTTGCCAACCTGGCCAGGGGGCAGCGTCGTCAGGAAAATCTGCGTAACACGCTGGCGATGATTAACAACCGCTTCAACGACCTGGCGCATTGGGATAACCCCACGCTTGACCGCTATACGGTCGAACTCGAAATCATCTCTGTCGAGATGAAGATCGGTGGGAGCGAAGCAGGCGATGCATTTCCGCTGATCGAGATATTGAAACCCAGCATCCTCGATAAAACGACCGGCGCGCGCATCGACGGCATTGCAGGAAATAATTTTTCCTCCTATGTGCGCGACTACGATTTCAGCGTGCTGCTGCCAGCGCACAATCAGGACGCGTCCAACTTCAGCCTGCCGAATGATTTCGGCAGCCTGCATGGCAAGCTGTTCAAGCACTTCGTGCACTCGGACGCCTACAAGGCGCGGTTCACCAAGCCGCCGGTCATCTGCATCAGCGTCTCCAGCAGCAAGGTCTATCACCGCACCGGAAACCAGCACCCCATCCTGGGCATCGAATACAGGCAGGACGAAGGTTCATTGACGGATCGGTATTTCGAGAAAATGGGCCTGCAGGTGCGCTATTTCATGCCGCCCAACAGTGTCGCCCCGTTGGCGTTTTACTTTCTCGGCGACCTGCTGAACGACTACACCAATCTTGAGCTGATCGGCACCATCAGCACCATGGAGACGTTCCAGAAGATTTACCGGCCAGAGATCTACAACGCCAATTCCGCAGCAGGGGCCATCTACCAGCCGAGCCTGAAGCATCAGGATTACTCGTCTACCCAGATCGTTTACGACCGGGAAGAGCGCAGCCAGCTCGCGGTGACGCAGGGCAAATTCACGCAGGAGCACTTCATCAAGCCCTACGGGAACATTCTCGAGCAGTGGGCCTCCAGCCACGCTGTCTAATCAACACGAACGCAAGACATCACTCATCATGAATAAGCTGCTCCCCACCTCAACCGCCGGTAGCCTGCCCAAGCCGTCCTGGCTCGCGCAACCGGAGAAACTCTGGTCTCCCTGGAAGCTGCAGGACGAGGAACTGATCGAAGGCAAGCAGGACGCATTGCGCTTGTCGCTGCAGGAACAGCAGCACGCCGGCATCGATATCGTGAGCGACGGCGAGCAGACCCGTCAGCATTTCGTCACCACCTTCATCGAACACCTCAGCGGTGTGGATTTCGAAAAGCGCGAGACGGTCAGGATTCGCGATCGCTATGACGCCAGCGTCCCCACCGTTGTTGGCGCGGTGAGCCGCCCGAAGTCCGTCTTCGTCGACGACGCCAAGTTCCTGCGCCAGCAAACCCGGCAGCCGATCAAATGGGCGCTGCCTGGTCCCATGACGATGATCGATACGCTCTTTGATGCGCACTACAAAAGCCGTGAAAAGCTGGCATGGGAGTTTGCGAAGATCCTCAATCAGGAAGCCAGGGAGCTCGAAGCTGCCGGCGTGGACATCATCCAGTTCGATGAGCCGGCCTTCAATGTCTTCTTCGACGAGGTCAACGACTGGGGCGTTGCCACCCTTGAACGGGCCATCGAAGGCCTAAGATGCGAGACTGCCGTCCATATCTGCTATGGCTACGGCATCAAGGCCAATACCGACTGGAAGCAGACGCTGGGGTCGGAGTGGCGTCAGTACGAAGAATCGTTCCCCAAGCTGCAGACATCCAATATCGACATCGTCTCGCTGGAGTGCCACAACTCGCACGTGCCGATCGATCTGATCGAACTCGTTCGCGGCAAGAAGGTGATGGTCGGCGCCATTGACGTGGCAAGCAATACGATCGAAACACCGCAGGAGGTGGCCGACACGCTGCGCAAAGCGCTTCGGTTTGTCGATGCCGACAAGCTCTATCCGTCCACCAACTGCGGGATGGCGCCGCTCGCCCGGCACGTCGCAAGAGGCAAACTCACTGCCCTCAGTGCAGGTGCAGACATCATTCGTGCAGAACTGGCGGCACGGTAGCGCGCTGGTGCTTGCGTAGATCATCGGCCGAAGGAGGGGCGCGCACTCCATCCTCCCGGTGTAACGGGTGACCACTCCCGGCGATGCAACAGGCAATAACAAAAAAGCCCCCGCAACCGGGGGCTTTTTTGTTGTTCTTCATCGGGTTGCAGGGATCAGTAATTGACCTGCAACTGCAGCCGCAGCAAATCGCCTTCCACCACCGGATACGGCGCCGTGGTGACGTCGGTGCGCTTCATCTTCGAATACGCAAACACCAGTTCCAGCGCATCCATCGGTTGCCACTCGACGCCGGCTTCCACTTCGTCCAGGCGCATGCGCGGCGCATTGGTATCGAACTTGGAACCGCCGCGGTAGGTCTGCCATTTCAGGTACGGCAGCAGGGTGCCGTAATTGAAGTCGTGCTTGAACATCGCCTGCACGTAACCGCCGCTCAGCGAACGTGTACGGATACGCCGCTGCGCGACATCCAGCTCCGGGCCGCGACCCACTGTCCACTCGGCCTGCAAACCGAACGGCTGCGGGTAGTAAATGATGTGGGCGGCCACGCGTTGGTCGGTGTAGCCGTTCGGGTCGGTGATGGCGGGGGTGAAACTGCGGCCGCCGATATTCACCGCAGCCGCAGTCGGCACGAAGCGGCCGCTGTAGGCATCGGCGCCCACTTCAAGATACTGGCCATTGGCGAATTTGAACGGGTAGGTCGCGTGCACCACCGCATGCATGCCGTCGTTACGCTCGGCACGGTTGGCGCCCTGGCCGTTGTAGACGCCCGCACCGAGTACACCGTAATCGCCCGATCCCTTCAGGCCCGACTTGACCAGATCCTGAAAGCGGCCCTTGGCCACGGTGGGGCTGTAATAGAACACCGCACCGATATCGCGTTCGTCGCGCAGGCCGGAGTTGAGCGCGTCGGCGCGATCCAGCGTGAGACGGTTCTGGCTGGACTGCAGGTTTTCCCAGCCGTACGGCATCTTCGACTGGCCCACACGCACGCGGTATTCGCGCTTCTTGTCGAAGTAGATATCGGCATAGGCATCGCGCAGCTGCGCGAAGTTGGAGGTGGTCGAACCGGTCGGCGTGCTCGCGAAATCCGGCTGGAAGTAAAGCGACACGTGCTCGTTGAGATCGCCGCTCAGCACCAGACGCGCACGCCGGATGCCCAGGCTCTGGTCGTTGCCGATAAAGCGGTCGCCAGGCGCACGCAGGTCCTGCGCGTCGCCGCCGATGCCCTGGTTGTAGCGGATCTGGGTGTAGCCGCGCAGGCTCAGTTTGTCGTACCACTTCTTGCCGGCTTCGCCGGGCTTGGCCGGCGCCGCTGCCGGCACGGGTGCAGGTGCGGTCTGGGCGATGGCGGTGTCGGCCGCCACTGGCGCGGCAGGCGGCGGTGGCAATGCCGGCGCGGCAGGCAGTGCCGAGGCCGGCAGCTTGCCGTTCTCGTCCACCTGCACGAACTTGCCCAGCTTGTCGCGCCCCGGTGCCGGCTCGGCGAAGATCTGCTTGGTCTTGCGGTCGACGTACAGCTCCAGCTCGGCGGCCAGCGTACTGCCGCTGGCGGTCGCGCTGAGGGCGCACAGAACGGTGGCGAGATTGCGTTTTTTCATGGGTCCGGCTCGTGCAAGGGAAACGGGTCGGCGGCAGCGTCAGGCCTGCGGCTGCCCCCAACCGGGGCGGCGAACATGGCGGCTGAGCGCCTGCCAGGCGCCCAGGTCGTCCTGACGTAGCGGCAATGGCAGCAGTTATATTTAGATTTGATGTCAGTTTGGTGACATCGACCGCGCCTGCGTACGCATGCCTGTGTCAACAGCGTGTCCGGCCGATGTCAGTTATGCGACGCGCGGGAGGCGAACCCATCAGCGCGCAATGTGAGGTGCGGGCGTTTTTGCAACGCTCTTGTTGCCGCCGCGCGTCCTCAAGTCTGCAGTGCCACTGGCAGGCAGCGACGCCATGAGGCGGATAGTGATGCAGGGCGGAAGGCGCGCGCCGCGTACGGCAACCGCGCTGCTGTCGTCATCTTCCCGAGCAGCGGTGGGCGAGGGGGACGAATGGATCAAAACGCGGCGAAGGCGGGTCAGAGCCCGCCGTCGTCTGATCAAACACCCTGGCGTATCGCCGAGCAGGTGCTGGTCAACGCATGTCGACCAGCACCGTGCCGACGCCCGACTCAGGCTGCCGGTGCCGCCTTCAACGCCGCAGCCACCGCATCGTGCAGCGAGGTGGTCGGGCGGCCGATCAACCCGCTCAAGGTGTGGCTGTCGTCGAACAGGCTGCCGCCGCGCGAGGACGCCGAGCACTGCGCCAGCACCTGGGCGAACGGAGCCGGCAAGCCGATTTGCACCAGCGCCGCCGCATAGTCGGCTTCGGGCAGATCGTGATAGGCCACCGGCTTGCCGGACTGCTGCGCCAGCTCGGCGGCATAGTCGGCCATGGTGAAGGCGGTATCGCCTGCCAGCTCGTAGACCTTGCCGGCCTGCGGTGTGTCGGCGGCCAGCACCGCTGCGGCGGCGGCGGCGTAATCGGCACGCGTGGCCGCACTGATCTTGCCCTCGCCAGCGCTGCCGATCACCGCGCAATGCGCCACTTCGGCCGCGATCGAGCCGGTGTAGTTCTCGGTGTACCAGCCATTGCGCAGCAGCACATGCGGCACGCCGCTCTCGCGCAACAGCGCTTCGGTGACCACATGCTCGTCGGCCAGCGACAGCGTGCTGGTATCGGCGTGCAGCACGCTCGTATAGGCCAGCAATTCCACGCCGGCACGCTTGGCCGCCTCGATCACGTTGCGGTGCTGCGGCACGCGTTCGCCCACCGCATTGGACGACACCAGCAGCACGCGGCCCACTCCGGCGAAGGCCTCATCCAGGCTCTGCGGGTCTGCATAGTCGGCGCGACGCACGCTGATGTCGCGTTTTGCGAACTTTGCGAGTGACGCAGTATCGCGGGCCGTTGCTACGATGCGTGCCGCTGGCACACGCTCTAGCAAGGCTTCGACGACCAACGCGCCCAACTGCCCGCTGGCGCCGGTGACGAGGATCAGGGGGGAAGTGTGTGCCATGGTGAACTCCAGTTGGTATTGATAAGAGGTGTGGTCTACTATCTAGACTCTAGGTCCGCGCACTCATTATCAGGGCCGTTCGATCCTCCACAAGGAGGCAGTTTTCTTCCCCCTGGTTACCGTGAGATACCCCCGTGAACGCGATTGCTCTGTTTCCACCGCCGCCGTCCCTGCAAGGCATGCCCTTCGACGCCACCAAGTGCCCGGTGCGCGATGTGCTCGATCAGATCGGCGACAAATGGACCATGCTGATCCTGCTGACGTTGATCCCCGGCCCGTCCCGCTTCAGCGCCATCCAGCGCGCCGTGCCGGACATCTCCAAGCGGATGCTGACCCAGACCCTGCGCAACCTCGAGCGCAACGGCATGATCACCCGCAAGGTCTACGCCACCAAGCCGCCCAGCGTGGAATATGCCTTGTCCAAGCTTGGCGTGGCGCTGCTCGGCCCGATCTCGCAGTTGCTCAACTGGGCAGGCGAGAACCATGCGGCCATTCGCTCCGCACGCGAACGCTTCGATCATGCCCAGCAGCCGGCGGTCGCGCTGGATGCCGACGAAGCGATGGCGTAAGCGCTGCACTGCAGGGCTGACGAGGGAACTGACGGCGCCGGCCTGATTAGGTTGGCGCGTCGCTACGTCGGTTGATCGTTGGCTTGCGCGCGTGCCAAACATGGATCGACTGTTGCCGCCTGGCACTCGCCAGCGGCTTGCGTCTCCGCAATGGGCCCAATGCAAAGATGTGAGCGCGTGCTCACAAAATCCCGTGCTGGATAAACGCCTGGTAGCGCAATCATGCCGGCTGTAGCGCGCAAACCCTTACTGCGTCAGCACGATGTCGCGGCCTATCGCTGCCATCGCAAACTTCAATCGAAAGCCGACTCAAGCGTAGGCGCTCGCACCCGATAAGGGCTCACCTTATCTCGCGAACCCGCTGCGCCATGCCCGTCTTCGGCACCTTGTCCGCCTCAACGCGACGCACCCTGGGCGTTGCCCTGCTCGCGCTGTGGTGCGGCTGGATTGCCGTGGCCTGGTCCACGCCACGTATGCCGAGCAACGACGTGGCCAGTGCCTGGGCGCAGGTCCAGGCCAGCCTGCCGGCCACGCAGCAGGCGCCGATGTTGATCGGCGTCGCAGGCGCTTGCGCCTGTACCGACCTTGCATCCAATCGCGCCTGGGCCGTGCTCAGCAGCGCGGTGCGCGCGCGTGGCGGCCAGGTGCGCATGCTCGACATGCCAACGCTGCGTGGCAGCGGCTATTCGGTGTGGTTGCTCGGCGCTGACGGCCAACCGCGCTATGCCGGCCCGGCCGATGGCGGTGCCGTGTGCGGCACGGCAGGCGCGGCCGATTGGTCGCGCTGGCTTCCCAACGTGCTGGCGCGCACTGCGAGTGCTGCGGTGGCGTTCCCTTGTCCTTGTGCCGTGGAGTCGCTGTCATGATGGAACTGTCCGCATCGGCATCGCCGACCTCCACCTACGCCACCCGCCTGGCGATCAAGGCCGATCGGCTGTTTCTGTGGCTGGCCGTGCTGCAGAGCCTTGGCTCGCTGGGCCTGGCTTGGTATCAAGGCCAGTGGACCACCTTTCTCGCCGTCACGCTGCCCAGCCTGTTGCTGATGGCCTGGCAGGTGCATGCCAACCCCGGCACGCGCCTGACCCGCATCACCAACGCCTTGGTGCTGATGGCCCTGGTCGCTGCCACCATCCAGCAGGCGCATGGCTTGGTGGAGATGCACTTCGGCGTCTTCGTGATCCTGGCGCTGCTGCTCTATTACCGCGACTGGTTGCCGGTGGTGGTCGCCGCCGGTGCCATCGCCGTGCACCACCTGGCGTTCTATTGGCTGCAATCGCGTGGCATGCCGGTGCAGGCGTTTACTGTCGGCAGCGGCTTCGGCATCGTGCTGCTGCATGCCGGTTATGTGATCGTCGAAACCGCCTTCGTCTGCGTCATGGCGATTCAACTACGTCGCCAGGTCGATGCGCTCGACCACGAGGCCGAATCGCTGGTGGAACTGGCCGACACCCTGGCAACCGGCGCCACCTTGCCGCCGGCCATCCTGCAGCAGAGCTTCCGCAGCGGATCACTGGCGCAGGCGCTGGTGCGCATGAGCGTGCAGGTGGAAGAGCGCATCGCCCAACAACAGCAGTTACTGCTGGAAAATCGGCGCATCCGCCTGGCGCTGGATGCATCGGCGATGGCCGTGGCGATTGTTGATGGGCAGGGCGAAGCCATCTATCGCAATCAGTCGTTCCAGCTACTGAGCACGCAGGTCGACACCCACGTGCTGCACACCGCGCTCGCCGATGCCGTGCAGTTGGGGCATGACGCCGGCACCAGCAGAACGCGCGCGCTCGCTGCGCTGCAGCTGCAGGAAAACATCACCCCCGTCCGCGACCACGACGGCGCCTCGCTGGGCGTGGTGGTGGAATGGCAAGACCGCACCCAGGAACTGGCGCTGGAAGCACAGCTGGCCACGGTCATCGCCCATGCCACGCGTGGCGAGCTTGGCGCACGGCTGCAGGGGCACGCCAAGGGCGGCACGCTCGGCCAGCTCGCCGATGGCATCAATCAATTCCTCGCCATCACCGACGACAGCCTGCAGGACATGCGCCGCATGCTGGCGGCGATGTCGCGTGGCGACCTGTCGCAGCGCATCGATCGTCATTGCGAAGGCGTGTTCGAGCAGATGAAGCGCGATGCCAACGCCACCGCCGACGAGCTGGCGCGCATCATCACGCAGATCCGCAGCTCCAGCACCGCCATCAATCACGCCGCCGGCCACATCCTCACCCGTAACGATGCGTTGGAGCAGCAGGTGCAGCGCCAATCGGCCACCCTGGGCCGCACCGCCACCCAGATGCAGGCAGTGCTCGGCACCATGCAGCAACACACCGCACAGGCCGCGGACGCCGACAAACTCACCGCCGCCGCATCGGAGGCCGCACGCACTGGCGGCGACACCATGCATCAGGCGATGGGCACCATGCAGCAGATGGAGCAGGCCTCGCGGCGTATCCAGGACATCGTCTCGGTCATCGACGGCCTCGCCTTCCAGACCAACATCCTCGCCTTGAACGCCGCCGTCGAAGCCGCACGCGCTGGCCACGAAGGTCGCGGCTTTGCCGTGGTCGCCAGCGAAGTGCGCGCGCTGGCGCTACGCTCGTCCACCGCCGCCAGCCAGATCAAAACACTCATCGGCGAATCGGTCACGCATATGCAAGCCGGCGTGCAACAGGTCCGCCACGCAGGCGAAGGCATGCAGCACATCGTCAGCACCATCGGCCAGGTCAGCAGCACGCTCAGCAAGATCGCCGTCGCCTCGCAACAAGAGGCCGGCAGCATCGCGCAGGTGCATCACACCCTCGCCGGCGTGGACACCGACATGCGCGACGGCGTCACCCGCATGCAGGACGCCAGCGCCGCCGCACGCGCCATGGGCGACCATGCCGCGCAGCTGGAAGATGCGGTGAGTGCGTTTGTGGCGGAGGCACGCGACGGCAGCGCTGATGCAGTGCACAGGCTGCGCGTTGCCTGATCGACGCTGGCGTATTAGTTACGCAGCTCCTGCAGCTTGCCAGTGAACCAGGATTGGCTCGATACCGGCGCAGCGTTGCCGCAACGCACCTGATACGGCGTGCCCGACATGCTGCTCTTGGTGGCGGCAAGTTCGATAAAGGACTCGGTGGAGGTCACCAGCCCCTTATTCTGCAGGTACTCGTACTTGCGCTGCAAATGTTCGCTGGCTTTCGGCGCCGCATACCACGACCCATTGCGCGAAAATTCGCAGTTGGACTGCGCAAGAACTTTGAAAAGCTGACCGACCTCACGTGTCGTGGCCGGCGAAACATCTTGCGCCGATGCAGAGACGCTGAGCAGGAGTGCAATCAGAAAAAATTTGGCGTTCATCAGCCGAATCTTAGCGCAACAGGTCACCATCTCAGCAGGCACGCTGATCGGTCGAAGTGACAGTGGCCGACCTTCCTTTCAAAGCTCGGTCCACTGACGCTAAACAGGTTCAGGGACGTAGCGCAACAGCGTCGAACCCTCAAAGTAATTCCCGTAATACTCGCCCTTCCGCAAACCTGGATTCGCCTCAAAATCGATATAGGGCTTGGCGCAATGCGGGCAGCGGAAGGGATTGAGGTAGGCGTAGCGGGACCCGTCCGGTGCCAATGGCAGTGCGTCTTCCAGCGCAGCAAGCGCTTCGGCATCGGGCTCGGACAGCGCTGCAGGGCTGCCCGGCAGATGGCTATCGACCGTGATGGTGTAGTTGCCAGACCCCGAGTAGAGGTATCCCGCGTTGCTGAAACCCGCGTGATAGGAGCGGATCAGGAACGAACGCTTGCAGTGGTCGCATTCACAGGAAAGCAGCACGTTGCCACCGGTGACTAATCCGCTGAAGTGCAGACCCCTGGCAAAAAGCCCCTTGCCTGCAAGTGCGGAACTGCTGACGCTGGCGCCCGGCAGGAAGAACGGCTGAAACCTGATCCCGGATGCTTGGCCATTCGCAAACGCGTCTGGATCGAGCTGCTCGGTCTGCGAAATGACACAGTCTGCCTGGCACCCGAGGTTGGGATGCACGCGAACGGAAAAGTGGAACCACCCCGTCGCAGCACCAAGTTCATGCCGATGCACCTCTCCCGCCGAGTCGGCAAACTCCAGGACGCTATTGGGCTTCAACCATGCGCAAGGCTTGATCTCACACGGGAAATCGCTCTGGCTAACGCGACACAACTCTCGCCCATCGGCTCGAACGATCAGTAACGGAGCGGCTTTCTTCTTGAAGATGGAGAACATGCTTTCCTTGGCGGTAGTGCGTGAGTGGCAGATTGGAGCGCGAGCGCAGCAGAACAATGGTAGCTCTACCGAAGGTTCGGCGCTGCGCTCGCGGTGCTCCTCTTGAAGGCCATGCCTACACTGGCAGGCGCAGTCAACACGAAACCGAACTGCTGATAGAGCCTGTAGGCCTGACCATCCGCAATCAGACTGACATACGCGGACGCGGGTACTTCCCGCTCTATGTAGCCTGCGATTTCACCCATGACAGCCTTACCCAGGCCACGGCCCTGATGCTCTGGCAAAACGGCAATGTCCACCACCTGATAAAAACAGCCGCCATCGCCGATGACGCGCCCCATCGCCACCGGTTCGCCATTGCAAAGTACCTGCACGCTGAAGAGCGAATTGGGTAGCCCGCGCTCGGCGGCTTCCAGTGTCTTCGGGCTCAAGCCGCTTGCTTGCCGAAGATGCCGGTACGCTTCGACCGTCGGTTTTTGATGCACGATGCGATAGGGCGTTGAATGAGTCATTGCAAATTCCCTGTAGCACCGAACGGCTACGCTCATTCGATCTAAGAGGCGGATGAGGCTTGATTGAAATTCTAGGACAAATCAGCGGGAGAACCAATAAATGCTCTGTTTGCCTCGGTCACTGGAGCAAGTATTCCCAGGAGAGCTTTAGCCAACAAGCGAACCTGCTCCCAAGCGGGGTGCCGCATTGCTGCAAGATTTGCGGTGCGCCCCGAGCCTCCTGGCATCTCATTGACCGGAACAGGATGTACCGCAGCAATAAATGCAAGAACAGCAGATTCCTGCTGTTCTGTGAAGAAGCCAGTACCTATCAGGTTATGTCCGTACAGAGCATCATCTCGTAGCTACCAAGCGGTGTTGTAGTCGCCCATCGCTTGGCACTGCTCTTCCGTTGGCTCGGCCAACGTCTCTACAGTAAAGAGGAAAACATTGTATGAGAGGTGTGATGCCTCAATTGCCGATATTTGTGGGGATCAGACATGGATTTCAACAGCCTGGCTAAGTTGGGTCATTAGGCGTCTTCGGCTTGAACAAATTGTTAGGCCGCATGCTGATACGTCACAGTTACAAAACCAATGATTGCTGCAAGGACAAGCATGACAATCCATCCGGATCTTTGATGGAACGGCACCGGATTTCGACCAATCTGTGCTTCTGCCGCCGAAGCGTTAACTATCCAGCCGTGGGAGCAAACGGGGCAAATGAGCTGGTACTGCTTGGAGATAACCCATCCGAAAAGATGGTAGAAGTGTCCGTACTTGTACTTGAGACGCAGCGCAAAATCTTGATGCTGCTCGCACTGCTGGCAGTGCTCATGCTCTGCCAGATCGAAGGTCAGCACTCGCTCGCCCAATCCCCAAAGAATCATCTGTCTCTCTCGAAATATTTCTAGCGGTCTAACAACTGGCTTAAGCCGACCCGCGAAGTGGATCCGGCTTGAACGAATTGCCAGGCGTCGCCATTAGTCACTGCTCCCGGCGCAGCCAGAGTCTCCGGCATCGCAGCCAGAGAACCCAAGGTCTTGACCCTCCGATGCGCTACCATCGGATGATGGATAAGGCGGGTCAATTGTACTGGACGATCTGGGGCCAAGTGCCTGAGAAGAAGCAAACGCCGCACAAACGACCGCGCCAATGACTGGAATAATCCAGATGAGGGCAAGTTGCAGTGCGCGTTGTGATGGCGAGAGCACCGAAACGCGAAGTACTGCAACCGATGCAACGATATTGCCAAGAGCAAGCACCGCACCCAATAGAAGCATCAACTCCATCGAAACCTCCAAGTCGCCTGGCTATCATTGGGCCGCCTGAGCGCGGTGTAACACGATCCTCGCCGAGGCGTTGACGGCCGTCAATCGCTGCAAGCCTATGAATTGCACGGCCTTCGCAGCAGTGCGGCTGCCCATGACCAGGTGCCATGCCGCATCTTTGCAGGGACACCGCGTTACGTTCGACGACGTGCGGCGTAACGAGGCAAGTCGCTGAGATTTCAAGATGCCGTCATGCGACAACAAGTGAGCCAACAGTAGGTCCAAGCCAACCTAGCCGCCATCTTCGGCGTGCAGAGACGACCTGCCCGGCCTTTGCTCCACCCGCTGCTCAAGCATCTCGCGCACGGCATGGGCGGCATCGAAGATGGCTTGTCCCAACGTCGGCAGCGTCTGCACCTCCAGGCACTCCGGTTTGCTCATGGCGATCACGTCGCCGTGGGCGATGAGGATGCGTAGCAGGCGGTCGAGCTGGTCGCGTTGGTCCAGCGTGAGATGCAAGACGACGGCGGGGTGGTCCATCTGTGTCCTCCTCGGCGCGGTGAGCGGGAGCGCGCACGGTGTACGACATGCGTGTTGCACTCGATGCGGGCGCGCACGTGCGTGCTGCGCGTGCGGGGCACACCGGCTCAGTCGGCGGGTGCCAGGCTGACGACCAGCTCGCCATCGCGTAGGCGGATGTGGAGTTTGCTGCCGATGGCAAAGCCCAGTTGTTCCAACCAGCGGCCGCGTAGGCGTAGCGTGGGGATGCGTTGGTCGCTGGCGGGGTAGTAGCCGTAGCCGACGGTGCAGTGTTGCGGGGCACGCGGGTGGCCGGGACGCGGTGGGCGGGCTTCGGTGCGGGGTTGGGGGATGGGGGTGCGCTCGACATAGGGCCGCGGCTTGATCGAGGGGTCGAGCGAATGCCAGCCGATCTCGCGGGGCGGTGGCTCCGTGGCGCGCTTGCGTGCCGATGTGGGACGGGACGTGGATCGACGCATGGCAAAGCCCTCCTTGACGAACAGGCCCCGCCGCCGGGTGGCGACGGGATGTCGGGAGGTTAGAAACCGCGTACAGACGGCGGGCTTATTCCCCTTGCGGGTTTTGTATTGGCCGCCCTCCCGACGCAGAGCATCGCGTCGGTTGCACCTGCAGGAATCTGCAGGCACAAAAAACCCACCGGTCTTTCGGAGGTGGGTACCGCTGTACGAGGAGTTTCTACGCTCCTTGCCGAGGAGACTGCTACGTGCTGCGTGACATGTCAACCGATTGATGCTGGCGCTCTTGATAGCGTTGATAGAAGATCTGCGCGTTGGCGCTTCACTCGGCAAAGTCAGAGCTGGGCATTGGTCAAGAGCGGATTAGTCAATGCACATTCGCTACACTCCGACAAAGGATCTTCCAGCTGCACAAACGGTGTTCCTGGATTTATCCAAGGCCCAGTAGCTGCTTCGTGGATGCCGGACGGCTGATGATAGGTCTTTGGTTTGCAGTCACTGCGACTCAGGCCGTACCGCACCGGCAGGCCGTTCGCTCCCAACTCTAAACGCGCAGGGCACCGAGGTGGCATGAACGTGTATTTCAAAATCAAGATTGTCGGATGTCTTTTCCTAGTCCTTTTGACGGGGTGCAACCCAATGAATGCTGCGTCTGAGAAGTACGAAAAAAACGGCGAGACCACGGCTGACGGAGACCCGGTCTATCGGAAAAATCAACATCCGACGGAAGCTTACAAGCTCACCATGACGATCGAGGATGCGCCGGGTCCGTTTGAGTGGATATCGGGCACCGCCTTTTATCAAATGACGAATCATGAGCAATGCACGCCGATAGAGCCTATTGCGGGTGTTTGGAGTAAGTCAAAAGAAGATGGGATACCCATCAATTTTCAAAAAATAGATCCGACGAAATATGTCGCGACGATCTATGCAGATGGCATGGTCGATGCGGATTATTACGGAAAGGGTGTGTGTACTTTTGAACTCAATGGTGTTGGTATCTCGCTGAAAGCAACCGGCAAACAAGCGGATACACGCTTTCAACCAGCGCTATTCAAGAGTGAAATACTAAGTTCTACCCCTAAGGTTACTTACTTCTGGAAGGGGCGCTATCCGAAAGAAGATATGGATAACTTTCCTGATGGTGGTAAGACGAATATTGATCAGTTCAATGATAGTACACGCAACAACATATTCAAGATCACCTTAACAGCTGAGAAGGTGGCCCCATGAGCCTTACAAGTCAGCAATATGCAGCGCTTGCGGATGATTCCTACAAGATGCCGCGTGAGACGGGGCCTGATAGTAGTCCCGTCGATATTGGTGGCGTCTCTTACAAACGTCTTGAGTATATGGATCGCCCATCTGGCTATCAGGGCATCATCTATCAGCGAGCGGATACGGGCGAAATTGTTGTCGCCCACCGTGGAACCGAGTTTGATCGTCAACCAAAGCAGGATGGTCTCTACGCCGACGGCGGCATGGTTACGGGGAGACACAACAACCAGGCCGCCGATGCGGTTGAGCTAACGCAGCACGCGCTGAAATATGCCGAAAAATTCGGCAAGGACGGCAAGACACCGGAAGTGACCGTTACGGGTCATTCGCTGGGCGGCAACCTCGCCCAGGTCACTGCCCACCACTTCGGCCTCAAGGGAGAGACCTTTAACGCCTATGGCGCGGTCAGCCTGGACCGGCGCATTCCGGAAGGTGGCAACGACGTGATCAATCACGTGATGGCAGGCGATGCCGTGAGTGCTGCAAGTAAGCACTATGGGCAGGTGAAGGTATACGCCGTGTCGCATGAGATCACTGCGTTGGATAGGGCTGGTTATGCCAACGACAGCAGTCTTTTGGATGCACGCAATCCGATGGTCGCAACGGACTTGGGAGATTCGCATCGGATCCACAACTTCCTGCCGTTGGACGCCAACGGCAAACCGGACCACTCGGTGTTGGAAGACCCTCAAACGCAGCTGCTGGCCCGGCAACATGCGCCGATGATCGACAAGTATCGCGGCGAAGTTGAGACGTTGAGGATGAGCGTGACCTTCAATGCGAGGGTCATCCAAGGGATGAGCCTGGCGGATGGCATCGATCACTTGCGCGATCCGCTTCCCCCAGGTGCTGGACGCATGGAAATGGCTGCGACACGGTGGCAGGAGGTGCAGCAGCGCATGCAAAGCGAGGATGCGCCAGCGTATTTGCCACCGGGCTGGAAGATGCCAATTGGTGAGTCGTTGGAGCGCTGCGTTGCGCCGGCACCTGCGATGGTCTCCAACGACCCTCTGTATCGATCGATTCACAGCAAGCTGCCAGAGGGCACCTCTGATGAGGTTGCAATGCACGCCACCGTCGAAGCCAAGCGCGCGGGCATCCTTCGTGACGATCAGCTGCAGAGCGTGACCCTACACCAAGGAAGCATTTTTATTCTTGGCCAGACGCCGGGCTTCCGTGCCAAGGTGGATCTGTCTGAGGCCGTGCCTCCACTGCAGGAAAGCGTCCGGCAGTCTCAGGCCCTGGATGCGCAGCGGTCGCAGCAGGATACGGTTGAGCAAGCACCTACACGGTCGATGTAAAAGTCGAGCCGCGAAGTGGCTTCGGCTTGAATGAATTGTTAGGCCCCATGCAGCGAGCCTTGGAGAGCTTCACATAGTTCAGAGAACCTTGCGTAGTAAGAGTCGCATGCATCGCCAGCCGAAGATAAACTAGCCATGTAAGACGCCAGATCTGATTGGCCTATGGTGCTCAAGAACTCGGCCAAGTTGATGGCTGCCGTTGGCCGAAAATCCTCCAGCGCCTCCATGTCGCCAGCATTGCGAACTGCATAGTCCACCGCCCAAAGATCGTAGACAGCGGTCTCCACTGCGCTAATACTCGTCGCTCCAAGCTGATGCTCTTTGTAGATGATTTCATCCCCGAACTCGATGAGCCACGTTTCAAGATCGTTAGTGTCTTTCATGTAAGCCCTAACGCCTGAGTTAAGCCGTGCCACGAAGCGGCATCGGCTTGAATGAATTGTTAGGCCTCATCGCTGGGTCACTCCCAGCCATCGGCTCTGCCAACATAGTCACCATGCAGCCCCATGCCGCTGAGATCAACTGGCATCGGCTGGCCATGTACGGTAAGGCCAATGCCGCGGGAGTCAATCCACCAGGTAAGTGTAGCTAATGTGTCGTGGATTGCGCTGTGCCGCTCTTGCAACAAGATCTCAGAAAGAAGCGTTCGTTGCTCTTGGGTGAGGGACGACAACAACCTGTTAAAAGCCGACTGCTCGCTCTCGACTGGAAATGGCTCGTTTGCCTCTGCGCGCTTCGCTAAAGCGCTATACATCCGAGTCTCACTAACTAGTTGATCGATGATATCTCGGTAAATGGATATTCGGACAGCTGAATCTACCATGAGGTCTAACGCCTGAGATAAGCCGACTGGCGAAGCCAGTTCGGCTTGAATGACTTATTAGAGGTGGTCACTTGATGCCACAGGTGTGAGATTGGGTGCTGCCCTGCTTGACGTAGCTGGCAGTGCTGCCGGTCTTTTCACTGTGCAAAAGCAGCTTGTCAAATCCTGGGGGAGGAGGTTAGCTCAATGGGAATGGCGTACCCATTTGCGTTGGCGAGCAGGGATACGGACTGTCCAGAGTGCTTGTGCAAGAACTCGACGTTGCCCTTTGCGCGAATGACTAGGCCGGTGCCATCTGCGTTGAACTGCAGCGAGTCCTTTGGGCTGTTGTCGGGGTCCTCGCAGAGCACCCAAGTGCCGAAGAGCCAACCCGACGCGGGCGCTGGGTTTTGGGTAGCCGCTGTCCCCAAAGTGGCCAGAAGTGACAGCAGCCCAACTATCAGCTTGCGAGAACTCATAACTACCTCTAACACCTGAGTTAAGCCGCGCCGGAAAGCGGCGTCGGCTTGAATGAATTGTTAGCCTTCAAGGCTGTATGGGTACAGCAGAGAGAGACCAGATGATACTTGCTCAATTGACTGTTCCGCATGTGCGATCAGATTTGGATCATCAGCAGATTCGAATTGACGAATGATGTCGGCCAACTGAAGCCATTGGCCAAAATTGATCCCGAGATTTTGAGGTGTCGCGTCCAGTCCGGAATCATGATCCAAAAAAGCAACGCGTTGATCGTTGCCGGTAGAAATAAGCCAAGCGTCTCCCGTGCCAGATGTTGCAAAGACCCACCAATCTTTACCAAGTCCTGCCAGGGGCGCATCACGGCCTTCTGTCTCATTCTTGGCAGAGAGGGAGTCAAGAAAAGCGAAGTCTCCTGCAATCTCAATGAATGGAAGACTGTGATCTTGGCTTAAATGAGGCAAATCAGAAACTGAAAGTAACTCAAGTGCGATTGTCCGAGGATTGCGGAGTTCTAACATTGCGGTCTAGTGCCTGAATTAAGCCGAGTCGCAAAGCGGGTTCGGCTTGAATGAATTGTTAGGCCTCATCTGCGGGCCAAACCTCGACCAAGTCACCGTCGACAAAGCCGACACATACTGCGGTAGCGATGCGAAGCACATTTGCCTGTGAGGTAGATGAGTTCTCAATAAAAGATCTGACCTCTTTAGTCACGTACGCCAGTGCTTGTTCCCACCCGGTGCCCGCGACAGAGCGTGCGAGTACGAACTCGAGTGGTTGAGATGACCATAACTCAGGTGGACAAGCCCACTCAGGATCATCTTGGTCGTAAGTGTCAGCTCCAATCAACTCTACGATCCAATCACCGCATTCCGCCAAGTTGAAGTTGTAAGCCACGACTCCATCAGGAGTGCTGGATGGTACGGCTTGGTGGAGCCAGTTGGAGAAGGACAAAGTTTGGGATTCTGTCATGAGGCCTAACGCTTGAATTAAGCTGAGCCACGAAGTGGCTTCGGCTTGAATGAATTTTTAGGCAGTGAGTGGTCGCGAAGGTTGGTGGTGCAACCATGCTCCCCAGCACTGCCGCCTGGGCAGAGTGTGCCACAGCTTGCGGGATGGAGCTTGCCCGCGGATGCAGCGGCGAGCGATGCCACCGAAGCCAAATGCAATGAGCGCGGTGCAGTAACAACGTGCGAGTACGAAGCCCCGAACTTGCCGCAGCCCACAACGGTGATGACTGCCGCCCGGAGCCGGCCGCATGCATGCCAGTCAGCGCACCGAAGCAGGACCCAACAACGCGTTTGCTCCACCGCTGCCTAACACCTGAGTTAAGCCGCGCCGCGAAGCGGCGTCGGCTTGGACGAATTGTTACGGGGCAGGCAGCGGTGCATAACTGCTCACTCCGATGTAGCGATCAAACGGCTCGCGCTCGGCTGCAGGAAGGCGGCTCCGTTGAATGCGAAGCGAGTAGCCGCCTTGCATAACGCCCGAGCTTACCAAAGCCCAATCGGCTACTTCCGATTCCGGCACGAACTTCCTTGTGCCGGGGGATAGGTCAGTGAACTCAGGCGGCGCCTCGAAGACGGACGCGTTGAGCCCAGAGGGCGTAGCGGACTCCACGCTTAGCCAAAGCCACATGCCGCCACCTGCCGGATCAGAGATGTATGTTTTTACCATCGGCGGGACGTCAGTCGGTGTCCCATCGGCTAGGAGCCGACGAAAGTAGCTTAGCGAGCCGTGAGCTGCTCGGGCGGCGTCCGCAAGCTCCCAGTTGGGAATCGCCATAAACAGAGGTTCGTCTTCGGGTTGCTCAAATTTGCTGGTGGTATCGGCTTGGCCAAGGCCCAGCATGCCGCGTACGAACCCAAGGATCTTGCCCACGTTGCTCACTCCCGAAGCCCCCTAACGCTTGAATTAATCCGAGTTGCGAAGCAACTTCGGCTTGAATGAATTGTTAGATCAATGGCCGATAACCATGTATTTGGCGCATTTCTCGTCAAGCACTGAGTACTGTGCGATCAGCCATTTTAGTGTCTCTGCCTTGAGCTTGATGTGCTTGCTTCGCTCAGGGTCGCCCCTTGGAGCATCGTAGCCAATAGTTTGATGCAGCTCTAGATCGACGATTTTGTGCCAAAGAGTCTCACTAAGATAGGTGTCCAGCTCTCGGCCAAATAACCATTTAGCTGCCTGTATTCCGGTCAGGTACGCGACCTGCTGCTCGTTGCTGATTTTCCCTTTCGACCCGATGTGCCCAAGAGTGTCGCGAACAGCTTGGTACACAAGCATTCGTTTGTCGAAGAGATCTAGTTTCAGCTTGTTCTGCGCGGTGCGCCACTGCCGATACGCTATGACGGCACCGAACAACGCCAAGACCGGCAGAGTGAGTGCTGTCACATAGGCTGTCCAGTGAATTTCAACCATTGATCTAACGCCCGAGATAAGCCCACTAGCGAAGCCAGTTCGGCTTGATTGAGTTGTTAGGTGTGAGCAATCGCTTGGGCCACAGCTTGGCTAGGGATTGACGCAGCCGCGAGTACAGCACCTATGGAGTTCCACCTGGATTGAGCGGCCAAGGTCTCCCGAACCTCCCCGCCGTCAAAAGTTACTCCGGAGAGATCAGGGGCATTGCCGCTTCTATCAGCAGCGCGACGGCGCCGCGATAGTGCTTCCTCACGCGAAACCTTTACGCAGCTCGCATAGAGCCAAGCCCCGGCTGACGCCAATGCGAATCCGATTGATATGACTGTCAGGAAGCTCATGAGCTTGATCTCACACCTAACGTTTGACATAAGCTGCATGACCCGGCTTGCCGGGGTATGTCAGCTTGATGGAAGGGTTAGACGCCATAGCGGCGCTTGATCGCGAGGTGAACCAAGTTGAAGTATGCGTCGAACGTATCGAGTGTGTGCTTCAGATAGCCTGCCTGAAGCAGCACTTCTGTCGTACCCGTAAGCAATGCTGAGGACTCAACATATCGCACCACCCCGCCTCGTTCCTGTCCGTCGTGGCTGCTTAGGCGCCCATCAGCGTGCACGACTAGGTTGCGAAGCGCTTGAATGTTTTTGATCTCGTTCCATGCAGCCGCGACGGGATCAACGTCGAGTGATGCAACCTTGCGAAGGTAAGTCTTCGCGCGTTCGATCCCTGCTCCAGCGATGTCGCGAAAAGAAACGTTGTAGTCCTCGGTTCTCTGGAGCAAGGTGCAGAGCTTGTTGAGTTCGTACTCGAAGAACGAAAACAAGGTAATCAGCGCGGAACGTCGCTGCAAGTTGGGGAAGTACTCTCCGAATATCTCTCGTAGATCCCAGGTCGCATCGTCCAGTCCCTGGTGAACTTTGATGAACTGAGGCGGTTCGTCAGGATGAATTCCTTCTGCTACGATTTTCTCAGCATTCGCGTGAAAATTGGCGATGCTCTTGTTGACTTGAACTTCCATGTCCGCGACATAGCTGTCCAAGAGTTCGATGGACCCTCGCACGTCGTACTCGTACCAGTTCAGCGGATGATCAAGTGGGCGGAATAGCATTGATGACGCCTAACGCTTGAATTAAGCCGAGTTGCGAAGCAACTTCGGCTTGAATGAGTTGTTAGGCAGTGAGTGGTCGCGAAGGTTGGATGGTGCAACCATGCTTCCCAGCACTGCCGCCTTGACCGAGTGTGCCACAGCTTGCGGGATGAAGCTTGCCCAGTGATGCAGCGGCGCGTGATGCCACCGAAGTCAAACACAATGAACGCAGCGCGGCGATGACGGACAAGGGCGACGCACCGAATTTACCGCAGCCCACGATGGTGATGACTGCTGCCCGGAGCCGACCGCATGCATGCCAGCCAACTCACCGAAGTTGCACCCATCGCTGCATTTGCTCCACCGCTGCCTAACGCCTGAATTAAGCCGACCCGCGAAGCGGGTTCGGCTTGAATGAATTGTTAGGCCCCAGCTAACGCTGTGACCGACTCGACTGTGATGCCGCCATTAAATGGCATCCGAGAACTCGTCCGTCAGGGCAGAACCATCTATGTCGTAGTCGTTGTCCGCTTGCAGCAGCAGCCGAGAGCCTTTCCACGAGCACTGAACGATCTGGTGCCAGGGTCGGTGCGTGAATTCATCAGCGATGTCACAGGCAGTGGCAACGCCGACCCGCGCAGGAACTCCACTACAGGCAAGGACTACTCCATACATGGGGCCTAACACCTGAGTTAAGCCGAGCCGCGAAGCGGCTTCGGCTTGAATGAATTGTTAGGTGCCGATCGATTACGGCATATAGACCAGATGAAATCTAACCGAGAAGACAGGAGCGTCGGTTACGTGGGCATGGAGCACTAGATCGCTCCGACCCTCTCTTTGGGTCCACAGGTCAATAAGTGTGTCCCAGTGGCTACCGGTCCATATGCAAACAGAAGACTCCCAAGTCTCGTCCGGCAGGTTTGTCAATGTGGCGCCATAGCTGCGGATGTAGCGTTGAATCCGAGTGGCCGTCTCAGTTGAGACTGGCTCGACTCCTGGAATTCCTTCCAGACGATAGTCGGCAGTCGTAAAGGCAGCCACGACTTCCCGAAATGTCTGCCGCCAATGATTTGGGATTGGTCGTTGTTCGCTTTCGTCGCTCATGCTGCAATCACTGAGGTGCGGCGCCTAACGCCTGATTAAGTCGACCCGTGAAGGGGGGGTGGCTTGAATGCTCTTTAAGTGCCAAGCCCGACCAAAGAATCAGCATCGGGAATGCCAAAGGCCTTGGCCAATGCTAATGCATTGGGACGAATTCGCTCCGGAGAATCCTTGTCAAAGGGCGCAGGGAACCCGCTGAGGTTGTAGAGGGTCTTGGCACAGACCTCCTCAAAGCAGTACTGGGTATTGCTCAGGCGGTCACCGGCTCGCTCTGCGGCCAAAGTCTTGGAACGAATCCTCTGAAACAACTTGTGCCCCTCAGACCACTGGTTTGGCTCTGCAGCCATCGTATCGAGGGCCAATAAGGTCTCGCGGTCATTGCAACGCGGCAGGAACAACCAAACGAGCTGTTGGATCTCTGCTGCAGTTTGCGTTGCTGTCGCCATTGTGGCTTAACGCCTGAGTTAAGCCGAGCCACAAAGCGGCTTCGGCTTGAATGAATTATTAGGCCTCATAGCCAGCGCGAGGCCTGCCTGCAGAATGCAGCGTACGTGTCCGGGAAGCGAGCGGACAGATACCGCTCCTCCGGCTGAATTTGGAACCGCGTGATGTAGAGCATGAAGGCAGGGACGGCCATGAGCGTGGCCGCATTGTGGAGGTGGAGCGTCCAGCCCAAGAGGATCATGGAGTGGCCCAAGTACATTGGGTTGCGGGTGTAGCGATAAATGCCAGATGTGACCAGGTGCGTGGCTGAGGCCGGCCTGAGTGGGTTGACCGTAGTACCGACGCGCTGAAAGGCGAGTTTGGGAAGAATGTTGAGCGCCAAGCCCACAACGGCTAGAGCAACAGCGACGGGTGTGCGTAGTGGAAGCTCGAACGAGAGCACGGGCATGAAGTATGCTGCACCGAACGCGGCAACGCCCAAGAGCACCATGACAACCGGCGGCGGGATTTTTGTCTCAAGCCATTGCATGTAGGTTGGAATGAGGCCTAACGCTTGAATTAAGCCGAGTTGCGAAGCAACTTCGGCTTGAATGAATTGTTAGGCAGTGAGTGGCCGCGAAGGTTGGATGGTGCAACCATGCTCCCCAGCACTGCCGCCTGGACCGAGTGTGCCACAGCTTGCGGGAGGGAGCTTGCCCAGCGATGCAGTGGCGCGTGATGCCACCGAAGCCAACTGCATCGAGCGCAGCGCGGGAACGACGTGCCAAGGCGAGCACCGAACTTACCGTAACCAGCAACGGTGATGAATGCTGTCCGGAGCCAACCGCATGCACGCCTGCCAATTCACCGAAGCGGCAACCACCAACGCATTTGCTCCACCACTGCCTAACACCGGAGTTGAGCCGCGCCGCGAAGCGACGTCGGCTTGAACGAATTGTTAGGCATCAGCCGACGATGCCCGGGTTTGAGAAATCCTGAACTGCCAGTCTAGCTCGCCTTTTGGCGCAAGCTCACCGCCTGGAAAGTACAAGGACTCATTGAAGTCACGCGCTTGCTCAGGCGGCACATTGATGTACAAAGTATCGCGGGTGTCTTCGATTGTGACGCAAGACCGTGGCGTTGAGTTTGGAACACAATCTCGAACGGTCACAGCAAGCTCTACTTGCGACAGCGTGAACTCTTGCGAGTTGTTTGTGATGCGGCCAGTGAATTGGTACGTGGCGTACTGCAGATTGATGCGACCCCCGGAGATGACAACGTGCGACGCCGAGATGCGCGTCTTGGCAAGCTCTTCTTGCCGCCGGTCATGGAGGTAGTAGATGCCGCCGCCGATGGCAGCAAGGACGACAATAACAAGCGCGAACTTTCGGAATCCGGCGGAAACGACAAGCAGGATCAGTACCGCAATGGCAAACAGCCAGCCCATCTCTCCCCCTGATGCCTAACGTTTGACTTAAGCGGCGTGCCGAAGGCACGTCCGCTTGAAGGAAGGGTTAGAGCGCACGTTCATACCTTTGGCCTAGCCTGCCCGATAGCGAAAGTTGCTTTGACAATTTGTCCTGCGTCTACTTCGTAGATGCAGATCATCTCCACTGTTTCTAGCCCGTCTGGAAATGTGCGCGTAACGAACTCGTGGTCAATGACGATGTTGTCCATGACAGTACGTGAAACCAGCTCGGCATGCAGCGCCGGATCGTTGAAGCGATCAATCATTCTCTTCCGAATGGCTTCATGGCCGGAAGCCAAGAGGCCTGCATGCAGCAGGTATTGTTCTGCGTCTGCCTTGTAGGTTGCGAGCCAACCTTCCAAGTCTCGTGCGTTGTAGGCTTCCAGCTGCTGCTGGACGACAGTTTCAGCCTTAATCAATATGGACAGAGCGGCAGGCTGGAGTTCCATTTCAAACATTCCTTGACGGAGAGCTGGGAGTGTTTCGTGCGGTCTAACACCTGAGTTAATCCGCGCCGCGAAGCAGTGTCGGCTTGAACGAATAGTTAGGGCTCACCGCCCTTAAGTTGGTTGAAACATAACCCAATGCTGGCCAAGCCGAACCCGCACAAAAAGACGCCCATGCCGTAGAAAAGGAGGACGAAGGCCCAGTACTCCAACGGCCGCTGCGTCGAGTCTGCATGAAGCAGCCCGGAGTACCGCGTCGAGACGCTAAATACGCCTGAGCCCATCTCAGACAACACAGCAAAGGTCGAGAGCGCCCCAAGCGAAATGGCGAACAGCCCGCCGAGCACGAATGCTAGCGGTCTGTGCTTAGGCGGGCGGAGCGCGGGATACAAGCGTGCCCCAATCACCGCAGCGAGCGGAACGAAGGCCGCTACAAGCAATAGCGCCATAGCTGTCCACGGTTCTCTCATATGTCCGTTGTGAGCCCTAACGCCTGAATTAAGCCGACCCGCACTGGATTGGCACCGAAGTCGATGTTACCCAGAACGACCCGAAGTTAGCGAACGTGATGCGGGTTCGGCTTGAATGAATTGTTAGGCCACACCCTAGTTGAGGTAGAGAAGCGCTGCATCGCCGCGCTCCGCTGCGGCCTGATAGAACGAGGTTAACTGATTGTAATAGTGCAATACGTACTCCAAGCCATCAGGTCCGTCACTCTCCCAAATCTGCGGATAGATTTGCGCAGCATCCATTGCGGTCGGATCGAACTTGGCGCCAAAGGTTTCAGGGGTGATGGCAGACAATGCGGCCGCAACCGCTTTAACTTGTGCAGGATCCAAGTAACGGGCGGGACCGTAACCAACATCCTCTCCAATCGCTTCACCACCTAGGATAGCCAGCGAAAGCGGCTCCTCACCCTCCCACGTCTTTCCATTGAGGGTGTAGTGAATGGCGTGCCATGTCTTATCAATGTCTAGATGATTGGCTGGCTCGACCCCGCCATCCTCTGGATAGAGGACCGATGAGATCAAATCCGGATCAGCAACGAGCGCGGCTAGCTGATTTGGAGGAATAGCAACGAAGTTTCCAATCATTGACATACGAGATTCCTTTCAGTGTGGCCTAACACCTGAGTTAAGCCGAGCCGCGAAGCGGCGTCGGCTTGAATGAATTGTTAGGCCTCAGCCTTGCGCACTGAGTGCGCAAGTCCGGCAGCCTCCAAAAACAGATCACGAGCTATCCCTCGAGCCTCGGAAAGGTTCGTGGCCGAACGCCCGAATGAGCGGCGCGCATGCTTCGCAACCCCCTGGGGTAGCCTACGGTCCAGCGGCCAATTGTCACAGATGTAGCGAGCTACAGCCTGCTTGTCCGGGGAGAGCAGGTGAGAGTGTTTCTGAAGAAGCTCAATTGATCGATCTGCCGTCATGAAGCCTAACGCTTGAATTAAGCCGAGTTGCGAAGCAACTTCGGCTTGAATGAGTTGTTAGGCAGTGAGTGGCCGCGAAGGTTGGATGGTGCAACCATGCTCCCCAGCACTGCCGCCTGGACCGAGTGTGCCACAGCTTGCGGGATGGAGCTTGCCCAGCGATACAGCGGCGCGTGATGCCACCGAAACCAAGTGCAATGAGCGCAGCACGGGAACGACGTGCCAAGGCGAAGTACCAAACTTACCGCAACCAGCAACCGTGATGACTGCTGTCCGGAGCCAACCGCATGCACGCCTGCCAATTCACCGAAGCGGCAACCACCAACGCATTTGCTCTACCACGGCCTAACGCCTGAATTAAGCCGAGCCGCAAAGCGGCTTCGGCTTGAATGAATTGTTAGACCGCGCCCTCACTGCTCATCTTCCGGGCGCAGTGGAGAGTGGGACCAGTCAAAAGCGGTCAGAACGTGTTTGGCCAGAGCATCGAACTCCTCACGGTAGTGATGCTCATGTGGTGCCGGAACCTCAGGCCACCCTAGGGCAAAGCCCATCGACCTTAGAGTGGAAGAGTACCGCTCAAGTGGGCCATAGCCGAATACTTGGTTATGACGGTCCCACACAACAGTGGCCTTGTCTCCTGGAGAGTATGCCCAGAGGTCAAAGCGTGCATCTGCAGAGAGAAACGGCGCAAACCGGGCTAGGAACTCTTTGACCTGAGCCAGCGACAAGGCTGGGCTTTGGTAACGGCCAGGCAGCGCCTCTCCGCGAGGAGTGTGAAGCACGTACAGCAAGTAGTACGGTGGCTCCAAGCACTCAACTAACCGCTCAAAAACGACAGGGTCTCCGCCGGGAGCGCCCGCAATTACGTGCTGCCCGACGTCGAAAACGGGCAGGTGCGAGTGGGCAGCCCACTCGCCGTTAACAAGGTGGCCGAGACGGTACATAGCGGTCTAACGCTTGAATTAAGCCGAGTTGCGAAGCAACTTCGGCTTGAATGAGTTGTTAGGCAGTGAGTGGCCGCAAAGGTTGGATGGTGTAACCATGCCCCCAGCACTGCCGCATAGACAGAGTGTGCCACAGCTTTTGGGATGGAGCTTGCCCAGCGACTCCGCCGGTCCGTAATGCTACAGAAGACAATGCGTCGAGCGCAGCGCTGTAATGATCTACAAGGGCGAAGCACCTAACTTACCGCAACCAGCAACGGTGATGATCACTGCCCGGAGCCGATCGCCTGTAGGCCAGCCAACCAACCGAAGCCGGGCCCACCAACTGATTTGCTCCACCACCGCCTAACGCCTGAATTAAGCCGACCCGCGAAGCGGGTTCGGCTTGAATGAATTGTTAGACGTCATCCGCCGGCTCCCGGCGAACTTTCGCTTGAAAACGGTCTGAGCGTCAACGGCGCCGGCAGAAAATGCGGCGCATCGCCGGAGAGGCCGTATACCTCGATCCCGCTCAGAATGCCGTTGCATGAGTAAATGAAGGCGCCGGAGTGCTCGCCGTCCGAGTCAAAGACATAGTCGCCAAGAACGTGTACTCCGGGAGGCGCTGGAGCATGGCCCTGTAACTGGAAGTTGATGCTCGCGCACCCGCACGGACAACGCCAAGATGTGGCCTCCGCGCGTTCCAGTTGCTCAATGAAGTCACGAGCCTCCGTGGTTCCATGCTCAAGCATGTAGCGGGCGAGCGCGCGCTCTTCCTCGGTGAGTGGCCGATTTCCTTCTGTCTCGCCCATGACGTCTAACGCCTGAATTAAGCCGCGCCGCGAAGCGGCGTCGGATTGAATGAATTGTTAGGCCGCACTCTCAGGCTCCCAACGTCGGTAGACCACATGTCTCAGCGGCTTTAGGGCACTAGGGGCGGGAACAGACACATGTTGCTCATTGAGGTCCCAGGGTGCAGCCAAGTCCGCAATGACCTCTGTGGCTGCGCAAGAACAGCTTTCTTGCGCGAGACCGGCAGCTAAACCGTCGTACTCGAAGCGGAGGCGAACGATAAAGGCGTTTTCATCGGCCTCGATCGAGGCTTGACGCAATTCCGGGTGGACCTCGCCACAGAGGGCGCGGACTAGGGAGAGCACTAATGTCTGACGCGATGCGGTGCTGTCCATGCGGTCTAACGCCTGAATTAAGCCGACCCGCGAAGCGGGTTCGGCTTGAATGAATTGTTAGGCCCCAGCTAACGCTGTGACCGACTCGACTGTGATGCTGCCATTAAAGCCCTCTGCAATGCACGCTGCGATGGCGTCCGAGAACTCGTCCGTCAGGGCAGAACCATCTGTGTCGTAGTCGTTGTCCGCTTGCAGCAGCAGCCGAGAGCCGTTCCACGAGCACTGAACGTTCTGGTGCCAGGGTCGGTGCGTGAATTCATCAGCGATGTCACAGGTAGCGGCAGCGCCGACGCGCTCAGGAACTCCACTACAGGCAAGGACTACTCGATACATGGGGCCTAACGCCTGAATTAAGCGGACGCGCAAAGCGCGTTCGGCTTGAATGAATTGTTAGGTACGTGTACGACGTTGCACCGAGATTTGCTGTGCAATGCGACGATTGATCTTGCGCTTCCATTCAAGCTGCCTGTCTGAAAGCTTCCGCTTGAGGCGTGTGCTGACCAAGAACGCATATTCAGTGTCATAGATGTATCCCATTTTGCGTCCATGCTCAATGACGTCGAGGTTAGCGTTGGCATATGGATCTTTTGCAATTCGCTTCAGTCCGTCGAACAAGGTGCCGGTGTCAATGCCAATGAAGCGATTGATGCACACATTTCCAACGTACGTCGACTGCCCGGTGATGCGATTTGTTATGTAGCAATGTTCTTTGATCTCTTGCCCGCAGGGGCAGCTATCGAACTCTTCCGTGATCTCAACACTCACCAAATCCCACTCAATGCGGGCTACCTCGAATACTCTCGATTGCGACAGGGGAAGTATGTGGGCTTTCAATCGCTCGAAGTTATGTTCCACCGCGGCCTCCCGTACGCGCCTAACTACTCTTGGACCGCCTAAAAGCGGTGTTGCGCCAAGTATCGACTAAGGCCGGAGGTCTGGGAAGGGGGAATTCCTGTTCCCTAACAATGACTTGCCGGATGGCAATCGACGGTCTTGGCGTCGATGCTGGTTGCGTTATCCGACGTTTGAGCAGGCGTATGAGTTACACCCGTGACGATGCAGCCGTAACTACGCGTCTGACCCCCAAGCTGTTGGATCAGGTCCGTGGTCGGCTGCGGCTTCGCCACTACAGCTTGCTACCTAGCAGGCGTATGTGGGCTGGATCCGACGCTTCATTCTGGCCAACGGCAAACGGCATCCAGTACAGATGCGGCGGGTAGAGGTCGAGGCGTTTCTCACCGAACTGGTGACGCGGGGCAGGTGTCGGCCGGCACGCAGAATCAGGCGCTGGCGGCACTACTGTTCCTGTATCGCGAGGTCCTGGGCATGGAGTTGCCCTGGATGGAGAATCTAGTGCGCGCCAAGCGGTCGCGGCCCATTCCGGTGGTGCTCTCGGCCGAGGAGGTCGCGCGCACCGTGCGGGGGCTGTTGGGCCACAAGGATGTGGCAACCACACAGATCTGCGCGCAGGTGCTGGGGCGCGGGGCCTCGGCGATGCGCAGCCCGATGGATGGGCTGCGCATCGGCGGTGGGTGATGTTGTCGCCAAGAAAAACCAACCCGCTGTGATTTTTGCGGTCAGGCGTCGGTACTGAAGTGCCTCCCGCAGTCCGATGCCAGATACGATGAAGACCGCTAAAAATCCGCGGTCTTCATGGCAATGCTTCAGCCGTCAAGCAGTGCCTTGTCGCGCACCGCACCCTTATCCGCACTGGTCGCCAGCAACGCGTACGCCTTCAACGCCGTGGTGACCTTGCGTGGACGTATTTCCACCGGCTTCCAGCCCTTGGCGTCCTGCTCTGCGCGACGAAGGGCAAGTTCCTCGTCCGAGATCAGCAGGTTGATCGAGCGGTTGGGGATATCGATCAGGATCTTGTCGCCGTCGCGCACCAGGCCGATCGCGCCGCCTGCGGCGGCTTCCGGCGAGGCGTGGCCGATCGACAGGCCCGAGGTGCCGCCGGAGAAGCGGCCGTCGGTGAGCAGGGCGCATTGCTTGCCCAGGCCCTTGGATTTGAGATAGCTGGTGGGGTATAGCATTTCCTGCATGCCGGGGCCGCCCTTGGGGCCTTCGTAGCGGATCACCACGATGTCGCCGGCTTTGACTTCGTCGGCCAGGATGCCTTTGACCGCCGAATCCTGGCTCTCATAGACGCGGGCGTTGCCTTCGAAGACGTGGATGGATTCGTCCACGCCCGCGGTCTTCACCACGCAGCCGTCGCGGGCGATATTGCCGTACAGCACGGCCAGGCCGCCTTCCTGCGAGAACGCGTGTGCGACATCGCGGATGCAGCCGTCGCTGCGGTCGGTATCCAGCGTGTCCCAACGCGTGGCCTGGCTGAAGGCGATCTGCGTGGGGATGCCGGCCGGGCCGGCCTTGTAGAACGTGTGCACGGTCTCTGCGTTGGTCTGGGTGACGTCCCACTGCGCGATGGCGTCGGCCAGCGTGCGTGCGTGCACCGTGGCCGCGTTGGTATGCAGCAGGCCGCCACGTGCCAGTTCGCCGAGGATGGCCATGATGCCGCCCGCGCGATGCACGTCTTCGATGTGGTACTTCGGTGTGTTCGGGGCGACCTTGCACAGCTGCGGCACGCGCTTGGACAGGCGGTCGATATCGCGCATGCCGAACGGGATTTCGCCTTCCTGCGCGGCGGCGAGCAGATGCAGGATGGTATTGGTCGAGCCGCCCATGGCGATATCCAGGGTCATCGCGTTTTCGAAGGCTTCGAAGGTGGCGATGCCGCGCGGCAGGGCGGTGGGATCTTCGCCGCCGTACCAGCGATGGCACAGCTCCACCGCCACGCGTCCGGCGCGCAGAAACAGCTGCTCGCGGTCGGCGTGCGTGGCCACCACGGTGCCGTTGCCCGGCAACGACAGGCCCAGCGCTTCGGTCAGGCAGTTCATCGAGTTGGCGGTGAACATGCCCGAGCACGAGCCGCAGGTGGGGCAGGCGCTGCGTTCGAACTCGGCCACCTTTTCATCGGAGGCGCTGTCGTCGGCGGCGATGACCATTGCGTCGATCAAATCGAGTTTATGTTCGGACAACCTGGTCTTGCCGGCTTCCATCGGGCCGCCGGAGACGAACACGGTGGGGATATTGAGCCGCAGCGCGGCCATCAACATGCCGGGGGTGATCTTGTCGCAATTGGAAATGCACACCAGCGCGTCGGCGCAATGCGCGTTGACCATGTACTCGACTGAGTCGGCGATGATCTCGCGGCTGGGCAGCGAATACAGCATGCCGTCGTGGCCCATGGCGATGCCGTCGTCCACGGCGATGGTGTCGAACTCCTTGGCCACGCCGCCGACGCGTTCGATCTCGCGCGCGACCAGCTGGCCGAGATCCTTCAGGTGCACATGCCCGGGCACGAACTGGGTGAACGAGTTGGCGATGGCGATGATGGGCTTGTGGAAATCCCCATCGCGCATGCCGGTGGCGCGCCACAGTGCGCGGGCGCCGGCCATGTTGCGGCCGTGGGTGGAGGTCTTGGAGCGGTACTCGGGCATGGCGAATTCGACGGCTGATTGGCGAGCGGTGGCTGGCAATTAGAGCGCGTCGCAACTGTTGCTGCTGCAACCGTCGCGGCGCGTTCTGGTGATCTGGCACGTTAGCACGCAGCTGTTCGGCGCGGCCGTCATTGCAGCGTGCACGCTGCCGGGCGATCAGGCTGCAGTGGGCTGGTTTCAACGCAAGTGGAGTGCGCGGGCAGCGCGTCCGGGTGGCGGCGTTCCGGATAGGCTGCTAGGCAAGTACGGTTTTTTTTGCCAGCGCCGCACTTGCGCCGCGCCGCTACACTGTGCCGATGTCTTCCACGCTTTCCTGCCGCCCGGGCTGCGCTGCCTGCTGCATCGCGCCCTCGATCAGTTCGCCGATTCCCGGCATGCCCAATGGCAAGCCGGCCGGGGTGGCGTGCGTGCAGCTGGATGCGCAGCTGGGCTGCCGGTTGTTCGGCTCGCCGCAGCGCCCGGCGGTATGCGGCAGCCTGCGGCCATCGCTGGAGATGTGCGGCGCTTCGCGTGAGCAAGCGTTGACGATGCTGACGGCCTTGGAGCGTGCGACGCAGCCTTGAACCGGTGCGTCAACGCCAGGTGCGAGCCCGCCTGGCAGACCCTCAATCAATCGCCAGTCGGCACACCCAGATACTGATCCTTGAGCCGCACATAATGTTGCGCGGAGTAATGCAGGCTTTCGATTTCCTTGTCGCTGAGCGTGCGTGCCAGGCGCGCGGGATTGCCCAGCCACAGTTCGCCTTCGCCAACGACCTTGCCCGGGCCGACCACCGCACCGGCGCCGACGAATCCGTAGCGTTTGACGGTAGCGCCGTCGAGCACGCAGGCGCCCATGCCGATCAGGCACAGGTCTTCGATGGTGCAGGCATGCAGGATGGTGCCGTGGCCAACGGTGACGTCTGCGCCAATCACGGTGGGATAGCCGGCCTTGTTGAACGGGCTATGGTGACTGACGTGGATGATGGTGCCGTCCTGCACGTTGGTGCGGGAGCCGATCTGCACATGATTGACGTCGCCGCGAATCACCGTGCCCGGCCAGACCGAGACGTCATCGCCCAGGCTCACCTTGCCGATGATGGTGCAGGCGGGGTCGATATAGACGCGTGCGCCCAGCTGCGGGGTGTGGTCCAGGAACGAACGAATCGGGGTCACGGCACTCTCCGGCAAATCAGCGTGCCGCCCAATGCATGCACTGTTTGCATGATAACTGGCCGTCTGCAGGTGTGCAGAACAGGCCACGCGTGGTGGATATACCGCGTGGCTGCGCACCGAGGCCATCAAGGCTGCAAAGACAGAGTGGTTACGCCTTCCTTTTGTAGTGCATGCGATGCACACGACGCAGGCGTTTGATTGCAGTCACCAGCAACGAACGCGTGAGCTTCGAAACGAAGCGGCATGCGGGCCTGTTCGATAAGCGCACACCAGTGCAGGCAGTCGTCTTGAACGCTGCCTGCGATCGGCCTAGCGTGGCCACGCACTGTTGCAGCGGTGTTGGTTTGCCACTGCATCGCAACGCGACATGTCGTCGAAACTGCCGATTCGTGTAACCGCCTCGGCTGCATCCATGGGCTCGATCTGCGCCGCACTGTGCGGGGCCCTCTCGGACGACCTGCATGCAGGTCGGCGCACTGCGGCAATCACCCTTCTCCATCACAGGATTCACGCATGCCGCATAGCGCAGTAACACCCGCAAGCTTCGTGCTGCAGCGGATGACGCCCTTCCAGTGGAGAGCGGTGGCGGTCTGCGTGCTGCTCACCATGCTCGACGGCTTCGATGTGATGGCAATGGCCTTCACCGCGCCGCATGTGTCGGCGCAGTGGCAGTTGTCGGGCAAGTTGCTCGGCGTGTTGTTCAGTGCCGGCCTGGTCGGCATGGCGGTGGGATCGTTGTTGCTGGCGCCGTTGGCCGACCGCATCGGGCGTCGCGCGATGATTCTGGTGTGCCTGGCGATATTGACCGTCGGCATGGGCGCCTCCGCCTTGGCCAGCAGCGCGTGGCAACTCGGTGCGCTGCGCGCGTTCACCGGTATCGGGATCGGCGGCATGCTGGCCTGCGTTGCGGTGATCGCCGCCGAATATTCCACCGCGCATTGGCGCAGCACCGCATTGGCGCTGCAGGCCACCGGTTATCCGATCGGCGCGACCCTGGGCGGTGCGATCGCGGCATTATTGCTGCAGCAGTGGTCGTGGCACGCGGTGTTCCTGCTTGGTGCGGCCGGCTCGCTGCTGTGCGTGCCGTTGGTGCTGGCCTTGCTGCCCGAATCGCTGGAATTTCTGATCGCGCGTCGCCCGCCCGGTGCGTCTGCACGCTTTAACGCGGTGCTGGCCCGCATGGGCATGCCGCCGTGTGCCGACTTGCCATTGCCGCCACCACAGGTGGCCGATGATGCGCAGGGCTACGCGGCCTTGTTCGTGCCTGGCTTGCGGCGCCAGTCGCTGCTGATCGCGCTGGCGTTCTTCCTGCTGATGTTCGCGTTCTACTTCGTGCTCAGCTGGACGCCGAAGCTGCTGGTGGTGGCCGGGCTGTCGGCGGAGCAGGGCGTCACTGGCGGGGTGCTGTTGAATCTGGGCGGCATCGCTGGCGGCGGGATGTTCAGCTGGCTGGCGGCGCGTGCGCGGTTGTCGCGGCTGACGGCCGGGGCGCTGCTGTTGTCGGCGCTGGCCATGCTTGCGTTCGGGCTCTACAGCACGGTGTTGAGCTGGGCGTTCGTGATCGCGCTGTTGACCGGTGCGGCCATGTTTGCCGCCATTGCCGGCCTGTATGCGGTGGCGCCGGTGGTCTTCACGGCGGCGGTGCGCTCCACCGGCATGGGCTGGGCGATCGGCGTGGGCCGCTTCGGCGCGATTGCCTCGCCGCTGTGCGTCGGCGCGCTGGTGGATGCAGGCTGGTCGCCGGCCACGCTCTATCTGGCTTGCAGCCTGCCTCTGCTGCTGGCTGCGGCGGCCGTGCTGAGCATGCGTCTGCCCGTTCGCTGAACCGCTCACGCTGCGTCAGCCAGGTGCCGCTAGCGGAGTCGACCGCGCCAAAGAAATCCACTGCACTGCCGATAACTCGTCAGACCCCCCATCCCTGTGGCGGGCTCTTCCGCGGATTTCAAGCAGACCAGCGCCGGCATGCTCAGAACCATCGACTCAGATCAACTCCGCCCCGGCATGTATGTCTACAAGCTGCTGGGCGCGTGGGTGCACCACCCGTTCTGGAAGACCTCGTTTCTGGTCGACTCCGACGATGTGGACAAGATCCATGGCAGCCGCATCGAGCAGTTGGTGATCGATACCGCGCGTGGATTGGATCTGGAAACGCCGGCCGCAGCGCACGCAACATCGGATGCACCGCCCGAACCGGAGCTGCCGGAGCCATCGGAACCGCCCAAGCCTGCATGTACCTCCCGCACAGCGCGCACCAACAGCGTCACCGCACAGGTCGGCATCGAGTCCGAAGTGGTGCGTGCCCGCAAGATCTTCGAAGACGGCCGCGACATGGTCGAGGCAATGTTCCGCGACGTGCGGCTTGGCCGTACCGTCGACACCGAGGCGGCGATGCCGCTGGTGCAGGCCATCAACGATTCGGTGCTGCGGCATCCACAGGCCTTGATCAGCGTGGCGCGGCTCAAGACTGCCGACGACTACACCTATCTGCATTCGATGGCCGTGGCCGGCCTGATGAGCGGGCTGGCGCGTCAGCTGGGGTTGCCCGAGGCGCAGGTGGTGGAGGCGGCGATGGGCGGCCTGCTGCACGACATGGGCAAGGCGGTGACGCCGCTGGACATTCTCAACAAGCCCGGCAAGCTCACCGACGAAGAGATGGACATCATGCGCCAGCACCCGATGGATGGTCATCGCTTGCTGGTGGCTGGCGGTGTGCAGAACGCGGTGGTATTGGAGATCGCGCTGCATCATCACGAGAAGATGGACGGCACCGGTTATCCGAATCAGCTGGCGGGCGACACAATTTCGTTGATGTCGCGGATGGGTGCGGTGTGCGATGTGTACGACGCCATCAGCTCGGATCGCCCGTATAAACGGGCCTGGGATCCGGCCGAATCGCTCAAGCGCATGGCATCGTGGCAGGGGCATTTCGACCCCGCGGTATTCCAGGCGTTCGTGCGGCGGCTGGGTATTTAT
The DNA here is from genome assembly GCF_056725225.1 of Xanthomonas sp. NCPPB 2933. Lineage (NCBI taxonomy): Bacteria > Pseudomonadati > Pseudomonadota > Gammaproteobacteria > Lysobacterales > Lysobacteraceae > Xanthomonas > Xanthomonas sp. NCPPB 2933. The sequence goes on from NZ_CM161518.1 coordinate 483,402, forward strand.
CCGGTCGGTTCGCTGGTGCGGCTGGAGTCGCAGAAACTGGCGGTGGTGATCGAGCAGACGGCCGATGCGCTGCTCAAGCCCAAGGTGCGCGTGTTCTATTCGGCCAAGCTGCGCAGCCATGTGCTGGTGCAGGACATCGATCTGTCGCGGCCGGACTGTCAGGACCGCATCGCGCAGATGGAAAGCCCCACCGATTGGGGCTTTCGCGATCTCGAGAAACTCTGGCTGCCATAAGCGGCTGCACCGCGTGAACACGCTGGCGAGCGCGACCATGCTGCGCTGCAGCTTGGCAATGTAGTTATGATCCATAACTATTCCGGAACGCAATCAATGCCGACCCGGATCTCATGCCCACGCCGTGCCTGGATCACCGCCGTTCCCTACGTGCTGCAGCTGCCGCACGCAGCTGCCATGCGCTGGCGCCGGCCGGCCGTTGGCCGGCTGCGCGGGTCTGCAGGCAGCAACGGGCAGCATCGGCAACGCACACGCCCGCATCGGTACCCCCGGCCACGTCTACAATGCAGCTCACGCCGCGGATCGGCGTTGCGGGCGGGGAGTGTTGCGCGCACCGGTCCGCCCGCTGCCATCGTTGCGAGAACCGTCATGTCCGTCACTGCCAATGCCGCACTGCTGCCCGATGCCGTCACCACGGTGGACCAGGCGCGCCTGCTGCGGTTGCTGGGCTACCGCATCACCCGCACCGAGCTGCTGGTGCGGCGGATGTTTCAGGACTGCGTGGCGGCGTTCGACCTCAAGCCGGTGGATTTTTCGCTGCTGATGCTGGTGGACGGCAACCCGGGCATCAACCAGCGCCAGATCGGCGATGTGCTGCACGTGTCGCCGCCCAATCTGGCGATCGTGGTGGCGCGGCTGGTCAAGCGCCGCCTGCTGCGGCAGGTGCGTGGACGCCAGGACCGGCGCATGCAGCATCTGTCGCTGACCGCTGCCGGCGTGGCCTTGCTGACCGATGCCGAAGCCGAGGTGCTGCGCATGGAACAGCAACTCAGCGCGGTGCTTGGCAGCAGCGAAGCGCCGTTGCTGCGCGCACTCGACCGGCTGGATCGTCTCGACACGCAGTGATCCGCCGCTGCCGAGCCTGCGCCCGGCAGTACCGTCCCCCCAAATTGACCATCGCACGTGCCTTGAGCGGCGCGGCGATTGCGCCTGCCTGACCGTTGCCACGTCCTATCTACCGCTGTTTCCTCCCAACGCTGGAGATGTTCGCAGTGAGTTATCTATCGGTTGTGCGCCACGTGGGTTGGCGTGGGTTACTGCAGTGCAGTGTCCTGCTCGGGGTGATGTCGCTGCTGGCAGCCGGGCCTGCGTTTGCGCAGGGCGTGCCGCAGAGTGCAACGCTGACCAATGGCATCAACACCGGCGGCACCAGCTTCTTCGATGGGTTCACACGCACCACGCCGGGTTGGGCGGTGATCACCTATCTGCGTCAGAGTTCGCTGGATGCGATCAAGGACGCGCGCGGCAACGATGTGCCGGTGTTCGATAATCCGCGCATCGATTCCACCCTGTTGCTGACGCAGATCGCCTATGTCACGCCCTACAAGCTCTTTGGCGGCGCACTGGGCATCAATACGCTGGTTCCGCTGATCAACCTGGACGCCTCGTTCGGCCGCAACAGCATCGCCACACTACGCGATAACGGCGCCGGTGTGGGCGATCTGACCTTCGGGCCGTACCTGCAGATGTTGCCGGTGATACGCGGTGGCCGCCCCGTGTTTTCGCAGCGCTTCGAGATCAATGCCATCGCACCTATCGGCAAGTTCGATCGCGACCGCGACCTCAATCAAAGTGCAGGCTATTGGTCGGTGGTGGCGAACTACGCATTGACCTGGCTGCCGACGCCGAGCTGGGAAATCAGTGCGCGCCTGAATTACATCTACAACTTTCGCAGCGAGCGTCGTCCGAATCTGCCGCCCGGCTTCGCGTTCCGCAATGGGCAGGCCGGCGATGCGGGCTGGATCAACTTCGCCACCTCCTGGGAAGTGGCACCGGATATCCATCTGGGCGTGAATGCGTATTACCTCACCCAGTTCCGCGATAACCGCACCAATGGGCAGCGCGTTGCAGACACGCGTCAAAGCGTGTTCTACGCCGGACCAGGCGGCTCATGGCGGCTGGATGCCAGCAACATCGTGTTCGCCAATCTCTATCTGCCGGTGGAAGTGAAGAATGCCGCCTCCGGCAACAACGTCAACCTGCAGTACGTCCATGTGTTCTAGTGCCGGCGTGGCCGGCCTCTTCGGAGAGTGGCAATGAATTTGCAGAACAAGACGATCGTGGTCACCGGTGTGGCCTCGGGTATCGGTGCAGAAGTCGCGCGGCTGGCGCGGTTTCATGGCGCCACCGTGATCGGCATCGACCGCACACCGGTGCAGATGACGCTGCATGGGTTTCACCAGGCCGACCTAGGCGACCCGGCGTCCATCGATACGCTGGTGAAGGCGTTGCCGGAGCGTATCGACGCGCTGGCCAACGTGGCCGGCGTGCCCGGCACAGCACCGCTCGAGCTGGTGGCACGCGTCAACTATCTGGGACTGCGTCATCTCAGCCAGGCCTTGCTGCCGCGTATCGTGCCGGGCGGCAGCATCATCAACGTGGCCTCGATCCTGGGCGCCGAATGGCCACAGCGGTTGGACCTGCACAAGCAACTGGCCGCCACCGACAGCTTTGCTGCCGGCAGCGCGTGGTTGGCGGAACATCCGGTGGCACACGACACTTGCTACCAGTACTTCAAGGAAGCGTTGATCGTGTGGACGTTGCTGCAATCGCGGCCCTGGTTTGCCGAGCGTGGGGTGCGCGTCAACAACGTCTCGCCAGGGCCGGTGTTCACGCCGATTCTGGGCGACTTTGCCGCCATGCTCGGCGAAGAGCGCGTCAAGGAAGATGCCAAGCGCATGACCCGCCCGGCGTATGCCGATGAAGTGGCCGAGGCCATCGTGTTTCTTGCGTCCGATGCTGCGCGCTGGATCAACGGCATCACGCTGCCGGTTGACGGCGGGCTGGCGTCGACCACTCTGTAACTCCACCCCACAGCAGGAGGCTAGACCATGAATGCTCTCCCCAACGTTGCAGTATCCGCGCCCACCACCCCGGCGTGGCACGGCTGCATTTTCAATGGCGATTGGGTGCCCGGCAACGGCGGCACCTTGCAGATCTACGAGCCCGCCACCGGCAACCTATTGCATGAAGTGAGCAAGGCCGATCTGTCCGATGTTGCAGCTGCGGTGGCGCAAGCCAAACATGCGCAGCGTGCGTGGGCCGCCACTGCGCCGCGTGAGCGCGCTGCGATATTTCACCGCGCCGCGCAGCTGATGGAAGCGCGCAGTGCAGAAGCCGCGCTGCTGATTGCGCGCGAAACCGGCGGCATCCTGCCCAAGGCACAGCGCGAAGTGAACGAGTCGGTGGTGTTTTATCAGCAGGCTGCGGCGCTGCCGCTGCAGGCCGTGGGCCAGGTACTGCCGACCGGTGCCGGTCAGCTCAGCCTGGCGCGGCATCTGCCGTTGGGCGTGATTGCGGTGATTTCGCCGTTCAACTTCCCGTTGATCCTGTCGCTGCGTTCGGTCGCACCGGCGCTGGCAATGGGCAATGCGGTAGTGCTCAAGCCCGATCCGCGCACGCCGTATACCGGCGGCGTGATCATCGCGCAGGTGCTGGAAGAAGCCGGTCTGCCAAAGGGCTTGCTGCATGTGCTGCATGGCGATGCGCAGATCGGTCAGGCGCTGGTCGAATCGCCGGATGTGCCGATGATCGCCTTCACCGGTTCCACCGCTGCCGGCCGACGCATCGGCGAGATTGCAGGGCGGCACTTGAAGAAGGTCGCGCTGGAACTGGGCGGCAACAACGCAGTGATCGTGCTCGACGACGCGGATCTGGACAAGGCCGCATCGGCAATCGCGTTTGGCGCCTACATGCATCAAGGCCAGATCTGCATGGCCACCGGCCGGGTGCTGGTACAACGCAGTGTGGCCGAGGCATTGACGCAGCGGCTGGCCGAAAAAGCCCGTCATCTTCCCGTTGGCGATCCGGTCAGCGGCACCGTGGCGCTGGGCCCGATCATCGACCAACGCCAGCTGCAACGCGTGATCGATATCGTGCGCGACAGTGTCGCTGCCGGTGCGGTGGTCGAAGCCGGCGCGACAAACGAAGGCCTGTTCTATGCGCCGACCGTGTTGTCCAATGTGCGCCCGGGCATGCGCGCATTCGACGAAGAGGTATTCGGCCCGGTGATCAACATCACCGTGTTCGATACCGACGACGAAGCGGCGGAACTGGCCAACTACGGCGAGTATGGGTTGGCCGCAGGCATCATGTCGGCATCGGTGTCGCGTGCGATGAACCTGGGTGAGCAACTGTACATCGGCTCGCTGCATATCAACGACCAGACGGTGGTGGACGAAGTCATCAACCCGTTTGGCGGCACCGGTGCGTCGGGCAATGGCACCAGCGTCGGCGGCCCGGCGGATTGGGAGCAGTACACGCATTGGCAGTGGCTGACGATCAAGAACACGGTGCCGCAATACCCGTTCTGATCTGCGTGGCGCAACCGACTTGGAGTTGCTGACAAAACCTCTCTAACGCTGCATTGATGGTTGCAGCGTATTGGTTTCACCCGACTTTCGTTGTTTGGCTGTATCCCTGGCGTCGTCTTTGATGCAGCCGAAAGCCTGGTTAGTCGAGCGCGCGGTGCCCTCACCGCTCGCGGGACACGCCGCAAGTACGTCCATGTAGGCTCGGTGGCGGCATCCATGCCGCCACACGGTCCCGCAATCGGTGAGGGCACCGCACCAGAGAGTTGGTCGGTAGTTGGATGAAAGCCTGCCTGCTGATCGTGTTGCGTTTTGCGTTGCGAAACTAATCGGCCGCGGCATTATCCGAACAACGCACCTCATGCCTTGCTTTCACCTGCACACCGACCATCTCCACTGGTCCTTGCCCGCCCACCGTCGCGGGACCTTACGCGGCATGGATGCCGCGTAAGAGCCTACAGGGACGTACTTGCGGCGTGTCCCGCGATGGTGGGCGGGCAAGGACCCTGCAGCAAAGTCACAGACCAGCCGCCCTGGCAACTAAGCTATCCGTGCTCTGCAATCACTTCAAAACATACGGGAATTGAGTAATGCCAGGCTTCGCCCAACTAGCCGTGAGCGCAATAGTCTTGTCAGCCGCTCCTAATCGCCAGCACGGAAGCGCGTCGGCGAGCAGCCGGTGTGGCGGGCGAAGTAGCGGCTGAAATACGCAGCGTCGAAAAATCCAAGACTGGCGGCGATCTGTTGCACGCTCAGGCTGGTGTAGCGCAGGCTGCGGCGTGCTTCCAGCATGATCCGGCGCTGCAGCAGGTGTAATGCCGAGGCACCTGCCAGTCGCTGGCACAGCGCGTTGAGATGGCCCGGGGTCAGTCCCAATTGATCGGCGTAGCGGGAGATCGGCCAATGCGCGCGATAGTGCTGGTCGATCAGGGCCTGGTAGCCGCGTAGATGGCGCAATGCCGGATCGGCCTGCGGGCTTACCGCAGCTGCATCTTGTGCGCGTTCCAGTGCAGTGCGCGCCGTCCAGATCAACAGCTGCGCCGCCGCCGCCTGCAACGCGGCCTCGTGGCCGATGCGCTGGCGTGCGTGATCGTCGGCAATGGTGGCGAACAACACGTCGAGCAATCCGCGTGCTTGATTGACCTGCAGCACCAAAGGCGCCGCCAATGCGCGCTGCAGCAGTGGTGTGGCACTGAGTGCACTGCGTACCAACGGCATGCACAAGGTGATGATGTGCCCGCGCACCTGTGGATCGAATCCGAAGCCGTGCACGCATAACGGTGGCAGCCACACTACGGTTGCGCCGCGCGCACGCTGGCTGCGGCCATCCAGCTGCAGCGTTGCAGGCCCGCGCTGCACGTAGAGCAGCTGCGCCAGGTCTTCGTGGCGGTGCGGCACGATATGCCAATCGTGCAACCGGCTACGTGCGGCGATCGACTCCCAGTGCAATAACTCCGGCGCGTCGGCATCGTGCTCGCCGTACAGACCGAAGGCGGGAACGTGGGTGGCTGCAGCAAGATCGGGCGCGCGTGTCGGCATCGTCGAAAAGTCCAAGCACTGCACGCAATCATCCCTTCAAAGCGCACGCTTGGCTACCGACACTGGCCTGCATCAGCCCGCTGAGGCAGGAGCAGTGCATGCGAACCCAGGTTGCGATCATCGGCGCAGGTCCCTCCGGGCTGTTGCTTGGCGAGCTGTTGCTGCGCGCCGGCATCGATACCGTCATTATCGAACGGCAGAAACCCGAGCACGTGCTCGGCCGCATTCGCGCCGGCGTGCTGGAGCAGGGCAGTGTAGAGCTGCTGCAGCGCGCAGGCGTCGGCGAGCGCCTGCAGCGCGAAGGCTTGCTGCATCACGGCTTCGAACTGTCGCTGGATGGCCAGCGTGAGCGCATCGACCTGCTGCGCGGCTGCGGGCGTGGCGTCACCGTCTACGGCCAGACTGAGGTCACCGCCGATCTGATGCAGGCACGTGCGCGCAGCGCTGCGCCGACCTATTACAACGCCCAGGACGTCACCCTGTGCGAGGTACAAAGCAATACGCCCGCAGTGGAATTCACCCATGATGGTCAACGCCGGCGTATCGCCTGCGACTATATCGTTGGCTGCGACGGCTTCCATGGCATCAGCCGCGCCAGCATTCCGCCCGAGCGACTGCGCCTGTTCGAGCGCGTGTATCCGTTCGGATGGCTGGGCGTGCTTGCCGACACACCGCCAGTGCACGATGAGCTGATCTACGCACGTCACCCACGTGGGTTTGCGTTGTGTTCGATGCGCTCGCCCACACGTACGCGCTATTACGTGCAGGTGCCTGCCGATGCGCGTGTGGAGGCCTGGAGCGACCAGGCATTCTGGAATGAATTGCGCGCGCGGTTGCCAGACACCTTGGCTGCGCAACTGGTGACCGGCCCATCGATCGAAAAGAGCATTGCGCCGTTGCGCAGTTTTGTCGCCGAACCGATGCAGTACGGTCGTCTGTTTCTGGCCGGCGACGCGGCGCATATCGTGCCGCCGACCGGCGCGAAGGGCTTGAACCTGGCGCTGGCCGATGTCGGCCTGCTCGCACAGTTGTTCGAACGCTGGAACACATCCGGCGATGCCGGCGTGCTGCAGCAGTATTCGGCGCTCGCGCTGCAACGGGTCTGGAAGGCCGAGCGGTTTTCATGGTGGATGACCACCTTGCTGCACACCTTCGACCACGAAGATGCATTTACTGCGCGCATCCGCACAGCCGAGCTGGATTATCTTCTGAGCAGCGAGGCCGGTCGCGCCACGGTGGCAGAAAACTATGCCGGCCTGCCGTTGGTGGAGTTGCCTGACGAGTGATCTGACCAGGGCGGTTGACCCAGCGCTGCGCTGCCGTCAGGCAAGTATTCTTGCTGCTCGGAATGGGCACGGATTCGTGCGTTGTGCGGTTTGCGCGCCACTCGAGCTCACACATCGGAGCGCTCCTGGCATGCATTCACCATGCTTGGTAACACGACACGCGTCACGTTAAGAGGTGATTTTTTTCTCACCACCCATTTCAGAGGTGCCCTGGTGCACTTTCAGGCGGCTAGCGGGCGAGCGAACGCGGCCGTTAGGCTGGCGGCGACGCGTAGAAATCGCTGTGTGCAAGGGCGCGTCATTCCCCCAATCAGCGGAGCATCGTGCTGCTGCCTGCAGCGAGCGCAGTGCCCGTCTCCACCCAGGAGTGCTCCATGAAAACCCTGTTCTCCCGTGCCCTATTACTGGTCATGCTGGTGGCGCCCGTGGCTGCGTTCGCGCAGACCGCAGTGACAGCCAATCCCAACCACCAGAAGATGCTGGTCGGTTCCACCTGGTTCGAAACCGCCAACAAGCGCCTGGTCTACGATTTCTGGCGCACCGTGTTCGAAGCCGGTCAGGTGCAGTACGCGCCGATGTACATGGACAAGAACTACATTCAGCACAACCCGAATGTGGCCAACGGGCGCGACGCCTTCATTGCATTTCTGACCGCCTTCGTGCCGCCGACGCCGGTGCAGGAACGCGTGCAGTTGCCGCTGGTCGCGATCACCGCAGATCGCGATCTGGTCACGCTGGTGTCGGTGCGCACGCTGCCGGATCCGCGCGATCCGAGCAAGACCTACACCACCACCTGGTTCGACATGTTCCGCATCGAAAAAGGCCTGATCAAGGAACATTGGGATCCGGACACGATTGCCGGCCGTGCCAACACCGGCGGCCAGTAAGTGCTGCGGCATTGCAGGGCTGCAGCGTGCAGCCCTGCAATGCGTAACTCACGCGAGTTGCCAACCTAACGTTGCGCCCACCTATTGGTGGGCGCAGTCGTTTCCATGGCAGCGTTTAGCTGATGCGGAAACCCATCGTGGCCTCCACCGCCTGCTGCCAGCCGGCATACAGCTGTTCGCGCTTGTCGTCGGCCATGTTCGGCTCGAACCGGCGATCCACTGCCCACTGCTTGGCGATCTCTTCGCGGCTGCTCCAGAAGCCGGTCGCCAGCCCTGCCAGATAGGCCGCGCCGAGTGCGGTGGTTTCTGAAACTTCCGGACGCAGCACCGGTACGTTGAGAATGTCGCTCTGGAACTGCGCCATGAAGTCGTTGGCGATCGCGCCGCCGTCGGCACGCAGCTCTTTCAGCTCGATGCCCGAATCGGCCTGCATTGCCGTGAGTACGTCGCGGGTCTGATACGCCATCGATTCCACCGCCGCGCGCACGAAGTGTTCCTTGGTGGTGCCGCGGGTCAGCCCGAACACCGCACCGCGGATATCGCTGCGCCAATACGGCGCGCCCAGGCCGACGAAGGCCGGCACCAGATACACACCGTCGTTGTCGCCGGCGCGCTCGGCATAGGCCTGCGAGTCGCTGGCCTTGCCCAGCATGCGCAGGCCGTCGCGCAGCCATTGCACCACCGAGCCGGCAACGAAGATCGAGCCTTCCAGCGCGTATTCGACCTTGCCGTCGATGCCCCAGGCGATCGTGGTCAGCAGGCCGGCCTTGGAGGCGACGGCCTTCTCGCCGGTATTCATCAGCGCAAAGCAGCCGGTGCCATAGGTGTTCTTGGCCATGCCCGGCTCGAAGCAGGCCTGGCCGAACAACGCAGCCTGCTGGTCGCCGGCGATGCCTGCGATGGGCACCTGCTCGCCGTAGAAATACTGGGTCTGGGTCATGCCGTAGATTTCGCTGGACGAGCGCACCTCAGGCAGCATTGCCGCGGGCACGTCGAGCATCGCCAGCAGCTCGGCGTCCCACTCCAGCGTGTGGATGTTGTACATCAGCGTGCGCGAGGCATTGGTGTAGTCGGTGACGTGCACCTTGCCGCCGGTGAGATTCCAGATCAGCCAGCTGTCGATGGTGCCGAAGGCCAGTTCGCCTTTCTGCGCGCGTTCGCGTGCGCCTTCCACATGGTCGAGAATCCACTTGACCTTGGTGCCGGAAAAATACGCATCGATCAGCAAGCCGGTCTTGTCGCGCACCATCTGCTCGTGCCCGGCTTCCTTGAGCTGCGTGCAGATGTCCTTGGTCTGCCGCGATTGCCACACGATGGCGTTGTAGATCGGCTGGCCGGTGGCCTTGTCCCACACCACTGCGGTTTCGCGCTGGTTGGTGATGCCGATGCCGGCGATCGAACGCGCATCGATCTGCGCGTTGTTGAGCAGCTCGGTGATGGTGGTGTAGACGCTGGTCATGATCTCGCGCGGGTTGTGTTCCACCCAGCCCGGCTGCGGAAAGATCTGGCCGAACTCGCGCTGCGCCACACCGGCCACCTTGCCCTGGCGGTCGAACAACATCGCGCGTGAGCTGGTGGTGCCTTGATCGATCGCAAGGACGTATTGCTTTTCCATCGGAGATTCCTCAAACAGTGCCGGCGCTGGCGCACGGCGAGAAAGTGGGTGGTGCACGCCGTTGTGTGAGAGGCCGTTAAAAACTCAAGACCTGCTCAACAGCGGCGCTGTGCTGTCAGTCGCGCAGCGGTGCGATTACCGCGGGTCGAGCGGCGGTTTGCCGCCCTGCAGATGCCGCACGCGTGCCGGCAGAAATGGCAGGATCAGCCATTGGTAGGCGAGCGCGCCGATGGGGCCGCCGATCAACGGACCGACGATCGGGATCCACCAGTAATTGTCCTTGGCCGGCAACGCGGCCTCGCCCCAGCCGGCGAAGTAGGCGAACAGGCGCGGGCCGAAGTCGCGCGCCGGGTTCATCGCCCAGGCTTCCAGATAGCCCATCGACGCGCCCAGCGTGGCCACCAGCAGACCGATCATCAGCGCGCCGGAGTTGGCGGTCGGCGCGGCTTCGTTGAACTGTTCGGTGATGGCGAAGATGCCGAAGATCAGGAACGCAGTGATGATGATCTGGTCCACCAACGCATGCATCGGCGTGACCGCAAGGCCGGGTGCGGTGAAGAACACCCCGGCTGCGCCACCGGCTTCGCGGGTGAGCTGTTGCACCTGGTTGTAGTGATCGATCACCGGCCCGTACATCTGGTAGACGATGGCCGCGCCCAGAAATGCACCGATCACTTGCGCGCCCCAGTACGGCAGCACTTTCTTCCAGGAGAAATCGCGGAACAATGCCAGCGCCAGCGTCACTGCCGGATTGGCATGCGTGCCGGATACCGAGCCGGTGACATAGATCGCCAGCGTCACCGACAGGCCCCAGGCGATACACACGCCCCAGTAGGCGTTCTGATACGGGCTGGGGTCGTAGAGGATGTACATCGCCGCGACCGAATCGCCGAGCGCGATGATGATGAACATCGCCACCGCTTCGGAGATCAACTCACCTACGAGTTGGCGGCTCATGCGCGCGACCTCATGGTTGTGACAGTGCCGATGCTGGCCTCAATGACGCAGGCAGGGTGGTGCGGCGCGCATGTTGGCGCGCAGGGGTGTTGGTTGGTGCTCATCTGGGTTGCCCTCCACGTGACTCAGGATGATGCTGGCGAATGCGCCAGGATACGTTGCCGAACGACCCGTCCTCGCCGGCAACGTTGTGCGATCAGGCCGGTACCACGTCCACCTGCTGGACCGATTGCGTCTGCAGATAGTCTTCCAGGCGCTGGCGCCCGGCCGCATCGATGCGCAGACCGAGTTTGCTGCGGCGCCACAGGATGTCGTCGGCGGTCACGGCCCACTCGTGGGTACGCAGGTAGTCCACCTCGGCCTGGTACAGATCGGCGCCGAAGTGCGTACCCAAGGCCGCGATGTCCTGCGCCTCGCCCAGCAGCTGCTCCGCGCAGGTGCCGTAGTTGCGTACCAGCCGCTGTGCGGTGGGTGCCGGCAGCCACGGCCGCGCGCTGCTGACGCGTTCGAGCAGGCTGGCGATATCGCGCTGTTCGCCGCCGGGCAATGCGTCGCCGCGCGCCGTCCATGCCGGCTTGCGCGCACCTAATGCCTGAGTCAGGCGGTCGACCGCCTCTTCGGCAAGCTTGCGATACGTGGTCAGTTTGCCGCCGAACACATTGAGTAATGGCGCGCCGTCGGTGAGCACTTCCAGTTGGTAATCGCGGGTGACTTCGGCGGCGTTGTCCTCGGCATCGTCGAGCAGCGGGCGCACGCCGCTATAGCTCCAGACCACATCGGCGGGGCTGATCTGCTGCTGGAAATACAGGTTCACCGCCTCGCACAGATACTGCACCTCGGCCGCGTCGATCTTGGGCGTGGCGGGGTCGTCTTCGTGGTCGACATCGGTGGTGCCGATCAAGGTGAAGTCGTGCTCGTACGGAATGGCGAACACGATGCGCCGGTCCGGTTGCTGGAAGATGTACGCATGGTCGTGGTCGAACAGTTTGGGTACCACGATGTGGCTGCCCTTGACCAGGCGCAGCGCATGCTTGTGCGGCACTGCGGCCACCTTGTCCAGGAACGACACCGCCCACGGGCCGGCCGCATTGGCCAGCGCACGCGCCTGCACGGTGCGGCGGCGGCCGTCGCGACCTTCGAGTTCGGCATACCAGAACCCGGCATCGCGCCAGGCACCGACACAGCGCGTGCGCGTATGGATCTGCGCGCCACGCCTGGCGGCGTCCATCGCATTGAGCACCACCAGCCGCGCGTCCTGCACCCAGGCATCGGAGTACACAAAACCGGTGCGCAGCGATTCCTGCAATGGCTGGCCGACAGGGTGCGTGCGCAGCGACAGCCGGCGCGAGCGCGGCAGGCTGCGCTTGCTGCCGCCGAGATGGTCGTACAGAAACAGGCCGGCACGAATCATCCATGCCGGACGCAGATGCGGTTGATGCGGCAGCAGGAAACGCAGCGGCCAGATGATGTGCGGGGCCAGCCGCAGCAGTACCTCGCGCTCGGCCAGTGCCTTGCCGACCAGCGCGAACTCGTACTGCTCCAGATAGCGCAGGCCGCCGTGAATGAGCTTGGTGCTGGCGCTGCTGGTGTGCGCAGCCAGATCGTCCTGCTCGCACAGGCACACCGACAAGCCGCGCCCGGCCGCATCGCGGGCGATGCCGACCCCGTTGATACCGCCGCCTATCACCAGAAGATCGTATATCTCGCCCATCGGTGTCTCCGTCCGGGCGCGCCACAAGAGCGAACCCAAGTTGTCATGTTCGAACATATTCGAACATCAAACCTTGTCGGGACGTGAAGGGGCATCAAACTCCCGTTTTAGGACAGCTTTCCGCTGAGGAATCTATTGGAAGTGGAATTTCGATTGCTATTCAGGATCGAAAATGGTGATCCAGAGGTGTGCGCTTATCGCAAACGCACAAAAACGAACAATCGGCTCAGCTTGCGTCGCCAGGGTTTGCCAGATGCACCCGGGTGCCGGCCTCGGCCAGCACCGCGGCCAGTTCCTGCGGCGGTGGCCGGTCGGTGAACCAGTCGTGCACCTGGGCGATCGCGCCCAGCCGCACCATGGCGTTGCGGCCGAACTTGCTGTGGTCGGCAGCCAGCAACACCTGCCGCGAGTGCTCGATGATGGCCTGGGCCACGCGCACCTCTTGGTAGTCGAAGTCCAGCAAGGTGCCGTCCAGGTCGATGCCGGAAATGCCGATCACCCCGAAGTCCACCTTGAACTGGCGGATCAGCTCCACCGTCGCCTCGCCAGTCACGCCCTGGTCGCGTCCGCGTACCACGCCGCCGGCCACGATGACCTCGAAGCTGGGGTTGGCGCTGAGCATCACCGCCACGTTGAGGTTGTTGGTGATCACACGCAGGCCGCGGTGCTGCAGCAATGCGCGCGCGACTTCTTCATTGGTGGTGCCCAGGTTGATGAACAGCGAGGCATCGTCGGGAATGAAGCGGGCGACCTGTGCGGCGATGTGCTGCTTTTCGCGCGCCTGTAGCGCCTTGCGCGCGGTGTAGGCAAGGTTTTCCACGCTCGAGGGCATGCTGACGCCGCCGTGATAGCGGCGCAGCACGCCGGCATCGCACAGCAACGTGAGGTCGCGGCGAATGGTCTGCGGGGTGACGTCGAAGCGCGTTGCCAGCCCTTCCACCTCGGCAAAGCCCTGCTGCCGCACCAATGCCACCAATTGCTCCTGGCGCGGGTTGAGTGCCGGCGCCGGGACCGTCCTGTAGTGAGTCGACTCCATGCGCAGATGATCGCGCATGTGCGTGAGGATGCAAACACGGCTGTGTGCAAGCCGTAGCGAGCAGGCGTCGGGTGGGCGTGGACGGCCCACGCAGAAACCGCGGACGCCGCAGCGAGCGCCTGCCGCGCCTGGCTGAGGGCGCAGCAGTTTTGCTGCGCCCTCAGCCCAGCTCGCCGCGATACCCCGTATCGATACTTATGCTGCCACCCACCGCGCGCGAAACGCAGGCGCACAGTTTGCGGTTCTCGCGGCGTTGTTCGTCGCTGAAGAACACATCGCGGTGGTCGATATCGGCCGCGCTGTCCAGCACCTCCACCGCGCACAGCCCGCATTCGCCACGACGGCATTCGGCGATCAGCTCCACCCCGGCATCGGCCAGGGCATCCAGCATCGATTCGTTTTCCGCCACCGGCACTTCCAGGCCGAGCCCGGGCAACTTGACCACGAAGGCCTGCGCCGGCACCCGCCCGCTATTGCCGAAGGTTTCGAAATGCAGCCGTGCGCGCGAACGCCCGGCGGCGTGCCAGTGCTGGCGCACCGCTTCGAGCATGCCCAGCGGCCCGCACACATACACCTCGGCATTGGGAGACAGGCGCGCCAATTCGGCGGCAAGATCCGGCTGCCCAGCGGTGTCGTCGCAATGCAGCTGCAGGCGCTCGCCGAGCAAGGTTTCCAACTCGTCCGCATAGGCCATCGCAGCGCGCGAGCGGCCGACGTACAGCAGGCGAAAGGACCGGTGACGACGTGACAGCCGCTGCGCCATGCCGATGATCGGCGTGATGCCGATGCCGCCGGCGATCAACAGGATTTCCTCGCCGCTCTCATCCAGCGCAAAGTTGTTGCTGGGCGGCGAGATCTCCACCACGTCGCCGGGCTGCAAGGTCCACATATGCCGCGAGCCGCCGCGGCTGTCGGGCATCTGCCGTACCGCGATCTGGTAATAGCCATCGGAGCGCGGTTCGCCCACCAGCGAGTACGAACGCACATCGGCGCGGCCATGCAACTGCACGCGAAAATCCAGATGACTGCCCACCTCGAACGGGCGCGCCGCAGTGCCGGGATCGAGCACGATCTCGCGCACGCCCTCGCAGGCATCGGCAATGCTGACGACGTGGGCGCGGTGCCACTGGGTGTCTTTACGCATGGGGAACTCCGGGCAGAAGGGTGTGCTGGCTGCTGCCAGCGTTGGACGGATGGGCGCGGCCGATCAAGGCGCCACCGCGCACCTGGGTGATCGCCGCCGGGGTTTGCAGTACGTGGCGCAGATTGCGATGCGCAAGCCGTGCGTGTTCGCGCATCAGCGCTTCGGCACGCGCGCCCTGGCGGTATTCGATGGCAGCGATGACTTCGCGATGCTGGTCTTGCGCCAGCGTCAGAATCAGTTGTGCCTCGGCGCTGGTGGTCTGCGCCATGACCAGGCTATTGGGCGAGGCGAACGGCAGCTGCAGCACGCGCGTGAGCTCGCGGCCCAGCACATCGCTGCCGGCCATGGCGACCAGCAACGCGTGGAACTGCGCATTGGCCTGCACGTATGCGGTGAAGTCGATGGCGTGCAGCGGCGAGCCGACGATGCCGTCGAGCGTGTCCAGCAACTGGCGAGCCTGAGCCAGCGACGCGGCGGATGCCCCGCGTTCGGCGGCCATGCGCGCGGCCAGGCCTTCGAGCGTGCCGCGCAGTTCGATCGCATCGTGCACATCGCGTTCGCTGAAGGCCTGCACCGCGTAGCCGCCGCCCGGCAGTGCGCTGGCCAGGCCTTCTTCGCACAGCCGCTGCAACGCGGCGCGCACCGGCGTGCGCGACATGCCCAGCCGCTGCACCACCGCCAGCTCGGACAGCCGCGCGCCGGCCGGCAGGGTGCCGTCGAGAATCAGTTCGCGTAGCGACAGCAGTGCGCGCGTGGTCTGCGCGGCACTGCTGCGAAACGGGGTGGTCGGTGACATGCGAACCTCCGTCGCGGTGCTTTAGCCCACCATGCGCAGCGACAATTCCTGCGCGCGCTGTTCCTGTGCGATCAGCCGATCGATCACGCGGCGCGCCCACATGCCGCCGGCATCGACGTTGAGGTTGTAGAAGGTGTGATCCGGATGCGCGTCGATGGCGCGCTGTTGCGCTTCCAGCACCGCCTCGTCTTCGCCGAACACGCCGGTGACGCCGGCCCGGGTCAGCGTGGTCAGCGATTGATCGTGCAGCGCATAGTTGCGCATGAACGCCCAGAAGTAGTGGCAGGTGGTGTCGGTTTCGGGCGTGATGGTATTGAGCACGTAGCCGTTGACACCCTGGCTGCGGTCGCCTTCCGGCGCACCGGTGCCGGCGATGGCCACACCGACATCGATGGCGATGGTGCCGGGCGCTTCGAAGCGGATGATCTGCCAGCGATCGACCTTGCCGTGGTAATCCAGATGGCGCGCGATCTGGCTGGCCCAGAACGGTGGCGCGTCGATATTGCGCATCCAACGCGACACCACAACCGAGCGGTCGCCGTGCATCACATCGAACGGCGCTTCGGCGATCTCGTCTTGGCCGATGCTGGAGCCATGCACGAAGGTCTCGTGGGTCAGGTCCATCAGGTTGTCCAGCACCAGCCGGTAGTCGCACTTGGCGTAGATGGTGCGGCCGTCGCCGGCCCAGGCCGGGTCGTGCGCCCAATGCAGATCGGGAATCAGGCTGGTGTCGGCCTGCGCCGGGTCGCCGGGCCAGATCCACACATAGCGATGCTTCTCGGCCACCGGAAAACTGCGCACGCATGCGGACGGGTTGATGGTTTCCTGCGAAGGCATGTGCACGCAGCGGCCTTGCGTGTTGTAGACCAGCCCGTGATAACCGCAGACCACATCGTCGCCGCGCAGCTTGCCCATCGACAGCGGTACCAGGCGATGCCAGCACGCGTCTTCGAGTGCGATCACGGCCCCGGCGGTGCTGCGATACAGCACCACATCCAGGTTGCAGACCTTGCGCGGGGCCAGCGCGTGCTTGATCTCGTGGTCCCAGGCGACGGCATACCACGCGTTGAGGGGAAACAGCTGCTTGGACTGGGACATGACCGTGACTCCTGGGGTTTGTATACAACCTGGGGTGCGGATCGGCAGTGGTGCGCCGGCTGGCAACCAGTTGACGCGCTTGCCAGCGCTGGCGTCTGCTTGCAAGCGAAGTTATGTATACACCGGAGACAATGTTGGAGTGTCAGTCGCCAAGCGAAATTGTGCGATTATCGAATACGCACACCGATAATCGGATTGACCGGGCTGTGCCGCTGCGCCTACCGTGACCGCACGCTCGCTGCGCAGGACATTGCAATGGCCCAAATCGTCTCCCTCTCAGAAGCGGTGTCCCAGCTGATCGCCGATGGCGATTGCGTGGCGATGGAAGGCTTCACCCATCTGATCCCGCACGCCGCCGGTCATGAGGTGATCCGCCAGCGCAAGCGCGACCTGCGCCTGGTGCGCATGACGCCGGACCTGATCTACGACCAACTGATCGGCGCCGGGTGCGCGGCGGCATTGCGGTTTTCCTGGGGCGGCAATCCCGGCGTCGGCTCGCTGCACCGGCTGCGCGATGCGGTCGAACATGCCTGGCCGCAGCCGCTCCAGATCCGCGAACACAGCCATGCCGATATGGCCAACGCCTACGTGGCCGGTGCCTCGGGCCTGCCGTTCGCGGTGTTGCGCGGTTATGTCGGCTCGGACCTGCCGCGCGTCAACGACAGCATCAAGTTCCTGCAATGCCCGTACACCGGCGAAACGCTGGCCACCACGCCGGCAGTGAATCCCGATGTCACCGTGATCCATGCGCAGCAGGCCGACCGCCGCGGCAATGTGCTGCTATGGGGCATTCTGGGCGTGCAGAAAGAAGCCGCATTGGCGGCGCGCAAGGTGATCGTGACGGTGGAAGAGATCGTCGACACGCTGGATGCGCCGCCCAACGCCTGCATCCTGCCGCGCTGGGTGGTGGATGCGGTCTGCCACGTGCCCGGCGGCGCCGCACCGTCGTATGCGCATGGCTACTACGCCCGCGACAATCGCTTCTATCTGGCCTGGGATGCGATCGCCCGCGACCGTGCGCGCTTCCAGGCATGGATCCAGACGCATATTCTCGATACCGAGAATTTCGCTGCCTTCCAGCGCGTGTACGCGCACTCGCTGTTGCAGGTGGCCGCATGAGCGACTACAGCACCAACGAAATGATGACCGTGGCGGCGGCGCGGCGCCTGCCCGATAACGCGGTGTGCTTCGTCGGCATCGGCCTGCCATCCACTGCCGCCAACCTGGCGCGGCTGACGCATGCGCCGGACGTCACCTTGATCTACGAATCCGGCCCGATCGGCGCGCGCCCGGACGTGCTGCCGCTGTCGATCGGCGATGGCGAACTGGCCGACACCGCCGACACCGTGGTCTCCACGCCGGAGATCTTTCGCTACTGGTTGCAGGGCGGTCGCGTGGATGTGGGCTTTCTGGGCGCGGCGCAGATCGATCGCCATGCCAACCTCAACACCACGGTGATCGGCCCCTACGATGCGCCGAAAACGCGGCTGCCAGGCGCAGGTGGCGCGCCGGAGATTGCGGCCAGCGCCAAGCAGGTGTTCATCATCATTCGCCAATCCACACGCAGCTTCGTGCCGGTGCTGGACTTCATCACCACGGTCGGGCATCTGGACGGTGGCGATGCGCGCCAGCGTGCCGGCCTGCCTGGCGCCGGCCCGACCGTGGTGGTTACCGATCTGTGCGTGATGGAGCCCGACCCCGTGACCCGTGAACTCACCGTCACCGCCTTGCACCCCGGCAGCACCCGCGAACAGGTGAGTGCCGCCACCGGCTGGCCGATCCGCTTCGCCGCCGATCTGGCGCAGACCACCCCACCGAGCGCTGCGGAATTGCAGGCGCTGCGCGCGCTGCAGGCACGCACCGATGCGGCGCATGGCAAGCAGGCTGCGGGAGCCGAGGCATGAGCGAGGTCTATCTGATCGATGGCATCCGCACGCCGATCGGCCGTTACGGCGGCGCTCTGGCCAGCGTGCGTGCCGATGACCTCGGCGCGGTACCGATCGCCGCGTTGATGGCGCGTCATCCGCAACTGGAACCGGCGCTGATCGAAGACGTGTATCTGGGCTGCGCAAACCAGGCCGGCGAAGACAATCGCAATGTCGCGCGCATGAGTCTGTTGCTGGCGGGGTTGCCGTCTTCGGTACCGGGTAGCACGCTCAATCGCCTGTGCGGGTCCGGGCTGGATGCGATCGGCACGGTGGCGCGCGGCATCCGTGCCGGCGAACTGGGGCTGGCGATCGCCGGCGGGGTCGAATCGATGACGCGCGCGCCGTGGGTGATGGGCAAGGCCGAGGGCGCATTCGCCCGCACGCAAAAGCTGGAAGACACCACGATGGGCTGGCGTTTCGTCAATCCGCGTCTGCAGGGCGCCTATGGCGTGGAGTTGATGGGCGAAACTGCAGAGAACGTGGCGCAGCGCTATGCCATCGCGCGCGAAGACCAGGATGCCTTTGCATTGCGCAGTCAGCAACGCGTTGCCGCTGCACAGGCGGCCCGGTTCTTCGATGGAGAAATCACGCCGGTGACCGTGGCCCCACGCAAAGGTGGCGAGGCAACCGCTGTCGATCGCGACGAGCCCCCGCGCCCGAATACCACGGCCGAGATGCTGGCCAAGCTCAAGCCGGTCTTTCGCCAGCCTGGCACGGTGACTGCCGGCAATGCCTCGGGCCTCAACGATGGCGCTGCCGCCTTGTTGCTGGCCTCCGCGCAGGCGGTGCAGACGCATGGGCTGACCCCGCGCGCACGCGTGCTCGGCTTCGCCTCCGCCGGTGTGGAGCCGGCCTTCATGGGGATCGGTCCGGTGCCGGCCACGCAGCGCTTGCTGGCGCGGTTGGGCCTGACCATCGAACAGTTCGATGCGATCGAGCTCAACGAAGCCTTTGCCGCGCAGGCGCTCGCCTGCACGCGCGCGTTCGGGCTGGCCGACGATGCGCCGCACGTCAACGCCAACGGCGGCGCCATCGCACTCGGCCACCCATTGGGGATGAGCGGCGCGCGGCTGGCGTTGACCTTGCTGCGGCAACTGGAAGCCAGCAACGGACGGCTTGGCCTGGCCAGCATGTGCATTGGCGTGGGGCAGGGCGTGGCGCTGGCGATCGAGCGCGTGTAGTGCGCCCGTTGCAACCACCGCTGCCGTTACCGCACACCCATAGCGTTCTCGACGCTTGCAGCGTTGACGCCAGCATTCTCGACCGCGCCGCAGCGCAACCGATGGAGATCCCGCATGCGCGACCCCAGCTCTGACACGCCAATCGATCCGCTGCTCGGCTATCGCCGCATCCGGATCGGCACGCAGCCGGCGTATCTGCATCTTCCCTATGCATCCACCGCGTTGCGCGGCCCCACACGCGCGCCGATCGACATCCCGGTCACGCTGTCGGAAGTCACCGGCCCGCGACTGGATCGGCTCACGCTGGGCGAGCATGCCGCCGATCTCACTGCCGGCTTTGCCGGCGAGCCGTTGGGCGAGCGCATCATCGTCTCCGGCCGCGTACTCGACGAAAACGGCAAGCCGGTGCGCAACAGCGTGGTGGAAGTGTGGCAATGCAACGCGGCTGGCCGCTATCAACATGCGGGCGATCGGCACGATGCGCCGCTGGATCCCAATTTTCGTGGTACCGGCCAGGTGCTCACCGACGACCACGGCCGCTATGCGTTCAAGACCATCAAGCCGGGTGCGTATCCGTGGCGCAATCACTACAACGCCTGGCGGCCGGCGCATATCCATTTTTCGCTGCATGGCGATGGCATCGGACAGCGCTTGATCACCCAGATGTACTTCCCCGGCGATCCGTTGCTGGCGCACGACCCGATCTACAACTGCGTGGACGATGCGCTGGCACGCGAACGCATGGTGTCCAGTTTCGACTGGGAAAACGCGGTGAGCGAATACGCGCTGGCCTACCGCTTCGACATCGTGTTGCGCGGTCGCAAACAGACGGTCTGGGAGTGAATCGATGAGCCTGCACACCACCCCGTCGCAAACCGTTGGCCCGTATTACCGGCTCGGGCTGGAGCCGCTGTATCGTGACCAGCTCGCATCTGCGCAGGCCACAGGCACGCAGGTGCAGATCAGCGGTTGTGTCTTCGATGGCGCCGGCACTCCGGTGGCCGACGCGGTGCTGGAAGTGTGGCAAGCCGATGCGGCCGGCATTTACGCGCATGCCGCGGACACTCGCTATGAAACGCATGACCCCAGCTTCGATGGCTGGGGCCGTGTGCCGACCGATGCGCAGGGGCGATTTTCCTTCAGCACCATCAAGCCAGGCCAGGTCGCCGGGCCCGACGGCAAGCTGCAGGCCGCGCATCTGACCGTGCTGGTGTTCATGCGCGGGCTGCTGCGCGGCGTGTCGACACGGCTGTACTTCGCCGACGACCCGCAACTGAGCAGTGATCCTATCCTTGCCCTGGTGTCGGCCGAGCGTCGCGCCACACTGCTGGCGCAATCGCGTGGTAGTGGCAACTACGTGTGGGACATCCACATGCAGGGCGATGCGGAAACGGTGTTCTTTCATTATTGACCGCAGCATCATTGCGCGTTTGCCCATGCTGCGATGCGCGCGCGTGCGCACCGCGCACGCCAGTTGGCACTCCTGCGTATCGATGCCATGCTGCCCGCACGCCAAGAGAGGCCATGCATGACTGCGACGTCTTCCCTGTTGGGATCCTTGTTTGGCGAGCCCGCGTGCGACGCGTTGTTCGACGACGCGGCGCGTGTGCAGGCGATGCTGGCGTTCGAATCCGCGCTCGCCCGCGCGCAGGCGCAGTGCGGCGTGATTCCGGCCGAGGCCGCGCAGGCCATTGCCAATGCCTGCGACGTGCAGCACTACGATCTGGCCGCGCTGGCGCAGGCCACCGCACTCGCCGGCAACCCCGCCATTCCATTGGTCAAGGCACTGACTGCGCGCGTGGCCGAACACGATGCGCAGGCCGCGCGCTGGGTGCACTGGGGTGCCACCAGTCAGGACGTCATCGATACCGGCACAGTGCTGCAGCTGCGCGCTGCGCTCGACCTGTTGCTACCGCGTCTGCAACGCCTGTGCGCCGATCTGGCCGCACTGGCCGAACGCGAACGCAACACCGGCCTGCCCGGTCGCACCTTGTTGCAGCAGGCGGTGCCGGTCACCTTCGGGCTCAAGGTCGCCGGCTGGCTGGATGCGTTGCGGCGCGCGCACCACCGCCTGCAGGCCTTGCAGCGCGATGCCTTGGTACTGCAGTTCGGTGGCGCCGCCGGTACGTTGGCGTCGTTGCAGGAGCGCGGCCTCGATGTCGCCCAGGCACTGGCCACGACGCTGGCGCTGCCGTTGCCCGCATTGCCGTGGCACACCGCGCGCGACCGCCTCGTCGAGGTCGGCTGCGCCTTCGGCCTGTTGGCCGGCACCTTGGGCAAGATCGGCGGCGATGTGGTGCTGCTGATGCAATCGGAAGTCGGCGAAGTGTTCGAGCCTGCCGCTGCCGGCAAAGGCGGCTCCTCGGCGATGCCGCACAAACGCAATCCGGTCTCCAGTGTCGCCGCGATTGCGGCTGCCACGCGCGTGCCCGGCCTGGTCGCGACCTTGTTCAGCGCGATGGCGCAGCCGCATGAGCGCGCCGCCGGGCAATGGCACGCCGAATGGGAGACCTTGCCGCAGATCGTCTGCCTCACTGCCGGAAGTGTTGCGCAGATGCAGCTGTGCCTGGCCGATCTGGAACTGGACCGCGAGCGCATGCGCGCGCATCTGGATAGCCATGGCGGTGTGTTGTATGCCGAAGCGGTGGTGTTCGCGATCGCAGCGCAGCTCGGCAAAGCGCAGGCGCATGCCCTGGTGGAGCAGGCGGTGGCACGTGCGCAGGCGCAGCAGCGGCATCTGCGCGAGGTGCTCGCCGAGGATGCACTGGTCAGTGCGGTGCTCACGCATGCGCAACTGCAGGCGCTGTTCGATGTGGACAGCTGGCGCGGCATGTCCTCGGTCTGGATCGATCGCGTGCTTGCCGCTTCTTCTTCTTCTTAGCTGAAGGTACTTCGATGGCCTATCTGCAGTTGCCCACGCACCGCCTGCGCTATCGGCTGGACGGCACCGAAGGTCGCCCCTGGCTGACCTTCTGCAACTCGCTCGGCACCGACCTGCATATGTGGGACACGCAGATCGCCGCCTTTGCGCCGCACTACCGCATCCTGCGTTACGACCGCCGCGGCCATGGCGATTCGGACACGCCGCCCGGCCCCTACAGCGTTGGCGACCTGGGCCAGGACGTGCTGGCGCTATGGGATGCGCTGCAGATCACCCGAAGCGACTTCTGCGGCGTGTCGATCGGCGGCCTCACCGGGCAGTGGCTGGGCCTGCACGCACCGCAACCGCTGCGGCGGCTGGTGGTGTGCGCCACTGCGCAGAAGATCGGTAGCAGCGAGAGCTGGAACGCGCGCATCGCACAGGTGCGCAGCGAAGGCCTGGCCGCACTGGTCGATGCCACCTTGCAGCGCTGGTTCACGCCGCCGTTTGCCAGCAGCCACGCGCACCGGCTGGAGATGATCGTGGCCGCGTTCGTGGCGACCTCGCCGGACGGCTATATCGCCTGCTGCCAGGCCGTGGCAGATGCCGATTTCCGTGGCGCGCTCGACACGCTGGCGCTGCCATTGCTCGCAGTCGCTGGCGAAGATGACCCGGTCTGCCCGCCCAACGATCTGCGCGAGATCGCCTCTGCCGCTCCGCACGGCCATTACGCGCAGGTGCCCGGCCGGCATATCTGCAATCTGGAGTCGCCGGCCGCGTTCAATGACACCGTTTTGCGCTTTCTTCAGGCCGACTAAAGCAGCTGTCAGCACGCCAGCGCTGCACGGCCGCTCCAACCATTCCCCACGCAAGAGAGATCCGATGCACGAAGACGAGCGTTACCAGGCCGGCCTGCACGAGCGCCGGCGCGTTCTCGGCGATGCGCATGTCGACCGCTCGCTGGCCGCACGCACCGAGTTCACCGAAGAGTTTCAGGAACTGATCACCCGCTACGCCTGGGGCAGCATCTGGACCCGCGACGGCCTGCCCGCGCATACCCGCTCGCTGCTGACGCTGGTGATGATGGTGGCGCTGGGCCATGACGAAGAGTTCAAGCTGCACGTGCGCGCCGCGCGCAACAACGGCGTCACGCCCGATCAGATCAAGGAGGTGTTGTTGCAGGCGGCGGTCTATTGCGGCGTGCCGGCGGCCAATCACGCATTCGCGCTGGCCAAACCAATTCTCGAAGAGCAGGCCGCCGAAGGCTGAGCCGCTAGCATCGCGTCAGACACTCTGACGAGCGACACCGGAACACGCTGCGCATGCCGGCAGCGCAACCACGTGTGTCGTGCTCGAGGCGCGAGCAGCAAGAGCGGCCAAAAAACGATTACGTAGCCGCTAGGTGGGCACGTCGGTGCCCGGAATCGGCATGTGCCACTCGTACACCGCCAAGCATCGCAGGCAAGATGGCCGCTATCGGACATCACGTCCCAGGGAGATGACTCATGACGTTGCGCTTTGCCTGCCTGCTGATGCTGCTGCTCGCCACCTGTGCGCTGCAGGCGCAGCCGCATCCCGGACCGGGCACGCAGTTGTCGCAGGTTCGCGCCGACGATGGCCAGACGCTGGCGGTGTGGTCGCGCGTACCGGCACAACCGCGTGGCACGATCCTGCTGGTGCATGGGCGTACCTGGAGTGCGCTGCCTAATTTCGACCTGCAGGTTCCCGGCGAAGCGCGCGATTCGCGATCGGTGCTCGCGGCCTTGGCGCAGGCCGGGTATGCCGCCTACGCGGTGGACCTGCGCGGCTATGGCGGCAGTGCGCGCGATGGCAGCGGCTGGAACACGCCAGCGCGCGCAGTGGCCGATGTCGCCGAGGTGCTGGCCTGGATCGCCCGCAAGCACGCGCACTTGCCGCCGCCGGCGCTGCTCGGTTATTCCAACGGCGCGCGGGTGGCGCTGCTGATCGGCCAGCAACACCCGCAGGCGCTGTCTGCGCTGGTGCTGTACGGCTTTCCGGACGATGTCGATGCAGCTCCCGATGCAACACCACCGTCCGCGCAGCCATTGCGCGCACGCACCACGGTCGAAGCAGCCGGCGAGGATTTCATCACCGCCAATGCCGCGCCCTCTGGCGTGCGTGCGGCCTACGCTGCGCAGGCGGTGTCGGCCGATCCGGTGCGCACCGACTGGCGCGCGATGGAGCAGTTCGCCTTCCAGCCCGAG
This sequence comes from Xanthomonas sp. NCPPB 2933, assembly GCF_056725225.1. Classification (NCBI taxonomy): domain Bacteria; kingdom Pseudomonadati; phylum Pseudomonadota; class Gammaproteobacteria; order Lysobacterales; family Lysobacteraceae; genus Xanthomonas; species Xanthomonas sp. NCPPB 2933. The sequence goes on from NZ_CM161518.1 coordinate 508,209, forward strand.
CAGGTGGCAACGCTGCCGGTGCTGCTGCTGCGTGGCGTCGACGATCCCATCGCGACCCAGCCGGACAACGCCCACCTGTACGCACGCCTGCGCAGCGAAGATCGCAGTTGGGTCACGCTGCCGCACGCCGACCATGTGGCGCATGTCGAAGACACGCATGCCGCCTGGGTGGATGCGGTGGTCGGCTTTCTGCGCCGGCCGCGCTGAGCGTGTTCGACAAACCCTAACTCAACAACGCCCCCAGCCGCTGCGCCGCCTGCTTCAGCGGTTCCAGCAGCTGCGTCTGCATCGTCTGCAGGCTCACGCGCCCGGCCTGGGCACCGATGTTGAGCGCGGCGATCACCTCGCCACGCAGGTTGCGCACCGGTACCGCGATTGAGCGCAGGCCGATCTCCAGCTCCTGGTCGGTCAGGCACATGCCTTCGCGGCGCGCGCGTGACAGCAGCTCCAGCAGCGCCGATGCCTGGGTCACCGTGCGGTCGGTGCGCGGGCGCAGCGTGGTGCGCTCCAGATACGCCTGCAAGGTGTCGCCGGGCAGGGCGGCCAGCAGCACCCGGCCCATCGAGGTGCAGTAGGCCGGCAGGCGCGTGCCCGGGCGCAGCCCGATCGACATGATGCGCACCGTCTCGGCGCGCGCCACGTACAACAGGTCGTCGCCGTCCAGCACGCCCAGCGAGCAGGATTCGTGCAGCTGGTCACGCAAGCCGTCCAGCACCGGCTGCGCCGCCGCGGTCATCGACGAAGAGGCCGCATACGCACCGCCGATCCCCAGCACACGCGGCAGCAGCACATAGCCGCGGCCCTGCTCGCCGACATAGCCCAGCTTGGCCAAGGTGTGCAGCACCCGCCGCACCGCTGCGCGCGAGATGCCGGTTTCCAGGCTGATCTGCGACATCGTCACCTCGCGCGCGTGCTGGGCGAACACGCTGAGTACCACCAGCCCGCGTCCCAGCGAGGTCATGAAGTCCGGGTCGCCCTGGGCAGCGGCGATCTGCTGCATCAACTCATGCGGCAGGCCGCGTTCGCTCCCGACTGCGGGCACGGCGGTGGGGCGTTTGCGGCGGCTGGCGGCGGGCTCGGGCATTGGGTCGCAGGTTGGACAGGTTCCCGCATGGTAAGCGCTCACGCCGATGCATGCCCCCGGTCGCAGCTTGTGCCTGGACATGTAATCGCTTCACCCTGCTTGCCGCATAATCGTCGCTGATTTGTTCCGGATCGGTCCTCTTAGTCCATGAAAACCCCCAAGGGCCTGCAACCGCTGATCGACGACGGCATCATCGACGAAGTGTTGCGACCACTGAAGAGCGGCAAGGAAGCATCCGTCTATGTGGTCAGCACAGGCGCCGACATCCTGTGCGCGAAGGTCTACAAAGACATGGCGCAGCGCAGCTTCCAGGCGCGCGTGCAATACCAGGAAGGCCGCAAGGTGCGCGGCAGCCGCCAGGCACGCGCGATGGGCAAGGCCACCAAGTTCGGCCGCCGCGAAGCCGAGACCGCGTGGAAGAACACTGAAGCCGAGGTGCTCTACCAGCTGATGGATGCCAGCGTGCATGTGCCCAAGCCGCGCGGCTATTTCCACGGCGTGCTGCTGATGGATCTGGTCACCGACGAAGCCGGCCACAGCGCACCGCGGCTGGGCGAGGTGGAGCTGGAACCGGAGCAGGCGCGCGTGTTCCACACCAGCCTGATCGGCGATGTGGTCAAGATGCTGTCGCTTGGCTTGGTGCACGGCGATCTGTCCGAATACAACGTGCTGGTCTCGCCCGAGGGCCCGGTGTTGATCGACTTCCCCCAGGTGGTCAGCGCCGCCGGCAACAATGCCGCGCGCGACATGCTGCTGCGCGATGTGCACAACCTGCGCGATTGCCTCGGCCGTTTTGCGCCGGAGTTGCTGGAAACCTACTACGGCGAAGAGATGTGGGCGCTGTTCGAAAAGGGCGAGCTGCGCCCGGACAGCGTGCTGACCGGACGCTTCAAGTTCGACACCCACCGCGCCGACGTACGCGCCATCCGTGCCTCGATCGAAGACGCACGCCAGGAAAATCTCATTCGCCAGCAAGGCCGCGAGGCAGCTGCGGAAGACGAAGATTAGCCAGCGGCTGTCGCGCCCTATGCGGCGCGACACTGGCAACGGCGCACAAGGCGCACTGCCAGCGTTCACTGTTCATGGGCAACGTGTCGGTGCGCGCTGAGCGCGCCGATGCCAGCGCGTGCAGACGCGATGCGGCGCAGCAAAAAAACCAACTGACGCTGATTGCGTGACTGTCGCACAAGCCCGCCAGGCACTGCCCTTGCCGCCGCATGCAAGGCCAGTCAAGGGTTTTGCAGCGCTGCGGCGTGCATCAGGCAATGCCATTGAAATTATTTATGCAATTTAATGGTGATTGATCATAAGTATCTGGCAGGCTCGCTCCTCGTCTCCTGGAGGGTCTGTCATGTCGTTTGATCCTGATGTCGTGCGCCTGTTTGCCCAGCTTCAACAATCCGGTCAACCGGCCATGGACACCCTACCGATCGAAGGTGCGCGCGCGATGATGCGCGCGCTCGGCGCGCAGCTCGGCTTCCCGCGCGTGGAGATGGCGCAGGTGCGCGATCTGCACGCCGACACCGCTGCCGGCCCGGTGCCGTTGCGGTTGTATCGACCATCCGAGCTTGCCCCTGGCCCCGCCCCGACCTGCCTGTTCGTGCACGGCGGCGGCGGTGTGGTGGGCGATCTGGACTCCCATGACGACGTCTGCCGGCAACTGGCTGCGCGTGCCGGCTGTCAGCTGTTGGCGGTCGACTATCGTCTGGCGCCGGAACACCCTGCACCGGCCGGCGTGGAAGACGTGATTGCCACCCTGCAGTGGCTGGTGGCCCAGCCCGATACGGTTGGTGCCGACGTGCAGCGGCTGGCCGTTGCTGGCGACAGCATCGGCGGCGCCATGGCCGCAGTTGCAGCGCTGGCCGCGCGCGACGCCGGGATCGCGTTGCGCTGCCAGGTGTTGGTATATCCGCTCACCGATGCACGCGAGGACACGGGGGTGTACCCGTCGCGATCGCACAATGCCGGCCTGCCGCCGCTCACCGCAGATGCGGTGCGCTTTTTCAATCGGCATCTGTTGCCCGACCCCGCCATTGCACAGGACTGGCGCGTCTCGCCAATGCTGGTGCCGGATGTGGCCGGCGTTGCGCCTGCACTGGTCGTGGTGGGCGATCGCGACATGCTCTGCGACGAAGGACGCGCCTATGCCGAGCGTCTGCGTGCTGCCGGCGTGGAAGTCACCTTGCACAGCTTCCCCGGCATGATCCACGGTTTCATCAACATGGGCGGTGTATTGCGCGCCGCCGATGAGACGTTGGCGCTGGCAGCACTGGTGCTGCGCCAGCGTTTGCTGCCCGCCATCGGGCGGTGGGCAAGTGACTAGAAATTGAAGCGGAAGGTGGTCATCAGCACGTGGTTTTCGCGGTCCACTGCAGGCGTATTGACGAACTGATTCAGATACCCGACATCGACATTGGAGATGGCGTTGAACTTCCAGTTAATGCCAACGAATACGCGGTTCTGGTCGAGACCGCGTCGCGCGCCCCATTCGGTCTGATCGAGATTGACGAACAGTTCGTTGAACGCCACCCACGACAATTGCGGCGACAACGCACTGGGGCGCACGGCCCGGATCATCTGGCGCACCCGGTACCCTTCATCGCTGAAACCTTCGCGGTGGCGTTGCTCCAGACGCGTGCGGCTGGTAATGGTGATATTGGCAATCGGATCGAACTGATATTGAAACTGCCCCCACCAGCGATTTTCGCGGTTGGAGGATTGCCCGGCCGGGTGGCTGATAATGGTGTCGTAGCCCATCCAGACACTGGCTTTGGGATTGAGCCGGTAAAACACGGCGGGGCGCAGAATCAGTTGGTCGAACTGCTCGCCTTCCTCGCGCCAGCGCGGATGGATATCCATGCTCCAGTACAGATTTTCGACCGGCAACTTGCCCTGGGCATACACACTTAACCAGTAACGGCCATCTTCTTCGGTAGTGGCCATCGCTGGCGCGATGTTCGCCAGCATCAGCACTAAAAGCAGACAGGCACTGCGCAGATTTGCCTTCAATATCGCACTCGATCTGTTCATAGATTAGAAAGTCGTCATAGTTGATCGAGCATAGCAACTTCCCCCGTGCCGCTAGAGTCCGCCGGACGAGCGGCAAGCCTGCGCGTGCCGGTGGCTTCGTCTATGGCGACATGACATCGCATGCTGACATCTGTTGGCAACGTTTCGCGCGTCGGTCCACTGAGGGCGCTTGTACGCGCACCGGCGTGGGGCTCGCCGCAAGTACGTCCCTGTAGGCGCTTATGCGGCATCCCTGCCGCATAAGATCCCACGCCGGTACGCGCGCGCGCCACCGACTGTTGTCGGTGGCTGTGGGACAAGCGACGGCTGGTTGATTGATCTAGCTGTACGCGAGACCTTCGCTGGCGACCGAGTGGCAGCGCGATGGATGACCGACGTCATCGTGGAATCCGTCGGAACACTTGCTTGCCGAGCAGCGACGTAATCGATTAACCACAAGCCCCTTACGCCACCTGGCTGCGCCGCGCGCGTTCCAGATGCACCAGCAGCAGCGAGATCGCCGCCGGCGTCATGCCGGCAATGCGCTGTGCCTGGCCGATACTTTGCGGGCGCACGCGTTCGAGTTTCTGCTGCACTTCGATCGACAGGCCACGCACGCCGGCATAATCGAACCCTTCTGGAATCGGCGTGGTTTCGTGGCGTTGCTGACGCGCGATGTCGTCGCGTTGGCGGTCCAGATAACCGGCGTATTTGACGCTGATCTCCACCTGCTCGGCCACCTGCGCATCGTCCACGCCCGGCCCCAGCGTCGGCACGCGCATCAGCGCGGCGTAGTTGAGTTCGGGGCGCTTGATCAGATCCAGTACGTTGGTCTCGCGGCTCACCGCCACGCCCAGGGTCTGGGCCACTTCGCGGCCCAGCGCATTGCCCGGGGTTGCCCACAGTGCCTGCAGGCGCGCGCTTTCGCGCTGCACCGCTTCCTGCTTGGCCGAAAACCGCGCCCAGCGCGCATCGTCGACCAGGCCCATCGCACGGCCCACACCGGTCAGGCGTGCGTCGGCATTGTCTTCGCGCAACTGCAGCCGGTATTCGGCGCGGCTGGTAAACATGCGATACGGCTCGGTGGTGCCGTGGGTGATCAGATCGTCCACCAGCACGCCCAGGTACGCCTCATCGCGACGCGGCGACCACGCCGGCAAGGCCTGCACATGACGCGCGGCATTGAGGCCGGCCAGCAACCCTTGCGCGGCAGCTTCCTCGTAACCGGTGGTGCCATTGATCTGCCCGGCGAAAAACAGCCCGCCTACCGCCTTGGTTTCCAGCGAGGCCTTGAGCCCGCGCGGGTCGAAGAAGTCGTACTCGATCGCATAGCCGGGGCGGGTGATATGCGCCTGCGCAAACCCATGGATCGAGCGCACCAGCGCCAGCTGCACATCGAACGGCAGCGAGGTGGAGATGCCGTTGGGATAGATCTCGGTGACCTCCAGGCCTTCGGGCTCGACGAAGATCTGGTGGCTGGTCTTCTCGGCGAAGCGCACCACCTTGTCTTCGATCGACGGGCAATAACGCGGGCCGATGCCTTCGATCTGTCCCGAATACAGCGGCGAGCGATGCAGCGCGCTGCGGATGATGTCGTGGGTCTGTTCGGTGGTGTGGGTGATCCAGCAGCTGACCTGGCGCGGGTGATCGCTGCGCTGGCCCATGAACGACATCACCGGCAACGGATCGTCGCCCGGCTGTTCCTGCATGACGCCGTAATCGAGCGTGCGCCCGTCGATGCGCGGCGGGGTGCCGGTCTTGAGCCGGTCGATCGAAAACGGCCGCTCGCGCAGGCGCGCGGCCAGCGTGGTGGCCGGCGGGTCGCCCATCCGCCCGGCCGCGTACTGGGTCTCGCCAACATGGATCTTGCCGGCCAGGAAGGTGCCGGCGGTCAGCACCACCGAGGTCGCTTCGAAGTGCAGCCCGGTCTGGGTGATCACCCCGCGCACGCTGTCGCCCTCGGTGGCGCCATTGTGGATGAGTAGATCGTCCACTGCTGCCTGGAACACGGTCAGGTTGGGCTGCGCCTCGACGATGCAGCGGATCGCATTGCGATACAGAGTGCGGTCGGCCTGGCAGCGGGTGGCGCGCACTGCCGGCCCCTTGGAGGCATTGAGCGTGCGCCACTGGATGCCGGCCAAGTCTGCCGCGCGCGCCATCGCCCCGCCCAGCGCGTCGATTTCCTTGACCAGATGGCCCTTGCCGATCCCGCCGATGGCCGGATTGCAGCTCATCGCGCCCACCGTCTCGATGTTGTGGGTCAGCAGCAAGGTGCGGGCACCGGCGCGCGCAGAGGCCAACGCGGCCTCGGTGCCGGCGTGGCCGCCGCCGATCACGATGACGTCGTAGCGATAAAAGGAATCGGACATGGGCGTGGACTGGGAAGCGGAAGGAAGACAAGCGGCCGCGGAATTATCGGCTGAAGGGCGATTGAGGTCACTCAATCGATAAAAATGTGATGTGAATCACATTTTCGAATAGTGGCACTCAAGTTGGCATGTTCCGTGCGGATATCCCTAATGCACCCGTCGTGGCATTGCGACATGGGCGCAAGGCTGGAATTGGAACAGGGGCCAGCCGCGCGTGCGATGGGGTAGCGTAAGGGTCGGTAGTCGGGGGACTGCCGACCCTTATTTTTTTTCTGCGGTTGGCGCCGCTGCCGCTGCCCTCTGCCAAGCTGATGCGGTCAAGTGCTGCCAGATTAAGCATAAGGACAAACGCATAAAGCCCCGGCATGCCGGGGCTTTATGCGTTGAAGGCGCCGATATCCGACAGGGCCGGAACAGGGGGGATCCAGATTTCCCTGTCGGACATCGACATAAGTCAGTCAGTGGAACGCGTCAGGTCAAAAAATGACGTGGCGGGTCACACAGAGCACCTAGCTTGCAACCAAGTGCCGGCTGAACGCAAGCCCCCAATCTATCCATTTGTGGGCCGCGTCGCAGTCAGCAACTCAGGGGATCTGCTCACGGGTATTGCGGGGTGCTGTCTGCCGTTGAATCTGCCGAATCACCCCAGGCGGCGCACCGATGCGTGCCGGCGGCCGCGACGGCGGAGCGCCGGTTGCCGGTGGACGATTGGGCTGCTGCGGACGCGGGCCATTGGGGCGGGGACCGTTCGGACGCGGGCCATTGTGGTACGAACCGTTCGGGCGCGGCGGCCGGTATTGTGGGCGCCGATCGTTCTGCCGGTAGTAGTAGCCGCCACCGCCGCGATAGACCGGATATACCGGGTAGTCGTACAACCCGATCGAACCGGCGCCATAGGGGGTGCCGTACGGATTGCCGTAGAAATACGGCGAGTAACCTGGCGGGTAGCGATACTGTACGGCCGGAGCGCCACGGTAATAGCCGCCCGACCCACCGCCGGTGTAGTCGTAAGTCGCGCAGCCGCTCAGAGCCAATAGCCCGGCGGCGAAGATCAGACGGAATTTCATGGATGGTGCCCTCCTGCAACCATGGTCCCACTTTCGAACCGATGCATTGAATCGGTCCTTAACTGTGTCGCTATGTGGCGCTTTTTCATCGATCCAGCATGCGCGGGAATTGTGCGCGCAACCGTGAAGAGTGGGGGATACGTTAATCTTGCAGGCATGATCGAGACGGTTTCTCTTGCCCATTCCGACGTCCTGCAAGCCGCTGCGCGCATCGCGCCGCAATGCGAGCCGACACCGTTGCTGACCTCGCACAGCCTGGATGCGCTCTGCGGCGCGCAGCTGTTCTTCAAGGCCGAACACCTGCAGCGCAGCGGTGCATTCAAGTTCCGTGGCGCCTGCAATGCGGTGTGGTCGTTGCCCGAGGAGCTGGCCGCGCGCGGCGTGGTCACGCATTCGTCCGGCAACCACGGCGCTGCCTTGGCGCTGGCCGCGCGCACCCGTGGCATCGGTTGCCATGTAGTGGTGCCGGAGGGTGCGGTGGCCGCCAAGTTGGCCAATATTTCCCGGCACGGCGCCACGCTGTGGCGCTGCGCACCGACCATCGCCGCGCGCGAGCAGCTGTGCGCGGAAGTGCAGGCCAGCAGCGGCGCGACGCTGGTCCATCCCTACACCGATCCGGCCGTGATCGCCGGACAGGGCACCGCCACGCTGGAACTGTTGCACCAGAGCGGCGGCCTGGACGTGCTGGTGGCGCCGGTCGGCGGCGGCGGGCTGGCTGCCGGTGCGGCCTTGGCGCTGCAGGCCGCGCCGGGTTGCGCACTGGTGCTGGCCGAGCCCAGCGGGGCGGCCGACACTGCGCGCTCGCTGGCGGCAGGCGAGCGCCTGGTCGATTTTGTCCCCGACACCATTTGCGACGGCCTGCGTGGCACCCTGGGCGCGCCGAATTTCGCGCTGTTGCAGGCGGCCGGCGCGCAGGTGATCACCGTGGACGATGCCGCGGTGGTGCAGGCGATGCGGCTGATCTGGCAGGTGCTCAAACAAGTCGTGGAGCCGTCCTCGGCGATTGCGCTGGCGGCGGTGCTGGCCGACCCGGCGCGCTTTGCCGGGCGCCGGGTCGGGCTGATCCTGTCCGGCGGCAATGTCGATCTGGATGCGCTGCCATGGGCCGCGGCGTGAGCAGGCGTTCGCGCGGGCTCGGCCTGTGGGGCTGGGGCTGGCGGTTGTGCATGCTGGCGGCGATCTGGCTGGTGGGCGTGGCGGGCTGGATCGTGTGGATCGGCGACCGCGACCAGGCCGCGCCGGCCGATGTGATCATCGTGCTGGGCGCGGCCGCCTACGATGCGCGGCCTTCGCCGGTGTTCGAAGAGCGCATCCGGCATGCGCTGGATCTGTACGCGCAGGGCTATGCGCCGCGGCTGTTGTTCACCGGAGGCTTCGGCAATGGCGCGCGCTTTGCCGAGTCGCAGGTCGCGCGGCGCTATGCGCTGCGTCACGGCATTCCGCCGGAAGCGATCGTGATCGAAACCGAATCACGCACCACCCGGCAGAACCTGCAGCAGGCGCGCGCGCTGATGGAGCGTCACGGCATGCACCGGGCCATCATCGTCAGCGACCCGCTGCACATGGCGCGCGCGCTGCGGCTGAGCCAGGAGCTGGGCGTGGATGCGCTGGCCTCGTCCACCCCCAGCACGCGCTTTCGCAGCTTCCACACCAGCTGGCGCTTTCTGCTGCAGGAGGTCTATTACTTCCACCGCGACCTGGTGGTGCAGGGCGCCTGATGCCGGGTCTGCAGCGTGCGATGACGTTGCAGTGCAAGACGCGCTCTATGATGCGGCTTTCCCAGCGGCAGGTTCGAGCATGAGCGAGAGCAATCGGCAACGCGCCACCGGCCTGGTCCAGGCCTACTACGAAGCATTCAACCGCGGCGAGTGGGACGCCATGTTGGCGTTCCTGGCCGACGACGTTGCGCATGACCTCAATCAGGGGCCGCGCGAGATCGGCCGGGCGGAATTCGCCGCCTTCCTGCAGCGCATGAACGACAGTTACCGCGAGCAGTTGCGCGACATCGTGATCACCGCCAACGACGACGGCACCCGGGTCGGCGCCGAGTACGTGGTGCACGGGGTCTACCACACCACCGACGAAGGCCTGCCGGAGGCCAACGGGCAGACCTACGTGTTGCCGGGTGGTGCGTTCTTCGATGTGCGCGACGGCAAGCTCACCCGCGTCACCAACTACTACAACCTGCAGGAATGGATCGCGCAGGTCTCGCGCTGATTGCATCGACCGGCACGGGCTAGACCTGCGTAGGAGCGCACCTGGGCGCGATGAGGCGCTACCGGGAATGCTTGGTCGCGCCCGGGTGCGCTCCTACGTGGTTGGTGCGGTAGTGCGGCCGGACCTATGCCTATGTAGGAGCGCGCTTGCGCGCGATGAGGCTTTCTCGGTAACGCTTCATCGCGCGCAAGCGCGCTCCTACGCGGTCGGTCTTGGCGTTACAGCAACACGATGCCGATCACTACCAGAATGAAGATGCCCCATTTGAGCGTCTGGTACAGCGGGTTGTTGCGTTCCTTCAAGGCTTTGGCCTTCAGGCGGCCAGCGTAGAAATAGCGGAACACGCGGTTGATGCCGCCGGTCTTGTCGCCTTCCTGATTGGGCGAGGCGCCGGCCGAGAGCAGGCTGCGGCCGACGAAGCGGTTCACCGCCGCCGCCCAGCGCCAGCGCATCGGGCGCTCGATATCGCAGAACAGGATGATGCGGTCCTGGTCGGTGTCGTTACGCGCGTAGTGGATGTAGGTCTCGTCGAACATGGTCCATTCGCCATCGCGCCAGCTGTGACGCTGGCCGTCGACGTCGATGAAGCAGCGGTCGTCGTTGGGCGTGGCCAGGCCCAGATGCAGACGCATGGACCCGGCGAACGGGTCGCGGTGCGGGCGCAGTTCGCTGCCCGGCGGCAACTCGGCGAACATCGCCGCCTTCACCGTGGGGATGGACTTCAGCAAGGCGGTGGTCTGCGGGCACAGTTCGGACGCCGACGGGTGCGCGGTGCCGTACCACTTCAGATAGAAGCGCTTCCAGCCACGGCGAAAAAACGAGTTGAAGCCGATGTCGGTGTAGCCGTCGGCGGCGCGGATCTTCTGCATCTGCTGCAGGGCCACCGCTTCATCGCGGATCAGCGACCAGTTGGCGCGCAACGGTGCCAGCTCCGGGAATTCCTTGCCGGGATCGATGAAGGGCGTGGTCGGCACCCGCGAACACAGATACATCAGCGTGTTGATCGGTGCCATGAAGGTGGAATGGTCCAGCAGCTGCCGGCTGAGCCGGTGCCGCACGCGACCGCGGTAATGGATGTACAGCGCCGATGCGATGAACAGCGCGATGATGAGCCACTTCAACATGGAGAAGGCCAATTAGGGAGCGGGGGCCGCAAACGCAAGAGCGGGATCAAAACGACGATGCAGCAGCCGGGCGCTGCCGGTGCTCGGAACCAGCATGTACTGCACACGTACACACCGGTTCCTCCGCGCCGTCTGCACGCACCCGACGACTGCTTGCCACGTTTTGCCAGCCACTCTGGTTGAGGCGTTGAACAAGGTGAGCCGTCACAGGAACATGCGGCCGTTAACGACTGAATTCTACCGGGTGTCGCCGCCGAGCCTGACAGGTCGGCATTGGCATCGGCCCAAGATTGTGTGTCTCACCGGCAGCAGCTGCATTGCGGCCAGCGATCTGTACCGCCGCTCAGTCGATGCGGCGGCGGATCGGGATCGAGGCCAACGGTACGCTGGCGATGTCGTGCCCTTGTTCGCGGATGGGCGCGCCCGGTGCCGGTGCCCAGGCGTGCGCGTAGATCACTTCCCAGGAGCTGGGCAAGGTGCCGTCGGGCCGCCGTAACGGCTCGTACGCGGCGCTGGCGGCGGCGAAGCGACCGCGTCCGGTCAGGGTGGCGCGGCGATCGCTGAGCGCGTTGGTGGCGCCCATCGCCCGCAGTTCGCGCATCAAGGCGGGCAGGTCGCTGTAGGTCAGCGTGAACAGGTCGCGGTCCAGCACCGGGTCGCGGAAGCCGGACATCAACAAGGCATCGCCGAACTGCGCGATTGGCGGGAAGCGGCTGACGTGCGGGGCCGGGTCGGCCTGGGCGAAGGCTTCGCGCAGTTCGATCAGCGTCTCCGGGCCGAAGGTGGAGCACAGCAACAGCCCGCCCGGGCGCAGCGCGCGGCGGAAGCCGGCGAACACCGCCGGCAGGTCTTCCACCCATTGCAGGCACAGATTGCTGAAGATCACATCCACGCTGCCGTCGGCGACCGGGAGCGCGCGCGCATCGGCGCAGACCTGCGCGAACGGTTTCCACCAGCCCGCGGCCTTGCGCGCCTGGCGCAGCATCGGCATAGCCTGATCCAGTGCGATCACCTGCGCCTTGGGCCAGCGTTTCTTGATCGCGCCGCTGGCATGGCCGGGGCCGGCGCCGACATCCAGCACCACCTTGGGCAGCTGGTCGTCAAAGTAGTCGAGCGATTCGAGCAGGCGCGTTTCCGCTTCGCGCTGCAGTGCGGCGGCGGCGGCATAGCTGCTGGCGGCACGCGCAAAGGCGCGCCGGACGTGGCGGGGGTCGAAGGTACTGTTCATTGCGGGGCTATTGTCGCCGCTGCGCGCGGCGGAGGGAATCGATGTGTGGTGTGGCGTGGCAATCGGCATGGAGAGCTCTGCACGCGGTCGCTCTGCCAGCGACTGCGTGGCGACCGCAATGGACCGGCACTGTGTTTCGACACGCCGAGTCGTGGCCGAAAACGACCGCGACGTCCGCCGCGGTCGCCACAACCTCCGCATGGCCGAAGCGCTCTAGAACGTGCCCGGGTAGCTGCCGCCATCGATCAGCAGGTTCTGCCCGGTGATGTAGCCGGCCTGCGCGCTGCACAGGAATGCGCAGGCCGCGCCGAATTCGTCCGGCTCGCCGAAGCGCCCGGCCGGAATGCCCGCGCGCTTGCGCTCGGCGACGTCCTCGGCGGTGCCACCTTGCTGTTGCGCGATCGCGGCGAAGTTGCCGCGCAGGCGGTCGGTCGCGAACTGGCCGGGCAGCAGATTGTTGATGGTGACGTTATCGGCGACCGTGCTGCGCGCCAGCCCGGCGACGAAGCCGGTGAGGCCGGCACGCGCGCCGTTGGACAGGCCCAGGATGTCGATCGGCGCCTTCACCGCGCTGGAGGTGATGTTGACGATGCGGCCGAAGCGCCGTGCGCGCATCGCATCGACGCTGGCGCGGATCAGTTCGATCGGCGCCAGCATGTTGGCATCCAGTGCGCGCAGCCAGTCTTCACGTTCCCACTGACGGAAATCACCTGGCGGCGGGCCACCGGCGTTGTTGATGAGAATATCCACCTGTGGGCAGGCGGCGAGCGCATCGGCGCGTCCTTGCGGGGTGGCGATATCGGCCACCACGCTGCGCACCTCGCCGGCGCCCGGAAGCGCACGCAACGTATCAGCGGCCTGCTCCAAGGCATCGCGCCCGCGCGCGACGATCACCACGTTCACCCCTTCACCGGCGAGTGCGCGTGCGCAGCCCAACCCCAAACCTTTGCTGGCGGCGCATACCAATGCCCAACGTCCGGCGATTCCCAAGTCCATGCGCTGCTCCTCGATCGATGAGTTGGCATGATCGGCGATCCGCTCATGGTACGGACGCAACGAAGCGTTGCAGTGCCTCGGCGACCTGATCGGCGTGGCCGAGAAATGGCGCGTGACCGCCGCTGGCGATGGTGAGTGCTTGCGCATGCGGGGCCAGCGCCGCGGCGGCGTGCATGCCGGCTGCCGGAACCAGGCGATCGCGTTGGCCGGCAATCCACAGGCTGGGGCGGGCCAAGTGCGGCAGCGCGCGGCGCAGGTCGGTGCGTTCCAGCAGGCTCAGGCCTTGTTGCAAGGCGTCGGCGGCCGGTTCGCCGCGCGCAACCAGCGTCTCGCGCAGGCTGCGCAGCTCGGCGCGGGCATGCGCCGAGCCCAGCGTATCCAGCGCCAGAAAGCGCTCCAGGGTGCCGCGATAATCGCGCGACAAGTCCTGGCCGAATTGCACGAAGACCTCGCGTTCGACCGCCTCCGGCCAATCGTTGCCACGCACGAACCGCGGCGTGGCCGCGATCATCGCCAGCCCGCGTACCTGCGGTTGGGTGGCCGCGGCATGCAGCGCGAACAAGCCGCCCAACGACCAGCCGATCCACACTGCCGGCGGTGTGGCCGCAGCGATTGCGGCGACCACGTACGGCAGCGCCAATGGCGTGCTGTCGTCGCGGCTGAAACCGTGCCCGGGCAGGTCCACCAGATGCAGTTGATAGTGCGGCGCCAGTCGCTCCACCAACGGTGCAAACACGCCGCCGTGCAGCGCCCAACCGTGCAGAAGAACCAGCGCAGGCCCGTGGCCGATAACATCGATATGCATGCGCGCATTGTCGCCGATCGGCACGGATCGGCGTGCACAGATCCGCGCGGAAGGGGCGGTGAGTCTTGAGTCAGTGCATGAAGCTTGCGCGTGGCGCATTGATCCTGGGTGCGAGCCAGTACGTGCGCGCATGTCCGCGCCAGCACCAGCGCTTGCGCCACTGATCCAGCAAGTATCAGCTGGGCGTGGACTGCGCGCTCGGTACTGTAGTGGTCGGGTGGTCCATGCCACCCCGCGCACCGGCTGCGCAGTCGTTTCGATCGCCGCCCTCAGGCGGAGGCGCGCAGCGGTTGCCGGCTCACCACATCGCGGGCCTGCACCAGGGCTTCGATCAACGCCTGCACCTGTTGTGGCGTGTGCAACGCAGACAGGGTGATGCGCAGACGCGCCTTGCCTTCGGGTACGGTGGGCGGGCGGATCGCGCCGATCAAAAAGCCGGCCTGTTCCAGCGCAGCGGACATCGCCATCACCGTGGCTTCTTCGCCGCACAGCAAGGGCTGGATCGGTGTATCGGAGGCCATCAGTTCGAAGCCATACCGGCGCGCGCCATCGCGAAAACTGCCGATCAATTCGGTCAGCCGCGCACGCCGCCAGTCGTCGCGCCGCGCCAGGCGCACGGCCGCCAGGGTCGCGGCGACCTGCGCCGGCGGCAACGCGGTGGTGTAGATGTAGGGGCGCGCGGTTTCGGCCAGATGGCGCACCAGCGCTTCGTCGCCAACCACCACCGCGCCATAGCCACCGAGCGCCTTGCCTAGGGTCACCAATTGCAGCGGCACTTCGGCCACGCCGAGCCCCGCATCGGCAACGCAACCGCGCCCTTGCGGGCCGAGCACGCCCACGCCATGCGCATCGTCGACGTAGAACAGCGCTTCCTGCATGCGCGCGACCAGACTCAATGCACGCAGCGGCGCAACGTCACCATCCATGCTGAAGACGCCATCGCTGGCCAGCATCGCCGCGCCCTCGGGCGCACCCTTGAGCTGACGCATCGCACCTTCCACATCCAGATGCGGATACCGCCGCAGCCGGCAGCCGGCCAGGCGTGTGGCATCGAGCAGGCTGGCGTGATTGAGCCGGTCCTGCACGCAAACATCGTCTTCTTCGCTGAGCAAGGCCTGCTGTACCGCCAGATTGGCGATGAAGCCGCTGCCGAACAACAGCGCCGAGGGATAGCCGAGCCAGTCGGCGATCTCGCGTTCGAGCGTTTCGTGCGCGGTGTGGTGGCCGCAGATCAGATGCGAGGCGGTGGCGCCGGCACCGTCGCGCGCGGCGGCGTCCTGCAAGGCGGCGACCACTTCGAACTGCTGCGACAGGCCCAGATAGTCGTTGGAGCAAAAACCGGTCAGCCAGCGGCCATCGATTTCCAGACGCACGCCATCGCGGCGGCCCACCTGGCGCCGCACCCGGACCCGTTCCTGGGCCACACGCAACTTGCGTAGCGACGAAATCCGTTCGTGCAGATCGGGGCGAGCCATGGAGTCGTTCAACGGCGGGAAGGGCCGCTAGCGTAGCGTGCGCAGCTCAGCGCGCCCAGCCGGCACCGACGACCGGTGCCGGCTGGGTGGAGCTGCGGTTACGCGGCGTGTTCGCAGGCCGCGCCGCGGGTGATGTCCGCATGCACGGTGCCGGGGTGGTCGTGGTCGGCGGCGTCGACGGTGATCTGCATCGGGCGCAGGCCCAGGCGCTGGAACAGGGCCTGGTCGCGTTCGGTGTCCGGGTTGCCGGTGGTCAGCAGTTTTTCGCCGTAGAAGATCGAATTGGCACCGGCCAGGAAACACAGCGCCTGCAGTTCGTCGCTCATCGCTTCGCGGCCTGCCGACAGGCGCACCATCGACTTGGGCATGGCGATGCGGGCA
Source organism: Xanthomonas sp. NCPPB 2933 (assembly GCF_056725225.1). NCBI lineage: Bacteria > Pseudomonadati > Pseudomonadota > Gammaproteobacteria > Lysobacterales > Lysobacteraceae > Xanthomonas > Xanthomonas sp. NCPPB 2933. Next base: position 523,964 of record NZ_CM161518.1, read on the forward strand.
ACGGCAATCATGCGCACGAACTCGAACGGGTCCAGTTGCTGGGTGCCATGCAGCGGCGTGCCGGCGACCTGCACCAGTTGATTGATCGGCACCGAATCCGGATGCGACGGCAGCGTGGCCAGCGCCAGCAGCAAGCCGACGCGGTGCTCGCGGGTTTCGCCCATGCCGACGATGCCGCCGCAGCAGGTCTTCAGGCCCACATCGCGCACGTGCTCCAGGGTGTTCAGGCGGTCCTGGTACTGGCGGGTGTGGATGATCGAGTCGTAGTAATCCGGCGCGGTGTCCAGATTGTGGTTGTAGTAGTCCAGCCCGGCGTCCTTGAGCGCGCGCGCCTGGCCGGCGTCGAGCATGCCGAGCGTGGCGCAGGTCTCCAGGCCCATCGCCTTGACCTCGCGGATCATCGCCGCGACCTTGGGGATGTCGCGCTCCTTGGGCGAGCGCCAGGCCGCGCCCATGCAGAAGCGCGAGGCGCCGGCGGCCTTGGCCTGGCGCGCCTTGGCGACGACTTCTTCGGTCTCCATCAGCTTCTGCGCGGTCACGCCGGTGTCGTAGCGCTGCGCCTGCGGGCAGTACGCGCAGTCTTCCGGGCAACCGCCGGTCTTGACCGACAGCAGCGTGGAGACCTGCACTTCGGCCGGATCGAAATGGGCGCGGTGCACGCTGGCGGCGCGGTGCAGCAGCTCCGGAAACGGCAGATCGAACAGCGCCTGCAGCTCTTTGCGATCCCAGTCATGGCGTACGACAACAGACATTGGGGTTTCCTGACAGTCAGCGGCTTGGAAGGCAGGCAGTCTGGTGAGCATGCAAGAGGCTGTCAACTTCGATGGGGTGCGCTCGGTTTACAGGTGGCCGCAACGGGTGTTGCGGCTGCTGCTGCCGAGCGTGTGCCTGGTCTGTGAAGAGGCCGGCACTGCCGATTGCGATCTGTGCCCGGCATGCCGCGCCGCCCTGCCGGATCACGGCCACGCCTGCCTGTGTTGCGCGACGCAGTTATATGTTTCCGATGGAGCGCTGCGATGCGGACACTGCCTGCAGCACCCGCCACCGCTGCAGCGCGTGCATGCGTGCTTCACCTATCGCTGGCCGGTGGATGGCTTGCTGCGACGTTTCAAGTTTCATCAGGATCTACCGGCCGGGCGCTTGCTCAGCGAGTTGATGGCCAAACGCTGTGCGGACTTGCCGCGCCCACAGGCGCTGGTGCCGGTGAGCCTGCATCGGCAGCGCCTGCGCCAGCGCGGCTACGACCAGGCGTTGGAGCTGGCCAAACCGATTGGCCGCGCGCTGCGGTTGCCCTGCCTGCCGTTATTGCGCCGCGTGCGGGCGACCGCTCCGCAATCGGAGCTGGATGCGGACGAACGCCAACGCAATATGCGGGATGCGTTCGTGGCGCGCGGCGTGTTGCCAGCGCATGTGGCCTTGGTGGACGACGTGATGACCACTGGCGCCACGCTGCACGCGGCGGCGCAGGCGTTGCGGCACGCGGGTGTGCAGCGGGTGGATGCGTGGGTATGCGCGCGGGTGCCGTGAGGCTTGGCTTACGCGTTGTAGCCTGCACCGTGAGGCTTCGCACGCACTGTTTGATGCGACTGGTCATCAAGTCGCGAGCCCACCTAAGTCATGAAAATAACGTGCCGAAGCGACGGCGTGACCGGGGATTGGCGGAGAGCGGCACAGGGATGTGTCGCGGCGGCGAGTCAGACAGGATGTCTGACCGAGCCGAGGAGCCGATTCCCGGTCGCGCTGTCGCCTCCCACCGAAGCCGGCACCTGACAAGTGGAACCATGCCGTACCCCAAACCCCGCTCCGCGCTTCAGCCCGCGTCTGCGACGTGGGCGCTCCAAAGCGCGCAAACAGTACCTTCTCGTCCCGGGCTTAACTCGCGACGCGATTGCCGCATCTGCCCGTCAGCGCAATGCCAGCGCAGCGGCGATGCCGACGAAGATCGCCAGGCCTACCCAGTTGTTGTGCAGGAAGGCGCGGAAGCAGGGGCCGCGTTCGCGATGGCGGGCGATGCGGAATTCGTAGGCCACCAGCAGCGCGGCAATGCCCAGCCCGGCCCAGTAAGCGATGGCAAGATCGGCACGTAGGCCCACCAGCACCAGGGCCGCGAACATCAATGCATACAGCACGCCTTGTGCAACCAGATCGAACTTGCCGAACAGGATGGCGGTGGACTTGCTGCCCATGCGCAGGTCGTCCTCGCGGTCGACCATGGCGTACCAGGTGTCGTACGCGGTGGCCCACAGGATGTTGGCCGCATACAGCAGCCAGGCCAGTGGCGGTACGCTGCCTTGCACTGCCGCGAACGTCATCGGGATACCCCAGCCGAAGGCCATGCCCAGATAGACCTGGGGCAGGTGGGTGTGGCGCTTGAGATAGGGATAGCTGGCGGCCAGGAACACGCCCGGCACGCTCAGCGCCACGGTCAGCCAGTTGAGCGTGAGCACCAGCGCGAACGCCACCAGCATCAGCACCACGAACACCCATAGCGCCTCGCGCCCGGATACCGCGCCGGTGGCCAGCGGACGCGACTTGGTGCGCTCCACATGCGGGTCCAGCCAGCGGTCGGCGTAGTCGTTGATCACGCAACCGGCCGAGCGGGTCAGCCAGACCCCGGCGGTGAACACGAACAGCGTCCATAACGGCGGCAGGCCATCAGCAGCCAGCCACAGCGCCCACCAGGTGGGCCAGAGCAGCAACAGGCTGCCGATCGGGCGATCGCCGCGGATTAACTTCCAGTACTGGCCCAGTCGCTGCGGCCAGGTCAGCGCGGCCGCAATGGGTACGTGTTCGACAGCATGCTTGCTCATGCCGCAAAGGGTAGCAGCGCGACTTGGATGCGGTCATGCGCTGGCTGGTGGTCGAGCCACCTCGACGGATGCTCACCGGGCGTGGTGCGGCCATGAGCCAATGGTCTGGGCGAAGATGGGCCGGCATGGCCGCTGGCCGGGCAAGCGCCGCGTGCTCCGGGCGTTTCCCACAGGTTGGACCCCGCCAGGGCCGTCACCTGGGCGCCTGTTCTGGCATAATGCGCGGCCAGGCGCTCGTAGCTCAGCCGGATAGAGTAGTGGCTTCCGAAGCCATTGGTCGGGGGTTCGAATCCCTCCGGGCGCACCAGATGGTCCCTCCAGGGACGTCCATGCAAGTCCAAGACCCCCGAGAAATTGGGGGTTTTTGTTGTCTGCCGGTTCCCCGAGGTTCACCCTGATCCATTGAAATCCAGGCTGGTCTGGTGCATGGCTGGGGGCCGCTTGCCCCCAGCGCAGATACGGATGCCCCCACACCCCCAACTGATGCTTCAGTACGTAGCGCAAAGCCCGCCACCAAGCCCGTAAGGCTGTTTGATGGCGGTGGCCTGTATGTTGCGATCTCGCCGACAGGCGCCAAACTCTGGCGATGGAAGTATCGGTACGGCGGCAAAGAGAAGCGCTTGGCACTGGGGGTCTAGCCAGAGGTCAGCCTGGCAGAGGCGCGAGCGCAGCATTTGGAGACACGCAACGTCCTTCGGTCAGGCATCGACCCAGGGGAAAAGAGACGGGTCGACAGGCTAATGCGCGTTGATCGGTCTCAGCTCAGCTTTGCGGTTGTCACTGCGGAGCTCCTGGAGCTACATGCCAAGAAGAATTCCGCCCTGACGATGAAGCGCAATGGCAGGCTCGTCGAAAAGACCTTAACCCTTACCTCGGTCATAAGCCTATCGCTGAGATATCTGCGCCGGAACTCCTGGCGGTTCTACTTAAGATAGAAATGCGTGGTGCCATCGAGACAGCACATCGCGCTCGAGGTATTGCCAGTATGGTGTTTCGATACGCGATCACCGTGGGCAAGGCTGAGCGCGACCTGGCTTCAGATCTTTTTGGGGCGCTGGAGACCCCAAAGGTGCAAAATTTCGCCAGCGTGACCGAGCCGACTGCCGTGGCGCCTCTGCTGCGGGCCTTGTGGGGACGACGTCCCCACAGCTGACAAGAAGCAATTTTCTAGCCCGCTGGAACCCCCGCGAGTGCAGAAGTGCCGTAGTCAGAGGCTCGCTGACCCATTATCCGCCTGGTGGATCAGCGCTCCATTCGTCGCTCAGTAGGTCGATGAAGCGACGGATCTTGGGCGAAAGGTGGCGCTTGCTCTGGTAGACGATACGGATGGGCTCAGGAGGGGGCTCGAATTTTTCCAACACCCTGACCAGCATTCCCGATTCGAGGTCATCTCGGATGAGATAGTCAGGAAGTTGGGCGACTCCCACACCTGCGCAGGCCGCGTGTTGCAAGGCTTCCCCGCTATCCATGACAAGCCTGCTTGCATCCGAAAAGGGCACATCGCCTTCTTCTGTTCGGAATGTCCACGGTCTTGGGCGTCCTTCGTCCAGGAAGAAACAGCAATGGTGCAGAGACAGATCAGAGGGGGTTGCTGGCTCGTTGTGCTTGGCTAGGTAGCCGGGCGATGCGCAAGTGAGCATTCGTTGGTGAGTGACGGTGCGACTGAAGATGCGAGAGTCCTCGCGCGCAGGGCCGGTGCGTACTGCAATGTCGATACCATCTTCAATCAGGTCCACAAAGCGATCGGAATACTGCACAACTGCGCTGACATTGGGCCACGCCTCGATGAACCGCTCCAGGACAGGAAGCACATACCGCACTCCCAATGTCACAGGAACACTGAGGGCGAGGCTGCCATAGGGGGCTTCCGAGCGAAGCGCCATGGCAGTCTCGGTCTCCTTCAGATCTTCGAGGATCAGAGAGCTTCTTGCATAGAGGACTTGTCCATCGTCTGTCAGGCTCAAGCTCCTGGTTGTCCTGTTCAACAGCCGCATACCCAGTCGTTCCTCCAAGCGAACGACACGCTTGCCGACTGCCGAGCGCGTCAACCCCAGGCGTTTGGCGGCCAGCGTGTAATTACCGCTATCGACGGCCGTAACGAACGCGATAATGTCGTTTATGTTTGTGAATTCCACGCAGGCCTCTAGGGATTTAACGCCGGAACAGTAGGGACCCCCATTCCCCAATCATGCGCCTAATCTTGGCATGCGGTTTTTTAAAGAACCAATTACCAACTGAGGGAATTCCCATGAACGAGAGCGTCAAGGCAAGTGTCAAAGAGTGGGCTGAGAGCTTGGCAGAGCTTGCCCCGGTGGTTACTGGGGAAAACAAAGCGCTCACGATGGAAGAAATTCGCAAAAGCTACGTGAACATGCTCGCCAAGCAGCTTCCGCCAGCAGGCGTGAGTTTTGAGAAGATCGAGCTGAGCGGCGTGCCCACAACTTTGGTGACGCCACCATCGCAGACAACGGACGCGGTCCTGTTCTATATCCACGGCGGCGCCTACATCGTCGGTGCGCCCGATGGATATCATGGAATAGGTGGCAACTATGCGCAGATGCTGGGCGCCAGGGTCTACATGCCCGATTACAGGCTTGCTCCCGAATATCCTTTCCCTACGCCAATTGAAGACACGCTGGCGGCCTACAAGGGGCTTCTTGCGTTGGGCATCCCGGCCCAAAAAATCGTTTTTGCTGGCGAATCGGCTGGCGGCGCCATGGTGGTTTCGGTCATGGTGGCGGCGCGCAACGCAGGCCTGCCTCTTCCTGCAGCCGGCACCGCCATTTCGCCGTGGGCGAATCTGGAGCACACCGGAGCATCGGTCACCAATCGCGAAGGACTCGATCCGCTGAACACCGCGGCGGGACTGCGTTTCCTGGCTCGCACCTTCCTGGGCGATGCGTTGCCCAATCATCCGATGGCATCTCCTGTATTCGCCGATGTCACCGGCCTGCCACCGATCCAGATTCAGATCGGCGAGAACGAGTTGATGTTGAGCGACGCGATGCGCCTGGCGACTCATCTGGGAGACAACCGTGTCCGGGTCGACCTTGAAGTCTGGCCGGGTATGTTCCATGCGTGGCACTTCTTTGCAAACGCCCTTCCCGAGGCGCGCGAAGCACTTGCAAGCTCGGTGCGTTTCTTGAGTGCGCAGCTCGAAAGGACCTGAGCCTAGCGACGTAGTGATGGCCTGACAGAAGTGTCAGTACGCGCTATCTGCTGATGCTGTTCTTTGAACACTGTGCTGTCGGCTACAAAGCAGATAGCACAGTGGCGTTGGATAAGAGATTACTGTGAAGTCGCGTCGCTCGTCGTGTCCGACGACCCTCGCCATCTGCTGTTCGCCGGTCCGGGCAAGCGATCTTTCATTGAATGCCAACGCGAAGCTTCGCCTTGCGCGTCAAGCGATCCGATGCTCGCGCCAGGCGCGCATTCGAGAGCCGCGTTTCATCACCTCCATACTCTCAGAAGCGTATTTTTCATGGAAATTTTCAGGAGTTCTATCTTGGACAGCACCCGTCACAGCGATACGCCTGGAGCCACGGATAACGCGAGCGTTATGCGCAAGGGCCATGCTCGATCGGTCGCTACCCACGCGCAGCAATTTCCCTGGTCTGACGCAAGCCTGTCACCTGAGACGCGTGCGTCTCAGGTTGTTCAGGCGATGACCGAGGACGAGAAATTTGCATGGTTGTCCGGGCCAATGGCAATTCCGATTGCGGGCAGCGACAAGCCGGAAGGTGCGCTCGGATCAGCGGCCTACTACCCGGCAGTGCCGCGTCTGGGTATTCCTGCGCAACAGCAAACCGATGCAAGCCTGGGTGTGGGGAATCTGGCGAATGTGCGTCCTGGCGATAACGCCACCGCGCTGCCATCGTCGTTGTTGCTGGGGGCCACCTTCAATCCAGTCATGGCGCGCGAAACGGGCGCGATGGTCGGGCAGGAAGCCAGGGCCAAGGGCTTCAATGTGCAGTTGGCAGGCGGGGCGAACCTGGTGCGAGAGCCGCGCGGTGGACGGAACTTCGAGTATGTCTCCGAAGACCCACTACTCACCGGTGTGATCGCCGGCAACTCGGTCGCGGGTATTCAATCGCAAGGCGTGGTATCCACCGTCAAGCATTTTGCGATCAATCCGCAAGAAACAGGGCGCGTGGTGGTGAGCTCGGACATCGCGGATCAGGCGCTCCAAGAGTCGGACCTGCTTGCCTTCAAAATCGCTATCGAGATTGGTGAGCCAGGTGCAGTGATGCCAGGCTACAACCTGGTCAACGGAGAGTGGGCCAGCGAAAATGCTTACCTCATCAACACTGTGTTGAAAGAAGAATGGAGATATCCGGGTTGGGTGATGTCCGACTGGGGGGCGACCCATTCGGTCGAGAAGGCCGCACTTGCCGGACTGGACGTCCAATCCGGAGCGAACCTGGACCCTGAGCCGTATTTCGGCGAGCCGCTGCGAACGTCCGTCGGCAAGGGCCTGGTTCCCCAGGCGCGTATCGACGACATGGTGCATCGTCAGCTGCGAAGCCTCTTCGCTGTGGGGGTCATCGACAATCCGCCCCAGCCTGGCGCTGCAATCGACTACTCCGCGCATCGACTGTTGGCACAGCGGTCTGCCGAGCAAGGCATCGTGTTGCTCAAGAACCAGGCAGATGCACTGCCACTTGCCAGAGGCGCTAGCCGCATCGTCGTCATTGGCACACAGGCGGACATCGGTGTCGTGGCAGGGGGCGGCTCGTCTGCCGTCACTCCGATCGGTAGTGTGACCAAGCCGGGCTTCGAGTTCATGGGAACGGTGATGGAGAAGGTCTACCACCCCAGTTCGGTGTTGCACGCGATCAAGGCCGAAGCGTGTGCGGCGCAGGTCGATTATGTGAGCGCGAACGATGCGGCCGCCGCCGTCAAAGCGGCGCACGCTGCCGATGCGGTCATTGTCGTGGCCGAAGAATGGCGCTCGGAAGGTCAAGATGCCCGGGGTCTCTCATTGCCCGATGGGCAGGATGCGTTGATCAGTGCCGTGGCCCAGGCCAACGCAAATACGGTGGTGGTGCTCGTCTCCGGCGGACCGGTCACGATGCCTTGGCTTGCCGACGTCGTTGGCGTGGTCGCAGCGTTCTACCCTGGGCAGGGCGGCGGGGAAGCCATCGCTGGCATCCTGTTTGGCCGCGTCAACCCTTCCGGACGCCTGCCCATCACGTTCCCACAGCGCGTCGAACAGTTGCCGCATCCAGAGCAGCGAGATCCGGCGACCACGACATCCAATCCGGGCGAGCCGATCAAAGGCGACATCTTCCATATGGATTACAACGTCGAGGGCGCGGACGTCGGCTATCGCTGGTTTGCCTCTCGCGGCCTAACCCCCCTGTTTCCGTTCGGATACGGGTTGTCGTATACGCGCTTTGAAACCCATGACCTGCACGTGCGCGATGAAGGTGGCAGGTTCGTGGCGCGGTTTGTCGTCTGCAATTGCGGCGACCTTGCCGGGGCGTATGTGGCGCAGGTGTACGTGGCGGGTGTGGGTGCGATTGAATTTGTGTACCGGCTTGGCGCCTTCGAGCGCGTCGAACTTGCGCCTGGCGAGAGCAGGCAGCTGGAACTGGAAATCGATCCCAGGTTTTTCGCCAGGTTCGATACGACATCCCGTCAGTGGGCGATTGCGGAAGGCACCTACAGCGTGCGCGTAGCGGACAACGCAGCCGATCCAGGGCAGTCAGTTTCGCTGGACGTGGGAGCTCGCAAATTCATGCTTTAGAGAACGGCACTGACCCAGCAGGTTCTGCTCAGGTCGTGCGGTTGATGCAGCGTTTGCTGCCTTGCGACGATGGCAGCGGTAAGCGCGCGGCTCACGGAGTATTTGCCAAGAATGCTGGAGTCGATATGCAAAATGGCGGTCATGGGACAATCCTGGGGCCGCGAAATTGCGGCAATGGTTGGAAAAAAGAACGCTTTGGATTTTGCTGAACTGCGTCGATCAGCATCACCTGCAGGTGCCTGGAACACGCCGCATTCCTTGCTGCCGGATAACGCTTCACCCGGGTCACTGCAGCGCTGCAGAACCTGCGGACCCACGCGAGCGTGCAAAACAGCGCGCACGCCGGCACCTGCCAGGGAACAGCGTCACAACACGCCGTGGGTGACGGCGAAGCATCACGGCGTTCTTCCAAGCAGGCGAGCGGCGTTCTGGCGGTAGATCGCCGGACGCGACAGCCCGGTGACGTCCATGGCGTCCAGCGCCGCGCTGAACGTGTCGAGTCCGAAGTCCGGTGCCATCGGGAAATCGGTCCCGAAGACGATGCGCTCAGGATCTGCCACCTGGGCCAGGGCGGCAAACGTCGCCGCGCCCGCCGCCAGTGCGGTGTCGTAGTAGAAGGCGCGAAATGCGTCGGCCGGGTCGCCGATCCGGTCGATGACGCCCGGCATCATCTGCAGGCTGAGCGCGATACGCGGGAACAGGAACGGCAGCGCACCGCCTGCATGCGACAGAATGAAACGGATGCCGGGAAAGCGCGACAGCACTCCGGCGATGATCAGGCTTGTCGCGGTCCGCGTGGTTTCGAACGGGAATTCCAGCACGGACGCCGGCGCAACGCGGGGCAAGCTGTAGGACGGCTCGTTCGGATGAATCAGCACCACCGCGCCACGGCGGTCGAGTTCTTCCCACAGCGGAGTGAAACGTTCGTCCCCAAGGTAGGCTCCATCGTAACTTGTGAACACGATGAAACCGTCGGCCTTGAGTATATCCAGGGCGTAGGCGGCTTCCGCAAGGCTGGCGTCCATGTCGGGCAAGGGCAGGCTGGCAAACGCACCAAAACGGCCTGGATATTTCTGGCGTAGATCGGCCGCAGCGTCATTGCAGCCGCGTGCGATCGTTCCCTGATGATCCGTCATCGGGACCGACGAGACCGACAGGATGCCTTCGGCGATGCCGGCGGCGTCCATCATGGCGATCGCCTTGTCAGGCGACCATTCTGGTGCACGCTTGTTCGGCATCTGCGCTGCAAGCACGTCCATGCCGACCGCGTCGATATAGACCTTCGGGAAGAAGTGCTGGTGCGTGTCGATCTTGTTGAATGACATGATGGCTCCTTGGTTGGCATACGCCGTGACGCGCCACGCTGGACAGATCGCCGCGACCTGGCGATGAGCATCTGAAGGTTCGCCACCTGATCGGTGGCGGGAAGGGCGGGCTGCTCAGGAAATCTTGTACTGCCCGCCGTCCACCGGAAGCGCCTGGCCAGTAATGAACGCTGCGTCGTCGCTGGTCAGAAAACAGACCGAGCCGGCAATATCCTCAGGCTCGGCAAAACGCTTGATCGCCTGGTGCTGCCAGGTCTGGCGTTTCTCCTGCTCGGGCATCTCCTGGGTCAGGCGCGTGTTGGTGATGGAGGGGAGCACCGCATTGACGGTGATGCCGCAATCGGCAACATCGTTGGCCAATCCCCGCACGAACCCGATGACCCCCATCTTCGAGGCCATGTAGTGGCTCATGCCCGAGATGGCCAGTCCGATGGAGTTGGACGATATGTTGACGAAACGGCCCCAATTGTTCTTCCGCATCTGAGGCACGAATTGTTTGGCGCTCAAAAAGTGTGCGTCGAGATTGATGGAGAAGGTCTTCTTCCATTGCTCCCAGTCAAGCTCGTCGATCAGCTTCGGGCTGCCGATGCCGGCATTGTTCACCACGATGTCGGTGCGGCCGAAGCGCTGCTGTACCTGCTGATCGATACGCTCCCAATCCGCAGCGCTGGTGACATCGCCGGTAACGATCAGGCTGTCGCCGGCGAGCATGCCGGCGGTATCGTGTGCTTGCTCGATATCCAGCAATACCAGCCGGGCACCATGCGCTGCGAGCTTGACTGCAATGGCCTGACCAATCCCGCGGGCGGCGCCTGTCACGATGGCAACGCGGCCATCGTGGCTCAATTTCATCGGTTTCATGTCGGTTCCTTGAAAGTCAATTAGGTACGCAACGCAAGCGACGCGGTGGTGCTGTGCCTTCCGCCCGAGGGGCGGCCAACACAACACCTGCTCAGTGCTCGGTGCCCGGTGCGGCATGTGCCGCGCCGGGGGCTTGGTGGAGAGCACCGCATGCCAGTCACTTGATGCGCGCTCGCGTCGTTCTGTTGGCCGCACTGAACTCAGAACGGGTATTGCTCTTCGTTCTTGCTGTGACGGGCGTTGATCCAGATCGTATCGGTGAAATCGTTCATGCAATCCGGCCCGGTGCGACCCCAACCGCTATCGCGCACGCCACCCATCGGCACATGCGCCTCGTCGTTGACGGTTGCGGTATTGACGTTGACCACGCCGGCCTGGATCCGCGGCGCCAGCTCCAGACCACGGTAGGTGTCGCCACTCAGGATCGAGGCAACCAGGCCATATGCGGTACGGTTTGCGACCCTGACAGCGTCTTCGACGCTATCAACGGGTTCGACGATGACCACTGGGCCAAAGGTTTCTTCATTGGAGATCGTCGCCTCATAGGGAACATTGGTCAGGATGGTCGGTTGATAGACCTGACCTTCGAAGGTTCCGCCTGTCTCTATCCGCGCGCCCATCGCGACGGCTTCCTGCACGCCTTTATGGACTTTTTCGATCGCGGCCCTGTTGATCAGTGGCCCGATCAGGGTGGCAGGATTGGACGGGTCGCCCATGGGGAGCTTGCGGGCGCGCTGGACGAACTTTTCAAGGAATTCATCATGCAGCTTGCGTGCAATGATGATCTTGCGCGTGTTCATGCAGATCTGTCCTTGATGGAAGAATGCTCCGAACGTCGCAGTGCGCACCGCGAAATCGACATCCACATCGTCCAGCACGATCAGCGGGTTGTAGCCGCCCAATTCCAGCACGGTACGCTTGAGCGTGCGCCCGGCACGCTCGGCGAGTATCCGCGCAGTCTGCACGCCGCCGATCAGGTTGATACCACGCACATGTTCCGATGCGAACACTGCATCGGAGATCGCGCCGGCACCGCCAGGCGCATGCGGCACGACGTTGATGACGCCAGCAGGAAAGCCGGCTTCTTCGGTAATGCGCGCAACCATCAACCCTGCCGAAACCGGCGCGAATTCCGACGGTTTGATGATGACCGTATTGCCGGCAGCGAGCGGCCCAAGCGCTGCGCGCCACGACAGGATATTGGCCCCGTTCCAGGGCGTGAAGCAGGCGATTACCCCGAGCGGGCGGCGAATGCTGAAGGACAGGCGGCCGGCGACATCGCTCGGAAAGGTCTCGCCCTTGGGGTTGTAGATCCAGCCCGCCGCCGCTTCCAGGTTCTGGACGACCAGGCTTTGCTGGAAACGCGCAAAGGAAATGGTGCTGCCCGTTTCGCGCGACAGGATATCGGCGATCTCTTCCGAGCGTTGGCGATAGATGGCGGCGGCCTTCAGAAACAACGCAGCCTTCTTCGCAGGCGGCATCGCTGCCCAGGCCGGAAACGCCTGCTGAGCTGCGTCGATGGCGGTATTGGCTTCCTCCGCGCCACAGTTGGCAACATGCGACATCAGTTTGCCGCTGTAAGGCTCGAACACATCGAAGGTGATGCTGCCGGACGACTGTTTCCATTGGCCACCTGAAAAGTAGCCGTGATCTTGAATCGTGCTCATTTCACACCTTTATTGGGTTGGTCAGATGCTTGATTGCGGACGTCGAGATCCACCGCGCCACGGGTCTGCCGCAGCGCGTTTGTTTTTTCCACACTGATTGCGAGGTTTTAGATAAACATGCCGCCGGAGGCTTCGATACGTTGTGCGTTGATCCAGCCATTGCCGTCTGACAGCAGTCCGGCAATCACCGGTCCAATGTCATCTGGCAGGCCCACACGACCAAGCGGGTCTGCGCGGAGATCAGCTTGTTGAGCGCTGCGTTGTCGCGCACCACACCACCGCCAAAATCGGTCTCGATGGCGCCTGGCGCCACCGCATTGACGGTGATGCCGCGTGGACCCAGTTCCTTTGCCAGGTAGCGGGTGAAGACCTCGATGCCGCCTTTCATCATCGCGTAGGCCGCATACCCTGGCAGCGCGAAGCGGGTCAGCCCACTCGACAGGTTGACGATGCGGCCACCGTCTGCGATGAGCGGCAGCAACGCTTGGGTCAGGAAAAACACGCCCTTGAGATGAACCGCCATCAATTGATCGAACATGGCCTCTGTGCTCTGTTCGATTGGCGCTGCCAGCCCGATACCTGCATTGTTCACCAGGAAATCGATGTTGTCGCGCGACCAGGTTGTAGTGAGACTTGCGCGTAATCTGGCGACGAACTCGGGAAACGCGCTGATTTCTGCGGTATCGAGGCGAAGCACGGCTGCCTTTCTGCCAAGCTGCTCCACTTCGCGCGCGACCTCACGCACGCTGTCTTCCTGCGACTTGTAGGTCAGCACGACATCGGTTCCGTTGCTTGCAAGGGCCAGTGCAGTACTGCGGCCGAGCCCGCGGCCGCCGCCGGTGATCATTGCCAACTTGGTTGTATTTTCCGCCATTGTCTTTTCCTTCGGGCGTGCGCCGCTACACCGCGGTGCCGCCGGCTACCTTGGCGCTGACATTCATGTAGAGACGTTGAATAGAGGCCGCTGCGGCCTGTGGCAATCTGCACGCCTTGCCTGGGCGATGCGTGCAGGTTGCCAGCGATCGCGCGCTTAGAACTTTGCGTCGCTCAATGCGGCAAGAAACGCCATCGGATTCCAGTACTCGCGGTAATTGACCACCAGGCCATTCTTGAACGTCACCACCGTGGCATAGCTCATTTCATAGGGGTTGCCGTTGGAAATGACCGTACCCGATGCACTCCACTCGGCGATCGCCACGTTGGGGTCGTCGGTGGCATGGATCTTCAGGCTCGGAATGGTCTTGACGTCGATTACGTTCGGGTAATTGCGCATGTACTCGTAGATCGCTGCGCGACCGACCAGTTTCCTGGACGACACGTCGGGTGCGAACGGGAACTCAACGACGACATTCTCGTCGCACAGTTCTGACCAGCCCTTCATGTCCTTGGCCAGAAACGTGTCCAGGGTGCGTTTCAGAAGCTGGACGGCGGTGTGGGTGTCTGGGTGGCTCATGCGTTGCTCCGGTGGGTTTGTGGTGTGGCTGGATCAGGCGTTGGGCCAGACCCAGTTGGATGCGATACGTTCGGCCAGCATCATGGTGGGAAACGCTGTCGCGACCGAAGGGACGTCGGGCCAGATCGATGCATCGACGACACGCAATCGCTCCACGCCGCGGACGCGGCCATCGGTATCGACCACGGCAGTCGGATCGCGCTCGCCGCCCATCGGCACAGTGGAGGTTGGATGCTGATAGGTCGCCACGCTGGCAGGCAGCGTGGCATCCAGAGCGGCGCGATCGCCGACAGCCGCGCCGGGCGCGAGCTCGCCGCCGACGACATCTGCAAATGGTTGATGCCGCGCGATGTCGCGGATCACCTCCACTCCGTCGATCAAGCGTTCCCGATCGCCAGGATCACTGAGGAAGCCCAGATCGATGATGGGTGCCGCCTGAGGGTCGCGGCTGGCGATGGTCACAGAGCCGACCGACCGCGGGCGCACCAAGGCCGCGAACAGCAGGAACATGGCGGTGTCGGATGACTGCCCATTGGCGGGCAGCGCGGCGGTGCTGATATTGAGGTCGGCTTCATCCCCGACCGCATGCTGCGATTGCGTCCACAGCATGGCGCCGATGGGCGGATACGGCAGCCCGACCGCCTCCTTTTTGATCGACCACACGGTCGGCACCAGTGGATGGTCCTGCAGGCGACGGCCAACCGGCAGGTCGGCAACGACATCGATGCCGAGGCTGCGCAGCGTGTCGCCAGGGCCGATGCCAGAGCGCATCAGGATCGCAGGACTGGCGTAGGTGCCTGCCGACAGAACGACGGTGTCAGCACGAATCACCTCGCCACCGGCCAGACGGACTCCGATGGCGCGCGTACCTTCCAGCACGACGGCATCGACCAGCACCTGGTCGCGAATGGTCAGGTTGGTGCGTGCACGAACCGCCTCGCTCAACAGGGTCATGCCGGTCGTCAGCCGCACGCCCATGCGCGTGTTCATGACATAAGGACCGACGCCCAGTGGATCTGCGGTCGCAAACCCGGCCGAGCGTTGATGGCCGGCGGCGAGGGCAGAGGCAATGAAGGCGCGATGCTGGTCCGACACTTCCTCGTCGCCGAGCTGATGGACTGGGAAAGGACCGTCGTGGCCGGCGCCACCGCTGCCGGAGGTACGCTCCAGCGACTGGTAGAACGGCTGGGTGGCGTCCCAGCTCAATGCTTGCAGATCGTATTCCCGGGCCCAGCGCTCGTGGTCCGACTTCGGTAACCGCATCGCCACTGCACCGTTGATCGCCGACGAGCCCCCGAGCACCTTGCCGCGATTGAGCGGCATGCTTCTGCCAAGCAGCCCGGGCTCCGATTGAAAGCCCCAGTCGTGCTGCGAGTCGCCGCCCACCAGGTCCTGGCGCCGCACGGCGTTCGGATACGCGTCAGGTGCATAGGCCACGCCTGCCTCGATCAGCAGAACGCGACGCGAGGAATCGGCACTCAGCCGGTTGGCCAGCACGGCGCCGGCGGACCCACCCCCAACGATGATCAGGTCGTAGGGGGAACCCGACGAATCGACGACGCCCGCCTTGTTGGAACGAGGTTGCGGTAGATCCTCACCGGTGCTTCCTGCGGCGTTACGATCGATCATCGACAGTGGCTCCCAAACGTGTGGCGGTGATGCTGACATCCGCGCGTTGTAGTCAACAAGCCTGTATTTTTCGATGCGATCCATCGGTTAATCCGATGGATGAGCCGGTAATCACAAATTACAGAAGGCGTCAACATGCTGGATGGTCTATCGCTCGATCAATTGAGAACTTTCATCGCCTCAGCCGAAGAAGGCAGCTTTTCTTCGGCGGGCAGACGCCTTCGACGCAGCCAGTCCGCCATCTCGGAAACGATGAATAATCTTGAACGGCAGCTTGGCGTGCGCCTGTTCGATCGGCAGGGGCGATATCCCAAGCTGACCCCGGAAGGGGAGGTGCTCCTGGCGGACGCGAGATCCATCATGGCGGGCGTGGAGAATCTGAAAGCCCGGGCGAAAGGGATATCCGCGGGGCTGGAGCCTGAGCTCGTTGCAGTGATCGACGTTTTTTTCCCGATCACTGCCATGGCAGAGGTTGCCCACGAATTTCGGATCCAATTTCCGGATACGCCGCTGCGGCTGTTCGTCGAGGCGCTGGGTGGCGCGATGCAGCCGGTTGTCGATGGACGGGCCAGCTTTGGTGTTGTCGGGTCCTTGCAGATGTTGCCCAGTGGCCTGGAGTCGGAACAAATTGCCACCATCGACTTTGTCAGGGTGGCTGCCAGTCATCATCCGCTTGCCACCTATGACGGGCCGATCCCGCCCGAGGAGCTTGCCAAGCATGTGCAACTGGTGTTGACGGACCGATCGAGCATATCGGAAGGGCAGGAGTTCGGTGTGCTGTCTCCCCTGACCTGGCGGCTGGCGGACCTGTTTACCAAGCATGCTTTTCTTGTCAGCGGTCTGGGTTGGGGTGGCATGCCGTTTCACGCGGTTTCAAAAGACATCGCTGAAGGACGGCTGGTTGTGCTCCCGATCGAGGGGACGCCGGTGGGAGGGCATCGGATGCCCATCTCGGCGATCTATCGCCTGAGCGCCCCGCCGGGGCCTGCAGGTCGCTGGATGATTGAGCGCCTGAAGCAGTGCACCAGGGGCCGGCAGGTCGCAACGGACCTGGCGCAGTAGCCGGGCATGGGCGATCGGTGCGTCGAATGGCGCCCGGACGAGCAGAAACAAAAAAGCTGGACACACCCAAAAAAGTGTATTAGTGTTTGTTACACACATTCACTAGATCGACCTCAGGACATGCCCACCAGCAGCCGTTTCGCCGTTGCCACCCACATCCTCACTGCGCTTGCAGTGGGCGACGGCACGCCGATGCGTTCGGACGATCTGGCGTATTCGGCCAATACCGGTGCCGTTGTCATTCGTGGGCTGCTGTCACGCCTCAGTGAGGCAGGGCTGACGCGCTCGCAACTTGGCGCCGGTGGTGGCGCGATGCTGGCCAAACCGGCGAAACAGATCAAACTGTTGGATGTCTATGCGGCGGTGGAGGACACGGAGCTGTTTTCGGTGCATCGGACGCCGCCCTGCGAGAACTGTGCGGTGGGCGGTAACATCCTGGCCGCGCTTGAGCCGACATTGACCCGAGCTCGCAAAGCACTGGAAGCCGAGCTTGGGAAAACCACCATCGCAGATTTGGCCCGCGACGTCGCTCGGCTGGGAAACTTCTCGAGTCCCCTGGTCTGGTAATCTTTTAGTCTTAAATGTCGTTAAGACGACGACACACATTTATTTTGCTGAAGCAAGGCGACAACAGAGCTGCAGTGGTCTGGGGTGCTGGCAACCTCACTCACTTCTACAACCCCTCACTTCAATCACGTCAACAGGATATAGATCATGAGCATCGGCATTATTGGTTCTGGCGCGCTTGGCGCCAACGTCGCACGTGCACTCGCCAAGAAAGGGATTGCAGCATCAATTTCAAACGGCCGTGGGCCGGCTTCGCTCGCTGCGCTGGTCGATGAGCTTGGCCCCTCGATCACCGCAGTCACCACAGCCGAAGCGGCGAGCGCCGACATCGTGATTGCTGCGATACGCTGGGTCGATGCCGAGAACGTCATGACTGGCCTGCCGGCGTGGAATGGACGCATCGTGATTGACGGCACCAATCCGGTGGAGTTTATCGATCCGGCTTCTCCGGACGCCAACGATCCGAACAATCCACTGGCAGCCTACGGCATCAAGGCCGTGGATCTGGCGGGCAAGCACTCGAGCGAGGTATTCAAGCAGTTCGTGCCAGGGGCAAGGGTGGTCAAGGCGTTCAATCACCTCGACGTCAATGTCCTGGCCGAGCCCGAAGTCGCCGGTGGCAAGCGGGTGCTGTTCTATTCCGGGGACGACGCTGCCGCCAAGGCCGAGGTCCACGCACTCATCGACGCGATGGGCTTTGCGCCGGTCAACCTCGGATCGCTCGATGTCGGCGGGCCGCTTGCATCGCTGCCTTTTGGCTCGCTATCCGCACAGAACTTCGTAAAGCTCTGATCGTATCGCGCAAGGTTGCGGACGGATCGAGTTCTATTTCATCCGTCCGGGCTGTGTTGCAAGTCGGTAAGACTTGCACACAGCTGACAGGCTGCTGCTGGCGCTGCGCAGTGAATATGGCAAGCCGCAGACGCAGCCGACCGATGCCGATCTGGATTGGCGGATCAATGCAGCGCGAGCGAGGCAAAGCGGGAGCCTGCTGCGCGTCGCTGCTTCTCCGTGACACATTTGGGGTGACGCATCTCGGTGGCGCGCTTATCGGCAGGGTGCGCAAGCGCGCCCCCTGCCAGAGGCGGAATCAAAGCATGTCCGGCGGCGGCGCGGTCGCCTTGGCGTGCTGCTTGCCGCGCGCATGTTCGATGGCGGTACGCAGCTTGCGCGCGGCGCCGGTGACGGCGGAAGCGGTGGTTTCGGCGCTATTGGTGGCCGCGATCGGCGGCAGGCCGGCGACGTGTGCCTCGATGCTGCAGGTTCGATCCGCCGCGCCGCCGCGTTGACCGTTCTCATCGCGCAAATGCACTTCGACGCGGGTGATGTCGTTGGCGAAATGCGCCAGCTGGGCGGAGCAGGTCTTCTCGACATGCTGCACGACAGAGGGGTCATGCGGCACGTGCTTGTCGGTCTGGATCTGAATCTGCATAGGTGTCTCCTTCGCGGTCATCCGCTGCGTCTGCCGTAGCGGTGACTCGATTCTGCGACAGCGCACCGTTGCCGCGAGGTGACAAGCTGCACCGCGTTCATGCGCAGGTCGGGATGGGTGGGGCGTCCATCCCCCTGCGGCTGCCAGCTGTGCCGCGGCTGTCGCGCACGAACCGCCAATCGCGGATTGCCAGTCCACACTGGCGAGCTCTGCCAGACTGAATCCTCACGGCAGCAGCGATCGGCTGTACCCGAAGCAGTGGATTAAGATGCCGTCACTGCGGTAGTCCGCGCTTGTCCAATGCCTGCCTGTGTCTGAATTCCGATTTGCTCTGGGTGGCCATCGCGGCGTGTTGCGGCGTGTGCTGTTGCTGGCTGCGTTATGGATGGTGTGCGTGGGCGCCGCAGTGGCGCAGGACGACGACACGCTGCTGGAGAACGCGCAGACCCAGCTGGACAGCATGCAGAAGGTGCTGAGCCAGGCCGACACCGGCATGGACAAGGCCGATAAGGACCAGCTCGGCAAGCTGACCGACGACGTCACCGGTGCGCAGCGGCAGGCGCAGGATCTGGTACGCACGCTGGAGCCGCCGCTGAAGGAACTCAACGTGCGGCTGGAGGGGCTGGGCGTCGCTCAAAAGAACGAGCCGACCGACTTGCGCGAGCAGCGCCAGTCGCTGACCAAGCAGCGCGATCGGCTGGATGCCGAGTTCAAGCGCGCCACACTGCTGGTCTCCAATGCCAAGGACCTGGCCGATCGGCTTGAACGCGAACGGGTGCAACGCTTCAGCGTGCAGCTCTCCACGCGTGTGGCCTCGCCGCTGTCGCCGACATTGTGGAACCAGATCGCACAGCAATGGCCTGACGATCGTGACCGTCTGCAGGCGCTTTCCGCCAAGACGGTGCAGATGGTGCAGGCGGGAACTGCAGCCAACGGCGTGGGCGGGCTGATCACCGCCGCCGTGATCGCGTTGCTGCTGGCACTCCCGATGCGGATCTTCCTGCGCCACCTGGGGCGCCGTTACGCAGCCTCGCGTGCGCCCGGCGGACGCCTGCGACGCTCCGGGCTGGCATTGTGGTTCTTGCTGGTCGGTACGCTGAGCCTCGGGATTGCGGCGTTCGTGCTGGTTGAAGGCATCCGCGCGCTCGGCGAGCTGCCGGACGATCTGGATCAACTGCTGACCGGGTTTGTCGCCGTCAGTCTGGTGGCCGCCTTCGTCGGTTCGCTCAGTGCAAGCCTGTTGATGAAGCACCAACCCAGCTGGCGCTTGTTTCCGCTGGACGATGCCACCGTCGATCGCCTGCGCGTGCATTGCCTGGCTACCGCCGCGGTCATCTGGCTCAGCGGCATGGCCGCAAAGATCAGTGAAGCCGCAGGCAGCAGCCCTGCGCTGACGACCGCCACCGATGCGGTCGCCGCGTTGTTGTATGCGGGGTTGATCCTGTCGGCGCTGGCCGGCCTGAGCCTGTCGTTGCGGGCGCAGGCGGCGACTGCGGGCGCGGTCGATCCCGACAGCGATGCGCCAACGCCGGTGGTGTCGCGGGGCGGCGGCTTCATCGTGCTGATTCGGCTGCTGGGCCATCTGGCGGTGATCTTCGCCCTGATATCGGCCTTGTTCGGCTACCTCAATCTGGCGTTGTTCGTGGAGCGGCAGATCATCTGGATCACCCTGATCTGCAGCCTGCTCGGCTTGCTGGTGGTGTTTGCCGACGATCTGATGAGCTGGATGTTCAATCCCGACGGCCGTTTCAGCCGCGCGCTGTCGCATGCGCTGAGCATCGGGAGCGGACGCCTGGTCCAGCTGGGGCTGCTGATGTCCGCAGCGACGCGGGTGCTGCTGGTGCTGTTGGGCATCGCAGTGCTACTGACGCCTTACGGAGCCAATATCAATGTGGTGACCGGCTGGGCGGAGAACATTACCCACGGCATCCCCATTGGCAAGGAACTGGTGATCACCCCCAGCGATGTGTTCAGGGCGCTGTGTGTGTTCCTGCTCGGCATGGGGCTGGTGCACGTGGTGCAGCAGTGGCTGCTCAACACCTATCTGCCCAAGACCGAACTGGATGCCGGTGCGCGCAACTCCATCAGTACGGTGGCGCGCTATCTGGGCTGGCTGATCGTGGCGATCTGGGGCCTGACCGCGCTGGGGCTGGATCTGAAGCGGCTGGCGCTGGTGTTGAGCGCATTGTCGGTGGGTATCGGTTTCGGCTTGCAGGCGATCACGCAGAACTTCGTGTCTGGCTTGATCCTGCTGGCCGAGCGGCCGGTGAAGATCGGCGATTGGGTGCGCATTGGTGACCAGGAGGGCGATGTGCGCAAGATCAGCGTGCGCGCCACCGAAATCCAGGTCGGCGACCGCTCCACCCTGATCGTGCCCAACTCGGAATTGATCACCAAGAGCGTACGCAACATGACGCTGTCCAACCCGATGGGCCGGGTGCAGCTGCAGTTCTCGGTGCCGCTGGAAGCAGAGGTGGGCAAGGTGCGCGACATGTTGCTGGAACTGTTCGCCGAGCACACCAAGGTGTTGGCCGAGCCGGCGCCGGCGGTGTTCATCGATTCGCTGGCCGGCGGCCACGTCAACTTCAATTCGTTCGCCTATGTCCGCAGCCCGCGCGATGCATATGGCGTACGCAGCGAGTTGTTCTTTGCGCTGCTGCAGCGGATGGAAACCGTGGGCATTGCGCTGCAATCGCCGCAGGAGATTCGTTTCAGCCGTGCGGGCGCGGCGGTGGCGCGCGATGCAGGCGATGGCACGCCTGCATCGGAAGACTGAGCTGGCGAGTGCACGCAGTGTGCGGGCATAGGCACTGCAGCCACACCTTAGATCAGCTGCTGTACGACTGATCTATCCGCACTGTCGAACTGCTCCAAAATAACCGGGATGTCGAGGCTTCGCGTTGTTTGGATACGGTCAAACGATTAAGTCAAAAGCTTGGTTATTCGAGTCGAGTCGAGGGTGCGGTGCCCTCACCGCTCGCGGGACACGCCGCAAGTACGTCCATGTAGGCTCGGTGGCGGCATCCATGCCGCCACACGGTCCCGCAATCGGTGAGGGCACCGCACCAGAAAGTTGGTCGGCTGCTTTCTTAAAAGCTTATTGGTTGCTCGGCTTGCGTTAGAAAGCTGATAGGACACGCCCTTACCCGAACAGCGAATGTCGCGCATTGCTTGCAACCGTGCAAAACGACACCCTCGACTGGTCCTTGCCCGCCTACCGTCGCGGGACCTTACGCGGCATGGATGCCGCGTAAGAGCCTACATGGACGTACTTGCGGCGTGTCTCGCGATGGTAGGCGGGCAAGGGCCCTGCAGCCAACAAGCAGATCAGCGGCTTTACAGCTGATCTATGAGCATCGTCCAATCACATCCTCCAATCGTTTCAAGACGACCGAGATCTCACGGTCTTGAAGTGACCGACAAAACGTCGCGCGCAATTGGCAACACGGTTATGGACGGTACGCTCAGAACCGGCATGTACGCGTGGTACATGCCGCACCGAGCAACCAGCGCTGAGCATCCGCATCGAGCAACAGCGGCGCACGCTTGATGGCCGTACAGCGCCGCAACTCAGGAGCGGTCTGCGACAGGTGTTTCCTTGACCAGTGCCAGATCGTCCACACTGACGTCTTCGGTGTAATCCAGCCAGGCACGGATTTCCAGGTCCTCCACCGCATGTTCCAGGCCTACCGGCATGCGGATGCGTCCCGCCGCATCGGGCACCACCCATTGCTGGGCCAGCACCACCTTGCGTTCGGACGACACCGCTTCCACCCAGAATGCACGCGTGGGCCGGCGTTTTGCATACAGCTCCAGCATGTAGCGGCCGGCTTCGGTCTTGCGCGCAGTCTGGGTGAGCATGATCGGCTGACGCACGCGTGGGCGCGGGCCTTGCTGGCTGGCCTCCAGCGGCGCGTCCACGGCAATGCCACGGGTCAGGTCCGGATCGCGATACAGCTTCATGCTCTGCTGGCGATCGACCACCAGTGCGCACCAGTCGCCGTCGGCCGAGCCGTCTTCGAATGCCGTGCAGCGGTCCACATACGCCAGCGTGCCTTCGGTATGCGTGCGATCGAACTGGCGCGAAGTGTTTTCCAGATACACCGTTTTCAGATTGGTGTCCTCGTCGTATTCCAGCAGCACCGGCGGGCGTACCTGCTGCACGCCCACCACCACATCGCCATTGCCGTTGATGCGCAGCATGCGTGTGCTGCGCCCGGTCCATAGCGTGCGTGCGTAGGCGAGATAGCGCGGGTAGTCCTTGCCGCTGTCGCGACTGGCCGCCACGCTGGCGCTGGGTGGCGCATCGCTGGCCAGCAGCGAACGGCCGAAGCCCAGCGTGCGCATGCCCGGTTCCAGCAATTGCAGCAGCGTTGCACCCGAATCCAGTGTGCTGCCGGCGCGCGTGACCACTTGCTGCGGCGCGATGTCCTTGCCCAGGAACAGCAGCAGGTTTTCGCGCTTCTGCTTGGCGAGTACATCGCTGAGATCGTTGGGCATCGCCAGGTGATCGGAGGCGATCACGATGATGGTGTTCTTGCCGTAGCGGCTGTTGCGAATGCGCGCGACCAGCTCGCCGATCAACCGATCGCTGCACTTGATCGCATGCAACAAACCGATGTCGCCCAGCGCGCTGTCGTAGTGCTGGCCCTTGCATGCCAGTGGCAAGTGCCCGGCAGGATGGTGGGTGTCCATGGTCAGCGTGGTGAGCATGAACGGCTGGCCGGCGCGCGACAGCGTCTGGAAGCTGTCCCAGGCATCGTCCAGCAGCACATCGTCGTGCACGCCCCAGGCGGAAAAATGTTTTGGAGCCACGCCCTTGTCGCGGAAGTAGCTGACGTCGTGCACCACATCGAAACCATGGCTGGACAGAAAACTGCCCTTGCCGGCAAAGCTGGCATCGGCACCACCGACATAGTGATTGCAGTAGCCCTGATCCTTGAGATAGTCGCCCAGGCAGCGCGCCTCCGGCAGGAACAGGCCCATGCGGCCCATGCTGTTTTCATCGCCGGGCGCGGTGGTCAGCGGCACGCCGCACATCGAGGCGACCATGCCGGCAATGGTCCAGCCGCTGCCTTCGGTGGAGGTGAGGTTGCGTACGTCCACCGCCTCGGTGGCCAGCGCGCGCAGGTTCGGCATCAGGCCGGGAAACACGTCTTCGTCGAAGTAGGTGCGTTCCAGACTTTCGCCGTAGATCCACACGATGTTCTTGCGCTTCTGCAACGGCTGCTGCGGTACCAGATATTCCGGCACCACGGTGGCGTAATCCACCGGGCGCAACTGGTAGTACAGGCGCTTGCCATCGCGATACAGCGGGCTGACCGCGATGCTGACCAGCAACATCGTCACGAACGCAGCGAACACCGCACCGCCACCGCGCGGGCGACGGAAACGCCGCACCTTGAGCAGTACCAGCGGGCTGAGCGACAGCAGCACCATGCCGATGAACACGGCGATGTAGCCGGAAAAATCGCTGACCCCGGCGCCGTCCATGTCGGCGCGCAAGTGGTACAGCGTTGCGGCATTGATGCCGTCGCCACTGAGCCGGTCGACCAGACCCCAGGCGCTAAGCAGCAGCAACAGCAACGACAGCAGGCCAGCCTTCAACCACGCCAGACGTGGGGAGGCGACCAACAACCAAAGCAACAGCAACAACGAGAACAACAACATCCAATGCATGCGGCAGCGTCCGTGGGGGAATGATGCGAGCGCGTACCGGACGCCTTGCTCGCCTGTCCTGTGCGCCACACCCAATGTGACACCCGGATGACGGACTATGCCGCGCTGAAGCTGACTGAAATGTTTGGTGGAGTCGAGCGCCTGCCGCAACGCGGCGCAGCGTGCGCGCTGACGATCACCTGATCGCGGTGGCGCTCGCTGGAGATTCGCGGTCTCTGCATTCCGCACCTGGCGTGCTTCTCGCACATGGGCGACGTCTCGATAGCGCCACATCGCCCGACCGCTGGACGCGGCGGTCTTGGCAAGCGACGCCGGGTGGAGCCATGTCGCGCCCGGGTGCGTTCCTACGCGGGGGGGGCGCTATCGGTGCCCGCGTTCCTCGCGTGCACGCACGCGGCGGTCGAAGAACAATGCACTGAGCACGATACCCAGACCCAGGAAGACCCCGAGCAGAAACAGCACCATCGCAATCGCCGGATAGCCCCACAGTTTCAGCCCGGTTTCGATGCGCATCATCTGTGCCGAGGCCATGATCAGCGCCGCCGTCACGATGCCGGCCGCCACCCGGTTGGCGATCTTCTGCAGGCTTTCCATCAGATGCGATTCTTCCAGCCCGGTGACGCGCATCTGCAGGCGGTTTTCTGCGGCCAGCGAGAGAATCTCGGACATGCGCCGCGGCCCTTCGCGCACCAGGTGCTGCAGCTCCATCGCCTCGCTGGCCAGGTTGGCGGCGGACAGGGATTTTTTCAGGCGCGCACGCATCACGTGCTGCAGATGGCGCTCGACGATGCGGCGCGTATCCAGGGTGGGCGACAACGCGCGGCACACGCCTTCCAGATTCAATAGCGTCTTGCCGAGCAGGCTCAACTCCGGCGGCGTACGCAGGCCGTTGGCGGTGGCGATGCGCACCAGATCCAGCACCACGCGGCCTTCGGAGGTGGTGTCGTGGGCGGCGTAGCGGGCGATCATTTGCCCGGTCTCGCGCTGGTAGCGGTCTTCGTCGTAATCCTCCAGCCGCGTGCTGAGCGCGATGGTCTCTTCGGCGACTTCTTCGCCGCGGCCATCGACGGCGGCGAACAGCAGCTTGAGCAAGCGCTCGCGCAGGCGCGGCGGCACGTGGGCGACCATGCCCAGGTCGAAGATCGCCAGGCGCCCGTCCTGCAGCACGCGCAGGTTGCCCGGATGCGGGTCGGCATGGATTTCGCCATGCACGAACATCTGGTCCAGATAGCCCTTGACCAGCTCTGCGGCCAGGGTGTCCATCGGCTGTTCGGTGCGCCGCAGGCCGGAGATCTTGTCCACGCGCACGCCTTCGGCCAGCTGCATGGTGAGCACCTTGCGGCTGCTCAGGTCCCAGATCGGTTGCGGGATCCACAGCATCGGAAACGGCTTGAGGTGCTTGCCGAAGCGCACCAGCGTTTCGGCTTCGTCCTCGTAATTGAGTTCGGCGCGCAGGGTCTTGCCGAATTCGCCCAGCCAGTCGGCAAAGCGCACGCGCCGGCCGATACCGGTCAGCCGGTCGGCGGCGGTGGCAAAGCTCTTGAGCACGTCCAGGTCCGAGCGCACCTGTGCGGCCACTTCGGGCTTTTGCACCTTGATCGCCACCGGGGTGCCGTCGCGCAAGGCGGCGCGGTGCACCTGCGCCAGCGAGGCGCAGCCCAGCGGCACCGGATCGAAAAACGAGAAGGCCTTGTTGACCGAGACGCCGAGTTCTTCTTCGATGATCTGGCGGATGCGCTCCACCGGCACCGAATTGGTGTTTTCCTGCATGCGCTCCAGCGCGGTGGCAAATTCCGGCGGCACGATGTCCGGGCGCGTCGACAGCATCTGGCCCAGTTTGACGAAGGTGGGGCCGAGTGCCTCCAGATCGGAGACGAATTGGTCCGGGGTGCCTTCGGCAGGCACTTCGTACTCGTTGATCGCCGCCGGATCCAGGTTCATGCCGGCAAACACGCCCGAGCCGCGATAGCGCAGCAACAGGCGCAGGATCTGGGTACGCCGGCTCATGCCGCCCACCACGGCGTTATCGGCCGGGATCGCGGCCTGGGCCGGCGTGCGGGAAGGATCGTTCGGACTCAAGGCCATCTCCGGCACTCGTGCAATCGCTGAGTGTGGCCAGCGCTGGGTGGTGACGTGGTGAATCCGACGCACGCCATCACCCCATGCGGGCGCTGGATCGGCGAGAATCCAGCGCCACCCACGAAGGACCCCCGCATGGCCGGTGCCAGCCTGTTCACCCTGCTCGACGACATCGCCACCCTGCTGGACGACGTTTCCATCCTGACCAAGGTCGCGGCCAAGAAGACCGCCGGCGTGCTCGGCGACGATCTGGCGCTCAACGCGCAGCAGGTGACCGGCGTGACCGCCGACCGCGAATTGCCGGTGGTGTGGGCGGTGGCCAAGGGCTCGCTGGTCAACAAGGTGATCCTGGTGCCGGCGGCGCTGGCGATCAGCGCGCTGGAAGCCTGGCTGCGCGGGCGCGGCTACAACGTGCCGCTGGTGATGCCGCTGATGATGATCGGCGGCGCCTACCTGTGCTTCGAGGGCGTGGAGAAGCTGGCGCACAAGTTCCTGCATAACGAGGAAGAAGAAGCGCAGCGGCATGCCGAACGCACCCGCGCGCTGGCCGACGAGAGCGTGGACGTGGTGGCGCTGGAGAAGGACAAGGTCAAGGGTGCGATCCGCACCGACTTCATCCTGTCGGCGGAGATCATCGTGCTGTCGCTGGGCGTGGTGGCCGGGGTGTCGTTCGGCCAGCAGGTCGCGGTGCTGGTGGCGATCGCGCTGGCGATGACGATCGGTGTGTACGGCCTGGTCGCGGCGATCGTGAAGCTGGACGACCTGGGGTTGTACCTGACCAACAAGGGCGCGGCGTTGGCGGCGTTGGGTCGCGGCATTCTGGTGGCCGCACCGTGGCTGATGAAGTTCCTGTCGGTGGCCGGCACGCTGGCGATGTTCCTGGTCGGCGGCGGCATCCTGGTGCACAACATCCCGGCGCTGCACCATTTCGTGCAGGACCTGACCAAGTCGGCTGGCGGCATGGGTTGGTTGGTCGATGCACTGGGCAATATGCTGGTTGGCGTGATCGCCGGTGCGATCGTGCTGGGCGCGGTGATGCTGTTCCAGAAGGTGCGCGGGAAGAAGCCGGCGCATTGATGCCGCGTCACGGCTGCCGGGTTGGGAGGCAACTCGGCACCGGTGTGGCGTCGTTAGCTGGCGTCGATCGAGCGGCATGGCGATGACGGTGGCTGCCAACGATCCGCCAGTGACTGTCGGCCGTTTGCGAGCATCCATCTGCACGATGGCGCCGCCGTTTCGGGCATTGCGTCACGGCAGCTGCGTACCTGACGAAGCGAAGTTCGTGATTCCGATGTTGCGCGCGTCTTCCGGCGGTCGCCATTGCTAGGGTGTGCTTCGTGGGTGGTATCGGAATGTGCTGCATGACGGCAGCCTGACGTAGAGACCGTGCCACGACTGCAGCAGCGCGATGCAGGAGGGATGCGTGAAGAAAACGGCTGAAGAACAAGACAACACGCGTGCAGCGCGGCCTGCCGTGCAGCAGCCGGATCAAGCGCGGCAGGCAATGTCAGCAGCGGATCGGGATGCGGTACCGGTCGGCGGCTCCCCCGGCATTGGTCGGCGGCGCTTTCTCGGTTTGGGATCTGCAGCAATGGCCGCGGCCATCGTGGGCGTTCCAGCCAGCGCAGCCACGCCCGCGAGCGCTCAGATGCGCGCGACCTGGATCACCAGCGTGTTCAATCTCGACTGGCCAAGCGCTGCGTCCGCACGGATCGTCGACCCTGCCGAACGTATCGCGGTACAGCAGCGGGAATTGCTGGCAATCGTCGATCAGGCCCAGGCGCTGCATCTGAATACCCTGGTCTTTCAGGTCAAGCCCTGTGCCGATGCGCTGTACCGCTCGCGCATCCTGCCATGGTCGCCGGTCATGACCGGCATTCTAGGCAAAGACCCGGGGTTCGACCCGCTGGCATTCTTGCTGCGGCATGCGCATGCGCGGGGCATCCAGGTGCATGCCTGGCTCAATCCCTATCGTGTTTCGACCGGCCTGGACCAGGCCACGCTGGATGCGTTTGGCACTGCGTCCAACGATTCGCCGCAGAGCGTGTATCTGCGCCACCCCGACTGGGTGGGTGTGGCGGCCAATCGGCTGGTGCTCGATCCAGGCATTCCGGCCGTGCGTCGCTGGATCTGTGGTGTGGTTGCCGAGCTGGTGGCCTTCTACCGCGTGGACGGGGTGCAATTCGATGACTACTTCTACACCGAATCGGCGCAGTCTCCCCTCGACGATGCACAGACCTATGCCGCCCATGGGGTCGGATTTGCCGACAAAGGGGATTGGCGCCGCGACAACACCTATCGATTGATGCGAGAGGTGGCCAGGACCATTCGCGCGATCAGGCCAGGGGTGGCATTTGGGGTCAGCCCGGCCGGAGTGTGGCGCAATCGCCAGGATGACCCGTTGGGCTCGGACACACAGGCCGGTGCGCCCGCATTCGATACCAGTTACGCCGATACCCGCCGTTGGGTTCGCGAAGAACTCGTGGACTACATCGTGCCGCAGATCTACTGGCCGCTGGCACGCCAGGCGGTGCGCTACGACACCATCGCACGCTGGTGGGCGGACACCGTGCGCGGTCGGCGCGTGCAACTCTATATCGGCATGGCGTTGTACAAGGTCGGCACTGCCAACGCACTGGAGCCGGATTGGACAGTGGACGGCGGTGTGCCCGAGATCGCCCGCCAGCTGGACGTGAATGCATTGCTGCCTGAGGTTGGCGGCTGCATGTTGTTTCGCCAAGGATTTCTCGCTGCGGCCCAGACGCAGCAGGTGGTGGACTATCTCAGGCTGCGTTGGCAGAGCTCTTGAAGCGATTGGCAAGATGCCTGTCCAGCCAATGAGGCGACGGAGGGCGCTGACTCTGCTTGCCCCACGCAGGCGTCGGGTCCGGTGCGGGGACGCACCTGTCGGCACGTGCCGCTAATCCGCGCTGATCACCCGGTTCTTGCCGGCCGACTTGGCGTCGTACATGGCGCGGTCGGCCCGGCGGATCACATCGTCCTGGGATTCGTCGAGATGGCGCAATGCCACGCCGCCGCTGAAGCTGATGAACACGCGCACGTCGTCGTGCAGCAACGAGCGTTGTGCCAGCGCGCGCTGCAGGCGGATCACCGCTGCGCTGGCTTCGAAGATGGTGGAGTCCGGCAACAGCAGCACGAATTCTTCGCCGCCGAAGCGGGCGATGGCGTCGGTGGTGCGCAGCACGGCCTTGGCCACGTCCACGGTGTGGCGCAGCGCGGCGTCGCCGCCGGCATGGCCGTGGGTCTCGTTGAGGCGACGGAAGTCGTCCAGGTCCAGCATCGCCACGCATAGCGGCTGCCCGCTGCGCTGGGTGCGTGCGGCTTCGCGCTGGAACAGTTCTTCGAAACCGCGCCGGTTGAGCGCGCCGGTGAGCTGGTCTTCGCGCACCAGGCCGGCCACGTCCTTGAGTTCCTGTTCGAGCGAGGCGATGCGCTGCTCGGAATCTTCGACCTGGCGGCGGGCCGAGAGCAGTTCGTCGCGTGCGGCCAGTGCCTGCGCCTGCACCCCGGCGGTGTCCTGCAGCAGGTCCTGCAACAGGCGATTGAGGTCCGGAATGCCGCGTGCGTCGCCGATCGCCTGCGAATAACCGGCAACGCGATCATGGTATTCGCCGGTGCTGGTGGCCATGCCGTCCAGCCGGTCGACGAAGGACACCATCATCTCGCGCATGGCGGTCTTGGAGTCGGCGATGCCTTGCTTGAGCAGGCCTTGCTTGTAGATGACCTCGCGCAAGGTGCCGCGCGCCTGTTCGATCGAGCCGACGTCCAGCGGGCCGGAAATCAGTTGCCGCACCACCGAGATCTGGCCTTGCAGCCAGCTGCGGTCGTCGAGCAGTTCGCCCACGTTCTCCAGCAACAGGTCGAACAGGCCGAGCAACAGGTTCTGTTGCTCGCTGGCATCTTCGGCGCGCAGGCCGATCTGGTGGCTCAGCTCGCGCAGCCGCTGTTCCAGCGTGATCAGCTCATGCCCCGGGCGCCAGTGGCGCAGCGCCGAGGCCAGCGTCTGCGCCTCTTCGGCCAGCTCGGGGCTGCGTTGCAGCAGCGTGGCCAGCGCGTTGCCCAAGGCATGCCGCAACAGATCGCGCAGCTGCTCGGCCTCGGTGCGGCCTTCGGCCAGCGAATCGCCGGTGTCGACGGTGCGGATGTACTTGTCGATCAACTGGCGCAGGCCGCGGCCGTAGCCAGGCCAGTCGCCGGCCGCGTAGGCCGCGCTCAGGCGCACGCCCATGTCGCCGAGTTCGCCGTGCAGGCTGGCGATGCCTTCGGCAAACGACAGCAACAGGGCTTCTGGATGCGACGCATGCGAGAACAGGCGTATCAGCAAGGCAGTGGCGGCGGCAGGATCGTGCGCGCCGGATTTGGTCTTGGCCGGCACCAATTGATGCGCCGCCAGGCCTTGCCCGCCGCGCTCGCCGCTCAGCACTGCCGGCAAGGCCGCAGCCGGGCGCGCGCTGTCCGCCCCACCCCAGGGCAACAGGCGGCGCAGCCCGCCACGCGGGCGGCTTGGGAGTTCAGGCTGGTCTGCCATGCGCCAGGGTCTCAAAGTCGTAGTGCTATCGCTCGTTATCGGCGCGCAGGCGGGTGGCTTAAGCGGGCCAGACAGGAGTCTGCATGACCAGCATGCGCGCATCGGCCGGGCAGGGGCGCGACCCGTGCTGCGCGCGTGCGCATGAACAAGTCATACAAGTGACGGCGGGCGCCGCCGAAAGATCGCGCCTGCGGTGCATTGCAGTGCTGGTGCACCGATAGAGGCACGTCAGTGCCCTGCAATGTGCGGCTTATGCCTGCGTGCATGCGCAACCATGCGCAACGGAATGTCGGTTGTCGCAGAAAAGTCAGCACGTATTCACGCATTTTTTATTTGGTCGGGGTGTAGATTCATCCCCAAGGACAACGTGGAGTACGCGCGTCATCCCCGCTCCTCATTCGCAGCAGGTCGCCTGGCCGTAGTGGCAGACGATGGTTTCCGCTTCGCTGTTTTTCCGTCTCCACCCACTTTACGACGGACGTTTAGATGGTTGCCATGATGCCGCTGCACGCTACTACCGCACGCTTAGAGCGAAGCACGATGATCCCTACTCTGAAGAAGAGCGGGCGACCGCGCGATGCACGCGGGCGTTTCATCCGGCACCACGAGCGCCTGCCGGTCTCGTTGGCCGACACGCGTGGTGCGCTGTTCGTGGTGTCGGAGATGGCGGACTTCATCAAGGCCGGCGGTCTGGGCGATGTGGCCGCGGCGCTGCCACGCGCGCTGCGCCACCGTTACGACGTGCGGGTGTTGATCCCCGGCTACCGCGCGGTGCTGGCACGCGCCGGCAAGGTGGAGATCGTCGGCCGGGTGTTGGCGCATGCTGCGCTGCCGGCCTGCGACATCGGCCGCATCGTGCAGTCCGATGGCCTGCCGATCTACATCCTGTTGTCCAAGGAACTGTTCGAACGCGACGGCTCACCGTATGTGAGCACCAGTGGTTCGGAGTTCGAAGACAACGCGATCCGCTTCGCTACCTTGTCGCATGCCGCCGCGCAGATTGCCGCCGGCCATGCGGGATTGGGTTGGAAGCCGCGCCTGCTGCACTTGAACGACTGGCCGTGCGCGTTGGCGGCAGCCTATGTGCGTTGGTCCGGCGGCACCACGCCGTGCCTGCTGACCATCCATAACCTGGCCTATCAGGGTCTGGTGCCGTATTCGATGGCAGCCGCGCTGGGTATCCCCGCCGAGCGGGTGGCCGAGCTGGAGTTCTACGGGCAGATGTCGTTCCTGCGCGGCGGCATCGTGCATGCCGACCACGTCAACACGGTCAGCGTCAGCTATGCCCAGCAGATCACCGGCCCGGCACAGGGCTGCGGGCTGGATCGCCTGCTGGCCGGCCGCGCAGCCAAGGGCGCACTCACCGGTATCGTCAACGGCATCGACGCCAGCTGGGATCCGCGTACCGACGCACATCTGGACGCGCATTTCAGCGTGAATCATTGGCAGGGCCGTCAGGCCAACGCCGCGCAGGTGCGCAAGGCCTTCGGGCTGCGTGAAAGCACCGGTCCGTTGTTTGCGGTGGTCTCGCGGCTGGTGCATCAGAAAGGTCTGGACCTGATCTGCGAGGTCGCCCCGCAGATCGTGGCGGCCGGCGGCCAGATCGCGGTGATCGGCGGCGGCGAGCCGGAGATCGAGCAGCAGGTTGCAGAGCTGACCCGGCGTTATCCCGGCCAGGTCGGTGCCTTTATCGGTTTCGAAGAGGGCCTGGCGCGGCGCATGTTCGCCGGTGCCGACTTTTTGCTGATGCCCTCGCGCTTCGAGCCCTGCGGGCTGAGCCAGATGTACGCGCAGCGCTTCGGCTGCCTGCCGATCGCGCACGCCACCGGTGGCCTGATCGACACGGTGGATGACGGTGTCACCGGCTTCCTGTTCCAGCAGGCCAGTGTGGAGGCCTTGCGCCGCTGCCTGGAGCGCGCCTTCCGCACCTTCCGCCTGCCCAGCCTGCTGTCGGCGATGCGCCGTGCGGCGATGCTGCGCCCCAGCGGTTGGGATGTGGCGGGCAAGAAGTACCTCTCCCTCTACGAACGCACCGCCGCCACTGCGCCCGCGCTTGCGACGGTGTCATGAGCGAACGGTTGGGCGTGCAGGGGCAGGAGACGGAAGCAGCGGCGGTGAGCATGGAAGAGGCGTCCGAAGTCATGCGGTGCGTGCAGGCGCTGGCCGATGGATTGCCTGCCGATGCCTTCGCGGTACTGGGCCCGCACACACAGGCCGACGGCCGCCGCCTGGTGCGCGTGCTGGCACCCGGCGCCGAGGCGATGGGGCTGATCGATCCGCGCGGCAAGTTGTTGGCACGCATGCAGCCCGACGCGATCGAGGGCGTATTCGAAGGCGTGTTGGCGGTGGAGGGCCCTTACCGGCTGCGCATCGTCTGGCCGGATGTGGTGCAGGAGATCGAAGATCCCTACGCGTTCGCCGCCACGCTGGATGAGTCGGTGCTGCTGCAGATTGCCGCAGGCGATGGCCAGGCGCTGCGCAACGCCTTGGGCGCGCAGCATCTGCACTGCAACGATGTGCCGGGCGTGCGCTTCGCCGTGTGGGCGCCGCACGCGCAGCGTGTGGCAGTGGTCGGCGACTTCAACGGCTGGGACCTGCGCCGGCATCCGATGCGCCAGCGGATTGGTGGCTTCTGGGAGCTGTTCCTGCCGCGCGTGGAAGCCGGTACCCGCTACAAGTACGCCATCACTGCCGCCGACGGCCGCGTGCTGCTCAAGGCCGACCCGGTGGCGCGTCAAAGCGAATTGCCGCCTGCCACGGCCTCGGTGGTACCGGGCACCGCGGCGTTTGCGTGGACCGATGCTGCCTGGATCGCTTCGCGCGATGCGAGTGCGGCGCCGGCGCCACTGTCGATCTACGAAGTGCACGCCGCCTCCTGGCGCCGCGATGGGCATGACCAGCCGCTGGATTGGCCGGCGCTTGCCGCACAACTGATTCCGTATGTGCAGCAGCTCGGCTTCACCCATATCGAGCTGCTGCCGATCACTGAGCATCCGTTCGGTGGCTCGTGGGGCTATCAACCGCTGGGCCTGTACGCGCCGACCGCGCGGCATGGCAGCCCGGATGGGTTTGCCCAATTCGTCGACGCCTGCCATCGCGCCGGCATCGGCGTGATCCTGGATTGGGTCAGCGCGCACTTCCCCGATGATGCGCACGGCCTGGCGCAGTTCGATGGCGCCGCCCTGTACGAACATGCCGACCCGCGCGAAGGCATGCATCGCGACTGGAATACGCTGATCTATAACTACGGCCGGCCGGAAGTGACCGCCTACCTGCTGGGCAGCGCGCTGGAGTGGATCGACCACTACCACCTCGACGGTCTGCGCGTGGATGCGGTGGCCTCGATGCTGTACCGCGACTATGGCCGCGCCGAAGGCGAGTGGGTGCCCAACGCGCATGGCGGGCGCGAGAATCTGGAAGCCGTCGCTTTCCTGCGCCAGCTCAACAGCGAGATCGCCACGCGCTTTCCCGGCGTGCTGACCATCGCCGAAGAATCCACCGCCTGGCCGGGCGTGACCGCGCCGATCAGCGAAGGCGGCCTGGGCTTTACGCACAAATGGAACATGGGCTGGATGCACGACACGCTGAGCTATATGCAGCGCGATCCGGCCGAGCGCGCGCAGCACCACAGCCAGCTGACCTTCGGACTGGTCTACGCGTTCTCCGAACGCTTCGTGCTGCCGCTCTCGCATGACGAAGTGGTGCATGGCACCGGTGGTCTGCTCGGTCAGATGCCGGGCGACGACTGGCGGCGCTTCGCCAATCTGCGCGCCTATCTGGCGCTGATGTGGGCGCATCCGGGCGACAAACTGCTGTTCATGGGTGCCGAATTCGGCCAATGGCGCGACTGGAATCACGACCAATCGCTGGACTGGCATCTGCTCGATGGCGCGCCACATCGCGGCGTGCAGCAACTGGTGGGCGATCTCAACGCGGCCTTGCGTCGCGTGCCGGCCTTGTATCGCGGCACCCATCGCGCCGACGGCTTCGACTGGAGCGTGGCCGATGATGCGCGCAACAGTGTGCTGGCCTTCATCCGCCACGATCCCGAGGGCGGCTCACCGCTGCTGGCGGTGAGCAACCTCACCCCGCAACCGCTTCACGACTATCGCGTCGGCGTGCCGCGTGCCGGCGGCTGGCGCGAAATCCTCAACACCGACAGTGCCCATTACGGCGGCAGCAATCTCGGCAACAGCGGTCGCCTTGCGACCGAGCCGATGGGCATGCACGGGCACGCACAACGCCTGCGCCTGACCTTACCGCCGCTGACCACGATCTATCTGCAAGCGGAGAAATAACGATGAACGAGCGCAACGACACCCTGCCGGCATGGGGCGCATGGCCAGCGGGTGAGGGACAGGTGCGCTTTGCGCTCTGGGCACCCGATGCCAAGGGCGTGGATGTGGTCTTCGACGACGGCGTGCGTCGCGCGCTGCACGCCGGGCAGGATGGGTTTTTCACTGCGCTGATCGACTGCGCCGCCGATGCGCGGTATCGCTACAGCGTCGATGGCGGCGAGCCGGTACCGGACCCGGCCTCGCGCTGGCAGCCTGAGGGCGTGCACGGCCCCAGCGCCGTGCAGCCCAGCGATGGCTACGCTTGGCAGAACATCCAGTGGCAGGGACGGCCGTGGGACGAGGCGGTGATCTACGAACTGCACGTCGGTACCTGCGGCGGCTATGCCGGTGTGCAGGCGCAATTGCCGCAGCTGGCGGCGATGGGCATCACCGCGATCGAGCTGATGCCGTTGAGCGCGTTTCCGGGTGCGCATAACTGGGGCTACGACGGCGTACTGCCGTACGCACCGGTGGAAGCCTATGGCACGCCGGACGAATTGAAGGCATTGATCGATGCCGCGCACGGGCATGGCCTGATGGTGTTGCTGGATGTGGTCTACAACCACTTCGGCCCGGACGGCAATTATCTGCACAGCTACGCTGCACCATTCTTCAACGAAGACAAGCCCACCCCGTGGGGCGCGGCGATCGATTTCCGCAAGCCGCAGGTGCAGCGCTACTTTCTCGACAACGCGCTGATGTGGTTGCACGAATACGGCTTCGACGGCCTGCGTCTGGATGCGGTGCACGCGATCACCCCGAACGCCTTCCTGGACACCTTGCGCGAGACCGTGCAGGCCAGTCTGCCGGCCGGTCGCCACGTGCATCTGGTGCTGGAGAACGAATTCAACCAGGCCTCGCAGCTGCAGCGCGGCTACACCGCGCAGTGGGACGACGACTTCCACAACGCCTTGCATGTGTTGCTCACCGGTGAGGAGGAAGGCTATTACGCTGCATTCGCCGATCAACCGACCCAGCATCTGGCGCGCGTGCTGGGCGAAGGCTTCGCGTATCAAGGCCAGCCGGATCCGCGTGGACATGTGCGCGGCGAGCCCAGCGGCGGCCTGCCGCCACACAAGTTTGTGATCTTTGCGCAGAACCACGACCAGATCGGTAACCGTGCGCGGGGCGAGCGGTTGACCGTACTGGTGTCGCAACAACGCCTGCGCGCCGCACTGGCGTTGACTGCGCTGACGCCGATGATTCCGCTGTTTTTCATGGGCGAACCGTGGGGCGCCACGCAGCCGTTCCTGTTCTTCACCGATTTTGGCCCGCCGCTGGACGATGCGGTGCGCGAAGGCCGTCGTCGCGAGTTCGCGCACTTCGCCGCGTTCGCCGACGAAGCGCAGCGCGCCACCATTCCCGACCCGAACAGCCACGCCACCTTCGCCGCATCGCGGTCGCCGATCGAAGACGCTGTGCAAGGCGAGGGCGCGCAGTGGACAGCATGGTTCACCGCCTTGCTGGGCGTGCGCCGCCAATGGTTGGTGCCAGGCCTTGCGCAAGCGCGCGCCGTGGGCGCCAGTGTGCTGGCCGAAGGCGCGGTGACTGCCAGCTGGGAATTGCCGGGTGGGGTGTGGCATATCGCCTTCAACGTCGGCAGCGCTGCAGTGCCGATGCCGCCACTGCACGGACGTGTGGCGCATGCTGAAAACGTCGCTGCCGATGGGCAGCAGTTGCCGGTCGATGGCTTCATCGCCTGGCATGAGGAGCGCGCATGAGTACGCGCGATCTGAGCAGAGCGGATCTGCACACGCTGGCCGCAGCGGCCGGGGTGATGGTGGATTGGGTGGATGCCAGCGACCAGCCGCGGCAGGTGTCCGAACAGTCGCTGCATGCGGTGCTCACTGCGCTGGAATTGCCTGCCGCCACCGCCACGCAACGCGAAGACAGCCTGCGTCGCTGCAAGGCGCAGGCAATCGAGCCGGCACCGCTGTTGACCGTACAGGTGGCCGCGCTATTGCCCGTGTCGGTTGCCCCCAATGCCAGCGGCCGTTGGGTGGACGACAGCGGCGCCAGCGAGCAAGCGCGTGCGGATGCGCAAGGGCAGGTGCGCGCACCGCAGCGTTTCGGTTACTGGACGCTGCAGATCGGCGAGCTGACCCAGCAGGTCGCAGTGGCGCCGCAACGCTGCTTCAGCGTGGCCGATGCGTGCGGATTGCCGGCACCGCGTGCCTGGGGTATGGCGTTGCAGGTGTATTCGGCGCGCAGCATCGACGACGGTGGTATCGGTGACGCGTCCGGCACGGTGGAGTGGCTAAGGCATGCCGCGCTGGCTGGTGCCGATGCATTGGCATTGAGCCCGGTGCATGCCTCGCGCCCGGTCACCAGCGGCTACAGCCCGTATTCGCCCAGCGACCGGCGCTTTCTGGATCCGTTGCATGCCGCGCCTGTGCGCGTGCTGGGCGAACTGGCACTGGATGCGATCAACGAAGTGCCTGGGCTGCGCGAGCGTTTCGATACGCTGCATCACAGTGCATTGATCGACTGGCCGGCGTCTGCGCAGGCCAAGTGGCAATTGCTGCGCCATCTGTACACGCGCGTCGCAGCAGATCACGCTGACCTGGTCGCGTTTCGTACCGAGGGCGGCGCTGCGCTGGAGGGCTTTGCACGCTTTGCTGCGCAGGATTTCGGCGATGGCGATCCGCAGCTGCATGTATTCACGCAATGGCTGGCAGCGCGCAGCTGGTCGGATGCGCAGCGCGAGGCGCACGAGCGTGGCATGAAGATCGGCTTGATCGCCGATCTGGCCGTGGGCTTCGACCCGAATGGCGCCGAAGCTGCGGCTGCCGCAGACACCGTGTTGCGTGGCCTGGTGCTGGGCGCACCGCCGGATGCCTTCAATGCCGATGGTCAGCATTGGGGCATCGGTGCGTACTCGCCCACTGCATTGCGACGCAGCGGTTACGCGCCGTATATCGCGCTGCTGCGCGCGGTATTGCGCGACCGTGGCGGTATCCGTATCGACCATATTCTTGGCCTGCTGCGGCTGTGGGTGGTGCCCGAAGGCGCCAGCTCCAACGAAGGCGCGTATCTGGCCTATCCGCTGCACGATCTGCTCAATCTGCTCGCGCTGGAATCGTGGCGGCATCGCGCTATCGTGATCGGCGAAGACCTGGGTGTGGTGCCGCGCGGCATCCGCGAAGAACTGTCGCGGCGTGGAGTGATGGGCATCGATGTGTTGATGTTCACCCGCGACGCCGATGGTGCGTTTGTCTCGCCGGCGTTGTGGCGGCCGGATGCGGTGGCCACCACCACCACGCACGATCTGCCCACCTTGACCGGCTGGCGCGAAGGCCGCGATATCGATTGGCGACGCAAGCTGGAACTGATCCAGCCCGCGCAGGCCAGCGACGATGCCACCGCGCGCAGCAAGGATCTTGCACGTCTGGATGCGGCGGTCGAACACGCCGGCCTCAGCGCTGCGGACGACCCGCTGCTGGGCGCGCTGCGCTTCACCGCCACCAGCGTCTCGCCACTGGCCCTGCTGCCGGTGGAAGACGCGTTGGCGCTGGAAGAACAACCCAATCTGCCGGGCACCGTCGAGGTCCATCCCAATTGGCGCCGACGCCTGCCCGATCCCTTGCCGCATGCGCGCCTGAGTACGGCGCTGCAGGGCTTTGCCGAGGCGCGTCGCGTCGCGGCCGTTTCGGAACCGCATCCATGATCGATCTTCGCGCCACCGCCCGCCTGCAGCTGCATGCCGGCTTCACCCTGCACGATGCGCTCGCGCAGGTGCCGTACTACACCGGCCTTGGCATCAGTCATCTGTACCTGTCGCCGATCGGCACTGCGGTACCCGGCTCCACGCACGGTTACGACAATATCGACCCGACCGTGGTCAATCCCGAACTCGGTGGCGAAGCCGCGTTGATCGCCTTGTCGCAGGCCGCGCGCGAACACGGCATGGGCTTGATCGCCGATATCGTGCCCAACCACATGGCCACGCACGCGCATAACGCGTGGTGGTGGGATGTCTTGCGTAACGGCCGCAGCGCCAAACATGCCGACTGGTTCGACATCGATTGGCGCGCCCCGGGGCGCGACGGCAAGTTGTGGCTGGCGGTGCTGGATCGCCCGTATGCCACCGCACTGGCCGAAGGGCTGATCACGCTGGTGGTCGAGGACGACGGCAGTGCGGCGCTGGCGCATTACGATCAGCGTTACCCGATCCGTCCGCAGACGCTGGAGGTGCCGGAAAAGGCGGCACGTGCGCAATGGCTGCGCGACTACAACGACGGCGCCAAACGCGGCGATGGCCGCCTGCACAAGCTGATCGAACGCCAGCCGTATCGCTTGAACTGGTGGCGCGTGGGCAACGACATGCTCAACTACCGCCGCTTCTTCGATATCACCTCGTTGGTCGCGTTGCGGGTGGAGCTGCCGGCAGTGTTCGACGCGGTGCATGCGCTGCCGCTGCGGCTGGTGGCCGAGGGCCATCTGGATGGCTTGCGCATCGATCACGTGGACGGGCTCACCGACCCCACCGGTTATGTGCGCAAGCTGCGCAGCCGGCTGGATGCGGCCGGGCGTCAGCGCGGGCTCAAGCCCGGCACGCTGGCCTTATATCTGGAAAAGATTCTGGCCCCCGGCGAAGCCTTGCCGGCCGACTGGCCCTGCGATGGCACCACCGGTTACGACTTCATGGACCAAGTGGGCGGCGTGCTGCATGACGCGGCCGGCTTCAAGCCGCTGGCGCGTGCCTGGCAGAAGGTGAGCGGACGTAGTGGCGATTTCGCCCAGGAAGAACGCGCCGCACGCGACGAGATCCTGCGTGGCCCGCTGCAGACCGAATTCAATCGCGCCGTCGGTGCGTTGTCGGCATTGGCGCGACTGGACCCGCCCACGCGCGAGTTCAGCCCGCAGATGCTGGCGCGCGGCCTGTGCGTGTTGCTGCGCTGGTTCCCGGTGTACCGCACCTACGCCGGTGCCAAGGGCGTGACCGGCAGCGAAGCCGAGCGCTTACGCGCCACCGCCGCGCATGCGCGCGAGGGCATGCCGGAATCGATCGTTGCGGCCGTCGATGCGATCGAGCGCTGGTTGCTCGACGATGCCGGTGCCGATCGCGCGCAGATCGCCTTGCGGCGCATCCTGCGTCGTCGCGTGGAGCAGTTGTCCGCACCGCTCAATGCCAAGTCGGTGGAGGACACCGCGTTCTACCGTCACGGCGTGCTGCTGTCGCGCAACGAAGTCGGTAGCCATCCGACCCACTTCGCCAACGAGGCGGCCGAGTTCCACGCGCAGAATCTCGAACGCGCCAAGCACTTCCCACGCGCCCTGCTGGCCACTGCCACGCACGATCACAAGCGCGGCGAAGACCTGCGCATGCGGCTGGCGGTGCTGTCCGAGCAACCGCGCTGGTGGATCGAGCAGAGCACCCAGTTCGATGCCTTGACCGAGACACTGGAATCGCCGGCATTGGCCGGTGGCGACCAGCAGATGCTGTGGCAGACCCTGGTGGCCGCCTGGCCGATCGGCCTGGGCGCCGATCAGACCGAGCCGCTGGCCGCGTACGCCGAGCGCATTGCGCAATGGCTGCTCAAGGCAGTGCGCGAGGCCAAGTTGCACACCAGTTGGACCGATGGCTCGCCGGTCTACGAACAGGCCGTGCAAGCCACCGTGGAGCAGGTGTTGTGCAGCCGCGCCGGGCTGCCGCTGCGGCGTGCGCTGCTGCGCGCCAGCAACCACATCGCCGCCGCCGGCGCGCGCAATGCGCTGGTGCAAACCGCGTTGCGCCTGACCGTGCCGGGCGTGCCCGATCTGTATCAGGGCACCGAAGGCTGGGATCTGTCGCTGGTGGATCCGGACAATCGCCGCCCGGTCGATTACGCGCAGCGCCAGCAATGGCTGGCGCAGGCGCGCGACTGGAACACGCTGCTGCGCAGCTGGCGCGATGGCGCGGTCAAGGCGCGTCTCACTGCGCTGCTGTTGCAGCTGCGTGCCGAACATCCGGCGTTGTTCGCGCAGGGCGACTATCAGCCGCTCAACGTGGCAGTCAGTGGCGATGCGCAGGTGCTGGCGTTCCGTCGTCAGTACCGTGGCCAGTCGCTGGTGGTGGCGGTCACGCGACTGGGTGCCGGTGACCAGACCGAGGGCGATCTGCCGTTGCTGGTGCCGCCGGCACGTTGGGGTCAGGCGGCGTTGGCATTGCCGCAAGGCACATACCGTAATGTGCTCGATGGCAGCACGTTGCAGCCGCAGCAAGGACGCCTGGCGCTATCCACGCTGTTTGCACGCGCGCCGGTGGCAGTGTTGACGACCCCCTAAGAGAACGTACGCAATGAACGATACGCAACGGCAGGCGCGACTTCGCCAGTTGGCACAGGAGATATGGGAGGCCGAAGGCCGCCCGGACGGGCATGCGGCCCGTCATTGGGCCATAGCCGAGCGCCTGGTGGACGCCGAAGAACGCGCCGCCGAACAGGCCAACCCGCCCGTCACTGCACGTCAGTAACGGTGCCTCTGTCATCTTGCATGGTGCACCCTGCTGGCCGCGCCATGCAGGGTTGAACGTGCACCCGCACGCATTCGTATTCGCTCACTGGTTTTGAGTTCACCGTTTTCAGGAGTTACCGATGGCCACTCGCAAGTTCACGCAACGCTCGCGCATCCGCGAAGGCCGTCCCAATCCGCTTGGCGCCACCTG
Source organism: Xanthomonas sp. NCPPB 2933 (assembly GCF_056725225.1). Taxonomy (NCBI): domain Bacteria; kingdom Pseudomonadati; phylum Pseudomonadota; class Gammaproteobacteria; order Lysobacterales; family Lysobacteraceae; genus Xanthomonas; species Xanthomonas sp. NCPPB 2933. The sequence continues at coordinate 565,809 of NZ_CM161518.1, forward strand.
GGACGGGTTGGGCGTCAACTTCGCGTTGTACTCGCGCAACGCCACCCGCGTGGAACTGTGTCTGTTCGACGAGCGTGGCCGCGAGCAGGAGCGCCTGGCGCTGCCCGAATACACCGATGAGGTCTGGCACGGCTATCTGCCCGACGCACGCCCCGGTCAGTTGTACGGCTACCGTGTGCACGGGCCTTACGCGCCCGATGCCGGTCACCGCTTCAACCATAACAAGCTGCTGCTGGACCCGTATGCCAAGCAGATCGTCGGCGAGCTCAAATGGGCGCCGCATCTGTTCGGCTACACCATCGGCCATCGCGACAAGGATTTGAGTTTCGATCGTCGCGATAGCGCCGCGTTCATGCCCAAATCCGCCGTGATCGACCCGGCCTTCACCTGGGGCCAGGATCGCCCGCCGCAGACGCCGTGGAATCGCACGGTGATCTACGAAGCACATGTGCGCGGGCTGAGCATGTTGCACCCGGCAGTGCCGCCGGAAGATCGCGGCACGTTCTCGGCCTTGAAGACCGACGAGTTGATCGACCATATCAGCTCGCTCGGCGTCACCGCGGTGGAACTGCTCCCCGTGCACGCCTTCGTCGACGATCAATACCTGCTGGAAAAAGGCCTGCGCAATTACTGGGGCTACAACACGCTGGGCTTCTTCGCGCCGCAGGCGCGTTACATGTCCACGCGGACCGTGGCCGAGTTCAAGCAGATGGTGGCGCGCCTGCATCACGCCGGGCTGGAAGTGCTGCTGGACGTGGTCTACAACCACACCGCCGAAGGCAACGAACTTGGGCCAACGCTGTCGTTCAAGGGCATCGACAACGCCAGCTACTACCGGCTGGCCGACGACCGCCGCTTCTACATCAACGACACCGGTACCGGGAACACCTTCGACCTGACCAACGTCGGCGCATTGCGCATGGTGATGGACTCGCTGCGTTACTGGGTGCAGGAAATGCACGTCGACGGCTTCCGTTTCGATCTGGCCAGCATCCTCGGCCGCGAGCGTTATGGCTTTGACCCCTCGGGCAGCTTTCTCGATGCGGTGCGCCAGGATCCGGTGCTGAGCCAGACCAAGTTGATCGCTGAGCCGTGGGATATCGGCCCGGGCGGTTATCAGGTCGGCAATTTCCCGCCGGGCTGGGTGGAATGGAACGACAAGTTCCGCGACAACGTGCGCGCGTTCTGGCGCGGCGACGGTGGGCAACTGGCCGAGTTGGCCACACGCCTCACCGGCTCGGCCGATCTGTTCAACCACAGTGGCCGACGCCCCACCGCCTCGGTCAATTTCGTCACCGCGCACGACGGCTTCACCCTGCGTGATCTGGTCAGCTACGAAGGCAAGCACAACTTCGCCAACGGCGAAGAGGGCAGGGACGGGAGCGACCACAATATCTCGGCCAATTACGGTGTCGAAGGCGATACCAACGACCCGACGATCAAGCAGCTGCGGCGTCAGCAGATGCGCAATCTGCTCGCCACCTTGCTGCTCTCGCAAGGCACGCCGATGCTGCTGGCCGGCGATGAATTCGGCCACAGCCAGAACGGCAACAACAACGCGTATTGCCAGGACAACGAACTGACCTGGATCGACTGGACTGCCGCCAGCAAGGCCGCCGCCGCCGATCAGGCCGCGTTCGTGCGCCGGCTGATCCGCATCCGCCAGCGTTATCCGCTGCTGCATCGCGCACGTTTCTTCGATGGCAAGTTCGATGAAGCGCTGGGCCTGCGCGATCTCACCTGGCTGGCGCCCAACGGCAACGAGATGGACGAAGCCGGTTGGCACGACCCGGAAGCCCGCGCGCTGATGCTGCGCCTGGATGGTCGCTCGCCGACCACCGGCCTGCGCGAAATCGCCGCCAACGTGAGCTTGCTGATGTTGATCAATGCCGCCTCCACCAGCGTGACATTCACGCTGCCGGCGATGCACGACGAACATTGGCGCGTACTGGTCGACACCGCACGCCACGGCGGCCGCGTGGTGGCCGGTGGCAGCGAATGGAAGGCGCCAGCGCACTCGTTGACCTTGCTGGCGGTGGAGCGCGATCGCATCGCCAGCAGTGCGCGCATCGTCTCCGAGGGCGCACGCTGATGGCAGGAGCGCACTGATGGACGTGTTGTTGGCAGGGGCGACCGGTCTGGTCGGCAAACACGTCTTGCAGCAGTTACTCACTGACACGCGCTGCACGGGCGTGGTTGCGATCACGCGCCGGCCGCTGACGCAGATCCATCCCAAACTGCGCAACCAGGTGATCGACTTCGATCGCCTGGACAGCTGGACCGCTCCGCGCATGGAAGCGGCCATCTGCGCCTTGGGCAGCACCATGAAACAGGCCGGCTCGCGCGAAGCGTTCTATCGCATCGATCACGGTTACCCGATGGCACTGGCACGTGCCGCCTGCGCGCAGGGCACCTCGGTGTTCGTACTGAATTCGGCCGCCGGTGCCAATGCGCACTCGCGGATTTTCTACAACCGCGTCAAGGGTGAGCTGGAACGCGACCTGCGCGCGGTTGGCTTTCCTTCGCTGACCTTCGTACGCCCGGGGCTGATCGGCGGCGAGCGCGAAGAGCGGCGTACCGGCGAACATCTCGGCAGTCTCGTGCTGGGCGCGCTCGGCCCGTTGCTGCCACGCCGCTTCCGCATCAACCCGGCCGAACGTATCGCTGCGGCAATGGTAAGCGCAGCGCTGGCACCTGCGCGTGGGGAGCACAGTGTTGAGGCGGCGGAGCTGGTTGGCTAACGCTATCTGGTCGCCTCGTCGAGAGGCCGTCGGATAGAGAGCTGATTTTCCGCTGTTTCGTAGGAGCGCGCTGGCGCGCGATGAGGCGTTACCTATAAAGCTTCGTCGCGCGCCAGCGCGCTCCTACAGATGCGCGTGTAGCGGATCGGCATCGTCGCAAGCACAAATACTCTGCTCACGTCCCCAACGACTGCCCACTATCTACCAGCACCCGCCCGCCCTCGCGAGGGTGCCGCAGATATAGGACTGGCTGTCAGCTGTTTCGTAGGAGCGCGCCTGAGCGCGATGAGGCGTTACCGACAAAGCTCCGTCGCGCGCAGGCACGCTCCTACAGATCCGCGTGCGGCTGAGAGACATGCTCCGCAGGCGCATGTAATGCGCTCAAACCCCCAACGACTGCCCGCCATCCACCGCCAGCACTTGCCCGGTGATCCAGCGCGCTTGCGGCGATGCGAGAAACAACGCCGCATCGGCGATGTGTTGCACCTGCCCGAACTCGCCGAATGGAATGCTGTCGCGGATGCGTGCATACAGTTCCGGTTCTTCATCGCGACGCCGTGCCCATAGTCCGTCCGGAAATTCGATCGAGCCTGGCGCAATCGCGTTGACGCGGATGCGCTCGCGCGCCAGTTCTGCGGCCAGCGTGGTGGTGTAGTAATTGAGCGCAGCCTTGGCGGTGGAGTAGGCGATCGCACGCGGCGTGGGGCGCTGCGCGTTGATCGAGCTGATATTGAGGATCACCGCCGCAGCGCTGTTGCGTAAGTGCGGCAGCGCGGCGCGATTACAGCGCACCGCGGCCATCAGATCCACGTCCAGACCGGCCTGCCAGCTTGCATCGTCATTGCCGTGTCCATAGCCGGAGGCGTTGTTGATCACCACGTCCAGGCCATTCAATGCCTGCGCTGCAGCGTCCACATAGGCCTCGATTTGCACAGCATCCGACAGGTCGCAGGCGAAGGTATGCACCGGCGCGCCATGCGGCGCCAACGCATGTGCGGCGTATGCGAGGCCATCGGCATTGCGTGCGCACAGGGAGACGTGCGCGCCGTTGTGCACGAACGCGTCGGCAATGGCCAGGCCGATGCCACGGCTACCGCCGGCGATCAGGACACGTTGGTCGCGCGGCGCGAGTTGCGGGCGTGCTGCAGGAATGGACATGGCGGGCACTCGATCGGAAACCGGCATTATCGAGCAGCCTGGTCATGACGCAGTGTTCGGCGCCATTGCGGTGTTGGACGTACCATCGCAGGTGCACCCAAAATCCAAGAGCGGCTAACAAAATTACTGCGCTCACCGCCAGACGCGCGCGGCCGGTGCTCGGAATCGGCATGTGCCACCCGTACACTCCGGTTCTGAGCGCGCTGTCCGCATGCCCCCGGCAACTGCTCGCTACATTTTGTCAGCTACTTTCAATTGCGGTGCGCAGCACAGCGCTGCGAGCCACGTGGGGAGCCATGCACCAGCACCTACCTGCGGTCGCGTGCGCTGTCATCTACATGCAATGCGGCGCGCGCGCCGCCTGCGACGCAAGCCTCATCACCAACCATGATCAGCTCATGCGTTTTCGCTTGCTCGCCGCTAACCATTTGTTTACACGTTCGCGCCGCGCTACGGGCACAACGTGCGGGTCATTCAGTGGGAGTTGCACATGGAAACCCATATCACCGTCATCGGTGCCGGCTTTTGCGGTACCGCGCTGGTTCGTGCGCTGGCGCAGACGGCCGACGCGCAGGTCCGCATCACTTTGGTCGGCGTGGCAGAGACTTTCGGTAGCGGCATTGCCTATGGTGCGGCGCGGCCGGAACACTTGCTCAACGTGCGTGCCAAAGACCTGGGCATCGATGCGCAAGCGCCTGGTGCATTCGCAGATACCTTGCATCTTGGCGATAGCGGGCGATTGGAATTCCTGCCGCGCCTGGCCTATGGCGATTATCTGCGCAGCGAGCTGGATACTGCAGTGAGTGGCGCGCAAGCCTCGATCATGCGGCTATCGCAAGAGGCCGTGGCAGTGGAGCGCGCGCGCAAGGGGTTTCGCGTGTTTCTGGCCAATGGCGATGCCTTCCATAGCGACCGCGTGGTGTTGGCGGTGGGTGCGCTGCAACCGCAGGCGCTGGCCGGCATCGGACCGCGCTTGAGCGTGCATCCGCGCTACATCGGGTGGCCGTGGCAAGGCGATGCCTTGGCGCGGTTGTCGCCCGACGATGACGTGCTGATCGTTGGCACCGGGCTGACGATGGTGGATGTGGCCTTGACCCTGCATACGCGCGGGCATCGTGGCCGGTTGGTGGCGATCTCACGGCGTGGGCTGGCACCACAGGCGCATCTGCGCCAGCCGGGCGCGGCGCTGGAATTGCCGCCGCATCTGCAGCGCGCGCTCAAGGACGCCGACCTGCGCGGCCTGCTGCGCGGCGTGCGCCAGCTGAGTGCGGTGGTCGACGATTGGCGGCGCGTGGTGGATGCTCTGCGCCCGCATCTGCAGCCTTTGTGGCAGCGTCTTGAGTTACCTGAGCGTGCGCGCTTTCTGCGTCACTTGCGGCCGTATTGGGAAGTGGCGCGGCATCGGGTTGCGCCGGGCGCGGCGGAGCAATTGGCGCAGCTGCAGGAATCGGGGCAACTGCAGATCGTCGCAGCGCGTTTGCTGCGTGCGCGTTGGGTGCCCGATGGCGTGGAGGCGGTGATCCGCCCGCGTGGTGCTGCCGACGCGCAGACCGGTCACTACGACGCTGTGATCCGCGCCACCGGCTTGGATACCGACATCGACCGCACCAGCGACCCGCTGATCGCCGGCATGCGCGAAGCCGGCCTGTTACGTGCCGATCCGCTTGGGTTGGGTGTGGACACCGACGCGCAATTGCGGGTGCGCGATGGCGCCGGGCAAATCGTGCCGGGGCTGTATTGCATTGGTCCGCTGTTGCGTGGACGGTATTGGGAAATCACCGCCGTGCCGGAGTTGCGCGTCGCCACGCGTGCGTTGGCCGACCGTCTGTTGTTGGGCGCGATGCCGGCGTTACAGCCGGAGCCGGAACATGTGCCGCGCGAGGTCAATGCGCGTTTGTAGGTGGCCGTACCCTCACCCCAACCCCTCTCCCGATGGGAGGGGCTTATCGCTCCTTCCAGCGGGATCTTGATCTGCGCGCGCAGGTATAGCCCTCATCTCGCCATCTCGCGCGGACTTCGCCAAACAGCGCAATCATGCAGCGTGATGCGTAGCGCACTGCACCGGTGCGTACAGGATTAGGTCATGTTGATCGGCCTGGGCTGATTACAGTCCAGGTCGCTTCATCCCCTCGTCCGCCTGGAGTCCGCCATGCCCCGTCTTGCTGCCACTGCCTTGCTCGCCACGCTGTGCGCTTGCGCGCTACCCGCCTGGGCCAGCGAATCGCTCAACACCCGTGCTGAAGTGCTCGCGGCCCTGGAGGCCGGCTATGACGTTAGCCTGACCACCGATCTCGCTCGCTGCACGCCCGAAGAAGGCACCCCGGTCACCCAGACCCGTGGCGGCCGCCATATCGATGCCTATCGCATCACCGAGGACGGCACCGCCGCATTCTCCGGTTCGCACTTCACCGTGGCCAACGACGGCAAGCCGATCCAGCAGTTCATGCGTTATCAGCTGCGTCCGGATGGCAGCGTGCGTTTCACCACCTACATGTACGACCTGCCGGGTCTGCAACAACGTGGCCCGGTGCTGGCCTATCAATGCACGATCAACCAGGGCATCCGCTTCCACGCCGATTGAGCGCGTTTGCCCCCTCATTACCGAGAAAGCACATGTCCTCACGTCTGTATTTTTCACTTGCTATTGCAGTGCTGTCAGCCAGTGCAATTCCCGCATTCGCCACGCAATCCTTGAACACGCAAGCGAGTCTGATCGATGCGTTGGAGGCCGGCCGCAATGTGGCGGTGTCGGTCGATCTGTCGCGCTGCACGGCCGAAGCGGGCATTGCATCCAGTCGCAGCCGCGGTGGTGTGCGCATCGGCGCCTACCGTCTTACCGCGGACGGCACCTTGGCGTTTTCCGACACCCAGTTCATCGCGGCTAGCAGCGATGGCAGGCCGTTCCAGCAGTTCCAGCGCTACCAGGTGCTTGCCGACAACAGTGTGCGGCTGACCACTTACATGTACGACCTGCCGAGTCTGCAGCAACGCGGGGCACTGTTGGCGTATCAATGCACGATCAATCAGGGCATTCGCTTCCACGCGCACTGAACGCGCCGATGCGTTGCGCGATGCCACTTGAGCGAGTGGCATCGCGTCGATGACGCTACAGCATCAACATACAACTCGGTGACGACTACTGCACCGCAACCGCATCGGTGGCGCCGGATTGCCAACCGCCGCCCAACGCCTTGAAGGTGGCCACTGCACTGCGTGCCGCATCGGTGCGTGCCTGCACCTGCGCATCGGAGGCACGCAGCAAGCTGTCGTCGGCATTCAAGACTTCGATCAGGCTGACCACGCCTTTCTCATAGGCCAGCGCCGATGCACCACGCGCCTTGCCCAGTGCATCCACACCTTGCGATAGCACCGCTGCCTGCTGCTCGCGTTTGACCAGTGCGGTCAACGCATTCTCCACGTCTTCCGTGGCGCGCAGCACGGCCAGGCGATACGCGGCCAGCTGCTCGGCTTCCTGTCCCTTGGCCTGGGCGATCTGCGCGTTGATGCGGCCGAAATCGAACAGCCGCCAGCGCAGACCCAGCACGCCGGCGGATTGGCTGGCATCGCTGGTGAACAGGTTGGCGCCGGAGATGGCGGTGGCGCTGCCGAGTAATCCGCTGAGCGAAAATTTCGGGTAGTACTCGGCCATCGCCACGCCGATGCGCGCGTTCGACGCTGCCAGCCGGCGCTCGGCGACGATCAGGTCCGGGCGGCGCCGCAGCAGGTCGCCGGGCGTGCCCGTTTCGGCAATGCGCGGTGCAAGCGGAATGGGTTTGCTGGTGGCCAGCTCTGCACGATGCGTCCCTGGCGCAACACCCAACATCACGTCCAGTGCATTCATCGCCGCGACCAGGCCGCTTTCGATACCGGGCACCGATGCCTGCGCCTGTGCAAGCGCGCCTTGCGCCTGGTGCAGTTGCAGCTCGGGTGCGAGTCCTTTGCCATGCAGCAGCGTCACCATGGACAGCAGGCCTTGCTGGGTGGCGACCTGGCGCTGCGCCACCTCCAGCCGTGCCTGCAGGCCGCGGATGCTGATGTAGATGTCGGCGGTCTGTGCAGCCACTGCCAGACGGGTGGCGGCTGCACCGGCTTCGCTGGCCTGGTAGTCGGCGAGTGCGGCCTGGCGCCCGCGACGCAGGCCGCCGAACAGATCCAGCTCCCAGCTCGCGCCCAGGTTGGCTTCGTAGGTGCTGGCATAGCGGTCGAAGTTGGGCGTGCTGCTGAGCACCTGGCCCAGCGGGGTTTCCAGCGACTGATAGGCGCGGGTCGCGTTGCCGCTGATGTTGCCCGAAGGCAGCAGTGCGGCCGTGGCGGCGGTCAGCCCGGCGCGGGCCTGGGTGACACGTGCGCTGGCCTGGGCCAGGTCCAGGTTCTGCGCCAGCGCCTGGGTGACGTAGCGGCTCAGGTCCGGGTCGTCGAAACCGGTCCACCAGGTCGATAGATCGGCCTGTGTAGCGGCCTGGCGCTGCTCGGCCGCTGCCTGGCCGAGATAGCGATCCGGCAGGGGCGCCGAGGGGCGGGTGTACTCGGGGCCAACGGCGCAGCCTGCGGCAAGGCTGGCGGCGATGAGCGCGGCAAGGGGGCGAAGTGACGACATGACGGTACCGACGAAGGCAATGGCGAGCTGTGACTATAATACGAAATGGTCACTTTTGTGCGGATTGTGTTTGAGCGCTAAGCTGTTCGCATGAGCAAAGCATCCAGCTATCCCGTTTCAGGCCGTGGTCCGGCTGACCACGATGTGCGCGACCAGATCGTGGCAGCGGCAACCGAGCACTTCAGCCGCTACGGCTACGAGAAGACGGCCGTGTCCGATCTGGCCAAGGCGATCGGGTTCTCCAAGGCCTACATCTACAAGTTCTTCGAATCCAAGCAGGCCATCGGCGAGATGATCTGCACCAACTGCCTGCGCGAGATCGAGACCGAGGTGCGCGCGGCGGTGGACGAGGCCGAGCAGCCGCCCGAGAAGCTGCGGCGGCTGTTCAAGGTGATTATCGAGGCCAGCCTTCGCTTGTTTTTTCAGGATCGCAAACTGTATGAGATTGCGACCTCGGCGGCGACCGAGCGCTGGCAGTCGGTGATCGCTTACGAGGTGCGCATCCAGAAAGTGCTGCAGGACGTGCTGCAGCAAGGCCGGCAAAGTGGCGATTTCGAGCGCAAGACGCCACTGGACGAGGCCACCCAGGCGATCTACGTGGTGATGCGCCCGTACATGAATCCGCTGTTGCTGCAGCATAGCCTGGAGCACGCCGACGAGGTGCCGCTGCTGCTGTCGGGTCTGGTGTTGCGAAGCCTTTCGCCCTGAAAGTCGATAGTGACTATTGACTGATATGGTCACAAGTCTCAAGATGCGAGCCTTCAACAGCACGCACTGGGATTTCCATGCTTCGCCGCCGCCTCGTTATCTCCACTTTCCTGTGTGCGCTGCCGCTGGCATTGATCGCCTGCGGCGAGGCGCCGCCGCCAGACCCCCGCACTGCGACCCCGCTGGTGCGCGTGGCTACCGTCGAAGAGGCCGGTACGGCAGCACGCAGCTTCTCCGGCACGGTCGCCGCGCGGGTGCAGAGCGATCTGGGCTTTCGGGTCTCCGGCAAGGTGCTGGAGCGGCTGGTCGATACCGGCCAGCGGGTCACGCGCGGGCAGCCGTTGCTGCGGATCGACCCGGTCGATCTCCAGCTCGCCGCACGCGCGCAGCAGGACGCGGTGGCAGCCGCGCAGGCACGCGCGCAGCAGACTGCCGACGATGAGGCGCGCTACCGCGATCTGCGTGGTACCGGCGCCATCTCCGCCTCCGCCTACGACCAGATCAAGGCCGCAGCGGATGCCGCCAAGGCGCAACTGAGCGCGGCCCAGGCGCAGGCCGAGGTGGCCCGCAATTCCAAGCGCTACAGCGATCTGTTGGCCGACGCCGATGGCGTGGTGATGGAAACACTGGTTGAACCAGGGCAGGTCGTGGCCGCCGGCCAGCCGGTGGTGCGGCTGGCACATGCCGGGCGCCGCGAGGCGATCGTGCAGCTGCCGGAAACATTGCGCCCGCCGGTTGGCTCGGTCGCGCAGGCCACGCTGTTCGGCAATGCAGGCGTCACGGTGCCGGCCACGCTGCGTCAGCTGTCCGACAGCGCGGACCGGCTGACCCGTACCTTCGAGGCGCGTTACGTGCTCGACGGCGCATTGGCCGATGCGCCGCTGGGCACTACCGTCAGCATCCGCATTGCCGACGGCCCGGCCGCCAGCACGCAGACCGGGCTGCAGGTGCCGCTGGCCGCGCTGTTCGATGCGGGCAAGGGGACGGGGGTGTGGGTCATTGCCGGCAATCCGGCCAAGGTGAGCTGGCGGCCGGTGACGGTGCTGGGCCTGGACGATGACCATGCCAACGTTGCCGGCAAGCTGGCGCGTGGCGAGCGCATCGTGGCGCTGGGTGCGCATCTGTTGCGCGAAGGTGAGCAGGTGCGGATTGCCAATACGATTGCGCCCGCCAGTGGCGCGACCAGTGCTACCAAGACCGCGAGCGCGGCAGGAGCGCAGCCGTGAGCGAGGGCCGCTTCAATCTCTCGGCGCTCGCGGTGCGCGAGCGCTCCATCACGCTGTTCCTGATCTTTCTGATTTCGCTGGCAGGCCTGGTCGCCTTTCTCAAGCTTGGTCGCGCCGAAGACCCGGCATTCACTGTCAAGGTGATGACCATCATCACTGCCTGGCCGGGCGCAACGCCGCAGGAAATGCAGGACCAGGTCGCCGAAAAACTCGAAAAGCGCCTGCAGGAACTGCGCTGGTACGACCGCAGCGAAACCTATACGCGCCCCGGTCTTGCGTTTACGACGTTGACATTGCTGGACAGCACACCGCCCAGCCAGGTGCAGGAGCAGTTCTATCAGGCGCGCAAGAAAGTGGGCGATGAAGTCGGCAACCTGCCGGCCGGCGTGATCGGGCCGATGGTCAACGACGAATATGCCGACGTCACCTTTGCGCTGTTCGCGCTGAAGGCCAAGGGCGAGCCGCAACGCTTGCTCGCGCGCGATGCGGAAAGCCTGCGCCAGCGCATGTTGCACGTGCCGGGCGTCAAGAAGGTCAACATCATCGGCGAGCAGCCCGAACGCATCTTTGTCGAGTTCTCGCACGAACGTCTGGCTACGCTGGGGGCCAGTCCGCAGGAGGTGTTTGCCGCGCTCAATGCGCAGAACGCCTTGAATGCGGCAGGCTCGGTGGAAACGCGCGGGCCGCAGGTGTTCATTCGCCTGGACGGCGCGCTCGACAGCCTGCAGAAGATCCGCGATACCCCGCTGGTGGTGCAGGGCCGCACCCTGAAACTGTCGGACATCGCCAGCGTCAAACGTGGTTATGAAGATCCCTCCACCTTCATGATCCGCAGTGGCGGCGAGCCGGCATTGCTGCTGGGCATCATCATGCGCGATGGCTGGAACGGCCTGGAGTTGGGCAAATCGCTGGATAGCGAAGTGGGCGCGATCAATGCCGAGCTGCCGCTGGGCATGCGCCTGAGCAAGGTCACCGACCAGGCGGTCAACATCGACGCGTCGGTGGGCGAGTTCATGACCAAGTTCTTCGTCGCGCTGCTGGTGGTGATGCTGGTGTGCTTCGTCAGCATGGGCTGGCGCGTGGGCATCGTGGTGGCGGCCGCGGTGCCGCTGACACTGGCAGCGGTGTTCGTGGTGATGCTGGCCACCGGCAAGAATTTCGACCGCATCACGCTGGGCTCGTTGATCCTGGCGCTGGGGCTGTTGGTCGACGACGCCATCATCGCGATCGAGATGATGGTGGTGAAAATGGAAGAAGGCTACAGCCGCGTCGCCGCATCGGCGTATGCGTGGAGCCATACCGCCGCGCCGATGTTGTCCGGCACGTTGGTGACGGCGGTCGGCTTCATGCCGAACGGGTTTGCCGCTTCCACCGCCGGCGAATACACCAGCAACATGTTCTGGATCGTGGGGATCGCGTTGATCGTGTCGTGGGTGGTGGCGGTGGTGTTCACGCCCTACCTGGGCGTCAAGATGCTGCCCGACCTGAAGAAGATCGAAGGCGGCCACGCCGCGATGTACGACACGCCGCGCTACAACCGCTTCCGCACTGCGCTGGAGCGTGTCATCGCACGCAAGTGGCTGGTCGCCGGCTCGGTGATCGGGTTGTTTGTCCTGGCTATCCTTGGCATGGGCATCGTCAAGAAGCAGTTCTTCCCGATCTCCGATCGCCCCGAAGTGCTGGTCGAAGTCCAACTGCCGTACGGCACCTCGATCACCCAGACCAGCGCCGCCACCGCCAAGCTGGAAGCCTGGCTTGCCAAGCAGGACGAAGCGAAGATTGTGACCGCGTATATCGGGCAGGGCGCGCCGCGCTTCTTCCTGGCAATGGGCCCGGAGTTGCCGGATCCCTCCTTTGCCAAGATCGTGGTGCGCACCGACAACCCGCACGAACGCGATGCATTGAAGCTGCGCATGCGCAAGGCCGTCTCCGAAGGCCTGGCACCGGAGGCGCGCGTGCGTGTGACGCAACTGACCTTCGGCCCGTACTCGCAATTTCCGGTGGCGTACCGTGTCAGTGGTGCCGACCCGCAGGTGTTGCGCGGTATCGCCGCGCAGGTGAAGCAGGTCCTGCAGGACAGCCCGATGCTGCGCACCGTCAACACCGACTGGGGCACCCGCACACCAACGCTGCATTTCACCCTGGAGCAGGATCGTCTGCAGGCAGTGGGGCTGACCTCGACCGCAGTCGCTCAGCAGCTGCAGTTCCTGCTCAGTGGTGTGCCGATCACGCTGGTGCGCGAAGATATTCGCAGCGTGCAGGTGGTGGCGCGTTCGGCCGGCGAGACACGTTTTGATCCGGCACGCATCGCCGATTTCACCCTGGCCGGTGCCAATGGCCAACGCGTGCCGCTGTCGCAGGTAGGTAGCGTGGATGTGCGGATGGAAGAGCCGATCCTGCGCCGCCGCGATCGTGTGCCGACGATCACGGTGGGCGGCGATGTCGACGACCAACTGCAGCCGCCGGATGTCTCGGCTGCGATCACCAAGCAGTTGCAGCCGATCATCGACAAACTGCCCAGCGGATATCAGATCAAGGAGGCCGGTTCCATCGAGGAATCCGGCAAGGCGACTGCCGCGATGCTGCCGTTGTTCCCGATCATGCTGGCAGTCACCTTGATCATCATCATCCTGCAGGTGCGCTCGATGTCGGCGATGGTGATGGTGTTCCTGACCAGCCCGCTGGGCCTGATCGGCGTGGTGCCGACCTTGATCCTGTTCCAGCAGCCGTTCGGCATCAATGCGCTGGTGGGCTTGATTGCGCTCTCGGGCATCCTGATGCGCAACACGCTGATCCTGATCGGGCAGATCCATCACAACGAGGCCGAAGGGCTGGACCCGTTCCACGCCCTGGTGGAAGCCACCGTGCAGCGTGCCAGGCCGGTGATCCTGACCGCGCTGGCCGCGATCCTGGCGTTCATCCCGCTCACGCACTCGGTGTTCTGGGGCACGCTGGCCTACACGCTGATCGGCGGCACGCTGGCCGGCACGATTTTGACCCTGGTGTTTCTGCCGGCGATGTATTCGATCTGGTTCAAGATCCGGCCGGAGAACAGCGGCGCACCGACGCCTGCCAAGTACGCATGAGTTGGGTCTGCGACGGTGGCGAAAGCCCCCGTCGCAGAGATCGCGTGGCAGTGTCGCTCGCGCGATTGCCACTCCACTGCCATTGCAGCCTTGCAGCGGCGCGGCGTCTCAGCGGCTTGACCGAGCTTCCGCCCGAAGGCCAGGGCCGGCACGCGTCGGGGAGGTTCCCGGCTTCGGTCGCAGTGCAGGCCCGAATCCCGCCCGGACAGCCGCCGATTCACCCAGAACGGCCGTGTGGCCTCACAATAGGCGGCCAGTTCCCAACCGATGTCGCCATGCGCAAGACCTACCAGCTCAACCTCGAAGGCAAGAACCGCGATCGTCTGCTGGAGTCCAGCAAGAACGATATCCGCAAGTACATCCGCCGCGAGCGCCGCAAGGACTTGCCGGAAGGTGCGGATTATTGGGACTTCGACATGCGCTTCGGGGTGGACGAGGCCAGCGCCGCGCCGCTGCCGCCGGCCGAGCTGATCCGCTCGATCAATGCGCTCACCAGCGAAGGTGGCGAGCAGTTCTTTGTGGAAATCCTGCGCAAGCCCGGCAAGCGCATCCCGCGCGTGGATGGCGATAGCGGCATGGGCGGCGAGCTGGATTTCGAGCAGGACTGAGTCTTCGCCGCATAGACGTGGCGGTGGATTGCCGCTGCGTTGGCAAGATTTTGCTTGGGCGTGATCAGTAATGCGGGTGGCCGTCACCGCGTGTCACCCTCAGCGGATCTAAAGACAGATCGCGTGGTCTACAAGAGACACGTGTTTGGCAGTAGATGTCTGCTCAGTGCGAAGTCGTAATGCGCAACGCGCCAAGAGTGCACAAAACGGGTATTGACGCGTGCTGGACGCTGCCCGGCCTGCGCATATGCCACGTATCAAGTGCGGTTCCCGCGCCTGCCATCTCCGCGTGACGACGGCGCGTTACGGGTGATCGCTCGCTTCAGTCGGGCTTGCCTGCTTGTGCTGCCGCTGCACGTAATTTGTCTTTCTTGCTTGGCCGTTTGCCCTTGATGCCGCCGTTGTCGTCCGGAGCGCGTGTGTCGGTGTTCGGCGTTTCCGTCGCAGGCGCATCTGTCGCCAGGGTCGGTTCAAATCCGGCAACCACACTGGTCGGCACGCGCAGGCCCTGGCGTTTTTCGATCAGGCGCCATTGCGGCTGGCTCTCCGCAGTGACAAAGCTGATCGCCACCCCGCTGGCGCCGGCACGCGCGGTGCGGCCGATACGGTGGGTGTAGTCCACGGTCGAACGCGGCAGGTCGTAATTGACCACGGCCGGCAGCGCGTCGATATCGATGCCACGCCCGGCCAGATCGGTGGCCACCAGCACCTGCACCTCGCGCTGCTTGAAGGCGTACAAGGTGCGCTCGCGACGGCCCTGGCTCAACTCGCCATGCAACGGCTGCGCGTTGATGCCGGTCTTGGTCAGTTTTTCGGCGACCTTGTCGGCGGTGTGCCGGCTGGCGACGAACACCAGCACATGCGACCAGCCATGTTCTTGCAGCAGATGGCGCAGCAGCTGCGTGCGTTGGCCGGCGTCGACCGCGATGGCGCGTTGCTCGATCACAGGCGCAGCGTCTGGCGTGGCGGCAATGGTGATGCGTAGCGGGTCGCGCAGGCGACGCTTGGCCAGCGAGGCGATGCCGGGCGGAAACGTGGCCGAAAACAGCACGCTTTGGCGCTGCGCCGGCAATAGCGCCAGGATGCGATCGAGCTCGGCGCCAAAGCCCAGCTCCAGCAGGCGGTCGGCTTCGTCCAGCACCAGCGTGGCGACCTCGCTCAGGCGCAGCGCGTTGTGATCGACCAGATCCAGCAGCCGGCCGGGCGTGGCCACCACGATGTCGGCACCACCGCGCAGGGCAAGCAGCTGCGGATTGATCGAACTGCCCCCGGTGGCCGTAACGATCTTGAGCCGGCGCGGCAGATGCGCCGCCAGCTGATGCAGCGTGTCTTCGACCTGCGCGGCGAGTTCGCGCGTGGGCACCAGCACCAGCGCGCCGAGCACGCGCGGTGCAATGTCCGGGGCGAGACAGCGTTGCTGCAGCAGCGGCAGCGCATAGGCCAGCGTCTTGCCCGAGCCGGTCTGCGCCATCGCGATCAGATCGCGGCCCTGCAGCATCGGCGGAATCGCCTGCTGCTGGATCGGCGTGGGCGTGTGGTGACCTGCGCGGGTCAGAGCGGTGTCGAAGAACGGCTGCAGCTGCGGCGACAGCGAGAGATGGGCAAATGACATGCGCCGATTATCCAGGCATTCGCATTGCAATGGTCGGTAGCGCGTCATGCTAAACGCCGATCTCGTCGAGGCGCGGTGCCCTCACCGCTTGCGGGACACGCCGCAAGTACGTCCCTGTAGGCTCGGTGGCGGCATCCATGCCGCCACACGGTCCCGCAATCGGCGAGGACACCGCACCAGACAGTTTGCTGATTGCTTTGCTGAAAGCCATGCACACCGACCATCTCGACTGGTCCTTGCCCGCCCACCATCGCGGGACCTTACGCGGCATGGATGCCGCGTAAGAGCCTACATGGACGTATTTGCGGCGTGTCCCGCGATGGTGGGCGGGCAAGGACCCTGCAGCCAAGCCGCAGATCAGCCGCTCTGCAAGTGATCTATCCGCACTGTCCAACCACTCCAAGACAAGAGAAGACAATCGAAATGTCGAGTCGTAGCGCCATTTAGATGTCGTCAAAAAGCTTGGATAGTCGAGCGCGCGGTGCCTTTTGAGGACACTCCGTGAATCCGTCGGTGCAAGCTCGGTGGCGGCATCCATGCCGCACACGGTCCCAGAATCGGTGAGGACATCGCACCAGCCAACGTGGTCGTGTGCTGATGGGAATCACAAAGCCGGCTGCGCCCACCTGCCGATGAGTGAGTGGTTTTATGAGCTGCGCTCAGTTGGCCAACGCCAGATCGTCCAGCAGTGCACGCAGGAAACGTGCGGCTTCGCCGCCGGTGGCGGCGCGGTGGTCGAAGGTCAGCGACAGCGGCATCACCTTGTGGGTTTCCACCCCGCCCATCACCGGGGTGAGCTGGTAGCGCGCGCGGCCGGCGGCGACGATGGCCACGCACGGCGGCACCACCACCGGGGTCGCGTAGCGGCCGGCGAACATGCCGAAATTGGATAGCGAGATGGTGTAGCCACTGAGTTCCGACGCGGCGATGCTGCGATTCTCTACCTGCTGACGCAGCCGGTTGACGCTCTCGCGGATGCCGTGCGCATCCAGCATGTCGGCATTGCGCAGCGCGGGCACGAACAGGCCTTCTTCGGTGTCCACCGCGATGCCGATATCCACCTGCGTGTGCAGGGTGCGGCTGAGTGCCTCGCCGTCGAACCAGGCGTTGAGCGCGGGCACCGCCTGGCAGGCACGCACGATGCCTCGCACCAGCCGCACGGTGACGTCGTTGCCCGGTTGCCAGGCGTGGATGTCGGCATCGTCGTTGAGCGTGGTGGGCACCACCTTGCTGTGCGCATCGGCCATCACGCGCGCCATGTTGCGGCGCACGCCCTTGAGCTGCTCCGGCTGGCCTTTGGCGACCACGCTGGGTGATTGCGTGCGCATGGGTTTGCCGCTGGCAGACAGCGCTGAACGTTGTTGCGCATCGCTCGCTGCAGCGTTTGTTGCCTGCGTGTTTGCAGCGGCGTGTTGCGCGCCTGCATTCGCGTTATTGCCATTGATCGGCGTGACCGAGGCAGTCGCACGCGCCGCAGACATCGGCGCACTTCCGGCCGCAGCGGCCTGCTTTACATCGGCCATCGTGACCGTGCCATCCGGGCCGGTGGCGCGTACCTGCGCCAGATCCACGCGCAGCTTGCGGGCGAGTGCACGCACGGCCGGCATGGCACGCACGCCGCCGACTGCAATGGCCTGCTCGCTCTGCACGGCATTGGAGCTCTGCATCGCGCCGACCACGGTGCCGGCGTCATCGCGGTCGCTCTCGCCGTTGCTGGTGGAGTCGGCATCGGCGATCTCGCCGCCGTTATCGGAAGCGACCATGCGCGCGCTGTCGCCAGCGGCGTGTTGCCCGGTGCTGGGCGTGTGGGCCGGTGTCGGCGCCGGTGCATGACTGTGTGAGTGACCGGTGTCCTGACCATCGGCGCGCTGCGGCTGCGAGGCATCCAGCGCAAACTGCGCCAGCACCGCGCCGGTGACGATGATGTCGCCGGCGGCACCGGCGAGCTTGGTCACGGTGCCGGAGAACGGCGAGGGCACCTCGACCACCGCCTTGGCGGTCTCCATCGACACCAGCGGGTCGTCCAGGCGCACGCTGTCGCCTTCCTTGACGAACCATTCCACGATGGTGGCGTCGGGCAGGCCTTCGCCCAGATCGGGCAGGTGGAAATTCTTGGCTTGGCTCATGGCAGATTCTCTTGCGCCGCAGGCAGCGGCGGCGTGGTGTCGTCGAGGAGTTCGAGGTCGGCGGCCGGCAGCCAGCCCTGCGTGCCATCGGCACGCTCGGACCACCACCAACCGCCATGTTCGTGATGCAGCAACACGTCCTCGCCCTGCATGGCAACGAGTTCGCGTGCGTCGTAATCGCGCAGGGCTTCGGCCAGGCCGTCGCCCAAGGGGCGCAGCCACGCCACCGGCGCCCAGCCGGCATGACCTTGCCCGGTGTTGACCCAGGCAAAGGCCGGCCATTCTTCATCGCGCACGCCGATCGCCACTTGCTGGCCGGCGTGGAAGCGAATCGGGTTGGCGACTCTGGCGTGGTGGTCGCAGAGCAGGCGGGCGCGCATGTCAGCCGGCGGCCACCGCGCGACGGGCGGCGGTGACGATGCGCTCCACGCTCGGCAGGTACTTCATCTCCAGCCGGAACAGCGGGATGTGCGTGTCGTAACCGGTGACGCGCTCGACCGGCGCGAGCAGGTCGTACATCGATTTTTCCGCCAGCTGTGCGGCGATCTCCGCACCGAAGCCGGCAGTGCGCGGGGCTTCCTGCACGATCACGCAGCGGCCGGTTTTCGCGACCGATTCGGCAATGGTGTCGAAGTCCAGCGGGCGCAGCGTGGCCACGTCGATCACTTCGGCACTGATGCCTTCGCCGGCGAGTTTGTCGGCCGCTTCCAGCGCTTCTTTCACCTGCGCGCCCCAGGTGACCAGGGTGACGTCGGTGCCGTCGCGCAGCACGAAGCACACATCCAGCGGCAGCGCTTCGCCATCGTTGGCAACCACTTCCTTGTACTGGCGATAGATGCGCTTGGGCTCCATGTAGATCACCGGATCCGGGTCGCGGATCGCAGCCAGCAACAGGCCGTAGGCGCGCTGCGGCGAAGACGGCAACACCACGCGCAAACCGGGCACGTTGGTGAAGATGGCTTCGTTGGCTTCGCTGTGGTGTTCCGGCGCGCGGATGCCGCCGCCCCACGGCACGCGCAACACCATCGGGCAATGCAGGCGCCCGCGGGTGCGGTTGCGCAGGCGTGCGGCGTGGCAGATCAGGTGATCGACCATGGGATACACGAAGCCGTCGAACTGCGCTTCGGCCACCGGCTTCATGCCTTGTGCGGCCAGGCCAACGCTCAGCCCGGCGATGGTGGTTTCGTCCAATGGCGTGTCCAGCACGCGCGCACTGCCGAAGCGCTGCTGCAGGCCGGCGGTGGCGCGGAATACGCCGCCGTTGACGCCCACATCCTCGCCCAGCACCAGCACCGCAGGGTCGTGTTCCAGCTCCCAGGCCAGCGCCTGGGTGATGGCTTCGATCAGGGTGATGGGCGAACTCATGGCAATCTCTCCGCGCGTGGCTGCGGCGTTGTAAGGCGCACTGGCCTGCTGGGTGGCGGCGATGTGCGAGTGGGTGTGCTCATCCATGACGGGCCTCCAGCGCCATCACTTCGGCGCGCTGGGCCAGCAACTCGGCCGGCGGGTCGCCGTAGAGATAATCGAACATCGCTTCGACCGGCTGCACCGGGGTGTTGAGATAGGCGTTGACCTCTTCGTCCACGCGCGCGCCGCACTCGGTTTTCCAGGCGGCTTCCTGTGCGTCGTCCCACAGGCCTTGCGCGGTGAGATAGCGGCGCAGGCGCAGCAGCGGTTCTCGCGCCCAGCCCTGCTTGACCTCTTCTTCGCCGCGGTAGCGTCGCGCATCGTCGGCGGTGGTGTGATCGGACAGGCGATAGGTCAGGAATTCGATCACCGTGCCGCCGTCGCCGGCCAGTGCACGCACGCGTGCCTGGCGCATCGCTTCGAGCACGGCAACCAGATCGTTGCCATCCACCTGCAGGCAATGCAGGCCGCCGGCCAGGCCTTTCTGCGCCAGCGTCTGCGCACCGGTTTGCGCCGAGCGCGGTACCGAAATCGCCCAGCCGTTGTTGATCACGCACAGGATCAGCGGCAGCTTGTAGGCACCGGCCGAATTGAGCGCGGCATAAAAGTCGGTCTTGGAACTGCCGCCATCCCCGCAACAGGCCACAGCGACCTGTTGCTTGCCCTGCAGCTTGAACGACAGTGCGGAGCCGGCCGCATGCAGGCACTGGGTGGAAATCGGTACGCAGATCGGGAAGTCGATCGCTGCATCGGCATCGCGCGGGTAATCGCTGCCGCGCTCGTCGCCGCCCCAGTACAGCAATACATCGCGCGGGCGAACGCCGCGTTCGAACATGGTGCCGTACTCGCGGTAGCTGGGCGCGAACACATCGCCGCGGCGCATCGAGGCACCGATGCCCACATGCGTGGCCTCGTGCCCCAGCGAGGCGGCGTAGGTGCCCAGCTTGCCGGTGCGCTGCAAGGCGACCGATTTGCTGTCGAAGGTGCGCACGAACAGCATGCGCTTGAACAGGGCGAGCAACTGTTGCGGATTGGCGGCATCGGCCGGCAGGTCGTCGCGGACCCATTGGCCGTCCGCGTCCATGTATTGCAGATATTCGATCTCGAACTGCGCGGCTACGCTCATTGCGGCGACACCTTCACCAAGAAGTTTCAAATGATATGAGTTGCGATGTTAAGGACCACGCAGCAAAAGGCTGTCCTGCACCGCAGCACACAATGATGCTGGGTTGCACAAAAAAAAGGGCGCGGACCAGGCCGCGCCCTTTGTCGCAGTTCAAACTGCGACGTGTTGCACTGCGATCAGCGGCGGCCGGCGCCTCCACCGATCGGAGTGACGATCAGCGCAGCATTGTCGGCCGGGTTGGCATCGGGCGAGATCGAACTGGCACTTGCCTGCACCCGCACCGCGCCTTCAACCGGGATCGGCTTGGCCGCCACGGTTAGCTGGAACGCGGCCTGCGCGCCCGGCTGCAGTGCCGTGGCGGTGCTGCACATGAAGATCGCGCTGCGCAACGACTGCAGTTGCTTGCTGCAACGCCAGCCGCTGGGTGGCACCAGCAGCGACAACGCCGACACCGTATTGCCCTCGATGCGCACGTTGACGCCGGTGGCGGGTGCGTTGCCGCGGTTGTCCAGCAATACCCGGTAAGTGGCGTTGAAGGCGGTGGTCGGCAGCGTGGCGGGGCCTTCCAGACGGACTGCCAGATCGCTGCGCAGGCGTGGCTGCACTGCCACTGCGGCGGTGTCGGTGTTGTTGTCCGGCTGCGGGTCGGGCGTCTGAGAGGCGACCGAAGCGGCCAGGGTGAGGGTGCGTCCCGCCAGTTCCGCGCCAGCTTCAACCTGCACTGCGAAGCGCTGTGCATTGCCGGATGCCAGCGAGGCGATGGTGCAGGTGACCACCGTCTGGGTGCCGGTTTCCGGCGGTTGGCAGCTCCAGCCCGGTGCGGCGGTGACGCGTGGGCTCACCGCGGCATCGAAGGCCAGTGCCACCGCTGCAAACGCTGCGTTGTCGGGTCCACGGTTCTCCACATCCACACTGAAGTCGATACGCTCGCCTTCGGTGACTTGCGCGCGTGCGGCGTTCACCATCACGCCCAGGTCGGCGCGCAACGCTGGCGTCATGCGCAACAGCACGATGGTGGGATCGTGATCTGAAAGACGCGTAGGCGTGTTGGCATCGTTGCGCGCGGTGCCGGGGAAGTCCGCATTGATGCGCGCGTGGCCCACCGACAACGCGGCGATGTTGGGTGCACGCATCAGCGCCTCGTTGGCGATGATGTGATCCAGCGATTGCACGTTGCCGTCGAAGGCGTACGAGTAACTCTGATCGGGCGTGTTGAACCAGGTCAGATCGGTGTAATCCGGATTGACCAGATCCACCCCATCGCCGTTCACCACGGTCTGCGCATCCGGGGCCGGTTTGCCGGTGACGGTGCCCATCGCATCCACATAGCCGTCGTTGAACTCGAAGGCGTTGAAGTCGCCCATCACCAGCACCTGTTCGGCCGGGTCGAGCTGCTGACGCGTCTGTAGCAGACGCGCCAGATACTCGGCCTGGGCCTGACGCTTGGCGCGGATGCGGGTGCCGGCCGCGTCGTCGGTCTCGGCGCCGTTGAGCGAGCGTTGATGCACCACAATGGCGGTCAGCGGCAGCACGCGGCCGTCGGCCTGATGCACCTTGGCGGTGAGCACCAGCGGCGGGCGATCGTTGAGCAGGCTCACGCCGCCTGCCGGTTCGGTCCAGGTGGTTGCCTTGCCTTCCTGGGCGATGGACACCACTTCCACGCGCGGCACGCCGGCCGACACCGCGCCGGTCTTGACCAGGAAGCCGACATCGATACCGCCGACGTCGTTGCCTTCCTGCAGATAGGCCACGTATTGCGGATCGGGCTGGCCGGCTGCCACCGCATCGGTGTTGATGCGTGCAGCCAGGGTCTGCAGCACGCTGATGTTTTCCACCTCCACCGTGCCCAGGATGTCGGGCGTGTGCAGGTAGTTGCGGATCGCCAGCGAGGCCTTGTTGAGGCGGGCCTGGAATGCGGTCGGGGTGAGCACCGGTTCGCCGATCGCCGGGTCGTTCTGGTCGTCGAAGAAGCGCTCCATGTTGTAGGTGGCCACGGCCACGTCGTCGGCCTGCGGCAGCGGTGCCGGGCGCGGTTGGTCGGCACCGTTGCAGTTCACCTGCGGGGTGCGTTCCGGATACAGCGTGTAGCGGCGGAAGCTGTAATCCAGCGGGCCGGTGACATCCAGCACGACGCAACCGGACGCCAGATCCAGCCGCTCGGCGCCCACGCCTGCACTGCCGACCGCGATCACTTCCGGGTTGGTGTTCCAGCGCGGCACGCCGGCAGGCGAACCGGCCGGCAGCGGGTCGGGCAGTTGCACGCCGGGCTCGCGGAAGGCACGCGGCACACCGGTGACCACGGCATGGAACACGCCATTGCTGGTGGCCGTGGCGTTGGTCTCGTTGACGCTGCCGCCGGTGGGCGCATTGACGGTGAGGCTGGCGGCGGTGACGCGCATGCCCTCCAGCGCTTCGAGCTGGTCGTAGGCGCCGTTCGGGTTGGGGAAGTTCGCGCTCAACGCCACCGGCATCGGCAACGGGTTGCCGGTGGAATCCAGCAACACGGTCAAGCTGCCGCCGATCTCGGTCAATGGCGGCTGGGTCGGGTCGGCAGTGGGCACGTATTCGATCACCGTGCCTTGCACGCGCACGCGGTTGCCGATGGCAGCGGTGTCCGGCGGGGCGCTGCCTGTGTAGACGTAGACGCCTTCGGACGTGGTCGGGTCGCCATCGGTTTCGGCATCCGCTGCCTGCAGGAAGAAGCCGGCGCTGCGGCGAGCAGTCACGATGCCCGAGGTGGCAACCACCTGGCCTTCAAGCGGCGAACGCGCACCCTTGCCCTGGATGGCGTGGATCGGCAGCAGGCTGAAGTCGTCGTTGAGGATGGTGCCGGTGGCGCTCAGCGTGGCCGGCAGCGCGCCGGTGAGGCCGCTGATCTGCAGCGCAAAGGTCTCATCGGGCTCGGGCGTGGTGTCGCCCAGCACTTGCACCGCGATGGTGGCGCTGCGTTCGCCGGCGGCAATCTGCACGCTGGTGGCGGGCAGGGCGACATAGTCGCTGCCAGCCACTGCGGTCCCATTTGTGGTGGCGGCGGTGAAGCGCACCCCGCCGGTGCCGGCCGGCTGGCTCAGGCTCAGCGTGAACACGAAACTGCGGCTGCCGCTATTGCCTTCGGCCTGGCTGACATCAGCCAGCGTGGCGATCGGCTGGCCGCCGCCGCTACACAGGCGCGCGCCACTGGCGGCATTGCGCGGGGCCGGCGCGCCGGTGGCGAAATCGGCCGCGTTGTTGTCGGTATCGGTGCAGCCTTCGCCGCCGCGCAGCACCGCCAGCGTATTGCTGGGGGCCGGCGTGGGTGCATTGCCTTCGGCGCAGCTGGCATTGCTGCCGTAGCCGACCAGGTCGGCATTGCCGGTGGGGCAGGCGCCG
The DNA here is from genome assembly GCF_056725225.1 of Xanthomonas sp. NCPPB 2933. Taxonomy (NCBI): domain Bacteria; kingdom Pseudomonadati; phylum Pseudomonadota; class Gammaproteobacteria; order Lysobacterales; family Lysobacteraceae; genus Xanthomonas; species Xanthomonas sp. NCPPB 2933. The sequence goes on from NZ_CM161518.1 coordinate 589,573, forward strand.
CTCAACGCGGCAGCCGTGCTGCTCAGTGCCACCTTGCCGGCGGTGCCGCTCATGGCGGTGGTGCCGGTGGCATCGGGCGTGGGCAGCGCAACGCTGCCGCCGCTGCCATCGGCCTGCTTGACCAGGTAATAGCCACCAGCCGGCACGTTGCCCGCCAATGGCGTGACCTGCCAGCTGCTGCCGGCGGCCGAGGCGTATTGCACCGACCAGCCGTCCAGGCTGACCGTGGTGCTGCCGGTGTTGTGCAGCTCGATGAAATCGCTGCGGAAGGTGGCACCGCTGTTGCCGCCACCGCCGTAGACCTGGCTGATGACAACCTGGGCATTGGCGTGGCCGGCAACTGCCAGCGCACAGAAAAGTAAGGCTGCACGACGCTGCAACACATGCATGAGATGAGAGTCCCCTGGTCCTTGAGACGTGAAACGCTCCCCTGGTCCGGCCACGTCCCTGGCCGGCAGCGCCGTTTGATTCTGCATGAATTTGCAGGCTTAGGTTGACCATATGGTTACACCGGCGCAGTGGCTGCGACTGCGCGGCCGGCGGCCCCATCCAATCCCGACTCTCGATTCCCCAATCCCGATTTCCGATCCGGCTGCCAACCCGTCGCCAGCGCGCTACCCTGGCCGACCCCATCGTCAGCGCTACGCCATGCCCGTCGACAAGAACCTGCGTGACCTGGAACCCGGCATCCACACCGATCTGGAGGGGCGGCTGACCTATGGCGGTTATCTGCGGCTGGACCAGTTGCTCTCCGCGCAGCAGCCCTTGTCCGAGCCGGCGCACCACGACGAGATGCTATTCATCATCCAGCACCAGACCTCCGAGCTGTGGCTGAAGCTGTTGGCGCATGAACTGCGCGCGGCGATGGTGCATCTGCAAAACGATCAGGTCTGGCAGTGCCGCAAGGTGCTGGCGCGCAGCAAGCAGGTGCTACGCCAGCTCACCGAACAGTGGTCGGTGCTGGAAACGCTCACCCCGAGCGAGTACATGGGGTTTCGCGATGTGCTGGGCCCCTCGTCGGGCTTCCAGTCGCTGCAGTACCGTTATATCGAATTCCTGCTCGGCAACAAGAACCCGCAGATGCTGCAGGTGTTCGCTTACGACCCGCAGGGCCAGGCGCGGCTGCGCGAGGTGCTGGAAGCGCCCAGCCTCTACGAGGAATTCCTGCGCTATCTAGCGCGTTTCGGGCATGCGATCCCGCAGCAGTACCAGGCGCGCGACTGGACCGCCGCGCATGTGGCCGACGATGCATTGCGTCCAGTGTTTGAGCGCATCTACGAAAACACCGACCGCTACTGGCGCGAGTATTCGCTGTGCGAGGACCTGGTGGATGTGGAAACCCAGTTCCAGCTCTGGCGCTTCCGCCATATGCGCACGGTGATGCGGGTGATCGGCTTCAAGCGCGGCACCGGTGGGTCGAGCGGTGTGGGGTTTTTGCAGCAGGCGCTGGCGCTGACGTTTTTCCCCGAGCTGTTCGACGTGCGCACGTCGGTAGGTGTGGAAAACCGCGCGCCGAGTGGTGGTGAGGCTGCGAAGGGTTGAGGAAAGAAGCTGAAGCTGGCAGAGCGGAAGTTAGTCCGCTGGAGCAGAGTCCGGTCGCACGCAAGGCGAGGGGTTGGGGTGAGGGTACGAGCGTCATCCTGTGCCATCTCCATCACCAAGCCCCCCAATCCAACCCGCTGGCATCGCGCTCCCGAGTCCGGCGAATTTGACGTGAACATGACGTCTAAGTGATCCTCGCGCGTCGCCCAGGGCTCGCCCTGGTGCACCCAGCCATCACTGAATACGCAAGGGACACCTCATGAGCGTTGACGCTACTGCGCCGACTTCCGCTACCACTCCGCCGCAGCCGCCTGCGCCTCCCGAGTTCCCGACACTGCTCGGCCACCCCCGGCCGCTGTGGATGCTGTTCATGACCGAATTCTGGGAACGCTTTGCGTTCTACGGGATTCGTTGGGCGCTGACGCTCTATATCGTGGCCCAGTTTTACGAGGGCTCCGGCGCCGGCGAGGCACCGGCTAACCGCCTCTACGGTGCGTATCTGGCACTGGTATATGCCTCGGCGCTGTTCGGTGGGTTCGTCGCCGACCGACTCATCGGCTACCAGCGCTCGCTGCTGATCGGTGCAGTCGTCATGTCGGTCGGTCTATTCCTGATCGCAGTGCCAAACGAACAAGTGTTCAAAATTGGCTTGGCGACGATCATCGCCGGCAACGGCCTGTTCAAGCCGAACGTCTCGACCATGGTCGGCAAGCTGTATCCGCTGAACGACCCGCGTCGGGATTCGGGATTCACGATCTTCTACATGGGCATCAATGCAGGCGGTTTTTTAGCGCCGATTCTGACTGGCTTGCTCGCCGACAAATTTTTCGGCACCGAGGCGATGCCTGCCTACAAGTACGTGTTCATTGCCTCTGGTGTCGGCATGTTGATCAGCCTTGTGTGGTTCTGGCTGGGACGTCGCCAGCTTGGGCCGGTCGGTTCGCCGCCGGTTGGCGGAGAAGGGATGGGGCGCACCGTGGCAGTGTTGGTAGGCACGCTGTTCGCCATTCCAATCGCCTACGGCTTGTTGTTGATCGATGCCAGCATCCTTGGCTGGATCCTGACCATCTTGTTCCTTGCGCTGTGCGGATTGATTCTGTTCGAAGGCATCCGGGAAGGTAAGGTACAGCGCGACCGCGCCATTGCCATGCTGATCGTCTTCGTATTCAACGTGATGTTTTTCATGTTCTTCGAACAGGCGGGCAGTTCGTTTAATTTCCTAGCGCAGAACATCGTTGAACGTGACCTCGGCGGCTGGATGTTCCCGGTGGGTTGGTTTCAATCGGTCAACACGCTGGCAATTCTCGTGCTTGGGCCTGTGTTCGTCTGGCTGTGGGTCGCTCTGAAGTCTGCCAATCCGTCGATTCCGCGCAAGTTCGGTCTGGGTTTGATCTTCAACGGCCTGGCCTTTGCGTTGCTGATGTATGCGCTGTCCGCACTTGTGGACGATGCCGGGAAGATTCCTTTCTGGACTTTGTTCATGGTCTATGTGATCCAGACAGTCGGTGAGCTGTGCTTGTCTCCTATTGGCTTGTCGATGACGACAAAGCTGGCTCCGGCCAAAGTCGTTGGCCTGGCAATGGGTGGCTGGTTCTTGTCCACAGCAATTGGTAATAACCTGTCTGGCATCTTCGCTTCCGCGGTCAGTGGCGAGACCGGTATGACCGTGGCCTCTGCACTGAAGGGCTACACTTTTGGCTTCTGGTCGCTGATCGCTGCGGGTGTGCTGCTTCTGTTAATTGCCCCCTTGGTCAACAAACTGATGCATGGTGTGAAGTGAGGAGAACCGCAATGCCGATGAAATCCACTGTCTGTGGCCCGCTGCTGGCGGGCATGTTGCTCACAAGCTTGCTGAGTGCCTGCGGGCAGCCCAGCGAGCAGCAGGAGGCGCCACGGCCGCTGGACACCTCGATGCAGAAGCCGCCCAGCGCCGATCCCAGCCAGCCGGTGTCGTCGGGCAATACGCCCACCGCTGCAGATATCGCCGCCGCCGCTGCGCTCAACGCGCAATACGACCCCTCGCGCGATCCGGCCGCAGATCTGGAGACCGCCAAGGTCGAGGCCAAGCGCGGTGGCAAGCGCATCGTGCTCAACGTCGGCAATGCGGCCTGCGAGCCGTGCAAGGCGCTGGACGAGCTGATGGGCGGCGATGCCGAGCTACGCAGCTTCCGCGATGCGCACTTTGTGGTGGTCAAGGTCAACCGCGATGCGGCCAACGAGAACGCCGCGTTCCTGTCGCAGTTCGCTCAACTCAACGACTACCCGTCGCTACTGGTGCTGGATAACGACGGCAAGCCGCTGACCCTGCAGTCCGGCCCGGAGCTGCGCAAGGGCGAGGGCTACGATCGCAAGAAGCTGTTCGACTTCCTCAAGCAGTGGGCGCCGCCGTAGGCGTGATGCTCGCTGCAGCGTCATGCAAACCCCCGCGCTGCGGGTAGCGCTGTTCACTCAGGCGTCTGATCGCGTCTTGGCGACTCGGCGCAGTGTCCCAGCGCAATAAAAAAACGGCGCTTCCCCGCGAAGGGAAGCGCCGTTTTGTTGACCGAACCGCATGGCCGTGCTGCATGGATTGTGAGTGGTCTGCGCCGAAATGCCGATCACCCACAGCGCCTCTCAACGGTGCGACGGCCTCACTCCTTGCCGGCCATCTTCGGCAGCCCATCCTTGGCCAGCCGGTCGATCAGCTTTTCCAGGATCTGCTGCTCCTCGGCGCTGAACACCGACATCAGCCGCTGCTCCATCTCGTTGACCAGCGGGGCCACGGTCTCGTACACCTGGCGCCCGGCCGGCGACAGCGCCAGCATCGAGCGGCGGCGGTCGTCGCCATGGGTTTCGCGGCGGATGAAGCCGCGCTCCAGCAGGCGCGCCACGGCGCGGCTCACTGCAACTTTATCCATCGCGGTGCGGTCGGAGACTTCACTGGCCGAGGAACCCGGATACAGCGCCAGGATGGTGATCACCCGCCACTCGGGAATAGCCATCCCGTAACGATCACCGTAGACCTTGGCGATGTTGCTGCTTATGCGGTTGGACAGCACGCTCAAGCGATACGGCAGGAACTGCTCAAGGTTGAGCAGCACAGGATGTTGCGGCGGAATGGGGGCGTCGAGATCGCTCATGTTGCACTGTGTCTTGATTTTGGTTTCATTTGCAACTACAAACCGTGGGTGGCCTGCACATTCTCGCGGGTCTTCTGCCACCCCGCATAGCCCTGCGGACGGCCCAGCGTGGAGAAACGACGATGAATGCACAACCGAACACCCCCATCAGCCGCCCCGATCCCGGCATGCAGGTCACCACCTTCGACAATCCGATGGGGATCGACGGGTTCGAATTCGTCGAATTCGCCGCACCCGCCGGCCAGGTGGCGCAGCTGCACGACTATTTTCGCAAGATGGGCTTCAGCCCGGTGCTGCGCCATCGCAGCCGCGCCATTACCGTCTATCGCCAGGGTGGGGTCAATTTCCTGCTCAACGAAGACCCCGATTCGTTTGCCGCCGATTTCGCCGCTGCGCATGGCCCGAGCGCCTGCGGCTTTGCGATCCGCTTCCGCACCCCGGCCGAGACCGTGCTGCAGACCGTGCTCGGCAATGGCGGCGAAGCGGTGCAGGGCAAGGCCGACACGCGCGCAGTGCCGGCGCCGGTGGTCAAGGGCATCGGCGATTGCATGCTGTATCTGGTTGACCGCTACGGCGATGCGGGCAGCATCTACGATGCCGACTACGAGCCGATTCCGGGCGCCGACCAGCACCCGGCCGGTTTCGGGCTGACCTTCATCGACCACCTGACCCACAATCTGTACTTCGGCAACATGCAGCGCTGGTCGGATTACTACGAGCGCCTGTTCAACTTCCGCGAGATCCGCTACTTCGACATCAAGGGCGCCAAGACCGGCCTGGTGTCCAAGGCGATGACCGCGCCGGACGGCATCGTGCGCATTCCGCTCAACGAGTCCTCCGACCCCAAGAGCCAGATCAACGAGTATCTGGACGCCTACCAGGGCGAAGGCATCCAGCACATTGCCTGTTTCACCGACGACATCTACACCAGCGTGGAAAAGATGCGCGAGGCGGGCGTGAGCTTTCTCGACACGCCGGACACCTATTTCGACGTGGTGGACCTGCGCATTCCCGACCACGGCGAAGACGTCGCACGCCTGCGCCGCAACAAGATCCTGATAGATGCGGATGTGGACACCAAGCAGCGCAAGTTGCTACAGATCTTCACCACCAACTGCATCGGCCCGATCTTCTTCGAGATCATCCAGCGCAAGGGCAATGAGGGCTTTGGCGAAGGCAATTTCCAGGCGCTGTTCGAGAGCATCGAGCGCGATCAGATGAAGCGTGGGGTGCTGTAAGTCTGGGATTGGTGATTCGCTATTCGGGATTTGTGGTTGGTGCCATTAATTGCGTCGGTGCGGGTTTGAGTGGCACTCGTTGTGATGCCGAACGCCGCAGCTTGTTAAGTCAGGCGCAGCTTTGGTATGGATCAGGCGAATTACGCAGACAAGTCGCATGTAGCAGCCAATTGCGCGCGCGCCAAGCAACGCATGTGTCTGACAACACAGAGTGATGAAAACGTACGTTGCTGAAGCCCCTCTCCCCACGGGAGAGGGGTTGGGGTGAGGGTACGGTGGAACGATGAAAATCAAACCACCATTACCCACCGTCGCACTCACCAACGCGCGTGCGTTACGCACGGAGATGACAGACGCAGAGCGCGCACTTTGGCGCTGTCTACGCAGCAATCAGCTACAAGGTTTCAAGTTCAGACGTCAGCATCCGATTCCGCCGTACATCGCAGATTTTTGTTGTATCGATGCGGCGTTGGTTGTTGAACTGGATGGATCGCAGCACCAAGCATCCAGCGATCAGGCAAGGACGCGGTGGCTGCAATCGAAGGGATGGACAGTGCTGCGCTTCTGGAACAACGATGTGTTGTTTTCGCTGGATGCGGTGGTTGAGACGATCTGCAAGATGGTCGCTACGCCGTACCCTCACCCCAACCCCTCTCCCGGTGGGAGAGGGGCTTAATTCCAGCCCCTGTGGGGGCCAGTCCGGACGCACCCATGCACAACGACCAGCGTTACATGACCGGCTTCGGCAATGAATTCGCCAGCGAGGCAGTAGCCGACACCTTGCCGGTCGGCCAGAACTCGCCGCAGCGGGTGGCGCACGGGTTGTACGCCGAACAGTTGTCCGGCACGGCGTTTACTGCGCCGCGCGGCGAAAACCGGCGTAGCTGGCTGTATCGCATCCGCCCGGCGGCGGTGCATGGCGCGTTCTCGTTGATCGAGCAATCCGCCTTCCACAACGACTTCGGCAGCGGCCCGGTGCCACCGGACCAGCTGCGTTGGAGCCCATTGCCCTTGCCGTCCACGCCGACCGATTTCATCGATGGCCTGTACACGATGGCCGGCAATGGCGGGCCGGAGGCGATGTCCGGTGTTGCCGTGCATCTGTATGCGGCCAATGCCTCCATGCGCGATCGCTTCTTCTACGATGCCGATGGCGAGCTGTTGCTGGTGCCGCAACTCGGCCGCCTGCGTATCCACACCGAGCTGGGCGTGCTGGAGCTGGAGCCGCAGCAGATCGGGGTGATACCGCGCGGTGTGCGGTTTCGTGTCGAGCTGCCCGATGGCAGTGCACGCGGCTATGTCTGCGAGAACTTCGGCGGCCTGCTGCGCTTGCCGGACCTTGGGCCGATCGGCTCGAACGGGCTGGCCAACGCGCGTGATTTCGAAACACCGCATGCCGCCTACGAACAGCGCGAAGGTGCGTTCGAACTGGTGGCCAAATTCCAGGGCCATCTGTGGCGCGCAGACATCGATCACTCGCCGCTGGACGTGGTGGCCTGGCATGGCAACTACGCGCCGTATCGCTATGATCTGCGCCGCTTCAACGCCATCGGCTCGATCAGCTTCGATCATCCGGACCCCAGCATCTTCACCGTGCTGACCTCGCCCAGCGACACGCATGGCACCGCGAACATGGATTTTGCGATCTTCCCGCCGCGCTGGCTGGTGGCGCAGCACACCTTTCGCCCACCGTGGTTCCATCGCAATGTGGCCAGCGAGTTCATGGGCTTGGTGCACGGCGTCTACGACGCCAAGGCCGATGGCTTTGCGCCGGGTGGCGCGTCGCTACACAACTGCATGAGCGGTCACGGCCCGGACGCGCCAACCTTCGACAAGGCCTCGCATGCCGATCTCGCACGCCCTGATGTGATCACCGAAACCATGGCCTTCATGTTCGAGACGCGTGCGGTATTGCGTCCTACCGGGCAAGCGTTGCAGGCGGCGCATCGACAGGGCGATTATCAGCAGTGCTGGTCGGGCTTGCGTGCGGCCTTTCAGCCACCGTCCTCGGAATGATGCGGTGTCAGAGCGGCTGATAAGACGCCGCGAGCGCTCGGCAGGCGGGTGCGGGTAGCGCGCGAGACTCTCGCCCTCCCGGTCGCGCCGTTGTAGCGTGCGCTGGACGGCGTTTCGGTACGGCCAGTGGCGTGGAATCGCTCGCCTTGCTGGACAAAACGGTGCGCACGAAGGGAAGACGCCGCATTGAGCAATGACCGTGCCGGCTGGCGGTGAGCAGCAGTGGTGATGTCGATCGCTTCAGGCCCTTAGCTAGCCCAGGGTGATATCAGGGCGCACCGCTCGCGCTACGCGTCGCTGCTGGATACCGCTGGTGGATCATGCCGCCTGCAACGTATCCGGCAGCAACTCGCCGATGCGTGCACGCACGCGTTCGGCATAGGTTGCCGAGGTGATCTGCGGCAGTTCGCGTAGCGCCTCGGCAATGGCGGCACCGATGGCGTCTTCCGCGCGCGCGGCCTGCAGCTGACGGTGCAATGCGGCAGCGGCGGGATTGCGTTGCAGTTGCAGGATGTCGAGCAGATACAGCCGTGCATTGGTGGCCGCACGCCGCCGCTGACGCTGCAAGTCTTCTTCGGTCTGCTGCGCATCCGCCAGTTGCACGGGCACAGCGGGCGTCGGCTCAGTCGCAGCGGACGTGCCGGGCGCGCTATCCGCGCCTGCACCCGCTTCACCCAGCTGCAGATATCCCATCGCACACAAGGTCTGCACCAGCGTGGCAGCATCGCCGCCCAGCAACTGCGCCAGCGTCGCCAGGTCGCGCTGCCCATCGGCCAGGATCAGGGTGCGCCGCTGCAGCAACGTGAGGGGGCTGCGGTGCGACTGCAGCGCGGTGACAGCGAGTTCGGTCTTGCGTGGGGTCATGGCGGCAGTCCTGCGAAGCCGTCAGCGTGACCGCAGCCAATGAAGCGCCGATGACACCGGCAAGACGCAATGGTCACACCGGCAATGGTCACAGCGTTCTGCACATCACCGCGCTGCGCGCTGTGTAGGCTGTCGCGGAGCCATAAGGAACGCACGCATGACATCCAGACTGCTTGGTTTGATGGGCGCACTGCTGTTACTGGCCGGCTGCAACCGCGCCGACGATTCCAAAATCACTGTTGAGGCAGCTAGCGCGGAGCAAGTGCCTGTCACCGCAGCCCCCAACGACCAGCCGCCTGGCGAGGTGCCACCGGCCACCGCGCCCGCCGGCACGTTTCCGCCGCAACTGCGTCAGGACCCGGCCGCACTCGCGCGTCTGGACGGCTACGGCGATCTGCGTCTGGGCATGGAGGCGGCGCAGGTGCGTGCTGCCTGGGGCGGCGACTTGCGCGGCGAAGCGGCAAGCGATGGCGGCTGTTATCTGTTGCGGCCGCAATGGGCCGACGATGCACGCCGTTTCGGTTTCATGTTCGAGGGCGACCACTTCGTGCGCTATCAGACCAGCGAGCCCAAGGAACTCGCACCCGGTGGCGGCAAGGTCGGTATGACAGTGGCGCAGCTGCGCGCGCTGTATCCCGATGGCCTGATCGAGCAGCCGCACAAATACATCCCCGGCGCGCTCAGCTTGCGCTTTGCCGATGCGGCGGCACAGTCGGCGCTGGTGTTCGAAACCGATGCCCAGGGCAGGGTGACCAACTGGCGGGTAGGGCAGCTGCCGCAGGTGGATTATGTCGAAGGCTCTGGCTGAAGCGCTTGCCGGATCGCGTTCGAACGCCTGGTGCCGCTCAGTCGATCACCCGCCTTTCGAGGCCTAAGTTCAACGCCTAGTGCTGCTCCGACTCTGGCCCCAGATGCTGTTTCTCGGTTTGTTCGTTCTCGCCGACATCGCCCTGCACCTGCGGTAATCCTTCCTCGCGCATCTCGCTCTTGTTCGGCACTTCCGGGCGGTTTTCCATCATCAGCGACAGCGCCGCCTTGGCCATCATGTGCGCGCTGATCGGTGCGGTGATGAACAAAAAGACGGTGATCAGCAACTCGCGCGGTTGCGGGTCCACGCCTAAGAACAGGTGATAGCCCACCGATGCCAGCAGCACGCAACCCACCCCCAGGGTGCTGGCCTTGGTCGGCGCATGCAGGCGCTTGAAAAAGTCCGACAGCTTCACCAACCCGAACGCGCCGATCAGGATGAAGAACGTGCCGACCAGCAACAACGCGCTGAGCAGGTATTCGGTCAGGGCGATCATTCGACGATGTCCCGGCGCAAGACGTATTTACTCAGCACCACCGTGCTGCCGAAGCCCAGCATCGCGATCACCAACGCGGCCTCGAAGTAGATCGGCGAATCCAGATACATGCCCAGCAGCATCAGTTCGGCGATGGCGGTGATGGAGAGCGTATCCAACGCAAGAATGCGATCGGGCACGCTCGGCCCGCGCAGCAATCGCCACAGCGCCATCAGCATGGCCAGGCCTACCGCGTGCATGCAGATGACGATGGTCGATTCGATGAACATGTGGCCGGTCATGGAAAGATCTCCATCAGGGGCTTCTCGTAGCGGGTCTTGATCTCGGCGATCAACGCGTCCGGATCGTCCAGATGCAGCACGTGCACCAGCAGATATTTGCGGTCGTCCGAGAGCGCCGCCGACACCGTGCCGGGGGTGAGCGTGATCATGCTGGTCAGCGCGGCGATGCCATGGATGTTGGCGATATCCAGCGGCACCCAGATGAAACCGGGATGGATGCGCGACTCCGGGCCGAGCACCTGGCCGGCCACCTTGATGTTGGAGCGCACGATATCGCCTGCGGCCACCAGCAGCATGCGCGGCACCGAACGTAGTGAACCGATCTGCGCAAACTCGCGGTCCAGTCGTGCCGCGAAGATCGGCACCACCCAGCCCAGCAACAAGCCGAGCACCCACTGCTGCGGCCCGAAGCTGTCGCTGAGCAGCAACCAGAACACGAACACCATCACGCTCAACGGTGCCGATGGGAACATCCGCCGCCGCAGCGGCACACGCGCGCTCATGGTTGCCTCCGTTGCGGTGTGGTGGCACGCACCTGCTCCACATACGCACCGGGGTCGCGCAGCTGCGCGCCGGCCGCATCGGTGTAACGCATCAACGGACCGGCGCCCACCGTCATCGCCACCAGGCCACTGAGCAGCAACACGGTGGCGGCGGTTTCCACCGGACGCATGCGGCCACGCCGTTGCGGTTGCAGCTCCGGCGCATCTTCCACGGCTTCGGGTACGCGCCAGAACAGGCGCACGCCGGCACGCGTCAGGCCGATCACCACCAACAGGCTGCTGCCGAGGATCGCGGCCCAGACCGGCGCGACCAGACCATCGGGCACATGCTGCAGTAACGCCGCCTTGGCCAGGAAGCCGGACAACGGCGGCAGACCGGCCACCGCCACTGCGGCGATCATGAACATCGTGCCGGGCATCCCACGCCGTGGCAGTGGCGCGACCACTTCCTTGCGATCGCTGGCACTACCGCGACGCCGGCGGATCAGATCCGACACCATGAACAAGGCGGCGGCCACGAAGCTGCTATGCGGCAGGTAATACAGCCCCGCACCCAAGGCGCCGGCATCGTCCAGCGAGAACGCGATGAACAAGGTCGCGGCCGAAAACACCACCAGATACGACACCATCACTCGCAGCCGCGATGCCGCCATCACCCCGATGGCGGCCATCACCAGCGTGGCGATACCCAGCCACAGCAGCGCGTGCCGACCGAAGCCCTGCAGTGCGCCGGCACCGGCGCCAAACCACAGCGACGACACCCGCAATGTCGCGTACAGCCCAACCTTGGTCATGATCGCGAACAACGCGGCCACCGCGGCCGGCGCACGCGAGTAGGTTTCCGGCAGCCATAGATACAGCGGCAGCAACGCGGCCTTGCTGCAGAACACCAGCAGCAACAATCCCAATGCAGCTTTGGCCAGCGGCACATCCTGCGCCGGCAACTCGGCGATGCGTTGCGACAGCTCGGCCATGTTGAGCGTGCCGAACACACCGAACAACAAGCCCAGCGCGACCAGGAACAAGGTCGACGCACACACGTTGAACACCACGTAATGCAGGCCCACGCGCATCTGCAAGCCGCGCCCGCCGCTGAGCAGCAACCCGTAGGAGGCGATCAGCATCACTTCGAAGAACACGAAGAGGTTGAAGATGTCGCCGGTCAGGAACGCACCGTTTAAGCCCATCAACTGAAACTGGAACAACGCATGGAAATGCGGCGCGCGGCGGTCCCAGCCGGCACACGCATGCAGCAGGCAGGCCGAGCCCAACATCAAGGTGGTCAATAGCATCCACGCCGACAAGCGGTCGCCCATCAGCACGATGCCGATGCGTGCCGGCCAGTCGCCCAGCAGATACACCAGCACCTCGCCTTCGGCGGCGCGCGCGAACAGCGCGATCACTGCCGCAGCCAGCAAGGCCATGCTCACCCACGCCACCGTGCGCTGCACGCGTGGCCCATAGCGACGATGCTCGACAAACAGCGACGCAGACGCACCCAGCATCGGGATCAGGATCGGCAGGATCAGCAGATGATTCATCGCCGCGCCTCGCGCGTGTCCACGCCGGTGGTGGCGTCTTCGTGCGCATCCACATGATCGCTGCCGTTGTCGCTGCGGCTGCGGATCGCCAGCACCAGGCTCACTGCAGTCATCGCAAAGGCGATCACGATCGCAGTCAACACCAGCGCCTGCGGCAACGGATCGGTGTAGTGCATCAGATCGGCGGGCACGTCGTCGCGCAGCACCGGCGCCTGGCCGCTACGCACGCGCCCACCCGCGAAGATCAGCAGGTTGGTCGCATACGACAGGAAAGTCATCCCCAGGATCACATCGAAGCTGCGCGCGCGCAGCAACAGGTAGATCGCCAATGCAGTGAGGACGCCGATCGCGCTTGCCAGTGCCAGTTCCATCAATGCTGCTCCGCGGTGCGTGTCGAACGTTGGGTGGGGTCGATCTCGCCGCGCTGCGAACTGCGCGTGCGCGAAGGTTTGATCGTGCCCATCATCGACAGCATCAACATCGCCGCGCCGAATACCACCAGATACACGCCGATATCGAAGCCCAGCGCGCTGGCCAGTTCCAGCTCACCCAATAGCGGCAACGGAATCTCCACATGCCCGCTGCTCAGGAACGGCATGCCGAACAGCAGCGACCCCGCACCGCTGACCAGTGCGAACAACAGCCCGATGCCGATCAGGCGGATGTAATCGAAACCGAAGCGCGATTCCACCGAGGCGGTGCCCTGAATCACGTACTGCATCAGCAGCGGCACCGCCAGCACCAGGCCGGCGATGAAGCCGCCACCGGGCGCGTTATGACCGCGCAGGAACAGGAACAACGACACCGTCAGCGTGAGCGGGAACATGATCTGCGCCAGATCGGCCGGCACCGGCAACTTGATCGGCGGCCCCGGCATGCTGCGCTCCGGCGCCATGCGCGAGCGCCGCAGTAGTGCATGCACCACCAGCCCGGCAATGGCGAACACGGTGATCTCGCCGAAGGTATCGAACCCGCGGAAATCCACCAGGATCACGTTGACTACGTTGTGGCCGTACGCTTCCGGCAGCGCACGATGCAGCATTTCCCCTGCCACGGTGTGGCTGGGCTGTGTCATCAAGGTGTAGGCCAGGGCGGCCAGGCCGGCGCCACCGACGATGGCAATGGCGGCATCGCGGATCTTGCGCAAGCGCGCAGGCTCGGGCAGCGAGCGCTCGGGCAGGTAATTCATCGCCAGCAGCATCAGCACCAGCGTCACCATCTCCACCAGCAACTGCGTCAACGCAAGGTCCGGTGCCGACAGGAACACGAAGGTCAGGCTGACCGCCAGGCCGGTGCCGCCGAGCACCAGCACCGCCAGCAGGCGCTGCTTGTACAGGAACAGGCTACCCAGCGCGCAGGCAATCATCAGTAGCCACACCGTCCAGCCCAGCAGCGGCATCGGCGTGGGGGCAGGCCAGGCCGGCAGCGTGCCGCCTTGCAGGAACGGGACCAGCGCCACCACCACCGCACTCAACACCAGCAACATCAGCATGCGTTGCAGATTGCCGTTGGTGACCGCATCGGTCATGCGCGCGGTGGCGGCATACAGTGCGCGCAGATTCCAGTTGAACAGCGCCTTGCCTGGCGAGCGGTTCTGGATCGCATACAGGTCCAGCGTGCGGCGCAGCGCCATGTACAACAGCGTGCCACCCACCATGCCGGCGATGCTCATCGCCAATGGCCAGTTCCAGCCATGCCACAGGGCCAGGCTGTAGTCGGGCAACCTGTCGCCCAGGATCGCGCTTGCACCGGCGCGTAGCACTGGCGCGATGGTCCATGCCGGCACGATGCCCACTGCCACGCAGATCAGCACCAGTACCTCCACCGGAATCTTCATCCAGCGCGGCGGCTCGTGCGGGGTGGTGTCCAGATCGCGTGGGCCCTGGCCGAAGAAGGTGTCGTGCACGAAGCGCAGGCTGTAGGCCACGCCGAGCAGCCCGGCCAGCAGCGCAGCGATGCTGGCCAACACACGCATCGCCTGCGGCGCTTCGGTTTCCAGTGCGACGGCAAAGAACATTTCCTTCGACAAGAAGCCGTTGAGCAGCGGAACGCCGGCCATCGCCAACGAGGCGATGATCGCCAGCGCGCTGGTGAATGGCATCAGGCGGCGCAGATTGCCCAGCTTGCGCATGTCGCGCGTGCCGGTCTCGTGGTCGATGATGCCGGCGGCCATGAACAACGAGGCCTTGAACACCGCGTGGTTGAGGATATGGAACACGCCAGCCACCACCGCCATCGGTGTGGACAGGCCGAACAGCATCGTGATCAAGCCCAGATGCGAAATGGTCGAATACGCCAGCACGCCTTTGAGATCGTGCTGAAAGATCGCATGCCAGGCACCCAGCAACAGCGTGATCGCGCCGATGCTGGTGACGGTGTAGAAAAACAGATCGGTGCCGGCCAGTGCCGGGTGCAGCCGCGCCAGCAGGAACACGCCGGCCTTCACCATCGTGGCCGAATGCAGATACGCCGAGACCGGCGTCGGCGCAGCCATCGCATGCGGCAGCCAGAAGTGGAACGGAAACTGCGCGCTCTTGGTGAAAATGCCCAGCAGCACCAGCCCCAACGCATACGGATACAGCGGGCTGGCGCGAATGAGATCGCCGGCTGCCAGCACCGCATCCAACTGAAAACTGCCGACGATGCGGCCGATCATCAAGATGCCGCCCAGCAACGCCAGGCCGCCACCGGCGGTCAGCACGAAGGCCATGCGCGCGCCTTCGCGTGCATCCTTGCGGTGCGACCAGAAGCCGATCAACAGGAACGAGCTGATGCTGGTGAGTTCCCAGAACACGATCAGCAACAGCAGGTTGCCCGACAACACCATGCCGAGCATCGCGCCCATGAACAGCATGAGATAGGCGAAAAAGCGCGAGGCGCTGTCGCGTGCGCTCAGGTAGTAATGCGCATACATCACCACCAGCGCGCCGATGCCCAGCACCAGTAATGCGAACATCCATGCCAGGCCATCGAGCCGCAGCGAGAACAGCAAACCGATTTGCGGCAACCAGGCATGTTCGCTGCGGATTACTTCACCGCGCAGTACCGCAGGTGTCAGCATCGCCAGGATCAGCAGCCCGCCCAACGGCGCGGCCGCAGCCAACCACGCAGTGATCGAACGGGAGGTGCGCCAGAACAGCGCGGTGGCGGCCGCCATCACGAAGGGCAGCGCGAGCAGGATTTCCAACGAAAAAGGCATGCAGGGAACACAAGATTCGCGAGCAGGCCAGAGAGCTTAACAAAACGTTGACTAACGGCCGCGTCAACGTCATCGCCGGGCGCATGCGGAAATCGCCGCTGGATCGTCGTCGCATCGCTGCGTTGCACTCGCTATGCTGGGCTCACCAAGACTGCATCCGAGCCCTGTGACCGCTGTCAATCCCGCCCCGTCCACCGCTGTCTCTGCGCCACGCGCCCTGGTGTTCGGCGGCAGCGGGCAGATCGGCGAACGTCTGCTGACGCGGCTATTGAGCCGTGGCTGGCAGGTCACGGCGTGGTCGCGGCAGCCGCGTGCGGCGCGGACCGGATTGATCTGGCGGCAAGGCGATCTGGCCGTGCCGGCAGCGGCAGGCGAAGCGTTCGAGGTGATCTTCAGCTGTGGCCCGCTGGATCATTTCGCGCGCTGGTATACGGAAAATCCGGTGAGTGCCCCGCGGATTGTGGCGTTCGGTTCGACCAGCCTGGAGGTCAAGGAACACTCGATCGATGCGGCAGAGCGCGATGTCGCCCAGCGCCTGGCAAACGCCGAACAGGCGCTGTTTTCTGCAGCGCAGGCGCGTGGCGCAACCGCAACGGTGCTGCGCCCGACGTTGGTCTATGGCGCCGGACGCGACCGTACGCTCACCCAGATCGCCAGCCTGGCGCAGCGCACCGGCGCGTTCGTGTTGCCGGCCAACGCCACCGGTTTACGTCAGCCGGTGCATGTGGACGATCTGGCCAGCGCCGCGCTGGCGGTGGTCACCCAGCCGGCCACGCAGCAGCGCAGTTATGCGGTGGGCGGTGGCGAAGTGTTGGCCTACATGCAGATGGTGGAGCGCGTGCTGGCTGCGTTGCCACGACCGGCGCGGTTGTATCAGGTGCCGCCGACGCTGTTCGGGTTGGCGCTGAGCGCTGCGCAACGCCTGGGCCGCCTGCGTGGCATGAATGCAGCGGCGTTGCAGCGCATGCGCGATGACCTGGTGTTCGATCTGGAACCGGCGCGTCGCGATTTCGGTTATGCGCCGCGTGCGTTTCGTCCGCTGCCGGAAGAACTCGGCGTTCGCGAGTGAGGTTGATGCGTCGAGCTAGTAGCGCCAACCCAGCTGGCGATATAACTTGGCCAACACCCAGATCGGCCCGATCAGCAGATAGGTCAGATCGGTCAGATCGGTCAGAAAGCTCGGCTTGCGGCCTTCGATCTTGTGACCCACGAACTGTGCGATCCAGGCCAGCACAAACACCGCCACGCCCAACGTGAACACGCCGCCCAGGCCAAGCTTGCTCTCGATCAAGCGACACAGACAGCCGAAGAAGAAGAAGATGCCCAGCATGCCCAACCCCAGCGGGCGCGACAGCCGGTTGTAGTACGACCACACCGCAAACATCGACAGCGCCGCCCACACGCCGCTACTGAACCAGGTGCCGCCCACCGGGATGCACCACAGCAAGGCCACCACCGACCACAGGATCGCCGGCACTGCCAGCATATGGATCTGCTGGTTGGTAGCGTTTTGGTGATCGTCGGAATAGCTGGCGAAATAGCGGTCGATCGGCCGCGCGGTCGTGGTGCGTTCGGTCATGTTCCCTCCCAGGAATGACCCAAGCATACGCGCGCGGATGGCGCTGTGGCAGCCGGCCCTTGCCACGCGCCGGTCGCGTGGCAAGGGCCGGCATGCATCAGTTGACCGACACCGCGCTCCACGCTGCGGCAACCGCGCGGTATTGCGTGGAGGTGCTGCCATACAGATCGGTGGCTGCGCTCAACGTGGCCCTGCGTGCGGTCGCGTAGTTGGTCGAAGAGGTCATGTAGACCGTCAACGCGCGGTACCAGATGCGGCTGGCTGCGGCACGGCCGATCGACGTCAACGCGGTATTGCCGTTGCACACCAGCCCGGCCGGCGTCACGTTCCAGCTGGTGCCCGCACCAAAGCCGCTCGGCACCACCGCGCCCTCGGCCAGCAGATAGTAGAAATGGTTGGCCACCCCCGAGCTGTAGTGCACGTTGAGCGAGCCCAGGCTGCTGCTGTAGCAATCCGGCGAGTCGCCATCCAGGCTCGGCTTGAACATGTAGCGCAACGCCAGCGTGCCGCTGCTGTTGCCGGGCACGATCTTTTCGCCGATCAGATAATTGCCCGGCTGCGCGCTGTTGTTGGCGGAGTACTCCACCATCGCGCCCATGATGTCGGAAGTGGCTTCGTTCAAACCGCCGGACTCGCCCGAGTACACCAACCGTGCGGTGCGACTGGTCACGCCGTGGGTCATCTCGTGGCCGGCCACATCCACCGAGACCAGCGGCGTGAATGTGCTGCCGTCGCCATCGCCGAAGGTCATGCAGAAGCAGCTGTCCTGCCAGAATGCGTTGTTGTAACGGCTACCGTAATGCACACGGCTGCGCGCACCGGCGCCGTCGTTGGCGATGCCGCTGCGCGCATGCGTGGTGCGGAAGTAGTCCCAGGTCAAGGCCACGCCGTAATGCGCATCCACCGCTGCCGTCACCGTATCGCTGTTGGCGCCGCTGCCCCAGGCGTTGTCGGCATCGGTGACCAGCGTGCCGTTGCCGGAGGTGCTGTTGCGCATGTTGTAAGTGGCGCCGCTACCGCGGCTCAGGTCGGTCAACTCGTAACCGCTGCTGCAACGCGTTGTCGATAATCCAACGTTGCCTGCATATAGCGAACGCCCGGTGCCGGTTGCGCTGGTGCCGCCACTGCACACGGTGTGCACCGTATCCCAGGATTCGAGAATGCGTTGATTGACCGCATCGACGATGTAATGCATCTCGGTGGGTGTCTGGTCAGGCTTGATGCCGCTGTAGATCACTTCGTAGACCAGCCGCGGTGCGCCTTGGCGCGCATACAGCGCCAGACTTGCGCGTGGCGCGGCGTCGGGTGCTACATCGAACTGCGCACCGGCTGCGCGCACCGCAGTGTCGGCATCGATGCCCGGTACGATGGCCGGGCGCACGTTGGTGTCCATGGTCTGGCTCAACTGACGCATTACCCCGCGCCGCGAATGCACCACCACATCGCCGCCGATGACCGGCAAGCCCTGATAGGTGCGATCGAAGCGCACATGCTCGGTGCCATCGGCATCGACAATGCTGTCGCGCGCGACAAACGTATCGGCGGTTGCACGATTGGCCAACGCCGCAGCGTTGTTGCCCAACAACGATTGCGCGCGCACTACCGCGGCATCGGCGGAAAGATCCGCAGCACTGGCGACAGCAGGCAACGATAGCGCGCAGCAGATCGCTGCGCCCAACACATGGAATTGCATGACGACTCTCTCCCAGGAAACGTGCAATGCAAAGATCGGCGGCGACGAGCATCAGCCGATCGCGAATGGCAGCAGGGTGCCGGCAGCCAACCTTGCACAGTCTGTGAGAGCGCAGTAGTAAAAATTACAGTTGTGTTGCGTTCTGTGCGCCGCGCCACTTTGCGTTGTGGAGCGCATCGCAGACAGATGCAAGATGCGCTGCACGATTGGCGCTCATCGCGCTGCGGACGCGTATCGCAGCGCTGTTCTACAAGGCCGCTGTTTCTACAAGAATGTGTCGGCGCCCAGTGACACGCGGTGCGCCAGGGAGCATGCAGTGGTGTTCGATTGCGGCATCGCTTTCAATCGTGAGCGACGATGGCGATGTCAGAGCGCGCGCACAAAAAAAGCCGGCCAGAAAACTGGCCGGCTTTGTTGATGCATTGCTGCACCCTTAGCGGCCGCCGATGGCGACCTTGTGCTGCTCGTCCTGCGTCTGTTGCTGCTGCGTCTGGCCAGCCAGCAACTGCGCACTGGTCTGCTCCAGCGTGGGAGCGGGCTGATTCAGATCCACTGCCGCACGGAAGCCTGGCGTCGTTCCCATGACGAACGCCTTACCGTTCTGCACCGTCACGTCCTGCAGCTTGTCGGCAGAATCGATGCCGTTCTGCTTGGCCTGCAAGGTGACGTGGGCCGCCGTCTCGTTGGAGATCATGCTTGGCAGCCTGCTGCGGATCGCGGTGTGCAGCGCATGGTCCGGATGCGAGGCATCGTTCAACGATGGGCCCTTCGGCGCGGCATGCTGCGTCTGGCCTGCCTGCGTCTGGGCCTGCGCCGGCAACGCGGACAAGGCGGCCTGTGTATTGCGGCCCACCACGCCATCGGGCTGCAGCCCATGCTGCTTCTGGAATGCGATCACCGCCTCACGCGTGTTGTCGCCGAAGCGACCATCCTCGGCAAGCCGGTTCCCCTGGGCATCGCGCACGCCAAGCCGGTTGAGGTCCTGCTGCATCTTGCCGACATCGGGATTGTGGTCGCCCTGACGCAGCGTGCCGTTGCCAGCGTGTGTCGATGCTTGAGCCTGACGAGCGCCTGATTCCTGATGATGGCCTTGATTCCAGAACGTCTCCGGACTGGTCAGCTTGCCGTTGGCATCGCGCAGTTGGTAATGCACATGCTGTGCGTACTGGTTGACACCGTTCGGGCCGCGTCCCCCCATCGTACCGATGGCATCGCCGGCAGACAGCGCCTGGCCTTCTTTGACCTTCAGCCCTTCCAGATGCAGGATCTCGTGCGAGTTGCCCTGCGCATCGCGAATCTTGACGGTGCCGTAGTTGCCACCGGCGAACGTGACGGTTCCCGTGACCGGCGAATGCACGGTCGGATGCTGCAGATTGCGACCTGCCTGGCCGCCCTCGTAATTAAAGTCCGTACCGCCGTGCGGACCACGGCTGCCGCGGTGTTCGCCGTAATGACCAGTGATATGCGGATCGGTAGTGCCCTGGCCTGGCAGCATGCGCTCCATCGTCTGCTGGAAGTTACTGCGAGTGGCATGGCTGGGTTCGGCTGGGTGCGCCGCTGGCGCCGAGCGATCCACTGCGTTTCCCTGCGTCTGGGCAAGGCGCTGCTCTACGAACTGGGTGTAATTGTCCAGGTGAGGGGCGATTTCGCGCCGGGATAGAGCAAGGCCACCATAATCTTTGCTGGGACCATCGTGGTGATACTTGTAAATATAATCCTCGTCCTGGCCGCGGCTACGCGCGAGATCGCGGTTGTCGATGAAATGTTGCACCAATGCCTGCGACTGCGTCTGCACATCGAAGCGGTTGGCCGTGGTGACGCCATAATGTGCACCGGTGCGATCAATAAATTGACCCAGGCCCGAAGCAGACGTGGTCCCCGCAGCTGCGTCAGGATTGAAGCCCGATTCGACCCGGGCGATGGCTAGAACATAAGCGGTCTCACGCGATGAAAGCCCGGCATCCTGCGAGGCATCGATGAGGCTATCGATCACCCGCGATTGGGTCTGTGGACTGGCATCGCCCCAGCGACGCGATTCGCCGTGCAGTCGGCCATCTGCGCTGTCGATGGGCTCGCGATAATGGCTCCACGGTTTGATCCGGTCGCTGCTGTACGCAGCGCCGCGTGGCTGAAGCATCTCGGTATAGATCGTGTTGTCGGTCATATCGTGCGTTCCTTTCTATGAGACAGATTCTTCCTTGTAACGGGTGCTGCTCCATGTACTGCGTACTGCGTTCGCCATGCACGGCCATTAGCAGTGCATGAGCATCCTTTGCTCAGGGCTGGAAAGGCACCAGTTCCGGGTGCTTTAGTCCCAACGCTTCGAGCTTGTGTTCGTATTCGTCGTTATTCGGGCTCTGCTGGCCGTCCTGCTCGCGAAGCGGTGGTGCCGCGTGATTCAGCAACTGACCCTTTGCGTCATAGAGGAAGAACCACTCGCAGAACTCGCAACCATAGGGAAGCTCGCCATACTGGATGACGAAGTAATTGGTTCCCTTTCCGTCTTCGGCGCAGCCCAGCCCGACCGCCGTGTAGTCCACCATCTCTGCGGGCGGTGCCAATTCCTGGCGCTCGCCATCGCGCTCTATTTCCACGCGCGTTTTGGGAGAATCACCGCTTTTGGACGGTAGCGCGGTCAGGTGCAGACGCGCGCCAGAGCATTCCTTGATCATGTCATTCTGTCCCTGTTTAGCCGCTTCCATCGAAGCGGGGGAATGGGCGTTGGAGGTTGGTGCGACCGGTGCGCTGGCCGTGTTATCTGCGACGCCCTGCTTATCACCGCATGCGGCAAGCAAGACTGTCAAACCGAGGGCGGGCAGGGTGGAGATAAAGCGTCGCATCAGTTCGCTTCCTTGGAGATAAAAGTGACAGGGCCAGTTATCTATGCCTGCAGGAAAACGCTTCCGGTGGCCCATCGCTTCATAACGACTGGTCGTCCACCTTCACTAGCGTCCAGCAGGGCTGCTGGGCGAAGTGGTAGACCTGCTGGTCGCCGGTGTCCGCTGTGCGGACCAGCACCTGTCGGCCTTCAGCCTCCTCGGAGATCGTGACCTCGCGGCCGCCGTTGCGGGCCGCCTCCAGGTTGGGGATCACCGGCCACTCGACCTTGGCCAGCGGAACCGTGCGCGTCACCGGCGCAGGCTCGGGCTGCGCGTCCGGATCGAGCTGGATCATCGTCAGCGGATCGGCCGTAGCCTTTTCCTGCACTGCAATGTCTGCACTGAAGCGTTTCAGAAAGGCGGGGAAGTCGGCATCGGGACAGCTTGTCGCCGGGGCGGGCGTCGTCGGCGCGGCGGCGGGCGTTGAGGCTGCAGGTGCGGCAGGCGTCGCAACGGTAGCTGGACCCGCTTGTTGAGTGCAGGCAGCAAGCGCCAGGCTCAGTGCCAGGGCATGCAGGGAAATTCGGGAAAGGGCCAACGGATCCTCCTGATCGTATCGGGGGCAGCTAAAGCGCGGGCGCGATTTTATCCGTGTGCTGCTTGCAGATATGTGAAGGCTTGCGGCTTCACCGTTTGCACGAGCTGGCGCGCACCAGGCAGATCAATCGGCTTGGCTACCTGTTCGCCTGACCGTCGTCCCGAAGCCCTTGAAGAAGTGCGCTTGGTCAATTTCGCTGTTCGCCGTGTTGCCCTCGGACGCAAGCGTGTTTCAAAACGGCCGTCGATAATGACTAAGCGGCAGTAATTAAAGTCGTGAGTTTGCCGAGTTTGATTGCCAGCAACTAGATTCCGTTTGAAAACACATCGAGTGCATTTGCACTCACCCACCCCTGCACGCAATCGCCGACATACTGGCCTGGTGCGGCTGCATGGCAGGCATCACCGGCGGTAGGCGTCAAGCGTTTGATCGGCCTGTCGCCATACTGCTCGCACAACGCATTGTCCTTGCATTTTGCGACACTGCTTGCGGGGATTGCGACGACATAATAGTAAAGAGGATGCTGCCCTGCGCGGCCGATGCCTTGTACACAGACGAGTTGGCCCTGCGCCAGATTGGCGTTGGCGGACACATTGCTGCCGGTAGTCGGCACGGCACTGAGTGCGTCCACACCCTGTGCCTGCGCTACGCCAGCAAAAAATCCGTCGTCGCCACAGGTAGGCGAAAGCTCCACGTCGTAAAAGTCGCCTGTCTCCACATTGCCAGCCGTGCAGCCTTTTGCAGTCGCTGCGTCGGTGCACTTCACGCCACTTGCCTGTATCAATGCTGCGAGTTGGTCACCGACAGGACTCTGTGCAGGAGCTGGCGGTGCCGTCGGTGCTGTCGATGTGGTCATCGTCGCGGCTGGGGGCACGGACTCGCCCGCAGTACATGCGCTTAATGCAAGCAGCAGCCCCGGCAGCAACGCGCTGCGGAGCATGGGAAAACTGCACAGAGAGAAACGTGACGGAGCCATCGCGACCTCGTTGAACAATAAAGTGCGCCATTGCAGCGTGCCTGTTGGGAAGAGGCTATCTGCTTCTGCATCGCTGACCATTACACACGCTGGCGCGTGATGGCCGAATTGCCAGCTGTCGCTTTCAGAATTCCAAACGCGTGCGCCAAGTAAGTCGCTTGGCGCTCAGGTCATCGCTGCAATGGTGCAACTTCAAAGCCCCGCAACCGGGGCTTCAAACATCAATCAACCGAAATACCCGCCAACCGCTGCAGTGCTTCGGCATATTTCGCACGCGTACGCTCGATCACCTCTGCCGG
Source organism: Xanthomonas sp. NCPPB 2933 (assembly GCF_056725225.1). Lineage (NCBI taxonomy): Bacteria > Pseudomonadati > Pseudomonadota > Gammaproteobacteria > Lysobacterales > Lysobacteraceae > Xanthomonas > Xanthomonas sp. NCPPB 2933. The sequence goes on from NZ_CM161518.1 coordinate 613,144, forward strand.
CAGGCTGGGGCCGGGCGCGGTCTTGCCCCAGTCCAGGGTTTCCAGATAATCGCGCACGAACTGCTTGTCGTAGCTGGGCGGGCTGGTGCCGAGTTCGTATTGGTCGGCCGGCCAGTAGCGTGACGAATCTGGAGTCAGCATCTCGTCCATGATGTACAGGCGGCCATCGGCGTCGGTGCCGAATTCGAACTTGGTGTCGGCCAGCAGAATGCCGCGTTCGGCGGCAAAATCGGCGGCGAAGCGGTAAATGCGCAGCGTGGCATCGCGCACGCGCTCGGCAAGCTCTGCACCCACCGTCTTGACCATCGCATCGAAGTCGATGTTTTCGTCATGGTCGCCCACGGCGGCCTTGGTGGATGGGGTAAAGATCGGTTCGGGCAGTTTCTCGGCCTGGCGCAGGCCGTCGGGCAGTTCGATGCCGCTGATCTTGCCGGTGCGCTGGTAATCCTTCCAGCCGCTGCCGATCAGATAGCCGCGTGCGATCGCTTCCACCGGCACCGGCTTGAGCTTGCGCGTGACCACGGCGCGCTTGGCATACAGCGCCGGGTCCACACCCTCGGGCAGCACCTGCTCCACGCGGATATCGACCAGATGGTTGGGCATCAGATGGTCGGTCTTGTGGAACCAGAAGTTGGAGACCTGGCACAGCATCTCGCCCTTGCCGGGGATCGGGTCGGGCAGCACCACGTCGAACGCGGACAGGCGGTCGGTGGCCACCATCAGCAGATAGTCGCCCGGCGGCGCATCGGCGGGCAGGCGCTCGCGGGGAATGTCGAAGACATCGCGGACCTTGCCACGGTGACGCAACGGCAGGCCGGGCAGATCGGATTGCAACAGCGTGGTCGACACAGGCACTCCTAAGGACGTCGCAATGACGCTGTCCCCGGGACCCGGCGGGCCCGCGGGTGGGCAGCGGGCCGCGTAGTGTACGGCGCTTCGGTGCGCGCCGCTGGATTTATTGGAGGCCGCCGCGCGGCCGCGTGCAGACCGTGTCAGCCAGGCCGGTCGGGCGTTCGGGTACTATCGCCAACCCGCCTCCCCGCCCCCGATCGCCCATGTCCTGGTACGGAAAACTGCTCGGTGCACTGGCCGGCGCCTTGCTGTTTCGCGGGGCACCGGTGGTGGGACTGATGATCGGCCTGGCGATCGGCCACGCAGTGGACGCCGGCTGGTTCAAGCGTCGTGCGGAAAATCCGTATGAAGCGCTCGGGCTGGAGCCGGACGCCACCACTGCCGAGATCGACCTGGCCTATCGCCGGCTGATGTCGCGCTACCACCCCGACAAGGTGGCCAATGCCGGCCCGGAGGCCCGCAGTCAGGCCGAAAAAAAGGCCAGTCAGATCAACGCCGCCTACGACCGCATCCAGCGGCTGCGCAAGCGCTGATTGAAGGCCTGGCGCCTGGTCTCTGGTCGCAGCGCCCGGCCTTGCAGCGACCCGCTCCGGGATCGAGGCCGAAACCCACGCAATAAAAAAAACGCCTGACCGTTTCAAGGCCAGGCGTCGTGGTCACTCACATACACAAGACTCAGAAACGATACGTCGCCGTCAGCCGCACTGCATTGGCCGAGAAATCGGTGTCGGTGCGACGCAGGTCGGTACCGGCCGGATTAACGCGCAGGAACGGATTGGTCGCCGGTGCGGTGCCCGGCCCGACGCGCACGCGGGTGTCTTCGTCCTCCAGGCGGGTGAACAGGTATTCCACGCCAACCGAGACGTTGTCGCTCAAGCGGCGCTGCAGGCCCACACCGGCCTGATAGCCGTCCGCGCTGTCGCCACCGCTGCTGGTAAAGCTGTTGGCGGTGTTGCTGCTGGAGAAGCTGTGGTCGAACTCGCCGCGTGCCACGCCGGCGGTGAAATAGGCCAGAAAATCGCCCTGCTCGCCAAAGGCATACCCGATCCGGCCACGCAGGGCGGCGGTGCGGTTGAGCTGGCGGGTGAAGGTGTAGAACGCCGGGGTGGTGCTGAAGGCGCTGACGCTGTCGCGCAGGTCGTTGCGGGTGTACTCGGCGACCACGCCGTAGACCCAGTTGCCGGCCTGCCAGTCGTAACCGAGACGCGCGCCATATTCGGCACCGCCCTTGTCCTTGCTGCAGCCACTGGCCGGGGTGCGGCCGGCTGCGGCGCCACCGCAGAAGCCGGGCGAGAACGCATCGGCACCGGTGGCGGTGCTGACCTGGTCGCCATCGCGGCCGTCCAGATTGGTGTCGAAGCCGAAGCGGCCGCCGGAGACGCCACTGACGTCGGCGCCGCCGACATTGGCGCCAATGGAGAAGCCGGACCAGTCGGCCGGGCCGGTTTGTGCCCAGGCGGACGGGGCGAGGGCCAACAGAACGATGGCGGCAGAAGCGAGCGGGGTGGTTTTCATGCGTTCTCCTTAATCGGGCGCAGCGCGCCAGTTCTGTGTGTACGCACGATGGCGGCGCACGGATGCAGGACGCTTTCGTCCTGACGCTTTCATCCTGCGATCGCGGTTGCGAGAATGTGCGCTCCGTTACCTTCCGAGCTGCCCATGCAACCGACGGCGATCGCCCCGTCCATCCTGTCCGCCGATTTCGCCCGTCTTGGCGAAGAGGTGAACAATGTCCTGAAGGCCGGCGCAGACTGGGTGCACTTCGATGTGATGGACAACCACTATGTGCCCAACCTCACCATCGGCCCGATGGTGTGCCAGGCGCTGCGCAAGCACTGCATCACCGCGCCGATCGACGTGCATCTGATGGTCGAGCCGGTGGACCGCATCGTGCCGGACTTCGCCGATGCCGGCGCCACCACCATCAGCTTTCATCCCGAAGCCAGCCGCCACGTGCACCGCACGATCCAGCTGATCAAATCGCACGGGTGCCAGGCCGGGCTGGTGCTCAATCCGGCCACGCCGGTGGACATTCTGGACTGGGTGCTGCCGGAGCTGGATCTGGTGCTGGTGATGTCGGTCAACCCCGGCTTCGGCGGGCAGGCCTTCATTCCCTCGGCGTTGGACAAGCTGCGTGCGATCCGCACCAAGATCGATGCGCTCGGCAAGCCGATCCGGCTGGAGATCGATGGCGGGGTCAAGGCCGACAACATCGGCGCGATCGCCGCCGCCGGTGCCGATACCTTCGTGGCCGGCTCGGCGATCTTCAACGCGCCCGACTATGCGCAGGTGATCGCGCAGATGCGCGCGGCGGTGGATGCCGTGCGATGAGCCAGGCCCCGCTGCAGATCCGCAGCGCCACGCCCGATGACGCCGCGCTGCTGCACGAACTGGTCACCGCACTGGCGGTCTACGAACACGAGCCCGACGCGGTCAAGGCCAGCCCGGACGCGTTGCGCGCCAGCCTGTTCGGCGACGGCGCCACCGCGCACGCGTTGATTTGCGAGCAGGACGGGCAGGCGCTGGGATTTGCGGTGTATTTCTTCAATTACTCGACCTGGCTTGGCCGCAACGGTCTGTATCTGGAAGACCTGTTTGTGCGTCCAGAAGCGCGCGGGCAGGGCGCTGGCCTGGCGCTGTTGCGGCATCTGGCCCAGTTGGCCGTGCAGCGTGGCTGCGGGCGGTTCGAGTGGTCGGTGCTGGACTGGAACGCGCCGGCCATCGCGTTCTACCAGGCCGTCGGTGCGCGCCCGATGGAGGGCTGGACGGTGTACCGGCTCGACGGCGAGCGCCTAGCGGCATTTGCCGCTGGTGCTTGATCCAAGCGCGGCGCGCAACAGCGGCACATAAAAAGAAGGCCGCTCCCATTGGAGCGACCTTCAAGAAAATTGGAGGCTGATCCTGCCCCCGCCCGTCGTCCCTGCTATGGACTTCCATCCTCCGGGTCATCGATGACATGCCAATGACAGCCCGGTGGCAATGCGTATTCACGATGCACGCAGCGGCCCGCTGCTAGCCTGCGCGCATCACTCCCACAGCATTGGCAGCGCGCATGGCCCCGTCCCACTGGCGTCTGATCCTCAACGGCAAGTCCACCGACAATCTGGACCTGCGTGAGGCGGTGGGAACGCTGCGCAAGCGCGGCATCCAGCTCGATGTCCGGGTCACCTGGGAAGAGGGCGACGCCGAGCGTTATGTCGGCGAAGCCGTCGCCGATGGCGTGCACACCGTGGTCGCCGCCGGAGGCGACGGCACCCTGAGCGAAGTGGCCGCTGCACTCGCCCATCACGACACCGATGCCGCTACGCTGCCTTCGCTGGGTCTGGTGCCGCTGGGTACCGCCAACGACTTCGCCACCGCCGCCAACATCCCGCTCGAGCCGCTCGACGCGCTGACGCTGATCGCCGAACGCCCGGCGCAACCGATCGACCTGCTGCGCATCGACGCCGAGCACGGCCCGCATTGGTGCGCCAATGTCGCCAGTGGCGGCTTCGGTACCCAGGTCACCGTGGAAACCGACGAGGGTTTGAAGAAGATGCTCGGCGGCCTGGCCTATCTGATTACCGGCATGTCGCGGCTGGGCCGGATCGACCCGATCAGCGCCCGCTTCAGCGGCCCGGATTTCAGCTGGGAGGGCGAGTTCATCGCACTCGGCCTGGGCAACGGGCGCCAGGCCGGTGGCGGCCAGGCGCTGTGCCCGGAAGCCTTGATCGACGACGGCCTGCTCGACGTCACCATCGTGCCCGCGCTCAACGGCGAAGTGGCCGCCACCCTCGGCACCCTGGTCACCGGCGGCAAACAGGCCGCGCTGGAACGCGTTGCCGTGCGCGCCCGGCTGCCCTGGCTGGAGATGGTCTCGCACCAACCCCTGACCTTGAATCTGGACGGTGAACCTGAGACCTCGCAGCATTTCCGCATCGAATGCGTGCCGGCGCGGTTGCGCATGCATTTGCCGGTGGAGTGCCCGTTGCGCAGCGCTTGAAGCTGGGAATAGGGAATCGGGAATCGGGAATCGGGATTCAAGCGAAGCAACTGCGGCTCAAGCGAAGCAACCGCCATCGCACCGCTGTAAGCCCCTCTCCCTCCGGGAGAGGGGTTGGGGTGAGGGTCCCTGTGCCGACACACATGCCGCTACCAGGCATCTCGCCCTGACATTGGCCAACAGCAAGTCGTCGCAGACAGCCCACAGCCCAATACACCTATCAACGACAAACACGCGCCATCCGGCCCGGATGTCGCTCAGCTTGAAAAGCCACACCCAACAACACACAACCCAACCCACTTTCGCAATTCGCACATCTTCGGTACCGCGCCTGCTGCCCTAAACCAGCAGTTGCGCTACAGTACCCACGTGTCCCGCCTGACGACTTCACGCTCCTTCTCTTCCGCTCGCCGCTGGTGGCGATGGTGGCCCGTTGCCGTCGTCCGCCCCGCCACAGAGTCCCGGAAGGAAAGTCGTCTTGATCACCGCAGAGCAGTTCCAGCGCCAGGCCGCTGAAGGTCACACCCGTATTCCCGTTGTCCGCGAAGTGCTGTCCGATCTGGACACGCCGCTGTCGGTCTATCTGAAGCTCGCCGACGGCGCCTATACCTATCTGTTCGAATCGGTCGAAGGTGGCGAACGCTTCGGGCGCTATTCCATCATCGGCCTGCCCGCGCGGCGCGTGTACAGCTTCCGCGGGCATACGCTGGAAATCAGCGAGCACGGCGAAGTGCTGGAAACCCGCGAGGTTGCCGACCCACTCGCCGAAGTCGATGCACTACGCGCCGAGCATTCGGTGCCGCAGCTCGACGGCCTGCCCGGCTTCACCGGCGGCCTGGTCGGCTGGTTCGGCTTCGAGTGCATCCAGTACATCGAGCCGCACCTGGGCGGCGGCGACAAACCCGACGAACTCGGCACGCCCGACATCCTGCTGATGCTCTCCGAAGAGCTGGCGGTGTTCGACAATCTCAAGGGCCGCCTGTACCTGATCGTGCATGCCGACCCGCGCCAGCCGCAGGCCTATGTGCGCGCCAATCGGCGCCTGGACGAACTGGCGCATCGCCTGCGTCAGGGCGGTGCGGGGTATCCGCAGGCACAGATTTCCGATGCGATCGACGAGTCGGATTTCCGTTCCTCGTTTACCCGCGAGGAGTATCACGCGGTGGTGCGCAAGGCGCAGGAATACGTGCGCGCCGGCGACATTTTTCAGGTGGTGCCTTCTCAGCGTTTGCGCGTGCCGTTCCGCGCGCGCCCGGTGGATGTGTATCGCGCCTTGCGCGCGCTCAATCCATCGCCGTACATGTATTTTCTCGATGTCGGTGGCACCCAGGTGGTCGGTTCCTCGCCGGAAATCCTGGCGCGCCTGCGCGATGGTGTGGTCACCGTGCGGCCGATCGCCGGCACCCGTCCGCGTGGTGCCACGCCCGAGCTGGACAAGGCGCTGGAAGCCGAACTGCTGGCCGACCCGAAGGAGCGTGCCGAGCACGTGATGCTGATCGATCTGGGGCGTAACGATGTCGGCCGCGTTGCCGAACCTGGCTCGGTGAAAGTCGGCGAGCAGTTCGTGATCGAACGCTACAGCCATGTCATGCACATCGTCAGCGAAGTGACCGGTACGCTCAAGGCCGGCCTGAATTACAGCGATGTGCTGCGCGCCACGTTCCCGGCCGGCACCGTCAGCGGCGCACCGAAAATCCGCGCGCTGGAAATCATCCGCGAGCTGGAGCCGGTCAAACGCAACGTGTATTCCGGTGCAGTCGGTTACATCGGCTGGCACGGCGATGCCGACACCGCAATCGCGATCCGCACCGCGGTCATCCAGGACGGCTACCTGTATGTGCAGGCCGGCGGCGGGGTGGTCTACGACTCCGATCCCGACCTGGAATGGCAGGAGACGATGAACAAGGGCCGCGCGCTGTTTCGTGCGGTTGCGCAGGCAGCCAAGGGGTTGTGATGGACGGGCAGGGCAGCGCCGTACGCATCAGTTTTCGCAACGACTACAGCGAGGGCGCGCACCCGCGTCTGCTGCAGGCACTGGTGCAGGCCAGTGCCGAGCAGAACGCCGGCTACGGCACCGATCGCCACAGCGAACGTGCGATTGCGTTGATTCGGCAGGCGGTCGCGCAACCACAGGCCGACGTGCATCTATTGGTCGGTGGCACGCAGACCAATCTGACCGCGATTGCCGCATTTCTGCGCCCGCATCAGGCCGTGATCGCAGTCGAAGCCGGCCATATCGCCACGCACGAAACCGGTGCGATCGAAGCGACCGGCCACAAGGTGCTCACCGTGCCCGCGCTGCACGACAAGCTGACCCCGGCGCTGATCCAGCCGGTGCTTGGCGTGCATGGCAACGAGCACATGGTGCAACCGCGCCTGGTCTACATCTCCAACAGCACCGAGAGCGGCACCATCTACACGCGTGCCGAACTCGACGCGCTGTCGCGTTTCTGCCGCGCGCACGACTTGCTGCTGTATCTGGATGGCGCGCGCCTGGGCGCAGCGCTGACAGCGGATGGCAATGATCTGGATCTACCGACGATCGCTGCGCTGACCGATGCGTTCTACATCGGCGGCACCAAGAACGGCGCCTTGCTCGGCGAAGCCTTGGTCATCGTCACTCCTGCCTTGCAGGCCGACTTCCGTTATCTGATCAAGCAGCGCGGCGCGCTGCTGGCCAAGGGCATGGTGCTGGGCGCGCAGTTCGCCACCTTGTTCGAGGATGGATTGTTCTTCGAGCTGGCTGCGCACGCCAATGCGATGGCGCAGCGTTTGCGCTCAGGATTGCGGGCCGCTGGCGCGCAGTTCACCAGCGACTCGCCGACCAATCAGCAGTTCATCGCCGTCAGCGCGCAGCAGGCCGCGCAACTGGCGCTGCGCTATGACTTCGAGCGCTGGGAAGTACGCGCCGATGGCAGCCACGTGATCCGCTTCGTAACCTCGTGGGCGACCACGGCAGCGTCGGTCGATCGGCTCTGTGCGGACGTCGCTGCGCTCAGCCACTCCGTCTCGCATCCATAACCACCTCTCTCATCAAGGAAGAACCCGATGAAGCAAATTGCCGGTTGGATTTTCGCAAGCCTGCTGATGCTGCCGCTCGCCGCGACAGCACAGGTCAACAGCCTGCCGTCGCAGCCGCATTTGCTGGTGAAGGGCCAGGCTTCGCGGACGGTTGATCCGGACCGTTTCATCCTAGATCTCAAGGTCGTCAAGACCGATATCCAGCCGGATGTAGCGCGAAAGTTCGTCGAAGACCGCGCAAGGCAGGTCTTGCAGGGGCTGCAGCGCAATCGTGTCATGAAAGATTCGCTCTATGCATCGGCGCTGTCGATCTCGCCGCAATCACGCTACGAAAATGGAACAACCGTTTTCTCAGGCACTCAAATAGAGCGCAGGATTCGCGGGACCTTTACCTCGCTGGTGGATGTGCGCGCTTTCCTTGGTGGGCTCGATGCCAACGAGAACGTGCAAGTGCTTTCGCTGCAAAGCAGCTACGCCGACGTAGCGCGGCTGCGTGCCGACCTCAAAGGTGAGGCAGCCAAGCAGTCGCGTGAATCGGCGCAAGGTCTGGCCGCCGCTTACGGCGTGCGCTTGACCGGGATTTACAGCATTTCTGATGTTGCACCGAGCTTCTCGTACGGCATCCAGGCCGGTACTTGGTCGGCCCCAGCATCGCCGACGCCAGCGTCCATCGTGTCGCCTCCGTCACCTCCAGCACCGCAAGCGCCGTCCAGCGGAGGTGGCAGTGCGCAAGGCGAAAGCCTGCTAACCGGCACCATCACCTACACCGAAAACATCTATGCGGTCTTCCTGATCGCGCAATGAGTCCCTGCCGTCCGGATCGTCAGCAAGGAAGGTGTCTATGTCATTGCCGAGCGCCTGCCCACCAGGGCACGCGAACCGCATATCGCGCACCCCGCGCGAAGCAAAATTTGGGCTGGTGACAACGCAAGGTATTTAGGTGCCGAGCGGAGCCAGCTCGCGGACCAGATCGAGCAATAGGCGCAAGCCAGTAGGCAGTTGCCGTCGGCTCGAGTAGTAAAGATGAAAGCCGGGTCCAGGGCTGGCCCAGTCCTCCAGCACGAGCCGGGCAGTGCCTGCCGCAAGCAACGGAGCCAGCACTGGCTCGGGCGCATAGACCAATCCTGCCCCACCTGTGAGTAGGGCCAGGCCTAGCCTGGTGTCGTCAATCGTCATTGTCCCGGGCACGTCGATAGTCAGGAATTCGCTGTCTTTTTCGAGTTCCCAGCGATAGATGCGGTCATTACCCAGCTGGATGCGCACGCACTGATGATGGTGAAGGTCGAGCGGATGCTGCGGTATGCCATGGCGTGCGAGGTATGTGGGCGCCCCGGCGACCACCCATCGGATGTCCGGCGATAGCCGTTGGGCAATCATGTCTTCCGGCACGGTTCCACCGTAGCGAATCCCCGCATCAAAGCCTCCCTCGACGATGTCGATCATCCGATTGGTCGAAACAAGATCGACTTCCACCTTGGGATAGCGTTCCGCAAAGATCGGTAGCACCGGGCCGAGCAGGAGCGGCACTGCATCGTTGATGACATTGAGCCGGATACGGCCGGCGGGCGAATTCCTGTGCTGGTTCAGCAGCTCTATGGCCTCGCCAATGGCTCCAAACGGCCCAGATATCGCCTGCAGCAGCTGTTCGCCGGCAGCTGTCAGCGTGACGCTGCGGCTGGTGCGATGAAGAAGCCTGACTGCCAGGCGTGTTTCCAGTCCCTTGATGGCGTGGCTCAGCGCTGAAGAACTCACCCCAAGCTCTGTGGCAGCACGGCTAAAGCTCAGATGCCGCGCAATTGTCAGGAAATAGACAAAGTCGGCCAAGTCTGCGCGATTAAGATTCATCTGTTTTCATCGGCATTCTGATTTGTAGTGCTGGAGATGATTCGGGCGCCAGATTCATGGCTGATCGTGTGAGTGAGCTTCGTCAAACAAGACCCCGCCTCGCGGCTGTTCTTTGATCGCGACCGCGTACATGGGCCATACGCCAGGTTCGACTTTCATGGACTCGCGTATCTCTGCAGTCGCGCTACGGTTCATTCCTCCTTCCACTTCCCAAGTTCCACGGCGAGCAGGTCGATTGCCAGGCGTGATCGGAGCGGTAAGTAATGCATGGCTGGCCATACCGCGCTGCATTCCATGACCGTGCTTGGCCGATTTCCCCAGATTTCTACAAGCGCTCCACGCTGCATCCGTTCCCGAACCAGCCAGTAGGGTAGCCACGCCAGCCCCATCCCTTCTGTTGCTGCGTCTGCAATCACCTCAAGATCGTTGAGGCGCATGCGTGAGCTGACCGCAACGTCGACTAGCTCACCCTCGGCATTTGGAAGACGCCAGACAAGACCCTGTCCATTACGCCAGTATGGAAGCAATGCATGGTCTGCAAGATCCTCAAGTGTGCGCGGCTCACCATGTGTCGCCAGGTAGTTCTTAGAGACACACAGAACCTTGCGTTGACTTATCAGGCGGCGAGAACGCAATGACGATCCGCTGGCTACTCCTCCATTACGCACTGCCAGATCAAAGCCCTCTGCAATTAAATCCACACTGCGATCACTCAGGTGCAGCTCAAGTTCCAGCTTGGGATGCTGCCGTGCATACGCGCGCAATATAGGCGCCACGCAATGCCGGCCGAACAGGACGGGGAGGGTGACGCGAAGCTTGCCGGCCACTTCGCGTTGGCCGTTCTCCAACATGACCTCTCCGACCCGCAACTCTTCTATCGCGCGAAGGCAGCGCTCGTAGTACTGCTGACCATCTTCGGTCAGGCATTGTGATCTGGTAGTCCGCTGAAAAAGCTGGACGCCGAGCCGATCTTCCAAACGCGCTATGGCTTTGCCCACCGCTGAACGCGTGAGCGAGAGTCGCTGGCCTGCTTTTGCGAAGCCTCCGGCCTCAACAACCTCGACGAACAACTGCACACCATCAAATCTGTTTCGCACGTGATGGTCCTTGCGTTCTCGGATTGTGGAGAAAAGGGGCTGAAGTAGAAATGACGACCGTGGAAAATCCTGGCCGCTCCGCACTGGATACCGGAAAAAAACGTTGTCGTACTAAATCGTTCTTCATTGGATTGTCTGGTGGATTGTCTGGTGGCCTACTTCGTGAGTGTATTGCTCTCATCGCATCGCTGCTGCTTCGTAGAATCCTGGATAGATCTTACGCGAGCTCCTTGTCGCTGCCATTGTAGAAAATGCGGATGCATCCTCCGGAAAAATGGCCGCCAATGCTGGCTCGGCTTCTACTTTATAGTCCCGCAGGTGCGTATCGAATGCACCGGAGACAGATGAGTAATACGCGCCTGACTCGGTCGACTCCGCGCGAGGAGGCACCACAGCACCAAAATTGACAGGTAGGCAGATGCTGATTTCTATCGTATATGACAGCGGTTTTGGCCATACGGCCCGAGTCGCTGAGGCCGTGGCAAAGGGCGCCAGAGAGGTTGACGAGGTCGATGTCAGGCTGATTGCAGTGGCCGATGACAGGATCGACTGGATGGTGCTTGAAGCAAGTGATGCGATCGTTTTTGGATCGCCTACTTACAACGGAATGATCAGCGCGAGGTTGAAGAAGTTCTTTGAAGATTCGACCAAGGCGGCATGGACGCGCATGAAGTGGCGCGACAAGGTCGCGGCAGGCTTCACCAACTCTGGTGCGCAGCACGGAGACAAACTCAATTCCCTGATATCGATGGCGTTGTTTGCCGCGCAGCACGGGATGATCTGGGTGGGTCTGGATCTAATGCCCGGGAACAGTAGCAGCAGTGGAGGCGTCGACGATCTCAATCGCCTCGGGAGTTGGCTTGGCGTGATGACGCAGTCGAACAACGACCAAGCTCCAGAGCTTGCTCCTCCTGCCAGTGATCTCAGAACGGCAGAGTACCTAGGTCGCCGTGTTGCCGAGACGACCCGTCGCTTTTGCAGCACTTGAATCGTCTGACAGCCAACCAAGGACATTGACCATGAGATTGCTTTGCCTCGACATCCCGCAACCGGGTGCAACCCTGGAAAAGTACAAGCCGTATATGCTGGAAGAAGTCCAGCACAGTTGGCAGCGCTACAAGGACGGCGTTATTCGTGACATCTACTTCCGACAGGATCGTCCCGGTGTCGTGATCATTGCAGAGGCGGATTCGGTAGCAGCTGCAAAGTCCGCACTCGCTGAGTTCCCTCTGGCCAAGGCCGGCCTGATCGATTGGGACGTGATCCCGTTCGGACCCTTCTTTAACTGGGAAGTTCTGTTTGCGGCGGGCGGTCACTGACTATTGCTGCTTTGTCATTGGCAAGACTTACTCAAGAATTGAGGAAATCGAAGGGGCGTCTCACGCGGTCAAGCCGATCCTCTGAGCGTCAAGTACACAGAGCGTGGCCTCGCATATGCAAGGCCACGCTCCTCACGCATTACAAGGTGATTCCTGCGTGCCATCAGGAAATAGCCGAGTTCTCTGATGATCAGCCCGGACGCGTCTCCAGATCACCGCCACTCGCTCAGCGCAATCAAGGGCGATCACAGATTCAATTGCGAAGTTGAACTATGCGCGGTTGTTCATGCGATCGAACATTGCTTCTCCCAACTCGCGCGTTCTTGCGGAGATGCCGACAAGCACCTCGTCCTTACCCTGTTCAAGCTGCGCGAATGCCTCGTCGACGAAATTTTCTGCACTGACCATCATGTTGTTGGAGACACCTTCGCTGCGCGTGTTGCCGCCCAAACCCGTATCAACGATAGGGGGAGCGATCTCGATCACACGGATGTTCGTGTCCCTCAACTGATGCCGCAGACTGAGCGTGAACGAGTGGATTGCAGCCTTCGTGGCGCAGTAAACCGGGACATCGGCCATTGGCGAAAAGGCCAGGCCAGAGCTGACATTGACGATATAAGCGTTGGTCTGCCGCTGCAGTAACGGCAATAGATGGCTGATCAAGTGAATGGGAGCAGTGAAATTGATAGCCACTTCTTGGTCGAGGGTGTCCATCGCGGGGTCGGCCATGAAGTCGCGATGCACCTGAATCCCCGCATTGTTGACGATGGCGTTGAGGGTGGGGTGCTCGTCCTGCAGCCACTGTGTCAATGCGTTGCGGCTATTTGGATCTGCCACATCGCAGATGCGCGTGATCAAGGCGGGGACTTCGGCCTTTGCTTGCGCAAGAGAGGAGGCATTGCGGCCGCAGATGATGACCTGGTTGCCGTCTGCGGAGAAGCGCCTTGCCAAGGCAAGACCAATTCCCGTTGCGCCGCCGGTGATGAGGATGGTGTTATGTGTGAGTTTCATCGTCTTGGATCCTTCGCTAAAAAATGGAGAAGGTATGTCGACGATGAACCAGGCATCAGCGGCCACACCTTCGCTACCGGCATGCCGGGGCGGGAGGTGTCGCGGATACCCTGAGGCGGGAGGAGTTGCCATTCACTTGAACAGCGACCGGGCTACCATCCGGTCAGCACTCTTTCGACAGCCGCTTTCTACCATGGCGCCTCTTTCGCTACAACTGCTCTCCTCTTGCGACATTCAACAAACCCAAGGCGAGTATCTGAAAAGGCGCTGATTGCCCACGGAAACGCAGAGCGTCGTTCGGTCTTTGAGCGTAAATGCGTCGACACCAGAAGCCGCTAGGGCGTGTCTTTGGAAAAATGCTCGCATAGAAACTCGACGAACGCGGTCACCTTGGGGCTTACCAGGCGGCGTGACGCATGCAACACCCAGCCTTCGAGCGGCGGTGCCTGTACGACGCCCCATTCGGCAACCCTCCCGCCGGCGATGTCTTCCACCACGGCGGACCGCGGCACCACTGCTGCGCCGGCACCAGCCAGTACTGCGTTTCTGATCAGGAGCGGCGTCGAGTACCAGAGCACCGGCCTGGGGAGGTAGGTGCAAATTTGCCCGTCTTTATCGACGACCTTCCACGGAGGAATGACCTTGCGGCCGATGCGTGTGATGACCTGGAGTTCTACACCGGAGGGAGCCGCTTCGCTGGCTTGAGGACGACTCAAGCCCGGTGGGGCAACCAGCACCAATTGGTCGTTGAGAAAGCGCCGGCCGACCAGCTTGTCGTCCGTCGGAGGGTTGAAGCGAATCACGATGTCGTATCCGTCTTCCACCAGGTCGACAAGGCGGTCTTCAGCAGTCACCTCCAGTTGCACCTCTGGATGCGCGCGCAGGAAGGCGGCGCCGATACGCCCCATGGCAATGTGTGAAAACAGCAGCGGCGCACTGATGCGTAGCACGCCGCGTGGCCGACCGATGCCTGATTTCAGCTCTTCAACCACCTGGGCGATTTCGCCGAAGGGGTCGGACGTTCTCGCGTGGAGAACTTCGCCTTCCGGTGTGAGCCGTAGCGTGTGGCCGCCCCGCTCGACAAGCCGTATGCCAAGGCTCTCTTCAAGCGAACGTACTCGACGAGACAAGGTGGCCTTGGGTTGCCCGCTGGCACGGCTTGCGCTTCCGAAGCCCCCGTGGATGACGACAAGGTTGAAGTCTGCGAGGGCTGCGATATCCAAGGGATGTTCCATTTGCAAGACATCATGTCCAGGTATTCGAGACTATGCGCTTGGTTTGTGCGGGCGAACAATGGCGGCGTCGACAGGATCCCGGAGTTCGTAGGTGCGCTCAGCCTGCGATGTGATTCGGGTTGTCATTTCATTCACTCACGTCTTCAAGGAATGCTCGCATGAAAGCAGTACGTTTCCACGCCTATGGTGGCTCTGATGTCCTCAAGATCGAACAGATCAATGAGCCAGTGCCGGGTCCGGGGCAAGTTCGCATCCGGGTCAAGGCGGCAGCAGTCAATCCGATCGACTGGAAACTCCGTGCCGGATACATGCATGCAATGATGCCGCTTGCGTTTCCCGCAGGAAGCGGATGCGAGGCTTCAGGCGTTGTCGATGCCGTTGGTGAAGGCGTCCCGGCCGATCTGCTGGGCAGCAGCGTGTTTGGCAAGGGCAACGATACGATGGCCGAATACGCCATCCTGGATGAGTGGGCCGCCAAGCCTGACGCACTGACATTCGAAGAAGCGGCTGGCCTCTCGGTCGCTGCCGAAACGGCTGCACGCATCATCGAGCAGGTGGGAGTCAAGCCCGGGGAGACGCTATTGATTAGCGGTGCTGCTGGCGGCGTGGGTTCTGCCGCACTTCAACTCGCGCGTGTTGCTGGTATCCGCACAATCGGCACGGCAAGCGAGCCAAAGCATGACTATCTACGTTCGTTGGGAGCGATCCCGACCACCTACGGCCCGGGTCTTTCGCACCGTGTTGCCGAACTCGCACCAGAAGGGGTACAGGCCGCGCTCGATGTGGTCGACTCTGGAATGATTCCGGAGTTGGTGGCAATCACCGGTAGCCCGTCGAAAGTGGTGTCGATCGCCGATCTCACTGCACCGCAATACGGGGTGACGACCTCCTTTGAGCCGATGGATAAGCAAAGCGCGACGAAAGTGCTGGAGCAGGTTGCGGCACTCTGTGTCGCGGGATCCTTTACGTTGCCGGTAGCGCAGACATTCCAACTGCAGGACCTTGCAGCGGCGCATGACCTGAGTGCCCAGGGGCATGTCACCGGACGGCTCGTTGTGACTTTTGACTGAGCTTGAGTGACGATGATAGATCTCTACTATTGGCCCACCCCCAACGGCCACAAGGTCACCTTGTTTTTGGAAGAGGCTGGTCTGGACTACACGCTCAAGCCGGTCAACATCGGCAAGGGCGACCAGTTCGCACCTGAGTTCCTGCGGATTTCGCCCAACAACAAGATGCCGGTCATTGTCGATCATGCTCCCGCCGATGGCGGTGCACCGCTGAGCGTTTTCGAGTCCGGCGCGATCCTTCTGTATCTTGCCGAGAAGACCGGTCGGTTCCTGCCTGCTGACGCACGCGGCCGCCTTGTTGCTCTGGAGTGGTTGTTCTGGCAAGTGGGTGGCCTTGGTCCGATGAGCGGCCAGATGGCTCACTTCAGCGTCTATGCGCAGGAGAACATTCCCTATGCCATCGATCGCTACACTGCCGAGGTGCGTCGATTGCATCGCGTGCTCAACCAGCGCCTGGCCGAGCACGCCTTCGTTGCTGGCGCCGAGTACGGCATCGCCGACATGGCCAGCCATCCCTGGTTCGAGGTCTATGGCGAGCTGAAGCCCGATTACGACGCGTTCCCGCATCTGCAGCGCTGGCAGGGTGACATTGCTGCACGCCCGGCAGTGCAGCGTGCCTATGCGCTCAAAGACCAGGTGAACCCGAATGCCGGGCAGCCCCTCAGTGATGAGGAGCGCCACCACATGTTCGGCAGACGCTGAGGACTGCTCCGGCAGGCTCCGGGACAGACGCCTTGCGATGGTTGCCTCTGACCTGCGCCTGGTGCCCAAACGCGACAAAGTGATTGCTGAAAAATTCTCATGAGCGCATCCCGGCCCGACCAGCGTCGATGCTCCTGGGGTCTGGTACAACAGCTTGCCATGCGCTCGTGTGCGCATCCCCAGCCCTGTTGGCAACTGAGCCGTCTGTTGGGCAGGAAACTACAGCACGCGATCGCACTGCCCGATACGCAGCTTTCGCATGCTGCGCTGGAGATACGCTCAATGAAGTTCGACACGCCGGCAGGCATCACTCCCATCGACCAGCTCAGGGTGGTCGGCAAGCCCGTGGACCGTATCGAAGGCCCGCTCAAGGTGACGGGCACCGCGCCCTACGCCTACGAGTGGCACGACAACGTGCAGGATCTGGCGTACGGCTACATCGTCGGTGCCGCGATCGCCAAGGGGCGTATTGCGCACATCGACACGACCGACGCTGCGAAAGCTGCCGGCGTGCTGCATGTGCTCACCTACAAGAACGCCCAGGCACTGGCAACCGGCGAGTTCTACGTGCAGCGCTTCCTGGCCGCGCCCGAGGTCGAGCATTATCACCAGCCCGTTGCGGTGGTGGTGGCCGACACCTTCGAGCAAGCGCGTGCGGCGGCTGCGCTGGTGCGCGTGGAGTATGTGCGTGAGGCCGGCCGCTATGACCTGGCGCAGCAGCTGGACAGTGCGCCGATCGCACAGCAGGCGCCATTTGGCGGTCCACCGCAAACCTCGGTGGGCGACTTCGCCGCGGCCTTCGCAGCCGCGCCGGTCAAGGTCGATGCCAGCTACACCACGCCGGATCAGGCGCACGCGATGATGGAGCCGCATGCCAGCATCGCCAGTTGGCAGGGCGATCAGCTCACCTGCCGCACCTCGATCCAGCAAATGAACTGGGGCCGGCGCGATCTGGGCAAGATCCTCGGCATTCCCAAGCAGCACATCCGCTTGCTCTCGCCGTATATCGGCGGCGGCTTCGGGGGCAAGGGCACGGTCCAGTCGGATCTGGTCATGGCCGCACTCGCCGCCAAAGCGGTCGGTAGACCCGTCAAGGTGACGCTGCAACGGCCGCTGATGTTCAACAGCACCATCCATCGGCCAGCGACGATCCAGCGCGTCAGGCTGGGCGCCACACGCGATGGGCGCCTCACCGCCATCGGCCACGAAAGCTGGTCCGGTAATCTGCCCGGCGGGCGTACCGAGCCCACCACGCTTTCGACCCGCGTGCTGTACGCAGGTGCGAACAGGATGACGCAGGTGCGCCTTGCCGTGCTCGACCTTGCCGAAGGCAACGCGATGCGCGCGCCCGGCGAGGCGCCCGGCATGATGGCGCTGGAAATCGCCATGGACGAGCTGGCCGAACAGCTCGCGCTGGATCCGGTTGCGCTGCGCATCCTCAACGACACCCAGGTGGATCCGGAGAACGCGGGCAAGCCGTTTTCCACGCGCGCGTTCGTCGAGTGCCTGCGGGTCGGTGCCGAGCGCTTCGGTTGGAGCCAACGGCTGGCGCGGCCGGCAAGCGTGCGCGATGGGCAGTGGCTGATCGGCATGGGCATGGCCGCCGCCGTGCGCGGTGCACCGATTTCCAAGGCAGGTGCGCGTGCGCGTCTGGATCGCACCGGCACGGTGACCATCGAAACCGACATGACCGACATCGGCACAGGCAGCTACACCATCGTGGCGCAGACCGCTGCCGAGATGCTGGGCGTGCCATTGCAGCAGGTCGTCGTCCGCCTGGGCGATTCCAGCTTTCCGGAGACGCCAGGGTCGGGCGGTCAGCAGGGCGCGGCCTCGGTTACCGCAGGCGTGTATGCAGCGTGCGTCGCCCTCCGTCACGCGATCGCCCAGCGGCTTGGCATGCAGGCGGACGCGGCGCAGTTTGCCGATGGCATGGTGACGGCCGGCACGCGCCGCGTGCCTTTGCGCCACGCGGCAGAGCAGCACGACATCGTGGTCGAGGATGCGATGGAATTCGCTGGCTTGAAGGAGCGCTATGCCCAGCAGACCTTCGGTGCGCATTTTGCGCAAGTGGCCGTCAACGGCTACACCGGCGAAATCCGCGTGCGACGCCTGCTGGCGGTCTGTGCGGCCGGACGCATTCTCAACCCGAAGACTGCCAGAAGCCAGATCATCGGCGGCATGGTGATGGGTGTCGGCGCCGCGCTGATGGAAGAGATGGCGGTCGATCGCCGCTTGGGCTTTTTCGTCAATCACGACCTGGCTGGTTATGAAGTGCCCGTGCATGCCGATATTCCGCATCTGGAGGCGCATTTCATCGACGAGGTCGATCCCACCATGTCGCCGCTCAAGGCGAAAGGCGTCGGCGAATTGGGGCTGACAGGTGTAGCGCCGGCCATCGCAAACGCCATCTACAACGCCACCGGCATTCGTGTCCGTGAGTATCCGATCACCTTGGACAAGTTGCTGGCGCAGCTTCCGCTTCCAGCGGAATGAGCGAGCTGCGGCCAGGCGATCCGCGGGCTTCATAGGCGTGTCTGCAGACTATTCACTGCGCAGCCAATGGTAACGATCCGGCCAATTGTCTCGTGCCCGCGTCCATGGATCAGCGTGTCTTACCTCTACCTCGGTTTGCAGGCTCGCCGCCCGCGCGCACTTTCTTGCGCTTTTTTCGCCAAAATAGTTCATCGGCGCATGCATCCCTTGGCGAGAATGGCAACATTCGTGTTCGCCGCATGAGACATGCCCGTGTGACCGTATGAGCATGTACTCATATGCAGCCGCTCTGTCACTGCTCTGCCATTGCGAGGCCGCACATGTCGCTCAACACGCTTTCGACCGGGAGTGCCGCCGGTCTGTTTCTACCTCTCACGGATGACGCGTCGTCGCCGGAGGCGCCCGGATCCGATTCGGCCATGAATGATTCCGATCTGTTGCTGGCGATGGACAACCTGTTCTTGCAGCAGATTTACAGCTTGATTGCCGCCACCTACGGCAACACGCCAATCAATGGGCCAGGCAACGACATTCCGGGGTTGCCCACGCCTTCAGCGGACGACATTCAAGCCAACCAGCCGATCGAGAAACGCACGTCCTGGCCGACGCTGCCGACCCCGTTCGACCCCAAGGACATCAAGGGGGCCACCGCGCCACCCGCCATGCCGGGGTCATCGGTGACCTGGGACGGCGGCACGCTCACGCAGTCGCAGCTTCAGATCGTCTCTACGCTCAATCAGCATCGCGACAAGATGCCGATCGAGTTCGCCAAGCTCGACGAAAAGATCAACGATCCATCCACCCCGCCGGACCTGAAAAAAGCGCTGCAAGGCCTGCAACAGGATCCTGGGCTGTTCTTCGCGATGGCATCGCAGGGCCACGGCAAGCACCACGGCGACGACCAGGGCAAGTGCAACGGCAAACTCATCGCAGACAACCTCTACGACTTTGCCGACCGCCATCCGCAGGTGAGTGAGCTGGGCGGGAAGAACGCGACCTACAACCCCGAAAAGTTGAAGGGATCGACTCCGCCGCCTGCGGCAGAAGGTTCATCGGTGACATGGGACGGCGGCACGCTCACGCAGTCCCAGCTTGAGATCGTCTCCACGCTCAATCAGCATCGCGACATGATGCCGATCGAGTTCGGCAAGCTCGACGAAAAGATCAACGATCCATCCACTCCACCCGACCTGAAAAAGGCGCTGCAAGGCCTGCAACAGGACCCTGGCCTGTTCTTCGCGATGGCATCGCAGGGGCACGGCAAGCACCACCACGACGACCAGGGTAAATGCAACGGCACGCTCATTGCCGCCAACCTCTATGACTTTGCCGACCGCCATCCGCAGGTGACTGAGCTGGGCGGAAAGAACGCGACCTATAATCCCGAAAAAATGAAGGGGCGCGACCTGCCACCTGCGGTGGACGGCTCGTCGGTCACCTGGAAAGACGGGACGCTCACCCAGAACGAATTGGAAATCGTCACCACGCTCGATCGCCACAAGGACCAATTGCCGGTCGCCTGGGCCGATCTCGACGCGAAGATCAACGATCCTGCGACGCCGCCGGATCTGAAGAAGGCATTGACCGAACTGCAGAAGGATCCGCGGCTGTTCTTTGCCATTGGCTCGCAGGGCGATGGCAAGTGTGGCGGCAAGATCACCGCCGGCGATCTCAGCAAGTTCTCGGCCGGCCACGCGCAGGTCGCGGAATACGCCAACAAGCAAGCCAAGGGCTACACGCAAAACTATGTGGCGTCGGACAGCCCGGACAAGACCCAGCCAACGGTCATGACCGAAAGCGACGCGATGCGCGAACTCTATCGCTACTCGGACTATCTGCCGAAGGATCTGAACCAGGACGCCTTCAAGCACTTGGTCGAAGGCGACAGCAAGACCAAGAAGTGCCCGCCGCAGGTCATCGCCGCCGCGCAGTACTTTCGTGAGCACCCGGACCAGTGGAAGGCGCTGGCGGGGGACTCGGGTTCGATGAGTACGCCGGATTTTCTCCAGAAATCCGCATCGCAGATGCACCTGACCGCCCCCGAGCTGAAAACGCTCGACACCATCAACACGCACCAGGATGCGTTCTTCGGCGACGGCAAAGAGGTGACCCGCGACAAGCTCGACACGATCGTCAAGGACGATAAAGCCGACCCCGCCGTGCGCGACGCCGCCAAACAGTTGTTGGGCGACCCGCTGCTGTTCGGCTTGTTGAACAATTCGATCACTGGCTACAAGAAGCCCCACAGCTTCTTCGGCGGTGGCCATGTCGTCGACTCAGGCAAGATCAGCAACAAGGATTTTCAGCAGTTCTACGATCATATGACGGCGGCCAACAAGGCCGTGGAGAAATCGCCCACGCACGCGGCAACATCGCCCGACCAGAAGAAGGCGGTCGCGGACATGTTGATGGGCAAAGCCGATCAACCCGAGATCAAGCAGAAGAAAAAGGACATCGGCACCTTCGGCAAGGGACTGCATGAGTTCCTCAAGTGGGACAGCAAGATCTTGGACTGGGCCTCCGTGGGACTCAGTGCACTGAACGGCATCCCCATCATCGGCGAGATTGCGGATGTAGGAGCGGTGGCATTGGAGAGCGAAGCGCAGGCAGCACAGGTTCTCGACACTGCACTGCAAGGCGGCGACATGAAACTGGCGTGGGAACTCGCCGGCATCAACATGGCTGGGGCGCTGGTGGGTGCCGCCGGTGGACCCACGGCCAGACTCGCAGCCAAGGGGGTCGCCAAAGGGGTGGCCGAGGGCGCAGCCAAGGGGGTGACCAAGGGCGCAGGCGAGGGCGCGGCCAAGGGTGCAGGCGAAGGTGCGACCAAGGGTGCAACCGAGGGCGCGACCAAGGGCGCAGGCGAGGGTGCGACCAAAGGCGCAGGCGAGGGTGCGACCAAGGGCGCAGGCGAGGGCGCAGTCAAAGGAGAAGGCAAGGGGGCAACCAAGCGGCAAAAGCGCATTGATGGGGTTAAAGGATATTTAGTAGGCAACGACATTAATCGATCGACGGACATGCTCAAGGCGCCTGTGTTGGCGGGCTTGCATTATGAAGAGGTGCGGTTGGATAAAGAGAAGAAAAACGGCGAAATCCGCCAGAAGCTGGAGGACGCGGGCGGAGTGCCGTTGGGGAAGCAGATTATCCCGAAGGACGTTGCGGACAACTTCGAGGCGGACACGAAGGAAAACCTCCGGAATTTGCGGGGCGGGCGGCGCAGGTAATGATCGCCTCTGTTCGGCATTCGCTGTGAGAGGAGCGCAGGCGATCGCCATGATCGCCTGATGCGATCCTGGTACTTTGAACGCCAATGTGCCTTGCCGGCTGCTGCTTGCGACCGGCAGGCATTACCGCAGCGGCCCCGGGCTGGGGGTGCTCGCGAGAGCTCTAGAGGTGGCGAGCGTCGCAATGACGCTGCATCGAAACGTGAGAGGCTAGCTCGCTGGGCGAATCTCCGCTTGGGTTATCCGAAAAGCGGAAAGCGGACTGCGGATCATCCCGCCTGATGGTCATAAGAGGACGAGTCGTCATGCCAGACATCTTTGTCCAGCGCGATCTACGCGCTATTGCGGGGTGATGTATGAGGAGCGGCCATGCCTATTGGTGGCATTCGGTACGCTGCATGATGCGGGCATCGGAGGCCAGGGGCGGCTCAGCGTGCGAAACCACTGTCTCCTGGTCAAGCATAAACTCGTGTATGCAAGCGCAGCGGCAATTTGATTATCGATCGATCAGCGCCACTGGCGTAGCCTGCCCGAAGGGCATTATCCTTGCCTACCTGATAAGGTGAACGGCCGGATCAATGCAGGGCTGAGCGCTTCGGCTGCAGCCCTGCAGCAGGGTGTGGCAGAGGATTTTTACCAGTTGCCTGCGAACAGCTACGGACTACTGGGGATCACTGACGGGACCACGTTTGAACACTTGACACATTATTGCTATTGAAATAATTCAATAACTCCTCTCTCGTTCGCACTTCTGTTACATGGCTGACCTGGCGATCCCAGATGACCAGCTTTTCACCTTGGCGCATCGCAGCAACCAGGTGTCCGATGCCTGAATGACGCTCCATGCCGATCGCAATCTTTTCGTAATCTGGAAGCTGATGCAGTGCACTGGCAAGGTCTTCCGGCGATCCGCGCTGGTGTTTGACACTGCCATTTTCGAATTTGCTGATTGCCCAGGTAAATTGGTCGGGCGTCATGCCATGTTGGCTAATGTATTGAATATTGTCTGGTGTCAGGCCCAGCCCGTTGACCACATGCGCCTCAGGAAGCCCGGTCAGTGCCGCAATCGTATGAAGGCCGCAATCGTTGCAGGTGCCTGCGTGGAATGGCGGCATGCCAAGTGGCCGCATTTGCTGAGCCTGTGCGGACGATTGAGCAGGCTTGGGAGCGGTGCGATATCTCTTCGGAGCGGAACGTCCCTGGAGTTGTGCAAGCGGTCCATCGGTTTTTGTGGTTGGCCTGCTTTGCCTTTCGTCGCTCGGTGAATTCACTACATGGTTATTGTAGGAACGTGCTGTCTGGGGTGCGGAAGAAACCTTCATGAATACCACTCGCTTGTATTGATGAAATAGGGTGAAGCGCAACGCTCGATAGCGAATCCACGCCTGATGTTTCGGGTGGCCGCTATGGGCGGAAACAATGCAGCACGCTGACCCATTTTTGCGACCTGCATCGCGAAGTCGAGCATATCGATGCGAATGTCAGGGGTGTAAGCGACTTAATTCCGGACCCGTGGTGTGCAACGTGATCTCGCATTGCTTCGGAGTGCGGTGCACTTGATCCAGGTCTCGGTTGCACGTTTTTCGGCAGGACATCTTCGCGCACGGCAAGAGTCTTTCGCAGGGCTTTACCCAGGTATGCGTCCCGTACCGGAGACTTTGTCCTACCGGAATGGTGTATCGGTACTCATCGCCTACTTTCTCGAGGATTTCGGACAATGTCGGAATTGGGAAAACTCCACACAGCGAACGACGCATTTTTCACCAGCCTGGCGCTCCGTCTTGGGTTGCCCGACGAGCTTGCGCAGCGACTTGGCGAGGGTGAAACCATCCTTGGGCCTGCGGGTATGCTGTGCCGTGTCCACACGCAGATGCAGCAGGGCGAAATGACGGCCTTTCCGGAAGTCATCCTGCCACTGGCCGCACGCGAGCTCGGCGGCGATGAGGTGGTAACGCTGCTGGCACTGCAGGAACAATTACTGACGCACTACGGATGGCGGCTCACGCTCTCGGATCTTGGGCTGCTGTGTGTCTGCCCGCTGTTGCTCGAGCGCACGCCCGATGCCGTGGCCACCGCGCTGGAGCGCGGGCAAGTGGTCGCCCGTGTGGTGCTGGATGCGCTGGTGACGCAGGCCGGCAACCCGGCCGAGGTGGCCTCATGAAGCTCACCAGCGACATTGGGGCCTCTTCCAGCAGCCGCGCAACCTCGCCTGCCCCCACACACCCAACGCAGGCCGAGGAGGCCGCTGCAGCACCGCAGACGCGGCCTCCAACCGGGCCGCTCGCGGGCTTACGCTCTCCGGGTCCGATGTTACGCGGTCGTCGCGCAGCGTTTCCACGTCGCGCGACGACCGACGCAAGTCATGCCGAGTCCTCGCATGGCGCATCCCATCGCTCGGAGTCCTCGCAGTCGTCGCATTCTTCGGAGCTGACGGATGCAGCGTTTTACACTCCGCCGCTAAGCCCCGGGTCCTCGGTCAGCGATGTGTCGGACGCGCCTGCCGTTGCAGTGACCTATGCGCAGCGCAGTGCGTCGACAGCCGCTGACTTGAAGGGGCAGTTACGCGCACGCCTGGATGCAGTGCCATTTGCAGCGCCGTCGGAGGAGCAGGAGGCGCTGCAGGCCGCGTATCTGGAATGGGCGGACGCGCGCGTGGATGAACGCATCACCGCGTTCGGACCGGATGCCGGATACCAGATCGTCGGCGATATGAAGACGGCAGGCGCAAAGGCAGCGTGGCCGATCGCCTACGAGTGTCTCAGGGCCTTCGTCATCGGCTCGATGCGGACTCCGTTCGGTCTTGCCGCAGGCGCCGCCTACGACAACTCGCGCCCGCCCGGATCGGAGACGCTGAGTACGTCAACGCTGTCCGGTGCGGTGGCGGGCGTGGTGTCCTATGCCAGCGATACGTTGCTGATCCCGGCAATGGATCGGCGCGCGCGCGTTGCGAACTTGCCGCGTTTTCAGACCATCGACCCGAAAATCCTGGTGCCCGATCCGCCGCCGGCCGTGCTGGAAATCACCGACGGAACCAAGCGTTTCACGCGCCCGGGCGAGGGCAACGCACCCACGCTTGCCGAGCTCAAGGCGCAGACCTACGACCTCCGCCAGGGCATCACCCAGTGGCAATCGACGTTGGACGACAAGTCCCTGGACACCTTGTTGCTCAAGCCGACGATCAACGCAGGATTCAACGCGGCGCGGCGAACCTCCGACGACCCGGGCACGCGCACGCCGGCCGGCCAACTGGGGTTGAGCGCGCTCGCCATTGGCGGGGCAGGGGTGGTGCAGAAGGCGATGCTCGAAACCGGCAAGGCGGTGGCGCGCACCGGCCAGATGAGCGTGCCCGACCTGCTTGGCGGACAGCAGCGGCTGAATCTGTTTTCGCTGGCATTGCCGGACAAGACGCGTCGGCCGGCGCAATGGTCCGACGCTGTGCGGTTCCCCCCCAATTATCTGCTGGAGACCGGGAAAGAAGGCCTGGCGTTGGCCAGGCAAGCCTTGAGCACCACCAACGCGATCACCACTGCGCTACGCGATGTGCTGGGCCGTCACATGCTCAGCAACGTGCTGGCCAATTTCGCCTCGCTCGGGGCCGGCCGCCTGATCGCTGCGCCGTTGCGCGGCGGCAACGAAAACGGCAGCGTTGTGGGCGAGGCCGCCAATTCCACCGCCACGGTCGTGCAGCAGGCGGTGCAGACCCTGTTCAACGATACGGTGTGGAATGCGCTGAAGGCCAAGAACGGCGCCAATACCACCCAGGCGACGCGACTGGATCAGGAACGTGCCGTCACCGCGGCCAATCATCAACGCACCATCGAACGCACGCTTCAGGCGCTGGCCGAGCCCATCGACGAGGCGATCGCGCTGTTTTCGGCGCCGACACCGGCGCAGATTGCGCGCGCCCTGGAAGAGGGAGAGCGGCTTGCGCCTGCACCGGGGCCGCAGGCGGGGAGGTTGCGCGAAGCCCTGGAGACATTGCGCGCGGAAATCGGCACGCAGTCCCCCTCGATTGCGACCATCGACACGGTGCGCGATGCGCTGCACACCGGGCAGAAGGCGATGTTCAGCGGAGTGCCACGCAACGACCTGACCGCGACACTGGATACCGAGTTAACGACGCTCAGGGACGCGTTGCACGAGAGCGAGAAACTGCGCCAGTGGGAAAGCGGCCGACCGTGAGCGATCGATCGCGCGGGTGATCCGCTCGCGGATTGCACGCTGCAAGGACAGACGCAGCCGCCGTTGCGTCTGTCGCTTGCTGATGCTCCCGGTGCCGGCCTGGCGCGCGGCTTACCTGCGAGCAGTGGGAGTGGAACGGGGCGCTGCGGCGCGCGGTACCGCTTCGTACGCCGGCCATTGACCGACCGTGCGCATGGCCTCGGCGATGCGGTTGCGCTGGCGCTTGACGATGAAATCCACGCCACGTTCTTCGGTCAGTTTCGCCTTCTCGCGGACCAGCAGCAAGGTCGGCTCCCACACGGCGGGCTGCTGCAGCAAGGCATCGAAGGCCGTACGCTCGGCGAGTGCACGCGCGTGGTCACCCGCGTCCTGCGCCACCAGTGCAAGTGCCCGGTGCACGTCCAGCAACGGCGCAGCGGCGCTGCGTAACGCCTCGTCGGCAAACAGTGCGGCCAGCGCGTTGCCATCGGCAAAACGCATGGCCTGCTGCATGAAATGCTCCAGTTGCAGCTCTGCCAGCACCGGTTGCAAGGTCTGGTCGACATCGTTGCCCAGTTTGACCAGGCCGTAGTCGGCCCAGCGCTCCCACTGGGTGCGGACCAGGCGTTCGAACGCTGCGAATTGCGCGAAGTCGGTTGCGCGGTCGCTGCGGGCCGCATCGATTTCGCCGCCGAACTGGAACAGCGTGCAGAACGCGGTGGCCACGTCCGCGCTCACTTCGGTGACATAGCCGGCTTCGATTGCCGAGACCGTGGTGCTGGCTGCAGGCGTCGCCGATGCACCTTCGCGGCGCTGCTGGGCAAGTGCCAGTTGTACGCCGGCCGTCAGGCGTGCGGCCGCTTCCACCCGGCGTGCGGCGGTGGTGTCGCAATACTGCGTGGTCATGTAGCCGGCCACGGTCGTCGACGTCCAGCCGAGGTCCTGGCGCGCTTTGATGCCGAGCCCGAGCGAGCCGCCCGCACGACGGCCGTGTGTATCGCCTGCGCGCAGGCCGGCGCTGACGCTGGCGCTGCATTCGGTTCCCTGGCTGACGCGTGCGGCCTGGTCGATCAGCCCGACGCTGGCCTCCGGATGCTCGGCCAGCAACGCATGCATCCAGTCCGCGCCGTGTGGCTGCTCTGGATGATCGGATGCTGCGCGGCGCACCAGATGCCCCAGCATGCGCAAAAACGCCTGCAACAGTGCCGGCTCGCGGCCCTTGCCCAGTCGGGGGATACGGATCTGCAGGCCGTCTTCCACACCGACCTCGCGCCGATAGCGCCAGTCCACGGCGGCCGACACGCCGGCTGCCGCGTAGGCACTGTCCACAGCGATGCCATAGCCGGCAGTCAGGCCCGCACCGAGCTGGCGCTGCGTCGCTGATTGGCGACTGATCTGCAGGTATAGACCGGTACGTCCCATGTAGAACTCTAGCGAGGCATCGCGATTGCACTGCATGCTGGCGATCAGTCGCGCGCCCAGGCCGAACGCAGATCCTGCAACGGCAGCTGCCGCCGAAAGCGGTGCGAGATTGGCGCCCCAGGTCCGTTGGCAGGTCATCCGCCAGCGGTCGCGCCATTCCAGATGCGAGAGCATGTCGCGCAGCAGGTCCAGCAACGCCTCGGGGTGGGCCAGGGCGCCGGCACCGGTCTGCTTCGCCAACTGCAAGGTCTTGTCGATGGCGGTGTCGAAATGCGCCAGGCAGTCATCCGCATGTGCGAGCCACACCGCGGCCTGTGGCGAGGCATTGCTCGGTTGCAGCTGGGCTGCCTGCTCTGCGTGCTCCGCCCGCACGGTAGACAGGCAGGTGCGCAACAGATCGAACGCGGCTGGCGCGGTGCAGCGGCCGCTTCGCACCTGCTCCCAGGCACGCTGCAATCCTTCCGGTGGCGCTGCCTGTACCGCTGCACCGCCCGGGGTGCAGGATGCCTGTGCCTGATGGTGGTCGTGCAGCACCGCCGCACGTTCGGCGATGCGCGCCAGGGTGGCGGCATCGAAGACCATGCCGCTGCGGTCCACGTCCTCATCGACCCACTGCAGCAACTCAGCAGCCGCCTGCCAGTGCAACTCGGCCTGCGATGGCACACAGCCCTGCAGCCGGGCGGCATGCAATGCGCCCAGGTAGCCGATCAAGGCAGCGCCGGCGTGTTCCAGGGTCAGGTTGGCGCGTCGACGCGGTGTCGGCAGTGCGGTGGCCGATGCGACCTCCAGCCCCTCCGACAAGGCATGCAGCGGATTGGGAGCGCTCGCGTGTGCGCCTGCAGGATGGGGCGAGGTGGCCGTGCGCACCGCCTCGCCGAAGGCCTGCAGGTGGGCGTTTGCGCGCGCATACGCCGAGTCGGGAGCACGCGACTCGTAGCCGTTGCGCAGCGCATGGTAGGCCGCGCGTTCGTCGCTGCTGCAGGTCTGCAGCGCCTGCGCCGGGTCGGCCGCGTGCAGGGCACTTCCGGCCGCGCGCCGTGCATCGCTCAGCCAGCACCGCGTGGCGGCATCGTCTACAGGCGTGGCGCGCAGCAGCGCATCGGCCCGTAATGCGATGCGCGCGATGTCCTGGCGGCCCGGGTCGGCGGCACGCTCGTGGCGTGCCTGGATCAACTGGCCGAGCACCTGGCGGCCGCGCGGCACGCGCGCCAGGGTCTCCAGCCAGCGCGTCGTCGCCGCCTCGATCGCTGCGCGTGGAATCCCGGCGTGCTCGCCCATCGTCGCGCCCTGTCGGGCATCGTGCTGTTGCGGATCGGCAGGGATCAGCGCGCTCCAGGTGCCGTTGTGGACATGGTCGAAGGTGGCAAGCAGTAGCGCCGCCGCGTCAGCGCGGTTGTCGCCGAGCACACCGGCCACTGCCGAGCGCAGCGCGCCAAGCGCGATGGCCACGATGCCCGCTGCAGGCACCGCCTGGTCGCCGAAACGCGTGGTGGAGAGCCCGCTCGCCCATGTCGACAAGCGGCTGCGCAATGCAGTGGCCGCAGCCGCATCGGTTGCGCTGGATGCGGTCTGCGCGATCTGCGCGGCAATCAGCGCGTCCGACGCGGCACTTAGCGCCTGGCTGGCGCGCAGATCGTCGGCCGCTGCGGTGTCGACCTCCTGCGCGAGCGAGTGCGTCAGGCCCGCCAGCGCCGGCAGCAGTGCACGCAGCTCGTCGGCGTGCGCAGCGGTCTCGAACAGGTCGCCAGCCACGATGTGCGCAGACTGCAGCGCCTGCGCCAGGGTGGTGTCGAGGCTGGCGGCGCGCACGTGCAGGCGCTGCAGCGAGGCCTGCTGTTTCTCGCGCAGGGCGGACAGATGGCGCGCGTGCTCGTGCAGCTTGCGGATGCGATCCAGCTCGGCTTCGTGCTTGAGCATGTCGCGCAGGCGCGGTCGACGATCGCTTGCCGCAGGCGCGGGCATGGCCGTCAGTTGGTCCAACTGCTGCTGCAGCTGTTGCTCGGTGTGCGCCAGGCGCTCGCTGCAATCGGCGATGTGTTTGCGTAGCAGCGCGTTCCAGGTGGCCAGCACCTGTTGGCGTTTGCGGGTCTCGTTGGCACGGTCGGCCAGGCGCGGTGCGCGTCTGGCATGTAAACCGGTGTCCTGCTCCAGGCGATCGAGATGCAGCTGCACCAGGCGCTGTAGCGCTGCGGCCTTGCGCACGGCGATCCGTGCATCGCTCAGCCGTTGCGAGGCGGAGAATGCCGCTGTCTGCAAGGGAGCCAGTGCGTGCCAGTCGCCTGGCGCTGCCCGAGCGGGTGGTGCAGGCTGCGCAGACGTGCCCTGGTAGCGCAGCAGGCGCGTGTGGTCGGGAGTGGCCTGCCCGGCGATGCCCACCGCCGTGCCGGCGAGCCGGGCGAGCCTCTGCAACGACTTGCGCACGCCGCGCAGCCTGCCTGTCTCGCGCGGCGCAGGCGTGCCCTGTCCGCTGTCGGCAGCAGCTGCGGTGTAGCGATGTACCCGTGCGGCCACATCCATTTCTGCAGCACGTGCCTCGGACTCGGCCGCGGGCCCATCCAGTTGATGCAGTCGGTGATGGGCCTGCTTGTGCGGCGCCGGCGTGCCGGCATGCGCCTCGCCATGGCTGTTGCCAGGCAGCCCGAGTGTCACGGTGGCGGAGCGGATACGGGTCAAGGTCGATCTCTCGCGTGTGGCGGTTCGCGTCCGACTGTGCTCGCTGCTGCTGTAAAGCCGCACAGGGCGAGCGGCCCGTTTGCACATGGCAGCAGTGTCTGCTTACCGCGACGCAGTGCGTGCCGCGCAGGCGTCGCAGCGATGATGGTCGGTCTGCGGTCATCGCCTACGACGGCGGGCACTGACGCCCGGCAGATGCGGCAACCATGCATCTGCCGGGCGCGATCGACGCGCGGCGACGGTGCAGCGCGCGCGATCAGCCGCTGTAGGGCTTGTGGCCGATACGTGTCGCACCTATCGCCTGGGAAGCGTCCAGCACAATCGCCTCGTTGGGCGCATCGGTCTTCAGGTTTGCCAGCGTCACCGTCGCGCCGGGCGCGTCGGTCCGGAACACCGCTTCCTTGACCTGGTTGAACTCGCAATTCTCGACCTGAAGGTGCGAGTCGATATCGGCATGCCCACCGTTGGTGCGGAAGACCTTGCTGGCACCCTCGACGGTGTCGCCCGACATCACCACGTCGGCAGCGCCGTTGTCCTGCACGACCTTGTCTGCGGCGTTCTTGAACGTGCAATTGATGATCTCGACCTTCGGCCGGCCGACGACCTCGGGGCTGCAACCGGCAATCCCCGCATCATGCTCACGGTTGCCCTGCCCATCGATGGTGACGGCATCCTCGCTGACATCCTCGTTGACGCAGTTGACCATCTTGCCGCTGGCCATGAAATGCACACCGTCGCCGCCGCCCGTCATGTGGACATTGCAGAGACTGCCGCCGTCCTCGACGATGAACAGCGGTTGCTGGTGCTCGTCCTGATCGCCTTTGCCCAGGCAAGGGCCGCCGACGTATAGCTGGTTCTTGCCGTCGAACACCTCGCCCTTGTGCACCACGATGGGCTTGTTCTGGATGCCGGGTGGCGCAGTGACGACCTTGCCGGGAGGCAGTGGCGCCTGCGTGCCGGTCGGGCCTGGCGTGCCGTGAGCACCGTCGGTGGGCGTGGGTGTGGGAGTCGCCGAGTGACCCGGGTTGCTGGGCGATGCGCCGTTGCCGGTTCCCGTTCCGGAGGTGTTGCTGCCGTTGCCACCGTTGTTGCCATTGCCATTGCCATTGCCGGCACCGCTGCCGCTGCCGTGTTGCCCGCCGGGGTTGGTGGAACACGGCGGGTTCGATGGCGGCATAGACGGTGTCGGATTGGGGGTGGTCGTTGGTTGACCATCACTGGACGGCTGATCCTGTGGCTGCATCATGTCGCTGAGCAGGCGTTGCATGCAGTACGCCAGCATGCTCATGATCACCGCGGTGAGGGCTTGCTGCTCCGAAGGGGAGAATGAGGACGGCTGTAAGCTCGCAGTGCTATGTGAGGGAATGGCGAGATTCATTGGCGAGTGTCCTTGCAAGAGATGAATGGCGGACGAAATCCTGCGGTGGGAAATAACCGCGCGACAGCGTAGCGATGCGATACGGCGCAGCGGATGCGCAAGGCGCCGGCAGCGTGCTGCGCAGTCGTGCATGTCTGGCTAACACCATCGGCATGCAAGCAACGCCGGGCACCTCACGCGCGTAGCCACAGATAGTTTCCCGTTGCGATTCCTTCGAACATTTCGTCGTGTGCAATGAAGATGTTGTTGTTCCAGTAACGGCCATGCTCGGCGTAATGGGCGAGCAGATCGCAGATCCAGGCACCGTCGACGTCGTCGTCCAGCGGAACGCGCACGACCAGCACGATCACGCCGGCATCGTTCAATCCGAGTTGCGCCTGGTCCTGCGCATATACCGACAGGTTGGCTTCCAGCAACAGCCGGAAGACCGTCAGGGTCCGTCCCGCAGGAGCAAGGCCGTAGGAGATGCGTAGGTAAAGCGCTTCTTCCTGCGCTTCCTCCTCGGACTGTGGCTCCGGCATGTGCAGATAGACCTCGAATCCGTCTATCTGGATCGTGCGGTGCTCGATCAACTCCTGCACATCCGGCAGGCCAAGCACATCGCACAGTTCCGCAGCCAGGGTTTCGAATCGTGCCGAAGCCATTGCCTAACCGCTGTCGGTTGCGCAGACCCGTCTGGGCGGGCCTGCGCAGGTGATGAACCATTTTTGTCTTAACGCGTCGCGTCTTTCATCGTCTCCCCGAATTTTCTGATTACATTGTTCAACGAGGCATTCAAGTTCAATGCGTTCATCTCGCGGCTGACATAGTTGTTGCTTTTGATGGTCGTTGAGACTGAGTCGCCCACACCGCCCATGAAGGAGTTTGCCTGGCTGGACTGACCCATGCTGCTTATTTCACTATCAAACTTGTCCTTGAACGTGTTGCTCAGAAGGTCCTTGGCTGATCCGCCTCTGTTGATGCCTTCAAGAAGTGACATGTTGATCTCCTATTTCTTTTGAGAAGCGCCGTTGGCGCGGGAAACCCTGCTTGCTTCACTAGCAGGGATTGGGTCAGGCAGCCGCCGCGATGTGCGAGACCAGCGCATGGGCGGCATTGAAGCCTTCGTGCAGTGTCGAAAGCCGGGTGCGATCTGCAGCGTCGGTTGCGGCCATCCACTGCACCTGCACCTGCTGTCTTGTGTTATCCAGCGCATCGACAATCCTTGCCAGGCGCTCGCCGCTGGCATCTTCGGATTTGACCTTGATCAAGGCACCCATGTCATGGGCGATGCTTTCAGTAATGGATTCAAACATGACCGATCCTCGTTGGATTAACTCAGTAAGTGGTGGAGGTCAGGTGCTTGGTGCCGTCCGGGGTCTCCACGTAATGCAGTCCGTCGACAAGCAAGGCGGCGTCGTAGTTGGCAGGTGTTTTCACGGACGGATCCTGCTGGGCGATGTCCACGTGCAGCTTGCGGATTTCCGGGCCCAGATCGCTGCGCAGGTCGGCGATCCGCCGGATCGCGCGCTCTGCGTTGTCGCTGCTGCCGGCAATGGAGAAAACGCCCTGGCCGTCGTAACGCACGCTCAGGTCGCGGTCGGCCAAGGTATCGCGGAGGGTTGCCAGTACCTCATCCACCACCACCACATCGACGGTGACCGCATGTTGATACCGATGCAGTTGTGCGCGCAGGCGCGCTGCATCCGCGCTGCTTGTCACCAGGCCCTCGACCCGCACGCGCGACCCGACCTGCTCCACGCGCGCTTCGCGCAAGCCAAGCTGTTTGAGCACGAATCGCACCTGATTGAGCTGGTTGTCCTGGCTGCGTGGGGGAGCCGCATCGGAGAGGAAGGCCGGGAGCAGGGAGGGCAACAGTGCCGCCGCGGCCAGCGCTAGCATGGCGCCCACCACTGCACGCAGTGCGTTGCGCCTGGACCTGCGTGGCAAAGGCGCTGCCGGCGTCGCGGCGGGCGACAGTAGCTGCTCCAGCAGCGCAACATCGTCCGGCCAATCGGCCGCAGCGTCGCCGATGCAGAGCACCAACGGACCAAAGCGCACCGGATGCAGCGCAACAAACGCTGTCGTCGGCAACGCGTCGCTGCGATAACGCACTTGACCATCTGCATCCACCTCGATGATGAGCGAACAATCAGGCCAATCTTCGATCCGGATTTCGGCTTGGGGATCGGCGCCCAACGTATAGCTGCCTGGCTGCAAATCTAATCGTGCGCCGGCATGGATTCCCGTCAGCACGCGAAGTTGCATGGTCATGCGCGAATCTCCTGAGCGGTCCGCTCCTGGTGCTCAATCAGCAGTGTGTTCAAACGTGTGATGGCGCCGACACGATCAAGGCGTTTACGTGGTTTTTCCGCGTTGAGCAGCACCAACGGAAGCAGTAGATGGAAGTTGCGCAGCGCTGGCGATGGCTCCGGTTGCGCCGCCACCAGCTCCACCAGAAGCTTCCGTAACGCCTGCAGGTTTTCCGCAGCTGTGCTCGCGGTGCCGGAGCGCAGATGCTCGCGCATCAACCTCCAGACCATGGCCGTCAACTGTGCTGCGGCAGGATGGGCAATGCCGATCGCGCGCAGTTCGACAAGCGCAACGGCAAGCGCGCGTCGCCTGACCGTCGGGTCGGCGGCGCGTGTCGTCGCGTAGCGGTCGAGAACGCCGTCGACACTCGCACGCACACTGTTGTCCAGGTGCACCGACGAAGCGCTTTGCCCTCTTCCCGCCTGCGGATCGCCGGCCTGCGCATTGCCGCCCTCGCCATGCTGATCATCCTGGCGTTGCCCCTGGCCCTGTGGCTGAGCGATTGCGATGCTGACACGGCCGCGCAGCGCCGAGACGCGTGCCGCTTCGGCTTCTTCCAGTTCGGTGGCGTCGCGTTCGTCGTCCATGCCATCCAGCGAGCGCATGCCGCGTCGCCGCTTGCGTGGCGGAGCGGGGCGCAGACGGGGGGCATGATGTGCCGAGTCCGCAGGCGACTGCACGCCAGCCTGCGGCGCATCGGCGTGGTGGTGCGGTGCGCCGGGCGCGCTCGGCAGCGACGGCGGCACAGCGCCTGGCGAAATGCGCCGGATCATGGAAAGGCCGCCTGCATCAGCGCCTGACCGAACTGCATGATCGCCGAGGCGCCCCAGGGCGCAGTGACTGCAATGGCAGCCACCACCACTACCAGCTTGAGCGCGAACGAAATCGAGGCATCCTGCAGCGACATCACTGCCTGGATGAAGGCGATCAGCAGCCCGGCCACTGCGGCCACGCCGACCACCGGCAACGACACCTTGAGGCACAGCAACAAGGCTTCGGAAGTGAATCGCACCAGATCGTCGTGGTCCATGGCGTCACCGATAACTCAGGACCAGGCCGTGGATCAGCATGGACCAGCCATCCAGCGCCACGAACAACAGCAGTTTGAACGGAATGGCCACGTTGGTCGGCGTCACCTGCGAAAGGCCCATCGCCATCAATGCATTGGCCACCACCAGATCGATCACGATGAAGACCAGATACAGCAGGAACCCGATGCGGAACGCCTCGGTCAGCTCGCTCAGCGTGAATGCCGGTGCCAGCACGAGGAGGTCGTCCGGCTTGAGCGTATCGGCCTTGTCCTTGGGCCAAATCTGCTGCGCCGAGCGGATGAAAAAGGCTTTCTCGCGCTCGCGGGTGTGCTTGAGCAGGAACTGCCGAAACGGTTCGCGGCAGGCATCGAGCAATACCACCACACGGCTGTTGTCGGCACCGGGACTGTAATTCTGCGCGGCCTTGAACGCCTCCATGCCCACCGGCGCCATCACAAAGCACGACACCAGCAACGCGACGCCGTTGAGCACCATGTTCGGCGGCACCTGCTGCACGCCGATGGCATTGCGCAGCAAGCCGAGCACGACCACGATCTTGGTGTAGGAGGTGACCACCATCGCTGCGAAGGGCAGCAGCCCCAGCATGATGACCACCAGCAGCAGCGAGCCGACATCAGGCATCTGCATGCGCAGTCTCCGACATGCTGAGGATCTGCACGCCGAGATGTTCGCCCACCGCCAGCAATCTGCCGATGCCGATGGTCTGGCCGTAGACGACCAGGCGGATGTCGGCCTGATCCACCGGCACCGACAGTTCGAGGATCTGGCCGGGCTGCAAGCCCGACAGCACTGACAGAGACAGCGCAAGCTGGTCCACTTCCAGCTGTACGGGCAGTTCCAGTGCCGCCACATCGGTGGCGGACGATGAGGAGTCGGACGCGGGCATATCGTGCTGCATGGTGGGGGCGGTCTCCAGAATCATCTGTTGCAGGGTCAGGCGTACCGGAGCGCGCAACACGGCGCCTCCAGGGATGCCCCAGAGCAGCTCGCCGCTGCGCACGGGAGCCGTGGCAAGCGCGTGCAGCAGGACATCGCCCGGGCGCAGCGATTGCAGCAACGCCGCCGTTGCCGCGCGCTGGCCGATACGCAGGCGCGTGGTCACCCGCAGTGCGCTCAGCCAGGCCGGCAGTGGCGATGGCTGAGCCAGCGCAGCGCTTGCCGTTTGCAGCGCGGCAAGCAGCAGCGGGCTGGCGGTTTCTGCGATCGCGTCGATGCCTCCCAGCGTGATGCCGATATCGAGGCGATCGACTGCATCCGCACAGCGCTCGAAGGCGACCACCTCGGCAGCGCCCAGTCCCAGTGGTGTCAGGGCGCGCAGATCATCGCTTAACAGCACACCGGCGATCGCCACGCGCAGGGCGTCATCGGCTTCGTTCAACAGCAGCGCCAGGCCGTCGCGTGCAGCGATCCGCAACTCCAGGTTGCCGCTGTCGAACTGCAACTGCAGGCGCGCGGCATCCGCAGCCCGGATGCCACGGCGTTGCGCGGTGTAGCCGCAACGCTGTGCGGCACGCGGATCGCACAGCACTCTGCCCAGCTGCGCACGCACGGCGGGCACGTGGGTCAGCGCCTGCGACAAGTCGCGTGCCGGCGACGTCAGGCTCGGCTCTGTTGACAACACGGCGTCCCTCGCTATGGCTGGTCTGCTGCAGATGCAGCGCTAGACGACCTCGATGCTGATCTGAAGCGTGTCGCTGAGCGCAGCCTTCAATGCAGTATCCAAACGTTTTCTTCCATTCAAAAGTACCTCGCGTTTCTCCGGCGAGCCGCTGTCGAAGCGAAGCGATAGCTGGTCTGGCGAAAGCCGCAAGAACAGCGTGGTCTGCGGCAGGATGTCGTGGTTGATCTCCAGCCACGCTTCCCAGATACCTGCGCCGCGTACCGGCGTGGCATTGCAAAACTCGGCCACCCGCAGCGCGATGTGGTTGATGGCCAGCTGCGCGCGTTGGGTGCGGATCCACTCGGTGGCGATCTGCCGACCCAGTGCGTCGCCGTCATCGCCTCGGGCGATCTGTCGACGATTGCCGTCATCCAGGCAGGGCGTTGCGCTTGGAGGTGCGCTTGGCAGCGGCGCAGGGCCGTGATCGTCGCTGGCAGCATCCACCACTTCCGGCAGCGTCGGATCGTCGTCGCCATCCTCCGGCAAGACCGTGTCCGGCAATCCGGCCAACACGCTGCTCAGGCGTCGGCGCAGTTGCAGGAAGCTGACACGTTGCGTGGCACGCGCCGGCGCTGCCGCTGCGTGCGGCTGCAGCGGTGCGCCGGCAATCGGCAGGATGCGCACATGGCGGACCGGTGGCTTGCGCATCAGGCCACCACTCTGCCGATCGGCTGCAGCTGCACCTCTGCGCCCAGTTCCTGGAACGAATACACCTCCAGCCAGTTCAGGCGTGCCTCGATCATGCGGCGCACATAACGCCGCACGTCCATCGAGGCGACCACTGCCAGCGGATGCCGCGCCTGATCTTCGACGATGCGTTCCACCTGTTCGAGGAGCTGATTGGCCTGCTCCGGTGGCAGGGCCAGGAAATTGCCGGCCGGCGTGGCGCGAATCGACTGCCGGATCAACTGTTCCACCGCGTGATCGAGCATCACCGCAGGCAGCTGTCCGGTGCCTGCGGTCGCGGTGTGCGCAAGATAGCGGCCGAGATCGCAGCGCACATACTCGGTCAGCATCAGCAGATCCTTTTCCTTCGGTCCCCACACCACCAGGCTCTCCAGGATGCTCTTGATGTTGCGCACCGGGATGCGTTCTTCCAGCAGCCGCCGCAACACATCGGCGATGCGCTGGGCGGGCATGGCCTTGTTGACCTCTGCAACCAGCCCGGGATAGTCCGCGCCCACCTGTTCCAGCATCCACTGCGTTTCCTGGATGCCGACGAACAGATGCGCGCGTGCATGCAACGGTGCGATGGCTTGTTGGGCCAGCGCTTTCGGCATGTCCGCCGTATCGCTCAACGCGCTGCGGGTTTCCGGCACATCGTGGATCAACACTTCGTATTGCATGTCCTGCAGTGACTCGCTCTGCCAGATCGCAATGCCCGGAAACGGCAGGCCCAACAGCTCCACCAATTGCCGGCGCTCGCTTTCGATCGCCTGATCCAGCAGTGCCGGGTCGAGCCGCGCAGCCAGTTGCGGCGACAGCCGCATCGACAGGGGCGAGGCGAAATCCGGCGCGCTCTTGCGGATATGCGGCGCATCGCCCTTGGCGCCCTTGCGGCTGGTCGATGGCAGCGTGGGCTGATCGGTACCGCTGACATCGCGCTGCTTGCGCCAGATCGTATAGCCGCCTGCGCCCACGGCCGCCGCCAGCAACAGGAACAGCAGTGCGGGAAATCCCGGAACGAACGCAAAGCAGGCCAGCAAGACGCTGGCTGCCAGCAAGGCGCGGGCATTGCTGGTG
Organism: Xanthomonas sp. NCPPB 2933; assembly: GCF_056725225.1. NCBI lineage: Bacteria > Pseudomonadati > Pseudomonadota > Gammaproteobacteria > Lysobacterales > Lysobacteraceae > Xanthomonas > Xanthomonas sp. NCPPB 2933. The sequence goes on from NZ_CM161518.1 coordinate 651,379, forward strand.
AGCTGGCGGCCGATGTCGAGCCCGAGCGAGCTGATCTTGGCCTCGTTCTCGTTGGCCACGCGGGTGATCATGACGCCGGCCGCCACCGAGATCAGCAGCGAGGCGATCTGCGACACCATTGCATCGCCGACCGACAGGATCGCAAAGCGGTTGGCCGCCTCGCCTGCGCTCATGCCGTGGTAGGTCACGCCCACCACGATGCCGGCCAGGATGTTCACCATGGTGATCACCAGGCCGGCGATGGCGTCGCCCTTGACGAATTTCATGGCGCCATCCATGCCGCCGTGCAGTTGACTCTCGATGGCCAGCCGCGCGCGTTTGCGGCGTGCTTCGTCCGCGGTCAGGTTGCCGCCACGCAGGTCGGCATCGATGCTCATCTGCTTGCCGGGCATCGCATCCAGGGTGAAGCGCGCACCGACTTCCGCCACGCGCTCGGAGCCCTTGGCGATCACGATGAACTGCACCGTGGTGATGATCAGAAACACCACCAGGCCCACCACCAGGTTGCCGCCGACCACCAGCTCGCCGAAGCTCTCGATGATGTGGCCGGCCTCGGCATGCAGCAGGATCGATTTTGTCGATGCGATGTTCAACGACAGCCGCAGCAGTGTGGTGAACAGCAGCAACGAGGGAAACGACGACAGCGAGATCGAGTCGGGCACATACATCGTGACCATCAGCAACACCACGCTCAAGGTGATGTTGATGCCCAGCAGCGTATCGATGAGCGGGGTGGGCAGCGGCAGGATCATCAAGCCGATGACCGCCACCACCAAGGCGGCGATCGCCACCTCACCGGTGTATGAGAAATACCGTGTCAGGCGCATGCCATCTCCTAGCAGGGCAGCGGACCGCTGCCGTCATCGTTGTCGCGGCCCAGCTCATCGACCCAGCGCAGCACCACTGCCACCGTTTCGAACAGCGATTCGGGAACCGCCTCGCCCAGTTCGACCGCATGCAGCGCACGCGCCAACGGCGGGTTCGCCACGATCGGGATGCCCTGGTTGTGCGCATAGGCACGCAGTTCCAGCGCACCGTCGTCCACGCCCTTGGCAACCACTTGCGGCAAACCGAAACCGTCCGGCTCGTAGGCGAGCGCGACGGCGTAATGGGTCGGGTTGACCACCATCACCTTGGCCTTGGCAACGCGCTCGCGCGGGTCGCCGAAGACCAGTTCCTTGGCGAATTCCTTGCGCTTTCCCTTCACTTCCGGGTCGCCTTCGCTCTCCTTGTGTTCGCGCTTCTGCTCGTCCTTGCTCATGCGCTTGTCGCGAATGAACAGCCAATGCTGCACGCTCCAATCCGCCGCGCCGACCAGCACGAACACCAGCACCGCCAGGGCGCACAGAACGCCCAGTGCGCGCCAGCCGATCTGGGCGATGTCGGCCGTTGGTTGGTAGGCTAGCCCGATGATGGTCGGCATGAGTGCACGAAGGCCATACCACAGCACCACGCCGATCACGGCCGCCTTGATGCCCAGCTTCAGCAGGTTGATGAGACTGCGTAACGAAAAGAGTTTTTTGACGCCGTTGACGGGGTTGAGCGAATCGAATTTGGGCGTGACCGGTTTGAGCGAGGCATTGAGCCCGGTCTGCACAAAGGTGCCGATCAATCCTGCGGCCAGGCAGGCCGCCACGAAGGGCAGCGTCAGCAACACACCCTGGATGCCGATGCGACCGAGCGCACGGTGCAAGGCGGTGGCATCGCGCGTATTGGCGGTGAAATCGAAACCGATCGACATCAATGCACGCAGGTGTTCGACAAAATAGCTGCCTGTCAGTTTCAGCACCAACAGTGCGGCCAGCAGCACCGCGGCGGCAGTGACATCCGGGCTGATCGGGACTTCCCCATCCCTGCGCGCATCCTGCAGTTTCTTTTCGGTCGGCTTCTCGGTCTTTTCATCCGACATGGCGATCTCCGGCCGCTGTTGCTGCACGCCGATTCTGGGCGAGCCGTTGCCGGACGATCCGCTTCCAAGGCGAACGTGTGCATGGGTGTACGAAGCACGATGTGTTTGTTCGCGATGGTATTCCGATGTTCGCTTCTGAAAAGTCTTCGTTGGCGCCGACGCGTACGTTACGCACGCATGCTGTCCACAGCCATTGAATGACGAGGTGCGGTATGGAAAAGATTGAATGTTCCGGTTCGGTTGTGAGTGGGCTGATCAACCTGATCACGGTGGGGCTGACCCACGAAAAACTCGAAGAGTCCGCAGCGGTACTGGCCGCCGTGCGGGTGCTGCGGCCCGAGCTGAAGGCGCTGGATACCTTCGATGCCTGGATTGCGATCAAGCGCGGCAGTTATCTGGAGGGCGCGCGCCTGCTGCGTGAGCTGGAGGCCGATGCGGGCTCCAAGCCGTTGTGCAAGGCCTTGTACGCGTGCTGCCTGTTTGCGGTGGGCGACCCGTCGTGGCATGGCATTGCAGACGGTCTGATCGAAGAGAACGCCGATGCCGACGCCGTTGGCCTGGTCAAGGCGCTGTCAGGACGCTACACCCCCGCACCCGCGCCGCTGGAAGTGGCGGCCGAATCCGCCGCGCCGATGGAAGTTCCCAACGCCCAGTATCTGCGCGCCTGACCCGGACCCCCACCCAGCCTGCGGAACATGTCATGACGCTCATTCCTCCTGTCGCACCGATCACTGCCAGTACCGGCCTGACCACGCCAGCAGCGTCGCCGACGGCGGCGCCGAACCAGACGCTTGTCAATCGCTTCCAGGCGCTGATGCAGTCCTCCAGCCCGTTGCCGCCAGCCATGCAGCGTGTCGGCGAGCCGAGCATGATGAGCCGGATGGTCGACGTGCAAAACGATGGCGTGCGCAGCATGACCGAGCATATCGATGCCTTCAGCACGCAGGCGCCGACCATGGGGCTGAATGACCTGGTTGCGCAACAGATGAAGTTGATGAATGAGGTGACGATGGTCGGCTTCAACCTCAATGTCAGCGCTGGGGTAGCGGAGTCGGGCAAGAACGCCGTGCAGACACTGTTCAAGAACCAATAGCATGCGAAAGCTCAGATATCTGGTGGTGTTGCTGCTCGCACTGCTGCTGTCTGGCTGCGACCAGCAGCTCTATTCCGGGCTGACCGAGAACGACGCCAACGACATGCTGGCCGTGCTGCTGACGGCCGGTGTGGATGCAGAAAAGCTCACGCCCGATGACGGCAAGACCTGGGCGGTCAACGCGCCGCACGATCAGGTGGCGTACGCGTTGAACGTGCTGCGCACGCATGGCATGCCGCGTGAGCGGCACGCTAATCTCGGCGAGATGTTCAAGAAAGACGGCCTGATCTCCACACCCACCGAAGAACGCGTGCGCTTCATCTACGGCGTGTCGCAGCAGCTGTCGCAGACCTTGTCGAATATCGACGGCGTGATCGCGGCCGATGTGCAGATCGTGCTTCCCAACAACGACCCGCTGTCCACCTCGGTCAAACCCTCCAGCGCTGCGGTGTTCATCAAGTTTCGCGTCGGCAGCGATCTGACCAGCCTGGTGCCCAGCATCAAGACGCTGGTGATGCACAGCGTGGAAGGACTGACCTACGAAAACGTCAGCGTCACGCTGGTGCCGGGCGGGGCGGAGAGCGATGCGCAGCTTTCTGTGGCGGCGCCTCCGCGCGCGTGGCCGTGGCCGTGGCTGGCCGGATGCGCGCTGGCGCTGTGCGTGGCGGTCGGTGCGGCAGCGCTGTATTGGTGGCCGAGCGCCGATGCACGCCGCTGGGGCGGCTGGCAGCGCCTGCGCGCGTTGTCCAGAAAACATGCTGGGTGAGGCCGGCGGATGGACAAGGCACGCATCGACAACGCGGCACTGTGGCTCCAGCGATGGACGGCGGCCGTGTCCGTGCTGGCGCAATCGCTGGATGCAGAGCGGGTGGCGCACTGGCTGGGTCCGGTCGTTGCGTTGGGTTGGGAACGGGCACCGGCGCAGCGCCGTGTGCGCGTGATCCAGGCCTGGTCGGGATGCTCGCGAATGCAGGTTTCGGCGCTGGATCCGCTGGCCAATCGGTTGGTCGTGCTCGCGCCCGATCTGCTCGCCAAGGTGTTGATGAGCCGCGCAGTGTTTTCGCGCGCACTGGCGCTGCGCCGCTGTATCGAACGCGAGCGCCTGACCTGGTTCGAGCAGCGTGTCGGACCGGCGGTGCTTGAGCATGTGCGCCATCGCGCAGTCACCGGCATGACAGTGCCGCTGTTGCCGCGCGATGCCGAGCACGCGGCATGGATCGGCGATGGCTGGCGTCGAATGGAGGCCGATGGCGCCTGGCCAGACCCCTGCATCGCCAAGGTGCTGGCGCTGTCCTTGCCATTGGGTGCTGCCAAGGTGGCGCCCATCGCGGCAGATGGCGCGAGCGCTGCGTTTCTGCAGGCGCTGCCTACCTTGTTGCCGGAGCTGCCATGCGTCTTTGGCTGAGGTCCACACCGGAGGCAGTCGGCCTGGACTGCGAGGTCATCCCACGCGAGGCCTTGGCCTGTGTGCTGGAACTGGACGCAGCGACTGCACAGGTGCGCGCGCGATGCGCGCAAACGCTGGCGGACGCCCAGACGCGGGCGCAGGCGCTGATCGACGACGCCCAACAACAGGCCGAGACGATCCTCCAGGATGCCCAGGACAAGGCCGGGCGCAGTGCACGCCTGGGCTATGCCGCCGGGCTGCGCCGTCAGCTCGACGCGTGGAACGAGCGCGGCGTGCGGCATGCCTTCGCGGCCGAGGACGCCGCGCAGCGCGCCCGCGCGCGTCTGGCCGAGATCGTCGCGCACGCCTGCGAACAGGTCCTCCACGGGCACGACCCCGCTGCGCTGTACGCGCGCGCCGCACAGGCGCTGGACGGCGCCCTGGACGAGGCGAAAGCGCTGCGGGTGAGCGTGCATCCCGATGCGCTGGACGACGCACGGCGCGCCTTCGATGCGGCCGCCGCGGCCGCAGGCTGGGCCATGCCGGTGGAACTGTGCGGCGATGCGACGCTGGCCTTGGGTGCCTGCGTGTGCGAATGGGATACCGGCGTGTTCGAGACCGATCTGCGCGATCAGCTGCGCAGCCTCCAGCGGGTCATCCGCCGCGTCCTGGCCGCGCCACAGGCGGTGCCGGATGTCTGCTGAGATGCCGGTGCTGGAGGCAACGCTCGAGCGCGAACTAGCCGCGCTGGCCTTCGGTCGTCGCTACGGCAAGGTGGTCGAGGTGATCGGCACCATGCTCAAGGTCGCCGGGGTGCAGGTCAGCCTGGGCGAGGTGTGCGAGTTGCGCCAGCGCGACGGCACGCTGTTGCAACGTGCCGAGGTGGTGGGTTTCAGCCATCATCTCGCCTTGCTGGCGCCGTTTGGCGAGCTGGTGGGCCTGTCACGCGAGACGCGCGTGATCGGATTGGGGCGCCCCTTGGCGGTGCCGGTCGGGGAGGCGCTGCTGGGACGCGTGCTTGATGGCCTGGGTGAGCCGGCGGACGGCCAGGGGCCGCTCGCCGGCGACGGCTGGGTGCAGATCCAGGCACAGGCGCCGGATCCGATGCGCCGGCGCCTGATCGAACAGCCGCTACCGACCGGTGTGCGCATCGTCGATGGCCTGATGACGCTGGGCGAAGGCCAGCGCATGGGCATTTTCGCCGCAGCCGGCGTCGGCAAGAGCACCTTGATGGGGATGTTCGCGCGCGGCACGCAGTGCGACGTCAACGTGATCGTGCTGATCGGCGAGCGCGGGCGCGAAGTGCGTGAATTCATCGAGATGATTCTTGGCCCAGACGGTCTGGCGCGCAGCGTGGTGGTGTGCGCAACCTCCGATCGCTCCTCCATCGAGCGCGCCAAGGCCGCCTATGTCGGCACCGCCATCGCCGAATATTTTCGCGATCAGGGCATGCGCGTTCTGCTGATGATGGACTCGCTGACACGCTTTGCCCGCGCGCAACGCGAGATCGGTCTGGCCGCCGGCGAGCCCCCCACACGGCGCGGCTTTCCACCGTCGGTGTTCGCCGAGCTGCCACGCCTGCTCGAACGTGCCGGCATGGGCGAGACCGGCTCGATCACCGCGTTTTACACCGTGCTGGCAGAGGACGACACCGGCAGCGATCCGATCGCCGAAGAGGTGCGCGGCATCCTGGATGGCCATCTGATTCTGTCGCGTGAGATCGCCGCCAAGAACCAGTACCCGGCCATCGATGTGCTGGGGAGCCTGAGCCGGGTGATGAGCCAGATCGTGTCTGCCGAGCAACGCCAGTACGCCGGCCAGCTGCGCCGCCTGCTGGCCAAGTACAACGAGGTGGAGACCTTGCTGCAGGTCGGCGAGTACCGCCAGGGCAGCGATGCGGTCGCCGACGAGGCGATCGCCAGGATCGATGCGATTCGCGACTTCCTCAGCCAGTCCACCGATCAGCTCAGCGACTATGACGCCACCCTGGAGCAGCTTGCCGGCGTGATCGACGATGCGTGAGCGTGCCGACACCTGGGCGACATTGCAGCAACTGAAGACGCGCCGTCATGAGCGGATGCAGGAGCACCTCAGCGACTGCAAACGGGCGCTCGAGCAGTGCGACCGCGAGCGCGCCAGTTGCAGTCATGAGGCCAACGCCTGCACCACGCGCCTGGAGGCGTTCGATACCACGCTGGCCGACAAGGCCGGCGCGGGTGAGCCGATCGGCATCGAGGCGATCCTGCAGCACCAGCGTTTCCGCGCCGTGCTGGAAGAGCGCTGCCGCGCCGCAGAGCAGGCGCTGGCCGCAGCGACGCAGGCGTTGCAGAGCGCACGCGATGAGGCCGCAACGGTGCAACAGACAGTGAGCAAGCTGCAGGCGCAGGCGCAGGTGTATGCGGAAAACGCAGCCCGCGCGCAGCGTGCCTGGCAAGCCCAGCGCGAAGCGGCCGAAGAGGAAGACGCGATCGACGCCTTGCTCGGGCTGCGGTTGCATCGTGCCGCGCGCGGAGTGGGACAATGAACGACACCGCCACCGCACTGCTGGCGCTGTCATCCCAGGGCGTGTCGCTGCTGACCCTGCTCGCGCTGTGCGGGGTGCGCGTGTTCGTGATGTTTTTCGTGCTGCCGGCAACGGCGCAGGACAGCCTTCCCGGAATGGCGCGCAACGGTGTGGTGTATGTGCTCAGTTCGTTCATTGCCTACGGACAACCGGCCGATGCGCTGGCCAGAATCGAAGCGACCGGCCTGGTCGAGCTGGTATTCAAGGAAGCCTTCCTCGGCCTGCTGATCGGGTTTGCCGCATCCACGGTGTTCTGGGTTGCCGAGAGTGTGGGCCTGCTCATCGACGATGTGTCCGGCTACAACAACGTGCAGATGACCAACCCGCTGAGCGGTGAGCAGAGCACGCCGGTCTCCACGGTGTTGATGCAGTTGGCGATCGTGTCTTTCTACGCGCTGGGCGGCATGCTGATGCTGCTCGGTGCGCTGTTCGAATCGTTTCGCTGGTGGCCGCTGAGCCAGCTCACGCCGGACATGGGCGCGGTCGCCGAGTCCTTCGTCATCCAGCAGACCGACGGCATGATGACCGCAATCGTCAAGCTGGCCGCACCGTTGATGCTGGTACTGGTGCTGGTGGATCTGGCCATCGGCTTTGTGGCGCGCGCCGCCGACAAGCTGGAACCTTCGAATCTGAGTCAACCGATCCGTGGGGTATTGGCGCTGCTGCTGCTGGCATTGTTGACCAGCGTGTTCATCGCGCAATCCGGTGACGCTCTCGGCTTCCTCCATTTCCAGCAGCAGTTGCACGATGCCGCGAACGTTGGCGGCAAGGGGGGCGCAGCGAATTGATCATTGTTGAGACATCGCCTGCCGTGCGCTGCCTACACTGAATCGCACGCGCCCTCGATGTGCTGCTCGACGCTGCGGTACGCAGCACGGCGCTGCATCCGGCACGCAATCCCCGGCTGACGCCTGCCCGCCAGACGCAGCCCTATCGACTTCTTTCACTTGCCTCGCAGAGGGAACGCCATGGCATACGCCTGTCCTCCAGTTCACCGCCATCGACGTGCGCCATTGGCCGCCGCGTTGCTATTGAGCCTGCTGCCGCTGCTGCCGCCGCATGCCGATGCTGCGCAGGTGCCGTGGCATTCGCGCAGCTTCAAATACGTCGCCGATCACAAGGATCTCAAGGAAGTGCTGCGCGACCTGTCCGCCAGCCAATCCATCACCACCTGGATTTCACCGGAAGTGACCGGCACGCTCAGTGGCAAGTTCGAGGCCAGCCCGCAGAAATTCCTTGACGATCTGTCTGCGACATTCGGCTTCGTCTGGTATTACGACGGTGCCGTGCTCAGGATCTGGGGCGCCAACGAAACCAAGAATGCAACCTTGAATCTCGGCGCTGCGTCGACCAGTGCGCTGCGCGATGCGCTTGCGCGCATGCGGCTGGACGATCCGCGCTTTCCGGTCCGTTACGACGAGGCGGCGCACGTGGCGGTGGTGTCCGGCCCGCCGGGTTATGTGGATACCGTCACCGCAATCGCCAAGCAGGTCGAGCAGGGCGCACGCCAACGCGACGCCACCGAAGTGCAGGTATTTCAGCTGCATTACGCGCAGGCGGCCGATCACAGCACCCGCATCGGTGGGCAGGATGTCCAGGTGCCGGGCATGGCCAGCCTGTTGCGCAGCATGTACGGCGTGCGTGGCGCTCCCACGGCGGCGCTGCCCGGGCCGGGCGCAAATTTCGGGCGGGTGCAACCGATCGGCGGCGGTTCGTCCAACACCTTCGGCAACACTGGTCAGGGCCAGAATGGCGGTGGCGGCAACACCGGCATTCTCGGATTGCCTGCGTCGTGGTTCGGCGGTGCCTCGCCATCCGATCGCGTGCCGGTCAGCCCGCCCTTGCCGGGCAGTGGCGCCAATGCGCCGGCCAGCGTGTGGCCGGAGATGAGCCAGGCCCGCCGCGATGCGCCGCTGGCGGTGGACGCCGGCAGCGGCGGCGAGCAGGCTTCCGACGCGCCGGTGATCGAAGCCGACCCGCGCACCAATGCCATTCTCATCCGCGACCGCCCCGAGCGCATGGCCGCCTATGGCACCTTGATCCAGCAGCTCGACAACCGCCCCAAGCTGCTGCAGATCGATGCCACCATCATCGAGATCCGCGACGGTGCCATGCAGGATCTCGGCGTGGACTGGCGGTTCCACAGCCGGCGTGTGGATGTGCAGACCGGCGACGGGCGTGGTGGCCAGCTTGGCTACGACGGCAGCTTGAGCGGTGCAGCAGCAGCGGGTGCAACCGCGCCGTTGGGCGGGACGTTGACCGCTGTCCTTGGCGATGCAGGGCGTTACCTGATGACGCGCGTCTCGGCGCTCGAGCAGACCGACAAGGCCAAGATCGTGTCCACCCCGCAGGTGGCGACCCTGGACAACGTGGAAGCGGTGATGGATCACAAGCAGCAGGCATTCGTGCGTGTCAGCGGTTACGCAGCCGCAGACCTCTACAACCTGTCTGCAGGTGTGTCGCTACGCGTATTGCCGAGTGTGGTGCCGGGCTCGCCAAACGGACAGATGCGCCTGGATGTGCGTATCGAAGACGGGCAGTTGGGCGCCAATACCGTCGATGGCATTCCCGTCATCACCTCCAGCGAGATCACCACCCAGGCATTCGTCAACGAGGGCCAGAGCCTGCTGATCGCCGGATATGCCCAGGATACCGATCAGACCGATCTGAACAAGGTCCCCGGGCTGTCCAAGATTCCACTGGTCGGCAACCTGTTCAAGCATCGCCAAAAGAGCGGCTCGCGGCTGCAGCGATTGTTCTTGCTGACCCCGCATATCGTCTCGCCCTGAGCAACGCTTCGGGGTGTAGCCGACGCTGTGACAACGTGCAGGCTGCCGCGTGGCGCGGCAGCCTGCACGCATTGCCAATCAAGCTTGGCCGGTGATGCTCGACAGGTTGGCGTTGAAACCGCCACCCACACTGTTGCCGCCCAGGCTGCTGTTAACCGAACCGCCACCGCCCATGCCGGCGCCGCCCTGGTTCTGCATCAGCTGCATCACGATCTGCATCAGCATCTGCGTCAACGGACTCAGGCCTTCCTGTTGACCGTTCTGCGGTTGTTCGTTGCCACACTCCTGATTGGCATCGCTGCCCTGGCTCTGTTGCAGCATCATCATGATGAACATGGCGAGCAACTGATCCAGCTGCTGCTCGGAGCCAGCCGAAGGCGAGTGCTGACTGGAGTCCTCGTGTTGCTGAGGCCCGATGCCCATCGTCTGCAGATTGCTGATATTCGAAAAGTTGTTCCCGATAGAGTCCATGGTGATTCCCGTCTCATGTGGTTGAACTGGATACATCGCGGATTGCCGGAAAGCTGCAACGGCAAGATCGCAACGGGGACGCTGCGCTGCCCCGAGCGCAAAGTAGAAGAGGCAACGGCGGTGCATCTGCTAGGACGCGAAGGTGCGCTTTTGCTTGCGAACGTGCCTGCGGAAAATTCAGGGAAACCCCTGGAAAACAGCTGTGTTGCAACGCTGCGTGTTGTGATTTCGTTTACGTCATAGACGCTTCGTCCAGCGTGTGCATGCGGATGCGCAGCGCCGTTATGGTGTCGCGATCGAGCGGAGCGTCGGACCAGCCGGGGGTGTGCGTCCACTCCGCTACGTTGCTGGAATGAACGACGATCAGGTGACAGACATGAAAGAGACCGATACGCCGACCACGTGTGCGTCTGTGCACGGCACGGATGTCTGGCGTCAACTGCTTTGCGCCACGCTTTCGAGAAACATGCGCGTAGGCGCGCGATGGTGCGCGCTCCAGCCCCGGCATGCTGCCGCCCCTCGGCGACGCGTGTTGATTGCGGCGGCGTTGCTGTGCGCCGCGCCGCTCGCACGCGCAGACTGTTTTGAAGAAGCCGCCGGCTATCAACATGTCAATCCATGGGTGCTGCGTGCCATTGCATGGCAGGAATCACGTGGCCGTGCCGACGCGATCCATCGCAACAACAACGGCACGATCGATTATGGAAAGATGCAGATCAATTCGATCCATCTGCGGCGTCTTTCCAGTTACGGCATCTCCAGGGACGCGTTGATGCAGCCGTGCGTCAGCGTGTATGTCGCCGCCTGGCGGCTGCGCGAGATGACCAATAAATATGGAAATACCTGGGCCGCCGTGGGCGCCTATCATTCCGAAACGCCGGCCGAGCGCGATAAATATGCGCATGCCATCCACGCGATTCTGACCAAGCGCGGCGTGGTTGCCGAGTAACGCTGCTGTGATCGCGGGAGCGCGTGTGGTGTAGCACATGGCATCAAGCCAGCCGCGCCCGCCTGGTGGCGGGTGCGGTGGTTTTGATCGCTGTGCTTACTCAACCTGCGAGCGAGGCGCCTCGGCTGCGCGAACGGCCGCTTCGGCTTGCCAGGTGGCGCCGATGGTCTTGTATTGCATGCCGGCGACCACGCCGGACACCGTATTGGAGAGCAATCCGCTGCGTGTGGGCGACAACCCGAGCCACGCGCCAATCATGTTGATGGCGGTACCAAGCGCGATATTGGAATTGATGGCGGCCGTGCGTGCGACCGAATGATCCATGACCCGCTCATAATCCTCGCGCTTGCCCTTCCACTCGGGTTCCCAGATCTGCTGCGTCCCGGCTTCGTCGGCTTCGTGCTGGGTGACGTTGATCCAGTCCAGCGTCTCCAGGCCGACATTCAAGGCGGTGTTTACCGCCGATTGACGCAAGATGACGCTGGTCGCCTCACCTTGGGTGAAAGGCGAGTGCAGGCCGGCCCAGCGCTGCCGGGCCGCTGCAAAGTCCGGCGATGCCAGCTCGTTGGATGCCAGATTGGTCAGGACGTTTGCCATGCCGTAAAACCTGCCGGCGCTGGTGATATGCGGATCGCTGATGCCGCCATTGGAGCGGTTGGGGTCGCGCATTCCCACCATCTTGAAGGTTGCCTGGATGGTGTCGCGCGCTGCGGCATAAGCGGCGATCTTCAGATCGCTGGCCAGCAGCCTGGCCGCCGTCTCCGGTTGGCCCGCTGACTTGCCGGCCGCACCCACGGCGATGTTGCTCACGATGCCGGCCAGCGCGAGCCGGGTGACCAGATCCGAGTAATGTTGCTGCTCGGTTTTCTTGTGAGTGCGTTCGTCGTCGGACAATGCATCCCACTGTTCGAGACTGAGATTGTGGAAGCCTCGCGCAGCCGCATCTGGATTGCGGTTCTCGCGGTTGCTTCGCAGCGTATGCAGCGCCATCTGCAGCGTGCCGGAGACTGCCTGCATGGCGACGACCGCTTCGGGCGGAAGCTGGCGAAGAACGGCAAACAATCCTTCGCCCAGCAACTCACGCGCGAAGGTGGTCGGTCCCACCGAGCTGGCCTGGTGCACCAGATGCCCCAGCGCAGCGCCCAGGTATTGCTTGTCGACACTGATCGGTATTACGCCGCGCGCTGCAGCCGCCACCGCGGCGGCGGTCGGTCCGAGGACGGTGCGTACGCCACGCACTGCGCCGGTTCCGATCGATGCAGCCAGCGCGCCCAGCCGCTCGGCGGTTGTGCTTGTGCTGGCTTCTGCCGCAGGTGCGGTGGTCGTTGCAGATGTGTGCACCGGCGGGGCCGGTTGTTCGTGAAAGATTGGAGGCGTATCGAACGGTTCCAGGAAATTTCTGGTGCTGTGGAAGCGCTCGCTGCTGCTCTCTTCTTCGTGCAGGATCGACGCGTCCGCGGCATGCAGTAACGGGCTCTCACCGGTGTGCTGGTTTCTGTCGGCAGCGCTGCCAGACCCTGTGTTGCGTTCCGGGTTGTCGCGTCGTCGGGACGGTCTGGGAGCCAGGCGCGACAGTGCAGGGTTCGCTGGCGGCGTCGGCGCCGCACTGTGCTGTTGTGGCTGCGGTATGTCGATCACGACGTCTGCATTCGTCGATCGCGCTGGCTGGGAAGCACTGGCTGAAGGGATCTTCGTCACGGCATGTCCTCGCTGTGGTGGGAAAGGCGGCGTGCTGCCGCCCGGGCTTGCAGGGCTGCTGACGTACGGCGTTGACGGCCGGCACATCGTTCGACGGACGCATGGCGTTGCCAGCCTCGATTGCAGCGCCGGGGTCGCTGGTGGCCGGGCGACGCGTCGATCGACGCGACAACGCGCTCCACGTGCGGCACCCAGACACGGTCTGGCGCACGTGCCGTCATCAACGGTCCGGACAAATACAGTGCGAATTACTCAGCGTGCAATCGAAGTGCTCAGGCGTGCCCTGGCATTCATGGCCACCTTGTGTGGCATACGTTGTCGTCGTCAGTGACTTGAAAATGCCATCAAGCCGGAAACGCGCAACGCTTCAATTGCGAAATGATCATTCCCCAACGGAATATGTCAGTCGTTGTGCGGATGAAATGTGTCTGTTGTTGGGCGTGTCTTCGTCTACCCGAAGACAGCGTCGTGCGCGCAGCGACGACCACACTTGAGACGCGGCTTGGTTCGGGCAAGCAGCCCAGCCAGCTCAAGCAGCGATTTGGGGATGAGGTCGTGAAGCTGGTCGGTCGAGGTCCAATCGATGCACACGGCATAACGCCCGGCCACAGGGCCGGGCATTTTCCTTTCAGCTCAGCCAGCTGCTGCACCCGCTGGTGTTCTTGCCGTCGCAACTGGCCTGCATTTTCTGCTGCAGCCGCGCCAGCACCGCGCTGCCTTCCCGATGATGCTGCGTGCTCCAAGTCTTGAGCGAAGTACCAAGTGCCTTGAGGTTTTGAAGGTTACGTCGACCGTATCGATCCGGCTGGCCTGCCAACTCGCCGATCACCTGTGCAGTGGCAGATTCGATGGCAGCGGTGTCCTGGGGGCTGAGCCGGATCACCCCATTGGCATACCGCAGCGCCGACTCCACACGCATGACGGGGCCTTGGGAACCTTCGTAGGACTTTTTCAACCACGTCAGCGCTGTCTTGGGGTCGTTGCGTTCTTCGGCCAGATCGGCGAGGAACTGCATGTAGTGATTGGGCGTCTTGCTACGCGTCAGCTCGCCCAGCAGCAGTTGTTCTGCACCGGCGGTATCACCTGTATCGTCCAGTAGTCCCGCGGCTCCGGTGATGACGGACTGTCGTTCCTCATCGGTCTTGGCCGTCTGCACCGCCCATTGCACGCGCTGGCGAACGGTGTCGAGCACCGCTGCCGGCAGCGGTAGTTGCGGCTTCTTCGGCTCGCTACCCGGGGTTTGACCCTGTGCCAGGCGAGCGAGATCGATCTGCGTGGAGGCGGTGATCATCCGGTCCACGATCGGCAGGGTGGCGTCGGCATAGACCTTCTCCAGCGCCTGATTCAGCGCCAAGGACAGCGCCGCGCGCTCGCCTGGGTCGCTGGTGGACGCCATCACCAGGCGTGGGGCAAAACGACTCAGCTCGGTGCGGTTTGCGCGCACCTCCGACGGATCGGCCAAAACCGCCTTCAGCAATGCCAGGTGCGCCGGGCTGGCAACCGGTGGCGTTGTTGCGATGGACAGCGCCAGCAGCGCGAATCTGCGCTGCAACGCAGGCTGCGGTGCCGAGGCGGCCAAATGCCCAAGCACATCGCTTGCACTGCGCGTTTTCGACGGCTCGCGCGCCATGCCCCACCACTCGTAGCCGGCCAGCAAGGTCCAGTCGTCTGCGCGCAATTCCTTCGGGGTCTTCAACGCCCGGTCGAGCAACTGCTCCGAGGTCATGGTCTGCGTGGCAGCCACCTGCAAGGCGTCGGCCAGGCGGGCATTGTCGCTGTAGCCGGCCAGGCGCGTGATCAGGCTGCGATCCGGGCGCAGCACGATGATGGTTGGATATCCCTTGACGTTGAATTGATCGCCCCACTTCTGGGCATCTGCAAGGTCCACGTCCAGATGCACCGCCACAAATTTGCGCGTCAATTCAATAAAGGCGGGATCCTTGAACAAGGTGGCCTGAAGCTGGTTGCACGGTGGGCACCAGACGGCGCCCCAATACAGCATGAGCGGCTTGCCGCTTGCCTTGGCCTCGGCGAAGGCGCCATCAACGTCGCCCTCGCGCCAGGCAATGCCGGCGCTGGCAGGAGTGGCTGCCGATTTGGTCTGTGCAGGCGGCGCTGGTGTGTCCGGCTTGCCGCAGCCGGTCAGGGTTGCCAGCACGGCCAACAGCGCGATCGAGGACGACGCAGGGCGTTGGAACGACAGCTTCATGGGAATCACCGGACAAGAGCAGAGGAAGATCGAATGACCGAACGCGCGACGTTGCGCCGACGGCGGATGACGTCACGGTCTTTGTAGCCCTGCCGCCAACCTGGCAGCATCGTTGGATGCGAAATGGTGTTGGCGCCAGCGCAGCGGCACGAATCAACGTCTCGATGTCGCCGATGAACGGCAGCGCAAGATCGGACGGCTTCAACGCATTCCCTACCCAAGACAGGCATTGCACCTGGTGGGTAAGGCTTCTCCATGGAACGACCTGCTCAATCTTTCGCTGATGCCGTGACAGCGACGCGCTACACGGAAGTTGGTTGTTACCTGAACGGCACGGCAGCCGCATCGCCCTTACCTAATTCTGGCCTCAAGAAATGCCGATCACTGCCGTTAGCGCCAGTTCCTAACCAAACGGCAGAGGTCGCCATGTTTTTCTCCGACGGTCACAAGGTCGAGGCGTTGACCAAGGCGATTGAAGCCACATTGCAGGGGGGCACCGCGCAGTGGCCGAGCAACGGTCCCGCCCTGCTTCTCAAGAAGATGGCAGAGCGCTTGTGTGCCGCCCAACAGGAGCGTGACCTGGCGAAAGTCCAGGCGGCTGATGCGGCGGCTGCACTGCGTCAACTGGAAGGACGCTTTGAACTGGTTGCCAACAGCACCACAGACGGCCTTTGGGATATCGGCGTCATCAATGGAGACCCCACGCATCCTGACAGCCCGGTGTGGTGGTCGCCCCAGATGCGCGCTCTGTTGGGCTTCTCCTCCGAGCAGGAGTTCCCCAATGTGCTGGACAGCTGGGTTGCCTGCCTGCACCCGGATGACAAGCAGCCGACGCTAGACGCCTTCGCGGCGCATCTTGCGGACAGCAGTGGCCGGACCCCCTATGACGTCGAGAACCGTCTGCGTCTGAAGTCGGGCCAATACCGCTGGTTCCGTGCATTCGGCACCACCGAGCGCGACGCGCAAGGCTTGCCGCTTCGGGTGGCGGGTGCCCTCACCGACATCACCGAGCGCCGTGACCGAGAGCAGTTTCTCGACATCACACTGACGCGCTTTGAGCTCGGCTCGCAGATGCTGAGCGATGGCTTGTGGGACATGAGTGTCATCGCCGGTGACCCGATCAATCCCAGCAACGAGTTCTGGTGGTCACAGCAGTTCCGCCACTTGCTGGGCTTTGAGTCCGAGCAAGAATTTCCCAATGTATTGGACAGCTGGGCGTCACGGCTTCATCCGGAAGACAAGACGCGGTCGTTGAACGCCTTCGCTGCGCACTTGAACGACCGCAGTGGCCGCACCAACTTCGATATCGAGTACCGCCTGCAGCTCAAGAACGGCCAGTATCGATGGTTTCGGGCACGCGGCCTGACCAAACGTGCGGCAGACGGCACCCCGCTGCGCGCGGTGGGCGCGTTGATGGACGTGGAGGCCGGACGTCAGCTGGGCGAAGTGGCAAACACACTCAGCAACGCGGCAGGAGACATCGTGCGCAGCAACGATGACCTGTCGCGGCGTACCGAGCAGCAGGCAGCCGCGCTCGAGGAGACCGCAAGCTCCATGGAAGAAATGACCAGCATCGTGCGCAAGAATGCTGACGGCGCGCGCCAGGCCAATGCGCTTGCCAGTAGCGCTGCAGAGACGGCCCTGCGTGGTGGGCAATTGGTCAATGGTGTCGTCAGCACGATGTCAGCGATCCAGACATCGTCGCGGAAGATTGGGGAAATCATCACCGTCATCGACGGCATCGCGTTCCAGACCAATATCCTCGCCTTGAATGCAGCCGTGGAAGCGGCGCGTGCGGGAGAGCAGGGGCGTGGGTTTGCGGTGGTGGCCTCCGAAGTGCGCAGCCTCGCTCAGCGCTGCACCACGGCCGCAAAGGAAATTCGCGATCTGATCGCCGATTCCGGCGCGAAGGTGGGGCAGGGGGCGGAGCAGGTCAACGTGGCGGGCAAAGCCATGGAGGAGCTGCTGGCGTCGGTGAAACAAGTCAACGACATCATGGGTGAGATCGCGGCGGCCAGCCACGAGCAAAGTGCCGGGATCGAGCAGATCAATCAAACCATTGCCCAGATGGACGCAGCGACGCAGCAGAATTCAGTGCTGGTTGACACCATGGCATCGTCCGCCCGTGCACTCGAAGATCAAGCAACCGCATTGGTGGAGAGTGTTGAGAGCAGCTCACGCAGCATCAATGGAAAACCAGCGCTCGCATTGGTGGCCTGACACCTTGTGTCGCCCCAACGCCGCCCTGCGACGTGGTGGTTTCACGAAGCAGGGCGGTGCATTGGGAAGCGGGCGTCAGACGGCGCTCGAGTGACGATCTGGTCTGCATCGGCGTATCAAGGCCGACTGCCCGCCGCGCTGGGTGCGTGGCGGGAACTCACCTATGAGCGGGGAAGCAAATCGCCCGGGAACGCAGCAGCGAGCCCGTGCGAAGATATGCTTTGGCGTTGCTCGCTTCCCAGTCGCTTGGGTACCACACAGGTTCGAGGGTGTCAGGGCGGGTATCAATGGACGGTTTCGGGCGATGTCCCGTTTAAAAACAAGAAGATAGGCCTGAAATGTTACTGATGCTCGATAACTACGACAGCTTCACCTACAACCTCGTGCAGTACCTGCAGGCCCTGGGCGCGGAGGTCACGGTGGTGCGCAACGATGCGATGAGCGTCGATCAGATCGCCGCGCTCAAGCCGGAGCGCATCGTGATCTCGCCCGGTCCGCGCACGCCCAACGAGGCCGGTGTCTCGCTGCAGCTGATCGAGCAGCTGGGCCAGACCACGCCGATCCTGGGCGTCTGTCTGGGCCACCAGAGCATCGGTCAGGTCTATGGCGGCGATGTGATCCGCGCCGGCAACATCATGCATGGCAAGACCTCGCCGATCCGCCACCAGGGCAAGGGCGTGTTCGCCGGCCTGCCGGACAGCTACGAGGCCACGCGCTACCACTCGCTGGTGGTGGACAAGACCACCTTGCCCGAAGCGCTGGAAGTCACCGCCTGGACCGAGAATCCGGATGGCTCGATGGAAGAGATCATGGGCCTGCGCCATCGCCAGTTTCCGGTCGAAGGCGTGCAGTTCCATCCCGAATCGATCCTGACCCAGCACGGTCATACCTTGCTGAAAAACTTCCTGGAGCGCTGACCGAAATGCGCACTGCGCACGTCGCCGGCGTCTATACGGCAGTTGTCGATGCAGTCTTCAGCAACGTCGATGCACCAGCTGCGCATGCATGCGATGCCCGCAATCACCTGTCCTGCATGGCAGAGATGGTTCGCCGTTTCGTTTCTTCAACGCCTGCATCCGGATCACGATGAGCACCACTGGCGACAACGTCCACTTCTACGAACCAAGTCAGGGCCACGGGCTGCCGCACGATCCGTTCAACGCCATCGTCGGCCCGCGACCGATCGGCTGGATCGGGTCGCGCAGCGCCGACGGCATCGCCAATCTGGCGCCTTACAGCTTCTTCAACGCGTTCAACTACGTGCCGCCGATCGTCGGCTTTGCCAGCATCGGTCGCAAGGACAGCCTGCGCAATATCGAGGCCACCGGTGAATTCACCTGGAATCTGGCCACGCGTCCGTTGGCCGAGGCCATGAATGCCAGCGCGGCGATGGTGCCCTCGGAGGTGGACGAGTTCGCACTGGCCGGCTTGCAGATGGCAGCTTCGCGCCTGATTGATGCGCCGCGTGTGGCGGCAAGCCCGGTGAGTTTCGAATGTCGGCTCAGCCAGTTGCTGCCGCTGCAGAGCGCAAGCGGGCAGGCCATCGAAACCTGGCTGGTCCTGGGTGAAGTGGTGGGTGTGCATCTGGCGCACGCGGCGCTGCAGGACGGCATCTACGATCCCGCTGCCGTGCAGACGATCCTGCGCGCCGGCGGTGCCGCCGATTATTTCGAAGTGCAGGCCCAGGCGCGTTTCCGCATGCGGCGTCCCGGTCAATGAGCGTCGCCTGCAACATCGCTGCGTGGCATTGCACCGACGCTGGCATGTCTCTCCACGCCTGATCGATCCACAGTCCTCTCGTAGTTCTCCCACGTTTTTCCACGGTCCTCTCCCCCATGCCGATCACCCCGCAAGAAGCCCTGCAGCGCACCATCGAACACCGCGAAATCTTCCATGACGAAATGGTCGAGTTGATGCGGCAGATCATGCGCGGCGAGGTCTCCGACATGATGGTTGCCGCCATCCTCACCGGGCTGCGGGTCAAGAAGGAAACCATCGGCGAAATCGCCGGTGCGGCCACCGTCATGCGCGAGTTCTCGCGCCGCGTGGAAGTGAGCGACCGCCAGCACATGGTCGACATTGTCGGCACCGGCGGCGATGGCTCGCACACCTTTAACATCTCCACCTGCGCGATGTTTGTGGCTGCGGCCGGCGGTGCCAAGGTCGCCAAGCACGGCAACCGCAGCGTCTCGTCCAAGTCCGGCAGTGCCGACGCGCTGGAAGCGTTGGGCGCAGTGATCGAACTGCAGCCCGAACAGGTCGCCGCCTCGTTGGCGCAGACCGGCATCGGCTTCATGTACGCGCCGGTGCATCACCCGGCGATGAAAATGGTGGCGCCGGTACGTCGCGAAATGGGTGTGCGCACCATCTTCAATATCCTCGGCCCGCTCACCAACCCGGCGGGTTCGCCGAACATCCTGATGGGCGTGTTCCATCCGGATCTGGTCGGCATCCAGGCGCGCGTGCTGCAGGAGCTCGGCGCCGAGCGCGCGCTGGTGGTGTGGGGCCGCGATGGCATGGACGAACTCTCGCTCGGGGCCGGCACCTTGGTCGGCGAGCTGCGCGATGGCCAGGTGCGCGAATACGAAGTGCATCCGGAGGATTTCGGCATCGCCATGTCGGCCAGCCGCAACCTCAAGGTGGCCGATGCTGCGCAATCGCGCACGATGCTGTTGCAGGTGCTGGACAACGTGCCCGGCCCGGCGCTGGACATCGTGGCGCTCAACGCCGGCGCGGCCCTGTATGTGGCCGGTGTGACCGACAGCATCGCCGCAGGCGTGGTGCGTGCGCGTGCGGTGCTGGCCGATGGCTCGGCGCGCGCCAAACTGGATGCCTATGTCGCCTTCACCCGTCAGGCTGCTGCGCAGTCCTGATCCATACAGTGTCCGCACTCCGCACGTCTGCGATGTCACCACGCCGGTGTTCCTGCCCCGAGAAACCGGCAATCGCTGGCCGGCATCGTCACGCTGCCGCTGGCATGCTGTGCACTGGCGTGCGGCCAGTTCAGTTGCGGCCGTGTTGACCGATAATGCCCGCCCGCCAGGACCCGATACGATGAGCGATATCCTCAACACCATCCTTGCCCGCAAGGCCGAAGAAATCGCCGAGCGCAGTGCACGCGTGCCGCTGGCCGAGCTGATCGCGCGCAGCGCCGACCTGCCGCTCACACGCGGCTTTGCTGCTGCCATGCAGGCCAGCATCGCCGCCGGCGACCCGGCCGTGATCGCCGAAGTGAAGAAGGCCAGCCCGTCCAAAGGCGTGATCCGGCCCGATTTTCATCCGGCCGACATCGCCGTCAGTTACGAGTTCGGTGGCGCCAGTTGCCTGTCGGTGCTCACCGACATGGATTTCTTCCAGGGCGCCGATGCGTATCTTCAGCAAGCGCGCGAGGCCTGCACACTGCCGGTGCTGCGCAAGGACTTCACTGTCGACCCCTATCAGGTCTACGAAGCGCGCGTGCTCGGTGCCGACTGCATCCTGCTGATCGTGTCGGCGCTGGAAGACGCGCAGCTGGCCGATCTCTCCGGCCTGGCCATGCAACTCGGTCTTGACGTATTGGTGGAAGTGCACGACATCGACGAGCTCGAGCGCGCCGTGCAGGTGCCGGTGCCGTTGGTGGGCATCAACAACCGCAACCTGCGTACCTTCGAGGTCTCGTTGCAGACCACGCTGGACATGCGCGCCGCGGTGCCGCGCGATCGCATCCTGGTCACCGAGAGCGGCATCGTCACTCCGGCCGATGTGCAGTTGATGCGCAGCCACGATGTGAACGCGTTTCTGGTCGGCGAGACCTTCATGCGCGCGCCCGAACCCGGCGAGTCGCTGCGTCAGCTATTCTTTGCGCATGACTGAGTCGTATCCCGCACCGCGCGACGACGCCCCGCTGGTGGTCTTCGATTTCGACCACACGCTGTACGACGGCGATTCCGGCAGCCATCTGTTTGCCTGGCTGATCAAACGCAACCCGTTGCGTCTGCTGGTGGCCTTGTTGGCTTCGCCAATTCTCGGCCCGATGGTGGCGATGCTGCCGACCCGCAGGCGCGGTGTCTCCGGCTATGTGTGGATCGCCACCTTCGGCCTGCATCGCACGCGCGAATTCAATCGCTTCATCGATGCGTACGTGCTCAAGCATGAAGCGCAGATCCGGCAGCGCTTGCTGCCGCATGCGTTGAAGGTGTTCACCGACCATCGCGCCGCAGGCGATCGGGTCGTGGTCGCCACCGGCGCACCGCCGGAACTGGCACGTGCGATTCTCGGCTTCGTCGCGCATCAGGACGTGCCGGTGATCGGCAGCCTGGTCGGCCCACGCCTGGGTGCGGTCACCGCGCGGCGCCACTGCCACAACGAAGAAAAGATGCGCATGCTGCGCGAGCGCGGCTATGCCGACATCGCCATCGCCTATTCGGACAGCACGGCCGATCTGCCGTTGTTGAAGGCCGCGCGCGCACCGGTGGTGGTCAACCCCAAAGCCAATCGCGAAGCACTGTTCCGTCAGGTGCTGCCTGCGGGCACACCGATCCTCAACTGGGGCTGCCGCGACCGCGGTGGCAAGGCGCTGTAGCGCCTGACACGCCCGGCAATCGACAGCGGAAAGCGCCTGACTGCATCAGTCCGCATGTCTTGCGACATGCGGCTCAAACGGCGGTCGGTGCGATGTTGCACCAACCGCGACCACAACCGCTTAGCGCGTGCCGTACAGCACGACGGTCTTGCCGCGTGCATGCAACAGACCATCGGCTTGCAGTTTCTTGAGCACGCGCCCGGCCATTTCGCGCGAGCAACCGACAAGGCGTGCCAACTCCTGCCGCGAAACGCGCAGCTGGGTGCCCTGCGGATGGCTCATCGCTTCAGGCTCCTTGGACAGATCGTGCAGCGTACGCACGATACGGTCGGTCACGTCCAGGAATGCCAGGCGACTGGCTTTCCTTGTGGTATCGAGCAATCGCTTTGAGAGCTGAACGCCAATCGCGTACAGGATGCGGGGCGCATCCGGTGACAGACTGGTCTGGAACAGTTGCTGCAGCCGCTCGTAGCTGATTTCCGCCAGTTCGCATTGGGTGCGGGTGCGCAAGATCACCTCGCGCGTATCGGATTCGATGAACAACCCCATCTCGCCGACGAACTCGCCACTGCCGAAGTAGCCCAGCACCAACTCACGATCGTCATCTTCCTCGGCGATGATGCTGACCGAGCCGCTGACAACGTAATAGAGGGTGCCGGCCGGGTCTCCTGGCCGGAACACATCGGTCCGGGTCGGATAGCGCCTGCGGTGGCTGTGCGCCAGAAAACGCTCAATCGTGCCAGCGTCCAGTGCCAGATAAGGGGTAGCGTTACGTACCGTCGTGGTGACAACCGTCGTGTTTCCTGGGCTCATGGTAGTTCCGCGTGTAATTCCTGAAGCTTAACGGCATGAGTCATGCAAGGTAAACCATTCTCAACGTCGGCATTTCGTTGCTGGGATCTTTGGCTCATAATTGACTCCTTTCCCGCCTTCCATAAGGACAGACCGACGTGGTCAAGCCGTTGCCTCGCCTGAGGCTACAGGGGTTCAACAACCTCACCAAGGCGTTGAGCTTCAACATCTACGACGTCTGTTATGCGCGTACTGAAGAGGAGCGTCAGCGCTACATCGAGTATATCGATGAGCAGTACGACGCGGACCGTCTGACGCAGATCCTGACCGACGTGGCCGAGATCATTGGCGCCAACATCCTCAATATCGCACGTCAGGACTACGATCCGCAGGGCGCGTCGGTGACGATCCTCATCTCGGAAGAGCCCGTCATCGACAAAAAGCAGGCCGGCAAGGAATTGATTCCTGAAGCCGTGGTTGCTCATATGGACAAGAGTCATATCACTGTCCATACATATCCCGAGACGCATCCGCAGGAAGGCATCGCGACATTCCGCGCCGATATCGACGTCGCCACGTGCGGTGTGATCTCGCCGTTGAAGGCGCTGAACTACCTGATCGAGAGTCTGGAATCGGACATCGTGATCATGGACTACCGTGTCCGTGGCTTCACCCGCGATGTAAAGGGCAAGAAGCACTACATCGACCACAAGATCAACTCGATCCAGCACTTCATGGCCAAGAACGTGAAGTCGCGTTACGAGATGTTCGACGTCAATGTCTATCAGGAAAATATCTTCCACACGAAGATGCACCTGAAGGATTTCGATCTCGATCAGTACCTGTTCGAAGAGCGCGCCAAGAACCTCTCGTTCAAGGAGCGCATGAAGATCGAAACGCTGTTGAAGCGTGAGATCGAAGAGCTGTTCCACGGGCGTAACCTGAGCGAATAAGCGCAGGATTCGACCTGTTGCGTGCTTGTTTGCAAGCGCGCGCAAGATGCAAGGCGGGACGGCCCGCCACGCGATGACCTCGCGTTCCACAGCCGACGGCGGCCCAGTGTGCAAACACTGGGTCGCTTTTTTTTTGCCCGTTTTCTAGTGAGGAGTGATGCGATGCCCTGGATCTATCTGTTGTTGGCCGGCCTGTTCGAAATCGGCTTTGCCATGGGCCTGAAGTACAGCGACGGTTTTACGCGCCTGTGGCCGACCGTGCTGACGGTCGGCCTGGCAGCCATCAGCCTGTGGTTGTTGACGCAGGCACTGAAGACCATCCCGGTGGGAACCGGTTACGCGATCTGGACCGGCATTGGCGCAGTGGGCGTCACCATCGCGGGCATCGCGTTGTTCGGCGATAGCGCGTCGTGGCCGCGACTGGCGTGCATCGGCCTGATCGTTGCCGGTGTGATTGGCTTGAAGCTCGCCTAAAACGAACCGCCTAAAAGCGGTAGGCGATGGTCTTCATGAGCTTGGAGGCCAGTGCCATGGCGCTGGGAATCGGCGGCGGCAGGATGCGGGCGCCGGCCTGTTCGGCCTGATCGGCGTGGCGTGCTTCGTCGATCTTCATCACGCGCAGGATGGCGCGACTGCGCTGGTCGATCGCGGGCAGGGTTTCCAGGTGCTCGTCCAGATGGGCTTCGACCTGGCGCTCGGTCTCGACCACGAAGCCCAGGCTCCAGTCGTCGCCGCGCAATCCGGCCAGTGCGCCGAGGGCGTAGCTGCCGGCGTACCAGAGCGGGTTGAACAGGCTGGGGCGGCTGTCCAGTTCGTGCAGACGGTCGGCACACCAGGCCAGATGGTCGGTTTCTTCCTGCGCCGCTTCCAGTAAGTGTTGCTGGGTGTGGGCATCGCGGGCGACCGCCGCCTGGCCGAAATACAGGCCTTGCGCGCAGACCTCGCCGACATGGTTGATGCGCATCAGCCCGGCCGCATGCCGGCGTTGGTCTGGTTCAAGCGCGATGTCGGGCGTGTCGGCGGCTGGATTGGGTCGCTCGGCGGGCGGGTTGCCGAACACCGTGTCCAGCGCGCGTTGGGCTTCGACCAGGAGCCGGTCGAGCGGGCTATGCAGTCGGAATGAAGAGGTCTGGGTCATCCGGCGATTCTGGCCCCCGGCCGGCGCGCTGCCAACCGCCCAGCGCCGGCCGGTGGGGCGACTTGCGCCGCCGCGGGGCGTCCCGTACAATCCCGCCTCTTCTGTTTCGCCTTCACAACGCGTGGCAAAGTTCCAGCGGTCATTACCGCTGCAATCCGCCCGACTACTCAAGAGCTTCCTCATGACTACGTTCACCGCCAAGTCCGAGACCGTCCAGCGCGACTGGTATCTCGTTGACGCCGCCGGCAAGACGCTTGGCCGTCTCTGCACCGAACTGGCTAGCCGCCTGCGCGGTAAGCACAAGCCGATCTATACCCCTCACGTCGATACTGGCGATTACCTCGTGGTGATCAATGCCGAAAAGATCGTGGTCACGGGCAACAAGCTGAAAGACAAGAAGTATCACCGCTTCACCGGCTACATCGGTAACTTGAAGACCGAGAGCCTGGAGCAGGCGCTGCAGCGCCACCCGGAGCGCGTGATCGAAATCGCCGTCAAGGGCATGCTGCCGAAGGGTCCCCTGGGCCGCACCATGTACCGCAAGCTCAAGGTCTATTCGGGTGCCGAGCATCCGCACGCCGCTCAGCAGCCGCAAGTTCTGGATATCTAATCATGGCTATCACGCAAAACTACGGCACCGGTCGCCGCAAGTCCTCCACCGCTCGCGTGTTCCTGCGCAAGGGTACCGGCAACATCTCGGTCAACGGCCTGCCGTTGGACAAGTTCTTCGGTCGCGAAACTGCGCGCATGATCGTGCGTCAGCCGCTTGAGCTGACCAAGAACACCGAAAGCTTCGACATCCTGGTCACCGCTTCGGGCGGCGGCACCACCGGCCAGGCCGGTGCGATCCGTCTGGGCATCGCCCGTGCGCTGGTCGAATACGACGAAACCCTGAAGTCCGAGCTGCGCAAGGCTGGCTTCATGACCCGTGACGCCCGCGAAGTCGAGCGTAAGAAGGTCGGTCTGCACAAGGCCCGTCGCGCGACCCAGTTCTCCAAGCGCTGATCCATCGCGTTTGCTGCGTCCCGGCTCGCCGGGGCGCCTGCTTCAAAAGCCCGGCCATGCCGGGCTTTTGTCGTTTTGGGGTGTGTAAATTTCGCTAGCCTGAAAATCATCAGGCAACAAAAAAGGCCCGATCTTTCGATCGGACCTTTTGTGTTTGGCTGCCCCGGATGGATTCGAACCACCGATGCCTGAGTCAGAGTCAGGTGCCTTACCGCTTGGCGACGGGGCAATAAAACGTGTTGGGCCAAGATTATCGCATGCCAGTGTGCGCATGAATACCTTGGTGGCTATGGGTGGACTCGAACCACCGACCCCAGCATTATGAGTGCTGTGCTCTAACCGGCTGAGCTACATAGCCTAGGGAGCCGGCAATTCTCACTACGTGCCCGTGTGTTGTCAAGCATTTCGTTTTCAGCTTGTGAGCTGGCCGTCGCCGTGGCAGAGTCGGTGACAGTAGATTTTCAGGAGTCCGCATCGTGATCGATCCGGACGGCTTCCGGCCAAACGTTGGCATCGTGCTGATGCGGCAAGACGGTCAGGTGTTCTGGGCACGACGTGTGCGCAGGGACGGCTGGCAGTTCCCGCAAGGTGGCATGAATACCGACGAGACACCCGTCGAAGCCATGTACCGCGAGTTGCGCGAAGAAACCGGGTTGTTGCCCGAGCATGTGTCCGTGCTCGGCGCCACCCCTGGATGGCTACGCTATCGCCTGCCCAGCCGGGCGGTGCGCCGCAACGAACGCCAGGTGTGTATCGGCCAGAAGCAGGTCTGGTTCCTGCTGCAATTCACTGGCGAAGAATCCCACCTCAAGCTCGACCATACCGATACCCCGGAGTTCGACCACTGGCGCTGGGTGGATTTCTGGTATCCGGTCGAGCATGTGGTGATGTTCAAGCGCGGCGTCTACGCGCGTGCGCTGCGCCATCTGGCGCCACTGGCGCAGAACCTGGCGGGGCCAGCCGCTGTCGGTGTGATGCCCGAGCGTGCGCTGGAGGCGTGGTTGCCAGGCAGCAGCGCAGCAGGGCACGACAGCCCACGCAAGCGTCCGCGTAAGCGCAGCGGGGCTCGCACGGTGCGGATTAATAATGATTAACGTTTGGAATTGACACCTATTCTCGTTTGCGGTGCAATCAGTCCCGGTCCTCTCCGGATCGCCAGCACCCGACCGATACCGTGTACGTCTGCATCTGTAATGGGGTCACCGACCACCAGATCCGCGAAGCGGCCCAGAGTGGCTGCGCCAGCCTGGCCGAGCTGACCATGCGCACCGGCTGTGGTTCCAACTGCGGTTCGTGCCTGGAGATGGCCAGCGACCTGCTGAGCCAGGCGCATGCGACCCGCGCGCTGCCGTTGCCCATGCTGGGGCTGGCGAGCGCAGCCTGAGGCATGCGACGTCGCGCGCTGTGACGGCCGGTAGCTCCGACCAGCGTCTCTCGAATATCTCTTCAGGCCTGCGCCGTCGACGGTTTTCCTTCGAGATCGAGCGCGAGGTCGTCGCAGCCTAAGGGCGGTACGGTGCCTCACACAGCGGTCGACCCACGCGTCCCGCAACTGATCACGATTCGCGTTCCTTCATGCGTCGCGCCAACGCGTTAGAGTGCGGCCGGCTCACTGTCTCGGAGACATCGCATGAAGGGCGATACCAAAGTCATCGAGTACCTCAACAAGGTGCTCTACAACGAACTCACTGCGATCAACCAGTACTTCTTGCACGCCAAGATGCTGAAGAACTGGGGCCTGAAAGAACTGGCCGAGCATGAGTACAAGGAATCCATCGACGAGATGAAGCATGCGGACAAGCTGTCCGACCGCATTCTGTTTCTCGAAGGGCTTCCCAATTTTCAGGCGCTGGGCAAGCTGCGTATCGGTGAGAACCCGACCGAGATGTTCCGTTGCGATCTGGCGCTGGAGCGCGAAGCGGTGGCGGTGCTGCGCGAGGCGGTGGCTTATGCGGAGACCGTCAACGACTACGTGAGCCGTCAGCTGCTGGTGGACATCCTGGAGTCGGAAGAAGAGCACATCGACTGGCTGGAGACGCAGCTGGATCTGGTAGCGCGGATTGGCGAGCCGAATTATTTGCTGACCAAGCTGGATGATTGAGGTCTGCTGAGGGAGCTGTGGGGTTGTTCTTGGGCGGCGCGTTTTGCTGGCTGCCTGGTATGACTCGGCACAGGCTCCTGATCGCTCAGCTGGCGGCGTGGGTCTTTGCTTGCAGGCGCGCGACCTGGCCGAGCAGTGCCAGGCGGGCGCGCGCGTATTCGGCGATGACCAGCGCCACCATGACCGATGGGCGTTCGACGGTGCCGGTGCGTGCGGCCAGTTCGATGCGGCGTGCTGCGTTGGAGACCGCCTGGGCGCCGACGTTGGCGCTGGACGACTTGAGCGTGTGGGCCAAGTCGCGCAGCTGCATGCTGTCGCGATTGGCTGCTGCGGTTTCCAGTCGTTCAATGATGCCCGGCGCATCTTCCAGGAACAGCTGCAGGATGGTGATGGTGTCTGCGCCCGCCACCTCATACAACTCGTCGATGACGCTGTTGTCCAGGATCGGCAGCGCACGCGCCTGAGCGGCGTTGCTGGCGCTTTCGGACTCCACGCTGGCTGCACCACTGGTCGGGCCGGGCAGCGCCGGCTGGCGTGGCAGCCAGCGCTGCAGGCAGGCATCCAATTGTTCGCGCGCGACTGGCTTGGACAGGTAGTCATCCATGCCGGCGGCCAGGCAGCGTTCGCGATCGCCGGCCATGGCGTTGGCAGTCATCGCCACGATCGGGATCGGGCGGCCGCCACTTTCGGTTTCCATCGCGCGCCAGCGCCGGGTGGCGGCATAGCCGTCCAGTACCGGCATCTGGCAATCCATGAAGACCATGTCGTAGCGGGTGGAGTCCATGCTGCTCAGCGCGGCTTCGCCATCGGTGGCGGTGTCGGCGTCGAAGCCGAGCACCGCCAGCAGCTTCTGCGCGACCAGCAAATTCACCGGGTTGTCTTCCACCAGCAGGATGCGCACCTCGCGTGCGTTGGCCAGCGGCGGCGCCAACGGCTCGGGGATCATCGCCGAGGCCAGCGTGAGCGATTGGGCCGGCTTTGGATCGGGCGGCAGCACCAGCGAGCGCAGCGTCTCGTCCGGACTCTGGCGCGGCACCAGGGTGGCGTGGTCCTGCAGTTCGGACGGCACCGGCTCGTCGCCGTAGAGCCAGATCAGGCGCGAGCCGCCGAGGTCTGCGGGCTGGGCCAACGCGCGATGCACGGCGCGGGCGCTGTAGCGCAGCGTGTCGTGGTCGGCGATGACGCAGCGGAAGCCTTCGGTGTCGCTGTGGCGGCGCACGCGCTCCAGCGCTTCCTGGGTGGTTTCCATCAGCACATTCGACACGCCCCAGCTGTCGAGCAGGCGCTTGAGGCGCTGCGACAGGCGCGTGTCGGAACTGATCACCATGACGCGTGCGGCGTCGGCGCCGGTGTTCTGTTGCAGGTCGCCGATGACCTTGAGCAGCGGGATCTCGAACCAGAAGGTGGCGCCGCGCCCGGGCTCGGATTCCACCCCGATGCGGCCGCCCATCAGGTCGATGATGCGCTTGCAGATCGCCAGCCCCAGCCCGGTGCCGCCGTACAGGCGGGTGGTGGAGGCGTCGGCCTGGGCGAAGGAGCGGAACAGGCGTGCTTGCTGGTCCTGCGCGATGCCGATCCCGGTGTCGCGGATCTGGAAGCGCAGCAGATGCTGAGCGCGGGTTTCGCCAAGGCGACGCAGCTGGATCTCCACGCTGCCGCGTTCGGTGAACTTGATCGCGTTGCCGATCAGGTTGCCCAGCACCTGGCGCAGGCGGATCGGGTCGCCGCGCACCAGGAGGCGCACCGATGGCTCGATATCCAGGCCTAGACGCAATTGGCGGTTTTCGGCGGTGCGTTGCAGCAGCTGCACGACGCCGTCGAGCAGTTCGCGCAGGTTGAAGGTGGTGATCTCCAGTTCGAGCTTGTTGGCTTCGAGTTTGGAGTAGTCGAGGATGTCGTCGACGATGCGCAGCAGTTGCAGCGAGCTGCTGGTGGCGGTCTGCAGCATGTCGCGCTGATCCAGGCTGAGCTGGCCGCTGGAGATCAGTTCCAGCATCGGAATAATGCCGTTGAGCGGGGTGCGGATTTCATGGCTCATGGTGGCCAGGAATTCGCCCTTGGCCAGCGTGGCGGCCTCGGCGGCCTGTTTGGCGCGCAGCAGTTCCTGTTCGAGTTCGCCGTGGCGTTGCAGCTCCTGCTGCAGGCGCTCGCGGGCGACCTCGGCTTCTTCCAGGCGTTGCGCCAGGCCGTGCTGCGCATGTGCACTGCGATAGGCGGCGATGGCAGCGCACACGCCCAATACCACCGCGAGCGCTGCAGATGTTGCCGTCAACGCCAGCCATGGACCATCGATGGCAGACCACTGCAGGCCTGCCCCCAGCGCTGCGGCAAGGGCGGCCAGCGTGGCCAGGCTGCTCCAGGCGCGAAGGCCTCCTGCCCGCGCTGTCACTTCACAGCACCGCGTTCGTGAAGTCGAAGTCCAGTTCCTTGCCGACCGTCTGCACCAGGTTGCCCTGGATGAAGTCCACGCCGCTCATCCACATCGCCGCGGCCGCCTGCGGATCTTCGATGCGCTGGCCGATGATCAGCAAACCGCGCTGATGGGCGATATCGATCACGCTGCGCAGTTGATCGCGCACTGTGGCATTGCCGTGGGCGTCGGCAAAGCGGTTGGCCATGCGCACGAAACTCAGCGGCAATTGGCTCAACAGCGCGTTGGCTTCGTCGCCGGGCTCGAACTGGCTGAGGCAGAACTGCACGCCGGCCGGCATCAGCTTGGCGCAGAACTGCTGCACGGTGACCGCGTGGATCAAGGCATCGTCCAGGCGCAGATCCACGATCAGCGATTGCCCGGCCACGCCGCGTTCGACCAGCGCCGTGAGCAGCCAGTCGGCGAAGGCATCGCGGGCCAGTGTGCGCGGGGACTGCGAGACGAACAGGCGCAGCGGCGGATGGGCATGCTGGTACAGATGCAGCAGGCCGAGCGCGTGGTCCATGACCTGCTGGTCCAGATCGGCGATGCGTCCGGCCGCTTCGGCGGCGGGAATCACCTGGCCGGCCGACAGCAGCGTGCCATCGGCCTGGCGCAGCCGAAGCAGCACCTGGTACTGCGCGGTGTCGCCGCCGGCCACCGCCACGATCGGCTGGTAGGCCAGTTCGAGCTGGCCTTCGACCAGGCGCAGTTGCTCCTGTTGCTCGGCCTGGCTGGGGGCCAGATAGACCTGCACGCCGTCGCTGCGCAGGCGTGCCTGCAAGGCGGTGCGTTCGACCGCTTCCAGCGCGCTGCCGGTGTCGTCGAAGCCAAGTCCCAGCGGTGCGACGCCAATGGCGCAGCGCACGTGCACGGATTCTTCTTCGCGCACCGAGAAGGCATTGGCGGACAGCCGCTGGCGGATCTCCAGCGCATGCTGTTCCAGACTGTTTTCCGGCATGTCCACGCCCAGCAGCAAAAAGCTGTTGTCGTTCAAACGCGCCAGCGGATACGGGTGCGCAGCACTGGCCAGGCGATGGCCGGCCTGGGTCATCAGGCGCTCGTAGGCGGCATAACCGTAGCGCTCACGCAGACCGAGCGCACTGGCGATTTCGATAAAGAACAAGCCGCCGGACTGCTTGCGCGCCAGCGCCTCGGCGAGCAGTCCCATCACATGGTTGCGCGTCGGCAAGCCGGTTTCCGGATTGCTGCGCACGCTGACCTGTTCGCCGGTCTGTTGCAGCGCCTGTTGGCGCGCGCGGCGAATGCGGTTGGACACTGCGGCGATCAAGTGGCGCGGGCGGATCGGCTTGGTCAGGAAATCGTCGGCGCCGCTGTCGAGCACTTCGAACTGGCGCTCCGGATCCGGGTCGCCGGTCAGGAACACGATCGGCAGCAACTGCTGGCCGGGTTGTTGGCGGATCAAGGTGGTCAGGCGGATGCCGTCCAGCTCGGGCATGTGCAGATCCATCAGGATCAGATCCGGGTGGTAGTCCTGGATCGCCTGCGGCACGCTGGCGGCGGTCATTTCCACCTGCGCATGCATGCCGGCACCGTGCAACACGCTTTGTGCGAACAAGGCTTGCGAGCGGTCGTCTTCGACGATCAGCACGCGATATGGCGCATCTGCCGCCACGCTGCCGTCGCCTTCGCGGGTTGCCGCCTGCGTTGCGGATGGCGGTGCTGCCGGCGTGGCGCGCGCAGCGCTGATCGAGGTCACCGTTTGCGCCTGAGCTCCCGGCGCGGCCACGCCCGCAGGTGCGGGAATGATTGCCGCACTCACCGGCGCAGCGCTGTCGGAAGCAGCCGTCTCGTCGCCCCAACGGCGCCAATAGTCGGCCGGCGGCGTCTCTGCGCGCAGCAGACGATTGCGCGTGGCGGTGTCGTCACGGGTGAAAGGAACCGGATCTCGGGCGGCCATCGATACTCCCTGCAGTCGCGATGATTATGCGATGAACTTCACGATAGCGGGGACCTGCGTGCAGCCGGCGTGGTGGCTGCACGCGTGGGCGCAACCAGCCGACGCATGCCCCGCCACAGCAGGCGCCATACCCACCACACCACCAGCGCGGCGAGCACGCTGGAGCCCACTGCAACACTCAGTGCCAGCCACGGATGCGCCAGTGCCAGCGCCAGTGCGGTGGTGGCGACGGCGTCTTCGGTGAGCGATGCGATCCAGTTGCTGGCCGGCTCCGGCGAGGTGTTGAGCAAGGCGCGGGTGCCGGCCTTGAGCGTGTGGCTGGTCAGCGCCACGCCTGCGCCGGCCGCCAGTGCGCCCGTGCCCAGATCGCCATCGGGCGAGAGCGTGGCTGCAGCCAGAAACGCACCGGCCGGCACGCGGGCCAGCGTCTGCAGCAGGTCCCAGCCCGAATCCACGCCGGGGATCTTGTCGGCGAAGAATTCGGCCACGGCCAGTGCGCCCGAGGTGCCCAGTACCCACCAGGACTGTGCCGGGTGCAGGGCGGGCGGCAGTTCGATCCAGCCGAGCAGGCCGGCCAGGCCGACGCCGAACACGGTGAGATAGACACGGATGCCGGCCAGCCAGGCCAGCAGGATGCCGATCACGAACAGGTGGGCTTCGCTCATGGCGTCGTCAGTCTCTGCAAACAATTGCAGAACTATCGCAGAATTTTGGCAGAACTTTGGGCTAACCGCCGGTCCAGCGCCAGCACGACGGTCGGTGGCGCTCTGGCACACTACGCCGCCCATGACTGCGCCGGCCTGTCCGGACCCGATGCCCATGCGACCAGCCGCACGCGTTCAGATCGTCCAACGTGACTCGGGTGGTGGCCGTTCCAGCGGCCGCTGGCTGTGGTTGGTGATCGCCCTGGTGTGGCTGGCATCGCTGGGCGGGGTGTGGTGGATGGCCAGCCGCACAGCCGCGCCGCGTCTGGTCGAAGCCGAGGCGGCGTTGCAGCAGGCGCAGCGTAGCCAGGCCCAGCAACGACGGCTGATCGAGCAACTACAGCAGCGCCAGGTCAATCTGGCGATGTCCGACAAGATCAGCCGCGCCGCCAATACCGAGGTGCAGGCTTCGCTTGCCGAGCGCGACGAACAGATCGCCGCACTACGCGCCGATGTGGCGTTCTACGAGCGGCTGGTGGGCTCCACCGCGCAGCGCAAGGGGCTCAACGCGCATTCGGTGCAGTTCACCGCCGAGGCCGGCGGCACCTGGAATTACAGCGTGGTGCTGACCCAGAACCTCAACCGCGGCGCGATCAGCCAGGGGCAGCTGCGCTTTGCGGTGGAAGGCGTGCGCGCCGGCAAGCTGGTGACGGTGAGCTGGAACGAGCTGCACCAGAAACCCGACGCCGCCGGGCAGCCTTACTCGTTCCGCTATTTCCAGCAATTGGACGGCAGCGTGATCCTGCCGAAGGATTTCACTCCGCAACGTGTCAAAATCTCCCTGAGCGGCGATGGGGCGCCGGTCAATCAGACATTCGACTGGAAAGTCGCCGGCAATGGCGCGGGGGAGTAGCTCTATGTTCGGAAACAAGTCCAACCGTGGTGCGCAGACCGTGGTCGACACCTTGATCGGGCCGCAAGTGATCATTCGCGGCGACCTGATGTTCAGCGGCGGGCTGTATGTGGAAGGCCGCATCCTGGGCAAGGTCATTGCCGAAGACGGCGCCAGCGCAATCCTGACGGTGGCCGAGCAGGGCAGTATCGAGGGTGAAGTGCGCGCGCCGGTGGTGATCATCAACGGCCAGCTGACCGGCGATGTGCATGCCGCCGAGCGGGTCGAACTGGCCGCCAACGCGCGCGTGGAGGGCAATGTGCATTACCAGGTGGTGGAGATGAGCGCCGGTGCGCAGCTCACCGGACGGTTGATCCACGCCGCCAGTGCAGGCGCAACTGCCGCGTTGCCGGCGCCGGACGCCAGCCGCGCCGAGCCGGTCAAGGCCCTGCAAGCCGAAACCGCCGACGCCTGAATGCCTTGTGCGCGGCTGAAGCGCGGCACGGGGTTCGGCAGCCACCGCTTGAAGTGGGGCCGCCTGGCCCCCATGCTGACGCCATGAGCACGCTCGTTTCGCTTCCCACCGCCGCCCCGGCACCGGACTATCAGTCCATCGACCGGCCACTGAACTTTTCCGTGGCCGCCGCCGCCAAGGTGCGCGAGCTGATCCAGGAAGAAGGCAATGCAGAGCTGGCATTGCGTGTGTACATCCAGGGCGGCGGCTGTTCCGGCTTCCAGTACGGCTTCGAGTTCGATGAGAACCGTGCCGAAGACGATCTGTCTGTGGCCACCGATGGCGTGACGCTGTTGGTCGACCCGCTGAGCCTGCAGTACCTGATGGGTGCCGAAGTGGACTACACCGAAAGCCTGACCGGTGCGCAGTTCGTGATCCGCAATCCCAATGCCAAGACCACCTGCGGGTGCGGTAGCAGCTTCAGCGTTTAAACCAGGCGCGGTTGCTTCAGCCTGCGCACGTGTCGTTGATGCGGTGGTCGATTTTTTAAGCGCCGGGTGATGGGATCTACGCACTGCGCGGATGATCGCCAAGGTGTCGGTGGTGCGCGATGCGCCACCAGAGCGCATGTCTAACGCGTTGCAAACATTTCCGTGCTGCGGGTTTCGCCGGGCGCGCGCAAGCTTCGTGCGCGCGAGGTGGCGCGCGCGTGGCGGCGGCCATACTGCCCGCATGCTCAATGCCGGTGCTCCGACATGCTCGCCTTATCCCTGCATCGTGTCTCGACCTGACGCGCGCTGGCGGCACTCGCTATTGCGCCGAGCGAGCGTGCCGCACACAGCACCCATCCCACGCCATGGCGTCGCGACCACATTGCCAGCTCCCGTGCGTTGATCGGACAGCTAGATGCCGATCCTGCGCGCCGTGAATCGCTGTTGCCCGTTCCGTTCCTTCACCAGAGAACATCTCATCATGTTGCAACTCACATCCCGATCGGCGTTCGGCCTGTTGACCATGCTTGGCATCGCCGGCGCGGTGTTTGCTCATAGCGCCCAGGCATCGCCTGCGCGTGGCACCTTGCTCAACAGCAATTTTCTGACCAGCTACACCCGGGATGCGATTGCGGTATCGCTTGCCTCAGAGCCAGCGGCCGAACAGCCCAAATGCAATGTGCGCGTGGCCGAGTTCACCTATGCAACGATCGGCGTCAATGGCGAACCGGCCACCGCATCGGGCGTGGTGCTGATTCCGGGTGGCGAGCGCTGCAGCGGGCCCTATCCGCTGCTGGGCTGGGGCCGGTCGACCGCGACCATTCGCAATGAGGAGCAGGCCAAGGACATCCGCGACGCCAAGGGTGACGACCCGCTGGTCACGCGTCTGGCCAGCCAAGGCTATGTGGTGGTCAGCAGCGATTATCTGGGGCTGGGGAAATCCAGCTACGGCTTCCATCCTTATTTGCATAGCGCGTCCGAGGCGAGTGCGACGGTCGATGCACTACGCGCGGCGCGCAGCGTTCTGCAGCGGTTGAACACACCGCTGTCCGGCAAGGTGATGCTGTCGGGGTATTCGCAAGGCGGCCATGCCGCACTGGCCACCCAGCGGGAGATCGAGGCGCATCTGTCCAAGGAATTTCAGTTGGTTGCCAGCGCGCCGATCTCCGGACCTTACGCGCTGGAGCAGACCTTTGTGGACAGCTGGAGCGGAAGCAACGCGGTAGGTGAAAGCAGCTTCGGCATCATTTTGGGCAGCTACGCCATCGTCGCGATGCAGCACACGTATCGCAATATCTATCTGGCCGCGGGGCAGGTGTTTCAGGATCCGTGGGCGGCCAGGGTCGAGGCGCTGTTCCCCGGCAAGCTGGGCCTGACCGATCTGGTCCTTGGCGATACGCTGCCTGGGATCGATCAGCTCAAGGCGTATTTCCAGCCCGGGTTCTACCGTGACGTTGCCAGCAACCCCAACAACCCGTTCCGCAAGGATCTGGCGCGCAACGATCTGCTGGACTGGAAACCGCAGACGCCAACGCTGCTGTGCGGTTCGTCCAACGACGCGACCATCCCGCTCAAGAACGCGGTGACCGCGATCGCCGGGTTCAAGCGTCGTGGCAGCACGCAGGTAGCGCTGGTCGACATTGGCAGTGGCGACCCCAACGACAACTCGGCATTCGTCCATCTGACGACCAATGAACCGTGCATCGTCGCGGTGCGGCATCAGTTGCTGGACAAGCAGCGCTGACGCGACGGCTCACCGGTTCGATTCGTTTCGATTCGATCTGCCGGATGCGGATGATCTGCAGGTCAGGGATCTGTCGCAAGCCTGCCCAGTGATGCCGTCGCGCTGATGCGAGCGGAAAGGCTGAGGATGACGGCGGAGTCGGGCATCGCTGCCTGAGTGCTGTGACAACTGCGCGCGCTGTCCCGCGATCCGGGCAGCGCGCGTCTTGCTGTCACCACGCGGCAATCAACCGGCTGGCGCTGCTGGCATCCACGTCTGAACAGGCGCCGGTAGTGAGGCCGTCAGAGCGTGTGCGACGGTTGCAGGCGATGCCGATTATCGGCAGGCTTGCGCCGATGTCCGAGTCTCTCTTTTCAACCTCCGAATGTGCCTTCACCCACGCGCCGCTCGATCGTGGCGATCTGTTGCGTGACGATCCCGATGCATTGGCGCGTCTGTGGCCGCAGGGCCGCGTCTTGTTGCTCGATGCCAAGGGTGCCGCATTGGCCGATGCGCAGGGCCAACCCTTGCTGATGGAGGGCGCGGCGCTTGGCGACGGGCCGGAGGCGGCGATTTTTCTGGGCCTGCGCGATGACGTCGGCTGGTTTTGCTTGCCGGCCGATCAGAGCGGCGTGCAGGCGCCGCAAAGCATCGATCTGCGGCAGGCGGCGGCCGATTGGCCGGCCGATATTGCGACGGCATTTGCCTATGCGCGCGCGATGTTGCATTGGCAGTCGCGCACGCGGTTTTGCGGCGTGTGTGGCGGGGCGATCGCCTTCCGGCGTGCCGGCTTCATCGCGCATTGCACGCAGTGTCAGACCGAGCATTACCCGCGCGTGGATCCGGCCATCATCGTGGCGGTCAGCGATGGCGCGCGCGTGTTGTTGGGGCGGCAGGCAAGTTGGGCGCCGGGGCGGTATTCGGTGATTGCCGGCTTCGTCGAACCGGGTGAGTCGCTGGAGCAGACGGTGGCGCGTGAAGTCTTCGAAGAAACCCGCGTGGTGGTGCAGGACTGCCGCTATCTGGGCGCGCAACCGTGGCCCTTCCCGGGTGCGTTGATGCTGGGCTTTACCGCGCGTGCTGCAGCCACCGAGGTGCCGCAGGTGACCGGTGAGCTGGAAGACGCGCGTTGGGTCACGCATGCCGAGGTCACCGCTGCCTTGGCGGGCGAGGGCAGCATCGGCTTGCCGCCACGTATTTCCATCGCGCGCGCGCTGATCGAGCACTGGCACCGCACGCATGGTTGAGCCTGGCCGATCACTGCAACGCGGGCAGATCAGGTGCGCTGGCATCGGCTCGGCTAGACTCGGCTGAGGAGGCCCACCCATGTTCACCACCCTGGTTGCTGTCGTCGTCGCACTCGCACTGGGGCACCTGGTGCCTGCTCACGTGGTGCGGCTGCGGCGTTTTGAATGGTTCGCCCACTGGTTGCGCCGGCTGGACAGTCATGCGGCCGGGCGCGGTGCGTGGCAGGGGCGCTATGGCGTGCTGCTGGCGCTGTTGCCGGCCTTGCTGGTTGTCCTGCTGCTGCAATGGCTGCTGGACGATGTGTGGCGCGGGTTTTTGGCCTTGCTGTTCGGTGTGGCGGTGCTGGCCTGGACCTGGGGGCCGCGCGACCTGGATCGCGATGTGGAAGCGGTGATCGATGCCGACGAGCCCGGCGCGCGGCGCGATGCGATTGCGCAGTTGCAGGCAGCCGGCGGCAGCGTACACGAAGATGCGCCGTCGCTGGTGGAAGCGGTGGTGGTCAACGGCCTGCGGCGCTGGTTCGCAGTGTTGTGGTGGTTTTTGCTGCTGGGGCCGTTCGGGGCTGTGCTGTATCGGCTCACGGCATTGGCGGTGGAAAGCCCGCTGTCGGTACTGCTGCCGCCACGCAATCTGGCCGGCGCGCGTTGGCTGCTGGCCGCGCTGGAATGGCCGGTGGCGCAGTTGATCACCGTCTCGATGGCGCTGGTGGGCAATTTCGACACGGTGTACCGCGCCTGGCGGCAAGCGCACGGCAATCGCTGGTCGTTGGAGCCGCACTTCTTGGGCGCGGTGGCGCGTGCCAGCGTCAGTGCCGAACTACGCGAGGAAGCGCACGACTACACCGATTCGGGATTGGTACCGGTATGGCGCCGCCTGCCAGAAGTGCGCGATGCGATGAGCCTGGTCTGGCGCGTGCTGCTGCTGTGGATGGTAGTGCTGGCGTTGCTGGTGATTGCCGGGTGGGTGCGGTAACACCAAGTCCGCTTAGAGGCAGTTAATCACCCGTGCAATCGGTGATAGAAAGCTCAAGAGCATCGCCATTGACGTCCATGAAGAGCCGGCTTCCATCTTCGAACTGGATGGCGACTTCGCCAGGTCGGTGACGTCTAACAGACTTAACAATCTTTCCGACTAGTAGCTCAGTGGCGCGCTCGGATTCTTGCTCTAAGTTCACAGAGTTGATCCTTAACGGTCTAAGCCGGCGCCAGAAGCGTAAACGGGTACCAAGGCAAATTCCTGGCAACCCAATACGTCGGCAATGCCCATAACCAGAACTTCGGCTCGGACATCACTGCCACGATGGGTGCGAACCAGCGCGCGCGCCAGCCGGCTTTCCAGGCGATCAGGCCGGGCAGGGTGAACAGGCCGAGGACGGCTGCGGGGTTCATGGCGAAGGCGCCGGGCAGATCGAAGTGCACCAGCGCGTACAGCGCGCGGGTCATGCCGCAACCGGGGCAATAGCAGCCGGTCACGGCACGGAACACGCAGGGCGGGAACGGGCTGTTGCTCGCGTTCGGATCGAAGCGATACAACAAGCTCACGCCGAAGGCGGCCACGCTGGTGGCCGCCCCGAGTCCAAGCCAATGGCGTGGACGCAGTTCCATTACTGCATGTGCTGCAACTGCTGCATGTAGTCCATGTAGCCCTGCATGCCGCCGGTGGCGACCATGCCGATGTTGATCAGCAGGCCGATGACGGCCAGCACGCTGGTCACGATGCACCAGGTCTTGGCGGTGTTGGAGGCGCGACGTGCGCCGTCGATGTCGCCCTGGTTGAGCAGGCCGTTGACCTTGCTGGAGAACACGATCGCCACGATGCCGCTGATCAGGGCCGGGCAGCACAGGCAGAAGCCGAGCACGGTGGAGACGATCGCCCAGATCAGGTGGTTGGGGACCGGGCCGGGTGCGGCGCTGGACGAGGGATGGATCGGCGGTGGGATGGCACTCATGGTGAAGCTCCTTGGGTGGTAAACGACTGCGAACTGATGGGTGAGTGGGGAGGGTTATCGGGTGCGTGCCGCCGCAATGGCGACGGTCGTAGGCATGGGTACACAACGGCCGCACATGGTTACCGGCGCGATCGCCGGCCGCTGCAATGAGCAGCAGCAGCCGATCGCGGCAGATGCCTCAGGCGCGATGATGTTGAGCACGACGACTTCCCCCAAGACGACCCGTCGCGTTCGCCAGGCGAGCGCGGCGGCAAAACGTGTGATGGCGCACAGGCTACTCGCGGCGCGCGACGGACGCAAAGCCCGCGCTCGCCGCACTTATGGCTGATCCTGACGCAGCTCCCGCACCTGCTGTTCGAGCAGCGCGGCGGTCGCCTCGTTGCCGGGAACCGCTGCCGCGGCGGCCACTTCGATATGCGCGCGCATCCTGCGCGGCACGCGCATGCGGCCCAGACGGGTGTCGCGGTGGCTCCACATGCTGGACCACATGCCGCGCAGCGCCATCGGAATCACCGGCACCTGGCGGCGCTCAAGGATCTTTTCCACGCCCGATTTGAACGGCGCAATCTCGCCATCCTTGGTCAATGCGCCCTCGGGGAAGATGCACACCAGCTCGCCGTCGGCCAGCGCCGCATCGATGCGGTCGAAGGCCTGCTGCATCAGCGCGGGGTCTTCGCGCGCGCCGGCGATCGGAATCGCCTTGGCGGTGCGGAAGATCCAGCGCATCACCGGGATACGGAAGATCTTGTAGTACATGACAAAGCGTACCGGGCGCGGAATCACCGCCGACAGGATCAGCGCGTCCATGTAGCTGACGTGGTTGCAGACCAGCAGCGCGGCGCCTTCATCGGGCACGTGGCGGTCGATGTCGCGCGCGCGCAGCCGATACAGCACGCTCACCAGCACCCAGCTGAGAAAGCGCATCAGGAACTCGGGCACCAGGGTGAAGATCCACAGCGCCACCAGCGTATTGGCCAGCGCCAACGCCAGAAACACCTGCGGAATGCTCAGGCCCGGCAGCGGAATGCGCACCCCGAACAGCACCAGCTGCGGCAACTGCAGCGCGATGCCGATGATGGCCGCGGTGACGATGAACAACGAGTTCTGGATGTTGAGCCCGGCAATCACCCGCGAGAGTTCGGCCTTGGGCGTGCGGCTCTGGATCAGCGCGAACAACGGCACCACGAACAAACCGGTGAACAGGCCGATGCCGACCAGATCCACGATCAAACGCACGCTGCCGGGCTGCTGCACGAACTGGCTGATCGACAGATTGCTGGCGGGCGCAGCGCCCGGGCGCGCGAAATAAAGATCCAGCAAAAACGCGCTGATGCCGAACGCACCCAGCGGCACCAACCCGATTTCCACGGTGCGCCCGGACAGCCGTTCGCACAGCAACGACCCCACGCCGGTGCCGATCGAAAACAGCGCCAGCGCGAACACGTACAGATCCTGCTGGCCGCCAAGATTGACCTGCGCGTAAGTCGGCAACTGCGCGGTCAGCACGGTGCCGACGAACCAGAACCACGACACCCCGAGCACCGCGTTGCGCACCGCCGGCGTGCGCCGGGTCAGGCGCATGATGGCGCGCGATTCGGGAATGGGGTTCCAGTTGATGGTCAGCTCGGGCGCGCCGGCATCGACCTTGGGCACCAGCCGCGCGACCAGGTTGCCGGTGACGGCAATGGCAATGACTGCGGTGGCCGCGGCGACCGGTCCGTGGCTGCCGGCGATCTGGAAGATCAGCCCGCCGAAGATCATGCCGCACAGGATCGAGATCGAGGTGCCCATCTCGACCAGGCCATTGCCGCCAGTGAGTTCCTCGGGTTTGAGCACCGAGGGCAGGATGGAATATTTCACCGGCCCGAACAGCGTGGATTGCAGGCCGGTGCAGAACAGCGCGATCAGCAGGATCGGCATGTGCTCGGTGAGAAAGCCCACCGCCGCCAGCGACATGATCGCGATCTCCATCGTGGTGGTGATCACGATGAGCTTCTGCTTCTCCAGCTTCTCGGCGATCTGCCCGGCCAGCGCGGAGAACAGGAAGTACGGCAGGATGAACAATGCCGGCGCCAGATTGGTGTAGAGCGTGCGCTGCGCCGCATCGATGCCCAGGTAGAACAACAGGCCGATGATGGCCTGCCGATAGACATTGTCGTTGAACGCGCCCAACGCCTGCACGGCGAAGAACGGCAAGAAGCGGCGCTGCCTGAGCAGGGCGAACTGACTGTGACCGGACATGCAGTTTCCTTTGCGAACGCGCGCAGCCTAGCAGGCTTCCACGGCGGGCTGGTGCATGGCCGATGCGCTCAGCGCGGCGCGCGTGCCGATGGCGCACGTCGCGTGGCCTGGGCGCGCAGCAGCGCCATGAAGGCACGCGCGGCCGGGGTGGGATCGGGCCGCCACACCGCATAGGTCAAAAAGTCGAAGCGCTCCTTCAGCGCGACCGTCACCACCCCGCGCATGGCCGCAGCCATGGTCTGCGGCACGATGCCCACGCCCAGGTCGGCGGCGACCAGTTCGCGCACCAGATCGGCATGGGTGACCTCGTATTGCTGGCGCTGCCGCAAACCGGCCTGCGCGAAGGCCGCATCGACGATGCCGCGCACGCCGGCGCCGGCGATCAGCCCGGCCATCGGTTCGTCGTCCAGCTCGGCCAGCGCCACCTGCTTGCGTGTGGCGAAGCGATGGGTGGGCGCCACGATCAAGGACAGGGCTT
Organism: Xanthomonas sp. NCPPB 2933; assembly: GCF_056725225.1. Classification (NCBI taxonomy): domain Bacteria; kingdom Pseudomonadati; phylum Pseudomonadota; class Gammaproteobacteria; order Lysobacterales; family Lysobacteraceae; genus Xanthomonas; species Xanthomonas sp. NCPPB 2933. Next base: position 693,667 of record NZ_CM161518.1, read on the forward strand.
CCTCATGCAGCAGCAGGCGCTGGTCCGGCACTGCGACCTGCGGGCCGACGCCGACCAGGGCCACATCCAGCCGGCCTTCACTCAGGTCGTGCAGCAGGGCCTCGCTCATGGCGGTGCGCAGGTGCACGTCCACCCGCGCATGCGCGCTGCGAAACGCGCGCAGCAACGTCGGCAGCTGCACGGTGGTGAGCGAGGAGATCTGCCCCAGCGTGAGCCGGCCGCGCACCGTGCCCAGGGCCTGGGCCATTTCCTCGTGCAGGCGCTCGGCCGCGCGCAAGGTTTCGCGGGCGTTATGCAGGAATACCTCGCCGGCCGCGGTAGGCCGCACCTGGCGCGTGCCGCGTTCGAACAGGCGCGCGCCGAGGGTTTCCTCGATCTTGGCGACCTGGTGGCTGAGCGCCGATTGCACGGTGTTGCAACGGCGTGCGGCAGCGGTAAAGCCGCCTTCCTCGGCTACGGCCACGGCAAATTCCAGTTGGCGCAGGGTGAGCATGCGATCTCAAAACGCGATGGACACGGTGAAAACAATACATTGGAAAGATGCGGCGTCGCTGCCCACACTGCGCCCATTCCTTCAGCAGGCACCTGCCATGACCGTCGAACCGATTGCCCACCCACCATTGCCGCGCCGGCTGGTGCTGCTGATGGCGGCCGCCACCGGGCTGGCGGTGGCGAGCAACTACTACGCGCAGCCATTGCTGGAGACGTTGGCGCAGGCATTCGGGATCCAGGTGCGTAGTGCCGGGGCGGTGGTGACTGCCGCGCAGCTGGCCTATGCGGCGGGGCTGCTGTTGCTGGTGCCGCTGGGCGACCGGCTGGAGCGGCGCGGGCTGATCGTCGGGCTGTTCGTGCTCAGCGCGCTCGGCCTGCTGGTGAGCGCGGCCTCGCACAGTTTCGGCATGTTGCTGGCGGGCACCATCGTGACCGGTGCCAGCTCGGTGGCGGCGCAGATTCTGGTGCCGTTTGCGGCCACGCTGGCCGCGCCCAAGGAGCGCGGGCGGGTGATCGGCACGGTGATGAGCGGGTTGTTGCTGGGCATCCTGCTGGCGCGTACGGCCGCGGGGGTGCTGGCCGGTGTTGGCGGCTGGCATACGGTGTACTGGATCGCATCAGGTTCATTGCTGGTCACGGCCTGGCTGCTGTGGCGCGGGTTGCCGCGGCATCCGGGCAATGCGCAGTTGTCGTATCCGCAGTTGGTGGGATCGGTACTGACGCTGCTGCGCGACGATGCGGTGCTGCGTTCGCGCGCGGTGCTGGGCGGGCTGATCTTTGCCGGCTTCAGCATGTTCTGGACCACGCTGGCGTTTTTGCTGTCCGGGCCACGTTATGGCTATGGCACGGCGGTGATCGGGCTGTTCGGTTTGATCGGTGCGGCTGGTGCGTTGGCCGCCAATCGCTCCGGGCATTGGTCCGATCACGGGCATGGCGATCGGGTCAGTTGGGGCGGTCTGGTGATGTTGCTGCTGTCGTGGGGATTGCTGGCGTTTGCGCCGCAATCGATCGGCTTGCTGATCGTCGGCGTGCTGCTGCTTGATATCGCGGTGCAAGGCGTGCATATCGCCAACCAGAGCGTGATCTATCAGCGCAATCCCAATGCGCGCAATCGCATCACCTCGGCCTACATCACCTGCTACTTCATCGGTGGTGCAGTGGGTTCGACATTGGGCACGGCGGCGTATGCGCAGGCCGGCTGGAACGGCGTGGTGATCGGTGGCGCAGTGCTGGCCGTGGCGGCGTTGGGGTGGGTGTGGCTGAGCGTGGCGCGCAAGCAGTGGAAGTAAATGCGGCTGACAGAGCGACGACGCGGCCATCGGATGAAGGTGGCCTGTGCTTGCATCGCATCGCCCGTTATCCGGCTGTCCACATGGATGCTGCATTGGTTGCGCGGCATCCGTGCCCACCGACAAGGACGCATTAGGCTTTGTTGATCGCCAACCGGGTGGTGCTGTCTGCCGGTGCAGTGGTAACCGCCATCGCCGCAGCACGCAGCTTGGGCAACAAGCGCAGGGTCAATGCCAACTGGTCGCGCACCAGGCGCTGCTTTGGCGGCAGCTGCACGGCATGTTGTTCCAGCGCTTCGGCGGTGGCCACTTCTTCGGTTTCGTCGTGCGCGGGTAGCGGTTGGCGTTCGCGCAAGGCGGTGGCGATTTCGCCCAGCGCGCGCTGCAGATACTCGCCGGCTTGCGCGATGCTGGGGTCGTGTTCGCCATCGAGTGCGGCGCGGTGCGCGCCCAGTGCAGACAGATAGCCGAGCAAGGTATTGGACAGCGCCAGGAAGCGGAAGCCCGCGTCCAGATTGCGCCGATAGCGGCCCGGTTCGCGCAGCATGTTGGACAAGGCCACCGACAATGCGGCATCGGCGTTGTGCATGTCGCGGCGCGCGATGCGGTAGGGCAGGTCGTCGCGCATGCCGCTGGCATATTGCTCCAGCACCTGGGTGAGATAGCGCGCGCAGCTGGCCAGCACCGTGGCCATCACCTGGTTGAGGCGGCGGCCCTGCCAGTCCGGCAGGATCAGGAACGAGGCGGCCGCGGCAATCGCGCAACCGATCAGCGTGTCGATCAGGCGCGGCCAGATCAGCACGAAACCATCGCCGAGCAGGTTGAAGCAGAACAGCGCCATCACCGTGATGCCGGCGGTGGCCAGCATGTAGCGATCGGTGCGGGTGATGAAGAAGATCAGTGCGGCGGCCAGCGCCAGCAGCAACTGCACTTCGGTGTTGGGAAACAGCTGCATCAGCGCCCAGGTGGCGACTAGGCCGATCAAGGTGCCGGCGATGCGCTGCACCAGCCGCAGGCGGGTAGCGCCGTAGTTGGGCCGGCACACGAAGGCGGTGGTGAGCAGGATCCAGTAGCCGTTGTCGGCATGGATGGATTGCATGATGGCGTAGCCGACCACCAGCGCGATGGCCATGCGCAGGCCGTGGCGAAACAGCACCGAGCCGGGCGTGAGTTGCTGGCCCAGGCGTGCGGCCATTTCGCGCAAGGTATGCGGCGATGAATCGCGCAGACGGGTGTCGAGGTTGTCGCTGGTGGAATCGGATTGCGCCGCCTCCGACAGCTTGCGTTCGATGCTCTGCAGGTTGGTGACCAGCAGTTCCAGCGCGCCGAGCAAACGTGCGAGTGCCGGGTCGGCACGCGCGTGCAGGTAGTCCAGCGATTGACGCAGGTCTTCGGTGGCTAGACGGCTGTTGTCGCCGTAATCGAACGGGTGGCGCAGGCGGATCGCCTCGCCCAACGCGGCGCAGGCCTTGCCCTGCAACGCGAGAAGGCGCTGGCAGCGATACAGCACATCGCTGTGGAAGAATGCGTCGGTCAGCGCTTCGTAGGGATAGTGCGAGGAACTGGCGCGCTCGTGGAATTCCTGCGCCATGTAATACAGCCGGAAATACAGGCCCGATTGCACGCCGGGCCGCCCCGAGCGGCCGAAGCGGCTCATGATCGCGGTCTTGGCGGCGTTGAGCGCGCCGACCACCTTGGCGTTCTGCTCGGCCAGCGCCAGCCGGCGCGCATGCAGGTCGCTTTGCCGCACCGGTTCGAACAAATCGGCCTTGAGCTTGAGATAGCGGCCCAGTTCGAAGAACAGCCGCGACAGCCGCTCGCGTACCGGGCGGTTGGCGAACAGCAGGGTCCACAGGATCGACAGCACGCCGTACCAGGTGGCGCCGATCAGCAGCAGCGCCGCACCGTGCCAGGCGATCAGCGGATCGTGGCTGCCGTGCTGGTCCATGCCGATCATGGCGTAGATCGACAAGGCCACGGTGGCCTGCGCGATCGAGGCATAGCGCTCGCCCAGTGCGCCGAGCAGGGTCAGCGAAAACGTCGCCACCGCCATGCCGATCACGAATGCCAGCGGATACGGAAACAGCAGCACCACCGACGCCGCAGCGGCGGCGAAACACAGCAGCGAGAGCAGCACCGATTTGATGCGGCCCAGCCAGTTGTCGTCGGTCTCGGCGATGGCGCTGGCAATGGCGCCAAGAAACAGCGCCGGCACCGCGGTGAGTTGCTGCCAGTGCCAGCACACGCCCATCGCCACTGCCAGCGCAATGAACACACGCAGGCCATAGCTGGCCTTTTCATGGGCCCACAAGCGGCTCAGGCGGGTTTCGAAGGAAGAAGTGGCCACAGTCTCTGCAAGGCAAGGTGCCTGGGCATTATTGCCGCAGGCACGCGCCATCGGTGTGGAGGGCGGCTAATTCTTTGTCAGTAGGGCGGCGTTTGTGCGGATTGGAGCCGATTGCGCGATGACGGTGCCTGCGCCACAGCCCAGCCGCACCTGCCTGCGCGCAGCTGTGTGAGCTGCGCGTCCGGCCAACTGCACGGGCATCTACCGCGCTTGACGACCTTGCAAGGTGTGGTTGCGAGTGCTCAGCCCTGTGCGTCGCGCTCGCGTGCGATCGCACGCCAGCCGATATCGCTGCGCTGGAAGGCGTTGGGCCAGTGGATCGGCTGCAGGCCGGCATACGCGGTGCGCTGTGCGTCCTGCACGCTGTCGCCCAATGCGGCCACGCACAGCACGCGGCCACCGGCGCTGATCACCTGCCCGTCGGCATTCAACGCGGTGCCGGCGTGGAAGACCTTGGCGCTGGTCGGCACCTGGTCCAGGCCGGTGATGACCTCGCCGGTGACCGGGGTTTCCGGATAGGGCTTGGCCGCGATCACCACGCCCAGCGAGGGGCGCGGGTCCCACTGCACGTGCGCGGTGTCGAGCTTGCCGTCGATGGCCGCTTCGAGCAGATCGACCAGGTCCGACTGCAGGCGCAGCATCACCGGCTGGGTCTCCGGGTCGCCGAAGCGCACGTTGAATTCGATCACCTTCGGTGCGCCATGCGCGTCGATCATCAACCCGGCGTAGAGAAATCCGGTGAACGGCACGCCGTCGGCGATCATGCCTTGCACGGTGGGCTCGACCACCTCGCGCATCACCCGCGCATGCACTTTGGGCGTGACCACCGGGGCCGGCGAATACGCGCCCATGCCGCCGGTATTGGGGCCGGTGTCGCCATCGCCGACGCGCTTGTGGTCCTGGCTGGTGGCCATCGGCAAGGCGTGGGTGCCGTCGACCATCGAGATGAAGCTGGCTTCTTCGCCGTCGAGAAATTCCTCGATCACTACGCGCGCGCCTGCATCGCCGAACGCGTTGCCCGAGAGCATGTCGCGCACCGCGTCTTCGGCCTCGTTCAGTGTCATCGCCACGATCACGCCCTTGCCGGCGGCCAGGCCATCGGCCTTGACCACGATCGGTGCGCCTTTCTCACGCACATAGGCAAGTGCTGCGTCCACTTCCGTGTGCACCGCGTAATACGCAGTCGGGATGCCATGACGGGCGAGAAAATCCTTGGCGAAGGCCTTGCTGCCTTCCAGCTGCGCGGCCTTGGCGGTCGGCCCGAAGATGCGCAGGCCGGCCGCATGGAAGCGATCGACCACGCCCAGCACCAGCGGCACTTCCGGGCCGACCACGGTCAGCGCGACGTCTTCGCGCTGCGCTAGTGCGAGCAAGCCATCCAGATCATCGACCTTGATCGCCACATTGCGGCACTTGCCCTCGGTGGCGGTGCCGGCATTGCCCGGCGCCACGAGAACCTCGCTCACGCGCGCGGACTGCGCGATCTTCCAGGCCAGGGCGTGTTCACGGCCGCCGGAGCCGATGACAAGGATTTTCATGTGAGTGCCGAGATTGGGGAGTCGTGATTGGGGATTTGTTGAAGCAAGGCGGAGACCGGAAACAGGAGAGACCAGAGCGACGTTGCCACTCCCGAATCCCGGCACGTCAGTGCCTGAAATGCCGCACGCCGGTAAACACCATCGCGATGCCATGCTCGTCGGCGGCGGCGATCACTTCGCCATCGCGCATCGAGCCGCCGGGCTGGATCACCGCTTTGATGCCGGCAGCGGCGGCGGCGTCGATGCCGTCGCGGAACGGGAAGAATGCATCGGAGGCCATCACCGAGCCGGCCACCGTGAGCTGGGCTTCTTCGGCCTTGAGCGCGGCGATCTTGGCGCTCACCACGCGGCTCATCTGCCCGGCGCCCACACCGATGGTGCGGCTGTCCTTGGCATAGACAATCGCGTTGGATTTGACGTACTTGGCCACGCGCCAGGCGAACAGCAGATCGCCCAGTTCGGCCTCGCTGGGCGCGCGCTGGGTGACCACGCTCAGTTCGCCCAGCGACATGCCGCGGTTGTCGGACGACTGCATCAGCAGGCCCGAGCCGATGCGCTTGGTGTCGTAGTTGTTGAGGCCGTTGCCGTGCGGAATCTTGAGCACGCGCACATTGGCTTTTTTGGTGGCGTATTCGAGCGCGCCGGGCTCGTAGTCCGGCGCGATCAGCACCTCGACGAACTGGCGGTCCAGGATGGCTTTCGCCGTCGCTGCATCGAGGGTCTTGTTGAAGGCCAGGATGCCACCGAACGCGCTGGTCGGGTCGGTCGCATAGGCCAGCTCGTAGGCGTCGCCGCAGGCCGCGCCCACCGCCACGCCGCAGGGGTTGGCGTGTTTGACGATCACGCAGGCCGGTGCATCGAACTGGCGCACGCATTCCCACGCCGCATCGGCGTCGGCCAGGTTGTTGTAGCTCAGCTCCTTGCCCTGCAACTGCTGGAAGGTGGCCAAGGTGCCCGGCACCGGATACAGGTCGCGGTAGAACGCGCCGGATTGGTGCGGGTTTTCGCCGTAGCGCAGGTCCATCACCTTGATGAAATTGGAATTGATCTGCGCCGGGAACGGGCTGCGAGTGGGCACACTTTCGGCGCTATCGGCCACTGCCGAGAGATAGTTGCTGATCGCCGCGTCGTACTGCGCCACGCGGTTGAACGCAGCCACCGACAACGCAAAGCGCTTGGCCGCCGACAATTGACCGTCGTTGGCATCGAGTTCGGCCAGCAACTCGGCGTACTGCGTCGGGTCGGTGGCCACCGCCACGCGGGCGAAGTTCTTCGCGGCCGAGCGCAGCATCGCCGGGCCGCCGATGTCGATGTTTTCCACCGCATCGGCCAGTGTGCAATCGGCCTTAGCGGTCACCGACTCGAACGGATACAGGTTCAGCACCAGCAGGTCGATCGGCACGATGCCGTGTTCGGCCATCACCGCTTCATCGATGCCGGCGCGGCCGAGCAGGCCGCCGTGCACCAGCGGGTGCAGGGTCTTGACGCGGCCGTCCATCATCTCCGGGAAACCGGTCAGCTCGGCGACGTCGGTGACCGGCAAACCGGCCTCGCGGATCGCCTTGGCGGTGCCGCCGGTGGACAGCAGCTCGACGTGACGCGCCACCAGCGCGCGGGCCAGGTCGATCAGGCCGGTCTTGTCGGAAACGGAGAGCAGGGCCCGGCGCACGGGCAGGAAATCAGAGGCCATCGGTGGGGGATGTCATTGCGGGGCAGCCGATATTGTAGGCCGCGACAGCGCGCGATGGGCTCAACACCTTCGCGATCGCCTTGATCTGCGTGCTGGCGGCGAGCTTCCAGGCGCTGCTACGGACGCAGGATTGGTGGGCGCTAGAGCGCAACGGCATCGGGCGACAGCAGGTGACGACCATGCGCCGCTCGGTCGGGTTGTTCGGTCGCCAGACATGATCACGCAGGCGTCGGCGAAGCGATCGCTCCACCCAAGGCTGTCTGGCACTCGGCGAGATACCGGCAATCGAACGGCCGCCTGCGGTGTTGTCGTGTGCTGACGTGCAGCTGATGTCGGTCATGGCAGCGCGCTGACGGATTGCCGAAAAATGCGGCAGCCGCCTCGCATGATCGACCCGACAGGGACGAAGAGCGCGCTGATGCAGGAGATAGAGATAAAGTCCGCGTCACAAACGTCAAATGACGGAGCGCACATCCGAAAAGCGACATTCGACCATCGGGTTTAAATTGATTTAGTGAGCCAATTCACCAATAAATCAGGCGTTAATCACGAAAATATTTTGCTGTAAAAAATCGGCGGGCTGCCGGGTTACTCGAAAGCGAGCGATTCGCCGAATGACATAATCAAGACCCGTTCGCATATTTAGAAAAAAAGTCGGAAATCTCGGTGCAATGTGCGTTTCGCGCTTCGGTATCGGAAACATGTTTTCTGCTGCGGCGACATCTGCCACGTGCTGCTGAATCACGATCTGGACTCGCTGATCTGTTGAGTTCCCTAACGTTCAAAGGCAATGACGCTGTCGGCGAGGCGTCCACCACTACTTGCTGCAAGGGCTGCCGCGCAGGAGCCAGCCTTGCCCTCACCCTAAGCTGCGTCTTGCCGTCACGGCGATCCATGACCCTGCGATTCAAGCAAGACACCCCAGCGCACCTAGCGCCTTAGGGCGTTCCCGAAGGACCACCATTGCCGTTCCGACGCAGTCCTTGCCAGCGGGAGGATGCGTTTCGCCCGCATGGGCGACGCTCCCATCTTTCTATCGGCGATGGCATGAACCTGACTTGCGCGGCTGGTTTAGAAAATTCAGATGAGATTATCTTATGAATCGTGAAAAAGTTTTGGCATTACGCACATGCACAAACAACATGTCCGATCATTGCGGATTGATCTGGCCGAAAAGCGGCCTGGTCGAATGCAGGCATTGGCAGCCTAGCGTCAAACAGGAAAATGGCTTGACCGGTTTGTTGTGGGGGCAGGGAACCAATGCGCATCTGAACATGCATGCCGATGCGCACTGGGTGGTGTGCATGGTGGAGACCGCCGATATCATCTGGTTGGGCGAAGAGGGAATGATCAAGTTTCCCAAGGCCGACGTGGTCTACGCCGGTAACCGTACGGGCGCGATGAGCTGCATCGCCGCCGGCATCGAGCAACACGCGCCACCCAAACCCGACTTGCCTGTCGACACCGTCATGGCTGCGGAATTCACGCCCAAGGCACCGCACGCGCAGTTCACCGCGCCGGCTGTTGAAAGCGGTCCGCATTCCACCGCGCCACTTCCATCACCGCCTAACGGCATCGACCCACAAGCCGCGCAGCCGTCAAATGCGATTCTTCGCACACGCGAAATCGCCACCTATGGCAGCACGCTCACCGGCGCCGATCAGAGTCAGCTGATCGCAGGCTATGGAAGTACCGAGACCGCGGGTAACGGCAGCGAGTTGATCGCCGGCTATGGCAGTACCGGCGTGGCCGGATCCGACAGCACCATCGTGGCCGGCTATGGCAGTTCCCAGACCGCAGGCGGGGGCAGCACGCTCACTGCCGGCTATGGCAGCACCCAGACCGCGCGCCAGGGCAGCGAGCTGACGGCAGGTTACGGCAGTACCGAAACCGCCGGTGCAGACAGCTCGCTGATCGCCGGCTATGGCAGCACGCAAACCTCCGGCGGCGACAGCTCGTTGACTGCCGGCTACGGCAGCACCCAGACCGCGCAGAACGGCAGCGACCTCACCGCAGGCTACGGCAGCACCAGCACGGCGGGCACCGATAGCTCGCTGATCGCCGGCTACGGCAGCACCCAGACCTCCGGCGGGGAAAGTTCGCTTACTGCAGGCTATGGCAGCACGCAGACGGCGCAGGACGGCAGTGACCTCACCGCCGGCTACGGCAGCACGGGCACCGCCGGTGCCGATAGCTCGCTGATTGCCGGTTATGGCAGTACGCAGACATCGGGCAACGACAGCTCGCTGACGGCAGGCTATGGCAGCACGCAAACCGCCCGTACCGGCAGCGACCTCACTGCGGGTTACGGCAGCACCTCCACCGCCGGTGCCGACAGCACGCTGATCGCCGGCTATGGCAGCACCCAGACCTCCGGCGGGGACAGTTCGCTCACTGCCGGCTACGGCAGTACGCAAACCGCGCGCAAAGGCAGCGACCTCACCACCGGCTATGGCAGCACGTCGACCGCCGGTGCCGACAGCACCTTGATTGCCGGTTATGGCAGCACCCAGACCTCCGGTGGCGAAAGTTCGCTCACCGCCGGCTACGGCAGCACGCAGACCGCCCGCAAAGGCAGCGATCTGACCGCCGGCTACGGCAGCACCTCGACGGCCGGTGGTGACAGCACCTTGATCGCCGGTTACGGCAGCACGCAAACCTCTGGTGGCGACAGTTCGCTGACCGCCGGCTACGGCAGCACGCAGACCGCACGCAGCGGCAGCGACCTGACCACCGGCTACGGCAGCACCTCGACGGCCGGTGGTGACAGCACCTTGATCGCCGGTTACGGCAGCACGCAAACCTCTGGTGGCGACAGTTCGCTGACCGCCGGCTACGGCAGCACGCAGACCGCACGCAGCGGCAGCGACCTGACCACCGGCTATGGCAGCACCTCCACGGCCGGCGCCGACAGCACCTTGGTTGCAGGCTACGGCAGCACGCAAACCGCTGGTGGCGAAAGTTCGCTCACCGCCGGATATGGCAGCACGCAAACCGCACGCAAGGGCAGCGACCTCACCACTGGCTACGGCAGCACCTCCACAGCGGGTGCCGACAGCACCCTGATCGCCGGTTATGGCAGCACGCAGACCTCCGGCGGCGAAAGCTCGCTGACTGCCGGTTATGGAAGCACCCAGACGGCGCGCAGCGGTAGCGACCTGACCACCGGCTACGGCAGTACCTCCACGGCCGGCGCCGACAGTACCTTGATTGCCGGTTACGGCAGCACCCAGACATCGGGCGGCGACAGTTCGCTGACCGCTGGCTACGGCAGCACGCAAACCGCGCGCAAAGGCAGCGATCTCACCACCGGCTACGGCAGTACCTCCACGGCCGGTGCCGACAGCACCTTGATTGCCGGTTACGGAAGTACCCAGACCTCCGGCGGGGAAAGTTCGCTCACTGCAGGCTATGGCAGCACGCAAACGGCGCGCAAAGGCAGCGACCTCACCACCGGCTATGGCAGCACGTCGACCGCCGGTGCCGACAGCACGCTGATCGCCGGTTATGGCAGCACCCAGACCTCCGGGGGCGACAGCTCGCTCACTGCAGGCTACGGCAGCACGCAAACCGCACGTAAGGGCAGTGACCTCACCACCGGCTATGGCAGCACGTCGACTGCCGGTGCCGACAGCACGCTGATCGCCGGCTACGGCAGCACCCAGACCTCCGGGGGCGACAGCTCGCTCACTGCCGGCTATGGCAGTACGCAAACTGCACGTAAGGGCAGTGACCTCACCGCCGGTTACGGCAGCACCTCAACCGCGGGTTCTGACAGTTCGCTGATCGCCGGCTATGGCAGCACGCAGACGGCCGGCTTCAAAAGCATCCTGACCACCGGCTACGGCAGCACCCAGACCGCGCAAGAAGGCAGCATGCTCACTGCCGGCTATGGCAGTTCGTCCACTGCCGGCTCCGACAGCTCGCTGATCGCCGGCTACGGCAGCACCCAGACGGCGGGCTTCAAAAGCATCCTCACCGCCGGCTACGGCAGCACCCAGACCGCGCAGGAGCGCAGCACGCTCACCACCGGTTACGGCAGTACATCGACCGCCGGCCACGACAGTACGCTGATTGCCGGCTATGGCAGTACCCAGACCGCCGGTTACAAGAGCATTCTCACCACCGGCTATGGCAGCACGCAGACCGCGCAGGAAAGCAGTTCGCTAATCGCCGGCTACGGCAGTTCCTCCATGGCCGGCCCGGACAGCTCGCTGATCGCGGGTTATGGCAGCACCCAGACCGCCGGCTACGACAGCTTCCTGACGGCCGGTTACGGCAGTACCCAGACCGCGCAGAGCAGCAGCTGGCTGATCACCGGCTACGGCAGTACGTCCACCGCCAGCTTCCAGAGTTCGTTGATTGCCGGCTATGGCAGCACGCAGACGGCCGGCTACGAAAGTACCTTGACCGCTGGCTACGGCAGCACCCAGACGGCGCAGGAAATCAGTTGGCTCACCACCGGCTACGGCAGCACGCAAACGGCCGGCCATGGCAGCATCCTGACCGCCGGTTACGGCAGCAATTCCACCGCAGGTTACGAAAGCACCCTGATCGCGGGGTATGGCAGCACCCAGACCGCCGGTTACGAAAGCACCCTGACCGCCGGTTATGGCAGCACCCTGACCGCGCTGGAAAACAGCTCGCTGACCGCCGGCTACGGCAGTACCGAAATCGCCGGGTTCTCCAGCACGCTGATCGCCGGCTACGGCAGCAGCCAGACCGCCGGTGGCGACAGCACGCTGACCGCCGGCTACGGCAGCACCCTGATGGCGCTGGACAACAGCACGCTGACGGCAGGCTACGGCAGCACCGAGACCGCAGGACAGGACAGCTCGCTGATCGCCGGTTATGGCAGCACCTTGACCAGTGGCGTGCGCAGCTATCTGACCGCTGGCTATGGCAGCAACCAGATCGCAAGCTACGGAAGCTCGTTGATCGCAGGACACGAAAGTACCCAGATTGCCGGTCATCGCAGCATGTTGATCGCCGGCAAGCTGAGTTCGCAGACGGCCGGTTCGCGCAGCACGCTGATCGCCGGCAGGGGCAGCATCCAGACCGCAGGCGACCGCAGCAAGCTGATCGCCGGCGCCGACAGCACCCAGATCGCCGGCGATCGCAGCAAGTTGCTGGCCGGCAGCAACAGCTTCCTCACCGCCGGGGACCGCAGCAAACTCACCGCAGGCGACGATTGCACGCTGATGGCAGGCGACCGCAGCAAGTTGACCGCCGGAAAGAACAGCATCCTGACCGCGGGCGCCAACAGCCGATTGATCGGTAGCCTGGGCTCCACCCTCACCGGTGGCGAAGATTCGGTGCTGATCTTCCGATGCTGGGACGGCAAGCGCTATACCAACATCATTGCCAAGACCGGCGAGGAGGGCGTCGAGGCCGACACCGCCTATCAGGTCGACGACGACAAGAACGTGGTCGAAAAATTCGACGATCCTTTCGACACGATCGACACCATCGTGCTCGAGCATGGCGGCGGGCCGGCGTCTGCAGCGGATCACGCGCCTGACGCGCATGCACCCCACTGAGCAAGCAACGCACGCAGGCGATCGGTGGCATTGATCAACGGCTGCGGCCAACTGCCCGATGAGCGGCAGTTGGCCTGATCTGCTCAAACACGCATTGCGGTGACCCAGATGACTGCCGCCCGCCCGCCTGGCGTCGCCAGTCCCTGAAGCGGGTCACCAAGAGTGAAACGCGCACGTCAGCGCTGGATCCGCATCGGCAGAGCGAGGCATCCAGAAGCCGCTCCATGCATCAGCGCTCAGAGCGGCTTGGCTCCGTCAACCACGGCAGTGGAGCGCACTGAACAGCCAGCGACGCAGCACCGCGCTTACGATTCCCTAATCCCTAATCCCTAATCCCGGCGTTAGGTCAGCCCGTATTCTTTCAACTTCTTGCGCAACGTCGCCCGATGGATGCCCAACATCGCCGCGGCGCGGCTCTGGTTGCCTTCGCAGTGGTTGAGCACTTCGACGAACAACGGGATCTCCATCTCGCGCAGCACGATTTCATACACATCATCGGCGTCGCTGCCGTCCAGGTCGCGCAGATAACGGCGGACGGACTGGGCCACGTGTTCGCGCAGCGGCGACTTCGGGGCGCCACGACTGGTGTCAGGACGAGCGGGGGCTGCGTTCAAAGGAGGTTTCCCAGTGTCACGAAGCCGGGATGCGTGGCCGGCGAGGGGGAGTGAGTCTAGCGCGTGACCTCATCGCTCGCCACGCCCGTGTGGCTATCGGTGGCCGGCCGCGTCCGTTCAACGGAAATCGAAACTGAAGGCGGCGGTGCTGGCGGCCGGTTCGCGCACGCGAAACGCCACCTGTACCGCCTGGCCTGGCGCGAGTGTGTCCTGCGCGCCCGGGCGTTGGCCCAGATACTCCTGCGGCGCCAGCACGCGCGTGCCGATCACCCGGCCGTCGGCATCCGACAGCGACAGCTGCAGCCACGGCCAGGCCTGCGCCCAACGCGCGTCGTTGCGGAAGCTGGCCTGGATCTGCAGCACGCCGGGATTGGCCGGCAGCGGCCGCACATCGCGGTTGAGCAGGGTCAGCGCGGCCGGTTCGCGCCAGGCCGGTAACGTGCACCGCAGCACCTCGCAGGCCGCGCCGACCAGCGGCCGCCAGCGCGCGTCCGCGGCCAGGTGCGCGCGGTCGGCGATGACGATCTGCAGCGCTAACAAACCGACCAAGCCGATCAACAGCGCCCATTGCCGCCCGCTTGCGCGCAGACGCGGCCGGGTGAAGCCGCGGCGTGCGAAGGCGGGCGTGGGCTGGGCTGCGGCTGGGAGTGGCTGGAAGTGTGCGGCGGCGGTGCCGGCGTGGCCCGCATCGCTGAGGGTTGCTTTGGTGGCTGGTTGCGGAGCGGTCTTGGATGCCGGGGCGGCGGCGGTGTCGGGTGTGGGATCGCGATCGACATCGAAATTGGGATGTCGATCGGCATCTGCATCGAGATCGGTCTCCTGGCCTGCGTCCGCGATGCTGCCGACAACCGCGCCAGTCGGATGCGTGCCGGTGTAGCGGGACGCCGGATCGCGGTTGTCATCAGCGCCGAGCGTTGTGTCTTCCTCGGTATCGCCGGGTACGTCGCGCGTGCTGGAGGTGCTCCAACTCAGTCGATCCGGATTGGCGTCGCCTGCTGCAGTTTGGCGGTCATCGCTGCGTGGGGTGGTGGTGGCCGCGCGTGCCGTGGCGATGCGCGGCGCTGTCACCAGCGGCGCCACCGGCGGCGGAACGACCGCGGCCTGCGGCGCGGCGGCCGGCTCTGCCAATGGCGCGGGCGGCAGTTGGTGCGTCGGTACCGGCAGCGGCTGCTCGGGCGGCTCGGCAGGTGGCACCGCCGGCGTGGGAATCAGCGATGGGGCAGCCGGCGTCGCACGCAGGAACGTGGCCAGGGGGCGGCGCGGTGGCGGAGTCTCGGACATCGGCAGGCGTGCAGCGGGAAGACCCCTATTCAACCACGCGCACGCCAATGGGCGAACCCGGGTGCTTCAGCAGGTGTGCCTTGCATGAAGCGCGCGCGGCAGTGGCGTTGACTGCATTTTCGCAACACCTCTGGCTGCGGCGGACACGCGCCAAGGCGCGGCAGCCAACAGACCAGGCGGGCTCAGAGCGAGCTCCCAATGCGAATCTCGAATCGCAGCGTCAACACTCAGCGGTCCTTGTCGGCGTGGCTTGCCTGGTCAAACGCAGACAAGCAAGCTCTTCCCGATTCCCGATTCCCGAATCACCGCCGCCGACGCGTCTTGGTCTCGGCCAGCAATAGATCGAGCAAGCCACTGCGCTGACGCGGTGCCAGCGTATCGAAGCGCGACAGCAGCACGCGCTGTTGGTCGTCCAGGCGACGGTATTGGGCGGGTTCTTCGGCGATCGCCGAGACCGGCGGGCCGAATGTCCGCTCGCCGCGCCCGGTGGCCAGGTATTCGAACGCCATGCCGCTGCGCTTGGCCAGGCCGATCAGATTCTCTACCGAAGGCGCGGTGCCTTCGGCCATTTCCCATTGAGCGACGGCGCTGCGGGTGACCCCCAGTTCGCCGGCCAGGGCTTCCTGGGTCAGCTTGGTGAAGCTGCGGGCTTCGCGTACTCGCTCGTACAGCTTGCTCACACGGCACCGATGAATGGCAGACAGGGCCGGGAGATATAGCTCTAGCAGCGCCGGGGGATAGTTCGTATAACTTTCATATCGCCATATGTTTGCGATACTGTCTACGTGTCGATGACGACGACATCACAGCGAACTCAAGGAAGGTGTTCATGGTCGAGCCAGCCGCTCCCAAATCCGATCCAGCGCGACGGGATTCAGCACCGTCGGCACCACCTGAGGTGGCGCCCTGGCCTGCGCATTCGCCATTGGATCCAGCTGTTGCGCACTTTCGCGGCGCGCCGTGTTACCAGATCTGGCAGCGCGGTGCGGACTGGGCGGCAGTGCGCGAAGGCGTGCATTGGTCGGCCGGACTGGCGCCGCGCGCGTGGGCGCTGCGCTATCGGCAATGGCGGTTGCTGGCGCTGGGCCTGTCGATCGTGGGCCTGGCTGGCGGCCTGGCCATGATCGGTGCACAGGCGTGGGTATCGTCCATTGCCTGGGCGGTGGTGTTGCTGGCAGATGCATTGCTGCGCGTGCGCGTGGCCAGACACGCCGGGCGCTGGCGCAACGAAGCGCTGCAGCGCGATGGTTGGCAGACGGTGACCCGGTTGCGCGCGATCAGCGTTGCCGACGCGCTGACCACCGCGCAGATCCGCGCCGGCCGGCCCCTGCGGTAAACCCGGGATGCGTCAGGCGCGGCGTATGCCGTCGATGCGCATCCAGTCTTCGTCGCGTTCGCAGCGCAGTTGCTCGAACCACGGCGCATAGCGTTGCAGCAGTTCGTCTTCCTGGCCGTGCAGGATGCCCGACAGTGCAATCCGTCCGCCGGGTGCCACACGTGCGGCCAGGGTCTCGGCCAGGGTATCCAGCGCCGAGGCCAGGATATTGGCGACCACCAGCGGGTAGGTCTGCACCGGCTCGTCCTGCGGCAGATACACCGCCAACTGCGCCTGCACGGCGTTGCGCTCGGCATTGTCGGCGGTGGCCAGTACCGCCTGCGGGTCGTAGTCCACACCCACCGCGCTGGCGGCACCCAGCTTCAGCGCGGCGACGGCGAGAATGCCCGAGCCGCAGCCGAAATCGAGCACGCGGCGGCCCTGCAGTTCGCCGCTGCCGGCCAGGCTGTCCAGCCAGCGCAGACACAGCGCGGTGGTCTGGTGCGTGCCCGAGCCGAAGGCCAGGCCCGGATCCAGCCGCACTACCGCAGCGTCGGGCGCTTGTGCGGCCTCGGGCAGATCGTGATTCCACGGCACGATGAAGGTGCGCGCGCCGAACTGCATCGGCTTGAACTGATCCATCCAGGCGCGTTCCCAATCGGTGTCTTCGACCGTGCGGAATCCGACCTGGCTCCAGTCCAGCCCGGGATCGAACGCTTCCAGTGCGGCGAGCAGCACCAGCGCATCGCTGTCGCCGTCGAACAGCGCGTTCAGCACTATCGTGTTCCACATCGGCGTTTCGCCAACGCCGGGTTCGAGAATGGCGCGCTCGTTGCTGGTATCGGCATTGGCGTCGAGCAGCGTCACCGCCAGCGCGCCGATATCGTCCAGCGCATTCTGGTAACGGGGCTGGGTGGCATCGGAGCAGGGCAGGGTCAGTTCAAGAAACGGCATCGTGGCAGTTGGGCAATTCGAAAGCGTGCATCGTAGACCATTCGTGCAGGCGGGCTCTTGCGCGAAGCCGCGGAAGGGGGCGGTCTGGGCAATGGGTGCGCAATGACGATGTGGATGTTGAAGATCGATGTCGAGACGTGGCACCGGCATCGACGAGGCAGTGCATCGAGCGCCGGTGGTGTGGTGCTCGGCGCTTCAACGCATTCGGCCGGCGCGTGTCCTGCTGCAGGGCGTGCCGCACGCTTGCGTCTCGGCAACCAAATCGCCACGGCGCGTCACTCACTTCAAATCGCGCGCAGACCATCACTCCATGCATTGCCCTTCCCGCAGTTTGCGCAGGCAGCGCCCGCTTGTGCACCGCGGCGTGCGAAAGGCGGGTGCTAGACTCCGCGCCGTCGCTGCGGGGCTTTCCCGCGCCAGGGTCGCTGCTGTTCATGCCGCTTGCTCGTGCCCGCCATCTTTGGTTGTTGCTCGCTCCTGCTGCGCTGGCAGCGGCAGCCTGGTGGCATGTGCGTGCGCAACCGACCGAGTCGCCCGCTGCAGCCATAGCGGCCCCGGCAAGCAGCACGCAGGCAAGCTTGTTCGCGCCAGCACTACACGCGCCTGCCGAACGCAGCACCGCCTTGCAGTTGCCCTATCGGGATACCGTGGATGCGCAAACGGATCTGTATCGCTACGCGCAGCAATTGCAGCAGCAGGTGCGTGCCGGCGATGCGCAGGCCGGTTGGCGCTTGAGCCGGGTCTACGACTACTGCGCGCCATATGCGGCCAGCCCGGCCGGCTACGCTGCCGACAGCGAATGGATCGCCGCGCAACACACCCCCGGCGTGGTGGCGATGCACGCGGCACGCGAGCGCGTGGCGCAGCGTTGCGCAGGCTTTGCGCCCAGCGATGGCGTGAGCCCGCAGTTGGTTGCGCAGCAACGTCAGGCCGCCGCGCGCGCCGGGAATCTTGCTGCCGAGGCGGCATTGCTTGCGTTGGGCGAGCCCTTGCAGACATCGCCGACCTACAAGCGCGCGCTGGTGCAGCGCGTGCTGGTCTCGCGCGACCCGGAAGCCTATCTGGCGCTTGCCCCGGCCATGGGTGCGCGTGCCAGTGGCGACGACAGTCTGCAGGGCTATGTGGCCGGCGATCAGTTCGCCGAACTGGCCTGGCAGGTCGCTGCATGCCGGCTGGGCCTGGATTGCAGCGCCGAAAGCACCTTGGTTACCAGTTATTGCGCCAACGCGGGCATCTGCTCGCGCGATAGCGCACAGGATTTTGTGTCATTCGTATTCGACGCCGCGGTGCCGCGGCAGGGAGCAGACAGGGTGGATGAGATGGTCGATACACTGGTGTCCGAGCCGGGAGCGCAGTCATGAATTACCGTCGGTTGGCGCATGACGCCAAGTTCTGGTTCTGGGTCGCTTTGTTCGTGGCGTATTCGGCAGCGGCCGTTGGCATCGTGATGATCGATACCGCCGATCACCGTTACCAGCCGCTGTCGGTCAAGTCGACCACGGTCACTGCCGACGAACAGCAGCGACGGCATGGCGCCAGCCAGGTGGCAGCGGTGTATCGCGCCAGCAGCGCGATGCCGTTTTCGGCATTGCCGGCCGGCGCGACCTTCCAGGTGGTGTGGCCGGATGGGTCCACCGAAACCATGACCGTGGTCGACCCGTCCTCGTCCAGCGGCATCGTGCCGGTGCCGGGTAGCCAGCAGCCGGCGGCGCCGCGGCGTGAGTGATGCGCGGTGTCTGTGCGTCAACAGCGTGAACTACGAAAAAGCCCGGTTTCCCGGGCTTTTTCGTTATCTGCGTGCGTCGATCAAACCAGCGCGATCGACTTGTTCTTGCGCTCGGCCAGACGCTTTTCCAGATAGTGGATGTTCTGCCCACCGGCCTGGAAGCCCTTGTCGCGCATAATGCGCTGCTGCAGCGGGATGTTGGTCTTGATGCCGTCCACCACCATCTCGCTCAGCGCCACGCGCATGCGCGCGATCGCGGTTTCGCGATCCGGGCCATGCACGATCAACTTGCCGATCATCGAGTCGTAATTGGGCGGCACCTTGTAGCCGGCGTAGATGTGCGTATCCACGCGCACACCCGGGCCGCCGGGCGGATGGAACGCGGTGATCAGGCCCGGGTTGGGCATGAAGGTTTCCGGGTCCTCGGCATTGATGCGGCATTCGATCGCATGCCCGCGCAACACGATGTCGCTCTGCTTGATGGTGAGCTTCTGCCCGGCGGCAATACGCAATTGCTCACAGACCAGATCGATGCCGGTGATGCGCTCGGTGACCGGATGCTCCACCTGGATACGCGTGTTCATTTCGATGAAGTAAAAACGCCCGTCTTCGAACAGGAATTCGAAGGTGCCCGCGCCGCGATAGCCGATGCGGATGCAGGCATCCACGCAGACCTTGCCGATCTCGTTGCGCAGTTCTTCGGTGATGCCCGGTGCCGGCGCTTCTTCCACCACTTTCTGGTGGCGGCGCTGCATCGAGCAATCGCGTTCGCCCAGATGGATCGCACCGCCCTGGCCATCGGCAAGCACCTGGATTTCCACGTGACGCGGATTTTCCAGGAACTTCTCCATGTAGACCTGATCGTTGCTGAAAGCGGCCTTGGCTTCGGACTTGGTGGTTTCGATCGCAGCCTTCAACGCCGCTTCCGAATGCACCACGCGCATGCCCCGACCGCCACCGCCACCGGCGGCCTTGATGATCACCGGGTAGCCGATCTCGCGCGCCACCTTGGTGTTGGCCACGATGTCATCGCCCAGCGGGCCGCCCGAGCCGGGTACGCACGGCACACCGGCGGCTTTCATCGCGCGGATCGCTTCCACCTTGTCGCCCATCAGGCGAATGGTGTCGGCCCTGGGGCCGATGAAGATGAAGCCGGATTCTTCCACGCGCTCGGCAAAGTCGGCGTTTTCCGAGAGGAAGCCGTAGCCGGGATGGATGGCCTGCGCATCGGTGACCTCGGCCGCGGCGATCAACGCCGGGATATTGAGGTAACTGTCGCTGGAGGCCGCCGGGCCGATACACACCGACTCGTCGGCCATGGCCACGTGCTTGAGGTTGCGGTCGACCGTGGAATGCACCGCGACCGTGCGGATGCCGAGCGTGTGGCACGCGCGCAGGATGCGCAGCGCGATTTCACCTCGGTTGGCGATGACGATTTTATCGAGCATGGGATTCGGGATTCGAGAGGGGGGATTCGTAGAGGGCGCCGGGCTCGCGCAGATGTCGCGATTCGTCCAGCGTGCGGATCAATGCATTGAGCCTGGCAAACGTGCGATTCAAGAGATCCAGAGTTGCCGTATCGGGCGAACCGAACTGCAGCCGTGTTGCGATCTGCAGCTGCGTGTCCAGTTCCGCCAGCGAACCCCGCGCTATCGACAGATAACGCAGGTAGTCAGCGGTAGAGCGCCGCGCGGCACCTTCGGCGATGTTGGAAGGCACGCTGATCGCCGCGCGCCGCATCTGTGCCGTCAGTCCGAAGCGTTCGGAATCAGGAAAGTCGTGGCTCAGACGGTAGATCGCTTCGACAAGCGACATCGCATCGCGCCATACCATCAGGCGCTCATGCGGTCGCTCTTGCGAATCCCGAATCACGACTCTCCAATCCCCGCCGTTCAGCCGATCACAAACAACGGCTGATCGAATTCCACTGGCTGACCGGTCTCGCCGAGGATGGCCACGATGGTGCCGGAGACGTCGGCTTCGATCGGGTTGAACATCTTCATCGCCTCGATGATCGCCAGCGTTTCGCCGGCCTTGACCTGCTGGCCGACGGTGACGAAGGCCGGCTTGTCCGGGGCCGGCGAGATGTAGAACGTGCCAACCATCGGCGCGCGCAGCACGTGGCCTTCCGGCAAGGCGGGGCCCTGCTTGGCACCGCCGGTGGAGGCTTCGGTGGGCGACTGCATCGGCATTGCGGCTGCGGCCGGGGCCTGCGCGAGCGGAGCGGGTGCGTACTGCTGCACCGGCGCGCTGACCACGGTCGTGCCCTTGGGCACGCGCGCCAGACGCACGCTTTCTTCGCCTTCCTTGATCTCGATTTCGGCGAGATTGGATTCTTCGAGCAGGTCGATCAGTTTCTTGATTTTGCGGAGATCCATACGGGCCTCATGAGGTGAATCGGTGGGGAGTGCCGGCGGTTGCCGGCGGAATGGGGTCAGCGTGTCGACGCGGGCGCCGGCAATGCGGGTGTCATGCGTCGCGCTCCAGCCGCGCGATCACCGCTTCCAGTGCCAGCCGGTAACTGTCGGCGCCGAAGCCGCTGATGACGCCGTCGGCCTTGTCGCTGAGATAGCTGTGGTGCCGGAATGGCTCGCGCGCATGCGGATTGGACAGATGGATTTCCACGAACGGCAAGCCCACGCCCAGCAGCGCATCGCGCAGCGCCACCGAGGTGTGGGTGAAGGCGGCCGGGTTGATCAGGATGTAGGCGGTGCTGTCTTCGCGCGCGGCGTGGATGCGCTCCACCAGCACGTGCTCGGCGTTGGACTGCAGGCAGGCCAACGTATGCCCGGCTGCTTGCGCGCGGTCCACCAGGGCCGCATCGATCTGCGCCAGTGTGGTGCGCCCGTAGACCTCCGGCTCGCGGGTGCCGAGCAGGTTGAGGTTGGGGCCATGCAACAGCAGCAGGTGGGCCATGACATCCGGGAGAGCGGAAAGGTCGGAAGTCTGCGCGATGTGGCCGATGCTGTCCAGATAGGCGAAGTTAGGCTTGTTTTAAACGAATGATTGAAATTTCCGGCTCATCTGCCCTGGAGCGCGCACGCGGAGCCTTATGTGGTGGCATTTTCGGGGTGGGCACTTGAACGTTGCCCGTCGACTGCCATGCGGCCGTCTGCTCAATCGTCGTTGGCTTGTTTAGTTTGCCGCGCACCGTGTGGGCTGGCAGCAGCGGGCAGGGAGATCAGCGACGTTGTGCGCGCGGAGTGTGTCTCACCTCAGCTCCTGAGCGGCAACTGGGCTGCATGTTGTCTCGGTGCTCAGCCGCGCGCCGCAGCTCCGCTGGTCAACGCGCGGATGCTGCCGGCGTCGGCCTGGTGGATGGGATTGCATACCAGCAGGATCAGATCGGTGCGGCCCTCCACTGCAAAGGAGGAATACTCCATCTCCATCTCGCCAAGGATCGGGTGGCGCAGATGCTTGATGCCATCGCTGGGGTCGTTGACCTCACCGGCTTCCCACAAGCGGGCGAAGTCTTCGCTGCGGCTGCGCAACTCTTCCACCAGCGGGGCGATGGCGGCGTTGGCGCCTGCGCGCGCTGCATCGGCGCGGAACACGGTGACCAGCGATCTGGCCACGCCTTCCCAATCCAGATTCATCACCCGCGATGCGGGGCTCAGGAACATCAGCCGCAACACATTGCGTTCGCTGGGCGGCAACGTTGCGTAGTCGGTGAGCACCGCTGCGGCCGCCGCGTTCCAGGCGACCACGTCCCAGCTCACCGTGCGGATGAAAGCCGGGCTGGTTTCCATCGCATCGAGCACGCGTTGCAGCCGTGGGGTGACGCCGGCGGGCGGGTGATAGCGCACGTCGGGCAGGCGCCCCAGCCCGAGCAGAAACAAGTGCTCGCGTTCGGCATCGGTGAGCAGCAAGGCCTTGGCGATGCGGTTCAACACGCCTGCCGAGGGCGCGCCGCCGCGGCCCTGTTCCAGCCAGCTGTACCAGGTGGCGCTGATGTTGGCGCGCTGCGCCACTTCTTCCCGGCGCAGGCCGGGGGTGCGCCGCCGGCCGCCGGGATAGCCCAGCGCGGCAGGGTCCAGGCGTTCGCGCCGCTCGCGCAGGTAGCTACTGAGAGTGGCGTCGGCCATGGTCCGATCCTGTTATTGGCTATACCGGGATAATCTCACGACTGTAAGGGTATCTCTGGCGTAGATAGCATTTCGGTTCCTCATGAATTGGTGGATCCACATGCATGTATTCGTCACAGGTGCCACCGGTTGGGTCGGCACAGCGGTGGTTGATGAGTTGCTGCAGCACGGGCATCGCGTGCTCGGTCTGTCGCGGTCGCCCGAAAAAGCGCAGACGTTGAAGGCGAAAGGCGCCGACGTGTTGCACGCAACGCTGGACGATCTGGACAGCCTGCGCGCGGCCGCCCGCGCTGCCGATGGCGTGATCCATCTGGCCTTCAATCACGATTTTTCCCGCTATACCGAAAATGCCGCGCAGGATCGCCTGGTGATCGACACGCTGGGCGACGCCTTGCAAGGCAGCGACATGCCGCTGCTGGTGACCTCCACCTTGTCGGCGTTACGTGCGTTCGGTCGGGTCGCCAGCGAAGCCGATCTGCCTGCGTCGGATCCGTCCTATCCGCGCCGTTCGGAAGAGGCCACACGTTTGCTCGGTGAGCGTGGCGTGCGTGCGGCCACCATTCGGTTGCCGTCCTCGGTCCACGGCGTTGGCGAAACCCATGGCTTTGTGCCGATGCTGATCGACCTGGCGCGCGAGAAGGGCGTATCGGCCTACATCGGAGAAGGCGCCAATCGCTGGCCGGCGGTGCATGTTGCCGACGCGGCCCGGCTGTACCGGCTGGCGTTGGAAAGTGCGACGCGTCAGGCCGCTTACCATGCCGTTGCCGACAGCGGGGTGCAATTTCGCGAGATCGCCGAAGCGATCGGGCACAAGCTGGGCTTGCCGGTAGAGTCGCGCGATGCCGCGCATTTTGGCTGGTTCGCAGGCTTCGCCAGCGAAGATGTGCCCGCCTCCAGCGACGCAACGCGGCAGCAGTTGGGGTGGCAGCCGAGCGGTCTGGGGTTACTGGCCGATATCGCGCAACCGGCGTATTACGCGGGCCGCTGAGTCGACACCGCAATCGCTGTGCGGCCGCAGATTGCGTGCGGCCGCGCAGCGATCAAGGCTGGCAGAGAGTGTGCGTGTGTGAGTGCGAAGGCATCCAGCACACCTGCGTGCCAGACGCGTTGGTCTGTGCGCTTGCGCAGCCTCTTATCGACTTGCGCATATCACGTCATGCGGCAGCGCGCACAAGCACTCCACACCAAACGCAGCGCTCACACAGCGCGTGGCGATACCTCACCGCGCAGCGCGCAACAACGCATCCTCGGTGATCGCATTGGTCAGCACGGTCGGCAATACCGCCGGTGGTGTACCGGGCCCGTAGACCACGTACAACGGCACACCGACCGCCTGGTGCTGGTCGAGAAAGGCGCTGATCTTGGGGTCGACGTTGGTCCAGTCGCCCTTCATGTAGACCGCATCGACCCGGCGCAGTGCATCGCGGAACTCGGCGCTGCTCAGCACGTTCTTTTCGTTGGCCTTGCAGGTCACGCACCAGTCGGCGGTCATGTTGACGAACACTACGCGGTTGTCGGCGCGCAGGCGGTCGAGCAACTGCGGCGAGAACGTCACCACGCCTTCGGCGGCGGTGGCCGCCGGCAAGCTGAGGCGGGTGACTGCCACCACCGGCACGATCGCCAGCACCAGCATCACTGCGGCCAACCCCATGCCGATGCGATGGCTCTTCCAGCGGCTGCGCTCGAAGCAGAACAGGCCCAGCGCAAGCAATGTGGCGCCGACCAGCATCAGCGCCAGCGCATCCACACCGCGCTGCTTGCCCAGCACCCACAACAACCAGATCGCGGTGAGATACATCGGGAACGCCAGCACCTGCTTGAGCGTTTCCATCCACGCACCGGGCGTGGGCAGGCGCCGCGCCAGCGAGGGAATGAAGCCGATCAGCAGGAACGGCAACGCCAGGCCTAGGCCCAGCGCCAGAAACACCAGCATCGCCAGCAGCGCCGGTGCGGTGAACGCATACGCCAGGGCGGTGCCCATGAACGGGGCGATGCAGGGGCTGGCGACCACGCAGGCCAGCACGCCGGTGAAGAAGTCGCCCAGCGGGCCATTGCGCGATGCCAGCGACTGGCCGATGCCGCCCAGATTGCTGCCCAGCGTAAACACGCCCGACAGGCTCAGGCCCACCGCAAACATCAGATACGCCAGTGCGGCGACAAACCACGGCTGCTGCAGCTGGAAGCCCCAACCGGCCGCTTGCCCGGCCGCGCGCAGGCCGATCACCAGCCCGCCGATCGCCGCAAACGACACCAGCACGCCCAGCGAGTACCAGATGGCATGGCTGCGCGCGTGGCTGCGGCTCTCGCCGCTGTGCGCCAGCCCCAGCACCTTCAGCGACAGGATCGGCAGCACGCACGGCATCAGGTTCAAGATCAACCCGCCGAGCAGGGCCAGCACCAGCATGGCCAGCAGGCCTTTTTCGGTATGCGGCGGCTGGGTGCGTTGCGGGTTGCCGGCCGAGGCGTCGGCAGCCGGGGCTGTGCTGGCGTCGGGCCTTGCGGCAGGTGCCGGTTCGCTGGGCGTCTGCCCGGCGGCCAGCGGCGAGATCATCAGCGGTGCGGTCTGCGCCTGGTTTTGCGGCGACACAGTGCCGGGCGGCAACTCCAGCGCGACGCGGCGGGTCATCGGCGGATAGCAGATGCCGTCGGTCTGGCAGCCCTGGAAGGTCGCCACCAGGGTCACCTTTGCCGGATCTGCGTGGTCGCGCAGCAGCGGCAGGGTGACTTCGGCCTGGTCGAAATACACCACCACATCGCCGAAATGCTCGTCGCGATGCGCCTTGCCCTGCGGCCAGCGCGGCAGCCCGGTCCGCACGCCGCCGGCGCCTTCCAGTGCC
This sequence comes from Xanthomonas sp. NCPPB 2933, assembly GCF_056725225.1. Lineage (NCBI taxonomy): Bacteria > Pseudomonadati > Pseudomonadota > Gammaproteobacteria > Lysobacterales > Lysobacteraceae > Xanthomonas > Xanthomonas sp. NCPPB 2933. Next base: position 719,375 of record NZ_CM161518.1, read on the forward strand.
AGCGAGGTGCGGTCGCGGTAGATGTAATAGCCAGCCGCCGGGGTGAAGCGCAGCAACAGGCTGTTGCCGTCGCCGACGATGGCTTCGAAGGTGAAGGCCTGCTCGGCCGGCAGTGGCAGTGCGTCCACGCCGGCTGCCTGGCCGGGGCTGCCGAACAGGCGCGGGGCGGCAGCCGGCGCGCGCGGCACCAGCGACCCCAGGTTTTCGCGCTGTGCGGCAGGCGCAGCGGCGGCGGGCGATGCCGATGCCGTCGAGGCCTCGGGCAGGCTCACGCGCAGTTCGCGACGCTGCGGCGGGTAGCACACGCCGGCATCGGCGCAGCCCTGGTACTGCACCTGCAACACCGCGGTCTGCAGCGCAGGCTCGGCCTTGCCGGCCAGCTTGGCCTGCAGCTGCTTGCGGTAGGTCTGCACCTGGCCGAAGAACTCGTCGTGCTTGCTCTGCCCTTCCGGCAGCGCCAGTTCACCGGCGGCAAAGCCTTGCCCGGCTTTGACGCTGATGCGGTGGCGATACAGGTAATAGCCCGGCGCGATCTTCCAGCTCAGTGCGATGCTGTCGCGGCTATCGGCCGTGGCGCTCAGCGTGAATGCCTGATCCACCGGCAGCAGGTCGGCCTCGGTGACGGCGGCCTGCGCGGGCAATGGCGCCAGCAGCGCCAGCGGGGCTGCGAACAACGGTACGGCCAGCAATGCGCAGCGGGCGATCCAGCGGGACAGAGACTTCATGGACGTCAGGATTCCTTGCGGGTTTCGGCCCGGACCCAATCGAGATATGCCGGCAGCCCGGCGCTGGCTTGGACCGCAACCGCCTCCGGCAGTTCATACGGATGCAGTGCCTGCAGCCGCGCAATGGCGTCGGGCAGGCGGTCTTCCCAGGTTTTGATCAACAGCTGCACTTCCTGACTGCGCTCGATCGTCCCATTCCAGCGGTACAGCGACTGCACGCCGGGCACCTGCGTGACGCAGGCGGCCAGGCGTTCGTTGAGCAGCGCGTGCGCAATGCGATCGGCGCTGTCGGCATCCGGGCAGGTACTGAACAACACATGGAGGGAAGAGGCGCTCACGTAGCTGCGCAGTGTAATCCTTCGCTTACGCGGGATCGACCGCACGTTCCGGAACGCGGCGTTGACTTCGCGGAATACAGCTTCCGGCAATCGATGCGGGCCGCGTATTGGCAGTCGGGCGCTGATGACCGGCAAGGTTCGGTGCGATGACCGGCTGCGCGGGAGCGCCACCGCTGCGGTGGTCCAGGGCGCGAATGGAACGTTGGCCAGGATAATGTCGCCAGGCCGGCATTCGAGCTGCATCCAAAGCCGATTGGCCGGTGAACCACATCACCGGCCCGACGCACTGGGCGCCGGGCCGGGATGGATCAATTGGCCAGTTGGCAGCTGGCCGGCTTGGCCGAGGTGAACAGGCTCGATGTCGCCCATTCGGGGTGATCCACGAACGGGTTGCGATTGCCCTGGAAGCTGAAAACCACCTGGTTGCGCGCGCGCTCGGCATCGTCCGGCGGGTCGGCCTGGTGCCAGGCCAGCAGCGTGGACAACAGCCCCATGTAGGCCGGGGAGGCAGAGGTCTGCACGATCTTGCTGCGGTCGTCGGTGAGCTCCAGGTCCGGCTCGGACTGCCCGGTGGCCGCATCAAGGCCGCCCTCGTAGCGGATCGCCATGTACATCACCGCGCGTGCCATGTCGCCCTTGCGCTTGCCCCACACTTCGAAGGTGCCACCGTTGCCGTCGGGCGTGCGCACCCAGTTGGAATTGCCCGGATAGCGCCCGCTGCCGCCGCCACTGCCGTCGTTGACCTCGGTCACCCGCTCGCCGCAGCTGCTGGTGCAGGTGGCGTAGGGCTTGTTGCCGCGGTCGGCGTTGAAGCCGGTGTCGGTCAGATACAGCATGTGGGTGTCGGTGTAGGGCGCATACGGCAGGCCCTTGTCGCCGCTGGCGCTGCCGAAGCCCAGCGAGTTGGGCCAGGTGTGCTCGCGGTTGTAGGTCAGCCCGCTGCCGGTGCCGGCGCGGTCACTGCCCTTGGCATAGCTGCGGTTGCGGTAGGCGTCCAGGATCCGGCCGCTGTTGTTGGGATCTTCGTCGGCCATTTCCAGAATGGTCCAGGTGCTGGTGCCCGAGCCGCTGTACGGATAGACCGTGTGGCCCTTGATCACGGTGTGCAGCGAGCAACGCAGCTGGCTGGCATTGGCGGTGTTCACCCGCGAGTAGTAGCCGGTGCCGCCGCCGCTGGCCGTGGCCACGGTGAAGGCGATGGACTGGTTGGCGGCCGGGCTCAGCCCGCTGGCGTCGCGGATGGCGCTGGCGGTGATCGCCAGGGTGCAGCGCTCGCCGCCGACCAACGCCGTGTTGGTGGACAGGCTGAAGCGGGTACCGCTGGTCGGGTAGCTCAGCGCCACCGTGCCGGAGCTGGCGCAGCTCAGCGCGAAGGCGCCGCTGCTCAGCGTCACCGCCTCGCTGAAGCCCACGCTCAGATCGCCGGCCGCCGGGAAGTTGGTGGCGCCCTGGGTCGGGGTGGTGCTGGTGATCGAAGGCGCAGCGCCGGTTTCGCCGCCACCGCCGCTGCTGTTGAAGGTCTGGCCGCGATTGCACGCGCCAAACGTCTGCGCCGACGAGCCGGCCCAGCTGAAATTCGCCGCGCTGCTGCCGGTGCCGGTGAGTTGCAGCGAACTGCCGACCGCGCTGCTGTTGCTCTCGCTGACCGGCAGGTTCTGGCTGGTGACGCCGGCGGCCGGGCCCCCGCTGCCGGTGATGGCGCCTTCGTAACTGAGGAACTGCACCAGCTGACCGCTCGGGTCCACCAGCGCCACACCGTCGTTGGGCCCGTTCTGCACGCCGTTGCTGGCATAGCTGACCGTGGCCACGCGCACCTGGCTGCCGCAGCTGACCAGACTGCCGGCCGGCACCGCCGTGTTGGCATAGACCGTGGCCGCGCTCGGCGCGCTGCCGTTGTACAGATAGATGCGGTAGCCGCTCAGCGATTCGCCGGCGGTGGCCACCACTTCCACGGCTTCGCCGCTGTCGCCGGAGGCGCCCGCGTCGTCGTAGTGCAGTTCGTTGATGAACACCGCGGCGTGGGCGGTGGGGATGGCCAGTGCGAACGCACAGGCCAGGGGAAGCACGCAGCTCAGGGACACAGCACGGGACGGCAACCTCATCGACAGCTCCTTGTGATCGGGGAATGCGTTGCCGACTGTAAAACGTGTGCATGACAATCGGTGGAACCTGGTTCCAATTCTAGAGCGACCGACAAAACTACTGCGCGTCTGCCAGGCGGGCGCGGCCGGTGCTCGGACTCCTCATGTACCACTCGTACACTGCGGTTCCTCCGCGCCGTCCGCGCCCACCTGACAACCGCTCGCTACGTTTTGTCGGCCGCTCTTGGTCCCTCGCGGGGAAGCGCTTGTCGAAATTTTTTTGCCCCTAGCCCTTGAAAGCCGCCCGCGCAGCACAATCTTTGGCCCGCACCCGCTCTGTCGGGTTTTTTCCGCGCGCTGTGCTGGCAGTCGTCACATACGAGTGCTAACATCGCCGATAATTTCCAGACCAATCAATCACTTAAGAGGGTCTTTCTCTATGAGCATCAAGCCGCTTCACGACCGCGTTGTAGTCAAGCCGATCGAAGCCGACGAAGTTTCCGCCGGCGGGATCGTGATTCCGGATTCGGCCAAGGAAAAGTCCACCAAGGGTGAAGTCGTCGCCATTGGCGCCGGCAAGCCCCTGGACAACGGCAGCCTGCGCGCGCCGGTGGTCAAGGTCGGCGACAAGGTCATCTACGGCCAGTACGCCGGCAGCAGCTACAAGGCCGAGGGCATCGAGTACAAGGTGCTGCGCGAAGACGACATCCTGGCGGTCATCGGCTGATAGCCGTTGCCCGCGGGATTCGGGAGTGGGGATTCGGGATTGGCCACTGCGCTTGGCGCAGCTGATCCCGCATCTCCCCCGAACCCCGCTCTAGCCAATCCCCAATCCCTAATCCCAAATTCCGGAGTTACAACAAATGGCTGCTAAAGACATTCGTTTCGGTGAAGACGCACGTACCCGTATGGTCCGTGGCGTCAACGTTCTCGCCAATGCCGTCAAGGCAACCCTGGGCCCGAAGGGCCGCAACGTCGTGCTCGAAAAGAGCTTCGGCGCGCCGACCATCACCAAGGACGGCGTCTCCGTCGCCAAGGAAATCGAACTGGCTGACAAGTTCGAGAACATGGGCGCGCAGATGGTGAAGGAAGTTGCGTCGCGCACCAACGACAACGCCGGCGACGGCACCACCACCGCCACCGTGCTGGCCCAGGCCCTGATCCGCGAAGGCGCCAAGGCTGTGGCCGCCGGCATGAACCCGATGGACCTCAAGCGCGGTATCGACCAGGCCGTCAAGGCCGCCGTCATCGAGCTGAAGAACATCTCCAAGCCCACCACCGACGACAAGGCGATTGCCCAGGTCGGCACCATCTCGGCCAACTCGGACGAATCGATCGGCAACATCATTGCCGAAGCGATGCAGAAGGTCGGCAAGGAAGGCGTGATCACCGTTGAAGAAGGCTCGGGCCTGGAAAACGAGCTGGACGTGGTCGAGGGCATGCAGTTCGATCGCGGCTACCTCTCCCCGTACTTCATCAACAACCAGCAGAGCCAGTCGGCCGATCTGGACGACCCGTTCATCCTGCTGCACGACAAGAAGATCTCCAACGTGCGCGACCTGCTGCCCGTGCTGGAAGGCGTGGCCAAGGCCGGCAAGCCGCTGCTGATCGTGGCTGAAGAAGTCGAAGGCGAAGCGCTGGCGACCCTGGTGGTCAACACCATCCGTGGCATCGTCAAGGTCGTGGCCGTCAAGGCACCGGGCTTCGGCGACCGTCGCAAGGCGATGCTGGAAGACATGGCCGTGCTGACCGGCGGCACCGTGATCTCCGAGGAAGTGGGTCTGGCGCTGGAGAAGGCCACCATCAAGGACCTGGGCCGTGCGAAGAAGGTGCAGGTCTCCAAGGAGAACACCACCATCATCGACGGCGCCGGCGACTCGGCCACGATCGAAGCCCGCGTTGGCCAGATCAAGACCCAGATCGAAGACACCTCGTCCGATTACGACCGCGAGAAGCTGCAGGAACGCGTGGCCAAGCTGGCCGGCGGCGTTGCAGTGATCAAGGTCGGCGCTTCGACCGAAATCGAAATGAAGGAAAAGAAGGCCCGCGTCGAAGACGCCCTGCACGCCACCCGTGCAGCCGTCGAAGAAGGCGTGGTCCCGGGCGGCGGTGTGGCCCTGGTGCGTGCGCTGGTGGCGGTCGGTAACCTGACCGGTGCCAACGAAGACCAGACCCACGGCATCCAGATCGCCCTGCGCGCCATGGAAGCCCCGCTGCGCGAAATCGTGGCCAATGCCGGCGAAGAGCCGTCCGTGATCCTGAACAAGGTCAAGGAAGGCACCGGCAACTACGGTTACAACGCGGCCAACGGCGAGTTCGGCGACATGGTCGAGTTCGGCATCCTGGACCCGACCAAGGTCACCCGTTCGGCGCTGCAGAACGCAGCTTCGATCGCCGGCCTGATGATCACCACCGAAGCCATGGTGGCCGATGCCCCGAAGAAGGACGAGCCGGCAATGCCCGGCGGCGGTGGCGGCATGGGCGGCATGGGCGGTATGGATTTCTGATCCAGCCCCATCGGTTGTTGCATCAAAAAAGGACCCCGCCGAAAGGCGGGGTTTTTTTGTGGGCGTCGACATGTGGGGGAGGTCGATGCGTCGCTGAAATCACGACATGGGCTGCACGCGCTGTTGTAGAAGTCCGCTTGCGCCGGTGAGGGCTAGCCGATCGCGTTGGGCGTGCCGTGGTGGTCTTCCGGGTACGAACGAGGCTTGCTTGCGCCGCTGCAGACGCATCGGCATGCTCGGCTGGATGCGGTGTTGTGTCGTAAAACTGATGCCGCTTTCTGCGCTGCGTATGTGCGCGCACTTGCGCACGCAGTCCAGCCATTCCTCAGGAGAACGCCGATGCGCCGTTTGACCGCTCAGGATTTCCACCCCGATCTGCTCGCGCTGTACGACGGCTATGTGCACGGCAAACTCAGCCGGCGCGATTTTCTCGACCGCGCTGCGGCGTTCGCGGTGGCCGGGTTAAGTGCGGCGGCGATCCTGGAATCGCTGAGCCCCAACTACGCGCTCGCCACGCAAGTGGAGTTCACCGACCCGGACATCGTGGCCGAGTACATCACCTATCCCTCGCCCAATGGCCATGGCCAGGTGCGCGGTTATCTGGTGCGGCCGGCCAAGGTCACCGGCGCGGTGCCGGGCGTGGTGGTGGCGCACGAAAACCGCGGTCTCAATCCGTATATCGAAGACGTCGCGCGGCGCGTGGCCAAAGCCGGTTTCGTCGCGCTGGCACCGGATGGCCTGAGTTCGGTCGGCGGGTATCCCGGCAACGACGAAAAGGGCCGCGCGCTGCAAGCGCAGGTCGACCCGACCAAGCTGATGAACGACTTCTTCGCCGCGGTGGAGTTTTTGATGAGCCGCGAGCGCACCACCGGCAAGGTCGGCATTACCGGCTTCTGCTATGGCGGCGGTGTGGCCAATGCGGCGGCGGTGGCGTATCCCGAGCTGGCGGCGGCGGTGCCGTTCTATGGCCGTCAGCCCACCGATGCCGAGGTCGCCCGCATCCGCGCGCCACTGCTGCTGCATTACGCCGCAGAGGACGAGCGCGTCAATGCCGGCTGGCCGGCGTACGAGGCCGCGCTCAAGGCGCAGCACAAGGTCTATCAGGCGTATGTGTATCCGGGAACCAATCATGGTTTCCACAACGACTCCACGCCGCGTTACGACAAGGCGGCCGCGACCCTGGCCTGGGATCGCACCATCGCGTGGTTCAAGCGTTATCTGGCGTAAGTGCCGCTGCCGATCGGCGCGTTCGATTTGCGGGCGCAAGCGTAACGTCCGTGACGCGGTGGCAAGGATCGCGATCTGGATCACACTTGCATGACAGAGTGTTGACACCGATGTCATCACAGCCCTAGCGTCGCTGGGCAGGCGCTTGCGCCGAACGGTCGGGGGGCCATCGGACAGGGGGCGGCGATGCGGTGCATCGCTCGCAGGCGTCGTTGCAGTGGAACGCCACGCCGGCCATGCCGGCCTCTCCCGGGGATCTTATGAACTGCCGCAGTCATCGCCTTGCCTTGTCGATTTCCTTGTCGCTTGCCCTGTCTACCGCCGCGCAATCGGCCACTGCCCAGCAAACCGAGCCCGATCAACCACGCGCTACCTCCACCCTGGACGCAGTCAGCGTCACCGGCTCGCGCATCAAGCGCGCGCAGGTCGAAGGCGCGCAGCCGGTGGTCACCATCTCCGCGCAACAGATCCAGCAGGAAGGCTTCGCCACCGTCTACGACGTGCTCAACAGCATGAACCAGCAGGGCTCGGTGGAAGCCGATACGCAATGGGGCTCGCACACGCCCAACGCCTCGCCGATCAATCTGCGCGACCTGGGGCCGGGCCGCACTTTGCTGCTGGTCAACGGGCACCGCGTGGCCGATTACCCGCTGCCGTATGGCGGCGAGAGCAACTTTTCCAACTACAGCAATATTCCCTCCGCCGCAGTGGAGCGCATTGAGATTTTGACCGGCGGCGCCTCGGCAATCTACGGCTCGGACGCGGTGGCCGGCGTGGTCAACGTGATCCTCAAGCGCGACTACCAGGGCGATCAGGTGCGGCTGCGCGGAGGCACGGCGACCGAAGGTGGGCGCGATAGTTTCGACGTGTCCTGGGCGGGTGGGCGCACCGGCGAAAACTGGAGCCTGACCTACGCGCTGCAGGCCACCCGGCGCGATCCGTTGAGTGGGCGCGATCGGCCTGAAATGGACGATTCCGACGACATGTCCTATTCCAACTGGACCGGCCAGAATCGCCTCTACGGCTTCAACCCGTTCACCGGTTTAAGCCTGGTCGATGCCAACACCAACGAGCGCCTGGCGCCACCTGCCGGCACCTGCGCGCGCTTTGGCGGCGAGTTCGTCGATGCGCAGCGGCTGAGCTACGACCAGAACACCGGCGCGCTCACCAATGCCGGCAACTATTGCGGCGTGGCGCGCGATTACGGCGATTGGGGTCTGGTCACCGGCAGCGAGGATTATTCGGCGTATCTCTACGGCACGTGGAAGTTCGGCGAGCACACCGAAGCCTGGGCCACGCTGTCGGCCAACCGCAGCATCGGTCGCTGGACCTACGACCCGCCATACGCGTATCTGGGCCCGTTCCAGGACGCCGCCACCGGCCGCTCGCTGTATGCAATCCGCCAGCTCACCCGCCGCGAAGCCGGTGGTTGGGACCGGCTAGCCAACTACAACAAGGAGCAGTCCTGGGACCTCAGTGCCGGCCTGCGCGGGGTCTGGGCAGACCGCTTCGATTGGGAGCTGAGCGTCGGTCGCTCGCGTTACACGGTGGACGAATATGTGCGCACGGTGGATACCGCGCGCGCGACCGATTATTTTCTCGGCAGCCCCACCGGCACCGCCGCCGATGGCACGTCCATCTATGCCATCAACGAAGCACGGCTATATGCGCCACTGTCGTCGAGCGAGTACGACGACCTGGTCGCCAAATCGCATAACTCGGCCTATTCGTGGGTGAATCAAGCCAGTTTCAGTTTGAGCGGCGACGTGGTGCAGGGCTGGGCCGGGCCTATCCGCTTTGCCACCGTGGCCGAAGTGGCCAAGCAGGGCTACCAGCTGTCGCCGGATCCGTGCGCCAATGAGTGCTATCCGGTCGATGTGGTGGACAGTGGGGGCGGCGAGCGCCTGCGCAGCTCGGCCGGCCTGGAATTCCAGATCCCGTTGCTGTCCACGCTGAGCGCGAATGTGGCCGGTCGCTACGACCGCTATGGCAATTACCGGTCTTCGGCCGCCATCCCCACCGATGTCGGCACGCAGAGCGACACCACCTGGAGTGCAGGTCTGGAATGGCGCCCGGTCGAGAGCCTGTTGTTGCGCAGCACGCTGGCCACCAGCTTTCGCGCGCCGGACATGCATTACGTGCTCGGCGAACCCAGCTCCACCAACCAGACCGTGATCGATCAATACCGCTGTATTTCCTCGGGCGCGTCTCTCACCGGCGGCTGCAATGACGAGAACAGCAACATCTTCTACACCGTGGATGTAAATCGCCGCGGCACCCCGGATCTACGCTCGGAAACCGGCCGCTCGTTTACCGGCGGGGTGGTGTGGGACATCGCGCAAGGTCTGTCGTTGAGCGTGGATTACTACCGCATCGAACTGGAGGAAATGATCAAGGATCTGGACCGCGACGAGATCCTCTCGGCCGAAGCCGGCTGCCGCACCGGCACCACCATCAGCGGCGGCGCCTGGAACAACCCGGGCGGCGCCGGCTATTGCGACACCATCAGCTCGCGGGTGGTGCGCAATGCCGACGGCACCATCGCCAGCATCGAGCGCGGCCCGATCAATCTGGCGCAGATGGAAACCTCCGGCATTGATGCCTCGCTGAAATACCGCCTTGCCACCGCCGGTTGGGGCAACTTTCAGTTGTCGCTGGACTACAACACGCTGATCGCCTATCGCGAACAGATCTACCGCACCGACAGCGACGAAAACCGCCGCGACGAACGCGTACGTAGCCGCGTGCGCGGCAGCGTGCATTGGGACAACGGCGGCGCCTGGGACTGGACGGTGTACTTCCGCCGGCTCGGCTCCATGCGTGCGGTCAACTGGGGCACCTGCGCACGCTTCGAAGACGGCTACCAGCCCAGTGCCGCCGATGAGTGCGTGGTCACCGATACCGCCAACGTGCATCTAGGCGAGACCAGCAAGCGTTACTTCGGCCGCGTGGGCCCGGCGATCTACTGGAACCTCAGCACTGGTTACAAGATCACCGACCATGCCAAGGTCAACGTCTACGTCAACAACGTGTTCAACGAAGTAGGCTATGAAAACAAGGAGCGCTTCTACGGCTACGGCTTCTACAACACCACCTTGTTCAACCCGATCGGCCGCGAAGTGGCGGCGGAATATGTGTTTACGTTTTGATTGAACTTGGCGGCCGCATCGCACGTCACGGATTAGCGCCGTGGCGTGTGGTGCAGTGTGGAGGTGGGTGCGATACATGCAGACATGCTTGCTGAAACGATATATGAAACGATTTTTTGCCCAGGGATGATTCTCATGTGGCTGATTTATATGAAATTTACGCGATTTTTAAGGCGCCTGAGCGCTGAGTCATGAAACGATACTCGCAGGGTGCACGGCATAGAGAGCGCTTGCGGAAATACAAGGGCCGGGCTGGTTTAAACGTCTCTGTCCGCAGTGATGCTTCGACATCAGATTGGCCCGGTCGAGATCGAAGTCGAGGCTTGCGAAAAGCGTGTCCAGCTGCATCGAGCGCAACCGAATCAGCCGCTTGTTCGGCATGCTGAGCGTTCGAGTCGAACCCGATCGCATGCATCTTAGGACTATGCAAATCGCGGCAATGTCGTCAGGTCCATGAAGCCTTTGGGGGGCGTTACATTTGCGCGGATACGGTCAGCGCGGGTCTAACAGCAGCCGGCATGCACCTGCCCGATGACATCGCTGCAACGTTCCGTTGCCGATGAAACAGTGGCAACGGCGAAATGTGCGTGGTATCAATGCATCCCATGAACGCACCCCGCAGCCAGTTTTATTTTTGGTACTACGGTTTTCCGATGCCGCTGGCGGAGGACGGATTGCGCTCATCCTGAAGAAATCTTCAGCAGCATTCCCGAAAAGCCGCCAGCGCACACTGGCGGCTTTTTTGTTGCCGCCTCGCCTGGCTCCCTGATGCAACACCGCCCACCGAGACACTGTTATGCCGCCTGTGACCGATGACCTGCGTATCCGCAAGATCGAAGCCCTTGCACCGCCTTCGCAGCTGCTGTCGCTGCTGCCTTGCGACGACCGCGCCTCCGAGACCGTGACCAACTCGCGCGCTGCCCTGCACGAGATTCTGCATGGCCGCGACGACCGCCTGGCAGTGGTGATCGGGCCCTGCTCGATCCATGACCCGGTTGCGGCGATGGACTACGCGCACCGCCTGCGCCCGCTGCGCGAGCAGTTTGGCGACGCGCTGGAGATCGTGATGCGGGTGTACTTCGAAAAGCCGCGCACCACCATCGGCTGGAAGGGTCTGATCAACGACCCGGACCTGGATGGCAGCTTCCAGATCAACAAGGGTCTGCGCGTGGCGCGCGGCCTGCTGCGCGACATCAACAACCTCGGCCTGCCGGCTGGCGTTGAATTCCTCGACATCATCTCGCCGCAGTACATCGCCGACCTGGTGGCCTGGGGCGCGATCGGCGCGCGCACCACCGAAAGCCAGGTGCATCGCGAAATGGCCTCCGGCTTGTCGTGCCCGGTGGGCTTCAAGAACGGTACCGGTGGCGACGTCAAGATTGCGGTGGACGCGGTGGGAGCGGCCTCGCATCCGCACCATTTCCTGGCCGTGACCAAGGATGGCCACACTGCGGTGGCAGCGACGGCCGGTAATCCGGATTGCCACGTGATCCTGCGCGGCGGCAAGCAGCCCAACTTCGACGCGGCCAATGTGGAAGCGGCCAGCCAGGTGCTCACTAAATCCGGCTTGCCGGCGCGCCTGATGATCGACGCCAGCCACGCCAACAGCGGCAAGAATCCCGAAAACCAGCCCAAGGTCATCGACGACATCGCCAGGCAGCTGGAAGGTGGCGAGACACGCATCGTCGGCGTCATGGTGGAGAGTCATCTGGTTGGCGGACGTCAGGAACTGGTGCCGGGCTGCGCACTGACTTACGGCCAGAGCATCACTGACGGCTGCCTGGATTGGGACGCTTCGGTGCAGGTGCTGGAGCGCTTGGCGACGGCGGTGCGTGCACGTCGTGCGAGGCGCGTTGCCGAAGCTGCGTGATTGCCCAGAGCCCCTCTCCCGCCGGGAGAGGGGTTGGGGTGAGGGTACGGGGTGAAGCCATACTTGGAATGAGATGCCATGAGGCTTCGCCCGTACCCTCATCCGGCGCTACGCGCCACCTTCTCCCGACGGGAAAAGGGGTCAAAGCCCCTGTTCCCTCGGGGGTAAGCTAGTCACTTATAGCGAGACCAGACTCTAATACTACGAAATCCCCCGGGCACAAGCCGGGGTCTATCGTCCTGACCTCCCTCAGTGGCAGGGCTAGTCGTGAGGGCTGCTCTCTTTGTATCAGCTGCTCCAGGACGGCACCTGCTACTTTCTCGTTGTTGATTTTCAACGAGGTGGAATGGCGCGACGATGCTCACGCCTTCCTCCAGTCCTGTGACGAACGTCAATTATTAGGATGTCGGTGTCTTGCGCGGTTGCTGTCTTCATAGGTTTTTGTAGTAACGTTACTACATTGGGATGATTTCGGAGCCATGCTATGACCATCACAACCCTATCCAGTCGCGAGCTGAACCAGGACGTGACGCGAGCAAAGAAGGCCACGAAGGCCGGTCCGGTGTTCATCACGGATCGCGGCAAGCCTGCGCACGTACTGTTGAGCTTCGAGGACTATCAGCGGCTGACGAAGCAGCGGCGCAACATTGCCGATGCGCTGGCGATGCCGCGCGTCGCGGAGATCGAGTTCGATCCACCACGCGTGACGATTGGAGCCCGGCCGGCAGAGCTGGAATGATGTACGTGCTCGATACCAACGTGTTGTCGGAGCTGCGTAAAGTAAGCCTCGGCAAGGTCGATGCGAATGTGGCGGCGTGGGCGGAACGTGTTGATGCCGCCGACCTCTTCGTGTCAGTCATCACCATCATGGAGCTTGAGCTTGGCGTTCTGTCGATTGAACGGAAGGACGCCCCCCAGGGGGCCATATTGCGCTCCTGGCTTGAGCAGCATGTATTACCCGAATTCTCCGGGCGAACATTGCCTATAGATACCGCTGTGGCGCAACGCTGCGCCCGGTTGCATGTACCAGACAAACGCGGCGAGCGCGACGCGCTTATCGCAGCGACTGCACTAGTACACGGCATGGCAGTGGTCACGCGCAATGCGGCCGATTTCAAACCGACGGGAGTGACCATCGTCAACCCGTGGGAGCCTTCGCCATGAACGACTGCAGGTTCAAGATTGTTTCCGATAGTGGTACTCGAGCGGTACAGAGTTGAGTATTGCCTGCCTTCTCCCCCGACTACAAGGAAGAAAATTGGCTCGACAGGTACATGAGTTCAGGCTGCCTGCAGCGGCAGTGCGATTAGTCAATCTCGATTACTACCGCGATGGCGCAGGCTAGTAAGCGATCGTCAACCGAGCGGTGCTCATTCGCCTGTCCCTTGCGAACGAATCAGACTTTCCTCTCGGAGAGGCCAAGTGGAACTAGTTGCCATGAGCGGCTGAAAAAACGTATCAAGCGGCCTGGCAATGAGCGCTATAGCGTTAATCGATGGTGGTTTTAAAACAAGAACGTCGGGCTGGCGCAGGGAGCCGGCCCGACGGATTGGACACCACCCAGTGATGACCCGTCGCGCCCAGCGGCAGGAGGGGAGAGAGCCGTCCTGCCGCCGAATGCGAGCGGGCAGGAACGTTATCCGTGACGATGCGATGTCGCCGCATGTCGGCGGCAGCAATGAAGTTTGAGTTGCGTTAACGGCGGCCATTTCGCATGACGCGCGGCACCGAGCGTTCGAGCGCGCATTACCTGCAAGGAAACATTTGGCACGCTCGTCATCGCATAAGCGCATAGCGGCCGGTGCAAGTGTGCAGTCGCGCGATAAGGCGCTGCCATCGGACGTGTTGAGCATGGCGCTATCGCTAAACCGCTATTCCGCCCAAACACGCGTGCCTGCGGGCGGCGCGATCGGTGTCCCGCTGCGACCCGACGTGCATCCGCCAAATGCTGCGCACTCTGCCCGGCACGACGATCAGGTGCACAGAGCGCGGCATGATCGGGCAGCTGCAATGCGCGTGATCACTCCAGCATGTCGCCTGTCTCCAACCAGCGTTGATGCCACGACAGCGCTTCGGTCAACAGATGCGGAGTGTGCTTGCCGTAGCTGTCGCGATTGGCGCGCGCTACATAATCTTCCAGTGCATCGCGATAACGCGGGTGCACGCAGTGATCGAGCAACTGGCGCGCGCGTTGCTTGGGCGTGAGTCCGCGCAGATCGGCCAGGCCTTGTTCGGTGACGATCACCGAGACGTCGTGTTCGGTGTGATCGACATGGCTGACCATCGGCACAATTGACGAGATGCTGCCGGCCTTGGCGATGCTGGGGCTCAAAAAAATGGACAGGAATCCATTGCGCGCAAAATCACCGGAGCCACCGATGCCGTTCATGATGCGGCTGCCCATCACATGGGTGGAATTGACGTTGCCGTACAGGTCGGCCTCGATCATGCCGTTCATGCCGATGCATCCCAGCCGGCGCACCAGTTCCGGATGGTTGGAGATCTCCTGCGTGCGCATGACGATGCGTTGCCGATAGAAATCGATATTGCGCTTGAACTCCTCGTTGCCTTCCGGGCTGAGTGCAAAACCGGTGCACGAGGCGTAGCGCAGCACGCCATCGCGTAGCAGCGCGAGCATGCCGTCCTGGATCACTTCGGTGAACGCTTCCAGATCACGAAAGCCGCTGCGTGCCAGCCCCGCCAGCACCGCATTGGGAATATTGCCCACGCCCGATTGCAGCGGCAGCAGGCTGGCCGGCAGGCGGCCCTTGCTCACTTCATGGCGCAGGAACTCGATCAGGTGTTCGGCGATGCGTTCGCTGCTTGCATCGGCAGCGGCGAACGGGCTATTGCGGTCCGGGCCATGCGTGCGCACCACCGCCACGATCTTGTCCGGATCGCAGCGCAGGCTGGGCTCGCCGATGCGGTCGTCGCCATGCAGCAGCGGGATCGGTTTGCGATGCGGCGGCAGCGCGGTGCCGTAATAGACGTCGTGCATGCCGTCCAGACCTGCGGGCTGCCAATCGTTGACCTCGATGATCACTTTCTTGGCCAGGTCCAGCCAGGTTTTGTTGTTGCCGATCGAGGTCGACGGCACCAGGCTGCCATCGGCGCGGATCGCCGAGACTTCCACCACCGCGGTGTCGATCTGCCCGTAGAAACCGAACCACACGTGCTGGGCGACGTGGCTGAGATGGATGTCGATGTAGTCCAGGGTGCCGGCGTTGATGCGTTGGCGCGCGTCCGGGTCGGACTGGAACGGCATGCGCATGGCGATGCCCTCGGCCTTCGCCAGCGCGCCATCGAGTTCCGGTGCGGTGGAGGCGCCGGTCATCAACTTGATCTGGAACGGTTGGCCCTGCAGATGTGCTGCTTCGATGCGCTGTGCCAGCGCCATCGGCACCGCCTTGGGGTAGCCGGAGCCGGTGAAGCCGCTCATCGCTACGGTCTCGCCGGGCTGGATCAAGGCGGCAGCGGCCTCGGCAGAAACCAGGCGTTCGCGCAGCGGCGCGTGCAGGATGCGTTCGTCGGACATGGGCAGCACAGCGGAAACGGGAGAAGCGCAATTATCGCCGCTGCACACCTCGATCGGGGCGCGACCTTGGTGGAATGAGCGAGCGCGACACCGGCCATGCGCATGTTCACGCCTCGCCGCCAGCGCAACCGCGATAGTGACGGCAGACTCATCACTGCCTGCGCCCATGCCCACACTTCGCGATCGCTTCCAGCGCTGGCCCCGGCCGTGGCGCATTGCAGTGGTCGTGCTGGTGGCGCTGTATGCGCTGTATCTGCTCGCCGGCAACCTGTTTCTCAATACGCCGCTGTTCGATGCCGTCACCAATCGGCAACCGCATAAATTCACCATGCAGACCGGCCCGGCACTGACCGTGTTTCCGGGACATGTGATGGCCTGGAACGTGCGCATGCGCGGGCAGGCCAACCGCACCGTGTACGTGTTGCATGCCGATCGCGCCAACGCGCGCGTCGCCTTGCTGCCGCTGTTCCGGCGCGAGGTGCGCTTGCCGTGGCTGCATGCCACCGGCCTGAGCGCGGAAGTCGAAACCTCCGACACACCCATTCCGCCGCCGCCACGTGGCGATCAGGGCTGGACGCTGCGCTTCGATGCGATCACCAGCAACAGCATCCGCAGTGCGCGTCTGGGCAAGTTGCTGATTGCCGGGCAAGGCCACGCCACCGTCGGCTTTCTCAAGCAGCTCAAAGGCGGGCCGTCGGAGCTGTTTGCCTCCGAGGCGAGCTTTACCGATGCGGTGGTCAGCTATGACGGGGTGCAGGTGTTCAATGGCGCGCAGCTGGACACGCAATTCCAGTTTCCACGCCATTACCGCGATGAGGCACCGGGCCTGCGCAAGCTCGGCATCACCCACGCGCGCCTGCAGCTGAAGGCCAGCACGGTGGCGTTGAAGATCGACACCGGCGCGCCGCATGTGGACATCCGCAGCGGACCCTCGGCGGCGCGGGTGGAGGCAGACATCACGCTGGATCGCGGCGCATTGCAGCCTGGCAGCCATGCGGTCTGGCGGCTGCCGTTACTGGCGGGCGTTGGCGCGACCGATCGCGGCATGCTGGCGTTGCAACTGGATGTGGCGCGCGATATCCGCGTGCAGGCGCGGCTGCCGCGCGATGAAAAGACCGGCAGCGAGCTGCATGCCGACCTGCGCCTCGCCGGCCGCAGCATTCCTTTCCAGGATCCGGCGCAGGTGTTGCCGCGATTGTCCGGGCAGGTACGTGGGCATTGGAAGTTCGAATCCCTGAACTGGATTGCCGAATTGTTCGTGCGCAAGCCGTGGTTCCAGCTCGAAGGCGGTGGCCTGGTCGAGGCCGATCTGCGTCTGGCGCAAGGCCGGCTCGCTAGTGGCAGCAGCCTGGAAATTCCACGTGTGGAAGCCGTGGCGCAGGTGTTCGATACACGCCTGGCCGGTGTCGCCACCGCACACGGACGCATCGACGATGCCGCCACGCCGCAGGCGCATCTGGAGGTCAGCATTCCCACGTTCAAGGCCACGCCGCGCGATGCGCCCAAACAGATCCTGCTGGACGGCCGCGATCTGCAACTGGCCATGCATGGCGACGCCGAACTGGCGCGCCTGCGCGACACGCTCAAGGCACAGCTGCGTTTCAGCGATGCGCGCGTGCCCGATCTCACCGTCTACAACCGCTATCTACCGGGCAACAACGTGCGCCTGCTCGGCGGTAGTGGCAGCTTGACCGGCGATGTGGCGCTCAACGCCTCCGGCGAGGTCGGCAGCGGTCACGCGAATCTGCGCGGGCAGGGCGCACACCTTGCACTGGCCGGCGTGCAGATGCGCGTCGATGCCGAGTTGCAGGCGCAGCTGCAGCGCGCCGATTTCAAGAACAAGTTCTTCGACCTCAGCGGCACGCGCGTGCGCTTGCGCAATATGCGCGTAGGCGACGACAGCACGGATGCCAACTGGTGGGGCGAGATGCAGGTCGGCGCCGGCACCATCCAGGCCAGTGCGCCGTTCCAGGTGGATGCCGATGCGGCGATTCGCATGCGCGATGTTGCGCCGCTGCTGTCGGTGTTTGCGCAACGCGCCGATTACCCGCGTTGGGTTTTGGGCTTGCTGGATTCGGGCGAGCTAGATGCCACCGGCCGGGTGCGTTGGCGCAAGCAGCAGGTGCTGATCGACGACCTGCATGCGGAGAACGCGCGCCTGTCGCTGCGTGCGCGCTTGGCCTTGAACGAGGAGCAGCGGCGCGGCGATCTGTATCTGCGCTGGGGCGTGCTGGGCGCCGGGATCGAACTCGATGGCAAGCAACGCCAATGGCATCTGGCTGGCGCACGCGAGTGGTACGACGCGCAGCCGGGGCTGTTGCCGGCGGTGTCGAAGGCAAAGTAGGCGGCTGGTTGTTTGAGGCCTTGCGTCGTGCGGCCAGCTTCGCCGTCGTCGCAGAGGCAGTGCGCGCACTGCCGCGCGTGTTGGACATCGAATGCGCACGGGCAGCCTGCTAGTGCCCCGCCGCAATCGCCGCTGCGCGCCGCACTCACGGCCTGCTTGGCACACTGCGCCACGCCGCGTGCGCGGTCTTCAGGAGCCTGCCGTCATGACGATGCCTGTTCGCGCCCGCTGGCGTGGGTTGCCCCGCGCGGTGCGTTGGCCTGTGCTGGCGCTGGTTGCGCTGTATGCAAGCTATTTGCTGTTGGGCAATCTGTTGCTCAACACACCGCTTGGGCCAGCAGCGCTCAACCGCAAGCCGGACAAATTCAGCATGCACTGGGGCCCTGCAGTGACCTGGTGGCCGGGGCGTCTGGTGCTGTGGAATGTGGACCTGCAAGGTCACTCCACGCGTAACAGCTGGAACGTCAGCGCGCAGCGCATGAGCGGGCAGGTGCAGCTGTTGCCGTTATTGCATCGGCAGTTGCTGGTGCCGGAGTTGCATGCATCCGGCGTGCGCGGTGGGATGCAGGCGGCTGCGCCGACGCCCGGTGCTGCAGCGACGCAAGCGCCGGCGACAGCGCCGAGCACGCAGGTTGCCGCTGCTCCGGTGACTGGCGCAGTCGGCACGCCAACGCCAATGCCAATGCCAATGCCAGCGCAAGACAAGACATCTACATCAACGAGCAACGCGAAGGTCTCAGCCAGCACGCAGCCGCCCACGCAGATGACTGGCGCGCGCACCAGCACGCCGCAATCCGCCCAGGTCGCTGCCCCCCTGGCCAGCACCCTGCCGACTACTCCAGCCTGGACCCTGCAATTCGACCGCATCGTCGCCGATCAAGTGCAGGCCTTGACGCTGCGCCAGCTGCACATCGAAGGCGATGGCCAACTGCAGCTAGGCGTGTTCAAGCAATTGCGCGGCGGGCCGATGGAACTCTTTCCCTCGCGTGCGACCTTCGACAATGCGCGGATGCGCTGGGACAACAGCGAAGTGTTGCGCAACGGCCAGCTGCGCATCGAAGCCAGCATCGCGCGGCATGCGCCGGACCAGGCGCGGGGGTTGGCGCTGTTGCAACTCACCGACGCGCTGGTGGCGGTACATGGCGACACTGCCGCACTGGATGTGACACGCAATGCGCAGGGCCGCCACACGGTCGCCACGCGCGCTGGTAAAGGCCGCGCAGATGGCGAGTTGCGCTGGACGCGTGGCACGCTGCAGCCCGGCAGCCAGCTGCAATGGCGCGCGCCGTTGCACGACAGCACGCGTACGCCGGCTGCCTTGCTTGGCGAACTGACCGCGCAACTGCAGGTCGATCAGGACATGCGCTTGCAAGTGCGCATGCCCGAGCCGGCCGATGCCGGGCTGACGCTGGATGCGGATCTACGTGTGCAAGGCCGGCAGCTGCCGCTGCAATCCATGCGCAGCTTGTTGCCGCGTACCTCCGGGCATGCGCGGGTGCACTGGCAACTGGCATCGCTGAGCTGGATTCCGGCGCTGTTTCCGGATGTGGACTGGCTGACGCTGGAGGGCGACGGCCTGGTGGATGCCGATCTGCGGATCGATCGCGGCCAACTCGGCGCCGGCAGTCGTCTGCAGGTGCCGCATGTGCGTGCGCATGTCGGCGTGATGGGGCATGCGATCGATGGGCAAGCCAGTGCCGATCTACGTGTGGACGCCGATGCCAACGGACAGTTGCTGCCTGCACTGGTATTGCAGATGCAGCAGTTTTCGATTGCGCACAGCGATGCGCCTGCGCGCCCGTTCGTGCAGGGCCGCGATCTGCGTCTGGATCTGCAAACGCGTGCCGATGCACGCAATCTGGCGACGTTGCGCGATGCCACACGCGCGCATCTTGTGTTCGCCAACGCGCGCGTACCGGATCTGCGTGCCTACAACCGCTATCTGCCGCAGCAACAACTGCGTTTCGATGGCGGCAACGGTGTGCTCAGTGGCGATCTGCAGATCGAACCCGGTGGGCGTATCGGCAAGGGCGGGCTGCGCATCGGTGCGCGTGCGGCGCGGCTGCAGTTCGCCGGCCTCGCACTGCGTGGCGATGTGGATGCGGATCTGCGTCTGCAGCGCGGCGATTTGCGTGCAGAGAATTTCCGCCTCGATGCCAGCACCATCCAGTTGCGCAATATCGGATTCACCGGCCCGGATGGACAACGGCGCGATGGGTGGTGGGCGCGCATCGTGCTGGAAGACACGCACATGCAATGGCGCAAGCCGATCGGTGTGGATGGGCGCGTGCGCATCCAGGTGCGCGATCTGGCATTCCTGATGTCGCTGTACGCGCGCGATCGCTCGATTCCGAACTGGATGCTGCGGCTGGTGGATGCGGGGCAGGCGCAAGTGACCGGTCGCGTGCATTGGCAGGACGAGACCGTCATCGTCGATCGGCTGCAGGCACGCAACGAACGCTTTCAGGTGGATGCACGGCTGCGTTTGCAGGGCACCCAACGCAGCGGCAGCCTGCTTGCCCGCTGGGGGATGTTGAGCGCGGCGGTTGGCTTGCGCGGCGACACGCCGGAATGGCATCTGCTGCGCGCACCCCAGTGGTATCAGGCCCAGCCCGATCTGCTGCGCTGAGGGCGCTGCGCGGCAAGACGGTGTGAAGGAAAAGCGCCAGTTCTGTACTGCCAAGTATTGTTTTGCAGTGCAGCGTGCAAGTGGCGTTCGGGGCGCGCACTATGATCCTGCATCCCGACGTGGGGGAGGGAGCAAAGCCCGCTGGCAGTTCGCTGCAAGCGGGCTTTTTTATTGCCTGAGGTTTGGCGAGTCAAGTCACCGCGATCTGCGCTCAGCGGGAAAAACGCCTGAAGTCAGCCGGCTGGCCCAGGCCAGCCCTGCCTCGTAACGTGCCTCGCAATGGGCAGCATCGGCCGGCAACCGGAAGCCAGTGAGATAGGCCGGCCCTGAGCGGGCGCCTGCACCCGCCGCCGGCATCCGCTAGAATGAGATCAATTCTCATTTATCGCCGGACGCCTCGCGGTCCGGGCTCAGCCGTTCAGGAGGTCATCGTGTCGGTCACGCAAGGCGCGCTTCATCAACAGGTGGAGCGCCTGTACACCGACCACCATGGCTGGCTGCAGGGCTGGCTGCGGCGCAAGCTGGGCGATGCGTTCGTGGCCGCCGACCTGGCGCAGGACACCTTCATCAGCGTGATCAATGCCGGTGCGGCCGCCGAGATCCGCGAGCCACGGCCGTTCCTGGCCACCATCGCGCGCCGGTTGATGGCGCACCGGCAGCGCCGCAAGCTGCTGGAAACCAGTTACCTGGAAATGCTGGCGGCGCTGCCGGAAGAAGTGGCGCCGTCGCCGGAGCTGCAACTGCTGGCGCTGGAAGCGGTGCAGCAGCTGGACCAGGCGCTGGACGGCCTGCCGCCCAAGGTGAAAGAGGCCTTTTTGCTGGCCCATCTGCAGGAGCTGAGCTACGCGCAGATCGCGCAGCGGCTGGGTGTGTCCAGCAGCTCGGTGAAGCAATACCTCACGCGTGCCAACCGGCATTGCCTGTTCGCGCTCTCGGCGTGAGTCGCGCAGATGGGTGATGCCGCGTCCCGCAGCGCGCAGTCCCTTGGCGCCCAGCGGCTACTGCTGGCCGGCGGACAGCCGATCAGTGCGCAGGTCGCCGATGCGGCAGCCGAGTGGCTGACGCTGCTGATGTCCGGCAGCGCCAGCCAGGCGCAGCTGCAGCAATGGCAGCAGTGGCGCGATGCGCATCCGGATCATGCGCGCGCGTGGGCGCATATTGAATCGGTGACCGGGCGGCTGAAGACGCTGACGCCGCAGGCGGCGTATCGCAGTCTGTCGCCGTATGCCGGCAACAACGGCCAGGCATCGCCGGGGCGGCGCAAGGCGCTGAATCTGCTGCTGTGGGGCGGGGTGGCCGGTGCTACCGGCCTGCTGGTCTCGCGCACCGAACCCTGGCAGCGCGCCACCGCCGACTACGCCACCGCAACGGGGCAGCGCCGCGACCTGCAGCTGCAGGACGGCAGCCGCATCACGCTCAATACGCGCAGCGCCATCGATGTGCGTTTCGATGCGCAACAACGGCTGCTGCAGTTGCTGGCCGGCGAAATCCTGGTGACTACCGCGCACGCATTGGGCGCCGGCCACGATGCGCGGCCGTTCGTGGTGCGCACTGCGCAAGGCGATATCCATGCGCTGGGCACGCGCTTTTGCGTGCGCCAGGACGAGGGCGACACGCAGGTGAGCGTGCTGGAAAGCGCGGTGGAGGTGCGGCCGCATGCGGCGGAAAACGCGTCTGGGCGCGTGCATGCGGGAGAGCAGTGTCGTTTTACCGCCGAGGCGCTCGGCGCCATCGCCCCAGTCGATGCGCAGGCGGCGGCCTGGGTACGCGGCCAGTTGATCGCCGACGAATTGCGTCTGGATGCCTTCATCGCCGAACTGGGCCGGTATCGCCCCGGCCTCCTGCGCTGCGATCCGGCGGTGGGCGCGCTGCGCGTCTCAGGCGTCTTTCCGCTGGACGACACCGAGCGCATCCTGGCGATGCTGCCCAGCGTGCTGCCGGTGCGGTTGAGCCGGCGCAGCCGGTATTGGGTGACGGTGCAGGCGGCCGGGCAGGGCTAAGGCGCTGCCCGGCGGCACGTCGACAAAAAAAGTTTGCTGCCGGCCTGCCCGATCGCCGCAGTTGCGGCACCTCCACAATGACGGTGTCAGTGCGACACCAACATCTTGTGGAAACAGCATGTCGATCACTGCCCGCCGCGGCCAACGTTTTTCTTCTTCGTTTCAGCGTATCGCCTCTGTACGGGCAGCACAGCGGCCCATCAGCACGGCAGTTGCGATTGCGCTGTGCAGTCTGGCGCTGTGTGCAGGCATGCCCGATGCAATGGCGCAAAACGCAGCCGCCACGCAGGATGTGCGGCAGAGTTATCGCATTCCCGCCGGCCCGCTGGCACCGGCGCTGCGCAACCTGGCCGGTTCGGCCAACCTGTTGCTGAGCTTCACCGCCGCGCAGACCGACGGCAAGACCACCGCCGGGCTGGATGGCAGCTACACCGCACCTGCCGCCTTGGCTGCGTTACTGGCTGGTAGCGGGTTGCAGGCGGTGCCGTTGGACACCGGCGGCTATGTGCTGCGCGCCGCGCCACGGGTGAGCGCGACCAGGGGCGAAGTGGATGCGTGGCTGCTGCCGACCGTCAAGGTGACCGCGCAGGCCAACCGCAGTGCGGCCACCAGCGGCACCGGCAGCTATACCGCGCGTGCGGTGAGCATCGGCCGCGGCGAGCAATCGCTCAAGGACATCCCGCAGTCGATCAGCGTGGTGACCCGCCAGTTGATGGACGAGCAGAACATCACCTCGGTCTACGACGCGCTGGCCAGCACCACCGGCATCACCATCGTGCAGAGCCCGCAGGGCGGCAAGTACATCTATTCGCGTGGGTTCGACATCACCACGGTGCAGTACGACGGCGTGCCGCTCAATCGCGGCATGTACGGCCGGGCCAGCAACTACAGCGCCAACATGGGCATCTACGATCGCGCCGAAGTGCTGCGCGGTGCGGCCGGCTTGCTGCAGGGCGCGGGCAATCCCGGGGGTGCAGTGAATCTGGTGCGCAAGCGCCCGCTGGATGTGCCGGGCGTGAGCGTGATGGTGCAGGGTGGCACGTGGGATCGCTACGGCGCACTGATCGATGGCAGCGCCAACCTCACTGCCGATGGCGCGTTGCGCGCGCGCGGGGTGATCGACTATCAGGACCAGGGCTCGTTTGTGGATGGCGTCAAGCGCCGCACGCCCACCTACTACGGCACGCTCGATTACGCGTTCTCGCCGCAGACCCAGCTCAGCCTGGGCGTGAGTTACGAACAGGTCGAAGGCCGGCCGTTCTTCGGCGGCTTGCCCAGCTTCAGCGATGGCCGCGATATCGGCCTGCCGCGCGAGACCAATCTGGGCGCGCAGTGGAACCGGCAGTCCTCGTCCAACCGCGGGCTGTATCTGGACCTCGACCATCGCTTCAATGCCGATTGGGTGTTCAAGCTCAGTGCGGTGCAGGTGCGCGAGCTGCACGATCTGAAATACGCCAGCTCCAGCCGTGCGATCAATCCGGCCAACGGCACCGGCGCCTTGTTGGCGGCACGCACCATCTCCGATACGGATGCGTTCGGCTTCGATGCCAATGTGATCGGGCATTTCAACGCACTGGGCCGCCGGCATGAGCTGGTACTGGGCAGTAACTTCGCCGAGAACACGGTCGACACCGTCTACGGCACCAAGAACAACTTCCAGACCTTCAACGTGTTCGATCTGCAACGCAATGTGCGGGCGATCAGCGATGACGAAATTTTTGCCAATGCGCGCGAGGCACGGCATGGCACCTCGCGCGAGTTCGGCCTGTACGGTGCGTTGCGTTGGCAGTTGAGCGACCCGCTCAAAGCCATCGTCGGCACCCGTGTGAGCTGGCACGACACGCAGTGGAACACCACCACCACCGGGCTGTCGCCGTCGCAATCGATCGAGCACACCCGCGAGACCGGTCAGGTCACGCCATATGCCGGCCTGTTGTACGCGTTGAGCCCGAACTGGTCGGCCTATGCCAGTTATACGGACATCTTCCAGCCGCAGAACGCGCAGACCGAAGCCGGCGACATGCTCAAGCCGATGACCGGTGCCAACTACGAGTTGGGCATCAAGGGCGACTGGCTGGATGGCCGCATCAACACCGCCTTTGCGCTGTTCCAGATCGAGCAGAAGAACCGCGCGCAGGCCGACCTGACCACCAGCCCCACCTGCCGCAACAACGACTTCTGCTACATCGACAGCGGCAAGGTGCGCAGCCGCGGATTCGATGCCGAAGTGAGCGGGGAGGTGCTGCGCGACTGGAATGTGTTTGCCGGTTACACCTTCAACCGCACCACCTATCTGCAGGATGTCACCAGCCAGGGGCAGGCCTTCAATAGCTATACGCCCAAGCATTTGCTGCGGGTATGGACGACGTATCGGTTGCCGGGCGTGTTGCAGGATGTGACCGTTGGCGGCGGTGTCAGTGCGCAGAGTGCGGCGTATCGGCAGATCGGCACCGCCATCGCACCGATCGAAGGACGGGCGGTGTGGAATGCATTGGCGCGCTATCAGGTCAACCGGCAATGGTCGCTGGCGGTCAACCTCAACAACGTGTTCGACAAGCAGTACTACAACACGCTATCCAGCTTCGTTAACGGCCGCTATTACGGCGAACCACGCAATGTGATGGTGACCCTGCGCGGCGCGCTGTAATGCAGGCATCGGCAATGAGGTGGTGCGTGGCGATGGCAGCATGAAGGAGGGGTTTCGCCAAAGCATGGCGTGGCTGCATACCTGGTGCGGCCTCACCTGCGGCTGGTTGCTGTGCGCGATCTTCTTGACCGGCACGCTCAGCGTGTTTCGCGACCCGATCACCCGCTGGATGCAGGCCGCACCTGCCTTGCCGAGTGCGAGCACGCACACTGCGTTACCGGAACAAGCACTGGTGCCGCGTGCATTGGCACAGCTGCGTCAGCTGGCGCCGCAGGCACGCCTGTGGCGGATCACCTTGCCTGCGTATCCAGGTGAGGCGCTGACGCTGTTCTGGCGTACGCCGGATGGCCAGGGCCAGGCGTCACTGGATCCCGGTAGCGGCGAAGTCTTGCCGTCGCCGTGGGGCCGGCAGACCGAAGGCGGCCGGCATTTCATGAGCTTCCACTACACCTTGCACGGCGGCATTCCCGGCTATTGGCTGGTGGGCTGGGTATCGATGTGCGGGCTGATCGCGCTGGTGTCCGGGGTGATCGTGCACAAGCGGATCTTTCTGGATTTCTTCACCTTTCGCCCGGGCAAGGGCCAGCGGTCGTGGCTGGATGCGCACAACGCAACGGCGGTGCTGACGCTGCCGTTTCTGCTGATGATCGTCTACACCGGGCTGACGTATTTCTACACCAGCTACATGCCCGCGCCGTTGCATGCGGTATATGGCAGCGATGAGGACGCGTACACGCGGTATGCCGATGATCTGTCGCCGGCGTCGCCTGTTGCAGGTGCCGACGCCACTGCGCTGAACAGCGTGCCTGCCTATCTGCCGGAGCTGGTGCAGCGCGCTGCGGTACTCAACGGCGCGCCTGCGCAAACGTTGGTGATCGAGCGCCCCGATCAACCCGGCAGCAAGCTGCGTGTGATTGCGCCTGTGGCCGATACCGGCAGCTCGCGGCGTCTGCTCAATCCAGCCAATAGCGTGGTGTTCGATGCGAATAGCGGCGCGGTGCTGGAGCGGCATGCAGACGCCTCACGTACCGACGTGCGCGCGCAGGATGTGGAAGAGGTCATCAAGACCTTGCATGTGGCCGGTTTCGGCGGCTGGACCAGCAAGTGGCTGTATTTCATCTGCGGCCTGGCCGGCACCTTGATGATGGCGACCGGCACGCTGCTGTTTTCGATCAAGCGGCGTCGGCGCAGCGAGCAGGAGTTTGGTGTGGCCACCGACGGCATCTATCGGGTGGTGGAAGCGCTCAATGTCGCCGCGCTTGCCGGAACCGCATTGGCGAGCATTGCGTATTTCTATGCCAACCGCTTGGTGCCGGCTGCGCAGGCCGAGCGCGTGCAGATCGAAATCCATGCATTCCTATGGGTGTGGATGGCCACGCTGCTGCATGCGCTGCTGCGCCCGCCTGCACGTGCATGGGTGGAGCAATTGGCAATGACCGCGCTGCTGTGTCTTGGTTTGCCGCTGCTCAATGCGCTGACGACCGGGCAACACGTTGGCGTGTATCTGGCTGCCGGCGATCTGCAGCGCGCCGGGGTCGAGCTGGTCTCGCTCGCTTTGGCTGTGGCGTTTGCGTACGCATCGTATCGCGCGTATCGCAGTGCCATGCGGCCTGCGCCGGTGCGTGCCAAACGGGGCGCCACTGCCGCGAGGGATGCGTTGTGAATCGTGCTTCCAGCACTGCATCGGTAACGCGCGATCGCTGGTCGGTCGCCGGTCGCGTGCTGGCCGCCAGTGTCGGTGGCTATGCACTGACCTCCATCGGCTGCAGCGTGCTGGCGCAGCTGCTGACCCGGTTTGCCGGCGTCTTGCCTGCGGTGGCGGTACTGAGCACAACGTTACTCAGCTTCGTCATCTACACCGTCGTGGTGTTATGGATGTTTCGCGCGCGCAATGCGTTGCGCATGTGGTCGTGGCTGGGCATGTGCCTGGGCGTGCTGGCTGGCGCGAACTGGCTACTGCGGAGCACGCCATGGGTGGGCTGATGACTGCGCTGCTGGGCACGGCGCTCTGCCATGCCGGGATGCTGGCATGGGCCGTGGCGATGCATCGCCATTACGAGCAGCTGACCGGTCGCCGCACTGCACCAGTCACGCAGCGGTGGCTGCTGCGCTCGATCGGTACCTGCCTGTTATTTGCTGCGCTTGTGCTGTGCGTACTCGGTTGGGGCGGCACGGTGGGAACGATGTTGTGGTTGGGGTTTCTCAGCGTGGGCGCGCTGTTGGTGGCGCTGGGCCTGGCGTACGCGCCGCGCTGGAGCGCATGGCTGGCGTTGCTGCTGGGCTGGGTGGCGTGTGTAGTGATTGGCTGGCGCGCGCAGTAGGTGGTGCGGCGTTCGCTGACCAGTGAAGTGAGGTGGGCAATGGCAGTGACGTTGCTCGGATCGAAACGCGCCGACACTCTCCACTGGTCCTTGCCCGCTCATCATCGCGGGACCTTACGCGGCATGGATGCCGCGTAAGAGCCTACACGGACGTACTTGCGGCGTGTCCCGCGATGATGAGCGGGCAAGGGCCCTGCAGCAAAGCCGCAGATCAACGGCTCTGCACTTGACGCATCCACATCGTTCAAACGCCTCTCAAGACGACCGAGAGCTTGAGCTTCAGCGTCGTCTGGATGTTCTCAACCGAGTAAGTCGAGGGCGCGGTGCCCTCACCGCTCGCGGGACACGCCGTGAATCCGTCCGTGGAGGCTCGGTGGCGGCATCCATGCCGCCACACGGTCCCGCAAGCGGCGAGGACACAGCACCAGAGAGTTAGTCGGTCGCTTTCTTAAAAGTTTGTTGGTTGCTCGGCTTACGTTGGAAAGCTAATCGAAACCACGGTTATCCGAACAACATGCATCGTGCATTGCTTGCACCATGCACACCAACCATCTCGAACGGTCCTTGCCCGACCACCGTCGCGGGACCTTACGCGGCATGGATGCCGCGTAAGAGCCTACATGGACGTACTTGCGGCGTGTCCTGCGATGGTGGGCGGGCAAGGGCCTTGCAGCCAAGCCGCAGATCAACCGCTCTGCACTTGACGCATCCACATCGTTTAAACGACTCTCAAGACGAACGAGAACTTGAGCTTCAGCGTCGTTCGGATGTTTCAAAGCCGCGTTGGTCGGCGTTGGTCGAGGGCGCGATGCCCTCACCGCTCGCGGGACACGCCGTGAATCCGTCCATGGAGGCTCAGTGGCGTCATCCATGCCGCCACATGGTCCCGCAATCGGCGAGGTCACCGCACCAGAGAGTGAGTCGGTTGCTTTGTTGAAAGCCTACCCATTGCTCTGCTTGCATTGAGATGCTGATCGAACCCGCGCTTATCCGAATAAGCACATCACGCACTGCTTGCAACCATGCACACCGACCATCTCGACTGGTCCTTGCCCGCCCACCGTCGCGGGACCTTACGCGGCATGGATGCCGCGTAAGAGCCTACATGGACGTACTTGCGGCGTGTCCCGCGATGGGGGGCGGGCAAGGGCCCTGCACGGAAGCCACAGAGCACATGTGTTGTAGTTGTGTTGGCCGCTCTAAACACAGCCGCATCAACCGCAGACAGGTGCCGCCATCACGCAGGGATGCCAGAATCCATGCATGTCGCCGCCCATTGTCTCCGTGTCTCCTGCGCTCACCGCTCTGATCGAGCGGGCCGTAGCGCGCGTCCGTCATGCTCTGCCTGCCGACCAGTCCTGGCCGGGCGATGACGTCGACCAGCGGCTCGAAAAAGTCGCGCTCGCCAGCGAGTTTGCACTCGATACCCTGGCGCGCCAGCCGGCGTTGCTGCAGCACCTGGCGCAGCCCGATCCGCCGCCGTTGCCACTGCCGTTGCTCGATCCCGCACAGCCCCAGGCCTGGCCGGCGCAGCTGCGGCGCTACCGCAGCGCGGAATCCACACGGCTGGTGTGGCGCGATGTGCTCGATCTGGACAGCGTGGATGACACTTTGGCCGGCGCAACCCGCCTGGCCGAAACCTGCCTGCAATGCGGGCTGCAGGCATTGGAGCAGCAATTCCGCGACCGCCACGGCCAAGTGCTTGCCGAAGACGGCAGCGTGCAGCGGCTGGTGGTGTTCGGGCTCGGCAAGCTCGGTGGTGGCGAGCTGAATTTTTCCTCGGATGTGGACCTGGTCTACGCATATCCGCAGAGCGGCCAATCCGATGGCGCGCGCCCGCTGGCCGCCGAGGAATATTTTGCACGTCTGGGCCAGCAGCTGGCCAAGCTGCTCGACGAAACCACTGCCGATGGTTTCAGCCATCGCGTGGATCTGCGTCTGCGCCCGTTCGGCACGGCCGGGCGGGTGGCGTTGTCGTTCACCGGCATGGACCACTACTTTCAGCGCGAAGGCCGCGATTGGGAACGTTATGCCTGGCTCAAGGCGCGTGCGGTGGCCGGCGATATCGCCGCCGGCGAAGCGTGGCTGGAAACGCTGCGGCCGTTCGTCTACCGGCGCTATCTGGACTTCACTGCACTGGATGGCTTGCGTGACATGAAGGCGGCGATCACCGCCGAAGTGGCGCGGCACGATCGACTGGACGACATCAAGCGCGGCCCGGGCGGCATCCGCGAGATCGAGTTTCTGGCGCAATCGTTGCAGCTGATTCGCGGCGGGCGCGAACCGACCCTGCGTGAGCGCCGCCTGTTGCCTGCACTGCGGGCGCTGGTCGCCGCAGGTCAGATGGATGCCGACAACGGCGATGCCTTGATCGAGGCGTACCGCTTCCTGCGCCGGCTCGAAAATCGTCTGCAGATGCTGCGCGATGCACAGACGCACGGCTTGCCGCAGGCAGCGCTGGATCGCGAACGTATTGCGTTGGGCCTGGGCTATGCGGATTGGTCGGCATTGCTGCAGGCACTGGCCCCGCAACGTGCGCGCGTGGCCGCCGAATTTGCCGAGCTACTGGCACCACGCGTCCATGCCGCCGCGCCCGATGCGCTTGCCGATTATTGGCGCGC
Source organism: Xanthomonas sp. NCPPB 2933 (assembly GCF_056725225.1). NCBI lineage: Bacteria > Pseudomonadati > Pseudomonadota > Gammaproteobacteria > Lysobacterales > Lysobacteraceae > Xanthomonas > Xanthomonas sp. NCPPB 2933. Next base: position 749,369 of record NZ_CM161518.1, read on the forward strand.
GTTACCGGAAGGCGATGTCGCGCCGTTGGCAGGCATCGGCTTGCACGATCCAGCCGGCGCGCATCAGGTGCTGGCCGATTTTGCGCAGTCCTCCGGCGTGCGTGCGCTCTCCGATACTGCAGGCGCGCGGCTCGACCGCGTGATGCCGGCGCTGCTGCATGCGGCCACACGGGCCAGCCAGCCCGATGCCGCCGTGCGGCGCATGCTCGGTCTGTTGCAGGCCACCTTGCGCCGCACCAGCTATCTGGCGCTGCTGGACGAACAACCCAGCGCGCTCGCACGCCTGGTCGATGTGCTCTCGCGCAGCGCCTTGCTGGCCGAGCGCCTGGCGGCGCATCCGTTGTTGCTGGACGAATTGCTCGACACCCGCATCAGCGGTCCGTTGCCCGACCGCGCCGCATTGCACGCTGCATGCGGCGACACCTTGCAGATCGACGATACCGAAGCGGCCTTGCGCGAACTCAACGAGCGCCGGCTCGCGTTGAGTTTTCGTATCGCACTGGCCACGCTCGATGGTCGCCAACAACCCGTAGACAGTACCCAGCAACTGGCCTGGCTTGCCGAGGCGGTGGTGCAGACGGTGTTGCAGCTGGCACGCCGCGAATTGGTCGCCGCGCATGGGCAGGTGCCCGGCGGCGCGTTCGCCATCATCGGCTACGGCAGTCTGGGCGGCCTGGAGCTGGGCTTCGGCTCGGATCTGGATCTGGTGTTTCTCTACGATCACCCACGCGAGGTGGAAGCCTCCGAGGGCAAGCGACCGCTGGAAGCCGGGCGCTGGTTTGCGCGGCTTGCGCAGAAGGTGATGACATTGCTGGGCGCCGAAACCGGCGCCGGCCGTCTCTACGACATCGATGTGCGGTTGCGCCCGGACGGCGGCAAGGGCGCGTTGGTGTCCTCGCTCGCCAGCTATCGCGACTATCAACGCGATCGTGCCTGGACCTGGGAGCATCAGGCGCTGGTGCGCGCACGTGCGGTGACCGGCGATGCCGCGCTTTGCGAAGCGTTCGCGCAGGTGCGTCGCGAGACGCTGACACGCGTGCGCGACCCCGCACTGCTACACGAGGACGTGCGCAAGATGCGTGCGCGCATGCGCAGCGAACTGGATCGCAGCGATGCCGGGCGACTGGATCTCAAGCAAGGCGCAGGCGGGTTGGTCGATCTGGAATTCCTGTTGCAGGCCGGCGTCCTCGGCCAGGCCGCAGAGCATCCCTCAGTGTTGCTGGCCTGCGCCACGCCCGCATTGATCGACGCGCTGGTGCAGGTGCAGTGGCTACCGGCCGAGAGTGCAGCGCCGCTGCATCACGCCCACGCCACGTTGGTGGAGGCGGGCCTGAGTTGCACGTTGGACCGTCGGCCACGTTTGATCGCGCCGACGCCTGCCATCGCGCAAGCCACGCGCGAGATCTTTGGACGGGCGCGGACGCAGGGTCTGGAGTTTCCGCTCGGCAAGGCTGGCTTTCCGGAATGAGGTTGGCGGCGTTTGAACCGTTGGTCGTCTGCACGCGCATGCGCAGCAGATGCCGGCGGAGCGTTCCCGCGCGACGGTGATGCTGCAGTTTGCGGATGCAGCGGTGGCGTTACGGCTGTGGCATCGGTGATTGGGTCGCGGTCGCGCGTTCGATGGTGGCGGTGAAGCTGGAAGCCCGCGTCAGGGCCGAATGATTCGACACGATGCGCCCTAGCCGCACCAGATCGCGCGACGGTGAGTACGGGCGGTAAAACACCGCAAGATTGCCCCAGGGCACGTAATACATCAGATCCCAGATCTGCGCGTTTCCCGCTGTGCCGGTGCCGCTCAGATCCAGCTTGCCGGGCAGGTAACCGATCTTTTCGGTGGCGTGGAAATCCTCGAACTTGACCGTCATCGGCAAGCGCGACAGCAAGTCGCGCGTGGCCGAATTGTTCACCAGCTCCGCCTCGACAGCGTCAGCACCAATCCGGATCGTGATGTGCATGGAGGAAGGTTTTGTCGGTGGGGAAGTGGGTGCGGCCTGCACTGGCGCGGTGGCAGCGCAGCAGGCAGTGACCAGCAGTGCGCCTGCTAGCGACAGACCGCGGATGCAGCGGAAGGTTGGTGGGCTCTGCATCTGTTCCGCCTCGTTGACTCAATGCAAGTGCTTGCGGAAGAACGCCGTCAGCGTATCGAACGGGATCAGATCGACGCGATCGTACAGATCCACATGCCCGGCGCCCGGCACGATCACCAGTTGCTTGGGCTGCCCGGCAAGGCGGTACGCTTCTTCGCTGAACTCTTTGGAGTGCGCCTGGTCGCCGGTGATGAACAGCATGGGGCGCGGAGAAATCGTTTCGATATCGTTGAACGGGTAGAAGTTCATGAACTTGACGTTGCTGGTCAAGGTCGGGCGCGTGGTGCGCAGTGGCGATTGGCCTTTGGGTGTGTATTCGCCGCGCGGGGTGCGATAGAAATCGTAGAACTCGCGCTCGATGGCGTTCGAGTGCGGGGTCAGTTCCAGCACGGTGCCACCGGTATAGGCGGTCTCGCCGCCGGCGAATTCCACATCGCGCTGCCTGGCTGCCTGAGCAATGACCTGCTTGCGTTGCTCGAGCGACTGCCCATGACGCAGCCCATTGCGATTTGCTGCGCCCATGTCGTACATGCTGACCGTAGCGATCGCCTTCATGCGCGGATCGATCTTGGCCGCGCTGATGACGAAGCTGCCACTGCCGCAGATGCCGATCGCCCCGATCCTGTTGCGATCGACCAGGGGCTGGGCACCGAGAAAATCCACTGCTGCGCTGAAGTCTTCGGCATAGAGATCGGGCGACACCGCATTGCGTGGTTGGCCTTCGCTGGCTCCCCAGAACGAAAGATCCAGCGATAGCGTGACGAAGCCCTGCTCGGCCATCTTGGTCGCATACAGATTGGCGCTTTGCTCCTTCACCGCGCCCATCGGGTGCCCCACCACGATGGCCGGGTGCTTGATGGCCGGGTCCAGGCCGTTGGGCACGAACAGATTGCCGGCCACCGTCATCTGGTACTGATTCTTGAAGGTGACCTTCTGCACGGTGACGCGCGGGCTGGTATAAAAATTATTGGCGCCGTTGGACATGTCTGCTCCGATTGCAGTGAAAGAAATCAACAGTCCCAGAAGCACGATGAGCTTTCTCATTGGACGATCCGTTGTGGTGTGATGTTCAGGAGGGGCGCAGCCAATGGATCTGCGCCTGCACGTGAAGTGCAGCGCGGCTCGATCGCTGTGCTGTTCAATCAATGTGTCCATCTTTTAACGTGGCCCAGCCGCATGGTCTTGCGCGCGGGCAGCGTGCATCGTTGCGCGTTGAGAAAGCTGCACGCCTCGGTAGTGCGGTGATTGGCAACGTCCGCATGCGCCAGCCATCATTTCAGCGGCATCCATGCCGTCCACTGATGGCGCAGTGACGCAAGCCAGTCGATGCGTACCAGGTACAGCGAAGGGTTGAACGATCAGAAAAAACCAGGCATCACGCGGCCGATAAAGACCGTTGCAGTGCCGAGGTGCAAACTCTAATCGCTATCTACCGCCGCAGTATTGCTGCCAGCGGCATGGCGCCATGCATGCAACTCATGAGTCGTAACGACGGATGGCTGGCTGCACGTCCACGGGCAAGGATCCCGCGAGCGCGTCAGACCTTCGCGCGTGGCGCACTCCGCCACAACAGTGCGCGGAACGGGCCGAGCAGAAACACGCCCATGCCCAGCTTCACCGCCAGATCGCCGGCCGCCCAGCTGATCCACGGCAGGCCGGCGCCGGCAAAGGCGATGCTCCAGAAGATCGCCGTATCCAGCGTGGCGCTGCAGGTGGTGGCCACGATCGGCGCGCGCCACCAATTGCCATTGCGCAGACGATCGAACACGCTGATATCCAGCAACTGCGCAGCGATAAACGCGCTGCACGACGCGATTGCGATCCGCGGCGTCGCCAGCCAGATCGACAACACTACCGCGAGCGCAAACCCGCACCAGGCCACCTTGCGCGCTGCGCGTGGGCCGAAGCGCCGATTGATCAGGTTGCTCACCAGAAACGCCAGCGGATACGAAAACGCGCCCCAGGTCAGCCAATCGTTGATCGGGTACTGCACCAGAATATTGGACAACAGCACCACCGCGCCCATGGCCAGCACCGCCCACGTCAAGGCACGTGCGGTGAGCGGAGCGAACAGCGTGGGGGATGTGGTGGACATGGCGGTGCGGCAGTGAGCGATCAGCGCGAATTATCCGCGCGTTGGCGCATGCGGGCCAGTGCGCGCGGGGCCGCCAGTGCGTGCACCAGTACCACGGCGTGGCTGTTCGGCAGACAGTGGCCGACACGCGCGCGCACCGCGCGTAACACCTTGTCCGGAGACGTGAGGCGTCAGCGACACCCCATTGCAGCCGAGAGCTGTTGTACGCAGCGTTCCAGCATCACCAGGTCTTGCTGCTGTTCTGCGCAGCGGCTTCGGCAGTGGGTACGAATGCCAACGCCTGGCCCTGTGGCGACTGCACGGTCCAGCCTGCGCCGGCCGGGCTCGGTTGGAAGGTCACCGTCTCGCCAACGTGGAAGCCCGCAGTCGGGTCGTCCTGGCGTGCCGGCCAGCGCAGCAGGGCGGTGTTGTCGGCTTGCGCTGGATCCTGCAAGTGCACTTCGCAGCCGCCATCGGTGGTTTTCTCCACCGACTTCACCCGCATCGGCGGCAATGGCCCGGCGGAGGTTTTGTTCGATGCATCGCCGAGTGCTTCCGAGCCCCTGCCCACGCTGTGGCCGACAGCGATCGACACGAATACCGGTGCAGATACCACCAGGATCGCCGACATCATCGAGGCATCGCCGCGCGTGATCGTGGTCAAGCCTGCGTGGGCCCGCATCGGCTGACCAAACGCGATGGCCAGCAACAGGCCAAGTCCGGCAGATCGAAGAGGGATGTTCATGGAGACGCTCCGTGCGTGGTGACGCTGTGTGGAATGGAATGATCCTGCTGCAGCACCTGGTGTTGCTGCAGGAAGTCGAACACCGACTCGACCGTGATCACCGAATAATTGCCGGAGATACGCTCGCTGGCAGGATGGTCGGTGACGGCGGCATTGGCGACGAAAAAACGTGCGCCGATGCGCTTGCTCAGATCGAGATGCAGGCGCGTGGGCTGGTAGCCGTTACGCTTGAGCCAGGCTTGCGCTCTGCGCCGATCCTGCACCGGCGCCGGTGTCGCAGAAGGTGCATCGGTCGCCGCCAGCGCTGCTGCCAGCACTTCGAGCACCCATTGATTGGAGTTCTGATACTCGGTGGAAAACGGATAGGCAATCATGCTGTAGCGCGCTTCGTGCAGCGTGTGTGCCAGCGGGGCCGGATCCTGCAACAGCGTGTGTAGCTGCTGCTGCAATGCAGGCGCCAGCACGCCGACGCGCAGATCCGCATTGAGTGCGCTTTCGCCGATGAAGTTGCTCAGGCCTTCGCGATACAGCTCGGAGCTGTCCGACTTGCAGTGATTGAGCAGGTGCTTTACCCGCCAGGTGCCGTCGTCCTCGCGCAGCGCGAAGGCCAGGTGGCTGTGTTTCAACCCGTAGCGGCTCAGATCCTGGCCGCCGCGTGCCAGCAGCACCACCTGCGCACCATCCACTGCATCCAGCGCTTGTTGGGTGGATTTGGCCATGTCGAACATCGCCGCCAGCGTGGCCGGTGTGGGGTAATGCGGGCTGCACACCGGCGCGGCAACGGCGGGCAGTGTGGCACTCAGGCACAGGAGCAACAGCGTTGTTGCAGGCCAGGTGCGTTGTTTGTCTTCCATTTGCATGCGGGTGCATCGTCCTTGTGTCTGCCCCGTGTCACTCACGGCCGCGCCATCATACGTGCAGGCGCTCACGTACCAGGGTGGCAATGCGTTGGGTTTCGCGCAATGGTTCAAGGTGCGGCTGCGCTGCGAACACCGCGCTTGCCTCGCATAGACGTCCGTGCGCTTGCAGTGCCCGAACATATGTCTCAACCCGCCCTTGTGCCTGATCGGCAAATGCTGCGGCCACCGGTACGCGCGTGGCGCAGGCTTCGGAGAGCAGGTTGACCGAGTCGGCGCTGGCCACGATCGCATCGGCCCAACCCAGCAGGCCGGCGTATGGATTTGGCCCATCGCGCGTGTCGCACCACAGCAGGCCTGGCAGATCTGCGCACAGCTTGCGCAGCGTCGTCATTGCCTCCGGCGGAGTGCGTCGCGACGTGGTGACCAGCAGGCTGCCACCGACCGCGTACAGCTGCTCGCGTAGCTGCGCGCACAGCGCCGCCAACGCCTGGGTCGTCCACGGCACATGTGCGGTTGGGCCGCCGATCAGCAGCGCCACGCGCGGGCCGGGCAGGGTGCCGAGCGTGGGGAACGCGGCGCGGCCAGCGGCGAGCCAGGCATCGTCCACCGGGTGCAGGCTGCCGAGCAGGGTGATCACGTTCGCGCCACGCAGCGCATCGTGCTCGGGCACGATCAGCAGATCCCAATGGCGCCGGTCCAGGCGCGGATCCAGGACTTGCACCACCCGGCTACCGCGCGCGCGCAACAGCCGGGTGGCCAGCGCGGCCTGGCGTCCGCAGCCGATCGCCAGCGCCGGTGGCTGCTGCAATTGCCGGGCGAATCCGGGTCCGAATGCGGCCTGGGCGCCCGGCAGCAGGCGCGGCGCAACCCAGCGCCAGGGCGCGCGGGCCTGCAGATGCAGCGCGGTAACCGGCTCTGGCTGCAGCGCACGCGCCAGCGCCTCGGCCTGGCGTGCGTTGCCGGCGCGGCCATCGCTGACCGCCCAGGTCAGCGCCATCGTTTCGAATCCGACATAGATTTGTTTCAGATTGAGCGTGTGTTGCAGCAATCGCGTCACTCTACACTGCGGGTCTTCACACTTGGGCCGGTGCCGCACTCTACTGTCGCCCATTCCTTTGCCTTCCGGAGTCTCCATGTCCGACCTGCTCGACGCTGCCGTGCTGGATCAGCTGTTCCGCACAGCCCGCACGCAAAACGCCTTTCTCGACACGCCCGTCAGCGAAGACCAGCTGCGCCAGCTCTACGAGTTGGTGAAGTGGGGCCCGACTGCCGCCAACGGCTCGCCGGCGCGTTTCGTGTTCGTGACCAGCCCGGAAGGCAAGCAGAAGCTCAAGCCGGCGCTGTCCGAGGCCAACGCCGCCAAGACGCTGGGCGCGCCGGTCACGGTGATCATTGGGTTTGACGAAGAGTTCCACCAAAAGCTGCCGTATCTGTTCCCGCATGCCGATGCCAAGAGCTGGTTCGAAGGTTCGCGCGATATGCGCGTGTCCGGTGCGTTCCGTAACAGCTCGCTGCAGGGCGCCTATCTAATCCTGGCCGCACGTGCGCTGGGTCTGGATGCCGGCCCGATGTCCGGTTTCGACAATGCCAAGGTGGATGCGGCGTTCTTTGCCGGCACGCCGATCAAATCCAATTTCCTGATCAATCTCGGCTACGGTGACCCGGCCGCGTTGTACCCGCGGCTGCCGCGCCTGAGTTTTGACGAAGCCGCACGCATCGAATAAGCGTGCGTCCCTCCTTATCCTGCAGTCCTCGTCCGTCTGCGTTCTGTCCCATCCGCGTTGATCCAACGCGTCTCTCATCACATGGAGTTTCAATGAAGACCACCCACAAACTGCTGCTGCCGCTCGCCCTGACCCTGGCCATCGCCGCCTGCTCCAAGCCGGCCGACAACGCCGCCGCACCGGCCGCCGAAACCCCGGCCGCCACCGCACCGGCCGATGCCGCTGCTGCCCCGGCACCTGCTGCCGCCGAGTCGACCGCCTCGACCGCGCCGGCCGTGACAGTGGCCTCGGGCACCTACACGCTGGACCCGAGCCACACCGACGTGCTGGCGCAGTGGAGCCACTTCGGCTTCTCCAACCCCACCGCGCATTTCGGCAATGTCGACGGCACCCTGGTGTACGACGCGGCCGACGTGACCAAGTCCACCGTGCAGGTCACCCTGCCGCTGTCCGGCTTGAACAGCTTCACCGCCAAGTTCGACGAACACCTCAAGAGCGGTGACTTCTTCGACGCGGCCAAGTTCCCGACCGCCACCTTCAAGAGCACCAAGGTCGAAGCGGCCGGCCCCAACAAGCTGACCGTCACCGGCGATCTGACCATCAAGGATCAGACCAAGCCGGTCGTGCTGGACGTCACCCTCAACGGTGCCGGCGAGCACCCGATGAGGAAGGTGCCGGCCGCTGGTTTCGACGCCACCACCACCATCAAGCGCACCGACTTCGGCGTGGGCCAGTACGCCCCGAACGTCAGCGACGAAGTGAAGATCCGCATCACCACCGAAGCCCTGCAGGCCAAGGCTGGTGACGCTGCTGCTGCGAAGTAATTCGCTGCAAAGGTGATGCATCGGTGTGCGTGATCGCACCGATGTGTGGAACGCAGAAGCCGTTCGATTGGCGTCATGCTGTTCACTGAAGAAAAAACGGCGCCTCTCCATCTCGGTGGGAAGCGCCGTTTTTTTTGGGCGTTGCGGTCGAGGGCGCGGTGTCCTCACCGCCTGCGGGACACGCCGTGAACCCGTCCCTGGAGGCTCGGTGGCGGCATCCATGCCGCCACACGGTCCCGCAAGCGGTGAGGACACCGCACCAGAGAGTTGGTCGGTAGTTTGATGAAAGCCTACCTGTTGATCGCGTTGCGTTTTGCGTTGCGAAGCTGATCGGCCGCGGCGTTATCCAAATAACACACCATGCCTTGCTTGCAACCATGCGCATCGACCATCTGGACTGCTCCTTGCCCGCCCACCGTCGCGGGACCTTACGCGGCATGGATGCCGCGTAAGAGCCTACACGGACGTACTTGCGGCGTGTCCCGCGATGGTAGGCAGGCAAGGGCCCTGCGGAAAATCCACAGATCAACAGCCGTCTGCAGGGGAAACTCAGCACCCAGAGGCCGCCATGCTGTCCGTTAGTGCGGAGCTGATTCAGCCTTCCAATAACCCTTCGCGCGCACCGACTCCTTGTTCACGCCATGGTGTTCTTCAAGAAACTTGCGCATCGCACGTGCACGCATGGATTCGGCGCCGATCCAGTAGAAGGTATCGCCATCGTGCGGCTCGTAATCGCGCAGGCTGTCTTCCAACAAGGTGCTGCTGGCCGCATCGAAGCCGTTGCGTTCCAGCCAGTACACGTCCACGTCGGCGGCGCTGAGCAACTCCTGGCGTTCTGCGGCATCGGCGATTTCGATAAAGATCTCTGCATGCATGTCGGCAGGCATGGCTTCGAGCCAGCGGCCGATCGCCGGCAGTGCGGTTTCGTCGCCGATCAGCACGTAGTGGTCGTAGTCGCCGGCGACCAGAAATGAGCCGCGCGGGCCGCCGATCTTCAGCGTGTCGCCGGGCTGTGCGTGCGCTGCCCAGCTGGTGGCCACGCCGTCGCCGTGCAGCACGAAGTCGATGCTCAGCTCGCCACTTTGCGGGTCGAACATGCGGGGTGTGTAATCGCGACCGGGCGAGGGCAGCGCGCCTTCGTCATAGCGCGGGCCTTCCGGCGTCATCGTCGGCAGCACGAAGTCGCCGTCGGCATTGGGGAAGAACAGCTTGACGTGATCGTCCGGCGCGTCGCTTTGAAAGCCGGCCAGCTCGTTGCCGCCAAACACGATGCGGCGCATCTGCGGGGTGATCGATTCGCAGCGCAGTACCTGCACCGAGCGCAGGCGCGGGTCGCGGCGGATTTGGGTGTTGGTGTGGGTTGCCATGGGGGAATTGTTCCTGGATTGCCGGGTGTATGCGCGATGGGAAGAAGTGGGGAGTAACTGGCAAAACTGATGGCGCAATAAACAATCAAATAAACCAGCTAGGCAAATAAACCAGCTAGGAGCAACTGCTGTGAGCTATCCCTTCTCCCATCGGGAGAAGGTGCCCCGCAGGGGCGGATGAGGGTACGAGCGAAGCCTCGCGCAGTTGCAATGACACGTGGCACACGCACTCAGCCGTCGTCGCGCTCCATGCCGTCAGCGGCGGCGTTGAGTAGCGCAGCGATGCGTGCGGTTTCTGCTTCCGTCCACTGCCCGTGCCGCGCAAACAGGCCGTGCTTGATGCGATGAATCGCCTCGCGAATCGGCGCCGGCGTTTGTGCTTTGATCAACTCGCGTGCGCGGCGATGGGTGCGGGCCAGCGCCGCGTCGAGTGCGTCGCGCTGCTGTGCCACGTGCGTGCGGCCGGCCTCGGTAACCTGATAGCGCTTGCGGCCGTCATCCTGAGCGGTCTGCACCCAGCCGTCGGTTTCAAGCTGGGCCAGCGCCGGGTAGATCGCGCCGGCACTCGGGGTGTACAGCCCTTTGAACAGCGCGGCGATCTGCCGCATCAGCTCGTACCCATGGCGCGGCTGTTGCTCGATCAACGCCAGCAACAACAAACGCAGATCGCCATGCCCCAACGGCCGCGAGCGTCCACTTGTGCCCCTCTCGGGCGTTGGATCGGAAGCGAGATCAGCGTCTGCGGAGACGTCGTCAGGTGGAGGACGCGTGTTCATTCGATATATCGAAGCATGACGAAACGATATATCGAATTCGCGCTGCTCGCAAGCGCTGACGCACGCGAGATCGCCTGGGCCGTGCGCCTTCTCGTCCCGATGGGCCTCGCCCGGCCGGTCCAGCACCACGCCGTCGAGCACCGTGCCCACGCTAAGCAGAGCAAGGACCAGTCGGCCCGGTGCCGAACGACACCAAGTCGACTTGCACCAAAGCCGGTCAACACCGGTGCCGAACGACCTCAACGCCGATCCACACTAAGGCCGACCAACCCCGAACCATGCTGCGCCGCGACTAGACAAGGGTAAATTCCATAATTACGATGTAATTACTCCGACATTACGGGCCTGGCCCGATGAGGCAGCCGCATGAGTCGACAGTGGGACACCCAGGCCGAGAGCCGGCGCCAGCGCTTGCAGCGCGCCGCCCCGCTTGCGTCGCAAGGGCGTGTGGTGGCGGCCAGCGATGTGGTGGCGCTGCTGGAAGCGGTGATCGAGCCCGGCGACCGTGTCTGCCTGGAAGGCAACAACCAGAAGCAGGCCGACTATCTGGCGCGCTGCCTCACCGAAGTGGACCCGACGCGCGTGCACGACCTGCACATGGTGCAATCGGTGTTGTCGTTGCCCGCGCATCTGGATGTGTTCGAGCGCGGCATTGCCAAGCGGCTGGATTTCTCGTTCTCCGGCCCGCAGGCCGCGCGCCTGGCCGGGCTGGTCGGCGAAGGCCGCATCGAGATCGGTGCCATCCACACCTACTTGGAACTCTTCGGCCGCTACTTCATAGATCTGACCCCGCGCATTGCGCTGGTCACCGCGCAGGCCGCCGACCGCCACGGCAATCTCTACACCGGCCCGAATACCGAAGACACGCCGGTGATCGTGGAGGCCACTGCATTCAAGAGCGGCATCGTGATTGCGCAGGTCAACGAGATCGTCGACACGCTGCCGCGCGTGGATATTCCTGCCGACTGGGTGGACTTCGTCACGCAGGCGCCCAAGCCCAACCATATCGAACCGCTGTTCACCCGCGACCCGGCACAGATCTCCGAGATCCAGGTGTTGATGGCGATGATGGCGATCAAGGGCATCTACGCCGAATATGGTGTCAACCGGCTCAACCATGGCATCGGCTTCGATACCGCCGCGATCGAATTGCTGTTGCCCACCTACGCCGAATCACTCGGGCTGAAGGGCAAGATCTGCCGGCATTGGGCGCTCAATCCGCATCCGGCGCTGATTCCGGCAATCGAATCGGGATTCGTCGAATCGGTGCATTCGTTTGGCTCGGAACTGGGCATGGAGCAGTACATCGCCGCGCGCCCGGATATCTTTTTTACCGGTGCCGACGGCAGCATGCGCTCCAATCGCGCGTTGTCTCAGACCGCCGGGTTGTATGCCTGCGACATGTTCATCGGCTCCACCTTGCAGATCGATCTGCAGGGCAATAGCTCCACCGCCACGCGCGACCGTATCGCCGGTTTCGGCGGCGCGCCCAATATGGGCTCGGATGCGCGTGGCCGCCGGCATGCCAGCGACGCCTGGCTCAAGGCCGGCCGCGAGGCGGCGCGCCCCGGCGAGATGCCGCGTGGACGCAAGCTGGTGGTGCAGATGGTGGAAACCTTCCGCGAGCACATGGCGCCGGCCTTCGTCGACAAGCTCGATGCCTGGGAACTGGCCGAGCGGGCCAACATGCCGCTGCCGCCGGTGATGATCTACGGCGACGACGTCAGCCACGTGCTGACCGAAGAAGGCATCGCCAACCTGCTGTTGTGCCGCACGCCGGAAGAGCGCGAGCAGGCGATTCGCGGCGTGTCCGGTTACACCGCCGTCGGTCTGGGCCGCGACAAGCGCGCGGTCGAAAACCTGCGCGATCGCGGCGTCATCAAGCGGCCGGAAGACCTGGGGATTCGCCCACGCGATGCCACGCGCGACCTGCTCGCCGCGCGCACGGTCAAGCATCTGGTGCGCTGGTCCGGTGGGTTGTACGACCCGCCGAAACGTTTTCGCAATTGGTAGGGGCACAGCATGGAAACCCTGCGGTATCGCTTCGATGGCCAGCACGGCGCACGCGCCGGGCTGGAACATGCGCTGGTCGGCGTGGTTGCGTCCGGCAACCTGGAAGTGCTGGTCGAGCGCGTGCCGCTCGACGGCGCGATGGAGATCGAGATCCTCACCGCTGCACGCGGATTCGGCGCGATCTGGCAAGCGGTGCTGGACGATTTTGCCGCACGCCATCCACTGCGCGATGTGCGCATCAGCATCAACGATGTCGGCGCCACGCCGGCGGTGGTGAGCCTGCGCCTGGAGCAGGCGATGGATGTCTTGCAGGGAGCCGACGCATGAGCCGCCCCTTTCACCCCGTAGGAGCGCACCCGGGCGCGACGGGCTTTCTCGGTAACGCCCCGGTCGCGCACAAGTGCGCTCCTACGCATGTCGTCGGGAGATACGTATGAGCACCACTATTCCCATGGCCGAGCGCAGCTATTACGAGGCCGATGCGCGCGAGCGTATCGACGGCTTGCTGGACGCCGGTAGCTTCCGCGAATTCGTCGGTCCACGTCGTCGTTTGATCAGCCCGCATCTGGCCCAGCTCGACACGCCCGGCGCCTTCGATGACGGCATCGTGGTGGGCGAAGGCACGCTGCGCGGGCGCAACGTATTGATCGCCGCGCAGCAAGGCGCCTTCATGGGCGGTGGAGTGGGCGAAGTGCACGGCGCCAAGCTCACCGGCCTGCTCGAACGCGCAGCAAAAACGCAGCCGGCAGCGGTGCTGCTATTGCTCGACACCGGCGGCGTACGCCTGCACGAAGCCAACGCCGGCCTGATCGCGATTTCCGAAATCATGCGCGCCACGCTGAGCACACGTGCTGCCGGCGTGCCGGTACTGGCCTTGATCGGCAGCGGCAACGGCGCCTTCGGCGGCATGGGCATCGTGGCGCGCTGTTGCAGCGCGGTGATCATGTCCGAAGAAGGCCGCCTGTCGTTGTCCGGCCCGGACGTGATCGAGACCGTGCGCGGCGTGGAAGAGTTCGACGCACGCGACCGTGCCCTGGTGTGGCGCGTCACCGGCGGCAAGCATCGCTATCTGCTCGGCGAAGCGCAGACCTTGGTGGCCGACCGCATCGCCGCATTCGCCGATGCGGCTGCCCATGCGCTGGACACACTTGCCGAGCCGGAAGGCGAGGCCGCATTGCAGGCGCTGGAACTTGCGCAGCAGCAATTGGCTAAGCGCATCGAGGCTTACGGCGATTGCCGCGACGGTCTGGAGATCTGGCGGCGCCAAGGCATCGTCGATGCGCAGCGCCTGCCGTTGCTGGACACCGAGGCCTTCCTCGCTGCCACTGCCGACCGGAGCATTCCATGGAACTGAGCCAACTGCTGGATCAGCTGTTTCCGCTCGGTCACGCCATCGCCCGCAACGACGATGTGCTCACCGGCAGCGCGATGACCGCTGCGGGCGAGGTCACCGTGATCGGTACTGCCAATAAACTGGAAGTCGGCGTAGACCACGCACTGGCATTGGCCGCTACCGTGTTGGCGAGCACCCGTGGACATCCGCAACGGCCGATCGTGATGCTGGCCGACACCGCCGGGCAACGGCTCGCGCGCCGCGACGAACTGCTGGGCATCAACGGCTATTTCGCGCATTTGGCACGCGCGCTGGATCTTGCACGCAGACGCGGCGCGCGGCTGGTCACGTTGGTGTATGGCGAATCGGTCAGCGGCGGCTTTCTCTCGTTCGGGTTGATGGCCGACCATATCCACGCCTTGCCCGATGCACAGATCCGCGTGATGGATCTGCGTGCCATGGCACGTGTGACCAAGCAATCGGTGGACACCTTGCAAGCGCTGAGCAAGAGCTCGCCGGTATTCGCGCCGGGTGTGGAAAATTACGTGCGCATGGGCGCGGTGGAGTCGTTGTGGAAGGGCGATCTGGCGCAGGCGTTGCTTGATGCATTGGCTACGCCCAGCGACGGCGACCAACGTCGTGCACTCGGCGCGCAACGTGGCGGCCGTACGTTGGCAAGCGATGTCGCCGCTGCCGTGGCAGCAGGCGAGGCCTGAGCATGCCCGGCCGGCACGCACTGGTGTGGTTGCATCCCGAGGCGCGCTGGCAGGCGTTGATGCCGGGTGCGCATCCGCGCCTGCAGCAGTGGTTCGCCGCCGGCCTGCCGGCGGTGGTGGCGCGTGGCGACGGCAGCGAAGCACCCGGCGCACTGCGGCTCGGCGTGCCGTTGCCGCCGAGCGAAGGCAAGCAGCGTCTGGCGCTGACAGCCAATGTGGCCGATATCGCACGCAGCACCGCACCGCTGCTATTGGACGCAGTGATCGCGCAAGCGCCCAGCGACATGCAGCCGGCATTGCAGGCCTTACTGGCGCAGACCCGGGCCAACGCATTACAGCCGCGCGTGTTCGGCAGCTTTGCATGGCAGGCACTGACCGGGCTTGCGTATGTGCATGCGCAGTCGGATCTGGACCTGTTGTGGTCGATCGAAACACCCGAACAGGCGCATGCGGTGGTGACATTGCTGCAGCGCTGGGAACAACGCCATGGCCTGCGTGCCGATGGCGAATTACTGCTGGCCGACGACGGCACCGCCGTGAACTGGCGCGAATATGCCGGCAGCGCGCAGCAGGTGCTGGTGAAATCCAATCATGGCTGCCGGATGGCGTCGCGCACCGCGTTGTTTCCTGTGTGGAGCGCGGCATGAGTGCGCTGGCGAAAGATGTTGCCCATGCCAAGGCCGAGGCCACATGTATGCATGGCGATATTCAACATTGTGCATCGCTGCAGGGCGCATCGCGTCTCACCAGCGGCATGGCAAGTCCACTGGCGCACCGACTCGGCCGCCTTGCAGTGCTTGCCTTGCACGCAGAACTGGCCTGCGCACCAAAGCCTGGCCTGGTCACCCCGTTCGATACCGGTAGCCACACCGATATGGGCGCGGCCACCTTTCTGCGCAGTCTGTTCGCGTTGCGCGGCTACTTTGTCGCCATCGCGCAAGCCGGCATCGACAACGCCCCGTTCGCACGCCTTCGCCAACTCGGCATCGATGCCGAAGCGGCGATGCTGCGCGCCACCGACGGCATCAACACCCATCGCGGCGCGATTTTCAGCCTCGGCCTGCTCACTGCGCAGGCGGCGCGCTTGCGTGTCGCGCACGGGCGCTGCCCAACTGGTGAAGCGGTCTGTAACGCGGTGCAGGTGTGGCGCGATGCATTGCAGGCTGCGCCGCTGAATCCGCACAGCAATGGTCAGCGTATGCGTGCGCAGTATCAGGTCAGCGGTGTGCGCGAGCAGGCCGCAGCCGGCTACCCGCTGTTAAGCGAAGTCGCGCTGCCGTGCCTGCGCGCTGCATTGCACAGCGGCGCCAAGCAGGAAGCGGCATTGGCGCAGACGTTGATGCAGTTGGTTGCTGAAGTGGACGATCTGAATCTGCTGCATCGTGGTGGGCAGGAAGGGCTGGCTTACGCACAAGCGCAAGCACGTGCCTTCCTCGCCGACGGCGGCATCGCGCAACCGCAGTGGCGCGATTGTTTGAACTCCATCGGCGAGCAATTCGTCGCACGCCGTCTGAGCCCGGGCGGCAGCGCCGATCTGCTGGCCTGCGCATGGTTTCTGCATCTGCAGGAAAGCGCATGACGCTCGCCGTACTCTGTCCGGGCCAAGGCGGTCAACACGCGGAAATGTTTGCGCGTGTCGCCGATGCACCTGCTGCGGCCAGTGTGCTCGCTACTGCGACCAAGCTGCTTGGCGCATCTGCGCAAACGCTTGCCGCAGACCCAAGTCGTTATGCCAATGCCATTGCACAACCACTGGTGTGCGCCGGCACGCTGGCGCAATGGCAGGTGCTGCAGACGCAACTACCCACACCGTTGCTGGTACTCGGCTACAGCGTCGGCGAGCTCGCCGCGCATGCGGTGGCCGGCAGCATGGACATCGATACCTGCCTGCAGCTGGCCGCCACCCGCGCACGCCTGATGGACGCGGCCAGCCCGGACAATGCCGGGTTGATGGCGGTGGTCGGCCTGCCACTGCGCGCACTCGAAACGCTATGCCAGACCTATGGTGCGGCACTGGCCATCATCAACGGCGGCGACCACGCCGTGCTTGGTGGCCCGCACGCTGCACTGCAGGCACTCGGCGACGCTGCGCAGGCGCAAGGCGCGCGCATCACGCTGCTGCCGGTGAGCGTGCCGGCGCATACGCCGTGGTTGCGCGCGGCCGTGGACGCGTTCGCCATCGCATTGAAAAACGCAGAAATCACTGCGCCAAAGCTGCGCGTGCTCGCCGGTATCGATGCACGTGCAGTCACCACGCAGGCCTTGGTGATCGACACGCTGGCCGCACAGATTGCGCAGACCGTGCGCTGGTACGACGTGCTGGTGCAGGCCGCAGAACGCGGCGCACGCGTGTTTCTCGAACTGGGGCCAGGCAGCGCATTGGCGCGCATGGCGCGGGAGGTATTGCCGGACTGCGAGGCGCGGTCGGTGGACGAATTCAACAGCACCCAAGGTGTTGTCGAGTGGGTCAACGCCGCGTGCGAGCGCGCGGCATGAGGTAACGCTAGGAGAGGCCAGCAACGCGTAGCGAGTAGGCAACCGCCTGGCAGCTGCGCATCGGTGCTGTTGGCCGCTCCTGGTGTCTGACAGGGCGTGACCCTTGGGTGGCGGGTGGCCATCCGTGCTGTACGCGTATCAGGTGTCTGGGAGGGCGCATGACCCCGCAAATTGCAACGATTCTTGGCTTGGTGATCATGTTCATCGTCGCCACCGCATTGCCCATCAACATGGGTGCGGTGGCCTTCGCGCTGGCGTTCATCATCGGCGGCGTGTGGGTGGGACTGGACGGCAAGGAGGTGCTGGCCGGCTTTCCGGGCGACCTGTTTCTCACCCTGGTCGGCATCACCTATCTGTTCGCCATCGCGCAGAAGAACGGCACCATCGATCTGCTGGTGCACTGGGCAGTGCGCGCGGTACGCGGGCGTATCGTGGCGATTCCATGGGTGATGTTCGTCATTACCGGGTTGCTGACTGCATTCGGTGCGCTTGGGCCGGCGGCAGTGGCCATCATCGGCCCGGTGGCATTGCGCTTTGCCAAGCAGTACCGCATCAACCCGTTGATGATGGGCCTGCTGGTGATCCATGGCGCACAGGGCGGCGGGTTTTCGCCGATCAGCGTGTACGGCGGCATCACCAACAAGGTGGTCGAAAAGGCCGGGCTGGACGTCACCGAGATGGCGGTGTTCCTCACCAGTCTTGGTTTCAACCTGATGATGGCGATCATCTGCTTCTGCGCGTTCGGCGGGCTCAAGCTGATGCGTCGGCAGGAGGTCTCGTTGGCGGATGCGCAATACGTGCCAGTGGCCGATGACCAGGCCTCCAAACGTCCATTTGCGATCGAAGGGCATGGCTCCTTGGTCGCCGCTGGCGGCGGTACCTTGTCGACCAATCCGCTTGCGCTGGAGGCTGTCGCCATCACCCGTGATCGCTTGATCACGTTGGTTGGCTTGCTGGGTCTGGGTGTCGCGGCGCTGATCTATAACCTCAATGTCGGTTTGGTGTCGATCACCGTTGCTGTGGTCCTTGCATTGATCTCGCCCAGCGCGCAGAAGGGTGCGGTGGATGGCATCAGCTGGTCCACGGTGTTGTTGATCAGCGGTGTGGTGACCTATGTTGCGGTGCTGGAAAAGGCCGGCGCGGTGGACTACATCGGTACCGGTGTCTCGCATATCGGCATGCCGTTGTTGGGTGCGTTGCTGGTCTGTTATGTCGGCGGCATCGTGTCCGCGTTCGCATCGTCCGCAGCCGTGCTGGGCGCCACCATTCCGCTGGCAGTGCCGTTCCTGATGCAAGGCCAGCTGGGTGCGGCCGGGGTGATCTGCGCGCTTGCGGTGTCTTCCACCATCGTCGATGTCAGCCCGTTCTCCACCAATGGCGCGCTGGTGGTGGCTTCGGCTGCGAAAGAGGAGCGCGACGCGCTGTTCCGCCGCTTTCTGGTCTATAGCGGGTTGGTGGTGTTGTTGGGGCCACTGACGGCGTGGCTGCTGTTCGTGGTGCCGGGCTGGCTGTGAGCCGGCACGCGCACAGCGGCGGAGTGGGGCGCCCCCGTAGAATGGGCACCCCCGCTCCGACGCTAACGACCTGCCCGCCATGACCCTCGCCCCTGATTCGCGCACCGCCAAAAAGCGCGTACCGCTGTACGAGGAAGTGGCCGAGCGCCTGCGCCAGAAGATCTACGACTACGCGTTGCCGCCGGGCGAGTGGATCGACGAGCCGGCGCTGGCCGAAGAACTCGGCATCAGCCGCACTCCGCTGCGCGAGAGCCTCAAGCTGCTCGCGGCCGAAGGCCTGGTGCAACTGGACGCCGGCCGCGGCAGCCGGGTCACGCGGCTGACGCTGGAAGATCTCAACCAGCTGTTCCCGGTAATGGCCATGCTCGAAGGCCGCTGCGCGCACGATGCGGTCAAGCGTATCGATGCGGCCGGCGTGCAACGCCTGGAAGACCTGCACGCAGCGATGGAAGCCGCAGCCGACGTTGGTGATCTGGCCGAGTACTACCGCAACAATTATCTGATTCATGAAACCGTGCAGCAGTACGCCGGCAATCCGTGGTTGATCCGGGTCACCCACGATCTGCACCGCATCCTCAAGATGCATCGTGGCCGTCAGCTGCTGACGCCGGGACGCATGGCGCAATCGTTGGCCGAGCATCGTGCATTGATGGAGTGCGTGCGGCGCGGCGATGCCGAGGGCGCAGAGCGCACGATGCACGGGCACCTGTTGAGCCAGGGGCAGGCCTTGGCGGCATATGTGGCAGCGGGCGGAATGTTGAACGTGCCGGCACCGTTACCGCGGGTCGGCGGGGTGTAGAGCCGCCGTGGCGAACCGCTTAAAGCAGCTGGCCTGATCCCAGTAGCACCTGACGCTCCTACCCTTCGCCCTCCGGGAGAAGGTGCCCGAAGGGCGGATGAGGGTACGTCCGCACGTAGCGGCGGGAAGCTCTTGCTCTTGCGAATCCCGAATCCCGAATCCCAAATCCCAAATCCCAAATCCCAAATCCCAAATCCCAGCCATTGAAAAACCGGGCTACCGCACACCCAACCCAAGCAACCCGTCCACACGTTCAATCAACTGCGTCCCAGCCAACCCGGCAAACACCTCCGGGTGCGCATACCCCCACGCCACCGCAGCAAACGGCAATCCCACCACTTGCGCCGCTTCCCAGTCGGCAACCTGGTCGCCCACATACACCGCCTGCGTTGCGCCATACCCGGTGGCGCGCAGCACACGACGCAAGGCGCGTTGCTTGCCCAGCAGATGCGCACCACCATCGATCACGGCGAACTTCGCGCTCAAGTCCTTACCCAAAGCGCGTTGCACATTCTCCACCGAGTTCGACGACACCACCGCCAGGCGCGTGCCGCTGGCATGCAGCGTCTCTACTACGTCGGCAATGCCGGCAAACAACGCCATCGGCGGGGCGGCGCGCATCAGGCGGATAAAGTCGGCGGCCACCAGCGGCACGCGCCAGGCACGCAGCCCGGAGGCTTTCAACAGCTCCCGCGTACTCAGCCGGCGAGCATCCTCCACTTCGTGCGCTTGTGCCGCACGGAAACCGTGCCGCTCGGCCAGCACGCGCTGCGTGCTCAGAAAGAAATCAAACGAGTCGGCCAAAGTGCCGTCGAAATCGAAAATGATCAGTGCGGGCATTGCAACGCAAGTATCAGGGCGTCATAGCCTACCCAATGCCGCTGACGCGCCATACGCACACACGTCGCTACATGTGCGCGCAGGCGATCAAACTCATACTTCGGCGAAGTGCGGCAAGATCGGGTTGTCGCCGTCGGCGTGCTGTTCGATGACCTTGCGCTGCATCGCGGACAGATACGCATCCAGCTCTTCGGTGGAGGCGAACACATCGCTCAGCGGCACCGCCTTGACCATGTCGAAGACCTTGCGGATCTGCGGCTGCGGGTTGGTCACCAGCAGCTTGCCCTGATGGGTCGCCAGCGCCTTGCGCACCTTGAAGATGCTGCGGATGCCGGCGCTGGAAATGTATTCCAGCGCGGTCAGGTCCAGCACCAGGGTGACGATGCTGGTGCCCAGCAGTGGCGACAGCGCCGCATCCAGGTCCTGGTAGGTGTGGGAGTCCAGGCGCCCGGTCAGGATCACGCGTTGACGGGTGTCTTGCGGCGGGTCGATCTGGATGGCGAGCGTGGTCATGGCAGTGCCTCGGGGACAGGGGCGTACGGATGCAGCAAGGTGATACGCACGACGTTATATGCACCATCGCGACGGTAGTCGATGTGATCGGCGAACTGATGCACCAAAAACAACCCCAATCCGCCGATCGGCCGATCGTCGAGCGCGGCGTCCAGCTCCAGTTCCGGCAGCGCACGCGGGTCGAAAGCGCTGCCCGGGTCGCTCAGCTCCAGCACCAGCGCCTGCGCGTCCAGCTGCAGCTGCAGGCGTAAGGGTTGTTCGGCGCATTGGCCGTGGGTGAGCGCGTTGCAGCCGAGTTCTTCCACGATCAGCCGCACCTGGCCGATGCGCGCTTCGTGCAGGCCTTCGCGCATCAGCGAGTCTTCCAGCGCGTCGTTGGCGCCGGCCAGTTGGGCCAGCGACGGCGCGATGGCCAGTTCGAGCTTCATCCGGTCGTTGCCTTTCCGGGACCGTCCCGGCCAGCGTCTGCCACCGGCTCAGCATGCTCCTGGCGCAGCCGGATCGCCAGCAGCGTGATGTCGTCGTACGCATCGGCCTGGCCGGTGAAACCGGCGATGTCGTCGATGACCGCCTTGCACTGTGCCGCCGCGCTACGGCTTGGGTGCAGCGCGGCCAGCAGCCGCTCCAGCCCGTAGCTGGCGCCGTGTTCGTCCATCGCCTCGGTCACGCCATCGGTATAACCCAGCAGCGTCTGCCCGGCGCGCATGCGGCCCTGCAGCACCGGGTAGGCCAGCTGTGGCTCGATGCCCAGCGGCGCACCGGTTTCCAACGGCAGCGGCCGCACCGTGCCATCCAGATCGATCAATAGCGGCGGCTCGTGCCCGGCGCTAGCCAGCCAGTATTCGCCGCTCACCACATTGATCACCCCGCACAGCACGGTGGCGAACATGCACGGCTCGTTGTTCTCGGCCAGCCGCGTGGAGGCGGCGATCAAAATGGCGTCCGGGCGCGTGTGCCGGCGCGCGGCGATTTCCAGCACGCTCACTGCGCGCGCCATGAACAAGGCCGCCGGCACGCCCTTGTCGGAGACATCGCCCACCACAAACCACAACAGCCCCGGCTCGGTCTCGATGAAGTGGTAGAAATCGCCGCCCACCGCCTTGGCCGGTTCCAGCCAGGCGCAGGTTTCCAGATGCGAGTTGGCGCGGTCGAAGGTGCGCCCGGATGGGAGCATCGCCTGCTGGATCTCGCGCGCAATCTGCAGCTCGCTGTACATGCGTTCGCGCGCAGAGGTCATCTCGCCGATCTGCGCGATATGGTCGCGGATCGCACCGCGCGCACTGTCGAACGCACGCGCCATCACGCCCACTTCGTCATCGCGTTCGATATGTCGCAGCGGGTACTCGAATTCGCCACGACGAAAATGCTCGGCGGTATCGGTCAATTCCTCGATCGGCCGCGTCAAGGTGCGCGTGATCCGCCCCATCAACCACCACCACACCGCCGCGCCCAGCAACGCCGCCAACGCCACCCATGCGGCCAGCCAGTTCAGGCCGGCCAGCACGTAGTTTTCCGATGCGGACAGCACAAAGGTCCAGCCGCTGCGCCCCACCGCCGCGCTATGGGTCAAAAAGCGCTCGCCATCGGGCGCGGTGTGCGAGAACGAGATCGGCTGACCCGCCGCCACTGCGCGCTGCAGCGGTGCCAGATCCGGACGCGAACGCGCCACGTAGGTAGCGAGCGTGTCATGCAGATTGAGCGCAGGGTCGGGGCTGAACATCACCATCCCCTCCGGCGACAACAGCATCGGCCGGATGCTGATGTCGTGCGGCAGCTGGTCGATGATGGCGCGCAGATGTTGCAGCGGCAGATCCACGCTCACCATGCCTACCGGCGCCGCATCCACGGCATCGCCCGGCCGGCGCAGCGGCAGGTTGTAACTGGTGTACAACTCGCTGCCGCCATTGGTGTTGATATACGGCTCGGACCACCATGCACGCCCTTCGCGCTGGGTGCGCAGATACCACGGCATCGCGCGGTAGTCGTCACCCAGGTCCTGCACCGATTTTTCCAGCACGCGCGTGCCATCGCGATGCACGTACCAGACAAACCCGGTATCGCCGGCTTTTTGTGTGCGCGGTTCGATGATCAAACGCGCCGCGCCGATATCCGGGTCGCCACTGAGCGTGGCCAGCAGCAATGCACGCAGATTGAACGGCTGCAGCCCCACCGCACCGCTGCTGGCGGCCAATGTGCGGCCGCTCACCTGCACCGAATCCAGCATCGCCGCCAGGCTGCGTGCGGTCTGCTCGGTCAAGCCATCCACTTCGGTGCGCGCTGCCTCCACCAATTCGGCACGGGCGCCCAGATAAAACACCGTGCCCAGGACCGCCAGCAGCAGTACCAGCACTGCGGTGGCGGCCAGCAACACGCGCATGCGCAGGCTGCGCCGCCAATGCACGCGCGGGGTGACGGCCACGTTGTCGGCTGGCGATGTGAACCCCGTGGCGATAACGCGCTCCCCCTAGCGGACAGGTCGAATCATGGCAGCTTTCCGGCGGGCAACAACTGCCTCACGTCAGCTGCCGTAAATTGACCCCACCTGCTCAAGCGGACTAGATTGAGCCCCCTTATCGCCATGGAGGCCGGCCTTGCGCCTGATTCTCACACCGAGCCTGCTGGCCCTTTTGCTTACGGCCTGTAACGCCCCGGAGATCAGCATGACCCAGACCACATCCCCCGCAACCGAGGCCACTGCAGAAGCCGACGTGGAGGCGGGCGGTCGCGGCCTTGCCAAATTGAATCCCAGCCCGCGCAAGGCCTTCGAGGTCACGCTCACCCTCGACAAGGCGCCCGGTACCTTCGGCCTGGTCCAGGGTGCGGCGCAATACGACGTCAGTAACGAAGCCGAATGCGGCAAGATCCAGGCCGAGACCGGTACCGCCGGGCGCATCACCAGCCAGGAAGACTTCGCGCTCAAGAAGATCTCCGACACCGAATACCGCGGCACCGTCTATCTGGACCTGATGCAGGACGAGGACTATTACGGTCGCGGCGTCTGCCATTGGGAATTCAGTGGTGCCAGCGTGCTGCTCAAGGCCACCGGTGCCGAAGAAGAGACCCGCTTTTTGTCGTTTATCGAAGGCAAGACGGTGACGGCGCAGCATCCGCAGACGAAGTACTACTGGAAGGAAGGTTATCCGCGCTCGGAGTCCAAGAGTTTCCCGGACACTGGCGAGCTGAGCCCGGAAAAGTTCAAGCCTGAGATCCGCGACAATCTCTTCACCATCACGTTGGCTGCCAAGGAAGTTGCGCCATGAGCATTCCATCGCCGCAATATGCGGGCTTGTCTGAAGATGCCTACAAGGATCGCGCCGTCGGCCGGCGCGCACCGGGTCAGGAAGAGATTGTCGACATCGAGGGACAGCGTTACGCCGTTCTCGACCACGTCAACAACAAGTCCACTGGCTACCAGGGGACGATTTACCGCAACGAAGGCAGTGGCGAAATCGTGGTTGCGCATCGGGGCACCGAGGGCGCTGCCAAGGACATTCTTACCGACGCGACCATGGTCACCTCGCGGACCAATCCGCAGGCAGCCGATGCGCTGGCGCTGACTCAGAACGCGATGACCATTGCCAAGGATGTCGGTAAGCGAACCGGTCACGCACCCGAAGTCACCGTCACCGGCCACTCCCTCGGCGGCGCGCTCGCACAGGTCTCTGCGCACCACTACGACCTCAAGGGCGAAACCTTCAACTCGTACGGCGCGGCCAGCCTGAGCTACCGCATTCCGGAAGGCGGCAACAGCGTGATCAACCACGTCATGGCGTCCGATCCGGTCAGTGCCGCCTCGCCGCATTTCGGGCAGGTGCGCATCTATGCCAAGCCGGATGAAATCACCACGTTGAATGGCGCCGGCTACAGCAACAGCAAGGCCAACTTCCTGATCCCGGACTACCCGCTGGTGGCGGCCGGCAGCTCGCTGGGCGCGCACAAGCTGGGCAACTTCCTGGGCGAGCACTCGGCGCTCACCGATCCCAACGCGCGCCCGCTGGCCGAAAAGAACGCGCGGATGATCGACGAATACCGTAACGATGTGGATGGGCTGCGTACCGGCACCACCATCCTGACGCGTAGCGCGCGCGGCCTTGGGCAGGACGCTGTGGACGCCATCCGCGGCCCGCTCGCCCCAGGCGAGCCCGCCAAGCGTGAGCACGGCAACGACCATACCTCGCTGCGCATCGACCAGCCCGGGCACGTGGGCAATACCTTGTTTCAGGATGCGCAGCGTGGCGTGCATGCGCAGGACGCCCGTGCCGGGCGCACACCCGACCAGCACAGCGCCCAGTTGTCCGGCTCGCTCGCATCGGAAATGCATGCCGTCGGCGGCAAGCGCATCGACGAGGTAGTGATGAGCCCCGATGCCGCGCGCACCTTCGCCGTGCAGGGCCGCGCCGACGACCCCGCGCAGCTGCGTGTCAGCGTCGAGACGATGACCGCCATCAATACCCCGCTGGAACAGAGCAGCCAGCGCGTTGCAGAAAATGCCGCACGCCAGTCGGTGGCATTGGAACAGCAGCAGTCGCAGACCCAGCAACAACAACAGGGCGCACGCGCGATGAGTTGAGTGCGGTCATGCGTTTGCGGCCCGGTGGTGTTCATTCGCCTAACCAGCCTCTGTGACGCAGTGCCGCTTCAACCTGCGACTGCTTCCATCGCACGTTGCACCAAAAACGTCGGCTTGCCCGGCGTTTTTGTTTGATCGCTGCCGATCCTCCGTCGAGAGCTCGTTGAGTGCGCCAAACAGGCAGGGCATCAGGAGTTGGGCTTCCCGCAGCGTGCCCAATTGCCGGCAGGCCTGTAGCGCGTTGCCGCTTCTGATCAGACTCAGGGTCATTGCGGTCGCAGACGATCGGCCATGCATGTCGTTGCGGCGACAGAGCGCCAGCATCAGCTGCCTCGCGCAGTACCGCGCCGTTTTTCTGTTGCACCCGCACAACATCGCGCTGGTGAAAATAGTGCCAGTTCGCTGGCGCAAGGTTTTTTCCGGCGCGAACTATGCCGCAATCGCCCAGCACCTATAGCGAGCGCAACCGCGTTGCAGTGCCGTGTTTGAATCGCCACCGTTTCGCAGCGTGCGTGGCTGTCGCGGCATTGCCCGCTTCGCAGCACAGCACGCCTCGAGATTCAGGGGGATCAGGCAAGGCGCCAGGTGGCGCGACATCCATCGATCAAGGGAGAGGGTTTCATGAGCATGTTTCGTAAGGGCTATAGCCGCTTGCTGTTGGTGCTGCTGCTGGGCTTTGCCAGCGCCGGCGCAGGCGCGCAAGGCATCGCCAAGGGCGCCGATGTCAGCTGGCTCAACCAGCAGGCCGCAGCCAACCCGCCGCAGGTGTTTCGCGATGCCTCGGGCAACACCACCGACTTCATCAAGCTGTTCAAGGACGTGGGCGGCAACGCAGTGCGCCTGCGCGTGTGGGTCAACCCGTCCGGCGGCTGGAACGATGGCCACGACACGCTCGACAAGGCCAAGCGTGCCGCCGCGCAGGGCATGCGCATCATGATCGACTTCCACTACAGCGACAGCTGGGCCGACCCCGGCAAGCAGACCAAGCCGGCCGCCTGGGCGGGCCACTCCGTCGCCCAGCTCAACACCGATGTCTATAGCCACACCCAGGGCATCCTCAAGTACCTCAAGGACAACGGCATCACCGTCAGCTGGGTGCAGGTGGGCAACGAGATCAACAGCGGCATGCTGTGGAACGAGGGCAAGACGCCCAACTTCGCCAACCTGGGCCAGTTCATCAACAGCGGCTACAACGCCACCAAGGCCGTGTACCCCAACGCCAAGGTCATCGTGCATCTGGCCAACGGCTACGACAACGCCAACTTCCGCTGGTTCTTCGACAACCTGCGCTCAGCCGGCGGCAAGTGGGACGTCATTGGCATGTCGCATTACCCTCCGGTGGGCAGCTGGCAGGACTACAACAACCGCCTGGACACCAACATGCGCGACATGATCTCCCGCTACGGCAGCGACGTGGTGGTGGCCGAGGTCGGCATGGACTGGCAGCAGGCCGCCACCACCCGCGCCATGCTCACCAACCTGCTCAGCCGCAGCAACGCCATCGGCTCGCGCGTGCTCGGCATTTTCTATTGGGAGCCCAACGCCTACCCCGGCTGGCAGGGCTACACCATGGGCGCGGTCAACAACAACGGCCAGCTGACCGAAGCGCTGCAGGCGTTTTGACCGGCCTCGCCACGCAACTGGGCACCATCGACGCGCCCGGTAGGAGCGCCCTTGGGCGCGATGGGCGTTACCGGTAACGCCCATCGCGCCCAAGGGCGCTCCTACGTCGGCCCATTCCGCACCGAGCCGGGCGCTGGCCTCGGCAATCGCCCGCCAGCGGCCCTCATCCTTTGGTCGTACACCAGTAGCGGCCGCATGCGTGGCATCCGCCACCAACGCATTCACCGCACGACATCATCCCATTCCATACGCACCCGTAGCGAGGAATGGCAACAGGTGCGTGCGGTACACTTGGGGGTTCACGAATTCACGATGTCGACACACCCGCGGGGTGTGTCCCCCCGGGAGCGCTAATGAACTGGTTGAACGAAGTGCTGCACAACGATCCGAACCCGCTTGAGACGCAGGAGTGGCTCGAATCGATCAAGGCCGTCATCGATGTAGAAGGTCCTGAGCGCGCCCATCAGCTGCTGGAAGGCATGGTCGAACAGACCCGCCGCGCCGGCGCTTACCTGCCGTTCTCGCCCACCACCGAGTACGTCAACACCATCGCACCGGCCAACGAGGCCAAGAACCCCGGCGACTCAGCGCTGGAGTGGAAGATCCGCTCGATCATCCGCTGGAACGCCATGGCCACCGTCGTGCGGGCCAACCGCAAGCCGGGCGACCTGGGCGGCCACATCGCCTCGTTCGCCTCCAGCGCCACGCTCTACGACGTGGGCTTCAACCATTTCTGGCGCGCGCCCAGCGACCAGCACCCGGGCGACCTGCTGTTCATCCAGGGTCACAGCGCCCCGGGCATCTACGCCCGCGCCTTCCTCGAAGGCCGCATCAGCGAAGCCCAGCTGGACAACTTCCGCATGGAAGTGGACGGCCAGGGCATCTCGTCCTACCCGCACCCGTGGCTGATGCCCGAGTTCTGGCAGACCCCCACCGTCTCGATGGGCCTGGGCCCGCTGGCCGCCATCTACCAGGCGCAGTTCATGCGCTACCTGGAAAACCGCGGCCTGATCGAGAAGTCCGACCGCAAAGTGTGGTGCTTCATCGGCGACGGCGAGTCTGATGAGCCGGAAACCCTTGGCGCCATCGCGCTGGCCGGCCGCGAAGGTCTGGACAACCTCATCTTCGTGGTCAACTGCAACCTGCAGCGCCTGGACGGCCCGGTGCGCGGCAACGGCAAGATCATCCAGGAATTGGAAGGCGTGTTCCGTGGTGGCGGCTGGAACGTCATCAAGCTGCTCTGGGGCGGCTACTGGGACGCCCTGCTGGCCAAGGACACCGACGGCGTCCTCAAGAAGCTGATGATGGAAACCGTCGACGGCGAATACCAGAACTGCAAGGCCTTCGGCGGCGCCTACACGCGCGCCAACTTCTTCGGCAAGTACCCGGAGACGGCGGCCATGGTGGCCGGCCTGTCCGACGACGACATCTGGCGCCTCAACCGTGGCGGCCACGACCCGCACAAGGTGTACGCCGCCTACAACCAGGCCGTAAACACCAAGGGCATGCCCACCGTGATCCTGGCCAAGACGGTCAAGGGCTACGGCATGGGTTCGGCCGGTGAGGCGCTCAACCCCACCCACCAGACCAAGAAGCTGGACGACGCGGCGGTCAAGCACTTCCGCGACCGCTTCAACATTCCGGTCACCGACGCCCAGCTGGAAGACGGCCAGGTGCCGTTCTACCACCCCGGCGAAGATTCCCCGGAAGTGCAGTACCTCAAGGAGCGCCGCAACGTGCTGGGCGGCTTCCTGCCCTCGCGCCGTCCCAAGGCCAGCAAGTCGTTCGTGGCGCCCACGCTCGACAAGTTCGAGCGCCTGCTCAAGGACAGCGGCGAGCGCAGCTATTCCACCACCATGTCGTTCGTGCAGAGCCTCAACATCGCCCTGCGCGACAAGGAACTGGGCCCGCGCATCGTGCCGATCGTGGCCGATGAGGCGCGCACCTTCGGCATGGAGGGCATGTTCCGCCAGATCGGCATCTATGCCCCGTTCGGCCAGAAGTACAAGCCGGTCGATGCCGACCAGCTGATGTACTACCGCGAAGACCAGACCGGCCAAGTGCTGCAGCAGGGCATCAGCGAGCCGGGCGCCATCGCCTCGTGGATGGCCGCCGGCACCAGCTACTCGGTCTCCGACGTGCCGATGCTGCCGTTCTACATCTACTACTCCATGTTCGGCTTCCAGCGCGTGGGCGACATCGCCTGGCAGGCAGCGGACATGCGCACGCGTGGCTTCCTGCTCGGCGGCACCGCCGGCCGCACCACGCTCAATGGCGAAGGCCTGCAGCACGAAGACGGCTTCAGCCAGGTCATCGCCGGCTCCATCCCCAATGTGCGTAGCTACGACCCGACCTTCGGCTTCGAAGTCACCGTCATCATGCAGCACGGCATGAAGGCGATGATGGAAGACCAGATCGACGAGTACTACTACATCACCCTGATGAACGAAAACTACGCCCACCCCGGCATGCCGGACGGCGCAGCCGAGGGCATCATCAAGGGCATGTACCTGCTCAAGGATGCCGGCAAGCCCAAGAAGGGCGAGCTGCGCGTGCAGCTGCTGGGCAGCGGCACCATCCTGCGCGAAGCCATTGCCGCGGCCGAGCTGCTGGACAAGGACTTCGGCGTCACCGCCGACATCTGGTCCTGCCCCAGCCTCAACGAAGTGCGCCGCGACGGCTACGCCGTAGAGCGCTGGAACCGCCTGCATCCGGAGGCCGAACAGCGCAAGCCGTACGTCACCCAGCTGCTGGAAGGCCGCCAGGGCCCGGCCATCGCCGCCACCGACTACGTGCGCGCCTTTGCCGACCAGATCCGCGCCTTCGTCCCGATGACCTACACCGTGCTCGGCACGGATGGGTTCGGCCGCTCGGACACACGTGCGAATCTGCGTCGGTTCTTCGAAGTGGACCGCTACTACATCGCGCATGCGGCGATTGCCGCGCTTGCTAAGGATGGGAAGATGACGGGTAAGGATGTAGCCCGGGCGATCAAGCAGTACAAGATTGATCCTGAGAAGGCAAATCCTGTTGGGGTTTGATTGATCTCGCGAGCTGCTGTTTTGTATAAAGAGGGGCGCTAGGCGCCCCTCTTTATTTGGGCGTATCTATAGCTCCCTTGATGATTCTAAGCCACAGGCCTATTTTCTTTGAAAATTAGTATGCCAAATCCGAAGAGAGAATCGAAAGACGCGTATGGGAGGAACCTTTGGTATCCTTACTATGCGGGATTTTCTCCGAGATTTGCTCTGAGCGTATTCGATCGAGAAAGTATAGGTGCCGGAAGCATGGTGTGTGATCCATGGAACGGCGCAGGTACCACGACATGGGCTGCACAATCTAGGGGGATTTCATTCTTAGGCGCAGATCTTAATCCCGTAATGGCGATCGTCGCTAAGGCGAAGTTAGCGCGACCCTCTGATCTGAGGGATATCAATCAATTCGCTCTGAAGGTAATTAAAAAAAGGGGTACGGGAGGCCTTGCGTCCCATAACGACAACCTGCTCAGTAGATGGTTGCCGCAGCTGACTGTGAATTGCCTTCTCGAAATTTCTGACGCTATCTGGTGTGATCGCGATGATTTAGTTAATCAGTCAAAAAATAGAATCGAGCGAATCGAGAGTCTATCTTCTACGCGCTGCCTTCTATTCTTGGCACTCTTTCGTGCAAGTAGAAAGATGGTTGACAGCCACAAGACGTCGAATCCAACGTGGCGGAGAATGCTTGTAGATGTCGATCCCTCAGTAGTCCATGATGTTTCGTCGGCATTCCTCAGAGAGCTAAATGATCTGACCGCGCAGCTAGCGGGTGATTCAGGTGATATTAGAGGTGTTTGGTCGGAGCGGGTGGCTGTATGTTCGTCAACTTCGCTTAAGTCAGACGACAAAGTCTTCGATCTTATAGTGACATCTCCACCTTATTGCACGCGAATAGATTATGCCGTCGCAACGATGATTGAGTTAGGTCTTCTCGGTTTCGATTATTCTGAGGTCGATAGATTAAGGCGCACTCTGATGGGTACTACTACAGTGCCCTCGTTATTGGGAGTAGCTCAGGATCGATGGGGCGTGGAATGTTGCAAATTCTTGGATAGAGTGCGATCCCACCCTTCTAGGGCATCTTCTGGCTACTACTACAAATCCCACGTGCAGTACTTCGCTGATCTTTACCTGTCGATTGGGGAAATTCATAGGGTTCTCAAGCCTGGCGGACGAGCCTATGTTGTGGTCCAAGACTCTCAGTATAAGGAAGTGCACAACGATCTCGCGACTATCGTTGAGCAAATGTCAGTGTCACAGGGGCTTGATTTTCTGAAAAGATCTGATTTTCCAAAGGTGATCAGTTTGCGAACGCTAAACTCGAGCAGTCGAAAATACTCGGCAGGCAAATCTCCAGTTGAATCGGTATTGGTCTTGAAAAGGCCAGAATAGGATCTGATATGAATGTTAAGTTAATTTCACAGGTTGAGCAGGCTAGGCATGACGTATTTGTTGATAGCTATTCGCAAACATGGAGTGATTTACTTGATCAATATCGGCGCAATGATGTAAAAGTTGATCCGGATTATCAGCGTGCCTTCAGGTGGACGTTGGATCAACAAAGTCAATACATAGAATCTTTGCTATTAAGTATCCCGACTCCTCCGCTGTTCATGGCGGAAATGGAAGATGGTTCGTTCGAGATTATCGACGGACTCCAAAGATTCAGTACGCTATTGAAGTTCTTTTCTGATGAGATATTTACTGACGGCCGCGTTGCTCCGCACCATGGCGGATACAATCATGACAATGATGTCGCGGTGCCAACTGTCCTGTCTGAGCCTCCCATACTCAACGGGCTAGCCGGTCTGACTAAAGTGACATTGCCCGAAACATTGGTCCGAACTATTAGGTATAGTCGAGTTCAAGTTACGCTCATTAAGCGGGAGTCGAGCGAGCTTTCTCGATATCATGTGTTCACGAGGTTGAATAGGGCGGGAACGGTTCTTTCGAATCAAGAGATTAGAAATTGCTCAGCCCGACTTTTTAATCCCGAATTTGCTGACAAGCTGATGAAAATTGGTGCAGACGAGAGAATTGTGTCGGCCATGAGTATGTCCGAATCTGACGAAAAATCTATGGGTGTTCAAGAGAATGTTCTTAGGTTGGTTGCATTTCTTAACGGGCAACCGGAAACGCAGAGGATCGACGAGTTCCTTGACTCTGCAATGTATCTTGCAGCTACGGGAAAGATAAAGTTTACAAAGCGAGTGGAAGAAAAAATTTACCGGACATTCGAAATAGTTTCGCGAGATATGCCTGCCGGCTCTGCGTTTCGCTTTCCAAAAGGCGGGGTCTTTAAAGGCGCGTTTAGCACCAATCTCTTCGATATCGTAGCCTGCGGGGTTTTCAATAATATCGAATCGGCTGAAAAAAAGCCCATTGGATACATCGAAGAACGAGTTGTTGCCATGCATGAAGATCCTAAGGTGAAAGTGCTTACAGGGGCTGGATCTAATACTAGGGCGAAGATGATGGGGCGAGTTGAATTCGGGACTAATTGGTTCTCGAAATGAGCTTTTATATGTCGCGAAGGATGGCGAGGGTTGAGGCCAAAAGTGCATTAGATCGACACGTAAATATGCTTGGTGAAATTAGAAAGCACTCTTTGAGTAATAATGCAGGTGGAGATCAGTTTCTGTATCTCATGGCTATTCCTATCATTTATTCGGCCTGGGAGGGCTATTTTAAGATAGTCTTCTCCGTATGTTTTAAGAGGAAGTGTGATCTTCAACGCCGCGTATCGAGCTACCCCGAGATGTTCGCTGTTTTATGGTTGCAGAAACAGGGGTTTTTCCAGTCCTACCTCAAAAAAATGTTCTCAGCTATGCAGATGGGTCAGGAAAACATGCCGAAGACGGGGGCGCAGTATCGAGCTCTAGCAGAGTTTGCACGAGGTTTTTCCGAGTGGTCACGCGGGCCTGTTGACCACACAATTAAATTTGATAGCTTGGTTATGACTTACTCCAACGTTAACTTGGAGGTGCTGAAGCTTAATTCAGAGGTGATTGGATTGAACTTGGCCGGGGTTCGTACAGGTGCGCTGGATGAACTTGTGGGTAGGAGGAATGAAGTGGCACATGGCGGATTGCTGGTATATCCAACAAATATCGAAGTTGATGAGTTACTGGGGTATGCGGAAGCGCTGATGAATAGTCTCCATGCGGCTGTGTCGAGGTGGATGGACTCCAATTAAATTTCAGGTATAGGCAAAAGAGGCAAAAGGGCGCGGAGGTAATTAAGCGAACCGGTCGTACAGGCCCGCGCGGCGATGCCTGATAGCGGGGCTGTGTCGCTGCCGTCAGGCTGAGGTCTTCTTGAGCAGGAAGCCCGGCCATGTCGCGTCAGCCGCGTCTGGAACCGCCCGGCGTTCCGATGCATGTCGTCCAGAGAGGCGTGAACCGGGGTGCGATCTTCTTGGACGATGAGGATCGGCATCACTATTGCCTGCTACTACGCGTGGCCTGCGAGCGCTTTGCGGTGCGGGTGCATGCGTTTGTGCTGATGGACAACCACGTGCATCTGCTGGTCTCGGCGGATAAGGCGGGCGCAGTGTCTTCGGCGATGCTGCTCAGCGGCCAGTCGTATGTGCGCCGCGCGGCTCGGCTTCTGGAGTCCGCTTAATGCGGGGGATTGCCGGGGAAGCGCGGATATCAATGGCCCGCTTCCTTTGGAATCTCATGCTGTAGCCTGAGACACTTTGTAAGAAAAGATTCGGTGCACGCTAGAAGCGAATTTTTAGGCCTTACCCCGATACGGCTAACGATCGGGTTGCGCATCTCCGTGATTCTGAGTAAACCAAGAAGACACTTCCGCAGCTGGTACTAGTGCACGAGCGCTCGGCTTCTTTGGTGTCCAGTCCGGACTAGATATCAGTACATGTGGGCCAAAGCGTGTTTGTATGGTGACTGGTCCTAGTACGAAGAGGTCGCTTTTATCCGAGCCTGTCACTGTACAGGGCGAAGTAATCCCTGAGGCTTTGGCGATGTCGCAACCGCGCTGGCTTACCAAGATCATCTGATCATTCAGTAGTCCGACACCAAATGTGCGTAGTGCCTGATCGACGAGCCTGAAGGGCAAGCCAGCGACGCACAAGAAATAGAGCAACGCTACGCTAGGCATCGCGGCTCGAAACCAGAGGGGCATGCGCCTTGTCGAATAGATAGACCAGTGCACGAGAGGAGCTATTGACATGGCGATGATTGTGGGGATGAGAGAAGTCTGTTCGATGGATGGTCCGAAATTCTGCGTAATTGCTAGGAGAAATGGTATGGACACACCATACAGCGACGTCGTAAGAATTATTGAGAGTGCGTTCGGGTATGGGCAGGTCAAGCCCCAATATCGGATTGCGCGCACATCAAAAATAATGGAAGAAAAGAGCGATATGGCGAAAGAGAGCGTAAAGATTGCACATATCCAGATCGTGGAAGCCCTCTCGCTGAGTAGGGCTATTGGCGCGTAAAGCGCAAATGCTATGGAGAAGCCGGCGTATACCTGTACAAGCGCCTTGCCACTGCCGGCCTTGAAGAATGGTTTGCTACGCCTATTTGCTTTATGTCGGAGTTGCCTTCTTCTAACGCCGTTCCGTTCTAGCCCATTTACTGGGCCTCGAGGCCGAGGTATGACCCTCTGTGTAGACCAGCCAATTAGTACAAATCCGGGCAATGCGCAGATAATACCGATGGTCAGTAAAGCAAGGGCGGAAAATAGCAGGATCGCCAAAGCAACTAGTCCAACGTCTGTGACGCCGAGCGCAGGAAGGTAACGGATTCGCCAGAAATGGGCCAGAACAGTAGCTGTGCCGATCGCTACGCCGAACCACTTGTAATCCCCAAGAAATCGAAGGAGAAGACTGTACGGCTGCGAGATTGCGTTCTCTTGTTTAATTTCCATTGGCTGCTGCTGTAGGGGGCATGGATGGGTTTCAAGCGTTAGGCAAAAGGGGACGGAGGCTGAGGTTTCCCCAGCTTTAGCTCTTTCCAATCAACGATTTGCATCGGATCGAGTTTGCAGAAGTGCGCGCATGGCGCGATTGTCGTGGTTACCACACCAATGAGGATCGCAGACCATGCGCGTGAGCCAAGTATTGCAAAGATGCCTGGATTCGGCACTGTCGCCGATGCATGCGCTATGCCGACAGACGCTGTTGCTGGCGGTCGAGTCGCTGCTAGCGGGGGCGCCGCCTGGTCTTGATCGGCGAAAGGTGCGAAAGGGGACGGAGGTAACTAAGCGAACCGGTCGTACAGAACCGCGCGGCGATGCCTGATCGCGGGGCTGTGTCGCTGCCGTCAGGCTGAGGTCTTCTTCTTCAGCAGGAGGCCCGGCCATGCCGCGTCAGCTGCGTCTGGAACTGCCCGGCGTTCCGATGCATGTCGTCTAGAGAGGCGTGAATCGGTGCGCGATCTTCTAGGATGATGAGGATCGGCACCACTATTGCCTGCTGTTACGCATGGCCTGCGAGCGCTTTGCTGTGCGGGTGCATGCGTTTGTGCTGATGGACAACCACGTGCACCTGCTGGTCTCGGCGGATAAGGCTGGCGCAGTGTCTTCGGCGATGCGGCTCAGCGGCCAATCGTATGTGCAGGCCTTCAACGTCAGGCACCGGCGTAGCGGAACCCTGTGGCAGGGCGGTTCAAGTCCTGCCTGGTGCAGACCGAACGGTATGTGCTCACGGCCTTGCGCTACATCGAACTCAATCCGGTGCGCGCCCGCATGGTGGCATTGTCAACCGAGTACCGCTGGTCAAGCGTGCACACGCATCTGGGGCGTGCGAAAAGCCTACTCATCACGCCGCACGAGGTCTATTTGCATCTTGGCTGCGATGCAGTCGAGCGGGTGTCTGTCTATGCAAGTGGTTTCATGCGGGTCTAGCCCGAGAGGACGAACATGCATTCCGCTTTCACCTCATGCAGGAGCGCGCCTTGGGCGACTCGCGCTTCCAGGCGATGGTAGAGCGTGCATTGGGCAGGCCAACGACGTGACGTCCACGTGGTCGTCCTGCCGGGGTGACTCAGGTTGGCCAATTGCCTCAATCCCTTTAAATGGCGCTGTTGCTACAGACGGAGGCGGATGCTGGGGAGCAGTTCGTCGGACAGGCTTTGCCGACAAGAGCGCGGTAGTCGTTCGATCGCTCATCCCAGCCGTTGCCAAGCGCAGGCCACCAGGAGTGTGGAGTCAGCGCGGAGTGCCCGCGCTGGCCAAGATTGGCTACTGGACCGGTGATACGCCGCCGGATCATCAAGCAGGCGTGCACGCACCGGGGTGTTCCAAGAAGTTCGCTAAACCATTCGGGGGCTCATGCTCTGAGCCTGGGGCTCCATTGAAGGCTGCGCAGCAGCTTGCTGGGCAAGCGCTGTACTGGAATGTTCGATGGTGGGGGGCTGCTCGCCAGCTAGTACCGAGGCGCGGAACCCAGGAGTCGTGC
The DNA here is from genome assembly GCF_056725225.1 of Xanthomonas sp. NCPPB 2933. Taxonomy (NCBI): domain Bacteria; kingdom Pseudomonadati; phylum Pseudomonadota; class Gammaproteobacteria; order Lysobacterales; family Lysobacteraceae; genus Xanthomonas; species Xanthomonas sp. NCPPB 2933. The sequence continues at coordinate 785,708 of NZ_CM161518.1, forward strand.
CGACGACGAACACGTCGCCTTCCCGCTCAATGACCCGGCCCACCTTCGACATGTCGTTGATTCCGGCTTCGTGCGCACGCTGAGCGGCGAAAGCGACCCGCTCATCGGAGATGTGCAGAGGCAACCCTTCGCGTAGCCCGGCGAAAAGGCGATTGCCAGCGTGCTCTGGATCAGTCATTGCCCTAGCCGAAGGACTGTTACGTTCTTCCGATGGCTCGACCTTCCCAAGTGAGTTGCTTGATCGTCCCTCGCGCGCAGGCTCATCCGCTTCAGGCGTGGACGGGGACGTAGGATGTCGAGACTCCAGCTCGCGAATGGTGCCGATCAACGCATTGGGCGTTTCCACGGTGGGCAGCCACGTGCCTGCATCAATCTGCTTTCCGGTGACGCGAGACACCGTCTCGCTAGCCCACGACGAGCAGTTGTTATTTAGTTCCCAGGTGACGTTCTCGCGAAGCGCTTGGTCGAGGGCTTTGGTTTGAGCTGGTGACAGTTCGTAGTAGCGGTCGGCATCAGAAGGTTGTACCTTTTCCATTCCGGAACGGATGTCGGTGCCAGCCCCGTTATCCTTCACCATCGGATGGTTGTCGGGCCAAAGTCCATAATACTCCGTGGGCGAATCGCCTCGCTTGACCGTAATCCACGCATGGCCATCCGTCAGGCCTCCCTGTCCACCATTGCTGTGTATTCCAAGCACAACGCGCTCATTCGCCGGTTCGGTGCTCATTGCATCGCTCCTTGACTGGAATTAAGGGGCCAACGTCTCTTCACTGTCTGCGTAGACCAGTACGACCTTTTCGCCTGCGTACGGTACGGTGACTTTTGGTGTCCACGGCTCAGCTGGCGGCATGGCAGCTTTCGCCATGGCATCACACTTCTCATTGATGCCGCATCTACGGATAGCGATACGCAAGACGCCACCCTCATTCACGAAATCAATGCCGGGAGAATAAAACAGACTTTCTGCAGGCATGTGGTAAGTAATTTGCAGTGAATCGCCTGATTTTTCGATCTTGACCGGCTGAACATCTTTCTTCTTGTAATCAGAGCGCATGTTTCCTCCTGCACAAGCAGCCAAGGTTGAGAGTGCGAGTAATCCCGTAGCAAAAATGAGCCTAATTTTTATATCCACGTTCATGCCCGGTATGGGGTCTGTGCAGGCACGTTAGCACCTGCTACCTCGACAAGCTAGAAGTCAGGCTATCGAATTTGCTCGCAGTCAGGCTTAGATGCTTACACCCAGAAGGCTTCCCGAAATGAGCCCCCAGCCCAAAATTTGCTTGGGAAGTGAATCCGACACTGCTAGCGGTCTATGTACCAAAGAGAGGAACTGGGTCAGGTTCATTTACTAATCGACAGCGCTCGGGTTGCGTGGCCGATGACCAAGCCAGACGCCCGCATGGCGGCGGGTCTCGGCTTCGACCATCGCGCGGGAGGCGGCGTGGCCCAGGGCGCTGCTGTAGATGAAGGCGGATGCTGCCAAACAATTCGCCGCACAGGGCTTCATCGCGCAGGGCACGGTAGGCGTTGAATCGCCCCAGTTGGTGGATTAGATTCCCAATGGTATTGAATTTTTTATAGTGAAATTACTAGTCTTTTATGCTTTAGTTTGATCTGAAGTAGGCTTTCATGATTCCTGTTGTGTTCGGTTGAGGGGTGTAAGGAACATCCAAGAAGTCTGGAGTCGAAGGATGGCTCTCGTTAGGTAAAGTGCTAAGTTAAAAGTTATTAATGCGTCGTCGAGTTTTTATTTGATAATCTATTAAGTAGCTGGAGGCACAAATGGCAATTAAGTTTAATCTCACAGGGATTAGTGATATCTATAATGAGTCGATTGGTCGATCCGAGCCTACAATTGCTTTCGAAATAACTCAGGGTAAAGGTCGATTCGTTTTCATGATGTTTTTCTCTGAAGAAGACAAGGAGTCGAGGGATAGGTTGTTTGTTCAATTAAGAAACACAAAAATCTGCTCAAGTTGAAGCTCTACGGTAGTCACAGGGGCGGTGATTTTTATATATACTTCGATGAGGCTGATAAGAAGGCGGTTATCGATGAACTCATGCTGGCCGGGACTGGCGGGGTATTTATCTTTGAAGAATTTTTGGAGCAAATAAACCGGGGGATACCTAGTCAGCTACCACTTCAAATTAAGATCGATAAAATTCGCGAAATATCGCCGGAAGTTGGCTCGAAGTTGGTAAATGTAGTTGATCAGGCAGATAAAGTTAATCTCATGGGTATTAAAAAACTTCCGGCGGGAAGTAAGCCTCAAGATAAAACTTTGAGGAAGTTATACATTCACACTATTGGCAGTGCTTCTGTTATAACGGATTTAATAGAGGCGCTCAAAAAAGCCAATTGTACACTTGCATGGACAAGTCATGACGTTGAAGAGGTTTCATTCGGTGAACTTATGAAAAGAATAAATTCTTAGAAATATTAAATTTTCGAGGTTCTGGCGGTTGCCTTACGGGGGGCTGATGTATGGATGAAGTAATAAAGCACCTGTTGCAAGCCGGAGGTCTTTCTATAGCCGTTCCGGTGATCATGATTGTGATCGGAAGCATTCTTGTGAAGGGCGGGTTTAGCCTGCACCGCTCGCGGAGCACAGACCGAAAGGATTTCCTTGACGCATTCAAGGAAATAGAGGGGCGAAGTGACCTATGGCTATGTGTAAGTGTTCGTCATCTATTCGGTAAATACCTGCCGACAATATTGATTCGTAAGCTGATGGTTAGTCAAAATCCTGGTAGGGCATTGCTTGACGTCTCGGACGGTTGGAGCCTTTTCACTTTCGACGTGGCGACATCGCAAGTACATTGGCGTAATCCAAAGAACATCAGCGCCATCACTCGAAAGCGCAAGGTGCTGATGCTCAACGTGGGGTATTTCTTGCTGGGCTGCCCAGGGCTTTTTCTGGCCTATTGGATTGTGACTGGGAAACTAGCTCAGCAGTTTGCCGTTCTTGCTTGGGTGTATGTCGCGCTGGCTGCCATTGGCGCAATGGCTTGTTTGATCAAGGGCGATCAATTGACAGATGCCGGTCGTGCTGCAGAGTGGTTGGAAATTGGGGGCTAGAAGTCTCGGTCAATGTCTATAGATTTCCGCCGACTGCAGGGAATACGGTCCCTCGTAGATCCCTAGACTTTGAAGCGATTGTGCCTGTGCCACTCCAGGTAGGCCTGGTGCGGGCGCAGTTCTGAAACCTTGGGAAGGATGAGGCGACGATCCCTAGCGATCAGCCTGTCCAGTTCATCGGGAACTCCGTGTGGCGATACGAGGATGTCGTAGGTTGGAGAGATGGAAATCAAGCCACGGTCGAAGAGCCAGTGGGCAGTTCCTGTGAGCGCGATGCCGTTACGCACCGTGTCTGGGCCATTAGCTTCCACAGGGCGAATATGTGCAGCCTGCACTTCTGGCCTGCCGCCTCCGTTGATCAGCCTCAGGCCAGTGACCGAGCAAGTGTTCTCGTAGGCAATCCTGACATGTCTGCGAAAGGCCACATCTCGAAATGTTCTGTTTGTCAGTCGTTGCACAACGCTTCTCTCTGCATAGATAGGGGCTTCGTGCTCACTAATCCGGTGCCCTACGGAGTCGATAGCAGAGTCCTGACGCTCCCACGATTCGATGGGTGCGGACATGCCTAGCCTGATGATTGCATCGAACTCTTCGGGGCTGATGCCGCGTACGGACCTTCCAAATGCGCCCTTGTTTGTTGACCCATCTTCCTTCTTCAGCATCGACTCGTAATAGTGGCCCTTCTGAGAGAACGGAACTGCACGATCAAACTCTATGAACTCCCCTAGACGCGCATAGAAGTAATCTTGGTGCATCGGGTCTGGATCGATTGAGAGCAAACGTGCGCAAGCAAAATACGCGCTGCGTCCAGTGGCGCTGTGAGGGCCAGAGGTCCGTCTCGGTTCGTAGTAAATAATCAGATCGCCAAGCGCTGCGTTGACCGCGCGAAGGTAGGTTGAAGGGAAGTGATAGCGCTCCTCAATCCTGTCGTCATATGCAGAACTCTCAGACGCAGTGAAAACGGCATGGGTCATAGTCATCCTCGCTGTGCACCAGGTTAGCAACTTGATGCTCGAAGATGTGGAGCCAGTTCAAAGCTTCTTTCTTGGCCGCTTGTTTTAGTGGTTGACAAGCTTTCTTTGCCAGATGCAAGCTCTCCAGCAAGGAGCGTCGAAACTCCCCTCATAGCGGTACCCACCTCCGTCAAACCGGTGGGTTTTTTGTGCCTGCATTCTGTAGGTGCAACCGATGCGATGCCTGCGTCGGGAGGGCGGCTAATACAACACCCGCAAGGGGAATACGCCCGCCGGCTATGAGCGGTTTCGAACCTCCCGACATCCCGTCGCCGTTGGCGGCGGTTCTTGGGTTGTTCCAGGAGGGCGTTGCCATGTCTACCGCACCATCCACGCCGGCCCCGGTGCCGGGTTATCTGTTGCCAGCCTCTGCTCACGGCCTGCTGTGGGACGTAGGCGAGGTACTGCGCCGGCTGGCCGCACGCGCGGCCCTTGAGCAGGCCAGCGACGATCCCGCGCAGCAATTGCTCAGCCAACCCAGTGTGTTGTCGCAGGCCTTGCGCAGCCTGTCCGCCCGCATCGACGTGGCGTTGCAGCAGTGCGTTGCTGCACCTATCACCAACACTCGCCACCCGGAGGCGCCATGACACGCCGCCGCCCGCCCAACGCGTCCGCCACCGCACGGCCCACCCGTCAACGTGCGCGCCCCGCGCCACCCAAGCGGGTGCAGTGGGTCATCGTCGAACCCGATCGCACCCAGCTGCCACCGATGCTGCCGCCCGAGCCGGACACAACGCCGCAAGGCCCCGGCCGTTTGCATGCACCCCGCCGCGCCCGCCGCCCGCGCCAATGCACCGTCAGCTACACCCTCTACCCCGGCGCCCACGACCACGCCGGCGACCAACACGTGCCCCACGTCCGCCTTAGCGGGCTATGGCTGGAACAACTGGGCTTTGCGATCGGCACAAAGTTGCGTATCACTGCAAGCGAAGGGCAGTTGGTGATGGAGGTGTTGGCGCAGGTGGAGGTGCCGTCCAAAGCGCGCGGCGTGCGGCGGTGATGCTACCGCTGCCAGGGACCTTGCGATTGACCTCGGTGCCGGATGCCACTAGCGTCGCAGCCACACCAGCGCACAACGGACGCTTCATGATCGCGCGGCCCCTCTACACCTTGCTCGCCACCCTCACTCTGGGCGCATGCGCCCACACGGCGGCGGCCCCGCCCCCGGCAACCGTCACGGAGACATCTGCCATGCGTTCCTCACCCGATTCCGCAGTCATTCCCGCTGGCAGTGAATCTAGCGGGCCGATACGAACGGCAGAGGATGCGCTTACCCGCATGCTTGCATTGATTGAAGCGATTCACGGACTTGACGATCTGACACCTGACTACCTGCAATCCAAAATGGGGGTTCCGGTTACGCATGCGGCAACAGATCCCAAGCGCTACGGTGCCAGTGCTCCGCTTACCACTGAATGGGGTTACAGCTTTGGCATGGACCAGACGCCTACTGCGGGGCGTTGGTTCGAGTTCACCTTTGTTCCAGCGCAAGCGGGTGCTTCCCCGCCCATGACGGAGATCTGCAGGATCGATTTCGATACGTTTACCAAGAAGCTAGAGAGCATCGGGTTTGTGCGTCAACGCAACATGGTGGAAGACGGGCGATGGATGAGTGACTTCTTCAGTCGCCCAGGCATGCGCGTGGAGGTGTTTCCACGAGGCGAGGCCGATGCGCCGCAGGAGCGGGTGGAGCACCACTGCGTTGAATGGATCTACATTCGTTAATCCAAGGAACGGTCATGCCATTGAGTCCACAGGCGCAAGCGATTGTTGATGACTTCGGCCGCCAGCCAGGCGTCAGCCCCGAACATGTCGTCAATTTGCAAGGTGTGCTCGCCGCATCGCCCGTTTTGCTTGACCAATTCAATGAGGCGGTTGCCAAGCAGCGCGTGCTCGGCCTAAAACCCCTGACCGACCCGAATGCAGGCGGAACGTTCACGCCGGATGATCATTCCATCCGGCTACCTCTGGCCAGGTTGTCGAATGGACCTGGTGGGAAGTCGCTCGACTCAGGTGAGATGACGTTTGTACTAGGCCATGAATTGCAACATTGCCTATACAGCACAGCCGCAGCCGCCTCTCGCAAAGATTTCGAAACCGCTGCGGTGCAGATAGCCAAGACCACGCACGACTATTCTGACGCAGCCGAGAAAGTTCTCTCAAGCAACCGTATGGATGAAGCGAGTGCAGAAATCGCAGGCTGGAATGCAACCGTTAGCAGGGTAAGGCAATCAAATCCGCATGCTTCCTTGGAAGATATTTATCGGGAAGCGCCAGGCCGTATGCATGACTTCATTGATCGGACTGGCGGAATGCCGCAATTTAATTACGCGCTCAAGTCCAACCTCACCTTGAACGCAGATATGACGATGCCCGTCAACGCTGCCAACGTCGAGGCAATGGGCGTCAACTTCTTCGACAAGGTTGCCAAGAGCACTCGCATTGGTCACGCGGGGCAGTCTGACTACGCCAACCACTACGGCCCGTGGGTGGTTGGAACAGCTGCCATCTACGAGCGTCAATACAACAAGCCCAGGCCCGGCGATCCAGAACAGCCAATGATCCTGGACATGCAGCGTCTGGGATTAAAAGAAGAAGTACTGGAACGCAACGGCATCGACCTGGGCAGCGATACGCGCCCCATGCCTTACCTCGACAGCAGCACGCAGCCACCGACGCCCGGCCTGTTCCAGCACAGCAAGAATACCCACTTGCACGTGTCGCCAATCTCCGTGCAGGAGTTGGAGCACGAGTTGCGTGAGCGCGACCCGCAATCACAATCATCACCGGCGCTGTCGCCCTCGCAGCCTGGCCACGCGGATCATGCGCTGTACCAACAGATCAAAGGTGGCGTAGAAAAGCTCGATGCGCAACATGGCCGGGAGTGGGATGCATCGAGTGAGCGCATGACGGCAAGCCTGCTTGTGCTCGCAAAGGAAGAAGGCTTATCGCGGGTAGACCATGTGCTGCTCAACAACCCGACAGACAAGCTCGCGGCCGGAGAAAAGGTGTTTCTGGTGCAGGGCACCCAGAGCGATCCAGCGCACCACCGTGCCGACATGGCCACTGTGCAGGCAGTGCAAACGCCTGAAAACCAGTCGTTCGAGCGCGTGCAATCGATTAATCAAGCCCAATCGCAGGCACGGGAGCAGCAGCAAGCGCTTGAGCAATCGCAACAGGAAGTCACTCCGCCTGGACCAACGATGACGCGTTGAGATCGTTTGCGGACATGCTTGCAAAGGATTGATCAATTCGCGAGATAGAAGGTTTTTCTCAATTTCCTTTGCGCAAGTCCGCTCCCCACAGCACCCAAACCGCCACCGATGCTCGCGCCCGAGCCGGACACAACGCCGCAAAGCCCCGCCGTTTGCATGCACCCCGCCGCGCCCGCCGCCCGCGCCAATGCACCGTCAGCTACACCCTCTACGACCACGCCGGCGACCAACACGTGCCCCACGTCCGCCTTAGCGGGCTATGGCTGGAGCAGTTGGGCTTCGCTATCGGAACAAAGCTACGGATTACTGCCAGCGAGGGGCAGGTGTTGATGGAGGTGTTGGCGCCGGTGGAGGTGCCGCTGCAGCCGCGCAGGGCGCGGCGCTAGATGTCGCCCGCGCAGCATGCAAGGCAATTCATCCAGGGGCATAAGGCGCGTGCTGCGTAATGATGTGTCTGCTTGATTAGTGGCTTAGGTATAGTGGGCAAGCGCCCTCTATAAGGCTTGCGCGCCGACCACGACCATCGAGTAGAGGTAAGTATGCGGATGTTGACTGTGCTCCTTTCAGTTTCCCTTCTGTTGCCTAGCTGCAGTGCGGTGTCAGCTACCAAGGCGCGGCAGTCCATTGCATATCCTACAGAACTCCAGGGGATGTGGGACCTGGGGCCGCAATCCTGCAAGCTACCCTTGAATCCTGATTCTGATTCGCCCATACGCATCGAGAAGACCCGACTGCATGGGTACGAGCACGAGGAGACTCCGGTATCAATCAAGCTTGTTTCCACCGACCCACATGCATGGGTCGTTTCCGCCAAGTCGGACATTGCACCGGATATAAGAACTGATGACCTATACATTTTGAAGGGCGAGCATCTGGTAATTTCCGACGGCGAATCCGTCAAGCAGTATCGTCGGTGTAAATAATTGAACTAGGGTTGGCATGATCAAGGAGAGACGTCATGGCAGAAGAAGACGGTAAAGTCGTTCAACCAGCGTCATACAGGCTGCAACAGCTTCATAGTCCCAGGCTTGGCAATCAGCCTGTTGAGGATCTGGAAGGCTTGGTTACTCATCACCCCGGGGCGAATGCGCGTGCTCAGGTGGTAGATGGCATTCCAGTCAATGTCGAAAACTCGCGCACGCGCTCTTACGGTGTGATTGGCGGCGAAATTCAGGAGCTGGAAACACGTAGGACTGACGGAGGCGCATCCAGCGCTTTAGGCGCGGATCAGGTGCTATTGACCAAAGATTTCATGCTTGAAGATAGCCGGATTCCGTCAGGTGGCGCCAACGTTCGCGCGGTGGATGTTCCTTCGCCAGTTGCAGGCTACATCGCCCGTGTTGACGCCGACCGGTTTGGTGCCGTAGATATTTACGATCGCAAAGGCGGCGAGCTAGTAGCGCGCGTTTTGCATCTAGATCCAGTCGGTGTTTCGGTAGGCGACAGCGTGGAATACGGTCAGTCGCTCGGTACGCAGAGCAACAAGGGGCTGCCTAACGCCGGTAAGCATGTCCATATGGAGATGGACACGCGTTACTACCAGCAATCCGAAAACTACATGGAAGACCTCGCGAGCGGTCGTCTATCGATTGATGCCCAGACACGTATTGGTGGTATCGAGCCGAGGCCGATTGTGGACGACGGCACGATCCGCATCGGCGAATCGTCTGACATCGTGCTGCAGGTGCAGAGAACGTTGAATGCTGAAGGCTTCCGAGGAGTAGATAACCAGCCACTTCAGGAGGATGGTGTCTACCGTCTGTCGATGCAGCCAGCCGTTATCAACTATCAGCAGGCCCGTGGCCTCTCCCCGACGGGAGATATCGATCCCGCGACGTTGCAGCAGATCGCTCCGCGTGTATTTCCGCCGGAGCTCAATAGAGACGATCACAACGCAGCGCCGACGTATCGAAATATCCAAGGTTCTGCGCCCGTACAAGATCCACTCCATCGCCAAGCAGAAGAGGCCGTTCGCCGCCTTGAACAAGGTCTCGGCCGTGAGTACGACGACAACAGCGCCCGGCTGGCGGCAAGTAGCGCGTATTTAGCCAAAGAGAACGGGCTGTCGCGAATCGATCATGTCGTGCTGAGCGAGAACTATAAGTCCGTGCGACAGGGCGAGAACCTGTTCGTTGTGGAAGGGGCGTTGAACGATCCCGCACACAAGATGGCGCACATGAAGACGAACGACGCGATCGCACAGCCGGTCGAGCAGTCTCTGGCGCAGTTGCAGTCCTTAGGTGAGACGCAGCGGCAGCAACAATCCCAGCAACAAGAGCAACAACGCGACCACTCGATCACTCCGCCGCCTCGGATGGTATGAGCGCTGCATTCGTTTCGCGTCAACCGAAACCTCTGAGGACTGTAAAAGTTTGAACCTCCCAACGTATCGCCTTTGGCGGCGCCGCCTGAGCTTTTCTTCAGTAAGACGCTGTCGACAGGCGAGCGAGGTAACCGGGCACGGAATTGGGTCTCCCTGACACGATGGGGTAGATCTATCCTGAGTTCTCAATCGCGGCATCAGCGCTCGCTGGAGAAGGACTGTGCGCACTGCACATCATCGAATGCGTTCTTTACTTGCGGTAGTGATGATGGTTCTGCTTGCCGGGTGCGGCAAGCAATCGCTGCCTGCAAGCGCACTTATTACGAAGGAGCAAGCAGAGGCGCGAACGGCGGTGCCGTTGGTACGAAGCTTGGCCCACGACGACGATGGGCCGATGGAAGTGGAGTTCGATGTGCCCGCACAGGCTGACGATGCGGAGCAGCCGATCTTTATCGGCGTTCGATTTACTGCCAGTGACCCAGATGTATTGGCCGATGTCGCAGATCGGCTGATAAGCGCCAATATCGTGGCAATCGTGCACCTGGAGCGCCTGCAGCAGGCTGGGTCGACCACCGTGCCACTTGAGGGTAGTCAGCGGATAGGGCGGGGACAGGTTGCGTCTATCGCCCTGGCTGCAGACGGTACCGCGCCTGGTTTATTCGCACTCGATGCGGATGTGACGACGATGCAGGATGCCGGGCTGTCTCCTGCGGGGACGGTTTCTAGGGAGCTCGCATTTGCCTACAACACATCGCTCAAGGCAGGGCATTACCGGCTCAAGTTGCGTATTGAGCAGAATCGGGATGCGCTGGTGGAAGCGAATGCGCAGCTCTTGATTGCATATCCGCACAAAGGAAAGTAACTGCAAACCCACACGTTTCAGGGTACCGATTTGCCCCGCCGCTGGTACTCCAGAATCATCTGCGCCAGGTCGTCTTCTTCGGCATAGAAGTAGGCCACCGGCACGTCGAGGGCGTTTGCCAGCCGCTGGATGGTTTGCAGGTCGGGCTGGTGGACGCCGGTCTCGTAACGGTTGACGCGGGTGCTGGCGACAAAGTCGTCCAGGCCGGCCTTGATGCCCAGGTTGCGCTGCGACAGGCCGTAGACCTGGCGCGCCTCGCGTAGCCGGCGGCTGTACACGGGGAGCTGTCGTTTCTCAACCAAGGGTGTGCGCGTCCCGGACTTCGATGCACGGAAGCTTCCGAAAGCGGGCTTAACTTCGATACTACGGTAAACGTAGCCTTGGTGTGATGGCTACGTTAAACGTAGCTGCGGCAGTGCCTGCGGTGGCGACGCCAACGATGGGTTGAGCGTCGGGACCACTGCCGGCAGTGGGGGAAGTGCAACAAGTTGCGCAGTGATTGGCGTGTCGGGCCCGGGTGGGCACCGAGGCGCTTTGCGTGCGCGATGATTGATCGTACGGCAAACAGTTAGCAATACTGATCATTGCCCGCTGTCGCAGCGGTGCTTTGTTTCGGCAGTCAGGTGCAGGACCGATCTTGCTCAGCTGGCTACGTGCTTCGGGGTCGACCGGGGGTGCGCTGTCGGCGGGGCCAACCCAGGCAAGCCAAAGGACGCTCCATGAAGACACGCACGTTACGCGACGCCATTTCTCTCGCCCTGTTCGCTGTGAGCAGCGGGGCGGCAGGTGCGGCGACGGCACAGGCCGCGGCACCGCAGGCAGCGGCAACAGATCAGGCAGCGGCGGCCGGCATTCCGGCGAGCGCGTCGGCAAGCACCAGCGACCCGGCGGCTGCCACCTCTCCCGAACCGGCGCCTGCGGCGATTCCATCGACGCAAGCATCCGCAACCGAATTGGAGACCATCGAAGTCACCGGCACACGCATCAAGGGCGGCGCGGTGCCGTCGCCCGTGATCGCAATCAGTGCGGCGCGCATCCGCGAAGAAGACTTCGGCGATCTGGGCGAGGTGATCCGCAGCGTGCCGCAGAACTTCTCCGGTGGGCAGAACCCGGGCGTGCTGAGCGGCAACCTGGCCGGGGCCGGCAACGCGAACCAGAACATGACCGGCGGCGCAAGCCTCAACCTGCGTGGCCTGGGCGCCGATGCCACGCTCACCCTGCTCAACGGGCGCCGGCTGGCCTATGGCGGGTTCACCCAGGCGGTGGACATCAGTGCGATCCCGGTGGAGGCGGTGGAGCGGCTGGAGATCGTGGCCGACGGTGCGTCGGCGATCTATGGGTCGGACGCGGTAGGTGGCGTTGGCAATGTGATCCTCAAGCGCGACTACGACGGGGTGAGCGTTGGCACGCGCTTCGGGCAGGCCACGCAAGGCGGCCTCACCACTCGGCAATACAGCGTCACTGCCGGCACCACCTGGCGCAGTGGCGGGTTGATCGCCACGTATCAGGACGTCTCGGCAGACCCGATCTACAGCCGGCAGCGCACTTACACCGCGCAACTCACCGACCCTTCAACGCTGTATCCCGGCAGCGATCTGCGCAGCGGCTTGCTCAGCGCGTACCAGTCGCTGGGCGACAACGCGGAGCTGCGGCTGGACGCGTTACGCAGCGAGCGCGATCAGCTGCATTTCTACGCGGTCAGTGGCCGCAACAGTCGAGTCACCCCGACCACCACCAGCCTGCTGCTCTCGCCCAGCCTGGTGGTGTGGTTGCCCCGCGACTGGACGCTGACGCTGGGCGCCACCGACGGCAACAGCAAGCACGATCAATACCGCCAGGAAACGGCGCTGGCCAGCGGTGCGGTGAGCGTGACCGACCTGTGCTACTGCAACGACAGCCGCAGCTACGAGCTGGGTGCGGAAGGGCCGTTGTTCGCACTGCCGGCGGGCGATGCGCGGCTGGCGGCCGGGGTGGGATATCGCAGCAACACGTTCCGCAACGTCAACCACGTCAGTGGCGTGGAGACGATCGATGGCAGCGAAAGCGCGCGTTTCGCCTATGCGGAGGTGAATCTGCCGTTGGTGGGCCCGGCGCAGGGCGTGCCCGGTGTGCAGCGGCTGACGCTGACAGCGGCGGTGCGCGGGGAGGACTACAGCAGCTTCGGCGGGGTGACCACGCCCAAGTTCGGCGTGCTGTACGGGCCTGGCAGCGATGTGACCTTGAAGGCGTCGTGGGGCAAGTCGTTCAAGGCGCCGACGCTGTTCGAGCGCAACTACGCGCAGGAAGCGTGGCTATTCCAGCCGGGCGCGTTCGGCGGGGTGGGCTTTCCCGCCGGGACCACGGTGCTGGTGGCCGATGGCGGCAACCAGGATCTGCAGCCCGAACGCGCCATCACCCGCTCGGTCTCGCTGGCCTGGCACCCCGAGGCACTGGATGGCCTGGAGGCGGAGCTGACCTGGTTCGGGGTGGACTACAGCAACCGCGTGCTGCAGCCGATCACCAATGCCAGCCAGGCCTTGCGCAATCCGATCTACGCGCCGTTCGTGGACCGCGCGCCGACGCCGCAGGCGCAGGCCGATGTGATCGCGCTGGCCAGCCGGTTCTCCAACTTTGCCGGCGTCGCCTACGACCCGGGCCGGGTGGCGGCGATCATCTACACGCAGTACGCCAACGTGGCGCAGCAGGACATCGAGGGTCTGGACCTGAGCGGCAGCTACCAGGTGGCGTTGGCGCGCGGCACGCTGACCTTGCGCGGCTCGGCGAGTTGGCTGGACAGCACGCAGAAGACGTTGCCCACGCAACCGGCGTTCGATCTGGCCGGCACGCTGTTCAACCCGCCCACGCTGAGCAGCCGCGTGGGCGCGGTGTGGAAACAGGGCGGGCTCACTACCTCGCTGTTCGGCAACTACCGCGGCGGGGTGCGCAACCGCGCCGATGGGGTGGAGTCGGCATCGTTCACCACGGTCGATATGGCGTTGCGTTACGCCACCGGCACCCGCCGCGATGCGTGGGCCGGGCTGGAGTTTGGCGTGTCGGTGGACAACGCCTTCGATCGCGATCCGCCGTTGTACCGGGTGACCTCGCCGCTGTACGTGGCGGCGTACGACTCCACCAACTATTCGGCGATTGGCCGCTTCGTGAGCGTGTCGGTGTCCAAGCACTGGTGATGCATCGGCTGCCAGCGGCAGCCGATGTGCAGGCGATGGGCCTTGAGCGTTGCTGAGAGGAGTGCATGCGTGACGAATCACAAACGGTGGCAGCTGCTGCTTGCAGGCGTGCTGATGGCGGCAGGTGTGTGCGTTGGCCACGCGCAGACGGTATCGCCGCAGCGATTACTGGAGGTGGTGGATATCGCCAGCCCCACGCTGTCGCCGGATGGCCGCAGCGTGGCCTTTCGCACCGAGCAGGCATCGGTGCAGCGCAATACCTACGACAGCACCTGGTATGTGCAAGGCCTGCAGGATGCTGCGCCCAGACGCGTGGGCGATGGCGGTGTGCCGTTGCGCGATTCGGCCGGCGGCGCGTTGCCTGCGAAGGTGCTGTGGTCGCCGGATGGCCGCTGGCTGTACTACCGCGCGTTGCTCGATGGCGTGATCGCGGTGTGGCGGGCTGCGGCGGATGGCTCCGGCGCGCAAGCGGTAACCCACGATGCGGCAGACGTGCAGGATTTCGTGTTGGAGGCGGAGGGGCGGGTGCTGCGTTACCGCGTCGGTGCCACGCGCGCGCAGGTGATGGCGGCCGAACAGGACGAGTATGCGCAGGGCATCCGGATCGACGAGACGGTGCCGCTCGGGCAAGGCCTGTTCCGCTCGGGCAATGTGGAAGGGCGGCTGGCCACGCAGCGCTTTGCTGGTGTGTGGTTTGATCGCACCGGGTTGTCGGCCGAGGTGCCGGAGCACTGGCTGGCGCTGGACCTGGCAACGGCAAGCACACGGCCGCTTGCCGCTGCGCAGGTGCCCGCGGAGGAACCGCCCGTCAGTGCGCTGCGCGGTATCGACGGCGATATGTGGCAATCCGTGCGTGCGCCGCAGGGCGACGCGGTGGCGGTGCTGTCGCGTGTGGGTGATGGCAACGGCCAGCTATACCGGCCGCAGGTGGCGCTGTCGGTGTTGCCCGGCCCACGTGCACGCAAGGCGCTGCGCTGCACGGCGGCGGCCTGCGTGGGCAAGGCGATCACCGCAATGCAGTGGCGGCCGGGCAGCGCGGAGGTGCTGTTCACCATCACCGATCCTGCGCTGGGCCTGGCGCAATCCATCCAGCGCTGGAATCCGGCCACCGGGCAGGTGCATGCGGTGGTGCAGGGGCGTGGTTTGATCAATGGCGGACGTGATTCCTCCACACACTGCGGTGCGTCGGCCGCTGCGCTGGTGTGCGTGACAGCCGAGGCCGATCGCCCGCCACGTCTGGAACGTATCGGCCTGGAAAATGGCGCGCGGCAGGTGCTGTTCGATCCTAACGCGGAGCTTGCGGCGGACATGGCGCGTGCGACGCCCGCACGGCTGTTGCGGTGGCGCGATGCACGTGGGCGTCAGTACAGCGGCCAGTTCTTTGCGGCACGCAGTCAGGCTGGCGGCAAGCTGCCATTGTTCGTCACCTACTACAGCTGCCCAGGCTTCGTGCGCGGTGGCGTGGGCGACGAGTGGCCGCTGGCCGCGTTGGCGCAGGTGGGCATCGCAGCGCTGTGCATCAACCAGCTGCCCGGCTACACGCTGGACGCGGTGGAGCGGCACGGCGAGGGGCTGGCGGCAGTGGAAAGCGCGGTGGTGCTGTTGTCAGCGCAGGCTGGCATCGATCCTACGCGCGTGGGCATGGGCGGGCTGAGCTTCGGCGGTGCGGTGACCCTGTGGACGGCCACCGAGTCGAACTTGCTGGCCGCCGCCTCGGTCGCCAACCCGGTGGTGTCGCCGACGTACTACCTGTTTGGCAGCATGAAGGGCGAGCCCTTCCTCAAGGGATTGCGCCAGATGTGGGGCCTGGGCGCACCGGAGCAGACGCCGGAGCGTTGGAAGGCGTTGTCGCCGGCGTTCAAGCTGGACAGGATTCGCGCGCCCATCCTGTTTCAGCATTCCGAGCAGGAGTATCTGTACGCACTGGATTACGTTATTCCGCTGCTGCGTGCGCAACGTGCCGAGCTGTATGTGTTTCCGAACGAGCCGCACCAGAAATTTCAGCCGCAGCACAAGTTGGCGGTGTATGCGCGCAATGTCGATTGGTTCCGCTTCTGGCTGCAGGATTACCAGGACGCTGCGCCGGAGAAGGCCGCGCAGTACGCGCGCTGGCGTGCAATCAAGGCGGCACTGCCGGCGCGTGGCGATTAGCGTGCGTGGTGCCGTTTGCGCGTGGCACACGTTGCCACGCACACGGCAGGCTTCCACCCAGCGCAGGCAACATCAGCCTTGATGACGGACCCAGTTCTCGACCGCACACAGATCGAAGATGCGCATGACGCTGTGGTCGCCGTCGGCCAGCGTGTGGTCGAAATGGTGGTGCAGCGCATCGGCATCCAGCAGCCCCTGGCCTTCGAGTCGACCATGCAGCAGATAATCGCGGATCTGCTGCCTGCCCTGACGATAGACCGCGCCGGAATAGTTCATGAAGGTGCCTTTGCTGCGGCGGTGCAGGATCTGCGAAGGCAGCACATCGGCAAACGCATCGCGCGCCACCGCGCGATTGCGGCCGCCGTCGATCCACATCCAGCTCGGCACGTTCAGGCAGGCTTCCACCACTGGTTGCGACAGCAGCGGCATGCGCAGGTGCCATGACGCGCTGCGTGCCAATCCATCGCGGAACACCTGGGTGCCGGCCAGATCGAAGATGCGTTCGCGGTCGCCGGGCAGGCTGCCGGGCGGGGCATCGAACCAGGGATGCGATTGCAACCGAACCTCAGCCTGCGTGCTTGGCAGAAACGATCGCTCCGGCTTGCGCGGCGGGCCGGCCTTGGCGAGGAGTTTCTTCATCGTCAACCTGCCTGCTTTCCAGAGCGTGCATTGATGCAGCTCGGCAAGCGCATGGATTGCGGTTAAGCCGGCGCGCAGGCCGCCTGCGCAGAAGGCATCTGCGGCGGGCGCGGCGGTTCTGGTGTTGCAGAACACGGTGTCGCCACCACCGCCGGAAAAGAAACTGCTGACGGGGAGCTGCTCGGCGATGGTCTCCTTCAATGCGTTGGAGGCATGCTGTAGAAACCAGGTGCTGGGCGCGACCGCATGGGGCGGCGGTGCGAAATCGACCGGCGCCGCATCGAATCCGAGTGTCCGCACGATCAGCTCGGTGCCCAACAAGTCACTCATCTGCCGGGCATAGTGCCGCTTGTCGGCACCGGGTACCGGCGTGACCAGGTTGCAGCAGGCCACGCGCGCTGTGGTGTCTTTCAGGCACGCGGCGAGGATGGACGAGTCCAGACCGCCAGAGAGTTCCAGCAGCACAGACGCATCGGTCTGCGCCCAGCACGTGACGCTGGATGCCACCGCCCGACGTACCTGCGCCTGTGCGGCGAACGGGTCGTGCCGGCGCTGCGGTGCTGCGACGAAATCCCAGGGGTTCCAGACCTGTTCGACACTGCTGCGGTTGGTCTGGAGACACAGCTGGCTGCCCGGCAGCAATTCGCGCACGCCGACAAGCCCGGTGCGCTCGGTCTTGAGGTGCGGGTAGTGCAGATGATGGGCGATGGCGTCCCAATCGATCTCACGCGTGTACACACCCGCATGCATGGCGATCGAGATGTCTGAAGTGATGAAGCCATGCTGTAGCGCATAGACGCATGCCACGCCACCGGAAGGCTCGCGCATGATGGTGACAGTGCCTGGGTCCTCGTGTGGTGCGTGCAACAGCAGGTACTCGCCCCAGTGCGCATCGATCAGGTGCCGCGTGCGCTGTGCTGCCGACAACGCCTGCAGCGATGCGCCGTCCACCAAGGGGGTGTTGTCGCGCCGCGAAAAGACATGGCCGATCAGTGCGCTGCCACCGGGCACGTCGAGTACAGGCGTGTCGTCTGATGCATACAGATCGATGCATTCAGCGCGTAGCCGTGGAAGTAACCCGATCTGTCGCAGCGCCTCATCGACACCGGCGCGGTCGCCATCGCGGTGTGTCTGCGGATGGTTGAGCAAGGCGATGTAGCGGTACATCACACCACCCGGATGGGCGTATGCGCGTGGACGTTTCCAACCGTGTCGTTCAAGACCAGATCGCCCGTCTGCACCCAGCAATGCGCCGAAAACGGATCGAGTGCGACGCCGAAGACAATCCGGGCATCGAGCTGGCGCCTACGCAGGAATCTGGCCAACGCGACCGAATCGAGCAGACAGCGCATTTCGACCGGCACCCACACGCGTGCGTGCCGGAAAACCGATGCCGCATCGGTGAGCCGTTGCTCGAGTCCGGCGACCGAGCTTTGCTGCGCCCGCTGGCGCTGTGCTCCAGCGGAGAGGCTGCCGAGTATCTTGCTGAGCGTAGTGCGCTTCAACGCCAGCCGCGTGGACAGCACGAGCGCCAGCACTTCAAACAGTTCAAACAGCTGTGGTCGTCGCGCTGGTATGGGCGTCTCCATCGCGCTACGCGCAACAGGCATGACGGAAGGCTGCGGGCCGGCGCTGGCTTGCGACCGCTGCACAATCAGGCCGCGTTCGACAAGGCCGTCGATCTCCGGCTCCGATACCGGCTCTTGCGCCAGGTAGGCGAGCAGGGAGTGTTCTTGTGCACTGGGCAGACGGAAGTAGCGGTCGTTGCCGACATCCAGGAACACCAGGCGCTCGCCAATGCGGCAGAACGATAGGTCGTCGCGCAATGTGTAGCGGTGCATGGCATTGTCCTGGAGAGAGAAGGGGCGCACCGTTCGAGTGCGCCCCGTGGCCTGTGAAGTTGCCTATCGGCATCTGCAGCCGAGTGGCGCCTGCCGCGCGTTGGCAGTGCCTAGTCCTGACTGATGCCCAGGGTGGTGATGCCACCCATTTCTTCGCCTGCCAATGGCCCGCCCTGTGTGTCCAGGCTTGCGACCCCGAGTACGATGAGATCCTGATCCAACGCCGTGGCGCGAGCGTCGTTGTTGCTGGTATCCATGGTCTCTACTCCTGGTGGGAGAGGCGTGCGCATAGGCACGCCTCGGGTTCACTCTTCGGAAATGCCGGGCACATTGAAGCCGCCGATCTCTTCGCCAGCGAGCGGGCCGCCTTTGGTGTCGGTGCTGGCAACGCCAAGCACCGTGATTTCGCTGGATGCATCGCTGTGGGTGGTGTCGTTGCTGTTCATCGCTGTCTCCTAGTTATGTCATGGGGCTCCATGACATGCACAAGGTAAGAAGCGAGGAATCTGATTTTCAAATGATTACTGCGTTGCACGCCGGTAATTAAATCCGGTCTGTGATCGATGCCCGGATTGACGGCACTTTTCTAGCGCTGCTACAGGCAGCCAATGCACTATCGCGTGTCGCGGCTACGCTCGTTCAACGCAGCGACGATGCGTGGCACAGCCTGTTTGCGTCGTGCGTGATAAGCCTGCAAGGCCGACTGCAACGCCACGAAGTCGCGTTGTTGCCAGTGATGCTCTAGCGCCACGAGCTCGTCGTCGACCGCGTCGAGCATGCCCTGTTTGGCACGGCGTATTGGCGCCAGCCGGTCGTTGGCCTGTTTGACAGCACGGTGTAGCGACCAGTGGGAGGTGCCGCGCGCGATCGCGTCGAACAGTTTCCAGGTCTGCTTCACCACATCGTCCTGCGTGGTGGTCGATTCCGGCGCTACGATGATGCGCGGCGCAGGTTCCATGCCGATATCGCAGGCCATCGACAACAGGCGCTCCATCCAGTCGTAGAGATCGCGCAACGCTACTTCGGTAAGCAACGGCACCTGCAGGCCATAGCGTGCGTGATCGGCAACCAGCCCTTCGCCGACCAGGCGATACAAGGCAAAACGCACTGGGGTAGCGCTGGTGTTGAATTCGCCAGCAAGCTTGCCTGGATCGATCCGTTGACCGGGCAGGTAGCGCCCGGATTGCAGCGCACGTCTGACCTGCTCATAGACGAACGCACTCTTGGAATGAATCGCACTCATCGCCGAACTCCTTGTCTGCGTACGATGGCTGGATCGTACATGGAATGCAGAGGTGCACGAGGACGGCCGTGTGCGTTTTTTCAATCCATCGCAGATATAGCATTACAGGCATGGTGCAATATCACTGCACCATGCCATGCAAACGCGCCTGCCCCATTGTTCAAATCTAGCTGCGATTAAATTGCGGCTTGTTCACCAATCCGTCGGCGCATAGTCCTTCAAAAACTGCCCCCACACATGCTCGCCGGTGTTGGCGCCGTGGATGATCGGGTCGACGATGCGCGCGGCGCCGTCGACGATGTCCAGTGGCGGGTGGAAGCGTTCCTGCTGCACCTTGAGCGCGGCGATGTCGGCCGGATCTTCATCGGTGACCCAACCGGTGTCGACGCTGTTCATGTGGATGCCGTCGTTTTGATAATCGGCCGCCGAGGTGCGCGTCATCATGTTCAACGCGGCCTTGGCCATGTTGGTATGCGGGTGACGGGTGGTCTTGAAGTTGCGGTAGAACTGGCCTTCCATCGCCGAGACATTGACGATGTGTTTGTCGCGCTCGGGTGTGCGCAGCATCAGCGGCTTCAGGCGCGCGTTGATGATGAAGGGCGCGATGGCGTTGACCAGTTGCGTTTCCAGCAGCTCGACCGACGGCACTTCGGCCATCAGCAGGCGCCAGGAATTGCGGCCGCGCAGATCGACCTGCTGCAGATCCTGATCGAGACGGCCTTCGGGAAACAGATGTTCCTGGCCCACCAGCTCGTCGTCCAGCAGCGCGACCTGCGACAGCTCGGCGGCGCGGGTGAGGCCATCGGCATCGGCGAGGCCCCTCCCGTGCACGGCCGGCAGCGCGGTGGCCGAGGCTTCGCGCAATAGCTCGGGCGTGCGCAGGCCTTCGTAATGGCCAACGAGCTTTTGTACGGTGTCGGGCAGCGCATCCAGCGCGGCGGTTTCGCCGGCCATCATGTGCGCGTAGAACTGCGGCGGCCGGCGCACGGTCTGGCAGGCGTTGTTGATGATGAAATCCAGGCGGTCGCGGGTGGCCAGCAGCTGGCTGCAGAACGCTTCCACGCTGGGCGTGTGGCGCAGATCCAGGCCGAAGATCTGCACACGATGGCCCCACTCTGCGAAGTCCGGTTCCTGCGCATACCGCGCAGCCGAATCGCGCGGGAAACGCGTGGTGACGATCAGCTCGGCACCGGCGCGCAACAACTTCAAACCGGCCTGATAGCCGATCTTGACCCGGCCGCCGGTCAGCAGCGCCACGCGCCCGCGCAGATCGGCGGTTTCGGTGCGCTTGAAGAAATTCAGCTCGGCGCAGGCCGGGCACATCTGGTCGTAGAAATGATGCAGCTGGGTGAACTTCTGCTTGCACACGTAGCAGTGCCGCAGCTCCGGCGAATGCGTGGGCTCCGGCGCGGCAGCGGCGTTCTCGCCGTTGTGCGCGTCGTGCAGGCCGGCGGCATGTGGCGGGAAGACGTTCGGTGTGCTGAACACCGGTTTGCGCCGCAGTGCGCGGATGCCACGCTGTTCGAGTAGCGCCTCGGCCTTGCGCACCTTCTCCTGATGCCGCTCGCGCTCGCGCTGCTTGAGCAGCTGCCGCCGCGCCTTCGGCTCGGGGTGATAGACCTTGGCCACCACCTGGTGCAGCCGCACGCGGTCGGCCTCGGGCAGCGCGTCGAGCACGCTGCGGTCGGCCTCGATGGCCTCCAGCAGGTCCAGCGCCACGCGCAGGCGGTCGGTGAGGGGCAGGTCGTCGGCGGGCAGGGGCGGGGCGTTGGTGTTCAAGATGGATCCGAAAAGAGCGGCAGAAAGCAAAGCGAACGCAGCGGGCAGCTGATGGCGGACCGCGATGGACAGCTGGACCAGCGACCGCGACGGCCCGGGACCCTGCTGCAGCAGGCCGGAACAGCCGGCTGGCGGCTATTTTCGCCGATCCTGGGGTGTCGACGCCAATGGGGTGGCAGGCCAGACTGCAGTTGTCGACGCAACCGGTGCTGTTGGTGCATCTGGCCGGGTTGGGGCAGCTCGCCACGCTGCTTGCGGGCGCCCTGGCGAGCATTGCATTCGTCCGCCAGGGCCGCCTTCGGCAGCGCGTGGGGATTGAGTGCAGCCTGGATGCGGTCGCGTCGAAGAATGGATAATCTTTCGTAACACACCGGAAGGGCATTGACGCCCGACCGTTCAAGGGGACATCGATGAAAAATGTTGTGCTGGCCGCTGCGCTAGCTGGCTTGTTGTGCGCCTGTACCGTCGTCTCGCCCGATCCGGGGCAGCAGGCTGTATTGGTGGACAAACCCATGTTCTTCGGCAAGGGCGGCATCCGCCTGGACGACGTGCGTGATCCTGGCCGGACCTATACCTGGTTGACCACCTCTGCTTCGTATATCGATGTGACGCCGCAAACTGTGCAGGTGGCATTCGATGATTTTTCTTCAAGCGACAACATCTTGTTGGACTTCTCTACCCAGATCCAGTATCGAATCACGGCACCAGCATTGCTGCTGTCCGGTTTCGGGCAGGATTGGTTCAAGAACAATGTCGCCAGCCAGTACGCCTCCATCGTGCGCGATCAGGTCAAGCGCTACGACATGACCAAGATGATGAGCGATCCGGACACCGCCAAAAAGATAGACGACGCGGTCACACAGAACGTGAGTGCGTTGGTCAAGCAACAAGGCCTGCCGATCCAGATCCAGAACATCACGCTTGGCCGTGCGCGTCCCAATCCGGATGTGTTGCAGCAGATGAATCTCACCGCTGCGCAGCAGCAGCGAGTCAAAACCTTGGTCGAGGCGACGACTGCAGAACGGCAGCGCGAGCAGGAACAGGTCGCCAAGGCGGATGCCGACAACGCCTACCGCAATCGCATGGGGCTGACGCCTGAGCAGTACCTCGCCAGCCAGATCGCCGAGCTCAATGCAGAGGCCTGCAAAAAGGCGCAGGCGTGTTACATGGTGCCGTCCGGCACATCTGTGATTGCTAAATAGCGTGCGGTACTGATAGACGGCAATCCAACGCGCTTGTTGCCTTGCTGTGTGTCTTCGATATTCAACAGCGCATGGCTTGGTGCGCTTGCCCAAGCCACCAAGGCTGCTCACGCACTCTCCAAATCGGGTGAGCTAGGGTTGCTTCTTACTGTTGTTGTGGGAGAAGACACCATGGGCCTGTTGGTCGACGGCAAGTGGCAAGACGGTTGGTATGAAACCGACAAGAGCGAGGGGCGTTTCGAACGCTCGCATTCGCGATTTCGTAACTGGGTGACACGCGATGGCAGTGCGGGCCCGCACGGCGAGGGCGGCTTTCAGGCCGCTCCTGGGCGTTATCACCTGTATGTGTCGCTGGCCTGCCCTTGGGCGCACCGCACGTTGATCTTTCGTCGCCTGAAAGGTCTGGAGGCGATGATCGACGTCTCCGTGGTGCATTGGCTGATGGGCAAGCACGGCTGGACCTTCGCGCAGGGCCCGGGTGTGGTGGGCGATGCGGTTCATCATGCGCAGCATCTGTACGAGGTCTATCTCAGCGCCGATCCTCACTACTCAGGGCGCGTGACCGTGCCGGTGTTGTGGGACCGCGAGCGCAATACGGTGGTCAGTAACGAGTCGGCCGACATCATCCGCATGTTCAACAGCGCGTTCGACGAGATTGGCGCTGCAGACGGCGACTTCTACCCAGAGCCGTTGCGTGAGCAAATCGATGCGGTCAATGCGCGCGTGTACGACACCGTCAACAATGGCGTGTACAAGGCGGGCTTTGCGACCACGCAAGCTGCGTACGAAGAGGCAGTGGTGCCGTTGTTCGAGACATTGGATTGGCTTGAAACGCGTTTGAGCCAGCAACGCTATCTGTGCGGCGAGCAACTTACCGAAGCAGACTGGCGCCTGTTCACCACGCTGGTGCGCTTCGATGCGGTGTATGTGGGGCATTTCAAATGCAATCTGCGGCGCATTGCCGACTATCCGCAGTTGTCCGGCTTTCTGCGCGAGCTCTATCAGATGCCGGGAATCGCCGGGACGGTCGACTTCCAGCACATCAAGAATCACTACTATCAGAGCCACGACATGATCAATCCCACCGGCATCGTTCCGATGGGGCCGGTGCTGGATCTGGATGCGCCGCATGGGCGCGGTAGCTGATGTATCTCCCGGCCGCGCGCCGCCGCACTCAGGCACGCTGCCGCGTTGACCGAAGCGCGATTGCGGCAACCGTATGTACTGCCAAATGCTCAGCGTTTGGCAGCGCTACGCATGATCAGCGTTGCCGCACCCACCGAGATGGCGTCTTCCACCACGCCGGTGCTGGTTTGGCCATAGCGTTCGATTGCGCGCATGCGTGCGTTGAAGGTGAGATAGGCCGCAGCGACGGCAGTGGTGGCACCGAGCAGTGCAGCGATGCCGCGTTGCTCGCGTGGCGCCAGTGCCGTGCCGACGATCACGCCGGTGGCGATGCGGGCAATCATGCCGGGGAGCACGATGCGGTCGGGTGCGGTCTTCATCTTGTCGCCGGCCAGCTCACCACCGGCGAGCGCGAGCATGCCGGCCGATGCGAGCGGATTGGCAAGCAGCTTCGGTGCGCCGTTGTTGGCGGGGAGGTTGCCGGTGCGGGCCGCATTAGCGACCGCCGCCAGCGGGGTCATCGAGCGCATGCCTGCAACTGCGGCCATCAGGATCGAATGAATCAGGGACATGTGGACCTCTGCAGTGATGCGCTTCAGTCGGTGCAGGTTGGGATCCTGCAGCCAGCGCTGACGTGAGTGGGAGCGCAAAGCCTAGGACGTCACATGTGTGCGAGATGGCAAGGTGGTGCGTGCAATGTGCAGGCACCTGGGCAGAGCATGCAGTAGTGACCATGGCGTCACGCGATGCGTGGGGGGGATCGCGGACGCTCAGACTGCGTGATGAGACCGATAGGGACACGCCCGGGTCTTGAGCCTGTTGGCGGTGACCGGAACTGACGGCGGCCGCACCGTCAGTCGGTGAGCAAGGCGGCGTGGTGGGTGCGTTCGATGCGCTTACGGTTGCTTTGCAAGCTTGCCCGCACGCCACGCCATCCACAGGACCGTGACGCCTACGGCCAGGCACACCAGCACGCCCGGCAGCGATGCCTCCGGGCCGAAGGGGCCGCCGGTGAGCCATTCAGCGATGCCAGGGCGAGCGGTGCTACGGGCAATCGCCGGACCCATGTCGGTCCCTGACACGGCTGCACCGAAGACATAGCCCTGGGTGAAATTCCAGGCGATATGCACGCCGATCGACATCCAGACCCGGCCGGTCAAGGCATAGAACGCGCCCAGCAGGATGCCGGCTTCCAGCGCGATGCAGATCGCAGCAAAGACCGTGGCGTGCGGATTGGCGATATGGCCGAAGCCGAACAGCGCGGCAGACGCGGCGAAGGCGATCCAGGGACCGAACGCGCGCCAGATCAGGCGCAGGAAAATCGCGCGGAACAGCAACTCTTCGATCACGCCCGCCTGCAAGGCCTTGCGGACTGCCGTCCATGCCGGCGCCATGCCCAGTGCCTGGATGTCGTACAGCCCGAACACCGCCATGATGCCCATGACCGTGGCGAACATGGCCGCACCGATCAGCAGGCCGACGATCACCTGGGGCAGCATCGGTCGCACGGCGAGCTCGCTGGCGCGCCGCCCTTCGGCCAGGCGCACTGCAAGCACATAGACACCCAGCCCGACCGCGATACCGACAAGGCTGGCGAGCAGTTGCAGGGGGCCGGAGTCCTTGGGGAACAGACCGCCGACAAACCTGCCGGCCATGGGCGCCAATGTGGCAACCACGACAAGCAATACCACTGCCCAGCCGATCGCCCGGAGCCAACGTAGGCGCCCGGGGTGCAGAAACTTGCGATCACCCAGTTCGATCTGGTGCGTCGTGGGTCCGTTCCCGATGAAGGAACGTCCGGCAACCGGTTGCAGTGGTGCGTGCATGTACGACTCCATGTGGTGTGGTTGCTAGAGAGTGGGTGGGTGAGGCAGGGCGGCGGCTGCCGCGGCGCCCGGTTTCAGGTGGGTGAGACGCTGTCACGCAACAGATGCTTCAGCCCATGCGTGATGCCGCGCGGCGCAACGCTCAGGTGATCTTCGTCATTGAGCACCTCCAGTTCGATCTGCAAGGATGCATAGCCGCGTGCGCGCAAGCGCCGCACCATGGCCTGGGCATCGGTGACCATGTCGTAGTTCTGGTGGTAACGCCGTTGTTCGTACTCGCCCACATACAGGTAGACCTGCGCGGGGAGATCCTTGCGCTTGGCTGCGGATGCGGCTTCCAGCGCCGTCATCGCATGCTTGCCGTACCAATAGGACGGGCTGCCGAGGAGGTAGCCGGAAAACATCTCGGGCGATTGGAGCAGGATCTGCGTGCCCAGCAAGCCGCCGTAGGAGTGGCCGTAATACAGGCGCTTGTGCTCGTCGGTGCGATAGCGTTTGGCAACGAACGGCAGTACGTGATCACGCAGGTAAGCGATGTATGCGGTGCTTTTGCCGTGTGTCGCAGCGGGTGGAGCGCCTTCACCATCCTCAGGTGTGGGCGTGTAATCGCGCCGGCGGCTGGGCATCGGCTCATCGCCTACCGCGTACGACAGCCCGACCAGAATGAAATCTTCGATCGCCGGGCCTTCGCCATTCAAGCGGCGTGCGATCTGTCGCACCACCGGAAACGCGTAGTCGCCGTCGGTCGCGTAAAGCACTGGATAGCGACGGCCCGGGTTGTCCGCGTAGCCGCGTGGCAGCGCCACGAACACTTGGTAATTGCGTCCGGAGGCCGGATCCGGGACATCCCAGACCTGACTGTCGACCATTTCATATGGCTTGCCTTCACCACGTTGCCCGCCTGGAATCGTGGCTGTTGCAGCTGCTGCGGGAGCTACTTTTGGTCGCTGCTCCACAACCTTGGCCGGCGGCGTCTGCGGTGCATCGGTGCAGCCAATGAGCAATAAGGCCAACAGTCCGGTCAGCAGTAACTTACTCAACGTGGTCTCCTGGCCGCACGTGGCCGTTTCATAGGCGGCCAACATAAGTCAGCGCGGACGCGCTTGCCATGTCGTTGGGATTGGTGCCGGGCAAGCCCTGCGGAACCGCCATGCCTTTGCTGCGATAGAAATCCGTCCAATACGGTGAAATCTTGCCGGTTTGCAGGTTCTTGAAGTTCATCGGCTGCAGTGCAAAGACGTGATGTGCGCGGAACGCGCGTTCGATGAAGTCCGAGCAGTAGTAGCTGTTGTCGTCCTGCACGTAGGTTTCGTTGTACGGCTTGCCGAGCATGCGCCGTGCCTGGGCGATGGCCTCGGGGATCGCAGCGCGATAGGGCTCGGTGAGCCGATACACGCTGATCTGCCGATGCTTGGCATTGGCTTCGTCGACGAAGTCGCTCAGTGCTTGCTGCCGCGAGCCTTTGTCGTCGGCATGCAGCACCACTTGTGTGTCGCCTTGATGGGCGACCAGCGCCACATGGTCGAAGCTGGGTGCGTCCTGCTTGGCGGTGGCATCGTCGATGGCGCCGCTCAGGCCGGTGCGGGCTGCGGTGACGAACAACAGATCGCCGTCCTGTAGCTGCACTGCGATGGAGGTTGCGGGCAGCAGTGCCAGTGCAAGCACGGCAAGCAGGAGGAAGGTGCGCATGGGAGGCCGGCAGGTGGTGCAAGGGGCGACCATTATCGCCAAGAACGGCGACGCGCTGCCGATGCGGTAAGCGCTCTGTAGAATGCAACTGCCAGCGAGCGTCGCCGCCGCCATCGCGTCGCGGCAATCCTTGTCCGTCTGGAGTCTTGCATGCGTGTTTCCTCTGCGTTGTCGCCGATGGGTCGGCTGTTTGCCGTGGCTGCGTTTTTCGAGGGGCTGACCTGGGCCGGGCTGCTGCTCGGCATGTTGCTCAAGTACGGCACCCACACCACCGAGGTTGTGGTGTGGCTGTTCGGGCGCCTGCATGGCGCCGCGTTCCTGTTCTATGTGGCGGTCAGCGTACTTGCCGCGTTGCGTTTGCGCTGGCCTTGGTGGGCCTGGGCGCTGAGCTTGCTGGCCGCGTTGCCGCCGTTGGTGACGGTGCCGTTGGAGATGTGGTTCCGGCGTATCGGCTTGTTGGGTCAACGCACACGCCGCGGTGTCTGAGCGTATCAAGGCAAGCTAGGCACTGCGGAGAATGCCGTGTGTGGCACTCGGCATGTCGCTGCGCAACGCACCCGATATCACGCCAGACCATGGACTCCGCAAACTGCCTTTGCCACCATAGGCATACCAAGGAAGAAGCGGAGTGCAGCAATGCGTTATTGGACGATGGTGGCGACTGCCGTGCTGGCAGGCCTGATGGCGGTGCCGGTGCATGCGCAAACTCCGCAGGACGTGCTGGATCTGACGCCGTATCTCAGGAACGACCAATTCGAGCGCATCAAGATTTCGCCCTCGGGCGCGTATTACGCCATCACCATGCCGTTGGAAGATCGCACCGTGTTGGGTGTGGTGCGGCGCGAAGACAAAGTGGCCACGGCCAAGGTGACCGGCGGCGCCAATAGCGTGGTGGACGATTTCTGGTGGGCCAACGACGACCGCATTGTGGTGTCGATGGCGCAGCGGCTGGGCTCGCGCGATGAGCCGATGGCCATCGGCCAATTGCATGCGATCGATGCCGATGGCAAGAACGGGCGGCTATTGGCCAGCCCCTACGGCACCAACGATGAGATCAACGGTGCGCAGTTGAAGATGGAGTTGGATCCGGGCACCTTCATGCTGGATACCTTGCCAGGCGATCCACGCAATATCCTGGTGTCGTCGATTCCGTTCGTCGGCGACCCGAACATCCGCATCGACAAGCTGGACATCTATACGCGCCGACGCAGCACGGTAGCCACTTCACCGGTGCGCCGCGCCAGCTTTGTCACCGACCGGCAGGGGCGTATCCGGTTTGCGCACGGGGCGGATGTGGAAAATGCCAGCAAGCTGTATTACCGCGACAACGACCAAGCGCCGTGGAAGTTGATCAACGACTCGGCCACCAGCCACCATCGCGAATTTCCGCTTGGCTTTTCTGCCGATGGCACGCAGGCCTATCTGGAAGTGGAGCAGGCCACCGGCACCGACGTGGTGGTGGCGTGGGACCCGGCCACCGGCAAGTCGACGCCGCTGTTGCACGACGACACCGTCGACCCCTACCGGATCCTGCAGGATCTGGACGGCACCACGCCGATCGGTGTGAGCTACATGAGCGATCGGGTACGCAACCGCTTCTTCGATGAGAAAGCACCGACTGCGCGGTTGTACCGCAGTCTGGAAAAAGCCTTCGGCGACAACGCGGTGTACATCACCTCGGCCACCAGCGATGGCCGCTTCGTGCTCGCCTATGTGTGGAGCGATCGCAATAACGGCGATTACTATCTGTTCGATACGGTGAGCAAGCGTGCGGACCGTGTGTTCAGCCGCCGCGAATGGTTTCCGCCCGATGGCGTGCCGGCCAGCAAACAGGTGAGTTTCAAGGCGCGCGATGGTCTGCAGCTGCATGGCTATCTGACCCAGCCGTTGAACGCCGAGCCCGGCAAGCCGTTGCCGCTGATCGTGATGCCGCACGGTGGGCCGTTCGGTATCTTCGACAAATGGGCGTTCGATGACGAGACCCAGCTGCTGGCTGCGGCCGGCTATGCGGTGCTGCGCGTCAACTATCGCGGTTCGGCCAATTACGGGCGTGCGTTCACGCAGGCCGGCGCCAAGGAATGGGGCGGGCGCATGCAGGACGACCTCACCGACGCCACGCATTGGGCGATCACGCAGGGCGTGGCCGATGCATCGCGCATCTGCATGTACGGCGCCAGCTATGGCGGCTATGCGGCGTTGATGGGCGTGGCCAGGGAGCCAGGCTTGTACCGCTGCGCTGCCGGCTATGTCGGCGTCTACGACCTGGACATCCTGGCACGCGACAACTCTAGTCGCGCGCGCTGGGCCAAGAACTGGACTGGCGATTGGCTGGGCGCACGCGAGACCTTGGCGGCACGCTCGCCGGTGACCTTGGCGCGCCAGATCAAGGTGCCGGTGTTTCTGGCTGCAGGCGGCAAGGACGAGCGCGCGCCGGCGGCGCATACCGAACGCATGGAGCGCGCATTGAAAGTGGCCGGTGTGCCGGTGGAGTCCCTGTATTTTCCCAACGAAGGCCATGGCTTCTATACCGAAGCGCATCGGCGTGAGTACTACACGCGCTTGCTGGCGTTCTTGAACAAGCAATTGGGCGGCCGCACGGCGAAGTAAGGGCTTGGTGGCTGCATCCGGTTTTGTCCGGATGCAACGTGTGGCCGAGCAGCGTAGTGGTGGTGTGGTGGTGGTGCGGGATGTTCAGGCGCCGGACAACGCTGTGCCTGGTTGGCAATGTCGCCTGATATGTCTTGCGTATTTATCGGTAAGGCATCGCGGCCAGGGCCGCTCCTACACGACAGGGTGCCTGCGTCACCGTGCTGCCTGTGCGCCTGTCAGTTCTTGGGCATCGGCTTCATCTGATACTCCGCCGGCGGCGTGGCGCCGAGCAGGTACTGCACGAAATAATCCCAGCGGCGGCGTGTGACATACGGTGTGAGATCGCCATAGCCATGTTTGGCGTTGGGCAGCATCAGCATGTCGAAGTTCTTGTTGGCCTTGATCAGCGCATCGGCCACCAGCAGGGTGAGATACGGCGGCACGTTGTCGTCCAGGGTGCCGTGCACCAGCATCAGCCGGCCCTTGAGGTTGCCGGCGCGGCCGGCGTTGGCCTGGTCGTCGTAGTTGGACGTGCCATCCTTGTTGACGATGTGTTCGCCGTGGTACTTCTCGGCCCAGTCGTCTTCGTAGCCGCGGTTGTCGTGGTTGCCGCTTTCCGACCAGGCCACCTTGAACAGGTCCGGGTAGCGCAGCATCGCGGCGGTGGAGGCGTTGCCGCCGCCGGAGTGGCCCCAGATGCCGATGCGGCTGGTATCGAACCAGGTATAGCGCTGGCCGAGTTCTTTGATCGCGGCGACTTGGTCGGGCAGCGTGTTGTCGCCCATGTTGGCGTACCAGGTGTCGTGGAAGGTCTTGCTACGCCACGGCGTGCCCATGCCGTCGATGGCGATCACGATGAAGCCCAGCTCCGCCAACGATTGATTGTCGCCGTGGCCGGCAAGGAAAATGCGGCCACGTACCGATCCGGTCTGCGGGCCGGGATAGATGTAATCGATCACCGGGTATTTGCGCGCCGGGTCGAAGTTGCTGGGCTTGAACATCAGCCCGTACAACGTGGTCTTGCCGTCGCGCGCCTTGACCGTGATTGGCTCCGGCGGCACCCAGCCGGCGGCCTTGAGGCGGCTGATGTCGGCAGTGGCGATCGTGCTGACGCTGCGTCCGTCGCCGGCATCGCGCAACAGCGTGACCGGCGGGGTGACTGAGGTGGAATAGGTATCGACAAAGCGTGCGCCATCGGGCGAGAGCGCAATGTGGTGATCGGCCACTTCGGGTGTGAGCAGCACCGGCTCACCACCGTCCAGGCTCACCTTCCACAGCTGCTGGTAGTACGGGTCCACGCCCGGCGTGCGGCCCACACCGACGAACCACGCGGTGCGTGTCACCGGGTCCACGCGCAACAACTCGGTGACGTTGCCTTCGCCGGTGGTGATCGCGCGCTTGGGTTTACCGGTGCCCAGATCGTAGAGATACAGCTGGCCCCAATCGCTGCGTTCGGAGAACCACACCGCCTCGTTGCTGCCGGGCAGGTACGCCCAATTGGCGGCGACCTGGCCGCTTTCGTAATAGGTCTTGGCGGTTTCGTCGAAGGCGGTACGCACCTCGCCAGTGGCGACATCGGCGATGCGCAACCAGGTCTGCTTGTGGAAGCGCGAGGTGGAGGCGAAGGCCAGCGTCTTGCCGTCCGGCGCCCACTTCACATCGTCCCACAGGCCAGGCGAGCAGCTCACGTCGTCGCACAGGGTGGAGCGGTGCTGATCCGGCGGCAGTTTCAGCCGCAGCACGCTGCGCGTGGGCACGTCGATGACCACGCGCTCGATCATGGTCACGTCCTTGTCGCCGGCCAGCGGGTATTTCCACGACTGCAGTTCCGGATGCCCTAGCTTGGTGCTGACCAGATACATGTCGCCGGTCTTGCGCTGGTCCTGCTGGAAGGTGGCGATCTTGCGCGAGTCCGGCGACCAGGCAACGATGGCGTTGTCGCTGTGCTGCCAGCCGGCGTTGTCGGTGGCGTAGCCGAAGTTTTCCACGCCGTCGCGGGTGAGCTGGGTTTCCTGGCCGCTGGCCAGATCGCGTACCCACAGGTTCCAGTTGCGGATGAAGGCTTCGCTGCGCTTGTCCGGCGACGGCACGCCCGGCTCGGCCTTGTCCTTCGCATAGAGCTTGCTGCAGCGCGCACGCGTGTCGCAGACCACGGCGGTATCGCGGACGTTGAGGCGGTAGCGGCCATCGGCGGTGCGCTTGACCACCGGTGCGAACGTGTCGGCCTTGAGCGGTTTGTCGCCGGTCTTCAGCAGCGTATTGAGCGAGCCGACCAGCGCGGACTGCTTGAACAGCGGCGCGGTCTTGCCGGTGGCGGTGTCCAGCTGCAGCAGCCGGTTGCCGGTGGCATCGTGATCGACATAGACCACATGGGTGGCGTCCAGCCAGTCGATGCGCGTGGCTTGGTGATCGACCAGCGGTTGCGCCAGATAGCTGGTGAGGCGCTCGGCGCGGGCGTAGTCGGCCTCGGTCACGCTGGGGACCTGCGCGCTGGCCAGCGCGGGCAGCGCGGCGATCGCCAGGGCGGTGAGCAGGTGGCGCATCGGCAACGGTGTGAGCATGTGGACCTCGTCGGAAGGGGCGCGCGTCGATGCGGTCGACGCAGCCCCCTGATGCTACCTGGCCCGGCGGTGCGTGTGCCTCTGCCATAGGTCGTGCCATGGCCGTAGACCAAGCCGTTGCGACAGGCGCAACGTGCGCCGACATCCGGGGTGTGCCGCGCGCGCGGGCGTGTGGCTACTTGCCCATGCAGCGTTTCCAACGCTCGTTCACCCGCTGCGCGAACCAGGCGGTGGTGAGCGTGCGGGTGATCTTCGGGCTTTCCAGGGTGATACCCGGCAATACGGCGCGCGGCAACGGTTTGCCGGTGCTGCGCTCGGCCAGCGCGAACACCTGGCGATACAGATCGGTGTCCTCGAAATCGGCCGTATCGCCGGCTTCCAGCGCACGGCGCAGTTGCCGGTCGCTCATCGCCAGCTGGCTGCCCAGGGCGCGTGCGGCACGTTCGGTGCCGCCCGGTGCCTCCAGGCTGGCGCCGGGTGTGAGCAGGTCGCCGTCCAGTGCGAGCGCGATGCCGCTGGCCTTGCTCAGCGCGGCCTGGAAGGCGGCATTGCGGCTGGCGTACCAACCGGCGTTGAAGTCGGCGAAGCGATACAGCAGTGCGTCGTAACTGGCCGGATACCCGAGCAGATGTCTGGTGCCGAACCAGAGCCCGCCGCGACGGCTGAAGACTTCATGGCGCATCGAGTCGCCCGGTGGATACGGATAGCGCTCGGCATGCTGCTCGGCAAACGCGATGCTCACCTGCATCGGCCCGGCGGTGTGCACCGGATTGAGCCCGTCGAACAGGCGCGCGCCCAACGGCACGCTGCCGGTGAAATCCTCGAAGATCTTGCTCAACTCCTGCTCGGTGCGCGCGCTCGCAATGCGCGTGGCATAGCTGCGGCCATCGGGGGAGTCGATGCGCACGGCGGCGTCGACCATGAAGCTGGGAATGTGGTGCGCACTGGCGCGGCGGTCGATCTCCGCGCGTGAAATCTTGCCCAGGTTGGGAACGACGGGATTGGCCTGATAGGTCGACTCCTGCTCGGTCACCGCCAGCACCGCGCAGATGTGCTCGGGGCTGGTGTCCAGCGCCTGCGAGGACAGCGCCACGTACACATCGTTGGCCCAGCCGGCGCGATCGGTGAGGGTGGCCGGCAGGCGCCGGGCGATATCGGCCTTGACCGCATCCGGAGAGTGTTGCGGCGCACGCGGGGCCTGGGTGGCGCAGGCCGACAGCAAGGCGACGGCAAGCAACGTGAGCAGGCGGGGCAAGCAGGATGTCACGGCGTCTCCAGATATCGGGCGGCAACTGCCGTGCGGCAGTTTACGTCGCTGCCGGACAGGTGCCAGCACACACCGGCACACACCGGCACACACGGGATGCCGGCAGCTCGCTGCGTCGGTCGCTCCGATTCAAGCCAGGTGCGATCAGGCCGATAACGAGCTCGATCAGGAACGTCGCGATCACGGTGCCTGGCATGCCTGCCGGTCATCATTGCAGAGGTTGCTGCATCGATGTCGCGTTCAAGCAGACGCCGACCTCGCCCAATTCCACCGCTGTCCACCCATGGGAGTGCCTGAAATGCCGCAGCAACCAGCAAGCCCGGTTCGGGTCGGAGGTGATGCCGTGGTCACGGTCCCGGCGCGTTGTGCCTTGTCGCCGTCATGAGTCGCCGATGAGCCTTCTTGCGGCACGCTGGCAACGGGTCTTGGCGGGGATCGCATTACTGCTGAGCAGCGCGGTGGTGTGGGCGCAGCCGCAGCCATGGAAGGCGATCGAATCGGCCGCAATCGACGACCCCAAGGCCGCGTTGCAGACCGCACAGACCTTTTTGCAGCAGGCGCGCAGCAATGGCGATGCCGACGCGCAATTCTGGGCCTTGCTGGCCCAGGCGCGCATCCTGATCTCGCTGGAAGACAACGATCATCGCCAGCTGGTGCTCAGCCAGGCGCGTACCGTGTTGGAGCAATTGCATGGCAACGCCGCGCAGGCGCAGCTGTGGCTGGATACCGTGCAGGCACTCAGCGATGTGCGCGAAAACCCCAACCGCGGCATGGTGACGCGATTGGAAGATCTGCGTCAGCGGGCGCGGGCACTGGGTCGCAACGATCTGCTGTGCGAAGTGGAAGCGGTCGACATGTGGAGCATGCTGGCCTCCAGCAGCAGCGATGAGGCATGGAAGGCGGCGCAGGCCAGCTACCAGTGTGCGGTGCGCGAGCACACCTTGAGCCTGGAGCTGGACGCGTTGACCCAGCTGGGGTCGCTGGCCAGCCGTGTCGGTGGGCGCATGGCAGAAGACAGCGAAGCCGAAGATTATCTGCAGCATGCCTTGACGCGCCTGCACGGCCAGCCGGCACGCTTCCAGCGCAGCCTGATCGAATACGAGTACGGCACGTCGCTGGCCGCGCAGCAACCCGAGGCCGCCTTGCTGCATTTCAAGCGCGCGCTGGCGCTCAGCCGCGAGCTCGGCGATCAGGCCGGCGTGGCGGCGGCACTGACCAGCGCCAGCGAAGCCCTGAGCGAAACCGGCGATGCGAATGCGGCACTGGCAATGGCGCGCGAGGCACTGCCACTGATGCAGAAACAAGGCAATGTTGGTCGTATCGCCGCGTGTCATGCAGTGTTGCTGCAGGCATTGACGGTGTTGAAAGCAGACAGCCTGGGGGCCGAGATCGTCGCGGCCAGGGCGGCGGACGACCCGAACCTGACCTTGAGCCGGCGTGCGCAACTGCTCGATGCCATTGCCCAGGCGCTGGCAGCGCAAGGCCGCCATGCCGAGGCGTATCAGGAACTGCAACGCGCCAACACGCTGCGCGCGCAAAGCCTGGACCGCCAACGCGACACCGTGATGCTGCGCTTGCAGGCGCGCTACGAAGATGCCCGCCGTGGCGCCGAAACCGCCGAGCTGCGCCGCCGTAGCGAGACTGCGCAACTGGCCTTGCAGGCGCGCGAAGCGGGCCAACGCACGCTATGGATCGCGCTATGTGCGGCCTGCCTGCTGTTGCTGGGCGCCTTGGTGGTGCTGGCCTTCGGTGCGCGCCATCGCCGTCAGCTGTCGCGGCTGGCGATGCGCGACGAACTCACCGGCCTGCCCAATCGCCGCGCCATTCGCTCTGAAGCGCAACAGCAGATCGAGCAAGCGTTGCGCTCGCAGATCCCATGCATGCTGGCGTTGATCGATCTGGATCACTTCAAGTTGATCAACGATGTACACGGCCACGCCACCGGCGATGCGGTGCTCAAGGCGCTCGCCAGCGCCTCGAAGCTGGCCTTGCGCACGCAGGATCGCCTGGGCCGCCTGGGCGGCGAAGAATTCCTGCTGGTATTGCCGGGCTGCAACGCGGAAGAAATTCCTGCGGTGTTTGCGCGCCTGCGCAGCGCCGTGGCCGCGATCCAGATTCCCGGCCTGCCGGCAGACCAGCCGGTGCGGTTCTGCATGGGAGCGGTCAGCGTCACCGCCGCCACCGGCCTGGACGTGCTGCTGAGCCAGGCCGATCTTGCGTTGTATGCAGCCAAGACTGCCGGGCGCGATCAATGGGCGGTGTGTTGAGCGTGCGTGCGTCGATCGCGTATTTGCGGATCGCGCTTTTTAAATCGCTGGGGTCTGCAGTCGCGCTGCAGCATCGAGCAACGATGCCGCTCTAAACCGCATGACGTTTTTCATCGCAGTGCGTTGTGCACCTGCGTGTGAGGTGACCAGTGGAGTCAAACGAAGCGAGAAGGCTCGATCGCGCCTTGCGGACCACGTGCCGCGGTCCGCAAGGCGCCACCGACGATACCGTCGTGCTTACTGGCTGACTTCCTGCATCGGCACCTTGTGCTCCTTGGAATATGCGCGCTGCGCGGTATTCAGGGCTTCGATATCGACATTGAGCTGGGCCGACACGGTTTCCAGGTCCTTGGCCAGCGGTGCCAGCTCGGTATTGGTGTAGCCGTTGGGCAGTGCGGCAAAGCGCTCCAGCGCGGCCATCATCGCGTCGGCGCTCTTGAGGTAGGCCGACAACTTGCCGTCCAGATCCTTGGCGTTATCCGGCACGCCCGAGGCCACGGCGGCATTGGCCTGCGCATTGGCGGCAAGCGCCTTGCGTTGGCTGCCCAGCGCGGTCTTGTAGCTGTCCAGCGGCTTGTGCGCGATGGCATCGTTCACCAGGCTCTGCCCGCGATCGCCGGACACCCACGGATCGATGATGGTCACCGCGCCATTCCAGACCGAGATGTTGTGCAACAGATAGTCGCTGGAGGAGAGCTTGGAGGCGCCGGTGGTGGTGCCGCCGCCGCAGGCAGCAAGCAGCAGACTGAGAGAGACAAGCAGGAGTGTGGTGAACGTCTTCAAAGCGAAAGATCCTTGAGGGAAGACTGTTGTCGCCGTTGCATGGCGTCACAGCAAAAAAATCCAAGGAAGCGTCCAGACAATCCGCGTGGCAGTGCTGCCGGCTATCTTCCTTGAGACGAATGCAGCGTGGAGCGTTCCATGTCACTCGATCGAGTGCGCTGCGCGGCGATTATAGCGGCTGCGACCAGGCTGCACGTGCATAGCGTCGTGTTGCAGTTGAAGGCCGCGTCCTGTCTGCGCGCGATCACGCCGACAGGCGCCGATGCAAAGTGCCAGCGGTAAACTGCGTCGCACGATTGCAGAGAGGCCTGCTTGAAAAAACGTCCCAAATCACCACCACCACCGACGCCGGCGCCTGCCAATTCCCGCATCGTCGACTGGCTTGTCCGCGGGGTGGTCCTCGTGATCGCGGTGGCCTGTTGCGGGCGGCTATGGTTGTTGCTGCAGGCGGTGATCAGCGGGCGCTATGTCAGCGTCGTTCGTGGTCGGCCGGCCAGGACGTTCTATGCCGACACCGACCCGCAGCGCTACTGGATCTCGATCGGCTGGGATGGCCTGTTGACCACTGCCCTGTTGGCGATGGTGGGTGTGTTTGCGTATCTCGCATGGAAGGATTACCGGCGCGATCGTGCCGAGGCCATGCGGCGCGGCAGACGCTGATGGCAGGTCACGCACACCGACCATCTCCACTGGCCCTTGCCCGCCTACCGTCGCGGGACCTTACGCGGCATGGATGCCGCGTAAGCGCCTACACGGACGTACTTGCGGCGTGTCCCGCGATGGTAGGCGGGCAAGGGCCTTGCAGCAAAGCCGCAGATCATTGGCTACGCACACCTGGCAGTTTTGTTCGCGACTCTTGAACAGACTTCATGGTGTCCCACGCTTGCGCGAAGGTTTGGCTGCGTTGCGCTTCGGCCAGGTGTCGTAGCTGTAGACGAACTCTTTCTGGTCGGCACCGCTTGTCGGGTCACAATGCCAGGAGCTGGCGACGATGCCGGCTTCCAGCACATCGTCGACCTCGCGCACGGACTGCGATTCGAAGGCGCAGATCGCCCCGTAGAGTTTGACGTCCCAGTCCGGGCTTGCCGTTTGATGGGCATGCTGCACCAGCACAATGTCGCTGCCTTGGAAGTGGTGCACCTGTGCGCTGCGGTCGCGCGCAATGCTGAAATAGCACGGCGCACCGATGCCCAGCGGAAACACTTCATCGTCGCGCAGCACTGCGCATTTTCCAGCGTGCTCGCCCAAGCGAATCGTGCGCCCGGCCAGTGTGGCGGTGGTGACAGGGTTGGAGAGTGTGACTTCAGACATGGGCTGCGCGGGCGGTGTCTGTGCCTGCGATTGCGTCTGTGCGCCTGCTGGCGCGCACAGCATCAGCACGAGTGGGGCCAACCATAAAGCAGTGAGATGGAGGCGCATGCAACATCCTTGTCGAGGGCGGTGCAGTATCGCAGATTCATCCGCTATCGCTGTCTGCATGGCCCACGTGTTGAGGCTTCTCAATGATGGCGGGGGCGGTTGTACCTGATCGCGCAGACGATACTCAGCGCCGCGCAGGCAACGTCGCCAGCACACCATCCAAGGCGAGTTGCGTGCTGAAACCAGCCTTGCTCAGGCGCTTGCTCACTTCGTTGGGAACATCGCGCCCGCTGGTGAATTTGTTGGGCGCGCCGGTGTAATGGAACATGCGCCCGCCGCGGCGCAGCACGCGCGCCAGCTGGTCGTAGAACACCTGCGAATACAGCTCGCCGGCAATGCCGAAGCGCGGCGGGTCGTGCAGGATGGCGTCGACCGAACCGTCTGCGAGCGTGGTGACGTGCTGCGAGATATCGGCGTGTGTCAGCTGCAGACGCCCACCGCTGGCGTCGTCGTCCGGATCCGGCGACCACGGATTGAGGGTGCGCAGCCACAGCACGTCGGCGTTCTTTTCGAACGAGTGCAGTTGCGCCACGTTGGCCTCCAGGCAGCAGGCGGCGAAATAGCCCAGGCCACCACAGGTATCCAGCACGACCTTGCCGCGCGGATCCACCAGTGCCACCTTGCGGCGCGCATCGTCGAACGGCGACAACTGCGCCGACGGCAGCATCTTGATGCCGTCGATCTCAAAGGTGGGCGCGCCCCATTCGGTCGGCACCAGCTTGATCAACGCACCGTTGAAACGCGAGATCGGCGCAAAGTCGTCGCCGTCCCAGAAATACAGCGTGCGCTCCTTGAGCTTGCCCGGATACGGGTAGCCCCTGCCGCGCCACTGCCAGGTCTGCGCATCCAGCTGCGCAGTGCCGGTACTGCGGCCCAGGTCCAGCGACCCGGTCCATTGAGTCAGACCATTTCCGCGCGCGGCAAGCAGGGCTTGGGCGTCAGAGAGAATGAGTAGTGGGCCGGAGTAATGGGGCACGGGTGACAGGTCTGGATTCGGACGCGTAGCGCGCGCGCCGGTGTCAAGGAAGGAATCGGCATCGTAACCGACCCATAGCGTGCCGGCATCCTGTTGCCTGCAAGTAACCCGGGAGTGCGCAAACAGCGGCTGCGCGCAACGATTCCTCCAACGCATGGCGCACCGCATACTGTGTACTGCCCGCACCGACACCGCGTCGGATCGGCGCCAACCGTGGAGTGTCGGCAATGCTGAAGGGTGTGTTGTTGGGGTTCGCCTGCTATGCGGCCTATTCGATCAGCGATGCGTTCGTGAAGCTGCTCGAAGGCACGTTGCCGGTCTACGAAGTGCTGTTTCTCGGCGCGTTGCTGATGCTGGTGGCGGTGCCGTTCCTGAAGAAGCCCGACGACCGCCTGCGCGAGCTGGTGATGGCCAAGCAGCCCAGTCTGTGGCTGCTGCGCGCGCTTACCGGCGCGATCGGCAATCTGACCTCGGTGATCGCCTTTACCACCTTGCCGATGGCCGAGGCCTTTGCGCTGATCTTCTTGATGCCGATTTTCGTGACCGTGCTGTCGGTGGTGTTCCTCAAGGAAGAAGTGCATTGGCGGCGTTGGTCGGCGGTGATCGTGGGCTTCATCGGCGTGTTGATCGTGTTGCGTCCCGGCTTTCGGCATCTCACCCACGGGCATGTGGCGGCGATCGTCTGTGGCCTGGTGGGTGCGATCTCGGTGATCACCTTGCGCATGGCCGGCCATAGCGAGAAGCGTTTGACGCTCTATGGCGCCGGCGTGATCGGCCCGTTGGTGATGGGCGGGATCATGATGTTGCCGAGCTTCGTCTGGCCCACGCTGTACCAGTGGTACTTGCTGGCAGGCTACGGCTTGCTCGCGGGTCTGGCGGCGATTTGCCTGATGTACGCCACGCGCATGGCGCCGGTGAGCGTGGTGGCGCCCACGCAATACAGCCAGATGTTGTGGGCGATCGCGTTCGGCTATCTGCTGTTTCACGACCATCTGGATTGGCCGATGGCGGTGGGCATCGCGTTGATTCTGGGCGCCGGTTTGTTCACGCTGGTACGCGAAGAACAGGTGTCGCGTTGGTGGCGACGGACCAAGATTGTTTGAGGTCGGCGCGGTGCGCCGCGGGAATGGGGAGTCGGGAAATGGGGAATCGGAAGGGCGCTGTTTCGACATGTCGCGATGCGCGTGATGCTGTTGCGATTCCCTATTCCCTATTCCCTATTCCCTATTACCTATTCCCTATTCCCAGCTGAGCGTTACGGTGACGTAGTGGATTCCGGGCGCGGTGCGCGCCAGGTTTCGACGATGCGCGCGTACTCGCCGCTGGCCTTGCTCAGGTGCAGCCATTGGTCGACATAGGCCTTCCATGCGGGGTCGTCGCGCGGCAGCAGAAAGGCTTTTTCGCCGTATTGCAGCGGTTGCTCCGGCGCGATGGCGCATAGCGCGGGCAGGCGTGCCTGCTGGTATAGCGCCTCGGAGGCATCGGTGATCATCACGTCGGCACGCTGGTCCACCAGCTCCTGAAAGATGGTGGTGTTGTCGGCGAACAGGCGCAGGTTCGCGCGCGGCAATTCGCGCCGCGCGAAGGCTTCGTTGGTGCCGCCGGGCGGCTCGATCACGCGCACGTCGGGTCGATTGAGTTGCGCGATGTTGCGGTAACGCGTCTGGTCGGCGCAGCGCACCAGCGGGATCTTGCCGTCCACGTCCAGCACCGTGCTGAAGCTGGCCTGGCGTTGCCGCTGCAAGGTCACCGAGATGCCGCCGACTGCAATGTCGCAACGATCGGCGAGTAGATCGGGCATCAATTGCGGCCAGCTGGTGCGTACGAATTGCACGCGTGCACCCAGGCTGGCGCCAAGCGACTGTGCCAGCGCGATGTCGCTGCCTTCGAAGTGCCCATCTGCGCGCAGCAACGAATAAGGACGATAGTCGCCGGTGGTGCACACGCGCAGCACGCCGGATTGCAGCACTGCATCCAGACGTGAGGCAGGCTCGGCAGCCTGCGCACTGCCGCAGGTCAGCAGGAATGCGAGCAGAGCGCGATAACGCATGGTTTTGCCTCGAAGATAAGTCGTCATGATAACCATGGGCTGCACGGCTGGTTTCGGCGCGTTTTCAGCGAACGCACGTCAACAGCGTGTCAGCGCGGCGATGCTCAGGCTCACGGTGCACTAGCGTTGCGCGGCCTAGCGTTGACGCACCACTGAACGCAACGGAGTCGTCCATGCATCTCAATCCACGTACTGCTCGCCCGATGACCACGTTCACCACAGGCGTGGCCGCGCACGGCACGCCCGATCCGGATACCAACGAGGAAGAAATTCCGTTGGAAGAGCAGGCGCCGCAGCAAGGCGGTTTGCGCGAGGAGGTGGGCGATCTGGAAGAGGATGACGATCAGGCACTGCCGGGCCGTGTAGGCGGTGGGCTTGCTGGGGGCTAATAAGTGTTGGTTGCTGGGCAGCGTTTTGCGAGTTGATTAACACGTCAGGGGAACTGCACGTTGCCCGGTTCGAAATACACCGGCTTGTTGCCGTCTTCGGGCAGCGCGGGAATGGTATCGAGGATGGCCTTGCCGCGGATGTCGGTGATGCGGATGGACAGCGGTTGGTTGCCCAGTTGCTCACCGAGGAAGTGGTTGTAGTCCATCTTCTGCAAGCTTTTCCAGGTGCTGCCTTGCTTCACTTCGAACTTCACGACCGGGTAGGCGTGGTTACGCACCTGGATCGCGGCCCACCAGCGCGAACTGCCTTCCTTGATGCGGTATTGCACGTTGCCGGTGATGGGTGCGCGCACGATCTTCCAACTGATCGGGATGCGCCCTTGCACCATGTCGCCGATTGCAGCAAAGGCATTCGGCGATAAGTCCAGGCCGCCGGATGCGCCGTCCGGATACAGGTCGGTGACATAGACGTCGGTCTTGCCCTTGGGGCCGGTCACTTCCAGATAGGCGCCGGCAAGTGCGGCTTTGACCCCACCGAAGTTCATCTGGGTCGGGTTGAGTGCGGTGATGAAGGCGTTGCTGGGAATCGGATCCAGCAGGACCGCACCGCCGGAATAGCCGGAGCTGGTATAGGTCGCTGTGCCGCTGAAGGTGCTGTTCCAGGTGGTCGCCTTGCTCGCGTCGGCTTTACTCGCGCTTTTTGCAGATGCGCTGGCAGATGTAGCTGTCGCCAATCCCCATGCTTGATGCAGGATCTGTAGCTTGTCGCTGCGCGGGCTGCCATCGCTGGCGAGCAGGCCGCCATTGTTGGCATTGCCTATTTCCCAGCTGCCCAGAAAGGCACTGCGCATGCCGGTGCTTGCCAGATAGCCGCTCAATGCCTGTTGCCATGCGGGATCGCGCGGGTCGCCATCGCCCAGGCCGCCACCAATGCTCACCGGCAGCACCGCATAGTCTGCGGTAAACGTGCCGAAGTCGCGTTGCCAGCTCGCTGGCAGACCGCGTGGAAAGTCGGCCGCTGCGAAGGCATCTGCCGCATCGCGATCCGGCCCCGCCAGTTTGGGCATCAACACCAGTTGCTTGGCTGGGATGCGCAATGGCACGCAGGCAAGCGGCTGCAGATTGCTGCCGGGCGCCTTGCGCGCGGAGTCGCTGCAGAGCGCGTTGCTGCCCACGCCTTCCACGCCCACCACCCAGCGTGGTGCCTGTTTGAGGACAGTGGCCGCCGCGCGTGAGGCAATGCGATTCCAGTCGGCGTCTACGCTGTTTCCGGCCCAGGTGGCATTGCGGTAACCGCTGCTGCCCAGATCAATGCCGATCACACCGGTGGTGGTGCCGTAGCGGGCGGCGAGCGTGGTCAAGCCGTTCGTCCAGGCTTGCTGCTGCGCACCCAGCTGCGGTGCGGAGTCATCGCATCCGCCATCGGCAAATGCCAGCAGGACCTGCATGCCGCGTTGGGTGCTGGCGCGCACGACCGCATCGAGCAGCTGCAACGAAGTCAGGCCGCGCAGTGCGGGGTCGCCTGCGACATCGGCCGCAGCGACGGGCCTGGCTTGCAGCGTCGCCGTGCAGATCGGCACACGCAGCGCATTGATATCGGCTGCCTGCATCTGATCCAGCGTCTGTTGCAGCGTGCCGTTGCGCAGACCCGCCGCAACCAGCGCAGCGCGATCGAAGCCCGGCCAGGTCACGCCGCGCAGTTGCAGCGCCTGACCGCGCGCGTCGATCAGTTGCCCGTGCGCATCGACCTGCACGGCCAATGCAGAGACCGGGGCCAGCAACGTCATGGCCAGCAATAGATGGGAACGTGAGTACATGGGAGTGTCCTGAGGGTTGGGCCCGCGCAGGAGACCAGCAATCGCCACGTGCGGTCCGTGCGCGCAGTCAAGGAAGCGGGCAGGAGCGCGTGCTGCAGCCAGTGCAACGAGCGCGCTGGGACGCGGATCGCTGTTTGTGCGAGATGCCGCACGATTGTCATCTTGGTCGCGGCAGTGAATGCCCTGCCAACGCGCAGCCCAAGCTGCATGGCGCAACACGCGGCGTGCAACCCGCACTGTGCGCACCGCAGCATGGCGCTGTCCGCTCGGCATGCGCCGGCGTATTTGCCGGCCTACCCGGCGTTGCTGTTCAAACCGCTGGTGCGCGCTGCCGCGATCTCGTATTTTTGACGGCTTGTTCACTTGCCGGTGCCGTGCCCATGTCTGACCCGTCCGCGCCCGATCATCTGCAACGCAGCCTGTCCAATCGCCACCTGCAGCTGATCGCCATCGGTGGCGCGATCGGCACCGGGCTGTTCATGGGCTCGGGCAAGACCATCAGTCTGGCTGGCCCGTCGATCCTGTTCGTCTATCTCATCATCGGCGCGATGCTGTTCTTCGTGATGCGCGCGATGGGCGAGCTGCTGCTGTCCAACCTGGAGTACAAGTCGTTCATCGACTTTTCCACCGACCTGCTCGGGCCGTGGGCCGGGTTCTTCTGCGGCTGGACGTACTGGTTCTGCTGGATCATTACCGCCATCGCCGATGTCATCGCGATTGCGGCGTATGCGCAGTTCTGGTTTCCGGGATTGGCGCCGTGGATTCCAGCCATTCTCTGCGTGCTGTTGCTGCTGAGCCTGAATCTGGTGACGGTCAAGTTGTTCGGCGAGATGGAATTCTGGTTCGCGTTGATCAAGATCGTCGCCATCGCCGCGTTGATCATCACCGGCGCCGGGCTGGTGGCGTGGGGCTTCCGCTCGCCGTCTGGCAATGTGGCCTCGCTGTCGAACTTGTGGAACGACGGCGGCATGTTCCCGATGGGCATCGGCGGGTTCTTCGCCGGTTTTCAGATCGCGGTGTTCGCCTTCGTCGGCATCGAGCTGGTCGGCACCACCGCTGCGGAAACCGCAGACCCGCGCCGCAATCTGCCCAAGGCGATCAACTCGATCCCGGTACGTATCCTGATTTTCTACGTTCTGGCGCTGATCGCGATCATGGCGGTGACGCCGTGGCGGCAGGTGGTGGCCGACAA
The DNA here is from genome assembly GCF_056725225.1 of Xanthomonas sp. NCPPB 2933. Classification (NCBI taxonomy): domain Bacteria; kingdom Pseudomonadati; phylum Pseudomonadota; class Gammaproteobacteria; order Lysobacterales; family Lysobacteraceae; genus Xanthomonas; species Xanthomonas sp. NCPPB 2933. The sequence continues at coordinate 830,172 of NZ_CM161518.1, forward strand.
GAGCCCGTTCGTGGAGTTGTTCGTGCTGGCTGGCGTGCCTGCTGCGGCCAGCCTGATCAACTTCGTGGTGCTGACCTCGGCCACCTCCTCGGCCAATAGCGGCATCTTCTCCACCAGCCGCATGCTCTACGGCCTGGCCGAGGAGCAGCATGCGCCGAAGGGCTTCGCCAAGCTGTCGCGTGCAGCAGTGCCGGCGCGCGGGCTGTTGTTCTCCTGCGTGTGTCTGTTGCTGGGCGCGATGCTGGTGTATCTGATTCCCAACCTGGTCACTGCGTTCACGCTGGTCACCACGTTGTCGGCGGTGCTCTTCATGTTCGTGTGGTCGCTGATCTTGTGCGCCTATATCGCGTATCGGCGCAAGCGCCCGGAGCAGCACGCGGCCTCGGCGTTCAAGATGCCCGGTGGCGTGTTGATGTGCTACGTGTGCCTGGCGTTTTTCGCCTTCGTCATCGTGCTGCTGACCTTGCAGGCCGACACGCGCCAGGCTTTGCTGGCCAGCCCGGTGTGGTTCCTGCTGCTGGCGATCGGCTATGCGGTGAAGCGGAAGCAGACACGCACAGGCTGAGCGCACGCAAGACCGACCGAAGACATCACCAAGGCCCCGCACTGCGGGGCTTTGGCGTCTGTGGCTGCACGGCGCCGCGATAAAGGCCACTGGCAGCTAAGCGCGTTTTGCGCGCGACGTTGACGCCGATCGGATGGAACGGGATGCTCGCCGCCATCCATCGCCACGGCCTGCCGCATGATCATGACACACCCGATTGCCGGAACGCAGCACACGCAAGGTTCCTGGGTCGACCTGTGCCAACCCACTGCACAGGAGCTGGCGCAGGCCGCAGAAAAGGTGGGGTTCGCGCTGCCGGATCGCGCGGCGATCGGCGAGATCGAATTCAGCAGCCGGGTGCGGCGCCAGGGCGAGGTGCTGTTTCTCAATGTGCCTCGCTTTCAGGACGACGATGGCCCGACCGCGCCGCTGGGCTTTGCGGTGTCGCCGACCATGTTGGTCACCTTGCGCGAGCAGCGCTTGGGCTCGCTGGAGGCGGTGGCTGCGCGGCTTGAACACGAGCCCTGCCACAGCGCCGACGATTTGTTGCTGCGCATGTTCGACCAGCTGGTGGGCCGCCTGGCAGACCGGCTGGAATCGCTGGAAGCCGAGGTCACCGACACCACCCGGCAGGTGTTCGACGAGCCGCACAAGACCAAGGATCTGGAGCGCATGCTGCATCAGGTGGGCGGCATGGGCCGGCGCCTGGGCGGGCTGCACAATGCCGGGCAGGGACTGCTGCGCCTGGTCACCTATCTGGACGGCACCGCGCCGGACTGGTTCGGCGACGACGCGGCTAAACGCATCGGATTGCTGCACAAGGACCTGACCACCTTGAGCGAATTTCAGCAGCACATGGACGACCGCATCGAGTTCCTGCTCGACAGCGTGCTGGGCATGATCAACATGGACCAGAACAACGTGATGAAGGTGATGGCAGTGGCGTCGGTGGTCGGCATCCCGCCCACGGTGCTGGTCGGCATCTGGGGCATGAATTTCGCCTACATGCCCGAGCTCAAATGGCACGACGCCTATTTCTGGGCGCTGGGCGTGATCGTGCTGAGCATGGTGGTGCCGCTGGTGTGGTTCCGCAAACGCGGATGGGTGTAATGCATCAGAGCCGGAAACTAGTAGGAGCGCACCTGGGCGCGATATGGCATTACCGGGAAGGCCATATCGCGCCCAGGGGCGCTCCTACGAGGTGCCGTCAGGGCAATCATCTGTTGCCTACAGTTGCGTGACTACGCAATGCCAAGCTAGGGCAGCTCGGTAGCTGTGCAGCTCGCGACAGAATGCAGGAAAACCGTAGGAGCGCACCAGGGCGCGATGCGGGGTTACCGGTAAGGCCCTCGCGCCCAGGGGCGCTCCTACAGGGTGGGCTGGGATGCGCAGCTTTCACTGCGCATCGCGTCGTACTGGAAAACTGCCCAGCTGCGTAGCGTGCCACCAGGCGATGCGCATTGTTTATTGCTGCCGGGCGGCCTGGATCAGCCCTTGGCCTGGAAGCTGGCCTCCTCGTAAGGCTGCACCACCACCCAGCCTTCGCCGGCAAAACGCATCTGCAGGCTTTCGCCCGAGCCGCGGCCGAATAGGGTGCCGATCGACACGTCGGTGACCAGCTCCGGGGTCAGCGTGCCCGACCAGGCCACGGTGGCATTCGGGTCGGTGAACACCGGGCCGCTGGCAGCGGTGACCGGCAGGGTCAGAGGCTCGTAGTGCGAGGTGATCGCCACGATGCCGTGGCCGCTCAGGCGCACGTTGAACAGGCCGCCGGACAGCATGCCGGCCACTTTGCGCATCATGGTGATCTTGTGCTCGACACCGGATTCGAACGCCAGCACGTCGTTGCCGTTGACGAAGATCGCCTCGCCATTCAAACGCAGCAGCGTCACCAGCTTGCCGAGGTCGGCCAGATACACCCGGCCCTGGCCTTCGGCCTTCATCAGCTGCATGCCTTCGCCGCTGACCGCCTTTTTCAGCAGGTTGCCCAGACCCTGTTCCAGCAGACCCTCGCGGGTGAACTTGACGTTGCCGGTGCGCGCGACCATGGCGCCGGCCTTGGACCACACCATGCCGTTGAGGCGCACTTCCAGCAGGTGCGGGTTTTCCAGTTCGAACGGATCGGGGCTGACGTCCTTTTCCTTGGAATGGGCGAGAAATTCGTTGAGCGTGCGTACGGCCATGGGTCCATCCCGGAGCGTGAAAGAGTGCGCATGATACGCGGCATGCCGGTGTCTTCGAAGCGTGCTGATGTGCGAGCCGCCTTTCGTCTGCGGGCATGGCGCGCCGATCGGTACGAAGGCGCGTCGCAAATAAAACAACCGCTCGGCCTGCGCCGTGCTTCTGAGATCAGCGTCGGATTCACGACACTGCTGCCGGGCTAGATTGCTCCTACAGATAACGTCTTTACGTTGTTCAAGGAGTTAGCCGATGCGCGTTGTTCGTGGCAATCGAGTGGAAGGGGGCTGGTCTGGAATGTCGGTGCGCCATCGCACGATCGTATCGCTGCTTGCCATCGTCGCCAGTGTGATTGGCTTGCATGGCGCACCCGCGCAAGCGGCAGTGGGGCCGGGCGTGGTGACCGGCGACACCATCGTGCACGATCCTTCAATGCTCAAGCTCGGCGATGGGCGTTACTACATCTATGCCACCACGGGCGTGGTCACCAGTACCGACCGGACGAAATTCAGCAATGCAGGCGCGATCTTCAGCACCACGCCGAGTTGGGTGCGCAACTACAACGCAGACAATCAGGTGTGGGCGCCGGATGTGTCCTTCCACGGCGGCAAGTACCTGATGTATTACACCGCGTCCAAATTCGCCACCAACGCCTCGGCGATTGGCTTTGCCAGCAGCAGCACCGGCAAGCCTGGATCATGGAAGGATCAAGGAATTGTCTACACGTCAAAGAGCAGCGACGACTACAACGCCATCGACGGCAATCTGGTGGTGGATGGCGGCGGCAAATGGTGGTTGGCGTTCGGTTCGTTCTGGTCGGGGATCAAGCTGATCCAGCTCGATCCCGGCACCGGCAAGCAACTGTCCAGCAACACGGCACGCTACAGCCTGGCGAGCCGGCCGTATCCGGGTGCGGTGGAGGCGCCTTTCATCCAGCAGGCCAATGGCTGGTACTACCTGTTCGTGTCGTTCGATGCGTGCTGCAAGGGCGCCAGCAGCACCTACAAGATTGCAGTGGGGCGTGCGCGCTCGGTGACCGGGCCATATCTGGATCGCGCCGGTGTGGACATGCGCAACGGTGGCGGCACGGTGATCCAGTCCGGGTTGGGCAGCATGCATGGGCCGGGCGGGCAATCGGTGTTTCGCGATGGCGATGGCGACATTCTGGTCTACCACTACTACGACGATCGCGGCGATGCGCGCCTGGGCATCAATCGGCTGAGTTACGACGGCAGTGCGTGGCCAGTTGTGCAGTAGCAGCGATCACTGCAGCGCGCGGGTGGGCTCTGCAATGACGCAACGATCAGGCGATGCCTGTTGCAGTGATCTGCCAGCGCTGCCGACTACCGGAAATGCGATGCCGCCAGCGAGGCCGAGCAATGCCCGGCATCAACGATTGCACACTCAGCGTGTCGCCGCTTCGGGCTTGCGCGCGCGTTTGGCCGGCGCCACCTTGGTCGCTGTGTCCGGGTATAGATTCAACAGCATCAAGGTGACGCCGTTGGTCCAGCCGAAGCCGTCCTGCAGCGCGTATTCGCCACCGCCGCCGCCGGCTGCATCGGCTTCCAGACCGTATTTTTCGACCAGCTTGTGCTCGCGCGCGAACAGCGCCTGGACCTGGGTGAGAAAGCGCTCGCCGATGGTGCGTGCCAGCGCGTCTTCGCCGTAACGGCGCAGGCCGTCCACCGCCACCCATTGCAGCGGCGCCCAGCCATTGGGCTCGTCCCATTGCTGGCCGGTCTTCACTGCGGTGGTGGCCAGGCCGCCGGGACGCAGCAGACGCGCACGCACGCTGCTGGCGGTGCGCTTGGCGTGGTCGTCCGACGACAGACCGGCAAACAGCGGATACAGCGCCGCCGCAGTGACCTGGTCGCTCAACTTGCGCGTCTGCCAATCGTAGTCGGCGTAATAGCCGGCCTTGTTCCACAGATGCGCATCGATGGCCTGCTTGCGCTGCAGTGCCAGCGCGGCGTAGTCCTGCGTGCACTCGGCACCCGGCTGCGCGCAGGCCTGGGCCAGGGTGCGCTCCAGGTGATACAGCAGGCTGTTCAGATCGATCGGGATGATGGCGGTGGTGCGGATGGTGCGCAGGTTCTGGCCATCGGCCAGCCAGCGGCTGGTGTAGTCCCAGCCGCTTTCGGCACCGGCGCGCAGGTCGCGGTAGACCTCGGCGGCCGGGCGGTCGCTCGCTTCGGCGGCGGTGCGGGTGTCGTGCAGCCAGGCTTCCGGGCGCGGGGTATCGCGCTCGTCCCAATAGCGGTTGAGCAGGCTGCCGTCGGCCAGGCGCACCACGTGGCGGGCGGCCTGGCCGGGCTGCAGGTCATCGCTACCCTGCATCCAGTAGGCGTATTCCTTCTGCAGCTGCGGCAGGTAGCGCTGATACACCGCCTCGCCTTCCACGCCGGCCTGCAGTTCCACCATGTAGGAGAAGAACGGCGGCTGCGAGCGGCTCAGGTAGTAGCTGCGATTGCCGTTGGGGATGTGCCCGTAGGTGTCGATCAGGTAGGCGAAGTTGTCCAGCATCTGGCGGCTGAGCGTGGTCTCGCCGCTCTTCACCAGGCCGAGCATGGTGAAGTAGGAATCCCAGTAATACACCTCGCGGAAGCGCCCGCCCGGCACCACGTACGGATGCGGCAGCGCCAGCAGGCTGCTGTACGGCGGCACGTGGGTCTGGCTGCGCACCAGCTTGGGCCACAGGTCGTCGATGTGTTCGCGCAGCGCGGTGTCCTGGCGGATCGCGTCGGTTTGCACCGGCGGCGACTCTTCGAAATTGGCGTCCACGAACTTGCGCAGGTCGAAACCGGGGTGATCGTGCTGCGCCAGATAGTCGGCATTGATCAGTGCCGGGTCGCGCAGCGGCAGAAAGTCGACGAAATGCTTCTGGTCGTCGAACAGCTCGCCGCGCTGCACTGCCTGGAACAGTTCCGGGTAGGCCAGGTCGGGCGTGGGCGGTGTGGCCGCCGGCGCATTGACGACCGGAGTGTCCATCGGCGCGGCGGTCAGCGTGCACGGCGCAACGAACATGCTCAGCGATAGGCCAAGCAGCGACGTGCAGCACGGGGGCGCGGCAGAACTCATGGCATCTCCAGAACGGGCAGTGGCGTAAGGCATGGTAAACGACCGAAGTGGCGGGCGGGACCGGACGATGGTGTCGGCAGGCCGACAGGCTTCGCACGGAGACGACAAGATTCAGCAAGGTGATCCGGCGCGGTGTCGCAGGTTATTGCGCCAATTCAGGCCTATCGGCGCGGATTGAGGCAGCTTGAGCAGGTGCGGTTCGGCGTAGTCGGCCTGTTCACTGCAAGATGCGCACCAGCCGTCGCGGGCTGAGCTGCGATTGCGAGCGGTGGCCGGGTTGCGCGGCGGGCGATTGAGAGTGGCTGACAAAACGTACGCAGTCGCCAGGTAGGTGCGGGCGGCGCGGGGGAAATGGAGTGTACAAGTGGTACATGCCGATTCCGGGCACCGGCCGCGCCCGCCTGGCGGCTGCGTATTGGTTTTGATAGCCGCTCTAAACCGCTGCATGCGCGGGTGGATGGCGATCCTGGGCGACCGATCTCGCTCATCCAGCTGATGAGACGTGTTGTTGGACGCGCCGCCGCCTGCAGATGGGACGTGGTCTTACACGCTGCATCAACAGGCACTAGCGCTTGCGTTCGGTTCCAAGCAAGCGTTGCAGCCGCAATGCGTTGGGCACCGCCAGCCCGGCGGCAGTGTTGTCGAAGATCACCCAGCGTTCGGCCTGCGGATGCGTGCCGTCGTGCGGGGTATGACGCACCGCGTCGGCCAATGCCTGCAGCGCGCTGTCGTCGTAACTGCTGTAGTAGATGCGCGGTGCGCCATGCCAGCGCCAGTAGTACGGCCCGGCGGTGGGGCTTGGTGCGGCGGCTTCGGGAACCGGCGCCGGGTCGGCGGCGCAGCGTGCGATGTGGTGGCGTGTCAGCAGCGCCTGTGCCTGCGGCAAAAACCAGCTGGCGTGGCGCGGCTCGCACACCACGCCGCCGTCCCAGCGCCGCCGCAGCATCGCGAAAAAGCTGGCTGCCACGCGCGCATCGAAGGCGGCGCTGGGCGGCAACTGCAGCAGCAGGCAGCCCAGTCGCGTGCCCAGCGCGCCGGCCTGGGCCAGAAACGCATCCAGCAACGGACCGGCCGCATGCAGGCGCGCGTCGTGGCTGATGCTGCGCGGCAGCTTGACCGAAAAACGGAAATCCTCCGGCACGCTGTCGGCCCAGCGCGCATAAGTGCCGGCACGGTGCGGGCGATAGAACGAGGAGTTGATTTCCACCGCATCAAAACGCGTGGCGTAACGCTGCAACACGCTGGCGCCGTCGCCAAACGCCGCGCGGTCGGCGGCCGGAATCGACCAGCCTGCACAGCCACAGCGCACACGGGGCACGGCGATGGACGAACGAGACGACATGACGGGGAGCGATGCGATCGGGCAGCACTCTATGCATGCGCGCGCGTCAGCATTGCGTGTGCAGTGCGATCACGGCCGACTCACCCGCGACTTCGATACTGGGCGCATGCCAGAAGGTCCCTCCCTTGTCATCCTGCGCGAACAAACCGAGGCCTTTGTCGGTCGCAAGATCCTGCGTGTCTCCGGCAACAGCAAGCAGGACATCGCGCGCCTGGATCAACAGAAAGTGCTGGCACTACGCAGCTGGGGCAAGCACTTTTTGATCGAGTGCGCGCAGTTCAGCGTGCGCATCCATTTTCTGTTGTTCGGCAGTTATCGCATCGACGAAGACAAGCCCAATGCGGTGCCGCGTTTACGTCTGGAATTTTCCAAGGGCCAGCGGCTGAACTTCTACGCCTGCTCGGTGCAGTTTATCGATCGCCCCTTGGACGAGGTGTACGACTGGACGGCGGATGTCATGCATCCGCTGTGGGATGGCGCACAGGCGCGGCGCAAGTTGCGTGCCGCGCCATCCATGCTTGCCGCCGATGCATTGCTGGATCAGAGCATCTTTGCCGGCGTCGGCAACATCATCAAGAACGAGGTGCTGCACCGCATCCGGGTGCATCCGGAGAGCGCAGTGGGCGCGTTGCCGGCGCGCAAGCTTGGCGAACTGGTCACCCAGGCGCGCGAGTACAGCTTCGATTTCTACACCTGGAAAAAGGCCTTCGTGCTGAAGAAGCATTATCAGGTGCACACCAAAACCAGCTGCCCGCGCGATGGCGCGCCGCTGCAGTATCGAAAGCACCTGGGCAAGGCCGGGCGGCGTGCCTTTTTCTGCGAAGTCTGCCAACGGCTTTACCCAGGCGAGGATGTGTGACGATGCGCTCAACGTGAATGGCGGCTGGCTCTTTCTGCCCAGACAACGAATTTCAAACGCGCGCAGGCGCAGCGCCCGCTAGATTTGCGCGTCCTGCACCGGGTTCACGGTGTGGCGTGCGCATCTCTCATCTCATCGGTCTCCCGCATTGTGACTACCCGCAGGAAGGAAACGCTTGTCCCGCATGTCGCTGCAGCTGCATGCACGGGCGCCATGCTGTTCTTTCTTGCCTGTCTGTTGCTGTATATGCCGCCGCCGCGCGAAACCCTGCGACACGACGACAGTTTGCAGGTGTACTTCGTGCCGCGCCCGCAATTGACGCTGCCGGCACCGGTGGAGCCGCCGCAACCACGCGAGCGCACACCGCGCGCTGCGCCTGCCGCCGCATCGGCATCGGCCGCCCGCAGTGCGCCGCCACCCACACGGACCCCACCGCCGCAGCGCCAGGTAGCCGCCGCCAACGCGCCTGCCAACGAATCGATGGCGGCCCAGCTCTACACCCGCGAAGGCCGTTTGCGCATGCCACAAACGGCGGAAATAGATCCGATGGCGCAAAACGGTGCCGCCGTGCCGCCGGGCATGAGCGATGAGCGCGCGCAGGCCAAGGCGCGCAATGTGATGGAACGGGTCAACCCGGTGCAATACCAGGACACCCGCTTTGCCAAGGACTGGAAGAGCGATGGCACGCTGGGCGATGTGGCGATGCAGGAAATGAATCGCGGCATGAAGAAGTTCAACGACATGCTCAACGGGCCGCAGACGCAGGTGGCCAAGGCGCGACCGCCGCCGGATGTGCGCTTCAATCCCGCGTTGGCCGGCAATCAGGCCGAGATGGGCAGCGAAGCGACCGGCGATGCCTACAAGGCCGCGCCGATCGCGCACGAGACACCGCCCGATCTCAAGGGCGAAGCCAGCCGCCGCATCCGCGAGGCGCTGGCGGCTCTGGAGCAACGCAGTGCGCGTTGCGACGCGTCAAAACGCAAAACACTGTTGTCGCCGGTGCGCACGCATCTGGGCGATCTTGAGCGCGCCGAGCACGCCTTGAACAACGGTGCCGACCCGGTAATGTCCGCGCAAATGCTGCCGCGCCAGGCCGACAGCGCCTATGATCTAGCCCGCCGCGCGCTGTGGTATGCCGATCGCCAGTTGAAGCAGTGTGCGACTGGGTGAGTGGGTTGGTTAGTGTGCAGCTGACCAAGAGCGTCTAACAGAACCTCTCTGATGCTGTATCAGTAGCGGCAGCGTGTCGGCCACACGCGCACCGTTGATGCGTGAGGACGAGCAGGTCGAGTGCGCAGTGCCCGCACCGCTTGCGGGACACGCAGTGTCGGTGGCGGCATCCATGCCGCCACACGGTCCCGCAATCGGTGAGGACACCGCACCAGGAAGTTGGTCGGTTGCCCGATATAAACCTGCCTGTTGCTCGGCTTGCGATGAGAAGATTTTCGGACGCAACGTTATCCGAACAACGCACTGATGCACTGCTCGCAATCATGCATACCGACATTCTTGACTGGTCCTTGCCCGCCCACCGTCGCGGGACCTTACGCGGCATGGATGCCGCGTAAGAGCCTACACGGACGTACTTGCGGCGTGTCCCGCGAGGGTGGGCGGGCAAGGGCCCTGCAGCCAAGTCGCAGATCAGCCGCTCTAGAAACCGACGCATCCACACCGTTCAATCACCTTCCAGCCGCTCTGAACCGACGAGTGAGGGATGTGTTTTGGTTGGAGCCAGCCAGGGTTTTGTAGAAGCTTGCACACCAAGCGCCGCACGATCGCTTGGCAACCGCACCCTCATCCGGCGCTGCGCGCCACCTTCTCCCGGTGGGAGAAGCGGACCAGCCGCTCTTGCCCTTATGCCTGCATGCGCCCAACTGCCCAGCCCAGCCGCCCAGCCGCGTATGGCCGTCAGGAGTCGAATCACGGCGACGCCCGCCTCACAACAGCCCAATCCGAGCTCTACATAGCGCCAATCCCAGCGCTACATAAGGCCGATCCGAGCACTATCCCTACACACGGCCAACCCGAGCGCTACAGCAGGCTATGAGTCTGTCTACGCCATACTCTTACTGAGCAATACTCTTATCTGAGTTAGCCCTACGCCAGACTCTGCCGATAGCGGTCTTTTTCGATACTCAGCGCCACTTCCGCACGCAGGAATACCTGGCCGATCGGTTCATCGCCACGGGTTGCCTGCACCTCGCCGATCAGCACGGTGAGCCCGAGCGCATGTTGTTGCTGGGCGATGTCACGCAGGCCCTGCAGCTTCTGTTCGGCATCGGGGCCGCGCAGCACGGCGATGAACTCTGCGCTTTCGGTGACCCGGTCTACGCTGTCCCCGCTGGCTTGTACATGCGCGGCCAGGGTCTGATCGAGTTGTTGCAAGGCGCGGCCCAGTAACCGCTCGCTTTGTTTTTCGGCCAGCGCGGCCAGTTCCTGCACTTCCAGGATGACCAGGTAATAACCAGTGTCGGCGCTGGTCCTGGTGGCAACCGGCGCCACCGGCTGCAAAATCGCCTCGCGCTCGAGCTGCAATTCGCGCTTGCGCTCGTCCAGCAGGCGCATGGTGACGCGCGCCAAGGCCTGCAGGCCGGTGCGTTGAATCTCGGTGAGCGTGCGCGGCTCGGTGTCGAGCACGCAGACGGTGCCCAATGCCACGCCGTCGGAGGTCACCAGCGGCATGCCGGCGTAGAACCGCGCACCGGTTTCGCCGGTGACCACCGACACATCGGCAAAACGCGTGTCCTTGGTCAGGTCGTGCACTTCCATCAGGTGCTCGGGGCTACGGATGGCGTGGTCGCACACTGCCTGGCTGCGATCGGTCTGCTGCATACCCAGACCCAGTTGGGCCTTGAACCACTGGCGGTCGCGGTCGACCAGCGACATCAGTGCGATCGGCGTGCCGCACAACGAAGCCGCCACCTGCACGACGTCTTGATAGGTGTCCTCGGGCAGGCTGTCTACGATGCGGTAGCCATCCAGAACCTGTTGGCGAGAGGCTTCGTCAGCCATGGGCATTTCTTTCATTGAATAAGCCAGACAAGCGCGAGCGAGAAGGTGCCACGATACCGGCGTTGCCGATAACGCGGCGTGGATATTGGCCAGGTGCGTCGGCGTGACCTGACACCTAGCATGGGAAGACGCAGCAACGCGGTTGCTGCGCGCGGCCCGCGGCTGCGCGATGGGCTGGTGCATCTGTTCAACAATCTGCACCTGGGCGACCGCTCCGATGTGGATGATCGGCGCAACCACTACGCGCATGACGAGCCACCAGCGGGCATGGATGCGGCAAGTTTGCCTGTCGCCGCCGAACGCCAACGCTTGCATGGCGGCGCGGATGTCACCTGAAGCTGCGGGCTGCGTCCTTGCAGTTCCTGATCGGCCTGCACGCAGTCACGTGCAGGCGTCCTGTCCGTGCGTCTGGAGACATCCCACCGCCATACAACCCGCCAACGCCGCACAACCCGACCGCGCCGCTTGGCAGCAGCGCAGCCGGTGGGTCAATCGCCCTCAGCGCTTGACCGGCTTGCCGTCCACGTCGAGCACCTGCACCTCGCCCAGCTTGAGCGCACGCACCGGAGCTTCGATCTTCTTCAGATCGCCCACGATCACCCAGGTCATCGCCTTGGGCGCGATGATTTCCTTGATGGCTTTCTGCGCGGCCGGCTGGTCGATCGCTTCCAGGCGCGGCTTGAGCGTCTGCACGTAATCATCCGGACGGTCGAACTGCACGATGCCTTCGATCGCACCCAGTACCGCGCCGGTGGTTTCGAAGCTGCCGGGCAGGGCGCGGATGCGCTGGTTCTTGATCTTCTCGATCTCCTCGGTGGTCAGCGGCTTGTCGCCGATGATCGCGGTGGCTTCCTTGAGAATCTCGTTGGCCGATTCGGCGGTCTTGTCGGTCTGCACCGGCGCGGAGAACAGGTACGGCCGCTGGCCCTGCGCATCCAGCATGCGGGTGCCGGCGCCGTAGGCCCAGCGCTTGTTCTCGCGCAGGTTCATGTTCAAGCGCGAGGTGAAGGTGCCGCCGAAGGCGCCATTGGCCACGCCGATGGCCAGGTTGTCCGGCGCCTTGGTGGACGGTGCAAGCAGGCCGGCCAGGATCACCGACTGCGGCGCATCCGGGCGATTGATCAGATACACGCGCGGCTTGGGCTGCGCAGCGACGTTGGCCAGGTTCTTCTTCGGCAACGGCGTGGCAGGGGCCTTCCAGTCGCCGAAGGCGGCATCGAGCTGCGGAATGATCTGCGCCAGCGTGGTATCGCCGGCCACCAGGATGCGCAGGTTGTCCGGGCGCAGCCACTGGCTGTGGAAGGCCTGCAGGTCCTGGGCGTTGAGGCTCTTGATCGCCGCCTCGGTGCCGCTGCCGGTGAGCGGGATGCCGTAGGGGTGATTCTGGCCGAACAACAACGGCGGCAGTGCCCGCAGCGCCAGGCTGTTGGGCTGGGTCTTTTCCTGTGCGATGCCGGCCAGCCACTGGCTGCGGATGCGCTCGATGTCGGCGGGCTTAAAGGCCGGGTTGCGCACGATGTCGGAGAACAATTGCAGCGAGGGCTGCAATTGATCATTGAGCGCATCCAGCGAGGCGCTGCAGCTGTCCAGGTCGCAGCCGACCGCGGTGATCGCGCCCAGGCGCTGGCGGCGTTGGGCCACTTCCACCGAATCCAGCGCGGCGGTGCTCTCGTTCATCAGCGCGGCGCTGAAGCTGGCGGTGCCGAGCTTCTTGCCCTGGTCGGCCGCATAACCGGCATCGAACAGCAGCTCGACCTGGGTCACCGGGATGGTGTGGCGCTCGGCCAGGATCACCTCGATGCCGTTCTTCAACTTGCCGCGCTGCAACTGCGGGAAGCTCAGATCGGGGAACTGGCTGGTCTCCGGCACGCCCTTGCTGCGGTCCAGCGTGGAGGCGGTGATCTTGTACTTGCCGGCGGCCGGCAGCTTGGGTGCCGGTTTGCCGGGTTCGTTGCCACGTGCGACCACCGCCTTGTCTTCGGCGGCGGGGTCGAAGTCCTTGCCGGCCGGCAACACGGTGAGCAGATAGTCGCCCTTGCCGAACCAGCTGGCAGCGGCCTGCTTGACGCTGTCCACGCTGGCGGCCTGGCCGCGCTGCAGATCCTGCTTGTAGGCGCCCGGGTCGCCGCGATAGACCTGGCCCTCGGCCAGGATCACCGCCTTGCCGGTGAACCCGCCGACCTTTTCCAGCCCGCGCACGAAGCCGGCGCGGTAGGCCACCTGTGCGCGCTGCAGTTCGTCGGCGGTGGGGCCCTGGGCGATGAATTTCTTGAGTTCCTCGTCGATGATCGCCTCGACCTTGGCCGGATCCACACCGTCCTTCACATCGGCCTGGATCTGTACCTGGCTGGACAAGGCGAAGGCCTGGATCGACGCCGACACGTCGTCGACCAGGTTGTCCTGATAGACCAGACGCTGATACAGCCGCGAGGTCTTGCCACCGCCGAGCACGGTGGTGGCCAGGTCCAGCTGGATCGCCGCATCGCTGCCCAGTTGCGGCGCGACCCAGGTGCGATAGATGCGCGGTTGCGAGACATGGTCATGCTGCACACCACGCTTCTGCGCGGCCAGCGGGGTCACCCACGGTTGCTGGCGCGCCACCGGCTTGCCGGACGGGATATCGCCGAAATACTGCAGCGCCTTGGCGCGCGCCTGCGCCACGGTGATGTCGCCGGCCAGCACCAGGGTGGTGTTGGCGGCGCCGTAGTTGTCGTTGAACCACTGTTTGACGTCGGCCAGCGAGGCTGCGTCCAGGTCTTCCATCGAGCCGATGGCGTCGTGCTGATACGGATGGTTGGCCGGGAACAGGTTGGACAGGATGTTCTGGTCCACGCGGCCGTATGGGCGGTTCTCGCCCTGGCGTTTTTCGTTCTGCACCACGCCACGCTGGGTATCGAGTTCTTCCTGGCCGATCGCCCCGAGCAGGTGACCCATGCGGTCCGATTCCATCCACAGCGCGGTATCCAGCGCGGTGGTCGGCACGGTTTCAAAATAGTTGGTGCGGTCGAACCAGGTGGTGCCGTTCATGTCGGTGGCGCCGACCTTCTCGAACGGGGCGAAATAGCTGCCCTTGTTGTTCTCCGAGCCGGAGAACATCAGATGCTCGAACAAGTGCGCAAAGCCGGTCTTGCCGGCCGGCTCGTCGCCGGAACCGATGTGGTACCAGATGCTCACCGCCACCACCGGCGCCTTGTGGTCTTCGTGTACCACCACGGTCAGGCCGTTGGGCAGGGTGAAGCGGGTGTAGCCGATCTCGGGAATGGCGCTGCTGGCCGCGGGCTTGGACAGGCTGGCCGGGGCAGCTTCGACGACGGGAGCAACGGTACCGGCGGCGGCGCCGAGCACACCGGCGATCAACAGGGACAGCGGACGCAGCATGTGACACTCCAGAACAGGACAATCGGCCGAGGGTAGTGGCTGGTTGGCGGCGCCGCAAATGCTGTTTGGCAGTGTCGCCGCGGCTGCCGTGCCCGTTGCGGTGCAAGACAGGCGGCAGATCTGAAATGCGGTGTAAGCGGACCCGGCCGCGCTTGACTCAAGTTGATCCTCGCCTCGCCGTTACTTGGGGCGACCTACCTTGACCAGACGCTACCCGCCGATCACGCCATGACCGTCCTGTTGCCGCCCGTGCCGATGCCCGCCAACGACGCCTTGCGCGTGGAGGCCGTGCGTCGGTTGGGGGTGCTGGACACCGAGCCCGAGGCCGAATTCGACGACATCGCCTGGTTGGCCGCGCACGTCAGCGGCGCGCCGATGGCGCTGGTGTCGCTGCTGGATGCCGACCGTCAGTGGTTCAAGGCGCGCTGCGGCACCGATCTGGAAGGCACCCCGCGCAGTGTGTCGTTCTGTTCTTACGCGGTGATGGGTACCGAGCTGCTGGAGGTGCCCGATGCCGAGGCCGATCCACGCTTCGCACTGAATCCGCTGGTCACCGCCGCGCCAGGCATTCGCTCCTATGTGGGCGTGCCGCTGATCGGCCGCGAGGGCTATGCGTACGGCACCTTGTGCACGCTCAGCACCAAATCGCGGGTTCTCGACGAAAACCAGAAACAGGCGCTGATCCGGCTGGCACGCCAGGCCGCCAATCAACTCGAGGCGCGCCGCGACCGTCTGGCCGCGCAGGCGCAGCGGCAGACCCTGAGCCGCTTGCTGGAAGCCATGCCTGACGGCGTGGTTTCCTGCGATAGCGAGGGGCTGTTGCGTGAGTTCAATCATGCCGCGCGGCAATGGCATGGCACCGATCCGCGCCTGTTGCCGCCGGTGCAATGGGCGCAGCATTTCGATCTCTACGCTGCCGACGGCAGTACCTTGCTGCCTACCGAAGCCATCCCCCTGGTGCGTGCCTGGCGCGGCGAGCACGTGCGCAATGCCGAGATGGTGATCCGTGCCACCGGCCAGAGCGCGCGCAGCGTGTTGTGCAATGCCGACCCGGTAGTCAGCGATCAGGGCGCCGCGTTGGGTGCGGTGTGCGTGATGCACGACATCACCCAGTTGCGCGATGCCTCGGCTGCACTGGCGGGCGAGCGTGCACGCTTGCAGTCGCTGGTGGACGCTTCGCAGGACGTAGCGATCATCGCCTTCGACCCGAACGGGCGCATCGAATTGTTCAATCCCGGCGCCGAGCGCCTGCTGGGTTACGCAGCCGACGAGGTACTGGGCCGCTGCCCTGCGCAGTTCCATCTGCCGGCCGAGCTCGAACGGCACATGGCCACGCTTGCGTTGTCGCCGCCGTCGTATATCAAGCTGGCCGCCGCTGCCGCAGGCGATGTACTCGAAGAAGAAATCTGGACCCTGGTACGCAAGGACGGCGGGCTGCGGCGGGTGCGTCTGTGCTTCAACGTCATCCACGACGCCCAGCAAGGGCTGGCCGGCTACCTGGCGATGGCCATCGACGTCACCGCCGAGCTGCAGGCGCAGGCGGCCGCGCAGCTGGCGGCCGAGCACTTCAGGGGCGCGTTCGAAACCGCCCCGCAGGGCATGGCGATCGTCTCGCTGGACGGCGCCTGGCGCGACGTCAATCCGTCGCTGTGCAGCATCCTGGGGTATCCGCGCGAGCAGTTGCTGCGCACCACCTTCCAGACCATCACCCATCCCGACGACCTGGAGATGGATCTGTGCTTTGTGCAGGAATTGATCGACGGCAAACGCGACAGTTACAGCATGGCCAAGCGCTATATCAGCCAGCAGGGCGCGGTGATCTGGGCGCAGTTGTCGGTGTCGTTGGTGCGCGACAGCAGCGGTGCACCGGTGCATTTCGTCTCGCAGATCCAGGACGTCACAGAACGCCATGTCGCCGCCGAACGCCTGGCCGAAAGCGAGGCGCGTCTGCGCGCGATCAGCGATGCCACACCGACGCTGGTGAGCCAGTTCGATGCCGAGCAGCGTTGCCTGTTCGCCAATGAAGCGCATCGCCATTGGCTCGGCGTGGAGCCGTCCAGCCTGGTCGGCCGCCATCTCACCCAGGTGCTGGGCGATGACCTCAGCACCCCGGCGTGCGCTGCGCTGGCGCAGGTAATCGGCGGGCAACGCGCCAGCTTCGAACACGTGTTACGTGGCGGCGCGACACCGCGCGATGTGGAAATCACCTTGGTGCCCGCGACGCAGAGCGCATCGACGCAGGCGCAAGGGTTCTTCCTGATGGCGCACGACGTCACCGCGCACAAGTCATTGCATCGGCTGATGCACGAACGCGCCACCCGCGATGCCTTGACCGGCCTGCCGAATCGCCACGCCTGGTCCGAAGCGCTGCAGATCGCGGTGACCCAGGCGCAGCAACAACAGCGCGCGGTCGCCGTGATGTTCCTGGACCTGGACGGCTTCAAACGCATCAACGACGTGCACGGTCACCGCGCCGGCGACGCGGTACTGGTGGCCTTCGGCCGCTGCCTGCAGCAAGCGGCCGGCAGCCGCTATCTGGTAGCACGCCTGGCCGGCGACGAATTCGTGGTGTTGCTGGACGACCTGCAAGATCCGCAGACCGAATGCGCGGCAGTGGCAGAACGGATTCGCGCCGCTGCCGCAGCGGGCGCCGTGTTCGGCGAACAACACCTGCCGATCCACTCCAGCATCGGCGTCGCCTGGCAACACGGCCAAAACGCCGACGCGGCCAGCCTGATGCACGCGGCTGACGAAGCGATGTACGCCGCAAAACGCGCCCGCTGCGGCAACGACACACCTACTGCCGGGCGCGATGCCGCGCGGTAGTCAAGCGCGCGCCGCGCCCTTCTCCCACCGGAGAAGGTGCCCAAAGGGCGGCTGAGGGTACGGTTTACCCATAAAACCGCGTCAATCAGGAGCACTCCCTTCTCCCACCGGGAGAAGGTGCCCGAAGGGCGGATGAGGGTACGGTTTACCCATAAAACCGCGTCAATCAGAAGCGCGCATTGCACTTATTGATTTTGTCAGTGGCGATGCAACGGTATCGATAAGTGTTCACTACCTGCGATGTTGAGGCCCACTATCTCTGTCGCCTGGAGAGGTGACGAAAGGGTATGGATGCGTTGATTGCAGGGCGGACGATCTGTGGCCTGGCTGCAGGGCCCTTGCCCGCCCACCATCGCGGGACACGCCGCAAGTACGTCCATGTAGGCTCTTACGCGGCATCCATGCCGCGTAAGGTCCCGCGATGGTGGGCGGGCAAGGACCAGTCGCGATGGTCGGTGCGCATGGCTTTCAACAAAGCAACCAAGTAACTCTCTGGTGCGGTGTCCTCACCGCTTGCGGGACCGTGTGGCGGCATGGATGCCGCCACCGAGCCCCCAGGGATGGGTTCACGGCGTGTCCCGCGAGCGGTGAGGGCACCGCGCCCTCGACTCACCTAGCTTTGATTGTTGATCCGTCGCTTGGCTGCAAGGACCAGTCGATTTGGTCGGTGCGCATGGCTTTCAACAAAGCAACCAAGTAACTCTCTGGTGCGGTGTCCTCACCGACCCAGGCATGCGCATTAGTGGCGCGCATGCCGTGCCTTCTCGCCCCGCAGGGCGAGGGGCTCTGCATCCATCCATCAAGCCGCCTGCACGACCGAACGTCGTTGCATTGCAGCTTGCTCCGGCACCAACCGGAACACCGCCACCGCGCGTGTCAGATCCGCGGCCTGATCTTCCATGCTGCGTGCGGCCGCCGTGGCTTCTTCCACCAGCGCGGCGTTTTGCTGGGTCATCTCGTCCAACTGCATCACCGTGGTGCTGACCTGCTCGATGCCCGCACTTTGCTCGGTGCTGGCGGCGGTGATCTCGGCCATGATGTCGGTCACGCGCTTCACCGAGCTGACCACCTCGGTCATGGTGCTGCCGGCTTGTTGCACCAGGTTCGAGCCTTGCGCGACTTTTTCCACCGAGTCGGAAATCAGCTGTTTGATCTCCTTGGCGGCACCGGCCGAGCGCTGGGCCAGGGCGCGCACTTCGGTGGCCACCACTGCAAAGCCGCGGCCTTGTTCGCCGGCGCGTGCGGCTTCCACCGCCGCGTTCAAGGCCAGGATATTGGTCTGGAACGCGATGCCGTCGATGACGCCGATGATGTCGGAAATACGCGCCGACGATTGCGTGATTGCCTGCATGGTGCTCACCACTTCCTGCACCACCCGGCCGCCACTTTCGGCGACATCGCCGGTGCCCTTGACCAACTGGTTGGCCTGACGCGCGTTGTCGGCATTCTGGCGCACGGTGGAGGTCAGTTCTTCCATCGATGCAGCGGTTTCTTCCAGATTCGCAGCCTGATGTTCGGTGCGCGTAGACAGGTCGGCATTGCCGCTGGCGATTTCGCCGGCCGCCGTGTTGATCATCTCGGCCGAGTGCTGGATGCCCTGCACGATGCTGGTCAGCTGGATCGCGGTGCGGTTGGCGGCATCGGCCAGGCGCCCGAACGCGCCTTCATAATGCGATTCCACCCGCTGCGACAGATCGCCATCGGCAATGGCGGCCATGATGCGGCCCACATCGTCCAGACCTGCATCGGCCTGCTGCATCAGGCGGTTCAATGCCTGCACCATTTCCGCAAACGCGAACTGGTAGCGCGATTGCTCGCCACGTGCAGAGAAATCGCCGCGCGCAGCGGCATCGGCCAGGCGCGCGATGTCGCTGTTGATCGCCGACAGATTGCCCTTCACCGTGTCCAGGGCTTCGTGCAATGCCGCGCGCTGGCCGGGCAGGCGGCGCATGTCGCGGCGCAGATCGCCACGGCCGTAGTCGCTCATCACATCCATCGCTTCGTTGATGGCATCCAGATGCTCGAACACCACCGTGTTCACGCCATGCGCCAGCGTGCCGTAATCGCCGGGGAAGTCTTCCGGAATGCGGTGCGCGATGTTCTCGCCCTGCTGCAGACGGATCATGGTCTGCATCTCGCCGTTGAAGCGCTGCAGCTGATTCTGCATCTGCTGCATGCTGTGCATCAGCTGGCCGGTTTCATCGCGCGATTCAACCCGGATGTCGTTATCGAAGCGGCCGGAGGCGATCGCCTCTGCGGTGCGCGATGCGGCACGCAGCGGCGCAGCCATGGCCGAGGCGATCAACCAGCACAGGCCGATCACCATCGCCACCAACGCGCCGCCGATCAACGTCAAGGTGCGCGTGAAGCCCCAGGCCTGCACCTGGATGTCTTCGGCGTACACACCCATCACCAAGACCCAGTTCCAGGCCGGAAAGGTCTTGGCATAGCTGATCTTGGGCAGCTGTTCTTTTTTGCCCGGCTTGGGTGCGTTGTAATAGCTGAAACCGTCGCCACGCTCGATCGCGGTCTTGATGTCGCGATACACGTACTGCCCGGCATCGCTCTTGTAATCGCTCATGTCGGTGCCGACGGCGCGCTTGGGATGCATCAGGATGCGCATCTGCGGATCGACGATGAAGAAATAATCCACGCCATCGTTGGTGCGCATGTCGGCAAGCGTTGTACTTGCCGCTGCCTTGGCCTGTTCGACCGTCAACTCGCCAGCTTTGACCTTGTCGGCATAGTGCTGCATCACGGTGAGACCCATCTCGACCTCGGTCTTGACGCTGAGCTTGCGCGCCTCCACCAGATCCAGATATTGCAGGCGCGCCGCAGCCACCGCGAGCAGGATCACACCCACGGTCAGTAGCGCGCAGAGCAGGATGAACTTGCGGGTGAGTGGGAGATTGGCAACGTGACGACGCAATAGCGACACAACAGGCATGGCAACGACATCCAAAACGCGCGCAGGGCGCTCTGGCATGGATATCGGCTGATTCACATCCGGGTTGAATGCTGATTGCGGCAGCGTCTGCTTGGGCGGGGCAGGTCATGCACCAAGGCGATAGCTGCCGATACAACGTAGGAGCGCCCTCGGGCGCGATGAAGCGTTATCGATAACGCCTCATCGCGCCCGAGGGCGCTCCTACAAGGTCATGCAGGTGGCGGGCATCGATCCATCGATCGATGCATGACGCCGCATGCTTACATTGCAAACTGCCCGCAGCACGTAGCGCAACGGCGGACACGCGCGGCGTGCCCGCCTCACCGCACTCAGCTGGCCGCGCAGAAACCGAATTCAGCGGTTGCACCGGCTGCCAGGGTGCGATTGAAGTCCACGCCGCTGGCCCTGAGCGTGCTGCCGCTCTGCGACCAGGTGACATTCCAGGCATTGTTGACGGTGCCGCTGACCGGCAGCGAGATCGCCCAGGTGCCGCTACCGGTGCCGGTGTTGGTGACCTGCACGCGATTGCAGGAGCCGCCGCTCCAGCTGCTGTCCACGATCACCTTGGTGCTGAAGCTGCCAGTGGGTGTCGGTGTCGGAGTGGGCGTCGGGGTTGGCGTGGGAGTCGGTGTGGGGGTAGGCGTCGGCGTCGGCGTGGTGCTGCTGACCGTGCCCCACAGCGTGCGCAACAAGGTCATCTTGTCTTCGCGCACGCTGGTCCAGTCGTCGCGCAGGATGCCGCCGGTGTCGCCGCTGTTGGGATTCCACGACCAGTAGAAACCTTCGTTGATGCCCTTGCTGCGCAGGTACTTCACCAGTGCGTCCTGCCACACCTTGTCGCGCGCATCGCCTTCGCCGTACTTGCCGCCGAATTCGCCCAGCAGCAGCGCATGGGTGCCGGCGAACTGGCCGAAGTGACGCTCCCAGATCGCCGGCATGTTGTTGGGGAAGTTGCTGTCGTTGAAGTACGACTGCACGAACACGTCCGGCCCGTACACATGCGGTGCCAGCAGCAGGCGGTTGGCCGGAATGTTCAACGGCGTGCAGGCCAGCGGCTGCAGATTGCCGCCCCAGAAGATGCCGCCATTGGTCGAGCACACCGGATTGTCGGTGATGCCTTCCACCGCAATGATCCACTTGGGCGCCACGGCCAGCACTGCGGCCGACCCGCGCTCGGCGGCCTTGTTCCAGTCGGTGGCCGCGTTGCCGGTGCCCCAGGTGGCGGCGCCGTGCGGTTCGTTCTTCAGATCCACACCGATCACGCTGGGCACGTTCTTGTAGCGGTTGGCCACAAAGCGCAGGTCGTCCAGCCACTGCGCTTCGGAATAGGAACTGGTGTACCAGAGCTCGGAAATGGCGCCGCAATCGGGCGTGTGATGATCCAGCAGCACGTAGATGCCGCGGGCGTTGAATTCGTTGATCACCTTGTCGAGGATCTGCAGCGAGGTCAGGCCCTGCAGATCGGGATTACGGCCATAGTCGATGCTGCTGGGCATGGTGGTGGCACGCAGCGTGGCCGGGCAGAACGGCAGGCGCACGGCGTTGAAGCCCAGGCCCTGTATCTGGATGATCATGTCCTTCCAGTTGCGCGCCCACAGACCATGGATGACATGGTTGCCGGTCTCGAAACCGAACACGTTGACGCCCTTGAGCTGGACCACCTTGCCGTTGTCGTCGACAACCTTGTTGTTGCTGATGGAATAGCTGAAGGCCGGTGCGGCGGCCAGCGCCAACGCCGTAGCCAGTGCGAGCGTGCTTGCAGCCCTGAAAATGGACATGGTGATCTCCCTGGGAAACCGACCCGACACCCGGGTGCGGTGAGGGGGGCATCTTGGTCCGCGGCCGTTTTATGTGGCGTGACCCCAGCCACAGAAAAGCGCATTGCCGCACCGATCACGCGCAGGCTGCGGGCGGGGTCGCTTTCCCGCACACTATTGCCGCTGCGCAGTGTCCGCAGGCTGTCCTTTCTGTCCCCGGAGTGTCTTCCAATGTCCTTCTTGCGTGCCGAACTGGCGCAATGGCGCGTCTCACCCGCGCGCGAACTCATGGCCGGTGCGGTCGCAACATTTGCCCTGATTCCCGAAGTGATCGCGTTCGCGTTCGTGGCCGGCGTGGATCCGCAGGTCGGGCTGTTCGCATCCTTCGTGATTGGCATCGTGATTGCGTTTTGCGGTGGACGCCCGGCGATGATTTCTGCTGCGGCCGGCTCGGTGGCGCTGGTGGCCGCACCGCTGGTGGCCACGCACGGGTTGCCGTATCTGCTGGCGGCCGGGCTGCTCGCCGGTGCGGTGCAGATCCTGTTCGGCTTGCTGCGGCTGGGCGTGCTGATGCGCTTTGTCAGCAGCTCGGTGCGCACCGGTTTCGTCAATGCGTTGGCGGTGCTGATCTTCGCCGCGCAGCTGCCGCATCTGCATGGCGCCAACCCGACTACCTGGGTGATGTTGGGCGTGGGCCTGGCGATCATCTACGGCCTGCCGCGGCTGCGCCTACCGGGTGTCTCGGCGATTCCCTCGCCGTTGCTGTGCATCCTGCTGCTGACCGTTGCAAGCACGGCCTTGCATCTGCCGCTGAAGACCGTGGCCGATCTGGGCAAGCTGCCGAACGCGCTGCCGTTCCTGCAATGGCCGTCGGTGCCGTTGACGCTGGAAACCTTGCGCATCATCGCCTTGCCGGCGTTGGCCATCGCCATGGTGGGCCTGCTCGAATCGCTAATGACCGCGCGCGTAGTCGACGAACTCACCGACACACCCAGCGACAAGAACCGCGAATGCACCGGGCTGGGCATCGCCAATGCGGCCGCCAGCCTGTTCGGCGGCATTGCCGGCTGCGGCATGATCGGGCAGACCGTGGGCAATGTGAAATACGGCGGGCGTGGGCGCTTGTCGACGTTGTTTGCCGGCGTGTTTCTGCTGATCCTGATGGTGGCGCTCAAGCCGTGGGTCTCGCAGGTGCCGGTAGTGGCGTTGGTGGCGATCATGGTGATGGTCTCGGCGGAGACCTTCGATTGGCGCTCGTTGCGCACCGTGGTGACCCATCCGCGCACCTCCAGCGTGGTGATGCTGGCCACCGTGGCGGTGACCTTGCTCACCCATAACCTCGCTGCGGGTGTAGCCGTGGGCGTGGTGTTGAGCGGGGTGTTCTTCACCTTCAAGGTGGCCGGGCTGCTGCAGATCGCCCATAGCGACGCCGATGGCGTGCGCACCTACAGCGTGCGCGGGCAGGTGTTCTTCGCCTCGGCCGACGTGTTTATCGATGCCTTCGACGCACGCCAGGTCCCCGGCCGCACGGTGCTGATCGATGTGAGCCGCGCGCATTTCTGGGATATCACCGCAGTGGCGGCGCTGGACAAGGTGGTGCAGCGGCTGCGTCACCATGGCCTGGAGGTGCAGGTCACAGGCTTGAACGCCAGCAGCCGGCGGCTGATGCAGGCGCACGCGCTGGGCGAAGACGCGCTGGAATCTTCGCTGCCCTGAGCACGGCAGGGCGGGTGGGCGCATTCGGCCTGGCTGCACATGGCCGACACGCAGGCGGCCGACATGCACCCGGCTCCCGGGCTGGCTGGCCGCAGGCTGAGCGTGGCCGGGCAGCGACCTCAAGTTCGCCTGAATAGCGCCGATGAACCGACATCAAAGATTGCCGGTGATCGTCGTGATGCCAGTGCGTTCCAGCCCGAGATGTCTGCCTGCGTGCCGCCAGCGGTGCTGCGGGCGGGCGTCCGTGCACGGGATGGCGCGGCGATGACCAACGAACCGTTGCTGGAACGGATGGTGGACCTGACCGCCATTCGCGACGCCGATCCGCTCGATCTGAGCCTGCTGCGCACCGTGCGCGAGGTCTGTGCAGCTGAAGAACTCTCGCTGCTGCGCATCGCGCCGGATGGCCGCACCATGGCCGAAACCCGGCTGCGCGAGGACGGCCGGCTGTCGTTGACGGTGGCCGAGATCCGCGACGCGCAACTGCGTGCGCAGCTCGCCGACGCACGCGGGGCGGGCGATGTGGTGCAGCTGGAGGAAGACGGCCGTGCACTGCTGGTCTACCCGATGATGGAAGCGCGCGGCATCCGCACGTGCCTGCGCGTGGGTGGTTCGCGCGTTCCCGGCACCGCCGAGCAGGCGATGCTGCAGGGCTTTGCGCGTTTTTTCCAGAATTACCGCAGCCTGCTCGACGATGCCCAGCGCGACGCGCTGACCGGGCTGCGTAACCGCAAGACCTTCGACGATGTGATCCTGCGCTTGTTCGCAGGCGCTGCGGCGGATGCGTCGGCAGGCGAAAGCGTGTGGCTGGGGATCGTGGACATTGATCACTTCAAGCGCGTCAACGACAGCTTCGGCCATCTGTACGGTGACGAGGTGTTGCTGCTGGTTGCCCAGCTGATGCAGCGCGCGTTCCGTCAGGACGACCTGCTGTTCCGCTTTGGCGGCGAGGAGTTCGTGATCGTGCTGCGCGGGGTGGATCGCGATACGGCGGTGAGCCTGTTCGAGCGCTTCCGGCTGGCAGTGGCCGAGTACGCCTTCCCGCAAGTGGGCAAGGTCACGCTCAGCACCGGCATCGTCGAATTGACCCATGGCCGCTTGATCAGCCAGATGATGGACGAGGCCGACAAGGCGCTGTACTGGGCCAAGCAGCACGGCCGCAACCGTGCCGAGGTCTACGCAGAGTTGGTCGCCAGCGGGCAGATGCAGCATCTCACCCAGCAGGTGGGCAGCGTCGATCTGTTCTGAGTTGCGTCGTCCATGGGCGGCAACCCAGTAAATACCGCGCGGCGTGATGCAGCCGCACTGCCGATGCACACACCCGGTCAAACGCCGCAGTGGCTACACTCCAGGGCTGTCTGGACAACACCTGGGTGCTGCAGTGAAGCGAGCTGTGATGAAGCAAGTTGTGACGAAGCGAGCCGTGATCGAGCGACTTGCGATGGGAATGCTGGCCATGGCGGTCTCGACTGCAGTCATGGCGGCCACGCCCACCTTTGATGGCGCGCGCATCTCGCGCGACGTCAAGGAACTGGCCTCCGATGCCTACGAAGGCCGCGGCCCGGCTACCGCCGGCGAAGAAAAGACCATCGCCTACCTGAGCAAGCAGTTTGCTGCCGCCGGCCTGCAGCCGGGCGGTGATCTCGCCAACGGCAAGCGCGCGTGGACCCAGGCGGTGCCGCTGCGGCGCGCCGATATCGTTGGCGCACCGACTATTGCTTTGCAGAATGCCGGCAAGCCGCAAACCCTGACCCAGGGCAAGCAGATCGCCATCCGCGCTGCGCTGGATGGTTCGTCCACCGTCGACATCGCCAACGCACCGCTGGTGTTCGTCGGCTACGGGGTCAAGGCGCCGGAGCGCGACTGGGACGACTTCAAGGGCGTGGATCTGAAGGGCAAGATCGCGGTGGTGCTGATCAACGACCCGGATTTCGAAACCGGCAAGGGCGCCTTCGACGGTGCCGGCATGACCTACTACGGCCGCTGGACCTACAAGTACGAAGAAGGCGCGCGCCAGGGCGCACTCGGCGTGCTGGTGGTGCACGAAACCGCGCCGGCCTCTTACGGCTGGGACACGGTGGCCAGCTCCAACACCAACACCATGTTCGATGTAGTGCGCGACAACCCGCGCAGCGCCCATCCCACCCTGGAAGGCTGGATCCAGCGCGATCTGGCCAGCGAGTTGTTCAAGCATGCCGGGCTGGATTTCGACGCCTTGAAGAAGCAGGCGCAGACGCGCGGCTTCAAGCCGGTCGAGCTCAAGGGCCAGAGCCTGAGCGCCAGCTACCAGGTCAAGTCCGACGTGATCACCTCGCACAACGTGGTCGCGCGCCTGGAAGGCAGCAAACGCCCCGACGAGACGCTGATCTACAGCGCGCATTGGGACCACATCGGCGTGGGCAAGCCGGACGCACGCGGCGACACCATCTTCAACGGTGCGCTGGATAACGCCAGCGGCACTGCGGCGTTGCTGGAACTGGCACGCGGTTTTGCCGCGGGGCCCAAGCCGGAGCGCTCGGTGGTATTTCTGGCGGTGACCGCCGAAGAAAAGGGCTTGCTGGGCTCGGAGTTCTACGCATCCAAGCCGTTGTACCCGCTGGACACCACGGTGGCGGTGATCAACATGGACGGCATGAACCCGTTCGTGCCCGCGCGCGATTTCGGCATCTACGGCACCGCCAAGCTGGAATTGCTCGACCAGCTCAAGAGCGTCGCCGGCCAGTGGAAGCTGCGCTACACGCCCGATCCCAAGCCGCAGGCGGGGTATTTCTTCCGCTCGGATCATTTCTCCTTCGCCAAGCGCGGCGTGCCGGCGCTGTCGTACGCCTCCGGGCAGGATTGGGAAGTGGGCGGCGTGGCCGCAGGCAAGGCCGCCTCCGACGACTACACCGCCAAGCGCTATCACCAGCAGGGCGACGAGTGGAAGCCGGACTGGACCTTCGCCGGTGCGGCGCGCGATCTGGGCGTGCTGTACGCGCTGGGCCAGCAGCTGGCCGATTCGCGCCAGTGGCCAAACTGGAGCAACGACTCGGAGTTCCGCGCCACCCGTGATGCCAGCGAGCCCGCACGCAAGTAAGAGGGGGTGCGACGGACAGCTTTCATCCCGTTACCGACCAATCTAGAGCGATAGGGCTGCGGCTTGGCTGCAGGGCCCTTGTCCGCCCACCATCGCGGGACACGCCGCAAGTACGTCCATGTAGGCTCTTATGCGGCATCCATGCCGCGTAAGGTCCCGCGCCGGTGGGCGGGCAAGGACCAGTCGAGATGGTCGGTGCGCGTAGCTCTTTTCCAAGCAACCAGCAAACTCTCTGGTGCGGTGTCCTCGCCGCTTGCGGGACCGTGTGGCGGCATGGATGCCGCCACCGAGCCTTATCTGTTCGGATTCTGCCAGTCTGGGTGTCGAGAGCCGACGTGGGCCACCGTTAGAGCCTAGATCATTGCCGATCGTCGTGGAGACAGGTGCCCACGTCGGTTTCTCCCCCGTATCGCCCGAACAGTTGCCAGTGTTGCCACGCGTAGACGTAAGGCTGGGCAGGCGGGGGAGCTCTCGACCCTTTAAGCCTAACGGAGTTCACCCATGAACGGCATCGGGATTGATGTGTGCAAGGCCATGTTGGATGTGGCCGTCCATCGCGGCCCTTTCGAGCGGTTTCACAACACACCCTCGGGCCATCGCAAGCTTCTGTCCTGGCTGGCGACGCAGCAGGCTGGCCAGGTTGTCCTGGAGGCGTCTGGCGGTTACGAACAGCAGATACTGGATGCCCTGTTCGACGCCGGTCACCAAGTCGTGCGGGCCGATGCGTACCGCTGCCAGGC
The DNA here is from genome assembly GCF_056725225.1 of Xanthomonas sp. NCPPB 2933. NCBI lineage: Bacteria > Pseudomonadati > Pseudomonadota > Gammaproteobacteria > Lysobacterales > Lysobacteraceae > Xanthomonas > Xanthomonas sp. NCPPB 2933. The sequence continues at coordinate 857,625 of NZ_CM161518.1, forward strand.
CTTCGCTGCTGCCACCGGTTTGCCGGCAAAAACAGATCGCCTGGATGCGACCAATCTGGCCTGCATGGCGGCCACCCTTGAGCTGCGTGCCTATCCGCCGATGGAGCCTTGGCGGCGAAAGCTGCGCGAGTTCGTGCGTGCGCGACAGCAGCTTGTGGATCTGGCAACAAGCGCGCAAAACCAGTTGGAACAGGGGACGGACACCAGCTTACGCCGCCTGCTGCAGGCCAATATCACGCAGATGAAAAAGCACTGCGTGCGACTGGAAAAACACATCGCCGAACAGGTCCGCCAGCAACCGCAGTTGGAAGCGATGCGTTCGTTTAAAGGCGTCGGAGCGATCCTGCAAGCGGTGATCGCCAGTTATCTGCCGGAGCTGGGCACCCTCGATGGCAAGGCCATTGCCAAGCTGGTCGGCCTCGCTCCCATCGCCCACGATAGCGGCACCACGCGCGGCATCCGCAGGATCGGCGGCGGGCGGATCGAGGTGCGCAACGTGCTGTACATGGCCTGCCTGTCGGCCATCCAGCAGGAGCCCCGGATCCGGGAGTTTTATCGGTCGCTGCGGGCACGCGGAAAGCCCGGCAAGGTCGCCGTCGTGGCGGCGATGCGCAAGATGCTGGTCATCCTCAACGCCCGCGCCAGAGATGCGCTAGCCGGAGAGGCCCAAGCCATCCCGACCTGAGTGTCAATGCGCTCGATGGGGCCATGGCTGCCGACAGGCGGCCAGCACCACCGTGCCCGGCTTGCGGAGCGGCAGAGCCACTCCAACAACACAGTTGCTCCACGGACGGATTCACGGCGTGTCCCGCGAGCGGCGAGGGCACCGCGCCCTCGACTAACCAAGCTTTTGATCGCACCTAAACGATGCAACGACTCGAAATCCTGGTTGTCTTGAAGTGATGAGCTTGCGCGGAACGCACCGTTTGTGGCCTGCATTGAAGTTGGTGCAGGACCCACATCGCTGATTCCGATACACCATGACGCGCACGCTGCCTTCAGTTCCGGTCACCGTCATCGACGCGATCGCCAGCGTCAGCACGCCGGCGATGCAACCGATTGCACTTCCTGGCACATCACTTGCAGTTGTCTTACATGACAGCGTGGTTCGCCGCCCGTGACAGCGCGCGCGTCAGGCTGCAATCTGTTGGGGTTGTGTTCGGTCGCTGCGGCGTAGTCTGCCGCGCTGTCCTCGTCGGGTGGGGCGAAGACGACAGAAAGCGGCCTTCGCTTCCTTAACGATCGATTCTTTAGGATAAGCCGCGACGTGAAGTTGCAGCCAGGAGAGCTTGTGCATCGGAGTGGTCTTAGAGCTGCCAAACCTGCGACGTGGTCGCACACCGTCGGGCTCGCCCACGACACGGTGCGTGTGGCAACGGCATTTTACATAGCGGGGATGGATCTCCCGTTTCAGCTCGCGCTGTCGCCTTCGCGCGACGGGCAGCCTTGATGGACGGCATTGTGACTTCTTCTCCCGCACCTACCGAATTTCCCTCCATCTCCGTCCTCGACGCCGGCCAGCCCACGCTGCCGCCCGAAGCGCCGCTGGCGATGCCCGAACAAGACCTGCGCAAAGGCAGCCTGCAGGTGCCGCATCAGCGTACTGCGCCGGTCGGTATCGGCGTGCGGCGTTTCTATCTGATCGGCGGCACCTTTGCCACCACTGCCGTGGCGGTGTGGGTGATGCTCAGCGTGCTGTGGCCCGGCGGCATCAGCGTGCTGGAAGGCTGCCTGCTCGGGCTGTTCATACTGTTGTTTGCCTGGATCGCGATGTCCTTCGCCAGCGCGGTGGCCGGCTTTGTCACCGTGGTAGCGCGCGCCGGACGGAAGCTCGGCATCGACCCGGATGCACCGTTGCCGACATTGCACACGCGCACTGCGTTGCTGATGCCCACCTACAACGAAGACCCACGCCGGCTGCTGGCCGGCCTGCAGGCGATTTACGAATCGGTGGCCGAGACCGGCCAGCTGGAACATTTCGACTTCTTCGTGCTCAGCGACACCACCCGCGAACACATCGGCGCTGCCGAAGAACTGGTCTACAACGAGCTGTGCGATCGCGTCGACGGGCATGGGCGCATCTTCTACCGCCGCCGCGCCGACAACGCCGCGCGCAAGGCCGGTAACGTGGCCGACTGGGTGCGTCGTTTCGGCGGCAGCTACCCGCAGATGCTGATCCTGGACGCCGACAGCGTGATGACCGGCGACACCATCGTGCGGCTGGTCGCCGGCATGGAAAACAACCCGGACGTTGGGCTGATCCAGACCCTGCCGGCGGTGGTCAACGGGCAGACCCTGTTTGCCCGCATGCAGCAGTTCGGTGGCCGCGTCTATGGGCCGATCATCGCCTTTGGCGTAGCCTGGTGGCATGGCGCCGAGAGCAATTACTGGGGCCACAACGCCATCATCCGCACCCAGGCCTTTGCCGATCACGCCGGCCTGCCGGCGCTGCGCGGGCGCAAGCCGTTCGGCGGGCATGTGCTCAGCCACGATTTTGTCGAAGCGGCGCTGATGCGGCGCGGCGGCTGGGCCATGCACATGGTGCCGTACCTGCAGGGCAGCTACGAAGAAGGCCCGCCTACGCTGACTGACCTGCTGATCCGCGACCGTCGCTGGTGCCAGGGCAACCTGCAGCATGCCAAGGTCGTCGGCGCCAAGGGTCTGCACTGGATCAGCCGCATGCACATGATGATCGGCATCGGGCATTACTTCACCGCGCCGATGTGGGGCATGTTGATGCTGATCGGCATCGGTATTCCGCTGGCCGGGGCCGGCATCGACCTGGCCCAGGGCCTGCCGTTCTCGCCGGCGCGCTATTGGCACGGCAGCAGCGAAGGCAACGCGATCTGGATCTTCGCCTGCACCATGTTCGTGCTGCTCGCACCCAAGCTGCTGGGCTATATCGCACTGCTGCTCAACCCGCGCGAACTGCGTGCCTGTGGCGGTGCGTTTCGCGCCATGCTGAGCATCCTGCTGGAAACCGTGTTGGCGGCCCTGATGGCGCCGGTGGTGATGTATCTGCAGTCGCGCGGCGTGTTCGAAGTGCTGGCCGGCAAGGATTCGGGTTGGGATGCACAGGTGCGCGACGACGGCAAGCTGGCGTGGCCGGCGCTGCTGCGCAGCTACGGCGGGCTGACCATCTTCGGCCTGTTCATGGGCTCGATGGCCTATGTGGTCTCGCCGTCGCTGGCGGCCTGGATGGCGCCGGTGATCATCGGTATGGCCTTGTCCATTCCAGTGGTGGCACTGACCTCGTTGCGCCGCACCGGCCTGGGTCTGCGGCGTGCTGGCATCTTCTGCATACCTGAAGAACTCGACCCGCCCAAGGTGCTGGTGCGTGCGGCCGAACTGCGCCGCGCCGCCGCGCTGGAGCCCTCGCTGATCTGAGCGCGGCACGTTGCGCGCGGCGATCGGCGCATATCACGCCACGCATGTCGCGCTGAGCAAGCTGCAGCAAGCAGGCCGCCCACGCCTGCAGACAGCAATCGGCACGCATGGCCCGGTCAAGACGTGATCGGCCCGGCCGATTTCGCAAGGCATAATGCCCAGCCCGCAAGCGGAGCTGGACGATGTTGGAAGTGATCGAACGCGAGACCGGACCGAACCCGCAGTGGACCGTGCTGTGGCTGCACGGCCTGGGTGCCGATGGCAGCGACTTCGCCCCGATGGTGCCGGAACTGGTGCGCCCGCAGTGGCCGGCGCTGCGCTTCGTGTTCCCGCACGCGCCAATCCGCCCGATCACCATCAACAACGGCGTGCGCATGCGCGGTTGGTACGACATCGTCGGCATGGATTTCGCACATCGTGCCGACAAGGCCGGCATCGCCGAATCGGTGGCCCAGATCGAGGCATTGATCGCCCATGAGCAGACCCGCGGCATCGCCCCCGAGCGCATCCTGCTGGCCGGCTTCTCGCAGGGCGGCGCAGTGACCCTGGCGGTCGGTCTGCAGCGCAGCGTTGCGCTGGCCGGGCTGATCGCCCTGTCGACCTATCTGCCCGACCCGACAGCCGCCGCCAGCCAGTTGCAGCCGGCTGCCACCCGCCAACCGGTGTTCATGGCGCATGGCAGCGCCGACCCGGTGGTGCCGTTCGGTGCCGGCGAACAGAGCGCACAGACCTTGCGCACGCTCGGCTTTGAACTGGAATGGCACACCTACCCGATGGGACATCAGGTCTGCCTGGAAGAGATCGAGGCGCTGCGCAACTGGATGCAGGCGCGCTTCACCGCCGCCTGAGTGCATGGCCCCGCGCGCGCCACAGATCGCCTGGATGCCGGACCTGTGCCGGCTGCCACGATTGGGCGCGATGCTGGGGCTGGCCGAACTGGTGGTGCTGGTGGTGACGCTGGTGCCCGATGCCGGCGCGGCGCGCAGCATCACGCTGTCGCGTTTCGTGTCGGCCAGCGGTCTGGCGTTGTGGTTGGCGCTGGCCGTCACCGTGCTGCTATGCGTCTTGCGGCCCAGCCTGTCGCGGCTGCCGCCCAAGCTGGGCGGCTTGACTGCGTTATCGATTGCCGCCGTCGTGGCGATGCTCGGCGCCGGCATCGTGCACGGCCTGTATGCGGTACTCGGGCAGGCGCCGTTGGGGCCGCTGGTCGGCTTCTGGCGGTTTACCCTGGGCAGCGCCGCCACGGTGGTGCTGATCACCGCGCTGGCGCTGCGCTATTTCTATGTCAGCGACCGCTGGGAAGCGCAGGTGCAGGCCAACGCGCGCGCGCAGGCCGATGCCTTGCAGGCGCGCATCCGCCCGCATTTTCTGTTCAACAGCATGAATCTGATCGCCAGCCTGTTGCGGCGCGACCCGGTGGTGGCCGAGCAGGCGGTGCTGGATCTGTCGGATCTGTTCCGCGCCGCGCTCGGTGCCGGCGAAGGCCTGTCCACCTTGCGCGCCGAATGCGAACTGGCCGAGCGCTATCTGGCGATCGAATCGCTGCGCCTGGGCGAACGCCTGCAGGTGCGCTGGCATCGCCAGGAACCCTTGCCGTGGGAATTGCCGATGCCGCGCCTGGTGCTGCAACCGCTGGTGGAAAATGCGGTATTGCACGGAATTTCGCGCCTGCCCGAGGGCGGCACGCTGTACCTGTCGTTGCGCCAGCGCGGCAACCAGTTGCAGATCCGCATCGTCAATCCGGCTCCGCAACCGGGTACGCAGTTGCCGCTGCTTGCCGGCGCCGGGCACGCCCAGGCCAGCATCTCGCACCGGCTGGCGTTTCAGTTCGGGGCCGGGGCACGGATGGCGGCCAGCTGGGCTGAGGGCTACTATGCCTGTGAGATCACATTGCCGCTGCCGTGAGGGGAAAGTCACGGCAGCGAGGGGGAGTCCATGACGGCCACGCAAGTGCGGGTGCTGATCGCCGATGACGAGCCGCTGGCGCGTGAGCGCCTGCGCATGCTGCTGGGCGAACATCCGCACGTCGAGGTGATCGGCGAGGCAGAAAACGGCCAGCAGGTGCTGCAGCAATGCCAGCACCTGCATCCGGACCTGGTGCTGCTGGACATCGCCATGCCCGGCGTCGACGGCCTGGAAACCGCGCGCCTGCTGCGCCAAGGCCAGCAACCGCCGGCGGTGGTGTTCTGCACCGCCTACGACCAGCACGCGCTGTCGGCCTTCGACGCTGCCGCACTGGATTACCTGATGAAGCCGGTGCGCCCGGAGCGCCTGGCCGCCGCACTGGACAAGGTGGCCACCTTTCTGGCCGGGCGCGCGCCCAGCGTTGTGCCGCCACCGCTACGCACGCATTTGTGTGCCCGTCTGCGCGGCAGTCTGCGGCTGATCGCCATCGGCGACATCCGCTATCTGCAGGCCGAAGAGAAGTACGTCATCGTCCACCACACCCGTGGCGAGGACCTGATCGAAGAGTCGCTCAAATCGCTGGAAGACGAATTCGCCGACCGCCTGGTGCGCATCCACCGCAATTGCCTGGTCGCGCGCGCCGAGCTGGTGGAACTGCGCCGCAGCGGCGATGGCCAGGTGCACGCAGTGCTGCGCAATGTGCCGCAACCCCTGGAAGTGAGCCGCCGCTGCGTGGCCAGCCTGCGCGAGCAATTGCGTTAGGGCGCGTCATGCCGCGTGTGATGAGATCCGTTGGCCGTCAGCGGCGCGGGTGCCGCGTGGTGCGCGCTTGCGCTCCAGGTAGGCGTTACGCGCCCGGTCCGGGATAATGGCGGGATGACCACGCTCCGCATCGCCACCCGCAAGAGCCCGCTCGCCCTTTGGCAGAGCGAACACGTCGCCACCGCGCTGCGCCAGCACCATCCCGGGCTGGAGGTCGTGCTGGTGCCGATGAGCACCCGCGGCGACGAAGTGCTGGACCGCTCGCTGGCCGCGATCGGCGGCAAGGGCCTGTTCCTGAAGGAACTGGAGCTGGCGATGCTGCGCGGCGAGGCCGATTGCGCGGTGCATTCGCTCAAGGACGTACCAATGGAACTGGACGCGCCGTTCGTGCTGCCGGCAATCATGGAGCGCGGCGATGCGGCCGATGCGCTGGTGTCCAACCTTTATGCCACCGTGCAGGCGCTGCCGCTGGGCGCGCGTGTGGGCACCTCTTCGCTGCGGCGCCAGGCGCAGTTGCGCGCCGCGCGCCCGGATCTGGAACTGATCGACCTGCGCGGCAACGTCAACACCCGCCTGGCCAAACTCGATAACGGCGGTTACGACGCCATCGTGCTGGCCTGCGCCGGTTTGCAGCGGCTCGGGTTCGATGCGCGCATCACCGCGCGACTGGATGTGCCGGAGTGGTTGCCGGCACCTGCCCAGGGCGCAGTGGCGGTGGAATGCCGTGGCGACGATGCGCACATCCATGGCCTGCTGGCGGTGCTGGATGCCGGCCGCACCCGCGCCTGCGTGGAAGCCGAGCGGGCGATGAATCGTGCGTTGCATGGCAGTTGCCATGTGCCGGTGGCCGCGTTCGCGCGCTGGGAAGGCGACGGGCTATTTCTGCAGGGCATGGTCGGCAGCGCCAGCGACGGACGCCTGATCCACGCCGAGGCGCACGGCAGCGCCGAGGACACCGAAGCACTCGGCCGCCTGGTCGCGCAAGGCCTGTTCGACAAGGGCGCCGCGCAGTTGTTGGCGGAGCTCTAACGCGGCCGGCAACCCGCGCCGCAAGCGTTGAGCTGTAACGCGGCCTGCATCGACTCCGGCGCAGGCTCCAAAGTCGCCACCACGCACGCAATGCCCGCTCTCACGCAACGCCTCCTCCTAGTAGGAGCGGCCCTGGCCGCGAGAGGCTTTACCGGTAAAACCCTCGCGGCCAAGGCCGCTCCTACCTTCGCGTCGCTTACTTGAACGTGTAGACCAGGTTGACCGTGGTCAGCGTGTCGGTCTTCTTGTCGCCTTCGCTGACCTCGCTGTTGTGGCGCATCTGCCACGCAGCCTTGAGCGCAAAGTGCGAATTCATGCTGACCTGCACGCCGAAATCGTTCTGCGCGTAAGTGTTGTACTCGCCCGATTCCACCAGCAGCGTATTGATCAGGTCGGTGTTGTCGGTGACGGTGTATTTGAGGTCGAACAGGCCGCGCCCGATCAGGCCGGTCTCGTTGCGATCTTCGTCGCTGTTGTGCGCGCGGCGGATACCCGGGCCCACCTGTGCATCCAGATAAAAACGGTCGGCGTTGATCAGCCGCGTGCCGTAACCGATACCGAAGGTGGCCAGACGGTCGTAGGTGGCGAAGTCGTCGTGTTCGTAACGGCCGGTGGCGGTGAGCTGGCGGTGTTCGCCCAGCTGCAACGCACTGCCCACGCTGCCGGTGTAGCGTTCGGCGGTGGTCTGGCGCTCGCGTTCGGTGCTGCCGTCGTCGTTGGTATTGGTGTATTCCGAGCTGGAACGCAGCGCGGTGGCATCCAGGCTGTGGATCCAGTCGCCGTCGGTATAGCGCAAGCGGACCCGGCCATTGAGGCTGTCGGTGGTGCTGTTGCCGTGGGCGGCGGCGTAGCCGAGCTCGCCACTGCTCCCGCTCCACGGCGACGGCATCACGGCGGCAGCGGGGTCCACCGGCGCCGGTGCAACTGCCTGGGCCCAGACGGTAGGCGTGATCAACAACAGCGGCAGCAGGGCAGACAACGGGGCACGGCGGGGCATGGGCGGCTCGCTTTGGAAGGCAGGGGCAAAAGAGGGTGGAAGCGATTTCATGATAACGGACTGGGCGGCTGCGTCATGACTAGGTGAACGCGGCGCTTCATTGGCGGTTCGGTCGGTCGTCCCCGACGGCGCCCGATTGGCCTGATCGGGCCGAGCCGGCGCATCCCGATCAGGCGCACGGCGATCGAGCGTGACACTATCGCGAGTGTCACTTGCAGGAGCCATGCAACACCGCAGCAAGCCCGGCCCTGCGCGGGTCTGCGCATGCGGCCGGCCCGCCATTGTCGCTTCTGCCCATCCGCGCTCACCCTGCCGCGCAAAGACTCGGACATAATCCACGCATGGACCGCTACGAACGCATCAACTCCCTGCATCGCTTGCTCAAGTCGGCGCGCTACCCGGTGACGGTGGCGCGGCTGCAGGATGAGCTGAGCTGCTCCCGCGCAACCGTGTATCGCGATCTGGCCTTTCTGCGCGATGCGCTGATGGCGCCGGTGGAAGGCGATGGCGAATCCGGCTTTCGTTATCTGTCCGGTGAAAGCGACCGCTTCGAGTTGCCCGGCCTGTGGTTGAGTTCGGAAGAATTGCACGCGCTGCTGGCCTCGCAGCAATTGCTCGCGCGTACCGGTGGCGGCGTGTTGTCCTCGATGCTGGCGCCGCTGCAGCAACGCATCGAGGGGTTGCTGGCTGCCCAGGCCGGTGTCTCGCAATGGCCGGTGGATCGGGTGCGGGTGATTCCGCACCGCGGGCGCAAGCTGGATGAGGCGAGCTTCCGCACCGTGGCCTCTGGCGTGCTGGAGCGCAAGCAGCTGAGCTTCGACTACCGCGCACGCTCCACCGACGAATCGACCAAGCGCATCGTCTCCCCGCAGCGCATCACCCATTACCGCGACAACTGGTATCTGGACGCCTGGGATCACGGCCGCGACGGCGTACGCAGTTTTGCGGTGGACCGCATCAATCACGCGCGCCTGCTCGAAACCGTGCCGCGCGATGTGCCCGACAGCGAGCTGGACGAGCAGTTGGCGGCCAGCTACGGCATTTTTTCGGGTGCGCCCAAGGGCTGGGCGACGATCGCCTTCAGTGCCAAGGCCGCGCGCTGGGTCGCCGACGAGCACTGGCATTCCAAGCAGCAGGGGCGCTTTTTGCCCGACGGCCGTTACGAGCTCAAAGTGCCGTACAGCAACTCACGCGAACTACTGATGGACGTGCTGCATTACGGCTCGGATGCGGAAATCGTCGAGCCGGTGTCGTTGCGCGAGCAGGCCAAGGCATTGTTGTCGCTGGCGCTGAGCAATTACGACTGAGCGTGGCGCGCAGGACGTAACGCGCATGCGTCAAGCCGCTGCGGACGGTGTGCAGAAACCACCGTCCTACGCGTGCACTCAGCGCTTGTTCGGCACTTCAAAGCCCAGGCGGTCCACCTGCTCGCGCAACTGCGGTACGCGTTTGAGCTTGTCGGTGTAGATCGAATAATCGTCGCGCATCTTGTCGACCAGCTTGCGGTACTGGTCGCGGCTCATATCCGGCTTGCGCGCGAAGATCCAGGCCAGATCGCGGCCGGGGTAGGAGATCAGCATCCAGGAACCGTCCGGTGCGATTTCCAGGATGCGCTGCTTGGCCGGGATGACCTTGTAGAACCACACCCGCCAGTCGCGGTTGCCGCTCTCCGCGTCTACCGAGGCGCGTGCGCTGACTTCTTTTTCAGGCTCGCCGAAACCGTCGCGATACAGATAGCGCACCGCCACCTTGCCGTCTTCGACCAGGGTGTACTCGTCGCGGCTGGTGACATGGCCGCGTTCCACCGGGTTGGGCATGCGCGCAATCACGTACCAGGTGCCCATGATCTTGGACAGATCGACCGCTGGTTCGTCGGTTGGTGTGTCCTTGGCATGCGCCACGGGCAGGCCGAGGACGAGCAGGAAAGCGAGGGCGATCGAAACGGTCAGGCGCATCGCAACATCACGAAAGGGGCGGTTGGGTCAGCACACTACCTCATGCGGGGGGCAAGTTCGCGTCAACGGCCGTGTCTGGCGTCGGCGGCCGCGTTTTGCCCGCCTGAGCGGGGGGGCGCAGGTGCCTGGATTGGTGGCGGCGATCGCATCCGTCTCCGCCGCGCCGCGCCCAGGTCGCAGTCGGTGAGATGGACGCAGGCAATCCTGCAGGCCTGTTGTGATCCTTACCTGCCACGGAGTGCCACCATGTCGCATCGTCCTACCGCTCGTTCCGAACGTCCCGACCCGCGCGTGCTGCGCCCGGTACGGCAGATTGCCCTGGCCGGGCTGGCCCTGGTGCTGGTGTGGCCGGCCGCGCGCGGCCACAGCGAATGGATCGGCTGGCTGCCGCTGTGGCTGGTCGGCATGCCGATGCTGGCCTGGTGGGGCCTGCACCGGTTCGCGTTGCCGACCCTGCGGCGGCCCGGCACGCGACGCGCGGCGCCACGTCGGCGCGGGCCACAGGCGCAGCGCCGACGCAACGCTTCGCGAACCGCGCCACAGGTGCGCGCGGCCTGACCTTCGGCAGGGTCGGGCGGGCGGAGGGCTGTGCTACGGTCCGGCCGTCCGCTCGTTCTCCCGGAAAATTCATGTCCAAATTCGCCTCGATCTGCCTGGTTGCCGGCCTGATCACCGCTGGCGCCGTCTCTGCAGAGGAAACCGCCGTGTCCAACGATCCCTACGCCTGGCTGGAAGATGTCACCGGCGCCAAACCGCTGGAGTGGGTGAAGGCGCAAAACGCCAAGACCGAAGCGCGGCTGGCTGCCACGCCCGCGTTCACGCAGATGGAAACCAGCATCCGCGAAGTGCTGGATTCGGATGCCAAGATTCCCGGCGTCCAGAAGATCGGCCCGTACTACTACAACTTCTGGAAGGACAAACAGCACGAGCGCGGGCTGTGGCGGCGCACCACGCTGGACGAATACCGCAAGCCGGCGCCCAAGTGGGAAACCGTGCTGGATCTGGATGCGCTCAACAAGGCCGAAGGCGAGAACTGGGTCTGGCACGGCGCCGACTGCCTGCGCCCGGATTACCAGCGTTGCCTGATCGCGCTGTCGCGCGGCGGCGCCGATGCCGATGTCACGCGCGAGTTCGATCTGGCTGGCAAGCAGTGGGTCAAGGACGGCTTCTTCCGTCCGGAGGCCAAGGGCGGTCTGGGCTGGGTCGATAAAGACACCGTCTACGTCTACACCGATTTCGGCCCCGGCGCGCTGACCAGCTCCGGCTACCCGCGCATCGCCAAGCAGTGGAAGCGCGGCACCCCGCTGAGCGCAGCCACGGTGGTGTACGAAGGCAAGCCGACCGATATGTATATCGCCGCGATGCACGACGACACGCCCGGATTCGAGCGCGATTTCGTCAGCCGCACGCTGGCCTTCTACAACGAAGAGCTGTATTTCAAGGGTGCCGACGGCAAGCTGGTCAAGGTGGATGCGCCCAACTCGGCCAGTAAGGCGGTCAAGCGCGAATGGCTGACGCTGGAACTGCGCGATCCGTGGACGGTGGGCGGCAAGACCTACAAGGCTGGCTCGTTGCTGGTCACGCGGTTTGACGACTTCATGGCCGGCAAGCGCAATTTCGATGTGCTGTTCGAGCCCACCGACACCACCTCGCTGGCCGGCATCGCCTGGACCAAGTCGCACCTGGTGTTGAACGTGCTGGAAGACGTCAAGAATCGCCTGAGCGTGGTCACTCCCTCGCAGGATGGCTGGAAGAAGAGTGCCTTCGTCGGTGCGCCGGCGTTCGGTACCGTGGATGTCAGCGCGGTGGACAGCGACGACAGCGACGCGCTGTGGCTGACCGTCACCGACTATCTGACCCCGACCACCTTGTCGTGGGTGGAGGTGGGCAGCGCGCCGCAACCGCTCAAGACCATGCCGGCGTTCTTCGATGCCGGCAAGGACAGCATCGAACAGCACTTTGCTACCAGCAAGGACGGCACCCGCGTACCGTATTTCCTGGTGCGTCCCAAGGATCTGAAGCTCGACGGCAGTGCACCGACGCTGCTGTACGGCTACGGCGGTTTCGAAATCTCGATGACGCCGAATTATTCCGGCTCAATGGGCCGCGCCTGGCTGGAAAAGGGCGGCGTCTACGTGGTGGCCAACATCCGCGGCGGTGGCGAATACGGCCCGCGCTGGCACCAGGCCGCGCTCAAGCAGAACCGCCACAAGGCCTACGAAGACATGGCTGCGGTGGCCAAGGACCTGGTCACGCGCAAGATCACCTCGACCAAGCATCTGGGCGTGCAGGGCGGCAGCAACGGCGGCCTGATGACCGGCAACATGCTCACCCAGTATCCGGAGCTGTTCGGTGCGGTAGTGGTGCAGGTGCCATTGCTGGACATGAAGCGCTATAGCCATCTGCTGGCCGGCGCGTCGTGGATGGCCGAATACGGCAACCCGGATACCGACGACTGGAAGTTCATCCAGACCTTCTCGCCGTATCACCTGTTCGACCCGAAGAAGACCTATCCGCCGGTGATCTTCCTGACTTCCACGCGCGATGACCGGGTGCATCCGGGCCACGCGCGCAAGATGGCAGCCAAGATGATCGAGGCCGGCAAGGACGTGACCTACTACGAGAACATCGAGGGCGGCCACGGCGGCGCGGCCAACAATGCGCAGGCGGCGCATATGGCGGCGCTGGCCTACAGCTTCTTATGGGAGCGCTTGGCCGATTGAGGCGCCGGCCGGAAGTGGTTCTGTAAGTCGAGTTGCTTTCGTTGTGTCCTGCTCTGAAGAAAGCCCTGGGTCGATTGGCTCAGGGCTTTTTTATGCTTCCTTCTCCCTGCGGGAGAAGGTGCCCGAAGGGCGGATGAGGGTACGGTTTGCACGCGATAGTTGATGCTTGCTCAATGAAGCAACTGCGGAAGTAGAGTCTCGAGCAGAGGCTTGAGGCAAAGCCAAGGCCAAGGCAAGGCTTCCGCGCCTTGCGGCGCGGGTTACTTTTGTTTCGGCAAAAGTAACCAAAACCATGTCGCCCGACGCGATCCGGTGCGATGGAGCCGCACCGGTGCCCTGCGCTCCTCGCCACACGCGGCACGGCGCCCAAACTCGCTACGCTCAGACAGGGCGCCTCTTCGGCCACGCGTGGCTGCGGTGCTCGGCTCGCTCTAGGGCGAGGGGAGGCACGAGCCAGCAGCCAGAAAGCAAAAGCGCAAAAGCAAAAGAACAAGAAAAAATCTCAGAGGCAGAAAAACAGCAGCTATGGCTGTCTATATCGACTGCAATGAGCGCGCTGCTGCGGCTAAATGCAGCTGCAGAGATTGACCGTGCAAATCACGCGTCGCGCAATCAGAGATGTCTCAACCCACGCGCAATCCGCTCTACCGCCTGCTCAAGGCGCGGCAGGCTCTGGGTATACGCAATACGCACGTGTTGATTGGCGCGATGAAAGCCGAAGTCGATGCCGGGGGTGAAGGCGACATGTTCGGTTTCCAGGAAGTGGGCGCAGAAGGCCTGGGCATCGCCGGAGAATGCGCTGATATCGGCGTACAGATAAAACGCGCCTTGTGGCTCGACGTCGATCTTGAAACCCAATGTGCGCAAGGCAGGCAGTAAATAATCGCGACGTTGCTGAAACTCGGCCCGGCGGGCTTCGAAGATAGCGATGCTTTCTGGCGTAAAACAGGCCAGCGCGGCGTGTTGGGCGATGGTGGAGGCGCTGATGTAGAGATTCTGCGCGAGTTTCTCCAGCTCGGGCACTGCCCTGGGTGGGGCGATCAGCCAGCCCAGGCGCCAGCCGGTCATGCCGAAATACTTGGAGAAACTGTTCAACACGTAGGCGCCGTCGTCTACTTCCAGCACGCTGTGCGCATTCATGCCATAGGTCAGGCCGTGATAGATCTCGTCCACCACCAGGTGGCCGCCGCGCGCATGCAACGCCTGCGACAACGCCGCCAGTTGCTCGCGCGACAGCACGCTGCCGGTGGGGTTCGCCGGCGAGGCGACCAGGGCGCCGACGCTGTCGGCATTCCAGCAGGCGTCCACCAGGCCGGGCGTCAGTTGGTAATCGGTGTCCGCGCCGACCGGCACCAGTTGTGCGGCGCCTTCGACCAGGCGCAGAAAGTGACGGTTGCACGGATAGCCGGGGTCGGCGAGCAGCCAGTGCTTGTTCGGGTCGACCAACAGGCTGCTGGCCAGCAGCAAGGCGCCGGAACCGCCGGGTGTGACCAGGATGCGTTCCGGATCGATGTCGCAGCCATAGCGCTGCGCATAAAACCCAGCGATGGCTGCGCGCAGTGCAGGAAGGCCGCGTGCGGCGGTGTAGCGGGTGTGCCCGGCGGCCAATGCGGCCTGTCCGGCGGCAACGATCGGTGCGGCGGTGGTGAAATCCGGTTCGCCGATTTCCAGGTGGATCACATCGTGGCCGGCCTGTTCGAGCGCGTTGGCGCGCGCCAGCAGCGACATCACATGGAACGGCGCGATGTCCTGACTGCGACGGCTATAACCGGAGGAGTGCGGAGGCGTGGTATCCATCGGCAGGATGGTAGACCAGTCATTGCACAGGTTTTGTTACCGCGCGGCAAAGATCACCGCGCGTCCGGGCGTGTGCGCCACCATATGGATAACCATCGGGACCAAGTGCGTGCCCGCCGAATGCGAACGTAGTCCTTACGCGCAGACACGCATGGCCATCGGGTTCTAGCGGTCGCTGCCCGACTTGCCGCAGGCCACACACGATCATCCTGATCCCGGACGTCGCAACTTCGCTATCGCGCGCGGCACCAGACTCCTGGCACATGACGCTGCGCGCCGGTCTCTTCTACACTCGGGCGCTGGGATGGCATTGCGTTCATCCAACGGACCCCAATCTGATGAAGCCTGTCCTGACTCTTCTGATCGCCAGCCTGATGACCACCTCTGTTCCTTCCGCCTTCGCAGCTCTCCCGTCGCCGCCGGACGTGGCCAAGCACCCGCATGTGGTCAAGGCCCCGTTCGGAGCCACCCGCAACGACGATTACTACTGGTTGCGCGACGACAAGCGCGAAGACAAGGCGATGCTGGCCTACCTCAACGCCGAGAACGCCTACACCGACACGGTGATGGCGCCGCTGAAGCCGCTGGAAGACACGCTGTATACCGAGATCGTCGGGCGCATCAAGCAGGACGACGCCAGCGTGCCGTATCGCGCACGTGGCTACTGGTATTACACCCGTTTCGAAGCCGGCAAGGATTACCCGATCCAGGCGCGCCGCAAGGGCAGCATGGAGGCGCCGGAAGAGATCCTGCTGGACGTCAATCAGATGGCCGCAGGCAAGGGCTATTTCAGTGTCGGCGATGCGGAAGTCAGCCAGGACAATCGCATCCTGGCCTGGGCCGATGATGCCGTGGGCCGCCGCCAGTACACGATCCGTTTCAAGAATCTGGACACCGGCGAGATCTACCCGGACACCGTGGAAGGTGTCGCCGCGAACGTGGTCTGGGCCGACGACAACAAGACCCTGTTCTATATCGAAAACGACCCGGAAACGCTGCTCACCGTGCGGGTGAAGAAGCACGTGCTGGGCACGCCCTCCAAGAGCGACGTGCTGGTCTATGAGGAGAAGGACGACAGCTTCTACATGGGCATCAGCCGTACCCGCGACGACAAGTACATCGTCATCGGCGTGGAAAGCACGGTGTCGTCCGAATCGCGCTACGCACCGGCCGACAAGCCCGAGCGCTTCACCGTGCTGGCCAAGCGCGAGCGCGATGTCGAATATCACCCCGAGCATTTCGACGGCCGCTGGGTGATCCGCACCAATGCCGATGGCGCCAAGAACTTCAAGCTGGTGACTGCGCCCACCGATGCGACCACGCGCAAGCAGTGGACCGATTGGGTGGCGCACGACGACAACGTCTACATCGAAAACTTCGAGCTGTTCGATGGCTTTACGGCGATCGAAGAGCGCTCCGGTGGGCTGGAACGCGTACGCCTGCTCAAGCGCGATGGCAGCCATGAGTACGTCAAGGCAGATGAGCCGGCGTATTCCATGGGCCTGGCGATCAATTCCGAGCCGGACACGGCCTGGCTGCGTTACAGCTATACCTCGCTGACCACACCGGCAACGACGTACGAGCTCAATACGCAGACCGGCGAGCGCAAGTTGCTCAAGCAGCAGCCGGTGATCGGCTACGACCCCAGCAAGTACGTCACCGAGCGCGTGTGGGTCACCGCGCGCGACGGCGTCAAGGTGCCGGTGTCGCTGGTCTACAAGCAGGGCTTCAAGAAGGACGGCACTGCCGCGCTGTTCCAGTACGCCTATGGCAGCTACGGCATGTCGATGGACCCGGCGTTCAATCTGCCGGCGATCAGCCTAGTGGACCGTGGCGTGGTGTATGCCATCGCGCATATCCGCGGCGGGCAGGAGATGGGCCGGCAGTGGTACGACGACGGCAAGTTGCTGCACAAAAAGAACACCTTTACCGACTTCGTCGATGTCACGCGTGGGCTGGTTGCGCAGGGCTATGCAGCCAAGGATCGCGTCGCCGCATCCGGTGGCAGCGCCGGTGGCCTGCTGATGGGCGCGGTGGCCAACATGGCCCCGCAGGACTACCGCGTGATGGTCGCGCAGGTGCCGTTTGTCGATGTGGTCACCACCATGCTCGACGCCAGTATTCCGCTCACCACCAACGAATATGACGAGTGGGGCAACCCGGAAAACAAGGCCTATTACGACTACATGCTGTCGTACTCGCCGTACGACAACGTGCGCAAACAGGCCTACCCGGCGTTGTTCGTCGGCACCGGTCTGTGGGATTCGCAGGTGCAGTATTGGGAGCCGGCCAAATGGGTCGCCAAACTGCGCGACGACAACACCGGCACCCAGCCGATCGTGTTCCGCACCAACATGGAAGCCGGCCACGGCGGCAAGTCCGGCCGCTTCCGTCGCTACCGCGAGGCGGCTGAATCGTATGCGTTTGTGTTGGACCAGCTTGGGGTCAAGTAGGTGAGGGGCGGGGATTTGGGAATCGGGATTTGGGATTGGTAAGAGCAGGGCTCTCCAGTTCCTGCGTGCAGACGTACCCTCATCCGCCCTTCGGGCACCTTCTCCCGGTGGGAGAAGGGGGGCGCTGACCACCTCACCCCCCCACTGGTCGTATCATTTACCCATGACGCGACCGACTCGATTCCGCTGGGCCTGGTGGTTGCTGGCCTACGCCAGCCTGGCCACCGGCATCGTCGGTATCTTCGTGCCCGGGTTGCCGACCACCGTCTTCATTCTTATTTCCGCCTGGGCCGCCTCGCATGGCTCCGAGCGTCTGCACAACTGGCTGCTCTCGCATCCGCGCTTCGGCCCGGCCATTGTCGAATGGCAGACCTATCGCGCGGTCAGCCGCAAGGCCAAATGGATGGCCACGCTCACCATGACCGTCTGCGCCGGCATCATGCTGTGGTGCGTGCCGGTGTTCTGGGTCAAATGCCTGTCGATCGGCAGCATGGCGGTGGTGGCGATCTGGCTGTGGCTGCGCCCCGAGCCGCCACCGCGCGTGCTGCCCACCGCGCTCTGAGCGCACGGCAGTCAGGGTGTTCTGGCTATACTTCGGTGCATGAGTATTCTGTCCCGACCATCCGTTCGCCTCGCACTGGTTGGTGCGACCTTTGTCCTGCTTGCCGCTTGCGGTAACAAGGGCCCGCTGGTGATGCCGCAGAAGCCGGTGCCGGTGGAAGCTCAGCCCGTGCCGCAACCGCCGGATGCGCCGCAACCGCTGGACGAGTCGACGCCGGCGCCTGCGCCGGTGAACACCGACACCCAGCCCGCGCCCACCACCGACCAGCCCGCTAGCCGCGGCAATGAGCGCTGACGGTCGCAGCGAGCGTCTGCGTTTCACCAAAATGCATGGCGCCGGCAACGATTTCGTGGTGCTGGACCTGCGCGACGGCACGCCACCGCCGGATGCCGCGCTGGCCGCACGTCTGGCCGACCGCCACTTCGGCGTGGGCTGCGACCAGATCCTGACCATCGAAGCGCCACGCAGTAGCGAGGCGGTGGCCGCCTACGGCATCTGGAATTCCGACGGCTCGGCTGCGCGCCAATGCGGTAACGGCGCGCGCTGTGTCGCGGCTTGGTTGGTGCGCGATGGCACGGCGCAGGGCGATGATTTCGTCATCGACAGCCCGTTCACCGCGCATCGCGTGCAGCATCTGGACGCCGGCACCTATGCGGTGGCGATGGGCGTGCCGCACTTCGAGCCCACACAGATCCCGTTGGCTGGCTTTGCGCGCGCGCGCGAGGAATACGCGTTGCCGGTGCACGGCGAGACCGTGCGCTTTGGCGCAGTGTCGATGGGCAACCCGCATGCGGTGGTCGAGGTGGGTCGCGTGGATGCGGCGCCGGTGGAGCGTGTGGGAGCGCTGTTGCAGCAGAACGCCGCGTTTCCCGATTCGGTCAACGTTGGCTTTGTGCAGGTTGTCGAGCCGACGCATGTGCGCCTGCGCGTGTTCGAGCGCGGCGTCGGCGAAACTCTGGCCTGCGGCAGTGGCGCGTGCGCGGCGGCGGTGGTGCTGATGCAGCGCGGCCGTGTGGAACGCGATGTGCGCGTGTCCTTGCCCGGTGGCGAGCTGCGTATCCGCTGGGCTGGCGATCAGGAACAAGTGGTGATGTCCGGCCCGGCCGTGTTCGTTTTCGATGGAGAGTGGAACTGATGAGCGAGAGCGTGGATAAATTCAGCGCGCACGAAGTGGCCACGTGGTTGCGACGCCACCCGACCTTCCTCAAACAGTTCCCGGATCTGGCGGTGAGTTTGCTGGTGCCACGCGACGACGGCCCGACCGCATCGCTGTCCACCTATCAGCTGGAAGTGTTGCGCGACAAGAATCGCGAACTGTCGCGGCGGTTGCACGAACTTGGCCACAATGCTCAGGACAACGAACGCCTGGCGGTGCGCACGCATCAACTGACCCTGGCGCTGATGCGTCAGACCAGCGCGGCCGATACGCTCAAGGCGATGGCGGCCTCGCTGGCAGAAGATTTCAATGGCGAACTGGTGCGGCTGGTGTTGCTGACGCCGGTCGCCGGACTGGACGCCGACTGGCTGCAGGTCATCGCCGCCGATGACGCGCGCTTGGCGCCGTTCCGCGATTGTCTGAGCGACGGCGAGCCGATCTGCGGCCGCCTGCAGACCGAAAAACATGCACTGCTGTATGCCGGACAGGCCGCCGAGGTGCAATCGACCGCGCTGCTGCCGCTGCCCGGTATCGGCCTGATCGCGGTCGGCAGCAGCGATGCCAATCGCTTCTATCCCGGCATGGGAACGCTGTTTCTGCGCATGATGGGCGAATCGTTGAGCGTCGCACTGCAACGCTTCGACGCATGATGCGCACCGCAGGGCGCGCCGATGCGAGCGACCTGCGGTGGATGGTTGTTCCGATGGCGCGGCAGCGAGGAATTTAAAGATGTCTTCGGTCGAAGACTTTCTTTCATATCTTCAGGTCGAACGGCAGGTGTCTGCGCACACGCTGGATGCCTATCGGCGCGATCTGGTTGCGTTGGTGAGCTGGGCGGCCGAGCAAAAGAGTGAAGATGGCGCGCCATTGGATGCTGCGCTGCTGGACAGCGCGCAACTCACCAGCGCGCAGTTGCGTCAGTTCGTCGCTGCCGAGCATCGACGCGGTCTGTCGCCCAAGAGCCTGCAGCGCCGGCTCTCGGCATGCCGTAGCTATTACGCCTGGCTGCTCAAGCATGGCCGCATTGCGGCCAGCCCGGCAGCAGCGATGCGTGCGCCCAAAGCGCCGCGCAAATTGCCGCAGGTATTGGATGCCGATGAAGCGGTGCGCCTGGTCGAAGTGCCGACCGATGCGCCGCTGGGCTTGCGCGACCGCGCCTTGCTGGAGCTGTTCTATTCGTCCGGGCTGCGCTTGAGTGAGCTATGCGCGCTGCGCTGGCGCGATCTGGATCTGGAGAGCGGCCTGGTGATGGTGCTGGGCAAGGGCGAAAAGCAGCGCCTGGTGCCGGTAGGTTCGCATGCGATCACCGCACTGCGCGCGTGGCTGCGCGATAGCGGCGGGCGTGCCGAAACGCATGTGTTCCCCGGCCGTGCGGGCGGTGCGATTTCGCAGCGTGCGGTACAGATCCGCATCAAGCAACTGGCGGTGCGCCAGGGCATGTTCAAGGACGTGCATCCGCATATGCTGCGGCACAGTTTTGCCAGCCACATTCTTGAATCGTCCGGCGATCTGCGCGGCGTGCAGGAGTTGCTCGGCCACTCGGATATCGCCACCACGCAGATCTACACGCATCTGGATTTCCAGCATCTGGCCAAGGTCTACGACGCCGCGCATCCGCGTGCCAAGCGCAAGAAAGCTGATGAGTGAGTGCGGGCGAAGCGCGCGCACACTGACATGTCCAAGCAGTGCGCTCGCGCTCCTGCCGTCTGAGCGCGCTGCATCAGCCGCCCGCAGCATGCTTGAACCCGGCAGGGGCGTCCCCACCTCATTGGAAACCCCCGGAGGACCCATGGACCCCAGCCAGAATCCCAACATCGTTCACGCCACCACCATCATTTCGGTTCGGCGTGGTGGGCATGTCGCCGTTGCCGGCGATGGCCAGGTCACGCTTGGCCATACCGTCATGAAGGGCAATGCGCGCAAGGTGCGCCGGCTTGGCCGCGAGGGTCAGGTGCTGGCCGGTTTTGCCGGCGCTGCCGCCGATGCGTTCACCTTGTTCGAGTTGTTCGAAGCCAAGCTCGACAAGCATGGCCAGCTGACTCGCGCAGCGGTGGAATTGGCCAAGGATTGGCGCACCGAGCGCCGCCTTGGCAAGCTCGAAGCCCTGCTTGCGGTCGCCGATAAAGAGACCTCGCTGATCATCAGCGGCACCGGCGATGTGATCGAACCGGAAGACGGCATCATCGCCATCGGCTCGGGCGGCTCGTACGCCTTGTCGGCCGCCCGCGCGCTGCTGGCGCACACCGAACTGGATGCCAAGACCATCGCCACCGAAGCGATCCACATCGCTGGCGATATCTGTATCTATACCAATCGCAATGTGGTGGTCGAAGAGCTGTGATTCGGGATTTGGGATTGGGGATTCGCAAAAGCACTCCTTTCCCTGCGCCCGGACACGCATCGATCGTTCCTACTCCACTTTTACGAATCCCCAATCCCCAATCCCCAATGCCAAATCCCGATACCTCAACCATGACTCCGCGCGAAATCGTGCAGGAGCTCGACCGTCATATCGTCGGCCAGCACGATGCCAAGCGTGCGGTCGCCATTGCGCTGCGCAACCGCTGGCGCCGGATGCAGTTGCCCGAAGAACTGCGCAATGAAGTGATGCCCAAGAACATCCTGATGATCGGCCCGACCGGCGTCGGCAAGACCGAGATCGCGCGACGTCTGGCGACCTTGGCCAATGCGCCGTTCGTCAAGGTGGAAGCCACGCGCTTTACCGAAGTGGGTTACGTCGGCAAGGACGTGGAACAGATCATTCGCGATCTGGCCGACACCTCGGTCAAGCTGTATCGCGAACAGGCCAAGGTGCGCGTGCGCAACCAGGCCGAAGAACGTGCCGAAGACCGCATCCTGGATGCGTTGCTGCCGCGACGTGCCGCCGGGATTGGTTTCGACCCGGAGGCTGCGCGTAACGAGCCGTCGTCGCAGGACAACGACACCCGCATCAAGTTTCGCCGCATGCTGCGCAATGGCGAGCTGGACGAGCGCGAGATCGAACTGGAAGTTGCGGTCAACGCCAGCATGGACATCATGACCCCGCCTGGCATGGAAGAAATGGGCCAGCAGCTGCGGCAGATGTTTTCCAATCTGGGCAGCGGCAAGTCGCAGAAGCGCAAACTCACCATCAAGGCCGCGCGCCCGCTGCTGATCGAAGAAGAGGCCGGCAAGCTGGTCAACGAAGACGACGTGCGTGCAGCGGCGATCGAAGCCTGCGAGCAGCACGGCATCGTGTTCATCGATGAGATCGACAAGGTCGCCAAGCGTGGCGAAGCCGGTTCGACCGGTGGCGATGTCAGTCGCGAAGGTGTGCAACGCGATCTGCTGCCGCTGGTGGAAGGCTCCAACGTGTCGACCAAGTACGGCACGGTCAAGACCGACCATATCCTCTTCATCGCATCCGGCGCGTTCCATCTGGCCAAGCCCAGCGATCTGATTCCCGAATTGCAGGGCCGTTTCCCGATTCGGGTGGAATTGACCGCGCTGACCAAGGCCGATTTCGTGCGCATCCTTACCGAGCCCAAGGCCGCGTTGATCAAGCAGTACGAAGCCTTGTTGCAAACCGAGGGCGTCAATTTGACCTTCGGTGCCGATGCGGTGGACCGGTTGGCCGAGATCGCCGCGCAGGTCAACGAGCGCCAGGAAAATATCGGTGCGCGTCGTCTGCACACGGTGCTGGAGCGCTTGCTGGACACGCTCAGCTACGAAGCTCCGGATCGCGATGGACAGAGCGTCAGCGTGGACGCGGCGTATGTCGATGCGCAGTTGGGTGAGCTGGTGCAGGATCCGGATCTGAGCCGCTACATCCTTTAGGGATGCAGGGTGTTGCAACGCAAAGGCCCGCCGATTCGGCGGGCCTTTGCGTTGCGTGCATCGCGCATCGAAATCAGCAGCGCGTGACATGCCTGGTTGCAGCGCGCATGCACAAGGCGGCGCGGCGACTGCGTGCCATCGTTAGCGAGAAGCAGCATGGCGCAGATTGGCGCTGTAGCGATGCAGTAACTCCATGTGCACCTGCGCGTAGGCGGTGTCGGTCAGACTGGTGGCCAGTGGCGAGGTGACTGCAGCCCGCGCCGCTTCCGCGCGTGCCTGGTCCAGATCTTCGCTGCGTGCGGCCAGATCAGCGAGCACGAACACCTTGTCCGGCTGTACTTCCACGTAGCCACCGCAGACATAGATCTGCAACGGCTCGCCGCTGACCGGGTGGATATGCAGCATGCCTTCGGCCAGGATGGTCAGCAGCGGCGTGTGCCGTGCCATCACGCCGAAGCGGCCCTCGCTTCCGGGAAGGCTGACCTCGCGCACTTCGCCGCTCCACAACGCACCGCTCAGGCTGACGATGTCTAGCTGCAGGGAATGTGCAGTGGACGTGTTGGACACCTGTTCGTTGGCCGCTGCCATCAATGATCCATCGGGTAAAACGCGAGCTTAGCGCCCGGCGTGTCAAAAGACCTTGATTGATATCAACTCGGATGAGCGTGCCTAGCGTTGCGCGTGGATGGCACGTGCAACGCGGCGTGCGCTGCGCTTGCGCGTGCGGGCAAGCGCTGTCCAGTCTGCTCAGCTGGCATCAGTCCTCGCCGATGTCTTCGTTCCACACGTCGGGGTTGGCGGAAATATAGCCGCCCAGCAGGTCGATGCATTCCTGGCTTTGCAGGTCGATGACGTTGACGCCGTGCTCGCGCAGCCAGGACACACCGCCCTGGAACGTGACCGACTCGCCAACCACCACCGTGCCGATATTGAACTGGCGTACCAGCCCGCTGCAGTACCAGCACGGCGCCAGCGTGGTGACCATGATGGTGTCCTTGTAGCGGCGCTGGCGGCCGGCCTTGCGGAAGGCATCGGTCTCGCCGTGCACGGACGGGTCGTTTTCCTGCACGCGGCGGTTGTGACCGCAACCGAGCAGACGCCCGTCGTTGTGATACAGCGCAGCGCCGATCGGGATGCCGCCTTCGGCCAGGCCTTGGCGGGCTTCGGCGATGGCGGTGTCGAGCAGGGCGCGGTAGTCGGGGGTGGTGATCATGCAGGCTCCTGGGTGGCGGCGTCGGCGCGACGCAGCATGTCGATGTGGGGAATGCCGTCTTCCAGATACACGGCGGAAGATGGCGTAAAACCGTGTGCGGCGTAGAACGCTTGCAGGTGCGATTGCGCACCCAGTTGCACGGCGCTGGCGTGCCAGTGTTGCTGCACCACGCGCAAGCCTTCGCGTAGCAGCGCATGCGCAAAGCCGTGACCACGCTGTGCGGCGGCAATGACCACCCGGCCGATACTGGGTTCGGGATAACTCACGCCGGGCGGCAACACGCGCAGATACGCGGCCAACGCAGCGTCGTCAGTGCTGCCGAGCAGATGCAGCACGCCCGGCAACACGTCCTTGCCGTCCAGCTCCGGATACGCGCACTGCTGCTCCACCACAAACACATCCGAGCGCAGCCGCAGCAGCGCATACAGCTGCGTGGTGCTCAGTTGCTCGAAGCGCAGGCATTGCCAGCGCAGCGAGAGCGAATGGGAGGACCAAGAAGACATCACCGCATGATAGCGGCTGCGTTGGCTTAGAGTGGCTAGCAAAACTACTTCACGCCAGCTGATCTGCTGCCTGTCTGCAGGGCCCTTGCCCGCCCACCATCGCGGGACACGCTGCAAGTACGTCCTTGTAAGCTCTTGCGCGGCATCCATGCCGCTTAAGGTCCCGCGACGGTGAGCGGGCAAGGACCAGTCAAGATGGTCGGTGTGCATGGTTTCAATAATGCAACCGACTCACTCTCTGGTGCGGTGTCCTCGCCGATTGCGGGACCGTTGGCGGCATGGATGCCGCCATCGAGCCCCCCCGGACGGGTTTACGGCGTGTCCCGCGAGCGGCGAGGGCACCGCGCATTCGACCCCGCACTCACTGACCGGCCCTCGCTCGCTAGGTTTTGTTAGCCGCTCTTAGTCGACTGCGCTGCCGGTGTCGATTGCCACCACCACCGACATGCCCGCGCGCAGGCGCGCTGCCAGCGGCTGGCCGGGATCGACGCTGATGCGCAGCGGAATGCGCTGGGCGATCTTGACGAAGTTGCCGGTGGCGTTGTCGGCCGGCAATACGCTGAATTCCGAGCCGGCGGCCGGGGAAATTTCCTGTACGCGCCCGTGCAGACGTGCATTGTTGAGCGCATCCACCGTGAAGCTGGCGCGCTGGCCGATGCGGATCTTCGCCATCTGGGTTTCCTTGAAATTGGCCACGATCCACAGCGTGTCCGGCACCAGCGACATCAGCTGCGTGCCATTGGTGACGTAGGCGCCCTGGCGCACGCCGAGCTGGCCGAGTTGGCCATCGCGCGGGGCAACGATGCGCGTGTTGTCCAGATTGATCTGCGCCAGCTGCACGGCCGCTTGCGCGTTGGCAACCGCCGCTTGCAGCGCCGCGCGATTGACGGTGACGCTGCGTGCATTTTCTTCGGCCGCCTGCACCGCGGCGCGTGCCTGCGCCACGCCGGCATCGGCCTGTGCGCGTGCGGCGAAGGCGGTGTCGCGATCCTGCTCGGAGACCAATTGCTGGCTGGCCAGTTGCTGCGTGCGTGCGTACGCCGAGCGGGTGCGATCGCGCTGCGCCTGATTGCTGCTCAGTGCCGCGCGTTGTTCGGCGATGGTGGCATCGGCGCTATGCCGCTGCTGGTCCCAGTTGGACAGGTTGGCTTGCGCGGTCTGCACCTGCGCCCTGGCCTGCTCGAGTTGCTGGGCATAGATGCGGTCGTCGATCTTTGCCAGTAACTGGCCGTGTTTGACGTGCGCAAAGTCCTGCACCGGCACCTGCGTGACATAGCCGCTGACCTGTGGCGCGATCACGGTGATCTGCCCGTGCACCATCGCGTTTTCGGTACGCTCGATGGCACTGACGAACGGCGGCAGGCGCCATGCATACAGCACCAGCAACACGCCAATGAGCGCAAGCCCGCCGAAGCCGAGTGCGCCAGCGATGCGGCGACGTCTGCGACGTTGCTGATCGGCGAGAGAAGTTGAATCTGCAGGTGTATTCATGGGCGCGCAGTGGAAACAGGAGAGAGGGACGACACGGGTGGGCGCACATAACGCCGCCACACCAGCACGGACAGGATCCATAGCCCGGTAGCGATGGCAATGCAGCCGATCAACAGAAACACGTCGTTATAGGCGAGCACATTGGCTTCGCGCGTGGCCACGCTGCCCAATGCACGCACCCCTTGGGCCTGGCGCAGGGCAGGGTCGCCGATGCTGCGGCCGTACAGGCTTGCATAGGCCTGCACGCGCGCGGCCACTTGCGGGTCGCTCAACATCAGGTGCTCGACCAACTGACTGGAATGGTATTTCTCCCGCACCACCTGCACCGTGCCGAGCAGGGCGCTGCCAAGCAGGCCGCCCATGTTCTGCGCCATGCCGAACAGCACCACGAAGCTGATCAGATTGCCGGGTTGTGCAATCACCCTGCCCAGCCCCGCGACCATTGCCGGGCCGATGAAGAAGGTGCTGCCGAAGGCCAGCAGGAACTGGCTCACGTACATTTGCTCGGGGCGGGTGAGGCTGGTGGCATCGGCATCCATGAAGCAACCGATGCAGATCGCGGCAACCGCAATGATCAGATGCTCGGCCACCCGCGCCGGATTGATCAGCCACGCACTGGCGGCCACGCCGGCCACCGCGCCCAGCAGCATGAGCGCGAACAAGGTCTGCAACTGCGTGTTGGCCAGCCCCAGGGTCTGGAAAAAGCCGATCGCGCCAGTGCTTTGTTCGGACAGCACCAGCCGGATCAGCAGAATCGCCAGGCCCAGCCGCAGCATGTCGCCGCTGGCCAGCCAGCGCGTGTTGATCATCGGGTTACGGCGGTTGTGCTCGATCCACGCTGCCGTGCACAGCAGCACGATGGAGGCGGCAAGCACCACGCCCAGCCACGGCGTACTGGTCCACCACAGCAGCCGCCCCAGCGACAGTACCGCCGCCAGCCCGGCCGAACCGGCCGCGAACAGGCTGAAGGTGAGGAAATCCAGCGGCTCGAACACGCGATAGCGATCGCTCGGCGGCAGCTTGAGCGCCAGCACGCAGGCCAGCGCAAACACCGCCAGGCCGAATTCGAACAGATACAGGCCCTGCCACTCGCCAAATTCCAGCAGATCGGTGGAAAACACCCGCGCCAACGGCAATGCGAGTTGCGTGACGCCCAGCCCGGTGACCACCGCCTTGAGCCGGTATTTGGCTGGAAACGCCTGGATCACGTAATACAGCCCAAGCGAACTGAGCGCCGCGCCCACCAACCCGTGCGCGGCACGCACGGTAATGGCCGAGCTCAGGCTGTGCACGAACAGATGCGCGAAGGCGATGACCGCATACAGCGCCAGGAAGATCTCGGTGAAGCGCCGCAGCCCGAACTGCTGGCGGAACTTCACCAGCAGCAGGTTGGCCGACATGTTGGTCATCACGTAGGCGGCCGGCAGCCAGGCCATTTCGGTGGCGTAGGCGCCCAGCGTGCCCTGCAGATAGGTCAGGTTGGCGGTGACCAGCGCATTGCTCAGCCCGCCGGTCAGCGCCACCACCACGCCGACCATCCCGTACTGGATGCGCCGCCGGGTGGGGTGCAGGGGCGTGGAGGCCGACCCCGGCAGGGTGGGCTTCTCATGGGGCTGCCAGTCGCGCTGGACGTACTTGTCGCGCACCGAATGCTCGCTGGGCCAGTCGCTGAAGAAGACGGCGATTGTGGTCCGGTTGCGGTCATGGCGGTGTCAGCAGTGCGATAATCCGCCCATGAGCGAATCTCCCTATACCTCCGGCACCACCCATTTCGGCTTTCGCGATGTCGCTGCCAAGGACAAGCAGAAGCTGGTCGGCGAAGTCTTCACCTCGGTCGCGCGCAACTACGACCTGATGAACGATCTGATGAGTCTGGGCGTGCACCGGGCGTGGAAACGCTACTTCGTGGCGACCGCGCAGGTGAAGCCGGGCGACCGCGTGCTGGATCTGGCCGGCGGCACCGGCGATATCGCCGTGCTGCTCAAGGAGCGTGTGGGCAATGAGGGCGCGGTGGTGCTGGGCGACATCAACGCCGGCATGTTGTCGGTGGGCCGCGACCGGCTGACCAACCGTGGCCTGGTGGCTGGCTTCGACTACGTGCAATGCAATGCCGAGGCGCTGCCGTTCCCGGATCAGAGCTTCGATCTGGTGACCATCTCCTTCGGCTTGCGCAACGTCACCGATAAAGACGCCGCGCTGCGCGAGATGTACCGTGTGTTGAAGGTGGGCGGGCAGGCGCGCGTGCTGGAATTTTCCGAAGTCACCGCCGATTGGTTCAAGCCGATCTACGACTTCCACTCGTTCAAGATTTTGCCCAAGCTGGGCCAGCTGTTCGCACGCGATGCCGATAGCTACCAGTACCTGGCCGAGAGCATCCGCAAGCATCCGCCGCAGGAATCGCTCAAGGGCATGATGGGCGAGGCCGGATTTGCGCGTTGCCACTTCAAGAATCTGACCGGCGGCATCGTGGCGATCCACTCCGGTTACAAGATCTGAGCGTGATACCACGCTGCGTTGGCTGAGCGTCTGGTCCGGCGTGCATCGCGCGCCGGATATCGCGCAAGGACGCTGCGCTTGTGTTCGCTTGCCGCGCCATCACGACTCGCGCGCCTGCGTTTGCCGACAAACTTTTGAGACTCCCGTCGCGTTGGCTCCACCAATGGTCGGCGACACTAGGCCACCTTTCGCTGGAGACGTGCATGCGCTTGTACGCAGGGCTGTCGCGCGTGTTTCCTCGCTCCTTCAGCGCCAAGCTGCTGGCGGTGACGTTTGTCGGCATCCATCTGCCGCTGCTGTTGCTGATCGTCTGGCTGGCATCGCAAAGCGAGTTGGGTGGACGCCCGCTGTGGTCGGTGGTGATCGTGGCATTGCTGGCCACGCTGGCGGGCACCGCGCTGACGCTGTCTGCACTGTATCGCTTGCTCGCTCCACTGCGCATCGCTGCCGACGCGCTGGATGCGTACTACGCCGATCAACGCCTGCCCACGCTGCCCGAACATGGCGACGACGAGTTGGGGCGTTTGCTGCGCGGCATCAATCGTAGCCTGCGCGGTATCGATGCCGGCATGCGCGATCTCAAGAAGCACGCCTTGTTCGATTCGCTGACGGAGGCGTTGAACCGGCGCGGCTGCGAGCAGGCGATGCTGGATTCGGTCACCGCCGCGCAGCGCGAAGGCTGGCCGTTCGTGTTGTTCGTGCTGGACATGGACAACCTCAAGATGATCAACGACCGTTTCGGCCATCTGGCCGGCGACCGCGTGTTGGTGCGGCTGGTGGAATCGGCGTACGGCTGGCTCGGTGCGCAGGACTGGATCGGGCGTTGGGGCGGCGATGAATTTTTGATCGGTGTGCATGCCGGCGAAGACGAGGCCACGCTCAAACTCAATCAATGGCTGTCGATGCTCGAACGCGACGATGCCGACGAAGCGCCGCTGCATGTCAGCGCCGGCAGCGCGGTCTGCGAGCAGGGTCTGGATGCCACCGAGTTGTATCGACGCGCCGATGCGGCGATGTACCGCGCCAAGTTCTCCGGCGGCCGGCGCCTGGTGCGCGACGGGCACGATACCCCGCGCAGTCATCCGGTGACCTGAGCCGCCAGCGATGGCACGGGCAGGCAATGGCCCAGAGCGCTAAAATGCCCGATTCCCCTTGCTGCGGTGCCGTCGATGCGCTTCCCGTTCCTGTCGCTGTCCCTGGCCGTCTCCATCGCGCTGGCCGGCTGTTCCAATGAGTCCACACCGCCGGCCGCGACCAACGCGGCACCGGCCGCCACCGCCAAGGCCCCCGTGAAAGCAGACGCCCGCAACCACGACGAAAGCTCCTACGCCCAGCCGCAGCTGGTGGTCATCAAGGATCTGGCGCTGGACCTGAAGCTGGATTTCGACGCCAAGCAGATTGGCGGCACCGCCACCTACACGCTGGAGTGGAAGGACAAGGCCGCCAAACAGCTGGTGCTGGACACGCGCGAGCTGAGCATCGCGCAGGTGCAGGCCGATGACGGCAAGGGCACGCTGGCGCCGCTGCAGTTCGCGCTGGCGCCGGCCGACAAGACCTTCGGCAGCAAGCTCACCATCGAGACGCCGACTCAGCCGTCCAAGATCGTGATCACGTATCACACCGCACCGACCGCCTCGGGCCTGCAGTGGCTGGAGCCGTCGATGACCGAAGGCAAGCAGCTGCCTTTCATGTTCAGCCAGTCGCAGGCGATCCACGCGCGCAGCTGGGTGCCGTTGCAGGACACCCCGAGCGTGCGCTTCACCTATAGCGCGCATGTGACCTCGCGCCCGGACGTGATGGTGCTGATGAGCGCCGACAACGACCCCAAGGCCGCGCGCGATGGCGATTACAGCTTCAAGATGCCAGAGCCGATTCCGTCCTATCTGCTGGCGATTGCCGCAGGCGATGTAGTGTTCAAGCCGATCTCCGCGCGCTCGGGCGTGTGGGCCGAGCCGGCCATGGCCGACAAGGCTGCCAAGGAATTCGAAGACACCGAAAAGATGATCGGTGCCGCCGAAAAACTCTATGGCCCGTATCGCTGGGGCCGTTACGACATGCTGGTGCTGCCGCCGTCGTTCCCGTTCGGCGGCATGGAAAATCCGCGCCTGACCTTCGCCACGCCCACCGTGATCGTGGGCGACAAGTCGCTGGTGTCGCTGGTCGCGCACGAACTGGCGCATAGCTGGTCGGGCAATCTGGTGACCAATGCCAGCTGGAAGGACATCTGGCTCAACGAAGGCTTCACCACCTACGTGCAGGCGCGCATCACCGAGGCACTGTATGGCGCGGAGATGGCCGAGATGGAGCGCGAGATCGACCAGGGCGATCTGCTGGCTGAAGTAAAGGACATGGCGCCGGCCGACCAGGCATTGGCACTGCCGCCGTTGGCCGAACGCGACCCCGACGAAGCCTTGAGCCAGGTGGCCTACGTCAAGGGCGCGTGGTTCCTGCAGTTCCTGGAGCAGCGTTTCGGGCGCGAAGTATTCGACCCGTTCCTGCGCGGCTGGTTCGACGATCACGCGTTTCAGAGCGCCACCACCGACCAGTTCGTCGATTACCTCAACAAGAACCTGCTGGCCAAGCATCCCAATACCGTGAGCGCGGCTGAAGTGGATGCGTGGTTGAAGCAGCCGGGCATCCCGGCCTTCGCCACCAAGGCCCGCTCGCGCAGCTTCTCGATCGTGGACACCGCACGCATCGCCTGGAGCGGTAGCGGCACGCTGCCCAACAAGCAGGTCACCGGCGAGTGGGGCACGCAGGAGTGGGTGCATTTCCTCAGCGGCATGGGCGCGACCTTGAAGCCGGAACAGCTCAAGCAACTGGATGATGCCTACCACTTCACCGGCACGCCGAACGGCGAAATCGCGATGCGTTGGTACCCGCTGGCGATCCGTAGCGGCTACACCGACGCACAGGCCGCAGCAGGCGAGTTCATCGAACGCGTCGGCCGCCGCAAGCTGGTGCTGCCGATCTACGCCGAACTGTTGAAGACCCCGGACGGCATCGCCTTCGCCGAACAGGCCTTCGAAAAGGCCAAGCCCAGCTATCACCCGATCACCACCGCCTCGGTGGCCGAGATGATTGCCAAGGCCAAGGCGGCACCGCCCAAGCAGCCGTAATGGCAGGGGAGGGCGTGCAGACGCCCTCCCGCCGCTTCCATTAGCGGCATCGTGCCCTGCAATCGCCCTGTAGGAGCGCACTCGTGCGCGATGGGCTCCACCGGGAATGCCCCATCGCGCACGAGTGCGCTCCTACGAAGGAGTCGGTGGTGCAGATCACAGCGGCAGCATCACGCAGGCCTGCCTGTTGATCAACGCGTGTTGTGCGGGCTGTTATCGTTACCCCTGTTTTTCACGCCTTCCGGAGTCGACGATGAAGTATCTGCTGAGCGCGGCCCTGTGCGTCGCTGCATTGAGTGGCTGTACTGACCGCGAAGCACAACGTCAGGCGCAGGAGACCGCGCAGGCACAAGCCAAGGAACAGCAAGCCGATGCGCTCGCCAAGCAATACGACGAGGCAGTGAAGGCTGAAAACTGGGATATGGCACGCGCGCATGGCGCTGCGTTGCTGGAAGGCTACGCCGGCACCGCTGCGGCCACGCGCATCGAGCCCGGTTACGCCGACATCAAGGCCAAGGGCGAGCAGGCGCGCGAATTGCGCCGCATGCAGGGGTTATGGCAGTACTCGCAGGTCCCGGCCAAGGGCGGCACGCAGCGCTCGGCGATGATCGATGCCAAGGACCGCGTGGATGTGGACGGCAGCGGCCCGAAGCCGGTGAGCCTGGTGTTCCGCGATCACCCGCAGTGGAAGCGCCACAGCTATCTGGTGCTCAAGGCCGGCGACTTCAACTGCTACAGCGGCTGCAAGGTGCAGGTCTCGGCCGACGGCGGTGCAGCGCGCCCGATGGCCGCGCATCGCCCCGACACCGACGAAGCGATCGCGATGTTCATCGACGACGACAAGGCGCTGTGGAAATTGGTGCGCAATGCCAAGCGCGTCAGCATCGCGTTCCCGGTGAAAGCCGGCGGCACGCGTACCGCCGAGTTCGAAGTGGGTGGGCTGGATAACACGCAGATGCCGGGCTGGAAGTAGACGCCACTGCAGACCGCGCGGCACATAGACGCGCGGTCGGTGCACTGCATCGGCGTGTGCCGCGTGTCTATCCTGGCGATTGCGCAAGGTGTGAATTCGCCTGACGATGGCCTGCCGTGTTGCGTTCACCACTCTCACGTCTTCGCACGTATGTACGTATGGACTGCATGACACTCACACAGACATCTCCCGCGTTGTCCGACTACCGCCACTGGGTGTTCGACATGGATGGCACGCTGACCGAAGCCGTGCATGATTTCGCATTGATTCGACGCGTGTTGGAGATCCCGCCTGAGGCCGACATCCTGCATCACCTGGCATCGCTACCTGCCGACCAGGCTGCTGCCAAACACGCCTGGTTACTCGAGCACGAGCGTGAGCTCGCACGGACCGCACGCGCCGCGCCCGGTGCGGTGGAATTGGTGCGTGCATTGCAGGCAGCCGGATGCCAACTCGGCATGCTTACCCGCAACGCACGCGAACTGGCGCAGGTGACGTTGCAGGCGATCGGCCTGCACGATGCATTTGCCTGGGACACCATCGTCGGCCGTGATGAGGCCGCGCCCAAACCCGCGCCCGATGGCCTGCAGTATTTCGAACGACGCTGGTCGGTCGATGGTGCGGCATTGGTGATGGTCGGCGACCACCACAACGACCTGGCCTGCGGTCGTGCCGTTGGCGCCTGCACGGTGCTGGTCAACACGCCGGGTGACCCCTGGCCCGGCTTTGCCGACTGGCGTCTGCAGGATTGCACGCAGTTGCTGATGCGGTGGAAAGGTTAGCGCGCTGTCTGCAAGCAGGCGGAAAGCGCGGATTCCGACGCCGCGCACAGACCAACCCACACATGCAACGTCTGTCAGTCTTGTGCGAATGCTTCGGCTCATGGAGGGCGCTTGCACGCGTACCGGCGTGGGACACGCCGCAAGTACGTCCGTGTAGGCTCTTACGCGGCATCCATGCCGCGTAAGGTCCCACGCCGGTACGCGCGCAAGCGCCACCGGTTGTTGTCGGTGGTTGAAGGAAAAGCGGGGTCTGACTTACCTAACGTGCGTTGGAACGTGGGCAAAATCCAACCATCTGCACCACCGATGTAACAGCACGCCCGGTGCAAACTGTGCCAAAACCGTGACAGTGCACCTCGCTTAAGCGACTGCCATCACAGCAAAGCCCCGCTGCCCCGACATGGTGCATCGCACCAGCGCACTGGCATGGCGTTTGCCCTCTTCTCCCTCGACGTTTCCGACGTCTGCGACGCAACTGGCTGCAACAGTGCCTGCGCTGCGGATGTTTCAACCGACTGGTTGTTCAATCGAAGGGGTAGACGCATATGCATCAATCTTCCTGTCGCAGCATTCGCAGCGGTGCGCTGCTCATGCTTGCGCTAAGCGCCGCGCTGTCCGGCTGTAAAAAGGACGCCGCCACCGACACCGCCGCGCCCGCACCGGCCGCTGCCCCCGCCGCTGCGCCGCCGGCCGCCGCCGTGGTCGACACCGATGGCGAATTCACCACCAATGCCAGCAATCCGGACAACTGGGGCGGCATCGGGCGCGACTTCGCACTCACCCGGCATAGCCCGCTGGCCGAAATCA
The DNA here is from genome assembly GCF_056725225.1 of Xanthomonas sp. NCPPB 2933. Lineage (NCBI taxonomy): Bacteria > Pseudomonadati > Pseudomonadota > Gammaproteobacteria > Lysobacterales > Lysobacteraceae > Xanthomonas > Xanthomonas sp. NCPPB 2933. Next base: position 891,551 of record NZ_CM161518.1, read on the forward strand.
ATCGCGACAACGTCAAGAATCTCAAGATGTCGTGGGAGATGAAGACCGATGCCACGCGCGGCCACGAAGGCCAGCCGCTGGTGATCGGCAGCATCATGTACATGGTCAGTGCCTACCCGAACAACGTGTTCGCCATCGACCTGGCGGCACAGGACGACGGTGGCAAGGTGTTGTGGAAATACACCCCGCAACAGGACGAACGCTCGGTAGCGGTGGCGTGCTGCGATACGGTCAACCGCGGCGCTTCGTATGCCGATGGCAAGCTGGTGTTCGGCAGCCTGAGCGGCGATGTGATCGCACTCGATGCCAAGACCGGCAAGGAAGTGTGGAAGCAGAAACTCGGGCATCCGGACAAGGGCGAAACCATCACCATGGCGCCGATTATTGCCGACGGCAAGGTGATCGCCGGCATCAGCGGCAACGAGTTCGGCGTGCTCGGGCGTGTGGCGGCCTATAGCCTGGCCGATGGCAAGCAGGTGTGGTCCTGCGATGCGGCCGGTACGGACAAATCGATCTGCCTGGGTGCGGATTTCAACAAGGCCAACCCGCAGCATGGTCAGCTCGGCGATCTGGGTGTGAAGACCTTTCCCAACGACGAATGGAAGCGTGGCGGCGGTGCGGCCTGGGGCTGGTACAGCTACGACCCGAAGTTGAAGTTGCTCTATTACGGCACCGGCAATCCCGGCCTGTGGAGCCCGTCGTATCGCTGCGGCAAGACCTCGCATGAGGAATGCAACAACGGCGAGCATGACAACAAGTGGTCGATGACCCTGTTCGCCCGCAAGATCGATACCGGCGAAGCGGTGTGGGGCTATCAGAAGACCCCGTTCGACCAATGGGATTACGACGGCATCAACGAGCCGATCCTGGTCGATCTGACCATCGACGGCAAGCAAGTTCCCTCGGTGGTGCAGTTCGATCGTAACGGCTTTGCGTATGTGCTCGATCGTCGCGACGGCACCTTGCTGCGCGCGCACAAGTTCGTGCCGGCCAACTGGGCCGAACGCATCGACATGAAGACCGGTCGCCCGGTCAAAGTGGCCGCGCATTCGCCACTGGAACGCGGCAAGAAAGTGCAGGCGTTCCCCTCGGCAATGGGCGGCAAGGACCAGCAGCCGTGCTCGGTGGACCCGGCCAATTCGGCGGTGTTCTTCTGCGGCACCAACAACTGGCATATGGAGCTGGAACCGCAGGAACGCGGCAACACCATGATGGGTCTGCCCTACGTGTTCGCCAACGTGATGATGAAGCCTAACGAGCCGGGTGCACTGGGCATCGTCAAGGCATTCGATGTGGTGGAAGGCAAGTCCAAGTGGGAGATCAAGGAGAAGTTCCCGGTGTGGAGCGGCACCCTGGTCACCGATGGCGGGCTGGTGTTCTACGGCACGCTGGATGGCTGGTTCCGTGCGGTGGACAAGGACACCGGCAAGAAGCTGTGGGAGATGAAACTGCCCTCCGGCATCATCGGCAACCCGATCGCCTACAAGGCCAATGGGCACCAGTACGTGGCGGTGTTCTCCGGTATCGGTGGCTGGATCGGCCTGCCGGTGGCCGCAGGTCTGGACCCGGCCGATCCGTATGGCGCGCTGGGCGCAGCCGGTCTGGCATTCGGTGCCGGCTTCGACAAGATCCCCCTCGGCGGCATGGTGCATACCTTCCGTATCGATGGTGCGGGCAAGACCGTGACCGCCAGTGCCACCGCCACTGCGGCTGCAGGCGGCGGCACCGCCAACGCCGCAGCGAAGACCGCACGATGAGATCCAGGCAAGGCGTTGCAAGCGTGCACCGGCAGCTCGCTGCCGGTGCGCGTGGCATGAGCCGGCAGCTGCGTCAGCTGCTGGTGCTTTGCAGCCTCGGACTCGTCGCCGCAGGCTGCACACGCGAGCCGTCCTCACCGGCGGCTCGCGCTTCTGATTCCGGTGCGGCGCCCACAGCGGCGCCTGCATCCACTGCAGCGCCAGCCTCCGCGCAAACGCCGGCCAACACGCCGCCACCTGCGCCCGATCCCACTGTGCTGCGCGTCTGCGCCGACCCGGGCAACATGCCGTTGTCCAACAAGGCCGCCGAGGGCTTCCAGAACAAGATCGCGCAGGTCGTGGCCGATGCCATGGGCCGGCGCCTGGAATACGAGTGGCGCACCTACTACCAACGCGGGCTGGCACGCAGCACCATCAATGCCGGCCGCTGCGATGTGTTGATGGACCTCAACAGCGATTTCGAGCAGGGCCTGACCACGCGCCCGCTGTATCGCTCGGCCTATGTGCTGGTGACGCGCAAAGGTTTAGATCTGGTGCCGACCTCGCTGGACGACCCGGCACTGAAAAAACTGCGGCTGGGCGTGTTCCAGAGTTCCCCCGCACGCCAGGCCTTGTATGAGCACGGCATCAGCGGCGATGTGCAGTATCTGTTCTATGACTCGGCCACCGCGCCGGAAGAACATCCCGGCAAGCTGGTCGAACGCGTCGCCGCCAATGAACTGGATGCGGCCGAATCCTGGGGCCCGGTGGCCGGGTATTACGCGCAACGCAGCGGGCTGGGCGTGGTGCCGCTCAACACTATCGACGATTCGGTATTGGAATACTCGATGGCGTGGGCAGTGTCGCGCAAGAACGCGCAGCTACGCGATGCCTTGAACACGGCCATGCAACAAAGTGCGGCAAAGATCGCCGAGATCCTGCGCAGTTACCACGTGCCGCTGGTGCGGTGTAGCGACTGCGTGGTGGCAGGCGATCTGGCATCGCACGGGCCGTATGCGACGCCGACGCCGGTCTCGAAAACGCCGAGCCCGGCCGCGTCGTCGCAGGAGCTGGCGCAGCTGCAACTGCGCATTGCCGACGGTGCCGACCCGGACCAGGAACTGGCGCATGCGCTGGATGCCGGCGATGGCGTGCGTGCGGCGTGGCTGTTGCGGCATGGCGCCGATGCCAATCGTCCCAACCTGCTCGGCGAGCCGCCGGTGCATCAGGCGATCCGCAATCAGGAACCGGATCTGGTCAGCCTGTTGCTCGATGCCGGTGCACGCCTGGATGCACGCGATAGCAGCGGCTGGACCGCCTTGATGAAGGCGGCCTGGGCCAACGATGCCGACAGTGTGGCCAAGTTGCTGGGCAAGCGTGCACCCGTGGACACGGTCTCCAGCGATGGCTGGAGCGCGCTGGAGTTGGCGGTGTCCTACGCCGATGTCGGCGTGGTGCAGGCATTGCTGGCAGCGGGTGCGAATGTGCGGCGTGCCAATCCCACCGGGTTCACGCCGGTGATGTTTGCGGTAGCGCGTGACGACCCGGCCATTCTCGATGCGGTGCTGGCACGCGGGGCCGACGTCGGCCACGCAAACCAGGCCGGCGTCACCGCATTGATGTTGGCTGCCGCTGCTGGGCGTGAATCAGTGGCCAAGCGCTTGTTGGCGGCCGGTGCCGATCCTGCCGCACGTAATCGCGATGGCAAGACGGCCGCCGCATTGGCGCAGGCGCGCGGCGACACCGCGCTGGCCACGCTGCTCAGGCAGACCAGGCGTCCGTCTCGGCAATGACTTCGGCAATGACTGTGTCACCTGCCGCGTGCACGGGGTGCGCGGTGTTCCCTCCGATCAGAAAGGTTCGTCCATGCGCAAGTCCACTGTGGGTTGTTTCGATCGTTCCATGCGCGCACCGCTGTGCGCGTTGATGCTCAGCGTGGTGCTGGCCGCGTGCGGCAAGGAGGCGCCGCCAGCTCCCGCATCTGAGGCGGCTGCTCCGCTGGTTACCAATACGCCTGCGCCGGCCACCGGTACCGCTGCGCCTGCAGCGGCGACCGCCGGGGTGCCCAACCCGGCCGCCGGGCCCGCGCCGGATCCGGCCACGCCACCGGCGCCACCGGCTGCGGTCGTGCCGATTCCGAAGGGACCCGAGGTCAAGGTCACGCCCGAGCTGATTGCCGAAGGCAAGAAGATCTATTTCTCGGCCGGTTGCAACGCCTGTCACGGCGGCACCGGTGGCGGTGGCATGTGCCCGCCGTTGACCAACGACATCTGGGTGTATGGCAGCGACGACGACACCTTGCGCGCGCTGATCAGCGAAGGCACCGCAGCGATGATCACCCACGGCAAGACCCGCGTCGGACATGAAAAAGTGGTCGGGCAGATGCCGCCGTTCGCGCCGGTGCTCAAGCCGGGCGACACCGAAAAACTGCTCGCCTTCATCCATTCGATCAACAAGACCGCGGGCAAGACGCAATGAAGTCAGCGCTGATCAGGTGGCAGCGCGTCTATGTCGCAATGGTGCTGGGCGCGCTGCTCACAGTGACGGGCTGCCAGCGCGACGCTGGTGCGCCTGCGGCGAGCACCGCACCTGCGGCGGCGGTTGCTGCGACCCCTGCAGCAACTCCTGCCGCAGCACCGGTGCCCTCAACACCGCCGGTGTTTGCGTACGTGCCCAATCAGCGCAGCGGCACGGTGTCGGTGATCGACACGCACACCGATACGGTGGTGCGCACGCTGAGTGCGCAAGGGCAACTGGGCAAGCGCCTGCAGCAGGTGTTGCCGGGTCCGCACGGGCATCTGTATCTGATCGACGCCGAGCATCACCGTTTGATCGAACTCGATACCGAAAAAGACGCGGTGCTGCGCAGCGTGGAGATCGGCGAAAACGCCGAAGGCATCGCGTTGTCGCCGGATGGCAAACAGTTCGCGGTGTGTGTGGAAGGGCAGAACCAGGTGATGTTGATCGATGCCGCGCAGTTCAAGCTGCAGCAGGTGATCGCCACGCGCGGGCAGGCGCCGGAGCATTGCGCCTACACGCCGGACGGGCAGTGGCTGCTCACCAGCAACGAGGGCTCCAACGATATGGACATGATCGAGCTGGCCACCCATCGATCGCGCGGTGTGGTCGCCACCAGCGGCCATCCGCGCGGCATGGCGTTCGCACCGGACGGGCACAGCGTGTACATCGCGCAGGAAACCGCCAACGTGGTGGACGTGATCGACCTGAAAACGCGGCAACGCCGCGCCAGTCTGCCGGCCGGTGTGCGCACCGCGGGGGTGGCGTTGTCGGCCGATGGCTCGCGGTTGTACGCATCCAATGGCGGTGCCGGCACGGTCAGCGTGATCGACACCAAAAGCGCGCGCAGTCTTGCCGAAATTGCAGTGGGGCTGCGGCCGTGGAATCCGGCGCTGACACCGGCCGGCGACAAGCTGTATGTCGCCAACGGGCGCTCGAACACGGTGAGCGTGATCGACACCGCGACGTTGCAACAGATCAAACAGATCCCCGTCGGCGAATTGCCGTGGGGCGTGGTGATCGCGCGCTGAGCGGCGGCCATGCCGACGCGCGCCAGGGAGGCCGGATGAAGACACGCGCTGCGGTGGCATGGGGTCCGCACCAGCCGCTGACCATCGAAGAGGTGGACCTGCAGCCGCCGCGGCCCGGCGAGGTGCTGGTGCGCCTGGTCGCCACCGGTATCTGCCATGGCGATGCGCATGCATTGGCGCACGGGCACGCGGGCAGCTTTCCGGTGATCCTGGGGCAGGAGGGCGCGGGCATTGTCGAAGCCGTGGGCATCGGCGTCACCAGCGTGCGTGTCGGCGATCACGTGATCCCGCTGTACATGCCCGAATGCGGCGTGTGCAAGTTCTGTCGCTCCGGTCGCACCAACCTGTGCCAGGCGATCCGCAGCAGCCAGGAGCGCGGGCTAATGCCCGATGGCAGCAGCCGGTTTTCATTGAACGGGCGGCCGATCCTGCATCACATGGGCACCAGCACGTTTTCCGAATACACGGTGTTGCCGGAGATCGCGGTCGCGCGTATCCATCAGGATGCACCGCTGGATCAGGTCTGCCTGCTCGGCTGCACGGTCACCACCGGTGTCGGGGCGGTGCTCAACAGCGCGCATGTGCGGCCCGGCGATTGCGTGGCGGTGTTCGGGCTGGGCGGCATCGGCTTGTCGGTGGTGCAGGGCGCGGTGCTGGCGCAGGCCGGGCGCATCATCGCGGTGGATATCGATCCAGCCAAGTTCGCGCTGGCGCGTGCGTTGGGCGCCACCGACTGCCTGGATCCGCGTGATTACGGCGCACCGATCCAGCAGGTGATCGTGGACCTCACCGATGGCGGCGCCGACCACAGTTTCGAATGCGTCGGCGATGTCGGTGCGATGCGCGCGGCACTGGAGTGCTGCCACAAGGGCTGGGGCGAGAGCGTCATTCTCGGCGTGGCCGACGACGCACAGGAAATCAGCACGCGGCCCTTTCAGCTGGTGACCGGGCGGGTGTGGCGCGGTAGCGCATTCGGCGGAGTAAAAGGGCGCAGCGAGCTGCCCGGCTATGTCGAGCGCTATCTGCAAGGCGACATCCAGCTGGCGCCGTTGATCACGCGCACCCTGGCGTTGGACGACATCAATCAGGCGCTGGCGGATCTGCGTGCAGCGCGCGGTATCAAATCGATCGTGCTTTATTGAGGGAGACGACATGAGGTCGACGCAGCACTTACTGGGGTATCGCAGCACACCGCCGCTTCGCGCCGCACGCCATGGCCGCGATGCATTGCAACGACATCGGCTTGCCTGCGCCTGCGCAGCGCTGCTGTGCGCTGGCACGCTCGGCACTGCAATGGCCGAAGATGCGCCGCAGGTCACCTGGCTGGACCGCATCGAGGTCACCGCCACACCGATTCCCGGCACCACCATCGACGCGGCGCAGTTGCCGTACATGGTGCAATCGGCCACCAATGGCGAGCTGTCGCGCGGGCGCAGCAACAACCTCAGCGATCTGCTGCAGCGGCGCTTTGTCGGTGTGGATGGCAACGATGTGCAAGGCAGTCCGTTCCAGAACGATCTCACCTTCCACGGCTTTCGCGCGTCCGCCTTGCCGGGCGCCTCGCAAGGGGTATCGGTGTATCTGGATGGCGTGCGTTTCAACGAACCGTTCGCCGATATCGTCAGCTGGGACATGCTGCCCGAGTCGGCAATCAATGCAGTGACCCTGATGCCCGGCTCCAATCCCTTGTTCGGGCCGAACACGCTCGGTGGCGCGGTGGTGCTGTCCACCGCCTCCGGTTTGACCGCACCTGGATTGCAGGGCGAAGTGAGCATCGGCAGCGGCGCACGCAAGCGGCTGGACGCCAGTTACGGCCTCGCCAGTCAGGACGGGTGGCATGGCTTTGTCGCGGTCACCGGCTTCGACGAGAACGGCTGGCGCGATGCCTCCGAAGGTCGCCTTGGCACGCTGTTCGGCAAGGTCGGTAAGCAAGGCGAGCAGACCGATTGGAGCCTGTCGGTGCTGCACGGGCGCAGCCGCTTGATCGGTAATGGCCTGTTGCCGGATACGCGCTACACCGACGATGGCCCCGAGCCCGGCTTGTATCGCGCCGACCGCCGCTCGGTGTACACCTCGCCCGATCTCACGCGTAATCGCAATACGCTGTTCACCGCACAGTTGGACCATCGTTTCGATGCGGATACCGCACTGCATGCACTGGCCTACTCGCGCGTGGGCCGCCGCGACACCGTCAATGGCGATATCGGCGAGGACTACGAAGAATTCGTCGAAGAATGCGCATCGGGTTATGCCGCCGATGGCCGCGCACTGGATGCCGATTGCGATGTGGCACGCGCCGATGCCGATGCATTGCCCAGCGGCGCGCTCAACACCACCCAGATGCGCCAGGAAGCGCAGGGGCTTGCAGTCAATTTGAGCAAGCAATGGGGCGCGCATGCGCTCAGCACCGGCGTCACCTTCGATCGCGGCCATGTGCGTTATCAGCAATTCGCCCGCGATGGTTGGGTACAGCCAGACCGCTCGGTCGCCGCCGATCCGGATGCCGAGCGCGCGTTCTTTTCCGGCGTGCGCGGCAGCACCAAAACGCTGGGCGTGTTCGTCGCCGACACCTGGGCCTTGGACGATGCCACCCATCTCACCGCCGCAGTACGCTGGAATCACGTGGTGGTGGACAACATTCTCTCCACTGCCGAAGACGGCGACCGCCCGCGCGAGCGCTTCGTCTACGCCAAGGCCAATCCGTCCCTGGGCCTGACCCACCGGCTCGATTCGGGGCTGACGGTATACGGCTCGGTCGCGCAAAACAGCCGCGCCCCAACGGCAATCGAACTGGGCTGCGCCGATCCCACCCAGCCGTGCCGCTTGCCGACCGGCCTGCAAGCCGACCCGCGCCTGGAGCAGATCATTTCGCGCACCTATGAACTTGGCGCGCGCTGGACGCCATCGGCCAACACCAATGCCAGCTTGTCCGTGTACCGGGCCGACAATCGCGATGATATTTTGTTCCTGCGCGCACCGGACACGCAGCTGGGCTACTTCGACAATGTCGGCCGCACCCGGTATCAAGGCGCGGATCTGTCGCTACGCCTGCGCAGCGGCGATTGGCAGTGGTCAGCCGGCTACAGCTTTCTGGATGCGACCTATCGCAGTGATGGCGAATTACTCTCCGGCGAGCGTGTAATCACCTTGCGTCCCGGCTTGCGCATCGCCGCATTGCCGCGCCACAACCTCAAGCTGGGTGTGGAATGGCAGCGCGATGCGCTGACCTTGGGTGCCGGTATGCGTGCGGTCTCCGGCCGCGTGGCCAGCGGCAATGAAGATGGCCAGGTCGACAACGCCGAAGACGGCGAGCCCGCACCCGAGCGCATCGACATCGGCACCGCCGGCTACGCGCTGGTGGACCTGCAGGCACGTTGGCAACTCGGCGAACGGCTGTCGCTCTTCGCCCGCATCGACAACGTCTTCAACCGCCGCTACGCGACCTATGCGGCAGTGGCCGAAGACGTGTTTCCCGATGGCGAACTGGCGCGCCCGCAGGATGCACCAGTGGAAACCGGCCCGGCCCGTTTTCTTGCGCCTGGCGTGCCAAGGCAGTATCTGATCGGATTGCGCTGGGCGTTGTGACTGGGGCGGGGATTGGGGATTCGTGAGGCGTAAGCGTTGGGGCGGCTAACAAAACTACTGCGCAGCCGTCAGGCAGGCGCTCGCTACTTTTGTTAGCCGCTCTTAGCTGTGCTTAGCATCATCTGGATGATCACAAGCCGCGCTGGTCGGGCGCGCGATGCCCTCACCGCTCGCGGGACACGCCGTGAATCCATCCCTGGAGGCTCGGTGGCGGCATCCATGCCGCCACATGGTCCCGCAATCGGCGAGGCCACCGCACCAGAGAGTGAGTCGGTGGTCGTGTCAAAAGCTGCTTGTTGCTCGGTTGCATCGGGACGATGATCGGCCGCGGCATTATCAGAACAACGCACATCATGCATTGCTTGCAACCATGCACACCGACCATCTCGACTGGTCCTTGCCCGCCCACCGTCGCGGGACCTTACGCGGCATGGATGCCGCGTAAGAGCCTACACGGACGTACTTGCGGCGTGTCCTGCGATGGTGGGCGGGCAAGGGCCCTGCAGCCAAGCGCAGATCAGCCGCTCTGCAAGCGATTTGTCCGCGCTATCCAACCGCTCCAAGACAACCGAGATTCCAAGTCTTGGCGGCACTTAGATTCAGTCAATAGCGCAGGAAGTCGCGGACACCACGCCAGAGAGTTAGTCATTTGTTTTCTTGAAAACCATGCACACCGATATGACCAACTGGTCCTTGCCCGCTCACCGTCGCGGGACCTTACGCGGCATGGATGCCGCGTAAGAGCCTACATGGACGTACTTGCGGCGTGTCCCGCGATGGTGGGCGGGCAAGGGCCCTGCAGCCAAGCAACAGATCAACCGCTCTGCAATTACGTCATGTACGTGGTGCATGCCGCACCGAGCAAACTTGCCACCGTCTGATGGCCAAGAAGTAGTTCTGTTGATCGCTGTAAGGACCAGCACCAAGACCCTGCTTTGGCTTTTACGAATCCCCAATTCCCAATCCCGAATCACCGCCACCGCTCAGCCCGTATCCAACCCATGCTTGCGCAGCTTGCGATACAGCGTATTGCGGCTGATACCTAGGGCATCGGCGGTGCGGCTGACATTCCAGCGGTGGCGTTCGAGTTGCTGCTGCAGCACCAGGCGCTCGGCTTGATCGAGTGCGACGCGGCCGGGCATGTCGTCGGCCGCCACCGCACGGCCATCGACCAGACACGGCGCGCTGCCGGCATCGACGATTTCCTGCGGCAGATTCGGTAGCCGGATCACGCCATCGCTGCACAGCACCGCCGCCGTGCGCAGCACGTTGCGCAACTGGCGCAGATTGCCCGGCCAGGCGTAACTCAGCAATTTGTGCATCGCTTCTTCGCTGATGCGCACGCTGTGCTCGCTGTTTTCTTCGCGCAGCAAGGTGCGGATCAGCTCGGCCTTGTCGCTGCGCTCGCGTAGCGGCGGCAGATGCAGTACCACGCCATTGAGCCGGTAATACAGATCCTCGCGGAACTCGCCGGCTGCCACCCGCTGCGCCAGATCGCGGTGGCTGGCGCTGATCACGTGAAGTTCCAACGGCACCGCGCGCTCGCTGCCTAACGGCGTGACGGATTGTTCTTCCAGCACCCGTAGCAGGCGGCTTTGCAACGGCAGCGGCATGTCGCCGATTTCATCCAGAAACAGCGTGCCGCCACTGGCCTGCAGCAATTTGCCGTGGCGGCCTTCGCGCGCCGCATCGGTGAAGGCGCCGCGTGCGTAGCCGAACAATTCGCTTTCGATGAGCGCTTCTGGAATCGCCGCGCAATTGATCGCCACGAACGCACCATTCGCCCACGGCGAGCCCCGATGCACTGCCTTGGCGAACTCTTCCTTGCCGGTCCCGGTGTCGCCACGCAGCAAAATCGACACGCGGTGCGCTGCCAGTTTCAACGCATTGGCCAGGTTGTGGCGCATGCGCGGATCCGAGCCCACATGCTCGCCGGGTTGCAGCTCGGTATCCGGCGCCAGCTGTGCCGGCCCACCCACCGCCGGCAGCGCAGGACGCGCACGCGGCGGGCGCACCAGCGCGTAGAAACGTCGCCCGTGGCAGGCGCAGCGGATCGACCACAAGGTGCCGGCATCGCTGCCCGCACGATGCTCGAGGGTGTCGAAATCCAGTTGCATCACCTGCGAAATATTGCGGCCCACCAGCTGGCTGCGATCGATCTTGCCGAGCTGCTCCAGTACCGCCTCGTTGACTGCCAATACACGGCCGTCCGTATCGATCGCGATCAGCGCCTCATGCAGCAACCCGGCAAACTCGGGCCGGCTATGGAAGCGCAGGATGAAAGCGTGACCGAACTGATTGAGAAAATGCGAGCGCGAGATCTGCGCCGCCGACATGCTCACCAGGGCCACGGTGTGGCGCTGGATCTGCTTGCCGTCCTGCGCATCGGGCGTGGAGGCATCCAGCACCGCCAGCAGACCGCCGTGCGGGTCCAGGATCGGCGCGCCGCAGCACGACAACGGCAGATGGCGGGTCAGATAATGTTCGCCACGGTGCACGCTCACCGCCGTGCGCTCCACCGCGCAGGTGCCCAGCCCGTTGGTGCCCTGATGACATTCGGCCCAACTGGCGCCGCAGAACAGGCCGGCCTGGCGAAATTCGCGCAGCAGCGTCGGGTCGTGCACGCTGTGCAGCACGGTCGCTTCGGCATCGGCAAAGATCACCGCATAACCGCTGCCGGCGATCTGCTCGTAGAGGTTTTCCATTTCCACCTTGGCGATGCGCAGCACCTCGCCCAGACGCTGCTGGCGCTCGCGCACGTGCAAGGCATCGTGCACCAGCGCTTCGGGTGGTGCCTCGGGCAACAGCGAATGCTCGTCCAGGCAGCGTCGCCACGAGCGCGACAGTGGCGCGGCCAACGGGGCGATGTCGCGCAGCCGGCGGATCTGCCGGAGCACATCCGGTTCGATCTCAGGCAGGGCGATGGACGTAGCGGCGACAACGCTTGGCTCGGACATGGGCCAGCGTTCCTCAATGAGCGCGAAGCGTCAGTAGAGGCACAGATCGGGCTGATGCTCAAACTGCATTGCAGCAACTGCATTGCAGCAAATTGCGTTGCATCAACTGCATTGCTGATGCGGATGCCACGGTCAGCGATGGCAGGTACCGGATGTGGTAGTTGTCCGCTCGATACCGAGTGAGGCAAAAGAGCCCCTCTCCTGCGGGAGAGGGATTGGGGTGAGGGTACGGTGCGAAGCCTCATGCTGTTGGAACTGCACGTGGCTTCGCTCGTACCCTCATCCGCCCCTGCGGGGCACCTTCTCCCGATGGGAGAAGGGTCAAGCGCTGATCAGGGCGGTGCGCCTCAGAGCGCGTAACCAAACTGCTGCTTGAACTGGTCGTTGAACTCGGTGAAATCGAAGCGCTGATTCTGCGTGCCCGGATGTTCCACCTTCAGCGCGCCCATCAAATTGCCCATCCGGCCGATCGTCAGCCAGTCGTAGCCGCCCTGGATGCCGTAGATCAGCCCGGCGCGGAAGGCGTCGCCACAGCCGGTCGGGTCGACCACGCGGCGCTCGTGCGCCGGCGGGATGTCGTAGGTCTTCTCCGGCGTATGCACCAACGCGCCCTTCGGGCCTTGCGTGGTGATGTAGGCCTGCACCCGCGAGACGATGTCCTTCTCGTCCCAGCCGGTGCGTTCCTGCAGCAGGTTGGACTCGTAGTCGTTGACCACCACGTACTGGGCCTGCTCGATGAACTGGCGCAGTTCCGGGCCGTTGAACAACGGCATCGCCTGGCCGGGATCGAAGATGAAAGGGATACCGGCGGCAGCGAACTCTTCCGCGTTCTGGATCATGCCTTCGCGCCCGTCCGGGCCGACCAGGCCCAGGGTCACGCCGGGCACGTCGCGCACGTGGTTTTCGTAACTGCGCATCATCGCGCCCGGATGGAACGCGGTGATCTGGTTGTTGTCGTGGTCGGTGGTGATGAACGCCTGCGGGGTGAACAGATCATCGATGATCTTCACCCGCGACAGGTCGATGCCCAGCGCTTCGAAGTGTTCGCGATAGGGGCCGAAGTCCTGGCCAACGGTGCCCATCGGAATCGGCGCGCCGCCGAGCAGATGCAGGTTGTAGGCGATGTTGCCGGCGCAGCCGCCGAACTCGCGGCGCATGCGCGGTACCAGGAACGACACATTCAGGATGTGCACCTTGTCCGGCAGGATGTGATTCTTGAACTGGTCCGGGAACACCATGATGGTGTCGTAGGCGAGGGAACCACAGATCAGTGCGGACATCGAGTCAGGCCTTTGCGTAGGGAAATACCCGCCAGTTGCCGGGCATGGCAGCGGGGCGGCGCGAACGCCGCGGCGCAAAGGGTAACGGCTGCGACCGATCAGGGCCACAACCGCATGCCATGCCCGGCGTGACCGGCACATGAAAACCCGGCCGAGATACCTGATTTTTCCTTGCTCGCACCGGGGGGGATTGCTAGGCTAGTGGACTTCGTTTTTCGCCCATTTTTTCGCCAGTCTGGCGGCAGGGCACGCGACTCCTCAGGAACGGCTCCCCCGATGTTCAAGAAACTCCGCGGCATGTTCTCCAACGACCTGTCCATCGACCTGGGCACGGCCAATACGCTGATCTACGTGCGCGGGCAGGGAATCGTACTGAACGAACCATCGGTGGTGGCGGTACGTCAGGACCGCGCAATCGGCGGCACGCGCTCGGTGGCCGCCGTCGGCGCAGAAGCCAAGCAGATGCTCGGCCGCACGCCTGGCCACATCACCACGATCCGCCCGATGAAGGACGGCGTCATCGCCGACTTCACCTACACCGAAGCGATGCTGAAGCACTTCATCAAGAAGGTGCACAAGTCGCGCTTCCTGCGTCCGAGCCCGCGCGTGCTGGTGTGCGTGCCGGCCGGCTCTACCCAGGTCGAGCGCCGCGCCATCAAGGAATCGGCGGAAGAGGCCGGTGCGCGCGATGTGTATCTGATCGAAGAGCCGATGGCTGCAGCGATCGGTGCCGGCATGCCGGTGACCGAAGCGCGCGGTTCGATGGTCATCGACATCGGCGGCGGCACCACCGAAGTGGCGGTCATCTCGCTCAACGGCATCGTGTACTCGCAGTCGGTGCGTGTGGGCGGCGACCGCTTCGATGAGTCGATCACCAACTACGTGCGCCGCAACCACGGCATGTTGATCGGTGAAGCCACCGCCGAGCGCATCAAGCTGCAGATCGGCTGCGCCTACCCGCAGGACGTGGTGCAGGAGATGGAAATCTCCGGCCGCAACCTCGCCGAGGGCGTGCCGAAGATGATCAAGATCAACTCCAACGAAGTGCTCGAAGCGCTGCACGAGCCGCTGTCGGGCATCATCTCCGCGGTCAAGCTGGCGCTGGAGCAGACCCCGCCGGAACTGTGCGCCGACGTCGCCGAGCGCGGCATCGTGCTCACCGGTGGCGGCGCGCTGTTGCGCGACCTGGACCGCCTGATCTCCGAAGAAACCGGCCTGCACGTGCAGGTGGCCGACGACCCGCTCACCTGCGTGGCCCGCGGCGGCGGTCGCGCGCTGGAGCTGGTGGACATGCACGGCAATGAGTTCTTCGCGCCGGAGTGAAGCTTTCGGGATTCGGGAGTCGGCATTGGGGATTCGCAACGCGTGTCCCGGCCTTCGGCCTTGACCGATTGCGGTACAGCCCTGTTTGTCTAACGCTTAGTCGTATCGGGGGCAGCCGACTGCTCCTCGAATCCCCAATCCCGACTCTCAAATCCCGGCCTTAAAGTGCCCTCCTACGCCGGTCCTCCCGTCGCCTCCCGTCCTGGCGAAGTCACCTCCACGCTGCGCCTGCTGGTCTATCTGGTGCTGGCGATCGTGCTGATCGCGCTCGATAGCCGCGGTAGCTGGCTGAGCCAGCTGCGCATGCAGGCCAATCTGCTGATCCAGCCGATCTGGGCGGTGGCCGGGCTGCCGGGGCGGATCGGTTCGCAGGTGCGCGACAACGCCGCCACCCACGCGCAGCTGGTGGAAGAAACTCGCTCGCTGCGCAATCAGCTGTTGGTGGCCAATGCGCGCCTGACCCGGCTGCAGACCGCCGCGCTGGACAACGCGCAGCTGCGCGAACTGCTCAACGTGGCCGAGCGGCGCGGCCTGGACGTACAGCTGGCGCCGATCCTGGATATCGACCTGGACCCGACCCGGCAGCGCCTGCTGCTGGATGCCGGCAGCCGCGATGGCGTGCTGATGGGCCAGGCGGTGATCGATGCCGGCGGCCTGATGGGCCAGGTGATCGAAGTCACCCCGCTGCATTCGACCGTGCTGTTGCTCACCGACCCCGACCACGCAGTCCCGGTCAGTGTCGCGCGCAACGGCGTGCGGCTGATCGTCTACGGCCGCGGCGACCGGCTCGAACTGCGCGACATCCCGCTGAGCGCCGGCGTGCAGGTGGGCGATGAGATCGTCACCTCCGGCCTGGGTGGCCGCTTCCCGGCAGGCTTCCCGGTCGGCAAGGTGTCCGAGCTGCATCCCGACGATACCCACGCCTTCCTGGTCGGCGAACTGACCCCCGCCGCCAAGCTCGATCGCGGCCGCGACGTGTTGTTGCTGCGCGCCGGTAAACCGCTGCGCGTGGTGCCTGGGGCCGGGAGTGGGGAGTCGGGAGATGGGATTCGCAACGGCAACGGCAACAGTGTCGAGGCGGCTGCGGCCAGCGCGCCAGCGAGTGCGCCGGTGACCGCAACACCACGCACGCCGGCGGGCGGAGTTTCCAACACAGCGATTGATCCGGCACGCCCGACGGCCGAAGCGACATCGGGCACCGGCAGCGCGCCGCGTGCACGGTCCGCATCGACACCCGCCGCGCCCGGCGCGCAACCGGCCCGCGCGCCAGCGTCCGTCCGTCCGGCCACCACGCTGGCCCGCCCCCCCGCGTCGAACGCATCCAACAGCCCGATTCCCGATCCCCGTCCGGCTTCGTCGCAGGGCGTGCGGGCGGCGGGAACAGGGAATGGCAGCGGCACGCAGACGCCAGCTGGCCGTGCGAGCGGTGCGCGGCCGCCGCAGAACACCGCTCCTACCGATTCCCCACTCCCGACTCCCAATTCCCGCCCGTCTCCACCGGAGACGGACCAATGACCCGCATGCGCAACACCTGGATCCTGCCGGCGAGCTTCGTCATCGCGCTGGTGCTGGGCCTGCTGCCGCTGCCGCTCGTGGTGCAGCCGCTGCGTCCTTACTGGCTGGCGCTGGTGCTGGCGTACTGGGTGATCGAAGAGCCTGACCGGGTCGGGCTGGGCATCGCGTTCGTGGCCGGCGTGCTGGCCGATCTACTGTACGGCGGGCTGCTCGGCGAGCAGGCGCTACGGCTGGTGATCTTGACCTTCATCCTGCAGCGCTTTCGCGCGCGGATGCGCTTCTTCCCGGTGTCGCAGCAGGCGCTGGCGATCGGCGGGCTGCTGCTGAACGACCGCATCGTGTCCTCGGCGGTGCACTTGGCCGTCGGCGAGCCGACCCTGCCGTGGAGCTACTGGTGGGCGCCGCTGCTGGGCATGGCGCTGTGGCCGCCGCTGTTCGTGTTGCTGGATGCGGTGCGGCTGGGCAAGCGGAGCAAGAAGTAAGCCATGCACGGGCGTCGTCACCCCAAGAACCCGCACGCGGAGGCCGAGCAGTTCCGCCGGCGTGCGGTGCTGGGCTTTGTGATGGTGGTGGTGTGCCTGGTCGGCCTGGGCGGCTGGTATTTCAAACTGCAGGTGCTCGACCACGAGGTCTATGCCACCCGCTCGGAAGCCAACCGCATCAAACCCAAGCCGGTGGTGCCCGGGCGCGGCATGATCTACGACCGCACCGGCCGGCTGCTGGCCGAGAACGTGCCGGCGTTTCGCCTGGACGTGACCCCCGACAAGGTCACCGACATGGCCGCCATGCTCGCCGCGCTGGGCAAGGTGATCCCGATCGCGCCCGAGGATCTGGAGCGCTTCAATCGTGAGCGCAAGGCGCGCCGCAGCTTTCTGCCGGTGACGCTCAAGCTGCGCATGAGCGATGAGGAAATGGCGCGCTTTGCAGTGGAGCGCTGGCGCTTTCCCGGAGTGGAGCTGGAGCCGTATCTGACCCGGCGCTATCCGTTCGGCCCGTTGTTCGCGCACATCATCGGCTACGTCGGCCGCATCGACGAAAAAGATCTGGCGGTGCTGGGCGAGGGCAATGCCGCGCTCACCCACATGGGCAAGTCCGGGCTGGAGCGCTATTACGAACAGGATCTGCGCGGGCAGGTCGGCTACGAGCAGGTCGAAACCAATGTGCAGGGACGGGCGATCCGCACCGTCGGCCGGGTCGCGCCGCAGTCGGGCGCGGACCTGCGGCTGTCGGTGGATGCCGATCTGCAGCGCGCGATGGTGGCCGCATTCGGCGAGCACGAAGGCGCGGCGATCGCCATGGACCCGCGCACCGGCGAGATCCTGGGCATGGTCAGCCTGCCCAGCTACGACCCCAACCTGTTCGTCAACGGCATCTCGCACACCGACTTCCGCATGCTCAACGACAACCCGTCGCGGCCGCAGTTCAACCGGCTGGTGCTGGGCGGCGTGGCGCCGGGCTCCACGCTCAAGCCGCTGATCGCGCTGGCCGGGCTGGATAGCGGCCTGCGTCGGCCGGAAGACCGGGTGTTGTCCACCGGCATGTTCTATCTGCCCGGCGTCAGCCGCGGCTGGGGCGACTCGCACCGCGGCGGCCATGGCTGGACCGATCTGCGCAAGTCGATCGCTCAGTCGGTCAACACCTATTACTACCGGTTGGCGGTGGACATGGGTATCGAGCGCTTCGACCACTACATGGGCGGGTACGGCTTCGGCGCGCCCACCGGAGTGGATCTGCTCGGCGAAATCGGCGGCATCCTGCCGTCGCCGGCCTACAAGTACAAAACCCGCAAGGAGCGCTGGTACCCCGGCGACACCGTCAATATCGCCATCGGTCAGGGCGACTGGAAGGTGACACCGTTGCAGCTGGTGCGCGGTATTTCAGGGATCGCCAGCGGCCTGCTGCAGCGCCCGCATCTGGTGCTGGAAGAGCGCACCGGCTTCGATCATCCGTGGCAGCCGATGATCCAGCCGCCGGGCAAGCCGATCAGCCCGAATCCGGCGCATGTGCAAGTGGTGCGCGAGGGCATGATGGACACCATGCGCCCCGGTGGCACCGGTTATGCCATCACCCCCGGCGCGCCGTACCTGATGGCCGGCAAGACCGGCACCGCGCAGGTGGTCAGCCGCAGGGGCGTGGCGGCGGTGGACCCGCGTAGCCTGCCGATGCATTTGCGTCACCGCGGCCTGTTCGTCGGTTTCGCACCGGCCGACAACCCGGTCATCGCGGTGGCGGTGGCGGTGGAGGGTGGCGGCTTCGGTACCAGCTCGGCGGCGCCGATCGCACGCAAGATCTTCGACGCCTGGCTGCTGGGCAAGATGCCCGCCGGCCTGGAGCCGCTGGACAGCGAGCTCGGCATGACTGCCGTGGGCGTCAACCAGTTCGAGGCCGGCGCCACCGATGCGCGCCAGGCCGGCGATGCGGCCGCGGCCACGCTGGCCGAGTTGCCGGTGGTGATCGGCCAGACCGCCGTGGCATTGGACCCCAACACGCCGGCGCAGCCGGTGGTGCCGGATGTGCCCGATGCGGTGCAGGAGACCGACCATTGAGTGACATCCTGCGCTGGCTGGTGGACATGGTGGCGCGCTTCACGCGCAGCCTGGACTGGGTGCTATGTCTGGCGCTGGGTGCGTTGATGGTGATCGGCCTGTCGGTGCTCAAGAGCGCCGGCGGCGCCGCCAACGGCGATCATCTGGTGATGGCGCAAGGCGTGCGCTTCGTCATCGGCCTGGCCGCGATGTGGGGCATTTCGCGCATGTCGGTGCTGCGCCTGCGCGCCTGGACCCCGTGGGTCTACGGCTTGTCGATGCTGCCGCTGCTGGCGGTGTTCGCGCTGGGCACCGGCAAGTACGGCCGCCAGTGGCTGGATCTGAAATTGTTTTACCTGCAGCCGGCCGAGTTGTTGAAGATCAGCCTGCCGATGATGGCGGCCTGGTATCTGCATCGCATGCCGCTGCCGCCGCGCATCTCCACCGTGCTGGTCACCTGCATGATCATCGGCGTGCCCACTGCGCTGATCATGCTACAGCCGGACTTCGGCACCGGCGTGCTGATCGCCGCCAGCGGCGTGTTCGTGCTGCTGCTGGCTGGGCTGCCGTGGTGGTGGGTGGCGGTGGGCGTGGGCGGTGTTTCGGCGGCCGCGCCGGTGGCCTGGTTCTGGCTGCTGCGGCCATACCAGAAGGACCGCATCATGATGTTTCTCAACCCGGAAAACGATGCGCTCGGCGCGGGCTGGAACATCATCCAGTCCAAGATCGCGATTGGCTCCGGTGGTTTCGATGGCAAGGGTTGGGGACTCGGCTCGCAGTCGCATCTGAACTTCATTC
This sequence comes from Xanthomonas sp. NCPPB 2933, assembly GCF_056725225.1. Lineage (NCBI taxonomy): Bacteria > Pseudomonadati > Pseudomonadota > Gammaproteobacteria > Lysobacterales > Lysobacteraceae > Xanthomonas > Xanthomonas sp. NCPPB 2933. The sequence goes on from NZ_CM161518.1 coordinate 910,818, forward strand.
CCGAGCAGACCACCGACTTTGCGTTTTCGGTGCTCAGCGAAGAATTCGGCTGGATCGGCGTGGCCACCGTGTTGACCTTGTATCTGATCGTGATCGGCCGCTGCCTGTGGATCGCCTCGCAGGCGCGCGACACCTATTCGCGGCTGATGGCCGGTGCCACCGGGCTGGCGTTCTTCGTCTACGTGCTGGTCAACGGCGGCATGATTTCCGGCCTGCTGCCGGTGGTCGGCGTGCCGATGCCGCTGATGAGTTACGGCGGCACCTCGGCGGTGTCGCTGCTGGCCGGATTGGGCCTGGTGATGGCGGTCAAGGCGCATCGTCCTGTGCATGGGTATTGAGCCGGCGTGTCGTGCGGCTAACGGCAGCTGGCAAAACTACTGCGCTCACCATAGATGGGTGCGGCTGGCGTTCTGGTTCCCACCTGCACGCAACCAAGTGGTGAGGGCATTGCGGCCTCGACCGACTAAAGCTTTTGACCTTAGCCTCTAGCTGCATCTAAAACCGCTACCGCTCAACCAGTGTGTCGAAGTGATTCGACAGTGCGGATGGATCAGTTGTAGAGCGGGTGATCTGCTGCTTGGCTGCAGGGCCCTTGCCCGCCCACCGCCGCGGGACACGCTGCAAGTACGTCCATGTAAGCTCTTCTGCGGCATCCATGCCGCATAAGGTCCCGCGGCGGTGGGCGGGCAAGGACCAGTCGAGATGGTCGGTGCGTGGTTGCGAGCAGTTGCGCGGCTGTTCGATGAGGTGCGGTCTGAGCAGCTCCTTTCGATACGAGCGAGTCACTGCTATCCCGACATCGCTGCACGCGTCAACAAGGTGCGTGTGGCTAACACGTTGCCGCCATCGCTACAGCGTTCGAGTGATTTTGTTGTTCGCTTTAAGCACGGCGCGCTGCATGCGACACGCACATGTCACGCAGCTGACGCTTCGCAAATCGCGCACCGTTCTGCGCGCTGCGTTGCAATGCCGACACACCGTCGCGGTGCCGCTTCGTTCGCGCGGTTCCGGGTTCGCTTGCCTTGCGCATGTGCTGTGATTGCTCCGTAGAGTCCGTCACGCCGCTGAGTTTGCCGCGGCCGGGTCGCGTTGCTTCAGCAGGCACGCGCCATTCCTCTCTCAGGTGATCTTCTTCATGAAATTGCTAACCGCCGCCATCGGCGGTGTCTGTCTTACGCTCGCCGCACAAGCCGGCGCCATCAACCTTGCAACCGGCGATACGCGCGCTGTCTCCGAGCCGGCGATTCCTGCCACTTGCCAGCCGGTGAGTGCCAGCCACACGCCGAGTGGACGCCTGTTTGACGCTGCATCGGAAAGTGCGCCGCCGGATACCAAAACCATCCAGGCCGCACTGACCGCCTGTACCGGCAAAAACGGCAGCGTGCTGCTCAAGGCCGGCACCGGCACTGCGTTTCTCAGCGGGCCGCTGTCGATTCCCACCGGCGTCACCTTGGTCATCGATCAGGGCGTCACCCTGTACGGCTCGCGCAATCCGGCCGACTACGGCAGCGGCTGCGGCACTGCCGGTGCCAAGAGCGGTGGGTGTCTGCCGTTGATCAGCGTCAAGGGCCTCAAGTCGGGCGTGATGGGTGTGCGTACCGGCGGGCGCCAGGGCACCATCGACGGCCGCGGCGATCTGCCCATGCTCGGCAAGAACACCACCTGGTGGGAATTCGGCGAAAACGCCAAGAACGCAGGCCAGGTGCAGAACAGCCCGGACCTGATCAAGGTGCAGAACTCCAACACCTTCACCCTCTACAACGTCAATCTGATCAATGCGGCGTACTTCCATTTCTTCGCGCATATCGTCGATGGCCTGACCATCTGGGGCGTGCGGGTGAAGTCGCCGGCCACCAGCCCCAACACCGATGGTCTGGACCTGGACAGCGTGGTCAACGCCAGCCTGGTCGATAACGATGTGATGGGCGGCGACGACTGCGTGGCGATCAAGACCATTGCCTCCAAGTCCGGCAACATCAGCGTGCGCGACAACCGCTGTTACGGCACCCACGGCATCTCGATCGGCAGCGAAGTGATGTCCGGGGTCAACAATGTGCTGATCGAAAACAACGCCATCACCGCCACCGACGATGCCGGCAACCGCAGCACCGACAACAACGGGCTGCGTATCAAGACCAGCATCGTCAAGGGCGGCCCGGTCAGCCTGATCACCTATCGCAACATCTGCCTGTTCGGGGTGACCAGCCCGCTGGTGATCAACCCGTTCTATTCGACAGGTGGTGGCGGGACCAAGCCCAGCTTCAAGGAGATCGTGGTCAACGGCTTGCGTACCACGGGCGATGTTGGCCTCAAGGGCAAGGGCTGGATCCTGAAGGGCTTTGATGCGCAAACGCCGCTGGATCTGGTGCTGGCCAATCTTGCGACAGGCAACACTGCCGTCACTGCCAGCAATGCGCAGATCGGGTTGGTCAACAGCGACCTGACCGCCGAAAAGTTGGGCGCCGGCGTCACTACCGCCCCCGTGCAACTGAGTGGCGCGATCCCGACCTGCTCGACGGCACCGCGTTTCCCGGAACTGTGATCGATCGGGCGTGGCCGGCGTTTCGGCTGCGCCTGATTTTTTCAAATGTTGCTCGCAAAAAACGATGCAGCGCCGAGAGGTGCTGCATCGTGGGGACTGGGGGGAATCCCCGATGCCATCGCAGCGGACACATCCGGGCCTGCATGGAGGTTTTTTTTGTGCTGCGCCCTGCAGCTGAGCGTCCTGCGAGCTTGTGCCAATGCTGCGGCATGCCTTGACTTCGGCTAAAGCTCTTTCGTTTCATGGTCTTATTGCCAGAAGTTCATCTGGTCTCTGTTACTCTCGGCCGATGATTCGACGCACCCTGACCTGCCTGCTCACCCTCGGCCTTGTCGCCTGCGCGACCCAGCCCAGTCCTCCGACCCCGCCGCCGGCCGCTAGCGCGCCCCCGGCCAAGCCGCCGAGTGCGCCGGCCGCGCCCGTCAGTGCTGCCGCCGAAGCGCCCGCGCTGCCGCCGGTGGACCTGACCCCGGTGCCGTTCGAGATCGCGCGTGCCAATTTCGTGCGCGACACCGCCGCCAAGTACGGCCTCGACGCCGCCCAGATCGAAGCGGTGCTGGCGCAGGCGCAATTCAAGGACGCCATCGTTACTGCGATGTCGCGCCCGGCCGAGCGGGTCAAGCCGTGGAACGAATACCGCCCGATGTTCATCACCCAGGCGCGCATCGATGGCGGCCGCAAGTTCCTGGCCGAGCATCGCGCCGAACTGAGCAAGGTCGAAGCGGCCACCGGCGTGCCGGCACAGGTGATCGTGGCCATCATCGGGGTGGAAACCAGCTATGGCAGCAACGCCGGCAAGTATCGCGTGCTGGATGCGCTGTACACGCTGGCATTCCGTTATCCGCGCAGCGGCGACCCGGCCAAGCTCGAACGCGAAGTGCGTCGCGAGCTGTTCTTCCGCGATGAACTCGGCCAGCTGTTCGCGCTCGGCAAGGAAGAGCAACTCGATGTCACCACGCTGATCGGCAGCTATGCCGGCGCGATGGGCATGGGCCAGTTCATGCCGTCCAGCTACCGCCAGTTCGCGGTGGATGGCGATGCCGACGGCAAGCGCAATCTGTTCACCGACCACAACGACGTGTTCGCCTCGGTCGCCAATTACTTCGTCAAGAAGGGCGGCTGGGTGCGCGGCGGTCAGGTCGCGGTACCGGCCACGCTGGCCGCCGGCCACGAGGAATTCAATCCCACCGACTGGTCGCCGGTGTACACGCTGTCCGATCTGTCCGCGCGTGGCTATCACCCGAATGCGCCGGTCGTGGCCGGCAGCACGGCGACGCCGATCACCCTGGACGATGCCAACGGCAAGCAGTACTGGCTGGGCTTCCAGAATTTCTACGCGATCACCCGATACAACATTTCCAAGATGTACGCGATGGCCGTGTTCCAGCTGTCCGAGGCCATCGCCGGCAAGGAGTTACCCCCGGCATGAACAGCATGACAGGCCCCAAGTGGCTGATCCCGATGGCGCTGATGCTCGGCCTGGCGGCCTGTAGCAGTGCACCGAAGAAGAGCTCGGGCAGCGCAGGCAGCGGCGCGATCAAGGGCGTCAAGGTCGAAGGCAAGGGGCCGGCGTATGTCGCCACCGGATGCCCGTCGAGCTCGCCGTATGCGGCAGCGAAGGAAGATCCTTCCACGCGTGGCGATTACACCGCCGGCGGCCTGTACAAACCTGGCGTCAAGGACACCACCCCGGACCATGTGCCCAACGTGGCCTGCATTCCCGAGCCGCTGGTCAGCAACGAGCCGCGCTCGGCGGTGGGCAATCGCTCGCCGTATGAAGTGCTGGGCAAGCGCTACGTGGTGATGGACAACCCCGGCGACTATGTCGAACGCGGCACCGCCTCGTATTACGGCAGCAAATTCCACGGCCGGCTGACCTCCAACAAGGAGGTCTACGACATGTACGCCTTCACCGCCGCGCACAAGACCTTGCCGCTGCCCAGCTTCGCGCTGGTGACCAATACCGACACCGGCGACTCGGTGGTGGTGCGCGTCAACGACCGCGGTCCGTTCCACGATGGCCGCGTGATCGATCTGAGCTACGCCGCTGCGGTGAAGCTGGGCATCACCGGCAAGGGCACCGGCAATGTCGAAGTGCGCGGCCTGACCGAAGCCGACAACGGCAATCTGCTGGCCAAGCGCCGCAATGGCGTAGCACCTGTCGCTACCGGCGTTGCCGCAGCGCGGCCGGCCTCGGGCGGCAGCCAGATCGATGGTCTGGTGCAGCGTCTGCCCAACGGCACGGTTGCTCCGCGCGCGGTGGCGGCAAGTTCGGGTGCCGTACCCGTGGCGACATCGATCGCCGCCGCGCCGGTCACTGCGGCAGGTGAGCGTTGGCGCTATCACGTGGCCGATTCGCGCCAGCCGGGCAATCCGGACAATTTCGATGCGTGGATGAAGTCGCAGGGCGTGCGTGTTGCGACCGGCAAGCCGGCAGCGGTTGCGCCGCGGCCGGCATCGGCCACGGCATCGACGCCTGCGCCTGCCGCACCGGTTGCGGTCGCGGTGGTCAAGCCTGCAGGCAGCGCGCCGCTACGTGCGACCAAGCCCGAACCGGTGCCTGCCAAGGCACCCAGCGTTGCCGAGACCGCACTCGGCGACATCCTGTTGCAGGTCGCCAGCTTCGCCAGTCGCGAAAACGCCAATCGCGCGCTGTCGCAGCTGGCCTCGGCCGGCATCGCCGGTGCCAGCGTCAGCGACATCGTCAGTGGCGGGCGCACCCTGTGGCGCTTGCGCGTCAACGCACGCGACCACGCCAATGCCTCGGAAATCGCCCAGCGCATTGCCGGGCTGGGTTTCGGGCGCCCGCAAATCGTTGCCAATTAAGCGTTGCGTTTTAAGCGTAGCGATCGAGCCAGCCGCCCACTCGTCGACTGGCGCGGCCGGCAGGGTTGGCGCACGGAATCGGCTGGTCCACTCGCTCACTCTGGATGCAGCGTCGTCTGCCTCGCTCGATCCCGACGCGCGCTGCTGCAGCCACTCTCGGCCCGCACGGTTACGACAACACTGAACTCTGCAAGCGTGCATGCCCTGCGGCGCGTCGCCTAGATCGCCATCGCACCTTACAATTTCGCATTACCCAGCCTTCGGGCCCGTCAGGAGTCGTTCTTCAATGAAATTCCGCTTCGCCGCCGCTGTCGTGGCCACGTTCGCCTTCGGCCTGGTCTGCGCCCAGACACCTGCGCCGCAGCCGACTCCCGCAGTGGCTGCTGCGCCGGCCGCCGTGCCGGTTCCGCCCGCACCGGCGCCGGCCGTGTCCAAGTCCTGGATCCTGATGGATTACGCCACCGGGCAGGTGCTGGCCGGTGAAAACATCCACCAGCAGCTGGCGCCGGCCAGCATCACCAAGGTGATGACCTCCTACGTGGTCGCTGCCGAGATCAAGAACGGCAAGGTCAAGCGCGACGACCAGGTCATGATGAGCGAGCGCGCCTGGCGCGAGGGCGGCGCCGGCACCGACGGCAGCTACAGCGGCTTCCCGGTCAACCAGACCGCGCGTCTGGAAGATATGGAAAAGGGCATGGCGATCCAGTCCGGCAACGACGCCGCGATCGCCCTGGCCGAGCATGTCGCCGGCAGCGAAGAGGCCTTCGCCTCGCTGATGAACAGCTACGCCGCCAAGATCGGCATGAAGGATTCGTACTTCGTCAACGCGCACGGTCTGAGCGCCGAAGGCCATCACTCCACCGCCTACGATCTGGCCATGCTGGGCCGCGCGATGGTGCGCGATTACCCGGAGACCTACGCCTACAACAAGATCAAGGAATTCCAGGTCGGCACCATCAAGCAGAACAACCGCAATCTGCTGTTGTGGCGCGACCCGGCGGTGGACGGCATCAAGACCGGCCACACCTCCGAAGCCGGCTATTGCCTGCTGAGCTCGGCCAAGCGCGGCGATCAGCGCCTGGTGGCGGTGGTGATGGGCGATTCGTCCGAGCGCCAGCGTGCCGACGACAGCCTGGCACTGCTCAACTGGGGCTTCCGCTTCTTCGAGACCCACAGCCTGTACGCGCCCGGCAAGGTCGTGACCAAGCAGAAGGTGTGGAAGGGTGAGCAGGACGAAGTGCAGCTGGGCGTGGCCCAACCGCTGCTGGTCAGCCTGCAACGCGGTCGCTACAACGACCTCAAGCCCAGCATGGAAGTGGCCAAGAACCTGCAGGCCCCGATCAAGAAGGGACAGCAGATCGGCACCGTCAAGGTCAGCCTGGACGGCAAGATCATCGCCCAGGCCCCGCTGGTGGCGATCAACGCCGTCGAAGAAGGCGGGTTCTTCAAGCGCCTCTGGGATGCGTTCTGGATGTGGTGGGAATCTGAGTGAGCAAAGAAAAAGCCGGCTTTCGCCGGCTTTTTCTTTGCGGGGATTGGAGATTCGGGATTGGCAAAGGCGAGAGCAGGAGCGAAGCACCAGCAGCCCGCTCTTACGAATCTCCAATCCCCAATCCCGAATCCCAGCCCTTAAAGCATCCGGCTGATCGTGAAACTGCCATACACCGGCGTCTCGCGCTGGGTATCGAATTCGCGGGTGCGGTGATAGCGGGCGATGGCGAATTTCCAGCGGCCGTACATCACCGCCAGGCCGTAGCCCACGTCGCCGACGAACGCGCGCTTGTCTACGCTGTGGCTGCTGCGGAAGGTGTTGCCGTCCAGGGTGATGTCGCGCAGCACCCAGCGTGCATCGGTGGTCACGAACAGGTGTCCCGACCAGCCGCTGGCACGTCCCAGACGGCTGGGCGCGGTGTTTTCGCCAGCTGGCCGGGTCGGTGTGCTGCCGAAATCGTCCGGCAGCTTCCAGCCAAAGCGCGCTTCGCCGCCGGCATTCAGGTGCGTGGCCATGTTGCCGACCGCGCCGCCCCAGTGCGAAATGAAATCCCAACCGAAGCCGTCTGCATTGACCGCCGCATCGCCCGGCCAGCGGCGCATGCGCTCGTGCACCAGATTGATCAACGGCTCGTTGTGCAGCTGATTGTCCCAGCCCTGGAATTTCTCATCGCCCAGCGCATCGTGGATCGCATCCTGCGCTTCCTGCGCAAACGCCCACGGGCCGACCACGCCGATCTGCAACTGGGTCGTGCGCAGGTGCGCATCGTTGCGCGCGTTGTAGCCGAAGCTCGCCAGCAGGATGCCCGCATACGGGCGATCGTCGGGAATCACATCGCGCCGGGTGGAATCGGTCGGGGTGAAAATTCCCTGGCCAATCGAGAACACCATGTTCTGCTGGTCGAACTCGCCCGGATGCAGACGTTCCAGATAACCGTTGACCCAGCGCGCGGTGCGCGGCAGGCAGGGGTCGTCGGTGTAGTCGACCAGGTTGGGCGACACCAGCGTCAGCACCGCGCCATTGGAATAGCCCTGGTCCTGATCCTCCCCGCCGAACAAATCGTTGTCGACCCGGAAATTCACCGCCGGCGGGGTCCGTCCCAGCCTGCTGGAGTCGCATTGATCAGCCGCTAGGGCCGGCATCGACAGCCCGGTGAGAGAAAGCAGCAGGGCAGCAGACAACGCGCGCGGTCGAAGCATGGAGGGCCTGGAAAGGTAGGAAAGGACGGTGTTCGGCAAAGGTGCCTGCGGCCGCTGCTGCGCCGCGTGAATGTGCCGGGAGCTGGAGCATTCTCTGCCTGTGCTGTCCTGTAGAGAACTATCACCAGCAAGTAGATGTGTTTGGTCCGGGACTGTAATGGCAGTGTTTTGCTAAAACGTTGGGGCCGCTCACCTGGCTGTTGGCAGCAACAAGCTCATCAGTTCGACAGCTGAAGGCTTGGGTTTGCCCGCCAGCGGCCCGATAATGGGCGGATGGAAATCAGCTCCGACAACCCCGATCACGGCTTCCAGTTTCCCGGCACCTTCGAGCTCACCGCCATGGGCGCGGCCGAACGCGGGCTGGAAACCGAGCTTCCGCGTCTGCTCGCCGCGACTGGCGTCGAGTTGCTGGAAGAAAGCATCAGCTGGAAGCACTCGTCCACCGGCAAATACGTGTCCATCCGGATCGGCTTTCGCGCAGAGGACCGGGCGCAGTTCGATGCCGCCCATCAGGCGCTGCGCGAACACCCGGAAGTGAAGTGGACGCTGTAGCGGCCGAGCCTGTGCTGGCATCGGTTCCGATCCTGCCGGCACAACTGCGCGATCTCGGCCGCCAGGACTACGCGCCGGTATGGCGTGCGATGCAGCGTTTCACCGATGCGCGCAATGAGCACACCGCCGACGAGGTGTGGGTGGTCGAGCATGCGCCGGTGTTTACGCTGGGCCAGGCCGGCAAACCCGAGCACGTGTTGGCAGCCGGCGACATCCCGGTGCTGCACGTCGATCGCGGTGGCCAGGTCACCTATCACGGCCCCGGCCAGTTGGTGGTCTATCCGCTGCTGGACCTGCGCCGGCTCAAGATCGGCGTGCGCGATTACGTGTGCAAGATCGAGCAGGCGTTGATCGACACCCTGGACGAATGGAACATCGTCGCCGAGCGCCGCGATGGCGCGCCCGGCGTGTACGTGGGCGGGGCCAAGATCGCCGCGCTCGGGATCCGGGTGCGGCGCGGCTGCACCTTCCACGGTCTGTCGTTCAACGTGGCGATGGATCTGGAGCCGTTCCACCGCATCAACCCGTGTGGCTACCAGGGCCTGCAAGTGACCTCGGTGCTAGACTTGGGCGGCCCTTCCGGGATGGACGCAGTCAAGGCGGTGCTGCTCGATCAGCTGGCGCGCCAGTTCGGTCTCGTGTTGCAGCCTGTTTCCGCATTGCCCGACCTTTCGCTTCCGGCCTGAGCGCCCGTTATTGCCATGACCCAGCCTATCGCCCGTTCCATCCCCTTGCAGGTCGTCTCCGGCGACACCGCCGCGCCTGCGCCGCTGCAGACAGGCGTCAAGCAGATCGGTGGCGACAAGATCAATCGCTCGCCGGTGCAGTTCGTCGATGCGCCGGTGCTGCGCAAGCCTTCTTGGATTCGCGTGCGGATTCCGTCCGGCAACGCGGTGCAGAACCTCAAGGCCAAGCTGCGCGAAAACCGCCTGGTCACGGTCTGCGAAGAAGCCAGCTGCCCGAACATCCACGAGTGCTTCAGCCACGGCACTGCGACCTTCATGATCCTGGGCGAGGTGTGCACGCGGCGCTGCTCGTTCTGCGATGTAGCGCACGGCCGGCCCAAGCCGCCGGACGCCAGCGAGCCGGCCAGCCTGGCGACCACCGTGGCCGATATGGGCCTGAAGTACGTGGTGGTGACCAGCGTGGATCGCGACGATCTGCGCGATGGCGGTGCCCAGCACTTCGTCGACTGCATTTCGGCCATTCGGGTCAGTTCACCCAAGACCCGCATCGAGATCCTGACCCCGGATTTCCGTGGCAAGGGCCGCATGGACCGCGCGCTGGAGATTCTGGCGCTGAGCCCGCCTGACGTGTTCAACCACAACATCGAAACCGTGCCGGACCTGTATCCGAACGTGCGCCCCGGTGCCGATTACCAGTGGTCGCTGACCTTGCTGCAGCGCTTCAAGGCGCAGCACCCGTCCATCGCCACCAAGTCCGGCATCATGCTGGGCCTGGGCGAGACGATGGAGCAGGTGCAGGCCACCTTGCGCGACCTGCGTGCGCACGATGTGGACATGATCACCATCGGCCAGTATCTGCAGCCGACGCCACACCATCACCCGGTGATGCGTTACTGGACGCCGGAGGAGTACAAGGCGCTGGAAGACTACGGCAACGCGCTGGGCTTCAGCCATGTCGCCTCCGGGCCGATGGTGCGCTCGTCGTATCACGCCGACCGGCAGGCAGCTGGCGCTGGCGTTGCGGCCTGAGGTCAGCACTGGCAGTCGAGCAAGCCACACGGCCCTGCGCTCAGCGCGGGGCCGTGTGGTATCCGGCCCATGCGCAGTTGGCTGCAGGGTACGGCCGCGTTCACAATCCGCTACAGGCCCGGCGCTAGGCTGATTCAGCAGCGGATGACAAGGCCAGCAACTTTCGGCACTGTCATGCTGTCTGATCCGTTCACCGCCTTCCTTTCATCGGCCCCGTGCCGAGAGCCATTCGATGACCTACAACGTTTCTACGTCCATGAAGGCCGGCCTGCTGGCGCTGGTGTTGACTACTCCGATGGCATTGCTCGCACGCGCCGATACGGCGTTGCCGGCGGCAGCCACGCCCGACCAGGCCACCGCGACCAAGCTGGTCTACGGTCTGCTCTCCGACAGCCGCTATGCCTACCGCCCGCGCACGCTGGACGAGGCGATGTCCAAGGACGTCTTCAAGCGCTATCTGGAAACGCTGGACGGCAGCAAACAGTTCTTCACCCAGGCCGACATCGATAGCTTCGCGCCGTTGCAGACTGGCGTTGGCGATGCGCTGCGTGGCGGTAATCTGGAGCCGGCGTTCCAGGTGTTTTCGGTCTACAAGAAGCGCGTCGATCAGCGGGTCAAGTACGCGCGCGATTTGCTCAAGCAGGACTTCGATTTCTCTGGCACCGACAAGTTCGAGTACGACCGCAAGGACGTGCCGTGGGCGGCAGACGACAAGCAGCTGGACGTGCTGTGGCGGCAGTCGGTGATGAACGATTGGCTGCGCCTCAAGCTGGCCGGCAAGAAGCCTGACGACATTCGCAAGACGCTGGACAAGCGTTATGTCTCGCTGGCCGATTCGGTCAAGCAGTTGAAGGGCGAAGATGTGTTCCAGTTCTTCGTCAACGCTTATACTAATGCGGTCGATCCGCACACCGATTACTTCACCCCGCGCACCGCCGAGACCTTCAATCAGCAGATGTCGCTGTCGCTGGAAGGCATCGGCGCGCAGCTGCAGAAGCAGGACGACATGGTGGTGATCCGCGAGGTGATCCCGGGTGGTCCGGCGGCCGTGGATGGCACGCTCAAGCCGGGCGATCGTATCGTTGGCGTGGGCCAGGCCAAGAATGGCGCGATCGAGGATGTGATCGGCTGGCGCATCGACGATGTGGTCGCCAAGATTCGCGGCAGCAAGGACACCCAGGTACGCCTGGAATACATTCCGGCCGAGTCGGGTATCGACGGCAAGCACCGCACCGTGACGCTGACCCGGCAGAAGGTGCGTCTGGCCGAGCAGGCCGCCAAGGGCGAGACCATTATGCTGCCGGCCAAGGGCAGCGAGCCGGAACGGCGTATCGGCATCATCAAGTTGCCGGGCTTCTATCAGGATTTCGAAGGCCGTCGTCGTAATGCGGCCGACTATGCCTCGGCAACGCGCGATGTGGCCAAGCTGCTGGCCGGCTTCAAGACCGACAAGGTCGACGGTGTGGTGCTGGACCTGCGTAATAACGGCGGCGGTTCGCTGGACGAAGCCATCGAGCTCACCGGCCTGTTCATCCAGCAAGGCCCGGTGGTGCAGGTGCGCGAATCCGGCGGCCGCGTCACCGTCAACGGCGACAGCGATCCCAAGGTGGCATGGGACGGCCCGCTGGGCGTGTTGATCAATCGCGGTTCGGCATCGGCATCGGAGATCTTTGCCGGCGCCATCCAGGACTACGGCCGCGGGTTGGTGATCGGCGAGACCAGCTTCGGCAAGGGCACGGTGCAGAACATCGTTGATCTTGATCGTTGGCCGGCTGCCGAAGGTCAGCGCTATGGTCAGGTCAAGCTGACGATTGCGCAGTTCTTCCGCGTCAGTGGTTCCAGTACTCAGCACAAGGGCGTGGTGCCGGACATCGCATTCCCGGCCAGCGTGGATGCCACCGAGTTCGGTGAGAGCACCTACGACAACGCGCTGCCGTGGACACGCATCGCCGCCGCGCCGCATACCCAGTACGGCAACTTCGCGCCGCTGTTGCCCAAGTTGCAAGGCCTGCATACCGCGCGTATCGCCACCGACAAGGAATTCCAGTGGTGGGAAGAAGACGTCAAGCAGTTCCGCGATGAGAAGGCCAAGAAGTTCATCTCGTTGAACGAAGCCGAGCGCGTTGCCGAGCGTCAGAAGCAGGATCAGCAGCGCAAGAATCGTCAGCAGGTGCGCAAGCAGCTGGGCCTGCCGCTGGACCCGCTTGCCGAGGACAGCGACGACGGCCTGACCGGCAACGAGCGCGACATCGTCAAGGACACCGCGCGCGAAAAGGCCGCAGAAAAGCGTCCGGATCCGTTGTTGCACGAATCGGCTGCGATCATTGCCGACGCGCTGGGTCTGCTGTCGCAGGACCAGCCGTTATCGGCTCAGGTGCTGCCGCAGTCGACTGCGCCGGGGCGTTGGGCTGATTGATCGTCTTGGGTTGTTTGTAGTGCAAAAAAGCCACCGCATGCGGTGGCTTTTTTTTGATGCCGACTAAGAGCGGCTCTGAGAGCGGATGACCTGTGGTTTTGCTGCAGGGCCCTTGCCCGCCCACCGTCGCGGGACACGCCGCAAGTACGTCCGTGTAGGCTCTTACGCGGCATCCATGCCGCGTAAGGTCCCGCGACGGTGGGCGGGCAAGGACCAGTGGAGATAGTCGGTGTGCCTGGTTGCGAGCGGTGCCTGCGCGGGCGTCCGATGGCGGGCAACCTGATCGGCTCCTTTCGATCCGAGCAAATCTCCGCCGTTACCAACATCCCCTTCAGTACATTGATGGTGACTGGGGGATGCGCTTGCATGCGATGAGGCTTTAATGGTCACGCGCAGTCGCACGCAGGGACACTCCCTCAGGTCGGCAGGGCAGGGCTGTCGCGATGTCACTGCGGCCAGGCAAGTTCGGCCAGCACCGGATAGTGGTCTGACGGCAGCACGCCGCCGGGGCGCTGATCCAATGTGGAAAAGCGCGTCGGTGTGAGGCCGCGGAACAGGATCCAGTCGATGCGTCGGGTCGGGTGGGTGGTGAAATCCTGGAAGGTCTTCTCCGGGCCTTGCCGCTTTGTGGCATGTGCGCGTGCATCGCCAAGTACAGCGGTGAGCGTGCGGTAGGTGCCGTTGTCGGGATCGCTGTTGAAGTCGCCGGTCACCACCACCGGAATGCCGGCAGGCAACGTTGCGATGCGTGACAGGATCACGCGTGCGCTGTGCTCGCGCGCTGCTTCGTCCTGGTCGCGGTGAGCGAAGTGGGTGTTGAACAGATAGAAGCGACGCTTGTCGCTGCGGCGTTCGAACAGCGCCCAGGTGGCCATGCGCGGCAGGTCAGTGTTCCAGCTGCTGCTGCCGGGGATTTCAGGCGTTTCGGACAGCCAGAAGTCGCCTGATTCCACCACTGTCAGGACACGGCTGTCGTAGAACACCCCCATATGTTCGTCGCCGCCATCGGCGCTGCGGCCTTTGCCGAACCAGCGGTAATCGGGTAATTGTGCTGCCAGATACTGCGCTTGTTCTTTCACCAACTCTTGCGTGCCGAAGACGTCGGGGTGCGCTTGTTCAATCAGCGCGACCATCGCCGTGCGGCGTATCTCCCAACGTTTGTCGCCGTTGGTATCCACCGGCACGCGTACGTTGAACGACATCACGCGCAGTGGTGCGGGCGCAGGCGCGGACAATGCAGGCAATGCGATGCACAGCACTGCGATTGCAGCGAGCAAGCAACGTGACACGACGCGAATGGATTGGCGTGGCATACAGGCGAATTCCTGATAAGGACAGACTGCCAAGTCTAGTCAGCTGGCATGACCGATAGATCACTGTGCATCGCTGCATCGCAGGCTTGACGCGGCCGCACATCGGCGTAGCATTTGCAGCAAGCCAACGGATAGACCGCTGGCTGACCACTCAACCGTGAGGGATTCTCATGGCAACGCAGTACGACTATCTCGTGTTTATCGGGCGTTTCGAGCCCTTTCATAACGGCCACGCCGCCGTCGCCCGCCACGCGCTGGGCAAGGCGAACAAGCTCATTGTGTTGATCGGCTCTGCCGACACGCCCCGCACCATTCGCAATCCGTGGACCGTTGCCGAACGCGCGGTGATGATCGAGTCCGCGTTGCCGGGCGAGAGCGACCGGTTGATAGTGCGGCCATTGCGCGACCATCTCTATAACGAAAGCCTGTGGATTGCCGACGTGCAGCGCCAGGTGGCGGAAGCCGTGCATGCCGATGGCGGCACGCTCGATGCGCGGGTCGGCCTGATCGGCATGGACAAGGATGCCAGCAGTTATTACCTGCGTGAGTTTCCGCAGTGGCCGCTGGAAGATGTGCAACACACCGCCACGCTCTCGGCCACCGAGTTGCGCCGCTATCTGTTCGAAGCCGGCGAGATCGGTTTCCACGGTGGCTTGCTGATGTTGCGCGGCAATGTGCCGGCGCCGGTGTACGACATGCTGGAGGCGTTCCGGCGCAACTCCCCGAGCTATGCGCAGTTGGTGGCCGAGTACCGCTTCATCGAGCAATACCGCGCCGCGTGGAAGGACGCGCCGTATGCGCCGACCTTCGTCACCACCGATGCGGTGGTCGTGCATTCGGGCCATGTGTTGCTGGTGCGTCGTCGCGCCGAGCCGGGTAAGGGGTTGTGGGCGTTGCCGGGTGGTTTCATCGGCCAGGACGAAGGTCTGCTGGATGGCTGTCTGCGCGAGCTGCGCGAGGAAACCCGGCTCAAGGTGCCGGTGCCGGTGCTCAAGGGGTCATTGCGGGGGCGCCAGGTGTTCGATCATCCCGAGCGCAGTCTGCGTGGACGCACCATCACCCATGCGTTCCATTTCGAATTTCCAGCCGGCGAGTTGCCCGCGGTACGCGGCGGCGACGATGCCGACAAGGCGCGCTGGATTCCGATCGCCGAAGTGATGGCGATGGGCCCGCGCTTGTACGAAGACCATCTGCATATTCTTGAATTTTTCCTGGGCCGTGGCTGAGAGCGACACCACCTGCTGCGTGTTGCTGCTGACTATCAAGCAGCCGCTCGCACCGTGTGTCGGCTTGAACCATGACCTCCCGCCGGCGGATAGACCGCTGGTTCACTCGACGCGAAGGAGCTTCCGTCATGCATTACCTCGATAACCTGCTGCTCAACACCGACAGCTACAAGGCCAGCCACTGGCTGCAATACCCGCCCGGCACCGATGCGGCGTTTTTCTATGTGGAATCGCGCGGTGGCGTGTACGACCAGACCGTGTTCTTCGGCCTGCAGTCGATCCTGAAAGAAGCCATCAACCGGCCGGTGACGCACGCCGATATCGACGATGCGAAGGAACTATTGGCCGCGCATGGCGAGCCGTTCAACGAAGCCGGCTGGCGCGATATCGTCGACCGCCTTGGCGGGCAGCTGCCGATCCGCATCCGCGCCGTGCCCGAAGGTGCGGTGGTGCCCACGCACAATGTGTTGATGACCATCGAATCCACCGACGCCAAGGCGTTCTGGGTGCCGTCGTATCTGGAAACGCTGCTATTGCGCGTGTGGTACCCGGTGACGGTGGCCACGGTGAGCTGGCAGGTGAAGCAGATCGTGCGCGATTACCTGGAGCGCACCAGCGACGACCCGGAAGGACAGCTGCCCTTCAAGCTGCATGACTTTGGCGCGCGTGGCGTGTCCAGTCTTGGCTCGGCCGCCCTCGGTGGCGCGGCGCATCTGGTGAACTTCCTCGGCACCGATACCTTGTCGGCGTTGTTGCTGGCACGCGCGCATTACCACACGCCGGTGGCGGGGTTTTCGATTCCCGCCGCCGAGCACAGCACCATCACCAGCTGGGGCCGCGAGCGCGAGGTGGATGCGTATCGCAACATGCTCACGCAATTCGCACGGCCCGGTTCCATCGTGGCGGTGGTCTCCGACAGCTACGACATCTACCGCGCCATTCGCGAGCATTGGGGCACCACCTTGCGCGAAGAGATCATCTCCTCTGGCGCGACGGTGGTGATCCGCCCCGATTCCGGCGACCCGGTGGACGTGGTCGAACAGTGCCTGGTGCTGCTGGACGAAGCCTTCGGCCATCAACTCAACGGCAAGGGCTACAAGGTGCTCAACCATGTGCGAGTGATCCAGGGCGATGGCATCAATCCGCAATCGCTGCACGCCATTCTCGAACGCATCACTGCCGCCGGTTATGCCGCCGACAACGTCGCCTTCGGCATGGGCGGTGCGCTGCTGCAGAAGGTGGACCGCGATACGCAGAAGTTCGCGCTGAAGTGCTCGGCGGTGCGTGTGGACGGGCAATGGATCGATGTCTACAAGGACCCGATCACCGACAAGGGCAAGCAGAGCAAGCGGGGGCGTCTGACCTTGCTGCGCGACCGCCGCGATGGTCGTTACCGCAGTGCATTGCTCGACGAAGTGGCCGCCAGCGCCGACAGCGAAGATGCGCTGGTGACAGTATGGGAAAACGGCGTCATGCAGCAGGAATGGACGCTGGAGCAGGTGCGCGCACGTGCCGACGCCGCGCGTCGCTGACGTTTACGGCGCAGGCAGTGGCATGCACGCCTCCATCGATGACGACTCGTTGCTGTCTGCATCGCCACTGTTGGCCGGGCTGCGTGCTGCGGCGCCCAGCCTGCGGCGGCGCGTGCCGCAGCAGAGCGAGACAAGCCGATGGCATGCGCTGCGCATCGGCGAGCGCGCGTATCGGGTGGCGTTGCCGATCACCTTTACGCCGTATGCGTCGGTGCGGCCGTGTTCGGCGCGCTGCGGTTTCTGTTCGGAAAACCTGCGCCAGCACGGTGGCGGCCTGGCCGCAGCGATGTTGCGTCCGGGGCCGGACTACTTCGCACAGTTGAGCGCTGCGTTGCAGTTGCTGCACAAGGTGCCGTTGTCGTATTCCTTGTCCGGGTTGGAGATGACCGACGATCCGGA
Source organism: Xanthomonas sp. NCPPB 2933 (assembly GCF_056725225.1). Classification (NCBI taxonomy): domain Bacteria; kingdom Pseudomonadati; phylum Pseudomonadota; class Gammaproteobacteria; order Lysobacterales; family Lysobacteraceae; genus Xanthomonas; species Xanthomonas sp. NCPPB 2933. Next base: position 928,030 of record NZ_CM161518.1, read on the forward strand.
TTGGTTGCAGGCCTTGCTGCATACCTTGTCAACAACGCCCGACGGCCCGCGTGTGGAGCAGCGCGTGCTGTACAGCAATGGTGCCGGGTTTGCGCGTGCGCAGGGTGCGCAGTTGATCGATGCCTTGGTGGACTTCGGCCTGTCGTGGATCGAGCTGTCGCGTCACCACCCGCTGCAGGCGGGCAACGACGCGATCATGCGCTTTCGCCCCGACGAGCCGATTGCCGATACGGCCACTTTCGCGCATACGGCACGAGGCATTGCGGCGCGCGTGCCGGTGCGACTGGTCTGCATCGTGCAACGCGGTGGTGTGGACAGTGCCGATGCCGTGGCGCAGTACATCGCGTGGGCGCGCAGCTGTGGCGCCAGCCAGGTGATCTTTCGCGAGTTGTCGCGTCTGGACGCTGCGTATCGCAGCAATGGCACCTGGCGTTATATCGCGCAGCACCGCATCGGGATGGAGACCTTGTTGGCGCAGTGCATGCAGCAGCCGTGGTGGTCGCGTTGGCAAGCGGACGGCATGACCGAGGGCTATTACTTCTGGAATCTGCGCATGCGCAGTGAGGATGGCCTGGAAGTGGTGTTCGAAAGCGCCGACTATGCGGCCATGCACGCGCGGCATGCCACCGGCGACCTCTACAAGCTGGTGTTTTTCGCCAACGGCCGCTTGTGCGCGGGCTGGGATCCGGATGCCGACGTGCTGTGGGACCCGGCCGATGGATGAGCTCGATCAGCACAGCTGGTGGACGCCTACACCGGACGACCCCGCGTGGGCACTGCCCGATGACCTGTGCGCAGCCGATTCGCTTGGCGGGCGCGACTGTGGCTGGGTCAACCAGATGCGCCCGTTCGTACGCCATTTCAGTGCGCCGGGGGAGCAGGTGTTCGATCCGTTCTGCGGTTTCGGCAGCACGCTGCTGGCGGCGGCGATGGAAGGGCGCAACGCGCATGGCATGGAGATCGACCCTGCACGTGCGCAACTGGCGCGCACGCGCCTGCAACGGCATGCCGTACAGGCGCCGGTCGTGGTCGGCTCGCTGGTCGACACCGCGCCTGCTGCGGTGATCGATCTGTGTCTGACCAACGTGCCGTATTTCGGTTGCCACTGGCGCGGCCAAGCAGTGCCTGGGCAGCTGTATGCCAGTGCCGATTACTCGGGCTATCTGTTCGGCATGCGCGGGGTATTGCATGCATTGCGAAAGCGGCTGCGGCCGGATGCCTTTGGCGTGGCGATGGTGGAAAACGTCGTTGTCGGCGGGCGGGTGATCCCGCAGGCATGGGACCTGGGGCGGATCCTCGCCAGCCTGTTCACGCTGCGCGAGGAACGGGTGCTGTGCTACCAGCGGCCGGGCGCAGCGCTGACGCATGCCGGCACGCAGAGCAATCGCAGCCACGAGTACGCATTGATTTTCCAGCATTGCCGGCAGCGGCTGGACCTGCAGCAGGCGGCGCAGTTGCTGCAGGCGGTGCGGGCGCAAGGCCTGCCGGTGGTGGTGCACGGGAGCTACGCGCGTTGGTTGGAGTCGCCGGACTCGGTGCTCCAGGGCCCGGCCGATCTGGACCTGATGCTGCAAGCCGAGCAGCCACTATGGGACCGCCTGACCGCGTGGCTACATGAGCAGGGATTCGCGTTGAGCCTGTGGGGCGAGCCGTGCCGGGCGCCGGTGGCGCTGGCCGCGGTGCGTGCGCACCACTATCTGCGCGCCGAGCGCATCGGCGCAGACGGCAGCCGCCTGCAGCTGGACCTGCAATTGCCGGCGGATGAACCGCCGTTGCCCTGATCCGGCAACGCCACGCCACGCGCACATGGGTTGCGGCTATGCTCTTGGCCGGTTTTGGATGCCGGAGTTGTCTATGTCTTGTTCTTCCCTGATCGCGCGCGGCGCGCTGCTTGGCGCGTTGGCAACCCTGGCTGGCTGCGGTGGCAGCAAGGGCGAAAGCATGCTGATGCGCGAGTCGTTCAACTCCGACGATACCTATTCGCGCAGTGTGGCGGCCACCTCGATGCAGGCTTGCGAGGCCGCGCGGCGCGTGTTGTTGAGCCAGGGCTACGCGGTCACGCGCGCCGATGCCGCAGGCGTGGAAGGCAGCAAGAACTTCCAGCTCAAGGAGGCCGACCAGAGCGAGCAGCTCAATCTGCGCATTTCCTGCGCCACGCAGGAGGGCGGCAAGGCGCAGGTGTTCGTCAGCGCGCTGCAGGATCGTTACGCACTGAAGAAGAGCTCGACCTCGGCCAGCGTCGGTGTCGGCGTGCTCGGCTCGTTGTCGCTGCCGGTGGGCAGTACCGGCGACTCGCTGGTGCGTGTGTCCACCACCACGGTGCAGGACGCGGCCTTCTACAAGCGCTTTTTCGAGCGCTTGAACTCGTATCTGCCCAATGTGACCCAGGCCGCGCCTGCCGCGGCGAGCGCGGCCCCCGCACCGGTTGCACCGCCGCATCCGGCAGCGGCTACACCTGCGGCGGCGGCACCTGTGCCGACCGCAGCGGCTGCAACGCCCGCGACTGCAGTGCCGGCCACTGCCGCAACGTCTGCTTCCACAACAGTAGAACAGCCGCCGGTTGCGCCACTACCGGTCGAGGCCCAGGATCCGCCCCCTGCACCGGCACCTGCATCCACGCCGGCGAACGTGCCGCAGACCGAGCCCCCAACTCAGCCGTGACGTCAGAGTTCACGCTTCGCTCCGGAACCTGAATAGCCGGCTGCGCGCTTCACGTTGCGTTCTCGACCGAGTCGCGAAAGTGGAACCATGACTCGCCGAGTGGGCGAGAACGACGGAGACCACGATGAAGATGCGCAATTCCCTGTTGGGTATTTCCCTGATCGGCCTGATGGCGACGAGCACCTTCGCGCAGGCCCAGACCCATTCGCGTCAGCACCGTTATACGGAAGCAGACGAAGGCCGCAAGTTCAATGACGGCACGCGCGTGCGCTGCCACAATGTCGAAGTGCAGAAGAATTCGACCGACCCCAATCGCGTCGGCGGCACCGTTGCAGGCGCAGTGGTTGGTGGTCTGCTGGGTAATCAGGTAGGCGGCGGTAACGGCAAGAAGCTGGCAACCGTGGCCGGTGCAGTCGCCGGCGGTGCTGCTGGCCGCACCATCCAGGGCAATCGTCAGCAAGCCAACGGCAACCGTCAGGTCGAGCGCGTCTGCGAACGTCGTTGAATCTGCTGAATTGAATTTACGAGCCCCGGTCATGCCGGGGCTTTCTACGTTTGAGGGTGCGGCGCCGTGTTGTCGATTCACACCACATCGCAGCGATGAGTTTTTTTCGCACTTGCCGCAACGGAATGTTTGCTTTGGCCTTGTTGGCCGCGCAATTGCTGCAGGTCGCCGTTGCCGCGCCAAGTGAGGCAGCAAACGCTGCAGGTGTGGACTGCGTCGAAGCATTGCTGCGGCGCCTGGGCTGGGACATCCGCAGCGCTGCGGTCAGTGCGCCGGTGATCCAACGCGGAGAACCGTGTACGCGCGGCTCGCTCGCGCAGGCACGCGCCGCCGGCGACCTGCAGCTGACGCTTCCACTAAATTGGAACGCGCAACAACGCGGCGCATCGCTCAAGGCCTTGCTGGACGATTCCGCCACGCAGTGCGCCTATGCGATCGAAGTCGGCGCGGCCACGCGGCGTGCAACGACGCAGCTGCAAGACAACCCGCACTATCGGTTTTCGGCCGTGCAACTGGGCTGGATCGGGTTTGGCTGGCGTGGCGCCGCTGCGCAGGGCTGGAGCGGTTTTCGTAGTTTCGGGCGCGGCTATCAGCCGCGTGGCAGCAATGCGCAGGCGCTGGATGCGTTCTACAGCGGCCAGGTGCGCTCCGAATGCGGGGTGGGGCGTCAGGTGGCGCAGCTGGCCACGCAGCGCGAGCTGTATGGCGATGCCGGATTCGATCAGGTGTTTACGCCTGGCGAGTTGTCGATCGGTACCTTTTTGACCTTGCACGACACCGACAGCATCTTGCTGGGTGCGCATGCTGGCGAATTCTTTGCCGACGGCAAGGCAGTCAAGACCGCGCAACTGGGGCGCCAGGCATTTGTCGGTGCGCCGGGGTTTATCGCGCATGTGTTCGACAAGGCGTATCTGGACGACATCCATAACCAGGCCGAAAACTTCGTGGTGGTGGATGTCAGCGATGCGGCTGCGCAAGCGCTCGCAAAGCACGGCGGCTTTGCGCATTACGACGCGCTCAATCGGCAGATCTGGGAACTGGCCAAGGACTTGCGCGGGCGGGGCAAGCGCCGCTTCGAGCGTTTGTTGTACGAGCGCGATGCGCAGCTGCGCGCCACGCTCGATACGCGACAACAAGCGCAGCTGCAAACGCTACAGGCGTTACTGGACGATCCGTTCTATCAGGGCTTTCTGGTCTACGTGCATCCTAAGGGCGTCAAGCCGATCGGCTATCACGTCGCGCGACTGCTCGACCGCAATCCGCGCACGCCGTATGCCATCGACCTGACCCTGCACAATTTGCGCAGCACCTTGTACTGGCGCTGGATCGATTGGCAGCTGCAACAGTGCAGCGCCGGCACCGCTGCGGAACGATCCATTGAGAATTCCGCCACGCCAGCGTACGCCCGGCGTGGCACCCTGCACTGATCAGATCATGAGGAGCGATTATGGAACTGGGTATGGTGGGTTTGGGCCGCATGGGCGCCAACATGGCCGAGCGTCTGGTACACGGCGGGCATCGCGTACATGGCTACGACCCGGGCGAGGGCGCGCGTAGCAGTGCGCAGGCCAAGGGCATTGTCACTGCCGATGCGCTGGCAGCGTTGGTGTCGGCGCTGCCGAGCCCGCGGGTGCTGTGGTTGATGGTGCCGGCAGGCAAGATCGTCGATGACACCCTGGCGCAGCTGCTGCCGTTGTTGCAGGCCGGCGATATCGTCATCGATGGCGGCAATTCGTATTACAAGGATTCGCAACGCCGCGCCGCGCTGTTGCAGGCCAGCGGTGTTTCGTTCGTCGACTGCGGCACCAGCGGTGGCGTCTGGGGTCTGCAGGAAGGCTATAGCCTGATGGTGGGCGGCGACGAGGCGGCAGTGACCACGCTGCATCCGGTGCTGGCCACGTTGGCGCCGGCAGCGGACAAGGGCTGGGGCCGCGTTGGCCCGAGCGGTGCCGGCCACTTCACCAAAATGGTTCACAACGGGATCGAGTACGGAATGATGCAGGCCTATGCCGAAGGCTTTGCGCTGATGCAGCACAAGACCGATTTCGCACTGGATCTGCATCAGGTCGCCGAGATCTGGCGCGATGGCAGCGTGGTGCGTTCGTGGTTGCTGGATCTCACCGCCGATGCGCTTGCGCACAACCCGAGCATGGCCGGCATCGCACCGTTCGTGGCCGATTCGGGCGAAGGCCGCTGGACGGTGGCCGAGGCAATCGATCTGGAAGTGTCAGCGCCGATCATCACGCTGTCGCTGATGGAGCGGTTGCGCTCGCGCGACAAGGATTCGTTCACCGACAAATTGCTGGCGGCGATGCGCAACCAGTTCGGTGGGCATGCGGTGATGACCACCACCGCAACACCGCCGACGATCGGCAGCAAGGACGCGTAACGCGTCAGCGAGTGAAGCAGTTTCTGCGCGCCTGCCTTGCGGGCGCGCAGTCGTTTCAGCGGTCGCCAGACGTGGCGCCGGCACCATCCAGCCACTGCACCTGACCCGACGCGGCACTGCGTTGCGCCAGCTCCAGCAGTTCCATCAACTGCACGGCGTCTGCACCACTGACCGGTGCCGGGCCGGTGCCGGCCAATGCATCGCGAAATGCGGCGTAGCAGTTGCGATAGTCGCCGGGCAGGGTGTCGGGTTGATGGGTGTGCACGCGGCCTTCTTCATCGACACGGGTGACGGTGCCGGGCAGCGTGTCGACACCCCAGCCGGCGGTGCCCGGGCGACGCCCGGCGCGGAGTTGGTCTTCCTGCGTATCCAGCCCGTGCTTGAGATAACTGCCGCGAGTGCCGTGGACGGCAAAGCGCAGGCTGCTGTCGGCCACCAACGAACCGGCATGCAGGATCACGCGCAGGCGCGGGTAACGCAGGGTCACATGGAAATAATCGTCGCTGCGTGCCTGGCTGCGTTGGCGCTGCAGATCTGCGCTGATCGCCTGCGGGGTGCCGAACAATTGCAGTGCCTGATCGAGCAGATGCGGGCCCAGGTCGTACCACAGCCCGGCGCCGGGGATGTCGCTCTCGCGCCAACGGTCGCGCACCTGCGGGCGGTAGCGATCGAAGTGCGAATGGAACTCCACCACCTCGCCCAGCTGGCCTTCGTCGATCAGCCGGCGCACTGTGAGAAAGTCTGCGTCCCAGCGGCGGTTCTGAAACACGCTGACGATGCGCCCGGCCGCTGCGGCAGCGTCCACCACCTGACGCGCCTGTGCGGCATCCAGTGCGAAGGGTTTGTCGACCAGCACGTGCTTGCCGGCGGCCAGTGCCTGCAAGGCGAACGGCGCATGGGTCTGGTTGGGCGTGGCAAGCACTACCGCATCGAGCGCGGGGTCGGCCAACGCGGTTTCCAGGTCGGCAAGCACGGCCACATCGGGGAAGTCGGCCTGCGCTTGTTGCGGCTTGGACGACACCACGCTGTGCAACTGCAAACCCGGCGTGCTGGCAATCAGCGGGGCATGAAATGTGCGGCCGACATAGCCATAGCCGACGACGGCCAGATTGAACGGTTTAGGCATTGAAAACGGTTCATCGCAACGACTGAGGAAGCGTCCATGGTATTGCACACACCCGTGTGCGCCAGGTTCACAACCTCTGCATCCGGCAGTCACACCTGCACGACGAACGCCACTGCAGACTGCGGCCACATTCACTGGAAGGGGTATCGGATGAAGAACATGACGCATGCAAGCAAGCTGTTGGCTCTGTCGCTGTCGCTCGGCCTGACGCTGGGTGCCTCGCAGGCATTCGCGGCGCCGCAGGAACATGCCGATCACAAGGACCACGCTGCCAGCATGGACGAGTCCAAGAAGCCGGTGACCGACACCTGGATCACCACCAAGGTGAAGGCCGATCTGCTGGCCACCGACAACGTGTCGGGTACCGACGTCAAGGTCGAGACCAAGAACGGCATCGTGACCTTGACCGGTTCGGTCGCGACCAAGGCCGAGCACGACAAGGCCGTGGCTGTGGCCAAGGGCATCGAAGGCGTCAAGAGCGTCAAGTCGGTGGGTCTGAAGGTTGTTGCTGCGAAGAAGTAATCGCAGTCACAGATGCCGGGCCGCCGCGACGAGGCGGTTGGCCTGAGCACGAAGGCGCACTTTACGGAGTGCGCCTTTTTTGTTGGTGTGTCGCAGGCCAGCCGACAGGTGGCGCCCGCTCTCACCAATTTCACGTTTGCTGCACTTATGATATGCCCATTCAGCTATGTCACGGATCGGCGTGACAAATCTGAATCATTAATCTCACCTTGGGTCTGGTCGGGGATAATACCGGCGCGCCTTCGGGTCCTTGCAGCGAGCGGATACAGATCGAGTAATGCAGACAACGGTCCAAGCAGACAGATGGGATCGCTGGCGCCTGCCTTTGCTGGCAGTTGCCGTGTTCCTGATTGTGGTGGTGCCCTCGTTGCTGTTGCAGCAGATGGCGCACAACGCCAATCAGGCCGCGGTGTGGGTCTCGCATAGCCAGGACGTGCAGGAGACCGCGCAGCGCCTGGAAGCGGCGATGCGCGATACCGAATCGGCGGCGCTGATGCGCTCGCATGGTGTGGTGCGCCCTGCCTTGCTGGAGCGCATGCGGCGTGGTCGGCGTGAAGCGCTGGCGGCGGTGCATCAGCTCATCGTGCTGACCAAGGACAACCCGGCTCAGCAAGTGCGGATGGGGCGCATCCAGAGCACGATCGAGCGGCGCTTGCTGCTGGCCGAGCGTATCGCCGTGGCGACCGATCCCACGCTGATCCGTGCGCTGATCGACGACATGACCTTGAACAACCCGATCCGGCTGTTGATCGACGAGTTGCAAAGCGCCGAAAGCAAGTTGCTGGAACTGCGCAGTACGCGCGCCACCAAAGAACGCACGCATTACGCGGTACTGAGCTGGGGGACGCTGGCCGTGCAGTTGCTGCTGCTGGGCACGGTGATCTGGTTGCTGCAGCGGCAGATCCGCCGCCGCCTGGCGGCCGAGCAGGAATATCTGCGCGCCAATGGCCGCGCCAGTTCGGTGCTGCAGACCGTGCGCGAGCCGATCGTGCTGCTGGATGACAAACAGCGCATCATGCTGCACAACCCGGCCTTCGCCGAGTTGTATGGCCTGGAAGAGCGCGGTAACGAATCGATGTCGCTGGAGGACGTGGGCGAGGGCGTGTGGCGCGATGCGCAGATTCATCAGCGGCTTGCCGACGTGTTGCTGCGCGACCGCGAGTTGTGGGATTACGAACATGAGCAGCGCGGCGCCGATGGCGTGCTGCGCACCATGTTGATCAACGCGCGACGCATGCCGTTGCCCGATACCAACGACGAAGATGTGGTGCTGATGACGGTGAGCGACATCAGCCTGCAGAAAGCCTCGCAGCAGCGCATCCAGGAACTCAACCGGCAGATGGAAGGCAAGGTCGATCAGGTGTCCGAGGTCAACCGCGAGCTGGAAGCCTTCAGTTATTCGGTCTCGCACGATCTGCGCGCACCGTTGCGGCATGTGGCCGGTTTTTCGGACAAGCTGGCGCGTCACCTGGGCGATGCGGCGGACGAAAAATCGCGTCACTACATGGAAGTGATCAGCAGCTCGGCGCGGCGCATGGCGTCGCTGATCGACGATCTGCTGGTGTATTCGCGCCTGGGCCGCAGTGCGCTGCGTCTGCAGGCGGTGGACATGCAATCGCTGGTGTCGGAGACGCGCGCGATCCTGGATTCCAGCGTGCAGAGCGAAAACACCGGTCACCGTGTGGAATGGCACATCGCCCCGCTGCCGGTGCTGGTGGCCGACGAAAACATGATGCGCCAGCTGTGGATGAACTTGCTGGGCAATGCGGTCAAGTACAGCGCCAAGCGCGAAGTGGCCAAGATCGAGGTCAGTTACCGGCCGCTGCCGGACGGCGGCCATCAATTCAGCGTGCGCGACAACGGTGCCGGCTTCGATATGGAGTACAGCGCAAAGTTGTTCGGTGTGTTCCAGCGTCTGCACAAGGCCAGCGAATACGCCGGTACCGGCATTGGCCTGGCCAGCGTCAGGCGCGTGTTGACGCGCCACGGCGGCCGGGTCTGGGCCGAGGGTGTCGTCGACGAAGGCGCCACGTTCCATTTTGTGCTTCCCCCTGCGCATGAAGCGCCCAACCAAGAGTTCAATGCATGAGTGCCATCCGTACCATTCTTCTGGCAGAAGACAGCCCGGCCGATGCAGAAATGGCGGTTGACGCCCTGCGTGAAGCCCGCCTGGCCAACCCCATCGTGCACGTCGAAGACGGTGTGGAAACCATGGACTACCTGCTGCGTCGTGGCGCGTTCGCCGATCGCGAGGAAGGCTTGCCGGCGGTGTTGCTGCTGGACATCAAGATGCCGCGGCTGGATGGCCTGGAAGTGCTCAAGCAGGTGCGCGGCGACGAGACGCTCAAGCGCTTGCCGATTGTGATCCTGTCGTCCTCGCGCGAAGAGAGCGACCTTGCCCGCAGCTGGGACCTGGGCGTGAATGCCTATGTGGTCAAGCCGGTGGATGTCGATCAGTTCTTCAATGCAGTCAAGACGCTCGGCACGTTCTGGGCGGTCATCAATCAGGCACCGGAGTTGGACTGAACCATGCTGCAAGAGGGTGGCAAACTGGAGCAGCTGAAGATCCTTCTGGTGGAAGATTCACCGGAAGATGCCGAGCTGTTGTCCGATCAGCTGCTGGATGCCGGCATCGACGCGGCGTTCGAGCGCGTGGACAGCGAACGCTCGCTGCGCAGCGCGCTGGATGAATTCCAGCCGGACATCGTGCTGTCGGATCTGAGCATGCCCGGTTTTTCCGGCCATCAGGCATTGCGTCTGGTGCGCCAGAACGGCGCCACGCCCTTCATCTTCGTCTCCGGCACCATGGGCGAGGAGACGGCGGTCAAGGCGCTGCAGGACGGCGCCAACGACTACATCATCAAGCACAACCCGACCCGCTTGCCGAGTGCGGTGATCCGCGCGATCCGCGAAGCGCGTGCCGACCTGGAACGTCAGCGCGTGGAGAGCGAGCTGATGCGCGCGCAGCGGCTGGAAAGCCTGGCGATGCTGGCGGCCGGGTTGAGTCACGACTTGCGCAATATCCTGCAGCCGTTGTTGATCGTGCCCGACCTGCTGGCCGGGCGCACCGACGATCCGCAGCTGCGTCAATTAGCCAAGGTGGTGGCCGAGTGCGGCCGGCGCGGGCATGAGATGGCCGAGTCGATGCTCTCGTTCGTGCGCGGCTCCAACAAGCCGCGCGAGCAGGTGTCCGTGGCCAGTCTGTTCCAGGGCGTGCAGATGCTGCTCAGGAGCAGCCTGCCCGATGGCGTGCGCCTGCAGATGGAGACGATCGCCCTGGATCTGACCATCGAGGCCAATTACACCGAACTGCAGCAATGCCTGCTCAACCTGGGCTTGAACGCGATCCAGGCGATGCCAGGTGGCGGCACATTGATTCTGTCGGCCGATCGCCATGACGATGCGCGTGTGCGCATGAGCGTGGCCGACACTGGCGTGGGCATGAGCGATGAAACCCGCGCACGCCTGTTCAGCCCCTTCTTCACCACCAAGGCCGACGGCACCGGGCTGGGGCTGATTTCGTGCAAGCGCATCATCGAAAGCTACGGCGGCAGCATCCTGGTCGACAGCCGGCTGGGCGAGGGCACGCGTTTCGACATGCTGGTGCCGATGCGCTCGAACGCGGTGGCGGTTGCCGACACCGAGCCGCCGCTGCCGCTGGGCCATGGGCAACGCATCCTGCTGGTGGACGGCGAAGCCACGCGCCTGTCGCTGCTGGGCAATGCACTGTCCAGCCAGGGCTATCAGCCGCAGCTGGCCACCGATGGCGCGGCCGCGCTGCAACTGGTACAGCCACACGCCATGCCCGACCTGGTGATCATCGACAGCGACATCATTCTGCTCTCAGCCGTCAGCGTGCTATTGAGCATGCAGGAGCTGGGCTATCAGGGCCCGGCGATCGTGCTGGAAGACGTCGGTGCGCCGCTGCAGCGGATGCACTTTCCGGCGGATATCCCGGTGCATGTGCTGCGCAAGCCGCTGGAAATGCGCAGGGTGTTCCGTGCCGTGTCGCACGCGCTCGAAATGGCCTGATCCAGGGGTTTTCGCGCGTTGCGGGCGTGCTTGTTCAAGTGCAATGCGATTGCAACAGTTGACGCCCACGCCGGCCGCATGCGCGAATAACGCATGACCACCGTGCTTCTCAGCCTCGGCAGCAATGTCCAGCCGACTCACTACCTTCGCTTGGCCGTAGACGCCTTGCGCGCGCGCTTTGGCCAGCTCGACGTGTCGCCTGCGTACCGCACGCCGGCGGTGGGCTTCGACGGGCCGGACTTCGTCAACAACGCGGTGGTGCTGGATACCGATCTGGATCTGCACGCGCTCGATCATTGGCTGCATGCGCTGGAAGACGCGCACGGCCGCGACCGCAGCGGCCCGCGTTTCAGCGACCGTACGCTGGATGTGGATGTGGTGTTCTTCGGTGATTGCATCATCGAAGGGCCCGGGCATCTGCGTATTCCGCGGCCGGAGCTCAAGCATGCGTTCGTGTTGAAGCCGCTGGCCGATATCGCGCCTGGCTTTGTCGACCCGTTGAGTGGGCAGACGTTGGCGGCGCTATGGCAGGCGCATCCGCAACACGGCACCGCGTTCACGACGGTGGAGCTGGAGGCGGCCCCTGTCGCGGCGGCTGTGGCGCAGTAGCGCAGCGCTGCAGTACCGGCAAGGTGTGACCGACAACGCTTGCGGATCGTCGTAGGCAGGCATGAAAGGTGCTGCCCGGAACCGTCATGGTCGAGTCTGCAGGTAGCGCGTTATCCGCAGCGCACATGGAGCGAGCGTGCGCGGCAGCGCGCCTGGACAGTTGCTCAACTGAGCTGGCGGCCACCGTCCACATGCAAGGTATGGCCAGTGACGAAGCTGGCTTCATCGAGCAACCAGCGCACTGCCTCGGCGATCTCTTCGGGCGTGCCGATGCGTGCCAGCGGCGTGCGCGCGAGCAGGGCCTGCTTGGCGTCGGAAGACTTGCCTTCTTCCGGCCACAGAATCGCGCCGGGGGCGACTGCATTGACGCGCACCTGCGGTGCCAGTTCCAGTGCGAGCGAGCGGGTCAGCATTTCCAGCGCGCTCTTGGACGCGCCGTACAGCGGGTGATTGCGCATCGGCTGCTGGGCATGCAGGTCGGTGAGGTTGACGATAGCACCGCGGTGCTGGCGCAGTTGTGCGGCCGCAGCCTGGGCGATGAAGAACGGCGCGCGCGCGTTGACTGCAAACAACTCGTCCCATTGCGCTGCGGTCGCTTCGCCCAGCGCGGTGGGATAGAACGCCGAGGCGTTGTTGACCACGCCATCCAGGCGGCCGAATGCGGCGATGCAGTCGGCGACCAGTTGCGCCGGTGCCTCCGGCAAGCGCAGATCGGCGTGCAAGGCCAGCGCGCTGCCTGCACGTTGCGCGCACAACGCGGCCACGCGCGCGCTGAGCGCCTCACCGGAGCGGTGCGCATGCAAGGCCACACGGTAGCCGGCCGCATGCAGGGTGGTGGCGATCTGCGCGCCGATACGGCGGCCTGCGCCGGTGATCAAGACCACCTTGGAACTGTCTGTCATGGCGTACTCGCTCGGCGTTGCAAAGGGCTCGGCTATCCTGTGCATTGTCCCCGCAACCGGTGCCCGCATGCACGCCGACCTTCCCACTCCCGATTCGGACGCCTTGGCGCACAGCGACCGCCTGGCTGCGCATGTGCGCGCCGAAATCGCCGCTACCGGTGGTGCGATCCCGTTCTCGCGTTTCATGGAGCTGGCGCTGTATGCGCCGGGTCTTGGCTATTACAGCGCCGGCTCCAGCAAATTTGGCGAGGCCGGCGATTTCGTCACCGCGCCCGAGCTTGGGCCGTTGTTCGCAGCGACCGTGTCCGGTGCGTTGGCGCCGGTGTTGCAGCAGCTCGGCCCAAGTGCCCGCGTGCTCGAAGTAGGCGGTGGCAGCGGCGCATTTGCCGAAGTCACGCTCAAGCGCCTGCTCGAGCTCGATGCGCTGCCCGAGCGTTACGCGATTCTGGAGCCCAGTGCAGACTTGCGCGAACGTCAGCGCGAGCGGTTGGGGCGCACGCTGATACCGCCGGTATTCGATCTGGTCGAGTGGCTGGATGCACCGTTTCCGGACGATTGGGACGGGGTGCTGTTCGCCAACGAAGTGATCGATGCATTGCCCACGCCGCGCTTCGCGCTGCGCGATGGCGAGGTGTATGAGGAAACCGTGGTGCTGGATGCGCAGCAGCAGTTTGCACGTGGCGAGCAGCCGGCCGATGCGTTGTTGGGTGCAGCGGTGCGTCATCTGGAGCGCTATCTGCAGCAGCCGTTCGCTGATGGGTATCGCTCGGAGTTGCTGCCGCAGTTGCCGTACTGGATTCAGGCGGTGGCCGGTGGTCTGAAGCGCGGGGCGATGTTGTTTGTCGACTACGGTTACCCGCGTGGCGAGTTCTATCGTGCACAACGCGAAGACGGCACCTTGCGTGCGTTCTATCGCCATCGCATGCATGAGGATCTGTATCGCTGGCCGGGTCTGCAGGATCTGACCGCGTCGGTAGACTTCACGGCGTTGGCCGAGGCCGGCACCGGGGCCGGTTTCGAGTTGGCCGGTTACTGCACGCAATCGAGCTTTCTGCTCGGCAATGGTCTGGATGCGTTGCTGGCCCAGGCCGATACGCGTACCGATGAGGTGGGGCGCATGCGCTTGCGCGAGCAGATCAAACGCTTGACCTTGCCCAGCGAAATGGGCGAGCGATTCCAGGTGATGGGCTTTGCGCGCGATGTCGATTTTGCGCCGGCATTTCTGGCGGGCGATCTCACATGGCGGCTGTGACGTCTGCGCTGCGTCCGTTTTATCGGCCGTGGTTGTGGGTGGGTTTGTGGGTCGCGGCAATTTTCGTGGTGATTGCGGTGTGCCTGGGGCCGCCGCCAGAGTTTCCGGAGCTACCCTCCAACAGCGATAAGGCGGAGCACTTTTTGACGTTCGCGTTGTTGTGTTGGGGTGCGGTGCAATTGTTCGCCACACGTCGGGCGTTGTTGTTTGCGGCGTTCGGGTTGGTGTTGCTGGGTATCGGTATCGAGATCGCGCAAGGTGCGTTGACGACCAATCGCAGTGCTGATCCCTACGATGCGCTTGCCGATACCTTGGGCATCCTTGCCGGGTTGTGTCTTGCTTGGACGCGGCTGCGATTGGTGATGTTGCGGGTGGATCAGCGGGTGTTTGGGTCGCGCTGATTTTTCTGTGTTTTGCGGTTTTGGGATGACTGGCAAAACGTAGTGCTCAGGGCTGCAGTTTGGCTGCAGGGCCCTTGCCCGCCCACCCTCGCGGGACACGCCGCAAGTACGTCCATGTAGGCTCTTACGCGGCATCCATGCCGCGTAAGGTCCCGCGACGGTGGGCTGGCAAGGACCAGTCGAGGTGGTCGGTGTGCATGGTTGCAAGCAAGGCATGTGTTGTTTGGATAACGCCACGGCCGATCAGCTTCGCAACGCAAAGCGCAACGCGATCAACAGGCAGGCTTTCATCAAACTACCGACCAACTTTCTGGTGAGGGCACCGCGCACTCGACTCACCAAGCTTTTGATCGCATCTAAACGACGCTACGACTCGAAATCTCGGGTGTCTTGAAACGCATGGAGAGTGCGGATAGATCAGTTACAGAGCGGTTGATCTGTGATTCCGCTGCAGGGCCCTTGCCCGCCCACCATCGCGGGACACGCCGCAAGTACGTCCATGTAGGCTCTTACGCGGCATTCATGCCGCGTAAGGTCCCGCGACGGTGGACGGGCAAGGACCAGTCGAGGTGGTCTGTGTGCATGTTTTCAAGCAACCAGCAAACTGTCTGGTGCGGCAAGGGCACCGCGCGCTCGACTGACTAGGGCAAACGCACCGCGCGTTCGCGCAGCCACTTGGTTGCGACCCACTTTTCGCCGGCCAGTACCGGTGCGCCGGCATGCAGGCTGCGCGTCATTGGATGCGGGCGGTCGTAGCTGAAAAACACGGCGTTGCCTTTGACGGCGGCCACGTCCAGATGTGCATCGGGAAAGCGCGTGGCGCCGCCGCGTTCGGGCGTGTTGAGATACATCACCAGCGATGCGAGGCGTTGACCGCCGGCCTGCAACAACACCGGTGTGCCGGCGGCGGTTGGGTCGAAATAGTCGTAGTGCGGCTGATATTCCGCGCCGGTGGCGTAGCGCAGGACCTGCAACCCTTCGCCGTGGTCTACCGGCCAATCGAGCAGGCGTGCGATGCGCGCTTCGATGCGTTGGCATAACGCGTCCTGGCCCAGTTGCAGACCCATGCTGTCACTGGTGCGCGCGGCGTGCACGATCTGCGCGCCGTTGTCGTTATCCACGGTGCGCGAGCGTGCCAGGCGTGGTTGTGCCAGTGCGATCAAGGCATCGCATTCGGCATCGGACAGAAAATCACCCAGCACCACCACGCGCGGCAGCAGCAGGCTGATCAGTACACGCACCTGGCGGTCGCCCAGATCCAGCAGCGAGGCATCGTTGTCCTGCGACACCGCAGGCACGCGCACCGGTACCGGCAGGCTGTGTGTCACTGCATGTTGCTGGATGTGCTCACGCAGCAATGCTTCTACCGCGTCGATGGCGTCCTGCTCGTTCCAGCCCTGATCCAGTAGCGGTTGTAGCGCTTGCTCGGGCGGTTGGCCGGCCATTGCCTGCGCAATGATCCAATCGCCCAGGGCGGCGGGAATAGTGGTCGATGTCATCGCCCTACAGTGCATGCCAACGTGTGGCAGCTTTATGTCAAATGTGTCGCGGTAAGACAAATGCAACACATAGCCCCTATAAAAGTGACGGGGATCTTGAACGTGCTCGCCACTGCAGTGCGCGGAACGCCACCAATTCTTGACGACTCCTCTTCATACCGGACCTTTTGACCTGGAGATCAGCCGCATGGCCGTTCGCAACAGCAGCAAGACATTATTGATGACGTTTGGTACCGCACTGGCGCTGTCCGCCTGCGGTGGTGGTGCCGACCGCGTCGCTTCGCCTGGCGAGGGTGCGTTTCCGCCCGCACCGACACCCGCTCCTGCACCGACCCCGGCGCCCACGCCGGCACCGACGCCTGCACCGGCACCGACGCCTGCACCGGCACCGACCGGCCCGGCTGCGGATTGCCCGACCGGTTTTTCCAACGTCGGCACCATCGCCAACAATACGCTGCGCGCCTGCCAGTTGCCGGACACCATCACCGGCAATCTGGTGGTGCCGGCACGTGCAGGCACTGCGTATTCGATCAGTGGCCGCGTCAACGTGGGTACCGACCGCGGCGGCAATGCCATTGCACCGGCCGCCGGCAGCGCGCAGGGCATTTTGACGATCGAGCCGGGCACGACCTTGTACGGCTCGTCGGGTAGCGACTACATCGTGGTCAATCGCGGCTCGCAGATCTTTGCCGAAGGCAGCGCCACCGCACCGATCGTGTTCACCGCGCGTCAGGCGCTGGACGGCACCGTCACCGCCAATACCATCGGCCTGTGGGGCGGCATTGTGGTGTTGGGCCGCGCGGCCATCAACAACTGCCCGGGCACCACCGTGTCAGGTACGCCGGAATGTCAGGCGCAGGTCGAAGGCACCAACGCGTTCTACGGAGGCAACAGCGTCACCGACAACAGCGGTTCCATGCGCTATCTGCGCGTCATGTACTCGGGCTTCGAAATTTCGCCCAACAACGAGCTGCAGGGCATCACCCTGGCCGGTGTGGGTAACGGCACGCGTCTGGATTACGTGCAGATCCACAACAGCTCCGACGACGGCATCGAATGGTTCGGTGGATCGGTCAACGGCAGCCACGTGGTGATCACCGGTGCCGACGACGATTCGCTGGATACCGATGCCGGTTGGAACGGCGCCTTGCAGTTCGGCATCGTGGTGCAGCGCGCCGGTGGCGGCGACCGCATGAACGAGTGGAGCAGCCTGCGTCGCCAGCCGTATTCGCGCCCGAAGGTGGCCAACTTCACCTACGTGGGCAATGCGCGCGCCGGTGCGGCGATCATGCTCAACCAGGGCACGCAGGCCGCGTTCTACAACTCGGTGTTCACGCGTCCGGCGGGTGGTACCGGTGATGGCCTGGTGTGCTTCAACCTTGCTGATGCCGATACCCTGGGCACGTTCAACTCGGTGTTCTTCGCCTGCCCGACCGCCTTCGGTAGCGATGCGCGTGCGGCCACCCAGTTTGCGGCCGGTACCAACAACGTCGCCAACGGTGTGTCCACGTTGCAGAACACCTTCGTCAATGGCGCCAACGAAACCGCCGTGCCGGCGTTCCAGGGCTTGAATGGGGTGAGCAGCTTCTTCCAGCAGGTGAACTACATCGGTGGCGTGCGTGATGCCAACGACACCTGGTGGCAGGGCTGGACCTGCGGTCTGACCGCCGATCGTCCCTGCTGAGGCACAGCGTCACGCGGCGGCCCGATGTTCGCCGCGTGATGCGTCCAGCTTCATCTTTCAGTTGCCAGGGCTCCCACGATGCGAACCTCCGCTGTCGCCCGTCTTTCGCGGACGGGCCTGTCTCTTTCCATTTCCACCTTGCTGTTTTCCGGCGCTGCGCTGGCGCAGTCGACTACCACCGATGCCGATTCCAGCAGCGGCACCGCCAGTACCAGTACCACCAGTGCGCCCAAGCAACTCGACCAGGTCGTGGTGCGTGGCGAATACATTCCCGAGCCGATGCTGCAGACCTCCGAGGTGGCATCGTTCATCACACGTGAGGACATGGAGCGCACCGGGGACAGCAGCGCAGCGGTGGCGCTGACGCGTGTCACCGGCCTGAGCCTGTCGCGCGGTAAATATGTGTATGTGCGCGGCCTGGGCGAGCGCTATTCCTCGGCATTGTTCAATGGCTCGCCCTTGCCCAGCCCCGAGCCGATGCAGCGCGTGGTGCCGCTGGATCTGTTCCCCAGCGATGTGCTGGCCAGCGTGACCGTGCAAAAAACCTATTCGGCCGATTATCCGGGCGAATTCGGCGGCGGCGTGATCGATCTGCAATCGATGACGGTGCCGGATAAACCGTTTCTCTCGCTCACCGTAGGCGGCGGCGTCAACAGCGTCAGCACCGGCGAAAAAGGCCTGACTTACTACGGCTCCGGCGACGACGAGTGGGGCTATGACGATGGCACGCGCAAGCAGCCTGCCGCGTTGCGCGATGCGATCCAGAGCGGCCGGCGCGTCGATCTGGGCAGTTTCTCGCGCGAGGACATCCGCAGCATCGGCCGCAGCTTGAACAATGCCAACCTGTACGTGCTGCAGGAAAAGGACAGCATCGCCCCGGACGTCAATGTGGGCGGCAGCGCCGGCTACAGCATGGATGTGGGCGAGGCCAAGCTGGGCATCATTGCGGTGGCCAGTTACGACAACGAGTGGCGCACGCGTACCGGCAAGCAGCAGGACGGCATCTTTGTCGGCGACACGGTCGAGTTCAATTCCAACTACGACTTCGCCACCACCCGCAACAATGTGCGCACCAACGGCATGCTGGGCCTGGGTTGGGAATACGGCCGCCACACCATCGGCTGGACCACCTTGTATGTGCACGACGCCTTGAAAGTGGCGCGTAGCCGCGCCGGCCGCGATGAACTGGCCGGTTTCGATGTGCGTGACGACAACACCGAGTGGTACGAGCGCCAGCTGATCAACAACCAGTTGCGCGGTACGCATGCCTTCGGCGAATACGATGACCTGAAGATCGAATGGCGTGCCGCAGTGGCCAACGCCAGCCGCGATGTGCCGTACGAAACCGGCATTCGTTACGAGCTGCTGGATGGCTACTGGGCGCACGATGCCTCGCGCGTGCAGAACTACACCCGCTTCAGCAAGGTCGACGACAAGGTGGCCAGCGGTGGCGTGGATGTGACCTGGCGCCTGCCGATCGAGCACGATCTCACCGTCAAGGGCGGTCTGGCCTATCTGGACAACGACCGCACGGCGTGGAGCCGCGAATTCCGCTTCCTGGCGCTGGATGGCCCGCTGCCGTTCTACAACCAGTTCCAGCGTGTGGATTACCTGATCTCCGATTTCAACCTCAGCAACGATCTGCTGCGCCTGCGCGAGACCACCGGCAGCTTCGGTGCGGCCGCGTACGATGCGACCTTGAAGGTCAAGGCGGCCTATCTGCAGGCCGAGGGCGAAATCGTGCCGACGCTGCGCGCCACCGTCGGTGTGCGTTACGAAGACGCTACCCAGGCGGTGCATCCGTACGACATCTTCAGCGGCACGCGCCAGGACAGCGTGGCACCGTTGGAGAACAGCTACGCGCTGCCATCGGCCACGGTGACCTGGAATTTTGCCGAAAACCAGCAGCTGCGCTTTGGTGCCTCCAAGACCATCGCACGGCCGCAGTTTCGCGAGATGGCGCCGCAGCAGTATCTGGATCCGGATATCGACCGCCAGTTCTTCGGTAACCCGTTCCTGGTCGATAGCGAGCTGGTCAATCTGGATGCGCGCTACGAATGGTTCTTCGAGCCGGGCCAGTACGTCACCGTTGGCGCGTTCTACAAGAGCATCGACAAGCCGATCGAAGCCATCGTCAACGATGCACCCGGTGGCGGCATCGTGCAGAGCTTCATCAACGCACCCAAGGCCACGCTGTACGGCGTCGAGCTGGAAGCCAAGAAGTATCTGGACCTGCCGATCGCGGGCGACTGGTGGGGCGACAACCGGGTGTTCGTGTCTGGCAACTACACGCGTACCAAGTCGGAGGTGAGTGCCAGCGATGGCGACACCGTGCAGCCGTTCGGCTTCACCGCACCGGTGCAGGCGACCTTGTTCATCCGCGATGGCTCGGCCTTGCAGGGGCAGTCCGACGACATCGCCAACCTGCAGATCGGTGTGGAAAGCGAAAGCACCCACAGCCAGGCCACGTTGATCGCCAACTATGTCGGCGAGCGGGTGTCGGCGCGTGGCCGCCCGGGACAGCCGGATTACATCGACAAGCCGGGCACCTCGCTGGATCTGGTGATCAAGAAGGGACTGGTGTGGTCGGGCAATACGCTGTCGTTGAACTTTGCGGCACGCAATCTGCTCAAGACCAAGTATCAGGAATACCAGAGCCTGGGCAGCAACCGGGTGGACCTGTACGAGTACCAGCCTGGCGTGACGTATGACCTGAGTGTGACAGCGCGCTTCTGATCCAACGCGTGCTGCTGTCAACGCAAACGCCCGCTGTGCATCGCATGGCGGGCGTTTTGCGTTTGATGGTGTGTCGCCGTGTGTCGGCATGTGTCATCGGTTTCTTCGAACTGACACATTGCTGCCGCATTCTGTCATCCGACCGCAATCCTGAGACGGATGTCCGCTTTGCAGCGCGCTTTGCCCTCCTTGAAACCCGTGATGACGCTGCGTGGTGTTCGCACTGCGGTGGCCTGCTTGCTGCTTGCGGTGTTGGCGCTGCAGTGCGCGCGCTTGCTGTGGGTGGTGATCACACCGATCGGGCCGCTGGGTACTGGCCAGGTCACCACGGTAGCTAATGCGGATGTGCCCGCACTGCGCCGCGATGTGTTCTATCGCAGCGTGCCCGAGAGCAACAGCGACGGCATCGTGTTGCATGGGGTACGCGCAGGCGGTACGCAAGCGGCCGCGTTTTTGAGCAATGGCGATGGCAAGCAAGGCGCGTATCGCGTGGGCGATGCCGTGGTGCCTGGCGTGGTGGTGCACGCGATCGCGAGCGATCACGTGTTGCTGCGTGCAAGCAACGGCGTGCGGCGTCTGGCGTTGGTCGAATCCACGGCGTCGTCGTCGTCGAGCGCATCGCCTGCAGCGAGCGCGACAACAGCGACAAGCGCGGCACCTGCCGTGATGTCGAATGTCGGCACAGTCACCGGCACCGCCGCAGCAACGGCCGTGGACCCACAACAACTGCTGACGACCGCCGGCTTGCGTGCAAGTACGGATGGCAGCGGCTTCACCGTGATGCCGCGCGGCGATGGCGCACTGCTGCGCCAGGCCGGCCTGGCACCAGGCGATGTGCTGACTCAAATCAATGGCCGCACGCTCGATGCCGAACACCTGCGCGAGCTGCAGGACGAACTGCGCGATGGCCAGGCGGCCACGCTGACCTACCGCCGCGACGGCCAGACCTACACCATGACCTTGAAGCGCCCGCAATGACTGCTGTTCGCCCTATATGGCTGCTTTCAGCCACGTTGTTGCTTGCACTACCGGCCGTGCCGATGGTGTCGTTACATGCCGCCGATGCGCCGGCCGTGCGTTTACAAGATGTGGACCTGCGTGCCTTCATCCAGGATGTGTCGCGTGCTACCGGCATCACCTTCATCGTGGACACGCGCGTGCAGGGCACCGTCAATGTGGCGCGTGCGCAGGCGATGTCGGAAGAGGACCTGCTCGGCATGCTGCTGGCCGTGTTGCGTGCCAATGGCTTGATCGCGGTGTCCAGCGGACCTTCGACCTATCGCATCATTCCCGACGACACCGCAGCGCAACAGCCCGGCAGCGCCGCCAACGGCAACCTGGGATTTGCCACGCAGGTGTTCACCTTGCAACGCGTGGATGCGCGCAGCGCCGCGGAAATTCTCAAGCCCTTGATCGGGCGCGGCGGCGTGATCATGGCCATGCCGCAAGGCAATAGCCTGCTGATTGCCGACTACGCCGACAATCTGCGCCGCGTGCGCGGCCTGGTCGCGCAGATCGACACCGACCGCGCGGCGATCGACACGGTGACCTTGCGTAATAGCTCGGCGCAGGAACTGGCGCGCACGTTGACCTCGCTGTTCGGGCAGGCTGGCGAGCGCAGCAATGTGCTGTCGGTGTTGCCGGTGGAAAGCAGCAATTCGCTGATCGTGCGCGGTGACCCGGCGCTGGTGCAGCGCGTGGTGCGCACCGCGGTGGATCTGGATGGACGCGCCGAGCGGCGTGGCGATGTCAGCGTGGTGCGTCTGCAACACGCCAGCGCCGAACAATTGCTGCCCGTGTTGCAGCAGCTGGTCGGGCAGACGCCAGGTAATGACGCGCAGCCTGGGCAGGATGCGCGCCCGACTGCCGTGGATGTGGCAGCCGCTGCCGGTGGTGCACAGACGCAGGTGATTGCACCGGCTGCCGGCAAGCGCCCGGTGATCGTGCGTTACCCCGGCTCCAATGCCTTGATCATCAACGCCGACCCGGAAACCCAGCGCGCCTTGATGGATGTGATCCGGCAACTGGACGTGCATCGCGAGCAGGTCCTGGTCGAAGCGATCGTGGTCGAGATCTCCGACACCGCCGCCAAGCGCCTGGGCGTGCAGCTGCTGCTGGCCGGCCGCAATGGCACGGTGCCGTTGATCGCCACGCAATACAGCGGTGCATCGCCGGGCATCGTGCCGCTGGCCGCTGCGGCTGCCGGCACGCGCAGCAACAATGGCGAGGAAGATTCGGTGCTGGAGCAGGCGCGCAATGTGGCCGCGCAATCGTTGCTGGGGTTGAGCGGCGGCTTGATCGGCCTGGCCGGGCAAAGCAATGATGCGGTGTTCGGCATGATCATCGATGCGGTCAAGAGCGACACCGGCTCCAACCTGCTGTCTACACCGTCGATCATGACGCTGGACAACGAGCAGGCGCGCATCCTGGTGGGCCAAGAAGTGCCGATCACCACCGGCGAAGTGCTGGGCACCGCCAACGTCAATCCGTTCCGCACCATCCAGCGCCAGGATGTGGGCGTGCAGCTGGAGGTGCGCCCGCAGATCAATACCGCGGGCGGCATCACGCTGGCTATCAAGCAGGAGGTCTCGGCGATTGCCGGGCCGGTCAGCGCGCAATCTTCGGAGCTGGTATTCAACAAGCGCCAGATCGAAACCCGCGTGGTGGTGGAAAACGGCGCCATCGTCGCGCTCGGTGGCCTGCTCGATCAGAACGACCGCCAGACGGTGGAGAAGGTGCCGCTGCTGGGCGATGTGCCCGGTCTGGGCGCGCTGTTCCGGCATAAATCGCGCAATCGCGACAAGACCAATCTGATGGTGTTCATTCGCCCGACCATCATCCGCGATGCGGCCGATGCGCAGCGCATGACCGCGCCGCGCTACAACTATCTGCGCGATCGCCAGTTGGCCGATGGCGACCCGGAAGCCGCGCTCGATGCACTGGTTCGCGACTATCTGCGTGCACAGCCGCCGCAATTGCCGGCCGCGCCATCGTCAGTGGCGCCAGCACCGACGATGGCGCCTGCGCCCAGCGCCCGCCCCGTGCAGCGCTGATGCCATGAGTAGCGCGCGCGCCAGCATTTCGTATGCGTTCGCCAAACGCCACGGTGTGGTGCTGCTCGGCAGCGACAGCGCTGCGCAGATCGGCCTGCGCGAAGGTGGCGATGTGCAGGCCTTGATCGAGCTGCGGCGTGCGCTCGGTGTGCCACTGCAGGTACGCACCTTGGCGCCTTCGGTCTTCGACCGGCATGTGTCGGAGATCTACGCCGATGCCGGCATGGAGCAGGGCGTGAAGGTGGAGGCGCTGGATCTGCACGGCAGCCTGGATTCGTTGATCGACGAGATTCCCACCGCCGATCTGCTCGACAGTCAGGACGATGCGCCGATCATCCGTCTGATCAACGGCATCATCGCCGAGGCTGCACGCCTGGGCGCCTCGGATGTGCATCTGGAGTCGTATGAATCGCGCTTGCGTGTGCGCCTGCGCGTGGATGGCGTGATGCGCGAAGCGGCCACGCTGCCCGGGCGCATCGCCCCGCTGCTGGTGTCGCGCGTCAAGGTGATGGCACGGCTGGATATCGCCGAAAAACGCATTCCGCAAGATGGCCGCGTGTCGTTGGTGATGGGCGCCAAAGCGTTGGATGTACGTGTCTCCACGCTGCCTACGCGCAGCAGCGAGCGCGTGGTGCTGCGAATCCTGGACAAGGAGCAGGGCACGCTGTCGTTGGCGCAGTTGGGCATGCCGCCGGCGGTGATGCACACCGTGCAGCGCGCCTTGCAGGTGCCCAACGGCATCGTGCTGGTCACTGGCCCGACCGGTTCGGGCAAGACCACCACGCTGTATGCAGCGCTGAGCCTGCTCAACGATGGCTCGCGCAATATCCTCACGGTGGAAGACCCGGTGGAATACGCCATTGATGGTGTCGGCCAGACCCAGGTCAACGCGCGCGTGGGCATGACGTTTGCGGCTGGCTTGCGCGCAATCCTGCGGCAAGACCCGGACGTGGTGATGATCGGCGAGATCCGCGATACCGAGACCGCGCAGATTGCCGTGCAGGCCAGTTTGACCGGCCACCTGGTGCTGTCCACCGTGCACACCAATGATGCGGTGGGCGCGGTCACGCGCCTGCGCGACATGGGCATCGAACCGTTCCTGCTCGCATCGAGCCTGCGGTTGATTCTGGCGCAGCGGTTGGTACGGCGCCTGTGCACGCAGTGCCGCGCACCGCGCCCGCTGGATGCCGGCACGCGCCAGCTGTTGGATGCCACGGACGCGGCAACGATCTACAGCGCGGTGGGTTGCCCGGTCTGCCATCACAGCGGTTACGCCGGCCGTGTGGGCATTTACGAAGCCATCGCGGTGGATGATGCAATGCGGCGCCTGATCGGCGACAACGCCGACGAAGATGCGTTGGCCGCGGTGGCCTTCGCACGCGCACCGCGCCTGGGCGATGCCGCGCGCGCGGCGGTGCTGCAAGGTCTCACCACGCTGGAAGAAGCGCTACGCGTCACCCGCCAACAGGACGATGCGCATGCCACGGTTTGATTACACCGTGCTCGATCTGCACGGGCACAGCCGCCAGGGCGTGATCACTGCCGACAACGCGCACAGTGCGCGTGCGCAACTGGAACAGCGGCAGTGGGTACCGGTGCGCGTGGAGGCGGCGGTCGCGACCAGCAGCGTGCGGCCGGCGCGTTTCAGCGGCAAGGATCTGGTGCTGTTCACCCGCCAGCTCGCCACACTGGTGGAGACCGCGCCGCTGGAAGAAGCGCTGCGCACCATCGGCACCCAGTCCGAGCGCCGCGGCGTGCGCCGGGTCACCAGCCAGACGCACGGGCTGGTGGTCGAAGGCTTCCGTCTGTCCGATGCGATGACACGCCAGGGCAACGCGTTTCCGCCGCTGTATCGCGCGATGGTGGCCGCGGGCGAAAGCGCCGGTGCGTTGCCGCATGTGCTGGAGCGGTTGGCGGACTTGCTGGAACGGCAAGCGCAGGTGCGCAGCAAGTTGCAGTCTGCGTTGGTCTACCCGGCGGCGTTGGCCTTGACCGCTGGTGCGGTGGTGATCGTGCTGATGACCTTCGTGGTGCCCAAGGTGGTGGATCAGTTCGATTCGATGGGGCGTGCGTTGCCGTTGCTGACGCGCATGGTGATTGGCGTCTCCAACTTTCTGTTGCATGCAGGCATTCCGTTGCTGATTGCGTTGGTCATTGCGGTGATCGCAGCGCTGCGGCTGCTCAAGCGCCCGGAGCTACGTCTGGCGGCTGACCGCGCGGTGCTGCGTGCGCCCCTGCTCGGCCGGTTGATCCGCGATCTGCACGCCGCACGCATGGCGCGCACCCTGGCCATCATGGTCAACAGCGGGCTGCCGTTGATGGAAGGCTTGATGATCGCCGCGCGCACCGTCGACAACCGCGCGTTGCGGCTGGCCACTGACAACATGGTCACCGCGATTCGTGAGGGCGGCAGCCTGGCCGCGGCGATGAAGCGGGCCGGCGTGTTTCCACCGACGCTGTTGTACATGGCCTCCAGCGGCGAGAACAGCGGGCGCCTGGCGCCGATGCTGGAACGCGCCGCCGATTATCTGGAGCGCGAATTCGAGTCGTTCACCACCGCGGCGATGAGCCTGCTGGAGCCGGCCATCATCGTGCTGCTCGGCGGCGTGGTGGCGGTGATCGTGCTGTCGATCCTGCTGCCCATCCTGCAATTCAACACCCTCGCGCTTGGTTGAGCGCGGCCGCTTATCCTTGGAGATCCTCATGCAGTCCATCCATCCTCGCGTACGCATCGGCTCGCTCACATCGTGCAGGCGCATGCGCGGCTTCACCCTGGTCGAGTTGATGGTGGTGATCGTCATCATCGGCCTGCTTGCCACCGTGGTGATGATCAACGTGATGCCCAGCCAGGACCGCGCGATGGTCGAGAAAGCGCGTGCCGATGTGGCAGTGCTGGAGCAGGCGCTGGAAACCTATCGCCTGGACAACCTCAGCTACCCGAGCACCGAACAGGGCTTGCAGGCACTGCTCAACGCGCCGAGCGGATTGACCCGGCCGGAGCGCTATCGCCAGGGTGGCTACATCCGCCGCCTGCCGGAAGATCCGTGGGGCCATGCGTATCAGTACCGTCGCCCGGGCCGCAGTGGTGGCTTCGATGTGTATTCGTTCGGCGCCGATGGCGTGGAAGGCGGCGACGCCGACAATGCCGATATCGGCAACTGGCGCTGAGTTGCAACGGTGCTCGCGCAAACGGCCACTGCAAGACGATCACTTGTGCGCATGTCGCCTGCGCGCACACGCGGTTTCACCTTGCTCGAACTGCTCGCAGTGCTGGTGATCACCGCACTCGCCAGCACCTTGGTGGTGATGACCTTGCCCGATACGCGGCGCGATCTGCACGACCAGGCCGATGCGTTGGCCAGCGCCCTGCTGCACGCACGCGACGAGGCGATCCTGAGCCTGCGCATGGTCGAGGTGACCGTCGATGCGGGTGGATATGCATTCCGACGTCAGGCGCAGCAGCGTTGGGTGCCACTGGATGAGAAACCCTTTACCGCACTGCGTTGGCCAGCTGGCGTGCAGACCGCGTTGCCGGTTGGCGGCACGCAAGTGAGCGTGCGTTTCGATCCTACCGGCGCGGCCACGCCGCAACGCATCGCGCTGGCTGACGGTCAACAGCAGGTGCAGGTCTTGGTGGATGCAGCCGGCGTGGTGCGGGTCGATGCGCCACAACGCTAATCGCCATGACAGCGCCGGATTCTCGCTGCTCGAACTGATGGTCGCGCTGGCGATCTTCGGTATGGCCGTGGTTGGCTTGCTGAATTTGTCCGGCGAAAGCACGCGCACTGCGGTGGTGTTGGAAGAGCGTGCGTTGGCTGCGGTGGTTGCAGAGAATCAGGCAATCGAAGCGATGCTGGCGCCCACGGCCGCAGCGCTGGCACCGGCGAATGGGCAAGAGACCTTGGGTGGCCGCAGGTGGGACTGGCAGCGAAAGTCTATGCCGGCCGGCGGCGCAGGCATTGTGCGGATCCAGGTGCAGGTGCGGGCCGCAACGCATGCGCAGGAAATCGCCAGCCTCAGCGTCTTGCGGAGCGCCGAATGATCCGCGCACGTCGTGCCGCAGTGTGTACCCGTGGCAGTGCCGGCTTCACCTTGATCGAGCTGCTGGTTGCACTGGCGGTGTTCGCACTGGTGGCGGTCGCGGCAGTGGTGGTGATGCGGCAGAGCATCGATCAGCGCGATGCGGTACGTGCGCGCCTGCAGCAGATTCGCGAGTTTCAACTTGTGCATGGTCTGCTGCGCAGCGATCTGCAACAGGCCGCTGTGCGGCGCACGCGCAACAGCGAGGGCGGCCCAGCACGTGACGCGTTCATCGCAAGCCCGCCCGGTGCGCCCGGGCCCTTGTTCGGTTTTGTGCGGCGCGGTTGGAGCAATCCGGATCAGGCGCCGCGTGCGTCGTTGCAGTATGTGGAGTACCGCGTGGTCGATGGACGCCTGGAGCGCAGTGCACGCCCCGCGCTCGATGGCGCAGTTGCCGGCACGCCGCAGGTGGTGTTGCACGGTGTGCGCTCTGCAGTCGTGGGCTTTCATTACCGCGCGCAATGGAGCGATGGCTGGAGCGGCGGGCTCGAAGCATTGCCGGATGCGATCTCGCTGGAGCTGGACCTGGAGCAATGGGGCCGCGTGCGGCAGCTGTTCCTGCTGCCGGAGGGACGCGGATGAAAGCCTTGAACGCAGGGACGCAGCAACGCGGCGTCGCACTGCTGACGGTGTTGTTGCTGGTCGCAGTGATGACGCTGCTGATAGTCGCGGTGCTGGACGATCTGCGCTTCGGTCTGCGTCGTAGCGGCAATGGCGAGGCGATGACGCAGGCGCAGTGGTACGCGCTGGGCACCGAAACCATTGCGCGGCAACGTCTGCAGGCATTGGCCAGGCGCGACCCGATGCGCACAACGCTGGAGGGCGGCTGGAACGATCAACCGATCACCTTCCCGCTGGACGACGGCGCGGTGAGCTTGCGTCTGCGCGACCGCGGCGGCTGTTTCAATCTCAACAGTGTGGTCGCCGGTGCTCCCGAGCAATGGCAACGCAACGACGACGGTGTACGCCAATACATCGCGTTGCTGCAGGTGCTCGGCATCGCGCCGCAACAGGCGCAGGCCTTGAGCGATGCGCTGGTGGACTGGATCGACAGCGACAGCCAACCCGGTGCGCAGGGCGCCGAAGACGGTCGTTACCTGCAACTGGCAGTGCCGTTGCGCACCGGGGCAGCCTTACTGGCCGGCGTCAGCGAACTGCGCGCCATCGCCGGCTATACGCCGCAGGTGATCGCGCAATTGCGGCCGTATGTGTGTGCATTGCCGGAGGGGCGCTTGTCGCCGATCAATATCAATACACTCAGCCTGGAAGATGGGCCGGTGCTGGTGGCGCTCACCGAAGGCGCGTTGGAGCTGCCAGCTGCGCGACGCGTCA
The DNA here is from genome assembly GCF_056725225.1 of Xanthomonas sp. NCPPB 2933. NCBI lineage: Bacteria > Pseudomonadati > Pseudomonadota > Gammaproteobacteria > Lysobacterales > Lysobacteraceae > Xanthomonas > Xanthomonas sp. NCPPB 2933. Next base: position 956,813 of record NZ_CM161518.1, read on the forward strand.
TTGCCGCGCGGCCGGCCGGAGGATGGCGCGACGCCAAGACGTTCCTGAGCCAGCCCGCGCTGATACAGGCCGAGCCCTCCAACGCCGTATTGGAACAATTCGCACTACGCACCAGCTATTTCTCCCTCTACAGCCAGGTCGACCATGCCGGCGCGCAGGTCATGCTGGATGCCTTGTTGCAGCAAGATCCTGCGGGGCGTGTGCGGCTGGTGGCACGCCAATGGAGTTCCGACGAATGAGTACCACCTTGCTGTTGCTGACCGACGATGCCACTGCGCAAGCCATTGCCGTGCACGTCGATGCGCACGGCCAGGTGCTGTCGCAACGCGCGGCCAGCGCGCCGTTTGACGCGTCTGCACGCAGCGTGCTGGTGGTGCCGGGCGTGGACGTGCAGTTGCGCTGGCTGACATTGCCGGGGCGCAGCACCGCGCAATCGATAGCCGCCGCACGCCTGCAACTGGCCGAGCATCTGGCCGTGGAGACGCAGACCTTGCATGTGGTGATCGCCGAGACTGCCGAAGCCGATGGCACGCGCCTGGTGGCTGCGGTGGAGAGCGCGGTGATGCAGCAGTGGTTGGCGCGCGCAGCGCAGCTAGGCGTCACCCCCGATGCCGTGGTGCCCGATTGCCTGCTGCTGGAGCCCGGTGCCGACGGTACGGCAGCCGTGATGGACTGGGATGGCCGTTGGCTGATCCGTGCCGCAGGCCTGGCCTGCAGCCTGGAGCCCGAGGCTGCACGCATGCTGCTGGGCGAGCGCGCACCGGTACAGCCACCAACGCCTGATCCTGCGCTGGTGATCGCCTGCTTTGCCCAATGCGCCACACGCGCGCCGATCAATTTGCTTCAGCAGGCATTCGCTGCAAAGCCGGCCACTGCGCAGATGGTCAGGCCGCGTCGTCTTGCAGCGTTGGCCGCGCTGGTGTTGCTGTCGCCACTACTTCTGTTGCTGGCGCAGACACTGCGCTACGAGATCGGTGCGCGCATGCTGCAGTCGCGCTCCGCCGCGCAGTTGGGCGTGTACGACGCAGCGGCGGTGCCGGCAGCGCTGCAGGCACGTCGGCATGTGGGTGCGGCGGTCGATACCCTGGCGGTGCAGCTCGGCACCTTGTTCGCCGCGGTCGATGCCATTCCCGCTGCCGAACTGGATCAGCTCGACTATCAGTCGGCACAGCCGTTGCGGGCCACACTGCTGCATACCGATGCCGCCAGCGTGCAGCAACTTTCCGTGCGGCTGGCAGAGGCAGGATGGAGGTTGCAACCAGGCACCAGCCAGAGCGAGGACGATCGCCTGCGCACGCCATTCGTGCTGGAGCCAGTGCAATGAGTGCAGGTCTGCAACGCGGGATGCAGTGGTGGCAAACGCGTGCGCCGCGCGAGCGGGTGATGCTGGGCGTGACGTGCGCCGCAGTGGCCGCGTTCGTCGGTTGGTATGCGCTCTACCTGCCGCTGCGGCACTGGCGTGTACAGGCGCAGGCGCGTTACGCAGATGCGGCGCAGTTGGTGCTGGATGCATCCGCGCAGGCATCGGCAACCAAGCGCCCAGCCGCAACCGGCAAAGCCGCGCTGGCCGACATCATCGCAAGCAGCGCACGCGATGCCGGTGTCGGCATCAGCTCGCAGCAGCGCAGCGCTGCGGGCGGTGTGGAAGTGAAGATCGATGCGGTGAGCACCACCACCTTGTTCGCCTGGCTGGAACGGCTGCGGCAAGCGCATGGCCTGGCACCGACACAGTTGAGCATCGTGCGCGACCAGGGCCAACTGCGGGTACGCTGCGGATTTGCGGAGCCCGCACCGTGACGCGCACGCGTTGGATTTTGGTATTTGCACTGATGTTATTGGTCGCGTTGCTGGCATGGCTGCCACTGCGCCTGGTACTGCCACGCGAGGGGCTGCCGTTTTCGGTGCTGGACGTGGAAGGGCCGGTGTGGGCCGGCACGTTGCGGCAGGTGCAATGGCAGGGCATCGCATTCGGCGATGTCGCGGTGCGGCCACGCGTCTTGCCGTTGTTGCGTGGCGAGCGCCAGGTGCACCTGCAGACCACGCAGCTGCAGGTGCACCTGGTGGATGGCACGCAACACGGCATTCGGGATGCGCAGGGGCAGTTGTTGGTACGCCAGCCTGCGGGGATGACCTTGATCGATCTGGCATTGGAACTGCAGCAGGTCGATCTGCTGTTCGATGCCACCCGCTGCGTGCACGCACGCGGGCGGGTCAGCCTGCAACTGCTGCCGAGTGGGGCGGGCGAGCTGCCGGGTTTGCCGCCGCTGCGGTTATCCGGGCAACCGGTGTGCGTGGACGACACCGCAGTGCTGACACTACTGCCGGACGCCGCGCTGCCTGCAGGCGTGCAGGCAAACGTGCAGCTGCAACTGTGGCGCGACGGACGCTGGCAGCTGCAGTCGCGCGTCGATCCCGGTCAGGACGCGGTGCTGGGCGTGGGCCTGCAACTGCTGGGCTTTACCGCCACGCCCGAGCGCACGTTGTTGCGCATCGATCAGGAGCAATTGCGCTGAGAGCGGCTTCGCAGCTTACGCACCGGGTGATCGGTCTTCTGCACCATTAGCGTGCATGCGTGATGGCCTGTGGCTTCGTCCAGGCCGACTTGACGGCGCGCACAGCTAGCCTGCTGACAACGTTGTCGGCGTAGCGCAGCCTGTAGTCATTGCTGCCGTTAGCTGGTTGCGTTGGTGAGACATCGACGCCGCTTTCGACACGCAGGAACGCCTGAATATGGACTGTGACGCAGCTTCCAGCGAATGCGGTGCGTCTGGCACATTTCGCCTGGAACAAAAATTGGTCTGGTAATGGCGAATTGGTCATTGACTGGTCCTGTGACAACGATACCCGGGATGCACCCGAATGATCCTGAGCGCACCCATAAAAACCCTTGGATAAAGGATGTGGCTCCAGTCGCGATGAGCGATCAAACACTTTCGATAGTGACTGTTGACAGAATCTTTTAAAGACCATAAGAATCAAATCTACTGAATTGGTATTTGCCAGTCAGGGCCGTTGATCAGCAATGGCACGCGATGTCCGTCCTGGGAGGGAGGCGGCATCGGCACCCACGGGGGGCCGTACGGGGTGTGTCTCAAACAACAGATCGCAGGCGGTTCTGGATGTCCGGGACTGGGGGCCTGTGCGCGTGTGGGTGGGTTGCCCAACGCCGGGATCTGTCATCGCTGATCGATCGGAATGCCAGTCGCGTCGTCGTCCAGCCATTCCACCTCAGGATCTCCCATGTCACCTGTCTCGCGTGCCTCGTTGCGTTGTTGTTCGCCTTCCTCGCTGTCCATCGCCATCGCGCTGTCGCTGCTTGCCTGCGGCGCCAGCGCGCAGGCGCAGGAGTCGCCGCCTGCAGACGCTGCGCAGATTTCCCAGCTCGATACGGTCAAGGTCACCAGCTCTTACCAGAAGAGCCTGATCACCGCGATGGACAACAAGCGCGACGACGTGCGCATGACCGATGGCATCTCGGCGCAGGACATCGGTAAGTTCCCCGCCGAAAACATCGCCGAGGCGATCCAGCGCATTCCCGGTGTGCAGATCTCCACCATCAACGGGCGCGGTTCCACCATCAGCGTGCGTGGCCTGGGGCCGCAGTATTCGGCCACCACCATCAACGGCCAGGTGATCAAGAGCGCCGATTTCACCGATGGCTTCCGCTACGACATCATCCAGCCGGAAGTGGCGGCCGGGATCGAGGTGATCAAGTCGCCGTCGGCCGACATGGATGCCGGTGGGTTGTCCGGCACGGTCAACATCAACACCACCAAACCGCTGGACTACAAGCAGACCAAGCTGCTGTTTTCGGCCAAGGCGCAATACGCTGAATTTGCCGGCGGCGCGCCCACGCCCAAGGGCGTGCTGACCTATATCGACCAGTTCAAATTCGGGGGTGGCGATCTGGGCGTGTTCCTCAGCGCCGGGTATCAGAAGCTCAAGGATCGCGCCGATTATCTGTGGATCGACCGCTGGTATACGCAGCAAACCGACGCCGGCACCTTGTACATTCCACGCCGCCCGCGCTACCGCTCGATCGAGCGCGAAACCACCCGCAAGATGTTCAACGGCGGGCTACAGTGGAAGCCCAGCGATCAGCTGGAAATGAACCTCACCGCGCTGTATTCGCAGGACAAGACCGCCAACGACATGAACCAGTTGGTGTACTCGTTCGAGCGCAGCCCGCTGACCGTGCTGCAGACCAACGGGCTCACTGCCACGCAGGTGTCGGCGTCGGACTACTGGCTGGAAAACAACCGCCAGATCGAACAGCACGATCTGTCCACGCGGCTGCTGACCTACGACTTCAAGTGGAAGGGCGATGCCTGGACCTTGAGTGGCGCGGCCAATTACACCGAAGGCAAGACCGACGAAAACGAGCGCGCGGCGATCCTGGGCCGCAAGCCGACCTCGACGCTGCTGGACACCTCGAATTCGGATGCGATTTCGCTGATCACCGATGCCGACGCCACCGATGCCAGCGCCTGGGACAAGGCCAATCTGGTGCGTAGCGAATATCCCAATGGCGGCATCCAGTCGCTCAGCAACAAGGAATGGTCGTTGCAACTGGATGCCGAGCGTTATCTGGATATGGGTGCGTTGAACGCGGTGCGCTTCGGTGCCAAATACCGCCGCGAAACCTTCGACCGCGATGTGCGCCGGCGCGATTTTCTGTATCTGCTCAGGACCGGTGCCGTGTCGGGCTTCGACATGTTCCCGGAACTGTCGGCCGCCAACAGCACGGTGAGCAACTTCCTCGACGGACAACTCGCCTCGCAGGACAGCTGGGTCACCCCGGACATCGCGGCCTACGCGCGCTCGCTGGCGGCTGCCGGCATCACCGTGCCGGTGCTGTTCGCCCCGCAAAGCAGCTACAGCATCGAGAACGACATTTCATCGGCCTATGTGATGGCGCGCATCGATACCGACATCGGCAGCATGCGCCTGCGTGGCAACGTGGGCATGCGGTATGAAAACACCAAACGCACCACCGACACCTACCTCACCCAGGCGCAGGCAGCCAGCGACGACGCCAACGTGGTGATCGGTACCGCGCGCGCGCCGTACGACTATTCCAACTGGTTGCCCAGCCTGAATCTGGTGCTGGACATGCGCGAGGACCTGCTGCTGCGCTTTGCCGCCGCCAAGGTGCTGGTGCGGCCGATCCTGGACAGCAATACCGCCATTGCTTCGACCATTTCCACCGGCACCAATACCGGCGGCACCACCACGTTCATTGTCACCCAGGGCCAGACCGATCTGAAGGCATTGACCGCCGACCAGGCCGACCTGAGCCTGGAGTGGTACTACGGCAACGGTGGCGCGCTCACCGTTGCTGGGTTCTGGAAGAACATCAAGAACGGTACCTTCAACAGCATCGTCTGCCCGGGCGCGTTCAACGGCACCGCACTGTCCAGTAATGCGGCCGGCGACTGCGTGGACGGCGGCGGCAACATCTACGAGATCACCGCCACCACCAACGATCCGAGCAAAGTCAAGATCCGCGGTTACGAGCTGGGTTGGACACAATCGCTGGATGCGTGGTTGCCGATCGATGGCTTCGGCGTGACCTCCAACTTCACTCGGGTGATTCCACAGCGCGATACGGCATTCCAGATCCGCAATCTGTCCGAGCAGACCTGGAACGCCACCGCATACTGGGAAAGCCAGCATTATTCGGCACGCGTCTCGCTCAACCATCGCAGTGAGTACGAGCAGGACAGCAGCGACAGCTTCTTCGCGCGCGAAGGCCACACCATGAAGGCGCGCACGCAGCTGGATGCGGTGCTCGGGTATCAGGTCAACGACAAGCTCAGCTTCCAGCTGGGTGGTTTGAACCTCACCAACCGTACCGAAGAGGCCTACAAGGACATCACCAGCCGTTGGCAGATGACTGGCGTTACTGGTCGCAGCTACTACCTGTCGATGCAGTGGGACATGCTTTGATGGCGGGGGAGGGCGCGCAGCGCCAGTGTGCACGGCTGCGTGCTACAGCACGCATTGAATGCAATGCTGCAGCTGTTGTGGGAGCGCACTTCAAAGATGCTGCGGGTGTTGCTGCTGCGCGTCGTTCGCAGGGGATGTACGCAATGCTGTTGATCGGGCACTGCCATGCGCAGGCGTGACTTCCTCGCCGGTAGCGTCTGTGCCTCGTCGTTGCTCGGGGTTCCGACGCTGACTCTCGGCATGGCGAGCGCTGCAACTGCAGGCTCTGGTGTTACCGGAAAGCCGCGTCCCACTCCGCCGCCATCGGTCAAAGATGGCAGTGGCCAATGGCTGGATCTGGACGAAGGCTGGCGGTTCCATGACGGCGATCTGCCGTTCCCGCGCCTGCTTGCGCAGGACGAGACCTACGACAACGCCAAGGCCGGCCGGGCCTGGGGCGCGGCGGCGCCGGACTTCGACGACACCGGTTGGCGGCAGCTGCAACTGCCGCACGATTTTGTGGTGGAGCAGCCGGTGCGCGCCGACGCCAATATCGCGCAAGGCTATCGCCCGCGCGGTATCGCCTGGTACCGGCGCACGCTGCGGCTGGACGAGTCGGCGCGCGGCCAGGCGGTGGAGCTGCGTCTGGACGGCATCGCCAGCCATGCCACCGTGTGGGTCAACGGCATGCTGATGGCGCGCAGCTGGAGTGGCTACAACGGGTTGGTGATCGACCTCACGCCGGTCGCGCGCTACGGCAACGCCTTGAACAACATCGCCATCCGTGTGGATGCCGATGCGATGGATGGATGGTGGTACGAAGGCGGCGGCATTTACCGGCACACCTGGCTGGTGTTGCGGACGCCGTTGCACATCGCTGGCGATGGCCTGGCAGCGGTGCCGCGCGAAGGCCCGGGCGATGTCTGGCAGGTGCCGGTGGAGCTGGAGCTGGTCAACAGTGGCGAGCAGCCTGCCGAGGCCTGGGTAGATGTCGAACTACGCGATGCACGTGATGTTGTGGTGGCACATGGCGAGACGCAACTACGCGTCGCTACATTCGGCACTGCGCAGGCAAAAGTGAGCGTCTCGGTCGCGCAGCCGCAGCGCTGGAGCGTGGACACGCCGGTGCTGTATCGCGTGGTGGCCAGCGTGCGCGGGGAAGACGGCCGCAGCGATCATGCCGAGTGCGAGATCGGTTTTCGCAGCCTGCGCTTCGATGCCGACCACGGCTTTTTCCTCAACGGCCGCGCGCTCAAGATCAAGGGCGTGTGCCTGCATCAGGACCATGCCGGCGTCGGTGTGGCGCTGCCCGATGCCTTGCATGCGTTTCGCCTGCGTCGCCTGAAATCGATGGGCTGCAATGCCATCCGCCTGCATCACGCGGTGGCGCCGGAACTGCTGCAGGCCTGCGACCGGCTGGGCATGCTGGTGATGGCCGAGAACCGCTTGTTCAACCCCGCACCCGAGTACGTGGCGCTGTTGCAAACGATGGTGCGGCACCAGCGCAACCATCCCAGCGTATTCCTGTGGTCGCTGCTCAACGAAGAGCCGCTGCAGGGCACCGCCATCGGCTACGCCATCATCGCGCGCGCGGCCAACGCGGTGCGTGCGCTCGACGACACCCGCCCGATCACCGCCGGCATGAACGATGGCATGTTCGCCACGCGCGGCGCAGCCGATGTGGTGGACGTGCTCGGCTTCAACTATCGCCAGTACAACTACGACCGCGTGCATGCCGCGCGCCCGCGCACGCCGATGCTGTCCAGCGAAGACACCAGTGCGTTTCAAACGCGCGGGGCGTGGTTCACCGATCTGGATGCGCACGTGGTGGCCGAAGACGACAGCTTGGCCGCCGACTGGGGCAATACCCATCGCCTCGCCTGGCAGCTGATTGCCGAGCGCCCGTTCGTTGCCGGCAGCTTCGTGTGGACCGGCTTCGATTATCGCGGCGAACCCACCCCGTTCGAATGGCCATCGGTGGGCTCGTTCTTCGGCATCATGGACCAGTGCGGATTTCCCAAGGGTGCGTATTGGTTGCGCCGCGCCTTGTGGATCGACGATGCGCCGGTGCTGCATCTGTTGCCGCACTGGAACTGGCCGGGCCGCGAAGGTCAGGCGATCAAGGTGATGGCGTTCTGCAATGCCGCGCAGGTGGAGCTATGGCTCAACGGCCACTCGCTGGGAAAACAGGCGGTGGATCGCGCGCAGATGAATCAGTGGCAGGTGCAGTACGCGCCGGGCGTCCTCGAAGCGGTGGCTTGGCGCGATGGCCGCGAGGTGGCACGCACGCGCGTGGAAACCACCAGCCCAGCGGTTGCGCTGCGATTGACGCCCGACCGCGCGCAACTACGCGGCGATGGCCGCGACGCGCAGCCGGTGACCTTGGAGGCGGTGGATGCGCAAGGCCGCCACGTGCCCGATTGCAATGCAACGCTGACGCTGCAGATCAGCGGCGGCCGGCTGCTGGGCGTGGGCAATGGCGACCCGAATGCGCACGCACCCGATCAGGCCACGCAGGTGGCCTTGTTCAACGGACTGGCGCAGGCCATCGTGCAGGCAGGGAGCGGTGTCGGCGTACTACGCCTACAGGCGCGCGCCGCAGGACTACAAGATGCGGTGGCCGAGATCGCCTGCACGGCGGTGCCGCTACCAGCGGCTGTGGCAGTGACCGCACCAGTGATGGTGGTCGAAAGCTGGCGCCACACTGCCGCATTCGCGCAGCCACCGGCAGCGGATCTGTCGCGCCGCCCCAACGACAACAACAGCTGGAGCAACACGCTACCCGGCACGCTGGAAACCGCACCCGAGCGCGCCGGCTACGTGCTGTACCGCACCCAGTTCACGCCGTGGCAAGGCGTGCAGACTCACGGCGGCGTGCTCGATCTGGGCCGGCTCAGCGGGCCGGCGCAGGTGTTTCTGGATGGCCACGCGGTGGCGCAAGCGGCAGCCGGCACGCCGATCAAACTGACGCTTGCGCCAGCGACCGGTGCGCGCACGCTGGCGGTGATCATGCAGGTCGCCGCCGATCAGCCGTTTGGATTCCACGACGTCGTCACCGTGCATTATCGGAACTCGCCATGATTGCTTTATCGTTTTCACCCTCGTCGCATGCGCGCCTGTTCGCTGGTGCATTGCTGAGCGCGTTGCTCGCCATTCCAGTCAGCGTGCTGGCCGCACCGCCCGCACAGGCGGTGGTGCAACGTTTGATCGGCACACGTGCCGCACAGTTCGAGATGACGATGGCGCCACGCGGCGACGGCGCAGACTGGTATCGCATCGATGCCGGTGGCGACACGGTGCGCATTGCCGGCTCCTCACAGGTAGCATTGGCGCGCGGCGCCTACGCATATCTCGGCCAGGCCGGTGCGGCGTCGATGAGTTGGGAAGGCGACCGCGTGGCACTGCCGGCGCAATGGCCCACCTACAACAGCGGCCAGGTGCGCACGCCGTTTGCGCATCGTGCCTATCTCAATACCTGCACCTACGGCTACACCACGCCGTTCTGGGACTGGCCGCGCTGGCAGCGCGAGATCGACTGGATGGCGTTGCACGGCATCGACATGCCGCTGGCGATGGAAGGGCAGGAAGCAATCTGGCAAGCGCTGTGGCGCGAGTTCGATGTGGGCGATGCTGCGCTGGCGGAGTATTTCTCCGGCCCGGCGTTTACCCCGTGGCAGCGCATGGGCAATATCGAAGGCTATCGCGCGCCGTTGCCGCAACAGTGGATCGACAGCAAGCGCGTGCTGCAGACGCAGATCCTCACACGCATGCGCGAGCTGGGCATGCAACCGGTGCTGCCGGCGTTTGCCGGCTACGTGCCCAAGGCATTCGCACAGGCACATCCGAACGCGCGCATCTACCGCATGCGCGCCTGGGAGGGGTTTCACGAAACCTATTGGCTGGATCCGCGCGATCCGTTGTTCGCCAAAGTTGCGCGCCGATTCCTTGAGCTGTACACGCAAACCTACGGCGCTGGCGAGTTCTATCTGGCCGATGCCTTCAACGAAATGCTGCCGCCAGTGGCCGACGACGGCAGCGACGTGGCCGCGGCCAAATATGGCGACAGCATCGCCAACTCCGACGCCGCACGCGCCAAGGCAGTGCCGCCTGCGCAACGCGACGCGCGCCTGGCCGAGTACGGTCAGGCGCTGTATCGCTCCATCGCCCAGGTCAATCCGCAGGCCACCTGGGTGATGCAGGGCTGGCTGTTCGGTGCCGACCGCGAGTTCTGGCAACCGCAGGCGATCGCGGCGTTTCTGGGCAAGGTGCCGGACGCGCGGTTGATGGTGCTGGACATCGGCAACGACCGCTATCCCGGCACCTGGAAGGCCTCGCAGGCCTTCGACAACAAACAATGGATCTACGGCTACGTGCACAACTACGGCGCCAGCAATCCGCTGTACGGCGACTTTGCGTTTTATCGGCAGGATCTGCAGGCCTTGCTGGCCGATCCGGACAAACGCAATCTGCGCGGCTTCGGCGTGTTTCCCGAAGGCTTGCACAGCAACTCGGTGGTCTACGAGTATCTCTACGCGCTGGCCTGGGAAGGCCCGCAGCAATCGTGGTCGCAGTGGCTCACGCAGTACACGCGCGCCCGCTACGGTCGTAGCGATGCGGCATTGCTGCAGGCCTGGTCGGATCTGGAAGCTGGCATCTACCAGACCCGTTATTGGTCGCCGCGCTGGTGGAACAAGCGGGCCGGCGCGTATCTGCTGTTCAAGCGGCCGACTGCCGACATCGTCGGCTTCGACGATCGCCCCGGCGATCCGCAACGCCTGCGCCGCGCCATCGACTCGCTACTGCAGCAAGCCGACCGTTACGCCGACGCGCCGCTGTACCGCTACGACCTGATCGAAGACGCGCGGCATTACCTCAGCCTGCACGCCGACCGCCAACTGCAGGCAGTGGTGCAGGCGTACGGCGCCGGCAACTTCGCACGCGGCGATGCGCTGTTGGCGCGCACCACGCGGTTGGTGCAAGGACTCGATGCACTGGTCGGCGGCCAACACGAAACCCTCGCCGACTGGACCGGCCAGGCGGCCGCGGCCGCGGGCGACGATGCCGCATTGCGTCGCGTGTATGTGGGTAATGCGCGCGCGCAGGTCAGCGTCTGGGGCGGCGACGGCAATCTTGCCGATTACGCGTCCAAGGCCTGGCAAGGCATGTACGTGGAGTTCTATCTGCAACGCTGGACGCGCTTTCTGAGCGCCTACCGGGATGCGCGCAAGGCCGGCACGCCGTTCGACGAAGTGGCCTTCAACAAACAGCTTGCAGCGTGGGAGCGTCAATGGGCCGAGCAGGGCACCGTTCCGAAGCGCCAGCCACCACGCGATCCACTGACCTCGCTGCGCACGTTGCTGGCGCAGGTGGATGCGCACGACGATGTGCCGAGCGCTCTGCAAAGCGACATGCAAAGCGAGGTGCAAGGAGTTGCGCACGGCGCCATGCACGGAACTGTCCAAGGCGCCGCCCAATGAGCGGATCCGTCTTGCGCTTCGTCGGCATGCATGACCGCTGCAGCGGCGATGCAATCACGCAAGCCATCGGCATCAAACGCACACCTCGCACCCACCTGCAGTGCCTGGACAAGGAACTGCAATGAGCGAACAAACACCCGCTGCTGCAGCGATCACTGCATCGCCAACGCTAACGCCAAAGCGCGAACGCTTTCTATCGCTGGACGTCTTCCGCGGCCTGACCATCTTCCTGATGATCCTGGTCAACACCGCCGGGCCGGGTGCGCAGGCGTATGCGCAGCTGACCCACGCGGCCTGGTTCGGCTTCACGCTCGCCGATCTGGTGTTTCCCTCGTTCCTGTTCGCAGTCGGCAGCGCGATGAGTTTCGCGCTGGCAACCGACACGCCGCATCGGCAGTTTCTCGGCCGCGTGGGCAAGCGCGCCGCGCTGATTTTTCTATGCGGCGTGCTGATGTACTGGTTTCCGTTCTTTCATCTGCAGCCCGGTGGGGAATGGGCATTTACCGCGATCGATCAACTCCGCCTGACCGGCGTGCTGCAACGCATTGGCTTGTGCTATCTCCTTGCCGCGTTGCTGGTGCGCTATCTGCCGCCACGCGGCATCGCGCCGGCCTGCGTGGCGCTGCTGCTGGGCTACTGGGCGGTGTTGTACGTCTTCGGCCAGCCCGGCGCCGAGTTGAGCAAGACCGGCAACGCCGGCACCCGGCTGGATCTGTGGCTGTACGGGCGCGCGCACCTGTATCGCAAAGACAACGGCTTCGACCCGGAAGGCCTGCTCGGCACGCTGCCGGCCACGGTCAACGTGCTGGCCGGCTATGTGACCGGGCGCTTCCTGCAGCGCCGCGGCAAGACCGCTGCGGCCACGCGCACGCTGCTGCTGGCCGGCGCGGGCCTGGTGCTGCTCGCGTTGCTGTGGAACCCGGCCTGGCCGCTGTCGAAAAAGCTCTGGAGCGGGTCGTTCGTCGCCTGCACCGTGGGCCTGGATCTGCTGGCCCTGGGCGTGCTGGTCTACCTGCTGGAGCTGCGCGGCTGGACCGGCGGCAGCGGTTTTTTCACCGTGCTGGGGCGCAACCCGCTGGCGATCTATCTGTTCTCCGAATTGTTCGTGGTGGTGCTGCGCCTGCTCCCGGCCGGCAGCTCCGGCCTGGACCTGTACACCTGGGCCGGTATCCGCGTCTTCCAGACCATCGCGCCGGGGCCACTCGGCTCGCTGCTATGCGCCCTGAGTTACACGCTGCTGTGCTGGGCCGTGGGCTGGTGGATGGATCAGCGGCGCTGGTACCTGCGGTTGTGAGGCCACGGCGCGTCAAGTGATGGTATGGCTGCCGATGCTTGCAGGTTGTCGCCGCCAGATCCTGCCAGCACCGGCCGCCGCGTGACGCGCGGAACCTTGCGATTCGCAGGTCAGTGCGAGCTGTCGCCGGGATCGGCACTGCACAGATGCGCTGCGGCCAAATTGGTACTATATTGGACCTAACGAATCCAAGTCGGTCCGGAGGACAAGCAATGGCCAAACCCAAGGCGGCACCCCGGAACGACACCGATCCCCGGGTGGACGATCTGGCGTTGGACGCGTCCGCGCCGACCCCCTTGTACCTGCAACTGGCCGGCAAGCTCACCGACGCCATCCGCGGCGGTGAGTGGAAGGCCGGCGAGGCGCTGCCGGCCGAGCGCCAGCTGTGCGAGCGGCTGCAGATTTCGCGGGTGACCCTGCGCCAGGCGGTGGATGTGCTGGTCGAACAAGGCCTGGTCTCGCGCCGTCAGGGCGCCGGCACCTTCGTCACCGCGCAGATCCAGCATCAGCTGAGCGGCCTAACCAGTTTCAGCGAGACGCTGCGCATCAAGGGTTACGAGCCGGGCACGCGCTGGCTGGAGCGGCGCCTGCGCCCGGCGCATGGCGAAGAAATCCTGCGGCTCGGTCTGTCGCCGGATGCGGCCGTGGCCTCGCTGACACGCCTGCGCAGCGCCGACGACCGCGTCATGGCCTACGAGCACGCGGTGCTGCCGCAACGCATCGTCGCCGACCCGCAGCAGATCGGCGATTCGCTCTACAGCTATCTGGATGCGCAAGGCACCCCGGTGGTACGCGCGTTGCAGTATTTCCGCGCGATCAATCTGCCTGCGCGGCTGGCCGAACACCTACGCATGAAGACCGGTGAGGCGATCCTGCATGTTGTGCGCGTGGGTTATGCGCGCGATGGCAGCGCGATCGAATTGACCGACACCTATTGCCACAACGACTTCTACGATTTCGTCGCCGAACTGCGCCGCTGATTCCACCCGGCGTCCCCAACGACAACCTCAGAGCCAGCCGATCCATGACTACTGCCAGGCCCGCAAATCCCGTTGTCTCGATCGCCATCGTCGGCGTGCTGTTTTTCATCATCGGCTTTTTCACCTGGATCAACGGGCCGCTGATCACCTTCGTGCGCTTGGCGTTCGACCTCAACGAGGTCAACGCGTTTCTGGTGCTGATGGTGTTCTACCTGTCGTATTTCTTCCTGGCGCTGCCCTCGTCGTGGATCCTCAAACGCACCGGCATGAAGAAAGGCCTGGCGCTGAGTCTGGTGGTGATGGCGGTGGGTGCGGCGGCGTTCGGCCAGTTCGCCACCCAGCGTTGGTATCCGGGCGCATTGGGCGGCCTGTTCGTGATCGGTAGCGGCCTGGCGCTGCTGCAGACCGCGATCAATCCGTACATCAGCATCCTCGGCCCGATCGAAAGCGCGGCCCGGCGTATCGCGCTGATGGGGATCTGCAACAAGATCGCCGGCATTCTGGCACCGATCCTGATCGGCTCGCTGGTGCTGCACGGCATCGGCGATCTGTCCGAGCAGGTGGCCAGTGCCAATGCGGCGACCAAGGAGACCTTGCTCACTGCGTTTGCCGCCAAGATCCATGCGCCATATCTGGTGATGTCCGGCGTACTGTTGCTGTTGGCCATCGGCGTATTGTTCTCGCCGTTGCCCGAACTCAAGGCCTCCGAGGCCAATGCAACGCCCGGCGCTGCCGGCGTGCAGAAATCCAGCATCTTCCAGTTCCCGCATCTGTGGCTGGGCGTGTTGTGCCTGTTCGTGTACGTGGGCGTGGAAGTGATGGCAGGCGATGCGATCGGCACCTACGGTCATGGTTTCAACCTGCCGCTGGACAGCACCAAACTGTTCACCTCCTACACGCTGGGCGCGATGCTGGTGGGCTATATCGCCGGCCTGGTGCTGATTCCGCGCGTGATCTCGCAGGCACGCTACTTGAGCGTGTCGGCGGTGCTGGGTGTGCTGTTCTCGCTCGGTGCATTGCTCACGCATGGCTATGTGTCGGTGGGCTTCGTTGCCGCGCTGGGCTTTGCCAACGCGATGATGTGGCCGGCGATCTTCCCGCTGGCCATTCGCGGGCTCGGCCGCTTTACCGAAATCGGTTCGGCACTGTTGGTCATGGGTATTGCCGGTGGCGCGATCATTCCGCAGCTGTTCGCCATTCTCAAACAGCACTACGACTTCCAGGTCGTGTTCGCTGCGCTGATGGTGCCGTGCTATCTGTACATCCTGTTCTATTCGCTGCGCGGTCATCGCGTGGGCCTGCCGGCCCAGGCCAAGTGAGCGACGCGGCATGATGCGTTCCGACGAACAAGGTACATCCATGCGCAGGCCCACCATCAAAGATGTCGCCGAGCGCGCCAAGGTCTCGTTGAAGACCGTGTCGCGGGTGATCAACAACGAGCCATCGGTGATGCAGGCCACGCGCGCGCGCGTGCTGCGCGCCATCGCCGATCTCGACTACGAACCCGATCCGTCCGCACGCAATCTGCGCAGCGGTACGCCGTTCGTGATCGGTCTGGTGTACGACAACCCCAACCCGTACCACATCATCGCCATTCAAAATGGCGTGCTTGCCGCGTGCCGCGAAACCGGCTTCGGTCTGCAGATCCATCCCTGTGATTCCACCTCGCCGTTGCTGGCCGAAGAATTGGCCGAATGGGTGCAACGCTCGCGTCTGGCCGGCGTGGTGCTGACCGCACCGATGTCAGAGCGCCCCGAGCTGATGGCCGGGCTGGCCGCGCGCGGCATCAAGAGCGTGCGCATCATCGCCGCTACCGATGACCCGGGCGATGGCCCCTGCGTATATATCGACGACCGCGCTGCGGCTTACGAGATCACCGAACATCTGATCCAGCTCGGCCATCAACGCATCGGCTTCCTGTGGGGCGGCCCGCAGCATCGCTCCAGCGGCGAGCGCTACGCCGGTTACGAAGCTGCGTTGAAGGATTACGGCATCACGCTGGACAAGCATCTGGTGATTCCCGGCGACTACACCTTCGACGATGGCTTCCGTGGTGCGCGCCGTCTGTTGTCGCTGCGCGAACCGCCCACTGCCATCTTCGGCAGCAACGACGAAATCGCCGCCGGCGTGCTGGCAGCGGCCAAATCCACCGGCATGAACGTGCCGTATCAACTGTCGATCGCCGGCTTCGAAGACAGCCCGTTTTCGCGTCAGTCGTGGCCGGCATTGACCACCGCCAAGCAGGCCACCGACGACATCGCGCGGCATGCTGCACGCCTGTTGATCAGCCAGCTGCGCAGCGATGCCTACGACGATCAGCCCGCGCAATTGCAGAACCGCGGCTTCGTGCCGCAACTGGTCGTGCGCGGTTCCACAGCACCGGCGCAACCGCCGGCCGCCAAATCCTCTCCCACCGAATCCGTCTGAGCCCGATGAGCCTTCCCCTCGAAACCGACACCTTGATGTTCCGCGAGGCGGCGCAGACCGCCGACGTGGTCGCCGCACAGTTCGCCCGCAACGCCGACACCATCGCCGCACTTGCGCAATCCCTGCGCGACACACCGCCGCCGTTCGTGGTGACCTGCGCGCGCGGCAGCTCCGATCACGCAGCGACCTACGCCAAGTACCTGTTCGAAACCCAGCTCGGCATCGTCACTGCCTCGGCATCGCCGTCGGTGGGTTCGGTCTACGTAGCTCCGCTGCAATTGCGCGGCGCGCTGTACATCGTGATTTCGCAATCGGGCAAGAGCCCTGACCTGCTGCGCAATGCCGAGGCCGCAAAGGCTGCCGGCGCGCGCGTGGTCGCCCTGGTCAACGTGGAAGATTCGCCGCTGGCGCAATTGGCCGAGGTGGTGATTCCGCTGGGCGCAGGCCCGGAAAAAAGCGTGGCCGCGACCAAGAGCTATCTCGCCTCGCTCGCCGCAGTGCTGCACCTGGGCGCGGTGTGGAAGAACGACCCCGCATTGCTGGCCGCGCTGGATGCATTGCCGCAGCAGTTGCGCAACGCCTGGCAGGCCGACTGGTCCGCACTGACTGCAGGGCTTGTGCCCGCACACAACCTGTTCGTGCTCGGCCGCGGCCTGGGCCTGGGCGCGGCGCAGGAAGCGGCCTTGAAGTTCAAGGAAACCTGCGGCCTGCACGCCGAAGCCTATAGCTCGGCCGAGGTCAAACACGGCCCGATGGCGCTGGTGGGGCCGGGCTTCCCGGTGCTGGTGTTTGCCCAGCCGGATGAAACCGGTGCCGGCACGCGTGCGCTCGCCGCCGAGTTCCGCGCGCGTGGCGCACAGGTGTGGCTGGCCGCGCCCGATGGCGACCTGCCGCTGGCCGATGCCGCACATCCGGCCAGCGCACCGCTGCTGACCGTGCAAAGTTTCTATCGCGCCATCAATGCGCTCGCATTGCAGCGTGGCCACAATCCCGATTTGCCGCCGCATTTGAACAAGGTTACGGAAACGGTTTGAACATGGATGCTTCCCCGATTCAAGCGTTGTGCAATGCACGCGTGCTCACCGACGACGGCCTGCAGGATGGGCTGGTTGTCTTGCTGGCCGGCACGCAGATCCAGGCGGTCGTGGCGGCCGACGATGCGCGTGTTGCGCAGGCGCACACACGTGTGGATCTGGGTGGCGCCACCTTGTTGCCGGGCTTTATCGACATCCAGGTCAACGGCGGCGGCGGCGTGTTGTTCAACAACGCGCGCGACCCGCAGGCACTGGCCACGATCGCTGCGGCGCATCGCCGCTTCGGCACCACCGGCATGTTGCCCACGCTGATCAGTGACACCGCCGAGGTGATGGCCGAGGCGATCGAAGCCACGCGTCAGGCGATAACGCAAGGCGTGCCCGGTGTGCTCGGCATCCATCTGGAAGGCCCATACCTGAGCCCGGCCCGCAAGGGCACGCACGACGCGCACAAGTTCCGCCTGCCGGACGCGCACGAGATTGCGGTCGACACCTCGCTGGACAACGGCGTCACCCTGATCACGCTCGCGCCCGAGCGCGTGCCGTTGGACGACATCCGCGCCTTCGTTGCCGGCGGCGCAATCGTGTTCGCCGGCCACACCGCAGCGACATACGAGCAGGCCCACGCCGGCATTGCCGCCGGCGTCAGTGGCTTCACCCATCTGTACAACGCGATGTCGCAACTGACTGGGCGCGAGCCCAGCGCCGTAGGCGCCGCGTTGGAAGACCCTAACGTGTGGTGCGGCGTCATCGTTGACGGCGTGCATGTACACCCTGCCAGCCTGCGCCTAGCGTTGGCGGCCAAGCCTCGCGGCAAGCTGTTGCTGGTCACCGATGCCATGCCGATGGTCGGTGCCGACAGCCCCAGTTTCGATCTGTATGGCGAGACCATCACCGCCGTGGACGGTGTGGTGCGCAACGCCGACGGCGCATTGGCCGGCTCCGCGCTGGACATGGCCACCGCCGTGCGCAACAGCGTGCAATGGCTGGGCGTTGACCTGGCCGAAGCCGCGCGCATGGCGTCCACCTATCCCGCACAGTGCATCGGCCTGGGCGATCGCCTAGGTCGGGTTGCGCCGGGCTATCAAGCGGATCTGGTGCTGGTGGATGCGGATGTGCAGGTGTTGGCGACCTGGGTGGCCGGGCAGCGCGAGTAGGCGTGCGTGCCGGTGCGTGGATCCATGCCGCGCGGCGAGTTGCCGCAGCCGCATGGACTCGCAGCGTTTCTGCAGTAAAAGGCGAGTGCTTTCTGGTGAGAGCGTTGCGTACGAGTACGCGCCACATCCAAGCATCCAAAACACTTTGCATCGCAACATCTACGTGCGCAGCCTTATGGCATCAGGTCTTCATGCGCAGTGGTCTGCCCACACACCAAAAAGAATGCGATGGCGATCACGTCGTCATTCCGTTATCTGCGTTGAATTCGACGAATTACACATAAATCAAGCTGTTTGTGTCGTTGAGTTGACAGCGCGGCTTGCGGTAGGCACCTTCGCTGATAACGTTGTCAGCGAACAGGAGCACACTCCGAATTTATGCAGACGTTGCCGCCGATCATGCATCGGTCTGCCGTCTTGACCCGCACGCCACGAGGCAGTGCGGGACGTTGCTCGCATCCGGCACAGGGGACGGAGTGCGGGCATGGCACGCGCATCGCGCGTTCTTGCGCAACTCACCGGTTGCGACGTATCAGCCTAGAGGTCCACGCAATGGTGTATCCCCGTGTGTTCGAGTTGTCCGGTCATTTCCTGTGTCATGCGCGTGCACCGCGTCGTTCGCCACTGAGCGCAGCGGTCCGTGGTTTGCTGTTGGGTGGCGCGGCTTTTGCCAGCACTGCGGCACTTCCCGCATTCGCGCAGGAACAGCCTGCACCTGCCCAGCAACAGGCACCCGCGCAAACTAATCCATCGGTCTCCACCTTGGATGAAATCAAGGTGGTGGGTTATCAGGCCAGTCTCGGCAAGGCGCTCAACGTCAAGCGCAATGCCGATGCGATCGTCGATGCGATCAGCGCCGAAGACATCGGTAAATTCCCCGATACCAACGTCGCCGAATCGCTGTCGCGGCTCTCCGGCATCACCGTGGACCGGCAATTCGGCGAAGGCGAAAAAGTCAGCATCCTTGGCACCGATCCTGCGCTCAATCGCGTGCTGCTCAATGGCCAGACCATTGCCTCCACCAGTTGGGGCGGCGACCCCAACGATCCGGATAGCCGCTCGTTCAACTACAGCACGCTTGCGCCAGAAGTGGTGGGGCTGATGGAGGTCTACAAGACCCCGGAAGCACGCATCGACGAAGGCTCCATCGGCGGCACCGTGATCGTGCACACGCGCAAACCGCTGGATCTCGAGCGCAATACGCTGACCGGCACGGTGAGCTACGGCTATAACGATCGCTCCGAAGACCCCAAGCCGAACGTATCGGCGTTGTACAGCTGGAAAAACCAGGACGAAACCCTGGGCGTGCTCACCTCGGTGATGCATTCGCAGCGCGTGTTGCGCCGCGATGGTGTGGAAATTTTCGGCTACGACAACGTGGAAGGCGCAGGGTTTCCGCCGGGTGTGGTGGGCAATAACACCGGTGTGTTTCCGACCTCGATCAACACGGCCTTGTTTCAGCAGACCCGCAAGCGCGATGGTGTCAGCGCCGCATTGCAGTGGAAGCCGGATGCCGACTTCGAGCTCAATCTGACCGGTTTGTATGTCAAGGAAAGTTTCGACAACTACAACCAGAGTCGTTACGGTTATTGGGGCTCCAACCCGGGCGATGCGCAGGCGCTGGGCTTCGAAAACGGCGTGGCCACCTCGGGTACGTTCGGCGATCAATCCACCACGTTCCTGGACGGTTATCTGCGCAACAGCGATGTCACCACCGGCAGCATCCACTTGCGTGCCGACTGGCATGGCGATGGCTGGAATGCATCCAGCCAGGTGGGCTACACCAGCTCGCAAGGTGGTGCCGAGCGCATCTACGGCATCCAGTTCCGCAATCTTGCCGGCTACAGCTACAACATCGACGGGCGCCGCACCGCGATGGACTACAGCACCGACCCCACCAACGCGGCAGCGATGCAACTCAACAATGCATCGGCCAGCCACAGCCCGCAGTACGACAAAGAGCGCTATCTGCAGCTGGACTTCGATCATGCAGTGGAGTGGGGGCCGTTCACGCAGATTCTGACAGGCATCAAGCTCACCAATCACGCCACCGGGCAATCGGCGTACAGCCGCACCTGGACGCCGAACGATGGCAGCACGCTCGCCGCATTCTCGCCGGGCACCACGCCATCGGGCTATCTGGATGGCATATCCACCAGCGCCGATATGCAGCAATGGTCGACGATCAACAGCGGCGCGATCAGCCAGTACATCAGTGGACTGGAAGGCGATGACGGGCTGCCGATCAGCTACGCCGGCAACTACAGCATCGAAGAGCAGAACCGTGCGTGGTTCCTGCAGGCCAATTTTTCCGGCGAGCGGTATCGCGGCAATATCGGCGTACGTTATGTGCATACGCGCGATTCCACCGACGGTTTCAGCTATGCGCCGGGCGGCGGCTACACGCCGGTCAACTTCCTCAACAGTTATGGCAAGTGGCTGCCGGCCTTCAATATCGCCTACGACCTGCGCGACGATTTGATGGTGCGCTTTGCCGCCTCCAAGGTGATCGCGCGGCCGCGCTACACCAACATGACCCCGTACGTGGCCACCGACGACACCACGCTCACCGCATCCACCGGCAATCCCGGTCTGAGCCCGTACGAGTCGACCAATCTGGGGGCATCGCTGGAGTGGTATTTCTCCGACAGCAGCCTGCTCAGCAGCGAATTCTTCTCACGCGATATCTCCAACTACATCCTGACCACGGTGGAAGACCGGGTGTTCTTCAACAACGCCACCGGCGGTTCAAGCACGTACCAGACCTCCGTGCCGACCAATGCCGGCGATGCCAAGGTGCGTGGCGTGGCGCTCAACCTGCAGCACAACTTCGGCAACGGATTCGGCGTGGTGGCCAATTACACCTATTCCGATTCCAAGACCGACGGCGATTACAGCCTGCCGTACAACTCGCGCAATGCCTACAACATCAGCCCGTACTACGAGCAGGGCAAATGGAGCGCGCGGGTGAATCTGGGCTGGCGCTCGGAATACTTCACCCAGATCGGCCGGCTCAATGGTCAGCAGATGACCGATGCCTTCACCCAGGTGGATGCATCGTTCGGCTACCAGGCCACCGAGCGCCTGCGCGTGGCGCTGGAAGCCACCAATCTGCTGGACGAAACCTACTTCAGCTACATCGGCAACAAGAACCAGCCGTACTACATTTACAAGAACGGCCGTTCTTTCATGTTGAGTCTGAATTTCAAGCTTTGAGCATCATGGCCGGAGCGGCTGCTGCAACGTAGCTGCTCCAGTCATTCCTTGCGCTGTTGACCTTCGGTTTCGTGTTGTCGCGCCTGCAAGCGATACAGCTCCGCATAGGCGCCGCCGTGTTGCATCAGCTCTACGTGCGTGCCTTGCTCGATCAACCGGCCTTCCTGCAGAAAGAAGATCTGGTCCACTTCGCGTACGCTCGCAAGGCGATGGGTGATGAGCACGACCGTGTGATCGCGCCCGAGCTCGCGCAACGATTCGAAGACGGCGTGTTCGGCCTTGGCGTCGAGCGGAGCGGTGGGTTCGTCCCAGATCACCAGCGGGGCATCGCGAAAGATGCCTCGCGCCACTGCAAGCCGTTGCCACTGACCACTGGAGAGATCGTGACCGCCCACGAATTCACGCGACAACAGGCAATCCCAGCCGCCAGGTAATCCCTCGATCACCGCAGTTGCCTGTGCGCGCTCAGCGGCACGCTGCAGCTGCTCGTCCGAGGGGTCATGACGCTCGGGCTGACCGAGCCGGAGATTGTCGCGCGCGCTGCCTGGCCAGCGCAGCGGATGCTGCTGCACGATGCTCACGCGCTCACGCAATACCTGTGTTTGAAATTGGCGTAAATCGACACTGTCCCAGTAAATCGCACCGATACTAGGCCGGTAGAGCCCCGCAATCAGTTTGGCCAGGGTGGTCTTGCCTGAGCCGTTTTCACCGACCAGTGCAATCGTCTGACCTGCCTCGATGCGTAAGCTGATGCCCTGTAGCGCGATGCGTTCGGTCATGCCTGGGTAGCAAAAGCCGACATCGTCCAGCACGATCTCGCCCGCCTGCGCGGGCGGTATCCTGTCGCCACCTGCCGCAACCTGGGTTGCTGCCAATGCCAGAAAATCGTGATAGTCGGCGATGTAGAGCGCGCGCTCGGAGATCTCGTGCAGCATGCGCAAGCACTGCGCGAATGCACTGGTGGTGATCTGGATGGCGATGACTGCAGTGCCGGCTAGAGCCAGGTTCAACCAGCCGGTCTGCAACATCGCGGCAAGACCGGCAAAGGTAAGCAATAGCCCGAGCATCGATAGCAGGCGGCCACGCGTCATCGTTCGGGCTTCTACGGTGGCCTGGTCGATTAGATGCTCCTGCAGTGGAATCGCGCTGCGCCGGTATTGGCCAAGCACGTAGTTCTGCGCCTGGCAGGCACGGATTTCTGCGGCTGCATCGCGCGAGGTGGCAAGTTCGGCGATCATCCGTGCATGGCGGGTCAACGCGATGGTCTTGTCCATGCCGGCATAGTGCAGCCGTGCGGCGGCAAGCGCCGCCCAGCCTTCGGGGATAAAGGCGACCAGCAAGGCGAGCAGCAGCAGCGGATGCAGCCACAGCAACGCGAGCGATGCGGCCATCACCGCCAGCAGCGCCGACAGCGTTTCGGACAGGCAAACCGCAACGCGCTCGATGTGCAATGCGCCGCGGTCGCGCGCGCGCTGCATACGATCGAAGAAGTGCGGGTCGTCGAATGCAGCCAGATCGATGGACAGGCTGGCGGCCAGGATCTGGTCGTCGGCCAGATGCCTTACCTTCGGTACCAAGCGCGCTTGCGCGGACAGGCCCGCGGCGCGTGCAGCAACACGCAGCAACTGCGCGACCAGCAGCAACGACACGCTGGGAAGCAACTGCGCGATCAACGTGGACGCGGTGACGCCGGAGAGCAGTACGCCCAACACCTGCCTGAGCAACAGCAATCCCCAGACCGCTGCCGCTGCCGCCAGCAGTTGGCTCGCGACCAGTACGCGGGTCGCGGCCGGCGCGGCGCGTCGGGCGATGCTCACGACCGGCCGGATTGCGCTGACCAGCTTGACCATGATTGCGCCCAGGCCCTGTGCGGAAGCGTCGCTTGCGATACGCCAGTACGGGTTCTGGATCTGTGCAGGTTGCTCTGCCATGGCGTTACAAACCCAGTCCTCCCTGCACCAGAATCGATGGGATCCGATGTTGCGGATGCGTCCTGAGCAATTGATAAGCAATGCCGCCCAACCCCGGCATCAAGCCGGGCGACAAGGTGTCGCGCAGCAGACCGCAGCATGCGCCGTGATCTTCGATACTGGTCAGCACGCTGTCCAGCAGATCTGTAGGTGCGTTGCCGTGCATCTCTGGTTGCAGGCGCGCTGCGGTGTCGAACAACTCCCATGCACTCAAGTCGCCATGACAGGCGCAGTGATTCCAGCCAAGCCCTTGGCGGGCAGTTGCGTCAACGGCGATCCGTAGGACCTGGCGGGTGCGCGGATGGGTTAGTTGTGGATCCAGGTCTGCATGCGCCAGACCGATGCCGACTGCGCCATGGCACCAGGCCGCTGCGGTCGGGTTGCCGGCCAGCATGCGCAGATCGCGCCAATTGTCATACGTGGGGTCGTAGAGCGTGTCCTCGAAGGCGAAGGCGGCTTCCGCACAACCCGCATGCAGCGAGCTTTCCGTCACCCGCGCCAGTTTGGTCAATGCCCAGCCGATCCCTGTCACGCCGTGGGCAAAGCCTCCAATGCCGTCGGGCCAACGGGTATGCGTCCAATGCATCGTGTCGCCATTGCGCGTGCCCGCCTGGCAGATACGATTGCCGATCACCGTGGCGGTCTCCAGATGACGTTGCTCGCCGGTGCGTTTGGCCAGCGCAATCAGCGGCACGATCGCACCGGCGCAACCGGCCAGCACATCGAACACCTGGTCGGCCTGCGCGGCATCGGGAAATTCCTGTGTCAGCGCTGCAGCATGTTCCAACACAGCATCAATGCCGAAATCGGCAAGCACCAGATATGCCCACAGCTGCGATCCCAGTCCGATATAACCGCCAGGCGGCAGTGGGCGGAAACGGATTCCATCGCGGATGAGTCGACGTCGCTTGGCATCGCCCATTGCCAAGGTGGTCACACAGGCCTTCAGGCAGTGATCGATGCCATCCACCGGATCGGCCCGCCCTTCGGCGGATTCGCGCCGGTAGGCCGCCAGCAGCAGCGCCATGCCAGCAACGCCGTTATACATATCCGGCCCGAGCGGTTGCACCGACCAGCCATTGGCGGCCAGCACCGGTGCCAGCCACGCGATGCTGCCGTCCTTGCCCACGACTGCATGCTCAACCAATCGACGCATCAGTGCGGAAAGCTGTTGCCTGCGCCGCTGCTCGATGTTGCCGCGTCGCGGCACCACTGGCAGCAACGAGCGATCTTCCGGCATCCAGCCGTCGTTGACGAACGCGCTGATCAGCGAGGCGTGGATGACTTCACGCTCGAGCGCGAAATCGGCGTTGCGCCAATCCGCTAGCGCGGTGGCGATCAGGTTGTCGGCAATCTTCCAGTGAGTTTTTCCTGGACCTTTCAGGCAGCCATCGTCGGTAATGGCGGAAAAATATGGGATGTCGCCAGCCAGCAGGTCGTTGATCTCCGCCTGCAGAATGGCGGGGTCGTGAGGCACCGATCCCACGTTGTCTGCCATGCGCAGCATCAAGTCATACGCGCGTTGGCGTGCCTGCGCCGGATTATGCAGCGACACCGGGTGCCAGAGCATGCGGCCGATTTCGGCGTAGGTTTCGGTTGGCCTCGCAACGAAGCGCACCACGCAGCCGGCGAACTGTTCCAGGCGTGGACTTAATCCATCGCGCGCGTCCAACTGCTGCAGCACTTGCGTCATTTCGCCGAAGCCGCTCAGCACATCGGACCAATAGCGCGCCAGTTCGGGGCGTGCATCCGGATGGTTCTGTGCGTTCGGCATTCCGCGCGCCATGCCCATCCCGATGCGCGCTTGATCGGTTCCCGCATCGATCACAGCAGGCTGCGGCACGTCCGGCTGCTGGCCGGGCAACGATCCCAGCGCCGAATGATCGACCCCGCGCCATCCAAGCCCGGTGGCACGTCCGGGCAGCAGTCCGATGTTGGCGACCGTGCCTGCGATCGTGGCAGCTACCAGATCCGTCGCATCGCCAAGCCCTGACGGAGGAGCAGGAAGACGCGGAGTGAACAGCGTCTCGCAGTCGATCACCGTTGGCGAAGAGCCATGCGCAATAAGGTTGCCCGCGTGCAGATCGGTGCCGGCCAGTAACCGCATGACCGCCAACCAATGACCGATGCCGCGATAGAAATCCTGCTGCCCGGCCGGCGTGCCGGCATGTTGATGCGCGACGAACTCAACCCACCCATAAGCGCCGTGATCGATGGCACGAGGAACGCGCATGCTGGTGGGCAGAGCCTCCGCGAGCATGCCGACAAATGTTGCCAGTGCCAGATCGATCGCGACCGATCTTGGTTTGTATACCAACTGGCCGCCAGTACAGCGCACCAGCGCCACGTTTTGGCCGCCACAATGGCTATCGCCAGCTCCGAACGCCAGTTCCAGAAGGACGCCGGGCGCCGTGAGCAGCAAGGTCGTCAACGTGTTTCGATCGCTACACCAGCGCTGCGCGAACATTGCCGCTGCAGTACACCGGTGTGCAATCAGGGTATCGATACGTTCGATCAGGCCAGGATAATGCGGGGCCAGTGATTGCCAGTAATCTGACGCGCAGGTGAGTTGCTGAAACTCCAGCCAGCGCTGTTCTGCGGTATCGCCATCGAGTTTGTCGTTGACTCGCGCAGCATTGAGTTCCAATAACAGAAGTCGGGTGAGCTTGCCATGCAGCGCTGCCAGCAACGTATCGCGCGTTGCTTGGAGGATGACATCGCGTTCGCTCTGTTTAAGCGAGGCCATCTCGCTGAGCTGGACTGCCAGTTTCTCGATCGGTGACGAAATCAGGCAGCCCAGCGACGTGCCGAAGTCACCGCCATGCTGGCCGGAGACCATGCCGCCTCAACAACACTGGAACGTGGCTGACCCCGTACAAATGGTGCCGCACTGCTCGGTCACCGCAGCCGCCTCGCAGCCGATGTCTGCCTCTGCATACGCGCCGCTTACGAACAACGGACCGGCAGGATTGTCATCGCCGGCATGACTGCGCCAATATTCCACCAGATCGTTCCGACTCTCTTCGCTCATGAGCAGATCCTTTGTCTTGAATTGAGGTGCGACGGTTGTGGTGCGGCAGGCTGAAAAAATTGGCACGAACATCGAGCCCATTTATCACTGAGAGGATGCGCGTGCAGATGCTGCCGCGTCTTGATCCTAGCGGTGTGATGGTTTGAAAACTGATACTTACGTCCGCAAATAACCGATGTGGGTAACGGCCCCAGCCGCCTTAGTTGCGGCCGAGCACGCGCGCCGCCGCAATCGCCGCAATCCGTGCCTTCGCCAATGCCTCACCGATCTGCGGGCCTTGCAAACCTTCTGCAGCCAGGTCGCGTGCGTTGATTGCGAGCGCAGCAGCATGCAAGCGTTTGAGTTCTTCGCCCTGCGCATAGGTTGCGTTTTCGCTGCCCAGTCGGCCACGCTTGTCGGCTTCGCAGACCAGGGCGAGCTGTGCGATGCGCTCGGGGCGGCGGAAGGCATCGCAGCGCATCAGCAGTTCGTGCACGGTGCGGTCGCGTAGTTCGGGCAGGCGATGCACGTTCAGGTGTTCGCGGCAGGCGGTGACGGCAAGCTGGCGATAGTCCTGCGGCACCTTGAGGCGTTCGCACAGGGCTTGCAGTGGGGCGACACCGCGTTGCTCGTGCATGATGTGGCGTGGCCATTCGTCGGGTGGTGTGAGTGCTTTGCCCAGATCGTGGGTGAGCGCGGCAAAGCCCACCAGCGCATCGCCCGGCGCCAGTCGCGCAGCCATGTCGCTGACCATTTCCTGGTGGATGCCGGTATCCACTTCAGGATGAAACTCGGCGCGTTGCGGTACGCCGTACAGCGCGTCGATTTGCGGCAGGATGACGCGCAGTGCATCGGTGTCGTGCAGGGTGCGCAAAAATGCAGAGGGCTGTGCGCTTGCCAGTACGCGACGCAACTCCTGCCACACGCGTTCGGGCACCAGGCTGTCGAGTTCGCCGCTGGCGGCCATTTCGCGCATCAATACGGCGGTCTCTGGCGCGATAGTGAAACCCAACGGTGCCAGTCGTGCCATGAAGCGCGCGGCGCGCAAGACGCGCACGGGGTCTTCGACGAACGCCGGGCCTACATGACGCAGCACGCGTGCTTGCAGATCGCGCGCGCCGCCGTAGGGATCGAATAGCTCGCCAGTGTCTTCGTCGCGCGCGATCGCATTGATGGTGAAGTCGCGGCGCAGCAGGTCTTCTTCGAGCGTCACCGACGGGTCGGCATCCACCACGAAGCCACGATAGCCGCGCCCGAACTTGCGCTCGGTACGCGCCAACGCATATTCCTCACCGCTACGCGGATGCAGAAATACCGGGAAATCTTTCCCCACCGGTTTGAAGCCCAGGCTTTCCATCTGCGCCTGATCGGCACCGACCACGACCCAGTCGCGGTCGCCAGCAGGCTGACCAAGCAGGGCATCGCGGACTGCGCCGCCAACGAGATAGATCTTCATCGCCATATGATGCCCGATGCGGTGCGCGAGTCGAAACAACGCGAACTGATTGTGGTTGGCGTCTGGCTAGGCTTGGGTGGCCAAGTGATGCCAACACATAAATCTCAGCGTATCGCAGCGGTTGGTCGGTGCGGATAGATCAGTCGTAGAGCGGAGAGCGCTGATCTTTTGATTGGCTGCAGGGCCCTTGCCCGCCCACCGTCGCGGGACACGCCGCAAGTACGTCCGTGTAGGCTCTTACGCGGCATCCATGCCGCGTAAGGTCCCGCGACGGTGGGCGGGCAAGGACCAGTGGAGATGGTCGGTGTGCATGGTGTAAGCAATGCCTGACGTGGGTTGCTTAGATAACGGCGCGCTCAATCAGCTTCCCAAGACAAGCGGAGAAACAAGCGGGCTTTCAACAAGTGACCTACAACCTTCTCAGCGTCCCATGGCAGACGTAGCGATAGGCAGGTTTTGACCCGACCACCGGCCAACTTCCTGGTGCGGTGTCCTCGCCGATTGCGGGACCGTGTGGCGGCATGGATGCCGCCACCGAGCCTCCACGGACGGATTCACGGCGTGTCCCGCGAGCGGCGAGGGCACCGCGCCCTCGACCGACTAGGCTGTTGAGCCGAGTATTCGACCGCAACTAAAGAACGCGACACATCGAAATTTTGGTTGTATTGGACTGTGGGCAGTTCGGATAGATCATGTGTAGAGCGTTTGACCTTCGACTTCGCTACAGGGCCCTTGCCTCGCTCACAATCGCGGGACACGCCACAGGTGCGTCCGTTCGGCCGACTTGCACTCACTCCTGCGCCGCGTTGTTGGCGGTCTGGCCTGGCGTGCACACCGGCTTCAAGCGCTTGTCCACCAGTTTGCCCATCAGCCGGTCGCTCAACGGCAGCATGTCGCCGTTGAGTTGCCAGTCGTAGATCACGCTGAAGGCCAGCACGCGCGCGACGTACTCGCGGGTTTCCTTGTAGCTGATGGTTTCGATCCAGAAGTCCGGATCGAAGTTGGGCCGCTGCGATTGCCAGCGCCCGGTCGGGCCCGGGCCGGCGTTGTAGGCGGCGATGGTGAGGTAGGGCAGGCCGTAAGTGTTGAGCAACTGGCGCAGGTAGGCGGTGCCGATGGCGATATTGGTGTCCGGCTCGTACAGGCTGGTGGCGCCTGCGTAACCGGGCAGGGCGATGCCCTTGGCCACGGCGGCGCCAGTGCCCGGCAATACCTGCATCAGGCCCATCGCGTTGGCAGGCGAGCGGGCGCGTGGATTGAAAATGCTTTCGGCACGAATTTCTGCTGCCACCCAGGCCGGGTCGATCGCGTTCTTGGCGGCTTCGCGGCGAATGCTCTCATCGTGATGCAACGGAAACCGCAGCGAATACAGCCGTTGTTCGTCCGGCTGCTTGCCGAGCGCGAACACCGCGCGATCGAACCAGCCATTCTCGCTGGCCACTTGCACGGCCAGACGGCGTTGGGTGTCGTCGAAGCGGGTGGCGGCATCGTTCCACTCGGCCACGGCCCAACCGGGGCGATCGATCTGGAAGAGTGCAATCGCGCGGATCAATGCCGGATCGCGCGCAACGGCCGCCTTGGCCTGCGGGTTGTCCTTGGGCTCCCACGGGCACAGCCGGTACGGCTGCTGCAGGCGATCGGCGGCCAGGAAGCCGTGGAAGGTCGGCGACTGCGCGGCCGCGCGATACAACGGCTGTGCGGCCGCGGCAGCGCCGGTCTTCTCGGCCAGGCGCGCTTCGAAATACTGCCAGCGCGAATCGCTGCGCTGGGTGGCGGACATCTTGCGGATCGCGGCCAATGCAGCCGGCCAGTCGCCACGCGACATCGCCTCGCGCGCGCGCCATTCGTGCAGGCGTTCGTCGTACGAGGCATCGGGCACTGCGTTGAGGCGGCGCGCTGAATCCGGCAAGTACGAGGCCACTGTCCACAACGCGATCTGGTACAGCACCTGGCCGCGCTGCGCCTCGCTGAAGCCGAGTGCGGTAGCCAGTTGCGGCAGCTGTTGCTCGGCCGCGTCCGGGTCGCTCTTGGCCAACTTGGCCAGCCCATCGACAGCGATGCCACGGCTGCGCTCGGTCTTGGGCCAACCCAGTGCACGCGGGTGGACCTTGTCGAGAAAGGCGGCGTAATCGGTGGCCAGTGCCAGATCAGCCGCCGGCAAGCCGCGCGCGGCGTTGCGCATCACCGCTGGCAGTTGTGCATCGGCAGCGGCTTCCACGCGCTCCCAGCGCAGTGCCGGGGTGAGTTCGCCGCGCGACTCCAGCCCGGCGACCACCGGATCGCAGGCATCGGGCAGCGCCTTTCCGTTACGCCACAGCGTGAGCGCATCGCGGCTCCACTGCGCATCGGCCTTGCCGGTGGCCTGACGCGCCGTGAGCTGTGCGCAGCGCAGGCCGAGGTTGTCGGTGGATTTCCAGTTGGCCAGCAGCGTGGTCCAGTCCTGGCGACGCGCTACGGCCGGCAGCCAGGTGCTGCGGAAGCTCTCCGCCACCGGTTGGCCCGCATAGCGCTGCAGAAACCCCTGCGCCTGCGCATTGGAAACGCTGTCGATGCTGCGCTTGAGCGTGGCGAATTCCAGCCAGCCATACAGCGGATGGCGACTCAACGCACTGAGTTGACCGGCATCGGACTGACCGCGCTCTGCAGCGGCGATGGCATCGCGCATGGCGGTCAGTTGCGGGTCCAGGCTTTGCGCATGCAGCGCAGTGCTGCCAAGGCACAGCAGGCCGACGAAAACAGTGGCAAGACGGGGGGCATAAGTCATTGCGCGATGATACCGAAGCACGCATGAGCGCTTGAGTGAATACGCGTTGCAGCGTTGCGAACGCACACATCTCAGCGTGCAGGCGTAGCGCGTGAGGGAACGCGTCATCGCACGCTCGCGTTCGTGGGCGTGCGATGGCAGCCATTGCGATCTGCTGCGCAGTGCTGCACTGCCAGCTTGCGGCGCGTTAAGGTTTCGTTTAAAAGTTGGGGCGGACCGCAGGGCACGGGGGCGTGCGGATACTCGAAATCCTTCTGGAGAGAGAACGGATGAAGCGTCTGATTGGCCCTCATCGGTCATGCCTGGCCGTGCAGTTGTCGTTGTGTCTGATTCCCACACTCGCCTGGGCGCAACAGCCTGAGGCCGCCCCGAGCACGCGCACGCTCGACAGCGTGCAGGTCACCGGCACGCGTATCAAAACCGCCGAACTGCAGGGCCAGGTGCCGATCCAGACGCTCAATCGCGCCGACATCGAACGCACCGGCCTGACCTCGATCGGCGAGGTGCTGCAGGAACTCACCGCGTCCGGCTCGGCGCTCAATGCCAAGTTCAACTCGTCCGGCAATTTCGGCTTTCCGCCCGATGGTGGCGGCGTGGGCGCAGGCTCGGCGCAGGTGGATCTGCGCCATCTCGGGTCCAAGCGCGTGCTGGTGCTGGTGGACGGCATTCGCTGGGTCAACGAATCTTCGGCCTCCGGCGTGGGGTCGTCGACCGATCTCAACACCATTCCGCTGGCGATCGTGGAGCGCATCGAGGTGCTCGAAGACGGCGCTTCGTCGCTGTACGGTTCGGATGCGATTGCCGGCGTGGTCAACATCATCACCCGGCGCAGCTTCGACGGTGCGCAGGTCACGCTCAACTACGGGCAGTACGGCAAGGGCGATGGCGCCAACCAGGGCATGGACCTGGCCTGGGGCACCAGCGGCGAGGATTTCAGCCTGTTTCTGGGTGCCAGCTACGTCAAGCAGGACCCGATCTATGCACGCGACCGCGCGCAGGCCCGCTTTCCGATTCCGGGCACCGGGCTGACCTTCGCCAGCTCGGCAACGCCGGATGGGCGCTTCCAGTTCGTCGACCCCAACACCGGTGTGCGTCAGAACCTCACGCCCAATGCCGGTGTGGGTACGCCGCAATACGATGGCAGTGCGGGGTGTACACGCAGCGACGACTACCACTGTTTCGGCACCGCTGACCGTTACAACTTCGCCGAACAGAATCTGCTGCTGACACCGTCCGAGCGCAAGGGCGTGTTTGCGCAATTTCGCTATTACTTCAACGACGATGTGCAGTGGTATGTCAAAGCATTGGGCAACCGGCGCGAGTCGACCAACCAGGCTGCACCCGAGCCGATCTTTCTCGGCCCCGATGCCGGCACCGGCAATCCGCTGGCCGACAACATCGTGATTTCGGCGCTGAATCCGTTCAATCCTTTCGGCTTCGAGTTGAACTCCGCCACCAACCTGATCCAGATCGGTCGCCGCCCGGTGGAAGGCGGGGCGCGTCGGTTCGAGCAGCAGGTCGATACGCAATACTTCGGCACCGGTCTGGTGGGCACCTTCGAAGGCGCGGCGCGCACGTGGTTCTGGGACGTCAACGGCATGTACAGCAAGAACAAGGCCGAGCAGACCAACTACGGTAGCTACAACCTGTTCAACATCAATCTGGGGTTGGGCGATCCGGCCGCCTGTGCGGCAGTGGCCGGCTGCGTGCCATTGGATATCTTCAGTGGCGCCGGCAGCATCACGCCGGAGATGTTGCGCTGGATCCAGCCGGTGGTGCGCGACCGCAGCCAGAACGAATTGAGCCTGTTCACCGCCAACCTCAGCAGCGAGTTGTTCCAGTTGCCCGGCGGTGCGGTGTCGTTCGCCACCGGCTACGAGTACCGCAAGTACGAGGGTTCGTATCAGCCCGATCCGCTCACCGTGGCAGGCCGCTACAACGGCGTGCCGTCGTTGCCGACCTCGGGCAGCTACGACGTCAACGAAGCCTATCTCGAACTCAATATCCCGATCTTCGCCAACTCGTCGTTGGGCGACAAACTCGATTTGAATATCGCCGGGCGCTATTCGGATTACTCCACCTTCGGCGGCGAGTTCACGCCCAAGTACGGCCTGCGTTGGCAAGTCACCGACGAGTTGGTGTTGCGCACCAGCTATGCAGAAGGCTTCCGTGCGCCGACCATCGGTGAGTTGTTCGGTTCGGCGGCGCGCGCGGATCTGCAGTTGTCGGATCCATGCTCGATCGGGCTGGGCGGCACCGCGCCGCGTGGCAGTGCTACCAACTGCGCTGCGCTCGGTGCACCGGTGGGCTATCAACAGGCCAATCAGCAGATCTCGGTCACCACGGGGGGCAACGAGCAGTTGGATCCTGAGCGCTCGCGCAGTTTCAGTGCCGGTTTCGTGTTCAGCCCGGGCTTTGCGAGCAATGCGAGCTGGTCGGATCGGCTCGATCTGGAGATGACGTTCTATCGCCATCATGTGGATGGGGCGATCCAGGCGATCAATGCGCAGACGCAGCTGGATCTGTGCGTGGATACGTTGGACGCGCTGTACTGCAACGGCATCACGCGTGCATCCACCGGGGGCATCAATGCGTTCAACAATCGGTTGACCAATCTGGGTTCGATCAAGACCGATGGTTGGGATGTGGATCTGTTCTGGACGCTGCCGGAAACTGGCTTGGGCCGCTTCAAGTTGTCGTGGCAGAACACCTTCGTGGGCCGTTACGAGGCGCTCGGTGCGGCAGGGCAACTGCAGCCGCAGGGGCCAGGCATCGAAGTGGTCGACAGTGCAATTCCCGAGTGGACCAGCAATGCAGTGCTGGATTGGTCGCTAGGCAATTGGACGGCATCATGGACGGCGCGCCACATTTCCAAACTCACCGAGCAATGCGGCGATGCGGTGGAATTTGCGGTGTGTTCCGATCCTGCCGTGGGCACCAATCAGCTGGATGCGATCACTTATCACGATGCGCAGGTGGGTTATCGCGTCGATTGGCTCAAGGGTCTGCAACTCACGGCCGGTTTGAACAACGTGTTCGACAAGGATCCGCCGCTGTGCCTGTCGTGCTCCCTCAACGGCTATGACGCATCCACTTACGATATTCCCGGTGGGCGCTTCTGGTATGCGCGTGTGGATTTGAAGTTTTAGTCCATCAGGTCAGTCGTAGAGCGGAGAGCGGATGATCTGCGGCTTTGCTGCAAGGCCCTTGCCCGCCCACCATCGCGGGACACGCCGCAAGTACGTCCATGTAGGCTCTTACGCGGCATCCATGCCGCGTAAGGTCCCGCGACGGTGGGCAGGCAAGGACCAATCAAGTTGATAGGCGTGCATAGCTTTCAGCAAAGTAACCGGCGAACTGTCTGGTGCGGTGTCCTCACCGATTGCGGGACCGTGTGGCGGCATGGATGCCGCGACCGAGCCTACACGGACGTACTTGCGGCGTGTCCCGCGAGCGGTGAGGGCACCGCGCCCTCGACGACCCAAGCTTTCGACTTGGGCTTTTGATACACCCAAACTGCGCGACGAGTCGAAATTTCCGTCGTTTCGAAATGATCGGACAGTGTGGGTAGATCACGTGTAGAGCGGATGATCTGCGGCTTGGCTGCAGGGCCCTTGCCCGCCCACCATCGCGGGACACGCCGCAAGTACGTCCGTGTAGGCTCTTACGCGGCATCCATGCCGCGTAAGGTCCCGCGACGGTGGGCGGGCAAGGACCAGTCGAGATGCTCGGTGCGCATGGTTTTTAACAAAGCAGCCAGCAAACTCCTGGTGCGGTGAGGGCACCGCGCCCTCGACTACCCAGGTTTACGGCCGCAGCACTTACCAGTTCACCTTGCGAGCAGGTTAAATCGCGGACTAAATACAGATCACCCACGCACAGGCGCATCGCCCGCCACGTAGTAGTCCGCCGTACTGCGTGGCAATGGCGTGCGGCCACGCATGCGGTCGGCGATCTTCTCGGCGATCATGATCGTGGTGGCGTTGAGGTTGCCGGTGATGATGCGCGGCATGATCGAGGCATCGATCACGCGCAGGCCTTCCATGCCGTGCACACGGCCTTGTCCATCGACCACCGCCATATCGTCGGTACCCATCGCGCAGGAGCAGGAGGGGTGATAGGCGGTTTCTGCGCGCGCACGCACGAAGGCGTCGAGTTCGGCATCGGTCTTGCAGTCCGCACTCGGGCTGATCTCGCGGCCGCGGTAAGCGTCCAGTGCGGGTTGGGCGATGATCTCGCGGGTGATGCGGATCGCATCGCGAAATTCCTGCCAATCCTGATCGGTGGATTGGTAGTTGAACAGGATCGACGGATGCTGGCGCGGGTCGCGCGACTTGGCATGCACGCGTCCACGGCTAGGTGTACGCATCGAGCCCACATGCGCCTGGAAACCGTGTTCCTTCACCGCATTGCTGCCGTTGTAATTGATCGCGACGGGGAGGAAGTGGTACTGGATGTTGGGCCAGTCGAATTCCTCGCGCGTGCGAATGAAACCGCCGGCTTCGAACTGATTGCTGGCGCCGGTGCCGGTGCCGGCGAACAACCACTCCGCTCCGATCGCCGGTTGGTTCCACCACTGCAATGCCGGATACAACGACACCGGCTTGGTGCAGGCGTACTGGATGTAAACCTCGAGGTGATCCTGCAGGTTTTGGCCAACGCCGGGCAGGTCGTGCACCAGTTGCACGTCGAGCGCACGCAGCAGATCAGGTGCGCCGACGCCGGAGCGTTGCAGCAGCTGCGGCGAGGCGATTGCGCCTGCGCACACCAGCACTTCGCGGCGTGCACGCGCGTCGATGCCTTCGCTGCTGTTGCCGACCAAGTAGTGCACGCCAATCGCGCGCTTGCCGGCAAACAGGATGCGATCGGTGGTGGCATGGGTGACGATGTGCAAGCCATCGCGCGGACGTGCCATGTCCAGATAGCCGCGCGCCGTACTTGCGCGACGCCCCTGCGGCGTCACCGTGCGGTCCATCGGCCCGAAGCCTTCCTGCTGATAGCCGTTGAGATCGTCGGTGCGCGGGTACCCGGCCTGCACACCGGCATCGACCATGGCCTGGAACAGCACGTTGTTGTCGTTCTTCGGCGTGGCCACGCTCACCGGGCCTTCGCCGCCGTGATAATCGTTTGCGCCGATGTCGCGGGTCTCGGCCTTGCGGAAGTACGGCAACACATCGCGGTAACTCCAGTCTTCCAGGCCCGGACGCTTGGCCCAGTGGTCGAAATCCAGGGCGTTGCCGCGGATGTAGCACATGCCGTTGATCAACGATGAACCGCCCAGCCCTTTGCCGCGCCCGCACTCCATGCGCCGGTTGTCCATATGCGGCTCCGGCTCGGTTTCATAGGTCCAGTTATAGCGGCGTCCCTGCAGCGGGAAGGCGAGTGCGGCCGGCATCTGGGTGCGGAAATCTAGCCGATAATCGGGCCCGCCGGCCTCCAGCAGCAACACGCTGACGCCCGGGTCTTCGGTCAGGCGCGCGGCCAGCACGTTGCCTGCCGAGCCGGCGCCGATGATGATGTAGTCGTATTCGCGTTGCATGGGGTTCTCCTGTTGCGGCGCCGGCTTGAAGCGGCTTTCAAAACGATTGCGCAGTGGGGCATCGATGCCTGTGCCCGAAACGGCAGCACTGGCCGCGCACTGCGGCTTGTGCATGTCGCCGATGGCGTTGGCGACTGCCTGCCAGGTGGTGTCAGCCGCTCAAAACACCGACGCGTAGCGTTCCAGTTCGACCTGGACAGACTTGGTACGCGTGTAGGCCTGCAAGGTGGCCAGCCCGTTTTCGCGACCCACGCCGGATTGCTTGTAGCCACCTACCGGCATCGGTGCCGGCGATTCGCCCCAGGTGTTGATCCAGCAGATGCCCGCTTCCAGGCGATGAATCAGACGATGCGCGCGTGCAAGATCCGGCGTCACCACGCCTGCGGCCAGGCCGTACGTGGTGGCATTGGCGCGTGCGATCGCTTCGTCCTCGTCGTCGTAGGTGAGCAGGCTCAAGACCGGCCCGAAGATTTCTTCGCGCACGATGGTCATCACGTCGGTGCAATCGCTGAAGATGGTCGGTGCCACGTAGCAGCCTTGTGCCAGCGCACCATCGCGCAGACGCTGCCCACCGCACAGCAGGCGCGCGCCTTCGGCCTTGCCCTGTTCGATGTAGTCGAGCACGCGCTGCATGTGCGCGGCGCTGACCATCGGGCCGAAGGTGGTGCGCGCATCCAGCGGGTCGCCGATCTGGATGCGTTGCACACGTGCCAGCAGTCGCGCTTCGAAGGCGTTGCGCAGGGCGCGCGGCACGAACACGCGCGTGCCATTGGTGCACACCTGCCCGGAACTGTAGAAGTTGGCCATCATGGCGATGTCGGCAGCCAGGTCCAGATCGGCATCGGCGCAAACGATCAGCGGCGACTTGCCGCCCAGTTCCATGGTCACGTCTTTCAACGACGAACTCGATGCACTGGCCATCACCTTGCGCCCGGTCGCGGTGCCGCCGGTGAAGCTGATCTTTTCGATCTGCGGATGTTCGGTGAGCGCAGTGCCCACACTGGCCCCGTCGCCGGGCAGCACGTTGAACACGCCATCGGGCAGGCCGGCTTCGGTGAAAATTTCGGCCAGCTTGAGTGCGGTCAGTGGCGTCACTTCGCTGGGTTTGAAGATCATTGCGTTGCCGGCCGCCAGTGCAGGTGCGGCCTTCCACAGCGCAATCTGGATCGGGTAATTCCACGCGCCGATCGCGCCCACCACGCCAAGTGGCTCGTGGCGCGTGTAGAAGAAGCTGCCTTCGCGCAATGGCACCTGCACGCCCTGCAGCGCGTGCGCCACGCCTGCGTAGTACTCCAGTACATCCGCACCGGTGACGATGTCCACGCTGCGGGTTTCGCTCAGCGGCTTGCCGGTGTTGAGGGTTTCCAGTTCGGCCAGTGCGTCGTTGCGCTCGCGCAGCAACGCCACCGCGCGCAGCAGGATGCGCGAGCGTTCCACCGTGGTCAGTGCCGCCCATTGCTGTTGGCCGGCCTTGGCGCTATCTACCGCCGCGTCCAGATCGTCGGCACCGGCGTTGTGCACATTGGCCAGTACCTCGCCGGTGGCGGGGTTGACCACCTCGAAGGTGTGGCCGCCGCGGGCGGGAACATAGCGGCCGCCGATATACAGCAACTGGTCGGGAAAACGTGGCATGACAAACCTCCTGTGGGGCGCACGCGGCAGCGGCGGCACCTCAGCGCGTGAGATGCAGGAACTGCAGGTGACGCTCGTATTGATCGATGATGTCGTTGATGATCTGCTCGCGGCTGTAACCGACCAGGTCGTAATCCTGGCTGCCTTCGTACAGATACACCTCGGCGCGGTAATAGCGTTGGTTGCGTAGGCGTTGCGCGGCGAAAGACGGCGTCAGGTAGCCGCGCATCACCACCTGGTAGCGAAAACCTTGCTGCTCGCCGTGATCGACGCTGATCTCCATATCGTCGTCGTCGAGCCGGCTGCTGACCTGCCAGCCTTCTTCCTGCAATTGTGTGGTGACCGCTTCGATCGCCGGGCGTACCTGGTCGTGCATGAAGCGATAGACCTCATCGCGCGCCGGGAAATGCATCGCCTGGCCCAGGCGCTGACGCCAGCCGCGGTGATTGCGCGATTGCCCGATCAACGGGCTGGGGCTGTAGAGCTGCGCGCGCTTGCGTTGCGATTCTTCGCTGAGCGCGCGCGACAAGCCCCACGCCATCAGCAGCAACACCGCAGAGAACGGCAGCGAGGCCAGCACCACTGCCGATTTCAATGCGTCCATGCTGCCGGCAAGCAAGAGACCGGCGGTGACCACGGCGGTGAGCACGCCCCAGAACACGCGCAGCCAGCGCGGGCCATCGTCGTGCGGCTCGCCGCCGTGCGAGGACAGCGTGGACAGCACCACCGTGCCGGAATCAGCGGAGGTGACGAAGAAGACGAAGCTGACCGCCACCGTCACTGTGATCACCGCGCGGCTCCACGGATAGCCCTGCAGCAGTGAGTACAGCACCGTCTGCGGCGCATCGATTGCCTGCTGCGCCAGCGCACCCTGGCCGTGATGCAGCAACTGATCCAGCGCGCTGTTGCCGAAGATCGACAGCCACGCCAGGGTGAAGCCGAGCGGGATCAGCAACACCCCGAGCACGAACTCGCGAATGGTGCGGCCGCGCGAAATGCGCGCGATAAACAGCCCCACGAACGGTGCCCAGCCGATCCACCAGGCCCAATAGAACACCGTCCAGTTGCCCAGCCAATCGCTGCGCCCGCCGTAGGCATACACGTCGAAACTCTTGTTGACCACACTGCCCAGGTAGTCGCCCAGGTTCTGTATCAGCGCGTTGAGCAGATATTGCGTAGGGCCGGCGAACAGCATGAACAGCAGCAGCGCGATCGCCAGCAGCATGTTGATGTCCGACATCCAGCGCACGCCTTTTTCCACGCCCGACACCGCCACCAGAATCGCCGCACCCATCATCGCCACGATCAACGCCACCTGCACCCAGTGCGTATGCGGCACATCGAACAAGGTGCTCAGCCCGGCATTGAGATGCAGCACGCCAAAGCCCATGTCCGCACCGATACCGAACACCGTCGCGACGATGCCCAGCGCATCCACGGTGTAACCGATCGGCCCGTTGATGCGCTTGCCGATCAGCGGATACAGCGCCGAGCGCAAGGCCAACGGCAAGTTATGCCGAAACGCGAAGTAGGCCAGTGCCATCGCCGCCAGCGCGAACACGCCCCAACCATGAAGGCCCCAATGCAGGAACAGCAACTGCATCGCCTGACGTGCGGAGGCTTCGCCGCTGCCAGTGCCGCCTTGTGGCGGTTGCAGATAATGGGTGAGCGGTTCGGAGACGCAGAAGAAGAACAGCGTGATGCTGATGCCCGCAGCGAACAGCATGCCGGCCCAGGAGAGATAGCTGAATTCCGGTTCGTCGTGGTCGGCGCCGAGCTTGATGTTGCCGTAGCTGGACAAGGCCACGCCGAGCACGAACACCAGGTACACCGTCATCGCCAGCAGGTAGTACCAGCCGACATTGCGCGAGGCCCAGGTCTGCGCATCCAGCAGCACGCGGCCTGCATCCAACGGAAACAACGACACCAGCAACGCAAACGTACAGACCACCGTTGCCGCCAACACGAACACCGGACGCAAGGTGCGCACCGGTGCCAGTTGCGGCTCTACCGCACTCATACCAGCGCACTCATAAGAGGCGTGTCACGGACTGTGCTCCCAACGAAAAACCGCCTGCGTTATCGCACAGGCGGTGTCGAGGGGGTGTCATCGGTCGAGTTCGCCTATGCGAACCCGTAGCCACTTTTCGCGGTATTTAACGCAGCAGCTGCGTCGGCACGCGGATATCCATGCCAACCGCCAGATGATCTGAAAACGCGGCGGGAATCGCTTCGATGCGTTCGATCGTCAGACTGTCGCTGACCAGAATATGGTCGATCGCCCGATCCGGGCGCCAGCTCGGAAAGGTGTGCACTTCACAGCTTGGCGGTTGCAGACGCGTATGCCGATACAGCGCCTGCATCTCCGGCCGGTCGGCCATGCAGTTGAAATCGCCCATCAACATCGCGTTGGGATGCTCGGACAACAACTCGGCGATGAAGGCCAGTTGCGCCATGCGCGAATTGGCGCCCAGCGACAGATGCGCCACTGCCACCGCCAAGCCGTCGCGGCCTTCGCCGAATTTGGCCAGCAAGATGCCGCGCCCGCCGATCCGGCCGGGCAGGGCATGGTCCTGCACTTCCAGCGGTTGCAGCTTGCTGAGCAAGCCATTCGCGCTGGAGGCCACCCCGCCCATGCGGCGATTGGGTTGGTGGCTCCAGTAATCGAAGCCGGCGCGCTCGGCCAGGTAGTGGGTCTGGTTGGTGAAACCCGAGCGCAGGCTGCCGGGGTCGGCCTCCTGCAAGCCCACGATGTCGCGTTCGCCGGCCAGCTTGGCGATGCTGTCCAGGCTGGTGCGCTTGCTGCCCAACGGCAGCGCGTGCGACCAGCTGCGGGTGACGTAATCGCTGTAGCGACGGGTGCTGGAGCCGGCCTGGATATTGGCGGTCAGCACCCGCAGGGTGCGCGAATCCGAAGCGTTCACTGGAGGGCGATCGCTCGGGTCACTTGGCCAGCGTGGCGCGTTCGCGCGCGATCAGGTGATCGGCGATACGCAGCATGTCCGGGAAGCTCTGGCCCTTGACCAGGTACTTGCCGTTGACGATCAGCGACGGGGTGCCGGTGAGCTTGCTGCGGGTTGCGAACTGCTTGGCGCGGTTGGTCTTGGCCGACACGCCGAAGCTGCTCATGGTGTCGATGAAGGTCTTCTGGTCCACGCCGTACTTGGCGTAGAACGCGGCGATGTCCTGCACCGAATCCTTGCCGCGCTCGCCCTTCAGGGTCTGGTCGACGTGGATGGCCTTGTACAGCGCTTCGTGGGTCTTCTCCTGCACGCCCAGCGTTTCGGCGGCGTAGAAGGCACGGCCGTAGTCGTCCCACGGGCCACCGAACATCGCCGGCACGTAGACGAAATGCACGTCGGAGGGCAGCCCTGCCTTCCACGGCCCGATCAGCGGCTGGAACGCATTGCAGGCAGGGCAGACATAGCCGAACACCTCGGCCACTTCGATCTTGCCGGCGGCCTGCTGGTACGGCTGGCCACCTTCGATATCCAGATAGTCGGTGCCGGCGACCGGCTCGGGGCCGTTCGGTGCACGTGGGGCGGCGCTGGGTGCGACGGCGGGGGCCGTGCTGGCGCTCTCGCCAACGGCCGGCGGTGCGGCGGGGTCTGTGGCCGGAGCGGCAGCGGCCGGAGCAGGCGCGGTGTCAGCAGCCGGCGTGGCAGCGGCAGGTGCGGTGTCGGACGAACCGTCCTGGGCCTTGCAGGCGACCAGGATCGGCAGCAGCGCCATCAGCGTCAGGGCGAAGCGGGTCTTCATCGGATTGGATCTCCAGCGTGGGGCGAGAAAAGGGCCGGACGGCCGCGGGGCGCATGATGCCACGGGCGGCCGTCGGTGGCGGTTACGCGGTTCAGCGCTTGGCAGGCGCAGCGTGCTCGCGGGCGATCAGATAGTCGGCCACGCGCAGCATGTCCGGGTAATTGCGCGCGCCGATCAGATAGCGCCCGTTGATGATGATGGCCGGGGTGCCGGGGAGCTTGCTGCGCTTGGCGAAGTCGCGCGCGGCATCGAGCTTGGCGTCTACCGCCGCGCTCTTGTAGGTCTCGACGAAGCGCTGCTGCGGCACGCCGTAGTCGGCGTAGAACGCCGCCAGTTCTTCCGGTGCCACGTTCTGCGAGGGCACGCTCTGCTTTTCGTGGATCGCCTCGAACATGGCGCGATGGCTGCGCTTGGCCACGCCCAGGATGTCGGCGGCAAAGTAGGCACGCGCGAATGCGTCCCAGAACCCGCCGAATGCCGCCGGCACCGGGGTGAAGCGCACATAGGACGGCTGCTTGGCCACCCAGGCCTCCAGGGTTGGCTCGAAGTGCGCGCAGTGCGGGCAGGTGTAGCCGAACACCTCGGTCACTTCGACCTTGCCGGCTAGCGGCGCGTACGGCTGGCCGCCGTCGATCACGATGTAGTCGTCGCCCTCGACCGGCGGGGTGTTCTTGTCGGCAGCGCAGGCCACCAGCGGCAGCAGGATCAACAACAGCAGGGACAGACGGGAAAACAGCTTCATGCAGGCTCCGTGGGGATAGGGGGAGGACGGGAAACGACGACGCCGGTCGCGGGACCGGCGTCGTGAAGCGGTGTGGCAGCCGTGGCGTTCAACTCATGAGCGTGCGGGCGTCCCGGCAGCGGGTGCTTGCGCGGAGGCCGCATCGTCGGCGCGGTCGTGCAGGCCTTGCAGATAGCTGGCCAGCGCCTGGATCTCCTGCTCGGTCAGCGGGTGCGCCACCTGCGCCATGATATTGAACAGCGCCGGGTTGCGCTCCTGGGTGGTGCCGGCCTGGTATTCCTTCAGGCGCCGTGCCACGTACTCGGCATGCTGGCCGCCCAGGCGCGGATACGCCGGGCCCGGATTGCCGCTGCCGGACGGCCCGTGGCAGGCCATGCAGGCCGGCACGCCGCGTGCGATGTCGCCACCGCGGTAAAGCTTCTCGCCGACCTCGTAAAACTTCAGGCCCTGGTACGGCCCCTCGTTGACCACGGCATCGTCGGCCACGCCGGCGGCAGACTTCTGGGTGGCGAAGTAGGCGCCCAGGTCGCGCATGTCCTGCGCAGAGAGGTCCTTGACGAACGGCACCATCACCGCCGCCATGCCGCTATTGCGCTCGCCGCTGGCGATCAAGGCCACTTGATGCGCCACGTAGCGCTCGGTCTGGCCGGCGATGCGCGGGTACATGGCGACGGCCGGGTTGCCGTCCGGGCCATGGCAGGCCGCGCAGGCAGCGGCCTTGGTCTGGCCCGCCTTGGCATCGCCCCAGGTGGTCTTGGACAGGTCCACCTCCAACGGCGCAACGCGCACAGGTGGCGGATCGGGGATCGGCGTCACCGCCGATTGCGCAAACGCCACGGCGGCAATAACCGGCACGGCGAGGGCGGCGAGGACAAGCACACGAGCATGGCGCATCAGCTAAAGCTCCGTATGGACCCGACCTGCGCGCGTTTGAGGCTGGCTGTGGCAGGCGTGCTTCGATTATCGACACGCCTTTGCGCCAGGGTCAACGAACAGTGCAGCAAAACCGCCAGGCGCCGAACGTGCGATCCTAGGGGGATGTCGCTCCTTATCGAACAAGCCCGCTACCACCTGTCCGCCCATAACGCCCGGCAATTGCCGGACGATGGCGGCTACGAGGTCGCCTTCGCCGGCCGCTCCAACGCCGGAAAATCCAGCGCGCTCAATGCGCTGACCCGCCAGAACGCGCTCGCCCGTGTGTCCAAGACGCCTGGTCGTACCCAGCAGCTGGTGTTCTTCCAGATCCAGCCCGAGCGCTGCCTGGTGGATCTGCCCGGTTACGGCTACGCCAAGGTGCCGCAGGATCTGCAGGCGCACTGGCAGGCCTTCATCGACCGCTATTTCCGCACCCGCGAGGCCTTGCGCGGGCTGGTGGTGGTGATGGATATCCGCCACCCGCTCAAGGATTACGACCTGCAGATGCTCGGCTATGCGGCCGAACGCGGCCTGCCCGCGCACGGGTTGCTGACCAAGGCCGACAAGCTCGGCCGTGGCCAGCAGATGCAGACCCTGCAGAAGGTCAAGAAGGAAGTGACCTCGCGCTTTGGCGACAGCGTGACCGTGCAGACCTACTCCGGCGAATCGCGCCAGGGCGTGGACGAACTGCGCGGCATCGTCGGCGGCTGGCTGGGCCTGGATGGCGCGCCGCCTGCAGCGGAGTGAGGCGTGAGCCGGGCCGGGCGCCATGACGCCTGGCCCTGCGAGCAGTCGAGAATGGCGAGCCAGAGCTCGCCGTTTTCATTTGCGGCATCGGTACCGGGGCCGGGCGACGCCGGGCTGCGCTGCGGGACAGGACCTTG
This sequence comes from Xanthomonas sp. NCPPB 2933, assembly GCF_056725225.1. Classification (NCBI taxonomy): domain Bacteria; kingdom Pseudomonadati; phylum Pseudomonadota; class Gammaproteobacteria; order Lysobacterales; family Lysobacteraceae; genus Xanthomonas; species Xanthomonas sp. NCPPB 2933. The sequence continues at coordinate 1,000,997 of NZ_CM161518.1, forward strand.
CCTGGGTGCCCCATCGCTCAAGGCGTCGCCGGCACTGGGCCGAATTCGGTCGGCACCCAGGCGAACGCATCGCCCTCACGGCGCACGTGGCCCAGGCCCGGGAACGGCAGATGCGCACCGGCCACCCACCAGCGGCCGTCGGCGGCCTGCGCCAGCATGCTGCGGCGTGAGGCAATGGCCTTGCTGCGGTTGCTGTCGGCCTCGAACGATGCGTCCGGCTGGGCAAACTGCACGGCGTGGTAGTGCAACACATCGCCCCACACCAGCAGCGTGTTGCCGGCGCCACCGTCGAAGCGATACGACACGTGGCCGGGCGTGTGGCCCTGGCTGTCCAGGGCAGTGGTGCCGGCCGGCAATACGGTCTTGCCTGGCTGGAAACGGCGCAGCCGACCCTGGGCCTGATAGGGCGCTGCCGCCGCGCGCGCCAGCGGAAAGGCGAACTGCAGCATCGGCGCGGCACCGGCCTCCGAAGCGGGATCCAGCCAGTACGCGGCATCGGCGTCGGACAGCCACACCGTGGCGTTGGGAAATGCCGGGGTGCCCTGCGCATCGAGCAGGCCGCACAGGTGGTCCGGATGCGCGTGGGTGAGCAGCACATCGTCGACCTGGGCCGGGTCGTAGCCGGCGGCGCGCAGGTTGGTCAGCACTTGGCCCAGGCCGGGGCCCAGGCACCGGGCAGTGCCGGTATCGACCAGGCTGAGGTGGCTGCCGTCCTGGATCAGATAGGCGTTGACTGCCGTCTGCAGGCCCTTGTCGTCTTCGGGCACGTAGCCCTGCGCGAGCAGGCGATCGCGCTCTGCCGGGTCCACATTGGGCAGCTGTTGACGCGTCAACGCGACGCTGCCGTCGAACAACGCACTGACGCGCAGCGTGCCGATGCGCTGCAGGTAAAAGCCGGGAACCTGTGCATGGGTGGACGCGGGCGCAGCGGCGTGCGCCAGCGTGGCGCTTGCGGCGAGCAATAGCGGCGCCAGCGAACGCAGTACGGAAACAGACATGAGCAACTCCAGGGCAGGCGGCAACCGCCGCGATGTCGCCATGCTGGCGGCAGCGACTTGCGCGATTCGCTCATTGCGCTGCGCGAAGCGCTCGCTGCAGCGACCTAGCGGGTGTTGCCGATGCTGGCCGGATCCAGCCCGTAACGCTGCTGGAAGCGCTGACTGAAGCTGCGGGTGGAGCGATAGCCTGCACGCGCGGCCACGGTCTTGAGCGGCCAGCGTGTGGTGTAGAGCAGGGCCATCGCATGCGCGAGCCGCGCGTCGGTGATCAGCTCGCGCAGCGAGCAGTGTTCTGCGGCCAGATGCCGGCGCAAGGTGGCACCACTGATGCCCAGGCTGTCTTCGATATCGCGTGAGCGCCAAGCCCGCTGTGGCTGCGCGGTGATCAACGTGCGCACCTGCGAGGCGAGACTTGGTGCGGGCGGCAACAGCAGGCCGCCGTGACCACGGCGGCACAAGCTGATCACCAGCGAGGCCAGCGCCAGGCGTGCTTCGGTATACAGGCCGTGTTGCAGCGCATCGCGCCATTGCCGCAGCGCCGGGCCGAAATCGATCGCCGGCAGCCGAGCGATGTCGTCGCCGGCCTCGGGCAGCGGCTCGTTCCACAACGCGCGCGCAGCAGCAAGCGCTTCTTCGCAGAGGGGCACCACCGCGCTCAGGTAGAGCCCGGTTGATGGGTCGGGCGTGTTGATCACATCGATCCGGCAACGGCGCGTCACCAGGAACAGGTCGCCCGGCACGAACTCCAGCGATTGGGTCGCGGTCCGCACGTGTTTGCGGCCCTGCAGCAGAATCGCAAATTGCGCCTGGGTCAGGTCCACCGAGCGCGCACCGTGTGCGCGCCGCGCGCTTACGCAGGCAAAGCCTTCGGCGCGCTCGCAGTGCATCAGGCTGGCCATCTGCGCAAGCAGGGCGTCGGTGGGTGTGGGCGCAACATTCATGGCCGGGCGATGCTACAGGATCGTGTACGCATGTCTTTGGCTGGAACAGCGCCGCGGTTGCCGCGCTATTGCACGCGTTGATGCTGGCCTCGCATGGCCATCTGGCATCTTGAGGGCTGCGGCGCTGCCGGACCTTGACCAGCCCCGGCCATGCCTGCGCTTGTCGCTGTGTGCGTGAAGTCCCGGCAGGTGATGCCAGCGCGACGGTGGGTGTTCGCCTGCATCTGCATGCAGTAAGCATGGATGGAAATCTAAGACCCGGCCGATGGCGGCAATTCTTCCATGTTGGGCGGTTATAGTGCGGGCCTTGCGGTGGCTGGGGAGGATCCCCACATCGTTCCCCTCAATTTTTCTGCGAGCCTGCCCTTGTCGAGTCCCAGCCACGTTGCCGAAACGCCGATCACCGAACGCGCGGAGCTGGTCCAGGTACTTGCCTCCGGCGAAAAGCCCAGCGCGGACTGGCGGATCGGCACCGAGCACGAAAAGTTCGGCTTCCAGCTCGACGACCTGCGCGCGCCCACCTTTGAGGGCGCGCGCGGCATCCAGGCGCTGCTGACCGGCTTGACCCGCTTCGGCTGGGAGCCGGTGCAGGAAAACGGCCACACCATCGCGCTGCTGCGCGACGGCGCCTCGGTGACGCTGGAGCCGGCCGGGCAGCTGGAACTCTCCGGCGCAGCGGTCGAGACCCTGCATCACACCTGCGTGGAAACCGGCACCCATCTGGACGAAGTGGCGCAGGTCGCCGGCGAGTTGCAGCTGGGCTTTCTGGGCATGGGTTTCCAACCGAAGTGGCGCCGCGACCAGATGCCGTGGATGCCCAAGGGCCGCTACCAGATCATGAAGAACTACATGCCCAAGGTCGGCTCGCTCGGCCTGGACATGATGACGCGCACCTGCACGGTGCAGGTCAATCTGGATTACGCCACCGAAGCGGACATGGTGAAGAAGTTCCGCGTGTCGCTGGCGCTGCAGCCGATCGCCACCGCGTTGTTCGCCGATTCGCCGTTCACCGAAGGCAAGCCCAACGGTTACCTCAGCTACCGCTCGCACATCTGGACCGACACCGACGCCGATCGCACCGGCATGCTGGACTTCGTGTTCGAAGACGGCTTCAGCTACGAGCGCTACGTCGATTACCTGCTCGATGTGCCAATGTATTTTTCGTATCGCGACGGTGTGTATGTCGATGCCAGCGGGCAGAGCTTTCGCGATTTCATGCAAGGCAAGCTGCCGGCATTGCCGGGTGCATTGCCGACGCTACGCGACTGGTCGGATCACATGACCACCGCCTTCCCGGAAGTGCGCTTGAAGAAGTATCTGGAAATGCGTGGCGCCGATGCCGGCCCGTGGGACCGCCTGTGTGCGCTGTCGGCGTTCTGGGTGGGGCTGCTATACGACGACACCGCGCTGGATGCGGCCTGGGATCTGGTCAAGGACTTCAGCCCCACCGAGCGTCATGCGCTGCGCGATGGTGTGCCCAAGCATGCGCTCGGGCTGCCGTTCCGTCACGGCACGGTGCGCGATTTGGCCGTGGAAGCGGTCAAGATCGCGCGCGAAGGCCTGCGTCGGCGGGCGCGTTTGAATGCCGACGGTCAGGACGAAACCGGCTTTGTGGATGTGATCGCCGAGATCGCCGAAAGCGGTGTCACCGCCGCCGAGCGCAAGCTGGCGCTGTATCACGGTGCATGGAACGGCGACATCGATCGGGTGTTCCGCGAGTTTGCGTACTGAGCGCTTGCGGATTGCCGCAGTCGTAGCGCATCGCTAGGCTACCGCGCGGTCGTTTTTTGCAGGAATGGACTCGGGCGCGAGACGGCATCGTCGACCTCACGTACGAAAGAACGCACGTCTAGCGCCGCTCCGGCATGCACGGCAGGCGCACCGTTACCCGCAGTCCGCCGCCGGCACGGTTGTCCAGGCGCAGATCGCCGCCATGCGCCAGCACGATGCTGTGCGCCACCGACAGGCCCAGCCCGATGCCGCCGGTGTCGCGGTTGCGCGAGGACTCGCCACGCACGAACGGCAGCAGCAACTGTTCGCGCTGGGTCGGGTCGATGCCGGGGCCGTCGTCGTCGATCCACAGCACGCCGTCTTCGCCGTCACGCTGCAGCTGCAGACGCGCGCGTTTGCCGTACTTCAGTGCGTTTTCCAGCAGGTTCATCACTGCGCGGCGCAAGGCCAGCGGGTCGCCATCCAGGGTGATCTCCGGGCCGGGCAGCAGTTCGGCCTCGGCGCCGATGTCGGTGGCGTTGTCGACCACGCTTTCCACCAGCAGGCGCAGATCCAGCGGCGCGCGTTCGCCGCGGTGGCGATCGTTCTGGATGAAATCCAGCGCGGCGGAAATCATCGCCTTCATTTCGTCGATGTCGGCCAGTGCCTTGTCGCGTAGCGGTGGCTGCAGGCCGTCCAGGCGGAACGACAGGCGCGCCAGCGGCGTGCGCAGGTCGTGCGCGATCGCCGCCACCATGTGGGTGCGCTCATTGATCAGGCGGTTCAGGCGTGCCTGCATCGCATTGAACGAGTCGGCCGCGCGCACGATCTCCGGCGGGCCGCTGCGTTGTAGTGCAGCGGCATCCGGGTTGCGACCCAGTCGGTCGGCGGCTTCGGCAAAGCGCTTGATCGGCGCCGACAGCGCACGCGAGAACCACCACGCCAGCGGCACGTTGGCCAGCAGGCCGGCCAGGAACAGCAGCACCACGTGGGTCTTGAACTCGGCCGACAACCGCCGTGGCGGCGATTCCACCGTGCGCCAGCGGCCATCGGGCTGCTGCAGCGCGGCGGTGAAGCCGTCCAGCAGCGGTACGCCCGGGGTCAGGCGCTCGCTTTCCCAGGCGCCCGGGGCGTCGTCCGGTCGCAGTCCGTTGCCGAACGGCGAGGCGCCGGGATGGCGATCGCGGTGCCAATCCCCCGGCTCTGGCCGCGATCTCTGCAAGGCAGCGCGGCGATTGCCGGCAGGGCTGCCATCGCCGTTATTGGCCTCGGACGCCTGCGGTTGGCCCGGCAGCGACATGCTGACGCGCGGGCCCGGGCGATCGTCGGCGCTGCGGTAGAAGCGCACGCGCTGCTCGGGCACATCCAGCCAATGGGCAAGCAGCATTTCGGCAAACGCATCGCGCACCTGGCCTGCTGGCGGCAGCGGGGACTGCGCGGACTCGCGCACCGTCAAGGTCTGGGTGCCGGCCGGCATGCGCGTGGACAGTAGCGCCACCACCTCCGGGGGATGTACCGGAGGCTCGTAGACCGGGGTGCGCATCACCAGCAGCGCGATGCCGACCGCCTGGGCGGTGAGCAGGGCCACCGCCAGCAATACGAAGGTACGCGCAAAGATCGACAGCCCGCGACGTGCCGGGTTGCTCACAGACGCGAGACGCCCGGCAGCAGCATGTAGCCTTCGTTACGCACGGTGCGAATCAACTCGGTATGCACGCGCTCGTTGATCTTGCGGCGCAGCCGGCTGATCTGGCTGTCGATGGCGCGGTCGTAGACATCGGTATCGCGGCCGCGCGCATAGTCCAGCAGTTGGTCGCGGCTCAGCACCCGCTGCGGATGCTCGACGAAGGTGCGCAGCAGCGCGAACTCGCCGTCGGAGAGGTTGATGAAGATGCCGGTGGGGTCGCGCAGGTCGCGGCGTACCACATCCAGCCGCCAGCCGGCGAATTCGTAGACGTTGCCGCGGTGGTCGGCCTGCTCGTTGCTGGCCTGGCTGCGGCGCAGCAGGGCGCGCACCCGCGCCAGCAATTCGCGTGGATTGCAGGGTTTGGCCAGGTAATCGTCGGCGCCCACTTCCAGGCCGATGATGCGGTCGGTGTCGTTGCCCAACGCGCTGAGCATGATGACCGCGGGTGAACCGCGCTCGCTGGCCAGGGCCCGGGCCGCGCTCAGCCCGTCTTCTCCGGGCATCATCACGTCGAGTACGATGAGGTCCGGGCGGCGCTGCGCGATGCTCTTGCGCATCTCCGCCACGTTTTCGGCAACGTCCACCTGGTAGCCGTGGGCGCTCAGGAACTCGCCGATCAGCTTGCGCAGGTCCGGGTCGTCGTCAACCACAAGAACGCAGGGTTGTTGCAGGTCCATGGAGGTCATCGTCGGTGGCGCGGAGGTTTGGCCGCGCAGGGTGGTGGCTACCGGATACATGGTGCTCGCAGTTGCAAGGCTGGAGCACGCATCATAATGATTGAATTTGTCATCCATTGGCACACGTGTGACGCGACATGACAGAACCGGACATCGCCAAGGAAGCCATCACATCGACACTATGCCGCTGCAACGGCGAGTGCGCGCATGACAAGGCGTTTCCGATGATGCGGGTGATCAGCCGCGACAACGGCGTGGGCCTGACCCGCGACATGGTGTTGATGGCGCAGACCCTGCGTGCTGGCGGTGTGCCGGTGCAAGAAGTGGGATTCACCAGCCAGCGGGTGCACGACACCCTGCGCGAAACCCGTCTGTGGGCCAGCCGCGCGCTGTTCGGGCGGGTGCCGGTGCAGATCTTTTCCGAACGTGTGTATGCGCGCTGCCTGCCGCTGGGTCAGGCCAACCTGCTGGTGCCCAATCCGGAGTGGATGCTGCCCAAGTGGCTGCCGCGGTTGCCGCGCTTCGATGCGGTGCTGTGCAAGACCCATCACGCCGAGCGGATCTTTCGCAATCTGGGCTGCACCACGCGGTTCATCGGATTCACCAGCCCGGATCGCTACGACCCACTGGTGCTGCGTCAGCGTGCATTCTTCCATCTGGCCGGGCGCAGCACCGCCAAGGGGACCCGCGTGCTGCTGGAGACCTGGAAGCAGCATCCGGAGTGGCCGCTGCTGACCGTGGTGCAGAGCCCGCGCACCGCCGGCAAGCCGGTGGTTGCTGCGAACATCGATCACCGGGTCCGCTATCTCGACGATGCCGAACTGCGCCGGCTGCAGAACGCGCATCTGTTCCATATCTGCCCGTCAGAAGCCGAAGGTTTCGGGCATTACCTGATGGAAGCGTTGAGCGTGGGCGCGGTGACATTGGCGACCGACGGCGAGCCGATGAACGAATTGGTCAGGCCCGAGCACGGCGTGCTGATTCCGGTGGCCGACGTGCGCCAGCGGCGTCTTGCCTCGTATTACTACGTCGATGCGGCGGGAATCGCGCACGCGGTGGAAACCGCATTGGCGTTGCCACAGGCGCAGCTGGATCAGTTATCGGCCAATGCGCGTGCCTTCTATCAGGCCAACGATGCCGCATTCGCTGCGCGCTTTCGCGCTGCGGTGATGGCATCGCTGCCTGAAAATGCCGCTGACGCCGCCGTCAGCGTGGCACCGGCCGTCGTCGAGAACTGACGCGTTAGCACTTGCGCGGTTTTGCAGCAGGGATAGCGGCACGATCAGCAAATGCCGGCGCACGCCTGCGCTTGGCGGATGGCGACACGCACGCGACACATGCACGGCACACGCACATGCAAGGCTTTGCTGGACGAAAGCGCGGGCGTTGCCCGCCCTGCCACGTGCATGCACGACGCACACGTGTGCATCCATCCAGGGAGATCGACGATGGTCCAAACACGCCCCAGCTTTGCCGTCACCGCTGCGCTGCTTGCCGCACTGAGCATGAGCGGCTGCTCCAGCCTCTGCGGTGCTCCAGGTGGCGCGCCGCCGTTGCCGCTGCCACCGCCATCTGCGCACGGCCATCATGGCCCACCGCCGCCGCACGATCCCGAATTCGATGCAGCGCTGCAGGCCTGCGCTACGGCGCAAGACATCGCGTTGCCGGTGCCGGATGCGCCACCGCCTGGGCCGCCACCATCATCGTTGCTGCAATGCCTGGAAGCTGAGGGATTCGAGCCGCCGCCGCGTCACGGCTGAGATCGATGTGCGCAGGTGCCTCGCCGCTAGCGGACGTTGCCGTACAGCACAAGGGCAGATGTTTCGCCAGATAACGCTGCAAGCCAGTGACTACCACCTTGCGGTCGCGTCGGCTGCGCATCCGAAGACGCAGGTTTGCGCGTGCACCAGCACGGCAGATGTCGAGCACGCTACTACAGCCTCTTCGCTCGCGATTACGCATTGTGTCGCTTCACCCTTGGCGAGAGATCGGATAATGCGCGCAGGGAGAAACCCGTCACGATGAAACGCGCGCCTGGCGAGCAGATCGACAACGTGGAAAATGTCGAAAGCGCTGCAAGCATGCTGGAAGAGCTGGCCGGCATGCGCAAGTTGCACGCGCTACAGGTCAGCCTTGCAGCGCAGAGCGACATGCGTGTAGCGCTGCAGGACATCACCGCGCTTGCCTGCACGTTCGCGCGCACCGAGTGCGGTTGCGTGCAACTGGTCGACGAGCACAGCAACGACATGGAGCTGCGTGTCTATCGCGGGCACGACGAGCGCAGCCCGTTCGTGCAGCAGTTCTTGAAGGACGGTTTTCAGGCGACCTGCGATGCCATGCGCCGCGAGCGCCGGCAGCTGGTGATCGAAGACATCGAAACGTTCACCCCACTCAAGGGCACGCCGGATTACGAGGCCGCGCTGTGCAGTGGGATCCGTGCTGCGCAGTTCACGCCCCTGTTCAATCGTGCCGGCGTGTTGCTCGGTTTGCTCAGTACGCAATTCACCCTGCCGTATCGGCCGGCAGAGCACGAACTCAGGTTGCTCGAACTGCTTGCATGGACCGCCGCCGACTATGTCGAACGCAATCGTGCTCAGGCGGCGTTGCGGACCAGCGAGTCGCGGCTGGCCGCGTTGTCGCTGGTAAGTTCCGAAGTGCATTACCGGATGAGCCCGGATTGGGGCGAGATGCGCGCATTGACCGGTAAAGGCTTTCTGGCCGATGCGGTCAATCCCAATCGCGCCTGGCTGATGGATTACATTCCCGATGACGATCGGGCAATGGTGCGGCGAAAGATCGATGCCGGCATCCATGCAAAGACACCCATCATTTTCGAGCATCGGGTGCGACGTGCGGACGGCAGCCTGGCCTGGATCGCCACCAAGGGCGTGCCGGCACTGGATGCGGAGGGGAATATCACCGAATGGTTCGGCACCGCCGCCGACATCACCGCGCGCAAGCAGGCCGAACAACGCCTGCGCGATAGCGAGGCGCGGCTGGCGCTGGTGCTCGATCAGATTCCGATCGGCGTCGGTCTGTTCGATACGCAAGGCCGTTTCACCTACAAGAACCCGCAGCTGAGCGATCAGTTGACCGATCGCATTCCCTCGCGCGATAGCGTGCGCGCAGCCGAGTGGCAGGGTATCGACCAGCAGGGCAACCCGGTGCCACCGCAGCAGTTTCCCGGTGCGCGCGCGTTGCGCGGCCAAGACACCACAGCGCCGATCGATTTCCGCCACCTCGATGGAACCGCCGAATGTTGGTTGCGTGTCACTGCGGTCGCATTGCGCGATGGCAGCAGGGTGACCGGTGGGTTGACCGTGGTGCAGGACGTGACCGGACAACGCCGGGTGCAGGCGGAACTGGGCATGCTAGCCGAGCGTAACCGCGACATTCTGGAAAGCATTTCCGATGCGTTCTATGGCGTCGATGCGCAGTGGCGCTTTACCTATATCAATCGCAAGGCCGAGGCGCTGTGGGCGCGCTCGCGTGCGCAATTGCTGGGCAAGGTGATCTGGGACGAGTTCGCCGCGTTGATCGGCTCTGCAACGCACACCGCGCATTTGCAGGCCGCACAAACGCGGCAGATGGTCCGCCTGGATGTCGCCTCGCCGGTGCTGGGGCATTGGGTCGACATCAGTCTGTATCCCACCAGCGATGGCGGTATGTCGGTGTATTTTCGCGATATCTCCGACCAGAAACGTGCGCAGGAGCTGCTGCGTGCCAGTGAAGAGCGCTTCCGCACCGCTCTGACGATCGAAACCGTGGGCGCGACATATTTCGATATGGATGGCCGCCTGACCGATGCCAACGATGCGTTCTTGAAGATGAGCGGCTACAGCCGTGCAGATGTTGAAGCCGGTACGCTCAACTGGCAGAACCTGACCCCGGCGACCGCGCGTGAGTTGACCGCGCAGGCCTTTCAAGAGCTGAAGGCCAAGGGCAGCACCACGCCCTATGAGCGCGAATATCTGCGCAAGGACGGCTCGCATCGCTGGGCGTTGTTTGCCGCCAAGCGGCTGCCGGATGGAACCGGCTTCGAATTCGTGCTCGACATCACCGACCGCAAGCTGGCCGAAGCGGCGTTGCGCGAGGTGCAGGATCGCAATGCCTTCTTGTTGAAACTGTCCGATGCGCTGCGGCCGCTGAGCGACCCGGCCGCGATCCAGGGCAACGCCGCGTGCGTGCTGGGCGAGCATTTGCATGCCGGCCGCGCGTACTACGTTGAAGTGGATCGCAAAACGCAGCAGTACGTTGTCGAACGCGATTGGCATCAACCCGGCGAAACCAGTCATGCGCGGCGCTTCGCACTGAGCGATTGGCCGATGCCCTGGCTGACCGACGCGCAGACATGGGTGGTGCGCGACACTGCCATCGATGCGGCATTGCCCGACGATCAGCGCGCGGCCTATCTGGGCAATGCCATCGGTGCGCTGATCGTGGTGCCGCTGATCAAGAGCGGCCAGCTGGTTGCCAGCTTCGTGGTCAATCAGCGCACTGCGCGCGATTGGACGGCCGCCGAGATCCGGCTGGCCGAAGAAACCGCAGAGCGCACCTGGGCGGCATTGGAGCGCGCACGCGCACAGGGCGCGCTGATCGAAAGCGAAGAGCGTTACCGCGTGATTCTTGAAAACGCGCTGGATTACGCGATCTTTACCACCGACACCAGCGGCTACATCCAGACCTGGCCCCCTGGTGCCGAAGCGGTGTTCGGCTGGACCGCCGAAGAAGCGGTGGGTCAACACATCGCCATGACCTTCGTTGCAGAAGATCGCCTGGCCGGGGTACCGCAGCGCGAGATCGAACAGGCGCACCACACCGGCTTTGCCCCCAATGTCCGCTGGCATCAATGCAAGGACGGTCGCCGCGTCTTCATCGAAGGGGCGACCCGGCCGCTGCGCGATGGCAGTGTCGAGCCGCTGGGGTATCTCAAGATCGGCCAGGACGTCACCCGGCGCCGGGAGTGGGAAGATCGCCAGCAGGTGTTGCTGGCCGAACTGCAGCACCGCACGCGCAACCTGATGGGCGTGGTGCGTGTGGTCTTCAATCGCACCCAGCGCAGCAGCAAGACCATCGCCGAGTTGGCGCTGATCTACAACGATCGCCTGGACGCGCTGGCGCGCGTGCAGGGATTGCTCTCGCGCCTGAACGACGGCGATCGCATCCTGTTCGATGAGTTGATCCATGTCGAACTCTCGGCGATGGGCGCGATCGACGCGCAAGGCCAGGGTGAGCAGGTGGTGCTGGATGGCCCCAGCGGTGTGCGTCTGCGCTCCAGCACCGTGCAGACGTTTGCGCTGGCGCTGCATGAGCTGGCGACCAATGCCAACAAGTACGGCGCGCTCGCCCAACCCGGCGGCCAGCTGCAGGTGCGTTGGCGCCTGCTGCGCACCGGTAACGGTACGCGGCTGCGGATCGAATGGAGCGAAACCGGCGTGACCATGCCAACACCCGGCGAAGCGCCACAAGGTTCCGGGTACGGCCGCGAGCTGATCGAGCGCGCGCTGCCGTATCAACTGCAGGCCGAAACCACCTATGAGCTGGGCCCGGATGGGGTGCGCTGCACCATCGAGCTGCCGGTGTCGGAAAGCATGCGCCTGGACGGGGATGAGGGATGACGCTGGATGCTGCACGTGCACATCAGCCACCGTCATGCTGCACTGCGGTCACTTTGCTGATTGCGGTCGCGGATTTCCTGCGCAGGGCACAAATTTCTGATCTGTGCGTGCGTGTGCACAGGCAGCGCCACAGTCTCTGCTGGCGGGCATTCTCGCGCGCATCGGCGTTGATCGAACATCACGTTGCCAGCTGGCGTCTCGACACAACACCCCGATGCCCATGGCTTTTTTCGTTCGAATCCATATACTGCCCCCCAGTATTTGGACCGGAGCTTTCATGCCGCATTCGCCGCAAGAGAAAAAGCGGGCGCTAGCACGCGTGCGTCGCTTGCGCGGGCAGTGCGATGCACTTGAGCGGGCGCTGCAGGCAGGCGCAGACTGCGCGCCTGTCTTGCAGCAGATCGCCGCGATCCGGGGGGCCGTGAATGGGCTGATGTCGCAGGTGCTTGAAGCGCATATCCGGGAAGATTTCGGGCATGCCGCCACGTCCGATGCGCAACGCGCCGAGCGGGTGCAGGAATTGCTCGGCCTGGTCCGGTCCTACCTCAAATGAACTCCCACCGGGTCGGCGCATGCCGCACCCGTCCTTGAATCTCATCGTCAGGAGCATCATCCAATGAAATCCCGTGCAGCAGTTGCATTCGGACCCGGCAAACCGCTGGAAATCGTCGAAATCGACGTCGCACCGCCGAAGGCCGGCGAAGTGCTGGTCCGCATCACCCACACCGGCGTCTGCCACACCGATGCGTTCACGCTGTCTGGCGACGACCCGGAAGGCATCTTCCCGTCCGTGCTGGGCCACGAAGGCGGCGGCATCGTCGAAGAGATCGGCGAGGGCGTCACCAGTGTCAAGGTCGGCGATCACGTGATCCCGCTGTACACCGCCGAATGCCGCAAGTGCAAATTCTGCCTGTCCGGCAAGACCAATCTGTGCCAGGCCGTGCGTGCCACGCAGGGCAAGGGCCTGATGCCCGACGGCACCACGCGCTTCTCGTACAACGGCGAACCGATCTATCACTACATGGGCTGCAGCACCTTCAGCGAGTACACCGTGGTGCCGGAGATTTCGCTGGCCGTGGTCAATCCGGAAGCGCCGCTGGAAAAGGTCTGCCTGCTCGGTTGCGGCGTCACCACCGGTATTGGTGCCGTGCACAACACCGCCAAGGTCAAGCCGGGTGAGAGCGTGGCAGTGTTCGGCCTGGGCGGCATTGGTCTTGCGGTGATCCAGGGCGCGGTGCAGGCCAAGGCCGGGCGCATCCTGGCCATCGATACCAACCCGGGCAAGTTCGATCTGGCACGCAGCATGGGCGCCACCGATTGCATCAACCCCAAGGACTACGACAAGCCGATCCAGGAGGTCATCGTCGAGTTGACTGATGGCGGCGTGGACTTCAGTTTCGAGTGCATCGGCAACGTCAACGTGATGCGGTCGGCGCTGGAGTGTTGCCACAAGGGCTGGGGCGAGAGCGTCATCATTGGCGTGGCCGGCGCAGGCCAGGAAATCAGTACCCGTCCGTTCCAGCTGGTGACCGGCCGCGTGTGGCGCGGCTCGGCCTTCGGCGGTGTCAAGGGACGTACCCAATTGCCGGGCATGGTGGAGCAGTCGATGAAGGGCGAGATCGATCTCGACCCGTTCATTACCCACACCATGCCGCTGGAAGAGATCAACGAGGCCTTCCATCTGATGCACGAAGGCAAGTCGATCCGCACCGTGATTCACTTCTGACCGTACGGCCAGGATCGGCGCGCGGCCGCTTCCGCGCACGTGGTACCCGATACTCCGGGAGGGGCATGATGACCAGCGTCTCGATTCATCCTTCGGTAGACAGTGGTGTTGCGCGTGGAGGTGCAGAAAGCTTTCAGGGGGGAACCCTTGAATGCCATTGCGCCAGCGACAAGGTGACCGTGGACGTGGGTGCGCAGACCGCGCATAACCACGCCTGCGGTTGCAGTAAATGCTGGAAGCCGGAAGGCGCGACCTTTTCGGTGATTGCAGTGGTGCCGCGCGACAAGGTCACGGTCACCGCGCATGCGGAGAAGCTCAAGATCGTCGACGAAAGCGCGGCGATCCAGCGCCACGCCTGTACCGGTTGCGGCGTGCATATGATTGGCCGCATCGAGAACAAGGATCATGCGTTTTATGGTCTGGACTTCATCCATACCGAGTTGTCGCAGCAGTCGGGCTGGTCGCCGCCGGGCTTTGCGGCGTTCGTGTCCTCCATCATCGAAACCGGCACGCCGCCGGATGACATGGACGGCGTACGCGCGCGCCTCAACGAGCTCGGCTTGACCCCGTACGACTGCCTGTCGCCGGGATTGATGGATGCATTGGCGGCCAATGTGGCACGCCATAAGGGCCTGCTGCACTGACCGCCCAACCCCGCGGCCGGCATCCATGTCGGCCGCAGGTTTTTATCGAAGGAATCTCATGGAACGTATCGAACACCGTGCCTGCTTCGGCGGTTGGCAAGATGTCTACCGGCACCAGTCGCAGAGCTTGAACTGCAGCATGCAGGTGGGCGTGTATCTGCCACCGCAGGCCGCCGATGGCCCGCTGCCGGTGCTGTACTGGCTCAGCGGCCTGACCTGCACCGAACAGAATTTCATCAGCAAGGCCGGCGCGCAGCGGTACGCGGCCGAGCATGGCGTCATCCTGGTTGCGCCCGACACCAGCCCGCGCGGCGACGAGGTGGCCGACGCGGACGGCTACGACATCGGCAAGGGCGCCGGTTTCTACGTGGATGCCACCGAGCAGCCGTGGGCGGCGCACTACCGCATGTACGACTATGTGGTGAACGAATTGCCGGCGTTGATCGAAGCGACCTTCGCCACCACCGGCGCGCGCGCGATCAGCGGCCACTCGATGGGCGGGCACGGCGCCTTGACCATCGCATTGAAGAATCCGGGCCGCTATCGCAGCGTGTCTGCATTTTCACCGATCGTGGCACCGAGCCAGGTGCCGTGGGGCGAGAAGGCGTTTGGCCAGTATCTGGGGCCGGACCGTGATGCGTGGAATGCGTATGACGCCACTGCGTTGATCGCACAGACGCAGGAGCGCTTGCCGCTATTGATCGATCAGGGCGACGCGGATGAATTTCTCGAAAACCAGTTGAAAACCGCGTTATTCGAGGAAGCTGCAAAGACCGCGGGTTATCCGGTCACGGTGCGGCTGCAGCCTGGTTACGACCATAGCTATTACTTCATCTCGAGTTTTATCGGCGAGCATATTGCGCATCATGCTGCGGCGTTGCGTTCGTGATTGCTTGATTGCTTGATTGTGGAAATAGCCGATCGTTTGTTGCGTTTGTTAAGTTTGTGGCGTGTGCGTGGTAGTAGACCTCGCGCAGTTGCGTGCGTTGCATTGCGTGCGTTGCCGTGTTGCCTGGACCGGTGGCATGAATAAAGCGCTGAGCTGATTTCCCTTCTCCCTTCGGGAGAAGGTGCCCCGCAGGGGCGGATGAGGGTACGGGCGAAGCCTGGTGAAGTTTGGGTGCAGGTTGGCTTCGCACCGTACCCTCACCCCAACCCCTCTCCCGTGGGGAGAGGGGCTCGCCATTGCGTATCTGAAAGCCATTGCGTATCTGAAAGTCCGCGTCGAGTAGATGCCGGCGACATCGTTGGTTTTGTTCAACAGCAACAGCAACAGCAACAGCAACAGCAACAGCTGACGCCAACGCCAATTCAAAAGTTGATGCCAACGACGAAGCTACCGCGCCACCTGCGCCGCAAGCCTGCCCAATCGTCGCATCGCGCGTTCCAGCGTCTCGCTCCACGGCTGGCCGCAGGTCAGCCGCAAGTGATCTGCGTAGTCGCCACGGCTGGAGTACAGATGGCCCGGCGAGGTGCCGATACCTTCGGCCAATGCGGCTTCGAACAATGCCTGGCCGCTGCCGCCATCGGGCAATTGCAGCCACAGCGAGAGTCCACCGGCCGGGTCGCCCGCCCGCGTGCCCTCAGGCCAATGCCGCACGATCGCATCGCGCAGGCGTTGGCCGTTGTCGGCCAGGGTGCGGCGTAGTTTGCGCAGATGCCGTTCCAGATCGTGTTGCGCCAGATAATCGGCCAGTGCCAGTTGCGGCAGGCTGGCGCTACCGACGGTGGAAAAGTATTTGGCACGCACCAATGCGTCGGTCCAGTCGCCGCCCAGCAACCAACCCACGCGCAGTCCCGGCGACAGCACCTTGGAGAACGAGCCACAGGTGATCACGTTGGCATGCGTGTCGAAGTGGCGTAGCGGGCGAGGGCGATGGCCCGACCAATCCAGTTCGCCGTAGATATCGTCTTCGATCACCACGGTGCCGTGGCGTGCGCAGCTGTCGAGCAGTGCGCGCTTGGCACTGTCGGGGGTGAGGCTGCCGTTGGGATTGTTGAAGTTGGGCACCAGCACCGCCGCGCGCACCGGCGTGCGCTGCAGCAGCGCGTCCAGGCGTGCCACATCGATCCCGTGGCCGGCGCGGTTGGGGACTTCCAGCACCTTGAGTCGTAATGCGGCCACGGCCTGCAGGATACCGTGGTAGGTGGGTGTTTCCACCAGCACTACATCGCCCGGTGCGGTGAGAGTGCGCAGTGCCAGGCTGATCGCTTCCATCGCGCCGGCGGTGATCACCACTTCTTCCGCGGCTACGGTGGTTGCGCAGTGTGCGTAACGCTGTGCGATTTGCCTGCGTAGTACGGCGTGGCCTTGTGGCGGTGCGTAGTCCAGTGCGGCGGTGCGTTGGCGCCGCAACTGACGCGACAGGGCGGCGGCCAAGTGCGCAGCCGGCAACAACGCCGGCGCGGGAGTGGCGGTGTGCAGCGGCAGCAGGTCGGTACGCGCCAGGGTGTCGAGCACGCGCTGCAAGGCCGGGTTGTCGACCATGCCGGGTTTGCGCCGCCGCGTTGCCGGTGCTGCGACAGGCAATGCAGAGGCGGTGGTGCGCACGAAGTAGCCGGAGCGCGGCCGCGCCTGCACGCGTCCTTCGCGTTCCAGTTGCAGGCAGGCCTGCACTGCCGTGGCGGTGCTGATGCCGTGATTGGCGGCCAGTTGCCGAATCGAGGGCAGGCGCTCGCCGGCACGCAGGGTGCCGCCTTCGATCTGCTGCCGCAGCTGGGTGGCCAGCGATTCGTACAGGAGCATGTGCGGGCGCCCTTTATCTGTATTGGTCAATTTGCAGCGTATCTGAATCTGTCATGGTCGTGTACTGCGCTGCAGACTGGCTGTGCCCGGTGAGTGCGCCAGGTGTGTGTTCTCTTCTGTGAGGTTGGGCCGTGCTGCTTCCTGTGTTTATCGTCGATGCGTTTACCACGGTGCGTTTCAAGGGCAATCCTGCGGCTGTCGTGCCGTTGCAGGAATGGTTGCCGGAGTCGCTGATGCAGGCGATCGCCAGCGAACACAATTTGTCGGAGACCGCATTTTTCGTGCGCGACGAGAGCGGGGTATTCGACATCCGCTGGTTTTCTCCGATCAAGGAGGTCGGCTTCTGCGGGCATGCGACCTTGGCCAGCGCGTTCGTGATTGCCGCGCATCAAGGCGCTGCATTCCCGTTGCGATTGCGCGCGCCTGCCGTCGGTGAGATCGAGGTCGCCAGGGTGGCCGAGCGTACCTTCGAGCTGCGCTTCCCCAACCAGATGCCGTCGCTGGTGCCGGTAGTGCCGCAAGCCTTGTTGGAGGCGTTGTCGATCGCGCCACAGGCTGTCTATGCAAACGCGCAGGCCTACATCGCCGTCTACGCCGATGAAGGACAGGTGCGTGAGGTAACGCCCGATCTGAGCCGGATGTTGGTGCTGGCGCCGCGCGATGTAGCGGTCACCGCGCCGGGCGTCGGGCATGACTTCGTCTCGCGCTATTTCTGGCCGGCCAATGGCGGTAGCGAGGATCCGGTCACCGGGTCGATCCATGCCGCGTTGGCGCCGCTGTGGGCACAAACGCTTGGCAAGACGCAGCTGCGTGCGCTGCAGGCATCGGCACGCGGCGGTGAACTCGATTGCCGGGTCGAGCCGCAGCATGTGTACGTGCGTGGCAGCGCTGTGCAGTATCTGCAGGGAGCGGTTGCGCTATGAGCGTGTCCTTGTCTGCTCAAGCGACCTCGGCGGGCGCGTCGCGACGTGCAATCTGGCAATTGCTGGTGGCCGAAGTGTTGATCGGGTCGGTGGGCGTATTCGTGCACGAAAGCGGGCAGGATCCGGTGACTGCGGTGTTCTACCGCTGCCTGTTCGGTGCGTTGTTTCTGACGGTATGCGGTTTGATCGGTGGGCAGCTGCGCGGCCTGTGGCGCGAGCGTGCGCTGTTGCGCGATGCGGTCATCAGCGGTGTGTTGCTGGTGCTGAACTGGGTGGCGTTGTTCGCCGGCATGGCGCGCTCGTCGATCGGTGTGGCGACGATGGTCTACCACGTGTTTCCGTTCGTGATGTTGATCCTTGCCGCATTGCTGCAGGGCGAGCGCACGCGGCGTGTCGATCTGGGCTGGACGTTGCTGGCCTTCGTCGGTGTGGCCTGTTCGGCCGATCCGGCGCGGCTCTGGCAGGCGGCCGATCGCGGTTATCTGATCGGGATCGCGCTCACCTTGCTGGCGGCATTACTGTGCGGGGCGTCGTTGCTGATGTCGCGCCGCATTAGCCGCGAGCGGCCACTGGCGGTGGTGACCGTGCAGTGCTGGGTCGGCACCTTATTGCTTGCGGGGTTTTCCAGTAGCGCCGCGCTGC
Organism: Xanthomonas sp. NCPPB 2933; assembly: GCF_056725225.1. Classification (NCBI taxonomy): domain Bacteria; kingdom Pseudomonadati; phylum Pseudomonadota; class Gammaproteobacteria; order Lysobacterales; family Lysobacteraceae; genus Xanthomonas; species Xanthomonas sp. NCPPB 2933. The sequence goes on from NZ_CM161518.1 coordinate 1,019,309, forward strand.
ATCCGGGCCTGCACTGGCTGTGGCTGGTGGGCTTGGGCGTGATCCACAGCGGCATCGTGTATGTGCTGTTCTATTCGTCCTATCGCCATCTGCATGTGGCCACGATTGCGGTACTGGCGTTCGTCTATCCGCTGGTCACGCTGTTGCTGGACTATCTGCTCTACGGCCACGCGCTGGTGCCGGTGCAATGGCTGGGCCTGGCGTTGATCGTGATCGGGACGCTGGCGGTAAATTTGAAGTGGCGTTGGCCGCGGAGGGTGGCGGACAACGTGCTGACCTGAGTGAAGTTGCCGCCGCGCCGTACGCGCGGCGGCAGTGGGCTTTAACGCACGTCGCGCAGTTCCCAGTGATGTCCGGCCAGCGCCTGCATGCGCTGTTTGAGCAGGTCGCCGGGGATGCTGGTGGTGGCGACCAGATCGATCCGCAGGTCGCCCTGCTTGCCGGTGACCGTGGCCGAGGGATCGGTCACGCCGAGGCTGGGATCCACCGCGTCCGGGTCGGCCTGCAGCTGGCGCCAGCGATCGAACCAGGCCGGGTCGCGCAGGGCGGCCTGCAGCTGTTCGGCAAAGGCCTCGGCACCATGGGCGCTGAAGCTCACGCTCGCATCGCCGCCGCGGGCGAGCTTGGGGTCGGGCAGGCTGATCGAATAGCTGACGGGCATGTGCGAAGACTCTGGTGGATGACGTTCGCACGTTAGTGCAGCGGCGGTGAGTATTCCGTCGACGGGTGTGCAGGCATGTAGCTCTCTGCGATCCACTTCTACTTGGAACCAAGCTTTTGACCTGTATCTGAAAGACGCTACAACTCGAAATACTGTTTGCGTTGGAGTGGTTGGATGGTGCGGATAGGTCAGGTGTAAAGCGACTGATCTGCGGCTTGGTCGCAGGGTCTTTGCCCGCCCACCATCGCGGGACACGCCGCAAGTACGTCCGTGTAGGCTCTTACGCGGCATCCATGCCGCGTAAGGTCCCGCGACGGTGGGCGGACAAGGACCAGTCGAGATGGTCGGTGTGCAGGGTTTTCAGCAAAGCAACCTGTAAATTCCCCGGTGCGGTGTCCTCGCCGATTGCGGGACCGTGTGGCGGCATGGATGCCGCCACCGAGCCTACATGGACGTACTTGCGGCGTGTCCCGCGAGCGGTGAGGGCACCGCGCCCTCGAATGACTCAGCTTTTGAATACATCTAAACGATTCGACATCATCTCTGTAGCCGTGAGCTGATTGCACGATGTAGACGAATCAGTTGCAGAGCGATAGCGCTGCCGCTTGGCTGCAAAGCCATCGACCGAGCCTGCCTCAGGCAGAAAACGTATGCGGCTCGGCTGCAAATGCCACTGCCAGTGCGCCCTTGCCCACGTTGACCATGCCGGTCAGGCTCATCACGCTTTCGAACAACTCCACACCGTGGCTCTGGCAGGCGGCCTGCAAGGCTGCGTAGCCGGGCAGGGCGTGCAACTCGGTCAGCTCGCCGCCGTAGCCTACGCATACGGTGGGCGTCATCAAGCCCTCGCGGAGCTTGCGCACGGTGAAGCCGAACAGCTTCTCTGCGGATGGCTCGAAGCCCTTCAACTTGGCCACCGGTTCGGTGACGCCGCGATACGCGCGCAGCACCGGCTTGATATCCAGCGCACTGCCCAACGCGGCGCTGATCAAGCCCACGCTGCGATCGCCCTTGGTGCGGGCACGCGCGCGCAGGTAATAGAGATCGCGCGGAATCATGTAGCCGTAAGTGTGTTCGGCCAGCTGCTCGAGCCGGGCGCGAATTGCCGCCACGCCCTGGCCCTGCTCGCGCAGACGCACCGCCTCCACCGCGGTGATGCCTTGGCCGGCGAACAGGTTGAGCGTATCGATCACGCGCAGTGCGAACGGCGAGGTATGGCCTGCCGCCTGGCGGATCGGCTTGTAGTCGTTGAGGATCGCGAAGCTGGCCTGCATGGCGTTATCGAAGATCTGGCTGCGCAGCTTGGAGATGGTCAGGCAGAACACGTGGTCGTAGTCGATGACCAGCCGCTGCAGGAACAGATCGCGGATCTGGTTGACCGAAAACGGTGTGGTCTCCGCCTCGTGACCGCGCTCGGCCACATGCGCGTGCAGGAAGCTCAGCGTGGCCTCTTCATCACGGTGATCGGCCAGCACTGCTTCGCCGATGCGTACGCTGATCGGCAGCACGATGACGTTGTTGCGTTGGATGAAGTCCTGCGGCAGATCGCACGCACTGTCCACCACGATTCCGATGCGCATCGTCGCCCCCTTCGGCTGTTGCGTCGTCTGTAGTGCGAACGCTATCGCAAAACGGCCGTGGCGCGTAGGACTATCGCCTGGCGCGTCGCTGTCGTGGTGCAAGGCGACGCGTTCATCGGCGTGATGCAGCGTCGGCCAGCGACGACAGGCAGCAGCCACAGATGCATCGTGCAGGGCATGCACAAGCGATCGCTTGCGTGGCGCAATCGCTGCCTGCGCGTGATGCGGCTCTGCACCATTCCTGGGCGCGGCGTTGTGTGCCTCCTGACTGATACATCCTGCTGGCAGCCGATAACGAACACAAACTGAGGACCCGCGCACGCTTCGCGTGCCAGATAGCACCCGTTATGGTGCATGGCGAGCGAGGGCTGCCGGAATTGCTATAGCTCCGCTCACAACGGCGCTGCTAGGGTCCGACGCCACCGCTGCAAGGCGGCTTTCGACAACGCCGTACTGGCGTTGCCGCGCGGAACCCACACGGAGAGTCAACATGCACAACAGCCAATCCAGCACCCTCACTCACACCGGTGCGCAGGCACCGACCATGCGGCGGCGCGCATCGCGCTGGTGGAAAGCAGCATTGGCAATCGGTCTGGTGGCGCTCGCGCCGGTGGCACTGGCCGGGCCCTACAAGATCTTCGGCAACCACTATGCGTGGGTGAACAATTTCAACGATCCCAACAACATCATCCAGGGTACCTTCGGCACCGGCAGCACGCCGGAGTTGACCGTGACCTTCAACTTCGCCGACTACAACCTCTATGGCTACCCGGCGATCGTGCGCGGCTGGCATTACGACTGGAATCCGACCAGCGACACCTTGTTCCCGAAGCAGATTTCCTCGCTGAGCAAGATCCCGCTCAAGTTCACCTATAGCGCGGGCGGCACCAATCTGGCCGGCGATTTCGCCTACGACATCTTCTTCCGTTGGGATACCGCCAAGGGCAACCCGCAGCTGGAAGTGATGATCTGGGGCGACCATAACTCCTGGCCGATCGGCACGCTGACCGCGAGCAAGGTGATCACTGCCGGTGGACGCACCTTCGACCTGTGGGAAGGCTTCAACTCCGGTGCCGGCTACTACGTCTACACCTTCATCCCGACCGGCACTGCCGGCCAGCCCACGCTCAAGACCAGCGGCAGCCTCAACGTGGATGCCAAGCCGTTCCTCACCTGGCTGCAGACCAACCGGTCCAAGGATGGGCGCTACAACAACAGCATGTATCTGCATGCGGTTGAAGCGGGTTTTGAAGTGGTGCGCGGCAATGGCTGGGCCAAGGTCAGCGCCACGCTCGACGCACAGTAATCCGCAATAACGTGGTCTTGTGCGCGACGCATGCATGCGTCGCGCATCGGATGGGGCCACGGTGATCGGTCTGCAGGGATGGCCACGTCCTCGCCCCGTCAGCGCGAGGGTGTCCGTTGCCAGTGACGCCAACGCGTCGATGGCGCCGGATGCGTAATGGTCGTTCGTTCACCGCTCGGCGCGTTGCGCTGCACGCCGGTGGACGAACGTTTATCCATCCATCATCGGAGTCCACCCCATGCAGTTGCACAACAGCTTCCGTTCGCTGACGTCTGTTGGTTCCAACCGGTTGCCGCGTGCTGTTGCGCTGGCCTTGATACTGGTCGCATCCAGCGCCAGCGCCGCTACCGGCGAGACCAAGGTCTACGGCACGCAATACGCCTACAACAATAATTTCAACGACAAGAACAACAACATCAAGGCGACCTTCGGCACGGGCAGCACGCCGAGCATGACCGTGACCTACAACCTGCCCAGCGGAACGTTGTATGGCTATCCCGCCATTTGCCGCGGTTGGCACTACACGATGAACCCGGCCACCGACAGCTACTTTCCGCATCAGGTGTCCAAGATCGGTAGCCTGAGCGGCGCAGTGGCGTTCACCACCAGCGGCAGCGGGCAGACCGGTGACTTTGCCTACGATCTGTTCTTCCGCAAGGACGCCAGCAAGGGCGATCCGCAGCTGGAAGTGATGATCTGGGGCGCCAACAATTCCTATCCGCTGGGCACGCTGACTAACGCCAATGCCATCACCTCCGGCGGCGTCACCTATGACCTGTGGGAAGGCAATAACTCCGCTGCAGGTTATTACGTGTACACCTTCATTCCACACGGCACCGCGGGCAACAGCAATGCGTTACCGGCAAAGGGCAATCTCACTGCGGACGTCAAGGCGTTCTTGACCAGGCTGCAGGAGTTGCGTGGCAGCGATGGCCGCTACAGCAACGCGCTGTATCTGCAGGTGGTGGAGGGCGGTTTCGAAGTCACCGGCGGGATGGGTTCGGTGTCGCTGAGTGGGGCGATTACCGCCAAGTAAGCGCGGCGATCAACAGCCCGCGCGTAACCAGCAGCTGGAAGCGGCATGCTCCCGCGGACTCTGGCGCAGGGATCGCATGGGCCGATTGCAACCAGCGGCCAGGCGCACTCGAAGCGCTGCTCGGTGGTCGTGTGTCGTCGTTCCTGAGCTGTGCCACCCACCGCACGTGTCTGTGCGCGGTGGGTGGCAGGCAGGTGCCTTACATCGCCACCAGCTGGATGCTGTCGAACACGAACGCCGGGCTGAGGAAGCCATCGTCCGGCGATCCGGAGGCGACGCCGATCTCGATGCGGTTGCTGCCGGCCTGCAGCGCCGAGGCAGGAATATCCACCTCGTACAGCGTGTTGTTGCCGCGCGTGGTGCCACGGGTGATGCCGCGCGTCTTGGGTTGGTTGGGTGTGGCCGGTAGCGGTCCATTCCAGCGCGCATTGACGCTGATCTGCGGACGCGCGCTGACCTGGCTCAGTGGCACGAAGATACGCAGGCGATAGCCACGCACTTCATTGGCCGCCAGGGTGAAGTCGATGCGGTTCGGCGTGTTGATGCTGCGCCACTGCACCGCCGGAAAGCTGCTCACGCTGCTGGAGCCAACGGTGTAGGTGACCGGTGCCCAGCTCATGCGTTTGTCGGAGGGATGCGCGCGCGGCAACAGGTCTGCATACCGGAAACCGGCGGGCGTGCCATCGGCAACGCCGATCTGCCACTTCGGTGTGCCCGCCAATGCCACTGCCTGCAGCGCGGCTTGCGCCGTCGCATTGGCAAACACTTCGACATCGCGTTGGGCCACTTCCAGTTCGTTCTGGTAGAGCGTCATGCGATAGCGTCCCGGGCGCACGCCGGCAAGCTGGTAGTCGCCGCTGCCATTGGCCGTGGCCCAGTACTGCGCCTGGTCGCTGCGCAGGCCAATCACGGCGGGTTGGCCGGACAACACGCCGCTGACGCGGCCGCTCACCGCACCGCGCCCGGCATCGGCGAGATAACCGCTCAGGCCCAGGCTGGCGTCGACAAAGCTGGTGTCCAGTTGCGCGCTGGAGGGTGCACCGCCATCGGTGAACAGCAGCCCGTACACGCCGTGGAAACCGCCGCGAAACGCCTCGGTCTGGGTGTGGTCGGAATACATGTAGTTGTAGAGCTCATGCGTCACGCGGGTTTTTTGCGTGGCGATGTCCTTGAAAAACGGCCCGCCGGAACTGCGCTCGCGATTGCCCATCAGCATGAACGCCGCAACCCCCGAACCGCTGACCCCATGCACCTTGTCGTCGATCATGCGGCGTGCCGAGTAGAACTTGGAACTGGTGCGTCCATCCGGCAGCAAGAACACATCCTCGCTCTCGACCGGCGTGCCCACGTTGGAGTCGGGTTCCTGCTGTGCATTCGGCAGCTTGGCGACATTCAAGCGGGTGACGAAGCGCAGCTCTTCGCCGCCGACCTTCGACAGTGTCGGTGCATACGTTGCCATGTAGATCGCGTTGCGGCCTGTGCGTGCAATGTAGTACTGGGTCAGGTCGCCGGCCTTGGCCGAGACCACGATCGCCCCACCCACCGTGCGCGCCTCCACGCTGGCGCTACCCAGCCCCGAGGCCAGCTGCGTGCCCTTGGACTCGGTGGTCTGCAACTCGTTATCGCGATAACGCATCGACACGATATCGCCATTGCTGGCGTTGACCGAAAACACCAGTTGGGCGCCGGTGTCCACGATGAAGCGATCACCGCTGCGGGTGACGCCGAAGGCAGCCATGGCAGGTGCGCTGACGCTGCCGTAGAACAACAGTGCGCATGCCAGGATGCGCAGGGTAGGGCGGGGCATATCGATCTCCGAGTGGGGGGTGTCGCTGTGATGCCGACGCGCGATGCTAGGCGAGCTGGACAGCGACAACGATGACCACGCGTGCAGAGCGTGCGCCCTGTTCGAAGTGGCGTGCCGAAACGCAGTGGAGGTCACGCTCTCTGTCTGCAACCTGGAGGCACGAAGCGACCGATGGACGGTGCTGCCTGCATTTCACTGCGGTGACATGCGTCAGTGCAGCGCGTCGCGCGCCGATTGGATCGCCAGCACCCACTGTTCGCGTTTGCCGATCACGAAGCGATGTTCGCCACCATCGTCCAGTTGAACCACCAGCGAGGTCGGCGCAACCGGCAGCAAGCCGAACAAGCGTGTCCAGCGCAGTTGCATCGCCTCGATCTGCGCCAGATGCACGGTCAACGATTGGGTCTGGATATTGAGGGCATGCGGCTGAAAGTGCAGCGCATCGGCAGTGAGGATCAAGCGCCCGCCCACCGCTTCCAAGCCACGTTGCAGATTGGCGGGTGCCTGGCGCAGCACGACGCGGTCGATCGAGCGCAATCCGCTGCCCTGGAACAGCGAGGTCACCGCGGTACCCCTGCCATGCAGATCGGCCGCGTCTGCCGGTGCAAGGCCGCGACTGTTTCGATCAGTGCCGATGGTGAAACGCAAGACATACGGTAGACCCGGGGGAGTGCATCACTGCTGCGGATGTCGCCCGGAAGCCGCAGCGACACGGCATGACAGCACATCGCCAATGTACGCCACGCCACCGCCAACCAGATACATCGCCAGATCGTGCAAGGTGGCGGTGTTGCCGAGCGCGATAGCTGCGGCGCTGCCGGGACGCAGGCCGAGCCGGTCGGCCAGATGGATCGCCTGCAAGCCTTCGATCACGCACCCGGTCGCCACCGCCAGCAGTGCCGCCCAACGCGGTGAGAGCGCAAGCACACCGCGCAATCCGCAGTAGACCAGGATCACTGCCAATACATCGCCCAGGCTACCGCGCACCCACGGCCCACCGAGCCGACCGGCGCCGATCGCCACTTCGATCAGCAGCACGGCGAGTGCAAGCAGCAGGTACAGCACGCGTGCGCGTGGAGACATCGGCATCAGGGTGAGCCTGCCAGATGACAGCCGTGTGTGCTCTCGGCAAGGGAGGTGCCGCGCGGCGCAATCCCCCTTCCTGCGTGGGCAGCGGTGCAGCACATCACACACTCGCTCACTACGAACATGCGCGTGACAAGCACGCCCGTTACAAGCACGCTCACTTCAGATACGCACGCGGCAACGGGCCGGCCGGTTGCATGTAACGGTCGCGCAGGTCGGTCTGGCGCGAGCGCATCGGCATGTCGCGGCCGTTCAACCAGACCTGCTCGGCGTAGTGGGCGACATCCAGCGGGTCGCCTTCCCAGAGCACCAGATCGGCCTGCTTGCCGATCGCGATGCTACCGATGCGATCGGCCACGCCGAAAATCTCCGCCGGCACGCGGGTCAGCCCGGCCAGCCCGGATTCCCACGGCAATCCATTGGCCACCGCATTGCCGGCCAACTGGCGCAGCTTGCGCGCGTTATGCGAGGCATCGCCGCTCTGGGTGAAGCTGACCTCTACACCCGCCGCGCGCAGACGTGCGGCGTTTTCCAGGGTCGCGCCGATCTGGTCGAAGGTGGATGGCAGATCTGCCAGCGCATCCACCAGCACCGGTACCTTGGCCTGCGCCAATTGCGGTGCGAGCTTCCAGGCTTCTGTGCCGCCGGCAATGGCGATGCGGACCTTTTCGCGCTGCGCCCAGCGCAGCAACTGGCGGATATCGGCGGCACGTTCCACCTGCACCACGATGCGACCTTGCCCGCCCAGATACTTGGCCAGCACGTTGCGGCCGACCGGGGTCAGCAGCGCATGCGGCGAGTCGGCCGGCACGCGCCCGCGTGCCTCGGCAACCAGTTGATCGAGCAACATCCACTGCGCGGCACGCGAGCTGCCGGTGAGATCGGATGCGGCTGCACCGATGCGGATAAACAGGGCATGTGGGCCGATCGGGTCGGGGCTGCCATCCAGCCGCACGATGCCGCCTTGTCCGGCGATAAACGCGCCGCTGGTGGTCGCGCCCAAGGCAGTGAAACCGATGCCTTCCACGCGTGCCACCGGCACCAGCACCGAGTCGGGGTTGTAGGCCAGGGTGACGTCGAATTCCGGGCGCATCGGCTGATCGCTCAGTTTGACGCCGCTGTCCACGGTGCTGTCTTCGCCGGACACTTCTTCGATGCCGATCTCGGTGATGCCGCCGAACAAGGCCGGGGTCAGCGGGCGACCCTTGGCCTCGACCACGAGTCCATCGGTGGGTACGGCCAGGTGATTGCCGATGGCGCGGATCACCCCGCCCTGCACCAGCACATCGGTATTGCGCAGCGTGCCTTGGGTGGTTGCGGTATGTACGGTCGCGCCACGGATCAGCACCTGCTGGCCGAATGCGGGCAGTGCAAGCACTGCGATGACCACTGCCGAGATCGCGCGCAGACGCGGGCGCACTCCTGTTGCGCGGCTCATCGTGCCACCTCCTGGCCGAGCATGAAGTCCGACACCGGCTGCAACCGGCGATCGTGGCGATCGTAGACCTGCGCGCCGTCGATGTAGACCTGTTCGGCCAGCGCGTAGGAACTGAAAGGATTGCCGTTCCACACCACCACATCGCCCATCTTGCCCGGCTCCAATGCGCCGGTCTGCTTCTCAATGCCGAGCGCCTTGGCGGCGTTGCTGGTGAGCCAGCGGATCGCGCGCTCGGGCGCAATCTCGGTGCCGCTGCGGCGCGCATTGGCAATCACCTTGGCCGCTTCCTGATTCAAGCGCTGTATGCCTTCTTCCGAATCCGAATGCACGATGGCGCAGCTGTTGGCCGGGCGGTCGACCATCGCGATGTTTTCCTGGATGCCGTCGAAGGCTTCCATCTTGAAGCCCCACCAATCGGCCCACAGCGCGCCGCAGACGTTTTCCTGCGCCAGGCGGTCGGCCAGTTTGTAGGCCTCCACGCCGTGGTGGAAGGCGGCGATGTGGAAGCCGAATTCCTTGGACAGATCGAGCATGGTCGCCATCTCATCGGCGCGGTAGCAGTGGATATGCACGCGGATGTCGCCGTTGATAGCGCCGGCCAGCGTGTCGAGCTTGAGATCGCGCTTGCCGCCGGCATCGCCGCTGCTGTCGTTGTCGCCGCCGCGGCTCCACCAGTGGCGCTTCTTGGTCGTCTTTTTAGGCGCGTTCTTCTGCAGGTACTCGGCCGCATCGATGAACGCGGCGCGGTAGCCGGCCACATTGCCCATGCGGGTGGCGGGGCCGCCCTTCTCGCCGTAGACGCGCTTGGGATTTTCGCCGCAGGCCATCTTCAGGCCCCACGGCGCGCCGGGAAACTTCATGCCCTGGTAGGTGGTGGACGCCACGTTCTTGAGCGTGACGCCACGGCCGCCGATCAGATTGGCCGAGCCCGGCAGGATCTGCAGCGAGGTGATGCCACCGGCCAGCGCGGTGCCGAAGCCCGGGTCCTGCGGCCAGATCGAATGCTCGGCCCAGACATTGGGCGTGACCGGTGCGGTCATCTCGTTGCCATCGCTGTGCGCGCTGACGCCGGGGCTGGGATACACGCCCAGATGCGAGTGCACGTCGATGATGCCGGGGGTGACCCACTTGCCGGTGCCGTCGATGCGACGTGCATCGGCCGGCGCCTCCAGCCCGCGCCCGACCGCAGACACCTTGCCGTCGCGCAGCAGCACGTCGGCATCGTCCAGGCGCTGCCCGGTGCCGGTGAGGACGGTGGCGTGCTGGATCAGCACCGGCCCGGAGGCGAGCGCGTGATAGGTGCTGGGATATGGGTCTTGCACGAACCGCGATGCCGCAGACGCAGGCCCGCACAGCACAGCCGCGCCGAGCGCGGCGAACAGGATGGAACGCATGGATTTCCCCAGTGCAACGAAAACGTCAGCAGCAAACCTAGCGGCCGGCGAGGTGCTTGCCAAGTGCTGCGCTCTCGGTGGCGGCGGCCTCATCACATACGCGCGTGCATGCTGTGCCGTATTCGTCAGGGGAAACGTCGATGATTGCCAAATCAGAGCGCAACAAACAGGCCGATGTGGTGTTGGCTTTCTGGGAACTGGCCGGCTCGGCCCGCTGGTTCACGCACAACGATGCGTTCGATGCCAACTTCCGCCAGCATTTCAGCGAGCAGCACTTTGCAGCCGCTCGCGGCGAGTATGCGCACTGGATGGAAAGTGCCGAAGATGCATTGGCCTTGCTGATCCTGCTCGACCAGTTTCCGCGTAACGCCTTCCGCGGCAGCGCGCATTCCTATGCCACCGACGGCCTGGCGCTGCAGCATGCCAAGCAGGCACTCGCCAGCGGTTTCGATCGACAGGTCTCCGCGCAGTTGCGGCTGTTCTTCCTACTTGCCGTTCGGGCATGCGGAAGATCTGCAGGAGCAGGTGCGCGCGGTGCAGCTGATCACTGCATTGGACGATGCCGAAACCACGCATTGGGCGGTGCATCACCAGCAGATCATCCAGCGCTTCGGGCGCTTCCCCCATCGCAATGCGGTGCTGGGGCGGGAGAGCACTGCGGAAGAACAGCAGTTTCTCGATGACGGTGGATTTGCCGGTTGAGGCGCGGCGGGTTTCTCGGCGCTGTTTAAGTTACAGCGTCCCTAGGACTGTTACTTCACTGCAGGGCCCTTGCCCGCCCACCATCGCGGGACACGCCGCAAGTACATCCATGTAGGCTCTTCTGCGGCATCCATGCCGCATAAGGTCCCGCGACGGTGGGCGGGCAATGACCAGTCGAGATGGTCGGTGTGCAGAGTTTTCAATAAAACAGCCGGCAAACTGTCTGGTGCGGTGTCCTCGCCGATTGCGGGACCGTGTGGCGGCATGGATGCCGCCACCGAGCCTCCATGGACGGATTCACGGCGTGTCCCGCGAGCGGCGAGGGCACCGCGCCCTCGACCCTTGATGGAACACCACAGCTCTAAACCGAGACAGCAACAGCACGCACAGGCGAATCAACAGCTACGTCAGCACTGCTGCGCGATCGGTCGTGGTACTCAGTACTTCGCCACGCCGTTGTCCACCTGGTCCGACCACGCATCGATGCCGCCGGTGACGTTGTAGACGTTGTTGAAGCCCAGGCTGCGGAAGTGCTCGGCCGCCTGCAGGCTGCGGCCGCCGCGGTGGCACAGGAACGCCAGCTGGGTGTCCTTGGGCAGCTGCTCGATGGCGGCACGCTCGTGCGCGTCCAGCGTGCGGAACGGGGCGGCAACCGAAGCCAGCGCACGCTCGTCGGCCGGGCGCACGTCCACCAGGGTCAGCGTGCCGGCCCTGAGACGGTCGTCGGCATCGCGCACCGACAACTCCTGCACCGGCTTGGGCGCGTTGGGGTTGTCGATCGCCAGGCCGCGGCCGCGGATGTCGTCCACCCAGTCGATGGTGATGCCATCGGCGCGGCGCGCGCTGGCCAGATCGAACTGCACGCGCAGGCCGTTGGATTCGGCCGCGATCGCATTCGGGTTGGTCGGCGCCAGCTGGAAGTTCGGCTGGAAGTCGGCGTCGATGGAGAGCGTCAGCGAGGCGTCCGGCGCATCGGCCAGCGCGCCCTTGAGCATCTCGACCGCCGCCGGGGTGACGGTGATCTTGGGCGGGGTCCGGTCTGGCGCCTGCAGGCCGAGCATGCTGCTCAACTCGCCGCTGTCGGCCATCTGCAGGATGATGTCGCTGCCGCCGACCAACTCGCCATCCACGTATAACTGCGGAATGGTCGGCCAGTCGCCATAGGCCTTGATGCCTTCGCGGATGTCCTGGTCGGCCAGCACGTTGACGTGGGCATAGTCGATGCCCAGGCCGTCCAGCACGCCGACCGCCTTGGCCGAGAAACCGCACTGCGGCATGCTGGGCTGGCCTTTCATGAAGAGCACCACGCGGCTGGATTGCAGCAGCGTATCGATACGGGAACGCAGGGCGGGATCGAGGGACATGGCAGCACTTCGGTCAGATCGTGGAGGCGGACCATTCTACGCCGCGTGGCATCATGCGGTATGACCACGCTGCAAACGCTGTATCGCATTCCCTCACATCCTTACCGCTGGGTTGGCCTGCTGGTCCTCTCGCAGGCCGCAGTGGCGCTGTTGTGGTGGCACATGGGCTGGATCTGGGGCGTGCCGGCGCTGTTGCTGTCGCACGCGCTGTTCGTGGTGCCGGTATTCCTGCCGCGCGCGCGCCTGTATGCGCCGGTACTGGCACGCCTGCCCGGACACGCGCCGCAGGTGTGGCTGACCATCGACGATGGCCCCTCCGACGACACCCCGGCGATGCTGGAATTGCTGGATGCCTACGATGCCAAGGCCACCTTCTTCGTGGTCGGCGCACGCGCCGAGCAGCGACCTGAGCTGGTGCGCGAGATCGTGCGTCGCGGGCATGGTATCGGCAACCACAGCCACACCCATCCGCAGGCCTGGTTCTGGGCGCTGGGGCCACGCCGCATGGCGCAGGAAATCGGCCAGGCGCAGCGCGTGCTGGCCACCATCACCGGGCAGGCGCCACGACTGTACCGCTCGGTGGTGGGCATGACCAACCCCTTCGTCGCCTCGCCGCTACGTGCGCACGGCCTGACCCGTGTGGCCTGGAGCGCGCGCGGCTTTGATGGCGTGCATTGCGAGCCGGACGCCACCGTCGCCCGCATCGTGCGCGACCTGCGCCCCGGCGCGATCGTGCTGCTGCACGAAGGTGCCGCGCACGGCCACAACCTGACCATCCTGCGGGGCGTGCTGGAGGCGATGCGAGAGCGTGGCTTGGTGGGCATCGTGCCGCAAGGCACAGCACATGGCGATTTGTCCCCCGCTCACAGCTCATAGGCTGCGTGCGCCACTGCTGCAATGGGCCGAAGGCAGCGGCGACAGCTGAGGTCTCGCGCAACGGGGCGGTTGTCCGCTAGCGACTGCTGCGGTGGCCTGTTCGATCCGCGCAGTGGTACCGATGCCATCGGATAGTTCGCGCCGTTCGCGGGCTGCGCTGCGCGCTACTGTTGAAAGATCCCTGTCAGCAACACGTTCCCATTGGGCGCGGTGCACGGCACGAACTTGTGTCGTCCTGGGCGTTGGCAGATCGGCTATGCAGGTGGCCTGGGAGGCGTGGCAGGTGACGCGCGCACCGCAGGCGCGGCAGATGTGGCAGGCGTCGTGGGTGAGGCGCCCACTGCAGGTGCGGCCGGTGCTGGGCCTGCAGGGGGCGGGCTTGCCGGGCGTGGGGCAGCCGCGCTGGCGATCGTTGCATCCATGCCGTTACGCCGTTCGCGCTCGCCGGTGAGCTGCGCCTGCAGGCGTGCGGTGCGGGCTGCGCTGGGGTCGGGGATATCGATGGAAGGGTTCAACGTTGCGCCGCGCACGCGTTCGGCCTGGGCCTGCGCCGCCATCTGGTTGAGCGGCAGATAATCGCTGTGGAAGTTCAGCTCCACCGAGGAGGTGAGCTCCAGATCGGTATTCATCTCTTCGGTGCGCTGCGCGCGTTGGGTGGAGACGTAGCCGATATTGTTTTCGATCTCCGCGCTCGCGCCCCATGGGCCAACGCCGAATTTTCCGGCGGCCTTGATGCGGTTTTGCAGACTGAACTGGCTGCCGCGCTCTTCGTTGGCGGCGCTGCGGGTATCGATATGGAAGCGCATCGCTGCGTTGATGCGGCCGCTGTCCACCACGATGCGCTGCATGCCCATCGCGACCATGGTGGCCAGCATCTGCTGGCGCTGGCGTGCCAGATAACGGCGCGCCAGCGGAACCAGTTGCTCCGGGTTGGATGCGTCTATCGTTTCCTCTTCGCCTACCCCGAGCGTGGCGCGGATATCCTCTGTCGTTGGCATGGACGCACCGCCGCGCAGGCGCAATTTTTGCTGCGCGACCTCGTCCGGATCGGGGCTGTCGCCCGGATCCGGCGCGTCGTACTCGATGACTTCCGGAAAATGATCGGCCACCCATTGGCGCACCTGCCCAACGCCGAACTGGGTGCGCTCGAAACCGCCCGCCGAGGCCGATACCGCGCCCAGCAATTCGACGTATTGCTGCATCTGTTGCGCGTTGGAATCGAGCATGGCGCGGAAGACGCCGTTGATCAGGTCGGTCACAAAGCGCGGAAACGACACCGCGTTGAGCACGCTGTTTGTGGTGTCGGCGATGCGCTTGGCAGCTTCGCCGAACGCGGGTTGCTGCTCCTGCGCGCGTGCCAGCACCACGGGGCTGGAATGGATCTGCTGATCGGCGTCGTGTTCTTCGGCGAGCAGGTCGGCGGCCAGCGCCGAGACGGTGACCATCGCCTGCGCCAGGGCCTGGCGATCGTGCGCTGCCAGCGCCGGATAGTGCGGCGCACGTTCGAGTACGTCGCGCACGGCAGCGCGTAGCCACGGTTGCGGTGCGGTTGCCGTGGCAACGGTGGGTGACGCTGGGCCGGGAGCGGTCATCGCTTACGCCGCGCGCTGGAGCGCAGGAGCGGGCGTGCGTTGCAGTGCGTGTGCAGCCAGCAACCAGCGTTGTGCAGCGCTCATCATGGCGAGGTCGTCGGCGCGTGCCGGGTCCAGGCGCGTTGCGCCGGTCGCCTGCTGCGCGGCCAGCCACAGCAGCACCTGCTGGCCGGCGCGGCCCTGGTCTGCCAGCGACTGCGCGCCACCGATGCCGATGCCCGGGTGGGCGGCGCCCACCAATGCCCATAGCGACTGCACCCCGAACGCGCTCTGCAGCATGCGCTCGCGCAGGAAACCCAATGCGGCGTTGAGGTTGTCCACGATCTCGCGCGCGGCCATCGCGGCCATCGCATCGGTGCGTTGAGCCAGCAGTTCGCCCAGCGCCTGCGCGCTGGACGCCAGTGCGACGTCTTCGCGCATGTCGCCGCCATCGGCCTGCGCCACGATGGCGGCACACAACGCGCGCATCAGCCGGGCGAAGTGCGGCGGCTCGAACACCCGCTGGAAAATGGCGTCGCGCTCGGCGCCGCTCAGGCGCTCGCGACGGCCGCGCCAGAACGCATTGAGCGACTGCGCGCCCGGACCCAGGGGCTGGGTGATTGCGCCGCTGGCGAACAGCGCGGCGATCTGTTCGGCGGCCGCCAGCACGCCGGCGGTTTCCAGCGTGCTGGCGAAATACAGCGGCGCGGCCGCCAGCAATTGCGAGCGGTCCTGTGCGGTGGGCGCGCCCGCTGGCAGGTCGATCTCGCCCAGTTCGGCCAGCGACTGCGCCAGTGCGCTGTCGTGTGCAGCCAGGGTGGCCTGCGCCAGAGCCAGCGCATCCAGCAGTGCGGCATGCGGGTGCGCTGGCGCAAGGTGGCGATCGGCGGGTGGCGGATGCAGGCGCATTGCGATCTGTCCTCACGCGGCCGCAGTGGTCCCCGGCCGTGCGGCGGCCGGCGGGTTGGGATCGAACGGCGTGGCATTGCCCTGGATGCTGGCGATCATGCCGGGCGAGGCCAGTTTCTCCATCGGGAAGTAATCGGACTTGAAGTTCACCCGCACCTCGCCGGTCAGTTTGGCCTTCATTTCCTGGCTGGATCCGGAGTCCTCGTCCACTGATGATTTCACGGTGGTCATGTGTCGCTGCACGCTGGTGTTGACGGTGCCGGCGGCGCCCCAACCCAGGTTGATGCCCATGCCGGACTTGCGGCGGTTGGAACTGGATTCCGAATCGTAGAGCGAGGCGCCGGCATTGCGCTGGGCATGGTCTTCGGCGCGGAAGTCGAACACCACCTTGGCGTTGATCGCACCGTCGGTGACCACGATGCGGTTGATGCCCAGCACCACCATCGACGACAGCAATTGCTGGCGGCTGCGTGCCATCTGCAGGCGCGCCGCCTGCACCAGGCGGCTCTCCTGATCGGGATCGGACAGGTCGTCGACCGGTTTGGCCGGCTGCAGGCTGTCCTTCATCTGGGTCAGCGCGCCGGCGGCGTTGTCTTCGTCGCGCAGACTCAGGCGCGGGCCGCTGCTGGCGTCGCTGGCGTCGATGGTCAGCGCCTCGGGAAAGCGTTCCACCAGCCAGTCGCGCGCATTGTTCATGCTGATGTTGTCGGATGCGAACTGGTCCACGGTCTGCGCCACCGACTTGAGCAGCTCGCCGTAGGCGTTCATCTGCTGGATCGAGGCGTCGACGATGGCCTGGAATACGTTCTGGATCAGCCCGCCGACGAAGGCGGGGAAATCGACCGAACCGATGTACTTCTTGAAATTGTCGGCACCCTGTTCCACCGAGGCGGCGGTGAAGTCGTCGCCGGCGAAGGTGCCGATCTTGTCGGAGGCCTTGTTCTTGGCCTGCGTGACCGGATCGGCCAGTGCGCGTGCGCTCGGGGGTGCGGGATCGCGCACCAGTACGCCTCCGTCCTTGGACAACTCGTGCTTGGCCAGTCCGTCGGGATTGGTCATGTAGGACGCCACACGCACCATGTTGCGCGCCAGCTCCTGCTGCTCGGCAACCGGCAACTGGCGGAACCCCGGCGAGGATTCGAGCAGGCGGCGCACCTGTGGCCGCACGGCGGCCAGGGTGTCGTCGTCGAGCCAGGCCGGGGTGCGGCTGGCGGCACTGGCGGCGGTGCGGGCGAGAGCGTGCATGGCGGCGGCGTGTCCGGTCAGGCCGCAGGCGCGCTGGCCGGCGCTGGCGGCGGAGCAGTTGTTGCGGCGGGCGGTGCGACCGCACGGTTGGTCGCCAGTGACTTGACCATGCCTGGCTGCGCGTTCATCTGGATGGCGGCAATCGCTTCGGGATTGGCCAGCTTGTCCAGCGGCATGTAGTCGCTCTTGAAGTTGACTTCGACCTGGCCGGCCAGGCTGGCCTTGGCCTGCAACGAGGAGTCGTTCTGCAGCTGCGAGGTGCTCATCATCTTGATGATGGGTTGCTCGCTGTATTTGTAGGTGCCCTTGGAGTAATAGCTGCCGTCCTGCCGATCCTCGCTGCCATCGGCGCTTTTGCTTCGACTGCCGCCATCGTTCTTGCTCTCGTACTCGCCTTCGTTGCCGTAGGTTTTCTGCACGTTGCCGGCGGCGTCTTTCTGGTGATCCATCTTGCTGGCGCTGTAGCGGTAACGGCTGTTGTCGCGCGACTGGAAGTCGTACAGCACCTTGGCCGAGATACGGCCGTCGGTGACCACGATGCGGTTGATGCCCAGCATCACCAACGTGGCAAGTAATTGCTGGCGGCCGGTTGCGATCTGCGTGCGTGCGGCCGGCACCAGCAGCGCTTCGACCAGATCGTCGTTGAGCGAGGTCACCGGCTTGTCCAGTGGCAGCGATTGATTGACCCGCGCCACCGCCGTGCGTTCGTCCACATCCGGCCGCATTACCACGCGCGGTTGTGCCGGCGCATCGCCGCTGTCGCCGAAACCGCCCATGTCGCCGAATGCGTCGCCACCCATCTGCAACTGGAACAGGTCGGGGAATTGTTCGACCAGATGATCGCGCCCCTGGTTCTGGGTGGTGTTGTCGTCGCGGAACTGCGTCAGGCTCTTGGAGACATCGGCCACCAGCTTGGCGTAGGCCTCCATCTGCTCGATCGAGGAGCTGACGATGGAATGAAACACGCCATTGATCAGACCACTGACGAATTCGGGAAAGTTCACCGCTGCCATCAACGCGCCGGCCTGCTTCACGCCGGTTTGCAGGGCCTGGCCGAACTCGGGTTGTTTCTCCTGTTGCAACGGGGTGGAGTCGTCGCCGGCCATCGCACGGACCGGCGCGCTCTGCTGGGTGAGCCGCACGCCGTCGGGTTCGGCCAGATAGGTGCCGATCTGCACCAGGCCCTTGGCCAGGGTCTCGCGCTTGTCCGGCGGCAGTTCGTGAAACGCGTCGGCACGCTCGAGCAGATCGCGCACCGCCACGCGTGCGGCGTCGTGGGTCTCGCGCGTGCTCGGCGCTGGCGCGCCACGGGCGGCTGCGGCTGCGGGTGCGGATCGGGGAAAGATGGCAGACATTGCAGCGCTCCGGGTCGACGTGGATCGATGGATGGATGAGGCCTCAGCGGCGAGCGAACCGGTTTATTGCAGTGCGCGCGCCTCGGCGATCGCTTCGCGCATCTCGAACTCGATCGGGCGCACATACAGGCTGATGCGTGCCTGCGAGGTCGGGGTGACGCGGATGCTGAGCACCGAGAAATGGCCCTGTTCGCCGACATCGTCCATGCCGAAGGCATCCAGCCAGCGCGACAGCGCCGCCAGTTGCCGTGGCCGCTCGGCCAGCCCGAGTTTGAGCAGATCGAGAAAACGGGCCGGCAGGTCGGGGATGGCTGCAAGCAGGATTTCCAGCTTCAGCTCTGCACCGTCGGGCAGCTCGCGGATGCCGACCAGCACCGCGCCCGGCGGCAGTTCGAAGCGCCCGCCCAGGGCCACGCCGACGATGCGCATCAGACTCGGCAACTGATGGCCGATGCCGAGCCGATTCATCAGCGGGCCGAGCGTGTTGACCACCAGCGCGCCGCGGTGCAGGAAGGTCACCCGCTGGCTGCCGGTGTCGCGCTTGCAACCGATCGACGTGAAGATCGGCATCAGCCCCGGCATCTCGCTCATCACCTGCTGGGTCAATCGCGCCAGTCCTGGCGAGAGTGCGTCGAGCTGGGCGGGCAGCAGCTCGTAGTAGATCTTGGTGGCATACAGCCCGTCGCTGTCGAAGGCGCTGCCGAACCAGGCGCCGTAGTTCATCCAGCTCATGCCGCCGAAGCCGCGCCAGGCTTCGCTGCGCGCGTCGAACCAGCGCAACGCATCGGGACCGAAGATCGGCGAGACCAGCCGGCGCATCTCGCGGGTGGCTTCGTCGCGCCTGGCCACCGGCGCTGCGTCCGGGCCGAGCGGCTCGATGGTGAAGCGCAGCATGTTCGGCTCGGACTCGGAAAACGATGGCTCGTACGGCACTGCGCCGGGCGCCAGCGAATTGCGTGCGTACGAGGTGTCGTCGTCGGGCAGATAGAAGGCGCGGTCGATCAGGCCATCGACATACGGCATCGGATCGCGCGTGCCCAATGCGTGGGCGGCGGCGCGCAGCGAATGTTTGACCAGGTTCTTGACCGGTTGCGGACGATCTTCGTGAGTGCGCATGGTGGGCTCCTACATGCCCGGCAGGCTGATGCCCGCCTGGTCGAGCAGGTCGCGTGCGGCCTGCGGTATCTCGATCGGGCGGCTGGTGATCACCGGCGATTCCATCGGTTGGGCGTACTGCTCGACGCTGTTGTCCTGCACCCCGCCCACCGCCAGCCATTGCTCGCAGGCCTGCAGCAGATCCCAGTCGGTGGGATCGACGGTGGGTTGGTCGCTGCCGCGTAATTGCGGGTTGGTCAGCGCACTGATCGAGATCACCTCGCCGTAGCGTCCTTCCAGCCGCTGCCGGCTGTTGGCGATCCAGCGGATGATCACCGCACCGGCGCGTGCCTGGGTGCGGAAGCGGCTGGTATTGCGCGGGCCGCCCAGATAGTTGGCGTTGACCTGGTCGATCACCTGCCACATGTCGCGCGCACCGAAGGCACCGCGTACTTCCGGGTCGCTGAGCAGGTCGCGGTATTCCAGGATCATCTGCTGCAGCTCGGTGGCGGCGAAGTAGGCGATGCCGTAGCCGCTGCGCGACATGCTGGCGCCCAGATCGCGCGCGGCCTTGCGCACCTGTTCCTGCGACACCGACACCGGGATGTTGGTGCGCAGCATGCGGTCCACGCTGAGCTGACGCCCGAACGAGGACACCGCCGATACGAAGCGCAGCCACAGCTCGTTGAATTCGCGATTGGGTTCGTTGCCATTCGGATCGCCGCCGGGCGCGCCGAAGCAGCGCATGTACAGATCGCGGCGCTCGCCCTCGGTGATGCGCTCGGCAGCGGTCTTGTAGTAACGGAACAGATAATCGCCGGCCTTGCCGCGTCCCAGCGGCAGCATGCCGCTGCGGAACAGTTCGACGATGCGTTCGACCACCTGCGGCATGCGCGTTTCTTCGAGCATGTAGGAGAAGTAGATCGCCTGCACCGCGTTGAGGTTTTCGCGCACGATCTCCACGTCGGTGGATTCGTCCAGGTCCGGCAGGATGATTTCCATCGCCGACGGCGGTGCGCCGGACACCACGCCGGTCTGCATTTCGTAGCTGTTCTGCAGATGGCTGGCGAGCCAGGCGTTGTCGGCGCGGATGCCGTTGCTGGCCAGGCGGCGCACGGTGGCCGAGAGATTGCGTGCGCTGAGCGCGCACACGATGTCGTCGGCGGCGGGAACGAATTGCCGGTCGGTGCTGTAGCCGTGGCGACGCTGCTCGGGATCGTCGTTGGGCCATTCGCAACCGATGATGTCCGGGTCGATCAGGCCCGAGGCGATCTGCGATTGCAGGGTGACCTGATAGCGCGGCACCAACAGCTCGAACGCCGATTGGAACAGCGCGCGGTTCTCCCGATACTCGCCCTGCGCGGTACTGATCCGCTGCACGAAGCCTTTCAGGCTGGCATCGGTGTAGCCGTCCAGTTGCAGCAGACCGCAGATGCCGATGATCTCGCGCTCGTCGTTGCCCAACGGGCCGCGCAACTGTTTGGGTGTGCGTTGCGAGCCGATCAGGCCGTATTTGTGAATGTTCTCTTCGTCCCTGGACAGGTCGTTCCAGTCCTTTTGCTGCTGGGTGGCGACCACCACCTGGTAGAACGGATCCACCACCACGTCGCTGGATAGCCTGGTCCTGATCTGCGCCAGTTCGTCGAGCTGGCGCGGGCTGAGTCCGCCACTGCTGTCGGCGGTCTTGTCTATGGTGTCCAGGACCTGGCGACGCGCGCGCAGCTCCTGGCGCTTCTTGGTCTCGCGCTCGCCGAGGTCGACCAGCAGGATGCGGTTCATGGTGTTCACTCCGGGGTCGGACGGTTTGGGTGATGCGGCTGCGGCGGACGCGCTGCCGCCGTTGCTCGGGGGTGTGTTGCGGGCACCGGTGACAGCGGCCTTGGCTGCCTTGGCGCCCGCTGGCTTGCGGGACTTCGGGGTAGTGCGCTGGATCGCCATCGGAATCTCCTCGGCAGCGTGTGGGCGTCAGGCCGCGACGGGCGTGGACGACGCCGGCACGGAGAAAGAAGCGTTGTGGGTGTCGTCTTCGTCTTGCAATTGCGCGTCGAGCGCGGCATCCAGTGCACGCAGCGCGGCATGCACGTCGAGCACGCCACTGCCGCAGTCCACGACGCCGGCAGTGGCGAACGGGCGCGCGCTGTCGCGCAGGAGTTGGCGTGCCAGCGCGCCGTCCAGCGGCCAGGCGCGCCGTTGTGCGTGCGCCGCCAGCAAGCCGCAGGCGGCCGCCACGAAAGGTGCGGCGAAGCTGGTGCCGGACGCCTCCTGGTAGCCGTCCAGGGCGCAGGTGCGGATATCCCGCCCCGGGGCGCACAGCGCCACATGCGCGCCGCGCGTGCTGAAGTTGGCCGGGGTCAAGCTGACATCCACCGCGCCGACGGCGATTACGCCGTCGTGCGCGGCTGGATAGAAGCGCTCGCGCAGACCGGAATTGCCGCTGGCCGCGACCAGCAACACGCCGCGTGCCAGCGCATAGCGCACGGTCTCTTCGTGCGGGCGCGGGGCATCCGGCAGCAGTGCCGATTCGGGCGTGCCGAAACTCATGTTGATGACCTTGACGCCCAGATCGATCAACCGCTTCATGCCGGCGTCGATGTTGTCCAGCGCGCCCACGCCGACCCGACGCGTACCGCCATCCAGCGCCGCGCCCAGCACGCGCACCGGCGTGAGCCCGCAGGCTCCGGCACCGCCGGGCGCGATCTGGCGGCCACGCGCGACCAGGATGCCGGCGCAGCCGCTGCCATGCCCGACTTCGTCCTGCGGATGTTCGCCGGCACGCCGGAAATCGCCGACCAGCGACAGCCCGGCCACCGTGGCCGGGTCCAGATCCACGCTGTCGAAACCGGCGCGCACCTGGCCTGCCAGTTCCGGGTGCTGCAAGGCCACCCCGGTATCGGCCAGGCCGATCAGCACCGCAGGGTCGCCAGGCTCCAGACGCAGCGCCTGCGGCAAGCGGATCGCGTGCTGCGCCCAGGTGGCGGAGGCAGCCAGCCGGGTCTGCTCGGCAGGCACGCTGCACGGCGTGCAGCACAGATAATCGGCGCCGACCCGTTCGACGATCGGCAGCTCGGCCAGCGCGCGCAGCAAGCTCGGCAACCGCGCGCCATCGCGCAGGTCGATGCGCAGCACGCGCGCCACGCCGCTGAGTTGCTCGGTCTCGTCGAAGCGGCGTCCACCCGGGCGCGCGCTTTCGCTGCGGCGCACGCGTGCGCTGTGCAGCCGCGCCACCCGGAACGCCTCGGCGTGATGGCGCAGCAGCCGATCGATCGCGCCGTGGTCGATGTAGTCGCCCATCGGCGTGCCGTAGCCGTGCACCGCGCGCAGGCCGGGCAGGTGCTCAGGCACTTCGCCCAGGCGCAGCGTCAGCAGCAGCCGGCGTGGCATCAGCCGGGGCAAGGTGTGCGTGCTCATGTGCGTGCTCATGGCGTGCTACTCCATTGGCCGAGGCAGCCCTGGCGGAGCGGCACATGCGCGATGTGGCCGTCGCCGAAATCCAGTTCCGCCTCGCAGCCCAATTGGGTGGCCAGCGGAGCCAGCACCATGCGTCCGTCTTCGGCGGTGAGAACCGGTACCGCTGCGCCGGCCGCGCGTACCAGCGGCAAGCGTGCGCTGCGCAGCCCCGGTGCACTCAGGTGCACACGGGTGCCGGCGTCGGCCTGCGCGTCGGCCGACTCGACGCGGGTCACCCGCGGTGCGGCGGCCCTGAGCAGCGCCTGTTGCAGCCGGTTGACCGGCATCCGCGACAGCCGCGCAATGACATCGGCCCCGGCGCTCTCCTTCAGGTCATTGAGCTGGGTGACGGTGCGCACGCCGATGCGTTCGAGCTGGCGTTGCTCCCCTTCGGAAAATTGATCGCCCAGCGCGCTCTTGAGGCTGAAGTCGGATTCTTCGGCGCGGAAATCCATCGCGTTTTCCTCGATCATCGGCTTGGTGATGGTGGTCAGCGCCAGGTGGATCCTGCTGGCCTCGCTCTCGCCGGGGCCGGCCGGGCGCAGGTAGACGTCGTCGTCGATCACCTGCACGAAGGCGCGGATATCCAGGGTCACGTCCTTGACCGCGAAGGTCAGCGGCAGCTTGCCCACGCGCGCCTTGATCGTCATCGCCGCCTGCGCCTTGTCCAGCTGCTCGGTCAGCGCCTGGATGAACAGGTCCAACGGCACTCCGGCGTTCTGCAGCAGCGGCGGCAGTTGCGCGCTCATGACTGCGCTCCGCTGTGCCAGGCCAGGCGCAAGGTGGAGGGCGCCGCGTTCCAGCGATTCAGGTCACGGCTGCGCGCTACATCAGCGAGCAGCCGGCAACCGCCGCCGCGCAGCACCGGGCGAAGTTCCAGCGGCAGGGTGATCTCCGCCTGGGTCAGTTGCATGCCCGAGCGCGCTTCGATCGCCAGCAGGCCTTCGTGCAGTTCTTCAAGTAACGCGGAGAGTTCGCGCAGCATCACACCGCTCCTTCGCTGGCGACGGGCGCACTGGGTGCAGGCGCAGGCGCGGGTGTGGCGGCCGGCAGCGAGGCGCGCACGCTCGGCGAATGACGCTGCACCAGCGCGACCTTGGCCGCATCGGCCAGCCGTTCCAGCGGTAGCGTCTCGCTGACGAAATTGAGTTTGACCTCGCCGAACAGATCGGCACGCAGGTTGGATTCGTTCTGTGCATTGACCTGCACGGTGGAGACCATCGTGGTGCTCTTGCCCGCATAGCTGGACGCACCGCGCTCGCCCCAGTTGTCGGCCTGGGGAAGATCGTGGTCGAGCGCGTAGCCGACCTTGGCTACGTCCTGCGCGGCGGCGCGAAACATCACCTTGCTGCTGATGCTGCCGTCGCGGACCACCACCCGGTTCATGCCCAGCAACACCATTGTCGCCAGCAATTGCTGGCGCTCGCTGCCGACCTTGCTGCGGACCTGCGGCAGCACGCTTTGCTCGAGCAACTCGCTGGTCAGGTCCTCGTCGGCCAGGCCGTAATCGGCCAGCCAGCCCGGTTGGGTGCCCTCGGTGCGCGGCGCCAGCTGCGGTGCGGTGCGCGCGCCGCCGTCGGGCAACAGCAGCACCACATCGCCGGGATAGTGCGTGGCCAGCCAATCGCGCGCCTGATTCGGGCTGACGTTTTCTTCGGTGAACTGGTCCACCGTCTTGGACACCGCCGCCACCATGCTCGAGTAGCTTTCCATCTGGCGAATAGAGGCGTCCACGATCGCATCGAAGGTGCCGTGCACCAGTTGCGCGACAAAGCCGGGGAAGTCCACTTCGTTGACCATCGCACCGGTGCGCCGCGCGATCGTCTCGGTGGCCTGCGGCTTGACCGTGGCCGGCGTTGCGCTGGCCGGCACGCCGGACAGCGGCGCTGCCGGCACGCGCTCGGCTAGCGCACGTGCCGCGGTCGTCGCGAGGCGGGGCGGAAAGATCAGGTTGCCGGGGCGGTGACCGCTGGCCATGACGTGTCTCAGGCCGCAACCGCGGCGCCGGCTGGCTGCGCCACCCAGCTGTTGATGCGCTCATAGCGGCCATCGCCCAGCAGGCGCAGCGCGATGCGTGCTTCCGGATTGCCTTGCGCCAGACCGCTGAAGCGATAATCCAGCGTGACCAGCAGCGCGGCGACACCGCGCACATCGTCGGCGTCGTCGATGCGGGCGGTGACCTCGATGCCGTAGGCCAGGTTGCCCGGCGTGCCGGCCGCAATGCGGATATCGCCGACGCTGCCATTGTCGGCGCTGAAGTCCAGCGCCACCGGCAGCGGCGTGGCGGCGCCATCGACGGCCGGCCAGTCGTCGAGCATGATGCGCACCTGCGCAGCGGCAGCGCTGCCGACCGCGGCCGCAGTGGCCGGCGTTTTCCGGCCTTCCAGCTGGTCCAGCGTCCAGCGGCATGCGCCGGCACCGCCGTGCAGCACGCTCATGCGCGTACCGACGATGCGGCTGGGCGTGATCGCCTCACGTGTTTCGCCTGGGGTGGAGGTCTGTTCCAGCGCCAGCGCGCGGATCGCGGCCGGGGGCGGTGCCAGGCGCATGCCGGCCGATGACAGCGCCTGCGTCTGCGCAGCGCTTGCCGGCAGATGCAGCACGCGCCAGTTGCCGTAGTCGGCTGCGGCCATCTCGCCGAAGGCCTCGGCGAATTCCTCGAACGAGAGCCAGTCCGCATAGCCCTGGTTGGGCGGGGTGAAGGTCACCGGATCGTTATCGAAGGCCACCCGCGTGTCCCACGGATTGAGGATGTGCACCACCACCGAGGCAGGGTCGGCGAGGTTGCCCGAGATCCCGCTCAGCACCACCGCATGCGGCGCGCCGACGATGACCACCCACAGCGGGCCATAGGCGCTCAGCCAATCGGCCCATTGCTGCGGGCTGTGATACAGGCTGGCATTGGATGGCAGTTCGATCGCGGTGAAGCCATAGCGCTGACTCACCGCAGTCAATACCTCCACGCCATAGGAGCTGGACAGCGAGGCGCCGACCTCGGCGACCAGCGCTTCCGGCGTCACCGGGGCCGCGCGGCGATACGACAACAGCATCGCCATGACCGCTGCCCAGCAGGCGCGTTTGTCCGGCTGCGCGATCAGCGCCACCTCGTAAACCGGTTCGCTGTTCAACGCACGCGCGCTGTGCGGCAGCGACAGTGACTGCGCACTGGCCGGGTAGAGAATGCGCACCACCTCGGCGTGGAAGCGCTCGCTGAAGGGCGCCGGCACGCTGGCAGCACCGCCGTTGGCCTGGATCCACGCGCTCAGCTTGCGCTGGAAACTTTTCCATAGCCGGTCGGCGGCGAAGAAACCGATGCTCGCACCGGGGCCGCCGGTCCAGCGATCGGCGCCGCGCGTGTAGAACACCGGCGTGCCGGCGTCGTCGCGCACGCCCAATTCGCGATGCCCGCTGACCGGGTGGTCGCCGGACCATTCGGTGTGCACGGTGGTGAAGCGCCAGCGCTGCGGCTCGACCAGGCTTGCCACCACCGCTGCGTTGTCCGGTCCACCGATGTCGATCTTGAACACCGCCCCGAGCGGACTTGCCGATTGCCAGGTCGTATCGTCCACGCCGGCAACGTAGGGAATGAAAGTGCTGTAGTCGGCGTCGATGAAGTCGTTGAGATGCAGACGCAGATGCTCGACCAGGGCGGGCGCGCTCCACCCCTCGGGCAAGCGCTCGCAGCGCACTTCGTAACGATCCAGACTGAGCTCGCCGGCGGCATCCTGGATGCGCTGGATCGCCATGCCGCGCGCACTCACCGCGCTGTCCACCGCGGCCGGCGCGCTCCAGTTGAACAGGTCGGCCCATTGCGGCGCGTAGCGCTGCGCCTGCGCGATATCGTCTGCGTCGATGGTCAGTGCGCGCGTGCGCGCACCACGTTCGGCCTGCAGCGACAGTGGTTGCGGGTTCGCCGCACCGGCGTTGCCGGCAAGTGCCTGTTGCACGCAGGCCAGGTAGTGGTCCCAGTCCCAGATCGAAGACGGGCACGCGTGGTTGTCGCCCGGGGAGATCTCCTGGTGACCGACGATGTGCGCGCGGTCGGCAGGCAGGCCGAGCTGCTGGCACAACCAGGCGACCAGCCCGGCCGACGCGGCGTATTGCGGCTCGGTCACCGGCAGATCGCGCGGGTTGCCCCGGCTCGGCTTGTTGGCGCAGTGCTCGATGCCGATGCTGCGCGAGTTGGCCGCACTGGCGTGGTAGCCGGTATCGGCATTGCGCACCATCTGCACCACCTCGCCATCGCGGCCGACGAGATAATGCGCGCTGACGCGCGCGTCCGGATTCTGGAACCAGCCGATCGTGCCGTCGATGCTCGGCCCGCCGGCGGTGATGTGGATGACGATGCGGTCCAGCGCCACACCGGCACGACGGCCAGCGCGGAAGTTGCGCGCATGCGCTGCGGCAAAACGACTGGCGCCCGGATACTCGGCAGCCGGTGCGTCCAACGCACGCGACCGCAGCGATTGCGCACCTGCATTGGCGATGCCCGGCGGTTCGTCGCCGGTGATACCGAAGCGATCCGGATCCTCGCTGGCGCTCTCCTCGGCCGACGGTTCCGAGAGCGCACGCGCGCGCAGCGAGAAGCTCAGCGTCTGATTCCAGTCAGCGGCCTGCTGACGGATCCAGGCCAGCTTGCCGGCGGTGATGCGGCAGCCGAGGTTGCTGACATCGTTGAACGGTGCGATGTGCACGCCAACCATATGCGCACGCGGCGATGCGCCCTGGTCGATGTAATACACCGGCGAGCCGCTGGTGCCGCCGAGCGATTGCACGTCGTAGCTGAAGGTCTCCGCGCTGGGCAGTTCACGCAGATGCCCGCCATGCATGTGTTGCCTGTCCGGATCGATCAGCGCATTGACCACGGTGCCTGCCACGCTGGTGTCCGGCGAGAACGCCGCATAGCCGCTGACTACGGTCTTTTCCGGTCGCGATTGGGTGAGTTCTTCGACAAGGTCGAAGAACTGCGGCGCGGCCACTGCATTCGCCTCCGGCACGCGGATCAGCGCCATGTCGAAGTCGTGGCTGGTGTCCGAGTAGGCCGGATGCGTCAGCATGTCGGCGGCGGCCACATGGAAGCGGCCGAACGGCTCGTTGGCGTGGTCGACGCCGGCGCCCTGCTTGCCCGGCACGATGATCAGTTCGCTTTGCCCGGCCACCACGTGTGCGGCAGTCAGCAACAGCCGCGGCGCGATGAAGAAGGCGGTGCCGTGCTGGATGCCTGCGTCGCTGCCGTCGACTCGGCGCACCTGACAGATTGCACTGTAGGGCGGCACGGTGGTGTCCGGTACGCCCAGCACCCAGCGCGCGCTGCTGGCGAAGAATTCCAGCTGCGCCAGCAGCGCATCGCGCCAGTCTTCCGGAGTGTCGTACTGGCCGACCACGCGCATCGCCTGGGCCGGCACGCCGCTGCGTTGCATGGCGGGTGCTGGCGGCGGTCGTGTAGGCCGTACCGCTGGCCTTGCATTGGAGGCCTGCGGTGCGGCCCAGCCCTGCGCCGTGACGGACGTGGCCGCGGGAGTCGCGCCGTTGCTGGCGGGTGTGCGCGTCTGCGCCGCTGGGGCGGGCGCAGCCACCGGCGCAGGCGTTGCCGGCGCCGGCGACTGCGCCGCAGCCTGATCGGCAGGGTGCTGCCACAATTCGTCCGAGTAGCCGTCGCTGTAACCGCCAGCCGCCGCACTCGCGTTGCCTGTCGCCGGCCTGGCCGGCGCGGCGCGAGCGGCGGTGGTCAGCGCGTCGCCACCCCAGGCCAGCGCCGCGCCTTCGCCGGCATAGTGGTTGCTGCCGGTGGGCTGCGGGCGTGCGGTGCGGCGCAATCCGCGCTCGGTCAGGCCGGAAAGGCTGATGTACATGTTGCCGCGATCGGGCATCTGCACCTGCACCGGTCGGGCACGATCACGCTCGCTGTAGGTCGCCAGCCCGAAGTACACCCGCGGCTGCCCGACGAAGCGCGCAACTACGCTGGGCGGCACCAGATACGTTGCATCACGCCCGTTGCTGCCGGTCTGCACGAGACTGGAAAAAAACGTACGTGACGTGCGCCGCTCGCGATTTTCCGGCTTGAGCAACTCCGGGTCGGTGGCCAGCCCGATCTCGAACGGCGCGTTGTCGCTGCGCACGCTGAAACTCAGCACGTTGAAACGGTCGTTGATGCTGTCGCGGGTGGCGCGGATGCGGGCCATGATGGACTCCTAACGGCGCTTGCGGGGACGGTGAGGGGGGAAGGGCGGCGGTGCGGGCAGGCTCGTTTGCAAAGGCGGTGCAGGTTGCAAGGGCGGTGCAGGTTGCTCCAGGTCGCTGTCCATGACCGTGGCGATGTGTTCCCAGAAGCGTTGCCTGACGTCGATACCGATGTGCTCCAGATGCGGATGCATGAACGCGACCGCTTGTTCCAGATGGCGAAAGAACGCGCGCTCGCCCGACTGCACGTGTTCGACCGAGCCGCGCCACTCGCGCACCGCGTCGTCGGTATCGCCACGTTCGCCCCAGACACGGACGATGAAAGCGGCGCTACGGTCCTCGAGCAGTGCCATCGCAGCGCTCCGGATGAGGTGAGATCACGCTAGGCGCATCACATCACCGCCGGGTCACCGCGCAGTCACCGCCGTCTCACCGGTGGCGTGATGACGGTGATGCAGCGGTGATGTAGCTGGTCGCGGAAGGCGCTCTGCCGTCCCACGGTGTCGCGTTAGTGGAGTTGGCTTCAGCGCAGCGATCTCACTGCGATGGCGAATCAGGCGCGCGCGCGCAGTGCCGCTGCCGGTCATCGCGATCGGCCTCCGTGCTGCGCAGGGTGAACTCAGGCGATCAACGCTCGAGAAACTGCAGGCTCAACTGCAGTTGCGCGTCCGCCGCCGCCAGGCTGCGGCGTGCGTTCTCGATCAACAGTTGCGCGTGCTGCCCGGCCGAGTCGGCTCGCGTGTAAAACGTCTGCGGCGTTGCGGGCAGGGCGGTGTCGGCAGTGATGCCGACGGCGCCGTCGGTGATGCGTTGATACAACGCCAGCGTCTCGCGCATCGGTTGGATTGCCAGCTCGCGCCGCAGCAGATCACGACAGCGCTCGAACTGGCACAGCGCATGCGCACGCTGGCCGTTGAGGACGAACAGGTGCATCAGTTCGCGATGCACGTCCTCGCGCAGTGCATCGTTGTCGAGAATCGCCTGTGCATGCCGGATGCCGTCGGCATAGTCGCGGCGTATCGTGGCGATCTGCATCAGCCGCCCCAAGGCATTGAGATAGCTGCGGCGGTGTTTTTCACGCTCGCGCAGGGCCCAGTCGTCGGCCAGATCCATCAGGATGTCCGAGCGGTAAAGCGCGACGCCGCGGCGCAGACCCTCGATTTCGTCATCGCGCAGCTGCTCGGGCGGTTTGCTCAGCCCGGGTGCGATGCATCGCGCGAATTCGGCCAGATCCAGCCAGGTCTCGACCGGGCCATCCAGGCCGATGGCACCGCGCCGGTCGCAGACGATCAGGTCGCCATGGCCCAGCGGGGGGCGTTCGATCAGGCGTCGCAATCGCCACAGCGCGGTATTAAACGAACCTGCCGTGGCACTGCAGTCGCGTTCGGGCCAGAGGCTGGCGATGAGTTCGCTGCGGCTGAAATAGCGATGCTGACCGAGCGCCAGATAGGCCAACAAGCTGCCGCAGCGTCCGGAGATCGCCGCTGCACGTGCGTCGCCATGGGCGATCGAGACCGAGCCGAACAACCAAATCCTGAACATCCTCGCCGTCCTCGCTCGAATGCAGCCAATACCATCCGTGGGCATCTGCGCGCGGCCCCTTCCGCATGCCTGGTGATGCGCTCGGAGCCTAGTCAGGGCAAACCCTGAAACCTCGACAGCGTGACAGAGGAGACCTGTCGTCCTTGGCGATTCCCGCACAGTGCGGGCCGGCCCGGCGTCGAGGGCGCGATCATGGCATGCCTGTCCATGCAGGCGTAGCAGTGGCGGACAGACGGCAAGCGAGACGGCACGCATGTGGCCGGCTGAGGTCGCGTTGCACGCCGCGAAGCGGCAGTGTGCGATGCGGCCTGTTGCAAGCACCAGCACGCGATGGAGCAGTCCCCTGTGCCAGGGCAGGCGTTCGCTGCGATGCGCGTCCGCAGGTCGGTAAAGCCGCATGCGTATTGACAGCGATTTAACCTGGATCGAACATGCGCGCCCCAGCCAGCAAACGGCGCGCGCCTTCTCACGGCGCGGCCGCGCCAGCCTCAGTGGCCGTCATCGACGGCAATGTTTCGCTCATGAGGCTGACACCATGTCTTATCGCATTGCTCCTGCGCGCGCTGTTGTGCGTGCGGATGTCTGTTTGTTGAACGCTCGCCTGTCGCATTCATTGCTGGCGCTGGCCTGCGCATGGCCGTTGTCTGCGATGGCGCAGTCGAGCACGCGCGATCCGGTCGACCTGGACCGCATGCAGATCCACGCGCATCGCGGCGCTGCCACCGAGGGCACTGACTCCTACACCGCCGATGTCGCGCGCAGTTCGACCAAGCTGCAACTCTCGCTGCGCGAAACGCCGCAATCGGTGATGGTGGTGACGCGCCAGCAGATCGTCGACCGCAATCTGCAATCGCTGCAGGACGTCACCGATACCGTGGCCGGTTTCAATTCGCCGACCTGGGATACCGAGCGTACTTACATCAATGCGCGCGGCTTCGAAGTGGACTACTACCGCATCGATGGCATCCCCACCGACTACAGCGGCGATGTGCAGCAGAACATGGCGATTTACGACCGTGTGGAAATCATCCGCGGCGCCAACGGACTGACCTCCGGTGCGGGCAGCCCGGCCGCATCGATCGATCTGGTGCGCAAGCATGCCGACAGCGACGTGTTCACCGGCCGCGTGGATCTGTCGGCGGGGCGCTGGGACCGCTATCGCGGCACTGTGGATCTGCAATCGCCATTGAACACGGCAGGCAACGTGCGCGGACGGGTGGTGACCAGTTACGAAGACAAGCAGTCGTTCCGCGATTACTACAGCAAGCAGTCGTCGCTGTTCTACGGCATTGTCGATGCCGATTTCAGCGATGCCACCAGTGGCTATATCGGCGTCAACAAGCAGCGCAACGACGGTCGCGGCACCACCTGGGGCGGCGTGCCGGCGTACTTCAGCGATGGCAGCCGCACGGATTTTGCGCGCTCGGATTCGTTCACTCCGCGCTGGGCGCGCGGCGTGGCCGACACCACCAATGCCTTCGCCGGCCTGACCCATCGTTTCGACAACGGCGCGCAGCTGCACGTGGAGTATTCGCATCAGCGTTTCGAGGCCGATTGGAAATCGGTGCTGTTCGGATATCTCGATTATCCGGACAGGGACACCGGCCTGGGCCTTGCCAGCAACTTTGGCGGCCGCTATCCCACACTGAGCGCGCAGAACAGTCTGGATGCCTACGCCACGGTGCCGCTGACGCTGTGGGGCCGCGAACACGAACTGGTGGCCGGCGCTACCTGGATGAATCGCAACCTGCGCAGCTGGTCCAACGGGCCGCTGCCGCTGCAGCAACTGACTGCCGAAAGCGTCTACGCCTGGACTGGCCGCATGGCGCAGCCGGAGTGGACGCCGCTGAGCAAGGGCGAAGAACGCGAGGTGCGCCAGGTTGCCGCCTACGCTGCCGGCCGTTTCAGCCTGACCGATGCGCTCAAGGCCATCGTCGGCGCACGCATCACCGACTGGAATAACACCGACCAACTGGTACCGGCCAACTCGTACGAACGCCGCGGCCGCACCGCGCCGTACGCCGGCCTGATCTTCGATGTGGATGATCACCATTCGCTCTACGCCAGCTACACCGGCATCTTCAAACCGCAGAGCAATCGCGACCGTAGCGGGCGGTATATCGAACCGCTGGAAGGCAACAGCTACGAGGTCGGCGCAAAGGGCGAGTACCTCGGCGGCCAACTCAATGCGGCGTTGGCGTTGTTCCGTATCGAGCAGGACAACCTCGCCGTCAACGACCCCGGCCAGTTGGTGCCCGGCACCACCGACCAAGCGTATCTCGCGGCGAAGGGTACAGTCAGCCAGGGCGTGGAATTCCAGCTCGATGGTCAGCTTTCGGAGCAATGGCGCATCGCGTTCGGCTTTGCCCAGTTCGATGCCAACGACGCCAGCGGCGTCGACGTGAATCCAACCAGTCCGCGTCGCGAAGCGACGTTATTCACCAGTTGGCAAACCGGCCCATGGCGCGTTGGTGGTGGTCTAAGTTGGCAGTCTGCGATTCACGAATTGATGTCCGGGCCACAGGGCAACACGCAGCGGCTGACCCAGGGCAGCGTGCTGCTGGCCAACGCGATGGCGCGCTACGACATCAACCAGGCCTGGTCGGCACAGCTCAACGTGCGCAATCTGTTCGACCGCAAGTACTACGCCAACATCGTCTATCAGAGCCAGCTGATCTACGGCGACCCACGCGATGTGGAGCTGACCGTTTCCTGGAAGTTCTGATCTCGCTCAAGGCGCCAGCCGCTGGCGGCATCCATGCCGCCAAAGGTCCCGCGACGGTGGGCGGGCAAGGACCGGTCGAGAGTGTCGGTGTGCATGGCTTTCAACAAAGCAATCAGCGAACTCTCTGGCGCGGTGAGGGCACCGCGCGCTCGACTAACTAGCTTGTGACTGCATCTCATGACGCTACGACTCGAAATCTCGGTTGTCTTGAACGCATGGAGAGTGCGGATAGATCAGTTACAGAGCGGTTGATCTGAGGGTTTGCTGCAGGGCCCTTGCCCGCCCACCATCGCGGGACACGCCGCAAGTACGTCCGTGTAGGCTCTTACGCGGCATCCATGCCGCGTAAGGTCCCGCGACGGTGGGCGGGCAATGACCAGTGGAGATGGTCGGTGTGCATGTTGCAAGCAATGCATCAGGTGCGTTGTTCGGATAACGCTGCGGCCGATCAGCTTCGCAACGCAAAACGCAACGCGATCAACAGGCAGGCTTTCATCAAACGACCGACCAACTTTCTGGTGCGGTGTCCCCGCCGCTTGCGGGACCGTGTGGCGGCATGGATGCCGCCACCGAGCCTACATGGACGTACTTGCGGCGTGTCCCGCGAGCGGTGAGGGCACCGCGCGCTCGACTAACTAGCTTGTGACTGCATCTCATAACGCTACGACTCGAAATTTCGGGTGTCTTGTAAACGCATGGAGAGTGCGGATAGATCAGTTGTAGAGCGGTTGATCTGCGGCTTGGCTGCAGGGCCCTTGCCCGCCCACCATCGCAGGACACGCCGCAAGTACGTCCGTGTAGGCTCTTATGCGGCATCCATGCCGCATAAGGTCCCGCGACGGTGGGCGGGCAAGGACCAGTCGAGATGGTCGGTGTGCATGGTGCAAGCAATGCATCAGGTGCGTTGTTCGGATAACGCTGCGGCCGATCAGCTTCACAACGCAAAACGCAACGCGATCAACGGCAGGCTTTCATCAAACGACCGACCAACTTTCTGGTGCGGTGTCCTCGCCGATTGCGGGACCGTGTGGCGGCATGGATGCCGCCACCGAGCCTCCAGGGACGGATTCACGGCGTGTCCCGTGAGCGGTGAGGGCACCGCGCACTCGACCAACGCCGCTTGGGGTCATCCACATCGCGCTAAGAACGGACTACGCGGCCGCCAGATCGCTGCGGCCGTGCTCGGTGCGGCATTTACCACGCCTACACTCCGTTTCCTCCGCGCCGTCCACACCCGCCTGGCGACCGCTTGCTACGTTTGTTAGCTGTTCTAAATCGAGTCGAGCATTTCGTGCACCGCCTCAGCGCGGTTCGGCCACGATCAACCAGTTGTTGAACGGCGTATTACCATATAACGGCGCAAACGTCGCGCGCAGACCGGCGGCATCCAACTGCGCTTGCAGGCTTTCGCGGGTGGGATAGCTGCGCGGCATGCGCTGCATCCAGCCGCTCAGATGCGCCAGCACGTCGGTGACGCGGCTGGTGCGGCCACGGCTGCTGGCATCGCCTAAGGCGCTGCGGATCACCAGCTTCGCGCCCGGCGTCAGCATCTGCGCCACGCTGCGCAGCAGGCTGGCCTGCATGTCTTCCTGCAGATACTGCAGCACATCCAGAATGGTCACGCTGCCGCGGTGTTGCGGCCATGCCACGCTCAGATCGACCACGGCGAACTGCGTATTGCCCAGTGCCGAGCGCTGCGCGATATGTTGCGCGCGGCGGATCTTGGAGGCATCCACATCCACCCCGTGATACGCCAGTGCCTGGCCATCGGCACGCAATGCATGCGCGAGCAGGCCCAGGCCGCAGCCCAGATCCAGTACCGGCGCGTTGGTGCTGCGCAGCTCGGCCAGCACGCCCGGATACAACGGATCGGTGCGCAGCTTGGCTTGCGTGTAGTAGTAATCGTAGCGATTGCCCAGCGGATGCGGCGGCAGAAACGCGCGCGCGATTGCCAGCGCCTGCGCTCGGCTCATGGGTTGGGTGGCGGTGGTCTGCAATGTCGTTCCTTGGCAGTGAGGCGTGTTGCGCGGCTAGCTTAGGGCATCGCGCGCCGCAGGCAGTGCCAACGTCGTCCAACGCGCATACATCGCTGCCGATGGATGCAAGCCATCGTCCACCAGCATGTCCGCCGCGTCACCGCCATCGCGGCTGGTGGCGGTGATGTCGACAAAGCGCACGGCACGTTTGGCGCAGAGATCGGAGGCGACGCTGTTGAAGGCATCGATCTGCTCGGCAATCAGCGCCGCATCGGCGCCCTGCGCATGCGCAAACGGCGTCAGCCCCCAATCGGGAATCGACAGCACGAACACGTGCGCTGCACGACCGCCCGCGAACCCGATCGCACGCTGCAACAACGCATCGAACTGGCTGCGGTACTCGTCCAGCGAGCGCCCGCGGTATTGGTTGTTGACGCCGATCAGCAGGCTCACCAGGTCGAACGGGCCCTGCGGTGCAGCCGTATCGATGCCCGCCTGCAGCTCGTCGGTGGTCCAGCCGGTGGTGGCGATGATCTGCGGCGGCGCCACGTTCCAGCCGTAGGCACGCAAACCTTCGACCAATTGCACCGGCCAGCGCTGCGCAACCGCAACGCCTTCGCCGATGGTGTAAGAGTCGCCGAGCGCCAGATAGCGCAACGGCGTACCAGGCGCCGCCATCAGGCCACGCTGCGCGACTTGAGCGGCACGACCTTGGTGACCGCCTCGGCGCGACGAGCCAATGCACGGTCGATACGTGCGAACACATCGCGCATCACCGTCGCTTCCGGCATCAGGGTCACGCGGAAGTGGTGGCGGTAAGGCACGTTGAAGCTGGAACCCGGCACCACCAACACGCCTTCCTCGTTCATCAGATCGAGCGCGAATTCGTGGTCATCGAAATTACGCGCGGCCGGACCGACCACCGCCGGGAACGCGTACAGCGCACCGGCCGGCGCCACCAGCGACAAGTGCTCGCTAGCCGCACAGGCTTCGATGACCGCGCGGCGGGTTTCGTACAAACGTCCACCCGGCGCGCACAGCGCCGAGATGGTGTCCGGCCCGTTCACTGCCGCATCGATGGCGTACTGGCCCGGCACGTTGGCGCACAGGCGCAAGGCGCCAAGCAGGTCCATCGCGTTGCGCAGATCGTTGACGCGCGATTGCTCGCCCGACAGCAGCCCCCAGCCCACGCGCCAGCCACAGGCGCGGTGTACCTTGCTCAGCCCGCCGAAGGTGATGCACGGATGCGCGCCGGCCAGCGGCGCGACCGGCACGAATGCGGCATCGTCGTAGAGCACCTGGTCGTAGATTTCATCGACCATCAGCAACAGGTTGTGCTTGGTGGCAATCGCCACGATGCGCTCCAGCAACTCGCGCGAATAACTGGCGCCGCTGGGATTGTTCGGATTGATCAGCACAATGGCTCGGGTGCGTGAAGACACCAGCGTCTCGATCTCCACCGGGTCCGGCTGGAAGCCGTTTTCCGGCGCGCAGCGGTAATACACCGGGCGGCCGTCGTTGAGGATGGTCGCCGCCGACCACAGCGGGTAGTCGGGCGAGGGCACCAGCACTTCGTCGCCGGGATTGAGCAGCGCACGCAGCGACAGGTCGATCAGCTCGCTGACGCCGTTGCCGATAAAAATGCGGTCAGGATGCGCATCCGGATGCTGGCGCCGCGCATATGCGGTGGCGATCGCCTCGCGCGCTTCGGGCAGGCCCTGCTGATGGGTGTACGGATCGGTGCGGCCCATGTCGTCGGCGATCGCGCGCTGCAGATGCTCCGGCGCACGGAACCCGAACGCACCCGGGTTACCGATATTGAGCTTGATCAGCTTGCGGCCCTGCGCCTCCAGCTCCCGCGCTCGCCGCGCCAGCTCGCCCCGGATCTCGTAGCGGACTTCGGACAGACGCTCGCGGATGACGAGCGGCTTTTGCTGGGCTGTGGACATACGGCAGGCCGGTTGTAGGCGTGAGGCTTGGCATGGTAGCGGAAATATGACAGGCGGGCATGTTTGCATCGGCAACGATGTCAAGGGGCGCTTCAGTCCAGGCGCAGGGTCCGATTGCACAAGCCACTGCGGCCAGCCAGCTAGAATCGCCCCATGAGCAACGCACTCCCCGATTACCCCACCCTCCAATCCATCGGTTGGCCCTGGCCTGGCCCTGCCGAGGACCCGTCCTGGCAGGCGGTCTTTGCCGCGCATCCGCAGGCGATGCCGGCGCGGGTGGTGGAGCAGCATCGCACCGGCTATGTGGTGGCCGATACGCCGGAGGCCAGTCTCAAGGCGGAGTCGTTGCCGGAGTGGCAGCGGCCGCGGTTTCCCAGCCATGAGCGGGCGGCGGTGGGCGATTGGGTGCTGATGGACGGCAAGCGCATCGTGGCCTTGCTGCCGCGGCGCACCTCGATCAAGCGCGGTGCGGCCGGCGAGCATTACCACCAGCAGGTGATCGCGGCCAATATCGATACGGTGTTCATCGTGTGCGGGCTGGATGCGGACTTCAATCCGCGCCGCATCGAGCGCTATCTGTTGCTGGTCGGCGGCGGGGGTGCCGAGCCGGTGGTGGTGCTGACCAAGGCCGATCAGACCGAATACGCTGAGGATGCGTTGGCGGTGCTGGAGGAACTGGAAGCGCAGAACATCGCGTTGCGCGCGGTCAATGCCAAGGATCCCGAGAGCGTGGCTGCGCTGCGGCCGTGGCTGGGCGATGGCCGCACCGCGGTGCTGGTGGGCTCGTCGGGCGCCGGCAAGTCGACGCTGACCAACACCTTGCTCGGCGCGGAACGAATGAAGACCAACGCGGTGCGCGAGAACGATTCGCGCGGCCGGCACACCACCACGCATCGTGCGTTGATTCCGCTGCCGTCCGGTGCCTGCCTGATCGATACGCCCGGCATGCGCGAGCTCAAGCCCACCGGCGAGGAAGATCTGGCCGAGGGCGGTTTCTCGGATGTGGAGGCGTTGGCAGCGCAATGCCGCTTCAACGATTGCGCGCATATCGCCGAGCCCGGCTGCGCGGTACGTGCGGCGATCGAGGCCGATACGCTGGATCCGGAGCGGGTGGCCAATTACATGAAGCTGCGTGTGGAAGTGGCCGCTGCGGCCGAAAAACTCGCCACGCGCCTGGCGCAGAACAACCGGGGCAAGGGATCGGGCCGGCGGCCTGCCAGCGTCGATCGCACCGGGCGCCGCTGAAATGCCGCTGCGCAAGGCGCCGCCGGACATCGTCCATCACGCGGCGCTGGATGTGCGCCTGGTCAAGGCGGTGCGCGGCGTGCGTCTGTTGGCCCTGGCCAGCTGGCCGCGCTCGCTGCAGGAGCCGTTTCTGCAGAGCGTGGCGCGTGGTCAGCCGGAACTGCCGCAGGTGGAGTATCCGGCGCTGGATTTCGGCGATACCCGACGCGAACTGGCGGCGATTGCGAAGGCCGCCGATCCGCATCATCCGCTGGGCGCGTATCTGATCGACTCGGCGCATAGCTGGGGCCTGGCTGCCGGCCTGCTGGAGTCGCTGGGCACCACCGCAGTCAGCGATTACTCGGCGCAACTGTTCGGCGTGCCCGACGACCCGATGCCGGGCAACGGCCCGACCACACGCGAGGCGGCGCGACATTTCATCCAGATTGCGCAGGAACTGGACCGCGAACTGCTGGCGCCCGAAGAACAGGTGCCGGTGTCGGCGACGGCCTTGCGCATGCAATTACAGAACGATCTGGATGCGTTCTTCGAAGGCCGCGTCATCACGGTCACGCTGGACCCGGATCTGCTCGCCAAGGCGGCCGCCGGTGCGCACCGCATCCGCCTGCGCAGCGGCGCCACCTTCAGCGATTACGACCGCGCGCAGTTGTTCCACCACGAAGCGCTGGTGCATTCGCTGACCGCACTCAATGGCCGCGCGCAGGTGCATCTGCCCAGCCTGGGCATCTCTTCGCCGCGCACTACGGCCACCCAGGAAGGGCTGGCCACGTTCGCCGAGCAGATCACCGGCAGCATCGATATCGAACGCATGAAGCGCATCAGCCTGCGCATCGAGGCGATTGCGATGGCGCGCTCGGGTGCGGACTTCATCGAGGTGTTCCGCTATTTCACCAGCAGCGGGCAGAGCGCAACCGAAAGTTTTTCCTCGGCGCAACGCGTGTTCCGCGGGGTGCCCACCGCAGGCGGCGGCGCCTTCACCAAGGACACGGTGTATCTGCGTGGTTTGGTCGCGGTGCACACGTTCTTCCGGCATTCCCTGCAGCGCGATCAGCTGCAGCTGTGCCGGTACCTGTTCGCCGGCAAGATGGCGCTGGGCGATGTGGCGCGCTTTGCGCCGTTGTTCGACAGCGGCGTGCTGGTTGCACCGCGCTGGTTGCCGCCGTGGGTGAGCCGGGTCAGCGGGCTGGCCGGCATGCTGGCGTTTTCGTTATTCGCCAATCGCATCCGCATGGATCAGCTGCAGCCGCCGGCGATGAATGTCTGAGCGTCGTTACGACAGGGTGCGAACACTTGCCGGGTAGGTGCGAACACGCACCGCGATTTTAGAGCAGCTGAAACAACGACTGCGTTCACCGTCAGGCGGTCGCGGCCAATGCTCGGAATCGGCTTAGCCACTCGTGCACCCCGGTTCCTCCGTGCCGTCCGCACCACCTGTGGACTGCTCTCTACGTTTTGTTAGCCGCTCTTGGTAGTCGCGCGTCCCTTGCGGATGCAGCGGGCCTCGCGATTGCGTGGCCCGCTGCAAGTGGCGCTGAACCGTATGCATCGCGGCGACGCGTTCTACACGATGTTGCAACGGGCTGATCCACACACTGGTCGCCTCGCCCGAGATGGGCAACGACACGAGGCAATGCGATGAAAATCCTGATGGTGCTCACCTCCCACGACCAACTCGGCGATACCGGCAAGAAAACCGGCTTCTGGCTGGAAGAATTTGCAGCGCCCTATTACGTGTTCAAGGACGCTGGCGCCGACATCACCCTGGTCTCGCCCAAGGGCGGCCAGCCGCCGCT
The DNA here is from genome assembly GCF_056725225.1 of Xanthomonas sp. NCPPB 2933. Taxonomy (NCBI): domain Bacteria; kingdom Pseudomonadati; phylum Pseudomonadota; class Gammaproteobacteria; order Lysobacterales; family Lysobacteraceae; genus Xanthomonas; species Xanthomonas sp. NCPPB 2933. Next base: position 1,059,591 of record NZ_CM161518.1, read on the forward strand.
GGATCCCAAGAGCGACGAGCCCGACGCACAGACCGATGCCACCAAGCGCTTCAAGCAGGATACGGACTCGCAGCAGGCATTGGCCAGCACGCATCGTCTGGCGGACGTCAAGGCGGAGGACTTCGATGCGGTGTTCTATCCGGGCGGCCACGGACCGTTGTGGGATCTGGCTGAAGACGCGCAGTCGATCGCCTTGATCGAAGCCTTCGCCGCTGCCGACAAACCGCATGCCCTGGTCTGCCACGCGCCGGGCGTACTGCGTCGGGTCAAGGGCAGCGATGGCAAACCGCTGGTCAACGGCCGCCGCGTCACCGGCTTTACCAATGGCGAGGAAGAGGGCGTTGGCCTGACCAAGATCGTGCCGTTCCTGGTCGAAGACGTGCTGACCGAACTCGGCGGACGTTACGAGAAGGGCGCCGACTGGAGCGTGCATGTGGTCACCGATGGCACGCTGGTGACCGGGCAGAATCCTGCCTCCTCCGAAAAGGCCGCCGAGACGTTGCTCGAGCTGTTGAAGCGCTGATTTTGCGGTTGTCGTGTGGTCGTGCATCGACCGACGGAGAAAGCCGCGCCTTTTGAGTTGGAGCGGCTGAGAACACGTAGCGATTAGTCGTCAGGTAGGTGCGGACGGGGCAGAGGAGCGGGCATGTACGAGTTGTACATGCCGATGCCGAGCACCGGCCGCACCCGACTGACGGTGAGAGCAGTAGTTTTGTAGCTGCTCTTTGTCGTGCGTTTCAGAATGCCGCAGCATCCGAAAGCTCAACGCAATCCAGTCCTCGCAACCAAGCGCACCGACCATCTCGACTGGCCCTTGCCCGCCCACCGTCGCGGGACCTTACGCGGCATGGATGCCGCGTAAGAGCCTACACGGACGTACTTGCGGCGTGTCCTGCGACGGTGGGCGGGCAAGGGCCCTGCAGTCAAGCCGCAGATCGTCCGCTCTGAAGTGCGCTTCAGAACTGCCCATACCGTTCAGGCACTACGCTCCAACCAGCGCACCCCATAAGCCGGCAGCACCAGCCGCATGTCATCGCTCAGCGATTCGACCGCTGCGTCGCTGTCATCAGCCAGCAACGTCCATCGGCCATCCCCGATCGCGGCAAGCTCCACCGTAAACGGCTGATCGCCGAAGTTGTGCACGGCCAAGAAGTCATCGCCACGCGTCAACGCAAACAGTCGCGGATCGCCCAGCGCCACGCTGCCCAACGCCTGATCGGCTGCCAAAGCAGAAAGCGCAGCACGTTGCCGGATCAACCCACGCAACCGGCGATAAACCTTGCCGCTCAAACTATCCGCAGTCTCACGTTGAGCAGCAACCTGCCAATCCATCGCCGGACGATGCAACCAGCGGCCTTCGTGCTGACGAAGCGGGTCGCCTCGATAACTGATGTCGTTAGGTAAGGCGAGTTCATCGCCCATATAGATCAACGGTACGCCCGGCATCGCCAGCGCGATCGCGTAAAGCAGTACCAACCGATCCACCGCAGTGTCCAACGCCACCATATCGCCCGCATCCTGCGCCGCCTGAATGCCCGCAAGCGCAGCGGCCATGCCATTGGTGCCGTGCACGCCGTCGCCACTGCTCTGGAAGCTCTCGCCGCGTGCGTAACTGCCCGGCACATCATTGGCATAGAAGCGCGCGACATCGCGTAACGCAAACGGCGGCTGCTCGGTATTGCCGGCCGCTTCATGCTGCAGCACGTTCCAGCCGATATCGTCGTGGCAGCGCACATAGCTCAGCCACGCGCAGTTGTGCGGCAACGGCGGGCTATGCGCGATGACGGTATGCAGAATGTCGCCGCGTTGCAGCGCCAAGGCCGACCAGCCGGCTGCCATCAGCGTGCTGTGATACGCGAGATGGCACTCGTGTCCCTGGTCCTCACCGCTGCCGAAGTAGGGCGGCAGCTGCGTCATCGGCACGATGGCTTCGGCCTTCATCACCACCGAGGGCGCCACGATATCGGTGACCGCGCGTAGCGCCACCAGCAAGGTGTGTGCCTCGGGTTGATTCATGCAGTCGGTGCCGGTGCGCTTCCACAAATACGCCGTGGAATCCAGCCGAAATGCTTCCACGCCCAGATTGGCCAGCTGCAGCATCGCCAGCGCCATCTCGCCGAACACCGCCGGGTTGCTCCAGTTCAAATCCCATTGATAGGGATAGAAGGTGGTCCACATCCAGTGCGCAGTGTCGTCCACCCAGGTGAAGTTGCCGGGTGCGGTATGTGGGAAGACCTGCCCCAGCGTGGCTTCGTACTGATCGGGCAACGCGCGGTCTGCAAAGTGGTGGTAGTAATCGAGATAACGTGCGTCGCCCGCACGCGCCGCCTGTGCCCAGGCGTGATCGTCGGCGGTATGGTTGAGCACGAAATCCGCGCACAGACTGATGCCGGCCTCGCGCAGGCGCGTGGTGAGTGCGATGAGGTCGTCGTTGCTGCCCAGGCTCGGTTCCACCTGGCCGTAATCGCTGACCGCAAAGCCGCCATCGTTATCGCCTGCGCGCGCACGCAGGAACGGCAGCAAGTGCAGATAGCGCACGCCCAGTTCCTGCAGATACGGCACACGCTCGGCCACGCCTTGCAAGGTGCCGGCGAAGCGGTCCACGTAGGCGCTGTAGCCCAGCATGTGTTGTTCGCCAAACCAGCCGGGCTGACGCGTTGTGTCCAGTTGTTGCAGTGGCTGCGGGCGCTGTTGCGCAGTGTTGCCGAGCGCGCTCAACCACTGCGTCAACCACGACGCATAGTCCGGGCGCTGCCCATACAGCGCTTGCAGCGCGTCGAGCAGACGCGGCGCATGCTGATCGAAGCGCGGCAACAGCGCATTCGCACGCTGCGCATCCAACGGCGCAGCAAAGGCTGCGCGCACTACAGTGAAATCGATGGGGGAGGTACTCATTGGCAAGCGCCGGGAAGAACCCGGCGAGGGGTCCTTAGAAGTCGTAGCGCAAGCTGATGCTGGTGGTGCGGCCGGCAATCGAACGCGCGCGGATGATGCCGTTGGCGGGAATCGTGGCTTCCTCGGCTTCGGTCAGGCCAAACGTGTTGAACAGGTTGTTGACGTTGAGCGCGACGGTGAGCGCATCGGTCACGCGGTAATCGCCGAACAGGTTCACCTGCGTATAGCCGGGCATCTTCAGCTGGTTGGAATCCTGGGTGTAGGCATCGGTGGTGCCGATCAGGTTCACGCCGAACTGATAGCCGTCGCCGCGGTAGCTGGGCGTCAGCTGCCAGACAACATCGGCCTGGCGGCGCGGCACATTGCCGGTGTTTTCCGGGGTGATCTGGTCCCTGGAGATTTCCGCATCGGTCCAGGTCAGGCCGCCGTTGACGGTGAATCCTTCGTAGCGGTAGCTGGCTTCCAGCTCCACACCGTGCGCCTTGTAGCTGCGGTTGAAGAAGCGCTGGCTGGTGACTTCGAAGTTCTGTTCCTGGGTGCGTGCGGAGAACGCGGTCGCAAACAGGCTCAGCCCGTCGCGGCGCCACTTCAAACCGGCTTCGGTCTGGCGGACCACGTTGACGCCCTCGTCGGAAGACACCGAGCCGTCGTCGCGGATCACGCCGAACAACAGGCGGTCGGCATTGGCGCGTGCACCGCGGCTGATGCGCGCGAACGCGCCCAGGTCGTCGTTGATCAGATAATTGCTGCCCAACGAATACGACAGGTAATTCCAGTCGTAATCCACCGGCCGCGCGTTGGCGGTATCGACCGTGGCCACGCGTTGTTCCACCGGCTGGATCACGCCATCGCCGTTGACGTCCAGGTTCTGCGCGATTGCGGTGCCAGCATAGTTGCCGCGTGCATCGCCCATGTCGTAACGCAGGCTGCCGTCGATGCTGAGCTTGCCACTGTCGAAGGTGAGCGCCACGTAGGGTGCGTTGACGTCGTAGCGCACGTCGTAGCTGCGCGTGTTGCAGCAATCGCCCCAGAACGGCACGCCGTAGGCGTACAAACCGTTTTGCGAGCGTGACACGCCGCCGGCATCGACCACGTTGAGCAGGCGCGAGTCGCGGCCCAGGGTCTGCACGTAGGAGTTCCAGGTCCAGTCCATGTCGATGGTCTGGCGCGAACTGTAATAGCCCATGCGCAGGGTGAGCGTGCGGTCATCGCCGTCGAACGCGCGCGAGACGCTGAGGTCGTTGGTGACGTTGCCCAGGTCGTTGATCGCCACGTTGAACAGATGCGTGCGGATTGCGTTGCCGGTGTAGGCCTGGCCGGCGTCGGGGCCGCTGGCCTGCACCAGTTGCGCACCAGCGCCGCCGATGGAAGAGGCGAGCGAGGCGGCATCGGTGACTTCGGCCGGGAACGGGCTGACGAAGCGGCCGCTGTTGTCGGCGATGCGGAATTTCTCGCTCAGGTTCCAGCCGTTGCCCAGGTCGAACCAGGCTTCGGCGCCAATGGTGCGCGAGATCGGGTGCATGCCGTCGCCCAAGTCGGTGCGGCGCGGCTGGTTGTTGCCATCCAGGCCCACATCGCTGCGGAAATTGCGGCTGTACAAGGTGTCATTGCCGGGGTCGAAGCCGGCGAAGCCGCCCAGGTCCGGCGAGCCGTCGCGGCCGCGCACGGAGGTGGGCACCGGCAGATAGCCGGCGGCGCGGTCGTTGAGGTATTTGCCGTACACACGCACGTAGCCGTTCTCGAACAGGCGGGTGAGGTTGGCCTTGAGCTGGCCACCCTTTTCGGTGGTGTAACCGGCGTCGCGCACGCCATCGCCCTGGCGAAAGAAGCCGCCGATATTGAACTGCCAATGCTCGGCAAACGGTGCGCCGTAGTTGAAGTCCACGCGCGTGCTGTCGTAATCCACGCCGCGGCTCACGCCGACGCTGCCGCCTGCGGTGTCGCCGGTCTTGCTGATGAAGTTGATGATGCCGCCGGGCGCGTTACTGGTGAACGTCGAGGCCGAACCGCCGCGGATCGCTTCGATGCGGTCCATCGTGAAATCCGAACGCAGGAAGATATCCGAGTTGCCGAAGGCGATATCGCCGAACTCCATCACCGGCAAACCGTCTTCCTGCAATTGCAGGAACTTGGCGCCGCCCGAAGCGACGGGGAGGCCGCGCACGGCGATATTGGCGTTGCCTTCGCCACCGCTGGATTCGGAGCGGATGCCTGGAATGTTGCGGAAAATTTCAGCAGTGCTGCGCGGCGCCGATTGCTCGATCGCCTCGGCCCCCACGGTGCTGACCGACACGCTCGATTTCAACTTGGTGGTGGCAGTGGAGGTGCCGGTGACGAACACCGAATCCAGATTGACCGCGGCGCTGTCGGCAGCCGGCGGGGTGGTGGGTGCGCTGGTGGCGTCCTGCGCCAGCGCGGCAGGCACGCACAGGCAGGAGGCGACCGCGCAGGCCAGGGCATGCAGGCGAAGGGTGTGCAAAGTGGACATCGCGGTTCTCTCTCTCACGGATGGTGGTGTGCCGATATCTGCATCGTCCCCTCCCAGGGAGTGGCCGTGTGGCCTGCAGTGCGAGCGCAGTAATACGCTGCAATACAATCGATTGCAATCCTGCATTGCAGCAATCCAATGCATGCTGGGAAGACACAATCTTCAAAGCGGAAGCGTGTTGCATCGCAGCGTTACAATCGATTGCATAAGCGTCAGCGTATAGTGCGCTGCGGCCACCGATCGCCGCACCCAAGCTCAGGATCTTGTATGTCGTCGAACGCTCCACCGCTTTCCTTCCTGCGCATCCTGGCGCTCAACGCCGGCTTTTTTGGCGTGCAATACAGCTTCGGGTTGCAGCAGAGCAATATGAGCCCGATCTACAACTATCTGGGTGCCGACCACGCGAGCCTGCCGTACCTGTGGCTGGCCGGGCCGATCACCGGGCTGGTGCTGCAGCCGTTCGTGGGCGCGTGGAGCGACCGCTCGGTGACCCGCTGGGGCCGGCGCATGCCGTACATGGTGCTGGGCGCGCTGGTATGCAGCATCTGTCTGCTGGCGATGCCGTTCAGTACCGCGTTGTGGATGGCGGTGTGCCTGCTGTGGATCCTGGACGCGGCCAACAACGTGGCGATGGAACCGTACCGTGCCCTGGTCAGCGATGTGCTGGCGCCGCCGCAGCGGCCGCTTGGCTATCTCACGCAAAGCGCATTCACCGGTCTTGCGCAGACGTTGGCCTATCTCACCCCACCGCTGCTGGTGTGGCTGGGCATGAATCAGGACGCCGCCAATGCACACCATATTCCCTACGTCACCATCGCCGCGTTCGTGATCGGCGCGGGATTTTCTGCCGCCTCGATCTTGCTCACCGCGCGCAGCGTGCGCGAGCCGGCGATTGCGCCGGCCGAGATTGCCCGCATGCGCCAGACCGGTGCAGGGCTGGGCGCGACAGTGCGCGAAATCTACGGTGCCTTGCGTGCGATGCCGCCCACCATGCGCCAGCTCGCACCGGTGATGCTGTTCCAGTGGTACGGGATTTTTTGCTACTGGCAATACATCGTGCTGTCGTTGTCCACCACGTTGTTCGGCACCACCGAAGCCAACTCGCACGGCTTCCGTGAGGCGGGGTTGGTCAACGGGCAGATCGGCGGGTTCTACAATTTCATCGCCTTTCTGGCGGCGTTTGCGATGGTGCCGGTGGTGCGCCGCTTCGGCCCGAAATACACGCATGCGGCCTGTCTGGTCGCGGCCGGTATCGGCATGTGGGTGTTGCCGGGCATCCAGGACCGTTGGCTGATGCTGCTGCCGATGATCGGCATTGGCCTGGCCTGGGCCAGCATGATGGGCAACCCGTATCTGATGCTGGCCGACAGCATTCCGCCCGAGCGCACCGGCGTGTACATGGGCCTGTTCAATCTGTTCATCGTGCTGCCGATGCTGATCCAGATCGTCACCTTGCCGCTGTATTACGAGCGGCTGTTGCACGGTGACCCGCGCAACGTGATCCGTCTTGCCGGCGCGCTGATGTTGGCTGCAGCGGTGGCGATGTTGTGCGTGCGGCTGCGCAAGCCGCGTGCTGCAGTGGTGTAGCCACTACGCTTGAGCTGCTGCGTGCTGGGCGCGGTCTAATGCCATCAATGGCGACAGCGCCTAGGTGCGCGCAGCTCGCCCGGACGCACGCTCTTGCGAATCCCCAATCCCCAATCCCCAATCCCCGCTTCAAGCCGACTCGCGCACCACCAGCTTCACCGCCATTTCCACCGACTCCACTGATTCGCCGGCGATCAGTGCCAACAGCCGATCCACCAGCAGGCGTGCCGCAAGCCCCAAGTCCTGCCGCACCGTGGTCAGTGGCGGCTGGCTATAGGCGGCCAGCGGGATGTCGTCGAAGCCCACCAGCGAAATATCCTGCGGCACACGATGGCCGGCTTCGACCAGGGCGCGAATCGCACCGACTGCGATCACATCGGAGGCCGCGAACAGCCCGTCCGGTGGGTCGGTCTTCTTGAGCATCGCGCGGGTCAGGCGGTAGGCGTCTTCGCTGAGGAAGTGGCTGCGCGCATGCAGGCGCGTGTCGAATTCGAGCCCATGCTGCTCAAGTGCATGCCGATACCCGGCAAAGCGCGGTGCGACCTCGGGCAGTTGATCGTCGCCCAGAAAGGCGATGCGGCGACGGCCGCTGGCGATCAGATGCTCGGTGGCAAGCGCGCCGCCCTGAAAGTTGTCGCTGCCCACGCTGATGTACGACTGCCCTTCGATCTTGCTGCCCCACACCGCCATCGGCAGGCCGTCGCGCGCGGCGGCATCCAGCGCATCGTGTTCGGAGCTTTGCCCGAGCACGATCACGCCATCGGAGCGGCTGCCGCGTGCGAGTTGTTCCACCCATCCATCCTGATGCCGATCCAGCTTGGACAGCAGCATGCTGTAGCCGCGTCCGGTGAGTTCTTCGGCCAGCAACGCCAGCATGGTCATCATGAAGGGATCGGATAACGGCTGATCGAGTGCATGCATCATCGGCACTGCCACGCTCACGGTGTTTGAGCGTTTGGCGCGCAGGCTGCGTGCGATCGGATCGACCTGATAGCCGGCATCGGCGGCAATCTGCTTGATGTAGGCGCGTGTGCGCTCGGCCACCACCGGGCTGCCGGCGAGTGCGCGCGACACGGTGGATTCGGACACGCCCGCCATGCGGGCGATATCGGCCATCTGCGGGCGGGCGCCCGGCGTTGCGCGTTCTGAAGGTTTGACCATGACAACGTGCTGCGGAAAACCAGAGTGTAATCAGTTCGCGCAGCAGGCGGGTTACTCATCGCAGTGGCGGTTGCTTGCGGGGGAGGACCCGCTGCAAGTACGCACATCGGTGCAAGCGCACACCCTGCAGCTTGTGCTTGCTACTCGCCAGGCATGACGCTTCACAGTGGCCGACAAAACGTAGCGTGCAGCGGCCGCGCCCGCCTGGCGGTGAGCGCGGTAGTTTTGATGGCTGCTCTAGCCCATGTAGAGACCGCCGTTGACGGCATAGTCCGCACCGGTCACGTAGGCGGCTTCATCGGAAGCCAGCCACGCGCACAAACCTGCAACTTCTGCAGGTTTGCCGAGCCTGCGCACCGGCACCGAGGTGGCCAGGCGGTCGAGCACGTCGGGCGGAAAGCTGCTGATCGAGGCACTGGCGATATAGCCTGGTGAAATGGTGTTGACGGTGACGCCGCGCGATGCAACCTCTTGCGCCAACGCACGACTGAAGCCGTGCATCGCCGCCTTGGCGGTGGCGAAATTGATCTGCCCGATCTGGCCCTTGTGCGCGCTGACCGAGCCGATGTTGACGATGCGTCCCCAGCCGCGCGACGTCATGCCATCGACCACCTGCTTGGTGATGTTGAACAACGAATGCAGATTGCTGGCGATCACCGCGTTCCAGTCGTCGCGCGTCATCTGCCGGAACAAGGTGTCGCGGCTACCGCCGGCGTTGTTGACCAGCACATCGATCTCGCCGACCTCGGCCTTGACCTTGGCGAACGCAGCCACGGTGGAATCCCAATCGGCGGCATTGCCTTCGGAGGCAACGAACTCGAAGCCTTGTTCGCGTTGCTCACGCAACCAGGAAGTCTTGCGCGGTGAATTGGGTCCGCAACCGGCGACCACGGTGTGCCCGCTGCGCGCCAGCTTCTGGCAGATCGCGGTGCCCACACTGCCCATGCCGCTGGTGACGTATGCGATGCGAAGTGTCATTAGGTGTAACTCCTTCGGAGTTGGGATTGGGGAATCGGGAGTGGGGAATCGGTAGAGCAGGAGCCGCGCTTGCGGTGTCTGTTGTCCATGTGGAAGTCAGGAATCGACACGACAGCACAGCGCCGCCCTTACGATTCCCCATTCCCGGCGGGCGATCAGCGCGCCAACGGAAACAAGCCAAACAACAATCCGCCCGCCAACATCAGCATCGAAATCAGCACCGCCCACTTCAGCGTGAAGCGTTGATGGTCGGCAAAGTCGACCTTGGCCAGGCCCACCAGCAGATAGGTCGAGGGCACCAACGGGCTGAGCAGATGCACCGGTTGACCGGCGAGTGAGGCGCGGGCCATTTCCACCGGGGTGATGCCGTAGTGGCCGGCCGCTTCGGACAGGATCGGCAGCACGCCGAAGTAGAACGCGTCGTTGGACATGAAGAACGTAAACGGCATGCTGACGATTGCCGTGATCACCGCCAGATACGGACCCCAGCTATCCGGAATCACCGCCAGGAAGCTGCGCGACATCGCTTCGACCATGCCGGTGTTGGACAGGATGCCGGTGAAGATGCCGGCGGCAAAAATCAGCGACACCACCGACAGCACATTGCCGGCGTGATTGACCAGCCGGCGGCGCTGCTCGGCCAGGTTGGGGTAGTTGATCATCAGCGCCAGCGCAAAGCCGATCATGAACAGCACCGGCATCGGCAGCACGCCGACCACCAGTGCGGCCATCAGCGCCAGGGTCAGGATCAGGTTCACCCACAGCAGCTTGGGCCGCTTCATGTCCTCGGTGTCTTCCACGCGCGGCAATGCGTCGTTTTCCTCGGGCAGGCTGGTGTCCAGCCAGTTGCCGTCGGCCGGCAAACGCACCACGCCCAGGCGGCGACGTTCGCGCATGCCCAACAGCCAGGCCAGCGCGATGATGCCGGCGATCGCCATCGCCATCGCCGGGACCAGCGGCACGAACACATCGGCCGGATCCACATGCAAGGCGGTAGCGGCGCGTGCAGTGGGGCCGCCCCACGGGGTCAGATTCATCACACCGCTGGCCAGGATGGTCACGCAGGTGAGGTTGAGTGCGTTCATGCCCAGGCGCTGGTACAGCGGCAGCATCGCCGACACGGTGATCATGTAGGTGGTGGAGCCATCGCCATCGAGCGAGATCAGCATCGCCAGGATCGCCGTGCCCATCACGATCTTCAACGGATCGCCCTTGACCAGGCGCAGGATGCGGCCGACCAGCGGATCGAACAGGCCGGCATCGATCATCACCCCGAAGTAGAGGATGGCGAACATCAGCATCACGCCGGTGGGCGCGATCTTCTTGATGCCGTCGAGCATCATCTCGTTGATGCCGGTGCCGAAGCCGCCCAGCAACGCGAACACGATCGGCACCGTGATCAGAGCCACCAGCGGCGACAGCCGCTTGCTCATGATCAGGTACATGAAGGTGATCACCATTCCGAAACCGAGCGCGGTCAGCATGCGGGAAAATCCTTTGAGACGTGCAACAGGGAGAGGGTGGAGCGTGCGCATGCAGCGCGGAAGCGATGACGCGTTTGCAGTTGCTGGAAATCTGGCTCGGTCATGAACGACACATCAGAAGTCGTACTGAAAACGGCCGGTCACCGCCAGCGTGTGATCGACCACCGCATCGACCATGCGGTCGCGGTTGCGGCTGTCGATCACGTTGAGCATCACGCGCAGGTTCGGCTTGAAATACCAGTTGCCGCCCAGCGTCCACGACTGCGTGCTGGCATCGATGAAATTGGGTTGGCCATCCATGTGCTGGTCGCCGCGCATGTAGTCGTAGCGCAAGGCCAGCTCGAACGCGCCGGACGGGCGATTGGGCGTCTTGATCCGGCTGAAGCGCCCGGTCTTGCGGTCGTAGCCGCGCGACTCGCCGGTGACGAACCAACTGACCAAGCCGTAGCTAGCCAACACCTTGGCATGCTGCCCGCCGTCGTCGAGCAGGCCGCCACTGAACTCGCTCTGCCACGACCACGGGCCCAGCACTTCGGCGTATTCCAGCGACCACTTGTCGAAGTCGGTGTCGCGGCCATCTGCAAAGCGCGCCAGCGTGATGCGGCTATTGTTGGCCAGATCGTTTTCCGGCCGCGGACGGATCAGCAACGGCGCCGCACCGCCGCTGCCCGGATGCGAATAGCGCTCGTGCGCCAGCGACACACCCAGGTGGCGCAGCCGCGCATCGCCCATCTCCGGTGCGAAGGTCAGGCGCGTGCCGAGCGCACCGCCCTTGGTGGACGAATTGTCGATGCTTTCCAGACTGTAGGCCGCTGTGGACCAGGTCGCATCGGGGCGATTGGCCTGCCACGAAATCGCCTTGCGATAGATCGGCGCCAGCGTGGTGGAGGCATAGCCGCGTTCCAGAAACGGGCCGTAGTTGGAACCGGTGCGATCGTCCAGCGAGAAGTACTGTTTGAACTGACCCACGGTCAGCGTGCCGGCGGAAAATTTCTTGGCGATATACACATCGCGCGCCAGGATGCCGCGGCTACCGGATTCGTATTGCAGGCCGGCAAATTCCGCTTCGGCCTTGTAGTTGAAGCCGTAAAACTTGCCCGCCACATCCAGCCATACGCGGCGGAACTGGGTGTCGTTGCGCTCGGGCGTGCCGCGTTCGTCGTTGTCGAACATGGTGAAGTCCCAGTGCACGCGCCCACCCACCTCGGCAGTAACCGGACCGTCGCCATCGGCCGCGCGGGCAGCCGGTGCCAGGCAGATCGCGGCGCAGGCGGTGAAGACGCGCAGACGCAAGGTGTCGTTGCTCACAGACCCTCCCAGGTACATGTGTGAATCACGTTCAGCGATGCACCGCACAACCACTCTGCGGCGCGTTGGCAGCAGCCTAGTCCGGCGAAGCTGTCATGGACCTGTCGTTGGGGCGGGAATGGGGAGTCGGGAATGGGGAATCGCAAGAGCGTTAAGAGCTTTTGTCTGCGCGGCCTGTTACCTTCCGGCCGCGGCCAACCGCCGTTCCGATTCCCCATTCTCCATTCTCGATTCCACGCCCAATGCGCCTGCTGCTAGTCGAAGACAACGCCGACCTCGCCGATGCCATCGTGCGGCGCATGCGCCGTAGCGGGCATGCGGTGGACTGGCAGGCCGATGGCCTGGCGGCGGCGAGTGTGTTGCGCTATCAGAGCTTCGATCTGGTGGTGCTGGATATCGGCTTGCCCAAGCTGGATGGCTTGCGGGTGCTGGCCGGTATGCGCGAGCGCGGCGATACCACACCGGTGCTGATGCTCACCGCGCGCGATGGCATCGAAGACCGCGTGCAGGCGCTGGATGTCGGTGCCGACGATTACCTGGGCAAGCCGTTCGACTTCCGCGAGTTCGAAGCGCGGTGCCGCGTGCTGCTGCGGCGCAATCGCGGCCAGGCCAGCGAGGTGGTGCAGATCGGCGGCTTCGTATTCGATAACGCCGCGCACACGCTACTGCTGGACGGCGTGCCGATCGAATTACCGAATCGCGAATACCGGCTGTTCGAAATCCTGATCGGGCGGCTGGGGCAGGTGGTGGGCAAGGACGAGATCGGCAACGGTTTGTTCGGTTTCGACGACGATGCCGGGCCCAACGCGATCGAGCTGTATGTCGGCCGCCTGCGTCGCAAGTTGGCGGGGGCGCCGCTGCGCATCGTCACCGTGCGTGGCGCCGGTTACAAACTCGAAGAAGCCGACCCGCACGCGCCGGTGGAGCCGGGCGTCGATGGCTGAGCCGCTGACGGTGGCGCCGTCGATCCGGCGCACCTTGCTGCTGTATCTGGGCAGCCTGTCGCTGCTTGGCGCGGTGGTGCTGTTTTTTGCCGCACGCGATTACGGCGAGCGTGCGGCCAATCGCTCCTACGACCATCTGCTGGTGTCCTCGGCACTGTCGATCATCGACAGCGTGGCCTTGGTCGGCGGCGACTGGCAGGTGGATCTGCCATATGCCTCGCTGGATCTGCTCGGCATGGCGCCGGAAGACCGCGTGTTCTATCGCGTGTTCGATGCGCAAGGTCGCACCATCACCGGCGAAGAGAATTTGCCGCTGCCGCCACGCCCGCCCAGCGACGAGCGCCCGCTGTTGTTCGACGCCGACTACAGCGGCGAGCCGGTGCGCTTTGCGGTGGTGATGCATCGGGTGGCATCGGCGTCCGGGCAGGGCGAAGTGCGCGTGCAAGTGGGCCAGACCCGGCGCGCGCGCGATGCGCTGGCGCGCGATGTGGTGCTCAATGCCTTGGTGGCGATCGGCGTGCTGTCGCTGCTAGCGTTGGGCCTGGTGTGGCTGGGCGTGTATCGCGCGTTGCGCCCGCTGCAGCGCATCGAGCGCGATCTGTCGCGGCGCGAGCCCTCCGATCTGAAACCGCTGAGCGTGCCGGCACCGCAGGAAATGCAGTTGATGGTGACAGCACTCAATCGCTTCATGGCGCGGCTGTCGTCCAGCAACGAAACCTTGCGCGCGTTCATGGCCGAAGCCGCGCACCAGATGCGCACGCCGCTGGCTGCATTACGCGCGCAGGCGCAGCTGGCGATGGACGACGACGACCCGCGCGAGATGCAGCGCAGCCTGGTGGCGATCGAGCGCAATGCCAGCCATATGAGCCGGCTGCTCAATCAATTGCTCAGCGATGCCAGCGTGATCCATCGCGCCAATCTGCAGCGCTTTGCCACCGTGGATCTGGCCGAGGTCTTGCACCAGGCCTTGCACGAAGCGCTACCGCGTAGCGACAGTGCGCCGCGCGTGCACCTGGCGATCGACCCGCAACCGGCGCTGTTGCATGGCGATGCCTTGCTGTTGCGCGAGGCGCTCAAGAACCTGATCGACAACGCCTGCAAGTACGGTGGCGGCGCGCCATTGCAGGTGGCGCTTACCAGCGATGGCAGCCACCACGTCATCACCATCGCCGATCACGGCCCCGGCATTCCAGCAGCCGAAGCCGAGCGCGTGTTCGAGCGTTTCGCGCGCGGGCCGGATGCGCCGGCCGGCGGTGCGGGGCTGGGGCTGGCGATCGTCAAACGCGTGGTCGAGGCGCATGGCGGGCGCATCGATCTGGCCAACCGCGTCGGCGGCGGGCTGATCGCCTCGTTGCATTTTCCTGGAGGGACACGCTGATGCGCGTGCTGTTGCTGATGGTGGTGTTGCTGGCACATGGCATCGCCTGCGCCGCGCCCGGCGATGTACGGCGGTTTCCCGCGCAGGGGCCGATGCAGGCGCAATTGCGCGTGCAGGGCTCCACCGATCTGGAAGTGTTCGGCGCGGTCATCCAGGACTACCAGCGCCTGCATCCGGGCACCGAGGTGATCTACGAAGACGTGATCGCCTGGGACATCTATGCGCGCTATCTGCATCCGGGCAAGGCCACACCCGCCGCCGACATGCTGATCAGCGCCAGCATGGATCTGCAGACCAAGCTGGTGAACGATGGTCACGCGCTCGCGCACCGCTCCGCACAGACCGAAGCGCTGCCGGCGTGGGCGCAGTGGCGGCACGAGGTGTTCGGCATCAGCTACGAGCCGGTGGCCATCGTCTACAACACGCGCAAACTGGCCGCCGCACGCGTACCGCGCACGCGCAGACAGCTGCTGGCCCTGTTGCGCGCGCCCGATGCGCCGCTGCGCGGCCGGGTGGGTACCTACGATGTCGAGCGCAGCGGCGTGGGCTATCTGTTCGCCACCCAGGACGGGCAGGTCGGCAGTATCGCCGGCGCGCTGCTGGCCGCGTTGGGCGCGAACCAGGTCAGGCTGGAAGAACGCACCGGCACCTTGCTCGACCGCGTCAGCCGCGGCGAGCTCCTGCTGGCCTACAACGTACTGGGCTCGTACGCGCAGACGCGCATCGATGCCGGCGCGCCGCTGGGCATCGTGCAGCCGCAGGACTACACGCTGGTGGCGCTGCGCACCGCAGTGATCCCCAAGACCGCGCCGCATGCGCCCGAGGCACGCAGATTCCTCGACTATCTGCTCTCGCCACGCGGCCAGCAGGTGCTCTCGCGCGAGGCGCGATTGATGCCGATCCTGCCGGCCGCCGGTGGCCGTGGCGGCTCGGCGCAACCGCCGTTCCGCCCGATCCCGCTGGGGCCCGGCCTGCTGGTGTATCTGGACAAACTCAAGCGCCGGCAGTTTCTGGACGCCTGGCGCGCCAGCACGCAGCCGCCGCGCTAGCGCGAGCAATAACGAGCGGCGATACGCGCTGCGTGACCGCCAGGGGTGCATGTGCGGGAGCTGGAATCGGCGGTCGCCACGCATGCGCCCCCGGCGGCGCGCCGCCCTGACACGCGCGCCGCCGGGGTGGTGGACGCTCGGGGACGGAAACAGACACGTCCATGTGCCAGACTTGGCGCATGGCCGATCTCACCATCCTCGTCGCCGACGACCACCCGCTGTTCCGTGCCGCCGTGATCCACGTGCTGCAGCAGACCTTGCCGCAGGCCGATGTGGTGGAAGCCTCCAGCGCCGCCACGCTGAGCGCGATGCTGCGCTCGCACCCGCAAGCCGAGCTGGTGCTACTGGACCTGGCTATGCCGGGCGCACGCGGCTTCTCGGCGCTGTTGCACGTGCGTGGCGAGCACCCGGACATCCCGGTGGTGGTGATCTCCTCCAACGATCACCCGCGCGTGATCCGGCGCGCGCAGCAATTCGGCGCGGCCGGTTTCATTCCCAAATCCACCCCGGCCGAATCGATCGGCACCGCGGTGGCCAGCGTGCTGGAGGGCGGCACCTGGTTCCCGCCGATGACCGCCGAGCGCTCGGAGGCCGACGCGCAACTGGCCTCCAAACTCGCCCAGCTCACCCCGCAACAGTTCCGCGTCTTGCTGAGCCTGGCCGACGGCCTGCTCAACAAGCAGATCGCACACGAACTTGGACTGGCGGAAAACACCGTCAAGGTGCACGTCACCGCGATCCTGAAAAAGCTGGATTGCTACAGCCGCACGCAGGCGGCGGTACTGGTCAAGGCATTGGAGCCGGAAGGCGAGGGCTGAGCGGATCGCTTCAGTCGCGCCTCTGGAGCGGCCACGCATTCACCGCGTTCGCGGCAGCACGCTTGCGCAGACCTACCGCGCGCAAGCGTGCACCCAGATGATCGACCTGCGCGATTAAAAATTCAGCGAATACCCCAGCGTAAACGTACGGCCACGGCCGGCGAAGTAGCGCAGCGGTTCGACCAGGGCCGATTGCGAGTAGTAGGTGATGTACTGCTTGTCGAACAGATTGGACACACCCATGCGCACTGCACCGCGCGGCAACGCGTAGTTGAACGTCGCATCCACCAGCGTGTAGCCGCTGAAGCGCTTGTCGGCCTCGTCGAAGGATTGGCTGAAGGCATGCTGGGCCTGCACGAACGAGGACAATTTCGGCGTCCATTGCGCCGACCACGAGGCGATCACGCGATTGGGCGCCACGTTGAGGCCATCCAGGCGTGCATCCAGCTGCCCATCGTTGTCGCTGTCGTAGCGGCCACGCGTGTACGCGTACGACAGGCGCAGGCGATGCGCCGCATCCAGGCGATACCCCAGGCTGGCGTCCACACCCTGCACGCGGGTTTTCTCGCGGCTCATCATGAAGGCGCCATTGATCGGCACCACGCGCGTGCCCAGATCCGAGTTGGACTGGAAGTAGCTCAGGTCCGCATCGAAGGCGCCGCGCGTGAGGCGGGTGCCGGCTTCCACGCTCTTGGTCAGGATCGGCTCCAGCGTGCTCAGGTTGGCCACGCGTGTGCCCGGCGTATTGATCGCGCGCAGCACGCGGCCCACGTCCGGCATGCCGAAACCTTCGGAATAGCTGGTGAAAAAGCTCACGCCTTCGAGCGGCGTATAAACCAGGCCGGTGTTGTAGAGGGTCTGGTTGAAGTCGAGCGTGCCGCCTTCGACATCGACGCGGTTGTAGCGCCACAGGGTCTGGTAGCTGTCGATCTTCAACTCGGCTTCTTCGCGGCGCACGCCGGCGTGCAAGGTGAGCGTGGGCAGCAGTTTGTATTCGCCCTGCACGAACAGCGACAGATTGCGGTAATCCGACTCGGGCACATAGGTGCGCCCGCTGCCGTAGAGATCCTGCTTGCCGGTGTCGGCCAGCAGGTCGACGCCGCCGGTGAGCTTGAGCCGGCCATCGAGCAGATCGTCCTTGGTCAGGCTGATCTTGCTGCCCCATTTGGAGGCCACCGAACGCGATTGGTCGTACAGCGTGCCGACCGGTGCGATGCGCGGGTCCTGAAACGTGGACGAGTTGTCGGCGCCGAACAACCCTTCGAATTCCTGGTTGAACACCATCGCGCTCAACTGCATGCCGGCCAGATCGTCATGCGTATACGACAGGCTGGAGGTCAGCACATCGTTCCAGGGCGCGGTGCCTTGCGGGGTGCCGCGCACCGAGGTGGTGGGCAGGCCTTGCGCACGGTTGCCGGCGATGCCGATGTAGTCGTTGTCGTTCTTGATGCGGTAGCGGTTGACGCTGACGCTCAGGCGCTGCGCATCGGTGAGCGCGTAGCCGAGCTTGGCCAGTACGTCGTAGCTCTTGGACGTCATCAGGTCGCCCTGGGTGTTGTCGGCACCGATCGGCCGGCCTTGTCCGTCCACATACAGGCCTTGATCGCTGTAGCTGGCCGAGAACAGGTAATCGAGCTTGTCCGTGCGGCCGTCCACGCGGTAGCGGGTCTCAACGCTTGCGGTTTCTGCACGCGTTTCCGAGGTGGGCGCGGTGGCCTGCACATCGACGTGCTGGTTGAGCTCACCGTCATGCGGACGCCGGGTGATGATGTTGATGGTGCCGCCGGTGGCGCCCAGGCCGTTGATCGCGTTGGCGCCCTGGATCACCTCGATCCGCTCGACCATCGCATAGTCGATGGTGTGCGCTTCGCGCCCGGTGGGGCGGATCGGATTGGACTGCGGCACGCCGTCGATCAGGATCAACGGCGTGCGCCCGCGCAGCGTTTCGCCGCTGCCGTTCATCTTGCCGCGGCTGGGCGTGTACGAGGGAATCAGGTTGGCGAGCACGTCGGAAGAGTTGCTGGAGATCGTCAGCTGTTGCTGGATCTGCGCCTTGTCGATGATCAGCACCGTCTGCGGCGACTCGGCCACGGTCATGTTGGAGCGCGAGGCGGCAACCACCACCGTATCCAGCGTATCGGTGACATCCGATTGCGCGGACGCGGTGGCAGAGGCGAGCAGGCAGAGCGAGGCAAGCAGCGGCATACCGGCCGATGCGGAGACGGGAGATTTCATCAGGCAAGGAACTCCAAAACGCGGCGGCACGCGTGCAAGACACGCAAGCCGGGGCGAAAGTGACGATCAAATGGGAATCATTATCGATATTCTAGCAGGCGCGGGCGCCACGGCGTCCGGCATACCGCTCTGCTGCGAGCATGCGACTGCACGCCCTGGCAGCATCGTTACGCTGCCGGAGCACTGCAATGCGAGTGCAGGCAATCGCTGTGCTCAGCAGCGTGTGCACGCCTAGCTCGACGACGTTCTGCACGCACGCTGCAAGCTGTGCGCGATGCGTCTGCCCGGTCATGCTCGCGCAGCAAAACAGGCAACTGTCTATGCTATGCCGACCGCCATCGAACATCGCAGCTGCGGCACCGTGACCATCAAATTCGACCTCAACGATCTACAGGCATTCCGCGCCGTTGCCGAAAACGGCAGCTTTCGCCGCGCCGCCGAACGGATACGGATCACGCAGCCGGCGCTCAGCCGCAGGATCGACAAACTCGAGTCGGCGTTGAACGTCAAGTTGTTCGAGCGTACGACGCGCAAGGTGGCGCTCACCACGGTCGGCCAGGCCTTCATGCCGCAGGTCGAGCGCATGCTCGACGATCTGGATCTGGCGTTGATGAGCATCGGCGATGCCGGATCGAGCAGGATGGGCACGGTGACCGTGGCGTGCGTGCCGTCTGCGGCGTACTACTTCATGCCGCAGGCGATTCACGGGCTGCATCAGCTGTTTCCGAAAATCCGCATCCGACTGTTCGACGGCAGCGCCAGTCATGTCAGTGCGGCAGTGGCCTCCGGCGAAGCGGATTTCGGCGTCAGCTTCAGCGGCAACCTAGCACCGGAAGTCGAGTTCGAGCCGTTGCTGCAGGAGCGCTATGTAATCGCATGCCGCCACGACCATCCCTTGTCCCGGCGCGAACAGGTCAGCTGGCAGGAGGCTTATGGCCACGACTACATCACGCTGGACAAGACTTCGGGCAATCGGCTGGTGCTCGATCGGGCGCTGTCTGCCTTTACGCCTGAGCAGCCGAGCATCTGCGAAACCCGCCATGTCACCACCTTGCTGGGGCTGGTGGAAGCAGGCGTCGGCATTGCCGCGGTTCCTTCGATCGCAATGCCGTCCAGCCCGCATCCGTTGCTGGCGGCGGTGCCGCTGGTCGAACCGGAGGTGGTGCGTAATGTCGGGATGCTCAAACGCCGTGGACGCACGCTGACACCTGCCGCGCTAGAACTGGCTGCACTGGTGCGACGGATGCCCGCGCGCTCACGGTGAGACCGGATCCAGCCCGGTCGCACGCGCGACCGCTTGCGCCTCACGCGACTGCAGGTAGGCAAGCAGGCGCTTGGCCGCTTGCGGATGCGCCGCAGTGACCGGCACACCCGCCGCATAGCGCGTGACCGACTGCAGCGGCTCGGGGATCTTGCCGACAAAATCCACGCCTGCCACCGGAAGCAGTTCGGCCACTTGCTGAAAGCCGAGCTGGTAGCTGTTGTTGGCCACCACCGCGCCCACCGGGATGCGCTCGATCTTGCGGCTCTTGGCCATCATCGGGCCTTCGATCTGCAGCCGCTTGAACAGCGTGGTCTCGATGTAGACGCCACTGGCGCTGTCGGAGTAGGCGACGGAATCGGCCTGCAGCAACGCCTTCTTGAACTGTGCGACGTTGCCGATCTTCGGCTTGCGTGCGCCGCTGCGCACCACCATGCCGATCCTGGAATCGGCCAGCTCCACCCGCGATGCGGGGTCCACCACTCCTGCATCGATCAGCTTCTGCAGCGCACTGCCCACCATGATCACCACATCGGCATGCTCGCCGCGGGCGAGCCGGCTGGGAATGGATTGCGGCGTCTGGCCCATCGAAGGGCCGTGCAGCGTCTCGAGCGTCGTGCCGGTCTGCGTGCTGTACTGCGGCGCCAGGCGTTCGAAGGCGGCAGTGAAGCCGCCCGAGGTCATCACGGTCAGATCCTGCGCGCCTGCGGCCGGCAGCAGCAGGGCAGTGGCGACAACCGCACCCAGCCATTTTTTCCACACGGCCCGTATCATTTCGCCGCTCCCGCAGCAGCATCGAGGCCGGTCGCTGTCGCTGCGTTGCCATGGCGTCGGTAGAGAAACAGCGTTGCCAACAGCGCGCACACGGACGCGAACACCAGCCAGTAGCCAGGGGCGGCCTTGTCGCCGGTGACATGGATCAACCAGGTGGACATCACCGGCGTAAAGCCGCCAAAGACCGCCGTGGCCAGGCTGTAGGCGAGCGAAAATCCCGCCACCCGTACATGCGCCGGCATGAGTTCGGTGAGCGCAGGAATCATGGCGCCGTTGTAGATGCCGTAGATGAAGGACAGCCACAGCAGCGCCTGCAACATGTGCGCAAAACTCGGTGCGGCGGCCAGGAACGCGAGTACCGGATACGCGCTCAGTACGCACACCACTGCCATGGTCACCAGCAGCGGTTTGCGGCCGAACCGGTCGCTGAGCGCGCCGCCGATCGGCAGCCAGATGAAGTTGGAGATGCCGACCAGCAGCGTCACGATCAATGCGTCGCCGGTGCTGAGTTTGAGCACGCTCTTGCCGAAGGTCGGTGCGTAGACGGTGATCAAATAGAACGCGGTCGTGGTCAGCGCCACCATCAACCCGCCGGCGATCACGGTGCCGGCATTGTTGGCCAGCCCGCGCATCACCTGCTGCATCGTGACGCGCTGCGTGCGCTGCGCGAACGCCGCAGTCTCTTCCAAGCTGCGGCGCAGCAAGAAGATGAAGGGGATGATGACGCAACCGATGGCAAAGGGAATCCGCCAGCCCCATTGCGCCAGATCCTGCGGCGCCATGAGCTGGTTGAGCGCATACCCGATGGCTGCCGCAGCGACGATGGCCACCTGCTGGCTGGCCGATTGCCAACTCGCATAGAAGCCGCGCCGCCCCGGCGTCGCCATCTCGGCCAGATATACCGACACGCCGCCCATTTCGGCACCCGCCGAAAAGCCTTGCAGCAACCGCCCGAGCAATACCAAGGCCGGTGCCCACAAACCGATGCTGGCATAGCCGGGCACCAGCACGATCAGGACGGTGCCGCTGGCCATGATTGCCAGGGTGACGATCAGGCCCTTGCGGCGGCCCACATCATCGATATACGCGCCCAGGATCACTGCACCCAGTGGACGCATCAAAAAGCCTGCGCCAAACACGGCGAAGGTCATCATCAACGAAGCGAATTCGTTGCTTGCCGGGAAGAACACCGCGGCGATCTGCGTTGCGTAGAAACCGAACAGGAAAAAGTCGAACTGCTCAAGGAAGTTGCCCGAGGTCACCCTCAGCACCATTCCCAGTTTCGACTGCCCCTTTGCCTCAAGGCTGGAAGTCTGCATAGATCGCCCTCCACGACAGGTATGCATGTGCGGAACATCTGAGGCGATCGATTCTGGTGGAGATGGCCGATGTTGATAATTGCTGCTTTCTCATCGACTGATGCAGGTTGAACATCAGCACGCACTGCAGCGGTGCTCGGCTCCCACGCGCGTCGATGTGGCAGGCGCGGCGCGTGCGGCAGCTGCGGCCAGAGATGCCGCCGGGCGCCGGCGCTTATCGAGCCTGGCAGTGGTGCGTGGTTATTTCTTGGCCCGATAGACAATGATGCCCGGGGTTCTCGCGACATACTCCATGAACGGAGAGTCCACGACTTTCATGTTTTCCTTGCGGGATGAGGCGTTGCGTAGCATCGGACCCTTGTCGGTCATGATGAAAAACCCGACGTGGGTGACGTCCAGCCCGGCCAGAGGCGTGTAGATGCCGATGTAATCGCCGGTACGCAACCGGCTGACAACCGTGCTGTCGACGCGTTCGGTGGGGATATAGGCGATGGTCCGGTCAACCACCGGCAGTCCTGGAAGATAATTGCTGCCGTCGGCTTTTCGGTTGAGCGCTTTGGTGACGCTGACGGCATTGGGGCTGACCACTGCGGTGATATCGGTGGCGAGCTCGTACGGTCTGTTGGCCCAATCGGTGAAGAAATGCTTGCGATGGGTAAAGCTGACAACGCCCTCGACGTAGCGGGTAAGCACCAGGTGATTGACGAAATCCTGCTGTGAGTAAGACTTCCGCGCCGCCTCGACGTAATCCAGATAAGTGAAGCAGTCCAATCCGGTGAAGTCGATGATCAGTTTCTCTGGCGTGGTGGCCGAGCCCTGCAAGACATGGTCGCGGTAGGGCGTGCCTAGAAATTCTGCCGAGATCGCGTCGATCAGGTGGCCTGGGCTTAATCCCCTATGGTTTGAGGCCTGATCCAGCACGGCATTCAATTTATTGACCGTGTAGGAATCCATGGTCACGCGCGATGGCGGCGCTGGCTGCGTGACGCCGGAGGACGTTTCCGCCTGCGCTGGAAATCCCCCTGCGCAGCTCGCAAAGAGCAGTGACATCAGAAGCGGTAGCGTTGTCTTGAACATCGCATTTCCAGCTTTCGGGGGCAGGCTGCAATGGTCGAGCAGATTATGAGTTGCTGCACCAGCGATCACGAAGCCGTGCTGCACGATCCGAACGTGGCATGTGTGGCCACGGGCAGCATCACCCACGCCGCAGCAACATCTGCGTCACCAGCGCACGCAGTGCCGGCGGGCGCACTGGCTTGGACAACAATCCCCAGCCCAGGTCCAGCGCATGCTCGCGCAGCGCGGGGTCGGGTTCTGCGGTGACCAGGATCACGCGCGGTTCGCGTTGCCAGCGTTGCACCAACTGCGGCAGCAAGATGGGGCCGTAGTGCTCGCCCATGCGCACGTCCAGCAACAGCAGTTCCGGCACCTCGTCGGGGTTGGCGGCGGCCAATGCATCGTCGGGGCCACCGGCAAAATCGACCCGGCATTCCCAGCGTTCGAGCAAGACGCGCGTGGCTTCGCACACGCGTGGCTCATCGTCCACGCACCAGACGCGGCAGCCGTGCAGAATCGGGTCGTTGGCGTTTTCTGCAGTGGTGGTGGGTGGCGGCAATTGCTTGGCAATGGCGGCACGCTCGCCCAGCGGCAGCGTTACCGAAAATACGCTGCCGCTCCCCAGCGTGGAGTGCAGGCCGATGCGGTGACCGAGCAGGCGGCCGATGCGTTCGACGATGGCAAGCCCCAGACCGGCGCCGCGATCGTTGGCCACGCCGTCGTCCAGGCGGCGGAATTCTTCGAAGATCTCATGCTGCAGTGTTTCGGGAATGCCGGGTCCTTGATCGTGCACTTCGATGCGCAGCCAGCCACCACGGCGACGACAGCCGATCAGCACCCGCCCACGCGGGGTGTAGCGGATGGCATTGGAGAGAAAGTTCTGCAGGATGCGCCGCAGCAGGTTTTCATCGCTCAACACCACCGCCGAGGTGGGCACCCAATCCAGCACCAGGCCGCGGTCTTCGGCCAGGATCCCGAACTCGCGTGCCAGCGTTTCCAGTAGCGGGGCGATGGCAAAATCGCGCACCTGGGTTTTCAGGCTGCCCGCTTCCAGCCGCGAGATATCCAGCAGGCTGTTGAGGATGGCGTCCTGCGCGGCCAGCGCGCCTTCGATGTTGTCGACCACACGTGCGCTGCCGGTCTCGCGCACCTGGCCATGCAACACCGAGACGAACATGCGCGCGGCGTTGAGCGGCTGCAGCAGGTCGTGCACCGCCGAGGCGACGAAGCGGGTCTTGTAGCGGTTGGCGCTTTCGGCCTCGCGCTTGGCGGCGGCCAGATCGCGGGTGCGTTCGGCCACGCGGTGTTCCAGCGCGTCGGCCAACGAGCGCAGTTCGCGTGCGGCGTTCTTGTAGCTGGTGATGTCGGCGTAACTGGTGACGAAGCCGCCATCGGGCAGCGGATTGCCGCGGATTTCCAGCACCGTGCCGTCTTCCTTCTCGCTCTCGCGCATATGCGGTTTGCCGCTGCGCAAGTGGTTCAAGCGGCGCTCGATCGCCGCTTCGATCGGCCCCGGACCGAGCAGGCCGCGGCGTGCGTTGAAGCGAAACAGGTCTTCGATCGGGCGGCCGATCTTGAGCAACTCGGGCGGGAAGCGGAACAGCTCGACATAGCGCGAATTCCACGCCACCAGATTGAGCGCATCGTCGATCACCACCACGCCTTGCGGCAGGTGTTCCAGGCTGCGGCTCAAGCCGGCATTGGCCTGCTGCGCGGCGGTGACCACGCCATCCTGGGCGGTGCGCAGTTCTTCGGCGTGTTGTTGCAGCAGTGTTTCCAGTTCGTCCCTGCTGCGCTGACGCAAAGCCGCCAGCCGCCGCCGTTGCTGCACGAACAACCACAGCAAGGCCAGTGCCAGCCATGCACCGGCGGCGGCAATCGCAGCGGCGCGGCCGGCCGCTGCGCTGGCGCGGGTGTCGTGCAGCAGATGCAGGCGCCAGCCGCTTTCGGGCACTTCCAGGGTCTGCCACAGCACCGGGCCGGCGAGCGCTGGCTCGCGGACCTCGGCCAATACGCCGCCGTTGCCGGTCTGCTCGATCAGCCGGCGCTGCAACGGCAGCAATCCCTGGTCGGCGTACTGGCGGGTGCTCTGCAATTCGCTGCGATCGCGCAGGCTGAGCGGTGCCAGCATGCGATAGCGCCACTCGGGGCGGCTGGCCAGAAACACCACGTCGTGCGCATCGGAGGCCAGCACGATGTCCGGGGTCTGCAGCCATTCGCGTTCCAGTGCGGCCAGCGCGATCTTGATCACCACCACGCCCTGCACCTGGCCGGCAGAGTCGACGATGGCCTGCGACAGGAAATACCCCGGCTCGCTGGTGGTCATGCCGATGCCGTAGAAGCTGCCGCTGCCGGTGGCCAGTGCCTGCTGGTAATAAGGGCGGAACGCGTAGTCCACGCCCACATTGCTGCGCGGCGCGCGCCAGTTGCTGGCCGCCAACGCGATACCACTGCGGTCGATCACCGTCAGCGTGGACGATTGGGTGACGTTGTTGGCGCGTTCGAGTTTGTCGTTGAGCTGTTCCACCTGCGCGGCCGACAACGGCCCGGACACCGCAGCACGCAGCTCCGGGTCCAGTGCCAGAATCTGCGGCAAGGTGCGATA
This sequence comes from Xanthomonas sp. NCPPB 2933, assembly GCF_056725225.1. Classification (NCBI taxonomy): domain Bacteria; kingdom Pseudomonadati; phylum Pseudomonadota; class Gammaproteobacteria; order Lysobacterales; family Lysobacteraceae; genus Xanthomonas; species Xanthomonas sp. NCPPB 2933. Next base: position 1,084,931 of record NZ_CM161518.1, read on the forward strand.
GCGATCGATGCGCTGCTGCAAGGCCTGTGCATACAGCCGCAGCTGACGCCGCACGGTGGCACTTTCGTCGCGCAAGGCGTTCTGCTCGACAAAATGCCCGGCCGCAAACATGGCCACCAACATGCCGCCCAGCACGATGGACAGCGTGAACAGCAGGCGGCGGCGTTGCGAGGCGTACATGCGGCAAGTATGGCGGTGCGCTGGTACATCGTGCAGCTATCGCCGCGGATATCCGCACCGACGACCGCCGCGCATGACCACCAAACAAGCCCCCGACAAACGACTGCGGCCGCATCCTCGGAAGGATGCGGCCGCATAGGCACACACGCTGGTGTGCGTTACAGCATCACCGCGTTGAAGCGGCCAACCAAGACAACGTGCGACCAACCAGGCCTGCGTTGCCTCTGCTCAACAGCGCTTAAAACTGCACTTGCGCACGCAGTTCCATCACGTGCGGGGTCTCATGCACGCCATTGCGCGAGGAATCCACCCAGCTGTAGTTGGCCTGCATCTTGAAGTGGCTGGTGAGGTACCAGTTGGCGCCAATGGTGGTGTCGTGCTGGCGGCCGCCGTGGACGTTGTTGTCTTCCAGATTCAAACGGCTGTAGCGGGCGGTCAGCTCGACCGCGCCATAGTCGTGCGCCGGCTTGATATTGCCCGGGACGCCGCCGGCATAGGTGCGCGACTCGCCAGTCAGCGACCAGGTGCCGTAGAGGTACTGGCCCTGCGCGATGAAGTGCGGCTGGCCGGCATTACGCGCCACTTCGGCACGCAGCGCTTCGCTCTGCAGCGAGAACGGGCCGTGGATCCACACCGCTTCCACGCCGGTGCGGATCACGTGGTCCACATCGAGGATGGTGCCGGTGTCGATCAGACGCACGTCGGTCAGGCCGGCTTCCGGGCGGGCACGCAGGCGCACGCGCGGGCTGAAGGACACGCCGCGGCCGTCGCTGAAGCCGCGCGGGTTTTCGACCGAGCCGGCGATACCCAGGTGCAGCACGTCGCCTTCGGCCTTGAACGGGGTCCATGCCGCATGCACGGCCTGGGTGGTGCCCGGGTTGTCGCCCTGCAGATCCTGGCCGCCGTACGCGCCGGCCTGCAGCAGGTACTGCTGACGCTCCAGCGTCCACTCCACACCGGTGCGGCGGCCCTGGAACACGGCCTGCACCGGCAGGCCCAGTTCCATGAAGCTGCCCGCACGCGAGCTCTGCACCGCTTCCAGACCCACCGGCACCTTCATGTAGCCCAGCCGCACGCGACCGTAATCCTGGCCCAGCAGCGCCTTGGTCTCGAAGCGGAAGAACACGTCCAGCCACAGCTTGGCTTCGAAGTCGAAATACACCATGGCGTCGTAGGCGCCCTTCTTCTTGAGGGTGGCGCCGAATTCCTTGCGGCGGAAGTCGGTGCGGTCTTCCAGACGGTCGTCGCCGGAGAAGTTGTTGTCGTCGTAGGCGTAGTTGCCGGTCAGACCCAGCTCGGTGCCATCACCGAAGGTGTACTTGGTCGGCCAGTTTTCGATCGAGGTGGCCGCATTGGCGGCAGCGGGCGCGGCGGCGATGGCCAACGCAAGAACGAGCGGATTGAGGCGCATAGGAATGATCTTCGGCAATGAGAAGGGGCCGGGCGTCCTGCCATGGCGGTCGCAATGAACAGCTTCAGCAAGCGCGCAGGTTCCGGGCATCGAACGCACAGGGAATCGTTGTCTGTGTTAAACGAAATTAACGGCCGGCGGTGGCGCCGCTGAAGTGTAAGACGGCGTTCAGCCCGCGGACAGTGCGTAGTACCAATGGGCTATCGGCCCTGGCTGTGACGTGCGGCCAGAATGCGTGCACCGGGTGCCTGCTCAGGCGCCCTCTATGTTCCCTCGGAGTGGTGTCATGCACATCAGCAAGCCTGCCGGCCCGTTGCCGGCGTCCGTCCCCTTCTACCGCCAGCTGTACTTCCAGGTGGTGGTGGCGATCGTCCTGGGCGCCTTGCTCGGCCATTTCGAGCCGGCCTTCGCCGAAAGCCTCAAGCCGCTGGGCGACGCCTTCATCAAGCTGGTGAAGATGATCATCGCCCCGGTGATCTTCCTGACCATCGTCACCGGCATCGCCGGCATGACCCATCTCAAGACGGTGGGCCGGGTGTTCGCCAAGTCGATGGCCTACTTCCTGTTCTTCTCCACGCTGGCGTTGATCGTGGGCATGATCGTGGCGCACGTGGTGCAGCCCGGCGCCGGCATGAACATCAACCCGGCCGAGCTGGATCAGAGCGCGGTCAACACCTACGTGCAGAAATCGCACGAGCTGAGCCTGGTCGGCTTTTTGATGGACATCATCCCGGCCACGCTGATCAGCGCGTTCGTCGATGGCAACATCCTGCAGGTGCTGTTTGTGGCGGTGCTGTTCGGTATCGCGCTGGCCCTGGTCGGCGAGCGCGGCCGCCCGGTGCTGAGCTTTCTGGAAGCGTTGACCGCCCCGGTATTCCGCCTGGTGCACATGTTGATGAGGGCCGCGCCGATCGGTGCGTTCGGTGCCATCGCCTTCACCATCGGCAAGTACGGGCTGGAATCGCTAGTCAATCTGGCCTGGCTGGTGGGCTCGTTTTATGTGACCTCGCTGTTCTTCGTGCTGGTGATCCTTGGCATTGTTTGTCGCTTGTGCGGCTTTTCGGTGCTCAAGCTGATCCGCTATCTCAAGGCCGAGCTGCTTCTGGTGCTGGGCACCTCCTCGTCGGAGTCGGCGCTGCCGTCGCTGATGGAAAAGATGGAAAAGGCCGGCTGCGAGAAGTCGGTGGTGGGCCTGGTGGTGCCGACCGGCTATTCGTTCAATCTGGACGGCACCAACATCTACATGACCCTGGCCGCGTTGTTCATCGCCCAGGCCACCAACGTGGACCTGACCCTGGGCCAGCAGATCACCCTGCTGGCGGTGGCGATGCTCAGCTCCAAGGGCGCGGCCGGCGTGACCGGCGCCGGCTTCATCACCCTGGCGGCCACGCTGTCGGTGGTGCCGGACGTGCCGGTGGCCGGCATGGCGCTGATCCTGGGCGTGGACCGTTTCATGAGCGAGTGCCGCTCGCTGACCAACTTCATCGGCAACGCGGTCGCCACCGTGGTGGTGTCGCGCTGGGAAAATGCGCTGGACCGCGACCAGTTGAAGCTGGTGCTGGATGGCGGCTCGCCGCCGCTGCAGGCACCGGTGGCCTCGACCGACGTCGTCGCACCGATCAGCGCGCGCTGATGCTTCCTGCGGCCCTGTATTCCGCCGGTGATGCCGGCGGGATACAGGGCCGTTTTCGCTTTGAGCCAGACCCCGGCCGCAGTGCACGACGCGCTGCAGCATGCAATCTCCCTGCCGCGCTGACAGCTGCGCGACAGGCCCTTGTTCAGGCAGGAGGGTAGAATTCAGCCCTCCTGCGCCTTCGAGACCCACACAGCCGATGTCCAACGACGACTTCAAACAGGCCGCCCTCGACTACCACCGCCAGCAGCCGGCCGGCAAGATCAAGGTCACCGCGACCAAGCCGATGCTGACCCAGCGCGATCTGTCGCTGGCGTATTCGCCGGGCGTGGCCTTCGCCTGCGAGGCGATCGTCGAAGAACCCACCCAGGCCAGCGAGCTCACCGCGCGCGGCAACCTGGTGGCGGTGATCACCAACGGCACCGCCGTGCTGGGCCTGGGCAACATCGGCCCGCTGGCGTCCAAGCCGGTGATGGAAGGCAAGGGCGTGCTGTTCCAGAAGTTCGCCGGCATCGACGTGTTCGACATCGAGATCAACGAAAACGACCCGGACAAGCTGGTGGACATCATCGCCAGCCTGGAGCCGACCTTCGGCGGCATCAATCTGGAAGACATCAAGGCGCCGGAGTGCTTCATCGTCGAGCGCAAGCTGCGCGAGCGCATGAACATCCCGGTGTTCCATGACGACCAGCACGGCACCGCGATCATCGTCGGCGCCGCCGTGCTCAACGCGCTGGTGGTCACCGGCAAGAAGATCGAAGAGGTCAAGCTGGCCACCACCGGCATGGGCGCGGCCGGCATTTCCTGCGTCAACATGCTGGTCTCGCTGGGCCTGAAGCCGGAGAACATCCTGGCGCTGGACCGCGACGGCGTGATCCACACCGGCCGTACCGACCTGGACCCGGACAAGCAGCGCTACGCACGCGACACCGACAAGCGCACCCTGGCCGAAATCGTCGAGGGCGCCGATATCTTCCTGGGCCTGTCGGCGGCCGGCATCCTCAAGCCGGAAATGGTCGCCACGATGGCGCGCCAGCCGGTGATCTTCGCGCTGGCCAATCCCAATCCGGAGATCACCCCGGAAGCGGCCAAGGCGGTGCGTCCGGATTGCATCATCGGCACCGGCCGTTCGGACTACCCGAACCAGATCAATAACGTGCTGTGTTTCCCGTACCTGTTCCGCGGTGCGCTGGACGTGGGCGCCACCGGCATCAACGAAGAGATGAAGATCGCCTGCGTCAAGGCGATTGCGGCGATGGCGCGGCGCGAGGCCTCCGACCTGGGCGCTGCCTACGGCGGCGAGACCCCGAGTTTCGGCCCGGAATACCTGATTCCGCGTCCGCTGGACCCGCGCCTGCTGGTGGAGTTGTCCTCGGCGGTTGCGCAGGCGGCGATGGATTCGGGCGTGGCCACGCGCCCGATCGACGACATGGAGGCGTACCGCGACAAGCTCGGCCAGTTTGTCTATCGCACCAGCCTGATGATGAAGCCGGTCTACGACCGCGCGCGCGCCGACAAGCAGCGCGTGGTGTATGCCGAAGGCGAAGAGGAAGTGGTGCTACGCGCGGTACAGAACGTGGTCGACGAAGGCCTGGCCTTCCCGATCCTGATCGGTCGCCCGGACGTCATCGAAGCGCGCATCGAGCGCATGGGTCTGCGCCTGACCGCCGGCGTGGATTTTGAAATCACCAACATCTACGACGACCCGCGCTTCAACGAGTATTGGCAGTATTACCACGCACTGACCGAACGTCGCGGCGTAACCGTCACTGCTGCCAAGGAGTTGATGCGCTCGCGTCCGACCTTGATTGCCGCAGTGATGGTGGCGCGTGGCGAGGCCGATGCGATGCTGTCCGGCGTGGTCGGTCGCTTCCACAAGAAGCTGGGTTACGCCCGCAGCGTGATTCCGCTGGAACCGCGCGTGAGCTCCACCTCGGCGATGACCGGCGTGATCAACCAGTTGGGCGTGTTCTTCTTCCTGGATACGCATGTGCAGGAAGACCCGACGGTCGAACAAGTGGTGGAAGCCACGTTGCAGGCCGCGTATCGCCTCAAGTTGTTCGGCATCGAGCCCAACATCGCGCTGCTGTCGCACTCCAACTTCGGCAGCCACGATTCGCGCGATGCCTTGAAGATGCGTGCGGTGCGCGAAGCACTGCTCAAGCGCAAGCCCGAGCTCAACATCGACGGCGAAATGCAGGGCGACACCGCCTGGGACGAAGCGCTGCGCAAGCAGATCATGCCCAACAGCACGCTGAAGGGCCGCGCCAACCTGTTCGTGCTGCCGAACCTGGAAGCGGCCAACATCGCCTACAACTTGGTGCGCGTGTTCACCGACGGCGTGGCGATCGGGCCGATCCTGATGGGCATCTCCAAGCCGGTGCACATCCTCACCACCAGCGCCACCTCGCGCCGGGTGATGAACATGACGGCGATTGCGGCGGTGGATGCGCAGATCCGCAAGCAGCGCGATGCGGAAAAGGCGGTAGCCGATAAGGGGAATGGTTGAGAGATCGGTTGCTGATAAAGCAACGATAGGAAAGGCAGCGGCTGAGGCCATGAAAAGCGACGGCTGAGCAAGCAATGCTCGAAAGCCCCTCTCCCCCCGGGAGAGGGGTTGGGGTGAGGGTACGGTTTCTCCGGTTAGTGCCAAGCACGCAGCTGTAAGTCGCTGGCTTCGGTGAGGGGCGCCAGCGCGTCCGGGAATCGGCTCTTCGGCTCGGTCAGACATCCTGTCTGACTCGCCGCCGCGGCACATCCGTGTGCCGCTCTCCGCCAATCCCCGGCCACGCTGCCGCCTTGGCGCGTCGTTGACATGACTTAGTCAAGGCAAGCGAGTTCTCCGTCGTGGTTTCCGTGGCCTGCGCGATTCTCGATGACAGCAGCAGAGCTTGTGCTCCATAACTGTGCGAGAGCAACTTGCGCCTGTCTGAGTGCGGCAAATCGTAATGCCATAACAACGCGACGATGGATCGCGGACAGTGCTAGCCTCAACGCACCGCAGGCTCCACACCCAATAACTCAAGCTCCGCCAGCTGCACTTTCGCAGGCGCGCTGAAGCGCAGTCGATATTCCACATACGCTCCAGGCCGAGCAATCCGAAACGGCCGCGTCTGCAACGGCCAATCGAACGCTTCATCACGACGCTGATCAATCATCGTCCACGCACCACCAGGCGCACGGGCTTCCAGCGTCCACCCACCTGCAGAAATCGCTGCATTGCCGCTGGTCAGTGTGTAGAGCGTCGGCGTACCGCGCGCAATGCCGCTGAGCGTCAGCGTCGATTTCGATGTCGATGCAATTGCAGCGACCGTTTCCGCATTGTCGTCATGCAACGCAGCGACATCGCCACCATCGTCCAGCGTAATGCGCGCGGTGTCTCCGAGCAGATCCTTCAGCGGGGCAGGGTGCTCCCCAGGCGCAGTCAATGACGGCGGCATATCGTCAGGACCGGTGCCCCAGCGCGACGGCGTCGGTCCCATTACGAAGTCCAGCGTCGCGCCCTTTGCAATGTCCGCATGCGGCAACCATGTCTTGCGCCAGGGTTTTCCATTGACCCTGAGCGATTGCACATACACGTTCTGCGCCGAATTCTGCGGCGCATTGACCACCAGCATGCCGCCATTGGGTAGACGCACGCTGGCATGCTTGAACAGCGGCGAGCCGATCACATACTCCGGCGCACCCATGCGCAGCGGATACAGCCCCAGCGCCGCGAACAGATACCACGCCGACATTTCGCCGTTGTCCTCATCGCCGGGATACCCCTGGCCGATCTCGCTGCCCAGATACAAGCGCGCGAGGATCTCGCGGGTAATGCGCTGTGTCTTCCATGGCTGCCCGGCGTACAGATACATCCACGGAAGATGGTGCGCAGTCTGATTGCTGTGCGCATACATGCCCATGCGCACATCGCGCGCCTCGGTCATCTCGTGGATGGTGTCGCCATACGATCCGGCAAACTTGGCTTCGGCGGTTTCGGGCGTGGCAAAGAATGTATCCAGTTTCGCGGCCAGTCCCGCGCGCCCGCCATACAGCGTGGCCAGGCCTTCGCCATCGTGCGGTGCGGTGAATGCAAACGTCCAGCCGCTGGATTCGGTGTAATCGTTGCCCCATACGCGCGGGTCGTAGTGCGCAGCATCCACGCGCCAATCGCCATTCGCCTTGCGGCCCTGAAAAAAGCCGATCGCTGGATCGAACAGTGCCGAATACCCGGCCGCACGATGACGAAAATACAGCGTTTCGGTGGCATAACGCTCGCGCGCTGTTGCCGTCGTCGCCTGCTTTGACAAGGCATCGGCCATGTTGGCAATACCGAAGTCGTTGAGCGCGCCTTCCATCGACCACGACATGCCTTCATGCGTCTCGGTATCGGCGTAACCGCGAAAGGTCGAACGCGCCATGCCTTTGCGGCCGACGTGGCGATCCGGCGCCACCACGGTCGCATTCTTCAGCGCGGCAGCGTACGCCTCGGCCGGGTCGAAACCCTGCACGCCCTTGAGCCACGCATCGGCAAACGCCACATCGGAACTGGTGCCCACCATCAGATCGGCGTAACCGGGCGAGGACCAGCGCGCCACCCAGCCACCTGCACGCGATTGCTCCAGAAAGCCCTGCACGAATGCGCCGGCATCGTCGGATGCGAACAACGCATACGCCGGCCACGCGGTGCGAAAGGTGTCCCACAAGCCGTTGTTGACGTAGACCCGGCCATCGCGGATCGGCGCGAAACTGCGCACCGCGCTGCCATCGATGTTGGTGTCCGACCAGCTGCTCTGGCTGGCGTAACGCCAGTCCGGCGCCGTCGCGCTGCCGACGTTTTCATGGCCGGAATTCGGATACAGATGCAGCCGGTACAGATTGGAATACAGCGTGGTCTTCTGGTCGGTCGTGGCGTCGGGCACCTCGAAGCGTCCCAGCAGCCCATCCCATGCATCCTGCGCATGCGCGGCGATCTGCTCGAAGGTCGCCTGCGGCGCGATCTCCAGCGCAAGGTTGTGCTTGGCCTGGTCGAGCGAGATCAGCGAGGTGGCGATGCGCATCTGCACCTGCCGCGTGCTGCCCGCATCGAACTTGATCCAGCCGGTGGGCCGGCCGGTGTCGCTCAGTCCGCTGGTTTTCCATGGTGTATCGAAGCTGGCATAGACATACATGCGCGTCGCGCCGGTTGACAGGCCGCTACGCACATCGGTGTAGCCGGAGAGCGTCTGTGTTGCAGCATCCAGGTGCAATCCACCGCGCGCGTCCACATTGTCGAACAGCAGATTGGCATCGCCCTGCGCCGGGAAGCGAAAGCGGAACAGCGCTGCATGATCGGTCGGCGCGATCTCGGCCTGGATCCCGTTGTCCAACTGCACTGCGTAGCGATACGGTCGCGCGATTTCAGTGTCATGCGAGAAGGGCAGGGCGCGCTTGCTGCGATCGGCCTCAGGCGCGCCCGTACTCAACGACGGCATCACCTGAAAGGTCTGGCGGTCGCCCATCCACGGACTCGGCTGATGGCTGAGCGATAGCGCCTGCAAGCGCGGGCGGTTGTCCGCAGCGTTGTGCTCGTTCCAGCGATACAGCCAGGTCAGCGTTCCTGCATCGGTCACCGGCGTCCAGAAGTTGAAGCCATGCGGCACTGCGGTTGCAGGGAAATTATTGCCGCGCGAGAACGTGCCATTGGACTGCGTGCCGCGCGTGGTCAGCACCCAGTCCGAAGGACGCGTTGCAGGAGTGAGCGGCACATCGGTAATGGCAATATCGTCGATCCAACCGGCACTGGCCGCACCTGCAGGCGGCGCAACCTCCAATTCGATCGCCACCACGCGGCGCCCACGTAAAGCGGCCACGTCCCCCAGCCGTACCGCCTTGCGCGCCCATTGCTGCGGATACAGCGTCTTCGAGTCGCCCTGCGCACGTGCACCAAGTGCGACGCCATGTTGATCCTGCGCGGCGCTGGCAGACACGCGCGTGCCGTTGTCCAGCAACAGATCCAACGACACATAGGTCGAGGCCACATGATCGCTGCCCACACTTTCCGGCAACACCAGCCACGACAGCGTCGTATCGGCACCGATCAAACTATCGCTACTAAACAAGGTGCGTCGCCCGCCCGCACCACGGCTGTCATACCGCAACGCATGGGCACCGCTGTAACCGGCGTTCGGCTTGGCTGCATACGGCGCAGCGGGGCCCGTGCCGATCGCAATCTGCACATCGCCTGCCGCAGCGCTGACCGGCAAGGGCTGCCCCTCTTCGAACGAACTCGAAAAGCCGGTCGCCGCCCCAACCGGCAGTGGCGCGACGCAAGCCAGGACAACGGCAATCGAGAACAACGAGCCACGCGGACGCAGCAGAACGACAGGCGAGGTCACGTGGTGATGTCTCCTTGGCTAGCGACGTAGCAGGGCGTGTACGGTTGACGGATGTGCGCGGTCTTTGCAGATCACCCAATCTGATCCCGATGCGCAATTGCCCAGCGATGATAAGCGCGATGTTCCGGCGTGGTGGCGTGGCGCTGCCACGCCGGCGGCGGGGCAGGTCATTGCCGGACCAGCCACATCGCCATCCGCCGCCCGGCCTCCCGCCGAGACCAGCGCAACCCTACCCACCCAGCCCGGTCAATGGGCCGATCACCACGCAGGCTGCTAGAATCCGCGCTCTGCCTTGCCTTTACGATCGTGCCGCCATGAGCCAGACCGCCACCGCGCCCGCCAATGCCGAATCGCGCTACACCGTGCACCGCGGCGATCTGCCGCTGAGCTGCCCGACGCCGCAGATGGCGCTGTGGAACTCGCATCCGCGTGTGTACCTGCCGATCGAAGACGAGCCCAACTGCGAAGCCAAGTGCCCGTATTGCGGCGCGTTGTTCGTGCTCGCCGACTGATCCTGGCCGGATGCACCGCCTGACCGTGGTGCAACTGCTGCCGGCGCTGCAGTCCGGCGGCGTCGAGCGCTCCACCCTGGAAATCGCCGCTGCGCTGGTGCGCGCCGGCCACCGCGCCGTGGTGGTCTCTGCCGGCGGTCGCCTGGTCCAGCCGTTGCTGGAGGCGGGCGGCGAACATCTCACTCTGGAGATTGGGCGCAAGTCGCTGCTGACCTTGCGCCACGTGGCCGGCCTGCGCCGGCTATTTGCCGAACTCGGTGCCGACATCGTGCACGCGCGCTCGCGCCTGCCGGCCTGGCTGGGCTGGTACGCGCTGCGCGGCATGCCCCAGGTCGCGCGGCCGCGCTTTGTCACCACTGTGCACGGGCTCAATTCGCCCAGCCGTTACAGCGCGGTGATGACATACGGCGAGCGGGTGATCTGCGTCTCGCAGACGGTGCGCGATTACGTCTGCACGCACTATCCGCAGACCGACACCACCCGCTTGCGCACCATCCCGCGCGGTGTCGATATCGCGCAGTTCCCGCGTCGCCCGCACCCCGATCACCGCGCACGCAAATGGGTGCAGACACTGTTGCCCGGTTGGCCGGCCGACGCCCCATTGCTGCTGCTGCCCGGCCGCGGCACGCGCCTGAAAGGCCATGCCGACGGCCTGCAATTGCTCGCCGACGTGCGCGCTGCCGGCGTGCCTGCATGGTTGTGGCTGCCGGGCGCGCGTGAGCCGGGCCGCGAAGCCTATGTGCGCGAGCTGGAAGCCGAGGCTGGCAGACTAGGCGTGGCAGAGGCGGTCGCCTTCACCGAGCCCACCGCACGCATCGCCGAGGCCTATGCGGCCAGCGATCTGGTGCTGCAGCTCTCGCGCAAGCCCGAAGCGTTCGGCCGCACCGTGGTGGAGGCCTTGTCGGTGGGCCGGCCGGTGTTGGGCTGGGCACACGGTGGTGTCGGTGAGTTGCTGGCCGAACTGCAGCCTGCCGGCGCAGTGCCGGCGTTCGATGCCCAGGCGCTAAGCGCCCAGGCGCTCGGCATGCTGCAGCAAGCGCCGACACCGCCAGCTGCGCTCCCCTATACGTTGCATGCCATGCAATCGGCCACCTTGAAGGTCTATGACGAACTCCGCCGCTGAGGCCATCCCACCCGCGCCCACGTTGACGCCCGATGCCGGTCGCTGGGCACCGCTGTGGGTGATCCTGTTCGTGGCGCTATGGCCCACGCCCGGGCTGGCCGAAACGGTGTTGTCGCTGGGCGCAGTGTTCGCCGCTTATCGCCTGTTGCATGCGCGTTTCCGTGGTGGCACGCGGTTGCTCAGCGGCGCGGCGTGGGCGCTGACCAGTGTGTTGTTCTTCGCGTACTGGTTGCCGCAGATGTTGTCGGCATTCGATGCGGTGGACGTAGGGCGCGCGTTGCGTAAATCGGCCACCGATCTGCGCTATCTGCCTTTCATGTGGTTGTGCGCGATTGCGGTGGCCAATGCGCAGCGCCGCCGGCGCACCTTCATCGGCCTGGCGGTGATCGGCGGGGTGTGGACGCTGGACGCACTGCTGCAGGCCGCATTCGGCAGCAGCCCGTTGTTCTTCGGCCTGGATCAGATCAAGCAATTGATCAGCGGGCATGGCCTGTGCACGGCGGAAGAATTGGCACTGGTCGACCGCCTCAGCGGCGTGCTGGGCCCGTGCAATCTCAAGTTCGGGCAGACCCTGGCCAGTCTGTCGCCGTTCCTGCTGCTTGCGCTCGGGCGGCGCACTGCCTGGGCATGGGCGGGCGCTGCGGCAGCTGTTGGCGTAGTGCTGGTATTGGCCGGTTCGCGCGCCTCGTGGATCACCTGCGGCGTGATCGTGCTGCTGTCCGGCTGGCAGTTGCTGGGCGGCCGTCGGCTGCTCGCGGTGGCGGTGGTCGGCGCGCTGTTGGCCGTTGGCGTGGTGGCGATGGCACCGCAAGCGCGCGAGCGCATCCAGCGCACCGCGTTGGCCTTCAGCAATGGCGAACAAGGCGTCGACCAGGCCTTGTCCGGGCGTGCGCAGATCTGGGGCGCGGCGCTGTGCATGATCCGCGCGCATCCGCTCAACGGTGTGGGCGCGCGCGGGTTCCGACAGGCATATCCGGCCTGCAATCCGGCACCCGAACAGGCGCCGGCATGGGGCGGTGGCCCGGCCTTCCATGCACACCAGATCGTGCTGGAAATTCTTGCCGAAACCGGCGTCATCGGTTTGCTGCTATGGCTGGCCGGTGCGGCGCAGGCGTGGCGCGCGTGGCGCTATTCCAGCGTTGCGGCGCGTGAGCAGGCGCGTCCGGCGATGATCGCGTTGGTGGCAACGGTCTTTCCGCTCAACACGCATCTGGCGTTCTATTCCAGCTTCTGGGGTGGCCTGAGCCTGATGCTGGCCGGCTTGTATGCCGGTGCCTTGCTCAACGACGACGCGGATCAGCCACCGTCGCGATAGGCGTGGCGTTCAAGACGATTGCGCCCAGCGCCAGATCGGCACGGCAGGCGGGAATCACGCGTCAACTGCGGTTGCTTGCGCGACGTGCGCACTCATCCCAACGCCCACTCGCGACGGACTCCTGGCTGGTTCTGTAAACCAAGGCAGTCATCTGCGAACGCATGCGTGACGCAGCTGCGCATCTACATCACCGATAGAAATCGCTGCGCCCGCCCGGCTGGCGTTTGAAGCGCCGATGGATCCACAGGTACTGATCCGGCGCCTCGCGCACCATGTCCTCGATTGCCGCATTGACCTGCGCGGTATCGGCGATCACATCCTCGGAGGGAATGCCTGCCAGCGGCGGTGCGATCTTGAGGATGTAGCGGCCACCTTCGCGCCGATGGAAATACGGCACCACCGCGCAACCGGTCAACCGCGCCAGCTGGTGCGTGGCGGTAATGGTGGAAGCCGGATGCCCGAAGAACGGCACGAACACGGTGTCCTTGCCGCGCATGTCCTGATCGGGCGCGTACCACAGAAAGCCACCGCGCTTGAGATGCTTGATGGTGGCGCGCAGATCCTCGTTGGCGAACATGTGCGTGGCATAGCGTAGCCGCCCGCGTTTGACCGCCCATTCGAACACCGGGTTGCGATGCTTGCGGTACATGCCGGCCAGCGGCACGTGATCGCACAGCAGCCGCCCGCACATTTCCAGCGTCATGAAGTGGCCGGACACCAGCAACACGCCGCGCTTCTGCTCCTGCAGACGCTGCAGATGCTCCAGCCCTTCGACCTGCACGCCCGGACGAATGGCATCGATACTGCCCCACCAGGCGCGTGCGAATTCGAACAGGCCCACGCCCAGCGCATCGAAACTATCGCGCAATAGCCGCGCTCGCCAGGCATCGTCCTGCTCGGGAAAACACAGCTTGAGATTGACCTCGGCAGCGCGCCGACGCGTGCCGGCCAGACGCAGCGTGAGCCAGCCGACCCCGCGGCCCAACGCGCGTTGCAGCATCCAGGGCAGGCGCCCGGCCAGTACCATCAATGCAAGGCCCAGATACATCGGCCAGTGCTTGGGGGTGCGCAGGGAAGGGCGGACGGCGACGTTGGCGGGCTCGGACATGGCCTAATTCTAAGTGATTGCGTGCGCCGGGCAGCGTGCACATGCGCACGTGTGGGCGCTCCCGTATCCTGCACGCATGCGGAAAGACCCGATCGAATGGCTGTTGCGCGGGCTGTACTCGGCGCTGTTGTACCTGTTGCTGCCGGTGACGGTGTACCACCTGGTGTGGCGCGGGTTTCGCGTGCGCGAATACTTCAATCGCTGGAACGAGCGCTATGCGTCCTACACGCATGCCTGCGGTCGCCCGCGCGTGTGGGTGCATGCGGTGTCGGTGGGCGAGGTCAATGCCGCCGCGCCGCTGGTCAATGCCTTGCGTGCGCAGCGTCCGGATATCCGTTGGGTCATCACCACCATCACCCCCACCGGCTCCGAGCGCGTGCGCGCGGTGTGGGGCGATGCGGTGGACCATGTGTATCTGCCCTACGACGTGCCCGGCAGCGTGGGCCGGTTCCTGGAGCATTTCCGCCCGCGGCTGGCGTTGATTCTGGAGACCGAGCTGTGGCCGAACATGTTGTTCGGTTGCCGCGACCGCAACATTCCGGTGTACATCCTCAACGCGCGGCTGTCGGCGCGTTCGCTGCGCGGCTATCGCGTGCTGGCACCATTGATCAGCCGCGCACTGCGCACCGTCACCTGCGTGGCGGCGCAATCGCACGACGATGCCGAGCGTTTCCTCACGCTGGGTGCGCGCTCAGATCAAGTGATCGCGTTGGGCAATCTCAAATTCGATATCGCCGCGCCCGCACAGTTGCAGGCCCTGGTCGCGCAGTTTCATACGCACGTGCCGGCAACGCGACCGGTGTGGATTGCCGCCAGCACGCACGAAGGCGAGGAGGCGGCTGTGGCCGACATCCATGCGCGCCTGCTGATGCAATTTCCTGATCTATTGATGTTGTGGGCGCCGCGGCATCCCGAGCGCTTTCCCAAGGTCGAGGCGCTGGCGCGCGAACGTGGTTGGTCCGTGTCCACACGCAAGATCCAGCAGTGGCCGCAAGCGCGCGACAAGGTATTCGTCATCGATACCTTGGGCGAGCTAATGAGTTTCTATGCCTGCGCGCAGGTCGCCTTCGTCGGCGGAAGTTTGCAGCCGATCGGCGGACACAACCTGCTCGAACCGGCAGCGGTTGGCACGCCGGCAGTCACCGGCCCGCATCTGCATAATTTCTCGGAGATCTCGCGGCGCATGCGCGAGGCCGATGCGGTGACCATCTGCGACGATGCCGACAGCGTGTATCACGATCTCGCGCGTCTGCTCGGCGACCCGGCCCAGCGCGAGGCGATGGCTTCCGCAGGCCTGGCGCTGGTCGCCAACGGCAAGGGCGCAGTGGCACGCACGCTGGTGCAGATCGCGCCGGACCTGCCGCCTGTGGTCAGCGAGGGTGTGGCGTCCTGAAGATGTAGCTGCGTTCGCTCTGCATCGTTGCGGTGAAACTGTGGCAGTCATGCTCAGTCACATCATCAAGCCGCCTTGGAGCTGCTAACAAGACGTGGCGATCGCACAGTCGGTTTGTTAGCCGTTTTCGGCGTCATCTGGAGAGTCTCAAGCCACATTGGTCGAGCGTGCGGTGCCCTCACCGCTCGCGGGACACGCCGCAAGTACGTCCATGTAGGCTCGGTGGCGGCATCCATGCCGCCACACGGTCCCGCAATCGGCAAGGACACCGCACCAGAGAGTTAATCGGTTGCTTTGTTCAAAACCATGCACACCGACCATCTTGATTGGTCCTTGCCCGCCCACCGTCGCGGGACCTTACGCGGCAAGGATGCCGCGTAAGAGCCTACACGGACGTACTTGCGGCGTGTCCCGCGATGGTGGGCGGGTAAGGGCCCTGCAGCGAAGCCGCAGATGCTCTGCCTTGCAGCGTATCCCGCGATGGTAGGCGGGCAAGGAAGGGGCCCTGCAGCAAAGCAGCAGATCACCCGCTGATGCGGCAGTCATCGCAGGTATCGCACGCAGCCAGGTATGCGCTTGCATCGGACATAAAAAAGGCGGGCCTGCGCCCGCCTTTTTTAGTTACCTATCCGCTCGCATTACTGCAGTGAACCACTGCCTTGCAGCTTGGACTCGGCATCCTGCGACAGCAGGCGATTGACGTCCTGCAGATCGGTGATGTCGAGCTTGCCAATCGCCTGGCCCAGCAGCAAACGGTTCTGCAGGAAGTTGTAGCGCGACTGCGCGTAGTTCAGCTGCGCCTGGAACAGCGTGCGCTGGTTCTGAACCACGTCCAGCACGGTGCGCGTGCCGACTTCCAGACCCACCTGCGACGCGTCGTATGCGGCCTGTGCGGAGACCACGGCCAGACGACGTGCTTCCACTTCGCTGATGCCGGCGACCACAGTCTGATAGGCATTGCGCGTGTTGCGATCGAGTGCGCGCTTCTGCTGCTCGTAGGTGTCCTGCTGGATATCGCGCTGCGACAGCGCCTGACGCACGGCGGACTGCGTGGCACCACCGGCGAAGATCGGAATCGACAGCGTGATGCCGATCGAATCGGTATCGATGTTGCGACTATCGCTAGTAAAGTTGCCGATGGTTTCATCCACCGGACCACCACCTCCCCAACTATTAGTACGACCGATGCTTCCGGAAAGATTGAGTGTTGGGTAGTGGCCCGCTCGCGCGGCGTTGACCTGCGCTTCGGCCGCGCTGACCTGCAACTGTTGCGCTTTCAGTGCCGGGTTGTCGGCAATGGCAGTAGACACCAGCTGGTCGACATTGGCATACGCGGCTGGCACTTCCGGACGGAACTCTTCCGGCAACGCACGCAGACTAACCACCGGCTGGCCGGTGAGCTCGGTCAGCGCTTGGTAGTAGTCTTTCAGCGTATTGCGGGCATTGATGGTGTCGGCGCGCGCCTGGTCGTACTGGGCGCGGGCTTCGTGCACGTCGGTGATCGGGGCCAGGCCCACTTCCAGCCGCTTGTCGGCGTAATCGAACTGCTTCTTGGCAGCCGCTTCGTTTGTTTCTGCCGCAGCTAGCGATTCAATGCCGACCAAGACCTGGAAATACGCCGCCGAGGTGCGGGTGATCAGATCGTTATTGGCCGATGCCAGCGTGAAATCTGCCGCCTTGGCAACCTCGCGCTGCGCACGCAAGTTGGCGAACTGCGCCCAATTGAAGATGGTCTGATTACCCTGGATCGCGTACTGGCGTTGTTTGGTGGTAGAACGCCCCGGCAGGCCTTCCAGTTCACGATGCGACTGGGTAAAACCAGCGCTACCATCCAACTGCGGCAGCAACGCCGCACGCGCCTGTACCTGTCCCTCCCGATTGACCAGGCGAGTGGACTCGGCCACGGCCAGCTGCGGATCGCCGTTGCGGGCCATTTCGTAGACCTGCAGCAGATCGGTGGCATGTGCTGCCATCGGAGACAGGGCGGCGGCCAGGGCCAGAACGAGGGATCGGCGGATCATCGGGGAAGCTTCCTTGGGAATCAGAATTGGAATCGGGGCGTCGGTGCGGCGCCCTGAAGATAGGCGAGGTCGGTTTCGAATAACGATTCGATGCGCGGAGCGTTGACGTCGCCACGCACCAGGACTGCTTCCATCACCGGTTCGTGACCACGCACGACAAACAGCCGGCCATTCGGGCGCAACCACTGCAGCCACTGGGTCGGTAGCGTGTCGACTGCGCCGGTGATGCAGATGGCATCGAAACGACGCTCGCTCTGCCAGCCGAACACGTCGGCGGTTTCAATGCGGACGTTGCTGCCCAGGCCGGTGCTGTCCAGATTGGCGCGTGCGGCGGTGGCCAGTGCCGGATCGATCTCCAGGCTCACCACTTCGCGGGCCAGTGCGGCCAGGCAGGCGGTGGAAAATCCACTGCCGGTGCCGATTTCCAGCACGTCTTCGCCCGGCTGCAGATCCAGCGCCTGCAGCATGCGGCCTTCGACCACCGGCTTCATCATCTTGTGGCCGGCCGACAGCGGAATTTCCACATCGACGTAGGCCAGGGTCTTGTAAGCCTCCGGCACGAAGGCCTCGCGCGGCAGGCGCGCCAGCACCTCGAGCACGCGCAGATCCAGCACATCCCACGGCCGGATCTGCTGTTCGACCATTTTTTCGCGGGCTTGGGAGAAATCGATCGTCATGGTGCGGCTATCCAACGCAGTGGGGCAGGCATTTTACCGGTGCGCGAGGCAACTGGCGCATCTAGCATCGCCGCGCGCGGCCAAAGCACGCAGTGCCGGAAGTCATCGCCACCAACGTCTCGGTGCAATCAGCGCGGCGCATACGCCCTCAAAAAGAAATCCACACTGGCCTGAATGTGCTCATCCACCTGCGCGCGGGTGGGCTGACCATGAAGGCCGCACATCATCAGCGCATACAGCTCGCCTTTGAGCAGGCAGAAAAACTGTGAAGCAGCGCGCTCCAGCTCGGGGATTTCCAATTGGCCATCGGCGACCCGCGCCGACAGGAAATCCGCCAGCGCCTGTTGGGTGCGCTTGGGACCGGCATCCCAGAACATCTCGCGGACATGCACATCGCCGGTACCGGGCGCCATCATCATGCGATGGGTGGCGATTGCAGAGTCGGCGCTGACCATCGTAAAAAAGGCGTTGGCGATTTCGATCAGCTGGTCGCGCAAGTTGCCTTTGGGCGCGTGGTCGAACAGATCGTCCGGCATCATGTGTTGGCATTGTGCGCGGATCGCCTCGGAAAACAGGCTTTCTTTGTCGCCAAAGTGACTGTAAACGGTCAGCTTGGAGACGCCGGCGGCTGCAGCGATGCCGTCCATGCTCACCCCTGCAAAGCCCTGCTCCATGAACATGGTACGGGCGGCGCCCAGGATGGCGGCGCGTTTCCCAAGATCCTTGGGACGCCCAGGACCGTTGCTCTTGGTCTTGGACTTGAGGGGGGGCAAACTGGACATATCGCCAATACTAGACCATCGGGTTCTATATTTATACTCGGCGCCTATGGAATGCATTGAAGCGCTCATAAACTGTGGCGTCTGCCCCGCCACCGATGCTGAGCGTCGCGCACCAGCTTGCTTATCGCCGTTAATTGTTTCATCTGAATGCCTCTCGGTGTCATTACTCGCCGGGCCGCTGTAGGGGATACCCCTAGGGCGCTGAAAAAACCCCGGTGATAGATTGACTGACGGTACGTCGGCGTATGTCGGCGACCTTCAGACGGGACAGACGAGGGACGAAAGCGTGGACAGGGTCGGGGCGCAAACGCGTACAGGCTGCGTCCGCAGCAGGTACGTGCTGCGGATCGGGCCGTTGTGGCCGTCGCTGTGGCGATGCGCGTTGCTGTGCTGCGTGCTGCTCGGCGGCTGGCCGACCTTCGCCCAGCCGCTCAAACACACCGCGTATCACACCGTCACCCGCTGGAGCATGGACGACGGCCTGCCGCACAACCTGGTGCATGCGGTGGCGCAGGGCGAAGATGGCCTGATCTGGCTCGGCACCTGGGAAGGCGTGGCGCGCTTCAACGGCCGCGATTTCACGGTCTACGACCGTCAGAACACCCCGGGCGTCGAGCTGGGCGGTGTGTTCGTGGTGGTGCGCGACAGCACCGGCGGGATGTTGTTCGGCACTGCGTTCGATGGGGTCTACCACTATCAGGACGGCCACTGGCAGCAGCTGGGCGATGCCTCCGCGCGGCATCTGGCGGTCAGCGCATTGCTGCGGCGTGCCGATGGCGCGTTGTGGGCGGGCACCCCGCAGACGCTGTACCGGATCGAGGCCGATGGGCGGGTGGTCGATGTGGGCCGCCAGGCCGGGCTGCCGCGTGCACGCGTCACGGCCCTTTCGGCCGACGACGACGGCGATCTGTGGGTCGGCACCGAGGTCGGGCTGTATCGCCTGCCGCAGGATGGCAGCCCGGCAACCGCCTGGGGCAAGGCGCATGGCATGCGCGATGCGCCGGTGCGACGGCTGGCCAGCGACCGTGAAGGCGGTTTGCTGGTGGCTGGCGACGACGGGGTGTGGTGGTGGAGCCGCGGCGGTGGCCTGCAACGCTTCCGTCAGGGCCAACGCGTGGATTCGTTGTTGCTGGATCGACGCGGGCATCTATGGATGAGTCTGTCGACCGGGCTGCTGGTGGTGCACAGCGGCGCAAACGATCCGGACGAGCAGATCGCCATTTCCGGTGTGGCCAGCCCGGCCTTGCTGGAAGACGCCGAAGGCCTGATCTGGGTCGGCAGCACACACGGTTTGTTCCGGGTTGCCGAAGGCGCCGCGCATGGCGTCACCCACGAGGATGGCCTCACCTCCGATTACGTGCGCAGCGTGCTGCAGACGCCCAATGGCACGGTGTGGGTGGGCAGCGCGGTGGGCCTGGACCGCTGGCGCGGCGAGCAGATCAGCCGGGTGTCGTTGTCGCCCAGCGAGGGCGGGCGCGTGCTGGAACAGTCGGTGCTGGCGCTGGCCGACGCCGGCGACGGCGGTGTGTGGGCCGGCACCTATAGCCAGGGCGTGGTGCGTCTGGATGCGCAAGGCCGCGTGCTGGTGCGCATCGGTGCAGCCGAGGGCTTGCCGTCGATGTCGGTGCGCGCGGTGCTGCCCGATGGCGAGGATCTGTGGATCGGCACCACCGCCGGGCTGGTGCGTTGGCGCAACGGCAAGGCGCGCCACTACACCGCCGCCGACGGCGTGCCGGACGGTTCGGTGCAGGTGCTGTATCGCGATGCGCAGGGGATTGTGTGGAGCGGCACCGATCGCGGCATGACCGCGCTGTCGCCTGACGGCAGCACCCGCGCATGGCTGGGCGAGCAGGATTTCCCCGGGCAGAACGCGTTCGATTTCCTGCGCGATACCAACGGCGATCTGTGGATCGCCAGCGATCGCGGCCTGTTGCGCTTGCGCGGAGAAACGTTCCGCGTCTACGACCACCGGGTCGGGCTGCCGCGCGACAAGGTGTTTCGGGTGATCGACGACGGCCGCGGCTATTTCTGGTTGTCGAGCAACCATGGCGTGTTCCGCATCGCGCGCAGCGATTTCGACCAGCTCGATGCGGGCACGCGCGACCAATTGAGTGTGGAAGTGGTGGATCGCAGCGACGGCATGCCTGGCAATCAGGGCAACGGCAGCAGCGCGCCGGCCGGCTGGATGACACGGTCCGGGCAGCTGTTGTTTCCTACCGCAGCCGGTCTGGGGGTGATCGATCCGGCGCGCGTGGGCACCTTGCAAGGCCATCGCTTGCCGATCGTGTTCGAGCGCTTGCTGGTCGATGGCATGGTGCAGCCGTTGAACGGCCCGCATCGGTTTGGCGCAGATACCCGACGGATCGCCATTGGCTATGCCGGGTTGAATTTTCGTGGGCCGGACAAGGTGCGTTATCGCTACCGGCTGGAAGGCTTCGATCCGGAGTGGGTGGATGCCGACAGCGCCATCGAGGCGATCTACACCAATCTGCCGCCGGGCCGTTTTCGTTTCCGTGTGCAGGCGATGTCGCTGCCGGTGGACTGGCGGCAGACCGCGTTGCTGGGCGAATCCAGCCTGGTCATCGAACTGGCGCCGCCATGGTGGCGGCGTGGCGAAGTGATCGCGCTGGGCATCCTTGGCCTGGGCAGTGTGATCTACATGTTTTACTTATGGCGCACGGCCAGTTACCGCCGACGCCAGCGTCAGCTCAACACGGTGATCGACCGGCGCACACGCGAGTTGAGCGACAAGAACCTCGCGCTGCAGCAGGCCAGCCAGGAGCGCGAAGCGTTGATGCGCCAGCTGGAGTATCGCGCCAGCCACGACGTGCTCACCGCGCTGCCCAACCGGCGCGAGGCCGAGCGCGTGCTGCAGCAATGGTTCGACGAAGCGCGCGCCGGTGGTGCGGCATTGGCGTTGGCGCTGATGGATATCGATCACTTCAAACGCATCAACGATGCCTACGGCCATGAGGTCGGCGATGCGGTGTTGTCTGCGATTGGCGAGGCATTGAGCGAACACGATCAGGCGCAGTGCTTTGCCGCCCGGCATGGTGGCGAAGAGTTCCTGCTGGCGGCCATCGGGCTGGACGCGGCGCAGGCGCGCGCGCTGTTCGAGCGCATGCGCCAACGGCTTGCAACGATCGATGTCGACGCCCAGGGCACCACCGTGCGTTGCACCGCCAGCATGGGCATGGCGATGAGCGATGAAGCCCCGAGCCGGCGCGAATTGCTGGCATTGGCCGATCGCCGTCTGTATCAGGCCAAGCGGCAGGGGCGGGATCGCTTGGTGGGGCGATGATGTTTACAGCTGCCCCTGATCCGCCTGCGCATGCAGTAACGCAACAAACGCCTGCGCCGCACGCGACAAGGTGCGCCCGCCATGCGTCACGCAACCCAGCTCACGCGACAGCGCGACATCGGCCAGCGGCAGCGCCACGATCTGATGATCGATCATGCGCTCCGGCAACACGCTCCAGGCCAGGCCCACCGACACCAGCATCTTGATCGTCTCCAGATAGTTGGTGGTCATGCGCAGGCTCGGCACCAGCCCGCGCTCGGCGAACAGGCCGGCGACGATGCGATGGGTGAAGGTGCCCGGGTCCGGCAGCACCGCCGGGTGCGCCACCACATCCTCCAGCGTCACTGCGCGCATCGCCGCCAACGGATGATCCGGCGCCACCACGAACTGCAGGCGGTCATGCCAGATCGGCTCCGCCCGCAGCGGCGCACGTGTGTCTGGCGCCAGCGTGGTCACCGCCAGTTCCACCTCGCCGCGCAGCACAGCTGCATAGGCCAGTTCCGAATCCAGAAACTGGATGTCCAGCGCCGCCTGCGGATGTTCTGCAGCAAAGCGGCGTAGCAGGGCGGGCAGGCGATGCAGGCCCACGTGGTGGCTGGTGGCCAGGCTCAGGCGCCCGCCGACCGCCGCACCAAGGTGTTCCAGCACGCGGCGGGTGTCCTGCAGCTCGGCCAGGATGCGTTGCGCGCGTGGCAGCAGGGCCTGGCCTGCTTCGGTCAGCACCACCTGGCGGCCGAGGCGATCGAACAGGCGTGCAGACAATTGCCCTTCCAGCAAGGCGATGCGCTTGCTCACCGCCGGTTGGGTGAGGTGCAGCGCCTCGCCGGCGGCAGAGAAGCTACCGCTCTCTGCAATTGCCACGAACGCGCTGAGGCTGCCCAGGTCCATTACTATTCCTGAAATTCATTTGTTGAATAAACAATATGAATTTGCGTTATCCAAGGCAAGCTCCTAGCATCGAACTCAGCCAGGTGGGCGCACCCACCATCCGCCAATCGGGTTGCTGCGATGACTGCCAAGACGCTGTACGACAAGTTGTGGGAACTGCACGAGGTCACGCGCCGTGACGATGGTTCGTCGCTGATCTATATCGACCGCCACATCCTGCACGAAGTGACCTCGCCGCAAGCCTTCGAAGGCCTGCGCCTGGCCGGGCGCAAGCCTTGGCGCATCGACGCCAATATCGCCACGCCCGATCACAACGTGCCGACCACGCGCGCCGAGCGTCAGGGCGGGCTGGAGTCGATCACCGACGAAGTCTCGCGCTTGCAGGTGCAGACCCTGGACGAGAACTGCGACGACTTCGGCATCCTCGAGTTCAAGATGAACGACGCGCGTCAGGGCATCGTGCATGTAGTCGGGCCGGAGCAGGGCGCCACCTTGCCGGGCATGACCGTGGTCTGCGGCGATTCGCATACCTCCACGCACGGCGCGTTCGGCGCGCTGGCGCACGGCATCGGCACCTCTGAGGTCGAGCATGTGCTGGCCACGCAATGCCTGATCGCCAAGAAGATGAAGAACATGCAGGTGCGGGTGGAGGGCACGCTGCCGTTCGGCGTGACCGCCAAGGACATCGTGCTGGCGGTGATCGGTAAGATCGGCACCGCTGGCGGCAACGGCCATGCGCTGGAATTTGCCGGCAGCGCGATCCGCGATTTGTCGATCGAAGGCCGCATGACCATCTGCAACATGTCCATCGAAGCCGGCGCGCGCGTCGGCATGGTGGCGGTGGACGACAAGACGATTGCCTACGTCAAAGGTCGCCCATTCGCGCCCAAGGGCGCCGACTGGGACGCGGCGGTCGCGTTGTGGAGCACGCTGGTGTCCGATGCCGATGCGCACTTCGACACAGTGGTGGAATTGCGCGCGGAAGATATCAAGCCGCAGGTCAGCTGGGGTACCTCGCCGGAGATGGTGCTGGCGGTGGACCAGCACGTGCCGGATCCGGCCGTCGAACAGGATCCGACCAAGCGCGACTCGATCGAGCGCGCGCTGAAATACATGGGTTTGCGCGCCAATCAGCCGATCACCGACATCCATCTGGATCGCGTGTTCATCGGCTCGTGCACCAACTCGCGCATCGAAGATCTGCGTGCGGCCGCTGCGGTTGCCAAGGGCCGCAAGGTCGCTTCCACCATCAAGCAAGCATTGGTGGTGCCGGGCTCCGGTTTGGTGAAAGCGCAAGCCGAAGCCGAAGGCCTGGACAAGGTGTTTCTGGACGCCGGCTTCGAATGGCGCGAGCCGGGTTGTTCGATGTGTCTGGCGATGAACCCGGACAAGCTGGGCAGCGGCGAGCATTGCGCTTCCACTTCCAACCGCAATTTCGAAGGCCGCCAGGGCGCCGGCGGCCGCACCCATCTGGTCAGCCCGGCGATGGCAGCGGCTGCTGCGGTCAGTGGTCACTTCGTTGATGTGCGTGAGCTTGGGGATTTGGGAGTGGGGATTCGGGATTCCTAAAGACCAGTCTGCGCATTCCAGCTTTTTCGAATCCCCAATTACCAACCCCTAATCCCGGCACTCCTAATGACCCCTTTCACTCAACACACCGGACTGGTCGCGCCGCTGGATCGCGCCAACGTCGATACCGACCAGATCATTCCCAAGCAATTCCTCAAGTCGATCAAGCGCACCGGCTTCGGTCCGAACCTGTTCGACGAGTGGCGGTATCTGGATATCGGCGAGCCTGGTCGCGACAACAGCCAGCGCCCGATCAACCCGGAATTCGTCCTCAATTTCCCGCGCTATCAAGGCGCCAGTGTGTTGCTAGCACGCGAAAACTTCGGCTGCGGTTCCTCGCGCGAGCACGCGCCGTGGGCGCTGGACGAATACGGCTTCCGCACGGTGATTGCGCCGAGCTTTGCCGACATCTTCTTCAACAACAGCTTCAAGAACGGCCTGCTGCCGATCGTGCTGGCAGAAGCGGAAGTGGATGCGTTGTTCCAACAATGCCTGGCGACCGAGGGCTATCAACTCACCGTGGATCTGGCCGCACAACGCGTGCGCCGCTCCGATGGCGTGGAATACAGCTTCGAGATCGATGCGTTCCGCAAGCACTGCCTGCTCAACGGGTTGGACGACATCGGCCTGACCTTGCAGGACGCCGATGCGATCGGTCGCTTCGAACAAGGCCATCGCGCGCGTCAACCGTGGTTGTTCGGCGCACTGCAATGAACTCGGTTGCCAACGCCACCGATGCGGGAGCGCAGCGCGCGCATGTCGCTGCGCAGTTCGGGCCGCAGGCGCAGGCCTATCTGCATAGCGACGTGCATGCGCAAGGCGCCGAGTTCGCCGAACTCCGCGCTGGTCTGGCCGGTCATCGCAACGGCCGATTGCTCGACCTGGGCTGCGGTGCCGGGCATGTGAGTTTCCAGCTGGCGCCGTTGATGGCCGAGGTGGTGGCCTATGATCTGTCTGCCGATATGCTCACCGTGGTGGCGGCCACCGCCGTCGAGCGTGGGCTGACGCAGGTGCGCACCATGCAAGGTATCGCCGAGCGCTTGCCGTTCGAGAGTGGCAGCCTGGATGCAGTGGTCAGCCGCTACTCGGTGCACCATTGGAGCGACCTGGGACAGGCACTGCGCGAAGTGCGGCGCGTGCTACGTCCAGGCGGGATCGCTGCCTTTATCGACGTGGTGGCGCCTGGGCTGCCATTGCTGGACACGCACCTGCAGGCGATCGAGCTGCTGCGCGATACCAGCCATGTGCGCGACTACAGTGTGGCGCAATGGTTGCAGATGCTGGGCGATGCCGGCTTGCAGGTGCAGCGCCATCAGTGCCAACGGCTGCAGCTGGACTATCAGAGCTGGGTAGACCGCATGCGCACACCCGAGGTGTTACGTGCGGCCATTCGCGCATTGCAGGACGCGGCGGTGGACGAGGTGCGCGACTACTTTCAGATTGCCGCCGATGGTTCCTTCAGCACCGATGTGCTGGTTGTATGGGCCACACGTTGATTTTCAGGGCGCTACGGCGCCAACTCACGAGGATTGCATGAGCAAGCAGATTTTGATTCTTCCCGGAGACGGCATCGGCCCGGAGATCATGGCCGAAGCGGTCAAGGTGCTGACGCGGATCGATGCGCAACATGGCCTGGGTTTCAGCCTGGTGTACGACGAACTGGGTGGCGCGGCCTACGACAAGTACGGCAGCCCGCTGGCCGACGAAACGCTGGAGCGCGCGCGCGCTGCCGACGCGGTGCTGCTGGGCGCGGTCGGCGGGCCGCAATGGGACAGCATCGATCCATCGCTGCGTCCGGAGCGTGGGTTGCTCAAGATCCGCTCGCAGCTGGGTTTGTTCGCCAACCTGCGTCCGGCGCTGTTGTATCCGCAGCTGGCCGATGCCTCCACGCTCAAGCCGGAGGTCGTTGCGGGGCTGGATCTGCTGATCCTGCGCGAGCTCACCGGCGGCATTTACTTCGGCCAACCGCGTGGTACGCGCACATTGGAAAATGGTGAGCGTCAGGCTTACGACACCTTGCCGTACAGCGAAAGCGAGATCCGTCGCATCGCCAAGGCCGGCTTCGAGATGGCGCGTTTGCGCGGCAAGAAGCTGTGTTCGGTGGACAAGGCCAATGTGCTGGCATCGAGCCAGCTATGGCGTGCGGTGGTGGAGGAAGTCGCGAAGGATTATCCGGACATCGCGCTGTCGCACATGTACGTGGACAACGCGGCGATGCAGCTGGTGCGCGCACCCAAGCAGTTCGACGTGATCGTGACCGACAACATGTTCGGCGACATCCTGTCCGATCAAGCATCCATGCTCACCGGGTCGATCGGCATGCTGCCCTCGGCCTCGCTGGATGCCAACAACAAAGGCATGTACGAGCCGTGTCATGGCTCGGCACCGGATATCGCAGGGCAGGGCATTGCCAATCCGTTGGCGACCATCCTGTCGGTGGCGATGATGTTGCGTTACACCTTCGCGCAGGCCGCCGCTGCCGATGCGATCGAGCGCGCTGTCGGCAAGGTACTCGACCAGGGCCTGCGCACCGCCGACATCTGGTCGGAAGGCACGACCAAGATTGGCACCATGGCGATGGGCGATGCGGTGGTTGCTGCGCTGTAAGCGTGATCGTACAGCTTGTCTTTCGTTGAGCTAGCAGCGGTCATCGCTTTATTGGGCGATGGCCGCTTTCGTTTTTGAGGGTCATCGATAGCGCGGTGCCGCATCCAGTGTCGGGACACGCCGCAAGTACGTCCATGTAGGCTCGGTGGCGGCATCCATGCCGCCACACGGTCCCGCCCCTGGACGCGACACCGCGCTCTCACTCTTCGCGGCTGCTGATCGGCAAGCAATGCCTTTTGGTAGGCGTAATGCTTGCAGATTCCGCAGTCGGTAGTCGGTAGTCGATGCAGTTTTTCGTCTATTGCTTTGCCATGATTCCGCCAGCGAAGGGCGCGCTCCAAAGCATGATCAATCAACCAAGTAACGCTTCTCCTTCAGCCACCAACAATATTCGGAGGTGCTTGCGCGCGTACCGGCGTGGGACCTTACGCGGCATGGATGCCGCGTAAGAGCCTATACGGACGTACTTGCGGCGTGTCCCACGCCGGTACGCGTGCAAGCGCCCTCAGTGATCGAGGCATTTGCGCGAAACCGGCAGACGTCGTGCGTGGGATTGGTCGATGCGGCACCGCGCTCCAACTCTTCGCGGCTGCTGATCGGCAATCAATGCATTCTTAGAAAACGTTCAAATCACCAACTACCGAAAAGCAAGACGGCCAGCAGATCACTCCGCTAGCCGTCAGGTTTACATCGTCGAGTTGATTGCAGCGTTACGCCACTGCTGCCGTCTTACCGGCAACCACGCCACGCTGGCGCTGACGCAACAGGCGATTGGCCACGTCCAACCACGCCAGCGCGCTGGCTTCGATGATGTCCTTGCTGGTGCCGGTGCCTTCGTATTCCACGCCGTCGTGGCGCACGCTCAGGCTGGCTTCGCCACGTGCGTCCGCTCCGATGCCCACGCTGTGGACCTGATAGCTGTCCAGTTCCAACTTCACACCAGTGGCCGACGCCAGCGCACCGAATAGCGCATCCACCGGACCATTGCCTTGCGCGGTTTCGGCAACACGATTGCCTTCCGGATCGGACAACTCCACCAGCGCGTTCGCGCGGCTGCCGACATCGCTGATGGTCATCGAGGCCAGGCGGTAGCCTTCCTGCACGGTGGCATCCTGCATCAACGTTTGCAGATCGGCGTCGGTAACCACGCGCTGCTTCTCGCACAATGCCTTGAACTGCTCGAAGACCAGCTTGACCTCGTCTTCTTCCAGCAAATAGCCCAACGCGCGCAGACGCTGCTCCACTGCCGCACGGCCGCTGTGACGGCCCAGCACCATCTGCGAGGACTCCCAGCCCACGTCTTCCGGGCGCATGATTTCGTAAGTGCCGCGATGGCGCAGCATGCCGTGCTGGTGGATGCCCGACTCGTGCGCGAACGCATTGCCGCCGACCACCGCCTTGTTGCGCTGCACCGGCATGCCGACCAGGCGCTGCAGCAACTGCGAAGTGGACACGATGCGCGGCGTGTTGATCTCGGTATCGATGTTGTAGAACGCACCGCGCACCTTCAGTGCCATGGTGATTTCTTCCAGTGCGCAGTTGCCCGCACGCTCGCCGATGCCGTTGATGGTGCATTCGACCTGGCGCGCGCCGCCCTCGATCGCCGCCAGCGAATTTGCCACCGCCAGACCCAGATCGTTATGGCAGTGCGCGCTGAAGATGACGGTGTCGGCCCCTTCCACGCTGGCGATCAGGCGCGAGAACATGCCGCGGATTTCTTCCGGCGTGGTGAAGCCCACCGTGTCCGGCAGATTGATCGTGGTGGCACCGGCGGCGATCGCCACGCGGGTGACCTCGGCCAGGAAATCCTCTTCGGTACGGGTGGCATCTTCGGCGGAAAACTCGACATCGTCGATATAGCCACGCGCCAGCGTCACATGCCTGTGCACCGATTCCAGCACCTGCTCGCGGCTCATGCGCAGCTTGTGCTCGCGGTGCAATGGGCTGGTGGACAGGAACACGTGCAGGCGCGGATTGGCGGCTGCTTCCAGTGCGCGGGCGGAGGTTTCGATATCGGCCTGCAGGCAGCGCGACAGCACCGCCAGCGTGGGGCGACGCAACTCACGGCCGATCATCGCGACGGCTTCGCGGTCGGAATGCGAGCTGGCCGGGAAGCCGGTTTCGATGATGTCCACGCCGAGCTCGTCCAGCGCGCGCGCCATCACCAGCTTCTGCTGGGGCGTCATGCTGCAGCCGGGGGATTGCTCGCCGTCGCGCAGGGTGGTGTCGAAAATTCGGATACGCGGGGTCTGGTTGGATACGGTCGTGTTCACCAGGAAGACTCCTCTACGGCGATGGCGGTGACAGGCGTTGGAGCGACTGCGGATGGGCGGGAAAGAACGGGTGTTTCGGGAAGTGACTTGGCGCTGCGTTCGTTGCGCAGTCGCTCGGTATTGCGACGACGCGGCTTGCGTGGCGGACGCGGCCGCACCTCGGACAAGAGGGTGGCCAGCACAGTTGCGTCGATATTACCGCCAGAGACCACTGCACATTTGCGTTTGCCTGAAACGCGACGACCGGCGGCCAAGGCGAGTGCCCCGGCGCCCTCGGCGATGACGTGTTCTTCCAGCGCCAGACGCACCAGGGTTTCGCGCAATTCGGCCTCGCGCACGATCACCACATCGTCTAGCAGACTCGCGCATAAACGGCGTGTCAGGAAGCCGGGAATCTTGACCTTCACGCCGTCCGCCAGCGTAGGCACCGGGGTGATTTCGCGGAAGTCGCCGCGTACGGCGCGGGCCATCGAATCCACGCCTTCCACCTGCGCGCCGACGATGCGCACGCCTTGCGATTTCAGTGCCAGCGCCACTCCGGAGGCCAGCCCGCCGCCGCCGATCGGCACGATCACTACATCCGGCGCATGCGCGGCCAGTTCGATGCCGACCGTGCCTTGCCCGGCGATCACATCCGGGTCGTCGAAGGCCGAGAGAAAGCGGTAGCCGTTCTGGTCGGCCAGCTCGCGCGCAAACGCAAACGCCTCGTCGTAGCTGTTGCCATGCTGGCGCACGGTAGCGCCCCAGTGCGCGACCCCGGCAATCTTGGTCTGCGGCGCGCCGTACGGCATCACCGTGATGGCCTGCACGCCCAGCCGATACGCCGACCACGCCACCCCTTGCGCGTGGTTGCCGGCCGAGGCGCAGATCACCGGGCGCTCGTCGCCGCGTTCCAGTCCGGCCAGCAACGCGTTCAGTGCGCCGCGCACCTTGTAGGAGCCGGTGCGTTGCAGGTTTTCCAGCTTCAACCACACACCGAAGCGCTCGGCGTAATGCAGCGGCGTGGGCGACAGGTATTTGCGCAGACGCGCCTGCGCAGCCAGCACGTCGGCCACGCTGATGGCCACGTCGCTTACGTCTGGCTCCTGCGAAGAAGGGCGGCCGGAATCAGGCATTGCGGCACGCGCGCGGCCAATCCGGAAGAAGACACCTCCGGACAGCGATCTGATGGTCACGCGAGGTCTGCATGGTCATGCCGCAGCCTCGACCGATTCCAGCGCAGTGATCACCACCGACTCGCAGTCGTACACCTTTTCCAACTGCAGGCGCAGCGTTTCCGGTGGGCGCGTGCTGTCCACGTCCAGTTGCAGATGCCAGCGGCCGGCATCGTCGGGCGCGGCGGCGCCCTGGATGGCGCACGGGCGGAAGCCGCGTCGCTCGGTCATGCCGAGCACGCGCACCAGCGCGCCTTCGGCCGGCTTCAGCACCAGATCAAGCCGGTAACGCATGTGGCGTCTCCTTGACCGCATGTGCGGGATTGCTGTCCAGCATGGTGCTGTTGGCATTGTTGGGCGGCACCAGCGGCCACACATTGGCACGCGCGTCGATGCTCACATGCAACAGGCCGGGGCCGGGCTGTGCCAGCAGCTCGGCCAGTGCGCCATCCACATCGCCGCGCGCGATGATGCGCTTGGCCGGGATGCCGAACACCTGCGCCAACGCCGCAAAATCCGGGTTGTCGGACAGGTCGATTTCGCTGTAGCGCTCGGCAAAGAACAATTCCTGCCACTGCCGCACCATGCCCAGCGAGCTGTTGTCCAACAGCACGATCTTCACCGGCAGCTTGCAGCGCGCAATGGTCACCAGCTCCTGCACGTTCATCATGAAACTGCCGTCGCCGGAGACCAGCACCACGGTGCGGTCGGGGCAGGCGAACTGCGCGCCCATCGCCGCCGGCAGGCCGAAGCCCATCGTGCCGAGCGCGCCGCTGGTGAGGTGATTGCGCGGGTCGTTGAAGCGGCAATGCTGCGCCACCCACATCTGATGCTGACCCACATCGCAGGCGATGATGGTGTCGGCCGGGGCCACTTCGCTCAGGCGCTTCAGCAACGCCGGTGCGTAGATGTCGGTGCCGGGCGCGTCGTAACGCGCACCGAATTTTTCGCGGTTGGCAAAGCAGCGCGTGCGCCAGGCCTGGCAGTTGCCGCGTGCCGCACTCAAGGCTTTCAGACTCAGTGCCACATCGCCAGGCACTGCGATGTCGGCAGTGCGCAGTTTGGAAATTTCATAGGCGTCGGCATCCAGATGGATGACGCGCGCAAACGGAGCGAACTCGCTCAATTTGCCGGTGGCACGGTCGTCGAAACGCGCGCCTACTACGACCAGCAGATCGCATTCCTGGATCGCCATATTGGCTGCACGGGTGCCGTGCATGCCCAGCATGCCCAGATAATCCGGATGCGCATGCGGCAACGCGCCCAGACCGCGCAAGGTCAGTGCGGTCGGGATGCCGGTGGCTTCGACAAACCGCCGGAACGCGTCCACCGCGCCTGCCAATGCAATCCCGCCACCGCCGTACACCACCGGGCGTTCGGCGCTGGCGATGGCGGCCAGCGCTTCGGCCAATTTCGCGTCTTCCGGGGCCGGAGGCGGCAGCACCGCTGCCGGCACGTGATCGGGCAGATGCGACGCATCGGCGATCTGTACGTCCTTGGGCAGGTCGATCAAGACCGGCCCGGGACGGCCCTCGCGCGCGATGCGAAACGCCTCGCGCACGATCTGCGGAAGTTCCTCCACCCGCCGCACCAGAAAGCTGTGCTTGACGATCGGCATGGTCATGCCGAACACGTCCAGTTCCTGGAATGCATCGGTGCCCAGCAGGGGCGTGGCGACCTGGCCGGTCAGGCACACCATCGGCACCGAATCGAGCATCGCATCGGCGATGCCGGTGACCAGATTGGAGGCGCCCGGGCCGGAGGTGGCCACGCACACGCCGACCCGGCCGCTGGCACGGGCGTACCCGTTGGCGGCCAGGGCGGCGCCCTGTTCGTGACGGACCAGGATGTGCTTGAGCCTGGAATCCACCAGGGCGTCGTAGAACGGCATGATGGTGCCGCCCGGATAACCGAACAGCGTTTCCACGCCCTCGGCTTCCAGGGCCTGCGTCAGCCAGCGCGCGCCATTGCGGGGCGTGCTGTGTGCGGAGGTGTTCATGCGTTGCGGACCTTCGGTGTTAGCGGTGGGGGTGCGGCGGCATTACGCCGCTTGTTGATTCGCAGGTGCGGCAGCGGCCTGTTGTTCGCCGTTGAGCCACACCATCTTGGCGCGCAGCTTCTTGCCCACTTCCTCGATCGGGTGCTCCAGATCGGCCTGCTTGAACTTGGTGTAGTTCGGCAGGCCGGCTTCGTATTCGGCCACCCAGTTCTTGGTGAAAGTGCCGTTCTGGATGTCGGTCAGCACGTCCTTCATGCGCGCCTTGGTGCTGGCGTCGATCACGCGCGGGCCGCTGACATAGTCGCCGTATTGTGCGGTTTCGGACACGAATTCCAGCATGCGGGTGATGCCGCCTTCGTAAAACAGGTCCACGATCAACTTCAGTTCGTGCAGCACTTCGTAATACGCGATTTCCGGCTGGTAGCCGGCTTCCACCAACACTTCGAAACCGGCCTGCACCAGCGACGAGGCGCCGCCGCACAGCACCGCCTGCTCGCCGAACAGATCGGTCTCGGTCTCTTCTTTGAAGGTGGTCTTGATGATGTTGGCACGCGCGCCGCCCAGGCCGCCGGCATAGGTCAGCGCGAACTGCTCGGCCTTGCCGCTGGTGTCCTGATACACCGCATAGATGCACGGCACGCCGCGGCCGATTTCATATTCGCGACGCACCAGCGCGCCCGGGCCCTTGGGCGCGACCAGCACCACGTCCAGATCGGCGCGCGGCTTGATCATGTCGAAATGCACGTTCAGTCCATGCGCGAACAGCAGGCAGGCGCCTTGCTTCATGTTCGGTGCGATGACCTCTTCGTAGAGCTTCTTCTGCACCATGTCCGGGGTCAGGATCGCAACCAGATCGGCGCTTTTCACCGCCTCGGCCGGCGCCACGACGGTGAAGCCGTCGGCCTGGGCCTTGGATTCGGTCGGGCCGCCGGCACGCAAGCCGACAGTGACGTCGAAGCCGGAATCGCGCAGGTTCAGCGCATGCGCGCGGCCCTGGCTGCCGTAGCCGATGATCGCGATTTTCGGTTGGATGTCGTTGCTCATGGAGTTAAGTCCTTGCGGGGTTGGCAGTGAAAAAGAATCAGCCGGCAGTGGAGACACTGGCCGGCCGAACAAAGCGGGGATGGACGATGGCACTGGCCATGCAGGCACATGCACCGGCGCAGTTGTCGGCGCGGGTGGTGCAGATGGCGGCGATGTCAGTGATGTCGTTCATGTCATTCGAAACTTTTGGTGGTCCCTGAAACGCGAAACCCCGCGCCGTTGCCGGTGCGGGGTCTGATCGAAGCCTTGTGTGTCTGTTGCCTACACGAAGTCTCGTCCCGCAGCGGTTGGCGAGGTAATAAGTACGAGCACGAGAAGCGACGCTGCCAACGCGCCGGAGGGCGCGGACACTGGGGCGTTCGAGGTGGTGTGGCGGTGCGGCATGGACTGAGATAACCATCGCCACCGGTGGGGTGTCAACCCTTGCGCGTGAAACGGCCACGTCCATGTGCAAGTTGCCGTGGGAAACCCCATTGCAGCAGCATGGTTACCGCTGAAACCGGATCGATGCAGGGTAGTGAGGGTCGATGCAAGTCACTAAATGCGCGGCATTCGCGCTGCCGAACAATGGTGATCGAACGAGGCGGCATGCGCCGCTGGTATGGTTGGCGACTCATTCTGCTGTGTCATGGAGGCCGCCTGTCATGCGTCGCGTACCTGTTCTGTTGGTGTCTGCTCTGGTGCTGCTCGCGCCGCCTCTCATCGCCGCGGACCGCATCACTGGGCAGCCGTTTGCGACACGTTCGGAAGTGATCGCCCCACATGCGATGGCGGCCACCTCGCAACCGCTGGCCACCCAGATCGCGCTGGATGTGATGAAGAACGGCGGCTCGGCGGTGGATGCGGCGATTGCCGCCAACGCCGCGCTGGGCCTGATGGAGCCCACCGGCAACGGGGTGGGCGGGGATCTGTTCGCCATCGTCTGGGACCCCAAGACCAGCAAGCTGTATGGCTACAACGGCTCGGGCCGTTCGCCCAAATCGCTGACCCTGGCCGAGTTGCAGCGCCGCGGCTTGAAGGACATCCCGCCGACCGGCCCGCTGCCGGTGTCGGTACCGGGCGCGGTGGATGGCTGGTTTGCGCTGCACGAGCGCTTCGGTCGCAAGCCGATGGCACAGAACCTGGCCCCCGCCATTCGCTACGCCCGAGAAGGCCATCCGGTGGCCGAGACCATTGCCTATTACTGGGACCGCTCGGTGCCGCGGCTGTCGCAATACCCCGGCTTCAAGGAGCAGTTCACCATCGACGGCCACGCCCCGCGCAAGGGCGAGCTGTGGAAGACCCCGAACCTGGCCAACACGCTGCAGCAGATCGCCGATGGCGGCCGCGATGCGTTCTACAAGGGCGACATCGCGCGCACCATCGGCGCCTACTTCAAGGCCAATGGCGGCTACCTGAGTTACGAGGATCTGGCCAGCCACACCGGCGAGTGGGTGGAGCCGGTGTCCACCAACTATCGCGGCTACGATGTGTGGGAGTTACCGCCCAACAGCCAGGGCATCGCCGCGCTGCAGATGCTCAACATCCTGGAAGGCTACGATTTTTCCAAGATTCCCTTCGGTTCGGCCGAGCATGTGCACCTGTTCACCGAGGCCAAAAAGCTGGCGTTCGCTGATCGCGCGCGTTTCTATGCCGACCCGGCCTTCCAGCCGGCACCGCTGGCCAGGCTGGTTTCCAAGGACTACGCCGCCCAGCGCCGCGCACTGATTTCCATGGACAAGGCGCTCAAGGAAGTGCAGCCGGGCACGCCTAAACAACTGGAAGAGGGCGACACCATCTACATGACCGTAGCCGATGCCGACGGCATGATGGTGTCGCTGATCCAGTCCAACTACCGCGGCATGGGCAGCGGCATGGCCCCGCCTGGGCTGGGCTTCATCCTGCAGGACCGCGGCGAGATGTTCGTGCTGAAGAAGGACCACCCGAACGGCTACGCGCCGGGCAAGCGCCCTTTCCAGACCATCATCCCCGCCTTCGTCACCAAGGATGGCAAGCCATGGCTGAGCTTCGGCGTGATGGGCGGGGCGATGCAGCCGCAGGGGCACGTGCAGATCGTGATGAACCTGGTGGACTTCCATATGAATCTGCAGGAAGCCGGCGATGCGCCGCGCATCCAGCATGAAGGCTCCACCGAGCCGACCGGCCAGGCCACTGCGATGAGCGACGGCGGCGAGGTCAATCTGGAAACCGGCTTCTCCTACGACACCATTCGCGGGTTGATGCGCAAGGGCCACCCGGTGATCTTTGCCGACGGGCCGTATGGCGGCTATCAGGCGATTGCACGCGACCCGGCCAACGGGGTGTATTACGGCGCCTCGGAAAGCCGCAAGGACGGGCAGGCTGCCGGTTACTGAGCAAGCGCTTGCGGGTGCGTCGCGCTGCTCAACTCCAGCCGCAGCGGGCCGCTAATGATCGTGATGGATTAGGAACTGCCATGAGCTCGATGCAACCGCCTGACCTGCCGTCGCAAACGCGTGCGGCGCTGCTCCCCGATGCGCCGGTCGCCTTGCTGCGGCTATCGGCCGAGGCGTGCGTGGTGGCCTGCAACCGCGCCGGCCTGGACGTCCTGGGCAAGACCGCCAGCGAGCTGCAAGGCGTGCCGGCGTCGGTGTTATGGGGCTTGAGTGCAGCCGATCTGGTCGGCGAAGAGGGCGTGTGGGCCGCCCCGGGCGACGACCCGGCCCGGCGCGTGCGCTATGTGCGCGACCGCGAGCATGGCGGCTGGATGCTGTCGCTGCCGCATGTGGAAACCGCGATCTTGCTGCGCGAAGCAACCCGCCTGGCCGAAGACAGCCGGCCGGTACCGATCTCGCCACTGCTGCAGCCACTGGTTGCACGCCTGCAGGCCGAACACGAAGACCGCACCGTGCTGGAGCGCACCGCACAGGCGCTGGCCGGCTGCGAGCTGGAACTGTTGTTGCCGCCCGGTCTGGCAGAGACCGAGATGGGCCGTCGCCTGCAGGCCGGCTTCGGCAATCTGGCCGAAGCGATCCGCCAGGCAGTGGCGCTGTCGGTGCAGATCGCTGCCGAAGTGCCGCCGCTGGTGGCAGAGAACGACGAGATGGTGCGCCAGTCGCAGGCACAGACCGAAGCATTGGACGGCGCCCGCACCGCAGTGGAACGGCTGTCGTCCAGCCTGCAGGACGTCAACGCCGATCTGGCACAGGTCATCGCGTTGGCCGCCAGCGCCGATGAAAGCGCACGTCAGGGCGTCGCCGCCGCACATGCGCTGGGCCAGGCCATGCACGAAGTGGAACGCCGCGCCGCGCGTGCCGGCGAGGTCATCGAAGTCATCGACTCGGTGGCATTCCAGACCAATATCCTGTCGATCAACGCCAGCATCGAAGCGGCGCATGCCGGCGATGCCGGACGCGGGTTTGCGGTGGTCGCCACCGAGATCCGCCGCCTGGCCGAACGCGCCGCCGCCGCAGCGCGCGATGTGCGTGCGATCCTGGCCGAAACCAGCGCCGCAGTGGGCGAGGGTGCCGCCTCCGCACGCGGCACCGAAGCGGTGCTCGATGGCATCACCCGCGTGCTCGGCCAGGCCAGCAGCGCGATGACTACGGTGGCCGGGCGTATCCAGGCGCAGGACAGCGAGATTCGCGGGATCGAAAGCGCCGTGGATGGCGTTGTCGCGTTGGGGCGCAGCAACTTGCAGCACGCCGCACATGTGGCCGAACGCAGCGAAGCGTTGGAGCGCGGTACCGAAACCCTGCGCGATTGCGTGGGATTGTTCCGCTTGCCGGCCGACCCGCTGAAGGTGCCCCGACACGCACGCGTCAAGGAACTGGCCGTTTCCACTGCGGGCAAAATCGGCACCGCATTGGCGCAGGCCATTGCACGCGGCCAGATCGATGAAGCGTCGCTGTTCGCACGCAGCTACACGCCGATTGCCGGCGTGGAGCCGCCCAAGTTCAGTACCGATTTCGACGCGCTGTGCGACGAGGTATTGCCGGCCTTGCAGGAGCCGCTGCTGGATGCGCATCCGTGGATCGTGTTCGCCATCTGCGCCAATCCCGACGGTTACGTGCCCACGCACAATCTGCGCTTCACCCAGCCGCTGACCGGCGATCCCAAGCGCGATCTGGTCGGTAACCGCACCAAACGCAAATTCACCGACCGCGTCGGCCGCAGCGTCGGCGCGCACACCGACCCGTATCGCCTGCAAGTGTATCGCCGCGACACCGGCCAGATCATGTTCGACCTGTCGGCACCGATCTTCGTCGGCCGCAAGCACTGGGGCGGTCTGCGGGTGGGCTACACGCTGGAATAGCTCGCCTCGCTACTGGGGCGCGGCCGAAACAGCGGAAGCCGCTGCCGCGTCACCCAATTGCTCGCCGAGAAAGCGTTCGAGAGTGCGATAGAACGTCACCTGGTTGGCGTCTTTGTAGAAACCGTGTCCTTCCTTGGGAACAGCCATCCATTGCGGAGCGTTGCCGCTGCGGGTCAGCGCCGCGCGCAAGCTCTTGGCCTGGGCGAATGGTGCGCGCTCGTCTTCTTCGCCGTGCACCAGCAGCACCGGCACCTTGATGCGATCGGCCAGCATCACCGGCGAGTGCGCGGCCAGCTCGGAAACGTCGCGGCCGATGGCGCGTTCCAGATAATGCATGCCGTAGTCGCTGCGATTGATGTCGCCCTTGCTGTACATCATCTGCAGATCGTAGATGCCGGCAACACCGACAGCGCAGCGGAACAACGCCGGTGCCTTGACCTGCACCATCATTGCCGCATACGCACCGAAGCTGGCGCCATAGCTGCAGATGCGCGACTGATCGGCGAGCCCCTGGGCAACCGCCCAGCGCACGCCGTCGATCAGGTCGTCCTGGATACGTTCGCCCCACTGGCGATAACCAGCACGCTCGAACCGATTGCCGCGGCCAAGGCCGCCGCGGTAATTGACCTGCAGCACCAGATATCCGCGGCTGGCCAGGAACTGGGCGTCGGTATCGAAGGCCCAGCCATCTCCCTCGGCATGCGGGCCGCCGTGCGGCAGCAGGATCATCGGCAATGGCACACCCTTGGCGGCAGCGCCGGGCACGGTGAGTACGCCGTCCAGGGTCAGGCCGTCGCTGGCCTGAAACGTCACCATGCGACGCTCGCTCATCTGCGCCGGCTGCAATGCGTTGCGTGCCCTGATGACGAGTTTGAGCGTGTTGCTCGGCCGGTCGAACACGTACCACGCTCCTGCATCGCGATCGCTGTAGGCCTTGAGCAACAGGCCATTGCCGTCCTCGGTGAAGTTGATGAAATCCACGTACTGACCGGACAAGGTCTGGCTCAGGCTACGGTGCAGCTGTGCTTCGGCAGCGTCCTGCTCGACATACCGCAGCGTTGGCCGCCCCGGTCCCAGCCGTGCGGCAAACGGCATTTGCGGCGCCGAGCCCCATTGCAGGTCGTCCACGTCGTAGAACGGGTCCGAGGCGAGCACGCTGCGTTGCTGGCCATCGGGGTCGCTGGCGACTAGAGCCGTAGGGCCACCAGCCTCGTTGTACCAGCCATAGACGCGCCCCGGCTGTCGCGCAAAGGCGATCGGGCGCCAGCTCGCCTGCACCTGGGGCATCGGCGACCAGCCGTTGCCCGCACGCCGGAACAACAGCGAGTTGTCGTTGTCGTCGGTGCCATATGCGTACTGCGGCACGCCATCGTGGTCGAGGACGAACCTCAAATCGGGCACGTCGATGTCGGCCATCAAGCGATGCGTGGTCGTGGTCGCGTCGACGTCGTAGAGCATCGAGTGGCGCGAATCCAGCGACAGACGCCGCATGTAGAAATGGCCGTTGCGACGACTGGGCAGGCCCTCGATGTAGCCGAACCCGCGCTCCAGCCCCGCGTTGCGGGTGCTCTGCAGATAGCCGTAGACATAGCGCTGATTGCTGCCGTCCAGGTCGGTGGCAATGATCTCGCCCATCGGCATGGGCTCTTCCAGCGAGCCGAGCTTGCGCCCCTTGCCGATCACCAGACGACGCTCACTGACCCAGGCGATGCGCACCGGCAGTTCGTAGCGCGGCAGGCGCAGCATCGTGGTGGATTGCATGTCGGCGATGCGGTAAACCACCAACGCGTAATTGCCGTCCCCTAGATCCGCACTGACCGCCAGATGCTTGCCATCGGGCGACATGGAGGGCGAGGAGATCGGGCCCGACTCGACGAAAGCTTCCACTGGCGGCGGGGACGCAGCCAGTGCGCCACCGCTCAGCACTCCCAGCAGCATTGCCGCTGCCCAGGCACACCATTGCATCCGTTGCATTTGCGTTGTCCGTTTTATTTCACTGAACGATAACGAAACGGCACTGGCGGTGACAAGTGGGCGACAAAAAAAAGCCGCCGAAGATCGGCGGCAGGGGAGAGAGAGCAGGTTTCTTGTTTTAGTGACTGCAGGCTAGCGGTGCGATGTGCCGTGGAAATGTCCTCGCATGCCGCCATCGCCGTGCTGCGTGCCAAGCGGCCGGTTACGTGTCAGCACTGGCATAAACACAACGACGCCGGAAGGCGGCCGTTGTGACGACACACGTGTCCAGACAGCGGATCAGCGCGTCAACGGCGGCGGATCAGAAGCGCTGGATGTATTGCAGGTAGCTGTAGCGCCCCGGAATGGCATAGGCCGAATCGAACGAGTTGGCAGAGGCGCTGAGCGCTACCGGCGGGTCGCGGTCGAAGACGTTGTTCAGGCCTACACGCACGGTGGCATTCCACGGCAATTGATAAGACACCTGCATGTCGTTGAAGGCAGTCGCCGCGACGTGGCGATAGTTGCCGTTGTCATCCAGCTCCGAGTCGTCGTCCCTCATGCCGGAGTAGTAACGCACGGCCCAGTTGGCAGCCAGATTGCCGTAGCTCCAGTCCAGGTGAGCGTGCCGCGCGTGCGCCAGTTCGGGTTGTCGGTGTGATAGATGCCGTTGTAGCTTTCCCACGCCGAGGTGTCGTCCTGCTTCTGCTCGTTGACGGCCACGTAGGTCGAATCCAGCGTGAGCATGAACTGGCCGATCGCCGTTTCCGGCAACTTGTAACGCGCGGTGAAGTCGTAGCCCTGCATGCGCTGCTCGCCGACGTTCACCGGCTGGATCACCAGGCCGGTGATGGCGCCGGTGGCATCGCGTCTGACCAGATCGCAGAACGCAGATACATTGAACTCATAGCACTGCGACAGGATCTGGTTGGCGCTGAATTCGGTGATGGCATCGGTGATCTTGATCTTCCACCAGTCCAGCGACAGATCCAGGCCTTGCACCGCGGCGGGGCTGTAGACGAAACCGAGCGTGGTGTTCTTGGATTTTTCCGGCTGCAGGTTGGTGTTGCTGGTGTAGGTGAACGGATAGATGGTCTGGCCGGAGTTGCCGTTGGCGCTGTTGTATTCGGCGACGTAGTTCGCCGGCACACCACCGCTTGCACATGCCGCGGCAATCGCGCTGGTATAGGACGTGCTGTTGGTCGAGCAGGGATCCGAATACGTATCGAAGCTGTCCGACGCGCCCAGGTACAGATTTTCGATCGATGGTGCGCGGAAACCGGTGGCGTAGTTGCCGCGAATCAACAGGTCAGCGACAGGTTTCCACTTGAAACCGAACTTGCTGTTGGTGGTGCTGCCGAAGGTGTTGTAGTCGGAGTAACGCACCGCTGCGCTCAACTCCAGCAATTGCGCACCGGCCACATCTTTCAATAGTGGAATCGCCACTTCGGTGTAGTAGTCGTTGAGCGTGTACGCGCCGGAAGTCGGGGTGAACGCATTGCCCGAGGTATAGCCGGCTGAGATCAACGCATCGGGCGAGGAGAAGCCGCTTTCTTCGCGATGTTCAACGCCGGCCGCAAAGCGCATCCAACCGGCGGGAAGTTCGAACAAGTCGCCGGTGATGTTGGCGGTCACGCTGCTGTTCTTGTACTGATAGGTGTTGTGCGCAGTGAATAGAATGTAGTCCAGCATTTCCTGGGTCACGCCACCGGCCGGCGACAAGGGATTGAACGGCACGCAGCCGGTGATCACCGCGCCGCCACTGTCCAGACACGACAGGGTGCCGTTGACGATGCCCGATTCACCGAGTGCATTGCCGAGGTTGAGCAGATTGACATCGCCGTATTGCGTTTCAGTTTGATCGGTCTGGTTGTGCGCAAAGCCGACGTCCCAACCGAACTGCCTGTCCGCGAATTGGAAGTCTCCTTCCAGCCCGGTATAGACGTGCGAGGTCTTGACGTCCTGCTGGTAGGTGCGCGCGAACTCGGTCAACCGGTGCGACCAACCCACATCGCGGCCATCGCCGCCATAGGCGCTGTTGTAGGGGTTGTAGTAACTGTCGCCACTCATCAGGATGCCGGTGTTGACCGAGGCCAGTGGAAAGCCGGCCAACTGTTGCGAGGATTGGCGGCGGTTGTAGAGCCCGTCGAGCTTGAAACGCACGTTGTCGGTGAGTGCGTAGTTGCCTTGAACATAGAGCGCATCGCGCTTCTGCGGCGTGACCAGATAATTGTCCTTGGCGTAGTTGTAGCCGTACTAGGAGGTGTTGAAGGCGGTGTATTGATCCAGTCCGTAGCGTGGGTAGTTACTGTCGCCGCTGGCGGTTGCGCTGCCGGGCAGCACCGTCCACGCAGCGCTGTTGCCATCTGCACGTAGACGGCCGCTGGCCGAATAGCTGCTGTAGGCGGACGAACCGGCGCCGTACACCGGCTCGGCCGAGATCTCGCGGTCGCCTGCCATCACCGCATCTTCGGTGACGCTGGATAAACCGATCACCAGATTGCCGCGCTCGCTGGTGGCGCCCACAGTGGCATCGAACGAGGTGCGCTGCCCGTCGCCCTGACCATACTGGCCGACATAGGCGTTGACTTCGGCACCATCGAAATCGCTGCGCGTGATGATGTTGACCACGCCGGCGATCGCATCGGAGCCATAGATCGACGAGGCACCGTCCTTGAGCACCTCCACGCGTTCGACGATTGCCGAGGGAATGGTGTTGAGATCCACCGAGCCGGACAGTCCCGACACCCAGCGCCGCCCGTTGACCAGCACCAAGGTGCGCGATGCGCCGAGATTGCGCAGGCTCACCGTGGCCGAGCCATCGCCGCCGTTATTGACGGTGGAGTTCATCGTCGCGCCGTTGGAGGGGATGCGCTTGAGCACGTCGGCCACCGAGGTCAGGCCCTGCTTTTCGATGTCCTGGCGCGTGAGCACCAGCACCGGTTGCGAATTTTCCACATCGACCGAGCGGATGCGCGAGCCGGTGACCTCGATCTTGTCCAGGTTGGTCGGACTCTTATCGGTCTCTTCCTGGGCCACCGCACTATTGGTGACGCACAGGCCAATGGCGATCGCGAGCGAACCCCGACGCAGGGTCGGGTGGAGCATGGGCATATTCATGTGTACGGCGGTTCCCGGTAGAAGAGGAGGCGAGGCGATTCCCGTTGAATGACACCGCCGTGACATGCGATTTCAGCTGCATGACACGAAGGCTTAGCGAGAATTTAACGAGCGGGTGTCGCCACCGTTTTTCGCGAATCGGCGCCTTGTTGCGGCGCAACGCGCGCAATGCGTGGGCGCGTCATGCAATGCCGGTGCATCGATGCGCGTGTGCCGCGTTGACCTGCGATGACGCGCGCGGACACATGCCGCGAGCGGGTGCGATGTGGTTTAATCGCCGCCGAAGTGGGGGTACCGCAGCGCGCTGCGGTTGAGATAGTCCCTTCGAACCTGATCCGGTTGATACCGGCGTAGGGAAGCTTCGTTAGATGCGATGGTCCGTGCGCTGCACGGGCACCTTGTGTTGAGCGCCGCCGCTTCGTCCGCACTGCGAATCCTTCGCAGAGCCAGCGCCGTTGGTGCTGGTTTTCCAGCACACAGGACGAACGCCATGAATGCCGCGCCTACCGTTTTGCAGCAACAAGCCCAGTCGCTGTCCGAGGCTGTGACCCAGCCGATTCCCGGGTCCCGCAAGATCTTCGTGCAGGGCTCGCGCGCCGACCTGCAGGTACCGATGCGCGAGATCGCATTGACCCGCACACCGACCCTGTTCGGTGGCGAAGACAATGAGCCGCTCAGTGTCTACGACACCTCCGGGCCGTATACCGACCCGCACGCCGCGATCGATCTTGCCGCCGGTCTGGCGCCTCTACGCGCGCGCTGGATCGCCGAGCGCGGCGATACCGTGGCGCTGGATGACCTGAGTTCCAGCTTCGGGCGCGGCCGTGAGCACGATGCGCGCCTGGATGCAGTGCGCTTTCCTGCGCGGCACTTGCCGCGGGTGGCGCGCGAAGGCGCCAATGTCACCCAGATGCATTACGCGCGGCGCGGCATCATCACCCCGGAGATGGAGTTCGTGGCGATTCGCGAAAACCAGCGTCTGGAAGCGGTGACCGACGCGATCCTGCGCAAGCAGCATGCAGGCGAAGCCTTCGGTGCGGCGATCCAGCAACGCATTACACCGGAATTCGTGCGCGACGAAATCGCCCGTGGTCGCGCGATCCTGCCCAACAACATCAATCATCCGGAAAGCGAGCCGATGATCATCGGTCGCAATTTCCTGACCAAGATCAACGCCAACATCGGCAACAGCGCGGTGTCTTCAGGCATTGCCGAAGAAGTGGAGAAACTGGTGTGGTCGATCCGCTGGGGCGGCGACACGGTG
The DNA here is from genome assembly GCF_056725225.1 of Xanthomonas sp. NCPPB 2933. Lineage (NCBI taxonomy): Bacteria > Pseudomonadati > Pseudomonadota > Gammaproteobacteria > Lysobacterales > Lysobacteraceae > Xanthomonas > Xanthomonas sp. NCPPB 2933. Next base: position 1,128,890 of record NZ_CM161518.1, read on the forward strand.
ATGGACCTGTCCACCGGCAAGCACATCCATGAAACGCGCGAGTGGATCATCCGCAACTCGCCGGTGCCGATCGGCACGGTGCCGATCTATCAGGCGCTGGAAAAAGTCGACGGGCGCGCCGAAGAACTCACCTGGGAGATCTTTCGCGACACCTTGATCGAGCAGGCCGAACAAGGCGTGGATTACTTCACCATCCACGCCGGTGTGCTGTTGCGCTACGTGCCGCTGACGGCCAAGCGTGTCACCGGTATCGTCTCGCGCGGCGGGTCGATCCTGGCCAAGTGGTGCCTGGCCCATCACAAGGAAAACTTTCTCTACACCCATTTCGAAGACATCTGCCAGATCATGAAGGCCTATGACGTGGCGTTTTCGCTTGGCGATGGCTTGCGCCCGGGCTGCATTGCCGATGCCAACGATGCAGCGCAGTTCGGTGAGCTGGAAACGCTGGGCGAGCTGACCAAACTGGCGTGGAAGCACGACGTGCAGACCATGATCGAAGGGCCTGGGCATGTGCCGATGCAGCTGATCAAGGAGAACATGGACAAGCAGCTGCGCGGATGCGGCGAAGCGCCGTTCTATACCCTGGGGCCGCTGACCACCGATATCGCGCCCGGCTACGACCACATCACCAGCGCGATCGGCGCGGCGATGATCGGCTGGTTCGGCACCGCGATGCTCTGCTATGTCACGCCCAAGGAGCATCTGGGCCTGCCCAACCGCCAGGACGTGCGCGACGGCATCATGGCGTACAAGATCGCCGCGCATGCGGCCGACCTGGCCAAGGGCCATCCCGGTGCGCAGGTGCGCGACAACGCCTTGAGCAAGGCGCGGTTCGAATTCCGTTGGGACGACCAGTTCCATCTTGGCCTGGATCCCGAAAAGGCCAAGGAGTTCCACGACGAGACCTTGCCCAAGGATGCGCACAAGCTGGCGCATTTCTGTTCGATGTGCGGCCCGCACTTCTGTTCGATGAAGATCACCCAGGACGTGCGCGATTACGCGGCCGAGCATGGCATGGGCGAAGCGCATGCCTTGTCTGCTGGCATGGAAGAGAAGTCGGTGCAGTTTCTCGCGCAGGGCGCGCAGGTGTATCGCGCTTTGTGACACCTGTGTGCAGTGAGTTTCGGCGGCGTAATCTGAAGGCTGCTTAAGAAAAGTTCAGCTTCGCATTAAACAGAACCCGTCGCGGTGCGCAAGTGCCGTGGCGTGCCCTGCCTGCAAACGGTTACAGCGCATCAACATTTCAGGGCATTTACCTGAATCGCAGATAAAAAAATCGCGCCGGAGGCGCGAAGGGGAACGTCGTAATTATTTGAATTCGTCGGCGAGAGAGAGAGCCTGACGTCGCCACCTGTCGTAGGAAGCAACGAGGCATAGCGTAAAATTTGCACCAATTGGATGCATGACACAGTTGGTCGTGGTCCTTTGCTGAATTTGGCGTTTCGCGCAATGTGCGTGATGCGTTCTTTGTCGTCCTTGCATGCCGATGCGTTCTGTTGCCGATGAGTGTTTCTTCCGCTAATGCAATGTCATCGGGCCGGCTGCGTGTCGGTCATTGCGTGGTCGATATCGCCTCGCGCGAAGTGCACGCTCCTGGTGCGAAGAGGCCGCCACGTCTGGCGCCGAAATCCTTGGCGGTGTTGCTGACCCTGGCCCGGCAGCCAGGGCAGGTGGTGACGCGCGAGCAGTTGCTCGCCGAGGTCTGGCCCAACACCTTGCCGAGCAACGATGTGGTGACCCAGGCAGTCACCCAATTGCGCAAGGCACTCGCCAGTCACGGGGGGCAGCGCTCCGAGCATATCGAGACCATCGCCAAGACCGGCTATCGCCTGATGGCGCCGGTGGTGTGGGAAGCGCCGGCCGATGTTTCAAGGCATGCGGTTGCAAGCGCGCTTGCTGCAGTGCCGTCGAGTGGTCTACAGACCGATGTCGATGCGTCCCCTGCGGTCAATGAAATGGCCTTGTCGCAGCAACCTGAGGCTGTCAGCAAGCGCTACGCAGCACCGTCGGCCGTCGCGCCACACGCATCGCGCAAACGCCGCCGGATAGCGTTGCTGATCGCCGCGGTGGCCGTGCTGGTGCTGCTTGGACTGGTTGCGCACACGCTGTGGCTGCGAGCGCCAGTGGAGGGCGCCACGGCGGCGTCTGCAGTGCTGGGCAGCCCAAAGCGCCCGTACCAGATCATCACAGCAGGTGGCGGTTTCGATCTCACACCAAGCTTGTCGCCGGATGGGGCGATGGTGGCCTACGCCTCGCTGACCAGCGACCGCGCCGGCACCTCGATCCTGGTCAAGACTACCAATAACGCCTATCCGCGGGTGCTGGACACGCCAGCGGCGGGCATCTCTGATCGACTGCCGGCCTGGTCGCCGGATGGTCGCGAAATCGCCTTCTCGCGGCAGGCGCCGGATGGCAGCTGTCGCATCATGATCGCCGCCGCAAACGGCCCGGCGGCCGCGCGTGAAGTGGTGCGTTGCGATGGCGCGGACATGCTGAGTTTCAGCTGGTCGCCAGATGGCCGCGGCTTGTTGTTTGGCAGCATGACCGGCGCGCACGGCGCACCGCGCATTCGCCGCCTGGATCTGGAAACCGGGCAGTGGCAGCCACTTGTCTACAGCGCGCAGCCGCAGGATTTCGATTACGCACCGCGCTATTCGCCAGACGGGCACTGGATCGTGTTCCTGCGTAATCCACAACTGGGCGATCTATGGCGCATCCCTGCAACCGGCGGCGCCGCCGAGCGCCTCACTCACGACAACGCCGATATCCGCGGCTGGAGCTGGTTGCCGGATGGCAGCGGATTGATTTTCGGGCGCCGTGTGGACAGCGAGGCGCGCTTGTATCGACTCGACCTGCGCGACCGTAGCCTGCACGACCTGGGCGTGGACGATGCCCAGGCGCCGGACGTGGCACACAACCATCTGGTGTTCGTGCAACGCAAACCGCAGTTCGGCGTCTACCAGGTCATTCGCGACCCGATGAATGGCGGTTACATCCGGCGCCGCCTGTTCCCCTCCAGCGGTCGAGACGACCAGCCGATGATCGCGCCGGACGGGCGCCAGCTGATCTTCGCCTCCAATCGTTCCGGTGCGTATGGGCTGTGGTGGGGCGATGTCGGCAAGCCCGGTTCGGTGCGTTTGATCGAAGGGCTGCGGCCGGATGCGCGTCAGGCCGCCGATTGGTCGGCCGATTCGCAGCACGTGCTGGTCAGCGGTAGCGATGCGGACGGGCATGCGGCCCTGTTCGAGGTCACCCCGAGCAGCGGCAAGGTGGTGCGTCTGCCGGTGCCGCAACCGCGGCCGTTGCAGGCGATTCACCTTCCCGATCCCAATCAATTGCTGGTGCTCGCTGCGGCAGAAGACGGGCACACCTTCGCCACCCTGTACGACAGACGCAGCAGTCCGTGGCGTGCGATCGCATCGCTGCAGGATGTCTCGCAGCTGCGCCTGGACCGCATCACCGGGCAGGTGCTGCTGACGCGCCTGACCGGTGGCGGCTTATGGCAGATCGCGCCCACCTTGGCAGCCCAGACCCTGCAGTCGATCGATCCCCAACAGCCATCGCGCTGGCGTTATCGCAGTTGGGCACCGGGAGCGCACGGCCAACTGCATTACCTGTCGTCCAATGACAGCTGTGCCACGCATGACAGCGACTTGCGGAGCGGGCACGGGCAGTGTCTGGATGTGAGCAAGTTCACTACCATCAACGGCTTCAGCGTGGACCAGCGCAGTGGGGCGTTGTACGTGGCGTTGGCAGAAGAAGACGGCAGCGCGATTGCCTTCATGCCATTGCCGCAACGTACGGGGGTGACCACCGGTTTCATCTCCAACGCGTTGTTCTTACTCAGGAAATTGGCTTCGTAAGTTTTTCGGAAAGGCTTCGTGTCAATTTCGGCACACCTTCGTCATAACTTCCTGACTCGCGCCAGATTCGGCAAAACACTACGCCCTCTTTCGTACAGGGGGCTGCCAGCATGCAACAGGTCATCACCGCAGATCGCGGGCTCGCACTTTCACTGGATGGTGCCAGCGAGTCGACATCGACGACCTGTCTGGCGGTCTCGCGTCTGGGCAGCATCCGCACCATGGCCACCACCTTTACGTTGTGGGTGCAGTTGCGTGGCCGCGCATGGGTGGAATCCAAGGAAGGGCGCTTCCGTCTGCGTGCCGGCGACTGGATCGCCTTCGACAAGGACTCCCATCCCACGGTACAAGCGGACCGCAACGCACTCTGTGTCGGTGTCAGCCTGGATAGTGAAAGCCTGCAATCGTTGTCCGAGTTGACCGATGCGACCTTGTATCCAGGTCGCAGCCAGCTCTCGCGTAGCGATCTGCGCATCGCCCTGCGTCTATGGCGCAATGCGTCCGCACAAAACGGCAGTGCGCCGGCGCGTCCGTTGCTGCTGCACTTGGCGGCGATGCAGCGCGATTTCATCGAACAGGAGCAGCGCTGCCCAGGCCGCTCGCGTAGCCGTCGCCGTCAGGTGTTTGGCCGCATGCAGCGCGCACGCATGTATCTGGAAGGCAACAGCGACCGCGTGGTGCGCATTGCCGAGCTGGCGCAGCTGACCAACTTCTCCAGTTGGTATGTCTCCAAGACGTTTCAGAGCCTGTACGAAGAGAGTCCGCAGGCCTTGTCGGCACGTCTGCGCCTGGAGCGTGCATCCGATTTGTTGCGCGATACCTCGATGATGATCGGCGAGGTTGCGGCGGCAAGCGGCTTCGACAATTGCTGCAGCTTCGCACGTGCGTTTCGTGCGCGCTTCGGTGTCTCCGCATCGCGTTATCGCGACCAAACGACAAATCCGCCAGATTCGGCAAAGCCACGGAACGTGACGCGCAAAGCGACGATGTTCACGCAATCGTAATTTGCACGGGGGCGCTTAACGCGCCACTAACGAACCCTGGAGAGATTGATGAACCTTCGCACCTCCGCAGTGCGGCTGGGCCTGTTGCCCGCCGGTATTGCGATCGCGTTGACGCCGGCTTTTGCCGCCAATGCACAAGAGCAGTCCGCCCCGTCGACCACGACGCTGGACCGCATTGAAATCACCGGCTCGCGCATCCGCTCGGTCGACGTTGAAACCGCACAGCCGGTGTTCACCGTCACCCAGCAGGACATTCAGAAGTCGGGTCTGGTCAGCGTTGGTGACATCCTCCAGAACCTGTCGATTGCCGGCACCCAGACCTATAGCAAGGCTGCAGTGCTGACCTCCGACCCGGAGCAGGGCGGCCAATACGTCAATCTGTATAACCTGAACGAGAACCGCACCTTGGTGCTGGTGAACGGCAAGCGTTGGACCAGTAGCCTGAACGGCCTGACCGACATGTCCACCATCCCGAGCTCGTTGATCGAGCGCATCGAAGTGTTGAAGGACGGCGCCTCGGCGATCTACGGCTCCGACGCCGTGGCCGGTGTGGTCAACATCATCCTGCGCCAGAACTACGACGGTGCAGAAGCCTCGGCGTATTTTGGCCAGAACGGTCGTGGCGACGGTTCCAAGGAGCAGTACTCCTTCACCGCCGGCACCACCACCGACCGTGCGTCGCTGGTGTTCGGCGCCAACTACACCAACGAAGATCCGGTGTGGGCCAAGGATCGCGCGCTGACCCGTTACTCGGCCGGCCCGAACCACATCGAAGACAGCCTGAGCGCGACCGGCCCGTGGGGTCGTTTCACCTCCAATGGTGAAACCTACATCCTCAACCACACCGGTTCGTTCGACGGCCGTGGCGTGGGTGCGGATTCGCGCAACATCGCCAACTACCACAACGACATCACCACCGACGACTATTACAACTCCGTCGACCAGATGATGTTGCAGCAGTCCAGCCGCAACAAGTCGATCTTCACCACCGGCAGCTACAACATCACCGACAGCATCACCTTCAAGTCGACGGCGATGTACTCCGAGCGCGACTCGAACCGTCAGATCGCCGGCTACCCGCTGCAGGCCTCTTCGCAGCCGCAGTTCCCGGTTGCCATCAGTGGCGGCAGCTACTACAACCCGGTCGGCCAGGACATCAACAGCTGGTTCCGTCGTACGGTTGAATTGCCGCGCACCACCGAAAGCAACGTCAAGACCCTGCATTTCGATGCAGCGCTGGAAGGCGTGTTCGACGTCGGCAGCCACGGCTGGAACTGGGACGTCGGCTTCAACTACAACAAGTACGATGTGACGCAGGTTTCGCGCGGCAACATCAACCTGTTGGCGTTGCAGAAGGCGCTGGGCCCGTCGTTCCTCAATGCACAGGGTCAGGTGCAGTGCGGTACGGCTGCCAGCCCGCTGCCGCTGGGCACCAGCAACGCGCTGGGCCAGTGCACCCCGTTCAACATCCTGGGCGGCCCGTCGGCCTCCACACCGAACGCGCTGCAGTACATCAATGCACTGGGTCAGTCCACGCAGCAGAGCCTGAGCAAGCAGTGGACCGCCAACGTTACCGGTGGTCTGTTCGATCTGCCGGCCGGTGAGCTTGGCTTCGCCGCAGGCGTCGAGCACCGCGAAATCAGTGGCTACGACTACCCGGATCAGCTGTCCAGCGCCGGTTACACCACCGACCTGGCTGCACAGGCCACCGAAGGTCGCTACCAAACCAACGAAGCCTATCTGGAGCTGTTGATCCCGGTGTTGAAGGATCTGCCGGGCGCCAAGGAACTGTCGTTCGACGTGGCCGCGCGTTACAGCAACTACAGCCGCTTCGGCGATACCACCAACAGCAAGTTCAGCTTCACCTGGAAGCCGATCGACGACCTGCTTGTGCGCGGTACCTACGGCACCGGGTTCCGTGCGCCGACCCTGTCGGACACCTTCGGTGGCGGCTCGCAGACGTTCGATACCTTCACCGATCCGTGCGATGCGACCTTCGGTTCGCTGGGCAATGCGGGTGTGGCAGCACGCTGCGCCGGCGAAGGCCTGCCGGCTGGTTTCCGTCAGACCGACACCGCAGGCAATCCGGTCACCCGCCGCGACGTGCAGGGCAATGCGCCGTTCAATTCGGGCGTGGGTAATGCCGAGCTTGAGCCGGAATACAGCATCACCCGCACCGTGGGCATGGTGTACAGCCCGCATTGGGTGCAGGGCCTGGACTTCTCGCTGGATTGGTACCGCATTTCGATCTCCAACATCATCACGTCGCTGACGGCCAATGATGTGTTGAACAACTGCTACCTCAATAGTCTGGCCAGCTACTGCGCCGACTACGGTCGCGACGCGGTCACCGGGCAGGTCACCACGCTGAGCCGCGGCAACGTCAACCTGGGCCGTCTGGAAACCGAAGGCTACAACTTCGGTGTGCGTTATCGCATGCCGGAAACCGCGTACGGCAAGTTCGCTGTCAACCTGGACACCAACTACCTGGCGACCTACAAGTCGCAGGCAGAAGCCGGTGCCGAGTGGGCAAACTCCGCCGGCTACTGGAACTTCCCGCGCGTACGTGCCACCTTGGGTCTGGACTGGTCGTTGGGCGCGTTGTCGGCCAACTGGAACCTGCGTTACTACGGCGGTTTCCGTGATTACTGCTGGGATGCAGCGGCAGGCATCGAGTGCAACAACCCGAACTACCAGACCCCGAATCCGGGCTGGGGCGGCGGCACCGGTTCCAACAAGAAGGGCTCGATCTCCTACCAGGACGTCTCTGTCACCTGGCAGGCTCCGTGGGATGGCAGCGTGACCGTCGGTGCACGCAACATCTGGAACAAGCAGCCGCCGATCACCTACTCGATCACCAACAGCAGCACTGCGGCGATCGATCCGATGCTGGATTACGACCGCTTCCTGTTCGTGCAGTACAACCAGCGCTTCTGATCATCGAAGCGTCGTAAGGTGAAAAAAAGACGGGCCGAAAGGCCCGTTTTTTTGTCTATCGTTTGTCGATTGCCTTGTCTTGACTGCAGGTAGCGTGAGGCCTGCGATGCAGGCAACTACGTGAGTCATAGAGTGCGTATGGATGTGTTTCGATGCGCGAGTAATGCGAGGCGAGCGACAGCTATATTCGCTGTGTTTTGTAGCCAGTTGTTCAAGAAAATGGCCTGGAAAAACAGCTGGAAGCAGCCAAAGAAAAAGGGCGCGACCATGTCGCGCCCTTCTTGTTATATAGGCTTGCTAGATCAGCAGTAGCGCCTTGGTTTCAAGCCTCGGCAAGCCCCAACAACGTCTCGGCCTGCTCGCGCCACTTCGGCAGGCGCGTGATCACGCCCACCTTGGACAGATACTCTTCGTCCACGGCTTCGCCGCTGGCCAGGGCCGTGGCGACATGCACCGCGCCGGTCACCCAGAAGCTGCGCAGGCTGGAGCGCTGCGGGTGGCGATGGAAGGCCACCGCTTCGATGATCGGCATCGGCAGGCCCCACAGACCGAGCAGGTACGCACCGGCCTCAGTATGGCCCAGGCGCTCGTCGCCGCCTTCGGCCGGCGGTTCGCGCTCGTCGCGCACGCCGGGCAGCAACAGGCCGATATCGGCCAGCAGTGCGGCGGTGGAGCCGAGTTCTGCACTGGTCGGTGGCAACACTTTTGCAGCCAGACGCGAAGAGAGCAGGGCGCGGCGTTGCATCGCATTGCGCTCGGCCGGGGTCAGGGTCTGCACCGAAAATACTTCGCTGGCCAGCACCAGATCGCGCAGCGTCGCCACGCCCAGACGGGTCACTGCTGTGCGCAGATCGGTGATGCTGCGGCCACCGGAGAAAAATGCCGAATTGCACAACTGCAGCACCTTTGCGGCAATCGCCGGGTCGCCGGCGATCAGCTTGGCGATGTCGGCCGCGTCGGCGCCTTCGTCTTCTTCCAGCGCGTGCATCAGGCTCAGATACAGATGCGGCGGCGACGGCAGTTTCTCGATCCGCCCGATCGCGGCGCGCAAGCGCGGATTGGTGAGCAGGTCGCGCAGCTCTTCCAGGCTGGTGACCGCCTCAAGCAGGACTTCCGGCGCCAGCGGCATCGGCAGGAAGCGATGTGCCACCCCGATGATGCGGGCCGGCGGGGTGCGCTGACCATCCTGCGCATCGATCAACGCAATACGAATGGTGTCCGGGCGCAACGTACGGATTTGCCCCAGTAACGTGGCGGCAGTGAGATCCGGCAGCACCGGTGCAACGATGACGGCATCGAACGGCGATAACGCGGCAGCTTCGATCGCCGAATTTCCGTCGGCCACTTGCTGCGCCTGCCACTGATCGCCCAGATCAGAGACATAGTCGCTCAGGTCGGACGGAAGACTGGCTTCGTCCCCAACAAACAGAATACGCAAGACACTTCCCCAAGAGTCACCGGCGACAGACACCGGCCATACGCTGTCGGCAATGTACCCAATCTGCCGACGGCGGTCACCGGGATCACGCGAAAAGCGTGATCCCGATCGCCCTGCATCTGCAGGACTGCATCACGCTCGATCGATCAGGCTGCGTCGGAATTGTAGCGTTCCACCGACTCCACCAGGATGCGCTTGGCCTCGGCCGCGCCGCCCCAGCCATCCAGCTTGACCCACTTGCCCTTCTCCAAGTCCTTGTAATGCTCGAAGAAGTGGCCGATGCGCTCCATCCAGTGGCTGGACACCTGATTGATGTCCTCGATGTGCGCATAGCCGGAGAAGATCTTCTCGATCGGCACTGCCAGGATTTTTTCGTCGCTACCGGCTTCGTCGCTCATGCGCAGCACGCCCACCGGACGGCAACGCACCACCGAGCCAGGCACCAGCGGCAGCGGCAGCACCACCAGCACATCGGCCGGGTCGCCATCGCCACACAAGGTGTTGGGCACGTAGCCGTAGTTGCAGGGGTAACGCATCGGGGTAGACAGGATGCGGTCGACGAAGATCGCGCCGCTGGCCTTGTCCACTTCGTACTTGACCGGCTCGGAATCCTTGGGGATCTCGATGACGACGTTGATTTCGTCCGGCAGATTCTTGCCGGCGGTGACCAGTTCCAGTCCCATGCGCGTAGCTCCGAGGCTTCAGCAGTGTGTGGAGCGCGATTCTACGCGTTCGGCTGTTGCGGTGCAGCGACCCTGAATGGGCAATGCGCCGACCCCGGCACGCGGCATAGTCCGCATTCATCATGAGCAGCTCCCCGATCGTTGCGGCCAAAGGCGCGGCGCACGCTGCAGGCTCATACACTGCAAGGGAATTGCCATGTCCAAGCTCGCACGTTTGCTCGTTGTCCTGCTGCTGTCGGTGTTCGCCCAGGTTGCCGCCGCGGCAACACCGCCGCCGACCTTCGTCGACGCGGTGGACTGGCCCGCCAATGGCGAAGGCTGGGAGGCGTTCGTCGATCTGGAGCAGCGGCTGGAACGCGATTTCGACAATATTTGCGGCGACACCTTTTGCGGTGGCGAATTCAGCGACTACCAGCCGCTACGCTTCCGCTGCTCGGTGCATCGGGTGACCGGTGTGGTGCGCAGCTGCATCTGGACCTTCGGCGCCAGCGAGGTCAGCGTCGATCCCCGCAGCGGGTACCTGCGCTCCGATAGCCGGGTCTGGCGTTGCACGGCGCCGTTGAAGGCCGGGACCGGTCTGGACGAGATGTATCGCACCTTGGCGGTGACCAACCCGCTATTCGAGCCGCTGCCGAATGGCGCGCCGCCGATCTATGACGGCCTGATCGGCTGCCTCTGAGTATGAGATAGATGGAGCTGCGCATCTCGCGCAGCTCCATCTGTCGCCGGCCCGGCCGCATGCCAATGGCAGCGGAGTGCTGCGATGACCGCATCAGCCGCGCTCTACTCCGTCATCCGTCGTCACCGGCCAAGATGCTGGAGGCCTGCGTGCTTGACGCCGGGTTACACACGTTCAGAAGGCATGGAACGCACTAAAGCAAAGGCACCAGCAGCAAGGCCACGATGTTGATGATCTTGATCAACGGATTGATCGCCGGCCCTGCGGTGTCCTTGTAGGGGTCTCCCACTGTGTCGCCGGTGATCGCGGCCTTGTGGGCTTCGCTGCCCTTGCCGCCAAAGTGGCCGTCTTCGATGTACTTCTTGGCGTTGTCCCAGGCACCGCCGCCGGTGGTCATCGAGATTGCGAGGAACAGGCCAGTGACGATCGTGCCGATCAACAGCCCGCCCAGCGCACGTGGCCCGAGCAGTAGGCCGATCACGATCGGCACCACGACCGGCAACAGCGAAGGCACGATCATTTCGCGGATCGCCGAGCGGGTCAGCATGTCGACTGCGCGGTCGTATTGGGGTTTGGCAGTGCCGGCCATGATTCCCGGGATCTCGCGGAACTGGCGGCGGACTTCCTCGACCACTGCGCCTGCCGCACGCCCCACCGCTTCCATCGCCATCGCCGCGAACAGGTAGGGGATCAACCCGCCGATCAACAAGCCGATGATCACCGTGTGGTCGGACAGATCGAAGGCGAAGACTTCGCCAGGATTGGCCGCCTGCAGATTGTGGGTGTAGTCGGCAAACAGCACCAAGGCAGCCAGCGCTGCCGAGCCGATCGCATAGCCTTTGGTCACCGCTTTGGTGGTGTTGCCCACCGCATCCAGCGGGTCGGTGATGTTGCGCACTTCCGGTGGCAGCTCGGCCATTTCGGCGATGCCGCCAGCGTTGTCGGTGATCGGCCCATACGCATCCAGCGCGACGATCATGCCGGCCATCGACAACATCGCCGTCGCTGCGGTCGCAATGCCGTACAGCCCGCCGAAATAAAACGCACCCCAGATCGCCGCACACACCGCAATCACCGGCAGCGCAGTGGATTTCATCGAGATGCCAAGCCCGGCGATGATGTTGGTGCCATGGCCGGTGGTGCTCGCCGCTGCCACGTGCTGCACAGGCTTGTATTGGGTGCCGGTGTAGTACTCGGTGATCCAGACGATCAGGCCGGTGAGCACCAGGCCGATCAATGCGCACACATACAACGACGTCGCGCCATGGATGTTGTCGCGCATCAGCGTCTGGGTGATTGGCCAGTAGGCGAATGCGGCCAGCACGCCTGAGACAATCACGCCTTTATAGAGCGCGCCCATGATCGAGCCGCCGGCTTTGACCTTGACGAAGCCCGCGCCCACGATCGAGGCGATGATCGACACGCCACCGAGTACCAGCGGATACAGCACTGCATGCGGCCCGGTGTCGGCCAGCGTCAGACTGCCCAGCAACATCGTGGCGATCACGGTGACGGCATAGGTTTCGAACAGATCCGCCGCCATGCCTGCGCAGTCGCCGACGTTGTCGCCAACGTTGTCTGCGATGACCGCCGGATTGCGCGGGTCATCCTCGGGAATGCCGGCTTCGACCTTGCCGACCAGATCCGCACCCACGTCCGCGCCTTTGGTGAAGATGCCGCCACCCAGGCGCGCGAAGATCGAGATCAGCGAAGACCCGAACGCCAGCCCCACCAGTGCGTGGAGGTTTTGCTCCAGCGGCAGGCCCATCGCTTGCAGCACCGCGTAATAACCGGCCACGCCGAGCAATCCCAAGCCCACCACCAGCATGCCGGTGATGGCGCCGCCGCGGAAGGCCACATCCATCGCCTTGCCGATACCATGCCGCGCGGCCTCGGCGGTGCGCACATTGGCGCGTACCGACACGCTCATGCCGATATAGCCGGCCAGCCCCGACAGCACTGCGCCGATCGCAAAACCCACGGCGGTGTACCAACTCAGAAACAGCCCCACCAACACGAACAACACGCCACCGGCGATTGAAATCGTGAGGTATTGTCGGTTGAGATAGGCGCGTGCGCCTTCCTGGATCGCCGCGGCGATCTCCTGCATGCGTGCATTACCACTCGGCTGCGCGATCACCCAGCGTGCCGACACAATTCCATAGACGATTGCCAGGACCGCACAACCCAGTGCAAGCAGTAATCCGTAATGTTCCAGCATGACCCCTCCCAAGAGAATGGATGTCGTCCGGTCGGGACGAACCAAGGGCGATGCACGCAGCGAGTGGACTGGCGAATACGGACTCGACGGCCACAATGACCGTAACGCGCGTCGCGATGTTCATGTGGCCGGATCGCGGCCGAGTATGCGCCGCACCTTGTGAGGCCGCCACCACCACGGCTTTGGCACGTTGTTCAGTCGCGGCGTGACAGCCTGCGGCCCAACGTGATCGACCCGATCCAGGAGTTTTCTTATGTCGAACAATGCCGCGTCCAGATATGCCGTGACGATTGCAGCCCTGTTGCTCAGCACCCACGCGTTTGCCGCCGAGCCGACGCCTGAGTTGAAACAGCGCGCTGCCGGCACCGCGCAAGCGGTCGGTGCCGTGCACACCTTGCGCCAGATTCCAGAAGCCTGCGCTCGTCTGGAAGGTGTGTTCACAGGCAACGCCGCGCAGCCATACACCTTCTCGGTCGTGCGTAGCAGCCCGACCTGCCAGCCACGCGCACGCTTCGTGGATTTCGCCAAGGCCACGCCCAGCGTCGCATCGGGTTGGATCTTCAACGACGTGATCCGCGTCCCGAGCGCCGCCTGCCCAGCGCAGCAGGCCGTGGTGCGCATCTGGCGCAAGCCGGTGGAGGCAAAGCCACAGCTCGATGGCCAAGGCCAGTCGCGCATCTATCTGGAAGATGCCAAGCAGCAGGCCGCTGCAGGAAAGATTGCGCAGGTGCCGATGTTTGCTGCGCAGATGACGGTGGAAGGCAAGGCTTGTCAGTAAACGAGCCATTCTGTTTCGTTTCGAGATATTAAAAACAGCGCACCCTGGCAATGTTGGAGTGCGCTGTTTTGTCTTTTGGTCGGCTTCGAAAGCCGACGATGTAGTGCTGAAGTGATTGCGCAATCAAGCGAGTTCTAGCTGCCAGGCTCCATTGGCGGAATCAGCTAATCCACCGATGCCTTTTGCTCTCGGCTTTCTGCAACAGGATGCTGAGAAGGCTAGTACGGCTTGCTCATGCGGTCCTCTCGATGGAAGCGACGGATTCTTCCGCCTGGCAACACCTGAAACTCAGCCCTCCCAAGCTGGCAATTTCTTCGCCACCGCCACATTCTTCAAGGTCACATACTTCGGCAGGCCATCGCTGCCGTAAGCCAATGGCGCTTCGCCCTTGATTAGCGGTGCGAAGTAGCGGCGGGCGCGTTCGGTGATGCCGAAGCCGTCCTTGCGCAGGAAGCTGGGCGGCATCTTCTTTTCGTGGTTGGCCACCTTGTGCAGCGGGGCGGGCACGATCTTCCAGCGGTACGGTGCGTCGCTGAGGCGTTCGATCACCGGAATCACCGCGTTCATGCCCTTGAGCGCGTATTGCACCGCGGCCTTGCCGACGGCCTGCGCCTGCTCCCAGTCGGTCTTGGAGGCCAAGTGGCGTGCGGAGCGTTGCAGGTAATCGGGCAGCGTCCAGTGTACCTTGTAGCCGAGTTCCTGCTTGACCTGCGCGGCGAGAAACGAGGCCACGCCGCCGAGCTGGGCATGGCCGAACGAGTCGGTTGCGCCGCCTGCGTCGGCGACGAAGCGGCCGTGTGCGTCCTGGATGCCTTCGCTGGCGACCACCACGCACCAGCCGACTTTTTCCACTACCTGTTTCACCTTGGCCAGGAACACGGTCTGGTCGTAGGCGCGCTCGGGCAACAGGATGATCTGCGGGGCATCGTCCGGGCCCTGACCAGCCAGACCTGCCGCGGCGGCGAGCCAGCCGGCGTGGCGGCCCATCGCTTCGTAGATGAAGACCTTGGTGGAGGTGTCGGCCATCGCGGCGACATCCAGGGCGGCCTCGCGCACCGAGACCGCGGTGTACTTAGCCGCCGAGCCGAAGCCGGGGCAGGTGTCGGTCACCGCTAGATCGTTGTCGATGGTCTTGGGCACACCGATGCAGTGCAGCGGGTAGCCGTAGGCCTTGGCCAGTTGCGAGACCTTCCACGCGGTATCGGCCGAGTCGTTGCCGCCGTTGTAGAGGAACCAGCGCACGTCGTGCGCACGCAGCACGTCGAGCAGGCGCTCGTACTTGGCGCTGTCTTCTTCCAGCGACTTGAGCTTGTAGCGGCACGAGCCGAATGCGCCGCCGGGGGTCTGCGCCAGCGCGGCGATCGCGGCGGCGGATTCTTTCGAGGTGTCGATCAGCTCCTCGCGCAATGCGCCCAGGATGCCGTTGCGTGCGGCCAGCACCTTGATCTTGCGCGCGCGCGCCTCGGTGATCACACCGGCGGCGGTGGCGTTGATGACGGCGGTGACGCCGCCGGATTGGGCATACAACAAGTTGCCAGTGGTCATAGGGGACGGGCTCCTCAATGGGGCATGGCGCAGGGGACAGTGCCGGGACATTCCCCGGATGCGGTAAGCTGCACGACCATACGGTCAGCGCTGGCGAAGACCTGAGTCTAACGCCGCCAACCGCAACGCGTTTTTATTCGAAAGTGGAGTCCACTGATGCGATTGGTTCTGTTGGGACCGCCCGGTTCGGGCAAGGGCACCCAGGCGACACGGCTCAAAGACACCTTTGAGATCCCGCATATTTCCACTGGCGATCTGCTGCGCGCCGAAGTGGCCGCTGGTTCACCGCTTGGCCTGAAGGCCAAGGAAGTGATGGCGCGTGGCGATCTGGTGTCCGACGAAATTCTGCTCGGCATGCTGGAGGCGCGGCTCGGCCAGGCCGATGTCGCCAAGGGGTTCATCCTCGACGGCTATCCGCGCAATGTGGCGCAGGCCAATGCGCTGGACGAATTGCTCGGCAAGATCGGTCAGCCGTTGGATGCAGTGGTGCAGTTGGACGTCGCCAGCGAGTTGCTGGTCGAGCGCATCGCTGGTCGTGCCAAGGCCGAGGGCCGCGAAGACGACAACCCCGAGTCGGTACGCAAGCGCCTGCAGGTCTATACCGATTCCACCGCACCGGTGATCGGCTTCTACGAGCAGCGCGGCAAGCTGGCGCGCGTCGATGGCGTGGGTTCGCTGGACGAAGTGCTCGAGCGCATCAGCAAGGCGCTGGGTCGCTGAGTCGGCTGGGGCCGGGCGCGTGCCTGGCCCGCGCACCTGGTTCACAAGGCCGCGCGCCATCAGGCTGCGCGGCTTTTTCGCATGTGCGATGCCGCAAAAAGAAAAACCCCGGTCGTACAAGACGGCCGGGGCGAAATAACGCCAGTAATGGGCTTGCTCAGAGCCCCGACAGCATGAGCCCCCTGGGGATTTTGGCCACTTGGGGAGTAGGACCAAAAGGGTGCTGCGACTGGCGTTCAGCATAGTGAGATATGTGACGAAGTTCGCATATCGGGAAATTCCCGACAGTACGGTAGGGGTTTCCTGACAGCGCCGTTGGCGATGGATCGGAATGTCCCGCAACTCCGGCGATCGGCGACAATGTGCGGCATGACCAAACTCCACATCCTCGGCATCGCCGGGACCTTCATGGGCGGTGTCGCCGCCCTTGCGCGCGAGCTGGGCTGGCCGGTAGAGGGCAGCGACCAGGCCATCTATCCGCCGATGTCCACGCAGCTTGAAACGCTGGGCATCGCGCTGGCGCAGGGCTACGCGCCGTCCAATATTTCGGCCGATACCACCGATGTGGTCATCGGCAATGCCTTGTCGCGCGGCAACCCGGCCGTGGAAGCGGTGCTGGACGCGGGGCGTCGCTACACCTCCGGTGCGCAGTGGCTGGCCGAGCAGGTGCTGCCGGGCCGCGACACGCTGGCGGTTGCCGGTACCCATGGCAAGACGACCACCACCACCATTTTGAGCTATCTGCTTGAGGTGGCCGGGCGTGCGCCGGGCTTTTTGATCGGTGGGGTGGCCGAAGACTTCGGCGTGTCGGCGCGGTTGGGGCAGGGGCGCGAATTCGTGGTGGAAGCCGACGAGTACGACACTGCGTTCTTCGACAAGCGCAGCAAGTTCGTGCACTACCGGCCGCTGGTGGCGATCCTCAATAACCTGGAATACGACCATGCGGACATCTTTCCCGACGTGGCGGCGATCCAGCGCCAGTTTCATCATCTGGTACGCACGGTACCGGCGCGCGGGCGGCTGATCGTCAACGGCGAAGATGCGCGCCTGGCCGAGGTGCTGGCGATGGGCTGCTGGACGCCGGTGGAGCGCTTCGGCTTCGATGCGGCGTTGGAGTGGAGCGCACGCTTGATCGCCGCCGATGGCAGCGTGTTTGCAGTGCTGCATCGCGGTGTGGAGATCGGCCAGGTGCACTGGCCGCTGGTCGGGCGGCATAACGTGCTCAACGGGTTGGCGGCGCTGGCCGCCGTGCATGCAGTGGGCGTGGATCCGGCGAGTGTGATGCCGGCGCTGGCGCGCTTCCAAAGCGTCAAACGGCGACTGGAAGTGCTGGGGCAGGCGCGCGACATCACCGTGTACGACGATTTTGCGCATCACCCCACCGCGATTGCGACCACGCTGCAGGGCTTGCGTGCGAAGGTCGGCGCGGCGCGCGTGCTGGTAGCGATGGAGCCGCGCAGCAATTCGATGCGGCTGGGCGCGCATGCGCAGGCGTTGGCGCCATCGTTACAAGATGCCGATGCGGTGGTGTTCCTGCATCGGCCCGAATTGGCCTGGGATGCGGCGCCGATCGTTGCGCAGGTGCGCGGTGATGCACATGTGGCGCACGACGTGGATGCGTTGTTGCACACCTTGGGCGAGATTGCGCAGCCCGGCGACCATGTGGTGTTCATGTCCAATGGCGGCTTCGACGGCGCGCCGCGTCGCTTTCTGGCGCAGCTGTCCTGATGAACGAAATGACCACCACTGCCGACAGCAGCGCACTGCCGCTGTTTCCGCTGCACAACGTGCTGTTGCCGGGCGCTGCGATGGGTTTGCGCGTGTTCGAGCGGCGCTATCTGGATCTGGTGCGCGAGTGCGGCCGCACCGGCACCAGTTTCGGGGTGTGTCTGATTCTGGATGGCGCAGAAGTCGGCGTACCAGCGACACCGGCGGCGTTCGGCACCGAAGTGCGTATCGAGGATTTCGACGTTGGTGCCGACGGTGTGCTGGTACTGCGTTTGCGCGGGACGCGGCGCTTCCATGTGCAGCGTTCGCGCATCCGCGACAACGGGCTTGTCGTGGGCGAGGTAAGTTGGTGCGAGCCTGACAGCGATGACGAGTTGCGCCCCGAGCACAGCCTGCTGGCCACCGTGCTCGAGCGCATGCTCGAACAGGTGGGTGGCGAATTCGCATCGGCCGGACCTGGCCTGCTGGATCAAGCGGCCTGGGTGGGTTGGCGGTTGGCCGAGTTGCTGCCGCTGACCGAGCAACAACGCCTGTCGTTGTTGCAGCAGGACGATCCGCATCGGCGCCTGGATCAGTTGCTGGCGTGGATGCCGTAACGCGGTGATGCTGTGGCGCGGGTGACCCATCACCGCGCTTGCACCGCTGCAGCGGCACACTCGCCACGCTTGAGTGCGCTGGCGATGGCATCCATGCGCTGGACGCGCGCAACGGCGTCACTCGTTATCGATCCATGGAGTGTGCCTTGATCATCGATGTCAAACCGCGTGTATCCGATGTGTTCGACCAGGTCTGGCGGACCCTGGCGGTGTTGTTCGTCTGGGACGTGTTGATCACGATCATCTACTACGTGCTGCCGTTCCGCGCGCCTGCGTTGCCGCTGACCATCTTCGGTTCGGCGTTGGCGTTGTTTCTGGGGTTTCGTGCCAATTCGACCTACCAACGCTGGTGGGAAGGGCGCGTGCTGTGGGGCCAGATGATCAATGCATCGCGCAACCTGGTACGTCTGAGTATCAGCGTGTTGTCTGCGCCGGAAGCCGCAGCGCTGGGGCGCACGATCGCGTTGCGCCAGGTCGCGTACGTGCATGCGCTGCGCTGTCAGTTGCGCCGGTTGCCAGTGGATGCGGTGCTGGAATCGCGGCTGGATGCCGATGAGGTGGCTTCGGTGATCAAGCGCACCAACGTCGCCAATGGCCTGCTCGACAATACCGGGCGCAGCGTCGAGCAGGCGCGTCGCGATGGCTGGATCGACAGCATCCAGCAGGCCAGTGTCGAGCGCATTCTGGTGGACATCGCCAACGCACAAGGCGGTATGGAACGGCTGAAAAATACGCCGCTGCCGTATCAATATCGCTTCTATCCGAACCTGTTTACGCGGCTGTTCTGCGTGTTGCTGCCGATCGGCCTGGTGGAGACGCTGCAATACGCCACACCGGTAGGTTCGACCGTTGCGGGCTTGATGTTTTTGGCAGTGCTCAAGATCGGCGACGAGTTGGTCGATCCGTTCGCCAACACCATTCACGATCTACCGCTGGACAGCATGTGCCGCACGGTGGAAATCGATGCATTGCAGGCGATTGGCGAGCAGGCGCCGGAGCCGATGCAGCCGGTGGATGGTGTGCTGTGGTGAGTGCATCGCGCCCTTGACCAATGTGGCTTGTGCTCATCCGCGGCGCTGAAGCGCGAGCTCTCAGGTAATCAAACGGTGCGGATGCGTCGGTTGTGGAGCGGCTGATCTTCGGTTTGGCTGTAGGGCCCTTGCCCGCCCACCATCGCGGGACACGCCGCAAGTACGTCCGTGTAGGCTCTTACGCGGCATCCATGCCGCGTAAGGTCCCGCGACGGTGGGCGGGCAAGGACTAATCAAGATGGTCGGTGTGCATGGTTTTGAACAAAGCAGCCGACTAACTTTCTGGTGCGGTGTCCTTGCCGATTGCGGGACCGTGTGGCGGCATGGATGCCGCCACCGAGCCTACATGGACGTACTTGCGGCGTGTCCCGCGAGCGGTGAGGGCACCGCGCACTCGACCAATCAGGCTGTTGACCTAAACATTCGACTGCGTCCAAGTGACGCGAACGTGTTGCCGCCATCGATACAGCGTTCAAGACGTTTTATTAGCAGCTCTTATCTACAGGACTGCGCGTTTGCCGGCCGCTCGCCGCCGCTGATCAATCGATCGATCAACGACGCTGTTGTAACGGATCCGATGCAGTCGAATCGGACCCAGTCGAATCGGATCCTGTGGTTTCCGTCTGCGGTGCGGCGTTGTCTTTGTCCTCTCGCCGCACCGCATTTCCGGAAGTGCTGTCGATCAGGATCACTGGTACCTGCGAGCGCCGACGCTGTTCGACGCGATGCGGCAATGGGCCGAGTGCTTCACGCAAAGCGCTCAGCGCCGGGTCCACGCCACGCAGCGGATACCACAGCCCGATCAGGCTGAAATGGCGGCTGTAGCGCAGCGTCTGGGTGCTGCCCACCCACAGCGGTTGTGCACCTGGCTGCAGACGTGCCGCTGCCGGCCACAGGCGCAGCACATGCACATGGCCGGGTGCGGCATGACGCACCATCAGCAGGGCTTCGACCTGTGTATCCAGGGTGGCCGGCAGGATCGGCACCTCGTCCGGGCGGCCGCTGACGTCGAGCAGATGCAGCGCTTGCTCCCAACCGGCCTGCGGTTGAACACGCCAGCCGCGCGCTTCGAGTTGGCGCTGCAGCGGTGCGAGCGGGCCGGCCAGTTGCACGTCCAGCGGCCAGCGCTGGTCGTCGTCGAATTCGTTGCGGCGCGCCGGCAGCAGGCGCCACTGGCCGTCCCACCAGTCGCTGGCCGGCAACTCCATCAGCAGCGGCGGCGGCGGTTCGAACTTGGCCAGTTTGGTTTCCAGATTGCGCGGGGCAAACACGATCGCGCAGGTCAGGAAAACGCCGTAGAACATCCACGACACCGGCTTGACCCAGAACGCGCGCGTGGCGCGGCGTCGGTAAGCGATGCCCAGCACCAGCAGCCAGAAAATGCCGAACAACATGCCGCCGACCACGTCGCTCAGCCAATGCGCGCCCAGGTACAACCGTGCAAATCCAATGAGCGACACGATTGCGCCGCTGACCAGATACGGCCATACCCGTCGCCGGCCGGGCAGCTCGCGCGCGATCAACAGCGCGAAGAAGCCGAAGCCAATCGTGGCCATGGTGACGGCCACCGACGGGAACCCGAATCCGCTGCTGGCCGCAGGCGGGCGCACCACCTGCACGGTGGCGCCCAGCAACTGGGTCAACGCCAGGCCAAAGGCCAGCGCGATCACCCAATGCGCCACCGCCATCCAGCGTCGGCGCCAGGCCAGGTAGCCCATTGCTGCGGCGATCGCCGGCAGCAGTACCTGCCAGTCGCCCAGCGAGGCCAGCGCCACCATCGGGTAGTCGGCCAGCGGGTTGCGCAGCGCCAGCATCAGATCGTGCACGGCCAGGTCCACGCGCAGCGGCTCGCCATGCGCCAGCACCACCATCAGCAACACGAACCAGCCCCAGCCCAGCAACAGCAGCATCAACGCCATCATCGCCAGCGGCACCGACTCGCGACGGCGCGGGTCGAACACGCCCACCGACCAGTTGCCCAGCACCGGATGCCGATGCGACCACTCCAGCAGCCGCGCAAGCAGCGCATCCAGATGGCCGGCCGACCAGCGATACGAGTACAGCACCACCGCCCAGGCCAGCCCGATCACCGCGACCAATAGCGTAACCACCACGAACAAACGCCCGGCCACTGCCGCAACCGCATCGTAAGCGGTGCCCAGCACCCAGCCCGGCACCAGAAACAGCAGCGCCCACGAGATGCAGGCCAGGCCGCTGGCAAACAGATAGCGCTTGAACGGCATGTGCGACATGCCGGCGATGGCCGGCACGAACGGCCGCACCGCGCCCACGTAGCGGGCGATCAGAATGCTCTTGAAGGCATTGCGCCGGAACAGCAGCTCGCCGCGTTCCAGCAATTGCGGGTAGCGGCGAAACGGCCAATAGGTGTGCAGCTGGTGACCCCAGCGATGGCCCACCCAAAAGCTCAGCGCGTCGCCGACGAAGGCGCCCAACGTGGCGCAGACCACCGCATACGGCCCGTTGATCTGGCCGAGCCCGATCAACACGCCGATGGCGAACAGCAACGGCAGCGCCGGCACGATAGCGCCGAGCACGATCACCGCATCGCAAAATGCGATGGCAAAGATCACCACGCCAGCCAAGGTGGGGTGGTGTCCGATCCACTCCAGCGTGGCGTCGATCCATGAGTTCATTGCCGAATTATAGGTGGGCATGGCGACGAGGGGACTTGCGCCGTCATCACATCGGCCTGCCTGCTTCACCTCAGGTTGCGAGCGGGCAACGTTGCACGCTTGTGTGACACGCAGGCAACGCGCGCTGTGTGGCGAGGCGGACGGCCCGCCTACAATGCAGGGATGAGTGACGATCCCGCCGGCCATCTGCCGCTGAAGTCCGATACCTTCGGGCGCATCCTGTTGATCCGCGAAGGCGATCGCGTGTTCGTGCGGCGCGACCTGAGCGTAGCGCCGTGGTTGTTGCGCGGCGTGGCCTGGTGGTTGGCGCGACGCGAAGCCCTGGCCTTGCGTCAGCTGGATGGCTTGCCGCGGACGCCACGGCTGCTGCGCTGGGATGGACGCCAGCTGGATCGCAGCTATCTGGCCGGCGATGCGATGTACCAGCGCCCGCCGCGCGGCGATCTTGCTTACTTCCGTACCGCACGCAAGTTGCTGCAGCAGCTGCACCGCTGCGGGGTGGCGCACAACGACCTGGCCAAGGAAGCCAACTGGCTGGTGCAGGACGACGGCAGCCCGGCGGTAATCGATTTCCAGCTCGCGGTGCGCGGCAATCCCCGCGCGCGCTGGATGCGTCTGCTTGCACGCGAGGATCTGCGCCATCTGCTCAAGCACAAGCGGATGTATTGCCCGGCCGCCATCACCCCGGTGGAACGCCGCGTGCTCAAGCGCACCTCCTGGGTCCGCGAGCTGTGGTTCGCCACCGGTAAACCGGTCTATCGCTTCGTGACCCGCCGCGTGTTGCATTGGGAAGACAACGAGGGGCAGGGGCCGAAGCCTTGAAGTGCCGGGATTAGGGAGTCGGGATTGGGGATTGGGGATTCGTAACGGCGCATGGCTTGGGTTGTGGCGTTGGTCGAGCGGAGGGGTGAAGGCGATAAGCTTTTGCGAATCCCGAATCCCGAATCCCGAATCCCGAATCCCGAATCCCGAATCCCGGCCGTTTTGCCGGGAGCTGTAAGCTCACAAATCCCCAATCCCGACTCCCCAATCCCATGACCTTAAACGGCAAAACCCTGTTCATCACCGGTGCCTCGCGCGGGATTGGCCTGGCGATTGCGTTGCGGGCGGCGCGCGATGGCGCCAATGTGGCGATTGCGGCCAAATCGGCGGTGGCCAATCCCAAGTTGCCGGGCACCATCCATAGCGCAGCCGCGGCGGTGACTGCGGCCGGTGGGCAGGCGTTGGCGCTCAAGTGCGATATCCGCGAAGAAGAGCAGGTGCGTGCGGCAGTGGCCGCGACTGTCGAGGCGTTCGGCGGTATCGACATCCTGGTCAATAACGCCAGCGCGATCTGGTTGCGCGGCACGCTGGACACGCCGATGAAGCGTTTCGATCTGATGCAGCAGGTCAATGCGCGGGGCAGTTTTCTGTGCGCACAAGCGTGCCTGCCGCATCTGTTGCAGGCGGCCAATCCGCACATCCTCACCCTGGCGCCGCCGCCATCGTTGAACCCGGCGTGGTGGGGGGCGCATACCGGCTACACCCTGGCCAAGATGGGGATGAGTCTGGTGACCCTGGGGCTGGCAGCCGAGTTCGGCCCGCAAGGCGTGGCAGTCAACGCGCTGTGGCCACGCACCGTGATCGCCACCGATGCGATCAACATGATCGATGGCGTGGATGCGGCTGCGTGTCGCCGGCCGGAGATCATGGCCGACGCCGCACATGCAGTGCTCACGCGCGAGGCGGCAGGATTTCATGGCCAGTTCCTGATCGACGACGAGGTGCTGGCCCAGGCCGGCATCACCGACCTGAGCGGCTATGCGGTCGACCCGTCGCGTGCGTTGCTGCCGGATCTGTTTCTCGACTGAGGGCGGCGAACATCGCAGCGCGCTTGGCTGGATACGGAGGGCGGCCGGGGAATCGGCGTGCGGGGGTACCGCGATTCTGAGGATCGATGTGGCAGACCAGCGGTCGCGCTTTCGAGGTGCAGCTGTCTTACGCCCGTCCTGAAGTGAGCACAAAAAGTTCACAGTAGGGTTTGTTATCGTGCGCGGCTGAAAACGTTTCCAACAGGGATGTACCGCGCGTGTCTCCGAAGTTCCGTGTGCTTGTCCTGGTGGCTTGCGTGTCCGTGCTGGCGACCGCCTGTGGCGGCAAGTCGCAGCAGCCTGCAACCGGTGCCGATACCAAGACGACTGAAAAGCAGCTGGATTCCTTGCAGGGCGTCAACGCCAAGCTCGGCGCCTATATCGACTGCTTCAACCGCGTCAACGCGAAAGTGCACACCGGCGCCAGGTACTACACCGGCTGGATGCAGGACCCGTTCGCCGGCCCGACCGGTCGCGAATCCGGCATGACCGGTCCATACGATATCGACCACGACGACATGAAGCAGTGCGATGCGCCGGTCAGTGCGGCCGCTGCGGCGAAACCATCGCTGTCTGCGTTGGACAAGGCGGCACGCGACTATCGCGCGGCATTGAAGGCGCTGCAGCCGATCAGTCACGCGGTGGCCGATTACTACACGCGGCAGGACTACGAAGACGACCAGTTCGCCAAGGGCAAACAGCTGCATCCGGAGTTGATGGATGCGCTGGCGACCTACGCCGATGCCAGTACCACCTTCAGCGCCGAACTGGACATACAGAACGACGCGGCGCAACGCGAAAAACTCAAGATGCTGGAGCGAGGCGAGGGCCGCACGCGCGAGTACTACCGGCTGGCGATGATGCTCGACGCCAAGAAGATCGCCGATGCGCTGGAAGAGGAGCAGTTCGACGTGCCACGTGTCACCGCGCTGCTGGACGGCTTCAACCGTATCTCCGATGAGGCGCATGCCAAGGTGGCCGATCAGGAGCCGGGCAAGCTGACCTGGAACAGCTTCGAAACCGCTGCAGAAACCTTCCGCAGACAAGCCAAGGCGCGAGTGAAACGCGTGGTCGAAAAAACGCCCTATAGCAAGCTGGAACAGGGCTGGTTGAATAGCCCCACGCTGGCACCCGAAGGCTCGTCGCGCAAGTTGCTCAACACTTACAACGCACTGGTGTCCGAAAGCAATCGTGAGTAAGCACTGCTGTCCTCAGCCATCGTTCGTGTGCCGGGCGATCGGCTGCGCCAGATGTCATTCGGCCGCACGCTGCGGCGCCACCTTCTTCAACCCATCAATGGAACGCAAGATGACCCATCAACTTCGTTATGCGCCGCTCGCCGCGACGATGGCTTTCGCTGCGCTACTTGCCGGCTGCCAGAAAAACGCACCCGCCGCCGCGGTGGAAGGCGCCGACAAGATCAACGCCTACATCACCTGCTTCAACGGCGTCGAGCAGCCGATCCATGAGAGCTATCAGCAATATATCGGCTGGATGCAGGACCCCGAGGCTGGTCCGACCGGCAAGGAAAGCGGTATCCATGCGCCGGGCACGGTGCTCTCGCATCACGTGGACGAATGTGGCGCGCCGATGACTGCGGCGTTGGCGCAAACGCCGGCCAACCCCGAGCTCGACCCGGTGGCCAAGACCTATCAAGAACGTTTCACCACGCTCAACGAACGTATCGGGGAAGCGGTGCGCTACTACGACCGCGAGGATTATCTGCGCGACGATGGCAAGGGCATGAAGGCGCTGCACGCGCCGCTGATGCAGGCCTATCAGGCATTCTTCGAAGCCGGCGCAGCCATGAATACCGCGCTTGAACATAATGAAGACACGCGTCGCCAAGCCCAGATCGATGCGATCGAAAAGGAAGAAGGCCGCAGCGCTTCCTGGTATCACCTGAAGATCATCGGCGAAGGCAAGCAGCTGGTGCAGGTGCTCGACAGCGACGCGCCGGATCTTGCCGCAGCGCAGTCCCAGCTGGCGCGCTACCAAGGCATTCTGGAAGAGGCGCAGAAGGCCAAGATCGGGCAGGGCGATGCGATGTGGGG
Source organism: Xanthomonas sp. NCPPB 2933 (assembly GCF_056725225.1). NCBI lineage: Bacteria > Pseudomonadati > Pseudomonadota > Gammaproteobacteria > Lysobacterales > Lysobacteraceae > Xanthomonas > Xanthomonas sp. NCPPB 2933. Next base: position 1,154,671 of record NZ_CM161518.1, read on the forward strand.
CCATATGGAACGTTCCGCCGACAAGCTTGCGCGCGAGTCGGGGCGGCTGGTCGAGCGTATCCGCACCAAGACACCATTGAACAAGAGCGAGCAGATGCTGCTGGAAAGCGGCTCTATGCCGCCGGGCGGTACGCGCCAGGCAGTGCTGGCCAGCTACAACGATCTGATCGACATGAGTAACCGCATGTCGCATTGATGCTGTGCACGCATCTCTGTCGCGTTGTGGAAGCGCATCGAACAGGTGATTGTGCAAGTTCCGAAGGCATCGCTATTTCGAGTGGTAGCTGAATTTAGATGTAGTCAAAAGCTCAGTGATCGAGGGCGCGGTGCCCTCACCCCTCGCGGGACACGCCGCAAGTACCTCCATGTAGGCTCGGTGGCGGCATCCATGCCGCCACACGGTCCCGCAATCGGTGAGGACACCGCACCAGAAAGTTGGTCGGTGACTGGATGAAAGCCAGCCTGTTGATCGCGTCGTGTGGGAAAGTTGGCAGGATGTGCCGTTATCAGAAAACGCACGCCATGCATTGCTTTGACCACACACACCGACCATCTCGACGGGTCCTTGCCCGCTCACCGGCGCGGGACCTTACGCGGCATGGATGCCGCGTAAGAGCCTACACGGACGTACTTGCGGCGTGTCCCGCGATGGTGGGCGGGCAAGGGCCCTGCAACCAAGCCGCAGATCAGCCGCTCCACACCTGATCCACCCGCACTGCCCAACCACTCCAAGACAATTTAGCCATTGGAGAGTTCCGGCAGCGGCTCTGCGCATTGCCGGCAATACCGCGCATCCGGCGCATGGCCTTCCAGCCCGCAACGCGGGCAATTGCGGACATCGCGCTTGCCGGCGTGGCCGCCTTCGCGCAGCGTGCTGGCCAGTTCGGCGGTGTAGATGCCGGTGGGCACCGCGATGATGCTGTAGCCGATCAGGATCAGGGCCGAGGTGACGAAGCGGCCCAGCGTGGTCTGCGGCACCAAGTCGCCAAAACCCACAGTAGCCATGGTCACGATGGCCCAGTACATGCTGGTCGGGATGCTGGTGAACCCGTGTTGCGGGCCTTCGATGACATACATGGTGGCACCGGCGATCACGGTGATGGTGAGCACGCTGAACAAGAACACCAGCACCTTGCGCCGGCTGCGCCACAGCGCGTCCACCAACTGCCCGCTCTCTTCGATGTAGCGGGTGAGCTTGAGGATGCGGAACAGGCGCAGGATGCGCAGCACGCGCACGACTAGCAGCGTCTGCGCACCGGGGACGAAGAACGACAAATAGCTGGGCAGGATCGACAATAAATCGATCACCCCCCAGATGCTGAGTGCGTAATGCAGCGGGCGCCGTACCACCGCCAGACGCAACGCGTACTCGACGGTGAACAGCACCGTGAACGCCCATTCCAGCGGTACCAGCCAATGCGCCGAATGCGAGTGGATGCGCGGCACGCTGTCGATCATGATCACCACCACGCTGGTGAGGATCGCCACCACCAGCATCAGATCGAAATTGCGCGACGGGCGGGTGTCGTGCCGGTAGATGATGTCGAACCATTGCCGGCGCCAGCCGTCGTCGGTGGCAGGGGTAAGCTGAGGATCGGAGAAAGGGCGCATGCGCGCATTGTGCCGCAGGCCGGCGAATGCGCGAGAATGCGGGTTCTCCCTCCGCTTCTGCGACCCACCATCATGAGCACCGCTGCCGATTCGCCCCTGTCCCTCGCGCATTACTACCTGCCGGTCTACCGCCCGCGCCAGGTGGTGCTGGAGCGTGGACAGGGCAGTCGCGTGTGGGACGACCAGGGCCGCGAATATGTGGATCTGTCCGCCGGCATCGCGGTCAGCGGGCTGGGCCATAACGATCCGGATCTGATGGCTGCGCTCACCGAGCAGGCCGGCAAGTTGTGGCACACCAGCAATGTGTTCTTCAGCGCACCGCCGCTGAAGCTGGCCGAGGAACTGGTCACTGCTTCGCGTTTCGCGCAGAAGGTTTTTCTCTGCAACTCGGGCACCGAGGCCAACGAGGCGGCGATCAAGCTGGTGCGCAAGTGGGCCAGCAATCAGGGCCGCCCGGCCGACAAGCGCGTCATCGTGACCTTCCGCGGCAGCTTCCATGGGCGCACCCTGGCCTCGGTCACCGCGACCGCACAGCCCAAGTATCAGGAAGGCTACGAGCCGCTGCCCGGCGGCTTTCGCTATGTGGATTTCAACGATGTGGCGGCACTGGAAACGGCCATGGCGGCCGGCGATGTCGCTGCGGTGATGCTAGAGCCGATTCAGGGCGAGGGCGGAGTGATGCCGGCCGCGCCGGGTTTCCTGAGCCGCGTGCGCGCGCTGTGCGATCAGCACGATGCGCTGCTGGTGCTGGATGAGATCCAGTGCGGCATGGGCCGTACCGGCACGCTGTTTGCGCACTGGCAGGAGCAGGTGACGCCGGACATCGTGACGCTGGCCAAGGCGCTGGGTGGCGGCTTCCCGATCGGCGCGATGCTGGCCGGCCCCAAGGTGGCCGAGACCATGCAGTTTGGCGCGCATGGCACCACCTTCGGCGGCAATCCGTTGGCCGCAGCGGTGGCGCGCGTGGCGCTGCGCAAGCTGGCCTCGCCGCAGATCGCCGAGAACGTGGCGCGGCAGTCGGCCGCGCTGCGCGCCGGTCTGGACGCGCTCAATGACGAGTTCGGCGTGTTTGCGCAAATCCGCGGGCGCGGCTTGATGCTGGGCGCAGTGCTGGCCCCGACGCATGCCGGGCAGGCCGGGGCGATCCTGGATTTTGCGGCCAAGCATGGCCTGCTGCTGTTGCAGGCGGGGCCGGATGTGTTGCGTTTTGTGCCGGCGCTCAATCTGACCGATGCCGAGCTGGCTGATGGGTTGGAACGTTTGCGCCTGGCGATTGCCGAGTACGTCGCGCAGCAGTGATGCAGAGCTGCGCTTTCTGCGTCATCGTGGCCGGCACCGCGCCGGCCACGATGACGGAGGAAGATCCGCCGGCGATTTCCGATGATTCAATCTCGAATCCCGGCTCTCCTACGCCACCCCATACCGCTTCAACACCCGCCGCAAGGCGCGCGCATCGCGCACCGTATCCGCGTGCAGGCCGGCTGCACGCGCGCCACGCACGTTGACGAACAGGTCGTCGACAAACAAGGTGTGCGCTGCAGTGGCGTCCAGCTGTGCAAGCGCGCGCTGATACACCTGCACGTCGGGCTTGCGGCCGCCGAGTGCGCCGCTGCACAGCACGCGGCCCTGCAATAACGGAAACAGCGCAGGCACGATCCGCTCGATTGCCTCCGCCATCAACGGTCCATTGTTGGTGAGTACCGCCACGGCCGTCGTCGCCGATACCGCCAGCACCTGCGCCACCACCGAGGGGTCCGCGCGGCATGCCGCCACGCGCGCGTCGATCCAGGTGGCACGATCGATTACGCCGCCCAGCTCCTCGCTCAATTGCGCCAGGTAGTCCTGCGTGTCGATAAGCCCAGCATCGTAGGTACGCTCCAGGCCCTGCTCGAACAACACCTGCTGTACCCGTTGCGGCGTGCAGGCAGCGGCTGCAGCAAGTGCAGCCACGCGGCGCGGCCGCGAGTAGCTGGCCAATACGCCATCGAAATCGAGCAGTAACAGAGAGGGTGCTGCAAGCGGCATGCGCGGACTCGTTATGCGGCTGCGCAGCGTTGTCGATCTGCGACGTCATGGCAAGCATGCGAGAGCTGGTATGACCGGATGCATGCAGGTGGGTGGGGACAGTACGTATTCAGATCGTTGAATTCGGCAGCAACCTACCCACCCGCGCCGCCCCTACCCTCCGCGCGGGGCTTGCGGCGGAACTGCGCTGGTTATGGTCGATGCATGCCGCATTTGCGGTGTCAGCCGGTCTGGGGGAGCGGCCCGGTCACTCAGCACGCCACACGCATCCAGGGGTCGATTGCATGCCTAAGCGCTTCAAAACCGATCAGCTGGCGGTCTCGGTCGCCGCCATTCTCACCACCGCCACGCGTCGCCACACGCTTGCCTCGATGACCTTGTTGCTGGCCGGCGCACACAGCCTGCCCGCACTGGCACAGGAAGCGCGCACGCTCGATGCGGTCAGTGTGGTGGGCACCGGCTCCACGCGCACCACCGCGTCCATCTCCGCCGCCGAGATCCAGGCGCAGGTGCCCGGCGTGGCACCGCAGCAGTTGCTGGCGAGCCTGCCCGGCGTGAATGTGCAGACCACCGATCCGTTCGGGCTGTACGAGTTCGGCGACTCGATGACCATCCGCGGCTTCTCTGCCAACCAGATCGGCGTGACCCTGGACGGCATCCCGATCGAAACCTTCGACACCCGCGAAGGCGGGCCGATCACCCGCTACGTGTCCAGCGAGAACCTGCTCGACGTCACTGTGTCGGCAGGTTCCGGCGATGTCACCCAGCCCTCGTATCACGCACTCGGCGGTGCGATCCGCTACACCAGCCTGCCCCCGAAGGGCGGCGACAGCTGGAGCGGCAATCTCACCCAGACCATCGGCTCGGACGATCTGGTGCGCAGCTTCATACGCCTGGATACGCCGGATTGGTGGGAAGGTGGCCCCAGCGCATACCTCTCCGCATCGCGCACGCAGGGCGGGGTGTGGGACATGGAACCGGCCACGCAAAAGAGCGATCACTTCGAAGCCAAGATTCGCCAGGCCTGGGATGCGGGCAGCCTGACCCTGGGCTGGATCTACAACAACCGCAAGGACTACGACGTGCAGTCGTACAACTCCGACGGCTCGGTGTCGTGGGATCTGCACGAACGCATCACCGGTAATCCGGAAGTGGATGCAGAGCACTACAGCGAATGGCAGAACGGTCGACGCGATTCGTTGCTCAGCCTGCACGGCGATTTCCTGTTCAACGATGCGATCGGCTTCACCTTCACCGGCTACTACGAAAACAAGCATGGTTACGGCGTCGGCGGCACCCCGCCAAGCACCGCCACCGGTTTATACAACGATGCCATCGCCGGCACGCCGGGGCGTACCGATATCGCCATCAACGACCCCCAGATTGTCGATGCCAACGGCAACGTCACCAGCGTCGGTGCGATGACCCGGCGCGAAGAAATCATGGGCGGCGATCGTTATGGTGTGACCACTGCAGTGTCGTGGGAGACCGAGCACAACAAGCTCGAAGTCGGCGCCTGGTACGAGAATTACGACTTCGATCAGGTGCGCCCGCTGTACAACCTGGACCCGGCCACTGGCGCCTTGCTCAAGGGCTCGCTGCCGATCGTCATCTACTACGACAACCACTTCTCCACCGAGGTGAAGCAGCTCTACATCAAGGACACGCTGCGCCTGCTCGATGACCGGCTCACGATGGAGTTCGGCGCCAAGGGCCTGGATGTCAAACGCGATTACAACGGCATCGCCAATCTGGATGATTTCAATGTCGGTGTGCGGCGCGATGTCACCATCAAGAACAGCGACTGGTTCCAGCCGCAGGTCGGCGCCAGCTTCCAGCTTGCCGAAGGCGTGCAACTGTTCGCCAACTACGCAGAAAACTTCAGCTCCGCCCCGCGGCTGGCGTTGACCTCCGGTGCGTTCAATCCGGATATCGCACCGGAAGAATCCACCAACATCGACATCGGCATCCGCGCCGAATCCAGCCAGTGGAGCGGCTATATCGCCGCCTACAAGATCGATTACGAAAACCGCATCATCGCGCTGACCGATCCGGATCCATTGGTGGTGGCACCCACCGTCTACGCCAATGTCGGCGACGTGCAGACCTATGGTGCGGAAGTGTCCGGCATGTGGAAGCCGGCGCCGGGCTGGCGGCTGGGCGCCTCGTTGACCTGGAACAAATCCGAATTCCAGGACAACTATTTCGGCCCGGTCAGCGGCAACCTGGTGCAGGTGGAAGGCAACGAAGTGCCGGATTCGCCCAAGGTGATGTTCAGCGTCAACGGCGGTTGGGAAGGCGAACATTTCTTCGTCAACCTCGATACCAAATACACCGGCAAGCGCTACGGCGACACGCTCAACACCGATCAGGTGGATGCCACCTTCATCGTCAACGGCAGCGTGGGTTATCAGGGTGAGGATGCAGGGTTTCTTGCCGGTGGGCGACTGCAGTTGTCGGTCTACAACCTGTTCGACAAGGACGATGCGATCGGTGCGGTGTTCCCGAACGAAAGCTCCGGCTCGTATCAGTTGATCGCACCACGCCAGCTGTTCGCCAGCCTGGCCTACAAGTTCTGAGCCAGTGATGCGGCCGGCGTCGCTGCCGGCCGCGCCACTGTTTTTGTCGGTCGTACTTGATCCATGACATGCAAGGACTACGCGTTGATGCAAGGCAACCACTCTGGGGCGATGACGCGGCGGCAATTGCTGGCGCGTATCGGCATGACCGCTGGCGGCGCAATGATGTATCAGGCGATGAGCAGCCTGGGCATGGCAGCCGAATCAAATTTCAAAGGGCCGCTGCAACTGGATGGCGACCCGAAGGGCGCCTCGGTGCTGATTCTGGGTGCTGGGCTGGCCGGCATGGCGGCGGCCTTCGAACTGCGCAAGGCCGGGTATCGCGTGCAGTTGCTGGAATACAACGACCGCCCCGGCGGCCGTAACTGGACGCTGCGTGGCGGCGACCGTTACACCGAACTGGGTGGGGCGACGCAGCACTGCCAGTTCGACCAGGGGCTGTATCTCAATCCCGGCCCGTGGCGCATTCCGCATCACCACAAGGCGGTGCTGAGTTACTGCAAGCAATTCGGCGTGGCGCTGGAAGCCTTTAATCAGGTCAACTACAACGCGCTGCTGCATAGCGAAAAGGGCTTCGGCGGCAAACCGCAGCGCTTTCGCGCCATCGATGCCGATTACAAGGGCCACGTGTCCGAGTTATTGGCCAAGTGCACACAGCAGCAGGCACTGGACAAGAGCGTGAGCCGCGAAGACCAGGAAGTGTTGTTGGAATCGCTGCGGACCTGGGGCGCGCTGGATCACAAGTTCGGCTACGTCAAAGGCAAGGACAGCAGTGAGCGCCGCGGCTTTGCGCGGTATCCCGGCGGCGGTCTGTCCGGCAAGCCGGAATTCTCCGATCCTTTCAGCGTGCAGGATGTGTTGCGCTCGCGCCTGTGGACCACGCTGGCGGCCGGCAACAACTACGAAATGCAGACCACCATGTTTCAGCCGGTGGGGGGCATGGACCAGATCGGCAAGGCGTTCGCGGGCCAGCTCGGCGATGCCATCACCTACAACGCCAAGGTCACCAAGATCGATCAGGACGGCAGCGGCGTGCGCGTGTCCTGGCAGGATGCCGCGCACGGCGGCGAAGAACGCATCGCCAGTGCCGATTGGTGCATCTGCACGATTCCGCTATCGGTGCTCAGCCGCATTCCGGTCACCGCCAGCGACGCAATGACCACCGCGATCGGCCAGGTGCCGTATGCGGCATCGGTGAAAGTGGGCCTGCAATTCAAGCGCCGCTTCTGGGAAGAGGACGAAGCCATTTACGGCGGCATCAGCTACACCGATCTGCCGATCACCTTGATCAGCTATCCCAGTACCAACTATCACAGCCCAGGCAAGGGCGTGCTGCTCGGCGCCTATGTGTGGGGATTGGACGCTTACCAGTTCACCTCGATGACCCCGGAGCAGCGCGTGCGTAAGGCGGTCGAATACGGCACGCAGCTGCATCCGCAATATCCACGCGAATTCGAAAACGGCATTTCGGTCGGCTGGCACCGCGTGCCGTTTACGCATGGCTGTTTCGGCATGTGGACCGAGCAGGCGCGTGCCGAACATTACACGCCGTTGTGCCAGATCGACGGGCGCCTGGCGCTGGCCGGTGAGCACGTGTCCTATATTCCGGCCTGGCAGGAAGGTGCGATTCTGTCTGCGCACGATGTCGTGGGCCGTCTGCATCGCAAAGTGCTGGCCGGAGGAGGGCGCGCATGAGCCTGTTATCACGCTTGGCCGCTGCCACGTTCGTCGTTGCGATGGTGGCGTTGTTGCTGCCACCGGGCGCGTATGAGGCGCAGGCGCAGAGTTCCGATGCCACGCAGTTGTTTCCGCAACAAGGCTTTGCCAAGGCGTCCGGTCAGGATGTCTACCAGGCGATCTGCCAGGGCTGCCACATGCCGGCCGGGCGCGGCGCGCAAGGTGCCGGCGAGTATCCCGCGCTTGCAGGCAATCCCAAGCTCGCCGCCGGCCCCTACGTCACCATGATGGTGCTCGACGGCCACGCCGGCATGCCCGGTTTCGGTGAGATGCTCAACGACCGCCAGGTGGCCGAAGTGGTGAGCTATGTGCGCACGCACTTCGGCAACGATCACACCGAGGTGGTCACCGCCGACGACGTCAAATTGCTACGTCATTGATTCTTTCTTTCTCTCTCATGCAAGGAGTTGCCATGTTCCGTCCCGTGACTGCCGTTCTCAGCGTCGCCATGCTGTGGTCCGCAGGCTTCACCACTGCGCATGCGGCCGATGTGATCCGCCACAAGATTCCCAATAGCGATTTCCCAATTGCCGCAGCCGTGGAAATTCCCGCCGGCAAGGCCACCGTTTATGTCAGCGGCAAGGTGCCGGCCGTGGTGGACACCAGTGCGCCGAAAGACTCGGCTGCTGCGTATGGCGACACCAAGGCGCAGACGGTCAGCGTGTTGAATCAGATCAAGCAGCAATTGACCACGCTCGGCTTGGGCATGGGCGATGTGGTGAAGATGCAGGTGTTTCTGGTCGGCGACCCGGCAATGGGCGGCAAGATGGATTTCAACGGGTTCATGGAGGGCTACCGTCAGTTCTTCGGCACCAAGGAGCAGCCCAATCTGCCGGCACGCTCTGCATTCCAGATCGCCGCGCTGGGCAATCCGCTGTATCGGGTGGAAATCGAAGTGGTCGCCGTTCGTCCTTGAATTCGTGGTGTCGTCCTGCTGGAGGTTGTCATGAAAACTGCTCTTTCGCGCCGCATGTTTCTGCGTGATTCTGCGTTGTTTGCCGGCGCTGCCGGTGCGAGTACGCTGCCGCTGCTGGCGAGCGCCGCCGAACGCTCCGCTGCAATCGCGCCGACACCGGCAAGTGCGTTGTCGCCTGTGATGATCGGCTCCAACGAGTTTCCCGATGGCCCGTCGGCTGCAGCAGTCAACGCCATCGCGCAGATCGCACCGCAAGGCGGACGCTATCTGCGCGATGTGCAGATGGAATTGATGAATACGCTGGCTGCCGAGCTCAAGCTGCCGGTCAATCACCTGATGGCCTACGCCGGTTCCACCGAGCCGCTGGACTACACGATGCTGGCGTTCACCTCGCCCAGCGCCGCGCTGGTCACCGCCGATCCCACCTACGAATCCGGTTGGCGCGCCGCCACCCGCAATGGCGCCAAACTGATCAAGGTGCCGTTGCGCAAGGATTTCTCGCACGATGTACAAGCGATGTGCGCCGCCGACGCCAGCCCGGGCGTGATCTACATCTGCAATCCCAACAACCCCACCGGCTCGGTCACCGCGCGCAAGGATCTGGATTACGCACTGGCGCACAAGCCCAAGGGCAGCGTGCTGGTGGTGGACGAGGCTTACATCCACTTTGCGCACAGCACCAGCAGCGTGGTCGACATGGTCGCCGCAGGCGAGGACGTGGTGGTGTTGCGTACCTTCTCCAAACTTTACGGCATGGCCGGCATTCGCCTGGGCTATGCAGCTGCACGCCCGGACCTGCTGGCCAAGCTGATGTTCTACAGCGTCAACAGCTTGCCGGTGACTGCCGCTGCTGCAGGCCTGGCCAGCCTGCGTGATCCGGCATTGGTGCCGCAGCGCCGCGCACGCACGGCGGCCACGCGCAAGGATGTGCTGGAGTTTCTCGCCAAGCAGGGCTACGCCTGCACCGCATCGGAGAGCAACTGCTTCATGGTCGATGTGAAGCGCCCGGCTGCCGGCTTCAAGGACGACATGGCCACCCATGGCGTGTTCATCGGCCGCAGCTGGCCGGTGTGGCCGACCTGGTCGCGGATCACGATTGGCACCGAAGCGGAGATGGCACGCTTCAAGCAGGCGTTCGTGCAGGTGATGGCCGGCAAGCGCGGCCCCTTGCCGCTGACGGAAGCCACCGCCGATGTGCAGGATCCGATGGATGCTTTTTTCCGGTACGCATGAGGCGTTACTCTGGTCACACCGGCGCATGCGAACGCGCTGGGGTGACCAGGCGCGCTGGGCGTCGCGCATCTTTTATCGCAGGAGTGTTCCTTTGAAGCTGTTTTCGACGATTGCGGTGCTTGGACTGGTGCTGCTGGCACCTTCGGCATGGGCGCGTACCTGCGCGGTGACCATCACCGGCAACGATCAGATGAAGTTCGACCAGAGCGCGATCAAGTTGGCGCCCGACTGCACGCAGGTGGACCTCACCCTCAAGCACTCCGGCAAGATGGCCGCCACGGTGATGGGCCACAACTGGGTGTTGACCAAGGCCGCCGATTTTCAAGCCGTCGCCAATGCCGGCGTACGCTCCAGCATCGCCGACAGCTATCTACCCAAAGCCGACGCCCGGGTGATCGCGCATACCAAGGTCATCGGCGGCGGCGACAGCACCACCGTGAGCTTTGCGACCAGCAAGTTGAGCAAGGGCGGCGACTACACCTTTTTCTGCTCATTCCCGGGCCATTGGGCAATGATGAAAGGCACGCTGAGTTTTGGCTGATGGGGTCTGCGACATCGCCTGACAGGCGATGTCGCAATGCGCGCAGATGCGCGTCCAGCGCAGGCTGTGATACACGCGCTCGGATCAGTTCGGTGCTGCATCCGAGCCAGCATGCGGATCGGCCGCCCGCAATAATCCGCGTTGCAACGCCTGCGCCAGGGCGCTTTCGCGACTACGCGCGTCGAGCTTGCGATAGAGATTCTTCAAATGGAACTTGACGGTGTTTTCCGACAGGTGCAAACAGCGTGCGATCTGTTTGTTGGAATAACCACGCGCCAGTTGTGCCAGCACCTCCAGTTCGCGTTCGCTGAAAATATCGCCGGCCGGGTCTTCGTCGCCACTGAGGCGTTCGAGCAAGGCTTGAATGGTAAGCGCACGCGTGGTGCCGCCCACGGTATGCGGGTCGTGTTGGCGGAGCGAGCGCAGCATCGCCTTGGCCGGCAGGCCGAGTTCGACGATCGCCTGCCAGCTTTGCGTCAGCGCTACATGATCCAGCGCGCTGTACAGATGCGGCAGCGCCGCGATCAGTTCACCGCGCTGCTGCAGCACCAGGGCGATGCGCGCACGGGTGCGGGCGAGATGGCACAGGTTGTCGTTGGCCAGGCAGGCGTGTTCGATCTGGCCCAGGATGGTCAGCGCCGCGCTGCTGCGGCCGGCCAGGCGATGCCAGCGTGCCAGCGCAAAGCCCATCGCCGCGCGGTCACGCCAACGGTGCGCCGAGCGCAGGGTATGCGCCAATCCGGATTCACCGCCGGTACGCGCTATCAGGACGTCGATGGCGGCATTGCCTGGATGCTCCAGCAACAGCATCAGGCGCCAGGCTGCGGCCAGTTCCGATAGCCGCATCAGCTTGCGCCCATGCGCGATCTGTTCGATGTGCTCGAGCAGCGCCAAGGCACTGCGCCCGCTGTGATCGCGCACGCGCTCCAATCCCAGTGCGGTGTCGTAAGCGGCCGCCAGCACGTCCATGCCGCCGTCGTGTTGCTCCAGCAATTCCAGCGCCGGATGCAGCAGATCGGCCGCATCGTCGTGATGCCCGCGTTCGTAATGCAGTTGCGCCAGCAGGCAGTTGGCCGTTGCTTCCAGCACGCGATCCAGTTGCGGCGTGCGTGCGCAGCCGCTCAGTGCCTGTTGGTAACAGGCCTCGGCGTCGCTGAGGCGACCGCGATAGAAAAAACTCTGGCCCAACGACAACAGCGCCTGGCTCGCACCCAGTTCGCTGCCGCCACGCTGCATCGCATCGCGTGCGTTCAAGGCATAGCGTTCGGCTAGTACAAAGGCGCCTTGCGCAATGGCGGTGGTGGCACAGATGCACAGCAGCATGCCGCGTCCGAGATGGTCGTCTTCGTCCAGTGCGGAGGCTTGTGCGGCGATCTGGGTCAGGCCATGCGGATTGCCGCAGATCTCATCGAGGCGATCGCGCAGTGCCGCCACCACCACGGTGTAATCGCGCTGCAAGGGCTCACGCAGTGCAGCGGGAAAGTCGCGGAAACGTTCCAGCAACAACCGCGCGTGGCTGAATTCGCCAAGCTTCGCATGCAGATGCGCTTGAGTGAGATTCAGCGCCGGGGTGTCGCGGATGGTGCGGTGTTCGAAGTGACGCAGCAGCGCGCGCACTGCATGCGTGCCGTGGGTCAGCAACAATTGCCAGGTGCCGGCACGCGCGATGTAGCTGGCCGCTAGGTCGCCGCAATCGCCGCGCGATGCGTGCCGCACCGCTTCGGCCAGATACTGATGATCGCCGAACCAGCGCGCGGCGCGTTGATGCAGTTGCATGGCCTGGCCAGGATGCTCGCGATCGAGCAGCTGCTGCAAAAAGTCGGCGAACAACGGGTGATAGCGAAACCACTCGCGCTCGCCATCCATGGGCACCAGCAGGCCGTGGAAATGTTCCAGCCGCGCCAGCAGCCGGCCGCTGTCATCGCGCTGGCGCACCGCATCGGCCAGCGCGGCGTTGACGCGCTCCAGCACACTGGTCCGCAGCAAGAGATCGCGCGTGTCGGCATCCAGATCGTTGACCACCTGCTCGGCCAGATACGCGGCGATCTGCGCGCTGCGCCCGGAGAAACGCGCGGCCACTTCCTGCTGACGTTGCGCGCCGCCTTCCAGCCACAGCCGCGCCAGATGCAGCGCCACCGGCCAGCCTTCGGTGTAACGCAGCAATTCTTCCACGACCGGCGCGGGAACCTGCGCCCCCAGCAATGCCTGCGCTTCGCGCTCGTCCAGCGCCAGTTGCGCGCTGCCCACGCGGCTGAGCAGCGCCTGCAGATCCAGGCGCGCCAATGGCAGCGCCGGTATGCGTCGGGTGGCCAGCAGTAGGTGCAGACGTCCGCCGCTGTGTTCGACCAGGCGCAACACCAGCTCGTCGACGATGCCGCTGCCGAGCCGGTCGTAGTCGTCGAGAATCACGCTGATGCGCCGTGGTGCGGCGCGCAGCGCGCGGATCAGCACCGTCACCGCCTCGCGCGGGTCCTGATCGCGGTTATGCAGCACCGCTGCGCACAGTGCCTGATCCGCCCCTGCGCTCTGCAGCGCCAAGGCCAGATGGCCGAGGAAGCGCGCGGCGTCGGCGTCTTCTTCATCCAGCGACAGCCACGCCACAGCGGCGTGATCGCGCGCGCACAGCTGCGCATGCCACTGGGTCAGCAGGGTGGTCTTGCCAAACCCTGGCGGCGCCAGCAACAGCGTGAGCGGGCGGGCGTGTGCCTGATCCAGCGCAGCCAGCAACGCGCCACGCACCACCGCACCAGGGCGCGACAGCGGCGGCTCCAGCTTGCTGGCAAGCAGCCAATCGGGAAGAACGGAATCGCGCGACGGTGACGGGCGCGGAGTAAGCAACGCAACAGGCTTGAGCATGAGGCGAGGGCGGCCGTGGCAAGCGTCGGCAGCGCGCCGACTCGACGCACTGCAGATCGTGATGAAACAGCGGCGACGCACCAGGCGTCACCGTGACCGGCGACGACGACACATCCGCTGCTTCGAGGGTCCCCACCCATGCCCGTCCGTGGACACCTTTCAGAAAGGTATGACAGCCACAAGACAAAAGCAAAGTTTGCGGTGGTCACTGCGCAAATCGAATCTCGCAGCGACCCGCATGAATGCGCCTCAGCGTGCCACTTCCGCAAATGCCTCGCGTGCCGCTGCAAGCGTGGCTTCGATCACCGCAGCGTCGTGCGCGCTGGACATGAAGCCGGCCTCGTACGCCGACGGCGCCAGATACACGCCCCGCTGCAGCATCGCGTGGAAGAAACGGTTGAAGGTGGTGATATCGCAGGCGGTGGCTTGCGCGTAGCTCTCCACGATCTCGTCGGTGAAGAACAGCCCGAACATGCCGCCGACCTGATTGGTGGTGACCGCGATGCCGGCCGCGTGGGCGGCATCTTCCAGGCCTTCGCACAGCGCGCTGGTCTGCGCGCTCAGACGGGCGTGGAAGCCCGGCTCCTGCACCAGCTCCAGCATCGCCAGGCCCGCCGCCATCGCCACCGGATTGCCCGACAAGGTGCCGGCCTGGTAGATCGGGCCGGAGGGTGCGATCTGCTCCATCAAGTCGCGCCGGCCGCCGTATGCGCCCACCGGCATGCCGCCGCCGATGATCTTGCCGAAGGTGCTCAGGTCCGGGGTCACCCCGTAATGCGCCTGCGCGCCACCGAGCGCAACGCGGAACCCGGTCATCACTTCGTCGAAGATCAGCAGCGCGCCGTGCCGCGTGCACAGTGTGCGCAGGTGCTGCAGGTAGCCGGCCTGCGGCGGAATGCAGTTGGCGTTGCCGACCACCGGTTCGATGATCACCGCCGCCACATCGGCGCCGATGTCGTCGAACAGCGCCGTGGCGCCTTCGAAGTCGTTGAAGGTGAGGGTGGCGGTCAGCTCGCTCAGGCCGGGCGGCACGCCGGGCGAGGTCGGCACGCCCAGAGTGAGCATGCCGCTGCCGGCCTTGACCAGAAACGAGTCGCCGTGGCCGTGGTAACAGCCTTCGAACTTGACGATGCGATTGCGCCCGGTGGCGCCGCGCGCCAGGCGCACCGCCGACAGCGTGGCTTCGGTGCCGGAATTGACCATACGCACCATTTCGCAGGAGGGCACCAGCCGATTGATCGTCTCGGCCATGGTCACTTCGGCCGCACACGGCGCACCGAAGGACAGCCCATCGCGGATCGCACGCTCCACCGCCTCGCGCACCGCCGGGTGATTGTGGCCGGCGATCATCGGCCCCCACGAGCCCACGTAGTCGATGTAGCGGTTGTCGTCCACGTCATACAGATACGGGCCATCGGCGCGCGCCACGAAGAACGGCTCGCCGCCCACCGACTTGAACGCCCGCACCGGTGAGTTGACGCCGCCGGGCAACAGGGTCTGCGCCTGGGCGAACAGGGCGTGGGAGCGGGAGTGGTTCATGCGCGTAGATCCTTGAGTGATGCCGATGGGGCGGCGCTGCCCAACCACGGGCAGCGCACGCGCCATTGTCAGGCTTGCGGCCCCTATCCGCCTACCCACCATGTGCCTGCCTACCCGTCGGAGCAGGCGGGTAGGGCAACGCAGCTGCCTATGATCGAACGGGACGGTATCGATGGTTTGGGGCATGAGCTGATGGCGGGTGGTCATTGGCGCTTCGATACGGATGTTCAGAAAGTGTGATTCCGGTAGCCACTGGCGCCGTTCATTTTTGTCGCGTTGTCGACAGTTCCAGACTTGGGGAGAAAGCATGAACCGTAGTATCCAGAAGCGTGCCTTGGCGTTGGCGCTGGTCGTGGCGATGGGGAGCGTCCACGCGCAGTCCACCAGCGGCAGCATCGTCGGCAGCGTGGGGCAGAGCAGCGGCACCAGCGTGCTGGTGGAAAACAACAGCGGTTTCACCCGCGAAGTGCCGGTGGATGCGCGCGGCCGTTACACCGCCGGCAATCTGCCGCTGGGTACCTACAAGGTCACGGTCAAGCGCGATGGCGCGGTGGTGGAAACCCGCGAAAACGTTGCGATCACCGTTGGCGCGAACACCGATGTGTCGTTCGCCGCCGCTGCGGGGAGCGGTATGCAGACCCTGGATAGCGTCACCGTCACCGCCGCGGGCCTGACCACCATCGACGTCAGCAGCGTGGACACGCGCACCGTGGTCACCGCCGAGCAGCTGCAGCAACTGCCGCTGGGCCGCACTGCCGAAGCCATCGCCTTGCTGGCGCCGGGCGTGGTGGTCAACAGCGGTGGCTTCGACAACGGCCCGCTCGGCGGTTCGCTGCCCAGCTTCGGCGGCTCGGCCGCCAGCGAAAATGCCTATTACCTCAATGGCTTCAACACCACCACCATCAGCAACAATCTTGGCGGTCTGACCCTGCCGTACGGCGCCATCGACCAGCAGGAAATCTTCACCGGCGGCTACGGCGCGCAATACGGCCGCGCCAACGGCGGCGTGATCAACCAGATCGGCAAGCGCGGTACCAACGAGTGGAAGTTCGGCGCAGCGGTCATCTGGGAGCCGAACGGCCTGCGCGCCAATCAGCGCGACATCTACTGGCGCCCGGATGCGCAGGCCAGCACCGTCAACAACGCCGCCTATCGCTATGCGCGCGCAGCCAACGGCCTATACCAGCCGGCCAGCGAGGCCGAAGCCAACCAGACCACCTACAGCGCCTATGTCGGCGGGCCGATCATCCAGGACAAGCTGTTCTTCTTCCTGGCAGCCGAGCAGGTGGATTCGGACGGCGTGCGCGTTGGCACCAATCGCGACACCGACAACGGCCGTACCGGTGGCCTCACCGATTACGACTACAAGCAGAAGCGCTGGTACGCCAAGGTGGATTGGAACATCACCGACAATCATCTGATCGAGGTGACCGGCGCCAGCGACGAGGCCGAAACCAACGGCTCCATCTACCGCTACGATTACCTGGCACGTGAGCGTGGCAGCTATATCACTAACGACGCGACCTGGAAGACCGGCCCGACCCTGTTCACCGGCAAGTACACCGGCTATCTCAGCGACAACCTCACCGTGACCGCGCTGTACGGCAAGATGAAAACGCCTGACGAGCTGACTCAGTACAACTACAACGCTGAGGATGGCCCGTTCATCGACAGCACCGCATTGCAAAATCCTGCCTACACGGGCGGTACTCCCATAGAAGGACGGCAGCCGGTAAATACGGCGATCACGTCGCCTGACCGTGCCTACAAGAAGGACAATCAGCGTCTGAACCTTGAGTGGCGCATCGGTCACCACACGCTCAACTTCGGTATCGACAACCAGAAGTCCGAGGGTATCGATGTTGGTTCCCAATTACGTGGCCCTGGATACTCGTGGACTTACGGCCAGACCGATGATCCTAACGGTGTAGGGACGGGCGGACTGGTCAGCCAGTCTGCCAACGAAGCTGGCGGCATCGGTGCGCCGAGCCCGGGCCTGGTCGATCCGGTCAACGGATCGAGCGGTTATTACGTGGTGCGCAACATCAATACCAGCCTGTATTCGTACGAGGCCAAGCAACGCGCCTATTACATCGAAGACAAGTGGCAGGTCACCGACAACGTGTTGCTGAGCATCGGTCTGCGCAAGGACGAGTTCACCAACTACACCCCGTCCGGCGACCCCTACATCGAAGTGGACAATGCCTGGGCGCCGCGCTTGGGCTTCAGCTGGGACGTCAACGGCGATTCCAGCCTGAAGGTGTTCGGCAACATCGGCCGTTATTATCTCGGCCTGCCGCTGTCGGCAGTAGGTCTGTTCACACCTCAGATCACCACAGATACCTATTTCACCTACAGCGGCATCAACGCCGACGGCACGCCGATTCTTGCGCAGCAGCTGGGTTCGGCCGTGTCGGCCAACTCGCGCTTCGGTCGCATCGCCGATGTACGTACCGCGGTGGTCAAGGACATCGAAGGCGAGAATCAGGACGAGATCATCCTTGGTTTCACCAAGCAGCTGGACACCGGCTGGATATTGGGCGTACGCGGCACGCATCGTCGCCTCAATGCCGGCATCGACGACCAGAACTACGACGTCTCCAACACCGCGTTGATCGCTGCTGCCGCCGCGCAAGGTGTGACCATCGACTTCTCGCAAGTTGCCGGCGCATCGTTGATCAATCCCGGCCAGACCAACACCTGGGGCGTGATCGGCACCGACGGCCAGTTCCACGAAGTGCCGGTGAGCCGCGAGGCAGCGGGCTTCCCGAAGTTCAAGCGCAATTACTCGGCGGTGGAGTTCAACCTGGAGCGCCCGTTCGACGGCCAGTGGTACGCCAAGGTCAACTACGTCTGGTCGCATAGCTACGGCACCACCGAAGGTCAGGTACGTTCGGACCTGTGGCGCACCGGCGGCGCACTGGGCAGCTATCAGGGCCAGGCGTCGGTCTCCACCACGCAGAGCTGGGACCACGCGGCGCTGATGGAACACTTCAACGGCGATCAATCCAACGATCACCGCCATCAGCTCAAGTTGTTCGGCTTCTACCAGTTCAATCCGCAATGGGGCGCGTCGGCCAACTTCAGCCTGATTTCGGGCGCGCCGCATAACTGCCTGGGCAACTACTACGGCGACAACTACCCCGGCACGGATCCGGCCGGCTACGGTGGCAGCGCGATCACCGGCGGGCCGTACCACTACTGCTACAACCCGGAAACCGGTACCGGCGTGGCATCGCCTCCGGGTTCGCAGGGGCGTCTTGGCTGGATCGCGCAGCTCGACATGGGTGTGACCTACAAGCCGGCATTCGCCGCCGGCAAGCTGGCACTGCGCTTCGACGTGTTCAACATCACCAACGAGCAGACCGCGACCAACATCTACCCGTTCTCGCAGCTGCCCGACAACACCACCAACCCGCTATGGGATCAGGTCGTCGCCTATCAGGCACCGCGCTCGGGCCGGGTGACGCTGAGCTACGACTTCTAATCGCGTTGGGCGACGGAGTCAAAACCGGCAGCGACGCGTGATGGCACGCGTCGCTGTTTTTTTTAGCGATGGGGCTCTAACCAGCTTCAATCGTCTGAATAAGGCGCGCGACCCGCGCGACTTTTTACCGGGTCAGGGCCAACGCTCTGGTGCGGCGAGGGCAGCGTGCCCTCGGTCCACTGAGCTTTTGCCTGCATCTATCCGACGCGACGACTCGATCACTCGGTTGTCTTGAGTGGGTTGGACGATGCGGATAGATCAGGTGTAGAGCGGTTGATCTGCGGGTTTGCTGCAGGGCCCTTGCCCGCCTACCATCGCGGGACACGCCGCAAGTACGTCCCTGTAGGCTCTTACGCGGCATCCATGCCGCGTAAGGTCCCGCGACGGTAGGCGGGCAAGGACCAGTCGAGGCGGTCGGTGTGCATGGCTCAAGCAATGCATCATGTGCTTCTAACTTGCTAGCGCACATGTAGTTCTGCAACCCGTACCGGGAAGCCCACGCACTTGCGAGACGCTCAGCTTTTTACCAAGCGACCGACAAACATTCTGGTGCGGTGTCCTTACCGATTGCGGGACTGTGTGGCGGCATGGATGCCGCCACCGAGCCTCCAGGGACGGATTCACGGCGTGTCCCGCGAGCGGTGAGGGCACCGCGCCCTCGACCAACCAAGCTTTTGACCTGAGCTTGCGACTGCATCAAACATCGCTACGACTCGAAATCCTGATGGTCTTGCGTCTTGGACAGCACGTGTCGCCGGCAACTCTGTCGTCTGCCAGCAGCGCTACTGCGCAAACCCGGCCCGATATGCCTGCACTGCTGCGACCGGATCCGGCGCGGCGTACACGCCACTAACCACCGCAATCAACTCGGCGCCTGCTGCTACCAACTCCGGCACCTGCGCAGCCGCGATGCCGCCGATCGCCACGCGCGGCACTCCCAGCGCAGCGGCCTGCTGCAACAGCGCAGGCGAGGCGCGACGTGTCGTCACCTTGGTCGTGGTCGGGAAGAACGCACCGAAGGCCACATAGCTCGCACCGGCCGCCACCGCCGCCTGCGCACGCGCGATCTCGTCGTAGCACGATACCCCGATGATGGCCTGCGCGCCCAACAGCGCGCGTGCCGCCGCCACCTCGCCATCGTCTTCGCCCAGATGCACGCCCTGCGCGCCCACCTGCAACGCCAACTGCGCATCGTCGTTGATGATCAACGGCACACCGTGCGCAGCGCAGGCCTCGCGCAGCGCGCTGGCCTGTTCCAATCGCAGCGGCGTGGTGGCCTGCTTGTTGCGGTACTGCAGCCAGGTGACGGCAGGCAGCAGCGGTCGCGTGCGCGCGAGCAGGCGCGCAGTGTCGGGCTCGTCTGGAGTGATCAGGTAGACGCCGCGGGCGTTGTGCAGGTCGGGCATGGCAGCGCTTCCGGAAGCGGTGGGTGGGATGGGACAATGCAGTCCCACCGTTGCGTGACCGCGATTATCCGATGAGCGAGACATCCACGACCACCTACCGCACCTGGATGTGCGTCGTCTGCGGGTTTCTCTACCACGAGGCCGACGGCATCCCCGAAGAAGGCATCGCCCCGGGCACCGCCTGGCAGGACGTTCCCGAGACCTGGACCTGCCCCGATTGCGGCGTGACCAAGGACGACTTCGAGATGATCGAGATCGGCTGAGGCGCTTTGCAGCGCAGTTGAGTGACTGCGTTTTTCGCGCCAGAACCTCGCCTGCGCCGGTCGCGTGACGCCGACGCACGCGCAGCTGGCGGTGATTTCAGTGCGCGTGCGCGCGCTGACCGTTCAGCTCGACCAGATGCTCATGCAGATTGGTCGCATCCTGCGCACTGGGGTTGAGCTGCAGATAGCGCGACAGATCGTGGCGTGCGCCGTTGCGGTGGCCCAGATGCAGATAGGCCATGCCGCGGTCGCGCAGCGCTTCGGGCTGGTCCGGCACCAGCTTCAGGATGCGATCGGCGCTGCGCGCGGCGCGGTCCCAGTGCTCGGCATCGGCGTACACACCGTGCAGATTGCGCAGGATACGGATCAGGATCGCACGGTGCGGCGCCGGGTCGAGAATCTGCGCCAGGGCGCGGTCGTCGGGAACCTCGCCACCCAGATGCGGACGCGCACGCTCGCGCAACTCGTCCACACCCAGCGGGCGTCCGCCGTTGAACGGGTCCATCACCAGCACGCCGTCGTCCACCGGCAAACGCACCAGAAAATGCCCGGGAAACGACACGCCCGCCAGCGGAATGCCTAGCCGGCGCGCGACTTCGATCTGCACCATCGCCAGCGAGATCGGGTTGCCCAGGCGGCGCTCGAAGACCTGATTGAGGTAGCTGTTGCGCGGGTCGTAATACTCGTCGTGATTGCCCGAGTACCCCAGCTCGTCGAACAGATAGCGATTCACGGCGGCCATCTTCAGCGGCCACAGGTCGATCGCCTCTACTTCACGGCGCAGATGCTCGACATGGCTTTGCACCAGCGTGTCGTACAACTCGGCATCCAGCTGCGGATACTCGTCGCGTGCGATCAGCAGCGCGGTGGACATCAACGGCACCGCGTCGTCGTCCAGGCTGGCGAGCGCGGTCCAATGGGGAAGTGGGAGCATGTCGACCATACTGCCAAGAGTGTCGGCAAGCGGCGCGTGGTTCAAGTCCGGTACTTCCTGACAGGAATGGCCTGTGGTGTGAGATTTACTTGAGCTTCGGGATGTCCGGGCTGAAATTCAGCGTGGCGCCGTCCTGCAGATTGAGCTTGGCGGCCTGGCCGGCATTGAGCTCCAGCACGTAACGGGCGGGCTGCTTGCTGGGGTAGGGCGGGCAGGCATCGCCGGCCGAACACGGCGGCACGTCGCGTTGCTGCGACACCAGCTGGCGCTGGTTGTCGAAATACAGGATATCCAGCGCGATCTTGGTGTTCTTCATCCAGTACGCCAGCGGCTCCTGGCGGTCGTGGATGAACAGCATGCCGTGATCGTCGGCCATGGCATCGCGGAACATCAGGCCCTTTGCGCGATCGGCGTCGTTCTGCGCCAGTTCCACCTGATAACGCGTGCCGGCCAGTTCCACCCACGCGCTACCGGCGCTAGCGCAGCCGCTCAGCAGGATCAGGCAGGCGAGGGCGAGAAAGCGAAAATGGCGCATGCGGCGTACCAACGGACGGGAATGGCGCACCATCTGCCAAGCGGCCGCGTGCGTCAAGCCGGCGTGGTGGGTTGGGCCGGTCATCGCGTGCAGTAGGTGGGCGGCCCGCAGTGGCTTCGCGCCGCAGGCCGGAAATGCGCGCGCGAACGCGCGCATGTCACCGCTCAGATCACGCGCGGCGGTTCGCCACCGACGATCACCACATCGGCCGGGCGACGCGCGAACAGGCCCACGCAGACCACGCCGGGAATCTGGTTCAAACTGCGCTCCAGCGCCACCGGGTCGGTGATCTGCAGGTTGTGCACGTCCAGCACCACATTGCCGTTGTCGGTGATCACGTTATCGCGCCACACCGGCTGGCCGCCGGTGAGCGCCAGGATCTGACGGGCCACCAAACTGCGCGCCATCGGAATCACTTCCACCGGCAACGGGAAGGTGCCCAGCACCGGCACCTGCTTGCTCGGGTCGATGATGCAGATGAAGCGCTCGCTGGCCTCGGCGATGATCTTCTCGCGCGTCAACGCCGCGCCGCCGCCCTTGATCAGGCAGCGGTTCGGGTCGCACTCGTCGGCGCCGTCCACATACAGCGACAGGTTGCCGGTGTGATTGAGATCCAGCACCTCGATACCGTGGCGCTTGAGCTGCGCGCTGCTCTGCTCGGAGCTGGACACCGCCCCCTTGATGCGATGGGCGATGCGGCCCAGTGCGTCGATGAAGTAGGCCACCGTCGAGCCGGTGCCCACGCCGACGATCATGCCGTCTTCCACGTAATCGATCGCTTTTTCGGCAGCCAGGCGTTTTGCTTCGGACATGGGTAAGAGCTCGGGATTGGGGATTGGGGATTCGTCAAAGCGGTGCGACGCGGGCGGGCAGTGGGCCAATCCCCAATGCCCAATCCCGAGTCACGGCGATTCCATCGCCAGCAGCAGCTTCCACTGCGCGGCAGTCACCGGCAGGATCGACAGGCGATTGCCGCGTGCGATCAGCGGGAAACCTTCGCCCAGCGCATCGGCCTGCTGCTTGATTTCGTCCAGCGCAATCGTGCGCTTGAGTTTGCGCTCGAAGGCCACGTCCACCAGCATCCAGCGCGGATCTTCGCGGCTGGCCTTGGGGTCGTGGTAATCGGATTTGGGGTCGAACTGGGTGTCGTCCGGGTAGGCCGCGCTGGCGACCTTGGCGATGCCGACAATGCCCGGCACCTTGCAGTTGGAGTGGTAGAAGAACACCCCATCGCCCACATGCATGCCGTCGCGCATGAAATTTCGCGCCTGGTAATTGCGCACGCCGTTCCACGGCTCGGTGCCGACGCGCTCCAGATCATCGATGGAAAACGTGTCCGGCTCGGACTTCATCAACCAGTAGCGCTTGCGGGCAGTCATACGGACACGGTGTCGTTTTTCAAGAAGGTGGCGCGTTCGGTGCAGACGGCATCCACCGCCACGTCCCACGATTCTGCGGGCAAGGCGGGAACCTGTTGTGCAGCGAAGCCGACGCCGACCAGCCAGGGCGGCGGCGCCTGGCGATGCCGAAACGCGAAGCTGCGATCATACCAGCCGCCTCCCATGCCTAGCCGCCGGCACTGCGCATCGAAGCCGGTCAGCGGCGTGATCACCAATGCCATTTCCTCGGGTGCAAGCAGCTCGGCGCGCTCCACGTCCGGTTCGGGAATGCCGTAGCGGTTGCTGACCAGGCCCTGGCCCGGCCGCCACGGCGCGAAGCGCAGCACGCGTCCGTCCAGCACCGGCAGGCAATAGCGCACGCCGGCCGGCAGACTCAGTTGCCACCGGTGCAATGCGATTTCGCCATCCATCGCCCAGTACCCGGCCACCGCACCGGCCTGCGGTGCGAACGGCAGCGCCAGCAGGCGTTCGGCCAACGCATCGGCGGCCGCCAGTCGCTGTGTTGCCGGCAGGCTGCGGCGTTGCGCACGCAACTGCTGGCGCAATGCATCTCGGTCGTCGGTCATGGGTGTCTCATGGCGGAAGGGATGACGCATTGTTTCAGACACACAAAAAGAAACGACGCCCGAAGGCGCCGTTTCAGATTTGCATTCTCCGCCATGAACGATGCGGGCGAAACGACCTTGAACCCGGGGTTCAAGTGGGGACGTTGTGAGGCCATCGGGCTTCCCGCTACAAGGCGGACTTGCACTCCCGGCTTCGTCGCGCCCCCGTGGTCGTAATTAAGGGACAAGGCGAATGTTTTGCACGCTGTCGTTTACAGCAGAGAACGCAGGTGAAGTATAGACCTCTGTTGCGCGATGGCTAGCCCATTCGTCGGCCGGCACGATTGAAAATTCATATTTGCGACGACAGTGCGAATTGCACTTCAACGCGGTGTGTCGGCCACGCTGTCGAGACGACGATTCAAGTTGTCAAGCGTGTTCGCCAACTCACGCTCGTAGAGCGCTTGCTGTTCGCGCAGTTGCTGCAATTCGTGCGCCAGATTGAGCGCGGCCAGCACTGCAACGCGATCCACCGCCGCCATGCGATTGCTGCCACGGATCTCGCGCATGCGCAGATCCAGCAGACGTGCTGCAGCAGTGAGACTCTCGCGTTCGTCTGCGGTAACGCCAACCGTGTATTCACGATCCAGAATACGCACGCTCACCGGCTCGTTGTTGCTCACGTGTGTTGCTCCAGTGACTTCAAGCGCACGATCATCGCTTCCACGCGCGAGCGCGCCTGTTCGTTCTTGGTCAGCAACTGCGCACGCTCGCCGATCAACTGCTCCTGCTGATGACGCAGGCTGCGGTTCTCGTCGGTCAACCGTTGGGTGCGCTCGACCAACGCCTCCACGCGGGCGGCAAGTGCGCGGAGTTGGGCGAGGGCGGCAGCGTTGTCCATACGCCCACGATAGGGGCGCGTGCGCGCGGCGGTCAAGCGCGCGATCACAGCCCGCTCACCCGCCGTCAGGCCAATCCCGACAAGGGCTGGCGCTGGCTCGAGCTAAGCCGGCGTCGTGCGCGTGGAACGCTGCATGGAACGCGGCAGTAGCAGCCGGGGCGGGGTGCCTTGATACACTGGGAAGTCTGATCGCCGGCCGGTGTGCCGGCCCCTTCTGTTCTTAGCCTGGATGACCTGATGGATCTGCCTGACGTAACCGCTGTGCAAAACGAGAGTCGCCAGTTGGCGCTGGCGTCCTCTGCGGCGGAGTTGCATGGTGGGCTGTGCGGGTGGCTCTCCGGTGGTGGCGCCGACAGCGGCGACTGGCTGGGGCACGTGCTGGCCGACGTGGCGCAGGTACCGCCCAAGCAGGGCGGCGCACTGGACCAGATGCGCCAGGCCACGGTGGCGCAGCTGGAAGACCGCGATTTCGCCTTCGAGCTCCTGTTGATCGACGACGGCGCACCGCTGGCGGCGCGTACCGACGCCTTGTTCGACTGGTGTCGTGCCTTCCTGGGCGGGTTCGGTCTGGCTGCAAAGCAGCGCCCGGCACTGACCGAAGAGGGCGAAGAAGCGCTGCAGGACCTGGCGCGGCTGGCGCAGGCCTCCAGCGACGATTTCGATGCCGCCGACGAAGACGACACCGCGCTGGCGGAGATCGAAGAGTTCGTGCGCGTGGCGGTGCTGTTGCTGCATGGCGACTGCGTGATGGGGCCGCGTTTCCGCCAACGTTTGAACTGACGGCGCGACCGACATGAAAAAGCTCACCGGGATCGGCGCGGCCGAATACGCGCGCCGGCGCAAGCAGTTGATGCAGATGGCCGGCGAGCAGGCGATTCTGATCCTGCCGGCCGCACCCGAGCGGGTACGCAGCCACGACACCCATTACCCGTACCGGCAGGATTCGGATTTCTGGTACCTGAGTGGCTTTCCGGAGCCGGAAGCGGTGCTGGTGCTAGTGCCCGGGCGCAAGCATGGCGAGGCGATCCTGTTCTGCCGCGAGCGCAATGCCGAGCGCGAAGCCTGGGATGGCCCGCGCGAAGGTCAGGAAGGCGCGGTAGCGCATTACGGCATGGACGATGCGTATCCCATCGACGATGTCGACGAGATCCTGCCGGGGTTGCTGGAAGGCCGTAGCCGCGTCTACTACCACTTCGGGCGCGATGTCGACTTCGATCTCAAGTTGATCGGCTGGCTCAAGCGCGTGCGCGAGCAGGTGCGCCACGGCGCGCAACCCCCGCATGAATTCCTGGAATTGGGACATCTGCTGCACGAGCAGCGGCTGTTCAAATCGCGCGATGAAATCGCGTTGATGCAGCAGGCCGCCGACATCAGCGTACGTGCGCATCGCGCCGCGATGCGATTGGCACGGCCGGGCGTGCATGAGTACGAATTTCAGGCCGAGGTCGAGCGCGAATTTCGCGCTGCCGATGCGTGGCCGGCGTACGGCAGTATCGTCGGCACCGGCAGCAATGCCTGTGTGCTGCACTACCGCGCCAACAATGCGCGCAGCCGCGACGGCGAGCTGGTGCTGATCGATGCCGGCGCCGAATATCGCGGCTATGCAGCCGATATCACCCGCACCTTTCCGGTCAATGGCCGCTTCACGCCGGCACAGCGCGCGCTGCACGATCTGGTCGGTGCGTCGCAGGCTGCCGCACTCGCGCAGGCGCGCCCCGGCGTAGCGTACGAAGCCGGGCATCTGGCCGCAGTGGAAACCTTGACCGAAGGATTGCTGCGCCTGGGGCTGCTCAAGGGCACGCTGGAACGCAACATCGCCGATGGCCATTACAAGCGCTTTTATCGGCACAAGACCGGCCACTGGCTGGGCCTGGATGTGCACGATGTAGGCGACTACCGGCTGGCAGGCGACTCGCGTCTGCTCGAACCCGGCATGGTGTTCACCATCGAACCGGGGCTCTATATTTCCGCCGACGACACCACGGCGGAGGCCAGGTGGCGCGGTATCGGCATCCGCACCGAAGACAACGTGCTGATCACCGCCGAAGGCCATCGCGTGTTGACCGATGCGCTGGCGCGCAGTGCCGACGAGATCGAAGCGGAGATGGCCGGCAGCGTTGCGTAATGTTGCGTCCAACGCGCGTCGCATCGACGACGCGTCGAATCGGGTTTATCGCCTTACTTAGAACAGCTAACAGAACGACTTCATGCCGGCCTGCTGCAGGGCGGCTGATCTGCGGCCTGGCTGCAGGGCCCTTGCCCGTCCACCATCGCGGGACACGCTGCAAGTGCGTCCCTGTAAGCTCTTATGCGGCATCCATGCCGCATAAGGTCCCGCGACGGTGGGCGGGCAAGGACCAGTGGAGATGGTCGGTGTGCATGGTTTTCAACAAAGCAACCGACTGACTTCTGGTGCGGTGTCCTCGCCGATTGCGGGACCGTGTGGCGGCATGGATACCGCCACCGAGCCTACATGGACGTACTTGCGGCGTGTCCCGCGAGCGGCGAGGGCACCGCGCCCTCGACCGACTCAGCGGTTGACCTGGACTTCTGACGGCAATCACCAAGATGCGGCTGACAAAACCCTGCGCTCACTGTTAGGCATCCGCTCAGTCGTTTTATTAGCCGATCTTACTGCCTCAACCGCGGTGTCTGCGTGGGTTCTGGTGGCTGGACTTGCTCGTCCGGCGACGCAAGCTGCCGCGCACGCTCGAACGATTGTTTTTCCGGCATGCCAAGTGCCTGCTCGGTTTTCATATGCGCGCGCAGATGCGCCGGGTTGGCCGGGTCGCCTTGCACCACGAAGACGTTCTCGCCGCCGTGCACACCTTTGTTGTTGGCCTCGCTCATCAGTACGTGATCCACGCGCGACAAGCCGCCTTCCTTGGCCAGCGGCAGCAACGCGGCAGTGAGCCGCGCGCTGGTCTGGTCGGGCTCGCGCCCGTGTGCGGCGTCGATCGCGTGCACACCGCGCTCGATCTGCTGATACATCGGATGGTCCGGGTGCGAGGGTTGGCGTGGATCGTTCATGGCGATGCTCCGTGCTGTGCAGAATAATTTATGGTGCGGCAAACACTGGGCGCGTCAGGTTTTCGGGAGCGCCATCAGTGCACACCACTTCGTCTTCGATGCGGATGCCGCCGTAGGGTTTGAAGTGGTCGACGCGCTGCCAGTCGATGCTGGCGGCGTGGCCGTTCTTCTTCACTTCGTCCAGCAGCATGTCGATGAAGTACACGCCCGGCTCGATGGTGACCACCATGCCCGGTTCGAGCACGCGGGTCAGGCGTAGATACGGGTGACCGGCGGGGCGCTCGATGCGGCCGCCGCGGTCGCTGGCTGCGAAGCCGGCGACATCGTGCACCTGCAAGCCGATCAGATGGCCCAGCCCGTGCGGGAAGAACGCGGCGCTGACGCCGGTGGCGAGCGCGGCTTCCGGCGACACGGTGAGAATGCCGAAGTCCTTGAGGATGCCCATCAACGCCAGATGCGCCTCCACATGCAGCTGCTTGTAATCCACGCCCGCGCGCACGTTCTGGCCCATACGGATCTGTGCGGCGTCGACTGCATCAATGAGTGCCTGGAATTCGCTGCCCGGGTCGGCGGCATAGGTGCGGGTGATGTCGCTGGCGTAGCCGTAGGCCGAAGCGCCCGCATCGATCAAAAAGCTGCGCAGCGGTTGCGGCGGCTGCTGGCCGAGTTCGGTGTAGTGCAGCACTGCGCCGTGTTCGTTGAGCGCAATGATGTTGCCGTACGGCAGTTCGTTGGCGTCCTGGCCCACGGCTGCGCAATACGCCATGTGGATGCCGAACTCACTTTGGCCTGCACGGAATGCCGCTTCGGCGGCGCGATGGCCGCGCACTGCCAGCTGCTGGGCAATGCGCAGCAGTGCGAGTTCGTATGGGGTCTTGAAGGCGCGCTGGTAGTCCAGGTAATCGATTAACGGCTGCGGATTGTTCGGCACATAGGCGCCGAGCGCACTCTGCGCTTCGCCGAGAATTGCGCAGCGCTCGGGCTGTTTGGGCAGCAGTGTCAATGCTTCGTCCGGGGTGCGGATGATGTGGATGTCGCAGTGCTCCACCCACCAGCCGCTGGGGGCGTCAGGCACCACATGCCAGTAGTCGAACGGCTGGTAGAAGATCACCGTCGGGCGCTTGCCCGGGGTGTAGATCAGCCAGCTGTTGGGCACCCGCGTCAGTGGCACCCAGGCCTTGAATTGCGGGTTGACCGCGTACGGGTAATCGCGGTCGTCGAACACCTGGTAATGCAGGCTGCCGCTGGGCACGACCAGATGATCGAAGCCGCCGCGCTGCAGCGCCTGATCGGCGCGCGCGGTCAGCGTGCGCAGGTGGTCGGAATACAGGTGGCTCAAGGACGGCTGGGTCATGCGGGGCTCGATCGGCAATGCAAAGGCAATGCGCAATTTTGCCGCAATCCTGGCAGCGGCGCTGTGCCTTCAGCCGGCCATGTGTTCCTCGGCGATCCAGGCGCGCAGGCGTCGCCGATGCGGCTCCGACATCGTCAGAAAGCGAAAACCGGCCCAGGCCTGTCCGGGAGCGTGCGCGGCTTCGGACCACAGCAGGTGCACGCCGACATCGATCTCGGTGGCGCGGCCTACGCGCTCGGGCAGGGTGAAGCGCAATTGATACAAGGCGTCGTCATGCAGCGGAACCGAAGCCAGCAGCAGCATGCCGGTTTCCGACACATTACCGACCCGGCCGATCTGCGCCTCGCTGAGCATGTCGGTGACCGGCACCAGATCGGTCGGTTGACGGCGCGGTGCGCGACGGGTGTCCTGGATCATGGGGCGACCTCTGCAGCAGGCGACTGGCCGGCAAGGTGACGTAACGTACGCACGGTGGCATGCCAGGCGCGGTCGATCAGACGCGATTTTTCTTCGATCAGCAAGCGCGCCTGACCGCCGGCCATCAGCCGCGCCAGACCATCCAGCGACTGCTCGCCGATCTTTTGCCCACGCTGATTGACGAACAACGCGTTGTCGGTCATCGGGCTGTACCAGGACAGCCGTTGCCGACGCAGGTCGCCCTGCTGGTTGACCACGAATTCGAACCAGGTACCGAATGGCAGGCTGCGCAACTGCGTGTAGCACGCTTCTTCGGCCGGCGAGCGCGGTGTAGCGATGTCCTTGCGCGGGGCGTTGTCGCCCTGGTCGCCCAGCCGCGTGCGCGCCCTGAGTTTGGCGGTGAGTTCGGTGCGCGAGGTCATCTCATCTTCGCCACCGGGCGTGGACAGGCGCCGCGCGATCGCTGCCGCTTCGTCCTGGTGATAGCCGATCTGTAGCAGCGCGGTTTGGACATCGCCACCGAGCGCGGTGTCGGTGGGCTGACCCTTGCTCAGACAGGTGACCTCGGCGATACGCGCCGTCAGTGCCTGGCGCTCATCCCATTCGGGCGATTGCTCGCCTTGCCGCAGCAGCGTGAGCGTGAGCACGTCCGACCACGCCTGGCGCAGCAGCGATTGCACGAAACGCGGCGGCGCGCTCTGCTCGCACAGATCTTCGATGCGCTCGGCGGCCTGTTGCTTGGCCGATTCCAGCCGCTCCTTGCCGCGTGCGGCATCCACATGGCGGCGCTCGGCGACCTCGGCCTTGCGCGCCAGTGCGCGTAGATGGGTCTGGATCTCGTCGTTGGCCGCAGCGAAAACGCTTTCGTCGCCGTGATAGTCGTTGACGATCTTGTCGACCGCATTGCCCAGCTTGTGCAGCAACTGCGGGTCGACATCGTCCTCGCCCAGCCATACCGCACCGGACTCGGCCACGGTGTTGAGCAATTCGCGCACCGGGTGCTGATCGCGCACGAAAAAATGCGTGTCGGCCAATGCCGCGCGCACCACCGGTACCTGCAACTTGGCAAGCAAGGTCTGCGCCGGGGTCTGCTCGCGCACTTCGCGTTGCATCTGCGCGTAGAGCAGGCCGAGCAGGTCGAAGGTATCGGTGTCCTGCGGCGATAGCGCCGCGTCCGGGCCGTGCTGGGCGCGCAGCAACTCCAGCACCTGCCGCTGCACCGCATCGATGCCGGCCGCTGCAGTCGATTGCGCGGCTAACGCGCCTTGCAGGCTGGCCAGCGCGTCGCCGAGCGCGGCTTTGGGCACTGCCGTGGAAGCCAGCTGGGGAAATGCTCTTTCAGCTGTTGCCTGCGAGCCTGTTGCGGGCGCTGTGCCGTGATTGGCAGCGCCGTGATTCGATGCACTGTGATGCGCGGATGGACCTGTGTTGCCGGCCGCCTGCGATTGACGTGCCGATGACATCAGGCCGCCAAGCGCCTGCATTGCATCGCTCAATGCAGGTGTTGCCTGCTCACCGTATGTAGCCGCAGCCAGTGTCATCGGAAAATCTGACGGATCCAGCAAGGCGCTCTGCCACGGTGTCGGTGCGGACTGCCCGCTCCAGCCGGTCGCCGGTTGCCCGCCACGCGGCGGCATCGCGCGCGCGTTGGTGGGTGCAGCATCCTTTGATGCAGTGGCCGATGCAGGCAGCGCGCGCCGCGTCTGCACCTGCGTGGGCTTGACCAGATACGGGTGATAGATCAGCCCCGGCAGGATGCCTTCCTGTGCGAGGACGCTGTTGACACGCTCATACAGATCGTTCAAACGCTCGATCAGCTGACGCTCGAACACGCGGTACAGCGTGAGTTGCCCATCCAGGCTCAGCCCCAGCGTTTCGCCGCATTGGCGCAGCAGGCGGCACAGCGCGTAAGGACCGAGCGGGACTTCTTCGAGTTCGAATTCGGCAACCACGCCGATCACCGCCAACCGTTGCGCCAGCAATTGCAGCGCATCGGCACGGCGCGAGGTTTCGCGGCGCGCGATCTCGCTGAGCACGATGTCGCGGTCAATATCGGTGTCTTCCACCAGCGTGAGCATCTGCGGATGCGCCGGCGCATCGGCCAGCGGTGTCAGCGACGGGCGCTCGCGCAGGTTGGCCAGATCCTGCGCCAGCTGCTGCAGAAAGGCTGGCGGAAACCGATCGATATGATCGCGCAAGCCACGCGTCTGCGCGTAGGTTTCGGCCTGGATCTGGCTGTTGCGCGCATGTTCGGCCTGATGCAGTAACTCGCGTTCCAGCTCGACAATGGTCAGCCGCAGCGGCCCGCTGAGCGCCTGCACGCAGTGCACGTGCAGTGCCGCGAGCAGATGCCGGCCGCGCGCGGACACCGGCGCATCGGCAATCGGGCCGCTGAGTGTGTGCTGCAGGGAAGAGGCGGGCGTGGACATCCGTGGAGGTGTGCTCGGTTCGAAGCGTGAGCTATGTAGCATGTTTTCCGCGTTGCCGCGCGACATTGGAGTGGCCAGGCGCGGCCATTGCTCGGTGCGCTGGACCACTCGAACACTCCAGACCTGCCGTGCCGGTCACGCGCGCATGACGGGCGCTCGCGAGGGTTTGCTGGCCAGCGTCAGGTCAGGAACAACTCGACCACATCGTTGGTGAAGCGGCGGCCCAGTTCGGTCAGTATCACGCGTCCGTCCTGCTCGGTCATCCAGCCCTGCGCGACCGCGCGCGCCAACGGCGCTGCGATCTCGGACGCCGCCAGACCGGTAGAGGCTTCGAAATCGCTCAGCCGGAAGCCTTCGTGCAGGCGCAATACATTGAGCATGTATTCGAACGGCAACCGCGCGCGCGGCACGACCTCATCGCCGCCGATCGATGCCGCAGTGCCGGCGCTGGCCAGATAACTCTGCGGATGCTTGTGCTTCCACCGCCGCAGTACGTGCTGCTCGGCGCCGGAACTGATCTTGCCGTGTGCACCGGCGCCAATGCCCAGATAATCGCCAAAGCGCCAATAATTGAGGTTGTGCGCGCATTGCCGCCCGGGCTTGGCGTAGGCGCTCACTTCGTACTGCGCGTAGCCGGCCTCGGCCAGCAGACGCTGGCAATGTTCCTGGATATCCCAGGCCGCATCGTCGTCGGGAATCCCCTTGGGCGGCCGCGCGAAGAACACCGTGTTCGGCTCCAGCGTGAGCTGGTAATGCGACATGTGGGTGGGCTGTAGCGCAAAGGCGCGTTCGAGATCGCGCTCGGCCTGCGCCAAAGTCTGCTCGGGCAGCGCGTACATCAGGTCGATATTGAAATTGTCGTAACCGGCATCCTGCGCCAGCTTGATCGCGCGCTCGGCCTCGGCACTGTCGTGGATGCGACCGAGCCGCTGCAGCGCCACATCGTCGAAGGTCTGCACCCCGAAGCTCAGGCGGTTCACGCCGGCGGCGCGATAACCATCGAAGCGGCCATGCTCGGCGGTGCCTGGATTGGTTTCCAGGGTGATCTCGAGATTCGGTGCGAAGCGCAGCCGCGCAGCCGCGGCTTGCAAAAATCTGTCGATCGCCTCGGGCGGAAACAGGCTCGGCGTGCCACCGCCGAAGAACACCGAATGCACCACGCGCCCCCACACCAGCGGCAAATCGTTGTCCAGATCGCGGATCAACGCATCCACGTACTCCTCGAACGGCAGCACGCCCTTGGCCGCATGCGAATTGAAATCGCAGTACGGGCATTTACGCACGCACCACGGCAGGTGCACGTACAGCGATAACGGCGGTGGGATCAGGTCGGGCACTGCATCAGGCCATCGTTCACAGCGACAGGGCGTGCAGCTTGTGCTGCAACGTAGCCAACGCCACCGCACGGTGACTCAGCCGGTTCTTCAACGCAGTATCCATTTCCGCAGCGGTCAGGCCGTACACCGGGTCCAGAAACACCGGGTTGTAGCCGAAGCCGCCATCGCCGCGCGGTTCGGTGGTGATCACCCCTTCCCAGCGGCCTTCGGCGATCAGCGGTTGCGGATCTTCCGGGTGACGCAGCAGCACGATCACCGCATAAAACCGCGCGCCGCGGCGCTCTGCCGGCACGGCGCGCATGGCCTCGAGCAACTTGGCGTTGTTGGCCCGCGCATTGGTCGGGCTGCCGGCATAGCGCGCGCTGTACAAGCCGGGCGCGCCGCCGAGCGCATCGACGATCAGGCCGGAGTCGTCGGCCAGCGCCGGCAGGCCGGTGACCGCGCTGGCATGACGCGCCTTGATCAAGGCGTTCTCGACGAAGGTCAGGCCGGTTTCCGGCACGTCTTCGACACCCAGTTCGCCCTGCGCCACGATGCGCAGCGGCAGGTCGGCGAGCATGGCACGCAGTTCTTCCAGCTTGCCGGCGTTGCCGCTGGCCAGGACCAATTGTTTCATTGCTTGGGCTCCAGCAGATCCCACTTGGTGCCGTACAGGTCGCGGAATACAGCGACCGTGCCGTACGGTTCCTCGCGCGGGGTTTCCAGAAATTCCACGCCAAACGCCTGCATGGCCGCGTGGTCGCGCCAGAAGTCGTCGCTGTAGAGGAAATGATCCACCCGCCCACCGGTCTGGTCGCCGATACGCGCCTGCTGCGCGGCGTCGGCCGGCTGCGCAAGCAGCAAGCCGGCGTCCTGCGCGCTGCCCGGGCCGATCACCACCCAGCGTTTGCCGTCGCCAAGTGCGCGATCTTCCAGCACGTGGAAACCCAACGCGCCGGTGTACCAGGCGATCGCCGCATCGTAGTCGGCGACCAGCAAGGTGGTCAGGGCAATGCGACGGCTCATCCGGCCAGCGCAGCGCGTTGCAGGGCGAACAATTCGCCCATGCCTTTTTCGGCCAGGGCGAGCAGCGCGTTGAGTTCGTCGCGGCGGAACGCGTGGCCTTCGGCGGTGCCCTGCAGCTCGATGAAACCGCCACCGTCATTCATCACCACATTCATGTCGGTGTCGCAGTCGCTGTCTTCGGGGTAATCCAGATCCAGCACCGGCTCGCCGCGATAGATGCCCACCGACACCGCAGCGACGGCGCCGATTAAAGGATGCTTCTTGATGTCGCCACGCTTGAGCAGCAGGTTCACCGCATCGGCCAGCGCCACGTAGGCGCCGGTGATCGCAGCGGTGCGGGTGCCGCCATCGGCCTGCAGCACGTCGCAGTCCAGGGTGATGGTGCGCTCGCCCAGGGCATTGCGATCCACACAGGCGCGCAATGCGCGGCCGATCAGACGCTGGATTTCCAGCGTGCGCCCGCCTTGCTTGCCACGTGCGGCTTCGCGATCGGAACGGGTGTGGGTGGAGCGCGGTAGCATGCCGTATTCGGCGGTCACCCAGCCTTCGCCCTTGCCGCGGAGGAACCCCGGCACGCGGTTTTCCACGCTGGCGGTGCACAGCACGCGCGTGTCGCCGAAGCTGACCAGCACCGAGCCTTCGGCGTGACGGGTGAAAGCGCGTTCGATGCGCACCGGGCGCAGCTGGTCGGCCGTGCGGCCGCTGGGACGGGAAAAGGTCATGCGATGAGTCCGGAAGTCGGGAGGTGGGTCTGGGTCAGCGCGTGGCGAGGCGGTCAGCCAGCGCGGGCGGCTAGGGTACCATTCGCGCTTTGAAGGCACGGGACTGACGATGATTCGAAGCATGACCGCGTTTGCTGGCGGCGAACGCATCACGCCCTGGGGCACGCTCGGTTGCGAGCTGCGCTCGGTCAACCACCGGTTTCTGGAAATAGGCGTGCGCCTGCCCGAAGAACTGCGTGCGCTGGAGCCGATGCTGCGCGAACGCGTGGCGGCAAAAAACAGCCGCGGCAAGCTGGATCTGGCGCTGCGCCTGCGCGCGCCGGATAACGGGCAGACCCTGGCCGTCAACGAATCCCTGCTGCAGGAACTGGGCGCACTGGCCACGCGGCTCGACGGTGTGTTTCCCAAGTTGCAGGTCGGCTTTACCGATCTGCTGCAGCTACCCGGCGTGCTGCAGGTGCAGGACGTGGACGCACCGGCGTTGCAAGCCCAGGCCCTGGCATTGCTCGATGAGGTAGTGGACAGTTTCGTCGCCGCGCGCGAGCGCGAAGGCGGCAAGCTGGCCGAGGCGATCAGCGAGCGGGTGGATGCGATTGAACGCATCGCCGCCGAAGTGCGCACGCTGATTCCGGCCATTCGCGAAGGCCAGCGCGCCAAGCTCGCCGCACGCCTGGCCGATCTGCCGCATCCGGTGGACCCGGGGCGCGCCGAGCAGGAACTGGTGCTGTGGCTGCAGAAGCTGGACGTGGATGAGGAGCTGGATCGCCTGTCCAGCCATATTTCCGAGATCCGCCGCGTGCTCAAGCAGCGCGAACCGGTCGGCCGTCGATTGGACTTCCTGCTGCAGGAATTCAACCGCGAAGCCAATACGCTGGGCTCCAAGTCGGTGGACAGCCGCACGTCCAACGCGGCGGTGGATCTGAAGGTGCTGATCGACCAGATCCGCGAGCAGGTGCAGAACATCGAATAGCCGGGATTTGGCATTGGGGATTCGGGATTGGCTGACGGCAACTGGCATGCGTCGGCGTGCTGCGGCCAATCCCGGTAGCATATCGACCCCGGTGGCACCGGCCCCGCAACTCGTTTGCGAATCCCGACTCCCCAATCACGAATCCCCGACCTATGCGCGGCACCCTCTATATCGTTGCGGCTCCCTCCGGCGCCGGCAAGAGCAGCATCGTCAACGCCACCCTGGCGCGTGATCCCAAGATTGCCTTGTCGATCTCGTTCACCTCGCGCGCGCCGCGGCCCGGCGAGCGGCATGCCGAGCACTACCACTTCGTCTCCGCCGACGAGTTCCAGGGCATGATCGAAGCGGGCGACTTCTTCGAATATGCGTTGGTGCATGGCGACTGGAAGGGCACCGCGCGGCAGTCGGTGGAGCCGCAGCTGGCTGCCGGCCATGATGTGCTGCTGGAAATCGACTGGCAGGGCGCGCGCCAGGTGCGCCAGAAAGTGCCCGACGCGGTCAGCGTGTTCATCCTGCCGCCCTCGCGCCAGGCGCTGGACGAGCGCATGCGCAAGCGCGGCCAGGACAGTGAAGACGTGATGGCGCAGCGCCTGGCCGCCGCACGCGAAGAGATGCTGCACTTCGAAGAATTCGATTACGTCATCATCAACGAGACCTTCGAGACGGCGGTGTCGGAGATGTGCGCGATCTTCACCGCCAGCCGGCTGCGTCGGCAGGCGCAGCAGCAGCGGCATGCCGGCCTGATCCAGGCGCTGCTTGACTGAGTTCCTGGTGTGGTGGGTGGAGCGGCGATCCTCGGTGTCACGGCGCGATGACGCTGCAGCTGAACATCGCATTCGGCCTGCGTGTCGCCGGGGCTTAGGGAAACGGCCGGCCAGGCGTGCGGGCTGTTCTGCGCACCAGGACGGCGCTGCGTCTCGATCGATTTGTTCCAAGTGGCTGATTCCAAAGCAAACTGAACGACAGCCGGTTGCCCGCCCAGCGGCCCCGGCGTACACTCCGCCCCCTTTCCCTCATTCGATGCGCGGCCGTTGCTGGTCGCCGGGAGCCCGCATGGCCCGCATTACCGTAGAAGATTGCCTGGAAGTCGTGAACAACCGTTTTGAGCTGGTCATGATGGCCTCCAAGCGCGCCCGTCAGCTTGCCAACGGCGTCCAGCCGCTGATCGAAAATGCCGACGCCAGCGATAAGCCCACCGTGATGGCACTGCGCGAAATCGCCGCACGCCGGATCGACAACGCGCTGATCGATGAAGTCGAGAAGGCCGAGCGCGAGCGTGCCGAGCGCGAAGCGCTGGAATGGGCCGCCGCCGAAGTGGTCGCCGACGAAGACATGTCCAAGAACGACGATTGATTGCATCGCCTCACGGCGTGAGCAGGTGATATCCGGATAGCCCGCCTTGCGCGGGCTGTCTGCGTTTTGGGGGCGATAGACGTGGCGGCGGCAACGTAGTGCGATTGCCGGCAATCGACCGGCGTGGCGGTGGTAATCGCGGCGAAGGTGTTGCCCTTGTAGTAACCGAACGCGCTCAAACGCGCCGCACTCCACTCAGTCGGCAGGATCCGCTATATGCGCCATCTCGCCACGCAGCGTGCGATCCAGTGCCTGCATCGCGTGATAGCAGCGCCGTTTGGCGGCATGCAAGCGGGCGATGTCCGCGGGCGTTGGCGCGGTGCTCGCGCCCAACCCGCTCATCGCCGACATCGCTGCAGGCAGGTCGGCGTAGCCGCCGCTGGCGACTGCGGCCAGCATCGCACTGCCCAGCAGCACCGGTTCGGCGGTGGCGGCCACGTGGACCTGCACGCCGCTGGCATCGGCCATCAGCTGGCGGACCAGGCGGCTGTGGCTGGCGCCGCCACTCATGATCACGCTGTCGAACTGCACCCCTTGGGCGCGCAACGCATCAATGATGTCGGCCAGACCGTAGCCCAGGCCGCATACGCCGGCGACGTAGAGCGCTTCCAGACCCTGCAGGTCGTGGTCGATGGTCAGCCCGGCGATGACGGCACGGGCGTTTGGGTCGGCATCCGGCGAGCGGTTGCCCAGGTAATCCGGCAGCACGTGCAGCCCGCGCGCCAACAAGGCCGCCTGCGAGGGATCGCCTGCTCGCGCCAGCACCCGTTCCTCCAGCCACGGCAACAACTGCATGCCGGCCGCCGCTGCCTGTGCGCTGGCATCGGCGTAGCCTGGATGCGAGCGCACCAGGCAATCGATCGCCACGCCGGCTGCGGACTGGCCGCCTTCGTTGAGCCACAGACCCTCGACCAGCGCCGAGCCGTACGGCCCCCAGACACCGGGGGTGAAGCAAGGCGTCCGGGTGCTGGCCAGCACGCAGGCCGAGGTGCCCAGGATGTAGGCCAAGCGCGCGGTGAGCGACACCGG
Organism: Xanthomonas sp. NCPPB 2933; assembly: GCF_056725225.1. Classification (NCBI taxonomy): domain Bacteria; kingdom Pseudomonadati; phylum Pseudomonadota; class Gammaproteobacteria; order Lysobacterales; family Lysobacteraceae; genus Xanthomonas; species Xanthomonas sp. NCPPB 2933. The sequence goes on from NZ_CM161518.1 coordinate 1,192,825, forward strand.
ACGGCCCTGTGCGGACGGACTGGCGATGGTGCCGATGGCGCCGGCATGCGCGTCGATCAGCGATGCGCCTACCGCGAGACCGGCAGGCAGCCCCAGTTCGCTTGCGGCCAGCGGCGACAGCCCCTGGCCCAGCGCGGTGCCCGGCGCCACCACTTCGCTTCCGATCCGCGCAGCAGCGTCGTCCAGCAACTCGGCCAGGCCGATGCGTTCGAAGTAGCGCCGGCTCCAGCCGCCCTCGTGCTGCACGTAGGTCCACTTGCAGGTGACCGTGCATAGCGAGCGCGCGGTGCAACCGGTGGCGCGCCAGGTCAGCCAGTCGGCCAGATCGAAGAAGTGCGCGGCACGCGCGTAACTGTCCGGCAGGTGCTGTTTGAGCCACAGCAGCTTGGGGGTCTGCATTTCCGGCGAAATCTGCCCGCCGACGTAGCGCAGCACCGGCTCGCCGGTGGCGTTGATCTGCTCGGCCTGGGCGATGGCGCGGTGATCCATCCACACGATCACATCGCGCTCGGCCTGGCCGCTGGGACTGATGCACACCGGCCCGCCGTCGGCGGCCACCGCCACCAGCGAGCAGGTGGCATCGAAGCCGATGCCGGCCACCTGCACGGCGTCCACGCCGGCGTGTGCCAACGCGGCGCGGATCGCCTCCACGCAGGCCTGCCAGATGTCGGCGGAAGACTGCTCGACCATCTCGCCGGGCAGGTACCAGGTCTGGATGGAATGGCGCGCGCTGCCCAGCAGTTGCCCGTGCGCGTCGAACAGCCCGGCGCGGACACTGCCGGTGCCCACGTCCACCCCGATGTAGATCGCCTCGTTATGCATGCGCATGGCTCACCAGCAGGTGTAGCCGCCATCGGCCAGCACGATGCTGCCGGTCATCAGGCTGGCGGCAGGGGAGGCAAGAAACAGCGCCACCGAGGCGATTTCTTCCACTTCGCCCAGCCGCCCCATCGGCGTGCCGCCGATCCAGGCGTCGTACATCGCCGGGTCTTCCTTGACGAAGGCATTGAGTGGCGTGGCGATGTAGGTGGGCGCAACTGCATTGACGCGCACGCCGCGCGCGCCCCACTCGGCGGCCAGCGATTTGGTCAGGTGATGCACCGCTGCCTTGGAGGCGTTGTAGTAGGCCTGCGCTTGCGGTTTGTTGACGATGAAGCCGGACATCGAGCCGACGTTGACGATTACGCCGTCGCCGCTTTCCAGCATGTGCTTGCCGAACGCGCGGCAGCACCAGAAGGTGCCATTGAGATTGACGTCGATGACATTGAGCCAGTGCTCGTCGGTGACCGTTTCGGCCGGGGTCTGGCTACGTGCGATTCCGGCGTTGTTGACCAGGATGTCGACCTTGCCGAACTGTGCGTTCAATGCATCGGCCACGCTGGTGACGCGCGCCGAATCGGTGACGTCCATCTGCACGATCTGCGCATCCAGGCCCTTGCTGCGCAGGGTGGCCAGGCCTTGCTCGGCCACAGCGCAATCGTGATCGGCAATGACCACCTTGGCGCCGGCCTCGGCCAGCGCTTCGCAAATCGCCAGGCCGATCGCGCGGCCGCCGCCGGTGACGACCGCCACGCGGCCATCGAGTTTGAACTTGTCCAGATACATCGGCATATCTCCTGCTGGTCTTGCGTGGGGGGAGGAGCGAAACGGGGGAGGAACACATGGGAGGAACAACGAGGGAGTGGCGCGCTCAGCGCATGGCCTGTTGTTGCGCGTCGAAGCGATGCAGATGCTGTGGATCGGGGATCAGGGTCACCGTCTCGCCGACGTGCACGCGCAGATCGCCGGTGCAGCGCGCATCGACCGTGCCCACGCCGGGGATTTCGACGTAAACGAAGGTGTCGCTGCCCAGATGCTCGGCCTGGATCACGCTGCCCTGCCAGGCATCGCCGGTGCCGGGTGCTGGGCTGCCGCGCTGCACGGCGATATGTTCCGGGCGCACGCCGAGCGTGACCGCGCCGTGGCGCGCGGCCACCTCACCCTGCAACAGATTCATGCGCGGCGAGCCGATGAAGCCGGCCACGAACACGTTGGCAGGGCGTTCGTACAACGCCAGCGGCGTACCCACCTGCTCAATGCGTCCGGCCTGCAGCACCACGATCTCGTCGGCCATAGTCATTGCTTCGACCTGGTCGTGGGTGACATATACCGCGGTGGTCTTGAGCTGCTTCTGCAGGCGAGTGACTTCCAGGCGCATCTGCACGCGCAGGGCGGCATCCAAATTGGACAGCGGCTCGTCGAACAGGAAGCCCTTGGGCTCGCGCACGATGGCGCGGCCGATCGCCACGCGCTGGCGCTGGCCGCCGGACAACTGCCCGGGCTTGCGGTCGAGATAATCGGTGAGGTTGAGCACGGTGGCGGCCTGTGCTACGCGCCGCTCGATCTCGGCGCTGGGCACGCGCGCCATCTTCAGGCCGAAGGCGATGTTCTTGCGCACGCTCATGTGCGGATACAGCGCATACGACTGAAACACCATCGACAGCCCGCGCTTGGCCGGCGCCAGGCCGGTGACGTCCTGGCCGTCGATGAGGATGCGCCCGCCGCTGACGTCTTCCAGACCGGCGATCAAGCGCAATAATGTGGTCTTGCCGCAGCCGGACGGGCCGACAAAAACCACGAACTTGCCATCGTCGATCTCCAGATCCGCGCCGTGGATGACCTGTGTGTCGTCGAAGGATTTGCTGACACCTTGCAGCGTAATGCGTCCCATGAACCACCTATCAAAGTTGAGTGATCTACTTCACCGCGCCGAAGGTGAGCCCGCGCACGAGCTGCTTCTGGCAGAACCAGCCCAGCACCAGGATCGGCGCGATGGCCATCGTCGAGGCGGCCGACAACTTGGCCCAGAACAGGCCTTCCGGACTCGAATACGAGGCGATGAACGCGGTCAACGGCGAGGCCTGCGACGAGGACAGATTCAACGACCAGAACGCCTCGTTCCAGGCCAGGATCACGTTGAGCAGCAGCGAAGACGCGATGCCGGGAACTGCCATTGGCGCCAGGATGTAGAGGATCTCCTTGCCGATGGTTGCCCCGTCCATGCGCGCCGCTTCCAGGATGTCCTTGGGGATGTCCTTGAAGTAGTTGAACAGCATCCAGACCATGATCGGCAGGTTGCTCAGGCACAGCACGATGATCAGGCCCAGCTGCGTATCCAGCAGCCCGGAGTCGCGGTACAGCAGATAGATCGGCACCAGCACGCCGACCGGCGGCAGCATCTTGGTGGACAACATCCACAACAGGATGCCGCGCGTGCGCTTGGTGGGCGCGAACGCCATCGACCACGCGGCAGGGATGGCGATGGCAAGCGCGATCAGGGTCGAACCCAGCGATACCGCCACCGAATTCCAGGCATGCGCAAAGTAGTCGCTGCGGCCTTGCACGGCCACATAGTTTTCCAGTGTCCAATGGAAGAATACGAAGCTGGGCGGGCTGGAAAACGCATCGACTTCGGTCTTGAAGCTGGTGAGCAGCATCCACAGGATCGGGAAGAAGATCACGCCGCCGACCACCCATGCGGCAACCGTGGTGACGAGGATGTGCAGCGTGGAGGTACGACGGGCCATCTCAGGTCTCCAGGTTCTTGCCGACGATGCGCACCAGGAAGATGGCCGCGATATTGGCCAGCACCACGGCGATCAATCCGCCTGCCGACGCGGCGCCCACGTCGTACTGCAGCAGTGCCTGCGAATAGATCAGGTACGCCAGGTTGGTGGTCTGCAGGCCGGGCCCGCCGCCGGTGGTGACGTAGATCTCCACGAACACGGTGAGCAGGAAGATGGTTTCGATCAGCACCACGATGGTCAGCGGGCGCGCCAGATGCGGCAGGGTCAGATGGAAGAAGCGGTCGAACGCACCGGCGCCATCCATCAGCGCGGCTTCCTGTTGTTCTTCATCCAGCGATTGCAACGCGGTCAGCAGGATCAGCACCGCAAACGGCAACCATTGCCAGGCCACAATGACGATGATGGAAAACATCGGGTACTGGGTGAACCAGTCGATCGGGGTCAGGCCAACGCGCTGCCACAGCCACGCCAGCAGCCCGGAAACCGGATGCATCAGCAGGTTCTTCCAGATCAATGCGCTTACCGTCGGCATCACGAAGAACGGCGCGATCAGCATCAAGCGCACGATGCGGCGACCCACGAACACCTGATCCAGCAGCAATGCGATCAGCACGCCGAACACCGCAGTGATCGCCAGTACCGACGCGACCAGCAACAAGGTATTGCCCAGCGAGGACACAAACGCCGGGTTGCCCAGGAAGTAGCGGTAGTTGCCCAACCCGACAAAGGTCTTTTCCGGCGTGAGCAGGTTGTAGTTCAACGTGGAAAACCACACCGTCATCGCCAGCGGCACGATCATCCAGGCCAGCAGCAGCACGATCGACGGCGCGATCAGAAACCGTGCGAGTTTTTGCGTTTGATGGGTGGCCATCGGCAAGGTCCAGGGTGGAGGCAGGCAGCGCGCCTGCAATGCATGGCAGCGGCCGGATGCGTCGACGCAGGGATGAGCGTCGAACGCACGGCCGGTCGGGCGTCAGAAGTTCAGGCTGACCTGTAGTCCGAAAATGGTGGCGTTGTCGCCATCCAGTCCACCCGGATGACGGATGTACTGCACGCTGGGCATGACTTCGATCCCGCGGCTGACGGCAATGTTGTAATTGAGCTCGATGGGGTATTCGTAGCGCTGCACGCCAATGGCCGCCGCGCCTGCAGGCAAGCGCTGGTTGTAGCGGGTTTGCGCTGCACGCAAGCGATCGCTGAGCGCATTGCGGCCCACTGCCACGCCGACGCGATCGTTGGGGCGCGCAGCCGACAGTCCCTTCCAGAATCCGCCGATCGCCAGCACCTGGCCGACGGTGCTGACGTCGTCGTCGGCGTCGATGACGCTTGCGAACAGCCGCAAGCCGCCCCCGGCGCCATTGCTGGTGATCTGTTGTTCGACGTTGGCGTAGAACGCGCGATCGGTGTCCTGCAGCGCGGCCGGATCGGTGCCGAGGCTGGTCGGCACGCCCGAGCGGGTGTAGACGCGCAGTTGATCGTTGCTGTTGCGGGTCGCACCGATGCGGTAGTCGCCATCGATCCCGTTACCGTAGTCGGGCTTGTACTCCACTTCGGCCACCAGCATGGTGCCGTGGTCGTCGCCGGAGGTACCGAGCTTGAGACCTTGGTCGGTGGATCGGTTCTGCGGGTTGGCATCGTAGCCGCCCACGCGGAAAAACCAGCGTTTGTCCGGGCTTAAAGTGACCACGCCGCCCCAGGCACTGAGCGGGTCGCCATACCAGTTGTTGCTGATGTAGTTGGACGAGCCGCCGCTGCAAAAGGTCAGGTGCTGGTAGTTGCAATTGAGCGCGAAGAAATCGGCGCTGGGATACAGGCGGCCGGCCTTCAGCGTCAGCCTGTCGTCGAACAGGCGCTGGGTCAGCGAGAACTGGGTCAGGCGCGTCACATCGCCGCGCCCAAAGATCTGCTGCGACTGCAACAGCGTGGGGATGCCTGCGCTGTTGTTGATCAACTCGCCGTTGCGATTGGTGATCTCCAGTTTGAAATCGGCGCCTGACCAGCCCCACAGCCGTTCCAGGTCGAAGTAGCCGCCCAGGAAGAATTGATCGGCATAGGCAGTGCGCTCGCGTCGTCCGCCGGAGGTGTTGTGGGCGGTCTGGCTGAAGTGCGCCAGTTTGAACTGGATGCCGTCATCGGCCAGCCTGCTACGCAGGCCGCCCCAGTCGCCACCGATGTGTTTGTCCGGATCGAATGCCTGGGCGCTGGCCTGCGTGCAGGCCATACCGGCGAGCAACATCGTCAGCGCAGGTGTGGTGTGCCTGATCTTCATCGATTGCCTCGTGGGTTAGATACGGCGCCGTGACGCCGGAGCATGTCTGTGGCCGGGGGCGGGCCGGGCAGGGTGCCCGGCCCAGTGGACCTGCTCTTAGCGCTTGGGGTAGCCGGCACGCTGCATCTCGCGCTCGGTGGCGGCCTGCGCGTTTTTCAATGCCTCATCCACGCTGATCGAGCCGGTGAGTGCCGCGGAAAACTGCTGGCCCACGGTGGTGCCGATCGACTGGAACTCGGGGATGGCCGCGTACTGCACGCCGACATAAGGCACCGGCTTGACCGTGGGGTGATGCGTGTCGGCGCCCTGGATGGCAGCCAGCGTCTGCTTGGCGAAGGGGGCGGCCTTGAGGTACTCGGCCGTGGTGTACAGCGACTGGCGCGTCCCTGGCGGGACATTGCCCCAGCCTTCCTTGCCGGCCACCAGCTCGGTGTAGTGCTTGCTGGTGGCCCAGGCGATGAATGCCTGCGCCTTGTCGGCTTTTTTCGAACTGGCCGGGATGGCCAGATTCCAGGCCCACAGCCAGCCGGTGGTCTTGCCCTTGCCCGCATCCGGCGCCGCGGCAAAACCAACCTTGTCCGACACCTTGGATTCGCTCGGGTTGCCGATGAACGATGCGGCAACCGTGGCATCGACCCACATCGCGCACTTGCCGGCGGTGAACAGCGCAAGGTTCTCGTTGAAACCGTTGGACGCCGCACCCGGTGGGCCGGCCTCTTTCATGACATCCACATAGGTCTGCAGGGCGGCCTTCCATTCCGGCTGGTCGAACTGCGGCTTCCATTGTTCGTCGAACCAGCGAGCACCGAAGGCATTGCCCATCGAACTGATTAAGGCCATGTTCTCGCCCCAGCCGGCCTTGCCGCGCAGGCAGATGCCGTAGATGCCGGCCTGCTTGTCGGTCATCTTGCGGGCGGCCTCGGCCACGAAGCTCCACGAAGGCTGCGCCGGCATGCTCAGGCCGGCCTTCTGCAGCAGGTCGGTGCGATACATCAGCATCGAGCCTTCGGCATAGAAGGGCGCGGCATACAGCTGCCCCTTGTGACTGACCGCATCGCGGATCTGCGGGATCAGATCGTCCACCTGATAGGCCGCATCGAACGTGAGCGGCTTGAGCCAGCCGCGCTCGGCCCAGATCGGCACCTCGTAGGTACCGATGGTCAGCACATCGAACTGGCCGCCCTTGGTGGCGATGTCGGTGGTGACGCGCTGGCGAAGCACGTTCTCTTCCAGAGTGACCCACTCGAGCTTTATCTGCGGATGGGTGGCTGTGAAATCCGAGGTGAGCTTCTGCATGCGAATCATGTCGCCGTTGTTGACCGTGGCGATCACCAGGGTGTCGGGCTTGGATGCGGCGCCGCTGTCGCTCGCGCCGCCGCCGCATGCCGCCAGTGTTGCGCTCAGTCCCGCGCAGATCAGGGTCTTGATCGAAGTGTTCATACCGGTGCCTCAGCTTGAGGTTGGTTGAGCAAATGCCCGTGTGATGCGCATATGCCCACGGCCTTGCCGTGCTGTAAAGCACTTTCGATCTTGCAGCGCAGCATCGCAGCGCGCGCACAAGCGCCCGCACATGCCGGGAAATTTCAGCAATGAACCGCCATCGAGCCCGCTGCGATTGCGCCACTCAGCTGGCGAGCAAGGCCTTGGCGGTGTGCTCGTCGGTGATCAGGCCGTTGAGGATGCGGCCCTTCAGCGCGGCCTTGATCGGGCCCACCTTGGCGTTGCCCACGGCCACGCCGATCGACAGGCTGGTTGCCGGCACCGGATGCGGCACGCTGGTCAAACGCAGGTTGGTCCCTGCATCGATGATGTCGCCGGCTGCGGTGAGCGCCCAGCCGATCACTTCGCCCACCGCGCCCAGCCGGATCAGGTCCAGCAGTTCGGTGCGGCTGATGAAGCCATCCACATGCAGGGGCGCGGTCTGATCGAGCTGGCCGACACCGACCAAGCGCAGGTCGGCCTTTGCGGCGATCGCACGGACCCGGCGCACCGCCTCGATCCCCAGTAGCGTTTCGCGTTCTTCCTGCGAGGAAAGAAATACCGGCAGCGGCATCGGGTAGTGTTGCGCGCCGGTCAGGTCGGCCAAGCGCGCCACTGCATCGAACGGGCTCGCCGAGCCGTCCGGGGAGATATTGCCGACCAGCGAAACCAGCTGATGATTGCGCGTCTGCATCGCAGGAATGCGCTCCACCGCCGCGCGCATGGCGCGACCAGTGCCGATGCCGATGATGCTCGGGGTGTCGCTGCGCAGGGTGGATTCCAGCAGCGCCGCGGCACGTTCGGCGACACCGGTGACCAGGTGCGGATCGGCCGGATCGGTAGGCGCGACCTCGCAATAGCGCATGCCGAAACGATCCTGCAACTGCGCGGCCAGATCCATGCAGGCGGCGATCGGATGTTCCAGCCGGAAGGTGATCAACCGCTGGCTCAGGCACAACGACACCAGGCGCTGCGCGGTGGCGCGCGAGACCTTGAGCTTGCGTGCGATCTCATCCTGAGTGTTGCCGGCGATGTAGTACAGCCAGCCCGCTCTGGCTGCGGCATCGAGTCGGCTGGTGTCGTTATCGGGGTTGGCCATCGTCACATCTGTCTGCGTGGAAGTCTCAGCCTAACGTAGTGCCCAGGCGCTTGGTGCCGATGGCACCCAGTGCGGCGGCCACGGCTGGCATGTCTGCAAACACCTGCGATGCGCCTGCGGCAGTGAGTAGTGCGGCGGCCGCAGCGGTTGCGCGGTGATGGCCGCCGCCGGTGAATCCCCAGGTCTGCATCCCGGCCGCACATGCGGCCTGCACGCCGCTGGGGCTGTCTTCGATCACCAGGCAGGATGCAGGCGCCGCGTGCATGCGTGCGGCGGCGAGCAGGAACAGGTCCGGCGCAGGCTTGCCGCGGGCGACCAGCTCGGCGGTGTAGATGTGCGCGCCGAAATGGCCCACCAGGCCGGTGACCTGCAGGCACAGGCGAACCCGTTCCAGGTGGCTGGACGAGGCAACGCACCGCGGTGTCGGCAGTGCGTCCAGCAGCGCGGCCACGTCAGGCATCGGCTGCAGTTCGGTGGCAAAGCGTGCCAGTAGCGTGGCATTGAGGTCGCGCTCGAAGGTATCCGGCAGCGTGCGCCCCAGCGTCTGCACATACGCGCGCACGCTGCCCAGGCTGCGCCCGAGGAAGTGCTGCTGGACCCCATCGATGCCGATGTCCACGCCGTGTTGTTGCAGCGCCTGGGCCAGTACCGCGCACGCCAACGGCTCGCTGTCGACCAGCACACCGTCGCAGTCGAAGATCAGCAGGTCGGGCGGAGCGTGCATGGGTGAGGTCCCTGGGGCGATGCGGGGCCGAGTGTAGCAAGTTGGGTAAATGTCGCTCAGCTGGGCAAAATTGCATACTTCGCGCACGTTGCCGTTGCGGCAGGCGTGAAGCGGTTGCGCAGTGCCCGGTCACCAACGCGGCCGGCACGCATGCCGCGTTGCCGCAAACCGGCCACTGGCATAGTCTTCGCGCATGAACCCAGGCCCCACTGCCCAGGCGACCGTCGTGACGTCCTCGTCTCCCGACCCGGCCATCCCCGATTACGTCCTGCACCTTGAACGCGCTGCCAGCTACCTTCCCAAGGAGCAGCTGCCGATCCTGCGCCGTGCCTGGGAAGTAGGGGCCACCGCGCATGCCGGCCAGACCCGCAAGTCGGGCGAGCCTTACATCACCCATCCGGTCGCTGTGGCCGGCGTACTCGCCGAACTCGGCCTGGACATGGAATCGCTGATCGCCGCGATCCTGCACGACACCATCGAAGACACCCCGCTGACCCGCGAAGAGCTGGCCTCCGAGTTCGGCGAAGCGGTGGCCGAGCTGGTCGATGGCGTCACCAAGCTGGACAAGCTCAAGTTCCGCGACCGCCAGGAAGCGGCGGCGGAAAGCTTCCGCAAGATGCTGCTGGCGATGTCGCGCGACTTGCGCGTGATCATGATCAAGCTGGCCGACCGCCTGCACAACATGCGCACGCTGGGCGCGCAGAGCAGCGAGGCGCGCAGCCGCATCGCGCGCGAAACGCTGGAAATCTATGCGCCCATCGCACAGCGCCTGGGCATGAGCCTGATCAAGTCCGAGTTGCAGAACCTGGGCTTTCGCGCGCTGTATCCATGGCGTCACGCCATCATCGAAAAGCACATCCGCAGCCAACCGGTGGTGCGGCGCGAATCGATGGCGCAGGTGGAAGTGCAGCTGTCGCAGCGGTTAGCCAAGGAAGGGTTGGAACACCGCCTGGTCAGTCGCATCAAGACGCCCTGGAGCATCTATTCGAAGATGCACGAAGAGAACAAATCCTTCGACCAGGTGATGGATGTATTCGGCTTCCGTCTGGTGGTGCGTTCGGTGGCCGATTGCTATCACGCACTCGGCGCGGTGCATGCCACATTCAAACCGCTGGACGGGCGCTTTCGCGATTTCATCGCGATCCCGAAGGCCAACGGCTACCAGTCGCTGCACACCGTGTTGTTCGGCCCGTATGGCTCGCCGATCGAAGTGCAGATCCGCACCGAAGAGATGGACCTGATCGCCGAACGCGGCGTGGCCGCGCACTGGACCTACAAGGTCGGTTCCACCTCGCCCAACAGCGCGCAGAGCCGCGCACACGACTGGATCGTGGAGCTGATCGATTCGCAGCGCGCCGCCGGTTCGTCGCTGGAATTTCTGGACAACGTCAAGGTCGACCTGTTCCCGGACGAGGTCTATCTGTTCACGCCCAAGGGCAAGATCCTGGCGTTGCCGCGCAACTCCACCGCGCTGGATTTCGCCTACGCGGTGCATACCGATGTGGGCAACCGCGCGGTCGCCTCGCGCGTGGACAAAAAGTTGGTGCCGCTGCGCACCAAGCTGGTCAGTGGCCAAGCGGTGGAAATCATCACCGCGCGCTCGGCCACGCCCAAGCCGCAGTGGCTGGAGTTCGTGGTCAGCAGCAAGGCGCGCACCGCGATCCGCCACCAGCTGAAGCAACTCGAACACGAAGATGCCGTGCAGCTCGGCCACCGCATGCTCGATCGCGCGCTGGAAGCGATGGACAGCTCGCTGGAACGGCTGCCCAAGGGCCGCCTGGACGCCTTCCTCAGCGAGCACCGCTATCCGCGCCTGGAAGCCTTGCTGGCCGACGTGGCGCTGGGCAACTGGATGCCCAACCAGGCCGCGCAGGCCTTGATGGCCTATGCCGAACTGCGCGGTGGCGGTCACTCGAAGCATTCGCACGAAAAGATCCTGATCGACGGCAGCGAGCGCGGCGTGATCAGCTTCGCCAACTGTTGTCAGCCGATTCCCGGCGACGAAATCATGGGCTACCACACCGCCGGCAAGGGCATCGTGGTGCACCGGCTGGATTGCACCAACCTGGCCGAACTGCGCAAATCGCCCGAACGCTGGGTGCCGATCGATTGGGATTCGGGCGTCACCGGCGATTACGACACCGCCTTGGTGGTCGAGGTGGAAAACCGCACCGGCGTGCTGGCGCAGCTTGCCGCGGCGATTGCGCAGAGCCAGTCCAACATCGAGCGTGTGGATTACCTGGACCGCGATTTCAACGCGGCGGTGCTGCGCTTCAACATCCAGGTCCGCGACCGCCGCCATCTGGCCGAAGTGATGCGCCGGTTGCGGCGGTTGCATGTGGTGCAAAGCGTGGGTCGTCAGTAAACGCGCGCAACAGTCGAGCAAATCCGCACAAACGCCTAAACTGCTGCATACACCTTTGCAGCGGAGTTTCCATGTCCCAGATCATCCATACCGACCAGGCGCCTGCCGCCATTGGCCCGTACTCGCAGGCCGTGCGTGCCGGCAACACGGTGTATTTCTCCGGGCAGATCCCGCTGGATCCGGCCACCGGCGAGATCGTGCCGGGCGACATCGGTGCGCAAGCGCGTCGCTGCTTCGACAACCTCAAGGCGGTGGCCGAAGCAGCCGGCGGCTCGCTCGACAAGATCGTGCGCCTGGGCCTGTACCTGACCGATCTCGGCCAGTTCGCCGCCGTCAACGCGGTGATGCAGGAGTATTTCCAGGCCCCGTTCCCCGCGCGTTCCACCATCGAAGTCTCCGGTCTACCCAAGGGTGCCGGCTTCGAAGTCGATGCGGTGATGGTGCTCGAGTGATCCAGTTCGACTGATCCGATTCGATCTGCCGTGCCACGCGCGCTCACCGTCACGCCGAGCCTGGCCGTTGCAGGCCAGGCGTCGCTGTCCAGCCTGCCCGGGGTCGGCCCGAAAGTGGCCGAGAAGTTCGCTGCGCGTGGCATTTTTACCTTGCAGGATCTATGGCTGCATCTGCCGCTGCGCTACGAAGACCGCACGCGGCTGACCACGATCGCGCAGTTGCAGGGCGGCGTGCCGGCGCAGATCGAAGGCCGCGTCGATGCGATGGAGCGCGGCTTCCGCTTCCGGCCGGTGCTGCGGGTAGCGGTGTCGGACGACTCGCACGGCACTTTGGTGCTGCGCTTTTTCCACTTCCGCGCGGCCCAGGTGGCGCAGTTCGCACCGGGCACGCGGGTGCGTGTGTTCGGCACGCCCAAACCGGGGCAGAACGGCTGGGAAATCGTGCACCCCAGTTACCGTGTGCTGGCGGAGGGCGAAGACGCCGGGCTGGGCGATAGCCTGGACCCGGTCTATCCGGTGTTGGAGGGCGTTGGGCCGGCCACGCTGCGCAAGCTCATCGGCCAGGCGCTGGAGCGGTTGCCGCCGGAGGCCGCGCTGGAATTGCTGCCGCCGCATTGGCTGCAGGACGAACAACTGCCCTCCTTGCGCGAGGCGCTGCTGACCATGCATCGCCCGCCGGTCAACACCGACCCGCAACAACTGCTCGCGGGCGGCCATCCGGCCCAGCAACGCCTGGCGATCGAGGAACTGTTGGCGCATCAACTCAGCCTGCGCCGCCAACGCATCGCCTTGCAGCGCTTTCATGCGCCCAGGCTGCCCGGCAATGGGAACCTCGTGCAGCAACTGCGCGCGGCATTGCCGTTCCAGCTCACCGGCGCGCAGCAGCGCGTGTTCGAGCAGATTGCGCGCGATCTTGCCAAGCCATCGCCGATGCTACGGCTGGTGCAGGGTGATGTCGGCAGCGGTAAAACCGTGGTCGCCGCGTTGGCGGCAATGCTGGCGGTGGAGCAGGGCAAGCAAGTGGCGCTGGCCGCGCCGACCGAACTGCTGGCCGAGCAGCACCTCACCAACCTGCGTGGCTGGCTGGAACCGCTGGGCGTGCGCATCGTCTGGCTGGCCGGCAAGGTCACCGGCAAGGCGCGTGCTGCGGCGATGGCCGAGGTGGCCTCCGGCCAGGCGCAGGTCGTTGTCGGCACGCATGCCTTGATGCAGGAGGCGGTGGTCTTTCACGACCTCGCGCTGGCCATCATCGACGAGCAGCACCGCTTTGGCGTGCATCAGCGGTTGGCGTTGCGCGACAAGGGTGCGGCTGCCGGCAGCGTGCCGCATCAGTTGGTTATGACCGCCACGCCGATCCCGCGCACCTTGGCGATGTCGACCTATGCGGATCTGGATGTTTCGGCTATCGACGAACTGCCACCGGGGCGCACGCCGGTGCAGACGATTGTCTTGAGTGCAGAACGTCGCCCGGACCTGGTAGCGCGCATCCGCGCCGCCTGCGCCGAAGGGCGCCAGGCGTATTGGGTGTGCACCTTGATCGAAGAAAGCGAAGAGCCCGGCAAAGGCGCGCCGCCTGGCCCTCCAAAGATCGAAGCGCAGGCCGCAGAGGTCACCTTTGAAGCGCTATCAGCACAGTTGCCGGGCGTGCGCGTGGCGCTGGTGCACGGCCGCATGAAGCCGGCCGAAAAACAAAAAGCCATGCTGGATTTCAAGCAGGGCCACACCGATCTGCTGGTCGCCACCACCGTGATCGAAGTGGGCGTGGACGTCCCCAACGCCTCGCTGATGATCATCGAAAATGCCGAGCGGCTCGGCCTTGCCCAGTTGCATCAGCTACGCGGACGGGTCGGCCGCGGCGCGGCCGCGTCCAGTTGCGTGCTGCTGTATCAGGCGCCGTTGTCGATGATGGCGCGCCAGCGTCTGGAAACCATGCGCCAGACCAACGACGGCTTCGTGATCGCCGAAAAGGATCTGGAGTTGCGCGGCCCGGGCGAATTGCTGGGTACCCGGCAGACCGGCCTGGCGAGTTTTCGCATTGCCGATCTGGCCCGTGATGCGGGGTTGCTGCCGCGCGTGCAGGTGCTCGCCGAACGCTTGCTGGCCGAAGCGCCTGAGATCGCCGATCGTGTCGTCGCGCGTTGGATCGGCAGTGCGGTGCGTTACGCAGCTGCGTGAGCGGCGGGGATTGGGCATTCGGGATTGGGGATTCGTAAAGCCAGGTCGCTGCGATCTGGGTGTGTAACGGATTCGCGTGCCTCGCCGATCCTTGCGAAGATGCGGCAACGAATCCCGAATGACCAATCCCGAATCCCATGACAAAGAAGATACCGCTGCTGATCGACACCGACCCGGGCGTGGACGATGCGCTGGCGCTGCTGATGGCGTTCAACGACACGCGTCATGAGGTGGTCGGCCTGACCATCGCCGCCGGCAACGTGGGCCTGGAGCACACCGTGCGCAACGCCTTGAAGGTCTGCGAGATTGCGGGCCGCGACGATGTGCCGGTCTACGCGGGCTGCCCGCAGCCGCTGCTGCATCCGTCGGTGGATGCGGCGCATGTGCATGGCATCGACGGCTTTGGCGACGTTGGTCTCGCACCGGCCAGGCGCACCGCCGAGGCCGAGCATGCCGCGCTGGCCATCCTGCGCCTGTCGCATGAGCACGCGGGCAAGCTGTTGCTGGTCGCGCTCGGCCCGTTGACCAATCTTGCCCTGGCACTCACCCTGGATCCGACCCTGCCGCAGCGCGTGGCGCGGCTGGTGGTAATGGGCGGGGCGCTGACCGGGCACGGCAATATCACCGTGGCGGCCGAATTCAATATCGGCTTCGACCCGGAAGCGGCGCATATCGTGTTCCGCGGTTTTCCGCAGTTCGACGTCGCCGACTGGGAGGCCACCATCGCGCACGGCCTGCTGCATCGCGATGTCGAGCAATGGCTGGCGACGGACTCTGCACGCGCGACGTTCTACGAGGAAATCTCGCGCAAGACCCGGCTGTGGTCAGAAGACAGCCGTGGCGAGCACTGGTACGCCGCCGATGCGCTGGCGATGGCCTTCGCGCTGCATCCGGAGGGCGCGCAGCGGCTGGAGCGGCGGCCGGTCCACATCGAGCTGACCGGCACCCATACCCGCGGCATGACCGTGGTGGACTGGAATCGCCGAGATGGCGCGCCCGACAACGCAAACCTGCTGCTGGACTACGACCGCCAGCGGTTCCATGGCCTGGTCGAGGCGGCGTTGGCAGCGGGTTAGGACGCAGCTTGCGCCGGGCAAAGGTAGGCCGCTATAATGACCGGCTTATCCAGGCAGCCCGGCGCCAAGTCCATGAAAGATAACGTTCATCCCAGCTACAACGACGTCGTCTTCCACGACGTGACGTCCGATTTCAAGATTCTGACCCGTTCCACCATGAGCTCGAAAGAGACCGTGAAGTGGGAAGACGGCCAGGACTATCCGCTGATCAAGGTGGATATCTCCTCGGCATCGCACCCGTTCTATACCGGCAAGCACAAGGTGATCGACACCGGCGGCCGTATCGACAAGTTCCAGAAGCGCTACGCGCGCTGAACTTGCAGGACGGGCTGTACCGGCAACGGCCGCGCATTGCGCGGCCGTTGTTTTTTGCGCGGTGACAACTTCGTTTTTACGCCCCGGACGGGTGCGTCTACGACTTCTGTCCAAGCGACGGCCAAAATGTTGCTGTGCGATAATGACGTGATCCGGGGCGATGCCCTGGACTTCCATCACGTGCCTGCCCATTTGGTGACAGGCGCCTTCCACTGAAGGAGCGTACACAGTGTCCGATCTTGATCAGGTCACGCTCAACGCCGGCGACAAGTCGGTTGTTCTGCCGGTACTCAAGCCCACGCTTGGCAATGATTGCGTCGATATTTCAAAGCTGACCAAAGAAACCGGTCTGTTCACTTACGACTCGGGCTTCACCGCCACCGCCAGCTGCAAGTCGGCCATCACCTACATCGATGGCGACAACGGCGTGTTGTTGTATCGCGGCTACCCGATCGAACAGTTGGCCGAGAAGTCCAGCTTCCTGGAAGTCTCGTATCTGCTGATGAACGGCGAACTGCCGACGGCGGATGAGTTCCAGAAGTTCGACCACGAAGTCACGCATCACACGATGATGCACGAGTCGCTGAAGAACTTCCTCGGTGGCTTCCGCCACGACGCGCACCCGATGGCCATGCTGGCCGGTTCGGTCGCCTCGCTGTCGGCGTTCTATCACGACACCCTGGACCTCAACGATCCGGAGCAGCGCCGTCAGGCTGCCATCCGTCTGATCGCCAAGGTGCCGACGTTGGCTGCTGCTGCGTATCGCTATTCGATCGGCTGGCCGATCCGCTACCCGCGCAACAACCTCAACTACGTCGACCGCTTCCTGCACATGATGTTCGAAGTGCCGAGCGAGCCGCTGGAGATCAATCCGGTGGTCGCCAAGGCGCTGGATCTGCTGTTCATCCTGCATGCCGATCACGAGCAGAATGCCTCGACTTCGACCGTGCGTCTGGTCGGTTCGACCGGTGCCAATCCGTACGCCTCGGTCGCCGCGGGTATCACCGCGCTGTGGGGCCCGGCACACGGTGGCGCGAACGAAGCCGTGCTGAAGATGCTGGAAGAGATCGGCACCGCCGACAACGTCGAGTCCGCCGTGGCCAAGGCCAAGGACAAGAACTCCTCGTTCCGTCTGATGGGCTTCGGTCACCGCGTCTACAAGAACTTCGACCCGCGCGCCAAGATCATCCGCGAGATGACCCACAAGGTGCTGGGCGAGCTGGGCGTCAACGACCCGCTGCTGGAAGTGGCGCTGAAGCTGGAAGAAGCCGCGCTGAAGGACGACTACTTCGTGCAGCGCAAGCTGTACCCGAACGTCGACTTCTACTCGGGCCTGATCTACAAGGCGCTGAATATCCCGGTGGAAATGTTCACCGTGATGTTCGCCATCGCACGCACCGCCGGCTGGGTGTCGCATTGGCTGGAGCAGCAGGTCGATCCGGAAATGAAGATCGGCCGTCCGCGCCAGATCTACACCGGCTACGACAAGCGCGAGTATAAGGACGCCGGCCAGCGCTAAGCGCTTGCGGTTGTCTGCTTGAACCAGCGCCCCGCATTGCGGGGCGTTTGCTTTGATGGGTGGGGCGTTGCGGTCGGTCGCCGATCGTTACGGCGCTGCGGTCAGCGCAGCTGTTGCAAAGAGTCGCGACCGTCCTCGTCGGCCAGCAGCTGACGTACTTGCGCGGCCGATGCGCGCGGCATCGGTTTTTCGTCCAGCTGCGATAGCGGTGCCTGGCGCAGCGCGTCGTAGGGCAGCACGGTCAGGTCGAAGGTCAGATCCTCTGCACTAAACAGCCACACCGGGAACTCGCCATTGCGTTCGCGATCCAGGCGCAGCCGGCGCGTGCGTAATTCGGCCGGAATGCGGTGTTCTTCGAGAAACCGCTGCACTGCGTCGGCATCGTCGCTGTGCAGCTGTAATTGCACAGGCGCATTGGCGTCGGCGGTGCCATCGAGCACCGGGCCGGTCAGTCGCGGTTGGAACGGGCCGAGAAACTCCAGTGCACGCAATGCGGCCTCGCGTCGCTGGCGTAGTCGCACGCCATGCGCGGGGCCGGCAAACAGACGTTGATATTCGCGCAATGCGTCTTCGATCTCGCGGTTGCGTGGCAGCGATGCATCGTCATGGATGCCCAATCGGCTGGCCGCCTTGAGCTTGGCTTGATGAAAATCGCGGATGCCGCCTTCGGCCATCAGCCGGGCGGCTTCGTGCGCCAATCGATGGCGACGCTCTCGGGTTCGCGTATCGGCGTGCTCGCGCGCGTGGTGCATGACCGGGCTCCCCTAATGAACCTGGTTCGACTCTACAACAGCCGCATGACGGCGTGGCGAATGCGTCATGTCTTCACTGAAAGGGCAATCACACGTAACGATGATTGCCCAGTGTGCTCTCTGCGGCCGGGGACAGTCGATGTCGCCAAACCGTTCGGGGAACCGGGCGGGCGATGCCGCCGCGATTCCCAAATCCCGAATCCCCAATCCCGGCTCTCAAAAAATATCGAATGCCTTCTCGTCCTGCTGTTCCTGCAGGCCGTAGTCGTAATCCTGCAGACGGTCCAGATCTTCGTTCTTCACCCACTCCACCGCGCCATTGATGGTGGCCTGGGTCATGCCGTCGGGCGGGTCATTGGCGGCGATCGGCTTGTCCTTCAATGCCACGCGCATGTAGTCGATCCAGATCGGCAGTGCGGCCTTGCCGCCATACTCGCGATAGCCGAGCGAGCGGAAATCGTCGCGACCCACCCATACCGTAGTGGCGTAGGGGCCGCCGAAACCGGAGAACCAGGCGTCGCGGTGATCGTTGGTCGAGCCGGTCTTGCCGCCCACGTCCTCGCGCCCCAGCACCTTGGCCGCGGTGCCGGTGCCGCGCTGGACCACGTCGCGCATCATCGAGACCAACTGATACGCAGTGCGCTCGTCGATGGCGCGCGGCGCGATCTTGGTTTCGGCAACGGCTGCCGGGGTGGTCTCCGCTGGTGTGGCCGGCGCTGCGGTAGCCGGTTCGATCGACTTGGGCAACGCAGGCGCGCCGAAGTTGAAGCCGTCCACCACCTGGCTGACCGGTGCGGCGGTGCCGCCCTGCGTCGCGCAGGTGCGGCAGGCCACGGCCGGCACTTCCTTGAAGATGACGTTGCCATCGCGGTCCTTGACCTCGTCCACGATCCAGGTCTCCACCCGTGAGCCGCCATTGGCGAACACCGCATAGCCACGCGCGACCGACAGCGGAGTCAGCGACGCGGTGCCCAGCGACATCGACAGGTTGGGCGGCAGCTCCGCTTCCTGGAAGCCGAACTGGCTGATGTACTTGCGTGCGAAATCGACGCTGATTGCGTCCAACAGCCGCACCGAGACCAGATTGCGCGATTGCACCAATGCCTCGCGCAGGCGCATCGGGCCGCGGAAACCGCCGCCGTCGTTCTGCGGCGACCAGGTCTTGCCGCGGCGGTCGCGGAACACCACCGGCGCATCGAGCACGATCGAGGCCGGATTGAAGCCCTTCTCGAACGCGGCCGCATACACGAACGGCTTGAAGCTCGAGCCCGGCTGGCGACGCGCCTGGGTGGCGCGATTGAACTTGTTGCCGGCAAAGCTGAAGCCGCCGACCAGTGCACGCAGGGCGCCGCTGTTGGCGTCCAGCGACACCAGCGCCGCCTGGCCGCGCGGCAACTGGTCGATGATCCACTCGCCTTCTTTTTCGCCGGCGCGGATGCGGGTCAGGTCGCCGCGCGTCAGCAGCTTGGCCGGCGTCTTGTTGGTCCAGCGGCTGGCGCTGGCCGGTAGGGTCAACTCGGTCTTGTCGCTCTGTACCACGGTCACGCCGCCGTCGGCGTTGGTGCGCGCCACGATCACCGCGCGCAGGCCGCCCTGGGTGAACACGCCCGACAGATGCTTGGCCAGGGCCGGCGCATCGGCATCGGCGGCCACGTCGAAATGCTGCTCCACGCCGTGCCAGCCATGCCGGTGGTCGTACAGGCGCAGGCCTTCCGCGATCGCCGCATCGGCGCCGGTCTGCAGCGTCGCGTCGATGGTGGTGGTAACGTGGTAGCCCTTGTTGAGCACGTCGCCGCCGTACTTGGCGATCATTTCCTGGCGCACCAGCTCGGCCACATAAGGCGCATAGACCTCGACCGGCGGCTCGTGCGGCTTGGCGTGCATCGGTACCGCCTTGGCGGCGTCGGCTTCGGCCTGAGTGACAAAGCCCAGCTCGGCCATGCGTTGCAACACATAGTAATCGCGCCGTTCCTGCGCACGCTCCGGGTTGCTGATCGGGTTGCCGCTGGACGGGAACTTGGGGATACCGGCCAGCGAAGCCATCTCATCCAGGCTCAACTCGCTCATCTTCTTGCCGTAGTAGTACTCGGCCGCGGCACCCACGCCGTAGGCGCGGTTGCCGAAGAAGCTCTTGTTGAGATACAGCTCGAAGATTTCGTCCTTGCTCAGTTCACTCTCGATTTTGCGCGCCAGCAGGATCTCGGCGAGCTTGCGGGTGTAGCTGTACTCGGAACTGAGGAAGAACTGGCGCGCCACCTGCTGGGTGATCGTCGACCCACCCGGCACGCGCTTGGCGTCGGTGGTGGCCAGCAGCCAGACCGCACGGCCGATGCCTTTGTAGTCCACACCTCCGTGCTGGTAGAAGCGCGCATCCTCGGTCGCCAAAAAGGCCTGCTTGAGGCGCAGCGGCACGTCCTTCATCTGGATCGGGTAGCGCCGGGTCTCGCCATACACGGCCATCAGGCGGCCGTCGCTGGCATAGACGTACATCGGCTCCTGCAGCTCGACCTGCTTGAGCGACTGCACGTCCGGCAACTTCGAGGAAATGGCGTAATACAGGCCGCCGGCAGCAATAGCGCCAAGCAGTGCGAGCACGACGAGCGTGGCCAGGATCCAGCCCAACCAACGGCGAATACGGGGCATGTAAGAGAGATTCCGATTGCAGATTTCTTGGTCACAGAGTATAGATGACGCCGGGTTTGGCTGGGGCCGAACTCTGGGGATCGCAGAAGATAGCGCTGGGGATCACGTCGCGGGGCCATTGCTTTGCGCGTGAAGGGCTTGTCAACTGTTAAAATTTGATTATTAATACGCGGGCGCAGACATGCGTCCAAGTGCCCGTCGGCAGGGGAGTTTCCGTGGGGCTTCTACCCAAGAGTCAATCGCCACTGATTGGTGTCGATATCAGTTCCACTGCGGTCAAGCTCTTGCAGCTGTCGCGTAGCGGGAATCGTTTTCGCGTGGATCATTACGCGGTGGAACCGTTGCCGCCGAACGCGGTTGTGGAAAAGAACATCGTCGAAGTGGAGGCGGTGGGCGAAGCCATTCGCCGCGCCATCAATCGTTCCGGCAGCAAGGCCAGGAACGCGGCTGCGGCCGTGGCCGGGTCGGCGGTGATCACCAAGCTGATCCCGATGCCGGCCGATCTGGACGACAGCGATATGGAAGCCCAGGTCGAACTCGAGGCCACCAATTACATTCCGTACCCGATCGAGGAAGTGAATCTCGATTTCGAAGTGCTTGGCCCGATGCCCAACAGCCCGGACATGGTCCAGGTGCTGCTGGCTGCCTCGCGTTCGGAGAATGTGGAACTGCGCCAGTCCGCGCTGGAACTCGGTGGCCTGGTTGCCAAGGTGATGGACGTGGAGGCCTTTGCGGTCGAAAACGCATTTGCCCTGGTCGCCAGCGAGCTGCCGGTGGCTGCCGATGCAGTGGTTGCGCTGGTGGACATCGGCGCGACCATGACCACGCTGAGCGTGCTGCGTTCCGGTCGCAGTCTGTATAGCCGCGAGCAGGTGTTCGGCGGCAAGCAGCTCACCGATGAAGTGATGCGCCGTTACGGCCTGACCTATGAAGAAGCCGGCCTGGCCAAGCGTCAGGGCGGTTTGCCGGAGAGCTACGAGGTCGAAGTGCTGGAGCCGTTCAAAGAGGCGACGGTGCAGCAGATCAGCCGCCTGTTGCAGTTCTTCTACGCGGGCAGCGAATTCAATCGTGTCGACTGCATCGTGCTGGCCGGCGGTTGCGCCGCGCTGTCGCGCCTGCCGGAGATGGTGGAAGAACAGCTCGGCGTGACCACCGTGGTCGCCAACCCGCTTGCACAGATGACGCTCGGCCCGAAGGTTCAGGCCCATGCGCTGGCGCTGGATGCGCCTGCATTGATGATTGCCACCGGCCTGGCCCTGAGGAGCTTTGACTGATGGCAAGAATCAATCTATTGCCCTGGCGCGCCGAGCGCCGGAAGGCGCGTGAGCGTGAGTTCTATTCGATGCTCGGCTTCGCAGCGCTTGCTGGCGTGCTGCTGTCCGGACTGATCTGGTTCTACTACGACGCGCAGATCAGTGGCCAGGCCGAACGCAATGCGTTCCTGACCACCGAGATCGACAAGGTCAAGGCGCAGAACGAAGAGATCAAGGAACTCGACAAGAAGAAGGACCGCCTGCTTGCGCGCAAGAAGGTCATCGAGGAGCTGCAGGCCAATCGCTCACAGATGGTGCATCTGTTCGATTCGCTGGTGCGCACCATTCCCGATGGCGTGGCGCTGACCAACATCAAGCAGGACGGCGACATCCTGACCCTGGAAGGCCGCTCGCAATCCAATGCGCGCGTCAGTGCCTACATGCGCAACCTGGAAGGCTCGGGCTGGATGACCAATCCTGATCTGTCGATCATCGAGGCCAAGAGCCAGGACAAGGCCGGTCAACCTGCGGGATCGTCGATGGAAACCAAGGCGCTGCCGTACGTGTTCACGCTCAAGGTCAAGTTGGCCAATCCGAACGAGGCCGACAAGAACGGCACCGCGCCCGCGGTGGTGGATCCGGCTGCGCCGGGTGCAACGCCTACTGGTACGACGCCTGCTGCTCCTGCAGCGGCGCTTGCGCCTGCAACGCCGCCGAGTGCACCTGCGGCAGCACCGCAGCCAGCGCCGGCGCCCGCCAATCGGCCGCAGCAGGGGGCAGCGTCATGAGCAAGAAATCCTTCAAGTTCAGCGATCTGGACTTCAACAACATCGGCGGTTGGCCGCAGCAGGCACGCATCGTGTTCTGCGTGATGGTCGGTCTGTTCATCCTAGTGCTGGCCTGGTTCCTGTTGATCAGCGGCAAGCGCGATGAACTCGAAGGCCTGGAAGGCACCGAGACGCAGCTGCGCACCGAGTTTGAGACCCAGCAGGGGCGCGCGGTGAATCTGGAGCCGCTCAAGCAGCAGCTCGCGCAGATGGAACAGGTGCTGCAGCAGATGCTGCGTCAGCTGCCCAGCAAGACCGAGATGCCGGACCTGATCATCGACATCTCGCAGACCGCGTTGTCCAGCGGCCTGTCCAACGAGCTGTTCCAGCCGGGTCCGGAATCGCCGAAGGAGTTCTACGCCGAAAAGCCGATCGCGCTGCGCATGGTGGGCAGTTACCACCAGTTCGGTGCCTTCGTCAGCGGTGTCGCCTCGCTGCCGCGCGTGGTGATCCTGACCATGCACGACATCAACCTCAAGCCGAAGGACCCCAAGGCCGGTATCACCCCGCGCGGGGCGCTGGAACTTTCCGGCACGGTCAAGACCTATCGTTATCTGGACGATGAGGAAATGGCCGAGCAGGAGAAGGCTGCGGCCGACGCTGCGAAGAAGGGCGGCCAATGACCATGAAACTGCTCAAGATCCTGTCCTGCGTGGCGTTAATTGCTGTATTGCCGGCGTGCACGCGCGGTGTGACCAGCACACCGGGCGATGCGCCGAATCTGGAAGCCTGGGTCGCCGAGGTGCGCGCACGTCCGGCGCCGCCGTTGGAGCCATTGCCGGTGATGCAGCAGTTCGAGACATTCGAGTACGCTGCGCAGGTGATGCGCGACCCGTTCAGCGATGCCTGGGTCACTGCGGAAGGCAGCAACGGTACGCGTCCGGATCCGAACCGGCGCAAGGAACCGTTGGAAGCCTATCCGCTCGACGCCCTCGACATGGTGGGGACCATTGGCGGTGGGTCGGGCCTGATTGCGCTGGTGATGGCGCCTGACAAGGTGACTTACCGGGTGCGGCCGGGTGTGTATCTGGGACAGAGCGATGGCCGGGTCACCGGGGTCTACGAAGATCGCATCGAGCTGATTGAACTTGTGCCGGACGGTGCGGGTGGATGGCTTGAACGGCCGGCCGCACTCGCATTGGATGATCAATAAAGTGATAGGGGATAGCACGATGACGTTTTCCAATGCCCGGCGGCTGCGTCCGGTTCGACGCCACGCGATGTTCCAGGCCTGTGCGTTGGGGTTCGCGCTGGCAGTGGCGAGCGGCAGCGCGTTCGCAGCGGCGGCGCTGAAGCAGCCTGCGCAGGATCCGGCCAAGGTCGCTCCGGCGAGTCTGGCGGTGTCCAAGATCGATTTCAAACGTGGCGAGGATGGTTCTGGCCGCCTGATCCTGCAGTTCGACGGCCAGGGCGCCAGCCCGGATCTGCGCACGCAGGGCGACAGCGTGCTGGTCGACATCAGCAACGCCCGGTTGCCTGCCGAACTGCAGCGCCCGCTCAACGTCACCGACTTCGCAACGCCGGTGCAGCGCGTGGAAGTGAAGCCGTCCGGTTCCGGTTCGCAGCTGGTGCTGACCACCAAGGGTGCGTTCGATTCGCTGGCCTATCAGACCGGCAACGAATACGTGGTCGAGATCACCCCGCGCAAAGGCCAGCCGGCGGTTGGTGGCGTGAGCCCCGCAGCGGTCACACAGGCAGCAGCGCAGATCGCTGCGCGCGGCTACAGCGGCCGCCCGGTGACGTTCAACTTTCAGGACGTGCCGGTGCGCACCGTGCTGCAGCTGATCGCCGAGGAGTCCAACCTCAACATCGTCGCCTCCGACACCGTACAGGGCAATGTCACGCTGCGCCTGATGAACGTGCCGTGGGACCAGGCGCTGGACATCGTGCTGCGCGCCAAGGGCCTGGACAAGCGCCGCGACGGTGGTGTGGTCTGGGTCGCACCGCAGCCGGAGCTGGCCAAGTTCGAGCAGGATAAAGAAGACGCCCGCATTGCGATCGAGAATCGCGAAGAACTAATCACCGATTATGTACAGATCAATTACCACAATGCGTCGTTGATCTTTAAGGCGCTGACGGAGGCCAAGGGGATTGGTGGCGGTAGTGGTGGGCAGGGTGGTGGTGGACAAGGCCAGCAGGACAACGGCTTCCTGTCGCCGCGCGGCCGTCTGGTTGCCGACGAACGTACCAACACCTTGATGATCAGCGATGTACCAAAGAAGGTCGCGCAGATGCGCGAGCTGATTTCGCACATTGATCGCCCGGTGGATCAGGTGCTGATCGAGGGCCGTATTGTCATCGCAACAGACTCGTTTGCGCGGGACCTGGGTGCCAAGTTCGGGCTGGGTGGCACTCATACCTACGGTGACAACGTTGCGACAATCGGTAGTGGCGCAACAGGTGGTGGTGTTGCTGCTGGAAGAGGGCTCAACGTGAACCTGCCAACTGGTGCTTTCACAAGTGGAGCAACCGCCCCGAGTCTTGCCTACACGCTTCTGGGTTCGAACTTCAACCTGGATCTTGAATTGTCTGCTCTGCAGCAGGAAGGACGCGGCGAAGTAATTTCCAATCCCCGAATCGTTACTTCCAACCAGCGCGAAGGTGTCATCAAGCAGGGACGCGAAATTGGCTATGTCACAATTACCGGTGGCACTGCAGGGCAGGCAGCAACGCCTAACGTCCAGTTTAAGGAAGTGCTCCTGGAACTGAAGGTAACGCCTACAATCACCAACGACAATCGTGTTTTTCTTAACATGAATGTCAAGAAGGACGAGGTTGACCAGTTAATTGAACTTCCAAATTACGGTACGGTTCCGTCGATCAATCGTCGCGAAATCAACACCGCCGTACTGGTGGATGATGGTCAAACTGTTGTTATCGGTGGCGTCTACGAGTTCACCGACCGTTCCAGCGTCAACAAGGTTCCGTTCCTGGGGGACGTACCGTTTCTTGGCAACCTCTTCAAGAGTCGGGGCCGTAACAAGAGCAAGGCAGAACTGTTGATTTTCATTACACCGAAGGTGTTACGTGTGGCGTCAGCGGTGCGCTGATACAGCGCGTTGACAATGCCACGCACACAAAAAGCCAGGCATGTCATGTGCCTGGCTTTTTCTTTGCCTCCCTGTGCAGACTGGTATGAACTCGGTCACTCACTGAACATCTTCCTGTTCTTCAGTGAACCAATCGCGCTCGAATCGGTCACACTGAGTCTATGAACGCACCGCCGCTGCTACCCCCAGAAGCCGCCGCCGCGCCCACCGAGGACCGGCTGCATCGTCAATTCACCTTGCTGCGCGAGTCGCTGACGCAGCGCATCGTGGGCCAGTCTGCGCTGGTCGAACGGCTGCTGATCGCCTTGCTGGCCGATGGTCATTTGCTGGTCGAAGGCGCGCCCGGGTTGGCCAAGACCACCGCGATCCGGGCGCTGGCCTCGCGGCTGGAAGCGGATTTCGCGCGGGTGCAGTTCACCCCGGATCTGCTGCCTTCCGATCTGACCGGTACCGAAATCTGGCGGCCGCAGGACAGCCGTTTCGAGTTCATGCCTGGGCCGATCTTCCATCCGATTCTGCTGGCCGACGAGATCAACCGCGCGCCGGCCAAGGTGCAGTCGGCGCTGCTGGAGGCGATGGGCGAGCGCCAGGTCACTGTGGGCCGGCATACCTATGCGTTGCCGCAGCTGTTCCTGGTGATGGCAACGCAGAACCCGATCGAGCAGGAGGGCACGTTCCCGTTGCCCGAGGCGCAGCTCGATCGCTTTCTGATGCATGTGCGTATCGGCTACCCGCAGGCGGATGCCGAGGCGGAGATTCTGCGCCTGGCGCGCGAAGCCGCACGCGATACGCTGGAAAAGCATGAGACGGTGCCCGACAAGATTCCGCTGGAAGACGTCTTCGCTGCGCGACGTGTGGTGCTGGATGTGCATCTGGCGCCGCAGCTTGAGCGCTATCTGATCGAGATCGTGCTGGCTTCGCGCGATGCGCAGCGCTACGACCCGGCATTGGCGCGGCGGATTGCCTGGGGCGCAAGCCCACGTGGTTCGATCGCGCTGGAGCGCTGCGCACGTGCGCGTGCGTGGCTGGCGGGGCGCGACTACGTGACGCCGGACGATATCCGCGCGATTGCGCCCGACGTGCTGCGCCACCGCGTGCTGCCCAGCTACGAAGCCACCGCCGAAGGCTGGGATGGCGAACGCCTGGTCGCCGCCCTGCTGGAAAAGATTCCGCTGCCCTGATCGGGTAGCGTGTCGCTGAGGTATGCCGCCCTCTCGCCAGAATCCGATGTCTTCGATGCCGTCTCCACCCTCTGCAATTGTTCCGTCGTCCGTCGCCGGCGATGGTCTGCGCCCGACGCTTGCGGAGTTGATCGCGCTGCGCGGCACCGTGACCCATCGCGGTCAGCCAGGCCGCGGCCGGCATGGCTTGGTGGGGCCGGTGCCGGCGGCAACGCGCGGGCGCGGGATGGAATACGCCGAATCGCGCGAGTACGTGGCCGGCGACGATGCGCGGCATATCGACTGGCGCGTCACCGCGCGCACCGGGCGAGCGCATACCAAGCTCTTCCAGGCCGAGCGCGAACGCTTGAGCCTGATCGTGGCCGACACCGCGCCATCGCTCTTCTTCGGCACACGAGTGCGCTACAAATCGGTGCAGGCGGCGCGTGCGGGGGCCGTTGCGGCGTGGTTGGCGCAGCGGCAGGGCGACCGCATTGCCGCACTGCGTGGCACTGCCAGTGAAGCACCGATCGCGCCGCGTTCGGGCCAGCGCGGCGTGCTGCCGGTACTGGACGCATTGGCGCGCTGGTATGCGCAGCCGCCGTCGGGCGATGCCGGGCTGGATGTCGCCTTGGATCATGCTGCACGCTTGCTGCGCCCCGGTGCGCGGCTGACCGTGTTGGCCGATGCACGTAGCGCCAGCAAGATCTCGGAGGCGCGCTGGTCGGGCTTGGCATTGCATCACGAAGTCGTGGTGATCGTGCTGGTCGACCCGTTGGAATTGGCACCACCTGCACGTGCACTCACCTTCGATGTGCGTGGCGAGCGCATTGCGATCGATCTCTCCACGCAGGCCGGACGCGCGCGCTGGCAGGCCGAATTCGTCGCGCCGCTGGAGCAACTGACGTCTGTATTGCAGGCACGCGGTGTGCGTTTGCACCGCCTGTCTACCGACGATGCCAGCGATGCCTGGTTGGGCGGCAGTAACGCCGTGCGGGGTCGATGACAATGGCGCCGCAATCGCTCCCGTTGCGCGATGTCCATCTGCCGCCGTCGCCGTCGTGGTGGCCGTTGGCGATGGGGTGGTGGTTGGTACTCGCTGCAGTGGTGCTGGTGTTCGGTGTCGCATGGTTCTGGTGGTGGCGTCGTCGTCGGCAGCAGCGCCGATGGTTGGCGGCATTCGATGCCGAACTGCAGAACACGACAACTCCCGCGCAGCGCTTGGCGACGCTGTCGGTGTTGTTGCGGCGTGCGGCGCGCAGCGTCGATGCGCAGGCCGATCGGTTGCAGGGCGAGGCGTGGTTGCAGTTTCTGGATGGCCGCAAAAGCAAGACCCATGCGTTTTCGCAAGGGCCGGGCCGCGCCGTGCTGGATGGCGGATTTCAACGCGCGCCGGCGGTTGCAGATCTGGATGCGGTGCAGGCACTGGCGCGACAGCGTTTTCTGAGTCTGATGCGGGGCCAGCGATGAACTGGCTGCAGTGGTCGCAATGGCAGGACGCGCTCGCGCACTGCGCGTGGCCGTGGGCATGGTGGTTGATGCCGCTGCCGTTACTGATGTGGTTCTGGCCGCAGCGGCGTGCCGACGCGGCTGCGCTGCGCGTGCCCTACGCCGATCAATTGCATGCGGTTGCACAGGCGCAACGTGTGCCGGCATTGCGGATGCCGCGCTGGTTGGCATGGTTGGGCTGGTTCTTGTTGTGTGCGGCGCTTGCGCGTCCGCAACAACTAGGCGAGGTGATCCAGCCGCCGCGCGAGGCGCGACAGATGATGCTGGCGGTGGATCTGTCCGGCAGCATGAGCGAGCCGGATATGGTGCTCGGCGGCAGCGTCGTCGATCGCCTGACGGCGGCCAAGGCGGTGTTGTCGGACTTTCTGGATCGCCGCGAAGGCGATCGTGTCGGCTTGTTGGTGTTCGGCCAACGCGCCTATGCGCTGACGCCGTTGACCGCGGATCTGACCTCCGTGCGCGACCAGCTAGCCGACAGTGTGGTGGGCCTGGCCGGGCGCGAAACCGCGATTGGCGATGCGATTGCGTTGTCGGTCAAGCGGCTGCGCGAGCAGAAACAGGGGCAGCGCGTGGTGGTGCTGCTCACCGATGGCGTCAACACCGCTGGCGTGCTCAATCCGCTGAAAGCCGCCGAACTTGCCAAGGCCGAAGGCGTGCGCGTGCACACCATCGCCTTCGGTGGCAGCGGTGGTTACTCGTTGTTCGGCGTGCCGATTCCGGCCGGTGGCAATGACGATATCGATGAAGCCGGGTTGCGCAAGATCGCCGAACAGACCGGCGGGCGCTTCTTCCGAGCACGCGACACCGAGGAACTGGCCGGCATCTATGCCGAACTGGATCGGCTGGAACCGGTGAAGGCAATGGGGCCATCGGTGCAACCGCGCGTGGAGCGCTATTACTGGCCGTTGGGTGCTGCCATCGTGATTGCGCTGCTTGCCTACGTGCTGCCGCGGAGATGGCGATGAACGCGCTGACCGAGCTGACAGCGGCATTGCAGTCGTTGCATCTGCTGCGCCCGACCTTGCTATGGGCGCTGCTGGCCATCGTGCCGGCAGCGCTGCTCTGGCACCTGCGCCGACGCGATGCGGAGGTATGGCGGCACAGTGTGGATGCGCATCTGTTGCCCAAGTTACTGGTATCCGGTGGTCAGCGCGGATGGCTCGGCTTCGTGCTGGCTGCGTTGACGTATGCGCTTGCAGTGGCGGCAATGACCGGGCCGAGTTGGCGGCAGGTCGAGCGGCCGGTGTATCACTCCAGCATGCCGCTGGTGGTGGCGCTGGATCTGTCGTCCAGCATCAATGCCAACGATTTGCCGCCATCGCGCTTGCTGCAGGCGCGCGCGAAACTGGCCACGCTGTTGCGCAAGCGCGCCGGTGGCGAAGTCGCGCTGCTGGTCTATGCGGGCGAAACCTTCACCGTTGCACCGCTCACTGAAGACACGGCCAATGTGGCGTTGTTTCTGGACGCGTTGTCGCCATCGGTGATGCCGGTGGATGGCAAGCGCGCCGATGCGGCGATCGATGCGGCCACGCAGTTGCTGGTGCGGGCGGGCTTCAAGCAAGGCGACATTCTGTTGGTCAGCGATAGTGCGGATCGTGGGGCCGGCAGTTCTGCACGGCTGGCGCATTCGCGTGGATTCAGCGTGTCTGCGCTGGGTGTGGGTAGCGAGCGCGGCGCTGCCTATCGCACAAGTACCGGCGAAATCGCACAGGCGAAACTGGACGAAGCCAGCCTGCGCGATCTGGCCGGGCAGGGCGGCGGGCGTTATGCGCGCATTGCAGCGGATGATTCGGATTTGCGTGCGCTGGGGGTGCTCGATCCTACGCAGCAGCCCTTGGCCGATGAAGCGGCCGAGTCCAATGGCGGCAAGACCTGGCTGGACGAGGGCTACTGGCTGCTGCTGCCGGTGATGCTGTTGGCGCTGCTGGCGTTCCGACGTAGTGCGGTTGTGGCGGTACTCGCATTGGTGTGTGTGTTGCCGTTGGCCCAGCCCGCGCACGCTGCAGAGAGTACGTTGTGGCAACGCGCCGATCAGGTGCAACAACAACGTCTGGATGCAGGCGTGCAGGCGTATCGCAAAGGCGATTTCGCCGCGGCACAGAAAGCGTTTGAAGGTGTGCCCACCGATGAGGGCCTGTACAACCTTGGCAACGCGCTGGCCCGGCAGGGGCAGTACGACGAAGCGATTGCGGCGTACGACCGTGCGCTGAAGCAACACCCCGACCAGCAGGACGCCATCGCCAATCGTGCGGCGGTGGATGCGGCGCGCAAGCGTCAACAGCAGAACAACAAGGACGGCAAAAGTCAGGACGGCAAGGGCCAGTCCAAAGACCAGAAGCAATCCGGTCAGAACAAGCTCGGCCAAAATCAGTCCGGGCAAAACAAACAAGACAACCAAAACGCTGGCCAGGATGGGCAGGGCAAGCAGGACGCCCAAGGCAAACAGGACAGCAAGGACCAGCCGTCTTCGGCGCAGATGCCGCAGGATGGAAAGCCGCAAGACCAGCAATCCAAGAATGGTCAAGGCGAGCAGAGCAAACAGGACGCGCCGCCGCAGTCGGCCGATGCGCAGGCGCAGCAGCAGGCCGATGCCGCGCAGCGACAAAAGATGCAGCAGGCGATGGCGCAGGCCGGCGATAAGAGCGCCGATGCAAACGGCAAGCAGGAAGCCGCAGCCGTCAGCGAGACGCCGGAACAGCGCGAGCAACGGCAGGCGGTGGATGCCTGGTTGCGGCGCGTTCCTGACGATCCGGGCAGCTTGCTGCGCACCAAATTCAGGCTGGAACACGAACGCAGGCAACGGGACGGACGATGATCGGCACACACCACTTACGCCGCGCGGCGATCGCGATGCTGGCCAGCATGGTGATGCTCGCTTCCGCACCCGTCGGTGCGGTGACGCGCGCCTGGCTGGACCGCGACAGCGCCAATGCCGGCGACGTGGTGATGTTGAATATCGAAACCGATCAACGCGGTGTCGATCCGGATTACACGCCGTTGCGCAACGATTTCGCGCTGGGTGCCAAGAGCGCCAACCAGCAGATGCAGGTGACCAATGGATCGGTCACGGTGCGTGCGTTGTTCGGCGTGGTGTTGACGCCGCGCAGGAGCGGTGAGCTGATTGTGCCGGCGATACGCGTCGGCAACGAGCGCACCGAGCCGCTGCGGTTGCAGGTGGTTGGGGCGTCAAACAATGCGGGCACCGGCAGCGCTGGTGGCAGCGCGCCAGGCGGGCCGAGCGCGGCGCAGGGCAATGAAGACGCCTTCGTCGAAACGCAGGTGGACGACCCGCAGCCCTACGTGCAGCAAAGTGTGGGCGTGGTGGTGCGTTTGTACTTCGCTACGCAGCTGGCCTCCGGCGAGTTGGATCTGGAAGCGCCCGATGGCGCATCGCTGCAGCGCATTGGCGATGACGTCAGTTCGGTCAAGCTGGTCAACAATCGTCAATACAACGTGGTGGAGCGGCGCTATTTGCTGGTGCCCGAGCGCAGTGGGCGCTTGCTGTTGCCGTCGGCGCGTTTCAATGGGCGTTCGGTCGGTGGTTTTTTCGATGATTACTTCGGTCGTGGCAATGGCGAGCTGACTGCGCGCAGCGCCAGCATTCCGCTGCAGGTGCGTGCGCAGCCGGCCAACGCGCCGCAGCCGTGGCTGCCGCTGCGCAGTCTGCAGCTGCGTTACACCACCACGCCGCAGCGCGCGACTGCTGGTGAAGCGGCGCAGATCGTGGTGGAAGCCAGCGCACGCGGCGCCACCCAGGCGCAGTTCCCGGAATTGCCTACTCCGAGCGTGCCTGACGCGCAGGTGTTTGCCGAGCCGGCGCAGTACGAGGAACGCTTCGTGGACGGTTCGCCGCAGCTGCGGCTGACCCGGCGCTATTCGATCGTGCCCAACCGCGCTGGTCCACTGGTGGTGCCGGGTTTGCAGGTGGCGTGGTGGGATGTGGGCGCAGCGGCGGCCAAGACTGCATCGCTGCCGGACCTTACGTTGGATGTGGCTGCGGGTAGCGGTGCGTTTGCGGCGCCCGCGCCTACGCCAGCAGCAAACCCGTTGCCGGATAACGTTGTGCGAGCTCCTGCGGCCAGCACGCTCAGCCTGCAGCAACCCGCCGCTGCGCAACGGCCGTGGGGCTGGATCGGTGCGGCGATCGGTTTCGCGTTGTTGTGGGTCGCCACGCTTGCGTGGGCGTTGCTGCTGCGTCGCGGCGGTTCGCGCGGTGCGCCGGTGACCAATGGCAGCGATGCACCCGCCTCCGGTCGTGCCACCCATGGTGTGGCCGAATTGCGGCGCGCGCTCGATACCGGCGGGATGGACGATGTGGCGGCGGTACTCTGCGGCATGGCCGGTGTTGCCGACATCGACAGTGTGCTGGCCGCGTTGAGCGACCCGGCCCAGCGCGCAGCAGTGGCGCAGATGCAGCGCGCGCGCTGGGGCGGCGATGGTGATGTGGCCGCCGCGCGTACAGCGTTGCGCGAGGCTTTTTCCAAAGGCCCGCGTTGGCGCCATGCAACGGCTGCGGAACCGGAGGTATTGGCGCCGCTGTATCCGCCAGCGCGTTGATCGGCTGCGCTGCAGCGACAGTGGCTAACGGGTTCTTGGATGGTCGCCAAGCCGTGTAGCGTTGCGACTCGTTGATTCCGGTTACACGTGGGTTGCTGATGTGTCGATGAAAGCAGAGCTCTGGGGTTGCGGCTTGGCTGCAGGGTCCTTGCCCGCCCACCATCGCGGGACACGCCGCAAGTACGTCCGTGTAGGCTCTTACGCGGCATCCATGCCGCGTAAGGTCCCGCGACGGTGAGCGGGCAAGGACCAATCGAGAGTGTCGGTGTGCATGGTTGCAAGCGGTGCAATACGCGCTTTTTTTTAGATGACGGCGCGAATGATGGCGCTCCTGATCAGCGTCGCAACGCGAACGAATAACAGGCAGGCTTTCAACGAAGCAGCCTACGAACTCTCTGGTGCGGTGCCCTCGCCGATTGCGGGACCATGTGGCGGCATGGATGCCGCCACTGAGCCTCCAGGGACGGATTCACGGCGTGTCCCGCGAGCGGCGAGGGCACCGCGCACTCGACCAACCAGGTTTTTGATCTAAAGCTAGAAGGCACCGTGCCCTCGACCAACCAGGCTTTGGGCTGCATCTAGCAACGGCAAGACTCGAAATCTTTGCCACTTCAAGCTGATTAGATGATGTGGATGCGCCAATTGCAGATCGATTAGGGCAGCAGCCTGGTTGCAGGACTCTCGCCCGCTCCCGCTCCCGCGCCAACGCCTGCATCACCTGACGTCGAGAGGGACACCTACCCTCGGGCAGGCGCGTAGCGGCACGTCGGGTAGGTGGCCGCATCGATGGCGTTTGTTAAGCTCCGGCCTTTGTGTACAGATCAAGGCCCGACCAGATGACTGCATCCCCAGCCGCACGCCGCCCGGGCCTGCCCCTGCATTGGAAGATGGGCATTGGTTTCGCCGTCGGCCTGGTGTTGGGGTTGGCCGTCTACTACCTTGCCGGCAGCGATGCCGACTGGGTGCGCACGGTGACCAAGTACGTCACCACTCCGTTCTCGCAGATTTTTCTCAATCTGATCTTCATGCTGATCGTGCCGCTGCTGTTTTCGGCATTGGTGATGGGCATTTCCGAAATGGGCGACATCCGTGCGCTCGGCCGTGTGGGTTGGCGCACCTTGGGCTACACCGTCGTGCTGTCCGGTGTGGCGGTGTTGCTCGGCCTGGTGTTGGTGAATGTGCTCAAGCCTGGGGCTGGCGTGGATCCACAGCTGGCTAATCAGTTGATCCAGGAAAACGCCGAGCGCACCCGCGAGATCATTTCCAGCTCCGGCACCCAGCCGCAGGGCATGGACATGCTGTTGTCGATCGTGCCCAGCAACGTAATCGCTGCGGCGTCCAGCAATGGCGCGATTTTGTCGCTGATGTTTTTTGCGGTGATGTTCGGCGTGGGCATGGTGCTGACCGCGGATGAAAAAGTCGCCACGCTCAAGCGCGGCATCGAGGGCATCTTCGAAATCTCGATGACCTTGATCGGCTTGGTGATTCGCCTGGCGCCGTATGCGGTGGCCTGTTTCATGTTCAATCTGGCTGCGCTGTTCGGCTTCGATCTGTTGATCCGCCTGGGCGCCTACGTGGGCGTGGTGGTGTTGGCGCTGGGCCTGCACATGGTGGTCAGCTACGGGCTGGCAGTGAAGTTCGCCGGGCGTTCGCCGATCGGCTTCTTCAAGCAGACCCAGGAGGCCACGATGATGGCGTTCTCCACTGCGTCCAGTAATGCGACCCTGCCCACCGCCTTGCGCGTGGCCGACGAAATGGGCCTGCCGCCACGCGTGTCGCGCTTTGTGCTGACGGTGGGCGCCACCGCCAACCAGAACGGCACCGCGCTGTTCGAAGGGGTGACGGTGATCTTCCTGGCGCAGTTCTTCAATGTGGACCTGAGCATCGGCCAGCAGTTCATGGTGATGCTGGTCTGCATCCTGGGTGGCATCGGCACCGCGGGTGTGCCGTCGGGCTCGCTGCCGGTGGTGGCGCTGATCTGCGCGATGGTCGGGGTCAACCCGGTCGGCATCGGCATGATCCTGGGCGTCAATCACTTCCTGGATATGTGCCGCACGGCGTTGAATGTGACCGGCGATCTGGCGTTGACGACGTTGGTGGCGAAGGGCGAGGAGTAGGGATTCGGGATTCGGGATTCGTTGGAGCGGGCTGTTGCGATCGTCAGGTGCCAGGTCAGGTCTTGCGGTGTTGCGATAGCGTCTCGGCCGCCAGTTGCACCGTTGTCTAGTGGACGAGGCTGCAGAGGCTCCAGCCTCACCAATCCCGCCTCCCAATCCCGGCTCCCTAACGCGCTCTGTGGGAGAATAAGCGGCTCCGCTTCCAGCGGTGTTCCCCTCCGCTTCCATAGACGCCCATGACCCAGCCCACCCGCCGCCAGCTGGCCAACGCCATCCGTTTTCTTGCCGCAGATGCGGTCGAAGCCGCCAAATCCGGCCATCCCGGCATGCCGATGGGCATGGCCGATATCGCCGAAGTGCTGTGGAACGATTTCTTCCGGCACAACCCAAACAACCCGCAGTGGTTTAACCGCGACCGCTTCGTGCTGTCCAATGGCCACGGGTCGATGCTGCAGTACGCGCTGTTGCACCTGTCCGGCTACGACCTGCCGATCGAGCAGCTCAAGCAGTTCCGTCAGCTGCACAGCAAGACCGCCGGCCACCCCGAGCGCAGCGAGACCCCAGGGATCGAGACCACCACCGGTCCGCTCGGGCAGGGCTTCGCCAATGCGGTCGGGTTCGCGCTGGCCGAGAAGTTGCTGGCGCAGCGCTACAACCGCCCGGAGCTGGAAATCGTCGACCACCGCACCTGGGTGTTCATGGGCGATGGCTGCATGATGGAAGGCATCTCGCACGAGGCCGCCTCGCTGGCTGGCACCTGGGGCCTGGGCAAGCTGGTTGCGTTCTGGGACAACAACCACATTTCCATCGACGGCAACACCGATGGCTGGTTCAGCGACAACACGCCGGCGCGTTTCGAGGCCTATGGCTGGCACGTGATCCGTGATGTGGACGGGCACGATGCCGAGAAGATCAAGGCCGCCATCGAAGCCGCGCTGGAGAACACCGACAAGCCGACCCTGATCTGCTGCCGCACCAAGATCGGCTTCGGTGCGCCCAGCAAGGCCGGCAAGGAATCCTCGCACGGCGCGCCGCTGGGCAAGGAAGAACTGGAAGGCGCACGCAAGGCGCTGGAGTGGCCGTACGGCCCGTTCGAAATTCCCGAAGAGATCTACGCCGGCTGGCGTGCAGGCGGCACCGGCACCCTGCGTCAGGCCGAGTGGGAGCAACTGTTCGACAAGTACGGCAAGCAGTATTCGGCCGAAGCTGCCGAGCTGACCCGTCGCTCGCACGCCGAGTTGCCGGCCGACTTCATCGCCCAGGCCGATGCCTACATCGCCAAGGCGCAGCAGGACGGCCAGACCATCGCCTCGCGCAAGGCCTCGCAGCTGGCGATCGAAGCGTTCGCCCCGCTGTTGCCGGAACTGATCGGCGGTTCGGCCGATCTGGCGCATTCCAACCTCACGTTGTGGAAGGCCAGCAAGTCGGTGGCCACCGACGACCCGGATGCCAACTACGTGTACTACGGCGTGCGCGAGTTCGGCATGACCGCTATTGCCAATGGCCTGGCGCTGCATGGCGGCTTTATTCCCTTCGACGCCACCTTCCTGGTGTTCAGCGATTACGCGCGCAACGGCGTGCGTATGAGCGCGCTGAATCCGGCGCATGCCATCCACGTGTACACGCACGACTCGATCGGCCTGGGCGAAGACGGCCCGACCCATCAGCCGGTGGAACATCTGGCCTCGCTGCGCTACATCCCCAATAACGATGTGTGGCGCCCGGGCGATGCGGTGGAATCGGCGGTGAGCTGGAAGGCCGCGATCACCCGCAAGGACGGCCCGAGCTGCCTGGTGTTCAGTCGCCAGAATCTGCAGCACCAGCCGCGCAGCGACGCGCAGCTCAAGCTGATCGAACGCGGTGGCTACGTGCTGGCCGATGCCGAAGGCGGCGCGCCGGACGTGATCCTGATCGCCACCGGTTCGGAAGTCGGCCTGGCGGTGGAAGCCAAGCAGACCCTGGATGCGGCAGGCCTAAAGACACGCGTGGTGTCGATGCCGTCCACCGATGTGTTCGATCGCCAGGATGCGGCGTATCGCGAGTCGGTGTTGCCGAACGCGGTGCGCAAGCGCGTGGCGGTGGAAGCGGGCGTGACCGGCTTCTGGCGCAAGTACGTGGGCCTGGATGGAGATGTGGTCGGCATCGACACTTTCGGTGCTTCGGCGCCGGCGGATCAGCTGTATGCGTACTTCAAGATCACGGCCGAGCATGTGGTTGCGGCAGCCAAGGCGCTGTAAGGCCTCGCGTGTTGCGCTGAAGAAAAAAGCCGGCGAAAGCCGGCTTTTTTGTTGAATCTCGTGAGCGATGCGCGGGTGCGTCATCGTTCAACGGAAGCGTGGCGTGCTTCAGTGCGCGTCGTTGGCCAGCGCCGAGGCGCGGATCCTGGTCAGCACCTTCAACTGTGCCTCCATCATCGGCGGGTTGGGATCGTGCCCGGTCCGTGGCAGCAGCAGGAATTGCTTGCTCGGAGCAGAAAGACCATCGAAGTACGCCTTGCTGATCTCCGCTGGAGTGACCAGATCCTGCGAAACGCGCTCCCATCCAGGTAGCGCTCGCTTATGTCAAGCAAATGCTAAAAAATGTCAACCCAGCTATTTAAAATGTGAATCATTCCCATTAAAATGGCGCGCTGCCGCTGGTAGGGCACACCGTTTCCTCCCCCTTGTTGCCGGCGCGGCGTCTTCGCAGCGCGTGGTCTGATTCCGTCTGCGTTGGAGTTCCCGATGATCCGTAGTACCGAGTTGCGTCTTGTTTCCATGGGCGCGCGTCGTCATGCCCTGCCGCGCGCGCTGTTCGCTGCGCTGTGCACGCTGGCCGCTGGCCAGGCATTGGCCGAGACGCCCGTTGCCGCCGCCGATGCCGAGGTCACCACGCTGGACCGGCTGATTGTGCAGGGCGAACAGGCCAAGGGCTATACGGTGGAGAAGACCACCGCCGGCACGCGCATGAATCTGTCGCTGCGCGAGATTCCGCAGTCGGTCACCGTGATCACCCGTGACCGCATGGATGACCAGAATCTGCAGAGCATCACCGACGTGCTCAACAACGTCACCGGCATCTCGGTGGCGCAGAGCGACAGCGAGCGGCTGGAATTCTTCGCACGCGGGT
The DNA here is from genome assembly GCF_056725225.1 of Xanthomonas sp. NCPPB 2933. Taxonomy (NCBI): domain Bacteria; kingdom Pseudomonadati; phylum Pseudomonadota; class Gammaproteobacteria; order Lysobacterales; family Lysobacteraceae; genus Xanthomonas; species Xanthomonas sp. NCPPB 2933. The sequence continues at coordinate 1,230,840 of NZ_CM161518.1, forward strand.
TCTACATCGACAACTACCAGTTCGACGGTATCCCGGCCTATATGGAGCAGGCCTGGAGCTACGGCGATTCGGCGCTGGACGTGGCGCTGTACGATCGTATCGAAGTGGTGCGCGGCGCCACCGGCCTGCTCACCGGCTCGGGCAATCCGTCCGCCTCGATCAATCTGGTGCGCAAGCACGCGCTCAGCCGCGACTTCACCGGCACCGTGTCGGTCGGCGGCGGCGATTTCAACAAGACCCGCAGCGTGGCCGATGTCACCGTGCCGCTGAGCCCAGAAGGCACCGTGCGCGCGCGCGTGATCGGCTTGTATCAGGATGGCGAGTCGGATATGGACCGCTACAGCATGCGCAAGAAGATCGGCTCGGCGATCATCGATGCGGACCTCACCGACAGCACCTTGCTGAGCGTGGGCTACGAGTACCAGAAGAAGGAATCGAACGATGTCACCTGGGGCGGCTTCCCGCTGTTCTACAGCGATGGCACCCGCACCAACTACGACCGCTCGTTCAACCCGGCGGCCGACTGGACGTTCTGGGATACGCGTCTGCAGCGCACCTTCGCCAGCCTGCAGCAGAGCTTCGACAACGGTTGGAACCTCAAGGCCAATCTGAGCCACGAGAAGACCGAAGCGGCCAATCATCTGTTCTATCCGTTCTATACGATCTTCGGGTTCGACCGCGCCACCGGTGGCGGCGTGGTGCCGTATTCGGGCAACTACCTGACCGAGCGCAAGGCCGATGGTGCCGATGTCTATGCGGAAGGCCCGTTCCAGCTGTTCGGCCGCGAGCATCATCTGGTGGCCGGCGCCAGCTACAACCGCCGCGAATACGTCAACAACGGCACCTTCGATTTCCCTGCGCCGCTGGACAGCTACTTCGGCTGGACCGGCGCGTACCCGGAACCCAACTGGAGCCCGCGCACGGTGCAGAGCGACGGCACCATCAAGCAGAAGGCCGCTTACGTGGCCGCACGGTTCTCGCTGGCCGATCCGCTGACGCTGCTGGTGGGCGCGCGCTATACCGATTGGCAGATCGATGGCCGCAACGTCGATTCGACGACGCAAGGCCTGGTGCCGTTCTCCGACACCCAGACCGAAGTCACCCCGTACGCCGGCCTGGTGTACGACATCAACGATGTGTGGTCGACCTACGTCAGCTATACCGAAATCTTCAATCCGCAGACCCTGCGCGATGCCAATGGCGGCTACCTGGACCCGTTGAGCGGCAAGGGCTACGAAGCCGGCGTCAAGGCAGCGTGGTTCGACGACAAGCTCAACGCCTCGCTTGCGGTGTTTCGCATCGAGCAGGACAACCTGGGCGTGGCCACCGGCGGCTTCGTCCCCGGTAGCAGCGAATCGGCGTACCAGGCCGCCAACGGCGTGGTGAGCGAAGGCTTCGACTTCGAGATTTCCGGCCGCGTGACCGCTGGCTGGAATACCACCTTCGGTGCCTCGCACTACACCGCCCGCGACGACAGCGGCACGTCGATCAACACGCATCTGCCGCGCACCACTCTCAAGCTGTTCAACAGCTACACCCCGCAAGGTGCGTGGAGCGATCTAACCGTGGGGGGCGGCGTCAACTGGCAGAACCGCTCGTACTACGTGGACCCGGTCTACGGCACCTTCCAGCAGAGCGCCTATGCGCTGGTCAGTGCATTCGCGCGCTACCGGTTGTCGCCGCAGTTTTCGGTGCAGCTCAATGTCGACAACCTGCTCGACAAGCGCTATTACTCGCAGTTCAACGGCGGCTATGGCGCATGGGGCGCATCGCGCAACGGCATGCTGACCTTCAACTACACGTTCTGATCGCAGACCAAGCCGGGCGCGATTTCAGCGCCTGGCCTGTTGTTGCAACGATGCAGGCACCTTGCAAAAGGTGCATGTTTTTTTGTGTCTGCATCCCTTCTGGGTGATCGTAGATCTGCTGCGCTTTCTACTGCCTGCGCTGCGTGCTGACATCAGTTTGCTTCGGTGGTGCCGAGCTGGCGCGCAAGCGGAAGCCTTTCCCGCAAGTATCGGCACGTTGCATAGGCTTGCCTGCACACGCACACGCAAAGGCGTGCCGGCAATCGCATCGACGGTAGCCCAGGGCTACAGCGGTTCCAGATGCGGCGCCATCACTTCTGCCACCCAATCCATGAACGCGCGCACGCGTTGCGGCAGGTGGCGACGCTGCGCGTAGAGCAGCGTGACCGGCATCGGTTCGGGCGCGATGGCGGCCAGCACCTCGATCAAGGCGCCGCTATCCAGGTGTGGGCGCAACGGGCTGGCCGGTGCCTGGATGATGCCCAGGCCCGCCAATGCCGCAGCAAGATAGGCATCGCCGTTGTTGACCGTCACCGGGCCGCGCATCGGCAGCAGTTGATAGGTCTGCCCGTCGTGGTACTCGAAGCCGGGCGACCGCTGGCCCAGCGTCGTGACGTAATGCACCAGATCGTGCTGCGCCAGATCGTCCAGACAGCGCGGTGTGCCACGCCGCGTCAGGTAATCCGCGCTGGCGCAGTTGATGATGCGAAACGCGCCGAGCGGTCGCGCGACCAGGTTGGTGTCTTCGAGCGCGCCCACGCGCAACACGCAATCGAAGCCTTCGCGCACCACATCCACGCGGCGGTCGGTGCCGCTGATCTCCACTTCCAGTTGTGGATGCAGTGCCAAAAATACCGGCAAGGCGGGAATCACGAAATTGCGCGCAATGCCGGACGACATGTCCACCCGCAAGCGCCCTCGCAACTGGCTACGGTCGCGCTGAAACATGCCTTGCAACTCGTCCATGTCATCGAGCAAATCGCGGCCGCGCTGATAGAACGCGGTGCCGTCGCCAGTGAGTTGCACGCGGCGTGTAGTGCGATGCAACAGCTGGGTACCGAGCGACGCTTCAAGCCGTTGCACGGCAGTGGAGACGCTGGCCTTGGGCAGGCCCAAGGTTTCGGCGGCGCGAGTGAAACTGCCGAGCTCGGCTACGCGCAGGAATGCGCGCAACGACTCCATGGTGTCCATCGATTGGTCGATACTTTTGAACGGTGCAATCAGCCTGAGCTGATTTATGCGGCGCGGCAAGCGCAATAGTCTTTGCAACGACGCGATACCCATACCGTCGCAGGCTGGCGCGCAAACGCGCGCTACAACATCACTGGCAGACACCGATGCCAGGCACCGACGCGCCTGACATCCCTACAGGCTTGCGGTCGTTCTCGGCATCATCCCTCATCCCCGGAGTACAGCATGCCGAACACCACCCCCATCACATTGATCACCGGCGGCAGCCGCGGCCTGGGCCGTAACGCCGCGCTCGCGCTCGCTGCCGACGGCAGCGACATTGTGCTGACCTATCGCAGCGAAGCAGGCGAGGCTGCTGCAGTCGTCGCAGACATCCAGAAGCTGGGGCATCGCGCGCATGCATTGCAGCTGGATGTTGCCAATGTCGAGGGCTTCGCTACATTTGCCGCTCAACTGAAGGAAGTGTTGACCAGTTGGGATCGCACCCACTTCGACGCATTGGTCAACAACGCCGGCACCGGTTTGCACGCGTCCATTGCCGAGACCACGCCTGCGCAATTCGACGCGCTGTTCAACATCCATCTCAAAGCCCCGTATTTTCTGACCCAGACGTTGTTGCCGCTGATTGCCGATGGCGGACGCATCCTCAACGTGTCCAGCGGTCTTGCACGTTTTGCGCTGCCGGGTTCGTCGGCCTACGCGATGATGAAGGGCGGGGTGGAAGTGTTCACCCGCTATCTGGCCAAAGAGTTGGGCGCGCGGGGCATCCGTGCCAACACGCTGGCGCCGGGTGCGATCGAAACCGACTTCAATGGCGGCAGCGTGCGTGACAACGCGCAGGTCAACGCGATGATTTCCTCGGTCACTGCATTAGGCCGCCCTGGCCTGCCGGACGATATCGGGCCGGTGGTGGCTGCATTGCTGGCGCCGGGCACCGGTTGGATCAATGCGCAGCGCATCGAGGTGTCTGGTGGGATGTTGATTTAGAGCGGCTAACAAACCTACTGCGCAGCCGCCAGGCGGGCGCGGTCGGTGCTCGGAATCCTCATGTACCGCTCGTACACTCCGGTTCCTGCGCGCCGCCCGCACCCACCTGACGACCGCTCGCTACGTTTTGTTAGCCGCTCTTAAGTACAAAGGCCTGCGCATGACGCGCAGGCCTTTGTGTACGCCACAGCGTCAGTGCATCACTGCAGTGTCTGATCGCCATGCAAGACGGGATACGGATTCACGACTTCGCCCTTCCACCATTCTTTTTCCGGCCCGAGGCGATGGATCTCGAAATGCAGATGCGGTGCCGCAGGATCTGCGTTACCTGTGCTGCCCACATAGCCAATGATCTGACCGCGCTTGATCTGCTGTTTTTCCGCCACACCATCGGCGTAGCGCTCCAGATGCGCGTAGTAGTAGCAATACGTGCCACTCGGGTCGAACTGATACAGCGTCAGGCCGCCGCGTTCGCTGTTGAAGAGTTTCTCGACGGTGCCGTCTGCCACTGCGAGGACCGCTGTTCCGGTGGGGGCGAGAATGTCGATGGCATCGTGCACGCGGCCTTCGCTGCGTGCGTCGGTGAAGGTGTCCTGCAGCTGGCTGCTGCTGATGCCTTGTACCGGAATCAACAAGCCAGCACCTGAAACTGCGGTGCCAGCTGGTGGCGCGGGCGTTGCTGCTGCAGGCGTATTGGCTGGCGCCGCATCGGTTGCCGGCGCAGCGGCAACGGCAGGCGGTGGCGCGAGTGCCGGAGCAGCAGATGCTGCCAGTTCGGTATGCGCCGCGTCGTGCTGTGTTGCCACGGGTGCAGCAGTGGGCGCTGGCTCTACTGTCGCCTGCGGCGCCTCACGTTCCAGCCACCAATAGCCGGCTGCACCCAGCAGCACCCCCACCACCAGCATCATCAGCAGTTTCATGCTTACTCCTGCATCACCACCGGCATGGACGGGCCGACCACGCTGGCCAGATTGACCACGTCCCAGTTGGTCAGGCGCACGCAGCCATGCGATTCGGTCTTGCCGACATGACCGGGTTCCGGCGTGCCGTGCAGGCCGTAATGCGGCTTGGACAAGTCGATCCACACGCGGCCGACCGGATTGTTCGGACCCGACGGCAAGGTCGCCTTTTGATCGCCCTTTTTCGCGTCCCAGAACAGCTTGGGGTTGTACTTGAACACGGGATCGCGCGCCACGCCCAGGACCTTCCAGCGGCCGATCGGCAGCGGATCGTGCTTGCTGCCGGAAGACACCGGGAACTGCGCATAGACCTTGCCGTCGGCATCGAACAGGCGCAGCGTCGACTCGGACTTGTCGACCACCAGCTTGGCCGGCTTGGCCAGTGGCGGGACACCGTCGATGTTAGGCACCTGGATCACGGCCCCGGCCTTGCTCAGGTCCACGCCGGGGTTGAGTTGGCGTAGCAGTTCGGGGTCGGCATGAAACCGCTCGCCCAGTGCCTCATCCACCGAGGTGTAGCCGAGCGAGGGCAGCTTGGCCTGTTCGGCCGGGCCCTTGGGAATCGGCTGGAACGGTCCGGCGACATCGGCAGCGGTGAGCGTGTATTGCACCAACGCCGGCGTGGCGTCGGCCTGCAAGGCCTGCCAGGTCGCGTCATCCAGCTCACCGGTCACCTTGATGTTGTGCGCGGCCTGAAACCCGGAGACGGCACGCTTTTGATTGGAGCCGCGCTCGCCATCGATCTGCCCCGGCGAAAAATGCGCGCGATCCAGCAGGACTTGTGCATGCAGATCCGAGCGCGGGCCGCTCGGCACGACTTTCGCCGCAGGCGTTGCTGCAGGTGCAGGTGCAGGTGCAGGAGCAGCGGCGGGCTGCGGAGCTTGCGCCAATGCAGACAATGAAGCGCTCAGAGCGAGAGTGAGCAAGCAGGCGCGAGCGTAGGAGCGTGAGGGCATGAGCAGGTCCGAAAGAGGCATGCGCGCACCTTGCCCGAGCTGCCTGCGTGGTCTGCGTGAAATGGCTGCACCGGGACTGACTGAGAACGCGGTATCGATGCGGGTCAAAAGTGGATACCTGCTATCTCGCCTCCGCGCAGTTGCCGATTCGACGCGTCAGCCGGCTGCTCATGCGTCTACCCGGGCGGTGGAGTGAGTCGTGCACCGCGCAACAATTGATCGCCTGTATGTCAGTCAGGCGATCGATTGGATCAGCGCAAACCTGATCTTTGCAGCTGCAGCCATCGCGCCGCATCTGTCTGCATGTCCGCCGTCAGTAGGTATAGCCCAACGTCAGCATGTACACCCCCCCGGTCTGTACATACGCACCATCGGCGCCGGGATCGTAGGCCATGTAGCGTTTGGATTTGCCCTGCGTTTCGTAGAACGTTGCCGCATTGAGCAGGTTCTTGGCCGATACACCCACATCGATATGGTGCGGCAAATGGTAGGTGGCATTGAAGTCCAACGACTTCACCGGTTGCAGGTAGTAGTTGAGCCGGTCGCTGGTCAAGCCAAGCAATTGCAGGCCGGTGTAGTTGTAGCTCAGGTCGGTGCGCAGATGCGTATCGTCGTAGAACAGATCCAGGTTGTAGATACGCTCCGGCGCGCGTGGCAACCAGGTTTTTTCCGGTTGATCGCTGCGCTTGCTGTCTGCTTCGCTGTGTTGCAGCGTGAGGTTGGCGGTGACGCCGAAATTGCTCCAGATGCCCGGCAAGTCCTGCAGGCGCTTGCTCGCCGCCAACTCCAGGCCATAGAGCTTTGCGGTGCCACCGTTCTGCGGCATCGTCACCGGCACGCCGTTTTCGAACGTGGTGCCGGTCGGTACCAGGCCGCCCAGCGTGTTGTCGTTGCTGGTCGCCGATTGCGAGGTGTAGATGAAGCCGGTGATGCGTTTGTAATAGGTCGATGCACTGAGTACGCCGCCGTTGTGGTCGTAGAACTCGGCGGAGAGATCGGCGTTGTCGGCCTTGCTCGGATGCAGATCGGGATTGGGCTTGGAGATGCCGACCACCTGCTGGGTGTCGTCGATGGTGTACACCGTCTCGCCGGAAATCAGGCCGAACGCCGGGCGGCTGAAACTGCGGCGCAATGAAGCGCGGTACACGGTGAGATCGTCTGGCCGATAGTTGACGCTGATGCCCGGCAACACTTGCCCATACGTGCTGCCGGTGCCGACGAAACGGCCGGTGCTGCCATCGCCGCTGGATTGCCAGGATTGGGCCGAGTAGCGCGTCAACTCGTAGCGCACACCGGGCAGCACGCTTACCGAGCCGATATGCAGCGCGGCCATTGCGTAACCGGAATAGATCGCCTCGGTGCTGGAGGTGGTGTTGGCGTTGTAGTCGTTGGCTGTGTAGACGCCCGCGCCATTGGGATCGTTGACGTACTTGTAAGGCAGCGCCTGCGCGAGCATCCAGTTGCGGTTGAGCAGTTTGAACGGGCCTGCGTAACGGCCATCGAACGCGTTATTGGTGACACGTCCCGGGATCGCGCTCAGCGGCGGGCCGCCGGCCGTGGGAAACGCGTAATTCGGCCCGCCAAAATAAGGACCATTGGTGACGAAGTTGCCGTCCTTGTGGAAGAACGGATGATCATAGGCGCCGCGGTCGGAGTGATCGGCAGACAGGCCGACTTTGATGCTGTCCAGCACATCGCCATCGACCTGATAGGTGATATCGGTGTGTAAGTTGACGCGGTTGTCGTGACTGCCGGCGTCATGCCCCTGCACCTTCCACAGCAGCGATGAATCCAGGTTGTAGAAGAAGTCCTGCAATGCAGGCGAGCTTGGCGCGATGCTCGGATAGCGCGGGTTGCTGAGGTCGAAGGCGAAGCTACCGGGCGTAAAACCATACAGACTGGCTGACACATAGTCCGGACGGCTGCGGGTGCCGCGACCGACCGAACTGCCATAGTCGAAGCGCAGGCGATCCAGCGTGGTCTGGCCACCGAGTTGCAGCGTTGCCAGCTTCTCGTCGATATCGTGCGTGTTGAAGTAGCCGCCGCGCACGGCGGTTGGCTGGTTGCGATAGGTTTCCAAGCGCGCGCTGGACTGATCCTGCTGCCCGGTCACGCCGTAGCTGCCGTAGATGGCACGCGCATAGAGTGCGCTGTTGTCGCCCTGCCAATCGAGCGAGAGATTGCCGCCATAGCGTTCGATCTGACTGGTGTAGAGGCTGTACTTGTAACGGGTGCTGATCAATGGACCGACATCGCGCAGGTCCGTTGCACTGGCGAATGCAGGATCGGCCGGCACGTACTTACTGTTGGGCGCCGGCGCTTGCGCCATGTTGTTGTTTTTGCCGTAATAGGCCGATGCGTAGAGGCCGAAGGCATGGCCGTCGCCAAACTTCCAGGCCAGCTCCTGCTGGAAGGTGCCGCCGGTGTCCTTGCCGCCCAGGTCAGAGGCCAGCGCGTTGAACTGACCTTGCGCGGTGGTCTTGGCATAGACGTCGCGATCAAAGTCGAAGGCGTTCGGCGTGCGCATGTCGATCGCACCGCCGATCGAGTCGCCCGGCATGTCGGGTGTGGGCGATTTCGACACCTGCACCGACTGGATGCCGAACGGGGCCAGCATGTTCAACGAGATGGCGCGCGTGGACGAATCGGTCTCGGGCATGCCGAAGCCGTTGAGCGTGTAGGCGTTGTAGCTGGCATCCATGCCGCGGATGCTGACGTAGGCATTTTCGCCAGTGGTGGCCTGGCCCAGATGCATGTCGCTGTAAGCGGAAAGGCCCGGCATGTGCGACACGACATCGGCGATGCCGCCCGACGGGATGGCATCGATCTGCTGCTTGCTCATCACACTGTTGACGCTGCTGGACAGGCGCTGTTCGTTGAGCGATCCCGGTGTTGCAGCGTGCTTGGCCTGCACGTTGACCGAATCCAATGTGGTGGTAGCGGGCTCAGGAGTCTCGGCGAACGCGGGTGCCGACAGCGCCAGCGCAATGGCGCAGGTCAGACGATGGAAAGTGCGGGGGTGCTGCATGCAGTTGGCTCGCGTAGTTGGAGAACGTGGGGTGCCCGGCCCGATAACGCGGGCGCAGGCGTGCATCGCCGACGCCTTCCATTGCGACAGGTCTGGGTGTTTTGCGTGGGTGGTGCGATTGCGGACGTGACCCCACTCAATGCGTGAGGTCGACACCCTTGCAATGCGCGTGCGGAAGCTGCGGATTGCAGCGTGCGACCGCATCGCCGTCGAAGCGCACCACGTAACCGTTGCTGGCCGGCTCGTGTGCGGGGAAGTCGGTGCTGAGCAATTGCGCACCACTGGCCAGCATGCTGTTGCGGCGCGTAGTGTCGTTGTGCAGCGCTTCTTTCAGGTCTGCGTCGGTCCGCGTGCGCACCAGATAGCCGGCTTTCACCAGCTGGTTGATCTTCTCCACGGGGCCATCGTTGAGTTCAGTAAACGCGGCATCGTCTTCGCCCGGCACGGCGTTGGTGAAGCACACCCGTCCGCGCAATGACGGATGCCCGGGCAGGTAACTGGCACCGGCCGCGCGCTGGTCGAGCAGGAACACGACCTTGCCACGTGCTTCGTGCAAGGATGGCCAGCCATGCGCGAGCACAGCGGCGTTGAGCGTAGCTGCGGTGCCACGCACCTGATCGGGGCTGAGGTACTCGCCGGGCTGAAATACCGAGCGCAGTTCGGCATCCAAGGCATCCAGCGCCGCGGTATCGAACGGCTCCGGCTGCACGGTCGGAAAGCTCAGCTTCACCGCTGCCTGTTTGGTTTCCAGCAGGATGAAGATCGGCACATGCCCAGGGTGCTGCTTCGACCACGCGCGCACTTCCTGCAGGCAAGCGATCAGGGGTTGGCAGTTGCTGCGCTGATCCACATCCTGCACATGCATGACCTTGAAGCCCGGCTTGTCCATCACGCCGGCAGGTGCACTCGCCGGCGCTGGCGGGAGGCCAGCCTTGGCAACTTGCGCGACGATTGCCGGGTGCGCGTAGCGGCCGCCGTTCGCGTCGGCAAACACATCCAGTTCTAGCTGTCTGACGCCATCGTCCAGCTGTTGCGTCAGCGCTGGATGGCGATAATCCAGTGCTGCGAACAATTCCGGGCTCAGTTGTTTCAGCAGTGCCGCTTCGCTGGGGGCGAAGCCGGCGTGGTAGCTGTTGTGGCTACCGATGTACTGCAGATCGGTGAGGCGAGGTGCGGCGTGTGAAGTGACGCTAGCCATCATCAACACGCCGAAAAATGCAGCGTGTCTCGTGGTGCTTCGCTTCGCGCGCGATGACTTCGCTTTGCTGTCATCGCCTAGATTCAAAGCCGAAAAAGCGTGTAGAAAGCGCATGCACCGAAGCCGGAAAGAAGGTGGTCGCCATCATCCCGGCCAAATTTGACGCAACGCTTTCCGCAGTGTTGCCGTCGTGGGTCACAATGCGATAAACGCGCCATGACATCGTTTCTCGGCACATCCCGGCAAAGCCGCTCTCAGTGCGATCTGGTCTTGCGCAAGGCGTATGCCAGTAGCCGTGCCTGCACGCGCTCACCGATGCCGCGTGGCGTGTCCAATGCCATGCGTTGCAAGCAGGCAGCGTCGTCTGCATCGCTCGCATCGCGTGACAGCAGTGCGCGCCACACCGTCGTCAGTTTCGCGCTGTTGCTGGCAGTGGCGCGTTTGAGCCAGGTCAGTGCGCGTAGCACGCGTTGCTCGACCTCAGTGAAGTCGCTGCCGAGTGGGTAGTCGGGCAGGCTGCCGTCGCGGAGAAACGGCGCCAATGCCTGTTCCAGCGCTTGCGGTGTATTGCGTTGTGCGCGGGCAGGCAGTGCAGGGTCGCTACGCAGCTTGCGCGATGTCTTTGCTGTGGCAAGCAATGCATCCTGAAAGCGCGCATCGCAGATGCTCGCCATCGCCAGCACGCAGTCCTGATCGGTCTGGTGGCGTAGATCGGCGATGCCGTACTCGGTGATGTACAGATCGCGCAGATGGCGCGGGATGGTGGTGTGCCCATAATTCCAGCGCACGTTGCTTGCCGCATGTGCTCCGGCATCGCGGGTGGCCCGCAGCATCAGCGCGCTACGCGCCTGCGGCAAGGCATGCGCCATTGCCACGAAGTTGTACTGACCACCGACACCGGAGACCACGCGCCCATCGTCCAGCCCATCGGACACCGCTGCACCGAGCGCGGTGGCCATCATGCAGGAGTTGAAGAAGCGTGCCTGATGGCGTTGCAAGCGCTCCAATGTTTCGTTGCCGCCGTAGAGCTGATTGATCTCGCTGATGCGGCGCATGCCGATGGCATCGCGGGTCTCCGCATCCAGATCGCGCAGCCATTGGTAGAAGTCCGGCGAACCAAGATAGAACGCGCCATGCAGAAACTCGCCTTCGCGTGCCAGCCGCGCGTGATCGGCTGCATCGGCACTGCCGTCGGCAATGCGCTGCATCAGCGGCAGATCGTCGTGCACCTTGCGGCGGATCACGCCGCAGTCCACCAGCTGCTTGAAGCCCTCATTGAGCATTTCGCTGCAACCGTACAGGCCGATCTCGAAGGGCTCCAGACCACCGCTGGCGTGCACCGCAGGATGCTGTTCCAGCTCCGGATCCAATGCATGCAGCACGCGCCGATAGGTCGCATTGTCGGTCTGTCGCAGCACCAGCGCATGGCTCAGCGCATCGGCCAACGTGCCGATGCCGATCTGCAAGGTGCCGCCATCGCGCACCAGCGTGCTGGCATACAAGCCGATCGCGTAGTCGATGGTGTTCACCGGTTGCCGCGGCAAGCCGAACAGGCGCGGCGACGGGCCGGGCAGGTCGATGACCAGATCGAAGAACGCCTCGTCCACCGCTGCAGTGCCGCCGATCCAGGGCAGTTGCGTATCGATTTCCGCCACCAACAGCGGACGTGGCAGGCCGAGCGCCTGCACCGCATCGAGCGTGTCCTGGGTGATGTCGTTGTTGCACGACAGCGACAACCGCGTGCCGCACGGTTCGCGCGCCACTTTCTGCACGATCAGGTTGGGCGCGCGTTGCGCCACTGCTGCAGCGGCGTGCGTGTAGTTCAGACTCGTGTAGTCGGCCTGCGCCTGCGTGGAGTGCAGCAGGCCGCCGGACTGCATGTAGAACTCTTCCACCTGCACATGCGCCGGCAATGCGTCGCGCAGCATGTCGTCGACATAGGCCAAGCGCGGAAAGTCGTCACCGAAATGACGTGCAACGAACGGCGCCGCAAAGCGCGCCTCCAGCCCCGCACCGGGCTTGGGCGGATTGAGCGACAGCGCCGTGTACAGCGCCAGCGGTCGTGACGGCGTGTCCTTGAGCTGCGCATACAAGGCGTTCAACAGCCGATGCGGCTTGCCGATGCCAAGCGGCGCACCGACGCGCAAGGGGCCTTCGATATCTTGCAGGATCCGCTGCACGGCGGAGGGCAGGTCAGTGAGATGTTCGGTCATCCGTGCAGGGTAGCCGAGCCGATGGCGAGCCGGTTGCTTGGGCAGTTGGCGTTGCGGTTGGTCGCTGCAATCGCTGCTTGAAGCCCGAGGAGGAACAGGTTGACAACCACTGGGTTTACGCATGTAATCAGTAAAAATTACGGATGTAATCGGATGTCGATCAGCGATGCAGAGGCGGTAGTGATGCAAGTGCTCTGGGACGGTGCTCCGCGCACGGCAGAAGAGGTGGTCGCAGCGCTGGCACAGACCGATTGGGCCGAGCCGACCATCAAGACTTTGCTCAATCGCCTGCTCAACAAGGGCGCCATCGCCGCGCAGAAAGACGGGCGCAAATATCTCTATACCCCGCTGCTGCAACGCGAGCAGTGGGTACAGCAACAGAGCGAAGGATTGCTGCAACGACTATTCGGTGGGCGGGTGGCGCCATTGGTGGCGCATTTCAGCGAGCGCGGAAAGCTCAGCGCGTCCGACATCGCGGAATTGAAAAAGCTGATCAAGGAGTTGGACGATGAGCCCTGACGCACTGGTTCCGCTACTGCTGCGCGCAACGCTTTACACCGCGGCCGCGCTATCGATCTGTCTGCTCCTACGGCGCCCATTGCGCGGCTGGTTTGGTGCAACGGCGGCGTACGCGATCTGGGCATGCGTTCCGCTCGCCTTGTTGGCCGCCGTGCTGCCAAGCCCGCAATCGGATGTTGCGATGTTGAAGGTGCCGCTGCTTGCTGCGATGCCGGCTCTGTCCAACGCGCATGACGGTGCTGCTGCGTGGACGACGCTGGCATTGGCGGTGTGGCTGACTGGTGCCGCGCTGATGGCAGCCATGCTGTGGCGGCGGCAGCATCGTTTCGTGCGCAGCCTTGGGCCTTTGTACGCGTTGGACAAGGCAGTGTGGTCGGCAACGCATGACGCCGGGCTGCCGGCCTCATTGGGAATCTGGCGCCCACGTATTGTGGTGCCGTCGGATTTCACTACGCGCTATTGCGCTGCCGAACGTGCGCTGGTGCTGGCGCACGAACGGCTGCATCTGCGCCGCGGCGATCTGCATGCCAATCTGCTTGCGGCCCTGATGCTCTGCATCTGGTGGTTCAACCCGCTGATGCATCTGGCCTGGCGCGCGTTCCGGCTGGATCAGGAACTGGCCTGCGATGCGGCCGTGCTGGCACAGCATCCAGGCAAGCGACGCAGCTACGCCACCGCGATGCTCAAGACCCAGCTGGGTGCCGGTTGCACACCGCTCGTCTGTCATTGGGCTGCGGCGCATCCGTTGACGCAGCGGATTGCGGCGTTGCGTGGTCCAGTGAAAGATGCCCAGCGTTCGCGCTGGAGCGTTGCGGTGGTGCTGCTGGTCGCTGCGACGATCAGTGCCGCTGTCTGGACCCTGCAGCCGGCGCGCATCGCGGGATCGTCACACGCCGCGCTTGCAGACGGCAGCGCTGTGGATTCCAACAGCATGCGATCGCCAAGCTATCTGGATTTCACGACGATGCGACCGCCTACATATCCAGCCGCGGCGTTCGATGCCGGCATCGAGGGTTTTGTCGAACTGCAGATGGAGGTCGACCCAGGCGGTGTACCGCAGCACATCGCCGTCGTGCGCAGCACGCCAGCCGGTGTCTTCGATCAAGCGGTGCTGGATGCAGCGCGCCAATGGCGACTGAAACCTGCGTATGCACAGGGCAAGGCCATTGCATCGAACGTGCGCGTGCCGGTGAAGTTCGAACTGGATGCGCCTGAGCAAACGACCATGACCGCCAATGCCAGCGCTGCACGATCGCATGCGCCACCCTCCGAGCGCCTTGCCGGTTGCGCTGTGCCAGGCTGCGCGATGCAGGAGACGCTGCGATGAGAGGTGCTCCGATCTGCGCCGCAGTCCTGGCGCTGTCGCTTGGCGCATGCGCAACGCCACGTGTGCAGGAACAGCAGCGCAGCCAGCGCGAAGATTCGGTGGACCAGCGCATGCTGAGCGCGCAGTCGGGAGGCGACGGCGATTCTTCGATCCAGCCTTATACGCTGGCGCCGACACAGCGCTTCCGCATGCCGCGCGCGCTGCGCAGCGCGGCGCCGGTGCTGCCGGCCGATTCGCCACGCCAGACCTTGCCGCCGACCACCGTATGCGCGCATGTGATCCTGACTGCCGAAGGCGCGGTGCAGCGCGTCGATCCGATGTCCGATCGCGACGAATGCGCGGCGGGTCTGCTGCCGGGCAACGCCGATCTGGTGCAGGCGGTGCGCACCACGGTGCAGCAATGGCAGTTCGTGCCGGCCGCGATGTGCACGTTTGCGCCTGGTGTGGCACAACCGGCGGCGCTGGACGACTGCACCGGCGCAACCGGCGAAGAACCGGTGCCGGTGACGCTGTCGTTCGCATTCACCTTCGAGGTGCGGCAGGGCAAGGTCAGCGTGCGCACCGGCAAGGTTGCACGCTGACGCAGGCCTTGCGTCAGCGAATGGACGCAACGCACCAGCGCTGCCGGCTGCGCTTACTCCAGCACATGCACGCTGTCGGCAATGCGCTGCACTTCGTCGGGATTGTGGCTGACGTACAACATCGGCAGACGGATCTCGTCGCGCACGCGCTGCAGGTAGGGAATCAATTCTTCGCGACGCGCCTGATCCAGCGCCGACAAGGGCTCGTCGAACAACAGAATCGCCGGTTGCGACAACAAGGCGCGGCCGATCGCCACGCGTTGCGCTTCGCCACCGGACAAATTGCGCGGCCGGCGTTGCAATAACGGCGCAATCCCCAGCAATGCCACCACATCGTCGAAACCGAACGGCGCTGCGCCACGCGCATGCCGGCCGTAACGCAGATTGCGGCGCACATCCAGATGCGGAAACAGCCGCGCATCCTGAAAGACGTAGCCGATGCTGCGCTTGTGCGTAGGCAGGTTCACGCCTTGCCGGGCGTCGTACAGAGACCGCCCGTCGATGCGGATATGCCCGGCCTGCGGTCGCACCAGCCCGGCGATCGCATTGAGCACGGTGGTCTTGCCGGCACCGGACGGGCCGACCAAGGCCACCACGCGGGCGGCGTCGTGAATCCGGATGTGGCGTTGGAAGTTGCCGCGCTGCAATTGCAGATCGATGTCCAGCATCAGTCTTCCTCACGCGGATGCGGCCTGCGCACCAGCCACTCGGACAACAGCAGCGCCGCCAGCGAAATCGCCAACGCAACGCCAGCCAGCCGCCACACGCCCGATTCCATGCCCGGCACCTGCATCAAGCCGTAGATGGCCGACGACAAGGTCTGGGTTTCGCCAGGAATATTGGACACGAAGGTGATGGTCGCGCCGAACTCGCCCAAGGCCTTGGCGAATGCCAGCACCGTGCCAGCGACCAGACCGGGCCAGGCCAGCGGCAAGGTGATGCTGAAGAACACCCGCCACGGACCGGCACCGAGCGTGGCGGCGGCGGCTTCCAGGCGGCGGTCTGTGGCCTCGATGGACAAGCGAATGGCGCGCACCATCAACGGAAAGCCCATCACCGCGCATGCCAGCGCCGCGCCGGTCCAACGGAACGCGAACTGGATGCCGAAGTATTCCAGCAGCCAGCTACCGACCGGCCCCTGCGTGCCCAGCACCACCAGCAGCGCGTAGCCGGTCACCACCGGCGGCATCACCAAGGGCAAGTGCAGCAACGCGTCCAACAGGGCCTTGCCCGGAAAGCGGCGCCGCGCCAGCAACCAGCCGCATGCAATACCCGGCGGCAGGCTGGCGATGGCGGCAACGATCGCGACCTTGAGACTCAAGCCAATCGCGGTCAGCTCTTGCGGGGTGAACATCGACAACGGCGCGCCTCAATCGGTCAACGAAAAACCGCGGCGGGTGAAGATCGCCTTGGCCGGTTTGCTGCTCAGCCATTGCACGAACTTGACGGTGTCGGGATTGCTGCTGTTCTTCAATGCAGCGACCGGATACACGATCGCATCGTGGCTGTCGTCGGGGAACGTGGCGACCACGCGTACCTTGGGGTCGGCGCGTGCGTCAGAGCCGTACACGATGCCCAGCGGCGCCTCGCCACGCGAGACCAGCATCAGCGCCGCACGCACGCTTTCCGACTCGGCCAGGCGGTTGCTCAAACCGTCCCACTGGCCGAGTTTGCGCAGCGATGCGGCGGCGTATTTGCCGGCCGGCACGCTGGTGGTCTGGCCAACCGCCAACCGGCCGCTGTCGCCGAGCGCCTTGGCAATCGCGCCAGGTTTGCGCGGGTCCACGTGCACCTTGCTGGCGGCCGGGGCGATCAGCACCAGCGTATTGCCGAGCAGGTTGTGGCGCTGCGCCGGCAGCACCAGGCCGCGCTGCTGCAGATAGTCCATCCATTCCAGATCGGCCGAGAAGAACACGTCTGCCGGTGCGCCTTGCTCGATCTGGCGTGCCAGTGCGGAGCTGGCGGCATACGACACGCGTACCGGCGTGCCGGTCGCCTTTTCGTAAGCGGCCGCGGCCTCGTCCATGGATTCCTTCAAGCTTGCTGCGGCAAACACCGTCACCGGTGCAGTCTGCGCAGTGGCCAGGACGGGCAGGGCGAGCATCAGCACGCAAAACGCGCGCTGCCAAAAACCGATCGTGCGCATGGGTAAGCTCCAGCAGGGTCAGAGACCGATCATAGCGGCTGCACCCCGTGCGCCGCGTGGCGACCACACTGGAACGTTACCGATCCACTCCGCCGCATCGGCCAGCTTGGAGATTGGCCTGCAGCGCAGGCCGGATCAGCTTGGGCTCGGGCAAGGTGGCATCGCGCGCCTGCCGCTGCGCCACGAACGCCTCGATCTCGACGCCATCGCGCACATGGATATTGCCGCGCCGCTGTTCGCCAATACTGGTCTGATGCGCCACAGCGCGGCCGCCCGGGCCGTAGTCGTGGCAGACGAACACACGGGTGTCTTCCGGTAGCGCATACAGGCGCTGGATCGAGGCAAACAGCTGCCGCGCATCGCCACCGGGGAAATCGCAGCGCGCCGTGCCCGCGTCGGGCATGAACAACGAATCGCCGGGAAATAGCGCATCGCCGATCAGATACGCGATGCTGTCGCTGGTATGCCCAGGCACTGCGATGATGCGCGCCTGGATGCCACCGAGCTGGAAGCATTCGTCATCTGCGAACAGGTGATCGAACTGCGAGCCATCGGCGCGGAAGTCCTCTGGCAAGGCATAGCGCGGTGCGAGTGTCTGTTGCACATCCCGAATGCCTTCGCCGATGCCGATGCGCGCCTGTGGCCAGTGTTGTTTGAGCCATTGCGCGGCAGACAGGTGATCGGCATGCGCATGGGTTTCCAACAGCCAGTGCACCTGCCAGCCGTGTTCGGCGATGGCATCGACGATGGCCTGCGCGGCGTGCGTGCTGACCTCGCCGGTGTCGGCCGCATAGTCCAGCGCCGGGTCGATCACCGCCGCTGCACCGGTTGCCGCATCGGCGACCACATAGGTGAAGGTGTTGCTGTCGGCGTGGAAGAACGTAAGGACTTCGGGCTGCATCGGCGTCTCCATCTCAGGGGGCAGCCAGCGCCGCATTGAGCACGGCGGCGAGTCGGTCGCCGGCAAGCCGTAATTGCGTCTCGGCGATCGGACGATAGGTAGCGATGTAGTTGTCGGGCAATACATGCTCGCTCGGATACACGCCCCGCGTGATCGCGATCTTGCACGACGCTTGCGCCCAGGCAGCAGCGGGCGGCGGCAGCGCCGGAGACATTGCAGCGGCAGCCGGCAACGCCAGCAGACGTGGCAGATATGCATCGTCGTCGAGGTGGCTGTCGTTGAGCATGCCGCTGTCCCACAGCGCATGCAGGTTGCTGCCCTTGCCATCGACCTGCAGCTGGAACGTGTTGCCGCCCTTGTCGTGCGCGTAGCCGGCATGCATGGGCTGATGGATGTCGCCGACAAAATGCACCACGAACTTCAATGCCTGCCGACGCACGTCCAACGGCTGGCTGCGATCGGCAAGCAACGCGGTTTGCTGATCGAGCGCGGCGATCACGCAATTGCCATCCGGGCAGTCGCGCGCCGGCACGTAGCCGCACTCGTGTTCACCCAGGTTGACGTAATGCCAGGGCCCGGAGCGCTTGCCCAGATCCGGATCGTGTTCGCGCAGTTCATCGGCCCAGGTCGCGACCCCGGCCAGGCTCGGATGCGGCTCGCCTGCCAGCAATTGCGCCACCTGCGCACGCGCTTGCGGCGTCAGTTCGGTTTCTGCAACGCGTGCCACCAAGCGGTGGCCCTGCGGGCCCCAGGCGAATGCGGTCATGGGCTGGAGTGTTGCAGCAATGGCTGCGGCCAGAACGACGGTAGAGGGAGAGAAGGTCTTCATCCCGCAAGTGTACGCAACGGTCTGGGACGGTTTTATGGCCGTCCCGGTCGCACGACGGCCACGCCTCAGCGTGGCGTCTGCAACACGATCAGAAGTACACCAGGTAGGACACGCCATAGGTCAGCGGATCGATCTTCGCCTTGCCCAGCCGCGCGCCGTTGAAGTCGACGTTGCTTTGCGAGCCGGTCCAGCGCGCATCCACGCGCAAGCCGCTGCGGTCGCTGAAGATGAAGTCCACGCCGACGTGCGCGGTGGCACCCACCGAATCGTCGAAGCTCAGATCGCCATTGCCGAATGCATCATCGACGTCTTCACCGAGAAAGGTGGTGTAGTTGATGCCCACACCCACGAACGGCGAGACCGTGCCATAGCCATTGATGTGGTACTGCAACAGCACGCTCGGCGGCACCGACCAGTAGCTCCCCACCTTGCCGATACCGTCGAGTTCCAGATCGTGCTTGCCCGACACGGCAGCATGCACCTCGATGCCGAGATTGTTGCGGATGAAGTATTCGTAGGTGAACGACAGCGCCGGTGCGCCCTTGATCTCGGCACGCGTGCCGCCGAAGGTGCCGCTGTCGGATTTGGGCGAGACATAGCCGGCACCGTAGCCAGTGGTCCAGTGGCCGGCCGACTGTGCAAGGGCGGGTGTGGCCGAAGCGGCCAGTGCGATGGCGAGGGCGGTACGGATCAGCATGCTCATGGAATCCCCGGTAGGTCGGACAGGCGGTCGACGTGACCAACCTGTCCGCAACTCCGGCGGTGGATGCACGTCCCTGGACGCCCAGTGTGCCAGAGATGCACCGCGCACGCAGTGGATCAGAACCGGTGCACGTACGCCACGCCATAGACCAGCGGGTCGATGTTGACCGTGCCGATGCGGTTGCCATCGAGGCTGGCTTCGGTGTCGATATCGATCCAACGCAGGTTCACGCGCAGGGCGCCGCGGTCGCTGAGCTTGTAGTCCACGCCTGCATGCAGGGCCATGCCCCAGGAATCGTCCAGTTCCAGATCGCTGCCGGCCAGCGCGCCGCGGGTGTCGGTGCTGAAGAAACGGGTGTAATTGATACCCGCGCCAACGAACGGCGAGAGCTTGCCCTGGCTGTTGAAGTGGTACTGCAGCGAAATCACCGGCGGCAGATGCTTGGTGCTGCCGACACGCCCCATGCCGCGGAGCGCGATGTCGTGCTCGAACGGCAGCGCAGCCAGAACTTCGATGCCCAGGTTGTCGGCGATGAAGTATTCCGCAGTGAAGGTCGGCTTGATGTCCTTGCCGACGTCTGCTTCGAGCGTGCCGCCGACCAGACGGCCGTTATCGGATTTGGGCGCGACCTGGTGGGCGCCGACCGCAACCGTCCAGTCGCCTTTGGATTGAGCCAATGCGGGGACGCTGGCAAAGCTGGCGGCCAGGCCGGCGAGCAGAAGGGTAGAGCGCATGCGCATAGAAATTCTCGTTGTGTGCAGAAGATGGAGTAAGTCTTGTGGGTTTGCCCGAGGGCTGCCTTGATCCTG
The DNA here is from genome assembly GCF_056725225.1 of Xanthomonas sp. NCPPB 2933. Taxonomy (NCBI): domain Bacteria; kingdom Pseudomonadati; phylum Pseudomonadota; class Gammaproteobacteria; order Lysobacterales; family Lysobacteraceae; genus Xanthomonas; species Xanthomonas sp. NCPPB 2933. The sequence continues at coordinate 1,250,995 of NZ_CM161518.1, forward strand.
ATCAATCCGTTGGCGCCACGACGCTGTGGGTCATGCAGCGGTGTGAGCAAGAGCTGGCATTGACAACAGCGGTGCGCGCCGTGGCGGTGATCGCACCGGCGCATCGCGTCCGAGGTGCAACGCGATGCGCCTGGCGCAAGCGGCGGCGGGGGAGGAGCGCCGACGCTTGCATGCGCGATGGCGCAGGCAGCGAGCGGATGGCTGCAGGGATCGAGCACTTACTTGACCTTGGCGACCTTGGGCGCATCCACTTCCGGCATCGCCGAGCTGTGGTGGTTGATGATCAGCCACTTGTCGTCACGCTTTTCGTACACGAAGGTGTAGCGCGCCTGCACCTTGCTCTTCTTGCCGTCCTTGTCGGTCAGCGTGAAGGTATAGACACCGGCATCAACTGCGCTGTCTTCATCGAGTACGCGCACGGTGCGGTAGTTGACGACGCCCTGCGGCTTCTTGGTCAGGAACATCTCAAAGTACTTTTCGATCTGCGCCCGCGAGGCGCGCACTTCGTTGGAGACGGTCGGCAGCAGCACACCGTCCGGTGCGTACAGATCGGCAACCTTGTGCGGGTTGCCGGTGGCCAGCGCCGCGTTCCAGGTGTCGAACAGTGCAGCCACTTCGCGCGCTTCGCCATCGGCGGGCAGCGTTGCCTTTTCGGTGTAATGCATCACGCCGCCAGCCAGCGCCGGGGTGGCGGCCAGAGCCAGAACCAGAGAGAGAAGGGTGCGACGCATGGGGGAATCTCCGTTGTGATTGATGGGTGCCTCAGCAGGCAGGGCCAGTATCGAAATCCACGGAGCGCCGAAATTCTGCTGTTCGGCATAGTCTTGAGTATGCTGTGTGGCGTAGTTTTTATATTTCTAAGCGATTGAAAATAAAGAATTTAATGAGGATTTATGGCCGTCTTCAGGTTTTGCCTGTTGTGTGGACAATTGTTCGTTGCGCCGAGCGTCGAGCGCTGAGCAACGCGTGCGGATGCCCATTTGAGAGCGATGCGCCGTTGCCTTCTTGAAGGACACAGGCTATTGCCGAGCCCGCTGCCAGCGCGGTGCATGCAGGCGCTGGATCAGCAGGTCTCTCGTTGCATGTGGGGCCGTGCATCGCGCATGCAGCGAGCGCAGATATCCAGGGTCGGCACTGCGTCTACCGGCAGTGGTTCGGGGATGCCTGCGATGGGTGCGGCTGCACCTGACCACAACGTCTTTGCACGCTGTACTGCGCGGTATTCAAACGCACGGCTGCGCGAGTGCGACGCTGCTAGAATGGCCGTCCCTTTCCATCCGCCGCGCTGTCGCGGCCGCAGGAGCTAGTGAACATGGCAATCAAGGTTGGCATCAACGGATTCGGTCGCATCGGCCGCAACGTGCTGCGCTCTGCGGTGCAGAACTTCGGCAATGACATCGAGATCGTGGCCATCAATGACCTGCTCGAGCCCGACTATCTGGCCTACATGCTGCAATACGATTCGGTGCATGGCCGCTTCAAGGCCGATGTATCGGTCGACGGCAACACGCTGATCGTCAACGGCAACAAGATCCGTCTGACCCAGGAACGCGACCCGGCCAACCTCAAGTGGGATGCCGTCGGTGCCGAGGTGGTGATCGAATCCACCGGCCTGTTCCTGACCAAGGAAACCGCGCAGAAGCACATCGACGCGGGCGCCAAGAAGGTGATCCTGTCGGCACCGTCCAAGGACGACACGCCGATGTTCGTGTTCGGCGTCAACGACAAGACCTACAAGGGCGAAGCGATCGTCTCCAACGCCTCGTGCACCACCAACTGCCTGGCGCCGTTGGCCAAGGTGATCAACGACAAGTGGGGCATCAAGCGCGGCCTGATGACCACCGTGCACGCGGCCACGGCAACGCAGAAGACCGTGGACGGCCCGTCGAACAAGGATTGGCGCGGTGGGCGCGGCATCCTGGAGAACATCATTCCGTCCTCCACCGGTGCTGCCAAGGCCGTCGGCGTGGTGATTCCCGAGCTCAACAAGAAGCTCACCGGCATGAGCTTCCGCGTGCCGACCTCCGACGTCTCGGTGGTTGACCTCACCGTCGAGCTGGAAAAGCCGGCCACCTACGCCGAGATCTGTGCCGAAGTGAAGGCGCAGAGCGAAGGCGCTCTGAAGGGCGTGCTGGGTTACACCGAAGACAAGGTGGTGGCCACCGATTTCCGCGGCGAGACCTGCACCTCGGTGTTCGACGCCGACGCCGGCATCGCCCTGGACTCCACCTTCGTCAAGCTGGTGTCCTGGTACGACAACGAGTGGGGCTACTCCAACAAGTGCCTGGAAATGGTGCGGGTTGTGGCGAAGTAAATCGCGCGCTTAGGCGACGCGTTGAAGGCCCCGGCATGCCGGGGCCTTTCGTTTTTTGTCTGTCGGAATGTGATGTGGACATGCGCCGTTACCGCTTCGTCGCCAGTACAAGATGTGGACTTTGAGAGGCTCACGTGCGCTAATTTGCGCGCACGGCGGCCGTTCCCGTGTCGTGTACGAAGGATCGGGGAACTCCATGGATCGAGAGAACATAACGATGAATAAATTTCTGGCGGGCGCATTGGCGCTCGGTGTGGTGATTGCGTTTTCGGCTCCGTTGAACAGTTGGGCGGCGAAGAAGCAGAGCGGTACGCCGGCCTGGATGAATGCCGATGGTGAAGTGATCAAGTCGTCCGACGTCGAGGCCGGCTATGGCGAGACCGTCAAGGGCGTCAACGATTACGAAGGCGAGATCACCGGCAAGCCTGCGCCGGGCAGCAAGTTCACCCAGTTGCAGATCGGCATGCCGATGAAGCAGGTGACCGATCTGATCGGGCAGCCGAATGACCAGGGTTCGTACGTGACTGGCAAGGCGTTCATTCCGTTCTTCTTCGGCGGCGACCGTTACCGGTACGAGATGGCCTACAAGGGCCAGGGCCGTCTGGTCTTCGCTGGCAAGTCGATGGATACCGGCGGCAACTTGATCTGGATCATCCATAACAAGAACGACAGCGGCTACCGCGAATAAGTTTGAAACGCCCGGTTCTCCGGGCGTTTTTTTGGGCGCGCTTGCGTACGTGCAGCCATTGCGTCCCGGAGCCGCTGACGTGATTGCGTCGCAGGGCTTTCCCCTCGGCTTGGCTGCCCAGACGCGTCCTGAGCCTGTATGGTTCGCGCATTCGGCCGGATGCCGACTCAGGGGGTTGCTGCGTTGGAAACGATGATCGGGCTGGTAGTGCTGTTTCTGCTTGCGTTGCCGGTGGGATTGGTGATCGCACTGGTGTGGATTGCCGGGTTGCGGCGACGCGTGGATTCACTGGAGCAGCGGCTTGCGCAGTGGCAGGCCAGTGGGGCAGGGGCCGCGGATGCGGCGGCGGTGCATACCCCAACGCCTTTCAGGGCGTGGGAGCCGCAGCAAGACGCATCCGAGGTCGGATTTGGCAAGCCCGACTCGCCTCGCGCAGCAGACCTGCAAGCTGCACCGGTGCCTGTCGTGACGATGCCGCCATCATTGCCGGCAGAAGCTCCAGCGTCTTCGGCAGCGCGTAGCGCTGCCGATGCGCCGACTTCGTCCACTGCGCCTGCGCAGGCTGAGCCACAGCCACAGCCACAGCAGCAACCGCAATACATCCCATCCGAACCCGGCCCGATCGCGCGCGCAGCCAGCGCAGTGAAGCGCTGGTTCACCGAAGGCAATGTGCCGGTCAAGGTCGGCATGCTGGTGTTGCTGGCCGGTGTGGCGTCGTTGTTGAAGTACGCCAGCGATCAGGGCTGGATGCGCATGCCGGTCGAGCTGCGGCTGGCCGGGATCAGCGTGCTGGCATTGGCTGGCCTGGTCTTCGGCTGGAAGCAGCGGCTGCAGCGCCCGGGCTTTGCATTGGCCTTGCAGGGCGGCGCCATCGGCGGGCTGTTGTTGACCGTGTTCGCGGCCTTCAAGTTGTATGGATTGCTGGGCGCTGGCCTGGCGATGGGCATCAGCGTGGTGCTGATTGCCGGCATGTGCGTGCTGGCGGTGGTGCAGGATTCGCGCACGCTGGCGGTACTCGGTGTATTGGCCGGCTTCCTCGCGCCGATCTGGCTATCCACCGGCAGCGGCAATCATGTTGCGCTGTTCTCGTATTACGCCGTGCTCAACGCCGGCATCGTGGCGATCGCCTGGACGCGTCCGTGGCGGGTGCTGAACCTGCTCGGATTCGCCTTCACCTTCGGCATCGGCACGCTGTGGGGCGCGCTGCAATACAGCCCGGCAAAATTCGCCAGTACCGAGCCGTTCCTGCTGCTGTTCTTCGCCATGTATGTGGCGATTCCGGTGCTGCATGCGCGCCGCGGCGATAGCAGTGCAGGCAAGGTCATCGACGGCAGCCTGTTGTTCGGCACACCGCTGGTGGCGTTCGCGTTGCAGGCGCGTCTGCTGGAAGGCGATCGGTTGCCGCTGGCGTTGTGCGCGCTGGCCGTGGCGGTGCTGTATGCAGGTCTGGCGAGCTGGCTGCTGCGGCGTGCCTCCACGCGCTTGCTGGGCGAAGCACACGCGATGCTGGCGGTGGGCTTTGCGACGCTGGCGGTGCCGTTGGCATTGTCGGCGCGTGCCACCGCCAGCGTGTTCGCGCTCGAAGGTGTGGGCTTGTTGTGGTTGGGCTTGCGGCAGCAGCGACGCATCTCGCAGTTCAGCGGTGTTGCGCTGCAGTTGCTTGCGGCGGTCGGCGTCGCCTTCGGCGTGGATGCGTGGCGTTACGACGTGATGGCCATTGCCAATGCCACCTGCATGAGCACCTTGCTGCTTGCGCTTGCCGGCTGGGCCAGTGCCTGGTTCCTGCGCGATGCAGGGCAGCCACGGCGTGCACTGGTTGCGTATCTGTGGGGGCTGGGCTGGTGGGCATTCTGCGGCGTGCACGAGATCTTCAGTTTTGCTGGCGATCTGCGCAGCGAACCGGATCTGCTGCTGGGCTTTACCGCGCTTACGCTGTGGATGGCGGCCGAAGTCCATCGTCGTCGCCCGGCAACGGCGTTGGTGTGGACGGTGATGTCCGGGCTGGCGCTGGCCGTGCCGCTGGCACTCTGGCAGAGCCATGCGCATACCCAGCCGTTCGCGCATTGGGGCGCGTTGGCGTGGTTGGGGTTTGCGTTGGCCGGTGCACGTGCGCTGTGGTGCTTGCGCATGCAACACGGTGCAGGCGCTGTGGCCGCGCAGTTCATCTGGTGGTTGCTGTGGCCGTTGGTGGTGTCGTTGGGCGCAGCCTGGTTGGCCGATGCATTCCTGCTTGCCAACGGCTGGCGCTGCGCCTTGCTCGCCGCGCCCTGGCTTGCCGTGGCGGCCGTGGGTCTGCTGCGTTGGCCGTGGCTGGCATGGCCGCAGGGGGAAAGCTTCGATCCTGCGCGCAATGCCTTGCTGAGCTGTGTGTTCGCCGTGCTGGGCATCGGCTGGTTGATCGTGTTGCTGGATCCGGTGAGCGCCGCGCCATTGCCGTGGCTGCCCGTGCTCAACCCGGCCGAGCTGGCGCAACTGGCCGTGCTGGCCTTGCTTGCGCGTTGGGCATGGTCCATGCGGGCGCCGTTGGCTTTGCAACGCTGGCGTGTGACGGCGCTGGGTGTGCTGGGCTGGGTGTTGATCACCGGCAGCACCTTGCACAGCGTGCATCACTGGGGTGGCGTGGCGTGGGATGGGTCCTTGATCAACGCCACCTTGTCGCAGACCAGCCTGACCATCGTGTGGAGCGTGCTGGGCGTGCTGGGCTGGGTGATCGGCTCGCGTCGCGGTCAACGCGGTCTGTGGCTGGGTGGGGCGTTGCTGATGGGTCTGGTATTGGCCAAGCTTGTCTTGGTGGATCGCCAGCATCTGGGCAATCTGCTCGGCATCGGCTCGTTCATGGCCTATGGCCTGTTGTGCACGGTGGTGGGCTATCTGGCACCGGCGCCGCCGCGCCAGGCGGCCGCTGAAGAACCTGCTGTCGCAGACGATGGCGTCGAAAAGGATCAGGCATGAAAGCGAGGCAATGGGGATGGCTGCTGCTGGTGCCGCTGATGGCGCAGGCGGCCGATGTGCGCCAGGACTATCGTCAGCAATGGCCGTTGCAGGTCGCCGGCTCGGATGCCGGCATGTATCAGCTGAGCTTGAACGATGCGCTCTATCGCAGCGCAGATGACGCAGCGCTGCGCGATGTCACGGTGATCGATGCGCGCGGCGAAGAGATGCCAACTGCATTACTCGCCGTGGACGCAGCGCCAGCTGTCGCACCACGCCGGCAGCGCTTGCCGTTGTTTGCGCTACCGGCGGGTGCGGCGCCTGCCAACGGCGATCTGCAGCTGATCGCCGAGCGCGATGCCAGTGGCGCGGTGCGCCGGCTGGAAGGCCGTTTTGCGACCGGCACATCGGTAGCTGCGGGCGCCGGCGGCATTTGGCTGATCGATGCCAGCGCATTGCGCGATCGTGTGCGCGCGCTGTGGCTGGATTGGGACGGCAACACGCCGGTGCAGGCCCAACTGCGCGTGGAAGGCAGCGACGATCTGCGCGACTGGCGCGTGCTCGCTTCCGACGCCACCGTGATGGCGCTGGACAATCAGGCCCAGCGCCTGCAGCAACGGCGCATCGCATTGGACGAGGGCGCTCGTTATCTGCGCATCGTGCCGGTGTCGGGCGAGTTGCCGGCCTTGCGTGTGGTCGATGCGGAGCTGGACGGCATCGCCGCGCCCACCCACTCGCAATGGCTGGAGTTGCCGGGCACTGCGCAGGACGCAGCCGTGGTGTACGTCCTGCCGGGGCGCTTCCCGATCACCCAGATCGATGTCGGCGGTGGTCAGGCCGAAGCGGTCGAATGGATCGTGGAAAGCCGCGATGCCGACGATGCGCCGTGGCAGCGCCGGGCCGGGCCGTGGTTGGCCTATCGCCTGGGCAATGGCGCGGCGGCCGCATCGCCGCCGCAAGTGCTGTCCGCTCCGGTGCGCGATCGTCAGTGGCGGCTGCTCGCCGCACAAGGGCGCAGCACCGCAGTGCCGACCCTGCGTGTGGGTTACCAGCCGGAGCGGGTGATGTTTCTCGCGCAGGGCCAGCCGCCATACGCAGTGGTTGCCGGCAGCGCGCGCGTGCAACGCGGTGAAGCGCCGCTGGCCTCGATGCTGCAGGCGCTACGTCGCGAACGCGGTGCGCAGTGGCAACCGGCCCAGGCTAGCGTCGCCGCGCAGGCACAGCCGCTGGCTGGCGATGCTGCATTGCAGCCGGCCACCACGCCGCGCGACTGGAAACGTTGGTTGCTCTGGGGCCTGCTGGTCGGCGGCGCCTTGCTGGTCGGCGGTTTCGCAGTGAGTCTGCTGCGTAGCTCGGCGGCCAATCGCAACGCCTGATAACGACGTGCGCCGCACTGCGGTTTGCCGCTGCGGCGCGAAGGTCCGACAATGGGCGTCCCCCGTCGCCAAGGCATCCGCATTGCCCGTCGTCTTCGACCGACCATCTTCCGCGTCGCCAGCCGTGTCGGCAGCGACATGCGTGACAGGCAATGTGCGATCCCCCGCGATCCGCACGCGGGCGCAACGACAGCGTGCAGCGGCTGCTTCAACGCGTCTGCAAATGCATGACATCCAGCGCCCCTGCGGCCTGCTTCCGCACGACCAATCTCCAATCCCCACTCCCGAATCCCCAGACCTAGCGAGCTGACTCCATGTCCATTGTCCGCATGACCGACCTCGATCTCTCCGGCAAGCGCGTGCTGATCCGCCAGGATCTCAACGTGCCGATCGACAACGGCCAGATCACCTCCGAACAGCGCATCACCGCCTCGGTGCCCACCATCAAGCTGGCGCTGGAAAAGGGCGCTGCAGTGATGGTGACTTCGCACCTGGGCCGCCCCAAGGAAGGCAGCTGGACCGAAGAAGATTCGCTGGCGCCGGTGGCCGCGCGCTTGAGCGCGCTGCTGGGCGTGGACGTGCCGCTGGTGCGTGACTGGATCGACGGGGTCGAGGTGGCGCCGGGCCAGGTGGTGCTGCTGGAAAACTGCCGCATGAATGTCGGCGAGGGCAAGGACGACGAGACCCTGTCGCGCAAGTACGCCGCGCTATGCGATGTGTTCGTCATGGACGCCTTCGGTACCGCCCATCGCGCGCAGGCCTCCACGCATGGGGTGATCCGTTTTGCCCCGGTGGCCGCTGGCGGCCCGTTGCTGATGGCCGAACTCGATGCGCTGGCCAAGGCGCTGGACAACCCGGCCAAGCCGCTGCTGGCGATCGTGGCCGGCAGCAAGGTCTCCACCAAGCTGGAGCTGCTGTCCAACCTGGTCAACAAGGTCGACCAGCTGATCGTCGGTGGTGGCATCGCCAACACCTTCATCGCCGCAGCCGGGCATGACGTGGGCAAGTCCTTGAACGAGCCGGACCTGATTCCCACCGCCAACCAGATCGTGGCCGATGCCAAGCTGCGCGGCGCGGAGATTCCGTTGCCCACCGATGTGGTGGTCGCCAAGCAGTTCCTGCCCGATGCGCAGGCCACCGTGAAGTCGCTCGATGCCGTGGAGGCCGACGATCTGATTCTGGATATCGGCCCGCAGACCGCCAAGCGCTACGCCGAGCTGATCGCCAGCGCCGGCACCGTGGTGTGGAACGGCCCGGTGGGCGTGTTCGAATTCGAGCCCTTCAGCCATGGCACCGAAACCCTGGCGCGTGCGATCGCCAGCTCCAGGGCATTTTCGATTGCCGGCGGTGGCGACACCCTGGCGGCCGTGGACAAGTACGACATCGCCAAGGACGTCACCTACATCTCCACCGGCGGCGGCGCGTTCCTGGAGTTCCTGGAAGGCAAGACCCTGCCGGCGGTGGCCGCACTCGAGGCGCGCGGTAAGTGAGTGCAGCCACGCTGTTCTTCGATCTGGACGGCACCCTGGTCGATTCGGAGCCGGGCATCGTCGGTAGCATCGTGCATGCCTTCGACGAGGTGGGCCAGCCGCGTCCGTCGCCGCAGACCCTGCGCGCCTGGATCGGCCCGCCGCTGCGCGACAGTTTCACGGAGTGCTTTCCGGATGATCCGGAGCTGGTGCAGCGCACCTTGGCCGCCTACCGCGCGCGCTACGACGCGGTGGGCTGGACCGAACTGAGCGTGTTCGACGGTATCGGTGAGGTCGTCATCGACCTGCAGCGCGCCGGCCATCGCCTGGCGGTCGTGACCTCGAAGAACGAGCGCTACGCGCGCCGCATCGTCGAGCATCTGCCCTTCGGTGCGTGCTTCGAGAACGTGATCGGCGCCAGCGAAGACGGCGAGCGCCGCTTCAAGCCGGACCTGATCGCCGAAGCGTTGCGCCGTTTGCAGATCGAAAAAACCGGCTGCGTGATGATCGGCGACCGCCGCATGGATATCGACGGCGCCACTCACCACGGTATCCACAGCATCGGCGTGTTGTGGGGCTTCGGCGACGAAGCCGAACTGCGCGCCGCCGGTGCCGGTGCAATCGCACACACCCCGGCCGAGTTGCGTGCATTGATCGACGCAAATCATTGACGCTTGCAAAGTCTGTTCTTCACCGCCGCCGCGTTAGGGTGGCAGCCCACAGTTTCAGCCCGCAGCGCGTCAGCGTGGTGCGGAAAGCGTACGTACTGTCCCGCACTGTCTTCAGGACATGCCGGAATGCGAGGGTGGCTATGCCGCAATGCCATCCTTGGTACGTGACGCGTGTGTTAAGTTTCGCGGCTTTTACAGGGAGGCCATCATGAAAGAACGTCAACGCCGCACCAAGATCCTCGCAACGCTCGGACCGGCCACGGATCCGCCCGGTGTGCTGGACGCTTTGTTCAAGGCGGGCGTCAACGTGGTGCGCCTCAATTTCAGCCACGGCGATCCGTCCGGCCAGGCCAAGCGTGCGGCCGAAGTCCGCGCCGCTGCGGTACGTGTCGGTGCCGAGGTCGGCATCCTGGCCGACCTGCCTGGCCCGAAGATCCGTGTCGAGCGCTTTGCCGAAGGCAAGATCAAGCTGACCACCGGCGCACGCTTCGACCTGGTGGCCGACCCCAATGCACCTGCGGGCGACCAGAATCAGGTCGGCGTCAGCTACCTGGGTCTGCCGCAGGACGTGGCCGCAGGCGATGTGCTGCTGCTCGACGATGGCCTAGTGCAGCTGCAGGTCACCGAAGTGCAGGGCCAGCGCATCGTCACCACCGTGCTCAACGATGGCGTGTTGTCCGATCGCAAGGGGTTGAACAAGCAGGGCGGTGGCTTGTCGCTGGGCGCGCTGACCGAGCGCGACAAGGAACTGATCGGCATCGTCGCCAAGATCGGTGTGGACTTCATCGCGGTGTCGTTCTGCCGTAATGCCGAAGACATGAACGATGCACGCCGCATCGCGCGTCAGCACGGTTGCGATGCCGCGCTGGTGTCCAAGATCGAGCGCACCGAAGCGATCGAGAACCTGGTCGAAATCGTCGAAGCCTCCGACGTGGTGATGGTGGCGCGCGGCGATCTGGGCGTGGAAATCGGCGATGCCGAATTGCCTGGCCTGCAGAAGAAGATCATCCGCGAGTCGCTGGCGCAGAACAAAGTGGTCATCACTGCCACGCAGATGCTGCAGTCGATGGTGGAGAGCCCGATCCCGACCCGCGCCGAAGTGCTCGACGTGGCCAATGCGGTCATCGACGGCACCGATGCGGTAATGCTCTCGGCCGAAACTGCGGCCGGTGCCTATCCGGTGCGTGCGGTGGAAGCGATGGCGCGCATCTGTCTGGGTGCCGAGCGCCAATTCGAATTCGACACCGACTTCGAAGCGGCGCAACGCAACCTGCAGCGCGCCGACCAGGCGATCGCGATGGCGACCATGTTCCTGTCCGAGCACATCGGTCTGGCCGGCGTGGTCGCGCTGACCGAGTCCGGCGGCACGCCGCGTTACCTGTCGCGCTTCCGTTCCAACATGCCGATCTACGCGTTCACCCGGCACGATGGCGCACGCCGCCACATGGCGATGATGCGCGGCGTGTTCCCGATCAGCTTCGACAGCCGCGGCCTGACCCCGCGCGAAGCCGCACGTGCGGCGATCCGTCTGCTGGTGGAGAACGAGCGCATGGGGCCTGGCGACCGCGTGGTCTTTACCAGCGGCGAGCATATGGAAACCCACGGCGCCACCAACACGCTGCGTCTGCTGGAAGTGGGCGAAGACGGCCGCGCCAGCGGACTGGGCGAGCTGTAGTCACGCCTGTTTGGTGATGACACAGCGCGCGTGCGAAACGCGCGCTGCGTGGTGATAGCGAGGACAAACACAACGGCGGCCTGTGGGTCGCCGTTGTGCTGTGTGGCATGTCCGGCTGAGGTTTGTTGCGGAACGTTTGCGCACGCAAGACGCCAGACAAGACCCATGCGCGCATCCGCCCGATGCGCGGCCACCGGCATCGTCGTCATGCGTGCACATCGCGATGCACATCGCGATGCGCGCCGCGCCACACATCCTGTCACGCAGGACACGTGTAATCGGTTGCAGACATTCCGTGAAGGAATGTCTGCGACTTTCGTCGCTATACTTTCGTTCTCCCCCGCAGCTGCCACAGGAACTACATGAGCATCGAACAGCTTGCCGAAACCGCCCAGGCCATGGTCGCCCCGGGCAAGGGCATCATTGCCATCGACGAATCGACCAGCACGATCGCCAAGCGTTTTGCCAGCGTCGGCATCGAGAACATCGAAGAAAACCGTCGCGCCTATCGCGAACTGCTGCTTACCACGCCCAAGCTGAGCGACTACATCTCCGGCGCCATCCTGTTCGACGAGACCATCCGTCAGAAGACCAAGGACGGCGTGCCGTTCGCCGAGTACATGACCGCCCACGGCATCATTCCGGGCATCAAGGTCGACAAGGGCGCGCAGCCGCTGGCCGGCATGCCGGGCGAGCTGGTCACCGAAGGCTTGGACGGTCTGCGTGCACGGCTTGAGGAGTACTACACACTGGGCGCGCGTTTCGCCAAGTGGCGTGCGGTCATCAACATCGGCGAAGACATTCCGTCCGGCACCTGCATCGAGGCCAATTCGCATGCGCTGGCGCGTTACGCCGCGCTGTGCCAGGAACAGGGCCTGGTGCCGATGGTCGAGCCGGAAGTGATCATGGACGGCAGCCACGACATCGAGACCTGTTACGAAGTCACCGAAGCCACGCTGCGTTCGCTGTTCGGCGCACTGTATGAGCAGAATGTCGTGCTCGAAGGCACCATCCTGAAGGCCTCGATGGTCATCTCCGGCAAGGGCTGCGAAGAGCAGGCCGGCATCGAAGAAGTGGCCGAGTCCACCGTGATGTGCCTGAAGTCGACCGTGCCGGCGATCCTGCCGGGCATCGTGTTCCTGTCCGGCGGCCAGAGCGACGAGCAGTCCACCGCGCACCTCAACGAGATGCACCAGCTCGGCAATCTGCCGTGGCCGCTGAGCTTCTCCTACGGCCGTGCGATGCAGCAGGCCGCACTGAAGCTGTGGGCCAAGGACATGACCGGCAACTTCGCCAAGGCGCAGCAGATCATCTATGAGCGCGCCAAGGAAAACGGTCTGGCCGCGCTGGGCAAGTGGAAGGGTTGATCGGTTGACGACGGCTTCAAGGCCATCGCATCGATAAGACGAAAAACGCCGGCAGCAATGCCGGCGTTTTTTGTTTGCCTCGATCAAGAGCGACAGCGCTAATCGGGCGCGATTTCGGGCCACACCGTCATACCGTACTGAAGTCGTTGAAAGACTGTCGGCGGCAGTGATGGCGTTGCACGTCAGTCGCCTTGTCAAAACGCAACGAGCGCCTCGCGGCGCTCGTCACTTCAATCTTTGCATCGCGCCTCAGGCGGCCGCAGTTTCCTGCGCGGCCAATGCCTGCTGATATGCCTTGAAGGTCGCCTCGTTGTAGGCCACCAGCACGATGTGCTTGGGCACCTTGTGCGAGCGCTGCCAGTCGCGTGTCTCGGTCACGGCGATGCGTGCGGCCTGATACAACGGGTATCCATAGATGCCGCAACTGATCGCCGGAAAGGCGATCGAATGCAGCATCATCTGCTCGGCAAGTTTCAATGACTGCCAGTAGCAATTGGCGAGTTGTTCCGGCTCGTTGTGCTTGCCGTCGCGCCACACCGGGCCGACGGTGTGAAACACATGGCGTGCCTTCAGATCGAAGCCGTCGGTGATGCGGATTTCGCCGGTCGGGCAGCGCACGCCCGGTCGCACTTGCGGCAACGCTTCGCAGGCTTCCAGCAAACGCGGGCCGGCTGCGCGATGGATGGCCCCATCCACGCCGCCACCGCCCAGCAATGATTCGTTGGCGGCGTTGACGATGACGTCCACGTCGAGTTCGGTGATGTCGCCTTGCCAGACTTCGATCTTCATAGCGCGATAGTTAAGGGATTTGCATGAGGAACGCGTGATGGGGCGCGCGTTGCGAAATGGGCACGCTATCGCCCATTCATCTCATCTGCTGCGACCGCCCGGCGCGCGTACGTCGATGCCGCGCGTCGATGGCATGCTGCGGCTGTGCGAACGTGCCAATGCGATCGATCGGGTCAATCGCAACGCAGATGTCACTGACAATCGAGAGCTACAGCCAGCGCCGCACGTGCGCGCAATAGGCGCTGTAATGGCGGCCGAATTCACTGCGCAGACGCGCTTCTTCGAACGGGATGACGTAGAGCTGCAAGGCCAGCCATGGCAGCGGCAACAACGCAACCGCCCACAGCAGACCCAGCTGCAGACATAGGCCGATGTAGCTCAGCACCAGCGCCAGATACATCGGGTTGCGGGTGAAGCGATACGGGCCGTCCAGCACCAGCCGCGACGGATGACCGCTGGGCATGATGGTGGTGCGCTGGCGCGCGAACAGGATGAAGCAGCTCACCGCCAGCGCCAGCCCGAGACCGGCGATGCCGCCGCCGGCCAGTTCGATCCACGCCAACGGGGTTGGCGCAGGTAATGGCAGATCCAACGCGCTTTGCAGCCAGGCACCCAGGCCCAGTGCCAGCGCAAAGTGAGCAGGCGAGGTGATCTTGACCAGCCATGGCGCCCGCGATGCGCGGGTGTCGCTGTGTCCGTACGGCCGGTTGTTCACCACGTTTCTCCCTGCATCACGGCCGCCATCCTAACGTTTCCTTGACATGGACGGGAGTGCACGGGTGCCGTAGTGCGAGCTGCTCCGCACACAGCGATCTACAAAGCTTGGCGATGTCCGAGGTATCTGCGGCACCATGCGATTGCATGACGCAATCGCATGCCGAGGAAGGCGAGGCCGATGACTGGATCGACCACAAACAAAAAGGCCGCGCTGTGGGCGCGGCCTTGCATGCAGATACAACGCGACGATCAAGGCAGACCGGCCAGCCAATCGTCGTCGGAGCCCTCGTTGATGTCGGCGAACAGCGGCGTGGAAAAATACCGCTCGCCGGTATCGGGCAGCATCGCCAGCACCACGGCGCCGGGCACCGCGCTTTCGGCTACGCGCAATGCAGTGGCGACAGTGGCGCCGCCGGAGATGCCGGTGAAGATGCCTTCCTCGGCGGCCAGGCGACGGGCCACAGTGATCGCATCGGTGTCTTCCACGCTCAGGACTTCATGCGCGACATCGCGATTGAGCACTTCCGGCACGAAGTCCGGGGTCCAGCCCTGGATCTTGTGCGGCTTCCAGTCCTGGCCCTGAAGCAATGCAGCGCCGGCCGGCTCGGTGGCGGTGATGCGCACTTCCGGGCGGGCCACGCGCAGCACTTCGCCTACACCAGTGAGTGTGCCGCCGGTGCCCCAGCCGGTGACGAAATGGTCCAGCCGGTGGCCGGCGAAATCGCGCAGGATTTCGGCGGCGGTGGTGTTGCGGTGATAGGCCGGATTGGCCGGGTTGGCGAACTGGCTGGCCAGAAACCAGCCGTGCTGCTCGGCCAGTTCCTTGGCCTTGCGCACCATGCCGCTGCCGCGCTCGGCGGCCGGGGTCAGGATCACCTTGGCGCCATACGCGCGCATCAATTTGCGGCGCTCGATGGAGAAGGTTTCCACCATGGTGGCGACGAACTTGTAGCCGCGTGCGGCGGCCACCATTGCCAGCGCCACGCCGGTATTGCCGGAGGTGGCTTCGACAATGGTGTCGCCGGGCTTGAGCAGGCCGCGCTGCTCGGCGTCCAGAACGATCGCCAGCGCCAGCCGGTCCTTGACCGAGCCGCCCGGATTGAACGCCTCGACCTTGACGTACAGGGTCACGTGCTCGGGCGCGAGGCGATGGAGCTTGACCACCGGGGTACGGCCGATGGTGTCGAGGATGTTGTCGTACAGGGCCATGGGGTCTCCGTCGGAATCAGGCTGCGTGGGCGAGTGTGGGCGCGTCGGGCGTTGCGATGGGTGAGTGCGGGGGCGGCCGGGCGGTCAACGGCGCTGCGCCGAACCAGTGCAGGCTGGCGGCCAGCCCGGCGACCTCGCCCAGAATCAACAAGGCCGGTGCGCGAACGGCGTGGTGCTGTGCGGTGGCGGCCAGGCTGGCGAGGGTGCCGGTGATCACGCGTTGCTGCGGGCGCGAGCCGTTTTCCACCAGCGCGAATGGCGTGGCGGGCGCGCGACCGGCCTGCAACAGGCGTTGCTGGATGCTGTCCAGGCCTGCCACACCCATGTAGAAGGCCAGGGTCTGGCGTTCCTGGCCGAGCGCCTGCCAGTCCAGCGTGTCCAGCGAATCCTTGCAGTGCGCGGTGATCAGCCGCAGCGATTGCGCGTGGTCGCGATGGGTGAGCGGAATGCCGGCATAAGCGGCGCAGGCGATCGCAGCGGTGATGCCGGGAATGACCTGGAAGCCGATGCCGTGGTCGCGCAGGAATTCCAGCTCCTCGCCGCCACGGCCGAACACGAACGGGTCGCCGCCTTTCAGCCGCACCACGCGGCGCCCGGCGCGGGCGTGTTCCAGCATCAGCGCGTGGATCTGCTCCTGGCGGGTGCTGTGGCCTTGTGCAGCCTTGCCCACTTCCACGCGCAGTGCGTCGCGACGTGCCAGTTGCAGGATCTGTGGGCTGACCAGGCGATCAAAGAGCACCACGTCGGCCTGGCGCAGCGCGCGCAGGGCATGCCGGGTGAGCAGGCCGGGATCGCCGGGGCCGGCGCCGACCAGGGTCACGCTGCCGGGGGCCAGCGTGCCGACTGCGCTACGGGGCGTGGGGGATGCTGCGGGTGTCGCTGCTGAAGCGGCCGGGGTAGCGTCGTGCGTGAGCAGGCGGTGCGCGGTGGCTGCAGCGCGTAGGGCATCGTTGAGTTCGGCTGTCGCGCTGGCGGCGATGGTCAGCCAGACCGGTTGGTCGGGCAGTTCCAGCCACGCCGGGTCGAACCCGCCCAACAGCCAG
This sequence comes from Xanthomonas sp. NCPPB 2933, assembly GCF_056725225.1. NCBI lineage: Bacteria > Pseudomonadati > Pseudomonadota > Gammaproteobacteria > Lysobacterales > Lysobacteraceae > Xanthomonas > Xanthomonas sp. NCPPB 2933. The sequence goes on from NZ_CM161518.1 coordinate 1,267,244, forward strand.
CGCACCTGCCCGGCCTGCACCCAGTTGCGCAATTGCATGGTGAGTTCCGGTGCACCCACCAACGGTAGCGCGCCTGCCTGCAGCAGCCCGGCGGTGGCGCGCTCGGCATCGGCGCCGCCGCCGACCACCAGGACGGCACGGCCACGCAGGTCGGCAATGAGCGGGAACACAGGGAGCACGGCAGGGGCATCGAGAAGGGAGGGCCAGACCGTAACGCCGGCATATAGCCGTCGGAAATGACTTCATACATCCTGAAAATAGCGTTCGGTTATAAGCTGGCCCATAGAACTCCTCTACAGTCGAGTCCCTGTGGCGCCTCGCGCTTTTTTGGATATAAGCCCATGACGCTGACCCAACTTCGTTACCTGGTCGCCATCGCCGATGCCGAGCTGAACATCACGCTGGCCGCCGCGCGTGTGCATGCCACCCAGCCCGGTCTGTCCAAGCAGCTCAAACAGCTGGAGGACGAACTGGGCTTTCTGTTGTTCGTGCGCAAGGGGCGCAGCCTGGACGCGGTCACGCCAGCGGGGGTGGAAGTGATCGAGCGTGCGCGTTCGGTGCTGTCGGAAGCCAATAACATCCGCACCTATGCGGCCAACCAGCGCCGCGAGAGCCAGGGCCAGCTGACCCTCACCACCACTCATACCCAGGCGCGCTTCGTGCTGCCGCCGGCGGTGGCGCAGATCAAGCACGCCTATCCGCAGGTGAGCGTGCATCTGCAGCAGGCCGCCGAAAGTGCGGCGCTGGATCTGCTCAGCCAGGGCGATGCGGATATTGCGGTGGTCAGCACCGCCGGTGGCGAGCCGAGCGCCGGGATTGCGGTGCCGCTGTATCGCTGGCGTCGGCTGGTGATCGTGCCGCGCGGTCATCCGCTGGATCAGGCGCGCACCGCGCCGGATATGCAGGCGTTATCGCAATATCCGTTGATCAGTTACGAGTCGTCCACGCGGCCAGGTTCGTCGTTGCAGCGGGCATTTGCGCAGGTCGGGCTGGAGCCAAGCATCGCGCTGACCGCGCTGGATGCGGACCTGATCAAGACCTATGTGCGTGCCGGCCTGGGCGTTGGCTTGGTGGCGGAGATGGCGGTCAGCGCCAACGACGAGGATCTGCGCGCTTGGCCAGCGCCTGCGCCCATTGCCGATTGCATCGCCTGGGCGGTGCTGCCGCGCGACCGCGTGCTGCGCGATTACGCGCTGGATCTGGTACATGTGCTGGCGCCGCAGATCGACAAGCGCGATCTGCGCCGCGTGCTGGATGGCAACCAGGCGCCGAACTGGCCGCTGCCACCGACCTGGGAGTCGCTGACCCAGACCATTACCAGCTAAGCGGCTGGCGACGGCCGCATGAGCGCTGGTTGGGCGGCTATCGAAGGCTGCATGTTTGCCGGATCGATGCGATGCATGTTCTGCAGGAAAGCGAAGGCATTACCTGCCGATCAGCGGCGGCGCACAGGCCAATCCCGCACCCACCGTCTGCCGGTTTTGTGAGAGTGCTTCGGTCACTGAGGGGCGCTTGCGCGCGTACCAGCGTGGGACACGCCGCAAGTACGTCCATGTAGGCTCTTACGCGGCATCCATGCCGCGTAAGGTCCCACGCCGGTACGCGCGCAAGCACCACCAGGTGGTGTCGGTGGTTGAAGGAAAAACGGTGTCTGGTTCACTGGCCCTTCTTCGGATCATGACCTCACAATGGCGAAACGATGGATTGATGCCAACCACATCGACTGCAGAAATCTACTGTGGAACCCGCAAGCATTATGCGTACCTGAAATCATTGCTTGCCCATCAGCCGCCGCAAAGAGTGGAAGCGTGGTGCCGTATCCGGGTGCGGGACCGTGTGGCGGCATGGATGCCGCCACCGAGCCTACATGGACGTACTTGCGGCGCGTCCCGCTCCCGGATGCGGCACCGCGCATCGACTATCGCCGCTCACGGTGCCTGCCAGTTTTACGCGAATGCTCCGGTCACTAATGGCGCATGCATGCGTAACCAGCATGAGACACACCGCAAGTACGTCCACGTCGCAACTGTGCAACCGCATCATGCTGGCGGTCGGTGTTCGGAATCGGTAGGACTGTTCGTACACTGCGGTCTGCGCGCGGGGTGTACCGATTCCGGTTTGCTGCGCGCGCGAGATCCCCGTTCGCCACTGTGAGGCGCTGCAACCGATGACCGAGCGATTGACCGAGCCACTGCGTCCGCCTCTCAGCCGGCTGTGGTCGCCCGACCAGGACGGCGGCATGTCGTTGCAGCTGTCGGCCAACCTCGACGGCCGCGAGCATGCGTTGCTGACGGTACTGGCCGACCCGCACGACGAAGCGTTATGGGTGGCAGTGCAGGCCGGCGACACCCAGGTGCAGATTCCGCTGGCGGTGCTACGTCAGCTGTTGGAGGTCGCAGCCGAAGAGGTGCATTCGGCCGAGTGGTTTGCGCGGCAGGATGCGGCCGAACCTGAGCTTTGACGGCCTCATCTGTCGCGCGCGTGGATGCTGCACTGCAACGTACGTGGTTGCGAAAAATCTCAATGCGATCAATAGCCTGCGCGCAGGCTCACACTAACCCGGAAATACGCTGTCGGTGATTCTCCCTACACGTGTCAGGGCCGCCGGATCGGCGTCATCGGCCCATATCAAGTTGCGCGCTGCGCTGTCGTAAATCCTTATAGCAACCATAACGCGACACTTTCGGACGTCTAGGGGTGGACGGCGCAGGACCGGCGATGCAGTGATCGCATGGCCGGTGTGTTTGGCGGTGTCGTCGAGGGGTTGCCAGCGCTGTCGCATCACCATTACGCGAGGCTGCGCGATGGCGCGGCTGGCGCACCCGGGTCCCTGGGGAGAGACCTGGCGTGCTTGGCGGCGGATCCGGGTCGGGAGCCCGGGTCCGCCTTTTTTTTGCGCGACGCCCTGCCGCGCTCAGGCCAGCGGGATGCGCACCGAGAAACAGGTACCGCCTGCCGGGCGTGGGCGCACATCCACCTCGCAGTCCAGGGTTTCGGCAGTGCGGTGCACGATCCATAGACCGATGCCCAGCCCTTCGCTGTTCGGGTCGGCCTGGCGAAACGCCTGGAACACCTGTTCGGGGTGGTCCAGGTTCAAGCCGATGCCGCTGTCGATGATTTCCACCTCGGCATAGCCGGGGCGGCGGCGCACGCCGACCAGCACGCGTCCGCGTTCGGTGTACTTGACCGCGTTGCCGACCAGGTTGCCGATCAGCGTGGTCAGCAGCGTGGCGTGGCTGCGCACGCGCAGCGAAGTGGGCACGTGGCGCAAGGCCAGGCATTTGTCGCTCGCCGGTTGCCGCCACACGCCGAGGACCGCGTGCAGCACGTCTTCCAGTGCCAGCGGCTGCAGATCCGGGGTGGAGCTCTTGCTCGCGGCGGCCAGTGTGGCCAGTTCGTCGAGGCTGCGTGCCACCATGCCGATCGCATCGCGTGCGGTGACCAGGGTGGGAACGGAATCGACATTGGCGTGCCGGCGCATCTTGTCGATGGCATAGGCTGCAGTGCGCAGCGGAGTTTTCAGGTCGTGCCCGGCGATCGCCATCAGTCGGCTGCGATAGCGGTCGGACTCTTCGGCATTCTGCAGCGCGCGGCGCAGTTCCAGCTGCGCCATGGTCTGGCGCGCCAGTGCACGCAGCGCTTCGACCTGTTCGTCAGTGAGTTGACGCGGTTGCCGGTCCAGCACGCAGACCGTGCCCAGCGGCAGGCCTTCGCTGGTTTTGAGCAACGCACCTGCATAAAACCGCAGTGGCACCTCGCCGGTGACCAGCGGGTTGCGTGCAAAACGGATGTCTTCGCGCGTGTCGGGCACCACCAGCACGTCGTTGTCGAGCAGCGCATGCGCGCACATCGACTTGAACAGCGGCGTCTCGCGCTCGCCCATGCCGCGTTCGCTCTTGAACCATTGGCGGTCGGCATCCACCAGGCTGATCAGCGCGATCGGGGTCTGGCAGATGATCGAGGCCAATTTGGTGATGTCTTCGAATGCCGCCTCGCGCGGCGTATCGAGAATGCCGTAGCTGCGCAGCGCCTGGAGGCGCAACGCTTCGCTCGCGGGTTTGGGCGCGCAGGGAAAGGGCTCAGCCGCTGGATCGAACAAGACGCTCATGCGCGCGCAGGATGAATGGAATAGAGCGACAAGCATAGGGCATGGCAGGGGCTGGCATGTGGGTGCGATCACGCTCGTGGATGGAACTGTGACTGCCGGCCTCGACAGTGGAGGGGTGGCGTTTTGGTTTGTTTGCGATGTCGTGACGCAGATTGCGCGGTGTGTTGCGGCGGAGCAAGGATCAGTACGAAGGGGGTGCCACGACTCAAGGATGCGACATCAGGGTGCGACATCCGGTCGCGCACCGGCCGCAAGCATCGCCGCGCGGCAGGCGGCGGCTTACACTCGCGCGATGCGTTCGTTCCGTCATCACCGTTGGCTGCACCTGCTTGCCTGTCTGGCGGTGGCGCTGATGCTGGTGGCGCCGCTGATCAGCCGTTGGAGCCAGGCGCAGTCGGTCGAACCGATGTGCATGAGCGGGCCGGCATTGGACGCAGGCGGGTCGTCGCACGCAGGCCACCAGGCCATGCCGGCACAGACTGCCGCGCATCATCACGGCAGCGCCGCGTCGCCAGCCAAGCCTCTAACTGGCGAACACGCTGCCGGCATGCACGGCGAAGCTTGCGATTACTGCGTGCTGGCCGCGCGCCTGCTGGCGCTGCTGGCGCTGCTGGTGCTATGTCTGCTGCAACTCCGGTCGGCGCCGGCGCCCATGCACACCCATGCACGGGCGTGGTCGGTCGCGCGCTGGGCCGCACTCGGGGCACGTGGGCCGCCGCTGCAGGCGTGAGTCTGGCCCCATCGCGGGCGTCCGCTGCGTTGTGTTGATTGCACGCCTGGTCTTCCGGCGTGCCCGCCTGCCGCTGCATGGACGGCCCGCTTTCCTGAAGTGATGCCTGTGCCCGCTGCTATGCCGCGGCGCACGGCGGTGTTGCCGTGCCGGCACGGCGAAGGGTTGGTTATGCGTCTGCGGTTCTTGAAAACGATGTGGTATGCGCCGTCGTTGGCGTTGGTGTGGTGGCCTGCCTGCCAGGTGCAGGCACAGGATGCGGCGTTGACGCTGGGCAAGGTGCAGGTGAGCCAGACCCAGCGCAACCCGAACACTGCGCGCGTGCTGAGTTCGGTGGATGTGATCGGCGGCGAGCTGCTGCACGATCAACACGTGGATTACAGCTGGGAGCTGCTGATGTGCGCGCCGGGTGTGCAGGTCACCCAGTTCCGCATGGGCACCGATGCGGGGCGGTTCTCGTTCCGTGGTTTCAATGGCGAGGGACGGATCAATGCGGTGAAGCTGCTGATCGACGGTATCCCCAGCAACGACAATGCCGGTGGCATGCCGTATCTGGATGCGGTGTTTCCGCAGGACATCAGCGCGATCGAGGTCGTGCGCGGTACCAACGACGCACGCTACGGTCTGAATGCGATTGCCGGCAGCGTGGACGTGCTGACCCGCACCGGTGGCAACGATGGTCGTTTGAGCGTGACGGGCGGCAGTTTCGGTGCGCGCGAGGTGCAGCTGGGCAAGGGCTTCGAACATGGCGCATGGAGCCAGAACTATGTACTGGCGTGGCGCGATTCCGATGGCTATCGCGACCATGCCGACGCGCGCAAACGCAGCGTGGCCGGCAAGTGGTTCTACACCGACCCGGATGGTGCGTTCCGTGCCGGGCTCACCACGCGGTACTACGACAATCACGCGCTGGAAGCGGGTTATCTGGATGCGGCAAGCGCACGCGCTGCGCCGCGCAGTTCGCCGGACTATGCACAGGACGATCGCAGCGAACGGCAGGTGCGGCAGACCGCGTTGCATGCGGACGGCACGCTGGGCGCCGATGCGCAGTGGAGTGCAAAGGCCTATCAAAACGACTATCGCAATCGGCGTTGGGTGCGGTTTTCCGCAGCCGGCCTGCAGCAAGAACGCGATACCGACGAAACCCATCGCGGCCTGCTGTTGCGTGGCAACTGGCAGCCGGATTGGGGCGCGCTGAGCGCCAACCTGGAAGCCGGCGTGGATGCGCAGTGGCAGGACAACCAGTCGCAGCGTTACCGCACCGTGGCACGCGTGCGCGGCGCGCAATTGCGCGATTGGGATTACGACCTGCGCACACGCGGAGCTTATGTGCAGGCGGTGCTGACACCGATCGAGCGCCTGCAGGTGGTGCCGGGCTATCGCATCGACCGCGTCGATGGGCAGCTGCACGATGTGCGCGCGGGCCTCTACGCGCCCACCTACGACTACGGCACCATCAAGCAGCCCAAGTTCAGCGCCAGCTATCGGCTTGTCGGGCAGAGCAGCATGTACGCCAATTGGGGCCGCAGCTTCCAGATCGGCAGCGGCGATGGTGCATATCGTCGCCAGCCCGGCAATCTAGGCCCATCGATCAACGATGGCTGGGAGGCCGGTTTCAAGTTCGCTCCATCGGCTGTAATGGACGGGCGCCTGGCGTATTGGGAACAGCGCGCGTCCGGTGAAGTCGCCACCATTCTGGGAGTGAACGGCGTGGCCGGTGTCGGCGATGTGGCCAACGTGGGGCGCACGCTGCGGCGCGGCTGGGATGCGCAACTGAATCTGCAGCCGGCCGAACATTGGCGTGCCTGGCTGTCGTATTCGCGGCAGAAGGCGAGCATCGCCACGCCCGACCCGAGCGCGCCGGCCACGCGCGGCAAGGAGATCGAAAACGTGCCGCATTGGCTGGCGACTGCCGGGCTGGAGTGGCAGCTCACTTCGGCCGTGCAGCTGAGCGCCTGGGGCAATGCGCAAGGCGCTTATTATCTGGAGCGCAGCAATACGCTGGGCCGCACCGGTGGTTACGCCCTGCTCAATCTGGGCGCGCGCTGGAACGTGGATGCGCGCAATGCGCTCAGCCTGCAGCTGCGCAACGTGACCGATCGTGCGTATGTGTACGCGTGGTACGACACGGGAAGTTCCGGTTATTCGCCGGGCGATGGGCGTGCGTTGTCGCTGTCCTGGGATTGGAGCTTCTGATGCGCGTATCGACTGCTCAGGGTGCTGGTGCCGAGCTGCGCCAGGACAGCCGCTGGCGCTTCTATCGTGCGGTGTGGCGCTGGCATTTCTATGCCGGCTTACTGGTGCTGCCTTTCATCATCTGGCTGGCGCTGACCGGTGCGGCGTTTCTGTATCAGGACGCGATCGATCGCAGCGTGCACCATGGGTTGAAGGTCGTGCCGGTGGGCGCGCTGCGCGTGTCTGCGCAGCATCTGGTCGATGCGGCGCAGCGCAGCGATGGCGGCACCTTGTTCCGTTACACCACGCCGAGTCGTGCCGATGCCAGCGCCGAGATCGGCCTGGTCGATGCGCACGGCATGCGGCAAGTGGTCTATGTCGATCCGTATCGGGCACGCGTGCTCGGCACGCTGCCCGAGCATGGCACCCTGGCCTGGACGATTCGTCGGCTGCACAGCCTGGAGTTGATCGGGCCGCTTGCGCGCGGGTTGATCGAAATGGCGGCCGGCTGGGCGATCGTGCTGGTGCTGACCGGTATGTATCTGTGGTGGCCGCGCGGGCGTCGCGGCGGGGTGGTCAGCGTGCGCGGCAAGCCGGCGCAACGGCTGTTCTGGCGCGATCTGCATGCGGTCACCGGGGCGAGTGTAGGCGCGGTGTTGCTGTTCCTGGCGCTGACCGGGATGCCGTGGTCGTGGCTGTGGGGCGCGCAGGTCAATCGCTGGGTCAATGGGCAGGATTTCGGGTATCCGGCTGGGCTGCGGGTACAGCAGCCGATGTCGCAGCAGCACTTGTCCGAGACGACCGATCCGGCGTGGTCGTTGCGGCAGGCGCGCGTGCCGGAGTCTGTTGTGCCTGGGCGTGGAGCCGTGGGGGTGGATGAGGGGTTGCATGACCGGCGGGTGGGTGTGCTGCGGGCGCATGCGGTGCGTGCGGTCGACTCGCACTCTAACCCTCGCTCCGCGCCCCGGCCCGCGCCAGCAGCGCGGGCGCTCCAAGGCTCGCGCGCCAGTAGCGCGCAAGCGGTTCTTGATCGCCCCGAGGGGACAGGGGCTAACTTCCATCCTGCTCATGCAGAACATCTGGAGCACATAGCGCACATAGCGCACTCACAACACTTGGGACACCCGGAGCACTCCGAACACCCAAGCCAGTCGGAACATGCAGCCCACGGCGGCACCGGCAGCGTCGCTGCGCCCGGTCATGGTGCGATAGGGCTGGATGCGGCGATGGCGCGCTTCGATGCGCTCGGCATCGTGCCGGGCTACAGCATTTCGCCGCCGCGTGGCGCTACCGGCGTGTACACCGCCTCGGTATATCCGGCCGACCTACAACGGCAGCGCGTGATCCATCTGGATCAGTACAGCGGTGCGGTGCTGCTAGACATGACCTATCGCGATTACGGGCCGATAGGGCGCGCGCTGGAATGGGGCATCAATGTGCACCTGGGCCAGCAATACGGCACGGCCAATCAGTTGATTCTGTTGCTGGCATGCGCGGCGATCGTGCTGTTGTGCGTGAGCGCTGCGGTGATGTGGTGGAAGCGTCGCCCGGCCGGCGGGCTGGGCGTGCCGCCGCTGCCGGCCGAACCACGCACGTTGCGCGGTCTGATGCTGCTGCTGGCGATCTGCGGGCTGATCTTCCCGCTGGTCGGACTCTCGTTGCTGCTGATGTGGCTGTTCGATCGCTACTGGATGCAGCGCGATCAAACTGGCATCGCAGCACCATGAGGGGCGGCGTGTCTGCGGCTGCATCGCGCTGAGCATTCGCTGTGGCGAGGCCTTCCTTCTTGGGATGGCCAGCAGAAACATTCAGCGCGCCGCAGTGCTTGAAACTTTCGCGAAGAAATCACGACGCGCTGCTGTGCTCAGATGTCCTCGTGAATGCCGCACTCGCGCTTCAATCCGAAGAAACGCGTGTCCTCTTCGCGCATACCCGGCTCCCAGCGGCGCGTGGTGTGGAAGTCGCCGATCGACACGTAGCCTTGCTCCCACAGCGGGTGATACGGCAGATCGTGTGCCTGCAGGTATTGCCACACGTCGCGATCGGTCCAGTCGGCGATCGGGCTGACTTTGTAGCGCTCGCCGCGCTTTTGCACGATCGGCGTCTGCGCGCGGCCGCCGGACTGGCTGCGGCGCAGGCCGGTGAACCAGGTGCCCACATTGAGCTCGTCCAATGCGCGCCGCATCGGCTCGACCTTGCGCAGGTTGTTGTACTGGTCGATGCCGACCATGCCCTGTTCCCACAGGCGACCGTGGCGCGCTTCCATCCAGGCACGGCTGACCAACGGGCGATACACCTTGAGATTGAGCTTGAGCCGGTCGGCCAGCGCGTCGGCAAACCGGTAGGTTTCCGGGAACAGGTAACCGGTATCGATCAGGATCACCGGAATGTCCGGGCGCTGCTGGGTGAGCAGGTGCAGGGTAACTGCCGACTGCGCGCCGAAACTGGACGACAGCGCTGCGTCCTGCGGGCCGTGTTGCAGTGCCCAGGCCACACGCTCGTCGGCACGCAGGCCTTCCAGCTGCGCGTTGAGCGCGTCCAGGTCGTCCAGCGCGGAAGGTGCGATCGATGCAGCAGGCAGCGCGGTCATGCGAGCAATTCCAGGTCGAGGTGACGGTGGGTGGGGTAGGGCGGCAGGGCGATCAGGCCGCTGCGATGCAGGAAGTCGCCGAAGCCTTCGTCGTCGGCCTGGTCGCGTTCGGCCGCATAGCGCGCCAGCAGCGGTTCCAGCGCGGCGAGGATGTCCGCTTCGGTGATGTTCTCGCGATACAGCGTGTTCAGACGCTGGCCACGGCGATCGCCGCCCAGCATCAGGTTGTAGCGACCGGGCGCCTTGCCCACCAGCGCGATCTCGGCCAGATATGGACGCGAGCAGCCGTTGGGGCAGCCGGACAGGCGCAGCACGATCGGGGTGTCGGCCAGTCCGTGTTGCTCCAGCAGCGGCTGCAAGGCCGCGCTGAAGTCGGGCAGATACCGCTCGGCCTCGGCCATCGCCAGGCCGCAGGTGGGCAGCGACACGCAGGCCATCGCGCCGCGTGCCAGTGCGGTGGGCGCGCGATTGCCGGCATCCAGGCCGTACTGCGCAACCAAGGCATCGACGCGCGCGCGCTCGCTGGCCAGCACACCGGCGATGACCAGATTCTGGTTGGGCGTCATGCGAAATTCGCCGACGTTCAATTGCGCAATCGCACGCAGGCCGCTCAGATGCGCAGCGGCCTCGGTATCGGCGATGCGCCCGGCCGGCAGCGACAGGGTCAGATGCCACAGCCCGTCTTCGCCTTCGACCCAGCCGTAGCGATCGCCGTTGTGTTCGAAGGCGAACCGCTGCGCCGGCTGCAGCGCGAAACCGGCGCGGCGTTCGATCTCGGCCACGATGGTGTCCAGACCATGATCGTCGATGGTGTACTTGAAGCGTGCGCGTTTGCGCACTGCGCGATTGCCGAAGTCGCGCTGCGTGGTGACCACGGCGGTTGCGAGATCCAGTAACTGATCGCGGGTGACAAACCCAATGACGTTGGCCACGCGCGGCCAGGTTTCCGCATCGCCATGGCTGGCGCCCATCCCGCCGCCGATGCTGACGTTGTAGCCGAGCAATTGGCCCTCGCGCAGGATGGCGATAAAGCCCAGATCGTTGGCGAACACGTCCACATCGTTGAGCGGCGGCGCGGCGAAGCCGATCTTGAACTTGCGCGGCAGATAACGGTCGCCGTAGATCGGTTCCTCTTCGCTGCCGGAGCCGGAGACGCGCTCCTCGTCCAGCCAGATCTCGTAGTACGCGCGCGTATTCGGCAGCAGATGCTCGGACACGCGCGCAGCATCGGCATACAGCGTGGCATGCGCCTGCGACAGCAGCGGATTGGCTGCCACTTGCACATTGCGATTGACATCGCCGCAGGCGGCCAGCGTATCGATCAAGGTCGCATTGATCGCCTGCATGGTCGCCTTGAGTTCGCGCTTGATCACGCCATGGAACTGGAATGCCTGCCGCGTGGTGATGCGCAGCGAATGATTGGCGTAACGCGTGGCGATGCTGTCCAGCGCCAGCCACTGCGTGGGCGAGATCACCCCACCCGGCGTGCGCGTGCGGATCATGAACTGATACGCCGGTTCGAGCTTCTGCCGACGCCGCTCATCGCGGATATCGCGATCGTCCTGCTGGTAGCTGCCGTGGTACTTGATCAGGGTCTGATCGTCCTCACGCAACGCACCGGTCACCGCATCGGCCAGGCTCTTTTCCAGCGACCCGCGCAGACGACGGCTTTCGGATTTGATGTCTTCGACGGAGTGGCTCATGACGGGATTCGGCATTCGTGATTGGGGATTGGCAACACAAGGCAGGCAGTACGACGACAACACAGAGACCTCGGGAGCCCGCCGTTACGAATCCCCAATCCCAACTCCCCAATCCCGGCTCTAATAGACATCGCGCGCATACCGCCCCTCCACCTGCAGCTGGGTGAGATACGCAGCGGCGGCTTCGGCATCGAGTGCGCCGTGGGTGGCGACGATGTCGAGCAGGGCGGCGTGGACGTCCTTGCCCATGCCGATCGCGCCGCACACATACACATGCGCGCCGCCTTGCAGCCAGGCGTAGACCTCGGCGCCGCGTGCGCGCAGGCGGTGTTGCACGTAGATTTTTTCGGCCTGGTCGCGCGAGAACGCCACTTCTAATGCATGCAGTTCGCCGCGCTGCAGGGCCTGCTGCCATTCGGCCTGATACAGGAAATCGGTATTGAAATGCTGGGCGCCAAAGAACAGCCAGTTGCGGCCCTTGGCGCCGGTTTCGGCGCGTTCCTGCACGAAGCCGCGGAACGGCGCCACGCCGGTGCCCGGGCCGATCATCAGGATGTCGCGGTCGGGGTCGGCCGGCACACGGAAGCGCTCGTTCGGCTCGATATAGACCGGTGCGGTGTCGCCTTCGCGCAGGGCGGCGAGAAAGCCGCTGGCCGAGCCCAGATGCGCGTGGCCGTGCGCCTGGTAGGTGAGTTCGTCCACGACCAGGTGCACTTCCTCGCCCACGCGCTTGCGGCTGGAGGCGATCGAGTACAGGCGTGGGGTGAGCGGACGCAGGGCGGCCAGCAGGCTGCCATGGTCCCAATCCGCCGGCCAGCGTCGCAGCACGTCGATCAACTGGTGATCGGAGAGCAACGACGCCAGGCCGGCAGTCTGGGTCGGGGTGAGCAGCGCCTGCAGTTCCTCCGCACGCGCACACTCGGCATGTGCGGCCAGCAGCGGCCGCGACAGCTTGGTCAGTTCGCGCCGGGTGGCAAGCCACTCGTTCAAGGCCAGAGTCTCTTCGCCAATGGTGACCGCGGCATGACCATCCAGGCGCAGCGTCTGCAGCACTGCATCCACCAGTGCGGGCGGATTGCGATGACGAATGCCCAGCGCATCGCCGGGCTCGTAGCTCAGCCCGCTGCCTTCCAGCGAAAATTCCAGATGACGCACGCGCTTGCCGGGCAGTGCATAGACGCGGAATTGCGGGCCCTTGAAGTCACGCCCGCTGATGATCTGGTTGGCCAGCACCTCTGCAGCGAACGGGTGCTGATGCGACCACACTGCTGCGGCCGCGCTGCTGCGCAATGGCGTGATGGTGGCCGAGGGCGGGCCACTCTTGAGGTGCTCGCGTGCGTGCGTGAGTGCCTGCGCACGCCAGGGCGCGGCGACGCTGTCGATATCCAGATCGGCTTCGCCACGCGGCTGCACGCGGCTGCCGCCGAGTTCGGCCAGGCGCTCGTCGATGCGGCGTGCAATGCCGCAAAAATCCGCGTAGCTGGAATCGCCCAGCCCCAGCACCGCGTACTTGAGCTCGGGCAGCTTGGGCGCGCGCCGGCTGGCCAGAAATTCGACCAGCCCGATCGCATCGTCCGGCGGGTCGCCTTCGCCCTGGGTGCTGATCACTACATACAACAAGCGTTCGCTGGCCAACTCGCGGGTGGGGTAGGCGTCGGCGCGCAGCAGGCGCACGCTCAAGCCCGCGGCTTCTGCCTCGGCAGCGAGTTGTTCCGCTTCGCGGCGGGCATTGCCGGTCTGGCTGCCATACAGCACGGTCAGGCGCTGGCTTGCTTGCGCGATCGCGTGGGGCTGCCCGCCCGGCAGGACCGCGAGCGAGCGCGGCGGCTGGCCTTGTGCCAGCCCGGCGGTGTAACCAGACAGCCACCACAGTGACGCAGAATCCAGGCCGTCCACCAACCGTTCCAGCAGCGCCTTGCGCTCGTCGGGCAAGGGGCTGGGCGGTAGCGCGGAACTGGCGGCGGTCATTTGGATCCGGGGGCGTTGATGAGACCAGTGATGTTATGGAAACGTTGCGGCGGCCAGAAAGGATGAGCCGTTATCGCGTTATGCCGGCCGCTTATTTGGGTGCGGGCTGCCTGCGCCACACACTGCGGCGCCTTGCCCTACCATCGGCTGGTCTGCCCGCCGACGCCACGACACCCCGATGACTCTGCAGCCCCTGTCTCACCTCGACCGCCTCGAGGCCGAAAGCATCCACATCCTGCGCGAAGTCGCCGCCGAGTTCCGGGCCCCGGTGATGCTGTATTCGGTGGGCAAGGACAGTTCGGTGCTGCTGCATCTGCTGCTCAAGGCCTTTGCGCCATCGCCGCCACCGATCCCGTTGCTGCATGTGGACACGCGCTGGAAGTTCGGCGAGATGATCGCCTTCCGCGACCGCCGTGCGGCCGAGACCGGCGTGGACCTGCGCGTGCACATCAACCCGGACGGCATCGTCCAGGACATCGGCCCGATCAGCCATGGCGCGGCGGTGCATACCGACATCATGAAGACGCAGGGCTTGAAGCAGGCGCTGGAGCAGGGCGGCTTCGATGCAGCGATTGGTGGTGCGCGCCGCGACGAGGAAAAATCGCGCGCCAAGGAGCGCGTGTTCTCGTTCCGCAATGCGCGTCATCGCTGGGACCCGAAGAATCAGCGCCCGGAGTTGTGGAATCTCTACAACGCGCGCACCAAGCCGGGCGAAAGCGTGCGCGTGTTTCCGCTCTCCAACTGGACCGAGCTGGATATCTGGTTGTACATCTACCGCGAACGTATTCCGGTGGTGCCGCTGTATTTCGCCGCACCGCGCCCGGTGGTGGAGCGCGACGGCGCGTGGATCATGGTCGACGACCATCGCCTGCCCTTGCATGAAGGCGAAACACCGCAGCTACGCTCGGTGCGCTTCCGCACGCTGGGCTGCTATCCGCTGACCGGTGCGATCGAATCCACCGCCGACACGCTGGAAGCGGTGATCGCCGAGATGCTGGTCAGCACCAGCTCCGAGCGCCAGGGCCGCATGATCGATCATGCGCCGGGTGCATCGATGGAGCAGAAAAAGCTTGAGGGGTATTTCTGATGGGCAGTGATTCGGGAGTGGAGATTGGAGATTCGCAACAGCGGTTCGCCGTGGACGGAACGGGGGAAGCAGCTGCCTTTGCCAATCCCCAATCCCCACTCCCGAATCCCGGCGCCATCGGCGCCTACCTGCATCAACACGAATCAAAGCCGCTGCTGCGCTTCATCACCTGCGGCAGCGTGGATGACGGAAAGAGCACGTTGATTGGGCGCTTGTTGTACGACAGCAAGCGCTTGTTCGACGACCAGCTCGCAGCGCTGGAAAGCGATAGCCGCCGCCATGGGACGCAGGGCGAGGGCATCGACTATGCATTGTTGATGGATGGGCTGGCCGCCGAGCGCGAGCAGGGCATCACCATCGATGTGGCGTATCGCTATTTCGATACCGACCAACGCAAGTTCATCGTGGCCGATTGCCCCGGGCATGAGCAGTACACACGCAATATGGCCACCGGCGCATCCACCGCCGATGTCGCGGTGGTGCTGGTGGATGCGCGTAAGGGATTGTTGGCGCAGACGCGCCGGCACAGTTACATCGTGTCGTTGCTGGGCATCCGGCATGTGGTGCTGGCGGTCAACAAGATGGACCTGGTGGACTACGACGCGCAGGTGTTCGCCGAGATCGCCGATGCCTATCGCGTGCTGGCCGCGCAGATGGGCATTGCCGATGTGCAGTGCATTCCGCTATCGGCACTGGATGGCGAAAATCTGTCCAGCGCCTCGACGCGGATGCCGTGGTACAGCGGCCCGCATCTGTTGCAGCATCTCGACACCGTGCAATTGGAGGCGCCGGAAGCAGGCAGCGGGTTCCGCTTGCCGGTGCAGTGGGTCAATCGTCCCAACCAGCATTTCCGTGGCTATGCCGGCACCATTGCGGCCGGGCAGGTGCGGGTTGGCGATGCCGTGGTGGTGGTGCCGTCCGGGCGGCGCACGCAGGTGGCTTCGGTGCTGGATGCCAATGGCGACGTGGATAGCGCGCGCGCCGGCCAGGCGGTCACGCTGACCTTGCGCGAAGAGATCGATATCAGCCGCGGCGACATCATCGCTGCCGTCGACGACCCGCCGGAAGTGGCCGACCAGTTCGCCGCACATCTGTTGTGGATGGACGATGCGGCGTTGCTGCCGGGCCGCCCGTACTGGCTCAAGATCGGCACCCGCACGGTCACCGCGAGCATCAGCGAGATCAAGCACAAGGTCGATGTGAATACGCAGGAGCGCCTGGCCGCCAAGCGGCTGGAGCTCAACGAGGTGGGTTACTGCAATCTGTCGCTGGACGAGCCGATCGCGTTCTCGCCGTATGCGCGCAATCGCGTGCTGGGCGGTTTCATCCTGATCGACCGGCAGAGCAATGCCACGGTGGCCGCCGGCACACTGGAGTTTGCGCTGCGCCGCGCGGGCAACGTGCACTGGCAGCATCTGGACGTGGATCGCGCCGCGCGTGCGCGCATCAAGGGCCAGACCCCGCGCGTGCTGTGGTTCACCGGCTTGTCGGGCGCGGGCAAATCCACCGTTGCCAATCTGGTCGACAAGCGGCTGTATGCGCTGGGCTATCACACCTTCATCCTGGACGGCGACAACGTGCGCCACGGGCTCAACCGCGATCTGGGTTTCACCGACGAAGACCGCGTGGAAAACATCCGCCGCGTGGCCGAGGTGGCGCGGCTGATGGCCGATGCCGGCCTAATCGTGCTGGTGAGCTTCATCTCGCCGTTCCGTGCCGAGCGGCAGCTGGCGCGCGAGCGCTTCGACCAGGGTGAATTCGTCGAAGTGTTTGTGGATGTTCCACTCGAGGTCGCCGAGGCGCGCGATGTGAAGGGCTTGTACCGCAAGGCGCGGGCCGGGCAGATTCCCAATTTCACCGGCATCGATTCGCCGTACGAGGCGCCGGAAGCGCCGGAGATCCATCTTCACGCCGATGGTGAGAATGTAGAGGCGCTGGCGCGCCATGTGCTCGAGTTTCTTGAACTGGAACGTTGACCAGCGCATCGCGCTGACGACGGCAAGGGTCTTTGGTCATGGTGCAAAGCACACCTTTCTGTCAACACCCTGGCGGCTAGGTCGTTAAACTTTCGACGTACCTCGCCAGGATGTTCTGATGCTTGTTCTGCCCAGCGCGCGCTTTTGCGCCGCGCTCTTCTTGGCCGCTGCGTTGGCCGGCTGCAGCCGTCAGGCTGCGGCGCCCGCCGTTGCCAAACCCATTCCGGTCTCTGTGCAGGCGGTGACCACCCAGCCCTGGAACTCGACCGTGCAGTCGATCGCCACCGTGCGCGCGCGCGAATCGGTGGCGCTGACCGCTGCGGTCAGCGATGTGGTGGAGCAGGTCAATTTCGATAGCGGCGACGAGGTCAAGGCCGGGCAGTTGCTGCTGCGCCTGCGCGGCAATTCGCAGCAGGCGGCGCTGACGGCTGCGCAGGCCACCTTCGAAGAAACCGATCAGTTGTATCGGCGCCAGTTGAGTCTGGTTGGCCAGCAGTTGGTGGCCAAGTCCACTGTCGATACGCAACGCGCCTTGCGCGATGCGGCGCAGGCGCGCGTGCAGCAGATGCGCGCGGAGATCACTGACCGCGAAGTGCGTGCGCCGTTCTCCGGCGTGCTCGGCATCCGCCAGATCAGCCCGGGCTCGTTGATCACCTCCAGCACGGTGATCGCCACGCTGGACGATGTGGAGCGCATGTACGTGGACTTTCAGGTGCCGGAATCGCAGTTCGGCCTGGTGCAACTCGGCAATGCGGTCAATGGCACGGCGGCTGCGTACCCGGGCGCGCAGTTCGAAGGCGTGGTGGCGGCGATCGATTCGCGGATCGACGAGACCACCCGCTCGGTAACGGTGCGGGCGGACTTCCCCAACGGCGATCGCCGGCTGCGCCCGGGCATGCTGCTGGATGTGCGGCTGTTCCAGCCGGCGCGGCAGGCTGTGGTGATCCCTGAGATTGCGGTGGTGCAGGTGGGGCGCGAGTCTTACGTGTTCCGGGTCAAGCCCGACAGCAGCGTGGAGCGCGCCGATGTGCGGCTGGGCGAGCGCCGCGATGGCAAGGTGGAGATTCTGGAAGGGGTCAAGGCCGGTGAGCGCATCGTGGTGGATGGCACCGGCAAGCTGCGTCCGGGCTTGAAGGTGGTCGATCAGGCCGCACCCGTGCCTGCATCGACATCTGCAGTGGCGCCCACGCAGGCAGCGCGATGAAACTCTCCGATCTGTCCATTACCCGCCCGGTGATGGCGGTGGTGATGAGCCTGTTGCTGATCGTGCTGGGGGTGATGTCGTTCACCCGGCTCACGCTGCGCGAGTTGCCGGCGATCGACCCGCCCATCGTCTCGGTGGATGTGGAATACACCGGCGCTTCGGCGGCGGTGGTGGAAAGCCGCATCACCCAGGTGCTGGAAGACGCGCTCGCCGGTATCGAAGGCATCGAGACCATCGAGGCGCGCAGCCGCAATGGCTCCTCCGATATCAGCATCGAATTCGTGCAGTCGCGCGATGTGGAAGCGGCCGCCAACGATGTGCGCGATGCGGTCAGCCGCGTGTCCGATCGCATGCCGGACCAGGCGCGCCCGCCGGAGATTTCCAAGGTCGAAGCCGACGCCGACCCCATCCTGTGGCTCAACATGAGCTCCAGCACGATGGACACGCTGCAACTGTCCGACTACGCCGAGCGCTATGTGGTCGACCGCTTCTCCAGCCTGGACGGCGTGGCGCAGGTGCGGATCGGCGGACGCCAGCGCTATGCGATGCGCATCTGGCTGGACCGCGATCAACTAGCCGCGCGCGAACTCACCGTGGCCGATGTGGAAGCGGCGCTGCAGAACGAAAACGTGGAACTGCCGGCCGGCAGCATCGAATCGGCGCAGCGCGATTTCACCTTGCGCGTGGAGCGCAGTTATCTCAAGCCCGAGGACTTCGCCAAGTTGCCGTTGAGCAAGGGCGAGGGCGGCTATGTGGTGCGGTTGGGCGACGTGGCCAAGGTCGAGCTGACCTCGGCCGAACGGCGCGCGTATTTCCAGAGCAACGGCGTGCCCAATGTGGGCCTGGGCATCGTGCGCAACTCCACCGCCAACGCGCTGGACGTGGCACGCGAAGCGCGTGCGCAGGCCGAAGAAGTGCAGAAGTCGCTGCCGCAGGGCACCAATATCTTCGTCGCCTTCGACACCACCACCTTTATCGATGCGGCGGTGGAGCGCGTGTACCACACGCTGATCGAAGCGGTGGTGCTGGTGCTGGTGGTGATCTGGGTGTTTCTGGGTAGCGCACGTGCGGCCTTGATTCCGGCGGTGACGGTGCCGGTGTGTCTGATCGCCGCCTTCATCGCGCTGTACGCGTTCGATTTTTCTATCAACTTGCTGACCTTGTTGGCGCTGGTGCTGTGTATCGGCCTGGTGGTGGACGATGCCATCGTGGTGGTGGAAAACATCCAGCGCCGCATCGACCTGGGCGAGCCGCCGCTGGTGGCCGCCAAGCGCGGTACCGGGCAGGTGGCGTTTGCGGTGATCGCGACCACTGCGGTGCTGGTGGCGGTGTTTTTGCCGGTGGGCTTTCTGGAAGGCAATACCGGGCGCCTGTTCCGCGAGCTCGCGGTGGCGTTGGCGGCGGCGGTGGCGATCTCGGCGTTCGTGGCGTTGACGCTGACGCCGATGATGTCGTCCAAATTGTTGCGCTCGCACGGGCAGGCCAAACCCAATCGCTTCCATCGCTGGTTCGATGGCCGCATGCAGGCGGTGTCTGGCGCGTATGGGCGCTCGCTGGAGCGGCATGTGCATCGCACCTGGATCTTCGCGCTGCTGATGCTGCTGGCGCTGGGCGCCAGCGCGTGGCTGATGAGCCGGATTCCCTCCGAGCTGGCACCGGCCGAAGACCGCGGCAATTTCCAGATCATGATCGATGGGCCCGAGGGCGCCGGCTTCGATTACACCGTGGGGCAGATGCATCAGGTCGAAGCGATTCTTGGCCCCTACGTGGGCCCGGACAAACCGATCGTGCGTGCCAACCCGCGCGTGCCCGGCGGATTTGGCAGCAGCGAGGAAATGCACACCGGCCGCGTCAGCGTGTTCCTGCAGGATTGGGAAAAGCGCACGCGCCCCACCACCGAAGTGGCCGACGAACTGCAGCAGAAACTCAACGTGCTCAGTGGCGTGCGTGCGCGCACGCAGGTGAGCGGTGGATTGGTGCGCAGCCGCGGGCAGCCGTTCCAGCTGGTGCTGGGCGGGCCGGATTATGCCGAGATCGCGCAGTGGCGCGATCGCATCCTGCAGCGCATGGAAGCCAATCCGGGGTTGGTCGGTCCCGACTCCGACTACAAGGAAACCCGCCCGCAGATGCGCGTCAATATCGACCGTCTGCGCGCCGCCGATCTGGGCGTGCCGGTGACGGCGATCGGTGGGGCGCTGGAAGCGATGATGGGCTCGCGCCGCGTGACGACGTTCGTCGAAAATGGCGAGGAATACGACGTGATGCTGCAGGCCGGCCGCGAAGGCCGCATGGCGCCGGAAGACCTCACCGCGATCCGCGTGCGTTCGATCCGTGGCGAACTGATTCCGTTGTCCAACCTGGTGAGCTTGAGCGAAGTGGCCGAAGCGGGCACCTTGAACCGCTTCAATCGTTTGCGGGCGATCACCATCAGTGCCGGCTTGGCGCCGGGCTACCCGCTAGGCGATGCGATCGCCTGGGCGCAGCAGACCGCACGCGAGGAATTGCCCGAGTACGCGCAGGTGGACTGGAAGGGCGAATCGCGCGAGTACCAGCAGTCCGGCAGCGCAGTATTGCTGACCTTCGGCATGGCCTTGCTGGTGGTGTATCTGGTGCTGGCCGCGCAGTTCGAAAGCTTCGCCCATCCGCTGGTGATCATGCTCACCGTGCCGCTGGCGGTGCTAGGTGCATTGGTCGGTTTGTGGCTCACCGGTGGCACGCTCAATTTGTTCAGTCAGATCGGCATCGTGATGCTGGTTGGCCTGGCCGCCAAGAACGGCATCCTGATCGTGGAGTTCGCCAATCAGCTGCGCGATGAGGGCCGTAGCGTGCATGCGGCAATCGTGGAATCGGCATCGGTGCGTTTGCGCCCGATCCTGATGACCTCGATCGCCACGGTGGTCGGCGCGATTCCGCTGGTGGTGGCCGGCGGCCCTGGCTCGGCCAGCCGCGCCACGATCGGTGTGGTGGTGATCTTCGGCGTGTCGCTGTCCACGCTGCTGTCGCTGTACGTGGTGCCGGCGTTCTACAGTTTGATCGCGCCATTCACCAAGTCGCCCGAAGCGGTGGCACGCGAGCTGAAGACCCTGGAGGCGCAGACGCCGTCGGTGGGTGGGCACGCCTGAGCGATGCCGGCAGTGTGTGCTGACGGTTGTCGAAGACGCGGGGCTGCGGCATCGGTGTTGATCGCTGCGTGTGCATGCGCCTGCAGCGCAAACAAAACCCAAACATCGGGGCGCACGCTGGGTCCATCGAGCGCATCAGCGCAAGGCCAGCATCATTGATGCAATGACGCAGGGCAGCCCCGGCGCCTTGCCGGGAGTGTCTTCGCAACGGCCTGCAGCACTGCCGCGTGATCGAGCCAGACGCCGCAATCCAGTCCAGGAGTGCATGCGATGCAGACACTGCCTTTCGCCAAGGGCGATCCATCCGCATTGCGGGCTGCCGGTGGGCACGCCGCGCAGGCGTACTGTCCGCATTGCGGTGCGGCGCGCGCTGGCGATCTCGCTACACGCGCTGCAACACCGTGCACAGCACAACTGCCCGACACCACTGCGGTAGCGCCTGCGCAGCCAGCCACGCACCGGCCACGCTCGGGCGAACCACCGCAACACATCGCTCCATGGCAGTGCCCGATCCTGCGCGCGGCCCTGCTCGGCACCATTGCGCTGGTGCTGCTGGTCGTGGATATGTTCGTGCTATGGCCGGTGCCGTAGGCCGCGCCAACTGGCCTCGGCACCATTGCATGGCTCAGCGGTCGCACGCACCTTTACCAACGCGCTAAGCGCGTGCAATGACTAAGGTCACATGACAGTCATGGCCTGCTGTGGTCGACTTCGGCGGTTACCCTGACCGGAATTGCCGATGCGTCGTTTTGCCTGCCTGCTTGCTCCCTCTCTCCTTGCGCTGTGCTGCGGCACCGCGCTGGCGCAATCCTCCGGCGAGCCGGTGCCCAATGGCCGGCTGCCTGCCTGGGCGGTGCCGGAGCGCTACAGCCTGTCGTTCAAGATCGACCCGGACCAGACCGAGTTCAGTGGCCGCACCAGTATTCGCGTGCAGCTCAAGCAGGCGTCCGATCACCTCTGGCTGCATGGCAAGGAATTGGAGGTCAGCAAGGTCACGATCACGCCGGCCAAGAGCAAGGGCAAAGGCAAGCCGCTGACCGCACGCTATGTGGAAGCCGATGCGCAGGCAGGTGTGGTGCGCCTGGACTTCGGTCGCACGCTGCAGCCGCAGACGCTCACCGTGGACATCGTCTACAGCGCGCCGCTCAATCAGCAGCTGCAGGGCCTGTACCAGGTGAAGTATCAGGGCCAGTCCTATGCGATGACGCAGATGGAACCGATCAGCGCACGCTACGCGTTCCCCGGTTTCGACGAGCCCGCGTTCAAGACCCCGTTCGACCTCAGCCTGACCGTGCCCACCGACGACCAGGCGTTGGCCAACACCATCGCAACCTCGACCAAGCCGGCCGGCAAGGGCTGGAAAACGGTGACCTTCGCCCCGACCGTGCCGCTGCCGACCTATCTGGTCGCCTACGCCGCCGGCCCGTGGGATGTGGTGGACGTGCCGGCCATGCCGGCCACCCCACAGCGCCCCAACGCCACGCCGTTGCGTGGCATCGCGGCCAAGGGCCAGGGCCCGCGCATCACCCCGGCGCTGGACCAGACCCCGGCGATCATCGCCGCGCTGGAGGACTACTACGCCTTCGGTTATCCGTTCGACAAGCTCGATCTGGTCGCCGCCCCGGATTTCAGTGCCGGTGCGATGGAAAATCCTGGCTTTGTGACCTTCCGCGATTGGCTGCTGTTGCTGGACAAGGAGTCGCCGGCAGAGAACGTGCAGCGCTCCTTCAACACCAACGCGCATGAGCTGGCCCACCAATGGACCGGCGATGCGGTCACCATGGAGTGGTGGGACGACCTGTGGTTGAACGAAGCGTTTGCAACCTGGATGCAGCAGAAGATCACCATGCAGCTGCACCCGGAATACCGCGCCAATCTGGACCGCATCACCGGCGCACAGCACGCGATGGACAACGACAGCCTGGTCAGCGCGCGCAAGATCCGCCAGCCGATCACCGGCAATGGCGATATCGAAACCGCCTTCGACGGCATCACCTATCAGAAGGGTGCGGCGGTACTGGCGATGTTCGAAGCCTTCGTCGGGCAAGACGTGTTCCGCGAAGGCATGCGTGCCTATATCGCCAAGCACAAGTTCGGCAGCGCCACCGCCGACGATCTGGTCGATGCGATCGCCGAGGCCGCCGGCAAGGGCGAAGATTTCAAGGCCGCATTCCGCAGCTTCCTCAATCAGCCGGGCGTGCCGTATCTGCAGACCCAGGTTGCGCGCGAAGGCAGCAAGACTGTGGTCAAACTGCAGCAGCAGCGCTACCTGCCGCTGGGCTCCACCGGCTCCACCGCGCAGCAATGGGGCGTGCCGGTGTGCGTGAAATACGGCAAGGGCAAGAACCAGGTCGGCACCGCCTGCCAGATGCTCGAAGACGGCAGTGGCAGCATCGTGCTGGAGGGCGCCGGCAAGAACACCTGGGTGTTCCCGAACGCGCGCGGCGCCGGCTATTACCGTTTCAGCCTGCCGAAGAAACAGCTGGCAGCGCTCGGCAAGCAGATCGGCCAGCTCGACGAAAACGAACAGCTCGCCTACGCCGATGCGATCGATGCGGCCTACCGCCACGGCGATATCGACAGCGACGCGGTGCTGGCTGCGCTCAAGCAGTTGGCACCGTCCGCATCGGCCGATGTCTCGACCGCACTGCTGGATCGCTTCGTGTGGATCTGGCGCTACCAGGCCACCACCGAGGCGCAGCGCGGCGCCTTGCGCAAGGTCGCCGAACAGGCGTATCTGCCGCGCCTGCAGCAGTTGGGTTACACGCGGCGCAGCGGCGAATCGATCGACGACACCACGCTGCGCGCCTCGCTGGCCGGCCTGTTCGCGCTGCGTCTGCAGAACGCGCAGGTGCGCAACGCGCTGCTCGCGCAAGGCGATGCGGTGCTGGCCGGCGGCAACGGCGCACTGGACTTCTCCAAGGCCAATCCGGATCTGCTCGGCACCGTGCTGGCGGTGACCGCACAGGAACGTGGTGCGCCCGCCGTGCAGGCGTTGATCGGCGCATTGCGCACGCACGCCGACCCTGCGCAACGCAACGCCATGATCACCGCACTGGGCACGCTGCAGGACCCGGCATTGCTCAAGCAGGCGCGCGACTTCGCGCTCACCGATGCGATCAAGGTCGGCGAGATGAAGGGCTTGCTGTCGCGCGGGCACAGTTACGAGGCCTCGCATGATTCGATGTGGGCATGGTTCACCGCCAACTTCGACCGCATCGTGCAGCGTAGCGGCTCGTTCGACGGCGGCGGCTTGCCGGCAATGGGCGCAACCGGCAGTTGCAGCGTGGAAGACGCCGACCGCCTGGATGCGTTCTTCAAACCGCGCCTGGCCAAGCTTAGCGGCGCCGACCGCGGCCTCGCCCAGACCGGCGAAACCATCCGCCTGTGCGCCGCACTGAAGCGGGCGCAAACCGCCAAGCGCTGAGTTGCAGCGTGCGACCCGGGTGCGCAGTATCGGCAGTGTCGATGCTGCGCACATAGGGGCCGGAGCGATGGACGATTCACCGACGCAGCACGGAGCCGGCCTCGTGCTGCGCCGTTGGCGCCAGGACGACCTGGATGCCTTGTTGCGGCGCGCCATGACCCGCTGATGCCGCGCGGGTTGAGCGCGCAATTTCCGCACCTTTTTACACACGCCGATGGCGAAGCCTTCCAAATGGAGGCACGCCGATCCTGCGCGCCAGAATTCGGTCCCGGCAGGCAGGCAAGGCTTTGGAAATCGGCTTCATCCCAACCGCCGTACACGGCCCATCGCGCCAGTGGCTTACCATCGTCGTCACTGTTCCTGCGGCAGCGGCCCTGGTGGCGCTGCAGGATGACCGATACAGCAATCGCGGGAGGGGTCGAGAACGGCCTGTTCCGCACTGCAAGAAACACGAAGGACTGGATACGACGATGACACAGCATGATGGACGGGGCTCACGCCCGCCGCGCGATGGCGGCACCTCCGGCGGCGCGCACAACCCTTGGGGGCGCGCCGCGCCGCGTGCACCTGCAGCGCGGCCACCCGCACCGCAGGCGCCTGCGCAGTACGCGCCCTCGGCCACGCCCGCTGCTTCTTCAACCTCTGGCGGCAACGCGCGCGAAGTGCGGCTGTACGGCATCAATGCGGTGCAGGCGGTGTTCAAGGCGCGGCCGGAGGCGTTGCGCAAGCTGTATCTGAGCGAGGCGCGCATTCCGCAGTTCAAGGCGCTGCTGGCCTGGTGCGTTGCCCAGCGCATCGGCTACCGCGTGGTCGAGGAGGCCGATCTCAGCAAGCTGGCCGCCAGTACCCACCACGAAGGCGTGGTGGCCGAGGTGCTGCGCGTCACCCCGCAGTCCTTGCAGGACTGGCTGGCCGCCTTGCCGGCCGGTCCGGTGCTGGCGCTGTGGTTGGATGGTGTGGGCAACCCGCACAACTTCGGCGCGATTTTGCGCTCGTCCGCGCACTTTGGTGTGGCCGGCTTGCTGCTGCCGGCCGGCTCCACGCTGGGCTTGTCCGGCGCGGCGGCACGTGTGGCCGAAGGTGGCGCCGAAGCGGTGCCGCTGGTGCAACTGCCCGACACTGCATTGGCAATGGCGCAACTGCGTCAGGCCGGATTCGCAGTGGCCGCCACGCTGGCGGACGGTGGTGAAGACGTGTTCGCCGCAGCTTTGCCGCAGCGGCTGGTGTATGTGATGGGCGCAGAAAGCGAAGGCATGGACCGCCAGTTCGCACGCGATTGCGACCTGCAGTTGTCGATTCGCGGCAGTGGCAAGGTCGAAAGCCTCAACGTGGCCTCGGCCACGGCGGTCTTCCAGGCCGCCTGGCGCGCCCGCGTGCTCAGCGGGCAGTCCTGATGCGTGCGTCTGCGTGGTTGCTCGCCATTGGCGGGGTGCTGAGCGCCAGCACTGTTGTGGCGGCTCCGGCCGCAGCGGCTGCCGCCCCCGAGGTGCGTACCGATCACGGCATGGTGCGTGGGCAATGGCAGGACGACGGCAGTGCGGTGTTCCGCGCGATTCCCTTCGCTGCCCCGCCATTGGGCGCATTGCGCTGGCGGCCACCGCAGCCGGCTGGGGCATGGTCGGACGTGCGCGATGCCACCCAGGCGGCCACACCGTGCGTGCAGCCGGCGCTGGGCTGGAACAACGCCATGGCCAAGCGCGGCACTGAAGATTGTCTCTACGTCGAAGTGCAGACGCCAAAGCTGCAACCGGCCAAGCCGCTGCCGGTGTTCGTGTGGATTCACGGCGGCGCCAATGTGGCTGGCGGCGCGGATGGCCATCTGCCGACCAATCTGGTCGCACAGAACATGCTGGTGGTGACGCTGCAATACCGGCTTGGCGCCCTCGGTTTTCTGTCGCTGCCGGAACTGCGCGATGGCGATAACGAAGCCGCCGGCAACTACGCCTTGCTCGATCAGATCGCCGCGCTGCAGTGGGTGCGCGACAACATCGCGCAGTTCGGCGGCGATCCTGCGCGGGTCACCATCGCCGGGCAGTCGGCCGGTGGTCAGGACGTGGGCCTGCTGATGCTCAGCCCGCTGGCACGTGGCCTGTTTTCCGCAGCGATTGAGCAGAGCGGCACCGCCGGTTTCGGCTTGCCAGCGCGCTCGCTGGAAGAAAACCGCACGCTGGGTGTGAATATCGCCAAGCGTGCAGGCATCGATGATCCTGCAACGCGTCTGGCACAGCTGCGTGCGCTGCCGGTGGAGCAAGTGATCAAGGCTGGGCAGGGTGTCGATGTGCCGGCATTGGACGACGATGGCTACATCTGGTTGCAGGCGGTTGTCGACGGACGCGTGCTGCCACGTGCGCCTGCGGCGCTGCTGGCCGAAGGTGCACAGGCCAAGGTGCCGCTGTTGATCGGCTACGTGGTGCAGGAGCTGGAATATGGCGGCAAGCAGGGCGCGCAGGCGCGATTGCGTCGCGACTATCCCGCGCAGGCCGATGCCGTGCTGCAGGCGCAGCGTGCACACGCGGCGCAGCGTGCCGCGCGTCAAGGCGATGCGGCGATGCAGCTGTCTACCGATCTCACCTTCCGTTGCCCGGCAGTGACCGTCGCACAGCAGCAGGCCGCGCTGGGCGTGCCGGTGTGGCATTACGTGTTCGATACCGCCGCACCGGGCGGGCAGGTGACGCATAGCGCGGAGCTGCCATTCCTGTTCAAGGATCTGCCGATCGGCCAGCCGCCGGTGAGTTTGCAGCGCTATTGGGCCGCGTTCGTGCAGCGTGGCAATCCCAACGCCAAGGGATTGCGGGCCTGGCCGGCGTTCGCGCCCAAGCATGCGGCATTGCAGTTCGATGCCAACGGCGTGCGGCAAATCAAGGATGCGCGCCCGCCCGTGTGTGCAGGCGTGGACTTGCCATAAGCGATCGTGCGCACCGAAATCGCGCGCACCGAAACGGTACGCGCGATGACTCCCCTCAACTCACTCAGCGTGCGCAGCCCGGCCCGCCGAAGTAGAAGCCGCCGTTCTGCATTTCCGGCGACAACGTGGTGCGGGTGACGCCTGCACCCAAGGCATACGGGTAGGTGTAACCGGCCATCGCCAGCGTGTAGCAGGACGGCTGCGCCACATTCAAGCTCGACAGGCGTTGCGTGGGATGCGCGGCCATCGCCGCATCGCGATAAAAATGGTTGGCCTGAAATGCGGCCTGGCGATAGCCGGCGTTCGCAAACCGGCCGCTGCCCATCGGTGCGCTGGGACGACCGTCCCAGGTGGAAATTTCGCCGCCCGCAGAGATGAAGATGTTCGCGCTGCCCTCGGCGATATCGCCTGCGTAAAGTTCTGCCTTGTAGTAGCCGATCCATTCGCCATTCAAGCCGAACCACCAGTAGCCATCAGCGTTACGCTGGAACTCCACATGCAACATCGCCTGTGCGCCGCCTGCGGTGCTGAAGCCGCCCGCTGGTGCAGCGCCGAGCACGTTGGCAGTGCTGGTCTGCACGAAGTCGGCGCAATCCAGGTTGTGGCAACCGGTGGTGACGTAGCCGTCCTGGGTGGAGTAGATAAACAGGATCGGCCGCGTGCCCCAGCCCGCGCCTGGCTGGGTCTGCCAACCGGCTTCCAGCGTCTGGATCACGCCTTGGCGGGTGTAACCGCCCAACCAGATCTGGCTGATCGATTGCGCATCGTTGGCGGTGACTGTCGGCACCCAGGTGTTGAGGTCGGCACCGGCGCCGGTCACCGGCGAGCCGGCCGTGTCCAGATAGATGGTGGAGTAGTAATGCACCACCGATGCGGCCTCCTGCGCCGCCGGCACAGCGTCAGCCTGCCTGGGCGCGACCACACTGGGACTGGTGCCACGCAGAAAGCTGCGCAGATCCGCATGCTTGCTCATCTCGGCCAGGCCGATGCGTTCGAGCGGTACGCTGCCGGTATCGCAGCGTTGCGCCGCATCGATCGGCGTCACCGTACCCGTGTTGCTTGAGATCGTTGGTGGCATTGCTGGCGTGCTGCCATCGCGCAGTGCCGGCTGCTGTTCGCGCGGAATGCAGTCGAAGATCTTGCCGTCCTGTTGCACGCTGCGCAGTACCGTCAAACCGTTGTAGCGATTGAAGACATAGCGCTGCATTTCGGCGAACGCGGTGGGGTCGCTCACCTTGGCCGTTGCGCCACGCGTGGCGTAACTGAGCTGCGCCTGCGTATCCAGAAAAGTTTTGAACTCGCGCGTGACCTGCGGAAATGCGCGCGACACCGACACCGACACCGACAGCGAGGCGCGCAGTGCAGCGCGCTGGACGGGTGCGACGCTTGCCGTGGCAGGCGTCCGCAGTAGCGGTGGCATCAGTGTGTCGATGCTGCGATCGCTGGTTGCCGAAATCGACGGCGGCATCAACGCGGCGGCGTGAGTGGCGGGAGCCAATGCACAAACGCAGAGCGCAGCAACGGCGCGGCCGATCGCTATCGGCCGATTGGAACGGAAGGTCATGTGTGTTTCCCCTGACGCCAGAACGAAACTGCCTGCACGTGGCGCACCATGCAGCACAGTGCTCTCAGTGTCGCAGTTGCGTCCCGAGGTTCGTTCGGTGGCGCATGCCTGCGTTGAAGGCGTGCGCATGCTAACTGTCTAAAAAGGGAATATATCGGCAAGCACGCATTGCGTGACATCAGGCACACGCCAAGCGCAATGCGCTAAGCGGATGCCATGTCGATGGTCATGCACACCCTTGCGTACGGCGTATCGCCAATGCGCAAAGGTGTGCACGGTCACTCCGCCATAAGCATGGCTGTTCTTACTTTTTTTGCAGCCTCACTGCAGCGCCGCCGCTTGCAGCCAGCGCAAGCTGCAACGTGTCGTTACGTGTGAGCTCGCGCGTGTCGATACGCACTTCTGTCGGAGCCTCGCCATCGGCGTAGATGGTCGCGGTCCAGGTGCCCTTGCCCAGAAACGATAACGGCAAGGTCAGCGTGCGTGCCTGCTCGTTGGTCATCGCGCCCACATACCAGTCCTTGCCGCTGCGCCGCGCCAGTGCGATGTGTTCGCCGATGGCACCGTCCAATGCCCGCGTCTCGTCCCAGCTTGCCGGCACATCGCGCAGAAACTGCGCTGCCGGCACGTTTTCGTATTGCTCCGGGCTATCGGCCACCACCGCGAACGGGCTTTCGTAGACCACATACATCGCCAGTTGCTGCGCGCGCGTGGTCATCACTTGCGGCGCGATGTGCTGCGCCTTGAAGTCGGCCGGGCGCACATTGCGGAATCCGCCGGGCGTGTAGTCCATCGGCCCGAGCAACATGCGTGTAAACGGCAACGTGAGGTTATGCGTGGCGGTGATGCGCGTGGTCCACTTGTTGTATTCGGCGCCGAGCACGCCTTCCTGCGTAAGGTAGTTGGGATAGGTGCGGGTCAAGCCGGTGGGGTGATAGGCGCCATGCAGATCCACCAGCAATTTGTGCTTGGCGGCCTTGGCGAGCAGGCGGTGATAGAAATCCACCATCTGCTGATCGTCGCGGTCCATGAAGTCGACCTTGATGCCCTTGATGCCGAGCTGCTGATACCACGCAAGCGCTTCGTCCATATGCGCGTCGAGCGCGCGCCAGTGCGCCCACAGCCACAGCCCGACATCGCGCTGCCGTGCGTAGGCCACCAGGCCCGGCAGGTCGAGTTGCTCCACCGGCCTGCGGATATCGGCATCGACGTTGTACTGGCCATCGCCGGTGCTGCCGAAATACCAGCCGTCGTCGATCAGCATGTATTGCAGTTTCAATTGCTGCGCGTGATCGATATAGCGCTGGATGGTGGCGGTATTCATGCCGGGGTTCGCCATACCGCTGGCCAGCGAGCCGGACCACCAATCCCACGCCGATTTGCCTGCACGCACCCAGCTGGC
This sequence comes from Xanthomonas sp. NCPPB 2933, assembly GCF_056725225.1. NCBI lineage: Bacteria > Pseudomonadati > Pseudomonadota > Gammaproteobacteria > Lysobacterales > Lysobacteraceae > Xanthomonas > Xanthomonas sp. NCPPB 2933. The sequence goes on from NZ_CM161518.1 coordinate 1,297,205, forward strand.
ATCGAAGGCAGGCGGTGGATTGAGTGCGGAAATCAGGTTGGAGTCGATCAGGCTTGCCGGGCTGTCGCCAAGCATGATCACCCGCCATGGCGTGGCAAAATCGCGGCCTTTGGCATCGAAGTCGACCGCCAGCTTGGGGTCGTCCAGGCGTGGCGATAATTTCGCCGACACACCCAGTCCACCATCCTCGCGGCCGGTGAGATACAGGCCGGCGTAATCGCGCAGGTTGGCCTCGGCAATCGCCAGCGTGGTGCCTTTCGCATCGGTCTGGCACACCAGCGGCAGTTCAAGCAGATTGTGCGGGCGCAACTTCGAGGCGGCGATCGCATCGTATTCGCCCTCGTGGCTGGTGCCGAAGCGACCGAGATTCAATGTCCAGCACGCGTAATCGCGCGGAAATGCAAAGCTGGTGAGCTCATTGCGAATACGCACTTCACCGGCGTCGGGCAGCACGTAACGCAGTGCTACGCCATCGTCGTAGGTGCGCAACTCGATGGTGAGTCGCCGCTGTTGCGCATCGGACAACTGCACGCGCAATTGGCGATAGTGATCGCGCACCTGGCGCGTCTTGCCCACGCTCAGGGCGAACTGGCTGTCATGCGTTTCTGTGGTGCTGCTTTGCAGCGTCATATCGCGGCCGAGCTTATTGGCCCTGCCCAGATCCAGCCCAAGCGGTGCATCGGCGAGCACCACTTTGTTGCGATACAGCACGCGATAGGTTGGAATGCCGCCCTCGCGTAAGGTGAATTCCACTTGCGTACGTGCGTCGGGCGATTGCACCTGCAAACGCTGCGCAGCTGCAGGCAGCGCGATTACGCACAGCAACGCGCATGCCGCCGGTAATGCGGACTGGATCAGGTTTCGCATGAGTCCCTCCTCCTGGGAGCGCCAACCCTAACGCAGAAAGGTTGTTGTCGGTATCTACCTGGGGTAACGTTACCTCGCACCATGGCCGCTGAAACAGGGGCGGCAGCCACGGGCGGCATCACTTGGAAGCAAAGCGACAAGACAGTTGCGACTCGTCTTGTTGGTTGCGTCCGGCGATGTGCACCGTTGTTTGGCAGTAGAGCTTGGGAGAGGCCTCTAATGCTGATGGTTCGCAAGGCGTTCCGCCGTGGAGCGCTGTGGTTGTTGTGTGGTTGCATCGGTTGGACTGCAGTGGAGGCTGCGCCTGCCGACGATCCGCCGGGTCCTTACGATGTGCGCGTGCTTGCGGGCGGGGTGGGGCTGACCAAGAAGCTCGCTGCCGATACGCCATTGCTTGCCGCCAACGCCGATTGGAGCGTGTCCGGTTGGGTGCGCCTATCCAGTGCAACGACAGGCCCTGCGTTGATCGCCGGTGTGGGCGATCCGCAAGGCACTGGCCGTTATTTTGTTGTCGACGACGGCAAGCTCGGCTTTGTGCAGGGTGGCGACAACGTGCTGCGCAGCAAGCAGACACTGCGCGCAGGGACGTGGACATACATCGCCGCAGTTGCACAAGGCGCGCGTCTGACGCTGTATGCAAATGGCCGTGAGGTTGCCAACGGCAAGGTGCAGCAGCTCGCGGTTGCGCCAACATTGGTATTCGGCCCGCGTCAGCAACCGGCTGCGTATACACAGCACTTCGGTGGGGAGATCGCGGGCTTTACCGCGCAGGCGGGTGCACTGGATGCGGCAGCCATCGCGCGGCTTGCAAGGCAGGCGCCGGATCCTGCGTTGCAGCGCTTTGAAGACGCATCGCCTGGCTGGCGTGTGCAGGTCAAGCAGATGGCTGGGCAGCTTGCGCCGCAGCCTGCGGCGACCTTGCCACGCAGTGCAGCGGCCTTCTCGACACCGGTTGCCAAGCCAGTGCCGAACGCACCGGCGCTGCAGCCGCTGGATGCCGCGTCATGGCGGGTCGGGGCATGGCAGTTGGCTGCGGCAGCGGACCTTGGTCAATCTACCGGTGCAAGGCTGTCGCGCAGCGATTACGCAGTGGGCAAGACCACGTGGCGCGCCGCGACCGTGCCGGGTACGGTGCTCACCACGCTGGTGGATCGCGGCGTGTATCCGGATCCGGATATCGGCCTCAACAACATGGCGATTCCCGAATCGTTGAGCCGGCAGGATTGGTGGTACCGCAGCAGTTTCGATGTGCCTGCGGCACTGCAAGGCAAGCGACTGGAACTGCTGTTCAACGGCATCAACTATGCCGGCGAAGTCTGGGTCAACGGCACCCAGGTCGGGCGCACCCGGGGTGCATTCGCGCGTGGCCGCTTCGATGTCAGCAAGCAGCTCAAGCCGGGCTGGAATGTCGTTGCGGTGCGCGTATCCCCGCCGCCGCATCCGGGCATCGCACACGAACAATCGATGACGGCGGGCGTCGGCGAAAATGGCGGTATGCAGGCGCTGGACGGGCCGACCTTTATCGCCAGCGAAGGCTGGGACTGGATTCCGGCGGTGCGCGATCGCAATGCCGGTCTGTGGCAAGACGTGCAGTTGCATGCAACAGGTCCCGTCGCGCTCGGTGATACGCAGGTGGTCACCGCGCGGCTGGCACCGGATCACCACCGCGCTGAACTCGAGGTCAGCGTGCCACTGCGCAACGACACCAACGCAGCAGTGCAGGGCACCTTGCAGCTGGCCTTCGGCGATGTGCGCATCCAGCGCGAGGTCACTGTGCCGGCCGGTGGCAGCACGCTCAAGCTCACCGCTGCCGATACGCCGCAGTTGATCATCGCCAATCCGCGCCTGTGGTGGCCCAACGGCTATGGCGAGCCTGCGCTGTATACCTTGCAGGTCGGTTTCGATATCGCCGGCACGCGCTCGGACGCGCAGCAGCTGCGCTTTGGCATTCGTCAGGTGACCTACGAACTATCGTTGTTCGACGACGATGGCGCGCTACGCCGCGTGCTGGTGGATCTCAATCAGGCGCGGCAACGTGGCGAGCGCATTATCGACGTGCGTCATGACGCGATTCGCCCGGTGCCCGGTGGCAATGCACAGTCGTTGTATCCCGGCGCGTTGTCTTCGCCCGCCGTACAGCAACTCGACGACACCACCCTGGCCCCGCATCTGGCGCTGCGCATCAATGGCGTGCGCATTGCGGTGAAGGGCGGCAACTGGGGCATGGACGATTGGCGCAAGCGGGTCTCGCGCGAACGGCTGGAGCCGTACTTCCGCCTGCAGCGCGATGCGCATTTCAATGTGGTGCGTAACTGGGTGGGGCAGAACACCGAAGCCAGCTTCTTCGAGCTGGCCGACGAATACGGCATGTTGGTGTTCAACGACTTCTGGCAGTCCACCCAGAACTACAACATGGAGCCGGCCGACGCGGCGCTGTTCCTGGACAATGCCGCCGAGGTGATCAAGCGCTTCCGTAATCATCCTTCCATCGTGCTGTGGTTCGGGCGTAACGAAGGCGTGCCGGCTCCCATCCTCAACGAAGGCCTGGACACACTGGTTGCCGAACTCGATGGCACGCGCTGGTACACCGGCAGTTCCAACGAGATCAATCTGCAGGGCAGCGGGCCGTACAACTACCGCGAGCCGGTGGCGTACTTCAACAAGCTGGCGCAAGGGTTTTCGGTGGAAGTGGGCACGCCTTCGTTCTCCACGCTGGAGTCGTTCAAGGCGTCGGTACCTGCCGTGCAGGATCAGTGGCCGATTGGTGATGCCTGGGCGTACCACGACTGGCACCAGTCCGGTAATGGCGACACCGGCAGCTTCATGCGCACGCTCACCGACAAGCTCGGCGCGCCGACCAGCCTGGCTGATTTCGAGCGCAAGGCGCAGCTGCTCAATTACGACACCCACCGCGCGATCTTCGAGGGTTTCAACGCGCAGCTGTGGAGCAAGAACAGCGGGCGCTTGCTATGGATGAGCCATCCCGCATGGCCCAGCAATATGTGGCAGATCTACAGCCACGACTACGACACCCACGCCGCTTATTACGGCGTGCGCAACGCAGCAGAGATGCTGCATGTGCAGATGAACTTGCCAGGCCACGAGGTGGTCGTGGTCAATAACGCGGCCGAGCCGGTCAGCGGCTTGCGTGTGCGTGCGGAGATCTACGGTGCCGATGGCAAGCTGCTGCAACAGCGCGAGCAGGCGGTTGATGCAGCGGCGGTTGCGGTGTCTGCACCGGTGCTGCAATTGGCGCCGCTGCTCAAGGACACCAATGGGCTTGGTTTTGTGCGCTTGCAATTGCTCGACCGCGACGCCGTCGTGCGCTCGCGTAATTTCTATTGGGTGGCGCGCGATGCGGCCGCCATGCGCGGCCTGGATGCGTTGGCGGCAGTGCCGGTGCAGCTCAGTACGCAGTTGCAGGACGGTGCGGAGCCGGTGCTGCGCGCCACCGTGCGGAATGCATCGCAGCAGGTTGCGCTCAACACCAAGCTGACCCTGGTGGATGCGCAAGGCCAGCGCATCCTGCCGGCGTATTACAGCGACAACTATCTCAGTCTGGTGCCAGGCGAGCAGCGCGAGGTGGAGATTCGCGGTCCGTCTGCGGCGAGCCTGCGCAACGCCACGTTGCAAGTGCGTGGCTGGAATGTCGAACCCTCAACAGGTGCTGCCAACGGGCTTCCGTAGCGGCGCCAGCAAGTTGCCGCGCCGTGCCTTGCACGGCGCTCGTACTGACGTGCCGATCGCACGTCAGCCAATACCGCATTGCCGTGCCTGCAATGCCATTCGAAACGGTCGTGGATTGTCGTCATCCCTGGGAGGGGACCATGAACAAGCTGCATGCGAACACCCGTCACACCCCATTGGCTGCCTCACTCGCGGCGGCGCTCACCTTGCTTGCCGGTAGCGTCAACGCGCAGGACGCCAGCACCACTGCTGGCGTCACCGAACTGGACAAGGTCATGGTCAAAGGCGTGCGCGGCGCGCAGGCCGAGGCCATTGAAAACAAGCGTACCGCCGCGCAGATCATTGATTCGATCTCTGCCGAAGACATCGGCAAATTGCCCGACGTCACCATCACCGATTCGCTGCAACGCGTGCCCGGCGTGCAGATCCGGCGCTCGGCCGGCGAAGGCTCGCAGCTCAATATTCGCGGCATGCCGCAGGTGCAGACCACCATGAACGGCGAGTTGTACCTGAGCGCCGGTGGTGGCGACCAATACGGGCAGCCGAACATCGGCCGCGCGCAGCCTGATTTCGTCGACATTCCGCCGACCTTGTTCAGTGGCGTGGACGTGATCAAGTCGCCCACCGCCGCCGATCTGGATGGCGGCATCAGCGGGACCGTGTCGCTGAAGACGCGCCGCCCGTTCGATCTGCCGGAAGGCTGGACTTTCAGTGGCCAGGCCGAAGGGTCCTACGGCGATCGCGTGCAGGAACTCAATGAGCTGTACTCGGGCCTGGCCAGCTTCCGCACCGAGCGTTGGGGGGCATTGCTGGCGGTGTCGTATTCCGATGCCACGCTGGAGAACAAGCACCCCAGCGTGTATTCCAACGGCGCGCAGAAATCCACCGAGCAGAACGTGGGCTTCGACTTCAACGGCGATGGACGCATCGGCAGCAATACCGACCCGAGCAATCTGCCGCGCGATTATTTCTACAACTGGGTGGCCACCGAACTGGATAACCGCAGCACCGATCGCCAGCGCACCGGCGTCAACGGCTCGTTCCAATTCAACATCAACGAGTCATGGACGGTGCTGGCCGATGCGGCCTACACCAAGCTCGAAGACCAGGACACCTCGGTGGCCGCGCAGCTGCATACCGGCTGGGCCACCAACCAATTGCAGCCGGGGTCGGTGGTCGATCCCAATGGCGTGCTCGAATATGGCCAGTTCCGCTACAACCGCTTTCAAGCGCATTCCATGGCCGGTGTGGCCGATTCGAATGCGTTGAACACCAATCTGGAACTCCGCTTCGACGATGGCGGCCCGTTTCGCGCCTCGTTCCGTTGGGTGCACGGCGATGCCGAGCGCACCTATGACGAAGCGCGCGCCGATGCGGTGGTGACGCGCGGCGACCAGATCACCCGCGCCGGTGGCGTGACGCAATGGGCAAACGCCAATGGCTTGCCGACGGTGGATGCCTCGGTGGATTTCCGTGGCACCTATCCGGCGGTCAACCTCGGCACCGATGTGTCCAACCCGGACAACTGGCAGCTGATGTCCACCTGGGCGCAGGGCAACAAGATCGAAGCGACGATGGATGCGTTCCGCGCCGACGGTACCTTCGAGTTCGATGAGGGCGTGGTGCGCGGTTTCCAGTTCGGCATCCGTTACGGCGAGCGCGAGGTCAAGCTGGATACCTATCGCTACCTGTCGCCGGTGTCGAGCAGCTGCGCAGACCCGAACCGCTCGCTGTATTACTTCAAGGATCCGCTGATCGTGGATACCTGCAGCGGCGTCTCCGAAGCGCGCCTGCTGCCGTTCAATTCGATCCTCGGTTACTGGGCGTACTTCAACGACTTCGATCCGCTCAAGGTCACCGGCCTGAGCAGCCAGGGCCTGCCGGCGATCAACCCGCAGGTCATGAAGGACCCGGTGGGCTATCTCAACAGCCTGTACCCCGGCAACGTGGCCTACCAGCAGGCCGCCGATTCGTACAAGGTCACCGAGAAGAGCACCGCAGCGTACTTTCTGGCGAATCTGGAAGGCGGCACCGGCAGTGCGGTGCCGTGGACGGCGAACATCGGCGCACGCATCGTGCAGACCAAGCTGGCGATCGATCAGTATCTGAGCAGCGGCAATGTGTTTATCGGCAATGTCGAATGGAACGGTGTCAGCCCGGCGATCGGTACCAATCGATTGAACCGCCAATACACCGACGTGTTGCCTACCGCCAACCTCTCGCTGGATATCACCGATGCGCAGAAGCTGCGCTTTGCCTACAACAAGGCGGTGGCGCGTCAGGATCTGCCCGATCTCGGTCGCGGCCTGGTGAGCTTCTATGCGGTCAACGGCACGCCACCGCGTAACCCCGCGCTGCCCTCCGATGCGGTGCTGTTCCTCAACGGCCGCTCCGGCAATCCGGATCTGGATCCGTACCGCGCCACCAACTACAACGCCTCGTGGGAATGGTATTTCGCCGATGCCTCGTTGATCAGCGTGGGTGCGTTCCTGATCGATGTGAAGTCGTTTCCCACCACCGTGACCAATATCGAACTGTTGCCCGACGCCGATGGCGTGGTGCGTCAGGGCGGCACGGTCGAGCGCATCGTCAACGGCGGTGGCGGCAAGATCAAAGGTTTCGAAATCGGCTACCAGCAGGCATTCGATTTCCTGCCCGGCTGGCTCAGCGGCTTCGGCACCAACATCAACTACACCTTCTCCGATGCCGAAACCGACAATACCGATATCGACGGCAACACGCTGCCGATCGGCGACAACTCCAAGCATCAGGCCAATGCGGTGCTGTGGTACCAGAAGGACAAGCTGCAGGCACGCGTGGCCTACAACTGGCGCAGCAAGCGCTTCAGCCAGGTCAACAGCGGGGCCTGGGGCGATGAGCTGGCGATCTGGAACGACGATGTGGGCTATCTGGATGCATCGCTCAGCTACGACGTCAATGATCACCTGACGCTGTACGCACAGGCCACCAACCTCACCGGCGAAAGCGAACGCCGGTACGCGCAGTGGACCAATCACTACTACGACCAGAACATCTTTGAGCGTCGTTATTACGCGGGTTTGCGTCTGCGCTTCTGATCCGCTTGCACCGATGTGCGACACGGCGCAGCTATGCGCTGTGTCGCACATGTTTGCGTGTTGTCCACTCTCCAAGCGGTCATTGCGCTTTCTTCCCGTCGCCGTTGAATGCGGCGCTGCAGTACGCCCGATGGAAACGTCGGGCACCCTCCCATTCGGCTGCATCGTCGGGAAGCGATGCGGCCGTTTTTTGTGCGTAATGGCACCGGCGTTACACGCTGCGGATCGATGTAGCGGTTACCGTGCCGGCGGACCCGCCGTGGATCCGCGCTTGACCATGGTGTACTTCATCACCTGATGCACGCCCGGTGCGGTATCGCCCTTGCGTCGCTGACGGATTGCATCGGCCAGCAGCGACACTGCGGCGCGTCCCATCGCGGTGACCGGTTGATGCACGGTGGTGAGCTCTGGCCAGATGGTGGTGGCCACCGGGGTGTCGTCGAAGCCTGCGACCGAGACATCTTCGGGCACGCGCAAGCCCAGGCCGTGTGCGACTGCCACGGCCGCAGCGGCCATGTCGTCGTTGCTGCAGAAGATGGCGGTGGGCGGTTGCGCTTGTGCGAGCAGGCTGCGTGCGGCGAGCAGGCCGGAGCGATAGGTGAATAATCCTTCGGCGATCAACTCCTCGGCCGCCGTCAAACCTGCGGCCTGCAAGCTGTCGAGATAGCCATTGGCGCGTAATGCGCTCGGGGTGTGCTTGGGGTCGCCCTTGATCAAGGCGATGCGGCGATGGCCCAGCTCGATCAGATGATCGACGATGGCGCGCGCGGCCTGATAGTCGTCGATGCGCACCGAGCTGATTTGCGCCATCGGCGCGCCGCTGGCCACCGCCACGACCGGAATGCCGCGTGCATCGAGTTCGGCGATGGTCTGGCGCGAATCGCATAACGGCGGTGGCAGGATCACGCCGTCCACGCCAGCGGCGAGCAAGCGCTCGGTCGCGGCACGTTGGCTGCGGATGGCGCCGCATTTTTCCACCAGCACCTGGCTGCCATTGAGGCTGCTCTGTTCGAGCAAGCCGAGCATGAACTGATTGAGATAGGCGGCGCTGGGATTGCTGTACAGCACACCGATACGCAACAGACCGCTGGTGCGTAACGAGCGGCCGGCCAGGTTGGGCCGGTAGCCCAATGCCTGCACTGAGGCTTCCACGCGCACGCGCATGTCTTCACCCACATGCGGGTGGCGGTTGATGACGCGCGAGGCGGTCATCGGCGAGACGCCGGCGTGTTTGGCGACATCCAGCAGAGTCGCTGCAGTATTCGCACTGCGTTGCCGCTTGGCCGCCATTGTGTGTGCTCGTCCTGGAGTGGAAGCGAAAGGGCAGGGGGTGCGCTTGAAGCCTGCAGCGACTGAGATTGGCTTCGCTGCTGGTAAGCGGCGCTGTCGATGTTCGGGATCGGCACCGATAACGCACACCGTGTGCGTCACCTGTGCCGCCTGTGCTCAACCGACGTCCGCCCGCGGACGTCTTTAGCCGCGCTTACTCGCTCGGCGGCTGCACAACTTTCGCACGACTACCGAAATCGCCATCCGCTTCTGCCGCCAGATACGCAAACACCGTATAGGCGGCCACGTTTTGTGCGAGCGCCTTCGGGTCGATCTTGTCCAGGGTGTCGTCGGCGGTGTGATGCAGATCGAAGTAGTCGGTGCCGTCCTGCGCCAGCCATGCCCACGCGCCACCCTTGGCAGAAATCGGGCCGACATCCGGGCCGGGGCCGCCCTTGCTCGGCTCATACGCGATGCCCAACGGTGCGAGCACCTCGGCAATCTGCTTGGTCGCCGCACGTGATTCTTCCGGTGCCGCCGAGCCGGTGTTGAACGCATAAATGCGCCCGGCGCCGAAGTCGCTCTCTGCGCCGATCTGATGCAGCGCCATGTCCTTGGCATCCTTGCCGTGTGCGGCCGCGTACGCCTTGCCGCCATACAGGCCTTGCTCTTCGTTGGCGAAGGCCACCACGCGAATCGTGCGCTTGGGCGCCTGCTTGAGTTGGCCGATCAGGTGGCCCGCGGCCATGGTGATCGCAACGCCTGCACCATCGTCGATCGCGCCGGTGCCCAGATCCCACGAATCCAGATGCCCGCCGATCACCACCACTTCCTTCGGCTTGCTGCGCCCGGTGATTTCGCCGATCACGTTGTACGAGGTCGCCGTGCCATCCCAGCCGCAATCCAGCGCCAACCGTAGACGCGTGCTGCCCAGCGCGGTGAGCCGTGCGAGCTGATTGGCGTCCGGTACCGACAACGCTGCTGCCGGCACCGGTGTCACGCCTTCATCGAAACGGGTGATGCCGGTATGCGGCACGCGATGCGAGTCGGTGCCGGCCGAGCGCATCACAAAGCCAATCGCGCCCTTGCGAATCGCTTCGGACGGTCCCTTGCTGCGCACCGCGCCGCCATTGCGGTAATCCTGGCCGTCGCGTGCCTTGATCATCTGGTAATCGACGAACGCGATCTTGCCGGTGAGCGAGCCGGCCGGTGCAGCCTGCAACGCAGCGAGATTTTCGAAGCGCACCACCTCGCCTTCGACAGTGCCGCCCGGGCTGCCGCCCAGCGCGGTGATGTGCAGCGGCTGCGCATGCGCGCCGATCACCGTGGCCTGCTCGCTGCGACGCTGCCACTTGGGAAACGTCACCGGCTCGGTCCACACCTTGTCGAAGCCCAGCGCGGTGAACTTGGCCTTGGCCCAGGCCACCGCGCGCGGATCGGCTTCGCCGCCGGCAATCCGCGGGCCCACTTCGGTGGTCAACGATTCCACCACTGCAAAGCCGGTGCTGTCGGCCAACGCCTGCTCGCGCAGCTGTGCGGCGGTGCGCAGCGCGCTATCGGCGATGGTGGTTGGTGCGGCCAGCGCGGGCGCGCAAGCGAGTAGGGCAGAGATGGCGACAGCGAGACGACGCATGCAGGGCGGCTCCAACGACAAGGGGGACCCCGAGCTTATCAGCGCGAGGTCCCCCGTCTGCGTGCGAAAGGTCATCCTCCTGCGCGAAGTTGCGCAGTGGATGTGTCCGCTTACGGCACGTCTGGCGTCTTCAGCGTGTCGTTCTTCAGCGAGTCGCGAATCTCGCGCAGCAACAGCACTTCTTCGCTCGGGCCTTTGGGAGCATCCGGCTTGCGCTGGGTGAGGCGGTTGATCAGCTTGACCACCAGAAAGATCGCAAAGGCAATGATCACGAACTGCACGACGGTGTTGATGAAATCGCCATAGCCAATCGCCACGGCCGGGATTTCCTTGCCGGTGGCATCGACGCCGGCCGGTTTGAGCACCCACGCCAGCCGCGAGAAATCCACATTGCCGATGGCCCAGCCGATCGGCGGCATGATGATCTTCTCCACCAGCGCGGTGACGATCTTGCCGAACGCCGCACCGATGACCACACCGACCGCCAGGTCGATGACATTGCCACGCATCGCGAATTGCTTGAATTCGCTGACCATTCCCATAGCGCACTCCAGATGCGGTCGCGGACCAACTGCCGCAATGAGATCGTAGCGGGCTGCGTGTCAGCCCGCGATGATGCCGTGGCGCTCGGCCACGTTTTCCAGGCGCGCACTGAATTGATCGCCCGGCAGCAGCGGACCGACACCGGCCGGCGTGCCCATGAAAATCAGATCGCCCGCGCGCAATGCATAGAGCTTGGAGAGCTCATGCAGAATCTCCGGCACATTCCAGATCATCTGATCCAGCAGCGATTGCTGGCGTACTTCACCATTGACCTCAAGCGACAGGTTCAACGCGTCCAGCGCGCCCACTTCACCGGCATGCACCAGCTCGCTGACTGGCGCGGAATGATCGAAGCCCTTGGCGATGTCCCACGGCAGGCCCTTGGCTTTGGCGGCTGCCTGCAGATCGCGACGGGTCAGATCCAGGCCCACGCCATAGCCATAGATCAGGGCTTCAGCCTGATCCACCGGCAACTCGCCGGCCGGCGCATCGCGGCCCAGCGCCACCACCAGCTCCACTTCGTGGTGCAGTTCCTTGGTACCGGGCGGATACGGAATGTGGTCGCCGTGACCGACCACGATCGCGTCGGCAGGCTTCATGAAAAACGTCGGCTGGCCGCGTTCGGCTTTGGAGGCAGGCGCGGTGGCGCCCATCTCGCGCGCGTGATCGGCAAAGTTGCGGCCCACACAGTAGATGCGGTGCACCGGAAAGTTGCCGCCACCAACCACCGGAATGCGCGGAACATCGGCGGCGGGAATCACATCGTGGGTCATGCACGCATCCTTGGGGAACGGGACGCGTGAGTCTAGCCGTTTGGCGGTGTACGACAACACCGTCTGCGCGTCATGCGCGCAGCGTCGCTCAGTGCGACAACGGCAACGCGGGCTTGCGCACCACGCGGTATTCGGCTTCGACCACGCGCGCTTGCTGCGGCGCACGTCGATTGGACTTGCTCAACAATTTCCAGGCGATGCCGCCCAGGATCATGGCCGCACCGACGAACACGCTGAAGAAGATCAACACCGCAAGAATGACCAGACCCGCCAGACCCGCAGCAACGCGCACCAACGGATGACGCGGTTTGCGCGGTGCAAACAGGTGGTGAATGTTGCCGAATTGGAAGATGCGTGCAGGCATGGCGGTGGGTTGCCGGGCAGGAAACAGGCAGGCAGTATCGTTGCGGTTTCATGTCATTGAGTGAAAAGTTCGTTAAATGCACTCTGGTTTTGCGGCGGCCATCACGTTCGGCCTAGCGCATAGGCTCGCCCCGTCGTCGCTTGCGGCCTGCGATGGACAAGGTATTCGCTGTGAGCTGATGCGCTGATCCCGCCGACAGTGCAGTGCAGCAGCGATCCATGTGCATGCCACAATCGACATTCGTTCTCGATCGGCTGATCGCATGTCTTCGTCTTCGCCCACCACGCTTGCCGAACTGGAGCAGATTCCTGACGCAGGATTTCTGGAAGTCGAAGCGATGTGGGATGGCGGCCCGGAATCGCTGGTGTTGTATCGCGACGGCGCGCAGGTGCGTGCGTGGTTGAATGTATGCCCGCATGCCGGCCGTCGACTGGATTGGGCGCCCGGCCAGTTCCTCAAGACCAAGGAAGGCCATCTGGTCTGCGTCGCACATGGCGCTGCCTTCGAGCTCACCGGCGGCGAATGCATCAGCGGCCCGTGCCGCGGTCAATCGTTGCTGGCGGTGCCGGTGCGCATCGAGGGCGAGCAGGTTTTTCTGGCCTAGGTCGCTCGGCTCCTTCGGCAGCGACGTTGCCTGCAAGCCGCGGGCGAGTGTGTGCAGCGTGTCGGCGATATCTATGGTGGTTGCGTGCCAGGTCGCGTTGCAACTCGCGTGCTGCTAAAAACCGCTACGCCGATTCAGCGCGCCGCCCACCAGAACATCAGGTTGATCATCGACACCATCACTACGATGTAGATCAGCGACAGCGGCGCGCCCACGCGCCACAACTCGCGCGGTTGATAGTTGGCCGGGCCGGCTACCATCGAGATCACCGGGTTGGAGGCGGTCATCAGATTGTTGGATGCCGACAACGCCACGATCAATGCGAATGCAGTGGGATTGCCGTTGGCCGCCAGCGCCAGATTGACCGCGATCGGCACCATCACAATGGTCGCACCGACATGGCTGATCACCAGCGAAAACGCGGTGGTCAGCAATGCCAGACTGATTTCCAGCGCCCATACCGGCACACCTTCGGGCAGGCGGTCGATGGTGTGGCCGGCGACCCAGGCTGCGGTGCCGCTGCTGTCCATCGCCCAACCCAGCGGGATCAGGCCGGCCATCATGAAGATGGTCTTCCAGTTGATCGAGGCGTAGGCCTCGTCCATACGCAGCACGCCGCTGACCAGCATGCAGGCCACGCCGGTCATCAACGTCAGCGCCACCGGCAGGCGCGAGGTCAGCGCGATCAGGATGGTGAAGGCGAAGATCGCCATGGCGATCTTGAACTTGTGCGGGCGCTGCTCGCCTTTGGGGAAGTCGGTCACCGGCACGAAATCGCGGCTTTCCGCCGCCTGCGCCAGGTCCTGCCAGATGCTGTGGAACACCAGCATGTCGCCGCCACGCAGCGGCACGTTGCGCACGTCCTCGCGGATCACCTGCTTGTCGCGGTTGATCGCCAGCAGGCTGATGCCGCTCTGCTTGCGCAGACGCAACTCGGCAGCAGTCTTGCCGATCAGCCGCGAGTTGGGCGGAATCAGCGCTTCGGAAATGCCGGCCAGGCTGGGATTGAACAGGTCGCCCAGGTTGCGCAAGCGCGAGGACATGCGCAGGAAGTGGTTCTGCGCAAAGTCGGTCACTTCCTGGCGCGGACCCATCGCACCGAGCACGCTGCCGACCCAGATGCGCATGTCGGCCGGCGGCGCCAGGCGGGTGTCGTTGCCGGTCTTCAGGGCGAGCAGCAAGGGCGCGTCGTGCAGCGCTTCGGCCTCGCCCAGGGTCATGCCGACCAGCGGGCTTTCGGCGCTGACGGTGAGCTCGAACACATCGCCATCAATGCCGTAGGTCTTGGCGAAATAGCTCTCGGTGCGCGAGGGCGTGACGCCTTCGTTGATCAGGCGTTCTTCTTCGATCAGCTTGCGGTCGCCGTAGAACCGGAAGTACAGCAATGCGGCGATCAGCAAGGCCACACCGATCGGCAGCGGCGCGAACATCGTCAACGGCTCGATGCTGGCCATGCCCGAGGGCAGGTTGTTGTTGGCCGACACCAATAGATCGTTGAGCAGGATCAGTGGGGAATTGCCCACCATGGTGAGCGCGCCGCCCATCACGATGGCCGCCGCGATCGGCAGCAGCATGCGTTGCAGGGTGAGCCCGGTGCGTGCGGCCAGCCGCGAGGCGACCGGCAGATACAGCGCCATCACCGACGGGTTCTGCATGAACGACGAGTTCAAGCCGGAGATGGCCAGCGTCATCATCATCAAGCGTTGTTCGCTGCCGTGCGAACGCCTCAATAACCACGTCGCCAAGCGATTCAACGCACCGGTGCGCTCCAACCCCGCACCGAGAATGGTGGTGGCGATGATGCTCATCACCGCGTTACCGGAGAAGCCACCGAACAGTTCTTCCGGCGCCACCAGCCCGGTGACACCCAACACCACCAGCACGATCAACGCCACCACATCGGCGCGGATGCGCTCGAACAAAAACATCGCCATCGTGAAACCGACCAGCCCGAGGACGAGCTTCATATCGTTGGTCAGTGTCAGCGCGGTGTCCATTGGGGGCAGAGATTCGGGAGTCGGAAGTGGGGATTGGTCAGGCGCTGCGGCGTTGAGTATGCGGGCAAGCGCTGTTACGAATCCCCAATCCCGATTCCCGAATCCCGGTCATACAGCAAATCCCACACGCCGTGACCGAGTTTCTGGCCGCGTGTTTCGAAGTGGGTCTGCGGGCGCCAGGCGGGGCGTTCGACGTGGCCGCGTGGGCCGGCGCGATTGACCAGGCCCGGTGTGGCGTCGAGCACGTCCCACATCTGTTCGGCGTAATCGGCCCAGTCGGTGGCCGCGTGCAGGCGGCCGCCATCGCGCAGCTTGCGCACGAGCAGCTGCGCAAACGCCGGCTGGATCAGACGGCGCTTGTTGTGGCGCTTCTTGTGCCATGGATCTGGGAAATAGATGCGCACTTCGTCCAGCGCGCCATCGGCGATTTCGTGCTCTAGCACTTCCACCGCATCATGGTGATAGAGGCGCACATGCGTGCTGTCGTCGTCGTGCAAGGCATTGAGCAAGCGGCCGACGCCGGGTGCATGTACCTCGATGCCGATGTAGTCGCGGCCGGGATCCTGCTGCGCGGCAAAGCGCAACGCTGCGCCGTTGCCGAAACCGATTTCCAGCACCTTGGGTGCGGCACGGCCGAAGGCGGCATCGAAATCGCGCGGCGTGCCGAGGTAATCCAGACCGAAGCGCGGCCACAACTCATCGAACGCGCGCTGCTGCGCAGGCGTAAAGCGGCCCTGCCGCAGCACGAAGCTGCGCACCTGCCGGCGGCCCTCTTCGATGGTGAAGGGCTTGGGCGGCATCTTGGCGCCGTCACTGGTAAACGGATCGGTCATGAATTAAGTCATCAGTAAAACGAAAGCCCCTCTCCCACCGGAAGAGGGGTGAGGGTGCGGCGTGAGGGGGTACGCGCAGCAACGCGGGGATCTAGCAACGGCAATATCCGCCACGTCACGCGGCCAATCATTGCGCATCGACCGCAATGTCAACGCAGCCCCACTCATCCAATCACACCATCAACCGGACTCGACGCCGACGCATATCGCTTGCGCGGAATCCGCCCGGCCAGAAACGCCTCACGCCCCGCTTCGATCGCCTTGCGCATCGCACTCGCCATCAGGATCGGATCGCGCGCGCCGGCAATGGCGGTATTCATCAACACGCCATCGCAGCCCAGCTCCATCGCGATGGCCGCGTCCGATGCCGTGCCTACGCCAGCATCGACAATGATCGGCACCTTGGCGTTCTCGATGATTTCCAGCAGGTTGTACTTGTTCTGGATGCCCAGCCCGGAGCCGATCGGCGCGGCCAGCGGCATCACCGCCACGCAGCCGATCTCTTCCAGACGCTTGGCCAGGATCGGATCGTCGGAGGTATAGACCATGACGTCGAAACCGTCGGCGACCAGTTGCTCGGCGGCCTTGAGCGTCTGCACCACGTCCGGATACAGCGTGCGCTCGTCGCCGAGCACTTCCAGCTTGGTGAGGTTGTGGCCGTCCAGCAGTTCGCGCGCCAGCCGGCAGGTGCGTACCGCATCGTCGGCGGTGTAACAGCCGGCGGTGTTGGGCAGTAGCGTGTAGCGATCCGGCGGCAGCACATCGAGCAGGTTGGGCTCGTTCGGGTTCTGGCCGATGTTCACCCGGCGGATCGCCACGGTCACGATCTGCGCGGCGGCCGCTTCGGTGGCCAGGCGGGTTTCGTCCAGATCCTTGAACTTGCCGGTGCCGGTCAGCAGACGCGAACGGTAGGCCTTGCCGGCGATGATCAATGCATCAGTGGGGGCAGTAGTCGTCATCGGGCAATTATCACCGATCGCGCGCAGCTGCGCCGGCTTACGCGTAGCATCAACCGCCGCCCAACGCGTGCACGATCTCCACCACATCGCCAGCGCACAACCGGTGTGTGGCATGCCGCCCGCGCGACACGATTTCGCCATTGACCTCGACCGCGACGCGTCGTTGTGCAAGACCTTCCTGCTCAAGCAAGGTGATCAGGAGCAAGTCATCGGGAACGTCGCGCTGGGTGCCGTTGAGTTGGATGTTCATGTCATCATTGTTGCATCGCGTGCCGCCGGAGCGCGCGTTTTTGCGTTATGCGGCAATGCAGCGTGAGCGCGGGCGGCGAGGGTGAAACCATGTGCCATTCGCCGGCGTACGTATGCCGGTCCGGTCCAGTTCCACACACCTTTGAGCAGGCACTCCCATGGCTACATCTCTTCGCCCGATCCGTTCCCTGATTGCCGTTGCCATCGCCATTGCGGCCACCCCGGCCATGGCTGCGTCTGCGTTCGACCAGACCGTGTTCTTCGGTGACAGCCTCACCGACAGCGGCTACTACAACCCGTTGCTGCCGGCCGCCTCGCGCGCAGTCACCGGCAAGTTCACTACCAACCCCGGTTTTGTCTGGGCCGAGTACGTCGCCGACCATTTCGGCACCAACGCCGCACCCAACGGCAACGGCCAGACCGGCGACAACTACGCGGCCGGTGGCGCCCGCATCCAGGCCAGTTCGGTCAGCGCACTCGGCGCTGCGCCGTCGGTGACCAGCCAGATCAACACCTACCTGAGCGCCAACGGCGGCCAGGCCAACCCGAATGCGCTCTACACCGTGTGGGGCGGCGCCAACGATCTGCTCGCCGCCGCTGCGGCGCCGGCCCAGGCGCAGGCCATCATCGGCAGCGCGGTCACCGCGCAGGTCGGTGCGGTCGGCGCGCTGCAGGCTGCCGGCGCGCGCTACGTGATGGTGCCGACCATTCCGGATGTGGGCATCACCCCGCGCTTCCGCGCCGGCGGTGCCGCCGCGATGGCGCAGGGCACTGCTGCGGCGACCGCCTACAACACCGCATTGTTCAACGGCCTGCGTTCGGCCGGCCTGCGCGTGATTCCGGTCGACACCTTCCACATCCTGCAGGAAGTGGTCGCCGATCCGGGTACCTACGGTTTCAGCAACGTCACCAGCACCGCCTGCAACCCGGCAGTGCCGCTGCCGGCGTGTAACCCGACCAGCCTGGTCGCCGCCAATGCACAGAACACCTATGTGTTCGCCGACGGTATCCACCCGACCACCGCCACCCACCAGATCCTGGGCCAGTACGCCATCTCGCTGCTGGAAGCGCCGCGGTTGCAGCAGGTGCTGACGCATTCTGCGCAGGCCATTGGCCGCGCACGCGCCGACCAGGTGGCGTGGCATCTGGACGGCAAGCCCGACGCCGACGGTCTGCGCTGGTGGGGTAGCGTGCGTGGCGACATGCAGCGCTACGACCACGCCGATCTGTACGACGGCATGGCCCCGGCCGGTCTGTTCGGTGTGGATTGGAGCGCGGGCGATCTGGTGTTTGGCGGCTTTGCCGGCTTCGGCAGCATGGATGCCGATTTCGGCAACCGTAACGGCAGCTTCAAGCAGGACGACACCACCCTGGGCGCGTTCTTCGGCTGGTACACCGGTCCGGTATGGGTCAATGCGCAGGTCAGCTACAGCGCGCTGCGTTATGACGTCGACCGCGAAGTGCAGCTCGGGCCAGCCACGCGCGTGCACAGCGGCTCGCCCGACGGCAGCAACCTCACCGCCGCGGTCAACGCCGGCTATTCGCTGGGCGAAGGCAACGTCAAGTACGGCCCGGTGGTTGGCCTGACCTGGCAGAAGCTCAAGCTCGACGGCTATACCGAAAGCAACGAAAGCTCCACCGCGCTGGGCTACGCCGATCAGGACATCGACTCGCTGGTCGGCCGCATCGGCTTCCAGGTCCGTCTGGACGGTGCTGCGGTCAAGCCGTACGTGCAGGCCACCTACGACCACGAGTTCAAGGACGGCACCGAGGCCAGCGCCTGGCTGCAGTCGATGCCGGAAGTGGGCATGTACACCGTGCCGGGCCAGAACTTCGATCGCAACTACGCCACCGTCGTGCTGGGCGCCCGCACCGGCCTGTGGGGCCTGCAGAGCAATATCGGCCTGAGCACCACCACCGCCCAGCGCAGCGCCCGCGATGCAACGCTGTTTGTGAATTTCAGCGGCAACTTCTGATCCACGCCGCACAGCTGTCCACGCGGTAGATCTGCAAGACACGAGGGCCGGGCAACCGGCCCTCGTCACGTCTGCGCATTGCGCCCGACACCCGCACCCGCCTAAACTCTCGCAACGCCACGCGGGCGTAGCTCAATGGTAGAGCTGTAGCTTCCCAAGCTACTGACGAGGGTTCGATTCCCTTCGCCCGCTCCAGATGCAGCAAGCGCTTCGGCACATCTGCCCGCTCCGTACCGTTGATTCACTCCGCAATTCGATGCGTCTGTACTGGGCAAGCCTTCTTGCGAAGTGGCATCGGCTCCCTACGTCCAGCGTTTATGCCTGTCTTCCGACCGTAGCCGGCCGCGATACGTCGCGGTCATCTTTTGATGCCGCAAAGCCATGTCGCTTGGCCGTCCACGTCACCACCAGCGTTGCGGCAAGCAGCACTAGCAACGCAGGCGGGAACGCGCCGACGCCGAGCTGGTCGAGCAGCACGCCACCGAGAAGGCCGCCGCCAGCGATGGCGGTATTCCACGCGGTCACCAACATGGATTGAGCGACATCCGCCTCCTCTCCGGCCGATTTGGCGAGCGCTGTCTGAAACAACGTCGCGCTGCCGCCGAAGGCAAGCCCCCAGACGCCGACTGCGATGTAGACGATCGTGGGAAATGTGCCAGCCAGGCCCAGTGCCAATGCCGAAACGCAGAACAGCAGCGTGCTGGTCAGCGTCAGAGCGCGTAGATGGCGGTCGATCAGTACGCCCACGATCCAGATGCCGATCAGCGATGCGCCACCGAAGACCAGCAACACCAGATCGGTGCGCTGCGCCATGCCGGCCTCCGCCAGGAACGAGGCGATGTAGGTGTAGAGAATGTTGTGGGCCAACACGAAAGCCAGCACCACGAACAGCACCGGCCGAATGCCGGGCAACCTCAACACATGCGCCAGACGTTGCTGCTTGCCCTGCGCCTGCCCGGAGAAATCCGGTACCTGCAGGCGCACCCACAGCATCAGGATCACCGCCAGGACGCTCATGATGCCGAAGCACACACGCCAGCTCACCAGGCTGCCAAGGAACGCGCCGGCCGGCACGCCCAGCGACAATGCCAGCGGTGTGCCAACCATTGCGATCGCGATGGCGCGGCCTTTCTGATGCTCGGGCACCATGCGCGCCGCATAGCCGGCCAGCAACGCCCACAACAATCCGGCCGAGACGCCCGCCAGAAAGCGCACCACCATCGTCAGCGCATAGCTGCTGGAGAGCGTGGTGATCGTGTTGGCGATGGCGAAGCCGGCGATGGCCGCCAGCAGCAGCGGGCGACGGGCAATGCCCTGGGTGGCGATGGTCAATGGTATCGCTGCCAACAAGGAACCGAGGGCATAGATGGTGACGGTCTGACCGACCCAGGCTTCGGAGACAGCTAAGCCATCTGCCATCTGCGGCAGCAGACCCGCTGGCAGCGCTTCGGTGAGGATGGTGATAAAGGCGGCCATGGCAAGCGCGAGCAAGGGTGCCAGTGGCAAGCGGTCTTTCGCAGTCGAGTTCATTGCCTTGCTTCCACAGTGGCATACACCGCATCGCGCAGATCGGTGACGAAGCTGCCCGACATGCCTTCGTACAAGGTGTTGGTGAAGGCGACCACGCTCAGGCCTAGCGCCCGGTCAACAAACCACGAGTGGCCATATGCACCACCCCAGCGCCAGGTGCCGACAGATTCCGGCGATGCGGCGAGCGCCGGGTCGCGCAAGACCGAGAACCCCAGCCCGAAGCCAAGCCCTGGCAGATCCTGCAGCGCAGCGCCTCCGGTCTGATCGCTCGCCATCTCCTCGATAAACGGGCTAGGCAGCAGCTGGCCATCGCCATCGCGCAAGGCTTCGAGCAGACGCAGAAAATCCCCGGCGGTGCCCACCATGCCGGCGCCGCCAGAGGCAAACGCCTGCGGATCGAAGATGCGGGCGGGGCTGTAACGGATGCCGATCGCACCTTCGAAGGCCGAGACGGTTTCTGCTTCTGCCAGGCGATGCGGCTGCGGCGAAGCGTTGACGTAGGCGGTCGCCACACGCTGCGTTTCGGAGGTGACGAAATCGGTGTCCGCTATGCCCAGCGGTCCGGTCACCAACGCGCGCACCGCGTCGTTCAACGGGGCACCGTACACACGTGCAATCAACGCACCCAGCACGTCGGTTGCCAGCGAGTAGCCCCAGGCCGTGCCCGGCGCATAAAGCAGCGGCACGCTGGCAATGCGGCGCAGGTTTTCTTCCAGAGTGATGTCAGCGGCATCCATGCCGTCGGAGACGCCGGCGACTGCATAAGGACCATTGGCGTCTGCTTCGAGAAAGCGATAGCCCAGGCCGGCGGTATGGCTGAGCAGTTGGCGTGCCGTGATGCGTGCAGGGCGGCCATCGGCCAGCCGTGGCTGGAACTCGGGCAGCCAGCGATCGATGCCTGCATCCAGATCCAGGCGCCCTTGTGCGACCAGCACCAGCGCAGCGGTTGAAATGACGGGTTTGCTGACCGATGACAGACGAAAGAGCGCATCCACGTGCATCGCGCGACAGCTTTCCCGGTCTGCCCAGCCAGCGGCCTGCCGGTGGATCAGCTCACCATTGCGGGCGACCAGGACGACCGCTCCCACCAGCCGTCGATCGTCCAGGGCGTGCTGAACGACCGCCTGGATGTTGCTGGTCAGCAGTGCGGGCGACATGGCGGTGTGCGGCGGAGAGAGGGACAGTGTCATAAGTGTGGTTGATCGAGAGACAGTGCAGGCAGAGTAGACAGCCTTCGATTAAAGAAAAACTGGGGTAAAGTTCCGCGTTGTGCGGAACCAAACGTCCGCAATGGAGACGTGTGGTGGAAAGCCTGAGCGGGTTCGTGGTGTTCGTGCAGGTTGCCGAAACGCGCAGCTTCGTCGCGGCTGGCCGGTTGTTGGGCGTGTCGGCGTCTGCGGTCGGCAAACGCGTGGTGCGGTTGGAAGAAAAACTTGGCGTGCGGCTGTTTCATCGCAGTACGCGCAGCGTCACGCTGACAGCCGAAGGCACGTTGTTCCTGGAGCGTAGCCGCCGCATCCTCGCCGAGATCGAAGCAGCAGAACTGGAACTTTCGCAGGCCACCGCCGCGCCGCGCGGGCGCTTGCGGGTGAGCCTGCCGCTGGTCAGTGCGTTGGTATTGCCGGTGCTGGGTGACTTCATGCGCCACTATCCCGAGATCGAGCTGGATCTGGACTTCAGCGACCGGATGGTCGATGTGATCGAGGAAGGGTTCGATGCGGTGGTGAGAACCGGCGAGCCGAGCGATTCGCGCCTTTCGGCCAGGCGTCTCGGTGGTTTCCAGATGATGCTGGTGGCTGCGCCTGAGTATCTCGCGCAGCGCGGCACTCCGCGTGTGCCGGTCGATCTGCTGCAGCATGCCTGCCTGCATTACCGTTATCCCAACTCGGGAAAACTGGAAACCTGGCCGCTGCATACGCGGCGCAACAGCGGCGAACTGGTGCTTCCCACCTCGATGATCTGCAACAACATCGAAACGCGGGTGTGCTTTGCAGCGCAAGGACTCGG
Organism: Xanthomonas sp. NCPPB 2933; assembly: GCF_056725225.1. Lineage (NCBI taxonomy): Bacteria > Pseudomonadati > Pseudomonadota > Gammaproteobacteria > Lysobacterales > Lysobacteraceae > Xanthomonas > Xanthomonas sp. NCPPB 2933. The sequence goes on from NZ_CM161518.1 coordinate 1,319,573, forward strand.
AATAGCCTGCCTGCCGGATTTCGCCATCCGCGACCTGCTGGCAGACGGGCGCCTGCTTCCCGTGTTGGCCGAGCACGTGCGGCGCAGCGGCGCGTTCCACGTGCTTTGGCCGGCAAGCAAGCATCCTTCGCCGAAGGTGCGGGCGTTTGTCGACTTTCTGTGTGCCAGGGTGTTTCCTGACGAAAAGATCAAGCGGCGAAAGCCGGTCAAGCGATAACGCTGCGCCATGTCGCATTGGCGTTTGTCGTGGCGCAGATGTTGCGCCGGATGCATCGCCCAACCTCCTGCATCATCACAACACGCGCAACGTAGCCAATGACGTATCTCTCGCTTTTCGCGCTTGCGCTTATCGCAGCCACCTTGCTCCCTGCGCAGTCGGAGACGGCATTGGTGGCGCTGCTGTTGCGCGGCGATTCTGCGTTGGGGCTCGTGGCTGCTGCGAGCATCGGCAACGTGCTCGGCTCGCTGATCAACTGGTGGCTTGGGCGCGAGGCGTTGCGCTTTCAGGCAAAGCGCTGGTTCCCGATCAAAGCGGCTGCATTGCTGCGCGCCCAGGCCTGGTATGGCAAATACGGCAAATGGTCGCTGCTGCTGAGCTGGATGCCGATCATCGGCGACCCGTTGACACTTGCGGCGGGGGTCATGCGCGAGCCGCTGCACGTGTTCCTGCAGCTGGTTGCGATCGCCAAGACCACCCGTTACGCCTTGCTCGCATGGGCGACGCTGAGTATTGCGTAGACAGCGCAACATCTGAGCATCGAGCGACTCGCCAGCGCGTTATAAATTTCAAGTGTGGGGCGATTACGTAGACGCAGGGCGCCTGGTGAGTCACATTCCAACGATCACTTCCACCAGGCATGATCCTTTGCAGTTGCCAGGCGCTGAGGTAGGCGCTCGGTCGCCTACCAGTTGGGAGCGGGTCCAATGAAGACGATCAGGCGCATGGACAACCTGCACGTACATGCCTGGACGTGCCTTGATGAAGCAAAAAGACCCGGCATTGCCGGGTCTTTGAATACGGTCGAGGCTTAGAATTCCTGCCAGTTATTCCCGTCACTGGAAGCAGTGGCAGCCAGTTTTTTCGGTGCAGACCCTTGACGGGTAACGGCTTTGACCGGTGCTACTGTTCGGCCGCTGACCAGGCTGAGCTTTGATGATGCGGTTGGTGCCGAACACGCGCTGTGCGTGTTCGTCTGCGCAATTTTGAACACCGCAACCGCCTCGGTGAGCTGCCCGGCCTGTTCTTCCATCGAACGCGCCGCCGCGGTGGCTTCTTCCACCAGTGCCGCATTTTGCTGGGTGGTCTCATCCATTTGCGTGACCGTGATGTTGACCTGCTCGATGCCGACCGACTGTTCCTGCGAGGCCGCGGAGATCTCACCCATAATGTCGGTCACGCGCTGCACGCTGGCCACAAGCTCGGCCATGGTGTTGCCGGCGGTGTGCACCAGCGTGGAGCCTTCGGTAACGCGCTGGACCGAATCGTCGATCAAGCCCTTGATCTCCTTCGCAGCTGCGGTTGAGCGCTGAGCGAGCGTGCGCACTTCCGAGGCGACCACGGCAAAGCCACGGCCCTGTTCGCCGGCGCGCGCGGCTTCCACGGCCGCGTTCAGCGCCAGGATATTGGTCTGGAACGAAATGCCGTCGATGACGCTGATGATGTCGGCGATCTTCTTGGACGAGGCTTCGATGCCGGCCATGGTGCCCACGACCTTGCTCACGATCTCGCCGCCTTGCGAGGCCACGCTTGCCGCACCGATCGCCAGCTGATTGGCCTGGCGTGCATGCTCGGCATTCTGGCGAACGGTGGAGGTGAGCTCTTCCATCGAAGCGGCGGTTTCTTCCAGGTTGGCCGCTTGCTGTTCGGTACGGTGCGACAGGTCCTGATTGCCGGCGGCGATTTCGCTGGCAGCCGAATTGATGGAGATTGCCGAGTGCTGAATGCGCCCGACGATTTCCGCCAGCTGCGCGGCGGTGGTGTTGGCGTCATCACGCATCTGTGCGAACACGCCATTGAACTCGCCGCTCATGCGCGCCGTGAGGTCGCCTGCGGCGATGGACTGCAGCAATGCAGACAGCGATTGCAGGTTGCCGTCGGCGGTGGACATCAGGTGATTGAGGCTGGTGACCATGGTACGGAAATCATGCTGGAAGCGCTCGGTGTCGCCACGCACGCTGAAGTCCCCGGCTGCCGCTGCCGAAGCCAGGCGGCTGATTTCCTGATTGATCGCCTGCAGATTCTGTTTGACCTGATTCATCGTCTCGGTCACCACCGCCTTCTCGCCCGGCAGCCGATCCATCTCATCGGAGAGATCGCCGATGGCGTAGCGCCCGATGATCTGTGTCAGGCGCATCGTCATGGCGATATGCGAACTGGCCAGGGCATTGGCATCGCGCACCATGTGACCGAACTCGCCAGGAAATGCATTTTCGTCCATGCGATAGCTGATCTCGCCAGCATCGTGCCGGCGTGCCATTTCCAGCTGCGCGGCGATGACGCCTTGCAGGCGATCGCGGATGCGATAGACCGCACTGGCCAACTGCACGGTTTCGTCCTTGCCGGTGACCTTGATATCGACATCGAGTACGCCGCGCGACAACTGCTCGACGGCGGCAACTGCCCGCTGGATCGAGCGTGAAATCGCGTTCCCCAGGAGCATCGCGATGCTCACGCCCGCCAGCGCGATCAACCCCAACGCGATCGCCGACAAGGTGATGGCGCGTGTGTTGGTGGCCTGTTGCTGCTGATAGCGCAGCTTGGCAGAGGCGGCCAGTTCGTCACGCAAGGTGGCAAGCCCGGCAAAGGTGGCGTTGGCGTTGTCCTTGACCTGGGTCCGATTGACTTCGGCGCCGCCGGCGATATCGCCTGCTTCGATCAACTCGATCTGGCGCTGCATCCCCGCTTGCATCAGCGCATAGCTTGCCGTGATCTTTTGCAGCTGGGCGGTGTGCTCGGCTTCCTGGCTCAGCAACTGCTTGAGTTCCACGATGCTGGCCGCGACTTGCGTGAAGCGCGTTTGGTTTTCCTGCTTCCATTGAGTGATCAGCTCGGGCGTGCCGATGGCGATCATGCGCAGGATGTTGATATCCACCCGGGTCAGCTGACCGTCGATGCTGCTGGCAAGCGCAGAGCCGGTGAAGTCGCGATTGTAGAGCGTGCCGACATTGTTCTTGGAGGTGTGCAGGCTGTTCAGCAGGAACAGACACAGCAGGATGCTCGGAATCAGCGTTCCCAACAATGCCAATATAAATTTGCTCTTGATCGTGGGTAGCATGCTGGGACCTGGGGAAGAAGCGGAGGAGTGGGAGGAGCCGGCGAGTGACTGGCCTGCCCGAGCAACCTGAGGCGTTGTCGCCAACGTCGACCGGCTTGCCTGATTCGCTAGCGCTTGCCGAGGTGTCTCAATCCGTTATCGGCAGATTTCACGAAATCTTGACTCGATGACGAGCTGAGTAATCGCTCCGTCAGGCCGGGCATCGGTTTTAGTGGCGGCAAGTTCGCAGCTGAGATCTTTCATCGAGTCGAAAGCCGTCTCGCCTTCAAGGGAAAGCGATCTTGCCAATGCACTGTCGGCAGCGCTCGGTGATGAAAAGCATCGCTTCGGAGATTCGCGCAACGCCTCCGCCATACGGTTCAGTAATGTCTTGGCGAATCTTGCGCGCAGCCGGTACAAACCCGTGCATTGCGGATAGCCTGTGCATCTTGAAAGGGATTGCGTGCGGAAATGACGGAGCAGTTGACCGAGCAATGGATGACGGCAGTGACCGATGCGCTGAGCGAATTGCAGGCATCAAGAGTCGCGCAAGGGGCGATGCTGGAAGCAATGCTTGCTTCGCATCCCGAACCGGCCTTGCTCAGACTGTGCTGGGATCGCCTGGCGGCATCGCTGATTGCCACAGTGGCGCACCGCAAAGCGTCGTCGACAGTGGAAAAACCCATTGAGTCGCACACGTTGGAGCAACTCGCCTTCTGGAACGAGCGGCTCACCCGGTGCTTCCCGACTGCTTAGGCGGCGGCTACTGCACGTCGGCCCTGATCGAGGCAATGCGCATCGAAGCGCACGTGCCCATCGCTGGAGACCTCGCACATCGCCATCCACTGCCTGGCGTGATCATGCGCGGCAACGCGGTCGGCGAACGCATCGCCCGGCACACGGTATCGCTGCAAGGTAATGCCGCCGGATTTGCTGAGCAGCAGTTCAGCCGAAAACTGCCCTTGGCCGGGCGTGACATGCGCGGTGAGCTGATAGTCGCCCACGTGCCGAATCGATGACATTCCCAATCGTGATCCTCCTTGACCTTGGTTAATTAGCGCTTTTGGCGTCCATGCCTGCGGGCCGACGCCGATGGTCCATCAGCCTGCAGGCCGCCGATTCTGCCAGAAAACCACTCGCATCGCTGTCAGGAACCAGGAGCGGGGCCGTAAGGGAATTCCTTCACTACAACAACGGCACCCGCTTGGCGAAGCGCTGCGCGCCGACCAGTGCCCAGGCGTGGTCGCTGATCTTGTTGGTCGCGATCACGCAACAGCCGCTGTCGAGACAGTCGTTCCAGTTGTCTTCGCTATTGGCTAGATACGCACGGATGATGACCTCGGGTCTGCCGACACAGGCCTTGAATGTCTTCATCCATTGATCGCGATCAGAATGGAAGATGTGGAAGTTGAAAAAGACCCGGTGAGGATCCGAGGGATTCTCGTCGGCATCGGTGTCTTTGTCGGCGAAGCATAGCCGCGATTTCGGCGCGGTTTCCGCATAGGTCTGCTTGTCCTGCTTGTTGCCGGTCACGCAGACAAGAAACGTGTTCTTCAAGTCTTCAATGAAGGGCCAGCCATTCCTTTCGGCGCCAAGTGCCAGCGTCTCTTGTGACCCCATCAGTTCGCCAGGTGTATAGATGCGCGGCAGCCTGTCCTTGAGATACGCATCCAGTTGATCAGGGAAGTCTTTGGTCGCAGTGTGTTTGAGGTCCAGGTGCAAGGTGATCACGTCGTGGCCGTCATTTTCTTTCGACCACACCGCCAGGTCGCTCAAAAAGCCGGAGAGCTGACGGTAGTGCTTATCGTAGGAACCCTTGTGGCCAACCGACCAATCCAGACCATCGTCGGATTGGGCAATATCCAGTTCCAACCCGCCACACCCGCAGTCGTAGTGATTTTTCGGGTTCCAGGTGATCTGCTCGCGCAGGGTTTCGTCGCGCTGATAACTGTTGTGCGAGGCCTTCATGGAGACTTCGTTGTAACGCAACCGGCCGATGCTCACATCCACCAGGGTGACGTCGATCCGTCTCAGATCGGCGTCGCCGGGCGAGCTGCGATGGCCCACTGCCGCAATCTGCAGAGTGGCCGTTTTCGATGTGCCGGCCAGGCCGCTGCCGTCCTGCGGGTCCTTGATGCTGTTGATGTTGAGCGTCGCGATGACAGTGGAGGTCGCGCTATCGATGAGGTCGATGTCCAACTCACCATGGTGGGCGGTCTTGGCCTTCACGGTATAGGTCTGTTTCGAGTCTGCTTCGATGGTTTTGCCATCGATGGAGTCGCCGTCGCCTTCCACCCAGTAATCCCGGGTTACGTGGGTGACGATGGTGTAGCTGGTGCGGTTGTCGATTGTGACCTTGGCCGGGCTGGACATGGGAATCTCCACCGTGACGCTGGGACGGTCGACTCTACGCATGAATCGGCCTCGATGTCGGGTGCTGGCTTTTGGTAATCGATCGCTAGAAGACGCCTGTTTAGGCATACATCGAAATGACATCGATTGCAGAAAGTAACTTCCTGAAGAACCCCGATAGCACGCTTCGTGATTTCCTTGCCCATGGTCAGGAACCTCCTGATTGAGCGCATCGCCGATGGTGGTCATAGTTATGGCCATGATCGAGCGAGCACCATGACCACGACACATCCTCAACTCATCGGCGCACTTCTCAAGGGCATGCGCCGCGCCGAGTCCGCACACGCCGCATCGGTTGCTTACAGCGCCGGCATCGCCAGGCAGATGAATAGCGGCTACGGCACGCCGGCCGATGCGGGCAGGGTGCTGGAGATGTTTGCGCTCGACCCGGAACAGATTCGAGAGCTGGGCCTGGTGGGGGTGGAGGAGCTGGGCGAGACGGTGTGCCACGCCTGGTCGATCAATGCCGGGGAGCCGGAGCGGGTGATGCAGTGGTTTTCCGCGCCCAGGGTCGAGTTCGTGGGCAAGCACTGCAGCGAGTTGATCCGCGCCGGGCGGATCGGGCCGGTGCTGAGCATGGCCCGGGAGCATGCCCTGCTGCGCCCTCGCTGACCGCTTCCAGACTCGCGTAGGCCACAGCGCTTTACGCTAGCCGGCGCAACGGCAATACTCGTTGATCCGCCCAACCTCAGTTTTGCCAATGCGCCAGGTTCCGCCTGCTTCACCCTCCGCCGCCGCCAAAGCCCAATTGCTGGAAGAGCTGCGTAAGCTCGAACAGGAAGAAGCCCAGCTGAAATATGCCCAGACGCTGGAAGCCTTCGACCAGGTCGTCGAAGTGCTGACCCAGTTTGGTGGCCGCTTCAACGCAAAACAGAAAAGCCAGATCGCGTCCCTCGCAATGACCGGCAAGTCCAAGGGCCCGCTATCGTCCACCGGCGAAGTCGTGGCCAAGTACTGGATTCCGCATTCCGGCGAGACCTGGTCCGGACGTGGCCGTACCCCGCGCGCCTTCAAGGCCTGGGAAGGCACCAGTTCGTACAAGGAATGGAAAGCCAATCATCCGGACAAGCGGTTTCCGCTCTATCCAGGTTGAAGGTCTGTTCCAGCTTGAGCGCTGCTTGGTTTGTCTGTTTGTTCGATAAAAGCTTTTGTTAGCTGTTGCAATGATTGATTAAAGTTTGCTGCGCCGATCTTGAGCTGCTTTGTTTAAAAGTGTTCAAAGAGAGCGGATCACCGATATTCTCGCGTGCCTTGATCAGGCTTCCGTCACCGTATCAGCGAGGCTGAACATGGATAAAAAAACGTAGAAATAGGTTTGTTGGCCGCTCTGAACGTCCTCCATTTTGATCCAGGCATCTTTGATATAGCGGGTTTTTAAAGCGCACAAAAAAGCTCGCTGTCTGCAAGATATCAGCAGACAGCGAGCGTGTGTCACCTCTTGAACAACGTTACTGGTCGCTCTTGCACTCGAATACCGACACGCTGCGTGGCGGAGCCAGGAACTCGCTGGCGCCGGCCGGCATCATGTCCACTTCCAACGCTTCGTCGGTGGAGAGCACCAGCTTCCAGTGCACCGGTTCATCGGACGAGGGCAGGGTGAAGGTCACCCCTTCGTGGTAGGCATTGATGACGATCAGCAAGGTGTCGTCGTTGGCCAGTTCCTTGACGCCCGAGGTCTGCGCCTTGCCTTCCAGCAGCAGGCCCACCGAGCGTGCACCGGCATCGGTCCAATGCGCGTCGTCCATCTCGGTGCCGCCGGGATTGAGCCAGGTCAGATCGCGCAGGCCGGCCTCTTCGTTGTACTGGCCGTTGAGAAAGCGGCCGCGCGACAGGATCGGGTAGCGCTTGCGCAAACCGGTGAGCGCCTTGACGAATTCGGTCAAACGGCCATCGGTCGGGTCGTTTTCCCAATCCAGCCAGGTGATCTCGTTGTCCTGGCAATAGGTGTTGTTGTTGCCGCCTTGCGACTGTGCGCGCTCGTCGCCGCTCAGCAGCATCGGCGTGCCTTGCGAGAGCAGCAAGGTGGCGAGCAGGTTTTTCATCTGCCGCTCGCGAATCTGCAGGATCTCGGCGTTGTCGGTCTCGCCTTCTTCGCCGTAGTTGCACGAGCCATCGTTGGACGAGCCGTCGCGGTTGTCCTCGCCGTTGGCGATGTTGTGCTTCTCGTTGTAGCTCACCAGATCGCGCAGGGTGAAACCGTCATGCGCAGTGATGAAGTTGACCGACGCCCACGGGCGGCGACCGCGCCGATCGAACAGATCGGCCGAACCGGTAAAGCGGGTGGCAAACTCGGCGAGCTTGCCCTCTTCGCCCTTCCAGAACTCGCGCGCATTGTCGCGGAATTTGTCGTTCCACTCCGACCAACCTGGCGGGAAATGACCCACCTGATAGCCACCGGGGCCGCAATCCCACGGCTCGGCAATCAACTTCACTTCCGTGAGCAACGGGTCCTGGTTGCAGGCATCCAGGAAGCCGCCACGCTGATCGAAGCCGCTCGGCTCGCGCCCCAGGATGGTCGCCAGGTCGAAGCGGAATCCGTCCACATGCATCTCGCCGGCCCAATAGCGCAGCGAGTCGTTGACCATCTGGATCACCCGCGAATTGCTCAGATTCAGCGTGTTACCGGTGCCGGTGTCGTTGATGTAATAACGCTTGTCTTCGGCAAGGCGATAGTAACTGGCGTTGTCGATGCCCTTGAACGACAGCGTCGGGCCCAGCTCGCTGCCTTCGGCGGTGTGGTTGTAGACCACGTCCAGAATGACTTCCAGACCCTGCTTGTGCATGGCCTTGACCATGACGCGGAATTCATCGCGGTGGCCGCTGGAGAGATAACGCGACTTCAGCGCAAAAAAGCCGATGGTGTTGTAGCCCCAGTAGTTGCGCAGGTCCTTGTCCAGCAGATGCTGGTCGTCCAGATACGCATGCACCGGCAACAACTCGACGGCAGTGACGCCAAGGTCCTTGATGTACTGCAGCACCTGCGGCTGCGCCAGGCCGGCAAACGTACCGCGCACCGCCTCCGGCACCTGCGGGTTGCGCATGGTGTAACCGCGCACGTGGGTCTCGTAGATCACCGTTTCGTTCCACGGCTTGAGCAGACGTGCGTCGTCTTCCCAGTCGTAGGTGTCTTCGACCACCACGCACTTGGGCATGAAGGGCGCACTGTCGCGCTCGTCGAAGCTCAGGTCGCCATCCGGGTGACCCACGGTGTAGCCGTAGAGTTCGTCCGCCCAGATCAGATCGCCATCTAGCTCGCGCGCATAGGGATCCATCAGCAACTTGTTGTGGTTGAAGCGATGCCCCTCGGTCGGCTCGTACGGGCCATGCACGCGGTAGCCGTAGCGCTGGCCCGGTTTGACGTCGGGCAGATAGCCGTGCCAGATCTCGTTGGTGTATTCGGGCAGATCGACCCGCGTCTCGGTGCCCTGTTCGTCGAACAGACACAGCTCCACGCGCGTGGCATGCGCAGAAAACAGCGCGAAATTGGTGCCTGTTCCATCGAAGAGCGTGCCACGCGGGAACGGGCGCCCCTGGCGGATGCGGGAGGGGTTGGCATAGGCCGCGCTTGCTGGACGTCGCATTGAGAGTCTCGGGTGCGCCGGCATGCCGGCATTAGGGGACTCAAGCATTGCGGTTTTGCCTGTGCAAAACGCGTCACGGCCACAGGGGCACGGCGTGAGGGCAGCATGCGGCAGCCGCTGCGCTCGCCTTATTCACTGCGCAGCGCGGCTGGACGTGGGCGTGCCCACGCAACGCTACGCCGAGATGAGTCGAGCAGCACTGGCGTCGGTGCTAGTTGACGCATTCGGCACAGACATAGGCATAGATAGGGTGCATGCGCGCAGCATCTAGCGCAACGCATGTGTGCATTGCTTGAGCGCCGCGCGGCCGCCCTGCTAGCATCCAGACCACTGAGGTTGCGCAACACCTGCGTCGCTTCAACAGCGTTGCCGAGCAGCTTTCGCCTTCCCCTCCTCGGGCCGTCGCACACCAGTTGGATCGAAGCGTGCAGGGCAGGGTTGCAGCCCGCACGCGCGATCGACCGGCAGACGTACGGACTTGGGTCACTTCGTCACTAGACTCCGACCATGTCCAGGCCGCGCCGCGCACCCTCCGCGATGAAAATCGCCATCCTTTCCCGCAACAGCAAGCTGTATTCGACCCGCCGGCTCATCGAGGCCGGGCGCAAGCGTGGGCACACGGTGCGCATTCTCGACCCGCTGCGCTGCTACATGCGTATCGCCGCCGATGGCTTCAGCCTGCACTACAAGGGCAAGCCGATCACCGGATTCGACGCGGTGATTCCGCGCATTGGCGCCTCGGTCACGCGCTATGCCACTGCGGTGTTGCGCCAGCTCGAATTCATGGGCAGCTACACGCCCAATCCCTCCGACGCCATCCTGCGCTCGCGCGACAAGTTGCGCGCGCATCAACTGCTGGCCGCCCAGGGCATCGATATGCCAGTGACGGTGTTCGGCGACAACCCGGACGACACCCAGGACCTGCTCTCCATGCTCGGCCCGCCGCCGCACGTGGTGAAGTTGAACGAGGGCACCCAGGGCGCCGGGGTGATCCTTACCGAGAAGGCCAGCGCCTCGCGCGGCGTAGTCGAAGCCTTGCGTGGGCTGTATGCCAACTTCATCGTGCAGGAATTCATCGGCGAGGCCGAGGGCGCCGACCTGCGCTGCTTCGTGGTCGGCGACCGGGTGGTCGCCTCCATGCGTCGCCAGGCCGCCGAAGGTGACTTCCGCTCCAACCTGCACCTGGGCGGCACCGCCGCAGTGGCCGAAGCCACGCCGCAGGAGCAGGAGGTGGCGGTGCGCTCGGCGCGCGCGCTGGGTTTGGCGGTGGCCGGCGTGGACCTGATCCGCTCCAACCGCGGCCCGCTGGTGCTGGAGGTCAATTCCACCCCCGGCCTGGAAGGCGTGGAAGGCGTCTGTGGCGTGGATGTGGCCGCCGCAATCATCGAGCACTTGGAGCAGACGGCCCGTTGATCGGGGATTTAACATTTTTATCAAAAAAATAACGAAACCCTAATCCTTGCCCCGCTAGCCTCTCCCGACCGTAGCTCCGCTCTCGGCAGTGACGGTGATCGGGATGCATTTTTAGCCCGGGTGCTTAGCGGCACCTGGGCCTTTTTGTGATGGCTCACTTGCTCCGCCCATGAATTCGCGTCACAGTCGGGAGTGTTAAATAGTCCAAATGACAAGGAATTAGCATGTCCATGCGCAACGTTCTGCACTTGGTGGCACTGATGGCTGTTGTCTCCACTGCACAAGCGGCAACCTCTACTGCAGTCGATGTGAAAAAACCTTTTGCAGAGCAGGCCAAGGAAATTCGCAGGGAGTTGAGCAGTGGCACTAAATATTCCGAAATTAGTCAGGAAGACAGCGCCAAAGTGCTCGGGGCTCTTACTCGTATCGAAATTGCGGTCGCTGAGCAAGGTGGTGTAGAGACGCTTACGCCAGACCGAAAAGTGGCGGTATACAACGAGCAGGAGCTCGTTAACACAATTCTCACAAGGGCGGGCGAGGAAAGCCGTTTGATTTGCCAGCGCGAAAAGGCGACAGGCTCTCATCGCAGCAGCACAGTCTGCCAAACTGTCGCTGAGCGTCGTCGCTCCCGAGATCAAGGTGAGCGCGATTTGACTACAGCTCAGCGTGTGCCAAAGATTATTGATTCAAACCGCTAGTTCATCCCGACTTTCGAGCATTGAGGCTTAAGTGCGCATTCTAGTAATTGAAGACAACAGCGATATCGCCGCCAATCTTGGCGACTATCTGGAAGACCGCGGCCACACGGTGGATTTCGCCGCCGACGGCGTCACTGGCCTGCATCTGGCCGTGGTGCACGAGTTCGACGCCATCGTGCTCGATCTCAACCTGCCCGGCATGGATGGCATCGAGGTGTGTCGCAAGCTGCGCAACGAAGCGCGCAAGCAGACGCCGGTGCTGATGCTCACCGCGCGCGATTCGCTGGACAACAAGCTGGCCGGCTTCGACTCCGGCGCCGACGACTACCTGATCAAGCCGTTCGCGCTGCAGGAAGTGGAAGTGCGGCTCAACGCGCTGTCGCGTCGTGGCAAGGGCGTGCACACCCGTGTGCTGGAAACCGGCGATCTGGAATACAACCTGGACACCCTGGAAGTGCGCCGCCGCGGCAAGCTGCTGCAGCTCAACCCCACCGCGTTGAAGATCCTGCAGTCGCTGATGGAAGCCTCGCCGGCCGTGGTCACCCGCCAGGAGCTGGAGACCCGCGTCTGGGGCGAAGAACTGCCCGATTCAGACTCGCTACGCGTGCATATCCACGGCCTGCGCGCGGTGGTCGACAAGCCGTTCGACGTGCCGATGATCCAGACCCGTCACGGCATCGGTTATCGCATCGCCTCGCCCGATGCCTGAAAGCAATAACGGCGCGCGGCCCGCCCGCAGGCGTGGCCGCTACCGGCGGCGCCTGCGCAGCCGCATCATCCTGTCGTTCGTGCTGTTGGGCTTTTGCCTGACCACGCTGTTCGCCTTCGCCACCAACTGGGCGCGCTCGCGCGTGGAAAACCAGTTGGTCGAAGACGTGATGAACCGCAATATCGACGCCTTTGCGCAGCGGTTCTATTCCGACCCGTTGCGTAACCCCGATCTGCCGGTACAGCAGATGCGTGGGCGGGTGGTCAAAAGCGACAAATTCGAAGCGCTGCGCCTGGAGCAACCCGAGTGGTACCAGCTGCCCGACGGCATCCACACCATCTCCGGCGTGGACGAGGGCGGCAACGCGTATTCGTACAAACTGGCCGTACGCAAGACGCCGAGCGAGTGGTTCTTCCTCGCCTACGATATGACCCAGACCCTCAAGGGCGAGATTCAGCTCAAGCGCACGCTGATGCTCTCGGTGTTGGTATTCAGCGGGTTTTCGTTGGTGATCGGCTGGTGGTCCGCCTCCAAGGTGATGCGCCCGGTGTCCGATCTGGCCGCGCGCTTGCGTGCCTACCGCGGCGGTACCAGCGAGCCCAAGCCGTTGGCCGCGCACTTCCCCGATGACGAAGTGGGCCAGCTCGCAGAAGCCCTGGACGATTACTCGGCCCGCCTCACCGAAGTGGTGCAGCGCGACCGCGAATTCAACGCCGACGTCAGCCACGAACTGCGTACCCCGCTGGCGGTGATTCGCGGCGCCACCGAACTGCTGCTCAGCAAACCCAATCTCGACGAAAAGATGCTGCAACGCCTGCAGCGCATCCAGCGCGCCGAACTGCAGTGCAGCGACCTGATCGGCTCGCTGCTGCTGCTCTCGCGCAACGAACGCGGGCAGGGCAGCAGCAATGTCGCCAAGGTGGCCGAACAACTGATCGACGCGCACCGTGCCCAGCTCGGCGGCAAACCGCTGGAACTGCTGTTGGAAGGCGAACGCGATCTGGTCATCGACGCACCCGAATCCGCATTGTCGGTGGCGCTAGGCAACCTGATCGGCAACGCGGTCAAATACACCCAGGACGGCCAGGTGCGTGTGCGCGTGCTCAGCGATGCAGTAGAGGTGATCGACTCCGGCCCCGGCCTGAGCGAAGAAGACGCCGCCAAACTGTTCCAGCGCGGCTACCGCGGCACCCACGCCGGCCACTCGCAAGGCGGCGGCATCGGCCTATCGATCGTCAGCCGGCTGTGCGATCTGTACGGCTGGCGCGTCAGCGTGCGCCCAGGCCAGGAGCGCGGCGTCATCGCAACACTAGCTTTCCATCGCTAACCAAACACCCGCGCTTTTGTAGGAGCGCACTCGTGCGCGAGGGCTTGACGCATAACGCCCTCCCCACGACAGCGCCTCCAGAGAATAACCGCACCCAAAACACAGCTCAGCGCTCTACCACCGTCACAACCAACTCGCCCTCGCGCGCAGTGATTTGCAGCTTGCAACCAACCGCAAGCCCCAACTGCTCCAGCCACAGCCCACGCAAGCGCACGCTGGGAATCCGCTGGCTGTGCGGCCGGCCAGGCTCCGCCTCGTAGAACGCATAGCCCACCGTGCAGCGCGTGGGCGTGCGAGCCTTGCGCGGTGGGCGCGGCGGCAGATCGTCCACGCGGCGCCTGGGGCGACGGTCGAAGTCGAGGTTGTCCACATCGAACGTGGGCGACGGAACCAGCCGCACGGGCTGTGCATCGATCGCGCGCTCAGGCGGCTTGGCGCTAGCGGTGCGTTTGGCATCCGGCTTGGACCGCTTCGAGGTTGGAGGCTGCGCCCGGCTCATCGCCTCACCTCCGCCAGGACCATGGAGCGACGATGCTCACTCACCTGCAAGATCGATACATTTGCCGTGACAACGCCTCCTTCGAAGAACAGGCACCGTCGCCGGCCGGCGACGGGATGTCGGGAGGTTAGAAACCGCTCATAGCCGGCGGGCGTATTTCTCCCGAAGGAGTGTTGTATTAGCCGCCCTCTCGACGCAGGTATCGCGTCGGCTTGCGCCTGCAGGCAGGCACAAAAACCCCACCGGTTTGACGGAGATGGGTGCCGCTATGCACGGAGTTTCTACGCTCCTTGAGGCAGGGGTTGCTACTGGTCGTTTGCAATGTCAATTGCAGGGAAGTAAATCAGGCAAAATGTGACTTTCCTGATTCGGCATTCGAATGCATCACGCTATTAGTGGCGCATGCCACATGTACCGGCAGGCCTGCTGTGCAGGAATATTGGATTCCATGCATTGCATCCAAATCATTTTTCACCGATGTGATGGTGGCCGTGCAGCCGTGGCGCATATCGCATACGGGAGTATCAAACGTTAGTTCTCGATTCGATGGATTTGAAGCGCCGCTCTGTAAGTCGCATCCAGCCGTTGCGCGTGCTGCGCCAACTGGTCCGTATTGCCTTCATTGCGTGCTACATCATCGGCAATGGCCAGCCGTTGTGCGCGAGAGCTTTGTGCTGCAATCATCTGATCGGCAAGGGCTGACGTACTGCCGTCGCGTTGCATCAGGCGGGCGTGTTGAAGCGCAACCGGTACATCGACGACCAGGATGCGGTCGAGCCAGGGATAGGTCGCCCGTGCCCCTGCTTCAGCGAGTAATGGAATTGCCACGATAGCGTAGGGATGATTAGCCGCTTTCGCCGCGCGCTGCAGTTCGGTGCGAATGGCAGGATGGGTGATCGCTTCGAGCGCTTTCCGCTCGGCTGGATCCGCGAAGACGATTTTGCGTAAGGCTTGCCGATCCAGCGTGCCATCCGGCAACAAAATGCCTTGGCCAAAGCGGTTTGTGATGGCATCAAGTATGAGCCCAGGCGCCACCACCTGCCGCGCAACCATATCGGCATCGATCACCGGCACGCCCAGCTTCTCGAACTCGGCAGCGAGGGCGCTCTTGCCGGAGGCGATGCCGCCAGTGAGGCCGACGATGAAGTCGCTCATCGCCGTGCCCCGGTCAACGCAGGCCTGCGAAGTGCAGGTAGCCGTCCACCAGATCGTTGCCCCAGAAGAACACCACCCAGCCGGCAATGGCCAAGTAGGGGCCGAACGGGATCGGGGTGGCACGGTCGCGGCCCTTGGCCACCAGCCAGATCGAGCCAAGGATGGCGCCGACCAGCGAGGAGATCAGAATGATCGGCAGGATGCCTTTCAGCCCGCACCACGCGCCGAGTGCGGCAAGTAGCTTGAAGTCGCCATGGCCCATGCCTTCCTTGCCGGTGAGCTGCTTGAACAGCCACCACACAGTCCACAGTGAGACATAGCCGACCGCCGCCCCCAGCAGGGCGGGTTTGGCCGGCATGTAAAGGTTGTCCATCGAGCCGACCAAGCCCAGCCACATCAGCGGCAAGGTCAGCTGGTCCGGCAGCAGCTTGTGGCGCAGGTCGATACCGGACATCGCCACCAGGAAGCAACTCAGCACGATCGCGCCAAAGCCCTGCCAGCCAAAGCCGAAACGCCAGACGCTGGCCACGCACAGGATCGAGGTCAGCAACTCGACCAATGGGTATTGGATGGAGATCGGCTTGCCGCTGTAGCGCGACTTGCCGCGCAGCATCAGCCAGCTGAAGAGCGGGATGTTCTCCCACCACCTGAGCTTGTCGCCGGTCACCGGATCGTGCGACGGCTCCACCACGATCCCCGGCGGCGGCGGCTCATAGATGTCCGGCAGCTCCAGGATCTCGCGCGCATCGCGCCGCCACTGCCACTCCATACGCTTGGGCAAGCGCAGGATTACCACGTTAAGGAAGCTGCCGATCAGCAGTCCCAGTCCGGCCGCGGCGGGAAAGCCGAGACCGGGATGCTGGTCGAGAAATGCCATTTGTTTGTCAGACCACCGAAGCGAGTTTGAAGATGGGCAGGTACATGCCGATCACCATGCCGCCAACAATGGTACCAATGAACACCATGATGAGCGGCTCCAGCAGACTGCTGAGAGCATCCACGGCGTTGTTGACTTCCTGCTCGTAATACTCAGCGACCTTGAACAGCATCGCGTCCAAGGCGCCGGCTTCTTCGCCGATGCCGGTCATCTGAATCACCATGTGCGGGAAGATGTTGACCTGCTTCATTGCCGTGTTGACGGGGTAGCCGACGGAGACGTCATCTCGCATGCGTAGCACAGCTTCTTCGTACACCATGTTGCCGGTAGCGCCGGCAACGATGCCAAGCGCTTCCACCAATGGCACGCCGGCTTTGAACGTTACTGCAGTAGTTCTGGCAAAGCGGGCGATCGCGCTGTTGTGCATGATCTGGCCGATTACGGGTACCTTCAGGATCAAGCGATCCATGGCGTGCTGCATTCTCGGCGAGCGCTTGTAGGCGAAGATGAATCCCACTACAGAACCGACGCTGACTATCAGAATCAACCACCACCATGAGACCATGAAACGCGACATTGCGACGATCATCTGGGTAAATGCCGGAAGCTCTGCGCCGAATCCTCTGAACACGTCCTCGAACTGCGGAACCACCCAAATCAGCAGAATGGAGCTCACGAGAAGAGCGACTACAACGACCATGGTCGGGTAGAAAAGGGCTTTTTTGATCTTGCCCTTCAACGCCTCTATGTTCTCTTTGTAGCTGGCAACGGTGTCCAGCACGGTTTCCAGCACACCGGCACCTTCGCCGGCCCTGACAAGGTTGCGGTAGAGTTCGTCGAACTGGACTGGATGCTTGCTGATCGCCTCGTAAAGCGATGAGCCTCCCTCGATGTCGGTGCGGATGGTGTTGACCATCTTCTTCATCCGAGGGTTTTTATGGCCCCCGCCAATGATTTCCAGCGATGAAACGATAGGGACGCCAGACTTCATCATGGTTGCCATCTGACGACTAAAAAAAGCGATGTCCTTCGGGGAGATTTTGCTCCCAGCTGCGCCAAATAGTGATTTTGGCCTTGGCTTGACTACGCTAGGCACGATGCCTTGGCGGCGCAATTCGGCGCGCAACATATTCGCGTTCTTGGCGGGCTGTTCACCCTTCATCTTGATGCCGCGCTTGTCGACCCCCTCCCAGACAAACGGCTGCAGCTCGCTGGTGCTGCGGGCCACGGGGTCTTTCTTAATTGCACTACGGCTGACAGACATACAGGCTCCCCAGCCACGCCATCCCCAGGCGGGCTATCTGTGCCGAATGGTAGCTGGTTCTGGGGTCGCATGGCATCCCGTCTTCCAGGTCATCATCGACCCCCCATCTGCCAGAGTCGGTCATAAAGTGACGCTGTGTGTCGCATTTCCGGTCCGCTCTCAGATTTCGGTCACGGGGGTTCCATTCCTGAGGACTGCTGCCATCATTGCGCCGGAGATTGCTGGGGAGCGTTGGTAAGATGTTGGCATGCAATTTGCTTGATTCTAACTGCGCAGGCGCCTGCCTTGCTCAAATGTTGATGTCTGCCAGCCTCCGGCCCAGTGTCTACACTTTTATCTACCTCTAGGGGATTTATTCATGAAGAAGCAGCAAGGCTTTACCCTCATCGAATTGATGATCGTCGTTGCGATCATCGCAATCCTGGCAGCCATCGCGCTTCCGGCTTATCAGGACTACGTTGCACGTGCACAGGTCTCCGAGGCCATGACGCTAAGCTCTGGCGCAAAGACGGCTGTTACCGAGTACTACGCTGACAAGGGTGCTTTTCCGACTACCAATGCCATGGCCGGTCTCGCATCCGCGTCCTCAATCAATGGTAAGTACGTCGCCAGTGTTGGCGTCGGTACTCTTGGTGCGATTACCGCGACTCTGAAAGGCTCCGGCTCTGTTAGCGCCAAGGTGGCCGGCAAGACTTTTGTGTTGAGCCCGAGTGATTCTGGTGGTTCCATCATCTGGGATTGCAAGACAAACGGCACCATTGCCGCCAACTACCGTCCGTCCTCCTGCCGTTAATTGCAGGATAAATGTAGCTGTAAAAAAGGGCCGCCTAGCGGCCCTTTTCTTTTGGACGAGCCGAAGAGAGGGGATCGTGGCAGAAGCTCAAAGTCGTTCGCGTATTCGCTGGCTAGTTGCACTGGCCGTCCTGTCGCTACCTTTGCTTGGCTGGTTGATACTGGCACCCGGACTCGGCGGCGGGTTCCTGTTCGACGATCAGCCCAATTTAGTCGACGATCCTGATTGGAAGCTGGACCATCTTTCATGGTCTGCTCTCACTCAATTATTCGGTACCGGGATTGCCAGTAAATTTGGCAGGCCTCTGGCCTTGCTGAGTTTCGCTCTTAATCATGTGTTTACCGGGATGGACCCTGTTCCCCTGAAGGCAACAGGTCTGGCCATCCATCTGTTCAACGGATGCCTAGTGCTTCTGCTCGTCCGAAGACTGATCGCCATAGCGACCTCTTGGGGCGACAAGGTGGCATTGGGTGCCGCATGGGTGCTGGCATTCGCCTGGATGGTCCACCCGATACAAGTGTCAAGCGCCCTCTACATTATTCAGCGAATGGAGGTTGGCGCGGCATCGGGCATTTTGCTCTCCTTGCTGAGCTACCTGCGTGCGCGAAGCGCAATGCGCGAAGGTGCCCTGGCTTGGCCTTGGTGGGCGAGTTTTGTCATATCAGCAATTGTTGGATTTGGTTTTAAAGAAACAGCTCTGTTGGTCCCTGGCTATACATTGATGCTGGAACTCTTCCTGTTGCGTTTTTCCGCTGCCAGCGTACTGCAACGACGGGTTCTGATCATCGTCTACAGCATCGGTTCGCTCCTGTGTGCAGTGGTGTTTTTCGGATGGGTACTGCCCACTGCCCTAGCACCGGCTACCTATTCGGCGCGCGACTTCACTTTGCCGGAGCGGCTGTATAGCCAATTGTCCGTACTGGTGCTTTATCTGCGGCAGATGGTGTTGCCATGGCCCGAGAGCTTGTGGTTTTACTATGATAACTATCCTGGCTCGGAAGGATTGCTACACCCAGCAACTACGTTATTGCACGCATTGCTTTTATTGTCATTTGCGATGTTCGGATGCCTGGTTCGTCGTCGTTGGCCGATGACCGCTCTTGGGATTGGATGGTTTTTTACCTCCCATGCACTAACAAGCAATGTCATGCCGCTCGAACTGGTGTTCGAGCATCGAAACTATCTCGCATTGCTGGCAGTACTGCTTGCGCTTGTGCAGCCGCTTCATGCCATGTTGGCGCGGTTCACCAGTGAAGCACGCGTCGTCATGCTCGCGGTACCGCTGGCATACATTGCCGGTATGGGTTTCATGCAGGCGGTAAGCTGGAGTACGCCGCTTGGCCTCGCATTGACATTGACCACCCGTAATCCTGATTCTGCCCGTGCTGGCTATGAATACGGCAGGACTTTGATTGGGCTCGCTGATAACAATAAAAGTTCGCCGGCGTGGGGGTTGGCGATCAAGGAATTCGAGCATGCGGCTGCGCTGCCTAAATCATCACCGCTTCCCGATCAAGCTCTGATCATCCTGGGAAGCCAAGCAGGAGGGAGGATTTCTGACGACGTCTGGCGCCGATTTAGTGACAAACTGCTGAGACGTGTAGCGGGCCCACAAGAGCTCAGTGCGCTTGAAGGTGTTGTTGAGTGCCGGATCGCAGGTCATTGCAAGTTTGGCAACGAGCAGAACCTGTTCACGCTTTTGGCTAAGATGAGCCAGCGCAATCCCAATTCCTCTCGACTACGTGCGATGTATGCGAACTACGCATTCAATGTGGTCGGAGACCGCAGACTGGCAATGAGAATGATACGGGAGGCCGTGGCAATCGACCCGTCGGATGTCGCTTATCAAAGTGGACTGGTCAGGATAGGGTTGGCATCAAACTTGCTTTCAGTTGATGAGGCTGAGGAGGCGTTGGCTCAGTTGCGCAAAGCCAGCATTCGGGGAACCTACGAAGAGGACATCGCGCAACTGCAGCAATGGCTGTATGCAAAGCAATCAAATTAAAGGAAATTAATGTGAACCAGCGCGGCTTTACGTTGATCGAATTGATGATTGTTGTGGCGATTATCGCAATTCTTGCTGCAATCGCGTTGCCGGCGTATCAGGATTATGTAGCGCGTGGCCAAGTAGCTGAAGGTTTATCGCTGTCTAGCGGTGCCAAGGAAGCCATAGCCACCTACTACTCTGATCATGGTGATTTCCCCTCGGGAAATCTGGCGGCCGGCATGGCTGCACCGGCCTCTGTCAATGGAAAATTTGTTCGTTCGGTAAGTGTTGGTACACGCGGAAAGATTGAGGTTGAATTTTCGGAATCGGCCAGTTCCAAGATTGCCCATCAGGTTCTGACGCTTGCAGCTACGGACTCCAATGGCAGCATCACTTGGAGTTGTGGCGGGCTTGAGGCAAAGTATCTCCCTTCATCCTGCCGTTAGAGTTACAGCCCTGTTATCCATCAAGCGGAGCAGTAGCTGTTGTGTTGTTTCCGAGCGCTCCCGCCAACTCTTAATGGAGGTAAATTGCGTGCGTACGGGAACTTGCAAGTACTGAATCAGAGCCTGGGCAAGAAGTATTGGGCTGCCTGGTGGGTATGTTAGACCGTCACTATGCGGCAGTAGCATGGGTACGTCGCCTACCGCCGCTGCGACTATGGGCACGCCGCAGGCCATCGACTCGTAAAGTTTCATTGGGAAGCAGTATCGGCCGAAACCAGAGTCGAGGTTGCATACAATCGAGGCATCTAGACTGTTGATTAATACAGGTATTTGCTGCGGCGGCATTATACCCATATCGATAATGCGTGGGTGCCGGTAGCGTCCTGGTGTTGCATCACGGGGGCCTGCAAAGACCAGGTGCAGATCCGGAAAGGTGTCCGCCAGGTGCAAGAAAGCTTGAAACATGTCGTCAATGCCGCGGCTGGCGTCGATCGCGCCCGCACATCCAACCAGCTTTGCATCCACCGGAAGCCCAAGCCGCTCTCGGCACTCGCGCCGATCTATGGGGTGAAAGAGTTCCATATTCACTCCGTTGCCGATCACGCTGACCAGTCCGCCGGGAGCCAGTGTGTTGCGCAAGTGTGCCGCTAGTGTTTCGCTGACAACGCTGAGGGCTGATGCTTGGCGGCAGGCTTGATGAAACGCATGCGTGACGCCCGGAATGCGGCTCAGACCAAAGTAGTCGTAGTTGTCGTATAGATCTAGCACCAGAGGTACTTTGAGATATTGGGCGATGCGCATACCGAGAATGCACTGAAGTGCGTCTGAGCTGGCCCAGACTACGTCCGGGGAGGCCGCTCTACGCATCTGTCTGACTGCATTTGCAATGCACAGAGGTCCAAATGGTACTGCATTGATCGATTGCCAGTTCACCCCTTCAGGGGAAACATCGCAACGGCGTGGCCGGTGTCGATAGCTCACGGTGAGCCCGCTTACCAAGTGGCCCAGCCGGGCTAGTCCCTCTGGGATTTCATATAGTCGCCCATAGCGGTCATCCAAAAGATCACGCGAGGTGTATTGGCGCTTGCAGACAATAAGTACATGCATGAGTAAAGCGGTCCGGACTATGTTGCAATAGACGCTACGATGATTGGACGCTTGAGGTCCGACGCTACTTGAATCAGGATCTAATGATGAATTTTCTCAAAATACTGCGTAAGGTTGGGATGAGACTGCGTCTTGGCCGGGAGCCAAGTGTAGTCCAGGTCCTGTTACGCAGGATATTTCGCGTAGCGAAAGGTCGGCAGGAGGTCAAGGACTTTGATGGAGGTCTGATCATCGAGCTGGACCTGTCGGAGCACATGCAGCGACGTATCTTCTGGATGGGATATTACAATCTCCGTCTGGTTGCACTGCTGAATCGTGTTCTGGCACCAGGCATGGTGGTTGTTGATGTCGGTGCGAACATCGGTGAAGTCAGCCTGGTCTGTGCAAATCGTGTGGGCCCGGAGGGCCGGGTGATTGCCTTCGAGCCAGTCGATGCGATTGCTGAAGAGTTGAGGCGTAACATTCGTCGTAATCGATTGGAGTCCGTAGTCCAGATACGTAAGCAGGGCTTGGCTGACTTGGCAGGCCAATTTACGATGTATGAATCGTATGGCCAATCTGCTGCCAGTGATTGTAACCGCGGACTTGGCAGTCTCCATGGAGATCCGCGAAAGGATCGCGTGCTCGGTGCAGTTGAGGTGGTCACGCTCGACGCAGTCGTAGAGCATTTAAAGCTTCAGCGCCTGGACCTTTTGAAGGTGGACATAGAGGGGGGAGAATTGTCCTGTCTGAGGGGGGGCTTGCGTACATTGCGACGTTTTCGTCCCGTCATTGTCGTGGAGGTTCAGGAGCAGGCTGCTATGGCCGCAGGATATCGAGGTCGCGACATTCTTGACCTATTGACGCCCTTGGGCTATTGCTTTCACAGATTAGAGGAAGAAGGAAAAATCGTTCGAATCAGTGCGGAGAGTCTGGGTGATTACCAAGACGTCGTCTGTATCGCGGGAGCAGAAGATGCTTCAGTGCTGGCCCGTCAATGATCTCCCTACTACTCAGCCGTGTTGAGGCCGGAGGCCTGGAACGGGTTCAGTTCAATCTGTGGGAGGAGTTGCAAAGGCGCGGGATTGCGGTCGAAATGGTGGCGGGTCGCACGATGATTGAGCGACAGGGCTCACCAGCTGTTCAGTACATAGCACCTAGAGGCACTTGGCAGTTCATATGGCGTGTACTTGTATGGATGCGCCAAACCCAGCCTGAAATACTTGTCACGACCTCTAGCGACGTCGCGGTGTGGATGCTGCTATGGCGACGTTGGCTGTCTACTCGCACAGCGGTAGTTATTACCCAGCATCAAGCAGTTTCCGGTCCTCTCAATAGTGCTGTTGGGCTACGCAGGATGAAGCTGCGATTCTTGCGTCAAGCGATGCGTCGACTGCTGCCGTCGGCCGATGCGATCATTGCGGTTTCTGCGGCGGTTGCCGCCGATATGTGCAAGGAGCTTAGTCTTCCGCCAGTAAAGATCAGAGTCATCCATAATCCGGTTGTACAGACCGAGAGTGCCGGCGCGTTCAACACGGATCATCGCCGGCCCAGTAATTGGCCGTATCCCCAAGATGACGTGCCGACTTTGATATTTGTTGGCCGGCTTTCCGTGGAAAAACGTCTTGATCTTTTATTGGATGCCTTCCTTCAGGTCCGAGCCGCTCGTAACGTGCGCTTGATCGTTTTGGGGGATGGCCCTATGCGCGAAACGTTTGCACAATGGATCCAACAGTACGATATTGTGGCTGTCTGTCGAATGTTGGGTCATGTTGAGGATGTGCTTCCATGGATACAGCATAGCAATGTGCTTGCATTGACATCGGATTACGAGGGATTCGGAAACGTCCTTGTAGAAGCCATGCTGTGCGGCACGCAGATCGTTGCGACCGATTGTCCGAGTGGGCCCAGTGAGGTGCTGCAGGCTGGTGTCTACGGTCAGCTTGTTCCGGTGGGGGATGCGCTGGCAGTTGCTGCCGCGGTACTACGCAGTTTGAACGGAAGCTTTTTAGTAGATCCGCAAGCGTTGCGGCGCCGTGCTTCTGAATTTACCGTTAAACGCGCAACGGATGCCTACATTGAAGTCTTCAATGAGGCAATATCCTGCCATCATTCGAACTGGCGGCGCTGAGTGATAGGGTCAGCCAACCAGCAGTAGCCATGGCCGCTTCTGCAATAATAATCATTGCAATAGCTCCGGTCAGGCCGTATTGCGGGACTAGGATCGTACAGAGAACAGACATCGCAAGGAGGCCCCCACCTTCGATGAAGGTCTTGCGCAGCTTCAAGCCACGTCCCACTAATGCCTGGCAAGCGATCTGCCGCAGGCTGTAGGCAAGAATGAAGAAGCCCATCCAGCGTAATGCTGGGACTGCGTTAGCGAATTCGAAACCAAGCAAATAAGGCAGCAGTGCCGCGCTCCACCACAACAGGGCTATGATGAAAGTAGAGTAAGCGCCGGCTACGACAAGCATGGCAAATAACAAACGACGGACTCTTCCGTTGTCCCCATGCGCGCGGAACAGCCGGGGCATTGCAGCCATCACCATTGCGTCCAATGGCATTGCCGCGACTGATGCGAGGCGGTAACAGGCTGCGTACAAGCCTGCCGTGGTGTCACCACCTGCATGAAGTACGAAAGACTTGTCTAGCGTCGTTACCGATGTAGCCGACGTCCAGCTCACCGCGTGCCCGACTCCGTGGTAAAGGTCATTACAATCCACCTGCATTGGATGCCATTGAGGGGTGAGCAATCTCTTGACAGCTATCAAAGCAACTGCAGCACCGCAGATTGATGCTACTAGGTGAAGCAGTAGATAGTGATCAAGGTCGCGATCAATCGGTAGGACGCCGAACATGGCTATGGCGGTCAAACGGAAAAACGCTGTGATGGCCGGTAGTGCCGCTGCCCAACCCATGCGTTCGTTTGCCGAAAACGCAAAGGCAGCATTAGTAATGTAGGGAGTTGTGAGGATCTCGGAGGAAGCGATCAATGCAACTTCGAGCAAAGAGATCGAATCACTGGTCGATGTTGACGAGAACAGCAGCAACGCCAGCGCCAGCGGAAGCGAGGACAGCGCGCACAGCACCCGCGTCTGTTTCCAGTAGCGCCCGAAGCGCGAGCGATCAGATGCGCTGTACTGATACATCAGCATGCCACTGCCCAGGCCGACCAGTCCAGCCAATGCCGAAGCTATGCCGACGATGCCTGAAAAAACGCCGTAATTTTGCGCGCCCAAAGTGCGCGCGGCCACAACGATCCAGCCGGCTAGGCAAATCAATCGCACTCCCTGCCACAACATCACTTTGAGCGACGTCCGAGCCAACGAACCTGCGGGTAGTGACAATTTCATGCGCGCGCCTCCCCGTGCGGGAGGTCGGAGATGAGTGACGCCAGTTGTGCCGCATAGCCTGCCGCGACCACCTCATGATCGAAGCGCGCTATTAATAAAGGGCGCAGCCTTTCTACCCACATCCGGCCGGCCTCTGGATTATCAAGTAGGGCATTTACCTGCGCGGCAAGCGAGACCGGGTCACCGGGCTCTGCAACATAAGGCGGCCATCGCCCGTTGTGCAATTCTTGTATGGCCGGCAAGCGAGTGGTCACCACAGGGCAACCGCAGCCGAGTGCTTCGACCATAACCAATCCCAATCCTTCCTGGTCGCCTGAGCCCGCCTGCACGAACGGAGTAATCAACATGCTGCTGCGCCTGTAAAGCTCCGGAAGCGCGGTTTGCGACATGGGGCCTAGAAAATGCACATTAGCCTGAAGGCGCAGCCTGTCGACCTGCCGCTGGCATCGCGTCAATTCAGGGCCGAAACCGACGATGTTGAGCGTCGTTCCTGGATGGCGTTCAAGAATTTTCGGGAGCGCATCAAGTAGATGAGTCAGCCCCTTCTTTTCGACCAGCCGACCGACGAACAGCAATTCATTGCGCGATCGTGGGCTCTGCGAGTCGGGCGTGAACCGATGTTGCAGATCCACACCCATAGGGGCGACGGTAAGCGCGTCTGCGTGCGCTCCAAGCGCCAACATGGGCTCAAGCATTGCGCTGCTGACAACGGAAGTGGCCTGCATCCGACGAATGGTGAACCGCTTGAGCCACATCGGCAGGCGGCCACGCAGGGCGAAGAGATCGGCACCATGCGAAGTCACCAGCGTCGGTGGTGTACGCGCACCGATGAGCTGCAGCAGCGCGATCATCCATGCCTGGGGCAGGATCCAATGTGCATGGATCACATCCGGTCGGACTAAGCGCAGCAGGCGCTGGAGCGCCCACAGGTGCCCGAGCAGGAAGGTGGGGAGCAGCAGCGCGGTCCAGGGGCGGTGCCGAAGGTTGCTCACGATACCGCCGCCATTAACCAGCCTTTCCCATCGCTCTGGTGCGTAGCCGTACCGCACGATGTCAACGCCATCCATCCGTTCTTGCGGAAGTGCTCCCTTCGAATGGGGGCACAGCACGACGACGTCGAAACGTGCGGTCAAACGCTGGCTCAGCTCATGCACGAAACCGGGTTCAGGATCGGCCTGCCAACGGGGGTACGTTGAAGCTAGGACCAGCAGTTTGGGGCGACACTTGGCTGCGCGGTTTGCAGCCGAATCGTTCATTCCTTCGTCCGTCCATCCCGCGCTGCGAGATACGTCAGTCCCGTGATTTGCTCGGAAATCAATCCGATCAAGAAAATGATCACTGATGCGCTGAACAATAGCGCGCTCATGTTGGTGAACCGGTGCATGGTGGCAAAGGTGTAACCGTAGTACCCCATGCCGATAACAAAGAAACCCGCAGCAATTGGCGCAAACAGCTTTAGTGGCGAATATAACGTGGCGATCTTGAAAATGATCAATAGGAAACGGATGCCATCCTTGATCGGGCGAATATGGCTACCGTTGCCAACGCGCTTGGCGACAGGAATTGGCACATAGGCCACCGGATAGGCGCTGCGGAAAAACGCCATTGTGCTGGTGGTCGGATAGCTGAATCCATTGGGCAGCAAATGAAGAAACTGGCGAAACCGATTCGCGCGCGCGGCACGGAAGCCTGAGGTAAGATCCTGAATCCTGAATCCAGTCATGCGGCTGGCCAGCCAGTTGTAAAAACGATTGGCCATGCCACGATGGACGTTGGCCTGACTACTGCTGTCACGTGCACCTACCGCCATATCATAGCCCTCGGAAAGCTTGCCAAGCAGGGCCTGGATGTGAAATGGGTCGTGCTGACCGTCGGCGTCCATGAACACCAGAATATCGCCGCTAGCAGCGCGGGCACCGCGCTTGATCGAAGCCCCGTTTCCCATGGAATAAGGGATGGAGAGCACAGTGACTCCTTGGTCGCGGCCGATCTGGGCTGTGGCGTCGGTCGAGCCATCGTCAACGACGATGATTTCCGCATGCGGATAAAGCTGACGTAAGGCTGGCAGAGTGAGAAGTAGGCCCTCGGCTTCGTTCTTGGCCGGCAAGATGATGCTGATACGTTCCACAGTATTTCCCCAATTTCCCCGGCACAATGGTAACCCGAGGTCAGTAGCGTTGGGGGGGGCTGGGCAACTTTGCGCGTTCCTCAGGATCCAGCCCAGCCCCCTTTGCAGTAGTCTTTAACCCTAAGATGGGGAGCCAGCAATCAAATGAATGCCTTAGTAACTGCCAATCTTGTCGGAATCACCGGCATCGCGCGTCGGTTGGTTCAGGACGGCGCACTTGAAGAAGCTATTGCTCGGTCTGCCATGGACCAAGCTGCGGCAGCGAAGATCCCGCTGCCTCAATGGTTTGCAGAAAGGAAATTAGTCAGCGCGGCTCAACTTGCAGCAGCTAACGCCGTCGAGTTTGGCATGCCCTTGATGGATGTGTCCGTGTTCGACGCCGGCCAGAACGCGGTTAAACTGGTCAGTGAAGAGTTGCTCCAAAAGTACCAGGTGCTGCCCCTGTTCAAGCGCGGCAACCGGTTGTTCGTGGGGGTGAGCAACCCGACCCAGACCAGGGCGCTGGACGACATCAAGTTCCACACCAATCTTGTGGTCGAGCCGATCTTGGTCGATGAAGACCAGATCCGTCGCACCTTGGAGCAGTGGCAGGCAAGCAATGCTTCCCTCGGGTCTTCGTTAGGTGACGACGACGACGAGATGGGGGACCTGGACGTCTCGGCCGGGGACGAGGACATGGGCGCCGGTGGGGATTCCGGGGTCGATGCCAAGGGCGACGACACGCCGGTGGTGAAGTTTGTCAACAAGGTACTGGTGGATGCGATCCGGCGGGGAGCCTCCGACATCCATTTCGAGCCGTATGAAGACGATTACCGGGTGCGGTTGCGGATCGACGGGCTACTGAAGAACGTGGCCAAGGCGCCGGTGAAGTTGAGCCAGCGCATTGCGGCGCGCCTGAAGGTGATGTCGCAGCTGGACATCGCTGAGAAGCGGGTGCCACAGGACGGGCGTATCAAGCTCAACCTGTCCAAGACCAAGCAGATCGACTTCCGTGTCAGCACCTTGCCGACCCTGTTCGGTGAGAAGGTGGTGCTGCGTATTCTGGACGCCAGTGCGGCCAAGCTGGGGATCGAGAAGCTGGGCTACGAGGCGGATCAGCAAAAGCTGTTCCTGGATGCGATCCACAAGCCCTATGGCATGGTGCTGGTGACCGGGCCGACCGGTTCGGGTAAGACGGTGTCGTTGTATACGGCGCTGGGCATCCTCAACGATGAGACGCGCAATATCTCCACGGCCGAGGATCCGGTCGAAATCCGCTTACCTGGTGTCAATCAGGTGCAGCAGAACGTCAAGCGCGGCATGACCTTCGCGGCGGCGTTGCGCTCGTTCCTGCGCCAGGATCCGGACATCATCATGGTCGGCGAAATCCGCGACCTGGAGACGGCCGAGATTGCGATCAAGGCGGCGCAGACCGGTCACATGGTGTTGTCGACGCTGCATACCAACGATGCGCCGCAGACCATCGCGCGTCTGATGAACATGGGCATTGCGCCGTACAACATCACTTCGTCGGTGACCTTGGTTATTGCGCAGCGTCTGGCACGGCGTTTGTGCAACAACTGCAAGCGCAAATCGACCTTGCCGGAGCATGCGTTGCTGGCGGAAGGGTTCACTGCGGAGCAGCTCGCTGCGGGTATCGAGCTGTACGAGGCGGTCGGCTGCGACGAGTGCACCGAAGGTTATAAGGGCCGTACCGGTATCTACCAGGTGATGCCGATGACCGACGAGATCGGTGCGATCGTGCTGGAAGGCGGCAACGCGATGCAGATCGCCGAGGCGGCGCAGAGGATCGGCATCCGCGACCTGCGTCAGTCGGCGCTGGTCAAGGCCGCGCACGGGGTGACCAGCCTGGCCGAGATCAATCGGGTGACGAAGGACTGAGCGCAGATGCAGCGGTACCGCTGCTGCGCGTGCTTAACCGACGTGCCGGAGACGATTTTAGGTTAATGCCGTGTCATTGGATCAGCAGTGCCATCGGCAGCACGACCGGCAGTGTGGGCAGTCGCACATTTGACTCTGTAGATGTCTTGAATTCGACAATGTCACATTGACAGGCCTACGCCATAGGGCAGTTTGTGAGTGAGCGATCACAAATAACTTCCTGCTGACCTTTTTTGCATTGACAGTAGCTAAGCTGCGTTCAAATAATTCTTTCGATAGCAACTGTTTTTACAAGTCATTTTTGCTGATCTGAGGTTTCTTCGACTGGCGTGGTCCTGAAGGAGTTGCGTAATGATTAGGCTGAAAGTCTGTAGTTTCGTCGCCCTGGTGTGCGGATTGGCCTGTTTTGGTTCGGTGAATGCTGCGGTTCAAACCATTACGGCCAGTGCTCGCAATGGTGGTTCAACACAAGGGAATGCGATAGCGTCAACGTTATCCGTTGTGACCTGCACGCAGGCAACAGGTGGGGGACAAGCAGGCACATTTTGCTCGGTGCAAGCTCCAGGGTGGAATGGCGTCCTGTCAGTAGGTGAGTCTATAGGTACCAATGCACCAGGCAATGTCGTCCTCAATTGCATCGGTTCCTACGCAGCGAGTGGTGGTGGTCTGAACTGCGCAGCAAGGATTGATGACACCACATGCTCACCGGAGCAAACGATCTTTGGCTCTGCACGTAATGGCAGCTCGTTCCGCGGCTTGGCTCCCGTCAAATCTGCAGCCATCATCCAGTGCACTCAGGCGTCGGGCAGCGTTACAGGTACCACCTGCGGCATACAGTCCCCGGGCTACAGTGGAAGTCTGACTCCTGGTCAGTCAGTTGCGTCAAATGGCCCGGGAACCGTGTCGCTATCGTGCGGTGGGCAATATTCGGCAAATGGTGGAGGCTTGTCCTGCTCTGCTCAGGTGAGCCAAGTTTGTCCTTGATCCATGAGTGGAGCTTTCTGTAGGCGCCCTCAAGATGGTTGATCCGACAACGTTATTTTCATCCACTACGAATGCAGGGCGTAGTTCATAGGAGCTCAGGGCTCGGTGGGCCTGAGCTCCAATCCTGGAATTCTGCCGATATCAACTGGATCCCACGATATGGCCCGCGCGCCAGTGGTTGATCGATGTTCTTGCTCGGTTGAGCAGGAGCCTACTAGCCTGCATCAACGGCTCGATAGTGTTTCCCGCTGAGTAGTCTGCAGCGGCTCGTTCGTGTCACGTGCAAGAGACTCAAAGCGTTTCGCGCCCGAGATTCACGTGAGGGTGTTGTGGTACACCTGCTCGTCTTGTAGCCCTAGCTGCGGAATCGTTCGGAAGCAGGCGTAGCAATAAAGCAGCAGCTACTCCATCCCCAACTTCTTGAGCTTGTAACGAAGCGCACGAAACGTGATGCCCAGCTGCGCGGCGGTTCTGGTCTTGTTCCAGCGGTTTTCTTCCAGCGCTTTCTGGATCGCGGCGCGCTCGAGTTGCTCGATGTAAGAGGGCAGGGCGGCCGAGGCGGGGTCGATGTCGACCACCGCTTCGCGCGGTTCGATGGCGGCGCTGCCGGGGCTGGCGGCGAGGCGGTGGCCGCCGTGGGCGGGCAGGCGCAGGTCGCTGGCGCTGATCTGGTCGTCTTCGGCCAGGGCTAAGGCGCGTTCTAGGATGTTTTCCAGTTCGCGCACGTTGCCGGGGAAGCCGTATGTGTCCAGCGCGTCGAGCGCGGATTGGGTCAGTAGCGGAATCGGGCGGCCGTGGCTGCGTGCCAGGCGCGCAATGATGGCCGCGGCCAGTTGCGGCAGGTCGCCACTGCGTTCGCGCAGTGGGGGGACGCGCAGTTCGATCACGTTGATGCGGTAGTACAAGTCGTGGCGGAAACGGCCGTCGGAGACCAGGTCACCGAGGTCCTTGTGGGTGGCCGAGAGGATGCGCACATCCACCAGCGATTCAGTGGAGGCGCCGACCGGGCGCACCGATTTCTCTTGGATGGCGCGCAGCAGTTTGACCTGCATCTGCAGCGGTAATTCGGCCACTTCGTCCAGGAACAGCGTGCCGCCATGCGCGGCCTGAAACAGGCCGGGCTTGTCGGCATGCGCGCCGGTGAAGCTGCCTTTCTTGTGGCCGAAGAATTCGCTCTCCATCAGTTCGGCGGGAATGGCGCCGCAGTTCACCGGCACGAACGGACCGGCCGCGCGTGCGCCTTGTTCATGGATGGTGCGCGCGACCAACTCCTTGCCCACGCCCGATTCGCCGACGATATAGACCGGCGCCTGGCTGCGCGCGACCTTGCCGATGGTGGCGCGCAGGCTTTCCATCGCGCTGGAGTCGCCGAGCAGGCGGCTGGCCTGTTCCGGCGGTGGCGGTGGCGGGGCGGGGCGGTCGCGGTTGTTCAATTCCAGCGCATGCTTGACCAGGCCGCGCAGCACGCTGATGTCCACCGGCTTGCTGACGAAGTCGAACGCGCCGGCCTTCAGCGCTTCCACCGCCAGGTCCATGCTGCCGAACGCGGTGATCATCGCCACCGGGGTCTGCGGATATTGCTTTGAGATTTCGGTGACCAGTTCGATGCCGTTGCCGTCTGGCAGGCGCATGTCGGTCAGGCACAGGTCGTAGGGGTTGTTGGCCAGCAGCTCGCGCGCTTCGGCCAGGTTGGCAGCGGTGCTGATGCGCAGGCCCATCCGGCCCAGGGTGAGAACAAGCAACTCGCGGATATCACGCTCGTCATCGACAACCAGGGCACTTTTGGGTTCGCTCATGGTGCGCACGATAGCCCAGCGCGATGACGGACGACAATTGTCGTCGGGGTTTGGACCCACGCAGAGCCACCACACACGTCCGTCCATCAATGCGTCGCGCCATCACCTTGGATCCGCGTTGCAGACACTGCAGGGCAGCAATCACTCACTTCCCAAGCAAGCCATTGGGCCCCTGCAACAGGATCCGGAAACACGCGCCGCCGCCCGGCACCGAGACGTAATCCAGTTGCGCCTGGTTGGCGCGGCACAGCTCCTGGGCGATGTACAGGCCGAGCCCGGTGCCATGTTCTGAGGTGGTGTAGAACGGGCGGAACAGTTGTGCGGCCACCGTCTCCGGAATGCCGGGCCCGCGGTCGATGACATCGATCACCGCCATGCGCTCCAGGCGCTCCACGCGCAGCTTGACCCGCGCCGGTTCGTCCATGACCCGGCCGTACTTGAGTGCGTTGTGCACCAGTGCGGTCAGGATCTGGTGCAGATGCTTGGGGTCGACCAGCGCATGCACCGAGGCGCCCTGGATGCTGGCCTCCAGGATGTCGGTTTCCATCGACAGGGTCTGCCGGTACTCGACCACGAAGCGGCGCACGAATGCGGCCAGGTCCAGATTGTCCGGGTTGGCGCGCTCGCGTCGGGCCAGCGCGAGCACGCTTTCGACGATGCCGTTGGTGCGTTGGCATTGCTGGTGGATGATCTGCAGCAGGCGGCGGTCGGCATCGCCGATGTCCGGGGATTCTTCCAGCAGTTGCGAGGCGTAGCTGATTGCGGCGAGCGGGTTGCGGATTTCGTGCGCCAGGCTGGCCGAGAAGCGTCCCATTGCCGACAAGGTGAGCGATTCGGCGCGCCGCGACACCACCGTGGCGTCGTCCAGAAAAATCAGTACCAGGTCGCTGTCGGCGAGCAGGCGCACGAAGCGCGGCTGCACTTCCGGGCGGTCGGCGCCCAGTTGTAGTGGGGCCTCTTCCTCGCGCCAGCCGCTGCGCCAGCGTTGCAGGCGGCGCGCCAGTTCCGGGGTGAGTGCGGCCAGCGACAGGTCGGCCGGGGCGTTGCGCTGGTCGCCATCGCCCAGCAGCGCCAGCGCCGCTTCGTTGGCCAGGGTGATGTGGTTGTGCGTATCGACCACCAGCACGCCGGTGCGCATGCGGCGGATGATCAGTTCATTGATTTCGTAGAGATTGGCCACCTGCGCGCCGCGTTCTTCCGCCAGCACCTGGTTGCGGCGCGCGCGCGAGCCGATCTGTTCGCAGATGAAGGCCACCGCGACGTAGCTGGTGGCGAACATGGCCAGTTCGGCCACCGGGCGGGCAGCGCCGCCGCCTTCGAGCAGGGTCCACAGGTATTCCAGCACGATGGCGCCGCTGGCGAGCACCGCGATGCTCATGCCGTAGCGCAGGCGCAGCAGCAGCGAGGCGGCGGCGACATTGAACAGCAACATCATCGCGATGCCGGCGCTGGCGCCGGGCAGGGCGTGCGTGGCCAGGGTGGCGGCAAGGATGTCGGCCAGTACCGAACAGAACACGGTGGTGGTCAGGCGGCGCTCGCTGCGGCCCCAGAACAGCAGCGGCACGGCCATGCAGAGATAACCGATCGCGACCCCTGCTGCCAGCCGCGGGTAGCGCGGCTCGGGGATGGCATCGGACAAGGGGCTGAACACCAGTGCGGCGATCAGGCCCGCCACCAGCACCCGGTACAGCGAAAAAAAGTACAGCTCGCGCTGCGGCGCTGACTGGAACCGGTCGATAAGCGATGCGCTGGATGGCAAACCGATTCCCCCGCTGGAACGAGCCGCGAGTATAGGCAGGTGCGCGGTGTGCGCAGCACGTGTGCACACTGCGGTGCTGCGTGCAAGCGCTGCAATCGGGCCGGCACGATCGCCGAATTTTGCGCCGCACGGCGCGGTCAGCCACAATAGGCGGCCCGTTCGCGTCTCTTGACGTGCCGCCCTGGCGGTCTGCGTTGCACGCAGCGGTCGTTTCCTTTTCCCACGGTGACGCATGAATTTCCACGAATACCAGTCAAAACAGCTGCTTGCCGAGTACGGCATTCCCGTCCCGGCCGGTAAGGTCGCGGCTACTCCGGACGAAGCGGTCGAAGCCGCCAATTCCCTGGGCAAGGGCCCCTGGATGGTGAAAGCGCAGATCCATGCGGGCGGCCGCGGCAAGGCTGGCGGCGTCAAGTTCTGCAAGACCACCGACGATGTGAAGGCCGCAGCAGCCAAGATGCTCGGCACCAAGATGTCCACCTATCAGACCGCCGGCGTCGAGCTGCCGATCAACCTGGTGCTGGTGACCACCGCCGGTGAGATCGTCAAGGAGCTGTACCTGTCGGTGCTGGTCGACCGTGGCACCAAGACCATCACCTACATCGCTTCTTCGGAAGGCGGCGTGGAAATCGAGCAGGTCGCTGCCGAAACCCCGGAACTGATCCACGCGCTCAACGTCGATTTCGTCGAAGGCGTGCAGGGCTACCACGGTCGCGATTTCGGCTTCAAGCTCGGCCTGACCGCCAAGCAGGCCGGCCAGTTCGCCAGCATCATGGTGAACCTGTACAAGCTGTTCAACGAAAAGGATCTGGCGCTGGTTGAAATCAACCCGCTGGCGATCCTGGACGACGGCAACCTGTATGCGCTGGACGGCAAGTTCGACAGCGACGACAACGCCGCGTTCCGTCAGAAGCAGTTGGTCGCCATGCGCGACAAGACGCAGGAAGACGAGACCGAAGTGACCGCGTCCGAGCTGGACATCAACTACGTCACCATGGACGGCAACATCGGTTGCATGGTCAACGGCGCAGGCCTGGCCATGGCCACCATGGACGTGATCAAGCTCAACGGCGGCGAGCCGGCGAACTTCCTGGACGTGGGCGGCGGTGCCAACAAGCAGCGCGTCATCGAGGCGTTCAAGCTGATCCTGTCCTCGGACAAGGTCGA
This sequence comes from Xanthomonas sp. NCPPB 2933, assembly GCF_056725225.1. NCBI lineage: Bacteria > Pseudomonadati > Pseudomonadota > Gammaproteobacteria > Lysobacterales > Lysobacteraceae > Xanthomonas > Xanthomonas sp. NCPPB 2933. The sequence goes on from NZ_CM161518.1 coordinate 1,354,142, forward strand.
AGGCATCTTCGTCAACATCTTCGGCGGCATCGTTCGCTGCGACATGATTGCCGAGGGCATCATCGCCGCGGTCAAGGAAGTGGGCGTCAAGGTTCCGGTCGTGGTGCGCCTGGAAGGCACCAATGTGGAAGAAGGCAAGCAGCTGCTGCGCGATAGCGGCATGGCCATCATCCCGGCCGACAACATCAACGACGGTGCCAAGAAAGTCGTTGAAGCTGTCAAGAACGCCGCCTGATTCACGACACCGAAGGAACTATCCATGTCCGTTTTGATTAACAAGAACACCAAGGTGATCGTGCAGGGCTTCACCGGCCAGCAGGGCACCTTCCACGCCACTCAGATGATCGAGTACGGCACCCAGGTCGTCGGCGGCGTGACGCCGGGCAAGGGCGGCACCACGCATATCGACCTGCCGGTGTTCAACACCGTGGCCGACGCTGTGTCTGCCACCGGCGCTGACGCGTCGGTGATCTACGTGCCGCCGCCGTATGCGGCCGATGCGATCCTGGAAGCGGCTGCGGCCGGCATCAAGGTCATCGTGTGCATCACCGAGGGCATCCCGGTGCTGGACATGCTGCGCGTCAAGAACGTGCTGACCCGTGCCCATCCGGACACCGTGCTGATCGGGCCGAACTGCCCCGGCGTGATCACCCCGGGCGAGTGCAAGATCGGCATCATGCCGGGCCACATCCACAAGCCGGGCAAGATCGGCATCGTGTCGCGTTCGGGCACCCTGACCTATGAAGCGGTCAAGCAGACCACCGAAGTGGGCCTGGGCCAGAGCACCTGCATCGGGATCGGTGGCGACCCGATCAACGGCCTGAACTTCGTCGACTGCCTCAAGCTGTTCAACGAAGACCCGCAGACCGAAGGCATCATCATGGTCGGCGAGATCGGCGGCGACGCCGAGGAAGCCGGTGCCGAGTACATCAAGCAGTTCGTGAAGAAGCCGGTCGTCGGCTTCATCGCCGGTGCCTCGGCTCCGGCCGGCAAGCGCATGGGCCATGCCGGTGCGATCGCATCGGGCGGCAAGGGCACGGCCGAAGGCAAGTTCGCGGCGATGGAAGCTGCTGGCGTCAAGACCGTCCGTTCGCCGGGCGATCTGGGTGCGGCGATTGCTGCGCTGGTGAAGTAAGAAACACGCATCGCGCGCAAGCGTGTGAGTGTGAAAGAGGCCACCTTCGGGTGGCCTTTTTTATGGTGGCGATATTGGATTGCCACATCCGATGGCTAATTGCCGCGTTGTGGCAGCGTCTTCGTGGCCGCCGTCGCCTGTTGTGGCTTATCGGCTAATTCGCTTGGCTTGCAGCGTTCGATTTAGAGGGCGTGCTGCTGCGCCGTCTGCTCAAGCAATACATCCACGAACGCGCGCACCTTTGCCGGTCGAAAGCGCGTTGCCGGGAACACCGCGTGGATGCCGCCGGACGGCAACTGCCACTGCGGCAGCACATGCAGCAAGCGACCGGCGGCCAGATCGTCGGCGACCACATAATCCGGCAGTACCGAGATTCCCGCGCCTTGGCATACCGCTTCGCGTACGGCGAGGGTGGCGTCGAGAAAGATGCCGGGCTGCACGTCCACACTCTGCGGCGCGTGCGTGGCATGCGCGAAGTGCCAGCGCTGATGATCGCGCAAGGCCGTGTTGGCGACGAACGGCAGTGCGGCGATGTCCTGCGGCGCGGTGAGCCCGGCCAGTTGTGCGGTCATCGTGGAAGGCGCGACCAGCAACTGCCGGAACGCACCGATCTTGCGTGCCTGCAGGCTGCTTTCGGCCAGCCAGCCCACGCGGATCGCAAGCTCGATGTTGGCCGTCATCAGGTCCAGGGTCTGGTCGCTGAGGATCGCATCGACCTTGCAGCCCGGGTAGCGCCGGGTGAAGGCCGCGATGGCCGGCACCACCACGCGTACGCCGTAGTCCAGCGGTGCGGTGAGCCTGAGCAGGCCGGACGGTTCGGCGGCGGTGTCGGTCAGTGCATCGAAGGCATCGTCGGTATCGCGCAGGATCGCCGCGCAGCGCTGATAGAACGCCTGCCCGAGTTCGGTGGTGCGCACCTTGCGGGTCGTGCGTACCAACAACGAGGTGCGGCATTCGCGTTCCAGGCGGGCGACCTGCTGGCTGACCACCGCCTTGGTGATGCCCAGGCGCTCGGCCGCTGCCGTAAACGAGCCGGTTTCCACCACAGCGACGAAATACGCCAGCCGGCGCAGATGACCCAGGCCACCGGGGCCGGACTCGGTTCGATTGTGTGTTGTTGGCATACGGTATGTTTATTGCGGATGGATTTAAGAGTCAACGGAAGCGGCCTAGGATGCATCCATCGCCACTGGATGCCGCTGCCATGTCCACCACTGTTCACTACCTCTATGACCCGCTGTGCGGCTGGTGCTACGGCGCGACGGCCGTGGTCTCGGCGTTGCAGGCGCGGGCCGATGTCACCCTGGAATTGCTGCCCGCCGGCCTGTTCCTGGGCGCTGGCGCCAGGGCAATGGACGACACCTTCGCCGGCTATGCCTGGTCCAACGATCAGCGCATTGCGCAGCTGACCGGCCAGGTTTTCAGCGAGCAGTATCGTCAGCGCGTGCTCGGCGATCGTCAGCAGCGCTTCGACAGCGGCCTGGCGACGCTGGCGCTGACGGCGGTGGCGCGCATCGACCCCTCGCGCGAGTTGCAGCTGCTCGGTGCCATCCAGCAGGCGCGTTATGTGGAGGGCGATGATGTGACTGCGTTGGGTACGCTGATTGGCCTGCTGGAATCGCTTGGTTTAGTGCAGGCGGCGGAGCAGATCGCCGCGCCGGATGCGCAGCTGCTTGCGCTGACGCAGGCGCGTATCGACAAGGCGCAGTCACTGCAGCAGGAGTTCGGTGCGCGTGGCGTCCCGACCTTGGTTGCGCAGTCGTCCGGTGCGCGCTGGTTATTGGATGTTGGGGCGGGTTATGGGAACCCCGATTTAGTCCTGCGGCAGTTGGATGCTGGGCATTTTTAGGCGGCTGGGTGACTGGTTTCTCGTTGCGGGGTTGGCTGTCTCGCAGCGGACCTTCACCCACACACGTCTCCAGTGAATGGGCTGTCTCCCGCCGCACCATCACCCCAACCCCCGCTCCGCGCCAGTGGCGCGGGCGCACCAAGGCACACGCGCCAGTGGCACGTAAGCCGTGCCCTGGTGCCCCGGCGGGAGAGGGGCTCTCGCTCCCTTCTCCCATCGGGAGAAGGTGGCGCGTAGCGCCGGATGAGGGTACGGGCGCACGTGCTGCGCCGGCCCAGGCGTTGCTTTGTACGCGCGCTGATCAACGCAATCCCAGCCTATTCCAACTCAACTTCCAATCCATCACTTTTCAAGAGGCCCCAACCAATGCCAACCCGACGAGACGTCATCAAAACCCTGGCTGTTGCGAGTGTCGCGACGGCCGTCCTTGGAGCGAATACCGCCATGGCTGCACAGACCACACTGACCTATCATCATTTCCCCGCCGGCGAACATGGGTTCTTCCGCGCGCCGGTGCTGATTTCAGGCGCACGCGATGCAGTGCTGATCGATGGCGGCTTTACGCTGCCCGACGGCAAGGCGCTGGCCGAGGCGATCCGCGCCAGCGGCAAGACGCTGACCACCATCTACATCAGCCAGAGCGACCCGGACTATTACTTCAGCCTGGCGCCGATCAAGGCCGCCTTCCCCAAGGCGCGCGTCATCGCCGCCTCGGCCACCATCGCGGCGATCAAGGGCAATGTCGAAAAGAAGCTGGCCACCTGGGGCCCGCAGCTGAAGGAAAACGGCCCGCAGACCCTGGCCGACATCGTGATGCCGGAGGTCTTCGACGGCCATACGCTCACCCTGGAAGACCACGCACTGGAGATCGTCGATGCCGACGGTCTGGCCAATCGACGCTACGTGTGGGTGCCGGCGCTCAAGGCGATCGTCGGTGGCGTGCTGGTGTTCTCCGGCACGCATGTGTGGACGGCCGACACGCGCGGTGCCGAAGGGCGTGCCGCCTGGCGCAAGACGCTGGACAGCATGGCGGCGCGGCAGCCATCGGTCGTCGTGCCCGGGCACATGGTGCCGGGCGCGCCAATCGATGTATCGGCCATCACCTATACGCGCGACTATCTGCTGGCCTTCGAGGAAGAGCTGGCCAGGCACAGCAATAGTGCCGACCTGATCAAGGCCATGACCGCGCGCTATCCCGCTGCCGGTATGGCCGTGGCATTGCAGATCGGTGCCAAGGTCGCCACCGGCGAGATGCAGTGGGGCTGATGCAATGACGACGCCGCTGGAGATCATCCGCAACACCTACGAAAACGCGCCGGCAGAAAACGCCAGGCACCTACGCGCTGCGTTAGCGGCCGATGCGCACTGGACCGAAGCGGCCGGGTTCCCGTATGCGGGCACCTACGTTGGCGCGGACGCCATCTTCGCCAATGTCTTCGCGCGGCTGGCAACCGAGTGGGAGGGGTATCAAGCGAAGGTGCATACCTACCTGGCCGATGGCGAGTGGGTGGCTGTGTTCGGTGTGTACTCCGGGCGTTATCGCAAGACCGGCAACACCATGCAGGCCGCGTTTGCGCATCTGTACCGCTTTCAGGACAGCAAGATCGTGCGGATGGAGCAGGTAGTGGATAGCGCGATGGTGGTACGGGCACTGCAGGCGGACTGAGCCCGTTGCTGCTGTGTGCCGAACGCGCAGCATCGGTGCGCGTTCGGTTTTTGGGATTAGCCATTGCAGGACCGGCACACCGTGGTGAGCCATTATCGGTTCGGTGTGCGCGGCGCGCGCAGCATCCGCCATGCCCGCGTCGCGCTGCGCATTCCGTAACGCGGCCCCACATCTACCCGACAGTGCGCACCGTCTGATTGAGTGATTGCTGCTGGATGCAACGCAGGTCGCGCTATGCGGCGTGCTACGCGCACACGCATGGAATGCGGCCGAGGTCATCACCGGCTCGCCGGTCGCTGGGTCGTTCTGGTCGTCGAAGCGCGTCACTATTTGGGTGCGGCTTACCGAAACGCACTGGCGCAGCGGCGGACCGCGGCAGGTTCGCGCGCTTCTGGAATAATGCAGGCTTGGCGGCAACGCCGATCTGCATCTCGGGCTCTTGCGGGATGCGGCACAGCCACGCTTCTCCAGTTGCATCCGCATAGGCCTTCCCATGTCCCAGACGCTTCGCATCGCCATGGCGCAGTTCGACTTCCCGGTCGGCGCCGTGGCGCGCAATACCGATCGCATCATCGAGTTCATCGCGGCAGCGCGCGACGAGTTCGGGGCAGATATCGTGCTGTTTCCCGAGCTGGCGATCAGCGGCTACCCACCGGAAGATCTGCTGCTGCGGCCCGGTTTTCTGGCGCATTGCGAAGAAGCGCTGGCACGCATCGCTGCCAACACGCGCGGGATCGTCGCGGTGGTCGGCTGGCCGCAGAGTGCCGGCAGCGTGGTCTACAACGCGGCCAGCGTGTTGCGCGACGGGCGCATCGCGGCGACCTACCGCAAGCGCGAGTTGCCCAACTACGCGGTGTTCGACGAGCGCCGCTATTTCGACGTGGATCCGGATGGCGACAACTGCGTGGTCACGGTCAAGGGCGTGCAAGTGGGCGTGGTGATCTGCGAGGACCTGTGGTTCGCCGAGCCCTTGGCCAAGACCGTGCAGGCTGGCGCCGAGCTGGTGCTGGTGCCCAATGCTTCGCCGTACGAGCGCGGCAAGCACGCGCAGCGCGATGCCTTGCTGGCCGAGCGCACCCGCGAGAGCGGGGCGGCGATTGCCTATCTCAACGTGGTCGGCGGGCAGGACGCGCTGGTGTTCGACGGCGCATCGGTGGTGGCCGATGCAGACGGCACCGTGCATCCGGCCGCTGCGGCCTTCGTCGACCAGTGGCTGGTGGTGGATTACGCCGCCGGCGAACGCAGCTTCACCCCGGTGGTGTGGGTGGACGATGGCGACGAGAGCATGGACGCGCTGGCCTGGCGCGCGGTGGTGCGTGGGCTGCAGGACTATTGCCGCAAGAACGGCTTCAGCAAGGTGTGGCTGGGTTTGTCTGGCGGCATCGATTCGGCGCTGGTGCTGGCGATGGCGGTCGATGCGCTGGGGGGCGACAACGTCACTGCGGTGCGGCTGCCGTCGCGCTACACCGCCAATCTCTCCAACGATCTGGCCGACGAGCAATGCCGCGCGTTGGGCGTCAAGCTGGAAACCATCGCGATCGAGCCGGCATTCGAAGGCCTGCTCGCCGCACTCGGCCCACTGTTCGAAGGCACCCAGCCGGACATCACCGAAGAAAACCTGCAGTCGCGCAGCCGCGGGGTGATCCTGATGGCGTTGTCCAACAAGTTCGGCGGGCTGCTGCTGACCACCGGCAACAAGAGCGAGTACGCGGTGGGTTACGCCACCATCTACGGAGACATGTGCGGCGGCTACGCCCCGCTCAAGGACCTGTACAAGACCGAAGTGTTCGGCCTGGCCAAGTGGCGCAATACCGTGGGCGGCGCGCCGGTGATCCCGCCGGCAGTGATTTCGCGCCCGCCCTCGGCCGAGTTGCGCGACAACCAGACCGATCAGGATTCGCTGCCGCCCTACGACGTGCTCGACGGGATCCTGTACCGCTACGTCGATCAGGAGCAGTCGCGCGACGACATCGTTGCGGCCGGCTATGCCGCCGATACGGTCGAACACGTGCTGCGGTTGGTGCGGCTCAACGAATGGAAGCGCCATCAGTCTGCGCCCGGGCCGAAGGTGTCGCGGCGCGCCTTCGGTCGCGAGCGGCGTTACCCGATCACCAATGGCTACTCCGGTCAGTAGCCCGATTGGCTTATTCCGGTCAGTAGCCGGGCGCGCCGGCTGCCGCTGCGGTGGCCGGCGGTTGCGCGAAGCGGGTGAGCAGGTCCAGGGTCGGCTTGGGCCGCGCCAGGTCGTACATCAGGCCGAAGTGGCCTTCGGCGCCCTGGATCGTGGTCTGGTCCAGCAATTCGTACACGTTCACTTCGGACACCACATCGGCATAGTTGGTTCGCACGTTGCTTAGCAACTGCGCCAGGCTGTCGTAGCAACCGCGGTCGCCTTGCGCCCCGCCGGTGGTATTGCCGGTGTAGATCTCCGCGCAGTTCAGCTCGTTGAAGAACACCGGCGTGTTATACGTTTGCGCGGCAGTGCGCAGCTGGCCCAGATACAACTCGGTCCAGTAGCCGGCGTCGCGGTGGAAGGCGTAGTAGTGGAAGCTGATGTGGTCGAAGTTGAAGCCGGCCGCCTTGGCCTTGGCCAGAAACCACAACGAGCCATTGCGATCGCCCGGGCAACGCGCGTTGGCGCTGCGGTCGTCGCTGTTGCAGGCGGTGATGTTGATGGTGAAGCGCAGGCCCGCGCCCAGTTCGTTGGAGGCCTGGCGCATGCCCAGATACATCGTGGTCATTGCGGCGATGCGGGCATCGGCCTCGGCGCGCACCAAATCCTGTTCGTTGCCGATCTCCCAGACCTTGATGTCGGCCGCATAGCGACGCGCCAGTTGATAGCCGATCTCGCGCGACATCGGGTAGACCATCGGGCGCAGCGTGATGCCGTACTGACGCGCCAGCGGGACCAGGGCGTCCAGCGTTGCGTAATCGCGCGGGTCCACATCGAATCGGTAGCTGCGCAGGTTGCGCGCGGCCAGCAGTTTGAAGCGTGCCTCGGCCTGGGCCATGGGGTAGCCGGGGCGATTGTCGTGGGCGTTGACGCCGTAGACGATGGGCGCCGCAGTGGCAGTCGCGGTCAGTGTCGCCAGCAACAGCATGAGCATCAATGGGACGATGGAGCGAGACATGCGGCCTCCTTGGCTGGCACCTGTGGGGGAGTCGGATCTTCTTCGAGGCGAGTATAGGCAGCACGTGCGGGCGGTTCGGTGATCTGGCGCCAGGTCTGGTGACGTGCTCGCAAGTGCCGCAGGCGGGCTGCGAGAACGCGCGGGGTGCCGGCGCGAAGCTACGTCATGCTGGGCGGTCGGTTGCCCGGTGGATCAGACGTGACCGTGGTCTGGCACTGCAAGGGCCTGCGGCAATCGGCACGCCGCCGTCGCAAGCGTGCTGCTGCATCTGCAATGACGCAATAAAAAAGGGGCCTTGCGGCCCCTTTGGGTATTCAGCTGCGTCCGCTGTCTCAGTCGCGACTCATCTGCGAGTTGCGCTCGCCGCTGGCAGCGGATTTCTCGCCAGCGAACGGGTTGAGCTTGCGGATGGCCCACGGGTACTTCGGCCAGTTGCCGGTCAGCCACGGATGCTGCGGGCTGTTGAGTTCCAGCACGCGGCGCGCGTCGGCGGCCAGGGTCTTGTTGCCCAGATGCGTGTAGGCCTCGGCCAGCACCGCGACCGCGTCGTACTGGTAGGCGCTCTGCGGATAGGTTTCCAGCAGGTAATTGGCACGACCAGCCGCCGAGACCCAGGCATTGCGGCGCAGGTAGTACAGCGCGTTGTCCAGCTCATGCTGGGCGAACACGTCGCGCAGTTCGATCATTCGCTTGCGCGCATCCGGCGCGTAACGGCTGTTCGGATAGCGGTCGGTGACGGTATTGAAGTCGTTGTAGGCCTGCTGCGGCGAGGACAGATCGCGACGGCTCGGGTCCAGCGACCACACGCGGCGCAGGAACACCGTGTCGCGGTTGCTGTTGGCCAGACCACGCAGGTAATACAGATACGAGATGTTGCGATGGGTCGGGTAGGTACGGATAAAGCGGTCGACGCTGGAGACGGTGTCGTCGTGCTTGCCGGCCTTGTACTGCGCATACGCAGTCTCGATCATCGCCTGCTCGGTGTACGGGCCGTACGGGTACTGGGCGATCAGGCGCTTGTAGCTGGCTTCGGCGCCGGCCCAGTTGCCTTTCTCCATCAGACCGTGGCTCTTGCCGTACAGCTGCTCGACCGGCATGCCCTCGTCGGGATTCTTGTTCTTGGCGCCGCGGTGGCAACCGGTGACGACGAACGCCATCACCAGCATGAGGGCAATCAGGCGCGCAGGCGCGGAAAACGTGGACCGTCGGATCATGGGTCTGGGCAGGACGCATCAGGAAAACGAGAGCGCGATGATAGCCTAGTGGCCTGTCCGGCGACTGACTCCCGCCGCCCGGACCCCAAATTCCCGCTTTTGCCTGAGTGCCTGTGTCCATGTCCGACCCATCTGCCGAACCCCTCGACCCGTCCATCCGCCAGGCCATCGTGCCCGACAACGCCGCAGGGCGCCGTTTCGACGCGGTGCTGGCCGAGCTGTTCCCCGAATTCTCGCGCTCGCGGCTGTCGGAGTGGATCAAATCCGGCGATGCGCTGCTGAACGGCGAAATGGCGCGTCCGCGCGACACCTTGCGCGGCGGCGAGAGCGTGCAGGTGCAGGTGGTGTTGGAAATCCAGACCCATTCCGAGCCGCAGGACATCCCGCTGAGCGTGTTGTACGAAGACGACCAGGTGCTGGTGATCGACAAGCCGGCCGGGCTGGTGGTCCACCCGGGCGCCGGCAACCCGGACGGCACCCTGGTCAATGCGCTGCTGTTCCGCGACCCGGCGCTTGCGGCCGTGCCGCGTGCCGGCGTGGTGCATCGTCTGGACAAGGACACCAGCGGCGTGATGGTGGTGGCGCGCACCGTGCAGGCGCAGACCGCGCTGGTGGAGCAGCTGTCCGCGCGCGATGTGCATCGCCAGTATCTGGCGGTGGTGGTGGGCGCGCTGGTCTCCGGCGGCACCGCCAATGCGCCGATCGACCGCCACCCGCGCGATCGCCTGAAGATGGCGGTGCGCGACGACGGCCGCGATGCGGTCACCCATTACCGCCTGCGCGAGCGCTTCCGTGCGCACACCGCGCTGGAATGCCGCCTGGAAACCGGGCGTACCCATCAGATTCGCGTGCATATGGCGCATCTGAAATCGCCGATCGTCGGCGACCCGCTGTACGGCGGCGCGCTCAAGTTGCCCAAGGGCGCCAGCGACGAATTGGTGCATGAATTGCGCACCTTCAAGCGCCAGGCGTTGCATGCCGAAACCCTGGAATTCCTGCATCCGGTCAGCGGCGAGCCGGTGCGCGCCAGCGCGCCGGTGCCGGTGGATCTGCAGCGGTTGATGACCGCGTTGCGCGAAGACAGCGTGCGCGCCGCCGAGCAGGCACGCCGCTAAGGTGGCAGCCGTCGCGCCGTTCGTGTTGCCGGCCAACTGGCCGGCACCGCCGCGCATCCACGCACTGACCACGCTGCGTTACGGCCTGGGCGAATCGCAGGCGCCGTTCGACACACTCAACCTCGGCAATCGCAATGCTGCCGACGGCGACGTGCCGGAACGGGTGGAGCGCAACCGAGCGCTGCTGGTCGAGGCGCTGGCACTGCCCAGCACGCCGCACTGGCTGCGCCAGGTGCATGGGGTGGAGGTGGTGCGCTTCGCTGCGCCGCCGGTTGCGACCGGCGAGCCGATCAGTGCCGCGGACGATGTCGCGCCGGGTGCGCGGGAAGCGGTTGCCGATGCTTCGGTGACCGACGTGCCCGGCGTGGTGCTGGCGATCCTCACCGCCGATTGCTTGCCGGTCGTGCTCGCCGCCGGCGATGGCAGCGAAGTCGCCGCCGCACATGCGGGTTGGCGCGGGTTGGCCGACGGCATGCTGGAGCGCAGCGTGGCGGCCATGCGCACGCCGCCGCAGCACATGGTAGCGTGGTTGGGGCCGGCGGCGGGGCCGCAGGTGTACGAAATCGGGCAGGACGTGTTCGACGCCTTCGTCGCGCACGATGCGCAGGCGCAGAGCGCGTTTGTTGCCACGCGCCCAGGGCATTGGTTGATGGATCTGTATGCCTTGGCGCGTCAGCGCCTGCAGCAGGCCGGTGTGCCGGCTGGCGCCATCCATGGTGGTGGGTTGTGCACCATTTCCGACCCGCAACGCTTCTTCTCGCATCGTCGCGATCGCTGCAGCGGGCGCATGGCCACGCTGGCCTGGATCGCGCCCTGAGCGTGCCGTTGTTCGTGCTGGGGCAGGGCGCGTTCGCGCAGCTGCCTGTGCCTGTGCCTATGCCGGTGCGTGCGCTGCATTCTGTGCAGCAACGGCAGACCTTTGCCGGTAGGGCGCAGATCCAGCGCGGTCGCCATCTGTTGGTGCCAGTGCTGGCGTTGCTGAGCCGGTTGCCGCGCAGCGGCGAAGTGGAGGTCGAAGTGGAATTTCTTGCCGACGCGAATGGCGAGCGCTGGCATCGCTGTTTTGACGGCCTGCCGATGCATTCGCGCTTGTGGCGGCACGGCAACGGCTTGCGCGAACATCTGGGCGCGGTGCGCTTCGAATTCGCGCTGCACACCGATACGCAGTCGCTGTGCTGGCAGGCCACCCGTGTGTGGGCGTTCGGCTGGATTCCGCTGCCTGCGCGCTGGTTCGAGCAGGTGCGTTGCCGCGAGCATGCCGACGCTGGCCGCTATGGATTTCTGGTCGACGTGCACCTGCCGCTGGTCGGCCCGTTCATTCGCTACGAGGGTTGGCTTGAACCGCGTTGATCCACCGCTCGTTGAAGTGCCTCACGTGGAGCTGCCTCACTCGGAGCCTTCTCACTCGGAGCCGCCTCGGGTGGAGCCGCCCTGCGGTAAGCCAGGCCAGGCGCCCGCGACCATCGTCTTCGATGGCGTGTGTCTGCTGTGCAATGGCTGGGTCAAATTTCTGCTGCGTCACGATCGGCGTGGGCGTTATCGCTTTGCCGCGATGCAGGGCCAGGCCGGACGCGCGTTGTTGTTGCAGCACGGTCTGGATCCGGACGACCCGCTGTCGTTTCTACTGGTGGATGCCAGCGGTGCGTGGACCGACAGCGATGCGATCGTGCGGGTCCTGGCTGGCTTAGGCGGCATCTGGCGGCTGGCCACTGTGTTGCGTGTGGTGCCCAGCGGCGTGCGCGACATCGGCTATCGCCTAATCGCACGCAATCGCTATCGCTGGTTCGGTCGCACCGAGCATTGCATGTTGCCAAGCCCCGAGCAGCGTGCACGGTTTCTTGATTAGCGCTTATCTCAGCGAGCGAGCTCCGCGTAGGAGCGCACTTGTGCGCGATGGGCGTTACCGGTAACGCCCATCGCGCCCAGGTGCGCTCCTACGGTGATTCCGTGACGGCCGCTTACGCCGCCGCGTTTCCAAAACTTGCACGCACTACGTTTGCGTTGCCGTTATGGGCAGGCTGCAGGCGGAAAATCGACACCGCATCGGCCAGCTCCACTGCCTGTTCTTCCAGGCTGCGTGCAGCGGCGGTGGCTTCTTCCACCAGCGCGGCGTTGCGTTGGGTGACTTCGTCCAATTGCGCGACCGTGCGGTTGACCTGTTCGATGCCGCTGGATTGCTCGGCGCTGGCGGCGGTGATCTCGCTCATGATGTCGGTGACGTGCTTCACCGAGCCGACGATCTCGCGCATGGTCGCGCCGGCGCGGTGCACCAGGCCCGAGCCCAGTTCGACCTTGTCGGTGGAGTCGGCGATCAGCGTCTTGATCTCCTTGGCCGCATCGGCCGAGCGCCTCGCCAACGCGCGCACTTCCGAGGCGACCACGGCGAAACCACGGCCTTGCTCGCCCGCGCGTGCGGCTTCCACTGCGGCGTTGAGCGCCAGGATATTGGTCTGGAAGGCGATGCCGTCGATGACGCCGATGATCTCGCCGATCTTGCGCGAGGCGGTGCTGATCTGGCTCATGGTGGACACCACATCGTCCATCACCTTGCCCCCGCTCTGCGCCACTTCGCCGGTGCCCACTACCAGACGATTGGCCTGCAGCGCGCTTTCCGCATTCTGCTTCACGGTGGAGGTGAGTTCTTCCATGGAGCTTGCGGTTTCTTCGAGGTTGGCGGCCTGCTGCTCGGTGCGTTCGGACAGGTCGGTGTTGCCGGCAGCGATTTCCACCGCGGCCTGGCGAATGGTGTCGGAGGCAACCTGGATACCGCCGATGATTTCGGTCAGACGGAGTACGGTCTGGTTGGTGTCGTCGCGCAGGCGCGCAAAGATGCCGTGCGCATCGCCCTCCACACGCTGGGTGAGGTCGCCTTCGGCCATGGCGCCGATCACGCGTGCCAACGCGGCCAGGTGGGTTTCCACCGAGTCGTAGATGCGGTTGATGCCCTGGGCCAGCGACAGCAGCACACCGTCCATGCCGTCCATCTGCATGCGCCGGCTGAAATCGCCGACGGCGGCGGCATCGATGATCTGGATCAGCGCCTGCTCGGCATTGACCTGCGCGGTGACGTCCATCCACTGCGCGATGGTGCCCAGCTTGGTGCCGTCGGCGGCAATGATGGGGCTGTAGACGAAGTCGATCTGGCGGCCGAAGAATGGCGCGCGCACCGCTTTGGAAGCGGTCAATGCGCGCATGCGGTCGATCGCCGCCTGGCTGTCCGGATAGATGTCGCCGATGCTGCCGCCGACGAAGCCTTCGGCATGGAAGCTGGGGCGGAAACTCTGCACATCCGGCTCGATCAGCTTGAGCATCGCGAGCAATTTGCGATTGGCGAACAGCACCTGGCCGTCGTCGTCGGCGATGCGGATCATGGTGTCCAGATCGTCCAGCGCCTTGATCACGAACTGGCCATGGCGCAGGCCTTGTTCCATCACGTCGATGCGGATGGCCAGCTTGTCCTGGGTCGCCTGCAGCGCATGCAGCAACGGCGCAAGCTCGCCGGATGCGTTGCGCAGCTCCACGCGCTGAAAGCGCTCATCGCCCATCGCCGCGACCACGCCGATTGCCTGCTGCAACTGTGCGCTGGTGCGACGGCGCGACCACCACCATAGCCCTGTACTGGCGATGCCCACCACCAGCAGTGCCGGCAACATCCGTCCCAGCCCGCTCCAAAAACCACCGGGCACCAACGTGGCGGCGTAGAGCGTCAGCAGTACCAGCAGCCCGATGTGCGCAGCGGCGGGAAGCCAGGCCATTCCGGTGGCACGCGCAAGGCTCCTGCCGGCAGATGGGCGGGGGACAGCGGTGGCATCGTGTGAAGGCAACATAGGCTGGGTCCGACTAGGTGATCTGGGATGGGTCTGCGTCCGGCAGGAAATACGCTGCATTGGGGGTATCGGCGGCTGAGCCCGAATCATGACGGCGTGAAATTGCCGTTCGTCGGAATGTGGGCGCTAAGCGGACGAAATCGCCGATGTGATTGATTTGGAAGCGGTTTCAGTGCGGTTTGGTACGTGATGGAATGGTTGTGCGGCGTCGGGATCTGAGTTTTTAAATGTAAATTTCGAGTGAAATATCATGGGCTGATTAACGCCGGAATCGTGTCTGCGGCGGGCGTCTTAGAAGCGCGCGCACGCCTCCCATCAGCCGCGACACTCGCAACCGCTCTTACGATTCCCACTTCCAATCCCCACAAAAAAACCGACCGTCTCGCGACGGTCGGTTCAATCTGTTGCACTCACTAACGCAGTGTCGGCCGATTACTTGGCCGGCGTGGCCTGCGCATCGTCCGGCAATGCCCAGGCGATGACGCTGTCGCCGGACTTGGTTTCCATGCGGTCGTGTCCACCCACGGCGGCCACGATGTACTGCTTGCCGTCGATGGTGTAACTCAGCGGGGCTGCCTGCGGGCCGGCCGGCACGCGGGTCTCCCAGACCTGCTTGCCGGTGCGGGTGTCAAAGCCGCGCATGAAGTCGTCCAGGGTCGCGCCGATGAAGGTCACGCCACCAGCCGTGGCGAGCGAGCCGCTGTTGTTGGGCGTGCCGATTTCGAACTTGGTCTTGGACGGGATGCCCATCGGGCCCTGGTCGTAGCCGGTGCCCAGCGGACGGCGCCAGATCACCTGCTGCGTGCGCAAATCCACGCCGGAGATGTAGCCCCATGGCGGTGCCACGCACGGCGTGTTGAGCGGCGACATCCACGGCTCCTTGCGGGCGCCGTAGGCCAGGCCCTTCTGCGCCATGTAGCCGGGGGTCTTGCTCTTGCCGTCGAACACCGAGACCACGCCCAGCTCGTTCATTTTCTCGCGGGTATAGACCTGCAAGGTGTACGGCAGGCGATTGCTGTTCATCACCATGATGCCGCGCTGCAGATCGACCGAGACGCCGCCCCAGTTGATGCCGCCGTGGTTGCCGGTGAACGCCAGCGAGCCTTGCAGGGTCGGCGGGGTGAACATGCCTTCGTAGCGCAGCTGTTTGAACTGGATACGGCAAGCCAGCTGGTCGAACGGGGTCATGCCCCAGGCATCGGATTCGATGATGGTTTCGTACTCGCGGCTCGGCGCGCCCACGGTATTGGGCATGCCCGGCGAGATCGGCTGCGTGGCAGCGGTAAAGTCGCCGTGATCGGTCCCTTGCGGCACGGCGATCTGCTTGACCGGCATGATCGGCTCGCCGGTGGCGCGGTCCAGCACGAACACCTGGCCGGACTTGGTGGCCTGGATCACCGCAGGACGGGTACCGCCGCCAGCGACCGGCCAATCGACCAGATTCGGCTGCGGGCCGATGTCGTAATCCCACAGGTCGTGGTTGACGGTGCGGAAGTGCCAACGCTCCTTGCCGGTGGCCGCGTCCACGGCGACCAGCGAGGCGGTGTATTCCTCATCCTGCGGCGTGCGGCCCTTGCCGAAGAAATCGCCCGAGGCATTGCCGGTGGGTAGATAGACCAGGCCCAGCTCGTCGTCGGCAGACATCAGCGACCACACGTTCGGGGTCGAGCGGGTATAGGTCTGGCCGGCCGGCGGCTCGGCGGTGATCGCCGGGTTGCCCAGGTCCCAGGCCCAACGCAGCTGGCCGATGAGTGCATCGAAGCCACGCACCACGCCCGAGGGCGCATCGCCTTCCTGGCCGTCGCGCACCTGGCCGGTGGGCTGGATCACCACACCGCGCATCACCACAGGCGGCGAGGTCGGGCCGACGAAGCCCGGCTTGGTGTTGCCGGTGCCGGCATTGAGATCGACAAAGCCGTTGTTGCCGAAGCTGGTGCACAGCTTGCCGGTCTGCGCGTCCAGCGCGCCGAGGCGGCCGTCGACCATCGGCCAGAAGATCCGGGTCGGGCACTCCGCGGTGCCTTCCGGCGCCTGGTAGTACGACACGCCACGGCAGGTGGTGGCGGCAACGCCGGCCATCGCCTTCGGGTTGGTCTGCGGGTCGAAGCGCCAGCGCTCCTTGCCGTTGGCCGCTTCCACCGCGATCACTTTCTGGGTCGGGGTGCAGATGTAGAGCAGGTCGCCGACCTTGAGCGGGGTGTTCTGGAAGGCGTAGCCCAGCTTGGAGCCGGCCGGCTTGAGATCGCCGGTATGGAATTCCCAGGCCACCTTCAGGTCCTTGGCGTTTTCCGGGGTGATCTGCGCGCCGGGGGTGTAATGGTTGGACAGGTTGGAGCCGGCGTACGACGTCCAGTTGCTGGCATCGTGGTTAGCCGCGACGTTGCCGTCCGGGCTGGGCACGTTGGCGCGGCTGAACGGCGTTGCGTTCTCGGCCGGCAGCTTGGAGGCATCGGCCAGTTCGACATTGCGCGGTACCAGCAACGGCCACAGGATCAGCGCTGCGCCCAGGATCGGCAGCACGCCGGTCACCAGCACATAGCTCAGACCCGACAATGGCTGCATGCGCCGACGCGCCACGCCCCAGAACGGCAGCAGCACCAGGCCGAGCACCGACATCATGGCCAGACGCGGGACCAGGCCCCAGCCATCCAGGCCCACTTCCCACAGCGCCCACGCGATGGTGGCCGCCAGCGTGGCGCCAAACAGCCACAGGCCGGCACGCTTGCCCAGCGCCAGCAAGACGCCAGCCAGGAACAGGCCGATGCCTGCCAACAGGTAGTACCAGGAACCGCCAACGGCAACCAGGCGGCCGCCTTCGTAGGCGAGCACCGCACCGAGCACGGCGATCACCACCGCATAGGCCACCAGCAACCAGGTGCCTAGCCCACGTTTTGAGGATTGATCAGTCATTTTGAGATGTCAGGAAGGACCCAGGCACCAGCAAACGGTGGCGAGTCGTGGAGGGAGAAAGATCACAGGCTGGCAAAGGGCGGCCCCGATCTAAAGAACAACGCCCTAAACAAGAACGTCAGGATATGAACGCGCAGCCCCTCCCAGGGTCCTCAGCGCTAATCATGTGAATATTTTAGACCGCAAATACCCGCGTGTCCGTGACGGAATGAGAACCAGCGTTCCAACCTGTGTGGATGGAGTGCTGAAAATGCTCAAATCGGAAGGAATAGAGTGCTGTTGGTGCCAGACGGTCTTGGTGGCATTCGTGTGCGGCGACGAATGCATGATGCTGCCATAGCTCTATTTCGCTATTGACTCGATCGGCTGAGCGAGGATTCGGGATTCGGGAATGGAGATTCGTAGAGCTGAGGATTTTTCACTCTTACGTGCACACGTACCCTCATCCGCCCTTCGGGCACCTTCTCCCGATGGGAGAAGGGATGCGCCAGTGCGCGACGCATCTGTGTGCTGGTAGCGCGTGTGCGCTGGTCGCTCGGGAAACCAGATTCAAATATCGGCCAGTGCCTGCAAATACCGCTGGCGCCAGTGATTGATGTTGTTCTTGCGCAGGTGATCCATCATTGCCCGCCAGCGCTCGATGCGCGTGGCCAACGGCATGCTCGCCGCAGTCGCAATCGCATCGGCTACGCCATCCAGATCGTGCGGATTGACCAGCAGCGCTTCTTTCATTTCATCGGCTGCGCCGGCCAACAGCGACAGCACCAGCACGCCCGGATTTTCCGGATCCTGCGCCGCCACGAATTCCTTGGCGACCAGATTCATGCCATCGCGCAACGGCGTGACCAACCCCACCGAAGCGGCGCGATAGAAACCGGTCAACGTGGCATGGCTGAAGTTCTGATTGACGTAGCGCAGCGGCGTCCAATCCGGCTCTGCATGGCCACCGTTGATGTGGCCTGCGATCTGCTCCAGCTGCCCGCGCAACTGGCGATACTCGTTGACGTCGCCGCGCGACACCGGCGCGATCTGCAGATAGGTCAGGCTGCCGGATTGCTCCGGATAGCGCTCCAGATAGCGCTCGAATCCCTGGAAGCGTTCCGGCAGGCCTTTGGAATAATCCAGACGATCGACACCGATCGCCAGCTGACGGCCGCGCAGACTTTCGCGCAGATC
The DNA here is from genome assembly GCF_056725225.1 of Xanthomonas sp. NCPPB 2933. NCBI lineage: Bacteria > Pseudomonadati > Pseudomonadota > Gammaproteobacteria > Lysobacterales > Lysobacteraceae > Xanthomonas > Xanthomonas sp. NCPPB 2933. Next base: position 1,372,165 of record NZ_CM161518.1, read on the forward strand.
ACGCACCGCCTGCTTGCCAACCGAGGCCTTTGCCTGGTTGGCGATCAACTCGGTATCGATGCCGATCGGGAAGGAGGCGGCGCTGAAACGGCGCCCGCCAGGGCCCTCGACGATGTCGCCTTCGAGAATGCGCCCACCGCCGAACAGACGCACGTACGCCTTGAAGCGCTCCGCGTCGCGCTGGGTCTGAAAGCCGACCAGGTCGTACGCATAGAAGGTGCTGAACAAACGCGCGTGATCGGGCATGGCCTGCATCAGGTCGGCCGAGGGCATCGGCACGTGCAGGAAGAAGCCCATCTTGCAGCCCACACCCAGCTCGCGCAGCATCGCGCCCAGCGGAATCATGTGGTAATCGTGGATCCACAGCGTGTCGCTGTCTTTCAGCAACGGCGCCAGTTTTTCCGCGAACAGCCGATTGACGCGCATGTAGCCTTCGCGCGTGGCGCGGTCGTAATCGACCAGGTCCAGGCGGAAGTGCAGCAGCGGCCACAGGGTGCGATTGGCGAAGCCGTTGTAGTACGAATCGATGTCGCGTTTGTTGAGGTCCATGGTGACGAACTTGATGTCGCCATCGGTCTGCTCATGCATGCCGCCGCTGTCGCCGCGCACGGTCTTGCCGCTCCAGCCGAACCACACCCCACCACGCTCCTTGAGCGCGGCCAACAAGCCAACCGCCAGGCCGCCCGCACGGTTTTCGCCGGGCACTGCAACGCGGTTGGATACCACCACCAAACGACTCATGACGCCTCCTGCCAGCTCCGCGACAAGCGCATTGCTGCAATGATCAAACCCACATGCGAATAGGTCTGGGGGAAATTCCCCCAGGCTTCGCCGTCTTCAAACGATAGATCCTCGGACAGCAAGCCGAGGTGATTGCGGCGCGAGAGAATGCGCTCGAACAGTTCACGTGCCTCGTCCTTGCGACCGATCGCGGCCAGCGCGTCGATGTACCAGAACGTGCAGATGGTGAAGCTGGTTTCCGGCGCACCGAAGTCATCCGGTGCGATGTAGCGATACAGCGCATCGCCATGCTTGAGCACGCGACCGACGGCTTCCACGGTGCGCACGAAGCGGCTGTCGTCGTTGCCCACGATGCCGATATCGGCCAGCAACAACAGCGAGGCATCCAGGCGGTGACCACCGAGCGTGTCGGTGAAATGGCCGTGTTCGTCGCTCCAGGCTTCCGTCAGCACGCGCTCGCGAATGCTGTCGGCACGTTCGCTCCAATACACGCTGCGCTCCGGCAGCACCAGGCGGTCGGCGATCTTGGACAGGCGATCGCAGGCGGCCCAGCACATTGCAGCGGTGTAGGTATGCACTTCGGCGCGGCCGCGGAATTCCCACAGGCCGGCATCGGGGACGTTGTGCAGCGCGAATGCGCGCTCGCCCAGCGGCTCCAGGCGACGGAAAGTATCCGCATCGCCCTGATCCTTCAGACGCAGATCGAAGAACAGCTGCGTCGAAGCCAGCACCACGCTGCCATATACATCGTGCTGCTTTTGAATCCAGGCCAGGTTGCCGCGTCGCACCGGGCCCATGCCGCGGTAGCCGTCCATGGTGTCGACTTCGTGCTCTTCCAGCTGCGATTCGAAACCGATGCCGTATAGCGGCTGCAAGGTGCCATCGCTGGTGGCGATGTTGAAGATATAGCCGATGAATTGCTCCATCGTGCGCGTGGCGCCCAGGCGATTGAGCGCGCGCACCACGAAGGCGGCATCGCGCAGCCAGCAATAGCGGTAGTCCCAGTTGCGTGGGGTATTGGGCGCTTCCGGAATCGAGGTGGTCATCGCCGCGATGATGGCGCCGCTGTCTTCGTACTGGCACAACTTGAGTGTGATCGCGCTGCGGATCACCGCCTCTTGCCAATCGAGTGGAATCGACAGATAGCGCACCCATTCGCGCCAGTATTCTTCGGTGCGTTCCTGCGCTTCCTGCACGTAACCGGTGAGCGAGCGGGTGAGCGATTCGTCCACGCCCAACACCAGATTGACCGGGTGGCTGAGCACGAACGGCAAGCCATCGCGCACGAAGCGCACCGGTACATCGGTGGTCAGGCGCAGGGTGAATTCCGGCAGTACCCAACGGATGTGATTGCTGCCCCAGGTGGTTTCCGGGGTGCGGCCGCCCCAGTCGGCCAACGGGCGTGCGCGCACCACGATGCGTGGATTGCCAGCCAGCGGGCGGATTTGCCGGATGATGCTCACCGGCCGATAGAAACGCCCGTTGTTGCGCCAGCGCGGCGCGAAGTCGATCACTTCCACTTCGCCGCCGTGGATGTCGCGCAACACGGTGCGCAGCACGGCGGTGTTGGGCAGGTAATGCTGCTCGCTACTTTCGAAGTCCTCCAGCTCAACGGCAAAGTCGCCGCCTTCGCCCTTGGGCGAGAGCAGCGAACAGAACGCCGGGTCGCCATCGAAAGCCGGCAGGCAACTCCACACCACACGTGCCTGCCGATCGACCAATGCACCGAAACTGCAGTTGCCGATGACGCCCAGATCCAGGTTTGGCTCGGTCATGGAGTGCGAACGATCCTTTTTGAAGAGAAGAGGGGAAGGCGCGCGGCTCTCAGGCTGGGCGCGCGTTGCGTTGCAACCACGCATGCACATCGGCAGTGCCAGCGACGCGGAAGCGCGCGCTGGTCTGCGCGCGATCGCCGACCAGCACGCTCCAGCCGCCGAGGCGATTGGCAGCTTCGAAGCCGAATTCATCGGTGAGGTCGTCGCCGACGAACACCGGTGTGCGGCCGGCGAATGCGCCGTGCTGCATCAGTTGTTCGACCGCCAGGCCCTTGTTGCTGCCTTCGGGAACGAATTCCACGACGTGGTCGCCAGGCTGCAGGCGATAGCCGGAAAGTTGTGCGATTTCCTGTTGCGCGAAGGCCAGCACATCTGGGCCGGCGAGCGGCTGTGCGCGCCAATGCAGCGCAACGCTGACGCCTTTGTCTTCGACCAGCACGCCGGGGTGTTGATGCGTGAGTGCGGCGGCGCGCTGATGCAAGCCGTGCAGCCATTCGGAGGTGTCTTGCGGCATCGCGGCGCGTGCGGCGATATCGCTGCGTAGCTCATGGCCGTGCAGGCCGGCAGCCGGGAGCAGCAGCGGCGCGAACAAGGCGTCCAGTTGCGATAGCGGTCGCCCGCTGACCAGTGCGACTGCACCATTGAGGCGATCGCTCAAACGCCCGATGGCCTCGCGGACCTCGGGCAAGAGCCGCACAGCCTCGGGGCTGTCGGCAAAGTCGATGAGGGTACCGTCCACGTCCAGAAACAATGCGCAGGCATCGTCCAGCAATGGCGGCAACGGAAGGGGGGAATACACGTCTGCCATCACGCTAGTGTGCGCAAAGCGGTGTGATATTCAGGTTATGCAGTAGCGGGTGCGGTCCCTTCTCCCCTCGGGAGAAGGTGCCCCGCAGGGGCGGATGAGGGTACGAGCGAAGCCTCGTGCAGTTGGAACGCCACGAGGGCTTCGCTCCGTACCCTCACCCCAACCCCTCTCCCGTAGGAGAGGGGCTAAAGCAGCCTATCTGAGGAAGAGAGGTTTTAAGCTCTGCGCTGTTGCTCAGAAGCTATACCGCACCCGCCCATACCAATACGCGCCATTGCTGCCGATCGGCGAGAGCACGTCGTAGGGCAGGTTGCCGAAGTAGGCGATGTCGTCGATGGAGCGGTCCGAGTAGTTGTCCAGGATGTTCTGGCCGCCGATCGCCAGCGTCCACTGCGTCCCCAGGTGGTACTCGGCTTCCAGATCCAGCTGCCACTCGGCGCCGTAGGTCTGGCGTGGCACGAAGCCGCCGCCGAAATCGAACACGCGGGTGGCGCTGCCGTAGCGATTGACGCGCGTCTGCAGGTTCCAGTGCTCGTTGTTCCAGTTGGCTGCCAGGGCCGCGCGTGTGCGTGGCGCGGCATCGGTGAGCGTGTTGCTCTCTTCCACCCCGAACAGCACGTAGTCCGGGTTCAGTGCCAGCAGCTGCGCCGGGGTGCCGATGACGTTTTTCAATTCGGTCTTGGCGTAGCTGTAGGTGCCGGTCAGCAGCAGGTCGCCGCCGAAGGCGTACTGGCGCCAGTTGCCGACCAGCTCGGCGCCGCGGGTGCGGGTGTCGGCGGCGTTGAGGAAGTAGCTGGCGCTCTGCACGCCGGTGACGCCGAAGTTCTGCTGCACGAAGTCGGTCAGCGTGTCGCCGGTGATGTCTTCGGACAGCGCGATGCGGTCGTCGATGTCGATCTGGAAGAAGTCCAGCGACAGGTCGAAGTGATCGCCCAGCTTGCTGGTGAAACCCAGGCTGTAATTGAGCGACTTTTCCGGCTTCAGGTCGGTGGCGCCGAGCGCGCGTGCGATCGGGTTGTTGACCGACAGCAGGCGGCCCTGGGTCAGGCGACCGGCGGCGTCGTAGCCGGTGGAGGTGGCCTCGTAGCCGATCTGGCTGAGCGAGGGGGCACGCACGTTGTTGGAGATCGCGCCACGCAGCGCGAACGCCGGTGCGAACGCATAACGCGCCGCCAGCTTGCCGGTCCATTGGCTGCCGAAATCCTGGTAATGCTCGTAGCGGCCGGCCAGGTCGGTGGAGAACTTGTCGCCGAACTGGCTCGACACGTTGGCGTAGGCGCTGGCCACATTGCGGGACAGATCGGCCTCGTCCTGCGGGGTGAGGCCGCCGCCGGCCTGCGAGCCGGTGGGACGATCGGTGAACGGGCCGGCCGCATAGCTGGCCGGGTCGCCAGCGTGGGTGCGGTATTGCTCGCGGCGGAATTCGGCACCGGTGCCGAAGGTGTGGGTGGCGCCGGCGGCATCGAACACGCGGGTAAGATCCAGATTGCCCACGGTCTGCGCGAAGGCGAAATCGCCGGTCTTGAAGCGGGTGGTGCTGCCGGGGCCGAGCGAGGCATTGAGCGAGTTGCGCAACCGGTAGGTGAAGTCGTTGCGGCCGTAGTTGACGCTGGCGTCGTAGTCCCAGTTGCCCAATTGCCCACGGGCGCCGGCGACGATCTGCAGATCGCGATTCTCGCCTTCGGAAATCGGGCGGTAGCCGTTGGGGTAGATCTCGCGCCAGTTGGCGCTGCCATCCGGGTAGCGGAAATAATTGGCGCCTTCGGTGTCGCGCTGGTTGTAGGTGCCGAAGGCGTAGAACTCGCCGTTGGCGCTGAAGGGAATTTTGGTGTTGAGCCAGGCGTTCAGGCCTTTGGTGGCGCCGTCGCCGAGCACGTAATTGCGCTGGCCGGCCAGCGCCAGATTGGCTGGGGTCTGTTCTTCGAACGAGGGAATCTGGTCGAAGCCGGCGCGGTTGGTGGCCTCGCGATTCTTCAGCTCCAGGCCCACCTTGAAAAAGCCGCCGTCATCGCCGAGCAGGCTGCCGACCTTGGCGCTGGCGTAGCTGGTCTGGCCATCGGTGACGCGGCGATTGATCGGCTCCACATCGGTGTTGTAGGCGCCGAAGCTGGCTTCCAGCTCGCCGCGCTCGGGGTTGTCGTCCAGGATCACGTTGATGACGCCGGCGATCGCGTCCGAGCCGTATTGCGCACCGGCACCGTCGCGTAGCACTTCGATGCGCTTGATCGCATTGATCGGGATGGAATTGAAATCCACCGGCGTGGTGCCCTTGCCGATCTTGCTGTCGGTATTGACCAGCGCCGAGGTATGCCGGCGCTTGCCGTTGACCAGCACCAGCACCTGATCGGGCGAGAGCCCGCGCAGCTGCGCAGCGCGGATGTGATCGGCGCCGCCGGAGTTGGACTGGCGCGGGAAGTTGAACGAGGGCAGCAACGCCTGCAGCGCGCTGCCTAGCTCGCCATTGACCACGCCGGCCTTGCGGATGTCTTCGGCGGTGAGCACGTCCACCGGCACGGTCGATTCCAGTACGGTGCGGTCGCTGGCACGGGTGCCGGTGACGATCACCGTGTCCAGCGTGGGGGCGCCGGGGGCGGCCTGCTGGGCCTGTGCGTTGGCGCTCAACACGGCTGCCACGGCCAGGCCGATAGCCGAAAGGGTGGGGCGGGTCATTTCTCTCTCCTGCGACTGCAACTGCAAACGCGCCGCGCGGTCGGCATCCGGCCGGGCAGGGGCGCAAAGGGGTTCGGATCGTCCACATTCATCCGGATAGAGAGATGTTATCGCGTTGTTCAGACGCGTGCGAGATGGCACAGTGCGCGCACGCCGGCATCAGCTGATGCCCGGCCTGCATGAGCCTGCCCAATACGCGTTGTAAAAATATCCGTTGTGGAGAAGTCGATGAAGTTGCTGCCGTCCTGCTTGCTTGCCGCCATGTTGGCGTTGTCCGCCTGTGCCACCACTCCCGGCGGCGCGCCGGGCTCGACCACTGCCAGCCTGCAAGGCGATGCGGCGCGGCCGGCGACCGCCCGCGGCTGGGTACGCAGCGAGCTGTACTTTGGCGTGGGCGAGGAAACCGGCCCGGCCGATCGCCCGCAAACCCGCACCATCGACGAGACCCAGTGGCGCGCGTTCCTGGACAAGGAAGTGACGCCGCGCTTCCCGGATGGGCTGACCGTGTTCGACGCCTACGGCCAGTGGCTGTTCCGCGGCGCCAAGGAGCCGAACCGGCTGGGCACCAAGGTGCTGGTGATCCTGCACGAGGACACCCCGCAGCGGCGCAACGATATCGAGGCGATCCGCCTGGCCTGGAAGCAGGCCACCGGTCACCAGTCGGTGCTGTGGTCGCGGCAGGCGGTTGAGGTGTCGTTCTGAGTCTGCTGACCATGCGCCTTGAATCTCTGCGCCGAATGCGTGTGAGGGCTGCGCGCGCGCTGTTATTCGCCGCGCTTGGCGGGCTGTCGTTCGCGTCCTTGGCACGCGACACCAGCGTGCAGGTGCAGATCGACGCGCACACGCGTGCCACCGCCACACTGGTCGGCGCACGCCTGCAGGTGGTGTTTAGCCCAGGCGGCAAGGAGCAATGGTTCGACGCGAACGTGGACGACGGCGAAGGCGGCACGGGCGTGGACAGCGACGACTACAACTTCGATGGGCACCCAGATCTTGCGGTGTCGGCAATGCTCGGCCAGGTCAACGAGGCGGTGCTGGTGTTTGTGTTCGATCCGGCGCAACGCCGCTTTCGTGCACTGACCGTGCCCACGCGCCCGGCGGTGCAATGCGAAGGTTTCTTCAATCTGACGCCCGACAAGCAGCAGCGCAGCTTGACGAGCTCCTGCCGCAGCGGGCCGATGTGGTACGCCGACGTCTATCGCTACGCCGCCGATGGGCGGCTGTATGTGGCCAGGACGCAGCAGCCGATCGCCTCGCCCGACATCCAGACCTTGCTGGATCCAGGCACCGACGATGGCATGCCGCTCTCGGTGTGGCCGCGTTATGACGCGCGCGGGGCGAAGGTTTCAAGCGAGATCGGCACGACGCTGGAGGCACCGATGCCGGTGCAGCTGCGTGTGCAGGTGGCGCGCCTGCCGCTGTACGCCACGCCTAATTCGACCAGCACCAAGCGCTATCTGGTGCAGGGCGATCGGGCCGACGCGCTGGATGTCAGCGCTGATGCCACGCGCGTGCAGGTGCGCTATCGCAGTGCCGGCCGCAGCGACAGCGTCGGCTGGATCGAGGTCGCTGCAGCGATGCAGGAGCGGACGCAGTAGCGCTTATGGGCGGCAGCGTGCCGGCAAGCGCCGGACGGGCGCACCCTTGCATCGACCAGCGCAACGACACGCTCTGATCCATCGCGCCGCTGTCGCGCATGCGGGGCAGCGGCTACCATCGGGCGATCCCCACGCTTCCTGGCTCCCATGTCGGCCTCTTCCTCGCGTACTGCGGCATCGCCGCGCTGGTTCGTCGCCGGCGACCTCAATGGCTTCTTCGGCCTGGTCGTCGACAATCTCTCCATCCTTGGCTTCATCGCGATGGCGCTCATCGGGATATTCCAGTTTCCCGCTGACGTGATATTCGAACGCATGTTTCCTGGCACCGCGTTCGGCGTGCTGGTTGGCAATTTGCTCTACACCTTGATGGCGCGGCGGCTGGCCGCACGCAGCGGACGCGACGACGTCACCGCGATGCCGCTGGGCCTGGATGCGCCCACCAGCATCGGCATGGCGCTGCTGGTGCTCGGCCCGGCGTTCGTCGGCTTCAAGGCGCAGGGGTTGGACCCGCAGGCGGCCGCCATTGCCACCTGGAAACTCGGCATGGCCTCGCTGGTGGTGATGGGCCTGCTCAAGCTGGTGCTGTCGTTTGCTGGCGAGGCGGTCACGCGCGCGCTGCCGCGGGCGGCGCTGCTCGGTTCGATCGCGGGCATTGCGTTGGTGCTGATGGGCTTGCTGCCGCTGCTGGAAACGCTGCGTTCGCCAGTGGCCGGCTTTGTCACCTTGGGCCTGCTGTTGTACGTGCTGCTGGCCAAGGGCCGGTTGCCGACCAAGTTGCCGGGTGTGCTGGTCGCCTTCGTCATCGGCACCGCGTTGTATTACGGGCTGGGACTGGCCGGACTGGGTGCGCCGGGTTTTGCCGTGCCGGACTGGGCGACGCCCAAGATCGTGTTGCCGCTGCCGAACCTGGGCTTTATCGAAGGACTGCCGGCCACGGTGGCGTACCTGCCGTTGCTGCTGCCGTTCGGTCTGTTGATGGTGGTGGGTGGCATTAATGTCAGCGAGAGCGCACGCGCTGCGGGCGATGACTACCGCACCCGCGACATTCTGTTGGTGGAAGCCTTCGCCACCCTGGTCGCAGGCGTGTGCGGCGGCGTGGCGCAGACCACGCCGTACATCGGCCAGCCTGCGTACAAGCATATGGGCGCGCGTTCGGGCTATACGTTGCTGACCGGGTTGTTCGTCGGCATCGGCGGCATGCTGGGTGTGATCAGCGGGCTGGTGCAATGGGTGCCGCTGGCGGTGCTGGCACCGATCATCGTGTACGTGTCGATCGACATCACCACGCAAGCGTTTCAGGCCACGCCCAGGCATCACGCGGGCGCGATGGTGTTGGGCTTTCTGCCTTCGGTGGCGTACCTGCTGACCATCAAGGCGCCTGGCTGGATCCCGCCGGAGCAACTGGTCGCACTCACCACCAAACTCGATGGTCACGGCTTGCCGGAGTTGGCGGTGATCTTCGCGCTGGGCAATGGTTTCATCATCACCGCGATGCTGTGGATCGCAGCCGTGGCGGCGATGATCGACGGCCGGCTGCGACGTGGCGCGGTGTTTTTGTTGGTGGCCGCTGGCCTGACGTTGTTCGGCCTGATCCATTCGGTGGACCCGCGCGGCGGCATCTATCTACCGTGGTCGCTGCAAGGCCTGGCGCGGGTGATCAGCTGGCAGTTCGTCGGCGCCTATGTCGCGCTGGCGGTGACGTTGTTGCTGCTGTCGCTGCTGCCTGCACGCAAGGAGGCGTTGCAATGAACTATCGCTCGGCCGCGGTGCGGATAGTGGTTGGTGGTGCCCTGTTGCTGGGTGCAAGCGGTGCCTGGGCGGCCTCGTTCGATTGCAAGCAGGCGAGCACTGCGGTCGAAAAACGGCTGTGTGCGGTGCCGGCGCTCGGTGATCTGGACGATCAGCTGGACGAGTCCTATCGGGCGCTGGTGGAGACCACGCCGCGCAGTTCGGTGGCGAGCGTGCGCGATCAGCAACGGGCGTGGCTGCGGCAGCGCAATGCCTGCGCGCAGGACGCCAAGCTGGACGACTGCCTGCAGCGCTCATTGAAGGCCAGAGCCGATGTGCTGGCCAAGGCGCTGACTGCGCAGCAACAGGCACTGGATCGCATCATTGCCAGCATTCCCACGGCGCCTGCCGACGCGGCGCGCCAGTTGCAGGGCTACGACACGCCGCTGGCCTCGGCGTGGCTGGCTTACTTGCATCAGTTCGTGCCTGCGGCGGGGGTGGATGCGGCGCTGGCCAATGCGCGGTTCGAGAGTGCGCGCAAGGCATTGCGCAAGGTCGACACGTTTGCGGCCTCGTTGCTCGACGATGTGGATGGCATGCCTGCCATGCAGGCACCAGAACGCGTCTTGACGTTGCTACGCTTGTGGATCGAGCGCGACGACAGCGATCAGCGTCCTTACGTGCATTGCTTCATCTTCGCTGCGGTGGGTGAGCCGGCATACGACGCATTTGGCTCGCTGTATGGGTCGACACGCGACGGGTTTGCGCCGATCTGCAAGCCGCCGGGCGGTCTGTTTGCATTGGCCAGCTGGAAGCAGCTGGATGCGGGCTTTGCCGGGTTGATCGAGGCATTGAGCAAGGATGCCGGCACCATTCGCTACGCCAGTTACGCCGAGTGGAAAATCATCGCGCTACGCGCGTCGGTGTCGCCGTTGTTGTATCTGACGCCTGCACTGCGCAAGAGCTACGGCGACGATCCGGACAAGGCGATTGCGGCCTGGAGCGGGGAAGACAGCGAGTGGCCGGCGGCGCAACGCAAGGCCGTGCGCGCGTTGCTGCCGAAGGTGCGTGCCGATACGGCAGCGTGGCTGATGCGCGAGAAGCGCCTGCCTGCGAAACAGGCCGATCAGGTCGCCGCCGCCATCGTGGCGGCTTGGGTGAATGCGCGGTTGGATTTCGCAAGCTGAGCGCGGCGGGCACACCTACTTCGCGGGTATGAGACGGCTGGCGTTGTTGCTTGATGCGGCAACGCCAGGCGTCCTTGTCCGAGACTAGGTAATGTGGATAAGCCGAAGCCTGCGGTCTGCGGCTTGGCTGCAGGGCCCTTGCCCGCCCACCATCGCGGGACACGCCGCAAGTACGTCCATGTAGGCTCTTACGCGGCATCCATGCCGCGTAAGGTCCCGCGACGGTGGGCGGGCAAGGACCAATCGAGATGGTCGGTTTGCATGGTTGCGAGCGATGCATCAGTGCGTTGTTTGGATAACGGTGTGTCCGGTCATCTTCCCAACGCAAGTCGAGCATCGGGAATGCTTTTACCTGGGCCACCGACCAAAGTGCTGGAGCGGTGAGGGCACCGCGCGCTCGATCGACTCAGCTTTTGACTGCATCCACATGACACGACAATTCGATAACTTGGTTGTCTTGAGTGGTTGGACAGCGCGGATAGATTCAGGTGTAGAGCGGCTGATCTGCAGCTTGGCTGCAGGGCCCTTGCCCGCCCACCATCGCGGGACACGCCGCAAGTACGTCCGTGTAGGCTCTTACGCGGCATCCATGCCGCGTAAGGTCCCGCGACGGTGGGCGGGCAAGGACCAGTCGAGTTGATCGGTGTGTATGGTTTTAAACAAAGCAACCGATCAACTCTCTGGTGCGGTGTCCTCGCCGATTGCGGGACCGTGTGGCGGCATGGATGCCGCCGCCGAGCCCCCAGGGATGGGTTCACGGCGTGTCCCGCGAGCGGTGAGGGCACCGCGCCCTCGACCGACTAAATCGATGGAACCACGGCGCCATCTCATGGTCACACCATGGATGTTGTCGATGTAAGGAGTTTCACGATGCAATCGAAGTCTTCGCGTTGGCCGTGGCTGCTGGCGGTGCCAGTGGTGGCCGGTGCCGCCTGGTGGCTGTTTGGCGGGTCATCCACTCCGCCGGGCGCGTTGCCTGCGCCGATCAGCCAGACCGCAAGCGCCGTGGCAGCCGCTGTGACCCCCGCGCCGCCTCTGCCGGCCGGGCCACGGCATCCGGTGCAGGCGCCCTCGGTCGATGCCGCCGACGCTGCGATTCCTGCGCTGGCACAGAGCGATGCGGCTGCCTGGCAGGCATTGCTGGACCTGGTGCAGGACGATGGCGCGTTGTCGATCGTGGTGCGCAAGCATCTGATCGAGCGTGTTGTGGTAATGATCGACAATCTGACCCAGCCCAGCATCAGCCGTCGTGTCTCGGTGCTGCAGCCGGTGCCCGGTGAGTTGCAGGTCTTCGACGCCGCTGGCGCTGTTGTGATCGATCAGGCCAATGCGGTGCGTTATGCGCCTTACGTGGCGGCATTCACCCAGGTGGATGCGCAGGCGTTGGTGCGCAGTTATGTGCGCTTCTACCCGCTGTTTCAACAGGCATATGCTGATCTCGGCGCACCGGATCGTTACTTCAACGACCGCGTGATCGATGTGATCGATCATCTGTTACGCACGCCGGATCCGGCTCAACCGATCAAGGTGGTGCGCGACGAACGTGGTCGCTATCGCTTTGTCGATCCTGCGCTGGAAGCGCTGTCGGTTGGGCAAAAAGCCGTGTTGCGGCTGGGGCCGACGCAGGCCGCTGCGGTGAAGGTGCAGTTGCAGCGAATTCGTACGTCATTGCTGCAGGGACGTTGAGGCGGCTTGCGATCGACGCAAGGATGACGCCGCACTGAGTGCGGCCTTGCATGCTGCAGTGGCATGCATCCGGTGTCGGCATCGGAGCAGGTAATTTCTGTGCCACGTGCGTCGCGATGCAGGAGACGCAGCCGTATCGATTACGCCGCATCCAGCTCCGGATAGTGGCGAAAAATGCCATTGGTGTTGAACGCTACACGTCGCTCGGATGCGAGATAGGCGGCAATCCGCGGACGCTCGGCCACGTGCTGCTGCAAGGCCTTGAGGCCGGGCAGATCGGTCGACAGCGTTGCCATGCGCTTGGGAAACATGTATTCCAGCCCGCTGATCAGCTGAAACAGCGACAGATCCACATACGAGTGCGTGCCCAGTACGTGGATGCCGCCGGCCTGCTGCAGCACCTGCTCGAAGTAGCCCAGGAATTTGGGCAGGCGGTTGTCGCGCAGATCCTTGGCACGCTTGGCCGCTTCGGCTTTCTGGTCTTCGTAATACAGCCCGGTGGCGATCGGATGATGGGTGTCGTGCACTTCGGCCGCCAGGTCGGTGATGGTCAGCTGCAATTGCAATGCCTGGATGCGTAGTGCATCCGATTCCGGTACCAGCTTCAGCTGCGGCCCAATGAAATGCAGGATCGCTGCGACCTGCGCAACCACCGTGCCGCCGGCCTTGAGGAAGGGTGGTGCGAACGGCTGGGCGCCGGCTTGGTGACCTTCCAGAAAGGCATTCATCACGTCATCGCCTTCCACGCGCGCCACGTCGGTGTAGTCGGCGCCGGCATCTTCCAGTGCGAGGCGGACGAATTCGCCGCGGCCTTGCAGGCCGGTCCAGTAGTAGAGCTGATAGTGCATGCGCTGCTCCGCGGTTGATGGCGGTGCAGCGTAGAAAACACACGGCTAGGCGGGCGTGATCGATGCGTCATCGAGCTGTGACTCGGCGCCGTCGTGTGCTTGCGCCAGCAACCAGGCCAGCTTGCGCGCGCGCGGTTGCTGCTTGAGCTGCCACTCTGCGCGCGAGGCGGCGGCGCGGTCCGCATACGGGTGGCTGGCAAGCACTTCCAGTGGTGGATTTGCGCGTGTGTAGCGCGCGCCGGTGCCACGCAGATGCGCCTGGAAGCGCCGCTCCAGATCGTTGGTAATGCCGGCGTAATAGCTGCCGTTGCGACACAGCAGCAGGTAGAGGTGCCAGGGCTTGGGTGCATCCATCAACCCATTATCGCCACTTGACTCGATGTTGTGCATCGGTGGTCTTCGAGCGCGCTTGGCGCCGGCTATCCGCACGCACTGCGGTGCGTGAGTGAATAACCACCTAAACATTGGTTATTTGACGCTCGCGGCAGCTGCAAACAGCATGCGCTATTGCATTGCACTGCCTTCTCGGCCTGCGCTGCGCCCTGTTCGCCGTGCGTGCACGGCGCTCTCGAACAAACGAAATCCACAAGCGCTGCGACAAGACAGCCGACGCCACGAAAGGACATACATGCCCGCGCGACACCGGACCCCTGCAAGGATCTTTGCTGCTACGAGATGGTTGGCTAAGCCGCAGGTGTTGGCATGGAGTCTGGCGTGGGCATGTACGCCGGTGCTGGCCGATGAAGTGGGCGAGGCGGCTGCAACGCCGGACCGCGCCGCGCAGACCTTGGGCGCGGTGACGGTGACCGCCACACGCCGCGAAACCACCTTGCAGCAAGTGCCGGTGGCCGTGTCGGTGGTGCAGGGCGAAACGCTGGAGCGCGAAAACCGCAACAGCGTGGCCGACCTGCCGGCGCTGGTGCCCAGCCTGACCTTTCGCACCGGCGCCTCCAACAAGGACACCTCGTTGTTCCTGCGTGGCGTGGGTACCATCTCCACCTCGCCAGGCGTCGAGCCCAGCGTGGCCACGGTCATCGACGGTGTGGTGCTGGGGCGGCCGGGCCAGGCGACGCTGGATCTGCTCGATGTCGAACGTATCGAAGTCCTGCGCGGGCCGCAGGGCACCTTGTTCGGCAAGAACGCCTCGGCCGGCGTGCTCAATATCGTCAGCAAGCCGGCGCCGGATGTGTTCGGCGGCTATGTGGATTACGCGTACTTCGGTGGCGGCGACGAAGACCGTGTGCGTGCCAGCCTGGGCGGCACGCTGGTGCCGGAGGTGCTCAAGGCCAGCGTATCGGCGTTGTGGGCCGAGTACGGCGGCAATGTGCGCAATGTGGCCGACGGCCAGACCGTCAATGGTTACCAGCGCTCCGGTGCGCGGCTGCGGCTGGATCTCACCCCGAACCCGAGCTTGAACGCGACGCTGCTCGCCGACTACCTGCAGTCGCGCAGCGATGCGCCCAGCGGTGTAGTGGTGGCCAGCACGCGTGCGGACTTCGCTGCGGCGCTTGCGCCAGTCACTGCCAGCGCCGACAACCGGCAGATCAACAGCGATTACCGCACGCATCTGGACGACATCAACAAGGGCGCCTCGCTGCAGCTGGATCAGCACATCGGCGAGGCGCTGCTCACCTCGATCAGCGCATGGCGGCAATGGGATAACACCCAGTTCCAGGATGGCGATCGCACTGCGCAACGCAGCGTGGCGTTTCCGTCCTCGCACGACCGTGGCGATCTGGGTTACACACAGTATTCGCAGGAAGTGCGCATCCAGACCCCGCGCGACCGTGCAGTGGAAGCGGTCGCCGGGCTGTATTACCTGCACGCGCGCAACGACGAAACCTATCGCCGCACCGTGACGACGCCCACCGCCAGCAACGTGGGTATGGCCGATTACGGCACGCGTGCAGAAACGTATGCGGCGTTCGGCGAAGCGACCTGGCATTGGCGGCCGGATCTGCGTGCGTTGCTGGGCGCGCGCTTCACCCGCGACACGCTCGACTATCAACATCGGCGCGTGTCCAGCTCCGCAGCCGCAGTCACCGGTATCCAGCCCTCCACGGCGAGCAGTGGCAGCACTGCAGAAAACGGCGTGTCGGGTCGCGCCGGCCTGCAATACGATTTCGATGCGCAGACCACCGGCTACCTCACCTATTCGCGCGGCTACAAGGGCCCTGCCTACAACGTGTTTTTCAACATGCAGCCGCGCGATACGCCGGCGCTGAAGCCGGAAACCTCCAATGCCTGGGAACTCGGCTTGAAGGCGCGTGCGCTGGACGATCGCCTCAGCGCCAACGTGGCGTTGTTCCATACCGAGTACGCCAACTATCAGGCCAACTTTTTCGACACCGTGGCCGGGCAGGTGGTGACACGCTTGATCAACGCCGGGCAGGTGCGCACGCAAGGCCTGGAACTGGATCTGGAGTATCGGCCCACCGAGCGGCTCAGCCTGGCCGCATCGCTGGCCTACACGCAGGCGCGCATCCAGCGGTTTGCCTGCCCCGCCGCAGCAGCGGCCAACTGCAATGTCGATGGCAGGCCGCTGCCGTTTTCACCGGACTGGAAAGGCAATCTGCGCGCCGGTTACCGGGTACCGTTACGCGGCAGCCTGGCGCTGGAATTCAACGGCGATGTGAGCTGGCAGGACAGTCTGCAGTACGACCTCAGCCAGACCCCGCAGACCATCCAGGGCCCGTATGCGATCTGGAACGCCAGCATCGCGCTGGCCGACGATGTGCATGGCTGGCGTGTGGCAGTGCTTGGCCGCAACCTGGGCGATCGTTCGTATGCGCCGCTGCTGGCCAATGCCACCGGCAATGTATACCGGCTGGTGCCGCGCGACGATCAGCGCTATGTCGGGCTGCAGTTGCACAAGGATTTTTGACGATGCCGGTGATGTGTTTCGACAGTGATTTAAGCAATGCAGGCGCGACGCAGGGTGGGCTGCGATGAGCGCTGCACGACAGCTTTCGCTCGGGGCATTCCTGATGGCCACCGGCCATCATGTGGCCGCATGGCGGCATCCGCACGCCAGTGCCGATCCGCTGGTGTTCGATCATTACCGGCAGATGGTGCGCATCGCCGAGGCCGCCAAGTTCGATGCGGTGTTCGTCGCCGACAGCCTGGCTGCGGCCGGCGGCCCGGTGGCATCGCGGATGGCGCGCTCCAGCCTGTTCGAGCCGCTCACGTTGCTGAGCGCGTTGGCGGTGGTGAGCGAGCGCATCGGGTTGATCGCCACCATGACCACCAGCTACAACGAGCCGTATCACGTGGCACGCAAGTTCGCCTCGCTGGATCATCTGTCCGGTGGGCGTGCCGGCTGGAATCTGGTCACCTCCGATGCCGCCGACGAGGCGCTGAATTTCAACCGCGATGCGCATTACGTGCATGCCGAGCGCTATGCGCGGGCGCGCGAATTTCAGCAAGTGGTCACAGGGCTATGGGACAGCTGGGACGACGATGCCTTCATCGCCGACACTGCCGCTGGCATGCACTACGATCCCGCACGGCTGCACGTGCTTGACCATCGCGGCCCGCATTTTCAGGTGCGCGGTCCGCTCAATATCGCGCGGGCGCCGCAGGGGCATCCGGTGCTGGTGCAGGCCGGCTCGTCCGAGCCAGGGCGTGCGCTGGCCGCCGAAACGGCCGAGGTGGTGTTCACCGCGCAGTCGTCACTTTCCAAGGCGCAGGCGTTCTACGCCGACATCAAGGGGCGGCTGGAACAATTCGGGCGCTCGCGCGATGCATTGAAGGTGATGCCAGGCGTGTTCATCGTGGTTGGGCAAAGCCAGGCCGAAGCGCAGGAAAAGTTCGAGCAGTTTCAGGAACTGGTGGAGCCTGACGTCGGCATCGCACTGCTGTCGCGCATGTTGGGCAACTTCGACCTGTCCGGCTATCCACCCGATGGCCCGTTGCCGGAGTTGCCGCTCACCGAAACCGGCCAGCGCAGTCGCCAGCAGTTGTTCACCGAGTTGGCCGGGCAGGAGCAGTTGAGCATTGCCCAGCTCGGTCGGCGCATCGCGGGCGGGCGCGGGCATTACAGCCTGATCGGCACACCGACGCAGATTGCCGATGAGTTGCAGACCTGGTTCGAGCAAGACGCGGCCGATGGTTTCAACGTGCTGGTGCCGCATCTGCCCGGCGGCCTGGCCGATGTTGCCAATCACGTGGTGCCGGAGCTGCAGCGACGCGGGCTGTTCCGGCGTGACTATGCAGGGCGCACGTTGCGCGATCATCTGGGGCTGGCACGCCCCGCCAATCGCTTCAGCGCACGCTGATCTACCGGACATTCTGATGACCTATCTCGCACATCCCGATCGTTACGACCGTCTCGCCTACCGCCGTGTCGGCCGCAGCGGCCTTGTCCTGCCTGCGCTGTCGCTGGGCCTGTGGCACAACTTCGGCGACAGCACGCCGATCGACACGCAGCGCGCCTTGCTGCGCACCGCGTTCGATCTGGGCATCACCCATTTCGATCTGGCCAACAACTACGGCCCGCCGTATGGCAGCGCGGAAATCAACTTCGGCCGTTTGCTGCGCGAGGATTTCAAGCCGTATCGCGACGAGTTGATCATCTCGACCAAGGCCGGCTGGGACATGTGGCCAGGCCCGTACGGGCAGGGCGGCAGTTCGCGCAAGTACCTGCTTTCCAGCCTGGATCAGAGCCTGCAGCGGCTGGGCGTGGACTACGTGGACATCTTCTACTCGCACCGCTTCGATGCGGACACACCGTTGGAAGAAACCGCCGGCGCATTGGCCAGCGCGGTACAGCAGGGCAAGGCTTTGTACGTGGGCGTGTCGTCGTACTCGGCGGCGCGCACGCGCGAGATCGCCGCGCTGCTGCGCGAGTGGAAGGTGCCACTGTTGATCCATCAGCCGGCCTACAACCTGTTCAATCGCTGGGCCGAGCAGGAGTTGTTCGATGCCACGGACGAGGTGGGTGCCGGCGTGATCGCGTTCACCCCGTTGGCGCAGGGCTTGTTGACCGGCAAGTACCTCAATGGCGTGCCCAGCGATGCGCGGGTGAATCGTCCGGGTGGGCAGTCGCTGCGGCCGGAACATCTATCCGAGGACAATCTGCAGCGCGCACGCGGGCTGGATGCGATCGCACAGCGGCGGGGGCAGAGCCTGGCGCAGTTGGCGTTGGCCTGGGTGCTGCGCGATCCGCGCGTGAGCTCGGCCTTGCTGGGTGCCAGCCGCCCGGAGCAGTTGATCGAAAACGTCGCGGCCTTGCAGTCGCCTGCGTTCAGTGCCGACGAGTTGGCCGAGATCGATCGCTTTGCGGTCGAGGGTGGCGTCAACCTCTGGGAAAAACCGTCCACCGATTGGCAATGAGGAGGAGTTCGATGCGCTACCGCTTTTTGTTTGTTGCGTTGCTGTTGTCCAGCATCGCGTGGCTGCAACCCGCATGGGCGGCCGAGCCAGCGCAGTTGCGTATCGGCTATCAAAAAGCGGTGTCGAGCCTGGTGCTGGCCAAGCAGCATCGTTTGCTGGAACAACGCTTCCCGCGCACCAAAATTACCTGGATCGAGTTTCCTGCCGGGCCGCAATTGCTGGAAGCCTTGAACGTGGGCAGCATCGATCTGGGCGGTGCCGGCGATATTCCGCCGTTGTTCGCGCAGGCTGCCGGTGCCGATCTGCTCTACGTGGGCTGGGTGCCGCCTACGCCCAAGGCCGAGACCATTCTGGTGCCGGCCAAGAGCACGCTGCGGCGCGTGGCCGATCTCAAAGGCAAGCGGGTTGCGTTTCAGAAAGGGTCGAGTGCGCACAACCTGCTGCTGCGGCTGTTGGCCAAGTCGGGCCTGAGCATGCGCGACATCACGCCGCTGTATCTGTCACCGGCCAATGCACGTGCAGCCTTCGCTGCAGGGCAGGTGGATGCCTGGGCGATCTGGGACCCGTGGTATTCGGCCTTGACGCTGGATGGCAGTGCGCGCCTGCTCGCCAACGGCGAAGGGCTTGGATTGACCGGCGGCTTCTTTCTCTCTTCGCGGCGCTATGCCACCGCGTGGGGCCCGTTCGTGCAGCAGGTGATGGGGCAGCTCAATCAGGCTGACGGACTATTGGAACGCGATCGCGCCGGCAGCATTCGCGTGCTGGCGCAGGAGAGCGGGCTGCCGCCTGCGGTGGTCGAGCGCACGCTGGCCCATCGCCCGCCGGCCAGCGTGCAACCGCTCAGCGCCGAGGTCATCAAGGCGCAGCAGGCCACCGCCGATCTGTTCTACGCGCAGCGCCTGTTGCCCAAGCGGGTGTTGGTGGCACCGGCGGTGTGGCGCGCGCCAGCGGTTGCCGTTGCATCGCCGGCGGGCAAACAGGCGGCGGGCAAGTGATGCGCGGGACCAGAGATGCAAACGGGATCGGGATCGGGTGCCGGGTCCCCGGAAACGTGCACATACGCGCTGTCGTTTTGATGCGTCGCTACACCATCAAGGTGCCGCGATGAGCAACGGCTCGCGTCGTTTTGGCAACGCGCTGGTGCCTTGGCTATTGCCTTTGGCCTTGTTGCTGGCGTGGCAAATCGCCGCCTCCGGTGGCTGGTTGCCGCAGCGGATTCTTCCTGCGCCGGACGCGGTGCTGCGTGCAGCCATCACGCTCGTGCAAACCGGCGAGTTGTGGCAACACCTGGCGATCAGCGGCTGGCGCGCGGCAGTGGGCCTGGCGATCGGCGGCAGCATTGGCTTCGCGCTGGGCCTGCTCACAGGCGTGTCGCGCGTGGCCGAGCGCCTGCTCGACAGCGCCTTGCAGATGCTGCGCAACGTGCCGCATCTGGCGCTGATTCCGCTGGTGATCCTGTGGTTCGGCATCGACGAGGGCGCCAAGTTGTTTCTGGTGGCGCTGGGCACCTTCTTCCCGATCTATCTCAATACCTATCACGGCATCCGCAGCGTGGACCCGGCACTGATCGAGATGGCGCGCAATTACGGCTTGCGTGGCCCGCAGCTGTTTGTCGATGTGTTGTTGCCGGGTGCGTTGCCGTCGATTCTGGTCGGGTTGCGCTTTGCGTTGGGCCTGATGTGGCTGACCTTGATCGTGGCCGAGACGATTTCCGCAAGTTCCGGCATCGGCTATCTGGCGACGAACGCGCGCGAATTTCTGCAGACCGACATCGTGGTGGTGGCCATCTTGTTGTACGCATTGCTCGGCAAGCTGGCCGATCTGGCTGCACGCGGATTGGAAGCCTGGTGGTTGGGCTGGCACCCGGCGCAGCAACAGCGTGCGGAGCTGCGCCGATGAGCGCGGTCGAGACCGGCCTGCCGCTGACCTTGCGCGGTATCGGCAAGCGTTATGGCGATGCCGAGGTGTTGCGCGGCATCGATCTGGACATCGCGCCCGGTGCCAGCGTGGCAATTGTCGGGCGCAGCGGCTGCGGCAAGAGCACCTTGCTGCGCGTGATCGCCGGGCTGGAAGCGGCCGATACCGGCACGGTCGCCAGCGGGCACGCGCCGTTGGCTGCGCAGCGCGATGCGGTGCGCCTGATGTTTCAGGATGCGCGGCTGCTGCCGTGGAAGCGGGTGATCGACAACGTGGCGCTCGGCCTGGGCCGTGCCGGGCGTGCCCAGGCGCAGGCCGCACTGGACGCGGTGGGGCTGGGCACGCGCGGCGGCGATTGGCCGGCGACGCTGTCGGGCGGTCAACGCCAGCGCGTGGCCCTGGCGCGTGCGCTAGTGCATCGGCCGCGGCTGTTGCTGCTGGACGAACCGCTGGGTGCGCTGGATGCGTTGACGCGCATCGAGATGCAGCAGCTGATCGTGCAGCTGTGGCGGCAGCATGGTTTCACCCTGGTGCTGGTCACCCATGACGTGGCCGAGGCGAGCGCGCTGGCCGATCGCATCGTGCTGATCGAGCACGGCCGGGTCGGCCTGGATATGCAAGTGCCGGTGCCGCATCCGCGTGTACCAGGCGCACCGGCGCTGGCGGCGATCCAGGCGCAGGTGTTGTCGCGTCTGCTGGGGACGGCGCAGCTGCCGGCGCCAGCGGCCACGGAGAACGCCGAGGACGCCAAGGATGTCGATGCGCGGCAGGGCGCTGCGCCGCACGCCACTGTGCCACTGCGGCGGATCGTCTAGCGGGCTGGTCGTCGGCCCGAGTCTGTCTAAGCCAACGCCTACGCCAATGCGCAAGGCAAACCCGTTTCTCCAACATCGTGCAGCCCCACACCAAGCAACGTGAGCCGGCCCTGATGCCCCTCATCTGCACTTGCCGCACCCGCTAAACCTTGAAACCCCGCACAGCAGCCGCATCTGCACGGTATCGCCGGAGACACCGGCCACCAGTTCAGAGGATTTCCCCATGCGGATGGACAAGCTCACCTCGCGGTTCCAGCAGGCGCTGGCCGACGCGCAGTCGCTGGCCGTGGGCCGCGACCACAACATCATCGAACCGGTGCACGTGCTCGCCGCGTTGCTCGACCAGAGTGGCGGTAGCACGCGCCCGCTGCTGTCGCAGGCCGGCGTCAACGTGCCATTGCTACGCGAGCGGCTGGGCGAGGCACTGGATACGCTGCCCAAGGTGTCGGGGCAGGAAGGTAACCTGTCGATCGGCAACGATCTCAACCGCCTGCTCAACCAGACCGACAAACTGGCCCAGCAACATGGCGATGCCTTTATCGCCAGCGAGTGGTTCGTGCTGGCCGCGGCCGACGATGCCAGCCCGCTGGGCGTGGCCTTGCGCGCGGCCGGTGGCGACAAGAAAAAGATCGAGGTTGCCATCGACAAGCTGCGCGGCGGCGAAACCGTGCAATCGGAAAATGCCGAAGAGCAGCGCCAGGCGCTGGAAAAATACACCATCGACCTCACCGCGCGTGCGGAGAGCGGCAAGCTCGATCCGGTGATCGGCCGCGACGAAGAAATCCGCCGCACCATCCAAGTCTTGCAGCGGCGCACCAAGAACAACCCGGTGCTGATCGGCGAACCCGGCGTGGGCAAGACCGCCATTGTCGAGGGCCTGGCCCAGCGCATCATCAATGGCGAAGTGCCCGAAGGCCTGCGCGGCAAGCGTGTGCTGTCGCTGGACATGGGCGCGCTGATCGCCGGCGCAAAGTTCCGCGGCGAGTTCGAAGAACGGCTGAAGGCGGTGCTCAGCGACCTGTCCAAGAACGAAGGCCAGATCATCCTGTTCATCGACGAGCTGCACACCATGGTCGGCGCGGGCAAGGCCGATGGCGCGATGGACGCGGGCAACATGCTCAAGCCGGCGCTGGCGCGTGGCGAGCTGCATTGCATCGGCGCCACCACGCTGGACGAATACCGCAAGTACATCGAAAAAGACGCGGCGCTGGAGCGGCGTTTCCAGAAGGTGTTCGTGGGCGAACCGACGGTGGAAGACACCATCGCGATCCTGCGCGGCCTGAAGGAGCGCTATGCCGTGCATCACGGCGTGGAGATCACCGACCCGGCGATCGTGGCCGCCGCCACGCTGTCCAACCGCTACATCACCGACCGCCAGCTGCCGGACAAGGCCATCGATTTGATGGACGAGGCGGCATCGCGCATCCGCATGGAGATCGACTCCAAGCCGGAGGAACTCGACCGCCTGGAGCGCCGCCTGATCCAGCTCAAGATCCAGCGCGAGATGCTGAAGAAGGAAAAGGACGACGCCTCGCGTCAGCGCCTGGCCGATCTGGAAACCGACATCGACAAGCTCGAGCGCGAGTTCTACGACCTCAACGAGTTGTGGAAATCCGAGAAGGCTGCGCTGCAGGGCACCACCAAGGTCAAGGAGCAGATCGAGCACGCCAAGCTGGAACTGGAGGCCGCGCAACGGCGCCAGGACTACGCCAAGATGAGCGAGATCCAGTACGGCGTATTGCCGCAACTGGAAAAGCAGATGGCGCTGGCCAACGAGGTTGAACATCACGACTTCAAGCTGGTGCAGGACCGTGTCACCGCCGAGGAAATCGCCGAGGTGGTGTCGCGCTGGACCGGCATTCCGGTCAACAAGATGCTCGAAGGCGAGCGCGACAAATTGTTGCGTATGGAAGACGAACTGCATCACCGCGTGGTCGGCCAGAACGAGGCGATCAAGGTGGTCTCCGATGCTGTGCGTCGTTCGCGCGCGGGCCTGTCCGACCCCAATCGTCCTAGCGGCTCGTTCCTGTTCCTGGGACCGACCGGCGTGGGCAAGACCGAGTTGTGCAAGGCGCTGGCGGACTTCCTGTTCGACAGCACCGAAGCGATGATCCGCATCGACATGAGCGAGTTCATGGAGAAGCATTCGGTCTCGCGGTTGATCGGTGCACCTCCGGGTTATGTGGGCTACGAAGAAGGCGGCTATCTCACCGAGGCAGTGCGTCGGCGCCCGTATTCGCTGATCCTGCTGGACGAAGTGGAGAAGGCGCATGCCGATGTCTTCAACATCCTGCTGCAGGTGCTCGACGATGGACGCCTCACCGATGGCCAGGGCCGCACCGTGGACTTCCGCAACACCGTGATCGTGATGACCTCCAACCTGGGCTCGCACCAGATCCAGGAGCTGTCCGGCGACGGTAGCGCCGAGGCCTATACGCAGATGAAGGCCGCGGTGATGGGCGTGGTGCAGGCGCATTTCCGCCCGGAGTTCATTAACCGGCTCGACGACATCGTGGTGTTTCATCCGCTGGATAAGGCACAGATCAAGTCGATTGCGCGCATCCAGTTGCATGGGCTGGAGAAGCGTTTGTCCGAGCGCGGCCTCAAGCTGGATCTGGACGATGCTGCGCTGGAATTGCTGGGTAATGTCGGCTTCGACCCGGTGTATGGCGCACGCCCGCTCAAGCGCGCGATCCAGTCGCAGGTGGAGAACCCGCTGGCGCAGCAGATCCTCTCGGGGCATTACCTCAGCGGCGATACCGTGCGCGTGCGTGTCGAGGGTGGGCGTCTGGCATTCACCAAGGGCTGATGTTTGGCGGTACTTGTGTGCCGCATCGGTAGTCAAGGTTGAAAGGTAACCAACGGGCACTGCGCAGGCAGTGCCCGTTTGCGTGATATGGATGGCGCATGCTGGGCATCGTTGCGCTCACAACGCGGCGGCATAAGCTCATTACCGCTCGTCTGCAATCGCAGGCGCATGCCCGGCTATGGTCGGCACTCTGTCCGAGAGCGAGCCGCGCCATGACCGATCCGCAGTGGAAGCCTGAAACCATCGCCGTGCACGGCGGCTACACGCCCGACCCGACCACGCGTGCGGTGGCGGTGCCGATCTACCAGACCGTGGCCTTCGCGTTCGACGATACCCAGCACGGCGCGGACCTGTTCGACCTCAAGGTGCAGGGCAATATCTATAGCCGCATCATGAATCCGACCAACGATGTGCTGGAGCAACGCGTGGCTGCGCTGGAAGGCGGCATCGGCGCGTTGGCGCTGGCGTCCGGGCAGGCGGCGGTGACGTATGCGATCCAGACCATTGCCGAGGCTGGCGACAATATCGTCTCCTCCAGTGCGTTGTATGGCGGCACCTACAATCTGTTCGCGCATACATTTCCGCAGTTCGGCATCAGCACGCGCTTTGCCGATTATCGCGATCCGCAGGCGTTTGCCGGCTTGATCGATGAACGTACCAAGGCGGTGTTCGTGGAGTCGATTGGCAATCCGCGCGGCAATATCACCGATATCGAAGCCGTGGCCGCGGTGGCGCATGCGCATGGGGTGCCGTTGATCGTGGACAACACCGTGGCCACACCTTCGTTGTTGCGGCCGATCGAGTTCGGCGCCGACATCGTGGTGCATTCGCTGACCAAGTATCTGGGTGGCCATGGCAACAGCATCGGCGGGGCGATCGTGGACAGCGGGCGCTTCCCCTGGGCGGCGCACAAGCAGCGGTTCCCGCGCCTCAACGAGCCGGATGTGAGCTATCACGGTGTGGTCTATACCGAAGCGTTGGGTGATGCGGCGTATATCGGTCGTGCGCGCGTGGTGCCGCTGCGCAACACCGGTGCGGCACTATCGCCGTTCAATGCGTTTTTGATCCTGCAAGGCATCGAAACGCTGCCGTTGCGGATGGAGCGCATCAACGCGAATACGCTGGCGATTGCGACGTATCTGCAGGGGCATGCGCGGGTTGCGTGGGTCAACTATGCCGCGCTGCCGGATCATCCCGAGCATGCGTTGGCGCAGAAGTATCTGGGCGGGCATGGCTCGGGTGTGTTGACCTTCGGCCTGCCCGGTGGACGCGCGGCAGGCGCGCGGTTTCTGGATGCGCTGCAGTTGTTTACGCGGCTGGTGAATATCGGCGATGCGAAGTCGCTGGCGACGCATCCGGCATCAACCACGCATCGGCAGTTGGGCCCGGCCGAGTTGGAACATGCCGGGGTGAGTGAAGACACCGTGCGGCTGTCGATCGGCATCGAACACATCGACGATCTGCTAGCGGATCTGGAGCAGGCGCTGCAGGGGGCGTGAGGTGTCGATAGCCGTTTGAGGGTACGCGTTCTCCGGGCACCGCCAAGCACGCGGTCTGTTCTGGCTTCGGTCAGGACGTCAGCGCGGCCGGGTATTGGCTCCTCGGCTCGGTCAGATGTCCTGTCTGACTCGCCGCCGCGGCACATCCCTGTGCCGCTCTCCGCCAATCCCCGGCCACGCTGCCGCCTCGGTACATCGCTTCCATGACCTAGAATTCTTGAACAAGCCGATGAAGCGTGGCTTGAAGCCCCTCTCCCGTCGGGGCGAGGAGGAACAGCTTGCGCGCCATGGGCGCGTGCCTTGGAGCGCCCGCGCCGCAAGCGCGGGCCGGGGCGCTGAGCGGGGGTTGGGGTGAGGGTACGGGTTCTCCGGGCACCGCCAAGCACGCTGTCTGTCTGTGACTATGTCTCTGGCTTCGGTCAGGGCGTCAGCGCGGCCGGGGATTGGCTCCTCGGCTCGGTCAGACATCCTGTCTGACTCGCCGCCGCGGCACATCCGTGTGCCGCTCTCCGCCAATCCCCGGCCACGCTGCCGCCTCGGTACGTCGCCTCCATGACCCAGAAATCTTGAACAAGCCAATGAAGCGTGGGTAGAAGCCCCTTTTCCCGCCGGTGACAGCTAGCCCCTCTCCCGTCGGGAGAGGGGTTGGGGTGAGGGTACGGGGCGAAGCCCACTCACACTTACTACGTCAAGCTCAGCGCCGCACTTGGCTAAAAGTTGCATGCACTTTCTTCAGACATGGCATGAGGCTTCGCCCGTACCCTCATCCGCCCCTTCGGGGCACCTTCTCCCGATGGGAGAAGGACAGCTTTAGCCCCTCTCCGTCGGGAGAGGGGTTGGGGTGAGGGTACGGTTGACCAAATATTTCTCAGTAGCCGCACTCTCATCCGGCGTTGCGTGCCACCTTCGCCGGGCGGGAGAAGGGATTGGGGATTCACCATCCAGGCGCGTGGCGACGCGCTGCTCTTGGCCGGTTGCCGGAGACCGCTGAGGCCCCAGCCAATCCTGCTACCATGCGCGCCCCTGAGGTGACTGCTGCTTTACCGGTGGTTTAAACGGGAATCCGGTGCGCGCATCGCCTTGGCGAGTTGCAATTCCGGAGCTGCCCCCGCAACGGTGGGCGAGGTCAGATGCCGCATTACGCCACTGTGCAGTCGCATGGGAAGGCGCGGCATCGGGGGCGCAGGCCTCCACTCGCGAGCCCGGAGACCGGCCTTGAGGAATTGACCCGGCACGCGGTGGGCGTGGCCTTGATCGTCTGGCGCTGCGGCCTCGGGCGCCTGGCCCGTTGCTGTTTGCCGCCCCATTGCCCCCGCGCGGGTAGGCGCGGTTCCAGGAGCAGCAGTCGATGTCCCGTTCTTCCGTTTCGCCGCGCCGCGCGGTGTTGGCCGTGTGCCTGTCGTTGTGTGTGGTCAATGTGGTCCATGCCGAAGCCGCCATCGATCTCGACCAGGTCGTGGTCACTGCTTCGCGCACCGCGCAGACACAGGACCAGACGCTGGCGCCGGTCACCGTGATCGACCGAGCGCAGATCGAGCGTCGCCAGGTGAACTCGCTGCAGGATCTGCTGCGTGGCGAAGCCGGCGTGTCGCTGGCCAATAACGGTGGCCCAGGCAAGCCGACCTCGCTGTTCCTGCGCGGCACTGAGTCCGACCAGGTGGTGGTGTTGATCGACGGCGTGCGCATCGGTTCGGCCACCTCGGGCGGCGCGGCGCTGCAGGACCTGCCGATCGAACAGATCGAACGCATCGAAATCGTGCGTGGCCCGTTCTCCAGTTTGTATGGTTCCGAAGCGCTGGGCGGTGTCGTCCAGATCTTTACCCGCCGCCCTCAGGGAAGCTTCGTGCCCACCTTCAGCGCGGCGGCCGGCAGCGACAACGCGCGCCGCTACAGTGCAGGTGTGGCCGGGCGCAGTCAGGGCGATCTGAGCGAGCGCGGCGGCTGGTATTCGGCCAACGCGGTGCATGACGAGACCGATGGCATCAACGCCTATCTGGACACCAGCTCCAGCGACTACGATCCGGATCGCGATGGCTATCGCAACGATTCGCTGAGCGTGCAGGGCGGCTGGCGCTTCAATCGCCAGTGGGATGCGGACGTGCACGCCTTGCGCGCGCAGAGTCGCAACGAATACGACGGCTCGGCCTTCGGCGGTAACCTGTCCAAGGGCGTGCAGCAGGCGGTCGGCGGCCGCGTGCGGTATGCGCCGACCGATGCGCTCAAGCTCACTGCCAGCGTCGGCAGCAGTTCCGATTTGAGCGATGCGTATTACGAAGGCGCGTATCTGTCCACCTACGACACCCGCCGCAAGCAAGGTTCGTTGCAGGCCGATATCGATGCCGGCGCTGGCCTGCTGACGGTCGGCTTCGACTGGCAGCGCGATGCCATCGCCAGCAGCGACAATTACAATTCCGATAGCCGCATCGACCGCGCCGCATTCGCGCAGTGGCAGCAGAGCTTCGGCACGCAGTCGTTGCAGGCCAGCCTGCGTCGCAATGACAACAGCCAATTCGGCGGCAAGACCACCGGTAGCCTGTTGTGGGGCTGGGATTTCGCCGAGCACCTGCGCCTGACCGCCAGCTACGGCACCGCGTTCAAGGCACCGACCTTCAACGAGTTGTATTACCCCGATTTCGGCAATCCGTTGCTGGGGCCGGAGACCTCCAAGAGCGCCGAGCTCGGTCTGCGCGGCAACTACGACTGGGGCACCTGGACGCTGAGCGCGTTCCAGACCCGCATCGACGATTTGATCGCCTACGACGCGTCGTTGGTGGATGCGGCGCATCCGTTCGGGCAGCCGAACAATATCGATCAGGCGCGCATCCGCGGCGTGGAAGCCGGTTACGACACCGAGCTGGCCGGCTGGACCGTGCGCAGCGCGTTGACCTGGTTGCAGCCGGAAGCAGATGGCAGCGTCAATCAAGGCAACTGGTTGCCGCGGCGCGCGCGGCAGAGCGGGCGTATCGATGCGGACCGCAGCTTCGGTGTGTTCGGCGTCGGTGCCAGCCTGTTCGGGTCCGGCAAGCGTTTCGACGATCTGGCCAACACCGAGCGCCTGGCCGGTTACGGTCTGCTGGATCTGCGCGTGAGTTATGCAGTGAATGCGGAGTGGAAGGTGGCGCTCACTGCCAACAATGTGTTCGATCGCCAGTACGAAACCGCACGCTGGTACGCGCAGCCGGGGCGCAATTATCTGCTGACGCTGCGTTATCAAGCAGCGCAGTAAGCGCGGCGATCACACCGGCCGTGCTCACCGTCGGGCGAGTCATACTGCAGCCCTACAAGCAATTGCATCGCGTGCACGGGCGGCTTGCATTGAACGACGCGGCGGTGAGCGGCTACGCGATCCACTGCGGCATCAGCACGGGCGCTGCGTTGACGCGGCCATTGCTGCAACAGGACGACGGCCGCGCCATTGGACGATGAGATGCGCGCACGCATCGCGCATCACCGCAGCCAATGCCCGCCACATTGGCCGTGCGTGGAAGAACCCATCGCGTTGGCTGCCAGCTTGCAGGCACTGGCCGCGCCCGACCGCTGCGTGCTGGTGGATTGCCTCACGCTGTGGCTGAGCAGCCTGCTGGGCGACCCGGATGCCGGCGTATTCGTGCTCGAGCGTTAAGCCTTGCTCGGCACCCTGCCGCAGTTGCCGGGGCAGATCGTGCTGGTCGGCAACGCGGTCGGGCAGGGCATCGTGCCGTTGGGTGAACCGACGCGCCGGTGTGTCGACCAGGCCGGTCTGCTGCATCAGGCATTGGCGGTACAGTGCGAGCGCGTGGTGTTTGTCGTGGCCGGCTTGCCGATGGTGCTGAAAGGAGACGCGGTGTGAGTATCGATTGGATCCAGGGTGCCTGTGCGGTGCCGGATGCACGTGTGCGGGCAGCGGCGCTGGCCCGGCAGGGACAACTGACCAAGCCGCCTGGTGCGCTGGGTCGGCTGGAGCATCTGGCCGTGCAACTGGCGGCCTGGCAGCGCAATGAATCCCCCACCGTGCAGCGGATCTGGATTGCGGTGTATGCCGCCGACCACGGCGTCGCGGCCGAGGGCGTGTCTGCGTTTCCGCAGGCGGTCACCGGCGAGATGGTGCGCAATTTCGCCCGCGGTGGCGCCGCCATCGCAGTGCTGGCGCGCGAGCTCGGCGCACGCCTGGAAGTGGTGAATCTGGGCGTGGTCAACGACCCGGGCGAGTTGCCGCGGGTGCGTCGTGCCTGGATCGCGCCGTCCAGCGCCAACATCTGCGAGCAGCCGGCGATGACATCCACCCAGTTGCGCGATGCCCTTGCCGCAGGCGTCGAAAGCATTGCGCAGGCAAGGAGTTGCGATACGCAGCTGTTTGTCGGCGGTGAAATGGGCATCGGCAACACCACTGCTGCCGCCGCGCTGGGCTGCGCGCTGCTGTCGCAGTTTCCGCAGGCCATGGCCGGCGCCGGTACCGGGCTGGATGCCGAAGGCATCGCGCACAAGGCGACCGTGATCACCCGCGCGCTGGCCCTGCATGCCGATGCCTCCACGCCGCTGGAGCGGTTGCGCCGGCTAGGCGGTTTCGAGATTGCCGCCCTGGTCGGTGCCTATATCGCGGCCGCGCAGGCCGGGATTCCGGTGCTGGTGGATGGCTTTATCAGTACCGCCGCGGCGTTGGTCGCCACCCATCTCAATGGCGGCGTGCGCGAATGGCTGTTGTTCGGGCACCGCTCGCAGGAGCGCGGCCATGCCGCGTTGCTGCGCGCGCTGGATGCCGAACCCTTGCTGCAACTGGACCTGCGCCTGGGCGAAGCCAGCGGCGCAGCGGTCGCCATTCCGCTGTTGCGTCACGCTTGCGCACTGCACAACGGCATGGCCACCTTCGCCGAAGCCGGCGTGTCCGACGGCTGAATGCGCAGATCAGCATGTTGCGACACGGCGAGACCGGCCAGCGCAGCATCGCGGGTAGCTCGACGACCCACTTACCGCGTTGGGCTGGCAGCAGCTGCGCACGGCCACCGCCGAGGCGTCTGCGATGTGGTGGTCGCCTCCACGCTGCAGCGCTGCGCATTGTTCGCCACCGAATTGGCAAACGCGCGGTGTGCCGCCTGGCTGCAGTGCAGCCGATTGCGCCGCCCCCACTGCGCAAGATCGGGACCGCGCGTCACGCCGATCTGCGCGATGCTGGGGCCGCCAACAAGGAATCGTCCATGCCAGCAGCCTCCGTGAGTTTCAATCGGCAACGCAGCGTCGAGCGCGTTGTGGCACATCTGCAGGCCAGCATTCGCGCTGGTGAGCCGCTGCCGGATCTGGCCGCACTGGCGGCGGTGGCGCAGCAATCGCCGCATCATTTCCATCGGGTCTATCGCGCGCTGGCGGGCGAAACCCTGGGGCAGACCATCGCGCGGCTGCGTTTGAGTTATGCGTTGCATCTGTTGGGCGAGCAGGCGAGCTCGGTGACCGAGGTGGCGCTGGCGGTGGGCTATCAGACCCCGCAGGCGCTGGCACGCGCGTTCCGTGCCGTGTTGCAGGCCAGCCCGAGTAGCCTGCGCAATACACCGTCGCTGCGCGCACAGAAACTGCAGCAACTGGCCGTGCCCTCGATGCCGTCGCAGCTGTCCGGCGCACCGTTGCAGGTGATGGTGCAAGTGCTCGATCCGCTGCAAGTGGTGGTGCTACGCCAGCGCGGCGCGTTCGACGATCTGGACCGTGGTTTCGGCCGCATCGCTGCCTGGGCCGAGCGGATCGGTGCAATCGAGCAGCTGCAGTCGCTGATCGGCCTGCCGCTCAGCGACCACCGCGATGTGCCGGCGCACCTGCATCTGTTCGAATGCGGCATGGCCTTCGACGCCGCACTGTCGCCGCCGGCGCCGTTGCACCTGCGCCAGCTCCACGGTGGCGCGCACGCGGTGCTGCGTCATGTAGGGTCGTATGCAGGTATCGAAGACGCGCTCGACCGCGTGCTCGCGCAGTGGCTACCCGACAGCGGCTACGCGCTACGCGATGCGCCGCTGCATTACCTCTACCTGGACGATCCGGAAGCAGTGGCAGAGGGCAAGCTGCGTGCAGACATCCGGGTGCCGGTGCGGCTTTCCACGGAAGCGGATGCGGATGCAGTTGTCTGAGCCGCCACCGGCAAAAACATCATCTGCGGCGGTGGATGCATCAGGAACTGCTGATGCGAAATATTCCACGCATACGCACCGGCCAGCGGGAAGGCCAGGCAGTCGCCCGGCGCCAGGGTCGCGATAGGCTGGTCGCGTGCCAGCACGTCCTTGGGCGTGCACAGCTGCCCGACCAGCGTCACCGGCATGTCGCGCAGCACTGGGGCACGCGCGCCACGCAACACACGGAACGGGTGATCGTGACCTTGTGCGGCCGGAGTGCGGAAGTGATGGGTGCCGCCGCGGGCGATCGCAAACCAGGCGCCGTGGCTGCGCTTGAGGTCCAGCACTTCCATCAGATACCAGCCGCAGCTGGCACTGACATAGCGCCCCGGCTCCAACCGCAGACGCAGTGCGTCGCCATGTTCGCTTAGCAACGCAGGCAAGCCGGCGCAGAAGCCGGCCCAATCGAACGACGATTCCGGCGCCAGATAATCCACACCGAAGCCACCGCCTGCATTCACCCGCAACGGGCCAAGCCCGTAGCGTTGCCGCCACTGCTGCACGGTGCGCAGATAGGCAGCGATCAGGTGCAGCTGCGCGCCGGCATCGCGCTGGTGCGACATCAGATGGAAATGGAACCCTTCCAGGCGCAGCGAGGGGCTCGCACGCAGCCGATGGATCGCCGCATCCAGATCGTCCGGGTCCAGGCCGAACGGCGAGGGTTGCCCGCCCATCATCAGACGCGTGCTCTGCGCCCCGGGCACGGCGATGTTCATGCGCAGGAACACCGGTACGCAGCGGCCCGCCTGCGCCGCGATGACGGCCAGGCGTTCCAGTTCGCCCAGGCTTTCCACGTGCACGGTGCAATCGGGCAGCGCAGCGGCCTGGGCAAGTTCGCTATCGAGCTTGCCGGGTCCGCCGAACAACAACGCGGCCTGCGGTTGTTGCTGATGCAGCCAGGTGAGTTCGCCGCCGGAGGCCGCTTCGAAGCCATCCATGTGCGGGGCGAGCGTGCGCAGGATCGGCGGCTCCGCATTGGCTTTTGCCGCGTAGAACAGCTCGCACCCGGCCGGCAATTGCGCGCGCATCCATGCCGCATGCGCGTGCAGTGTGGCCAGGTCGTAGACGTAGGCGCAGAGCGGGCCATCGCTGTGTTCGCGCAGGTGTGGCAACGCCTCCATCACTGCGGCGGTATCGATGTGCAGGCTCATGCCGCCACCTGGCGCGCGGTCGCGACGCGTGGAATGGGATTGGGCAGCGCGGTGTAATCGGATTGTCGATCCGCGCGTTGCCACAGCCGCGTGCCCAGATTGTTCTTGCCGGGCAACGGCGCGCCGTCGATCAGGCCTTGCAGCGCGGCCTGCGCACCATGACGTTGCTGCCAGCGTGCGGCGAGCTCGCCCACGCACTGCCACAGGCGCGCTTCCAGCGCGGCATCGCCTTCGGTGAGATGGAAGATCGCCTCGGCCAGGTTATTGACCAGCGCGCAATACGCCACACGATTCCAGCCCTGTTCCGGCGTGTAGTACAGCGATTGCCGTGCGCGCTCGCCCACGCCCTGCAAACGCGTGGCGGGCCAGTGGTGTGCGAGCAGCTTGGTGCCTTCCAGATCGCGGATCCATACCCGTGTCGGCCAGCCATCGGCGAAGCCGATCACGGTGTTCTGCAAGTGCGGTTCCAACGCGATGCCGTGCTGGAACAAGGCACTCCACACACCATCCAGCAACAAGCCGGCATAGGCGCGGAACCACAGCAACGTGGCGGTGTGGCGATCCATCTGCGCGCTGCCCAAGGCCTGCAACTTCGCCGCACACACGCTGTTGCCCTGCGCATCGCAGGTGAACAACGCGGCGGCCACCTGCGGCTGCCAACGCGCACGTTGCGCGGCAGGAAGGGTCTGCCGATACAGGATGCCGAAGCTCTCCGATAGCGCGCGTGCCGCAAGCGGATCGGCATCGTGCAGTGCCGGGTCCACCTGCCCGATCTCCAGCGAGGTGGCCGCAGGCTCCAGCATCACATCGAAGCCGGGGACCTGCACCGCCAACGCACGCCAGCTCGGCGCCAGCAGCTCGGTGAGGGCGACCGCACTTTCCAGCTCGTACCAGGCGTTCTTGCGCACGCAGTTGGTCAGCCGCACATGCACCGAGCACTTGAGGAAATAATCCAGCTCCGGGTGATACAGCGTGCGCACCGAGGAGGTTGGCCGCAGTGCATCGCCCAGCATGCCGACCGGCTCGATCACGCCGCGCGCTTGCAAGGTGCGCAGCAGCGGGTCGTCGAGCAGCCGCTGCGCTTCCCACGGATGGCAGGGATACAGGTCCTCGCTGCCGGACAGCTGCCGCAAGGTGGCACGTACATCGCGGCCCTGCATGCGCAAGAGCCGTGGGTCGATGCGGAACCAGAACAGCTGGAACGCCGCACGCGCTTCCGGCGCGCAGGCCATTACCTGCGCAAGATCGATGCCTTCGCGACTCTTAGGCGTGGGATGCAAGGCATGCCCCCACAGCATCGATTGCTCGGCATCGATCATCGCCTCACCAGTCGGCAAGGTGCCTTGTGCCTGTCGCAACAACGCAGCAGTGATCGCCACGCTGTTGGCGCTTTGCGCGAGCAGTTCCGGATTGACCGCCTGCGTGCTGCCCAGCGCCTGCAGCAGGCAACGCGCCAAGGCATGCGCATCCAGGCTCTGCCACGGTTGGCCGGCGCTCTTGAGAAACGGCGTGGAGGCGAAGCGGCAGCGGCCCAGGCGATCGGCATAGGCAATGCGCACGCACAGCGCGCCGGTGTCGCCCAGATCGATGCGTAGCCAGCGCTGCTCGGCCACGCGCGGGCCGGGGCGATCCAGCCCGCGATAATCGAAGTCCACTGCGCGTTGCGGAATCGCGAATTCGCGCAGGTAGCAGTTCAACCAGCAGGTGCAGGCCTGCGCGTCGGCCATGCTGTCGTACCAGGGGTCATGCATCGTGTGCGGCGACATCGGCGGATCTCCTCGAAGGGAAGCGCACCAGAACGGTGAGCGCAGCGGCCGCCGCAGCCAGCGCGGCAGCCAGGAAAGGGGTGGCAGGGCCGGCCGCCTGGGCCAGCGCGCCGGCAGCGGCACCGGCGAACACGCCGGCCCATTTGCCGCAGGCATCGAAGCGGCCGAACAAGCGCCCGGCGCCGTGCCCGCTGGCGACCATGGCCAGGCTGCGGTTGAGCCCACGCAGGCCGAACAACATGCCGAACCCGAACAGCACACGCGCAACTGCCAGTGCGACGGGATCGTGCAACAACGCCTGCCACACGCAGGCCACGGCGAACACCACCAGGCCGGGCACCAGCCACGCCTCGCCATCGCCGCGACGCCACCACGGCAGCACCACCAGATAGACCAGATGCGGCAGGCTGTAGAGCAGGCCGGCCAGCGCGTCGTGGCCGGCGCCGCGCGCCAGCGCATACGGGATGAAGTAGGGGAAGGTCACCACCATCGCGAAGCAGAACAGGAATTGCGCGATCAACAGTGCAGGCCACAGTGGGTTGGTCGTTGTGGTTGTCTGTGGTGAGGCCGACTGCGCCGACTCAGCTGCGTGCCTGGACGGTGTCGACGTCGCAGTGGAAGCTGTCGGCCGCACCGCAGGCCGATCGGCCGGCAAACACCAGGTCAGCGCGAACGCCAGCAGCGGCAACAGCGCGAGCGCGCGATACAGCGACTGCGCCGGGCCAAGCGCCAATGCCAGGCCCAACAACGCAGGCGCGCTGACCATCGCCAGGCGCGCCGAATACTGCGTCCAGTCGAGCGCACGCGCCAACGGGCCGGCCTGCGGCTGGCTGGCCAGATACGCATTTGCCGCCGCCAGCGAGCCGCCGCAGGTGCCTTGCACGATCAGCCCGAGTACCAGCCAGGTCAGCGACGGTGCGAAGCCGGCGATCGCAAAGCCCACTGCCAGCCCCAGTTGCGCACGCAACAGCGAACGCTTGCGTCCATAGCGGTCGGCCAAGCGCCCCCAGGTACTCGCCGTCAACGCCGTACACAGCGTCGGTAACACGTACAGCACGCCGCTCCAGCCAACCGCGGCCGACGGCGCCAGTTCGGCCAGCACCTGCGGCAGAAACAGCGGCATGCCCAACGCGGTGAAGGCGGCCAGGTAGTGCGCCGCCAGCACCGGGCCCAGAACACGCTTCATCGCTGAGCGCCCGCCTGCCGACGCAGCGTGTGTTGCGCGCCAGCGAATGCCTCGCCGAAGGGATTAGGCGCGCTATTGCCGTAGAACTTGTTGATGTCGCGCGCACCGGTGAGCTGTTTGCTGAGCAGGCTGCCGGCGCTGAGCAAGTACTTCACCGGCAGCCGCGGCGCGGCCAGCAAGCGGCGCGCGGGGCTGGTGTCGATGCCATCGACATCCAGCTGCGCCAGCGTCAAGGCGAACTGCGTCTGCAACTGCGTGTACAGCGGCGCACGCAGCGCGGGCTGCCATTCGGCCAGGCCTTCCAGCACCGCCTGCAGATCCAGTTGCAGCACGATGGTGCAGAACATCTGCGCCAGGGCGTGCGGATCGTCCACCGCGATACGCGCATCGTGCAGCGTGCCCAGTGTGTCGAGATCCGGCAGCTGCGCGCGCAGCTGCGGCATCGCGATGCGCGCGGCGTCGTTGTCCTTCATCAGCAGCCGCGTCGCCTGGCCATCGGCGTAGACCAGTACGCTGTTCTGCTGATTGGCTTCCAGCGCGATGCCGTAGCGCAGCCACAGGCGCAGATGCACCGCCAGCATCAGCTCGGTGTACTCGCGCCACCAGCCGAGCACATCGCCCTGCGCAAAGCGCTCGGCCAGATGGATCGCCATCGGCCGGCCATCCGGCAACAGCGCGCACAGCGCAGCAACCGGCACCAACGTGGCGTCGTCCAGCGGCGGATAACGCCGCACCAGATAGGCCAGATGACGCGTCTCACCCACGTGCCCGCCATGCGATTCGTCCACGAACACGCAGCGGCCGCGCAGTGCCGGGTCCAGCGCATCGATGCGGCGCAACGCCCGCTCCAGCCAGTGGCCGTCGTACAGCGTGGAGGGCTTGATCAAACGCAGATTGAGCGCGCCCAGCGTGCGCATCGGGATCGGCAACTTGAAATGCAGCTGCGGATGCAGCAGCGGCACCAGCGTGCGCACCGACAGGGTAGGGCGTACCTCCAGCCAGGCCTGCGGTGCACGCAAGCTGCCTGCAGGCAGCGCGAAGCCGTCCTGCTCCAGCCGCGCCCACACCAGCGGATGCACCGGCCAGGCGATGTGCGTGTCGGCCAGTTCGGGCGGCAAACCCAGCGTGGCGAAGTCCGGCCACAGCTCGGCCGGTAACGCGCTGGTACAGGTGACCTGCGCACGCGGAATCGCCAGCCAGCGCAGCGTAAAGGTGGGCGCGAATTCGGGCGCGTAATCGCGCAGTTCCGATGCATCCAGCCCGGCCTTGGCGCGTGCGGTCGGATAGAACGGATGGTCGCGATAGCTCGCCAGTTGATCGCAGCGATACGCGCGCTCGGCCGCATCTTCATGCTGCAGCGCGTTGAGTAGCGCAGGTGCCTGTGCATCGTAGGCCTGACGCGCCAGGCCGAGGTGGGCGGCGGCGCACTCGGCTTCTTCGGCATAGGCGCGATGCAACTGCTGCGTGTCCATGTCGAGCTGCGCGCTCATGCGTTGCAGCCATGTCTGCGCACCGCGTTCGACATGCACACCGTCAGCACGTTGCACAATCCAGCTATCGCCACAGGCGCTGATGTCCTGCAGGTAGCCCTGCCGGTGGATCGGCAACCACACCGTGCCATCGGGCAGGTGCGCGATGCGCCACCAGCCTTCCACCGGGCTGGGGTCGGTCCATGCCGCCAGCAGCGTTGCATCAGGTGTTGCGGCACTGCCACGCGTGGCGATCCCGCGCAGGTCTTCGCGCAGGCAGGCATCGATGATGCGGGTGGCGATATAGCGTTGGTCCGCTGTACTGCTCATGCGCGCAGCTCCGCGCTGTCGATCCGCCATTGCAAGCCCGCTTCGGCATGCACCACCGCCTGCTCCAGCGCCTGCGCATCGCTGGCCAGCGCGCTCAGCACACCCAGGTAATCCTTGTTGGAATGGCTCAGCCGGATGCGTTCGCCCGGCGCGCGCATGCGCCGGTACTGCACATCGCTGTGCGCAGTGTGATGGCGGCGGTCTTCGCTGGCGGCCACCAACTCGCCGTCCTGTTCGGCGACGTAGTAACGCAGCAAGGCATGTGCGCGATCGCTTCGTAGCTGCGGCAGCGGCAGGCCCAGATGCGGCGCCAGCGCGGCGTTGAACCACTGCTTGCCGAACATGCTGTCGAGCAGGAATTCCCGGCGGTCGCCGATGCTGCGGTAGTTGATCTCCACCAGCACCGGGCCATCGGCGGTGAGGATGAATTCGCTATGGCATAGCCCGAAACCGACACCAAAACTGCGCAGCTGCTCCAGCGCCTGCGCAATCACCGGCGTGTCCACGCGAGCATCCCACTGCGCTTCGCATTCCACAAAATGCGGAGGTGGCGACAGCCGCACCTTGAAGCCGCCCAGCGCCTGCAGCGTGTGGCCGTCGCCCAGCGTTTCCAGCGTAAATAGCGTCCCTTCCAGCATGCCTTCCAGCAACACGGTGCGCTGCGGATGGCGCTGCCACACATCGTCCAGATAGGCCTGCAATTGCACGGCATCGGCGCAGTGGCGCACGTCCAGGCTGGCGACGCCTTCGCGCGGCTTGGCGACCACCGGCCACGCAATGTCGGCCGGCAACGCTGCGCCCGGCGCCAGCGTGCAGAACCACGGCGATGGCAGTCCGCGCGCGCGCAAACGCTGACGCATCGCCGCCTTGTTCTTGGCCGCGTAGCACACCTGCCAATCCTTGCCCGGCAGGCCCAGACCGGCAGCGACCAGCGCAGTGCTGGTCTGCAGATGATCGCTGTTGCTGAACACTGCGCGCGGCGACACATCGGCGTCGTGCAGCACATCCAGCACGCCGAGCGGATTGAACACATCGCATTCGATCACCCGCTGCGGTGCTTGTGCCGGGTGCTCGCGGAAATAGCTGAGGTGATCGAGTCGGTGATCGGTCAGCAGCCACACCGGCAGGCCCAGCGCGTGCGCGGCAGGCAGAAAGCCTTCGGTGATGGCCGGATGGCAGACATGGGTGAGGATCACCAACGGTGCAGCGGATGTCGCAGTCATGGCAGCTCTCGATTCAACAGGACGGTGGAAAAACCGGTACTGAAACGGGCTGCCTGACGCCGCGGGGCGTTGGGTGGCCTGCGATGCGTTGATCGCATGCCGCATGCTGCGGCGGTGGTGCGTGCGTCATGCACGCCGTGTTGTCTGCGGCGCTCGCCAGCGCGACCGCCGTTGCCCAAAGGCGCGACCGAGGCCCCTGTGCATCGGTCGTTTGCAGCAGTTAATTACTGGCGCAGGTTTAAAACGTGTATTCCAGCCCGGCGGTCACGGTGCGCGATGGCGCTGCCTGGCGGCCCCACGGGCTGGTATCCACACCACGGAACCAGTACTGCCGATCGAACAGGTTGTTGATCGCCAGCGATGCGCTGAATTTTTGTCCATCGCGTTCGAACAAGGTATGGCTTACCTGCGTGTTCCACACCATGTAGGCCGGCAACTGGCCCACCGAGGCGATTGCGTTCTCTTGCACGGTATTCGCCGCATCGCTGTAGGCCTTGCTGAAGTAGTAGCTCGACAGTGCGACAGTGGTGTGACCGAGCGTGTAGTTGCCGCCCAGCGTGATCTGGTTGCGTGAGGTGTAAGGCACGCGGAAGCCGCGAAACGCGCCCGATTCCTGGCTGGCATCCAGATACGCATAGCCGGCGTTGAGGGTGAGCGCACGCAGATTTTCCGGGCTCCATTGCAGCTCCAGCTCGCCGCCTTGATGGCGGGTCTTGCCGAGGTTGCGGAACACACGCGTGGTGTTGTCCAGCTGGATCTGCTGATCGAAATCGATCAGATAGCCACCCAACTGGATGCGGGTGCGATCGTTGGGCTGATAGCGCGTACCGGCTTCGTAGTTCCAGGCCAGTTCGGCATCCAGATTGTTGCCGAAGATGATCTGGGTGACCTGCGGCGCACGCATCGAGCGTTGCCCATCGGCATAGAAGAACCACTGTGCGTTGGCCTGGAAACCGACCGTCAGACCCGGCAACACATCGCGGGTCTGGTTGAGCGTGCTAACGCCGGTAGCCCGATTGAAATAGCGCGAATCCAGCCGCTCGTAACGCAGGCCCGGGGTGATGGTGAAACGTTCGTCGGGAAGGGTGATCGCGTTGCTGACGTAAGCGGCCAAGGCGCGATCTTCGAACTGCCAATCGCGCACGCTGGTGAACAGGCCATCGCGCAGGCGCAGATTGCCGACCAGAAAATCGATGTCTTCGTGCACGGCGCGCACACCGGCGGTCCACTGCTGACGCACGCCACCGGCATCGCCCATGCTCCAGCTCAGACGTGGCTCGCTGCCGACCACGCGGAAGTCGCGCGGTGCGGTCTGGCGCAGTTGCGGCGGCAGGTCCGAACGCCAGGTTTCGGTGGCGGCCTGACGCATGCCGACGATGAAGTTGCGGCTGCTGCGTGCGCTGAAGTTGGTCCAATCCAGGCGCACATCCTTCATCGGGCCCCAATCGCCCAGCAACTGCTCATAGCTCAAGGAGGCACGCGTGGTGCGGCCGTTGAAGCTGTCCAGCGGGCGCGTGGATTGACGCGGGTCGCGCCGGTAATCGTCCGGGCTGAGCGCACCGGCCAGATCCATGTCGACCAGATAACGCTGCACGCTGGCCTTGAGCAACTTGGTGTCG
Source organism: Xanthomonas sp. NCPPB 2933 (assembly GCF_056725225.1). Classification (NCBI taxonomy): domain Bacteria; kingdom Pseudomonadati; phylum Pseudomonadota; class Gammaproteobacteria; order Lysobacterales; family Lysobacteraceae; genus Xanthomonas; species Xanthomonas sp. NCPPB 2933. The sequence goes on from NZ_CM161518.1 coordinate 1,412,452, forward strand.
TCCAGCCACCACTCCGCACGCACGCGCAGATTGCTGATATCGGTATCGCTGTGCGCGCGCCAATACTCGCCATAGGTGCGATTGGCATCGATCTGCATGCCGAAGTTGTCGGTGAGATAACCACCGCTGCTGAGCGCGCTGTCCTGCAGAAACTGGCCCTGGCCGCCGGCGGTGATCTTGTGCGCCAGCGTGGTGCTCCACGCACTGGGGATGTCCTTGCTGACCAGATTGATCACCCCGCCCACGTTGTTCGGCCCGTACTGCACGGCCGCACCGCCGCGCACGATATCGATGCGGTCGATCTGATTCAGCCCCACCGGAAACAGCGACAGACTGGTCTGCCCATACGGCGCCAATGCCAGCGGAATGCCGTCTTCCAGCACCTGCACACGGCCACTGCGGCTTTCGTACAGGCCGCGCAGCATCAGCTGCGGCAACGCGCCGGTGCCGGTTTCGTCGAAGATCTTGATGCCCGGCACGCGTTGCAGCGCATCGTCCAGCGAGCGGTTGCCACCGTTGCGCAGCTGTTCGCGATCGATCACCTGGCGGCTGCCGGCATACCGCTGCACATCGTCGGGTTTGGAACGCCCGAGCAGGCTGCCCTGCACCTGGATCGCATCCAATGCGCGGATCGGCGTTTGCGCATCGGCGGCATCGGCATCCGGCGACTCGATGGCGAACGCCACCTGCGGCAGGGTCACAGTGATCGCAGCGATGGCGATGGCCAGGGCGTGGAAACGGAACGTCGACATCTACGGCGTGCTCCTGCAGGCGGGTGGTGAAGTGGGTATGGCGAATGTGGCCAGGTGGCTGCGCAGTGCACGTTGCATCAGTGCGCGGTCTTCGCCGGCAAGCAGCCAGCGCAGATCGGGCTGTTGCAGCCAGTGCGCGCGTTGCGCATCGGTGCGCGGATTGGGGCAGAACGGCACCTCGGCAGCAACGCATTGCGCATGCAGTTGCAGCAGCAGTTCCCACACCTGTGGATGGGTCGGTTGCGGGCCCAGGCCCAGATCCAGCGCAAGATCCAGTGCGCCTTCCATCACCAGCGCCACGCCGGGCACGGCAAGCATCTCGGGCAGCGCAGCAACACCGGCCGCGCTTTCGATCATCGGCACGATGCGGATATCGCGATTGGCTTGTGCGATGTAGCTGGGCAGATCGAGGTTGCCAAAGCCGGTGACACGCCCGCCGGTGATACCGCGCCGGCCCAGCGGCGGAAACCGCGCCGCAGCGATGGCGGAGGCCAGTTGTGCCGCTGATTCGGCGCGCGGAATCACGATCCCGCGTGCGCCGGCATCGAGCACGCGACCGATCAGTTTTTCGTCCACCTCCGGCACGCGCACCCAGGCCTCACAGCCGGACAGCTCGCATGCGCGGATGGCGTGTTCCAGCTCGTCCGGCGCGCGCAGCACATGCTCCAGATCCAGCACCACAAAGCCATAGCCGATGCGGCCCAGCAGCTCGCACAGCTGCACGCTTGGCAACGCATTGAGAACGCCAACCGCAAACGTCATGGATGAGGCCGCCAAGGAAACGGGCGCTCATCCTGCTCTTGATGGGAATGATTATCAAGTGTGTCTGGAGGGCAGTTCGTGGTGCCCTGGTCGCAGTTTGATCAAGGCGCTGCCGCAGACCTTTCCGTACTGAACAAGCTGCGGGCAACAAAAAACCCGCAGGTAGCGCCGGCGGGTTTTTTGTTTCGTGCGGTGTTGCCTGATGCTGCGCTGCAGCTTACGAGGCCGGAACGCGCAACGCCCGATACGGTGGGGTCGACATCACCATTTCGGCCAGCGAGTAGGCTAGTTCGCGTTCGGCCAGCACCGCGCCGTCGGCGCCGTGAGCGAGTAGATGCTTGACCTCGGCATCGCTGTGCGCACGCGCCAGCAGCGTGAGCGAGGGATTGATCGCACGCAGCTTGGCCAGCGCTTCGCCGGCTTCGAGCGGCTGCGGGATCGCAAGAATCGCGATCTTGGCGTGCTCCGGGCGCGCCTCGGCCAACACGCGGTCGGCCGCCGCGCTGCCACGGATGCCGGGGATGCCGGCCGCATGCGCCTTGGCCACATGATCGCCGTTGTCGTCGATCACCAGCACCGGCACGCCACGGCTACGCAACAACTGCGCCAGCGCGCTGCCCACGCGCCCGTAGCCGATCACGATGGCATGGCCGTCCAGCTGCAATGGCGGGCCGGGCGGCAGCTCCGGCTCCACCGTGGCGGGCGCGTCCTGCGCCTGCCTGGCCTGCCAGCGGTCCAGCCACGAGAACAGGAACGGGTTGGCGATGATCGACAGCAGCGCGCCGGCCAGGATCAGGTCGCGCCCGGTTTCGGGCAGGATCGCCAGCTGCACGCCCAGCCCGGCCAGGATGAAAGAGAACTCGCCGATCTGCGCCAGGCTGGTGGAAATGGTCAGCGCGGTACCGGTGGGGTGGCCGAACGCACGCACGATCACAAACGCGGCCAGCGACTTGCCCAAGGTCACGGTCAGGAACGTGGCCAGCACCTGCCACGGATGCTCGACCAGGATCATCGGGTCGAACAACATGCCCACCGAGACGAAGAACAGCACCGCGAACGCATCGCGCAACGGCAGCGAATCGCTGGCGGCCTTGTGGCTGAGCTCGGATTCCTTGAGCAACATGCCGGCGAAGAATGCGCCCAGGGCGAACGACACGCCGAACAGGGTGGCCGACACGAACGCCACGCCCAGCGCGATGCCGAGCACCGCCAAGGTGAACAACTCGCGCGAACCGGTGGCAGCGACTTTTTCCAGCGACCACGGAATCACCCGGCGCCCGATCACCAGCATCACCGCCACGAACGCCACCATCTTGAACAGCGTCAAACCGAGCGCGGCCAGCAGCGAGGTGGATTCGCCGTCATGCGCGGCAGCTGGCGCGCCGGTGCCGAGCACCTCGGCCAATGCCGGCAACATCACCAGCGCGATCACCATCACCAGGTCTTCGACGATCAACCAGCCCACCGCGATGCGGCCGCGCTGGGTTTCCAGCAGGCGGCGTTCTTCCAATGCGCGCAACAGCACCACGGTACTGGCCACCGACAGCGCCAGACCGAACACCAGGCCATGCATCAACGGCCAGCCCATGCTCCAGGCCAATGCCCAGCCCAGCAGCGTGGCGACCACGATCTGCGCCAGCGCACCGGGGATCGCGATCCACTTCACTTCCATCAGATCGTCGAGCGAGAAGTGCAGGCCCACGCCGAACATCAGCAGCATCACACCCAGCTCGGACAGCTGGTTGGCCATGGTCTGGTCGGCCACGAAGCCGGGCGTGAATGGCCCGACGCACACGCCTGCCAGCAGATAGCCGACCAGCGGCGAGAGCTTCACTTTCTGTGCGAGCGTGCCCAGCACGAAAGCGACCGCGAGGCCGACGGCGATGATGTCGATGAGGCTGGTGTCGTGATGCATTCCAATCCGTTGTGAGGTTGTCCAAGAATAGCGAGGGCGACCCAGCCAACGGCACTGCGCCGGGCATCGCCTGCGGGCATTGTGTGGTCATGGCTGGAGTCCGGCGAGGGGAACAGGACCGCGTTGCAGGTCCGGTTGGCCGGACGCCCATAGTACACAGCGCTTGATTAACGCGATGCGACACGTGGCGCATGCATGCAAACGGATGCACGCGTTGGGCGCGGCATGTGGACTGCATGAGCGTGCGTGCGCCAGTGCGACAGCGAGATGCACTGCACAGACAGGCAACGCGGAATCAACTTTGACGACAAGGCTTCGCGCCTGGGCAAGGCACGTGCGCGATGTGGGTCGACAATTGCCGCTGACAAATTGCCTCTGACAATCAGCGATTCCCTGTTGAAGAGCCTGCGTTCTTCATCAGGTCCAAGTCCTTATCGCCCCAGCCCCCATCGCCCATCTGCGGATGGTGATGCCATACGAGCCAGGCCATGCACCTCAGCGATTTCGCAACACCCGTCTTTCGGCACGATCCTTATCCGACCTACGCACGCTTGCGTGCCGAAGGGCCGCTGGTGCAGGTGGCCGAAAGGCGACTGATGTCCGGCCACTACAAGGTCGTGGACAGCCTGCTCAGCGATCGCCGGGTGGGCCGCGATTATCTGGAAAGCATCCGCCTGCGCTACGGCGAGGCAGCGGTGCAAATGCCGCTATTTCAGGGCCTGAGCCGCATGTTTCTGCTGCTCAACCCGCCCGTGCACACCCAGTTGCGCGGATTGATGACACAGGCCTTCGGTGCGCGGCAGATGGACTCCATGCGCGAAGTCGCCCGCGACACCGCCGCCGGCTTGATCGAGACGTTTCAAGCCAGGGGCCACTGCGATCTGCTGACCGAGTTCGCGTTTCCGCTGCCGATCGCCATCATTTGCCGGATGCTGGACATCGATGCAGCCGATGTTACCGTGCTGAGTCACGCGACCAGCGCGCTGGCAAAAGTCTTCGATCCCATGATGACGCCTGTGGAATTGGAGGCCACCAGCGCTGCCTTCATCCAGCTGGAAACCTATTTCAACGCCGTGATCGAGCAACGTCGCAACAATGGCGGCGAGGATCTGATTTCGCGTTTCATCCAGGCCGAAGACGAAGGCCGCCGCTTGAGCGATGAGGAGATCGTCTCCAATGTGATCCTGCTGTTTTTCGCCGGCCACGAAACCACCTCCAACATGATCTGCAATGCGCTGGTCGCCTTGCACCGGCATCCGCAGCAACTGCGCCTGCTGCAGGAAAACCCGAGCCTGATGCCGAATGCAGTGCTCGAATGCCTGCGCTACGACAGCTCGGTGCAGATCGCCACGCGCACCGCGTTGCAGGATTTCGAGATCGATGGGGTGGCCGTCTCCAAGGGCACGATGTTGTATCTGATGCTGGGCGCGGCCAACCACGACACGCTGCAATTCACCGACCCGCAGGTGCTGGATATCCGGCGCCAGCAGGGCCGCGCGCTGTCGTTCGGTGGTGGCATCCACCACTGTCTGGGCAATCGGCTGGCGCTGATCGAAATGGAAGCCGCGCTTGCCGCATTGCTCGAGCATCTGCCGGCACTTCGCCTGCCGCAGCTCGACGCGTTGAGCTGGAACGACCGCGCCAACCTGCGTGGTGTGGATGCGCTGCTTGCCTGCTGGTGAGGTGAGCGGCCAAGAGTAGCCAACGAAACCTCTTGGCCGCTGTATCGATAACGGTAACGTGTTGGCCCACGCGCCTTTGTTGACGCGTGGAGTGATGTCGGGAATTGCAATGACTCGACCGGATCGAAAGGAACTGATCAAACCGCCCCTCATCGTATTGCCGCGCACCGCTCTCAACCGTATACACCGACCATCGCGACTGGTCCTTGCCCGCCCACCGTCGCGGGACCTTACGCGGCATTGATGCCGCGTAAGAGCTTACAAGGACGTACTTGCAGCGTGTCCCGCGACGGTGGGCGGGCAAGGACCCTGCAGCCAAGCCGCAGATCATCCGCTCTAAAACCGACGTACTCGCACCGTTCCATCACCTCTCAAGCCGAACCAGATCCGAGCTTCAGCGTCGCTTGAATGTTCCCAAGCCGAGCTGGTCGAGGGCGCGATGCCCTCACCGCTCGCGGGACACGCCGCAAGTACGTCCATGTAGGCTCTTACGCGGCATCCATGCCGCGTAAGGTCCCGCAATCGGTGAGGGCATCGCACCTGCCAACTTGGTCGGGTGCTGGTGGTAACTGCACTGCCGGCCGTGCCTATCAGGCGGTGAGTGCAGTCTTTTTGTTGGCCGCTCTTGGCGATGCACTGTGCGCCATCAATACGGAGTTCAACGGGACAAACATCATTGCGGCAGATGGCTAAGAGGCGCTGGATGTTGCGATGCCCACAACGACAAACACCGCCGAGCGATCGGCGGTGTTTGCGTGATAGATGCGCTGATCGGGACTTTCGATCAGCACTTTACGATCAAGCGTCGCTACTCAGAACCGGTAGGTAACCCGGCCATACCAGTAGCGCCCGTTGAAACCGAATGGCGACAACGACGAATACTGCAGGCCGCCGGCGCGGTCGTCATAGGCGGTGTTCAATTGCGCCTTGGTCGGATACTGGTTGGTGAGGTTGTCCGCGCCCACGGTGAAGGTAAACGCGTTCCAGGTCTGGCTGGCGGCCAGATTTAACAACCAGCGCGCGTCGTAGGTCTGGTCCTGGCTGCCATCGACCGGGTCGCTGATGCGCTTGATCGATCCGTAGCGGGTGGCGTTGAAATTGAGCCCGAATCCGCCGAAGGTCCAGTCCGCCGCCGCCATGTACTTGGTGCGTGGCGTGGCGTCGGTGAGCAGGCCCTGGCTGGCGCGGCCGAAGTTGGGGTTGGTCAACTCCAGGATGGTGGTCTTGTTGTAGTTGGCGCTGGCACTGAGATTGAGCTTGCCGTAGTTACCCAGATCGGCCAGGTAGCTGTTGATCCAGTCCACGCCACGGGTGCGGCTGGTGGCGCCGTTGACGAAGAACTGCACCGCCGCCACCTGGCCGATCGGCTGCGCCAGCTGCAACTGGTCCGAATACAGAATCTGGTCCCAGATGCGGATCTGGTAGACGTCCAGGCTGGAGGTGAAGTTGGCGGTCGGCTGCCACACACCGCCCAGACCGTAGTTGGTGGATTTTTCCGGACTCAGCGGTTGTGCGCCCAGCGCCACGGCAACCGGATCGGAGGTGCGATAGGTGCCCACCTGCACCAGCTCGCCGTCCTGGATCAGCGTCACCACCGAGGCATAGTTCTGCTGCGCCAGCGAGGGCGCACGGAAGCCGTTGGAGATGGTGCCGCGCAGCGAGAAGGTATCGCTGAAGGCATAGCGCGCCGACAACTTGCCCGAGCGCGTGGAGCCGGCGTCGCTGTAGTTTTCATAGCGCCCGGCGATACCGCCGGAGAGCTTGTCGGTGATGTCCGCTTCCAGGTTGGCGTAGACCGCGTTGCTGTGGCGCCCGAACTTGCCGGCCACCGACGGCTCCAACCCCGAGAATACCTGTGCACCGCCCGGATAGGGCGCGCCGGTGTCGGGGTTGATGGTATTGGGGTCGAAGAAGTACGACTCCGGCGAACCGGCGCTGATCTGGTAACGGTCCTGGCGGTGCTCGGCGCCGAAGGCCACATTGACCGGATACGCCAGGCCCCAGTCGAACGCCTTGCTGACGTCCAGATTGACCGTGCCCTGCTCGGTTTCGAAGCCGCCGGAATTGAAGTTGGTCGGCGAGCTGCCGGTGCTCCAGAAAAGATTGGTGTTGATGCTGTTGAGGATGTTGAAGGTCATGTCGTTCTTGCCGTAAACGGCCGACAGGTCCCAGTTCCACTCGCTTTCGGTGCTGCCCTTGATGCCCAGCACCGCCGAGCGATCGTTGGTGGGGTTGTAGATCTGCGGCAGAAAGCCATTCGGGTAGATCGCCTGCACATTGCGCGCGGTGTTGTCGGCAGCGCGGTAGTAACCGTTGGAGGTGACTTCGCGGCGGCTCATGCTGAGGTGGCCGTATAGCTCCAGGTTCGGCGAGAACTCGTAACCGAAGGCGGCCAGCCCCTGATAGAAGTTGGAGGCCGGGTCGCCATGGCGCTGATACGGCACACCGCCCGGATTGGGCGTGCCCGGCACGGTGGTGGCGCGGTTGGTGTTCTCGCCGCGGTTGGTGCTCATGGTGTTCTGGTAGTTCCAGGACAGCCGCACCCAGCCTGGTGCCGTATCACCGCCGGTGCCGCCGAAAGGCATGCCGACCGAGCCGTCGATGCCGTTCTGCTCGCCATCGCCCTTGTCCATGATGCCGCCGTTGATCGACACGGTATTGCTGCCGGTATCGGCGCCATGTTTGAGCACGATGTTGACCACACCGGCGATCGCATCGGAGCCGTATTGCGCCGAGGCGCCATCACGCAGCACTTCGATGCGCGCGATCGCCGACATCGGCAGCGAGTTCAAATCCGCCGGTGCCGAACCACGGCCCACGTACGGGTTGTAATTGATCAACGACGAGGTGTGATAGCGCTTGCCATCCACCAGCACCAGCACCGCATCCGGCGACAGGCCGCGCAGGGTGGCCGGGCGCGCGGCATCGTTGCCGTCAGAGATCGCCGGACGCGGGAAGTTCAGCGACGGCAGCAATTTGCCCAGCGCGCTGGCGATATCGGTGGCGCCGGTGGCCTGCAGCGATTGCTCGGTGATGATGTCGATCGGCGATTCGGATTCGGCCACCGTGCGATCGCTCACGCGCGTGCCGGTGACGATCAGGGTATCCAGGGTTTTCTGCGGCTGGGTCGATTGCGACTGCGCACTGGCGGCGAACGTGCAGACGGTGAGTGCGACCGAAATCGCAAGCGAAAGTGCGTTGGAGGTGTGCATGGAATGAAGGCTCAAAGGGGATGAAGGACGCAGGAAGGAAATGCGCGTGTTGCTCGGGGGAGTGCGACTGCGTACTGCGTGGCCCGTCGTGCTTGCGCGCCAGATGTGTTCCGCGTGGCGGAGACGGCGTGTGCAGCAATGACGTCGGCCGGTGACGCAGCCATGCTGCTGCGTTGCGCATCCTTGCTGAAGAAGAGCGTTGATCTCCCCCTCGCGCATCGATGCGAGAGGGGAGCGATGCTGCGGCGTTACCTGCAGCGCCCCAGCGCTGCGTGGTGTGTGGTGTGTTTTGCGAGGTAGGACAAGCGCTGGCCGTTGCCGACCAGCGCGCAGCGCTTTACCACTTGTAGCTCACGTTGGCGTACACCAGCGCACCGTTGAAGCCGAACGGCGAGGAACCGCTGTAGGGCAGGTAGGTGCGCGTGCCGAGGCCGGCCTGCTGACGGTCCGGATATTCGTTGAGCACGTTGTCGCCGCCGATGGTGAAGTTCCAGCTGTCCAGCTTGTAGGACGCGGCCAGGTCCAGCGTCCACTTGGCCGCATAGGTCTGGTCGCTGCCGGCGTTGGTGCCGAAGGTGGTGAACTCGCCCCAGCGCGTGGCGGTGCCGGTGAACGACCAGTTGCCCGGTGCCCAGGTGCCGCCCAGGAAGAACTTGTCGCGCGGCGTGCCTTCGGTGATGCGACCGATTTCGGCACGGCCGATGCGCACCGCGTTCGGATCGATCGCCACCAGCGCTGCCGGGTTGTCGGCGATCTTCTCCACTTCGGTCTTGTTGTAGTTGTAGCCGGAAGTCAGCTCCACGCTGCTGCCGTCCAGATTCCAGCGATAGGTGCCGACCACATCCACGCCCTGGGTCTTGGTGTCGACCGCATTGGTGAAGTAACGCCCGCCACCGATGCCCGGGAAGCCGTTGGCCTGCAGATAATTGCGCGCCGCGGTCGAGGTGAGGTTCTCCGACAGCACAATGCGGTCATCGATATCGATGCGATACGCATCGACGGTGACGTACAGATTTTCCACCGGCTGCAACACCACGCCCAGGCCGTAGTTCTTGGATTCCTCGGCCTTCAACGGCTCGGCGCCGAGCGCGATCGCTGCGGCATTGTCGGTACGGAAGGTGCCGATCTCGAACGGAATCGCCGTCACCGTGCCGTTGGGCTGGGCCACGTTGAGGAACTGCGTGGCGATCGATTGGAAGTTCTGCTGCTGCAACGACGGCGCGCGGAAGCCGGTGGAGGCGGTGGCGCGCAGCGCGACCTTCTCGGTGAAGGCATAACGCAACGACAGCTTGCCGGTGGCGGTGTCGCCGAAGTCGCTGTACTTCTCGTAGCGCCCGGCCAGACCGGCCGACAGCTTTTCGGTCAGATCCGCTTCCAGGTCCACGTAGGCGGAGTGGCTGTTGCGGTTGTAATAGCCCGAGTCGGAGATCTTGAAGCCAGGAAACACCTGCGCGCCTGGGATCAGCGAGCCGTTGGCCGAGGGAATGCCGCCATTGGCCGAGGATGCCGCATCGCCGGGCGACTGGTTGAACTTCTCGCCGCGCCATTCCGCACCGAAGGCCAGCGTGACCGGGTAGGCCAGGCCCCAATCGAGCGTCTTGGTGAAGTCGGCATTGAGCACGTTCTGGGTGACTTCCAGCGTACCGGCGTGGAAGTCGGTAGGGCTGGCCAGCCCCAGGCTGTTGTTCAAGCTGTTGCGCACATCGAAGGTGAGATTGTTCTGGCCGTAGTTGTAGCTCAGATCGATGTTCAAACCGCCTTCGGTGGAGGTCTTCAACCCGCCCACCCACGACACGTCCTTGCTGACGTTGTAGATCTGCGGCAGGAAGCCATCCGGATAGATTTCCGGGCGGTTGCGGTTGTCGCCGGCAAAGCGGAAGTAACCGTTGGACAGCACTTCGCGACGGCTGACCATGCCGAACGAGTAGAAGGTGAGGTAATCGGTGGGGCTGTATTCGCCATTGAACGACACCGCGCCCTGGTCGATGTCCGGGTCGCCGTAGCGCTGCTCCACGCGGCCCTGGAACGGCAACGCGCGGTTGGTCTGATCCGAATGCCCGGCCTGCGCGGCCAGATGCACCTTGCCGGTGCCGGCGAAGCTGAAGCCTGCATCGCCGGACAGCTGGTACTGCTCGCCGTCGCCGGCGCTGTACTTGCCGTAGCGGCCGCTGATGCTGCCACCTTCGCCGCTGCCCTTGAGCACGATGTTGATCACACCGGCGATGGCGTCCGAGCCGTATTGCGCCGAGGCGCCGTCGCGTAGCACTTCGATGCGCTCCACGGCAGCGATCGGAATGGTATTGAGATCGGCCGGCGAAGAACCTCGGCCCTGGGTGTCGTTGAGATTGATCAGCGCGGTGGTGTGGTAACGCTTGCCGTTGACCAGCACCAGCACCTGATCGGGCGACAGGCCGCGCAGCTGCGCCGGGCGCACCGCGTCCGAGCCGTCGGAGATGGCCGGGCGCGGGAAATTCAACGAGGGGATCGCGCGTGACAGCGCGGTAGCCAGCTCGGTGGTGCCGGTCGATTCCAATGCCTGCGGCGAGATGATGTCGATCGGCGATGCCGATTCGGCCACGGTGCGATCGGCCACGCGCGTGCCGGTCACGATCAAGGTATCGAGGGTTTTCTGGGTGGGAGCCTGTGACTGCGCGGATGCGCTTGAAGCGGAAAACGACAGTGCAAGAACAACGGCAACTGCGAGTGGACTGGTCTTGCAATTCATGCGGTGACAACTCCGAGTGGGGAACGGATGCATCGCAGGGGGCCCCCTCCCGGGCCGCGTCCGTTGCGGCAGCTGCGGTGCGTTCCCAACCATTAACCACGTGTAACCACATGTCAAATTTTGGTTATGTTGCGCGTGCAACCGTCATCGAGGATGTGCTAATGGCATCGTTGTCATCGTGCACCAAAGTGATGCGTTGCTTGCACCAGAGCTGCTGTGGCACGGCCTTGCTTGCACCATCTTGGACATCGATACCAGTTATGAAACTTCTGCATCAGAACGTGATTTACCCCGCATGAGTGCGGTATTGCGCAGGAGAACGAGACGGCCGCGCCGGTGTCGCGCTCGGACTCACGCATACGTGTGTGGCGGTATGTCTCACGTGGCTGCTGATTGGAAGCAGCGTCGTTGCACTCGCGGCCAACGCAACAACCGCTGCTGCCATGTCTTGAAACGCACACGCCCCGGACTGGCCGGGGCGTGTGGTCAAGCCTCAGACTGTGCAGCCGCAGAACTTACCAGCGGTAGTTGATGCGCCCGTACACGTACGCACCGTTGAAACCGAACGGCGACAGATTGCTGTACGGGAACTGCCCGCTGGTGGAATTGGCGAAGTTGTTCTCGTCCGGATATTCGTCCAGCAGATTGTCCGCACCCAGCGTCAGCGTCCAGCGGTCGACCTTGTAGCTGGCCGATGCATCCACCACCCACTTGGCGCCAAAGGTCTGGTCGTTGATCGCCGCGGCCGGACGGGTGCTGTATTTGCCATAGCGCGTCGCACCCAATGCCAGCGTCCAGTGCTCCAGATTCCAGCTACCGTTGATCAGGAATTTGTCGCGCGGGAAGCCTTCTTCGATGCGACCACGCTCGGTGCGGTCGATGCGTTCCAGGCTCAGTCCGTTGGCCGACAGCGCGGCCGGGTTGGCCGCCACGTTGCGGACTTCGGTTTCCGAATAGTTGTAGCCGGCGGTCAGGTCCACGCTGCTGGCGGCCAGCTGCCAGCGGTAGCTGCCGACCACGTCCACACCGCGCGTGCGCGTATCCACCGCATTGGTGAAGTAGCGCCCGCCGTTGATGCCGAAGATGCCCTGCGCTTCGAGCAGATTACGCACGCCTGTGCCGGTGAGGTTGGACGACAGCACGATGCGGTCGTCCACATCGATCTGGTACGCATCCACGGTGAGGTAGAGCGCATCGGTCGGCTGCAACACCAGGCCCAGGCTGTAGGACAGCGAGGTTTCCGCATCCAGCGGCTCAGACCCAAGCGCACGCGCCACGGTGCTGTCGGCGGGGAAGGTGCGGATCTCGAACGGGTTCGGATTGCCGGCCAGGAAGGTGGTGCTGGTGGACTGGAAATACTGCTGCGCCAGCGACGGCGCGCGGAAGCCGGACGACACCGTGCCGCGCAGCGCGATCTTGTCGGTGAAGGCATAGCGCCCGGACAACTTGCCCGAGGCCTGGCTGCCGAAATCGTTGAAGTCCTCGTAGCGCCCGGCCAGACCGGCGGAGAACTTGTCGGTGAAATCGGCTTCCAGATCTGCGTACAGCGCGTAGCTGTCACGCGAATACTGCCCGGACACGCTCGGCGCGAATCCGCCGAAACCCTGTGCACCGCCGGCCAGCGTGCCGGACTGGAAATACGAGCCCACTTCGCCCGGCGACTGGTTCCACTTTTCGTTGCGGTATTCGGCACCGAAGGCCACCGTCACCGGATACGCCAGGCCCCAGTCGAAACCGCGCCTGACGTCCAGGTTGACGATGTTCTGCGTGGTCTCCAACGCGCCATCGTAGAACGAGGTGGGCGAGGTCGGGCCCAGGCTCACGTTGAGCGTGTTGCGGGTGTGGAAATCGATCTTGTTGTAGCCGTAGTTGTAGCTGGCATCCCAATCCCAACCGCTGGCGGTGGAACCGCGCACGCCGGCCACCAGCGAGCGGTCCTTGGCGTAGGTCTGGATTTCCGGCAGGAAGCCCTGCGGATAGACCGACAGGATGTTCTGGGTGGTGCTGCCCGGCGCGCGGAAGAACGCGAACGAGGTGATGTCGCGGTTGCTGGCGGTGGCGAACGCATAGCCGGTGATGCTGTCGCTGAAGGCGAATTCGGTATTGGCCGACACCGCCTGCGCGTTGACGTCCGGGTCGCCGATCTTGAACGCCTTCTGGCCGACGGCCGGCTGCGAGGCGCTGGGTGCGCCGGCATACCCACGCGCACGGTCGGTGGGGTCCTGCTGATTGAGCTGGGCCGCCACATGCAGCCAGCCGCGATCGCCGCCATAGGCCACGCCGGTATCGCCGGACAGCTCGTAGTTGCTGCCGTCGCCGGCCGAGTACTGGCCGAAGCCGGCCTGCAGGCTGCCGCCCTTTTCAGCGCCCTTGAGCACGATATTGATCACGCCGGCGATGGCATCGGAGCCGTATTGCGCCGAGGCGCCGTCGCGCAGCACTTCCACCCGCGCGATGGCCGCGACCGGAATGGTGTTCAGATCCACCGCTGCCGCGCCACGCCCGATGGTGCCGTTGAGATTAAGCAGCGAAGAGGTGTGGCGGCGCTTGCCGTTGACCAGCACCAGCACCTGATCCGGCGACAGGCCGCGCAACTGCGCAGGACGGATCGCACTGGTGCCATCGCTCAACGCCGGCCGCGGGAAGTTCAGCGAGGGCAGCGCACGCGCCAGCGCGGTGGCCAGTTCGGAGGTGCCGGTGGCCTGCAGCGATTCGGCGCTGATGATGTCGATCGGCGACTGCGATTCGGCCACGGTGCGGTCGGACACGCGGGTGCCGGTGACGATGACCGTATCCAGCGTATTCGCGGGCGCATCAGCTGGGGCTGTGGCCGGCGCGGTGGTCTGGGCGAGGGCGGGGGAGGCGAGCAGCGCCGCAACGACGGCGGCTGCGAGCGTGGACAACGGGTAATTCATGACAACTCCGAAACATGGGTCCAAGCAGGACCGGCAAGACTGGGCAGGGTCTGGGCGCAAAAAGCCAATCGCGAATGAAGCCAGCGGCCAGCCTGAAGGCGCTAATTATTCGTTAACGCTAGAATGGCGTCGCAGGAATGCTGCTCATCTGCTCATTCCTTTTCGTTCTATCGGACTGTCCATCAATGATTTCCCTGCGCAACTTCTCCATGCGACGCGGCGAGCGTCTGCTGTTGTCCAACGTCGACCTGACCATGCATGCCGGCTACCGCGTCGGTGTGGTGGGCCGTAATGGCACCGGCAAGTCGAGCCTGTTCGCTGCGGTGAAGGGCGAACTGGAAGCGGACAAGGGCGATGTCGACCTGCCCGGCAAGGTGCGCACCGCCAGCGTTTCGCAGGAAACCCCCTCGCTGCCCGATCCGGCGCTGTCGTTCGTGCTCGGTGGCGACATCGAGGTGTCGGCCATCCTGCAGGAAGAGGCGGCGGCCACCGCGCGCGAGGACTGGGAAGCGGTCGCCAACGCGCACCAGAAGATGGCGGAGCTTGGCGCCTACGACGCCGAGGCACGTGCCGGCAAGTTGCTGCACGGCCTGGGCTTCCCGGCCGAGACCCATCACCGCGCGGTGTCCTCGTTCTCCGGTGGCTGGCGCGTGCGGTTGAATCTGGCGCGCGCGCTGATGATGCCCAGCGACCTGTTGCTGCTCGACGAACCGACCAACCACTTGGACATGGACGCAGTGCTGTGGCTGGAGCAATGGCTGCTCAAGTACCCGGGCACCTTGCTGCTGATTTCGCATGACCGCGAGTTCCTCGACAACGTGGCCACCCACACGCTGCATCTGCATGGCGGCACCGCCAAGTTGTACGTCGGCGGCTATACCGATTTCGAACGCCAGCGCATCGAACACCTGCGCCAGCAGCAGATCGCGCACGAAAAGGGCCAGGCTGAGCGCGCGCATCTGCAGAGCTTCATCGACCGCTTCAAGGCGCAGGCCAGCAAGGCCAGCCAGGCGCAAAGCCGCATGAAGCGGCTGGCCAAGATGGCCGGTACCGAAGCGGTGCGCGCCGAGCGCGAATTCCGCATCGAATTCGCACAGCCGAATCGGCTGCCGTTTTCGCTGATCCGGCTGAATCATCTGGATGCCGGCTACGGCGCGGATTCGGTGATCCTGCACGATGTCGGGTTCGGGTTGGAGGCGGGTGACCGTATCGGCTTGCTCGGTCCCAACGGTGCGGGTAAGACCACGCTGGTCAAGACCTTGGTGGGTGAGTTGGAGCCGTTGTCTGGCGAACGCAGCGCGCATCCGGATCTGCGCATCGGCTACTTCGCCCAGCACACGGTGGAGTCGCTGCACGAAGGCCAGTCGCCGATGGACCACTTCCGCGAGCTATCGCCGGACGGTTCCAATCAGGCGTTCCGCGACTTCCTGGGCAAGTGGAACTTCGCCGGCGACCGCGCCTTCGAAGTGGTGGATGGTTTCTCCGGCGGCGAGCGTGCGCGTCTGGCGTTGGCGTTGATCGCCTGGCAGCAGCCGAACGTGCTGCTGCTCGACGAACCGACCAACCACTTGGACCTGGAAATGCGCGAGGCGCTGGCCGAGGCGCTGAGCGATTTCGAAGGCGCCATCGTGATGGTCTCGCATGACCGCCATCTGATCGGCCTGGTCTGCGACAGCTTCTGGCGCGTGGCCGATGGCGTGGTCGAACCGTTCGCCGGCGACCTGGACGAATACGCCGCCTGGCTGCGCAGCCGCCCGGCCGCGCAAGGCACCAAGCAGAAGCTGGCCGAGGTCGCCCCGACCCCGCCACCGCCGACCAAACCGCTACCGCCGAAGAAGGTCGTCAATCCGCACAAGCTGGCCAGCGCCGAGAAGCGTGTGGGCGAGCTGGAAGCGGCATTGGCGGAACTGGACCGGCAACTGGCAAATCCGGCCAACTACCCCGACAGCGAGAAGATGGCCGTGCTGGGCCGCGATCGCGAGGCCACCGCGCAGTTGTTGGCGGCCGCGGAAGCAGCGTGGATGGAGCTGATCGACGGCGCTGCCTGATCGCGCGCTGCGGCTGCAGCCATGCCCGCAGGCTGATCCTGCCAGCCAGTTTGTCGCGCCGTCATGCAGTCCGCGCGAGCGTGCAGCGCTTGGCAACGCCAAGCGCTTCTCCTCATTGAATGAGCAGCCGCAGCATGGACCGGACCGGTGACCAGTATGGCCTGGCGGTGCGATGACGCGATCAGCGTGCCCGCAGCCGCGCTAGCAAAGCGCTGCTGGCATACCCGTCCTGCGGCAACTGTTGGCTGCGCTGGAATGCACGGATTCCCTGGCGAGTTCGCGCCCCCAGCGCACCGTCGACGCCGCCCACGTCGAATCCCTTGTCGGTCAGCCGCTGCTGCAGCTCGGTGATCTCTGCCACGCGATTAAGCGGCGGATCGTCTTTTGGCCAGGGCTGCTCGACCCCGGCTCCACCCGCATAGCCATCGGCCAGCAGACCGACCGCCAGCGCATAGGCGGTGGAATTGTTGTAACGCAGAATGCTGCGGAAATTGTCGAACACCAGGAAAGCCGGGCCGCGATACCCTGCGGGCAAAAGTACCGATGCCTGTTCCTGGGCCAGTGCGGGTGCAATCGGCTTGCTGCCACACACCACACCCTGGCGCAGCCATTGGGCAACGGTTTTCTTGATCGTCAGGTCGGCCTGCGCGTAGTCGAAGCCGGCTGGCAGATGCACTTCCTGGCCCCAGGGAACAGCGCTGCTCCAGTTGCTCTGCTTGAGGTAATTCGCGGCAGAGCCCAAGGCATCCGCACTGGAATTCCACACATCGCGTTTGTGGTCCCCATCGTCGTCGACGGCGTAGTCACGGTAGGTGCTCGGGATGAATTGCGTCTGTCCCATGGCGCCGGCCCATGAGCCCACAAACTGCGATCGATCGACGCCTTTTTCCGTCTGCAGGATCTGCAACGCCGCAAGCAATTGCGTATTTCCATACTTGATGCGCCGACCCTCATGCGCCAGCGTCGCCAGCGAACGGATCACGTAGCGGTCGCCGATCTGTTTGCCGTACTCGCTTTCCATGCTCCAGATGGCTGTCAGGATGCCCGGATCCACACCGTATTGCTGCTGCAACTTTTGAAAGAGGGCGCGCTGGCTGATCAGCAGTTGCTGTCCTTCCTGGATGGCGGACGGTGTGACACGGTCGTCGAGATAATCCCAGAGATAGCGGGTGAATTCGGGCTGCTGCTGATCCAGTGCCTGCACCGATGGATCGGGTGTGACGCCAGCGAATGCGGTGTCTAGCGTGGTTGTTTCAATGCCGGCAGCAAGCGCACGCTGGCGGAAGTCGACCAACCATTGTTCGAAGCTGGGCGTGGGCGCGGGATCTTGCTGGGCAGCGGCGTTCGTTGCGGGAGACGAGGTTGTTCCCGGGGCAGTGGCTTGCGCTGTTGCGTTGGCGGCAGCAACACATGCGCCGATACATAGCGAGAAACGAAGAAGGTGCGAAGGCGTGATCATGGGCCTGCCCGATGCGGGATGGGAGCCCAACGTAGCCCTCAGTTTCTGGGAATAAAACTATTGCAGCTATTCGTTTTCATCACTTCTTTCATCTCTAAAACAAGCGGCCAACAGCGAATGTGTCGGCGTGCCGCCTTTGGCGCCGGCCCAGAGGGAACAGGCGCCACTGGACTGCTCATGCGGAAATGGTCTGCGCTAGCCAGCGGTGAAAGCTGAGCGCGGCGGCTCCGGCCGGCCGCGAACGCAGATGGGTGAGCCAATAGCGTCCAGCGTCGATCCTGATCGGGAACGGGCACACCAGGCGCCCTGCATCCAGATCCTGGCGAAACATCGGCAACGGCAACAACGCCACCCCGGCACCTGCCGCCGCGGCGCTGGCCAATGTCAGCGACGAATCGAACATCGCACCGCGCGCTGCGACCTCGGCTGCACCCGCCGCGCGAAACCACTGCGGCCACTCGTCCAGTCGATACGAGCGCAGCAACTGCACCTGCGCCAGATCGGCCGGCGTGCGCAACGCGCGCGCCATTGCCGGCGCGCAGACCGGTGCAAACGGCGCCTCCATCAGCGCATGGGCGATCTGCCCGTGCCAGTCGCCGTCGCCGAAACGGATCGCCAGATCCAGCCCTTCGCCAGCCAGATCGACGCGGTTGTTGTGGGTCGACAGACGCAGCTCGATCTCCGGATGCGCCGCATGAAAGGCATCCACGCGCGGCAGCAACCAGCCGGTGGCGAAGGTGCCGACCACACCGACACTGAGCACCTCGCGATAGCGGCCATCGGCAAAGCGCTCAAGGGTGGCAGCGATGCGGTCGAAGGCCTCGCCCAGCACCGGCGCCAACGCCGCGCCCTCGTCGGTGAGCGCCACGCCGCGTGGCAGGCGGTGGAACAGGCTGGTGCCCAGCTGCTGCTCCAGCGCCTTGATCTGGTGGCTGAGTGCGGCCTGGCTCACGCACAGCTCGCCGGCCGCGCGGGTCAGGTTCTGATGACGCGCAGCGGCCTCGAAAGCGCGCAGGGCATTGAGCGGGAGGCGGGGCCGGGGCATACGTAGAGATTAGTTCAATTCATGCCTGGAATCGAAACATCGCGATGGTCGGCTGCTTCGCCTGCATCGATACTGCGGGCTCTCCCAATGAGGTGGCCCCATGTTGAACCGACGGCAGTTCCTGTCCGTGACCGGTGCGAGTGTGTTGCTTGCGGCGTCCAAATCCGCATGGCCGCTCTCCCAGGTGGCGACATTGCACGAGCCAACGGGCGATCTGCTGCGGGCACGCTGGGCCGAGATCGAACGCGGCACCGGTGGCCGCCTGGGTATCGGCCTGCTCGACAGCGCCACCGGCAAGCGCGTCGGGCAGCGCGAAGATGAGCGCTTTCCGATGTGCAGCACCTTCAAATTTGTATTGGCTGCGGCAGTATTACAGCGGGTGGACCAGGGCAAGCTGACACTGGCGCAACGGGTCAAGATCCGTGCCTCGGACATGCTGTCGCATGCGCCGGTGACCGAGCGCCATGTCGGCGGTTCGCTGAGTGTCGGCGAGCTGTGCCGGGCCACGATGATCTACAGCGACAACCCGGCCGCAAACCTGTTGTTCCCGCTGGTCGGCGATCCGCAAGGCCTGACTGCTTTCCTGCGCGGCATCGGCGATACCCAGACCCGCAGCGACCGTCACGAGCCGGAAATGAATCGGTTCGCCCAGGACGACCCGCGCGACACCACCACCCCGGCCGCGATGGCTTTAACGCTGCGCACGCTGCTGCTCGGCGATGCCTTGCAACCGGCCTCGCGCAAGCAACTGAGTGACTGGATGATCGACAACCGCACCGGCGATACCTGCCTGCGCGCGGGCCTGCCGCGCAGCTGGAAGATCGGCGACAAGACCGGCAGCAACGGCACCGACACCCGCAACGACATCGCCATCCTCTGGCCACCGAAGGGCAGGGCACCACTGCTGCTCACCACATACTTGAATGGCGCCAGCGTCGACAGCGATGCGCGCGATGCGGCGTTAAAAGCAGTGGCGCAGGCAGTGGCGAGCTACGTGTCTGCTTGATGCGTGCGCGGCGGGCTCTGGAGCGGCCCGCTTCACAACGCGATCGAATCGCCGCTCTGCAAGCCGCGAACCAGCGTGGTCGGCTGTTGGAGGTCGACTCAGTGTCTGCAGCGGACTGCAGTTGCAGCACTCCGCCTCAAGGCCATGTCTGCAAGCAGCGCGGCGGGCGTTTTTTCGACGCCAGTGACTAAGAGCGGCTAACAAAACCTAGCGAGCGAGCGCCTGAAAGTGAGTGCAGTGGTTTTGTCGGCCGCATCTTGGTGGATGCAGTCAAAAGTCCAGATCAAACGCTGCGTGGGTCGAGGGTGCGGTGGCCTCACCGCTCGCGGGACACGCCGCAAGTACGTCCATGTAGGCTCGGTGGCGGCATCCATGCCGTCACACGGTCCCGCAATCGGTGAGGACACCGCACCAGAGAGTTGATCGGTTGCTTGTTTAAAACCATGCATAACGACCATCTTGACTGGTCCTTGCCCGCCTACCGTCGCGGGACCTTACGCGGCATGGATGCCGCGTAAGAGCCTACACGGACGTACTTGCGGCGTGTCCTGCGATGGTGGGCGGGCAAGGGCCCTGCAGCCAGGCAGCAGATCAGCCGGCCTGCAGTGGACTGGCGTAAAGTAGTTTTGTTAGCCGCTCTAAGTCCTGATCAAGCGCGATGCCGATACTCAAAGTGCGCGAAAGCCTGTCGGCCGACAGGCGTCGAAGAGATCATGGCCGCAGTGGAGGATCTCGACATCGACGGTCTGGCCAATCCGGCTATCCACTCAAGCCACAGCATCGAGCACTCAAGATCCCGGCGCATCGGCCAATTCGGTCTGATACAACTGTGCCGGCCCACCCATCGCCGGATCGCTCACGCTATCGGCGCCGGTTTCGACGCGACCTGCCAGGCGTTGACGCGCACCGTCCTGCTCCAGCCATAGGTCGTACCAGCCGCCGCTTGCTGCGGCCTTCCAGCTGCGTCGCTGGGTGGTGCCCGGCGCCACGGTCAGTTGCTCGCGTGGCTGCGCAATCGCATAGGCCGCTGGTTGCAACGCCACCTGCACTGCGGTGGTGCCGGGATTGTGCAGCAAGAGCGACAACGCGGCTGGATCGTTGGCGTCCTGCGTGATATCGGCCACCAGCAGCGCAGCACTAAGATCGCCGCGATAGTGACGATGGAAGCCATTGGGGCCGAGCAACCACAGATCGTAGCGACCGTCGTAGGTGCTCCAGCTGCCTTCCAACGTGGCGCCGTTGCCGAGCGTGTAGCGACGCGGAATCGCCGCCAGGTCGTAGCGGTCGTAGATGTGCAGCACGACCGCAGCACGGCTGTTGGACATGCGCAGTACCACGTCGCCGCGCTCCTGCACATAAGTCAGTTGCACAGTCGGGCGATACGGCACTGCGCGCGAACGCCGTATACCGAATGGCTGCTGCGGCGCTTGCAACGAAACAGGCAGCGGCGGCAACGTGTGCTCACGCATCGCCGCCGCGCGCGCTGCAGCGGCGCTGACATCTGGCAATGCAGCGACGAACGGGCGCGCATCCGCGGTACTAAAATCGAATGCGGTGGTGAGATCGCCGCAGACTGCACGCCGCCATGGCGTGATCTCCGGCGCCGGCACGCCGAAGCGGCGTTCCAGCAGGCGCAATACCGAGGTGTGGTCGTACACCTGCGAATCCACCCAGCCGCCGCGGCTCCATGGCGAGATCACGTACAGCGGCACACGCGGGCCCAGTCCATAGGGGCGGCCACGCAGTTCCGGTAGATCCACTTTTTGCTCGCCGGGTGCTGGCTGACGGTGGTATTCGTCGTCGGTGGCAATGCTGGATGCACCAGCAAAACCGGCGGCCGCACGCGGATCCGGCGACGGTGGCGCCGGCGGCGGCATGTGATCGAAAAAGCCGTCGTTCTCGTCGAACATCAACAGCAGTGCGGTGCGGCTCCATACCTTTGGATCGGCGGTCAGCGCATCCAGCACGCGTGCGGTGTAGGCCGCGCCTTGCGCAGGGCTGGAGGGATCCGGATGTTCGCTGCCGGCGGCATCGGCAATGATGAAACTCACCGATGGCAGTTGCCCGCCAAGCACATCGGCACGTAATTGCTCCACATCGCGCGTGCTCACGCCACGCGCGCGCAGTTGCGTATCGTGCCCCGGCGCAGCACTGAACGCCTGCCGAAACGGCGCGAAGCCTGCCAGCGGGTTGTCGGTGAAGTTGTCGCGCATGTCCTGATAGATCTGCCAGGACACACCCGCTTTCTGAAGATGTTCGACGTACGTCGTCCAGCGATACGGCTCGGCGAAACCGCCCAGCTCCGGGAAGTTGTCGTGCGAGTTACCGATCACCGGCCCACCGGCGCGCGCCTGCGGGTCGTTGCCGCCGCTCCACAAAAATACGCGATTGGAGTTGGTGCCGGTCTGGATCGAGGCGTGGTACGCATCGCAGATGGTGAAGGCGTCGGCGAGCGCGTACTGAAACGGAATATCCGCGCGCCGGTAATAGCCCAGCGCATGGTTGTGCTTGACGGCGGCCCAGTGCCCGAGCCGGCCGTGGTCCCAGGCGCGTTGCGCATCCACCCAGCTATGCGGGGTTCCTTGCACGCGCATGAAGCCGAACTGCGCCGCAGTATCCAGCGCAAACGGCGTCAGCCACTGGCTGCCATCTTCGCTGGGCTGCAGCCACACCGTGCGTGCAGGCGCACCTGGCAGTGGTGGAGCAGGAATCGGAAAACGATCGCCGAACCCGCGCACGCCGGGCAGCGCGCCGAAATAATGATCGAAGGCGCGGTTTTCCTGCATCAGGATCACCACATGCTGCAGGTCTTCCAACGTGCCGCTGCGACGGTCCGGCGCGATGGCCGCGGCGCGCGCGATGCTGGGCAATAACGCGGCCGCAGCACCGGCGAGTCCGGTCTGCAACACGCGGCGGCGGGGAAGATCGATCATCGTGTCACCTGGTTGGCGCGCCAATCCTGTCTGCGCTGGAGCGGGTCGAGCGTACCCAACTTGTCAGCGCGTGTGTTCTCTTGCCTGCCTGCAAAACTGCCGGTCATGTCCCTTTGCACTTGTGCAGGAGGCGAGGCAGGGAGCGGATCGGGTAGCGTGCCTTTAGCCGACCCGATCCCTGCACGTCGCAAAAACCATCACGCGCAGATCGGCAATACGCCGTCTACGCTAGAGATCCAGCGTCAACGTCAGCCCGACCGTGCGCGGTGCGCCGATAAACGCGCTGTCGCTGCCGTCCACACCTTCCAGATAACGCTTGTCGGTGAGGTTGCTGACATTGAGCGCCAGTTGCAGGCCCTGCAGCTGCGACGTCAGTTGCGACAGTTCCACGCCCAGATTGGCATCGAAGGTGGTCACGCCATCGAGTGCGGCGCGATTGGAGGCATCCAGATAGCGCTTGCCCAGATAGCGCCCGGACACACCGAAGCGCCATGCCTGTCCGCGCCAGTCGGCTGACAGGACCAAGGTGTTGCGCGGTTGGCCGATCACCTGCGCACCGGGCGTGATCTCCAGCGCAGCATCGCGCGCGGCATCGCCGCTGCCCAGGTAATCGGCCTTGTTATAGGTGTAGGCACCGTTGATGCGCCAGCCGTTGTCCCAGCCATAGCCCAGCGCTGCCTCCACACCGCGTGCATGCACGCCGCCGAAGTTTTCGTACACGCCATCGGTCTCGCCCAGGTAATCGATGCCGGTGACGAAGTTGGCCGGCACATACACGATGCGGTTATCGAAACGGATGTCGTACAGCGTCACGCTGCCGGTCAACGGCCAGCGGCTGATGCGCAGGCCAAGCTCGAAGTTGTCCGCGGTTTCCGGCTGCACGCGGCTCAGCGCGACCGGGTCGGTTTCGCCGAGCACACCGGACGGAATCGCGGCGAAATTCTGCGAGTAACCGGCAAACGCTTCCAACCCTTGAACCGGGGTGGTCCAGGTCAGGCCGGCCGACAGTAGCGGGTCGGAGTGCGAATCCGATTCAACATGCTGCGCATCGCCGATTCGGCGGTCGCGGGTCTGGTCGACGAAGAACTGCTTGACGCCCACCCGCCATGCAAATGCGCCATAGCGCATCACGTCTTCCACGTAATACATCTGCTCGTCGGTCTGGTATGCGTCCTTGAACTGCACCCAGTACGGCTGATGATCGAAGCTGATATTGGTGCCCACATTGAGCAGGCGATGCCAGTCGCGGGTGACGCTACGGTCGTAACGTTCCAGCCACGCACCGGCACGCACGGTGTTGTCGATGGCGCCCAGATCCGCGCGCCATTCCACATCCGCCATCGCGCCGGCACGGTGGTTGTCGTAGTGGCTGTGGCGATACGACTGCACCGGCACCGAGCCGGCCGGGTAGCAGGCCGGGTTGGATTCGGCCGGTACTGCATCGCTGCCCGCGCAACCGGCCAGCATCGTCGCGGCGGCGCCGCCCGGAGTGAGGTAATACAGCTTGCCCAGGTCGCTGCCGGCATACACGGTGTTGCCGCCACGCGCTTCCGATTCCGGCGCGCCGGCACCGTCGTTGGTGACGTCCACCAGGTACGGCGGAATCCAGTCGCCACGGCCTTGCATGCGGTGCGCGTAGCCGGTCAGCGTGGTCTTGAAGCCGTTGCCGCCATCGAAGGCGCCGCGCAGATAGCCAAACGTATTCTTGCGCAAGGCGCGTGAGCCGGAGCGGTAGTTCTGGTCCAGATACGGAATGCCGGTGAGCGTGCCGGTCAACAGATCGTGCTCGGGATCGCGTGCGAACTGCTCCGGCGTCACGCTGGTGTATTCGGATTCGTCGGCATCGTCGTACGACAGATAGCCGCTGAGCGTCCACTTGTTCAAGGTGCTGACGAATTTGCCGGCCAGGTGATCGCGGGTGGTGTGGCCGCTGCCATCGATCCAGTCGTCGTTGCGTGCGGACGAGCCGCTGACCCAGGCTCGCGTGTTGCCGCCGAGCACCCCGGTGTCGTAGCGCGCGTAATACTTGCGCCCCTGGTTGTCGCCGATGCCGCCGATCACGCGCACGCGCTGTGTTTCCAGCGGCTCGCCGGTGAGGTAATTCAAGGTGCCGCCCAGCGCCTCATTGGAGCGCGATGCAATGTCGGCGGTGCCCTGGCTGACTTCCACCGTTTCCAGATCCGGCATGTCGATGAAACGGTTGGCCTTGGAGCCGCCGCCATACGCCGAGCCGCCGTTGGGCACGCCGTCGATCGTGGTGCCGATCTGCTGCGTATCGCGATTGCTGACAAAGCCACGCATGCTGATCTGGGTACCCCAGTCCGACGAGCCGAACGCATCGGCTTCGGTCACCACCACGCCGGGCAGTTCGTTGAGCGCATCGTTGACGCTGCCGAGCACGAACTGGCGGTCCAGCATTTCCTTGCTGACGGTGGTCTTGGAATAGGTCATCGCCTGGCCCACCACCTGCACCTGATCCAGCGTGGACAACTGTTCGCCAGTGTTGTTCGGTTCGGCCGCGGCCGGGCCAGACGCTGCGCCATCCGGGACCTGCTGTGCGTAGGCGGGCAGGGTGAGCGGAACCAGCAGCAGCGCGAGCGTGGCCGGATGGCGCATGCGCGATGAAGACGTCGAATCCATTGCAATCCAACAAGCAGGGAGGGAGTCTGCAAAGACTCCCGCACTTGCGTTGCGTGATGATGACCGCGCTACAGGTGGGGCCGCGATCACGGGTAGATGGGTAAAACCTCACTGCCAGGACGACGACGATCTGGCGGTGTTTGGATATTCCAGGTCAGGTTGGTTTCAAAACACCCCGAATGTCGTGCGGCAGCGTGGTCTATTCACTCCAAGACGATAAATTTGGAATCGTTGCGCCTTTGTAGATGCAGTCAAGGGCTTAGATCAAAGGCATGGCTAGTCGAGTGCGCGGTGCCCTCACCGCTTGCGGGACACGCCGTGAATCCGTCCCTGGAGGCTCGGTGGCGGCATCCATGCCGCCACACGGTCCCGCAATCGGCGAGGACACCGCGCCAGAGAGTTAGTCGGTAGCTGGTTAAAAAGGCTGGCCTTCTCGCGAGTTGCCTTGGCTTGCCAATGCTGATCGCATAACTGCATGTGAACTAGCGAGCTAGAAGCACGCGATGCACTGCTTGCACCATGCACACCGACACTCTCGACTGGTCCTTGCCCGCTCACCGTCGCGGGACCTTACGCGGCATGGATGCCGCGTAAGAGCCTACATGGATGTACTTGCGGCGTGTCCCGCGATGGTGGGCGGGCAAGGGCCCTGCAGCGAAGTCGCGGACCAGCGGTTGACCTGCAGCCAAGCGGCAGATCCTCGGCTCTGCAATAGACCGACGCGACGTAGTTAATTTAACCACTTCTAGTGTGAGGCGCCGCTTCGGTCTGCTGCGTTTCCGGCATCAATTCCAGTGCCGATGGCGTCGTACGCAGCATCGGGCGGAAGGAGATCGGATGGGTGCGGCGGCGCGTGAAGCGCAGCAAGCGCGCCAGGGTGAAGCCGGCCAGTGCCAGCAGCATCACAGCGAAGTACACCGGCAGTGCTGCCGGGCCGAATTTCTGCATCGCGCCGCCGGCCAGGGCCGGGCCGATCGCCGCGCCCACGCCATGCACCAGCAACAAACTGCTGCAGCCGGAGAGCAGATCTTCGCGCGGCAGATAATCGAGCATGTGCGCCACCGCAAACGGATACAGCGAGAATGCCAGCCCGCCATACACGAAGAACAACACGAACAGCATGGTGGTCTGCGCCTGCACCATCGGCACCGCGGCGGCAATCGCAATGCCGGCCGCCAGCACACTGACCGTGACCAGCCCGATGCGCCGGTCATGGCCATCGCTGATGCGCCCGATCGGCCACTGCAATACCGCGCCGCCAATGATGGCGGTGAGCATGAACATCGCTACGCCATCGGCATCCAGCCCGATGCGGTTGGCGTACACCGGCAACAAGCCCCAGAACGCGCCCATTGCCAAGCCCGACAACCCCGCGCCAATGGTCGCCACCGGCGCCAATGCGTAGAGCGTTTTCAGGCGCAAACGCGAGACGTGCGGCACCTCGGGCGGAATCAATCGCGTGGTCATCACCGGCATGACCGCCGCGCAAATCAGGATCGCCGTCAGCGTGAACATCGCCGGCGCAGTTGCATCGCCGGCCGTGAGCAGGATCTGGTCCAGCGCCAACGCGGACAGATTGATCGCCATGTACACCGAAAACACCCGGCTGCGTCGGCGCGCATCCGGCTCGGCGTTGAGCCAGCTTTCGATCACCGTGTACAGGCCGACCAAGGCCGCGCCGGTGACCAATCGCAGCAATCCCCAGCCCCAGGCGTTCAACCAGATCGGATGCAGCAGCACCGCAATGGCGGCCAATGCCGCATAAAAAGCAAACGCACGGATATGCCCGATGCGGCGAATCAGTGGCGGCGCGAAGAAGGTGCCGAGAAAGAAGCCGGCAAAATACCCGGACATGATCAGGCCCAGCGCACGCGCATCGAAGCCGGCCTGACCACCGCGCACGGCAAGCAAGGTGCCGAGCAGCCCGCTGCCGGTCAGCAACAGGGCCACGCCCAGCAATCCAGCAATAAGGCGGTCAGTCGCAACATGGATGCGGCTCTTGTGGGGGAAAAGGCGCGTCGATCACGTGTTCGAGTGTAGCAGGCCGCTGTGTGGCGGCCTGATCGAAACGTGTGGTGCAGGCTGATTCAATTGGCTCCTCTACGACTCCCGACAGTCGCCGGTAGTCGTCAAGTCGGCGCAACGTGCCAGTTGTCTGCGCGCTGCAGGACAAACGCTGTATTCCGCGCAATCTCGCTGGCCTGACAACGACTCGTCTTGTTTGCTCGAGACTTCGGTATGCGCAGTTGGCGTTTGCATCTGCAGGCGGCAACCGCAGCCTTGAACGTGCGCGGTCAGCGTGCAGCTGTGACAAAGCGACGATTGATCGATGCCTGTCGCCCGCAACCAGCTCCCGCGTGCCCGCCGCGCAGACGGTTGCTGCACCTGCTTGCCCGCATACGACTAGAATCTGCGCCCCTGCATCATCATCAGCTGATCCTGCCATGCCCATCTACGGTTTCCAGTGCACCACCTGCGGTCACGCTTTCGACCGCCTGCAGAAGATGGCCGATCCCGATCCGCAGACCTGCCCGGCCTGCGCGGCGGCCACGATCAAGCGCCAGATCACCGCGCCCTCGTTCCGCCTGTCCGGTAGCGGCTGGTACGAAACCGACTTCAAGTCGGCAGGCGAGAAGAAGAAAAACCTCACCGAGAGCAGCAGCGGTGGCGAAGCCAAGCCGGCCGCAGCCGCCGAGAGCAAACCCGCCGCCAAGCCTGCGTCCAAGCCAGCATCCGATCCGGCATGATCCACGGCCGCACGCGCAAGCCGGAGAGCGGCCCGACGCTGAGAACAGCGCTCGCTCACCGCGTTTCGTTGGCCACTCCGGGGTTGGCCGTGCTGATGCTGGTCGCCGCCGTGACCGGATGCGCCACTTCTTCCAGGTCCAAGTCCACGTCTGCGACGTCGCCCACACCGATGAGCGCCGTACCCGCCGAGCGCTTCCTTGCTGCGCTCGCCACGCACTGCGGACAAGCCTTCGCCGGCCGCGTCCTCGTCGATACCCCGGTCTCCGCAACGCCAAGCGCGTTCGCCGGCAAGCCACTGGTGATGCATGTGCGCGGCTGCGACGACCCTGCGCATGAGTTGCGCGTGCCGTTCCATGTGGGCGACGACCACTCGCGCACCTGGGTACTGACGCGCACCGGCACCGGCCTGCGCCTCAAGCACGATCATCGCCATGCCGACGGCAGCGCGCACGCACTGACCCAATACGGCGGCGCTACCATCGATGCAGGCAGCGCGAACCGGCAGGAATTCCCGGTCGATGCCGAATCCATCGCGCTATTCAAACGCCTTGGCTCGACCGCTTCGCTGAGTAATACCTGGGCGATGGAAATCCAGCCCGGCCGCAGCGTCGTCTACGAATTGAGTCGTCCAGGCGGGCGGCTGTTCCGGGTCGAATTCGATCTCACCCAGCCGGCCGCATTACCACCCGCGCCTTGGGGAGGTTGAACCGGTCGATTGGCCGGGCAGTCGGCATCGTTCGAGTTTCAGAGCCCGCGTCTCCGGCCGAAAACCTGATCAGACAGAGTCGCAGTAGCGCAAGCTTCCGCCGGGAACGCGTGTTATCCGCCAATGCGATCGATGACAGGTTGAATGCGCAGGCCGATCCCGCTCCAGGACTGGCCCGCGCACGCATTGCTTCAACGCGCAGTCTCTCAACGCGCCTCGAACCGCGCCCGGCAACCGTCATTCACCCACACCGTCGCGCGGCGCTCGTCGTAGCCCCAGCTGCGGCCCTCTTCGCAGCGGGTGTCGGACAACTGGCGGGTCAGCACCGGGCGGCCGTTGCGGCCATCCCAGGCGCAGGTGCGCAGGCGGCGGTCGTCGCTGGCGCAGCTGATGGCGTAATCGTTACGCGGGCGGTCGTCGCGGCCGCCGTAGCCGCCATCGCCACGGTCCCAACCGCCGCCGCGCGCTTGCGCAAACTCGCCCCGGCAGCCGTCGTCCACCCAGATCCGACCCCCGTCCTGGCGCCAGTTGCGGCCTTCCACGCAGGGCGTGTTGGAGAGCTGGCGCACCAGCATGGCGCGGCGCCAACCGGTATCGCAGATCTTCTGGCGCTGGTCGTTGCTCTCGCAGCGCACCGTGCCGGCCACCCCGCCAGCGCCGCCGCCGTTGTTGCCGCCCCAGCCGCCGCTCCCGTTGCGGCCATCCACAAAGCGCGCGCGGCAGCCGTTGTCCACCCACACGCGGCCGCGGTCGCTGCCCCAGTTGCGGCCTTCGATGCAGCGCGTGCCGGAGATGTTCTCGACCAGCACCGCGCGGCCGCGGAACGGCGTGTCGCACTCGCGGCGGCGGTTGTCGTTGCTGGAGCAGGTGATGCTGGGGCCGTTCCAGCCACGGTCCTGCGCGGCGGCAGGGGCGCTGGCGAGCAGGCCGGTCAGGGAGATCAGGCCGAAGCCGGAGAGCAGCAGGGCAGTGCGCAGCATCGTGTCGTCCTTGGTGCGGGAGGGGCGTTGCGCCTATTCAGCCGGGCGGCGACTTAAGCGACCATGAGCGCCCGCGCATTTGCTCCTGTCGCCCGCCGGCCCCAGAATATCCGGCTCTCCGGCGCTGTCCTGCGTCGGGTTTTCAGCGGAGCTTTCGATGCGTACCCACTTCTGCGGCCTGGTCGACGAGACCATGATCGGCCAAACCGTCACTCTCGCCGGCTGGACCGACGTGGCCCGCAACCTGGGCGGCGTGTGCTTCATCGACCTGCGCGACCACGAAGGCATCGTGCAGGTGACGGTGGAACCGGAGAACGCCGAGGTGTTCCCGGTCGCCGCCAGCCTCGGCTACGAAGACGTGCTGCAGGTCGAAGGCGTGGTGCGTGCGCGACATGCGGTCAACGACAAGCTGCGCAGCGGCAAGGTCGAAGTGATCGCCACCCGCATCACCATCCTCAACAAGGCTGCGCCGCTGCCGTTCCACGCGCACGAAAATCCGGGCGAAGAAACCCGCCTGAAATACCGCTATCTGGACCTGCGCCGTCCGGAAATGCAGCGCATGCAGCGCACCCGCATCAAGCTGGTGCAGGCGCTGCGCCGGCATCTGGATGCGCGCGATTTCCAGGATATCGAAACCCCGATCCTGACCAAGGCCACTCCGGAAGGCGCACGCGACTTCCTGGTGCCGGCGCGCATGCATCCGGGCGAGTTCTACGCCTTGCCGCAGAGCCCGCAGCTGTTCAAGCAGATCCTGATGGTGGCCGGCTTCGACCGTTACTACCAGATCGCGCGCTGCTTCCGCGACGAAGCGCTGCGCGCCGACCGCCAGCTGGAATTCACCCAGCTCGACATGGAATTCGCCTTCGTGCGCGAGCGCGACGTGCAGGATTTTGTCGAAGACATGATCCGCGCCATCTTCAAGGAAGTGGTGGACGTCGAGTTGGCCGCGCAGTTCCCGCGCATGACCTGGGCCGAGGCGATGCGTCGCTACGGCTCGGACAAGCCGGACCTGCGCATCGCGCTGGAATTGGTCGATGTGGCCGAGCTGGTCAAGTCCAGTGAATTCCCGGTGTTCACCGCCGCCGCCAACGATGCCGACGGCCGCGTGGCCGCGCTGCGTATCCCCGGCGGTGCCGCGCTGTCGCGCAAGCAGATCGACGAATACGCCGCGCACGCCGCCAAGTACGGCGCCAAGGGCCTGGCCTACATCAAGCTGTCGGAAACCGGCGAAGTCAGCTCGCCGATCGCCAAGTTCTTCAGCGAAGAGGCCTTCGCCGCGCTGCTCGCGCACGTCGGTGCCGGCAACGGCGACATCGTGTTCTTCGGTGCCGGCGGCTACAACACCGTGTCCGATTTCATGGGTGCATTGCGTCTGAAGGCCGGCAAGGATTTCAAGCTGGTCGCCGACACCTGGGCGCCGCTGTGGGTCACCGACTTCCCGATGTTCGAATGGGACGAGGAGGCGCAGCGCTATGTGGCCCTGCATCACCCCTTCACCGCGCCGGCGGTGGACGATATCGCCGACCTGCGCGCCAATGCCCGCACGGCCGTGTCGCGCGGTTACGACATGGTGCTCAACGGCAATGAAATCGGCGGCGGCTCGATCCGTATCCACCGCCCGGACATGCAGAGCGCGGTGTTCGAGTTGCTCGGCATCGGCGCCGAGGAAGCGCGTGCCAAGTTCGGCTTCCTGCTGGATGCGCTGAACTACGGCGCACCGCCGCACGGCGGCATCGCCTTCGGCATCGACCGCATCGCTGCATTGATGGCCGGCACCGAATCGATCCGCGACGTGATCCCGTTCCCCAAGACCACTGGCGCGCAGGATCTGATGACCGACGCCCCGTCGCCGATCCCGGCCGAGCAACTGGCCGAAGTGCACGTGCAGGTGCGTCCGAAGCAGGTCTGACCTGCGCTAGCAGATGGCCATGCCGCGTGCGTGGTCATCTGTACAAGGCGCCCAGCGCAGCCAGCGCTGCGCGCTTTGGTGGAACCGTCAGCGCCAGGGCTGGGTGTTGCGCACGGGGCACCGCCGTCCAACCGCCGCCTATCACCGGCGGCAGTGTGTCCTGCAGGTCCGTCCCAAGCGCGCCTGAGCTCCGCAAGTAGATAGCCATCCCTCGCAGTGCTTATCTTTCCTGCGCGGTGCCATGCGGAGCCGGTCGTGCGCGCTTGGTTGAACCCGTCAGCGCCCATGCCGAATCCTGCACACGCGGAATCCACGCATCGCAGATGCTTTCCCGATTCCCGATTCCCGATTCCCCAATCCCCAATCCCCAATCCCCAATCCCCAATCCCCAATCCCCAATCCCGCTTGCGGTAGCGCATCTGCATGCGAGAAGCTGCCATGTCCACCTGGCACGAGAGGCCCCGCATGACCCGCATCCGCCGCGCCACACCGGACGATGCCGAAGCGTTATCGCTGCTGGCCGCACAGACCTTTACCGAAACCTTCGGGCATCTGTATCCGGAAGAAGACCTGCGCGGTTTTCTCGAAGAGACCTACGCGGTCGAGCGCGCGCGCATCGTGCTGGCGCATCCGGACTATGCGATCTGGCTGCTGGAGATGGACAACCTGCTGGTCGGCCATGCCGCCGCCGGCCCGTGCGGGCTGCCGCATGAAGACGTACGCCCGGGCGATGGGGAGCTCAAGCGGCTGTATCTGTTGAAGGACTACCAGAACAGCGGCTGGGGCAGCCGCCTGTTCGAAACCACGCTGGAATGGCTGGAACGCAACGGCCCACGCACGCTGTGGATCGGCGTGTGGTCGGAAAATTTCGGCGCGCAACGCTTCTACGCCCGCTACGGATTCGAAAAAGTCGGCGAGTACGACTTCCCGGTCGGCAAGATTGTCGATCGCGAGCACATCCTGCGCCGCAAGCCGATCGTCGCGGCCGACTGAGTGCATGCAGGCGCCGTCCGCAGCAGCCCGGCGATCGCGCGCCACGTTCTGGAAACCGCGCTGATGCCCAGCAGCTCCTCCGCATTTCCAGCTGCATCCAGACGCACCGCCCGCACTGCACCGACCACCGCAACCGCCGACGTACTGCTGGTGCACGGCATCTGGAATACCGCGCACTGGCTGCTGCCGCTCGCGCGCCGACTGCGTGCAGAGGGTCTGGCGCCGGCGCTGTTCGGCTACGCCAGCGTGCTTGGCGGTCCCGCACAGGCGGTGCCGCGGCTGATCGAACGCCTGCAGACGACCGGCGCGTAACTACTGGTTTGTCACAGCCTGGGCGGGCTGATGGCGTTGCAGGCTCTGCGCGCCGCGCCCGAGCTGCCGGTGCGCCGCGTGGTCTGCCTGGGCTCGCCGTTGTGCGGCAGCGCCGCCGCGCGCGGCCTGGCCCAACGTGGCGGGCTGTGGGCGTTGGGGCGGAGTGCGGGCTTGCTGCAGCAGGGGTTTGTGCAATGGGAGGGCGAGGCCGAGATTGGTCAGGTCGCCGGCAATGTCGCGCGCGGGGTCGGGCGCTGGCTGGCGCCGCTGGACGGCGGCTCGGACGGCACCGTGGCGCTGGCCGAAACCCGCCTGCCCGGGCTGCGCGACCATTGCGTGGTGCCGGCCAGCCATAGCGGTCTGTTGCGCTCACCCGAGGCCGCGCAGCAGGCGCTGAGCTTCCTGCGGACCGGCCGATTTCGCCACTGAGTTCGCCACTGAACGCTGCCGCCCCGGTGCGGGCGAGCAATCAGGTAAAATCCGCGCCCTGTCATCCAAGCCAGTCTGGAACCACCCATGGGTAGAGGCCCCTCGATCGAAGGCCGCAAGAACGCCTCCGACGCCAAACGCGGCAAGATGTTCACCAAGATCATTCGCGAGATCAGCGTGGCTGCACGCGGCGGTGGCGGTGATCCGGCAAACAATCCGCGCCTGCGCGTGGCGGTGGACAAGGGCTTGTCGTCGAACATGTCCAAGGACGTGATTGAACGCGCCATCAAAAAAGCCACCGGCGAGCTGGAAGGTGTGGAATACGAAGAAGTGCGCTACGAGGGCTATGCCCCCGGCGGCGTTGCAGTGATCGTGGACTGCCTCACCGATAACCGCGTGCGCGCGGTGGCCGATGTGCGCCATGCCTTCAGCAAATGCGGCGGCAACATGGGCACCGACGGCTCGGTGGCCTTCATGTTCAAGCGCCTGGGCGTGCTCAGCTTTGCTGCCGGCACCGACGAAGACACCCTCACCGACGCGGCGATCGAAGCCGGCGCCGACGACGTGGTGGTGTACCCGGAAGACGGCGCCATCGACGTGCTGACCGCCCCGGACGCCTTTGCCCAGGTCAAGCAGGCACTCGCCGCCGCCGGCCTGGAGCCGGTGCATGCGGAAATCACCTTCCGCGCCGAAAACGACATCGCCGTCGACGGCGACACCGCCCTGCAGGTCCGCAAGCTGCTCGACATGCTCGAAGACCTGGACGACGTGCAGGACGTGTATTCGAACGTCGATCAAGCGGCGCTCGGCGCCTGATGATGGCCGGGATGGCGGGATTCGTGATTCGGGATTTGCAACAGCAACGCGATCGCCGCACTGCAGGTGCATCCCCAATCCCAAATCCCAAATCTCCACTCCCGGCCCCTCGATGACCCGCATCCTGGGCATCGACCCCGGCTCCCAGCGCACTGGGGTTGGCGTCATCGACATCGACGAGAGCGGTCGCAGCCGGCATGTCTATCACGCGCCACTGGTACTGCTGGGCGAGGGCGACTTTGCGCAGCGGCTCAAGCGCCTGCTGCACGGGCTGGGCGAGGTGATCGACACCTACCAGCCGCAGGAAGTGGCGATCGAGAAGGTCTTCATGGGCAAGAGTGCCGACTCGGCGCTCAAGCTCGGCCACGCGCGCGGCGCGGCGATCTGCGCGGTGGTGCTACGCGACCTGCCGGTACACGAGTACGCTGCCACCGAGATCAAGCTGGCGCTGGTCGGCAAGGGCGGGGCGGACAAGGTGCAGGTCCAGCACATGGTCGGCATCATGCTCAACCTGAAAGGCAAGCTGCAGCCCGACGCCGCCGACGCACTGGCAGTTGCCATCACCCACGCCCACGTGCGCGCTACCGCGCAGCGCCTGGGCGTCAATACCCAACAGGCCTGGAGCCGCAAGAAATGAGAATCGGGAATCGGGAATCGGGAATCGGGAATTGCAAACGCAGGGTCCAGAGCAGCACGCGCTCTTGCGATTCCCCATTCCCGACTCCCGATTCCCGGCACCGCCAAGGCGGTGCCCAATGATCGGCCGCCTGCGCGGGATCCTGGCCTACAAGCAGCCGCCATGGCTGGTGATCGATGTCGGTGGGGTGGGCTACGAGCTGGAGGCGCCGATGAGCACCTTCTACGACCTGCCCGATGTCGGCCGCGACGTGATTCTGTTCACCCACTACGCGCAGAAGGAAGACAGCGTTTCGCTTTACGGCTTCTTGCGCGAAGGCGAGCGGCGGCTGTTCCGCGACGTGCAGAAGGTCACCGGCATCGGCGCCAAGATCGCGCTGGCGGTGTTGTCCGGGGTCACCGTGGACGAATTCGCCCGCCTGATCACCAGCGGCGACATCACCGCGCTGACCCGCATCCCCGGCATCGGCAAGAAGACCGCCGAGCGCATGGTGGTGGAGCTGCGCGACCGCGCCGCCGATTTCAGCAGTGGCGCGCCGATCACCGGCCAGCTCGGCCCGGATGCGGTGTCCGAAGCCACGGTGGCGTTGCAGCAACTGGGTTACAAGCCGGCCGAGGCCGCACGCATGGCACGCGAGGCCGGGGCAGAAGGCGACGAAGTCGCCACGGTCATCCGCAAGGCCCTCCAGGCCGCACTGCGTTAAGGGCGACTAGCAAAACGACTGCGCGGTCGCCAGGCGGGCGCGGCCGGTGCTCGGAATCGGCATGTACCACTCGTACACTGCGGCTCCTGCGCGCCGCCCGCACCCAGCTGCCCCCCCCCCGCTCGCTACGTTTTTAGTTACTCAACGCCGCGCCGTCTTCCTCTCCTTCACGCCACTTGGCGATACCCTGCCCACTTCATGTCACAGACCCCCACTTCCGCAGCTGGCCACGGCCATGCGCCTGCCAATAGCCATATGGCCTTGGTCATCGGCGCCATCGGCGTCGTCTTCGGCGACATCGGCACCAGTCCGCTGTACACCCTCAAGGAGGCGTTCTCGCCGCATTACGGGCTGACCAGCGATCACGACACCGTGCTGGGCGTGCTGTCGCTGGCGTTCTGGGCGCTGATGGTCACGGTGACGCTCAAGTACGTCACCATCATCATGCGCGCCGACAACGAGGGCGAGGGCGGCATCATGGCGCTGATGGCGCTGACCCAGCGCACCATGCGCAACGGGTCGCGCTCGGCGTATGTGGTCGGCATCCTGGGCATCTTCGGCGCCTCGCTGTTCTTCGGCGATGGCGTGATCACCCCGGCCATCTCGGTGATGGGCGCGGTGGAGGGCCTGGAAATCGCTGCGCCCAGCCTGCATCCCTTCATCGTGCCGATCACCGTGGTGGTGCTGCTGGTGGTGTTCATGGTGCAGCGTTTCGGTACCGAAAAGGTCGGCAAGGTGTTCGGTCCGATCACCTGCCTGTGGTTTCTGTCGCTGGGGGCGATCGGTATCTGGAACATCGTCGATGCGCCGGAAGTGATGAAGGCCTTCAACCCGTGGTGGGCGATCCGCTTCTTCATGCAGCACGGCTGGCACGGTGTCTTCATTCTCGGTGCGGTGGTGCTGGCAGTGACCGGCGGCGAAGCCTTGTACGCGGACATGGGCCATTTCGGCGCCAAGCCGATCCGCCACGGCTGGTATTTCTTCGTACTGCCGATGCTGCTGCTCAATTACCTGGGGCAGGGCGCGCTGGTGCTCAACCACCCGTCCGCGCTGAAGAACCCGTTCTTCGAAGCGGTGCCGAGCTGGGCGCTGTATCCGATGATCATCCTGGCCACGCTGGCGGCGGTGATCGCCTCGCAGGCGGTGATCACCGGTGCGTATTCGGTGGCGCGTCAGGCGATGCAGCTGGGCTACATCCCGCGCATGCTGATCAAGCACACCTCGCGCACCACCATCGGTCAGATCTACGTGCCCGGCATCAACTGGCTGTTGATGGTGATGGTGATCGCGCTGGTGCTGATCTTCCGCAGCTCCACCAATCTGGCCGTGGCCTACGGCATCTCGGTGTCGATGACGATGCTGATCGACACCTTGCTGCTGGCGCTGGTGGCGCGCTCGCTGTGGCCGCGCTGGCGCAACTGGGTGCTGCCGCTGTGCGTGGTGTTCTTCATCATCGAACTGGCCTTTGTCATCGCCAACGGCGCCAAGCTGCTGCAGGGCGCCTGGTTCCCGCTGGCGCTGGGCATCGTGGTGTTCACCCTGATGCGCACCTGGCGCCGCGGCCGCGCGCTGCTGCGCGAGGAAATCCGCAAGGACGGCATCCGCATCGACAGCTTCCTGCCGGGCCTGATGCTGGCGCCGCCGGCGCGCGTGCCGGGCATGGCGGTGTTCCTCACCGCCGACCCGATGGTCGTGCCGCATGCGCTGATGCACAACCTCAAGCACAACAAGGTGCTGCACGAGCGCAACATCTTCCTCAACGTCGATACCTTGCCTATCCCGTATGCGCCGGCCGACAAGCGCCTGCAGATCGAATCGATCGGCGACGAGTTCTATCGCGTCTACGTGCGCTTCGGCTTCATGGAAACCCCCGACGTGCCGCTGGCATTGATGCGTTCCTGCGACCAGGGCGGCATCCATTTCGACCCGATGGACACCACCTTCTTCGCCAGCCGCGAGACCATCGTGGCCAGCGCCAACCGCGGCATGCCGATCTGGCGCGACAAGTTGTTTGCGCTGATGCATCGCAACGCCGCGCCGGCGACAGGGTTCTTCCGCATCCCCGGCAACCGCCTGGTGGAGCTGGGCGCGCAGGTGGAGATCTGAGCCGCCTGCGGTGGCCGGGATTCGGGACTGGAGAGTCTGGACTAGCAAGAGCGTAGCGCCGGAGGCGCCTCGCAGCCCATACTAGTGGGCTGCAAATCCCGAATAACGAATCCCCAATCCCGGCTCTCAATGGACCGCATCATCGCCAGCAGTGCCACCCGGGAAGACGATGCCGCCGATGCGAGCATCCGCCCCAAGCGACTTGCCGATTATCTCGGCCAGCAGCCGGTGCGCGAGCAGATGGATATCTACATCCAGGCGGCCAAGGCGCGCGGCGAAGCGATGGATCACGTGTTGATCTTCGGCCCGCCGGGCTTGGGCAAGACCACGCTCAGTCACGTCATCGCCAACGAACTCGGGGTGAGCCTGCGTTCGACTTCCGGCCCGGTGATCGAAAAAGCCGGTGATCTGGCCGCGCTGCTGACCAACCTGCAGCCGCACGATGTGTTGTTCATCGACGAGATCCACCGGCTCTCGCCAGTGGTGGAAGAAGTGCTGTATCCGGCGATGGAAGATTTCCAGATCGACATCATGATCGGCGACGGCCCGGCCGCGCGCTCGATCAAGATCGACCTGCCGCCGTTCACCCTGATCGGCGCCACCACCCGAGCCGGCCTGCTGACCGCGCCCTTGCGCGACCGCTTCGGCATCGTGCAACGGCTGGAGTTCTATTCGCCGGAAGAGCTGACCCGCATCGTGATCCGCTCTGCCGCAATCCTGGGCATCGACTGCACGCCCGATGGCGCCGCCGAGATCGCGCGCCGCGCGCGCGGCACCCCGCGCATCGCCAACCGGCTGCTGCGGCGGGTGCGCGACTTCGCCCAGGTCAAGGCGTCCGGTCATATCGATTTGCCGGTGGCGCAGGCAGCGATGCAGATGCTCAAGGTCGACCCGGAAGGCTTCGACGAGCTCGACCGGCGCATGCTGCGGGTGATCGTCGATCATTTCGACGGCGGCCCGGTCGGGGTCGAATCGCTGGCCGCCTCGTTGTCGGAAGAACGCGGCACGCTGGAAGACGTGATCGAGCCCTACCTGATCCAGCAGGGCTTTCTGATCCGCACCGCGCGCGGGCGCATGGCCACCAACAAGGCCTATCGCCACCTCGGGCTCAAGCCCAAGGCCGCGCCGGCACCGGACCTGTTCGTGGAGGACGAGGATGTCGGTTGATCCCCGATTCAGTTGGCCGACACGCGTGTATTGGGAAGATACCGACGCCGGTGGGGTGGTCTACCACGCGCGCTACGTCGCTTTCATGGAACGGGCGCGCACGGAATGGATGCGCGCACTCGGTTATGAGCAGGAACGCCTGCGCCAGCAGCACGATCTGGTGTTCGCGGTCCGCTCGATGCAACTGGATTTCCTCAAGCCGGCCCGGCTCGACGACGCGCTGTCGGTGTCGGCGGTCCTGATCAGATGTAAACGTGCCAGCCTGCTGTTCGCGCAGTCGGTGCGTCGCGAGGGCGAAGTGCTGCTGACCGCGCAGGTGCGCATTGCCGCACTCAGCGCCAGCGACTTCCGCCCGCGCGGCATGGACGATGCGCTATACGACGTGTTGAAAGCTTTAGAAACCACAGAATCAGAAGACTGAGGAACAAACGGATGTCGATTGCATTGCTCCTGGCCCTGCAGGACACGGTAGTGGAAGCACTACCGCAGGACGTTGCCGCCGCTGCGGCACAGACCGCCAGCGTGGCGCACAACAGCGGCATCAACTATGTCGAGTTGATCCTGCGGGCGAGCATCCCGGTCAAGATCATCGTGCTGCTGCTGCTGATCGGTTCGTTCATCAGCTGGGTGATCATTTTCCGCAAGGCGCGCGCCTTCAAGCAGGCCAACCGCGAGGCGGACGAGTTCGAAAACCGCTTCTGGTCCGGCGCCGATCTGGCCAAGCTGTACGCCTCGGCCACCGATCGCAACCGCACCGTCGGCGGCCTGGAGTCGATGTTCGAAAGCGGCTTCCGCGAATTTTCGCGCCTGCGCGATCGCCGCCGTCTGGATGGCCGGGTGCAGCTGGAAGGCGCACAGCGCGCCATGCGCACCGCCTTCACCCGCGAAGTCGACCAGCTCGAGCGCAATCTCGAATTGCTGGCCAACATCGGCTCCACCGCGCCGTATGTCGGTCTGGTGGGCACCGTGTTCGGCATCATGGTGACCATGCACGACATGGTCAGCAGCGGCGAACAGGCCGGTATCGCTGCGGTTGCACCGGGTATCTCCGAAGCCTTGTTCGCCACTGCCATCGGCCTGTTCGTGGCGATTCCGGCAGTGTGGGCCTACAACCGCTTCACCACCCGCGTGGAACGGCTGTCGGTGCGTTACGAAACCTTCGCCGACGAGTTCAGCTCGATCCTGCAGCGCCAGGCCGGCGCCGACGAGTGATGCCGCTCCCTCGCAAGAGCCGGCTTGCATGCGAGTGCCTCGCAGACGCCCGCACCTTCGTGTGCGGGGACAGGATGGGCGAGTCCCTCGGAGCAGTCCGCACATGCATGTGCGAGGGATTAATTAGGAACGTGTCGCGATGATTTCCAGTATTTCCCGCCGTAAGAAGCGCAAGCTCAAATCCGACATCAACGTCGTGCCGTACATCGACGTGATGCTGGTGCTGTTGATCATCTTCATGGTGACCGCGCCGCTGTTGACCCTGAGCACCGACGTCAATCTGCCGAGCTCGCGCGCCAAGGCGTTGGAGAGCAAGCAGGATCCGATCGTGGTGGTGGTGGCCGCCGATGGCCAGCTCGCACTGCAGTTGCCCAAGGGCAAGCCGCAGGCAATGGACGTGGCCGCGCTGCAGGCGCAGCTGGCCGCCATCGTGGCGCAGGACAAGGAGGCCCGCGTGGTGGTGGCCGGCGATCGCGCCGCCCCCTATCAAAAGATCATGGATGCCATCGACGTGCTCAAGCAGGCCAAGGTCGAAAAGGTTGGCCTGATTTCCGACTCCGGCGGTGCTGCAGGCAGCGATGCACGCTGACGCACTCCCCACGCAGACCGCGCGCGAGGATGGCTGGTTGCGACCAGTCGTGCTGGCCTTGGTCGTGCACGTCCTGGTCGCGCTGGTGTTCATCGCCGGCTGGCTGTGGTCACCCGAGCGTTCGGTCGAGCCGGCCGCTGGCGATCCCAGCATGGAAGCCTCGCTGGACGTGTCCGCAGCCGAAGCGCGCGTTGCGCGGCAGGCGTTGAAGGCGACCCCGGTGGAGACGCCACCGCCACCGCCCGCACCGGTGCCCGAACCCGCGCCGG
The DNA here is from genome assembly GCF_056725225.1 of Xanthomonas sp. NCPPB 2933. NCBI lineage: Bacteria > Pseudomonadati > Pseudomonadota > Gammaproteobacteria > Lysobacterales > Lysobacteraceae > Xanthomonas > Xanthomonas sp. NCPPB 2933. The sequence goes on from NZ_CM161518.1 coordinate 1,453,122, forward strand.
AAGAAAGCGTGCCGCCACCGCAGCCGATCCCCGAGCCGCGCCCGCAGGATGCGCCCACGCCGCAACAGGCGCAGGCCCAGGAGCGCGTGGCCCAGCCGGACAAGGTCGATCAGGAGCGTGTCGATGCGCTTGCGCTATCGGCGGAAAAGGCCAAGCAGGAGCAGGAAGCCAAGCGCCGTCAGGAGCAGATCGACCTCACCGAGCGCAAACGCCAGGAAGAGGCCGAGCAGAAGCTGCGCCTGGCCAAGCAGCAGGAAGAGGCCGACGCCAAGAAGAAGCAGGCTGCCGCACAGCAGGCCGAAGACGCCGAACGCCAAAAGAAGATCGCCGATATCCGCCGGCAGCGCGAACAGGCCACCAAGGAAGCCGCACTGGCCGAACAGAAGCTGCGCCAGGTGGCCGCCGCACGTGCGCAACAGGCGTCTTCGGCCGCCGCTGCCACTGCCCAACCGACTGCAGGGCAGGGCGGCACCAACACCGACCTGTCGGCCAAGTACGCCGCCGCCATCCAGCAGAAGGTGTTGGGGCAGTGGGTGCGCCCGCCGTCGGTGCCGCCGGGTCAGAAATGCACCATCAACATCCGCCAGTTGCCGGGCGGGCAGGTGATGGAAGCCAAGGTTGCGCCGGGCTGCCCGTACGACGAGGCGGGTCAGCGCTCGATCGAGGCCGCCGTGTTGAGCGCGCAGCCGCTGCCGTATCGCGGCTATGAATCGGTGTTCCAGCGCAATCTGACCTTTGTATTCACTGCGCAGGATCAGTAACGGCCGGTCTGGACGACCGGTCGGTTGGCAATACAGAGGTGTCGTGCTGTCTGCGGCCACTCGCTCCACTTTCACGCTGTCTCGTTCACGATTGCGAGTATGTTCACTCGTTGATTGGTATCTCTTGCACACTTTTCCTGCCCGATCCGAGCCGTCCATGAAAAAACCGCTGCGTTGGTTAGCTGCCCTGACCGCTTTGTTGCTTCCGCTGAGTGCCTTCGCGCAGCAGCAGGGGCTCACTATCGATATCGTCGGCGGTAGCGCTTCGGCTACGCCGATCGCTGTCATCCCGATGGCTTACCAAGGCTCCGGCACCGCGCCGCAGACCGATGTGGCGGCCGTGGTTGGCGCCGATCTTGACCGCTCCGGTCAGTTCCGGACCTTGCCGGCCGCGCAGATCGTCGAAAAGCCGACCCGTGGGACCGAGGTGCAGTTCCAGACCTGGCGCACGCTCAAGCAGAACTACATCGTGGTCGGCCGCGTGATGGATGCCGGCGAAGGCGCTTACCGCGTCGAGTACGAACTGTTCGACGTGGCCAAGGGCGAGCGCCTGCTTGGCCTGGCGATGACCGCACGCGCCAATGCGATGCGCGATGTATCGCATCAGATGGCCGATGCGATCTACGAAAAGATCACTGGTGTGCGCGGGGCGTTCTGGACCCGCATTGCCTATGTCACTGCCAGCGGTAGCGGCGGTTCGATGCGTTTTGCGCTGATGGTGGCCGATTCCGATGGCTACAACCCGCAAACCATCGTGCGTTCGGCCGAGCCGTTGCTCTCGCCGAACTGGAGCCCGGACGGCAAGAAGCTGGCCTATGTGAGCTTCGAGCGCGGCAATTCCTCGATCTATCTGCAGGACATCTCCACCGGTGCGCGTGAACTGGTCTCCAGCTTCCGCGGCATCAATGGTGCGCCCTCGTTCTCGCCCGATGGCCGTCGCCTTGCGCTGGCGCTGTCGCGCAGCGGCAACCCGGAGATCTACGTGATGGATCTGGGCAGTAAGCAGCTGACCCAGCTGACCAACCACTTCGGCATCGATACCGAGCCGACCTGGGCGCCGGATGGCGGCAGCATCTACTTCACCTCCGATCGCGGCGGTCGCCCGCAGATTTATCAGGTGGCTGCAAGCGGCGGCAGCGCCAACCGCGTGACTTTCCAGGGCAATTACAACGCCACTGCCAGCGTCTCGTTCGACGGCAAGAAGGTCGCCGTGGCGCAGGGCAGCGGCAATACCTACCGTATCGCCATGATGGATCGCAGCCTGGGTTCGCCCAGCTGGAGCACGATTTCGCCGGGTTCGCTGGACGAGTCGCCGAGCTTCGCGCCTAACGCCAGCATGATTCTGTATGCCGCTCGCGAGGGTGGCCGGGGCGTGCTTTATGCCGTCTCTTCCGACGCTCGGGTACGCCAGCGTCTGGTCCTGGCCGATGGTGATGTAAGAGAACCTGCATGGGGGCCTTACCGAACCGCGCATTAATGTTAATATTTCGCTGCGTTAAACCCCATTGGCCCAGGAGCCACCATAGGTATCCCATGAACAAGTCCACCCGCGTCTTGCTTGTCTCCCTGCTGTCTGTTGCCGTGCTGGCTGGTTGTTCGAAAAAGGTGAAGGAAACTCCGCCTACTCCGACCGACACCACCACCGGTTCCTCCGTTCCCACCGGCCCGGCAACCTCAGGCCTGTACGGCCCGGGCGACCTGGATACCGATGCCTGCCTGCGCCAGCGCGTTGTCTACTTCGATCTGGATCAGGACTCCCTGAAGCCGGAATTCCAGGCCATCATGGCTTGCCACGCCAAGTACCTGCGTGACCGTCCTTCCTCGCGCATCACCCTGCAGGGTAATGCCGACGAGCGCGGCTCGCGTGAGTACAACATGGGCCTGGGCGAGCGTCGCGGCAATGCCGTGTCGTCGTCGCTGCAGGCTGCTGGCGGTTCCGCCAGCCAGCTGACCGTCGTCAGCTACGGTGAAGAGCGTCCGGTCTGCACCGAAACCAGCGAAAGCTGCTGGTCGCAGAACCGTCGCGTCGAAATCGTGTACACGGCTCAGTAATAAGCGATGCGCTTTCGAGTGACATCTCTGTTCGTCGCGGCGGCCCTTGTGGTCGCCGCGCCGGCTTACGCGCAGCGAGCCAGTCTCGCTGATCGTGTTGCCGTTCTCGAGCAGCAGCAGGCCAACAGTCAGGCCAACAACGATCTTCTCAATCAGCTACAGCAGGCGCGTTCTGACCTGCAGGGATTGCGAGCGACGGTGGAACAGCTGCAGCACGACAACGAACAACTCAAACAACAGTCCAAGGACCAGTATCTAGACCTGGACGGGCGTCTGAATCGGTTGGAAGGGGCAGGTGGTGCAACGCCGCCATTGCCACCGGCTACCGGCAGCGTCACCCCAGCCCCAGCCCCGGCTCCGGCCGCGCGGCCTGCAGCGGCGGCAACTTCCGAGAAGCCGCCCAGTGTGCATGGCGACTCCGGCACGCTGACCGCCAGTAACGAAGAACGCACGGCTTACAACGTGGCGTTCGATGCGTTGAAGAACGGCAAGTACGACGATGCGTCGCAACTGTTCCTGAGCTTTCTGGAGCTCTATCCGAACGGCGTCTACACCCCCAATGCGTTGTATTGGCTGGGCGAAAGCTATTACGCCACCCGAAATTTTCAGCTGGCCGAGGCGCAGTTTCGCGATCTCGTCGGCCGCTATCCCACGCATGACAAGGCCGCTGGCGGCTTGTTGAAGCTCGGCCTGTCGCAGTATGGCGAAGGCAAGAACGACGAAGCCCAGCAGACCTTGCAGCAAGTTGTCTCGCAGTATCCCGGCTCCGATGCGGCGCGTGTCGCCCAGGAACGCCTGCAGTCCATCCGTCTCGGCCAGCAACTGCGCTGAGCCCGCGCGTCGGTGCCTTTGGGCGCGGCGCATACTTTGCCTATGAACGCCGCCGCCGTCCCCAGCGAGATCGTCCAATCGCCATTGCCGCGATTGAAGATCACCGAAATCTTTTTGTCGTTGCAAGGCGAGGCCGAGGCCGCCGGTTGGCCGACCGTATTCGTGCGCCTGACCGGCTGCCCGTTGCGCTGCCACTACTGCGACACCGCTTACGCCTTCCATGGCGGTGAGTGGCACGATATCGATGCGATCGTCGCCGAGGTTTCCAGCCACGGCGTGCGCCACGTCTGCGTGACCGGCGGCGAGCCGTTGGCGCAGAAGCGCTGCCTGGTGCTGCTGCAGAAACTCTGCGACGCCGGCTTTGATGTCTCGCTGGAGACGTCCGGTGCATTGGACGTGTCGGCCGTGGATCCACGCGTCTCGCGTGTGGTCGACATCAAGACGCCCGCCTCCGGCGAAGAACAACGCAACCGCTGGGACAACTTGCCATTACTGACCGCGCGCGACCAGATCAAGTTCGTGATCTGCAGCCGCGCTGATTACGAATGGTCGCGCGAGATTGTCGCCACACATGCGCTGGACCGTCGTTGCACGGTGTGGTTTTCGCCCAGTAAAAGCGAAGTGACGCCTCGGCAGCTGGCAGACTGGATCGTTGCCGATCGTCTGCCAGTGCGGTTCCAGATGCAGTTGCACAAGTTGCTGTGGAACGACGAGCCAGGGCGCTGACGCCCGATTGCCAGGCGCTGCTTGCTAATAAGAGCCTCTGACAAAGCTATTGCGCAGACGTGAGGCGGGCACGGCGGTTGCTCGGAATCGTACTCGTTGCACTCCGGTTGCAGTGCCGTGACCACCGCTCGCTACGTTTTGTCAGCCGCTGCAAGCAATCGCCCGCGTTTCTACGCTGCGATCTTGTTCAATGCGTCCACTGCATCGGCCGGAAGTTTCAGCTCGGCTGCAACTAGATTCGCGCGCAGATGCGCCACCGACGACGTCCCTGGGATCAGCAGGATGTTGGGTGAGCGCTGCAGCAGCCATGCCAGTGCCACCTGCATCGGGGTTGCGGCCAGGCGCTCGGCAACAGCGGCAAGCGTGGACGATTGCAACGGCGAGAAACCGCCAAGCGGGAAGAACGGCACGTAGGCGATGCCGTCGCGCGCGAGCGCGTCGATAATTTCATCGTCGTGTCGATGCGCGATGTTGTACATGTTCTGCACACAGACGATGTCGGTGATGGCGCGCGCCTCGGCCACCTGCGTTGCAGTGACGTTGCTGATGCCGATGTGCCGCACCAGGCCATCGCGCTGCAGGTTGACCAAGGTCTCCAACTGCTCGGCAATGGAGCCTTCTGCCGGCTCCTGGGCCTTGAACATCACGCGCAGGTTGACCACATCCAGCACGTCCAGGCCCAGGTTGCGCAAGTTGTCGTGCACGGCCTTGACCAGCTCCTGCGATGAGTAAGCCGGCAGCCACGCTCCATCCGTGCCACGCGCTCCACCGATCTTGGTGACGATGGTCAGATCGTGCGGATACGGATGCAGTGCTTCGCGGATCAGCTGATTGGTGATGTGCGGCCCGTAGAAATCGCTGGTATCGATATGGTTGACGCCCAGCGCAATGGCTTCGCGCAGCACCGCCAACGCCGCATCGCGATCCTTGGGCGGGCCGAACACACCAGGCCCGGCAAGCTGCATTGCGCCGTAGCCAACGCGGGTGACCTGACGGTCACCAAGGAGAAACGTTCCGGCTTTGTCGATGTTGGTCATGGCGTTGCGCTCGCGTGTCGTTGAGCCAACAACGATAGGAAACGTGGCGCGGCTTGTGAATTCGCGTTTGATGTGGCCCTGGCTGATCGCTGCCGAGGCTTGCACTGCATGGGCGCAGGGGCGTCGATTGAGATATTTATGCGGCCGGAGGTGCTGGTGTTTCAGGTTTTGATGGCTTCAGTGTGGTGTTCTAAGCTGGAATGGCGAGAAATCTCTTCCTAGCAATTAGCAACCGTTATCACTTTTCAATGCGACGAGAGCCGTCCTCGGGGCCGCTTGTCGGCTCATCTAGTAGGCCCTCCCTGACTTGGATCACCCATGCCACGCGCCAGCTCCTGTTGCTGTGTCAACTCTTTCTGCTGCGCGATGGCCTGATTGGCTGCTAGTAGCTTTTGGTCCGAATGCTCTACCGGGGTATTGATGGCTTCATCAAGCTGCACATGCGCACGCTTGTGAGCTGGGTCGTCCTGCCGGCCTTGCACAGCGAAGAGATTGCCGTTCTTGCCCATCACGACCAGGTCTACGCGGTTCAGCTCATTTCCCGCTAGCGAATAGTCGGGCTTCTCCGGATATGCTTCGCGGTTGTCCTTGCAGGCAGCCAACAGGCTCCGGCTGACTCGCTCGCTCATGTCGTCGTAGGGCTTGCCTACACTCTCGTCGATCTTGCGCACGCCGCTACGAATCTGCTCAAGCATGTCGTGATTGGGATGGCCCGTGTCGTCTGGACTCAAGGGACCAACCGCCGCCGGAGAAGACGGCGTACCTGGGGCAGCCGGCACCACTGGCACGTAGGTATGGTTGTGCGCAGGATTCACGCTTCCGTCCTGCGTGTGGTCGAACTGGTGCAAGGTTGCCGGTGTGGTGGTGCTGTCGTAGTAAGGCCGTGGCGTTTTGTTGATGCCTAGATCCAGACCCTCGTTTTCGATCAGATGCTCGCTTAGCCCCAGGCCTGCCATATCGATGGTCACCCTGGGTCTGGCACCTTGGTACAGCACATTGGCCCGATCCTCAGCTCGGACGATCTGCTCCACCGCCCAGGCTCCGTAGTAGTTAGCGTAGTCGGCAGTGGGCTGGAGATTGCCGGCCTGGTCTACGTGCTCGCCAAGTCCAACGGGGCGCTGGCCAGGCTGCGCATAGACCGGTGAAGGCCGATCGAAGTAGTGCTGGCCCATCGCGGCAACGTTGCCTGAGGTCTGCGAAAGGCTACCGTCCTGATTGAATGCCAGGCCAGGTCTTGTAATGGCCTTGGGAATGGCGGATGTGGGATCTCGCTCAATGAAGTCCTCCGTTCTGCTGGTAGTCGTGGTCAACATCAAGTCCACGCCGTTGGCATTTGGATTGCCCTGCCTTTTCAAGCTCAGCAGTGCATTCCATCCAGCGATTTCTGCTTTTGCTTCGTCCTCGCGCCCAGCTTGTATGTAGGCGCGCAATTCGTTGGTGTAATCGTGTACTGGGCCTTTTACCTTCGCCTGATTTCCAATGTCAGACAAGAATGTAGAAGTGGCTTGGCTCTTTGCTGCGTGATTGAAACTGTGCTGGATCTCATGTCCCAACACGAAGGTCGTGGAATCCGCGTTGAAGCTCCCGCCAGGATTGGCAGCAGTTCTGGTCTGCAAGCCGATAGGCGGCAAGTTCATTATTTTTTGATTGCCGTCGTATGTTCCGCCGGCAGCTTGGCCAGGACCAACGAATCCGAAGCCCTCAAGGTTTGCACGCTTCGGATTGTGCGTATCTGACGCGTCGATCGTAGTCGCAGCCTTCTTGATTTCATCTGCCAGGAAGGGCGAGTTGTTGATGCTGGACTGAAGATTGCTGACCATATCCTGTGTAACAGGATGACTGGTACGCGCCGCATCTTGGTAGGTGCTGTGGGCAAATGCGACCGACATCTGCTGGATCTGCAGGGTGCCCCTCAGGTCACTGCTCGCAGTCGTTCCAGAGGGTGGCAAGCTTGCCAACGGCAGCGTGACGACTCCGCTTTGGATGTCATAGGTCCCCGCTAGATTTGGCGTACTGCCATTAACCGATTGCAAGGCAAAACCTCGCAAGTTTCCAGCCTGTGCCTGCTGATCAAACTGCGCCAACAGAGCAGGATCCGCTTTGAGCGCATTGCGTAATTGCACAAGCTGATCTTGCGTCACACCCTGCTGCTGCCCGAACTGGGCAAGCGCTGCTTCGAGTTGGGGGCCAGGGCTTGCCATATGCTTGCTCTTCCTTGATTAGCCTAGAGTGCTAATGGATTTGACACAGAGCCGAGTAGCGGATCCTGCAACCACGTTTTGCGGAACGATAGAAACAACAATGTCTCCGCCCACCTGATTTGCTGCAGCTTTCACATAGTGAATATCTTCCAGCTGACCGATCGGGCCATGTGTCGGCGCACTGACAAAACCCATGCGCTTGAGCGATTTATCGTAATAGTCGAAGTCGAGGCTGCAGACGGCAGTCATATCGGCGAAACGGTCTGCAGTGTTGACGAATGTCAACTTGACCCCTTTCGAGTTAGAAGGCGACTCAGGAAAGTAATCAAATACATACCGCCAACCGCCTCCCAGATCACTGCTCGGGAACCCGACGCCTGGTGCGCCTGGCTCAAGCTTCAGGGAGATGTGCATCACCTTCCGAATTCTGTCTAGGCTTATCTCGTCTCGAGAATTCAGTCCTTCAATCATCGCTAGAAGCCGCTTGCCGATCTCCTCGGCACTGAGCGTGGGATTGCTGACCGTCTCGGCTTCATGCGTAGTCATGGTGGTGTGTTCCTTCGGAGGCGGCTGCATGGAGCCAGCCTGGGTATGCGCGCAAGCACAGAGGGTAGTTCCGCAGAGGGCGGCGATGATTAAAAATGGGGCGGCTCTGGTGGACCTCATTGACGCATTCCGTGCGGGTGACGAACGGAACTTAGCCAAGGCCACATGAACGGCCGGTTAAGTTTTGTAACGGTCATTGGGTTGATTCGAGTGTCAAGACTGGTCCGTTATCACGCAAGAGAGCAAGGGCAGGAACTTGCTCTCAACGTGCTATGTTGAGTACTCAAGCAATTTGTCATCCACTAGGCGTCGACGCCACCTGCTGCAAGCGGGTTTTGGATAAATGCACAGATAGATAAAACGATTGGAGAGGAGCATGAAGACTCTAATTTGGCTTCAATAGATTAGGCTTGAGATTTTTCTGGTGGCCTCCTGTGAAAGCGTTGTTGCTAGCAAAAACTGGTTTTACCCAGTATTCGCTAACAACGAGTGGCGTGATTTGATAGCTTTTATTTAAATTCGATTGGGTTGGTGCATTATTTGTGCTCTTGAAGAAATTTCTAACTTTAGATCTGCGCGCATACCTTATGACTGTAAGCCAGCAAACAGTTTAAAGTGGATGCGCACATATCTGGCCTCGTTATGAGCGTTCGTCCATTGCGGAGAAAATTTCTCCAAGCTCAATAGGCAGGAATTGCGACCATTCAGCGATGACCTCGGATAATGGACCCTTCAGTGCGTTATCTCCGGATTTATTGCGCGTTATCGCACTTGTGAGAGGGAATTTTTGCCTGACAAGTTGTTCATACTCATGCCCGTTGTGCATCAGGAATTTATATGGATATTTAATATTAAAGCCATTTTCCAGTAATGCCTCGCTTAATTCACCTTCACCTAGTCCAGTAGTTGCAAGGAAGTTATCTACAAGAGTTTGACATTCCGTATTCGTCAAAAACTGTATATCAGTATACTGACTTCGCCCGCTAACACCGAATTCAGCAAAGGTCGCTACTTTGAATCTAACTAAAGCAAATACCATATACAACGGATCTAGTAGGTAGCTCTCGATAGAATAGCGTTTGCCCTTGCCAATTACTAAGAGTGAATTTCGCGTTGTGTTGACCCCATCAAAATCAATGATACCCCAGACTTGGTCATTGCCTGCTCCTCTAAGCTTGTTAACAATGCTTATTACATCAGTACAATTTGATGATCCGCTATGAGGCTCAATGAAAATTGGCTGATAGGAGTATTCGTATTTACGGTTCAGGGCCTCGAAAAGAATCTCGTAATTAATCACGTCGTATCTGCTTTCGACAAATATTTGACGTCTCTTCTCGTATGAAACGCGCAAAAATCCTATGCCTTCCGTGAGGATCGATACAGCTCTCCCGTTACTGATCATTACTGGCAACTTAGTGTCACGGTTCATTTCAAATAGAGAATTATCTGGCGCCATGGCTGCGGTTGTAGGTGAGTGCGTTGTCATCACCACCTTTACGCCTGCGCCCTTTACGATAGTTTCGCTGATCGTATCAATGAGAAGTTTTGAGAATTGCGGGTGCAAGGGTGCATCTGGCTCGTCTATAAGAAGCAACTCTGGGCGGCTTCCTTCTTCTTTGGTGTTGTAGATGGCAAGTGCAAGAGACATCAACACCTTTTCGCCAGAGGAAAGGTCATTGACTGAGATGCTTGTTCCGGTCGACGCGTCCTCAAGTTTCAGAGTGAATGGAAGGTCAGCACTGCTGAGCGGAGGGTGTGGAAATTGGTAAGGCAGACCAGCTCTATTCAAGACCTGATTGATCAAGTCCCAGGGGGCAGGTCCGTGTTTTGTTACGAATTCATCATCGCTGAGAAATGAGTTGCCCTCGGTGTACCCCTCGGATACTAAGAACTTTTTTAGCTTATTTTCCCGCCACCTGAGCTGATATCCTTTAAATATCATGGCGCATTGCGAGAAGAATAGGTTGCCGCCGGAGTTTTCCGAGTAACTTATATTGTCATAGATATCAGTCTCCGTAATTTTTCCGAAGGTCTTGCCGGTTTTTTTAAGGACGGTTCTCAGCACTGCATCCCGCGCAGGATTAACTCCAAAATGCGGGTTGATAAAATCACGAAAAATGTCTTGAAAATCGTCTGCAGAACGGCCTTGGGAACGTACGACATTCAAAATATTCTGTGTCTCATTCCACCACTGGCTCGCCTGCCCGGTAATTTGTGCGGACTCACATCGCTCATCGACCTGTGGATTTAGACCGTTATAGGGCACGTGAATAATAGATGTACAGATCACGTTGCTTATGGTTACCTGCCCAATATGAGGATGAGCCATAGCTTCAAGTAGGTGTGACTTTCCAGATCCATTTCGTCCTGTCATGATGCTGAAATCGGGAAGATCGAACTCCAGTTCAGAAGGAATTGACTTGTGTTTTTGGAGAGTTTTTATTTTCACTTTCGCTCCATCCTTGATTATTTTAGTATTTTCTATACATGAATTGCTCAACAGCTGGATTGGACGCCAAAATTGTAAGGGTTCATCAGCTCGACCTGTACCTCCCAAATGCACTGTGTTCGTTGATTTTTCAAAATTTTTTGGTCGGCTCGACTATGTGATGGATTGGTATTAACTATAAGGATCTCTCCGCTACGGTGTCATCCACTTTCGATCAGATGCGGCCGTGTCGAGCTCAAGTAATCTATCAACTCAATGAGTAGCTAGCGACTTTCATCCAACCTTGTGCAACTACCTGCGAACGTATCAAGCGCGAGACCATCCGTCTTACAGATCGCACCGGCTCATTCGGTGGACTTGAAATCGGCAGTTGCTTGCCAGTCGGTGGACAGCAGAACTGGCGAACTTTCCATGATCGCGCGCATTCGGTCAGCCTTAGATATCTCTACTTCAGGTGTGAGCGTTTGACGCCGATAAAATCGGCATGAGTTGCGCGACACTGCTACACGGATGCCTCCGAAGAGGTAGGGGAAAAGGGTTGTGACCGGGTGCAGGTCGCTGCTGGCGTAGGGCAGATCAGTTAGAAGCACGTTGAACGAGCTCGCTTCTAGCCTTTGCAGGACAGTCTGAGCCTCGCGCTGCGACGGGTGGTTTTCGTTGACATGCCACGGGATCGGAGCGAGTATCCGGTCGTCGCCGCACAATCAGCGACCGGGATTGGCGTCCCGAATCAAAAGGCGCACCAGCGCCCATCGACCGATGCATGGCGCTTTTTTGTTGCCCGCATCGTCGCGGGCGCATGCCGGCCAGCTTTATGGCGGGCGGTGCGCGGGGGCCGCAAGGCTCACCGGTTCCTTTTGGCCGGCACGCCAACCGCGTACCGTCCGCCACCCCGATTGGCGTCTGGGTGGCGGATTCCAAAACACAAAAGGAATCCAGCATGTCTTACGACACCCAAGAAATGCTCGCGTTTGCGGCGCGTCAGGTCGCCCATCATTTCGATCTGACCGCCATCGTCTTCGAATGGAACGAAGCCGCTTCGCTCAACGTGACGCCGAGCCTCGAAGGCATTGGCAAGCCCATCCAAGTCCTCACGCCTGCCGATGTGGATGTAACGATCGTTGCCGTTTATGGCTCGTTTGCGGAGGCTCAGCGATGAGCGCCAATAAGCAATTCCGCGTCTGCGCGGGCGTCGTCCTCAGCTTCGAGATAATGCAGGGCTACTTGCTGGCGATGCTGCATTCGGACGCGCAGCAAGAAATGGCACCCGTCCTGATCGCCTGCGAGGCGACCGGTCTTGAAGAGGTCTTGCTGGGCGGCGATGCGCAGAGCGTCGTACTGGGGAGGTTGCATGTCTGCATGCGTGTCGATTCTGCGCTTGAAGTCCTCACTTGGTTGCGCAAGCAAGCACGGGCCAGCGGAGGCGCACGACGAACATGAAGGGTGCAATCGCTTATCCAGTAGATGCGGACCACGTGATTCTGTGTGGCCCTGGGCAGGCCTCGGTCGAAAACACGGCTGCGTCCGCCGAGCCATATGACCTGCAAGATGACGCAATGTGATCTGTAAGGGTGTGCCGGAGGTGCAGGCACCACACCAGCCGGCGCATGCCATCCGACTTCGTGGCCGTGGGGCATGCTCCGCGGCTACTCATCTTCCCGGTAATTTTTCTAAAGGCACAAAAAAAGCGCCTTAGGCGCTCTTCAAGTGACTGATTTGATTGGTGGGCCGTGATGGATTCGAACCATCGACCAAAAGATTAAAAGTCTTCTGCTCTACCGACTGAGCTAACGGCCCACTGTCCCGGCAGTGCGCCGGGGTGCGCATTCTACCCTACACCGGCGTCAAGACGAAATGGCGTAGTGGGTGGGGTCCGCGACGCCGGCGTCGGCGAAACCGGCAGCACGCAGGCGGCAGGCGTCGCAGTGGCCGCAGGCGCGTCCGTCGGCGTCGGCGCGGTAGCAGGACACGGTCAGGCCGAAGTCCACGCCCAGGCGCACGCCTTCGCGGACGATATCGGCCTTGCTGAGGAACTGCAGTGGTGCATGCACGCGCAGGCCGGCGCCTTCCACGCCTGCCTTGGTGGCCAGGTTGGCCAGCACTTCGAAGGCGCGGACGAACTCGGGCCGGCAGTCGGGATAGCCCGAATAGTCCACCGCGTTGACGCCGCAGAACAGGTCGTTGGCGCCGATCACCTCGGCCCAGCCCAGCGCGAGCGACAGCATGATGGTGTTGCGCGCAGGCACGTAGGTAACCGGAATGCCGTCGCCGCCGGCATCGGGCACGTCGATGTCGGCGGTGAGCGCCGAGCCGCCGATGCTGCGCAGGTCCACGTCGACCACCTTGTGGGCGATGACGCCTTGCGCGGTGGCCACACGTGCGGCCGCGTCCAGTTCGGAAGTGTGGCGCTGGCCGTAGCGCACGCTTAGGGCGTGCACGGCAAAGCCCTGTTCCTGCGCGAGCGCGACGACGGCGGCGGAATCCATGCCACCGGACAAGAGGACTACGGCTTTTTTCATGACGGAATCAGGCTGTAACAACGGAAGCGGAGAGGCTAGCAGGGTCGGCGTTGCACGGCGACAGCGCGCTATTGCCGCATGGTCCTGCCAAGGAGTTCTGGCATCCGGTCGAGGCCTAGGGTTTGAATGTCTTGAGCGCTTGTTTATTGACGCTATGCCGCTGCGAGAGATAGTGCATGGCTCTCTGCACGCCGCATCGTTACACCGCCCAGCCAGTGAACGTTGCAGTGGCGGCCGCATGATTTTTTGTTCACGGTTACCGGTTTATTGTGCGGATCGAATCCGGAGTCCATGACGTGATGGCCGACCAGCAGGAAGACGCCGCGAAATCGCGTATCTACAAGGCGCTGTTACAAGCGACCCCGGACCTTCTGTACGTGTTCGACATCCAGCATCGTTTTATCTACGCCAACGAGGCATTGTTGACGATGTGGGGGATGCGCTGGGAAGAGGCGCACCTCAAGACCTGCCTTGAAATTGGCTACGAGCCCTGGCACGCGGCGATGCACGATACCGAAATCGAGCAGGTGAAGGCGACCGGCCAGCCGCTGCGAGGCGAGGTGCCGTTTCCGCATACCACCAAGGGCCTGCGTGTGTACGAGTACATCTTTACACCGGTCTTTGGGCCTGATGGGGAGGTGGAGGCGATCGCTGGCGCCACGCGTGACATCACTGAACACAAACAGCATGAGCAGCACCTGCAGTTGCTGATCAACGAGCTCAATCATCGCGTCAACAATTCGCTGATCATGGTGCAGTCGCTGGCTCGCCAGTCGTTCAATAACGCGACCAGCCTTGCGGATGCGCAAGAAAAGATCGATGCGCGTCTGCTGGCGCTCTCCAGAGCCCATGACACGCTTACCCGCGAGAACTGGGTCAGTGCCGATATCCTCGAGCTGACCCGCGATGCTGCCGCACTATATGAATCGCACGATGGCGTGCGCTTCGCGCTGCAGGGCCAATCATGCCGGCTCGATCCTCGGCGGGCGTTGGCGCTATCGATGGCGCTGCACGAGCTGTGTACCAATGCGCTCAAGCACGGCGCCCTGTCTGTTCCGGAAGGCAGCGTGCTGATCGCGTGGGAACGCAGAATGCAGGATGCAGACGCGCAGCTCGAACTGATCTGGCAGGAACGCGGCGGGCCGGCTGTCCGCCCACCAACGCGCAAAGGCTTCGGCTCCCGATTGCTGGAACGTGGTTTGAAGCACGACCTCAAGGGCGATGTCGAACTCGTTTTCGACCCTGCGGGTGTTTCGTTCCGTGTCTGTATGCCGCTGCCGGCCGAGCTGGTCGAGGCGCACACGTGACCGGGCGCGTCTTGTTGGTCGAAGACGAGTCCGTGGTTGCCATGCTGCTGGAAGACTGCTTGATCGAACTGGGATACGAGATCGCGGCGACGGTGGGTGACGTGGATGCCGGGCTTGAGGAAGTGAAGAAGGGGAATCTTGATCTGGCGCTGCTGGACGTTAATCTCGGCGGCAGCTATTCCTTTCCGATCGCCGAGGAACTGGATGCCCGCGGAGTGCCGTATATTTTTGTGACTGGTTATTCTGTGGGTGGCATCCCCGAGAAATTCCAGCATCGGCACGGTTTGCAGAAGCCCTTCCACTTGCGTGATCTGCAGGCCGCATTGGCGCTGCCGCAGCAGACAAGCGCCGGCTAGTCCGCGCTTTTGCATAATTGTCGAGGCCAGCCAAAGCGAGTGAATAACGCTTTGCCGGATTGAGGCATCGTGCGGATGCACGCTACGGCAAAAGCTACTGCCTGCCGCCAAGCAAACTGGCAGCTGCCGCCTTACTCAGTGCCTGACTGAGATGGTGCAAGGCGCTTGAGCGCACTGCCGCGCATTGCCAGTACAGCGGCACATCGAGCCAGCGCGTGGGATCGATGATGACCACCTGCTTGTTCTGGACTGCCGGAGTGACCATCGAGTCCGGGGCCAGACACCATCCAAGTCCACGCGCGGCAGCTTCGATGAAGCCGGTGGAGGTGGGGAGATAGTGCACCGGTGGCGCCACCTGCGCGCGCGTGATGCGGCGGACGAAGCGGGCTTGTAGCGTGTCTTTTCGGTTGAAGACCAGCATCGGCGCACGCGTCAGCGCCGTAGCGTTGAAACCCTGCGCGAAATACCTTGCAACGAAGTCGGCCGATGCGATGGCGTGGTAACGCATCACACCCAATGCGTCGACATTGCAGCCTTGCAGCGGCTTGCGCTCCGAGGTGACGGCGCCAAGCACGGTGCCGGCACGTAACAATTCCAGGGTGTGGTCCTGGTCGTCCACATGGACGTCGAAGAGAAACCCATGCGTTTGATGCAAGGACGCCAGTGCAGCCAGGAACCAGGTCTGCAGTGAATCGTCGTTGACGGCGATGGCAATGCTGCGTGGATGTCCAGCTGCGTGGTCGCCGGGCAGGAAGTCGGCCATTGCCTCGGCTTCGAGTACCTGCATCGGTCTTACCCGACGTAACAGGCGTTCACCCGCCGGGGTAGGGCGGCAGGGTGCTTTTCGGATCACCAGCAACTGGCCAAGCCGGTCTTCGAGTGCCTTGATGCGCTGCGAGATGGCCGAGGGAGTGACCGACAGCCGATACGCAGCAGCATCGAAGCTGCCTTCTTCCAGCACGGCCGCGAACGCCGCCAGCTGTGGATGCAGCAGATCCATGGCATCTCTTCACTGGATTAGAAGTTCTAACTAGCCTACAGAATATTTAGTTTTCCTGAATCGCTTGCTGCCATCACGATGCAGGCCTGGTCTCGGGAGATGCATATGATCCTTCAGGCAGCAGCGGCCGGCTTGATCGCTGGCGCAGGTCTCATCATTGCGATCGGGGCACAAAATGCGTTTGTGTTACGGCAGGGGCTCAAGCGTCAGCATGTGGGCCTGATCGTGCTGATCTGCGCAGCCGGCGATATCGCGCTGATCGTGCTGGGTGTCGCCGGGATTGGTGCGTTGGTGAAGCAATGGCCGGGCGTGCTGCAAGTTCTTCGCTATGCCGGCGCTGCGTTCCTGGCGGCGTACGGAATCCTGGCTGCACGCAGGGCCTGGCATGGCAAGGGAGCACTGGCACCGGCAGCAGGCGGCGCGCAATCCTGGCAGCGCGCCATGCTGACCTGTCTGGCATTCACGTTTCTCAATCCGCACGTCTATCTCGACACGATGGTGCTGCTGGGCAGCGTGTCTGCGCGCTATCCAGGCCAGCTGCGCTGGGCGTTTGCGTCGGGTGCGTGCCTTGCCAGTGTTACCTGGTTCTCCAGCTTGGGATATGGCGCGCGTTTGCTGCAGCCGGCCTTTCGTGATCCGCGCGCATGGCGCGTCCTGGACGCATTGATCGCGGTGTTCATGCTGGTGCTGTGCGCCTTGTTGCTGCTGCCATCGCATGCTGCGCTACTCTGACGCCCCCCTATGACTGGAGTCACTGTCATGCCGCCGTTGCGCATTACCACCGACACGTCCGAGCTCGATGTGCCGATGATCCACCGCTATCTGTCGCAGCACACCACGTGGGCCAGGGACATCCCGTTGTCGCTGCTGCAGCGCTCCATCGCCAATTCACTGTGCTTTGGCGGGTTTGTGGAGCGCGTGCAGGTGGCGTTCGCGCGGGTGGTTTCCGATTACGCAACCGTTGCATATCTGGGCGATGTCTTCGTGCTGCCCGAGCATCAAGGCAAGGGCTATAGCAAGCTGCTGATGGATGCGGTCATGGCACACCCCGAGCTGCAGGGATTGCGCCGTTTCAGCCTGGCCACCAGCGATGCGCACGGGTTATACGCGCGCTACGGGTTTACGTCACCGTTGTATCCACAGTCGCTGATGGAGCGTTACATCCCCGGGATATATACCCGCGACCGCGCCTAGCAACTGATCAGGCCTGCAGTTGTGGACGTGATCTGCGTGGCCGCGGTTTAAACGGTCGGAAACAACGAAAAGCGCCTTGCCAGACGCTTTTCGTAGACGACATTCCGAGGGCGGATCTATGCAAGCCTCAACCAGTGCCGTCAGTGGAACCACGCCGACGACGCTGTTGAGGGCAGCGCTGGGTTCACCGCCAATTCCTCAGGCGCTACGGACCTTGTTCAACAGATGCGCGACCGGTGCTGCCGCGCGCGTCTGTGCCTGGCTTGTCTGCCGTGCATCGATCTTGAAGATCGCCACCGCGTCGGTGAGCTGCACAGCCTGTTCTTCCATCGAGCGTGCGGCGGCCGTGGCTTCTTCCACCAGCGCGGCGTTTTGCTGGGTGGCCTCGTCCATATGCGTGATGGTCTGGTTAACCTGCTCGATGCCGGCGGACTGCTCCTGCGAGGCCGCAGAGATCTCGCTCATGATGTCGGTCACGCGTTGCACGCTGGCCACCACATCGCCCATGGTCTTGCCGGCGCTGTGCACCAACGCCGAGCCTTCGGCCACACGCTGCACCGAATCGTCGATAAGGCTCTTGATTTCCTTGGCCGCGCCAGACGAACGCTGTGCGAGCGTGCGCACCTCCGACGCCACTACTGCAAAGCCGCGTCCCTGTTCCCCGGCACGCGCGGCTTCCACCGCGGCGTTTAAGGCAAGGATGTTGGTCTGGAATGCGATGCCATCGATGACGCTGATGATGTCGGCAATCTTTTTGGACGAGGCTTCGATACCGGTCATGGTCTGGACGACCTTGCCCACCACCTCGCCGCCTTGCGAGGCCACGCGTGCGGCGCCGATCGCGAGCTGATTGGCCTCGCGTGCGCTCTCTGCATTCTGTTTGACGGTGGACGTCAGCTCTTCCATCGAAGCAGCAGTCTCTTCCAGGTTGGCCGCTTGTTGCTCGGTGCGTTGCGACAGGTCCTGATTGCCGGCAGCGATTTCGCTGGCAGCCGAGTTGATCGAGACCGCCGATTGCTGGATGTTGCCGACGATCTGCGCCAACTGGCTGGCGGTGGCGTTGGCATCGTCGCGCATCTGTGCAAACACGCCGCGGAACTCGCCACTCATGCGCGCGGTGAGATCGCCGGCGGCGATCGACTGCAGCAACGACGATAGCGACTGCAGATTGCCATCGGCGGTGGACATCAGATGATTGAGGCTTTCCACCATGATGCGGAAATCGAACTGGAAACGCTCGACATCGCCACGGGCTGTGAAGTCGCCATTGGCGGCCGACTGTGCAAGGTGCTTGATCTCGTGATTCATCGCCGACAGGTTGAGCTTGACCTGCGACATGGTGTCGCTGAAAGCGGCTTTTTCGCCCGGCAGTGGCTGCATGTCTTCGGAGAGTTCGCCGATGGCGTAACGCCCCATGATGCGGGCCAGATCGTTTTGCACCGCCACATGCGAGGCGACCAGCAAATTAGTGTCGTTGGCCATGCGCCCGTAATCGCCGGGGAATGCCGAGGCATCGATGCGGAAACTGATCTGGCCATTGTCGTGATGCTTGGCCATATCGGTCTGCGCGGCGATCAGGTTGCGCAGCTGCAACTGCATCTTGTCCATTGCCTGCAACAGGCGGCCGGTTTCATCGGTGGCGGTGGTGTGCACGTCGTTCTGCAGATTGCCGGCTGCAATGGCCTCGGCAGTGCGGGTGGCCTGGCTGAGCGGCATGGTCAGGCTGCGCGTGATCATCCACGCAAGCAGGGCGCTGATGGCCAACGCGGCAATGCCGCCACTGGCGAGCGTGACCTTGCCGCGATGCATCGATGCCACCGCTGCGGCATAGGCCTGTTTGCTGAGGCGGCTTTCCAGTGCTGCGTTGGCGCGAATGGCGGCTTGTTGTTCATTCATCGCCACAGCGGCGGCGCCTTGCAACAGCGCCTGCGCCTCCTGGTTCTGATCATGAATGCCGTATTCGAGAATCTGGTTGTTGTACTTGACCGAGATGTCGCGTTTTTCCTGCACCAGCTTGAGCGCGTTCTTTTCGCCGTCGGTGCTTGGCATGGCTGCCAGTGCATCGTGCGCGGCTTTATAACGGGCGCGGTTGCTTTCGATCATCTCCATTGCGCTGCGGTTGGCAGCATCGCCAGACACCATGACGATATCGCGCAGACCGATCGCCACGTTGGTGTTGGCGTCCAGCATGTCGGTGGAGAGTCTGATCCGCTCCATGTTGTTGTTGACGATGGTGTCCAACTCGAGGCGGGCGGTGGACATGGTGACCAGGCCGGTTGCCACAAGCAGGCCGGACAATAAGATCAAGATGCCGAAGGCCACGCCCAAGCGGCGGCCGACATTGAGGTGTTGCAGATATTGGTTCATCACCGCATCCAGGTTGTGCAGCTGAAGGGCTCAGTGAATGCGGGGTGCATCCACTCAAGCGTCTTGCCCAGCTAGCGGCCTGAGAGTGAGGAGCTAAAGGCTTGTATTCGGAAATACTTATGACGTATTCATGACGTGGAAGAAATTTCCCGACAGCTGTCCGCCGCTACCTGACATCCCACCAAAAACGCCTTGTTTAATGCGTCATTGCTGGATCGAAGCGTGCCAATGGCAGGACGATTCTCCGACGTTTTACCGACGCACTGAAGTGGATAACGCAGCGCGCACAGCCAACGATTGGAACTGACGAATGGTCGAGTTCGCTGACGTGTGCGGTATGGGCGGATGAGAACCGCAAGATTGCTGCGAATGCATCAATGCCGCGAGCGATTCGGTTGATGCTGGGCAGCAGTACAGCCTGCCCGTGCACATCGCGAGCCGGCCTGCGCCGGCTACTTTTTAGCTAGCCATTGATCCATCGCGCCGTCGCGCGCAGCAAGCATGGCGCGATGGGTGTTGTCTTGCGCTCAACTCTCCAGCGCGGCAAGGACGTTGGCGTAAAGCTGTTCGGCATCGGCCTCGTTGTTGAAGCGTGCGAAGACCTCGTCGCCGGAGATCAGGCCGACCCGTACCGAGTGGCAATACGAACCGAAGCTCTCGCCGGCGTTGAACGGGTCGTTGACGACGGAGATATGGGCAAGGCGGATCCAGGTTGTGCCGAATTTGATGAACATCTTCAATCTCCTATGTGAGCGCTCAGTTTCCCACTTTGTCGTGCGCCGCAGAAGCGCGATGGCAGCGACGTGACGGGCGAAGCTTGTATGGGGACCCAAGCGACGGCGCTGCTTCGTGGGTGTTCACAGGGGACGCCGACGGACCGCCAGGTGTTGGCAGAGCCTCAACGCCGCGCCAGTGAGGCCAACCTCGCGCATCCACGGACCCAGCACGTACACTGCCGTCCCCTGATGCTGAGCTCGTCCGATGTCCGAACCGATCCGTCTCGACAAATGCGTTGCCGCGCTGTTCGGCTGCTCGCGTGGCGAGGCTCAGCAGTACATCGAAGGCGGCTGGGTCAGCGTGGACGGTGTGGTGGTCGAGGAGCCGCAGACATTGGCTACTGCGCCGCAGGTGACGCTGGCAGCCGATGCGGTGCTGGAGCCTGCCGAGCCAGCCACGTTGCTGCTGCACAAGCCTGCCGGAATGACGGCCGAGGCCGCGTTGGGGTTGGCCGCGCCGGCCGCGCGCAGCAGTCTGGATCAGGCCAACGTACGCGTGCTGAAACGGCATTTCCTGCGTCTGAGCGCGCCGTTGCCGCTGGAGGATGAGGCCAGCGGTTTGCTGGTCCTGAGTCAGGATGGCCGCGTGCTCCGCAGGCTCAGCGCCGATGCAACCCCCATCGAGCAGGAATTCCTGGTGGAAGTCAGCGGCGAGCTGCGCCCCTACGGCATGGCACGGCTTGCGCACGGCCTGGTCTATCAGCAGCGCAGCCTGTCGCCGTGCAAGGTGAGTTGGCAGAACGAAGAGCGGCTGCGCTTTGCGATCAAACATGTGCAGCCCGGGCAACTGCGCTTCATGTGCAAGGAAGTCGGGCTGGACGTGGTAAGCATCCGGCGCTTGCGCGTGGGCCGCATCTCGCTGGGCAAACTGGCGATCGGCGAATGGCGCTACCTGCCGGCGGGCGAGCGTTTTTGAGTGTGCCGCTGGCGTTCAACGCTGGCGGCAACCTGCAGGCAATGCGACGAGTCGCTGCCTTCGAACCGGTGCCCGGGTCGCTTACTTCTTGTTGCGCTTCTTCTTGGCACGCGTCACCAGCCAGAAAACCACGCCGATGATCGCAACGACCAAGATGATGAAAGCCGGTGACAGAAACGAGTTGTCGCCCATGGGGATCTCCTGAGTTCTTTGGCAGCAAAGCGCTGCATTCGAACCAGCCTAGCGAGCGGCGTGCTTGATCGCGTGAAATACGACGTATGCGTGGTTCAAATGTTCTTTGCACGTTGCATTCGTCAGGCGTCATGCGATGGACGTTCGGTGTATTGGTGTCGAAGCGCAATGTCTGGCGCAGATCGTGCAAGCAGACCCTGCAGCGTTTGGCTGACTGAGCGGCTTTTGCAGGCGGGCGATGGCGCCGCATCCTTGGCACAAACGTGTGTTGATCAATCCCCGTGGCCGGCGCATGGCGCGACGGCTGGCATTTCATACCGGGATTGTGGGCCGCCGTCCAGTGGCGGCCGCCGCCGTCAGGCCACCGGGGTGGGAAGCACCCGGTGTTTGGCCATCACGCTGCGGATGGCGGTCAGCAATTGCTCGGGGGTGTAAGGCTTTTCCAGGAAGGCCACGCCGTCGGGCAGGATCTCTTCCACGTACTCCACCGCCAGGCCGGAGGTGAGCAATACCGGAAGCTTGTATGGCGCCTGCGCGGTCTTGACCGCCAGATCCACGCCGGTCAGGCCGCCCGGGAAGTGGATATCGGAAAACAGCACATCGATGCGCGGGTCACTTTCGATCAGGGTCAGCGCTTCTTCGACCGAGCCTGCACTGCGGCAGGTGAACCCATAGCTCTCCAGCACAAGGCAGCTGAGTTGTCGGGTGCCATCGCCGTCTTCGACGACGAAGACAACTGGCCGTTCCTTGTTCTGTGACATGAGCGCGTCTCGTAAGGCAAGCCGCATTCTCAGCGATGCAGGGGTGAACCCTCCGTCAACGCAGACGGGGCCGTATGGTTACCAGCCGAACGGGCCGGGACCGTAGCCGCCAGGCCCATAACGCGGGCCGAAAATCGGGCCTTCGCCTCGCCCGACACTGATGCTGACGCCAATCTGGTGCGCCTTGCCGTCGTCGTCGTAATAGGTCTTGCAAGAATTCAGATTGACCGCCTGCCAGTTGCTGTTGCCGCCGCGGCTGGCATAGCCCATGCCGGTTTCGACTGCGCCATGCAGCTTGCCCTGGCATTGCTCGGCGCGTTCGGCGGCGATAGCGGCGGCACTGGGCCGGCTCAACGCAGGCTGGGGACCGCTTTTGTCGCCGTAAAAGGTGCCTGGCGGATCGGTGGGGACCTCGGGATCGGAGCGGTACTGCACCGGTGCCTGTGGAATGCTCAGATCGAGCGAGCGCGCCGTGACCGGCTCGGCACTGCCGTCGCCGGCCTGGGCGAGCGCGCCGCCAGCGGCAAACAGAGTGGCCAGGAGAAGCAGGCTGCGTTTCATCGATTGGACTCTACATGAGGGACTGACAGCGCGTGCCAGATCGCCTTGTGAAACTAGCAACGGCTGATTGAATGCGCGCTGTCGATCTTGCGGATTTTTGTGCCAGCGTTGGTATGCCGATGACACACGCCGTTGCATCAGCCTTGTTCGCGCACGATCTCGATCAGCTGCGCCCCGTAGCGGGCCAGTTTGCCGCCACCGATGCCGCCGATATGCGATAGCGCATCGATGCTGGTTGGCCGTTGTTCGGCGATGTTGCGCAGCGTGCTGTCGTGGAAGATCACAAATGCCGGCACGTTCTGTTCCTTGGCCAGCTCTGCGCGCAAGCCGCGCAAGGCGTTGAACAACACCAGATCCTGCGGTTGCACCGGCAGGCCGGTGCGTTGCGTGCCACGCTCACGCTCGCGTCCGGCAGCCGGGTTCTCGCGGCGCATCATCACCTGTCGCTCGCCCTTGAGTACCTGGCGGCTGGCATCTGTAAGCCGCAGACCGCCATGGCCTTCGCTGTCGACCTCCAGCAGGCTGGCGGCCACCAACTGGCGGAACACGCCGCGCCAGGTGCGCTCGTCCAGATCGCGGCCGATGCCGTAGGTGCTCAACTGGTCGTGGCCGAGCTGCTTGATGCGCTCGTTCTCGCTGCCGCGCAGGATGTCGAGCAGGTGGCCCACACCGAAACGCTGCCCGCTGCGGTACACGCAACTGAGCGCTTTTTGCGAAGCCACCGTGGCATCCCAGGCGGCCGCCGGGGTGAGGCAGTTGTCGCAATTGCCGCAGGGCTTGGGATAGGTCTCGCCGAAGCCGGCCAGCAGCACTTGGCGACGGCATTGCATCGATTCGCAATAGCCCAGCAGGTGATCGAGCTTGGCGCGCTCCAGGCGCTTGCGCTCTTCGGCCGCTTCGCCCTGTTCGATCATCTGCTTGAGCAGCACCATGTCGCCCAGGCCGTAGCAGAGCCAGGCCTCGGCCGGGTCGCCATCGCGGCCGGCGCGGCCGGTTTCCTGGTAGTAGCCTTCCAGCGATTTGGGCAGATCCACATGCGCCACGAAGCGCACGTCGGGCTTGTCGATGCCCATGCCGAAGGCGATGGTGGCGGTCATGATGATGCCGTCTTCGCGCAGGAAGCGGCGCTGGTTTTCCGCCCGCACCTCGGCCGGCAAACCGGCGTGGTAGGGCAGGGCGTTGAAGCCTTGCGCACACAGCTGCTGCGCGGTTTCTTCGACCTTGCGCCGCGACATGGCGTAGACGATGCCGGCCGAGCCGCGATGGCGGCCCAGGAACTCCTGCAGCTGCTTGCGCGCGTTGTCCTTCTGCACCACGGTGTAGCGGATGTTGGGGCGGTCGAAGGAGCTGACGAAGTGGCGCGCGTCGACCAGATCCAGACGCTCGGCGATCTCGCGCTGGGTCGGCGGGTCGGCGGTGGCGGTCAAGGCCATGCGCGGAATGTGCGGCCAGCGCTCGTGCAGCACGGTGAGCTGGCGGTATTCGGGGCGGAAGTCGTGACCCCACTGCGAGACGCAATGCGCCTCGTCGATGGCGAACAGCGCGATGCGGCTGCGCTCCAGCAACGACAGGAAGCGTGGCGTCAGCAAGCGCTCTGGCGCGACGTAAAGCAGATCCAGATCGCCCGAGAGCAAGGCGCGCTCGACCCGCTGGGTGTTTTCCGCATCCAGCGTGGAATTGAGGAATTCGGCGCGCACGCCGAGCTGGCGCAAGGCGTCGACCTGATCCTGCATCAATGCGATCAGCGGCGAGACCACAATGCCGATGCCATCGCGTAGCAGCGCAGGCACCTGGTAGCACAACGACTTGCCGCCACCGGTGGGCATCAGCACCAGGGCATCGTTACCCGCGGCGACGTGTTCGACAATGGCCTGTTGAGGACCGCGGAAGTCGTCGTAACCGAAGACGCGGCTGAGCAGTTCGTGGGCGGGGGAAGACATCCGTCTAGGATACCGCGCGGGTCACGTCTTGGCCGGTGTCATGCCGGCGTTGTTGCGTAATGCGGTGTCGGGGATCGCCGCGATGTGGTGGGTGTGCCTACGAGTGCTGATGCGGACGTTGCTGGATATGGGTCGTGTGGCGTGGAAAACGGCCGGTGGCCGAGCGTTGCTTAAGGCTACTAGAGCTTCGCTCCGTACCCTCACCCCAACCCCTCTCCCGAGGGGAGAGGGGCTTTGTGTCCCGCGCCTGACAATGCCGGCGCGTGGAGAGAGGTGCTTACTGCAGTAGTGACCGCAGCATCCACGCGTACTTTTCGTGGGTCTGCAGGCGCTGGGTCAGCAGGTCCACGGTCGGGTCGTCGCCGGCGTCGTCGGCGGTGCCTAGCACCTTACGTGCGGTGCGGCAGACCGCTTCGTTGCCGCTGACCAGCTGGCGCACCATCTCGCGCCAGTCGGCGCTATCGCTCAGGCCCTGTTCTTCCGGGATCGAAGTCAAAGCGACGAACTCGCTGTAGGAGCCCGGCGCGTTGTAGCCCAGGGCACGGATGCGCTCGGCCACTTCGTCCAGTGCGGCCCACTGCTCGGTGTAC
This sequence comes from Xanthomonas sp. NCPPB 2933, assembly GCF_056725225.1. Lineage (NCBI taxonomy): Bacteria > Pseudomonadati > Pseudomonadota > Gammaproteobacteria > Lysobacterales > Lysobacteraceae > Xanthomonas > Xanthomonas sp. NCPPB 2933. The sequence goes on from NZ_CM161518.1 coordinate 1,478,207, forward strand.
TGGGTTTCGAACATGGTGTGCAGCGAGTTGAACATCGACCCGGTGACGTTCCAATGGAAGTTGTGGGTTTTCAGATACAAGGTGAAGGCGTCAGCCATGTAGCGGGCCAGACCGTCGGAGATCTTCTTGCGATCGCCGTCCTTGATCCCGATATCGATGTGTGGGGCCGATGCGGCGGCAACCGGTAAGGCGTCTGGTCCGTCAATGATGACGACGGGCTTGTTGGCGTTCTTTTTCTTGGACATGGGAATGGTCCTCCTGAGGGAACAGATATCGGGTCACAATAGTCACTCTAAAGGATCACTCGTCATTCAATCTTTCACATTTTTTCATCAATGAGCGCTATCGATACCGACCTGGCCACCACCTTGCGCGAGGGCCGTAGCGCCGTCGATGGCGGCATGAGCCGCGACCGGGGCCGCTTGCTCGGCCTGTGGTCGCGCTGGCAAGGCAAACCCGGCAACGTGCAGCTGCGCCAGGCCTTCGAGCAGGCGCTGGCGGCGTCGCAGGCGCAGCGCAAGGCCCGCGCCGAGCAGCAGCCCGCCATCACGCTGGACACGCAACTGCCGATCGCGCGCGAAGCCGAGCGGATCATCGCGTTGATTCGCGATCATCAAGTGGTGGTCATTGCCGGCGAAACCGGCTCGGGCAAGACCACCCAGCTGCCCAAGCTGTGTCTGGCGGCCGGGCGGGGCGCCGCAGGCATGATCGGCTGCACCCAGCCGCGCCGGATCGCCGCACGTGCGGTGGCCGCACGCGTGGCCGAGGAGTTGAAGACGCCGTTGGGCACCACGGTGGGTTTCCAGGTGCGCTTCACCGACCGGGTTGGTGAAGACTCGCGGATCAAGTTCATGACCGACGGCATCCTGCTGGCGGAGATCGCCAGCGACCGTTGGTTGTCGGCCTACGACACCATCATCGTGGACGAGGCGCACGAGCGCAGTCTCAACATCGATTTTTTGCTTGGCTATCTCAAGCAGTTGCTGGTCAAGCGCCCCGATCTGAAGTTGATCGTGACTTCGGCCACCATCGACACCGAGCGTTTCGCGCAGCATTTCAACGATGCGCCGGTGATCAGTGTGGAAGGACGCACGTTCCCGGTCGAGGTGCGCTATCGCCCGCTCGAAGGTGATGCGGGCGATAGTGGTGACGGCGAGCAAGGCAACGGCCGCGATGGCGAGCGCACCGTCAACGATGCGATCGTGGCGGCGATCGACGAAATCACCCGCATCGACCCGCGCGGCGACGTGCTGATGTTCCTGCCCGGCGAGCGCGAAATCCGTGATGCGCATCAATCGCTGGAACGGCGCAAATATCGCGAGACCGAAGTGGTGCCGTTATACGCGCGGCTGTCTGCGCAGGATCAGGACCGTGTGTTCAATCCGGGCCCGCGTCGCCGCCTGGTGCTGGCCACCAACGTGGCCGAGACCTCGCTGACGGTGCCGCGCATCCGCTATGTGGTGGACCCCGGGTTTGCGCGCATCAAGCGCTATAGCCCGCGGCAGAAGCTGGACCGTTTGCATATCGAGCCGATCTCGCAGGCCAGCGCCAACCAGCGCATGGGCCGTTGCGGGCGCATCGCCGAGGGCATCTGCTACCGCCTGTATGCCGAAGCCGACTTTGCCGCCCGGCCAGCGTTTACCGACCCGGAAATCCGGCGCGCGTCGTTGTCGGGCGTGATCCTGCGCATGCTGCAACTGGGTCTCGGGCGGATCGAGGATTTCCCGTTTCTGGAAGCGCCGGACGAGCGTGCAGTTGCCGACGGCTGGCAGCAGTTGCTGGAGCTGGGCGCGATCGATGGCGAGCGCCGCCTGACCGCGACCGGCCGCCAGATGGCGCGCCTGCCGGTGGACGTCAAACTCGCGCGCATGCTGGTGGCCGCACAGCAGCACGGCTGCCTGCGCGAGATGATCGTCATCGCTTCATTCCTGGGAATCCAGGATCCGCGCGAGCGCCCGCCCGAAGCGCGCGAGGCAGCCGACAACGCGCATGCGCTGTTTGCCGATGCGCGCTCGGAATTCGTCGGCATCCTGCGCTTGTGGGAAGCGTACCGACAGGTGCACGAAGAGCTCACCCAGTCCAAGTTGCGCGATTGGTGCAATCGACATTTTCTGGGCTTTTTGCGCATGCGCGAGTGGCGCGAACTGCATCGGCAGTTACGCTTGCTGTGCGAAGAACTCGGTTGGAGCGAAGAGCCAGCCGGGGCGATGATGGCGCCGCTACTGGCCGGTGCCAGCGCACCGCCGCGCGAGGATGGGCACAACGCCAACCGGCCCACGCGCGGGCAGCTGCATCGCGCCGCGCGTCTGGCGCGCGAAGGCAAGCCGGAGCCAAGTGCGGCACCTGCACGCACCACCTCTGCAGCTGCGAACAAGCAGGCCGAAGCCGCCGAGGTGTCGGCGCGCACCAGCGAGCGCGAACGCGCCGCGGCGTATCAGGCACTGCACCGCGCGCTGTTGGCCGGCCTGCCGACGCAGATCGGCCATCGCACCGAAAAAGGCGATTTTCTCGCCGCACGGCAACGCCGGTTCGTGCCGTTCCCCGGCTCGGCGTTGGCGCGCAAACCGCCGCCGTGGATTCTGGCCGCCACGCTGCTGGACACGCAAAAAGTCTGGGGCATGACCAACGCCGCGATCGAGCCGGATTGGGCGATCGCCGAGCTGGGGCATCTGCTGGCGCGCAAGCATTTCGACCCGCATTGGTCGCGTGCGCAGGGGCAGGTGGTCGCCTCCGAGCAGATCAGCCTGTTCGGGCTGGTGCTGGCGCCGAAAAAGCCGGTGCATTTCGGCAAGATCGACCCGGCCGCCGCGCACGATCTGTTCGTGCGTCAGGGCCTGGTGACGGGCGAAATCAATACGCGCGCGGCGTTCGTGGCCGACAACCTCAAGGTGCTGGAGCAGGCGCGCGAAGAAGAAGCTAAGTTGCGTCGCGCCGGCATCGTGGCCGACGAAGAGTGGCAGGCACGTTGGTATCTGGATCGCATTCCGTCCGAACTGCATTCGGCCAGTGGCCTGGATGCGTGGTGGAAAACCTTGCCGCCTGACAAACGCCGCAGCCTGCATTGGTCGTTGAACGATCTGCTGCCGGGCGAAGGCAGCGAGGCCGATCGCTTCCCGAAGTATTTCCCCCTTGGCGATGCGCGGCTGCCGTTGCATTACCGCTTCGAGCCGGGGGCCATCGATGACGGCGTCACCCTGGATGTGCCGTTGCATCTGCTCAATGCGCTGGATCCAACGCGGCTGTCGTGGCTGGCGCCTGGCTTTGTTGCCGACAAGGCATCGGCATTGATTCGTAGCCTGCCCAAGGCGCAGCGCCGTAACTATGTGCCGGCGCCGGATTTCGGGCGCGCGTTCTACGAGGCCTACAGCATTGCGTCGGCCGACGATATCCGTGGCGAGCTGGCGCGCTTTCTGAGCAAGGCCACCGGCACGCAGGTGGCGGCGCTGGATTTCGACGAAGAGGCGCTGGACACGCATCTGCTGATGAACCTGCGCCTGCGCGATGACGACGGCAAGGTGCTGGCCGAGTCGCGCGATCTGGACGGGTTGCGCGCACGGTTCGGCGAGCGTGCGGGGCAGGCGTTTGCCGCGCGTGCCGGCCGCGCGCTGGCTGCGGAGGGCTTGCGCGATTTCCCGGCCACCCCGATCCCCGAACAGGTGTCGGGCGAGGCCGGTGTGCCGGCATATCCGGCGTTGGTGGATCAGGGCGAAGACGCAGCGCTGCGCATCTTTGCCGACCGCAACGAAGCGGCGCAGGCGCATCCGCGCGGCGTGCGCCGGCTGCTGGAAATCGCGCTTGCCGACAAGATCAAGCAGGCGCGCAAGCAATTGCCGGTGTCGCCCAAAACCGGGTTGTTGTACGCGGCAATCGAGTCGCAGGAGCGGCTGCGCGGCGATCTGGTCGATGCCGCGCTCAATGCGGTGTTGGCCGAAGGTTTGGGCGCGATTCGCGACGCGGGTGCCTTTGCGCAACGCCGTGACGATGCGATCAAGCGCTTGTTCGGCGAGGCGATGGAGCGGTTGACACTGGCCGAAAGCATTCTCGGTGCCGTGGCCGAACTCAAGCCCTTGCTGGAAGCGCCGTTGATGGGCTGGGCGCGGGGCAATCTGGACGATATGGAGCAGCAGTTGCGCGCGTTGGTGCATGCCGGCTTCCTGCGCGAGACCCCGGCCGAGGCGCTGGCCAACTACCCGCGTTATCTCAAGGCGATGATCCTGCGCACCGAGCGCGCCAAACGCGATCCGGCTCGCGACCAGACCCGCATGCTCGAACTCAAACCATTTGTGGATGCGTTGGGCGATGCCGCCGCACGCGGTTTGCAGCAGCGCCCGGAGTGGGAGTCGCTGCGCTGGGATCTGGAAGAGTTGCGTGTCTCGGTGTTCGCGCAGGAGCTGGGCGCCAAGTCGGGCGTGTCTGCGAAAAAGTTGTCGCAGCGGGTGGCTGCGTTGCGCGCTTGAATGGTGCCGGATGCGCCAGGGTCGAGGTGATCACCAGACGCGCTGATCCATGCGGATCGACATCCACTGGCCGCTCCGACAGATCGCATCGGAGCGGCCAGCGCATGCAGCCACATGACGCCTCTAAAAAACCTGCTGAGCGCTTGTCAGACAGGTGCGAGCGGCATACCTGGAGCCCGCCGCGTGGGTTGGTCCATGCTGCCCGGGCGCAGCTTGCTGACGCTGCGCGCGGGCTTTGGTCATACCCTCAGAACTTCACATGCAGGCTCGCCATATAGCGGCGCCCGCTCTTGTAGCGGCCAGCCAGGTGTTGCTTGTCGCCGAGATACTGCAGGTATTCCTCGTCCAGTAGGTTCTGTGCATCGATCTGCAGCGACCAGTTCGGGCTGAATGCATAGCCGACACTCGCGCCCAGTTCGGCGTAGTCATCCACGCTCGCCGGTGCCGCACCGGCCACGTAGCCGCCGGCCAGGTAGCTATCGCGCCAGTTGTAGGTCAGCCGTGCATTGAGCGGGCCTTTCTCGTAGTACGGACTGAAGGCAACGCTGTTACGCGACTGGTAAGGCAGCGCATCGCCGGTGTTGTTTTCGCCATTGGCGTAGGTGTAGTTGGCGGTCAGGCCAAAGCCGCTGTCGCCGAACGGTTGCTGGAACGCGATGTTGAAGCCCTTGACCTTGCCGTCGCCGGCATTGCGCGGTCGCTGGATGCTGTAATCGCAATAGCCATCTGCGCTGCAGCCATTGCTGCCGACCAGTTGCGCCCAGCTCTGCGGTGCGGTGTCACGCAGCGCATTGTATTGGCGCTCCACGCTGGCGCTGGTGTCGATGTAGTTGTCGATCTTCTTGTAGAACACCGACCACGCCACCACCGACTGCTGTGCGAAGTAGTACTCGGCCGATAGATTGAAGTTCCATGATTCGTACGGCGACAGCTCCGCATTGCCGCCGCTGCCGGTCAGCGTGGTGTCGTTGAGGAAGGTGTTGTTGACCATCTGGTTGTACGGTGCCCAGGCGATCACCTTGGCCGCAGCGAAGCGAAACACCCAGTCGTCTGCAGCCTCGTAGGCCAGCGTGAGCGAAGGCAGCAGAAAGTCTTCCTTGCGGGTGCGGGTCTGCCACAGGCTGTCGGCATTCAGCAGCGACGGCGTGCCGCTGTAGACAAAGCCGCTGCCTTCGGTCTTGGAGTCCACATAGCGCAGCCCGAGATTGCCGCGCAAACCGCCGCCGGAGAAATTCAGCTGTGCGTACGCCGCGTTATTGGTCTGCTGCAGCGCCCAGGTGTTGTTGAGATAACTGGACGGGTCCGGCGCGCCGTAGTCGACCGGGCTGTTGCGGATCCAGTTCAGCACATTGTTGCGACCTGCCTGCACATGCTGCCCATGATCGGGATAGAAGTCCTGCAGATCGGTCAGCCCGATCGTGCCCACATCGGCCAGCGTGCCCGGCGTGACGCCGCCATAGACATTGAGTTCGAATCGTTCCTCGTGCTTGCCGTGGCGCACGCCCAGCAGCAACTGATTGAACACGCTGTCGAACTGCACAGCGAGATCCAATTGACCATAGGTGTCCTTGCTTTCGGTCGAAAAGATGCCGTTATTGCCGAACCAGCCACCTGCCGAGCCCCAATTGGCCGGGTCGCGCGCGCGCGCCGGATCGTCGAAGCGAATACCACGCTGCGTATCCCAACTGAAGCCGCCGTTGTAGAACGGCTCGATGAAGTATTGCGAGAGGTCCTTGTTCTCCGACTTGCTCTGGCCGAGCTGCCCGCTCAGGCCCCAGCCATCGCCGCGAAACGCGCCGCGCAGGTCCAGGCCCTTAGTGGTCACCTCCGATTCGCGCACGTTGTTGTCATAGATCACCGTGCCGCCGAGCGGGTCGGCATTGGCGCTGGAATGCCCGCTGGTCACCACCCCGTTGCGCAGCCCCCCGAGTTGGTCCACTGCCGCCACCGTGCCGGGATTCCAGGTCAGAAAGCTGTACATCGACTGGTTGTAGTTGTCGAAGTTCTCGTTGATGTACAGGCCGCTGAGGTTGAACTCCAGCGCATCGCTGGGCTTGAGTTGCAGGTTGACCACCGCGCTGTCGCGTTCGCGATCCTGCTGAAACCAGGCCGCATTGATCGAATTGGGCACGTCCGCGTCGGCGGGGACACTGCCTGCCGCATTGGCGAAGCTGCTGGCCGGTGCGTAGCCGAACACTTCCATGCCGCGGCGGTCGACGCGTTCTTCGTAATGCTGCGCCGACACCGCGATACCGAAGGTGTCGGCGGCGTTTTTCCAGCTGTAGAGCAGTGCCGCATTCGGTTTGCCCTGGCTGGCTTGCGCGCTGTAGCTGTAGCCGATGGAGGCAGCGACCTCGTTGACCTCCAGATCGAGCGGTTGCCGTGTGTGCATCAACACGGTGCCGCCCAGGCTGCCTTCGGTCAGACGCGCTTCGGAGGATTTGAGAATTTCCACACGCCCCAGGATCTGCGGTGCCAGCAAGGTGTAATCGAAACCGCGGCTGGGTTGCTCGCCATACAACCAGATCGCCTGCGCCACCGGATGCCCGTCCAGGAACGACAGATTGAGGCTGGGGTCGGTGCCGTCGATGCTGACCCGTTCGCCCTGGCCAAAGCGGCGGTCCAGGGTCACGCCGGGAATCTGCGACAGCGCTTCGGCCACATTGGTGCTGGGAAACTTGCCGATGTCTTCGGCGGTGATCGCTTCGGAAATACCGGTGTTGTTGCGTTTGGTGTCGAGCGATTTTTCCAGGCTCGCGCGGATGCCGACGACTTGCACGGCGTCCAGGTCGGTGGCTTGCGGGTCACCGTTGTCCTGGGCTTGCGCCGCGAATGCCAGCGACAATGCGATCGCGCTGGACAGCAGGGTGGTGCTGTATTTCATGATGTCTCTCCTCATCACGCACAGGGATGGACGGCGAGCGACAGCTCGCCGGATGCGGGTCTTGATGTCGCGCGTTTTGCGGGGAGCACAAACGCGTGGTGGATCGCTTACGACACGTGGACGTGTTGTTGCAGATACCAGTTGGCCGCGCCGAGCACGCCCAGCTGCCCGTGCTCGACCAGCTTGACCGGGATGCGCTCGAGCAGCGCACGCATGTTTCCCTTGGCTAAAAAACGTTCGCGAAAAGTGCTGTTGGCCAGAAACTGCCCGATCGTCGGCAGGATCCCGCCGGCCAGATAGATGCCGCCGGCAGCGCCGTAGGCCAGCGCCATATCGCCGACCGCGCTGCCCAGCAATGCGCAGAAGCTGTGCAGGCAGTCGCGCGCCACCGCATCGTCTTCGTGCAGGGCTGCATGCGTGATCGCAGCAGGCAGGCGATGGCGTGGCGGCACCGCGTGCAGTTCGCACACGGCGTTGTAGAGATTGAGCAGGCCGGGGCCGGACAACACATGCTCAAGGGGCAGATAGGGCTGGCCGCGCAGCAGAATCCGCAGCAGTTGCAGCTCCCTGTCGTCGGTGCTGGCCAACGCGACCTGGCCGGCCTCGGTGGCGAGCACGATCGGACGAGGCTTGGCATCGATCCACACTGCAGCACCAAGCCCGGTGCCGGGACCGACCACCAGGATCGGACCGGCGGCGCGCGCATGCCGTGGCGTCGGCCCGCTGAGCTGCAGCACGGCGCGTTGTTGCATCTGTGGCGCAGCGTAGGCAACCGCTTCGAAATCGTTGACCAGATGCACGCTGCGCACTGCAAGCGCGTGACGTATCTGGCTGGGCGAAATTGTCCACGGCAAGTTGTTGCTGATGAAGCTGCCATCGTCCAGCGCAATACCGGCACTGGCGATCACCACCGCATCGACGCCGCGCACCTGCTGCAGAAAGTCGCCGAGGATCGCCTCCAGACTGGCGTGCTCGCTGCCGCGATAAGTGCGGTAGTGCGACACCTCGATCTCTGCGTTGCCCGCATACGCCACGTGGCCGACACGCACATGCGTGCCACCGACATCGGCAGCGATGAAGCCGGTGGCAGCGGGGCAAGTGGGCAAGACAGCAGTGTGAGCAGAACGCGAGGTCGCAGCCACATTCAATCCTCAAAGGTTCGCCGAGCGTCCGATGCCGTCGGCGAGTACGGGCCTGTGTAGGAGTTGGTGACAACGATGTCAATGGATCAGTCGGGTTGGATCGATCTTGTTGGCGCACTCAAGCGCTAAACAGGCGGTCTTGGACGTGTCTGTGCGGACTTCAATGCGCAAACAGGACAGGCGCTCCCAGCGTGGGCAGCGCCTGTTTGTCGGTGGACTGTATTTGTAGCCGAAGCCTATTTGGACAAGACGGCGCTGTCGGCTGCCAGCGTGTGCGATCGCTCGACAGTCTGGGCCGCAGTAGCGGTGGTCGTGACGCCCGGCAAGGTGCTGCAGGCGCTATCGTCGGTTCCATACGCCGACCACGCGCGCTTGGTTGCGGCGTAGTCGCCAGTCAGCCCCGCTTACTTGACCCGACGCACCTTGGCAGGCGTGTTGTAGCCCTCAATCTGCAGATACCACACGCCGACCAGGCCGGGCTTGATCTTGACCTTGGGCGCATCCTTGCGAACGCCGGCCAAGCTGGCGGCGTCGGTCTGCTCCCAGTCCTGACCATTGGCCAGGGTGTATACGCGACCCTTGGAGAAGCCCTTGAACTCGCCAACGATCGTGCTTTCGATCGGCTCCTTGCTGCCGAAATCGAAGAAGCCGCGGTTCTTGACGATCACTTCCTGGCGGCCGGCTTCCTTGGCTTGTTCGACCACCACGGCCGCTTCCTTGGCGACCTTGCCTTGCAGCCAGTCGTTGAGCGCGGCCAACTCGCTGGCATTGAGCTTGTCCAGGCCGGCTGCCTTGAACTGCTCGGCGCTCATCTGCGACTGTAGATCGCCCTGCACGGCGCGCTGCGCCAGGGCCGGGAGAGCGGTCAACGCGAAGGTCAGGCCGACCAGCAGGGGAATGCGGCGCGCGAGCGACATGGAGGCGATCCGGAAGACGAAGAGGCCGTTAGTGTAGACGCTGGCGCGCATCGTGCAGCTTGGCCTACGGCGCGCGCTGGTGGTGTTTGCCTCCACAAGCTACAGGCCCTTTCGCACCGCATCGAGAGATTGCAGGCAGATGCGCAGAAAGGCCCAAGCTGCTGCTGTGAATTACTCCTCGTCTACCGTCGCTACGGTCGCGCGCGCAGCACGTTCGGGACGGCGGTAGACAAACTCAGGTGCGGGCGCGGCGGCCTCGCGTTCGGCGGTGGCGCGCACCTCGGCGTGCACCGGCGATCGTTCGCACACGGGGTCCAGCGTGGCGGCATCGCCGGCCAGCGCCAGGGCCTGGCAGCGGCAGCCGCCCCAGTCGATCTCGCGCTTGGGGCAGCCCTGGCACACCTCCGGCATCCACGCCGTGCCGCGGAAGCGCACGAACGCCTCGCCGTTGTTCCAGATGTCGGCCAGCGAGCGCTCGCGCAGATTGTCGAAGCGCATGCCCTCGATGGTTTCGGCCGCGTGGCAGGGCAGTACATCGCCACGCGGGGAAATATTGACGAAGCGCTGGCCCCAGCCGCCCATGCAGGGTTTGGGTTGGCGCGCGTAATAGTCGGGCGTGACGAAGTCGATCGCCAGGCGGTCGCCGAGCTCGCGGCGTGCGGTTTCCACTGCCGTAATCGTGGCCATCAGTTGCTCGCGGCTGGGCATCAGCGCGGCGCGATTGCGCAGGCCCCAACCGTAATACTGGGTGTGAGCCACTTCGATACGCTCGGCTTGCCATTCCAGCGCCAGCGCAATCATGCCCGGCACGCGCTCGGCGTTATGACGGTGCAGTACCGCGTTGAGCGTCAGCGGCAGGCCACGCGCACGCACGGCGGCAGCGAACTCGCGCTTTTTCGACAGACTGTTGCGATAGCCGGCGATGCGATCGGCACCGGCCGGGTCGACGTCCTGCACGCTCAGTTGCACGTGTTCCAGTCCGGCAGCCTTCAATTGGTCCAGCATCGGCTCGCCGCCGGCCACGCCGGAGGTGATCAGATTGCTGTACAGCCCGAGCGCGCGCGCATGCGCCACCAGCTCGGGCAGGTCCTTGCGCAGCATCGGCTCACCGCCGGAAAAGTGTGCCTGCAGCACGCCCATGTCGGCAGCCTGCTGCAGCAGCAAGCGCCAGCCGGCGGTGTCCATTTCCTCTCGCAGCGCCGCCAATGCGATCGGGTTGGAGCAATACGGGCAGGCCAACGGGCAGCGATGGGTCAGCTCCAGCAGCACCGACAGTGGCGGCGGGGCGATGCTCATGGCCGCAGCAAACGCTTCTGATGCAGGGTGTTGGTGAGTTCGATCACATCGACCTCGATGTCTGCCGCGTCGGCATCGAATTCGGCAGCCAGTTCCTGCGCGATCTGCGCCAGCGAACGCACGCCGTCGTAGCGCTGCGCCACCACCAGCGCGATCTCGTCCAGCTCGACCACGCGTTCTGGTGCCAGCAGCACCCACTGATCGCGTGCGCGGTCGTGCTGCAGGCGTACGCCCGCGCGCAGGGCTGGCTGGCTGTCGCGGGTGATGCTGCTCACGCAGCGGCCCGGCTGGCGTCGCGGTCGGGCACGAACGCATCCGGCCACACGATGCCCGGGGTGACGTAAGCCACGTGCAAGGCATCCAGCTGCGCCCACAATACCGAGCACTTGAAATGCAACGCGGCCTTGACCAGTTCCTGCTTCTCGACGGTATCGGCGTGCTGCTTGACGTAGTCGAGTGCGAAATCCGAATCGCGCGGCGCCTCGGTCAGGCGATGCTCGAAGTAGGCCAGCGCCTCGGGCGAGACGAAGTCGTAATGCTTGAGCATGCCGGCCACGCGCCGGCCGATGATGTTGGGGGCAAACAACTCGGTGAGCGAAGAGGCGATCGCTTCGAGCAGGCTTTTTTCGCGCACGAACTGCAGGTAGGCCTGCACGGCGAAACGGGTGCCGGGCAGTAGCGCACGGCCGGACTCAACCAGTGCGCGATCCAGGCCCAGCGCATCGGTCAGGTGCAGCCAGCGCGCGATGCCTCCATCGCTGGGACTGTTGCCATCGTGATCGAGAATGCGTTGACGCCAGATCCGACGCAGCGCCGGGTCTTCCATGCGCGCCAGAATCGCGGCGTCTTTCAATGGAATGCAGCGCTGGTACTCGAAGCGATTCAGCGCCCAGGCCTGGACCTGGCCGCGATCGAGCTTGCCGTCGTGCAGCAGCGCGTGGAACGGGTGCTGGTCGTGGTACAGACGGGCGCCGATGGCGCGCAGATCCGCTTCCAGTTGGTCCGGGGTGAGCAGGGCGGTCACAGGGTGATCTCCAGGCCGTCGTGCGCGACCTCCCAGCCGCTGGCACGCGCGCTGGCGTACTCCGGCGAGTGGGTGTCGAGCACGGGATTGGTGGTGTTGAGATGGATGAAGATCTTGCGCGCCACATCCAGCGGGGCGAAGGCGGCGATGGTGCCGTCGGGGCCGTCGATGCTCATGTGACCCATGCGCTGGCCGGTTTTCTGGCTGATGCCCAGTTGCACCATCTCGTCGTCGCGCCACAGCGTGCCGTCGAAGAACACCAGTTCGGCGCCTTGCAGGCGCGCACGCAACGCATCGGTCATTGCCGCGCAGCCGGGGATGTAATGCACGCGGTGCTGGCCATCGTCGATGGTGAGCCCGAGGGTTTCTTCGTTGGAGCCGGCCAGATCGCCGCCGCTGCGCGATTCCATGAACAATGGCACCTTGCCGGGCACCGAGAATGGTGTGAGTTGCAGGCCCAGCAGCGACACCGGTGTGTCCAGCGCAAACGGCTGGCGCTCCACGTAGGCAGGATTGACCGCGTCGAAGATGGGGTTTTGCGACAGCAGATCCAGTACGCGGTTGCTGGCATGCAGCGAGAACGCCTGGCTTTCGCGCATCGACAGCAATCCGGCGATATGGTCGATCTCGCCGCTGGTCAGCAGCACTGCTTCGATCGGCGAATGGCGCAGGCCGTGCTGCGGCCAAAGCGCAGGCGTTGCGAGAACTTGTTGACGGAAATCGGGTGAGGCGTTGATCAGCACCCAGCGCTCGCCATCGGCGCTGACGGCGATGCTGGCCTGTGTACGACGTTGGGCACCGTCAGCTTGTTGCCATGCCCGCTGACTCGCGGGGGTGTGGCAATTCCACTGCGGGTGCCCACCGCCGGCCGCCGATCCCAGAACGATGATGCGCATGGAGAACTGTTACCTATCTGCCGGCGACTGCCGGTCATGCATCGGGAGGAAGGGCGGCAGGTGAGCTCAGAATTCGCCGGAGACGTAGCAGTTGATCTCGGCGCCACAATTGACTTCACGAACGACAGGCTTCTTCCAGGTCTTCATCGGCTACCTCGCAGTTGGTTGGAATGACGTCGCCGCAGCACTGGGCAGCGACGACGCCAAGGGAGCATAGGCAGCCGGTTTGGCTGAATTGTAAAGGGCATGTAAAAAGCCGCCGATGAAGCTGATTTCATGGACGCAACGGCATCGGATTCCGCACAGAGCGGTTGCGAATCAAGGCGTTGGCGGGTGAACCGGGCATAAGCGCGAAGGCATCGGATTTCTGTGACTGCGCTGCGATTGCGCGTTGTGGAGAAGGTGACGCGCACGTTACCGTAGCTGTCAGACCATTGTTGTTGCCCACGCCCGTGTCCACCGCTGTGACCAGTTCCTCATTCGACCGCCTGCATGCCGTGCTGCAGCGTCCTGCTGTCGCGTCGATCGCGCCTGCCTTGCGCGACGCATTGGCGCAGGCCTGGCAGAACGTGCCGTCAGCGCAAGCCGAGGCCGTGCCGTGGGCGCTGCTTGCCGACACGCTGGATGCGCTGGCGCTGCTGGCGGCCGATGAGGCCACCTTGATTGCTGCATTGCTGTTCGATCTGCACGCATTGCGCGGCGTGGTCGCGAGCCTGCCATGGCAACCGGCCGAACGGCGTGTGGTGGTCGAAGGTTTGCTCGATGGGCTGGACGCGGCCGACCAGGTCTGGGCCCTGCATGCCGGGCGCGAGGCCGGGCGCAACAGCGAAGGCTTGCGGCGGCTGCTGCTGTCCATCATCCACGACCTGCGGGTGGTGCCGATCCTGTTGGCGCGGCAGCTGGCGCGCATGCGCGTGGCCGACCGCCTGAGCGAAGAACAACGCCGCGCGCTTGCCCAGCTCACTCGCGACATCCACGCCCCGCTGGCCAACCGGCTGGGCATCTGGCAGGTGAAGTGGGAGCTGGAAGACCTGGCGTTCCGGCATCTGGAGCCTGAGACCTACCGCCGCATCGCCCGCGAGGTGGACGAAACCCGCGTCGCGCGCGAGCGCTATCTCGAAACGGTCAAGCGCACCTTGTCGACGACGCTGGCCCAGCAGGGCCTGCGTGCGGAAGTGAGCGGGCGGCCCAAACACATCTACAGCATCTGGCGGAAGATGCAGAAAAAGCGCCTGTCGTTCGACCAGCTATACGACATCCGCGCGGTGCGGGTGATGGTCGACGACGTGGCCGCCTGTTACGCCGCGCTGGGTGCGGTGCACTCGCTGTGGGCACCGGTGCCGAGCGAGTTCGACGACTATATCGCCCGGCCCAAGGCCAACGACTATCGCTCGCTGCACACGGCAGTGCTGGGCCCGGAAGGGCGCACGATCGAAATCCAGATCCGTACCCACGAGATGCACGCGCAGGCCGAACTCGGGGTTGCGGCGCATTGGAAGTACAAAGAGGGCGGCAAGGGCGCCGAGAAGGCGTTCGACCGCAAGATCCTGTGGATGCGCCAACTGCTGGAGCAGGTGCAGGAGGGCGATCACGGCGAACTGGCCGGCGCGCTGGATGCCGAGCTGATCGAAGACCGCGTGTATGCGCTGACGCCCAAGGGCGAGGTGATCGATCTGCCGCAAGGCGCCACGCCGCTGGATTTTGCGTATCACGTGCACACCATGGTGGGGCATCGCTGCCGCGGCGCGCGCGTCAACGACCGCATCGTGCCGCTGACCTACCGGCTGCGCAGCGGCGACCGCGTGGAGATCATGACCGCCAAGGAAGCCGACCCGCGCCGCGACTGGTTGCTGGCGTCCAACGGATTCCTGGCCAGCGGGCGCTCGCGCGATAAGGTGCGCGCGTGGTTCCACAAGCTTGACCGCGCGCGCAACGTGCACGCGGGCAAGGAGTTGCTGGATCGCGAGCTCAAGCGCCTGGGCCTGCAGCACTCCGATCTGAGTGTGGCGACGCGTAAATTCCACGCCGAAAACATCGACGATCTGTATATCCAGGTGGCGCTGGGCGATACCGGGCCCAACCAGGTCAGCCGTGCCTTGCTGGAAGCCGAGCGCGCCGCCTCGCAGCCTGCAGTACCGGCGCCGCCACGGCCCACCGCGCGGCGCGAAGGCCTGGGCAAATCCAAGTTCACCGTGCAGGGCGTGGGCAATCTGCTGGTGCAGCTGGCGCGTTGCTGCCAGCCGGTGGCGGGCGAGCCGATCGCCGGCTATCTGACCCGTGGCCGCGGCATCACCGTGCATCGTACCGATTGCGCGGCGCTGTCGCGTCTGGCTGCCGCGCATCCGCAGCGCGTGCTGCCGGTGGAGTGGGGCCAGGCCGGCAGCGGCTACGAAGTGGATGTGCAGGTGCGCGCGGTCGACCGACGCTGGCTGCTCAAGGACATCACCAACCTGATCGCGCAGGAAGACGCGCATGTGCTGGAGATCAACAGCGACAACGTGCGCGACACCGGCCGCGCGCAACTGCGTTTGCGTTTGAAGGTCAGCGATTACGACCAGCTGTCCGGCTTGCTTGGCAAGCTGGACGCCTTGCCCGGGGTGAGCGAGGTGCGGCGACTCGGCTAGGCGCGCCGCACACCTCGCCAGCGCCAATCGATTTGAAACAGCTGGCACACACAGCAAGCAAGGTGTGCTTGCCTGACGAATCCCGAATCCCGAATCCCGAATCCCGAATCCCGAATCCCGAAGCGCACATCGTCTTCGCAGCGGCCGGCTACCATAGCGGGGTGAACGCGTCCCCGTCAGGTCGCGCCAAGGATGGACGCCACCGCATGCTCCCGCTTCCGCGCTGGGCCAGATCGCCCCGCCTCTGGGCGCCGTTGCGCAGCCGTGCGCTATGGCGCGTGGCATTGGTGCTTTGCGCATGCCTGCTGTTGACCACGATCGTAGTGCGCAAGCCGCTGGCCGATTGGCTGTGGCCTGATACGCGTATCCAGCAGCTGCTGCAACGGGGCAATGCGGCCTTGTCACGCGGCCAACTCAGTGCAGCCGATGGCAATGGCGCGCGCGAACTGTTTGCTGCCGCGCTCGCCTTGGACAGCGACCGCAGCGAAGCCCGTGCCGGACTGGCGCGCACCGGTGCCGCCGCAGTGGTGCAGGCGCGTGCGGCAATCGCGGCCGGGGACGCCGCCGGAGCGCAACGCACACTGGCGCTGGCGACTGCGCTGGAAGTGCCGCAAGCGCAGATCGCGCCAGTCACGCTGCGCTTGCGCGCGCTGCAGGCACGTCGCGCCGGGTTGGATGCCTTGTTCGCGCAGGCCGTGGCCGCGCAGCAACAAGGACGCCTGGATGGCACACCGGACAGTGCATTGCCGTTGTACCAGCGCATCCTGACCCTGGCGCCGGACCGCACCGATGCCTTGGAAGGGCGCGAAGACGCCTTGACCGATCTGCTGGCGCAGGCCCGCCATGCACTGGCGCGCGACGCGCTCGGCGATGCTGGGATGTTGCTGGCCGCTGCCAAGCGCTACGACGCCGGGCATGCCGATGTACCGCTGACCGAAGGCCACTACCACCGCGTGCTGGAGCAGCGCCGTCAACGCGCGGAAGGCTTGTTGCGGCGTGGTCGCCTGGCGCCGGCCGCACGCGATTTCAACGCCGTGCTGGCGGCCGAGCCAGACGACGCCGCAGCGCGTCGCGGGCTCGATCAGGTCGCGAGCGAATACGCCGCGCAGGCCAGCCGGCAGGCGGCGGATTTCCACTTCGACGCTGCGCTGCAATCGCTGCAGGAGGCGCGCGCCCTGGTGCCGGGCGCTGCATCGATCGCGCAGGCAGAACAGGCGATTGCGCGCGCACGCGATGCACAACGCAGTCCCGAAACCGGCTTGTCGCGTGGTGCACGTGAGCGCCGTCTGCGCGCGCTGCTGCAACGGGTGACAGATGCCGAAGCGCAGCAGCAATGGATGACCCCGCCCGGCGCCAGTGCCTACGACGCGGTGCGTGCAGCGCAGGCGCTGGCACCGCGCGATCCGCGCGTGCTGCAGGCCGCTGCGCGGGTGGCGCCGGCGAGCCAGCGCTGTTTCGAGGACGAGTTGCGCAACAACCGTCTGCGTGCCGCGCGCGGTTGTCTGGATGCGTGGCAGGCACTGACGCCGAACGGCGAGGCGCTGATCGGCGCGCGCCGACGTCTGGCCCAGCGCTGGATTGCGGTGGGCAGCGAGCGCCTGGGGCAGGAGGATGCGGCGTTCGCGCGGCGCGCGCAGGACGAGGCGCGTCAGCTGGATCCGGGGCTGCCGGAATTGATCGAGTTCACGCGCCGGGTCAAGGCGGTAGCTGAGCAGCGTTGAGGTGGAGGCCGCTTTTGACGGCGCTTCCTTGAGCGCGATGCCTGAGCGGCGCGCGGGGAATGGCGGCTCTGGCCACCAACTCCCGCTACGTGCCCGGCCCACGCTGGCAGCGCGGGTGTACCAAGGCACGCACGCCAGTGGCAGGCAACTCAAGCCTCGATAAACAACGCGCGTACCGTGCTACGCGCGGCATCCAGCGAAAAATGCTGCGCCACGTTGCGCAAGCCGTTGTCGGCCAGGCGCTGCCACAGCGCTGCATCCTGATGCAGGCGCACGATCGCAGCGGCGAATGCGTCGGCGTTATCTGCAACGCATACATCTTCGCCATCGCGCAGATGCATGCCTTCCACGGCGCAGGTAGTGCCGACCACTGGCTGCCCATGCGCCATGCTCAGATTGATCTTGCCCTTGACGCCGGCGCCGAAGCGCAATGGCGCCACCGCGATGCGCGCAGTGTCCATATACGGCACCAGATCCGGCACATGTCCGTGCAATTGCACGCCCGGGCACTCGGCGGCCAAGAGCTTCAGTGCCTCCGGCATATCCGCACCGATGCAGTGGAAGATTACGTCCGGCAACTGCGCACGCACCTGCGGGAAGATCGCGCTGATGAACCATTGCACCGCATCCACATTAGGCGGATGCCGGAAGCCGCCGACGAACACCAGGTCGCGACGTTGCGCGAAGGGATGACCGCTACCGGCCACTTCATGCAGATTGGAGAGCAGGGCGGTGCGGATCTGTGGCGCGTCCGCCTGCAACTGCGCCTGTTCGGCCGCCGAGACCAGCAAGGTGACGTCGGTGGCGGCCATGATCTCCAGTTCGCGCAGGCGAGTGCGCTCTGCCGCGCGCAGCAGATTGGCATCGCCAGCCAACTCCCCACCGCGGCGTTCGCGCAGGTAATGCAGATCGACGGTGTCGAACAGGGTGCGCGCCTGTGGTGCGTATTGTTTGAGCAACGGTAGGCAGGCATGCGCAACGTGATGGCGTACCAGCAGCACCACCGCAAAGCGCGCGCCATGTGTGCGTAGCCAGCTGCCGATGCCCTCCAGAAACGGCGCGTACCAGACTTCCACACCCAGTTGCTGCAGTGCCTGCGTATGTCGCCCGGCGTGTTCGCGGCGGGTGGGCACGAACACCACATGCGCGCCTTCTTCGCACAGCAGGCGGATCAGATTGAACTGCCGCAACGAGCCGGAATCGCGGTCCGGCTGCGGCACGCTCTCGTCCAGGATCAGTACCTGACGTTGGCCGCGATGCAGCAGCGCAGGCGCAGGCACCGTGCCGACCGGCAACTGCATTGCCAGCGCCTGCTGCCATTTTTCGGCGAACACGGCTTGATTGCGGACCTGATACGCCTTCACCCCGGTGCGAGTGTCGGTGCCGTTGCTGGTGCCTTCGTCATGCACCACCACACTGGCCGGCTGCACCAGCACCCGATACCCGGCCGCACGCACCGCAAACGCCAGATCGGTGTCTTCGTAGTACGCAGGCATGTAACGGCGATCCAGCCCGCCTAGCGTCTGCAGCAACGCGCGTGGCAGCGCAATTGCGGCGCCCGAGCAGTAGTCCATCGCACGCACATACGCGTAACGCGGATCGTCGGCCGATTCGAAGCGGCCGTAGCTCCAGGCGCTGCCATCGGCGAACACCACGCCGCCGGACTCCTGCAGGCGTCCGTCCGGATACACCAGTTGCGCGCCCACCAGACCGGCGCTGGGATGCTGCGCAAACGTGTTGATCAGCCGATCCAGCCAACCGGGTTGCGGAATGGTGTCGTTGTTGAGCAGCACCACGAAATCGCCACGCGCCAGCGCGATGCCGTCGTTGCAGGCGGCGATGAAACCGCCATTGCTGGTGCGCCGGTGGTAGTGCAGGCCCTGTACCTGCGTCAGCTGCGCTTCGGTGGCATCGCTGCTGCCGTCGTCCACCACCACAATTTCCACATCCAGCTGCGGTGGATGTGCGGCCAGCGCGCGCAAACAGGCAAGCGTGTGTGCGATGTGGTTGTAGACCGGAATCACCAACGTCACGCGCGGCGCGGCGCTATGCGGCACCGCAAACGCGGCAAAGGGTGCGGGGCCCGGCAACCACAGCGGCGTGCCGAGCGCGACCGGCGGCGCCTGCGTGTGCACGCGAATGCGCTGCCAGGTGGCGCGCCAGCCGCGTGTGCGCATGCTCGCCACGCTGCGGTGGATCAGCCCAAGCACGCGATTGAACAGATAGCGTGCATCGGCCAGGGACATCGACATCGCGTTGAAACTCCAGCTTAAGTCAAAGGGTCCGGCTGACCACAACCACCACAGCGCTGCGCTAGACTCGCCGGACTCTACATTCTCGCATCCCTGTGCCCCGACGCCACGACGACCACGACGCTCCCGACGATTTCGAGGACGACACCAACGAGCAAGGCTCCCGCTGGCAACGCAGGCTGATTGTCTGGGCCTTTGCGGCATTCGCGCTGGCGCTTGGTTTTCTGATTCCCTACACGGTGTATCTGAACAAGCAGGTCACCCAGCGTTTCGGCGAGCTGCGTTGGCAGATCCCGACCCGCGTGTACGGGCGGCCATTGGTGCTGGTGCCCGGCGATGCGCTGGATGCGGCCACCTTGAAGACCGAGCTGGATGCAGCCTCGTACCGTGACGATGGTCAAGCCAAACTGGCCGGCACCTATCAGCAGGACGGCAGTCGCTTCACCATCGCCAGCCGCGGCTATATCGATGTGGACGGGCGCGTGCCCGCGAAGCGCGTGGAAGTCAGCCTCTCCGGTGGGCGTGTGGCCAGCCTGCGCGATGCCGGCGACCGCAAGGCGCTGAAGAGTGCGCGCCTGGATCCGGCGCGCATCGCCACGCTGTACGGGCAGAAGCAGGAAGAGCGCCGCCTGGTGCGCATGGAAGAAGTGCCCGAGCTGCTGGTCACCGGCCTGCAGGCGGTCGAGGACCGCGACTTCAACAGCCACCACGGCATCGACCTGAGCGGCATGGTGCGTGCGGCCTGGATCATGGCGCGCTCCGGCGGCCAGGTGCGGCAGGGCGCCAGCACCTTGACCCAGCAGCTGGCACGCAGCGGCCTGCTCGGCATCGGCAAGGAACAGACGATTACCCGCAAGTTCAACGAAATTCTGTATGCCGTGATCATGGAGGCGCGTTACGACAAGCGCACCATCCTGGAGGCCTATCTCAATCAGGTGTATCTGGGACAGCGCGGCGGGCAGGCGATCCACGGCGTGTCCTCCGGTGCGGAGCTGTGGTTCGGCCGCGAGCTCAACTCGATGACCACCGAGCAGATCGCGCTGCTGATCGGGTTGGTCAAGGGGCCGTCGTATTACGACCCGCGGCGTAACCCGGAGCGTGCGCTGGATCGACGCAATTTCGTGCTGGGCAAACTGCACGAAAACAACCTGATCGACGCGGCCGAGTACAAGCGCGCACTGGCCGAACCGTTGGGCGTGCCCAAGGAACCCGGTCTGGTCGCCGCCAATCGCTTCCCGGCCTACGTGGATCTGGTGCGGCGCCAGCTGGCGCACGATTACCCGGAAGGCGTGCTGCAAGGCGCCGGCATGAGCGTGCTCACCGGCATGTCGCCGTCCGCGCAGGCGTACGCCGAAGGCGCGGTGACCGGCACCATCAAGCGGCTGGACAACAAGAAGCGCCCGCCGCTGCAGGCCGGCCTGGTGCTCACCGATGTGCATAACGGCGATGTGCTGGCGGTGGTCGGCAGCCGCGATGTGGCCAAGCCCGGCTTCAATCGCGCCGTCGAAGCACAGCGGCAGGTTGGCTCGTTGCTCAAGCCGTTCGTGTATTTGCTGGCATTGGCCTCGCCGGATCGCTGGGCGTTGTCCAGCTGGGTCGACGATGCACCGGTGACGGTGCAGCTCAGCCGTGGCAAGACCTGGTCGCCGGGCAATTCCGACAACCGCAGTCACGGCACGGTGCGGCTGATCGATGCGCTGGCGCATTCCTACAACCAGGCCACGGTACGCGTGGGCATGCAGGTCGGCCCGGAGCGCATCGCGCAGCTGATCCAGGTGCTGGCCGGCATCAAGGCCGACACCAATCCCTCGCTGATCCTGGGTGCCACCGATCAGAGTCCGTACGGCATGGCCCAGCTGTATCAGTTCCTGGCCGCCGGTGGCGAGATCCAGCCGCTGCATGCGGTGCGCGGCGTGCTCGACCCGCAGGGCAAGCTGCTCAAGCGCTACGACAAGACCCCGGCCCCGGCGCAGGAAGGTGATTCGGTGGCTGCCAACCTGATCAGCATCGCCTTGCAGCAAGTGGTGAGCGGCGGTACCGCGCGGCAACTGCTGGGCGATGGCCTGGGCCGGCTGTCGCCGGCCGGCAAGACCGGGACCTCCAACGACGGCCGCGACAGCTGGTATGCCGGCTATACCGGCGACCACCTGGCGGTGATCTGGATGGGCAACGATCAGAACGAGCAGACCGGCCTGTACGGTGCCACCGGCGCGATGCGGGTGTGGTCGAGCATCTTCGCGCGGCTGCCGAGTGCGCCGTTGAAGGTCAGCGGCAAGGGCCTGGATTGGCAGTGGGTGGATGCGGCCGGCACCGGCGTGACCGACCCCGGTTGCCCGGGCGCGCGCCAGTTCCCGTTCGTGGTCGGGTTCACGCCGGCCTACGCCCCGTGTGCCGGCAATGCACCGTCGATCGAAGGCGCGCCCGGCGATCCTGAAGCGCCTGCCGAACAATCCGGCGGGGGTGGCTGGCGCCGCTTCTTCGGTCTGGACAAAAAGCCGGAAGAACCCGCGCAAGCGCCTGCCTCGCCCCCGCCCGCGCATTGAATTGGAGTGACCTCATGAACCGACTGCACCGCCTCCTTGCCCTTTTCGGCGTGCTTGCCGCGCTGTCTGCCTGCGTCAGTGCGCCGCCCGCGCCGCCGCCGCCGACACCTGTGGACCCGACCACCCCGACACAGCGGCTGTTGCTGATCGAACGCGAGGCCGGCGTCGACGACACCGAACTGTCGGTGCAGCCGCTGCGCGACCCGCAGGTGGACGATCTGCGCGAGACCGCCAAGGCCAAGCGCCAGGCTGGCGATCTCGCCGGCGCCGCTGCGGCGCTGGATCAGGCGTTGGGTCTGGTCGCCGGCGACCCGGCGGTGCTGCAGGAGCGTGCGGAAGTTTCCGTGCTGCAGGCCGATTGGCCGGCCGCCGAGCGCTTTGCCAAACAGGCCATCGAACTGGGTTCCAAGACCGGCCCGCTGTGCCGTCGTCACTGGGCCACCATCGAGCAGTCGCGGATTGCTCGTGGCGAAAAAGAAAATGCCGCCTCGGCCAAGGTGCAGATTGCCGGGTGCACGGTGCCTGGTGTGAAGCGGTACTGATTGCAGTAATCAAGCCGGCTGCGCTCACCGCCAGGCGGGCGCGGTCGGCGCTTGGTGCAGCTGGTGTCACTGGCGCGCATCGGTGGTTGGAAAGCTGCCCCCTGCTGATGTGAATGCTGCTCGCTGCGTTATGCAGGCCGTCTGAGGTGATGCAGGCACGGGAGGGTGGCTGTTGCTGGCGCAATGGCGCTAGTCCGCACTCCATAAAGCGCAATCCAGGCAGCATCACTGCACACGCGCTAGGCTGTCTCGCTTCTGTATCCCGTCTCTGTTCGGTCTCATGTCCCAACTTGCCACTGCCAGCATCGAGGCGCTCAGCGAGGGCGGGGCGCTTGCGCGTCAGCTCGATGCGTTTGCGCCGCGTGCCGCGCAGTTGCGCCTGACCGGCGCCATCGCCGAGGCGTTCGAGCAGCGCGATGTGCTGTTGGCAGAGGCCGGCACCGGGACCGGCAAGACCTACGCCTATCTGGTGCCGGTGCTGCTGTCCGGGCTCAAGACCATCATCTCGACCGGCACCCGCGCGCTGCAGGACCAGTTGTTCCATCGCGATCTGCCGCGCGTACGTGCCGCGTTGGGCATTGGCCTGCGCAGCGCACTGCTGAAAGGGCGCGCGAATTATCTGTGCAAGTACCGCACCCAACAGGCGCGCGGCGAACCGCGTCTTTCTACGCCCGAACAGGTCTCGCAGTTCCATCGCATCGTTGCCTGGAGCGGGCGTACCCAGTTCGGCGACATGGCCGAGATGGAAGCCCTGCCGGACGACTCGCCACTGCTGCCGCTGGTGACTTCCACGGTCGACAACTGCCTGGGCACCGAATGCCCGTTTTACAGCGAGTGTTTTGTGGTGCAGGCGCGTCAGCGCGCGCAGGCCGCCGATCTGGTGGTGGTCAATCATCATCTGCTGCTGGCCGATCTGGCGCTCAAGCAGGAAGGCTTCGGCGAGATCCTGCCCGGCGCGCAGGCCTTCGTCATCGACGAAGCGCATCAGCTGCCGGAACTGGCGGCGAACTTCTTTGGTGAAAGTTTCGGCATGCGGCCCTGGCAGGAGCTGGCCCGCGATTGCATGGTCGAAGCGCGACTGGTGGCCGGCGCGCAGGCAAGCTTGCAGGAACCGATTCTCGCCCTGGACGAAGCGTTGCGCGGCCTGCGCTCAGGCATGGAAGGCCTGCCGCCACGCGGCACCCAATGGCGCGCGCTGGCCAAGCCGCAGGTGCGCGAGGGCTTCGATGCAGTGCTGTCGTCGCTGGCGCGGTTGGGCGAGGCCTTGCTGCCGTTGCGCGAGGCATCGCCCGGGTTCGATGGCTGCTCTGCACGCGCGCAGGAAGCGCTCGCGCGGCTGTCGCGGTGGCTGGGCGAAGACGCGCCGGTGCTGGATTTTGCGCAGGAATTGCCAGACACCGTCGACAACGATGTGCTGTGGTACGAGCTGAGCCCGCGCGGTTTCCGCTGCCAACGCACGCCGCTGGATGTCTCCGGCCCGCTGCGCGAACACCGCGAAAAATCGCACGCGGCGTGGGTGTTCACCTCGGCCACGTTGGCGGTGGGCGGCGAGTTTGACCACATCGCGCAGCGCCTGGGCTTGAGCGATCCGGTGACCTTGCTGCAGCCCAGTCCCTTCGATTGGGCGCGCCAGGCGCTGTGCTATCTGCCGCCGCATCTGCCCGATCCGGCAGCGCGCGGCTTCGGGACGGCGCTGATCGCCGCGCTGACGCCGGTGCTGGAAGCCTCCAATGGCCGCGCATTCCTGTTGTTCGCTTCGCACCGCGCGCTGCGCGAAGCGGCCGAAGCATTGCGCGGTGCGCCGTGGCCGTTGTTCGTGCAAGGCGAAGCGCCGCGCGCCACGTTACTGCAGCGTTTCCGCACTTCCGGCAACGGCGTGCTGCTGGGGTCGGCCAGCTTCCGCGAGGGCGTGGATGTGGTCGGCGATGCCTTGAGCGTGGTGGTGATCGACAAGCTGCCGTTTGCCGCGCCCGACGACCCGGTGTTCGAAGCGCGCCTGGATGCGATCCGCCGCGAGGGCGGCAACCCGTTCCGCGACGAGCAATTGCCGCAAGCGGTGATCGCGCTGAAGCAGGGCGTGGGCCGGCTGATTCGCAGCGAGACCGATCGCGGCGTGCTGGTGCTGTGCGACCCGCGGCTGTTGAACAAGGGCTACGGCCGCACCTTCATGAACTCGCTGCCGCCGTTTGCGCGCACCCGCGAGATCGGCGATGTGCGCGCGTTTTTTGGCGTCGCCGAGCCGGTGGGCGACAATGTCGTGCTCGCGTTGCCGTTCGGCGACGCGTGAGCTTCCCCTTCCTGCCTGCGGTCCTGTCATGAAAGTCCTCGCATTCGAGACCTCCACCGAAGCCTGTTCCGTCGCGCTGCATGTGGATGGCCGCGTGCTTGAGCGCTTCGAACTGGCGCCGCGCCGCCACGCCGAGCTGGCGCTGCCGTGGGCCGAGCAACTGCTGGCCGACGCAGGCATCGCGCGCCGCCAGCTGGATGCGATTGCGGTCGGCCGTGGCCCCGGTGCCTTCACCGGTGTGCGCCTGGCGATCGGCATCGCGCAAGGCATCGCCCTGGGCCTTGATGTACCGGTGCTGGCCGTCTCTACGCTGCAAGTATTGGCCTTGCGCGCACCCGCCGATGCGACACAGGTACTGGCCTGCATCGATGCGCGCATGGGCGAGGTGTATGCCGGCGTGTTCGAGCGCCGCGGCGACACGCTGCTGGAACTGGCGCCGGAAGTGGTCTGTGCACCGGACGCCTTGGTTCTGCCGAATACGCTTCAACGTTTTGCCGGTGTGGGCACCGGATTCGCCGCTGCCGAGGCACTGCTGCAACAGCGATTCTCAGCGCAGCTGACCAGCGTCGATGCAGCCGCGCTCCCGCACGCCGCCGATCTGCTCACGCTCGCCGTGCCGGCGCTGCTGCGTGGCGAAGGCGTGGCACCGGAGCGGGTCGAACCAGCCTATCTGCGCGACAACGTTGCGCTGACCCTGGTCGAGCAGCAGGCCGCACGCGCTGCAAAGGCAGCCGGCGCCGCGCCGTGACGACAATGGATCCCCAGCGCGCACGTTTCCGCGGCTGCCTACTGGGCCTGGCGGTGGGCGATGCGCTCGGCACCACGCTCGAATTCTGCGCGCCGGGCAGTTTCACGCCGATCGACGACATGCGCGGCGGCGGCCCGTTCGCACTGCGCGCCGGGCAATGGACCGACGACACCTCGATGGCCTTGTGTCTGGCGCACAGCCTGCTATATCGGCAGGGATTCGACGCGGCCGACCAGATGAATCGCTATTGCAACTGGTACCAGCACGGTTACCTCAGCAGCACCGGCGCCTGTTTCGATATCGGTGGCACCGTGCGGCAGGCGCTGGAGCGCTATCTGGATGGCGGCCCGGCCTTCAGTGGCAGTGCCGATCCGCGCTCGGCCGGCAATGGCTCGTTGATGCGGTTGGCGCCGGTGGCCATGTATTACGCGCACCACCCCGGCGAATTGGGCGAGCGCGCCGCCGACAGCTCGCGCACCACGCATGCCGCTGCCGAGGCAGTGGATGC
Source organism: Xanthomonas sp. NCPPB 2933 (assembly GCF_056725225.1). NCBI lineage: Bacteria > Pseudomonadati > Pseudomonadota > Gammaproteobacteria > Lysobacterales > Lysobacteraceae > Xanthomonas > Xanthomonas sp. NCPPB 2933. The sequence goes on from NZ_CM161518.1 coordinate 1,504,048, forward strand.
CTGCAGGTTGTTCGCGTTCCAATTGCGTGCAGCGCTGCTCGGCCGCACGCGGCAGGCGGTGCTGCAGACGCCGTGCGCGGCATTGTCGACACCGGCAGTGCGCGCGCTGGCAACGCGCGATCATGCGGCCGTTTCGGCAGCGCAGATCCGTGGCACGGGCTACGTAGTCGATTCGCTGTCGGCGGCGTTGTGGTGCTTTGCCACCACCGACACCTTTGCCGATGCGGTGCTGCGTGCGGCCAATCTTGGCGACGATGCCGACACCACGGCGGCCATCTGCGGACAGCTGGCCGGTGCGTTCTATGGCATCGACGGAATTCCCGTCGCCTGGCGCGAGCGTGTGCAGGATGCGGGCGAGATCGTGGCGTTGGCCGATCAGCTGTATGCAGCTGCGGTGGTCGGGTAACGGTATGGGCAGCGCAGCTGTCTAACGCAGTCCGCTGAAGCAAGCCGTAGAAAAACGCGTTTCGATCAAACGCGAAACACCTCAGCGATCGTCGTGCAGCTCGCCGCCGGGCAAAAACAACCATGTGCGCGTGACCTGCAGGATATCCACATCGTCCTTGGTGTTGGGTAGCGGCGGGAACGGTTGCGCCAGCTGCACCACGCGCAGCGCCGCGGCATCCAGCGCCGGGGTGCCGCTGGAGATCAGCACGCGGCTGCTTTCCACGCTGCCGTCGCGGCGTACGCCCACGCTGATGACCACCTTGCCGCCGAGTCGGCGCCGGCGCGCTTCATCCGGGTAATTGAGATTGCCGACGCGCTCGGCGCGGTCCACCCACGCACGCAGATAGTTGGCGTACGCATATTCGCGCGTGCTGGCCGAGACGAACTTGCGATTGGGACGCTTGGCGTATTGCTCCGAGCGCAGATGCACCTCTGCCGCGAGCCGGGCCATTTCCGCGTCGCGCTGCACGCGTTGCGCGTCGGCCGGGGTGAGTGGGTCGGTCTGCGGATTCGGTTGCGGGGTCGGCACGGTCTGCTCGCCGCGGCGACTGGCGACCACGCGCGTCTGCGTTGGCTCGGGCGCCTGCACCGTGGTGGCGCGCTGCGCCTGCGCTGCCAGCCCACTGCGGTCCTGCGGCACCACGCCGGGCTGGCTGTCGCGTGGGCGCTGCGCGGTGGCGTGATTGCCGCCGCCCTGCTGATTGGCCTGGGCCAGGAAATCGGCCTGCTTGGGCGTCAGCGGGGTGCTGGTCTGGCTGAAGATCACATCCAGCGTCGGCACCAGCGGCGCGTCTTCGCTGACCGCAAAGCCCACGCCCAGGATCAGCACGCCGTGCAGCAGCAACGAGATCACCAGCGTCGTGGTCAGCCGCCGGCGCTCGTCCATGGGGGCCGGCAGTGCTGCAACCGCGCTCATTGCGCAGCGCCGGCCTCGATCGCGTCGAACAGCAGCCCGGCGATGTTCAAACCGAACTGCGCATCCAGCTCGCGCACGCAGGTCGGGCTGGTGACGTTGACCTCGGTCAGGTAATCGCCGATCACATCCAGGCCGACGAAGCGCATGCCGCGGCGGCGCATTTCCGGGCCGACCTGCGCGGCGATCCAGCGGTCGCGCTCGGACAGCGGCCGGCCTTCGCCACGTCCGCCGGCGGCCAGGTTGCCGCGGAATTCATCGCCCTGCGGAATCCGCGCCAGGCAGTAGTCCACCGGCACGCCATCCACCAGCAGGATGCGCTTGTCGCCAGCGGTGATGTCGGGGATGAAGCGCTGCGCAAGGGTCAGGTTGCGGTTGCCGTCGGTCAACGTCTCCAGGATCACGTTGAGGTTGGGATCGCCGGTGCCGCTGCGGAAGATCGAGCGCCCGCCCATACCGTCCAGCGGCTTGAGCACGGCTTGCCCATGTTCCAGCACGAAGGCCTTCAGCGCCGCCGCATCGCGGCTGACCAGCGTCGGCGGGCAGCATTGCGGAAACAGCAGCGCAGCCAGCTTCTCGTTGTAATCGCGCAGACCCTGCGGGTCGTTGACCACCTGCGCGCCAGCGCGCTGGGCGACGCTCAGCACCTGGGTGTCGTAGATGAACTCCGCATCCACCGGCGGGTCCTTGCGCATCAGCACCACCTGGCCGGGACCGAACGCCAGCTCGGCGAATTCCCCCAGCGTGAACCAGCTGGCGGTGTCTTCGCGCACGCTCAGGGGTGCGACCTGCGCCACCGCGCGTCCGTCGCGCAGGCTGAGTCCGCCGGGGCGCACATACTGCAAACGGTGGCCACGGCGCTGGGCTTCCAGCAACATGGCGAAGGTAGTGTCTTTGGCGATTTTGATGGAGGCGATGGGATCCATCACCACAACGACGTCGAGCGACATGGGACTAAACCTTTCGAACAGACTGCCGATGGTAACTTCAAGCGGTGGGCGATGGCGCGCCTGGCGGGTCGTAGTGCGCGACTAGCCGGTCTTGACGCACCCAGACGCGGTCGGAACGTCCGCCTGGCGGGGCCCCGGCAATGCGCCCTTGACAGTCAATGCGGGTCTTGGGATATACATGCAGTTTCGTAGCGACGACGGAAAGGAAGAAGCGTTGCACGTCCGGGGATATTTGCATGAGTGAACACATTGCTGCGGGTGGGGAACTCGCAGGACTGAAGGTGATGGTCATCGACGATTCGAAGACTATTCGCCGCACCGCCGAAACGCTGCTCAAGCGAGAAGGGTGTGAAGTAGTGACAGCAACGGATGGTTTCGAGGCACTGGCCAAAATTGCAGACCAGCAACCTCAGATCATTTTTGTCGACATCATGATGCCGCGCCTGGATGGGTACCAGACGTGCGCGTTGATCAAGGGCAACCAGCTCTTCAAGTCGACGCCGGTGATCATGTTGTCGTCCAAGGATGGCCTGTTCGACAAGGCACGCGGCCGCATCGTCGGCTCCGAGCAATATCTGACCAAGCCATTCACCCGTGAAGAATTACTGAGCGCGATTCGCACGTACGTCCACGCCTGACCAGGGGGAAAGGCAACATGGCTCGAATTATATTGATCGAGGACTCGCCCACCGACCGGGCAGTCTTCAGTCAATGGCTGGAAAAAGCAGGCCATACGGTCGTCGCCACCGACAACGCCGAAGCGGGACTTGAGCTGATTCGCAGCCAGGCGCCCGATCTGGTGTTGATGGATGTGGTGCTGCCCGGCATGAGCGGCTTCCAGGCAACGCGTGCACTTGCACGCGACCAGGCCACCAAGGACATCCCCGTGCTGCTGGTCAGCACCAAGGGCATGGAAACCGACAAGGCCTGGGGTTTGCGACAAGGTGCCAGCGACTACATCGTCAAGCCACCGCGCGAAGACGATCTGATCGCCCGCATCAAACAACTGGTGCGTTGATGCGTTCTCCATTCGACATTCTTGAAGACTACGAGCGTCGTAGTCTCGCGCACGCCACCGCGCTGCCGGAACGCCAGTTCTCGGCCGATATCTGGCGAGGCGTCGGGTATCGCGTCGGTACCCGGCGCCTGGTCTCGGATTTCCGCGAAGTGGCGGAAATCGTGCCGATGCCGCCGGTCACCCCGGTGCCGGGTGCACAGCCCTGGCTGCTGGGCGTGGGCAACCTGCGCGGCAATCTGTTTCCGGTGATCGATCTGAAGCAGTTCCTGGAGGGCCGGCGCACGGTGCTGCAGGAAGGCCAGCGTGTGCTGATCATGCGCCAGAGCGGTGGCGACGTCGCACTGACCATCGATGAGTTGTACGGCCAGCGCAGCTTCGAGCAGGTCCAGGCGGTCGAACCCGGCGAGTTGGCGCAAGGCCGCTACGCCCATTTCATTGAACGTGCCTTTCGCAACGAGACGCAGGACTGGGGTGTGTTCTCCCTGGCGTTGCTGTCACGCACTCCTGAATTCCGGCAGGCCGCGGCCTAAGCCGCGACCCCGCCACGTCATACAGATCGAGGTCGAACCATGAGTACCGCCCCGGACGCCCGCAAGACCAACAAGCTCGGCAGCGTCAGCACCAGCTTCTGGCTTGGCTTGCTGGTGTTGTCGATGATCGTGTTTGGCGCCAACACCGGCGTGGCCACCTGGCAGGGCAGCCGCCTTGCCGGCGCCGGCACCGGTGCGGCCGATCTGCAGGTGCTGTCGCAGCAGCTGGCCAACCAGGGCCGCGAAGCGGTCTCCGGTGATGCGAAGGCATTTGCCACGTTCAAGGAGACCAAGAGCCGCATCGACAGCACGGTCAGCGAACTGGATGGCCGTTACGGCCAGGAAGGCTCGGTGGCCAGCTCAATGGCGCAGCTCAAGGCGACCTGGGTGCCGCTGAGCAAGAACGCCGATCAGATCATCGCCAGCGAACCGGCGGTGCTCGGTCTGGCCGGCAACGCCGAGCGCTTCTCCGGCAGCGTGCCGCAGTTGCAGGCGCAGTTGAACGAAGTGGTGCGCGCGATGACGGTCAGCGGCGCGCCGGCCTCGCAGATCTACAACACGCTGCAGCAGGTGGTGGTCGCCGGCACCATGGCGCGTCGGGTCACCGAAATGCGCGCCGGTGGCGCCAATGCGGCGGCCTCCGGCGATGCGCTGGCCCGCGACTCGGTGGTGTTCACGCAGATGCTCGAAGGCCTGCGCACCGGCAACGACGAACTGGGCATCGCTGCGGTGCGCAACCCGGCCGCGCTGTCGGCGCTGGAGCAGTCGCAGGCGCAGTGGACGACGATGAAGAAGGACATCGACGCCATCCTCGCCACCTCGCGCAATCTGTTCGCCGCGCAGTCCTCCGCTGCCGCCCTGACCGTCGGTTCGAACAAGATGCTCGACGACAGCAAGAAGCTGTTCGACGCGTTCTCGGCGTTCGGGTCGGTGCGCGACACGCGCCTGTTCCCGAATTTCTGGCTGGGTGTGGTGTCCGGCCTGGTGGCGTTGCTGGCCATCATCGGTTTCGTCTGGAGCTCGGTGCGGGTGCGCTCGCGCGAGCAGGACGTGCGCTACCAGGCGCAGGTGGAATTCAACAGCCGCAACCAGCAGGCGATCATGCGGTTGCTGGACGAAATCAGCTCGCTCGGTGAGGGCGACCTGACCGTCAAGGCCTCGGTGACCGAGGACATGACCGGCGCGATCGCAGACGCCATCAACTACGCCGTGGACGAGCTGCGCCACCTGGTGACCACGATCAACGACACCTCGGCGAAAGTGGCCGTGTCGACCCAGGAAACCCAGGCCACGGCGATGCAGCTGGCCGACGCGGCCGGCCAGCAGGCCAACCAGATCACCACTGCCTCCGAGCGCATCAGCGAAATCGCCGCCAGCATCGAACAGGTCTCGCGCAACTCCACCGAGTCGGCCGAAGTGGCGCAGCGCTCGGTGGTGATCGCCGCCGAAGGTGCCGGCGTGGTGCGCGAGACGATCCAGGGCATGGACCAGATCCGCGACCAGATCCAGGAAACCTCCAAGCGCATCAAACGGTTGGGCGAATCCTCGCAGGAGATCGGCTCGATCGTGGAACTGATCAACGACATTTCCGAGCAGACCAACATCCTGGCGCTCAACGCCGCGGTGCAGGCGGCCTCGGCGGGCGAAGCCGGTCGCGGTTTTGCCGTGGTGGCCGACGAAGTGCAGCGTCTGGCAGAACGCACCTCCGGCGCGACCCGGCGGATCGAAGGCCTGGTGCAGACCATTCAGGCCGATACCAACGAAGCGGTCAGCTCGATGGAGCAGACCACCTCCGAAGTGGTATCCGGTGCACGCCTGGCCGAAGACGCCGGTACCGCGTTGACCGAAATCGAGCGCGTGTCCAACGCACTGAATAATTTGATCAAGAACATCTCCATCGCCGCGCACCAGCAGTCGGCCGCAGCGACGGATATCACACAGACCATGGGCGTGATCCGTCAGATCACCAGCCAGACATCGCAGGGTGCGGAGAAGACAGCCAAATCGATCGGCAACCTGGCCGAGCTCGCTGCCGACCTGCGCCGTTCGGTCGCCGACTTCAAGCTGCCGGCGTGACCACGACGCGCAACGGGAAAGGATCACAGCAGATGGCGCGTAGTCGCGTTACGTCGATGCAGGAACAGACCGGTCGCCGCGTGAGCGGTGTGTCGGTCGTAGGCAGGGGGCTGCAATGAGTGCGCTTCGCGATGCGATGAGTCACGCCGCGCTGGGCTGGGTCAAGCCGGAGTTGGACGAGACGTTGCGCCAGGCGCGCAACGAGATCGAGTATTTTGCCGAAGAACCGTCCGACACCAGTCGGATGCGCTTCTGCGCCGGCTATCTGCACCAGGTGCAGGGCACGCTGCGCATGGTGGAGTTGTACGCCCCGGCCATGGTGGCCGAGGAGCTCGAACTGCTGGCCCAGGCCGTGCAGGTGGGCGAGGTGGCCGACCGCGACGAAGCCTGCGCCATGCTGATGCGCGGCACCGTGTTGCTGCCCGATTATCTGGAGCGCCTGCAGAACGGCCATCGCGATATTCCGATCGTGCTGCTGCCGTTGCTCAATGAGATCCGTGCCACGCGTGGTCAACCGGGCCTCAACGAGAGCGTGCTGTTCGCGTTCGATCCGCAGGCCGGTGTCGCCACCGAAGCCGAACTGGATCACGCGCGCGGCAGCCTGAGCGGGCGCAATCGCGAGTTGCTCGACACCGTCGGCAACGCAGTCAAGGAAGAATTGCTGCGCGTCAAAGACGCGTTGGATCTGCACCTGCGGACCGGCGGCGACATTGCCGAGCTGCAGACCCAGGTCAAGGATCTCGGCAGCGTTGCCGACACCCTGGGCATGATGGGCCTGGGCGTGGCGCGCAACGTGGTCGTACAGCAGCGCGATGCGCTGGCACGCGTGGTCGACGGCCATGTGCAGATGGACGAAGGCGTGCTGCTGGATATTGCCGGCGCGCTGCTCTATGTGGATGCCTCGCTGGACGACCAGGTCGCCAGTCTGGGCGCCGACTTCAGCGAAAACGAAGACGGCAGCAGCGGCGCCACCTCCGCAGAAGTGCGGCGCACGGTGGACGTGCTGGCACAGGAAGCGATCGCCAATTTCGGTGCGGCGCGCGAGCATTTCGTCGCCTTCATCGAAACCAATTGGGATCACGCGCGTCTGAGCAATGTGCCGCATCTGCTGGGCGAAGTCGGCGGTGCCTTGCGCATCCTCGAATTGCCGCAGGCGGCCGATTATCTGGAAGGTGTGCGTCGTTACGTCGATCTGGAATTGATCGGCAAGCAGCGCGTGCCCAGCGGGCGTCAGCTGGACACGCTGGCCGATGCGATGGCCAGCCTGGAGTACTACCTGGAAGCCCTGCGCGAGCGCCGTCCCGGCCGCGAAGAGATTCTGGACATCACCCGCAACAGCCTGGAAACGCTGCGCTATTGGCCGCTGCCGTCGGGCCAGCCGTCCGAATTGCCGGTGGGTGCCGACCAGCCGGGCGACGTGGTCGAGCCGCAGCCATCCGCCGCCGCGTTCGCACCGCTTGCCGCTGCGCCGGGCGTTGCGGCCGCCAACGATACTGCGCCTACGCCTTCGCTGGAATGGGCCAACGAAACCGTGACCGAGGCGCCGTTCGCGGCCAGCGTGGTGCACGACACCGGCGCTGCCGCCACCGATACGGTGTTCTCGTTCGACCCGGTTGCTGCCGAAGAAACCGTGTCCGGTCAGGCGCATGTGCCGTTTACGGTCGCGCCGCTGGACCTGTCCGACGATGGCGCGCAGGCGCCCGGCGACTGGCAGCTGGAAACCACCGAGCAAACCGCCCCAATCGCCACCTCCGCGTTCGACCCGGTGTCGGCCGAGCAGGACGGCACGGTGCCGGCCGAGCTTGCGCAGGTCAGTTACACGGTGGATCTGAGCGCGCTGGAGCAGGACGACATCGCAACGCCGGTGGTTGCCGAGCAGGGGCCGCTGCAGATCGAGCAGATCGATCTGCCGGGCGATGCGGATCAGACCGAAGTACCTTTGGACTTCATCGCCGAGGCCGAGGCCAACCCCCGCCGCGCGCAGACCAGCATCGACGATGCGTTCTCGCCGCCGCCGTTGCCGCCACTGCCGCCGCAGGAACCGGACAACCCGTTCGTCGACGCCGAGCCAGAGCCGCAGGCTCCGCCGGTGGAAGACACCGCAGAGTCGAGCCCGCCGCGCGTGCAGCAGGCAGTGGTCAGCGAGTTCGAACTGGACGACGCATCGGCCGCGTTCCTGGCCCAGCTCGACGCTGCCGCTGCGCAGTTCGACGTGAATCGTCCGCAGGCGCCGTTGACGACCAAGACCACTTCCTACGCTGCCGCCGACACCCACGCAGAGCCAGACACTGCGCAAACAGCGCCGGTGCAGACGCCGAGCGAATCCGTGCAGGGCACTGCGGACGCCGGCATCTTTGGCGGCTTCGGCGACAGCGATATCGATGACGATATCCGCGACGTGTTCCTGGAAGAGTTCGACGAAGAACTGGTCAATCTGGGCCAACTGTTGCCGGTGTGGCGCGCCGCCCCGAACAGCCCCGAAACCATGCGTCCGATCCGCCGCGTCTTCCACACCTTGAAGGGCAGTGGTCGGCTGGTCGGCGCGCATGTGCTGGGCGAGTTCAGCTGGAAGATCGAGAGCATGCTCAACCGCGTGCTCGACAACTCGCGGCCGGCCAGCCCGGCGGTCGTGGCGATGGTGCAACTTGCGTATGACGTGTTGCCGCAATTCAATGCGGCGCTGCGCGACCAGGGCCGCATCAGTGCAGATCTGCCTGAAATCCAGGCCGTTGCCGAGCGCGTTGCCGCCGGCGAAGAACTCTATTACGTGCCTGCGCCGGCGACGCCAGCGACGGCTGGTGTTGCAGATGTCGCAGCCATTCCAGACATTCCGGCCATTGCAGGCGTGCTGCCCGCAACCGGCGGCACACCCGCGTCGGTAGACAGCGTGCTGCGCGAAATTCTGGAAGCAGAAGTCGCCACCCACCTGGAAACCGTCAACGCCTGGCTGCAGGCCACGCAGGTCGAGCCGCAGCTTGTCAGCGAAGAAGTGCTGCGTGCCGTGCACACGATGAGTGGCGCGTTCGCGATGACCGACGTGCCGGAAATCACCTTGGTGACCACGCCGGCCGAAAGTTACGTCAAGCGTCTGCTCGCCGCCTCGGTGACGCCATCGGCCGACGGCATCGATGCCATCAAGGCGACCGCTGCCGCGATCGCCACCACCGTCACTGCGTTGCGCGCCGATGCGCCGCTGATTCCATCGTTTGCGCCATTGACCGAGCGCCTGCGCGCGTTGGCGGATACGCTGCCGGAAGCGCAGTGGCCACCGCAGGTGTTCCTGGAGGAGTTGGACGATCTCGACGCGACCAGCGACGAGGCAATCAGCAACGACACGGCGGTCGAGCTGACCGGCATGCAGGATCTGTCGCAGTATCTGGATGCGAGCGCATTGTCGTCGCATCCGGCTGATACCGCCGCGCCCACCCCTGTTGCCGATGAGGCGACGCAGGATGCCGATGCGCAGGCCGCTGTCGATGCCGATGCACCGATCGCGGTCGACGAGCTGGCCGAAGCGGAAGCCGAAGACACCTCGGCGCTCGCGTTGGAAGCGCCTGCGCCAAGCGAAGCACACGAGACCGCCGATGTTGTGTCGGCAGAGCAGGGTGTTGCATCGGCAGAGCAGAGTGGTGATGTGGCCGAGACCGCGCATGCAGTGAGCGATGATGCGTTCGCATCTGCCGCCGAGTCGGAGCAGGTCGTTGACGCGTGGCAAGGCGATGTTGCGCAGCACGAGCGCATAGACGAAAGCGCATCGCACACTGCCGAAGCGCACGCCCCTCCGGCCGATGAGCCGGTGGTCGAAGCCGACGCCTGGGATGCGACCGAACTGCAGCACGCTCCGATTGCCGACACGGCGTCGCATGACGACGAAACACGCGATGTGCCGGAAGCGACCGAGCACGTTGCGGTGGACGAGTTGGCCGACGCAGAAGCTGCGTTGGGTGATGCGCAAACGCTTGTTGCGCCGGACGCTGAGCTGGCAGATGCCGAGCGCGCAGAGGCAGAACATGTAGAGGGCGAGCAGCAGGCGCTGACTGAGCACGCGGCCGTGCATGACCAGCACGATCAGCACGCCCAGCTCGATGGCGACGCACCGGCGCAGGATGCCGGCGCGCACTTGGTCGACGGCACACCGTCTGCTGACCAAGCGCCTGTCGAGACCATCGAAGCGTTGCAAGCGGTACACGATGAGGCCCCGGTGGCCGATGAGATGCCTGCATCGATGGCCGAAGACTGGACGCCGGAAACCGCAGCGCTGGACAGCGTATCGACCGATCAGGACGAACAGGTTGCCGCAGCGCATGACGATGCTGCCGTGGCCACGGAAGACAGCGCGGAGCAGCCTGCTGACGAGCGAGTGCAGCAGAGCGATGCAGCGTTGCCGCACGATGCTGCCGCGCAAGATGGCGAACAGCTTAGTTCGGAAGACAGAGCACAGCTGGGCGAGCAGACCTATTCGGAACAACACGCCCAGTCTGGCGAACAGGTGCACTCGGAAGAGCTCGCGCCTTCGTATGAGCATGCGGAAGCTGAAACGCATGTTCACTCCGACGCGCAGACGGACGATCAGGCGCGTTCGGAAGAACACGCCCACTCGAACGAACAAGTGCTGTCGGACGCACAGGCGCACGAGCATGCTGCCGAAGAACATGCTGGAGAAGTCGAGCAAACTGCCGAAGTCTTACCCGAGCACACCATCGAGTCGGTGCAGGCTTTCGAGATGGCGCAGGTGGCCGATCAAGTCGAAGAGACCGGCGATCCGCAGTCCGAGATCGCACCGGAGCTGTATGCCAATGCGACTGCAGATGTCGATGCGGATGCCGACAAGGACGGCAACACCGATGCCGACGCTCGACACAGCGACGAACACGTAAAGCGCGACACGACCGTGGCAACGGATCATGTCGAACCCACTGAGTACTTGGATCACACTCAACAAGCCGAACACATCGAGCACATCGAACCGGCCAGCGAAGAGTCGGCTAGCGAACCAGACGCCAGCGAGCAGGAAGACCCCACAGCCGCAACCTTCAGCGCGCCGGTGGAAGAAGCCGCACCGGCCGACACCACCGCCAACGATGCCGGCGCTGCCTTCGATATCGGCCAGCTCAACTTCGATCAGCTCGATGGCGAATTGGTCGACATCTTCGTCGAGGAAGGCCGCGACCTGCTGGACCATTGCGATGGTCTGATCGCCCGCATGCGCGAAGTGCCAGAAGACCGCGATGTCCTCAACGGACTGCAGCGCGATCTGCACACGCTCAAGGGCGGCGCGCGCATGGCCGGCATCAACGCCATCGGCGACCTCGGTCATGCGATCGAATCGCTGCTCGAAGCGGTGGCGGCCAACCGCACTGACATCGATCGCGATGACGTGCGCCTGTTCGAACGTGGTTTCGACCGGTTGCATCAGTTGTTGACCCGCACCGGCATGCACCGCGCAGTGGCGATGCCGACCGACCTGGTGGAAGCCTTCGAAACCCGTACCCGCGGCCGCAATGCTGCACCGCCCAGCGACGCCGATGTGCGTGCGATCGCCAAGGCGTCGGTGGAACCGGCACCGCTGTCGGCGCCGATTCCGGTCGAGGGCCAGGTCGAGGAAGAACTGATGCCGCGCGCGCAGCAGGAACAGGTGCGCGTGCGTGCCGACCTGCTCGACCGGCTGGTGAATCACGCCGGCGAAGTGGCGATCTACCGCTCGCGGCTGGAACAGCAGATGGGCGCCTTCCGTGGCGCCATGGGCGAACTGGATCGCACCAACGCCCGTCTGCGCGACCAGTTGCGGCGTCTGGATCTGGAAACCGAAGCGCAGATCGTGGCGCGTTATCAGCGCGAGCAGGACCACGGCGACCGCACCTTCGATCCGCTGGAACTGGACCGCTTCTCCACCCTGCAGCAGCTCAGCCGCGCGCTGAACGAATCGGCGGCCGACTTGGGCGGTTTGCAGGGCGTGCTGGAAGATCTCTCGCGTCAGTACGACGGCCTGCTGCAACAGCAGTCGCGCGTCAGCTCCGAGCTGCAGGACGGCCTGATGCGCGCGCGCATGGTGCCGTTCGACGGACTGGTGCCGCGTCTGCGCCGTGTGGTGCGCCAGGCGGCCACCGATACCGGAAAGCAGGTGCATCTGGTGCTGGAAGGCACCCAGGGCGAACTCGATCGCAACGTGCTCGATCGCATGGTCGCGCCGTTGGAACACATGCTGCGCAACTCGGTGGCGCATGGTCTGGAAACGCCGGAACAACGGCGCGATGCGGGCAAGCCGGAAGAAGGCAGCATCGCGATCCGTCTGCGCCGCGAAGGCTCGGAAATCGTGCTGGAAGTGGCCGACGACGGCGCCGGGCTGGACCGCGAGGCGATCCGTCGCCGCGGCGAGCAGCGTGGCCTGATCGAGCCGGGCCAGGAGCTCAGCGAGGTCGAACTCGATGGCCTGATCTTCGCCTCCGGGTTCAGTACCTCCGAGCAGGTCAGTCAGCTGGCCGGCCGTGGCGTGGGCATGGACGTGGTGCGCAACGAAGTGCGTCAGCTCGGCGGCTCGGTGGATATCCACTCGGTGCGCGGCCAGGGCGTCACCTTCACCCTGCGCCTGCCGCAGACGCTGGCGGTTACCCAGGCGGTATTCGTGCGGATCGGCGAAACCACCTTCGCGGTGCCGGTGGGTTCGGTCAGCGGTATCGGCCGCATCTCGCGCAGCCGTTACGAATCGGGCGAGGGCGGTTACCACTACGCCGGCGAGGAGTACGTGCTGCACGATCTCGGCTCGCTGGTCGGCCAGCCGGTTGCGCGTGCCGATGGCCAGGCGCAGGTGCCGTTGTTGCTGGTGCGTGCGGGCGACCTGCGCGCGGCGGTGGCGATCGATCAGGTGCTGGGCAACCGCGAAATCGTGGTCAAGCCGGTGGGTCTGCAGATCGCCTCGGTGCCGGGTATCTACGGCGCCACCATCACCGGCGATGGCCGCGTGGTGGTAATCCTGGACGTGGCGCCGCTGGTACGTCGTTACCTCAGCCAGCCGGCGCGTCCGGCGCTGGAAACGCCGGCCGAAGCGCAGCGCCAGGTGCCGTTGGTGATGGTGGTGGACGATTCGCTGACCATGCGCAAGGTCACCAGCCGCGTGCTGGAACGTCACAACCTGGACGTCACCACCGCCCGCGACGGCGTCGAGGCGCTGGAACTGCTCGAAGAGCGCGTGCCCGACCTGATGCTGCTGGATATCGAAATGCCGCGCATGGACGGCTACGAGCTGGCCACTGCGATGCGTGCCGACCCGCGCTTCAAGGCGGTGCCGATCGTGATGATCACCTCGCGCAGTGGCGAGAAGCATCGCCAGCGTGCCTTCGAGATCGGTGTGCAACGTTATCTGGGCAAGCCCTACCAAGAGTTGGATCTGATGCGAAACGTGTATGACCTGCTGGGGATCGCCCGTGTCCGAGAATAATGGCGCAATGGGAACGCCGGTCGCCCTGCTGGGCCGGCCCGGTCCGGCGCGCGAGCGCCTGCGTGAAGCGCTCGGTCTGGCCGGCGCGCAGGTGGTGCTGGAAGACGATCCCTCTGCGGTGGACGTGCAGATGCTGCGCGATGCCGAGCCGGTGGCGGTGCTGGTCGCGCTGGAGCCGTCGATCGAAGACGCACTCGAAGCGCTGGAGCCGGCCTTCAACATGCCGGGCGTTACGGTGATCTTCGACGAGGCCGAGCTGACCGTGCGCCGCGAGGGCTGGGAAGCGCAGCGCTGGGTACGCCATCTAGCCGCCAAGTTGCACGGCCATGCCGACGTGTTGCCGCCGGGTACCGAGAGCGAACCGTCGCTGCAGCCCGAGCCGGGCCTGGAACTGGCACCGCGGCAGCATTCGGATCTGCAGCTCGATCAACATCTGGAAGCAGCCGCGCAGATCTTCGAACGCATTCCTGGCGATGGATTTTTCACGCGTTCCGGCAGCACTGATGCCGCTGCGGTTGTTGACGACAAACCTGGCCTATCGCTGGGCGATTCCAGCACCTGGGGCCTGGTCGATGAGGTCGCCGTGGTGGTGCGCCCGCGTGCCGAGCTGGACGTGGCGGCGCTGTCGACCGGCGGTTTGTCGCTGGTGGAGCTGGACCACACTGGCGAGACCACCGGTGCGGTGCTGGTGATGGCCGGTATCGGTGGCCCGGATGCGATCCGTCGGCTGCTGGGCGCGTTGCCGCCGCAGTTTCCGCGCGCCGTGCTGGTGCGCATGACGCTGGACGGTGGGCAGTACGGCAACCTGGTGCGGCAGATGGGGCGCGTGTCTGCGCTGCCGGTCGAACTGGCTGAAGTCGGCCAGGTGATCGTGGCCGGCAAGGTGTATGTACTGCCCGAAGAAGTCGGTGTGCAGCAGCATGCGGGCGCCCTGGCCTTTATCGCGCACACCGATCCTGCCGCGCTGGTGGCCGCGTTGCCGCCGGCCGACAGTGCGGTGCTGATGCTCAGCGGTGCCAACGAGGCGCTGGTGGATGCGTCGCTGGCACTGGCGGAACAGGGCGGTTGGTTGGCGGGTCAGTCCGCCGACGGTTGCTACGACCCGGCTGCGGCAGCGCGTCTGGCACGCCAAGGCATTTTGACCGGCGACCCTGCGCAATTGGCGCAGGCGTTGGCACAGCGCTGGCCGGCGTAAGCCGGGCGCTTCCTCTCAGATCGGAACATGTGCGATGAGCTATGCCAACAATGACGAAATCCGCGGCGTCCTGATCCAGGCCGGACAGGAGCGCGTGCTGCTGCCGAATGCCACTGTGGCAGAGGTGATGTCGCGGGTAGCGGTCGAGCCGATGGCCGACATGCCGCGCTGGGTGGTTGGGCGCATCGACTGGTACGGCTGGAAAGTGCCGTTGCTGTCGTTCGCGCGCCTCAGCGGCATGGGCGAAGAGCCCGCCGCAGTCAACAACAAGGTGATCGTGCTGAAGGCGCTCGGTGGCGATCCGGCGCTGCCGTATTTCGCGCTGCTCACCGCCTCGTTCCCGCAGCTGATCTCGGTGCCGCGCGACGGCCTGCTGGCCGACGCCTCCGAAGACGCGCTACCCGACGGCGTGCACATGCGTGTGCTGCTGGGCGAGCAGAGCGCACTGCTGCCGAACCTGGATGCGATCGAAGCGCAGGTTGCGCAGGCGCTTGCGGCGGTTGCTGCTTAAGCGCGGCTGGCTAGACGACTACGCGGCGGCATCTGTACTACTCGCACTGTCATGAGCCTTCCCGTCTTCGCGCCAGTTGATCATGCAGACGGTGTGGTGCTGTGCGATCTGGCGGTGGTCGATCCGGCGGCGATGGCCGAGTACCACACCCGTAACCGCGAACATCTCGCCGGTGCCATGCCAATGCGGCCGCCTGCGTTCTACACCACCGACGGCTGGCGGCGGCTGAGTATCGCTTATCGCACCGCGGTGCCCGGCGAGCGCGAGTTGCAACTGGTGTTGTTGCGCGATGCACAGGTGATCGGCACGGTCGGCTTCACCCAGATCCAGCGTGGCGCCTTCCAGGGCTGCCATCTGGGCTACGGCCTGGATGCGCAGCAGCAGGGACGCGGGTTGATCCAGTGGGCGGCCACACAGGGCATCGCCTTCGCATTCGGCCCGCTTGGCCTGCATCGAGTGATGGCGCAATACGTCCCCGACAATCTGCGCAGTGCGCGTGTGCTGCAACGCCTGGGTTTTCAGATCGAAGGTTATGCGCAGCGTTATCTGCAATTGAACGGCGTCTGGCGCGACCATGTGTTGACCAGCAAATTGCGCGATGACGACCAGGCTGTTGGCGCTTAGAGCGGCTAACAAAACTACTTCACGCCAGTCCACTGCAGGCCGGCTGATCTACTGCCTGCCTGCAGGGCCCTTGCCCGCCCACCATCGCAGGACACGCTGCAAGTACGTCCTTGTAAGCTCTTACGCGGCATCCATGCCGCGTAAGGTCCCGCGACGGTGGGCGGGCAAGGACCAGTCGAGATGGTCGTTATGCATGGTTTTAAACACAGCAACCGATCAACTCTCTGTGCGGTGCCCTCGCCGATTGCGGGACCGTGTGGCGGCATGGATGCCGCCACCGAGCCCCCAGGGACGGGTTCACGGCGTGTCCCGCGAGCGGTGAGGGCACCGCGCATTCGACCCACTCAGCGTTTGATCTGCGCTTTTTTGACTGCATCCACCAAGATGCGGCCGACAAAATCGCTGCACTCACTGACAGGCGCTCGCTCGCTAGGTTTTGTTAGCCGCTGTTAGTGCCTGTGGTGTACGCGTTGAGTTGCTGATGCGCGCGGTCGATTTGCTTAGCGTTTATTCGCGATGTGCTGTGCAGCGCCTGACGTTTGAGAGACGACTGATCCACAAAAGGTCAGGGCTTACACAACTGCGCGCGTTGCCCAGTGGCGCTACCTTGCGTTGATGTCTGCGTTGATCGCAGCATTGTGCTGAAAGGGGGCGCCCTTATTGCGCAGTGTCGAATGGTTCAAGGCGTAGCTGGTCAGCGGCCAGATGCGTGTCTTGCACGATATCCACCTGCGTCGACCAGCCGCGTTGCTTGAGTTGATCGCGCAGTTGAGTGGCCCAGCTCTGCACCTCAGGCGCATCCGCTGTGGCGGCCCGGAGGCGGATCTGGGCAGGCGTTCGATCGACCGACAGTGCGTAACGCGCAAGCCAGTCGCGTGGTGAAGTGGAAATCGGTAGCGGACCGGCCTTGGGGGGCATGCTACCTTTTGCCTGGTAGACCGTTGCGTCCGGCGCGGCTGCGCTTGCGGCTGGTTTGGATGATGGAGATGCATCGCGATAGGCATCGAGGTGCAGTCTGGGTGCATTGCGCACGCGCAGCGGAGCAGCCTGGCCTGCGACAGGCGCAGCGCGGGAGATCAGTGGTGTGTCTGCTGCATACGCGTTTGTCTGTGCCCGCTCGACCAGAGAGGTTTGCGCTGGCGGCGATGCAGGTGCCGATGCCGCGTTTGCTGCAATTGATGCGGGTGCGGGTGTGCTGCGATCTGCGGTTGCGGCAAGCGAGCCGCTGACGAACGCATCGGCCGGGCTTGCGGCGATGGGAGCGGGCGGCGGGGGCGCTGCTGGTGCCTGCGCGTCGATGGATTGCGCATCAACATCTGGCGCGGGTTCGGCGACGCTCATGGCTGCAAGTGCAGGCGCAGCAGCAGGTGCCGCAGCAGGAGGTGCAGGTGCGGGTGCGGGTGCGGCAGCAGGAGTGGGCGATGGCGCACTGACTGATTCCGAAGCGACGACCCGGGCTGGCGATGGCAGCGCGGGCGGCAGTGACGACTGCGATGGTCGTGGCGTTGTGGAAGGCGCCGCCGCATTGGGTGCCTCGGCATACGTCGGTGCCGGCAGTGCAGGCATGTCGGATGTGCTGTCTGCTGTGCGATCCACCTGGTGGGCGTCGCGCGTTGCCTGTTGAGTCTTTTGCGGTTCTGCCCATGCCGTATCAGGCGTCGTAGCCGTCGGCAGCTCCAGCGTGGGTTGACTGGCCTGCCACTGCAGGCCAATGCCAACGGCCAGGGTGATCGATGCAGCAAAGGCGAGCGTCGGCATCCAGCGCGGGCGCCGGCTGCTGCGCCGGGAGGCGGCTGCGTGGCTGGTTTGAGTAGAGGTTGCGCTTGATTGGAGTACTGGCAGTGTTGATGCCTGAGCCTGAGCAGCAGACGCATACGCAGACGCAATTTCAGGCGCAGATGGGGCGCGCGATGCAGCTCCAGATGTATCCACCGCTTCATTCGAAGAAGCCGACAGATCCGCAGCTATCGACGCATCTTTAGCTAGAGATAAATTCGCAGCCATCGAAGTATCTTTAGCTATCAATACCTCTGCAGCCACCGACACATCTGCAGCGGAGGGCACATCCACACTCGGCCGCATAGCTGCCTTGTCAGTGCGCGCTTGCTGCTCGATCCACGCACGCGCAGATGCGCTCAACACCGTCCCCAATGCCTGATCGGCACGCTCGCCCTGCGCAAGACGCGCCTGCATGGCAGCGCGCTGTGCTGCCTGCGCGTGTTCGGCTTGCGCTGCGGCGGCGGCAAACACGGCTGCCATCGTGGAGGGTGCTTCGAATTGCAATCCGTCCTGTGCTGGAGTCGCTGCATTGCGTTCGGCATCGGCAGTGCGCGCGGCCTGCGCAAACCATGCATCCATGGACGCAGGCGGTGCATGCGACGGCAGGGCACGCAGCAGTGCGGCAAGGCCATCGCTGCCCGCGAGAAAGCGGTCGAATGCGCTACTCATTGCGTCGCATCCAGGCTCAGGCGCAGTTTTGCGAACGCATAGCGCAGCCGGCTCTTGACGGTCTCGAAGCCTTCGCCGATCACCTGGGCGATTTCTTCCATGCTGAGTTCGGCAAAGAAGCGCAGCACCACCACTTCGCGCTGTGCGTCGGGCAATGCCATCACTGCGGCGCGCACGCGATGTTGCTGCTGGCCGAGCACGGCCAACTGCTCGGTGCTCAAGTCGTCGTCTGGCAGCTGCAGATGCGCATCGTCCAGCGCAACCGAGGTGGTGTGATATGCGCTGCGGCGGATGTCGATCCAGCCGTTGCGCGCGATCTGAAACAGGAAACTGATGAACGTCGCCTGCCCGGGTCGATAGTCGCTGCAGCGTGTCATCAGCTTGACCCAGGTCTTCTGCGCGAGATCTTCCGCTTCGCTCAGGTTGCCTTCGCACAACCAGGCCAAAAAATTGAACAGGGCGCGGTTGTGGCGCGTGAACAACTCGGTGGCCGGTTGTTCGACAAACCCATTGGCGACGAGGAGCATGAGCTCCTCGTCGGGAAGGTGCGCAAGATCGGCAGGTTGCATGCGCGCAGTATAGGCAAGCGCCGCGTGCATCAGTCGGTGTTGGCGAGTGGCCGGGTGCTCAGGGTGTCGGCCTGCTGCACCATGCGCAGAAAATCGGCGCGGTAGCCGAAGTGGTCGCTGCCCAGGCTGCCGGCAGCCAAGGCGCGTACCTGCGGATAATCCCAGCCACGCAACTGACTGCCGCCACGCAGGCGCTGGCCGAACCCGGCCACTGCGGCGGAAAAGCGGAAAGCATCGCTGGTGGCGTTCAAGGCGCGGCGTTGCTCGCTGCGGACCACCGTGTCGAGCAGCTGGCTACGCTGTGCGTCGGGCAGTTTGTAGCGCAATTTGACGTGCGCCAGTTCGTTGTCCACCGCACGCTGCTGTCGAGGCGCGGTGGTGGTGGCATAGCGTAGCGGGTCCACCGATGCGTGGCCGTCGGTCGGAGTGATTTCATACAACGCGGTGACGGTGTGGCCTGCGCCGATCTCGCCTGCATCGACCTGGTCGTTGTTGAAATCCTCGCGTTGCAAGGCACGGTTTTCGTAGCCGATCAGGCGATATTCCTTGACCGTGTCGGGATTGAATTCGACCTGGATCTTGACGTCTCGGGCGATCGTGGCCAGCGTCGCGCCCAGCTCGTGGGTGAGTACCTTGCGTGCTTCCAGCGGCGAGTCGATGTAGGCGTAGGCACCGTCGCCGGCATCGGCCAGCTGCTCCATCAAGGTGTCGTTGTAGTTGCCTGTGCCGAAGCCGAGCGTGGACAACGCCACACCGGAGCGCCGCTGCTCGGCGACCATGCCCTTGAGCTGATCGAAGTCGGTGACGCCGACATTGAAGTCGCCGTCGGTGGCGAGCAGGATGCGGTTGATGCCGCCGCGCAGATAGCCTTGCTGTGCCGCCTTGTAGGCCAGTTCGATGCCGCTGGCACCGGCAGTGGAACCGCCCGACTGCAGGGCGTCGATCGCTTCGATGATGCGGCCTTGCTGGTCGCCGGGCGTGGGCGGCAGTACGACCGCGGTGTTGCCGGCGTAGGTCACCAGGGTGATGCGATCTTTCGCACGCAACTGGCGCACCAGCAGCTTGAGCGAGGACTGCAGCAGCGGCAGTTTGTCGGGCGATTCCATCGAGCCGGAGACATCGACCAGAAACACCAGGTTGGCCGGCGGCAAATCGGCAGTGGCGATAGCGCGACCGGCGATGCCGACGCGCAGCAGCAGGCTGTCGTTGTTCCAGGGGGTGGGCGCCAGTTCGGTGCGCACCGCGAAGGGTTTGCCGTCGGCCGGTGCGGGATCGTCGTAGCGGAAGTAGTTGATCAGTTCTTCCACGCGCACTGCGTCGACCGGCGGCAGCGTGCCCGCACTCAGGAATCGACGCACATTGCTGTAGCTGCCGGTGTCCACGTCGATGCTGAAGGTGGACACCGGATTCGCCGCGGTCTGCACGATCGGGTTGTCGCTCAGCGTTTGATAGGTTTCGCGGTTGTCGGCGGGTGCCGGCAGGATCGGCGGCATCGGCATGAGGTTGTCGAGCATTGGGCGACGCGCGACCAGTTTGGCGGCCGGTGCGCGTTGTGTAGCGGAGGCTTCAAGTGCGATGGGTGCCGCTGGCATCGGCATCGGCGATGGCATCGCTGATGGCGATACCGATGGTAATGACAATACCGGTGGTGGGCTCGGCACAGGCGGCTGCTGCATGGGGTATGCGTGGACAGGCGCTGCGAGATTGCCCTCGATCTGCGGCGTTGTCGAAGCGGTGGGGTGTGACGGCTGCGCGGTTGCAGGCAGCGTGGCGGTGCGCGAGCTGTCGTTGTTCGGCTCGGTCGGCTCGTGCGAGCAGGCGCTCAGCAGTAAGGCGAGCGCAAGAAGGCTGTGACGTGGCATGGGAATCCTTTGCGTGGCGAAGAGGGGATGGGTGAACAACGTGACAGCCCGAGGTCGCCGTGCACTGCGCCTCTGTTGAGTAAACGGGCCAGTGCGGCGAATGGGGTTAAGTGAGTCGAAGATTTTTTCGGTCGCTGGTGGGTGCTGCTGTTTGCAGCGCCAGCGGGGGGAGATTCTTCCCTTCTCCCATCGGGAGAAGGTGGCGCGTAGCGCCGGATGAGGGTACGGCTGGGCAGGGCGCTGTCGGTCGCCCCGTACCCTCACCCCAACCCCCGCTCCGCGCCCCGGCCCGCGCCAGCAGCGCGGGCGCTCCAAGGCACGCGCGCCAGTGGCGCGCAAGCCGTGCCTTCTCGCCCCGCAGGAGAGGGGCTTTGCAGCCATTACCGTGCGTTATGCGCGGATCCGCATTGCTGGGCGCCGCAATACGGTTTATCCGTACGCGGCGCTGCCGCATGATGGAAGGCTGCCGCCGCGCGGTGTGGCTGCCTGTTTCCTTCATGGAGTTCCCGGATGATCCAACGTCGTCACTTCCTCAAGAGCGCCACGCTTGGTGCGATCGCTTCCGGCCTGGCCGGGTGGGGCGCGCGTGCGCAGGCGGCGGTCGGTGCCAGTACGCCAGGCCGCGTTGCGGTGTTGCCGCGCGGCGCGGCGCGGGTGATTTCCACCTGGGATTTCGGTATCGCCGCCAACCAGGAGGCCTGGAAAATTCTCAGTACCGGCGGCATCGCACTGGATGCGGTGGAAGCCGGCGTGCGCGTGCCCGAAGCGGACCCGAGCAATCCCACCGTGGGGCTGGGTGGTTACCCGGATCGCGATGGGCGGGTGACGCTGGATGCCTGCATCATGGATCACCTGGGCAATTGCGGTTCGGTGGCGGCACTGGAAGATGTGGTGCATGCGATCTCAGTAGCGCGCGCGGTGATGGAGAAAACCCCGCATGTGATGCTGGTTGGCGATGGTGCGCGGCAGTTCGCGTTGGAGCAGGGCTTTCCAAAGACCAAGCTGCTCACGCCGAGTTCGGAAGCGGCGTGGAAGGAGTGGTTGAAGACGTCGAAATATTCGCCGGAAGCCAACATCGAAAATCGCGCCTGGCGCGATGCCAAATTGCCGGGAGGCAAGGACAATCACGACACTATCGGCATGCTGGCGCTGGATGCGCACGGCAATCTGTCCGGTGCGTGCACCACCAGCGGCATGGCGTGGAAGATGCACGGCCGGGTCGGCGACAGCCCGATCATCGGTGCGGGCCTGTATGTGGACAACGAGGTCGGTGGTGCGACCTCGACCGGCGTTGGCGAAGAAGTGATCCGCAATGTCGGTAGTTTCGCGGTGGTGGAAATGATGCGCCAAGGCAAGTCGCCGGCCGATGCCTGCCGCGAGGTCGTCATGCGGCTGATACGGCGCAAGCCCGAGCTCACTCGCACGCTGCAGGTGGGATTTCTGGCGATGAACAAGCGGGGCGAAGTGGGTGCATTCGCGATCCAGAAGGGTTTCAGCTACGCGGTCTGCGATGCGCAGCGGCAGGATCTGCTGGTGCCCGGTGAAAGCCACTACACCACTGAGCCTGCGGCATGAGCGCGTTGGGGCTGGAAGTGGCTGCCGATTCGGTGGGTTCGGCATTGGCTGCGCAGGAGGGCGGTGCGATGCGGGTCGAGCTCTGCGGGGGGCTGGATGGCGGCGGGCTGACGCCGTCGTTCGGCACGCTGGCGGTGGTGCGTGAGCGACTGCAGATTCCGCTGTATGTGTTGATCCGTCCGCGCGTGGGCGATTTCGTCTTCGATGCGTCAGAGGTCGAGGTGATGCGGCGCGATGTGGAGCTGTGTGTGCGGCTGGGCTGCGATGGCGTGGTGTTGGGCGCGCTGGATCCGCATGGGCAGGTCGACATACCCACGATGCGGGTGTTGATCGAGGCGGCGGGATCGCTGGGTGTGACCTTCCATCGTGCGATCGATGTCAGTGCCGATCCGGGGCGCGCGCTTGAAGATGCGATCACGCTGGGTTGCGAGCGAGTGCTGACGTCGGGTGCGCGTGCGAGCGCGCTTGAAGGTGTGGACACCATTGCGGCACTGGTGCGTCAGGCCGGCGATCGGATCAGCGTGATGCCGGGCGCTGGTGTGTCCGAAAACAATGTACTTACGCTGCGTGCCAAGACCGGTGCGCGCGAGTTTCATGCCTCTTCACGTGGGCCGGTTGCGGCGCAGGTGCATGCGCGGCATGCGTATATCACCGATCTGGGCGGCGATTACCAGCGTACCGATGTGGCACGTGTGCGGCGGATAGTGGGGTTGTTGCAGGGGGCATGAGTTTGGAAGCTGCTCAGTTGCAGAGCGGATGATCTGTGGGTTTGCTGCAGGGCCCTTGCCCGCCCACCATCGCGGGACACGCCGCAAGTACATCCCTGTAGGCTCTTACGCGGCATCCATGCCGCGTAAGGTCCCGCGACGGTGAGCAGGCAAGGACCAGTCGAGGTGGTCGGGGTGCACGGTCAAGAGCAGTGCGTGACGTGCATTTTGGATAATGGTGTGCCAATCCAAATGCCGATGCGCCTGGCACGAAAGCAGCTTTTCACGCGACCACCGACCAACTTCCTGGTGCGGTGCCCTCGCCGATTGCGGGACCGTGTGGCGGCATGGATGCCGCCACCGAGCCTACATGGACGTACTTGCGGCGTGTCCCGCGAGCGGTGAGGGCACCGCGCCCCGACCTATTCCTGACTATGCAGCAGTGGCTATGGCGTCGTGCTATCCGCGTTGCCGCCAAGTCGCGCCGGATCGATCACCACATGCTTGATGCGCTGCCGCTTCCAGGTGTAGCTGATGTGCACCAAACCATCGCGGGTCTGGATCACGGCAGGATAGGAAAACTCGTCTTTTTCGCTGTTTTCCAGTGTCAGTACGCGCTGCCAGTGCACGCAATCAGTCGATAGCGCGACCGCAAGCGTGCCGCGGCCGTCCCACCAGTCCTTGCCGGCGATGCCGGGGTTGTAGACCAGCAGGGCGCGGCCGTCGCGCAGCATCACGGCGTCGGTGCCGGAGTTGGGGTTTTCTACGTCCAGCAATTGCATCGGTTGCCAGTGCAGGCCGCCATCATTGGAGAACGTACTGAAAAGCTTGTTCTGCTGGCTCCGGCCCAATATCTGCACGCGGCCATCTGCATGCAGCAACACGCTGGGCTGGATCGCGCCGATCACTGTCGGATCATTGAGCGGCATGCCGCGTTGCCAATGTGCGCCGTCGTCGTCGCTCCATTCCAGATGCGCGCGCCAGCCACGGTCTTCGCTGCTGCTGGGTGCGAGGATGCGGCCGTTCGGCAATTGCACTGGCTTGTTCTTGATCGGCCCGAGAATGCCGTTTGGCAGGCGCTGCGGTGGCGACCAATGCGCACCGTCATCGGTCGATGTAATGCGCAGGCCCCACCAGTCGCGCGGATTCGGGCCGAGCTTGTAGTACAGCTGCACCGGCCCGGTGCGGGACTGAAACAGCACCGGGTTCCAGGCCGGTAGGGCGGCACCATCTACGCCTGCGTGCGCGCCGTCGGCGATGCGGCGCGGGGTTTGCCAGTGCTGCGGGCCGCGTTGGGCGAGCCAGATACCGACATCGGCCGCACCTTCGTGCGTGCCGCCGAACCAGGCCGCCAGCAGCGTGCCGTCGCGGGTTTCCAATAGCGTGGAGGCGTGCGCTTGCGGCGTCGGTGCCGGGTCGGCAATGAACTCGCTGAGCACGATCGGTGAGGGCGGCGGCATGGGCGATTTGGCTTGAACTGCGTAGGCAGCAAGGCTCGCAACAAGGCAGGTCAGCAGGCGTGACAGCGGCATTGTGGTCCAGTCCTGTGTAGGTTTTAAAGATACCTATTTATCATCTATTAAATACCATGTGCTCTGGTCAACCCAGGCGGCCGTGGTCGCCGACCACTGCGAGGACCCGCGATGTCGTCACACCCGCTCTCCCCATTGCGCTGACTGGCCGCACTTGGCCTGACCGCGTTGACCCTGCCTACCGCCATCGCGCAGAACTTCGCTGCGCCTGTGACGTGCATTGCGTAGTGGTGTTGTGGGGATTCAGTCGCACGCGCGCGGGCCGTTATCGAGATGACACGGTGTGCGTGGGCTGCTGCATGGTCAGCGCACCGCGCGCAGTAGGCAGGTGCGGTTGGCTTCCAGCGCAGATCGGTCTGCAAACGCGCATGCCGTGTATCCGTCCACTCAGGAGCGCGTACATGGCTTTTCCAACCGCAGTCAACGATCACATCACCGATGTCGTCACGCAGACCAACGTCAAGGTGATCGGCGAAGCGCCTGCAATGGCGATGGGTACGATCTACCAGAGCATGGCGCATGCGACCGGCACCCTGTTTCAGAACGCGGCGCAACAACAGCAATACACCTTGGCGCAGGCAGCAACCACGCAGGGCGTGATGCAGATCTATAGCCTCGATACGACCGCCTCGGCGGCGGATGTCGAGAAGGTCGCGCAAGCGGGCGTCGCCGACAATTTGACCAGTCTGCTCACCGTGCTCAATGCATTCAACGGCGGCAAGTAATGGCGATTGGCGACAGCTGCAGTGCTGTCGCCAATGTTGCTGTTGCTGACGCGAGCGCGTCGTCTCGCTCAGGCCGCGTCGTCGTCGCGCGCTTGCGGCGGCAGCAGGATCTGCGGCTGTTTGGCCGAGTGGGTCTGGCACAGGAACGTCATCAGGTGCGCCGCTTCGGTGCTGCCGATCGGCTGGCTGGGCGCGGGCTTGCTGTGGACGTGTTCGGCAAAGGCGTGCTGGGTCTGCTCCGGAACCGCGGAGACAGGGTCTTGCGTAACGGTGGACGACGACATGAAACGCTCCTGGAACTCACCAACCGACCGTCGCTCGATGGAACGACGGGAATGCGCCACTGCCTTCCACAACGGCGTGAGCCGGTGATCTTGCCTGGAATGCCATCCGTTCGATACAACAATTGGTAGCAGACGCTGCGCAGGCGGCGGACGTCCAGATAACGGCGGGCGCGCGGCAGTCTGAAGTCCCGGCAGTCCCAGGAGTGCTATTCGGGTTGCCTGGCAGTTGGTTTTACCGCCTGCCAGCTGGCCCGCAGCTCATCAGACACCCGCACAACGCGCACTGCTCTCAACCATGCACACCGACCATCTTGACTGGTCCTTGCCCGCCTACCGTCGCGGGACCTTATGCGGCATGGATGCCGCAGAAGAGCCTACACGGACGTACTTGCGGCGTGTCCTGCGATGGTAGGCGGGCAAGGACCCCGCAGCCAGGCCGCAGATCAGCGGCTCTGCAACCGACGCATTCACACCATCCAACCCTCCCAAGACAACCGAGATCTCACAGTCTTGAAAGTAGCCGACACAACGTAGCGAACCGTCGGCAGCTGGGGATGGACGGCGCACTTGGAGCGACATGTACGGGTGGTACACGCCGCACCGAGCAACCGCCGCGCCTGTCCACGGCCGTCACGTAGTTTCGAGAGCTGCTCTTATTCCTTCGGCGTAATCCACACCTGCTGCTGCAAGCCGCGCACGCTGGGCTTGGCGGTGTTGTCCAGATCGAACACCACCACGGCGTTGTCGCCCTTGCGCTGGAACGGGGCCGGGAAATACAGCGCACGTTGCGGGCCGATGGCCCAGTGGCGGCCGAGGTTGACGCCGTTGGCCCATGTCACGCCCTTGCCGAAGGCGCGCATGTCCAGATAGGTATCGGTGGGTGTGCCGATGCGCAGGGTGCCGCGATGGAAGGCCGGGCCGTCGACGTGATTGCGGGTCCAGCCGCGCAGGCTGTCGGGCGAGCGCATCGGTAGCGGGAAGGCCTGCCAGCCGGTCAGTTGCCGGTTGTCCAGCAGCACCGGGTCGACCAGGCCGGCGCGGCCGTCGGCCATGCGCGGGCCGTAGTTGATGCGGCCGCTGTTTTCCACCAGCACATCGAGCGTGTGTTCGCCGGCCGGAATATCCACGTTGGTGGAGACCTGCTGCAGGCGACGTTCGACGCTGCCGACCGGCTTCTTGTCCAGATACACGCGCGCCACATCGCGCACCTCGCCCAGGTACAGCGCGCCCTTGCGCGGGCCGGTGACGGTGGTGCGGTAGAGGATGTAGCCGTAATCCTGGCCGAAGTGCTCCATCGGCTGCGGGGTGTCGATGGCGATCGGCGCGGGCAGGTTGTCCCACAGCGAGGCCGATTCGCGCAGTTGGGTTTCCGGCAGGGCGGCGATGGCGATCGGCGCCGGCAATGCAGGCGGTTGCACGCCGGTGACGCGGGTGATGGCATCGCGCATCAATGCGAACTTGGGCGTGGGGCGACCGGCCTCGTCGAGGATGGCGTCGTAGTCGTAGCTGGTGGTTTGCGGGGCGTAATGGTCGCTGGGATTGCCCTGGAAATTGGCACCATTCATGAAGCCGAAACTGGTGCCGCCGATGAACATGTAGAGATTGGCCGAATGGCCCTGGCGCAGGATCCACTCCAGTTCTTCGGTCTGTTGCTTGGCATCGGTGCTGGCGTGCGGCTTGCCCCAGTGATCGAACCAGCCTGCCCAGTATTCGCCGACCATGCGCGGTTGGTCGGGGCGGAACTTGATCAGTTTGTCGAAGGCGCTCTTGGCTTCGCCTGGCGCAAAATTCACTACCGCCAAGGTATCCGGCAAGGTGCCGTTGGCGAGCATGTCGGCGCCGTCGGAAGTAAACAGCAGCGCGTCGTCGAAACCAGCCTTGACGTACATGGCGCGGTTGTCGACCATATAGGCATGGTCGTCGTCGTAGGAGCCGTATTCGTTCTCGACCTGCACGGCGATGATCGGCCCGCCGTTGTGGTTGAGCAGCGGATGCACCTGTTTGGACACGGCATCCAGATAGGCCTGGCTGGCAGCGAGAAAGCGCGGGTCGCGGCTGCGCACGCGGATATTGTCCTTGCCGAACAACCACGCGGGGTAGCCGCCGGCTTCCCACTCGGCGCAGGTGTAGGGGCCGGGGCGCAGGATCACGTTGAGGCCTTGCGCGGCGGCTTCGCGCACGAATGCGGCCACATCGTTGTTGCCGGCAAAATCGAACTGACCTTGTTGCGGTTCGACCAGATTCCAGAACACGTAGGTCTCCACCGTGTTCAAGCCCAGTGCGCGTGCCTTTTGCAGGCGGTCCTTCCAGTATTCGTGCGGAATGCGCTGGAAATGGATGGCGCCGGAGAGAATCTGATACGGCTTGCCGTCGCGCACGAACTGCGTGCCTTGGGTGCCGAAGCTGGGCCAGGTGTCGGTAGTAGCGGCAATCGCGGTGACGGGAAGTGCGAACGCGAGGGCCAGAACGAGCGGTGCAAGGGTGGTGCGCAACATGGGAAATTCTCGGCGGTGACGAGTGACTTGTAACGAGTAAGAACGAGCATCAACCAAACGAAGGCGGCAGATCTTCCTTGTTCGCACCGAAGGACGGATTCGGCTTGGCACCCATGGTGAATTCCAGCGTGCCGCCAGCAGCCAGATCGGCATGGCGCATCCAGCTGCGGTTGATCGGTTTGCCGTTCCAGGTCAGCGATTGCACGTATACGTTTTGCGCGCTGCTGTTGTTGGCCACGATGCGCAAGGTGCGGCCGTTGCCGACATCCAGTTCTGCGCGCTTGAACAGCGGGCTGCCGAGGATGTAGTTGCCGCTGACCGGATCCACCGCATACAACCCCAGCGCACTGAGCACGAACCATGCGCTCATCTGACCGCAGTCTTCATTGCCGGACAGGCCATTGCGCGCGTCGTGGTATTGCTCGCGCAGCAGCCGGCGCACCATCGCCTGGGTCTTGTACGGTTGGCCGGCGTAGGCGAACAGATACGCCACGTGATGGCTGGGTTCGTTGCCGTGCGCGTACTGGCCGACCAGACCGTCGATATCCGGCGGTGCATCGGCAGGCAGTTCGGAGCTGGTGGAAAACAGTTCGTCGAGTTTGGCGACGAAGCCGTCGCGGCCGCCGTACAGGTCCATGTAGCCGTACAGGTCGTGCTGGTTGAGGAAGGTGGCCTGCCAGGCATTGGATTCGGTGAAATCGCGCCATTGGGTGAGGTGGCCCATGCCGCGCGGGTCGAACGGTGTGGCCCAGCTGCCGTCTTCCAGCCGCGCCTGCACGAAGCCACTGTCGCGATTGAACACGTGGCGGTAGTTACGCGAGCGCTCGCGCAGTGCGCGTGCATCGTCGGGGGCACCGGCGGCCTGCGCCAGATGTGCACAGGCCCAGTCGTCGTAGGCGTATTCCAGCGTGCGGCTGACCGCTTCGTCCACCTTGTCGGCGGGGATGTAACCGAGCTTGCGGTAGTACGCCAGGCCGTGGGTGGTGTCGTCCATCGCGCGCTTGCGGTACGCCGGCCAGGCGGCTTTGTAGTCGATGCCGGTGAAGCCCTTGGCATGCGCTTCGGCCAGCACCACCGCCGAGTGGTAGCCGATCATGCAGCCGGTTTCCACGCCTTGTAGCGGCCAGATGCCCACGCCGTCCGGGCATTCGTTGGCGCCGCGCACCAGGCATTGCACCAGGTCCGGCACGCGCTCGGGCTGCACCAGGGTGAGCAGCGGGTGCGCGGCGCGGTAGGTGTCCCACAGCGAGTAGGTGCTGTAGTTGTGATAGCACTTGGGCGCGGTGTGGATCTGCAGATCCATGCCGCGGTAACGGCCATCCACGTCGCTGAAGAGCGTGGGTGCGAGCAGGCTGTGATACAGGCCGGTGTAGAAGATGCGGCGTTGCGCGTCGTCGTCGCTGTCGATACGGACGCGTGCGAGTTCCTTTTCCCAGGCGGCTACGGCTTGCGCGTGCACGCGTGCGAAGTCGAAGTCCGGCAGTTCGGCGTCCAGGTTGGCCAGCGCGTTGTCGGCGCTCACCGCCGAGATGCCGACCTTGATCAGCAGCGGCGCGTCTGCTGCATCCGGGTAATGCAGTGCGGCCTTGAGATGCAAGCCATCGGCGCTGCGCGTGCCTGCGGCCAGCGGCTGGTCTTCGTTGTACAGCTGCACGTGTTTGAACGGCCGTGACAGGCGCATGGCGAAATAGATGTAGCGGCCCTGCGCCCATTGATAGACGCGCCGGCCACCGGTGAGGGTGCGTTCGTCCACCACGCGCAGCTGTGCGTCGGTGATGCGGGTGGGGATGCCGGGTTTGTCCTGCATGCCATGGCACAGGTCCAGCAGCACGTGCGCCGGCTTGCCCTTGGGGAAGTGATAGCGATGCAGGCCGGCGCGCGCGGTGGCGGTGAGTTCGGCATGCACGCCGCTGTCCTTGAGCCGCACGCGGTAGTAACCGGGGGATGCGGCTTCATCGGCATGGTCGTAGCGCGAGCGGTAGCCGCTGTCCGGTGCGTCGAGCGCGCCGGGCACCAGCTTCACCTCGCCGGTGGCGGGCACCAGCAGGAAATCCAGCATGTCGCCGATGCCGGTGCCGGACAGATGCGTGTGCGAGAAGCCCATGATCGAGCCGTCGGACTCGTGATAGCCGGAGCACGAATCCCACACGGCGTTGTAGGTGTCCGGGCTCAGTTGCACCATGCCGAACGGCAGCGTCGCGCCGGGGAAGGTGTGGCCATGGCCCCCTGTGCCGATGAAGACATCGACGTGACGGGTGAGGTCGGCGCGGGTGCGCGCATCGGCCGGCAGTGCGTAGTTGCCGGCGCGTGCGCGGGCGAGGCCGGTTGCCAGAGCACCGCTACCGAACAGTGCCGCTGCGATGGCGCCTTGGAGAAAACCGCGTCGTGTTGCCATGTGGTGTGGTCTCTGATGTCACGAGGTGGGTGCGCCGTACCCTCATCCGCCCTTCGGGCACCTTCTCCCGGCGGGAGAAGGGAAGCGTCGAACGCTGTGCCCTTCCGGTGGGGAATCAGGCGCTGCGCAGCAGCTGTGGTTTGCGTTGGTGCAGGTCGATGATCAGTTCGCCGAACAAGGTGTTGGCCCAGGCGAACCAGTCGCGGGTGAAGGTGCTCGGGTTGTCCTTGTCGAAGGCTTCGTGCATGAAGCCGGTGCCGGCATGGGTGGTTTTCAGCCACTGCAGGCACTGGCGCAGTTGTGCGTCGTCGTCGCTGACCAGCGCGTACTGGATGATCGACATCGGCCAGATCGTGCCCATGCCGCTGTGCGGGCTGCCGACGCCTTCGGCTGCAGTGCCGCGCGAGAAATACGGGTTGCGTTCGCTCCAGGCCAGCTGGCGGGTGCGCAGGAACACCGGGTCGGCGCGGTCGCAGCAGCCCAGGTAGGCCAGGCTGAGCAGGCCGGGGGCGTTGGCGTCGTCGATGAACAGCTGGTTGCCGTAACCGTCCACTTCGAATGCCCAGTACGCCTGCCCATCGGCGTCGCGTTGCTGACCAAACTTGCGTGTCGCCGCTTCCACTTCATCGGCCAGTGCGGTGCAGTCGGCGGCAAACTCGGTATCGCGGTGCAAGGCCGTGCTCATCGTCGCCAGCTGACGCAGCGAGGCCACCGCGAACAGGTTGGCCGGCACGAACAGCGGATACACGCAGGCATCGTCGGAGGGGCGGAACATCGAGTGGATCATGCCGTTGGGTTTGGTCGGCTGGCCGTAGCCTTCCAGCACCAGGGTTTCGGTCGCCAGCGGCGAGGGCCGCTGGAACACGTACGGGCCGCGATTCTCTTTGCGCTGCTGCTCGCGGAAGGTCTTGACCACCACGTGCATCGCCGCGCGCCAGTCGTCGTCGAACGGGGCGGCATCGCCGGTGGCGCGCCAGTATTCGTGCGCGATGCGGATCGGGTAGCACAGCGAATCGATTTCCCATTTGCGCTCGCCCACACCGGGCTTCATCTCGGTGATGTCGTTGAGCGACCACTTCAGGCGCTGGGTCTGGCCATCGGGCAGAAATGCATTGGCATACGGGTCGAGCCGGATGCACGCGGCCTGGCGCTGGATCAGGCCATGGAACATGCGCCGCAAGGCGTGGTCGCGCCTGGCCAGCGGCACATACGGGTGCACCTGCGCGGAGGAGTCGCGCAGCCACATCGCGTGGATGTCGCCGGTGATGACGAAGGTGTCCGGCTTGCCGTTGCGGGTGCCGGTTTCCACCGTGGTGTCTAGCGTGTTGGGGTAGCAGTTTTCGAACAGCCAGGCCAATTCCGGGTCTGCGATGCGCGACTTGATCTGCACGATCTGCTGCTCGACCGCCTTGCTGACGAAGCGGCGCTGCGCCTTGGGCGGGCGCTTGCTGACGAAGTTGCCGGCGGCCGTGGAGGTACCGGCGGCGGGCGCGGCGGCGAAGGCGGGCAGTGCGCCGGCCAGCAGGCCGGCGCCCGCGCTGGCGCCCAGCAACTGAAGGATGTCGCGGCGGGTGTGCATGACCTGGAGGCTCCTTG
The DNA here is from genome assembly GCF_056725225.1 of Xanthomonas sp. NCPPB 2933. Taxonomy (NCBI): domain Bacteria; kingdom Pseudomonadati; phylum Pseudomonadota; class Gammaproteobacteria; order Lysobacterales; family Lysobacteraceae; genus Xanthomonas; species Xanthomonas sp. NCPPB 2933. Next base: position 1,535,935 of record NZ_CM161518.1, read on the forward strand.
GATTCTGCAAGCGGTCTGCACAGCGGCACCTCCGCATCAGCGGCGTTGCGCGCCGGACCGACGATGAGACCTATGCAGGACCAATTCCCGATGACCATACAACGTGTGCGCCGAATGTGCATAGTGCGTTCGCACAATTCGGCGCCGTATGCGTGGGTTGCGGCCAACAGCCGACACGGCTCCCCATCAACCAGCCGCATGCGCACGCCAATGCGCCGGCCCCGCGCAGTGGCCATCGTCGTGCTCATGCCCGAACAGCTCATCCAGCATGCGTCGCGACGGGCTCCACTCGCCGATCGCCGGGTGGATCAGCATCGCCTTGCAGGCGTCCAGATGGCTGCCGCTGAGCGCTGCCTCGATCGCGGCATGTTCGTAGGCCTTGAACGAGCGCACCAGGCCTTGCACCGCGCTGGGCAGCGGCGCGGCCGGGATCGGCACGATGCGGTCGCGGTCGATGTCGGCTGCGATTTCCACGATGTCGTCGTCGGCCAGCTCGGCCATCGCGCCCTGGTTGCGCACATTGACCACGTGCCGGCTGGGGCGGGCGCCGGTCAGCGCGCTCATCACGTCCACCGCGATGCGGTGATAGCCGGTGCTGGCGCGGAACGGGTCCGGCTGCGGCGCCAGGTCCGGGGCGAAGGCCGAGCCGGCCTCGGCCTCCAGCTTCATGTACGAGCCGGAGCGCTGCGCCAGATAGGCCGCATAGGTCTGCACCGCACCGGTGGTGTCGCCGGCGTCCAGGCGGCTGCGCAGGTCGGCGATCAGGCTGCGGTTGAGCCGCTCGATCTCGCCGCCGCGGCTGGCCCCGCTGGCGCGCTGGTTGTCCAGGGCGCGGCGGCGTTCGTAGAAGAAATACAGGTACTCGGTGGGGATCAAGCGCAGCGCACGCAGCATGTCGAAGTCGAACAACGGCGCCAGGTAGAGCTGCCGCAGGATGGCGTCGTCGGCCAGCACGCGATCGATGATGTCCACGCCGCGCAGGCGCACCGCGCGGATCCAGCCCAGGTGGTTGAGGCCGACGTACTCGCACTCCACATCTTCTGCCGGCTCGCCGAGTGCGCGCGCGATGTTGTGGAACAGCTCCACCGGCGTGTCGCAGATGCCGACCACGCGGGCGCGGGTGTGTGCGCTGATGGCCTGGGTGATCAGCCCGGCCGGGTTGGTGAAGCTGACCAGCCAGGCATCCGGGCTCAGGCGTTCGATCATGCGCGCCTGTTCGATCGCTACCGGCACCGTGCGTAGCGCCTTGGCCACGCCGCCGGGGCCGGTGGTTTCCTGGCCGGAATAACCGTGGCCGATGATGGTTTTCTCATCGGAGGCGCGCTGCGCGATACCGCCCACGCGGATGCTGTTTAGCACGAAATGCGCGCCTTCGATTGCCGCTTCCAGCGATGGCGCGGCGTGCACCTGCAACGCGCCGCCGGACTCGGCGACGATGGCGCGGCCCATCGCCACCATCAGCGCCAGGCGCTCCTGGTCGGGGTCGTACAGTACGATCTCGCGCGCGCCGAGGGCTTCGGCGGCTTCGTTGACGCCGTACACCACCAACGGTGTACGCACGCCGCCGCCGCCGATCAGGGTCAGTTTGCGATTGTCGACAGAACTGCTCATAGAACGTCCTCGTGTGTGGGGGGAGATAAAAGAAAAAGGCCGTCGAGCGCGCCGAGTGCGCTGCAGCAGGCGGCGCCGGCATGGCAGCCGTGCTGTGCGCTTTCGTCCAGCGTCAGGCCGCGCAGCTGGGCCGCCAGAAAGCCGGCATCGAACGCATCGCCGGCGCCGGTGGTGTCGCGCACCGGTACGATGGGCGCGGCGATCGGGCGTGCGCCGTTGTTGTCGATCACCATGGCGCCCGCAGCGCCGCGCTTGATCACCGTCTGGCGCAGGCCGAGCGCACGTGCCCAGGCCAGGCAGGCATCGGCGCTGTCGCCGCATCCCATCAGCGCAGCTTCCTTCTGGTTGGGCAGCAACCAGGTCACCGCGCGGCAGGTGGCGTGGTTGGCCGGGTCGGTAAGCCATGCCGGGCTGAAGCCGACGTCGAGCGAGGTGGTGCAGCCGGCGCGTGCAAGGCGCGGCAACAACGTGGTCGCCAATGTGGCTGGCAACGGCATCGCAAAATGCACATGCGCGGCCGCGCACAGTGTGGCGATGATGTCCTCGCGCACTAGTAGTGCATCTAGTTCGGCATTGGCGCCGAGATAGGTGAAGAACGAACGGTCGTCCTGGAGCGACACGCTGGTGGTCACGCCAGTGCCGGCGGTCGAGTCGATCAAACCATCGGCCGAGACACCGAACTCGCCCAAACGCTGTGCGAACACCGGGCGGTCCGGCACACCGATCGCACCGAGTACGCGCACATTGCAGCCCAGCCGCGCCAGCGCGCAGGCGGTGATGATCGTGCCGCCGCCCAGCTCCCGCGTGTAATGGCGCGCCAGCGCTTCTTCGCCCGGCGTAGGCCAGCGATCGAAGCCGCTGAAGATGTGGTCCAGATAGACCTCGCCGACCACTACGAGTTGCGCAGTGTTCATTGCAGCTGGAACGGCCATGCGCGCTGCCTCCGTGCCTGGATCAGATACAACACGCTGCCCACGCACAGCGCCACCACGGCTGCGAGCAGGCGGCGTCCCGGGCTGGTCGCCAGCAGATAGAGCCAGCCGAGCACGCTGATCAACAGCGGCCACGGATACAGCGGCATCGCAAAGGCACGGCGGCGTCGCTTGCGTCGCAACAGCACCACCGCCAGACATTGCGCCAGAAACTGAAACAGGATCTGGATGATCATCAAGGTGGCGATCAGGTCGTCCAGCGACAGCAGGCAGGCCAGTGCCGAGGTCGCGCCAACGAACAGTAACGACACGGTGGGAAATCCGCCGCGCGGATGCAGCCGTGCGAACACACCGAAGAACTGCCCGGCCGCCGCGGCTGCATACGGCACCCGCGAATAACCCAACTGCACCACCAGCGCCGAGCCCCAACTGGCGACGACGATCAGCGCCACCGCCACGGTGCTGCCGATGGGGCCGTAGATGGCCTGCATGAAATCGGCCATCACCGCTTTGGATTGTGCTGCCTGCTGCCAGGGCAGCACACCGAGCAAGGTGATGTTGAGGCCCAGGTACAGCAGCGCCACGATCGGGATCGAGATCAGCACCGCGCGTGGAATCGTGCGCCGCGGCTTGCGGATTTCCCCACCCAGCATGCACACGTTGTTGTAGCCGCCGTAGTCGTAGACCGCGATCAACGCCACCGCACCAAAGCCCAGCCAGAAGCCATGCGGCGACGCGGGGCGCGCGTGCAAGAACGCCGATGCAATGCCGAAATCGAAATGCAGCACGCCGCTGAGAATGATCCACACGCAGGCGCCGATCACCACCGCACTGACCAGCAGCGACAGCACTTGCACCGAGCGCACCTTGCGATAGAGCAGCAAGGTATTGAACGCGCACAGCGCCATCGCGATCGCGGTGAGCTGGGTATGGCCCAGCCCCGGCATCAGGAACGCCAGGTATTGCACGCAGCCCACCGCCGCAGAACCCACTGACAGCGGTGCGGTCAGCAGGGTTTGCCACAGATACAGAAAGCCGAACAAGCGCCCCCAACGTTCGCGGCCGTAAGCCTCGCGCAGATAGTGATACGGCCCGCCCGAGCGCGGAATCGCCGCGCCCAACTCGGCCCACACCAACCCGTCGCATAGACACAACAGTGCGCCTGCGACCCAACCGACCAGCACCGCCGGCCCGGCCAGCGCCGACAGCGCCAGCGGAATGGTGATGAACGGCCCGATGCCGATCATGTTGAGCAGGTTGGCCGACAGCGCGCTCCAGAAACCGAGCGTGCGCGGCGGTGCCGAGGCCTGTGGATTCGCTGGCAACACGGTGGGTGCGGTCAGCATGCGTTTGGCTCTGCATGCGCGACTGCCGCTGATGTGTTCGCAGTACGTGTCGCAATGCGTGTCGATGTCAGCCCGTCAGCGCAGTGAATCGCGGTGGGTTGCAGCTGATGCAGATCCAGCACCAGCACTGCGTTGTTGCCCTGCTTCAACCACGCGCCCGGGCAGAACAGACATTGCTGCGGGCCGATCTCCCAGTAACGCCCCAGCAGCCGTCCGTTGATCCACAGATAGCCTTTGCGCCACTGGCTCATGTCGACGTAGATGTCGCCGACCGTTTCCAGCGCGATGTCGGCCGCGAAGAACAGGCCGGGCCGTGTGGGTGGTGCCTGCAGCGGGCGTAGCGTGGGTGCGTTGTCGCCATCCAGCGGCAAGCCATGTACCTGCCAGTTGCGCAGCTCCTTGCCATCGAGCCGCACCGGGCCGAGCAATCCCTTGGCATCGCCCAGGGACGGGCCGAAATTGATATGCCCGAAGCTGTCGACCAGCACCTCCAGCGTCCGCTCATTGGATGTAGCGCTTGGAAGTGGCAGCTTTGGCGTGCTGTTGAGGCGCGCATGTTGCACGCGCGAGACATGCCCGATCTCGTCACCGTCGAGTTGCACCACGGCGTAGTCGTGCACCTGCCCGAGATCCAGCTGCGTGCCGGCCGCGATGCGGCGCCGGTACACCACCAGCCCCAGGTTCTGCTTGAGCAGGGTCTGGTTGTCGGTTGGCCGCTCAGCGTGTACGGGGCCGACACTCAAGTTATCCCAGAGTGCGGCGACCGGACGTGCAAGGACCGATGCAAAGCGCGCGCGCGGTGGCGCGCCCGGGATCGATGGCAGCGCGGTGCTGGTGTGCTGGGCGATGATCTTGCGCAGCGCCATGTACGCAGGCGTGGCGCGGCCGCCTTCGTCGATCGGTGCGCTGTAGTCGTAGCTGGTCAGTGCGGGCTGGAAGTGAGAGCCGTCGTCGTCGGCATTGGCACCGGCGCTCAAACCGAAATTGCTGCCGCCGTGCACCACGTAGAGATTGAACGAGTATCCGGCGGCCATCAGCTGTTGCAGCATCGGCGCGTAATCGCGCTGCGCAAACGCGTCTTCGCCCCAGTGTGTCAGCCAACCGGGATAACCTTCGGCCACCCACGCCGGTGCATCGCCTGCGATCTGTTTTGCTTCCTGCAGTTCAGCCAGATCGGCGCCATCCAGTCCCAGCGCGGCGTCGGGCAGATAGGCCTTGCGCCGGCGCAGATCCTTCATGCCTTCGGCCAATGAGAACGGACCATCGATACCGTGCTGGCGCCACAGCGCGGCCAATGCCTGCAGATAGCCCACATCGCTGCCCTGCATGCTGTATTCGTTTTCGATCTGCAGCATCAGCACCGGCCCGCCGGCGCTGGCCATCAGCGGTGCGATACGCGGCGCCACGGCGGCGATGTAGCGCTGCACTGCTGCCATGTAGCGGGCATCGTTACCGTCGCGCAGGCGCATGCCCGGCTCACGCAACAGATACGGTGGCAGCCCGCCCAGCGTCCACTCGGCGCACACGTACGGGCCGGGTCGCAGATACACCCACAGCCCTTCCTGCTGGCACAGCCGGATGAAGGCAACGAAATCGCGTTCGCCGGTGTCGAAATCGAAGTGCCCCGGCTCGCGTTCGTACGCATTCCACATCAGATACAGCGCGATGGTGTTCAAGCCCATCGCCTTGGCCATGCGGATGCGCTGCAGCCAATCCACACGGGCGATGCGCAGCGGATGCATCTCGCCGCTGCGCAATTGCCACGGTTGCTGATCCAGCACGAACTGGCCGCGTTCGAATCCAAACGTATGCGGGCGGCCGTCCGGCACCGGCGCATGCAGCGACGACAGCACCGCCGGCGCGGCCGCAAGGCCGAAGGGCGCGAGCAGGCCGAACGTACACAGGCTTCTGCGTTTCATCGCTTCTCCAGGGAAATGGAAGGAGTCGTCGCACTGCGCAGCGAGTGGCAGTGAAAGGCGGCGCGTAGTGCGGCGGCGTTAGAACGCGTACTTGACCGTGAACAACGCAGTACTGCCGGCATCGACGATGTCGGAGATCGCCAGATTGTTGCGGCCCACATGCGCCCAGTAGCTGTATTCCTTGGTCAGGTTGGAGATCGACAGATCCATGCTCAGGCCGTTGTCGAAGCGGTAGCCGGTGTGCAGATCCACGCGCCGAGTCGGGCGCGCCCACAGGTCGTTCCACGGTGCGCCTTCATGCAGGAAGTCGTAGCCCAGCAGGTACGAGCTGCTGAAGTGGTAGCTCAGGTTCAACGAGAACCCGTTGTGCTCGTAGAACAGTTCCAGATTGGCCATCGCCGACGGCGCAGATTGCATGTGCTCATTGTCGAAACCATCCAGCCCAAGGTCGGCACGCGCATGCTGGCGGGTGGCGTTGGCGCTCACGCCCAGGCCGTCGAACGGCGCGGGCAGATCCTGAAACTTCTGCCGCGCGCTGAGTTCCACACCGTAGATCTTGCCGTCGCCGCCATTGGTGGGCATGTGGTACAGCACCGTGCCGCTGCCGCTGGTGTTGCCATTGGCCTGGGCCGAGCCGGCGTCGTAGATGTAGTTGCGCAGTTGCTTGTAGAAGCCGGCCAGCGAAAAGAACCCGCCGCGTTCGGTGGACCATTCGCCGGACAGATCCAGGTTGGTCGATTCGATCGGCTTCAGATCGGGGTTGCCTTGCGTGATCGTGGTAACGCCGTTGGAGATGTCGATCTGGCTGCCGCCGCCTAGTTGCACGAAGGCCGGGCGCGTGTAGCTGGTCCACAACGATGCGCGATATGCGGTGCGCAGATCCGGCCGCCAGGTCAAAAACACGCTAGGCAACGGTTCGTTGTAGGAAGTGCTGTTGTGATCGAAGTAGCCCACGATCTCGTTGCCGTCGGCATCCACCGGACTTACCCAGAAGGTGTTATCGATGGCGGTGTGCTCGAAGCGCACGCCGGGCACGATATCCAGGTTGCCCACGGTAAACGTCGCGGTGGCGTAGGCCGCGCTGACGGCCTCGGTGCCGCGCATGGTGTTGCAGTTGTAGTTGTTGACGTAGAACGCGCTGCCGCAGGTGTCCAGGTCATCGTCGGTGAGGTGCTGGGCGATCACACCGGCCACCGCCGCTTCGCTCACGCGCGGCGTGTTCCAGTCGTATTTACCGGGGAAAATCGAGGCATAGGTGCCGGTGAAGATGCCCAGATCGCCCAGCGTGGTGGTGCCGTCCACGCCGCCGGTATACCAGTCGCGATTGGTGTAGCGGCGGCTGCTCTTGCTGTACTTCACCCCGAGCTGCACTGACCGCAGCGCGCCATCTTCGAAGTCGTAGCGGGTATCGAAGCGCGCGCCGCCTTTTTTCTGGCCGGAGTAAATCTTGGTCTGCTCGCCATAGCTGCTGGCAAACAACGCCGGGATGTTGTTGACCTGCGCCAGCAGTGCGGGTGTGAGCTGTGGATAGGGGAACGCACCGCCGCCATAGCGCACGAACGTGTTGCCGGAATAGGCGTAGTTGTCCTGAGTGAACTTGTCTTCGCGCCCGTCGATTTCGACATGGTCGGGTCGGTCGTTGTTGCCAAAGCTGTAGAACAGGTTGGGCATGAAGGTCCAACCGCCTGCGGTCTTTTTTGCGCCGATCTGGAAGGTGGCCAGGTCGGCGATTTCCGGGTTGGTCTCGTACCAGAAGCGTGAAGCGATGCGGCCGATGTTCGGTGTAAACACGCCCGGCGTACCGGTCGGCACGTAGCTCACATCCTGCGGCAGCAGCTGCACGAAGGTGGTGCCTTGCTCGGTCTTGGCATAGGCGTAGGTCATGCGCGCGTACAGCGACAGGCTGTCGTCCACATGCCAGTCGAACGAGGCATTGCCGCCGTAGCGGCGCTCCCAACCGGCAGCGATGCCCACATTCATGCCGGTACTGGTGAGGTTGTGCTGCGGATCGAAACCGGCGGCGTTGCGGCCATCGGCATCGGTGTTCAAGTATTCCCACGAGCCGTCGTTGAGCGCGCTGGTGGCGGCGGCCACTTCGCTGTTGGTGGTGGTGCGGTAGTCGTAATACGCGCTGGCATACACGCCAAACTGTTGCGCATCGCCGAACTTGTGCTGGAACTCGCCGCCGAAGCCGCCGCCCAGGCCGTCGCCGCCGTAATCGCGCGCACGGCTTTCCACCCGGCCGCTGCCGGTGATGCTGCCGCTGGTGGTGTCCTTGTAGTCGTAGGCGGTGGGCGTGCGGAAATCCAGCGTGCCGCCGATCGCATCGCCGTCCATGTCGGCAGTGGAGGTCTTGTTGGCGACGATGGTCTGCAGGCCGCTCGGCGGCAACAGGCTGAGCTGCACGCTGCGGCTGTACGGCATGCCTTGCGCCACGGTGACGCCGTCGATCATGTTGACGTTGTATTCGGAGGGCAGCCCGCGCACCGAGGCGAACATGCCTTCGCCGCGCGCTGCACCATCGATACCGCCGAAGTAGCCCGAGCCGGTGCTGGTGATGTTGATGCCGGCGATCAGGCCGAGCGCTTCGGCCACGTTGTGCACGGCGGTGCGTTGCAGGTCGTTGGCCGACAGCACGTCCACCGTGTTGGCGGCGTTGATCTTCAGGTCGCTGGCGTCGTAGCGGTTGCTCACCACGCTGACTGCCTTCAGTTGCTTGACCTCCTCCAGCGCGATGGCCACCGATGCGGTGCCGCTGTCGCCGACCTGGATACTGGTTTCGGCTGCGCTGAAGCCTGGGTAGTCCAGATTCAGTGCGTACTGCCCGGCAGGCACATCGCGGATGACGAAGTGCCCGCGCGCATCCGCGACCGCGCTGTAGGCGGTACCGGCGATGCGCACCTTCGCATTGGCTGCGGGTTTGCCGCTGCTGCTTTCTTTCAGGTCTCCCTCCACGGTGCCGGCCATTGCGGCCGCGGCCGAGGCCATGCCGGTCACGGTCAGGATTGCCACGATCCATTGCTTGCCGTTCGTACGCTCGCGCTTTTCCACGTGCCACCTCGCCAGATGCTGGGCAACGTTGCCGATGGCAACGCCCTCCGATGCCTTGCTCTTGGGCAGACGGTCTGCACGGCGATGTGCGCGCACGGCATGGCACAGCACGCGATCAACGCGTGTGCGAGTTACCGAACGGGATTGCGCCGGAGCGTCTGCCAGCTTGGACAGCTATGCAGGCGTCAGTGGCGAGGCGGGGAGTACCCGGCGATGCACTTGGAGCGCGAGCGCATCGCGCTCAATTTGTAATGCTTGGTCATGACGGCTGCACCAGCGTGACGGCAGCGTGGCATGCGTGAGTGCGATGCACTGCAAGAGCTGCAACACGCAAGCGCTGGTCGGTACGACGATGCTGCATCCAACCATCTCCCAGTGCAGGTGCTGCGTGGAAACGCTGTTGCCATCAAGGTGAGTCGAGCGCATCGCCGATGGCGCGTGTTGCCGACTGAGGTCAGTGATAGACCTCGTTTTCCCGTCTGTCAAGCAGGTGTGAAGTGTGTGCGGAGATCATCGTATTGCCTGCGGATAGATCACCAATTCGATATGGCACAGGCGCGATGCAAGTGGTTTGCGATGCACCGCAACACGCGCGCGTAACGCAACAGGCGCCGGCCATGACAGCCGACGCCTGTTGATGTGCTGCAGTCGAACTTCTTACTTCGGCAACGGTGAACGCCCCGAAATCGAAAACGCCGCCGCCTCGCCAACCGCGCCGGTCCCCGGCTGGCCACCACCGACAAACAGCGTGTAATCGCCGGCTTCCACCGCACGCTGTCCGGTGCGATCCACATCGCTCAGGGCGCGCGCATCCAGGGTAAAGGTGAGCGTGCGCTGCTCACCTGGTTTTAGATGCACGCGTTGAAAGCCGACCAGGCTGCGCAAGGGAGATTGCGGGCGATCCGGATACTGCAGATACACCTGCGCCACTTCATCGCCGGCGCGCGTGCCGGTGTTGCGCACCGTGGTGGTCACCTGCAAGGTGCTGCCGGCTTGCAGCGTTGTGGTGGACAACTTAGGCGCTGCGTAGGCAAAGCTGCTGTAGCTCAAGCCGTAGCCGAACGGAAACAGCGGCTCGCCCTTGAAGTAGCGATAGGTGCGGCCCTTCATGTCGTAGCTGACGTAAGGCGGCAGGTCCTTGGTGGAGCGATAGAACGTCACCGGCAGGCGCCCGCCGGGGTTGTCGTCGCCGGCCAGCATGCGCGCGATCGCGGTGCCGCCGGACTGCCCCGGGTACCACGCCGCCACGATTGCGTCGGCATGCGTCTTGGCCCAGTTCAAGGCCACCGCACTGCCGCTCATCAACACCACCACCAGCGGCTTGCCGGAAGCCTTTGCCCGTTCGAGCAGCGCTTGCTGCGGGGCGGGCAGGGCGATGTCGTTGCGGTCGCCGCCGTCGAAGCCAGGCACGTCGATGCGCAGTTCTTCGCCTTCCACATCCGGCGACAGGCCGACGAAGGCCACCACCGCATCGGCCTGCGCCACCGCCTGTTCGGCTTCGGCCAACTGCGCGGCGGCCGGTGCCAGCCACTCCAGACGCAGGCCCTGGTCCTGGCCGCGATGCTCCATTTCCAGACGGATCTTGCGCGGGCGGGTGTCGTCGAAATGCAGCACGGTCTCCACGCTGCGGCCATCGGCGTTGTGCATGCCGGCCGGCACGTGCTTGTCTTCGGCATTGCCGGCGACCACCAGCTTGTCGTCGATGTACAGCCGAACCGGATCGTGGCCGGCGCAGTCGAAACAGCGCGCCACCCGCACCGCCAGCGTGTAATCGCCCGCGCTCGGCGGCATCAACTCGCCGCTCCAGCGCACTGCATAGCGATCGGCCGGCACGCCCTTGGCCGGGCTGACCTGGTCCCAGTTGAAGCTGATGACGCGGTCCTGTCGCACTACGCGCGCCGCACCTTCCATGTCCACATTGTCGAAATATTCGCCACGCAATCCCGGCTTGCCATCGCTGCGCAGCGCGGTTTCCGGAATCATGCCGGGCACGCCCGCCGCCAGCGGTGCACCTTGTGCGTAACTCACCTGCTGCGCGCCGAAGCGCTGGCGCAGGCCGAGCAACGGGGTGACCGGCGTGGACGAGGTGCCTTGATAATTGGCTTCCAATGCCGCCAACGCATCGGCATTCGGGCCGATCACTGCCAGCCGCGTGCCATCCTTCAACGGTAGGGTGTTGGCCTCGTTCTTGAGCAGCACGATCGATTCGGCAGCGGCTCTCAGCGCCAGCGCACGGTTGGCCGTGTTGTCGATATCCTTGGCACCGAGCTTTGCATACGGATCCTTGCGCGGCGCTTCCAGCTCGCCCAGGCGATAGCGCGCGGCAAACAGGCGCACCAGCGATTGGTCGAGCAAGGCTTCGTCCACTTCGCCGCGTTCGATCGCCGTGCCGAGTTCGCGATAGGCATGCCCGCAGTTGAGATCGTGCCCGGCCTTGAGCGATGCGGCCGACGATCCGGCATTGTCGGGGCGGAAGTAATGGAACTGGGTCATGTCGTCCACCGCATCACAGTCGGACACCACAAAGCCCTTGAAGCCCCAATCGCCACGCACGCGGCCGTTGAGCAACCAGTCGGCCGCGCAGGCCGGGGTGCCGTGCAGCGAGTTGTACGCACACATCACCGAGCCGGCCTGGCCGTCGATCAATGCGGCGCGGAAGGCGGGCGTATAGGTCGCTTCCACATCGCGTGGGGACACGTCCACATCGAAGCTGTGCCGGCCGGGCTCCGGCCCACTGTGCACGGCAATGTGCTTGGGCGTGGCGATGGTGCGCGGGTGATCCAGATCGTCGCCCTGCAGCCCGCGAATGAAGCCCACTGCCAACTGCCCGGTGAGGAAGGGATCCTCGCCGTAGGTCTCCATGCCACGGCCCCAGCGCGGGTCGCGGAAGATGTTGATGTTGGGCGACCAGATGGTCAGGCCCGCATAACGCTTGTGGTCCTTGCCCGGGCCGCCGGCCTGATTGAACTTGGCACGCGCCTCGGTGGAGACCACCGTGCCTACCTGCTGCATCAGCTGCGTATTCCAGCTGGCGGCCAGGCCGATCGCCTGCGGAAACACCGTGGCGTAGCCATTACGCGCAATGCCGTGCAGGCCCTCGCTCCACCATTCGTAGGCGGGGATGCCCAGGCGTGGAATCGCCGGTGCATCGTTCATCGCCTGCGCGACTTTTTCCTCTCGGCTCATTTGCGCCACCAACGCGGCGGCGCGTTGTTCCGGCGCTTCATTGGTTGATTTTGCGGCAAATGCCGGCGCGCCAATCAGCGGCAGGCCCAGACCCAGACTCAGCGCAACGGCCAGGCGGCATGGAAATACGGACAACGACATCGATTCACTCCTGCGCCACGGTACTGGCCGTCACGCGTTGTTCTTGGATTGCCCGCAGTGACATTGCGGGCAGCGGTGATTGCTGAGCTGTTGCTGGATCGTGGGCGATAGGCGTTGCAGCACGCAGACGATGCGCAACGCGCTGTCTTCGCGGATAGCGCAGCGCCCTGATGTGAGCGCTGCGCCATCATTTGACGCCTTCTCCGAGCGGCTTACTTCGTCTCGGCAGGCTCTGGCGGTGCACCGGCCAGCGTGCTCGCAAGGTCGCGCACCTGCAGCGTGGACTGCAACTGCGCCAGCGCAGCTTTGCTGCTCACGTGCACGGTCAACGGCTCGCCCGGCAACAGGTCGAAGGCGTTGTCCGACAACGTGGCATCCACATCGCCGAACGACAGCCACACCTCGCGCGCCAGCGTAGGGCTGGACAGCGTCAGTGCATAGCCATCGCCATCGGCGCGCCACTGGCTGTCGATCTTCGCGCTCGGCAAGGCCACTTGTTTGGCGGGTGCGAAGAACACCACTTCGCGCGACAACAGCGTCTCGCCGTCCAACAATTCGAACACCGCATAGCTGCGCTTAGGATCGGCGCTGCCGAGCAATTGCTTGTCGCTGAAGTTGCCCACCTGCAGGCTGCTCAGCGGCTTGACCGTGGTCTTTTCTTCGCGCTTGCTCAGCAGCTTGCCATCCATGCTCATGACGCGCATGCGCCAGCGTGCGGCCAGCGGGGTGGTGCGGTCGGACACCAGTGACACCTCGGTCTGGCCCTTGTCGTTACGCAATGCGGCAATCAGTTCGGGCGCATAGAAGCGGCGTGCGTGGTAGTGCAGCGCCTTCCAGCGGCCGTAGTAATCCACGCTGGACCACGACGCACCGGGCCACACATCGTTGAGCTGCCAGTAGAGCGAACCCATCGATTGCGGGCGCGAGGCACGCAGATGCGAGGCGGCCAGGTTGATGCCTTCGGCCTGCATCAGCTGGCTCAAATAGACGAAGCTCTCGAAGTCCTTGGGCTCGCCGAATTCGCGCCGGATGTACAGCATCAGCCGCTTGTTGCCGTTGCCCTTGTCGAACTTCTGATGCACGCGCATCACCGGCGATTCCGGATCCATGTCGCCGGGCTCGGCGAAGGCACGCACGGTGCGCATGTCCGGGAACGACTGCAGGCCGTATTCGGACATGAAGCGCGGGGTGACGTTGAGGTATTCGGTGACCGGCAGTGCAGGGCCGCCCCACACCTTCCAATAATGCATGTCGCCATCGTTGGCCTGATCGGCGGCGCCGTCGAAATTGGTGCCCGGCGAGGTGGACCAGTACGGCACGTCGCTGTCGTAGGTGGCCACCACTTCGCGGAACACGGTGCCGAACAAGGTGGTCATGCCGCGCTCGATGCGGGTGCGTTCTTCCGGGTCCACCGACTGCTTGAACTTGACACGGTCGCCCCAGTTTTCCCAGCCGGTCTGCACTTCGTTGTTGCCGCACCAGAGAACAATACTGGGATGGTCGCGCAGCCGCTTGACCTGTTCGATCGCCTCCTGCCGGGTGTTCTCGCGGAACTCCACGTCGTACGGCGGTACCGCGCCACCGAACATGAAGTCCTGCCAGATCATGATGCCCAGCTCGTCGGCCACCTCGTAAAAATGGTCGTCTTGGTAATGCCCGCCGCCCCACATGCGCAGCATGTTCATGTTGGCATCGCGCGCGTCCTGCAAGGTGCTGCGCATGCGCTCGGGGCTCACGCGCGCGGGGAACGCATCCAGCGGAATCAGGTTGGCGCCCTTGGCGAAGATCGGGATGCCGTTGATCACGATCTCCATGCTCTTGCCGAACTTGTCCTTTTCGCGACGCAACTCCACCGAACGCAGGCCGGTGATGCGCTTGATCTGCTGGCTGTCGCCATCGGCATCGCGCACGCTGGCCACGAAGGTGTAGCGGTCCTGCGCACCATAGCCGGCCGGAAACCAGCGCTTGGGTTTGGCGATGCGCACCGGCAAATCGATACGGTTCTGGCCCGGGTCGACCACCGCCTGCTGGGTGAACTGGCCGACACTCTTCCCATCCGGCCCAAGCACATCCAGCGTCACCTGCACCGGCCCGCTACGGCCGGCCTGCAGTTCCAGCTGCGCCTGCAGTTGCGCACTCTCGGCGTCCACACGTTGCTGGGCGATATGCAGCCCATCCACGCGCACCGCATCCCAGGCTTCCACGCGCACGTCTTTCCAGATGCCGGCATTGACCATGCGCGGGCCCCAATCCCAACCGAAGTTGTACGGCGCCTTGCGCACGTAGGTGGAGCTATGCCGCGACTCGGGCTCGTCGCCGAATGCCGAATCGTAGGCACCCGGCAGCGCGTACGGCTGCTTGGCCAACCACGGCTGGATCTTCTTGATCGGCGAGAACAGCTTGACCTCGAGCAGGTTGTCGCCGCGCTTGAGCAGGGATTTCGCATCCACCCGCCACTGCCGGAACATGTTGTCGGCGCTGAGCAGCGGCTTGCCGTTGAGGGTGACCTCGGCAAAGGTATCCAGGCCATCGAACACCAGTTCGACATGCTCGCGTTTGAGCGTGGCCGCATCAACGTTGAAGCGTGTTTGATACTGCCAATCGCTCAGGCCCGCCCACTGGATCTTGCCTTCGTTATCGCGATAGAACGGGTCCGGCACGATCTTGGCGGCGATCAGATCGGTCTGCACCGCGCCCGGCACCTGCGCCGGCAACCATGCCGCTGCTTTCGGATAGGTCTTGGCCTGTTCCTGACCCGGCACCAGCCGCACCTGCCAGCCGGTGTCCAGGGTCGTTGCCGTGGGCGGCGCGGCCCAGGCCTGCGAGATAGCGAAGGCCAGGGCAAGCCCGAGACGGGCGGGGGCGGGGACGAAACGATGACGGGACAGGGGCATGGGTGACTCTCCTTGGATGGATCAGCGCGTGGCGGCGGGGGGCGCCTGCGCGGTGGTTTCAATCAATTGGACGCTGCCGATGGCATACAACGGGCCGCGAATCGGTGCGGTGAAACGCAGACACAGATCATGGACGCCGGTGCGTGCAGGCAATGGGGTTTCCAGGGTGAGCTGCTCGCCCACGGTGTCGCCCTGGGGCAGACGTACGCTGGCCAGCAGTTCGCCCTCGCAGCCTTGTCGCACTTCCAGCTCACCGCCGCGCGATTTGGCCGGGTACTGCACGACCTTGGATTGTTCATGGGCCAGACCGAAGTTGTTCGGCAGACGTGCGGCCTCGACCCTGATCGCACCGATGCCGTCCAGGCGCGCCTGCGGATAGAGGCGGCAGGCATGGAACAGATCGACGCTGTAGACCGGCGTATCGGCAGCGGTCATCTCCGGTAGCAGCGGCAAGCGCAGGCCGAGTGCCCCTGTTTCGACGCAATCGCGCAGGCCTTGCGTATCCACGCGCAACAACCCGGCACGATCGAAGCTGCGGCTGCGCGTGGCGGCCAGCGCCGTGCCATCGGATTCGAATGCAGTGGCCTTGACCGTGGTCGGCAGCTGGATCGTAAACGGCGCCTCATAGCGCGGCGATGCCGGCGTGGGATCGCTGCCGTCGGTGCTGTAGTGCAGCGTACCTGCGCCAGTCTGGGTGCGGAGCGCCACCTTGGCCGGGCCACCGGCCAGCACCGGGTTGGGGCCGGATTCCAGCGCGATATCGGCGGCGAATGCACCGTCGCTGTAGTCGATGCCCAGCGCCTTGTAGCGCTGCAATTGCGCCGGCAGGCGCGCCAGAAAACCCTTCCAGTTGCGCGCAGCCACCGGCGACCACGTCACTTCCGCAACGGCAGACAGGCGTGGGAACAGCGCGTGATCGATATGCCACTTCGATGGAATGTATTCGGACCACAACGCGCCCTGCGCACCGAGGACATGCGTGGCCTGCTCGGCGCTGAGTTCTTTTGGTACCGGGTCGAACGCGTAGACCTTCGATAGCGGCAGGATCGTCAGGCGGCCGTTGGGCTCGTCGCTGCGCGTGGTCTGCAGATTGTCCAGATACAGCCAGTCGCCTGGTGCAAGCACTACATCGTGACCTTGCTTTGCCGCCACCACCGCGCCTTCGACGCCGCGCCACGACATCACCGATGCACTGGCCGGCACGCCGCCTTCCAGAATTTCATCCCAGCCGATCATGCGCCGGCCGTGCTGGGTGAGGTACTGCGCCAGCTGTTCGTTGAACCAGCCTTGCATCGCGTGCGCATCCTTGACCCCGAGCTTGCGCATCTGCGCGCGCACCGCAGGCGAGGCTTCCCATTGGTCCTTGACCGCCTCATCGCCACCGATGTGGATATACGCCGACGGGAACAATGTCAGCACTTCATCCAGCACGTTGGTGATGAAGCTCAGGCTGCGCTCGCTGGTGTTGAACAGATACGGGTTGACGCCCCAGTTCACACCGACCTGCGTGCGCTGGCCGGGCACGCCCACCTCTTCCGGATACGCCGCCACTGCGGCCTGCGCATGCCCGGGCATGTCCAGCTCGGGCAGCACGGTGATGTGCAGACGCGCCGCATAGGCAACGATCTCGCTGATCTGTTCCTGCGTATAGAAACCGCCGTAACGCTCGGGTGTGCCGTGCCGGCCGGCACCAGGCGGGGTGCGCCATGCACCGACCTCGGTGAGCTTGGGATAGCGCTTGATCTCGATACGCCAGCCCTGGTCGTCGGTGAGATGCCAATGCAGCACATTGAGCTTGTGCGCGGCCATCGCATCCAGCACATGCTTGACCGTGGCCACGTCATGGAAATGGCGGGCCACATCCAGATGCTGACCACGCCAGCTGAAACGCGGCCAATCGCGGATCGCCACCGACGGCACCTCGACCTCGCCCTTGCGCGCGTCCGGTGTCATCAGTTGCCAGGCGCTGATCGCACCATAGAACAGGCCGGCACCATCGCGTGCGGCAATGCGGATGCCCTTGGCATCCACGTCCAGGCTATAGCCTTCCTTGTGCGCCACCGGTGCCTGCGGTGTGCGCTCCAGGCGGATGCTGTGCGGCGAGGCGTTGTTTTCAGTGCGCACTTCCAGGGTAAGGCCGCGCGTGCGCTGCAGCAGGCTGGCCAGCGTCTCAGCGCTGCGGCGTACTTCGGCGTTGCCGGTGGGAATCGAGATCACCGTGCCGGTGCCGACGCGAAAGCTGCCACTGCCGCGCCTGGCTTCGGCCGGGGCGGGAATCAGGGGCAGCGGTGCATTGGTCGCAGGCAGTGTCGAGGCGCTGCCGGGACTGGCCGCAGCCGGCGTGCTCGCTGCATCGCGTTGGCCGCAACCAGCCACCACCATCGCGGCAAACGCCAGCGCAAGCAGGCGCGACGACTGCATGCGCAACGACCGCATGCTCGATGATGGCTTGCGCAGCGACAGCAGTCGCGATAACGACAAGTGCAAGCCAGGTGCGGAGTTCGACTTCATGCAATCACATCCCGATGTGGCGGCGAGAACACGGCAGCCACGCACAGTAGCAAAGCCATGCCGGATGACGCAGGGACTGGCGCACGCTTCGTTGGGGTGCGCGCAGTGTGCAAGGGGTGTTGTAGAACGGCGAATGCACATCGCAAGCAGCAACAAAACGGGCGCGGGCGGTGCCGGAATCGTCGGTCTCTCCCGATTCAAGCACCGAGCCGCGCCCGCCAGGTCGTGCAACGTTGCGACAACGCGCTTAGCGCTGCGCGCTCGGCAACTCGTCCCACACCTTCGGGTCTTCGGCGCCCAGCACCCAGCAGCTGAAACCTTCCAGACCATACTGCTTCACCATGTCGTAGCGCGCCTTGAAGCTGCGCGCATCCGGGCGGAACACCCACTCGCGCATATCGTCGCGATAGAAGTAGAACCACGATTCCTGCTCGACCGGATCCCACTGCACGGTGGCGTTCTGTTCGATCGCCAGCGGAAACGATTCGTCGGCATCGATGTAGGTGGCCGCGATGTTCGACGCTTCGGTGCCGTCTTCCTTCACCGGGTTGCCGGTGTACCAGCGGTAGCCGTAGGTGGCGATGCCGAGCGAAAGCTTCTCTTTCGGCACCTGGGTGATGGCGTAATCCAGATGCTTCTTCATCCACACCATGCCATCCACCGGGCCGGGCGTGGTCCAGCGGGTGTGCTGGTCGTAGGTCATGATGCTGACCAGATCCGCGGCCTGGCCCAGCGCCTTGAGGTCATACGCGCCGCGCCAGTATTCCCACATCCACTTGGAGAACTGGCCGCCTTCGGCATGGCCTGGCGCATTCGGCACCACCGCCACCGACATCTTGAAACCGGCCTTGTGCAGCGCATCGGCGGTCTGCTTGACCATCAGCGTGTAGGCGTCGCGGTCGGTCCAGGCGATGTTTTCGAAATCGAACTGAAAGCCGTAGTACTTGTTTTGCTTGCCGTGGATCAGCAGCGACTCGATCATGCGCTTCTTGGCTGCTTCGTCGTGCATCAGCTTGTGGAAGCCGTCGCGGCCGGTGGTCATCGACAGGATCGGCATCACCCGCAGCTTGTTCTGCTTGGCGATGTCGTAGAGGTAAGTGTTGGGGGTGCCGTTGACCAGGCCGTTCTGGTCCACACCGTACCAGGTCGGCACCACCACATCGATCTTGTCGACGTTGGCGATGAACGAGTTGGTCGATTTCTGCGTGTTCATCAGATAGAACAACGCCGTGGGGTTTTTGGCCAAGGCAGGCGCGCAGGCAAACGCCAGCGCGAGCAGTATCCAGGTCAATCGCTTGCTCATGAAAACAGCATCCGTCAGGGAGTGGAGGAAGAAAGGTCGATGCGGAAAACGTAGGCGTGTTCGCCCACCGGCTTGGCAGGCAGGCTCAGATGCAGGCCGTCGGCTTGCTGCTCGAACGGCACCTTCTTGCCGTTGGCCAGCAGCGTCACGCTGCGCACGCCATCGGTGGGGGTGAGCGAGCGGATCACCGCCTTGCCGCCGGCCGGCCAACCGAGTTCGATCGCATACAGCGCGCCATCGCGCGTGGTGAAACGGAAATCTTCGGCGGTATACGGCTTGGTCTTGACGTCCTGGAAGGTGCCGCCCACCACTTCAGTCGGGCCTTCGCCATACACGCGCCACGGCTTGCTGTCGTAGATCGCGCCGCCATTGGTCTTGAGCCACTTGCCGATCGCAAGCAGGATGCCGCGCTCGGTCTCGGGGATCGAACCATCCGCACGCGGGCCGATGTTGAGCATCAGGTTGCCGTTCTTGGCCACCACATCGGCCAGCATGTGGATGATGAAGGTCGGCGATTTGTAGGTGTCGTTTTCGATGTAACCCCACGACGCATTGCTCACCGAGGTATCGGTCTGCCAATGGGTGGGATGGATGCCGGTGAGCTGGCCGCGCTCGATATCCAGCGTGCCGGCGCCTTCCGGAAACGCGCCCAGCTTGTAGTTCACCACCACGCCGCGATCGGCCTCGGTCCGCGCCGCGCCCTGGTTGTAGTAATACGCCAGCATGGTCGGCAGGCTGCTGCGGAAGGTGGGGTGGGCGATCCACCAATCGAAATAGATCAGGTCCGGCTGATAGGTATCGATCAATTCGGTGGTGCGTGCCAACCAATCGTCCAGCCACGCCTGCGACACCGGCGTCCAGTCGTTGGCCACATCGGCATCGTCCTTGCCCGGCAAGCGCACCTGCGCCGGGCCGTACAGCGCCGCATAGCGCGGGTCGTTGACGTCCGAATCGAATTTACGCCCGCCGTCGAAGAACCAGTTGTGCTCGGCGCGATGCGAGGACAGCCCGAAGTGCAATCCCTGCGCGCTGATCGACTTTGACAACTCGCCCAGCAGATCGCGCCTGGGCCCCATCTTCACTGCGGTCCAATCGGAGAGCTTGGAGTCGTACAGCGCAAAGCCGTCATGGTGCTCGGCCACCGGCACCACATAACGTGCGCCGGACTCGCGGAACAGTTTGGCCCAGCCATTCGGGTCGAACTTGGGCGCGGTGAACTTGGGAATCAGATCCTTGTAGCCGGAACTCGCCTGCGGGCCATAGGTCGCCACGTGGTGCGCGAACTCCTTGGAACCTTGCAGATACATATTGCGCGAGTACCACTCACTGCCGAACGCCGGCACCGAGAACACGCCCCAATGGATGAAGATGCCGAACTTGGCGTTGTCGTACCACGCCGGCGATTGATAGGCCTTGAGTGCAGCCCAATCGGGACGGAACGGGCCCTTGCGTGCGCCTTGTTCTGCCTCATGCACCAGACGCTCGCGCTCGGGTGCGTACTTGGCGGTGGCGCTGAGCCACTGCTGGTCGATCTGTTCGGGGCTGAGCGTGGCGGCGGTCGGCGCAGTCGGCGATTGCGCGTGCAACGACAGCACCGGGCAGGCCACCAGCAGAGCGAGCGCGAGCGCGCGACTCCTGGGTGCAGCTCCGGCGTGGCGGCGGGATGGAGCCGCGTAGTGGCGGCTATCGGTCGTCATGGGAACTGCACTCCTGTAAGCGAAACGTGTTGGCAAGACGGCAACCGGCACGTGGATGGCGGAAGCGGGCCTGGCGATAGTCCTTCAAGCGCGAAGGGATATGGCCAGTGGCACTTCTGCATACAACCGATGGCCTGGCGCTGCAGGCGCAACGACAGGCAAAAAAAAGCGCGCCACCGTGGAGGGACGGTGGCGCGCCGGGACTACATCAGAACTTGAAGTTCAACTGGGCCTGGTAGCCGCGGCCGTTCTTGTAGAACGCCGTTGGCGTATCGCGCGTGTTGCTGAAGACCCGGTAGGTGGAATCCAGCAGATTGGTCGCGCCGAAGGTGATGCCCATGTAATCGGTGATCTGATACGAGGCGTTCAAATCCAGCTGCTTGTAGGCATCTGCAAAGTCACGCGACTGCAGGCGACCGATCTGGGTGAAGTACTTCGAGCGGTAGCTGTAGTTCACGCGCACCGTCCAGTCGCCGTGTTCCCAGTACGGAATCACGTTGTAGGTATCGCGCGACAGGTACGGCAGGTTCAAGCCGGAGCTGGAATCGGATTCGGCAAAGGTGTAGTTGGCCTGCAAGCCAAAACCCAGACCGAAGGTCTGCTGGTAGTTGACCGACACGCCGGTGACCTTGGCGTCCGACACGTTGACCGGCGTGGTGACCTGATACAGGCCGGCAATGGCCGGCGGTGCCGGATTCAGCTGCTGGCTGGTGGTGGTGCTGACGATGTAGGAGCTGATGTCGCGATAGAACACTTCACCGGACAACATGCTGGACGGGGCGAAATACCACTCGGCCGCCAGATCGTAGTTGGTGGATTCGTACGGCTTCAGATCCGGGTTGCCGCCGTTGGCAGTCAGATCGCCGGTACCGCTGTTGATGGTGAAGGTGCCGGCCAGATCGGCGTAGCGCGGACGCGCGATGACCTTGGCTGCCGAGAAGCGCAGCACGGTGTCGTCGGTGATGTCGTAGGCGATGTTGAAGCTCGGCAGCGCCTTGCGATAGTCGTTGGTCTCGGCAACACGGTCGAAGTTGGTGCCGCCATCGTTGCTCTGCCAGAACTCGGACTTGTCGGTGGTGTCGACCAGGCGCACACCCACGTTACCGCGCCACTGGCCGGATTCGAAGTTCAACTGCGTGTAGACGTTCTGGGTGATTTCCTTGACCTGGAACGAGGCGCCGAAATCGGTGCGGTACGGGCCCTGCGGCTGCGACAACAGATAGTTGCGCACCGAGTTCAGGCTGGCGGTCGGCCAGGTGGTCAGGTCGCCGCTGGCGCCGAGGCCGTCGTACAGGCTGCTCGGCGTGCTACCCGGATTGAACTGCGTCAGCGACACCGCGTCGGTGGAGTTGATGCGGTTGCCGCGTGCGTCCACGCCGTTGTTGTGGTTGATGTACTTGTAGCCAAACTGCAGCTTGGTGAACGGGCCCCACTCAAGATCGCGCGAGGCATCCCACTGGAAGTACTTTTCTTCGTCCTTGCTCTTCTGGTACGCGATACCGCCGGCCTGCATGATGCCGGTGTTGGTGCCGGGGACATTGCCCTGCTGGCCGGGAGCCAGGCCCGCCGGATTGCCGGGCAACACCCAGTTCGAGGCGCCGCCGTTGTCGTAGTTCACTGCGGTGTTCTGACCATCGAAGGCGTAGTTGTAACCGCCGTCCTGCATCAGGAACTTCATCAGGTATTCGGGGTTCTTGCCGCCGGTCGCTTCGGTGTTGCCGACCTGGGTGGTGAACACCCACTTTTCACCGGACCAGTCGTGACGCAGGTTCAGGCTCTTGGTGGTGACGGTGCTCTCACGGTAGTTGGCATCCAGCTGCGCGTACGGCTGGCCGGCTGCGCCATCGCTGACCGTGGCCGAGGTCACCACGCCGTTCTGCACATTGGCCTGGGTGACCTTCTGGAGGTCGTCGTTACAGGCCGGGCACACATAACGCGCCTGGCTGAAGTTGTTGTACTTGCCCTTGATGTACAGGCCGGTCAGGTTGAATTCGTTCTGCTCGTTCGGCTTCCACTGCAATGCGCCCTGCAGGCCGCTGCGCTCGCGGGTCTGCTGGAAGAACGCGCTGCTGATGCCGGCCGGCACGCGGGCGGTGGCCACATCGCTGCCGTCGCCGGTGATGGTGGCTGTCGGCGGAATGCCCAGGCCTCTATCGTTCCGGCCGGTGGTGTAACCGAAGTATTCGATACCGGCGCGCGCCAGGTCCTGCTTGTCATGCGTGGCGGAGATCAACGCGCCGAAGGTCTCGTCGTCGTTCTTCCAGCTCCACAGCGCCGAGCCGCGCGGATTGCCTTCTTCCGAACGGTCGTTGTAGTTGTAGCCGATCGAGCCGCGGATGGTGTTCTTGGGCAGGTCCAGCGGCTTGCGGGTATGCACGATCACGGTGCCGCCGATCGAGCCTTCGTCGATGCGTGCCTCGGGGGTCTTGTAGACCTCCATCAGGCCGATGATTTCCGGCGACAGCAGGGTGTAGTTGAAGGTACGGCCGCTGGTGTCGGTCGGGTTGCCGCCCCAATCGCCCGAGGCGATGGTCTGGCCGTTGAGCAGCACGCGGTTCAAGGCCGGGTCGGTACCGTTGATGCTGACCTTTTCGCCTTCGCCGAACTGGCGATCGACGCTGATGCCCGGCAGGTGCGACAGCGATTCGGCGGCGTTGATGTCCGGGAACTTGCCGATGTCTTCGGCGCTGATCGCATCGACGATCGAGTTGGCCGAGCGCTTGACCGCCTGGCTCTTCTCAAGCGAGGCGCGGTAGCCGGTGACGGTGATGGTGTCCAGCTCGGTGGTGGCCGAGGGCGCACTGGGAGTGGCCTGCTGTTCTTGTCCGGCAGCCATGGCAGAGCCGGAGCAGTACAGAGCGGCGGTGATACAGAGTGCTAACGTCGTGGTGCGGCTGTGCATGGCTAAACCTCATTGGTTAGTGCTTTGAGCGCGTCTGGCCCGTAGTGGGGCGCAACGCGCTCGGCGTGGCCGGCAAAACAACACGCCCTGACCGATCGCGGTGATTGCGCTGGCGCGCGTCGTGAGAAGCGGGTCCAGGCGATTCGCGTGGTAGAGGAGGTGTCCCCCGTGTGGTGAAGCGGTGTGGCGAATGCGACTTCAGCGAGTCGAACGTCGGGTGACGCACCACTCACGAATCCGGAATCGGCAGGCGAGGGAATGGCCCGATGTTCAGTCCCGAACAGTCCATGGCCCCTCCTGCCAGAACCCTGATTTGGATCGAGTCTCGCGTAGCGTTGACAGCGTTGTCAACACATCGTCACAGATCTCTGAAGTGCCTGCGATTGCGCTGCAATGCAGCAAATTTGCGACAGGGTTCCGTTTGCGCCGATGCAGTTGCGCAGCACGGCGTGAGAACGTGCGCATCGCGATTCGCTGTTTCTATGGTGAATTCGCAATGCAATGCGTCCCAACGCTGATTTGTGCGGAAATCGCTGCCACAGATGCGGATTTTTGGTGGATGATGAAATCAACAGCGCCCTGCATAAATCGTGATCGCGACGGTTGCGTTACAGGGCGATTGCTGACAACGTTGTCTACCCGTTACCGTTCGTCGGCTAACGGGACATGACACCGGCCCGCTGCCATTTATCAGGAGAACGCGTGAGCGCAAGCAGCCCAATGGACGCGGTGTCTTTTCCGCGCACCGAAACCTTCGTTGCCGCAGATGTGGGCGGGACGCATGTGCGCCTGGCGCTGGTGTGCGAAAGCATCGATCCACGCAAGCCGGTCACTGTGCTGGACTACCGCAAGTACCGCTGCGCCGATTACCCGGGACTGGCCGAGATCATGGCGGCATTCTTCGCGGAGCTTGGCTGTGCACCGGTGAAGCGTGGCGTCATCGCCAGCGCCGGGTACGCATTGGAAGACGGCAGCGTGATCACCGCCAATCTGCCGTGGGTGCTGGCACCGGGACAGATCCGCAGCCAGCTCGGCATGCAGGCCTTGCATCTGGTCAACGATTTCGAAGCGGTCGCCTATGCGGCCAATTACATGGTCGGCAATCAGGTCCTGCAGTTGTCTGGCCCGCCGCAAGGTGCAGCGGGTCCGGCGCTGATCCTGGGCCCAGGCACCGGGTTGGGCGCAGCGTTGTGGATTCCCAACGGCACCAACGCGGTGGTGTTGCCGACCGAAGCCGGCCACGCCGCACTCGCGGCAGCCAGCGATCTGGAAGTGGCGTTACTGCAGCAACTGCGCCGCGCACGCACGCACGTGGCTACCGAACATCTGCTTTCCGGCCCGGGCTTGTTGAATCTCTATACCGCGCTGGCCGCACTGCGCGGCGAGCCGGCCGTGCACGCCAGCCCGTCCGATGTCACCGCCGCCGCATTGGCCGGTAACGACACGTTGGCACGCGATGCCTTGCAGGCGTTCTGCGGTTTCATGGGGAGCGTGGTCGGCGACATGATCCTGCTGTACGGCGTGCGCAGCGGTGTGTATCTGGCTGGCGGCTTCCTGCCGCAGATCGCCGCCTTCATTGCCGAAAGCGACTTCGTCGCGCGCCTGCTCGACAAGGGCGCCTTGCGTCCGGCGCTGGAGCAGGTGCCGGTCAGCATCGTCGAACATGGCCAGCTCGGTGTGATCGGCGCGGCCAGCTGGTTTTTGCAGCACGGGCGCTGATTCGATCGAATTCCGCATTCCCGTAGGAGCGCCCTTGGGCGCGATGGGCATTGTCGATAACGCTTCATCGCGCCCAAGGGCGCTCCTACGATGTAGAGCGGGCATCAGATGACCCGCAGCATCGCCCTATAGATCCCCAAACCGCGACTGCAGCGCCGCAATCGCCGCAAGTCCTGCGGTTTCGGTGCGCAGAATGCGTGGACCCAATTGCAACCCGCTGAAACCAGCCTCGCCGAGGATTGCGCGGTCGCGCGGCGACCAGCCGCCTTCCGGCCCGATCGCCACGATCACAGCCTGTTGCGCGGCGACCGGCAGCGTGGCCAGGCGATGCTCGCCATGCGGGTCCAGCGTCAGCCGTAGCGCATGCGGGTCGCTGGCCTGCGCCGCGTCCTGAAGGCCCAGTGGCGCAGCGACCGTGGGCACGCGTGCACGCCCGGATTGCTCGCAGGCCGAGATCACCACGCTGCGCCAGTGCGCCACGCGTTTTTCCATCCGCGCCGGATCCAGCTTGACCTCGGTGCGCTCGGCGTTGACCGGCACGATCGCCGCAACCCCCAGCTCGGTTGCCTTCTGCAGGATCAGGTCCATCTTCTCGCCGCGTGCAATCCCCTGGATCAGCGTGATCGACAGCGGCGATTCGTTGCACAGCGGCTGCGCACGTTCCACCAGTGCGCGCGCCTCGCGCTTGCCTGCCAGCGTGATACGCGCGTGGTAGTCGCTGCCGTCGCCGTTGAACAGGATGCAGGCATCGCCCTCGCGCAGCCGCAGGACACGCAGCAGGTGATTGGCCGACTCTTCGGGCAGCGTCACCTCTTGATCGCAGTGCAGTGGTAGCGCGACATGCGAGCGGGTCAGGCGCATGCAACGGCCTCTTCGATGGCATGGCGGGTGGTGGTGGCCAGCAGCGCAAGCTGTGCTTCGTCCACGCAATACGGCGGCATCCAGTACAGCACATCGCCGAGCGGCCGCAGCACCACGCCCTTGTCGAGGGCTGCGCGATAGGCCTTCAGGCCCACCCGCGCCGCCGCCGGGAACGGCGTGCGTTTGTCGCCGCCCTGGGTGAGCTCGAACGCCACGATCATGCCGGCCTGGCGCACGTCCGCCACGGCCGGGTGTTCGCCGATCTGCGCGGCCAATGCGCTCATGCGCGCGGCCGTGTGCTGGTTGCGCGCAATCACATCGTCGTCTGCAAAAATCTGCAACGTGGCCAGCGCCGCCGCACAGGCCAGCGGATTGCCGGTGTAACTATGCGAATGCAGAAACGCACGTTCGCGCGAATCATCGAGAAAGGCGTCGTACAACTGCTGCGTGGCCAGCACCGCCGACAACGGCAGAAAGCCACCGGTCAATCCCTTGGACAGACACAGCAGGTCAGGCATGACACCGGCCTGCTCGCAGGCGAACAAGGTGCCGGTGCGGCCGAAGCCGGTGGCGATCTCGTCGGCGATCAAGAACGCGCCATGCGCATCGCACAGTTCGCGCGCACGCCGTAAGTAAGCCGGGTGATACATGCGCATGCCGCCTGCGCATTGCACGCGCGGCTCCAGGATCAGTGCGCAGATTTCGCCTGGCGATTGTTCAAACAACGCCTGCAACGCATCGGCGGCCTGCAGCGCATAGTCTTCTGCGCTCTGTCCGGGCTCGGCCAGATACGCATCCGGCGAAGGCGCAAAGATCGATTCCAGCAGCAGCGGCGCATACACGCGCCTGTACAGCGGAATGTCGCCGACCGACAGCGCGCCGATGGTCTCGCCGTGGTAGCCGTTTTCCAGCGCCACGAAGCGGGTGCGGCGATGCTCGCCGCGGTTGTGGAAATAATGGAAGGCCATCTTCAACGCCACTTCCACGCCGGCCGACCCGTTGTCGGCATAGAACACTTTGGACAATGGCGCGCGGCCGGCCTGACGTGGCGCAATCGCCAACAGGCGCTCGGCCAGTTGCACTGCCGGCGCGTGGGTGAAGCCGGCCAGCATCACCTGCTCCAGCTCGCCGGCCTGGCGCGCGATGGCCGCGCCGATGCGCGGTTCGGTGTGGCCGAACAGGTTGGTCCACCAACTGCTGACCGCATCCAGATAGTGGCGGCCGTCGTAACCGACCAGCCACGCACCGTCGCCACGCGCGATCGGCACCAGTGGAAGTGTGTGCGGGTGCTCGCGCATCTGCGTGCAGGGGTGCCACAGCACCTCAAGATCGCGTTGCCGCCAATGTTCGGCAGCTTGAGAGGCTGCCGGGTCTGCTAGGATTTCGGGCTCATGAACATGTCGATGCATACGCCTATTCTATCGGTCGCCCCCGCCCCTGCGTGTCACGCATGAGCCCGCGTCTGCCGACCATCCACAAGATCACCGATCTCGGTGACGGGCCGTTCCGTCGCCAGCAACTGGATCTGGAATTTTCCAACGGCGAGCGCCGCTTGTACGAACGCCAACTCAGCCAGGGCCACGGCGCGGTGGTGGTGGTGCCGATGCTGGATGCGCAGACCGTGCTGCTGGTGCGCGAGTACGCCGCCGGCGTGCATCGCTACGAGCTGGGTCTGGTCAA
This sequence comes from Xanthomonas sp. NCPPB 2933, assembly GCF_056725225.1. Taxonomy (NCBI): domain Bacteria; kingdom Pseudomonadati; phylum Pseudomonadota; class Gammaproteobacteria; order Lysobacterales; family Lysobacteraceae; genus Xanthomonas; species Xanthomonas sp. NCPPB 2933. The sequence goes on from NZ_CM161518.1 coordinate 1,563,688, forward strand.
GGGCCGCATCGATGCCGGCGAGACGCCGGAGCAGGCGGCCGACCGCGAACTTAAGGAAGAAGCCGGTTACGGCGCGCGCCAGGTGCAGGTGCTGCGCGCGATGACGCTCGCTCCTACTTATATGAGTCACCAATCCTGGTTGGTGCTGGCACGCGATCTCTACCCCGAACGGCTGGTTGGCGACGAGCCCGAAGAGATGGAAGTGATTCCCTGGCCGATTGCCCGTCTGGACGACTTGATGCTGCGCGACGATTTCTCCGAAGGCCGTTCGCTGGCTGCCCTGTTCATTGCGCGCGAGTGGCTGGAGCGCAATCCATGATCCGCATTCCGATGGAACTGCGCGAAACCGTGATCGCCATCGCCCGCGAGGCGGGTGATGCGATCATGCAGGTATACGCGCAGGACTTCGCGGTGCAGATCAAGGACGACGCCAGTCCGCTGACCCAGGCCGACCTGGCCGCCAATCGCGTCATCGTCGATGCGCTGCGCCGGGTCACGCCGGACGTGCCGGTGCTGTCGGAAGAATCCGCGCATATCGCCTGGGAAGAACGCCAGTACTGGACCAGCTACTGGTTGGTCGACCCGCTCGACGGCACCCGCGAGTTCGTCAAGCGCAACGGTGAGTTCAGCGTCAACATCGCGTTGATCCACATGGGGGCGCCGGTGCTCGGCGTGGTGCAGGCGCCGGTCGATGGCCGGGTCTGGTACGCGGCGCGTGGCGAGAACGCCTACCGCCGCGATGGCCATCGCGACGAAATGCTGCAGACGCGCACGCCCGCCGCCACGCCATTGCGGGTAGCCGCCAGCCGCTCGCATCGCGACGCGCGCACCGCGGCCGCACTGGAGCGCATGGGCGAGATCGATGTGGTGGCGCAGGGCTCGTCGTTGAAGTTCTGCCGCATCGCCGAAGGCGATCTCGACGTCTATCCACGCTTCGGCCCCACGTCCGAGTGGGACACCGCTGCCGGCCAGTGTGTGCTGCATGCCGCCGGCGGCGTGTTGCTGGCGGGGGGCTCCGGCAAACCGTTCCGCTACAACCGCCGCGACACCTTGCTCAACGGTGATTTCATCGCGCTGGGCGATCCGAATCTGCCGTGGCGCAGTTGGCTGGTATGAGCGTCGCTATGCCCCAGACCCCGCCGACCGGCGACATCCAGCGCCTGCTGCAGTTGATGGCGCGTCTGCGTGATCGCGAGCACGGCTGTCCCTGGGATGTGGAGCAGACCTTCGCCAGCATTGCGCCGTACACGATCGAAGAAGCCTACGAAGTCGCCGACGCCATCGATCGCACCGACCTGCCGGGCTTGCGCGACGAGTTGGGCGACCTGCTGCTGCAGGTTGTCTTCCATGCACAGATGGCAGCAGAGCAGGGCGCATTCGACTTTGCCGACGTGGTCGCCACGCTCAGCGACAAGCTGGTGCGTCGCCACCCACATGTCTTCGCCGATCAACAGCTCGACGGCGCGCAGGCCGTGAGCGCCAACTGGGAGCAGATCAAGCGCGAAGAACGGCGTGCAGCCGGCCATCAGGACGACTCCGCACTTGCCGGCATCGCACGCGGCCTGCCGGAGTGGCAGCGCTCCACCAAGCTGCAGTCGCGCGCGGCGCGGGTCGGCTTCGATTGGCCCGGCCCGGCACCGGTGCTGGAAAAACTGCAGGAAGAAATCGAAGAGTTGCGCGTGGAGTTCGCACGCGGCCCGGTCGCCGACAACCAGGCACGGCTGGAAGACGAGCTTGGCGATGTGTTGTTCGTCTGCGCCAACCTGGCGCGGCACGCCAAGGTCGATGTGGGCGCCGCACTGCGCCATGCCAATCTCAAATTCGAGCGCCGCTTTCGCGCCATGGAAGCGCTCGCGCAGACCGCAGACACCAACCTGGCAGCACTGTCATTGGACCAACAGGAAGCGCTGTGGCAACAGGTCAAGCGCGGCGAGCGAGGCGAGGATCCGGCTGCTTTCGACCCGCTGGCCGCCGGCAAACCTGCCACCTATCAGTCAGTCGTCGGCGAGCAAGGTCTCGATGCCTCCGACCCGCATCAGGCAAACCGCGACCAGCAAGATTTGAACAAGCCAGATTTCGATAAGCCAGACCGCGCATGAATTCCGCACCGACCACGCTGTTGCTGTTCGCAGCCACCGCGGTCGCCGAACTGGTCGGTTGCTACCTTCCTTATCTATGGTTGCGCAAAGACGGCAGCATCTGGTTGTTGCTGCCGACCGCGTTGAGCCTCGCCATCTTCGTATGGTTATTGAGCCTGCATCCCGATGCCAGCGGGCGCGTGTATGCGGCCTATGGCGGCGTCTACATCGCCAGCGCCTTGTTGTGGTTGTGGTGGGTGGACCGGGTGACGCCGACGCGTTGGGATCTGTTGGGCGCCGCCTGCTGCCTGCTTGGCATGGCCATCATCATGTTTTCGCCGCGCAGCGTCTGATCGCGCGCATGGCGAGGTCGTGCGGCTGACGCAGCGCCACGCTGGCGACGCACCGAGCATCGCAACGTGCGGATGCAGCGACTCGATGGCAGCTCACAGGAGTGGCTACGCAAATTGCTGCGGCGCGGCGAACACGTCGTTCCCGCAAGCGCGGCCGGGCGGCGATAATGGTCCTCTTTCCCTTGGACCGGCGCGCATGACCCAGAAGACCATCCTCAACGACACCCATCGTGCGCTCGGCGCCAAGATGGTCGACTTCGGCGGTTGGGACATGCCGATCCATTACGGCTCGCAGCTGGACGAGCACCATCAGGTGCGTCGCGACGCCGGCATGTTCGACGTCAGCCACATGACCGTGGTCGATCTGCGCGGTGCGCGCGTGCGCGAATTTTTGCGCTACCTGCTGGCCAACTCGGTGGACAAGCTCAAGGTCTCCGGCAAGGCGCTGTACACCTGCATGCTCAATCCGCAGGGTGGGGTGATCGACGACCTGATCGTCTACTTCATGAGCGAAGAGTTCTTCCGCCTGGTGGTCAACGCCGCCACCCGCGAAAAGGATCTGCAGTGGATCGGCGAGCAGGCCGCGCGCTTCGATGTGCGCGTGGAAGAGCGCAGCGATTTCGCGATGATCGCCGTGCAAGGTCCCAACGCACGCGCCAAGGTCATCGAGCTGGTGGATCCTGCCGACAGCACTGCAGCCAGCAAGCTCGGCCGTTTCGCTGCACTGCAGACACATTCGCGCGATGGCATCGCACTGTTCCTCGCACGCACCGGCTACACCGGCGAAGATGGTTTCGAAATCGTGTTGCCGCAGGACGCGGCGGTCGCGTTCTGGAACGCGCTGCTCGCGCAAGGCGTCAAGCCGGCCGGTCTGGGCGCGCGCGATACCTTGCGTCTGGAGGCAGGCATGAATCTCTACGGGCAGGACATGGACGACGCGGTCACGCCTTATGAGGCTGCGTTGGCGTGGACGATCACATTGGACGAAGGCCGCGACTTCATCGGTCGCGCCGTGCTCGAAGCGCAAAAGGCGCAGGGCGCGCCGCGTCAACTTATTGGTGTGGTGATGGATGAGAAGGGCGTGCTGCGGCACGGCCAGAGCGTGTTCACCGCCAGCGGCGAAGGCGAGATCCTGTCCGGCACCTTCTCGCCCACGCTCGGCAAGGCGATCGCATTCGCGCGCGTGCCGGCCGGCAGCATCGACGACCTGCGCGTGGACATCCGCGGCAAGCAAGTGCCGTTGCGCGCGGTGAAGTTTCCGTTCGTGCGCGATGGCCAGGCACAGCCCGGCGTGCTCGGACAATGAGTCAAACGCTGCCAGGCGTGCAGACGGTCGGCAGCGCGCAACATCGGTAGCAACCAAGCAGTCCTGCGCGCGCGTGCACCTGTCTTGTCGCGCGGTCTAAACTAGCCACCTGTCCCTAACCCCAGTTTCCCCGGAGCATACATGAGCGAGATCCCTGGCGACCTCAAGTTCCTCAAATCCCACGAGTGGGCCCGCGTCGAAAACAGCGGCCGTGTGACCGTCGGTATCTCCGACCACGCGCAGGGCTTGCTGGGTGACCTGGTCTACGTCGAACTGCCGGGCGTCGGCGACACCGTGCAGGCCGGCAACGGCGCGGCAGTGGTGGAGTCGGTCAAGGCCGCCTCCGACGTCTACAGCCCGGTCAGCGGTACCGTCGTCGAGGTCAATAGCGCACTCAGCGACAAGCCGGAAACCATCAACGAAGACGCTTACGGCGACGGCTGGATCTTCGTGGTCGAACTCGACGACAAGGAAGAGCTCAACGATCTGCTGTCGCCGGACGACTATGCCGAGCTGCTGGAAGAAGACGCGCACTGATCGCGCCTGGCACATCGCAACCTCGGATGGCCGCTCCTGGAGCGGCCATTTTTTTTGCACGCTAGGCTGCGCCGGCGCGCCGGTATCGATTGCAGTGGCCAGCGAACTGCCGCGTTGCCGAGTTCTCGAACATGCCAGGTGCCGGTCTCCATCGCCGCGCTCGGCGGCCGAGCGAAAAACACCGCACGCGCCATGCACGCATCACCGCCACCGCGTCGAAGGATGTCCGCATGCAGGCGCGTCGGATTTCTGGCGTGAGCCAATCGTGAGGGCGCGGCGTGTGTGTGGTGAAAAAAACTGGCGCTCGCATGCGTCGATGGTCGATCGTTGGACGCGATGCAAGGCATGCATGCATGCATCGAGTCGTCCATGCAGACGCATGCAAGGCGATCGAAGTGCGCAATAAGTTTGCGCATTTGTGCTGATGCGACGCCCCAAGCGCAGTCGTTGGATAAAAAATTTTCAGCTGGCGGACAGGCGACGCGAGACATCACTGCCTTGCACCTTGCGACGCGTCCGTCATGCCGATCCAGTCGCTGCATTTTTGACCGCTTCAAAAAAACAGCACAAAAGAAGTGGTTTTCTGAAAACCCGATTGCACGAATGTGCGCGTCGCTCGCACGCGCATGCCAGTGCAAGGCCTGTCTGGATCACCTCGACGCGGCGCATTGCGATGGCTGGCTGAAAAAAAATTGCAAAAGAGTGTTGACAGTAAAAAAAAGCGTGATTAGGTTTCGCCCAGCAGACGTTGCTGCGAAAGAGAGTGAGCAGAATCGACATCAAGCCGACACGCTTGTTCCAGATGTCCACCGAAGCGCTATCCACGGTGGAGTCGGGTCCGCTTCTCTCCAAGAAAGCAGCAGTCGTTCCGATCACGCACCCGTGTCGCCGTTCGATGCGGGTGTTTCTGTATCCGTCCCGTCGCGCATCACCTGCGGATGGTTCCCGACGACGGCATGCCGTCGCGGGGTTTGGTTCAACTGGGCGTTTCACCTCCATAGTTCACTGACGAGGAGCCAATTACATGGCCACTAAAAAAGCTGCAAAAAAGAAACCCACCGCCAAGAAGGCAGTGAAGAAGACTGCCGCCAAGAAGGCAGTCAAGAAGGTCGCCAAGAAGGCAACCGCTAAGAAGGCAGTGAAGAAGGCTGCTACCAAGAAGGCCGTCAAGAAGACTGCCAAGAAGGCAACCGCCAAGAAAGCAGTGAAGAAGACTGCCAAGAAGGCAGCCAAGAAGGCAGTGAAGAAGACCGCAAAGAAGGCAGTGAAGAAGACTGCCAAGAAGGCGACCAAGAAGACGGCCGCCAAGAAAGCAGTCAAGAAGACCGCCAAGAAAGCAGCAGCTCCGAAGAAGGCGACCAAGAAGTCCGCCACCAAGAAGACTGCCGTAAAGAAGGTCGCCAAGAAGAAGCCGGCCGTTCGCAAGAAGAAGGCCGCTCCGGTCGCGCTGCCCGCAACTCCGGCGCCGCTGATCTGATCTGCAACACCCGATCGCCGTAAACATCGAGCTCTCTCCCCGACGCCCAGCGGGGAGGGAGCTTTTTTATTGGGTCGCTCTCAACAATCGCGAACGCCAAAAACAACAAAGGCGACCGAAGCCGCCTCTGTCTTGAATCGCTGCAAACGCCAACTCAGCGCGGCGATGCCACCGACTTGCCGGACGAGGCACCCTTGCCTGCAGGATCGGGACGCTCGGCCAGCATGTTCTCGCTGCCGAAGTCGCCATCCACATCGATGTCCAGCCAACGCTTGGCCGGCAGGCCGAGTGCGCGATCCAGGATGGTCGGCAGCATGCCCGACGGCAGACCGCTCTCGCCATTCCACATGATCGCGATGCCAAGGTCGCGCTCGGGCAGCAGCGCGACCAGGCCGCGATAGCCCTGCACCGCGCCGGCATGGAAGATGACTTGATGGCCGGCGTAATCGAACACGCGCCAGCCCAGCGCGTAGCTGGCAGCGTCCACACGCTCGTGGCGCCAACCCGAGCGCATCTCGCCCGGTGTGGAGATCAACGGCGCGTGCAGCGTCGCCAGCAGCGGCGCAGGCAGCACGTCGGTGCGGTGACCGGTGTGTGCGAGCAGCCACTGCGCCATGTCGCTGGCGCTGGCGTTGACGCCGGCAGCGGGCGCCAGGCGGTAGTAGGTCGGCTTGGGCGTCAGTGCCACCCAACCGCCGCGGCTGCGCACATGCGGGCGTGCCGCATGCGGGCTGGCCTGGATGCCGGCCAGGCCCATGCTCGCGTCATTCATGCCCAACGGCTTGAAGATGCGGCGCTCCACCGACTGCTCATAGAAACTGCCGGAAGCGGCGAACACCACATCGCCGACCAGGCTGAAGGCCACGTTCTGATACGCATAGCAATCGCCCGGCGCGCAGCGCAAGGGCGCAGCGGCGAGCTTGTGGCTGAGCGAGTAGTAGTCGACGTTGGATTCGATATCGCGGTCATAGGCGTTACGGGTCAGGCCAACGCGGTGGCTGAGCACCTCGGCAACGGTGAGCTGATGAGTGGCGACGTTATCGCTGAGCTGGAAGCCGGGCACGTAATCGACCACCTTGCTGTCCCAACGCAGCACGCCGTCGTTGACCAGCAGGCCGGCCATGGTGCTTGCGAACGCCTTGGACAGCGAAGCAAGACGGAACACGGTGTGGCCATCGACCGGCTGCGGATGATTGACGTCGGTGACGCCATAGCCGCGCGCGCTGAGCACCTTGCCGCCCTGCACGATCGCCATCGCAATGCCGGGCACGCGGTTGCCGTAGGTCAACTGATTGGCCATGGACTCAAACGCGGCCACATCGAAGCCGGCCGCCGGTGCCAGCACACTGCTGGCCGGGAGCGAGGCGCGATACTGCAGCGGAGCGGTGGGCGACTGTGCGGGGGTGGCCGGCTGCAGCGCTGAGGCAGCTGGCGCGGGCGTCTGCGCGGTGGAAGAGAGGGCCAGGGGCAATAACGCCCCGAGCAGCCCGATGGCCAACGGACGAAACCGTCGGGGCCTGCGCATTTCAGTCATGGTTGTCCCGCCTGTTCCACTGCCTCCGGCGATTCTAGCGCCGCGCTTCGCAATAGCACAAACTGCCAGAAGATGAATGGGCATCATATTGATCCTATTGATGATTTTAGGTTCAGAAATCGGGCGGCGCGGAGCGCTTCGAGTGCGCCTCGGCACTTATGCAGATGTGGCTGCAAGTGGCGTGCCGTCTGGATGCACGATCAGTCCGTTGTGTTCTGCACCGCGGCGCTGGTGGTGCTGCGCCGCATCGGCTAACTTGCGCGCTTCCTTCGCGGGTGCCGCCGCTGCCATGTCTACGCTGTCGGGCCCGTTTGTGCAGGCGATTTGTTCACCATGACCAGCCGATTTTCTTCGTCGCAGGCTGCGGCTGGCCGTTTGAGCGGCGCGTTGCGCAGCTCGCCGCCGCTGGCGTGGAGTTTTCTGTATTTCTTCTGCCTGCTCAGCGGGTATTACGTGCTGCGCCCGGTGCGCGAGGCGATGAGCGCCTCGGCGGATGTGGAAGCGATCTTTCCCACCGGCATGATCGCCTTCTTCGCCGCGCATGGCATGCCGCTCAAGGACTTCACCCTGCAGGTGCTGTTTACCTGCACCTTCCTGATCATGGTGTTGCTGCAGCCGGTCTACGGCGCATTGGTCAGCCGCTATCCGCGCCGGGTGTTCCTACCGGTGGTGTATGGCTTCTTCATCGCGACCCTGTTGCTGTTCTACGTGTTGTTCGACAGCGGCGTGCCCGGGCGCGGCATGGCGTTCTTTTTGTGGGTAACCGTCTTCAACCTGTTTGCGGTGGCGGTGTTCTGGAGCTTCATGGCCGACGTCTTCAGCAATGCCGAAGCGCGCAGTTACTACGGTTACATCGGTGCGGCCGGAACGCTGGGCGCGTTTCTCGGGCCGATCCTCACCCGCACCCTGGTCGAGCGCATCGGCATCGCGCATCTGATGCTGGTGTCGGCCGGGTTTCTGACGGTGTGCGTGGTCTGCGTGCTGCGTCTGCGCTTGTGGGCGGTTGCGCGCGAGCAGGAGCGACAGCTGAGCTCGGGCGAAGTGCCGATGGGCGGCGATGTGCTCGGCGGGCTCAAGTTGATCGTGCGCGAGCCGTTGCTGCGCTGGTTGGCCTTCATGGTGTTGTTCGGTGTGGGCGTCGGCACCTTGCTCTACAACGAGCAGGCAGCGCTGGTACGGCGTCTATACACAGACGCAGCGGCAGCCACCGCCTATTACGCGAGCATCGATCTGGCGATCAACGCGCTCACCCTGGTGCTGCAGTTGCTGGTGACGCGCGCGCTGTTGTCGCGTTTCGGTATCGCGCCGGCGCTGTTGATTCCGGGCGTGGCGATCACGCTTGGCTATGCCGTGCTGACGGCCTCGCCGTTGCCGATGATGATCGCGATCGTGCAGGTGATCACCCGCTCCAGCGAGTTCGCACTGGCCAAGCCGGCGCGCGAGACCTTATACACGCGCGTCGACCGGGAATGGCGTTACAAGGCCGGCGCGGCGATCGACACCGTGATCTACCGCGGTGGCGACCTCACCTTCGTGTGGGTGCACAAGCTGGTATCGGCATTCGGCTCCAGTGCCGTGTTCGGCGTCGGTCTGCTGGTGGCCTCGGGCATGACACTGGGCGCATTCGGTCTGCTGCGCGAGGCGCGCAAGCTGCCTGCCGAGCGCGATGCGCAGACCGCTAAGCAGGCGTCCGACTAAGAGGGGCTGGCAAAACTATTTGCAACCATCAGGCGGGCGCGACTGTTGCTGGGTACGGCGTGTACCACTGATACAGCTGGTTCTGAGAGCGCCGTGCATATCTGCCTGCTCATTACTCGCGACGTTTTGTCAGCCACTTCGAGGCAGCGAAATCTCTGTTGCCTTGGAGTAGTTGGACAGTGTTGATAGCTCACCTGCAGAACGGATGATCTCAGGGCTGGAGCGGCTGATCTGTTGATTGGCTGCAGGGCCCTTGCCCGCCCACCATCGCGGGACACGCCGCAAGTACGTCCATGTAGGCTCTTACGCGGCATCCATGCCGCGTAAGGTCCCGCGACGGTGGGCGGGCAAGGACCAATCAAGAGTGTCGGTGTGTAGGGTGCAAGCAGTGCATGACGTGCTTCCAATTCGCTAACTCTCATGTAGATGCGGCCTGCATTCAGCAGGCCGATGTAACCGGAGAGATGGCCCGCTTTTCACAAAGCTAGCGATCAGCTCCCTGGTGCGGTGTCCTCGCTGATTGCGGGACCGTGTGGCGGCATGGATGCCGCCACCGAGCCTACATGAACGTACTTGCGGCGTGTCCCGCGAACGGCGAGGGCATCGCGCCCTCGACCAACGCGGCTTGGGACCATCCAGATGACGCGAAGAGCGGCAACAAAATACTGCGCTCACCTTCAGGTTGGCGCGGTTTGTGTTCGGCGAGGTATGTAGCACCGGGGCACTCCGATCCTGAGCGCGCCCTACGTGCCACCGGTCGAGAGCTCGCGACCTTCTATCAGCCACTCAAGGAGCAGGCAGCAAGCCACTGCGCGGCTGTCAAACAGCGGCTGTCAAACATACGTAGCCGGTGCGCGCATGGCAGCGCTTTACTCGTACACGCAGGTCTTGCATCTCTTCCGCCCGTCTTGCGGCAGCATGAGGTTTGATCAGCTGCTTCGGACCGGATGACTGCAATCGCGACTATGCTGGCTGCCACGTTCATTACGCCAATCTGCCATGTCCCTGTTCGCCATCGTCGCCGGCCTGTGCATCGCCCTGCTGCACGTTTACATCCTGGTATTGGAAATGGTGCTGTGGACGCACCCGCTGGGCTTGAAGACTTTCCGCAATACGCTCGAGAAGGCTCAGGCCACCCGCGTGCTGGCAGCCAACCAGGGCCTCTACAACGGCTTCCTGGCCGCCGGTCTGTTGTGGGGCGCGTTGCAGGCCCGCACCGACGTGCTGAGCTTCTTCCTTGGCTGTGTGGTCGTGGCGGGTTGCTACGGCGCCTATAGCGTCAACCGTCGCATCTTCTTTGTGCAGGCGTTGCCCGCGCTGATTGCGTTGGCGTTGGTGTGGTTGCCGCGCTGAGGTTCTGCCGGCAGCGTCTTCGCTTCTCGTAGGAGCGGGCTTGCCCGCGATGAAGCATTACCGGTAACGCTTCATCGCGGGCAAGCCCGCTCCTACGAAGGTGCAGCCGCTGGGAACTGGTCGACAGACCAAGGCTGCTGGCAGCGTATTCGCGAGCTAGCCGGTCTCCACAAACAACGACGGCGGGCCGAAGCCCGCCGTCGTCTACTGTCACCTTGGCCTGCGCCTTACGCCGCTTCGCGCGGCTGCTGTGCCTGCGGCTTGTCGTAGTAGCTGGCCGCACGCAACTCATGCGGATCGAAGTCGTCGACGGTGATGGTATCCATCATGATCGCGCGCAACTCTTCCAGCTGCTTGCGCTCGTCGATGGTGATCACGCCTTCGGCCACGGCCTCATCCAGCTGCGCGGGGAAATCCAGTGCCTCAATGCCCTTGGTCTTGAGCGCCTTGAGGAACTTGCGTTCCACCGGTTCGGCCAGCACGGCCTTGGCCAGGTAGCTGGCGATACGGCCGCCGGGATTGTTGGCACACGGGGTCAGGAACACGCCCTGGCCCAAGCGATCGCGTGCCTCGTTCGGCGTCATCAAAATCGACGCCACGCGGTGCCCCAGGCGGTCGCCCGGCGCTTCGGCACGACGGCCCAGCGGGAAGATCAGAACCCACATCAGCCAGCCAACTGGGCGGATCGGGAAGTTACGCAGCGCGGCCGACAGCGCGGTTTCGATCTTGTGCACGCTGTCGTGGAACGCCCACGCCAGCAGCGGCTGATCGGCTGCCGGTGCGCCTTCGTCGTGATAGCGCTTGAGCATCGCGCTAGTCAGGTAGATGTGGCTCAGCACATCGCCCAGGCGACCGGACAGCGATTCCTTGAACTTGAGCTTGCCGCCCAGCATCAGCATCGACACGTCGGCCATCAGCGCCAGGTTGGCGGAATAGCGATCCAGCTTGCGGAAGAACCGACGCGTATACGCATCGCCCGGTGCAGCGCCGATACGTGCACCGGTCAGGCCGAACCAGAACGAGCGCACCGCATTGGAGATGCCGAAGCGGATGTGACCGAACAGGCTCTGATCGAAGTCTTCCAGACCGCGACGCGTATCCGGATCCTGCGCCGCCTTCATTTCCTTCATCACCCACGGGTGGCACAGGATTGCGCCCTGGCCGAAGATCAGCAGGCTGCGGGTCATGATGTTGGCGCCTTCCACGGTCACGCCGATCGGCGCCGACTGCCAGGCACGGCCGGCGAAGTTGCGCGGCCCCAGGATGATGCCCTTGCCGCCGATCACATCCATCATGTCGCTGACTACTTCGCGGCCCATGGTGGTGCAGTGGTACTTGGCGATCGCCGACGGCACGGATGGCACATCGCCACGGTCCACCGCCGCCGCAGTAGCCTGCGACAGCGCACTGATCGCGTAGGCCTTGCCGCCGATCCGTGCGAGCGCTTCTTCCACACCCTCGAAGCGGCCGATCGACAGACCGAACTGCTTGCGGATGCGCGCATACGCACCGGTCACCACCGCTGCGTATTTGCCGCCGCCGCTGGCCGTGGAGGGCAGGGTGATCGAACGCCCCACCGCCAGACACTCGTTGAGCATGTTCCAGCCCTTGCCGACCATGTCAACGCCACCGATCAACTGGCTGAGCGGGATGAACACCTCATTGCCACGGATCGGGCCGTTCTGGAAAGTAGAATTCAGCGGGAAATGCCGGCGGCCGATTTCCACTCCCGGCGTCTCGCGCGGCAACAGCGCCAGGGTGATGCCGATGTCCTTGTTATCGCCGATCAAGCCTTCCGGGTCATACATGCGGAACGCCAGGCCGATCAGCGACGCCACCGGTGCCAGAGTGATGTAACGCTTGTCGAAGGTGAGCTTGACGCCAAGCACGTTGGCGCCATTCCACTCGCCCTTGCAGACGATGCCGTAGTCCGGGATCGAGGTCGCATCGGAGCCGGCGAACGGGCCGGTCAGACCGAAACACGGCACTTCGGCGCCGATGGCCAGACGCGGCAGGTAATAGTCCTTCTGTTCCGGCGTGCCGTAATGCAGCAGCAACTCGCCCGGCCCGAGCGAATTGGGCACACCGACGGTGGAGCTGACCACGCTGGAGATCGAGGAGAGCTTCTGGATCACCTTGTGGTGCGCCAGCGCGCTGAAGCCCAGGCCGCCGTATTGCTTCGGAATGATCATGCCGAAGAATTTCTGCTTCTTGATGTAGTCCCACAGCTCTGGCGGCAGATCGGCATGGACGTGGGTGATCTCCCAGTCGTTGACCATCTTGCACAGCTCTTCGACCGGACCATCCAGAAACGCCTGCTCTTCGGCGGTCAGCTGCGGCTTGGGGTAGTTGAGCAGCTTCTGCCAATCCGGATCGCCGGTGAACAGCTCGCCTTCGAAGCCCACCGAGCCGGTTTCCAGCGCAATGCGCTCGGTCTGCGACAGCGGCGGCAGCACCTTGCGGAAGAAGCCCATCAGCGGCGTGGTCAGCAGCGGCTTGCGCAGGAACGGCAACAGCACCGGTGCCGACACCAGCACGACCAGCACGGCAGCGACGATGGTTGCGGTGAGATTGGCACCCAGCAACCAGCAGGCTACCAGCACACAGGCGCTCAGCGCGACCCACGTGGCAAGGCGCATGCGGTGGTAGGCAGCGATGCCCGCCGCCAGGATGACGAGGAGGAACGGTGCAACGATGCTCATGGTCTTGCTCCAGTGACATGCTCGGTAATGTTGGACGCTGCGATGGTGCCAACCGAGGGCAGTGCATCCAGATAATGCAACACGGTGGCGGTAAAGGTGGTGTTGTCGTCGCCGGCCAGCATGTGCGTGGCATCGGGCAACTGCACGTGCTGCGCATGCGGTGCGATCGACAGGAATTCGCTGATGGTGCCCGGCGTGACCAGATCGCTGCGCCCGCCGCTGATCAGCAGCATCGGGCAACGCACCTGGGACGCGGCGTCCAGCAATGCCTGCTGCTGCGTATGCGGATCCTGCCCCGCCAGTTCGTCGACCAGGCGCGGGTCCCAATGCCAGTGCCAACGCCCGTCGGCACGCTGCCGCAACAAGGCCTGCAACTGGTCTGCGGTCTTGCGCGGACGATGCGGCAAATATGCGGCAATCGCGTCTGCCGCGGCATCCAGCGATGCGAATCCGCCGGGATGCGCAGTCATGAACCTCAGGATGCGCTCCACGCCCCGCGTGTCCCAGCGTGGTGTGATGTCGACCAGCACGATCGCCCGAAACAAACCCGGCCAGCGCGCCTCTGCCAGCAGACCAAACAGCCCACCCATCGACGCGGCGACCAGCACCGGCGGCTCGGATTGCTCACCGGCGAGCACGATCAGATCGTCGGTGAATTGCGTGGCCGAGTAGGGCACCTCAGCATCGTTGACGCTGGAATCGCCATGCCCGCGTGCGTCGTATGACAGCGCCCGGTAGCCGGCTTCCGCCAAGGCGGTGGCCGTGCCTTCCCATGCGTATCGTGTCTGGCCGAATCCATGCGCGAACAGCACGGTCGGTGCGCGTTCTGCGCCCTGCGCCGACACCGCAAGCAACGTCTCACCAATACGGATGTTGGTGACAGACGTAATGCAGGCGAGGCTAGAGGAAGAGGTGACCATACCTAATGGTATGGATCTAGTGCGCTCACTGTCAATACTCAGTGGTATGGATGGTTAAGCCATTGAATCATGGCGGTTGTGCCTGCATTTCATGATGCATACTGCAACTGACTCTAGCGTATGGTTAAATCGTCACAATGAACGACATCACCGATTCCAGCCCCACCACGCCCCGCGCCAGTTCCGGTCGCGGTCAGCGCCTCAGCGCAGACGATTGGGCACAGGCCGCGCTGGACCTGATCGCCGAACAAGGTGTCGGTGCAGTCGCCGTAGAACCACTGGCGCGTCGACTCGGCGTCACCAAGGGCAGCTTCTACTGGCACTTTCCCTCGCGTGATGCGCTGCTGCAGGCAGCCCTCGAACGCTGGGAGATCTTCGAACAAAAAGAAGTGTTCGGCAGCCTGGAAGACGTCCCGGATCCCAGTGCACGCTTACGCGCGCTGTTCCAACTGGTCGCGCACGAAGTCAAACCGCATGTCATCTACAGCGAACTGCTCAAGGCACTCGACCACCCGGCCGTGCGCCCGGTTATCGACCGCGTCTCGCAACGCCGCCTCGACTACCTGATCGCCTCGTTCCGCCAGGCCGGCCTCACTCGCACCGACGCCCAACACCGCGCCCGCCTGGCCTATGCCGCCTATGTCGGCTTCCTGCAGCTGTCGCTGCAACTACAGCAACCCAAGCAGGCCCGCGAAGACTTCGAAGCCTATGTCGAGCATGTGATTCAGACGTTGATTCCCGGGTGAGCTAAACAGTAGATAGCGAGTTGCTCGCTTCTTGAAGCCCAGACATGACTACGGCCCCGATTGGGGCCGTAGTTACTTTATGCAGCTGGTTTTATCAGCTGTTTCGATCAGAAGCGCTGACGGTACTGCATGTACATATAGCGGCCCGGCACGTCGTACTGCGGGTCGAACCTGTTGGCCGACGTGCTGTACGAAACCGGCGGATCCTTGTCGAACGCGTTGTTTAAGCCAAGCGATACGGTCGCATTCCAAGGCGTGCTGTAACGGAACTGGATGTCGTGATACGTCGTCGCGCCAATGTGGTTGCGCGGTTCAGCACCATCGGCCGTGACACGATCAGGATCGGAGCAGTAAGCCTGCGCCAATGCCGCTGACAAGGGGCAGGACTCCGCCATACCGGACTTGTAACGCAGGCCCCAGTTGATACCGAAGTCACCCAACGACCAGTCGACATACAGGTTGGAACGGATGCGCCAGTAAGGATCCTGGTTCAGGTAACGACCCTGGAACTGTTCGAGTTCGGAATCGGCAGTTGCCTTGGTTTCCCAGCTCGACAGATAAGTCGAATCCCAGCTGATGGTGAACTGGCCGAATGCCGTTTCCGGCAAGCGGTAATTGATGGCCAGATCCCAACCTTCCACCTTGTACGACGACAAATTCAACAGTGGCATGTTGATGTTGGTGACGGTGTAAGCGCCATCGGCATAGTTCGGGTCGCGCGTGATGAGCGCGCAGTACTCGGCCTGCTCACCCGCACTGCCGCCATAGCACTTGTCCAGGATGAACTGGGATTCCGGACGTGTGATCGCGTTTTCGATCTCGATCTGCCACCAATCCAGGCTCACATTCAGGCCTTGCGCGAAGCTCGGACTGAACACAAAGCCCAGCGTGCGGCTGGTCGAAGTTTCAGGCTGCAGCTGATCGTTGGAGGTCCAGGTGAACGGCTCAAGGGTCTGCTTGGCACCATTGCCTGCACCAGGCTGCACGAAGTTCGCAGGCACGCCTGCCGCTGCACAGTTCTGCGCCACCACCGGGTTGCTCAGCTGGCCGGACTGGCTCGAGCACGGATCGGCGTAGGTCTCGAACGAATCGGAATTGCCTGCGAACAGATTGTTGATGCTCGGGGCACGGAAGCCTTCGCTGTAGTTACCGCGGATCATCAAGTCCTGAATCGGCTTCCAGCGGAAGCCGAACTTGTTGTTCACGGTATCGCCGAAGTTGCTGTAGTCCGAGTAGCGGGTCGCCAGGCTGAAGTCCAGCAACTGTGCACCCGGCAGATCGGCCAGAACCGGAACCGACAGTTCGAGGTAGAACTCGTCGAGGCTGTAGGAGCCGGCCGTCGGGCGCGCGCCATTGCCCGTACTCAGGCCTGCGGCAATGAAGGCGTCCGGATCGAACTGGCCACTTTCCTTACGGTATTCGTAGCCAGCAGCGAAGGCCAGCGGGCCTGCCGGCAGGTCTACGATATCGCCGCTGATGTTTGCGGTATAACCCTTCGATTCGACCATCGACGAATCATGCGCAGTGAAACTGGTGTAATCCAGCGCATCCTGAGTGATCGAGCCGCGGGGTCCCAGTGGATTGACCGGCACGCAGCCCGGAATCACGTCGCCGCCCGGACCGGAAACGCAGACCGGCACGCCATTGCGCAGCTCAGACGGCCCGTAGGCATTGTTTAGATTGGACAGGTTGAACAAGCCATAGGTCAGGACATTTTCATCCGACTTGTCGTAGCGATAGCCCACGTCCCAGTCGAAGCTGCGATCGGCAAATTCAAAGAAGCCTTCAAGGCCACCATAGAAGTGCCAGTTCTTCACATTCTGATTGAAAGAGCGGCCACCGGACTCGATGAAGCGACGATTGACGCCGGTCAGATCCTGACCAAACGGGTTGTAAAGACTATCTGCACTGAGCGTCAGGCCAGTGATTGGCATTGCTGCGAGCAGCTGCTCAGACTTGCGCTCGTTGTACATCGCCTCGGTGCGGAACGTCACGTTGTCGGTGAAGTTGAAGCTACCTTGGGCAAACAGCGAGGTGCGCTCCTGCGGAGTGAGCAGATAGTTGTCCGGTGCAGTGTTGTAACCGTGAACATTGGCAACGTACGGAGTTTCGACGCCATTGATCAGAATGTTGCGTGAGCCATTCCGGATATACGAACCCGGGAAGCCGGTGCCGCTCTGGCCGCTGAAGAACGGCGGGCCGCCGGCAGAGATCTCCCGATCGCCCGCCATCACCGACTCTTCCTGGACATAGGAAGCGCCGATCAACAGGCTTGCGCGATCGGTGGTGGTGCCGATGGTGAAGTCGTATGCCTGACGCTGGCCGTCGCCATCGCTGTACTGACCGACGTTGACGCCAGCTTCGGCGCCGTCGAAGTTCTTGCGGGTAATGATATTCACCACGCCGGCAATGGCGTCGGAACCGTAAATCGTGGAAGCGCCATCCTTCAGGATGTCAATGCGCTCGACCATCGCAGTCGGAATGGTGTTGAGGTCGACGCTGCCGTCCAGGCCGGTGGTCCAGCGGCGGCCGTTGACTAATACCAGCGTACGCGCGCTGCCCAGGTTACGCAGCGCAATGCCGGAACTGCCGTCGCCGCCGTTGTTGAAGGTGCGATTCAGGGCTGCGCCGTTGGCCGCGACACGCTGCAGCACATCTGCAACAGAGGTGACGCCCTGCTTATCGATGTCCTGGCGAGTCAACGTCAGAACCGGCTGCGAGGTTTCAACGTCTGCGCTCTTGATGCGCGAACCGGTCACTTCGATCTTGTCGAGGTTGGTGGTGCCGGCTTCCTGCGCGACGGCGGTACCGGTACCGGCCACGCCCACGACAAGCGCGAGGACAACTGCATCGCGCAGCTTGTTGGACTTGCAATTCATTAGCTCTCTCTCCAAGTGATCTTGGGTACTGCCAAGGGTTGTTTGCCTGTCGGGGGTTCCGAAAGAAGCGGATCCAAAACGTCAGGGTGAACCGATGGTATATGCGTTGCGCGAAGAATTAAAGTCCCGTTAACGAAAAAGAAGAAAGACGTGAAACGGAGATGCGCGGCAACATCCAGAACGAAAAACGCCACCGGCTACTAACCGGTGGCGTTCTGGGAAAGTACTTTTGAATCAGTAGCTTACAGGTCTTGTTCGTACCGAACGTACGGAATCGTGCCGTCGTTATTGCTTTCGTTGTTCGGGGCAAAGGGGTTCTTGCCGCGGGAGATGACATTTTCCGCGCCGACTGTCAACTGTCCGCTCCACGGGGTGCGCCAGGTCAGACCGAGGCCCAGGCCTTCCCATTTTTCCGGCTGGCCGGGAACGTCGACCACGCGGCCGATGACGTTGGCGCTGAAGGCACCATAGCCGCCGCCGACGCTAAGGGTCTTGGTGTCCCACTGGTCTGCGATGGCCCGGGAGACGTCTGCCAAGGGCACCAGCCGCGCGCGGGCATAGGTGCCGCCGATCGAGACGAAGCCTTCGCGGCCGATGTTCTTCTGGCCGAACACGGTCAGGTCGTTCTGTTCGACGCGGGTCAGCGGTGCCTTGCCGGCGCCGATCAGCCAGGCGGGCAAGGTGTCGCGGCCGGTGCCGGCGGTGACGCCAGCGCGGGCGCCAGCACGATTGAAACCCAGCGTGGCCGAGACCCGGCGCGATGCGGCAGCGCTGTCGTCTTCTTCGTCACCGATTCCGGCAAGCAGGCAATGGCTGGCCAGACCATTGATGTTGGTGCCGCGGCTGCTGTTGCAGATCAGGCCCAGCGAGTCGCCGGAGGTCAGGCCGAAGGCCGCATCCAGCGAATTGCGGCCGAAATGCCAGCGTGCGCCTGCCTTCTGCTCGCCGGTCGGCTCCAGATATAGAAAGGCTTCCACCTTGCCGCTGCCCTTGTTCCACACCGGCAGGATGGTGCTTTCGCGCAGCTGCTGGGAGGCGGCCGACTGCGCGTGCACACCCGTGGCTGCCGCAAGGGCAACCAGCAAAGCAAGCGGAAGGCGCAGGAGGTGTCGCATACCAGAGTTCAGACCCAGGAGGAGTTGTTAAGTTCCCGAGAGCGGGCGACGAGAATGCTAGGGTGTTTATGATTATTTAACAAGTGGGTGCGTTCCCCAGAAAGCACCCGTCAAACCTTTCTACTGCAACCTTTCCGGCGCTTCCAGCGAAGGTTGCGCTGCGCTGAAAAGTACGTCGAGGGCGGTCAACGGAAAGTGATACTCACGCCCGCAGAATTCGCAGCGCACCTCGACTTCGCCAGTCGCCTCCGCCGCTGCGCGGGCTTCTTCTTCGCCCAGGGACTGCAGCATCGAAGCGACCCGCTCGCGCGAGCAGGAGCAGCCGAAGCTGAGCGGCTTGTCGCCGAGCAACTGCGGCTCCTCTTCGTGGAACAGGCGGTGCAGCAGGTCTTCGCCAGCCACCGACAGCAGTTCCGGGGCACCCAGGGTGTCGAACAACGCGCCGATGCGGGTCCAGCCGTCGTTGTCGCCCTCGTCGCCGGGCAGTTTCTGCAGCAACAGGCCGGCCGCCTGGTCCGGGCCTGCGGCCAGCAACAGGCGGGTCGGCAACTGTTCGGACTGGTGGAAGTAGGTCTCGAAGGCTTCGGCCAGATCCGGGGCCTGCATGCCGACCAGGCTCTGGTAGCGCTGCGGTTCGCGCGGGTCCAGGCCGGGATTTTCGATGGTGATCGCGAGTAGTGCGGCCTCGCCCAGTTCGCGCAGGTCGGTGGGTGCATCGGCGCCATCGGCCAGTTGCACGATGCCGCGCAAGGTACCGGCCGCGGTGCATTCGGCGAACAAGGTGCGCAGTGTTTCATTGCCGCGCAGCTGTACCGACAGACGTCCGTCGACCTTGGTATGGCCGGTGAACAATGCCGCAGCCACCGCCGCTTCGCCGAGCAACTGGCGGGCGGCCGGCGGGTACTCGGCTGCGCCCTGGATGTCGTGCCAGGCCTGGGTCAGGCGCACGTGGACGCCGCGCACGCCGGCGGCAGGCAGCAGGAAACGGGAAAGCTGATCGTGATCGGTCATGGGAACATCGGACGTAAGGGACGCTAGTTGCCGGATAATGCGGCAGGCATCGGGATGATAGGTCGTAGCAAACAATGGGGACGGATGCATTGGATGGCAAGCAGGTAGCGCCACCGCGGCGCGCTCGGCGCTGGCTGCGCTGGGTGTTGGCGGCACCGTTGTTGTTCGCCGCCGCGAGCGTGTTGCAGGTGCTGGTGCTGCGGGTGGTCGATCCGCCGATCAGCAGCATGATGGTGGGGCGCTATCTGGAAGCCTGGGGCGAAGGCGACTGGAATTTTTCGCTGCATCAGCAATGGCGCGACTACGACAAGATTGCTGCCAGCCTGCCGATTTCGGTGGTGGCTGCGGAGGATCAGCAGTTCCCGGTACATCACGGTTTCGATCTGCAGGCCATCGAGAAGGCGCGCGATCACAATGCGCGCGGTGGGCGCGTGCGTGGGGCGAGCACGATCAGTCAGCAGGTCGCCAAGAACGTGTTCCTGTGGCAGGGCCGCAGTTGGGTGCGCAAGGGCCTGGAGGCTTGGTACACGGTGCTGATCGAGCTGTTGTGGCCGAAGCAGCGCATTCTGGAGATGTATCTCAACGTGGCCGAATTCGGCGATGGGGTGTATGGCGCGCAGGCCGCTGCCCGGCAGTTCTGGGGCAAGGACGCGGCAGGGTTGTCGCCGACCGAATCGGCGCGTCTGGCTGCGGTGCTGCCCTCGCCACGTCGCTATGACGCACGGCGCCCCGGGGCCTATGTGCAGCGGCGCACGGCATGGATCCAGCGGCAGGCGCGCCAGTTGGGCGGTCCTGCGTATCTGCAGGCGCCATGAGCATGAGCGCGTTCGAAACAGCGCAACTGCCGGCTGCAGCAGATCGCCTCACGGTGGTAATTGCTGCCTACAACGAAGAAACCAGCATTCCTTTGCTGCATCCGCGTCTGTGCGCGGTGCTCGCGGGATTGAGCGGATTGCACACGCACGTGCTGTATGTCGACGATGGCAGCACCGATGGCACCTGGACTGTGTTGCAGGCACTTGCCGAGGCCGATGCGCAGGTGAGTGCGGTGCGGTTGTCGCGCAATTTCGGCAAGGAAGTGGCCATTTCTGCGGGGCTGGATCATGTGTTACCCGGCGCGGTGGTGCTGCTCGATGCCGATGGGCAGGACCCGCCGGAGTTGATCCCGGAGTTCGTTGCGCTGTGGCGCGCCGGTTACGACAACATCTTCGGCACGCGGATTTTTCGCGAGGGCGAGAGCTGGTTGAAGCGCAGTGCGGCGCATGCGTTCTATCGGGTGATCCGGCAGTTGTCGCGCACGCCGATTCCGGCCGATACGGGGGATTTCCGGTTGTTGTCGCCGCGTGTGGTGCAGGCCTTGCAGCAGCTGCGCGAGCGCCACCGTTTCATGAAAGGCCTGTTCGGCTGGGTCGGGTTTCGTCAGGTGGCATTGCCGTACCGGCGTGCGCCGCGGCTGTCGGGGCGCAGCAAGTTCACGGTGTGGCGGTTGTGGAATTTCGCGCTGGATGGCATCACCAGTTTTTCCACGGTGCCGTTGCGCGCGGCGACCTATCTCGGTTTGCTGACCGCACTGGTGGCGTTCCTGTTCGGTGGCTGGGTGGTGATCAAGGCGGCCTTGCTGGGCGACCCGGTGGCGGGTTGGCCGACCATGATGTCGGTGATCCTGTTTCTGGGCGGGATCCAGCTGATTGCGTTGGGCTTGATCGGTGAATACCTGGGCCGGCTGTATGACGAGGCCAAGCAGCGCCCGCTGTATCTGGTCGATACCCACTGCGGCGCGGTGGGAGTAGTCTGCGATCACCAGACCAAGCGCGGAGCGGGCCATGCAGACCGTACGACAGCTGTTGGGGACCAAACAGGTTGAGGTGTTTGCGGTTGCGGCCGACGCCGCAGTGATCGAGGCGATCCGCTTGATGGCCGAGAAGGGCATCGGTGCGGTGTTGGTGATGGACGGGCCGCGCCTGATTGGCATCGTCTCCGAGCGCGATTACGCGCGCAAAGTGGTATTGCGCGATCGGGCCTCATCGACCACCAGCGTTGCCGAGATCATGAGCAACGAAGTGGTGACAGTATCGCCATCGGACACGGTAGACCGTTGCATGCAATTGATGACCGATGGACGCTTCCGGCATCTGCCGGTGGTCGAAAACGGCCGCGTGCACGGGGTGATTTCCATCGGCGATCTGGTCAAGGCAGTGATCGAGAACCAGCAGCGCGATATCGATCAGTTGCAGCGTTATATCGCCAGCTAACGCCGCGCTGGCTGAAGCCTTGCAGCCAAGAGTGGCTACAAATTTACTGCGCCCACCGTTAGGTTGGTGCGGCCGACTTTTTGGTTAAACACGACCACATTGCGAGGTGCGATGTTCTCAGCGCTTGCGGTACCTTGTGGCGGCATGAATGCCTTTACGGAGCTCCATGGATGGATGCATCGGGTGTTCCGGAAGCGGTGAGAGCATCACGCCCGCAATCCGCTTGGTTTGGGAACATTTATCGGTTTGGGAGCATTCAAACTGCGCTGAAGCTCTCGTCCGGCTTGCTAGGGGAATGAACGGTGCGGATGGCTCGGTTTTAGAGCGGATGATCTGCGGCTTGGCTGCAGGGCCCTTGCCCGCCCACCCTCGCGGGACACGCCGCAAGTACGTCCGTGTAGGCTCTTACGCGGCATCCATGCCGCGTAAGGTCCCGCGACGGTGGGCGGGCAAGGACCAGTCGAGATGGTCGGTGTGCGGCGTGGTCGAATAGTGCACGCCGCGCGTGCGACCGATGATGGTGCGGTCTGATCAGCTCAGTTCGATTCGACCGACGTCACTGCTATTTCCGATACTTCACTCGTCAGCGAAGGCGAGTGCGGCGAAGATTCTGCCGCACTGCATACAGCGCTCGAGCTGTTTTGTTAGCCACTTCAAGTCGCGCAGTTGGGCTACTTTGCGAACTTGCCGCCGCAGTCGCTGTCCTTGCCGGGGCCCGGTTCGAAGGTCGCGAGCAATGCTGCGGGCGGGGCGATCATGCCCAGGCCGACGGCAAGCGCGCCGCGCAGTCCCAATGCTTTGAAGTCCGGCCGGAAGCTGGGGTCTTTGAAGGTGCCGCCGATTCGCAGCGGCGAGCGCAGGCTCAGGATACTGCGGTCCTTCGGACGTGGACGAAGCAGCAGATCCAGCGTTTCGTCTTTGAGGCTGATGCTGCCTTCGCCAATGATGATGGTGTCGGTGCTATCGAAGGCCAGGGCGCGCGATTGCATCAGGCCGTCTTGCACACCGAAGTCGCCGAAAATGCAGCGCACCGGAATCTGACGATCCTTGGTGAACAGATATTTGAGCGACTCGGCAATGTCCAGGCCAGCCAGCTCCATGATCAGATTGCCCACATGACCACGGCCCATGCCAACGCCGATCGTGCCATCGGCGGTGCCGAGCATCGCGGCGATCGAGTTGCCGCGACCACGCAGATCGAATTCGCCACCGATGGCGCCCGAGGCTTGTTTTGCGAGCGCGGTGTCGGGGAATAGCTGATCCAGCCGAATCCCGCGAAGGCCGGCCTTGAGTTGCGTGGTGATCACTTCGTTGCGCGCATCCATGCGGATGGTGGAGCGGATATCGCCGCCGGCAACGCCGAAGTTGAGCGGATCTAGTTGCAACAGGCCGTCCTTCAACGTCAGCGAGGCATCCATGTCGTCCAGCGGCCACGATGGTGCGTTGATGCGCTGTGCGCGCCAACGCACCTGCGCATCCATCGCGCGCAGTTTGGACAAGTCATAGGGCGTGCTGGGCAACACACGCGCACTGGCGGCAAGTTGTGCAGCCTGTTTTTTCTGTTCGTCATTTGCCGATTCATTCGTGCCGGTCTTCGGTGGCGCACCGATGAAGCCGGCCAGATCGTCGAAATCCAGACGTTTCGACGCCAGATCTGCGCGCAGGAACGGACGCTTGTTGCGTAGATCCACTTCGGCAGTGCCGGCAAGATCGCTGTCGCCAGCGGTGCCGGTAAACTTTTCGTAGCGCCAGATCTCGCCGTTGCGGCGCAGATGTCCGTCGAGTTTGTACGGCGGCGTCGACGGCATGGCCACGCCGGTCAAGGGATACAGGTCCTGCATGTCCTGCCCACTGAGCGCCATCTGCAGATCGAAGACCTGGAACTGGAAGGGATTCGTCAGCGTGCCGCGGACGTGCGTACGGGTGGCGCCAGCGCTGCCGCGTAGATCGATGCGGAAGGGATGCTCGCTCTGGCTCAGCTCCAGCGGCGACGCGGTGTCGCCCTTGAGCGTGAAGGGGTAGCCCTTCCAGCGGCCTTTGCCGTCGATGCCGATCGGCGCTGCACGCTGATCGCTGCTGGGCGGTGCGAGACTGTTGATCGCCACATCCACATCCGAGCGGTTGGCGGCATCGATATATTGCAGCCGCCCGTTATGGACCAGCAGGCGCCCAAGCCGTGGCAGCGTGCCGTCGCCATCGTCCTGATCGAACACCCAGTTGCCCGGATGCGTGTCGTCGCCCGCTTCCAGCAGTACTTTCGGGTGATCCAGGCGAATTTCCGGCAAGCGCACATTGCCGCGCAGCAATGGCCACAACTCGACATCGATCTCGGCCGAATTCAGTTCGGCCATCGGGCCGCGCTTGGACCACTGCGCATTGGCCAGGCTCAGTCGGTTGCCACGCACGGTGGTAGTGCGGCCCAGTTTCACATCCAGATAGCCCAGATGAAATTCGCGACCGGTCTTGGCACTGACCACGCGCTCGACCGGGCCACGTAGCCAGTTCCACTCGAACAGCAGCACGAAGATCACCACAAGCACGGCGGCGATGCCGAACCCGATCAACCAGCGTCGACGACGTGATGTGCGGGGAGGGGGCGTAGCAGAGGTGTTGGTCACAGTGTTCACGCGGGCCATGGTTGGCGATGCCTCGTGCACGGCGCGCGAACGCGCCATCAATCGTCCATCACAGCACCTGCGCAGATCACACCACTTGCGCGATCACCGCGACAAAGTGGCAAGCACTGCCGGCAAGCACGAACAGATGCCAGATCGCATGGAAATAGCGTTGGGTGTCGCGCTGATAGAAATACGTACCCAAGGTATAGAAGAGCCCGCCGGCCAGTAGCCAGCACAGCGACCAGGTATCGACCGAGCGTAACAGGGGCTGGATCGCGACCAGGATCAACCAGCCCATCGCCAGATACAGCACCGTGGACAGCAAGCGAAAGCGTCCGGTGAAAAACAGTTTGAAGATCACCCCGGCGGCGGCAATCGTCCAGATGGCGGCGAACAATCCCCAACCCCAGGAGTCGCGCAGATTGATCAGCGTAAACGGCGTATAGGTGCCGGCGATCAATAGATAGATCGCGCAGTGATCCAGTATCTGCAGCCGTGCTTTGGCACCGGGATGCGGTATGGCATGGAACAAGGTAGAGGCGACGTAGAGCAGCACCAGGGTGGCGCTGAAGACGATGGAAGTGGCCAGCTGCCAGCCGTCGCCATAAATGGCGGCCAGCGTGATCAGCACCGAACCGCCGGCCAATGCGGCAATTGCGCCCAGGCCGTGGGTCACGGCACTGGCTATCTCGTCGCGCAGGTCGGTCGAGGGGGAGGCGTCTGCGTTCATGCCAAAAATGTACCGTAACTGCGAGCAATTCGCATCGCCAGCAGTTGCATTTTCATGCGTCGGTTCAAGCAGCGGTCAATCGATCGCCTTGGCATGCGCATGCTCGCGCGTTGCGGAAAAGCGCACGTCTGGTGCGCGTTCCTGGGCCAGCTGCAGATTCACCCGGGTCGGTGCCAGATAGACCAGCTGGCCGGCCGCATCGATGCCCAGATTGCCGGCATTTTTCTCGCGGAACTCTTCCAGCTTCTTCGGGTTGTCGCAATGCACCCAGCGCGCGGTGGTGACGCCCACCGGTTCGAAGATCGCATCCACGCCGTACTCGTCCTTGAGCCGGTAGGCCACCACGTCGAACTGCAGCACGCCCACCGCACCAAGAATCAGGTCGTTGCTCATCAGCGGGCGGAAAAACTGCGTGGCGCCTTCTTCGGACAGCTGCGCCAGACCCTTTTGCAGCTGCTTGAGCTTGAGCGGGTCGCGCAGGCGCGCGCGGCGGAACAGCTCCGGTGCGAAGTTGGGGATGCCGGTAAACGACAGCGATTCGCCCTCGGTAAAGGTGTCGCCGATGGAGATGGTGCCGTGATTATGGATACCGATGACATCGCCCGGCCAGGCTTCGGCAGCGATCTCGCGATCGGAGGCCATAAAGGTCAGCGCGTTGGCCAGCTTCACATCCTTGCCGCTGCGCACGTGCAGCGTTTTCATGCCGGCGGTGAACTTGCCCGAGCACACGCGCATGAAGGCGACGCGGTCGCGATGCTGCGGGTCCATGTTGGCCTGGATCTTGAAGACGAAGCCGCTGAGCTTGGCTTCGGTGGCCTCGACGCGACGGCCGGTGGTGTCGCGTGCCTGCGGCGGCGGTGCGTGTTCGATGAAGAAATCGAGCAGCGGTTGCACGCCGAAGTTGTTGACGCCCGAACCGAAGAACACCGGGGTCTGCTTGCCAGCGCGATACGCCTGCAGATCGAATGGATTGCTGGCACCTTGCACCAGTTCGAGCTCGTCGCGCAGCTCGGCCAGCATCTGCGTGCCGATCTTTTCGACCAGACCAGGCGCATCCACCGACGGGAAGATGGTCGAATCCTGGCGGGTGAAGTTGCGGCCCTGTTCGTACAGGTGCACCTCGCCGGTGATCAGATGCACCACGCCCTTCAGGCGCTGGCCCATTCCGATCGGCCAGGTCACCGGCGCGCACTGGATGCCGAGCACGGTTTCGACTTCATCCAGCAGATCGATCGGGTTCTTGCCCTCGCGATCGAGCTTGTTGATGAAGGTCATGATCGGCGTGTCGCGCAGCCGGCAGACTTCCATCAATTTGATGGTGCGTTCTTCCACGCCCTTGGCCACGTCGATGACCATCAGCGCCGAGTCCACCGCGGTAAGCACCCGATAGGTGTCCTCGCCGAAGTCGGCGTGGCCGGGGGTGTCGAGCAGGTTGATCACCTTGCCCTCGTACGGGAACTGCATCACCGAGGAGGTCACCGAGATGCCGCGCTCCTTTTCCAGCGCCATCCAGTCCGAGGTGGCATGGCGGGCGGCCTTGCGGCCTTTCACCGAGCCGGCCATCTGGATCGCACCGCCGAACAGCAACAGCTTTTCGGTCAGCGTGGTCTTGCCCGCATCGGGGTGGGAAATGATGGCGAAGGTGCGGCGGCGCGCGGCTTCGTTGGAGACGTCGGACATGGGCTGAGCGCGCCCGGTCGGACGCCTGCGGAAACTGAGGAAGCCGGTGATTATAGCGGCTTCGCTCCGGCACGCCTTTCATGACCGGGTCGAGCCAGTTGGCTCTGGCGACGCCACCATCCTGGCGCCTGCGGGTCAGGGCGCCGGCGATGGAAACTGCAGCTCGCCTTGCGGGCCCATCATCCGGAACGGCAGTGAGATCAGCTGCATCCCGGCATTGTGCTGAAGCGCGAAATGCAGGTGCGGGGCGGTGCTGAAACCGGTGTTGCCCGCGCTGCCCAGCCGCTCGCCGGTAGCCACGACCTGGCCGGCGCGCACTGCCACGCCATCGGGAGCCAGGTGCGCGTACACCGCCATGCTGCCGTCGGCATGCAGCACCCGCACCAGGTTGCCGCCGCCGGCCGCCGGACCATGCGGGCCGTCTTCGGTGCTGTCGCGCTGCACCTGCATGACCACGCCCTCACGCGCTGCCAGCACCGGCGTGCCGTGCGGCAGCGCGAAGTCCACCGCATACCAGTTGGGCGCATCGGTATGGCTGAAGTGCCCACCGAAGCCCTGGTCTACCTGCACCGGCACATCGCGGAATGGGAGTTGGTAGCGTACGGGCTGGGCGCGTGCCTGTGGGGCGCCGGGCACGATGTCGAGCTTGAGTCCAAGCCCGCCCAGGGTGCGCTGGTTGCTGGCCGGATACAGCCGGGCGAGCAGGCGGCGTTCGTGCGCGGCCAGTTCTACCGTCAACGGTAACTGCGGCACGGCGCGGTAATCCTCGCTGGGCGGTGCGCTCAGTCGCACCTGCGCAGGTCCGGCCAGCGGGTTGCCGACCCAGGCCAAATAGACTGGCGCCTGCCATTCGAGCTGCAGCAATGGGGCTGTGTCGCCGGCGTCGAGTACAGACGGGGTTGCCGAAGTTCCAGGCCCGGTTGCCGCCGCAGCGCCGGGCCAGTGCCAGCGCTGCTGGGCGCTGGCAGGTGCAGCGCAGGGCAGCATCAGGGTCATCGAGACCGATGCAAAGACGCGCAGGGCGGCGCGAGACACCTGGTGGGGCACGCGATTGGCTCGAACGGGAAAGACCTCAAGTATGCGGCCCATCACAGGGGGCAGTGGTATCGGATGAAAATATATCTTTCTATCCGCATGAAGAGATTGACATCGCAAAAAGGCGGTGGCATCTTAGCCTCACCATCGAGACCGGCGGAGGGACAGGCCCTTTGATGCCGGGGCAGCCAGCGGAGCGCGCAAGCGCCCGCGTTTGGTGCCAAATCCTGCGGGGACCTGCGCGTCCGCCGAAAGATGGTTCGATTTGTGCCTTGTGCACGTCGAACGCGAGCTCCCGCGAAGCTCGATGGCCGATCCACCCCGGATATCGCCATGAGCCTCGTGAATACAGCATCGCCTTCTACTACCGACTACGCCTATACGCCCGCCGCCACCGACGACGGCTCGATTGCCGTGCGCGGCGATCTTGTCATCGCGCTGCCGATGCGGCATGCCGGCATGCGCGAGCTGCGGTTGCGCTATGAGCTGGTTGGCGCGGCCAATGCGCCGGTGGTGTTCGTGGCGGGCGGAATTTCTGCGCACCGCCATCTGGCCGCCAGTGCGCTGTTTCCCGAGAAAGGCTGGGTGGATGGCCTGGTTGGCACGGGCCGCGCGCTGGATCCGGCATCGCGCCGGCTGTTGGCATTCGATTTTCTCGGTGCCGACGGCACGCTGGATGCGCCGATCGATACCGCCGACCAGGCCGATGCGATCGCCGCGCTGCTGGATGCATTGGGCATCGCGCGCCTGCACGGTTTTGTCGGTTATTCGTATGGCGCTTTGGTCGGTCTGCAATTCGCCACCCGCCATGCCGCCCGTGTCGGCACGTTGGTGGCAGTGAGCGGTGCGCATCGCGCGCATCCGTATGCCGCAGCGTGGCGCGCACTGCAGCGCCGCGCGGTGGCGCTAGGCCAGCTGCAATGCGCAGAACATCATGGGCTGGCGCTGGCACGGCAGTTCGCCATGCTCAGCTACCGCACGCCGGAAGAATTCAGCGAACGCTTCGACGCGCCGCCGGAAGTGATCAATGGCCGCGTGCGCGTGGCGGCCGAAGACTATCTGGACGCCGCTGGCGCGCAATACGTGGCGCGCACGCCGGTAAACGCGTATTTGCGGTTGTCCGAATCCATCGACCTGCATCGTATCGACCCCGCGCAAGTGCGTGTGCCCACCGTTGTCGTTGCGGTGGAGGGCGACCGCCTGGTGCCGCTGGCCGACCTGGTCACGCTGGTCGAAGGCTTGGGCCAGCGCGGCAGTCTGCGCGTGCTGCGCTCGCCGTATGGCCACGACGCCTTCTTGAAAGAAATCGATCGCATCGACGCGATCCTCACCACTGCCCTTCGCATCACCGGAGAAACCGCATGAGCTTTCGTGACCCCACCGACGCCCCTTGTACCGCTGCCACTGCCGCTGTCCGCGCCGGTATCGATCGCGACA
Source organism: Xanthomonas sp. NCPPB 2933 (assembly GCF_056725225.1). Taxonomy (NCBI): domain Bacteria; kingdom Pseudomonadati; phylum Pseudomonadota; class Gammaproteobacteria; order Lysobacterales; family Lysobacteraceae; genus Xanthomonas; species Xanthomonas sp. NCPPB 2933. The sequence continues at coordinate 1,593,149 of NZ_CM161518.1, forward strand.
CTGCCTATGGCGCGGTAACGCCGCCGATCGTGCTGTCGTCGAACTTCTCCTTCGATGGTTTTGGCAACAAGCGCCAGTACGACTACACGCGCAGCGGCAATCCCACCCGCGATCTGCTCGGCGAAGCGCTGGCCGAACTGGAAGGTGGCGCCGGCGGGGTGATCACCTCCACCGGCATGGGCGCGATCAATCTGGTGCTCAATGCGCTGCTGCAGCCGGGCGATACGCTGGTGGTGCCGCACGATGCCTACGGCGGCAGCTGGCGCCTGTTCAATGCGCTGGCCAAGAAAGGCCACTTTGCGCTGATCACCGCCGACCTCACCGACCCGCGTTCGCTGGCCGATGCACTGGCGCATTCGCCCAAGCTGGTGCTGATCGAAACCCCTTCCAATCCGCTGCTGCGCATCACCGATCTGCGCTTCGTCATTGAGGCAGCGAAGAAGGTTGGCGCGTTGACGGTGGTGGACAACACCTTCCTGTCGCCGGCACTGCAGAAGCCGCTGGAGTTCGGTGCGGATCTGGTGCTGCATTCCACCACCAAGTACATCAACGGCCACAGCGATGTGGTGGGTGGTGCAGTGGTGGCGCGCGACGCGGAGCTGCATCAGCAGCTGGTGTGGTGGGCCAATGCACTGGGACTGACCGGTTCGCCGTTCGATGCCTTCCTCACCTTGCGCGGTTTGCGCACGCTGGATGCGCGTCTGCGCGTGCATCAGGAAAATGCCGACGCCATCGCTGCATTGCTAGATGGGCATGCGGTGGTCAATCAGGTGTATTTCCCCGGCTTGGCGACGCATCCGGGGCATGCCCTGGCGGCGCGCCAGCAGAAGGGCTTCGGCGCGATGATGAGCTTCGAGCTGGAAGGTGGCGAAGCGGCAGTGCGCGCGTTTGTCGATGGCTTGCGCTACTTCACGCTGGCCGAGTCGTTGGGCGGTGTGGAAAGCCTGATTGCGCATCCGGCATCGATGACGCATGCGGCGATGACGGCTGAGGCACGTGCTGCCGCAGGCATTTCCGATGGGTTGTTGCGGTTGTCGATCGGTATCGAGTCTGCAGAAGATCTGTTGATCGATCTACGCGCCGGCCTGGCACGTGCCGAAGCGACGCTGACCACCGCAAGCCGCAAACAGGTCGACGCGTGAGCACTGTGCTACCTGCTTCGCGTCGCGCTTCAGCGGCCGCGGTGACACCGACGCCACGTCTGGCCTTGCTGGGCACCGGCACCGTGGGGCGCGCGTTCGTGACGCGCTATACCGCGCTGCAGGAACGTCAATTGCGCCTGCCGCGCTTCGATTGGCTGGCCAATTCGCGCATTGCCCACGACTGCGGCACCAGTGCGGAACAGGCATTGCGGCAGGCCAATGCAGCGCCGCGCGGCCAGGCGGTGTTGCAGCCGTGGGCGGAAACCACTGCGCTGCGTGCCGGCGATGTGCTGGTGGACGCCACTGCCAGCGACGTGGTGGCCGATTGGCATGTGGAATGGTTGCTGCGTGGTGTGCATGTGGTCACCGCCAACAAGTTGGGCCAGGGCACCGCGTTGTCGCGTGCGCAGGCGCTGCACGCGGCGCGTCACGCTAGTGGTGCGCATTATGGCGATAGCGCGACGGTGGGCGCGGGATTGCCAGTGTTGAGTAGCGTGCGCGCGCTGGTGGCGGGCGGCGACCATATCCATTCGATCGAAGGCGTATTGTCCGGATCGCTGGCGTGGCTGTTTGATCGCTATGACGGCAGCGGCGCGTTTTCCGATTGCGTGCGCGAGGCGATGGCGGCCGGTTACACCGAGCCGGATCCGCGTATCGATCTGTCCGGCGAGGATGTGCGGCGCAAGTTGCTGATCCTTGCGCGTGCGGCGGGCTGGCAGCTGGAAGCCGAGCAGGTGCATGTGGAATCGCTGGTGCCCGCAAGCATTGCGCGGCTGCCGCTTGACGCCTTGGATGCGCAGCTGGGCGCGCTGGACGAGGTGGTGGGCGCGCGTTGGCAGCAGGCGCGTGCCGCAGGGCGTTGCCTGCGTTTCGTGGGGCGTGTGGATGCGCATGGCGCCAGCGTCGGCCTGCGCGAATTGGCGTTGGATCACCCGCTGGCCGGTGGTGCCGGCACCGATAACCGCGTTGCGATCAGCAGCGATCGCTATCGCGAGCAGCCGTTGTTGATCCAGGGCCCGGGCGCGGGTGCGGAAGTGACTGCGGCGGCGTTGCTGGATGATGTGCTGCGGATTGTGGCGGGTTGATCGAGTGATTGTCGTTGTTTGAAGCATCGCACAGGCCAAGCCTCTGGCTTGATCAGGTTGCAGCAGGCCAACTGCCTGGCAATCGTGTGCTGAGAGACGCGGCATCAGATACGCATCTGACGCGCATCCAGCCGCAGCTCGCATGTCAGCGAGCTGCGGCTTTCAGATCAGCGTAGGTCAGGTGACACCGTGCGACCGGCCCGCCGCTTACTGCGCAATCGCCTTCAATAACGCAGCATTGAAGCGCTTCGGGTCCTGCACCTGCGGCGAATGTCCGAGGTCGGCGAACTCGATCAGCTTCGCATTCGGAATCGTCTCGGCCGCACGTTTCCCCAGCTTGGTGTAATCGCCGACGCGTGCCTTGACCTCGGGGGGGGCGGTGTCCTTGCCGATCGCGGTGCGGTCCTTGAGGCCGATGAACAGCGTGGTCGGCACGGCGAGTTTGGGCAGTTCGTAGACCACCGGTTGGTTGAACACCATGTCGTAGGTCAGCGCCTGATTCCAGGCAACGGCCTGCTTGCCGTTGCCCAGCGACATGCCGGCCTGCATGCGCGCCCAGCGTTCGAACTCGGGCTTCCACTGGCCGGCGTAATAGACCTCCATCTGATACTTTTTGATGCGCTCGAAACTGATCTTCAGTTCGTTGTCGTACCAGGCATCGACGCTACGCCACGGGATGCCTTCGGCCTTCCAGTCTTCCAGGCCGATCGGGTCGACCAATGCCAACTGCTCGGTGGCCTTCGGATACATCAGCGCATAGCGGATGGCGAGCATGCCGCCCATCGAATGACCGACCACCACGGCACGTTCGATGCCCAACTTTTTCAGCAGCGCCTGTGTGTTGTCGGCCAGCTGCGCGAAAGAAAATTGATAAGCCGCCGGCTTGCTGGATTTGCAAAAACCCACCTGGTCCGGCGCGATAACGCGGTAGCCGGCGGTGCTCAACGCGGCAATGGTCTGCTCCCAGGTGGCAGCGCAGAAGTTCTTGCCATGCAGCAGCACGGCGGTGCGTCCGTTGGGCTTGCCGGTGGGTGTGACATCCAGGTACGCCATTTCCAGCGGCTGCTGTTGCGAAGTGAACGCGAAGGTCTTGACCGGATACGGGTACTCGAAGCCTTCCAGGCGCGGGCCATAGCTGGTTTCCTGCGCCATCAATGGGCCGCAGGCCAGGGCCAGGGCGAGAGTGCAGACAAGCTGTCGCATCGCGATCTCCGTGGGAATTCAGCCTTCGACAGTACACACGTGCATGTGGTGATCGCGTTCAACGTGGCAACCCGCGTGCGGGAACGCTTGCTGTGTCGGATCAGTTCGCTGCGTTTGATGTCTGTTGCGATGCGCCAGGCGCGCGGGGTGGCCGCAAATCTCTTATTGCAGCCGATGAGGCATGGCAGCTAACGCCTTGTCGCACTCAGGCACGCCTTCACGATCGCGCGCAGTTGCCTGCCAATGCAGCCGAGCAGGACCCGCCACCGCTTAGCATTCGATGACGTTCACTGCCAGGCCGCCGCGGCTGGTTTCCTTGTACTTGTCCTGCATGTCGCGGCCGGTGTCGCGCATGGTCTTGATGACCTTGTCCAGCGATACCTTGTGCTTGCCGTCGCCGCGCATGGCCATGCGGCTGGCATTGATCGCCTTCACCGCGCCCATCGCATTACGTTCGATGCACGGGATCTGCACCAGGCCGCCGATCGGATCGCAGGTGAGGCCAAGGTTGTGTTCCATGCCGATTTCCGCAGCGTTTTCGATCTGCCCCGGGTTGCCGCCGAGCGCGGCGACCAGGCCGCCTGCCGCCATCGAACACGCCACGCCCACTTCGCCCTGGCAACCGACTTCGGCACCGGAAATCGAGGCGTTTTCCTTGTAGAGAATGCCGATGGCCGCAGCGGTGAGCAGGAAGTCGAAGATGCGTTGCTCGGATGCGCCGGGGCAGAAGCGATCGAAGTAATGCAGCACCGAGGGAATGATGCCGGCCGCACCGTTGGTGGGTGCGGTAACGACGCGGCCGCCGGCGGCGTTTTCTTCGTTGACCGCGAGCGCGTAGAGATTGACCCAGTCCAGCGTGGTCAACGGATCGCGCATCGCCGCTTCCGGTTTGGACGACAGTTCGCGATACAGCGCCGGCGCGCGACGCGAGACGTTCAGGCCACCCGGTAGCGTGCCTTCCTGGCGAATGCCGCGTTCCACGCACGACTGCATCGCCGCCCACAGTTCGCGCAGGCCGGCGCGAATTTCGTCTTCGCTACGCCAGCTCTTTTCGTTTTCGAACATCAGTGCTGCGATGCTCAGACCGCTGCGTGCGCATTGCGCGAGCAGTTCGTCGCCACTGAGGAACGGGTAGGGCAGTGGCGTCTCGTCGGCCACGATACGGTCGTCGGCGGCATCGTCCTGGTTGACCACAAAACCGCCACCGACCGAGTAGTAATCGCGGGTGGCGATCACGGCGTCATTGGCGTCGTAGGCGGTGAAACGCATGCCATTGGTGTGGTACGGGAGCTTCTGCCGTTTGTTCATCGGCAGGTCGCGTTTTTCGTCGAAGGCGATGGTGTGCTGGCCCATCAAATTGATGCGCTTGCTGGCGCGGATGCGCTCGAGCGTGGCGGGGATGATGTCCGGGTCGATCAGGTTGGGGCGGTTACCTTCCAGGCCGAGTAGCACGGCCTTGTCGGTGCCATGGCCGCGGCCGGTCAGGGCCAGCGAGCCGAAGACCTCGGCGCGGATGCGCACCACGTCCTGCAGGCGTCCGGCGTCGAGCAACCAGCGATGCACGAAGCGTTCGGCCGCGCGCATCGGCCCCACGGTATGGGAGGAACTCGGACCGATGCCGATCTTGAACAGGTCGAACGTGCTGACAGCCATGCTTGCCGGAGAGGTGAGCGTAAAGGCGGCTATTCTAGTCTTTCGGCGATTGCGGCACGGCTGCAGCGCAGCATTGAGAGCTTTGCGATGGCTTTGATCCTGTACCAACGCGACGATTGCCACCTGTGCGACCAGGCCGTGGCGGTGCTGGCGCAGACGCGCGCGGGCGAATTCAGCAGCGTGTTCATCGATGGCGATGCGGCGCTTGAGTCTGCTTACGGCGAGCGCGTGCCGGTGCTGCGCGATGCGGTTGGGCGCGAGTTGGGGTGGCCGTTCGATAGCCGGCGTTTGCTGGAGTGGTTGAATTCCGGCACGCGCTGATGTGGCGCTCGTGGACCCGGTACGCGCCAGATTTTGGATTTAGAGCGGCTTAAAACGACTTCACGCCGGTCTGGTGCGGAGCGGATGATCTGGGCCTTCGCTGCAGGGCGGCCGATCTGCGGGTTTGCTGCAGGGCCCTTGCCCGCCCACCGTCGCGGGACACGCCGCAAGTACGTCCGTGTAGGCTCTTACGCGGCATCTATGCCGCGTAAGGTCCCGCGACGGTGGGCGGGCAAGGACCAGTCGAGATGGTCGGTGTGCATGCTTTTGAACAAAGCAACCGAACAACTTTCTGGTGCGGTGTCCTTGCCGCTTGCGGGACCGTGTGGCGGCATGGATGCCGCCACCGAGCCTACATGGACGTACTTGCGGCGTGTCCCGCGAGCGGTGAGGGCACCGCGCGCTCGACCAACTCAGCGTTTGACCCGGGCGTTTGACTGCATGTAACAAGATGCGGCTAACAAAATATTCTTGTCGGCCGCCCGTTCAAGGTGTCAGCCGCTTTGATTCAACGGCACCATTGCTGCTCGCAGGGCACGCCATCGTGGTCGCCGTCCATTTCGGTATTTGGGCAATGCTGCAACACGTAAGTGGCATCGTCGCAGGAGGTCATCTGCGAGCAGTGCGTGCGTCCGCCACAGCTGTATTGCGCGGTGGGCGCAGACGCAGGAGTTGCTACGGGCCGCGTTGGCGACGACATTTGCTCTAGTGCCGGTGCCGGGGTGAATACATCGATCAAGTAATCGCGCTGCTGATAGGCGAACGCCCCGCCACCGAGCACCAGCATCATGAGCAAGACCTTTCCAAGCCCGATCTGTCTTTTTGCCGGCGCCATGCGTGCCGTGTTGCGTCGCACAGGCGCGTCATGCTTGGGCGCACGCGCTCCGGCGCGCATCACGCGCACCGCTTGCTGTCGCCCATCCTTGCCTGGTTCGATCTCGAAGGAAATCAGCTCGCCGATACGCGGCGCATCTGCGCTTCTGGGAAACGCGGAAATATGCACGAACACCTCATCGCCCGGCTGAGCCGGGGTAATGAAGCCGAAGCCGCGATCGGGATTCCAGCGGGTCAACGTTCCGTGTGTGCGCATCGTCGGCGTCCTTTGGATGAGTGCCGAGTCTAACTGTCGCGCGGTGTCATCCAATCGCCAGACACAAAAAAACGGCGGACCCGACGAGGTAGTCCGCCGTTTAGTGGCCGCGTCCGGTTGCGGCCGGTGGCGTTACTTCGCCTTGAACACGACCTTGGTGCTGATCGCGGTTTCGTTGGGGATGGTCTTGGTGTCGGCCCAGTCGCCGCCGCCCACGCCGAAGTCCAGGCGCTTCACCACTGCCTTGCCGGCCAGCACCGGCTGTGCGCCGGGTGTCCAGGTGAAGGTCAGCGTGACCGGCTTGCTGATGCCGCGCAATTCCAGCGTGCCGTCGGCGGCGTACTGGTTGCCGCCGATTGCGCGGAACTTGTCGGCGCGGTAGCGCGCGGTGGCGAACTTGGCCACGTTGAAGAAGTCCGGCCCCTGCAGGGTCGAATCACGGTCGCCATTGCCGCTGACGGCACCTGCCAGCGGGATGCGCACGTCGAGCTTGGCACCGGCCAGATTGGCCGGATCGAAACTCAGCGTGGTGTCGAACCCGGGGAACTTGCCGGTGAAGACTTCGCCGTCGTACTTGCTGGCAAACACCAGCGACGAGCCGGGTGCCTGCACGTAATCGGCAGCGAGGACCGGGGCGGCAGCGAACGTGGCCACCAATGAGGCGGCGACCAGCAGGGGAGAGGCGAACAACCTGGACGACATGGGGAATCCTTTAGGTTTTGGAAGAGAGCCAACCGCGCGGCAACATCCGCACCAAGGTGGCGTCACGCTGGAACAGGTGGTGGTAGAGCGCAGCGCCGGCATGCGCCAGCACCACCGCAATCAACAACCAGAAGCCCCACTCGTGGATGAAATGCGCAATCACGCGCAGTTGTTCGTCCGGCGGGCTGAGCTTGGGGACGGCAAACAAGCCGAACCAACGGAACGGGCGCAGGCCGCTGGTGGAGTCGTACAGCCAGCCCGACAACGGCATGGCGAAGATCATGGCGTACAGCAGCCAGTGCGTGAGCCCGGCGATGCGTTCCTGCCAGCGCGGGGTACCGCTTACCGGCGGCGGTGCGCCTGCATAGATGCGCCAGCCCAGCCGCACGATCACCAATGCCAGCACGGTCAGACCCACCGACTTGTGCGCGGTGTAGACCCAGAAATATTTCGGGGTCTTGGGCAGGTTGCCCATGATCAGGCCAACCACGCCCAACGCCAGAATCAGCAGTGCGATCAGCCAATGCAGGGTCTGGCTGACACCGCCCCAACGTTCGATGTTCTTCAGGCTCATGCTCAGGATTCCGGGCTGGTGGCAGCGTCAGGGGCGGCGGGTATGTTCTGCGGTTGCGGTGCGTCGTCTTCGGCACGGCCTTCGCGCACGGCTTCCGCTTCGATGCGCAGTTCCACCGAGTCGCCGATCATCGACTTCCACGCGTCGATTCCGAACTCGGCACGGCTCAGCGTGGCGGTGGCCGAGAAACCGGCAGTGCGCCGGAACGGCGGCAGCGGATGGCGTTTGAGCGCGTTGAGGGTGACGTCCAGGGTGACCGGGCGGGTGACGCCGTGCAGGGTCAGGTTTCCGCTGACCTTGGCGTGGTCTTCGCCGCTGGCTTCGACGTGCGTGGAGACGAAATGCGCGTCGGGAAACCGCTCGGCGTCGAGCAGGTTGCGCGCCAGCGTGGCCTCGTTCCACTTGGCATCGCCCAGGTCGGCGCGGTGCAGCGGCACGTTGACATCCAGCCGTGCGGAGGCCCAGTCGTCCGGGTCGAACACCAGCGTGCCGCTACTTCCGGAAACGGTGCCCAACGCCTTGGAAAACCCGGCATGTTCGACTGCGAACAGCACCCGCGTGTGCACCGGATCCAGCGCGTAACGCACCGGCGCGGCGGTTGCGGCAAGGCTGGTCGCGACCAGGGCGGGAAGCAGCAACAGGCGGGCGAGGATTGTCATGGGCGGATTCTAGGCATTCCCGCTGCGCTCCGCTTGGCTTGCGCTCGCAACGATCCGTTGCGAGCATGCGGGCTGGACGTGGAAAGGATGCCCACATGCGTGCGCTCATCGTTGTGCTTGTCTTGCTGCTTGGCGCTTTGCCATGTGCGGCGAAGATTCCCGAGATTCCCCGTTTCCGCATTGTAGGGCCTAGCGATGGACTTCCATCGACCATGGTGGTTGCGATCCACCAGGATCGTGCCGGTTATCTGTGGCTTGGCACCCTGGATGGCCTGGTGCGTTACGACGGCGCGGGATTCAGGACCTGGAGACACGATCCGAACGACCCTGCGTCGTTGCCCTGCAATGCGGTCCAGGCGCTGCATATCGATGCGCTGGACAGGATATGGATCGGCTGCGGCAAGACGCTGAGCGTCATGGATGCCGGACGACGCCACTTTCGCCACTATCGCACTGCGGACTATCCTTTGCTGAAGGACGGCGAGATCTACAGCATCGCTGCGTTCGACGGCGATATCTGGGCAGGGACCACGTCCGGCGCGCTGGTCCGCATCGATGCTGGTGGGACGATGTCGTCGGTGGATCTGGGCGCGGTCGATGGCGATCTTGACCAGGCCATGATCATGAATCTTGCAGCGGACAACCGGCAGCGGCTGTGGATCGCAACCAGTAATGGACTGGCTTATTACGACGGGAAACATCTGCGTCGCGAATATGTCCCAGACGAGCCGAACCGGCAGTCGGCCATTTTCGGTCTGCAATGGACCGGCGACCGTCTGTGGCTGGGCAGCGAGTCTGGATTGCATGTCATGGGGTCCAACGATCAATGGCAGCCGCTTCCCTGGGGAACGATGTTCGGTAGCGGCAACGAGTTCTGGGGCGCAGTGGCTGCTCAGGACGGCGAGTTCTGGCTAGGGAGCGGACGCGGTCTATGGCGGACGCGTGGCGAGCGTCCACCGGTCCCTGCCTTCAGCGGTGAGGGTCCGTTGTCGCGCCGTAATGTGGTCGGTCTGCTGGGAGCGGCCGATGGGGGGCTTTGGGTTCCGATGCATGGCACTGGCCTGGGGTATTTGCCGGCGGATTGGAAGCGCAGTGCCGTGCTCAAGCCCGCCGTGCCGACCGGCGATGCCATTTATTGCAATCTGGCACCCGCCACACGGTCTGGTGGTTTGTGGCAGGTGGATACAGACGGTCGCTTGTTGCGCGTTGATCCGAGCACGGGCGACACGTTTCAGACAGGATTGCAGTCGCCGCATCTCAAGGGCATGGAGCTGGTGTCGGCGTTGGAGGATCGTCTGCAGCGTGTCTGGCTGGGCAATTTGAGCTTTGGTCTCTCGCGGATGGATCTGCGCACTGGTGAGTTCATCCACTGGCCGTCCGATGGTCCCGAACCGGCATCCGCGCTGTCGGCGCCGGACTGGATCATCGAGCAGGGCGACACGGTGTGGATGGCATTCCTCGACATGGTGCAGCAGCGCGATTTACGTAGCGGCCGCGTCTTGCAGCGCATCACTCAGCAGGACCTGCATGGCCTCAGCGACATCGCTGTACAGCAGCTTGAACAAGGCCCCGACGGGCGTGTCTGGGCTGCGGGCGAGGGCGGCATGTTTGCCTGGGACGACACCTCTCGCCGCTTTGTGCCGGTTGCAGGTCTCGAAGGAACCCCGATCCAGGCGTTTGCCAGCCAATCGCCGGAGACGGTGTGGGTATACCGGGCCACCGGTGCGGAACAATGGAAAAAAACCGCAACAGGCTGGACGCGTGTGCGCCACGTGGGCGAAGCCGACGGGCTGGCCGGATTCGACGCCTCTGCAATGCAGATCGACCCGCATGGCAGGGTCTGGATTTCCAGCTTGCGTGGGCTCTGGCGGATCGATCCCTCGGTGACGCCGGCACGGCTGCGCAATATCGGCACGCGCGATGGGTTGACCAGTCAGGAATTCGTCCAGCATTGCCTGCTGATGGCGGGCGACACCTTGATCGGGGCGACAAGCGATGGCTCCACCGTGTTGCTGGATACCGCAATGCCCGATATCGCACCGTTTGTGCCCGCATTGCAGTTGGAACATCTCAGCGTGCTGCGTAATGGTGCACGCATCGCGTTGCCGATGGATCGCCCGTTTCAGCTGGGTCCCGGGGACCGGCAGTTGCAGATCGTCAGTCGTCTGCTGTCGTATAGCGATCCGCTTTCCAATCGTTATCGCAGTTTCTTGAAAGGCTTCGATACGGAGTGGCAGACCTCGGGCAACGCGGGGATCCGCGAATTTGCCAGTTTGCCTGCCGGCAACTACGAGCTCGCGCTGCAGGGTGTAGACCCCTTGGGTAATCGCTCGCCAGTGCGCACCCTGCGATTTACGGTCAATCCACCCTGGTGGCGCAGCGACGTCGGTATCGCGCTGATCTGCCTGCTTGGATTGCTGCTGAGCGCATTGCTTGCCGCCGCCTATCGCCGGCGTGTGCGCATGCGTGCGCAATGGCAACTTGCGCAGCACAAACGCGAGCTTGCCGAGCAGGCGTCGCAGGCCAAGACGCGGTTTCTTGCGACATTGGGGCACGAGGTGCGTACGCCGATGACCGGTGTGCTGGGGATGAGCGAGTTGCTGCTGCAAACACCGTTGGATGGACGTCAGCAGGGCTACGCCAGCGCAATCCAGTCGGCGGGCAAGCATCTGCTGCGGCTGGTCAACGATGCGTTGGATCTGGCGCGGATCGAGGCCGGTAAGCTGCCATTGGATTACCGCGATTTCGATTTGCGCCAGCTGATCAGGCAAGTGGCCGAGCTGGTGCGCCCGACTGCCGAGCAGAAGCAGTTGGTCTTCGAGTGCGAGCTGGAGGATGCGTTGCCGCCGGCACTGCACGGCGATGCCAGCCGGGTGCAGCAGATCCTGCTCAATCTGTTGTTCAACGCGGTCAAGTTCACTGAGCGCGGCAGTGTGAGTTTGCGTGTCTCAGTGCTGCCGCAAGGCCACAAGCAAGGCATCCGGATGGAGGTGCGCGATACCGGCCCCGGCATGAGTGCAGAACAGCGCGGGCGCCTGTTCCAGCGCTTCGAGCAGGCCGAAGGCGCACTCACGCTTGCGCGGCATGGCGGCAGTGGCCTGGGGCTGGCGATCTGCCGCGAATTGGCAGCGGCCATGGGCGGTGAAGTGACAGTCAGCAGCGAACTGGGGCAGGGCGCGTGTTTCGTGGTCGAACTGCCGTTGCGCTGGGTGGCTGCGTTACCTGCAGTGACGCCGAATGTGGCACGCACAACGCCGCTTCACGATCAGGCGCCGCTGCAGCTGCTGCTGGTCGAAGACGACCCCACCGTGGCGCAAGTGATTGTCGGCCTGCTGCAGACGCGCGGGCATCAGGTCACGCATGTGTTGCATGGTCTTGCGGCACTGGCCGAGGTGAGTACGCGCAGCTTCGATGCCGGCCTGTGCGACCTGGACCTGCCCGGCATCGACGGCGCGGCACTGGTGGCGCAGTTGCGCGCGCGCGGCGTGCGTTTTCCGATCGTTGCGGTGACCGCACGCGCCGACGCCGATGCAGAACCGCAGGCAATGGCGGCCGGGTGCAATGGGTTCTTGCGCAAGCCGGTCACCGGCGACTTGCTTGCGCAGGTACTGGCGCGCGCGCTTGCTGACGCCAGCGACGCACAGGAAGACCCGGTTGCCGACTAGGGGCGGCCGTGGCCAAGCAGGTACAGTGCAGTCCCGCCAGGGAGCGCGCGCAAGCGTGCAGGTGGCGATGGGGACAAGGATGAAGATGAAGAAGGTGCTGCTGTCGTTGCTTGCGCTCTTGTTGCTGCTGATCGGTGTGGATGCGTTGGCGGTGAACCAGATCGAGACCCCGCGCATGCGCCGGTTCGGGCCGGTCGAAGGCCTGCCTTCGCGCATGGTGCTGGCCTTGGCGCAGGACCGGCAGGGTTATATCTGGGCGGCCACCAGCGACGGTCTGGCGCGCTATGACGGCATCGGCTTGCAGGTGTGGCGGCATGATCCGGCCGATCCGCGATCGATTCCCGGCAACCAGGTGGAAACGCTGCTTGTCGATGATCGCGACCGGGTCTGGATCGGTGCCAATGGCTCGCCGGTGGGCATGCTGGATGCAGGGCGCAAGGATTTCGCGCAGTTTCCCGAGATCACCGAAACCTGCGTGGGGCAGGTGTGGTCGTTGGCGCAGGCGCAAGGAGCGATCTGGATCGGCACCAGCGATGGTGGCTTGTGCCGGCGCGAAGAAAACGGCCGCATCACCGCATTTCATGCAACGCCCGATGCAGCGGACGGTTTACCCAGCGACACCATTCTGAGCATGGTGACCGACGCGCGCGGCCGGCTCTGGATTGCCACGGCCAGTGGTCTGGTGATGCGCGACGGCGAGCGCTTCGTCCGCATTGCGCCGACGCAATTGAGCACGGCCGTGCTCAAGCTGAGCAAGGATCCCGACGGTACGCTGTGGGTAGGCAGCAGCAAGGGTTTGTACCGCGTGACAACGGCAGGTGTGCTGGAGCCGGCGCCCTGGGCCGGGTCGGCCGCCGTGCGTGCCGGCACTGTGGTACACGATGTCCATGGCGGTTACTGGGTCGGCGCAGCCGATGGTTTTTTTCGAGTAGCACCCGGCGAAACTGCGCTGCGAGTGATGGAAGGCGATCGTGGTAGTGGGTTTCTTACCGCGCACAGCGGTGTGCTCGATGTCATGCAGGACCGCCAGGGCGGCCTGTGGCTAGGGATGATCTCGCAAGGTATGGCGTACCTGCCGCCGGATTGGCAGCGCTTCTCGACATTCTTCGAAACACTGGGAAAACCTCTGGAAAGCCTGTATCTGGTGAACGTTGCCGCAGATGGTGAACGTTTTCTGGTGACCACGGGCGAGGGGGTGTATCGGGTCAGCGAAGACGGTGCAGTAGTGCCGGTGGTGCATAGCGATGCGCTGGGTGGCGGTTCGGTGCAATCGGTGCTGCCGGCAGGCGATGGCAATCTGTGGATCGCAATGCGCGAGGGCATCACGCGCTATACCCCTGCCACGGGCGCGCGCCGCGACTTTCCTGTGGATGTCGGCACGCCCGATATCCACCGCGTGGAGCTGATGGCAGCCGGTATCGATGGCGAGTTCTGGCTATCGATCGTGCAGGGCGGCGTGCAGCGACGTGCGGCGGATGGACATGTGCTGGCGACATTCCGTTTCGGCGCCGATCTGGGCATGGACGACGACATGGTGCAGCAGTTGTTGGTGCGGCCGGATGGGAGTGCATGGGCGGCGACCGGCTATGGACTGTGGGTCTGGCAGGGCGAACGCTTTCGCAAAGTAATCGGCGATGGACATGAGGTCTACGCACTGGCTTTTGTATCGCCACACGAGTTCTGGGCGGGGCGCTCTGGCGCGTTGGAGCGCTACAGCTGGGATGGATCGCAGGCGCGGCTACTGGAGCGCATCGGGCGCGCGCAGGGGATTCCGGCAACGGACATCCGTGGCTTGGCATTGGGCGGTACAGACACGGTGTGGGCCACTACTTCACGTGGCCTGCTCGCCTATCGGCGCGGGCAGCCGCGGATCCACATGTTCGGCCAACGCGATGGCCTGCCCGACAGCGAATTCTCGATGCGTCCACCGGTCACCGGCCCCACTGGACAAGTATTGGCGCTGACCACCAGCGGCATCGTGCTGTTCGACCCATCGCGGCCGTTTTCCGCCGCGCCATCGGCACGGCTGGTGATCGAATCGGTGCAGGTGCGCCGTAACGATGCCGAGCGCTCGCAGCCGGTCTCTCACAAGGTGCCGATGGTGCTGCAGGCGCGCGATCGCGATCTGCGTATCAGTGCGCGATTGCTGTCGTTCGTCGATCCGGCCTCTGCGCATTATCGTTACCGCATCGACGGCTACGACGAACGCTGGGTGGAGCAGGGCGCTGGCGGCGAACGCGTGATTTCGCGCTTGCCGCCCGGCGACTACCGCATCGAAGTGCAGGCGCGTGCCGGCGAGGGCGACTGGGTCGCTGCACCGACGTTGCAGCTGGAAGTTCGCCCGCCGTGGTGGCTGAGCACACCGGCGCAGCTAGTGGCCGCGTTGCTGTGCGTGCTGCTGTCATGCCTGGGTGTGTGGGCCTGGCGGCGCCGCGTGCGGCGCCAGCAGGAATGGGTGCTGGCACAACAACGCCAACAGCTTGCCGAGCAGGCCTCGGTGGCCAAATCGAACTTTCTTGCCAACCTGGGACATGAAGTACGCACGCCGATGACCGGTGTGCTCGGCATGAGCGAACTGCTGCTGGCCACGCCACTGGATGCCAAGCAGCGCAGTCACGTCGACGCGATCCGCAAGGCCGGTGCGCATCTGCTGCGGTTGGTCAACGATGCACTGGATCTGGCGCGTATCGAAGCCGGCAAACTGGAGCTGGTGCAGCAGCCGTTCGACCCGGCGCAACTGACCCAGGAACTGGCCGATTTCATGCATCCGATCAGCGAAGCGCGCGGATTGCGCTTTCACTATCGCAATCAATTGCCTGCGCAGTTGGTCGTGCTGGGCGACGCGACGCGGGTACGCCAGATCCTGATCAATCTGCTCGGCAACGCGATCAAGTTTTCCGAACGCGGCGAGGTTTCTCTCACGGTCAGTCGGCATGGCGAGGTGCTGCGTTTCAAGGTGCGCGATTCCGGGCCGGGCATCGGCCCGGAGCAGCAGAAGCGCTTGTTTCAGCGATTCGAACAAGCCGATGGCGCGCGCACCAGCGCTCGCTACGGCGGCAGCGGCCTGGGGCTGGCGATCTGCCAGGAACTCACCGTGGCGATGAAGGGCGCGATCCGCGTGCGCAGCAGGCTCGGCGTCGGCACCCAGTTCAGCGTGGACCTGCCGTTGCCGATCGACCGCTCCGGCGTGCGCATCGCTTCTGGCGAGCTGGGCGCGGTGGCCGGTGAGTCGTTGCGCATCTTGCTGGTGGAAGACGACCCGACCGTGGCCGAGGTGATCTCCGGCCTGCTGATGGGCCGTGGGCATCGGGTGGTGCATGCCGCGCATGGGTTGGCGGCGCTGTCGGAGGCGGTCGATGGCGGTTTCGACATCGCGCTGCTGGATCTGGATCTCCCCGGCCTGGATGGATTTGCGCTGGCATCGCAACTGCGCCGGCTCGGGCATGGGTTCCCACTGCTCGCAGTCACCGCGCGTGCCGACGGCGATGCGGAGCGCCAGGCGCAGGCCGCAGGTTTCGATGGATTCCTGCGCAAGCCGGTCACCGCCGATATGTTGGTTGACGCGATTGCGGCGGCGCGGGTACGCGCCGATACGCAGCCGATGCCCTTGAGCGGTTGAGATAGCTGGCTAGTGGTAACTGTCTTAGACCAACCCCGCCGCTGCGCTTCAGAGTAAAAGCTCGAACACGACGCCTGTCCAATGACCTAGATTGCCAGGATCGCAGCTTCGCGTGTTGCCAGCATCGCGCCCGGTCCGCACTATGCGTTCAAAGGAAAAACAAGAAGGCATGCTGCAACCACGCTCTCCCTTCCGTCGCATGCTTGCGACCAATCTGATTGCGCGCTGCAGGCTGCTGCTGTGCCTGGTTCTGATATGCGGCTGGCCGACGTTGGTGCTGGGCGGTGTGCCGGCGTTGCCGCAGCCGCGTCAATTGACGGTGGCCGATGGGCTGCCATCCAACGTAGTGTATGGGTTCGACGAGGACGAAAACGGCTATCTGTGGTTGGCCAGTAGCGATGGGCTGGCCCGCTACGATGGCCGCAATTACCGCATCTGGCGCATCGAAGAAGGGCTGCGTGATAACCAGGTCTGGGCTGTCCACGTCGACAAGCGCAACCGTGTCTGGATCGGTACCGGCATGGCCGGTCTGGCCATGCTGGATTCCTCTCGTAGCGCCTTCACCTTCTACGATGGCGCGCGCTACCCGGAACTGCGTGGCGCGGCAATCTGGAATATCAAATCTACCGAAGATGGCAGCATCTGGTTCGGTACCGAAATAAACGGGCTGTATCGACTGCAACCGGATGGATTACTGGATCATTTCGTCCATCGCGCTGACGATCCGCGCAGTGTGCCCAATGACGCCATCTATCGACTCGAAGTGGACGCGAAGGGCACCTTGTGGGTTGGCACAGCCGATGGCGTTGCGCACTGGACCGGCAAGGATTTCGAACGGCAGGTCTTTCCGGATGGTACTGAGCAAATCATCACGCGGCTCACTGCAGATCGGGATGGCAGTGTCTGGATCGGCACCAGCGACGACAAGCTGTTTCGGCGTGACCCTAATGGCAGCTTGAGTCCGCATCCCTGGACCGCGCCTTCGCAATATCCGGTCCTTGGCGTATTACTACGGGATCAAGACGGCAGTTACTGGCTCGATACATTGGCCGGGCTAGGTCACGTGATCGACAAGGATGTGCGCAATGTGCCGTTGTATAGCCTCTCAGCGCATGGTCGCATCCGTCCCAATTGGGAGTCCGCTTATCAGGACCGCGAAGGCGGAGTGTGGTTTGCCAGCCCCAATGGTGGACTCTGGCATCTGCCGTCGAACTGGCGCCGTTTTGCAGTGGTATTCAACCTCATGGACGATGGCGGCCAGGGCGGAAATCTCGCAACGCAAGCTGCGGCCAAGTCACGGGATGGCCGGATGTGGCTTGTGGGCACGGCGGGCGTGCTTGAGCGCGTTGATCCGGGCATCGGCAAGATCGAGCGGGTGCTGGCGAGCTTCGGCACGGAGAGCTGGGCCAACAGTGTGCTGGAGGATCGCAAAGGCAGGGTCTGGGTTGGTCAATACGCCGAGCTGGCGCGTTTCGATCCGGCAAACGGCCAATTGCTGAGCTGGAAAGACGGCGCAAGCGGGGCGCGCTCCGAGAGTAAAGATGCCGCCTTAGATGCCTCGCAGGACATTTTGCAGCAGACCGGCGACGGACACATATGGATAAACACCGCAGTGGGGTTGCAGGAGCGCGACGAGGACGGGCATGTCATACGGACCGTGCTGCGTGGCAGTCACGGACTGTATCGCGATCAGGTCGTGCACGAACTACAGACCGGCCCGGAGGGAAACCTATGGCTTGCGACTAATCGCGGTTTGCTCCAGTGGAATGCGAGCAACGCGCGCTTCGAAACGATTTCGGGCGCACCCAATGAACAAATTTTCACTCTCCGCTTTAGCGATAATCAAGTCGCCTGGTTGGCCGGCCTGGGGAAACTGCACCGCTATCTGTTGAAAAATGGGGCGCTGCAGCACCTGGATACCGTCGGTGCCGAGCATGAGTTTCCGGCGCTGGCGCCGAATGGTTTGGTGATCGATCGCGATGGCGTGGCGTGGTTGTCCAGCATGCGCGGGCTGATTCGGGTGGATTCAGCGACCCATGGCGTGCGTGTATATGGCGTACATGACGGCTTGCCCAATCCGCAGTTTGCGCCACGCTCGTTGGTGCAATCTGCCAAGGGTTTGATCGTTGGAGCAACGCCGGACGGGCTAGTGATCTTTGACCCGGCTGAGCTGAAGCCGAGTGATCGCCGTGTACCGCTGGTGATTGAACGGGTGGGCCTGCGTCGCGGCGAGCGCGGGCTGGACCTCAGCCATATCCAGCCGCTGGTGGTCGAAGACGGCGATCGCGATCTGCACTTCGTTGCACGGCTGCTCAGTTTCGCCGACTCCGAATCCAACAGCTACCGCTTCCGTTTGAGCGGCTACGACCCGGACTGGATCGACGTTGGGCCGAGCGGCGAGCGGCTGTTTTCGCGGTTGCCCTCAGGGCATTACACGCTAGAAATACAGGGGCGCACTGCCGAAGGCATCTGGTCGGCGAGCCAGACGCTACGCTTTCAGGTGCTGCCGCCGTGGTGGCTGGCGCCCTGGGGACTGGTCTTTTTGGGTCTGCTCGCGCTATGCGTCATCGCCGCGGCGGTGCTGTGGTATCGCCATCGCCTGCGTCGCTTGAATGCCTGGCAATTGGCCGTGCACAAGCAGGAACTGGCTGAGCAAGCCTCGCTCGCCAAGACACGTTTCCTGGCCACGCTCGGCCACGAAGTACGCACGCCGATGACCGGCGTCCTTGGCATGAGCGAGCTGTTGCTCAAGACTTCGCTGGACAACAAACAGCGTAGCTACACCGAATCGATTCGCCGCGCCGGTGCGCATCTGTTGCGGCTGGTCAACGATGCGCTGGACCTGGCGCGGATCGAATCCGGGCGTCTTGAGCTGGATCTGCAGCCGTTCTCGGTACGCCAACTGATCGCGGAAGTCGAAGGCTTGATGTCACCGCTGGCGCAGGAGCGCAGGCTGCGTTTCAGCCTGGAAGTGGGCCTGCTCGGCGACATCACTGCCAGCGGCGATGTCACCCGTATCCGGCAGATTCTGCTCAATCTGCTCAGCAACGCGATCAAGTTCACCGAGCGCGGCGTGGTCGGTTTGAAGCTGACCACGCTGGGCTCGTATCAGGGCCTGCGTTTCGAGGTAGCCGATACCGGGCCGGGTATCAATGCCGAGCAAAAGGCACGTCTGTTCCAGCGTTTCGAACAAGGTGATGGCGCCAGGACCACCTCGCGCTACGGCGGCAGCGGCCTGGGCCTGGCGATCTGCCGGGAACTGGCGGTGGCGATGGGTGGGCATATCGAAGTGATCAGTCGCCTTGGCGCCGGCACGCGCTTCGTGGTCGATCTGCCGCTGCGTTGGGTCGCCTCGAATGCCACGCTCAGCAGTGAAGTGGAGCGTGCTCGTGCTGCAATCGATCCGCTGCGCATCCTGCTGGTGGAAGATGACCCCACCATCGCCGAGGTCATCGTCGGCCTGCTGCGTTCGCAAGGCCACTCGGTGGTGCATGCGGCACACGGGCTGGCCGCACTGACCGAGGCGGCCGACAACACTTTCGACCTTGCCTTGCTGGATCTGGATCTGCCGGGCCTGGATGGCTTCGCGCTGGCGCGTCAGCTGCGCGTGTTCGGCTACGACATGCCGCTGGTTGCAGTGACCGCGCGCTCTGATGAAGCCGCCGAGCCGACCGCCGAGCAAGCGGGATTCGACAGTTTCCTGCGCAAGCCACTCACCGGCGACATGCTTGCCGACACAATTGCCGAGGCGTTGCGAAGCGTGCGTCCGCGCGGGGACGGATAGAGCGGATGCCCAGTCAGTGGAGACAAGTGGTGTTCGGGCGTCGTGCGGCGCCTTCGTCGGGTAACGGGCAGCTTGAACAGCGATGCGTCGTGCCGGCGATCTTCCGGGGCGTCCGGGTCGTTTCGGCTGGACGCAGTCCTGTGCGCCGACTGCGGCAGACAGCGGATGGACCTGTGACGCTGCCGTATCGGTTGTGGGCATGGGAAAGATGAGCAGCAGTGGAGCTACAAGCGGGCCCGGGCTTGCCCGCACTGCGCTTGGCCCGCACTATGCGGCGACTTGTCGTGAAACGTGTCCAGTGCGCCTTTTTCTGTGTTTTTCCTATTGGTTGATTGCTGCGGTGGCGCTGCTTCCGTGCGTTACAGTGCGACCTGCACTTGCGACCCCGGGCGCGCTGCTCACGCCGGTACCCAGCCAGGTCACGGTCGCCGACGGGCTGCCGTCGGACACCATCAGTGAACTTGCCGAAGACAAGCAGGGCTATCTCTGGCTCGCCAGCGATGACGGACTAGCTAGATTTGATGGGCGCAACTATCGCATCTGGCGGATGGAAGACGGGCTGACCAGCAACGCGATCTGGACCATTTGCGTCGATGGCGACAATCGGGTGTGGATGGGTTTCGAGAATGGCGGTGCCGGCTTTCTGGACGCCAAAACACGCGCGTTCACACGCCTGCAGAATGCGCAATTCCCGGAGTTGGCCGAAATTACGGTGTGGGCGCTGGCACAGACTCCGAACGGCGACATCTGGCTTGGCACCGCTGCCCACGGACTGTACCGGTGGCGTCCCGATGGCAGCATGCAGCGATTTTCCAACGTGCCCGGCGACTCCGCCAGTCTGCCGTCCGACAGCGTGAACGGGTTCGAGGTCGCGCCCGACGGGACCTTGTGGATTGGAACCCCTGGAGGGCTGGCTCGCTGGGATGGTGCGCATTTCGAGCGAGTGCCGCTTCCTGGAACCACGCAAGCCGTCAATCGGTTGTACATGGAGCGCAGTGGCGACACGCTTTGGATCTCGGATATCGCAGGTGACGCGTTTAGCATAAACGCCAACGGCCAGGTCAGCCTTCAGCCATGGAAAAACGCGGCCAGCAAGCAGCGTGTCCTGGGTATCCTGCTGCATGATCGTGGCGGGCGTTACTGGCTGGACACTAACGGCGGCATCGCCCTGTCTTCTGCAGGAACCGACTTCAGCAGCGTGCCGATCTACAGCTTGTCGGCGCATGGTCTGGTCAGGCGAAACTGGATCACAGCTTACGAAGATCGGGAGGGCGGGCTGTGGTTTGCGGCGCTTGAAGGCGGTCTGTGGCACCTGCCTCCGCATTGGGACACCTTTGCGGTGCTTGCGCACTACAGCGATGATCCGCAGTCGCTGGCCAATCCCTCCGTGCTGTCGACAGCGCCTTCGTCTTCGGGCGGTGCCTGGTTAGCTGGTAGCCGGGGCGTGCTGGAATATCTCGATCCGACCACCGGCCAACTGCAGAAGCATCTGGCGAAAATCGACGGAGTTCGTCCGCCAGACTCCATGCTCGAAAGCAGGCGCGGGTTCGTCTGGATCGGGGTACAAGGATCGTTGGTCCGCTACGACCCGCGGACGCGACAAGTCAAACGCTGGCAACTGCGGGAAGATGTGGAACCCGATCCCGACGGTGCTGCGGACCGACCGAGTTGGATGGCAGAGGACGCGCAGGGCCGACTGTGGGTGACTGTGCTGGAGCATGGTCTTCAAATCCGGAACGAAGATGGACAGTTGCTTCGGACCATCGTCAATGGCAGTCATGGACTGGAAGCATTGACCATTCTGGACATACGCCTTGGTCCCGACGGTCAGATATGGCTGAGCAATAACGCCGGTCTAAGGCGCTGGGACCCCGCTGCCGACCGATTTATCCCCGTCGACGGTGCGCCGTCCGTGCCGACCTATCTCTTCCGGCTTGGCGAGGGCGGCGTGGTCTGGACCGGGTTGGCGGGCGAGATACGCCGATACCTGTGGGATGGAAAGCAGCTCAAGCACCTGGACACCGTTGGAAAAGATCAGGAGTTTCCGATGGTGGCGCCCAATGGAATGGTGGTCGATGCCAGGGGAGTGGCCTGGGTGTCCAGTCAGCGCGGCCTGATCCGGATCGATCCTGGCAGCAGATTGGTGCGTGTGTATGGGGTGCACGATGGGCTCCCCAATCAGCAGTTGCTAATCAACACACTGGTGCAGGCGGGCAGCGGGCAGATCGTTGGCGCTGCGCCTGACGGCGTCGTGGTGTTCGATCCGGCCACGATGCGACCCAGCACACGCAGGCCGCCATTGATTATCGAGCGAGTGGGCTTGCGGCGCGGGGAGCGTGGGCTGGATATCACCGGACAGGAGCCGCTCACAATGCAGGACGCCGATCGCGATCTTCACATCGTTGCGCGCCTGCTCAGCCTGGCTGATTCCGAGTCCAATAGTTACCGCTTCCGCCTCAGCGGCTACGACCCGGACTGGATCGACGTCGGGCCCAGTGGCGAGCGGCAGTTTTCGCGTTTGTCGCCGGGCCACTACACGCTGGAAATTCAAGGGCGCACCGCCGAGGGCATCTGGTCGGCGAGCCAAACGCTACGCTTTCAGGTGATGCCGCCGTGGTGGCTGGCGCCCTGGGGATTGGTCTTTTTGGGTCTGCTCGCGCTATGCGTCATTGCCGCGGCGGTGCTGTTGTATCGCCGTCGCCTGCGTCGCTTGAATGCCTGGCAATTGGCGGTGCACAAGCAGGAAATTGCCGAGCAGGCCTCGCTCGCCAAGACACGTTTCCTGGCCACGCTCGGCCACGAAGTACGCACACCGATGACCGGTGTGCTGGGCATGAGCGAGTTGTTGCTGAAGACCTCGTTGGACACCAAGCAGCGCAGCTATACCGAGTCGATCAGGCGTGCCGGCGCGCATTTGCTGCGGTTGGTCAACGATGCGCTGGATCTGGCGCGGATCGAATCCGGGCGCCTGGAACTGGATCTGGAGCCCTTTTCGGTGCGCCAATTGGTGGCGGAAGTGGAAGGCCTGATGGCGCCACTGGCGCAGGAGCGTGGTCTGCGTTTCAGCCTGGAAGTGGGCCTGCTCGGCGACATCACCGCCAGCGGCGATGTCACCCGTATCCGCCAGATTCTGCTCAATCTGCTCAGCAACGCGATCAAGTTCACCGAGCGCGGCGTTGTCGGGCTCAAGCTGACCACGCTTGGCTCGTATCAAGGTCTGCGTTTCGAGGTGGCCGATACCGGGCCGGGCATCAATGCCGAGCAAAAGGCGCGTCTGTTCCAGCGTTTCGAACAAGGCGACGGTGCCAGGACCACCTCGCGCTACGGTGGCAGCGGCCTGGGTCTGGCGATCTGCCAGGAACTGGCAATGGCGATGGGGGGGCATATCGAAGTGATCAGTCGCCTCGGCGCCGGCACGCGATTTGTCGTCGATCTACCGCTGCGCTGGGTCGCCTCCAACGCCACGCTCGGCGGCGAGGTAGCGCGTGCCGGTGGAGCAGTCGCCCCGCAGCGTATCCTGCTGGTGGAAGACGACCCCACCATCGCCGAGGTCATCGTTGGCCTGCTGCGTTCGCAAGGCCACTCGGTGGTGCACGCACCGCACGGGCTGGCCGCACTGACCGAAGCGGCCGACAACACCTTCGACCTGGCGTTGCTCGATCTGGATCTGCCGGGCCTGGATGGCTTTGCGCTGGCGCGGCAGTTGCGCGTGTTCGGCTACGACATGCCGCTGATTGCAGTCACCGCGCGCTCTGACGAAGCAGCCGAGCCTACTGCGGAGCAAGCCGGATTCGACAGCTTCCTGCGCAAGCCACTCACTGGCGACATGCTTGCCGACACCATTGCCGAGGCGTTGCGAAGCAAGCGGCCGCGCGAGGAGATTTAAAGCGACTATTAACTACTGCGCAGTTGCCAGGCCGGCACGGCCGGCACTCGGAATCGGCATGTACGCTTCTACACACCAGTCCCTCCGCACCATCCGCACTCACATCTGGCGACTGCTCGCAGCGTTTTGTCAGCCACTCGTTGGGCTGTGTGCTGCGGTTGAAATCGTGCGCGGCCATCCGCACGCGCATTGCGCCGGACGCTGCAGCACACGCATGGCTACTCGGCAACTTCTTCCACATGTTTGGGGTGCGGCCGCGTCTCGGCCAGCTGCCAGAAGATCAATGTCGACGACAAGGTGATGCCGCCGACGCACAGGAAGGTGGCATGCAGCGCTGCGGTGGCGCCATGGCTGTCGCCCAGATGCGTGTTGAACGCGGACAGCAGACTGCCCGCAGCCGCCGCGCCGAAGCCGGTGGCCAACATCATCACCATCGACAGCAAACTGTTGCCGGGGCTTGCCTGTTCGCGGTCCAGATCACGCAGGGTCACGGTATTCATGACGGTAAACTGCAGCGAATTCACCGCGCCAAAGCACGCCAGCTGCAGCAAGCGCAGCCAGAGCGGTTGACCGACATCGATCAAGGCGAAGCTGGCCATCGCCAGTCCCACCAATACGGTGTTGAGCATCAGGATGCGGCGGTAACCGAAGCGGCCCACCAACTTGACGGCGGCGCGTTTGGCGGCCATGCCGGCCAGCGCCACCGGCACCATCATCAGCCCCGCATGCATCGGGCTCATGCCCAGGCCCACCTGCAGCAACAAAGGAATCAGGAACGGCATCGAGCCGCTGCCCACGCGCGCAAACAGATTGCCCAAAATACCGATGCGAAAGCTGGCCACCTTGAACAAGGCCAGCGGAAACAACGCCGCTGGCGCGCTGGCCGCATGCAGCCAGTAACCGGCCAACGCGGCCAGCCCGCCGATCGCCAGCAGCATCACGAAGGCGTGGCGCAGGCCGAGTTCGGAGATGCCGTCCAAGGCCAACGACAGCGCCACCATGCCGAACGCCAGCATCAGATAGCCGATCAGATCGAAGCGTTTGCGCGCGTCGCCATAGTGATCCGGCATGATCTTCAGTGCAGCGATAAACCCGATCGCGCCGATCGGCAGATTGATCAAGAACACCCAGTGCCAGGAGGCGACTTCGACCAGATATCCGCCCAAGGTGGGGCCGATCAGCGGACCGATCAGTGCCGGAATCGCGATGAAGCTCATCGCACGCAGGAAGTCGGCGCGCGCCACCGTCTTGAGCACCGCCAGGCGGCCCACCGGCAGCAACATCGCGCCACCGATGCCCTGCACCACGCGTGCGGCCACCAGCTGCGGCAACTGCTGCGCGGCCGCGCACAGCAACGAGCCCAGCGTGAACACGATGATCGCAGCCAGGAAGGTACGCCGCGTACCGAAGCGGTCCGCAATCCAGCCCGATGCGGGAATGAACATCGCCACCGCCAACGCATAACTGAACACCACCGACTGCATCTGCAGCGGGCTTTCATGCAGGCTGCGCGCCATCGACGGCAACGCGGTGTTGACGATGGTCGCATCCAGCATCTGCATGAAGATCGCCAGCGACACCAGCCACAGCAACGGCTTGATGCTGTCGTAGGCACGTAAGACGGGAACGGGCTGAGACATGAGCATCGTCGTAGGGAGGACGACGCATTATCCCCGCGCCACTGTGCAGAAAGTCGCAACGGCATGCGGTACGCCGTTGCTTGAGTCCGTCGCAGCGATGTATCGCTGCATCGGCAACGAATGAGACGAACCTCACCCAATTGAATGTCAGGCCAGCCACATGTCACGAATCGTCGGGACAGGGCAGTGGCGGCGTGCTAATGCCCGATATGGCTTGCGACAAGCGGTTGATTCGCTGGCGAATCTCTTACGCCTCAAACGGGTCCAGCCAAGGCAAGCAAGGGTTTCCCTGCGTTGCGATGGATCGATCGAGCGGGAGGCGAGGGGAGCGTTGAATCTAAAGAGCGGAATTCATTTCTTGGAGCTTTGCCGACGGTCTGGTCAGGGATGGCGCGACTTGGGTATGGCCGCCTTCTGAGCGCGCCAGTGATCAGGTCGGAAACTCCATGGAAAAGCAGATCTTCAATGTGTTACAGCGCGCCTATCTCTCGGGAGATCCCTTGACGAAAATGCTCGGCAAAATCGCTGCGGAACTATCGCAGAGCGAGATATTGAATGGCGCGATATGCGAGTTCGTTGGAGTAGAGGGAAGCGATCCGCTTGATCCGGATCAGGCGAACAACCAGGCAACGATGAAGCGTTGTTTTCCCGTCCAGCACGTCAGGCAAGTGCTCGGCACGCTGCACGTGACCCTGGCCCACGGCGACATGACCATGCAAGCGATGACGCTGTGTCAGCAGGTCGCAAAGTGCTGTGCTTATCTGATCAAGCGCGATGCAGCGCGGAGGTTGGCGGAAGACCGGCTTGCTCGATCATTGATGCTGACGGGGGTTAGCGAAGACGTCTGGATGATCGATGCGTTCATCGAGCAGGCCGCAGACAGTCGCTTGCCAGTCATCGTGCGCGGCGAGTTCGGTACCGAGAAGGAGGAAGTGGCGGTTTTGCTGCATGCAACTGCGCCCTGGCGAGGGGGGGCGTTCGTTGCGGTCGACTGCGCCGCGCCCGACGACACGCCGGCAACATGGTTCGAGCGCGCAATGGCAGGAACGCTGTTCCTGCAGGGCGTGGACGAACTCGACGAAGCGCTACAGCGTCAGCTTGCTGGGCATCTTCGGGGTAGATACACACGATGGGCTGTGTCGGGCTGCGAGGCCTTGCCGCGGGTGATCGCCTCCACGACCGCCGATCTGTCGCGCCGCGTGCGTGCGGGGCGCTTCTCACGCGCGCTGCTGTCGCAACTGGATGTCCTGGCAATCGAGCTCGCGCCGTTGCGCAAGCGGCGGGCAGATATCGGCTTTCATGTCGAGCGCGTGCTGGATCGGCATGGCCTGGATCACGGTCAGGTGGTCACCGAAGTGCTGATGGACGCTTTGACCCACTACCCATGGCCGGAAAACCTCCAGGAGCTGGAGCGGGTGGTGCTGCGCCTGGCGGTCATGACCGCCGGCAGGCCGATCAGCAGCGCCGACATCCAGCGCCACGCACCGCGTCTGTTGGAAGGCCGGGCGCAAGAAGCGCAGCGCGATGCATGCGCCACGGTGTCGCAACAGGCGGATCCTCCGGCCGAGCCCACGCCGCCGGAAACGCCTGTCGACTGGATTGACGGCCTTCCGCATCGCCCCGGCCAACGTCTCGCCACCCTGCACGACGCACTGCGGCGCGCCCTGGTACATCTGGGCGACCATTATGCCGAGCCGCTGACCCTGGGCGAATTGGCCCGGCAGGCGCACGTCAGCCAGTCGCATCTGGGCTTCCTGTTCCGCGACGAACTCGGTACCCCGTTCAAACCGATGCTGCAGCAGCTCCGCATCGAAAAGGCCAAGGAGCTTTTGCAGCGGCAACCGAAGCTGCGCATCACCGAAGTTGCGCTGAAGGTGGGCTTCGGCGACCTGAGCCATTTCGAAAAGAGCTTCCGTAGGTTGGTGGGGGTTAGTCCGCGTGAGTTCCGGAATGCCGATAGAGCAGGTGGGATCGACTAGTCTTTAGACGTAAGGTCCTCAGGAACTTCGTGCTGGGTCCCTGGGATTGCCCAGCACGAAGTTCTGTATTCCGTGCAGTCGACGGCTTTACGCCCTCTGATTTGGCGAGGCAGACCTGGAGGAATCTTAAGTTGCTACTTGAAGGTGGCAGTCTGCATTCCGCCTCCGGGCGCGTATACCAGACTTACGATAAGCCCGTCGTGTGATTCGGGCCCGAGAGGCTGTACGTGTTGCCAACGATCAGATCGTCATTGGGATAGGGCGCGATTTGCGCTACGAGATACTGTATGGGATTGCCTGCCGGGACTTGTCTGCTATTGCCAGCCGCGATGGTGTTAAAGCCAGGCACTTCTTTCACGGCGGTAGCCATGATGCATGTCCTCCAGTGCTGTGAGGCAAGATGGGCGGCCTCGTTACGCTCTTGGGTGTGGATATCCTTTGCAAGAGTTGCGTCCACCGGATCAGCACAGCTGCCTCAGTCGTCTTCATTGTCTTCGTTCTGATTGGCCGTGCATGTGTCAATTATGTCTTGGACTGCTGATTTAAAGTTGCTAGGTAACGCTAGGTCCGTTGGGTAGATCGCGGCAGCCAGTGCATCGGGATTGTCGTCGCGAATGTTGAGCTCGCTGACCAATATGTCTAGTCCATTGCCGAGACTTTCTTCGATGTCCTGCGAGACCGGAGTCCTGCATACAGGGCAAGTTGGATTGGCGGCGTTTGCTAGCCATTGGCCAAGACAAAACGGATGCATTGGACTTTGAATTCCATTAAAGGCTCCCCCGTGTCCGCAAGCTAGAGATAATAGGGTTGCAGCAGGCCCAAAAATGAAGTCGCGCAGATAACACAGGTTGGCGGGTTTTCTGGATCTGGATTTTGTAGGGAATTCCAGTTTCTTATATTGGGCGTGTAAGGCATGATTCCTCCGGGAATATTTTGAAGCTCTGAAAGTCTAAAGTTGCTAATGCAGCGCTGTGTGGAAGGTTAATTTTTTGACTCGCGTGTGTTATGGGCTCTGAGAGATTCCTGAGGCGTTGCTGGGTATGAAGATGGTAAAAGCAACGAAATGCAGGGCAGTCGGCCTCATTGAGAGGGAAGTAATGCGCATATTGCATCGTGCTGTTTTGCCAATCGTGTGCGCACTACATAGTCTTCGGTCAGCGCGGCGGCTGCTTTTCTCTGTTCGTCCATATCAAGAAGGGATGCGTAGCGAATCGAAGGGCGAAAGGGATCGTTGCGAAATGGTGCTTCAGCGGCACTTGCTGTGGTGAGTGTTATAAAAGCAATAATCTTGCTGCTTCTGAAGATTACAAGCGTTACCTCGTAGCTGATGCCGCCTGTCCGTAGCGTATTGTGAGAATGAAATTTTATCGAAATGTCCTTGGTATCAACTAGTCTGTTCAGTTCTGCGGAGAGCTGGACAGGATCCAGGCTGATTAAGTCATCGTATTCAACTCTCACCACCGCAGCCATATCCACGCCTGTGAATTTTAGTTTCTTTACATCCATGTGCGTATCTTTTTTCAAGGATTCATACAGGGCGAGGTCATCACTGTAAGCCGTGGCGAGTGGCGGATTGCGAGGGAATGATATTGCAAGCATGTTAATAATTCTGAATAAATCAATCCTGGCGGTCTGGTCGAAGCGCGCCGCAGCGATCCGTTGACGTGTCGCACTAATGACTTGAGTGTTCAGGTCATGCACATATTCGGATTGTGCATTCACCGTGCGCAACCTTACATTATCCATTAGTTTGCGTATGAGTTCGGTTGGGGGGTCGGTAATCTGGGCTATTTTTGAGCCTGCCATTTCATTGACCATATTACGAAAATCCTGTTCCCTGCCCATCGATAGGTAGTGGGCGTAAATTTCTTCTATCCTCTCTTCGCGTCTTCGTCGTTTGTCTCTGTGTCGAGAGGTTTCATCGGCGATCTCGCAGAGCATGATGAGATTTTCGCGTAAATGGTAGCTTAGGCTGGGTAATGGTAAGTTTTGGATTTGATCAGTCTTTGGGAGTAATTGATGTCTACTTTCTATTTCGGCCCAGACAGAAATGGCTTCAATCGTATTTCGGCGTGGCAATGTGATGTCAAGAATTTCCATCAAGATCGGGCGCGACGTGAGCTCTTGTCTAGTTTCTGCAAGGGCAAGGCGGCCATTTTGCATTACGAGGGGATGTTGAACTAGGCGTTCAGTTGGCTTGAAGTGCCATGTGTAGCCAAGCCGATACAGTGCAAATGGCTTGATCGCATCGTTCAATAAAATGCTTGGAGGCTGTACCCCGTATGGGCTGCGCTGATCGCCGATATATGTGGTGAGTTGTCGGCCGATCTCGCGACGATCGTCGGTCCACAGGCCGAGGAGGTCGTGATCGAATATTTGGCGTATTGTCTGTATGCGGTCGCAGATTACCTCAAATTCTTTGTCAAGTGCGGCCGTGCCGTCTCCGTTCCTTGGTAAGTTATTTCCTTCAATCTGTATTCTTTCAATCTGCAGCAGTGGCGATTCGCCAGATGGCGCAAGCGCGAGCGCTACGTCGATGCCGGTCTTGCGCATTTCGTCCAGAACAATCTCTTCTATCTCGGCGTAAAATGCGTCCTGGGCCGCTCGTGGTAACCAGGGATTGACCACGATTTGCGTATCCCAATCAGAGTTTCCTAAGTGAAGTGGGTCAGAGCCATCGTCCTTGCATGCCTCAAAAGCATTGCCCCCTTTCAAATAGAACGCTACGAATTTACCAGGGCGCAGAAGATACTTTTCGGCTATCGAGCCTTGTCCATCCGAGTTGAGTTGGTTGATTTTTTCATCCAGCCTTACCAGGGCATTGAGTACCACATCGCGAACTCTAGGGAACTCGTTTGCGTCATTTATGAGTTTTGTGAGTTTCTGGCTAACTGCACGGCGCTCTTCGCGTTCCAGATTAGATTCTTTCATGTTGGACTTGCCTCAAAGTCAGAGCTGGGTTTTTCTCATGAAGCGCTTGGGTCCGCGGCAGTGGAGTAACTCAGGTCGATCTCCAGCCCATCGCACGGCGTACCCGGAAGCGACAGCACCGCATCCTGTTCGTATTGCCAGAGCGAAGCCTGGGAATAGCCGCAGCCTGCCGGGTCGGCGGCCTGGATGTGCAGGATGTCACCGGCATAGTGGTGACGCCCTGCCGTCGAGACGCGCCAGGCCCAGACCCGCGGGGATGGGCCGGGGCCGATGCGCGACAGCAATTCCACTGCGCGCGCGTGCGAGCAGTACAGCCCTGGCGAGTAGCCATACTCCACCAGCGCGGCGATCCACATGCGGATGTAGTCGATGGCTTCTTGGGGTGGGCTGCCGCCATCTTCCCAGTCGAGATAGACGACGGCGCCGTCGGGGAAGCCTTCCGCGCGTACCAATGCTGCGGCCTGTGCGCCGTCGATGCTGCCCTGTCGGGCGGTGACGTCGTGCGAACCCGGTCCGATTGTCTGCTGACCCAAGTAGACCGGCGCCAGGCCCCAGCCCTGCGCGGTCAACGCGTCGCGCTGGCCCATCCAGCCCGTATTGGCATGGCTTGGCGCCGGTGCCAGGTAGTAGCCGCACCATGCCAGGCCGGTCTCGTTCTTGAGCCAGTCGAGGGCGGGGAGTCCGGGGAATTGATCGGTGTCGAAGCCTGTGTAGAACGTCATGTCGGAATTCCTTCGGATCGGGCGTTGGCTGGGCCGGGTCGAGAATGGGCCGGAGCGAATGGGCTGCACTGCTGATCGACGTTGCGGCAGGGAATCGGGTGGCCGGTTCCCTAGAGAACCGGATGGTTCACCGCAAGAACCGGCATCACCGCAACGCCGAAGCGCATCGATCCGTCAGCTGGCTGTTCCGTCATCGGCGTTCGGATTCGTCGGCGACGTGGCCGCCATCGCCTGCTCGGTCTGCTGCTGTGCGGCGGCAACCGCAGCGGCAGCGGCTTGGTCGGCCTGCTGCAGTGCCTGGTTTGCGCTATCGGCAGCCTGGCCGTTGCCGGCCGCGGCGGTCGCTGCGGTTGCGGCCTGCATGGCCGCCTGCACTGCCCTATCGCTGGCCGCCATGGCCTGGTCGATCTGGGCTTGCGCCGCTTTTAGCGCGGCTTCGATCTGCGACGATCCTGGAGATTGCGCTGTGGTGGCTGGTGTCTGGTTCGGAGGCGTGGGCAGGGTATCGTCGGACATGATGGTGTCTCCTGAAATGGAAGTGGGATGGAGTGGGGCAACGGCATCGGTGCGCGATGGCTGGATCGGGACCGTAAGTGTTGCGGTCTCGGGCGGGCGCTGCGCTGCGAGCGTGCGCAGCATTTCACCCAGTGCGTGTTCGGCGTGGTTCATGGTCTGGCGTGCGGCCGCCAGGGCGGCTGCGAGTCCTGCGTGGACTGCGTCGCGAGCTGCGTCGGCGGCGCTGATCGCAGGCGGGGCCTGATCGGTGGCCGCGGGAAGCGAGCTCGATGCGTTCATTCCGAGGCCTCCGTCTCCGCAGCGGGCGGCGTGCTGTTGGGCGCGGGCGCCGCACCGAAATCGCGCAGCGAGATGACGCCGTTGTTGACCTGCAGCAGCGCAGCCAGGGCGTCGTTGTGCATGGAGAACATGCAGCTGCTGCCATCCTGGCCCAGCACCCCACGGCTGGGCCGGTTGGCCGCCAGGAATGCCTGTGCCGACTGCAGGTAGAGGCGGATCGCGTCGCCTGCCGCCTGGTCGTCGCCGTCGCCTCGGTAGCGTGTGTGCTGGACGATCTGCTGGGCCGCCAGCGATAGCCGCGCGAAGCCGATCTGGCGACCGCGTGCCAGCCATTCGGCAACGCTGCGTTCAACCTCGTTGGGCGAAGGCAGCCCCTGGACCTGTGGGCAATCCAGGGTGGTGAACAGCTGCGGCAACAGCGTCTGCAGTGCCGATGCTGCCGCATGCGCGCGTTCGTCCACAGCTGCGATCGTGGCGGTGCAGGCCAGATAGAAGCGGTAGTAATCGCAGAATTCCAGCGGCGTCCGCGCCTGCTCGATAGCGAATGCTGCTGCCTCCTGCTGCAGTGCCGGCGTCACGTTGGCTGGCGGCGCGTCTGCGGCCAGTTGGCGTAGCGCCAGGCTTTCTTCCAGGTCCAGCGACTGGAACACGCCGGCGCCATCGACCTTCAACTGTGTCAGCAGGCTGCGGCCTGCGGCCAGGTCGCTTGCGGTGTACAGGGCGTTGTCGCGAAAGATCCGCTGCAGCTGCGCCTTGACCACCGAACCGGTGTCGCCGGCTTCGGCTTGCGCCAGCGTGCCCAGGTCGGTCGGGCTCAAGGTCATCAGCTTGACCGGGCTGACCTTCAGCTCCAACTGTGGCAACAAGGCCAGGCGCGAGCCATGCAGGCCTTGCTGCACTTCGTCGAGCAAGCTGCTCTCGTCGGGAAAGTCGTAGCGCACACCGGGCGACTGGATCGCCCAGGCCAACCATTGCGTGCCTCCATCGATGAAGGCCAGGCACTGCCTGCCCAGCGTCGAGAGCATCGTGGGCATCGAGATCAGGCGGCCTGCGATCGAAACGGACATTGCGTGACTCCTTGTAAGTTCAACCAGCGGGGAAATTCTTCAGCACCAGCCCGGCCGCCGAACCGATCCTGGCAAAGTCGTCGGTGGCGCCCTGCATCAGCTCCTGCGCCTTGGTAAGTGCAGTGACGTACTTGTCATCCCCGGTGGCCAAGTACTGCGCCATCGCCACGCCGACCGCGGTGGTCGCGATCGTGGAGACATTGCGCAACGCGTCGGTGGCGTCCTGCACCGCGATGGCGGTCGACTGCGCCACCGATTGGTAGGCTTTGCCGGCTCCGCTGGTCAGCACGACCTGCGGGCTCATGGTCGCCAGCTGCACCTGGTTGATGACATCGATGACCTGCGCATTGACCTTTGTCGGTTCCATCTTGGTTCCCATGGAATGATCGGCCGCCTTTCAATGAGGCCTGGTGGTAGGGGGGGATGACCTCATCTCTGCAGACGGCCTAGGACTGAGCAGGCGGCGCAGGTGCAGGTGCAGGGATAGATGCAGATGCAGGTGCAGCAGGAGCAGCAGATGCAGATGCAGGAACAACAGGGGGTGTGCCAGCAGCTGCAGTTGCGGGTGAAGTTGCGGGTGCAGCAGCAGGAGCATCAGGAGTGGCAGCATCATCGGGGCCGGCGCCGGAGGCGGGAGGAGTAGCGGGCAGGGGCGGCGGTACGCTCAGTGCATGCACTTCCAAGAGGTCGGCGGTTGCGGTCGCGGCATCTGCCGAGGCGCCCTGCGCTTGCGTTTTCAGCACGTCGACGGCCACCTTGGCTTCCGCTGCTGCAGCGGCGATGAGTGCTGCAGGCGGGGGCGGTACGGGGGGCGGGCCGGGCAACGGCGCGACCGTCGGTGGTGGTCCGGGTGGTGCAGGCGGTGGTGGCGGCGGAACCGGGAACGGTGCCGAGATCATCTTGGCGCAGGCGGCGGTGATCGCTGCTGCATTGATCATGCCGGCGCCTTGCTGCCGGTTGACGGCGTTGTGCATCGCCATGCCCAGCGTCTCCAGCATCACGGCATCGAGCATGCCGAGCGCCTGTGCGGGTGCCTGACCGGTGGTCAGCGTCACGATGCTGCTCACCGCATCGACGACCTGGCTGTTCACGCTACTGTCGTCGATCATGACGAAGTCGCTCCCTTCTGGATGATTAAGGCAAGGATTTGAGTAAGGGCTGCATCGGCAAGCACCTGTCCGCGCTGCTGGTTGGCGACTGCGTTTTCCATTGCGAGGGCGATGGAATCCGACAGCGCCAGATAGGTCGCTCCCATTGCAAAGGCCGGTGCCTGCCCGATGGCCATCGCCGCACCTGTGGCGGCATTGCCCACCAGACTGGCAACGCTTGCGGCATGCGCGCTTGGCTCCATGACGGGGCATTGGCGTTGGCGTCCTAAGCCAACGACGGCCTGCGCTGTGCGACGCCAGCCGACGCCGAGAACATGACGGTGTTTTGTGGCGCGTGTTTGCACGCGTACTGCAAGGCCACGCCATCGGGCACGCGCTCGAGGAATGCAAAATTGCCGTGCGGCACGTCGATCACGCGGTCCAGCTTCTGGCGATAGATCAACGGCTGCGCTCCGGGAATCACAGGCAGGATGCCGTCGAACTCGACGTTGATCACCGCCTTTTGGTGAGGCGCGAACGTCGCCACAATGGTGCGGCCCCTGATCAGTCTCACTACGACGTCCAGGGTGTTGGACGTGGGAATATGGCGTAGTTGCAGCATGAGGCGTCCTTTCTCGATTCGACCAGCGAACTGCGTGGTAGTTACAAGGGCATCGCGTATCGAACCAGGCGCCGCCCGCGCTGTGGCAGCGGCGCCTGGCTGCCGATTACCGGAGCCCGGCGCTCAGGATTTCCCTGGTAGCGACGCCGTCGGACGCGGTGTCGATCGAATACAGCGTAGACACGCCCTGCGTCGTCGATGCCTGCATCGTCACGTAGGACTGCTGCTGGTTGTTGGTGGCGTTGTGCGCGGCGTTGGACAGCGCCTGGCTGGTGGCGACGAACAAGTTGCCCATTGCGATCGCCGGCGCATCGCCGAGGACCTTGGTGTTGACCTGAGAAACGGAATCGGTGATCTGGCTGTTGACGGCAGTCGGAAAGGCCATGGTGAAAACTCCTTGAGGTAGTGAAAGAACGAAGAGCCTGCGGCGTTAGCGGTTAGCCGAGCATCTTCTTGGTGGCGGCACCCGTGGCGCCGGTATCGAGCGAGTACAGCAGCGAAACGCCCATGGTGGTTGCTGCCTGTGCGGTGACATACATCTGTTGTTGCGCGAGTGTTGCGTTGTGGGCTGCGTTCGCCAGCGCCTGCGCGGTGGCCTGGTACAGATTGCCCATGGCTGCGGCAGGGGAGCTTCCCAGCACCTGCAGGTTTGCCTGGGTGACCGAGTCGGTGATCTGGTCGTTGACGGCGGTGGGAAATGCCATTGGCGAATGTCCTTGGCGTTAGCCGGGCCGTCAGACGCCCAGGATCTGCTTGGTGACGACGCCGGTGGTGGCGGTGTCGATGGAGTACAGCGTCGCCACGCCCATCGTGGTGGCCGATTGCGCAGTGACATAGCTCTGCTGTTGCGCGTTGGTTGCGTTGTGGGCGGCATTGGCCAACGCTTGCGCAGTTGCCTGATACAGATTGCCCATCGCGATCGCCGGTGCGTCGCCCAGAACCTTGGTATTTACTTGGGTAACGGAATCGGTGATCTGATTATTGACTGCGGTCGGAAATGCCATTGCTTGCTCCTTGTGTGCCAGAAATCACGATTGACTTAGCCCAGGCCCTTCACGCCAGTGCTCAGAATCTGCTTGGTCGCTACCCCGGTGGTGGCGGTATCGATGGAGTACAGGGTGGCGACACCCATCGTGGTTGAAGACTGCGCAGTGACATAACTCTGCTGTTGTGCGTTGGTCGCGTTATGGGCTGCATTGGCCAGCGCCTGTGCGGTGGCCTGGTACAGATTGCCCATGGCGATGGCCGGGGCATCGCCCAGCACCTTGGTATTGGCTTGTGTGACGGAGTCGGTGATCTGGTCGTTGACGGCGGTTGGAAATGCCATGCTTTTCTCCCTGTTTCTCGAATGAGTGAAGCGCTTGAACAAACGTGACGATGTCAAGGTTCGGCAGGCGGCCTGCCTGTCCGGAGATGTGTTGCAGTGGCACCGCATCACCGTGGAGAAACAGTAGATCTCCTTGGTCCGGAAAAATTGGTTTAAACGACGGCAATGCCGGGTTTATCGACGTGAAGCCCGATCCGCTTTAGAGCGGCATTCGTAGCGATGCGGCGATTTGGAACGCCGTGCGGGGAATTCATGGGTGAATCGCAACGGCGTTTGCATAAACCCGCTGCACAACATCAGTACCGTCCGATTATCTCAGCCCGGGCCCGATAGCTCGCGTCCGCTTGGTCGTGTGTGACGCCCGCCCTATCGCAACGACGTGTTTCCGTTGCGCGGTCAGACTGTGCTTGGCTGACGTGCGGAAGAGGAGAGGGTGCGCTGTCTACAAATGCTTGAAGGGCTATAGCGAGCTGACTTGCTGTCGCAGCGAGCCGGGCAGCGAGCTGTCCGCAACGGTGTGCGGTATCGCCTGGCGTGGGCTTATCGGCGGCGCTGCGTGCCAAGCGTGGGTGGCAATGACCAGCCGCCGCTCCGGTGGAGGTCGTATGCAGAGGCATGGCGCACCTGCTTCTAGTGCACGGCCTCCTGACGGTGCACGGCTTCGCCAAGCGTCTCGGCCTGAGCGATTGACAGAGAGAGTTCAACGACGTCTGCGTCGTATCGCATCGATGCAGGCAGGATGACAAGCTGACTGCTGCACGAAGTCGGTGGGATGCGCTTGGTTTAGGGCAACTCATTGCATCACCGTGCGACCGCCTGACGGGCGCGGCCGATGCTCGGCAGGCACACGCGGACAATGCAATTTCTCCGCGCCCATCTGACGGCCGCTGGTGACAACCTGCGGTCGCTCTTGAACACAATTCGCAGCAGATCCGCAGCTGCTGCGGATGCCCTTGCGAGATACTCTCACGGCAGTGCGCGCCGGGTTTGCCGGCGGTGCAGAGCGCCTGCTTGAGGGCGCTGCACGCCAAGGTCGGCAGGCAACTCGAGGTGCTCCGGCGGTCCCGCGCTGCATCCGCTCATGCACCAATCAGCAAAACGCCGCGCAGTTGATGAGCCGATCGCGTACGCGCGCTGCGTGGCGATCGACAGCACGTGCGGGTGCTGTCGATCGCGCGGCGCATTACCGCTTGCTCAGCGTCTGCACCGCTTCCACCAGCACGCCGACATGTTCGGGATTCATGTCCGGCGACATGCCGTGGCCGAGGTTGAAGACGTGGCCTTCGCGCGAGCCGCCGTTGCCTTGGGCGTAGCTGTCCAGGGTCTTGCCGACCTCGGCGCGGATCGCCTCGGGCGAGCCGTACAGGGTGGCCGGGTCCAGGTTGCCCTGCAGGGCGACGCGGCCGCCAGCGCGCTGTGCGGCGTCGGCCAGCGAGATGGTCCAGTCCACGCCCACCGCTTCGGCGCCGCTGGCGGCCAGTTCGCTCACGTAGGCGCCGTTGCCCTTGCCGAACAACACCAGCGGGGTGCGCTCGGCGCCGTCGCCACGCTCCAGCTCACGCGCGATGCGGGTGAGGTAGGGCAGCGAGAATTCGCGGTACATCGCCGGCGACAACACGCCGCCCCAGGTATCGAACACCTGCAGCGCCTGCGCACCCGCCGCGCGTTGTGCCGACAGGTAGGCGATCACGGCATCGGTGACGGTGCTGAGCAGGTGATGCAACACCTCCGGCGCGTTGAAGGCCATTGCCTTGATGCGCGCGTATTCCTTGCTGCCGCCGCCTTCGATCATGTAGCAGGCCAGCGTCCACGGGCTGCCGGAGAAACCGATCAGCGGCACCGCACCATCCAGCTCGTGGCGGATCAGGCGCACCGCATCCATCACGTAACGCAGCTCGGTTTCCATGTCCGGCACGCCCAGCCGATGGATCGCGGCCGCATCGCGTACCGGGTGGCGGAACTTGGGGCCTTCGCCTTCGACGAAGTACAGCTCCAGGCCCATCGCATCGGGAATTGTCAGGATGTCGGAGAACAGGATCGCCGCGTCCAGCGGAAAGCGCTGCAGCGGCTGCAGCGTCACTTCGCAGGCAATCTCGGGGTTCTTGGCCATGCCTAAAAAGCTGCCGGCGCGCGCGCGGGTGGCGCGGTATTCCGGCAGATACCGACCGGCCTGGCGCATCAGCCACACGGGCGTGCGGTCGACGGGCTGGCGGTTCAGGGCACGCAACAGGCGATCGTTCTTGAGCATGGTGTTCCTCAGCGCGGCGCGTCGGCGCCGCCGGTGATGAGTTGGAAGCCGCGTTTGAGGTGGGTGTCGCGTGCCTTGTCGAAGGCCCGGTCCGCCTCATCCTGCAGCAGATATTGGTCGCGTCGCAGCTGCGAGCGTCCACCGATCTCGCCGCTCTCGCGCAGCAGCTCCCAGCCACCGAACAGATCCGGTTGCAGGGTCAGCTGGACATAACGCAGCGGCGCATTGCCGCCGGGATCGTGTTGCAAGTGGATACGCATGGCGCCGATTGTAGCCGGGCGGTGCTGAAGGCTGGGAGCAGTGGGCGCGCCGGGTTGCTCCGCTTGCGAAGGGAGCGTTGGCAGGCAGTGCGTAGGAGCGCACCTGGGCGCGATGGGGATTTACCGACAAGGCCCTGTCGCGCCCGGGGGCGCTCCTACGAATGCGCCGGAGACTAGTGAGTGATGGCGTTGCTCAGCCCGCCAGAATCTCCAGCACCGCGGCCTCGTCCACATCGGGCACCACCTCGGCCTTGCCGATGCCGCGCCACAACACCAGGCGCAGGCGGCCGGCGATGTTCTTCTTGTCCAGACGCATGCGCCCCAGCAGCGCTTCCGGCGACAGGCCGGCCGGGATCTCGGTGGGCAGGTCGAAGTCGTGCAGCAGGGCGCGCAGCGCCTCGGTGTCCTGCGCAGTGCTCATGCCCAGCGCGGCCGAGAGCCGTGCGGCCAGCACCATGCCCACCGCCACGGCTTCGCCATGGTTGAGGTTGTCGTTGCCGGGCGCGCCGTAGCCTTGTTCGGTCTCGATCGCGTGGCCGAAGGTGTGGCCCAGGTTGAGCAGGGCGCGCTCGCCTTTTTCCAGCGGATCGCGCGCCACGATCTCGGCCTTGTGCTCGCAGCTGCGCGCAATGGCCTGGGCCAGCGCTGCGGCGTCGCTCTCCAGCAGCGCGCGGCGTTCGGCATGCAGCCACTGGAAGAACAACGGGTCGCGGATGGCGCCGTACTTGATCACCTCGGCCAGACCCGCACGTAGCTCGCGCGGTGGCAGGGTGCGCAGGGTGTCGGTGTCGGCAATGACTGCGCGCGGCGGATGAAACGCGCCGACCAGGTTCTTGCCCTGCGGGATATCCACCGCAGTCTTGCCGCCGACCGAGGAATCCACCATGGCCAGCAGGCTGGTGGGCAACTGCACGCAGTCCACCCCGCGCATCCAGCAGGCCGCTGCGAAGCCGGCCAGATCGCCGACCACGCCGCCGCCGAGTGCGAACACGCAGGCGTCGCGGGTGGCGCCCAACTCGGCCAGCGCGGCGATCGCAGCGCTGAAGTTATCCAGCGTCTTGGAGGCTTCGCCGGCGGCGATCACCAGCTCGCCGAGCTGCAGGTCCGGGCGCGCCTGCAACAGTGCGCTGCGCACCGCGGCTGCGTAATGCGGGGCCACCTGCGAGTCGCTGAGCAGCAGCACGTGGCGGCCGCGCACATGGCTGGCCAGGCGCGCGCCATCGGCCAGCAGGCCGGGCGCAATGGTGATGGTGTAGGGCTGCGCACCGTCGACATCGACGCTGCGCGAGGAACGGGGAAGTGTCATGCGGGGGTACTCGACATGCGCCATTGCGCGGCCAGGCGCAGCACCAGCTGCGCGGTGGCCTCGGCGGGGGAGAAATGATCGGTTTCCAGGCTGAGGTCGGCGACCTCCTGGTACAGCGGGGTGCGCTGCGCGGCCATCGCGTGCAGCACCTGCTCGCGGTCAGCGCGTTGCAACAGCGGGCGATTGCGGTCGCGCGCCAGCCGCGTCAACTGCGCCGGCACGCTCACATGCAGATAGACCACAAAGCCGCGCTCGCGGATGCGCTGGCGGTTGAGCGGATCCAGTACTGCGCCGCCACCGGTGGAAATCAACTTGTTGTCCTGCTCCAGCAGTGCCTGCAGGGTCTCGAGTTCGTGCTGGCGGAACCGCGCTTCGCCGTGCTGTTCGAAAATGGCGGGGATGCTCTTGCCCGCCTGCTCGACGATGGCCTGATCCACATCGACGAACTCCAGCCCGAAGCGCTCGGCCAGACGACGGCCGATGCAGCTTTTTCCGGCGCCCATCGGGCCGACCATCACGAGATTGGGAGCGGGGTTCATGCGCAGGGATCGTAGCATTCACGCCTGCGCGCCGGGCCGATTGACGCGGCCTGAAACCATTCGTGCGGTGTGACTTGCGACTGCGTGCCTCGGCATCGACACCTGCCGCCGCCGCAGGCAGACCGATGGCTGCGACAGTGCGGACATAGGCGAAGCACACGCGATGCGCCCACAATAGGCGCCAATCTTGCTGCCCACGCACCGTCATGACCGATCTGTACGCAGAAGCCCTTGCCACCTTCACCGCGTTGTATGCCGAGGCACAGAACAGCGCCGAACTGGAAGCCAGCGCGATGACCGTAGCCACCGCCAGCGTGGACGGCCGGCCTAGCGCGCGCACTGTGTTGCTCAAGGCCTTCGATGCGCGCGGCTTCGTGTTCTATACCCATCTGGACAGCGCCAAGGGCCGCGATCTGCAGACCCATCCGCAGGCGGCATTGCTGTTTCTGTGGCGCAGCCTGCGCGAGGCCGGCATCCAGGTGCGCATCGAAGGTGGCGTGCAGTTGGTGAGTGCGGACGAATCCGATGCCTATTTCGCCTCGCGCCCGCGCATGAGCCAGATCGGCGCCTGGGCCTCGCTGCAATCGCAGACGCTGGGCTCGCGCGAAGAGTTCGACGCGGCCATCGCCAAGGTCGAGGCCACGTTCGAGGGCCGCGAGGTGCCGCGCCCGGACGGCTGGGGCGGGTTCCGGGTGGTGCCGCAGGCGTTCGAGTTCTGGTACGGCGCCAAGTTTCGCCTGCATGAGCGCTGGCGCTACGAGGCCGATGCGGCCAGCCGCTGGAGCAAGCGGATGCTGTATCCGTGAGCGCGCCAGCCGGGTGGCGGGTGCGTGCGGCGGTCGGCGCCGATGCGCAGGCCTTGCTGGCCTTGCGCCTGGCCTTGTGGCCCGATGCCGATGATGGCGTTGCCGACGACAGCGTTGCCGAACTGCAGGCCGCGCTGGTGCAATCAGATGCCGGCCACCTGCTGGTGGTGGACGACGCGGATGCGGCGCTGGGGTTTGCCGAGGTGTCGGTGCGCCACGAGTACGTCAATGGCACCGAAAACACGCCGGTGGGCTTTCTGGAAGGGTGGTATGTGATTCCGGCCTGGCGCGGCCGCGGGCTCGGTCGTGCCCTGGTGGCGGCGGTCGCGTGGACGCGTGATCAGGGCTGCGCAGAGCTGGCCTCCGATGCGCGGCTGGAAGACAGCGGCGCCCAGGCGGCGCATGCGGCGTGTGGCTTCGAGCCAACTGAACGGGTGGTCTGCTTCCGCCTGCAGCTGGCCTGACCAGCTGACTTCCGGCCCTTTCTGCCGGTCGCGGACAGTCTGTAGTATGTCCGCCCATTGCATGAGCATTGCTGCATCACCGCAGCTGCTCGACCACCGCTGCATGACCAAAGGACAGGACATCGTATGACGCAGTACACCACTGTCGAATTGCACGGCCTGCTGGCCGAGCGCTACCGCGATCAGCCGATCGAGGTCGAGCTGATCGACGGGCTGGAACCGGCCATCAACCTCACCCTGGCCGACCACGGCGACATGCAGATCCAGGTCGCCGCCTCCGGCTCGCAGGTGTTCGTTTCCACGCTGCTGGCCAATGCCGACCAGGTCAGCGACCGCGCCGCCTTCAACGACGCCTGCCTGCGGCTCAATCCGCTTAATCCTTTATCCAACCTGGGCCTGGTGCAGGTCGACGGCAAGGACACCTATGTGGTCTTTGGCGAGCTGTCGGCGTCGTCCACACTCGACCAGATCGACGAGGAAATCCAGACCCTGGCGGCCAATACGCTGGATGCCGCCGAATCTCTCAAGCCGTACTTTTCTTAAAGGCGCGTTGTCATGAGTATCTTTTCAAAGCTGATCACGCTGCTGCGTGGCACTGCACACGAAACCGGCCAGAAGGCGGTCGACGCCAATGCGCTGCGCATCCTGGACCAGGAAATGCGCGATGCCGGCGCCCAGCTCACGCGTTCGCGCGAAGAGCTGACCAAGCTGATGGCACAGAGCAAGCTGGCCCAGCAGAAGATCGACGCGCGCGCCGGCAAGATGGCCGAATACACGCGTTATATCGAAGGTGCGCTGGCCAAGGGCGACGAATCGCTGGCCCACGATGTGGCGACCAAGCTCGCCGCGCTGGAAAGCGAGGACGCCGGCGACAAGGCCTCCAAGACCTCGCTGGACCAGTCGGTGGTGACGCTCAAGGCCACCATCCAGAAGACCGAAAACCAGCTGCGCGGCATGCGCCAGCAGATCGATACGGTCAAGGCCACCGACGCGGTGCAAAAGGCGCAGGCGGCGATTGCGGCGCGGCATTCCGGTGCCAGCAGCAAGATGGGCTCGGCGCTGGAATCGCTTGAGCGGATCAAGGCGCGTCAGGCCGAGACTTCCGCACGCATCGAATCGGCCGAAGAGCTCGAATCGTCCACCGGCGATGGCGATCTGAACCGGCGTCTGGCTGCGGCCGGGTTGATGGAAGGCGAGTCCAACGCCGCCGCGGTGCTGGCGCGCTTCAAGAAGCCGGCCCAGCTCGGCCACGACACCGCCAGCGGCACTGCGCCGTTGATCGGCCAGGTGCGCGACGTGCAGCAGGTTCCGCGCAGCGACAGCTGATCCACCGCACGGCACAGGACGCGCCATGATCATCGTCGGACGGTTGTTCCGGGTACTGCGGCGCCACGTGCGCCGCATCAGTTGGGGCATGGTGGCGCTGGCCCTGCTGGCGCACATGGGGCTGAGCTGGGCGCTGTTACGCATGGCTGGCGAGCACAAGCTCGTCGGCCTGGACGCGTTTCCGTACTACTACATGACCACCGCCACCACGATCGGCTACGGCGACCTGTCGCCGGGCTCGGTGGCCGGGCGCTATATCGCCGCGTTCGTGTTGATGCCGGGCGCGGTGGCGCTGTTTGCCACGGTGCTGGCCAAGACCAGCGGCGTGCTCATCACTTTCTGGAGGCGCCACTACATGGGCAAGATGGCTTACGCCGATCTGCGCGGGCACACCATTCTGATCGGCTGGCAGGGCGCCGCCTCCGCGCGTTTGCTGGAACTGTTGCTCTCGGACACCGCCACCGACGACGAAGGCGTGGTGCTGATCGCCGAGGGCGTGGCCGAGAACCCGATGCCAGACCACATGCGCTTCATCGCCGCCGAGTCGTATACGCACACGGACGTGTATCTGCGTGCGGGCATCGCGGGCGCGGCGCGGGTGATAGTCAATCCGCCATCCGACGATCAGACCCTGGCGGCAGTGTTCGCGCTGATGGCGCATGCGCCGCGTGCGCACATCGTGGCGCACTTCGATTCGGGCAGCGCCGCGCGGCTGGTCAATTGCCACTATCCGGCCATCGAATGCACCCGTCCGATGACCGCCGAGATCCTGGCGCGCGCTGCGCAGGATCCGGGCAGCGCGGCGATCACTGCCGAGCTGCTGTCGGTGGACGATGGCCCCACCCAGTTCAGTCTTGCGGTTCCGGCCGATGTAGGCCCGCTGGATTACCGCATCGTGGCGGCCGACTTCAGCCAGCGCGGCGCCTTGTTGCTGGGCCTGCGCGCGCCCGATGGTGCGTTGCGGTTGAACCCGCCCGCACACACCGCTGTGGCGGGCGGTGCCATGCTGTATTACCTGGCCGAGCAGCGCGTGCCCGTGCACGCCATCGCATGGCACGCCCTGCGCACTGCTGCCGTTCCCCATTCCCCATCGCCACAAGGTGCATGACGATGAGTTTTTTCAGCAAGTTGTTCGGTCAACCACAACCGCCCGCGGCGCCCACGTCCGGCACCGGCGCGATCGGCCACACGCTGCCGCTGGGCTTGCGTGTCGGTGGCCAGGTGGAGATCGACACCACCCTGTATCGCATGGCGCCGGAGGCCATGACCGCCGAGCTGCCGGGCGGCCATCAAGGCATCCCGTGCTATGGCCACGTCAATCTGGGCGATGGCTATTCCCTGCATCGTTTCTACCTGGACGACGATGCGTTCTTGCAGGTCACCACCGTGGGCGGCGATCTGGAAGCGATGAAGGCGTTTGTGTATTGCGAGACGGTCAATCCGCCCAGCAAGCAGGCGTTTCAGGAGTTCGTGATGCAGCATCCGCATCTGGGTGCGGCGCAGATCGACTACGCCGGCAAGCGCTGGGAGCGTGCCACCCAGTCCACCGATGATATGGCGCGGATTCCGCCGATCGCCTACGACGAAGTGCTGTACCGCTATCAGCCGCCGCGCCGCGATGGCGATCTGACCCACTACGCCATGCTCTACAGCCGCGACGTGCCGGAGCTGCAGCGTGAGGAATTCCTGCTGGTCACCGGCGAGGATTCCGGCCCCAACGAATTCTGCGTCACCTATGCGGTCGGCATCGATGTCACCGTCGCCGATCTGGATATCACCTGAGCGCGCGCGCTCGTCTTCCACTTACCTTGGTCCTGTCATGAACCCGATCAACCTGCAGAGTTTTCTCGCGTTTCTTTCCTACTTCGGCACCGGTCTGGGCGTGTTGATCGTCGCGGTGGTGCTGGTGACCCTGGTCACCCCGCACAAGGATTTCACCTTGCTGCGGCAGGGCAACGTGGCTGCGGCCACCGCACTGGCCGGCAACTTCATCGGTGTGGCATTGCCGCTGCATTCGGCCATCACCCATTCGGTGAGCCTGGTCGATGCGTTGATCTGGGGCGCGGTCGCCTGCGGGATCCAGATCGTGGCGTATCTGCTGGCCAACATGGTCGCCGGGCGCATCTCGCGGCAGATCACCGACAACGTCGCTGCGGCAGGCATCTTTTCGGCTGGCGTGTCGATCGCGGTCGGGCTGATCAATGCTGCGGCGATCACGCCGTAACGGAGTACAGGCATGAAGCGCTCACGCAATCTCAAGCTCACCTTGATGGCCGCCTTGCCGGCCGCCCTCGTCACCGGTTGTGGTTCCGAACCAGAGACAGGTGTGGTGCTGCAGTCGGCCTCCGACTGCTACCAGATCAAGCAGGAACAGACCGACATCCAGCAATGCCTCAAGGCTTACGACGAGGCGGTGGCCAAGCATCAGCAGGCCGCGCCGCGCTTCAATTCGCGCTACGAGTGCGATGCGCAGTTCGGCAGCT
Organism: Xanthomonas sp. NCPPB 2933; assembly: GCF_056725225.1. Taxonomy (NCBI): domain Bacteria; kingdom Pseudomonadati; phylum Pseudomonadota; class Gammaproteobacteria; order Lysobacterales; family Lysobacteraceae; genus Xanthomonas; species Xanthomonas sp. NCPPB 2933. The sequence continues at coordinate 1,638,135 of NZ_CM161518.1, forward strand.
GCACCGAGGTGCCGGGGCAGACCCAGGGCCAGCACAGCTGGATTCCGCCGATGGGCGGGTTTCTGCTGGGCTATGCGCTGGGCAACATGAGCGGTGGCGGCGGCTACCGCTACGGCGGCGCGATGCCGCTGTATCGCGATTACCGCAGCGGCGGGTACTACAAGCCCAACGGCGATCTGGCCAGCAATCGTATCGGCACCGTGCGTGGGCGCAGTGGCGCCATCGACATGCCGTCGCGTGCGATCACCGTGTCGCGCTCGGGTTTCGGCTCCAGTGCGGCGGCGCGCAGTTCGTTCGGCAGCGGCGGGCGCAGCTCCGGATACGGCGGCTGACATGCAACGGATCGCAATCGCCGAACGCCCGGATTGGCGCGAACAGGCCGAGTCGCTCGGCTTCCATTTCCACACCATCGACGGCGAACCGTATTGGGACGAAAACGCGTATTACGCGTTCTCGCTGCGCCAGATCGAGGACGACATCGAGGCGCCCACCCAGGAACTGCACGATATGGCGATGCAGTTGGTGGACGAGGTGGTGGGCTCGGAACGGCTGATGACGCAGCTGGCGATTCCGCCGTTCTACTGGGACTGGATCGCCAACTCGTGGGAAGACCGCGACCCGCATCTGTACGGCCGCATGGATCTGGCCTACGCCGGCGACGGCCCGGCCAAGTTGTACGAACTCAATTACGACACGCCGACCTCGCTGTACGAATCGGCGTATTTCCAGTGGTTGTGGCTGGAGCAACAGATCGCCGCCGGCGTGCTGCCCAAGGGCACCGACCAGTACAACCTGATCCAGGATCTGCTGTGCGAAACACTGGGCGCGCTGGCGGTGGAGGGTGCAATCGGGCCGCAGATGCATTTTTCAGCGGTGCGCGATTCGCTGGAGGATCGCGCCACGGTGCGGTATCTGCGCGATTGCGCGCATCAGGTGGGCATCAGCACCGAGGAAGTGGCCATCGAAGACATCGGCCTGAGCGCCGATGGCTGGTTCACCGATGAGCAGGACCGGGTGATCCATACGCTGTTCAAGCTCTACCCGCTGGAATTCATGATGGAAGAGCGCTTCGGGCCGGCATTGATTGCCAACCGTGTGCGCCTGATCGAGCCGGCATGGAAATCGGTGCTGAGCAACAAGGGCATCCTGCCGCTGCTGTGGGAGCGGCATCAAGGCCATCCCAATCTGCTGCCTGCACGCTTTGCGCAAGCCGGCGAAGCGCCGACGGCAGGCTGGGTACGCAAGCCGCTGCTCTCGCGCGAGGGTGCCAATATCTCTCTGGTCACCGCACAGGGCGATGCTGCGCAGACCGATGGGCCGTATCTGGATGGGTCGGCGATTTTGCAGGCGCACCGTCCGTTGCCGGTGTTCGACGGGCGGCATGCGCTGGTGGGCAGTTGGGTGGTGGCCGATCGCCCCGCCGGGCTGGGCATGCGCGACGACGATGGCCCGATCACCCGCGACACCTCGCGCTTCGTACCGCACGTGATCGTGGATTGATGCAGTAGTGAGTGCGCATCGCCACCGCAAGGTGGCGGTGTTGCGATTGCCTCAGCTGTGACCGTTGGTGAGGTTTGCCGGCTACGTGGCTGCGCTCTGCGCAATGGTTCCGCCCTGCACAGCGCAGACAACGCGCTTCATCGCCTTACACACGCCTTGGTTGCGCGCAAGCCCTTCACTGCAGGCCGAGCAGCGCAGGTTTTCCACACCCCCTGTGGATGGAAGTTGCACAAGGCTGTGGACAAGTGAGCGCAGGCCGCGGCCTGCAACGCTGTCAAGATGGGTGGCGAAAAAATGACCAACTGCGCGCGGATGATTTTTTTCACTCTCGATCGGAGCGATCTCGGCAGGATCGGCAAAGTCGGTTGCACAGCCATCACACCCGCCGCGCCACGAAAAAGCTCGCCACCGCCAGCAGCCACGCCAACGCGAACACGCTCAGGTATGCGGCCAACGTCGAGGAGGCCAGCAGCGCGGCGAACAAGGCGCCGGCCAGCGCCAGCATGCCGGCCACCGCAATCGCTTCGCTCAACTGCAGAGCCGAACTGTGCGCGCCTTGTTGCGCCGGTGGCGACAACGACAACGTCAACACCGACAGACTCGGATACAGCAGGCCCATGCCCAGGCCTGCCAGCGCCCAGCCGGCAATCGCCACTGGCACCGGAATGAGCGGCCACACCGCGCCCGCGCTGATCACGATGCCCAGCGACATCAACAACGCACCGGTCTTGAGCAGGCGTGGGCGCGACCAACCGGCGCGGCTATGACCCTGATACCACGAGCCGCTGAACCACCCCAGCGCACCCACGCTGAGCGCCACGCCGGCCAGCAGCGGCGACAGGCCGCGTTCGCGCGACAGCAGCAACGGCAGAAACGCCTCGAACCCGAAGAAGGCCGCCGCCGCAATGCCGCGCAGCGCGATCACGCTGGGCAGCCCACGCGCAAGCCGCAGCGTGCCGCTCGGCAACAGGTGCCAGGCGCAGAACAGCGTCAGCAATAGCGCTGGCGTCATCGCAAGCAACGCCAGCATGCCGTGCAGCTGCCCGCCCAGATACACGCCGAGCACGCCCAAGGCCGCACCGATCGCCCAGCCGAACGCGGCGTTGGAGTCGGCGGACGGTTCGCCCGACCATGCGCGCCCGCGGATGGCCGGCCACAACATCAGCCCGGCCGGAATCGCCAGCAACGGCACCGACAGAAATACCCAGCGCCATCCCACATGCTGCACGATCAGCCCACTGATGCCGGGCCCGATCAACGAGGGCACCACCCAGCCGGCGGAAAACGCGGCAAACACGCGCGGCCGCAACGCTTCCGGATACAGGCGCCCGACGATGACGTACAGCGCCACCGAATACGCCCCGGCACCCAGGCCTTGCAGCAAGCGCCCTGCGATGAGTAGCGGCATGCTTGGCGCCAACCCGGCGATCAACAGCCCGATCACAAAGCACAGCAGTCCCGCACCCAATGCGCCGCCCGGGCCGCGCCGGTCGCTCCAGCGCCCGGCGGCGGTCATGCCGACCACGCTGGTCGCCAAGGTGCCGCCGAAGGCCAGCGCGTACAGCGGCAGCCCGTTCAATTCGCGCGCCACGGTCGGCATGGCGGCGGCAACCGCCAGCGATTCGAAGGCATTGAGCGATACCAGCGCGACCATGCCCAGCGTTGCGGCGCGATACGGCGCGGCGAGAATGGAAGTGGGTTGCGTGGCGCCCAGTGGCGTGGCGGGCGTGGTGATTGCGGTAGGCATGTCGGTGGGCATCGAAGATCCAGGAACGAGCGTGAGCACAGCCATGACATCGGTACTTGCACCGGTCATGGCCGCGCAGCATCCTGCCTCAACCAAGGTTGAGGTCAAGGCAATGCAGCGTGAGTTGTCCGTGGGCGAAGTGGCCAAGCGCAGTGGCGTGGCGGTGTCGGCATTGCATTTCTACGAGCGCAAGGGCTTGATCCGCAGCCTGCGTACCGCAGGCAACCAACGCCGTTATGCGCGCGATGTGTTGCGGCGGATTGCGGTGATCCGCGTGGCGCAGCGGCTTGGCGTGCCCTTGCAGCAGGTGCTGGAGGCATTCTCGGTGTTGCCGGAGCAGCGCACGCCCACACGTGCGGAGTGGGCGCGCATGTCGGCGCGCTGGCGCGGGCAACTGGATGCGCGCATTAGCGAACTACAGGCGCTGCGCGACCAGCTTACCGACTGCATCGGCTGCGGGTGTCTGTCGCTGCGCCGCTGCCGGCTGAGCAATCCGGGCGACACCCTGGGCCACGACGGTGAGGGGGCCTTGCGACTGGGCAGCTTGATTGCGGAATAAGAGTGGCTAACAAAACGTCGCGAGCGGGCGCCTGGCGGTGAGTCTGGTGTTGTCGGCCGCGTCTTGGTGGATGCCGTCAGAAGTCCAGGTCAAACGCTGAGTGGATCGAGGGCGCGGTGCCCTCGCCGCTCGCGGGACACGCCGCAAGTACGTCCATGTAGGCTCGGTGGCGGCATCCATGCCGCCACACGGTCCCGCAATCGGTGAGGACACCGCACCAGAGAGTGAGTCGGCTGCTTTGTTGAAAACATGCACACCGACCATCTCCCCTGGTCCTTGCCCGCCCACCATCGCGGGACCTTACGCGGCATGGATGCCGCGTAAGAGCCTACATGGACGTACTTGCGGCGTGTCCCGCGATGGTGGGCGGGCAGGGCCCCGCAGCCAATCAACAGACCAGCCGCTCTGCGGTAGTCAGGCATGGGTTAGTTTTGGTAGCCGCTCTCAGCATCACCGGCATGGCCGTCGCGTAGATCGTTCGAGCGGAGCGCTGCTGCCGCGGAATCGTGTAGCGCCATCCGGGACCAATGGCATTCCCGCGCGCGGCGAGGCGCGCCGTAGGATGGGAGTCCCCCACGCCGCAGGATTTTGCATGACCCCCACCGTGCGCCGATCGCTTACCGTTGCACTGTCACTGGCGTGCGTTGCCGCGCCCGCACTTGCCGCTCCCGCACCAGCCAGTTCCGCAACCGCAGCACCCGCTCCGGCCAGCCCTTTCGATCCGCTGGCCTTGTTTGCGCCACTGCAACTGCCCGATGCACCCAACGCCTACCGCAGCGGCAGCGGCGTACCCGGCCCGCTGTTCTGGCAGAACCGTGCGGATTACGACCTAAAGGCCAGCATCGACCCGGCGACCCACACGCTCACCGGCGAGGCGGCGATCCGCTACACCAACCGCAGCCCCGACACGCTGGGCGTGCTGTGGCTGCAGCTGGACCAGAACATCTACCGCGCCGATGCACGCGCTGCCGCCAGCCGGCCATCGCGCCGCACCCAGTTCACCGACGGCATGCAGATCGCCAGCATCGAGATCGACGATGGCGGGCGCCGCCAGCCGGCCCACTTCGTCGTCGACGACACCCGCCTGCGTGTGGACCTGCCGCAGCCGCTGGCCGGGCAGGGCAAGGCGCTGACCGTGCATATCCGCTACCGCTACACGATTCCCGGTACCTGGGGCGGGCGCACCGCGTTCAGTGCCAGCAAGCAGGGTGAGATCTACGAGATTGCGCAGTGGTATCCGCGCATGGCGGTGTACGACGATCTGCGCGGCTGGGACACGCAGCCGTATCTGGGCTCGGAGTTCTATCTGGAATACGGCAACTTCGACTACGCGGTGACCGTGCCGGAAGGCTTTCTGGTCGCCGGCTCCGGTGCGCTGACCAATCCGGCCGAGGTGCTCAGCCGCACCGAGCAGCAACGCCTGGAGCAGGCCCGCGGCAGCGATCGCACGGTGCTGATCCGCACGCCTGACGAGGTGACTGCACGTGCGGCCAAGCCGACGGGCAAGGGCACGCAGACCTGGCGCTTCCATATGGACAACACCCGTGACGTGGCGTTTGCTGCATCGCCTGCGTTCGTCTGGGATGCCGCACGCATCAAGCTGCCGGGTGGCAAACAATCGCTGGCAATGTCGGTGTATCCGCTGGAAGGCGTAGGCGCGGACAAGTGGAACCGCTCCACCGAATACGTCAAAGGTGCGATCGAACATTTCTCGCAGTGGTACCCGTATCCGTGGCCGGCCGCGATCAACCTGGGCGGGTACGGCGCGGGCATGGAGTATCCGGGCATCGTCTTCGATGGTTTCGAAGACAGCGGCAAGGAGTTGTTCTGGATCACCGCGCACGAGATCGGCCATACCTGGTTCCCGATGATCGTCGGCTCCAACGAGCGGCGGCATGCGTTCATGGATGAAGGCTTCAATACCTTTATCGACGTGTACGCATCGGATGCCTTCAACAAGGGCGAATACGCGCCCAAGCGCGATTCGGAATATGCGCCCAAGGGCGGAAACCCGGTCGACGAAATCCTGCCGTTGCTGGCCGACACCAGCGCGCCGACGCTGATGGACAACGCCGATTCCACCAGCGAGACCTACCGTCATTCGTTGACCTATTTCAAGGGCGCGTTGGGGTTGGTGCTGCTGCGCGAGCAGATCCTGGGGCCGGAACGCTTCGATCCGGCCTTTCGCAAGTACATCGCCACCTGGGCCTATAAACATCCCACACCGTCGGATTTCTTCCGGTTGATGGAAAGCGAGAGCGGCGAAGATCTGGCCTGGTGGTGGCGCGGTTGGTATCTCAACAACTGGCAACTGGATATGGGCATCAGCGAGGCGCATTACGTGGATCACGATCCTGCCAAGGGCGTACAACTCACACTGCGCAGCAGTCAGAAACTGGTGATGCCGGCCACCGTGCGCGTGGAGCTGGCCGACGGCAGCCACCTCGATCGTCGCGTGCCGGTGGAAACCTGGCTGCAGAACACCGCACCCACGCTGACGCTGCCGACCACACAGAAAGTGCTGCATGTGCGACTGGATCCGGATCACGTGTTGCCCGATGCACAGCGGGGCGACAACCAGTTGGACGTGATCGGCTAGCGGCGCCGATGCAATCGTCCGCGCTGCAAATGGCGCGGATGCGCGAAGTGCAGCACACGACAGACGCGTACCGAATAACGGCGCAATCGATTTCAGCGATTGCGCCGTTTTTTGTATCTGCTTGCATGGCCATCGAAGCCGCGCGTTGCTGTAACGGATGTGCTCGCATGGTTGCGCGATGGTGTTGCCTTGCAGCGTCAACAGTGCCGTTGTGCCGCGCTTGCGTCGTGCGATCGCAATAACACTTTGCGCAACTTCTGACAGCGGCGTTATGGCGATCATCGCCCCGGCCTGAAGCGCCAATATCAAAGCGCAATCACTGCAGCCGCTGCTGATAACGCTTACAGCCACGGCAGGTCTGCGTATGCCGTACGGGCTCAAGCGCGCGTGTTGTTGAGTGCCTGGATGTGTCACCGCGTGTTTGTTGCAACGCAGGGTGACAAGCACCGACACGCATGACTAGTCTGCGCCGCGTGGTAGCGCTATCACGCTTGATGGAGCGGTAGCAGCCGATTGAACGCCGTGGCACACAGGGGCTGCGGCGGCAATAGATCCAAGGGTAGGGAAGGCAGTCGCACGTGCTGTACAGATCGTCGCAGGCAGCGTCCGTCATGGACGTGGCACGCTCACGGTTGGCATCAGGGGGATCCGCCGTTGGTTCGATGCGGGGGATCAGATGACGTTCTGCAACGGAAGGTATGTCGCGTGCCATGCAAGGCGCGTGGCCAGACAATCGCCGCGTCGCATTCCGCGACTACGGCCGTGGGTGTTGGACTCCAAACCCGAGGATAGATCGATGCGTCGTACGTTGAGCAATTTCAAGTCCAAGGCCATGTTCACCTTCGTCGGTGGCCTGTTGGTCATCAATCCGGCCTTTGCGCAGGACGTTCCCGCGCCGCCAGTGCCGCCGCCGCAATCCAGCGCGCAAACCGCCACCACGCTCGATGCGGTCAACGTGACCGGCATTCGCAGCAGCCTGGATCAATCGATGGGCATCAAGCGCGATGCCGCAGGCGTGGTGGATGCGATCAGCGCCGAAGACATCGGCAAATTTCCCGATACCAATCTGGCCGAGTCGTTGCAACGCATCACCGGTATCTCGATCGAACGCCGCGATGGCGAAGGCGCGCAGGTCACCGCGCGCGGCTTCGGCCCGCAGTTCAATACGGTCACGCTCAACGGCCGGCTGATTCCCGGTGCCGACGCATTCGGCGCACCCGGCCAGACGCCGATCGGCGGCGTGGATGTGGGCACGCGCGCCTTCAACTTCGCCCAGCTCGCCTCCGAGGCCATCACCGGGATCGAGGTCTACAAGACCAGCCGCGCTACCGCGCCCAGCGGCGGGATCGGCGCGACCATCAACATCCAGACCGACAAGCCGTTCAATCACTCCGGTGTGGTGGCCAATGCCGGCGCCAAGATGGTGTCCGACCGTTCGCAGCCGTTCGGCGATTCGCTCACCCCGGAAGTGTCGGGCATTTTTAGCTACACCAATCCCGACAAGACCTTCGGTATCGGCTTGAGCGGCAGTTACCAGAAACGCCACGGCGGCTCGGTGCAGGCCACCGAAAACACCTGGAACATCCAGCGCTGGACCGGGACCGACCCGGCGCTGCGCCCGGATGCGGTGGTGACTAACGCACCGGCGATCGGCCAGTTGTACGGCATGCCCAACGACCTGCGTTATGCATTCGCCGACTTCCAGCGCGAGCGCACCAACGGCCAGGCAGTGGTGCAGTTCGCACCCAGCGACAGCCTGACCTTGACCCTGGATTACACCTATTCGTCCAACGAGATCCGCGAAGAGCGCGGCGAGCAGGGCATCTGGTTGCAACGCGCCAACAGCTTCACCGATCTGACCTTCGATACCGGCCAGGCGGTGGCAACGCCGATCTACCTGCGCGATGTGCCCAACGGTGCCAAGGACTTCGGCATGGAGCAACAGCGCAACGAGCAGAAGTACACGCTGGGTTCGCTGGGGTTCAATGCCGATTGGCAGGTGAGCGACCGCTTTCAGTTGTCGTTCGATGCGCATAACTCGAAAACCAAGAGCATGCCCAACGATCCGGTCACCGGCGGCAGTGCCACCTACTTCAGCTTCGCCGGCACCAACAACTGCGTCAACGGCCCGTCCTGCGGCGGTCAATGGGGGCAGGAGCTGTCGTTCAACAATTCCTTGCCGATCGGCGCACGCACCTGGTATCCCACCGCTGCCGATTCCCTGGCTGGCACCAACGGTGTGGTCAATCCGGACTTCACCCCCGCCGAGCTCGGCTCGCAGGTGCTGCGTATCTACTATCAATCGCAGGTGACCGAGATCAAGGAAGGGCGCATGGATGGCACCTTCGACTTCGACGACGGCCGCTTTCAGTTCGGCGTGAGCAGCGCCAACACCACCATGAACCGGCTCACCAGCGACACCAACTCCACGCTTGGCGACTGGAGTGTAGCCAATGCCGGCAACGAGCCCGGCATGCAGGCGTTGCTGCGGCCGGTGAGCATCACCGGCATGTTCAAGGACTTCAACGCCAACGGTGCGGCGCCCAATGCGTGGCGCGGCGATGCTGATCAGCTGGCCCTGTGGGGTGGCAGCCAGTACGGCGCCACCACCCGCTACAACCCGAACTACAGCGCCGACAATCAAGTGGAAGAGAAGACCCGCGCCGCCTACGTGCAGTTGGAACTGAAGGGCGATATCTCCGGCATGACCACCAACACACGGCTGGGCTTGCGTTACGAGCGCACCGATGTGGAATCCACGTCGCAGGTGGCCACGCCCACTGCGTTGCTCTGGCAGGCCAACAACGACTTCCAGTTGTTGCGCTCCACCGAGCTGCAGCCCTTCAGCGAAAAGACCAGCTACAACTACATCCTGCCCAATCTCGATTTCAGTATCGACATCACCGATCAGCTGAAAGGACGCGCCGCATTTGGCCAGACCATTGCGCGTGCGCCCTACAACAACCTGATCGCCGGGCCGACGCCGAATACACCGAGCGGTTCGATCCTGATCAACCCTTCAACCCGTGCCTCCGGCAGCTCGCAGAGCCCGACGCTGGATCCGCTGGAATCGGACAACCTGGATCTGGCGCTGGAATGGTATTTCGCCGACGCCAGCTATGTGTCTGCCACATTCTGGAACAAGCGCGTCAGCAACTTCATCGGCAACACGGTGTCGCGCGAATCCCTGTACGGATTGACTGATCCCACCTCGGGGCCGGACGCGCAATCGGCCCTTGCCTTCCTGCAGAGCGGTGCCTGCGCTGCGCAGGTTGGCGCCTCCGGTAACGACGTTGCGGGCGCCTGCTCGGCCAACGACACCTCGCTGTTCGCGGCGATGGCGTTGTTGCGTAACGCCGCGGCCACCGGTGGATTAGCTGCCTATAACGGCAGTTCCGCGCAGAGTCTGGCCCTGGAGAATGCCTACGACATCGTTGGCAATGCCTCCGACCCGCTGTATCAGTTCGATGTGTCGCGGCCGGTCAACCAGAACAAGGCCAACATCCATGGTTGGGAACTGGGCGGGCAGTACTTCTTCGACACCACTGGCTTCGGTATCTACGCCAACTACACCATCGTCGAAGGCGATGTGGGCTTCGACAACACCGTGATCGATCGCGACCAGTTCGCACTGCTCGGTTTGAGCGACACCGCCAACGCCATGCTGATGTACGAAAAGTACGGTTGGAGCGCACGTCTTGCCTGGAACTGGCGTGACGAGTATCTGATCGCGGCAAACCAGGATGGCGCCAACCGCAATCCTTACTACGTCGAGGCCTACCAGCAGTGGGACCTGAGCGTGAGCTACAGCTTCAGCAAGCAGCTGTCGGTAGGCTTTGAGGCGATCAACCTGACTGGCGAAGACGTGCGTTGGCACGGGCGTTCTGACAAGCAGATGATCCGCCTGATCGACCAGCAACCGCGTTACACGCTGGGTGTGCGTTATGCGTTTTGAGCGCGACTGACAAGCCGCTGCGCGCACCTCAGGTGCGCGCTGGCCAGTGTGCGGCGGGGTGGAAATGCCCGCGCGCATGCTGCTCAGAGCGCACCGTTCGTGCGCTCCGACGGCAGCGCATTGGAGTTGGTTGGCCGCTCCGTGCAGATGAGTAAGTCGTGATGTCTGCGCGGCCACTGATCCGGCTGGCGGCCGCGACCGCACTGCGAGGCTGGATGCCCAGACGCATCCGCTGCGATCGCAGACACGCAAACTGCCGCCATTACGATGGTGGCTGGGGCATCACCGCGACGCTGGTTGTGCAGGCCTGCCACCAATGCTGCTGTGCCGCTTGCCGGCTCCCTACTTTTTGGCAATGCTCGACTCCAGCTGGCACGGCATGTCGCTGCATGACCGACTCATATCCCCGTAATGCAGTGATCCATTGCGGATGACCGCTGGAGTTCTAGATGACGCGATACGCAGTGCTCAACAACGTGGCGCATCACGACATCCGCGTCATCCTGCGCTTTGGCGCCGAGTTCGGTGATGCGCTCGGCCTGGTGCCGGCCTTCGTCACCGAATTCGCCGAGCTTCAACGCGAATACCCGCTGTTTTTTCGCAAGGATCCTGCCACTGGCGCCTACCAGGCGGTGGCGCTGCTGGGCTTTGCACAGGACGAGAATCTGTTTCTGCAGGACGGGCGCTGGACTGCCAGTTACCTGCCGGGCATCGTCGCCAAGGGGCCGTTCCTGATTGGTTTCCAGGAGCAACGCATCGATGGCGCCCTGGTGCAGGAGCCGGTGATCCATATCGACCTGGAGCACCCGCGCGTCAGCCGCGACGAGGGCGAGGCGGTGTTTCTGCCGCAGGGCGGTCATAGCCCGTATCTGGAGCACATCGTCAGTGTGCTGCGTGGCATTCGCGACGGCGTGGACGCGGGCCAGGCGATGGCGGCCGCCTTCGATGCGCTGGGTCTGATCCAGCCGGTGCAGCTGGACGTGACGCTGGATGCCAACCACGCCACCCATCTGCAAGGTCTGTTCGCGATCGACCGCGAATGGCTTGCCGCGCTCGATGCGCAAGCGCTGCATCAACTGCATCAGGCCGGTTATCTGGAAGGCGCATTCTTGATGCTGGCATCGCTACATAACGTGCGTCGGCTGATGGCAGAGAAGCAACGCCGCCTGCAACACACGCAGGCCGCGCCCGCTGCTGAAGCGTATGCCTGAGCGCATGGCTGTGAGCGCCTCCATCATGTCTTCAATTGCCGCAATCGCGCCCATCGCAGAGCGTACAGACTGCCGACCTGACGCGCTGCCGCTTTCTGCGCTCTGCGCCGCCGCCGAACCAGTGGTATTGCGTGGCATCGCACGCGCCTGGTCACTGGTGCAAGCCGGGCTGCGCAGCCCTCACGAGGCGATGGCGGTGCTGCGCGCGCACGACAGCGGACATGCCTTGCAGTATTCCCATGGCGGCCCGGAAATCGCCAGCCGGCCGTTTTACACCGACGACTGCAGTGCGCTGAATTTCGATGTGCAGCGTGGCACGCTGAGCACCTTGCTGGAGGCCATCGCCGCGCATCGGGATGACCCACAGCCGCCTACGTATTATCTGGCGTCGTTGCCGGTCGACAACCACCTGCCCGACCTGCGTGCAAGCAACGATCTGGATTTCGCCGCCAGCGGCATCGCCGTGCAGCCCAGCATCTGGATCGGCAATCGCGTCATCGCTTCGTGTCATTACGACGCGCCCAACAACCTGGCCTGCTGCGCAGTGGGGCAGCGCCGCTTTACGCTGTTTCCGCCGGAGCAGGTGGCCAACCTGTATCCCGGTCCGCTGGATCCCACGCCGGGCGGGCAGGTAGTGAGCATGGTGGATATCGCCAACCCGGATCTGCAGCGTTATCCGCGATTTGCCGCTGCGCTGGCGCATGCGCGCACCACCGTGCTGGAACCAGGTGATGCGTTGTTCATTCCCAGCATGTGGTGGCACCACGTGCAATCGCTGCAGCCGTTCAATGTGCTGGTCAACTACTGGTGGAGCAGCGCACCCGCGCAGTTGCCGGCGCCGATGCCTGCGCTGTATCACGCGCTATGGGCGATTCGTGACCGGCCCGCGTCCGAAAAAGACGCCTGGCGCGCATTGTTCGATTACTACGTCTTCGGTCCCGCCGAGCGTGCTGGCGAACACCTGCCCGAACAGGCGCGACATGCGTTGGGCCCGATCGACCCGATCCTCGCGCGACAGCTGCGCGCGATGCTGATCGGCAAGCTCAACCGCTGATGGTCCATACCGCCCTAAATGCATCCCACAGGAGTGCGCAGTGATCCAGGCCCCGATTCGCAAGGTCGTTATCGTCGGTGGCGGCACTGCCGGCTGGATCGCTGCCTGCGCGCTGTCGCACCAGTTCCGCGAGCTGCTCGAGATCACCCTGGTCGAGTCCGAGCAGATCGGCACCGTGGGCGTGGGCGAGTCCACGGTGCCGCCGATCCGCACCTTTCATCGCTTCCTACAGATCGACGAGCAGGAGTTTCTGCGCGCAGTGGCCGGCACCTTCAAATTGTCGATCTCCTTCGAGCATTGGCGTCGCCAGGGCGAGCGCTATATCCATCCGTTCGGTATCACCGGGCAAAGCACGCTGGTGTGCGCCTTTCACCATCTATGGCTGGAAAGTCAGCGGCGTGGCATGCCTGGCACGTTCGGCGATTACTGTCTGGAAACCGTGGCCTCGCGCGTGGATCGCTTCGCACTGTTGCGCGAGCCTGCGGTCAATTACGCCTACCACCTCGACGCGGCGTTGTATGCCAAGTTTCTGCGCGCACGCAGCGAAGCGTTTGGCGTCAAGCGCATCGAAGGCAAGATTCAGCAAGTGACCCTGCAACCGGACAGCGGGGACGTCGCCACGCTGGTGCTGGAAGACGGGCAGGTCCTCGATGGCGATCTGTTCATCGATTGCAGCGGTTTTCGCGGCTTGCTGATCGAGCAGGCGTTGCACACCGGTTACGAAGACTGGAGCCACTGGTTGCCGTGCGACCGCGCGGTGGCGGTGCAGACAGAAGCCGCCGGTCCGCCAGTGCCATACACCCGCGCCATCGCGCACGAGGCCGGCTGGCGCTGGCATATCCCGCTGCAGCATCGTGTCGGCAACGGCCTGGTGTTTTCAAGCCGCCATCTGTCCGATGATGAAGCCCACGCCAAGCTGCTGCGTGACGCCGCTGCGCCTGCGCTCAAGGATCCCTGGCTGGTGCCGTTCCGCACCGGCCGCCGGCGCAAGGCCTGGAACAAGAACGTGGTATCGCTGGGTCTGGCCAGCGGCTTTATCGAACCGCTGGAATCCACCAGCATCCATCTCACCATCGCCGCGGTGGTGCGCCTGATCAACTTGTTCCCCGCAGAAGGCATCGCACCCTCGCAGGTGCAACTGTTCAACGACATCAGCCGCGCCGAAATGGAACACGTGCGCGACTTCATCATCCTGCATTACCACGCCACCCAGCGCGACGAACCGCTATGGCGCCAATGCCGCGAGATGGAACTGCCCGAATCGCTTGCCTTGCGCCTACGCGCCTGGCGCGAACGCGCGCATGCCTGGCAAGGCGCCGATGAATTGTTTCGCGTCGACTCCTGGACCCACGTGTTGATGGGGCAGGGCCTCATGCCCGAGCAGCATCACCCGCTGGCGCGCGCAGTGTCCGATCGCGATCTGCATCGCCTGCTGGACGGCATCGCGCAGCCGATCCAGCGCGCGGTGGAACAGATGCCATCGCAGCAGGCGTTTATCGATGCGTACTGCAAAGCTGGCGCAAGTGCGTGGGGCCTACGCAGCCCGGTGGTGGCGTAGTGTCCATCTGGCCAGCTACAACCGCATCAAATCCTTGCCGACCACGATCGGCCCGGCATAGTGCTTGCGCGCGCCCTCGCTCCACATCGCATCGGTGATCGTCGGGTCGCCGCCGGGGACGAAGTGATTGAGTACGAGCATTTTTGCGTTGGCCGCTGATGCGATCTTGCCCACTTCCTCGCTGGTGGAATGGCTCTTGAGCAGATGGTCGAGCAAGGTCGGCGCGTTGTCATTGGTCTTGAGCATCTTTTCCAGCGCGGGCAAATACATCACCTCGTGCACCAGGATGTCGGTGTCTTTCGCGAACTCGGCCAACGCGGGCAGATAGCGCGTATCGCCGGAGAACACCACCGTGCGGTCGCGCGCGGCGAAGCGGTACGCAAATGCAGGTTTGAGCGTGTAGTGATCCACCAGCGTGGCGGTGACGGTGACCTGGTCGTTCTGCAGCACCGTGCCGGGCTGGTCGAACTCGTGCACCTGGATCAGCTGCTTGAATGGCGGGCGGCCTTCTTCACGAATGCGCGCATCGATGTCGATGGCATTCATCTCGACAAACGCATCCACCATCCTTGCGATACCGGGTGGGCCATACAGATGCACCGGCGTCTGCAGCCCGCTTGCCCACGCCAGCCACACCACGTTGAGCAGGTCGGCATTGTGATCGGAGTGATGATGGGTGAGGAAGATGTCGCGTAGCGCAGGCAGGCGGATGCCGGCTTTGGCCAGTTGCTGCGCAACCCCATTGCCGCAATCGATCAGGTAGGGCTGCCCGTCGATGACCAGCGCATTGGCGGCCGCCGCGCGCAGCGGTGAGGGCGTCGGGCCGCCCTTGGTGCCGAGCAGGACCAGCACGCTGCCGTTGGCCGGGAACGGCGCTGGCGAGAGCGGATCCGATGACGAATCTACATCCTTCTGCCCGCCGCGGATTGCAGCACCGAGCTGGCTTGCCATGCTCAGCGTGCCCGCAGCCAGCGCGATGCGCAGCACCTCGCGACGGGAACGGCGTGTAGAAGGTGCGGGCATTGCGGCTCCTGTCGAAGCATGGAGTAAGTGTGCTGGGGCTGTATCAGACTAGCGCGAGCCCGTCAGGCGTGCGACGACGCAAGACAAGTCAGAGTGTTTGCGCAATGAACTCGCTCAGTGCAGGCGAACGATAGAAGCCCATGCATTGCGCAAAGATCCTGTTGAACGGGCCTAGCCGCGCTTCGTCCTTCATCGGTACTTCGGCGCGATAGAAGTCCGCCGTCTGCTCGGCGACATAGCGATGCAGGCGGTCGGTGGCGCCGGCCTTGGCATTGTCCAGCGCATAGGTCGTCAGCAGATACGAGCGATCGCGTAGCTGATCGGAAGCATATTTGCCGCTGCGCTCGTAGTTGTTGTCCAGGCACAGCTGCAGCGCGTATGCCTTGACCTCTTCGCGATTGGCGGGCTTGCCGGCTGCGCTGGCGGTGACCTGCAGCGACAAGGTCGCCAGTGCAAGTGCGGCGATGAGAGAGCGATTGCGTTGAACGGGCATGCCGATCCAGGTGAAGGACGAGCTGCCAAGTCTGCATCATCAAGCCGATGCAGA
Source organism: Xanthomonas sp. NCPPB 2933 (assembly GCF_056725225.1). NCBI lineage: Bacteria > Pseudomonadati > Pseudomonadota > Gammaproteobacteria > Lysobacterales > Lysobacteraceae > Xanthomonas > Xanthomonas sp. NCPPB 2933. The sequence continues at coordinate 1,653,888 of NZ_CM161518.1, forward strand.
TGAAGTGCTGTACGCCCGCCAAGTGCAGCTGCACGTGGCAGACGAGACACCGCCTGCCACGTGCAGCAACCGCTTACGGGCCGAAGTAGGTGGAGATGCTGGAATACACGTCCGAGAAGCGCGAGTAGTAGTCTGGATCGGTCTGCGCGCTGCAGAACGAGTAGCCGCCGTACAGGCCGCCGCGCAGCTGGTACGCACCACCGCTGGCGACGGTGAACAGGCCCGAGCCGGACGAGCCGCCTTCGGTCACGCCATCGTTCCACACCACGCGGTACAGCGGGCTCTTGCCATCGATGGAGGTGCTCAGCCCATTCACGCTGCCCAGCGAATACTTCTTGACGTCGCCGGCTGGGTGATGGATGCCGACAATCGCGGTACCGGTCGCACCGATCGCCGCGCTGTTCCAGGCCGCGTAGAACGCGCCGCTCGGCGGTGCGGTCTTCAGTTCCAGTAACGCGGTGTCACGGGTGGTATTGGCGTGACGCAGGAACGCACCGCCGGTCAATGTGGTCGCCTGCGAACTGGCGGTGTTGCCGTTGCAGCTGGCCGCATCGTAGAACCAGTAAGTCTGCAACGAGTTGGCAACGGTCTGCGTGCTGATGCAGTGCGCCGCAGTCCAGAATAGATTGCGCTTGGGCGAGTTGGTGTTGTTGAGCAACGTGCCGGTGCAGTAGAACGAGCCCTCGCTGGTGGTGAACACCATGCGTGCCACCGCTTTTGCCGCACTGGTGAAGCCGGCGGTGGGGTTGGCACGGCAGACGATATCGTTCTGGCAGGAATCGCTCTCGCCAATGGCAATGGTCATCATGTCGCGCGCGCTGGCGGTGGGGCTGATATCCAGATGCGACAGCTGCGGAATGCTCAGGCTGAAGTTCTCCGGATACTGGCCGGCCGGCAGCGAAAGTTCGACCAACAGGTTCTCGCCACTGACGGTCGGCGACCAGCCGATGTCGTTGCCGCTGGTAACGAAGCTTGCACCGGATTGCTCGAACACGCGGCCGTCGTCGCCGGCAAAGCGCAGCGTCACCTTGGACGGATCGCCCGGCGTTGCGCCGGTACCGCGCAGTGTCAGGGATGCACGCAAAGACGCCGCCTGTGCAGAGCTGACCTTCAGGGTTGCAACGCGCGAGCCATCATTGGCCATCTGCCAATCGAGCGTGCCCAGATTCACCAAAGGTTTGGCAACTGCGCGCGAAAAACCGATCTGCAACGGCTGCCCATGTTTGACCTGTGCAATGCGGCGCTCACGCACGCGACTGATCTCGGTGCTAGTGGGCGCAGTGAGTTGCACCACGCGCGTGGGCAGGATGCCACCACGCAGACTTGCCGATTGCAATGTTGCCGCGCCGAGCTTGGCCGCTTGCGGCGCAGTGCTCACCGGCGCTGCGTCCATCTCGGTCGGCGGCGCTGCCAGTGCGGAGCCGGAAAGGGCGGAAAACAGCGCCAGGTACAACGCATTCTTGCGATTCATGGGTAGTCCTTACTCGTCAGGGAACGACAGGCTGCGGCGGGGGCCGCAGCGTGCGGGCGCCATCAGTGGCGCCGAACGAGACTAGCGAATGTTTACATCTGAATATGTGCTGAAAATCTCGTTCAGAGGTCGGCAATCGATAAAAATATGATCGCTTTCGGGAGCGTCGCTCCGTTTCATCACGCACGCACCGTGTGACGCGACGCGCCTGAAAAGGTGTTATCGACCTGGTGGCGTAAACGAGGCATGCGGAAGCATCCAGCGCGGCGCGGCGCGGCAGCGCAAGGCAAATAGCATGCAGACCCATGCGCGCTGCACGACCCGATGCTCAAGGTCGATTGCCGACGAGCAACTGCACAGCAACGCATTGCTGCACAGCGACACCGGCAGCAGCGCTTATTCCAACGCGTCGCTGGCGCGAAACTCGGTGGAACGACCGCTGACTTTCAGGAATGCCAACACCAACAGACCCACCGCCATCCACGCGGTGCCGCCGAGTTGCGCGTGCCGGTCGGCATTGATCAACACGTAGCCCAGGATCACGATGCCGATCAACGGCGTCGCACCATGCAATAGCAGGCTGCGGCCGTGCCCACGGAAGTGCCACAGCACCGCAACGTGCAACAGAATAAAAGCGGTGAGCGCGCCGACGTTGCACAACGAGGACAGCAGCGCGATCTGGCCAACGAATACTTCGCCCAGCACCATGCTCAAACCCGCCACCAGCAGGATGGCGCGCTGCGGCACGCCGGTACGCGGATGGATGTAGCGCAAGAACCCCGGCAGCTGACGGTCTCGCGCCATGGCGAACAACAGGCGCGAGGTGGCCGCCTGTGCAACCAGTGAATTGGCAATCGCAGCGCTGATCGCCACCGTCAGCGCGATGACGATCTGCAGCCACGGCCCGGCAATAAGCCGCCCGATCTCGAAGAACGCATCGTTGGAGGCCTGTGCGTTGGGGTAGCGCTGCAGGTTCGGCTGCAGCAGCGCCGCCAGCCAGGTCTGCAGCACGAACAGGCCGGCCACCATCAGCAGCGCCATCAAGGTGGCGCGCCCGACCACACGGTTACCGCCACGGGTTTCTTCCGACAGCGTGGAGATCGCGTCGAAGCCCAGAAACGACACCACCGCCACCGACAACGCACTGAAGATCAGTTGCGGCGAAAACGCCTGCGGGTTGTAGAACGGACGCAGGTTCCAGTGCGCACCGTTGACGCCGCGCTGGATCGCCAGGCTCGCCAGCACCACAAACACCGCCAGCACCAGCAACTGCGCATACAGAAAGAAACGATTGGCCCGCGCAGTGGTTTCGATACCGCGCAGATTGACAACGGTATTGAGCACCACGAAAAACGCGATCCACGCCGGCTGCGGTACCGCCGGCAACACGTTGTGCATCGCATTGGCGCCAACCACGTACAGCAGCGTCGGTACCAATAGATAGTCGAGCAGAATCGCCCAGCCGGCGAGAAACCCCGTGCCGCTGCTCAATCCGCGCCCCACGTACGCATACACCGAACCGGCCACCGGAAACGCTTGCGACATCTGCTGGTAGCTCAAGGCGGTGAACAGCATCGCCACGAAGCCGACCAGGTAGGTCAGCGGCACCATCCCGGCGCTGATATCGAATACGCCACCGAAGATGGAGAACGGCGCGGTCGGCACCATGAACACCAGCCCGTAGATCAGCAGATCCTTGAGCGTGAGCTGTCGCTTGAGCTCCTGGGTGTAGCCAAAGCGTTCCAGCGTGGCCGCGTCGTCGCGGCGTGGTGTGTCGGTCATGCAGGTATCCGCTGAGAGGAAGGCCGGGTCGCACGACAGGCGCGGTGGGGCGCTTGTCCGTGAATGCTGCGTTGCAGCTAGCTGACCGGCATTGTGACGATAATGTGGCCGGCAAGCCCATCCATTGGTAAAAGTGCTAGGTTTTCCATGCTGGATGTCGTCCAGCGGCACCTGCTGTCATCGAAGGACCCACCATGTTCGACACGCTGGCCAGCCTGGGCCGAGATTTGCAGGCGCTGCATACGCTCAATGCCTGCCTGGATCGAGTGTTTCGCGACGTCTGTGCGTTTGGTTTCAAGTCGCTGGTCTACGACTACGCGCCTGTTCCGCTGAGTATGGAGGGCGCGCTGATCACGCCATCGGTGTTCATGCAGCGCAACGCGCCGGGCGATATGCGGCACGTCTGGTGCGAGCATGGTTACTACCAACATGACCCTGTTCAGCAGCGTGCGACGCGGCGCATGACGCCATTCGTGTGGTCGTACCGTACCGACGGCAATCAGGAAGGTGTGGAATATGTTGGCGGCCAGCATCGGCAGGTGACGCGTTATCTGTGCGATAGCGGCATGGGAACCGGTGTCACCGTGCCCCTGCATTTGCCTGGCGGTGCATTCGCGACCTTCAGTGGCGCGGTCGATGCGGTTGCGGCCGAGGCACCACGGCTGGCCGAAGCGCAGCTGTCGCCCTTCTTGTTACTGGCACACGCGTTTCAGGCCCGCGCGCAGGAACTGCTGGATCCGCAGGAACGCCGCTGTCACCACATCGCATTGACCCGCCGCGAGCGCGAGTGCCTGCAGTACTCGGCCAAAGGGCTGACCGCCAAAAGCATCGCGGCCGCGCTCAATCGCTCTACCGCCACGGTGAATCTGCATCTGAACTCGGCCGCACGCAAACTGGGCGCGCGTAATCGCGTCGAGGCAGTGGTGCGCGGGATGCATTATCGATTGCTGGAACCTTAAACCAAGCCTGCGGCTATCGATCACAGCGTGCGATCGGCGGGCTGGATGCGTCGCCCGGTGCACACACTATGGCGCGCGCAACCGCGCATCTGAAACTGCTGCGAACCTGAGAGTTTTACCAGTTAGCGTGCGCGGGCCGGGTCGCTAGGCTGAGCGCTCACTATTGCCGTAGGCAGGCGCAGGTCATGCAGTCCACTGAGGGTTACGTCGAATTCCGTGGGTACCGTACCTGGTACCGCATCACCGGCGACCTGCGCAGTGACGCCTGCCCGCTGATCGTCCTGCACGGCGGCCCCGGCTGCACCCACGACTATGTGGACAGCTTCAAGGACCTGGCTGCCAATGGCCGCGCGGTCATCCATTACGACCAACTCGGCAACGGCAAGTCCACCCATCTTCCCAATGCCGACCCCGGCTTCTGGACGGTGGGGCTGTTTCTGGATGAGCTACAGACCCTGATCACCCAGCTTGGGCTGTCGCAGTACGCGTTGCTGGGGCAATCCTGGGGCGGGATGCTGGCGGCCGAACATGCGGTGCGCCGGCCGGCCGGTCTGCGTGCGTTGGTGATCGCCAACTCGCCGGCATCGATGGGCTTGTGGCGCGCTGCCGCATTGCGCTTGCGTGCGCGTCTGCCGGAAGACATCCAGGCGGCACTGGACGCACACGAAGCCGCCGGCACGCTGGAGCATCCGGCCTACCGCGCCGCAAGCCAGGTGTTCTACGCGCAGCATGTGTGCCGGCTGCTGCCGTGGCCTGCGGAAGTGGCGCGCACCTTCGCCGCCATCGATGCCGACCCCACCGTCTACCACGCGATGAACGGCCCGACCGAATTCCACGTGGTGGGGAGCCTGCGCAATTGGAGCATCATCGAACGTCTGCATCGCATCACCGCACCTGCGCTGGTGTTATCGGGCAAATACGATGAAGCCACGCCGGAAACCGTCGAGCCCTACGCACGCCTGATTCCGGACGCGCAGTGGCATGTGTTCGCCAATTCCAGCCATATGCCGCACGTGGAAGAACGCGCTGCCTGCATGCGGCTGGTCGGCAACTTCCTCGACGACCACACGCCGTGGCCCGGCGAGCAGCTGGTGCATGCGTCGGCGCTGGCCAGCCGCGCGGTGTGAGCTGATGGTGTGCGGGTGCGTGTGAGTAAGTGCTCGCGAGCTTCTCTCCGCGCTGCGGTCGAACACCGTCTGATGCATGACACTGTCGTGCTGAAGCAACGCGGCCTTGTCGATTGAGGCGGCGTGCACCGCCAGCGTTCGCCCACTGTGGCGATTGATTTTCAGATGCACTCACGCATCGCCTCCAGCAAAGTAGCGCGCCATCGCTCCCTATCTGCAAGCATATTTGTGCAGTAGCGCTCTGCGGCTGCACATCGATGTCGCCAACAACTTCGCCAACACATTCGACAACGTGCGGTCGTGTGCGGCTTCCTACGTGCATCACTACGTTGTGCGTGCGCAAGCGTGAGAAACGCATTTGCCGGTACCACGCGTAGTCGAACACGCGTGTGAGCAACCACAGCATCGGCATGCGTTTGCATACATAGAAAAAACATCGCGCACATCACCGCAGTGTCCTGTCCTGCGTGTCTCTCGCTGTCTCTTTTGCATGTCCTGCGAGGAGAACACAGTGCTGCGTCAAAGTTTCAGAGATGGATAATTGTTTTATGTTTTAAACCGCGCGAAGAATGCGGCCCCCACGCACCGCTTTGCCACCGTCGATGCAATCGCGCCGACGCCACGCATCGCTTTTCGATTTCATTTGGGAGAGGCTGCATGATCATCAAGACACTCACTGGCGCACTCGCGCTTGCACTGTCCGCTTGCGCCGCGAGTGCCATCGCCGGCCCGGTCGGGTACGGTGCCGCCACCACTGGCGGCGGCAACAAGACCCCGGTCAACGTCGCCACCTTCGAAGCGATGCAGGCCGCCATTGACAGCTATTCCGGCAGTGGCGGGCTGGTGCTCAATTACACCGGCAAGTTCGACTTCAGCACCATCAAGGACGTCTGCGCGCAGTGGAAGTTGCCGGCCAAGACCGTGCAGATTAAGAACAAGAGCGATGTCACCATCAAGGGCGCGAATGGCTCGGCGGCCAACTTCGGTGTGTGGGTGGTGGGCAACGCCAACAACATCATCATCCAGAACATGACCATCGGCTTGCTGCAAGGCGGCGAAGATGCGGATTCGATTTCGTTGGAAGGCAATTCCAGCGGCTCACCGTCCAAAATCTGGGTCGATCACAACACCGTGTTCGCCTCGTTGACCAAGTGCTCCGGTGCCGGCGATGCCTCCTTCGATGGCGGCATCGACATGAAGAAGGGCGTGCACCACGTCACCGTGTCCTACAACCACGTCTACAACTATCAAAAGGTCGCGCTCAATGGATTCAGCGACAGCGACACCAAGAACTCGGCCGCGCGCACCACCTATCATCACAACCGCTTCGAGAATGTCGAGTCGCGCGTGCCACTGCAGCGGCGCGGGCTGAGCCATATCTACAACAACTACTTCAACAACGTCACCACCTCCGGCATCAACGTGCGCATGGGCGGCGTGGCGAAGATCGAATCCAACTACTTCGAGAACATCAAGAACCCGGTGACCTCGCGCGACAGCAGCGAGATCGGCTACTGGGACCTGATCAACAACTACGTCGGCAGCGGCATCACCTGGGGCACGCCGGATGGCAGCAAGCCCTACGCCAACGCCACCAACTGGATCACCACCAAGGTGTTCCCGGAACCGCTGGGCTACACCTACAGCATCACCCCGGCCGCGCAGGTCAAGGCCAAGGTGATCGCCACTGCAGGTGCGGGCAAGAACCTGGCGGAATGATCGGCCACAAGACGTTGCAGTGACACCGATCCCCGGCTTGCCGGGGATCTTTGTGTGCGGCATGCAGCGTGCGGCGGATTTGCCCACCAGCTGCGTGCAGTGAAGCGGGTCTGGAGCGTGTCACGCACCTGGAGGCCAGTGCGAACGACCTGCTGATACGATGAGGCAAGGCGCGATTGCCTGGCTTGTCCACTCTTTCGCCAGGCCCGCGTCAAGAGGCGCGGCAGGCGCCGCGACGCGGTATCGTGTCGCGATTCCATCTCTTCAAGCCCGTCCATGCCGCTTCCGACCGATCCCGTTGCTGAGAACGCTCCGTCCGCCGCGCCCGCGTTGCGCCATGCGCTGAAACCGCGGCAATTGATGATGATGGGCCTGGGCACGGCGATCGGTGCCGGGCTGTTTCTGGGCTCGGGCGTGGGCATCCACGCGGCGGGGCCGGCGGTACTGGTGTCGTATCTGATCGCCGGGGCCCTGGTGATCATCGTGATGAATGCGCTGGGCGAAATGGCCGCGTCCAAGCCGACCAGCGGCGCGTTTTCGGTGTATGCGGCCGATGCGATGGGGCCGACCGCCGGTGCGACGGTGGGCTGGTTGTGGTGGCTGCAGATCGTGGTGGTGATCGCCGCCGAAGCGGTCGGCGCGGCAGGCTTGCTCGCTTCGGTGTGGCCGGCGTTGCCGGTGCCCCTGCTGGCGGTGGTGTTCATGGCGACCTTCACGGCGATCAATCTGCTGGGTGTGCGCAACTTCGGCGAGTTCGAATTCTGGTTCGCCATCCTCAAGGTCGTTGCGATCGTGGTGTTCCTGCTGATCGGCGTGGCCTTGCTGGCAGGCTGGTTGCCGGGTGTGGTGTCGCCGAGGCTGTCCAACTTCACCCAGCACGGCGGATTCGCCCCGAAAGGTCTGGTTGGCGTCGGCTCGGCGTTGCTGGTGGTGGTGTTCGCCTTCGGTGGCACCGAGATCGTGGCGGTGGCCGCCGCGGAAACCGCCGATCCGGGCCGCAGCCTGGCACGCACCATTCGCACCGTGGCCTGGCGCATCCTGGTGTTCTACATCGGCTCGATCAGCGTGATCGTGGCGGTGGTGCCGTGGACCAGCGCGGCGCTCAGCTCGCCGTTTGCCGCGGTGCTGGAAGTGGCGCGCATCCCCGGCGCGGCCACCGCCATCACCCTGGTCGCCGTGGTGGCCTTGTTGTCGGCGCTCAACGCCAATCTGTATGGCGCCTCGCGGATGATCTTTTCGCTGGCGCAACGCGGCGAAGCGCCGCGCCTGCTCGGCAGGACCAGCGGCGAGCAGGTGCCGCTGGTGGCGGTGATCGCCAGCGTGTTGTTCGGCTTCGCGGCGGCGGCGCTGGAATTGCTGTATCCCAACAAGGTGTTGCCGATGCTGCTCAACATCGTCGGCGCCACCTGCCTGCTGGTGTGGACGATCTCGTTGCTGTCGCAGCTGATCCTGCGCGCACGCGCCGACCGCGCCGGCATCACGTTGCCGTTCCGTATGCGTGGGTATCCGTTTCTGACCCTGCTGGCGCTGGCGATCCTGGCGGTGATCTTCGTGCTGCTGGCCTCGTCGGCAGACACCCGTGCGCAGTTCCTGTCGATGGTCGGTTTGACTGCGGTCATTGCGGTGGTCAGCGAAGTGGCGCGACGCGTCCGTGGCCGGACGTGACCATCCGGGTCCACGTGCGGAGCGCATGATCGTGCCGCAGCGGAAACAGGCCGCAGTGCGCTCGTGCACACCGTCGAAACGAGAAACACGCTAGCAATCTTGCGGTTTGCTTGCTGTCAGACAGGCGATCTTCTGGATCTGCTGATCCAGTTCAGTTACTGTCCTTTGGCAGCTGCTGTTCGTTCCACCAAGTTGATTAAGAGAATATCGACTTAATAATCACTAACGATAAAAACGCATTGTTTTAGAGTGGCTAACAAAACGTAGCCGCCTAGTAGTTTTGATGCCCGCTCTTTTTCTTTGATTTTTTCAGGAGTCATCGCCGGGGTTCGTGCATGAGTGCCGTTTCGTCCGAGGATTTTGCTGCCTTGCCTGCCGCCCACACGCTGGAAGAAGTGCATGCGCTGGCCTATCCAGTCGACACACATCTGGACTCCCTGTATCTGTCGCGCGTGGCCGGTTACGATTTCTGGAAGGGCGACTGGAAAGCGCATCGACGCTCGCTGATCATCTGGCTGATGTTCAAAACCTCGCCGAGAGGTCGCAATCAACCGCTGATGCACCACGTGAGTGGCCCGGACTTTCTCGCGGGCGGTTACGGAGGTGCGTGTTTCAGCGCCCACGCGCTATGGGAAAACCTGATCGGCGCGCCTTTTCTCGATCCCTGGAAGCACTGGGTGGATCACCAGCACTATGTCGAGGCGGTGGTGGCGGCAAGCAACGGTCGGATGCGGCTGGCACGCAGCGCCGCTGAGCTACGCGCGATTCGGGCCGAGGGTCTTTGCTGCGCCATCCTGTCGCTGGAAGGCGCGCATATGCTTGGTCCACGCGGCATCCGCACCCAGGCGCTGCGATTGGAGCGCCTGGGCATCGCTGCCAAGGCCGGGGCCGCCTATGTGACGCTCAATCATTTCAGCCATACCGACATTTCCCAGTCCGGCTATGCGCCGCTCAATCCGTGGCGCGGGATCGAGGGCGCGGGGCTGTCGGAGTTCGGCAGGGAGGTCGTGGAGCGCTGTATCGAGGTGGGACTGCTGGTGGATCTTTCGCATACGTCGAGCCAGGGAATACTCGATGCGTGCGCCATTTGCGCGCGCCGCAACGTACCGGCCTTCGCCTCGCATGGCGCATCGCGCAGCATCACCCGTGGTGCGCAGACGCGGCCGTCGCGCCATCTCGACCGCGGGCTCGACGACGCGGCCATCCGCGCCATCGTGCAGACCGGCGGCTGCATCAGCGTGATTCTGGCGCCGTACTTTCTGCAGCATTCCTATCTGGCGGACGGCAAGCCGAACATGGATGCCGATCTGGCGTTTGTCATCGGCTATTACGAAGCCTTCGCCCGACAGATCGCCGACATGGGGATTGTCGAAGATCCGTGGAAACACTTGAGTTTCGGCAGCGATTTCGATGGCGGCATTTCCAGCTTGCCGACCGGGATGCGCAGCGGTGCGGATCTGCCCAGGCTCACGCAGGCGATGATGGATGCCGGCTGGCCCACCCAACGCATCGTCGATGTGTATAGCGGCAATTTCCTGCGGGTCTGGGAGCGGACGCGGCCGTAGCGTTTTCCAGCACACCTGCATTCGGATGGGAGAGTGAGAGGGTAGGTCTGCGGTGTTGCGTGCCTTACGGTAACGGCCGTCGGGATGCGGCGGCGCTGCCAGCGTCGTCGGCAGGCACCTGCGCGCGGTTGCTGTCGACGGTCGGCTCGACTGCGCTCAGTGCGCTGGTCAGCGACGTGGCGGCTTGCTGCAACAGCCTCGCTCCGATCCCATTCGCGCCCAGGAAATCCGTGCTGCATCGCACGCCAGGCGTAGCATCGCGTTGCAGCGCAAGCGCGGCAATTTGCCGCAGATGCGACGCCGTGTCGCATCGGGAACGAGCACGACCGTCCTTATGATGATCCCGTAGCGCAGACGTTGCGATCGAACACCGCACTGTCTTGTGGCGATTGACCTGCCGTCTGCGCGCGGATGCTTCCTCACTTTCCAGGAGGGCTCTCCATGGATGCCTTGCTGTTATCGCGAATCCAGTTCGGGTTCGTCATCGCGTTTCACGTGCTGTTTCCGGCATTCACCATCGGGCTGTCCAGCCTGCTGGCCTTTCTGGAATGGCGCTGGCTGCGCACCCGCCTGCCGGTGTGGCGCGAGCTGTATTTCTTCTGGCAGAAGATCTTCGCGGTGTCGTTCGGCATGGGGGTGGTCAGCGGTATCGTGATGGCCTTCCAGTTCGGCGCCAACTGGCCGGAGTTGAGCCGGATCGCCGGCAGCGTGATCGGCCCGTTGCTTAGCTACGAGGTGCTCACCGCGTTCTTTCTGGAAGCCAGTTTCCTGGGCGTGATGATGTTCGGCTGGGGGCGTATCTCCGAACGCCTGCACTTCTTCGCCACCTGCATGGTAGCGCTGGGCACGATGTTTTCCACATTTTGGATCCTGTCGTCCAACAGCTGGCTGCAGACCCCGGCCGGGTATGAAGTGGTCGACGGCATCGTGCATCCGCAGGACTGGCTGCAGATCATTTTCAACCCGTCGTTCCCGTACCGGCTGACGCACATGGCGCTGGGCTCGTTCATCACCACCTGCTTTGTGGTGGGTGCGGTGGGTGCGTGGTACCTGCATCGCGGAGTGCATCGTGAGTCCGGCCTGCGCATGCTCAAGCTGGCGGTGGCCTTCGCGGCGATCACCGTGCCGCTGCAGATCTTCGTCGGCGACATGCATGGCTTGAACACGCTCAAGCACCAGCCGATGAAGATCGCGGCGATCGAAGCGCATTGGCATGACGAAGCGCAGGGCAAGGGTTTCCCGCTGGTGCTGTTTGCGCTGCCCAATGCGCAGGCAGAGCATAACGATTACGAGGTGGCGATTCCGCGCCTGGGCAGTGTGCTCCTGACCCACAGCCTGGACGGCAGCATCGCGCCATTGACTTCGGTGCCGGCGGCCGATCGCCCGCCGGTGACCCCGGTGTTCTTCGCCTTCCGCATCATGGTGGGGATCGGCTCGTTGATGTTGCTGGTGGCCTGGGTGTCGGCGTTCGCGTGGTGGCGCGGCAAGTTGCTGCAGTGGCGCTGGCTGCTGGCGACCTGGCGCTGGATGTTGCCGAGCGGCTTTATCGCGCTGGTGTCGGGCTGGTTCGTCACCGAGATGGGGCGGCAGCCGTACGTGGTCTATGGGCTGTTGCGTACCGCCGACGCGGTGGGCCCGCAGTCGACGCTGATGACCGCGATCTCGCTGACGGTGTACGTCGCCGGTTATGCGTTCGTGTTCGGCTGGGGCATCTGGTACCTGGTCAAGATCGGCAAGATCGGGCCGACCCCGCACGACGCGCCGCAGCTGGACCACGGGGAGCACACGCCTGCACGGCCGCTGTCGGCGGCCGATGAACCGATCGACGGAGCCGCATGATGGACATGACGAGTGTTTTGCCGGTGGCGTGGTTCGCGGTGATCGGCTTCGGGGTGCTGATGTACGTGGTGCTGGATGGCTTCGTGCTCGGCATCGGCATCCTGGCGCCGTTTCGCAAGGACGAGGCGCAACTGGATCTGATGATGAATACCGCCGCGCCGATCTGGGACGGCAACGAAACCTGGCTGGTGTTGGGCGGGGCAGGGCTGCTGGCCGCGTTTCCCAAGGCGTATGCGGTGATTCTGTCGGCGCTGTATCTGCCGGTGTTGTTGATGGTGATGGCGCTGGTGTTCCGCGGGGTGGCGTTCGAGTTCCGCTTCAAGGCGCAGCGCTCGCGGCGATTGTGGAGCAATGCCTTTGCCGCCGGCTCGATCCTGACCACCTTTGCGCAAGGGGTGATCCTGGGCGCGCTGGTGCAGGGCTTGCCGATCGAGAACGACCGCTATGTCGGAGGCATCTGGGGCTGGTTCAGTCCGTTCGCGATGCTCACCGGTGCGGCGCTGGTGTTCGGCTATGCCTTGCTCGGCAGCACCTGGCTGATCCTCAAGACCGAAGGCCATGTGCAACAGCTCGCGCGTCAGTTGAGCCGGCCGCTGACCATCAGCGTGTTGATCTTTATCGGCCTGGTCAGCGCCTGGCTGCCGTCGCTGCAATCGCATGTGATGGAGCGCTGGTTCAGCGGCTCGCATTATCTGTGGCTGATGCCGGTGCCGGTGCTGGTCGCCCTCGTGGGGTTCGCGCTCTGGCGTTCGACCGAGGCGGGGCGGCCGGATACGCCGCCGTTTCTGTTGGCGATGGGCTTGTTCGTACTCGGTTTTACGGGCCTGGTGCTGGGCATGTGGCCGTATCTGGTGCCGCCGGTCTACACGATCTGGCAGGCCGCTGCGCCGCCGTCTTCGCAGATGTTCGCACTGGTCGGCCTGGTGGTGTTACTGCCGCTGATCCTGGGCTACACGGTGTGGTCGTATCGCGTGTTCCGCGGCAAGGTCACGGCGGACACCGGGTATCACCATTGATGGCTGGAAGGTGCGGCGTTACTGCGCCGTGTCTCCGGATCGGGCTGAAACGGAAACGCAGTGCGTATGGCAGCGGTGGGAGCGCAGACAGCCTTCGCTCGATGAGCAATCCGCTCACGCTCAGCGCAGGCGCTGTTTGAACATCCATTCCCACATCGCCTGGTCGGCGTAGGTGGCATCCCAGGCGTTGTGGTTGCCCTCGGGATATTCGCTGTAACGCACATTGGCGCCGATGCCTTTGGCGGCGCGATACAGCGCACGGTCGTCGTGCGGCGGTACCGAATCGTCCCTGGCGCCATGAAACATCCAGATCGGCACGTGCTTGAGCTGGGTGACCGCGGCGGTGTACGGGTCGGCTTCCTTTGCCACCAGGCTGACGTACAGCGTGCGGCGCTCATCGCGCGGTGCCTTGAGCGCGCCGCAGATCGGCACGATCGCCGCGAAACGCTGCGGCTGCATCAGCCCGATTTCCCACGCGCCGTAGCCGCCCATCGAGATGCCGGTGAGGTAGGTGCGCTGCGGGTCGGCAGCGAACTCGGCGCTGGTCGCGTCCAATGCAGCGATCGCCATGCGTGCATTGATGCCCAGCCACTCTTCGTCGTCGGGCACCTGCGGCAGCACCACCAACGCGGGAAACTCGGCCGTGTGTTCGCTCAGGTAAGGGCCAACGCCCACTTCGGCCTGATCGCGCCCGTTGTCGCCGCGCTCGCCCGAGCCATGCAGAAACAGCACGATGGGCAGCGGCTGCGGCATCTTCGAGGCCGGCACGAATACCTGATAGCGGTACAGCCGTCCTTCGATCTCCAGCGTGCGGGTGACGAAGTGGCCACGGCGCGCATCGTGGTGGCGCTCACCCATGCTGGAACAGCCTGCAAGCACCAGCGCGAAGACCACAAGAACAAGGCAGCGACGAATCACGCAGCACTCCTGACCGAACCGATGACATGCCCGCAGTATCGCCGCACGCAGGTGCGCTGGCATGCCGCGGTGCGGCGATTTTGTGTTGCAGTGTCATCCCAACGTGCACAGCACGCGCTACGGCAGCAGAATCAGCGTGGCCAGGCCGAGGAAACTCAAGAAGCCCATCACATCGGTCAGCGTGGTCAGAATCACGCCGCCGGCCAGCGCCGGGTCGAAGCCCAGGCGTTTCAACGTCACCGGCACCAGCACCCCGCCGAACGCTGCGGTGAGCATGTTCAAGGTCAGCGCAGTGCCGATCACCAGCGACAGCATCGGTTGTTGGAACCAGGCCAGCACGATCAGCCCCAGGCTCACGCCCAGCACCACACCGTTGATCAGCGCCACGGTCAGCTCTTTCTTGAGCAGCGTCATCACGTTGGACGAGCCGATCTGGCCCAACGCCAGGCCGCGCACCATCAGCGCCAACACCTGCGTGCCGGCGTTGCCGCCCATGCCGGCCACGATCGGCATCAGCGCCGCCAGCGCCACCAGTTTTTCGATGGTGCCTTCGAACTTGCTGACCACGCTGGAGGCCAGAAACGCAGTGCACAGGTTGATGCCCAGCCAGATCAGGCGGCGGCGGAACGCACGCCGCGCCGGGCTGAACATGTCCTCGTCTTCGTCCAGACCGGCCGCGCTCATGGCCTGGTGCTCGGCCTGCTCGCGGATGATGTCGACCACGTCATCGATGGTGATGCGGCCGAGCAGGATGTTGTTGTCGTCCACCACCGGCGCGGAGATCCAGTCGTGATCCGAAAAGCGCCGTGCGACCTCGTCGGAGCCATCGCCCACATCGATCGCCGGTTGTTCGTCGTCGATCAGGCGATTGACCGGTGTGTTGTCCTCATGCGTGACCAACGCGGCCAGCGACACGCGGCCCAGGTATTGATGGCGCCGGCTCACCACGTACAGATGATCGGTGTGGTCGGGCAGCTCGCCGCGCAGGCGCAAGTAACGCAGCACCACATCCACATTGACGTCGGCGCGCACCGTCACCACGTCCGGGTTCATCAATCGCCCGGCGGTGTACTCCGGGTACGACAGCACCTGTTCGAGCCGCTCGCGGTTCTCGCGGTCCATCGACTTGAGCACTTCGTCGATGACGGTGTCGGGCAGGTCTTCGACCAGATTGGCCAGATCGTCGATGTCGAGGTCTTCGACCGCGGCCACGATCTCGTCGGTGTCCATGTCGGCTAGCAGGCTTTCGCGCACTTCGTCGCCGACATGCAGCAGCACTTCGCCGTCGTCTTCCGGGTCGACCAGTCCCCACACCACTTCGCGCTTGCCGGGCGGCAGCGACTCGAGCAGGTTGCCGATCTCCGCCGGCGCCAGCGTATTGACCAGCCGGCGTACCGGCCCAAGGCGCCCGCTATCCAGTGCGTCGGACAGCAATCGGAGCTGGCGCGCGGTCTTGTCGTGGCGGACGGCTTCGGCCATGCGCAGCTCCCTTGAAAAGTAGACACGTCCCTAGTGCAGGACGCGGTGCTGAGTCAGCACGGCATTATCGCTTGCGCATGGTGACGAAACATACAGTGCCGCGCGCAACGCGCTGGAACATCGCCTGCGCGATGCAGCCGCCAAGCCGGAGCGGCTGAAAAAAACCTGGCGAGCGGTCGTCAGCTGGAGAAGGGGCGGCGCGCTCGGAGCCGGCGTCTATCCGCGATACATGAGGATGCCGAGTATCGGCTGCACCCGTCTGGCGGTAAGCGCAGCAGGTTTGCTGGTGCTCTCAGCGCAGCAAACCCTGCGCAACGGCCGCCAACCACTTCTCGATGCCCTTGCGGTCGCGTGCGCGCAGCAGTTTTTCGCCCTGCACGCGCAACTCGCCCAGGTGGATGTCGCGCACTGCACGGCGCACTTCCAGCAACGTGGCCGGATGCAGGCTGAACTCGGTGAGCCCCAACGCCAGCAACATCGGCACGAAGCGTGGGTCGCCGGCAATCTCGCCGCACACCGCCACCGGTTTGCCATACGCGCGCCCGGTGGCGATCACCTGCGCGATCAAGCGCAGCACCGCCGGATGCAATGGCGAATACAACTCGCCCAAGGCCTCGTTGTTGCGATCCACTGCCAGCAGGTACTGCACCAGATCGTTGGTGCCGATCGACAAAAAATCGATATCGTCGATAAAGCAGTCCAGCGCCAGGGCCGCAGCCGGCACCTCGATCATCGCACCCAGCGGAATGTGCTCGGCGATCTCGTGGCCTTGTTCGCGCAATTGCATGGCCAGCTTCTTGATCTGCCGCCGCAGCAGCTGGATTTCCTCGCGGCCACTGACCATCGGCACCAGAATGCGCACCGGCCCGTAGCCGGAGGCACGCAGGATCGCGCGCAATTGCGCCTGCGCTACCGCAGGGCGGGCCAGCGACAGCCGCACGCCGCGCAAGCCCAGCGCCGGGTTGTCTTCGTCGCTCAGGGTCAGGCCGGTGCGGTCGGCCTTGTCGGCGCCCAGATCCAGCGTGCGGATGGTGACCGGGCGGCCACTCATGCCCAGCACGGTGTCGCGATAGGTGTGGAACTGTTCCTCTTCGTCGGGCAACTCGTTGCGCTGCAGAAACAGGAATTCGGTGCGATACAGGCCAAGGCCGCTGGCGCCGAGCGCATGCGCTTTTGCCACGTCTTCCAGCGATTCGGCATTGGCCAGCAGCGTGATATCGACATTGTCGCGCGTGCGCGTGGGTTTGGAACGCAGCCGACCCAGCTCGCGCTGTTCCTTGGCCAGCGCGCGCAGACGCTCGCGGTAGTCGCGCAGATGTTCGGGTTTGGGATCGACGATCACCTGGCCCGAACCGGCATCGACGATCAAGACATCGCCATCGTCGATGCGCTGCAGCGCATCGCTCACGCCCACCACCAACGGCAGATGCAGGCTGCGCGCCAGGATCGCGCTGTGCGACAGCGTATTGCCGGCGGTGGTGACGATGCCGACCACGCCCTGCGATTGCAGCTGCGCCAGTTCGGACGGCGCCACGTTGTCGCAGACCAGGATCTCGCCGGCCACGCCCTTGAGGTCGGGCGCGCGCTTGTGCAAGAACGCGTGGATGCGGCCGATCACATGATCCAGATCGTCCATACGGCTTTTGAGGTACGCATCCTCCATGCCGTCGAACACCGCCGCCAGCCGGTCGCGCTGCACGCGCAAGGCGTAGTCGGCGCTGTAGCGGTGGGTGCGGATCAATTCGTCCAGACCTTGCAGCAGCTCCGGGTCGTCGAGCAGCAATGCATGCAGCTCGAGGAATTCGCCGACCTCGCGCGCCAGCGCGCCATGCAGGCGGTCGCGCAGTTGCTGCATTTCGGTGCGCGCCGCTTCGATGGCCACATGCAGGCGCTGCAGCTGCGTTTCCACCTGGTTGGCGGGCACGCGCTGCTCGGCGATTTCCAGCATGTGGCTCTGGCGCACGCGTGCGCGCCCGAGTGCGTTGCCGCGCGAGGCACCGTGTCCGCGCAAGCGCAGACTCATGCGCGGCCTTGGCGCAGCCGCGTGGTGTCCGTGTGCACCGCAGCGAGGTGGCGCATGCTCAGCTGTCCTCGTCGAAGCGACGCTCGAACAGGTCCACCAGCGCCTGCAAGGCCTCGGCTTCGTCCTCGCCATCCAGGCGCACCACCACGCTGGTGCCTTGGCCGGCGGCCAGCAACATCACGCCCATGATGCTCTTGGCATTCACCTCGCGGCCCTTGGCCGCCAGGGTGGCGTTGCTGCGATAGGACGACAGCGTCTGCACCAGCTTGGCGGTTGCCCGCGCATGCAGTCCGAGTCGGTTGGAAACTATGAGTTCGCGTTCAAGCATCGTCGATGATCGCTCCGTTGCGGGTGCCTGCCGCCGCGGTGGCGGGCAGCTCCTGCAAACCTTGTTCGGGGTAGTTCATCACCCGCAGCAGCATCGGCAGGCTCAGCGCGGACACCCGGCGAACCGGCGTGCCCAGCTTGGCCAACCGGTTGGCGAGATTGCTGGGGCTGGCGCCATACAGGTCGGTCATGACCAGCACGCCGTCGCCACTGTCGACCCGACGCATCGCAGATGACGCCTGGGGCAGCAAGGCGTCCAGGTCTGCATCCAGCGGTACATCGAATGCTTCGGTCTTCAGCGGCAAATGCCGCAACAGCCCCGTCGCCACGTTCAATAACGCCGCGCCGATGCCGGGATGAGTAATGAGGAGAATGCCACAGGCCATGCCGAAACGTTAACAGGTCGGCATGACTGCGCGATAGCGTTTGCCGGCACCGATGTGTTGCGAGATGAATAGCCGTTTAGGCGAGCGCTGCAGTTCGCCTCTGTTGGGCAGCAGCATCGGAATGTATTGGGAAGTTGCAGCGACGACCTAATTTTTGCAGACCTCGCAGAACTGCAAGGCACCGCTTTAACGAATCCCCAATTCCAAATCCCGAATCCCGAAAAAACTCAATCCTGCTCGCGATGAAACGTCGCCACTTCCGGCCAACCTTGTTCGCGTGCATGCCGCGCCATGCGCTCGGCCAGATACACCGAGCGGTGCTTGCCGCCGGTGCAGCCGAAGGCGATGGTCACGTAGCTGCGGGTGTCGTTGCGCAGCCGCGGCAGCCAGGTATCGAGCAGGTCCACGATCTGCGCGCTGTAGCGCACCACATCGGGCTCCTTGTCCAGATACTCGCGCACGCCGGCATCGCGGCCGGTGAGCGGGCGCAGCTCCGGGTCCCAATGCGGATTGGGCAACACGCGCGCATCGAATACGAAATCGGCCTCGGCCGGTACGCCGCGTTTGTAGGCGAAGGATTCGAACAGCAGCGAGAGCCGGTCGCTGGTGCCGAGCGCGAACTCGGTGACCACGCGGCGACGCAGCTGGTGCACGTTGAGCGCGCTGGTGTCGATGATGGCATCGGCCTGCGCGCGCAGCGGTTCGGTCAACTGACGCTCGCGGGTGATCGCTTCCGGCAACGCCAGGCCGAGGTGGCTGAGCGGATGGCGGCGGCGGGTGTCGGCATAGCGCTTGATCAGCGCTTCGTCGCTGGCTTCGAAAAACAGCAGCCGTGCTTCGATGCCGTATTCCTGCGCGGCCTGGCGCCATTGCGCCAATTGGGTGAGATCGCTGCGGCTGCGCACATCGATGCCTACCGCAAGTCGCTGATCGCCGAGCGGGTTGCCACGCAGCCGGCTGCGCACGAAATCCGGCAGCAGCTCCACCGGCAGATTGTCCGAGCAGTAGTAGTCCAGATCTTCGAAGGTCTTCAATGCGACCGATTTGCCCGAGCCGGACAGCCCGCTCACGATCATCAACGTGGAGGGCGCGGTACTCATGGCGTGCGTCGCTCCAGCAGGTTGCTATGGCGGGCGATGAACATCGCCGCCGGGTCGATGCCCTTGGTGCGCAGGATATGCAGCCGCGTCGCTGCCTCGGTCAGCACCGCCAGGTTGCGGCCGGGCATCACCGGCAGGGTGATCAGCGGTACGTCCAGATCCAGCACGTGACGGCTGCCGGAATCGCCGGTCAGACGCTCGTAACCGGACGGCGTGGGCTCGGTCATCGGGCGGGTCAGGTGCACGATCAGGCGCAGGTACTTGTTCTTCTTCACCGCGGTGTCGCCGAACATGTCGCGCACATTCAACACGCCCAGACCGCGCACTTCCAGCAGGTCCTGCAGCAATTCAGGGCAGGTGCCATCGAGCACATCGGGGGCGATCTGGGTGAACTCCGGCGCGTCATCGGCCACCAGGCGGTGGCCGCGGCTGAGCAGTTCCAGCGCCAGCTCGCTCTTGCCCGACCCCGCCTCGCCGGTGATCAGCACGCCGATCGAATAGATCTCCATGAACACGCCATGCAGCGTGACCCGTGGCGCCAGCGTGCGCGCCAGGTGGTAGGACAGATGATTGAGCAGTTCGTGGCCGCGCTTGGGCGAGATCCACAATGGCGTGCCGGATTCGTCCGCGGCCGCGCGCAGGTCTTCCGGGCACGACTGATTCTTGCTGAGCGCCAGCGCCAGCGGCTGCACCTGGATGATCTTCTCGATCGTCTCCCAGCGCTGGCGTGCATCCAGCGAGTCCAGCCAGGCCAGCTCTTCGGTGCCCAGGATCTGCACCTTGTTGGGGTAGATCACATTGAGGTAGCCGGCCAGCGACGGACGCCGCGCATTGTTGCTGCCGGCTTCGATCTCGCGGTGTTCGCCTTTCTGGCCGGCCACCCAGCGCAGCGCCAGCTTGTCGCGCTGCTGGTCGAACAGTTCGCGTGCGGTGATGCTGGTATTCATGCGGCGCTGGCCTGTGGTGGCGGCGCGTCGATGAGCAACGCCATCAAGGCGTCCGCATTGGGTGCGGCGCGCAATTGCAGACGAAATTCCGCATCCGAGAAGCGCTCGGCCAGTTCCGACAGCAGCATCAGATGTTGATGGGTGTAATGCGCAGGCACCGCCATCGCGAAGATCAGGTCCACCGGTTCATCGCCGCCGAAGGCCACCGGCGTATCCAGCCGCAGCAGCGCGCCGCGTGGCTCGGTGAGGTTGGGGCAGCGCCCATGCGGAATGGCGATGCCGTGGCCGATGGCGGTGCTGCCCAGCGCCTCGCGTTCGCACAGGTTGGCGTAGAGCTCGTCGGCGCCGGCCTGACGACAGGACAGCAGATCGGCAGCGGTATGCAGGACAGTGTCGCGATCGGCGGCCGGCGACACCACGGTGCGCACGGCCGCCATCAGATCGGTTAAAGGCATGAGGGCATCAAGCGAGAAGCGTCATGCGAGATTGTCGCGCACCTCGCGTGCGTGGTGGTTACATTTCTTTTCTTTGTGCTTGAGCACCAGGCGGTCGAGCTTGTCGACCAACAGGTCGATGGCCGCATACATGGTGGAGCCGCTGGCATCTGCGTGCAGGGTGCGACCGGGAAGGTTGACGGTGGCGACCACATGGTGGTCTGGCTTGCGAACGGCCAGCTGCGTTCGAACTTCACAGTGCTGGTCGAAATGGCGCTGCAGTCGCTGCAGCTTGCTTGCCACGTACTCCCGCAGGGCGGGGGTCACTTCAAGCTGGTGGCCATACGTCTCGATACGCATCGGATACCTCCATTGGTCGGTGGGCCAATGAACCTTTCCGGTGGTCCGACAAACCCGGCACAGGCCGGCGTTGCGGTGGTTGCAACGTCAGGCGATGCGCACGCGTTCGTGGGAGGCGGAAATGTTCATGGCTTCACGATACTTCGCAACGGTGCGCCGCGCTACAGGTACGCCGGAAGTTTTCAGCAGATCTGCCAACTTGGCATCGGATAACGGCTTGCGCGGGTTTTCCGCATCGATCAGGCGCCGGATCATCGCCTGAATGGCGGTGCTGGAGGCCTCGCCGCCGCTGTCGGTGTCGATGCCGGAGGCGAAGAACGAGCGCAGCGCAATGGTGCCGCGCGGGGTGCGCACGTATTTGCGCGCGATCGCGCGGGAAATGGTCGATTCGTGCAGGCCGAGCTCGCCGGCGATCTCGCGCAGGGTCAACGGACGCAAGGCCTGCGCGCCGAATTCCAGAAACCCGGACTGGTGCTTCAGCAAACAGCGCACCACCCGCAGCAGGGTTTCGCCGCGCGCTTCCAGGCTCTTGAGCAGCCAGCGCGCCTCCTGCAGCTGCCCACGCAGATAGCCGGCATCTGACTCGCCACAGCTGCGGATCAGGTTCTCGTAGCCGCGGTGGATGGTGACCTTGGGCTGCGCGCGGCCGGCCAGCGAGGCCCGCCACACGCCGCGCTGGCGCCAGATCACGCAGTCCGGCACCACGTAGGTGTCCTGCGACAGGTCGCCGATCTGCTTGCCCGGGCGCGGGTCCAGCGAGCGCACCAGTTGCACCGCCTGGTCCACGTCGGCGGTGGAGCGCTTGAGTTCGTGGGCCAGCCCGGCCACACCGCTGCGCGGCAGACGCTCCAGCGGGCCGGCGACGATCTGCAATGCCAACTCGCGTCCTGGCGTGGCGGGGTCGAGCACGGCCAGTTGCAGCGCAAGACATTCGCCCAGCGTGCGCGCACCCACGCCCACCGGGTCGAAGCGCTGGATCTGGTGCAGCACGGTGAGCACTTCGGCCTCGTCCACCGCTGCGCCGAGCGCGAGCGTTTCGAGAATGGCCGACAGCGGTTCGCGCAGGTAGCCGTCTTCGTCCAGCGCGTCGATCAGCATTGCGCCGATCTGGCGGTCGCGTGGCGACAGTGGCGACAGATGCAGCTGCCACAGCAGGTGATCGGCCAGTGTTTCCGACTCGGCCACCCGCTCGGCGGCATCGCCGGACTCGTCATCGTCGAAGCTGCCGCCGCTGCCCGAGCCGGTCCACTGCAGTTCGTCCTGCGACCAGTCGTCGTCGCGCTCTGCAGGCGTGGGGTCTTCGCGTGGGGTGTCGTCGGTGGAGGAAGCCGACGACGATGCGATCGGTGATTCGCTGGCCGCGTGCGCGGCCTCGTCGGCCCACTCCAGCAGCGGATTGGTCTCCACCGCTTCGGCGATTTCCAGTTCCAGCTCGGTGGTGGACATCTGCAATAGCTTGATCGCCTGACGCAATTGCGGCGTCATGACCAACTGTTGTCCTAGCGATGTCTGAAGCCGGGCTTTCATGCAGGCACTGACTGAGAAAATCGATGGCGCGGCGACGCGCTCAAAGGCGGAAAGTTTCCCCCAGATACACGCGACGGACGTCGGGATTGGCTAGCAATGCATCTGGTGCCCCCTGCGCCAGCACGCCCCCCTCAGCGAGAATATACGCGCGATCGCAGATTCCCAAGGTTTCGCGCACGTTGTGATCGGTGATCAACACGCCGATGCCGCGTTCCTTGAGGTGGATGATGATGCGCTGGATCTCGCCGACCGAAATCGGATCCACGCCGGCAAAGGGTTCGTCGAGCAGCATCATGCGCGGCTTGGCGGCCAACGCGCGCGCGATTTCGCAACGGCGCCGCTCACCACCGGACAGGCTGGCGCCCAACTGGTCGGACACATGGGTGATCTGCAGTTCTTCCAGCAGCGAGGTCAGTTCCTTCTCGCGCCCCGCACTGTCCAGGTCTTCTCGCAGCTCCAGCACCAGGCGGATGTTGTCGGCCACGGTGAGCTTGCGGAAGATCGAGGGCTCCTGCGGCAGATAACCGACGCCCAGTTTGGCGCGCGCGTACATCGGCTCGGCGGTGAGGTCGCGGCCGTCCAGCTCGATACGCCCGGCATCGGCCTCGACCAGGCCGACGATCATGTAGAAGCAGGTGGTCTTGCCGGCGCCGTTGGGGCCGAGCAGGCCGACCACTTCGCCGGCCTCGAGCGTGAGGCCGAATTCCTTGACCACTTCGCGTTGCTTGTACTTCTTGCGCAGACCGGTGGCGACCAGCATTACTTCTTCCCCTGCGGCTTGGCCGCGGCGGGCTTGGCGGCAGGTGCCGGAGCAGGCGTCGCCGCCGCAGGCGCCGCATTCTTCGGCTGGATGATGGTGCGCACGCGGCTGCCGTCGCCGCCGCTCTGCATGTTGCCGGTCTTGGTGTTGTAGACCATGCGCTGGCCGGCGTTGGTGCCCTTGGGCGAGTCGACCTTGTAATTGCCGGTCAGCACGATGACTTCGTTGGCAACCTGGTATTCGATGTTGTCGGCCTGGCCGTTCATCATCGCGCCGTCGTCCATCTGCTGCTTGAGCGTGGCCTGCTTGCCGACCAGCACCACACGGTCGGTCTGGCCGTTTTTCTGAAAGATATCGGCGGTGTCGGCGTGGATTTCCAGCGTGCCCTGGGTGATCACCACATTGCCGCTGAAGCGACACTTGCCGCTGTCGTCGAGCATGTTGCAATCGTTGGCGTTGGAATCGATCGCCATCGGCTGATTGCGGTCGCTGGTCTTGGCCATCGCAAGGGCGGGCAGCAGCAGCGCGGCAAACGCCAGTTTAGCGGGCAGCATTCGGTTCATAGCGGGTCTTGACCTGAGAAAGGAGCTTGTACTGGCGTGATTTGAGGTCGGCCTCGAAGCCGACCCCGCTCTGCATGATACCCGGCCGGCTCATGCTCACCGGGGCGGCGGTCTTGGCGAGGTTCTGCTGCGGGAACACGTCCAGGCTCTGGGTGCGGAACGTGGTCGGCGGCGTCGCGCCGGTGGTGGGGCTGTCGCCGGAGACATCGCCACGCAGGCGTAGTTCGTCGCCCTTGGGGCTGATCCAGCCGGTCTTGGAACGTAGCGTCCACGGTTGGTTGGCGTTGTCGGGCAGCAGAAACACGGGCGTGGTGATGTCCGAGGTCTGGTCTGCGCGGTTGCGGTGCATTTCCGGCGCACGCAGCGTCATCGATTCCTTGCCGGTTTGCTTGTCCAGCGCAATCAGTTCGAAATCGCGCAACACGTAATCGGCGCGCGAATCGTCGACCGCCGCCGCGACCGGGCGGGCGCGCTGTTGCCATGCCGACCAGCCGGAGATCACGGCGGCGACGAACAGCACCACGCCCAGGGTGGTGCGCCAGTTCCAGCTCATGCGGAAAACCTTTCGATGATGCTCTCGACCTGGCCTTGCGCAGCCAGCACCACATCGCAGACTTCACGCGCGGCACCTTCGCCGCCACGGGCCTGGGTGTGCCACTGCACGCGCTCGGCGATCCACGGATGCGCGTTGGCGGGTGCCACCGGCAGGCCGACCGCCAGCAAGGCGGGCAGGTCGGGCAGGTCGTCGCCCATGAACAACACCTGGTCCAGCGACAGGCCGTGCTCCTGGCACAGGGCCAGCACCGCCAGGCGTTTGTTCTTGACCCCGATCTGCACATGCAGGCCCAGATCCTGGCCGCGCTTTTCCGCCGACAGGCTGGCGCGCGCGGTGATCAGCGCGACATGGATGCCGGCGTGGTCGAGCTGCTTGAGCCCCTGGCCGTCCAGCACGTTGAAGGATTTGCTCTCGTTACCGGCGTGGTCGTAATACAGGCGGCCGTCGGTCAGAGTGCCGTCGACGTCGAAACAGGCCAGACGGACGCGCGCGGCGCGGTCGATCAGCTCGGCGGGCAGGTGCTGCAGTGGGGAATAGGGCATCGGCACGAATCGGTAAGAACGGGATTCCAACGTTTGAAACTGAACCTGTTAAACCACCTTGGCGCGCAACAGGTCGTGAATGTTCAATGCGCCGACCGCGCGCTGCTGCGCATCGACCACGATCAAACCGTTGATCTTGTAATCCTCCATCAGCCGCGCGGCCTCGGCGGCCAGCTGGTCGGCGCCGATGGTGCGGGGGTTGCGCGTCATCACCTGCGCAATGCCGGCGCTGCGCACGTCGATGTCGCTGTCCAGCGCGCGGCGCAGGTCGCCGTCGGTGAACAGACCGATCAGCCGCCCCTCGTTGTCCACCACCGCGGTCATGCCCAGCCGCTTGCGGCTCATTTCCATCAGTGCCTCGCTCAGGCTGGCGTCCTCGCGCACGCGCGGCAGGTCATCGCCGCTGTGCATCACATCGGTGATATGCAGCAGCAGGCGCCGGCCCAGGCTGCCGGCCGGATGCGAGCGCGCAAAGTCATCGGCGGTGAAGCCGCGCGCATCGAGCAGCGCCACGGCCAGCGCATCGCCCATCGCCAGCGAGGCGGTGGTGCTGGAGGTGGGCGCCAGATGTAGCGGGCAGGCTTCGGCGGAGACGCTCACGTCCAGATGCACATCGGCAGCCTGGGCCAGCGAAGAGCTCGGCCGGCCGGTCATGGCGATGATCGGGTTGCCCTGGCGCTTGAGCACCGGCAGCAGCATGCGCACTTCGTCGGATTCGCCCGAGTACGACAGCGCCAGCACGATGTCGGCCTCGGTGATCATGCCCAGGTCGCCGTGCCCGGCCTCGCCGGGATGCACGAAGAACGCCGGGGTGCCGGTAGAGGCCAGGGTGGCGGCGATCTTGCGCGCGATATGCCCGGACTTGCCCATGCCGGTGGCCACCACGCGCCCACGCGAGGCCAGTACCAGCCGGCAGGCCGCGGCGAAGTCGCTGCCGATCCGCGCGCCTACGCCGGCCAGCGCCTCGCGCTCGATCTCCAGCACACGCTGGCCACTGGCGACCAGGCTGGCGTCGCTGACGGTGGCGGTGGGCAGGTGCGAGACGGCCATGCGGGACTCGGGTGAAGAGTAGAATGTGCGCTCATTTTATGAGGAAACGCCCTTTGGACGCCGAAACCATCCGTAAACTCATCGAATCCGGCTTGCCCGAAGCCCGCGTCGACGTGCACGGCGACGACGGCGTGCACTTCGAGGCGACCGTGATCAGCCCCGCATTCGCCGGCAAGGCGCCGTTGGCGCGCCACCGCATGGTCTACGCGACCCTGGGCGAGTTGATGGGCGGGGCGATCCATGCGCTGCAGCTCAAGACGCTGACCCCCGACGAAGGCTGAGCGTTTGTCGGGTCTTGGCTGGTCGGGCTGCTCATCCGCCTCGATCGCAAGCGCCCGACAGGCTCCCGGCGACCCATCTCATTCCCCCCGACATCCTTTTCAGATTCCCTGAGATCCCATGGCAAAAATCGTAGTGACCGGCGGCCAAGCGCTGCACGGTGAGGTCAATATTTCCGGCGCCAAGAACGCGGTGCTGCCAATCCTGTGCGCGACCCTGCTGGCCGATGCGCCGGTGGAGATCAGCAACGTGCCACACCTGCACGATGTGATCACCACGGTGAAGCTGCTCAGCGAGCTCGGCGCCGAGGTCACCATCGACGAAGGCACGCTGGCCAAGGGCCGCTCGATCCTGGTCGACCCGCGTTCGGTCACCCATCAGGTCGCGCCCTACGAGCTGGTCAAGACCATGCGCGCCTCGATCCTGGTGCTCGGTCCGCTGCTGGCGCGTTACGGCAACGCCGAAGTGTCGCTGCCTGGCGGCTGCGCGATCGGCTCGCGTCCGGTCGACCAGCACATCAAGGGTCTGCAGGCGCTGGGTGCGGACATCAACGTGGAAAACGGCTACATCAAGGCCACCAGCAATGGGCGTCTGAAGGGTGCGCGCTACGTGTTCGACATGGTCAGCGTCACCGGCACCGAGAACGTGCTGATGGCTGCGGTGCTGGCCGAAGGCACCACGGTGCTGGAGAACGCAGCGATGGAGCCGGAAGTCACCGACCTGGCCGACTGCCTGATCGCGCTCGGTGCGCAGATCGAAGGCGCCGGCACGCCGCGCATCGTGGTGCAGGGCGTCGAGCGCCTGGGTGGCGGGCACCACGCGGTGCTGCCGGATCGTATCGAAACCGGCACCTTCCTGGTCGCCGCAGCGATGACTGGCGGCAGCGTCACCGTGCGTCGCGCGCGTCCGGATACCCTGGATGCGGTGCTGGACAAGCTCACCGAAGCCGGCGCGACGATCACCACCACCGCCGACAGCATCACGCTGGACATGCATGGCAAGCGCCCGCGCGCAGTGAGTCTGACCACTGCGCCGTACCCGGCGTTTCCGACCGACATGCAGGCGCAATTCATGGCGCTCAACTGCGTGGCCGACGGTGTGGGCGTGATCAACGAAACCATCTTCGAAAACCGCTTCATGCACGTCAACGAACTGCTGCGGCTGGGCGCGGATATCCAGGTCGAAGGCCACACTGCGATCGTGCGCGGCGCCGAACGCCTCAGCGGCGCGCCGGTGATGGCAACCGATCTGCGCGCGTCGGCGTCGTTGATCCTGGCCGGTCTGGTCGCCGACGGCGACACCACCATCGATCGCATCTACCACCTGGACCGTGGTTACGAAAACATCGAGGAGAAGCTGGGGGCGCTGGGCGCGACCATCCAGCGCACCGCATGATCCTGCGCGGACGCTTCACCACCCGCCGCAAGGTGCTGCTCGGCGTGATCGTGCTGATCCTGGCGTGGCTGGCCTACGCCTGGTCGGTGGGCATGGCGATCACCCAAGGCGTCGAGTTCAAGGACATGGACTGGAACAACGACGGCACTGCCAGCCGTGATGAGATTGCGCAGTCGTTCTACGCGGTGGCGGTCAAGAAGACCGTCGAAGGAAAGCGCCATTGCGACCTGTTCTACTGGCGCAGCACCGATGCGCAGATCCGTGTGGATTGCCGCACGGTGTTTAGTACTGGCGATGACAAGGCTGCGGCCAAGCCCTAAGGCGTGACTAGGTCGGCGCGGATGGATCACTTTTGCAGCAAGTGATAGGTCCGTGCGGATAGACCACTTGTGGAGCTGCTGATCTGGGACTTCGTTGCAGGGTCCTTGCCCGCCCACCCTCGCAGGACACGCCGCAAGTACGTCCGTGTAGGCTCTTACGCGGCATCCATGCCGCGTAAGGTCCCGCGACGGTGGGCGGACAAGGACCAGTCGAGAGGGGCGGTGTGCATGGTGCAAGCAATGCACGATGCATGTTGTTCGGATAACGGTGAGTTTGGTCAGCTTCCAACGCAAGCCGAGCAACCAACAAGCTTTTAAGAAAGCAACCGACTAACTCTCTGGTGCGGTGAGGGCACCGCACGCTCGACTAACTTGGCTTTTGACCTAAGCATTTGACTGCATCTATGACGACGCGCCGACTCGAAAGATTGGTTGGCTTTGAGTAGTTGGACAATGCGAATAGATCGCTTCTAGAGCAGATGATCTGCGGCTTTGCTGCAGGGCCCTCGCCCTCCCACCATCGCGGGACACGCCGCAAGTACGTCCGTGTAGGCTCTTACGCGGCATCCATGCCGCGTAAGGTCCCGCGACGGTGGGCAGGCAAGGCCCGTCGAGATGGTCGGTGTGCAAGATGCAAGCAATGCATGAGGTGCTTCTAATTCGCCAACTCTCATGTAGTTGCGACCCGCAGCAGCAAGCCAATGCAACTAACGAGATGGCCCGCTTTTCACCGAGCTACCGACCAACTCTCTGGTGCGGTGTCCTTACCGATTGCGGGACCGTGTGGCGGCATGGATGCCTCCACCGAGCCCCCAGGGAAGGGTTCACGGCGTGTCCCGCGAGCGGTGAGGGCACCGCGCCCTCGACTCAGCAAGCGTTTGACTGCACTAAACGACTCTACCAACTGCACTAAACAACTTTACGACCGGAACTACGCTGGCAACTAAGCCTCTGGTCGAAGGTTTGGCGCGCTCAGCGCAGCGCCTTGATGGTCAGGTCCAGTGCGTCCTGGCCCTTTTCCTTCTGCAGCAAACGTGCCGGGACCGGCAGGTCCTTGACCACCCAGGCGATCAGTTCCTTGTCGCCGTCCACGCGCGACACCTTGGTCGCCTGTTCCTGTTTGCCGTTGACGGTGATGGTTTCCTTGCCGACAACC
This sequence comes from Xanthomonas sp. NCPPB 2933, assembly GCF_056725225.1. Lineage (NCBI taxonomy): Bacteria > Pseudomonadati > Pseudomonadota > Gammaproteobacteria > Lysobacterales > Lysobacteraceae > Xanthomonas > Xanthomonas sp. NCPPB 2933. Next base: position 1,683,153 of record NZ_CM161518.1, read on the forward strand.
TTGTAGCTCATCGGCTTGATGCGGCCTTCGTCCACCATGCGGTAGTTGAGCGGCTTGCCGGCGGCCAGGTCGCGGGTGATCGCCAGGTTGATCAGCAACGCGTCCATGTCGCCCGGCTGCAGTTTGACCGGGCCGCGACGGTCCGGCTTGATGTCGCCGCCCCAGGTCGCCTGGCTGGTCTTCCAGTCGTAATTGGCAGTGACGTTGCGGCGCTTGACCATCATCGACGAGGTGTCGTTGCTGCTGACCGGGCGCAGTTGACCGTTGCTCTCTTCGAACACGGTGCTCTGGGTCAGATTGGCCAGCTGGTTCTGGATGGTGAGCGTGTAGCGCCACTGCTTGTCGCCGGCCGCGGCCAGGGTCATGGTGCCGTTGGCCTGCATGCCCATGTAGTTGGCCGAATAATCGGCCTGGAACGGCTGCACGGCGAGTGCGGGCAGGCTGGCCGCGGCCAGTGCGGCAGCGGCAATCAGCGAAGATGTGCGGGAAATGGATTTCATGGCTCAGGCTCCTTGGTATTCGACCAGGCGCAGATCGACCTGATCCTCACCTTTGTCACGTTGCAGGATGCGCACCGGCGTAGGAACCCCGTTGGCGATCCAGAGGATGGTTTCGTTGTCGCCGCTGTTGACGCGGTACACGCGCAACGCGTCGTAGCTCAGATCGCCGACCTGCACCACTTCGGTGGCATCGGCGACCTTGTAATCGTATTTGCGCACCCGGCCGACATCGACGTAGCGATAGCTCAGGCTGCGCCCGGGTTGCGCGTCGCGCATTAGCGACAGGTTCAACGACAGCGCGCTCTGGTCGCCACGCTGCAGCGGAATCGGCTGTTGGCGCTCTTTCTTCAGATCACCGTCCCACTGCGCGCTGGCGGTCTGCCAGTTGTAGACGCCGGTGACCTTCTTGCCGAAGAACATCGCCTTGCGCACGGTGCTCTGGCTCAGCGGCACATAGGTGTCGCCATCGACCTGGAACACGGTGCTCTGTTCCAGGTTCAACCCCAGGATGCTGGCAAAACCCTTGCGGCCGCGCACCGACATGTCGATGCGCCACTGGCTGCCCTCGCCGTGGCTGACCTGCATGGTGGCATCGCCGGCTTCCTTGCCGCGATAAAACGCCTGGTAGGTCGCAACGAAGGGTTGCAGTGGCGGTGGCGTCCAGGTGCTGGCAGGCAGTGCAGCTGCAGAGGCCGGCGCAGCCGGCGGTGCCGCAACCGGGGCAGGAGCAGGAGTAGCTGGCGCAGGCACGGCAGGGGCCTGTTGCGCACGGCCGGTACCGGCTTGGGCGAGCAGGGCGGTGGTCAACAGCGCGGCGGCGATCGGGATGACGTTCATGCGCTGAGAGCGGGGCACGGGGCCCGCGAGGATGTCCGAGGAAGGATGAGGAGGGCGTATCCGCATTCAGGCGAGTGCGGTGTCATCGGACTCTAGTCGCAGTGGCGTAAACAGGCACTGACCGTCGATGTGGACGCTATCGCCGTGCACCGCCACGCGCCCGCTGGCGAGCAGGTTCAGCGTGGCCAGCAGCAACGGGTGTTCGCGCGCGAGCACGCGGGCGGCCAGCTGCTCGGCGGTGTCGTCGGGTAGCACCGGCACGCGCGCCTGTGCGATCACCGTGCCGGCATCCAGTTCCGGCACCACCAGGTGCACGCTGGCGCCATGCTCGGCATCGCCGGCCTCCAGTGCACGGGCGTGGGTGTGCAGGCCGCGGTACTTGGGCAGCAGCGAGGGGTGGATATTGAGCATGCGCCCGGCGAAGCGACGCACCAACGGCTCGCCGAGGATGCGCATGTAACCGGCGCAGATCACCCAATCCGGCTGCGCGGCGGCGATGGCATCGCCCAACGCGGCATCGAAGGCAGCGCGGTCGGCGAAGTCGCGCGGGCTGGCGCTCCAGCGCCGTTCCTCGCCCACCTTCTGCAGGACCGGCGCCTGCGGGCGATCGGAAAATACCCCGACCACCTCTGCCTGCAGGCGGCCGCAGGCGATCGCATCGAGGATGGCTTGCAGATTGCTGCCGCGGCCGGAAGCCAGCACGGCCAGACGCAGACTCATTCGGTCGGATTCGCTGATGTCATGGGGGCAGTGCGTGTCACGCTGCAGCGGCGGTCGGAGCGAACAAGGTCTTGACCTGCGGGCGCAGCAGCACCACCAGGGTAAACACGCCGACGACGGTGCCGAACGGCATGAAGGAGCAGGAAATGCCGGCCACAATCAGGCACAGCAGATGCCGTCTGCGCTGGGTAATGCAGCGGCCCGCGTAGGCCATGAACGCCGCCAGCGTCAGGCCGCAGCCAATGAACACAGCCGCGAACGCCACGAAGAACCAGCCGAACAATCGCGGATCCATTGATGGTGCGTCCGCATTGGCATTTGTCATGGGCAGGTGCCCGGTGATGATTGCAATGCCCATGAATAGATGGATCAACGGGAAAAGCGAAAACAGGGCAGTGATGGCGGCCAGCACATAGTGAAAGATCGACAGCAGTTTCAGATGCTGGAGATCGTCAGCGCTGGCCGATGCCGGCAGTGCGCGTGGGGAAGCGTCCATGCAGCTCTCCTCGATCAACCGATCCGCACGCGCTCGTCGCCCTGTGCCGGGACCACCTGGCCGATGCGCCAATGCGCCAGCGACTGCGCATCCAGCGCCTGCTCCAGCGCGGCGGCCTGCTCGGGCGCGGCGATCAGCACGAAGCCGATGCCGCAGTTGAAGGTGCGCCACATTTCGGCATCGGCCACCGCGCCTTCGCGCTGCAGCCAGGCGAATACCGGCGGCAACGTCCAGGCCTTGGCGTCGATGTCCAGGCCCAGACCATCGGGAATCACCCGGATGATGTTTTCGGTCAGCCCGCCGCCAGTGATGTGCGCCATGGCGTGGATCGTCGGGCCGTGCGACTTGAGCAGCGCCAGGATCGGCTTGACGTACAGCGCGGTCGGCGCCATCAGCGCATCGATCAGCTTGACGCCATCCTCCAACACCAGCTCGGCCGGGGCGCCGGCGCGCTCGTAGATCTTGCGGATCAGCGAATAGCCGTTGGAATGCGGGCCCGAAGAGGCAATGCCGATCAGCACGTCGCCTGCGCGCACCTGCGCGCCATCCAGCAACTGCGATTTTTCCACCGCGCCCACGGTGAAGCCGGCCAGGTCGTATTCGCCCGGCGGATACATGTCAGGCATCTCGGCGGTTTCGCCACCGATCAGCGCGCAACCGGACAACTCGCAGCCGCGCGCAATGCCGCCGACCACGGCCGCGGCGGTGTCCACATCCAGCTTGCCGGTGGCGAAGTAGTCCAGAAAGAACAGCGGCTCGGCGCCCTGCACCAGCACGTCGTTGACGCACATGCCGACCAGGTCAATGCCGATGGTGTCGTGCCGGCCCAGCTGCTGCGCCAGCTTGAGCTTGGTGCCGACGCCATCGGTGCCGGACACCAGCACCGGCTCCTTGTACTTGCCCGACAGGTCGAACAAGGCGCCAAAACCGCCCAGGCCACCCATCACCTCCGGCCGGAAGCTGCGCTTGACCAGCGGCTTGATGCGTTCGACCAACGCGTTGCCGGCATCGATGTCGACACCTGCCTCACGGTAGGTCATGGGCGAGGGATTGGAAGGCGTTGGGCTGGTCACGGGCGGGGAGGGCTCGGCTGTAAAGGCGGCGATTTTAGCAGCCACGTTGGCGCTGGCGTCCCATTCGGGCAACAATTCACCCGGATACGCTTAAGTCATGGAACCGTCGATGCGCCGCAGTCTCGCTTTCTTTCTCGCCCTCGTGGTCGCCGCGCCCGTGCTGCCGGCCTTCGCACAGGCCGATCTGCGCACCGAAGGCGATGTCGCCAAGGCGCAAAGTGCCTACGATGCCGAAGTGCCGGTCAACAGCCAGAGCGAGTCCGATCGCCCTGGCGCCCTGGCGCGCGCGCTGGGCGCGGTACTGGGCAAGGTCTCCGGCGACCGCGGCGCGATGAGTCGCCCCGGGGTGTCGCAGGCGTTGCGCAATGCGCCCAACTACGTCGAACACTACGACTACCGCCAGGATCAGGGCACCTCGCGCACCGGCGCGCCGACCTTCCGTACCACCCTGGTGGCGCGCTTCCGGCAAACCGATGTGGACAGTCTGATCGCGGCGCTGGGGTTGCCGGTGTGGCCGCTGCCGCGTCCCAAGCCGGTGCTGTGGTTGGCCATCGACGACGGCAGCGGCCCGCGTCTGGTCAGCGTGACCCAGGCCAATGCCGCGCGCAGCGTGCTGGACCGGGCCATCGAGCGTGGCTACCGGCTCGGCCTGCCAAGTGGCGCGGCCGCCGAGCAGGCACTGGCTGGCGCGATTTGGCGTAAGGACACCGCTGCGGTGTCGCGCGCATCGGCCAAATACAGCCCGCCGATGCAGCTGATCGGCAAGCTCTACCGCACCGACGCCGGTTGGACTGCCGACTGGGTGTTCGTCGACAACGGCAACGTGCTGTCCAGCTGGACCAGCAACGACGGCGACGCGCGACGCGCGATGGCCGCCGGTGCCGACGGTGCGGCTGATGCCTTGGTCAAGCGCTATGCCAAGCGGGTGGACTCGGGCGTGCCCGGCGTCTATCGCGCGGTGATCACCGGTATCACCAGCGCCGACGATTACTTGCGTGTCTCGGCCGCGCTGCAGGGCGTGTCGGTGGTGCGCAGCATCCGCCCGGTCAGCGCCAACGGCGACCGCATGGAAGTGGATCTGGAATTGCTCACGGGCATTTCCGGCCTCAACCGTATGCTCGGCGACAACAGCCCGTTGGTACCAGTGTCGGTACCGACCGAGGGCCCGATCATTCTCGAAAACGAGCACGCCGAGTACCGCCTCAAATGACTTTGACTCCCGAAGCCGAAATTGCCCTGTTCCTGCGCCGCCTCAAATGGGTGGCGGTGATTGTCGGCGTGCTGTGGGTGGTCTCGCTGCTGTCGCCGATCCTGACGCCGTTCGTGCTGGCGTTGCTGCTGGCCTGGCTGGGCGACCCGCTGGTGGATCGCATCGAGCGTGCCGGACGCTCGCGCAACATGGCGGTGTCGTTGGTGTTCGTGCTGGCGCTGCTGCTGTTCGTGCTGGCGCTGATGATTCTGGTGCCGATGATCGAGCGCCAGATCATGACCTTGATCGACGCGCTGCCGCAGATGCGCACCTGGGCGATCAGTACCGCGATTCCGTGGCTGGAAGCCAAGACCGGCGTGGAGCTGATGGGCTGGCTGGACCCGGAGCGTCTGATCGACTGGATCCGCAGCCATTGGGAGCAGGCCGGCGGCGCCGCAAAGACGTTCTTCGGTTACGTACAGCGCTCGGGCTTTGCGATGGTGACCTGGGTGATCAACCTGGCGCTGCTGCCGATCCTGGCGTTCTACTTCCTGCGCGACTGGGACCGCCTGGTCGAGCGCGTGGCAGCGGTCATCCCGCGTGCCTACATCGGCACCGTGAGCCGGTTGGCGCTCGAATCCAACGACGTGCTCGGCGGCTTCATCCGCGGCCAGTTCCTGGTGATGCTGGCGCTGGGCGTGATCTACGCCACCGGCCTGTCCATCATCGGGCTCAATCTGGGGCTGCTGATCGGCATCATTGCCGGCTTCATCAGCTTCATTCCGTATCTGGGCGCCACCACCGGCATCGTGCTCGCCTTGCTGGCGGCCGTGGTACAGGCACAGGGTCTGGATCTGAAGTTGCTGATCGGCGTGGGCGTGGTGTTCACGGTCGGCCAGTTGCTGGAAAGCTATGTGCTGACCCCGCGTATCGTCGGCGACAAGATCGGCCTGCATCCGGTGGCGGTGATCTTCGCAGTGATGGCGGGCGGCCAGTTGTTTGGTTTCCTCGGCATGCTGCTGGCGCTGCCGGTGGCAGCGGTGGCCAACGTGCTGCTGCGCTACGCACATGAGCAGTACACCCACAGCGATCTGTACGCAGGCGAGCGCGCCGGCATCGTGCTGCAATCGGGTACTACCGAGCGCAGCGTGATCGTCGAACCCGGCAAGGACGCAGATCGGTTGTGAGTGTTCCGCAATTGCCACTGGCGTTGCGCGCGCCGCCCGATCAGCGCTTCGATAGTTACATCGCCGCGCCCGAGGGGTTACTCGCGCAATTGCAGGCCTTGGCTGCGGGGCAGGTGAGCGACTGGCTGTATCTGGCTGGCCCCGCCGGCACCGGCAAGACGCATCTGGCACTGTCGCTGTGCGCGGCGGCCGAGCAGGCCGGCCGCGCTTCTGCCTATCTGCCGCTGCATGCGGCGGCAGGTCGATTGCGCGATGCGCTCGAAGCACTGGAAGGGCGTAGCCTGGTCGTGCTGGATGGTCTGGACACCATTGCCGGGCAGCGCGACGACGAAGTGGCCTTGTTCGATTTCCACAACCGAGCGCGCTCTGCCGGTACGACGCTGCTGTACACCGCGCGGCAGATGCCCGATGGCCTGGCGTTGGTACTGCCGGATCTGCGCTCGCGGCTGTCGCAATGCATCCGCATTAGCCTGCCTGTGCTCGACGATGCGGGGCGTGCTGCGGTGTTGCGCGATCGTGCGCAACGGCGCGGGCTGGCATTGGACGAAGCGGCAATCGACTGGCTGCTGACCCATAGCGAACGCGAACTGGCCGGGCTGGTGGCCTTGCTGGATCGGCTGGATCGCGAATCGCTGGCTGCCAAGCGCCGTATCACGGTGCCGTTTTTGCGGCGGGTGCTTGAGGATCGTGGGTCTTAGAGCGGCTGAGAAACGACTGCGTTTACCGCGTGTTCCGAGGGGTGCTGAACGCTACTGATAGATCAGTTTCAGAGCGGCTGATCTGGTGTTTGGCTGCAGGGCCCTTGCCCGCTCACCATCGCGGGACACGCCGCAAGTACGTCCATGTAGGCTCTTACGCGGCATCCATGCCGCGTAAGGTCCCGCGACGGTGAGCGGGCAAGGGCCAGTCGAGATGGTCGGTACGCATGGTTGCAAGCAAGGCATGACGGGTGCTGTTTGAATAATGCCGCGTCCGATCAGCTTCGCAACGCAACGAGATCAACAGGCAGGCTTTCAACAAAGTAACCGGCTCACTTTCTGGTGCGGTGTCCTCGCCGCTTGCGGGACCGTGTGGCGGCATGGATGCCGCCACCGAGCCTCCACGGACGGATTCACGGCGTGTCCCGCAAGCGGCGAGGGCACCGCGCACTCGACTGACCATGCTTTTGACTTACAACGTTTGAATGTATCTAAACAACATAAGTCGATATCTTTGTTGCTGTGAGCTGATTGAACGGTATTGATGCGTCGGTTGCAGAGCGCTTGATCTGCGGTTTGTCTGCAAGGCCCTTGCCCGGCCACCATCTCGGGACACGCCGCAAGTACGTCCATGTAGGCTCTTACGCGGCATCCATGCCGCGTAAGGGCCCGCGACGGTGGGCGGGCAAGGGCCAGTCGAGATGGTCGGTGCGCATGGTTGCAAGCAAGGCATGGCGGGTGCTGTTTGAATAATGCCGCGTCCGATCAGCTTCGCAACGCAACGAGATCAACAGGCAGCCTTCCAAGAGAGTAACCGACTCACTTTCTGGTGCGGTGTCCTCGCCGATTGCGGGACCGTGTGGCGGCATGGATGCCGCCACCGAGCCTCCACGGACGGATTCACGGCGTGTCCCGTGAGCGGCGAGGGCACCGCGCACTCGACCGACTAGGCTGTTGGCCCAAGCATTCGACTGCATTTAAACGCCGCGACGACTTGAAATCTCGGCGGCCAACACGTTGCCGCCATGGATACAGCCTTCAAGAGGTTTTGTCAGCCACTCTCGATTACGGATTTTTGCAGCTGTATGGTGCGATCAGCTGCCGTCGTGCAGCAGTTGCGCATCCAGTTCCGCCAACCGCTGCGGTGTGCCCACATCGGTCCAGCGCCCCGGATGGTGGATGCCGTCGATCAAGCCTGCCGCCATCTGCGCGCGCAGGATCGGTGCCAGCGCAAACCGCGGTGCTGTGCCGGTCTGCTCTGGTAGCTGGCCGATGACCGATTGCCAATCGCGTAGCAGCGCAGGCCGATAGACACCGATGCCGGCGTAAGTGTGGGTTGCAGGCAGATCGGCGCTGACCTTGCCATCAGCCTGCAACGCGAAATCCGCTCGCGCCGCATACGCAGGTTGATCGACCAGCACCAGTTGCGCCAGTCCTGCCGGCGCGCTCGACAGCCGCGCGAAATCGAAGTCGGTCCAGATATCGCCATTGACCAACAGAAACGGGGCATCGCCCAGCAACGGCAACGCATGCAGCATGCCGCCACCTGTCTCCAGCGGTGTGGCGCCCTCGTAGGAATAGGTCAGGCGCAGCCCGAACGCACTGCCGTCGCCCAGCACTTGCGGAAATTGCTCGGCCAACCACGAGGTATTGATCACTACCTCGTCCACGCCCAGCGCGGCCAGCTTGCGCAGATGCCAGACGATCAGCGGCGTGCCGCCGACCTTCAACAACGGCTTGGGCGTGCGTTCGGTGAGCGGCCGCATGCGCTCGCCAAATCCGGCCGCGAAGATCAGGGCCTTCATGCGCCGGCCTGCGTGGAGCGCGCCGCCAAGGCAGGTTTGACCCGGTCTTCCAGTAGCCCGATCAGCGGCGCCAGTTCGCTGTAGCGCGGCAGCACGTCGTCCAGATAGGCGATGAAGCGCGGCACGTTATCCAGATACCAATGCTTGCCGTCGCGATGGCTCAGGCGCGAGAAGATGCCCAGATTCTTCAGGTGCCGCTGCACGCCCATCCAGTCCGCATCGCGCAGGAAGTGCGCCAGCGGCGGCACCGGTAATCCGGCCGCTAGGGCACGTGCGTGATAGCGCTGCAGCCAACTATCCACGCGTGCGATCGGCCAACTCACCGAGGTGTCCTTGAACAGACTGATCGGGTCGTAGGCGATCGGGCCGATCACGCAGTCCTGAAAATCCAGCACCGCCGGTCCATTGCTGACCGGCATCAGATTGCGCGGCATGAAATCGCGATGGGTGAACACGCGCGGCTGCGCCAGTGCGTTGTCCATCAAACGGCGCTGCACCAGTTGCAGTTGCTCGGTGTGCTCGCAGCCCAGCTGCAGCCCCAGATGGCGACCGAGAAACCATTCTTCGAACAGGCCGGCATCGCGTTGCAGCAGCGCCTCGCCGAATACACCGCTGTCGGCGGGCGGTGGAATGCGCTGCAGCAGCAACAACTGATCGATCGCGTCATCCAGCAATACATCGGCATTGGCGTCGGTCAGTACCTGCGCCAGCGTCGGTACGCCCAGGTCCTCCAACAGCAAGAATCCGGTTTCAAGATCTTGCGCAAGCACTAGCGGCACGCGCACGCCGTGCTCGCCGAGCAGTGCATGCATGCGCAACCACGGCGCCACATTTTCCAGCTCGGGTGGCGCATCCATCAGGATGCGATCCATGCCGCTCCCTTGGGTGCGCCAATAACTGCGAAATCCCGCATCGACCGACGCACGTTGCAGGGTGGCCTGCGAATCATCCAGCGTGTGCCGCGCCCATTGCAGACGGAGCGCATCGCGCGCGGTATCGGGAAGCAACGATGACGTCATGAGTAAATGCTGTGTCGTGAAGTGAGGCGCCGCCACGTCAGAGTGGCGGCGGGTCGATCAACGCTTGCTGCCGCTGAACAGCCGCAGCAGTGCCAGGATCGCGATCGCACCCAGCAACGCGCCGAGGAAACCGGCCGGTTCGCCTGCGTGGTACCAGCCCATGTAGCGCCCGAACCAGCTGGCCACCACTGCACCGGCGATGCCCAGCACGATGGTCAGCAGGCAACCCAGGCGCTGCGTGCCCGGCGTAATGAAACGGGCCAGCAGCCCGACCACGAAGCCGACCAGAATGATGTAAAGCCAGCTGTCGCTACCGAAGAGATTGTTCATTGCAGGCACTGAGGTAAGTGGGATCGGCAGACTAGCACTTCACTAAGCGCAAGCCCCTCTCCCACTAGCACTTCCATCAGTCAACGCAGGCCAATGGCATGCATCGGTTAAACCGCCAACTCAGCAGCAGCCATGCCCGCCATGACGGGTGCCGCTGTCGGCGGCCACCGGCGAGCCGCTGGTCTCGCCGCGCAGGCAGGCGGCGTGATGCTCGGCAATCACCTTGGCCACGCAGGCAGTCACGCGCTTGCCCATCGGGATGTGCAGGAACTCGTTCGGGCCATGTGCATTGGAATGCGGGCCGAGCACGCCGGTGATCATGAACTGCGCGCCGGGGAACTTCTCGCCCAGCATGCCCATGAACGGGATCGAGCCGCCTTCGCCCATGTACATGGCCGGCTTGTCGAAGAACGCCAGGCTGGCGTCGTCGATGGCTTTTTCCAGCCACGGCGCCATCTCGGGCGCATTCCAGCCGGACGATGCCTTTTCCAGTTCCAGGGTCACCTGCGCGCCGTTGGGCGGGTCGCGCAGCAGCGCTTCCTTGAGCAGTTCGCCACAGGTTTTGCCGTCGGCAGTCGGCGGCAGACGCAACGACAGCTTCACAGCGGTTTGCGGGCGCAGCACATTGCCGGCCGAAGCCAGCGGCGGCATGCCGTCCACACCGGTGATCGACAGCGCAGGGCGCCAGGTGCGATTCAACACCAGCTCGGTGAGGTCGTCATGCATCGGCACCAGGCCATCGACCATCGGGAATTTGTCGAAGATGGCCGTATCCAGTGTCGCCGCCGCGGCCTTGGCTTGCGTGAGTCGTTCGGTCGGCACCTCCACATGCAGGCCTTCCAGCAGGATGCGGCCGCTGGCTTCGTCCTCGATGCGCGAGAGTAGCTGGCGCAGCAAGCGGAAGCTGGACGGCACCACGCCGGAGGCATCGCCCGAGTGCACGCCTTCCTCCAGCACCTTCACGCTCAGGTTGCCGCCGGTCAGCCCGCGCAGCGAGGTGGTGCACCACAGCTGCTCATAGTTGCCGCAGCCCGAATCCAGGCACACCACCAGCGACGGCTTGCCGATGCGCTCGGCAAGGTGGTCCACGTAGGCCGGCAGATCGTAGCTGCCGGATTCCTCGCAGGCTTCGATCAGCACCACGCAACGCGCATGCGGCAGCCCCTGGGTGCGCAGCGCCAGCACCGCCGCCAGCGAACCGAAGATCGCGTAGCCATCATCGGCGCCACCGCGGCCGTACAGCTTGTCGTCGCGCAGCACCGGCTCCCACGGGCCGAGGTCGGCGTCCCAGCCGGTCATTTCCGGCTGCTTGTCCAGGTGGCCGTACAGCAGCACGGTGTCGTCGCCCGATTCGGCGCCGGTGGCCGGAATTTCGATGAAGATCAACGGCGTGCGGCCTTCCAGGCGCACCACCTCGACCTGCATGCCGTCGATCGCCTGCGCCCGCGCCCAGGTTTCCATCAGGGTGACCGCCCGCTCCATGTAGCCGTGCGCGACCCAATCGGTGTCGAACATCGGCGACTTGTTAGGGATGCGGATGTAATCGACCAATTGCGGGACGATCTCCCGATCCCACGTGTCGCTGATGAATTGGTCGATCTTGGCGCTGTCCATGAAGACTCCGAATGCGTGAAGTAACGGCACATTCTACGCCGGGGCCTGATGGTCGCCTTTGCGAGGGGAGGGGGTAGGTATTTCCCTACAAGGCGGCGCGCAGTTCACCTGCTGTGTGAAAAGTTCGTTGGCGATAGGATTGCTGCATGTGGCGCGGGACACTGGCTCCGCCGGCAGGAATGCTGGCTAGGACCATCACCCAAGCCACAAGGAGCGTTGCAATGAAGTCATTTACCGTAGTCCTGAAGTCCCTGCTACTGGCGTTGTTGTTGTCCTCGAATGCGTATGCACTCGACAAGGTCGATATCAACACCGCGTCTGCTGAGGAATTGGACAAAGTGCTGACGAATGTCGGGCGATCAAAAGCCGAGGCAATCGTCGAGCACCGTCAGGCAAACGGTCCCTTCAAAAGTGCCGAGGAACTGGCACTGGTCAAGGGCATCGGACTCAAGACGGTCGAACGGAATCGAGACCTGATCGAAGTAGGAGCCACGATGGCTCCCGCCAAGAAGGCTGCCAAGGGGGCGGCGGTGAAACCGGTGGGACGGCGTTAAGGGGAAGGGATCCGAGATACGGTTCGACGCGAGGATGCGTGGCCGCAACCTAACTGGACAGGATGTCCGGGGGATGGCTGGAAGCCGACAAGGACGTGGAATCGCCCGGTGTTGCACTTGGATGTGCAGCCGGGCGTTTTTCGTTTTGGGGGCGCATGAGTTGCGAGCGTACACATGCGTAGGTGACTGCAGGGAAGTGGCGGTTGCAGCATGCGGCGCTAGTCAGAGCGTGAAGCGTAAGTCACAGCATCTAGCGTGAGGTATAGGTCGCTGTGCGTGTACTGCTCATGCGCATAACGCAGCGGCACGTTGGTCACACATGACGGCCTCAGCGCAACGCTTGGGGCACAATGCGCCAATGCAGCTGACAGACCTGAGCAGCCGGGTAATTCCGGCCACCGACTACCGGCGCGAGCGATGGCGCAATCAACTGGGCTGGACGCGCGAGATCCTGCGCCTCGGCGATGCCGACGCGTGGTCGCTGCGCTTGTCGATCGCCGAGATCGAGCAGGATGCGGCGTTTTCTGCTTTCCCAGGCATCGATCGCGAATTGGTGTTGTTGCATGGCAATGGCATGCGGCTACGGTTTGGCGATGCTGCGAGTGTCACCGGCACTGGCAGTAGCAACAGTAGTAATGGCAGTGGCAATGAAAGCGATGGCGGCGGTAGCAACGACGGCAGCGGCGCGGACCACGGCGGCCATGATGTAGGCGCCGACGGCGGCACCGATGCGCCCGGCAGTAGTTATCGCAGCTGCGACTTGCTGCCGCCCTACCAACGCGTCCGATTCGCTGGCGAAGAAGCGGTCAGCGCAACGCTGCTCGACGGGCCGACCCAGGATTTCAACCTGATGTGGCGGCGCGATGTGCTGAAGGCTGAGCTGCTGCATCGTCCGCTGGTCGGCACCATGCTGTTCTTTGCAGATCCGGGCAGCGCCTGGGCGCTGCATCTGCTCGCCGGTCAGGCCAGCTTTGGACGCGATAGCGGCTTGCCGCCTTTGGTGGCCGGAGATACTGCCTGGCTGAGCGCCTCCTCGCGCACCCGCTATGTGCTCGATGGCGGTGGTGAGTTGCTGGCTATCCGGGTGAGTCCGGTTTAGTTGTCGGTCGTGCGTGCGATCACGCAGTGTCCGTGTATTGATCGAGTTCTGGTTTGAGAGCGGCTGATAAAACTACTTCAGGCCGGTCTATTGCAGAGCAGCTGATTTGCCGCTTGGCTGAAGGGCCCTTGCCCGCCCACCATCGCGGGACACGCCGCAAGTACGTCCGTGTAGGTCCTTACGCGGCATCCATGCCGCGTAAGGTCCCGCGACGGTGGGCGGGCAAGGACCTGTCGAGATGCTCGGTGTGCATGGCTATTTGAAATGCCGCTTGGTGTGGAAGTGATTGGACAGTGCGGATAGATCAGTTGCAGAGCGGTTGATCTTCACTTGGTTGCAGGGCCCTTGCCCACCCACCGTCGCGGGACACGCCGCAAGTACGTCCGTGTAGGCCCTTACGCGGCATCCATGCCGCGTAAGGGCCCGCGACGGTGGGCGGGCAAGGACCAGTCGAGTTGATCGGTGTGCATAGCTTTCAATAAAACAGTCAGCAGACTTTCTGGTGCGGTGTCCTCGCCGATTGCGGGACCGTGTGGCGGCATGGATGCCGCCACCGAGCCCCCAGGGACGGGTTCACGGCGTGTCCCGCGAGCGGCGAGGGCACCGCGCCCTCGATCAACCAGACTTTGACGTTTTGTTAGCCGCCTTAGTGCCAACCAACGCTACTCGCGATTCCGGGCAGCATCCATTCTGGACATCTAGGACATCGACGGATACTCCGTCGGTAGCCGTTCGTCAGGTGGTGTTAGCCACCTTCAATACACGTCGCGGCGATAGCGCCCTTTGCGCAGCAGGTCTTGTCTGACATCGGTGCCGAGAATTGACTCAAGCGTCTGGTCGACTTCGGGTGCCATGCCGCGCAGGCTGCCGCAGACGTAGATGCAGGCGCCTTGATCGACCCACAGACGTAGGTGGTCTGCGGAAGCGGCCAGTGCGTGTTGTACGTAGCGCACTGACTGTTGTTGATCGCGCGAGTACACCAGATCCAGACGGTCGATCCAGCCATCGCGTTGCCACTGCTGCAGCTCGTCGGCATAGAGCGCGTCGTGGGCGGCATTGCGTTCGCCGAACAGCAGCCAGTTGCGACGTGCGCCGGCTGCGATACGGGCGCGTAGATGGGCGCGCAGTCCGGCGATGCCAGTGCCGTTGCCGATCAGCAACATTGGTTGCTCGGGTGCAGGCGGGTGGAAACCGGAGTTGCTGCGCAGGCGCAGCGCGATGGGCGCGCCGATCGGTGCATGGATGCAGAGCCAACCACTACCCAGACCCAGGCTGCCGTCGGCGTGCCGGTGCTCGCGCACCAGCAGTTCGACGTGGCCTTCTTCGGGAATGGATGCGAGCGAATAGTCGCGATGGGGCAGGGCGGCAAGGCGGCGCACCAATGCATCTGCGTCTAGCGATGAAGTTGTGCTTGTAGCTGCACCTGTATCAGTGGCTGTGACTGTGTCAGTACCTGGGCCGATTTTGACTTTGGCATCGGCATCGGCATCGGTGCCAGCACCAGCACTTGGGCCGGGGCCGGCAATGGCACCCACATCGACATCGACATCGACATCGACGGGAAGTTGCGCGCCGCTGAGCCAGTCGCGCAGCGTGCGGCCGTCGATGTGTTGTGCGCCATCGCGTTGGTTGCGCTGCAGCCAGGACTCCACCGCGCTCGGTGCGTTATGCGGCGCGATTTCTGCGATATCGCCTGCGCTCCATTGCGGCAATGGCCCGTCGCACGGCGTCAGGCGAAGGCGGTAAATCGGTGCGCCCGCACTGCCTGGATTGACGTGGACACGCTCGCGTAGCTGCAAGGCGGTGTAGGCCGGCAGGCTCCAGTCGGGTTGTGTCGCAAGCGCTGGCGCCAGCTCTGCCAGACGCCGTTGCCATTGCTGCAAGGCGCGCGGGTCGGCATTGTCGACCTCGATGCGTTGGAACAAACGGGTGGCGCCGCGTGCCTGCAGGCGATCGTCGATGCGTCGGCCAAATGCGCAAAATTGCGTATAGCCACGGTCACCCAGCGCCAGCACGGCGTACTGCACGGCCATCAGATCCTGCGCATCACCGGCCAGCCAATCGTGCTCGGCTGCTTGCGCATGATCGGGTGCATCGCCTTCGCCGGTGGTGCTGACGATGCACAGCAGCCGCGGCACACGTGTGAGTTGATCGACATCGACGGCGTCCAGTGGCAGTGCGTGCGCGCCGATGCCTGCCGACTGCAGCGCGGCCACGCTGCGTTCGGCCAGTTCACGCGCAAATCCGGTCTGGCTTGCCCAGACGATCAGCACGCCGCTGGCGTCTGCGCGCTCTGCACGGACGCGCCGGCGCGCGCGCAACAGCACGACCGCGCACAGGCCCAGGTAGAGCGTCAGCCCAAGACCTGCCAACTGCCAGCGATGCGGTGTCGGTGCGCTCCACCATGCACCAGCATGCAAGCCGCCCAGCCAGCCGACGATGGCTGCAAGAGCAAGCAGAACCAACCCGTTGCCAAGCCACACGCGGAGGTTATTGGCGGTCATGACGCAGCCAACTGTTGCTCGAAGGCCGGACTCATGGATTCAAGCAGAACGCCGTCCTTGCGCGTAAGAAAACGCGCGGCCAACGCTGCAGTGCGCGCATAGGCAAGCCCGGCATCGGCGCCAAGCACGGTCATCGCAGTGGCCCAGGCATCGGCCTGCATCGCATTGCGTGCGAGCACGGTGACTGCTGCGGGCGCATGCGGAACGGGCGCGCCGATGCGTGGGTCGAAGGTGTGCGCATAGCGGGTGCTGCCGTCATCGAAGCGGTGCCAACGATCACCGGACGTGGCGACCGCCAGTCCGTCCAGCGACAGCACACGTGGCGGCAATGCAGCACCGGCGTCTTCGTCGGGTGCGGATTCGACCAGCACGCGCCAGGCACTGCCATCGGGCTTGCGTCCATAGCCGAACAGTTCGCCGCCCACTTCGATCAATGCGCTGTCGATGTCGGCCCGCAGCAGCGCGCGATGCACGCAGTCCACACCGAATCCCTTTGCAATGCCGGATAGATCCAGCGCCAGTGCGCCAGGCTGCAGCACGCGCATGCCGTCCAGTTGCAGACGTTGCCAGCCGCAGCGCGCGCTAGCCAAGGCGATCTGATCGGCTGCAGGCACTTGCCGTCGCCCGCCCGAGGCACCGAAGCCCCATAGCTCGACCATCGGGCCGACTGTGGGGTCGAAGGCACCATCGCTGGCTTGTGCGATCTGCAGTGCTGCGCTCAGCACTGCATGAAATTCATCAGGTAGGGTCTGCCACTGACCAGCGGCAGCGCGGTTGTAGCGGCTGATGTCCGAATCCGCTTCCCAGGTGCTCATCTGCGCGACCACCCGATCGAGCGCGGCCTGGATGCAGGCATGCAACGGGTGCAGGTCGCGCCCGCGCGGCGCGATCAGCTTCACGCTCCAGGTGGTGCCCATACTGCGGCCGCCGAGAGTGGCGATGGCGTGGTCGGCGGAAGACGATGCAGGCATGGAGAAATCTTATGAAGGCAGTGCGGCAGGATGCACGCTGCGTGCAATCCTGCCGCGTGCGTGCGGATTACTGCGGCAGCACTTCCAGCGTGGCGACGTAACCCAGACGACGCTGTTTGGCTTGCGGCAGCGAGGTTTTCTTGTCTTCGGTGGTGGTTTCCAGCCAGTACATACCGGCTTCCGGCCAGGTCACGCTGAAGCCGCCCTTGGCATCGGTCTTCAGCTTGATCTCGTTCTGCGCATCGCGATAGCGGGTGCCGCCGCGCACG
Source organism: Xanthomonas sp. NCPPB 2933 (assembly GCF_056725225.1). Classification (NCBI taxonomy): domain Bacteria; kingdom Pseudomonadati; phylum Pseudomonadota; class Gammaproteobacteria; order Lysobacterales; family Lysobacteraceae; genus Xanthomonas; species Xanthomonas sp. NCPPB 2933. The sequence continues at coordinate 1,700,018 of NZ_CM161518.1, forward strand.
ATTTCGATCTCCAGCCCGGCTGCCGGCTTGCCATCCAGTTGCAGCGTGAACTGCGCCGCCTCGCCGACGACCAGATCGTTGGGATGGGTCACCGGGATCAACTCGATGCCCTTGCCGCTGGGCTTGAATGCCTTGGTGGTAGGGGCACCGCGGGTGACGAAGGTTTCCACGCGATTGAAGGACTGCGAGACCTGCAAATCCTGCGCGTTCTTCGGCACCTCGGTGGCGAAGCGGGCTTCGTCGCCGCGCCAGCGCTTGGGCTTGCCGTCTTCTTTCCAGTTGGCGAACAGGCCGGCGTTGACGATGCTGAGCTTGTAGGTGCCGGGCTGGGTGAGTTGCAGGTCGAACACGCTGCGGTACTTGCCGGTGGCCGGATTTTCCGGCTTGAGCGCGCTGCCATCCGGCGCGGTGATGCTCAAGTTATCCAGGCGCAGCGGCACGTGATTGAAGTAGAACAGGTCGTTGGAGACCGCTGCATCCACCGTGATCCACGGCGCTTCACCGGCGATGACGGTCTGCGACGGCAGCAACCAGGCCTTGTGGGCGAGTGCACTGACGGGCAGTGCGGCGAGCATGGCGATCAGGACGAGAGAACGTTTCATGACAACTCCTTGAAGGACGATGAGGACGATGAATCACGTGTCTGATCAGCGCGAGGGTGCGGCGCTGCGTGGATGCGTGGGAAGCGATATGTCTTTGCCAAAGCGATGAAGCGCGCGTGCGCCGTTACTTGCAGCGCACGCTCCGTGCGGCTGCCAACAACAGCGCAACGCTCAGGGCTTTGCCACCAGGCTGACGGCACCGAGCTCGCTGCTGCCGCTGGCCTTTGCGGTTTGCGAAGTCGTCGCCGGCCAGGTGAAAGGCACCTTGACCAACTCGCGTCCGCCCACTTCGCGCGCGGCTTCCACCACCAGCGTGTACTGGCCGGCCGGCAGCGACTTCAACGCGCCCTTGGTATCGGAGAACGACAGCGCGTGTGCGCCGGCAGGCCGGGTCGGGCCGGTGACGCCGTCGACCGGCACATCCAGGGTACGACCGCTCTTGCGCCACCATTGGCGCAGGTCCGGCAGCCACTTGGTGCCGTGGCCTTCGGCGGTGTCCTTGGATTGATACCAGACCGCCAGATTGGCAGCGACTTTCTGGTCTGCACCTTCCAGCCAGATCGCCACATACGGGCGGTGATATTCGGCGACGTTGAGCTTGGGGATTTCGACATTGATGTCGAGCGTGGCCGCATACGCCGGCATGGCGAGCAGGCCGCTCAGGGCGATGGTCAGGGTGGCGCGCATGGTCGTCTCCGGTGGGAAAAAGTCAGTGGATCAACAGCAGGGCGAGTAGCAGCGGAATCAGCAGACCCAGGCCGACCAGCGGCCAGGTCATCCGGCGCTGGCGCGCATGCAGGTGCAGCAGGAACAGCCCGGTGATGCAGAACACCAGGCAGGCGATGGCGAACACGTCGATGAACCAGCCCCAGGCCGGCCCCGCATTGCGTCCCTTGTGCAGATCGTTGAGATAGGCGATTGCACCACGTCCGGTGCGTTCGTACTCGATCGCACCGGTGCTGCGGTCAAGGCTCAACCACGCATCGCCACCTGGCCGTGGCAACGCGAGATACACCTCGTCGGCCGACCATTCGCCGCTGCGTGTGCCGACGCTGATATCCAGTTCGCGCCCCAGCCATTGCGCCACCCGCGGCGGCAGCGGTGCATTGCCTTCCTGCCGATCGCCCAAGGTTTTCAGAAGCGCAGGCGGCAGCGTGAGCGTGCGCTGCTCGGTCGAAGGGCTGGCTTCGATGCGCGCGGCGTGATTCAAGGTCAGCCCGGTGAGGGTAAACAGCAGCATGCCGATCAGGCACAGCGCCGAACTGATCCAGTGCCATTGATGCAGCATGCGCAGCCAGAAACCGCGACGTTGCTGGGTGGTGGCAATGGTGTCGTTGGAGGTCGACATGCTGCGCTCAGGCCGCATTCGCTGCGGTGGATACCTGCAGCAGCACTTGCCGTGCAGCGATTTCGCTCAGCAATGCCTGCAAGCGTGGATGGCGCGCACTCGCCAGCAGCGGTGTGAGTTGTTGCAGAAAGCCGGCATGCCCGCCTGCGATCGCACGCCGCATCCAGTGCTCGGCCTGATCGAGGTCGCCACCATCTGCCAGCAAGGTGGCGTAACTGGCCTGGCCGCGGAAATCGCCTGCTTCGGCGGAACGGCGATACCAGTCGCGCGCAGCGATTGGATCGGCATCGCAGGCCAGTCCTTCATCCAGATAACGCGCCAGAAAGTTCATCGATCTAGCATGCCCGCGCTCGGCAGCAGTGCGATACAGCGCCAACGCCTGCGCGTGGTCCTGCGCCACGCCACGGCCGGAGCCGTACAGATGCGCGAGGTTGTACATGCCCCAATCCAGCCCGTGCTCGGCGGCGCGGCGATACCACAGCGCGGCCAATACGATATTGCACGCGGTGCCGAAGCCGAGTTCGTGGCAACGCCCCAACTGATTCATCGCTTCCGCATGCCATGCATTGGCGGCGACTTCGTACCACAGCATCGCCATGGCCGGATCGGCCGCGACGCCGCGGCCTTCGGCATAGATCTGCGCGAGCAGCAGTTGTGCTTCCACGTCCTGGCGCGCAGCGGCCTTGCGCAGCAGTGCAAGCGCTTGATCGGGTTGCGTGCGCAGCAGGTCGATCAGCTGCGCGGTATCCAGTGCGGGCTCAGACATCGGCCCATTGCCGCAACAGGTTGTGATACACGCCAGTGAGCTGGATCAGCGAGGGATGGCCGGGGGTGTCTTGCGTCAGCCGGCGGATCGAGACATCCAGCTCGAACAACAGGCGGCGCTGCGCATCGTCGCGCAGCATGCTTTGGGTCCAGAAAAAACACGCCACGCGGGTGCCGCGGGTCACCGGCATCACCCGATGCAGGCTGGTGCCGGGATAGATCACCAGATGCCCGGCCGGTAGCTTCACCGATTGCGTGCCGTAGGTGTCTTCGATTACCAGCTCGCCGCCGTCGTAGCTGTCCGGGTCGCTAAGAAACAACGTGGCGGAAACGTCGGTGCGCACAGGGTCTGCGCCGCCGCGGCTGCGGTCGTAGCGGATTGCATTGTCGACGTGATACCCGAACGATTGCCCGCCGCTGTAGCGATTGAACAATGGCGGATAGATGCGCCGTGGTAACACCGCCGAAAAGAACGTGCTGCTGCGCGCCAGCGCCTCCAGCACCAGCGCGCTGGCGGCGCGCGCAATGGCGCTGTCTTCGGGCAGTTGCGCGTTGTCCTTGGCCTGCGCGGATTGATGTCCGGCGGTGATGCGGCCGTCTGCCCAGTCGGCCGCGTCCAGCCGCGCACGCAACTCGCTGAGTTGCGCGGGAGTGAGGACATCGGGAATGGGCAGCAACATGCGCAGATCTCCACGTCGCCCGCACTGTGCGGGCGATGTGCCGGAGGCTTAGAAACTAAAGGTGGCGCTCAACACCGCCGAGCGACCATCGCCCGGCAGCGCCCAGCCATTGCCGGCAGTGACAGTGCCTGCCGCGTTGACGGTGAGGTTGTTGCGGATGCTGGTGTAGTACTCCTCGTCGAACAGGTTGTTGACGTTCAACTGCAGGCTGAGCCAGTCGTTGACGCGCAGGCCGACCATCGCGCGGTGCACCCAGTAATCGTCGGTCTTGACGTAGCCGGCCGCCGACGAATTATTCGGATAGAAGCCGCCTTGGTAGGTGACGCCGTAGCCGAAGGTCCATTGGTTGAGCTGATAGGTGGTCCAGATGTTGCCGGCATTGCGCGGCGTCTGCACCAGCTCGCGCCCGGCGATGGGATCGCCGGTGAGGCTTTCGGTGCGGTTGGACACGCTCTGCAGCACTTCGCTATCGAGGAAGGTGTAGTTGGCGAAGATCGACCAGCGCTCGGTCAGGTAGCCGGCCGCGCCCAGGGCGATGCCGTCCACACGGGCCTTGCCGTCAAGCACCTGCTCGGGGATCAGCGGGTCGCCGCTGTTGACCTTGTAGTTTTCGCGCTCGTTGCGGAACACCGCCGCGGTGAGCGCCAGACGCTCGTTCAACACGTCCCACTTGCCGCCCAGTTCGATGTTGACCGCGCTTTCCGGCTCGACATTGCAGTTGGCGCCCGCCGTGGCGGTGGCGATCGGCGTGCAGGAGCCGTTGACCGAGGCCTTGGACGGCGTCTTGCTGTTGGCGTAGGACAGATACAGGCTGGCGTTCTCGACCGGCTTGAACACCAGACCGGCGCGATACGAGAACAGGTCCTCTTCGCTGCCGGCCGGGAAGCCCGGGGTCACACCGGTGACATTGCCGGCGGCGTTGACGGTGTAGGTGGTGCTGTCGCCTTCGTTGTGCTCATAGCGGCCGCCCAGGTTGAGCATCCACTGCTCGTTGAACTGCAGCGTGTCGAACAGATACACCGCCTGATTGGTCAGGCTGCCCTTGCTGCGACCGGTGCGGAAGTAGTTCTGCGGGCCGGTCCAGATGTTGTACGGATTGTCGAACGACTGCAGCGGATAGGTGATGCCGGTAGTGGAGCCATCGGCGTTGCGGAAGATCGAACCGCTATTGAGTTCGAAGTCTTCCTTGCTGAAGGCGATGCCTGCGACCAGGCGATGCTCGATCGCGCCGGTATGCAGGGTGGCGGTCAGATCGGTCTGGCTGTGCGCGATGAAATTTTCGGTCTCACGCACCAGGCCGCGCGGGCCGCTGTTGGGGTTCCAGGTGGCCGGTGGCTGGCCGACGCAGGCGCGGCCGGTGTAGGCGTTGGTGTTGTTGGGCAGGCACCAGGTGCCTTCCGGCGCAGTCGCGCTGGTGGTCTGATCCACGCGCTGCACGCGCGCCAGGCTGCGCAGTTTGACGTTGTCGTCGAAGTCCATTTCCAGCACGCCGGTCAGCATGTCCACGTCGATCTCCTGACGCGCCACGTTGCGGTAGCCGTAGTAGGTCTCGCGGTCCACACCCGGCAGCGGGCCGTTGTTGAACGGGCTCAGCGCGAACGGCACGCCGTACTGCGGCAGGTTGTTGTCGTGCTGGTGCAGGTAGCTCAGCGTAAAGCGCGTATCCGAGCCCAGGCCGAACGCCACCGACGGCGCAAAGCCCCAGCGGTGACGGAATTCTTCATCGCGGCCCGGCACGTCCTGGGTATGGCCCATCGCGTTCAAGCGCACGGCGGTGCCGTTTTCGAAGTCGTAATTGCTGTCGGCAGTGAGCCGGCCGTAGCGGTCGCTGCCGCCACCAACGACGACATTGGTGAAGTCGCCCTGGCCGGCGGTCTTGGTGACCAGATTGATGTTGCCGCCGACCGAACCGGCGCCGGACATGGCGGAGTTGGCGCCGTTGATCAGCTCCACCGCTTCCAGGTTGAAGGTGTCGCTGCGGCTGTACTGCGCGCTGTCGCGCACGCCGTCGGTGGTGATGTCGCTGCTGGCGGTGAAGCCGCGCAGGTTGATGCTGTCGCCATAGCCGCCGCCGCCTTCGCCCGCGCCGAAGGTGATGCCGGGCAGGGTGCTCAGCACGTCGCGCAGCGACAGCAGGTTCTGCTGGTCCATGGTCTGCTTGGTGACCACGGTGATCGTCTGCGGCGTGTCGCGCAGGGCCTCGGTGTACTTGGGCGAGGATGGCTTTTGCGCGCGTTCCTGCTGCACCCGGATGGCATCCAGATCGACCGCGCCCGGAGGCGCCGGCGCATCGCCAGGCTGGGCGAAGGCAGGAGCGGACAGCGTCAGCAGCACGGCCGAGGTGAGCGGGGAAATCCTGGGAGTCATGAGGCGTCTCGAAGAGGAAAGCGAGGCTCCGGCCTGGCGATGGCTCGGCGGATGCGGGGATGGGGTGAGGATTGAAAAAGGTGGATCGACAGTGCGCGCCGGCTAGCCCGATGCGATGTGCTGGCATGACCCGATGTCGCATACGTCAAGGCGCCGCGCGGAAGGGCGCAGGCGGGGCGAACGCAGGAGAAAACGGTCTGGCAGAGCTGGGCGCATGGGATCGCAGGGCAGGCCAGTTGTTAAGAAGGCCTGAAGGGCTGCGATCTTAAATGCAAATCATTCTTCTTTGCAATCTTTGTTGTTGGCCGACGTCGCGCGGTTGTGGCAGAAAGGTTTGTGCGCTATTTCAATTGGCGGACCGAACTACTTCATGAAGGTTTGCTGCAAGGGCCGCTGATCTGCTGTTTGGCTGCAGGGCCCTTGCCCACCCACCATCGCGGGACACGCTGCAAGTACGTCCTTGTAAGCTCTTACGCGGCATCCATGCCGCGTAAGGTCCCGCGACGGTGGGCGGGCAAGGACCAGTCGAGGTGGTCGGTGTGCATGTTTTCAAGCAACCAGCAATCTGTCTGGTGCGGTGTCCTTGCCGCTTGCGGGACCGTGTGGCGGCATGGATGCCGCCACCGAGCCCCAGGGACGGGTTCACGGCGTGTCCCGCGAGCGGCGAGGGCACCGCGCGCTCGACTCACTAGGCTTTTTAACCTTGGCTTCTACGGGCAAAGCCACGATCACAGCCACAGCCGACCTGCCGCACTCACTGATCTAATCGCTCTCAGCGGTCGTCGCGTGCCCAGATGCCGCCGTGTTCGCGCTTGACCGGAAATTTGGGCACGGCGGTGTAGGCGGGTGCGCACAACGGGCGGCCGTCGCGGATATCGAAGCGGGCGCTGTGCAGCAGGCATTCGATGGTGCCGGCCGCTGGGTCGAAAGCCCCAGGCGACAGCTCGTAGTCTTCGTGGCTGCAGCGGTCTTCCAGCGCATACAGCTCGCCGTCGAGGTTGAAAACCACGATCGGGGCGTCTGTCACCTCATCCCAGACGGTCTGCAACTCGCCGGGCAGCAGCGCCTCGCTGGCGCAGACGAAGGTCCAGGTCTCGCTCACAGCGCTGCGCCGCCGAGCGGTTTTTCCAGTACCTCGAAGCGCAGGTCCTGGCGCAGCGGCACGCCGAAACGCACGTCGCCATACGGAAACGGCTTGGTGATGCCGGTGCGGCGATAGCCGCGTCGCTCGTAAAAGGCGATCAGCTCATCGCGGATGTCGATCACCGTCATGCGCATCACCGGCAGCTGCCACTCGTTGAAAGCGATGCGTTCGGCTTCGGCCAGCAGCGTCTTGCCGAGCCCGCTGCCCTGCAGCGAAGGATCGACGGCAAACATGCCGAAGTAGCCGGCGCCGTGGTCGTCGGCGATATGTGCGCAGGCCAGCAGCCACCCGTCCTGTTCGACCAGCAGCACCAGGCTGCGGTCACGCAACAGGTCTTCGCGCAGCACGGCGGGATCGATCCGCGCGCCGTCGAGGAAGTCGGCTTCGGTGGTCCAGCCAACGCGGCTGACATCGCCGCGATAGGCCGAAGTCACCAGCGAAACGAGGGCGTCGATATCGTCGACGGTGGCGGTGCGGAAAGTGGTGGTCTGCATGGGGAGCAGTTTAGCGAGAATCGGGGATTGGTGATTTGGGATTGGCTGGAGCTTGCTCGTTGCGCTTAGAGATGCACTACATGCTTCTCCGGTACGCGAAATCCACTGAGTTGCACACCGTCAGTCAACGCAGAAACGATCGATCCGGGATCGAGCCCCTCTCCCATCGGGAGAGGGGTTGGGGTGAGGGTACGGAGCGAAGCTGCAGTGGAGCAGGATTACACGAGGCTTCGCACGTACCCTCATCCGTCCCTTCGGGGCACCTTCTCCCGGTGGGAGAAGGAACTGCGATGTCTTGGAGCTCGAAGGGTTCAGTACTTACGAATCACGAATCACCAGCTAAAAATCCCGCATCACAATCCCGAATTACCAATCCCCACTCCCGGCCCCACATTCACCCCAGCAACGTCCGCACCTTCTTCAACGCAGCAACAAAACGCTCGATCTCGTCGTGCGTGTTGTAGAACGCCAGCGAGGCGCGGCAAGTGGCGGCAACGCCGTAGTACTGCAGCAATGGATGCGCGCAATGCTGGCCCGAGCGGATGGCGATGCCTTCCAGGTCGAGCAGGGTGGCCAGATCATGTGCATGCGCGCCTTCGACCAGGAACGACACCACTGCGGCCTTGTCCGGCGTGGTGCCGAAAATGCGCAGGCCCTCGATACGCTGCAGTTCTTCGGTGAAGTGTGCGAGCAACTCGGTTTCGCGTGCTTCCACGTGCGCCAGCCCGACCGACTCCAGGTAATCCACTGCCGAGCCCAGGCCGATGAAACCGGCGATGTTGGGCGTGCCGGCTTCGAACTTGTGCGGGGCATCGTTGAACACCGTGCCCTCGAAGCTGACTTCCTTGATCATCTCGCCGCCGCCTAAAAACGGCGGCATTGCCTGCAAGTGTTCGCGACGTGCCCACAGCGCGCCGGTGCCGGTCGGCCCGCACATCTTGTGGCCGGTGATGGCGTAGAAATCGCAACCGATGCCGGCCACGTCGATACGCCGATGCGGCGCGGCTTGCGAGCCGTCTACCACGGTGACGATGCCGCGCTTGCGCGCCTCGCGGCAGATCTCGCGCACCGGGTTGACCGTGCCCAGCACATTGGACACGTGCGTGATCGCCAGCAGCTTGATCTCCGGCGTCATCGCCTTGCGCAAGGCATCCAGATCCAGCGCGCCGTCTGGGGTGATCTCGGCCACGCGGATGGTCGCACCGGTGCGTTGCGCCACCAGTTGCCACGGCACGATGTTGGCGTGGTGCTCCATGCGCGAAATCAGGATCACATCGCCGGCGCCCAAACGTGGCAGCGCCCAGGAATAAGCGACCAGATTGATCGCAAAGGTCGTCCCGCTGCACAGCACCAGCTCGTCGGCGCGCACATTGAGAAAACGTGCGAGCTTGCTGCGCGCGCCTTCGAACGCATCGGTGGCTTCGGTGCCCAGCGCATGCACCGCGCGGCTCACATTGGCGTTTTGACGACGATAGAACTCGTCGGTCGCGGCAATCACCTGCAGCGGCTTCTGGCCGGTGTTGGCGTTGTCGAAATAGATCAGCGGCTTGCCGTGCACCTGCCGCATCAACAACGGGAAATCCGAGCGCACGCGCTCCCAATCCGGCGCGGCCAGTTGCGGGACGGCGGGCGCGTTCATGCCACGCCTGCCGAGGTCAGTGCGCGGTCCAGCTGCAACGCCAGTACCGCAGTCAGCGCGGTGGGCAGCACACGCAGCGGTTCGTGGCAGAACGCGGCGCTCAGCAACCGCTGTGCATCAGCCTGCGGCAGACCGCGCGAGCGCAAATAGAACAAGGCGTTGTCGTCGAGCTGACCGACGGTGGCACCGTGCGCGGCCTGCACTTCTTCGGCATCGATCACCAGCACCGGCTGGGTGTCGATCTCGGCATTGGCCGACAGCAGCAGATTCTTGTTCGACAGCCGCGCGTCGCTGCCGTCGGCACCGGGACGAATGTGGATGCCGCCATGAAACACCACCCGGCTGCGATCGGCGCCCACGCCGCGCCAGACCAGCTCGCAGCTGGTATCGCGTGCAATGTGCTGGATACCCAGACGCGTATCGACATGGCGGCGGCCGTTGCCGAGCAGTACGCCATTGGCGGTGAGCTGCGCGTTGTCGCCTTCCAGGCGCACGTTGAGCTCGTGCCGCGACAGGTTGGCGCCCAGTTCCAGATCCACGCGCTGGTAGCGCGCATTGCGCGCCAGCACGGCATCGGTACGCAACAACGAGGTGGCGTGCGCACTGTCGGCCTGCACGCGCGCATGCGACAACACCGCATCCTGGGCCAGATGCACATGCATCAGGCTGTTATCCAGATGCGCGGCATCGCCGACATGCAGGTGATGCTCGACCACGTTCAGCGCAGCGCCGGCACGTAGTTCGATCAAGTGGCGGTGGTGCCAGGACAGGTCGTGCTCGCCGGCCACGCTGATGAAGACCAGCTGCAGCGGAATATCGATCTGCGTGCCTTCCTGCACGCGCACCAGCACGCCTTCGTCGGCAAGCGCGGCATTCAGACGGGCGAAGATTTCATCGCTGCCTTCGAAACGGCGACCGAGCAGCTGCTGCGCGTCATCGCTGGCAGCCAGCGAGGCAGACAAGGTCTCCAGCTGCACGCCGTCGGGCAGCGTGGACAGGTCGCTCAGTGCGTCAGACGGGCGCCCGTTGACGAACACCAGCCGTGGCGAGGCGATATCGTCCAGCACGGAGGCATCGACCAGCGTCGGTACCAAGGGCGCCGTCTGAAAACTGCGCCGCTCCAGCTGCCGCAGCGAGGTGTATTTCCAGGCTTCGGCGCGCGGGCCGGGCAGGCCGGTCTGCAGCGCGGCATCGAGTTCGGCACGCCGTACATCGTTGCCGCAGAAACCGCGTGCGAGGGATTCCAGCAGGGCGCTCATCAGGCAGCCGCCTCGGGCACCACGCGGTCCTTGAGGAAGTGGTAGCCGTGTTTTTCCAGCTCCAGCGCCAGTTCCGGGCCGCCGCTCTGCACGATGCGGCCTTCGGCCAGCACATGCACCACGTCCGGGGTGATGTAGTCGAGCAGGCGCTGATAATGGGTGATCACCAGGAACGAACGCTCCGGCGAGCGCAGCGCGTTGACGCCGTCGGCCACGCTCTTGAGTGCGTCGATATCCAGGCCCGAATCGGTTTCGTCCAGGATGGCGAGCTTGGGCTCGAGCACGGCCAGCTGGAAGATCTCGTTGCGCTTCTTTTCGCCACCCGAGAAGCCTTCGTTGACGCCGCGATGCAGCAGCTCGTCCTTCAGATGCAGTACCGCCAGTTTCTGGCGCACCAGCTTGAGGAACTGCATCGAATCCAGCTCTTCTTCGCCACGCGCCTTGCGCTGCGCGTTGAGCGCGGCACGCAGGAAATAGGTGTTGTTGACGCCGGCGATTTCCACCGGGTACTGGAAGGCCAGGAACAGGCCGGCGGCGGCACGTTCTTCCGGCGGAAGGTCGAGCAGGTCCTTGCCTTCGAACTGCACGCTGCCTGCGCTGACTTCGTAGCCATCGCGCCCGGCGAGCACATTGCCCAGCGTGGATTTGCCCGCGCCGTTGGGCCCCATGATGGCGTGCACCTGGCCCGGCTTGATGTCCAGCGACAGGCCTTTGAGGATTTCTTTGCCGGCGATGCTGGCGTGGAGATTGTTGATCTTGAGCATATTCGTATCCAGTGATTGAGCCCCTCTCCCGCCGGGAGAGGGGTTGGGGTGAGGGTTCGTGCGAAGCAGCGTGCTGTTTGGGTGCACTTGGCTTCGCCCGTACCCTCATCCGGCGCTGCGCGCCACCTTCTCCCGAGGGGAGAAGGGGAAAGGTGTCAGCCGACGCTGCCTTCTAAGGAAACTTCCAGCAGTTTCTTGGCTTCCACTGCAAATTCCATCGGCAGTTCGCGGAACACCTGCTTGCAGAAACCGTCGACGATCAGCGACACCGCATCTTCCTGGCTGATGCCGCGCGCGCGGCAGTAGAACAACTGGTCGTCGCTGATCTTGGAGGTGGTGGCCTCGTGCTCGACGGTGGCGCCGGGATTCTTCACCTCGATGTACGGGAAGGTATGCGCGCCGCACTGCTTGCCGATCAACAGCGAATCGCACTGGGTGTAGTTGCGCGCGCCATCGGCGTTGCGATCCACCTTGACCAGACCACGATAGGTGTTCTGGCCACGCCCGGCGCTGATGCCCTTGCTGACGATCTTGCTCTTGGTGCGCTTGCCGATGTGGATCATCTTGGTGCCGGTATCGGCCTGCTGACGATGATGGGTGAGTGCCACCGAATGGAATTCGCCCACCGAGTCGTCGCCCAGCAGCACGCAGGACGGATACTTCCAGGTGATCGCCGAGCCGGTTTCGACCTGGGTCCAGGTGACCTTGCTGCGGTCGCCACGGCATTCGGCACGCTTGGTGACGAAGTTGTAGATGCCGCCAACGCCGTTTTCATCGCCCGGGTACCAGTTCTGCACGGTCGAATACTTGATCTCGGCGTCTTCCAGCGTCACCAGCTCGACCACCGCTGCATGCAGCTGGTTTTCGTCGCGCATCGGCGCGGTGCAGCCTTCCAGATACGACACATACGCCTTATCCTCGCACACGATCAAGGTGCGCTCGAACTGGCCGGTATGGCCGGCATTGATGCGGAAATAGGTGCTCAGTTCCATCGGGCAGCGCACGCCTTTCGGGATGAACACGAAGCTGCCATCGGAGAACACCGCCGAGTTGAGCGCGGCGAAATAGTTGTCGCCAACCGGCACCACGCTACCCAGATACTGTTTGACGATCTCCGGATGTTCCTTGATGGCTTCGGACATCGAGCAGAAGATCACGCCCTTTTCGGCCAGTTCCTTGCGGAACGTGGTGCCGACCGAGACCGAATCGAATACTGCATCCACCGCCACGCCGGCCAGCCGGGCACGCTCGTGCAACGGCACGCCAAGCTTGTCGTAGGTATCGAGCAGTTCCTTCGGCACGTCGTCCAGCGAGGCGTACTTCGGGCCCTTGGGCGCGGAGTAATAGCTCAACGCCTGGAAATCGATCGGGGAGATCTGCAACTTCGCCCATTCCGGCATCGGCATCTTCAGCCAATGCCGATACGCCTCAAGACGCCAGTCGGTCATCCATTGCGGCTCTTCTTTCTTGGCCGACAAGGCACGGATGACGTCTTCGTCCAGGCCGGGCGGGAGCGAGTCCGATTCGATGTCGGTGATGAAGCCTGCGTCGTAACGTCGGCCCAGCCGTTCGATAATCTCGGCGTTCTGCGGGGGAGCAAGTTCGGTGGCCATCGGGCTGCCTACAGGTCAGGTGGTCGCGACGCGTGCGGCGATGGAACGCCGACTGCCGTCGCCAGGGAGAGAGAGGGGCTGCAACATCTGTGCGAGCGTGACGCGACGCAATGCATCGCCGACCACGTCGTTGATCAAACGCCAGTTGGAGCGCACGCCGCATGTCTGCGCGATGCCGCACTGGCCGTGGTCCTGGCTGCATTCGGTGATCGCCAGCGGGCCTTCCATTGCCTCGACGATTTCAACGAGTGTGATCTCGCTGGCCGCGCGCGCAAGCCGGTAGCCGCCATGCACGCCGCGCAAACCTTCGACCAGGCCCGCTTGCGACAACGGTTTGAGAATCTTGCTCACGGTCGGTGCTTCCAGGCCGGCCTGCTCGGCCAGCTCGCTCGCGCTGAGCACCTGATCGCCGCGTGCAGCCAGTACGGTCAGCACGACGGTGGCGTAATCGGTGAGTTTGGTGACGCGCAACATGAGAAGGCCAGGTAAATCCTAAAGCGGACCGAAATTGTACTCTTTCGAGCGGGGCAGGGCCAACCGCGCGGTTCAGCCGCCGGCAAGCGTTGGACGTTGCCGTTGGCAATGCGCTTGTGCTTGGCGCATCGCCGCGCTGCGGTCACAATGAGCGGCCCCATCACTGGACCCCGTTCATGTCGCGCAAAGTTGCCGCCCGCAAGTCACGTATCCACGGCAATGGCATGTTCGCCCTCGCCGCGCTCCGCAAGGGCGAGCGCATCATTCAATACAAAGGGCGCCTGCGCACGCATGCGGAAGTGGATGCCGATGACACCGGCGATGTGGAAAGTGGCCACACCTTCCTGTTCACGCTCAGCGACGACTACGTGCTGGATGCCAACTACGAAGGCAACGTGGCACGTTGGATCAACCACAGCTGCAAGCCCAATTGCGAAGCGGTGATCGAAGAGGCCGAAGGCGACGATCGCAGCAAGGACAAAATCTTCATCGAGGCCAAGCGTGCGATCAAGGCCGGCGAAGAGCTCACCTATAACTACGGCATCACGCTGGCCGAGCGCCACACACCGCGTTTGAAGAAGATCTGGGAATGCCGCTGCGGCTCCAAGAACTGCACCGGCACGATGCTGCAGCCCAAGCGCTGAGCACGCGCGTACCGGCATCGCGATGATGCGATGCGCACTCTCTTTGAGGAGTGCGCAACCGGGAATGCGCAATACGCGGGTTCGACCTGCATGCTGACGCAGTCGATTCACTTGTTAGTGGATCGCTTCCAACAACAGCATTGCCGTCTTACCAGACGTCTTTCGCAACAAAGGCCCGGCGATCGATGCGCCGGGCCTTTGTGTGTGTGTGCAACGCCTGTCGCGCAGTGGCACCGGTCAGCGAGCCCCGCGCTGGCGCAGCGCGGATCGTCTACTTGCCGGAAAGCGCTGTCGCCGGCACCAGTTGCTCGATGTTCTGATTGAAGTTCACCGCCACTCGTCCGTTCTGGATGCCCACCGACTCCACCTGCACATTGCCCATCACCGCCGCGATGGCCGGGTCGATGCGATAGATCGGCTCCTTGCGCGCGTAATCGGCCAGCCAGGCATTGAGCAACTGGCGGGTGCTGTGATCAAGCTTGGCGCCGGCATTGGCAGGGCGGAAGTCATCGATGGTGGGTTGATCAAGATAAAAGCCTTGCTTGGCCACGTCGTAGCGCAGCGCACTGGTCAAGGTCACGTTGCCGACCGGTGCCGGCGCGCCGCCTGCGGTGGCCAGGGCCAGATCAAAGGCCATCTTGAGCCGGTCGCCCGGCGGCAGCGACAGCGCCGGATTGCTGACCGTCATTTCGACCAAACCACCCAGTGCGTCATGCGTCTGCGGGAAGCGGCCACCCAGGAATTGCTGCAGATCGCTGCCCTGCACGCTGATTTGGTGCCCCTGGATCTGCGGCGTGGCCCAGGCACTGCTGATGGGCATTGCCAGGGCAAGAGCGAGCATGGATCCGGCAAGCGAACGCAGTTTCATCGGGTGACTCCGGTGGCAGATGACATCACCTTAGTCTGCGCCGGTGAACCACGGGTTAGCGCAGCACCGGCTGCAGCGTCGCCGAATAGATCTCCCATGTGTCGCTGCCGGCACGGGGTTGGAGTCGATACGCACCGACCAGACGCTGCGTGCCGGCGGTGGTGCGCACGGTCAGTTGCACCGGTACTTCGATCAGCTTGGGCGGATGCTGCTGGTCCAAGGCAATGGGTGGGTCGTTGTTGATGCGCATCGATTGGATATTGGTGATGCCGCGTAGCGCTGCGTCATCCGGCACCGGTGAGGGACGACCGCCGGTCCACAGCGCATCGGCATCCGCGCGTGCCGTACCGGGCAGTGCGCCCAGATACCGATGCACGGTGGCGCTTGCTTTGGCGAAGTTGCTGCGCGCTGTGGCGTCGTTGGGGTCCGGTGCCGGCACCAGTGGTGCAGGCGCTCCAGCGTTGGTGACTGTGCCTGGAGTGCCTGTCACAGCCTCGGTTGGCGACGAGGGCGCAGCAACAGGCGTGCGTTTGTCTTCGGTGCGCTGACAACTGCAGCCAGCGATTGCAGCGGCAAATACCACGATTCCAGCCCAGCGCATGGCGCGTCCCCATCCCCGATGCGCGCAGTGTAACGGTCCGCGCAATGCGGCGATGCAGGCCTCAAGCGCCTGGCGTTGGGTGCACGCGCTGCAGGCGCTCCAGCAGCAGTTGCAGCTTCGGTCGCAATACATCCAACGCATCGCTGGGCTGCGCGCGCGGGCGGGCGGCCAGATCTTCCAGCAGCTGCGAGCCGACTGTCAGCGCGGCGCATTCGTCGCTGCTCAGGTCGCGGCGCAGGTGCAACTCTTCGAGCAGCCGCATCCAGTCGGCGCGCGAGCGCTGTTCGAACTCGATGGTGCAGCGGTCGTCGCAGGGGCGGCCATCGCTTTCGATGGGCGTGACCGTAATGCGATAGCGTTTTCGGGGCATGGAGATGGCGTCGTTGCTGGGCTGTCTCCACCATAGGCGCAGCGTGCGGTGGCCTCGATAGGGCAGGCCATGACGCAGTGTTCCAACATGTTCACTGTGCCGGCTGTGGTGCGGGTTTGCGCAGCAGCGGCAGCGGATCGTACGCACCGTTGCGCCCATAGACCCCATAGTGAAGATGCGGCGGCGTGCCGCGCGCGTTGCCGGTGGTGCCGACCATGCCCAGCGGTGTGCCGGGCTCGACCACATCGCCCACCTCCAAGCCTGCGGCCCAGTCGTCCAGATGCGCATAGTAATGCCGCTGCATGGCCGGCCCCAGCACCCAGACCTGCTTGCCGCCCAGGCCTTGATCGCGAATGGCGCTGACCACGCCGCGGGTTGCAGACAGCACCGGCGTGCCGCGTGGCGCGAAGATATCTACACCGGCATGGCTGCGATCGCGGCCACGCGGCGCGCCGAAGGTATCGGCGATGCGGCGCGCCTGCACGCCTTCGACCGGGATCTGCAGAGACGTCGGCGGCGGCATCCGTGACAGCTCCCAGCTGGTGCGCAGCTGCTCGGCGATCGGCAACTGCCAGGCCCAGCGTGCGGCGACACCCAAGGCGCACAGCAGGGCGACCGACACCAGCAGGCGGCGCACGCGGCGTGCGGGGCTGCGGGCGGTGGACGGCGGTGTAGTCGATGGAGGGTGGGGCGATGGATCGGTCACATGCACCTGCTGGGTTGCGAATCAGCACGCAGGGTAGGCAAGCGGCGATGAGCGGCATGTGGGTAATCACGCATGCGGTATCGCGCGCGCAAAAAAAAAGACGGCCCGCAGGCCGCCTTCGTTACACCGGATGCGTGCTCGATTAGAGCGCGGCATCCTTCAACTTCTTCAGCAAGCGAGCCTTGACCTTGAAGCTGGCCGGCTTTGCGGCAAAGGTCTGCTCTTCCTTAGTGAAGGGGTTGATGCCCTTGCGCTTGGGCTTGGCCGGCACATGGACGCTGGTCAGCTTCAGCATGCCCGGCAGAGTGAACGAGCCGGCGCCCTTTTTGCTCAGCGAGGAATGTGCAACGGATTCCAGCGTCGCCAGAACGGCGCGGACGTCCTTCGGAGCCAGCTGGGTGGATTCGGCGATGTGCGCGACCAGGCCGGTCTTGCTCAGTGCTTCCTTGATCGGCTTCGGCGCGGCGGACTTGGCAGCGGCGGCCTTCGCCGGCTTTGCGGTCTTGGTGGCGGCGACCTTTTTCACTGCCTTTTTGGGGGCAGCCTTCTTAGCGGCGGTTTTTGCCATGAGTTATGTATTCCGTATTCGTAGGTGGTGTTGGGTCTGCCGACCCAGTCGGCAACGCGAAATGTAGGGCAACTGCTGCGCGCCGCCAATAGGCAAACGATGAAACAACGCGAAAAAAGCGTCTTTCGACGGGGATTCGTTCACCAGCGGCAGAAAACGCGTACGAAACGCATTGTCGAGTCGGTTGCGATGTGCGCGTTGACGAAGCGTCTGACGCAGAGCAGCAGGTCTTCAGCGCGAGCTTGCATGCATGATCGAGCCGGCGATCTGGTGTTGGGTGTTGCCGAAATCTGCGGCTGGCTGATGGCGTTGGTCGGCATGGCCAGCGCGGATGGATCGCCGTTATGCAGGATCTCTGTAGTGCCGACAGATCGACTGCATACCTGCGATCAGCTTTGGTTGCGAGGAAATCCTGCGCTTCTTCGATAGTGGATTCGCTAATCGTTGGCGGCCGACAGGCTACGGCCGCGCTCGGTGGCTGCGGCGATTGCGCTTGCGGTGAGCGCTTCGAAGCCGCCGGCCTGGAATGCCTCGATCGCAGCCTGCGTGGTGCCGTTGGGCGAGGTCACGCGGTGGCGGAGCTGCTCCGGTGCTTCGCCGGATTCTGTCAGCATGCGCGCGGCGCCAAGCAGGGTTTGCAGCACCAGCGTGCGTGCGGTGTCGGCGGGCAGACCCTGCGCTTGCGCAGCAGCCTCCATCGCTTCGGCCAGCAGAAAGACATAGGCCGGGCCGCTGCCGGAGACGGCGGTCACCGCGTCCATCTGCGCTTCGTCGTCGATCCACACGGTGACGCCGGCGCTGTCCAGCAAGCGGGTCGCCTGCACGCGTTGCGCGTCGGAAACGCGCGCAGTGGCGTACAGCCCGGTGACGCCGGCGCCGAGCAGGGCGGGCGTGTTGGGCATTGCGCGCACTACTGCCACGTCACCGCCCGACCAGCGCTGCAGTTGCGTTGCAGTGATGCCGGCAGCGATGGACAGCAGCAGCGGCTGCTGCGCCTGCGCAAGGTCGGCCAGCTGTGCGCACACCGAAGGCAGCACTTGCGGTTTGACTGCCAATACCCAGATGGCCGCGCCGTCCACAGCAGTGCGGGCGTCTTCCACGGCGTGCACGCCGAAGTCGCGCGATAACGCCTCGCGCAATTCGGCAATCGGCTCGGCCACGCGGATGCTGGTTGCGGGCACGCCTTGCCGGATCAGCCCGGCAATCAGGCTGCGCGCCATGTTGCCGCCACCGACGAACGCGGTGATTGCAGCGTTGGTATGCGAAGACGCGGACGAAGAGGGCAGAGTCATTGCAGCACCTTGGTCAGAAAGATCAGTGGTCGGCACGCGAGGCCGATCAGGACGCGGCGGCCGGCGACGAGGCGCGTTCGCCAAACAACGCGGTGCCGACACGCACCATGGTGGCACCGGCCGCGATCGCTTCGGCGAAATCCGAACTCATGCCCATCGACAAGGTATCCACCTGCGGATAGCGGCCCTTGAGGTCTTCGAATAGCGCCTGCATGCGCGTAAACGCAGCCGCGCGCCGTGCCTGCTCGGGAAACGGCGCGGGAATCGCCATCAGCCCGCGCAACTGCAGACGCGGTTGCAGCGCGATGTCACGGGCCAGCGCATCGATCGCCTCCGGCGCGCAACCGTGCTTGCTGTCCTCGTCGTCGATATTGACCTGGATCAGCACGTTCAACGGCGCGCGATCGTCCGGGCGGTAGCGCGCCAGCAGCGGGATCAGTTTGGCGCGGTCCACGGTCTGTATCCAGTCGAAGCAGTGGCTGGCCAGTTCGGCCTTGTTGGATTGCAGGTGGCCGATCAGATGCCATTCCAATCCCAGCGCATGCAGTTCGGCGATCTTGGCCTGCGCCTCCTGCACATAGTTTTCGCCGAACGCCTGCTGGCCTTGCGCCGCCAGCGCCTGGATTGCGCCGGCGGACTGGGTCTTGGAGACCGCCAGTAGCCGGGCGGGACGCCCAGCGGCGTTTTCCGATGCGACTCGGATGCGGTCGAGAATCTGCTGCAGCGACGAGGCCGGCACGTGGCGCCCTTGGCTTGAGGGAGGGCCGCCTATAGTGAGGCCAGCGCCCTGGTCCTTCCAGCAGGTGGTGCATTCGGGGCAGCGCATGGGCGCCGATGTCCGGTCTGTTGGCCACCGGACATCGGTTTGCCGCACGCGATCTATGCAGGTGCCGGGTCAGTTGTAGTACCAGGCCTTGCCGAGATTCTGGTTGAAGTTCTTGTCGATGAAAGGAACGTTGGCTGCACCGAAGTTTGTATAGGTCAATGCATCCTTTACCCATTGATCCATCGATTCCCATGCGATCAGCGGCTGCATGCCACCGACGGGGTTGTAGGGCCCGATGAACATCTCATGGTTGGTCGGCCAGGTACTGCCGTAGACCACCTTGGGGTGATTGTCGCGCAGGCTGGCAGCGGGATTGCGCAGGTAGGAGTAGTTGCCATGTGCCGAGTAGGAAAGGGCATACACCGTCGGCCGCGGCACCGATGGATTGTTGATCCAGACGACGATGCTTTCCCAATCATGGCGATGTCCCAAACCACTGGATGGCGAGTCTTTCGGGAAGTACCAGCTGTACATGATGGCCCAGACGCCCCGGTACCAGCCCGAGCGCACGTAGACCTGGCCGGGACTGTGGCTGCAGCCGCCATTGGACGCCCCGGTGGGCTTCAAACCCTTGCTGGGATGCCCCCATTGGTCGACTGCAGGAAACGGCACGCAGCCGTTGTGCACGAACAGGTACGGTCGGTAATCCCAGTCGCGCTGGCCGATCGGGCCTGCGGGAACCTTCTCGGGGATGGGTTTGATGTCGTCGTGGTTCCAGGCTTCGTTCGCATGTGTGACAAAAGGGCAAAGCAAAGCGACGACGCTGGCGATCAGCAGCGATTTCATGGTGTTTCACTCATTGGGGAGGGCGCTGCAACGGATGCAGGAGCGGTCGCCAACGTGTGCCACGGGCTGTACATGTGCCGGCCCCGGGGCAACGCGTCATCGTTCAGTCCGCTCCGCCTGCGCCATTGTGCGCAGCCGGATTGCGTCACGATGTTGTGTGGATGACAGCTTGAATTTCAGGCATAACTGCGCGGCCGGACGGTGCGTTTGCGCACAATCGGCGTGTAGCTGGATCGCGCTGCGTCGTACGGCGATCGGCGCTTGGCCGGCGCTTGCGCAAGCTGGAGATGATTGCGGGGTCTCGAGAACCGGCCTCGCAGCTTTACCGTTCATGCCGGCATGGCAGCCGGCGCGACGATTGCTGGGCGTAGGCAGGTTCTGCCGTGAATCTGGCGGGCTGGGCTGGCCGCAGTGGACGCCGGCAGCAGGCGGCCAGTTCGTTGCAATGAAACCGATGCGCGGGCTCTTCCAGGGCGGGGGCAGAACGCTATACTGCCGCTCGGGGAGTACCTTCCAATCGCAGCCTAGGGGAAAAGCAGCGCATGGATATCGCTGAACTATTGGCGTTTTCTGTCAAAAATAAGGCATCGGACCTGCATCTGTCGGCCGGCTTGCCGCCGATGATCCGTGTCGATGGCGATGTCCGTCGCATCAATATTCCGGCGTTGGACCACAAGCAGGTGCATGCGCTGGTGTACGACATCATGTCGGACAAGCAGCGCCGCGATTACGAGGAATTCCTCGAGGTCGATTTCTCGTTCGAGATTCCCTCGCTGGCGCGCTTCCGCGTCAATGCGTTCAACCAGAACCGTGGCGCCGGTGCGGTGTTCCGCACCATTCCCTCCGAAGTGCTGACGTTGGAAGACCTGGGCTGCCCGCCGATCTTCCGCCAGCTGATCGACCAGCCGCAGGGGCTGATCCTGGTCACCGGGCCGACCGGTTCGGGCAAATCGACCACGCTGGCCGGCATGATCGACTACATCAACAAGAACGAATACGGCCACATCCTCACGGTCGAGGATCCGATCGAATTCGTGCACACCTCGCAGAAGTGCCTGATCAACCAGCGCGAAGTGCACCGCGACACGCACGGCTTCAACGAGGCGCTGCGCTCGGCCTTGCGCGAAGACCCGGACATCATTCTGGTCGGCGAATTGCGCGATCTGGAAACCATCCGCCTGGCGCTGACCGCTGCGGAAACCGGCCATCTGGTGTTCGGTACCCTGCACACCAGCTCGGCGGCCAAGACCATCGACCGTATCGTCGACGTGTTCCCGGCCGGCGAAAAGCCGATGGTGCGCTCGATGCTGTCCGAATCCCTGCGCGCGGTGATCTCGCAGGCACTATTGAAGAAGGTCGGCGGCGGACGCACCGCCGCCTGGGAAATCATGGTCGGCACCCCGGCGATCCGTAACCTGATCCGCGAGGACAAGGTGGCGCAGATGTATTCGTCGATCCAGACCGGCCAGCAATACGGCATGCAGACGCTGGATCAGCACCTGCAGGACCTGGTCAAGCGCAGCCTGATCACGCGCAACCAGGCGCGCGAGTACGCCAAGGACAAGCGGATATTCGAGTAGCCGGGATTCGGGATTCGGGATTCGCAATGGCGATCTCCCGGACCGGACCCCGCTCTTGCGAATCCCGAATCTCCCATCCCGAATCCCTGCTCCAAAGGAGCACGCCATGAGCACTATCGACTTCACCTCGTTCCTCAAGCTGATGGCGCACCAGAAGGCGTCGGATCTGTTCATCACTTCGGGCATGCCGCCGGCGATCAAGGTCAATGGCAAGATCAGCCCGATCACCCAGACACCGCTGACGGCGCAACAAAGTCGCGATCTTGTGTTGAACGTGATGACGCCATCGCAGCGCGAAGAATTCGAAAAGACGCACGAGTGCAACTTCGCCATCGGCGTGTCAGGGGTCGGGCGTTTTCGTGTGAGCTGCTTCTATCAGCGCAACCAGGTCGGCATGGTGCTGCGCCGGATCGAAACGCGCATCCCCACGGTGGAAGAATTGAGCCTGCCGCCGGTGATCAAGACGCTGGCGATGACCAAGCGCGGCATCATCATTTTCGTCGGCGCCACCGGTACCGGTAAGTCGACATCGCTGGCGGCGATGATCGGTTACCGCAACCAGAATTCCACCGGGCACATCATCACCATCGAAGATCCGATCGAATTTGTGCACAAGCACGAAGGCTGCATCATCACCCAGCGCGAAGTCGGCATCGATACCGACAGCTGGGAAAATGCGCTGAAAAATACCCTGCGCCAGGCGCCGGACGTGATCATGATCGGCGAGGTACGTACCCGCGAAGGCATGGACCACGCGGTGGCATTCGCCGAAACCGGCCATCTGGTGCTGTGCACCCTGCACGCCAACAACGCCAACCAGGCGATGGACCGCATCATCAACTTCTTCCCGGAAGATCGCCGCAATCAACTGCTGATGGATCTGTCGCTCAATCTCAAGGGTGTGGTCGCGCAGCAATTGATTCCGACTCCGGACGGGCGCAGCCGCCGCGTGGCGATGGAGATCATGCTGGGCACCCCGCTGGTGCAGGATTACATCCGCGACGGCGAGATCCACAAGCTCAAGGAGATCATGAAGGAGTCCACCAACCTGGGCATGCGTACCTTCGATCAGAGCCTGTTCGAGCTGTATCAGGCCGGCGAAATCAGCTACGAAGACGCGCTGCGTTACGCCGACTCCCAGAACGAAGTGCGCCTGCGCATCAAGCTCTCGCAGGGCGGCGACGCCAAGACCCTGGCGCAGGGGATGGATGGTGTGGAGATTGCCGAGGTTCGGTGAGTCGCGCAGGACCGCTGCGCCATGGTGCATTCCGGTGCATGGTCGTGGCGTAGCACGCTGAAGAAATTCACCTGCACAAGGTTGCCGGAACTTGGCGCGTCATCTCTGCACGCAGGCGTCTGCTGCAAAAAGACAGGGTAAAGACCGCGCTGTGGTCGATGAACATGCAGCGCAGCAGTGCGCGCCTGCGGTGACGTTTCAGATGTAACCAGGCGGGCCGATAGTGTCTAATATCGCACCCCATTGCAGTGCCCGAACCTGTGAGCCTTCCCGATTCCGATCTGCGTCCGGAGCAAGAACCGCTGCCCGATGACGGCGCTGTGGTCACCTCCGGCCCGTTGACGCCGCCGCCGGATTCGGCCGGCACCGCGGCCGACGATCATGCCTATCACCACTCGGTGGCCGAAGACGCGCAAGGCATGGTGCTGGCGACGCTGGTGGCCTCGTTGGGCCTGGCGATCTTCGCCAAGGGCGGCTTGATGATCGGTGGCATGGCCGGTGTCGCATTCCTGCTGCATTACGCGTTGCACTGGAATTTCGGTCTGGTGTTCGTGCTGGTCAATTTGCCGTTCTATTGGCTGAGCGTGCGCCGCATGGGCTGGGAATTCACCTTGAAGACCTTCGCCGCAGTGGGTGCCTGCGGTGCGCTCACCGACCTGATACCGCGCTGGGCCGAGTACGCGCATATCAGCACGCTGTTTTCGGCCATCGTCGGCGGTGCGCTGGCGGGCCTGGGCATCCTGTTTTTCATCCGCCATCGCGGCAGTTTGGGCGGCATCGGCATCCTGGCGGTGTACCTGCAGCGCGAGCGCGGCTGGAGCGCGGGCAAGGTGCAGATGAGTTTCGATGCGATGCTGATGCTGGTGGCCTTCACCATCCTCACCCCGGACAAGGTGCTGTATTCGGCGCTGGGTGCGTTGATGCTGAGTTTGGTGCTGATGTTCAACCATCGCCCGCACCGCTATATGGGCGTGTGACTCAGGCGATGGCTGGCGTGCCGCTGGCGCAACCGTGCTAGGCAACTGCATGCTATGCATCCCGGGCGGCATGTAATCCATCGGCACTGCCACGTATGCTGCATGCCTCTATCTGCCGGCATGCGCTCGATCCTCGTGCCGCTACGCGTTTTCGCTCAGCATCCACGGCGGCGACAGTGCCTGGA
This sequence comes from Xanthomonas sp. NCPPB 2933, assembly GCF_056725225.1. Classification (NCBI taxonomy): domain Bacteria; kingdom Pseudomonadati; phylum Pseudomonadota; class Gammaproteobacteria; order Lysobacterales; family Lysobacteraceae; genus Xanthomonas; species Xanthomonas sp. NCPPB 2933. The sequence goes on from NZ_CM161518.1 coordinate 1,723,807, forward strand.
TATGCGCAAACACCGGGCAATCTTCATGATGCGCGCCAGGTAGGTAACCCAGGCTCATCAGAAATTCGCCGGTGATTTCGCCGCCGGTGAAGCGAAAGGTCTTCTTGAACAGCTTGATCCAGTCTGGCTTGGCGAGCGGATGCTGTGCATCCAGCCAGTGCGCGAAGCTGCCGTGCGAGGCGCGCAGCGTCTGGATGACCTGCGCGTTATGGATCGCCGCCAGCACCTTGAGCCGGTTGCGGATGATGCCGGCATCGCCCATCAGCCGGGCGATCTCCGTCTCGCCGTACGCGGCAACCGTGTCTACATCGAAACCGTCGTAGGCGCGCTGGAAATTGCTGCGCTTGCGCAGGATGGTTTCCCAGCTCAATCCGGCCTGATTGATTTCCAGCACCAGCCGCTCGAACAGCTCGCGTTCGTCGCGCTGCGGGAAGCCGTATTCGTACGCGTGATAGTGGCCGTGGACCGGATGGCCTGGGGCGATGCTGCAATAGCCGCTCATGGGGGTGCCTGTGATGTGCGCCTGGTGGTGGGCCGGCGCGATGGAAAGATGGGTCAAACCGTGTGAATACAGCGCCGTCCAGCGCCAAGTCTGGATGGACAAGCTAGCAGCGCACACTGCGTCGCACGAGTCCGGGGTTGCATCGCCAGCGACAACCTGAACGCGCAGGTCAGAAACGGCACCGGCACCGCGTTCGCAGTCCGGTCCATCGTCAGCATCGGCCGCCCACAGCGCCAGGCAAGCGCCAAGTATGGCAGCGGCTCTGCGCGCGGCGGAGCGAACGGCTAGAATGCGGCCATGTCCGTTTTGCCCACGCCTCTGGCCAACCAACTGCTGATTGCGCTTCCGGCGCTGTCCGACCCCACCTTTTCGCGCAGCGTCGCGCTGATCTGTCAGCACGACGAGAACGGCGCGATGGGCGTGCTGGTCAATCGGCCCTCCGAATACACGCTGGGCGAAGTCCTGTCGCAAATGGGCATCGACACCGTCGACGAGCACCTGCGCGAGCAGATCGTGCTCAGCGGCGGGCCGGTGCATCCGGAGCGCGGCTTCGTCATTCACGACGATGCGCGCGAATGGGATTCCTGCCTGGAAGTGGGGCAGGGCGTGTTCCTGACCACCTCGCGCGATATTCTCGAAGCCATGGCGGCCGGCGACGGCCCGCGCAATGCGCTGGTGGCGCTGGGCTGTGCCGGCTGGGGCGCGGGGCAGCTCGAGTTCGAACTGGGCGAGAACAGTTGGCTCACCGCGCCGTCGGATGCCAACGTGCTGTTCGCCACCGCGCTGGAAGATCGCTGGCAGACTGCTGCCGGGCGCATCGGCGTGGATCTGTTCCGGCTGACGGATTATTCCGGGCATGCCTGAGGCGGGCGCGATCCGCCCGGATGGCACGGTGCTGGGCTTCGACGTAGGGTCGCGCCGCATTGGTGTGGCCGTTGGCACCGCGCTCGGTGCCGGCGCGCGCGCGGTCGCCGTCATCAACGTGCATGCCACCGGTCCCGACTGGGCCGCGCTGGATCGTGTGCACAAGGAATGGCGGCCCGACGGCCTGGTGATCGGCGACCCGCTCACCCTTGACGATAAAGACCAACCCGCGCGTAAGCGTGCGCACGCCTTCGCCCGCCAACTGCGCGAGCGCTATGCGCTGCCGGTAGTGTTGATCGATGAGCGCTCCAGTTCGGTCGAAGCCGCGCAGCGTTTCGCGCGCGAGCGCGCCGATGGACGCAAGCGTCGCCGCGATGCCGAAGCGCTGGACGCGATGGCGGCCGCGGTCATTGTCGAACGCTGGTTGGCCGCGCCCGACCAAGCCACTCTTCTTTCCTGATATTTCCCGACCTGCGATGACCACCATGCAACTCGATTCGGACGGACGCCTGCGCCACCTGCTCACCCTGGAAGGACTGCCGCGCACCACGCTGCTGCAACTGCTCGATCGTGCCGGCCAGATTCGCGATGCCGCGGTAGGCCGCGTCGGCAAGCGCAGCGTGCTGGCCGGGACTGCGGTGTGCACATTGTTTTTTGAACCCTCAACGCGCACGCGCAGCTCGTTTCATCTGGCCGCGCAGCGGTTGGGTGCAGACGTGCTCAATTTCGATGCCTCCACTTCGTCCACCCGCAAGGGCGAGACCGCGCGCGACACCTTGAAGAATCTCGAGGCGATGGGCGTGCGTGGCTTCGTGGTGCGCCATCCCGACGACGGTGCGGTGGAAGCGCTGGCCGAGGCTGCAGGCGAGGGCACTGCATTGATCAATGCCGGCGACGGACGCAGCTCGCATCCCACCCAGGGCCTGCTCGACATGCTCACCCTGCGCCAGGCCAAGGGCACCGATTTTTCCAAGCTCAAGGTGGTAATTGTCGGCGACGTGAAGCACTCGCGTGTAGCGCGTTCGGACCTGCACGCGTTGCGCACCCTGGGCGTCGGCGAGATTCGTGTATGTGGTCCGGCCAGCCTGCTGCCCGACGACGACATGCTGGACGGCTGCTTGGTCGGCGAAGATTTCGACGCGATGCTCGAAGGCGTCGATGCGCTGATGATGCTGCGCCTGCAACGCGAGCGCATGGAAGAAGGCCTGGTGCCGTCGCTGGAGCAATACCACACCGATTACGGGCTCACCCGCGCGCGACTGGCGCGTGCCGGCCGCGATGCCGTCGTGCTGCATCCAGGCCCGATCAACCGTGGCGTGGAAATCACCGACGAGGTCGCCGACGGCGCGCAATCGTGCGTGCTGCGCCAGGTCGCCAACGGCGTCGCCGTGCGCATGGCCGTGCTGGAAACCTTGCTCGGCTAAGCAAACGCAGCAACGCGACCGCGTAGCCATAGTGCGCGGTCGTTGTTCGGATAGGCATCGCAAGCACCTAGAACCTTGCTGCCAAGATCGCGCAGCGCGCTTCGCCTTTGCGAATCCCCAATCCCCAATCCCAAATCCCAAATCCCGGCACCAAGCCGTAACACCCACTGGCCTATCGTGGCAGCTCCTTTCATCGCAGGAGATCGCAATGGGTATTTCACGTCACGCCACCGCTCACTGGGAAGGCGACCTCAAGACCGGCAAGGGCCAGCTCAGCACGCCACAGAGTGGGTTGCTGGAAAACACGCGTTATGCCTTCAGCAGCCGCTTCGGCGACGAGAAGGGCACCAATCCGGAAGAACTCATCGCGGCCGCACATGCCGGCTGCTTCACCATGGCGTTGTCGGCACAGCTGACCGAGGCCGGCTTTCCGCCGACCTCGCTGGATACGCGCGCCGACGTGGATCTGTCGATGGAGGGCGGCCCGCAGCTGTCGCAGATCCGGCTCAAGCTCAAGGCCGTGGTGCCAGGGATCGATGAAGCCAAGTTCCGCGAACTGGCCGATGTCGCCAAGAAGAATTGCCCGGTGTCCAAGGCGCTGAGCGCAGTGCCGATCAGCCTGGAAACCGAATTTTCCAGCTGATGCATACAGGGCTGCGCTGCGCCGGTGTTGCATGCCGGCGCACGCAGCTGGCGGCAACCTGAATAGGGCTTTGCAGGGCCGGTCAGGTTCAGGGCGGTTTCACTGGCGCAGGCCGAGCATCGGCAGCGTGTCCTCCCTGTAGAAGTGCCGCGATGAAAACTCTTGTGCTTGGTGCTCTGGTGATGGGTCTGGCGGTTGCGGGCAACGCAACGGCGCAGCGCTATGACAGCGGCTACCGCGATGGCGGTCGTAGTGGGTATGAGGACGGTCGTTACGAATACGCACGCGTGGTGCGTGTCGATCCGATCATCGTGACCGATTCGTATAACGAACGCAGCAGCGAACGCTGCTACAACCGTCCTTCCAACGGCTACTACACCAGCAACGATGGCTACTATCGCGATGGTGGTGGTTATGGCCAATCGGGCGTGTCCAATCGCGGTGTGGCCAGCGTGATCGGCGGTATCGCCGGTGCGGTGCTTGGCAGCCAGGTTGGCGGCGGCAATGGCCGCTTGGTTGGTACTGCGGTCGGCACCATGGCCGGTGTTGCGGCAGGCCGCTCGATCTACGAGGCCAACAATCGCAATTATCAAGGCAACGTCAGCGTGTGCGAGCCGGTCTCCTACCGTCGCGAGAGCGACCGTGTGGAAGGTTACGATGTGACCTACGAATACGCCGGCCGTACCTATCACACGCGTAGCGACTACAACCCTGGCGATCGCATCCGTGTGCGTGTGGACGTGCGTCCTGACTGATCGGTGCGAGAAGGCGTAGCGTGTGTCGATTGACGGACGCTGCATTGTCGAAAACAAAAACGCTGCGATCGTTCGCAGCGTTTTTTATTGCGCAAACCACAGTGCGCATGCAATGCCGTGTGCGATGACTCGATCAAGCAATCAAACAATCAAGCCCAATCCAGCGTCCCGCGAATCACCGTCTGCACCTGGCCGCCAGACCACACATCGCCGTCGGCATCGATGCGCAATTCCAGCAAGGCATCGAAGCCGATTTCACGGCCCTGGCTGACCACATAGCGTCGCGCCTTGCCCGGCAGTGCCTGGCGGCTGTCCAGCCATGCGGCGAGCACCGCATTGGCTGCGCCGGAAGCCGCATCTTCGAAGCGGCGGCCGTTGCCGACGAAGGCGCGGACGGCGAGGTCGTAGGCGCCCGGCGCGGCGGCGCGGGCGTAAGCGAACACGCCCATGCTGCCGGTGGATTCGGCCAGCGCAGCGATCGCCTCCCACTCCGGTTGCAGGCCACGCAGCGCGGCCTCGCTGGCCAGCTCCACCACCCACCAGGTGCGGCCGCCGTCCATCAGTGCAGGCGGCAGTCTGCCGAGCGGCCAGTCACGCAAGGCATCGCGCAGGCGCGGGTCGTCGGCCTCCACCTGCTCGGCCACGCGCGCGCGCGGGGTGCGGATGGCGATGCTGCGGTGATCGTCGATCTGCTCCACGCGTAGTGGTAGCTGGCCGGCGATGCCGTCCTGGATCAGCACGCCATCGTGCGGCGCGGCCAGGCCGGCCTCCAGCACCGCATGCGCGGTGCCGACGCTGGGGTGGCCGGCAAACGGCACCTCTTTTTGCGGCGAAAACATCCGCAGCCGATAACTGCTGTGCGCATCCGGTGCCGCAAACACGAAGGTGGTTTCCGGCAGCTTGGTCCAGCGTGCGATGGCCTGCATCGCCGCATCGTCCAGGCCTTCGGCATCGAGCACCACGGCCAGCGGATTGCCGCTGCCGGGGCGGGCGGAGAACACATCCAGTTGCAGGAAACGGCGGGTGGTCATGGTGGCTGATCTGCGGACAGGGCGCGGCAGCTTACCAATCGATACGACCGTCGATCACTTGTCGCGTCGTTCCGCCAATCCACACTTCGCCTTCGTCATCGACGTCGATGTGGACGCGCCCATCGCGGCCGACCTCGCGGCCCTGGCTGGCGACATAGCGCGACCCGGTGCCCGGCAAGCGACCTTCGCCGTGCAGGCGCGCGGCGATGCAGGCGTTGGCGCTGCCGGTGACCGGATCTTCCGGAACGCCATCACCGGGGCAAAATGCGCGCACGACCAGGTCGGCGTCGCCATGGGTATCCGGCGCGTAGACGACCAGCCCGGTGGCTGCGCTTGCCTGGCTCAGACGGGTGATGGCGGCCAGATCGGGCAGCGCCTGGCGTACCGCCTGTGCATCCGCTAATTCCAGCAGCCACCAGTTGGGGCCATTGTTCCAGAGTGCAGCCGGGCGATCGGCCGCGTGCAGGCCAATGCATGCTTCGTGCAACGCTGCGGCATGCACTTCGCCGGTCTCGATCGCCCGCGCACGCGGTGCCCGCAGCCGCACCAGCAGTGCGCCATGCCGGTCGATCACCTGCACCGGCAGCACGCCCGCACCGCATTGCTGGCGCATCCGGCCATCCGGCTTGAACGCGACCAGCCCGTGCGTTGCCGCCGCCCATGCCGCACCCACGCTGGGGTGGCCGGCGAACGGCAGCTCGGCGCGTGGCGTGAAGATGCGGATGTGGTAGTCCGCATCGGGCGCGCTGACTGGCAGGAAAAAGATCGTCTCCGACATGTTCAGCCACGCGGCAATCTGCTGCATCTGCTCTGACGACAAGGCGTCTGCCTCGAGGACCACGCCCAACGGATTGCCGTTGCCGTGTTGGCCGCCGAAGACATCCAGTTGCAGGTAGCGGTACTTGCTCATGGGGGGGAATTCCGGTCGAGGGAATGCGCGGCGATGGTTGCAGCGCAAACCGTTACGGCAGTGGAAGCAGCGCTCGGCGTGCTGTGATCGCACCCGGGGTCATGCGGGCGATATTGGCAGTAGAATCGGAGGTTCCGCCCGGCGTACCGGGCATCTTTCCCCCATTCTAAACGCCTATCTCAATGTCAGCTCCCCACACTACCGATCGTTGGATCGTCCTCAAGTTCGGCGGCACCTCGGTGTCGCGTCGTCATCGCTGGGACACGATTGGAACACTGGCGAGCAAACGGGCGAACGAGACCGGCGGCCGCGTGCTGGTGGTGGTGTCTGCGCTGTCGGGCGTGACTAACGAACTCACCGCGATTGCCGATGGCGCCGCCGACAGCGCACAGCGCGTGGCCGCGCTGGAGCAGCGTCATCGCGAATTCCTGGCCGATCTGGAACTGGACGCCGATGCGGTACTGGGCGAGCGACTCGCCGCGCTGCATGCCTTGCTGGGCGATGCGCGCGCGGCAACGCGCACGCTGGACTGGCAGGCTGAGGTGCTGGGGCAGGGCGAGTTGCTGTCCTCCACCATCGGCGCGGCGTATCTGCACGCCAATGGCCTGGACATGGGCTGGCTGGATGCGCGCCAGTGGCTGTCGGCGTTGCCGGCGCAGCCCAATCAAAGCGAATGGTCCAAGCGTTTGTCGGTGTCGTGCCAGTGGCAATCCGATGCCGATTGGCGTGCGCGTTTCGATGCGCAGCCCACGCGTTTGTTGATCACCCAAGGCTTCATTTCGCGGCACGCCGATGGCGGCACCGCGATTCTGGGGCGTGGCGGTTCGGATACTTCGGCGGCGTATTTCGGTGCGCTGCTTGGCGCCAGCCGGGTGGAAATCTGGACCGACGTGCCCGGCATGTTCAGCGCCAATCCGAAGGAAGTGCCGGATGCGCGGCTGCTGACCCGCCTGGACTATTACGAGGCGCAGGAAATCGCCACCACCGGCGCCAAGGTGCTGCATCCGCGCTCGATCAAACCATGCCGCGATTCCGGCGTGCCGATGGCGATTCTGGACACCGAGCGCCCCGATCTACCGGGCACCAGTATCGACGGCAATGCCGAGCCGGTGTTGGGCGTCAAGGCGATCAGCCGCCGCAACGGGATCGTGCTGGTGTCGATGGAAGGCATCGGCATGTGGCAGCAGGTCGGCTTCCTGGCCGATGTATTCACGCTGTTCAAGAAGCATGGTTTGTCGGTGGATTTGATCGGTTCGGCCGAGACCAATGTCACCGTGTCGCTGGATCCGTCCGAGAACCTGGTCAACACCGATGTGCTGGCGGCGCTGTCGGCCGATCTGTCGCAGATCTGCAAGGTCAAGATCATTGTGCCGTGTGCTGCGATCACCCTGGTCGGGCGCGGCATGCGCTCGCTGCTGCACAAGCTGTCGGACGTGTGGGCCACGTTCGGGCAGGAGCGCGTGCACATGATTTCGCAGTCGTCCAACGACCTAAATCTGACCTTCGTCATCGACGAAGCCGATGCCGATGGCCTGCTGCCGATCCTGCATGCGGAGTTGATCGACAGCGGCGCGATGCCGGTGAGCGAAGGCGAAGTGTTCGGCCCGCGTTGGCGCGAGATCATCGGCTCGGTGCGCCCGCGGCCCACACCGTGGTGGCATGCCGAGCGCGCGCATCTGTTGTCGCTGTCAAAAGCCGGCACGCCACGCTATGTGTATCATCTGCCCACCGTGCGTGCGCGGGCGCATGCACTGGCGCAGATTGCTGCAGTGGACCAGCGCTATTACGCGATCAAGGCCAATGCGCATCCGGCGATCTTGATGGCGCTGGAGCAGGCCGGTTTCGGGCTGGAATGCGTTTCGCACGGCGAGCTGCGCCGCGTGTTCGACACCTTGCCCGAGCTGTCGCCGCGGCGTGTGTTGTTCACGCCGAGCTTTGCGCCCAAGGCCGAATACGAAGCCGGCTTTGCGCTGGGCGTGACCGTGACCGTGGACAATGTCGAAGCGCTGCAGCGCTGGCCGGAGGTGTTCCGCGGCCGCAACGTGTGGTTGCGCATCGACCTGGGGCATGGCGACGGGCATCACGAGAAGGTCAACACCGGCGGCAAGGCGTCCAAGTTCGGGTTGTCGTCCACGCGGGTGGATGAGTTCGTGGAAGTGGCGCGCACGCTCGAGGTCACCATCACCGGTGTGCATGCGCACCTGGGCAGCGGTGTGGAAACCGGCGAGCACTGGCGGATGATGTACGACGAACTGGCCGGCTTTGCGCGCCGCATTGGCACGGTGGAAACCATCGACATCGGCGGCGGCCTGCCGATTCCGTATAGCGCCGAAGACGAGCCGTTCGATCTGGATGTCTGGGCCAAGGGATTGGCCGAGGTCAAGGCCGTGCATCCGGGCTATCGGCTGGCGATCGAGCCGGGGCGTTATCTGGTGGCCGAAGCCGGCGTGTTGCTGGCGCAGGTGACCCAGGTGATCGAAAAGGACGGCGTGCAGCGCGTGGGTCTGGATGCGGGCATGAACACGCTGATTCGCCCTGCGCTGTACGACGCCTGGCACGACATCGAAAACCTCAGCCAGCTGGACGCGCCTGCCGATGGCGCATTCGATATCGTCGGTCCGATCTGCGAATCCTCCGATGTGTTCGGCAAGCGTCGTCGTCTGCCTGCCGCCACCGCGCCGGGCGATGTGATGCTGGTGGCCGATAGCGGTGCCTACGGGTATTCGATGGCCAGCACCTACAACCAGCGCGAATTGCCGCGCGAAGAGGTGATCGATGCGCCCGCAGGCTGAGTTCATCGCGCTCAGCACGCTGGCCGGTGGTGTTGCGATGATGTTCGCCACCGCGCTCCAACAACTGAGCTTTGGCATGCTGTGGTCCGATACGTTCAAATGGGCGCTGCCCGCGCTGGTCGCCGCCGGTATCGGTGCGTGGTTGGCCTTGCGTTGGCAACGTCGAGGCGATGCGCCGGTTCCCACGCGTCGCAGTGGTGGAATGGCGGTGCGCACGGTGCTGTTGAGTGCGCTGAGCTATGTGCCGGCGGTGGCGCTGTATCTTGCAATTGCCTTCGCGGTGTCTGGCGGTGCAACGGCCGGACGTCTGGATGTGCTGTTGCTGGCGGTGCTGTTCGGGTGCCTGCCCCTGCTGTGGGCCGCGGTGCCGTTTTCCATGATTGAATATGTCCTGTGCCGACGTTATCTGCGTCGCGTACGTGTTCCTGCAGGTAGTCCATGAGCGCTTTCGACAAACACCAGATTTCCACCTTTCGTTTCGTGCGTTGCGCACTGGATGCGCAGACCGGCGTGGCGACGCTGGTGTATGCCTTCGATCAAGGCCCGGAGCTGGTCGAGACCGTCGCGGTGCCGGGCGCACCGTTCGCGCTGGACGGTGCGCACGCCACTGCCGTGCAGCAGGCGCTGCGCATCCTGCATCTCATCGCGGGCGTGAGTTACTTCAAGGCTGCCGTGCCGCCGACCATCCAGATCGATGAGTATGCGATCGATGCCGACACCGCTGCGCTGGTGGAGAGCGTCTATCTGCATGGATTGGGCGAGTTCGCCTATCGCAATGGCTTGAACCTGCACGGCAAGATCAACTTTCCGGTCGGCACACAAACTGCTGGCGATGCGCCTGCGATCGGCCTGCGCGAGCATGCCTTGGTCGCCATCGGTGGCGGCAAGGATTCGCTGGTCAGTATCGAAGCGCTGCGGCATGCCGGCATCGAGCAGACCGTGAGCTGGATCGGTGGCTCGCAGCTGATCCGCGCCTGCGCCGAGCGCACCGGTTTACCGGTGCTCAATATCGGCCGCGTGCTGGCATCGGAGCTGTTCGAACTCAATCGCCAGGGCGCGTGGAACGGGCATATTCCGGTCACTGCGGTGAACTCGGCGATTCTTGTGCTGGCTGCGTTGCTCAACGGCGTGGATCAGGTGGTGTTTTCCAACGAGCGTTCGGCCAGTTATGGCAGCCAGATTCCCGGCACCGGCGAGGTCAATCATCAGTGGTCCAAGGGCTGGGCGTTCGAGCAGGCGTTCGGCGATTACGTGCAGCGGCATGTTGCGGCGGATCTGCGTTATTACTCGTTGCTGCGGCCGTTGTCGGAGTTGGCGGTGGCGCGTCAGTTCGCCAAGACCGACCACTACGACGCGCATTTTTCCAGCTGCAACCGCAACTTCCACATCATGGGCGAGCGCCCGGTGCATCGCTGGTGCGGGGTGTGCCCCAAGTGCCATTTCGTGTTTCTGGCGTTGGCCCCGTTCATGCCGAAGACGCGCCTGGTCAATATCTTCGGTCGCAATCTGCTCGACGATCCCGCACAGGCTGGCGGCTACGATGCGCTGCTGGAATTCCAGGATCACAAGCCGTTCGAATGCGTCGGCGAAGGCCGCGAATCGCGCGCGGCAATGGCGGTGCTGGCCAGCCGTGCCGAGTGGAAGGAAGACGCGTTGGTGATGCGCTTCAGCCGTGAGATACAGCCGCAACTGGACCAGCAGGAGCTGCAGCTGGAGCCGTTGATGGCCATCGATGGCGAGCACCGTATTCCGTCGGCGCTGTGGGAGCGCGTGCGTGCGAATTTCGCAGCTTGAGGGCAGGGCGGTTGCGTTATGGGGCTGGGGGCGCGAAGGACGCGCGGCGTATCACGCGCTGCGCGCCGTGCTCCCCACGCAATCGCTGACGGTGTTCTGCAACGCCGAAGAAGCGCGCGAGCTCGATGCGCTGGCCGACCCCGCGTTGCATGTAGAAACCGATGCCAGCGCGCAGGCGCTGGGCCGGTTCGAGGTTGTGGTGAAGTCGCCCGGTATCAGCCCGTATGGCGCGCAAGCGCAAACTGCGGCAGCCGAGTACGGCACGCAGTTCATCGGCGGCACCGCATTGTGGTTCGCCGAACACGCGCAGCCTGATGGCAGCGTGCCCGGCGCCATCTGCGTCACCGGCACCAAAGGCAAGAGCACCACCACCGCATTGCTGGCGCATCTGCTGCGCGCGGCCGGGCACCGCACCGCCTTGGTCGGCAACATCGGTCAGCCGCTGCTGGAAGTGTTGGCGCCACAGCCGCCACCGGTGTATTGGGCGATCGAGTTGTCCAGTTACCAGACCGGCGAAGTCGGGCGCAGCGGCGCGCGTCCGGAACTGGCGCTGGTGTTGAACCTGTTTCCCGAGCATCTGGACTGGCATGGCGACGAGGCGCGCTACGTGCGCGACAAGCTGTCGCTGGTGATCGAAGGCCGCCCGCGCATCGCCTTGCTCAACGCCACCGACCCGCATCTTGTCGGTTTGCAACTGCCCGACAGCGACGTGCGCTGGTTCAACCATCCCGATGGCTGGCATCTGCGCGGCGATGTGGTCTATCGCGGCGAACAGGCCATCTTCGATACCGCCGACGTACCGCTGCCGGGCGAACACAATCGGCGCAATCTGTGTGCAGTGTTGGCTGCCGTGGAAGCGCTGGGTCTGGACGCTGCAGCACTGGCGCCGGCCGCACTGACGTTTCGCCCATTGCCGAACCGCCTGCAGTTGCTTGGCAGCGTGGATGGCGTCAGCTACGTCAACGACTCGATCAGCACTACGCCGCATGCCTCGTTGGCGGCGCTGACGTGTTTTGTGCAGCGTCGCGTGGCCTTGTTGGTCGGTGGACACGATCGCGGGCTTGATTGGCATGAGTTTGCCGAACAGATGGCGCAGCACGCGCCGCTGGAAATCGTGACCATGGGAGCCAACGGGCCGCGTATCCATGCGCTGCTGGCCCCGTTGGCGGAAGCCGGTCGCTTCGGTTTGCATGCTGCCAACGATCTGGAGCACGCCATGCAGTTGGCGCGCGATGCGCTGGGCGAGCAGGGCGGGGTGGTGTTGCTGTCGCCGGGTGCGCCCAGCTTCGGCGCGTATCGCGATTACGTCGCGCGCGGCCGGCACTTCGCGCAGTTGGCGGGGTTCGACCCGGCCGTGATCAGTGCGATTCCTGGATTGGGTGTGCAGTAGGTTTTATCGGCACCGATCAGGTGCCGATCAGCGCATCACAACATTCGCACCAGGCGCGGTTTCGTCCATCCGCTTCACTCTGGCGAGTGCGTTGGCGCCGTGTGCCTGTAGGGCCTGCGCGCAGCCAACTACGCATTCCCTGCGCTAGAAGATTTCTTCAACGAAGGCGTTGGCGACCGGTGCGGCGCCAACGCCGCTCGATCAATGCGTGCGTTCCACGGCGTAACGCGCCAGGCCGCGGAGTGCGGCAACCGCAGAGCTGGCTGGCAAGCCGTCCAATGCCTGTTCGGCAGCGGCGGCATATTCGGCGGCACGTTGACGGCTGTAGTCCAAACCACCGGTGGCATGAATCGCCGCCAGCACTTCGGGCATTGCGCCGGCATCGCCTTGTTCGACGATCTGGCGCAGGCGCTCCCTGGTGGTCGCATCCGAGTGCGCCATGGCGTGGATCAGCGGCAAGGTGGCCTTGCCCTCGGCCAGATCGTCGCCCAGGTTCTTGCCCAGGTCGCTGGCGTCGGCGGCATAGTCGAGCACGTCGTCGGCGATCTGGAAGGCAAAACCCAACTGCATGCCGTAGTCGTACAGGCGTTGCTGCACGCCGGCATTCGCGCCCGAGGCCAGTGCGCCCAGGCGCGTGCCGGCCGCGAACAACACCGCGGTCTTGCGCTCGATCACGCGCAGATAGGCAGCTTCGTCGGTGTCAGGGTTGTGCACGTGCAACAGCTGCAACACCTCGCCCTCGGCGATGCGGTTGGTGGTGTCGGCCAGGATCTGCATGACTTCCATGCGGTCCAGCTCGACCATCAGCTGGAAGCTGCGCGAATACAGAAAATCCCCCACCAATACGCTGGGCGCATTGCCCCACAGCGCGTTGGCGGTGCTGCGGCCACGGCGCAGATCCGATTCGTCCACCACATCGTCGTGCAGCAGCGTGGAGGTGTGGATGAACTCGACGATCGCCGCCAGCTGATGGTGTTGCGGGCCGGAGCCGCCGGCGGCGTGGCCGGCCAGCATCACCAGCATCGGACGCAGGCGTTTGCCGCCGGCGGAGATGATGTGATCGGCAATCTGGTTGATCAGCACGACGTCCGACGCCAGACGACGGCGGATCAACGCATCCACCGCAGCCATGTCGGGCGCGGCGAGGGACTGGATCTGGGGCAGGCCCAGAACGGTGGGGAGGTCTTCGGCGATGGTCATGCGCAGGCGTTCGTGATGTACGTGGATTATAGGTGCCTGGGCCAGATCCGTCCCGCCGGCGCTGTCGCCGGCCTTCACATCGGTCGCAAACCCTTGTGGCGCTTGATGCCGGCATGGCTCGGAGATGCCGGATCCCGACCTGTCCGCGCGGTATTCCCCGGCCCGCAGGTGCGCCAACGCGCCGGTGTCGGGCGCGGGGAGTGCGGTAACATTGGCGCCAAGACATTCACCGCCGCGCCCCATTGGCGCCGGCGCACCATCTCGGAACTATCTATGGCCCGCGGCATCAACAAAGTCATCCTCGTCGGCAACCTCGGCAACGATCCCGACACCAAGTACACCCAGGCCGGCATGGCGATCACCCGCGTGAGCCTGGCCACGACCAGCATGCGCAAGGACCGCGAAGGCAACAACCAGGAGCGCACCGAGTGGCACCGCGTGGTGTTCTTCGGAAAGCTGGGCGAAATCGCCGGTGAGTACCTGCGCAAGGGCTCGCAGGTGTACGTCGAAGGCGAGTTGCGCTACGACAAGTACACCGGCCAGGACGGCGTGGAAAAGTACAGCACCGACATCGTCGCCAACGAGATGCAGATGCTCGGCGGCCGTGGTGAGGGTGGCGGTGGCGGCGGCATGGGCGGCGATCGTCCGCAGCGCGCGCAGGCGCCGCGCCAGCAGCAAGGTGGCGGCGGTGGCGGTCAGGGCGGCGGTCAGGATTACGCCCCGCGCCGTCAGCAGCCGGCCCAGCAGCAGTCCGCGCCGCCGATGGACGACTTTGCGGATGACGATATCCCGTTCTGAGGAATACAACGCTCTTGGGCGCATTATGGGACTCGAGCGTGTCAGCTAACATGTAGGGTGACACCCCGTAAACATTGGCCAAACGATGTTCCGAAGGAGAAAAGATTTTCGTCTTTGGCTATCTGACGCTGGCAATAAGCAGATGCCGCAGCGCTGGCGTGAATTCCGCGCGATCGCCTGCCAGCAAACAGGCATGTTGTAAACTCGAGGTTTCCAGCTTCTGCGGTGTCTAGGAGTTCGCTTGAGATCCGTAATTTCGGGCGAACTTAAGCAGGGGTGTCACATACCAGTACACGATGGGGGCGCTTCTCGTTATAGAGGCGCCGCAAATTTTTGAGCTTGCTCCGTGTCTCGTTCATCGACAAGAACCATTTCTCCTGAGACGCTTCCTGCCGCAGGCGTCCGTTGAAGCTTGCTGCTAAAGCGTTATCGTCAGCGTAAGGCGCCGGTAGAAATTCAGTGCCCCCTGTTCTCATATGCTCAGCGATTAAATACGTTGTCGGCAACTTACCTTTGGCGCGCAGGCGATTTGCTTGACGTGCTTACCGCGGGAGCACAGGCGCTGTTTGAGTGCGCGTACCATTGGTTTGTAACGCATGCCCACCGATACCTGCATGTACAGTCGGCGCACAGCTGCGCTCAGGCTGCGCGAGAGATGCATGCCTTGCCCTGATGCTTGCCCGAGTCCTGCAGTCGTGGGTTGAGGTCGGCAAAGGAAGTTACCGCGCCTGCATCGGCAAAGCCCTCCACTTAGCATAGCTCGGCAAACAATAAGACGTCGCTGGTAATACCATGCCGTTGATGCTGATCAAAAACCTGCGCTGCTAAAGCAAATCCGGGTCCTGTTCGACGTGATCGTCGATGGCCTGTTCAATCTCGGCAACCCGAGTTTGCAGATGCGCCACGAGATTCTGGATGGAGTGCTGCACATCTGCCGGTGCAACTTCCTGGCGGTTGCGTTCCATCTGCAGAATCAGGGATGTATAGCATCCGGACATCAAATGCTTGAGCTTACGATTTTCCTCTTGCCACAGCTGGAATGTGCTTGAGCTCAGACGTCCCAAGTCAACCAAACTTCTTGCGCCACGCTAGCCTCCGCTATGCCATGTCCAGCGGGATTCGCCAACCACAATTCCCAGTTCGGCTTGCGTTAGCGCATCAGCAATTTGCCTCTTGGTAGAGCTTGGTGGCTTCTTCATCGCTTGACGCTTTTAGTGACGATGAGAGGGGCGGGCATGCCGGCGACGTCTCTCGCTATGACAAAATCTTCAGTGGATAGCGTATGTTCAACGGTCTGTCGTACCGTGGATCTAGATGGCAAGCTTGAGAGCGGTTGATGGAGGTAGTTCTATCTTCTACCTGACTAAGTCACATGAACACATTTCATGTATGCACTCTCTGTGTCACGCAACATCGCTAGAATTTTCTATTCATGAGTAATTGTGATGCCTGTCTCAATACCAGAGTGCGCTATTCGCTGCCGTGTTGAGTTACCATCCAGGGGAAGACGGAAACTTGGAGCCGCGCCTGCGCATGCGTACTGCGATGTCCGTTGGTAAAAAGAAGGTATGGAGAACCCAGAACGATGTTGCGCGTTTTGTGAATATCATAAATTGTTCAGGGCGACCCGTCTGGAGTTTTCCGCATTTAAGTGAGGGTAACCACGTCGTTTAGTTCCACCTGGGTGATTGCATCTAAACGCGCTAGCGATATTGATCGCTGCGGCTCGGCTAGGGAAAGAGATTCAGCTAGGGAAAGGCTGGGGAACCGATGTGAGGCAATACCCACTACTACTGCGATTCACCCTGTTTATAGCCATTCCGTTGCTGATATTGGCAGTTTTGGGTGCTTTGATTGTTAGGTCCAGCCTGCCTCAGCAGAGCGGAACTCTCACCCTGCCTGGATTGCGAGCGCCGGTAGACATACACCGCGACGAATCAGGTGTCACCAGTATTTCTGCTGACAACGACCGCGACGCTTTTTTCGCTCTTGGCTATGCACATGCGCAAGATCGGATGTGGCAGCTCGAACTGCAACGGCGCATTGCCAGCGGTCGCTTGAGCGAAGTCTTCGGAAAGGACAGTATCGATCAAGATATCTGGTTCCGAACGTTGGGGTTGCGACGCTCGGCTCATGATGCGTGGAAAGCATTGAGTCCCCAGGCGCAGGATTCGTTACAGGCCTATGCAGACGGCATCAACGCTTGGCTGGCAGGAAATCCCAGCCTACCTTTGGAATTCTTAACGCTGGGAATCGAACCCGAACCATGGTCGGTGTACGACTCGCTGGCGTGGATCAAAGTGTTCGCGCTCAATCTTGGCGGCAATTATCGTCAGGAGGTTGAGCACATGCTGGCTCGGCAAATGCTCGATCAGCATAAGTTCGCCACGCTATACCCGAACCTTCAAGCGGAGCCGTCGGTACAGTCCCCGCTTGCGATTGCGTCGGTTGAAGCATCGCTGCAACGCATGGCAGGCTTCCAAGAACGTCTGGAGCGCGATTTCGGTCTCGGTGGGCGCTATGTAGGTAGCAATGCCTGGGCCGTGTCAGGGCGTCTGACCGGTAACGCTGGAGCAATGCTGGCGAACGATCCTCACCTGGGGTTACAGATGCCCTCGCTCTGGTACATGGCGGCAATCAAGGGCGACCGCATCGACGCACGCGGTGCGACCATCGTGGGGTTGCCAATGGTGATCTTTGGCCGAAATCAGCATATCGCCTGGGGTGGCACCAATTCCATGGCGGATGTGCAGGACCTGTACTTCGAGCAAGCAGACCCCAGCGATACGAATCGCTATCGTACCGAAAAAGGTTGGGAAAACTTCAGCAGCACGACCGAGCTGATCGCAATACGGCAGGATTTTCCTGCAATCCTCAGTCCCAAGCTGCGGCCGCTGCGTATCCAGGTCCGCAGCACGCGTCACGGCCCGGTGGTGAGCGACCTGTTCAAGGTGTTCGACTATCCAGTGTCGATGCGGTGGACTGCCCTCGACGCTGACGATACCTCCTACGAAGCATTTTATCGGCTCAACTACGCGGAGGATTGGGACGGCTTCCGCCAAGCGCTCGCGCCGCTGGTTGCGCCTGCATTAAACCTGCTCTACGCCGACGGTTCAGGCAACATCGGCCTCCTTACAGCAGGGCGCATCCCGATCCGCCCTGCGGGTGGGGGTGAGGTACCCGTCCCCGGCTGGGGTGGGCACCATGCATGGAGCGGATTCATCGATCCAGATGCAATGCCGCGTCGCTATAACCCGGCCAGCGGCGTACTAGTGTCGGCGAACGAAAAATTCTTCGGATCTGATTATCCGTATCCGTTCAACGGCGAATGGGCTCCACCAGATCGTTCACTTCGGATCGAACGCCTGCTGCTCGCCCTGAAAGACAAGCACGAACCACTGACGCCGCAGGCCATGGGTCGTATTCAGAAAGACACAGTAAGTGAGCCGGCGCGTCGGCTACTAGCCCGCATGCTGCGCCTGCAGCCCTCAAACGATCAGCAGCGCAGGGCGTTCTCGCTTCTGCGCGCCTGGAACGGAGACATGTCGCGTAGTAGCCAGGCGGCCAGCATCTTCAATGCCTGGGTACATACCCTCCGTCGCGAGTTAATGGCCGACGAGCTGCGCGGAAACTGGAATCAGGAAGTGCAGAATCGTTATGTCAAGAGCGTTGCTGGCGACGTCAACCTCGATACTTTGGGGGCAATGCTAGTGGATGGACCCGACAGCTGGTGTCAGAGCCTGGAGACGCCGGAACCCGATACTTGCGACGATGTACTCGACAGCTCGCTCAACGATGCCCTGTGGGAGCTTCTGAAGATGACCGGCGATTCTTCCATGGACAATTGGAAGTGGGGAGAGTTGCACGCTATGGTTTACAAGCACACTCCCTTCAGCAATATCAACGTGCTGCGCAGCGTGTTCGAGCGCAGAATAGCTAATGGTGGTTCGCCGGATACCATCAACGTGGCGTCTTACCGCTATGATCGTTCCGGGCAGTTTACTCAGGATTTTGGTGCCGGTTTTCGTCAGGTTATGGCGCTGGGTGACAAGGATGAGATGCACTTTTACATGAACTCGACCGGCCAATCGGGAAACATCGCAAGTACCCATTACGACGACATGGTCGAGCCTTTCCGAGATGGGGTGTTGCGTGCCTGGCCGCACTCCCATGCGGGTGAGGTACTCCATCTGACGCCGGCGCTATCCGGTAACTCGGAGGCCGCACGATGAAGTTGCTGGGCACCTTCGCCAAGCGTGCACCGAATCGTGTCTTTCTCTCCATCCTGCTGGGAGCCTTGGCTGGGGTTTGCTACGCGCTGATCATCCCGCTGGTGCTTAATGCCATCGATCCGAGTAAGGATCAGTTCGCCAAAGTCGATCCGGACATCGCGGTGTTCCTCATATGGCAGGTGTCCAATTACCGTTATGCCGTTCTGTTTACTCTGGTTTGCGTGCTCATATTGATCGCACGCACAGCTTCCCAGGTCATTCTCACGCGCATTTCGATGGATGTGACCACTGATTTGCGTACCCGGATGTACCGCCGGATTTCCAGCGCACCGATCGCCGAACTTGAACGCGTCGGCATGCCGCGATTGATCGCATCGATCACCGCCGATGTTCCGGTGATCATCGCCGGGGCTCGCTTGCTGCCCGAGTTGCTGACCAATGGCGTCACCTTGGTCGGTATGCTCGGTTTTTTGTTGTACTTGAATTCGGGCGTATTCTGGTTTGTCCTGGGCTGCATCGGTTTCGGCATCGTGACGTATCAGTTGCCGATGATGATCGGGCGCCGCTATCTGGTTCGCGCGCGGCGCAATCTCGACGACCTGCATGAGTCAATTCGTGGCCTGGTCCACGGCGCCAAGGAACTGAAGCTCAATCGCGACAAGCGCGTGGATTACTTCGAACGGGTCCTGGCATACAACGAGACGCGTGTTAGAGAAACGGCAAAAACCGGCCACTCGATCATGGGCGTGGCGGTGAACTACGGCGGACTGATTGTTTTCTTCGTGATCGGTGCAGTCAGCTTCGTGTTCGTCAACCATCACGCGATTGATAGCCAGGAACTAAGCGGGGTGATTATGGCACTGCTCTATGTTACCGGCCCCGTGGGTGCACTCCTCAATTTCGTTCCGCAGTTCGCTACGGCACAGATCGCTTTGAAGCGCTTCAATGCGTTATTCGACCGCATTCCCGAGGAGTCTATTGACCATGCCGCCCCTAAGCGCAGTGGCTGGTCGAGCCTGCGATTGGAAAGCGCAACCTACCATTACCCAGATCGTGGCGAAGACAGGGGTTTCACGGTTGGTCCTTTGGATCTGGAAATCCGCCGCGGTGAGATTACCTTCATTGTGGGCGGTAACGGATCGGGAAAATCTACGCTGAGCAAGCTCATCACGTTGCATTACCTGCCCGATAGCGGTAGCGTGTACTTCGACACCGAGCGCGTAGACCGGGACAACATTTCTGGTTTTCGCTGCGGTATTTCCGCAATCTATTCCGACTACTTTCTGTTCGACCGTCCTTTGGGGGTTGATCTGGAGCAGGCGCGTCCGGAGATAGATGACTATCTGCGCGAATTTTCACTTGATCACAAGGTGCGTTTCGAGAATGGACGCTTCTCCACGCTAGCGTTGTCGGATGGGCAGAAGCGTCGCCTCGCACTAGTAGTGGCGATGATCGAGAACGCCGAAATGTATCTATTCGACGAATGGGCCGCTGATCAAGACCCTGCGTTCAAGAACGTTTTCTATAACCGCATCCTGCCAGAACTGAAGGCACGCGGCAAAGCGGTGGTTGCGATTTCGCACGACGACCGCTATTTCCACCTAGCCGATCAACTGATCGTGATGCGCGAGGGCCTCGTCATTCCCGACGAGGCTCTCGCGCGCACTTGGGCGTACGAATCGTTGCTGGCCGAGCGATAAGGGAGACAGGATCGTCTTATGAGAAGAGCCGAAATCGCTGCATTTCCACTGACCCTTGCGCAGTCGGATATCTATCTCGACCAGCAGCGTTTTCCTGCCGATCCGGTCTATAACATCGGTGGCTATATCAGCCTGCAAGAAATCGACCTGGCGCGGCTGCGCGAGGCGCATCGACTACTTGTTCGCGACAACGACGCCTTCGGTCTACGCATGCGAGCCGGTCGCGAAGGAGTACTGCAGTACGTATCAGCACAGCGAAATGCTGAATTGCCCGAGATCGACTTCTCTGCATTCGTCGATCCCGAGAGTCAAGCGAAGGAATGGATGCAAGAGCGCTTTCAGCGCGTGTTCGACCTGCACGATAGCGAGCTATACCTGGCTTGCGTGCTGCGGATCTCTGCGCGGCAGCACTGGTATTGTGTGATTGCGCATCACTTGATCATTGATGGGTGGGGTTTTGCCAATCTTGCGCGCTGCCTGGCAGGGCATTATCGCCGCGAAGTCCAGGCGTTGTCGCTGACATGGCGTGATATGGCAGAAGAGGACCAGGTCTATCTGGCGAACGGACGCTATGCCGCGGACCAGGATTACTGGCAGGCGCGCATAGGTGCAGTGCCGGTTCCGTTGCTGCAGCCATATCATAGGCGGCGTTTTGAACCCGGACGAGCGACGCCTAGCGGCCGTGAAACAATCGTCGTACAGGTCGCAGACTATGCTCGCTTGGCAGATCTGGCTGCGCACTATCGCGTGGGACTGCCGCAACTATTGCTCGGCGCGTTCGCGGTGTGCGTTGCACGCCTAGCTGACAGCGAGGAGGCGGTGATCGGCCTACCGGTGCACAATCGGCGTGGGCATGCGCAGAAGCAGGCCATTGGCGTATTCACGGGAATGATTCCCCTAGCGTTCAACCTGCCGGGTGAAAGCAGCTTCGCTGCACTGCTGCAGGTGATCACAGAACGACAGCGTAGTGATTATCGTCGCCAGCGCTATCCAATCGGGCACCTCGGCCGCGATCTTGGCGTTGCCGGTAGCGGGCGTCATTTGTTCGACGCTAGTTTTAACTATCTGAAGCTCGACAGCCGCTTTCAGGTGGGCGAACGAAGCGCCGAGATCTATTACCTTAGTCACGGCTATAGCCAAACCCCGTTGACGCTTACAGTGTGGGAATACGGGCATTTGCAGCCGATCGAATTCCATTTTGACCACAACTTGGCATACCTTGATGCGGTTGAGGCTCGCATGTTCGCTGCACGTTTCCAGACAGTGCTGCAGCAACTGATCGAAACGCCAGGGATTACTCTGGACGACGTTGCCGCGATGCCCGAAGACGAGGCGGCGAGTTGCGTGCGCCTGGCGCTCGGGCCGTGTGCGAGGACTCCGGCTTTAGCTTACGCCCACCAACTGTTTCGTGCTCAGGCATTGCGTCGACCCGAGGCGATCGCGGTGGTCGACGACCATCGTCGCGTGTCTTACGGCGAGCTTGAGGGGCGTGCCAATCGTTTGGCCCGGACGCTGCGCGAATATGGTGTGGGTCCAGACGATCGAGTTGCGTTGTGCGGTGAGCGTGACTGGAGCTTGATACTGGGTGTACTAGGCATTCTTAAGGCCGGCGGTGCCTATCTGCCAATCGATCCGTCCCAGCCAGATACACGTATTGCTGCGATACTGGCGGATGCCAATCCCGTGCTTTGCCTGACCAATACGGTGCTCTCCGGGCGCATCGCCAACTTGGGCAGCACGCCGGTGCTGGCGTTGGAGGCGTTCATCGACGAGCGTGTGCAGGATGCGGGCGAAGGGTTGGATCCTGAAGCGATCGGCTTGCGTCCCGGGCATCTGGCCTACGTGATCTATACATCTGGTTCGAGTGGAACACCCAAGGGCGTAATGCTAGAGCACGCCGGCTTGGCGCATCTAACACAGTCCCTTCAAGACACCTACGAACTCGGCGTGGACGATCGAGTGCTGCAGTTCTCCTCGATCGCCTTCGATGCTGCGACCTGGGACTGGGGCCGTGCATTCGCTGCAGGGGCAACCCTGTACATTTGTCCGGAGCACACGCGCAGTTCCGGTGAAGGCTTAGGGCGCTATCTTCTCCAACAAGGCATCACCCATGCCTTGATTCCTCCGGCGGTCCTCGCTCATCTCGACATCCGGCCAGAGTACGCGTTGCGTTCGCTGATCATCGGCGGCGACGTGTGCGAAGCACGACTTGCAGACGCGTGGTCGCGCAAGTGCCGGCTGTTCAACGCCTACGGTCCGACAGAGGCGACCGTGGTCGTCTGCCAAACGGAGTTGACCCCGGAAGCGCCGGTGACGATCGGTTCGGCGCTACCGGGCTACGTATTGCACGTGGTTGATCGTGCCGGTCGTCTTGCGGCGATGGGCGCGCAGGGCGAACTGTGGATTGCCGGACCAGGCTTGGCGCGTGGCTACCTCGGGCGCCCGGACCTGACCGCGGCAAGCTTTGTCGAAGGCTGCGGCGCATTAGCCGGGCAGCGCTGGTATCGCAGCGGTGACCGTGTCCGGCGCAATAGCGACGGTGCGCTTGAGTTTCTTGGTCGCGTCGACGCACAGGTCAAGATCCGTGGTTTGCGTATTGAACCGGGCGAGATCGAGGCCGCCTTGCATCAATGTGCGGAGCTGTTATCGGCCTTCGTAGGCACGGTGGGCGAGGGCGCAGATAAGCGTCTGGTGGCCTGGGTCGTCCCCGTCGCCGATAACGGTCTGGACCATGCTGCGTTGTTCGCGACACTACGGGAGTTCCTGCGGCGCGATCTGCCCGAGTACATGATTCCGGCTGCATGGGTGCGGTTGGCCCGGATGCCGCTGAACACCAGTGGCAAGGTCGATCGGAATGCACTGCCGATGCCCGTCGCGACCGATGCCGAGCCGGAGAGTGCGCCCGTCACTGAAGTGCAACGACGCATCGCCGGATTGTGGGGCGAGATCCTGGGAATTGCCCACGTGGACATCGACAGTGATTTCTTCGCGCTAGGTGGACATTCGTTGCTGGCCTCGCGTCTGGCGGTTGCGTTCACGGAGGAGTTCGGGCGTAGCTGGACACTGCGCGACGTATTCGAACATCGCACCATCCACGATCAGGCAATTTACCTGGAGCGGACTGCGGTGGCATCCGAGCCCATCATGCCAGCGCCCGCCGGCATGTCGCCACCATTGTCGTTCCAGCAGCGGCGATTGTGGCTGACCGACCGCATCGAAGGTGCCGGCGCGCACTACAACATTCCGGCAGCCCTGCGCTTGCTGGGTGAGTTGAATCGCAGCGCCCTGGCCGTAGCTTTAGAGACCGTGGTTCAGCGCCATGCTGTGCTGCGCACGATCTACGCCGAACGCGATGGCGAACCTGTTCAAGTGACGCTGGCGCGGACGGTCGTGCCGCGCATCGTCGATGCTTCCTCCATTCCGGAACATGCGCGCAACGAGGCGTCGCTTGCATATTGGCGAACCGAGGCTTCGACGCCGTTCGACCTTGCCGCCGAACTGCCACTGCGCGTGGTCCTGGTGGTGTTCGCGCCACATGACCACACCTTGCTGCTGACCATCCATCACATCGCTGCAGATGGCCGGTCGATCGAGATCTTGGCGCGCGAGTTTGGTGCCGCCTATGCCGCGGCAGCGCGAGGTGATGATCCCGGCATGGCCTTGCGAGCGCCGACTGTGCAGTACGCCGACTATGCCGTCTGGCAGCGGAGAACGATTACCGACGAAGTGCTGGCACCGTCGCTGGATTTCTGGCGCAGTGCCTTGAATGGTGCGCCAGCATTGCATGCGCTTCCGTTGGATCGGCTGCGTGCGCCGCAGGCTGAGGCATTCGGTCGTCATTTCCTCACCCGCATCGCGCAGCCGTCCGCCGCAGCGCTGCACGCATTGGCACAGGGTCAAGGCGCGACCTTCTTCATGGCACTGCGCGCCATGCTGGGTGCGTTGTTGTGGCGATGGAGCGGAGAGACCGATCTGCTCATCGGCGTGCCCGTTGCCGGCCGCGACCGGCCAGAGACCGAGCCTCTGATCGGCTTTTTCGTCAATACGCTGGCGCTGCGCAGCGATGTATCTGGCGATCCGACTTTCATGCAGCTGCTGGCGAGAAGCAAGACGGAAGTGCTGTCCGCCTTCTCACACCAAGCGCTGCCGTTCGACCGCCTGGTTCACGAGGTGGCGCCGGCACGGGTTCCGGGCGCTTCGCCGCTCTACCAGATCATGTTGTCTTTCGGCACCGAGTCGATTCCGGCGTTCGACCTCCCCGGCGTACAGGTGCTGCGGTACGAGGCAGATGCGCAGCTCATTCCGTTGAACGTCGATCTCGACATCTCTGTCGAGCGCGACGGAGATAGCTATACGGTCCGTTGGCACTATCGCGCCGAGTTGTTCGATGCGGTCAGCATGGAACGTCTAGCCAGTGCCTTCCATCGGCTGTTGGACGCGGTCGTGGCACATCCGCAACAACGTATCAGCGCATTGCCGTTGCTCGGCGCCGACGATTCGGCCTTGCTCGACGCCTGGGAGGGCAGTGGGTATGTCATCGCCGATGGCGAATGGGCGCACGAGCGCATTGCCGCGTGCGCCACGCGTGCCGGTGCGCATCCTGCGTTGATCGATGGCGATGTAATGCTCGATTACGCCACGGTGGAGGCTCAGGCCAACCGCCTGGCGCAATGGTTGCGTGCCCGCGGTATCGGCGAAGGCGCCTGCGTTGGTGTGTGTCTGGCGCGCGGCTGGCGCCAGCCGCTGGCCGCCCTGGCGGTGCTGAAGGCAGGCGCGGCCTATGTGCCGCTGGATCCGGCGTATCCGCAAGCGCGCCTGCGTGATGCGGTCGAGGATGCTGGCATCGCGTTGGTACTGAGTACGTCTGATCTTGCGGCTGAGCTTGCCTTTGATGGTGTGGAGACGACGACGCTGGATGCGCCAGCGTTCATGGCGGAACTGGAGGCGATGGCGGCGCATGCGCCGCAGGTGGTGGTGACCGACGCGACGCCTGCGTATGTGATCTTCACCTCCGGCTCCACCGGCCGGCCCAAGGGTGTGGTCATCGGCCATGGCGCGCTTGCCGCGTATCTGGATGGACTGCAGGCGCAGTGCAATATCGTGCCCGCTGACAGGTTGCTGCAGTTCGCCTCGTTCGGCTTCGACGTCTATGTCGAGGAGTGTTTCATGGCCCTATGCCATGGTGCGACGCTAGTGCTGCGCGACGAGGAGACGATCACCGATGGCGAGCGCTTCTGGTCCTGGGTCGTGCGCAAGCGCATCAGCGTACTGAATTTGCCGACCGCGTTCTGGCACGCGCTCACGGAGACGATGTCGCCCGACGTGGCGCGCATGGCCGCGGGTGTGCGCTTGTGCACGATAGGCGGCGAGGCGGTGCAAGCTGCGAACGTGCTGCGCTGGAATGCGACCATGCCGCCTACGCTGCGACTCCTGAATGGGTATGGCCCCACCGAAGCGACGGTGACCGCCACGACGGCGGACCTGGACTCTCTGGATCCTGCCTGCGTAGCGGTGCCGATCGGACGTCCGCTGCCACATGTGCGCTGTCGGGTGGTGGGAGTCGCGAGCGAACGGGTACCGATCGGCGTGGCCGGCGAGTTGTATCTGGGCGGCGCGAGTCTGGCGCTCGGCTATCTGGGACGCGAGGCGCTCACCGCCGAGCGTTTCGTACATCTGGACGGTGAGCGGTGGTACCGCACAGGCGACCGGGTGCGCTGGCGCAACGACGGGCAGCTGGAGTTTCTGGGTCGACTGGACGACCAGGTGAAGCTGCGCGGTTTCCGGATCGAACTCGGAGAAATCCGCCTTCGTCTGGAAGCGCAGGCCGAGATCGCGTCGGCGTTCGTGCAGGTGATCGAGCACGGCGGCGAGTGCCGCCTGGCGGCATGGGTGGTGCCCAGCGCGCCGGTGGCTGACACTGCCTCGCTCGCGGCCCAATTGAGGCTGCGCCTTGGCGAAAGCTTGCCGGGCTACATGGTGCCCTGGCAGATCGTGCCGATCGATGCATTCCCATTGACGCCCAGCGGCAAGATCGACGCGCGCGGATTGCCGGAACTGGTGGTGGAACAGGCCGACTTTGTTGCGCCGTCCACCGGCACCGAGCGGGTGGTCGCGGAAATCTGGCGCGAGTTGCTCGATTGCGGACCGGTCGGCGTCGACGATGATTTCTTCGAACTTGGCGGACATTCGCTGTTGGCGATGCGCCTGGTTGGCCAGCTTGGCCGGGCACTGCATAAGCGTGTCACTTTGCGCGCGCTGTTTGAACATCCCAGCGTGCGCCGTCTGGCGGCCTGGTTGGACACGACTGCGACGGCCGAGGTCGATAGCATCGGTCCGGTCGAACGTTCCGGTAGGCTGCCGCTGTCTTCGGCGCAAGAACAGCTCTGGTTCCTGGCCCAGTTGACTCCCGATTCGACGGCTTACCACATGTCCGCCGTCTTGCGTCTGCATGGTGCGCTGAGTTGCGATGCGCTACGGGCGGCGTTCGTGGCGGTAGTTGCGCGGCACGAGGTGTTGCGCACTGCGTTCGTCGATGTCGACGGTGTTCCGATGCAGGAAATCCGTTGCGACGCGGGCTCGGCCTTGTGCTGGAATGAAATCGCCGCCGCCGATTCCCTCGCGCTTGAGGCGGCGGGGCGCGCCAATCACAACACATCTTTCGATCTCGGTCGCGATCCACTGATCCGCGTTTGCCTGATCCGCGAAGCGGGCGATCGGCATGTGCTGCTGGTGACCGTGCACCACATCGTGTTCGACGGTTGGTCGATGGCCGTGCTGATGGATGAGGTGGCGGTTTTCTACACGGCACTACGCGAAGGACGCGCGGTGTCGCTGCCGCCATTGCCGATCCAGTACGTCGACTTTGCCGTCTGGCAACGCGCGCAAGCGGATACGGCGCATGATGCCTGCGCGGACTATTGGAGGCGTGCGCTCGACGGCGCTCCACGGTTGCTGGAATTGCCGACCGATCGTCCGCGGCCGGTGCAACAGGTGTTGGCCGGCGACAGCGTGCCCGTCTTTCTGGACGCCGAAATAACGGCTGCGTTAAAAGTGTTGGGGGCGCGTCACGGCGTCACCTTGTTCTCCACCTTGCTGGCGGGCTGGGCTGCGCTGATGGTTCGCCTGAGCGGTCAGGAAGATCTGGTGCTCGGTATCGCCAGCGCCAACCGCGAGCGTCAAGAACTCCAAGGCTTGATCGGATTTTTTGTCAATTCGCTGGCACTGCGCTTCGATGCTTCGGGGAGTCCCACGGTTGCGCAATGGCTCGAACACACGCAGGCGCGCGTGATGGAGGCACAGGCACAACAGGAGCTGCCGTTTGATCGCGTGGTCCGGCTGGTCACGCCCACGCGAAGCCTGACCCAAAGCCCTGTGTTCCAGGCCTTCTTCGCCTGGCAGGACGGCGATATTGCCGACCTGGTCCTACCGGGGTTGCGGATAGAACCGATGACGAGCAGCGCGGGTGGGGGGGAGACCAAGTTCGATCTCTCGATGGCATTGCATGAAACTGCATCGGGTGGTGTCGACGGCGTGCTGGAATATGCCACGGCCCTGTTCGACCGTGAGACAGTGCAGCGTTTTGTGGCGTCCTGGCGGACCTTGCTGTGCGCGATGGCGAGCGATGACGCCCTGGAATTGGCCGCGCTTCCGCTGTTGGGCGACGAGCAGCGCCTGCGCTTGTTGCGCGATTGGTCGGGGGAGATGCTGCCCTACCCGAACGAGGAAAGACTCGAGCAATGCTTCGACCGTATTGCTGCATCGACACCGGATGCAATTGCGATCGTCGACGGTGACTGCACGTGGTGCTATGCCGAACTCGCTACGCGCGCGCGCGCGCTGGCCGAGCGCTTGCGTGCGCACGGAGTCAGATCGGGCGATCGGGTGGCAATCCAATCGCCGCGTTCGGCACTCCTGGTATCGGCACAGCTCGCCGCGCTGTACTGCGGTGCGATCTACGTGCCACTGGACTCGAATGCCCCGAGGGCGCGGCGCGATTTCATCCTGGAAGATAGCGCGGCCTGCGTGTTGCTTGTGCCGACTGCCGAAGCGACCGAGTTTGAACTGTCTCCACTGGTCCATGCATCGCAAGCAATGCCGGACGAGGGGATCGATGCGATCGCCTATGTGATGTACACCTCCGGTTCCACTGGCAGACCGAAAGGTGTGGCGGTGTCGCACAGAGGCATCCGTCGCCTGGTTGTCGGCAGCGGTTACGGAGATTTCAGTGCATCGGACCGCGTGGCTTTTGCCGCAAACCCGGCGTTCGATGCGAGCACGCTGGAAGTGTGGATGCCACTGTGCAATGGCGGTCGCCTTGTAATCGTCGATCAAGACACGCTGTTGGAGCCGCTACGGCTGGCCGCGTTGCTTGAGTACGAAGAGGTGACCGTTTTGTGGATGACGGTCGGCCTGTTCAACCATTACGCTGACCAAATCGGTGCGGCATTGGGGCGGTTGCGCGTATTGATGATCGGTGGCGATGCATTGGATTCCGCGGTCGTCTCGCGCTTCCTGGCCTCGCGTCCCCAAGCTCGCCTGCTCAACGGCTACGGTCCGACCGAGACCACGACGTTCGCACTGACACATTCCATCACTGCGGCCTCGCCAGGACAGCGTATCCCTATCGGACGGCCAATCCGCAACACCCGTGTCTATGTGCTGGATGCGCGGCGTGAACCGGTGCCGGTGGGCGCGGTGGGCGAACTCTACATCGGCGGCGACGGTGTGGCTGCCGGTTATCTTAATCTTCCCGAGCTGACTGCCGAACGCTTCCTGCCCGATCCCTTCGCCGCAAGCGGGCGCATGTATCGTAGTGGCGATCGGGTGCGCTGGCGCAACGATGGCACTCTCGAGTTTCTTGGGCGCGCGGATCGGCAGGTCAAGATCCGTGGCTTCCGCGTCGAACTGGGCGAGATCGAAGCATGTCTGCGCGAGCATCCCGGAGTGCGGGGAGCAATGGTGGTTGCGCAGCCTGAGTCGAGCGGACGTGCGCTGACGGGTTACGTCATACTCGATGCGTCGCTGCCGCATGGCGATGCGGTAGCGACGCTGCGCGGATATCTTGCCGACCGCGTGCCGGACTACATGCTGCCAGAGGCCTTCGTCGCACTCGAGTGCTTCCCACTTACCGCCAACGGCAAGGTCGACCTGCGTATGCTGCCGCAGCCGATGGATGCCAACGACGGCATTCACGTTCCGCCGGCGACCCCGACCGAGCAGGTACTGGCCGAGATCTGGCAGCGCCTGCTCGGTCGCGAACGGATCAGTGCCAGCGATGGCTTCTTCGCGCTAGGCGGCCATTCCCTGCTGGCCACGCGTGTTGCGGCTGAGATCGGGCGCCGTACTGGCGTGAAAACGCCGGTGCGCATGTTGTTCGAGCTTCCGGAATTGCGTGCACTCGCCACCTGGCTCGATGGGCAGGTGGCGACGGGCGATGCGCCGATCGCGCGGGCAGACCGCTCCGGTATGCTGCCGCTGTCCTCCGCGCAAGAGCGGCTGTGGTTTCTGGCGCAGGTCGAGCCGGAATCGATCGCGTATCACGTTCCATTGGGGCTTCGCTTGCGCGGCGAACTGGATCGTTCGGCGTTGCGCGCGGCGCTAGAGCGCGTCGTGGCAAGGCATGACGCGTTGCGTACTGTGTTCATCGATATCGAGGGTACGCCTGCGCAGGTGGTGACCGCGTCCGCGCCTGCTGCGTTCGAGTGGGAGTATTTCGACGTCCGTGATACAGGCGACGCTACCGCGTGCCTGGTCGCCTCTACTCGGAAAGCCTTCGATCTTGCCCGCGGACCGCTGTTGCGTGCCTGTGTGGTACGCGAGGCGGATGCATGTTATGCATTGCGGGTGACGGTGCACCACATCGTCTTCGATGGCTGGTCTGTCGGCTTGCTGATCGACGAGATTGCGACGCAGTACGTGGCCCTGCGCGCAGGCGATGCGGACCCCTTGCCACCGCTGTCGGTCCAATATGCCGACTACGCGGCGTGGCAGCGCTCCCAACTGGAAAGGCCGGAACAGCTCGCACATGCAGAGTATTGGCGCCATACGCTCGCTGGCGCGCCCGGCCTGCTGGAATTGCCGACCGACAGGCCGCGCCCTGCGCAACAGTCCTCTACCGGGCAGACTTTGCCTTTCATCTTCGATACCGGGCTGACGTCCGCGCTGAAGGCGTTGAGCAAGCGCTGCGGCACCACTTTGTTCACCGTCCTGTTGGCTAGTTGGACGGCATTGATGGCGCGCCTGAGCGGGCAGCAGGACCTAGTGCTCGGCATCGCCAGCGCGAATCGCGGGCGCGAGGACATCCAAGGTCTGATCGGACTGTTCGTCAACTCGATGGCGCTGCGCTTCGATGTCTCCGGCACACCGATGGTTGCGACCTGGATCGAGCAGGTGCGCATGCGCCTGCTCGATGCCCAGGCACATCAGGATCTGCCGTTTGATCGCGTGGTCGAGTTGGCCGCACCCATGCGTAGTTTGGCGTACAGCCCGCTCTTCCAGGTCTTCTTCGCCTGGGAGGACAGCAACGCAACCGATGTATCCCTGCCTGGACTTCGTGTCGAAGCGCTGACCGACGATGTGGGTGGGGAGGCCATGTTCGATCTGAGCGCGGCATTGGGCGAAGTCGATGGCAGCGTTGTTGGCGTCCTGGAGTATGCGACCGCGCTGTTTGATCGGTCGACAATCGAACGCATCGTGGTGATGTGGCGTGGCCTAGCGCGCGCCATGGCCGAGGACGAGGGCTGTGCGTTGTTGGCGTTGCCGCTGCTGAACGAAGCGGACATCAGCTTGCTCGACGCCTGGGAGGGCAGTGGGTATGTCATCGCCGATGGCGAATGGGCGCACGAGCGCATTGCCGCGTGCGCCACGCGTGCCGGTGCGCATCCTGCGTTGGTCGATGGCGATGTAATGCTCGATTACGCCACGGTGGAGGCTCAGGCCAACCGCCTGGCGCAATGGTTGCGTGCCCGCGGTATCGGCGAAGGCGCCTGCGTTGGTGTGTGTCTGGCGCGCGGCTGGCGCCAGCCGCTGGCCGCCCTGGCGGTGCTGAAGGCAGGCGCGGCCTATGTGCCGCTGGATCCGGCGTATCCGCAAGCGCGCCTGCGTGATGCGGTCGAGGATGCTGGCATCGCGTTGGTACTGAGTACGTCTGATCTTGCGGCTGAGCTTGCCTTTGATGGTGTGGAGACGACGACGCTGGATGCGCCAGCGTTCATGGCGGAACTGGAGGCGATGGCGGCGCATGCGCCGCAGGTGGTGGTGACCGGCGCGACGCCTGCGTATGTGATCTTCACCTCCGGCTCCACCGGCCGGCCCAAGGGTGTGGTCATCGGCCATGGCGCGCTTGCCGCGTATCTGGATGGACTGCAGGCGCAGTGCAATATCGTGCCCGCTGACAGGTTGCTGCAGTTCGCCTCGTTCGGCTTTGATGCGTATGTCGAAGAGTGCTTCATGGCGTTGTGCCATGGTGCGACGCTAGTGCTGCGCGACGAGGAGACGATCACCGATGGCGAGCGCTTCTGGTCCTGGGTTGTGCGCAAGCGCATCAGCGTACTGAATCTGCCGACCGCCTTCTGGCATGTGCTGGTGGAGACGCTGCCGCCTGCAGTGGCGGCCATGGGAGCGGGTGTGCGCCTTTGCGTGATCGGTGGCGAGGCGGCGCAGCCGGCAAGGGTACTGCGCTGGAATGCGGCCATGCCACCTGCACTGCGGCTATTGAATACCTACGGCCCCACCGAAGCGACGGTGACCGCCACGACGGCGGACCTGGACTCTCTGGATCTTGCCTGCGTAGCGGTGCCGATCGGACGTCCGCTGCCACATGTGCGCTGTCGGGTGGTGGGAGTCGCGAGCGAACGGGTACCGATCGGCGTGGCCGGCGAGTTGTATCTGGGCGGCGCGAGTCTGGCGCTCGGCTATCTGGGACGCGAGGCGCTCACCGCCGAGCGTTTCGTACATCTGGACGGTGAGCGGTGGTACCGCACAGGCGACCGGGTGCGCTGGCGCAACGACGGGCAACTGGAGTTTCTGGGTCGACTGGACGACCAGGTGAAGCTGCGCGGTTTCCGGATCGAGCTGGGCGAGATCGAGAGCCGTCTGCACGCCGAGGCATCGGTACGTGAGGCGGTGGTGGTGGTGCGGGGCGAGCAGGCGCAGGCGCGTCTGGTGGCGTACGTGACGCCGTCCGAGGAGGTGGTGGCTGACGGCTGGATCGCCCAATTGAAGGGCGCGTTGGCCGAGGTGCTACCGGGCTACATGCAGCCGTCGGCGTACGTGGTGCTGGAGGCGCTGCCGCTGACGGTCAACGGGAAAGTGGACAAGAGCGCGCTGCCGGAGCCGGAGCCTGAGCACGGCGAGACGGTGGCGCCGGAGACAGACACCGAGCGGGCACTGGCGCAGATCTGGGAGCGGGTGCTGCAGGTCGGTCCGGTCGGGGCGCAGGCCAACTTTTTCGCGCTGGGCGGGCACTCGTTGCTGGCCACGCGGATCGTGAGCGAGATCGCGCGGGTGCTGGGCAAGTCGGTGCCGGTGCGTGCGCTGTTCGAGCAGGCGACGCTGCGGGAGTTGGCGGTGTACGTGGACCGGCAGGTTGTCAGTGGCTATGCGCCGATCCCGACGGTGGCGCGCGACGGCGCGCTGCCGTTGTCGTTTGCGCAGCAGCGGCTGTGGTTCATCGACCGGCTGGAAGG
The DNA here is from genome assembly GCF_056725225.1 of Xanthomonas sp. NCPPB 2933. NCBI lineage: Bacteria > Pseudomonadati > Pseudomonadota > Gammaproteobacteria > Lysobacterales > Lysobacteraceae > Xanthomonas > Xanthomonas sp. NCPPB 2933. The sequence goes on from NZ_CM161518.1 coordinate 1,756,528, forward strand.
GGGCAGTACGCAGTACAACATGCCGGTTGCGTTACGGCTGCGTGGTGCGCTGTCGGTGGAGGCGTTGGGCCAGGCGCTGTCGGGTCTGCTGGCCCGGCATGAGGTGCTGCGCACGGTATATCGGGAGGTGGACGGCACGCCGTGGCAGGTGATCGTGGCCGATGCACAGGTGCCGCTGGTGGTAGAGGATTTGAGCGCGCTGCCCGCAGCCGACCAGGAGGCAGCGGTGCAGGCACGGGTGCAGCGGGAGGCGGGACAGCGCTTTGACCTGGCGCATGAGCCGATGCTGCGGTGTCGGGTGCTGCGGCTTGGGCCACAGGAGCATGCGGTGCTGTTCACGCTGCACCACATTGCCAGTGACGGTTGGTCGATGGGGGTGTTGGTACGTGAGTTTGTGGCGCTGTATGCGAGCGCGCTGCGCGCAGAGGCGGCGGCGCTGGCGCCGCTGCCGGTGCAGTACGCGGACTATGCGGCGTGGCAGCGCGAGCGCTTGCAGGGGGCGGGGCTGGAGGCGTCGCTGGGCTATTGGCGGGAGCGGTTGCAGGGACTGCCGGCGGTGCATGGCCTGCCGCTGGATCGGCCGCGCCCGGCGCGGCAGGCATACGCTTCGGACTCGGTGAATCGACTGCTGCCGCCTGCGCTGCTGCAAGCGTGCAAGGATTTTGCTGCTGCCCATGGCGCCACACTTTTCATGGTGCTGGAAGCAGCGCTGGCGGCACTAATCGCGCGCTGGAGCGGAGAGCGCGACATCGCCATCGGCACGCCGATCTCCGGACGCGTCCGCCAGGAACTTGAACCGCTGATCGGCTTCTTCATCAACACGCTGGTTCTGCGCAATGATCTGTCCGGTGATCCCGATTTCCATACGCTGCTCGCGCGGACCCAGCGCTCCGCGCTTGAAGCTTATGCACACGAAATCCCGTTCGAATTGATCGTCGACGACCTCAGGCCCGAACGTAGCTTGGCCTACAACCCGCTTTGTCAGATCAAATTTATGCTGCAGCACGGAGCGGCGGAAGCATTGATGCTTCCCGACGCTGAAGTTGAAGTGATTGATGACAGCTCCGGCACCATTCGCTTTGACTTCGATCTCAACGCTTTCGACACCGACGACGGACTGCAGCTGCACTGGAGCTACCAAACAGCGCTGTTCGATCGTGAGACGGTCAAGCGCATGGCAAGCGGCTACGAGTCGTTGCTGGCGGCCCTCTTGCGCGAGCCGGGCAAGCCGTTCAACCAGCTCGCCGTGCAAGATGAAACCGTACACGAGGAATTGCTGGCACAGGGCCGCGGCCCGTCCAGCACGCGTTACCGCGAGCAGCCGCTGATTCGTCAACTGCAGGCGCAGGCGGCGGCGACGCCGGAGGCGGTGGCGGTGCGGTGCGGTGCGCAGCAGTTGACGTACCGCGAGCTGGACCGTGCCTCCAACCGGCTGGCGCAGGCGCTGGCCGAGCAGGGCATCGGCGTGGGGGCGCGGGTGGGGGTGGCGCTGGAGCGTTCGTTGCCGCTGCTGGTGGCGCTGCTGGGAGTGATGAAGAGCGGCGCGGCCTACGTGCCGGTGGACCCACGGCAGGCGCCGGCACGTACGCAGGCGATCCTGCGCGACGCTGAGGCGCTGGTGCTCCTGCTCGACAGCGGCGGTGGGGTTTCGGTTGCCGGGTTGGATACGGTGTTCATGGACGGGGCGGAGCAGGGGGCGTGGCTGTCGGCCTATCCGGACCAAGCGCCGGCGGTAGAGATAACGGCCGAGCACAGCGCGTACGTGCTGTACACCTCCGGCTCGACGGGCATGCCCAAGGGCGTGGAGGTGCTGCAGCGCGGCCTGGCCGATTACTGCGCCTTTGCGCGGGGAAACTACTACGCCGGGCATTTGGCCGGTGCGCTGGTGGCGACCTCGCCGGCGTTCGATCTGACGGTGCCGAGCCTGTATGTGCCATTGCTGGTGGGCGGCTGCGTGGAGCTGCTGCCGGGCGAGGAGGCGGTGTCTGGGCTGGCCGCGGCGCTGGAGGCGGCGACGGCCCCGGCGTGGTTGCTGCGGCTGACGCCCTCGCACGTGCAGGGGCTGCTGGCGCTGTCGGATGCGCAGCCGCGGCTGGGCGCGCACGTGTTCGTGGTGGGCGGAGAGGCGTTTCCGGCGGAGCTGGCGCACACGTTGCGGGCGAAGTATCCGCAGGCGCGGATCTACAACCACTACGGGCCGACCGAGGCGGTGGTGGGAAGCAGCTGGTACGAGGTGAGTGACCAGGTGCAGGCAAGCGGCATGCTGCCGATCGGCCGTGCGATGGAGAACACGGCGCTGTACGTGCTGGACGCGCGGATGGAATTGCAGCCGCCGGGCGTGGCGGGTGAGCTGTACATCGGCGGATGGGGAGTGGCGAAGGGGTACGTGAAGCGGGAGGCGTTGACGGCCGAGCGCTTCGTGGCGAGCCCGTTCGAGGCTGGGGAACGGTTGTACCGCACAGGCGACCGGGTGCGCTGGCGTAACGACGGGCAACTGGAGTTTCTGGGTCGACTGGACGACCAGGTGAAGCTGCGCGGGTTCCGGATCGAGCTGGGCGAGATCGAGAGCCGTCTGCACGCCGAGGCATCGGTACGTGAGGCGGTGGTGGTGGTGCGGGGCGAGCAGGCGCAGGCGCGTCTGGTGGCGTACGTGACGCCGTCCGAGGAGGTGGTGGCTGAGGGCTGGATCGCCCAATTGAAGGGCGCGTTGGCCGAGGTGCTACCGGGCTACATGCAGCCGTCGGCGTACGTGGTGCTGGAGGCGCTGCCGCTGACGGTCAACGGGAAAGTGGACAAGAGCGCGCTGCCGGAGCCGGAGCCTGAGCACGGCGAGACGGTGGCGCCGGAGACAGACACCGAGCGGGCACTGGCGCAGATCTGGGAGCGGGTGCTGCAGGTCGGTCCGGTCGGGGCGCAGGCCAACTTCTTCGCGCTGGGCGGGCACTCGTTGCTGGCCACGCGGATCGTGAGCGAGATCGCGCGGGTGCTGGGCAAGTCGGTGCCGGTGCGTGCGCTGTTCGAGCAGGCGACGCTGCGGGAGTTGGCGGTGTACGTGGACCGGCAGGTGGCCAGTGGCTATGCGCCGATCCCGACGGTGGCGCGCGATGGCGCGCTGCCGTTGTCGTTTGCGCAGCAGCGGCTGTGGTTCATCGACCGGCTGGAAGGGGGCAGTACGCAGTACAACATGCCGGTTGCGCTACGGCTGCGTGGTGCGCTGTCGGTGGAGGCGCTGGGTCAGGCGCTGTCGGGTCTGCTGGCCCGGCATGAGGTGCTGCGCACGGTATATCGGGAGGTGGACGGCACGCCGTGGCAGGTGATCGTGGCCGATGCACAGGTGCCGCTGGTGGTAGAGGATTTGAGCGCGCTGCCCGCAGCCGACCAGGAGGCAGCGGTGCAGGCACGGGTGCAGCGGGAGGCGGGACAGCGCTTTGACCTGGCGCATGAGCCGATGCTGCGGTGTCGGGTGCTGCGGCTTGGGCCACAGGAGCATGCGGTGCTGTTCACGCTGCACCACATTGCCAGTGACGGTTGGTCGATGGGGGTGTTGGTACGTGAGTTTGTGGCGCTGTATGCAAGCGCGCTGCGCGCAGAGGCGGCGGCGCTGGCGCCGCTGTCGGTGCAGTACGCGGACTATGCGGCGTGGCAGCGCGAGCGCTTGCAGGGGGCGGGGCTGGAGGCGTCGCTGGGCTATTGGCGGGAGCGGTTGCAGGGACTGCCGGCGGTGCATGGCCTGCCGCTGGATCGGCCGCGCCCGGCGCGGCAGGACTTTGCCGGTGGCCGGATCGAGCAGGGCATCGCGGTGGCGACGCTGGCCGGCCTGCAGGCGCTGGCGCAACGGCACGATGCGAGCTTGTTCATGGTGCTGGAAGCAGCACTGGCGTGGTTGTTGGCGCGCTGGAGCGGGGAAGGAGACATCGTCATTGGTACGCCGATCGCCGGTCGGGTGCACCAGGACGTGGAGCCGTTGATCGGGTTTTTCGTGAACACGCTGGTGCTACGCACGCAGCTGAGCGGGGAGGAGACATTCGAAAGTTTGCTGGCGAGCACGCGACAACGCGTGCTGGAGGCGTACACGCACCAGGAGATCCCGTTTGAGATGCTGGTGGACGAGCTCAAGCCGGTACGCAGCCTGAGCCATGCGCCGTTGTTCCAGGTGTTGCTGTCGATGCGCAACAACGCGCAGGTGGCGTTGGCGTTGCCCGGGCTGGACGTGTCTTCGCTGGGCGAGGGTTACGAGCAGGCCAAGTTCGACCTGCAGCTAGCGGTACAGGAGACCGACGAGGGACTGCGGCTGACGTGGGGGTATGCCAGTGGGTTGTTTGAGGCGGCAAGCATCGAGCGGCTGGCGCGTGCGTATGCACAGCTGTTGGTGCAGATCGTCGAGCGTCCCGAGGCGACGCTGGCGACGCTGCCGCTGATTGAAGAGCAGGAGCGCACGGCACTTGCGAAGCGTAACGCCGACAAGCGCCCTTTCCCGGCTCGCGGTTTCCACCGGCTGTTTGCAGGTCAGGCTGTAGCGACGCCTGACGCGCTCGCCGTCCGCTGTGGCGAGTCGCAATTGACGTATCGCGAACTAGACGATGCTTCCAGCCGATTGGCGCACGATCTTCGCAATGTGGGTGTGGAAAGCGGTGCACTGGTCGCCCTGTGCCTGGAGCGCGGTGTCGATCTGCCGGTAGCGATTCTCGGCGTGCTGAAGGCCGGCGCGGCGTGGTTGCCGTTGGATCCAACCTATCCCGATGCGCATCTGCAGTACGTGCTGGAGGACAGCGGAACATCGCTCGTGCTTGGACACGCTGCAACAGCCGAGCGTCTGTCGGCGCTTGGCGTGCCGGCGCGGATGCTGGATGCATCCGACATCTCGCACTGGCCGCAGAGCGCTCCCGAGATTCCGGACGAGTTGCCGGCCGATCTGGCCTATGCGATCTATACCTCAGGCAGCACTGGCCGCCCCAAGGGCGCGCTGATCGAACACCGGTCGCTGTCAAACCTGGCGATGAATCTCGGCCCCGACGGTATCGCCGATGGCATCTTTCACGGCTGTTGGGCATTGATCGGCTCGCATGCCTTCGACGGTTCGATCAAGGGATTGTTGCAGTTGGCATGGGGTGGATCCTTGCTAATCGTGCCCGATGCCGTGAAAACCGATCCGGCGATGCTGCGCGCACTCTTGCAATCGCAACAGGTGGACCTGATGGATTGCACGCCGTCGTTACTGGAGTCTTGGCTTGCGGCGGGTCTCGAGGATTGCCTACCGAACATCGTGATCGGCGGCGAGGCAATTACTTCCAGGTTGTGGCACGAGCTGATTGCTTGGCAATCGCGTACAGGGCGCGTGGCGATCAACGTTTACGGTCCGACGGAATGTTGCGTGGATGCGACTTGGAGTCTGGTCCAGGGAGAGGCTCCGACAATCGGCCGCAATCTAATCAACGTCGAGTGCCGCGTGCTGTCGTCTGCTGGCATGCAGCAGCCGATCGGCGTATCCGGTGAACTGTGCATCGGCGGAGTCGGGGTGGGGCGTGGCTATCATCGTCGTCCGGCGCTCACCGCCGAGCGTTTCGTACATCTGGACGGTGAGCGGTGGTACCGCACAGGCGACCGGGTGCGCTGGCGTAACGACGGGCAACTGGAGTTTCTGGGTCGACTGGACGACCAGGTGAAGCTGCGCGGTTTCCGGATCGAGCTGGGCGAGATCGAGAGCCGTCTGCACGCCGAGGCATCGGTACGTGAGGCGGTGGTGGTGGTGCGGGGCGAGCAGGCGCAGGCGCGTCTGGTGGCGTACGTGACGCCGTCCGAGGAGGTGGTGGCTGAGGGCTGGATCGCCCAATTGAAGGGCGCGTTGGCCGAGGTGCTACCGGGCTACATGCAGCCGTCGGCGTACGTGGTGCTGGAGGCGCTGCCGCTGACGGTCAACGGGAAAGTGGACAAGAGCGCGCTGCCGGAGCCGGAGCCTGAGCACGGCGAGACGGTGGCGCCGGAGACAGACACCGAGCGGGCACTGGCGCAGATCTGGGAGCGGGTGCTGCAGGTCGGTCCGGTGGGAGCGCAGGCCAACTTCTTCGCGCTGGGCGGGCACTCGTTGCTGGCCACGCGGATCGTGAGCGAGATCGCGCGGGTGCTGGGCAAGTCGGTGCCGGTGCGTGCGCTGTTCGAGCAGGCGACGCTGCGGGAGTTGGCGGTGTACGTGGACCGGCAGGTGGCCAGTGGCTATGCGCCGATCCCGACGGTGGCGCGCGATGGCGCGCTGCCGTTGTCGTTTGCGCAGCAGCGGCTGTGGTTCATCGACCGGCTGGAAGGGGGCAGTACGCAGTACAACATGCCGGTTGCGCTACGGCTGCGTGGTGCGCTGTCGGTGGAGGCGCTGGGTCAGGCGCTGTCGGGTCTGCTGGCCCGGCATGAGGTGCTGCGCACGGTATATCGGGAGGTGGACGGCACGCCGTGGCAGGTGATCGTGGCCGATGCACAGGTGCCGCTGGTGGTAGAGGATTTGAGCGCGCTGCCCGCAGCCGACCAGGAGGCAGCGGTGCAGGCACGGGTGCAGCGGGAGGCGGGACAGCGCTTTGACCTGGCGCATGAGCCGATGCTGCGGTGTCGGGTGCTGCGGCTTGGGCCACAGGAGCATGCGGTGCTGTTCACGCTGCACCACATTGCCAGTGACGGTTGGTCGATGGGGGTGTTGGTACGTGAGTTTGTGGCGCTGTATGCAAGCGCGCTGCGCGCAGAGGCGGCGGCGCTGGCGCCGCTGTCGGTGCAGTACGCGGACTATGCGGCGTGGCAGCGCGAGCGCTTGCAGGGGGCGGGGCTGGAGGCGTCGCTGGGCTATTGGCGGGAGCGGTTGCAGGGACTGCCGGCGGTGCATGGCCTGCCGCTGGATCGGCCGCGCCCGGCGCGGCAGGACTTTGCCGGTGGCCGGATCGAGCAGGGCATCGCGGTGGCGACGCTGGCCGGCCTGCAGGCGCTGGCGCAACGGCACGATGCGAGCTTGTTCATGGTGCTGGAAGCAGCACTGGCGTGGTTGTTGGCGCGCTGGAGCGGGGAAGGAGACATCGTCATTGGTACGCCGATCGCCGGTCGGGTGCACCAGGACGTGGAGCCGTTGATCGGGTTTTTCGTGAACACGCTGGTGCTACGCACGCAGCTGAGCGGGGAGGAGACATTCGAAAGTTTGCTGGCGAGCACGCGACAACGCGTGCTGGAGGCGTACACGCACCAGGAGATCCCGTTTGAGATGCTGGTGGACGAGCTCAAGCCGGTACGCAGCCTGAGCCATGCGCCGTTGTTCCAGGTGTTGCTGTCGATGCGCAACAACGCGCAGGTGGCGTTGGCGTTGCCCGGGCTGGACGTGTCTTCGCTGGGCGAGGGTTACGAGCAGGCCAAGTTCGACCTGCAGCTAGCGGTACAGGAGACCGACGAGGGACTGCGGCTGACGTGGGGGTATGCCAGTGGGTTGTTTGAGGCGGCAAGCATCGAGCGGCTGGCGCGTGCGTATGCACAGCTGTTGGTGCAGATCGTCGAGCGTCCCGAGGCGACGCTGGCGACGCTGTCCTGGCAGGATGCGCCCGCGCAGGCGCAGGTGCTGGCACAGGGCCGCGGCCCGTCCAGCACGCGTTACCGCGAGCAGCCGCTGATTCGTCAGCTGCAGGCGCAGGCGGCGGCGACGCCGGAGGCGGTGGCGGTACGGTGCGGTGCGCAGCAGTTGACGTACCGCGAGCTGGACCGTGCCTCCAACCGGCTGGCGCAGGCGCTGGCCGAGCAGGGCATCGGCGTGGGGGCGCGGGTGGGAGTGGCGCTGGAGCGTTCGTTGCCGCTGCTGGTGGCGCTGCTGGGAGTGATGAAGAGCGGCGCGGCCTACGTGCCGGTAGATGCCCAGCAGGCACCGGCGCGCTTGCTGGCGATCCTGGACGATGCCGAGGTGGGCCTCGTCCTGGGTATGCCGTCGGCGTTGACGGCGACGGCGATCCGTGGTCTGTCCATGGACGGAGCGGAGCAGGGGGCGTGGCTGTCGGCCTATCCGGACCAGGCGCCGGCGGTAGAGATAACGGCCGAGCACAGCGCGTACGTGCTGTACACCTCCGGCTCGACGGGCATGCCCAAGGGCGTGGAGGTGCTGCAGCGCGGCCTGGCCGATTACTGCGCCTTTGCGCGGGGAAACTACTACGCCGGGCATTTGGCCGGTGCGCTGGTGGCGACCTCGCCGGCGTTCGATCTGACGGTGCCGAGCCTGTATGTGCCATTGCTGGTGGGCGGCTGCGTGGAGCTGCTGCCGGGCGAGGAGGCGGTGTCTGGGCTGGCCGCGGCGCTGGAGGCGGCGACGGCCCCGGCGTGGTTGCTGCGGCTGACGCCCTCGCACGTGCAGGGGCTGCTGGCGCTGTCGGATGCGCAGCCGCGGCTGGGCGCGCACGTGTTCGTGGTGGGCGGAGAGGCGTTTCCGGCGGAGCTGGCGCACACGTTGCGGGCGAAGTATCCGCAGGCGCGGATCTACAACCACTACGGGCCGACCGAGGCGGTGGTGGGAAGCAGCTGGTACGAGGTGAGTGACCAGGTGCAGGCAAGCGGCATGCTGCCGATCGGCCGTGCGATGGAGAACACGGCGCTGTACGTGCTGGACGCGCGGATGGAATTGCAGCCGCCGGGCGTGGCGGGTGAGCTGTACATCGGCGGATGGGGAGTGGCGAAGGGGTACGTGAAGCGGGAGGCGTTGACGGCCGAGCGCTTCGTGGCGAGCCCGTTCGAGGCTGGGGAACGGTTGTACCGCACAGGCGACCGGGTGCGCTGGCGTAACGACGGGCAGCTGGAGTTTCTGGGTCGACTGGACGACCAGGTGAAGCTGCGCGGGTTCCGGATCGAGCTGGGCGAGATCGAGAGCCGTCTGCACGCCGAGGCATCGGTACGTGAGGCGGTGGTGGTGGTGCGGGGCGAGCAGGCGCAGGCGCGTCTGGTGGCGTACGTGACGCCGTCCGAGGAGGTGGTGGCTGAGGGCTGGATCGCCCAATTGAAGGGCGCGTTGGCCGAGGTGCTACCGGGCTACATGCAGCCGTCGGCGTACGTGGTGCTGGAGGCGCTGCCGCTGACGGTCAACGGGAAAGTGGACAAGAGCGCGCTGCCGGAGCCGGAGCCTGAGCACGGCGAGACGGTGGCGCCGGAGACAGACACCGAGCGGGCACTGGCGCAGATCTGGAGCGAAGTCCTCGGATACGAAGACATCAGCGTCACCGCCAGCTTTTTCGACCTCGGCGGCCATTCGTTGCTAGCGACACGACTGATCAATGCGGTTCAGCGGCGCATGGAGATTGAAGTGTCAATCCGCCTGCTTTTCGAGCGTTCCGACATCCGCAGCGTGGCCGCATTGATCGATGCAGAACGGTTGCGCAAGAGCAATCGCGAAAGGGTGATGGAACAAAGCAACCATGTGGAAACGGAGTGGTGATATGACGATCCTGACCGTTGTCCGGACCTTGAACGAGCTTGGTATCTTCCCCTACCTGGAAGACGGCAAGCTCAAGACTCGCTCCGACGCCCCAATTTCCGATTCGGAAACCGTGGCGCTGATCCGCGCCCACCGCGATGAACTGATCGGCTTCCTGGCCGGAACAGAGGGAGAGATCAGGCAAACGACGCCGATCGTGCCGATTGCCGACCGTGCAGCGCCTACGCCGCTGTCCTTCGCCCAGCAGCGGCTATGGTTCATCCATCAGCTTGAGGGGGGAAGTTCCCAGTACAACATCAATATCAATCTGGTGCTGCGCGGTGCGCTGGACATGGAGGCGCTGCGCCGCACGATCGACACGATCGTCGCCAGACACGAAACCCTGCGCACCCGCTTCATCCAGGACGACAAAGGCGAGGTCTTGCAATTACCCGCTGCCGCAGGCCCGGTACCGGTGCCCCTGGTGGAGCTGGATGCCTTGCCAGAACAGGCACGCTGGGAGGCGGTAGCCGAACACAGTCGCGCCGAGTCAGCATGCAGTTTCGACCTCGGCGATCCGCTACTGCTGCGAGTGATGGTGCTGCGCGTGAGCAGCGACGAATATGTGGTGCTGTTCGTAACCCACCACATTGCATCCGACGGCTGGTCGAAAGATGTGCTGGTTGATGAATTCTGCCGACTGTATGCCGCCTTTCATGCTCATGGCGAGAATCCGCTGCCGCCACTGCCGATCCAGTACCGGGATTACGCCGCATGGCAGCGCGAGAAATTGACAGGACAAGCGCTGGAGACGCAACTGTCGTGGTGGATGGCGCGGCTAGCTGGACTGCCTCCGGTGCATGCGTTGCCGCTGTCGTGGCCAAGGCCGGCGCAGCAGCGCTTCGAAGGTGGCATGCTGCGCATGCAGGTGCCGGAAGCGACCGTGCACCAAGCGCGCGCCTGGTGCATTACAAGAGGCATGACGCCTTTCGTGCTGATGCATGCCGCATTCGCGCTGCTGCTGGGGAGGATGGGCGGCGAATACGATGTGGCGGTAGGCACGCCCGTCTCCGGGCGCGTGCATCCGGACCTCGAACATCTGGTTGGCTTCTTCATCAACACGCTAGTGCTACGCACCCGCATCGATCCGGCGCAGGACTTCCACAGCTACGTCAACGCCAGCAAGCGCGACGTTCTTGACGCTTTCAGCCGGCAGACCATGCCGTTCGAGTTATTGGTCGACGCGATCAATCCCGAGCGCAGTCTCAGCTACAGCCCGCTGTTCCAACTATTGTTCTCTTACCACAGCGGCGTAGCGCGTGACATCGTCTTGCCGGATCTGCAAGTCGACTCACTGGAGCAGGCAGACAGCACCAACCAGTTCGACATGGAATTCAACGTCGCCGACGACGGCGACCGCATGCAACTGGGCATTTCCTACAACACGACACTGTTCGACGCAGGCATGATCGCGCAGCTGGCATCGAATTTCTGCGTGCTCCTCGCCGCGGGGCTGCAGACGCCTGGTTGCGCGGTGGCGGATCTGCCTTTGCTGGATGACGCCCAGCGCTTGCGCATGCTCGAGCGCAACCATACAGACGTGGTCCCGATGCACACCGGATGCGTCCACGCCTGCCTGTCCGCAATGGCCGCCGCCCGCCCCGATCTACCGGCGGTGGTCGCTGCCGACGGGGAACTGGATTTACTGACGCTGGAGTGCGTAGCCAACCGCCTTGCGCATTATCTAGTCGAACGCGGCGTGCGGCCGGGCGACCGGGTCGGCATCTGCCTGCGACGGTCGCTCGATCTGCCCGTGGCACTGCTCGCGGTGCTCAAGGCTGGCGGCGCCTACGTGCCGATGGCGCCGGAAACGCCCGAGAGCCGGCTGTTGCACATGATCGAGGACGCCAGCATCCAACTGGTGCTTACGCACTCGGAACTGTGGGACGCGCTGTACTTTGGCGACAGCGAGGCGATACCGATGGACCTAGTCGGGCCCATGCTGGAAGCGCAGCCTGAGAGCCCGCCCGATGTGCCGGTCGATGCGAACGCCGTCGCCTATGTCTTGTACACCTCAGGTTCGACCGGACAGCCCAAGGGCGTCGCGGTACCGCATCGTGCGCTGATGAACTATCTGGACTATGCCGCACGCCAGTACTTTAGTGGCGACATCGGCGGTGGCGTGGTCGCGACGCCGTTCGCATTCGACGCCACGGTGACGACCCTGATCGCACCATGGTTTGCCGGCTTGCCTAGCTGCCTGCTTGACGACGAGGCCGAGCTTTCCCTGGAGCAACTTCTGGAGTACGCGACGCGTTCGCAACCGATGCTCTTCAAGCTGACTCCGGCGCATCTGGACGCGCTTGCCCACCTGTCGCGGCAGCCGGTCTCGAATACACGCCACGTGCTGGTGGTCGGCGGCGAACAATTGGCGGTACGCGTGCTCGAGCGTTTCCGCGCGCGGGTGCTGCCGAACGCGGTCGTGGCGAACGAATACGGACCGACCGAGACGACTGTTGGCTGCAGCATCTTCCTTTCGCAACCGCACGAGGACATCGCAGGCACCGAGGCGGTACCGATCGGCCGCCCGATCCAGAACACCATGCTCTACGTGCTTGACGCGCACGGGCAACCGGTGCCGGATGGTGTCATTGGCGAGCTGTACATCGCTGGCGCTGGCGTCGCCGATGGCTATCTGAATCAGGATGCATTGACCTGTGCGACATTTGTGCCCAATCCGTTCTCCGGCGAGGGCCGGATGTACCGCAGCGGCGATATGGTGCGCTGGAGGCGCGACGGCGAACTGGAGTTCATCGGTCGCGCGGATGGCCAGGTCAAGCTCAACGGTTTTCGCATCGAGCCGGGCGAGATCGAGGCCAACTTGCTCGCACATGCCGCAGTGGAGAGCGCCTGCGTGATGGTGCATGCCGACAACGCGGGCACGAAGCGGCTTGTTGCCTATGTAGTGCCCAGCGAGGCGGGACCTGCCGGTGGGCAAGACGAAAGCGAGCTCGAGCGCTGGCGTTATCGATACGTCCATGATCTGCGCGCGGCTGCGCGCGGCAGCCTGCCGGACTACATGTTGCCGGCGGCCTATGTGCTGCTGGGCGCGCTGCCGCTGACAGCAAACGGAAAGGTGGACCGCACCGGGCTGCCCGCGCCGGTCGGCGAAGATTTCGAAAAAGAGGCCTTCGCCGCCGCGAGGACCTCGACTGAAATGGTCTTACTGGAGACCTGGCGACGTCTGCTTCAACTGGATACGATCGGTATCGACGACCACTTCTTCCGTATCGGCGGACATTCGTTACTGGCCACACGCGTGGTCGGCGAGATCGCCGAACGCTTGCGTCGGCGCGTGCCGGTACGCAGCATGTTCGAATATCCGACCGTGCGCGAATTGGCCGCGCACATCGATGCGCAATCGGATGCGGACTATCTGCCGATCGAACGTGTTCCGCATCACGGCGTCCTTCCGCTTTCTTACGGGCAACAGCGGCTCTGGTTCATCGACCAGTTCGGCGGTGGCAGCCGTCAGTACCATATCTCGTCGGCGTTACGCCTGACCGGCGCGCTCGACCGCGATGCCTTGCAAGGCGCGCTGGATGCAATCGTCGCTCGCCACGAAACGTTGCGCAGTCGGTTCGTGGCGGTCGCGGGAGTGGCTTCGCAGATCGTCGATCCTCCGATGCCGGTGCGGTTGCGTACGTTCGATCTAGCGAAGGTGCCGCAGGACTTGCGCGAGGCGCAGATGACGAAGCTTGTCGCCGACGAAGTTTCGGTGCCTTTCGACCTTGCGACCGACCCGATGCTGCGTGTGCTACTGGTGCGGATGGCCGAGGACGAGCATGTCTTGGGTCTGACCATGCACCACATTGCCTCGGACGGCTGGTCCACCGGGGTGCTGGTCCGCGACTTCGCCCGCTTGTATGCAGGACTGCGCAACGGCGCCAGCGTCGCCCTGCCGCCGCTGGCAATCCAATACGGCGACTTTGTGTATTGGCAGCGGCGTGTGCTGTCGCCGGAGGCATTGAGGCCCCAGCTGGCTTATTGGAAGCAACAGCTTGGCGATTTGCCCCGTGTTCACGGATTTCCGATGGATCGTGCGCGACCCTCGGTTCAGGACTACGCTGGTGCAGCGGTGGAGCGCCGGGTCAATGCGGTGCTGTCGCAGACACTGAATGAACTATGCATCCGTCAGAACGCCAGCATGTTCATGCTGCTGCGGGCCGCGTTTGCCTTGCTGATCTCGCGTTGGAGCGGAGAACACGACATCGCGATCGCCTCCCCGTCGGCGGGGCGCACCCGCCGCGAGCTGGAACCGTTGGTGGGCTTTTTCATCAACAGCCTGATCCTGCGCACCGACCTGTCCGGTAATGACTGCTTCCGTGGACTACTCGATCAAGTGCGGCGTTCCACGCTCGACGCGTTCGCACACCAAGCGGTGCCGTTCGACATGCTGGTCGATGAGCTCAAGCCCGAGCGCAGCCTCAATCATGCACCTTTGGCCCAGATCAGCTTCACATTGCACAATCTGGAGGACGCGCGGCTGGAATTGCCGGGGTTGGCGCTGTCGCACGTCGACGATGGCGATCCGGTGGCGCGCTTCGACATCGAATTGCACGTGTTCGAAATCGACGGAGAACTGCATACGCGCTGGATCTACGCCACCAGTCTGTTCGATGCCGGCAGCATCGAGCGCCTGGCCGACAGCTTTGCTGTATTGCTCGATAGCATTGCGCAGGCGCCGGACCAACCGGTCATGACGCTGCCGCTGCTGCCACCGCCAGACGTCGCGAACCTCGAAGCGTGGTCGGGGCCGGAAGTGGAAGCATTGCCCCCGGGTTGCGCGCACCACCTGTTCGAGGCTCACGCCGCACAGACTCCGCAGGCCCTGGCGGTAGCGTCGGAGGGCCAACGCCTTTGCTATGCGGAATTGAACACTGCTGCCAACCAAGTAGCGCATTGGCTGCGGGGGCAGGGCGTGGGCCGTGGCCACCAAGTCGGCCTATGCGTAGAACGTTCGCCAGAAATGCTGGTCGGATTGCTCGGCATCCTCAAGGCTGGTGCCGCCTACGTACCAATGGATCCCGCCTATCCGCAGGAGCGGCTAGAAGCGATGCTGAGCACTGCTGGCGTGGAACTGGTGCTGACTCAGCAATGCGTCCTTGAGACCTTGCCACTCCTCGGCGAGCGCACGGTGCTGCCACTGGATGGGCAGTTCCGTAAGCTGTTGCTCTCCGGCTGCAGCGGTGACAATCCGACCGCGGAGGAGGTCGATGTCGAAGCGGATGACGCGGCCTATACCATATTCACGTCCGGATCCACCGGCGTACCCAAGGGGGTTCTCATCGCCCATCGCGGCATGGTCAACCTTGCCGCCTACCAGCGGCAGGCGTTCGCTCTGGACACGGACAGCCGCGTGATGACCTTTGCTTCCATCTGCTTCGACGGCGCGGTCTTCGAGTGGCTGATGGCGCTAGCCAGCGGCGGCAGCCTGCATATCTGCCGCGACGACGACCGCAAGTCGGCTCAACGCTTGGCCGCGTTCTTGGTTTCCGAGCGGATCACCCACGGCTGGATCCCGCCGGCGCTGCTGGCGCAGGTGCCAATGGACCGCGACTACGCGCTGCGGGTGCTGATCGTTGCCGGCGAGGCCTGCGAGGAAGGTCTGGCATGGCGCTGGGCAGAGCGCTGCCACGTGGTGAATTCCTACGGGCCCTCCGAGGCTACCGTGGCCGCCACGCACGCCGATGTATTACCGGGCAGGCCGATCATGCTTGGCCGCGCGCTTCCTAATGTGGAACTACGGGTCGTCAACGCGGTCGGCCAGCCGCAACCGGTAGGGGTCGCGGGAGAACTGTGGCTCGGCGGTACGGGCTTGGCGATCGGCTATCTGGGGCTGCCCGCGCTGAGCGCCGAACGCTTCGTTCCGAATCCCGATGGCGAGGGCCGACTCTACCGCACCGGCGATCTCGTACGCTGGAACAGCGCTGGCGAGCTTCAGTTTCTCGGCCGTGTCGACGATCAGGTCAAGGTCCGCGGTTTTCGCATCGAGCTTGGCGAAGTCGAAACCCATCTGCTTGCGCACTTCAGTGTGCGCGAAGCGGTGGCAGTGGTGCGGGAGGACACCGGCGATCCCCGCCTCGCGGCGTACGTGGTCTGCGACCAGGACATCGGCAGCGACGAGGAGGCGCTGCTGGCCAGGACATTGCGTGAGCACATGAAGGCACGCGTACCGGATTACATGGTGCCGTCGGCCTTCGTGCTGCTGACCGCCATCCCGCTGACCAGCAACGGCAAGGTCGATAAGCGACGGCTACCAAAGCCCGATTACGAGGCGCAACAGGTCTACGTGGCACCAAGCGGTGAGGTCGAGATCCGTCTGGCAGAGATTTGGCAGCAGGTGCTGCGCGTCGAGCAGATCGGCGTAAACGACAACTTCTTCGAGATCGGTGGAGATTCGATCCTGTCGATCCAGGTTGTGTCTCGCGCCAAGCAGGCCGGTATCGCAATCACCACCAAGCAGCTCTTTAAGGCACAGAGCGTGGCCGAACTCGCCAAGCTGGCGGCTACAAATGACGTGTCGCTGGTGAGCGCGCCGCAGGAGTCTGTACAGGGCGACTTGCCGCTGCTGCCCATCCATCGCCTGTTCCTGGACGCCGAATCGCGCGATCCCCAGCATTACAACCAAGCCGTGTTGTTGATGACGCCACGGGATCATGCGATGGACGTCTTGCCGACCGTGGTGGAGGCGTTGTATCGCCGCCACGACGCGCTGCGCCTACGCTTCCGCCAAGAGGCGGGCCAGTGGCGGGCAGCGCATTCGCCGCTGGATGCCGTAATGATCGCCGACAGCTGCATCGTCGAGCCGCTGCCCGAGGCTGGCGCCGATTTTGAGGAGCGCCTTGCAGCGCGATGCACACATTGGCAACGCGCATTCGATCTCGCCGCTGGTCCACTGCTGCGCGCAGTGCATTTCCAGTCGCACGACATCCGCCCGGGACGACTGCTCCTGATCGTGCATCACATCGTCGTCGACGGTGTGTCGTGGCGCATCCTCCTTTCCGATCTCGAACGAGCCTATGAGCAATGCCGTGCCGGACAAGCCGTCATGCTCGATGCTAAGACGTCGTCGTTCCAGCAGTGGAGCGAGGCGATGTCGCACTACGCGACATCGCAGGCGCTGCATGCCGAGCGCGGATTCTGGCTGAGCCAAGCCAAGGTTGCGGCACCGCTGTTGCCTGTAGACCGCCGCATCGACGGTTTCGGTCAGATCGCTAGCACCCGTACGCTAGCGATCGGGCTGGATGAAGAACACACGCAAGCCCTGCTGCAGCATTGCAACGCGGCCTACCGCACCCGAATCAACGAGCTGCTGTTGGCCGGCGTCTATCTGGGCATGCGCGCCTGGACAGGGGAGACCACGTTGCGCATCCGTCTGGAAGGCCACGGTCGCGAGTCCTTGTTCGACCATCTTGACACCACCTCGACGGTGGGCTGGTTCACCAGTGTCTATCCACTGACTCTGAGCGTGCTGCAGACGGAGATTGGTGCCACGATCAAGGTGATCAAGGAGCAGTATCGGGCCATTCCGAACAATGGCATTGGCTATGGCGCACTTCGCTATCTCGCACGCGACGCGGAATTGACTGCCTCCGACACGCATGTGCCCGAGCTTGAGTTCAACTATCTCGGCCAGTTTGACAATGTATTGAACCATGACACCGTATTCCAGCCTGCGATCGAAAGCGTCGGCGAGAAGATCTCCGGCCGCCGCTGCCGCATGCACCAGATCGGCTTGTCCGGAAAGGTATTCGGCGGATGCCTGAGCTTCGTGCTGGACTACAGCGACCAACAGTACGACGAGGCCACCATGCAGCGGCTAGCCGACTTGATCTCGGCAGGCTGGACGCGCGTGATCGCCCATTGCCTGCGGAGCGACGCTTCCGGTTTTACTCCCTCCGATTTTCCGTTGGCCAGCGTCGGTCAGGATCGGCTCGATGCCTGGAACAGGCGCTACCCATCGCTCACACGGCTCTATCCGGCTACGCCGATGCAGGCTGGGTTGCACTTCGAGAGCCAGATCGACCCGTCGACCTATGTAGTACAAACGTCGTTGACGTTCCACGGCGTACTGGACGCAGCCGCGTTTCGCCGCGCTTGGCAGGGCGTGGTAAACCGCCATGACATCCTGCGTACCGCTCTGGTTGATGACGAGGAGACGTTGTACCAGGCGGTGTCCGCGCAGGCCGAGCTGCCATGGCACGAAGAGGACTGGCGATCGCTTCCGATACGTGAGCGGGAGGCGCGGTTGGAGGCCTACCACCTGCGCGACCGCGAGCAGGGACTGGATTTCGAGCAAGCACCGCTGATGCGCGTGGCGATGTTCCGCATGGCTGACGACTGCACGCACGTCCTGTGGACGACCCACCATGCGATCGTCGATGGCTGGAGCAGCCCGTTGATCCAGCGCGATGTGATCGCCTTGTACAGGGCCGAAGTGGCGGGCTATGCGGCTGCGCTGCCCAATCCGCAACCCTATGAGCGCTACATTGAGTGGCTGCAGCATCAGGACGATGCGTCCGCACGTATGCATTGGCAAGCGATGCTGGGCGAGGTCGAGGTGCGCGCGCCGCTCTCGGCGCTCCGCCATGATCTCGATGGTGACCCCGCTCCACGCGAGTACCTGCTTGAACTCGGTCAGCCCGAGACCGCTGCATTGCATCGTCTCGCGCAGCGCTGCAGAGTCACGCCCAACACGGTCGTCCAATGGGCCTGGGCGTATTTGCTGCATCGCTACAGTGGCGCTGCACAGGTGGTGTTCGGCGCCACCATCTCCGGCCGCAGCCCGGAGGTTGCCGGCATCGAGGAGATGGTCGGCCTATTCATCAACACGGTGCCGGTGTCGGTCGCATTCTCGCCGGGCCTAGCCCTGGCCGATGCGTTGCACACCCTGCAGCACGATTTCCAAGCTTGCAGCGACCACGGCCATCTGCCGTTGGCGGATATCCAGCGCCTGTCGGGGGTGCCGGCGGGCATGCCGTTGTTCGACAGCCTGCTGGTGTTCGAGAACCTCGCGATCAATGTCGGGGCAGAGGCAGAGGCGATGAGTCCAGCGCTGCAAGTGGAGTTTTCCGCGAGTCAGCGCCGCACGCAGTACACCATGACCCTGATCGCCACGTTGGACGAGCGCTTGCGCGTGCGCATGGGCTACCGCGCCGACCAGCTCGACGATGCAACCGTGACGCGTCTGGCAGGACACTTCGCGTCGGTGCTTTCATCGCTGCCGGCGCTAGCGTCCGATTCCACGGCGGCGCCCTCGTTGCTGGATGCACAGGAGCGTCGCTTACTAACGGCATGGCAAGCACCCGTGCGTGCATACGCTCAGAACGCGACTATCCACGGGCTCTTCGAAGCCCGCGCGGATCGCCATCCCGATGCCGTCGCGCTGATCCATGGCGAGCAGCAGATGCGTTACGGAGAACTGGAGTGCAGTGCCAACCGTGTAGCGCAGGATCTGGCGTCGCGCGGCATCGGACGCGGCCAGGCGGTTGCGCTTTTCGTGGACCGCAGCCCGAGCTATGTGGTTGGCTTGCTTGGCATCCTCAAGTCCGGCGCCGCCTATCTGCCTATCGACATCGACGCTCCGGCCGCACGCATCGCGGCAATGCTGCGCGGCAGCGATGTGCGCTGCGTGCTGACGCTGCCTGCGCTGACGGGCGACAGTGTGCTCGACGGAATCGAGGTGATGCTGCTCGACTCGGAACCGGCGTCTTCGGATCGACCCGCGGGACGCTTGGACGCAGGAGTGGATATCGACGATCTCGCCTTCGTCATGCATACCTCCGGGTCAACTGGCGAGCCGAAGGGCGTGCAGTTGAGCCATCGCACCATCGTCAACCTGATGGCATCGATGGCGGCGCGCTATCCATCACTCGCGGAGCCATCGCCGAGCCTGCAGTTTGCCTCGATCGGTTTTGATATGTCGCTCTACGAGGTGGCCGGCGCCTTGTTCAGTGGCGGCCCGTTGGTACTGCTCGGGGATGACGATCGTCTCGACACGCGGCGGTTGCTGGAAACCATGCGCAGCGAACGTGTTGCGCGCGCATACCTGCCCACGGCGATGATCGAGCATTTCGCGCAGACTGCGCTTGAGGTCGGAATCGAGCTGCCTGATCTGAAGTGGCTGCAGGTTGCAGGTGAGCAGCTGGTTGTCTCGAACGCGCTGCGTGTCTGGGCTACTCGCAGCGGCTGCACGCTGCTCAACCTGTATGGTCCCACCGAGAGCCATGTGGTCAGCGAGCATGCGCTCGACGGCAATCCCGCTGCCTGGCCGTCGCTGCCGCCGATCGGCCTGCCAATCGACAACGTCGTGCTTCAGATTGTAGATGCTGCGGGACAACCGGCGCCGATTGGCGTGGTGGGCGAACTCTATATCGGTGGCGATGGTCTTGCCCGCGGCTATGTCGGCCGCGCCGATCTGACCGCCGAGCGCTTCGTCACGCTGCCGATCGATGACGGTCAGGTCCGGCGCTTTTATCGCAGCGGCGATCTTGCGCGCTGGCGCGCCGATGGTCGCATCCAGTACATGGGCCGCGCCGATCGGCAGGTTAAGGTGCGCGGCTTCCGCATCGAGCCAGCCGAGATCGAAGCGCGACTTTGCGACCACCCCAGCGTATCCAACGCGCTGGTGATCCCGGTCGGCGACGGCGCAGATCGCCGGCTTGTGGCTTATGTTGCCGTAGGCGATGCGGAGCAAGCCACGTTGGTGGCGGAAGTGCGTGCACTTCTGCAATGTCATCTTCCGCACTTCATGATGCCATCTGCCTTTATGGTGGTGCCTGTGCTGCCGTTGACGGCTAATGGCAAGGTGGATCGTCGTGCATTGCCGGTGCCCGAGGGGATCGCAGACCAGGCCCGTGTAGAGCCTGCGACCGACACGGAGCGCCGGCTTGCTGCGATCTGGGAGCAGTTGCTCGGCGTGCAGGCGGTCGGTGCGACGGATCGGTTCTTCGAACTGGGCGGACATTCTCTGCTGGCAATGCGAATGCTGTCGAAGGTGGCGTTGGAGTTCGGCTTCACCCTGAAGATCAAGGATGTATTCGCCTACCAGAGCGTGGCGCTGCTAGCGCAGCTGATTGATGCCCTGACCGCTGGTCTGGCCGATGCGAGTGCGAACGAACCCGAGCGCGATGACGAAGCGCTCGAAGAAACGGAGTGGTGACACGGATGGGTATCGCTGAACTATTGCACCTCTTGCGCGAGAACAGGATCGCCATTTCGGCGACGGATGGGCGGCTCAAGACGGCAGCGCCAAAGGGGGCAATCACCGCCGAACTCGCCGAACTGATCCGCAATCATCGCGTGCAGTTGCTCGAGTTCGTGGAGCGCGCGGCCGAGCAGAACGGCCCCGCTGAGAGGATTGAGCCAGCACCCGCGCTGGACGCCTATCCGCTGTCCTTTCCGCAGCAGCGACTTTGGTTCATCGATCGCTTGCAGGGCGGAAGCGCCGAGTACAACATTCCGGTCGCTCTGCGCATGACGGGGCAGTTGGACGTCGGCGCGCTGCAGCGCGCCCTGGACACCGTCGTGGTCCGCCATGCGGTATTGCGCACCCGTTTCGAGGAACGCGCTGGCCAACCCCTGCAGGTGATTGACCCGCCTCGCGGTCTCGCTATCGCGATGCTTGATCTTTCGCTGCTGGATTCCGAACAGCGCGAGCGTCGCATCCATGCACTGGCCGAGGAGGAAGTCGATCGCAGCTTCCTGCTCGATACCGATCCGATGCTGCGTTGCGTCCTCATCCATGAGGCGAGTGATCGCCACGTCGTATTGTTCACCATGCATCACATCGCCAGCGACGGCTGGTCGATGGGAGTGCTGGTTCGCGAGTTTGCCGCGTTGTATGCGGCCTACCGCGACGGCGGCGAGCACGAGTTGCCGCCGCTTCCGGTTCAGTACGTCGATTACGCCTACTGGCAGCGCCGCGTGCGCGGTGAAGCCGCTTTCGAGCGGGACCTGGAGTATTGGCGGCGCCGCTTGGCGGGTGCGCCAGCGCTACATGCATTGCCGTTGGACCGGCCGCGCCCGACGCAGCAGAGTTCCTCCGCGCAGCGCCTGTCGGCCAGGATCGCACCCGCCGAGGCAGCGGCGCTCCGTGGGCTGGCGCGGCATTGCGATGCAACCTTGTTTATGGTGCTGCAGACGGCGCTGGCGCTGCTGGTCGCACGTTGGAGTGGAACCCACGACGTCGTGATCGGCACGCCTGTGTCGGGGCGTCCGTATCAGCAAGTCGAGCCGTTGATCGGCTTCTTTATCAACACCATCGCATGCCGCATCGACGTTTCCGGTGACCCCACGGGCGAGGCGTTGATCGGGCGCGTGCGAAACGCAGTGTTGGAGGATTTCACCCATCAGCAGTTGCCTTTCGACCTATTGATTGACGCGCTCAGGCCGGAGCGCAGCCTTGCCCACAATCCGATCTGTCAGATCAAGTTGGTGCTGCAGAACCACCAGAGCACGGCGCTGGACCTGCCGGGACTGACGCTGGAGCCGGTTGCGCGCGGTTTGGAGCGCGTGCGTTTCGACCTCGATCTTACCGTCAGTGAATCCGAGGAGAGTCTGCATCTGAGCTGGACTTGGAAAGAAGACTTGTTCGACCGCAGCAGCATCGAGCGTATGGCGCACGCCTATGCTGGAGTACTGCGGCAGATCGCCGAACGCCCGGAATCGCAGGTATCGATGCTGTCCTGGCAGGATGCGCCCGCGCAGGCGCAGGTGCTGGCACAGGGCCGCGGCCCGTCCAGCACGCGTTACCGCGAGCAGCCGCTGATTCGTCAGCTGCAGGCGCAGGCGGCGGCGACGCCGGAGGCGGTGGCGGTGCGGTGCGGTGCGCAGCAGTTGACGTACCGCGAGCTGGACCGTGCCTCCAACCGGCTGGCGCAGGCGCTGGCCGAGCAGGGCATCGGCGTGGGGGCGCGGGTGGGGGTGGCGCTGGAGCGTTCGTTGCCGCTGCTGGTGGCGCTGCTGGGAGTGATGAAGAGCGGCGCGGCCTACGTGCCGGTGGACCCACGGCAGGCGCCGGCACGTACGCAGGCGATCCTGCGCGACGCTGAGGCGCTGGTGCTCCTGCTCGACAGCGGCGGTGGGGTTTCGGTTGCCGGGTTGGATACGGTGTTCATGGACGGGGCGGAGCAGGGGGCGTGGCTGTCGGCCTATCCGGACCAGGCGCCGGCGGTAGAGATAACGGCCGAGCACAGCGCGTACGTGCTGTACACCTCCGGCTCGACGGGCATGCCCAAGGGCGTGGAGGTGCTGCAGCGCGGCCTGGCCGATTACTGCGCCTTTGCGCGGGGAAACTACTACGCCGGGCATTTGGCCGGTGCGCTGGTGGCGACCTCGCCGGCGTTCGATCTGACGGTGCCGAGCCTGTATGTGCCATTGCTGGTGGGCGGCTGCGTGGAGCTGCTGCCGGGCGAGGAGGCGGTGTCTGGGCTGGCCGCGGCGCTGGAGGCGGCGACGGCCCCGGCGTGGTTGCTGCGGCTGACGCCCTCGCACGTGCAGGGGCTGCTGGCGCTGTCGGATGCGCAGCCGCGGCTGGGCGCGCACGTGTTCGTGGTGGGCGGAGAGGCGTTTCCGGCGGAGCTGGCGCACACGTTGCGGGCGAAGTATCCGCAGGCGCGGATCTACAACCACTACGGGCCGACCGAGGCGGTGGTGGGAAGCAGCTGGTACGAGGTGAGTGACCAGGTGCAGGCAAGCGGCATGCTGCCGATCGGCCGTGCGATGGAGAACACGGCGCTGTACGTGCTGGACGCGCGGATGGAATTGCAGCCGCCGGGCGTGGCGGGTGAGCTGTACATCGGCGGATGGGGAGTGGCGAAGGGGTACGTGAAGCGGGAGGCGTTGACGGCCGAGCGCTTCGTGGCGAGCCCGTTCGAGGCTGGGGAACGGTTGTACCGCACAGGCGACCGGGTGCGCTGGCGTAACGACGGGCAACTGGAGTTTCTGGGTCGACTGGACGACCAGGTGAAGCTGCGCGGGTTCCGGATCGAGCTGGGCGAGATCGAGAGCCGTCTGCACGCCGAGGCATCGGTACGTGAGGCGGTGGTGGTGGTGCGGGGCGAGCAGGCGCAGGCGCGTCTGGTGGCGTACGTGACGCCGTCCGAGGAGGTGGTGGCTGAGGGCTGGATCGCCCAATTGAAGGGCGCGTTGGCCGAGGTGCTACCGGGCTACATGCAGCCGTCGGCGTACGTGGTGCTGGAGGCGCTGCCGCTGACGGTCAACGGGAAAGTGGACAAGAGCGCGCTGCCGGAGCCGGAGCCTGAGCACGGCGAGACGGTGGCGCCGGAGACAGACACCGAGCGGGCACTGGCGCAGATCTGGGAGCGGGTGCTGCAGGTCGGTCCGGTGGGAGCGCAGGCCAACTTCTTCGCGCTGGGCGGGCACTCGTTGCTGGCCACGCGGATCGTGAGCGAGATCGCGCGGGTGCTGGGCAAGTCGGTGCCGGTGCGTGCGCTGTTCGAGCAGGCGACGCTGCGGGAGTTGGCGGTGTACGTGGACCGGCAGGTGGCCAGTGGCTATGCGCCGATCCCGACGGTGGCGCGCGATGGCGCGCTGCCGTTGTCGTTTGCGCAGCAGCGGCTGTGGTTCATCGACCGGCTGGAAGGGGGCAGTACGCAGTACAACATGCCGGTTGCGCTACGGCTGCGTGGTGCGCTGTCGGTGGAGGCGCTGGGTCAGGCGCTGTCGGGTCTGCTGGCCCGGCATGAGGTGCTGCGCACGGTATATCGGGAGGTGGACGGCACGCCGTGGCAGGTGATCGTGGCCGATGCACAGGTGCCGCTGGTGGTAGAGGATTTGAGCGCGCTGCCCGCAGCCGACCAGGAGGCAGCGGTGCAGGCACGGGTGCAGCGGGAGGCGGGACAGCGCTTTGACCTGGCGCATGAGCCGATGCTGCGGTGTCGGGTGCTGCGGCTTGGGCCACAGGAGCATGCGGTGCTGTTCACGCTGCACCACATTGCCAGTGACGGTTGGTCGATGGGGGTGTTGGTACGTGAGTTTGTGGCGCTGTATGCAAGCGCGCTGCGCGCAGAGGCGGCGGCGCTGGCGCCGCTGTCGGTGCAGTACGCGGACTATGCGGCGTGGCAGCGCGAGCGCTTGCAGGGGGCGGGGCTGGAGGCGTCGCTGGGCTATTGGCGGGAGCGGTTGCAGGGACTGCCGGCGGTGCATGGCCTGCCGCTGGATCGGCCGCGCCCGGCGCGGCAGGACTTTGCCGGTGGCCGGATCGAGCAGGGCATCGCGGTGGCGACGCTGGCCGGCCTGCAGGCGCTGGCGCAACGGCACGATGCGAGCTTGTTCATGGTGCTGGAAGCAGCACTGGCGTGGTTGTTGGCGCGCTGGAGCGGGGAAGGAGACATCGTCATTGGTACGCCGATCGCCGGTCGGGTGCACCAGGACGTGGAGCCGTTGATCGGGTTTTTCGTGAACACGCTGGTGCTACGCACGCAGCTGAGCGGGGAGGAGACATTCGAAAGTTTGCTGGCGAGCACGCGACAACGCGTGCTGGAGGCGTACACGCACCAGGAGATCCCGTTTGAGATGCTGGTGGACGAGCTCAAGCCGGTACGCAGCCTGAGCCATGCGCCGTTGTTCCAGGTGTTGCTGTCGATGCGCAACAACGCGCAGGTGGCGTTGGCGTTGCCCGGGCTGGACGTGTCTTCGCTGGGCGAGGGTTACGAGCAGGCCAAGTTCGACCTGCAGCTAGCGGTACAGGAGACCGACGAGGGACTGCGGCTGACGTGGGGGTATGCCAGTGGGTTGTTTGAGGCGGCAAGCATCGAGCGGCTGGCGCGTGCGTATGCACAGCTGTTGGTGCAGATCGTCGAGCGTCCCGAGGCGACGCTGGCGACGCTGTCCTGGCAGGATGCGCCCGCGCAGGCGCAGGTGCTGGCACAGGGCCGCGGCCCGTCCAGCACGCGTTACCGCGAGCAGCCGCTGATTCGTCAGCTGCAGGCGCAGGCGGCGGCGACGCCGGAGGCGGTGGCGGTACGGTGCGGTGCGCAGCAGTTGACGTACCGCGAGCTGGACCGTGCCTCCAACCGGCTGGCGCAGGCGCTGGCCGAGCAGGGCATCGGCGTGGGGGCGCGGGTGGGAGTGGCGCTGGAGCGTTCGTTGCCGCTGCTGGTGGCGCTGCTGGGAGTGATGAAGAGCGGCGCGGCCTACGTGCCGGTAGATGCCCAGCAGGCACCGGCGCGCTTGCTGGCGATCCTGGACGATGCCGAGGTGGGCCTCGTCCTGGGTATGCCGTCGGCGTTGACGGCGACGGCGATCCGTGGTCTGTCCATGGACGGAGCGGAGCAGGGGGCGTGGCTGTCGGCCTATCCGGACCAGGCGCCGGCGGTAGAGATAACGGCCGAGCACAGCGCGTACGTGCTGTACACCTCCGGCTCGACGGGCATGCCCAAGGGCGTGGAGGTGCTGCAGCGCGGCCTGGCCGATTACTGCGCCTTTGCGCGGGGAAACTACTACGCCGGGCATTTGGCCGGTGCGCTGGTGGCGACCTCGCCGGCGTTCGATCTGACGGTGCCGAGCCTGTATGTGCCATTGCTGGTGGGCGGCTGCGTGGAGCTGCTGCCGGGCGAGGAGGCGGTGTCTGGGCTGGCCGCGGCGCTGGAGGCGGCGACGGCCCCGGCGTGGTTGCTGCGGCTGACGCCCTCGCACGTGCAGGGGCTGCTGGCGCTGTCGGATGCGCAGCCGCGGCTGGGCGCGCACGTGTTCGTGGTGGGCGGAGAGGCGTTTCCGGCGGAGCTGGCGCACACGTTGCGGGCGAAGTATCCGCAGGCGCGGATCTACAACCACTACGGGCCGACCGAGGCGGTGGTGGGAAGCAGCTGGTACGAGGTGAGTGACCAGGTGCAGGCAAGCGGCATGCTGCCGATCGGCCGTGCGATGGAGAACACGGCGCTGTACGTGCTGGACGCGCGGATGGAATTGCAGCCGCCGGGCGTGGCGGGTGAGCTGTACATCGGCGGATGGGGAGTGGCGAAGGGGTACGTGAAGCGGGAGGCGTTGACGGCCGAGCGCTTCGTGGCGAGCCCGTTCGAGGCTGGGGAACGGTTGTACCGCACAGGCGACCGGGTGCGCTGGCGTAACGACGGGCAGCTGGAGTTTCTGGGTCGACTGGACGACCAGGTGAAGCTGCGCGGGTTCCGGATCGAGCTGGGCGAGATCGAGAGCCGTCTGCACGCCGAGGCATCGGTACGTGAGGCGGTGGTGGTGGTGCGGGGCGAGCAGGCGCAGGCGCGTCTGGTGGCGTACGTGACGCCGTCCGAGGAGGTGGTGGCTGAGGGCTGGATCGCCCAATTGAAGGGCGCGTTGGCCGAGGTGCTACCGGGCTACATGCAGCCGTCGGCGTACGTGGTGCTGGAGGCGCTGCCGCTGACGGTCAACGGAAAGGTGGACAAGAGCGCGCTGCCGGAGCCGGAGCCTGAGCATGGCGAGACGGTGGCGCCGGAGACAGACACCGAGCGGGCACTGGCGCAGATCTGGAAACAGGTCCTGCACCTGTCGAGTATCGGTGTGCACGACAATTTCTTCGAGATCGGCGGCGATTCGATCCTGTCCATCCAGATCGTTGCGCGCGCCAATCAGGCCGGGATCCGCATCACCACCCGTCAGTTGTTCGAGGCGCAGACCATCGCGCAACTGGCGCGTTGCGCCGAACAGTCGGTCGGGCGCGCGACGCAAGCGCCACAGGGCGCTGTACAAGGTGATCTGGCTCTGTTGCCTGTCCAAAGGCAGTTCCTCGCCGAGGGCGGCCCTGGGGTGCACCATTACAACCAGGCCCTGCTGCTGCGCGTGCCGCACGCAATGGAAACGGATGATCTGCGTTGCATGATCGAGGCACTGTATTGGCGCCATGACGCACTGCGCCTGCGCTTTTACGAGCGCAATGGCGAATGGCATGCCGATCATGCTCCGCTTGATGGCGAGACCATCCTACGTGCCTGCGTACTCGAAACGCTGCCGGAGCGCGCAGAGGACGTGGCCGCCCATATCGAGGAACGCTGTACCTACTGGCAGTCCGCTTTCGATCTGGGCGATGGTCCGCTGTTTCGCGCTGTCCATTTCCGCGGCGCAAGTACGGCGCGGCTGCTGTTGGTGGCGCACCATATCGTCATCGACGGCGTCTCCTGGCGCATCCTGCTGTCGGACCTGGAACACGCCTATCGCCAGATCGGACGCGGCGAACCGATCGCGCTTGCGCCCAAGACAGCGTCCCTGCAGCAATGGGGGCAGGCGCTGGCCACCTACGCGCGCAGCGATGCACTTGTCGCCGAACGCGACTACTGGCTCTCCCAATGCCAGCACTCCATCGCGCCCTTGCCGAGCGACCACCAAGCAAGCGGCAACGGTTCGGTGGCCAGCGCCCAGTACGCGCGGCTGGGGCTCTCCAGCGATAAAACGCATGCGCTGCTCACCAAATGCAACGCCGCCTACCGCACCCAGATCAATGAGCTTCTGCTCGCAGCGGTCACCTTGGGTGTGCGCCGCTGGACCGGTGCAGCAGGCGTGCGCGTAGCACTAGAAGGTCACGGACGCAGCGGCCTCTTCGAACATATCGATACCACCCAGACAGTGGGCTGGTTCACCACCCACTACCCGTTGGCATTGTGGTCCGAGCATGCCGAGGTTGGTGCAACCATCAAGGCGGTGAAGGAACTATACCGTTCGGTTCCGCACCAGGGCATCGGTTACGGTGTGCTGCGACACGTGGCCCAAGACGCCGAACTGATTGCTGCCGAGGCGGGCAAGCAGCCGGAGTTGACGTTCAACTACCTCGGTCAGACAGAGCAGGCAATTGCAAGGGAACGGTTTTTCGAAGCTGCCGACGAGTCGATGGGGCGCACGGCTAGCGCGTTGCGTGAGAGGCGTCATCCGCTGACCTTGCGCGGCATGGTCTCGGACGGGCAGTTGAGCTTCACCCTGGAATACAGCAGCGAGCGCTACGAGGCGGCAACCATCGCTTCGTTTGCAAACCATATCGAGCAGGCATTGCGCGAGATTGTGGCCCATTGTGCGGACATGGAGCATGCCGAGTACACGCCGTCCGATTTCCCGCTGGCGCAAGTCACGCAGGTGCAGCTCGACACGCTGCAGGCGACGTATCCGCAGATATTGCGATTGTATCCGGCCACTCCGATGCAGCAGGGCCTGCTTTTCCATACCAAGCTCGATCCATCGGCCTATGTCGCGCAGACGTTTCCGGTGCTCCGGGGAAAACTAGATCTGTTCCGGTTCCGCGCAGCCTGGCAAGCGCTGGTGGATCGACACGATGTGTTCCGTACTGCGTTCGTCGGCGAGGACGAGCGGCTGCTGCAGCTGGTGTCTTCGCACGCTACGTTGCCTTGGCACGAAGATGATTGGCGCGACCTGTCCGCCGAGGAGCAGGAGGCACGCTTCGAGGCATACCGCGAACTCGACCGGGCACGCAGTTTCGACTTCCGACAGGCGCCCTTAATACGGTGCGCACTGTTTCGGATCGGCACGGATCGCTATCGCCTGCTGTGGACTCACCACCATATGCTCTCTGACGGTTGGTCGCTGCCGATCCTGTACAAGGAGGTGATGACGCTTTATCAAGGGCTTCTGGACGGCAACCAGTCGCCCCTCGCCCCCGCACCAGCCTACGAATGCTACGTCGAGTGGCTGTCGCGGCAGGACCACGATGCGGCCGTAGGATTCTGGCAAGAGCAACTGCGTACGGTGGAAGCGCCGACGCCATTGGCCATCGACCGCCTGCCTGTGGACGATGATAGCGGTCAGCGCGAGCGCAGCCTGACCTTGGAGGACGCAGTCAGCGAACGCCTGTTCGCGCTTGCCCGTAAACAACGCATCACCCTGAATACCGTCGTACAGCTGGCGTGGGCCTGCGTGTTGAAACGCTACAGTGGCGAGGACGATATTGTGTTCGGCGCGACGATCTCCGGCCGGCCGGCCGAGGTCGCTGGCGTGGAGACCATGGTTGGCCTGTTCATCAACAGCATTCCGGTACGCGTATCGCTGGGCGAGCCGCAGTCAGTGCGCGATGCGTTGGCGACACTGCAGGCACGCTTCGAAGCAGCGACGGCATACGGCTATCTCTCGCTGGCGGAGATCCAGCGGCAATCAGGGGTCGCCGCCGGTATACCTTTATTCGACAGTTTGGTGGTAATCGGCAACTATCCGATCGAGGCAGCGATGGAAACGCAGTCCGGCGATGCCGGACTCAGCGTGGAGAGCAAGGGCCGCCGCGAGGAAACTGGATACCGCCTGGCGTTCAACATCAATTTGCGTCAACGCATCCATCTGCAGTGCGCCTACCGCGCCGAATACTTCACCGACGCAGCCATCGACAGGATGCTGCTGCATTTTCGCGAAGTGCTGGTCAGGATGCCGGATGCACTCGACGAGGATGTACGCAGCCTGGATCCAATGACGGACGCTGAGCGGGCCGAACGTGTTGCGTGGAACCTGCGTCCCGCCGATTACCCTCGCGACATATGCGTCCATACATTGTTCGAAGAGCGCGCGGCATCGCACCCCGGGGCAGTAGCTGCAACCTTCGGCGAGGATACGGTGTGCTATGGCGAGCTAAACCGTGTCGCCAACCGCGTCGCGCACTATCTGCGCGCGAAAGGCGTACGCGCGGACACGCTGGTGGGCCTGTGCGTGGAGCGCTCGGTGGAAATGCTGATCGGCATGCTCGGCATCCTCAAAGCAGGTGGCGCCTACGTGCCGCTGGATCCGGACTATCCAGAGGACCGCATCGCCTTCATGCTTGAGGATTCCGGAGTCGACATCGTGCTGGTCACCAGTGACCTGATGCAGGCTCTGCCGGTATTTGACGACCATACCGTGCTGCCGCTCGATGCCGGACTGCGCGACGCGTTGTTGGCTGACTGTTCCGACAACAATCCCATTCTCGGGGCGGAGGCCGTACACGGCCGATCATTGGCGTACATGATCTACACCTCAGGTTCGACGGGAACCCCCAAAGGCGCGTTGATCGAGCATCGGAACGTCGTGCGCCTAGTGTGCCGTCCGGATTACGTGACGCTCGATGCGAGCGGGGTGATGGCGCAGGCGTCCAACAGCTCGTTCGATGCTGCCACGTTCGAGATATGGGGCGCACTAGCCAACGGCATGCGCCTGCATCATGTGCCTAAGGAGGCGTTGCTCGATCCACATGCGCTGTCGGGCATCCTGGCGCGGTCCGGCATCACCATGATGTTCGTCACCACGGCAATTCTCAACCAGATGTCGCTCGTGAACCCGGCCGGGTTCGCGCCTTTGCGCTGCTTGCTGTTCGGCGGCGAGGGCGTGGATGTGGAAGCGGTGGGGCGGATCATTGATGCTGGCAAGCCCGAGCGCCTGATGCACGTCTATGGCCCGACCGAAAACACCACTTTCAGTACCGCCTACGAAATTCGAGAGCGCCGCGGCGACACCTATCCGATCGGCGTCGCGATCTCCGGTAGCGCCCAGTACGTGCTCGGACGCGATCAGCGTCCGGTGCCGTGCGGGGTGATCGGCGAGCTCTACCTTGGAGGTGATGGCGTCGGCCGCGGCTACCATTGCCGCCCCGACCTGAGCGCTGAACGTTTCCTCGTCGGACCCGAGTCCGATGCAGAGCGGCGCTACAGGACCGGCGACCTGGTCCGTCAACTGCCGGATGGCAACGTGGTCTTCGTCGGCCGTGTCGACGACCAGGTGAAGGTGCGCGGGTTCCGCATCGAGTTGGGCGAGATCCAGACGCGCCTGCGGGCTCACGACGCCGTCAAGGATGTCGTGGTGGTGGCTCAGCGCAGCAGCGAGACCACGCGGCTGGTGGCCTACGTCGTCACCGCTGGATGCGAGCCGGTGAACGAGCTGCTGCTGGCGAAAGAACTGCGTGCCTACCTCAAGCGGCTGTTGCCGGACTACATGGTGCCGGCGGCCTTCGTGGCAATGGATCAATTGCCGCTTAACCGCAACGGCAAGGTCGACAGGGAACGCCTGCCGGAGCCCGATTACCAGTCTCAGTACAGCTATTTGGCACCACGCACGGAAGCCGAGCGGACCCTGGCGGCGATCTGGCAGCAGGTGCTACGCGTCGAACAGATCAGCGTGCAGGACAACTTCTTCGAGATCGGTGGCGATTCGATCCTGCTGATTCAGGTGGTGTCGCGCGCCAACCATGCCGGATTGCACATTAGTACCCGGCAGTTGTTCCAAAACCAGACCATTGCCGAGCTGGCACTGGCCATGGAGGCCGAGGAACCTCAGGTGACCGAAATGCCGCAGGCGCCGGCGGATGGTGCCATGCCGTTGCTGCCGGTGCAGCGGATGTTCCTCGAGGGCGAAGCGCTCGACCGCCACCACTTCAACCAAGCGCTCTTGCTGGAAACACCGGCGGACTTCGACGAGACGACGCTAAGCGCGGTACTCGAAGCGCTGTATCTTCGCCACGATGCGTTGCGCTTGCGCTTTGTGCAGCGTACTGACGACTGGCAGGCCGTACATGCGCCGTTCGATCCTGCGATGGTGCGGGAAAGCATGGTGATTGAGTTGCCGGTGAGGGATGTTCCAAGGGCGGCCCATGTATCCGCGCGTTGCGCTGAGTGGCAGCGTCGCTTCCATCTCTCCAACGGCCCACTGCTGCGCGCGGTGTACTTTCCGCCTGAGCACGCCGGTGAGGCGGGTCGCCTGCTGCTAGCCGCGCACCATATCGTGGTGGATGGCGTCTCCTGGCGCATCCTGCTCACCGACCTGGAGTTGGGCTACGAACAACACGCGCGTGGCGATGTCGTGGCGTTGCCGCCCAAGACCTCCTCGTTGCAGCAATGGGGACAGGCATTGAGCGAATACGCATGCAGCGAAACGCTGCTGCGCGAACGCGATTATTGGCTGGCGAATGCCCGCGGCGGCGAACTGGCCCCCGACAAGGCCGGCCTGGAGTTCCCCAGCCCAGGTGCGATCTCGACCACCCGCAGTGTTGTCTTTGGACTGTCCCGCGAGGACACCCGCGCATTGCACCAGCAATGCAACGCCGCCTACCGCACGCGCATCAACGAGCTGCTGCTCGCCGCAGTGTACCTGGGCATGCGCCGCTGGAACGGGCAGCGCGAACTGCGCCTGCGTCTGGAAGGTCATGGCCGAGAAGCGCTGTTCGACGAGCTAGACCTCACCCAGACCGTCGGTTGGTTCACCAGTGTCTTCCCCGTTGTGCTTGAAGCCGACGGCGACGGCGTTGCAGATGCGATCAAGGCGGTGAAGGAACGCTACCGCTCCATCCCCCGCAATGGGATCGGCTATGGAGTGTTGCGTTATCTTGCAAGGGATGTGGCGCTACGCGAGGCTGCTGGCGCAGAGACCGACGCGTTGATGTTCAATTATCTGGGGCACTTCGACCAAGTGCTTAACGAAGCAAGTCACTTCAGCCCCGCACGCGAGTCCATCGGCCCGCAGACCAGCCTGGGGCGACAACGATCTGCACTACTTGCGCTCAGCGGCAAGACCTTTGCCGGGCAATTGCAGTTCACCTTGTCCTACAGCGTCGAACGCCACGAGGATGCCTCCATGCGTGCGCTCGCTGCGTGTATGGAACAGGCGCTGATGGATGTGACAGGCCATTGCCAGCGTCCCGATGCCGGTGCATGGACGCCGTCGGACTTCCCGCTGGCTCAGGTTGACCAGACGCGCCTGGATTCCTTGCACGAGCGTCATCCTGATCTGCTGCGGCTGTATCCGGCCACGCCGATGCAGGCAGGCATGATGTACGAAAGCCTGCTCGACGCCTCGGCGTATGTCGTACAGAATTTCCCCGTGCTGCGCGGCACCCTGGATCTCGCCGCGTTCCGGCATGCGTGGCAGGAAGTGGTGACGCGCCACGATGCGTTCCGCACGGGCTTCGTTGGCGGCACCGACGATCTACACCAAGTGGTGTTGGCTGCCGCGCAACTGCCGTGGCACGAGGAAGACTGGCAAGACCTGCCCTCATCCGACCAGCGCATCCGCTTCGAAACCTACCGGCAGGAGGACCGATGCCGAGGCTTCGACTTCGAAAGTCCACCCTTGATGCGGATTGCGCTGTTCCGTCTAGGCCACGACCGCTACCAGCTGCTGTGGTCGCTGCACCACATTCTGCTCGACGGCTGGTGTCTGCCGCTGGTCTACCGCGACGTCATTGAATTTTACCGCGCACATATAGAAGCCAGGCCTTTCCAACTGCCCGCACCCCCTCCTTACGAGCGATACATCGCGTGGCTGTTGGCTTCGGATGTGCAACGTGCTCGCGATCACTGGCACGGCATGCTCAAGGAGTTCGACGCGCCGACGCCGCTGGCGGTCGACCGCCTGCCGGTCGGGAGCGGCCAAGGTCAACGCGAATACGTGCTCGAACTGGACGAAGAACATGCGCAAACGCTGCAGGCGTACGCCAAGTCGCATCGCACCACGGTCAACACCATGCTGCAATGGGCGTGGGCGTATCTGCTACACCGCTACAGCGCCGAGCCGGAGGTAGTGTTCGGCGCCACCATTTCCGGGCGCGCCGGACAGGTGCCGGGGGTGGAAGAAATGATCGGGCTGTTCATCAATACCATCCCGGTAAAGGTGGCGTTCGAGACCGGGCGAACGATCAGCGAGTCGCTCGCGGCCTTGCATGCCGACTTCCAGCTCGGCAATGAATACGGCTATCTGTCGCTGCCCGAGATCCGTCGCCAGTCACGCATCAAGCCTGGTGTGCAGCTGTTCGACAGTCTGCTGGTGTTCGAAAACTATCCGCTCGACGCGGTAATGGGCGACGCCGCCGGGTCCGCTGAGGCACAGCTCGACATTGAGGAACCAGGCACCAGCGAGGCGACCACATTCAAGCTGACACTCATCGCGGCGCATGCCCGAACGTTGCGGGTGAAGTTCGGCTATCGCGCAGAACGCTTCAACGACGCGGCGATCGCACGCATGGCCGGGCACCTGGGCCAGATCCTGTTGCAGATGACCGAGCCAGACTGCACGCCGGCAAGTATCGGCCTGCTGACGTCCGATGAGCGTACGCAACTGGCAGCGTGGAATGCGACAGCCGCGCCGTATCCCGAGGCGGCTTGTATCCATGAGCTGATTGAAGCGCAGGTAGAACGTAGTCCGCTCGCGGTCGCTGTGGAGTTCGGCGATGACAGCATCACCTATGCTGAACTCAATCTGCGGGCCAATCGCCTCGCCCATGCGCTGCTGGCAGAGGGTGTCGGACCGGATCAAATCGTTGGCATCTGCATGCTTCGCTCTGTCGATCTGGCCGTCGCCATCCTCGGCGTGCTCAAGGCCGGTGGCGCTTACCTGCCGCTGGATCCCAACTTCCCCAGGTCCCGCCTGGACTACATGCTGCGTGATTCAGACGCACGCGTGGTAATCACTTCCAACGGTCTGGAGCAGGTGCTGCCTGTTGGTACCGAGACGATTCTCGCGCTCGATGCCGAACACTTGCAGATCCCGCTCAACGCGCAGCCCGCGCACAATCCCGAGACACGCAGTCGAGGCCTGGGGCCCGGCCGGCTGGCCTATGCGATCTACACCTCCGGCTCCACCGGCGAGCCGAAAGGCGTACTGAATGAGCACGGGGCGCTGGTCAATCGGTTGCATTGGATGCAAGCGGCCTATGCGCTTGACGCGAGCGACCGAGTACTGCAGAAGACTCCGTATAGCTTCGATGTCTCGGTCTGGGAGTTTCTGTGGCCGTTGATGGCTGGCGCGCGACTGGTGATGCTGGCGCCGGACGCGCACGCCGATCCCGGTGCCGTATGCGCGGCGATCTGCAAGTACGGTATCACCACGTTGCACTTCGTGCCTTCGATGCTGAGCACCTTGCTGGTCAGTTCGGACTGGGCTGCCTGCGACAGTGTGCGTCGGGTAATTTGCAGTGGCGAGGCGCTTGGATCGGAACTGGCCACCCGCTTTTTCGCCACCGGCACGTGCGCCCAGTTGCACAATCTTTACGGGCCGACAGAAGCCGCTATCGATGTGAGTTTTTGGGAATGCCGCCCGGAGCACGACGCCACCATCGTGCCGATAGGGCGGCCCATCCAGAACGTCCAGTTGCACGTGCTCGGTGCGGCCGGGCAGCCTCAGCCGGTCGGCGTCCCGGGCGAGTTGCATATCGGCGGCGTCGGCCTGGCGCGCGGTTATTGCAACAAGCCGGAACTGACCCGCGAACAGTTCGTTCCCGACACGACCAGCGCCATCGCTGGGGCACGTCTCTACCGCACGGGGGATCTTGCGCGCTGGCTACCCGATGGCACGCTCGATTTCCTTGGACGCATTGACCATCAGGTCAAGATCCGTGGGCTGAGAATAGAGCTGGGCGAAATCGAAGCGGTTCTGTGCAGGCAGGACGATGTCAACGACGCGGTGGTGACAGTGCGCGGTGGGGGAGAGGACGTGTCGCTGGTTGCCTACGTCGGCACCCCTGCGTTACGCGAATCGCAAGACGGATCGGCGATTGCGGAACGGCTTCGTACCGTATTGCGTGCGGCCTTGCCCGAGTACATGGTGCCCGCCGCGTTCGTTGTCCTCGAACGCCTGCCACTGAACGCGAATGGAAAAATCGATCGCAAGGCCCTGCCCGAGCCAGGAATGGCGCCAGGCCATGTCTGGACAAGCGCGCAGACGCCCACGGAGGAAACGATTGCCGGGATATGGCGGATGCTGCTGCGCCTGGACGACATTGACGTGCTTACCGGTTTCTTTGAACTCGGCGGGCACTCGCTGCTTGCCGTGCGGATGATCGGCGAGGTACGGGAGCGTTTCGCCATCCACATCGCCATCCGGGATGTGTTCGAGCGCACCACCATCCGGGCGCTGGCCGACTTCGTGGACGAACAGTTGCGTCGCGAAGCGCTTCGGCGTGACTTGACGCTCGATCTCGCCGACAGCGGCGACCAGGAGTTCATCGAACTATGAGCGTAATCGACGTGTTACAGGAGTGCCGCGACGCGGGCATTCGCATTGCCGCCAGAGATGGCAAATTGCTGGTGGGCGATGCGCAGAGTCGGCTGAGTCCAGAGTTGCGCCGACGGCTCGCCGAGCACAAGAGCGCAATCCTGGACTACCTCCACGCAGCGTCATCGGCACCGGCATCGCGCATCGTCCACCATCAGGACGCCACGGAGCATCCATTGTCCTACGCGCAAAGGCGACTGTGGTTCCTGCACCAGCTCGATCCCGGGAGTGTGGAGTACAACCTGTCGCTGGCGTTTCGCGTACGCGGCGTCCTCGATACAGACGCGCTGCGCGCTGCGCTGGACGCTATCGTGAAACGCCATGCTGTTCTGCGCACCGCCTTCGTGGAACGTGACGGCGAACCTGTGCAGGTGGTGCATCCGCATCGCCCATTGCAGGTGAGGATGCGTGACGTGTCGGCATTGGCACCCGACGTGGCTCAACGCGAGGCGCTACGCCTCGCGCGCGAGGAGGCAGGCACTCCGTTCGATCTTCTCGGCCAGACCCCGATGCTGCGCTGCGCGCTGTTGCGCATCGCGGACCAGGAGCATGCGGTCGTACTGACGATGCATCACATCGCCACCGACGGGTGGTCGATGGGTGTACTGGTGCGGGAGTTCATGGCGCACTACGCCGCAGCCGCCGAAGGTCGCGGCGCGGCGTTGCCCTCGCTGGCGATCCAGTATGGCGACTACGCGCGTTGGCAACATGCCGAGCGCGAAAGCGGCGCGCTACGACAGTCGTTGGACTATTGGGTCGCACGTCTAGTCGGTATTCCCGAAGTTCACGACCTGCCGTTGGACCATCCGCGCCCGCCCAGGCAGCGCTTCACCGCGCAGCGCCACAATCAGTTGCTCGACCGCGCCGGTCTGGATGCGGTCAAACGCCTGGCCAATGCGACCGGTGCGACCCTGTTCATGGTGCTGCAATCGGCGTTCGCCCACCTCCTGTCGCGCTGGAGCGGTCAGCGCGATATCGTCATCGGCACACCGACCGCTGGACGCGACCAGACTGAAACCGCGCCGCTGATCGGCTTTTTCAACAATACGGTGCTCTGCCGCTTCGATGTCGATCTGGCTGCCGACGCACGAGCGTTAATCGCGCATGGCCGGGCTGTCGCACTGGATGCCTTTACCCACCAGCAGGTTCCATTCGATCTGCTGGTTGAAACCTTCTGTCCGCAGCGCAGTCTTGCCTACAATCCACTGTGCCAGATCAAGTTTGTACTGCAGAACCATGACGGCGGCGCCCTGGAACTGCCGGGATTGCATTTCGAACCGCTGGCGGCCGGCGGCGAGCACGTACACTTCGATCTCGATCTAACCGCGACCGAGAGCGACGACGGGCTGCACCTGGGATGGACATTCAAGGACGAGTTGTTCGAGCACGATAGCATCGAGCGCATGGCTGCTGCCTACGTGCGGTTGCTGCATGCGATGTGTAGCGAGCCGCAACGAGCGCTGGCTGGGGTCGCGCTGGTCGATGAGGCTCAGACGCGAGAGCTGTTCGCACTGGGACGTGGCCCGAGCTTGGGGCATGGGCGGCAGGAGCCACTGGTGCGCGCCTTCGAGCGCACCGCCCAGGCCTTCCCCCAGCACATCGCCGTGCGCTGCGGCGAGCGCGCCATCACCTACCGCGAACTCGACCTACGGGCGAATCGTCTAGCGCAGGCCCTGATCGAGCAAGGCGTTGGTTCAGGCGACCGCATCGGGATCTTTCTCGGACGCTCTATCGACCTGGTAATCGGACTGCTCGCAACGCACAAGTCGGGTGCTGCCTACGTGCCGCTCGATGGGCGGCAGAGCGCCGCGCAGTTGCAACGCATTCTCACCGATGCGGGGGTGCGTGTCGCCTTGCACCATAGCGCGCATCCGCTGCACGCCGCTGGCGTCGATACCGTGTTCATGGATGGTGCCGACAACGATCCACGTTGGTTCGAGGGCTACCCCAACGTTCGGCCAGGCACGGATCCCGGGCTCGACGACAGTGCCTATGTCATCTATACCTCGGGCTCGACCGGCACGCCCAAGGGCGTCGAAGTCGCCCATCGTGGAATGGTCGATTACTGCGCGTTCGCACGCCAGAGCTACTACTCCGCCGCGCTGGCGGGATCGCTTGTGGTCACCTCGCCGGCATTCGACCTGACCGTGCCGGCGCTGTTCGTGCCACTGCTGGTCGGTGGCACGGTCGATCTGATGGACGAGGGAGACGATCTGACCGCGCTGGCCGTTCGACTCGCTGCCGCCAACTGCGGCAATGCCCTGCTGCGGCTGACGCCCTCGCACGTGCAGGGTCTGCTGCATTTGCTTGACGAGACCGCACTACCGCAGGCGCACGTCTTCGTGATCGGTGGCGAACGCTTCCCGGTGGAGACCGCGCATGCATTGCAGGCGCGCTTTCCTGCGGCCCAGGTGTACAACCACTATGGACCAACCGAAACCGTGGTCGGCTGCAGCTGGTACGACGTCAGCGCCAACCTGGCATCGCTAGGACGGACAGTTCCGATCGGTCGGCCGATGCACAACACCGTCCTATATGTGTTGGATGCCAGGTTGCTCCCGGTACCGCTGGGCGTTGCGGGAGAGCTCTATATCGGCGGCGCCGGTGTTGCCCGTGGTTACCTGGGGCAGCCTGCGCTGACCGCTGAGCGCTTCTTGGAAGATCCATTTCGGGCGGGCGAGCGCATTTACCGAAGCGGGGATCGGGTGCGCTGGGGTCCTGATGGGCAACTGGAGTTCCTCGGGCGGGCCGACGACCAGATCAAGCTGCGCGGCTTCCGCATCGAGCTCGGCGAGATCGAGCACCACCTCGCC
Organism: Xanthomonas sp. NCPPB 2933; assembly: GCF_056725225.1. Taxonomy (NCBI): domain Bacteria; kingdom Pseudomonadati; phylum Pseudomonadota; class Gammaproteobacteria; order Lysobacterales; family Lysobacteraceae; genus Xanthomonas; species Xanthomonas sp. NCPPB 2933. Next base: position 1,795,765 of record NZ_CM161518.1, read on the forward strand.
ACGGCGCCAGGGGTGCGGCGCGCCGTCGTACGGCTGGTCGGCGAGGGCGACCAAGCGCGTCTGGTCGGCTATGTCGAACCGGCATTCGACGCGGCCGGCATCGCCGGACTACGCGCAGCGTTGGCCAAGATGCTGCCGGCGTACATGTTGCCTGCGGCGATCCTGGGTTTGGACGCGCTGCCGCTGACGGTCAATGGCAAGATTGACCGCCACGCCTTGCCCGTGCCGCAACTGGACGATGACGCCGCCCAGTGCGATGCGCCTGCGACCGAGACCGAGCGACGCTTGGCTGCGTTGTGGCAGCGCATCCTGAAGCGGGAGTGCGTGCACCGCAGCGCCAATTTCTTCGCGATGGGCGGCCACTCGCTGCTCGCCACGCGCCTAGTGGGCGACATCGGACGCGAGTTCGGCAAGCCCTTGCCTGTGCGTGCAGTGTTCGAGCACACGACCTTGCATGAACTCGCGGCCCACCTCGACACGCGAGCAGACGAGGCGGAGCGAGGCATTCCGGTGGCGGATCGCGCCGGATCGCTGCCGTTGTCATTCGCACAGCAGCGGCTGTGGTTCATCGATCGCCTAGAAGGCGGCAGCGCGCAGTTCAACATGCCAAGTGCGCTGCGTCTGCAGGGCGCGTTTGAGTCGGCGCTGTTCCAGCGCGCCTTGAATGCCTTGCTCGAGCGTCATGAGATCCTGCGCACCGTCTATGCCGATTGCGAGGATGGCGCGATTCAGGTGGTTCGTGCGTCATCGCAGCTGCCGATCGCATCGCACGACCTGCGCGAGCTGGCGGGCATCGCGCGCGCGGAGCGCGTGCAGGCGCTGAGGCGCGAGGAAGCCTTTCGGCCGTTCGATCTGACGGGCGATCCCGTGCTGCGTTGCGCATTGCTGCGACTGCGCGATGAGGAAACGGTGGTGCTGCTGACCGTGCATCACATTGCATCCGACGGTTGGTCCAATGGCGTACTGGTCCGAGAGCTCGTGGAACTCTACGACGCCCTTCGCGCTGGCCGCATGCCCGCGTTGGCGCCGCTTCCCGTGCAGTACGCCGACTACGCGCTGTGGCAACGCCGTCGCCTGCAGGGCGAGGTCTTGCAGACGGAACTGGCGTACTGGCGGCAGCGCCTGGCCGGCATCCCTTGGGTCCACAGCCTGCCGCTGGATCGGCCGCGTCCCGCCCAGCAGGATTTTTCTGGCAACGTCTATCTGCAAATCCTCGACGCCAGCCAGACGACGGCCGTGCGCGCGTTCTGCGCCGAGCGCGGTATCACCTTGTTCGTGTTGATGCGTGCACTTTTTTCGATGCTGATCGGGCGTGCCAGTCGCGAACAGGACATCGTGCTGGGAACTCCAGTGGCCGGGCGCGTGCATCGCGACCTCGAGGGCATGATCGGCCTGTTCGTGAATACGCTGGTGCTACGCACCGACCTTGGCGGAAATCCACGTTTTGACGAGTTGCTAGAACACTGCCGGCGTGATTCGCTCGAAGCGTACGCGCACCAGGAAATCCCGTTCGAGAACCTGGTCGAAGAACTCAAGCCCCCGCGCAGCCTGAGCTACAACCCGCTTGTGCAGATTCTGCTCAACGTGTTCGAGTCGGTACAGGAAGACCAGCTGGCTGTGGAGGGCATCGAGATGAGTGGGGTGGGTTCGGAGACGCCCGAATCGCTGTCCAAGGCGGACATGACCCTGTACGTCCGTCACTTCGACGGACAGTTGCTGCTGAAGTGGTCCTATCGCGCTTCTTTGTTCGAGGCTGCCAGCGTGAGGCGCCTGGCGTCTGGATTCGGTGAGCTGCTGCGGCAGGCGATTGCCGTCCCGCAGGCGCGCATCCTGGATTACGCGCTGCTCCCAGAGAATGAGCGACATTCCATTGTCGCGCAGGCGTTGCCAGAGCGACGCCGCTACGACGATGCGCGCCTGCACGAACGCGTCCAGGCCAAGGCCGCTACAACACCTGAAGCGACCGCATTGATCCACCACCAGGAACGGATCGATTACCTCACCCTCGACGCCCGCGCCCGCGCCTTGGCGGCACAGCTGCACGCGCGTGGCGTCACGCCAGGGGAGACCGTCGGCATCCTCGCCGACCGCAGTATCGACTACGCGGTTGCCGTGCTTGCTTGTCTCAACGTCGGTGCGGTGTATCTGCCACTGGCAGCGGACCTGCCTCAGGCGCGGATCGCCTACATGCTGCGCGACGCCGATGTCCGTGTCTTGCTCGTCGAGCCACGATTGCGCGAGCGCGCCGACGGTGTCGCCCAAGTGATCTTGCTGGGGACCGATAGCGGCCTGGGTCCGGCGGCGACGCCGACGTTGCCGCGTCCGCGTGCGGGCGATGGCTCGCACCTTTTGTTCACCTCGGGGTCCACCGGCCAGCCCAAACGCGTGCTCGGCACGCACGGGGCATTGGTCAATCGTGTGGAGTGGATGCTCGAGACGTTCCCGTTCGCGGATGACGAGGTTTGTTGCCTGATCACCAGCACGGCATTCGTTCGCGCCGTGTGGGAGCTCGCCGTGCCATTGGCCGCCGGTCGCCCGTCTTTGATCGTTGATGCGCAGACGGTTTCCGATTTGGCCGCGTTTGCGCGCCTGCTCGCAGAGCACCGCGTAACCCGCATCGTCACTGCACCCTCGCTGGCGCGAGCGCTGACCGAGCTACCTGATGCGGCGACGCTGCTAGTGGGACTGCGCTATTGGTTCGTCAGCGGTGAGCCGCTCCGCCCCGGTGTCGCCAAGCGGATACGCGCGGTGGTGCCCGGCGCGGTGCTGTGCAACCTGTATGGATCGACAGAAACGATGTCGGACGTCAGCTTTCATATTGTTGGCGACGACCAGCTGCGCGGCAGCATCCCCATTGGCAGGCCGATCGCCAACAGTGCCCTGCTGATCCTGGATGAATGTCTGCGCCCTGTGCCGCCGGGGATGCCCGGCGAGATTTGCGTCGCCGGCGAAAACCTAGCGCTCGGCTATCCCGGACGCATAGAGCTGACCGCGGAGAAGTTCGTTCGTCACGGCCTCGGCGGGGCATTCGGCGAGCGGCTCTATCGCACCGGCGACCTCGGACGCGTGCTCGCCGACGGTGCCATCGAATGCCTGGGGCGACTCGACCATCAGGTCAAACTGCGCGGCTTCCGTATCGAACTGGGCGAGGTCGAGGCTAGCCTGTTGCGCAGCGGGCGCGTCAAGGACGCGGTAGCGATGGTCCTGGGCGGGGAGGAGGGGAGTCTGGTTGCCTATCTGCTTGCGGAAAGCGGCCAGGACGATGTGGTGGCCGCGGTACGCGCAGAACTGCGCGATTGGCTGCCTGACTATATGCAACCCAGCACGTACGTGGTCATGGAGCGGTTCCCGTTGACCGCGAACGGCAAGGTCGACCGCCGTGCACTGCCGGAGCCGACACCGGGCACGAACGCCCATTCCCCTGCCGGAACGCCGACCGAGGCGACCGTTGCCGCAGTGTGGCGCGAGTTGCTCAAGCTCGACAGGGTGGGGATCGAAGCCAATTTCTTCGAGATTGGCGGCCACTCGCTGCTGGCGACGCGGATGGCGAGCGCCTTGGCCTCAAAAACCGGCAAAGCGGTTTCGGTGCGGATGGTGTTCGAGGCGCCGGTACTGGCGGATCTCGCGCGGCGTATCGATGCACACGCCGAGGCCGCCCAGTTGCCGATTCCACGTGCAGCTCGCGAAGGTGGATTGCCAATGTCGCTTGCGCAGCAACGGCTGTGGTTCGTCAGTCGCTTCGCGGGCGGTGCACAGTACAACCTGCCGACGTCGATGCGGATCGCTGGCGCGCTGGACAAGACGGCGCTGCGAAGCGCGCTCGATGCGCTGGTCGCACGCCACGAAGTGCTGCGGACCACCTACGCAGAGCGCAATGGGAACGCGGTACAGATCGTGCATCCGCCGGCGCCGTTTCCCATCACGCTGGTCGATCTGTCACATCTCGAGGGCGACTCTCAGGCCGCAGAGCTGCAGCGCCTGAGCCGCGAAGAGGCGCGGATGCCGTTCGATCTCGCCACCGGTCCAGTGCTGCGCTGCACTTTAGTCGCGCTCGCGTCGCAAGAACACGCGTTGTTATTCACCGTGCACCACATCGCCTCCGACGGCTGGTCGAAGGGACTGTTGGTACGCGAGTTCGTCGCGGCCTATGCGGGCCAGGCGCAGGGCGTGGCGAGTAGTTTTCCGGCGCTGGAGATCCAGTACGCAGACTACGCTGCATGGCAGCGCTCTCCAGAGCAGGCGAGTGTCATCGCCCGTGACCTCGAGTACTGGAAGAAGCAACTGGCGAATCCACCACAGGTGCATGCATTGCCGCTCGATCGGCTACGGCCCGTACGCCAGGACTATCGCGCCGGGAAAGTGGTGAGCCGCTTGCAGAGGCCCGGACTTGAGCGCCTGCGTCGCCTCGCTTTGGATTACGACGCGACGCTGTTCATGGCGCTACAAGCGGGCTTGGCCCTGCTGGTCGGTCGATGGAGCGGTGAGACGGACGTGGTGATCGGCGCGCCGGTCGCCGGCCGCACGCGGCGCGAACTTGAGCCACTGATCGGCTTTTTCATCAACAGCCTCGCGCTGCGATTCGATCTTTCGGGCAATCCTGACGTGCGCACATTGCTCGCACGGACGCGTCGCACGGTACTCGATGCGTTCGCGCACCAGAACGCATCCTTCGAGATGCTGGTGGAGACGTTGCAGCCAGAGCGCCACCTCAGCCACGGACCGCTATTCCAGGTGGTGCTGGCGTTGCAGAACCATGAGCGCGAGACGCTCAGCCTACCGGGCCTGGCAATCACTGCAATGTCCAACGATACGCACAGCATCGACTTGGACCTGCATGTGGCCGTAACCGAGGACGAGCACGGCCTGCAGTTCCGCTGGCTGTACGCGACTAGCCTGTTTGATGCTGCGACGGTCGAGCGCATGGCCGAAAGCTATCTGGCCTTACTTGCGGCGATGGCCGAGACCCCTGAGCAACCGATAATGGCACTGCCGCTGCTGCCTGCCGGCGATCGTGCGGCAATCGAGCAATGGGCTTGCCCGCAGCGGCAGGAACTGCCCTGTCTTTGCGCCCACGCCCTGTTCGAACAGCATGCCTCTGCCACCCCCCAGGCGATTGCCATAACCTGCGATGGTGAAAGTCTCAGCTATGGCGCACTGAATGCTCAGGCCAACCGCGTAGCACACTGGCTCCGTAGTGAGGGCGTAGGGCCAGGGCAACTGGTCGGCCTCTGCGCCGAGCGCTCGCTGGACATGATCGTCGGCCTGCTCGGAATCCTGAAGTCTGGCGCGGCTTACCTGCCGGTGGACCCGGCATATCCGCAAGAACGGGTCGAGGCGATGCTCGCCGACGGCGGCGTGGAACACGTACTTGCACATGCGAGCGTGCTGGACGCGTTGGCGGTTCTGGCCGAGCGCACCCTGCTACTGCTAGATGCCGAGCTGCGCACGTCAATGCTTGCTGCATACCCGGAGACTAATCCGGATGCTGATCACCTCGATCCAGCGCAGGCGGCCTATGCCGTGTTTACGTCCGGGTCGACCGGGACGCCGAAGGGCGTGCTTAATACCCATCGTGGACTGGTCAACCTGGCCTTTTACCAACAGCAGGCACTGGAGGTCGGGCCTGGCAGCCGTGTGCTGGCGTTCGGCTCGATCAGTTTCGATGGCGGCGTGTTCGATTGGCTAATGGCGCTTGCCCACGGCGGCAGCCTGCACATCTGCAACGAGGACGATCGACACTCGGTGCAACGGCTATCGACCCTGTTGGTGCGCGAGCGCATTACCCATGCGGCCATTCCGCCGGCGTTGCTCGCGCAGATGCCGCTAGAGCGGGATTACGCGCTGCGCTTGCTAATCATTGCCGGCGAAACCTGCGACGAATCCCTGGCTTGGCGTTGGGCCGAACGCTGCCGCGTCGTCAATTCCTACGGCCCCTCGGAGGCGGCCGTGGCCGCCACCCATGCAGACATCGTGGCGCAGTCGCAAGTCACCCTTGGCCAAGCACTGCCCAATGTCGAGTTGCGGATATTGAATGCATGCGGACAGCCGCAGCCGGTGGGTGTCTCTGGCGAGCTGTACCTGGGCGGCGCTGGTCTGGCGCTTGGCTATCTCGGCCGTCCTGAGCTGACCGCTGAGCGCTTTGTTGTTCATCCGGACAACGGCGAACGCCGGCTCTATCGCACCGGCGATCTGGTTCGCTGGCTGCCGGGAGGCAAACTGCAATTCCTCGGCCGTGCCGACGACCAGGTCAAGATTCGCGGCTTCCGCGTGGAGTTGAGCGAGATCGTGCAGCACCTGCTCGCGCATGCGCAGGTACGCGAAGCGGTCGCCATCGTACGCACTGAAACAGGCGACCCGCGCCTGGTCGCCTATGTTGTGCCCGCCGTCGCCAGCTGGCCCCATGCCATGCGCGAGTTGCGCGAGCACCTGCGCGAGCGCGTCCCGGACTATTTGATGCCGTCGGCCATCGTGGCCATCGACGCGCTGCCGCTGAATCGCAACGGCAAGGTGGACAGGACGGCGCTGCCGCAGCCTGACTACGCCATGGAGCAAGCGTTCGTCGCCCCTGTCGGCGATACCGAGCAACGCTTGGCGGCGATCTGGCAGCGAGTGCTCAAGCAGGAACGAATCAGCGCCGGGACCAATTTCTTCGAGATGGGTGGCCATTCGCTGCTCGCTACCCAGGTCATCAGTCATGTCGCCGAGGAATTCGGTCGCGACATCCCGATCCGCGTCCTGTTCGAACACCCCACCATCGCCGGCTTGGCGCGCCGCATCGACGAGGTCGCAGGCTCCAGCACGGCGCCCGCTATCGTAGCGGTGGACCGTAGCCGCCCGTTACCGCTCTCCTTTTCGCAGCAGCGCCTCTGGTTCATTGATCGGATGGGCGGCGGCAGCGCGCAGTACAACATGCGTTTCGGCGTCCGCCTGGCCGGAAGGCTAGACGCCCTGGCCGTGCGCAAGACGATCCAGGTCATCGTCGAACGCCATGAGATCCTGCGTACCACCTTTGCCATCCAGGATGGCGAGTCGGTGCAGGTCGTACATCCGGCACTTGCCCAAGCGATTGTCCAGCACGACCTGTCGAACCTGGCAACAGACGAGCGTGAGGCGGCTCTGGACAGGATCGTGCGTGCAGAAGCCGCGCATGTCTTCGATCTCACCTCAGACCCGATGCTGCGTTGCACGCTGGTGCATCTGCAGCAAGACGAGCACGCGCTCCTGCTGTCCACGCACCACATAGCTTCCGATGGCTGGTCGATGAACGTGCTGGGCAGCGAGTTCGCTGCATTGTACGAGGCATTCAGCAGCAGCCGCAGCGCGGTATTGCCGTCGCTGCGGATCCAGTATGGCGACTACGCCAGTTGGCAGCGCACCGTCCTGGAAGGCGGTGGTGGCTTGCAGATCCAACTGGAGTTCTGGCGTGACGCCCTGACCAACTTGCCGCCGGTACATGGGCTGCGGCTGGACAAGCCGCGGCCAGCGCTGCAACAATTTGAAGGCGACTACGTCGCCAGACGCCTGGATATCGACTCGTTGCACCGTCTGAAGCAACTTGCACTGGGCAACCAGGCCAGCCTGTTCATGGTGCTGCAGGCGGCGCTGGCTGTGCTGATCGGGCGTTGGAGCGGCGAGGCCGATATCGTGATCGGCACGCCGGTCGCCGGACGGACGCAGAAATTGCTCGAACCGATGATCGGCTTCTTCGTCAACAGCTTGGTGCTACGCACCGACCTGTCAGGCGACCCAAGCTTTATCGAAGTGCTGCGCCGCACGCGCACGGCGACCCTGGACGCCTTCGCACATCAGCAGGTGCCGTTCGAAATGCTGGTGGAAGCGCTGCGCCCGGAGCGCTCCTTGAGCCATTCGCCGCTGTACCAGATCAGCTTCACCTTGCACAATCACCAGGAAGGGCAGTTTGCCCTGCCCGGATTCGACCTGCGTCCGCTGCGCGGCGACGTGCAGCAGTGCCGCAACGATCTCGAGTTGCACATGACCGAGACCGAGGCTGGCATCCACATTCGCTGGGTGTACGCGACCAGCCTGTTCGAGCGTGGCACGATCGAGCGCATGGCCGACGCCTTTCAGGTCCTGGTCGCCCATTTGCTCGACCAGCCCGGCCTTGCGGTGAACGCGTTGCCGCTGCTTACCGATGACGCACGCGATGCCCTGCTGCCGGAACTCCGCGGCGTGTCGCGAGGCGGTCAGGCGGACCGGTTGTTACATCGTTTGTTCGAGGCACGCGCGGCCGATCGACCTGACGCGGTTGCAGTGACGTTTGGCGATTCACATTGGAGCTACGGCGAACTCAACCGCCGTGCAAACCGAGTCGCCCATGCGCTGATCGCGATGGGAGTGAAGCCCGATGACCGCGTTGCTCTGTGCGTAGCGCGTGGCCCCCACCTGCTGGCCGGTGTGCTTGCCATTCTCAAGGCAGGCGGCGGCTACGTGCCACTAGATCCCGCCTATCCGCAGGAGCGATTGCACTGGATGATGCTGGACAGCACGCCGGTGGCATTGCTCGCTGCCCACGGACTAGCGCATGCATCGCTGCCGCCCGGTATGGCGCGGCTAGATCTTGATGACGAAACCGAACTTGCTCGCCATGCCGAACACAACCCGGACGTGCCCGATCTTGATGCAGAACATTTGGCCTACGTGATCTATACCTCGGGGTCCACCGGGACGCCCAAAGGCGTCCAGGTCGAACATCGTCAAGTGTTCCGCCTACTCGCTGCGGCCGAGGGCGATCTCGACTTGGATGAAAGCCAGACCTGGACCTTGTTCCATTCCTTCGCGTTCGATTTCTCGGTCTGGGAAATTTGGGGCGCGCTGGCGTATGGAGGACGTTTGGTTGTGGTGTCTGGCGAGTGTGTGCAGTCGCCGGAAGATTTCTATGCCCTGCTGTGCCGTGAACGCGTCACGGTGTTGAACCAGACCCCGAGCGCATTCCGTCAGCTGATCCTCGCCCAAGCGCGCAGCGCGCAAGCGCATTGCCTACGCACGGTGATCTTTGGCGGCGAAGCGCTGGATCCGAAGATGCTCGGCACCTGGGCGGAACGCAACGACGTCGGCCGCACCAGGCTGGTCAACATGTACGGGATCACCGAAACCACGGTGCATGTCACCATTCGTATACTTGGCCTGGATGACATCTTCGGTTGCGGCAGCAGCGTCATAGGGCGGCCGCTCCCTGGCATGTCCATCTACATCCTCAATCCGCTGATGCAACCGAACCCGGTCGGTGTAGTCGGAGAAATTTACGTGGGCGGCAGTGGTGTCGCGCGAGGCTATCTGAATCGCAAGGAATTGACCGAGCTACGGTTTGTCGACAACCCTTTCGACGCTACCGGCGGGGGTGGGCGGCTGTATCGCAGCGGCGACCTGGCAAGATGGACCGCGCAGGGCGACATCGAATACCTCGGTCGCAACGATTTCCAAGTAAAGATCCGTGGTTTCCGCATTGAGTTGGGGGAAGTCGAAGCACGTCTGGCGCGTTTGCCGGGGGTGCGCGAGGTGGCCGTACTGGCGCGAGAGGATGAGCCCGGAGAAAAACGCCTGATTGCATACCTTGTCACCGAAGCCGATGCTTGCGTCGATATCTCCGCGCTGCGGCAGACGTTGATAGAAGAGCTACCAGACTATATGGTACCGAAGGCATACGTTGCGCTTGCCGCACTTCCGCTGACAGCGAATGGAAAGCTTGATCGGCATGCCTTGCCAGTACCGGATCGTGCTGACGTCACATTGCGTGACTACGCGGATCCGGTGACCGACACGGAACGCGTGATCTCGAACCTATGGACAGACCTGATGAGCGTGCCTCGTGTCAGTCGTTTCGACGATTTTTTCGAGTTGGGAGGACATTCAGTTCTCGCGATCAAGCTCATGGCGACGTTGTCTGAGCGATTTGATGCAAGGCTTCACATCCGTGACTTGTTCCGCCATCCGGTTCTTGTCGATTTGGCAAGGCATGTGGACGACATCGTGATCGGCGGCAGCACTGACTGGCATCCATTGGTGCCTTTGGATGCCTCGCCTGGCGTCCGCCCGCTGTACTGCTTCCCCGCCGCCGGCCTTACGGCAGTTGCGTACCGGCCGTTAGCTAAGGCGCTGCAGGGGCGCTTGGCGCTCCATGTGCTTGATCCATGCGGTACGGATGGCCGGCTGCCTCCGAGTCGTTCCATGCATGAGACGGTGGAGCTGAACCTACGAGCGTTGCTGACCTGCCAGCCGCAGGGGCCCTACCTGTTTGCGGGCCATTCCTACGGTGGCGCCGTCGCCTTTGAGGTCGCTCGTGTGCTGGAGATGCGCGGTCACCAAGTGCAACTGGCGCTCATCGACAGTGCGATCTACCTGCGCGATTCGCAACGCTCAGAACGATCACTCAGCGGTCGCCTGATACGCATGCTCGGGGCTGACGCGGAGGGCTCGCAGTCGTTGGAGAGCTTGGACGATGAGCAGGCCTTGCGTGCTTTTTTCGCAGAACGCCTGCAACGTCAAGGGCTCAGCGCTGGCTCGCAGGTAGAAGCCTCGGTCGGGTTAATGGACGTTTTCAGGACCCAGCTGGCCATCCACCGCAACTACCGGCCAACCGGGCGATTCGGTGGGCAGGTCATATCGATTCTTGCCCGTGACGGCGCGATCGCAAGCTTATCGCCGAACAATCTGGCCGGTCACTACAGCGTATGCCTGAGCACGGATGTCGAGGTGCACCTTGCTGATGGCGGGCATCTGTCGATGCTGTCGAACGGCAACGCATTCGGCCTGGCGGACTTGATCGCCGGTCAGTTGACAGCTGGCGGCATTGATCGGGAGTGACCTGCATAAGTTTTGAATGAATGCCCACTCCGATGCCACCTGAAACGTCGTGCAAATACGGCGGCATCGGAACTTAAAGGGAGTTTTTTTACTTCCACACGCGTCGCCATTCCAGGCAGCCAACTACCAGGTCAATCACGAGTATGGATATTGCAAGAAACTCCGGCGGTGCCAAGAAATGGTTTCGCAATCGCTGGGTATGGGGAGCCGTCGTCGCGCTGGTGGTGATCGTGTTTCTCACACGTACCGGTTTCGGCAGTGCTTCTTACGTGGTAGACAAGGATGATGTCGTCATAGGCACGGTGCAACGCGGCGACTTCTCCGTGCAGGTGCGCGGTATCGGCGTGCTGATGCCTAAGGACATCCACCTTCTTGCCGCGAACGTGGATGGCCTGGTCGAGCGCATCAACGTCGAGGCTGGCGGGATCGTAAAAAAGGGAGACGTCGTGGTCATCCTGAGCAATCCGCGTCTGAACGAGCAGCTGCTGCAGGCGCAGTGGGAAATCGACGCGCAAGTAAAGCAGAACCGCGCGGCGGAGTCGACGTTGCGCTCCCAGCTGGCCGACCTACGATCGGAGGCCAAGAATGCGGAGCTGGACTACCTTAGCGTCAAGGTCAAGTACGACGCCGAAAAGCAGCTTGTCGAGCAAAAGATCGTGTCCCGCATCACAGCTGAGCAATCCAGAATCGTGATGGAGCAAAACCACCACAAGATTGATGCCCAGAAGGAACGCGTAAGGCGCATGGAGGATAGCTTGTCGGCGACGACCGAGGCCAACGTCGCTGTGGTTTCCAAACTTGAAAAATCCAAAAACCTGATCCAGCAGCAGATCGATGACCTGACCATTCGCGCCGGCATTGACGGTGTGGTGCAGCAAATGTCACTACAGCTGGGGCAGCGCGTGACCGCTGGCACGCAGGCCGGCCAAATCGCCCGTCAGGACGATCTGGTTGCTTTGCTCGACGTCCAGGATTTCCAGGTCAACGATGTCGCACTCGGACAATCTGTCCTTGTGGACACCCGCACCAGCAAAATTCCCGGACGCGTCACGCGCATCGCACCCTCTGCGACGAACGGGGTGGTCAAGGTCGAAGTCGTGTTGACTGGCAAGATGCCGCCGGAGGCGCGTCCTGACCTGAGCGTCGAAGGCATTATCGACATCGAGAAGAAGCATAATGCGCTGTTCGTCGAGCGGCCACCTTTTGCCAAAAGCCAGGGCAACGTCGAGCTATACCGCCTGGACGGCAATGCGGCCAGTCGCGGTTCCGTGCAGTTCGGACGTGCCTCCACACGCTATATTGAAGTGCTGAGCGGATTGCAGGCAGGCGATCAGGTCATCGTATCCGACTCGTCGGCCTGGAGCAGTTATGACAAAGTCTCGGTCAAGTAGGTGGCATCGGACATGTCTGACAGCGAACCGCTCATCCAGCTGCAGGGGCTGCGCAAATCCTTCTTTACCGACGAGGTGGAGACGCGCGCATTAGACCGCATCGACCTCATTGTCAGACGAGGTGAATACGTGGCGTTCTCCGGACCCTCTGGCTGCGGCAAGTCCACCTTGCTTTCGCTGCTGGGCCTGCTCGATGCGCCGACCGCCGGGCGCTACGTGCTCGGTGAGCACGACGTTTCCACCATCGGCCGCGACGAACGTGCGCGTATCCGCAACCGCGAAATCGGATTCGTGTTTCAGTCGTTTAATCTGATAAGCGACATGACCGTGGCGGAGAATGTCGCCTTGCCGCTGTCATATCGACGCGATCTCGGTGCCCAGGACGTCGCAGCGATGGTGGCACATGCGTTGGATCGGGTCGACATGTCACATCGCGCCAAGCATTTTCCCTCGCAGCTTTCGGGCGGCCAGCAGCAGCGTGTGGCGGTGGCGCGCGCAGTCGTCGCCAGTCCGCTGCTGATTCTGGCGGACGAGCCGACTGGCAATCTAGATTCGAAGAATGCGGAGACGGTGACAGAACTTTTGGAGGGGCTGCACGCGGAAGGCTCAACGATCTGCCTGGTCACCCACAATCCCGGGTACGCCGCACGTGCAAGCCGCCAGGTCGATCTCCTGGATGGACGTCTCCTCTCCGATTCGTCGGCACGCGTGGTCGGGTGAGGATCGGAATGTCTTTTCTATCCGACCTGCGCTATGCCTCGCGTCTTTTGCTGAAGACGCCGCAGTTCACGCTGTTGACCATCCTTGTGCTCGCCGGAGGCCTGGCGATCAGTATCTATACCTACTCGGTGTTGAATACGATGATGTACAAGGCGCTGCCAGTACCGGCCAGCGACTCCATGGTCCGAATACTCGGCAAGAAGGACGGCCGTACCGCATTGATCGACGGATTTGAACTGGCACAACTGCGCCATACCCGCTCGGTCGATGGGATTGCCGCGTACCAGACCGGTCGTTCGGTGATCAGCGAGCTCGATGCCAGCCGCAGCGTCAAGGCAACCTCCGCGGAGTGGAGCATCTTTCAGTTCGCGCGCACGCGGCCTGTCCTGGGACGCGGTTTTTTGCCCGAGGATGCCGTGTCTGGTGCCGAACCGGTAGCGGTAATCGGACACAAGATGTGGCGCTCGATATACGGCGCCGATCCGGATATCGTGGACAAGGTGGTGCAGATCAACGGGCGCGCGACGCGCATCGTCGGAGTGATGCCGAAGGGCTTCTTGTTTCCGATCAGTTCAGAGATCTGGCTGCCGCTCACGCAGCGCGAACTTAATCCGACCACGTACGGAATCTCCTCGTTCAGTGTCTACGGGCGTTTGCTCTCGAAGGTCTCGCGCAAGGAGGCCGAGGCAGAACTGACCACGCTGCTGCATGCGGCCTATCAGAACTATCCGCGTCGGGAAGACAGCGATTCGCTCCTCGACGACATCCGCGTGGACACCTTTCAGTCTGCGCAAACGGGTCCGGAGGGCACCTTCGTCTTCGCCGTGCTGAATGTGGTTTCCATTTTTATTTTGTTGCTGGCTTGCGTCAACGTGGGCAACATGCTGCTGGCACGTACCAATGAGCGTATCCGCGAAATCGCTGTGCGCGTCGCACTGGGCGCGCCGCGCACGCGGCTTGTGCTGCAGATGATGATGGAAAGCACCTTGATCTGCGTGGTCGGGGGCCTATTGGCTCTGGCGCTTGCGGGCTGGGCACTGAATGCGAGCAATCAGTTCCTCGCCTCGACGTTCCAGGGCGATCTGCCGTTTTGGTGGAACTGGGGTCTGGACACCGGGGCGGTTCTGTCAGCGTTGAGCTTCGTATGCTTGGCCATTGTCCTGGTCTCAGTGATTCCTACCTGGAGCGCGACTACCATCAATTCCAGTGCGTTGTTGCGTGACGGCACCCGTGGCTCGCAGGGAAAGCGCAGCGGACGCGTGTCGCGGATTTTAGTGATCGTAGAGATCGTGCTGATTTCTGTGGTGATGGTGATCGGCAGCGTAATGGCGATCGTCGCCTATCGCGCTGCGCGTATCGATTTCGGCATCGACACGACCAATCTGCTGAACATGCCTGTCGAGCTGACCGGGGAGTCCTACAATACCCCGCAGAAGCAGCTTCAATTCTACGAGCGACTGATCGCCGATCTGCGCCACAATCCAGAGATCGAAACCGCCGCAGTATTGCAGGAAGTCGGACAAGTGCGTTTCGGGGTAGATGGCACCGAGTATCCGCGCGAAAGCGACTATCCCAAGGCGACGTTAGTGGTTGCCTCGGAAGCTCGGCAGCCGATTGGTGTCCGTCTGATCGAAGGGCGATACTTCGACAGCCGCGACAGCGGGATCGGATTGAAGACCGTGGTAGTGAGCGCCAGCGCGGCCAAGGCGCAGTGGCCGATGTCGGGCGCATTGGGTCAACGTGTGCGTATCATGCAAGAAGGTCTTGAGCCAGTCGACCGCATCGTGATCGGCGTGGTTAGCGATGCCCGTCGCGGTGACCTGCTGAAGACTACATCAAGCAGCTTCGCATCACTCTACGTCCCGCTGCCTCAGGTGCCGCTCGCGGAGGCGGCCGTGCTGATCCGGCACCACGGCAACGTCGATGCGGCGCGCAGCGCGATCTACAGGACCGTCGCCGGCATTGATCACTACATGGCTCCAGCCAGAATCACCAGCTACGAGGAAGTGCTGCGTCAGCTGACGCTGATGGCCACTACGATGACGGACTTGTTCGTTCGTTGTGGTCTCTTCGCCATGCTGCTGGCGATGACAGGCATTTACGGATTGAGCAGCAATGCCGTGGTGCAGCGTACCAACGAGATCGGCCTGCGCCGCGCCATCGGTGCGCGTGACCGCGACATCATCGTGCTGTTCCTGAAACAGGGGGCGCGCCAACTTGGAGTGGGCCTAGCCATCAGCCTGCTGCTCTCCGCAGCGATCCTTCTTGCGGTTTCGAGATTCGTGACGGTGGGGCCGTGGGTGCTGGTGTCGATCGGGCTGGGCGTTGCTGCGTGTGTCTCCGCATTGGTATTGATAGCGATCTTCATCGCCACGCGTCGCGCCGTGCTGTACGAACCAGGAGCGGCACTACGTTACGAATGACAGCGCCACAGGCGTCGTGGGCGCAGTTGGGGGAGCCGTGATTTGCGGCGGACAATCAAGAAGGGACGGCACCGGCCAGGTCCGGGCGCTTTTAGGGAGAAAAGGCGATGACGAGGTTGGCGGGTATCGGAGTTGAAGATTTACAGGATGTGCAGGGCACACCGCTGCTCTTGAACGTGGATGGCGAAGGTGTGCGAGCGACGGACTGGGCCGCGGAGAACTGCGAACACGTGGAACGGCTTCTACTGGAGAATGGCGCGCTACTGATACGGGGGTTGAAGTTCGTAGGCAGCCAGCAATTTGGCACCGCGCTTTCGACGCTGTTCGGCGAAGACTTGATCCAATATGTCTACAGATCCACGCCGAGGACCGAATTGCGCGGCAACGTCTACACCGCGACCGAATATCATCCGGACCAGATCATTCCCCAGCACAACGAGAATTCGTATTCGAACCGATGGGCGATGCGTGTCGGCTTTCTTTGCACTGTCCCTTCGCAGACCGGAGGCGCCACGCCGATTTGCGACAGTCGAAAGGTCTATGCGCAGGTTCCTGACGCGATACGCGATCGTTTTGAACGCAATGGGGTTATGTACGTGCGTAACTACTCCGAAATCGACGTGCCGTGGATGGATGTGTTCCAGACCACTGATCGGTCGGATGTAGAGACCTTCTGCAAGGCCAATCAGCTGGAGTTCGAGTGGCTGGAGGGCGGTCTGCGCACCTGTCAGGTCAACCAAGCCTCGGCCTTCCATCCGGACAACGGCGACAAGGTCTGGTTCAACCAGGCGCACTTGTTTCACATCACCAATCTGGAGCCGGAAATCCGCGACGCACTGCTGAGCACGATGGGCGAACGAGGTCTGCCACGCAATACCTATTATGGTGATGGAGCCCCAATCGATGTGGGCACCCTCGACGCGGTGCGCGCAGCTTACGAGCGCAACACGCTTCGTTTCGATTGGCAGCGCAATGATCTACTGCTACTGGACAACATGCTTTATTCGCATGGCCGCGAGACCTACTCCGGCAACCGGCAGGTGTTGGTGGGGATGGCGCGTCTGCACGGCGCCAAGAGCGATCAGGCCAGCGGGGCCGTGTTGTGAAGCATCCATGGTTCATCCGTTTTCCTGCCGGGGCGCGCGCGCCGATGCGTCTGCTCTGCTTTCCTTACGCCGGCGGCCATGCGCATCTGTTCCGGGGCTGGTCGCCGCGGTTGCCCCCGTCGGTGCAGGTCATTGGGATCCAGGCACCGGGAAAAGGCGCACGTGTGTTGGAGGCTCCGCTCGCCTCGCTCGACGCTCTAGTGGACGATCTGATTGAGGCGATCGGCCCTGTGCTGGAGGAAGGTCCGTTTTGTTTCTTCGGCCACAGCAATGGCGCGCTGGTGGCGTTTCAGTTGGCGAGCCGCCTGCAATCGCTAGGCTGGCCGCTTCCCGAGCGCTTGCTGCTGTCCGCCAGTCCGGCACCCTGGACGCGAGTTTTCACCCGGCCGTACTCGGCCATGGGTGAGGCCGAGTTCAAGCAGGTCCTGCGCGAGCTCGATGGCACGCCGGTTGCGCTTTTCGACGATAACGAACTGTTCGAGCTGATGCTGCCAGGGCTTCGCGCGGACTTCGCAATGGCCGAGAGCTATCGCCACACGCCGGAGCCGATGCTGCAGATGCCGGTCACTGTCTTCTACGGCATGGAGGACGGAATCGAACAGGAGAGACTCCAGGCCTGGCAGGATCGCGTATCTGGTCCTGTCGAGTTTCAGGCGATCGCCGGCGGGCATTTTTTCATCCATACCCACGAAGAGGTGCTCGTGCGCGAAGTGATGATGCGCCTGGGGCATTACCCGGACGCTTGGGGTAGAGCGATCGCCTGACTACGGTTGCGGACCGACTACACATTCGGCCGGTGTCACCGGCCTCCGGCATTCATAGGGAA
This sequence comes from Xanthomonas sp. NCPPB 2933, assembly GCF_056725225.1. Taxonomy (NCBI): domain Bacteria; kingdom Pseudomonadati; phylum Pseudomonadota; class Gammaproteobacteria; order Lysobacterales; family Lysobacteraceae; genus Xanthomonas; species Xanthomonas sp. NCPPB 2933. Next base: position 1,813,052 of record NZ_CM161518.1, read on the forward strand.
GCGAGAGATGAGCAACGACACCCAGTTGTATCTACGAGAAGACGTGTATTTCGAGCCGCTAGTCAATCAGTGGTATGCGTGGCCATACCTGCTGCCGCCGGTGACCGGTGCGCGTCACATGGTCAATACGCATCGTCGGATCATGAGCTCGTTCGTGAAGAACTATAAGCTGCACATCATGGCGGTGAATCAGCCAGGCATGGCTGGTGCTGAGTTCCTGGACTGCAACGAAGATCAGGTCGATGACATCAAAGCATTGGTCGCCCGCATCGACGAACAACACGCGGACCTGGTGGCGCTATCCGATGCAGTTCGCCAGCTCGACGAACTGCTGCGCCTGCATACTAGCGGCGAATCAATCGAGCACCTATATGCGCAGATACCTGAGCCGTTGCAGGGCTATGTCGAGATTTTCATGGACCTCGAACATCATCCTTCGTACCGCCTGCTGGAAAGCCTGTTGTACAAAAGCCCGTTCTACAAGACGTCATTGCAGAGCGTCGCATTCGGCATCCTTGGCGAGCGGGGGGGTAGGCCGTTCGTGCTGAGTACCCCACGGCTGCCTACCGCCGACAGCCTGCAGCTGGAGGTGGACTATAACGATCCGCTGCTGGATGCGGTGTTTTCGGCGCGGACGCAGCCGATAGCAGAATCCTCGCTGGATGCGTTGTTCGCCGGCAAGAACATTTCCGGTGGACTGCCGTATCGCAGCCTGTTTACCCAAACGCCTCCAACGCAGTATAACCAGCCCGTGGAATCCGGGGTTCGTCTACAATATCTCGGGCATGCCGGATTCTTGCTGCAGACCTCGCAGGTGTCGATTGTCGTGGATCCAGTCATCGCCTCGCGTGGGGCGGACTTCTCTGACGAGGTCATTAGTTTCAGTCAGCTGCCGGATCACATTGATTACATCTGCATCACGCATAATCATCAGGATCATGCGAATCTAGAGTCGCTGCTGCAGCTTCGGCACAAGATCGGAAAAGTTCTGGTGCCAAAGAACAACGGCGGCACGCTGTCGGATCCATCGCTGCGCCTGCTGCTGAAACAGTTCGGTTTTGATGTTGTCGAAATGGACGACATGGACGAGTTGCCGGTCCCAGGCGGGCGAATCGTCAGCGTGCCTTTCCTGGGCGAGCACGGCGATCTCAATGTGCGCTCCAAGACCGCCTGGTTCTACGAGTTGCTCGGCAAGAAAATATTTATGGGGGCCGACTCGTCTAACCTCGATTCAAACATGTACCGCCATATTGGCCGTTGGCTCGGCGAGGTGGACGTGATGGCAATCGGCATGGAATGCGTTGGAGCTCCCTATACCTGGCTGTACGGTGCGCTGCACACTAAGCTTGTTAGTAAGAAAATCAAAGAGTCGCGCCGTCTCAACGGATCTGGTTTCGAACAGGCTTACAGCATTGCCGAAATCTTCAAGCCATCGCAGATTTATCTTTATGCTTTGGGTATGGAGCCGTGGTACAAGTATTTTATGGGGCTAGATTACGATGAGTCTTCCGAGCAAATCGTGCAAACCGGAAAGATGCTTGACGTATGTCGAGAAAAAAATATCGAAGCGGAGCGTCTGTACGGGAAAATGACCTTGGAAATGGCTAAGGATTAGTAATTGGATGCTGCCGGCCGGGAGTAAATCATGAGCTACTCAGTCAGCTTGTGCTGGCCGAAAGCTGACTGCCTAGGCCGGCAGCGATTGATGAGTAATCGATATGGAGTGGGTCCATTAACCGCAGTGGAGTTGATGTAATTTCAGTATGGAAGTGGGTTTTTAATGTTTTTGCATTTTGTTGGCAAAGGCTCGCTGAGCTTGGTAGCAACTATTTTCTAATGCACCGAGTTATACTGAGGCCTAGGCCGACGTCCGGTTCCGCCCATTTTGCTTGGCGCGATACAGCGCCGAGTCAGCGTCGTGCACGAAGGCATCCGGGCTGCGTGGCGCTTCGCCCGGCTCGAACGTCGCTGCGCCGACGCTGACGGTGACGTGCGCGCTGGTCGGGCTGGACATGTGCATCAGGCTGAGCGCGGCGACGGCGCTGCGGATCGCATCGGCCAGTCGCAGTGCGCCGGCGGCATCTGTCTGCGGCAGGATCATGCCGAACTCTTCGCCACCGTAGCGCGCGGCAATGTCTTCGCTGCGCCGTGAGCAGCCGGCAATCGCGCCCGCGATCAGGCGCAGGCAGGCGTCGCCATTTACATGGCCGTAGGTGTCGTTGTAGAGCTTGAAATGATCGACATCGATCATCAGCACCGACAAGGGCGCTTGTCGATGCACCGCCTGCTGCAAGGCGCGCGAGAGCCGGTGATCGAACGCCCGCCGGTTGGCAATGCCGGTGAGCGCATCTATCCAGGCTTCGGAACTGAGTTTGTCCTCGTTGCGATGCATGCGGCGCAATTGCAGATCCAGCCAGATGCCGACGCCCAACAGCAACACGCACCCCAAGGTGGCGATCACGATCCGCTGGCGCGCGGATTGCCGCCAATTGGCCAATGCATCATCGACCGCGACGCCGGTCAAGACGGTCAATGGATACGCCTGCGCTGGCGCGAAACTGGAAATGCGCTCCACGCCGTCGATCGGCGAACGATAGGTGGCAGTGGCGTGCCTGCGCGCGCGCATGGTGACGTAGATCGAGGTGCCGGCGATCGAGGTGCCGATCACGCCCGGCTTGTCGGGCCGGCGCACCAGCACGATGCCATCGTCATTGGTCATGCCGATGGTGCCGTTCGGGCCGACTTCGAAGGTGCTGTAGTAGTTCTGGAAATACTTCAGTTGCAGCGTGACCAGGACCACACCTGCAAATTCGCCGCCGGGCGTGTTGAGGCGCCGGCTCAACGTGAGCACCCAGCTGCCATCGGAGCGGCTCTGGACCGGCGGTCCGACCAGCGACAAGGCATCGCGATGGTCGCGGTGGTATTTGAAATAGGCACGATCGGCGTTGCTGTGTGTCCTGGGCGTGCTGTCCAGTGACGAACTCACCCAGCTGCCGTCGGCTGCGTAGATGAAGATGCCATGCAGTCGGTCCGAGCGATGCGCCTCATGCACCAGGAAGTCATGCATGACCAGTCGCGCACCTGCCGAGCTTTGGTCGTGCTCCACCCGCGACACCAGCCCGGACAGCACGGCATCGGCGATCGTCAGGGTGTCGCTGGCATGCTGCGCCAGCGAATTTGCAAGATTCAACGATTGCGCTTCGGCGGCGCGCAGCGCGCTCGCACGCTCTTCATGGATGGACCAGTACTCCGAACCAAGCAGCAGCAGGCACGAAATGCTCAGCACAAAGTGCAACGCAATGCGTTGTGCACGTTGCCGCCGCCGCTTGCTGGTCGATGTCACGGAAGTTACCTGTCTGGATAGCAGGGCAGAGTGCAACTGCTGTGCCAGCCTAGCGGTTGGCGTCGCGTGGAATTGCTTGCACCCCATGACGCCGTGCCGATCTGTGATTGATGCCTCATGCGCCGCGAGGAAACGCACTGGCGTGCGACGGCGCCCCCTGTCCAGCCTGGCTGCTGCCACCGCGCTCGACGCTGCGACAAAACACGACAATGGACAGCAGAGCCAAAAGCCAGCTCGACTGCGTGCGGCTAACGCCCGGCGTGTTATCCCGAGCGTCGATCACAGCAAGGAGCGCCGCATGCGCGCCATTCGTTTAGCTCATCCTGCAGGTTTGAATGCATTACATGCCGTTGCGCTGCCCGACCCCGGGCAGCCGGCACGCGGTCAGATCAGAGTGCACCTTCACGCAAGCTCGCTGAATTTCCATGACTTGGGCGTGGTGTCGGGGCAGATGCCGACCGCTGACGGCCGCATCCCAATGTCCGATGGTGCTGGCGTGGTCGATGCCGTCGGGCCTGAGGTGGATGAATTCGCCGTCGGCGACCGTGTAGTATCCACCTTCTTCCCCGAGTGGCTGGATGGCGAGCCGTTGCAAGCGGGCTTTGCCACCACGCCCGGCGATGGCGTGGACGGGTATGCGCGCTCTGCGGTCGTGGCCGCCGCGCATGCGTTCACGCACGCCCCAAACGGCTACAGCCATGCCGAGGCGGCCACCTTGACCACGGCTGGCGTCACGGCATGGCGCGCGCTGGTGGTCAATGGCGGACTCAAGGCCGGCGATAGCGTGCTGGTGCTCGGAACCGGCGGTGTGTCGATCTTTGCATTGCAGTTCGCCAAGGCGATGGGCGCCACCGTCATTGCGACATCGTCGTCTGACGAAAAACTGGACAAGGCGCGTGCGTTGGGCGCAGACCACGTCATCAACTATCTGCAGCACGCCGAGTGGTCGGCGCAGGTGCTGGAGATCACCAACGGACGCGGCGTGGACCACGTGGTCGAGGTCGGTGGGCCGGGCACGTTGGCGCAATCGATCCGCGCCGGGCGGGTGGGCGGGCATATCGCCTTGATCGGCGTGTTGACCGGTGCCGCCGGTCCGGTGCCGACTGCAGAAATGATGGGCCAACAGCAGCGCCTGCAAGGGCTAGTGGTCGGCAGCCGCACGCATCAGCAGCAACTGGTGCGTGCGCTGGACGCCTTGCCGCTGCGGCCGGTGATCGATCGCGCCTTCGCGCTCGAGGATCTCGCCGACGCCTTCGCGTTGCAGCAGGCGGGCGGCCATCTGGGCAAGATCGTGCTGGAGTTCTAGGAGCGGCTTGCGAACTACTGCGCTCACCGCCAGGCGGGCGCGGGCGCTGCGCGGAATCGGCGTGTACTACTCGGACACTCCGTGTCCTCCACGCTGTCAACGCCCGACTGACGACTGCTCGCTACGTGTCGGTAGCCGCTACAGGTCGATAGTTCGCATCCGGATGTTCCCAACGCAGTGCACCCGAATGCGCCAGGCGATCAGGGTGAAGCGTAGACACGAAAACGCGTGTGCTGCGTAGATGCTCTGGTCGTCGCAGCCACACAGCTGACAGGGATGAGGTCATCCTTGTCAGCGCACAGAAAGATGTCGGATCACTGCAGAAGCTGCGACACGCTGTGCACACATACGCACACACACGCTGCTCGTGCGCCTCGACCGACGCGCACCGCATTCCAAAAATGATGAGCGCGCTTCATAGGCGCATGCAGTCCATGCCGCCAATGCGTGGCTGGAGCGGCTCTAGAATCGGAGCACACCGCCGATTCGCACCTGCACACACTCGCCGCATGCTCACGCGCTTGTGACCGGCCACGCTTCACATTATTTAAGAACTGAATAAGCCAGCATTGTTGGAGATGCCAGCCATGAGAGACATCAAGATGACCCGTCGCGAGGTACTGATCGCTGGCACGGCGTCGGCAGCCAGCGTTGCCGCAACCCAGTCGATGGCGGCGACTGCCGCCAATGCGATGTCGCAGCGTCAAGCGGTCGAACCGGCCAATGCGTCGAGCCAGGTTGCGTTCGAGGTCAACGGCAAGCCGGTGACATTGACGTTGGATAATCGCACCACGTTGCTGGATGCCTTGCGCGAGCACTTGCACCTGACCGGCACCAAGAAGGGCTGCGACCACGGCCAATGCGGTGCGTGTACGGTCATCGTCGATGGGCAGCGCATGAACTCCTGCCTGTCGCTGGCCGTCATGCATCAGGGCGGCAAGATCACCACCATCGAAGGGTTGGGAACGCCCGGCAAGCTGCATCCGATGCAGGCCGCGTTCGTCAAACACGATGGCTACCAGTGCGGCTACTGCACGCCGGGCCAGATCTGTTCGGCGATGGCGGTGCTGGACGAAGTCAAGCGCGGCATTCCCAGCCACGTCACTGAAGATCTCACCGGCAAGACCAGGCTCACCACTCCCGAACTGCAGGAACGCATGAGCGGCAATATCTGCCGCTGTGGTGCCTATTCCAACATTATCGACGCGATCAACGATGTTGCCGGAGACCGCGCATGAAGGCCTTTAGCTACGAGCGCGCCACTTCGCCAGCCGATGCAGCAGCCAAGGCTGCGCGTCAGCCGGGCGCCAAGTTCATCGCAGGCGGTACGAACCTGCTGGATCTGATGAAGCTGCAGATCGAAACCCCCTCGCACCTGATCGATGTCAATGGCCTGAGCCTGGACACGATCGACGCTACGCCGGAGGGTGGCCTGCGGATCGGCGCATTGGTACGCAATACCGATCTGGCCGCAGATGCGCGCGTGCGCCGCGATTACGCGCTGTTGTCGCGTGCCTTGCTGGCAGGCGCTTCGGGGCAGTTGCGCAACCGTGCGACCACTGCCGGCAATCTGCTGCAGCGTACGCGTTGCCCGTATTTTTACGACACCAATCAGCCGTGCAACAAGCGCCTGCCTGGCAGCGGCTGCGCGGCGATCGGCGGTTTCAACCGTCAGCTTGCAGTGATCGGTGTCAGCGAAGACTGCATCGCCACCCATCCAAGCGACATGGCGATTGCGATGCGCGTGCTGGATGCGGTGGTGGAAACAGTACGCCCCGATGGGCAGACGCGTGCGGTGCCGTTGTCCGAGTTCTATCGCGCGCCCGGCAAGACACCGCATCTGGAAACCGTACTGGAACGCGGCGAGCTGATCACCGCGGTGAGCTTGCCCAAGCCGATTGGCGGGACGCATGTCTATCGCAAGGTGCGCGACCGCGCGTCGTATGCGTTTGCATTGGTGTCGGTTGCAGCAGTCGTGCAGCGCGACGGCAGCGCACGTGTGGGTGTGGGTGGCGTTGCGCATAAACCCTGGCGCAGCGAAGCCGCCGAAGCGCAGTCGCGCCAAGGTGCGCGTGCCATCGCCTCTGTGCTGCTCGATGGCGCACAGCCGACCGAACACAATGCATTCAAGCTGCCGCTGGTGGAGCGCACCTTGACCGCGATCCTGGCCGACACGAGGGCCTGATATGAAATTCGACACTCCCGCCGGTACCAATCCCATCGATCAACTCAAGGTTGTCGGCAAGCCTGTCGATCGCATCGATGGTCCGCTCAAGACCACCGGCCAGGCGCCGTATGCGTACGAACACCACGACCTGCCTGCTCGCGCGGCCTACGGCCATGTCATCGGTGCAGGCATCTCCAAAGGCACCATCCGCAGCATCGATCTGAGCGCTGCACGCAATGCACCCGGCGTGCTGGGCATCGTCACTGCGCAGAACGCCGGCAAGCTGGACAAAGGCAAATACAACACGGCCAAGTTGCTGGGCGGGCCGGAGATTCAGCACTACCACCAGGCTATCGCCGTGGTGGTTGCCGAGACTTTCGAACAGGCGCGTGCCGCAGGCCAGCTGATCAAGGTCGACTACGGTCGCCATGTTGGCGCCTACGATCTGGAAAAAGCACGCGATGGCGCCAAGGTCACCAAGGAAGGCGGCGCGCCGAATAGTGCAGTCGGTAACTTCGCCGGCGCCTTCGCAGCCGCACCGGTGCAGCTGGATGCCGAATACACCACGCCCGACCATTCGCACGCGATGATGGAGCCGCATGCATCGATCGCACAGTGGGAAGGCGACAAGCTCAGCGTCTGGACCTCCAATCAGATGATCAACTGGAGCGCCGGCGATCTGGCGAAAACGCTGAATATTCCGCGCGAAAACGTGCGCCTGATGTCGCCGTATATCGGTGGTGGCTTCGGTGGAAAATTATTCCTGCGCGCCGATGCGGTGCTGGCCTCGTTGGCTGCACGCCAGGTGGGGCGCCCGGTCAAGGTGATGTTGCCGCGGCCGCTGATCTTCAACAACACCACGCATCGCCCGGCCACCCTGCAGCACATCCGTATCGGTGCGCAGCGCGATGGCAAGATCACTGCGATTGCGCATGAAACCTGGTCCGGCGATTTGCCTGAGGGCGGTGCCGAGAACGCCGCTGCGCAGACGCAGTTGCTGTATGCCGGTGCCAATCGCCTGATCGCCACGCGTCTGGCCGTGCTGGATCTGCCGGAAGGCAACGCCATGCGTGCGCCCGGCGAAGCACCGGGCTTGATGGCGCTGGAAGTGGCCATGGACGAAATGGCCGAAAAGCTCGACATGGATCCGGTCACGTTCCGCATCGTCAACGACACCCAGGTGGATCCGGAAAACCCGCAGCGTCCGTTCTCGCAGCGGCAGTTGGTCAAGTGTCTGGAAGACGGCGCCAAGCGGTTCGAGTGGTCCAAGCGCAAGGCCAAGCCGGCCAGCACCCGTGATGGTCGCTGGTTGGTTGGCATGGGGGTGGCAGCCGCATTCCGTAATTCACCGGCGATGACCTCCGGGGCGCGCATGCGTCTGGAGCAGGGCGGGCGCGTGGTGGTGGAAACCGACATGACCGATATCGGCACCGGCTCCTACACCATCATTGCGCAGACCGCTGCGGAAATGATGGGCGTGCCGCTGGATTGGGTGGACGTGCGACTGGGCGATTCCAGCTTCCCGGCATCGGCCGGCTCCGGCGGTCAGTGGGGCGCCAACAGCTCGACGGCCGGCGTGTATGCAGCGTCGGTGAAGCTGCGCGAAGCCGTTGCCAAGCAACTCGGTCTGGACCCGGCCAAGGCCGAATTCGCCGACAGCCATGTACGCGCAGGCGGCAAGCGCATCGCGCTGGGTGATGCGGCGGCCAACGGTGCGTTGGTGGTGGAAGACAAGATCGAGTTCGGTGATTTGTCCAAGACGCATCAGCTCTCCACGTTCGGCGCGCACTTTGTCGAAGTCGGCGTGGATATCGCCACTGCAGAGGTACGCATCCGGCGCATGCTCGCGGTGTGCGCCGCCGGACGCATCCTCAACCCCAAATCGGCGCGCAGCCAGGTGATTGGCGGCATGACCATGGGCGCAGGCGCCGCCTTGATGGAAGAGCTGGCGGTCGACAAGCGACTGGGCTTTTTCGTCAATCACGACCTGGCGGGTTATGAAGTGCCGGTGCATGCGGACATCCCGCATCAGGAAGTGATCTTTCTCGAAGAAAGCGACCCGATGTCCTCGCCGATGAAGGCCAAGGGCGTGGGCGAGTTGGGCATCTGTGGCGTCGCTGCGGCCATCGCCAATGCGGTCTACAACGCCACCGGCGTGCGCGTGCGCGATTATCCGGTCACGCTCGACAAGCTGCTGCCGCACATGCCCGAGTTGCTGCGCGCGTGAGTGCATTGGTGGCCCCGGTCGCGCATGCGCCGCCGGCCGAGCCGGCGTGGCCGGCATGGCCGAGCTATGCGTTGCACGACGATTTGCTGCCGACGCTCACCGCCTGGCATCGGGCAGGGCAGCGGGTGGCGATCGCCACGCTGATCGACGTGCAAGGCTCGTCGCCGCGCCCGTTGGGCAGCGAGATGGCGATCAGCGCAGACGGCCGGGTGGCCGGTTACGTCTCCGGCGGGTGCGTGGAAGCGGCGGTGGCGCACGAAGCCATCGCGGCACTGCGCGACGGCCAGCCGCGTTGGCTCGATTATGGCGAGGGCAGCGAGGTGCTCGACATCCAGCTCAGCTGTGGCGGACGCATCGGTGTGCTGGTCTGGACGGTACCGGATCTGGGCGAGCATCTGGCGCGCTGGCGCAATGCGCGTCAGCATCGCCGCGCGTTCCACGTCGCGCTGGATCGAGAGTCCGGCGCAGTGCGTTATCCGGCAAATACGCAGGATGTGCGTGCCAGCGAATTTCTGCGCACGCATCGGCCGCCATTGCGATTGATATTGGTCGGCGCCGATCCTGCGCTGCTGGTGTTGGTGACCCTGGCCAGCCAGATGGGCATCGAGCTGCGCGTGCTGCGACCGCATGGTCCCAGCGAACCACCGCCTGGCCTGGCCCCGGAACACTACGATCGCCGCGCGTTGAGCGAGGCGTTGCAGGATCTGGTGCTGGATGCAGACAGCGCGTTGTACAGCCTGGCCCACGACAGCGATATCGATCTGCAGGTCGCGCATCGTGGGCTCGCATCCAATGTTGCCTGTATCGGCATTCTGGGTAGCCGGCACAAACGCGAAGCGCGTCTGCAGGCACTGCGTGCGCTCGGCCACGACGATGCAGCGTTGGCCCGGTTACGACTGCCTGCCGGCTGGCGCATGGGGCGCTCGTCGCCGCACACCATCGCGCTCGGCATCATCGCCGAGGCCACGCAGGCGGTCGCCGATCTGCAGGATGCTGCGGTGGGAAGTGGTGGGTTGGCTGGTGGTATTGCAGCGCGAAGCGCGTAAGGCGACAGGCCGCCGCGCTAGATCAGTGCACGGATGCTCAACATTGACGGTTGCTTGAAAAGGCAGAAGCACCGAGTGTTAGTCAGGCACGGGGCTGCTTTAATTTGAATTATTTCTAATATGTATTATTTGGCATTGGTTGGTTTGGCGGCGTCGTCCCCGGCGCGCGCATTCCTTGCCAACAAGTGCCGCAGACACGCGCCACGTAGTCACCCCGCACGCACATTCGGATCTCTACGCTGAGCGCATCTCCACTACGCGCGACGTCGCCATGACCGTATTTTCTGATCACGATGACGACGCATCTCGCGACGCTGACCAAGGTCTGTCGCGTGCAAGCAGGGCACCCATTTGCAGTGGGCAGATAAGCCGTTCACGACGCGATTCACAGCCGATACCGCGAGGTTCTTCGCCACGCACGACGGCATCGAGCGCATGAGCAGCGATCATGCTGCACTGATACTCGCCGCAGGCGCCGGCCGTCGTCTGGGCCGGGTAAAACAATTGCTGATGCGCGATGGCGAGCCACTGTTGCGTCGCTTCGCGCGTCTCGCGCTGCAGACCTCACCGCGCCGTTGCGTGGTGGTGCTGGGCGCAGAGGCCGATGCACTGACCGATGTCCTGCAAGGTCTGGAGGTGGAAGTGCTGCGGCACGGCGACTGGTCTGCAGGCATGGGCTCCAGCCTGGCCGCGCTACGGCACTACGTGCAGGACGACACAACGCTGCGGCGCAGCCTGATCCTGGGCTGCGACCAACCCGCGCTGGACGCACCGCATCTGCGTGCGCTACTCGAAGAGGCCGGTCATGCAGCCTCGGGGTGCGCCACCAGCGGCTACGCCGGGGTACGTGGCATCCCCGCAGTGGTGACGCATGCCGCGTGGGCAGATGTGCCGTTGCAGGCCGATAGCGGCCTGCGCGGCCTGTTCGCCAGCCTGGACGTGCAGACGCTGGGCTGTGTGAGCGCACCGGCACTTGCCCTGGACGTGGACACGCCCGCCGACCTGGCAGCCGCACAACAGCGTGGCTGGGTGGACGCGGACTGAGACGCCATGACGGGTCTCGGTCCGCGCGATGCGGCAGCCTGAGCGTCAGAGGCCTGACGTACTCACGACCACAAGACGATCGCTTCCCGGATCACCAGGACATAACCCACCACCAGCGCGGACTTGACCGGAAACTGGAACTTCCTGAGCAGATGCATGCAACTCCTCCCCCGAGGCACTTCCCAAGCGCGATTGACCTCCCCGCTGCCACCGTCCGCGCTACCTGACGGCTGCTCGCGACGTCTGTTCGCCGCTCGGGATCGACTGTAGCGCTGCGCCTGACCGGTGTCATGTAAGAATTTTCCTACCGCACTGCCAGTGTCCACCCGACGGTATTCCCATAATCGAAAGAACATTCTGGCTATGCCGGACGCGGGGCCCTTGGCCACTCTCCCGCGGCCCCTTGAGTAAGGGCACGTCGGCATGCTGATGGGAGAACGCGTTCCCACGCGCAGCGCGCTGCGATAGCTCGCACGCGTTACGCACCATCGTTCGATCGCTGCACGCACCGGCCGGAGGCCTGATGGACGAGTCCCGCTACGTTGTACGCATCCATCCCGAGCAAGGCGGCTGGTGGGTCACCCGGCCGCAGTGGTCGCCGCTGCGTTATCTGCGCGAGCAGGGCGCGTTGGAAAACGCCGAGGTGATGGCCAGACTGCATTGCCTGACCACTGGCCAGCCCAGCGGCGTGGTGTTGAAGACCGCCGAGGGCGAACGCGTGGTGCGGCGGTATGGCTGAGAGCGTCTGACAAACATCTAGAACGACCTCTGTTCGCTTTACATCTGCGACATCGGCGATTGGCTTTCCCGCACAGCCCGCGAATCATCTCTGCGGCAAGCTCGTAGTGACGATGCTGATGTCAACATCGATAGCAGGGTGTGCGTAGAGGCCCGGGTCGGCTAGATTCATGCCATCGGCCGCTGTTGGTCGATCCGCGCATTGGCGGCCACTTTCTGGATGTCCGCCCGTAGTGAATGTCGCCGGTTCTGCGCTGATCCAAAACGATATCGTCGTCTTCGGCTTGATTGCCGCCACCTTGGGGGCGGTGTTCTGGACCTCCTCGCGCGAGCGCGGCCCGTGGCGGAGTTTCTATGCCGTGGTGCCGGCCTTGTTGCTGTGCTATCTGCTGCCGGGCATCTACAACACCGTCGGCCTGATCGACGGTGCCAACACCCGTCTGTACAACCCGATCGCCCGCGACGTGCTGCTGCCGGCGGCGCTGATCCTGCTTACGCTAAGTATCGACCTGCGCGCAATCCTGGGGCTGGGGCCAAAGCTGGTCGCCATGTACCTGGGCGCGTCGCTGAGCATCATGCTGGGTGCGGTGGTCGCGTTCTGGGTGATGCGCTGGTTGCATCCGGCCACCGTGGCGGGCGATACCTGGGCCGGCATGGCCGCGCTGGCCGGCAGCTGGATCGGCGGCGGCGCCAACATGCTGGCAATGCGCGAAGTCTTCGATGTGGATGCCACCACCTTCGGCCAGTTTGCGGTGGTCGATGTCGGTGTCGGGTATGTGTGGATGGCGGTGCTGATCTTCCTGGCCGGGCGCGCGCGCAACATCGATGCGCGTAGCGGCGCCGATACCCGGGCGCTGGATGCCTTGCAGGAGCGCATGGCGCGCTTCCAGGCCGAACACGCGCGCATTCCCACGCTGGCCGATTTGATGGTGATCGTGGCGGTGGCGTTCGGCGGCGTCGGCCTGGCGCATGCGCTGGCCAATCCGCTCGCGGCATGGTGCAAGGCCAACCTGAGCTGGGCCAGCCAGTTCAGTCTGGACACCCCGTTCGTCTGGGTGGTGGTGCTGGCGACCAGCCTGGGCTTGCTGCTGAGCTTCACCCGCGCCCGTACGCTGGAAGGGGCTGGCGCCTCCAAAATCGGCACGCTGCTGCTGTACTTCCTGATCGCCTGCATCGGCATGCAGATGGATCTGCTGGCGCTGCTGGACCGGCCATGGCTGTTCCTGCTCGGGCTGATCTGGATCGCTGTGCATATCGCGCTGCTGTGGGGTCTGGGCCGGTTGCTGCGGGTGCCGTTCTTCTATTTCGCAATCGGCTCGCAATCCAACATCGGTGGCCCGGCGTCGGCGCCGGTGGTCGCTGCGGCCTTCCACCCGGCACTGGCGCCGGTTGGTGTGCTGCTCGGCACGATGGGCTATGCCACCGGCACCTATCTGGCCTATCTGGTTGGGATTACCTTGCGCGCGATGGCGGGCGCGGGCTGAGCCGGGCACTGGCGCGCGCCAGTGCCCGGAGACTGGCAACGACGACTACTGGATCAGGCGGCGATGCTCTTCCTGCTGCGGGGAGGGCGGCTGCGATTGAAATTGCGCCTGCTGCTGGTTGTGTTGCTGCAGCTGGCCGACATTGCCTTGCGCCGGTTCGTTGGCCGCCGCCGCGGTCTGCACCTGGCTGCGCAGATGGGTCGGGTCGTCCATGCGGCCTTGCACCGCGAACAGGCTGTCGCCTTCGCGGCTGGGGACCAGGTGATCGATCCGCTGTAGGCCATCGCTGCTTGCGCGCGCGGCCACGCTGGCGGCCGTGTTGAGAAACGCGGTGTCGTCGCGCAGCCCCAGTCGCTCGCGCTGGCTGTCCAGCTGCACCACTGCGTCGTTGAATAGCTGGCTGCCGGTGTGCAGGGTCGTGCCCTGCGCCTGCCTCGGCGACTGCATGTCCTGCGCCTTGATCACCGAGTCCATGCCGTGCAGGTCCATGCGGTGCATCAACATCATCCCTGGCACCAGGCGTCGCCCGAACGACAACGGGTCCGGCTCCGGAAGCTCGATCTGATGGCCGGCCGCATTGGGCATCGCCCACTTCAACGGGATGCTGTCTTCCTGCAGATGGGTGAGGATCTCGTTCTTGACGTGATAGCCGCGGATCAATTCGCTGCCGGCGTACTCCTTGGCCGCCGATGCATCCAGACCTTGCCGCTCCAGCGTGCGGTCGTTGACGCCTGCGGCGTTGTAGGTCACGGCGGGAATGTCGTTGACCATCGCCGATGCCGCCGCCAGACCGCCGCCGAGCGAGTGACCGGTGATCACCACCTGGTCGCCAAATGCCTGCCTGGCCTGGCTGCCGAGTTGAATTGCGGAGGCGTACTGCGCATCGTCGAAGCCCAGGCCCTGGCCGATGTTGTGCTTCCAGTCCTTGCCTTCGTCGGTGCCGCAAAAGCCGAGCACCACGTTGCCTTGATCATTGAGGTAGAACGCGGCATCGAAACCGCTTTTAGCATCGTGCAGCAAACTGGGGTCGATACCTGCCCGTTGCAGCGTGCTGTCGTCCATGCGCGTCCAGCCATTGGGCAGGTGCGTAAAAGTTTCAGCGCTGCCTTCGCGTCGCTGCGAGGCAGTCGCGTAGAGGTCTTGCAGCACTGCCGGAAACTGTTGGTCTTCAGGGCGTGGCTGTTGTCCGCGGATCGACTCTGCGAACGGAGTGGAGGAATCAATGGGATTTGACGGGCTCATGCGCGGCTCCTTGCGTTCGTCGTGCGAAAAGCCCGCTTAGCGGCTGCTTTCCACGGGAATGTTGTGCGCGCTCAACCATGCGCGTACGTCCGACCTGACCTGCTGGCCCGCGGCATTGAGCAGGCGATCCGGGGTGGTGAAGAAATACGCCTGGAAGGTTTTCTGCTGCGCGTTGCGCAGCGTGGGGTCCACACCAGCCTTGAGCAATTGCAGCACTGCAGGACTTGCCGCGCCGCTCTGTGCGGCCAGATGCAGCACGCTGTTGCCGGTGTGGTCGACACGCTGCACATCGGCGCCCGCCTCGATCAACAGGCCGATCTGCGCATCGCGCTTGCTCTGCACGGCGCGGAACAACGGCGTCCAGCCGGCACGCGCGCTAACTACATCGATCGGCGCCTTGTGCTGCAGCAGCACCTTCAGATACTCCGGGTCCTGCGCCATCGCGGCCATGTGTACGACCGTTTCCTGGTCCATGCCCGGCAATGAGGGATCTGCGCCGGCGTCGAGCAATGCGGCCAGTGCGCGTGGTTGTTCGTTCCAGATCGCCCACTCCAGCAAGGTGACGTTCTGATCGCCGTGTGCGGCAAGATCGACAGTGAGGGCGAGTGCACTAATTCGGGCGACGTCACCATGCGCGATGGCCTTGGCGATGTCGGTCAGACTGGGGTCGCGGAAGGCGACGGTGTGATCCTGCAGCGTAGCTGACATGGTGGTTTGCTCCTTGGCACCGGGCGAGGCGGTGCATGAGACCGCGAGAAACGAGGTCGCAAGAACGAGCAGGGCAGGGAATCGCGGTTGCATCGAAATCTCCTTCTCCTGATCGCATTCCTGATGACGCTGCGTGAAGTCCTTCCGCAGCGGGGCCGATCCTACCAGCTGCCTGAAGGACGCGCGGTAAGATTGTGTGACATGCGCCGGCGCTGCGGATTTCACTTGTTCAGCCCGCTTGCCGCTGCTCGTTGGTCTGTGCATCACGACGGGCATCTCGCACGCGTACAACCGGCCACAGCCAACGGTCACAACCCGGCCGGCATAATGGCGCTTTGCGAGCAGATGGGTGCAATGGTCTACGACTTACTGATCAGCGATTGCGATGGTGTGCTTGTCGACAGCGAGATACTGGCCGACCAAGTGATGCGTGAGGCACTGGCAACATTCGTGCCTGCCGAGGCATTGGAGCATTTGCTGGGGACCACGTTCGGGCAGACCACGCATGAGGTGTTGTTGCGGGTGCAGGAGCATTTCTCGGTGCAGTTGCCAGAGACGTTGCTGGCACAGATTCAGGCGCGCAGCGAAGCCTTGATCAAGGCGCAGGTGCAGCCGATTGCCGGCGCACGTGCCGCGCTGGAACAGATCCCGTTGCCGCTGGCGGTAGCCTCCAACAGCCGCCGCCACAATGTGATCGCCTCGGTCGAACGCGTCGGGCTCACCGCACGCGCGGCAGGCAATATCTTCAGTGCCGATATGGTGGAGCGGCCCAAGCCGGCGCCGGATGTCTATCTGCTGGCCGCCCGCACACTGGGCGTGGCGCCGCAGCGCTGTCTGGTGATCGAAGACAGCCCTACCGGCGCAACCGCCGCATTGGCGGCGGGCATGCAGGTACTGGGCTTTACCGGTGCCAGCCATATTCCGCAAGGGCACGGCGACACCCTGCGACGGATCGGCGTGCTGGAGGTGTTCGACGATATGCGCGATCTGCCTGCGTTGTTCGAGCGGCTCGCGCAAAAGCGCGCTGGCTGAGGATGTCGAGTCGTCGCTTGGTTTGGCTGCAGTCAAATGCGTTAGATCAAGAGCCTGGTTAGTCGAGCGCGCGGTGCCCTCACCGCTTGCGGGACACGCCGCAAGTACGTCCATGTAGGCTCGGTGGCGGCATCCATGCCGCCACACGGTCCCGCAAGCGGCGAGGACACCGCACCAGAGAGTTGGTCGGTAGCTAGGTGAAAAGCGGGCCATCTCGCTAGTTGCATTGGCTTACTGGTGCGGGTCGCAACAACAGGAGAGTTAGCGAATTAGAAGCGCCTCATGCATTGCTTGCACCCTGCACACCGACCATCTCGACTGGTCCTTGCCCGCCCACCGTCGCGGGACCTTACGCGGCATGGATGCCGCGTAAGAGCCTACATGGACGTACTTGCGGCGTGTCCCGCGACGGTGGGCGGGCAAGGGCCCTGCAGCCAAGCCACAGATCAGCCTGTCAGCTTGCGGCGTTTCCCGCGATGGTGAGCGGGCAAGGGCCCTGCAGCAAATTCGCAGATCAACCGCGCTGCAACCAATCTACCGAAATGTCCAATCGCGTAAAGAAAACCGCGATCTCGCGTCCACATCAACGCAACAGGGCGCGATTCGCATCGCGCCCTGTTGCGTTTCTACTTCTTGATCAACTGATCACCGATCAACAGCAACGAAACCCGCTCTTGCCGCCGTACCGCGCGTCCTGGCGCTCGCGGAAGAAGGCCGGGTAGTCCATCACCGGTTTGTCGGGATGTTTTTCCAGCATGTGGCGCACGTAGTTGTCGTAATCGGGAATGCCGCAGCACAGGCGTGCGGTCTGGATCAGGCGTCGCCAGATGCGGCGATGCACCTGGTATTGGCTGGCAAGTACGAGTTGGGTGCCCATTACAGGTCCGCCATCTGGTGTGGCTGCAGCGCCACGTACGGGGTTTCGCGATCGCTGCGTTGCGGGTTGCGGCGCGCAATCACGATGGTCTTGACCGCGTAGATCAGGATCGAGCCCACCACGAACAGGAACAGCACCGTCAGCCCGGTGTTGACGTAGGCGTTGGTGACGATCTGCTGCATCTGCGCCACCGTCTTGGCCGGCGCGGTGATGGTGTTGCTGGCGATCGCGTCCTGATACTTGTGCGCCTGCGCCAGGAAACCCTGCGCCGGGTTGCTGTCGAAGATCTTGATCAGCCCTGCATACGTGGTGCAGATCAGCAACCACAGCGCCGGCACGATGGTGACCCAGGCGTAGCGGTCGCGCTTCATCTTGAACAACACTACCGTGCCCAGCATCAGCGCGATCCCGGCCAGCATCTGGTTGGAAATGCCGAACAACGGCCACAAGGTCTGGATGCCGCCGAACGGATCGATCACGCCGGTGTAAAGCAGATACCCCCACAGCGCCACGCACCCGGCGGTGGCGATAATGTTGGCGGTCCACGACTCGGTCTTCTTCAATGCCGGGATGAAGTTGCCCAGCAGGTCCTGCAGCATGAAGCGGCCCGCGCGCGTACCCGCATCCACCGCGGTGAGGATGAACAGCGCTTCGAACAGGATGGCGAAGTGGTACCAGAACGCCATGGTGTCTTCGCCCGGCAGCAGCTGGTGCAGGATCTGCGCGATACCCACGGCCAGTGTGGGCGCACCACCGGCGCGTGCCAGGATGCTGTGCTCGCCGATGTCCTTTGCGGTGGCTTCCAAAATCTCGGGAGTGATCGCAAAGCCCCATTCGGAGACTTTGGCCGCCACCGCCACGGTATCGCTGCCGACCAGCGAAGCAGGGCTGTTCATCGCGAAGTAGATGCCCGGCTCGATGATCGATGCGGCCACCAGCGCCATCACCGCCACAAACGATTCCATCAACATGCCGCCATAGCCGATGTAGCGCATATGGCCTTCGTTGGCGAGCAGCTTGGGCGTGGTGCCCGAGGCGATCAACGCGTGGAAGCCGGAGACTGCGCCACACGCAATCGTGATGAACAGGAACGGGAAGATGCCGCCCTTCCACACCGGGCCATCGCCGGTGGAGGCGAACTGGGTCAGGGCCGGCATCTTGAGGTCCGGCATGACCACCAGGATGCCTATCGCCAGCGCCAGGATCGTGCCGATCTTGAGGAAGGTGGACAGATAATCGCGCGGGGCCAGCAGCAGCCACACCGGCAACACCGAGGCGACGAAGCCATAGCCGATCAGCATCCAGGTGATCTGCTTGGCGGTGAAGGTGAAGGCCGGGCCCCAGCTCGGGTCGGCGGCAACCTTGCCGCCCAGCCAGATTGCGCCCAGCAACAGGATCAGCCCGACCACCGAAATCTCGCCGATCTTGCCGACCCGGATGTAGCGCATGTACACGCCCATCATCAGCGCGATCGGCATCGTGGCGATCACCGTGAACATGCCCCACGGGCTTTCCGCCAATGCCTTGACCACCACCATCGCCAGCACCGCCAGGATGATGATCATGATCAGGAAGGCGCCGAACAAGGCAATGGTGCCGGGCACCTGGCCCATTTCCTCGCGCACCAGATCGCCCAGCGAGCGGCCGTTGCGGCGGCTGGACAGAAACAGCACCACGAAGTCCTGCACTGCGCCGGCAAACACCACGCCGACCACCAGCCACAGCAGCCCGGGCAGGTAGCCCATCTGTGCGGCAAGCACCGGGCCGACCAAGGGCCCGGCGCCGGCAATCGCGGCGAAGTGGTGGCCAAACAGCACATGCTTGTTGGTGGGCACGTAGTCCAGGCCGTCGTTGTTGCTCACTGCCGGCGTGGCGCGGGTGATATCCAGCTGCATCACCTTGTCGGCGATGAACAGACTGTAGAACCGGTAGGCGATCAGATAGATCGAGACGGCGGCAACCACGATCCACAACGCGTTGATATGTTCGCCGCGCCTTAGCGCCACGGTACCCAGACAGAATGCGGCCAGCAGCGCCAGCGCGCCCCAGGCCAACTTCGAGAACCCTTTCATGCATGCCCCTCAGGAACGATTCACTTAAGGGTCACCCCCTGCCTGCCTGTGGTCAATGGCGCCGTTCCGGGCCGGGGTAAAACTTTAGTTGTAGAGCGTCTTGGCTGCACTGGGCGATCGCGACGTGGCAGCCAGGCGCAGCAGCCGGACGCGGCAGCCAGGCAATAGAACGATCGGTTGCGCCGGCCGCGGTTGGGACGCCTGTCGCGCGCATCCATCATGTGAGGCTATTCAATCCGCACAGGGAGAGTTCGATGAGCGCCACCTCCACCACCGCAGCAGTCCAAGTGCTGCGCACGATTCGCGGCATGCCCACCTCCGACGGAGCCGGGGTCAAGCTGACCCGCGTGATCGGCACCCAGCAGCTGCCGGACCTGGACCCGTTTCTGATGCTGGACGAGTTCGGCACCGACAAGGCCGAAGACTATCTGGCCGGGTTTCCCAGCCACCCGCATCGCGGCTTCGAGACGGTGACCTACATGCTTGACGGACGCATGCGGCACAAGGACAACCACGGCAACGAGGGCCTGCTGACCCCGGGCAGCGTGCAGTGGATGACCGCCGGGCGCGGGCTGATCCATTCGGAAATGCCCGAGCAGGAGTCCGGGCGCATGCGCGGCTTCCAGCTGTGGGTGAACCTGCCGGCGCGCGACAAGATGACCGAGCCCAAGTATCAGGAATACGCACCGGAGAGCATTCCGGTGGCGCAGCCGGCGCCCGGTGTGACGGTCAAGGTGATCGCCGGAACCGTCGGCGAGGTGCGCGGGCCGATCGTGCAACCCGCCACCGACCCGCTGTATCTGGATATCGCACTCGCGCCGAACGTCAGCTGGGATTACGTGCTGCCCAGCGGGCACAACGCATTCGCGTATGCCTTCGAAGGCGCGGTGACGGTGGGCGAGGGCGATGCTTCGCGCGCGCTGCCGGCACAGGAACTGGCGGTGCTGGGCGGTGGCGAGCGTTTGACGCTGCACGCCGGTGCCGAGGGTGCGCAGCTGATCCTGGTCGCGGGCCGCCCGCTCAACGAGCCGGTGATGCGGCACGGCCCGTTCGTGATGAATACCAAGCAGGAATTGATGCAGGCCTTCGTCGATTTTCAGGAGGGTCGGTTTTGAACCGGCCCGCTCGAGCCCCCGTGGGAGAGCGTCATGAGTGACAGACCCGTCAGCGTCAGCACCGGCGCAGTGCCGTACACCGTTAGCATCCACGACGGTCGGCATACCTGGAGCGGCGACACCCAGCCGGCCAACGGCGGCGCCGACGCCGGGCCGGATCCCGAGTCGCAGGTGTTGGGCGCGTTGGGGGCCTGCACTGCGATCACGGTGTCGATGGTGGCGGCGCGCAAGCAGTGGCCGCTGACGGCGGTGCACGTGCATCTGCATTACACCCAGCGCGGCGCTGCGGGCACGGTGATCACGCGTGAGATCGTGCTCGACGGTGCGCTGGATGAGGATCAGCGCACGCGCTTGATGGAAGTGGCCGACAAGTGCCCCATCCATCGGCTGCTGACAGGGCAGGTGCTGATCGACAGCCAACTGCAGCTGCGGACCGAAGCAGGTGACGCCGCAAGGTAAGCGTGCCGAAATGCCGCGCGGCTGTCGCAAGGATGCAGGCGCGGAGTGCGCCTTAGGCCAGCAAGATCGCTTGCAGGCAGGTGCGATAGAAGCGACCAGCAAGGGGCCGGGCAAACCGGCCTGCCGCAACTTCCTCAATGCGGCATGAGGAGGCAGCGCTGCGAAGCGAGGTGCGTCAGCGCTGCAACGCCAGGCTGGCCGGCTGCAGATCCATGTTCTGCACCAGCGACTGCATCAAGGCCAGCTCTTCGGTATTGGCGCCGTCGATCCACAGCTGCGCGTAGCGCTTCTTGCCCAGCTCGACCACGGTGACGCGGCGCGATTCCATGCCCGGCAGCTGACGGCCGCCCAGATCGAGCTTGTACCAGTAAAAGTCTTCCTGCTGGATCTGGCCTTTTTCCGCGCGTCGGTCGCGTGCCAGCGTCATTGCCGGGTCGCGGGTGGTGAGCATGACGCCCACGACCTGGCGACCGTCGGCCGTCACGGCCTTGCAGACCAGATAGTCGGCGCCTGCGAGTTCGTTCCATTGCAGGCCAGAGGCCGGCGGCAGTGGCGGGCAGACCGGCGAGGTTTGTGCGTAAGCGGTGGCGGTGGCCAACAGCAAGCTCAGGCCGACAAGGCAGGATGCGGACTTCATTCAAGTGTTCCCCGGCGATGGATGACTGCGCAGGGGCGATGCCTTCCAGCGTGTCGTCGTAACAGCCCGTGCGCTCCCCGCCCGGCTGTGACTCGCACGCAACATGCCCCCGACCTAGAGCGACATCACTACCACAGTTTTGTCTGCAAGCTCAAGCGTGGTCGCAAACATGGCTGGAATTGGCTGTGCGCAGGGGCACTCGCGCTTCGGGATCGATTCGAGACTTGGCGCATCGCCGCGCCCGCATCGCTGTCTTCAGGGATAATTGACCGGCTTGGGCGCCGGGGTCTCCGGCAATGGAATGAATTCCTTGTCGTCGCCGGGAATGCTGCCGAAACGACCGGCCTGCCAGTCGTCTTTGGCCTGCTCGATGCGCTCCTTGGAGCTGGACACGAAGTTCCACCACAGGTGACGCGGGCCATCCAACGGCTCGCCGCCGAGCAACATCGCCTTGACCGGTGTCTTGGCACGCAGCCGTCCGCGCGCGCCGGGCGAGGGGATAATCAGATGGCGGGCAGGAACATCCGCGCCATCCAGTTGCGCATCGCCTTCGAGAATGTAGAGCGCGCGTTCGAGGTGGCCGGTGTCCAGGTCGATTTCGGCATCGGCCTGCAGATCGATCGCCACGTTGAGCGTGTCGCTGAAGACCTTGACCGGCGATTCTTCGCCGTAGGCACGCCCGGCGATCACGCGCAGCAAGGCGCCAGCGCGGCGTTGTTGCGGCAAGCTGGCGGCGGCATGGTGGTAGAACGCCGGTGCGGTTTCTTCGGCCGAGCGCGGCAGCGCGACCCAGGTCTGCATGCCGTGCAACGTATGCTCGCGGGCGCGCTCGGGGCCGGGCGTGCGTTCGGAATGGGCGATGCCGCGGCCGGCGGTCATCCAGTTGACGTCGCCGGCGCGGATCACCTGATCGGAGCCGAGCGTGTCGCGGTGGCCGATCTCGCCGGACCACAGGAAGGTGACCGTGGCCAGGCCGATATGCGGATGCGGGCGCACGTCGATGCCGTGATCCGGTTCCAGCACGGCCGGGCCCATCTGGTCGACGAACACGAACGGGCCGATGCTGCGCGCCTGGAGGGTGGGCACGGCGCGGCGAACTTCCAGCCCGCCGATGTCATGGACGCGTGGAGCGATGATCGTATTCATGGCGGCGGCTCGTGGCGATCGAAGGAGAGCGCAAGCTTCGCACGCGCGCGCGATGGCGGCCGAGTGGCTGGGCAAGACGGTACGTTCCGCGTTGTTGCCTGCGCCGGCGGTCAGCCCAGCAGGTCGCCTTGCACGTCGGACATGACCTCGCCGCGCCGCGAGGCCAGCCGGTCGGCCAGACGCGTGGGCTCGGGCAGGCGATACGCGCGCAGCGTGCGCAGTGTCCACGCGAGCGCGCCCTGCATGGAGACACGATGCCCGGGCGAGACGATCAGCGGGTTGCAGCGCGGCTTGCTGCGCAGCGCCCAGCCGATCTGCGCGCCGCCGAGCAGTATCGGGCTGTGCTCGCCGCGCTCGGGTCCGGGTTCGGTAAAACTGCCGGCCAGGCGCTGCTTGGCCACACCGATGCAGGGCAGCCCGGTCACCACGCCGAAATGCGCTGCGATGCCCAGCTTGCGTGGATGCGCAATGCCCTGGCCGTCAATAAAGACCAGATCCGGCGTGCGCGAGAGCAACGCCAGTGCCTGCAGCAACGCAGGCAGTTCGCGGAAACTGAGCAGGCCGGGCACATACGGCATCGAGGTGGGCAAGCGCGCTACATGCGTTTCCAGCGGCAGCAGGGTGTGCGCATCCAGCAGCACCGCTGCGGCGCGCGTGGTCTGGCCATCGTCTTCGAAGCCGACGTCGAAACCGGCCAGCACCTGCGGTGCCGTACTGACTTGATCCTGTAACACCACGCGCTGTGCCAGTTGCTGTTGCAACTGTCTTGCCTGGAGGATGCTGCCGTCCCAACCGGCAAAGACGGGAGTGTTCGTCGCTTGCATGGTCACAGCATCGCGCGCCGCACGTGGCGATCTCGTGCACGCCAGCGATGCGCTGGCTGCCGCTACAATCGCAGACTGATCGGCCCCCATCGGAGAACCTGAGTGACCCGCAAACTCGTACTGCTGCGCCATGGCCAGAGCCAATGGAATCTGGACAACCGTTTCACCGGCTGGGTGGATGTGGAACTCACCGAGCAGGGCCGCCAGGAAGCCGCCACCGCCGGCAAGCTGATGAAGGACGAGGGCCTGCAGTTCGATGTGGCCCACACCTCGGTGCTCAAACGCGCCATCCACACGTTGCAGGGCGCATTGAAGGAACTCGATCAGGACTGGCTGCCGGTGTCCAAGAGCTGGCGCCTCAACGAGCGTCATTACGGCGGCTTGCAAGGCTTGGACAAGGCCGAAACCGCCGCCAAGCACGGCGAGGAACAGGTCAAGATCTGGCGCCGTTCCTACGACATTCCGCCGCCGGCGATGGACGTCAACGATCCGGGTCATCCATGTCACGACCGCCGTTACGCCACGCTGGATCGCAACGCATTGCCGGGCACCGAATCACTGGCGACCACGCTGGTGCGCGTGCTGCCGTACTGGCATGACGCGATCGCGCCGCAGTTGAAGGCCGGGCAGACCGTGCTGGTGACCGCGCACGGCAACTCGCTGCGCGCGCTGTACAAGTACCTCAATGACGTCTCCAACGAGCAGATCCTGGAGCTCAACATCCCGACCGGCATTCCGTTGTTGTTCGAACTGGACGACGAGCTGCAGGTGCAGAGCTTCCGCTACCTGGGCGACCCGGAAGCGGCCAAGCGCGCTGCCGAAGCGGTGGCAAACCAGGGCAAGGCGAAGTAAGCACGGCGTTCGCTGGCTGCGCTGCGTGCAGTGCGCGTAGCGCGTCGCGGGTTTCACACCGCGCGGTCGTGTGACGCGTGCGGGTTTGTAACGTGAGCGGTGCCGCTTCGTGGATCGAACAGGCACCGCATGCGTGTGTTCTTGCAGGGGAGACATGATGTCCGGCAAACGTAAAACGCAGCAGATGAGTCCCACCTATTGCCGCGCGTATCTGGTGACGTTGGGGCTGCTGTTGGCCGGTGGGGGCGGTGCGTTCGGCGTGCTGGCCAATGGCCGTGTGTCCGGTCCGGCGATGGGGGTGGCGCTGCTGATCTGCGTGGTTGGGGTGTTGCTGCTGGCGTTCGGGCTGTTTGGGCCGTCGCGGCAGATGGAATCCTGGGCCGATGCGGCCTCTGGGCATGAGGTCGCGCTGGTGCTGATGGTATTGGCGTATCCGGTGTATCTGTTGATGGCACCGTTTTACGCACGCAAGTAACTGCACTCAATGGCGCGTCATGCGCCGGAAGGCAGCGTTCGATCAGTTGACGACAGCACGTCATGAGCGCCCGGTTGGATGGCGCATAGATGATTTTTCCCCAGAGCGCGATCTCTGACGTCAGGGCGTCGTGGTGTCGCTGCAATGACTTGCGTGGTTGTCTTTCGGACGATCGCCTACTTTTCGACTGCGCATGACGCGGTCTTGTGCCTTGGAGAATTCAATGATGTTGAGCAAGTTCGCCCCGCTATCGCTTGCGGTGGCCATCGCGGTGATGCTGTCGGCGTGTGGCAAATCCGATGACGCTGCAAAGCCGGCGTTTACTGCGCCACAGGCCGCGCCGACCAGGGTGGATGTGTCCAAGCTTGATGCGCCGATCGTGGCGTTCGGCATCAACGATCTGGATCCGGCCATCAACGCGTGCCAGGACCTCAACGGATTCGTCAACGCCAAGTGGCTCAAGGCCAACCCGGTGCCGCCCGATCGCACCAGCTGGGGCAGTTTCGAAGTGCTGGCCGAGCGCTCCTTGACCATCCAGCACGCGCTGGTGGAGCAACTGGCGCGCGGCAATCTGTCGGCCGGTTCGGTGGATGCCAAGATCGCCGACCTGTGGCGCACCGGCTCGGACGAAGCGGCGATCGACAAGGCCGGCATCACGCCGCTGCAGCCACAGTTGAAGGCCATCGACGCGCTGACCGATGCGCCGGCCATCGCCGCGTGGTTGCGCGACAGCTATGCCAAGGGCCAGGGCTTCATGTTCTCGTTCGGCGCCAATGCCGATTACAAGCATTCCGAGCAGATGATCGCCTACGCCGGGCAGGGCGGTCTGGGTCTGCCCGAGAAGGGCTATTACACCGATCCGGCGCAGGCCAGGATCCGTGAGCACTACGTGGCCTACATCGCACGCGTGCTGGAATTGTCCGGCGTTGCGCCAGCGCAGGCGGCCACCCAGGCCAAGGCGGTGATGGCGTTCGAAACGCGCCTGGCCAACGCCTCGCTGTCGCGCATCGAACTGCGCGACCCGGCCAAGCGCTACAACCCGGTCGATGTGGCCGGCGCCAATGCAGTGACGCCGCACTTCGATTGGCAGGCGTTTTTCACTGAGCTCAATGTGCCGGCCGCCACGTTCTCGTTGAGCCAGCCGGGCTACTTCGCCGAGCTCGATGCAATGCTGGCCGATACGCCGGTGGATACGTGGAAGGCGTACCTGCGCTTCCACAGCGTGGATGAGGCGGCGCCGTATCTGGCCAAACCGTTCGAGCAGGCCAACTTCGATTTCTATGCCAAGACGCTGCGTGGTCAAAAAGACATGCTGCCGCGCTGGAAGCGCACCTTGAACGCGGTCAACGAGGCGATGGGCGAGGCATTGGGTCAGCTTTATGTGCAATCTGCGTTCTCTGCCGAGTCGAGGGAGCAGATGCAGCAGCTGGTGCAGAACCTGTCCGTTGCGCTCAAGGCGCGGCTGGAAAAACTCGACTGGATGAGCGCGGAAACCAAGCAACGCGCGCTGGAAAAATGGGCCAGCTTCACGCCCAAGATCGGCTATCCGGATCAGTGGCGCGATTGGTCGGGCCTGGAAACCCGTGGCGATGGGTTTCTGGCCAATATGCAGGCCGCGCAGGCGTTCAACTATCGCTACATGCTGGACAAGATCGGCAAGCCGGTCGACAAGCGCGAGTGGCATATGACCCCGCAAACGGTGAACGCGTACTACAACGCCACCCGCAACGAGATCGTGTTTCCGGCGGCGATTTTGCAGCCGCCGTTCTTCGATCCCAAGGCCGACCCGGCATTGAACTATGGCGGCATCGGCGCAGTGATCGGGCACGAGATGATGCATGGCTACGACGATTCGGGCAGCCAGTTCGATGCCAAGGGCAACTTCGATACCTGGTGGACCGATGCGGACCGCAAGCTGTTTACCCAACGCACCGATCAGCTGGTGGCGCAGTTCGATGGCTACGAGGCGATCCCTGGCGTCAACGTCAAAGGCAAGCTGACCTTGGGCGAAAACATCGGCGACCTCGGTGGCCTGACCGTGGCCTTCGATGCCTTGCAGATGGCGTTGAAGGAACAGCCGGACGCCAACAAACAGATCGATGGCTATACGCAGGATCAGCGCTTCTTCATGAACTGGGCCACGGTGTGGCGCCGCAACTTCACCGATGGCGAATTGCGCGTGCGCTTGAACACCGACCCGCATGCGCCGGCCAATTTCCGCGCCAATGGTGCGCCGTCGAACATGCCGGCGTTTGCGCAGGCATTCCAGTGCAAGCCTGGCGATGCGATGGTGCGTGGAGACAAGGATCGCGTCGCGATCTGGTAAGCGTGATTGCATCCGGCGAGCACTGTTGCGGCAGCGCTCGCCGGAAACCCGCTGTTTTTGCGGGGTTTGTCGAGCTCGCTTGTGCGCTTGCGTCTGCACATCGACATGCGTGTGCAGCGTCTAGACTGCCGCGCTCTGCAATACGGGGCCGGCAGTGACAAAGCGACACATCTTCAAATGGATCGGCATCGGGGCGCTGGTGCTCGTGCTGGGTAGCGTGCTGTCGCTATACGGTTACGGCCGCTTTGCCGATCGCCAGCGTGGCCCGGCGAGTCATGCGTTGCCAGCCACCGCATTGGCAACGCCGATCGATCAAGTCGTCGCGCCGCTGCAGCAGGCGCATGCCGATCAAACCGGCATGGTGATCCTGCCCGACAATATCGATGCGTTCGCGGTGCGCGCGCTCACCGCGCGTGCGGCCGGGCGCAGCCTGGATCTGCAGTACTACATCTGGCATGCCGATTTCACCGGCAACCTGCTGCATAACGAACTGTTGCACGCGGCCGATCGCGGCGTGCGCGTGCGCCTGCTGCTGGACGACATGAACATCCACGGCAGCGATTCGGTGCTGGCAGCACTCGATAGTCATCCGCTAATCGAGATCCGCTTGTTCAATCCCACCCGTGCGCGCGAAGGCACATTGATGCGCGGGGTGGAGATGGTGCTGCGCATGTTCAGCATCAACCGACGCATGCACAACAAGGCCTGGATCGCCGATGGCCGCATCGCGGTGGTGGGTGGCCGCAATGTGGGCGACGAGTATTTCGATGCGGCGCGCGACACCAATTTCATGGACATGGACGCGGCGGTGATGGGGCCGGCAGTGGGCCAGGCCGAGCAGGTGTTCGATGCGTACTGGAATAGCCCCAATGCCTTGCCCCTGGCCGCACTGGTGACAGCAGAACCGCAGGCATTGGATGCGTTGCGCGGCAGTCTGGATGCTGGCCTGGAATCGGCACGCGCGCATCCCTACGTGGAGCGGCTGCGTCAATCGCCCAGCGTGCAGGCGTTGACGCAGGGCGAGCGCAAGGTGCATTGGCTGGATCGGGCGCGCATCGTCTCCGATCCGCCGGAAAAGGCCGAGGGTGCGCCGCCGCAGGCAGACTGGATGACGCCGACCTTGATCGGCGAGATGGCGCACGCGCAGCGCGAATTGAAAGTGATTTCGCCGTATTTCGTGCCGGGTGAAGAAGGCATGCGCTGGATCGGCGAGTTGCGTCGGCGCAATGTGCGCGTCAGCGTGTTGACCAACTCCCTGGCTGCCAATGATGTCGTGGCGGTGCACAGCGGTTACGCCGATTACCGCATGCCCTTGCTCACGCAAGGCGTGCGCCTGCACGAGCTCAAGCCGATGGGCAAGCCGGACGGCAGCCTGTTCGGGTCTAGCGGTGCCAGCCTGCATACCAAGGCATTTGTGGTGGACGACAGCAGTGGCTTTATCGGTTCGTTCAACCTCGACCCGCGCTCGATGAACCTCAATACCGAGATGGGTTTGCTGTTCGACGACCGTGCGGTCAGCGCGGAACTGGAGCAGGTGTACAACCGCAAGATCAGCGCGCCCTTGAGTTATCGCGTGACCCTGGACCAGGGCGAGCTGCGCTGGCACGACGATGCGGCGCAGCCGCCCGAGGTGTGGTCGCAAGAGCCGGCAGCGAGCGTGTGGCGGCGTGGCGCAGCGACGGTGATGGGTTGGTTGCCGTTGGAGTCGCAGCTGTAACGCACTGCTCTTCGCGCAGCGCGCTACTGCAGCTGCGTCACGATCTCGCGCGCCATCGCGCCCAGCGGCAGAATGCGGTCGGCGCCGCCGCGCTTGATCGCTTCCTTGGGCATGCCGAACACGATGCTGGTGTGTTCGTCCTGTGCCACGGTGCGTGCGCCGGCCTGACGCATTTCCAGCAGGCCGGCAGCGCCATCGTCGCCCATGCCGGTCATGATGATGCCCAGTGCATTGCTGCCGGCGGCGCGTGCGGCCGAGCGAAACAGCACATCCACCGAGGGACGATGGCGGTTGACCGGCGGGCCTTCCATGACCTCGACGAAGTACTGCGCGCCACTGCGGCGCAGCAGCAGGTGCTTGCCGCCGGGTGCGATCAAGGCCCGGCCCGGCATTACCCGATCGTTGTTGGCGGCCTCTTTCACTGCGATCTGGCACAAACCATTCAGGCGTGCAGCAAAGGCGGCGGTGAATTTTTCCGGCATGTGCTGCACGATCACGATGCCGGGGCAGACACGCGGCAACGCGGTCAGCACTTCTTCCAGCGCTTGGGTGCCGCCGGTGGAGGTGCCGATGGCGACGATGCGCTCGGTGGTCTGCGCCAGCGCGCGCCCGCTCTGCGCCGGCAGAATCACATCGGCGGTGTGTTTGACCTCCGCTTCCAGCGGCGCCGCAGTGACACGCGCGGCCAGCCGCTTGACGTTGGCGCGTGCGGCGCTGCGCACGGTGTTGACCAGTTCGTCGGCCGAATCGGTGAGGAATTGCTTGAGCCCCAGTCGCGGCTTGGTCACCACCGCCACCGCGCCGGCGGCCAGCGCATCCATCGTGACGCGCGCGCCTTTTTCGGTGAGCGTGGAGCAGATCACCACCGGGGTGGGCCGCTCGCTCATGATCTTGCGCAGGAAGGTGATGCCGTCCATGCGCGGCATTTCCACATCCAGCACGATCACGTCCGGCCATTGCTTGCGCATCTTCTCGATCGCCAGCAGCGGGTCGGCCGCAGTCGAGATGACCTCGATGTCGGTCGCGTCGTTGAGCACGCTCACCAGCACCTGGCGCACCACCGCCGAGTCGTCGACGACCATGGCCTTGATGGTCTTGGTGTTGGCAGCCGGGCTGGCGGCGGGGCGGTTGAAGGCTGTCGACACGGGCGATCCTTGGCTCAAGCCTTGCGGAAAATCGAGGGTGCCACCTGGACCAGATCGATGTCGAGTTCGCTCAGGCTTTCCGAATGGCCGATGCAGAAATGCCCGCCCGATTTGAGATTGGACAGCACGCGCAGGATCACCTCGCGCTTGGTCTGGCCATTGAAATAGATCATGACGTTGCGCAGGAAGATCGCATCGAAGCTGCCCAGCGCCGGCAACGCGGTATTGAGGTTGGCGTGCACGAACTTCACCCGATCGCGCAGCCGGCGTTCCACCAGCAAGGTGCCGTCGTATTCGCCCTGGCCACGCAGACAATAGCGTTTGAGATAGGGCTGCGGAATGCCGTCGATGCGTTGCAAGGCGTAATGCCCGGTGCGTGCCTTGGCCAGCACGCGGGTGCTGATGTCGCTGCCGACCACCTCGAACGGGCGGCCTTGCAAGGTGTCGTCCAGCACCATCGCCATGCTGTAGGCCTCTTCGCCGCTGGAGCTGGCTGCGCTCCAGCACCGGAACGGCAGACCGCCACGATGGTCGCCGGCCAGCTTGCGCAGCAGCTCGAAGTGCTTGGGCTCGCGAAAAAAATAGGTTTCGTTGGTGGTCAGCAGGTCGATCGCGGTCTGGATCTCGGCGCGGTCCTGCCGGCTTTCCAGCAACTGCAGGTACTGCGTGTAGTTGCTGAACTGATGTTCGCGCAGGCGCTTGCCCAGGCGGCCGCACAACATGGCTTTTTTGCCGGAGGAAATGCTGATGCCAGCCGCTTCGAAGATGAAGCGCTGGAAGCGGCCGAATTCCTGTTCGGTGATGGCGGTGGCGGTGCTCATGGCTCAGGCGACATCCGCATCGCTGGCCAGCGCGCTGTCGCTCAGGCGCGCGATGCGCACGGCGTGTTCGCGCCACCATTCCGACAGCATCGGCCCGGGCATCGGCGAGCCCATCAGATAGCCTTGCGCCAGATCGCAGCCGAGCTCGCGCAGCAGGCGCCAGTCCTCGGGTGTTTCCACGCCTTCGGCCACGGCGGTGAGTTCAAGCCGGTGCGCCAGTTCCAATGTGGATTCGAGCACGGTGCGCTGGCTGCGGCTGCGATGCGCGGCATGCACGAAGCTGCGATCCAGTTTGAGTTCGGTGAACGGAATACTGGCCAGGCGCTGCAGCGAGGAGAAACCGGTGCCGTAATCGTCGATCGACAGACCGAAGCCATGCAGACGCAGTCGTGCCAGCATGCTCAAGGCATTGGCCGGCTCCACGATGGCGCTTTCGGTGAGTTCCAGCACCAGATCGGCCGGGCTCAGGCCGTTGTCGCTCAGCTTGGCGCACAGCTGTTCGAGAAAATCCTGCTCGCTGAGCAGGTTGGGCGACAGGTTCAATGCCAGCGTCAGCTGGAATCCTTCTGCACGCCAGTCCACCAATTGCGCAATCGCCTTGTCGATCACCTGCTGGGTCAATGCATGGATCAAGCCTTCGCGTTCGGCCAGCGGAATGAAGCGGTCCGGCCCGATCATGTCGCCTTGCGGGCGGCGCCAGCGCGCGAGCGCTTCCACACCGCGCAGCCGGCCATCCTTGAGATCGAGTTTGGGTTGGTAGGCCACACGAATTTCGCCGCGGCGCATCGCACGGTCCAGGCGCGACGCGGCCGCGCCACCGCTGGACATCAGCGGCGACATCGCCGCCGGTGCAAACGCCGCTGCGCCAGCCGCGGGCTCGGGTTCGCACTCCAGCACAGTGGCCAGATCCTGCAGATGCATCGGTTTTTCGATACCGCCGAGCACGCGTACGCCGGCGCTGCGGCTGAGCTGCATCACCGCATCGATCAAGGCGCCACCGCGTTGCGACACCACGATCACCGGCACGCTGTACTTGCCGCGCGCCAGTGCGTCGAGCAACTGCACGCCATCCATGCCGGGCATTTCCAGATCGATCAGCAGCAGCGATGGCGCGATGGCGCTGCTCAACCAGGCCAGCGCAGCGTGGCCATCCACCGCGCCGTCGACCGCAACGGCGCCGAGTTGGCGGCACAGCGCCATCGCATGTTCGCGCTGGACCACGCTGTCGTCGACGACCAACACCGGGCCGTCCAGCGCGCAGCTGCAGGAGAGAAGGGTGGGGCGCATGGGAGTCCTTGCGTGCATGCGGAGCATGTCAGGCCGCCAGCTCGGCGACAGGAAGCTGGGCGAGGGTGTCGTTGCTCAGCACGGCATCGGCATCGAGCAGGATCACGAAGCGCTCGCCGATCTTGGCCATGGCCTGGATGAAATCGCGGGCGATGCCGGCGCCGAAGCTGGGTGCGCCGGCGATGTCGTCGGGCGCGATGTCCAGTACTTCGCTGACCGCATCCACCAGCAGGCCGAGCACTTGGTGCGTACCGCCATGGGCGATCTCCACGATCACGATGCAGCTGCGCTTGGTGATTGCGCTGGCGCTGCGGCCGAAGCGTTGCTGCAGATCCACCACCGGCACCACCGCGCCACGCAGGTTGATCACCCCGCGCAGGGCCGGCGGCATCATCGGCACGTCGGTGGGCGCGCGGTACTCGATGATTTCCTTGATGCCGAGAATGCCCAGACCGAACATCTCCGTGCCCAGCAGAAAGGTCAGGTATTGCTGTGGTGCCGCCGAGGACGGCGCACTGGTGGTGTGGGCTGCGCTGTGCGATTGCATCGTCGGTTCCTCAGAAGCTGGCGAACTGCGATTCGTCGATCGCATCGGCGGTGGCAGCCACTGCGCTGATCTGGCGCACGTTGGTGCGCCGCGGTGGCGCGCTGAGCGCGGTGCTGTTGCTGTGCGGCGCGATCCGGCGCGGGCCCGGCTTGCTGCTGCCTGAAGCCACGGTACGGCCGCCATTGCCGAGCCGGAAGAAGCCCATCAGTTGCTGCAGCTGCTCGGCCTGCGCGCTCATTTCCTCCGAGGTTGCCGCCAGTTCTTCGGCATTGGCCGCAGCCGACTGCGTGGTCTGGTTCAACTGGCCGACCGCGGTGTTGATCTGGCTGACGCCGGCGGTCTGTTCTTCGGAGGCGGCGGCGATTTCCTGCACCAGATCGGAGGTGCGGCGGATCGAGGGCACCATCTCGCCGAGTACGCGGCCGGCGCTTTCGGCCAGCTCCACGCTGGAACCGGCCACCTCGCCGATCTCCTGCGCGGCGATCTGGCTGCGCTCGGCCAGCTTGCGCACTTCTGCCGCGACCACTGCAAAGCCCTTGCCGTGTTCGCCGGCACGCGCGGCCTCGATGGCGGCGTTGAGCGCCAGCAGATTGGTCTGGTAGGCGATATCGTCGATGATGCCGATCTTCTTGGCGATGTCCTTCATCGCCACCACCGTGGCGCGCACAGTGTCGCCGCCGTCTGCGGCTTCGCTGGCGGCCTTGGCGGCCATGCTGTCGGTGACGCGCGCGTTCTCGGTGTTCTGTGCGATGGAGGCGGTCATCTGTTCCAGCGAGGCGCTGGTTTCTTCCACCCCGGCCGCTTGCTCGCTGGCGGCCTGTGCAAGCGCCTGCGCAGTGGCGCTGACCTGTTCGGAAGCGCTGGCCAGATTCTCGGCGTTGCGGTTGACCTCATCGACGATCTCGGTCAGCCGGCTCATGGTGGTGTTGACGTAGCGCTGCATGTCGGCGAACGCGCCTTCGTAGCGGCCTTCCACGGTGTGGGTGAGATCGCCCTCGGCCATCGCGCCCATCACCTGGATGACTTCGGAGATGCTGCGCAGGTTGCCGCGCGCACGCTCCACGGTGTCGTTGATGAAGGCCTTCTTGCCCGGCAGCTGCGCCAGCGGTGCGTCGAAGTTGCCGCGACCGAATTCGGCCACCACGCCCATCGCCAGTTTCTTCACCGCGATATGCGCACCCACCATCTGATTGATGCCGGTGGCCATGCTGCGGAAGTCGCCGTCGAAACCGCTGCTGTCGATGACCACATCGATATCGCCGGCTTCGTGTTCGGCCGACATGTGGTTGATCTCGCGGATCAAGCCGGTGAGGCTGCCGCGCACCTGTTCCAGGGTGTCGTTGATGAAGCGCTTCTTGCCCGGCAGCAGCGGCAGCTGCGCGGTGAAGTTGCCGCGGCCGAACTCGGCCACGCAGGCGATGGCCTGCTTCTTGACTGCGATGTGGCTGGCCACCATCGCATTGATGCCTTCGGCCATGCGGCGGAAATCGCCGGTGAAGCGTTGCGTGTCGATGACCACATCGATGTCGCCGGCATCGTGCTCGCTCGCCATGCGGTTGACCTCGGCGACCATGCCGGTGAGGTTGCCGCGGATCTGGTCGACGATCTCGTTGATGAAGGCCTTCTTGCCCGGCAGGCGCTCCAGCTCGGCGGAGAAGTTGCCGCGCCCGAACTCGGCCACGCAGGCCATGGCCTGTTTCTTCACCGCGATGTGGTTGGCGACCATGCGGTTGATGCCTTCGCCCATCGTGCGGAAGTCGCCATCGAAGCGTGCCACGTCGATGCGGACATCGATCTCGCCGGCGTCGTGTTCCTGCGAGACGCGGTTGATCTCGTCGTTGACATGGCGAATGCTGCTTTGCACCTTGCGCAGCGCGCGCAAGACCTCACAAGCCTGCTCATCGCGCACCTGCGGCATGGCCACATCGAAGTTGCCGCGCGCGAATGCGTCCAGCGTGGTGGTGGCGATACTCAGCGAGTCGTTGGCGATGCGGATCGACCAGGCCAGCAACGCGCCGCTGACGAGGGCGGCCACCACGCTGGCGGCGAGCAGGGCGCCGTGCGACAGCGTCAGCGCAAAGCCGGCCACGACCACGACGACGGGCAGAACAAGGGCGAGGGCGGCGGTAAACCACAACTGGGTTGCGATCGGGAGACGGTGTGACATGGCGGCAGCTTCCTGGGGTCAGGGAACAACGAATAACGCGGTGATGTGGGGAGTGATGGTGTAAACGCTCAGGCCGCCAGGGCGTCCTGGTTGGGATGCAATTGCTGGAGCAGGCTGGGCACATCCAGAATCAGCGCGACATCGCCGCTGCCCAGGATGCTGGAGCCACTGATGCCTTTGACCTGTGCGAAGACCTTGGACAACGGCTTGATCACGGTTTGCCATTCGCCCAGCAGCGTGTCCACGACCAGGCCGAAGCGCTGCGCGCCCTGGCGGATCACCACGATGCTTTCGCGTGCAGGGGTCTTGCCGCCGAGCGCGAATAGTTCACGCAGGCGCACATACGGCAGCACGCTGCCGCGCAGATCGATGTAGTCGCTGGCGTAGTCGGGCGTGAACTCCACGCATTCCTCCACCACATCCAGCGGCACCACGAACACCGATTTGCCGACACCGACCTGGAAGCCGTTGATGATGGCCAGCGTCAGCGGCAGCCGCACCGAAATGGTGGTGCCCACGCCGGCGGTGCTGTCGATCTCCACAGTGCCGCGCAGCGCGGTGATGTTGCGCTTGACCACGTCCATGCCGACGCCGCGCCCGGACAGGTTGGTGACCTTTTCGGCAGTGGAAAAGCCCGGCTCGAAGATCATCGCGAACACGTCGCGGTCGCTGAGCTGGCGGCCGGCCTCGATCAGGCCGCGTTCCAGCGCCTTGGCCAGGATGCTGTCGCGGTTCAAGCCGCCGCCGTCGTCGGTGATCTGGATAACGATGCTGCCGGAGTCGTGATAGGCGTTGAGGCCCACGGTGCCGCGTGCGGGCTTGCCGTGGGCCACGCGCACGTCGGCCGGTTCGATGCCGTGGTCCATCGCATTGCGCACCAGATGGGTGAGCGGGTCGCCGATCTTTTCCACCACCGACTTGTCCAGCTCGGTGTCTTCGCCGGCCACCACCAGCGCGATGTCCTTGCCGAGTTCGCGTGCCACGTCGTGCACCACGCGCTGGAAGCGGCCGAAGGTGCCGCCGATCTTGACCATGCGCAGTTGCAGGGCGCTCTCGCGTACGTCTTCCACCAGGCCGGCCAGGATCGAGGCCGATTCCAGCAACTGGGCGTCGCCGGTGCGCTGCGCGTTGGCGTTGGTGCCGGCCACCGCGATGATGAGTTCGCCGACCAGATCGATCATGCGATCGAGTTTGTCGGCGTCCACACGGATCGAGCGCGCCTCGGCGTTGCGTGAAGCACCTTCCTGGGGGGCGCGGGCCGGCGTTGCAGCCGAGGTTGAATTCGGAACCGCAGCGAGCGTGCTGGCGACGGGTGCAAGCGCTGCAGGCTCGATGACGAGAAGGGCGGCCGCCTCGGTCGGTGCCGGCACCGAGGTGATCTCCAGATCGCAATCCTCGCGCACGAACTCGAACACTTCTTCGATCGCGGCGCGGTCGGCATCGCTGCGCAACAGGATCTGGAAACCGAGATAGTTGGCTTCCGGATCGAGCGCTTCGAAGCTCGGCAATTGGCTGTAATCGGTGCTGACCGATTCGACCGAACCCAGGCCGCGCAGATTGCGAATCAGCTTGAGCGGCGAGTTGCCGAAGCGCAGTGCATCGGCAAACAGCGTCAACGAAATACGCCAGTAACCACTTTGTTTTTCAGGTGTGCCGAGCTGGATGGCTGCCTCAGTGACGCCGCACACGCTGCCTTGCAGATAGGTCTGCAACTGCGCGAGCAACGGCTCGGCCTCGGTCGCCAATGCGGCCGCGTCGGCGTGGCTTGGATCGGCCGCGGTTTCCACCAAGGCGTGGATGTGGTCGCAGCACACCAGCAGCAGCGCGATCAGTTCCGAACTCAGCGTCAGTGCTTCCTCGCGCACCAGATCCAGCACGCTTTCTAGCACATGGGTGAAGCCGACCAGCTGCGGCAGATCGAACAACCCGCCCGAGCCCTTGATGGTATGCGCCGCGCGAAAGATCGCGTTGACCGCATCGGGCGAAGACTCGCCACGCTCGGCTTCGAGCAGATGGCGTTCCATGTCTTCGAGCAGATCCCGGCTCTCGGCCAGAAAGGTCTGCATCAGCTGGTTCATGTCCATGCGCGTGTTACCTGTCCGTTAGTGAATGCGTTCGCCGAGGCACGCGACCGCATGCGGGTACAGCGCTTCGAGCAGGCCGAGCAGTTCGATCACATCGACCACCGCACGGCTGGAATCGGTGAGCGAAAACGGCCGCCCATCGGCCTGGATCGCCTGCTTGGTGGCCAGCAGCAACTGCAGGCCGGTGGTGTCGATCTCGCTGACCGCAGCGAGGTCCAGATGCAATCCACCCGGGTGCAGCAATGCCGGCTGCAAGAGCGGCTTGAGTTCTGCAGCGCGACGGATCGTCATCTCGCCTTCCAGGGCGAGTGTCAGCGGCGCGGGTAGAGCGGACAGTGGCGTGTTCATTGATGCCTCAAGCGATGCGATGGCGCACGGATGCGCGCCATGACGCGGAAGAAGGTCGCTCCGGCGTGGGCTTGCGTGGGCAGCTCTGCACACGGGGACATGCCGGTCTATGCAGGTATCGGCGCGCGGCAGGAATATTTAGGCAAAATTCAGCGCGGTGACGGATTTGAGAAATCCATCACTGCCTGGGCATTAATTGCTCAGGTTTGTCGCAAGCAGGCTCGGGAGTCGAATGTCCCGGACAGTCCTGCAGGACAGATAGCCGCATTTCGGTCGAATTCTTTAATGCATGCGGGATGGGTGTTCTGCAGTGTCACTGCAGAAAATGCGCATTAGAAAGGCCACACGTGTCGTGGGGCGGTATCGCAGAGTGCGATGGGTTTTAGTGAAAATGCCGCATCGAGTTCGATGATCTTTGCGCAGCGATTGCAACGTGATCGACGCGTCCTTGCGTCGTCTATTGTCGAGATCGGTGCGCCAAGCAAACGCAACCGATGAAGCAGGCCTTTTATCTCGGCGCCAGCATCGTCAACAAGCCACGTGCCGCATTGAAACGATCCGCACCTTCCGGCAGCGGCAGCTTGATGCGCAGCTTGTCCGGGCCGTCCATGGTGTAGATCTTGGGCTGCTTCTGGATCATCTGGATCACCGCGACCGGGTCGATCGACGGCTTGGCCTCGAATACCAGACGGCCGCCGTTTTCGCCCAGATCCAGCTTGCGCACACCCAGCGCGTTGGCCTGCAGCTTGAGCTCGGCAATGGCGAACAGATGCTTGACCGGATCCGGCAGCAGGCCGAAGCGGTCGATCATCTCCACCTGCAACTCGCGCAGGGCATCGCTGTTGCGCGCACTGGAGATGCGCTTGTACAGCGTCAGCCGGGTGTGCACATCGGGCAGATAATCTGCGGGAATCAACGAGGCCACATGCAGCTCGACCTCGGCACCGCGCACTTCGTCGCCGGCATCCAGATCGGGCAGGTTGCCCTGGCGAATGCTGCGCACTGCGCGTTCCAGCAACTCGGTGTACAGGCTGAAGCCGACCTCGGCCATCTGCCCGCTCTGGTCCTCGCCCAGCAGCTCGCCGGCGCCGCGGATTTCCAGATCGTGCGTGGCCAACGTGAAGCCGGCGCCGAGCTCGTCCATCGAGGCGATCGCTTCCAGACGCTTCTCGGCATCGGCGGTGATCGAGCGACGGTCCGGCACCACCAGATACGCGTAAGCGCGGTGATGCGAACGACCGACGCGGCCGCGCAACTGATGCAACTGGGCCAGGCCGAAGCGATCGGCGCGGTTGATGATGATGGTGTTGGCGTTGGGAATGTCGATGCCCGATTCGATGATCGTGGTCGACAGCAACACATTGAAGCGCTGCTTCTGGAAATCCAGCATCACCCGTTCCAGCTCGCGCTCGGGCATCTGCCCGTGCGCGATGCCGATGCGCGCCTCCGGTACCAGTTCGGACAAGTCGCGCTGCATGCGCACGATGCTTTCCACATCGTTGTGCAGGAAATACAGCTGCCCGCCGCGGCTGAGCTCGCGCTGAAATGCCTCGCGCAACAACGCGTTGTCCCAGGCAGTGATGAAGGTCTGCACCGCCAGCCGGTTCGGCGGCGGGGTGGCGATGATCGACAGATCGCGCAAACCGGCCATGGCCATGTTGAGCGTGCGCGGAATCGGCGTGGCAGTGAGCGTGAGCAGATGCACGTTGGCGCGCATCGCCTTGAGCGCTTCCTTCTGCCGCACGCCGAAGCGCTGTTCTTCGTCGACGACGACCAGGCCCAGATCCTTGAACTTCACATCCGGCTGCAGCAAACGATGGGTGCCGATGATGACGTCGATATCGCCGCTGGCGACCTTCTCCAGCTCGGCCTTGATTTCCTTGGTGCTCTTGAAGCGCGAGAGCACTTCCACCTTCATCGGGTAATCGGCGAAGCGGTCGCGGAAATTGCGGTAATGCTGCTCGGCCAGCAACGTGGTCGGCACCAAGACGGCAACCTGCTTGCCGGCGCTGGCGGCGGCGAATGCGGCGCGCACGGCCACCTCGGTCTTGCCGAAGCCCACATCGCCGCAGACCACGCGGTCCATCGGCTGGCTGCTGCCCAGATCGCGCAACGTGGCATCGATGGCGGCCAACTGATCGGGGGTTTCTTCAAAGGGAAAGCCGGCCGCGAACGGCTCGTACATCGCGCGGTCCACCTGCAAGGCCAGACCGGCACGTGCACGTCGGCGGGCCTGGATTTCCAGCAACTCGGCCGCCACGTCGCGCACCTTTTCGGCCGCCTTGCGCTTGGCCTTGGTCCATTGCTCGCCGCCCAGCGAATGCAGCGGCGCGGTCTCGGCCGAGGCACCGGAATAACGGCTGATCAGATGCAGTTGCGCCACCGGCACATACAGCCGGTCGCCCTTGGCGTATTCGATTTCCAGGAACTCACCGGGCATGCCGCCGGCATCGAGCACGATCAGCCCGCGGTAGCGGCCCACACCGTGGTCTTCGTGCACGATCGGCGCGCCTTCGGACAGCTCGCCCAGATCGCGGATGATCGCTTCCGGCTCGCGGCCCACACGTCGCGTGCGACGCGGCTGGTTGGCCCGCTCGGGAAACAGCTGGCGCTCGGTCAGCACCGCAATCTGCGGGTTGTCCAGCGCAAAGCCGTCTTCCA
The DNA here is from genome assembly GCF_056725225.1 of Xanthomonas sp. NCPPB 2933. Taxonomy (NCBI): domain Bacteria; kingdom Pseudomonadati; phylum Pseudomonadota; class Gammaproteobacteria; order Lysobacterales; family Lysobacteraceae; genus Xanthomonas; species Xanthomonas sp. NCPPB 2933. Next base: position 1,852,949 of record NZ_CM161518.1, read on the forward strand.
GCGGCGCCACGGTAATACCGAAGCGCAGCTTGGGCACGGCCAGGAAGGCGGGCAGGTCGGCCACCACCTCCGGCTTCAATTGCGCCGCCGCCAGCACTTCCATCAATGCTTCGCGGCGACCGGCCGAATCCGATGCCACCAGCACGCGGCCCGGGTAGTGGCTCAGGAACGAGGCCAGCGCCTGACCTGCAGGTGCGTCTTTTGCCGCCACCGGCAGCGGCGGCAACGGTTGGTCGCCAAGGGCGACGGCCTCGTCGATACGCGGATGGTCGCTGGCCCAGACTTCGATGCGGGCCAGCTTGTTGAGCCGCTCGCGCAATGCATCCGGCGATTGATACAGCTCGTCCGGCGTCAGCAGCGGGCGCTCCACATCGTGGCGGCGCTGTTCGTAGCGGTCCTGCGCCTGCGCCCAGAACGTGTCGGCCGCGTTGGACACGCCGGTGGCGATCAACGGCAGCGTGCGCTTGTCCAGATAATCGAACAAGGTGGCGGTCTTGCTGAAGAACATCGGCAGGTAATACTCGACGCCCGACGGCGCCAGACCCGATTTCAGATCCTGATACAGCGCGCTGCGCCGGGTATCCACATCGAAACGTTCGCGCAGGCAGGCCAGCACGCGTTCGATGCTGGCATCGTCCATCGGCACTTCGCGGCCGGGCAGCAATTTGACGGCATCGACCTTGTCCAGCGAGCGCTGCGATTCCGGGTCGAAGGCGCGGATCGAGTCGATATCCTCGTCCAGCAGCTCCACGCGCAACGGCGTGGCTTCGCCCATCGGAAACACGTCCAGCAAGCCGCCGCGCACCGCAAAATCGCCCGGGTCCATCACCTGCGGCACGTTGCGGTAGCCGGCGCTTTCCAGGCGGCGTTTTTCCGCATCCAGATCCAGCCGCTGCCCGACCTTCAGATCGAAGCTGCCGCCGACGATGTAGCTCAGCGGCGCCAGCTGCTGCATCAGTGTCTGCACCGGCACGATCACCACACCACGGGTCAGTGTGGGCAGACGGTGCAGCGCAGCCAAACGCTGGCTAATGATTTCCGGGTGCGGACTGAACTGGTCGTAGGGCAGGGTCTCCCAATCGGGAAACGGAACCACCGACAAGCTGGCGTGCTCGCCAAGCAGGGCATGCAGATCCGATTCGATCTGGTGCGCGCTCTGGTTATCGCGTGCGATCACCAGCAGCGGGCCGGCATGCGCCTCGGCGGCGCGCGCGATCGACCAGGCCAGCGCAGTCGGCGAAGACGGGGCGCGCCAATAGGCACGAAGCTGGCCGGACTTGGGCAGCGGCGGAGAGGGGAAGGTGGTTGGCGACGGCATCAGCCGGCAATTTTACCAGAGCGCCCGCTGCGACCGGTCCATCCGGTGTGAAAGCGGGCGTTGGGCCGCTTGCTTACATGGGCGCCGCAGGGTCTAGTGGTACGTAACGATTTGCTGGTACCAGGCAAACCCCAGTTAGTCGAGGGCGCGGTGTCCTCACCGCTTGCGGGACACGCCGTGAATCCGTCCGTGGAGGCTCAGTGGCGGCATCCATGCCGCCACATGGTCCCGCAATCGGTGAGGACACCGCACCAGGCAGTCAGTCGGTTGTTTCATTAAAAGCCTGTCCGTTGCTTGGCTTGTTTTGTGAAGCTGAGCGGACGCGCCGTTATCCAATCAACGCAGGTCATGCATTGCTTGCACCCTGCACACCGACCGTCTCCACTGGTCCTTGCCCGCCCACCATCGCGGGACCTTACGCGGCATGGATGCCGCGTAAGAGCCTACATGGACGTACTTGCGGCGTGTCCCGCGATGGTGGGCGGGCAAGGGCCCTGCAACCAAGTAACAGATCAGCCGCTCTGAGCGGAATCCCGAATCCCGAATCCCGGCGAATCAGGCATCCAGCTCCAACACCATGCGCACCAGCTCCGGCGAATCCGGATGCGGCTGCGGCTTGAAGCCCAGCGACTCGGCCAACTGCAGCATCGGCACGTTGCTTTGCAGCACATCGCCGAACAGGCAGTCCAGATACTTGCGCCGCGCCCACTTGACCAGCTTGCGCATCAGCTGCCGCCCCAGACCCTGGCCGGCGACGAAGCTGCTGACCAGAATGGTGTACTCGGCCTGGCGGGTGCCCGGCACCAGCGCTGCGCGCGCGACTGCGCCAACCAGCGCCTCGCCCGGCGGCAACTGCTCGGCGGCGACCAGCACGATCTCGCTCTTGGGATTGGGATGGGTCAGGCGCTGCACCATCTCCGGCGTGATTTCGGCGGAGGAGCGCACGAAGCGCTCGCGGATTTCCTCCGGTCCCAACAAGCTGAAAGCCCCCTGCAGCGGCGGACCGTCCTCAGGACGGATCGGTCGGAGCAGAAGGGTGCGGCCATTGGGCAGACTGAAGTTTTCATGCCAGGGAGGCATGCGATTGCGAATGGCCATGACCGGTGTTCCTTGAAGATCGGAAGATTCTGGCACCAGCCCAGCGCACAACCGTGAATGAATCCGGTGCGCCGCTGGGGGCCGTTTGGAGGGTGGCAGTGCTTCCCACATCACTGTACCGAGCGATACCGTGATCCAGTCGTGAGTATGCAGCTGCGGTTGCCGGCGCGTATGGCGCCCGGCCCCGATGACTCAGGCGTCCTGGCGCAGCCATTCCAGCCGCGTCGAGGCACCGGCCTCGCCGAGGTGCTTCTTCAGCACCGGCAGCGCAGGCGCCAGCACCTGGTCGAACTGCCACGGCGCGTTGACGATCAGCAGCCCGCTGCCGGTCAGGCGCAGCGGCGAGTCGTCCGGGCGCACCTGCAGCTCGGCCACCAGCACCGACTTGGCCGGCAGCGTGGCGGCCTTGCGCATGAACGGCTGCAGGCTGCGGCGCAGCTTGATCGGGTACCACACCATGCACATCGCCTGCGGCCAGCGCGCCAGGGTTTCGCGCACGCTGTGGATGACCTGCGGGTACTCGGCCTCCTGCGACTCGTACGGCGGGTCGATCAGCACCAGCCCGCGGCCGATTTTGGTCTCGCCGGCGCGCGGCGGCACGAAGGCGCGAATCGCCTCATAGCCATCGCCGGCATGCACGCGCACGCGGCTGTCCTTGGCGAACAGGCGCTTGAGCGCCTCGGCCTCTTCCGGCTGTAACTCGCAGAACGCCATGCGGTCCTGCTCGCGCAACGCTTGTGCGGCCAGCAACGGCGAGCCGGGGTAGTGGTTGATCTGGATGCCAGCGGTGGGCCGCGCCGGCTTCTGGCCGGGTGTGGACGGGCGGGCGACGGTCTGGTTGTCGGCCTGCACCGCGCGCAGATAGCGTTCGACCACCTCGGGCAGGGTCGACTCGGCCATCAGCCGCATCACCCCGGCATCGGCCTCGTTGGTCTTGCGGCTTTCTTCGCCACCGAGCTGGTAGCGCCCGCGCCCGGCGTGGGTATCGAGCACGAAGAACGGCGTGTCCTTGCGCTTGAGGGTGTCGATCAGCGCCAGCAAGGCGATGTGCTTGAGCACGTCGGCATGGTTGCCGGCATGGAAGGCGTGGCGATAGTTCATCGCGGCAGTGTACGGGCCGCGCCAGCATGCGGCTATGCTGCGCGCCATGTCCGAGTCCCCCGCCCGCGTGCTCGTCGTCGAAGACGAAGCCGCCATTGCCGATACCGTGCTGTACGCGCTGCGCAGCGAAGGCTATGCGCCCGAGCATTGCCTGCTGGGTCGCGATGCGTTGGCGCGGCTGCGCGCCGACCCGGCCGATGTGGTGGTGCTGGACGTGGGCCTGCCGGACATCAACGGCTTCGAGGTGTGCCGCACGCTGCGCAGTTTCAGCGACGTGCCGGTGATCTTCCTGACCGCGCGCAACGACGAGATCGACCGCGTACTCGGGTTCGAACTGGGTGCCGACGACTACATGGCCAAGCCGTTCTCCCCGCGCGAGCTGGTGGCGCGGGTGCGCGCGCGGCTGCGTCGCCGCAATGTGGCCGCAGTCGCGGAGGCGGGCTGGCAGCCGCATGGCGCGTTTGCGATCGATCGCGAGGGCAGCCGCATCCGCTACGGCGAGGCGCTGCTGCCGCTGACCCGCTATGAGTACGCGCTGCTGTCGGCATTGTTGCAGCGCCCCGGCGCGATCCTCAGCCGCGCGCAGCTGATGGACCGCGGCTGGGATGCCAGCGCCGACAGTGCCGACCGCACCGTCGATACCCATATCAAGACGCTGCGCGGCAAGCTGCGCCAGGCCGGCGTGCCGGCCGACCCGATCCGCACCCACCGTGGCCTTGGCTACGCGCTGGAGCTGTAGGCATGGCCGCGTGCAGGCGTCGCGTTGTTCTCCAGGCCGGGGTCTGACATGCGGCTCGGTCTCAAGCTGTTCCTGGGCTTCTTTCTGATCGTCGGGCTGGCCGCGTTCTTCGTGATGCGGGTGTTCGTCAACGAGGTCAAACCGGGTGTGCGCCAGGCGATGGAATCCACGCTGGTGGATGCGGCCAATGTGCTGGCGGAAATGGCCAGCGGCGAATTGGCCGGCGGCACCATCGCCACCGGCAGCTTTGCGCGCAACGTGGCGCAGGCGCAGCGGCGCGATCCCAAAGCCTGGGTATGGCGGTTCCGCAAGAACGATGTGGCGTATCGCGTCACCGTGACCGATGCGCGCGGCGTGGTGGTATTCGATTCGCTGGGCCGCGACGTGGGCCGCGACAACTCGCGCTGGAACGATGTCTATCGCACCTTGCGCGGCGAATACGGCGCGCGTTCCAGCCCCGAGGTCGATGGCGACCCGACCGCCACGGTGATGCATGTGGCCGCACCGATCTATGCACCCAACGATCCAGGCAAATTGATCGGCGTGCTGACGCTGGCCCAGCCCAATCGCAGCATCGACCCGTTTATCGAAGCCAGCCAGCGCAATATTTTGCAGCGCGGGGCCTGGTTGATCGGTATTTCCGCATTGATCGGGATCTTGATGACATGGTGGCTGATGCGCGGCATCGGCCGGCTCAATCGTTACGCGCAGGCGGTGAGTGCGGGCGTGCCGGTGCCGCCGCCGGAACCGCGCGGCGATGAAATCGGCGACCTTGGCCAGGCGCTGGAAAGCATGCGGCGCAAGCTGGAAGGCAAGGCCTACGTGGAGCAGTACGTGCAGTCGCTGACGCACGAAATGAAGAGCCCGCTGGCAGCGATCCGCGGTGCTTCCGAGTTGTTGAGCGAGCCATTGCCGGAAACCGACCGCCAGCATTTTGTGGCCAGCATCCGTGCGCAGGAGCTGCGCCTGACCGAGACCATCGACAAGCTGCTGGCACTGGCCGAGGTGGAGCAGCACGGTTGGTTGCAAAAGCGCGAGCGCATCGCGGTGGCTGGCTTGCTGCAGGCAGCAGTGGATGCGGTTCTGCCACGCGCGACAGCGGCCGGCGTGCGGGTGGAGATCGATATCGCATCTGATGCAGCGCACGAGCACTACGTGCTCGGCGACGGGTTTCTGCTGCGCCAGGCGCTGATCAATCTGCTGGAAAACGCCATCGCGTTTTCGCCGGAAGGCAGCACCGTGCACTTGCGCACGCAGGTGCACGCTGAAAAATTGCAGGTGTCGGTGCAAGACCGCGGCAGCGGAGTGCCGGATTACGCGCTGGAGCGGGTGTTCGAGCGTTTCTATTCGCTGGCCCGCCCGCAGACCGGGCAACGCAGTTCCGGGCTCGGCTTGCCGTTCGTGCGGGAAGTTGCGCGCCTGCATGGCGGCGAAGTAGCGCTGGGCAATCGCGAGGGCGGCGGCGCGGTGGCGACGTTGCGGCTGCCAGCTGGCTGATCTGCGGCCTGGCTGCAGGGCCCTTGCCCGCCCACCGTCGCGGGACACGCCGCAAGTACGTCCGTGTAGGCTCTTACGCGGCATCCATGCCGCGTAAGGTCCCGCGACGGTGGGCGGGCAAGGACCAGTGGAGATGGTCGGTGTGCATGTTTTCAACAAAGCAGCCGACTAACTTTTCTGGTGCGGTGTCCTCACCGCTTGCGGGACCGTGTGGCGGCATGGATGCCGCCACCGAGCCCCCAGGGATGGGTTTACGGCGTGTCCCGCGAGCGGTGAGGGCACCGCGCCCTCGATGCTGCAGGGCCTTGCCCGCCCACCATCGCGGGACACGCTGCAAGTACGTCCGTGTAGGCTCTTACGCGGCATCCATGCCGCGTAAGGTCCCGCGACGGTGGGCAGGCAAGGACCAGTCGAGATGGTCGGTGTGCATGGCTTTCAACAAAGCACCCAGCAAACTGGCTGGCGCCGTGTCCTGTTCTCAATAAAGCAATCAGCAACCTGTCTGGTGCGGTGTCCTCGCCGATTGCGGGACCGTGTGGCGGCATGGATGCCGCCACCGAGCCTCCAGGGATGGATTCACGGCGTGTCCCGCGAGCGGTGAGGGCACCGCGCCCTCGACCCAGGCGAGCGCTTGCCAGTTTTTGTTAGCCCCTCTAATTGCAGCAAGACACGACGATTCGCCGGCTGATTGCCCACTTCACATTCGCTTCAAATTCGCCTCAAACCCTCCACACCCGCGCATCGCACCCTGGCCACCTCCCAGAATGAGGATGGCCGATGAAATCCCTGAAACTGTTGTTGCGGTTCGCCACCATCGGCGGGCTGATCCTGCTGCTGCTGATTCCGTTGCTGTTGATCCGCGGCGCCGTGCAGGACCGCGCCCGCTACCGCGACGAGGCGGTGGAGCGGGTGGCGCAGAGCAAGGCCGGCGAGCAGCAGTTCATCGCGCCGGTGCGGGTGCTGCCGTATACCGAGGACGTGCAGGTCACCGAGCCGGACGAGCAGGGCAACCAGCGCAAGGTGTGGCGCAAACGCGAAGGCGCGCTGCTGCAGACGCCGCGCAGCCTGAAACTCAGCGGCGAGATGGTGCCCTCGGTGCGCGAAGTGGGCCTGTATCGGGTGCAGGTGTATTCCTGGAAAGCGACCCTGCATGCCGAGTACGCACCGTTTGACTACGTCGCCGCGCCGACCCGCGTGTATGGCCAGCCACACCTGGCGGTGGGCATTTCCGATGTGCGCGGGCTGGTGGGCACACCGCGCCTGCAGGTGGATGGACGCACGCTGGCACTGGAAAGCGGCGCAGGCGCATTGGCCGATCGCTCGGCAGGGATCCATGCCCAACTGAGCCTGCTGGCCGACCCGGTCGCCGGCCGCGTGCAGGACGGCAACGTGGTGGATATGCAGTTCGTGCTGGACGGCACGCGCCGGCTTGCCATCGCACCGATCGCCGACAATAACGAGATCGCCTTGCGCTCCAGCTGGCAACACCCGTCCTTCGGCGGCCGCTTCCTGCCGAACGCGCCGAGCATCGGGCCGAAGGGCTTCGATGCCAGCTGGTCGCTGTCGTCGCTGGCCACCGGTGCGCAGACCCAGTTGCAGTCCAGCCAATCGTCGCTGGATACGCTGGAAGTGCGCCTGGTCGACCCGGTGGACGTGTATACCCAGGCCGACCGCGCCAGCAAGTACGGCATCCTGTTCGTGGTGCTGACGTTTGTGGCGTTCGTGTTGTTCGAGTTGATCAAGCGCTTACCGATTCACCCGCTGCAATACCTGCTGGTCGGTCTGGCGTTGGCAATCTTCTTCCTGTTACTGCTGAGCCTTTCCGAGCACATCGCGTTCTGGCAGGCGTATCTGGTGTCTGCCGCGGCGTGTATCGGTCTGCAGTTCTTCTATCTGTCTGGGGTATTGCGCAGCTGGGCGCGCGCGGCGGGGTTTTCGGTGATGCTCACCGCATTGTATGGAGTGCTCTACAGCCTGCTGGTCTCCGAAGACAACGCGCTGCTGATGGGATCGTTGCTGCTGTTCGGTATCCTGGCCAGCATCATGTGGGTCACCCGCAAGCTCGATTGGTACGAGCTTGGCAACAGCCTGCGCTGAGGCCGGCATGCTCGCTCACGCACAGGTACACCGGCGGGCGCAGCGTTTGCTGCCCGCCGGGATCGACACGGTGGCGCTGCTTCCCGCAGCGCCACTGCAACGCTGGGAATGTTCGCCGTTGTCGGCGTTGCCGCTCGGCCGTGAGGGACGTGGCGGGGTGGTCGGCCTGCGTCTGCATGCAGCCACCGCACAGGCGCTGCGCACGGGCGGAGCCGGTTTTTTGCAGGCGGCGCAGCAGCACAAGGCGCCGCCTGGCACGGCGCCGACGCGCAGCTACGGGCCATGGCAGCGGTTGAACAACGGCAGCTATTGGACTCGCAGTACCGATGCACTGCTCGGGGTGCTGCTGGCCGCCGAAGAAGCGGCGGTGTGGCTGCTATGGCAGCAACCCGATGCGGCGGGTCCGGGCAACGGCCGTTGGCTGCGGTGAGGCGCGATGTGGCAGGCGGGTCAGGCTCGCTTACCATGCAGGTATGACTGGTTCCTCCCTGATCGTCGAAACGGTGCGCGGCACGGACGTGTTGCCGCATCTGGATGCGGTAGCGCAGCTGCGCATCGCGGTGTTCCGCGCATGGCCGTATCTGTACGAGGGCGATGCCGATTACGAACGCGGTTATCTGGCTGCGTATGCGGCCTCGCCAGACAGCGTGTTCGTGCTGGCACGCGATGGCGATGCGGTGATCGGTGCCTCTACCGGTTTGCCGTTGCTCGACGACAGCGAGGCCTTCCACGTGCCATTTCGCGTGGCCGGCATCGACCCCGCCAGCGTGTTCTATTTTGGCGAGTCGGTGTTGCTGCCGGCGTATCGCGGGCAGGGGATCGGTCACGCATTTTTCGACCGACGTGAAGCACATGCACGCACTTTGGGCCGATTCGCGCTCACTGCGTTTTGCTCTGTGGAGCGCGCACTCGACGATCCGCGCAAGCCGGCCGACTACCGCCCCAACGATGTGTTCTGGCGCAAGCGTGGCTATGTACCGCAACCGGGCATGCGCGTGCAGCTGGCGTGGGCAGAGTTGCAACATGGCGAGATCGACCACAGTTTGAGCGTATGGACGCGTGCGGTGTCGTCATGATTGCCAACGAGCGCCTCGCCACGTCGTACCTTCCGATCAATCGCAACAAGGCCACCAGATGAAAATCGCCGTCGCCAAATATCCGATCGGCAAACCCGCCGATTTCGCTGCGTTCGCCGCGCGTCAATCCGAGTTGGTGAGTGAGGCCGCCGCTGCCGGCGCACGTGTGCTGGTACTGCCGGAATATCTGGCGCTGGAGTTGGGCGCAACCTTCGGCACGCAGGTTTCTGCCGGTTTGCCGGAGTCGCTGGCGGCGATCCAGGTGCTGCGTGCGCCGTGGCTGGAGCTGTTTTCCGGATTGGCGCGCCAGCATCAGGTACATCTGATTGCCGGCAGCTTTCTGCTGGATTTGGGCCAGGGCCGCTACCGCAATCGCAGCGACTGGTTCACGCCCGACGGCCTGCATGGCTGGCAGGACAAACTGCAGCTCACCGGCTTCGAAAAGGCCACCGGGCTGATCGATCCCGGCGATGCGCTGAAGGTGTTCGAGCTGGATGGCGTGCGCGCAGCCATTGCCATCTGCTACGACAGCGAATTTCCGCTGCCGGTGCGTGCGCAGTACGAAGCAGGTGCGCGGCTGTTGATCGTGCCCAGTTGCACCGACACCGCCGCCGGGGCGATGCGGGTGCGCATCGGCTGCCTGGCGCGCGCGCTGGAAAATCGTGTGTTCGTGGCGCAATCGGTCACCGCCGGCGAGGCGCCGTGGAGCCCGGCACTGGACATCAATACCGGCGAGGCGGCGGTGTTCGCGCCGATGGATGTCGGCTTCCCGGCCGATGGCGTGCTGGCACAAACGCACGGCGATACGGTGTGGGCCTATGCGGAGCTGGACTTCGACGCCTTCGAAGCCAGCCGCGCACACGCGCAGGTTGCCAACGACCGCGATTGGCACGGGCAGTTGGCCGCTCACGTAGCGCGTGCCAAGCTGGCCGCGTTCGACTGACCTATCACCCACCAGGTTCCCATGGCCAAGAAAACCCTGATTCCGCACAGCGTCCGTCTCGAATTCGCGCCCGGTGCGCTGGTGCACAGCAATCTGTCCGGCGCGGCCTTCACCGACGACTGGCTGTGGGTGGCTGGCGACGAAGCCTGCGCGGTGGATCGGCTGCGCAAGCTCGATCCCGTGCAGCGCGAGACGCTGCGCTTCGGTGAAGGGCAGAGCTTTGCGCTGGCCGAGTTGCTGGATCTGCCGGGCGAGGCGGCCGAGGAGGCGGATCTGGAAGGCATGGCGCTGTCGGATGGATTTCTGTGGGTGATCGGCTCGCATGGGCTCAAGCGCAAGAACGCCAAACGCAGCCGCGACGATGCCGAAAACGCCAAGCGCCTGACCAAGCTCAAACTCGATGCCAACCGTCGCCTGCTGGCCTGTCTGCCGATCGAACGCGATGCCGACGGCACCCCGCGACTGGTGCGCGAAGCCGCCGACGGCCGTCGCGCGCTGCGACTCAAGGGCGATGCCAAGCACAACCAGCTCACCGACCTGCTGGCCGACGACCCGCATTTCGGCCCATTTCTGAAGATCCCGGGCAAGGACAACGGCTTCGATATCGAAGGCATCGTGGTGGACGGCGAACGGCTGCTGCTGGGCCTGCGTGGGCCGGTGCTGCGCGGCTGGTCGGCAATGCTGGAGATCCGGGTCGAGGCGCATGGCGACCATCTGCGCCTGGCGCCGCTGGACGAAGACGGCACGCTGTTGCGCAAGCACTTCCTGCAACTGGGCGGGCTGGGCATCCGCGACCTGCATTATTCCGGCGACGATCTGTACCTGTTGGCCGGGCCGACCATGGTGCTGAACGGCGAAATCCGCCTGTTCAAATGGCCGGACGCGCGCGCGGCGCTGGCCGCCAACCAGGCGCCGGTGCGCTTTCAGCACGACCTGCTGGAATCGGCGGTGTTGCCGCATGGCACCGACAGCGACCGTGCCGAGGCGATCTGCAACCTGCCCAAACACTTGGCCGGCAACACGCCCAGCTGGCTGGTGCTGTACGACGCACCAGGCCCGGCGCGCAGTGGTGGCGATTGCGTGGTCTACGGCGACCTGCTGCGCAACCGCTGAGCCGCAAGCGGGCAGGTCTGCGCTGCGCAAGGTAAAATCGGCCGACACCCGTTTCGCCGAGCGCTCCATGACCTGCCGCACCCGTTTTGCCCCCAGCCCCACCGGTTACCTGCACATCGGCGGCGCCCGCACCGCCCTGTATTGCTGGCTGGAGGCACGCCACCGCGGCGGGCAGTTCGTGCTGCGCATCGAAGATACCGACCGTGAGCGCAGCACTCAGGAGGCGATCGACGCCATCCTGGAGGCAATGGAGTGGCTGGGCCTGGGCTACGACGAAGGCCCGATCTACCAGACCCAGCGCGTGGCCCGCTATCAGGAGGTCGCCGAGCAGCTGCTGGCGCAGGGCAAGGCCTATTACGCCTACGAAACCCGCGTCGAGCTCGACGCCATGCGCGAAGCCGCGATGGCCAAACAGGAAAAACCGCGCTACAACGGCGCCGCGCGCGAGCAGAACCTGCCGTACCGCGATGACCCCAACCGGGTGATCCGCTTCAAAAATCCGCAAGCCGGCACGGTGGTGTTCGACGACCTGATCAAGGGCCGTATCGAGATCGCCAACAGCGAGCTCGACGACATGGTGATCTTCCGCCCGGACGGTTTCCCCACCTACAACTTCGCGGTGGTGGTGGACGACTGGGACATGGGCATCACCGAGGTGATCCGCGGCGACGACCACATCAATAACACCCCCCGCCAGATCAACATCTATGAGGCGCTGGGCGCACCGGTGCCCAAGTTCGCGCACATGCCGATGATCCTGGACGAGCAGGGCGCCAAGCTGTCCAAGCGCACCGGCGCGGCCGACGTGATGCAGTACAGGGACGCCGGCTATCTGCCGCATGCGTTGATCAATTATCTGGCGCGTCTGGGCTGGTCGCACGGCGACCAGGAGTTGTTCACCCAGCAGGAATTGCTCGACCTGTTCGACGTCAAGGACGTCAATTCCAAGGCTGCGCGGCTGGACATGGCCAAGCTGGGCTGGGTCAATCAGCATTACCTCAAAACCGACGACCCGGCCAGCATCGCCCCGCAGCTGGAATACCAGCTGGCCAAGCTCGGCATCGATGTCGCCGCCGGCCCGGCCGCCGCCGATGTGGTGGTGGCGCTACGCGAGCGCGTGCAGACCTTGAAGGAAATGGCCGAAAAAGCCGTGGTCTGGTACCAGCCGCTGGAAACCTATGACGAAGCCGCAGTGATCAAGCACCTGAAGCTGGGCGCCGAAGTACCGCTGGGCAAGGCACGCGAACTGCTGGCCGGCGTCAGCGAATGGAGTGTGGAAAACGTTTCGGCCGCGCTGCACGATGCGGCGGCCGCGCTGGAGCTGGGCATGGGCAAGGTCGCCCAGCCCCTGCGCGTGGCCATCACCGGCACCCAGGTCAGCCCGGATATTTCGCAGACGGTGTACCTGGCCGGCCGCGAGGGCGCCTTGAAACGCATCGATGCGGCACTCATCAAGATAGGAGCGGGCTGACCGCCGGAGCCTGTGATGAAAACCAACGAACACGCCTGCACTGCACCGCATCACCACGTCGACGACGCCAACGGCTTCGTGCGCGCGGTAGAGCGTGCGTGCACCGAGCGCGGCCTGCGGCTGACGCCGATCCGCGCGAATGTGCTGCGGCTGATCGCCGATGCCGGCAAGCCGGTCAAGGCCTACGAGCTGCTGGACTGGGTGCGCGAAGGCAAGGGCGTCGGCGCCGACGCGCCGCCCACGGTGTACCGCGCGCTGGATTTTCTGATGGCCAATGGCTTCGTGCACAAGCTCGAATCGGTCAACGCCTTCGTCGCCTGCCACCACCCCAACAGCGCCCAGCACTCGGTGCCGTTCCTGATCTGCGACCGCTGCCATAGCGCGGTGGAGCTGGAAGACCGCGACGTGGTCTCGCAACTGGAAGCCCGCGCCAAGGCACTGGGTTTTCAGCCGCAGGCGCAGACGCTGGAAGTGCATGGCTTGTGCGCCAAGTGCGCGGTGGCCGAGTAAGGATCGCCAGGCAAACGCAGGGCGGTTCACTTAGAGCGGCTAACAAAACCTAGCGAGCGCCGGTCAGTGAGTGCAGTGATTTTGTCGGCGGTCTCTTGGTGGATGCAGTCAGAAGTCCAGATCAAACGCTGCGTGGGTCGAGGGCGCGGTGCCCTCACCGCTTGCGGGACACGCCGCAAGTACGTCCATGTAGGCTCGGTGGCGGCATCCATGCCGCCACACGGTCCCGCAAGCGGCGAGGACACCGCACCAGAAAGTTTGTAGGTTGCTTTGTTGAAAGCCTGCATACCGACCATCTTGATTGGTCCTTGCCCGCCCACCGTCGCGGGACCTTACGCGGCATGGATGCCGCGTAAGAGCCTACATGGACGTACTTGCGGCGTGTCCCGCGACGGTGGGCGGGCAAGAGCCCTGCAACCAGGCAGCAGATCCGCCGGCCTGTGCAGTAGGCTGGCGTGAAGTAGTTCTATTAGCCCCTTAGTTGCAGGCAGTGCGCAGACGCAGCACCACCGCGCATCACGCCGCAGAGGTGTTCTTGCATCCATAGCCCGCCAGAAACAGCTCCACTGCGCGCTGCGTCGCATCGCGGAGATACTCCGGTGAGGGATCCTTGAGCGCGCCGAACAGGCAGGGCATCAGGGTTTCGGCTTCGAGCAGGGCGGCGAACTGGTGGGCGGCAAGCAGGGTGTCGTCGCAGCGGAGCAGGCCGCAGTCCACTTGGGTCTGCAGGTATTCGGCGAAGCGCTGCATGCCTTCTTGTTGACCGGCGCTGAAAAACAGCGCGCCGACGTCTGATCTGCCGGATACCCCGATGATGGTCTGCCAACTGGTGATGTTGGGCGTTGCGCACAAGAAGGTGAGCACGTCCTCGCCGAACCGTTGCAGGGCCTCGGCAACGGGGCCGCTGCTTTGTGAAAGCGCACTCAGCAGCGGGTCGAAATAGCGGTCGGACATGTCCTTGGCAAACGCCACGAACAGCTCTTCCTTGGACGGGAAGTAGCCGTACAACGTGCGCTTGGAGCCGCCCACGCGGGCGGCGATCTGCGACATCGAGGCGCCTTCAAAGCCCAGCTCGAGGAAGACCTCGCTGGCCGCCTGCACGATGGCGTCGCGTTTTTCTTCGGTTCTGACCCGCATCAATTCACTCCACTTTTGAACTTTAAGTATACCGACTGGGCAGGAATGCTTGACGGCTACGGATGAGCTTATTAGGATACCAAACCGTACCGTTTAGATTTAATCCTCATGCGTCCCGTCGGAGACCTTCTCGTGCGTCCTCATGCTTCGTTTCGCCTGCCTGTGCTTGCCGCTGCCGTTGCCGCCACCGTTCTGCTGAGTGCCTGCGGCAGTCCGCCGGGAGGTCCGCCGCCGGCTGAGGGCATGCCTGAGATGGGCGTGCTGACCGTCAAACCGCAGCCGGTGACGCTCACCACCGAACTGCCCGGACGCACTGTTCCCTACCTGATCGCCGAAGTTCGCCCGCAGGTGGGCGGCATCGTGCAGACACGTCAGTTCGCCGAGGGCGGCGACGTCAAGGCCGGGCAAACGCTGTACCAGATCGACCCGGCGACCTATCGCGCCAGTTACGCCAGCGCCCAGGCCACCCTGGCCAAGGCGCAGGCCAATCTGCGCACCGCCAGACTCAAGGCCCAGCGCTACACCGAGCTGGTGCAGATCAAGGCGGTCAGCCAGCAGGAGGGCGACGACACCGACGCTGCGCTGGGCCAGGCCGAGGCCGATGTGGCGGCCGGCAAGGCCAGCGTGGAGACCGCGCGCATCAACCTGGCGTTCGCGCGCATGGATGCACCGATCTCCGGTCGCATCGGCCGCTCCAGCGTGACCCCCGGTGCGTTGGTGACCGCCAACCAGGCCACCGCGCTGACCACCATCCAGCAACTGGATCCAATCTATATCGACGTCACCCAGCCCAGCGCGGCGTTATTGCGGCTCAGGCAGGCGATGGCGCGCGGCGATCTGGAAAAGGCCGGCGACGATGCAGCCAAGGTGTCGCTGCTGCTGGAAGACGGCAGCACCTATCCGCTGCAGGGCCAGCTGGCGTTCTCCGATGTCACCGTCGACCAGAACACCGGCTCGATTACCTTGCGCGCGGTGTTCCCGAACCCGAATGCGGAGTTGTTGCCGGGCATGTACGTGCGTGCGGTGCTGCAGGAGGGCATCAAGGAGCAGGGCGTGCTGGTGCCGCAGCAGGCGGTCTCGCGCAACGGCGCCGGCAAGCCGACCGCGTTCGTGGTCGGTGCCGATCACAAGCTGCAATTGCGTGTACTGGAAACCGACCGCGAAGTCGGCGACCAGTGGCTGGTGCGCAGTGGCCTGAAGACCGGCGAGCAGGTGGTGGTCGAAGGCGTCTCGCGCGCCCGCGACGGCATCGAGGTCAAGACCGCGCCGTGGCAGCCCAAGGGCAAGCCCGCGACTGGTGGTGGTCATGCAGCCGGCACCCCTTCCGCCCCGACCGCACCGCGTGCGGCCAACTGAGGCGGGATCACACGTCATGGCACGTTTCTTTATCGATCGTCCGATCTTCGCCTGGGTGTTGGCCATCATCGTGATGCTGGCCGGCATCCTGTCCATCGCCACACTGCCGATTGCGCAGTACCCCAGCATCGCACCGCCCGCCGTCGCCATCACCGCCAACTACCCGGGCGCCTCGGCGCAGACCCTGGAAGACACCGTCACCCAGGTCATCGAGCAGAAGATGAAGGGGCTGGACCACCTCAGCTACATGGCCTCCACCAGCGAATCCAGCGGTGCGGTGACCATCACCCTGACCTTCGACAACGGCACCGATCCGGACACCGCGCAGGTGCAGGTGCAGAACAAGTTGTCGCTGGCCACCCCGTTGTTGCCGCAGGAAGTGCAGCAGCAAGGTGTGACGGTGACCAAGTCGGCCACCAACTTCCTCAACGTGCTGGCCTTCACTTCCGAAGACGGCAGCATGAGCGATTCGGACCTGTCCGACTACGTGGCGGCCAACGTGCAGGAAACCATCAGCCGCGTCGAAGGCGTGGGCGACACCACCTTGTTCGGCTCGCAGTACGCCATGCGGGTGTGGATGGACCCCAACAAGTTGAATAATTTCAGCCTGACCCCGGTGGATGTGCGCACCGCGATCCAGGCGCAGAACGCGCAGGTCTCGGCGGGCCAGCTGGGTGCGTTGCCGGCGGTGGCCAATCAGCAACTCAATGCCACCATCACCGCGCAAACCCGGCTCAAGACGGCCGAGCAGTTCGAAAACATCCTGCTGCGCACGCAGTCCGATGGCGCGCAGGTGCGGCTGCGCGATGTGGCGCGCATCGAACTGGGCAGCGAGAGTTACAACACGGTGGGCCGCTACAACGGCAAGCCGGCGGCCGGTCTGGCGATCAAGCTGGCCACCGGTGCGAATGCACTGGATACCGTGCGCGCCATCGACAAAAGCCTGGAAGAGCAGGAGAAGTTTTTCCCGCCCGGCATGAAGGTGCAAAAGCCGTACGACACCACGCCGTTCGTGCGGATCTCCATCGAGCAGGTGGTGCACACGCTGATCGAAGCGGTGGTGCTGGTGTTCCTGGTGATGTATCTGTTTCTGCAGAACTTCCGCGCGACCTTGATCCCCACCATTGCGGTGCCGGTGGTGTTGCTGGGGACGTTCGGTGTGCTGGCGGTGTTCGGTTTCACCATCAATACCCTGACCATGTTCGCGATGGTGCTGGCGATCGGTTTGCTGGTGGACGATGCGATCGTGGTGGTGGAAAACGTCGAGCGCGTGATGGGCGAAGAACACCTCTCGCCAAAGGAAGCCACGCGTAAATCGATGGATCAGATCTCTGGTGCGCTGGTGGGCGTGGCGTTGGTGCTGGCCGCGGTGTTCGTGCCGATGGCGTTCTTCGGTGGCTCCACCGGTGTGATCTATCGGCAGTTCTCGATCACGATTGTCTCGGCCATGACCTTGTCGGTGCTGGTGGCGATGATCCTGACTCCGGCCTTGTGCGCGACCTTGCTCAAGCCGGTGGAAAAAGGCCATGGCCTGGCCACTACCGGTTTCTTCGGTTGGTTCAACCGCGTGTTCGATCGTGGCAACAACCGTTACCAGGGCGTGGTGCGTCACATGCTGGGCAAGGGTTGGGGGTACATGCTTGCCTATGCCGCGCTGCTGGCGTTGGTGGTGTTCGGCTTCATGAAATTGCCGGTGGGGTTTTTGCCGGACGAAGACCAGGGCACGCTGTTCGTGCTGGTGCAGTTGCCGCCCGGTGCCACCGATGCGCGCACCGGTGAGGTGCTCAAGCAGGTGGAACATCACTTTCTGGTGGACCAGAAGGATTCGGTCGCTGGCGTGTTCGCCGTCTCTGGTTTCAGTTTTGCCGGTAGCGGCCAGAATACCGGCCTGGCTTTCGTCAAGCTGCGGCCGTGGGACGAGCGGACCGGCAAGGGTCAGAGCGTCACCGATGTCGCGGCCAAGGCCGGTGCCTTCTTCGCCGGCATCCGCGATGCCAGGGTGTTCGCGTTCGCACCGCCGGCGGTGTCCGAGTTGGGCAATGCCACCGGTTTCGACCTGATGCTGCAGGACCGCGCCAATCTCGGTCATGAAGCCTTGATGCAGGCGCGCAATCAATTGTTGGGCGAGCTGTCGCAGGACAAGCGCCTGGTGGCGGTACGCCCGAACGGGCAGGAAGACACGCCCGAGTTCAAGCTGGAGATCGATTCGCACAAGGCGCAGGCCATGGGCGTGTCGATCGCCGACATCAACAACACCTTCTCCAGCGCGTGGGGCAGTACCTACGTCAACGACTTCATCGACAAGGGGCGCGTCAAGAAGGTGATGCTGCAGGCCGATGCGGTGTACCGCATGAATCCGCAGGACATCGACCGCTGGTTCGTGCGCAACAGCGCCGGCACCATGGTGCCGTTCAACGCCTTCGCCACCGCCAGCTGGCAATCGGGCTCGCCGCGGTTGGAGCGTTACAACAGCGTGCCGTCGGTGGAAATCCTGGGCATGGCGCTGCCCGGCGCGGCATCCAGTGGCGAGGCGATGCAGATCGTGGAAGCGGCGGCGGCCAAATTGCCGCCGGGCATCGGCTTCGAGTGGACCGGGTTGTCGCGGCAGGAAAAATCCTCGACCGGCCAGACCGGCCTGTTGTACGGCCTGTCGATCCTGATCGTGTTCCTGTGTCTGGCCGCGTTGTACGAAAGCTGGGCGATTCCGTTCTCGGTGATTCTGGTAGTGCCGCTGGGTGTGTTCGGCACGCTGCTGGGCGCGATGCTGACCTGGAAAATGAACGATGTGTACTTCCAGGTTGGCCTGCTCACCACGATTGGTCTTGCATCGAAAAACGCGATCCTGATCGTGGAGTTCGCCAAGGAGCTGCATGAAAGCGGCAAGAGCCTGATCGACTCGGCATTGGAAGCGGCGCGCATGCGCTTGCGGCCAATCCTGATGACATCGCTGGCCTTCATCCTGGGCGTGGTGCCGTTGGTGCTCGGCAGTGGTGCCGGTGCAGGCGCGCAGCATGCGTTGGGCACCGCTGTGATCGGCGGCATGTTGTCCGGCACGATCCTGGCGATCTTGTTCGTGCCGTTGTTCTTTGTGCTGGTGATGGGCCTGTTCAAGCGCCGACCACAGCCCACTTCGCCCGCCCCACAGCCGACAGGACACTGAGATGACCCCGATTCGCATGACATTGACCGCGATCGCGGTGGCCAGCGTGCTGTCCGGTTGCACGCTGATGCCGCGCTATGCGCGGCCCGACGCGCCAGTGCCGGAGCGCTTTGCCGGCACCGATATCACGATTGCTTCGAACGCCACCGACGCCGCCAACACCGTCGCCAACAGCACCGGCACCCACGAGGCGACGGACATTGCCAACATCGGCTGGCGGCAGGTGTTCACCGACCCCGCGCTACAGCAGGTGATCGCGTTGGCGTTGGAGAACAATCGCGATCTGCGCGTGGCCGCGCTCAACATCGAGGTGGCACGTGCGCAGTACCGAGTGGAGCGCGCTGCGCTACTGCCTTCGGTGCAGGGCACCGGCACTTCCAACAACGCGCGCACACCGTCGGAGCTGGCGATTCCGGGCCAGCCGCAGGTGTTTCGCACCTATAGCGCCAACATCGGCGTCAGTGCGTACGAGCTGGATCTGTTCGGGCGCGTGCGCAGCCTGAAGGAACAGGCACTGCAGCAGTTTCTGTCCACCGCCGAGGCCCGCCGCAGCACGCACATCAGCCTGGTGGCCGAAGTGGCCACCGCCTATCTGACACTGGCGGCCGATCAGCAGTTGCTGCAACTGGCGCAGTCCACCTTGAGCAGCCAGAGCGATAGTTATCGCCTGCAGCAACGCAGCTTCGAGTTGGGCGTTGCCTCGCAGCTCACCTTGCGCCAGGCACAGACCACGGTGGAAACCGCACGCGTGGATGTGGAGCGTTACACCGCGCAGGTGGCGCAGGATCGCAATGCCCTGGTGCTGCTGGTGGGCACGCAGGTGCCGGTGGAGCTGTTGCCGCGTGCCTTGCCCGATGGCGCCAGCGTGGGCGGCAATGTGCTGGCCAGCGTGCCGGCAGGATTGCCGTCGCAGTTGCTGCAACGCCGCCCGGACATTCTGGAGGCCGAGCGCAACTTGCGGGCGGCCAATGCCAATATCGGTGCGGCGCGTGCAGCGTTCTTTCCCAGCATCAGCCTGACTGCATCGCAGGGCTCGTCCACCAGCAGTCTGTCCAACCTGTTCGATTCCGGTACCCGCGCCTGGAGTTTCGTGCCCACGCTGACGTTGCCGATCTTCAACGCCGGGCGTAACCGCGCCAACCTGGACATGGCCAAGGCCAATCGCGCTATCGAAGTGGCGCAATACGAAAAGGCGATCCAGAGCGCGTTCCGCGAAGTGTCCGATGCGCTGGCGCAGCGCGAGACCCTGGGCCGGCAATTGCAGGCGCAACAGGCGCTGGTGGATGCCACTGCCGACAGCTACAGGCTGTCGCAGGCGCGCTTCGAACGCGGCGTGGACAGCTATCTGCAGGCGCTGGATGCGCAGCGTTCACTGTACAGCGCGCAGCAGACCCTGATCACCACGCAGCTGTCGCGCTTCACCAATCTGGCGACGTTCTACAAGGCGATGGGCGGCGGCTGGCTGCAATCGGCCGAGCCCACTGTCACTGTGGCCACCACCGCGACAGGTCAGCCCAATGGCTGAGGCGGACGTTGATGCCGCGCCTGCACGCCAGCCCAGGCGCGCGCCACACGACAAACGTGGCGCGATTCTGGCGGCGGCGCGGCAGCTATTTCCGCGCCTGGGGTTCGACAAGACCAGCATGGACACCATCGCCGAGCGTGCGATGGTGTCCAAGGCCACGGTGTATGCGCATTTCGCGTCCAAGGAGGTGCTGTTCCGCACTACGCTGGAAGCGCTGGCGCATGCATCGCCCAACCGATGGGACGCGTTATTGGAGATGCAGGCGCCGTTGGAGCAGCGCCTGGCGGCGGTCGCCAAGGCGGTGCTGCGGATCTCCACCAGCGGCGCGCTGGACGATGCGGCGTATGGTCTGGTGCGGCCGCCGTTGTTACCCAGCCAGATGCGCGAAGAGATGTGGACGCTGTCCTTCGAGCGCTACGACAACATGATGCGCGCGCTGCTGGCGCGCGAAGTGGAGCGGGGCAGCCTGATCATCGATAATCTGCCCGATGCCTCGGTGCATTTTTTCGGCTTGATGACCGGCTTGCCTGCAAATGCGGCGATGCGTGGCGATGGCGTGGATGCGGATTTTGTGCAGCAGGAGCGCTATGTGAGCGGCGCGGTTGCGCTGTTCTTGCGTGCGTATCGGCCGGATGTTGCGCGCACGGTGGGCACAACCAAGCGCGAAATGCCGAGCGGGTTCTAGGCGCGATGGAACCGCGCTTGCGGGTTGTTTGCGTGTGTCTGTCGCGTTTGTATGCGCCCATCACTCGCTTCATGACACGCATGCCGACCACTGCGTTGATGAAGCGCGCTCATAACCGTTAGCGCCAGCCGCTGTGCAATGTGCGCGTGGCGCGGGATTACGGTGTGGCATCGGTGCTGCAGCGGTGTTGCCGCCTGCGGCCGACTCATCCAATGCGGCGGTGTGCCGCGGGAGTAAACGATGCAAACACGACAGTTGGGAAACAGCGGGCTACAGGTGTCCGCATTGGGCCTGGGTTGCATGGGCCTGAGCTACGGCTACGGGCCGGCGACTGCGCGCAAGGACGCCATTGCGCTGCTGCATGCGGCGGTGGAGCAGGGCGTGACCTTCTTCGACACTGCCGAAGCCTACGGGCCCTTCGTCAACGAGGAACTGTTGGGCGAGGCATTGGCCGCGCATCGCGACCAGGTGGTGATTGCGACCAAGTTCGGTTTCAAGAACGGACATGCCGATGCCGGTCTCGACAGCCGCCCCGAACGGATTCGTGCGGTGGCCGAGGCCAGCCTTGCACGCTTGAAGACAGACCGTATCGATCTGTTCTATCAACATCGCGTGGACCCGGCGGTGCCGATCGAAGAGGTCGCCGGGACCGTCAAGGACTTGATCGCCGAAGGCAAGGTCAAACACTTCGGCCTCTCCGAAGCCGGTGCCGACACCATTCGTCGCGCGCACGCGGTGCAACCGGTGACCGCGTTGCAAAGCGAATACTCGCTGTGGTGGCGCGAGCCGGAGGCCAGCGTGCTGCCGACGCTGGAAGAACTCGGGATCGGGTTTGTGCCGTTCAGCCCACTCGGCAAGGGATTTTTGACTGGCGCCATCAACGCCGAGACGCAATTTTCCGACGACGATTTCCGCAATCAGGTACCGCGCTTTGCGGCCGAAGCGCGGCAGGCCAATCAGGCGCTGGTCGAGCGCATCCAGGCCATCGCGGCAGACAAAGATGCAACGCCGGCACAGGTCGCATTGGCGTGGCTGCTGTCGCGCAAGCCGTGGATCGTGCCGATTCCCGGCACCACCAAGCTGCATCGACTCGAAGAGAATCTGGGCGGCGCTGCTGTGACGTTGAGCGGCGAGGATCTTGCGCGGATCCAGCAGGCATTGGATGCGGTAGCGATTGTCGGCGAGCGGTATAGCCCGGAGCGGCAGAAGCTGGTTGGTAAGTAGTAGAGCGGCTGATCTGCTTCTTGGCTGCAGGGCCCTTGCCCGCCCACCATCGCGGGACACGCTGCAAGTACGTCCTTGTAAGCTCTTACGCGGCATCCATGCCGCGTAAGGTCCCGCGACGGTGGGCGGGCAAGGACCAGTCGAGGTGGTCGGTGCATGGCTTTCAACAAAGCAGCCAGGAAACTCTCTGGTGCGGTGTCCTTGCCGCTTGCGGGATCGTGTGGCGGCATGGATGCCGCCACCGAGCCCCCAGGGATGGGTTTACGGCGTGTCCCGCGAGCGGCGAGGGCACCGTGCGCTCGACTAACCAGGCTGTTGAGTATTCGGCTACATCCAAACGACGCGACGACGCGAAGTCTCGGTTGTCTTGGAGTGATTGAGCAGTGCGGATAAATCAGGTGTAGAGCGGCTGATCTGCGGCGTGGCTGCAGAGTCATGCCTGCGCACCATCGCAGGACACGCCGTAAGTACGTCCTTGTCTCCAGGGCGGCATCCATGGCGCCCCCGACGCCCGCGTCAACGCACCAGATCATGCCGCAGCGCATCGATCACCACCTTGAGTGCGCTCGAGGATTGGCGGCGGCTTGGGTAGTACGCGTAATAGCCGTCGAACAGGTCGCACCAGTCCTCCAGCACACGCCGCAGCTGACCGGCGGCGATGTGCTCCAGCACCATGGTTTCCGGCAGAAACGCCAGTCCACCGCCAGCCAGTGCGGCGCGCAGGATCGCGCTGCTGCCGTTGAAGGTCCATTGCCCATCCACGCGGACTTTGACTTCGCGGCCGTCTTTTTCGAAGTCCCAGGGCAGCAGGCCACCGTGCGTGGGCAGGCGCAAACCGATGCAGTTGTGCTGCGCCAGGTCGGCCGGAACTGCCGGGATGGTGTGATGCACGAAGTAGCTCGGCACCGCCACCACCGCCATGCGCTGCATCGGGCTGATCGGCACCGCGATCATGTCCTTGGCGACCTGGTCGCCCAAGCGGATGCCGATGTCGTAGCGTTCGGCGACGATATCGGCCAGCCCATAATCGACGGTGACCTCGATCTTGAGGTCGGGATACTCGGGTAGCACCTTCGATAATGCGGGCCAGATGTAGGCATCGGCCGCGTGGCCGGCGGTGGTGATACGGATGGTGCCGGCGGGTTTGTCACGGAATTCGGTCAGTGCCGACAGTTCGTCGTCGATCTCTTCCAGGCGCGGTGCCACGGTCTCGAACAAGCGTGCACCTGCTTCGGTCATCGACACGCTGCGTGTGGTGCGGGTCAGTAGACGGATACCCAGGCGCGTTTCGAGTGCGCGCACGGTATGGCTCAACGCCGACTGCGAGACGCCCAATTGCGCGGCGGCACGGGTGAAGCTGCCTTCGCGCGCCACGGTGACGAAGACCTGCAGATCGTTGAGATTTTCCCGCGCCATTGGTTGCGAATGCCGACTGCGGCGCATGCGATTCATGCCGCTGCATCATGCGCGATGCTGCGTGATGGCTCCAAATTCGAGATGTTTTTGCAGCATTGATGCGCTGTGTTTCTAGGTGCATGCGCTGCCGCTTGGGTAGTGCCGGTGCGCGTGCGCGCTACAGTGCAGGCACTTGGATCGAGGAGCACTGCCATGAATCTGTCTGCAACTGCGATGTCGCTGTCGATGATGGCTGCCGTCACGCCCGGTGGTGAAGAGCAACAACCGATCAGGGTGAGCAAGGCCGGTAGCGCCGCATCTGCAGCCGGCCCGGCCGACTATTTCACCGGCAAAGTACGCATTGATGCGCCCTTCCAGACCGAGGCGCCGGCGCGGGTGGGCGGCGCCACGGTGACTTTCGAGCCGGGTGCGCGCACCGCCTGGCACACCCATCCGTTGGGCCAGACCCTGATCGTGACCGCCGGTGCCGGGCGTGTGCAGGAATGGGGCAAGCCGGCGCAGCAGATCCGCCCGGGCGACATCGTGTGGATTCCGCCGGGCGTCAAGCACTGGCATGGCGCCAACGCGACGGTGGCGATGTCGCATATCGCCATTGCCGAAGCGCAGGACGGCTCGCCGGTGACCTGGCTGGAGCAGGTCAGCGAGGCACAGTACGCGGCCGACGGTTGACTTCCAGACACGCAGTCGTAGCGACGGACATCCAAGGCGCTCACGCATGCGCCGTATCATGGAGCCCTGTTTCCGTGACCGTGTCGCCCATGCCCGCAAAACGTTCGACCATCCCCGCACCGACGAGCCCAGCCGACTGGAAGGCGATCGAAGCTGCCGCCAGCGCCGAACTCGCCCGCCGGACCGAGCAAGCGCATCAGCAGATCCTGGGAGTGTTGACCACGCACGGGCATCTGCTCAGCGACGCGCAGCGGCGCAGCCTGCACAAGCGGTTATTGCGCGCAGGGCGCTGAGGCAGCCGCCTGTTGCAACGTCCACCATAACGGTGGACGCGTCGGCTACGCGTCGCCCTCACGCGCTGGGCCAGCGCTGCCCAACATCGCGGCAAGCCGCTCGGCGATGGTCGCCTTCAAGCCGGCGTCGAGCGGTGTCGAAGACAAGGACTCGTAGACCCACAGGCCATCGGCCGCCAGCCGGGCGATGAAGTCGTCAACTGCGGCCTGATCGTCGCCGTCGGTGGGCACCGGTGGCGCCCAGCGCTGCAATACGTCCGACCACGGCGCGGCCTGCGCGGCGTCGGTGGCCGATTCCAGCATGAACTGCAGCTCGGCCCGCGTTGCGCTTTGCGCGCAGGCGCGCGCATACGCCATGTGCCGCTGCGATGCGCTCAGCGCTTCGGCGGGCCGGCCGGCAATGTGCTGCATGCTCGCCTCCCAGTTGCCGGCCAGGTGCGCATGGATCGCAGTGAGCAGCGCCTCGCGCGAGGGAAAGTGGTACAGCATTCCGCCACGCGTCAATCCTGCCTCGTTGGCAACCGACTCGAAGGTGACCGCGGTGACGCCATCGCGGTTGATGACGCGCATGGCGGCATCGAGGAGCTTGGAGCGATTGCTTGGTCTCATCGAATCAGTGGGACGCCAGTGAGGTTGCAGAGCCCGGTCCATACCGGCGCAAAAGCACGCCGGTGACGACGGCGCCGATCGACAGCGCTGCGGCAATCACGTAAAGCACGCTGATGTACGCCGCATCGTAAGCGCTGGCCGCAGCATGTGCCAGATCGCTGCGACCGCGCGCATCGGCCAACGCCAGCGCCTGCGATACGCCAGCGCGGGCGACCTCGCCGATGCCTGCCGGGATGTCCAGCCACGCGCTGTAGAGCGCAGCGACCAGGCTGCCGAGCAATGCGACCGCAAACAGGTTGCCGAATTCGTAAGAGACCTCTTCGACCGAGGAGGCCATGCCGGCGCGGTGGGCAGGCACATTGCCGATGATGGCACTGGAGGCCGCCGACATCGCCGCACCCGCGCCGATGCCTGCAATCAGCAGGCCGCTCACGATCCAGCTCATGCCATGCGCGAACCCTGCGGCAATGACCGCCACACCGATCGCGCCCAGCGCCAGGCCGCCGCTGATCAACCGGCGCAGGCCGATCCTGTGCAGGTAGGCGCCCCCGAGCAGCGCACTCGGCAAGCTGCCGAGCGCCGCGGCGGAGACCAGCACGCCGGCGTCGAGCGGGCTGAATCCGGCGACGAGCTGGAAGCGCTGGGTGGTGAGCAATTGCAGGCCGCCGATGGCGAACATCGCAAACCCCGCCGCCAGCGTGCCGGAGAGAAAGGCCGGATTGCGGAAGATGGAGAACTCCAGCATCGGGTAGGGCAACTGCGCCTGACGGCGGACGAACAGCGCGGCAGAGACCACGGCAATGACCAGCGCCATCGCTGCCTGCATCCATGATGGCGGTGCGTGGGCGATCGCCTTGATGGCGAACACCAGGCCGGACAGCGCACCCAGCGCCAGCAACGAGGACAGCAGATCCCATTGCTTGGACAGGTCGCGCTGGCCGTGCGGGGCGAACACCAGCGTGCCGCACACCGCCAGCAGCACGACCGGTACGTTGATCAGGAACACCGACCCCCACCAGAAGTGCTCCAGCAGCAGCCCGCCGATGATGGGGCCGAGCGCGCTGCCGACGATCGACAGGCAGCCCCAGATGGCGATGGCCAAGTTGCGCTCGCGCTCGTCTTCGAACGCGTGCCGGATCAGCGCCAGGGTGGCGGGCATCATCGCCGCCGCGCCGACCGCCAGCACACCGCGCGCGCCGATCAGCAGTTCGGCGGTGGGTGCGAACGCGGCCAGCAACGATGCGACACCGAAGATCGCCAGGCCGATCAGGAACATGCGGCGGTGACCGATGCGATCCCCGAGCGTGCCGGAGCCCAGCAGCAGGCCGGCCATCACCAGCGGATACGCGTTGATGACCCATAGCGCCTGCGCGGCAGAGGCGCCGAGTTCACGACTGAGCGTGGGCAAGGCCGTGTAAAGCACCGAATTGTCGAGGGTGATCAGCAGCAGGCCGCTGGCGACCGTCAGGAGCAGCAGCCAGCGGTTCGGCGTGGGTGAATGCATGACATCCCCTGCAGGTTGATCGGATCGTAACTATACATTACGTATTGTATAGTTATTCCGGCAGGAGCTGCTGCCGCGTTGCCCCAATTCAGCTAATCATGGAGTGCCGATGTCGTCTGCCAAACAGTTCGTCCATAGCCCTTACGTGCCGTTCGACCCGAGCGTGCGTCTCTACAGCGCCGCCTTCGGGCATCTCAGCCCATGGGAATACGCGGGGTGGAAACGCGAGACGCTGGCCTGGAAAGAGGGCGTCTACCTGCATGGCGGATTGAATCCCGCATCGCCGTATCGTCTGTCGGGGCCGGGCGCTTTGGGCTTGTTGGCCGACGCCTGCATCAACGATTTCAGCAAGTTTTCGATCGGCGCTTCCAAGCATGCGGTCATGTGCAACGCGCACGGCAACGTGATGTCCGATGGCATCGTGATGCGCCTGGCCGACGAGCAGTTCGTCGCGTTCTTTCTCAATCCGTACATCGACTACCTGGTGGCATCGGGGCGTTATGACGTGCGCGGTGAGGATCTGTCCGGACAGCTGTTTCTGTTTCAGGTCGCCGGTCCGAAATCCTTGGCCGTGCTGGAAAAAGTCACCGGCGAATCGTTGCGGGATATCGACTTCCTCTGGCACCGCCCCAGCCATATCCACCTCACCAACGGCGATCCACCTGCGCAGGTGCGGATCTTCCGACTCGGGGTCGCACGCACGCTGGCATATGAAGTGCACGGCCCGTTCGAGATGGCCCAACAGGTCTATCAGGCGATCGCCGACGCGGGCGAGGAATTCGGGCTCGAACGGCTCGGCCTGCAGGCGTACGGAATGAATCACACCGAAGGCGGATTCGCGCAGTCATTCATCCATTTTCTGCCCGCATGGACGCAGGATCCGGCGTTCATGGCCTACCTCGATGGGCGCTACGCATCGGCGTTTGACGGGCTGCCCGGCAGCGCGGGACCCGATGGCCCACTGCGCTACGCCAACCCGGTGGAGCTGGGCTGGGGGCACATGATCACCTTCGATCATCGCTTCGTCGGCAGCGACGCGCTGCAGAACATCAAACGCGCACCCCGGCGGAAAATGGTCACGCTGGAATGGTCGCAAGACGATGTCGTGGCGTTGCTGGCTTCGCAGTACGCGCGCGGCAGCGATGGCCAGTTCATGCAGTTTCCGGCCAATCCGATCTGGGACGGAGAAAGCATGTCGCTGGTGGCGGCCGACGACGTGGTCGTGGGTGACACGCGTGTGGGAATCTCCAGCGGCCGCATCTTCAGCTACTACTACGGGGTGATGCTGTCGCTGGCCTTGCTGGAGATCGACGTGGCCGAGATCGGGCACCAGGTCGAGGTGGTCTGGGGCGATCCGGGTACCCATCAAAGGCGCATCCGTGCCACGGTGGCGCGCTATCCGTATCTCGATGTGCCCAAGAACCAGGACGTGGACGTTTCCAGGTTGTAGGCCGGCAACCCCGCAGTGCCGAGCTGCCGGCCAACCAGTGGAGCAAGCGCACGGTATGGTCGTGCGGCAACGCGTGCCCGCAGCAGCAGGCACGCGTTGCCGATGTTGGTGAAGAGCGGCCCCATGCGTGTCGGGGCCGCTCCACACAAGCATGGTCTGCGCCTTCAGCGCAGCCGTGGGACGGCCTGAATCACGTGCAGGACCGCCTCGCTGACGCCACCGCCACGACGCACCCTCGGTAAGGCCGCAAGGGCTTCGGGTACGGAGGGATAACCAATCATGCCAGTGCCGTCCTGCGCGGCCTCCAGTACCGTGCCGTTGGTCTGCCGTGCCAGCCGGGCAATGGCATCGGCATCGCTCGCATAGACTTCCAGGCGTGGCGATGCAACGACCGGCTGGCCATTGCGTTGATTGACCGCCACCATCAACGCGGCCTCATCGGCAGTGCCAGCAGGGCTGCTAGCCGCGTTACGCGCTGCCTGGCCGAGCGTGAGCACATACGGGCCGACGCGTGCGGGTATCCCGACATTGCCCGCAGCGCTGGCGCGGCGCGCGCCGGGCGTGCCGAGTGCCTCGTTGCGCGGGCCTGCCTGCGCCCGGCGTTGAATCCTGGCGCCGGGGACAAGCCTGAAGTCGGTGTCGCCGATACTGAAACGTTGCCCGGTGGCGGCGCGCTGAAATTCCAGCCGTTCGGCTTGTTGCGCTGCTGCGGGCACGCTGGCGAGCATGCAGAGGAAGAGGGTCGTGCCGAGAATGAGCTTCATGTCAATGTCCCAGGATGCGCAGTTTGAAACCCGTCAATCGGGCGGAAACGTCCGAGCCGGTCATGTCCGTCACTTCCAATGTCCACGCGCCGGCAACGTTCTCATCGAGGAACGCATTGCTGGTGGAGAGTGGAATATCGAAGCCGGTTCCCTGTGTGATCGGGTCGAGCGCCTGGAACGGCGTCAGCACGTGGCTACGCGTTCCGCTGGGTGAAATCAGCACCACACGCAGGTTGGTCGGCGTCTTGTGGGTGGTCTGCATCGACCATTGCACGGTGTCGACCTTGAGCGTGTCGCCCAGACGCAGTTGCAGTGTGGCCGGCGCGTCGGGCCCACCGATAACCGAGCTGCCTGCACGAGCGGCCTTCCAGCCCAGATCGCGTTGCGCCGGTAACGGTTTGAAGGAATACGCCCGATAGACCGCCTCGGCCGCGTCGACAAGGCCGAACCCGTACCAATTGCTGAAGGTGTGGCCGGCGGCGTTGGTGATCCAGCCCGGCTCAATCACGCTATCTCGGTAACGGACCACCGGTTGCGCCGGATCGATCTGGCGCGCGCTGGTGGCCAGGATGTATTTGAGGTCGCGCGCGCTGAGCGAAGGGTTGGCTTGCAGGATCAGGGCGACCACGCCGGCCACCGTGGGCGCTGCCGACGAGGTGCCATTCATGGTGGCGGTGTAGTTGCAGGATGCATCGATCGACGAACTGCTGGTATCCAGGGCATTGAGCGGTGGGGAATTCGGATCGTTCCTGTTGTCACCGACCGCGCAGCCGGTCAAATCGGTGGTGACGATGGCGGGGTCGTACAAAACGGCTTGCGGAAAATCACCAAAAAACCGGCGTTGCAAGCCGAATTCGCCGCCAAAGCCGCTGACCCACAATGCCGCGCCGGCAGAGGAGTAAGACGATCGAACGCCTTTTGCATTGACCGCGCCAGCCATGATGATCAAGGGTTGGTTGCTGACCGGGTCGGTCGCCGGAGTGGAGCAGGTCACCTGCAACGATGCAGCCAACGCAGTGCATTGCTCGACGTCATTGCCCTGGGCATCCGGGATGGTGAAACTCTGGAACGTGTTGCCGCCTGATTGAATGTACAACCCGCCCTTGCCGCCTCTGCCGCTGCGCATCAGCCGCTCCAGCGAGCGCTCGGCCGCAGGAGACACGGTCGGGTAGAACGTCAGGTCGGCGCCAAAGCTGTTGTTGAAAACCTGCACATCGCGCGCTTCGGCAGCGTTGCCCCACGACGCACGCAGATTGGTATCGAAGTCGGTGGGGCTTTCTTCGGAAGACAGAATATTGAAGCCTTTCAGCCGTGCGCCGGGAGCAACGCCGCGGCCACCGATGCCGTTCCAGCCGACCGCTGCCATGATGCCGCCGACCATCGTGCCGTGCGAATCGCCGTTGCGTGGCGTCGGGTCGTTGGACCCGTCGACAAAATTCTTTGAACCACCGGGCACCACGTTGGCAAGCAGGTCGGGATGGCGCAGCTCCAGCCCGTCATCGACAACGGCCATGGTGACGCCTTGACCGCGCATGCCCAGCGTATGCAGCGGCTCGACATTCAGATCGATTCCTGCGGTGGGGCGCGTATCTGCAATCACCGTTTGCCCATTGTTGAGCAGATGCCATTGATAGCGAAACAAGGGGTCGCCTGCTTCCGGCGGTCTTGGTTGCGCCAGCGGCGATGCAGTGGTTTGAGCCACCGCAGGTGCGATGGGCGTGATGCCGCACAGGGCCAGCAACATGGCGGAAAGCAGCCGTTGCCGTTGTGGGAGAGAAGTCATCAAGAGGGTACCTTTGAGTGGTGAGCGAGGATGTTGTGGTGTACGCGGAGATGGCGCCGCTGACAGCGCGCCAAAGGCCACGGCCGCAGGCGTGTGCCTGCGGCCGTTGAACTCACATCGGTTGCATGACCGCCTGCATCACCACCAGCGATGCCTGCGCGATGCCGCTGCTGCCTTGCAGGCTAGCCACCGCTCGCTGCGCCTGCTCGATTGAGGGATAGGTGATGACTGCGCTGCCATCCACCGTCGAGGCGTAGGCAATGCTTCCACCGGTCGTGCGGGCCAGCGACGTGGCGGTGGCTGGCGTGGTGCCGGTCAGCTTCAGCTGCGGTCTGACCAGCACCACACGTCCGGTGCGCTCGTTCACAGCAGCTGCCAGCGAGCGTTCGGTGGTGGAGACGCCAGCGCTGCGCGCAGCGCCAGCGGTGTTGTCCAGCACCACGGCATACGGCCCGATGCGTGCGGCAACCTTGCCGCTGGCCACTGCAGGTGTGGCGCTTGCGCGCGACTTGCCGGGGACCGGCGCAGATCGTTCGGCATCGTCAGGCGGCAAGTTTTCGGCGACCACCGAACCCGGCAGCATGCGAAAACTATCCGCACCGGATTTAAAGCGCTCGCCGGTGGCAGCGGCGCTGAGCGCATTGGCATCCAGGTACTGCGCGGCTTGCGCCAGGCCGGACGCCGCACCACACGCAAGCAACAACGAAACAACAAGAGTGGTCTTCATGTCAGTGCCCCACGATGCGAAGTTTGAACGTCTTGAGTGCAGCAGTGGTCCTGGGCTCGCTCATGTCGGTGACTTCCAGCGTCCACACGCCCTGCGAGGTTTCGTCCAGAAACGCGTTGCTGGAGGTAAGGTCGATATAGAACCCGGTCTTGGCATAGGCATCGGCATCCAGCGCCGAGAACGGCGTGAGCACATAGCTGCGTGTGCCACTGGGCGATACCAGCACCACCCGCAGATTGCTGGGCGTCAGATGCGCGGTTTCCAGCGACAGTTGCACCGACTCGACCTTCATTGCCTGCTTGATGCGAATCCGCTGCGTGGCCGGCCGCGCCGGCCCACCGATCTGGCTGCCTGCATTGCCGGACTTGACCCAGCGTGTGTCGCGCATCGGCGTCAGTGGCGTGAAGTTGCTGGCCTTGTAAACGGCCGCCGCGGCATCGGCCAACCCGAAGCCATACCAGTTACTGAAGCGATGCCCGGCGGCATTGGTGATCCAGCCCGGATCGATCACGCTGCCCTGATAGGCCACACGTGGTTGCCACGGATCGATCTGCCGCGCGGTGGTGGCCAGGATGTACTTGACGTCGCGCGCGCTCAGGCTGGAATTGGCACTGAGGATCAACGCGGCCACACCGGAGACAGTAGGCGCCGCTGCCGAGGTGCCATTCATGATGCCGCTGTAATTGCACGATGCATCGATCCTGGAGGAGCTACTGTCCAGTGCGTTCAATACCGCCGCGGGATTGTCGACGTTGTAGCCTGCCTGGCAGCCGCTCAGATCGGTGGAGACGATGGCCGGGTCGTAAGCGAACGGCGCGGTATCCGCCGGGAAGATCTGCGCTGCGTTGGGATAGAACTTGCGTTGTCGCCCGAACTCGCCACCCAGACCGGATACCCATAACGCAGAGCCCGACGACGAATACGAGGCGCGTTGCCCCTTGGCATTGACGCTGGCAACGACAATGGTGCCCGGCAGGTTGGCCAGCGGATCGATGTTGGCCAGGGCGCAACCGACATTCAATGTGCGCGATAGCTCGCTGCAGATGTTGACGGGCGTTCCGCTCTGGTCCGGCACGCGCAGGCGCCTGAAGCTGTTGCCCGCAGACTTGACGTAGATGCCGCCAAGACCGCCGCGGGTCGATCGCATCAAGGTTTCCCAGGACTGCTGATCCTCCACCGGAAAATCGAAGTAGATCGGCGCGACCATTCCCCAGCTATTGTTGAATACATCGATGTTGCGCGCCTCGGGTCCATCGCCCCATGCATAACGCACGCTGGCATTGGAGTTGGACGACGCCCGCCCCAGGAAATCGAAGCCGGCAAGCAGTGCTTCCGGTGCGACGCCGCGCCCACCGCGGCCGTTCCAGCCGACCGCACCGATGATGCCGGCCACCAACGTGCCATGCGCTTTCTCGGGATCGATGGGAGTTGTGTCGTGCGATCCGTCTTCGAAATTGTGCGAGCCATTCGGCAGGATATTGTCGGCCAGATCTTCGTGGCGCAGTTCCAGACCGTCATCCACCACGCCAACCCGCACGCCGCGGCCGCGAATGTCGATGGCATGCAGGAGATCTACATCCATATCCACGCCAGGGACCGGGCGGCTGTCGCCGATCACGGCCTGTCCCTGGTTGGAGATGTGCCATTGATAGCGCAGCAGCGGGTCGCCTGCGTTGGCCCGGGCAGCGGTCGCCGGCTGTGCGGCAAGCGCAGCGATTGGTGGGCTGCCGATCAGCACGGCGCCGATCAGCAGTGCGAGGTGTCGCCTGTGAAAAAGGTTCATTCCGTTTGATTCCGGTCAAAGGGTAGGCACGGTCAAAGCGACACAGTTCCCCGTCCGGTCGATCAGGCGATCGGCCAGTGCAACTGCTTCAACACATTCGGGCCGTGCCTATCGAGCCCGAATCGGCAGAATCAGTAGACGTTGAAAAGTGAATTCACGCGGCAATGGCCGCGTTGAGGAAACCCGATCAGGCAACGCCGAAGGCATGCGCCTGGCAGTACGGGCAAGTCGTCAGTACCAGGTCGGGTTGGATGCAGCGTGCAAGAGAAGAATGCCAACAGCCAGCAACAGGGTCCATGTCCGTGTATCCCGAAAGAGCCAGTGAAACGCATCCGTCCGAAACGCTGGATGGATGCGACCAGGTCGTCCGTCGGCTCCCCTGTGCGCGTCCGCGCAACCGACGCTGGCGATGCGCATGCATCGGCAGCGATCCGATTAAAGATTGGTCAATTCTTGTTCGCAAGCCAGGCACCAGGTGACATGCACGTGACCCGCTGCGCAGTTTATGCAAGGCATGCCGACTCACGCACGCAATGCGAAGTTTTTGGCACGAGATTGGTCGCTATATTTTGCGATCTATCCGGAATCTATTGATAGAAAGCATCACGACGCGCGAATCTGCTTCGCATTTGGATCGACGCGCTACGCCGATCGCGAAGGTAATGCGCCCTGGTCGCAGCATGCACGCATCAGCTGCGTCGCTGCTGTAGTGCTTTATGAATAACGGCCGCTGCTACCTGCGTCGCCATGCATGCATCTCGCACCGTTCAGCGCTGCGCACGTGCACGTACCTCCAACATGACAACGTCAGTTGCCAGCAAGACGAATGCAGGCGCCGATGCCGCGCGTGGCGTGGCGAGGCGTCAGCGCCTGCACTTCTCGATTGCACCACCTACCAGCGATACGCCACAGACATCTGGTACTGCCGCCCGGCAATCGGCCGGCCCATGAACACGCCGCCGGTCGCCGCGCCTTGCACGCGCACATTGCCTTCGGTCAGGCCCAGCGTATCGGTGATATTGCTGCCGCTGGCAGTCACTTCCCAATGCTCGCCCACATGCAGGTTGGCGCCGATATCCAGCATGTCGTAGGACGGCAGGCGCTGGCTGTTGGCCAGATCCGCAAAGCGCTCGCCCACGTAGGAATAGGTGGCAAACAGCTTGAGATCGCCGAACGGCAGCATCCAGTAATAGCTGGGCGTGATGCGGAACTGGCGCTTGGGCTGGCGCATCACCTGGTTGCCGGTGAAGTTCTGATAATCCCGGTACTTGGCATCCAGCCAGACGCCGGTACCGGCCAGCTCGAAACCGCCGAACGGGCGGACTGCCGCTTCCACTTCCATGCCGTAGGCGCGCGAATCGCCGACTGCGGTGAAGTTGGTCCCATCTGCCAGAAACGCCTGGAACGGCGAGTTCTTGAAGGTGTTGTAGAACGCGGTCAGGTACAGGTCGTAGCTGCTGGCACCGGACTTGAGCCCGAGTTCGTACTGATCCACTTCCTGCACGCGATTCTGGCCATCGCGCAGATTGTCGAAGCCGGGAAACTTCACCCCCGAGTTGACCCGCGCGAACAGGCTGTTATGCGTATCGAGCGTGAAGTTCAGCCCCGCCGTCCAGGAGAACGCCTCATCGTCCTGGTCGATGCGGCGCGTGCTGGCCAGGGCGAGCGAGGTGGCGTTGTCGTACAGCGTGTCCGGGTTGCCGTCCAGATCGACGGTGGCGGTGTCGTGCACATCGCCGGTGACGCTCTGGCGTTCGTAGCGGGCGCCCAGGTCCAGGCGCAGCCGCGCGTTGAGCTCCCATTCGTCGGCGACGAAGGCGGCGATGTTCTCGCCATCGTAGTTGGCGCGCAGGTTGAAGAACGCGGTGCTGGTGAAACCCTGGCGCGTGGCTTGTTGCCCATTGTCCAGAGCGAGATCGATACGCCGCGCATTGTTCTGCGCGGTGAGCAACATGGTGTTGCCCAGATACCAGGTGTCGGCCGAGGAATACTTGGCGTAGTACGCGCCCACAGTGAGCGTATTGCCGGCAAACAATTCGCGGCTCAGGCGCAAGTCGTTGGTGAAGGAGTTCAGGCGCTTGTCCACCGACCACCAGCCGGCTTCGAGCACCTGCTGATTCGGGTCGACCGCGCCACCGCCGTTGGTGAAGCTGCCGCTGCCGGTGGTGCCGTAGCTTGCGATGAAATCGCTTAGGCGCTGCGGTGCGTCGCCGGTGAACAGCGCATAGGTCGGCGCGCTGCCGCTCATCACGTTGAAGCGATCGGCAATGGTCCATGCGCCGGTTTCCCAGTTCAATTCGCCGCCGAACACATCGATATTGACGCCGCGTCCGTCGGCCAGATCGCGTCGGATGGTCTGTCCATTCGGCCCGACCAGCAGATCGACATTGCGGAAGTCGCGGCCGAGCAGGGTGCCAGTCTGCGCATTCAAGCCGGGGAAGCTGGACAGGTCGTTGCCGTTGTTGCGCGATAGCAGTGGAATGGCGGTATAGAAGGCGTTGTTGTCGTCGGTATGCCGCGCGTACAACGACACTTCGCCGCTGTCCCAGCGCTTGCTCAAGGTGGCGCTGAACTGGCCGCCCTTGTCGGCGGAGAACTGCGGGTCGCGCACGCCATCGGTCTCGCGAAAGAAACCGCCCACGCTGTAATACCAACCGTTGCCCATCGGCCCGCTATTGAACACGTCGATGCGGCGCAGGTCGTTGTTGCCACCGGTCAGGCGCACGCTGCCTTCGGGTTCGTCCTGGCCTTTTTTCTGGATGAAATTGACCGTCAGCCCCGGCTGCCCGTTGGAGAAAATCGGGCTGGAACCGCCACGCAACACTTCCATGCGCTCGACCGTATCGTCGACGCGGAACAAGGTGGAATTTTCCAGAAACGACAAGGTCGGTGGTGGAAACAGCGGCGAGCCATCCAGTTGCATGGTCACGAACGGCGCATCGCCTTCCGATGGCATGCCGCGCACGAAGATGTTGGCGCCGGTGCCGCCGCCGCTGGGCTCGGCCCACACGCCCGGCACGATCTTCAACAAGTCTGCAGTGCTCTGCGGCACGGCCTGCTGGATCTGTTCTGCGCTGGCGGTGGTGATCGAAAAGCTGGCATCGCGCTTGGCCAGGCCTTTGAAGCGAGCCGTGCCGCTGACGATCACCGCATCCAATGTGGTGGCGTCGCTGCGCGGTTCTGCTGTCGAGGTTTGCGCATGCACAGCGGGCGCAAGCAGTGCGCTAATGGCCAGTGACAAGGCATAGCGGGGCATCGATGACGACATGAAAGCTCTCCTTAGGAAGCGTCGCAACTGGCAGCGATGCGTGCAGTCGCGCGCGCTCTGCCAACAAAGTGACCGGCAGCACATCACAGCGCCGGTAGCGCAACGCGGTAACGCACGTTGCGTTGCTGTTCTAACGGAGTTGCCAGCAAAAGCTGTTGTGCGCCGCGTCAACACATGCCCGCGCGCGCTTGCCGCGCTTCACGCCGCGGCGCGTACCGGTGCCGCTTCCCGAATCGGCAGATTGATCAGTGCGGCGACCACCGCCAGCACCATGTCGGCGTACCACATCCAGCTGTAATCGCCGAAGCGCTCCAGCGCTAGCCCACCCAGCCACGCGCCGAAGAAACCGCCCACCTGATGCGACAACAAGGTCAGGCCGAACAACGTTCCCAGATAGCGCGGGCCGAACAGCTTGCCGATCAATCCTGCCGTTGGCGGCACCGTGCCCAACCAGGTAAAGCCCAGTGCCGCGGCGAACAGGTAGAAGGTCAGTGGCGTTGGCGGCGCAATCAGGTACAGGCCGATCAACACCGCGCGACTGGCGTACAACGCGCACAGCAACCACTTCATGCGGATGCGTTCGCCCAGTTTGCCGGCGACCAGGCTGCCGGCCACGTTGAACAAGCCGATCAGTGCGATCGATGCTGCAGACACGCTGGCAGGCAGACCGCACAGTGCGATTTCGCCGGGCAGGTGCGTGACCAGAAACGCGATGTGTACCCCGCAGGTAAAAAAGCCCAGATGCAGGCACCAGTAACT
The DNA here is from genome assembly GCF_056725225.1 of Xanthomonas sp. NCPPB 2933. Lineage (NCBI taxonomy): Bacteria > Pseudomonadati > Pseudomonadota > Gammaproteobacteria > Lysobacterales > Lysobacteraceae > Xanthomonas > Xanthomonas sp. NCPPB 2933. Next base: position 1,890,024 of record NZ_CM161518.1, read on the forward strand.
GCGATCGCGTACTGCCAGGCGCAACTGCGCACGCAAACCGATGTCGTCGTTTGCGACCGTACTGCGCGTGCCTGGCGGCGATGATCGGCGTCGCAGCGGCCAGGCCAGCGGCAAGGTCAACAACGAGATCACCGCCAGCCCGGTCATCGCCCTGGCCCAGCCGGCTGCGCCGAGCATCAACTGCACCAGCGGCGCAAACACGAACTGCCCGAGCGAGCCGCCGGCATTGATCAGCCCGGCCGCGAACGAACGCCGCTCCGGCGCAATACGACCGGCGGTGGCACCGATCAGCACCGAAAAACTGCCTGCGCCCGCACCGGCGGCAGCCAGGATGCCGAGCGAGACGATCAGCCCCCATTCGCTGGCCATCCACGGGCTCAGCCCCAAGCCCAGCGACAACAACACGCCGCCGAACAGCAGCACCGGCAACGGGCCGCGCTCGTCGGCAATCGCTCCGAACACCGGTTGCACCGCGCCCCAGACCAATTGCCCCACCGCCAGCGCGAAGCTGATCGACGCGATGCCGATCCCGGTCTGGCGATGGATCGGCTCTACGAACAAGCCGGTGGTCTGGCGCGCGCCCATCGTCAGCATCAGCATCGCCGAGGCGGTGAGCAGCAAGCCCCACTGCGCGCTCGCACGCGCTGTCACCGGGGCGCTCATGCGGCCGTCTCCAGCAATGCATCCAGGCGTTCCAGCGTTGCATGCAACTGTGCGGTCGGTGCCGCACCGAACAGCGCCTCGAGCTGTTCCTGCGCCGCCAGCCAGTGCGGTCGTGCGCGCACCAGCAACCCACGGCCGCTGCGGCTCAGCACCAGCAATTTCTGCCGGGCATCCTCGCCACGCTGGGTCTTGATCCATCCGGCCGCCAGCAACGGTTTGAGGTTGCGGGTGAGGGTGGTGCGGTCCATACCCAGCGTGTGTGCCAGCGCGCCCAGCGATTGCGCCGCATCCAGCCTGCGCAGGATCGAGTACTCGTTGAGACTCAGACCCACCGGCGCCAACGCGCGGTCGTACAGTTGGGAGGTACGCCGTGCAGCACGGCGCAGATGAAAGCAGGTACAGCCGCTGAGCTTGGACATGGGATGCCTCCACAGTGGCAAGCAGAATGCGTGTATATGCACCTATTGGTAAGTTTTAGTTGGAAGTTTCAGAATGCTGTCGCCATCCATGCGAGCGCTGGCCGCTGTCGATGGCTTGCGGTCTCCAGCCGTGTCGCTTGGTTGTGCGTGAGAGTCCCTGTGCTGCGAGCAGTGCATTCGCCTGACAGTCGAGCCTGCAAGGCCGGCCTCGGCCGCTGAGCAGGTCGCAGCGGCACGATGCGCCTTCCGGTACGCGATGCAGTGTTGGCGCAGCGATCGGATAGGCAACGCCAAAAAAGAGGCCGCCCGAAGGCGGCCTCGCTTATGACGGCAGGAGAGAGGGTACCGTCAGAAGAACATCCGCACGCCGAACGAGGCACTGCGGCCAGGCAGCATCACATCGTCCTTGAGGAAGGAGGTGTGCACGCGTGCGTCCTGATTGGTCAGGTTGTTGCCATCCAGAAACACTTCCCACGCATTGCTGCCGCGGTCCACGTGGTAGGCCACATGCGCATCGACGAACGTATAGCCGTCGGTCGCGGTTTCGTTCACCGCGATCTTGTCCTGCTTCATGGTGCGGGTGGCACCGAGCGAGGCACGCCACTGATCGGCATTCCAGCGCATCTGCGCGCCGACACGGCCCGGCGCGATACGCGGCAGGTTGCCGCCATCGTTCAGGCGCGCGCGCACGGTGTCGCCGAACACGCGCAGATCCCACGCGCCGGTGTCGTTGTTGGCCAGATGGAAGGTGGCCTCGCCTTCGAAACCGTGGAAGATCGCATCGGCCTGCGTCCACTGGCGGATCGGCAGGAAGTCGTTGTCTTCCTCATTGAACCACTGGTTGCCGGTGTCGACGATGTAGACGAAGTCGTTGTAGCGGTTGTAGTACGCGGCGACCTTGGCATCCACCCATTCGTTCTGGAAGTTCAGGCCCAGCTCGGCCTGGTTGGCCTTTTCGGTCTTCAGATTCGCATCGCCGATCTCGAAGGCCAGCGTGGCGATATGCGGGCCGTTGGCGAACAGCTCTTCTTCGGCCGGCGCGCGTTCGGCGTGGTCGAGGTTGGCGGTCAAGCGCCATTGTTCGTTGAAGCGGAAACCGCCGCTGAGCGAGAAACTGGTCGGGGTGAAGTCGCGGTCTACGCCGATGTCGGTCTGGTACTTGACCTTGTCCACGCGTGCGCCGAGTTCCGCGGTAACGCGATCCCAGCTATTGCGCGCAACGCCGAACACGCCGAGCGAACGGGTGTCGGTCTTGGGCACGAAGGATTCTTCGCCCACGGCCTGGAAGGTGGTGTCGCTGCCCTGCAGGCCGAACGCGGTCTGCCAGCCGCCGCTGAAGGTGAAGGAGGCTTCCACGCGGCCTTCGTTGGCCCGCTTGGTGAACACGGTGCCGACTTCTTCGCCTTCGAACTCGGTGTGCGCGTAATCGGTGTGGCCGAAGCTGTAACGCAACGCGCTGCCTTCGCCCCACGGATCGGTCAGCCCGCCCTTGAGGTCGTAGCGGTCCTGCTGCAGCTTCAACGACACGCCGCGCTCGCCGATCGACAGATCGCCCGGCTCGCCGGGATTGCCGTAGTTGTCGCGGAAGCGCGACGCCGAGAGGCCGACAAAGCCCCAATCGCCCGACAGCGACGCGCCGATCGAGCCCACCTTGGAGTCGATCCAGGAATTGGCCTGGCGCCCTTGCGGGGTGTCGTAATCGTTCTGGTTGCGGTACACGCCGTCGGCATGGATCGACAGCCCGCTGCCATTGCCGGCATCGACGCGGAACATATCGGTATTGCCGTCCTTGTCGCCGCCGTCGAAGCGCACTTCGGCACGGCCGCTGAAGCCGTCCACCGGGGTTTCGGCAATGCGTCCGTCGACCACGTTGACCACGCCGCCGATCGCGCCGGAGCCGTACAGCAGGGTGGACGGGCCCTTGAGCACTTCGATCTGGTTGGCCAGGAACGGCTCGATCGCCGGCGAGTGGTCCTGGCTGACCGTGGACACGTCCTGAGTGGACAGGCCATCGCGCAGCACCGCCACGCGCGGGCCATCCAGGCCACGGATGATTGGCCGGCCGACGCCGGGGCCGAAGTTGGAACTCTGCACGCCGGGCAGGCTGGACACGGTTTCGCCCAGGCTCTCGCTACGCACTTCGTCCAGACGCTCGCCGGCCAGCACTTCGACCGGGCGGCTCAACTCGCCGGCCGCATCGCGCAGCGGGCTGGCGGTGACGACCACCTTGTCCAGGTCCTTGATATGGCGGCCGCTGGAAGGGGTGGCGTCGTGGCGCGTGTCCGAACTGGGCGGGGTCTGCGGGTCGGCCGGGGCCGGCGCGTCCTCGGCCATGGCCAGGGCGGGGGTCAGCAGGCTGGTCAGGGCCAGCGTGAGCGTGGAGCGGCGAAACGAGGAAGCGAGGCGAGGATGCATGGCGGGCCGGACTCTGTGATTGTTACTTTATATCAATGATAAGGCGCAGCTTGGCTGCTGGGCCGACGGCGAGATCTGCGGCTGCACAGTGCAGTGGCGCGGATCCGGGAGCGAGTAAGCTCTGGAACAAGCAAGATGTTATATTATTCCACGTCGCCGCGAACACCTGCTGGAAGTCATGCCTCTACCGTCCCTTCGCCATGTGCTCGACCGCTTCGGTGCGACCGGTTCGCTGCTGTGTGCCGTGCATTGCGCCGTGCTGCCGTTGGTGCTGGCACTGGCGCCGTCGTTAGGCCTGTCGTTCTGGCTGGGCGATGGTGTCGAGCTGGCGATCGTGGTGTTCGTGAGCCTGCTGGGCCTTTTCAGCCTGGTCCTGGGCTATCGCCGGCACAAGGCGCTGCATGCGCTGGCGCTGCTGCTGCCGGGGTTGCTGCTGCTGTGGGCCGGCCTGCTGTACGACCCGCTGCACCACGCGGCGATCCCGCATGCGGTGGTGATGACGCTGGGCGGTGCGCTGGTCGGTATCGCCCATCTGGTCAATCTGCGTCTGAACCACGGGCATGCCCACGTTCACGACGCCAGCTGCGCACACTAGCCCAGGCTGCGCTGGCCGGGGCCGTCGTGGTAGGCTTGCCGGCCTTGCGCGAGGGCGCCGCCGGCGTAAACCTCGCCAGACCCCGTGTTCAGCGCGGGGATTTTGTATTCAGTATTCACATTCAGGAGTCGACGAACATGGGTAAGGGTGACCGCAAGACCGCCAAGGGCAAGCGCTACAATTCCAGCTACGGCAATTCGCGCTCGCACGCGGTGAGCAAGGTTGTCGTGGGTGCAGCTTCCCCGGTTGCCAAGAAGGGCGTGGTCAAGGCCCCGGCCAAGAAGGCTGTAGCCAAGAAGACCGTCGCCAAGGCCGGCTGATTCCTAGCCCGCTTCGCGACACCAGAACGCGGCGCTTGCGCCGCGTTTTTTTATGTCCGAGGTCAGCGCAAACGCGCGCGTTATTGCTAGCGCGTCGTTTCCGCAGCCGGCGGTTGGCTGGCCGCCGCCGGCGCCAGCAACTGTTCGGCCAGTCCGCGATAGATTGGCGTCTTGCACACCAGCCCGGACACCGCACGCGCAATCAGCACGGTGGCCAGGATCGGCAGCAGCATCTGGCTGGTGTCGGTGAGTTCCAGCGAGATCACCGCCGAGGTCAGCGGTGCCTGGGTCACGCCGGTCAGATAGGCGCACATGCCCAGCAGCACGAAGGTGCGCGGGTCCACGCCCGGCATCAGCACCGACAGGTTGTGGCCGATGCCGGCGCCCACCGCCAGCGCCGGCGAGAACAAGCCGCCCGGGATGCCTGCCAGGTACGAGACCAGATTGGCCACCAGCTTCATCAGCCCGAATTCGTGGCCGACCACCGCATGCCCCTGCACCAGACTGCGCGCCTGCTCGTAGCCGGTGCCGAACGCGCCTTGCCCGAACACCAGCGCCAGGCCGACCAGGGCCAGGCCGCACAGCGCGGCCAGCAGCACCGGATGGCGCTGGCGCAGCGTTGCCAGCCAGCGCGGCTTGCCACTGACGCTGGCCAGCACCAGGCGCGCAAACACCCCGCCGAGCAGACCGGCCACGCCGCCGCACAGCGCGATCGCCAACCACGCCTGACCCAGCGGCAACGCCACCGCCACCTTGCCGAAATAGGTGTAGTTGCCCAACATGCCCAGCGACACCACGCCACCGACGATCACCGCCGTGAGCAGGGTGCCGGAGAAGCGGTGCTCGAAACGCCCGCTCAGTTCTTCGATCGCAAACACCACGCCGGCCAGTGGCGTGTTGAACGCCGCCGCGATACCGGCCGCGCCGCCGGCAAGCAGAAAATGCGAGAGCTCGCGCGGATCGTGAAACCCGAACCAACGCCCGAATACATGCATCAGGCTCGCGCCGACATGCACGGTGGGACCTTCGCGGCCCACCGAGGCGCCACCGAACAGCGACAAGGTGGTCAAGGCGAGCTTGCCGATCGACACGCGCAGCGACAGATTGGTTTCGCGAAACGCCGGATCGTTATGTTCCAGCGCAGCGATGACCTGCGGGATGCCGCTACCGCGCGTGGGTCGCATCGCGCCGGAGGTGAGCCAGGCCAGCAAGGCGAAGATGCCCGGCGTCAGCAGCAGCGCCCACCAGATCGAATGCGCGGTGATGCGCTGAAACAACTGGAAGGCCGCATCGCTGGCCTTGGCGAACACGATCGCCACCAGTGCCACCGCAATGGCGCCACCCCACAGTGCAGCGCGACGACGCCAGCCTTCGCTGGATAACAACGGCCGCAGCCGGCGCGGCGAGGGATCGGAAGCAGACATGCCGCTATTGTCGCATCGGCGCGCCGATGCTGCGACGCGTCACTCAGCGTGCGTCGGCCGGCGGCACGCGCAAGGCCGGCAACAAGGTGGCGGGATTGCCATCGTTGGGCGCGGCGGGAATTCCCAATAGCCGCGTCATCAGGGAATACACATCGACATTATCGAAACCCGGCAAGGTCTTGCCCTGCGCCAGATCCGGGCCTTGCGCCAGGAACACCGCGCGCATCGACGGCAGCGCCGGATCGAAGCCGTGCGAGCCGCGCATCTGACCGGGCACGCGCTTGGCCAGCTTGTCCGGAAACAGTGCGTCCCAGCCTTCGTGCATCTGGCACACGATCGGCGGAATGCGCGGGTGCGTGCCGTACTGCCAGCGTGCGGGCAGCGCTGCCTTGCGCCAGCAGTCGTACTGCGCATGCGCACCGAGCAGGGTGGCTTCGGCGCGCGCCTGCTGCCCGGGCACGGGATCGAAGCTGATCACCTGGCCTTCGGTGATTGCAGTGGCGATGGTGGGCGGCGCCAGGTCTTCCACGCTGAGCGCATGCCCGGGCGGCACCTCGGCCATGCCGTGGTCGGAGACCACGATGATGTTGGTGCGGCTGCGCGTGCCGTTGCGCTGCATGCCGGCCAGCAGGCGGCCGATTGCGCCATCCACCGCGCGCACGCTGTCGGCGTACTCGCGCGACTCTGGGCCATGGTCATGGCCGGCTTCGTCCACGTGTTCGAAATACAGCGTGACCAGGCGATTGGTTGCGGCGCCTGATGCGTCCAGCCAGCCCAACACCTCGTCCACGCGCGCATCCAGACCGGTGCCTTCTTCGTAGTGGCGCCAGCGCGTGGGGCGCACGCCTGCGATCGCCGCCTCGCTGCCTGGCCACGACCAGGTCGCTGCATGCATACCGTTGTTTTCGGCACCCACCCAGATCGGTTCACCGCCCCACCAGCGTGCATCGCCCACGGCGTCGGGCTTGCTCAGCCAGAAGCTGCCGAGCACCGGGTCGCGCATGCTGTTGTGCACGATGCCGTGGTGGTCCGGGCGCAGGCCGGTGACCAGCGTGTAGTGATTGGGAAAGGTCAGCGATGGATACGACGGGGTCATCCAGCGCGCACGCACGCCGTCGTGCGCGAGCTGCGACAGGTTGGGCGTGATGCCGCGATCGAGCATGTCGGCACGCAGGCCGTCGATGGAAATCAGCAGCAAGGGATGCGGCGTGCTGGATGGCGCTTCTGCCGATGCCGGTTCGCTGGAGACGGCCGGTGGCGCGCTGCGCGGCATAGTGCTGGTACAGGCCGTGAGCAGCGCAAACGCGGTGGCGGCAAACACAAAACGTCGATCGATCATCGCGCCAGTTTACGGCGCGGCAATGACTTCGCGAAGTCAGCGCACCTTGGTTGCAGAGCGTTCGGCGAACAGGTCGTCGGCAGGTGCGCTCTGGCGCGGCGACCAGCCTTCCAGCTGCAACAATGCCTGCTTGGTTGGCAGGCCGCCGCCGAAGCCGGTCAATGCACCGTTGGCGCCGATCACGCGATGGCAGGGCAGCACGATCGGCAGCGGATTGCGGCCATTGGCGGCGCCGACTGCGCGGCTGGCGGCCGGCCGTCCTACTGCTTGTGCAAGTTGCGCATAGCTCCAGGTCTGCCCGAACGGAATCTGCGCCAGCGTGTGCCAGACCTGCAGCTGAAACGGCGTGCCGGTTGGTGCCAATGGCAGATCGAAACTGCGCCGCCCGCCGTACAGATAGTCGAGCAATTGCTCGCGTGCCTCGCGTACCAAGGGTGCATCGGGATCATGCAACCAACGCGCGCGGCCGAGCGCGTCGTAGCGATTCTGCGCGAACAGGATGTGGTGCACGCCGGCGTGATCGGCGGCCACGCTGAGTGCGCCGATCGGCGAGGGGAAGGTGTCGTAATACAACGTGCTCATGAACGGGTGTCCTTGCGATCGACGGCGAGATGCCACAGGTGCAATACGGCGTAGGCGCGCCACGGCCGCCACGCCTGCGAGCGGGTTTCGGTGGCGCGTTCGCTCAGCCGCTCCGGCGTGCCGAGCACCTGTTGCAGGATCAGGTCGCCGGCCGGAAACGCATCCGGATGCGATAGCGCACGCATGGCGATGTACTGCGCGGTCCACGGCCCGATGCCGGGCAACGCAGTGCAGGCGGCGACGAACTCGGGCAGGCGCTGGCCGGCGCCGAAATGCAGCCGGCCTTGCGCGCATGCCGATGCCAATGCACGCAGCGTGGCGGCACGTGCACGTGGCAGGCCGAGTTGCTCCAGCGGCGCCTCGGCCAGCTGCTCCGGCGTGGGAAAGATACGATCCAGCCCGGGTGGCATGTCGACATGATGGCCGCCATGGCGCTCGACCAGCCGCGCCGCCAGCGTCGCCGCACCGGCCACGCTGATCTGCTGGCCCAGTACCGCGCGCACCGCCACTTCAAAGCCGTCCCAGCCGCCCGGCACGCGCAGGCCGGGGCGGCGCGCGATCGCGTCGGCCAGCAACGGCTCGGACGCCAGCGTGGCGTGCACCGCCTGCAGATCCGCATCCAGATCGAACAACCGGCGCACCCGGCGCACGATCTGCGGAATCTGACGCGGGTCGGTCGCACCAATGCGCAGCAACAATTCCGTACGCTGCGGCGCCGCGCTGACGTCGATCAGCGTCGCGTTGCCCGGCGTGCCGATCACGCGTCGGTAGCCGCTGGCGTCGACCTGCTCGATGCCGGGAATCGCACGCCGCTGCAGAAACGCCAGCATCGCGGGTAGATCCAGCGGCGGCCGATAGCCGAGTCGCAAGGTCAGTTCGCCACCCGGCACCTCGGCACGCTGCTTGCGCAACGCCGATGGCGGCATGCCGCAGCCATCCAGAAACGCCGCGTTGAAGCGCCGCAGGCTGTTGAAGCCGGCCGCCAGTGCGACCTCGGTGACCGGCAATGCGGTTTCGGTCAGCAGTTGCTTGGCCAGCAGCAGCCGGCGCGTGCCATGCACCTGGATCGGCGTGGCGCCGAGCTGCTGCACGAACTGACGCTGCAACTGGCGCGCACTCAAGCCCACCGCATCGGCCAGCGTCTGCACCGGCTGCTCCTGCAGGGCGCCTTCGACAATCATCGCCAACGCACGCTGCACGCTTTCTTCGCCCAGATGCTGCTGCGCCTGCGGCGACAGTTCCGGCCGGCAGCGCAGGCATGGCCGGTAGCCGGCCGCACTGGCCGCTGCCGCAGTTGCGTAGTAACTGATATTGCCCGGTTTGGGCGGCGGCGCCGGACATACTGGCCGGCAGTAGATACCGGTGCTGCGCACTGCGGTGAAGAACAACCCGTCGAAGCGTGCATCGCGCGCCAAGCGGGCGCGGTCGCATTGAATTCGGTCGGGCGTGGCAGTCTGCATGGCGCCAGTCTATGCGCTCGTTCCGACCACGGCTGGCCGTTTTCGGACAGCGTTGCGCAGGGCATGCGTGTTCATGGCAGGGTCAAACGGTTGGCCCATTCAGCCATAGACTGAGGGTGATCTCGGTCGCGGTCTGTGTCCTACCTCATGCTGAAACTGCTCTGTCTCTCTCTTTGCTGCGTGCTGGCGCTGTCTGGTTGCGATCGCACCGGCACCTCTGCCGATGCGGCCATTGCGCAGCAGAACGGCGCGGGGCAGGCCGGCGATGGCGACCATATGGTCTCGGTGGATACGCCCGAGCCGGTGGCGCCGCCGCCGCGCCCGCGCGCGCAAACGGGCGAAGCGGGGTGGCCGCAGGCAGAGCTGGACGCGGGCAAGGCCTGGATCAGCTGCGCCACCGATTACAGCAGCGAAGCCGGCGATGGCACGCTGCTGCCGGCGCTGGATCGCGCCAGTGTGGAAGCGGCGCTGGCGCCGTGTCGCGACACCGGGCTGCTGCGGGTGCGTTACGCCGGCAAGATCAACGCCGGCTTCGCTGCCTTGGTGTGGCGGCTGGCAGCAGTGGCCGAGCAACTGCAGCTACCGCATCGCATCCTGGATCTGGATTCCAGCGGCGGGCAGGTGGAAGCGGCGATCCGCGCCGGCGATACGATCGGCGAATCCAACTGGACCATCTGGGTGCGCGAAGGCTCGATCTGCCACAGCGCCTGCGTGTTCGTGCTGGCTGCCGGCGACAACCGGTTGGTGGCCGGCAAGATCGGCATCCATCGCATGATGCGGATCAGTTCCAAGGCCACCTCGCGCGCGGAACTCAATCGCGAATTGCGCGAGGTCTACGGCAACGTCAAGGATTATCTGGAGCGCAACGGCGTGGCGGTGGCAGTGGCCGATCTGATGATGACCGTGCCCAACCGCAGCCTGCGCCTGCTCACGATGGACGAGCTGCGCGAGTACGGCCTGGATGGCACCAACGCGGTGCAGGACGATCTGGAGCGCATCCGCCAGATGCGCAAGTGCGGCGACGCCTTCGTGCGGCGCAAGGATGCGTTTCTGGTCGCCTTCGATCAGAAATGCAAGAGCGAGGGCGCCGATCTGGAGGCGGTCAACGCCTGCGGCCTGGCCTTGAAGCAGCGCTTCGGTTTCCCCGATGCCACCTGCCCGGAAGAAAGCCCGCTGGCCGAAACCGATGCTGCGGCGCTGCCGGCAACCTCCGACCCGGCGGAGGCGGCGGAGGCGGCGGACGCGGCTGCGGGCGACACCCAGCTCGCCACGCCGGCCACGGCACCAGCACCGGCCGCTGCCGAATCGGTCTCCGAGCCGGCGCCGGCCCCTGTTCATAGCGAAGGCTGAGCTTCACGCCTACCGCACCGGCCGCTGCCTATCTTCGCGGAACACAACGGAGCCGGGGGGCAACATGATCGGGAAGACGAAAGGGGTGATGCTGGCGTATCTGCCATCGGCCCTGCTGGTGCTGGGCGGGTTCGGAATTGCTGAGCTCCTGCAGATGATCGCCGCAGCCAAACAAGTGCAATGGCCGGCCACGCTGGCGGTCTGGCTGAGTCTGGTCGCGTTGATTGCAGCCACTGCGCGTGCGCTGTGGATCAGCTGGCGACTATGGCGGCCGCGCAGCGTTGCGACGGTCCCGCCGAGCGGAGACGCCTGACGCTGCCGGTCATGCAGTGAAACTTGTTGCCGGCACGCCTGATGTCGATGCGCCATGGCGCTGCTCGCTCAACGTCATAGACGCAACACGCACTAGACTGCCGCTCCGGGCGCACCCAGCGTGCGACTGTTCTCTCTCCATCGATATACGCACAAGGTCATCTACCCAATGTTCCGTCCCCGTTTGCTTGCTGTGCTGGTGTTGGCTCCGTCGCTTGCCTTCGCACAACACCCTCAGACCGGCGCCCGTCCGGCCGCCGCACCGGTTGCTGGCGGAACAACGGCCGCCGGAACAACCGCAGGCACGCCTGCAGTCACTACCGCGCAGCAGGCGCAGCTGGTCAAGCAAAACACCGAGATGACCCAGGCCGCATTGCGTGTGGCGCAGATGGTCGATACCAACCAGGTCGCACCGCTATGGGATGGCGCCTCCACGGTGGCCAAGACGGCGGTCAAGCGCGATGTGTTCGTCAGCCAGATCGGTGCCGAGCGCGCGCGCCTGGGCGCAGTGGTCGGCCGCGGGCAGGGCTCGGTGACACGGGTCAAGTACGGCCCCGGCGCGCAGGTGCCGGAAGGCTTGTACATCAATGTCAGCTTCCCGACCCGGTTTGCCAAGGCGCAGCAGCCGGTGCGCGAGCTGGTGTCGTTCCGGCTGGACGAGGACAAGACCTGGCGGCTTGCCGGCTACAGCCTGCGCGCGTCGATCAAGTGATGCCGCGGCCAACTGGAGACTCTAAGTGGAACTGACGATCGAACTAAAGATGCTGGGCTGGGCGATGGTGCTCGGCCTGGTGCAATTGCTGGCCGCCTCGGCCAGCATGACCGCCCAGCGCGGCACCAAGTGGAACGCCAGCGCGCGCGATGGCGAGACCAAGCCGTTGACCGGCGTTGCGGCGCGGCTGGACCGCGCCTTCCGCAACTATCAGGAAACCTTTCCGATCTTCGCTGCTGCGGTGCTGGCGGTGAGCGTTGCCGGACGCACCAACGCAGAGACCGCGCTCGCTGTGCAGCTGTATCTGTGGGCGCGGGTGGCCTATGTGCCGGTGTATGCAGCAGGCATCCCTTATCTGCGGAGTGCGATCTGGGTGGTGTCGTTCTGGGGCATCGTCAAGTTGGTGCGGGCACTGTTGGGCTGGTGATGTGCCGCAGGTTGCGTTCACGCAGACCGCTGAGGAGTTGCTGACGGAACGTTGCGAGTCGTCTGGCCGCTGCAGCGATGTCGCCGGCGGCTTTCAGTCTCCTTGATCCTGATCAAAGGGCCGCCAACCCCGCTGCCGCTAAACTAGGCATATCGGTGGTGGCGGAGCGCAGCATGCAATCGGTGGATATCGCGGTCATTGGCGCGGGGCCGGTGGGCCTGAGCTTTGCGCGGTCGTTGGCCGGCAGTGGTATGTCGGTGGTGTTGGTCGACCAGCAACCGCGCGAGCAACTCGCCGATCCTGCCTTCGACGGACGCGAGATCGCGTTGACGCACGCCTCGCGTGCGCTGTTGGAACAACTGGGGATCTGGCAGCAGTTTCCCGGCGACGCGATCTCGCCGCTGCGCGATGCACGCGTCATGGATGGGCATTCGCAGTTCGCATTGACCTTTGCGGCCTCCGCACGCAGCGCTGGCGATCTGGGTTGGCTGGTGCCGAATCATCTGATCCGTCGCGCCGCCTGGCAGGCCGTGCAGGCACAACCTGCGCTGCAGATCCGTTGCGATTGCACGCTGCAGGCCGTGCAGCAGTGTGGCGACCGCGTGGTGCTGCAATTATCCGATGGGGAAACGCTGTCGGCGCGCCTGTTGGTGGCGGCCGACAGTCGATTTTCCAGCACCCGGCGCCTGCTTGGTATCGGCGCGCAGCTGCGCGATTTCGGCAAGAGCATGCTGGTGTGCCGCATGCGGCATGCGCTGCCGCACCGGCACGCGGCATGGGAGTGGTTCGGCTATGGCAAGACGCTTGCGTTACTGCCGCTGCAGGGCAATCGCGCCGGCGCAGTGCTGACGCTGCCGCCGCGCCAGATAGAAGCCTTGCTGGCGATGAATGAGGCGGACTTCAGCGCGGCGGTGACCGAGGCATTCGAACATCGGCTTGGCCCGATGCAGCAGGACGGCAGCCGGCATGCATATCCGCTGGTGGCGGCGTACGCGCAGCGTTTTGTGGCTGAGCGTGCCGCACTGATCGGCGATGCGGCAGTGGGCATGCACCCGGTCACTGCGCACGGCTTCAACTTCGGCTTGCAGAGCCAGGCACGCCTGGCCGAGCGCGTGCGTGCCGCTGCAGGTGCCGGGCGCGATATCGGCGCCGCGTCGCTGTTGCACGGCTACGAGCGCGCGCATCGGCTGGCAACGCGACCGCTGTACGAAGCGACCAATGCACTGGCCGCGCTGTATACCGACGATCGTGCGCCGGCCCGCTTGTTGCGACGTGGCGCCTTGCGTGCGGCGCATGCAGTCGCACCGTTCAAACAGGCGATTGCGGCGCATTTGACGCAGCGGAGCGTTTGACGCGTTGAAGTGATCGCGGTGGAAGCAGAACCTGCCGCGCCACGTTGGTGCATCGCTGGGCGAGGTTGTTTTGCGATGCCTCTCAATGCGTGATCGGACAGTGGTGTCAGGCGATCATCAGGCTGTCGCTATGTAGGCGTCACGCATTACGCAAGGGGGGCACCGCGCTGCGAGATTGCGTTGCAAGGGTTCGCAATTCGTGAGCGGACACCATGATCGGCCGATCATTCGGGGTTGCCCGTGATGCACTCATGCTCACTGCCGCCAAACAGACTGCAATCAGGCAGCTGCGCCCACCCGCGCAAGAATCGCATCGATCGCCGTCCGCGCATCGCCGCTGCGCAAGGCTTCTTCCAACAGGGGAATCACCCAGGCGCAGCCGGCTTTGGTCACATCTGCGCGCCAGTCGCCACGCCAGCCTTCCAGCTCGTGCAAGCCCAGCATGCTGCAACCGCCACGCTCGGCGTGGCCACCACGAATCGACTGCTCGAACCAGAACGGCGTCGCCGAATCGGCATCGATCGAAAAAATATAGACATCGTGGTCCGGATCTTCTGCCGAGGGCGCGATATTGCGCCAGCTGACCTGCACCACCTTCATTCTGCCGGCTCCGCATCGGGGTCCAACGCCAGCACGCGGATTTCCACATCGTCCAGTTGCACCAGTTGGCCGGGGCGGATCTTGGCGGTCTTGCGCAGTTCCTGCACGCCATCGACGCTGACCGCGCCGCTGGCGACGATCGCCTTGCCCTGGCCGCCGCTGTCGGCAATGCCGGCCAGCTTGAGCAGTTGGTTGAGTTCGATGTACTCGCCGTCCAGGTCGAATTCCAGGAATTGCATGGTGCGCTCGCTAACAGGAAGGTCGCGATTATCCGCCTGTCGCAGGCGACAACACCACTGCGGCAAGGTGAAGGGCGGCAGCTGGATCGATACGTCACCACGCAAGCGCTTTGGCAGCATCCAATGCGCTGCGATTCGCGTGTGGCGCCAGTGAGTTATTCGCGTCGAAAGCGCGCAATTTCGTCCAGCATGCTTTGGGCGCGGATGACGCCAGGACCGGCATGCGCGTTGTCGATGCGTTCCAGCCACGGGTGCTTCGCGCGCTGCAGTCGCCGGTAGCCGAGCCAGGTGCCAATGGCGCCGACCACGCCCATCAGCACATTGATCAGCAGCCAGCCGTGCGGCAGCGTCAGGCCGGTGAGCTCGCGCCAGAGGCTGTCCGCCACTGCGACCCACAGCACCCAGAACGCGATGCCCAGCCACGGCGCCGCCCGCGTGCGCCAGCGCCGCAGTTGCGCGAGCGCCTGCTGTGTCTGCAGCAGCGGTCCGGCGAAATCCAGTTGCGACAGCAGTTGCAGTTGGCGTAGCGCGGAGATTGCCAGCGCCACACTCCACGCCTGCAGCAGCACGCCGCCGATGATCGCCGCAGCCTGGTCCGCGTGGGCAAGCCAACTGCGTGCGATCACGATGTTCAGCGCGACGGCGCACAGCAACTGCGCAATCTGGCTCGCCCATAGCGGTCGCAGGCTGGCGCGCGCTGCGTGGCCGCGCACCTCGCCGATCAGTTGGCCGGTAAGTGCGGTTTGCCGATCCAGGCGGTGGTGCACTGCGTGCCAGGCGCGTTGCATGTCGTCGAGTTCCATGTGCTGCTCCTCTTGTGGGTCGGGTGGGTCAGAGTTCGGCGCGGATGCGCGCTTTCAGACGGCTGAGTTTCGTGGCGACGTTGGTCTCGCTGATGCCGAGCACCTCGCCGATCTCGCGGTAGCTGTGGTCGTCCAGGTACAGCAGCACCAGTGCGCGCTCCAGCCGCGGCAGTTGCGCGATGAAGCGGTAGAGCGCGGCGATCTGCTGCTCGTGCGCCGGGTCGCGCGCCAGTGGATCGGCGATGCTGTCGGCCACCGCCTCCAGCGGCACCGGGTCGTGCGCAGCCCGGCTGCGGCCGCGCAGATCGCTGATCGCCACGTTCAATGCGATGCGGTACATCCAGGTGGAAAAACGCCGGTTTGGGTCGTAGCCAGGAAACGCGCGCCATAACTGCACGGTGATGTCTTGCGCCAGCTCGGCGCGGTCGTCCGGGTTCCAGCAATAGCTGGCCGCGACCTTCACGACGATGCCGCGGTGATGCTGCAGCAAGGCGTTGAAGCGGGTGTGCAGGTCTGTTTCCAGGGACATGGCTCCGGCCGCGCAAGTGGATAAGAAGGTTCGAAGAGATGATTCGCCAGACGGGGCAAATCCTCACAACCTGAACGGACTGTTATGAAAATTTCGACAGCAGGGGGCCTGAAGGCGCACAATATGCTGCTTTGCGCTTGCCGGATCCGTGCGGCGCCTCCGGAGTTACCAATGACCCAAGAATCTTCCGCGCCGCTGCTGTTTGCAGACCTCGGCCTCTCGGACGCTGTGATGAAAGCCGTTGCCAACGTTGGCTACGAGTCGCCGTCGCCGATCCAGGCTGCCACCATTCCCGCGCTGCTTGCCGGCCGCGACGTCCTCGGCCAGGCGCAGACCGGTACCGGCAAGACCGCCGCGTTCGCGCTGCCGGTGCTGTCCAACGCCAATCTGAACCAGCTCAAGCCGCAGGCGCTGGTGCTGGCCCCGACCCGCGAGCTGGCCATCCAGGTCGCCGAGGCCTTCCAGAAATATGCCGAAGCCATTCCCGGCTTCCGCGTGCTGCCGGTCTACGGCGGCCAGCCCTACGCCCAGCAGCTGAGCGCGCTCAAGCGCGGCGTGCATGTGGTGGTGGGCACTCCCGGCCGCGTGATCGATCACCTGGATCGCGGCACCCTGGATCTGTCCCAGCTCAAGACGCTGGTGCTGGACGAAGCCGACGAAATGCTGCGCATGGGCTTCATCGACGACGTCGAAGCCGTACTGAAGAAGCTGCCGGAAAAGCGCCAGGTGGCGCTGTTCTCCGCGACCATGCCGCCGGCCATCCGCCGGATCGCGCAGACCTATCTGAAGGACCCGGCCGAAGTCACCATCGCGGCCAAGACCACCACCTCGGCCAACATCCGCCAGCGCTATTGGTGGGTGAGCGGCTTGCACAAGCTGGATGCGCTGACCCGCATTCTCGAGGTCGAGCCGTTCGACGGCATGATCATCTTCGCGCGCACCAAGGCCGGTACCGAAGAACTGGCGCAGAAGCTGCAGGCGCGCGGTCTGGCTGCTGCCGCCATCAACGGCGACATGCAGCAGGCCGCCCGCGAGAAGACCATTGCCCAGCTCAAGGACGGCAAGCTGGACATCCTGGTTGCCACCGACGTGGCGGCACGCGGTCTGGACGTGGAGCGCGTCAGCCACGTGCTGAACTACGACATTCCATACGACACTGAAAGCTATGTGCACCGCATCGGCCGTACCGGCCGTGCCGGCCGCACCGGCGATGCGATCCTGTTCGTCACCCCGCGTGAGAAGGGCATGCTGCGTTCGATCGAGCGCGCGACCCGTCAGCCGATCGAAGAAATGCAGCTGCCCAGCGTGGATGCGGTCAACGACACTCGCGTGGCGCGTTTCATGACCCGCATCACCGAGACCTTGGCCGGCGGCCAGATCGAGATGTATCGCGATCTGCTGCAGCGCTACGAGAGCGAGAACAACGTGCCGGCGATCGATATCGCCGCGGCAATGGCCAAGTTGCTGCAGGGCGATTCGCCGTTCCTGCTGACCCCGCCGGTGCGTGGCGCACGCGAGGAGTTCGCACCGCAGCGCAACGAGCGTGCCGATCGCGGTGACCGTGGCGAGCGTCCGCGCTTCGAGCCGAAGTTCGAGCGTGGCCCGCGTGCCGATGGCGAACGCGCTGCGCGTCCGCCGCGTGCCGAGCGCCCTGCGTTTGGCGGTGACGGCGCTGGCGCCGAGCGTCCGCGTCGCGACCCGGTCGCCCCGCGTGGCGAGCCGGAGGTCGGCATGGAGAGCTACCGCATCGAAGTGGGCCACACCCACGGCGTGAAGCCGGCCAACATCGTCGGCGCGATCGCCAACGAAGCGGGCCTGGAAAGCCGCTACATCGGCCGTATCGACATCCAGGACGATTATTCGATTCTGGATCTGCCGGCCGACATGCCGCGCGAATTGCTGACCCACCTGAAGAAGGTCTGGGTGTCCGGCCAGCAGCTCAACATGCGCAAGCTGGAAGAGGGTGAGGCTGCGGCGTCGCCATCCAAGCCGCGCTTCCCGCGTAGCGGCAAGCCGGCCGGTCGCCCCAATGGGCCGAACCGTCCGATGGACCGTGCCGGTGCGCCGCATCGCAAGGGTCCGCCCAAGACGCGCGGCGAGTAAGCGCAGCTGACAAACCGGCTGCGTGCGGCCGCCCGGTCCACGTAGTCGGCGTTCGGAACCGGTATGTGTATTGACGCATACCGGATCACGCGTCTGGTTCTGCAGTCGTTGCCCATCGCGAACCACCCTTTGTTAGTCATGCTAAGTCCGTGAGGCAGTTGTGCTCGCCGGGTGCGTATTGCCATACAGACTCGGTCGTTGCGGCCGCTACTGCCTTCAGGCGCCCACTGGGCGCCTGAATCGCATTGGGCAGCGGCGGGGGGACGAGGATGGCGATGGCGCAGGCGGCACGCGGCAAAAGCGGTGGTCGGACCATGCACGTGATGCGCGGCTGGCTGACACTTCCCTTGGCATTGCTGATCGGTGTGGCTGTCGGCATGGCGATGCTCTCGGCGCTGATGATCGAGGTCCAGTCCGGCGCCACCGCCTGGATCGTCGGCCAAAGCCATTGGTCCAACGCCCAGCAGGAGTCGGTGTACTGGTTGGAGCGCTATCTGGTGAGCGGCGATCCGGCCGACCTGCAGGCCGCCTGTCGCGCACTGGAGGTGCCACTGGGCGATCGTGCGGCGCGTCAGGCGGTCGAACAGCCGGTGATCGACTGGGACGCGGTGTACGCCGGTCTCGCCGCAGGGCGCAATGCCCGCCAGGACATGCCGCAAATGGTGCGACTGTACCGCTACGGCCAGGTGTTTCCGTACCTGAGCGAGGCGATCGCGCTGTGGAAACACACCGATGCCGACATCCTGCAGCTGAGCGTACTGGCCGACAGGGCGGCCTCGGCGCAAGCCACCAGCCGGCCGGACCCGCGCGCGCTGCAGAACCTGCGCGAGGACCTGCATCTGCTGGATGCGCGCATGCGCGGCGATGCCGAAAAATTTCAGGCCTTGCTGATCCGCTGCGCGCGACTGCTGCACGATGTGATGGTGTTCTGCAGCGTGGCCACCTTGCTGCTGGTGCTGACCACCTGCGTGCTGGCGATGCGCCGCATCCGCGATTATCTGCTCTCGCACGAGGGCCGCTTCCGCACTGCGTTTCAGCAGGCGGCGCTGGGCATGGTCAAGTTCGACCTGCGCGGTCGCGTGCTCGATGCAAACACCTCGATGGCCAACATCCTGCGCTACCGGCCCGAGGAACTGCAGGCCTGCACGCTGGCCGAGGTGATGCACCCGGACGATATCGCGCTGGACAGCCGCGGCATGATCGATTGGCCCAGATTGATGCAGTCCGGCGAACTGCGCTTTCTGCGCGCCGACGGCGGGGTGATGTGGGGGCGCTGGAGCGCCTCGCTGGTGGAGCCGGGCCCGGAAGAACCGACGCTGGTGCTGGCGGTGATCGAAGATGTCTCGCATGCGCACGAGCTGGCCGACGAAGTGTCTTTCCACGCGCGCCACGATGCCTTGACCGGCTTGATCAATCGCCATGAGATCGAACGCCGGCTGCTGCGCCTGATCGAACCACCGCATTCGCCGCAGCTATGCCACGCGCTGTGCTTTGTGGACCTGGATCATTTCAAACTGGTCAACGACACCTTCGGGCATGCAGTCGGCGACAAGTTCCTGTGCCATTTCGCCGATGTGATCACCATGCAGCTTCGCCCGGGCGATTGGCTGGGGCGGCTGGGTGGCGACGAGTTCGCGATCCTGCTGGCCAATACCGATCTGCTGCAGGCGCAGGCCCTGCTTACCCATATGCACGGCGTGCTCGGGCAGCCGTGGAGCCATCAGGGCGGCAAGCCGCTGACGCCCAGTTGCAGTTTCGGCGTGGTGGAAATCCGCCAGGGCGCCAGTGATCTCAACGCCTTGATGACCGCCGCCGATCTGGCCTGTTATGCGGCCAAGGAAGAAGGGCGTAACCGCATTCGCTGTTTCGACGAAAACGATCTGGCGCTGGCGCGGCGCCGCCACGACGGTGGCTGGATCAGCGCGGTGCAGCAGTCCATCGCCGAACAGCGTTTGCTGCTGTATGCGCAGAAAATCCAGGTGCTGAGCGATCCGGGACGCCTGCAGTACGAAGTGCTGGTGCGCATGCGCGCGCGCGACGGCCGCGTGCTGAGCCCGGGCGAATTCCTGCCGGCGGTGGAGCGCTATGGCCTGGGTCGCATGGTCGATGTGCATGTGCTGGAAACCTTGTGCGCACAATTGGCGGCCAACCCGCTGCATGTGGCGAGACTGGATCTGTGCCATGTGAATCTGTCGGCGCAATCGATCGCGCAGCCGGATTTTCTCGACTTCGTGTGCGCGCTGTTCGAGCGCTACCCCACGCTGGTGCCCAAGCTGTGCATGGAGATCACCGAGACCGCAGTCATCGGCAATCTGGAACAGGCGCAGCGCTTCGTGCAGAGCGTGCGGGCGCATGGGTGCCATGTGGCGCTGGACGATTTCGGCAGCGGTCTGGCCTCGTTCGGCTATCTCAAACAGTTCACCGTGGACGTGCTGAAAATCGATTGCGGCTTCGTGCGCAATTACGCGCACGACGCGGTGGATCGCGCCGCAGTGCATTCGATCGCGCAGGTCGGCCTGGCGCTGGGGATCGAAGTGGTGGCCGAAGGGGTGGAGTCGGAGGCCGATATCGCCGGCCTGCGCGAGGCCGGCGTGGGCCAGGTGCAGGGTTTCAGTCTGCATCGCCCATGCCCGCTGGACGAGCTGGTGCAGGCCTCCCTGCCGTTGATGGCGGTGCCTGGATAGCGGCAACGGCTCACGATTGCCGATAAATCGCCGATAATCGGCAGATGACAACTCGACTCAACAAATACATCGCCGAAACCGGCTTCTGCTCCCGCCGTGAGGCCGATCGGCTGATCGGCGAACGCCGCGTCACCGTCAATGGCGTGCCTGCCGGCACCGGTGCAGTGGTGGGCGAGGAAGACAGCGTGCTGGTGGACGGCCAGCCGCTACGCACCCGTGCTGCCAGCAAGCCCGGTGGCCGCAAGCATGTCTATATCGCGCTCAACAAGCCGGTCGGCATCACCTGCACCACCGAGAGCTCGGTCAAGGGCAATATCGTCGAATTCGTCGGCCACGAGCAGCGCATCTTCCCGGTCGGCCGGCTCGACAAGGAGTCCGAGGGGCTGATCCTGATGACCAGTAACGGCAACATCGTCAACGAGATCCTGCGTGCGGAAAATCGCCACCAGAAGGAATATCTGGTGGCGGTCAACAAGCCGGTCACCGACGAATTCCTGCGTGGCATGGCACGTGGCGTGCGCATCCACAACGAGACCACGTTGCCGTGCCGCACCGCGCGCATCGCCAAGTTCGGCTTCCGCATTGTGCTGGAGCAGGGCTTGAATCGGCAGATCCGCCTGATGGCCTCCGAATTCGGCTACCGCGTCACCCAGCTGCGTCGGGTGCGCATCGACAACATCAAGCTGGCCGCGCTCAAGCCGGGGCAGTGGCGCAACCTCAGCGATGCGGAACTGCGCGGCTTGCTGCCGCAACGCACCGAGTGGTGACGCCGCAAGGCATGGGCTGAACGGAAGCGACACGGTGTCTCGGGTGGTCCGGCGCACCCCGATAGTCGAGCTTGACGCGCTCGGTCATACTTTCGCCGCAAATAGCCAGCTGGGGAGCGGGCAGGTGATCAAACCGGAATTGCCGGACAACGAGGCCGAGCGGCTTGCAGCGCTACGCCAGTACGAGGTGCTGGATTCGCCGCCTGAGCGCGCGTTCGACGATCTCACCATGATCGCGTCCACGCTGTGCGAGACGCAGATGGCGGCCGTGGTGTTGGTGGACGAAGACCGCCAGTGGTTCAAGTCTGCGCATGGCGCGCCACGCGGCGAAGCGCCGCGCGACATCTCGTTCTGTGCGCACGCGATCCTGCGCCCGGATGAAGTGTTGATGGTGGACGACACCTTGCTCGACCCGCGTTTCCACGACAACCCGATGGTGACAGGCACTTCGGCGGTGCGCTTCTACGCCGGCGCGCCGCTGGTCACCAGCGGGGGCATGGCGCTCGGTTCGCTATGCGTGTTCGACCAGACCCCGGCGCATCTGCGCGATGAGCAGCGGCAAGCTTTGCAGGCGTTATCGCGCCAGGCCTCGTATCTGCTGGAATTGCGCCTGGCCGGCAAGCGCCTGCGTCAGCAGTTGCATGAGCGCGAATGGTACGAGCAGCAGATGGCCGGTTATTACGCGCAGATGGATGCGTTGAACGCGGACCTGGTCGAACAGACCCGTACCGATCCATTGACTGGCTTGCCCAACCGGCGTGCCTTTGCGGCTGCCTTGGCGGCGGCGACCGAGCAGACGCGTGCGGCAGGCCAGCCGTTGTCGGTGGCGTTGCTGGACGTGGACCACTTCAAGACCGTCAACGACGTGCACGGCCACGACCAGGGCGATGTGGTGCTGCGTGAGCTCTCGGCGTTGCTGCGCGCGCATGTCGCCGGTGCCGGCACCATCGCGCGTTACGGCGGCGAGGAATTCGTGTTGCTGCTACCCAATGTGGATCTGCTGCAGGCGCGCGTGCAATGCGAATATCTGCGCCAGAGCGTGGCGGTGATGACGATCGCGCTGCCGGTGACGGTAAGCATCGGCGTGGCAACGCTGCATCCGCAGGAAAACGTGGAAGCGGTGATCAAGCGCGCCGACCAGGCCTTGTATGCGGCCAAGCGCGGCGGGCGCGATCAGGTTGTGGCGTTGGGGTAGGGCGGTGCTGCTGCGCGCGCCGATGCTTCATCGATAATGCCTGTCGCGGCCTGGGCCGCTCCTACGATGGCGTTCGATGGAATTTGGCAATGCTCCATTGCGCTGCGCAGTCACTCGACGATGTTCTTCGCTTCGGCGGTGCCGAGCAGTTCCGGGTGCACGATCTTGCGCCGGCGTTCCAGCATGGGATGCAGGAACACCGCGCCGAGAATGATCGCCACGCCCAGATAGAACTGCAGGGTCAGCTCGCGCTGTTCGCCCAGCAGCGCGATTGCCAGCACGATGGCGTAGACCGGTTCCAGGTTGGTCACCAGCTGCACCGAGTAGGCGCTGAGATGGCGCAAGGCCACCAGTGCCAGTGCAAACGGCAGCAAGGTGCAGGCCAGCGACAGCACGAGCAGCAGCACGCCATCGTGCAGGCTGGGAATAATCAGCAGATTGCCATGCAACGACGGCAACAGCAGCGGCATTGCCGGTGCCAGCAAGGTCAAGGTCAACGTGCCGGCGCCGAGTTCCAAGGCAGTGACGGTGAGCGGGTCGGCATGCGTCACCATGCGCTTGTTGAGCGAGCCGAATAACCCGACAAATACAGCCGAAATAGCGCCAACCACCACGCCGGCACGCATGCCATCCGGCACGCCGCCGACCACCAGCGCCACGCCCGGCAACACCGCCAGCCCGAACAGCAATTCGCGCGGGCGGAACGGCCGCTGCGTCACCCACGGCTCGATCACTGCGGTAAATACCGGCGCCAGCGCAATGCAGGTCGCTGCCACGGATGCATTGGCCAACTTGATCGCGCCGTAGAAGGTCAACCAATGCAACGCCACCAGTGCGCCGATGCCGCAATAGCCCAGCACCACCCGCCCGGACAAGCCGCGCAGTCCGCGCCAGACGCGCGGCAACAGTGCCAGCGCCACCACCACGATCAACATCCGCCACCACACCAACGGCAACGCCGGCAGCGTGATCAGCTTGCCCAGGATCGCGGTGATGCCCCAGAGCAGGACGCAGAAATGGATTTGCAGTTGCGCCTTGCGCAGATCGTTCGTGGGCATGCGCCATTGTCGCCTAATTCGTCATGCCGCCAAACACGCGCCGGTTGCGCGCCAACCACGTCGAGCGGCCATGCACGCGGGTTGCCGACGGCGGCACGCGCTGGCGGGGCTAGCGCGAACCCAGCGTCTGCAGCAACGCCATCGCAGCAGCGGGATTACGCTCTTTCGCGGCACTGATGAAGAACACGAACACCTCGCGCGGTGTGGCTTTGGCTTGAGGCTCGGCATCAATGTGCGGTAGATCCGCCGGATCCTCGCCACGCCGCCAGGCCTGGATACGCTCGGCCCAGCGCGCCAACGCCGGCGCCGGATAACCTGTAGTGAGACGCGCCTGGCTGCGCATCAAGCGCGCATAGACAAAATCGGTGGACAGATCGGCAAAGGATGGATGCTCCTGCGAATCGGTGAACACCGTGGCCACGCCGTGGCGGCGCACCAATGCCAGTAGCGAGGCGTCCACCGCGTCGTGGTCGCGGATTTCCAGCACGTGCCGCAGCACGCGCTTGCCGGCGCGTTTGGGTAGCAGCGACAGAAAACCATCCAGGTCATCGGCCTGCAGGCGATGCCCCTGCTCGAACTGCCACACCAACGGGCCGAGCGTGGCGCCGAGCTCGGCAATGCCACCGATGAAGTCTTCCACCTGCGCCTTGGTGCCCGCCAGCTTGCGCGATTGGGTGATACGGCGCGGGGCCTTGGCGGAGAACACGAATCCCGGCGGCACCTCATCGCGCCACTTCGCGTACGTCGCCGGCTTTTGCGCGCCGTAGTAAGTGCCGTTGATTTCGATCGCAGTGACGTGGCGGCTGGCGTATTCCAGCTCGCGCCGTTGCACCAACCCTTGTGGATAGAACATGCCGGCACGCCACGGCGCATACACCCAACCGCCAATGCCGACATGGATGCCATCGAGCGCGGGCGGGGGTGCATCAAATAGGTCGGTCATGGCGGGCTCCACAGTGGCGTAATGACAGCCACGTGTGCCCCAGCTGCGGGCAGATCGAGGCATGCCTGGCTGGATGATAGCGTCGCTGGGCGTGCAGGGATGAAGGCCCAGCGGCCAGGGGCTGCTGGGCGCGCATGTGGCATGCACGGGTGATCAAGTTGGTCGGGTGACGTCATGCATCGTTGTGGCCATTCAAAAAAACGGCGCCGCGCACTTGCAAGGCGTAAGCGCCGCAGCCACACCTTCTGCCTTCCAGCCGACCATCGGCTTACACGGACGCTGCCATGCCGCTACCATCGGATATCGCCGCTTGAGATCGCACCGATGACCTGGACCACGCCCGATCTGTGTGACCGCTTCCCCGAGGTGCATGTCGCCGAGCCGCTGTTCCGCCACTTCGGTGGGCGTGCGGCGTTTTCCGGGCCAATTGCGACGGTACGCTGCTTCGCGACAACTCGCGCGTGCGCGAATTCGCCGCCACGCCTGGCGATGGGCGGGTGCTGGTGGTGGACGGGCAGGGCTCGTTGAAGCACGCGTTGCTGGGCGACCAGATCGCCGCGCAGGCGGTGGCCAATGGCTGGGCCGGCGTGTTGATCCATGGCTGCGTGCGCGATGTGGAGATTCTCGCCACGCTGCCGTTGGGCGTGTTGGCGTTGGGCGCCTGCCCGCGCCGCACCGAACGGCGCGATCTGGGCGAGGTGGAGGTGCCGGTGAATTTCGCCGGGGTGGCGTTCGTACCCGGTCATTGGCTGTACGCCGATGCCAACGGCGTGTTGGTGGCAGCGCTGCCGCTGTCGTTGGACAGTGCCGGCGGACCGATTTGATCGAGAAAATAAGGATGTGGCAGTGACCTTGAACCGATGGCTGAGTGGAGGCGTGCTGATGCTGGCAGGCGTGATGACGACAACGCAGGCAGCCGAGCTGCCCGCCGGCATGCAGCAGTTCGATGCGCAGATGGAGCGCGTGCGCAAACAGTTCGATGTGCCCGGGATTGCGGTGGCCATCGTCAAGGATGGACAGGTGGTACTGGAGCGCGGCTACGGCGTGCGCGAGATCGGCAAGCCCGCGCCGGTGCAGGCCGATACCTTGTTCGCCATCGCATCCAACACCAAGGCATTTACGGCGGCCTCGCTGTCGATGCTGGCCGACGAGGGCAAGCTGTCGCTGGACGACAAGGTCATCGATCATTTGCCGTGGTTTCGCATGTCCGATCCGTATGTCAGCGGCGAGATGCGCGTGCGCGATCTGCTTGCGCACCGCAGTGGGTTGAGTCTGGGTGCGGGCGATTTGCTGTTCTGGCCGACCACCAGCTACAGCACCGAAGAAGTCGTGCAGCGCTTGGCCAAGGTGCCGTTGAAAGGCGGTTTTCGCGACCGCTACGCCTACGACAACATTCTTTACGCAGTCGCGCAAAAGGTGATCGAGCAAGTTTCCGGGCAGAGCTATGCGGCGTTTCTGCAGCAACGCATCTTCGCGCCGGTCGGCATGCGTGGGACGCGCTTCAATGCCGACCATCTGCAGCCCGGCGACAACGCGGCGGTGGGTCATGCCAAATACGACTTCACCGAGTTGCGCACGGTTGCGCCGTTGACCTGGTCCAATAACTCCGGTGCCGGCGGTATCTATTCCAGCGCGCACGACATGGCGCTGTGGATGAAGTTGCAACTGGCCGCTGGCGCGTTGCCCGATGGCACCGCGTTGTTCAGTGTCAAGCGGCAGCAGGACATGTGGTCGATGATCACGCCGATTGCGATCGCCGAGCCGGCGGTACCGGAGCTGGCCGCCGCGCGCCCCAATTTTGCCGGCTACGGTGAAGGCTGGAGCCTGAGCGATTATCGCGGGCATCGGCTGGTATGGCACACCGGTGGCTGGCCGGGCATGGTGTCGCGGCTGACCCTGGTGCCCGATCAACACCTGGGCGTGGTGGTGCTGACCAATCAGGAAGTCGGTGCCGCGTTCAATGCTGTGACCTTGCAGGTGCTGGATGCGTTCTTGCAGGTGCCGGCCACCGACTGGACGGCTGCCTATGCCAAGGCGGTGGACAAAGCCGACAGCGATGCGGACACAAGCTGGAAGAAGCATCTGGATGCACGCGCGGCGCGCTCCACGCCGTCGTTGCCGCTGCGCAGTTACGCAGCGACCTATCGCGACCCGTGGTACGGCGATGTGGTGATTCGCCAGGACGGCAAGCGCTTGCGTCTGCAGTTTTCCAAGACCGCGCAGCTGATCGGCACGCTGGAGCACTGGCAGCACGATAGCTTCGTCGTGCGCTGGGACGACCGCAGTTTGAATGCCGATGCCTTCGTCAATTTCGCATTGACTCCGGATGGCGCGGTGCGCGAAATGCGCATGGAGGCGATCTCGCCGTTGACCGATTTCAGCTTCGATTTCCAGGACCTGGTGTTGACGCCGGTTGCAGAAGGGCAGCCGACGCAGAAGTGATGCGCCGTTGGTTGCGAAGGCGGGCACAGTCACTGCACGGAGCGTGTAGTGGCTGGCGGCCACGGCAGCCTGGGCGCATCGTCCAGTGCTACCCCCAACCGACTGCATGGCAGTGGGATCGCCATCTGCTCTGCAGCACGGGCGTCAGCAAGGCATTGATCACGGCGCGTGTGGGCAACCGAGCTCGGCGCGCATACACCACGTCGCTTGGCTTGCCGGTGCAGCACAGCCCTGCCGACCCCGGGCGATGCCTGCGTGACAGCTGCATGATGGCTATCGCCCGCTGGCACGGCTCGATATGATCCGCGCACCCTCAAAGATGTTGCCTTGCGCATGACCACTCCGCAGATGTCGGTGTATTTCTTCTTGCAGGCTGCAGTGATCCTGCTGATCTGCCGTCTGGTGGGTTTGTTGGCCAAGCGGGTGGGGCAGCCGCAAGTGGTGGGCGAGATGATTGCCGGCGTGGCGTTGGGCCCTTCGTTGTTCGGCATGTTGCTGCCGGATGTGCAGGCGGCGCTGTTTCCCAAGCAGACCCTGGACGTGCTCTACGTGCTGGCCCAGTTCGGCGTGGGGCTGTACATGTTCCTGGTCGGTACCGACTTCCGCAGCGATCATTTCCGCGCGCGCTATCGCAGCGCGATGAGCGTGTCGTTAGCCGGGATCGCGGTGCCGTTCGCGCTGGCCTTTGCGATGTGTCCGTGGCTGATCAACGTGGATGGCTTGTTTTCGGAAAAAGCCAAGTTGACGGAAGCTTCGCTGTTTTTAGGCGCTGCCATTGCCATTACCGCCTTCCCGATGCTGGCGCGCATCATCCACGAGCGCGGTCTGACCAACAGCCCGTTGGGCACGCTGGCGTTGACGGCCGGCGCGTTCGACGATGCGGCGGCGTGGTGCATTCTGGCGATCGTGCTGGCCAGTTTCGGCGGCAGTTGGGGAGGCGCGTATCTGGCCATCGGTGGTGGCGTGGCCTACGCGTTGTTCATGATTTTTGTCGGCCGCCATCTGCTGCGGCGGCTCGAGAATTACGTGGTGGCGGACCAGCCGCTGAGCAACGGCGTGTTGGCGGTGATCCTGATGCTGTTCTGCCTCAGCGCCTGGGCGATGGATGCGATCGGCATCCATGCAGTGTTTGGCGGCTTCCTGCTCGGCGTTTGCCTGCCCAGGGGCGCGTTGACCGAAAAACTGCGCGAGATGATGCAGCCGTTCGTGGTGGTGTTCCTGCTGCCGATGTTCTTCACCTATTCCGGTCTCAAGACCCAGCTCAGCGTGCTGCTGCAGCCGCAGATCATGCTGGCCGGCGTGGCGATTCTGGCGGCATCGTTCATTGGCAAGGGATTGGCCTGCTGGGCCGCTGCACGGATCACCGGCGAGAACAATCGCGATGCGATGGCGATCGGGTCGCTGATGAATGCACGCGGTTTGATGGAGCTGATCATCATCAATATTGGCTTGCAGGCCGGCGTGATCGAACAAGGCCTGTTCTCGGTGCTGGTGCTGATGGCGATCCTGTCCACGCTGATGGCCACGCCGCTGTTCAACTGGATCATGCGCCGCCATGCGCACGTGACCGATGCGGTGCCGAGTCTGCAGCAGCGCTGAGGTTGCTTCGCAGATTTTGTAGATGCAGGGACAAACTGGCGTCGGGCTACGGTGGAATTACTTGATGCCGCCACGCCACGCTGCGAGGTACTGAAAGCGCGTCTGCCATCTGCGTGCGCTTGCTTGCGTCCTTGCATGCGTCATCGATATTGGCCACCTGCAATTGGGCGGCTGCAAGTATGCAGCGATGCAGTCGGTGGCGCATCGCTGCATACTTGCACTGCAAACAGGTAGCCAAGACACGATGAGCAAGGCCAAAAAAAAGAAAGCCGCACAGCAGGTGGTGCAAACGCCTGTGCCGATCTATCAGTTGCATCTCGCCCTGGTGGGCAGCACGCCGCTGGTGTGGCGCCGATTGCTGGTGGCCGGGTCGCTGCGCCTGGCGACGCTGCATCGCGTGCTGCAGCCGGCGATGGGCTGGAACGGCGCGCATCCGTACGAGTTCGACCTGGGTGGCGGCCGCTACGGCGAGTCCGGGCTGGATGTTCCCGACCGCCCACGGCTCAAGCATGCGGCACGCGTCACGTTGGAAAGCGCGGTGGGCGAGCTGGAGTGGTTCGATTATTTCTACGGCAGCGGCGCGGGCTGGCAGCATCGTCTGCAGGTGGAGGCGATCCTGCCGCCGGATGCAGGCCTGCGTGGCGCCCGTTGCGTGGACGGCGCCAATGCCTGCCCGCCGGAAAACAGCGAAGGTATCGAGCACTACCTGGAGTTTCTGCAGATCATCGCCGACCCAGGCCATGCGCAACACGTGCAAGTGCTGGCGACGCTGGGTGGACGCTTCGATCCGGCGCATTTCGATCTGGACGAGGTCAACCGGTTGCTTGCGCGCATCCGCGACTAAGCGCGGCTGACGACACCTGAACGCCACTGCGGCTTGACGCGCGATCGGCTAGCCTGACGTCCCGGTGTCAGTGACGTGGTTGCAATGTTCCGCTGGTTCGAATCCCTGATCGATGTCTTCCCGCCGATCGAGCGGGAAATGCCGCCACGTAGCGTATGGCGGTTCTATCTGC
This sequence comes from Xanthomonas sp. NCPPB 2933, assembly GCF_056725225.1. Taxonomy (NCBI): domain Bacteria; kingdom Pseudomonadati; phylum Pseudomonadota; class Gammaproteobacteria; order Lysobacterales; family Lysobacteraceae; genus Xanthomonas; species Xanthomonas sp. NCPPB 2933. The sequence goes on from NZ_CM161518.1 coordinate 1,919,372, forward strand.
ATTATCTGCGGCCGTTGTGGCCGATCCTGCTGGCTACGCTGATCGCCGGGTTGCTGCTGGCGCTGGTGGAAGTGGCGATGTTCGACTTCCTCGGTCGCATCGTCGACATGCTCGCCGAGCGGCCGGGGCCGGCGTTCTTCCGTCGCCATGCCGGCGAACTGGTGTGGATGGCGCTGATCACGCTGGTGGCGCGGCCGTTGTTCACCGGCCTGCATAACCTGCTGGTCAATCAGGCGATCGTGCCGGGCCTGAGCAACCGCTCGCGTTGGCTGATGCATAACTACGTGGTGCGGCAAAGCCTGGGCTTTTTCCATAACGATTTTGCCGGGCGCATCGCCAATCGCGTGATGCAGACCGGCACCTCGCTGCGCGAATCGGCGGTGCAGATGGTGGACGCGCTCTGGTACATCGTGGTCTATACCGGCAGCGCATTGTGGCTGTTTGCGCAGGCCGATCCATGGTTGATGCTGCCGTTGTCGCTCTGGCTGGTGGTGTACGTGGCGCTGATGGCGTTCTTCGTGCCGCGCATGAAGGCGCGTGCGTGGATCGCATCGGATGCACGCTCCAAGGCGACCGGGCGCATCGTCGATGGCTACACCAATATATCCACGCTCAAGCTGTTTGCACATGCCGGCCGCGAGCAGGCGTATGTGCGCGATGCGATCGATGAGTTGACGGTCAAGCATCGCGGCCAGACGCGCGTGACCACCGTCATGGATACCGCCATTGCGGTGGCCAATGGCTTTCTGATCGTAGGCACCTGCGGGCTGGCGTTGTGGCTGTGGAACCGCGGCCAGATCAGCGTGGGCGCGATCACGCTGGCGACCGGCCTGGTGATCCGCATCCACAACATGTCCGGCTGGATCATGTGGACTGTCAACGGCATCTTCGAAGATATCGGCAGCGTGCAGGACGGCATGCAGACCATCTCGCAGCCGGTGCTGGTGCAGGACGTGCCCGATGCAGTGCCGCTGCAGGTGACGCAGGGACAGGTGCAGTTCGAGCACATCCATTTCCATTACGGCAAACGCGGCGGCGTGATTGCCGGGCTGGATCTGCAGGTGCGTGCGGGCGAGAAGATCGGCCTGGTCGGGCCGTCCGGTGCCGGCAAATCGACGCTGGTCAACGTGCTGCTGCGGCTGTACGACCTGGAGCAGGGACGCATCCTGATCGATGGGCAGGACATCGCGCAGGTGACGCAGGAAAGCCTGCGCGGGCAGATCGGCCTGGTCACGCAGGACACCTCGTTGTTGCATCGTTCGATCCGCGACAACCTGTTGTACGGGCGACCGCAGGCCACCGAAGCGCAGATGCTGGAGGCTGTGCGCAAGGCGCGCGCGGAAGGTTTTATCGACACTCTGGTGGATGGCGAGGGCCGGCGTGGCTTCGATGCCTATGTGGGCGAGCGCGGGGTCAAGCTGTCGGGCGGTCAACGGCAGCGCATCGCGATTGCGCGCGTGTTGCTGAAGGACGCGCCGATCCTGATTCTGGACGAAGCCACCTCTGCACTGGATTCGGAAGTGGAAGCGGCGATCCAGGACAGTCTGGACGCGTTGATGGGCAACAAGACCGTCATCGCAATTGCGCACCGGCTTTCGACCATCGCGCGCATGGACCGGCTGGTGGTGATGGATGCGGGACGCATCGTCGAAACCGGCACGCATGCGGAATTGATCGCGCAGGGCGGGCTGTATGCGCGGCTGTGGGCGCGGCAGACGGGAGGGTTTGTTGCGGCGGATGGGTGATGTAGTTGGTTGGTAGATTGCTTAAAACGCGCAACAACGGCACTGGCAAGCCCCTCTCCCGTCGGGAGAGGGGTTGGGGTGAGGGTACGGAGCGTAGCCACTCGCTAGTTGGACTACACGAAGCTTCGCCCGTACCCTCATCCGCCCCTGCGGGGCACCTTCTCCCGAGGGGAGAAGGGATGCAGGCAGCTCTTCATTAAGCCCCTCTCCCGTCGGGAGAGGGGTTGGGGTGAGGGTACGGGGCGTAGCCACTGGCCAGTTGGGCCACACGAAGCTTCGCCTTACCCTCATCCGCCCCTGCGGGGCACCTTCTCCCGACGGGAGAAGGGACTACTCACTCGATCGGCTGATCCAGCATCAACTCGCGTGCAAAGCGCACCGGTGGGGCGCCATACGACAGCATCTGGTCGTGGTAGGCCTTCAGGTTGAATTTGTCGCCCAGCTTGTCCTGCACCGCCTTGCGCGTATCCAGATGTTCCTGCACGCCGACGAAATAGGTCGGCAATTGTGCGGACGACAACTGCGCACGCACCCACTTGCCCGAGGCTTCGCTCTCTTGCTGGAAGGTGTCGTGGGTCATCAGGTGCATCGCCTTGTCGCGCTCCCAGCCGTCCACATGCACGCCCTGGTCGAGGATGGCGTTGGCAATGGTGCGCAGGTAGAACTTGAGCTGCACCAGGTGGAATAACGGGTCGTTATCCAGATACCCCTGTTCCTGCATCATGCGCTCGGTATACACCGCCCAACCTTCGGCGAACATGCCCGAGCGCAGTACTGCGCGTAGCGTGGAGGGGAATTTGCCCGAATGCCAGCCTTCCAGGTAATGGCCAGGGGTGCCTTCGTGAATGCTAAGCAGGTGGATCATGCGGCTGTTGTACTCGCGCAGGAAGGAATCGACCTGCTTCTCGTTCCAGTCGTCGGGAATCGGCGACACCGCATAAAACGTCTTGAGATTCTTGTCGAGCGGGCCGGGCGAATCGCAATACGCCACCGCCACGCCGCGCTGGAATTCCGGCATCAGGATGATGTCCACCGGCGAATCGGGCAGTGTCATCAAATCTTTCTGACGCACGAACTCGGTGGACTGCGCCAGTGCAGCCTTGGCAGCGTCCACCACCTTGTCGCGTGCCGGCTTGTCGGCATAGGCCAGTTCCAGCGCCGCTTCGATCGCGGCCTGCTGCTGATCGTCGCTGGGGGCAGCGGGCAGTTTCGGTACGCCTGGTTTGTCCTTGAGCACCGTGCGGGCGATGCCGTACATCTGGCTGCGCACACGCTTGAGTTCGGATTCGGCACGCTGCTTGATGTCGGCACGCGACAGCGACGACAGCAGCGCGAATTTCAGCTTCTGATCGTAAATCTGCGCGCCGACGCGGAAATCGCCCTTGGCATTGGGCACCAGCACGGTGTCCAGCCAGGTCTGCTGCTCGGCCACGGCCTTGCGCAGCTTGTCGATGGCCGCCTGCGCGCGCGCGGCTTCGATCGGGCCGAGCTGGCCGATATTGGGCGCGATGAAGGTATCGACGATGCTGAGGATGCCCTTGTTCTGCTTGGCCACCGTCTCGGCGTGGATCTTCGGCACGCGGGCCGGGTCCAGGTTTTCGCGCGCCTGCGCAAAGATGCCGGGAATCTTCTCCATGCGCTGGGTGGCCGAGGTCAGCCGCTCGGGTAGCGGCGCGAACTCGCGCGCCATCAGGCCGTACAGCGCACTGCCGGCCAGGCCGTTGTAGACCTGCGGGTCCCAGGCCCAGCTCTGCAGCACCTCGGTGTTCCAGATTTCCGATTGCAGCTGGTTGCGCAGGATCGCGGCATCGACCTGGTTCTCGCGCGACAGCTTGGCCACCTCGATGGCATCCAGCTCGGCCAGCAGTTGTTTGCCCGCATCCAGGCTGTGCTGACGGCCGGCGGTGCTCAGGTCGTCGATCTGCGTGTCGAAGCGGTGATCGCCGGTCTGGGTAGCGGTGACCGGCGACAGCTGCATCCAGGTGTCGAGTGCACGCTTGGACAGTGCGGCAAAGCGCGCGTCCGGCGTCTGCGCCTCCTGGGTGCTGGCATCACTGGTGCCGGCGCGCGGCGATTCGGGCTGCTGCTGGCAGGCGCTGAGGCCGGCGAGCAGGGCGAGGACGAGCAGGCGTTGACGCATGGTGGATTCCGATCGAAGCAATCCGCCAGCATAGGCATGTGCGCGCTTGTCCGCATCCGCCATTGGTTTAGAGTGGCCTGATTCCAAGGAGGATCACCATGCACTACGCCGGTAGCTGTCATTGCGGACGCATCGCGTTCGATCTTCAGACCGATGCGCCGATCACCGAGGCGTACGACTGCAATTGTTCGCTGTGCCGTCGCCGCGGCGGCCTGCTGTGGTTCGGGACGCGCACGCAACTGCGTCTGCAGAGTGAGCCGGAGGCGCTGGGAACCTACCGCTTCAATCAACATCATCTCGACCATCATCATTGCCCGCACTGCGGCATTGCCCCGTTCAGCGAGGGCATGAATCCCCGAACCGGCGAGGCCAGTGTGGCGGTCAATGTGCGCTGCCTTCCCACTCTGGATCTGTCCGCGTTGCGGGTACATGCGGTCGATGGAGCCAGCCGATGAGGCGCGGCGTGCAGCGTTACGCGGTCGGCTTGCTGCTGGGCTGGGCACTGAGTGGATGTGCGCGACACTCGGCGGACATGGCCGCAGACGGTGGCGCTCCAGCGCCGGCGCCGCCCGCCGCGCAGGGCAACGCATTGGCGTATGAGCACGATGTGCGCATCGAGCTGCCCGCCGACCAGATCGGCCAACGCATCGTGGCGGTGCGCAATGCCTGCCAGGCGGCGCAGTTCGGCGACTGCGCGTTGCTGGCGGTCGAACAAACGGGTGGTCGCGACCCCAGCGGCAGCGTCAGCGTGCGGCTGGCGCCAGATGGCATCGAGCCGATGGTGCAACTGGCCGGCCAGCACGGCGATGTCGCTGCGCGCAGCACGCGCGCCGAGGACCTGGCGCAGCAGATCGCCGACACCGGCCTGGCGCAGGCGCGTTTGCAGAAAGAACACGCACGCCTGCTCGAACTGCAGCAACGCCGCGATCTGGCTGTGACCGATCTGCTGGCATTGTCCAAGCGCCTGGCCGAAATCGAAGCCGAGGCGCAACAGACTCAGCAAGAAGCGGCGCAGCAACAACGCCGTGTGCGCACGCAACTGCTCACGCTCAACTTCCGCAGCACCGGTGGCGAGCAGGGCAGGGGCGAGATTGCCGAAGCGGGCGCTGAGTTCGGCCAGGTGTTCGCGTCCAGCGTGGCGTTCGTGATTCGCGCGGTTGCGGCATTGCTGCCGGTCGTGGTGGTCGCGGTGATTGCCGGCTGGTTGCTGCTGCAGGCCTGGCGCTGGCGCGCGCGGCGGCGCCGCATTGCGCGGTGACGTCGAGAAGCTGCCGGGCTCAGCGCAGTATTTTCGGTCTAGTGGTCAAGCTGGTCGGCGATGCTGCACTAGCTTGCACGTGCTCGGCTTTATTTAGAAAGCGAGAGTGCGTGCGCGCGCCGCCTGCCTGACGCAGGCGGCATTGCAGCGAACGCTGTGATGCAACCCGCTGAGCGACGACCGCGCGTGCGCCATGGCCGCGCAGTCGTCGCTGCGGCGCGCTCAGCCTTCGTCGACTTCGTACTCGACAAACACATCCAGCTGCAGCGCCAGTTCCTGCACGGCGTCGCGCACCTTCTGCGCGGTGGCTTCGTTGCCGGCTTCCACTTCGAACTCGTGGCTGCCCGGACCTTCGTCGTCGGACAGACCGGCCGAGCTGGAATCGTCGTCGTCCAGATGCGGCATCAGATCGTCCACTTCTTCCACGTGCTCGATGCCTTCGATGCTTTGCAGCAGATTGGCAATGGCACGCGCGTCGTCGTCGGTGCCGGTGATACGCATGCGAAGAGTTGGCATGGGAATGTCCTAGGGGTTGGGGAGCTAAAGCCTAGGCATCGACAGGAAAAAACGAGGTGATGGTGCGCGTTAGATGTTCCATCGACTGTGTAGCCCAACGAGCGCTTTCCCCGCTCGACATGAAGCCCCTCTCCTGTGGGGTGCCAAGGCAATGCTTGTGCGCCACTGACGCGCGCGTCTTCAGATCCCCCGGCGCAACCAAAAAGCCCCTCTCCTGCGGGAGAGGGGTTGGGGTGAGGGTACGGGGCGAAGCCACACTTGCACTCAAACTCTGCCAGGCTTCGCTCGTACCCTCATCCGCCCCTTCGGGGCACCTTCTCCCGGAGGGAGAAGGGACAGCCGCTCCAGACTTCGCTGCTGCTTCGGGCACCTTCTCCCACGAAGGAGGCAATGTCCCGGAGGCAGAAGGAATGCTCGCGCCGTGTTGTATGCAAAGACGATTCCTGCGCGACCTCATTCCGACGCCGACGCTTTGCGCGATCGTCGACCCATACGCGGCTCACTCAAGGTCTCGCTTTCCGGCAACGCTACCAGCTCGGCCGGCAGCGCCGGCATCGGCGTGCGTTCGTCCAGTGCTTCGCGTTTGAGCCAGTCGATAAAGGCCGTCGCTGCAGGGCTGGGGACGCGATGGCTGGGGTGCACGATGTAGTAGGCGTAGCGTGCCTTGAGGGTGGGGCCTGGCAGGCGCACCAGCTCGTAACGCTGCAGATACGGTTGCGCGATGTGCTTGCGCGCCAGCACTGCACCCAGGCCATAGACTGCGGCGCGCATGGCGTCGGTGCTGTCGTTGAAGGTGTGCATCGGCGGCAACGTGGTGCCGCGCACCTGCGCGGCGCGGAACCAGTCGCGCCAGCCTTGCGGCGACATGTCGCTCAGCAGCGGCAATTGCGCGATCTGCGCCGGCGTACGCAGTGCGGCGACCTCCGGCAAGGACGGCGACGCAACCGGAAACAGCTCGTCGTCCATCAGATGATGCGAGGTCAACCCGGGCCATGCGCCCTGGCCATAGCGAATGCCCAGATCCGGGCCGCCTTCTTCGAAGCGCGAAAACGCCGCGTCCGATTGCAGGTCCATGCGGATATGCGGGTGCGCGCGACAAAAGCGCGGCAGCCGCGGCAACAGCCAGCAATACGATAGCGAACGCAGTGTGGTCACGCGCAGCGGGATGGCGTCTTCGCGTGGATGCAGGTTGCCGGCCACCGCGGCGATCTCGGCCAGCGCAGCACTGGCGGCATCGGCCAGTTGACGCCCCTCGGCGGTGAGCTTGACCCCGCGCGGCAGCCGCTGGAACAAGGTTGCGCCCAGCAGTGCTTCGAGCTTGCGTACGTGGTGGCTGACCGCACTGGCGGTGAGGTGCAGTTCTTCGGCGGCATGCGCGAAGTTCTGGTGGCGCGCAGCGGCGACAAACACGCCCAGCGCAGGTAACAGAGTCGGACGCAGATTCATCGAGGCATGAGTGAGATTTGTGGCTCGCCTCGATACTACGCGCTTGTCGTGCCTGCGGTTGCAACCGATGCTGCATTACCCCTTAGCGATGATCGTGCCATGTCCGTTTGCCTGCCTGGTGTTGTTTCCTGCGGTTTCAGCACACCACAGCAGCGTCAGGAGGCACGTTCATGAGTGCGCAACCGTCGACACAGCCGGGAGCGGTAACACGCGAATGGCGCACCCCGCTGGAACTGGGTTTCCTCGGCATCGTCTGGGGCTGCTCGTTCCTGTTCATGCGCGTGGCCGCGCCGAAGTTCGGCACGGTGGTGCTGGTGGAAATTCGCCTGGCGCTGGGTGCGTTGGTGTTGTTGCCGTTTCTGTGGCTGGCGCGCGAGCGCTTCCCCTTGCAGCGCTGGCCGATGCTGGCAGCGATCGGCGTGCTCAACTCGGCATTGCCGTTTTTGTTGTTCGCCTGGGGTGCGCAACACGCGCCGGCTGCGGTCGGTGCGATCTGCAATGCGATGACGGTGTTGTTCACCGCATTGATCGCGTTTCTGTTTTTCGGCGAGAAGATCGGCACGCGTCGCGCGCTGGCGTTGCTGATCGGTTTCATCGGCGTGCTGGTGTTGGCCACCGGCAAGTCGGCTGGATTGAGCGTGGGGCCTGCGGCGCTGGCTGGCGCCACCGCGTCGCTGCTGTACGGCATCGGCTACAACCTGGTGAAGCGCCATATGGGCGATCTGCCACCGGCCGCATCGGCGGCATCCACGCTGGGCTGCAGCGCCTTGCTGCTGGCACCGCTGGCGTGGTGGCAGTGGCCGACCACGCCGGTGCCGGCGGTGGCCTGGGCCTGCGCCACCGCACTCGGTGTGGTGTGCACCGGGTTGGCGTTTTTGATGTATTACCGGTTGATCCAGCGCATCGGCCCGGCGCGCGCCTCCACGGTGACCTATCTGGTGCCGGTGTTCGGCGCATTACTGGCGTGGTCGCTGCTGGGCGAGCCGTTGACCTGGACCATGCTGGTGGCCGCGGTGCTGATCCTGGGCAGCGTGGCCTTCAGTCAGCGCGCCCGCTGAGCGAGCACGCTAAGCGTGCGCGCAGGTCTGAAAATGTCTGAGCCTGGCTATGCTTTCCCGAATCCCGAATCCCGAATCCCGAATCCCGAATCCCGAATCCCGAATCCCGAATCCCGAATCAGCCGGCCGCCGGCGGCGCGCGCACCGGCAACGGCACATTGCACAGATCGATATGTCCGGCAGGGCGCTTGTAGAAATCGTCCTTGCGATTGCGGCGCGCTTCGGCCACATCGCGGAAGGTCTGGCTATCGGTGCGCAATAACTGCAATGGCGTGCGCTCGGGCAGCGGCACTTCGCTGGCCAGGCGAATGGCGCGGATCGGTGCGCGTTGCGCAGGGTCTTCGTAGAAACCCATCGGGTCCGGGCCGCGCGGCGTCACGCTCAATAATTCCATGCCTTTGACCACGCGGCCGACCACGGTGATGTTGCGGTCCAGCTGGCGCGGCGATTGCCCGGTGACCACATACAACTCGGCGCCGATGCTGCTGTCTTCGTCGTTGTTGCGGCCGGCGCCCAACGTGCCGTAGCAATGCGCCAGCCAGGTCTTGCCACTGGCGCTGTCGCGCCCAACCGGAAAGCCATCGACAAAGCCGACCTGCGGCGCCCAGCCATCGCTGTCGGGCAGGCGCTGAAAATCCAGGCCCTGCGATGCGCGTTCGAATTCGGCCGGCAGATGCGTCTTCGCCGAGCCCAGCGATTTGGCCTTGGCCGGGGTTTCGCCATCCGGGTCGCCGAACTGCACCACGAAGTTGTCCTGCGAGCGATAGATGGTCAGCCCGTCCCAGAAGCGCTCGTGCGCCAGGGTGTGGATGTTGCCCACATGCGCGGGCGCAAATTGCGGTGCCAATTCGATGATCACCCGGCCTCCGTCCAGTTCCATGTACAGCGTGCGGTCCGGGTCGAGCACACGCCATGCGCTGGCCGGCGAGCTGTCCAGAATCTGTTGCGGGCTGCGATAGGCCGCATTGGCGGCAGCGGGCAACAACAACGCGAGCAGGCAGGCGGAAGCTAAGGTGCGCAGGAGCATGAAGGCAGCCAAGCGGAGAAGGTGACTGATTCTTGCCGACCACGCGCCAAGACGCAAAGCACGTGCGCCACACAGCACGACGCCGGCAAGTGTGCCGGCGTCGTGTCATCGATCGATTGCCTACTGCAATTGCGGATTGAAAGCTGCAGGCTGACAGCGACATCTCAACGCTGCATGCCGGGTGATGCACGCTTACGAATTACGCACGTGCGGGCTGGTGTGGTGATCGGTCGCGATGTGGTCGTTGCGGAACAGCGGGACCAGCTGCCACAACGCAGAGACGCCGACCAGCGTGTAAACCACACGCGACAGCAGCGCGTCCTGCCCGCCAAACAGCGTGGCGACCAGATCCAACTGGAACAGGCCGACCAGGCCCCAGTTGATGCCGCCGATGATAAGAAGCACCAGGGTGATGACGTTGATCGCTTTCATGCAGGCAGTCCATGTGGGTTGAGAGCCCTCAGAATCTGCAGGCAGTGCGCAACAGCTCGTGAGCGTGCGCGCTGCGATGACGGTGTTGCGCACGCCACGATCACATCGCGCGGACGCGCCTGGAACCGGTACGTGTGTTTGCGCCAGCCAGTGATGCGGTGGATGCGCGCTTCAGCGTGCAGGTTTGCGCTTGACGTACAACTGCTTGCGCACCCGCGCGACCACCTCGCCCGCACGGTTGTGCACGTCGTTTTCGAACCAGCGCAGATGTTTTTCGCCGCTGGCCGTGGCCTGACGCAATTCGGCGAGCATGCTGTCGTCGATGACGAAATCCGCGCTCACCGTGCCGCGCCCAGGTTTGACGAACTCGATGCTGCCGGCCTTGTCCCAGACGTAGTAGTCGCGCCCCAGGTTCTGCATGGTCAGCAGCATCCAGAACGGGTCGGTCATTGCGAACAGGCTGCCGCCGAAATGGGTGCCGACGTAGTTGCGATTCCACGGGCGCTGGCGCAGCTCCACGCGTGCATAGCGGTAATCGGCCGACAGCACGGTGACGTGGATGCCGGCGAACAGATACGGCGGCCACAGGTTGATGCCGAGCTTGAACAGTGAAGCGCGCATGCGGACCTGGTTCCATGGCGAGGGCAGGTACGTAGCATAACATTCGCATGCGTATGGAGCGTGCCATAGGTCAACATCGAAGCGGTCGTGTCCGTGCTGCGAGCCGGTCCAGACGGCGCGTCATCGCCGGCCGAGCAGTCGCGCGCTGTGCCTCGCCGCTTGGTGCACACCCGGGCAAGGGCCCGCCGTTGCGGGGCAGCCTTCGTAGGAGCGGACCTGGCCGCGACGGCGCGCTACCCGGGAACACCTTATCGGCGACTGGCGGGTAACGCCTCGTCGCGGCCGGGTCCGCTCCTACGTATCCATGTGGCGCCGCAGCGCCATCGGCTGTCAGAACACCAACGACGACATCTTGCGGCGATAGCGGCCGACCAGGTCTTCGTCCTCGATCACGCGGAATGCATCGATCAGGCTGCGGCGCGGCAGGTTGTCGTCGAAGGCGCGGTCCTGCCGCAGCATTTCCAGAAACTGCTCCAGCGCGGCTTCATCGTTGCCGTCGAGCAGATGGCGCACGCCGAGCAGATGGCGCGCACGCAGGTCGGCGCCGTTGGCGGCCACGGCGGCCTGCAGCGCGTCCGCATCCGGCGCGTCTTTCAGGACGTTGGCAAAGCTCAGCCGCGCCTTGGCACGCACCGCGCGGTCGTCGGTGGCCAGGTTGGCGGGCAGGGCGTCGATCAGCTGCTCGGCCTCGGCGGTGTCGCCGGTCTTGAGCAGTGCCAGCGCCAGGTCAAGCTTCAACTCGTCCTTGTCCGGCTCGGCGGCGATCGCCTCGCGCAGCGCGGCGGCCTGGTCCTGCGGGTCGAGCGGCGCCGGCGGGAGTTCTTCGACCACCTGCGCTTCGGCCGGCAGCACACCATGCTGGGTCAGGAATTCACGGATCTGGCCTTCCGGCATCGCGCCGGGGAAACCATCCACCAGCTCGCCGCCCTTGACCAGGAAGACCGTCGGCACCGAGCGGATCTGGAACGCGGCGGCGATCTGCTGTTCCTTGTCCACATCGACCTTGGCCAGCTCGAACGCACCGTTGTAGTCGGCGGCGAGCTTTTCCAGGATCGGCGTCAGCGACTTGCACGGGCCGCACCAGGTGGCCCAGAAATCCACCAATACCGGTGTCGTCAACGATTTCTGCAGGACCTCGGTCTCGAAGGTGTCGGTGGTGGCATCGAATACGTGCGGCTTGTCGGACATGGGCTTCCTGAAAAGATGACGGCAACAGTGGGACGTAATGGTGGCAAACCCGGCCGACACAAGGCTGGCCGGGATCGGGCCAGCCGGCGGTTATCGCCAGGCCGGTCATGACGAGGCGGGCCGAGGCCGGTGACGACCAGGCCGCCAGCAAACGGGCCGGCCGATATCAGGCCAGCCGGGATCAGACAAGGGGTTCACGCCACGCGCCCCCGGCACCACAATGCCGCGTCATGGCGGCGCAACCTGCGCCCCGCGTTGGAGCAAGACGAATGGCGAGCATCGATGGCACGCAGCGCTACCTGGGCCTGATCGCGGCAACCGTGTTCGTGCTAGCGGTGGCCGGCTTCGGGCTGGCATTGCCCGGCTATCTGCAGGCCAGCCACCCGGTGGCGTTATTGGGCGCAGACGGCGTTCCGCACGCGCTGGGCTTCAATCTGCTGGCGTTCGCGTTGGTGGGTGGGTTGGGCATGGCCACCGGCATCAGTCTGCTGGCGCGCATGCCGGCCAAGTCCGGCTGGAGCCTGCGCGTGGGCGGGCAGTTGATCGTGCTGGCAGGTTTGGCGTTCCTGGGCATGGGTCTGCTGCCGCTGGATCCCACCGACCTGGATGGCCGCGCCAGCCAGGCCCACGCCACCGCCTGGCTGCTATGGGCGGTGGCGTTCGTGCCGGCCATGCTGTTGATCGCCGCCGCGCTGCTCAACCAGTCCGATACCCGCGCGCTGGCGTTGCTGAGTCTGGGCGCCGGGCTGCTGGTGGCGGTGCTGGCATTCGGGCCGCCGGGGTTGCTGCGCCAGGCAATCGCCCAGCGTGTGGCGTTCCTGGCCTGGGTAGGCTGGCTGGCCGTTGCCGGCTGGAGCTGGCCGGCCAAACCCGCCTTCTGACGCGCGCGTTTGGAGCGCCTGCTGCACTGCGGTACCCTGTGCCGCTTTGCACCGCCCGAGCATCCGCTCCCAATGTCCACCGTCGAACCGAACGTCTACGACCCGCAGCAGGTCGAAACCTCCGCCCAGCAGTTCTGGGATGCCACCCGCGCCTTTCAGGTCGATGAGAACTCGGACAAACCGAAGTTCTATTGCCTGTCGATGCTGCCGTACCCGTCCGGTGCGCTGCATATGGGCCATGTGCGCAACTACACCATTTCCGATGTGGTCAGCCGCTACAAGCGCATGACCGGCCACAACGTGATGCAGCCGATGGGCTGGGATGCGTTCGGGTTGCCGGCGGAAAACGCCGCGATCAAGAACAAGACCGCGCCGGCCAAGTGGACCTACGCCAACATCGAACACATGCGGGGGCAGCTCAAGTCGCTGGGCTATGCGATTGACTGGTCGCGCGAGTTCGCCACCTGCTCGCCGGACTATTACGTGCACGAGCAGCGCATGTTCACCCGGCTGATGCGCAAGGGCCTGGCCTATCGCCGCAATGCGGTGGTGAACTGGGACCCGATCGATCAGACCGTGCTGGCCAACGAGCAGGTGATCGACGGCCGCGGCTGGCGCTCCGGCGCATTGGTGGAAAAACGCGAGATTCCGCAGTGGTTCCTGCGCATCACCGATTACGCGCAGGAACTGCTCGACGGCCTGGACCAGTTGGACGGCTGGCCGGATTCGGTCAAGACCATGCAGCGCAACTGGATCGGCCGCTCGGAAGGGCTGGAGATCCAGTTCGACGTGCGCGACACCAATGGCGCTGCGCTGGATCCGCTGCGCGTGTTCACCACCCGCCCGGACACGCTGATGGGCGTGACCTTCGTGTCGATCGCCGCCGAGCACCCGCTGGCGCTGCATGCGGCCAAATCCAACCCGGAACTGGCCGCGCTGCTGGAAACGCTCAAGCACGGCGGCGTCTCCGAAGCCGAACTGGAAACCCAGGAAAAACGCGGCATGGCCACCGGCCTGACCGCAGTACATCCGATCAGCGGCGAGCAGGTGCCGGTGTGGGTGGCCAACTTCGTGTTGATGGGCTACGGCACCGGTGCGGTGATGGCCGTGCCCGGCCATGACCAGCGCGATTTCGAATTCGCCAACAAGTACGCCCTGCCGATCGTGCAGGTGGTCAAGCTGCGCGAGCCGCGCAATGAAGATGAGCAGACCTGGGACGCTACCCAGTGGCGCGACTGGTACACCGACAAGAGCCGCGAACTGGAGCTGATCAATTCGGCCGAATTCGACGGGCTGGATTTCGGCGGCGCTTTCGAAGCCTTGGCCGAGCGCTTCGAGCGCAAGGGCCAGGGCCAGCGTCGGGTCAATTACCGCCTGCGCGACTGGGGCGTGAGCCGCCAGCGTTACTGGGGCTGCCCGATTCCGGTGATCTATTGCGCCAAGTGCGGCGCGGTGCCGGTGCCGGAAGACCAACTGCCGGTGGTGCTGCCGGAGAACGTGGAGTTTGCCGGTACCGGTTCGCCGATCAAGACCGACCCCACCTGGCGCCAAACCACCTGCCCGGACTGCGGCGGCCCGGCCGAGCGCGAGACCGACACCTTCGACACCTTCATGGAGTCGAGCTGGTACGTGGCGCGTTACACCAGCCCCAACGCACGCGACATGGTCGACCGCCGCGCCAACTACTGGATGCCGGCCGACCTGTATGTGGGCGGCATCGAGCACGCGATCCTGCACCTGATGTACTTCCGCTTCTATCACAAGCTCATGCGCGACGCGCGGCTGGTGGACAGCGACGAGCCGGTGACCAACCTGCTGACCCAGGGCATGGTCATCGCCGACACGTTCTATCGCGACGCCGACAACGGCGGCAAGGACTGGATCAACCCGGCCGATGTCGAGATCCAGCGCGATGAGCGCGGCCGCGTCACCGGCGCGGTGCTGATCGCCGATGGCCAGCCGGTGCACATCGGTGGCACCGAGAAGATGTCCAAATCCAAAAACAACGGCGTGGACCCGCAGTCGATGGTGGCCAAGTACGGCGCCGACACCGTGCGCCTGTTCTCGATGTTCGCCGCACCGCCGGAGCAGTCGCTGGAATGGAACGAGGCCGGCGTCGACGGCATGGCGCGCTTCATGCGCCGGCTTTGGGTGCAGGTGCACAAGCATGTAGGCGAGGGCGCTGCAGCCGCGTTGGACGTCGCCGCGTTGAGTGCCGAGCAGAAGGCGATCCGCCGCAAGACCCACGAAACCATCGGCAAGGTCAGCGACGACTACGGCCGCCGCCACAGCTTCAATACCGCCATTGCCGCGGTGATGGAGCTCTCCAACGCGCTGGCCAAGTTCGACGACGCCAGCGACCAGGGCAGGGCGGTGCGTCAGGAAGCGCTGGAAGCGATGGTGCTGCTGCTCAACCCGATCACCCCGCACGCCAGCCACGCGCTGTGGCAGGTGCTGGGCCGTGGCGAAACGTTGCTGGAAGATGTGGCGTTTCCGCAGGTCGATGCCGCCGCGCTGGTGCGCGACGCGCTGACCCTGGCGGTGCAGATCAACGGCAAGCTGCGCGGCACGATCGAAGTCGCCGCCGACACCGGACGCGAGCAACTCGAAGCGCTGGCGCAGGCCGAGCCGAACGCGGCCAAGTTCCTGGAAGGGATGAGTGTGCGCAAGATCATCATCGTGCCCGGCAAGATCGTGAACATCGTGGCGGGGTGATGGGTTCTGATTGGTCGGGTCGCAGGCGCCGTTCCGGGGAGTTCGCCGGATCGGCGTGGCGGCGCGTAGGTTAGGTTGATGCGGCGGTTTCAGGTAATTCCTGCACTGGCGCAGGCAAGGGGGCTGCGGTCGTTCTTGTCGATTCATTTCACTGGCGCGTGGCGACGCGTTTGTCATTACCGGCCGCCGCAGTTTTACTGCGGCGCTCTCAAGCCCCATTCACGCGGTGTCGGTCAGGCTAGCCGCCTGTTGCCGCCGCCGGGGCGCTCATCCAGACTGTGCCCATGATTCGATTTCCTACTGCCTTCGCTGCGTCCCTCGTGCTCGTCTCGAGCCTCACCGCCTGCGGCTTCCATCTGCGCAATTCGCTGGCGTTGCCGCCGGACACGCCAGCGGTAAAGGTGCAGTCTGCAGTGCAGTACAGCGAGCTGGCCAAGTTGCTGCGGCGTGGCCTCAAGGCTGCCGGCGCCACCCTGGCCGACGAAGACGCCAAGACCGGCTTTGCGCAGGTGCAGGTGTTGTCCGAGCGCTGGGGCGATCTGCCGATCGCCATCGACAGCCAGGGCCGTGCGCAGGAATACAGCCTGCGCTACGCCGCCATCTTCACCGTCACCACCGCCAATGGCGCGGTGCTGGTGCCGCAGCAGGTGATCGAGCTCTCGCGCGACTACGTGTCGCCGCCGGTAGACGCCACCGGTACCGCGACCGAGCGCGAGATCCTTGCCGACGAATTGCGCAAGGACATGTCGGCCTCGATCCTGCGTCGCATCGACAGCGTGGTGCGCGCACGCGTGCAGCGTGGCGAGACGCTGGAAAGCACGCCGACCGCGCCGCTGCCGCAGGCTCCCACGCCGCCAGTGCAGCCGACCACGCCTGAGTCGAGCGTGCCGGCGGCGTTGCCGCCTGCGTCGAACAACTAAGCATCGCGCGCGCTCGCAGTCATGGAACTCCGCCCCGAGCAGCTTGCCGGCCAGTCCAACCAGCCGTTGCAGCCGGTCTATCTGATCGCCGGCCCCGAGACGCTGCGCGTGCTGGAGGCGGCCGATGCGGTGCGCGCCCGAGCGCGCGCCGAAGGCATTGGCGAACGCGAAGTCTTCGACGCCGATGGCCGCGAGTTCGACTGGAACCAGCTGGATGCGACCTTCAACGCGCCCAGCCTGTTCAGTCCGCGCCGGCTGGTGGAAATACGCCTGCCCAGCGGCAAGCCGGGCAAGGACGGTGCCGATGTCATCACCCGCTTCTGCGCCAATCCGCCGCCGGACGTGGTGTTGCTGATCACCGCCAACGATTGGAGCAAGGCGCACCAGGGCAAGTGGGCCGATGCGGTCGGCCGCATCGGCACCATTTCAGTGGCCTGGGCGATCAAGCCGCACGAATTGTCCGACTGGATCGAGCGCCGCCTGCGCAGCCACGGCCTGCGTGCGGACGCTGCCGCGGTGCAGCGCCTGAGCGAGCGGGTGGAAGGCAATCTGCTCGCCGCCGCGCAGGAAATCGACAAGCTGGTACTACTGGCCGACGGCAAGGTGCTGGACCTGGAGGCGATGGAGTCACTGGTCGCCGATGCCGCCCGCTACGACGTGTTCCGGCTGGCCGAAACCACCTTCTCCGGGCAGCCGGCCGCAGTGATCCGCATGCTTGCCGGCCTGCGCGCCGAAGGCGAAGCAGTGGCCGCACTGATGCCGATCCTGATCAAGGAGTTGCTGCGTACCGCATCGCTGGCGAAAGTGCAGGCAAATGGCGGCAACCTCGCTGCCGAAATGAAGGCGCAAGGGCTGTGGGAATCGCGCCAGGCCCCGTTCAAGCGCGCGCTGCAACGGCACCCCGAACCGCGCCGTTGGGAACGCTTCGTCGCCGAAGCCGGGCTGGTCGATCGCATGGCCAAAGGCCGCGCCGACGGCGATGCCTGGGTCGGCCTGGAACGCCTGCTGGTGGCCGTGGCCGAAGCGCGTGCGGTGAGATTGCTGGTGTGAAAGCGGTGGATGTGGGGACTGCAGGCCAGAAGGTGGAGACCGGGACCCTGAAGGCTCAGAACAGCGCAATCCCGAACCACGATGTGCAGACAACTGCCACTGAGGCCGTCGCTGTTCCCATCTCCCCAGACGCCGATCCCCAGTCCGCAGCGCTGGAACCTTGCTCTGCCGAATCCCCAATCCTCAATCCCCAATCCCAGCTCCACCTCTACTACGGCGGCACCTTCGACCCGATCCACCTGGGCCATCTGGCCATCGCCTGCGCCGCGCGCGACGAACTGGGCGCGCTCGTGCATCTGGTGCCAGCCGCCGACCCGCCGCATCGCCCCGCACCCGGCGCCACCGCCGCGCAGCGCGCACGCATGCTGGAACTGGCGCTCGCCGACACGCCCGGGCTGGTGCTGGACACCCGCGAGTTACGCCGCGCGAGCCAGGGCGGCGCACCGTCCTATACCGTCGATACCTTGCGCGAACTGCGCGCCGAACTCGGCCCTGCGACGCCGATCGCCTGGTTGCTGGGCGCCGATGCTTTTGTCGGCCTGAGCAGCTGGCATCGGTGGGAGGCGCTGTTCGAGCTGGCGCATTTCGTCGTTGCCGAGCGTCCAGGCGTCCCGCTGGAGCTGGCCGATGTGCCGCAGCTTGCCCAGGCAGTGCAGGGCAGATGGGCTGCCAGCGCCGGCGAACTGGGCACCACCCCGGCCGGCCGCCTGTGGCGGTTGCATCAACCGTTGCGCGGCGAATCGGCCAGCGCGGTGCGTTCGCGCATCGCCACCGGCGGCGACTGGCAGGCGCTGGTGCCGCCGTCGGTGGCAGCGTTTATCGCGCGCGAAAGCCTTTACGGCAGCGCGCAGCCGTTTAGCTGAACACGCATCCGGCCGGACCGGCCTATAATTCACACTAATTCCATCGAGTTGCCCGCTTTGACCACCCAAGCCCAAGTCATCAAGACCTCCATTCCGAACCCGCCGCCGTCCGTGCCGGCCCTGTTGGCCACCGTGCGCGAGGCCGTGGAGGAGCTGAAAGCCAAGGACGTGGTCGAAATCGATGTGCGCGGCAAGTCCAGCGTCTGCGATTACATGGTGGTCGCCTCGGGTACCTCGACCCGCCACGTCAAGTCGATCGCCGAAGAAGTGGTCAAGTTCGCCAAGCGTCTGGACGTGATGCCGCTGGGCGTGGAAGGCGAGCGCGAAGCCGAATGGGTGCTGGTCGACCTGGGTGATGTGGTGGTGCACGTGATGCTGCCGCGCGTGCGCGAGTTCTACGCGTTGGAGCGCCTGTGGACCGTAGGCGACCAGCGTCCGGACGATGTGGATGCCGACCCCGAGGCGTAACTGACCCACGGCATGGCGAGAAAATCCCAAGCCCAGACGGAGACACCTGCCTCGCCGGCGCTGCAGCAACTGCGCAGCCTGCCGGCGCAGGCCGCCGCGCAGCCGTTGTCGCCGGCGCGCAAACGCTTCGATCGCTTGCTGCGCGATCTGGAGCGTCATCGCAACGAACTGCAGGCCTGGCAAACGGCGCTCACGCGTTGGCGCGAGCGCTATCACACCGAGCTGCAGCCCTTGCTCGATCATCGGCGCGCGGCCGATGTGGCGCTGGTCGAAGAACTCGATCGCGCGCATGCCACGGTCAAGCTGAGCAAGGCCGACCGTGCGTTTCTGTCAGAGCTGCTGTGCGATATCGCCGGCCCGCTGATCGAAGCGGGACATGAAGCATTGCGGCCGATCTACGATCGCCACAGTGTCATGGGCTACGACCAGGAAGTCTCCGAATCCGATGCACTGATGAAGCAGATTCTCGGCCAGGCCTATGGGCTGGATGCCGACGAACTGGACGGCATCGACTCGCCCGAAGAACTCTTCGAACGCGTCAGCGAGCGTATCGAGCAGGAACACGCGCAACAACAACAGCGCAACACCCAGCGCCGCAAGCGTGCCGAGAAGAAAGCGGTTGCCGGGAATGCCGAGCCGCCACCGTTGCGCGAGTTGTATCGCAAGCTGGCCGGCAATCTGCATCCGGACCGCGCCAAGGACCCCGACGACCACGCCTCGCGCACCATCCTGATGCAACGGCTCAATGCGGCTTACAAGGCCGGCGATCTGCTCGGCCTGCTCGAACTGCAGGCCGAGATCGGCCTGCTGGACGCGCAAGGTGTGGATGCGATGAGCGCGGCGCGGCTGCAGGACTACAACCGTGAACTGGACCGGCAGTGCAAGGAATTGCAACAGCAGGTGCAGGAGCAGTCGGACAACTTTTGCGCAGAATATGCTCTGGACCTGCCGTCGCGGCTCAAGCCCGAGCGACTGGGTAAATTGATGGCCCAACTCAAGCGTGACGTCGAAGACGATCTGATGGAAGCGCGGCAGGGCCTGCGCGAACTTGCCGACCCGCAATCGCTCAAGCGCTGGCTGAAATTGCAGCGTGCCATGTCGAGCGCGCAAGACGCGCCCTGGTTCTGATCACGGGACTGAGCGTGGTTTTCAGGTTGCACGCAGGCCACTGCTGGTGAGCGCGCGTGCTGTGCGCAGTCTCGGTCGGAGACGCTGCCCGTTGTGCAGATGAGACGAGTGCATGCACGGCACTGTGCCGGCTGCCGGGTCGATGCCACTGCCGAACGGACGCTTGTCCGTTCGGCAGCGGTGGCCTGGGCTAATTTCTTATATAGGCCGGCTTATAAAACCGGCCTATAAAAGGCCTGCTCCCGATTGCAGGCCCACGACAGCATGCTCACAACGGCTCGCTCACAACGGCCCGCGTTCCCACGGCCCGGTGATCGCCAGCGTGATGCCCGGCGTCTGGATGTTGACGAACAAGGTGCGCGCCAGCGGGTCCCAGCAGGCGCCGCAGAACTCGGTGTCGCGGTAATCGCCTTCGGCAATGGTCTTGCCGGCATCGGCGATCTGTTGCGAGGTCAGCTGCACGTTGTTCTTGGCCAGATAGAACGATTCGCCGCCACGGGTGAGCCCGAGCAGGCGCGCGCCGGGACCGTATTCGTCCGGACTCTCCCCGCCGTCTTCGCACAGCACCACGCCACCGCGCGCGCTGACGGTGACGTTGTCCGGGTTGTGCGCGGCCAACTGGTTGCCGCTGACGAACAGTGCACTCAAGCGTTGCGTAAACAGATCCAGCACCCATACCGCGCCGTTGCCGTAACCGCGGCGGCCCTGTGCATCCACGCCGGTGCTGGTATCGACGATGAAGAGCTTGCCGTAGCTGTACCAGATGCCTTCGCCACGGCTCATGCGCAGCGCGCCATCGGCCCACGCCTGCGCAAACGGCCCGCTCAGGGTGTCGTTGGCGCCGATGTCGGGGAAGCCGGCCGGTGCAGCGATGCCATCCAGATCGGGCTCGGAAATATCCACCCATTCCAGCTGGAACTGCTGGCCGATGCTGGCGACGGTGAGGTCGGCATTGCGCCGCCCACGCACGCGTGCGGCCTGCAGCCGGCCGCCATTTTCCAGTGAGCCATTGCGGCCGCGGCGGTCGTTGGGGACGAAGCGATACAGGCCGGCCTTGTTGCGATCGTCTTCGGTGAGATAGACGATGCCGGTGCGCGGATCGATCGCCACCGCTTCATGGCTGAAGCGGCCCAGCCCGACCAGCGGGCGGCCGGTGGTGCGCTGGCTGTCCGGGTCCACTTCGAACACGTAGCCGTGCTTGCGGCCGGTGCTGGACACCGCATTGGTCTTGATCTCCTCGCAGCTCAACCAGGTGCCCCACGGGGTGGGGCCGCCGGCGCAGTTGACCAGCGTGCCGCCCAGGCTCGGCTCCAGGCTGCCCCAACCGCGGCGACCGTAGCTCAAGGTGGTGGTGCCGCCACCGGCCAGTTGGGTGCCGCTGACGATGCCGGTGTCGTACATCGCTGGTGCGCGGAACGGGGTGGTCACGCCGCGCTCGTGGTTGCGGATGAGCACATATTCCAGACCGCGCAGCGGGTCGCTGCCGGGGCGCCAGTCGGGCCGACGCAGGCCGACCACGGCCATGCCGTCGTGACGGTCGGGGCAGGGCTGGCCGTCGTCCATGCGATCGCCGCTCCAGCCGAACGAGCGGTAGCTGAAACCGCGCGGCAGCTGCAGTAGCGGCAGCCCGGTGCTCTGGTCGGCGACCGGGGCGAGCGGGCCATAACGGCTGGGGACGGGCGCCAGCTGCAGCGGCGGGGAAGTGCTGGTGGCGGCCTGGGCCTGGCGCGATTGCAGCGCGCTCAAGCTGCCAAGCGCACCGGCGGCCATCACTGCGGCGCTGCCCTTGAGCACCTGGCGGCGGGCGGGATCGAAAATCGGCATCGAACGACTCCTGCTGGCTGGGTAGTGCGCCGACGCTAGATGCCCGCTGTAACCGCACCATGACACCGCTGTGATCGACCTGGTTCCGATGCCCGGGCTGTGACGCGGATATCATGTCGCGATGAAATGCCGACTCATCGCTACCGGCGAGCGCGCACCGGCCTGGGTGGCGCAGGGCTTTGCCGAATATCAGAAACGTCTTTCGCACTGGATGCCATTGGAGCTGGTCGAGATCGAACCCGGCCTGCGCGGCAAGGGCCGCGACGCGCAACGCGCCACCGACGACGAAGGCCGCCGCGTGCTTGCCGCGCTGCCCAAGAACGCCTACGTGGTTGCGCTCGATATCCCGGGTCGCCCGCTAAGTTCGGAGCAGCTCGCTCAACGCATGGAGCACTGGCGCGGGCAGGGCCGCGATCTGGCGTTTCTGATCGGCGGCCCCGAAGGTCACTCCGCCGATGTGCTGAAAACCGCCAGCGAGAGCTGGTCGATCGGCCCGTTGACCCTGCCGCACATGCTGGTGCGCCTGATCGTTGCCGAGCAGCTGTATCGCGCTGCGGCGATGTTGGCCAATCATCCGTATCACCGCGCGTGAGTGGTGAGCAAGGTTTTGCGGTGTGCCAATAGCCGCTGCTGTTGCCTGTCGTGGTGACCCGCCGGTCACCGCTGCATTGATCGTGTGTGCTGCTGACATTGCATCGCGAGCACTCGTCAGGAGGCTGTGCCCGACAATTGGAAATCCATTGCACGAGCACCTGCTCCCCGAGCGCTTCCATGCCGGTCTGATGTGCGCACTGCTTGAATGCGGCGACTCGAAGGCCGAGTCGCCGCAATCCAGACTCACTCAATTCAACGAAAAACTCACCGGTACCAAGCCGTAGGCCTGCACGGCCTGGCCATTCTGCATCGCCGGCTGGAAACGCCAGCTGCGCAGCACCTGGCTACGCGCCGCCAGATCGAGTGCGCGATGACCGCTGCTGGTCTGCACGCTCACCTCGGTCGGGCGCCCATCGGTACCGACCAACACGCGTAGCAGCACGGTGCCTTGTTGTCCTGCACGTAATGCGGCCACCGGGTAACCCGGCGCCGGTGAGCTCAGATACTGCAGCTGGCCTGCCTCGACCGGGCCGCTGGGTGCGGCAATGGCCGGAGCGGTGTCAGTCACAGCGTCGGAGACAGCGGGCAAGGCAAGCGCTGCGCTGTCCACCAACGGTGCCTGATTCACCACTGGTGTTTGCACCTGTACCTGCACCGGCACGGTGGTCGGCGGTGTCTGCGTCGCCTGTGGCTTGAACTTCACTTCGATTGGGAACACCGCTGGCGGCGCGGGTGGCGTTGGGATCGTCATCGGCATGACCCAACGTTCTTTCGGCGTGGACTGCTGCGGAATCGCCCGGTACGAGAGCGGAATCAACAACAACCCACCGGCCAGCAAATGCAACGCCACGGCCGTGCTCATCGCCAGAACGCGCGAGCTGTCGATGCCTGTGGATCGGGAAGAAACCTGCGATTGCGTGAGAACCATCATCCACCTCCTCAACGGAACTGCGGAACGGACCAGCGCGACCCGGACGCACACCACCATCCGGTGACGTAGGTTTACCGCGACCTTTGTGTGGACACAAGTGATTTCGCAGCGTCGACGATGGCTCGCCGATTGACTCCGGGCGTATCGATTCGGGCTGCTTGGCTGGTGCGGCAGACTCGCGTACGACGACAGGCCATTGCAGGTGACACGCCAAGGCGAGGCACCAGAATTTCCGGCTTTCCCAATAAAAACTGCCCTCAGGAGAGGGCAGTCAGAGAAATCAATTCAAGCTCGATTGCGATCCGGTCAACGCCCCAATTCGAACGTCACATCCAGGTTGATCGACAGCGTGCTCTCGCCAGGAGCGACCGGGGTGTCCATCTCGACCTTGGCCGAGCGCATCGAGGCGGCCATCATCATCGGGCGCACGCCGCCACCGCTGCGGCCTTCGGAGATGCTGACGATGCGGCGCACCTTCAGGCCGAGCGACTTGGCGTAGGTGTCGGCGCGGGCCTGGGCCTTCTTCAGTGCGGCCACGCGTGCTTCGTCGTAGACCGGCTCGGGCTGGTCGATCGAGAAGCTGGGGCCATTGATGTCGTTGGCGCCCTGGGCGACCAGGGCGTCGAGCACCTTGCCCAGGCGGGTGATGTCGCGGACCTTGAGGTTGACCGTGTTGCTGGCCTGGTAGCCGTTGATCTTGGGCGCTTCGTTTTCTTTGTAGGTGTACTGCGGGCTGAGATTGATGCCGCTGGTCTGCACATCCTTGTCGGCGATGCCGGCGGCCTTGACGGCGGCCAGCACCTTGTTCATCTGCTCGGCGTTCTGGCGCATGGCGGCGTTGCCGTCGGCAGCCTGGGTGACTACGCCGGCAGACAGCGTGGCGATGTCCGGCACGCGCTTGGCTTCCGCTTCGGCCGACACGTTGAGCAAGGTGCCGTCGTTGGGAATGGTGTAACTCGACGCAGGTTGAGCATGGGCGGTCATGGCGGTTCCGGCAGCGATCGAGAGGGCCAGCAACAACGGCTTGAAGGTGGTACGCATGAGATCTCCTTGTCTGTCTGCAGAGCGTGTTGTGAGTTCGATGAACATGTTGTGAGTCGAACGCGACCACTGTGTCCCATGCAAGCAAGCGGGCGAGCATGGGCAACAGGTATGCTGGAAGGATGCTTTATCTCGCCTCCCGGTCGCCGCGCCGACAAGAACTCCTGCAACGCCTGGATGTGCCGTTCCAGACCTTGCAACTGGACGTGCCCGAGCTGCGCGCGCCCGACGAATCGCCCGCGCACTACGTGCAACGCGTTGCGCTGGACAAGGCGCGCGCCGGGCTGGCGCAGGTGCAGGCCAGCGACCCCGATGCGATCGTGCTGGGCTCCGATACCGAGGTGGTGTTGGGCGAGCGGGTATTCGGCAAGCCGGTCGATGTGGCCGATGCGATCGCGATGTTGAGCTTGCTGTCAGGGCGCACCCACCAGGTACTCACAGCGGTGGTTCTAGTCTGCGCACAACGCGCCCCGGCGCAGGCGTTGGTGGTATCGGAGGTCACGTTCGACACGCTCGATGCTGCGCAGATCGCTGCCTATGCGGCCTGCGGCGAGCCGATGGGCAAGGCCGGTGCGTACGCGATCCAGGGACGCGCCGAACGTTTTATCAGCCATCTGTCCGGTAGCTATTCCGGCGTGATGGGATTGCCCTTATTTCACACCTCGCAGTTGCTCACAGCCTTCGGAGCGCATTGATGTCGGAAGAGATTTTGGTCAACGTCACCCCGCGCGAGACCCGCGTGGCGGTGATCGAGAACGGCATGCTGCAGGAACTGCATATCGAGCGCGGTTGGCGCCGTGGCGTGGTCGGCAATATCTACAAGGGCAAGGTGCAGCGGGTGATGCCCGGCATGCAGGCGGCGTTCGTGGAACTGGGCCTGGAGCGCGCCGCGTTCCTGCACGCCAACGACGTGATCCGCCCGGCGCCGGCACCGGCCAGCGTGGTCGATACCGAAGAAACCCCGATTCCGCCGCCGCCGGCGGCCTCGGTGCCGATCGTGGAGCTGCTGCGCGACGGCCAGGACATCGTGGTGCAGGTGGTCAAGGACCCGATCGGCACCAAGGGCGCGCGGCTGACCACCCAGATCAGCATTCCCTCGCGCTATCTGGTGCTGCTGCCGCAGTCCAAGATCGTCGGGGTGTCGGCGCGGATCGAAGACGAGGCCGAGCGGCTGCGCCTGAAGACCATCGTCAGCGAGGTCTCGGCCCAGCACGGCGGCTTCGGCTACATCATCCGCACCAATGCCGAAGGCCAGCCGGCCGAGGCGCTGGCCGAGGACATCGCCTATCTGTCGCGGGTCTGGAACGTGGTGGAGCGGCGCGGTCGCGAAGCGCCGCCGTGCAGCATCATCTATGAAGACCTGAGCCTGCCGCTGCGTGCGGTGCGCGACCTGATCCGCCGCGACGTGGAGAAGGTCAAGGTCGATTCCAACGAAACCTTCGTGCAGTTGCAGGCGTTCGTGGCCAAGTACATGCCGGTGCTGGCCGAGCGGCTGGAGCTGTACACCGGCGACCGGCCGATCTTCGACCTCTACGGGGTCGAGGACGAGATCGGGCGCGCGCTGAACAAGCAGGTGCCGCTCAAGTCCGGTGGCTATCTGGTGATCGACCAGACCGAGGCGATGACCACCATCGACGTCAACACCGGTTCGTTCGTCGGCCAGCGCAATCTCGAAGAAACCGTGTTCCGCACCAACCTGGAGGCCGCGCAGGCGGTGGCGCGGCAGCTGCGGCTGCGCAACCTGGGCGGGATCATCATCATCGACTTCATCGACATGGACGACGCCGAGCATCGCCGCCAGGTACTGCGCACGCTGGAAAAGGCGCTGGCACGCGATCACGCCAAGACCACCGTGTACGAATTCTCGCCGCTGGGGCTAGTTGAAATGACCCGCAAGCGCACCGTCGAAAGCCTGGAGCGGCAGCTGTCGGAAACCTGCGGCCAGTGCAGCGGGCGCGGCACCATCAAGACCGCCGAGACGGTGACCTACGAGATCTTCCGCGAGATCACCCGTGCGGTGCGCCAGTTCGACGCGGCGCGGCTGCTGGTGATTGCCTCGTCCAAAGTGGTGGCCCGCATCACCGACGAAGAATCGGCGGCCGTGGCCGAGCTGGAGGAGTTCCTGGGCAAGAGCATCCGCTTCCAGTCCGACGACCAGTATCTGCAGGAGCAGTTCGATGTGGTGTTGCTGTGAGTTCGGGATTGGGGCGTCGGGATTCGGGATTGGTCAAAGCCGGCTCTGGTAGCGTGGCTTGGTCCGATAATGGCGCTTGAAGGCACCGTGCGCTGCCTGCTTTGACGAATCCCCAATCTCCAATGCCCAATCTCCGCCCCTGATGCCCACCCCGCTGCGCCGCCGTCTGCGTCTGTTTCGCCGCTATGCGATCACCGCCACCGCACTCGTGCTGGTGGCGATCGCATTGTTGGTGGGTGCGGCCAGCCAGGCGTTGCCGCTTGCCGAGCAGCGGCCGCAGCAGATCGCCGCGTGGTTGAGTCAGCGCGCCGGCCAGCCCATTGCCTTCGATCGCCTGCAGACCGAGTGGACCCGACGCGGTCCGCTGTTGCGGCTGGATGGGTTGCGGATCGGTCCGCATGGCGAAGTGCGCGTGGGCCAGGCCGAAATCCTGCTGGCGATGTACGCCGGCCTGTTGCCCGGCCATTCGCTGACCGAAGTCCGCCTGCGTGGTCTGGCACTGACGCTGCAGCGTAGCGATGACGGCGTGTGGTCGGTGCAGGGCTTGCCGGCCGCGCGGCGTGCCGACCCCTTGGAAGCCTTGCGTCGCCTCGGCGAAATCCAGGTAGCCGAGGCGCGTTTGCATGTGACCGCACCTTCGATCGGGCTGGACACCACCTTGCCGCGCATCGACCTGCGTCTGCGTGTCAGCGGTTCGACGGTGAAAGTCGGCAGCCACGCCTGGATCGATGTGCAGCGCGCACCGTTGACCACCGTGCTGGAGTTTGATCGCAACAGCGGCGACGGCAGCGCTTACGCGCAGGCCGACCCCGCAGATCTGGCCGCGTGGGCCTCGTTGCTGCACGTCGGCGGCATGCGCGTGGATGGCGGCGGCGGACGGCTGCACGCGTGGGCACAACTGCGCGCGCGCCGCATCACCGGTGTCACCGTGGATGCCGATCTTCAACAGGTGCGCTTGTCCGGTGCCGCGTTGCCGGATGAAACCGCACGCCGCACGCTGGTGTGGGAGCGGCTGCAGGCACGCGCGCGCTGGCAGACCATCGAAGGCGGCTGGCGGTTGGATGCGCCGCTGCTGCGGCTGGGCCAGGCGGCCAAATTGCAGCAGTTGGATGGGCTGAGCATCGCTGGCGGGCGCCATTACGCGGTGGTCGGCAAACATGTGGATGTCTCCGGTCTGATCGCAGCGGCGGCCTTGAGCGACCACCTGTCGCCCACCTTGCGGCGCTGGTTGAGTTTGTCCAAACCGCAGTTGCGCGTGACCGACCTGCAGGTTGCAGGCGAGCAGGGCGGTGCACTGCGCGCGCAGGGCCGGATCGACGAATTGGCGTTTCTACCGGTGGGCAACGCGCCAGGCATCAGCGGTTTGCGCGGGCAGATCGATGGCGATGCGCAGGCGGTCGAGCTGGATACCGCGCCCGATGCCACGGTGCGTTTCGACTGGCCGACCGGCTTCGGGGTGGTGCATGAGATCCAGCTGGCCGGCAAGCTCGTCGGCTGGCGCGACGGCGCCGGTTGGCAGGTCGCCACGCCGGCCTTGCGGGTGCAGGCCAAGGACTACGGCGCCAATGTGCGCGGCGGGCTGTGGTTCCAGAACGATGGCAGCCGCCCGCGCATCCAGTTGGCCACGCAACTGGACGATGTCGCCTTGCCGGTGGCGCGCAAATTCTGGATCCGCTCGAAGATGAGCAAGCCCGCCATCGACTGGCTGGACAAGGCGGTGGCCGGCGGCGTGATCACCGGCGGCACCGGCCTGGTCAGTGGCGATCTGGACGACTGGCCGTTCGAAGGCAATGACGGGCGCTTCGAAGCGTTCGGCCATATTCGCGACGGCGTGATCCCCTTCAATCCCGAGTGGCCGGCGATGGAGCAGGTGCAGGCCGATCTGAGCTTCCTCGGTAACGGCTTCTCCCTGCAGGGAAGTGGCGAGCTGGCTGGCGCGCCGATCACCCGGCTTGAGGCCGGGATTCCCAATTTCGCCACCTCCGAACTCTACGTGCGCGCCTCCACCCAGGCCGACGCCACGCAGCTGCTGAGCATGCTGCGCAAAAGTCCGTTGGAGCGTCGCTACGGCGACACATTGCGCAATCTCACGGTGTCGGGCCCGGCAACGGTGAGCTTCGATCTGCTGCGCCCGTTACGCAGCAAGGGTGTGGGCGGGCATCTGCAGGGCACGGTGGCGCTGCAGGGCGCCAAGCTGGCCGACGCGCGCTGGAATCTGGTCTTCGACCAGGTCAGCGGCCAGGCCGACTACCGCGACACCGGCTTTGCCGCCGAGCGTTTGAGCGTGCAGCACCAGGGCCGCAGTGGCGAGTTGTCCTTGCGTGCCGGCGGCTTCGTGCAGGACCCGAAGCAGGCGTTCGAAGCGCGCTTTGCCGCCACCCTGGATGCCAAGGAATTGTTCGACCGGGCGCCGCAGATGGAATGGCTGCGCCCGTACGTGCACGGCAGCGCGCCCTGGCAGGTGGGCGTTGATGTGCCGCTGCCGCCGCCGGGCCAGACCGATGCGAAGGCGATGTTGAGCCTGCGCTCGGACCTGGTCGGCACCACCCTGGATCTGCCCGCGCCGCTGGACAAGGCGGCCACGCAGCCGTTGGACACCCAGGTCAAGGTGGCCTTGCCGGTCGGCGATGGCGATATCGATGTGGCGTTCGGCAAGCTGGTGGCGCTCAAGGCCAGCAGCCAGGGCAACCAGACCGGCGTGCGCGTGGTGATGGGCACCGACACGGTCAGCGAGCGCCCACCGGCCAACGGGTTGATCGTCACCGGCCGCACCGCCTCGCTGGATGCGATCGACTGGATCAGCCTGGCGCGCGGCAGCAGCGAGCCGGAGATGCCGCCGCTGCCGGGCCAGCCGGAGACCAAAAAAAGCACGGTGCCGCTGCAGCAGGTGGACGTGCAGGCAGACAGGCTGCTGATGATCGGCGGCGTGTTCCCGCAGACCCGGCTGCGGCTGCGGCCTACCCGCGACGCGGTGGCGGTGACACTGGACGGGCCGTCCCTGGCCGGCCAGCTCACGGTGCCCAATGCCGACGGTGCCGCCGTGCAGGGCAAGCTGCGCACCGTGCACTGGCAGCCGGTGGTGGCGGCTGCCGAACCGGCCGCGCCCGAGCCGGGCGACCCGCTGGCCGGCGCCTTGCCCGAGCCGGCGCGCCGCGCGGTGGCCGAGTTCGACCCGGTGTCGATTCCGCCGTTGTCGCTGGATATCGATGACTTGCAGGTCGGCAAGATGACCCTGGGCGCGGCCATTTTGCGCAGCAGCCGGCTCAGCGACGGCATGCAGGTGGATCAGCTGCAACTGCGCTCCAACGACCAGAGCATTGGTCTGACCGGCGCCTGGCGCGGCAAGGGCGAATCCGCCAGCACCCGGCTATCGGCGCGCGTGGACAGCCGCAATCTCGGCAATCTGCTGCAAAACCTCACCCTGGGCGGTCAGCTGCGCGGTGGCGAAGGCCAGCTTGAGCTCAACGCCGGCTGGCAGGGCTCGCCGACCGGCTTTGCGCTCGGTTCGCTGGACGGCGATCTCAAGATCGACGTACGCAACGGCCAATTGCTGGAAGTGGATCCCGGCGCCGGCCGTGTGCTCGGCCTGCTCAGCGTGGCGCAGTTGCCGCGCCGGCTGATGTTCGACTTCCGCGACTTCTTCTCCAAGGGGCTGGCGTTCAACAAGCTGGCCGGCGAGGTGCGCTTCGGCGATGGTTTTGCGCGCACCGACGCCATCCGCATCGAAGGCCCGGCCGCCGACATCGCAATCCGCGGGCTGACCGACCTGCGTGCGCAGACCTTCGACCAGACCGTGGACGTGAATCCCAAGGCCGGCAATCTGCTGGCCGTGGTCGGCGCCGTGGCCGGTGGCCCGGTCGGCGCGGCGGTGGGCGCGGCCGCCAATGCGGTGTTGAGCAAGCCGCTGGGCGCGATCGGTGCCAAGACCTATCACGTCACCGGGCCGTGGAAGGAGCCGCAGGTGGACGTGGTGGAACGCGAAGCGCGCGAGCGTGCGCCAAGCAAACCGAGTTCTTCAAGTGCGCCAGGTGCCAGTTCCAGCAAGCCTGGTGCAGCGCCGCGCTGAGGCGCCTAAGTATGCGGTGCCCAGCGGGTTAGTCGAATGCGCCTAGCCCGCCGAGCGCAATGCTTCCATTCAGTCCGCACACCGCACACCGTCGCGCTGAGGCGTTGAAGCGCCCGCCGGGCACATCGAATACACCTAGCGCTTCCAGCCAGCTCTGCACGTGGCGAGCCGCGCCCAGACGCTGACGTGCTCAGTCTGCTGGCGTCCCGTTATCCGCCTCGTCTTCGCTGGCAGCACGCGCGAACATCGGCAGGCGCAGCCGCGAACGGTGGCCCGGCGCCGGCGCTTGATCCGCGCCAGCCACGCCACGGAAATAGCCGTGCTGCCATTTCTCGCGTGCGGCGGCCGATTGCGCATCCGGCAATGCATCCAGAAACCGCGTGCGGCTGTGGGTCCAGTCCGCATGCTGCCGTGCCAGTTCCGGCGCCTCGGACAGCGGCTGCCACTGCGGTTGCACTTGCTCGATCAGCCGGCGTGGCAGCGGAAATAGATGGCAGAACGGCTCGCCGGCGTCGAAGCGCACCCGCCCGGGCCGGGTGAACTTCCAGTTCATGGTGAAGGTGTACGGGCTCCAGTCGGTTTCGACCATGCCGCTCAAGGCACCGATGCCGTCCTTGGGCCGGTTCAATGGCCCGGTGACGAACAGATCGATGCCTTCTTCGGTGCGGAACAGGCAGGGCACGTGGAAGGTCAGCACGCCGTAGCCGAAGTGGCTGATCGCCGGTGATGCGCTGCCGGCATCGGCAACGATCTGGATGGCGTCCAGGCCATCGCCGCCGTTCCAGCTGGCCGCGAAACCGGCCTGGCACAGCAGCTCCCAGCCATGCGCATTGGCGATCGCCAGCGGCAGGCAACGGTAGGCATAGCGCTGGTCGGTGGCGTCCATCCAGTCGCGCTCGTGCGGGGCGGGGCGGATGTCCAGTGTGTGGCCATCCAGGACATGGGCAGTGAGCTTCATGCGCGGGCGTCGGCAGGGCAGCGGGCCTGCGATGATAGCCGCGCCGCACGTTCAGCCGAACGACTTGTCTCCCCGGCGTGCGGGCCCCATCCTGATCGCATGACCGATAACGCTCTCACTCTGGCCGAAACCCGGCTGCTGCTTCCTTCCGGCCTGGACACCGGCCATCTCGACCGCACCTTCGGCGCCCTGTTGGGCCCGGGCATCGACTTCGGCGACCTGTATTTCCAGCATTCGCGACGCGAGAGCTGGAGCGTGGAAGACGGCATCGTCAAGGACGGTGCGCATTCCATCGAACAAGGCGTGGGCGTGCGTGCGATTTCCGGCGAAAAGACCGGCTTCGCCTACTCCGACGACATCCAGCGCGAGGCGCTGCTGGAAGCGGCGCAGTCGGCACGTGCGATCTCGCGCGACGGCGGTGCGCAATCCACTCGCACGCTGGTGCGCGGCAGTGGCCGTGCGCTGTACCCGGCCACCGACCCGATCGACGACATGGACAGCGCGACCAAGGTCGAGTTGTTGCGTCGCATCGACCAGTACGTGCGCGCGGCCGACCCGCGCGTCAAACAGGTGATGGTGAGCCTGTCCGGTGGCGTGGACACGGTACTGATCGCGCGCAGCGACGGCGTGCTGGCTGCCGATGTGCGCCCGCTGGTGCGCATGAACGTGCAGGTGATCGTCGAACACGGCGGGCGCCGCGAATCCGGCTATTCCGGCGGCGGCGGGCGTTACGGCTATGCCGAGCTGTTCGCCGACGGCCGCCCGGAAGGCTTTGCGCGCGAAGCGCTGCGCCAGGCCCTGGTCAATCTGGATGCGATTCCGGCACCGGCCGGCGTGATGCAGGTGGTGCTCGGCCCGGGCTGGCCCGGCGTGCTGCTGCACGAGGCAGTCGGCCACGGCCTGGAAGGCGACTTCAACCGCAAGGGCACCAGCGTCTACGCCGGCCGCATCGGCGAGCGCGTGGCCTCGCCGGGTGTGACCATCGTCGACGACGGCACCCTCGACGGGCGTCGCGGCTCGCTCAACATCGATGACGAAGGCACGCCCACCCAGTGCACCACGCTGATCGAAGACGGCGTGCTGGTCGGCTACATGCAGGACACCCATAACGCGCGCCTGATGGGCGTGGCGCCGACCGGCAACGGCCGCCGCGAGTCGTTTGCGCACCTGACCATGCCGCGCATGACCAACACCTACATGCGCGCCGGGCAGCACGATCCGCAGGAGATGATCCGCTCGGTCAAGAAGGGCATCTATGCGGTCAACTTCGGCGGCGGCCAGGTCGACATCACCAGCGGCAAGTACGTGTTCTCGGCCACCGAGGCCTACCTGATCGAAGACGGCAAGGTCACCGCGTCGGTGAAGGGCGCCACGCTGATCGGCAACGGACCGGAGACCATGCAGAAGGTGCGCATGATCGGCAATGACCTGGCGCTGGACGAAGGCGTGGGCGTGTGCGGCAAGGACGGGCAGAGCGTGCCGGTCGGCGTCGGCCAGCCCTCGCTGCTGATCGACGGCATCACCGTTGGCGGAACGCAGGCCTGAGATGCGGGGATTCGGGAATGGGGATTCGGGAATCGCAACAGCGGGGGCGGCGGGGCGTGATGCGTCCCGCCTGGGTCGTTCCTTAGTCCTCGGTCCACGTTTCTTCGCTGTCGGCGTCGTCGCTCTCGTCGAGATCGATGTTGTTGCCGGCATCCACTTCTTCGCCCGCCTGCGTGGACAACTCGCGCAGCACCTGGAACAGCTCGCGGTAGGCGCGCGGCGGCTTGTTCTTGGCCCGCTCGCTGATGGCGTTGCGCACCAGCTGACGCAGTTGCTGGCGGTCGGCAGCCGGGTAGGCTTCCAGCAATTCGGCCAGCGCCACATCGCTCTCGGCCAGCAGCCGCTCGCGCCAACGCTCGACGCGGTGGATCGCAGCCACTTCGCGGCGCGCGGTGTCGCTGTTGGCATCCAGCGCATCGCGCAGCGCGTTCAGCGTGGTGTCGTCCTCGCGGCGCATGTGCTTGGCCAGAAACGCCAGCTGCCGCTTGTGCGCGATATGCGAGGTGATGCGCTTGCTCTCTTCGATATGCGGAATCAGCGATTCGGGCACCGGCAACTTGGCCAGCTGCGCCGGGGTGAGCGCCACCAGCTTTTCGCCCAGGTCGAAAATTTCCAGCGCCTCGCGCCGTTGCTGGCTGCGGCTGGCGCCGCGAAATTCACCGGTATCTTCGTCGCGTCCGCGCATTGCCACTACATCCCGAAACTTGGTTGATAAAAACTCCGGCCTTGAACGGCCGGGCGCCGGCGGAACACTCCGCACTGAATTCAGACACTCCGGCCAACGATGGCCGAGCTTTTGCGGAAGGATCCGCGTTCCTAAGGATAAAGCATTGAACGCACTCTCCTCCGAAACACGTGTCCACGACGACAGCCTGCAGCGTCTTGACGCGCTCACCGACATCTCGCAGCGCCTGATCGAGCGCGCCCGTGCCGCCGGCGCCACCCAGGCCGAAGTGAGCTGCAGCGAAGAGCGCGGGCTGGACGTCAATGTGCGGCTGGGTGACGTGGAAACGGTGGAATCCACCCGCGACCGCGGTATCGCGGTCACCGTCTACTTCGGCAAGCGCAAGGGCAGCGCCAGCACCGCCGACCTGCAGGATTCCAGCCTGGAATCCACCGTCGCCCAGGCCTGCGCGATCGCCCGCTACACCGAGGACGACGTGGCCGCCGGCCTGGCCGATCCGGAACTGATGGCGCGCGAGTTCCCCGAACTGGACAGCTGGCA
The DNA here is from genome assembly GCF_056725225.1 of Xanthomonas sp. NCPPB 2933. Lineage (NCBI taxonomy): Bacteria > Pseudomonadati > Pseudomonadota > Gammaproteobacteria > Lysobacterales > Lysobacteraceae > Xanthomonas > Xanthomonas sp. NCPPB 2933. Next base: position 1,953,206 of record NZ_CM161518.1, read on the forward strand.
CCCGTGGGCGCTGGACGCCGACACCGCGGTGGATCTGGCGCTGGCCTGCGAAACCGCCGGGCGCGATGCCGATGCGAGGATCAGCAATTCCGATGGCGCCTCGGCCAGCACCGGGCTCAGCCTGTCGGTGTATGCCAACTCGCATGGCTTCATCGGCCGCGAGCGCGGCACCCACCATTCGATCAGCTGCGCGCTGATCGCCGGGCAGGGCGACGGTATGCAGCGCGATGGCTGGTACAGCAGCGCGCTGGCGCGCGAAGACCTGGAAGCGCCCGAGGCGATCGGCCGCCATGCTGCCGAGCGCACCCTGGCGCGGCTGCAACCGCGTTCGCTCCCCACCGGGCAGCTGCCGGTGCTGTTTGCGCCGGAAGTGGCGCGCTCGCTGGTCGGCCATCTGCTCGGCGCGGTCTCCGGTGGCGCGCTGTATCGGCGTGCCAGCTTCCTGCTCGACAGTGTCGGTACCAAGCTGTTTCCGGACTGGTTCAACATCGAAGAACTGCCGCATCTGCGCCGCGGGCTGCGCTCGGCCGCCTTCGATGGCGAGGGCGTGGCGACGCGGCGTTCGGCGCTGATCACCGATGGCGTGCTGCAGCGCTATGTACTCGGCAGCTATTCGGCACGCAAGCTGGGCCTGCAGACCACCGCCAACGCCGGCGGCGTGCACAACTTGCAGGTCACTGCGAATGCGGGCGATCTGGCCTCGATGATGTCCGGCATGTCGCGCGGTCTGCTGGTCACCGAACTGATGGGCAACGGGGTCAATCCAGTGACCGGCGATTACTCGCGCGGCGCCGGTGGTTTCTGGATCGAGAACGGCGTGATCGCCTATCCGGTCGATGGCCTGACCATCGCCGGCAACCTGCGCGAGATGTTCGCCGGCATCGAGGCGGTAGGCAACGATGTGGATCCGCGTTCGCACGTCAAGATCGGTGCGGTGCTGCTCAACCGCATGACAGTGGCAGGCGACAGCTGAGCGCGCCGGTCGCGACGACTGTGCTCACCGCTCCCGGCCACTGCCGCGGAGCATCGCGAACGAGACCATGTCTTCCCGCACTGGTGGCTGGCTGACGGGTTGCTATAGTCCGCCGCACCACAACCATGCATGGGGAGACATGATGAGCGACTTCGAGTCACACGCTGCACCGCCGCCACCGCCGATCGGCACCAGCTCGCCGTCGGAGGAGCGCACCTTGGCGCTTGCCGCGCATCTGCTCGGCATCCTGACGTCCTTCATCGGCGCGCTGGTGATCTGGCTGATCAGTAAGGACGCCAGCCCGTCCAAGCCGTTTGCCACCGACCAGGCCAAGGAAGCGTTGAACTTCCAGATCACCGTGATCATCGCCTATGTGGCTGCGGTGATCCTGACCATCGTGTCGTTCGGCATTCTGTTCTTTGTGCCGACGCTGGTGTGGATCGCCAATCTGGTGCTGTGCATCCTGGCCGCGGTCAAGGCCAACAACGGCGAGCACTACCGCTATCCGTTCACGCTGCGCCTGATCAAGTAACCGGTCGCGATGCGAAAGACAAAGGCCCGGCATCGCTGCCGGGCCTTTGGCGTTTCAGACGACTGCTGGATCAGTTCTGCGCCGGGGTGTTCTCGGCGAAGTACTCGTGGCTGTCGGCGTTGGTGATCGCCTGGGCCGGGTTGCTGATCGCCAGGCTACGCGCGCCGGACTGGCCGTAAACGCGGTCCTGCGTGCCGGCCACCACGGTGAAGTGGCTGGTCTCGTGCACCAGCGTGCCGGCCTTGGAGTCGGTGCCGGTTGTCGACGCACTCCAGAACGCGTTGCACACATGGATCTCGTACGGCTGGTTCGGATAGACGTAGGCGAAAGCGTCTGCCAGATCCGCTTCGCAGCTGCAGTTGATCGTCAGCTGGCCGTTGTTCTGGTCCAGCGCGTTGTCGATGTTGACGAAGTTCGAGCTGACCCGGCTGTAGCGCGATGCATTGTAGGCGCCGAACCAGGTGGTGTAACGCGCGCCGGTGCTGCCGCCGTTGAGGTAGGTGCGCGCGTTCTGCGAGTAGTTGCGCGCGGCAGTGACGGCACTGGCGGCCTGGTTGGTGCGGGTGGTGCTGCAGTTGAGGTAGTTGATGCCGTTGACCACGGCGGTCGGGCCGACTGCGAGCTGGCGCTGCACGCCACGCCGTGCGCCGTCCAGCCAGACGGTGAGCGGGGTGCTGGTGGCCACGGCCGGCTCGCCGTTGGCCGCTTTCATCAGGCTGCCGTCGGACAGTGAGGCGTATTGCAGCGACGAGCGGACCTGGATGGTGTAGTTGCCGCTGGTGGACAGATCGTAGGCGCCCGCCAGATCGACCTCGCCCTGCACGCTCTGGCCGGGCTTGAGGATGGTGAAGTCGGCCGCCTTGGGCAGGCCGCGCTTGACCAGGCGCCCGGTGTAGTTCACTGGCGTACCATCGCGGCTGACGTCCAGAATGCCGTTATCCAGTGACTTCAGCGGCAGCTGGTAGGTCGGGACGCGCGCGATCTGGCTGCCGTTGTTGGTAACGGTGACGGCGATCTTGCCTTGGTGCCGCCCAGCCTGATCGGCGACCGGCGCCAGTTCGATGGTCAACGGAACCGGGCCGCGCACGGACTGCGCCTGCGCCGATCCGAGCACGCCGACAACGGCCAACGTGCCTGCTGCAAACGATGCGAGAAAAACATTCTTCACCAGCAACTCTCCATGTGATCGGGGGATGTCCGCTGAACGCGGGCAGACCAACCTAGGCAGGGCGAGCGGGCACGACAAGACAATCGATTAGTGCTGTTTTTGGCCTGCTGATGGCGCTGGAATGGCAAATATGGACAGCGATGGCGACAATTTGGCTCAAAGTTGTGCGTCCATCCACATTTTTAACGCGTACCGCATAAATTCCCTTGTGAAAATCTATGAAAAGAGAATTTACGTTTTGTGACGCAGAACCCCGGTTAGTCGAGGGCGCTCCACGCCTCCACCGTGCGCTGGCGCACGGTGTGCGCAGAAGGCGGCTCAATCGTGGGATAGATGCATGCATCGCTGCCGCTGGGGAGCGACCACGCAGCGACGTCCGCGTTTGATTGGGTGGGCCGGTTGTATAGCTGGGTGGTCGTTCTGAGCGTCGCGCTAGTGCGCGCGGTCCACCGCAAACCGGCCCAGTGTCGCCAGCGTTTCGCCGGGCTGGCCGTAGGGCTGCAGGATGTCGTGCATGCGCGTGGCCAGCTCTGCCAATTTGGCCTTGGCGCCGTCCATCCCGAGCAGGGCGGGATAGGTGGATTTGGATTGCGCAGCGTCCTTGCCGGCGGTCTTGCCCAGCTGCGCCGAGCTCGATTCCACATCCAGGATGTCGTCGCGCACCTGGAACGCCAGGCCCAGCGCATCGGCAAAGGCGTCCAGGCGCTGCTGGTCGGCAGGCGCGGCGCCACCGGTCAACGCGCCCATGCGCACCGCCGCGCGGATCAGCGCGCCGGTCTTGAGTGCGTGCATGCGTTCCAGGTCGCTTAGCGATTGCAGTTGGCCGGTGGCATCGATATCCAGTGCCTGGCCTCCGCACATGCCGGCAGCGCCTGCAGCGCTGGCCAGGCTCTGCAGCCAGCCGACCCGCAGGTCGGCACTCACCGATGCCGCAGCCAATAGTTCGAACGCGCGCGTCTGCAGCGCATCGCCGGCCAGAATCGCCGTGGCCTCATCGAAGGCGATATGTACGGTGGGCTGGCCGCGGCGCAGCGCGTCGTCGTCCATTGCGGGTAGATCGTCGTGCACCAGCGAATAGGCATGGATCAGCTCCACCGCCACGGCAGGGGTGTCCAGGCTGTCTTCGTCGGCGCCGAACAGCGCGCCGGTCGCATACACCAGCAACGGACGCATGCGCTTGCCGCCGCCCAGTACCGCATGCCGCATGGCGGCGTGAAGGCGTTGCGGGGCAAGCGCTTGGCTTGGCAGGCACGCCTCCAGACTGCGTTCGGTGCGGGCGATCCAATGATCGAACAACGCCGAACTCACCTCAGCCGCCGTCCGGCGACGGCGGTTCGAAGGTTTCGGCCAGATCGGGGCGGGCGGGGTCGGTCAGCATGCGGACGCGCAGTTCGGCGTGTTCCAGTGCCTGCTGGCAATCGCGGTACAAGCCGATGCCGCGCTCATAGGCCATGAGCGATTGCTCCAGGCTCTGATCGCCGACTTCCATCTTCTGCACCAGTTGCTCGAGTTCTTCCAGCGACTGTTCGAAGCGGGCAACCGGGGATGTTTCGTTCAAGGACTTCTTGGCCATCGGTAAAGTGTGCGGCGCGCGCGCAGGCGGGTCAATTCGCAGCTGTGTTGCTGTGCCATCGCAACGCTGCGTTATTGGCCTGCAGCCAGTCGTTCAATGCGGCCGAGATGATGCGATCGCCGGCTGCGAGTACCTGGTCGCCGTCCCACAGGATCGGCAGGCGTTCGCGTTCCCAGGGTGGTAGATCCAGTTCTTGCAGCAGGTGCTTGAGGCGATGCGAGTGCGCACGTTGCGGCAACACGATGCGCTCGCCACCGTGGCGTGCGCGCACCAGCAGCGGTTGCGCGAAGCGCAGGCCGGGTGTGCCGTGTAACTGCAACTGCGCGCCATCGGGCAGCTGCAGCGCCGCCTGGCCATCCCAGTGCGTCTGCCACTGCGGCGGGCATGCGGTGTGTGGGCGAAGTAAATACAGACACTGGCGCCAGCGACGCACTTCGACCTGTTGCCAGGCAAAGCGCGCTTGCCGGTCCGGTGCGTGGTTGTCGATTTCCTGTTCCAGCGCGGTGATGCCATGTGCGGGCAGCGGCGGGGCGTGTGCCGCACTCACCCAGGCGCGTAGCAGGCGCGGCCGACGTGTCGCCGGCTGCGCACGCAACCGCTGCAGATCCAGCGCGCCGGTTGCGGTCAGCATGCCGGACAGCAGCGCGATGTCCTCTTGCAGCAGCAACGCGCTGGCATCGGCGCTCAGGTGCGCACTGCGCGCCAACGCCTCGGCGGCCTGTGGCCAGCGTTGCTGCAGCAGAGGCATGAGCTGGGTGCGCAGGAAGTTGCGGTCGTACCGTGTGTCGGCATTGCTGGGGTCTTCGATCCATTCCAGCCCATGTGCCTGCGCATAGGCCAGCAAGTCGGTGCGTGCATGGTGCAGCAGTGGACGCCACAGCGTGCCGCCTGCGAATGGACGCTGCGCGCGCATGGCAGCCAAGCCGTCCGGGCCGGAAGCGCGCAGGGCGCGCAGCAGGAAGGTTTCGGCCTGGTCGTCACGATGGTGCGCCAGCGTTAGCCATTCGCCGGGCGTAAGTGTTTCGGCAAACGCGGCGTGGCGCGCATGGCGTGCGTCCGCTTCCAGACCCAGGCCGCTGTCGCGCTCGACCTGGACGCGCGCGATCTGCAAGGGAATCTGCAATGCATCGCATTGGCGCTGGCAATGCGCAGCCCATGCATCGGCGTCGGCGTGCAAGCCGTGATGCACGTGCACCGCGCGCAAGCCGATGTCGCGATAGCGCGGCGCGGCTGCCAGCAGCTGCAGCAACACGCTCGAATCCATGCCGCCGCTGTAGGCGACAAGGACCGGGCCCGGCGGCGTCGCAGGCAGTGCCAGGGCAGTCATCTGTGCATGCCGATCAAGACAGCGCTGCGGCACGGTGCTACCGGTAGCGGATTGCCACCGCCTGCCAATCGCAACGGCGCAGCGCTGCACATCAACGCTTGGTCGCAGTCTCGAACGCCGCCGATGCCGGCAACTCCACCGGCACGCCGGCGCTGTCGCAGGTGCCGGCCTTGCACAGGCGCTCGCGCAGGCGCGGGGTGGCCTGCACGATGACGTGGTAGATCACGTTCTCTTCCAGCGTGCCGCGGAACGCCGCGCTGCCCGGGCCGGTGGCCCAGATGCCGACGTCTTCGCCACCATGGCTTTCGGACTTGGTCGGCACCAGCGATTCCTGCATGTAGCTGGGGGCTTCGGTGTCGACGTGGGTCAGATCCGGGCGTCCGGAAGCCGGCTCGCTGCTGCTGGGTTCGTGCGGATACTTCTTCGGTCCGGCCGGTTGCGCGTTGCTGGCGCCGGTGTGGCCGGGGCCGTTGGCGTAGCTCAGTGTGGTGTAGGGCTGGCCGGCCAGGTCGGTGGCCAGCTGGGTGCGGTCGCCTTCTTCGCCGCCGGTGCCGCGCACCTTGCCCAGGATCGGATTGCCGCGCACCGGGTAGCCGACGAAGTTGAGCGTATGCGAGTGGTCGGCGGTGACGATGATCAGCGTGTCCGGCGGTGCGGTCTGCACGGCGGTGCGCACTGCATCGGACAGCGACACGGTTTCGTCGAGCGCGCGGTAGGCATTGCCGGCATGGTTGGCATGATCGATGCGGCCGCCTTCGACCATCAGCACAAAGCCGTTCGGGTCGCGCGACAGCGACTGGATCGCGGTGCGGGTCATCTCGGTCAGGCTCGGCTCGCCCTGCGGTGTGCGATTGCGGTCGTGATCGAACTGCATGTGATCCGGTTCGAACAGGCCCAGCAGCGCGGGCGCGCCGGCCGCCGCCTTCAATTGCTGCTCGTTCCAGACATAGGCGCCCTGCGGGTGTGCCTGCTTCCATTCGGCGACCAGATCGCGGCCGTCCAGGCGCAGGCCCACCTTGTCGTCGTATTCCGGATCGCGCTCCTGCACGGTCTGGAACTGGCTGCGTCCGCCGCCCAGCACCACTTGCGGGCCGCGTCCGAAGCGCGCGGTGGACAGCAGTTGCTGAGCGATGTCCTGGCAGCCGGCAGTGCGTGCGGATTCGGGCAGGTCGGCGTCGTTTTCCCAGTTGCGGTCCGGCGAATGCGCGTAGGTGGCCGCCGGGGTGGCGTGGGTCAGCCGGGTGGTGGTGACGATGCCGGTCGCCATGTCGGCGCTGTCGGCCAGTTGCAGCCAGCTCAGCAAGCCCTTGCCCAGGCTGTCGGCGCAGTCGTTGCGGTTGCCACTGCTGACGCCGATCGAGCCCATATGCGTTTTCACGCCAGTGGTGATCGCGGTCATGGTGCCGGCCGAATCGGGCGTCTGCGAATCGGTGTTGTAGGTCTTGCTGAAGGCGGTGGCCGGGAATTGTTCCCACGACAGCAGGTTCTCTTCACCGGGCCCGCCCTTGCGCTGGCCATCCAGAATGCGCGCGGCGGCCACCGTGGTCAGGCTCATGCCATCGCCCAGGAACAGGATCACGTTGCGCGCACGCCCGGCCATGGCGCCATTGCCGGCTGCGCGCGCGGCGCCCGAGCGGTACCACCATTGCGGCGTCTCGCCGGCGGGATGCGTCACCTGCGGCACCTCCACGCGCACGGCGGCAGGCGCGGACGCACTGGTGCCGGTGGTGGAAGCGCAGGCGGCGACACACAAGGTGGTCAGGGCGGCGAGGGCAGGCAGGCGGTAACGCATCGGCATCGAACTCGTGACTGAATCAGCGCGCATTATGCCGGGATGCCTGGTGTCACACAGATGACACACCGCTGTTCCAGTCGTGGTCTCGCGGCCAGCGCGGGCCTGAGCTATCGTGCATGCACTCTCCCCCCGGATGATTCGACGCATGACATTGGTCTCGGCCTGGTTGCGCATTCCGTTCTGGCAACGCGTGGTGGCCGGCTTCGTGCTGGGTGCGATCGCCGGAGCGGCCATGGGCCCTGCAGCCGATGTGTGGTTCGGCCCACTCGGCGATCTGTACGTCACCCTGATCAAGATGATCGCGATCCCGCTGGTGTTCTTCGCGGTGATCAATGCGATCTCGTCGCTGCACGGGCAAAAATCCGTCGCCGCACTTGGCGGGCGTACCTTTCTGTGGTTTGTCATCACCGCCGCGCTGGCGGTGGGCGTGGGCCTGGCAGTGGGCACGCTCATGCAACCCGGCGCCGGCCATTTCAGTTTGAGCGTGGATTCGGCCTGGAAGCCGCGCGATGTGCCCAGCCCGATCAAGGTGCTGCTGGATGTGGTGCCCTCCAACCCGTTCTACGCGTTGACCGGCATCGGCACCAAGACCAATGCGGCCGGCGAGACGGTCTTGGCGGCCGGGCGTGGTTCGATCCTGCCGGTGATCTTCTTCGCCGCGCTGCTGGGCTTTGCGATGGTCAAGCTCGGCGAGCGGGTGGCCGAGGCGCGCAAGCTCACCGCGCAACTGAGCGACATCATGATCCAGGTCACCCGCTTCGTGCTGGAGATGACCCCGCTCGGCACTTTCGGCCTGATCGCCAGTCTGGTGGGTAGCTACGGCTTTGCAAAGCTGTTGCCGTTCGGCAATTTCGTGCTGGCGCTGTATGTGGCCTGCGCGATCCACATCGTGGTGGTCTACAGCAGCTTGTTGCTGTTGCATGGATTGAATCCTTGGAAGTTCTTCCGTGGTGCGGCGCCGGGCATGCAGGTGGCATTCGTCAGTTCATCGAGTTTTGCCGCGATGCCAGTGGCGATGCGCTCGATCACGCATAACCTGGGCGTCAGCAAGGATTACGCTGCGTTCGCGGTGCCGCTGGGTGCCAGCATCAAGATGGATGGCTGCGGCGCGATTTTTCCGGCCTTGTGCGCGGTGTTCATTGCGCAATACACCGGCGTGCCACTGACCGCCAATCAGTATTTCGTGGTGTTGATCGCTTCGGTACTCGGCAGCTTCGGCACGGCCGGCGTGCCGGGCACTGCGGTGATCATGGCCACGGTGGTGCTCAGTGCGGCCAACCTGCCGCTGGAAGTGATCGGCTATCTGTATGCGATCGACCGCATCCTCGACATGATGCGCACCATGACCAACGTGACCGGGCAGATGCTGGTACCGGTGCTGGTGGCCAAGGAAACCGGTCTGCTCGACAGGGCGGTCTACGAGTCGGCATCGACCAATGTGGGGCTGGAAGATCCGCTGACCGATCGCGCCAGCTCGCAGCGCTGACCGCGACCGACCGATGAGTGTTGGATTTCCCGCGCTGCGCGATCGGCTGCAGCAATTGTCCGAGCTGGAGAGCATCGACGGCGTGTTCGTGCAGCGCTCGTTGGCCGATGATCCGTTCGAACAGCAGTATCTGGAGATTCGGCGCAAGGAAGGCCGGCTCTACACCGATGCGCAGGTGCGTAGCCTGCCAAGGCCCAGCGGCAAGCTCGGCACGACGCTGGAATGGCGGGTGCGCGCGCTGTCCAGCGCGTTGCTGGTGCAGCATCTACAGGCGCGTGCGGGTGAGGGCGCCATTCTCGAACTGGGTTGCGGCAACGGCTGGTTGTCGCAGTTGCTGGCGCAATCGCTGCAACGCGACGTCTGCGGTATCGACGTCAATCGCACCGAACTGACCCAGGCCGCACGCGTATTCGGCCACGACCAGCGGCTGAGTTTCATCGCCGCCGACATCCAGACCCTGGCACTGCCACGTGATCTTTTCGACGTCATCGTGCTGCCGGCCTGCATCCAGTATTTCGCCGATCCTGCCGCGTTGGTCACCCGTTTGCTCGCCCAACTGCGCGAAGGCGGCGAACTGCACATCCTCGACAGCCCGCTGTACGCAGATCCGCAACGCGCCAGCGAAAGCGCCGCGCGCAGCCTGCGCTATTTCACCGAGCTGGGTGTGCCCGCACTGGCCGAGCACTACCATCAACACACTTACGTCACGTTCGATCGGTTTGCAGTGCAATTGCTATTCGACCCGCGACGGCCGAGTGCGCGCCTGCGGCGGATGTTCAAGTTGAAACAGCTGCATTTCCCTTGGTTGTGTTTGCGCAAGCAGGACAACATTGAAGCGATACGCGGTTGATCGAATACACGCGGAACGTCGAATGTCCCTGCGCGCTTCTGTCGCACCTGCATGGCACACTGCCAGCTCATCCATTGACGAGGGCGGGCGGTGATTGGCGAACAGCGTGATCTGACATTTCGTTTTCTGGCCGAACCCAGCGACGTCAACTTCGGCGGCAAGGTGCATGGCGGCGTGGTGATGAAGTGGATCGACCAGGTGGGCTTTGCCGCAGCCAGTGGCTGGAGCGGGCATTACTGCGTCACCGTGGCGGTGGGCGGCATTCGCTTCGTGGCGCCGGTGCGGATCGGGGATCTGGTCGCGGTGTCGGCCAAGCTGGTCTACACCGGGCGCACCAGCATGCATTTCGCCATCGATGTGCGTGCGCGCAGCCCCATGGGCGGCGACTCGCGGTTGTGCACGCATTGCATCATCGTGTTCGTGGCGATGGATCCGGACGGGATCACACCGGTGGCAGTGCCCTCGTGGCAGCCGGACACGCCTGAGGATCAGCGTCTGGCCGAATATGCGCTCAAGGTAATGGAACTGAGCAAGGGCATCGAGGACACCATGTCGCATTACAAGGCGGATGCTGCGCACTGACCGAGTGGCTGCGCACCCGGTGACCCACGCAGGATCCACGTGCTTGCGCGGCGCTGCGGTCGATTGGTTCACTGCGGTTGAAGCACGAACCTAAAAAAACCACTGCCACGAAAAAGGCCGCGGGATCGCCGCGGCCTTCGTCTGTCACGCAGTGGATCAGGTGCCGAGAATCACAGCACCCGACGCGCCTGGATGAACTTTTCGCTCCAGTAACCGCTGGCCAGCGAATCCACGCGCACGTCCTTGCCGCGGCTGGGCGCATGCAGGAACTTGCCGTCGCCGACCACCAGGCCTACATGGTCGATGCGGCCACGCCGGCCGAAGAACACCAGATCGCCCGCCTTGAGCGCGGAGGGGTCCTTGATCAGTTCGGCCGATTCGTCGCGGGCGATGTCGCGCGAGACGCGCGGCAGGTCGATGCCCAGGGCGGTCTTGAACACATAGCCGACCAGGCCGCTGCAATCGAAGCCTTCGGTGGACTCGCCGCCCCAGACGTACGGGGTGCCGAGCAGGGCCATGGCGCGCTGCAGGATCACTTGGACACGGCTGTCGGCCACGGCGTTCTGGGCGGCGTTGGCCGCGCTCTGCGAAACGTCGTAATTGGCCAACAGGCGGCTGAGGTCGCCGGCGAACATCGCCGAACGGTCCATCAGCGGAATGGCGTCATTGGCGGCCAGATGCGGAAGCAGGGCGGCCAGGGTTGCGGTGGCAGCGGCGTCGGCGCGGCTGCGGGTTGCGGCTTTCTCGGCGGCGACGGCGCTGTCTGGCGTAGTCGTCTGCGGAACGGATGAAGAATTGTTGGCGGTCTGTGCCAGAGCGGGAAGGGCTGCGAGCCAAAGAGCGGTGGCGCACAGCAGGCGGAGCGGTTTCCGGGGCGGAAGCGGTGCGGCGCCAGGATTGATCTGTTCGTCGTTCGTCACGCGGGAATCACATTTCTGCTGTCGATGCGCGATGATGCCTTGGTGAAAGAATCGTTACGTTCAAAAAAGGTTAAATTTCCGTTCTTTGACTTGTGATGCGCGTCACGTTTCAATGTAAAACACGCTTTGAACCTGAATAATGGTCACGCCAGTAGGCTCCGTCCAGGAAATCCAAGCGGACTGTACCGCCGGTGCTGGGGGCATGCACAAAGCGGCCTTCACCGACATAAATGCCGACATGTGTGACGTTGCCGCTGGAGCCGAAAAACACCAGATCGCCAGTCGCCAGCTTTTCGGGCGAAATTCTGGGTCCCTGGATGGCGGCCAGCTCGCGCGAGGTGCGTGGTAGCGCCAACGCCAATACATCCTTGTAGACATAGGCGACCAGGCCGCTGCAGTCGAAACCGGTTTCCGGCGTGTTGCCGCCAAACAGGTAAGGCGTGCCGACCAGGCCCAAGGCGCGCATCAGGATGTTGTTGGCGGCGGCCGGGTCTGCCGGCAGTACCTGCGGCCATACGCGCGCAGTCGGCGGTGGGGCGGCAGCCGGGCGACGCACCGGGGTCTGTGCGCAACCGCCCAACAGCACGAGCAGGCCCAGCAATACACTGGCCACGACACGACGGGTGTGAGCGGCAAAAACTGGCGTGATAGGCATGGAGCCGGGATAATGGTCGGTTCGAACAGGTCGCCATGATGGCGGCGCACCCGGCGGCCGACAAGCCGTCCTCCACCGTCTGCCACCGGGCAGCCCATTCAGAGCCAGGCATGAAGATCGAAAAAGACAGCGTCGTCCGCTTCCACTACACCGTTTCGGAGATCGGCCAGGAGCCGATCGAGAGCTCCAAGGAACGTGACCCGTTGGCGATCATGATCGGCCACGGCAACATCATTCCGGGCCTGGAAGCGGCCATGATGGACAAGGAAGCCGGCGAGAGCTTCGGCGTGGACGTCAAGGCCACCGAGGCCTACGGCGAATACCGCGAAGGCCTAAGCCAGCGCGTGCCCAAGAAGCACTTCGGCGCCACCAAGCTGGCACCGGGTACCCAGGTGATGCTGCAGACCAACTTCGGCCCGCGCGCAGTGACGGTGCAGAAGGTCGGCATGAGTGTGGTCGATGTGGATCTCAACCACCCGATGGCCGGCAAGGATCTGCACTTCGATGTGGAAATCATCGACGTGCGTGAAGCCACCCAGGAAGAGCGCGACCACGGACATGTGCATGGCGAAGGCGGCCATCACCACTGAGCGTGGTGATCGAAACGCGTGCGCAGCCGTCAGGCGGGCGTGGTCGGCGCTCCAAATCGGCATGTGTTACGCGTACACGCCGATTTCCGGACGCCTTCCGCTTTCAGCTGACGAGCGCTTGCGACGTTTTGCCAGCCAGGCTGGATGACCTCTGTATGTTGAACGGCCCGCCACCTTGGCGGGCTGTTTGCATTTTGTCGTGCACACCACGCTCCGAGCCTTGATGACACCACGCGATTTTCTGCAACCCATTGCCGCAACTGAGCGCATCGTCGTGCTGGATGTGCTGCGCGGCTTTGCGCTGCTGGGCATCCTGCTGATGAATATCGAAGCCTTCGTCGGCCCGCTCGATCTGGCGCTCACCGGCGTGGATCCGCACTGGCATGGCATCGATCGTGTTGCCGATGCGCTGGTCTACTTCTTCGTGCAGGGCAAGTTCTACACCTTGTTCGCGTTGTTGTTCGGCATGGGCTTTGCGGTAATGGCGCAGCGCGCCGAGCAGGCCGGGCGCGGGTTTTTCGGCACGTATCTGCGGCGGACCCTTGGATTGCTGGCGATCGGGCTGGCCCATGCATTGCTGCTGTGGTCCGGCGATATTCTGGTGACCTACGCCTTGCTGGCGTTGCTGTTGCTGACCACCCGCTCGGTGCCAACGGTGACGCTGCCGTGGGTTGCGGCGCTGGTGTACTGCTGCGCGCCTGGCTTGATGCTGCTGTACGGCGCGGCAGGGACGTTGACGCAGGCCGATCCGGCAGCTGCGATGGAGTGGAAGGCGGCGATGACCGATGCGGCGCAGCAGGCGGTCGCGAACGTGCAGGCGCAGCGCGCCGCGTACGGCAGCGGCACGTACCTGCAAGCGACGCTGCAGCGCTGGCATGACCTGCAGGAAGCGATGACCGGGCTGAGCATCAATGGCCCTGCGATGCTTGGCATGTTTCTGTTGGGCAGCTGGTTTGTGCGCAGCGGCGCGATCGCCGCGCCCGAGCGCTTTCCGCGACTGTTTCGCACGTTGCGTTATGGTGTGTTGCCGCTCGGGCTGGGCGTGATGCTGGTGAGTTATGCGTTGGAGCCGTGGATGGATCCGGCGCGACTGGACTTGCGTGTGTCGGGCGCCTTCGCCTTGTCGTTGATCGCCGGGCCGCTGATGAGCCTGGGGTATGCGGCATGGGTGGTGCGGCTTGCACCGCGCCTGGCGTGGCTCGCACCGGCCGGGCGCATGGCATTGACCAACTACCTGCTGCAGTCGTTGCTGTGCACATGGGTGTTCTACGGTTACGGGCTTGGTTATTTCGAGCAGTTGCCGCGCATGTGGCAGCTGCCGTTTGCGCTGGGGTTGTTCGCGCTGCAGGTGGTGCTGAGTCGGCTGTGGCTGCGCTGGTTCCGCTTCGGGCCGATGGAGTGGCTGTGGCGTAGCGTGACCTATCTGCGCGTGCCGCCGATGCGACATGGCAGCGCGCGCCTGGAGTGACACGTGTCGTAGCACGCGTATTGCTGCGGGTTGCGCGGCATTGCACTGTGCGCAGTTGCCAGGCCAGGCACGCAGGCCAGCACGCAGTGGTGGGCAGGATCGTGACGCATTGCTCGTCGCTGCCATGACGACTGGATCGCCGGTGACGGGTTGGATTGCGCCCGATTGCAGCCGATAGACAAACCATACGCGACCTGCCGTCCGTCCTCACGTCTGGCTCGCGGCAGGGCATGGCATGCTCGCCATCAGCATGAGCACTGCAAGCGAACAACTGATGGCCGATCTGATCACGGGCCGCGCACCTGCGCTGGACCTGCCTGTTTACCGCGCGGAGCGATTCGCATGAGCGCCCGTTACGACTACGACGTGGTGATCCTGGGCGGCGGTTCCGGTGGATTGGCGGCGGCATTTCGCGCGGCAAAACACGGCGCCCGCGTGGCGATCATGGAGCCGAACGAGTTGGGTGGCACCTGCGTCAATCTGGGGTGCGTGCCGAAGAAGGCGATGTGGTTGGCAGCCGATCTGGCCGGAAAAATCGCACTGGCCAGCGCGCTCGGTTTCGATGTGCCGCGGCCGACATTGGCGTGGCAGGAACTGGTCACGCATCGGCAGGGCTACATCGCCAACATCCATGCCAGTTATCGGCGCCGGCTCGATGAGGATGGCGTGGTCATGATTCCGCAACGCGGCGTGTTGCAGGACCGGCACACCCTCATGGGCAGCGACGGCGTGCCGGTGACCGCCGAGCACATCGTGATCGCCACCGGTGCGCATCCACTGCGCCCGGATGTGGACGGTGCCGAGCACGGCGAAGTGTCCGACGATTTCTTCAATCTCTGTCACGCGCCCGCACAGGTGGCGATTGTCGGTGGCGGCTATATCGCGGTGGAAATCGCCGGCTTGCTGCAGGCGCTGGGTAGCCGCGTGCATCTGTTCGTGCAAGGCGAGCGGCTGCTGGAGCGTTTCGATGCCGAACTGACCCTGCAGCTGGCCGACAACCTGCGCCATCTCGGCGTGCGCCTGCATTTCGGATTTTGTACCACCGGCCTGGAGCGCGATGCCGACGGCGGGCTGCGTGTGCATGGGCACCCGGCGCATACGAGCGAGCAGGGCAATGATGTCTTCGACAAGGTGTTTTTTGCCGTGGGTCGACGCGCCAATACCGCAGGGCTGGGTCTGGAGGCGGTTGGTATCGCGCTGGGCGAGAAAGGCGAAATCGTGGTGGACGAGGATCAAACCACCAGCGTGCCGAATATTCATGCGATCGGCGATGTCGGCGGCAAGGTCGGGCTGACGCCGGTGGCGATCACGGCCGGTCGCAAGCTGATGGATCGCTTGTTCGGCAATCAGCCGGATGCGCGCATGGATTACGAAGGCGTGCCGAGCGTGGTGTTCTCGCATCCGCCGCTCGGGCACGTTGGACTGACCGAAGAGCAGGCGCGCGCGCGTTACCACGGTGCGGTGCGCGTCTACCGCAGCAACTTCCGCCCGATGCTGCATGCGCTGGCCGATTCACCCCAGCGCAGCCTGTTCAAACTGGTGTGCGTGGGCGAGGAAGAGCGCGTGGTCGGCGTGCACCTGCTGGGCGAGAGTGCGGACGAAATGCTGCAGGGGTTTGCGGTGGCAGTGAAGATGGGCGCGACCAAGCGCGATTTCGACGAGACCGTGGCGATTCATCCCACCTCGTCCGAAGAGATTGTGTTGATGCATTGAGGTGGTGGTTGCGGCAGCTGTTGCTGTCGTAGCTGCGCGGACGAGAGCAGCAACTCAAAGCCCCTCTCCCCCCGGGAGAGGGGTTGGGGTGAGGGTCGGTAAAAGCGATGCATCGATCAACCTGGAGCTGGTGTTCAATGTCGGCAGTACCTCTTTCGGCATTGCGTAGCGTTTGACTGCTTTGCTTGTTCAGCCGTGCGTGGCTGCGCTCGTACCCTCACCCCAACCCCTCTCCCGGCGGGAGAGGGGCTCTAGATCCTTAAAGTGGCATCCTTGCGTGATGTCCAAGCCTCGCCAAGCCAGTCCTCGTCCGTCTGCCAAACCAGCTGCGCGTTCCGCGTCCAATGGTGCGGCGCTCTCCAGCGAGCAGGCACGACTGCGCATTTTTGAAGTGATCCGTGCGATTCCTTCCGGCCAGATTGCCGGTTACGGCGAAGTCGCTCTGCGTGCCGGCCTTCCCGGTCGGGCGCGGCTGGTGGCGCGCGTACTCAGCGGCAACGACGATCCGCAGCTGCCCTGGCATCGTGTGCTGCGCAGCGATGGCCGGATCGCGTTGCCGGAAGACTCGTCTGGCTACCGCGAGCAATGTCGGCGCCTGCGTGCCGAGGGCGTTGCGGTGGAGCAGGGGCGGGTGCGGCGTGCCAGTGCCGCGCAAACCCTGGATGCGGCTGTGTGGGGGCCTTCATAAGCCTGCCGTTATGATGGTTGGCATTCCGAAGGATGCCGCCATGCCACAACTGCCGCCCGTCACCAAAGCGTTATTGATCGCCAATATCGGCTTGTTCCTGTTGCAGTGGGCATTGGGCGACCTGGGCGCCGGTGTGCTGCCCTCCGATGCGGCGTTGTCGTCGCTGATGTTGTGGCCGATTTCCAACGGCTTCGATGCGTTCTCGCCCGGCGCCAGCTTCATGCCGTGGCAGTTGCTGACCTATGCGTTTCTGCATGGCGGTTTCAACCATCTGTTCTTCAACATGCTGGCGCTTTTCATGTTCGGCGCGGCGTTGGAACAGACCTGGGGCCAGAAGCGCTTTCTGACCTATTACCTGGTGTGTGTGGCCGGTGCCGGCGTGTGCCAGTTGCTGATGGCCTGGTTCACCCAGAGTGGCGCACCGGTGGTGGGTGCCTCGGGCGGGGTATTTGGCCTGTTGCTGGCCTACGGCATGTTGTTTCCCAACCAGCGGGTGATGCTGCTGTTTCCGCCGATCCCGATGAAGGCGCGCACCTTCGTGATCGTGTTCGGTGCGATCGAACTGTTTCTGGGCGCAACCGGCTGGCAGCCGGGCGTGGCGCACTTCGCGCATCTGGGCGGCATGCTGTTCGGTTGGCTGATGATTCGTTACTGGCGTGGCCAATCGCCGTTCGGCGGCAGCGGCGGCAAGGGTGGTAAAGGTGGTCGCAAGCCGCCGTTGCGCGTGGTGCGTTGAGAGAGTGGCGGCGTATCAGATAGACGCTGATCGGTAGGAGCGGCCTTGGCCGCGATGAGGCGTTATCGGTAACGCCTCATCGCGGCCAGGGCCGCTCCTACGAAGAGCAGGGCGTGGTTCTTCGGGATGGAAGAACGCGCGAGACAGACAAAACGAGACAGACAAAAAAAGAGCGCGGAATCCGCGCTCTTTTTTTATTGCCAGTGACTGCGTGTTGGTTGCCAGTGACTGCCTGGCGCTGAAATCAGCGCCAGATCTTCAACTGCTCGGTATCCACACGCTGCATCGGCTGGCCCGGCTTGCAGGTGAACGCTGCACCGAACTCGGGCAAGTTGGACAGCGGGCCGTTGGTGCGCCACTGGCCCGGTGCACGGATGTCGGCGCTTGCACGCTGCACCGCTTCGTTCGGCGACAGCTGCTGTGCCCACAGGCCGGCCCAGGCAGTGAAGAACGCCTGCTTGTCGGCCTCGGTGGCGGCCGTCTGGGCCTTGCTGAAGGCCTGCCAGGCCAGTTCGATGCCGGCCAGGTCGGCCAGGTTTTCTTCGGCGGTCTGCGCGCCGTTGACCTTGACGTTGGGCACGCCCGGGTACGGATAAGCGGCGAACTGATTGGCCACCTTGCCGGTCAGCAACGTCCAGCTGGTCTTCTCGGCCGGCGTCCACCAGCTGCGCAACTCGCCCTTGGCATCCACCAGCGAGCCCTTGGCGTCGATGGCACGGGTGATTTCGTGTGCCACCAGCGCGCCGTAGGCGCCGTACTGCGCGGCCGGGGTGCTGCCGGCGGTCAGCACCGGTGCCTGCAAAACGGCGGCGGTGATAATCAGACGGTTCTGCGCGATGTCGTAGGCCACTGCCGGCTGCTGCGGAAGCACGTCCCAACGGCGGTCGGCGTTGCCCTTGCCGATGCGCTTCATTTCTTCGCGGTGACGCCAGGTCGAGGCGATCAGCATGTTGCCGCCGAAGCTGCCGCGGCCCATCGGCTGCACGGTGTAGTCAAGGTCACGACGCGGTGCGCCGACCTCGATCTTCATCGCCGACAGTTTGGCCTTGGCTTCGGCGATCACCTCGCCGTTGCCCCAGCCGGTGCGCTCCAGCGCGGCCAGCTGTGCATCGCGCACCTGGTCGGCAATGGCTTCGGCCTGACGGCGGGTGTCGCTGCTCAGGTAACGCGCCACGTATTCGCGACCGAGCATCGGGCCGGCGGCGATATTGATCGCGTCCAGCACCTGCTGCCAGCGCTGCGGCGGCAATGCATCGCCACGCAGCAGACGGCCGCGGAACTGGTATTCGGCATCGTGGAAGCTCTTGGACAGATACGGCGCCATCGCATCGCCCACGCGCCAGCGCAGGTAGGCCTTCCACTGGTCCGGCTTGATGCTGACGATCATGCTGTCGAGCTGCTTGAACATGGCCGGGTCGGCCATCGACACCAGATCGTCCTTGACGCCCTGCGCTTCCAGAAAGTCGGCCAGGCGCAGGTTCTTGTACTGCTTGGTCAGCTCCTTGGTGGCGATCGGGGCGTAGTTGTTGAACGGGTTGTTGATGCCCTGCACCGACTGCGCGCTGCGTGCCAGCGCGGTTTCGATCTGCAGCACCGACGCCGCATCGGCTTCGAGGCGGTCGGCCGGGGTGCCGGTCAGCGCCAGCATCTGCTTGACGTAGCTGCGGTAGCGGCCCATCAGCGCCTGGGTGTCGGCATCGGTGCGGGTGTAGAACGCCGGATCGGGCAGGCCCATGCCGCCTTGCATGAAGTAACCGATGTGGCGATCCAGCGCCTTCAGATCCACGTCCGGGCCGAAGTTGAAGCCGACCGGGATACCGACCTGATGCAGCGCGGCGATGGAAGCGGGCACATCCTTGGCCTTCTTGATCGCGTCGATGCGCGCCAGCAAGGGGGCGATGGGGTTGGAGCCGTCCTTTTCGACCGAGGCTTCGTCCAGGCCGCTGGCCCAGAAGTCGCCGAGCAGCTTCTGCACGTTGCCTTGCGGGGTCTTCATCGAGGCGTCCAGCAATTCGCGCTGCTGCTGCAGGGCGCGCTCGGACAACTGGCCCAGTGCGGTGACGGCGCCGGTCTGCGGCAGCGGATTGGCCTTGAGCCAGCCGGCATTGGCGTAATCGTAGAAATCGGTACACGCCGCCGAGACGGCCGGGGCCTTGGGAGCGGCCTTCTTCTTGCGCGCGGCGTCGGCGTCGGGGGCGGACAGCAGCGTGATCAGGCTGAAGCCAAGAGCGAGGGCAAGCGGACGAATGGTGGGCATCGAGAAGAAGGGTGGCCAGATTGAAGTCGGCGGAGTTTAGCAAGGCTGCGCGTCGTGCAGGCGGGCGCGAGCTGCCGTTTGTCCTCGGTGCCGGCCGCTTGCATGAACGCGACAGGCCCGCGTGGGCGGGCCTGTGCGTATTGCCGTCGTGTTGGAAGCGCTTGCAGGTAGTGACTAGCGCGGCGCCTACCAGATCACCACGCGGTCTTTCTCAGGCCGCACCATCGCATCGCCAGGCTTGCACGCAAACGCGGTGGCGAATTGCGGCATGTTGGAGGGTGCGGCGATGGCGCGCAGATTGTCCGGTGAGTGGGGGTCGCTCGCGAGGTAGACCAACTGTTGCTGCTCGCGTGTGAGCCCACGCCAGTTACGCGCAAAGCCCAGGAAAAACCGCTGCTCGGGGCTGTACCCGTCAATATTCGCAACGCGCTCAGGGTGCTGACGCAGTGCGGTTTGCAGCGCGTCGTAGGCAATGTTGATACCGCCCAGGTCGGCGATGTTTTCACCCAGAGTGAGTCTGCCGTTGACATGCATTTTGGGGTGACTTGGCAAGGGAACATACGCATCGAACTGCTTCACCAAGCCGTCGGCACGCTGCTCGAATGCCTTGCGATCCTGCGCAGTCCACCAATTGACGTTGTTGCCCGCGCCATCGAACTGGCTGCCTTGATCGTCGAAGCCATGCGTGGCCTCGTGCCCGATGATCGCGCCGATGGCGCCGTAGTTCAGGGCATCGTCGGCGTTGGCGTCGAAGAACGGCGGTTGCAGGATGCCGGCCGGGAAATTGATGGTGTTGGTACTCGGGCTGTAGTACGCGTTGACCGTCTGCGGAGGCATCGACCACCGCTTGCGATCGGTGGGTTTGCCGATCTGGGCAATGTCGTAGTGATAGTTGAACTTGGCCGCCGCCTGCAGATTGCGGTAGTAGGCCCCGGGAACGATCTCCAGCCCCGACCAGTCACGCCAGGTGTCCGGATAGCCGATCTTGGGCAGGAAGGCCTCCCACTTTGCAAGCGCCTTTGTTTTGGTCTCGTTGCTCATCCAGTCGACGTTTCCGATGCGCGTCTTGAGCGCGGCGCGGACGTTGTCGACCAATTCGGCCGCGCGTTGCTTGGCTTCGGGCGTGAAGACTTTGGCGACGTAGAGCTGGCCAAGGCCTTCGCCCATGGCTTCGTCGACCGCGCGCAGGACGCGTTTCCAACGTGGGCGTTGCTCCGGTTGTCCGGACAGGGCCTTGCCATAGAAGGCGAAGTTGTTGTCGACGAATGCCTTGCTGAGCTGTTTGGATGCCTCGTCGATGGTGTGGAAGCGCAGGTAGGCCTGCCACTGTGCAATTGGTGCACTGGCCAATTGATGGTCGAACGCTGCGAAGAAACGCGGTTGCGACAACGAGAAGCCGGCGCCGACATCCACGCCTTGCGCGGCAAAGAAGTCTTTCCATGAAAAGTGCGGGGTGAGCTTGTCTGCCTCGGCAACGCTGACGAAGTGATATTGGTTCTTGGGTTGGCGTGCATCGGTTGGCGCCAGCGACGCGGCAGCCAGTTGCGATTCCAGTGCCATCACGTCCTTCGCCTGCGCCTCGGCCGCGTCGGCATCGCTACCGGTGAGCTCGAACGACTTGGCGATATAGGCCAGATAGGCCTCACGGATGGGAGCGTATTCGGCAGTGGTGTAGTAATCCTTGGTCGGCAGGCCCAGGCCGCCTTCGTTGGCAAAGGCGATTTGCCGATCTGCCTTGTGGAAGTCTTCGCTTGCGCCGAACTCGAAGACCTTGCCATCGCCCTCCGCATAGCGGCTGGTGATGTACGCGGCGACATCCTTGGCGGATTTCAGCGCGCCAATGGCCTCCAGCTGCGGGCGGATCGGCTGGTCTCCCGCCGCTTCGATGGCGGCTTCGTCCATCCCCGAGGCGTAAAGCAGACCAAGTTTGCGTGCAAGCGGGTCGGCTTGCTTGTCTGCCTGCTTGGCGGCGCTTTCAACAATCTCTCGCTGCGTGACCAGGCTCTTTTCCGTCAGTTCGTCGAACACGCCCCAACTGGTGCGGTCGGCCGGAATCGGATTGGCTTTGGCCCACTTGGCGTTGACGAACGTATCCAGGTTATTGCAGGCGCTTGTTGCCGTGTCCAGCTCGTTGATGTCGAACGAGGATTTGGTTGTGGCGGTGGCGGCGGTTGCCGATGCGCGCGTCGGCGCAGCCGTTTGCGCGGGTGTGCTGCTGTCGTCGGCTTCGCGCTTGCAGCTCGCCAGGGCTACAACCAGTGCCAGAGCGAGCGTAGAGGTCTTGATCGGTGACATGGAAGCCCAGTCGCATGAAAGGACACCGAGCATAAGCGCGTGCGTCTTTGCGAGAGCACGCGTTGAGCTTTGTTGAGGCTTGGTGTTTATGCTCTCGATGGCTGAGTGACGAACTCACGCTTCAAGCATGGATAGATGCGCAGGCGATGCGTTTGTGTGTGCGCAAAAATCCCATCGAAAACGAAGTGGCTGCTGCATGCGAGTGCCTGCTGCCTGCGTTGCGGAAACAATCTCGCGCAGTCCGCTCGCGTCGCGAACGTGCGTTGCGGAAATGCCCAAAAAACGGGCGACGATCAACCGATCGCCGCCCGCGTTGGTTACCGCTTTCTTGCGATTACGATTACCAGATCACAACCTGCTTATCGCCCTGACGTACCATCGCATCGCCGGCCTTGCACGAGAACGCGGCGGCGAAGGCCGGCATGTTCGACGGCGCACCGATGGCGCGGAAGTTGGCCGGCGCGTGCGGGTCGGTCTTCAGGCGCACCACCAGTTCTTCCGGGGTGAAGTTGCGGCGCCACACCGTGGCCCAGTTGAGGAAGAAGCGCTGATCGCGGGTGATACCGTCGCTCTTGGGATCGTCCTTGCCGGCGGTGGCGGTCTTCATCGCGTCATAGGCGGTGTTGAGGCCGCCCAGGTCGGCGATGTTCTCGCCCAGGGTCAGGTCGCCCTTGACCTTGTCGCCAGCGGGGGTTCGATAGCCGTCGAACTGCGCGACCAGCTTGCCGGTGCGCGCCTTGAACGCGTCCAGATCCTTCTGCGTCCACCAGCCCGGATCGGCGATGAAGTTGCCATCGGCACCAAAGCGGCTGCCCTGGTCGTCGTAACCATGCGTCATCTCATGGCCGATCACCGCGCCGATACCGCCGTAGTTCATTTCCTCTGGTGCATTCGGGTCGAAGAACGGCGGCTGCAGGATCGCGGCCGGGAACACGATCTCGTTCTGCAGCGGGTTGTAGTACGCATTGACCGTCTGCGGGCTCATGCCCCATTCGGTCTTGTCCACTGGCTTGCCGATCTTGGACAGGTTCCATTTGTAGTTGTATTCGGACGCGGCCATCACGTTGCCGAGGTAGCTGTCACGGCTGGTGTTCAAGCCATTCCACTCGCGCCACTTTTCCGGGTAGCCGATCTTGGGCGTGAAGCTTTCCCACTTGGCGATCGCCTTGGTCTTGGTCTCCGGGCTCATCCAGTCGAGCTTTTCGATGCGGGCTTTCAGCGCGGTGCGCAGATTGGTCACCAGCGTTTCCATCTTGGCCTTGGAATCGGCCGGGAACGCGACCTTGACGTACATCTGGCCCAGCGCTTCGCCGGTCTGGCCGTTGATGGTCGCCAGCACGCGCTTCCAGCGCGGCTTGATTTCCTTCTGGCCGCGCAGGGTCTTGTTGTAGAACGCGAAGTTCTCATCGACGAACGGCTGGCTCAGGAACGGCGAGGCGCCATCGACGGTGTGGAAGCGCAGGTAGGCGCGCCAGATCGCCGGGTCGGTGTCGGCGATCATCTTGCTCACTTCCTGATGGAAGGCCGGGATCGCCAGCGAGAACATCTCCGGCGTGGTCACGCCCTGCGACTTGAAGAACTCGGTCCACGACCAGTTCGGAGTCAGCTTGTCGGCCTCGGCCGGCGAGATCGGGTTGTAGGCCAGCGAGGCATCGCGCGATAGCTGGGTGCTGGTCTTGGAGACCTTGGCCAGACGGCTTTCGAACGCGACGACCTGCTTGGCCTGCGCGGCGGCATCGGCCGCAGCCACGCCGGACAGCTCCAGCACCTTGGCCACGTGCGCCTGGTAGGCCTCCAGCTTGGCCTTGTTGGTGGCGCTGGTGTAGTACTCCGGATCCGGCAAACCCAGGCCGCCCTGCATGGCGTAAGCGATGTTCTGGCTGGACTTCTTGAAGTCCGCCTCGGCGCCGAAGCTGAAGAGTTCGTTGTTGCCCTTGGCCGCGCTGCTGCGCAGATAGTCGACCAGCTTGGCCTGGTCGCTGATGGCATCGATCGCGGCCAGCTCCGGCTTCAGCGGCTCGATACCCTGGGCGTTGATCTTTGCTTCGTCCATGCCGGTCGACCACAGGTCGCCGACGATTTTTTCCACGCCGCTGGCGCTGGTGTCGGCCGCAGCCTGTTCGACCAGCTGCTGCTGGATCGCATTGGAGCGCTCGTCGAGCATTTCGAACGCGCCCCAGCTGGTGCGATCGCTCGGCACCGGGTTGGCGGCCAGGAACTTGGCGTTGGCGTAGGCGTTGAGATCGGTACAGGCGTTGCCATTGGCATCCAGGTCCGCCGCGGTGAACTGGTTCACCGGTGGCAGCTTGCTCTGGTCCAGGGTCAGCGTCTTGGGTGCAGCGGGCGTGGTTGCCGCCGTGTCGGCCGCGGGGGCGGCAGGCGCGGCGTCTTCAGACTTCTTGCAAGCGCTCAGCGCGGTGGCCACGGCCAGGGTCAACGTCAATAAATGAGGTGTTCGAATCACAAAGGGCTCCAGAAGCAGCGGATTGGGAAGCCCCGTTGCCAGGGCCGTGGCCGGCACTCTACGCCTCGCCAGCCGGATGGCATGGTGTCGAAGGTCATGGGTGCGGCGTGTGTAGATGCGCTGGGCTGACGGCTGTTTGGCATGCGGCTGCTGGATGGCAGCGTGGCGTACGTGCCGTGATGCGCTAGATAGGGAGCCTGCGGCCTTCTCATCATGCGTCGCGTGGTTGTTTGGTTCATGTTCTCGGCAGACATGGACCATGTCGGTGATGGTGAGCGCACATCGGTGGCGATGGTCGCGACTGTGCGAATGGCCGACCCAAGCAAGCGATGCTATATACGAGCGCATGCCCACCGCCTCCGAACCTTTGGACGCACTGATCATCGGCGCCGGCCACAACGGCCTGGTGTGCGCTGCATATCTGGCCAAGGCAGGCAAGCGCGTGCTGGTACTGGAAGCGCGCGATGTGGTCGGCGGCGCAGCAGTCACCGAAGAATTTCATCCCGGATTTCGCAATTCAGTGGCGGCGTATACGGTGTCGTTGCTGCAGCCCAAGGTCATCACCGATCTTGCTTTGGAGCGACATGGCCTGCGCGTGGTTGCGCGCCGCATCAACAACTTTCTGCCGCTGCCGGATGGTGAGTATCTGCTGGCCGGTGCTGGGCGCACCGCTGCGGAAGTCGCCAAATTCTCCGCACGCGATGCCGCTGCATTGCCTGCCTATGAAGCGCGGCTGGAGCAACTGGCCGATGTCTTGCGTGCGCTGGCATTACAGCCGCCGCCCGATGTCACTGATGGGGGCTGGCTGCAAGCGTTGCCGCAGTTGTGGCGAGCGGGAAAGGTGGGGCTGCAGCTGCAGGGCTTGTCGCTTACGTTACGTCAGGATCTGCTCGATTTATTCACGATTTCCGCAGCCGAGTATCTGGATCGCTGGTTCGAAAGCGCACCAATCAAGGCGTTATTTGGCTTCGACGGCATCGTCGGCAATTACGCCAGCCCGTACACGCCGGGTACCGCCTACGTGTTGTTGCATCACGTGTTCGGGCAAAGCAACGGCGTCAAGGGTGCCTGGGGCCATGCCATCGGTGGCATGGGCGCCATTACGCAGGCAATGGCCGCCAGTGCGCGCGAAGCTGGTGCGCAGATGCGTACCGGCTGTGCGGTGGATCGCGTGCTGGTAGAGCAGGGGCGTGCAGTCGGTGTCCTCACCGCTCACGGAGAGACCATTCGAGCGCGTGCAGTGATTGCCAACGTCAATCCGAAACTGCTGTATCAACGCCTGATGCGTCCAGAAGATGTCCCTGTGCCCACACACGAACGCATGGCGCATTACCGCTGTGGATCGGGCACGTTCCGCATGAACGTGGCGCTTTCTCGCCTGCCGGAATTTACCGCATTGCCAGGTGCGGGCGACCATCTCACCGCCGGCATCATTCTCGCGCCGAGTCTGGATTACATGGACCGTGCCTGGCAGGACGCGCGCGCATCCGGATGGTCGCGCGAGCCGGTGGTCGAACTGCTGATTCCCAGCACCTTGGACGACAGCCTGGCGCCGCCTGGGCAGCATGTGGCCAGCCTGTTCTGCCAACACGTGGCACCTCAACTTCCCGATGGTCGGCACTGGGACGATCATCGGGAAGAAGTCGCCGATTTGATGATTGCAACGTTGGAGCGCTACGCGCCAGGATTCGCCGCATCGGTGCTGGGCCGGCAGATCCTCAGCCCCCTCGATCTGGAACGCATCTTCGGCCTGATCGGCGGCGACATCTTCCACGGCGCACTCAGCCTCAATCAACTCTTCAGCGCACGCCCGCTGCTGGGGCAGGGCGGCTACCGAGGCGCAGTGCCGGGCTTATATCTGTGCGGCTCCGGAACCCACCCCGGTGGCGGGGTCACCGGCGCACCTGGACATAATGCTGCGCGGGTGATTTTGGGTGGTTGAGTTGCACTGCTCCTACAAGAGCAAAAAAGCCTCCGAATAATCGAGGCTGAGAGTCGGTCCGATTCAATCGCCGGAAGCGTCATTGCGACGCTTCCGGCATCTGGCTTGATCAGAAGTCGTACGAGGCCGTCAGACGCACGAAACGTGGCGGGTTGTAGTTGAAGTTCTGCCGAGCTGCATCGTAAAGACCGATACCGTAGGTGTTGGAAACAACAAAGGGCGAATCACCTTCGTACACGCCATCCACGCGAGTAGCCGCCCGATCGTTGAGGACATTGAACACCTGCACGCCGAAGGCAAGCTTGTGATCGGCAAAGGCGGGTCGGTAGGTCAGTCCCAGGTCGAGATTCTTCAACCAGGGCGTCCGACCTGCATCACCCGGACTGGACGGCTGCCCGCCGCAGTAGTGGTAGGACGATCCGTAGCCAATCGGATCGTAGTCGACCTCTGCGGCATCCGGCCCGCCATAGAAGCCAAGGCAGGAAATCGGCGTGCCGGACATGACGCGCAGAGTTGCTGAGGCCATCCATTCCGGATTTATCTGATATGCCCCAAATGCCTTGAGCTGATGACGACGGTCATTGGCAAGGCTGCCACCGGCGTAATACATAAGCTCAGCCGAATCCCAGTCCTGCGTCTTGGACACATCTGCTTGACCCAAGTCAGACTTCACTTGGCCCTCGGTATTGCCGTAGCTATGCGACCAGGTGTAATCGACGCGGCCGTACCACTTTTCATCGAAGGGATGCTCCACGAACAGGTCAACCGATACATAGCTGCGCTTGGCCTTATCGGTGAATCCCCAGTCCGACTGCGACATGCCGACCTGCGTGTATCCGGATCCATCCGAATTGGGCAGGTTGTATGTATTGGTTTTGCCAGGATTGAACATCACGCAGCCGGGAATGGTCACTGAACTGGAATCGCCACCGCTAGCGTCGATCTTGTCAGCCATACGGCCGGTATCGCAGACGTCGTCGATGGCCGCCTGCAGCTTGCGATACGTTACCTTGGCACCCGAATTCCAGCTTTCACCAAGCGTTTTCTCGAATCCTAAAATCAATTCATCCTGATATTGGGATTTCAGGTCGGTCGGTGCGAAGGAATTCGGGTCTGGTGCCTGGCCGAACTCGCCGTTGCTAGATACTGGCCCAGGGCCGATGGGGCGCAGGCCGGTCGGTTCGCCGTTTGCATCAATGCCTGTATAGGCGAAGTATTCGTCGGTGTAGGTCGACGCTGACGCACCGCGGATAGCAACTTGGTTTGGCAAAGCAAGATAATAGCGGCCGAGATTGGCGAAGACCTTCAACGAGGAATCACCGAAAACGTCCCAGCTAGCACCGAAGCGCGGCGCCCACTGGTCACCACTATCGACGTAGGCAACATGGTCGCTGTTGAAGTTGGTGAACTTGTCGTTACGGATGCCCAGTGTCAACAGCCAGTGGTCGTTGACCTGCCAGCGATCTTCCAGATAGTAAGCTTTTTGCTCCACCGCCATGCTAGTTGTGGTGGTGAAAATACGTTGCTGAGCATAATAGCCATTCGTGCCCGGACCTGTCGCACCAACGCCGAGCGTACCGCGGACGGGGCTCACTTCGTCTATCGCGCGGCCGTAAATCCACTGATAACCAGGACCAGTCGTGCGTACGCCTTCGTCATAGGCGTTGAAATACATGTTGTCCACGCCAGCAGTCAGATCGTGATCGCCCAGTCGGTAGCTTAACTCAAGGCGTAGATTGCGCGTTTTATTGATTGGATCATCGGCTTTGGATCGATTGGTGGCCTGCCCATTTGAAATGGGTGTGCCGCCATTGACTGCCGGATTTTGCAAGTTAAGTCCGGCGATAAATGGGAGTGGTGAGCTCAGGTTGTTAAATTGTGGATTGTGTTGAGTGCTTCGTCCCCAGGTTGCATTTAATGTCAAATCTTCAGTGATATAGCCTGTATACTTGAAGATGTCGTAGGTATCTTTCATCTTATAAATATCTGCGAGAAGCCCAGATGGTCCCTGGTCGGTCCGGGTTTCATAATCGTAGATGCTGTAATAGCCAGACCTGCGATCCGTGTTCTCGATTCTGGTGTATTCAAGAATATTATTGTCGTTAATATTCCAGTCCAGTTTCCCGTAAAATTTTGGGGAGCTGTATTCGTAGTGATTTCGGCCCTGGTCGTCGTCGACTGTAGACACGTTGGTTGCTGCGCCGTCTGTTTTGTCGGTTTCGCCCGCGACAAAAATAAACAAGCGGTCTTCGATCAGTGGGCCTCCTGCGTAAGCGCTGTAAACTGTGCGACTTTGGACATCGTCCTTGCTGCTACGGTAGATCGTGCCCGGAAGCTCAGGATCCTCGTACCGATAGCGAGGATTGGCATTCAATGTATTGCTAGGGAACCATACATCACCTCGCGAACTACTGAGTGACTTTGGCTCCCAAACTGCTTGAGCACCGAAATGCCACTCGTTTGTTCCGCGCTTGCCAAGCTGGTTAATCACGCCGCCGGTGGAACGGCCGTATTTAGCGCTATAACCGCCCGTATAGGTTTCCTGCTGGTCGATGGCGCCGTAGGGCAGGCTGACGCCACCCAAGTTGCTGAGCGGATTGCTGACGTTGAAACCGTTGATGTAATAGGCATTTTCAGTGACGCCTGAGCCGCCGAAAGACACGACGGAGCGCGAGCCGTTGTTGAATGCGCCGGCACCTGAAACAGCACCGGGAGCAAGCAGCGCGATCGCTTCGGCACTACGGCCCAGTGGAAGGGTTGCAAGCTGTTGAGACGTGATCACCGAGCGCGAGCTGGTGGAGCTGACATCGATCTTCGGCGCATTGGCGGCCGTCACAGTGATCGCGCCGAGCGTCGTTGCGTCGGTGCTGCCGCTGGCAGTTGCGCCAGCAAACGACACCTCTGTGCCGGACCCTACGCGCAGCTGCACATTTTTGCGGGTATCGACGACCTGATCGCCGCGCTTGAGGGTGACGGTATAGGCGCCCACCGGCAACGAGCCGAGGTTGTAACGGCCATTGGCGTCGATGGTGATCGTGCGGCTGAGGCCGGTGTCGCTCTGCACGACGATGGTGCTGCCCGCTTCCGAGGGAGCGCTACCGTAGATGCTGCCGGTCGTGCTTTGTGCGTAGACCGCACCGTTGGCGAGACACGCGCCGAGCACAACAGCCAGAGCGGTGCGCTTGAGGGCGTGGCGACGAAATTGATTGCTCATTCCTAACCTTTCAACTGGGTATCGGGAGAAGTGGCGGTCATCGAAGAGTCAGATGGCCTTAACCCGAACGTAATGAATCTGTGGGCTGAGTCGCAAGCCTTTTGAATGATTCGTTAATGAAAAGGGCGAGATCCGCATCGAATATGCGGATCTGCGCACAAATTGCCTGGCATGCGAATACCGCCCGGCTTGAGTCACGCTAGTATTCATTTTTGTCAGTGCGCGCGATGCGGCGTGACATCGAGCGGCTCAACCGAACGCTACCTTGCCGCCATATCAGTAACTGATTGTCGCGTGTTGCTGGTTTCATCTGAAACATGAAGTCAAAAAAGACCCCGTCAAACGGGGTCTTTTCGATGCATCGCCAACAGGCCTCAGAACCGGACTGTCGTGCCCAGGTAAAAGAACCGCCCGACGTTGTCATACAGCGCAGAATTGAAATCCGAGCCGAAGTAGTTGCGCGGCGGGTCCTTGTCGAAGGCGTTGTCGATGCCCAGGTAGACGTCGATCTTCGAGCCGGGGAACTGATAGCCGAACTGGAAGTTGTGGTACGTGTACGAGCCGTTCTTGATCGGGCTGGCCGAGCCCGGGTTGCTGTTGTAGCTCTCCGGGGTCACGCGCAGATTGCCGTCCACGTAGTTCATGTCCCACGACGCGCGCCATTCGTTCCAGTTGTACTTGGTCTGGAACTGCGCGCGCCAGCGCGGGTCGGTCACGTATGTCACGTACTCGTCGTACTCGGCCGGGAAGTCCTGGAACACCCATTCGCGCGACTGGATCAGGCGCGTGCCGACGAAGCGCAGCACCGTATTGCCTTGGCCAATCTGGAAGCGGTAGTCCATTTCCAGATCCACGCCCACACGCCGCGAGCGTGACAGGTTTTCGTTGAGCGCCTGCCAGCCGATGATGCTGTGCTCGGGATAGATGCGTCCCTGCGGGTCGGTGAATCCACCCAGCGGGGCGCGCTGCACGAAGCCGCAGAAGCTGTTGTCGATGCCGCCCGGATTGTCCACGCAGCGCGTCACGTTGGTCTCTGCAGTCACCGTGCCGATCGCGTCCTGCAAGTCGATGCGCCAGTAGTCGATCGACATGCCGAAGCCTTCGAAGAACTCCGGTTGCCAGACCAGACCATACGACAGACTGCGCGCGCGTTCCGGCTTCAACTCTGGATTGCCGCCGCTCACACCCGGGCGGGTGGCGGTGTAGGTGTCGATCCAACCGACCGGCACGCCCAGCGCGCTGCAGTTGGCCTGGCGCAATGCCACGTCGCCAGCGGTACCAGGACGATTGGAATTGGTCGGCAGGTAGTTGCAAGGATCGTTGATGGTCGCGAAGTTCTCGCTCTGCGAGTCGTACAACTCGCCGATGCTGGGTGCACGCACCGCCTGTGCCACGGTGCCGCGCAGACGCAGCGACGGGATGATGGTCCAGTCCAGGCCCACGTTCCAGGTCTTGGTCGAGCCGATGCTGTCGTAGTCCGAATAGCGCCCTGCCACATCCAGCGCCAGTCGATCCACGCCCGGCAGGCCGGCCAGCAATGGAATGGTGCTTTCGACGAAGATTTCCTTGACGGTGTACTCGCCGCCGCTGTTGGGGATGGCGTTGAGGAAGGTCACGCCCGAGGCTGCCAACGGATCGGTGATTTCCTCGCTCTGCTCCTTGCGGTATTCCACGCCACCGGCAAAACCGATGTCGCCGGCCGGCAGCGACAATAGGTTGCTGTTGGCCACCGATGCGCTGAACACGGTTTGCTGGATCTTGGCCTGCGCGCGCGCGGTAGTGTTGAACCATGCGGCGGCTTCCGGCGTGACCGCGCCATTGCCGAACACGCTGAAAGGCACGCAGCCTTCGCGTGCCAGCGCCGAATAGACGCGGTTAGTATTGGGGTTGATCGCGTTCGGATCCAGCGTGGTGCGGCAGACGATGTTGCCGCTGGCATCGCGCGCGGCATCGATACCGGCCTGCCAGCGCTCGTTGATGCGGTTGTTGAGGTTCAGACGGTCGACCGTGGTCTTGCCGTAGTTGGCAGACACGTCGTAGGTCCAGTTATCGGTGAAGTTACCTTCCGCACCGAGCACCGCGCGATAGGTCTTGCGCTCGATGTTCTCGCCGCGACGACCGGCATCGACGTTGAAGCGGTTCATCAGGATCTGCGTGGCACCGCGCGAATCCATCAGCGCACCGAGTTCGGGACTGACATACGGATTCTGGCGACGCACGCGCAGCGAACTGTCGAACGCCGGCTGGCCGAAGAATTCCGAATCGGTCTCGCTGTACTTGCCTTCGAAGAACAGGCGATGGTTCTCGCTGATCTCGAAGTTGATCATGGTGTTGACGCTCTTGCGATCGAAGCCGGGCTGCAGGTCGGCCACCGCGTTCAGATCGGCGAAATCGCAGTCCACACACGAGGTGTTGCTCACTACCGTGCCGTTGTAGCGATTGCGGCGGAAGCTGCCGTCGTCGTTGAACAGGTAGCGGTTGCCGTAGCTGGCCGGGTTGCGGAAATCGAACGTGCCCAGGTTGAAGGTGCCGCCGTAGGACGTGGAATGGTTGCCGCCCGGGCCGCTGAGTACGTTCTGCGGATTGCTCTCGCTCGGAGGGCGGGTGGGATCGAAATTGGGGTTCTGCACCGACACCAGGTACTCGCGACCGATGGCGCGGTTGCCGCGGCCGAAGCGGTCCTGCTTGCTGTATTCGCCAGACACCGCGATGTTGCCGCGGCCCTCCGCAAAGTCGGTGCCTGCCGAGAAGCTGGCAAAGGAGCGGTTGTAGTTGCCCTCATCGGCCAGGCCGGTCTGCGCGCGCGTCTCGAACCCGGTGAAGTTCTTCTTGAGGATGAAGTTGACCACGCCGGCCACTGCGTCGGCGCCGTACACGGCCGAGGCGCCACCGGTGATGACTTCGACGCGTTCGACCCATTCCACCGGGATCGTGTTGACGTCCACGGCGGTCGAGCCCGGGCTGGAACCCACGTGGCGACGCCCGTTGACCAGCACCAGGGTGCGATCCACGCCCATGCCGCGCAGGTCGAGCAGGCCCAGACCGGCGGTCCCGATGAAGCGGGTGGAATTGCCCAGCGTGTAGCTCGGCGCCAGCGCAGGCATGCGTGCCATCAGGTCGCTGATGGTGGTCGCGCCGGTGGCGCGGATTTCTTCGGCGCTGATCGCCGTGACCGGCGAGGGCGTCACAAAGCCGGTACGCGCGATGCGCGAGCCGGTGACGGTGACCTTGTCCAGATCGGTGGTGCCGGGCGCGACACCGTTTTCTGATTGCGCTGCAGCCTGTCCGGCAGAAGCGGCCAGTACGGCAAATAATGCGGTGCTCAAACGATGGCGGTGTGCGTGTTGCGGAAGACGACTCGACATGACCTTGCAGATTCCTCGCTGGGGTTTGGCGAAACAGCCGTGCTCGCTGAGCGGCGGCTGAACTTGATCCCGAACGTAACAATTCCTTAAGAGTGTGTCTATATTTGTGAAATATGTCTTTGCTTGACACATTCGTATCGGCTTGTGTGAATTTCTTCAGCGAAGTCGCCAGGGCGGATGTGTCTGGACGAGCCGGTACACTGACCACCTCCATGGCGCAGTACCCGGCGGCGTTTTTCGTCGCTGCCGCTGCGCCCACGACGAATTCAGGTAGGCAATGACGACGATGTTGGAAGGTGTTGCGAGCGCGGAGATCGACTCCGCGCAGGTGTGCCGCGCATGACCGGCGAGCGCAGAATCCCCGCGCATGCGGTACAGGGCGCGCTGGCGCCGCATCCGCGGATTCGCAATGTGATCGCGGTCGGCTCCGGCAAGGGTGGTGTGGGCAAGTCCACCACGGCGGTGAATCTGGCGCTGGCCTTGCGTCAGCAGGGCGCGCGCGTCGGTGTGCTGGACGCGGACATCTACGGGCCGAGCGTGCCGGCGATGCTTGGGTTGAGCGGGCGGCCGGACAGCCCGGACAACAAGTCGATCGAGCCGCTGCGCGCATTCGGCATCGAAGCGATGTCGATCGGCTTGCTGGTCGACCAGGACACGCCGATGATCTGGCGCGGGCCGATGGCGACCTCGGCGTTGACCCAGCTGTTCAACGACACGCTGTGGGATGACCTGGACTACCTGCTGATCGACCTGCCGCCAGGAACCGGCGACATCCAGCTGACGCTGTCGCAGAAGATTCCGGTGGCCGGCGCGGTGATCGTCACCACGCCGCAGGACATCGCCACGCTGGATGCGCGCAAGGCCTTGAAGATGTTCGAAAAGGTGGAGGTGCCAGTGCTGGGCATCGTCGAAAACATGGCAGTGCACACCTGTTCCAGTTGCGGCCACCGTGAGCATCTGTTCGGCGAAGGCGGCGGCGAACGCATGGCGGCGCAGTACGGCGTGCCCTTGCTGGGGTCGTTGCCGTTGGAGATTGCGATCCGCGAGCAGGGCGATGCCGGCCAGCCGATTGTCGTTGCCGCGCCCGAGTCGGCAGCAGCCAAGGCCTATCTGGCCGCCGCTGCGCGCCTGACCGAAGAGCTGGGCAAGCGCCCGCGCGCCAGCATTCCGATTTCGGCCTCGTTGCTGTAGCGCGCGGGTCGGCCAGCAGTGCCGGCCGCTTGTTAGAATTCGCCGTCTTCGCGCGGGCCGCTGGGCCCGTCGCCTTCCGTCTTCAAGGAACATCACATGAGCATCAAGAGCGACCGCTGGATCAGGCGCATGGCCGAGCAGCAGGCGATGATCGAGCCGTTCGAACCCGGCCAGATCAAGCACGACGCCGCCGGCCAGCGCATCGTCAGCTACGGCACCTCCAGCTACGGCTACGACGTGCGCTGCTCGCGCGAGTTCAAGATCTTCACCAACATCAACTCGACGATCGTCGACCCGAAGCACTTCGATCCGGGCAGCTTTGTCGATATCGAATCCGATGTCTGCATCATCCCGCCGAACAGCTTCGCGCTGGCCCGCACGGTCGAGTACTTCCGCATCCCGCGCGACACCCTGGTGGTGTGCCTGGGCAAAAGCACCTACGCGCGCTGCGGCATCATCGTCAACGTGACCCCGCTGGAGCCGGAGTGGGAAGGCCACGTGACCCTGGAATTCAGCAACACCACGCCGCTGCCGGCGCGCATCTACGCCAACGAAGGCGTGGCGCAGATGCTGTTCTTCCAGTCCGACGAAGTCTGCGAGACCTCGTACAAGGACCGCGGCGGCAAGTATCAGGGCCAGACCGGCGTGACCCTGCCGCGCACCTGATGCGGTAGTGCGGCCGTGACCTTGCGTCAGCAGGTCGCGGTCACGCGCTCCCAGTAACGCATCAGTTGGCGCACGCCAGCGGCGATCAGCAACGCCGGCCACCAGGTCGACACAAGGTTGCCAAGATCGAAACGAGCCAGCCCTAGGTTGTCCAGCAGGAATAAGCTGCCCAACGTGATCAGAAACAGTGCAGGAATCAGGCGGTAGCGCATGGCGATGTCCTCGGTAGGTGTGAGGCCATGCTGCGCGCGACGCGCGCGCCGATCAGGTGCCGGAAGTCAACAATTGCGGATGACAAAGGTCATGTCGAAGGCCGCGAGGTCATGACTGCATTGGTGGCCATGTCGCCTGCGGTTGATCGCTGGCCATCAGGTCGTCGACATTTTCAGGGATGCTGGAACCCTGGTTTCTAAGGTTGCAGTTGGCTAGCGCATGAGGCTTCGCGCGTACCCTCATCCGCCCCTTCGGGGCACCTTCTCCCGATGGGAGAAGGGATTTCGGCGCTCTGATTACGCGCGGGGCTGATCGACTGCTCACCCCATTCCCAATTCCCGGCTACTTGCCTCGCCCAAACAGCATGCCAACGCCGCAAGCGACCAATGCCGCCGGCCACCACGTGGCGATCAGCCGGCCAAGGCTGACATTGGTCCAGCCCAGGTTATTGGCCAGAAACAGCAGGCCGACGAGGATCAGGATCAGCGCGGCGACGACATTGGATTTCATGCGGAAGGGTGGTTGAAAGACGGGCGCCTATCGTAGCCGTTGCGCCCACGCAGCGACACGCTGTCGCAACGCATCGGGCGCGAAACGTTGCGCGCTGCCGCTGCCCCACACCGGGCCAGGCCAGGCCGCATCGCCCGGATGCCGGCCGACCAGATGCACGTGCAGCTGCCGCACGATGTTGCCCAGCGCGCCGATATTGAGCTTGGTCACCTCGGGCTCGACGCGCAGCAGCTGCGAGAGCTGATTGATCTCGGCCAGCAACAGGCGTTGCTGACTACCCTCCAGATCGATCCATTCGCTGACCTCGGCCACCCGCGGCACCAGCACGATCCACGGGAAGCGGCTGTCGTCCATCAGCCGCACCTGCGACAGCGGTCCGTCGGCGACGAATACGCTGTCGGCCGCAAGCCGCGGATCTAGCTGGAAGTCGTTCGCTCCTGAGCTGCTTGGGGCAGATTCGCTTGCCGCGGTCCCGCTCATCCCAGATGCGCTTCGAAGAAGCCCAGGGTGCGCTCCAACGCGCGCTCGGCGCTGTCGGCGTCGTAGTGGGTGGGATCGATGCTGCGGTTGAAGGCGTGGCCGGTCGGATACACGAAGGTTTCCATCTGCGGCAGCTTCTCGCGGTGGGCCTGGATCGCGTCGGGCGGAATGCTGGTATCGCGCTCGCCGAAGTGGAACATCACCGGCGCCTTCGGAGTTTCGTCCAGCAGCTGGGTGTTGCGGCCGCCGTAGTAGCTGACCGAGGGCAGGCCCAGGCGGATTGCCGACAGCAGCGCCACCGAGCCGCCCCAGCAATAGCCCACGGTGCCGACCTTGCCGGCGCGGCTGAGCAGGGTGGCGGCGGATTTGACCACCTCCACCGCGCGCTCCAGGCCGACCGCATTGGCCAGCGCCAGACCGCGTTGCAGGCTTTCCTGGTCGTAGGGCAGCTGCACATCCTTTTCTTCCAGATCGAAGAAGGCCGGCGCCAGCACTTCGTAGCCGCGTGCGGCGTAGTCATCGGCCACCGCGCGGATATGTTCATTGACTCCGAAGATCTCCTGGATCACCACCAGGCCGCCGCGCGGGCTGGTGGTCGGAGTGGCGTGCCAGGCGGCGACCTGGCCGTCGGGGGTGTCGAGCGTGGTCCAGTGACCCATGGGAATTCCTGATGTGCAGCGAGGGAGGCGCGCATTATCGACCGGACTGGCATCGTGAAAAGTGAGGGTTTCGCAAAGCCGGCCGGGCTGGCGAGGCCCGGCGGTTCAGAGCGTTGCCCGCACGCCGCTATAATTGCCGCACTCAGGCCCCAGGCCGCTCCGTTCCCCAGGCTCCTGCTTCCATGTCCCAGCTGAACCCCAAAGTCGGCTTCGTCAGCCTTGGCTGGCCTAAAGTTAGTTGAAATAGACTTTGATGTTGATGCGGTTTATATGGGTACTGGCTTCGACAGGATGCGCAGGTGGCCGTTGCCGATTAAGAAGTTGCGGTACGACTTAACGGCCGCATCGAAGGCCGCAGCAGCGATCTCTTGGCCAACTGCTATAACGCGCCCATCCTGATCGACAACCGCAAGCCTCGCTGGTCTACCGTCAGCGGTCTGGACGCTCAATCCCTCATGACTCAACGCACTGACAATCACCGCCGCGTTAGCCGTATCCGTAATGCACTCGCTGCCGGCCTGCCGTTGGAGGTTCTGCTTCATCGCCCCGTACCCCCTGTCAGTCGTAGACCCATCTGCACCACGTTGCTGGCTGCAGGACGGGGCTGACGCGCTGCGCGGATCCCATTGCCGCGTCGCCACTCGGCGATGGCCAGCTCGAAGCTGGGATGCTTCTGCGTGCGCCCACAGGTGCACTCCACGAAGTGCCCGCCACCAGACTCAGGACGGCGAAGGTCGATGATGTGGCGTGCGGTGTGGCCGTTCCTACAGTCCGGCAGTGGTGTGTCGTGGTCGACCTGACGTTGCGTCACGGCGCCTCCCCGTGCAATGCGCGTTCGGCATCCCGCAGATGCTGCACTGTGTTGGAGTCGATCCGGTCCAATGCCTGAGCAATGGTGTAGCCCATTTCGGCCAGCCAATCGTGGCGATTAAGCACCAGAGCGGCAGTGAGCGCCTCCCCGGTGGACAGGGGGCCAGGCTCTCCCAAACGCGCTGCGGCGCGAGCAACCTCAATCGTGCGCTGCAGGTTCATGGCTGTGTCCTCCATGCGGCACCGAGCTGGGCACGTGCTTCCTCGACACGCATGAGGCGCAAGCCCCAGCGCACCGACCAGCTGCGGGCCTGCTGCTCGTTGCAGGTCAGGATCAGTTGGCCGACAGGCTCAAGGCGATCAGCCCGGAAAGTGAACAAGACGTCCTCAAGCTCGATGACCTTCTGCAGGCCGAGTTCCTGACACAGCGCCTCGGCATTAAGTGATTTTGCGCTGCCTTGCGGGCCAAAAAGGATGACGGACTCAGCCATGAGCAGTCTCCCGCCGCACAGCCATGCGGGTGCGGCGACGCAGACGCTGCGGCACCTGTCCAACAGCAAGGCCGGTCTGCGTGAGGCGTGGACGGCGCGAGGCGAACAGCCTGTAGAGCAGCGCGCCGCCGGCGGCCGGCGCCAGGATCATCGCCAAAGCGAGCAACTCAACCATGCGCCACCTCCTGCGCTGCCTGGGCCACAGCAACGGCGGCAGCGGCGGTCGGTCGGCGCGGCAGCATGTTGGCCAGGTCGAAGGGGAAGTCCAGGCCGTCCATGAACTCGGCCAACTCTGTGCTGATCCGGTCTTCCAGCGTCGTCCATAAGCGAGGCCCGTCGATGAGCTTCCAGCCGGTGCCAGTGCCACGCCGCCGCTCCCAGGACTGGCGAGCCTCGCGAAGCGGTCCCATGTTCAGGGTGGCAGTAACCACGACTGCACCATGCGAGACGTGCATGGTGATGATCGCTGAGCAGTCGCCTGTGCCGCGATCGTAGGTGGCGACGGCTGGCGTGCTAGCCTCCGCGCCGGGGCCGGTGTCCAAAGTCAGCGGACGTGCTGCTGTGGCTGGATGTGTTCCAGTTTGCTGTTGCATATCGACTCTCCTGAGTTGCGTTGGTGGAGGGCCTAGGGGCGGTGTTGGAGCACCGCCCGCCGGACCCGCTGAACGGTTAGAGCAAATCGTTGGGGGCAGTCGAGGTTTCCTCCTGCCCGGGGTGAATGCGTTGCGCGTGAAGAACGACTTCGAGCAACGCCTCGCGCACGTAGTCCGCTACGGCAGCCGTGCTGTCGGCCGTTATTCCTGTTTGACTCACCAGGTCGTTATTGAGTGCGGCAAGCAGCGTCACGGCGTAGTACGCGCGCCAGAGACTGTCGTGCTGGGCCTCGCTGATCGTGTAGTCGGCCTCGCCGGCCTTGAAGTGGGGCGGGTCGATGTGATCCATCAGCCGACCTCCTGCAGAGGCATACGGTCGAGGATCCAGTCCTGCAGTGCGGTGGCCTCAGCTTCCGGCATCACCACGTGTAACGAACCGATGACCAGGCCAGTGCCGTCATCGACAAGAAACAACGCGCTCGGCTCGTCGATCGCGCTGCAGGCGAACATCACCGGTGGGCGATCATGCAGGCCGTCGGCGTAGAGCTCGGCCAACACGTCGGTCGCCCGGATCTGCAGGAGCAGGTAGACGCCGGGAGCCATGCGCAGCACCTTGTGCAGGTCGCGGCGGCTCACTGGCGCACCTCGGCCAGGTCGGCATTTGTGCTGGAAATGGCGGCCTCGACATCGGCCAAGGTCAGCGCCTCGGGCGCTTTGCCCATGGCCTGCAGCTTCGCCTGCAGGCCGAGCCAGGCGGTGTGGTTCCAATCGAGGGTGTCGGCGATCAGGCCGAAGTAATGGGCGATCTGACGCGCGGCATTGGCCGGCGCTTCTTGAGCGTCGTAGGTCATGGTGCAGGCTCCGTTGTAGTTGGAGTCCGCCACGACGCTGTCAAACGAGGTGGCGGACGGTGCGCGGTTGACAGACCGGTCAACGGAACCGGCAGGCCCGAAGGCCTCCGCACACCGCCCGCCATAGAACTGGCCGGCAAACGCCCGCGACTGCACAGCGAGCGAAAAAAAAGCGCCGTGCATCGGTCGATGGGCGCTGGTGCGCCGTTGATTCAGGCTGTCAAACCCGGTCGCCGATTGTGCGGCGACGGAGTAATGGTTGCTCCGCTCCCGGGGTGATGTCAACGAAAATTTCCTGAAATTTCCAACATGAGGAAACGCGGTCATTTGGCGAACACCCAGCACTTAACGGTGGTACCGACGCCGGTCAGGTCGTCCTTGAGGACAGCGCTGTTGACGGCTACGTTCGCGCCGATGAATTTGTGCCGGCGCGAGTCCCCAAGCAGTGCGCGCAGCACCTTGAGATCGGGCACGGACTGACTGAACTGCGCGGCCCGCGCAGCGAAGTGATTGAGGTTGATCGCAATCCTCTGCGCGTCGCGGCTGTGGTTGACGACGGCTTTACCGTGGCCGGTGGCTTCGAGGTATTCGTAGACCTCCCAGAACTCATTGACCATCGCGTGGTCTGCGCTGATCGACTTCTGCCGTTCCAGAGCCATGTCCAACAGCGCGAGCCGTGTCTGCTCGACGATGTCGTCAGAGATAGCGATGACCAGGCGCATGCAGTCGAACAGCGCCAGCATCTGCGCGTGGTTCTTGATGACGCGTTCCAGACGCAGATCCTGCTGCCCGCGTAGCTTGGCCTCGAACACCTTCACCCGCTCGGCGAACAGATCAAGGATGGCGCGCTCCTGACGGACAGCACGCACAAGGAAATGGCTGACTTCTTCGACCTGCAGTGCGTTGAGGTTGTCGGCCGCAATGCGGCTTTCGGTGGTGACCTGCGGGCGTTTGAAGTGCAGCTTCACGATGCGCGTGAGGATCGCTTCGCTGGCGTCCACCGCAGCGTTCTGGGTGATCACGATCGTGCCGCGAAACGGCGGCTCGTAGGTCTCGTTGCCGCCATTGCGCACGCCGCGTGTTGCCAGCGTGCCGCCACCGAAGAAGTCCTTCAGCTCATCCCACTCGAACGTCTTGGAATGCGCTTTGTCTGGCTCGCTGCGGTCGGCTTCCAGCAGGACGACGGGCATGCCGGACACCTGGCCCATGGCGCGTGCACGGCCGGCCTTGGACGACTTGGCCGGGTCGAAGCCCTCGTAGTCCGAGCGGCCCAGCAGCTTCCACAGAAACGTCAGCAGCGTGGTCTTGCCGGCGCCGGCTTCACCGGTGGCTTCGAGGAACGGAAAGCTCTTATGCCCAGCGCGGATCTGCTCGGCGAACAACGAGCCAAACCAGAACGTCATGGCGACCATGCCGTGCGTGCCGAAGCACTGCCACAGCCATGGCAGCCAATCCACGCGGAACGCCTCGGCGTCGCGCTGAATCTCCAGACGGATGGACTTCTGCGTGGTCTTCAAGCGCAGCTTGTCGAACTCGAAGTAGTCCTCTTCATTGGCAGTCACCAGCTCGCCGTCGCGCACGGCCATATCGCCGAGCAGGTAGGCGCGGTGTTCCTTGCTGTAGCCCACGAAGTCGATGGCGTCGACCGTCTTGATTGCCTCGGTCTGTTCCTCGATCAGGCGGTCCAGCTGGTGGCCGGTACCGGTGAACATGGCGCCGGCGGCCAGGGAGATCAGACGCTTCTTGAACTCTGAGGCGCTAGCGACATGGCCACCTGTAAAGGTGCCCTTTACGCTGGGGCCGTCGTGCGGAAAATCGACGCGGAAGTAGTACCAGCTTTCGTCGGTGACCTCCTGCCGCTGGAAATACAGCGCCTCCGGGTAGCAGTTGGCGATCTTCTGCACGGAACATGCAGCGCGTTTGATCTTCCTCAGATCCTCGGCAGCAACCTCGTCGCCGTCGTCGGCATCGATGTCGCCCAGCTTCTCTTTACGCAGTTTGTCGAAGCGCTGCGTGTCGAAGTCGAACCAGTACAGGCGGGAGCGGTACTCCAGCCAGAAGTCGTTGCGGCCGTCGTGCTCGAACATCAGCAGGCCTTTGTCCACCGCCGTGCGCGCTACGAGCAGGTCGCCCTGGTAGCGGGCTTCCTTGACGTCGTTGTCCCATTGCTTGGCATCATCGGACGCGATAGCGCGCAGATGCAGGTCGTTCCAGTCGGTTTTCTTGCCATCGCGCTGGACGATCTGCGCTGCCCGCGAGTCAAAGCCCAGCGCCGCTGCGCGCTTGATGTGCTTGTGCGTGTACGCACGGGCGCCCGGCTCGTTGTCCAGTGCCCACACGAGCGTCGGAAGGTCGGCCATGCGTGCCTTGGCGAGCTCGCGCAGTGATTCTTCCGGAAATGCGTTGGAGGACATGGCCGATACCGCGCACATGCCGTGCTGCAGGAGCGCAATCGCATCAAAAATGCCCTCAACGATCCACACCTCGCGTGCCGTCTGCATGGCTGTCAGCGCGGCAGGAGCAGCCCACCAACCCCCCGCATAGCTCTGGCCTGGCGCAAAGCGCGCCTTCTGCTTGCCAAAGCGGTGCGGGCGGTCGATCAGGCGCTCCCACCAGCCGCCCTTGACGAGCGCAAAGCGCACCGTTGCGGTGCCGGCGGTGATCTTCCGGTCGTAGTGGCTGTCCTGGGTATAGAGGCCTTTCAGCGGTGCCAGGTCAAAGCCACGAGAGAACTGCAGGTAGGCATCGGCCGCAGCGTTGGGAGCCGCAGCCGTTGGCTGGAAGCGCTTGGACCAGTCGTCGAACAAGTCGTCGTACAGATCCTTGACGTGCAGCTCGCGCCCGCACTTGGATTGGCGGCCGCACTTCACCACCCAAGGCTTGAGATGGTTGGTGTAAAGCTCTTTCTTGCCGCACGACGGGCACTTGCCGCCGCGCATGTACTCGGTACCACTACGGTGCTTGAGTCCGTAATCCCGTTCCAGCCGGGACAGCACCTGTTGCCGCAGATCCTCTTGCATCGAATTTCCTTAGACGCCGAGCCAGCGCCGAGGCGCGAGCGGAGCTGTGGCATTGTCAATCACGACGTAAGCGCCGCCCGAACGGCGGTGTGCGTCAACGGCGGCAGCGAGCAGGCGTGCCTCTTCGTGTTTGGCGTGCGGCGCGATGCGCTGCGGCAGATTGCTGGCCGCATCAACGAATCGCGGCTCCTGTGCGGTGAACCAGCTGTTGGAATGCCTCACGAGCCGGCCTCGGTATTCTCGGGGTGGAGATGGAACAACGCGGTGGCGGCATCGGTCATCGCCACAAGGCGCTCGTCGAAGGCGTCAGAGGTGGCCAGGCCTTCTCGCATGAGTGCGGCAACCGCAACTGCGCCGAAGCGCTGATCTGTGTCTGGCGCGGCAGTGCGGCCGATGTAACCGTGTTCGGTCTTCACAAGGCCGCCGTGCATGAGTGCAACTTCCAGGCAAAGCTTCGCCGTGGGCGGCAATGCCGCCCAATCAATGGTCTTTCGCATTAGGGGTGCCTCAGAGGTGAGGGAAGAACTGCTCGCCGCCTACGGGCAGCAGATCCAGCTGACGGTCGCCGAGCGACTCGCGGTACGCCTGTAGCGCCTGGGCGCGTTGGAGCGCCGGTGTTGGTGGAAGCTCACTGTGTGCGGTAGGCACGCCGCTGGGGCTGGCAATACCGGTCAACTCCGAATGGCCTGTATACGTCGCACCACACATCGGGTTCTCGCACACGTAGGAGTCATGCCGCAGGAATTTATGTGCGAGGACGCTGGTGCGTTTGATGAGCCTCGCGCTACACGCCTCGCAGCGGAAGACGATTTTTTTCCGGCCGAACATGCTCACCCCCTAGAGCGCTTGGAAGTTTGGACTTTTGCGGCATAATTCGGCGGTGCTTTGAGACCGAGTGCAATTGCAGCTGTGTGCGCATCGCCGTACTTGCCTTGCGAGCGGCCTCGGAGCAGATCGTCGACAACAGTGCGATTCACCCCAAGTTGCCGGGCGAATCCAGAGACCGTGATGCCGTTGGACACCAACCATTCCCGCGCCTGTGCTGTGGTTCGAGGGTGGAACTGCTGATGAGCTTGCGCTTTGCGGGGCATCGGTGGCGGTCGCCTGTGGTTTTGGAAATTGTTGGTGTTAACACCAACTTTGTCAATATGAGGAAAAACCTTAGTGACTGTAGGGAAACGCCTGAAGGAAGAACGGAAGCGCCTGCGCCTTACGCAGCAGGAGATGGCCGACGCTTGTGGCATCTCGAAGTGGGCACAGCTTTACTTCGAAAAGGACCAGAACATGCCAGGTGGAGCCTACCTATTGGCCGCGCATGCTCGCGGCGTAGACATCATGTATGTGCTTCTGGAACAGCGGGTGGAATTGGATCCGTCCGAGGCTGCGTTGGTGGCTGCGTTCCGCGCTGCTTCGCATGAGGTGCGCACTGCGATGCTGTCCGATCTTGGATCAGCAGGCGAGGGGGCTGAGAAAGTTGCGCCTGTCGTGACGTTCAACGACAACAGCCACGTGTCTCAAATGCTGAACACGACAGGTGCGATCGATCAGAGATACATGCAGATCAACATGGGCGGCCGTAAAAAAAAGAAGTCTTGATCAACGTCCAGATAGGACAGCTGGTCCTCGCAAAAGAGAGCGTTATCGGCAGCGGCTGGCGGACTTTGAGCAGCTAGAGTTCCAATTCAATCGCGCGCATAAAAAAAGCCACCGGAGCGATTCCGGCGGCTTTTCAAGGTGTCGGCGCTTAGCTCCTTGCGATCGAACCATCGTCTTCCTGACGATGCGAGGTGGCCTGACATCCGGATGAACTTCTCAGCTATTGGACTCAGGGTTCCGGGATGTTGTCAGGGATCTCTCCCTTGCCCCTATCAAACTTGTAGGATTGCAACTGCCACTCACCCAGGCCCGAAGGAATGTCCTGAAGACCCCAGACATATATCCAAGTTTCGTAGCCGCCATTTGGATATGTCTGCGTAACTTCGATGGTTTCACCCGGGATGCCCGACGCAGGAAGCGGAACGGGTGGGCCGCCGGGGCCGTCAGCCGCTGTCGCCATCGACCGCGCATTCACCGGCCCTGAGCGCTTCACCGTGATAGTTCCGCCCTTCAGAAGCGGCTGATACTCCGGCGAGCGCTTGCTGATCCAGTCACGTATTACACCTACTTCAGGTGCGGTGGGACCGTAGACCTTTTGCGTAGTCAAAACAGTTGTGACTTTCGCTTCCTTGGCATCTGCTGAACTTATTCCAGCGGAAGCAAGCATAGCTGCTGTCAAAGCCAGGCTCAGAACTCCAATCTTCATACATGCATCTCCTTGTGCAGCCCCCTGTAAGTTTTGAATATCACAGCTCGTTTGCCACCTCAAGTCGGCATCGCTGATCTTGTCGTAAATCTATGAACTGGATTCCAGTTGAAGAGAGCTTGAAAAGCCGGTTGATCCGTCGATGACGTGCGTTACTTTGGCAATCAGCCAGCGTTGCTCATCAATTTCTTTTTTAAAGCCGCTCGCCGTCAGCCACTGCTCTGGGAATAGATCCGCCCGCCCGATCGCCAGCGTGTAATCGAACTTCGCCACTCCGCGCTTCACCCGTTCCAGCTCCGCATGCGCATGCTGGCGTGCCGTCGCCTCATCTGCATACGACTCGCGCAGGCGCTTTGCATTGTCGT
Organism: Xanthomonas sp. NCPPB 2933; assembly: GCF_056725225.1. Lineage (NCBI taxonomy): Bacteria > Pseudomonadati > Pseudomonadota > Gammaproteobacteria > Lysobacterales > Lysobacteraceae > Xanthomonas > Xanthomonas sp. NCPPB 2933. The sequence goes on from NZ_CM161518.1 coordinate 1,997,950, forward strand.
CAGTGCCCACCAGCACCGACTGCCGCCGCGCCTTGCCTTTGTCCACCCAGTACGCGCGCACGCCGGTGTAGGCATCACGGTCGGCGACTGAGTAACGGTGCTGGTCGCCGTCGCGCCGCGTCAGGGTGACGGTCGGCAGCGGCTTGCCGGTTGCAGTGGTGCCAGCGCCAATCGGCGCAAAGACCAACGCACCTGCCTTCACTGTTGCCACCGCATCAAAGCGCTGTCCCAGGCGGGTGAGCAGATTCATATCGCTCTCGTTGGCCTGGTCGAGATGGGGCAGCTTGGTACGCGCCAGCGCGTCGGCCACGCGCGGCGTCAGTCCATGCTCGCCAGCGAGCGTGTTGAGCACGGTGCCCAGGGTGGTGTTGTGCCAGCTGCGCTCGCGGCGTGTGCGCATGTCCGCAGTCAGATCCGCACTACGCGCGCGCACGGTGATGATGTCCGGCGCACCTCTGTATTCCACCTCGTCCACGATGAAGGTGCCTTTGTCGACCAGGCCGGTGGCTTTCCAGCCCAGTGCTACGGCCAGGCGCACGCCGCGTTTGGGCAGCGCCATCGTGCCGTCGTGATCGTGGATCCGCAGATCCAGCTGGTCGGCTTCGCCGCCACGGCATTCGGTGAGGGTGAGATCGAGCAGGCGCGGTGCGATGCGCTCGGTGAGGTCGGTGCCATCGAGCACGACGCGCCACTGCGGAATCGGGTAGCTCATGCGGCGGTCGCCTCCGGCGCAACGTCGTCGGTGCGACGCAGGCTCAGTTGGAACTCGACCCGGCGTGGCGTGCCATCCGGGAAGAACAGCGAGGCCGTCTCGTTGACCGACAGCAACACATACGGCCCATACACCCAGCCAGTGCCATCGACCAGCGGCAGCGGCTCGCCGGCGGCTGCGAGTCTGCGCAGCGTGGTCAGCGATCCACGCGAGCCGGTCAGGTCCGGCGCGATCAGGCCTGATAGCTCGATGGTTTCATCGCCTGGCCCTAGGAACTGGCTGGCCGCTCGCGCGCCGACGCGATCGCTGGTGGCGTGGCGCCAACTCATCTGCCGCTGCAGCTGTAGATACGCGGCGCTATCGAGGGCAAACACAAACGTGCCGTAGGACATCATCATCGGGGTGGATCCTCAGTCGTCGCGCAGGCTGGAACGGCGGGTGGCCGCTGTGCGCCGGTCGCGGTCTTCGAGCTGGCGGGCGACTTCGCGCGCCAGTGCAGTCGCATCCATGCCCGGTGCGGCATGGACGTGGATGACGTAGCTGTTGCCGCCTGCAGGCGCGCTGGCGGCGCGCGTAGGCGCCGACAGCGACGCCCGGCTATCGATCGCCGCCACAGGTGCTGTGGCCGTCGCCAGGGCCAGGCCGGCGCCCACCGCACGCATCCGGTTGCCAAGCGCCATGACGGCCTGCACCGGCGCGCCCTGGCCGCGCTGCAGTCCCACGGTGAGGCCCTGCATGGTGAAGTCGCCCAGCTGGGCGAACACGCGCGAGGGGCTGTGGATGCCCAGCAGGCCCTTGAAGCGATCGACCACACCGGTGCCGACGCTGGCGATCGCGTTACTGGCGGCGCCGAGCTTGGAGCGGATGCCCTGGACAAGGCCGCTGATCATGTCGGCGCCGGCCTGCAGCATCCGGGCGGGCCAGTTGGCCAGCTGCAGGTTGATGCCGGCCCACAGCTGCAACAGCCCTTGGCGGATGCGATCGCCGTTACCGGTGAACACGCCCACGATCAGCGACCAGGCGCCCTGGACCGTTTGCCATACGCCGCCGAGGATTTGCTTGATCACCGGCAGGACGAACGCAAACGGCTGGAGCAAGCCGCTGATCATGTCCGCACCGGCCTGCAGCATCCGCGCCGGCCAGTTAGCCAGCTGCTGGTTGATGCCGGCCCACAGCTGCAGCAGCCCCTGGCGGATGCGATCGCCGTTGCCGGTGAACACGCCCACGATCAGCGACCACGTGCCCTGGACGGTTTGCCACACGCCGCCGAGGATCTGCTTGATGACCGGCAGCACGAACACAAACGCCTGCACCAGCCAGCCGATCGCCTTGACGGCCAGCTGCAGCTGGGTGACCAGCACCGCGCCAATGATCTGCCCGAAGCCGCGACCGGCCTGCGTTGCACCGTGTAACTGCGCGGTGGTGGCCTCGAACGGCGTCAGCAGCTGCTTGACCCACGCCCAGGCCTGGCCCATCGCAGCGGCCACGGTGTCCCACACCGGCGCCAGTGGCGCGAGCGCCGCCTGCAGCTCTGCCAGCACCGGCGCGGCCACATCGACGATGCCTTGCCACACGCCGATGGCGAACGCCTTGATCGGCCCCCAGTACTTCCACACCAGCAGCGCCACCGCAGCGACGGCCGCGCCGATCGCCAGCACCGGCAGGCTGACGCCGCCGAGCAGCGGCAGCAGCAGGCGGGCGCCATTGGCGAGCATCGGCAGCACGCGGCCGCCCAACGCCAGCCCTTGCCGCAGCAGCGCACCAAAGCCGCCACCGCCCGACAGCAGCGCCACAGCGCCGTGGATCTGCGAAAACGCCATCGCGGCCACGCCGCCGGCCACCAGTGGACCGCCCAGGATCGTGACCAGCGCGGCGCCGGCGATCGCCGTCTTGGCGATCGCGCCCACCAGCACCGGATTGGCGCGGATCCACGTCGTGACCTGGCCGACCACCGCAGCCGTGCGCTCGGTCAGTTGCTTGAACTGCGGGAGCAGCGTCTGGCCGATCGATTGCGACACCACCACAGCGGTGTTCTTCAGCAGCTGCAGCGAGTTGGCCGAGGTGGCCACCCGCGATGCGTACTCGGCCGACATCGAGCCGCCATAGCGCTGCGCGTCGGCCACCTTGGCGAAGTTGCCCTGCAGCAGCTCCAGATTGGTCAGCAGCGGTGCGATCGCACCGATCGACTCGCGGCCGAACAGCTGCGTCATCGTCGCGGCTTGCTCGGCCTTGGGCAGTGCGCGCAGCTTCTGCAGCACCGACATGATGGCGCCGCCTGCATCCTTCTGCATGACCTCGGCCATGGCGGTGGCCTTGATGCCCAGCTTATCGAAGGCCTCGCGTTGGCTCTTGGTGGCCGACTCGCCCGAGGCCAGGGTGAGCAGCATGTTCTTGATGCCGGTGGCCGAGACTTCCGACTCGATGCCCATGCCGGCAACCGTGGCGCCCAGCGCGGCCAGTGGCCCGCTCTGAAGGCCGGCGACCTCGCCCAGGGCACCAATGCGGTTCACCACCGCGCTGATCTTGTTGACGCTGGCAGGGCCGGTGTTGCCGAGGTAGTTGATCTTGTCGGCCAGCACGACGACTTCGGCCTGGCCCATGCGAAACGCCGTGCGCCAGGTCGCCATGGTCTGGCCGGCGTCCTCGGCGCTGCTGTCGAAGGCCACGCCCATCTTGGCCGCGTCCTCGGCGAAGCGGACCAGCTCCTGGCGCGGGATGGCCGCCTGGCCGGCGGCGGCGACAATCTTGGCAATCTCGGCCGGCAGCATCGGCAAACGCATCGAGAGGTTTTCGACATCGCGGCCCATCTGCAAAAACTGCTGCGGCGTCTTGAAGTCCACGACCTTGCGCACGTCGGCCATCGCCGACTCGAACTCCATCGCATCGCTGATCGGCAGCGCCGACGCACGCAAGGCGCGCTGGCCGGCGAACGCCATGCCGGCGCCGTAGGCGCTCGCCTGCAGGCCGGCGCTCTGGATGCGAGCGCTGCGCCGCTGTGCGGCATCGATCGCCGCCAGGCGCTGCTGCTGGGCGCGCATGGCGGTGTTGGTGTTCTCGATCTCGCCGCGCAAACGGCGCTCATGCGTGACCAGCTCGCGCGTGCTGATTCCGGCCGTTTCGAGGCGACCACGCAGGCGCTGCAGGCCGGCCTCCTGCGCGCCGTGTGCGGTCTTGAGTTCGCGTGCGGTGCGCACGGCGCGTTCGAACTCGGCATTCATGGCGGCGGTGGGCGTGCCGGTGGCTTTGATCTGCTGGGCAAGCGTGCGCACCGATTGCCGCTGCGCATCGAGCGCGGTCTTGGCACGCTGTGCCAACGCCACCTGTTCGCGATACGCGCCGATGTCGCGGTGCTGGCTGTTGAGTTGGCGCAACGCGTCGCGCTGATTGCGCAGTGCGGAAGCAACGCCACGGCTGCCATTGAGCACGCGGCGGAACGGGCCGGTGGCGCGATCGACGGCGGCCAGGATGACCTGCAGGCGCAGATTGTCGGAGGCCGCCATTTAGGCGGCCTTGTTCGTTGGGTGGCGCATCATTCGGCTCCGCTTCGCAGGCGGGCACGCTCGCGCCACGCCGTGAGTTCGTGCAGCGACCAGCAATCCATTTCAGACGGCGGCCAGTGGAAGATGGCCGCGATATCGGCCATCGCATCCTCTACGCAGTTGGGAAGTCCGTCTCCCTCATCGCCTTCGGCAAGAAAAAAACCACGGCCTCCTGGCCGACCGCCACCAGGTCGGCCGGATCCATCGCATTGACGTCTGCGGTGGTCAGCGCTGGCGAAGAGATACGCGGCAACAGGGTCGCCAACGCGGTGACATCCATCTGCAGCAGATCGGCGAGCTTGAGGCCGCGCAACTCACCAGCGCCGGGCTTGCGCACCTTGAGCTCGGTGATGGTCTGCTCGCCGCGCACGATCGGCTGGTCGAGAGGAATGGCTGGGGAAAAGGTCGGGGTCATCGGAAGGTCTCAGGGCGGAGGCCTGGCGGCGCCAGGCCGGAAGGGTCAGGCGCCGATGGCGCGGCGATGCGGGGCGAGCAGATCCACGCCGTTGACGATCTCAATCATGTTCATCAGATCGATCTCGATCACGGTGGAGCCGTTGATCATCAGCTTGTAATAGCTGGCGGAGGTCTTGACGGAGAATTCGGTGTCGTCGCCGGACTTACCGGTACCGGGATCAATCTCTTTGTGACGGCCGCGCACCACAAATTCGACGGCATCCACCGCGCCGCTGTCGTCGCGCTGGTAGGCGCCGGCAAAGCGCAGCTGCACGGCGTTGTGCGTGGTGGCGCCGTACTGATTCAGCACGCTGCGCATCAGGCCGCCGCACTTCCATTCGAGCTCGATCTTCTCCTGGCCGAAGTCGATGTCGACCGGGCCATTCATACCGCCGCCGCGATATTCCTCCATCTTGCGGGACAGCGTGGGCAGCTTCACTTCGACCACCTGGCCGAGATAGCTCTCACCGTTGTTGAACAGGTTGAGCGCTTTGAGTTTCTTGGGCAAAGCCATGCGTTTCTCCGGGAATCTAAGGCGGGTGCGTTACGCGTTGACGCGTTCGGCGAAGTCGGCCAGGTAGCTGGTCGTGATCTTCTGGTACAGCTGCAGGTTTTCCAGCGGCGGTACTGGCGTGTAGTCGTAGTCGATGCGCAGCGCGCCATCGGCGAGCGTGGTGGCGCTGTTGACGGTGCCGTCGAACCAGGCGGTGGCATCGATCAGGTAGCCGGACGCTTTCAGGTCGCGGAACTTGGCGTTGATGTCTTCGACGATGTCTTTGACCAGCGAGGGATGCATCGGCTTGTCGACGTAGAACGCCACGCCCTCGGCGATGGTGTCGGCCAGGACCTGGGCGGTACGCGTGGCCGTCTCGAAGGCAAACATGTTGTCCTCCGCGCACGTGCGCGAACCCCAGAAGCGTTGCCCGTTGAAGTTGACCAACGTGGTGATATCGCCCTCGTTGAGCACACCCGCATCGGTGGCCGGATCCTGCAGATCCCAGTGCACGTCCTCGGAAATGCCGGTGACTCCTGCCACGGGCACATTGGATAGGCTCTTGTGCCAGCCTTGTTCGGTGTCAATCTTGGCGCGCAGGCCGAGCGCACGTGCAGTGGCATACGCCGCTGTCGTGGTGCTGGTAGCGGTGTCGAAGGCCATGAAGTCGGGCCAGATCAGCATCAACTCGCGATCCCCGAACTTTCCACGGTAGGTGATGGCCTCAGCTACGGTTTCGGCGACTGGCCGCACATAGGCCATGGCGCGCAGCTTCTTGGCGATGGTCGCCAGCGCCTTGGCCACCGGTAGCGTGTCCAGGCCCGGCGCGCCCAGGATGCGCGGACGCACGCCCAACTGTGCTTGCGCCGCGAGCAGCGCATACAGGCCGGTATAGCCGCTGGACTTGGCCTCGCCGATGACGTTGGACGAGGTCTTGTCCGCGTCTTCGCCTTCGGCCACACGCACGACCACGGTCACCGGATTGGTCTGGTCGGCGATGCCCCGCAGGGAGTCGCGCAAGGTGCCTTTGGTGCCGGCACTGGTAATGGCACTCAGCACGTCGGTGACCAGCACGGCCTTGTCGAGCGGAAAGATCTTCTCGTCCGCATCGGACGCCGTAGCGACCAGGCCGACAATGGCAGTGGAGACGGTGCGGATGACGCGCGCACCTGCGCTGACTTCGATGACGCGAACGCCGTGGTGGTAGACAGTAGACATAGGTTCCTCGATCAGGACGAGCGGAAGCGGAGCGGGATGGTCATGCGCGAGCGCGCATTGGCGGGAGCAACGTCGGTGCGTTCGCCCTCAATCGTCAGCACGAAGCTGCCAGGCGTATCGCCGATGACCAGGGTGACGCGGGTCAGGCGCAGGCGCGGCTCCCAGCGCATTAACGCGGTGGCCGTAGCGCCGTAGAGCAGCGTGCGGGTGGCGCCGTTGAACGGCTGGTCGATCAGTTCGGGCAGCAGCGAGCCGAAGTCGCGGCGCTGCTCGCGCGTGCCGATGGGCGTGGTCAGAATGCAGGCGATCGATTGGGCCAGGTGCTGCTCGCCCTCGATCACACGGCCGGTGGTGGCATCAACGCCGATCACTGCGGGCCACCGCTGAGTGCGCTGCCGGCCGTCACGCCGGTGGTCTTGTGGTTCTTGAGGCTGATCCCGCCGCCGATGACATCGGTGGTCGCCTTCGCGATACCGGTGATGGTCGCATCACCATTGAGCATCGTCTTGCCGTTGACGGTCAGCGGGCCATTGAGCGTGATGCCGCCATCGGCAGTAATGGACGCGGTGCCGCCGCTGGGTAGCGTGGCCTGCAGCGCATGCGCCTCGGTGTCGTAATGGATCTGCGCGCCATCGGCAAAGCGCAGCACGTGGAGCGTGTCGGACGCGGCAGGCGCTGCGAATTGGTCGGAGTACAGGCCCCGTAGCACCACGCCATCGGCCAGGTCGCCAGCCGGCGACAGCACCACGACTTGTTCGCCGATCGCCGGCGCCGACCAGATGATGGTGGTGCCGGCCAGGGTGACCACCCAGGGCAGATAGTCGGTCAGCATCTCGCCGACCTGCACGCGGCATCGCGCGGTGGCGAGATTCACCTCGGCGACGGTGCCGAGGCGAATGGCGTTACTCAGTGCGGAGGATGCGTTGCCCATGCAGTCATGGTCGTCGCGCGCGTGCAGGATGACACCGCAGTTGTGCTGTAGCTGCGTGATCTACGCAGCGCAGCGGTGCTACAAATTCGCAGGCGGCTCCGGTGCGATGACTTCGCGCTGGGTGAACTGCGCGTCGAAGTAGTACAGCCCGTCACCGCGATTGAAGTACATGCCAGGCTCGCACACGGTCTTGTCTTGGAGTGCGCGGAACTCGAAACCGTCAATGGTGAAGCCGCTATCGGAAACGATGATGTTGACCACCACGTCGGTCCCGGTTTGGATCATCGCGTAACGTCCAATCGTCATCTCAGCACCACTCAATGAAAACGAAGCCGGGGCACCCGGTGGAACCATCCTTGCCAAACGTGCTTGCCGTGGAGCCATTGGAAACGCCGCCCCCACCGCCACCGCCAGCGCCAAAGCCGAAGCCTTTACGACTTGCGGATGTGGTTTCGCCTGCACTCCGTCCGCCAGGTCCGCCGCCGCCGAATGCACAGGAGCCACCGGTACCTGCCGGGCCATAGGGTGCGTTGACTGAGATCGATGCCGAATCGCCGCCGGCTGGGTAGCCGTCTCCACCGGTTGCACCGCCGACCTGCGTTGCACCAACGAGACCGCCGCCGCCACCCTGACCTGCAGCCAGGGTGATGAGATTGCCGATGACGGTTGCTCCGCCTGCACTGCCGGCTACGCCGTTTGTCCCGTCCGTCCTTGAGCCTGCGCCAGCGGATCCACCGGCTCCGATGACGATTGGAACAGTGGCGCCAGGCGCGACCGCGAAGCGCACGCGCTGAATCGATTGCCCAGCGCCACCACCGCCGCCACCGGTCGCGGTGTAGGTGCCTGACCCCAGAACTTTCTCGGCACGCGTTGCACCGCCACCGCCGCCACCGCCGCCTGCACAGGCGCTGACATAGATCGCCGTCACTCCCGCCGGGACAACGAAGGTGCCCGATGCCTCAAAGCGCGCACAACCACTGCGGCTGTCGATCGCGGCTTTTAACGCGTCCGGTGTGACGGCGCGTTGCGGGTCCGTGCCTGCAATGGCCTCCGCGCGCGTGGAAAGTTCGACGATGCCTTCCTTCTCGGTGGTCGCGGCCGGGTTGGTGAAGTTGGCATTGCCGAACGTCACCGAAGACACGGTGACCCCAGAAAACAGGATGTCGGCCGACATCAGCAGGTCGGAGGCGGCGGCCTTTTCCATGATCAGCTCGGGCTGGGAATAGCTGCCCAGTAGCGTGCCATTCTCCAAATACAGCCCAAAACCACGCACCTCATAGGTTGCCCGGCTCGTGTCGCTGACAGTGACGTGGATGGTTGTGGAAGAAGTCGTGCCGCCGGAGATGCTGGAGAGCGTCAGGTGCTGGCCTGGTACTGCCTTCAGGTCTTCCGTTGCAGCGAATGCCGCCGCCGTGAAACCGATGCTGGCCACCTTGGTAGAAGTGGTGCCGTTCTTCTCGGCGTTGATCAGCGCCGCACGACCTGCGGTGGTGAGAACCAGTTGTAATGCCATGGCTTATCCCTGCGCCGTCATCGACAGACGGCGGTAGTTGATGATGCGAATACCAGTCACCAGCGAGAAGTTGCCGGTGGTCTGCAGCCCCTGCACGAAGCCGAAGTGCGAGCGAACGGGCTTGGTGCGCTCAACCTCGGCGATGACCTCATCGACAAATCGAGCGCTCGCAGCCCGCCCATCGGATCCATTGAGCGTGAGCGTCAGCTCGAAGGTGTGCGGCTGGCCGCGTGGCTGCTGCTGCCACCACTCGCGGATGGTCACCGCCCCCCCGAACGAGGCAACCACCATGCGGACGCTGTTGGCTGTGCCCTTGCGGCGCTGGATCGCCATGGCGCTGCGTAAGCGCGAGCGCTTGACCGCATCGCTCCAGTCGGCCTTCCAGTCATCGACAGAGAGCGTCCACGCCAGCCACGGCAGATGGCCGGCCGGGCACGTGTCCGGATTCCACAGATCCGGGTATGGCAGCGGGATCGCTTCCAGACGCGCCGCAACGGCGGCAAGGGCGCGCTCCATAGGCGTGGCGTTGGGCGGCAGCGGGGAGTTACTCATCGATGCCGGCGTGCACGATGTCGATCGCGGTGCAGTAAGCAGCCTGCGTCCGGCTGATCCGAATGTCGGCTGCCGGCGAGTCCAGCTCCACGCGCTGCACGCCATCTGCGAATAGCTTTGCCTTGATAGCCGACTCGGGTACGTCGCGACCGATGCGGTGTGCCTCGTCCAGATACGCCTGCAGGCTGCGCATCGCCTCGCGCATGACCACCGCCGAGTCGGGGCCAGCGTAGGTGTAGATGCGCCCACGAATGGCATACGGGACGATCTGCGCGCTCTGGACGGTGACATCGTCGGTCAGCGGGCGCACGTCGTCGTTGGTGAGGATGGCAGCGACCTCGTCCAACAATGCCTGGGGAGCCTTGCCGTTGCCCGTGCGCGATTGGACGGTGACCAGCACTTGCCCAGGTGCGGGGCTGGTGGCACTGGCGTCCATGACATCGGCCGCCGCGCTGAGCGCGTGATAGATGTACGCGCCCTCGGGCCCTGCCACGCTGAAGCCCTCGGGCGCCAGCTGGATGCGGCGGCGGAAGTCCACGTCCGACTCATGGGTCGGTGCAATGCCGTTCTCCGGCCGCCCCGGATCGAGCACCAGGCGCGCGACGCCAAACAATGCGCCTAGGTGATCGAGGTTGGTGCCTGTGGCGAAGGCCAGCATGGTCTGCTGCGCCTTGTCGTTGGCACGCTGGCGGATCAGCAGCTCCCGAGCCGCGAACAGCTGCAGGATTTTGTAGACCGGATCCGCCTCGGTAAGCGCGGAAAACTCCGGCATTAGCCGACGAAACTGAGCGAGCGCCTGGGCGAACATCGTCTCAAAGTCCAGAGCTTCAATCAGGTCGGGCGCTTGCAGCCTTGATAGATCAACTGCTGTAAAAGAGGCCATGGGAAGAACACTAGAAAGCTTGGAACAATGCTCTCCGGCTACCGTGCTTTTCCCCATGGCAATAGCGTGTATATCGATGCATTACAGAATAACCTGACCCTTTACGCTACGAACACCAATTGCCAATTACATACTAAGCTGCAACCTCTTCTACTGATGTGGTGCCGGTGGTCTGCGAGCTTGCCCGCTTGAGCGCATGGTCCACATTGTCGAGCTGGTCCATGTCTTTGAACCAACTCGCACCCCATTTCGACTTGAGTCCGCGCGCGGTGAGAGATGAGCGGATACGCCGTGCAACCGACAACAATCCCGCCTCGCTGATCCCAGGAAGATAGATGGCGAACTCTCCTGGAGATAGATGCGCAAGTCCATCTTGAGGGCGCGTTGCCGCTTGTAAAAGCTCTGTAGCAACTTCAATTTCTCTTCTTGTACCCGCATCATTTCCTGCACTGCTGACGTCCAGATCAAAAAGCAAAATCCCGCCCTGCTCGTTGCGATGATGCTCTGCTGCACTCTGCAATAGCGCTTGAAACGCATTTAGATCGTAGAGTCCAGTGAGTACATCCACGGTTTGCACTTCCGGTGCAGACGTGAGAGGTTGATTTTCTAGCAGATGCTGCGCCCACGAACTTGCCAGCATGCGGCCAAAGGTCTCCGCCACTGGTAAGAAGTGCTCGAGTTCGTTATCAGCGATATGGGTGTCAATGCCGCAGAGCATGCCTTCCATCTTGCCTGGAACTTTGATTGGAACGCCAAGATAGCTGGCAATTCCTAGCTCGATAGCAAGTGGCGCTTGGGCAAGGTGATCGATCTTCCCTAGATCTGGGGCACACTGAGGCCCTCCCATGCTAATAACCCTTCTGCACACCGACTCAGACCAAGTCAAAAATTGATCGACTTTCAAACCAAAATTGGCATCTGTGCATGCGCGGATGATCCAGTAGTCGTTTTTGACTTCTGCAAAAATCCAAGTTTTTAGTGGGGTAAGCCGCGCTAGGCAATCTAAGAGATCACCAATCGTCTCACTGGTAGATGTGAACGGAAGCTGGGTTTTGAGCGAGCCTGGCATGGAAAGGACTCCTTGAGTATTCCTCTTATCGGCAGCGCAAGCGCTGTCTATAGGGATGATTATCCTTCCTTCCGAACTAACCACTATCACTAATTCACATGCTGCGCAGGTGCGCTCCAGTCAGCCACGATCAAATGCAACAGGGAAGCACGCAGATTTTTTTAAGGGATCTCGCTTGCTCGTGTAAACGGCACTGTCCGCATAGGCAAAAATTCTTCCACTGCAGCTATCAGCTTCGGCAATGTGTACGGTTTAGGCAGAAAGCTCGTCGAGGGTGGCAGTGTGGACGGATGCAACCGTCCTGAGGTCAAGACGGCAGGTATCTGCAGCCCATCGTCTCTCAGCTTCCGAATCAGCGTAAGCCCGTCCAACGCGCCAGGCATCTGCACATCCGACACAATCACGCACACGGTGGGCTGTTCCTTCAGGCATTGCAGCGCTTCTTCCGCGTTGCCTGCTGCTACCACTGTAAAGCCTACGCTTTCAAGCATTAGCTGGGTAACTTGTCGGACTAACGGCTCGTCTTCCACGATCAAAATTAATGATTCAGCCTTCTGGAGCATCGATATGTGGCAACTTGAACTTCGTCTGTTGATCAGTATGGGGGGCAGCCCCAAAATATCCTTAACGTCCCCTACACATGTCCAGACCGGGCCAAATGACGAAAGACTGGTTCCAGCACGTTGTCGAGCTATCGGGTGACTCGATCAAAGAGCTTTCACTCGAGGGGATCATCACCTTTGTGAACTCACACGGTCTCGAGAGAGTTGCTGTTGAGAACAAGGAATATGTGCTCAACCGTCACTGGACGTCACAGTGGCCAGACCATGTGCACCCTCAAATTGAAGAGGCTTTGGCTGCAGGCAGGCGTGGAGAGCCAGCGCAATTCGAAGCTGAATGCACCACTCCGCGAGGTGTGGACCGGCATTGGCTTGTGTCTACAACTCCGCTGAAGGACGAGTTCGGCAACGTCACGTCGCTACTGGCTGTGAATCGGGACATCACAGAAGGGCGGCTTGCCCAAGCGGCGCTGGTGACCTTGAAGAATGCGTTGCAAGGTCGATTGATTGATGTGAAAGATGGTAATACTGATGCGTTTGGTGAGCAGCTCCAAAAGACCAGTAATGCCGCGCTGATCAGACTGTCCAGCGCGTTCTCGAATGCTGAAGCGCGCGCGGATGAGCTGGATATTGCCCGTGCCGCGCAGCGGTTGGCAGAGTCTGCGGCCAAGCAGGCGCAGAAAGGCGATGCGATCGGACAGCTTCTTGCGGGCATGGTGCATGACCTGAACAACGTACTTCAGGCAGCGTCTGGCGCAATTGAGTTGGTGCGGGCGCGTAATGAACTCGTGCTGCGGGATCATTCGTTGCTGGGCATTGCACTGAATGCGCTCACTCATGGCACCACGATGTCAAAACGTTTGTTGGGGTTTGCAAGCCATCACCCTTATGCACCGGAAATGACCAATTTGTGTGAGTTGGCAACAAATCTACTGCCTCTTCTCCAGCAGGCGGCCGGTTCGGGTGTCCAGCTGGAATGTCATCCTGATAATGCAAAATCTACCGTACTGGTCGATCCCAACACGCTGGAGCGTGCCCTGATGAATTTGGTGATCAATGCACGGGATGCTTCTCCCAACGGGGGGGCGATTTCTGTCGTGGTGACGAAGACGACTTGCTTGGACAGCGATGTAGATCAGCAACGTCGCGCCGGTAATTACGTAACCATTTCGGTCGTTGACCAAGGTGAGGGGATTGCTCCGGAGGTCCGTGATCGCTTGTTCGAGGCGTATTTCACGACCAAACCCAGCGGCAAGGGAACCGGGCTGGGGCTTGCGCAAGTATACGGGGCGGTTCGGCAGGCCAATGGGTTTATTGAAGTGATCTCCCAAGTAGGTCATGGCTCAACGTTCACAATGGCCTTCCCCGAGATTTAAAGGCGGATGCGAGGCTATCTCCGCATCTGAGTTGCAATCACCAGTCACTAGAGCGTCGCTAAGTGTTGCGTTAGCAAGCTGTTGATGAGAGTTCTCTCCTGAACAGTGAAGCCAAGAAGTACACGTTTTTCATAGAGCGACCTTGGGCCGTTCAGGCGAACCCGCTCGGTGAGTCCTTCCTGATGCACGCGGGCAATCCTCGATACGCGCCCCACGAATCCCACGCTCACAGCGTTGGGGCTGGCGCTGACCTTGAAGAACTTGGCCTGCCGCAGCTTGGCGAACATCTTCGCGCGTTTGACGCGCCCGGCCTTCTGCCGCAGCTGCTGCTTGCGCGGGGCGTACGGCGTGCCATCGGGCGCCTGCTGTTTGCCGATGCGCTGGCTCTGTGAGCGCCTCAGTTCCGTTCCGATCTTGCGGGCCAGCGTGCGGCGTTCGCCCGGCTGCAGGCGGGCCAGAAGCGGCGCGGCCCAATTCTCCAGCGCGGTCAGCTCATCCATGGATCGATCACGGGTTCGGGCGCATGGGCCATGTCGTAGCCGCCGCCGTCCTTCGCGGTGACCACGACACGCTCGGTCAGTGGCAACTTGATCGACAGATCCACTGCATCGTTGGCGAGGATGTCGGCCTCGAAGGCAATCTCGCCACGGCGCGCCGAGTTGGACAGCAGCTCGGATTGATTGACCTGCACCCATTCCAGCAGCGGCAGCATCACGCTGTCCGGATGGCCGGCATAGTCGGTCAGGATCAGGTTGAGCGTGTACTGGTACTCGAACGACAGCCCGGGCTGGAACGTGCTGATCAGGCTGCCGGCGTCGATAAACACCAGCAGCCGGTCGGCATCGCGTGCCAGATCCGGCAAGGCCGCCACCAGATGCGCGCGCAGGCTGGCGGGCTTGATCATGGCACCGGCTCCGGCACGTGCAGATCGATCCAGTCCTGCAGCGCGGTCAGTTGCGTGGCGGTGGCGTGGCAGCTGGTGTAGTTGTCGGCGACGGTACCGGCAATGCCAGAGAGCGTAATGCCGGCGGCCGGCGCATCAGGATCTCCGGTGGGCGACCCGGCAGGCTGGCCCGTGGCGGCGGCGTCGTGCAGCCGCACAAAGCCAGCAGGGATAGCGCAAGCAGCGTCGGCTTTCTGGGTGACATAGATCGGGACCTCGCGGGTGATGGTGGCGCCGGCCTCGCGCACGATGTGCACGCGGTCGACGTACTCGACAACGACCTTTATGGAACTCTTTGCGCTGTCGCGCTCGGCGATAGCGGCAGCTTTTGCGTCTAGAGCTTGCTTGCGTTCGCGTTGCGCGGTGTTGACGCGCTGCTCTTGCCACACGCAGCCACCAACGAGCACTGCAATCAGCGCCAGCAGGATGACCAGGCGCGTGACCATCAGCTCACGCCCAGGATCTGCAGGGCGCGCTGCGTGCGCGTGACGCGATCGCTGTGGCCTTCGGGCAAGCGCTTGGCACGCACGTTGCCCAAGTTGATCTTGCGGCCCAGGCCAAGCACGTCGCCCGTATCGGCCAGCACGTTGAGGCCGTTGTCGTGCCAGTACGCCGCCGCTCCCAGTGCGCTTGGCTCAACCTGCAGCAGCAGATCCGGCTGTTCTTCCACCGGCAGGCCAATCAGCTCACCGATGCGGCGGTAGTTGCCACGGAACGTGTGCTGCATCGGGCCACGGCCCCGGTAGCGGTGACCGTCGCCGCTGGCGGTGTTGCCGTTGCCCAGGCGGTCGGCGTAGACGAAGTTGGCCAGGCCGACCGGATTGCGCAGGAACTTGGGCGCCTGGGCCGGTGTGATGCGCGTGCCGAACACTTCCAACAGCCGAGCGCTGGTGGTGTAGGTCAGCCCTTCTTCCATGCGCGACAGGCTCAGGCTTTCGTGGCCGACCTGACCGAGCCAGTGCGCAGCGCGGCGCTTGGTGGTGATGCCAAAGCGGTTGGCGGCGGCGAGCAGTGGGCCGTGCCAGCGCTGAGCGCGTTGCGGCGAGCACTGCATGATCGAGGCGAGCTGGGTATCGGTGAACATCAATCGACCTTCAGGATGCGCGCCACATTGCCCTGGGCGCGGTAGGTGAGTACCGCCAGCACGATCAACGTGCCCAGGTGCCAGAGACTGACTTGCGAGCCGGCGCCGGCCAGCAGGATGTGCAGCGCCTGGCCGCCGGTGCTGGCGATCAGCAACCACGCGCACCAGCCCGCGCCGCGTCGATGGCGCGCATCGACGGGCCGGTGGTAGGTAAGCAGGCGGACGCAGATGGCGAGCGAGGCCATCAACGTCAGGACGGTGACCAGGCTATGCACTGGGCGGACCTCCACGACGTAGGAAGGAAAAGTCGAAGGACTTGCTCTTTTCGATCAGGCCCAGCGTGACGGTGATCGCGCACGCCGCGCTGGCGAAGGCGGCCACGCCACTGGACTTGATCGGCAACCAGCGCAGGATTTCCGGCGCCAGCTGGTAGCCGGCGATCACGCTCACCGGGAAATAGATCAGCCGCGCTAACAGCGGTTGCTTGGCGGCGGACACCACGAACAGCGCGCCGCCGGCGAAGGCGCCGATCAGCGCATCGCCGTCGATGCCAGGCAGCACGGAGGCAAGGCCCACACCGGTGGCGATCAAAAAGCCGCTCGATACGGAGGTGGGTTCGGTCATCGGATCAGTCCCATAGCTGCACAAGCGGCGTCATCGCCGCTGTGGTGGTGGTTACCTCGGGCAACTCCACCGGCGTGCCGTGCGGGAGCACGGCGCCCAGTTCGGCCAGGCCGGGATTGAGGAGATAGGTGCGCTCGACCAGGCCGGCCGTGCTGCCCAGGTGGCGCCAGCACAGCAGGTCGACGGTGTCGCCTTGCATGGCGTGCACGCGCATCAGATGAGCTCCACCGTGCTGCGCGGTAGGTTCTGCAGATCGCGCACCGCCCAACGCTGGTCGCGGCGCAACTCGGTGATGCTGGGCGACAAGTCATCGGCGCGCTGGTTGGCGCTGTCGGTGGCGTCGAAGCTGCGGTAACGCTCGGCCACCTCGACGGCAGTGGCACACGCGACGGCGCGCAGGTACAGCTGTACGCGACGCGAGAGGCCATCGACGGTGGTGCTGGGCACGTCGGCCAACGCCGCGTAGCCGGTCGCCTGCTGCTTATCCGCCCAGGCCTGCAGTTCGTCGTTAACCGCCAACATGGCGGCGACGATGGCCTGACGCAGACGCGGATCGGTGACGGTGCCATCCAGGCGCATGCTCGCCCGCACAGTCGCCGGTGCGATCGCCGGCCAGAACGGCGCATTGGCGATCGCATCAGGCGTGGCGCTGGTGGTGCCGGTGGCAGTGAATCCGCTCATGGATGGCTCGGAAGGGATCGCCGGTGGTCGGGGCGTCACCGCAGCGAAGACGTGCTGTGGATCGGCCCCGAGCCGGCGAGGGTTGCGGGGACGCTCGGTTATGCGCTGGTGCCCGCAGGCTCAGCGCTGAACTTCTTCAAGAGCCGCTCGGCGCGCTCCAGATCCTTCTTGCCGCCGCAGCTGCCATGCAGTGCGATGGCGCGCTGCAGGTCGGAGACAGCGGCAGCGGCGATGGGCTGCGCCTGGTCGGCAGGCGTCTCATCGGTGATGCCCGCAAGCGTTGCGCGGGCCAGTGCCAGGTGCAGCTTGGCGCGCACCTCATCAGGCATGTCCTGCTCTGCAGTCAGCGCGGCGGTGTCGGCCAGGACGGCCTCATCGAAGCTCTGACCGGTCTTCTGTGCAGACAGCGCCGCCTCGGCGATCTCTTCGGCCAGCACACAGCCCACGGTGCGGGAGAAGCGGTCAGGCATCTGCAGGCAGTGCTTGAGCACGTAGGCACCTAGCTCCAGCGCGCCGGCATAGTCGCCGGCATCAATGCGCCACACCATGCACGTCATCACGATCTCGTCCTGCGCGCCCTGGCCGCCGGCCAGCACGCCGGCCAGATACGGCACGTAGGTCGGCAGCAGCTGCACCTTGAGCGCCGCCTTGCCTTGGGTGGACTGGATCTGCTTCAGCCGCAGGCGATCGCTCTGCAGCTGCGCCATATGCTGCTCGTAGGCGGTTGCACCGGCCATCAGCTGGTGCGGAGCGCGCTGCGCCGCTTCCAGCTCGGCGAGCACGCGGCTGTGGTGACGCTTGGCGGGACTGTCGGCCATGGCTTAGGCCTCGATCTCGATGTGCTCAACCACGCAGCCCAGGCCGTAGTCTTCGACCACGTAAGCATCGTTGGAGGACTCGTAGTTCTCGATGCGATCGCGTGCGGGCACTTCCTGGATGTAACGGCGACGGCCGCCGGTCTGGTAGTAGATCGACAGGTTCGCAAGCGAAGTGACCATCAACGCGCCGTCCGGCAGGTACGGCACCTCGGCCACCTGCAGGCCGCCGACGCGGCGCTGGCTCAAGATCAGGTCGGTAGCGATTTTCTCGCTGGCCGGCTGGTCCTTGTTGACCATCGGGAAATACTTGTCGTGCATCAGGTCGCGGCCCAGCACCACCACCAGGCTCGGATCCTTGCGGTGCCACGGATCCAGCAGGTTGCTCACCACGTCAAAGACCAGCGCGTCGAGGTTGCGGTAGTCCGCGCCATCGCCGGCGCCGATGACCATCTTGCCCGCCGTCTTGCCGCTCGCCAGCACGCGCTGGGCAGCATTGGTGCGGTACTGCTGCAGCCAGCCGATGTTGACGTCTTCCAGCAGCGGGAATGCGGCGCGGTCGGTGTCGGCAGCGGCGTGCGTGCCGTTGAAGCCGATCTGCAGACGGTCCAGCGCCTGACGCTTGACGATGGCATCGCGCAGGCGCGCCTGGAAGTCCGGGAATTTGGCCCAGGCATCGAGCAGCGCATACGGGATGGCGGTGTCGAAGTCGGTCTTCTTGGCGACGTACTCGTTCTTGTCGAGCGCGGCGACGTTGCGCGGGGTGCGGGTCTTGCCGGCGCCGGTGTCGGTGCGGCTGGCAATGCTGCCAGTGACGCCGATGCCCACCTTTTGGCCGGACAATTCGTCCACCGGGATGATGTTGATCTTGGACAGGAACTCGCTGGATTCCTGCATGCGCGTTTCCAGCTTCTGCTGCACGGTCGGATCGACGGCGAAGGAATGGAACGCGGAAGTGATGCCATTGAGCTTGGCGATCTGCTCGGCGAACTGATTGAACTGCAGGCGGGTGGCGTTTTGCATGGTGGCTCCGAAGATGTGGCGCTGGCGGCGTGTGCGTGTGGTGGTGTGGGGTCAGCAGTCGGTCAACACAGCCGCGCCGCCGCCGGTGACCACCGGGCGTGCGGGCTGTGCAGGGTCCGGCTGTTGCGACAGCGACTCGCGCAGCTGCGCCAGGTCGTTCGCCAGCTGCGCGTGCTTGGCCTTCTGCTCGGCGTGTTCGGTCTGCAGGCGGTTGAAGCGTTCGTCCTGGCCGCGCACGTGCTCGGCGATCTCTTCGACACCTTCGCCAAGCTCTGCGAACTGCGCGGCGGTGATGCTGGTGGCGCCCTCGCTCTTGAGCGCGGTGCGGATCCTGCTGAGCAGATTGGCGACCGGACCTTCGCTGACCTCGCTAAATTCCAGCGCGGTTTCCTCGGCGACGGTGAACAGGTTGCCCGGTGACTGCTTGCGATCGGCCAGCGGATTGGCGTCGGGGTTTTGGCTGGCGAAGCTCAGCATGGAGGTGCCCAGGCTCGCCGGCGAATCGGTCACGGCCAGGCCGACCAAATACGCCTTGCCGGTATTGGCGAACTTCTCCTGCACCTCGATGCTGGTGTAGAGCTTCTGCTTGGACTTGTTGATGGTGATCAGGTCAGGGGTCGGCTCGATCTGTGCGAACAGCGCCAGACGCTTGGTGCCGTCGATCTCCACCTCTTCGGCCTTGACGGCGGTGACGTCGCCATACGCACGGAACGGCGAGTCCGGCAGCAGGCTGCGCATGTGCTCGATCCAGATGCGGGCGTTGTAGGTCTCGCGGTTGTAGGTGGCGGCCATGTCGTCGATCCAGCTGCGCTGAATCGTGCGGCCATCGGTGGTGGCGCCTTCGACGGCCACGCGGAACCAGTTGGAACGGAACTTCTTGGTCTTACCCGACATGGGTGTCCTCTGCGCTGGATGCGTTTGCGATGACCCATGGTCAAACGCGACGCACAGCGCAGCAACGAAACCACCATGTAAACAAGGCGATTACGCGTCGTTCAACTGTCCGGATTAAGAGGTGGGCCGCACCCTGGTCGGCATGCAAAGTGTTGCCACCCAGCTCCCGATGGACACCCGCAGACAGGCCAAGTTCCTGTACTGGATGGGATGGCGCGTGACCGAAATTGCGCAGGCCATCGGCGAGAACGAGAAGACTGTACACAGCTGGAAGTCGCGTGACGAGTGGGATCGCGCAGACAACGTTGAGCGCATCGGTGGTGCGCTCGAAGCGCGCCTGGTCGTGCTGATCATGAAGCCGGAAAAGTCCGGCGGCGACTTCAAGGAAATCGATCTGCTACATCGGCAGCTGGAGCGCCAGGCGCGCATCCAACGCTACCAGGGCGGCGGCAACGAAGCTGACTTGAATCCGGCTGTTGCCAATCGCAATGCGGGTCCGAAGAAGAAGCCCAAGCGCAACGAGTTCACCGAAGAACAGGTCGAGCAACTCACCACCGCGTTCGTCGACGGCTGCTTCGACTATCAGCGCGATTGGTACCGGGCCAGCAACGAGCGCACCCGCATCATCCTCAAGTCGCGCCAGATCGGCGCAACGTTCTACTTCGCCCGCGAGGCGCTGATCGATGCGCTCACCACCGGGCGCAATCAGATCTTCCTCAGCGCCTCCAAGGCGCAGGCGCATCTGTTCCGCGGCTACATGCAGCAGTTCGTGCGCGAGACGATCGACGAGCCGCTTTCCGGCGGCGATAGCATCGTGTTTCCCAACGGTGCGGAGCTGTTCTTCCTCGGCACCAATGCGCGCACGGCGCAGGGCTATCACGGCAATTTCTACTTCGACGAATTCTTCTGGACCTACGGCTTCAACGAGTTGAACAAGGTCGCCAGCGGCATGGCGATGCACAAGAAGTGGCGCAAGACCTACTTCAGCACGCCATCGAGCATGGCGCACGAGGCCTACACGTTCTGGACGGGCGAGCGCCGCAACAAGGGCAAGCCGGCCGCGCAGCGGATCCAGATCGATGTCTCGCATGACGCGCTAGCCGGCGGGCGCCGCTGCCAGGACCGCGCCTGGCGGCAGATCGTCAATATCCTCGACGCCCAGCGCCGCGGCTGCGACCTGTTCGACATCGACGAGCTGCGCGAGGAATACAGCCCGGACGCCTTCGCCAACCTGTTGATGTGCGAGTTCGTCGACGACGGCGCCAGCATCTTCCCGTTGGCGATGCTGCAGCCGTGCATGGTCGACAGCTGGGTGGAGTGGGGTCAGGACTACAAGCCCTTTGCCGCGCGCCCCTACGGCGATCGCGCGGTATGGATCGGCTACGATCCGGCAGAGACCGGCGACACCGCAGGCCTGGTCGTTGTGGCGCCACCGCAGCAGCCGGGCGGCAAGTTCCGGCTGCTGGAACGGATCCAGTTCCGGGGCATGGACTTTGCCAAGCAAGCCGCCGAGATCGAGCGCATTACGCGCCGGTACTGGGTGACCTACATCGGCATCGACACCACCGGCATGGGCAGCGGCGTGGCGCAGCTGGTGAAGCAGTTCTTCCCGAATCTGGTCACCTTCAGCTACTCGCCCGAGGTCAAAACCCGCCTGGTGCTCAAGGCCTTCGACGTCATCCACAACGGCCGGCTGGAGTTCGACGCCGGCTGGACCGACGTGGCCCAGTCGTTGATGGCCATCCGCAAGACGATGACGGCCAGCGGCCGGCAATCCACCTTCACTGCTGGCCGCTCGGAAGAGACCGGCCACGCGGACCTGGCGTGGGCACTGTTCCACGCGCTGCAGAACGAACCGCTGGAAGGGCGCACCGCGCGCAACTCCGGCTTCATGGAGATCTCTTGATGTTGACCGACCAGCTGCCCGCGACCGCGCCTGCAGCGCCAGCAGTGCCCGCACGCACCGAGGCGTTCACCTTTGGCGACCCCACGCCGGTGCTCGATGGGCGCGGGGTGCTGGACTATCTGGAGTGCTGGCAGAACGGGCGTTGGTACGAGCCGCCGGTGGCGTTGGATGGCCTGTCCAAGACCACGCGCAGCAATCCGTTCCTGCAGTCCGGGCTGATCTTCAAGCGCAACATGCTGGCGCGCACCTTCAAGCCGCACCGGCTGCTGACGCGCGAGGCCTTCGAGCAGCTGTCGCTGGACTGGATCACGCTGGGCAATGGCTACCTTGAGCGCCGCCGTAATCGCATGGGTGGTGCGCTGTCGCTGGCCGCGCCGTTGTCCAAATACATGCGGCGTGGCGTCACCGATGGCGAGTACTTCCAGGTGCGCACCTGGCACGACGAGCACGCCTTCGAGCCGGGTAGCGTGTTCCAGCTGCGCGAGGCCGATGTCGATCAGGAGCTCTACGGCCTGCCTGAGTGGATGCCGGCGATGCAGTCGGCGCTGCTCAACGAGTCGGCCACGTTGTTCCGCCGCAAGTACTACAACAACGGCTCGCACGCCGGTTTCATCCTGTACCTGACCGACCCGCAGCAGAGCCAGGAGGACGTCGACGCGCTCCGCAATGCCATGAAGGGCGCCAAGGGGCCAGGCAACTTCCGCAACCTGTTCCTGTACTCGCCGGGCGGCAACAAGGACGGCCTGAAGCTGATCCCGGTCAGCGAAGTGGCGGCCAAGGACGAGTTCAGCGGCATCAAGGGCATCACCCGCGACGACATGCTGGCCGCGCTGCGCATCCCGCCGCAGCTCATGGGCATAGTGCCGCAGAACGCTGGCGGCTTCGGGTCGATCCGTGAGGCCGCTGCCGTCTGGGCCGCTAACGAGCTGGAACCGCTGCAGGCGCGCATGCTGAAGATCAACGACTGGGTGGGCGATGAGGTGATCGCCTTCGCCCCCTACGCGCCGCCAGCGGCCGCGTAATCCTTTCCCACTGCAAGACCACGCAATGCTCAAGAACCTCCGTTGTGGCGAATGCGCCCGCCTGCTGTGCAAGGCCGGCGCCTTCGATGAAATTCAGATCAAGTGCCCGCGTTGCGGCACGCTCAATCACCTGAAGGCCGAGAGCCTCACCTCCGATCGCCGCGAGCGAATCCAAGAAGGCTCTCACCATGAAAAACCAGCTGCTCCAGGGCGACGCCCTGACCATCCTGCCCACGCTCGAAGCGAATTCGTTCGACGCGCTGATCACTGATCCGCCCTATGCGAGCGGCGGCCTGACTGCCGCTGCCCGTGCGCGGTCGCCCTCGACAAAGTATTGCCGGGATGGCGGACATGCCGACTTCGTTGGTGACGAACGCGACCAACGCTCGCACTTGCAATGGATGCACCTTTGGTTGTCCGAATGCGCGCGCGTGCTCAAGGATGGCGCGCCGGTGCTGCTGTTCACCGACTGGCGGCAGCTGCCATTGACCACTGACGCGCTGCAGATCGCCGGATTCACCTGGCGCGGCATCACCGTCTGGGACAAGACCGAAGGCGTGCGGCCGCAGTTGGGCCGGTTCCGGAACCAGGCCGAATACATCGTGTGGGGCAGCAAAGGCAACATGCCGCTGGATCGCCGCGCGCCGGTGTTGCCTGGTGTCATCCGTGAGCCAGTGCGAAAAGCCGACAAGCACCACCTGACCGGCAAGCCGACAGAGTTGATGCGGCAGCTGGTGCGAATCTGCGAGAGCGGCGGCCGGGTCCTCGATCCGTTCGCCGGCAGCGGCACGACGCTGGTCGCTGCGCAGTTGGAGGGCCTGGAGTCGGTAGGGATCGAGATGACCAGCCACTACGCGGCCCTGACCCGCGATCGCCTGGCGCACGCCTGAACCTGCATCCCAAGGCACCCACTACGAGCCGCCCGTCAGGGCGGCTTTTTCATGCGTCGCTTCCAGGGAAGATGTTCGGTTGTGCGTAGAAGCGCCGTTCCATTTCTTCCAACTTTGCAACGCTTTCACGTAGTTGCGGGCTCAGATCATGCGCGCCAGGTGCCGGGGCTGGTCGGCCGACGTGATTCCTGAGCGCAGCTGCCAGCGTTGACGCCTGTATGCCAAGTTTCCCGTACTGCAGTCTTAGCTGTAAGAACCCAGAATCGGGATCTTGTCCAGCTTCGAAAGCGATTAGCTCCTTGGCTTGCCTGTATGCGGTTGGCAACGCGAAAACCCGATCAAGGAGGTCGAACGGCAACGATTTCCAATTGACGTCGAGGGCGCGCATGTCAAGAGCCGGTGCACTGACCGTACTCTCCTGAAACCCTCTTGAGTCAGGGTATCCCACATCAGCCGCCACATCGGCGCAACGGCTCGCGAAGGCGTTGAGTTCACTTGCTACGGTGATAGCCAGGTAGACCAGATCCTCTTCCTTCTGCTTACTCTCCCGTCGCCACGCGACTATCGCTTGGAAGAGTCCACCAATGATCACGCCGATTAAACCGAATGCGCCGGTCAGTAGTTGGGGGTAGAGCTTTGGGTCCATGCGTCACACCAATTCACTTGTCGGTCTATCAGACCTCAGGGTGCTAATGCTACCGGGCGTGGCGCGCGCAATCGTCGCCCCGCCACGCCTGCGGTCTTCATGCATGGTTTTCGCTGCACCCTTGCAGGGTGGCAGTAGGCCGCGCTGCTGCTGCCTATCCGCGTGGTTCAAGGGGGCCTCTCTTCCCTGCGGATCCCTGCGCGCCCTGGGGGCTTTGCGTGGGCACGCGCCTGCATTCCGTGGCTACGCCTCCCGGTGCATTTCGGCAAATGACCATCGGAACCAGGTAATCGGTAATCGGCGACCTGAAACAGGGTCTAAGCGGTTGATGGAAAAGGGAAATTACAGATTACCTTTTGGGGTGATTTAAGGTA
The DNA here is from genome assembly GCF_056725225.1 of Xanthomonas sp. NCPPB 2933. Taxonomy (NCBI): domain Bacteria; kingdom Pseudomonadati; phylum Pseudomonadota; class Gammaproteobacteria; order Lysobacterales; family Lysobacteraceae; genus Xanthomonas; species Xanthomonas sp. NCPPB 2933. Next base: position 2,022,154 of record NZ_CM161518.1, read on the forward strand.
ATCAACCTCCCATAAAAAAGTTATGTGATTGAAATTAAAGAGTATTTTTTGGGAGGTTGATTACCTCTCCAAAAGGTAATCCCATTACCTCCCAATTACCCTTTAATTACCTTTGATATTGTTAAATAAGCTATTGATACGTAAGGAGTTTGTAGCGTTCCTTGGCGCGGATTACCTAAATTACTTTGTTCCGATGGTCATCCCGAAAATTTCCCATTAGGGGCCTGTAAGGGGGCTCCAACTACCGCCTTGCGCCCACGCTTGAGCACTCGCGCACTGACCGCCCGCCTCGCGTGATTGGCAACGCCTGCAGGGTGCCGCAGAAGTTCGAACTAGACCGAGATGCCTGAGTCAGGCCTGCTGGCGCGCCGTCAGCACGTGGCGCGCGGAAGATCTGCCAGTGAGGTAGTGAAGCGTCCCGACAAGAGCTCTTGCCGCGAAGCCCAAGATGGAGAGTTCTGCCACCCGCTTGCACCGAGGCCGGCCGTACCCCGACCGAAGCGTCGGTTGATAGCGTCCAAGGCGCTCATCAGCTTCTCGTCGCCGATGCGAGCCGGAGTGAATAGGTCGCCCTGCAGGTCTTCAGGCTTGGCTAGATCCATCAGGCACACGCCGGCCTTCTTGTAGGCGAAGCCTTCTCGCATGAAGCCCTGGAACAGCCGGCGTACAGTCGTGAGCACGATGCGGCTGTCAGAAGTGGCGGAGGCGAGTGGGGCGGTGCGTGATGGGTTGTGCTGAGGTACGCCCGGCTTGAACGAATCCGTTTCGGCAAAGATGCCAATCGCGCTCGACGTCAATCCGCGAGCGCGCCGCTTTTCGGTGGCACGCATGGCGAAGGTGGCCAGCGCCTCTGACATATCTTGCGGGTCGCTTACTCATGTCCCGAACGATCGGCTGACCATGATTTGCTGGCGGTCTGGCTCGACCTCCTCAAGCTCGAGGCAGGCGTGACCCTGCAGCTCGCGCTGCGTGCGCGCCATCACCACTCCGAACTCCGTGAGCAGGTCGTCTGCAGCTGCACCCCGCAGATCCGCTGCCGTATACACACCGCGTGCCTGCAGCCTGGTGCTCCAGCGCCTACCAACGCCCCAGAGGTCGCCAACTGACGTGGCCCGCAGCACGGCATCGAGCTCGCTTGCACTGAGCGCTGCCAAGTCACAGACGCCAGCTAGATCGGCCGGGTAGCTGCCCGGTTTGCGCGCCGCATCCTTGGCGACCCGGTTGGCCAACTTGGCCAGGGTCTTCGTCGGCGCGATGCCGATGCAGTTCGGGATGCCAGTCCATTGGTGAACGCGCTTGCGTAGGTCGACCGCGAGCTGCCGGCGATCGCGGATCCCGGCCAGGTCAAGGAACGACTCGTCAATGGAGTACACCTCCACACGCGGCGCGGCTTGGCGAAGGATCACGCCGATGCGCGAGGCGATGTCGCCGTACAGACCGAAGTTTGCGGAGCGCAACGCCAGCCGCCGGCGGATCTGCGTGGGCACCTTGTGGATGGGCTGTCCCATCGTCACGCCCAGCGCCTTGGCCTCGTCCGATCGCGCAATGGCGCAGCCATCGTTGTTGCTCAGCACGACCAACGGCCTGCCGCGCAGCTCGGGCTGGAACACCCGCTCGCAGCTGGCGTAGAAGTTGTTGCCGTCGATCAACGCGAACATCAGCGGCCAGCGCGGGAATGAGCGCGCGTGACCTGGCGGACCACGCCCACGACCGCGAACACCTCAACCTCTGTGCCTGGCGCCAGGACGATCGGCGCGCAATGCGGGCTGCGGCTATGCAGCTCGATGTGGTCAGACGCGACCTGCAGGATCTTGCAGACCGGCTGATTGCCGTCCCAGATGGCCAGCACCATGTCGCCATTGATCGGACTCACTGAACGATCCACCACAAGGATGTCCCCGTCGCAGACGCCGGCCAAGATCATGCTCCAGCCCTCGGCGCGGTAGAGGAACGTGGCCGGCGGGTTGCGGATCAACACCCGGTTCAGATCAAGCTCATCGTCCTGAAAATCCTCAGCGGGCGAGGGGAACCCCAACCGGATCCGGAGTGCGCTGACAGGCAGGCCTAGCGGCGCCGGGTCGGGGCAGGCAGGCCCCAGCAGGCGGGCGTAGGTATGGGGTGGCGGCAGGCACAACATAGCGTGAACTCTCGCGAGACGATGTCTCACATCTCGAGACGGCCAGCCAAGTTAGCAAAATTACTAACAACCGAGTCAGGCCTCCCTAGAGCGGGTGATGAACCTTTAAGAATGGACGCCGCATCGTTGCGCGTGAGGGCGGTGAAGACGGCGACGGCCCGGGCTAGCAGGTGTTGACGGCAGGTGCCTGCTATGCAGAGCGTTTCTTACTGTGTCGCATCTGCAACAGCGACAACTTTCGGGCCATGTCGCCTTTTCCCGCGAGGGTCGAAGAAGATCCGCCGCCTTGCGGCGTTAGGCACGCTATCGGTCACGCAAGCCGGTGCCGCCACTTGATTTAGACTTTGTTGCCTCAGATTAATCTGACACCTCTAGGCGCGCTTTTCCTATGGGGTCAGAAAAATCCTAGGAGCACACTGCATAAGGGGGCGTTAGATCCATCGGAGCTTGGAAGCATAACTCGGTTGGATTTCGCGGTTTAAGAAAGCTTTCAAGGCTATTCAATAGCGATCCCGGAGTAACGATCGTCGCAGAAGCGCGGACGCCTTTCAGGATTTTATCAAAGATTATTCAAAGGGAATTTTACAGTATGAGATGTATCTCTTATCAAAAGGCGCTTCTCCTCTCCGTCGCTGTTGGTGCACTGTTGGCTGCGCCAACCACCCTTGCTTTCAGCGTTCCACAACATTTGCAGATTACAATGGAATCGGCCGGCACTATCCAGGCCCTGATTTATGGAAAAAGCCAGGTGATGAGCTTGGCAGCCATCGAGCAGATTCAGGAAGGGAATGAAACAACCGATGACATTCTCAAGCGGAATGCTGCACTGTTCCATCCGGAGTGGCACTTCACCAACGAGCAATTCGCAGCGGCCTCCGCCTCGATCCTTCGTGATAAGGCCGAGATCATCGCAAACTTGCCCAAGGCCGGCAGCAATCTGCCTGGCGACCCAGCGTTAGCAAGAAAGCGCCTCGGGCGTGCGCTGCATACCATCCAAGATTTTTATTCCCATGGTAATTATGTAGAGCAGGGCAATTCCGCCATTAAAGCAGAACTCGGGGTATCGGTTCTGCCCAATCCAAGTGCCGCCGCCGATCAGTGCCTAGATCCGAACACGCTGATGAATGGCACGGGATCGAGTGTCACCACGGCTTACTTCGTTGGGGAACTGACGGACTTCCTGCCGGGCTTTCCGGGTGCACGAGGTTGCAGGACTGACCTCATGCCCAAGAACAAGTGCTTCCACGGTAACTACACGCCTACCTGCCAGGGCATCAACAAGGATCTCGATGCCGCCGGCGCGGCTGAGGAAGGGGTCACCATGAACCCTAATCACCCCGAAGCGCGCCGCCTAGCGGTGGAAGCAAGCAAAGTCTTCTTGAAGAATCTGGTGGCCGATCTCGCTGGAAACGACCGCGCGCTTGCAGCTTTGTTTGACGTGAAAGGCTCGCTGGGCTTCTTGATCGATACCACCACCAGCATGAGCCCGAGCATTGCTGGCGTCACCTCCACGGTCGAAAAGATCATCGCCGATGTCCAACAAGACGCCGATCTCGCCCCTGATAGCTATGTTCTGACGACGTTTGGTGACCCCTACGTTGACGCCCCCGTGTTCACTAGCGATCCCCAGGAGCTCCTAGGCGCGCTGCGGTCCATCTCGCTGCATGGTGGCGGAACGGATTGTCCCGAACTGACCAATACCGGCCTGCTCGCCGCCTTGAACGCGTCGTCGCCGATGTCGCAGTTGTACGTGTTCACTGATGCTACTTCCAAGGATCAGCAGAAGCAGAGCGAAGCGATCGCGGTCGCTCGGGCGAAGGGCATCAAGGTGACCTACGCGTTGACCGGAAGCTGCTCCCCTATAGACCCGTCCTACATCCGCGTCGCCAACGAAACGGGTGGTCAGGTGTTCCGATTGACGCCCTCGCAGATGCCACGCACCGCCCCGTTGATCGTATCGCGCTTGGGAAGTGGCTTGCAGTCGATCGCCATCAAGACCGGGGTGGCGGCCACCAGCAGCCCAGGGACTGAGATTGCGGTTGATTCGGGCATGCGTGTCCTGTCGATCAGCGTGACTACACCGGCCAATAACTCAGGCGCGTCCTACGCGGTCCAGATCCGCAAGCCCAACGGTGCGTTGCTGCAGGCAACCGATGTTGGCGCTTCCATCAACGCCATCGAATCGGGCACGATCGCGGTCCAGCAAGCGCCCGAGCCGGGAATTTGGCGGGTGTTTGTCACCGGCTCCGGACCATATGAGCTGGCGGCTTCCGGTAAAAGCAAGGTGGAGCTTCTGAAGTTTGGATTTGTCCAGGGCAGCGGAGACATCCATGGCGGCTACAGTCCGATTGCGGGTCAACCGCGTGCGGGGGAAAGTGCTCTGGCAGAGGCCAAGCTCGTGGGCGCTACCAGTGGCGTTACCTGGAACCTGATCAACGAGTCCGGTAGCGATCTCGGAGCGGTCTCGCTCACCAGCAACTTTGTGCATGACGGGGACCGATCTGCGGTCATGGGGCTGATCTCCCCGCCCAATGTTGCTTTCCGGCTGGTCGCAACGGGCCTGGACAGCACGGGAACGCGGTTCACCCGCGTCCACCCCACTCTGTTCAAAGGACAGTCCATCGAGCTGGAAACCGTAGAGGTCCTTTCGCAGGATGCGGTGAGGGGCGAGGTCACCAAGGTCCCGTTCAGGATCAAGAACCATGGGGCAGCCGCTACGTTTGCCCTCTCTTCCAGTGCAACCGGCAACGTCACCGCTGCGTCCAGCGTGAGCGAGATTGCGGTCGCTGCGGGAGGCGAGGCGACCTTCGACGTTGCCGCGCAGGTTCCTGCTGCCGCCCCAGAGGGCACCAGCGTGGAGGTGACCGTTTCGGCCACCAGCAAGGCCGACACAAAGATCTCCAATACGGCTTCTGCAACCTTGGACGTGGTGGAGAGCATTCCGCTGCTGACCGACGGCCAGAGGGTCGCCTTGGCCGGCGTAGATGGCGAATCTAAGCTGTACCGGATGATCGTGCCCGCTGGCGCCAAAGTGCTTAGCTTCATCACCTACGGTGGCACTGGCGATGTTTCTGTCTACGCCAGCCAGTCCACGCGGCCAACGCCAACGGACTACCAGCAGAAGTCGACGCGGCCAGGCAATTCCGAAACGGTCCGGTTTATGGCGCCTGCCCCTGGGACATACTATGTTCTTGTCAAGGGCGCCAAAGCGTTCTCAACCACCCTGATGGCGACATGGGCCAACTGAGTGACATAGGTGCCGACTGGAGCCGGATATGGCTCCAGTCGGATTCAACAATTCTGCATCAATCGGGCCGAGCTAATGGTTGCGTCTTCGTTTGACGTCGTTGCTGGCCAGTTGGCACTTGCATCCTGGTTTATCGCGTTCGCCCTGGTGCTGCTGGGTTGGACCCGCAGGATTCGGGGGCATGTTGGGCGCGCGATCAAATACAGTGCCATAGTAAGCTTGGTTGCCGGGCTGGCATTGGCGTACTTGCTACCGTCGTCCAGCTACATTTTGAAATTTACGGTGATGCTTGCGCTCTCGATCTACATGGGCGCCGTCGGGCTGAAATACGGGCCTCGCAGGAGCGCATGGGGTGGTTTGCTAGCGGCAATCCTCGGCTACCCCGTCGTGGCGTTCCAATATGTGCTGATGGAAATGGCCAGGTAATTTCCTGCCCACTAACGCACAATTCCTGTGCGCATAAGCGCGCTTGAAATGAAACGGCATCGACAGCAGTAGCGCGTCTCAGACCACTATGGCTGACGTGTGATGGCCGGGGCAGATCCCAACCCCGCTCAGCGTGACACCGACCCAAGGGAGGCCTCACTTTGGGACGTAGCCTCCGCGATACCAGGTGGCAGCGGGATTTGTACCGTGTCGATCTCCTCGCCAGCCTTCCAACCTCCGGTTTGCCGATCAATGTGCAGCAGTCGGGCGCCGCCACGCTTTGCCATAAGCAAGAGGTCAATGGTGCCCTTCCACGACCGCGAGTGTTCGGGTTTTCTGCCTCGATGGAACACCACGATTCGGTCGAAAGTGTCGGCTACCAGTTGGCGGGCCTTAATGCGCGCGTCATGGTCAAGTGCCTCGACTCCTTCGACTAGGCCTGCCCACGCCTTTGCGGCCGCTGGTTCTGGAGACAGGGCGACAGCTGCCAGCTCGTGTTCCAGTGCTTGCACCCGCCTCTGCTGCTCTGCCAACTCGAACTCAAGCTCGCGGGCGCGGCGCAAGAATGCGGCCGGGGCCTGACCAGCATCGGAAGCCAGCAGGGCATCGGTGATCTTATCTATGCGAGCCGTGGTATCCGAGACCTGTACACGAGCGATAGTTAGCTGGCCGGCAATACCGTCGGCGCGATTCCCGGAATCGAGAAGCCTAGACAGATTCATTTGGTCTGCGCAGAACGTTACCAAGGCATGCTCTATCGGGACTACGCTACAGCTGCCGGCGACCGGGCAGCCTCCTCCCTGAGAGTTACTCACGCAGATCAGACGCCGGTGTCCGTTCTGGGGGCGTCCATCCTCCCGACGGCCACGGGTCATCAAATTCTGAGACACCATCGCTGCCCCGCAGTACCCGCAGAATGCAATCCGCATCCCGGTGATAAGTCCAGGAATTTCACCGGTGCCCTTGCGGCGTGAACGTTGTGCCGTCAGGTGCTGCAGGTCGGCGAACTCTGCCGGTGAAAGTAGGGGAGGGTAGTAGCCAGCCAGTCGGTACTCCTGCCCGTCGACCTCCAGCACCTTTTCCCCGATCAAGGCCCTATTTCGCACGATTCGGTATAGCTGCTGGGAAGGGTTGCCTCCGTTTGTGATCTGCAAACCCCTATCAGCCAGGGTTCTCATGATCCGAACAGCACCGTGCCCCTCGCGGAACATGCTTACCGCAGTGCGCACCGCTTCCCCGCGCTCCGGCACAATTTCAAAGGCTTGGCCAACTAAGCGGAGCCAATGCGGATCTTTGCCATTGCGCACGAGTCCGTGCCACGTGCCGGCTATCCAGCCCTGGCACTGACGATGAATCGCTGCTCGCACCCTTTTGCTTTTGGTATCTGATTCCTCGTGGGCACGGATCATGACCAGGAGGCTGTACACCAGATCCATCGGCTGGGCCTTGAGTCCCTCGCGGTTGTACTCCCGTCCGTCGCTAGCGGTTACGACGGTGATGCCGGCGTTGATGATCTGCGCTAGTTGCGCTTGAGCTTGGATAGGCTCCGCGCGGCTGAGACGGTCCAGCCCTTCAACCACCAACACGGATCCTGCAGGGATGCGCGTGTCATCGATCGCCTGCAGGAACAAGCCCAGGGCGCCACGTGTGACGTGGCGCTGGTGATACGCCGATAGTCCTGCGTCCTGCATTGATAGCTCTGAATCCAGCGTCATGCCGTGCTCCGCCGCCCAGCGTCTCGCATATTCCATCTGTCGATCGGCGCTGCTGCCGGCGGCCTGCTTCGGATCGCTGAATCGCAAGTAGCTGTAAACTTTGGCCTTTGTAGCCATAGAGCCAGGTGTCGCCGTGTCGGATAGCAGAAGTATAGGGTTCATATCGTTAGGCTGCCCGAAGGCGCTCGTCGATTCCGAACGCATCCTCACCCAGCTGCGCGTGGAGGGTTACGACATCGTGCCCAGTTACGACGCCGCCGACGTGGTGGTGGTCAACACCTGCGGCTTCATCGATTCGGCGGTGACCGAGTCGCTGGATGCGATCGGCGAGGCGATGAACGCCAACGGCAAGGTGATCGTCACCGGCTGCCTGGGCAAGCGCCCGGAGCAGATCCGCGAGGCCTATCCGCAGGTGCTGGCGGTGTCCGGCCCGCAGGACTACCAGAGCGTGATGGAAGCGGTGCATGCGGCATTGCCGCCGCGCCACGACCCGTTCGTGGATCTGGTGCCGGACTACGGCATCAAGCTGACGCCGCGTCATTATGCGTACTTGAAGATTTCCGAAGGCTGCAATCACCGTTGCAGCTTCTGCATCATCCCCTCCATGCGCGGCGATCTGGCCTCGCGCCCGGTCGATGAGGTACTGCGCGAAGCAGAGCGCTTGGTGCGCGGCGGGGTCAAGGAATTGCTGGTGGTCTCGCAGGACACCTCGGCCTATGGCGTGGACCTGAAGTACGCCGAGCGCCCGTGGCGCGACCGCATGTATCAGACCCGCATGAAGGCGCTATGCGAAGGTTTGTCGGAGCTGGGCGTGTGGACGCGCCTGCATTACGTCTATCCGTACCCGCACGTGGACGATGTGATTCCGCTGATGGCCGAAGGCAAGCTGCTGCCGTATCTGGACATCCCGTTCCAGCACGCCAGCCCGCGCATCCTCAAGCTGATGAAGCGGCCGGGCGCGGTGGAGAAGACACTCGAGCGTGTGCAGCGTTGGAAGGCGATGTGCCCGGAGATCACCGTACGCTCGACCTTTATCGTCGGCTTCCCCGGCGAGACCGATGCCGAGTTCGAATCGCTGCTGGATTTCCTGGATCAGGCGCAGTTGGATCGCGTCGGTGCGTTCGCGTATTCGCCGGTGGAAGGCGCCAGCGCCAACGCGTTGCCGGATCCGGTGCCGGAAGAGCTCAAGCAGGAGCGGCTGGCGCGTTTCATGGCCAAGCAGGCGGAGATTTCCGCCGCGCGGCTGGAGGCCAAGATCGGCAGCGTGCAGCAATGCCTGGTCGACCTGATCGAAGACGATATCGCCGTGGCGCGCTCACGCGCGGACGCACCGGAAATCGATGGTCTTGTGCATATCCAGAACGGCGGCGAGCTTGGATTGAAGATCGGCGATCTGGTCGATGTGGAGATCACCGACAGCGATGAGCACGATCTGTTTGGCGATGCATTACCGGCCAATGCCCCGATCCAGCAAGGACGGTCGTTGAATCTGCAGATGGTGTAACCGGTCAGGTGTCGGGACACCGCGGTCCGTAGGAGCGCACTTGTGCGCGAAGAGGCGTTATCGATAACGCCCTGTCGCGCACAAGTGCGCTCCTACAGGTCAGCAGATTCGCGCGGCTACTGGCTCGCGTAACCCACCGACACCACGACGAAGGTGTGCTTGCCCGACGGTAGCTGCGCTTCGAATTCATCATCCACGCGTTTTTTCAGCAATGCGCGCGCCAGCGGCGAATCGATGCTGATCCAGCCGCGTCCGGCGTCGGTTTCGTCCGGGCCGACGATGCGGTAGTGCAGCAGGTCGCCGCTGTCGGCGTCTTCCAGCTCGACCTGCGCGCCGAAGAACACCGCGCGCGGATCGGTCGGCGCGGTATCCACCACGCGCAGCGCTTCCAGCCGTTTGCTCAGATAACGTACGCGGCGGTCGATCTCGCCGAGCTGCTTCTTGCGATAGGTGTATTCGGCATTCTCCGAGCGGTCGCCTTCTGCGGCGGCTGCAGCCAGCGCGCGCACCACCTCTGGCCGACGCACGCGCCACAGATCTTCCAGCTCGGCCTTGAGCCGGGCATGGCCTTCGGGCGTGATCAGCGCAGTGCTTTTTTCGGCAGGCGGGCGCCAGCGGCTCATGGGCGGTGTGTCGGACGGCGGGGACGCGATGCTAGCGCGCATGACCTGCTTGCGCATCTGCCGCCGCACAGCGAAGCTTTGCGTTCTCGGACACGGACGCCGTCATGCTACTGATGCCGCTGCACAAAACCTGGTCGCGCCAGAACATTCCTTGGGTGACGCTGCTGCTGGTGCTGATCAATGCGGCGGTCTACCTGGGCTATCAGCGCAAGGACGACGCTTTGGTCGAAAATGCGGTGCGCTATTACGTCGACTCGGGGCTGGGTGCGTTGGAGGCGCAAGCCCATGTGCGCTATCTGGAGCAAACCCGCGACGCCAAGCTCCGCGCCGCGCGCAAAGCCAAATTGGACAGCGTGCCCACACGCCAACGCATTGCGTATCTGGCGCATCTGACGATGAACGATGTGGCGTTCGCGCAGGCATTGCGCAGCGGCACGCTGTTCAAGGACGAGGAGCGTTTGCGCGAATGGCGCGTATTGCGTGCGCCCTACGACGCGCGCCTTTCCAAGGTATTTACGCTGCGCCATCTGCAGCGTAGCTCGGAGTGGTCGCCGGCACGGATGCTGACGGCGACATTTCTGCATGGCAGTTTCGATCATCTGCTGGGCAACATGCTGTTCCTGCTGGCGCTTGGCACCTTGCTGGAAGGGGCGATCGGCAGCGGCTGGTTTCTGCTGCTGTATCTGCTCGGCGGGTTCGGCGCCAGCGCGGCCAGCCTGTGGTGGCGCTGGGGCGAGCCGGGCGGCGGGTTGGGCGCATCCGGTGCGATCGCGGCATTGATGGGCGCGTTCTGCGTGGTCTGGGGGCGGCGCAAAGTACGGTTTTTCTACTGGTTTTTCGTGGTATTCAACTATGTGCGTGGCCCGGCGATTCTGCTGTTGCCGCTGTGGTTGGGCTGGGAGCTGTACAGCCTGTTGTCGAGCGACAATGCCGCGGTCGCCTTCGAGGCGCATGCCGGTGGGTTGGTCAGTGGCGCGCTGCTCGGTGCCTTGCTGGTGCTGTTGCGGCGCACCCGACCTGCCTTCATGGAAGAGGGCGATGCCGTGCTGGTGGACGATCGCTGGGAGCGCGCGCAGCGGCATCTGGGACGCATGGAAAACGTCGAGGCCGAACGCTTACTAGCCGAGTTGGCCGGCGAGCAGTCGCACAATTTGGAGGTGGCACTGGCGCGTTATCGCACCGCGCGCAATGCAGGCCATCGCCAGGACAGCTTGCGGCATGCGCAGACGCTGTTACAGCTGCAGACGCATCACGCCGAGCAGACGCGCATCCAGCTGGCGGTCGCTGCCGAGTTGAGCAAGGCCAAGATTGATTGCGCGCTGCCGGCACGGCTGGCCTTGATCGGTGCGTGCATGCGCAATGGGTTGCTGGCCGACGCCGAGCGGCTGTTGAAAGAATGCGAACTCAGTGCGTCGCGCGCGGAGTTGGCGCAGCACTGGTTCGTGCTGGCCTTGCGCCACGGCGAGTTGCAGGACGGCGCGCAACGTACGCGCTTGTTGCGGCTGGTGCTGGAGCAGTTTCCGGAGCAAGGCCAAGCCAACAAGGCGCGCTTTCTGCTCGACAGTGGGTGAGCCGGTTCGGTTTGCTGGCTTGCTGTGACAAACCGACCATTAGCGCCTATCGATTGCAGAGCGGGTGATCTGCGGTTTGGCTGCAGGGCCCTTGCCCGCCCACCGTCGCGGGACACGCCGCAAGTACGTCCATGTAGGCTCTTACGCGGCATTCATGCCGCGTAAGGTCCCGCGACGGTGGGCGGGCAAGGACCAGTCGGGATGGTTGGTATGCATGGTCTTAAACAAAGCAACCGATCAACTCTCTGGTGCGGTGTCCTCACCGATTGCGGGACCGTGTGGCGGCATGGATGCCGCCACCGAGCCTCCAGGGATGGATTCACGGCGTGTCCCGCGAGCGGTGAGGGCACCGCGCCCTCGGTGATGCGGGTTTGCTGCAGGGCCCTTGGCCGCATGGTCGCGAGCAGTACACGCCGCGAGACTGTCCGATGACGGAAGATCCGATTAGCTCCGTCAAAAAATTTGCCAGCCACTCAAGCCGGTTGAATCGCCACCGCTTTCAGCGCAGCTTGCAGCTTCGCGCGTAGTGCATCGTTTTCGCACTGATCAAGGGCGTTTCGCAGCACTGCACGCGCCTGGTCGTCGCGGCCGAAACGTTCGGCCAGCAGCAACCCTGCGTCGAGCGACCACGTTGGCAGCATCACGTCGCGCGGCCATGCGCCGATGGCAGCTAGCAGGCCGTCGGTCGCCAGCTGGAATTGCCCGGCCATCTTGGCGCGCTCGGCCAGCAGCGTGGCTTGCTCAGGCGTCAGCGGTGTAAATGCGGGATTGCTGTCCAATGCTTCGCGCTGCAAGGCGAGTGCGCGGCGCTCCTGTTTTTCCTGCAGCAAGCGATTGATGTAGTGGCGCGTGTGTTCGTGCAGTTCGTCGTTGCGATGATGTTGCCGTAGCAGACGCTGATACAGCTCATGCACGGCAAGGCTCACTGCGCGTGATCGCACCGCGCCGCGTAACGCTTGAAAGGCTTCGTCGGCATGTCCGTCGCGCAGGTACTGCTCTGCTTCGTCTAGCAGGCGTTGATCCGGGTCTTCGCGCTCGACTGCCGCGCCACTGCTGGGCACATAGCCGAGTTCTTCGTGGTACTGGTACACCAGATAGCCCATCAGATGGAAGCTGGCGAACAGGCTCCAGATCGAGGCAATCACAACGGTCGCTTCCCGTACGACCGGCGGCAGATATTTCACCGCAATGAACACCGCTGCCGTGCCGCTGCCCTGGATCACATACAGCAGGCCGTATGCGGCCAGGTACGGCCAGCCGATGCGCAGCGCCATGTCGATCGACACTGCCGGGTTGAGCGCACGGCGCAGGCTGCCGTCGATGGCCAGCGCAATCATCATGCCTGGCAGCAATAGCTGCACCACCAGATACGCAATGGTCAGGCCGGGCTTGCCGGCCAGTACGCCGGCCGCACCGATGACGATGCCCAGCGCAAGCGCCAGCAGAATCAGCCTGAGTACGGCGCTATCGAACGTGTTGTAGCCGAGTCGCGGTGCGTCGGCTTGCCCATCTGCGCTGTGGCGCAGGATGTCGAAGGCATAGGTGTAGGTCGCCATGCCCAGCACGCCGGCGATCAGCAGTTTCAGGATGCCTGGCAACACCAGCAGTGCGCTGCACAGGGTCAGCGCAATCAGCGCGTACAGCGCAGAGCCGCGTAGCGGGTAGGTGGCGATGGCGGGAATACGGGTCCAGAACGGTGCTGGCGCGGCCTGCGCCGCAACCCTGCGTGCGCGAAAACGGTCTTCCATGACGCTCCCCAAGCGTGTGATGTGAAGGGATTGTGCGGTGGTGCGCGTCGCCGTGCAATTGGGATGTAACGGCGCCTGCCTGTTGAGCCCGGTGATACACGGCAGCGGGTGGGGCTTGGCGCGTAGCCGCATGTGGAACGACACGAACTACGCAAGGTCGGGCGTCGGTATCGACGGTTCAGTGGGCCGTGCGCTATCGAAGAAAGCGTCTGGCTCAAGGAGCACGTGATGGCAATTAGAGGGTTTGCAAAGTGGTGCCGGCGTTGCGTATGGATATGTGGTCGCGACACATTGCCAGTCGCGCGAGTAATGCCGACGTCGCGGTCCTGCGGTTCGTTATCCTGGTGACGTACGCACTTCCGTGCTTCAGTCGACCGTGCCGCGTCGCGGTCTGAATGACCGGCAGCGTGGAGTCATTTGCCTAGTACGTACTGATCGCAAAGCAGGTCTTTACATGTCGATATGCGACACGTGCAGTACTTCAGTAGATGACGTAATGCTCCGGATCTTGGTCATCGGTAGACTGTCGACCCGCCGCAGTCATTGCGGATCTTTCGAGCGACCAGACGCGCCAACGTTCGTGGCACTACCGTCGCCCGCATCACAAGGAGTGTCGCTTGAATCCATCCGCCACCGGCAACCCGCAGGTTCGCATTCGCAGCATCGATGTGCTGTCGGACAATTGGTATGTGCTGCGCAAGGTCACCTTTGATTTTCAGCGCAAGGACGGCCGCTGGCAGACCCTGTCGCGCGAGGCCTACGACCGCGGCAATGGCGCCACGATCCTGCTCTACAGTCGCGCCAAGCAGACGGTGATGCTGACCCGCCAGTTCCGCCTGCCGACGCTACTCAACGGCAATGCGGACGGCATGCTGATCGAAGCCTGCGCCGGCTTGCTTGACCAGGACGATGCGCTGACCTGCATCCGCAAGGAAACCGAAGAAGAGACCGGCTATCGCATCGACAACGTGCGCAAGGTGTTCGAGGCGTTCATGAGCCCTGGCTCAGTTACTGAGCGCCTGTACTTTTTCGTCGGCGAATACTTCGATGGCGACAAGGTCAGTGACGGCGGCGGTGTCGAAGAAGACGGCGAAGAGATCGAGGTGCTGGAACTGTCGCTCGATACAGCGCTGGCGATGATCGGCTCAGGCGACATCGCCGATGCCAAGACCATCATGTTGCTGCAGTACGCCAAGTTGCATGGTGTGTTGACTTAACTCGAACATAAGCTTCATTGGAGCACGGGCGTTGCTAGTCGGCGGGAGGTGTCGCGTCGGAGTCTTTGCAATGACCGCAAAATTGCCCGTCTTGCGCGTCAGTGCTCATAGTCGGTAGAAGCAGAACTATAGACAGCCAATCCATTGAAAAAGACTGGCCTTTCTTTGCCACAGTCCTTCGCGCAAACCAAGGCGTGCCGTTGTCAGCGCACCCTTCTAAGCACCTTGTCGTCGTATTCCGGTGATCTGCCGCTGTGGCAGTTATGGCCGTCTTGAGCGAGAACGTAAATGGGATGCTTGTGGTCCGAGGGGAGAGGATCCTCTTCGACGGCAAACCCGTAGATGTTCGGTCCGACCATCGGATCGTGGACGTCTATGAAGTTGAGCACCAGACAGCTACCGCTCGCCTCGTCTAGGTCCCAGGCACCGGTAATCGTCCGGGGTGGGCCGTTCAGTTGGTTGCCAGCGATGCAGGTGGTTTTTAACGTGTAACGCTGCATGTTTCTGCTGGGAGTCGGCATCGAAAGAAAAAGCTCTGCGCGGACAGTCTGGCAGTCTTGCGTGTAGGAGGCGAGTTGCCCTGTGTAGGTGCCGGTCAGTACCTGCTGCCGCTTTAGAGGCCAAAGATCACTCCGATCTTTCTGTTCAGCTGAGGCCGTGCTGACGACGACAAGCACGAGGGCGATCGTGCAGGCCAGCAGGGTCTTCTTGGCATCCTTGCTCATGGTGCTTCCTCCTTAATGTCTGGGTTCAACGCTTCCCACCAAAAATACTACCGAAGAGGCCGCGCACGATCTGCTGGCCGATCTTGTTGCCCACCGTGCGCGAGGTCTGCTTGGCCATCGCTTCGAGCATGCCCTGGCGGCGGCTGGTGCCGAAGACGGCGTCCTTGACCGCCTTGCCGAAGCCGCTGTCTTGCGCGTCGTCATCCTCGCGGGTGCGCGCCGGTGGTGCGGCGTTGTGCTCGGCCATCTGTTCGACGCGGCGTGCCAATAGTTCGGCGGCCGATTCGCGGTTGATCGCGGTGTCGTAGCGGGTGCCGACCGGGCTGGCGGCGCGCACCTGCGCGCGTTCGGTCTCGCTGATGGTGCCCATGCGGCAGCGCGGTGGGGCGATCAGGGTCTGCTGCACCGGCGCGGGCACGCCCTTGCCTTGCAGCGGCGACACCAGCGCCTCGCCGGTGCCCAGGCCGGAGATCGCGGTTGCCACGTCGAGCTTGGGATTGGCGACGAAGGTCTGCGCCGCGGTCTTGACCGCTTTCTGATCGCGCGGGGTGTAGGCACGCAGCGCGTGCTGCACGCGATTGCCGAGCTGGCCAAGGATGTTGTCCGGAATATCGTCGGGAAACTGCGAGCAGAAGTACACGCCCACGCCCTTGGAACGGATCAGCCGCACCACCTGTTCGATACGCTGCACCAGCGCGGCGGGCGCGTCGTCGAACAGCAGATGCGCTTCGTCGAACACGAACACCAGTTTGGGCTGTTCCAGGTCGCCCACCTCGGGCAAACGCTCGAACAGTTCCGACAGCAGCCACAGCAAAAAGGTGGAATACAGCTTCGGCTTGAGCACCAGTTGGTTGGCCGCCAGGATGCCGATCACGCCGCGGCCGTCCGGTGCCACGCGCATCATTTCGGCCAATTCGAGTGCGGGTTCGCCAAAGAACTGCTCGCCGCCGTCCTGCGCCAGACGCAGCAAGGAGCGCTGGATCGCGGCCACCGATTGGCTGGAGACCAGCCCGTAACTGGTGGACAGCTCCTTGCGTTCTTCCACCACCAACGCCAGCAGCGCGCGTAGGTCGTCCAGATCCAGCAACAGCAGTCCACGGTCGTCGGCCAGCTTGAACACGATGTCCAGCACACCGGACTGGGTGTCGTTGAGTTCCAGAATGCGCGCGAGCAGGGTGGGGCCCATTTCGCTGACGGTGGTGCGCACCGGGTGGCCGAGCTTGCCGTACAGATCCCAGAACACCACCGGGTTGGCGGCCGGCGCGTAATCGGTGATGCCTACTTCCGTGGCGCGCTGCAACACGCCGGCTGCGCCGTCGCCGACAATCGCCAGACCGGCCACGTCGCCTTTCACGTCGGCCAGGAACACCGGCACGCCCAGCCGCGAGAAGCCTTCGGCCAGGGTCATCAAGGTGACGGTCTTGCCGGTACCGGTGGCGCCGGCGACCAGGCCGTGGCGGTTGCCGAAGCGTCCTTCCAGCATCACCGCGATGTCGTCGGTGACGCCTTTGCCGAGCAGGAACGAGGCCATTGCGCAGATCCGGTGGTGAAAACGCGATTCTATCTGGCAATGCTCGCTGGCAATCCCGGTGGGGCATCGTGGTGGCACAGCGAGTCCGCATGCTGGCGCGAGACGTCAAAGAGCCATGCCGCCGGGCAACTCGCAGGAGCAACGGGCGCGACTCACGGGAACCAGCCAGCAGCCATTCCAACCACTTAATCCATCGATCAATCTAACGGGCCACTGACCCTGCCGGCGGTGCCGCCTTGCCCCGGTGTCGCCCCGGCGGCTACCCTGCCTGCCTTTCCGCTGTACTGCCTACGATGCCGCTCGCTCATTTTGCTTTGCGCCCATGGCCGGTTCTGGCACTGGTGGCGCTGATGTCTGTCGTCCCCGCTGCCCATGCCATCTCCAAACGCGACACGGAGAAAGCCGCCGTGCTCGATACCCGCATGGCCGCCGCCGAAAAGCGCTACCGCGACGCGCTGGTGCTGGTGAACAACTCCGACCCCAAGGGCACTGCCGAAGGCGATGCCGCGTTGGAGGACATGGAAGACGTCATCGACGCCTGCATCAAGCAGCGCGGCTGCCTGGTCGCTAATCAGCTGGCCACCTACAAGCGCCTGCTGAAGGCGCGCGCCGACGCCGAGGCCCCGGCCGCCGAAGATCCGGAAGACGACGACAGCTTGCTGCAGGCCGACCCGGACCACCTCGGCCCGGCGAACAACGGCGTGCCAGAAGCCGCACGTGCGGCCACGCTGCTCAACGACCAGCGCCACGATTTCGACAAGATGGTGCAGTACAACCCGGCCGTGCAGGCCGGTATCCGCCGCTGGCTGACCGACATGCGCCCGGCGCTGCTGACCAGCTATGAGAACTACAGCAACCTGCGCGGGGTGATGTGGCCGGAATGGCAGAAGCGCGGCCTGCCCGAGGCGCTGCTGTTCGGCATCATGGCCAAGGAATCCAACGGCAAGGTGCACGCCAGTTCGCGTGCCGGTGCGGCCGGGCTGATGCAGTTCATGCCGGCCACCGGGCGTCGCTTCGGGCTGGGCCCGGACGGCACCGGCTTCGACACGCGTTTCGATGCGCGCAGCGCCGCCGAAGCCAGTGCCGCGTATCTCAACGAGCGCATGGCCGGGCTCAACCGCAACATCGAATTGGCGCTGGCCGCCTATAACGGTGGCGAAGGCCGCGCCGCGCGCGTGTTCTCGCAGAGCGGCGGGCGCGGGTTCTGGGAGCAGGACGTGTACAACCAGTTCCCGGCCGAAACCAAGGACTACGTGCCGATGGTGATCGCCGCAGCATGGATCTTCCTGCACCCACGCCAGTACGGCGTGGACTTCGCCAAGCTCGATGCGCAGCCGGCCACGCTGAAGCTGGCCAAGTCCACCACCATCTATGAGCTGACCATCTGCCTGGGCAGCATGGGCACGCGCGACGGCTACATGCGTGCGCTGCGCAACCTCAACCCGCGCTACGAATCCGATGGCTGGATTCCGGCCGGCACCGTCATCAACGCCACCAACCGCATCGCCAGCCTGTACACGCGCTACTGCGTCAACGGCCCGCGTGCGGATCTGGCGCGCACGCTGATCACCGCCGACCTCAACAGCGCGATCGTGCGCAGCAGCAGCGCCCCCGAGTACATGCCAAGCGTGGCGGTGGGCGACGTCAGCCCGATGCCCGGCGTGCCGACCACCGTGGCCACCGGCCAGCCGGTCGTCGCCAAGCCCAAGGCCAAGCAGGCGCGCAGCTACACCGTCGCCAAGGGCGACACGCTCGGTCGCGTCGCGCAGAAGTACCAGTGCGAGATCAAGGAGCTGGCCAAGGCCAATCGCTTGAAAGCGCCGGGCTATGCGCTCAAGCCGGGGCAGAGCATCAAGCTGGCCGGCTGCGATCGCTGACCAGCGCGGGCGATATCGCGTCGGCGAGTCGCATCGGTGCCGGTCCCCGCATGGGCGCCGGGCCGGCGCCCGTAGGAGCTGACCTGGCCGCGACGAAGCGGTCCCGGTCCTTCAGGCGAATGCGGGAGCGCTCCTACATCGGAGGCTGGTTGCCAAAGACGCGTGCGCTCCAAGCCTCGCTGCGAACACGCTGTCGCGGTCGGGCCCGCTCCTACAACGGCGTCGCTGCACGCCAGCATCGCTTGTTGCATTGGGTGTAAAGCGCGCTGGCGCGAGGCGTTATCGAGCCCGTCCAATCACGGGAAGGCTCGCCCCTGCAAAGGCGCCTTCACTTGCGCACCGAGGCGGGCAACCGCAGGCGCGCAGCTGTGATCAGCTCAGCTGGCGATGTGCGAGCGCTTGCCCCAGACGCACCGCTGTCTCTGCAGCAAGCCCGCTATCAAGCTTGGCCACACCCGGCGGCAGCAACACGATCACGGTAGATCCGTAGTTGAAGCGAGCCATTTCCGCAAACCGCTCCAGCACGATGCCCTTGCCGCGATAATCCTTGCGCGTGATGCGATCGCCATAGCGCGGAATCTCCACGCCGCTCCACACCGTCTCCACGCCCGATACCAGCAGCGCGCCCACCATCACCGAGGCCATCGGGCCGAAGTCGGTATCGAAGTGGCACACCAGGCGCTCGTTGCGGGCGAACAGGCGCGGCACGTTGCGTACCGCATCCGGGCCCACGCTGAACAAACGGCCGGGCACGTGCACGGTTTCGCGCAAGGTGCCGGTCCACGGCATATGCACGCGGTGGTAGTCCTTGGGCGAGAGATAGACGGTGGCGAACAGCCCGTCGTTGAACGGCAGCGCTACCTCGGCATCGCCCAGCAGTTCGGCAGCGGTAAACGACTGCCCCTTGGCCTGGAAAATGCGGCCGTTCTCGATCGGGCCAAGCTGGCTGATACGGCCATCGGCCGGCATCAGCACGGCTGCGGGGTCGGCATCGGGCACGCGTGCGCCCGGCTTCAAGGCACGGGTGAAGAACGCATTGAAGGTGGGGTAGGCGCGCGGATCCGGCTCCAATGCCTCGCTCAGGTCCACGCCGAACTTGCGCGTCACCGTGTCGATCAACCATTGCTTGGTGGACGGCGTATCCGAATAGGCCAGCGCGCGCGCCATAGAGGACAGCAACCGATGCGGCAGCACGTAGGTCAGGGAAGTGACGAGACTCACGGAGCGGTTACCTTGGTCAGCTGTTGGAGGTCGGCGGCGATCGCCTTCGGGTCGAGCGGGGGACGGATCAGGCCGGCCAGGCGGCCTTGCGGGTCGAGCACGGCGATGCCTGCCGAGTGATCCATGCTGTAGTCGTTGGGATTCTGTGCAAAGCCCTTGCCCGGCACCTTCTGGAACACGAAGCCCAGCGCGGTGGCGAAGCGCTCCAGCGACGGCACATCGGCGGTGGCCGCCAGCGTGTCTTTGTGGAACGCATGCGCATACTCGCCAAGGCGAGCCGGCGGATCGCGCTGCGGGTCTACCGACACGAACAGCACGCGCGGGCGCAGGCCATCCGGAATGCTTGCCCACTGCTGCTGTGCCACCGCCAGATCGGTCAAGGTGGTGGGGCAGACGTCCGGGCAGAAGGTGAAGCCGAGGAATACCAGCGTCCAATGCCCTTTCAGCTCACCGGGCACCAGCTGGGTACCATCGGACTGGCGCAGGCTGAACTGCGGCAGGGTGCGTGGCTGCGGATAGAAGGTGATGGTCTTGGTGGGCGGCCACGGCGAGCTGGGCGCGGCGCCGAGGAACTTCTGGCCCAGCAACAGCCCCAGGCCGGCGGCCAGCGCCACCAGCAGCACGATGCCGGTATTGCGATTGAACATGGCGGTTTCCACTGCAACGGACGCTCATGATACCGATCCGACCTCTATAATCGTGGGCCGATTCCTCTTTAGTTGTTGCCATGACTGCCGCCGCGGCCGACGAACTGCACACCATCATCGACCTGATCCGCTACGGCACCAGCCGTTTCAATGCAGCCGGTCTGACCTTCGGCCACAGCTACGACAATGCGCTGGACGAGGCCACCCAGCTGGTGCTGCACAGCCTGCATCTGCCGCACGATCTCGGCCCGGCCTACGGCCAGGCGCGTCTGCTGCGCTCGGAAAAAGAGCAGGTACTGGGCTTGTTCGAACGCCGCATCAGCGAGCGCGTGCCGGCGGCGTATCTGACTGGCGAGGCCTGGTTTGCCGGCCTGAGTTTCAAGAGCGATGCGCGCGCATTGGTGCCGCGCTCGCCGATCGCCGAGCTGATCGAAGCCGGCTTCGAGCCCTGGCTGGGCGGCCGCGAAGTCACCCGTGCGCTGGACCTGTGCACCGGCTCGGGCTGTATCGCGATCGCCATGGGCCACTACAACCCGCAGTGGGACGTGGACGGCGTGGACATCAGCGACGACGCGCTGGCACTGGCGGCCGAAAACAAGGCACGCCTGCACGCCGACAACGTCACTTTGCTCAAATCGGACCTGTTTACCGGGCTGGGCGGTCGCCAGTACGACCTGATCGTCACCAATCCGCCGTACGTCACCAACGACGAAACCGACGCACTGCCGCAGGAGTATTCCTACGAGCCGGAGCTGGGCTTGCGTGCCGGCGACGATGGCCTGGACCTGGTGCTGAAGATCCTGCGCGATGCGCCGCAGCACCTGAGCGAAGACGGTTTGCTGATCTGCGAAGTGGGCGAATCAGAGCAGCATCTGATCAAGCTGCTGCCGGAAGTGGATTTTGCCTGGGTCGAATTCAAGGTCGGGCAAATGGGCATCTTTGCGGTGGAATGCCGCGAATTGATCGCGCATGCTGCGCGCATCACCGAGTTGGCCAGTGCACGTTGAGTCGTCCACACCGCGGCCGCAGCTGAGCGATCTCCTGTTGCTGGTGCCGGTGTCCATCTTCGGTGTGGGCATTCCGCTCGGCTTGCTCGACGTGGTGTATCGCTTGTTCGACCCGATGTACGGCGGCCCCTCGCCACAGCGCTGGTTGAGCGCGGCGGCGGAGATTGGTTTTGGCCTGATGGCGTTTTTCGGCCTGGTGTCGGCATGGATCGTGGTAGTCAGTTCGGATGCGGCCTTGCGCGCGCATCGGCGCCGCACGCTGATCGTGGCACTCGGCCTGCTGGTCGGAATCGGCGTTGCGCTGTACCTGCTTGCCGATTGGCTGCTTAGCGGGCGTGACGAGCTGGATGTGTTTGTGCTGGTGTTCAGCGGCTTGTTGGCAGTGGCGCCGATGCTGGTGGCGGCACGTCACCTGCCGCGCATCCTGCGCGCCGCGCCACCTGCTGCATTGTTGAGAGGATGCCGTCATGGGCAGTAACAGTTTTGGTCGCTTGTTGACGGTCAGCACCTTCGGTGAATCGCATGGTCCGGCGATCGGCTGCGTCATCGACGGCTGCCCTCCGGGCCTGGAGATCGCGCCGGAAGAATTCACCCACGATCTGCAGCGGCGTGCCAGCGGCAAGAGCCGGCACACCTCGGCCCGCCGTGAAGCCGACGCCATCGAGATCCTGTCCGGCGTCTACGAAGGCCGCACCACCGGCACGCCGATCGGGCTGCTGATCCGCAACACCGATCAGCGCAGCAAGGACTACAGCAACATCGCCCAGCAGTTCCGCCCCGGGCATGCGGACTACACCTATTGGCAGAAGTACGGCATCCGTGACCCGCGTGGCGGCGGGCGTTCGTCCGCGCGCGAGACCACCATGCGTGTGGCCGCCGGCGTCATTGCCAAGAAGTGGCTCAAGCAGCGCTACGGCGTGCTGGTGCGCGGCTTTTTATCGCAGCTGGGCGAGATCCGCCCGACCGGTTTCGACTGGAATGCGGTCGAAGACAATCCGTTCTTCTGGCCGCATGCCGAGCAGGTGCCGGAGCTGGAAACCTACATGGATGCGCTGCGCAAATCCGGCGATTCGGTCGGCGCGCGCGTGGACGTGGTGGCCGGCGGCGTGCCGCCGGGCTGGGGCGAGCCGATCTACGGCAAGCTCGATGCCGAACTCGCCGCCGCGCTGATGAGCATCAATGCGGTCAAGGGCGTGGAGATCGGCGATGGCTTTGCCAGCGCTGCGCAGAAGGGCACCGAACACCGTGATCTGATCACCCCGGAAGGCTTTCTCAGCAACCATGCCGGCGGCATCCTGGGCGGCATTTCCACCGGCCAGGCGATCACCGCTTCGATGGTGCTCAAGCCGACCTCGAGCCTGCGCCTGCCTGGCGCGACCGTGGATGCGGAAGGCGCAGTGGTGGATGTGATCACCACCGGGCGCCATGACCCCTGTGTGGGCATTCGCGCCACCCCGATCGCCGAGGCGATGATGGCGTTGGTGTTGATGGATCAGGCATTGCGTCATCGCGCCCAGTGCGGCGATGTCGGCGAAGTGTCGCCGCGTATTCCCGGTCAACTCGATGTCTGAGTCGCGGCGCGCCAAGGTGTGGGTCAGCCAGCCCCTGTTCGACGATGTCGTCGCGCAGTTGGGCGAGCATTTCGAGCTGATCACCACCGAGCGCGTCACTGCCTATTCGCCGGCCGATCTGGCTGCGCAGCTGGCATCGCTGGATGGTGCGTTGATTACCCTCAACGAGCGTATCGGTGCGGCAGAAATCGCATCCGCACCGCAGCTGCGCGCCATCGCCAACGTCGGTGTGGGTTACAACAATCTGGATCTCGACGCGCTGAGTGCGGCCGGTATCCTGGCCAGCAATACGCCGGACGTGCTGACCGAAACCACTGCCGATCTCGGCTTTGCATTGCTGATGGCCACCGCGCGTCGCATCACCGAATCCGAGCGCTGGCTACGCGACGGGCAGTGGGGGCAGTGGTCGTTCAAGACCATGCTCGGCGCCGATATCCACGGCAGCACGCTCGGTATTCTGGGCATGGGCCGGATCGGGCAGGGCATCGCCCGCCGCGGTGCGCACGGTTTCGGCATGCGCGTGCTGTATCACAACCGTAGCCAGTTGCCGGCCGAGACCGAACAAACGCTTGGCGCGCAGTATGTGGATTTCGATACCTTGCTGGCGCAGTCCGATCACTTGGTCCTGGTGCTGCCGTACACCAAGGCCTCGCACCACATCATCGATGCCGCAGCGCTGGGCAAGATGCGCGCCACCGCCACGCTGGTGAACATCGCGCGCGGTGGCCTGGTCGATGAAATCGCGTTGGCCGATGCGCTCGCCAATGGGCGGCTGGCCGGTGCCGGCCTGGATGTCTACGAAGGCGAACCTGCAGTACGCCCCGAGTTGCTGGCCTTGCGCAACGTGGTGCTCACCCCGCATATCGGCAGTGCCAGCCTGGACACGCGCCGCGCCATGGTGCAGCTGGCGGTGGACAACCTGATCGCCGCGCTGGGCCAAGGCCCCAACGCCGGGCATCCGCCCAGTGCACTCAATGCCGATGCGGTGGCCGCTGCCAAACAGGGCGGCGCGCGCGTGGGCGCCAGCGATGGCGAAGCGATCAAAACCGGCACGGCCAAAACCACCACGACCAAACGATAGGGAACCTCCGCGGCCAGCTTTGGAGGTTCCCCGAACCCACTGCGCAAGCGCGTTCCCCTCTTTCCTCTTTCGATAAAGACAATCTCATGAGCAACGAAAACCGTCGTTTCAACGTCGCGGTCGTGGGCGCCACCGGCGCTGTCGGCGAGACCATGCTGAGCATCCTGGCCGAGCGCAATTTCCCGATCGCCACCCTGTACGCGCTGGCGTCGTCGCGTTCGGCCGGCGGGCAGGTGGAGTTCAACGGCGGCAAGGTCGATGTGCTGGATCTGGCCGGCTTCGATCCCACCGGCGTGGACATCGCGCTGTTCTCCGCAGGCGGCAGCGTCTCCAAGGAATACGGCCCCAAGTTTGCCGCTGCCGGCGCGGTGGTGATCGATAATTCCTCCGCCTTCCGTTACGACGACGATGTGCCGCTGGTGGTGTCGGAGGTCAATCCCGAAGCGCTCAAGCAGCGCCCGCGCGGCATCATCGCCAACCCCAATTGCTCGACCATGCAGATGCTGGTCGCGCTCGGCCCGATCCACCGCAAGTACGGCATCGAGCGCATCAACGTGGCGACCTACCAGTCGGTCTCCGGTGGCGGGCGGTCGGCGATGGAAGAGCTGGGCAAGCAGACCAGCGAACTGCTGGGCTTCCAGCAGATCGAACCGCAGCGTTTCCCGGTGCAGATCGCCTTCAATCTGATCCCGCACATCGACGACTTCCAGGACAACGGCTACACCAAGGAAGAGATGAAGCTGGTCTGGGAGACCCGCAAGATCCTGGGCGACGAGTCGATCATGGTGAATCCCACTGCGGTGCGTGTCCCGGTGTTCTACGGTCACTCCGAAGCGGTGGCGATCGAAACCCGCGACAAGATCACTGCTGTGGAGGCGCGCGCGTTGCTGGAGGCTTCGCCGGGCGTGGAAGTCGTCGACGAGCACAAGCCCGGTGGCTACCCAACCCCGGTCACGCACGCCTCCGGCAAGGACGCGGTATTCGTCGGCCGTATCCGTGAGGACCTGTCGCATCCGCGCGGTCTGAATCTGTGGATCGTCTCGGACAACATCCGCAAGGGCGCCGCGCTCAACGCCGTGCAGCTGGCCGAGCTGGTCGCACAGGAAGGCTAAAGCACGGTCGTTCGGTAGGAGCGCGCTGGCGCGCGATGAAGCTTTCCCCGTGAAGCCTCATCGCGCACCAGTGCGCTCCTACCAGATGCACTGCCGATGGCCTGCTGCATGGATGCCGCATCGCGACGGCATGTGCACCCCGCGCGAGGTGGCCGACTTTTTCGCTCATTCAGCGGCTATATTGATGCCCATGAAACATAGGGGCGGGGGCGCGATGCGTCCGATACAAGCGATAGGTGCGTTGCTGCTGATGGTCTGCAGTGGCGCCGCCATGGCGTTAGGGTTGGGCGATATCCGGGTGCTGTCCAAGCCTGGGCAACCGCTGGTGGCCGAGATTCCGGTCATCTCCAATGAACCGGGCGAACTCGACAACGCCCGTGTGGCGCTGGCATCGGCGACCACCTTCGCGCGGGTTGGTCTGGAGCGCCCGCAGGGATTGGTGAGCAGCCTGCAGTTCCAGTTCGCCCAGGACGCGCGCGGGCGTGCGGTGATCCGCGTGACCAGCAGCCAGGTCGTCGATCAGCCGGCGATCAACTTCCTGATCGAAGTGGAGTGGGGCCAGGGTCGGCTGGTGCGCGAGTATTCCGCGCTGGTCGATGCGCCCAACACTGCGGCTGCGATCGCCGGGCCGGCCATCGAGGCACCGCGCGCCGGTGCCAACAATACGATCCCCCGCCAGTCCCCGGTGTCGGCTGCCGCAGGCGCCGATCAAAACACTGCCGCTACCGCTCCAACTGCACGCCGCAGTGCAAGCGCTGCCGCTGCCGCGCAGGCCGGCGATGCATTGCCGGCGGTGCGCTCCGGCCAGACCTTGTCGGAAATCGCCGCCGCCGTGGCGCGCTCCAGCGGGCATTCGCTGGATCAGACCATGCTGGCGTTGTTGCGGACCAACCCCGAGGCCTTCATCGGCGGAAATATCAATCGCCTGAAGCAGGGCGCAGTGCTGCGGACGCCGCAGGAAGAGGCGCTGGCACAGGTCGGTGCGGCCGAAGCGGCGGTGATGGTGCGCGAGCAGGCTGCGCAGTGGCGGCAGGCGCGTTCGGCGATTCCGCAGCCGGCCGAAGCCGGCGCGGCTGCCGCAACACCGCCCACATCCGCAGCACCTGCTGCGCCCACCACTGCGGGGGCCGGCGCGCGGCTCGAGATCGCCCCGGCAGTGGCGATTCAGACCAACACCGCCGGCGCCACGTCCGGCACCAGTGCCGAAGGCGAGGGCGAGATGGCGGCCAACCAACAGTTGCAACAGGCCAAGGAAGACATCGCCACCCGCGATGCCGAATTGCAGGATCTGCGCACACGCGTGGCCGATCTGGAAAAGCTCAAGCAGCAACAGCAAGCCTTGATCGCAATGAAGAACACCGATCTGGCCGCCGCGCAGAAGCGCCTGTCGGAGACGCCAGCTGCGGCTGATCAGGGCGGCGGTTTCCCGCTGTGGTTGATCGGCGGGCTGGTGTTGATCGTTGCGGCCGTGGTCGCATGGCTGGCTGCGCGTCGCCGCAAACCCTCGCCGCTGCCGCCGTTGCCGCGTCGCCAGTTCGACTTCGTGCCTGTGGGTGCTGCGGCCGAGACGGAAGAGCCGCAGGATGCCGAGCTCGCCACGCAGCCCAGCGAATACGACGTGGTGCATGAGACCGAATTCGAGCAGGCCAATCTGCGCGAGGACGAGCGCGCTTACGACGCGCAGCAGCCGCTGTCGGAGGTGTTGCGCCGCGAGCCGCTGCTGTCTGAGCCAGCGCCAGCGCCGGTCGTGGTCACCAGCGAGGATTGGCGGTCGTTGCGTGCAACGCCGCCGGCTCCGGCCCCGGTGGCTGTGCCGGAGTACGTCGAGCCTGAGCCTGCGCCGGAACTGGAGCCGGAACTGGAGCCGGAGCCGGAGCCGGAGCCGGAGCACGCAATCAGCGATCTTCCGCCAGTCGCGCCGTCTGCAGCGGTTGCCACCCAGGACAGCCTGGATTTCGCGCAATCTCCCATTGCTCCCGCCGCGCCTGACGCACAGACGTACAGGGAGTTCACGTCCGCAGGCCGCGATCGGCTGGAGCTGGCAGTGGCCTATATGGATCTGGGCGACAAGGACACCGCGCGCGGCCTGTTGCTGGAAGTCGCCGCCACCGGCGATGAGGCCACCCGTGCCGAAGCGGCCGAATTGCTGGAGCAGCTGACATGAGCCCGGCCATGGACAGCCTTGCTGTAGACAAGCGTGCCGCACGCGAGCGTCGCATCGACTACGTGGAGTTCGCCTCGATCGATCCGGACGCCAGCCGCGCGTTTTTCGAACAGGTCTTCGGCTGGCAATTTCAGGCCTATGGCCCGGATTACCTGGCCTTCAACGACGGGCGCCTGGACGGTGGTTTCTACCGTGTCACTGCGCTGGCAGCGGCCGAAGCGGGTCCGCTGGTAGTGCTGTATGCCGACGACCTGGTACCAGTGATCGAGCGCATACGTGCTGCCGGTGGCGAGATCCTCAGGCCGGTGTTCGGCTTCCCGGGCGGCAGCAGATTTCATTTCCGCGAGCCCGGTGGCACGACGCTGGCGGTGTGGTCCGAGCGCGCCGCCGCGCAGGGCGACTGACAAACCACTGCGCTCAGCGTCAGGTGCGCGCGGTCGGTGCCCGGTGCGGTATCGCCACTCGTCACACTGCGGTGCTTGCGCGCTGTTTGCGCCTCACTGACGATCGCTCACGACGCTTTGCCGGCCGCGCTTGGTCCGCACACTCAATCGATTCAACAACAGGCAGGTTCCGATGCGTTACGCGCTGGGCGTGGAGTACGACGGCAGCGAGTTTCAAGGCTGGCAGCAATTGGGTGAGCACGGCGGGCCGACGGTGCAGGCCAGGTTGCAGGCGGCCCTGTCGTCGGTCGCCGATGCTCCGGTACAGGTGATCTGCGCAGGCCGCACCGATGCCGGCGTCCACGGCGAATGCCAGGTGGTGCATTTCGACAGCGACGCACGCCGCGACCCGCGCAGCTGGACGTTGGGTACCACCGCGCGGCTGCCGCCCTCGATCGCGGTGCGCTGGTGCGTGCCGGCGGCGGCCGACTTCCATGCGCGGTTTTCCGCACGTGCCCGCCGTTATCGTTATCGCCTGCTCAATCGGCAGATACGCCCCGCGCTGTATCGGCAGACCTTGAGCTGGGAGCGGCGCCCGCTGGATGCAGATGCCATGCACACAGCGGCGCAGGCCTTGTTGGGCGAGAACGACTTCAACGCATTTCGCAGTGTGCAATGCCAGGCGCCGCACGCACGCCGCAACCTGCAGGCCATCAGCGTGCAGCGGATTGGCGAAGTGGTGGAGATGCAGGTCCAGGCCAATGCATTCCTTCATCACATGGTGCGGAATATTGTTGGCTCGCTGATCCTGGTCGGAACCGGAGAAAAACCGGTCGACTGGATCGCGACATTGCTGGCCGGACGCGACCGCTCTGTGGCCGGGCCGACGGCGCCGCCACAAGGCCTGGTGTTTGTCGGGCCGTTGTATCCCGCAGAGTGGCATCTGCCTGCTGAGGTCACCCAATGAATCGATCGCTGTACCGCACCCGTATCAAGTTCTGTGGCATGACCCGCGCCGGTGATATTCGACTGGCAGGCGAGCTGGGTGTGGACGCGGTAGGTTTCATTTTTGCGCACGGCAGCCCGCGCCGCGTGGCACCGGCCGAGGCGCGCGCGATGCGTCAGGCCACCGCGCCGATGGTCGATGTGGTGGCGCTGTTCCGCAACAATTCCAAGGAAGAAGTGCGCGAGGTGGTGCGTACCGTACGCCCGACCTTGCTGCAGTTCCATGGCGAAGAAGACGACGCGTTCTGCCGTAGTTTCAATCTTCCCTATCTCAAGGCAGTGCCGATGGGCAGCAC
Source organism: Xanthomonas sp. NCPPB 2933 (assembly GCF_056725225.1). Taxonomy (NCBI): domain Bacteria; kingdom Pseudomonadati; phylum Pseudomonadota; class Gammaproteobacteria; order Lysobacterales; family Lysobacteraceae; genus Xanthomonas; species Xanthomonas sp. NCPPB 2933. The sequence continues at coordinate 2,050,962 of NZ_CM161518.1, forward strand.
CGGCGTCAATGGCGAGGACGCCAACGCGCGCACCTTGCAGCTGGCCTATCCCAATACAGCCGGTTTCCTGTTCGACAGCCATGCGCCCGGCGCAGGTGGCGGCACCGGCAAGACCTTCGATTGGTCGCGGTTGCCGACCGGCCTGCATCGCCCGTTCCTGCTGGCCGGCGGCATCACGGCCGACAACGTGTTCGACGCCATCGTGGCGACGCTGCCGTGGGGCGTGGACGTGTCCAGCGGCGTGGAGCTGGCGCCCGGCATCAAGGACGGCCACATGATGCGCAAGTTCGTCGAAGAAGTGCGCCGGGCCGATTGCCACGAGATGTCGTGAGTTTTGGGATTGGGGAATTGAGATTAGGGATTAGGCAAGCGGAGCTCGGGCTTGTGCCGCTGTTTTGGAGCGCTTGTCGCCGCTACACATTGCTCTTGGTCGCTCGGCTTTCCGGCTAACCATCGCGCAGCCGCTTGCTTCTTGAACGACGCGGTTGCTTGATGGCTGCACTTAGCCGTGCGCGATATCTATTGCAGGTGTCTGCACCTGATCTTCAGTCAATGCACCGCGTAGCCAACCAGCAAGCCGCTCGATCCGCGGATCTGGATTGCGCTTTGCGGCGCACAGCACCCAGCGCCCGCGCGTTGGCGTGAATCCCCAGGGTGCCAGCAGGCGGCCGGCGGCCAGATCCGCTGCAACCAACGGTTGCGGTGCGATTGCGACCCCCAGACCGGCGGCAGCGGCTTCCAGTAAATAGACCAGGTGTTCGAACTCGGTCCCGAAGTGCAGCGCCTCGGGTGCCACACCATGTGCCTGCGCCCATTCCGGCCAGGCCTGCGGGCGCGAGCGCGTGTGCAGCAAGGCGTGATCGAGCAGGGCGGCAGGGTCGTTTCCGTCGAGCTGCGTCGTGGATGCAAGCTGCGGGCTCAGCACCGGGCCGATCCATTCCACGCCCAGCTCGTGCACCTGCCACTCGCCGGGCCACGGCGGGGTGTCCAGCAGCAGCGCCGCATCCAGGCCATCCAGGTCCGGGCCTGGCGCTTGTTCGCCGGCCGACAGATGCAGGCGCACATCGGGCAGGTCCTGCTGCAGCCGGCCCAGGTGCGGGATGACCCAGCGCGCCAGCAGACTGCCCGAACAGCCCAGCACCAGCGGCGTCTCGCTGCCAGGGCGCCTTAACAGCCCAGCCCAGGTCTCGCCGATCAAGGCGAAGCCTTCCCCGGTCGCATCGCGCAAACGCGTGCCCGCTGCCGTCAATACCAGGCCGCGGCCCTGGCGGGTGAACAGGGCAGTTCCAAGTGACTGCTCCAGGGTGCGCACATGCCGGCTGATGGCGCCATGGGTGACGTGTAGTTCCTGCGCAGCCCGGCTGACGCTCTGCAGGCGCGCGGCAGATTCGAAGGCGCGCAAGGCTGCCAGCGGCGGAAGCGGGTAACTCATTGTGTGAGTCCAGGTCACAGGTTGCGGCAATCTTATCGATTTATCGCACCGGCTGGCTGCGCTAAAGTGCGTGCTTCTCGTATGACCGCATTGCTGCAGAGGATTCCCATGTCGGCCCAGCCCATCAGTGACTTTTACGCCTATCCGGACGCTGCCGGCCACTTTGGCAAATTCGGCGGCCGGTTCGTCGCCGAGACCTTGATCGGCCCCTTGCAGGAACTGTCCGCAGCCTACGACCAGGCGCGCCAGGACCCGGCCTTCATCACCGAGTACGACAAGGATCTCAAGCATTACGTCGGCCGCCCCAGCCCGATCTATCACGCCGAGCGCCTGAGCCGCGAAGTGGGCGGGGCGCAGATCCTGCTCAAGCGCGAAGACCTGAATCACACCGGCGCGCACAAGATCAACAACACCATCGGCCAGGCCTTGCTGGCCAGCCGCATGGGCAAGACCCGCATCATCGCCGAGACTGGCGCCGGCCAGCATGGCGTGGCCAGTGCCACGGTCGCCGCGCGGCTGGGCCTGGAGTGCGTGGTCTACATGGGCGCCACCGATATCGAGCGGCAGAAGATCAATGTCTACCGCATGAAGCTGCTCGGCGCCACGGTGATCCCGGTGACCTCCGGCTCGGCCACGCTCAAGGACGCGCTCAACGAAGCGATGCGCGACTGGGTCACCAATGTGCAGGACACCTTCTACATCATCGGCACCGTCGCCGGCCCGGATCCGTATCCGCGCATGGTGCGCGACTTCAACGCGATTGTCGGCCGCGAAGCGCGCGCGCAGATGCTGGAAGACTACGGCCGTCTGCCGGATGCGCTCAGTGCCTGCGTCGGCGGCGGCAGCAATGCGATCGGCTTGTTCCATGCCTTCCTCAACGACCCGGGCGTCAAGATCTATGGCGCCGAAGCGGCCGGTGACGGTATCGCCACCGGTCGCCATGCCGCCTCGATCGCGGCCGGTCGCCCCGGTGTGCTGCATGGCAACCGCACCTATGTGATCTGCGACGACGATGGCCAGATCACCGAAACCCATTCGATCTCCGCTGGCCTGGATTACCCGGGCGTCGGCCCGGAGCATTCGTTCCTGTCCGACAGCGGTCGCGCGGTCTACCAGGGCATCACCGACGACGAGGCGATGGCCGCATTCCATCTGCTGGCGCATACCGAAGGCATTCTGGCCGCGCTCGAGTCCAGCCATGCGGTGGCGCAGTCGATCAAGCTCGCGCGCGAGATGCCCAAGGACGCATTGATCCTGTGCAACCTGTCCGGCCGTGGCGACAAGGACGTGCACACCATCGCCGCGCGCGAAGGCGTGCAAGTCTGATGCCGCTGCGGCGTGTCACCGTGACCGCGCTAGCCGACCAGCCAGGCGAACAGGACCTGCTGTTCGCCTGGCTCGACCGCTGGGCGCCGCAGATCCGCACGTGTTCGGAAAATACCGGCTGCGGCTGCTGCCTGGACAGTTTCGACGTCGAGGTGGACGCGCAAGCGTTGACCGAACTGCCCGCAGCCATGTACCAGGACATCCATTGATGCGGTCGTACCGCAGCTAACTTCTTCAAGGTCTTTCAATGCGTCGTATCGACGAAACCTTCCAACGTTTGCGTGCCGATGGCCGCAAGGCGCTCATCCCCTTCATCACCGCCGGCGATCCCTCGCTGGAAGCCACCGTGCCGGTGATGCACGCGCTGGTGCGCGCCGGTGCCGACGTGATCGAACTCGGTGTGCCGTTTTCCGACCCGATGGCCGACGGCCCCACCATCCAACGCAGCTCCGAGCGCGCGCTGGGCCGTGGCGCCGGCCTGGCCTATGTGCTGGAAGCGGTGCACGAATTCCGCCGCGAAGACCCCACCACCCCGGTGGTGCTGATGGGCTACCTCAACCCGATCGAGATCCACGGCACCCGGCGCTTTGCCGAAGCCGCCGTCGCCGCCGGCGTGGATGGCTTGCTCTTGGTGGATCTGCCACCCGAAGAGGCCGCCGAGACCCGCGCCATCTTCACCGAGGTGGGCCTGGCCCTGATCGCGCTTGCCTCGCCGACCACCAGCGAGCAGCGCCTGGACATGCTGTGCAGCAGCGCCCAGGGGTATCTGTATTACGTCAGCTTCGCCGGCGTCACTGGCGCTTCGAATCTGCTCGACACCACCGCGGCGGGCGATCGCCTGCGCCAGCTGCGCCTGCGTGCCGGCGCCCCGGTGGTGGCCGGTTTTGGCATCAAGGACGCCGCCAGCGCCGCCGCAATGGCCGTGGATGCCGACGGCGTGGTGGTCGGCAGCGCCCTGGTCGCCGCCCTGGCCGAAGCCCCCGATGTCCGCACCGCCCGCGAATACGCCGAAGCGTTCCTAACCCCGCTCCGCCAGGCACTGGATCATCCCTGAAACCAGCCCAAAGCCCCTCTCGCGTCGATGCACGTGGCTTCGCCCGCACCCTCACCCCAACCCCCGCTCCGCGCCCCGGCCCGCGCTTGCGGCGCGGGCGCTCCAAGGCACGCGCGCCAGTGGCGCGCAAGCCGTGCCTTCTCGCCCCGCAGGAGAGGGGCTTTGATCCTTCTCCCGTCGGGAGAAGGTGCCCCGCAGGGGCGGATGAGGGTACGGACGAAGCCACGTGCATCCCAACCACAGGTGCACGCCAACCAGAGTAAGGCGCAGCACAACAAACCGACCTTCACTCCAAACACCCGCGCAACCACCTAGAACCAAGCTCGCAGCTAGTCCTCCGAACTGCCACCAATCCCCACATTCATCCCCCGCGCTACCTCGCCTTTCCCGCAGCGCGTTAGACTTACGCCCCTCTGCGGCCCGTAAGGCCGCCCTGCATGGATTGTCATACACGCATGAGCTGGCTCAGCAAATTGATGCCCTCCGGCATCCGCACCGAGAACACCCCGGCCAAGAAGCGCAGCGTCCCCGAGGGCCTGTGGGAAAAGTGCAGCAATTGCGGCAGCGCGCTGTACGGGCCCGAACTCGAGGAGAACCTGGAGGTGTGTCCGAAATGCGACCACCACATGGCGATCCGCGCCCGCGCGCGCCTGGCCGCACTGTTCGATGTGGATGCCCCGACCACCGAAATCGCCGCCCAGCTGGGCCCGGTCGACGTGCTCAAGTTCAAGGACCAGAAGCGCTACGGCGAGCGCATCAAGGCCAGCCAGAAGGCCAGCGGCGAGTACGACGCATTGATCGCCATGCGTGGCACGCTCAAGGGCAACCCCCTGGTCGCCGCCGCATTCGATTTCGCCTTCATGGGTGGCTCGATGGGCTCGGTGGTCGGCGAGCGTTTTGCGCGTGCCGCCGAAGTGGCGCTGGAAGTGGGCTGCCCGTTCGTGTGCTTCTCCGCCAGTGGCGGCGCGCGCATGCAGGAAGGCCTGTTCTCGCTGATGCAGATGGCCAAGACCTCCGCTGCGCTCGGCCGCTTGCGCGAAGCGGGCCTGCCGTACATCTCGGTGCTGACCCATCCCACCACCGGTGGCGTGTCGGCCTCGTTCGCGATGCTGGGCGACATCAACATCGCCGAGCCGCATGCCTTGATCGGCTTCGCCGGCCCGCGCGTGATCGAACAGACCGTGCGCGAAACGTTGCCGGAGGGCTTCCAGCGCTCGGAGTTCCTGCTCGACCATGGTGCCATCGATCAGATCTGCGACCGCCGCGACATGCGCGACCGCCTCGCCGATCTGACCGCGATGATGATGCGTCAGCCGCATCCGCAAGAGGCGGTGGCGTGAGGTTGGTATTCCTGCTGGCGGTCCCCGGGAAAAGCGTGGTCTGCGACCTGTGGACTTCCGTCGATGGCTGCTCCTTCCAGGCCCCTGCTCCTTGGCCGCAGGTCCCGACGCTTCCGGTCCCGGCTCCATGAGCGCCCGCAAGTATTTCGGCACCGACGGCATCCGCGGTCGGGTCGGGCAGGGCGTGATCTCGGCCGATTTCGTGCTACGGCTGGGCAATGCGCTCGGCCGCGTGCTCACCGCCGGGCGCAGTAAGCGCCCGCTGGTGCTGATCGGCAAGGACACCCGCATTTCCGGCTATATGTTCGAAGCTGCCTTGGAAGCCGGCCTGGTTGCCGCAGGTGCCGACGTGCAGTTGATCGGCCCGATGCCGACCCCGGCCATCGCGTTCCTGACCAACACGCTGCGCGCCGATGCCGGCGTGGTGATCAGTGCCTCGCACAATCCGCATTACGACAACGGCATCAAGTTCTTTTCCGCCGAAGGCGAAAAGCTCGACGACGCCACCGAAGCGGCGATCGAAGCCGCGCTCGACGAGCCGTTCCACACCGTGGAATCGGAGCGTCTGGGCAAGGCGATCCGCACCCGCGATGCGATCGGCCGTTACATCGAATTCTGCAAGGCCAGCGTGGCGCGCGGCTTCACCCTGCATGGCTTGCGGATGGTGCTGGATTGCGCGCACGGGGCCACGTATCACATCGCGCCGATGCTGTTCCGCGAGCTGGGTGCGGACGTGGTGGTCATCGGTGCCGCACCTGACGGACTCAATATCAATGACGGCGTCGGCTCCACGCATATCGACAATCTCGCCGCCAAGGTGCGCGAGAGCGGTGCGCAGTTGGGCATCGCCTTCGATGGCGACGGTGATCGCGTGCTGATGGCCGACGACCAGGGCAACCCGGTCGATGGCGACGATCTGCTCTACGTGCTTGCGCGTTCCTGGCAGGCCAGCGGCCGGCTCACCGGCACCGTGGTCGGCACGCTGATGACCAACTACGGCCTGGAACAGGCGTTGGCTGGATTGAACATCCCGTTCCAGCGCGCCAAGGTCGGTGACCGTTACGTGCACCAGGCGTTGGTGGAAGGCAGCGGCACCCTGGGTGGCGAAACCTCCGGCCATCTGCTGTGCCTGGACCGCGCCACCACCGGCGATGGCATCGTCAGTGCGCTGCAGGTCCTCGAGGCCCTGGGGCGCGATGGACAGAGCCTGCGCCAGGCCTTGAGCAGCCTGAGCAAGGTGCCGCAGAAAACAATCAACGTGCGTCTGGATGGCGGCGCTGCCAAGGCGATTGTGGAAGCCGCTGGCGTGCAGCAGGCGCTGCAGCAGGCGCAAGCCGCCGTGCAGGGGCGTGGCCGCGCGTTTCTGCGTCCCTCCGGCACCGAGCCGGTGGTGCGCGTGACGGTGGAAGCCGACGACGCTGGCCTGATGCAGGACACGCTGGACCGACTCTCGGGTGCCGTGCGTGACGCGGCGTGAGTCGCTGATCATTGGCGTGTGCGTGGTCTTTGCCAAGGCCGCGACGTTCTACCTGTTGTATCGCCTGCTGTCCTGAACAGCAGGCCTTCCTTTTGACTCCTCGACTTCGACTGCAGATATCCGTATGAGCGCCCGCATCCCGACCCTGGACATCACCCGTTTCGACAGCGACCGCGACGCCTTTGTCGCCGAGCTCGGTGCGGCCTATCGGCAGTGGGGCTTTGCCGGCATCCGCAATCACGGTATTGCGCAAGCCGACATCGATGGCGCCTACGAGGTGTTCAAGGCGTTCTTCGCGCTGCCTGAAGAGGTGAAGCAGCGCTACCACGTCAAAGGCAGTGGCGGCGCGCGTGGCTACACCGCGTTCGGTGTGGAAACGGCCAAGGATTCCAAGCATTTCGATCTGAAGGAGTTCTGGCATATCGGCCGCGAGATTCCGGACGATTCGCCATATCGCGAGGTGATGACGCCGAACCTGTGGCCCGAAGAAGTGCCCGGTTTCCGCGAGCGCGGTTACCGCCTGTACCAGCAGCTCGATCACCTGGGCTCGCGCGTGCTGTCGGCGCTGGCGCTGCATATCGGCCTGCCGCAGGACTATTTCGTTGACAAGACCAACAACGGTAATTCGATCCTGCGGCCGATCCACTACCCGCCGATCACCAGCGACGACATCCCCAACGTGCGTGCCGGCGCGCATGGCGACATCAACTTCATCACCTTGCTGGTCGGTGCCAGCGCGGCCGGTCTGGAGGTGCGTTCCAACGATGGCGAGTGGGTGCCATTCACAGCGGATGCCGACACCATCGTGGTCAATATCGGCGACATGCTGCAACGCCTGACCAACCATGTGTACCCGTCCACCATCCATCGCGTGGTCAATCCGCCGGGCGAAGCAGCGCGCAAGCCGCGTTATTCGGTGCCGTTCTTCCTGCACCCGAATCCGGACTTTCTGATCGACGTGCTGCCTTCGTGCATCACTGCCGAAAACCCGAGCCGCTATCCCGAGTCGATCACCGCACACGGCTTCCTGGAAGAGCGTCTGCGCGAGATCAAGCTGAAGTAATCCAGCACGCGGTCCCTATCAGCGCGCGCAGCGAATAGCCGCGCTCGCAACACGGGTAATGACCGACAACACAGTTCTGTTCAAAAAATTCCGCTCGCGTCTGGTTAAAGCTTGCGTTCACCTCAGCCGATAACTCAGTCTGATCGCTAGCGCGACGTCGGATTCGCCTGGCGCCCGCTGCCGATTGCACTAGGTTTGGGGGGCGCATGCGGACGCAGTGGTTCAAACGGATAGGTGTGGGTTCGGTGTTGCTGGCGTACTGCGCCGCAAGCGCCGTGGTGGCAACGCCGGTCAGCGTGACCGTGGCCGATGCCAACGGCATGTTGGTCGATGCGGTGGTCAGTCTGGAGCCGGCGCGTCCGGCGCCACCCACTGCTTCCAAAACCGCGGAAATGGATCAGGTCAATTCGCAGTTCGTGCCCGCCGTCCTGGCGGTGCGCACTGGCACCTTGGTGCGCTTTCCGAATAACGATCAGATCCGCCATCAGGTCTATTCTTTTTCGCCTGCCAAGCGTTTCGAATTGCCGCTGTTTCAGGGTACCAAGGCCACGCCGATCCGCTTCGATCAGGCGGGCCTGGTGACGATTGGCTGCAATATCCACGACTGGATGCTTGGCTATATCGTGGTGCTGGAGACGCCGTATTTCGGCAAGACCGGCAGCGACGGCCGCGTGCAACTGGATGCACCGGCAGGCGCATACACGCTGCGGGTGTGGCATCCGCGCATCAAGGGTGCCGTGGCCACCGAGCCGTTGCTGCTTGCGCGCGATGCAGTGCAGCGTCGCGTGACCCTGCAGACCACCGGCGCCGCGCCGATGGCGGCACCACCGGATGAGCGCGTGCGCGCGCTGCAGGACAAATTCCGTCGCGCCGACCCGAAGAAGCCGCATCCATGAAGTCAATGCGTTTGCATACCCGTATCGCGGCCTTGGTGGTCCTGGTCGTGCTCGCCACGCAAGTGCTGACCTTCATCGCAGTGCAGGTCGCCACCGAGCGCAGCGTCAAGGCGCAACTGGGCGAAGAGCTGCAGATCGGTGAGCGCGTCTGGCAACGCATCAATGTGCGCCGCGACGAGCAGTTGCTGCAGTCGGCTTCGGTGCTGGCCGACGATTTCGGTTTCCGTGCGGCAGTGGCCAGTGGCGATGTGCCGACCATGCAGTCGGCATTGCGTAACCATGCCGCGCGCATGTCGGCGCAGACCGCGGTGCTGTTGTCGCCGGATGGCGAGTTCCTGACCGGGCTGGCGGATCTGCCGCAAGCCGAGCAATTGCGCGCCGTGCAGGCCCTGCTGCAGCAGGCGCAGCGCGACGGGCACGCGGTCGGGGTGGTGGCACTGGATCAACGCATCGTGCGGCTGGCGGTGGTGCAGGTGCTGGCGCCGAACCGGGTGGGCTGGATCGCGATCGGCAACGAGTCCGGCGATGGGCTTGCGCAGGACTTTCGCACCACCACCGGGCTGGATGCGACGTTTTTTACCGATGGCCCGCCGGTGCGCGTGCTTGCCTCCACCCTGGAGCCGGCTGCGCGCGCCGAGTTCCCGCAGCAGCTTCCCGCCGCCGAAGCGGGGCAGGGCGAAGCGATCCCGCTGACGCTGGCCGACGCGCGTTACCTGGTCAAACTGCAATCGATCCAGGGCGACAGTCATGTGCGGGTCGCTTTGCAGGCCTCGCTGGATCGTGCGGTCGCACCGTATCGCATCCTCAAGCTGCGCATTCTGTTGTTGGCCGGTCTGGCCACGGCCGCCGCACTCGGTGTGGCGATTTTTCTCGCGCGCAGCGTCAGCAAGCCGGTCGCGCAGTTGGTGCAGGCAGCACGACGCATCCAGCGCGGCGATTACCACACCGCGGTGCAGGTGCCGCCCGGACGTGAACTGGCCGAGCTGGCCGACAGCTTCGGGCGCATGCAGCAGCAGATCGCCAGCCGCGAGCAGCACATCCTGCATCAGGCGCGCCACGATGCCTTGACCGGCCTGCCCAATCGCATCTGGCTGCTGGAGCGGCTGCAACAGGTGGTCGACCAGACCTTGGCCTCCGGCGGTACGGCCGCCGTGCTGATCCTGGATCTGGAGCGCTTCAAGGAACTCAACGACAGCCTGGGGCACGACTTCGCCGATCAGGTGCTGGTCGAAGCAGGGCGCCGCCTTGCCGAGGTCGTGCAGGAGCCCAATGTGGTCGGGCGGCTGGGCAGCGACGAATTCATGGTGGTGGTGGCGCAGGCCGATATGACCAGCGTGCAGCAGGATGCGCAGCGATTGCTGCTGCAGCTGCGTCGCCCACTGGCGTTGCCGCAGGCGCGCATCCAGCTGGAAGCCAGCATCGGCATCGCCTTGATCCCCGAACACGGCGCCGATCCGGATACCTTGCTGAGACGCGCCGATATCGCACGTCGCCAGGGCGGCAATGTCATCACCATCGGCGCCAGCAGCGTGTATCGCCTGGGCCAGGACGAGCAGCATCTGCGCCGTCTAAGGCTCACTGGCGATCTGCGCCAGGCGATTGCCAGCAACGAATTGACCTTGCGCTTCCAGCCCAAGATCTGCCTGCGCAGCGATCGCGTCGAACAGGTCGAGGTGCTGGTGCGCTGGCATCACCCGGTGCTGGGGCCGATTGGCCCGGACGAGTTCATTCCGCTCGCCGAGCATTCCGGGGTAATCCACCCGCTGACCCGCTATGTGCTGGACGAGGCGCTGCGGTGCCAGGCGCAATGGCGCAGCCAGGGCCTGGAGTTGGGCATGGCGATCAATCTTTCCGCGTTGGATCTGTCCGACCCCGGCCTGCCGGATTATGTGCGCGGTCGTCTGGAGCATCACGCGGTGGCGGCCGAGCGGGTCACGCTGGAATTGACCGAAAGCGCCTTGATGCGCGACGTCGAATTCGCGCTGCACATGCTGCATCAGCTGCGCAGCGTCGGCGTGCGCCTGTCCATCGACGACTTCGGCACCGGCTATTCCTCGCTGGCGCAGCTCAAGCGCATGCCGGTCAACGAATTGAAGATCGACAAGAGTTTTGTCATGCAATTGGCCGAAGGCACCGACGATGCGTTCATCGTGCGCAGCACGATCGATCTGGGGCATAACCTTGGATTGAGCGTGATCGCCGAAGGCGTGGAAAACGCCACGGCGCTCGGGCTGCTGCGCAGTTATGGCTGCGACATGGTGCAGGGCTATCTGTACGCGCCGCCGCTGGAAGAAGTGCCGTTTGTGGCCTGGTGCATGCGTCAACTCGATCTGGGTCAACGCGATCTGGTGCCGGCCGCGCAAGCAGGAGCGCAACGATGAGCAAGTGGGTGCGCGCTGCATGGTCTGCTGCAGTGTTGGGTTGTTTGGCGCTCACGCCGACACTGGCGATTGCTGGAGAAGGGCGTCTGCTTGCCACCGGCGGTGTGTCGATGATCGAAGGCAGCAGTGGCGGCGGCATCGTGCCGTGGGCCACGCTGTCGGGCTACGGCACGCGCGATGAACTTGCCACCGTCGTGTTCGCCACCCACGTGGACAGCGGCGATTACCGATTGGATGTGCAGGGCGCCGCGCTCACTGTCGGCAACCGGCTGGAGTTGTCGCTCGCGCGGCAACGCCTGGATCTGGGCACATTGCAGGACCGATTGGGCTTGCCGTGGAATGCGCTGGGTCAGGACGTGTTCGGCGCAAAGCTGCGCCTGCATGGCGACCTCGTGTACGGGAGCGCGCCGCAAGTCAGTTTGGGCGTGCAGTACAAGCGTTTGCGCAACGGCACGCTGCCCCTGGCGATCGGTGCGCGCGACGACCACGGCACCGATGTGTACGTCAGTGCCAGCCGGCTGTTTCTGCAAGGCGTTGGCGGTTATCAGCTGTTGCTCAACGGTACCCTGCGCGCCACCCGCGCTAATCAGACCGGCTTGCTCGGCTTCGGCGGCGATCGTCGCAACAGCTACCGGCTGGTGGGTGAGGCCAGCGCTGCGGTGATGCTGTCGCCCTCCCTGGCAGTGGGCGTGGAATACCGAGACAAACCCGACAACCTGGGCTTCGCGCGCGAACAGGCTTGGGCAGACGCATTCGTCGCCTGGTTTCCCAGCAAGCATGTCTCGTTCACCGCGGCCTGGGCAGACCTTGGCGACATCGCCACGCTTACCGATCAACGCGGTCCCTATCTTTCCTTGCAGGTGGCGTTCTGATGAACCGATGGCTGCGCTGCTGCCTGCTTTGCGTGCTCGGCCTGGTGAGCGCCTGCGCCACCACGCAACCGCGCCAGACGCTCTACGACGAACTCGGCGGGCAAGCCGGGATCGAAGCGCTGGTGGAAACCATGCTCTCGCGCATTGCCGACGATCAACGCATCGTCGATAAATTCGCGCGCGTCAACATCGTCATGCTCAACGAGCGTCTGGTGCAGAAGTTCTGCCACGTCAGCGATGGGCCATGCCCGGATACCGCCAAGTCGATGAAGCAGGCGCATGCGCATCTGGCCATTCGCGAAGGCGACTTCAATGCCTTGGTTGAGGATCTGAACTGGGCGATGGATCAGCGCAAGATTCCGCGCCGCACGCAGAATCGCTTGCTCGCACGACTGGCGGCAATGCACGGCGACATCGTCAATCACTGACATCCCGTTTGGGCATGGTCATGCAGTCGTGCAGAGCCGTACGCACCTACGCTGATCCACCGCCCAGTCGCCTCAATCCAGCGGGCGCACCCGATGCGATCCGCGCGCCATCAGGCGCAATGCAAGCGCGTGCGGCAGCAATCGTAACCCGGCATTGGCCAGGCGATAGCGCCAGCCCGGCACTGCCAGTACCTGTCCGCGCTCCAGTGCTTCGATGCCGTATTCGGCCACGGCATCGGCCTGCAGCCACGCCCAGCGGGGCAGGGTGGACATCGCCTCGCGTGTGCCGGTGATGTCGTGAAATTCCGACCACGCAAAGCCCGGGCACAGCGCGCAGACCTTCACCGCGCAATCGGCGTTCTCCAGCGCCAGCGATTCGCTGAAGCGCAGCAGGAAGCTCTTGCTCGCCGCGTATAGCGTTTGCCCGTCGGCGCTCGGCGTCAGCGCCGCAAACGAGGCCACGTTGAGAATGCGACCCTGGCCACTGGCGCGGATCATCGGCAACAGCCGCCAGGTCAGCTCGCACACCGCGCCCACCATCACCTGCAGAAAACGCGCATGCGTGGCCCAGTCGTTGTGCAGATAGCGGCCCGGCACGCCGTAGCCGGCGTTGTTGATCAAGGTGCCTACCGTCCAGCCATTGCGCTGGATCTGCGCAACCAGCGCCTCTACCGCTGCGGGGTCGGCCAGATCGGCCGGCAACACGTGGACCTGTACCAACGCGCTCAACTCGGCGGCCAGTGCCTCCAGCCTGTCCACCCGGCGTGCAGTCAGGATCAACGGCACGCCGCGCCTGGCGTAGGCGCGGGCAATCTCGCGGCCGATGCCGCTGGAGGCGCCGGTGACCAGCGCGAAGACAGGCGAAACAGACATGGCAGGTTCCTGCTGAAGAGGGGATGGGACAGGCAATGGACAGAAGTGTGCCGGCTGCCGACAGGGCATGGGCTATTCTGTCGCCTGTCTTCCACTCAGGAACCTGCGCCTGATGCGTCGAAAACTCGTTGCCGGAAATTGGAAGCTGCATGGCAGCCGCGCCTTCGCCACCGAACTGGTGGCCCAGATTGCCGCGCACATGCCCCTGGAGGGTGTCGATGTCGTCATCCTGCCGCCACTGCCTTACCTCGGCGATCTGATCGAGGATTTCGAGGAGCATCACCTGTGCTTCGGTGCGCAGGACGTCAGCAGTAACGAGAAGGGCGCCTACACCGGCGAGGTCTCGGCCACGATGCTGGTCGATGTCGGCGCCGAGTACGGCATAGTCGGCCACTCCGAACGTCGCCAGTACCATCAAGAGAGCAGTGAGCTGGTGGCGCGTAAATTCGCGGCCGCCATGCATGCCGGGTTGATCCCGGTGCTGTGCGTCGGCGAATCGTTGGAGCAGCGCGAAGCGGGCCAGACCGAGGCGGTGCTGCGCGCACAGCTTGAGCCGGTGCTGGCCCTTGTCGGCAGCGAAGGCTTTGCGCGTGCCGTGCTTGCGTATGAACCGATCTGGGCCATTGGTACCGGCCGCACTGCCAGCCCGGAGCAGGCCCAGGCTGTGCACGCCTTCCTGCGTGGCGAAGTCGCAAAGGCGGATGCTAGAATTGCCGATTCGCTGCCCATCGTGTACGGGGGCAGTGTCAAGCCCGACAACGCCAACGAGCTGTTCGCACAGCCCGATGTCGACGGCGGGCTGGTCGGAGGCGCATCACTGGTCGCCGAAGATTTCCTGGCCATCGCACGCGCGGCGGCCGCTTGATTAACCCATTAAGTTTTGTCCGGGGACGGATTTCGAAATGCTGATGTTGATCCTCAATGTGGTCTACGTGCTGGTCGCGCTGGCGATGATTGCGCTGATCCTGATGCAGCGTGGCGCGGGTGCGGCAGCGGGCTCCGGTTTCGGTGCTGGTGCCTCGGGCACCGTGTTTGGTTCGCAGGGTGCGTCGAACTTCCTGTCCAAGTCGACCAAATGGCTGGCGGTGGTGTTTTTCAGCATCAGCCTGTTCATGGCGTGGTACGCGACCCATGGCGCGCGTCCCACCGATCAGAATCTTGGCGTGATGTCGCAGTCGGCCACCCCGGCACCGGCCGCCGCCGGCGAGCTGACTCAGCCGTTGCCGCAGGCACCAGCCGCGGGCGCAGTGCCGACCGCTCCGTCGCAGCCGTCGCCTGCGGCTGTTCCGGCCGCAGCGCCAGCGCAGTCCGCACCGGCGCAACAAGCGCCTGCGGCACGCGAAGAAAACGCTTCAGAACCAGCACAAAAACGCTGAAGCCGGTTACAATACGCTGCGCACTGGGATGCCCAGCGGCGCAACGTATGCCCAGGTGGCGGAATTGGTAGACGCACTACCTTGAGGTGGTAGCGATTTAGGTCGTAGGGGTTCGAGTCCCCTCTTGGGCACCATTGTTTGGCTGCAGTTCCTGCGCATCGTGGCGGTGCCACGCGCGGGTCCTGCTTATACCCCATGCCGGCACGCGGCGCGTGCGGGCAAAGGCAAGAGAGAATCGCTGTGCTGGCCGAATATTTGCCGAGTCTGCTGTTTCTGATCGTCGCCACCGGTATCGGCATCACATTGATGTTGATCGGCCGGTTCCTCGGTCCGCGTAGCCCCGATGCACGCAAGCTCTCGCCGTACGAGTGTGGCTTCGAGGCATTCGAAGACGCGCGCATGAAGTTCGACGTGCGCTACTACCTGATCGCGATCCAGTTCATCGTGTTCGATCTGGAAATCATCTTCATCGTGCCGTGGACGCAGGTGTTCATGGAGATCGGCGCACGCTCGCTGGTCACCATGGGGCTGTTCGTCGGCATGTTGTTCCTCGGTTTTATCTACGTCTGGAAGAAGGGAGCGTTGGAATGGGAGTGATTCAGACCCTTGATCGTCTGATGACCAATCCGATGCCGGAAGGTCGGTTGGACGACATCCTGCGCCCGGAAGGCGAGAACCCGCTGCTCGAAAAGGGCTACGTGACCACCAGCGTCGATGCGCTGTTGAATTGGGCGCGTACCGGTTCGATGTGGCCGATGACCTTCGGTCTGGCCTGCTGCGCAGTCGAGATGATGCATGCCGGCGCGGCGCGTCTGGACCTGGACCGTTACGGCGTGGTGTTTCGCCCGTCGCCACGCCAGTCCGACGTGATGATCGTGGCCGGCACGCTGGTCAACAAGATGGCCCCGGCGCTGCGCAAGGTCTACGACCAGATGCCGGATCCCAAGTGGGTCATCTCGATGGGCAGCTGCGCCAACGGCGGCGGCTACTATCACTATTCGTATTCGGTGGTGCGCGGTTGCGACCGCATCGTGCCGGTGGACATCTATGTCCCGGGCTGCCCGCCGACCGCCGAGGCGCTGGTCTACGGCATCTTGCAGCTGCAGAAGAAGATCTGGCGTACCCAGACGATCGCGCGCTGATACCCGTCTTCTTCTACCGAGAGCAGCCAAGCCCCCATGGCAGAGCAAGCATCCTCCTTCACTGACCGACTTGCGGCACGTTTCGCCGGTGCGCAGATTGCCGTGGCCTTGCCGCGCGGCGAAGTGACGCTGGAAGTCGCTGCGGCCGATTGGCACGCCACCTGTGTGGCCTTGCGCGACGAACTCGGTTTCGAGCAGTTGAGCGACCTGTGCGGCGTCGATCACCTGGGCTATGGCAGCGACGAGTGGGATACCGCGGACGTGTCGTCGCAGGGTTTCAGTCGTGGTGTCGAAGGCAAGGCGGTCGGTCGTTTCGCCTGGGGTGAATTTCCCAGCCAGGAAAGCTCCGATGGCGCCCACCCGCAGCACATGCCCAAGCAGCGTTTTGCGGTCGTCGCGCAGCTGATTTCCTATCAGCACAACCAGCGTCTGCGCGTGCGTTGCTATGCCCCGGACGAGCAGGTGCCGGTGGTGGCCTCGTTGACCGATATCTGGCCGGGCGTGAACTGGTTCGAGCGCGAAGCCTTCGACCTGTTCGGCATCGTGTTCGACGGTCACCCGGATCTGCGTCGCATCCTGACCGACTACGGATTCGTCGGCCATCCGTTCCGCAAGGATTTCCCGCTGATCGGCAACGTCGAAGTGCGTTACGACGAAGAGAAAAAGCGCGTGGTGTACGAGCCGGTGACCTCGGTCGAGCCACGCGTCGGTGTGCCGCGCGTGATTCGCGACGATGCCCGTTATGAGACTGCCGCTGGTGAAGTGGGCAAGTCGGAGACTGCCAAGTGAGTGAGTTCCACCAGGCGACTGCCGCCTTCGCTAGCAATCCTGTCGAAAGCAAGCAGGAAATCCGCAATTACACGATGAACTTCGGCCCGCAGCATCCTGCGGCGCACGGCGTGTTGCGCTTGATCCTGGAAATGGACGGCGAAACCGTGGTGCGTGCCGATCCGCATATCGGCCTGCTGCACCGTGGCACCGAGAAGCTGGCCGAGTCCAAGCCGTTCAACCAGTCGGTTCCGTACATGGATCGCCTGGATTACGTGTCGATGATGTGCAACGAGCATGCTTACGTGCGCGCGATCGAGTCCCTGATGGGAATCGAAGTGCCCGAGCGTGCGCAGTACATCCGCACGATGTTCGACGAAATCACCCGCATCAAGAACCACCTGATGTGGCTGGGCTCCAACGCGCTCGACCTGGGTGCGATGGCGGTGATGCTGTATGCGTTCCGCGAGCGCGAAGAGTTGATGGACGTCTACGAGGCGGTCAGTGGCGCGCGCATGCACGCCGCCTACTATCGCCCCGGTGGCGTGTATCGCGATTTGCCCGATCGCATGCCCAAGTACAAGGAATCGCGTTGGCACAAGGGCGGGGCGCTGAAGAAGCTCAACGCCGCGCGCGAAGGCTCGATGCTGGATTTCCTCGAGGACTTCACCAATACCTTCCCGTCGCGCGTTGACGAATACGAAACGCTGCTGACCGATAACCGTATCTGGAAGCAGCGCACCGTCGATGTCGGCATCATCAGCCCGGATCTGGCACGTGCCTGGGGCATGACCGGCCCGATGCTGCGTGGCTCCGGTATCGAGTGGGATCTGCGCAAGAAGCAGCCGTATGCCAAGTACGACGCGGTGGATTTCGATATCCCGGTCGGCACCAACGGCGACTGCTACGACCGCTATCTGGTCCGTGTTGCCGAGATGCGCGAATCCAACCGCATCATCAAGCAGTGCGTGACCTGGCTGAAGGCCAATCCAGGCCCGGTCATGGTCACCAATTTCAAGGTCGCTCCGCCAAGCCGCGAAGGCATGAAGGACGACATGGAAGCGCTGATCCATCACTTCAAGCTGTTCAGTGAAGGCTATTGCGTGCCGGCCGGCGAGACCTATTGCGCCGTCGAAGCACCCAAGGGCGAGTTCGGCTGCTACCTGATGTCCGATGGCGCCAACAAGCCATTCCGCCTGCATCTGCGCGCGCCGGGCTTTGCGCATCTGTCCTCGATGGACGCGGTGGTGCGTGGCTATTTGCTGGCCGACGTCGTGGCGATGATCGGTACTTACGATTTGGTTTTCGGTGAGGTTGACCGATGAAGGCGACGGGTAATTTCGAAGCGGCGCGCGACGTCGATCCGCAGGTAGTGCTGAGCGACAAGACGCGCGCGCACATCGATCATTGGCTGAGCAAGTTTCCGCCCGACCGTAAGCGTTCGGCGGTGCTGCAGGGTCTGCATGCTGCGCAAGAGCAGAACCAGGGCTGGCTCACCGATGAGTTGATCGTCGGCGTGGCCAAGTATCTGGAACTGCCGCCGGTGTGGGCCTACGAGGTCGCCAGCTTCTACTCGATGTTCGAGACCGAGAAGGTCGGCCGCCACAACGTGGCGTTCTGCACCAACATCAGCTGCTGGCTCAACGGTGCCGAGGATCTGCTGGCGCACGCCGAGAAGAAACTGGGTTGCAAGCTGGGGCAGTCGACGGCCGATGGCCGGGTCTACCTCAAGCGCGAAGAAGAGTGCCTGGCGGCCTGCTCTGCAGCGCCGATGATGGTCATCAACGGCCATTACCACGAGCACCTGACGAAAGAGAAGGTCGACGCGCTGCTGGACGGGCTGGAGTAAGACATGGCACATCATCACGCACCCTCAGGCCCGGTCGGTCCGGCGCCGTTGCCGCATCAGGTCGTCTACACGACGCTGCACTACGACACCCCGTGGTCCTACGAGAGCTATCTCAAGACCGGCGGCTACGCCGCACTGCGCAAGATCCTCGAAGAGAAGATCGCGCCGGCCGACGTCATCGAGATGGTCAAGGCCTCCAATCTGCGTGGCCGTGGCGGCGCGGGCTTCCCGACCGGCTTGAAGTGGTCGTTCATGCCCAAGGGCACGATGCAGAAATACATCCTGTGCAACTCGGACGAATCCGAGCCAGGCACCTGCAAGGACCGCGACATCCTGCGTTACAACCCGCATTCGGTGGTGGAGGGCATGGCGATCGCCTGCTACGCCACCGGCTCGACCGTGGGCTACAACTACCTGCGTGGCGAGTTCCATCACGAGCCGTTCGAGAACTTCGAACTGGCGCTGGCCGATGCGTATGCCAACGGCTGGTTGGGCAAGAACATTCTCGGCAGCGGCGTGGATATCGATATCTACGGTGCGTTGGGTGCTGGCGCCTACATCTGCGGCGAAGAAACCGCGCTGATGGAATCGCTGGAAGGCAAGAAGGGCCAGCCGCGTTACAAGCCGCCGTTCCCGGCGAACTTCGGCCTGTATGGCAAGCCGACCACCATCAACAACACCGAGACCTACGCGTCGGTGCCGGCGATCATTCGCAACGGGCCGGAGTGGTTTCTGGGGTTGAGCAAGACCAAGAACGGCGGCCCGAAGATCTTCTCGGTGTCCGGCTGCGTCCAGAAGGGCGGCAATTTCGAAGTGCCGCTCGGTACCACCTTCGACGAACTGCTGGAAATGGCCGGTGGCCTGCGTCCGGGCCGCACCCTCAAGGGCGTGGTGCCTGGCGGCGTGTCGATGCCGGTGCTGAAGGCCGACCAGGTCGCTGGCCTGCAGATGGATTACGACACCTTGCGTGCATTGGGGACCGGTCTGGGTTCGGGCGCGATCGTGGTGTTGGACGACAGCGTCTGCTGCGTGCGTTTTGCCTGCCGCATCTCGCAGTTCTTCCATAAGGAATCCTGCGGTCAGTGCACCCCGTGCCGCGAAGGCACCGGCTGGATGCACCGCGTGCTGGAGCGCATCGTTGCCGGCAAGGCCACGATGGAAGACCTGCACCAGTTGCGCACCGTTGCCGGCCAGATCGAAGGGCACACCATCTGTGCGTTCGGCGAAGCCGCGGCGTGGCCGATTCAAGGCTTCCTGCGCCAGTTCTGGGACGAGTTCGAGTACTACATCGTCAACGGTCGTTCGATCGTCGACACGCATGTCGGAGTGGCCGCATGAGCGCCCAACCAGTGAACCCGAACGTGCCGCCGGATCACGTTACCGTCGAGATCGACGGGCAGAGTCTGGTGGTGCCGAAGGGTTCGATGATCATCCAGGCGGCCGACAAGGCCGGCATCCCGATCCCGCGCTTCTGCTATCACGAGAAGCTGCCGATCGCGGCCAACTGCCGCATGTGCCTGGTGGACGTCGAAAAATCCCCGAAGCCGTCGCCTGCCTGCGCCACGCCGGTGATGGACGGCATGAAGGTCACCACGCGTAGCGAAAAGGCGCTGAAGTACCAGCGCAGCGTGATGGAATTTTTGCTGATCAATCACCCGCTGGACTGTCCGATCTGCGATCAGGGCGGTGAGTGCGAGTTGCAGGACGTTTCGCTCGGTTACGGCCGTTCGGTCAGCCGCTTCAACGAGCGTAAGCGCGTGGTGCCCGACGAAGACATCGGTCCGCTGGTCGCCACCGAAATGACCCGCTGCATCCAGTGCACTCGTTGCGTGCGCTTCACTGCGGACATCGCCGGCACCTACGAGTTGGGTGGCATGTATCGCGGTGAAAACCTGCAGATCGGCACCTACGACGGCAAGCCGCTGACCACCGAAATTTCCGGCAATGTCATCGACGTCTGCCCGGTCGGCGCGCTGACCAACAAGGTGTTCCAGTTCCGTGCCCGCCCGTGGGAGCTGATGGCGCGCGAATCGCTCGGCTATCACGATGCGATGGGCTCAAACCTGTTCCTGCACGTGCGTCGCGGCGAAGTGCTGCGTACCGTGCCGCGCGAGAACGAGGCGGTCAACGAGTGCTGGCTGTCCGATCGCGATCGTTACTCGCATCAGGGCCTGTACGCTGACGACCGTGCGGTCAAGCCGCTGAAGAAGGTCAACGGTGAGTGGACCGAGGTGAGCTGGGCCGAAGGGCTGGCTGCCGCCACGCAAATCCTGCGTGACAACGCTGGAGATCAGCTCGGCGTACTGGTGCATCCGTCCACCTCCAACGAGGAAGGCGCGCTGCTGGCCCGTCTGGCCGAAGGGCTGGGCAGCGGCAATCTGGATCACCGTCTGCTCAACCGCGATTTCTCCGATGCTGCGGTGGCCGAAGCGTTTGCCACGCCGTTGGCCGAGATCGAGCAGGCCGATGTGGTGGTGCTGTTCGGCACCAACGTGCGTCACGAACTGCCGCTGCTGCATGCGCGTCTGCGCAAGGCCAACATCCAGAACGGAACCAAGATCCATTCGGTCAACCCGGTCGATTTCGATTTTGCCTTTGCCCAGGCGAGCCGCACCGTGGTCGCGCCGTCGCAGCTGGCTGGCGCGCTGGACGATGCGGCATTGCGCGATGCGGTCAAGGGCGCCACGCGTGCCGTGATCGTGGTTGGTGCGCTGGCTGAAAATCATCCGCAGGCTGCCGCATTGCGTGCTGCTGCACGCGACTTGGCTACTGCAACCGGCGCTTCGCTGTGCCGTATTCCGCAGGGAGCCAATGCTGTCGGTTTGGTCTCGCAAGGTGTACTGCCGAGCGCACGCGATGTCACCGGCATGTTGACGCAGCCGCGTCAGGCGTATGTGCTGTATGGCATCGAGCCGGGTCTGGATTTTGCCGACGCCGCCGCTGCTCGAAGCGCGCTTGCTGGTGCCAAGGTCGTTGCCTTCAGCCAGTTCGCCTGTGCTTCCACGCGCGATGTGGCCGATGTGATTCTGCCGATCGGCGCATTGCCGGAAATCGATGCCTCGCTGACCAATCTCGATGGTCGCGTGCAGACTGCACGTGCTGCCGGCCGCTTGCCGGTGGAAGCGCGCGAAGGTTGGCGCGTGTTGCGCGCACTTGGTGGTGAGCTGGGTCTGGCCGGTTTCGAATTCATCGATCTGGTCGGCCTGCGTGCCGGCCTGCAGAACCGCAGCGTGACGCCTGCAACCTCCGCACAGCCAGTGGCTGCGAGCGAGGGGCTGGAAGTGGCCGCGACCGCTGCGATCTATCGCACCGACGCAGTGGTACGCCGTGCCGCTGCACTGCAATCGCATCCGCTCAACATCGCGCCGTGTGTAGCGATGCATCCAGAGCAGGCAGCGCAGTTGCAGATTGGCGCAGGTCAGATGGTCAAAGTCGGCACCGATGCCGGTAAGGCAACGCTGCCGGTGGTGCTGGACAAGCGCGTCGCACCGGGGACGGTGTGGATCGAATCCGGCCATGGCGCGACCGCGCCGCTTGGTGCCGGTCGGGTAACGGTGGTGGCTGCATGAACGAATTGCTGTTGAATCTGGTCAATCCCTTGCACCAGTGGTTCGTCGGACTGGGCGATGGCGGCGTGGTGTTGTGGACCGTGCTGAAGATCCTGCTGATCGCGGTGCCGGTAATCGTGGCAGTGGCGTTCTTTGTGGTCTGGGAGCGCAAGCTGATCGGTTGGATGCACGTACGCCACGGGCCGATGTACGTGGGCATGGGCATCTTTCAGGCCTTTGCCGACGTGTTCAAACTCCTGTTCAAGGAGATCGTGCAGCCGAGCAGCGCGCACAAGGCGATGTTCATCATCGCGCCGCTGCTAACGCTGGCGCCGGCCTTCGCGGCCTGGTCGGTGGTGCCGTTCGATGCGCAGCTGGTGCTGTCCAACGCTAACGTCGGCTTGCTGTATCTGCTCGCGATGACCTCGCTGGGCGTGTACGGCATCATCCTGGCCGGCTGGGCCTCCAACTCCAAATACGCGTTTCTGGGTGCGATGCGCTCGGCCGCGCAGGTAGTCAGCTACGAAATCGCGATGGGCTTTGCGCTGGTCGGCGTGATGATCGCGTCGGGCAGCGTCAACCTGAGTCAGATCGTGTTTGCGCAGGGCGGGAGCTCGGGCGTAGGCGATTGGTTCCTGATCCCGCTGTTCCCGTTGTTCATCGTGTACTGGGTGTCCGGCGTCGCCGAAACCAATCGCGCGCCGTTCGACGTGGTGGAAGGCGAATCGGAAATCGTTGCCGGCCACATGGTGGAGTATTCAGGCGGTGCGTTCGCGCTGTTCTTCCTGGCCGAATACGCCAACATGATCCTGGTCAGCTTCCTGATCTCGATCTTCTTCCTTGGCGGTTGGTTGAGCCCATGGCCGCAGGCCTGGGGCAATCCGGATATCTCGCCGTGGATCGATTGGCTGTGGAAGGGCGGTTGGCCGTGGCTGTTGATGAAGGTGTTTTTCTTCGCCAGCGCTTACATCTGGTTCCGTGCCAGCTTCCCGCGCTACCGCTATGACCAGATCATGCGTCTTGGCTGGAAGGTGTTCATTCCGCTGACGATCGTGTGGATCGCAGTAACGGCGTTGATGGTGTTTTACGGCGTGATCCAGAAGGGCGTGTAATTGATGAACAAGATCACCCATTACTTCAAAAGCTTGCTGCTGCTCGAACTGCTCGGAGGCTTGTGGCTGACGTTGAAATACACGTTCAAGCCCAAGTACACCGTGCTGTATCCGATGGAGAAGTTCCCGCAGTCGCCGCGCTTCCGTGGCGTGCATGCGCTACGCCGTTATCCCAACGGCGAAGAGCGTTGCATCGCCTGCAAGCTGTGCGAAGCGGTGTGCCCGGCGCTGGCAATCACCATCGACTCGGCCAAGCGCGAGGACGGTTCGCGTCGTACCACCCGCTACGACATCGATTTGTTCAAGTGCATCTTCTGCGGCTTCTGCGAAGAAAGCTGCCCGGTGGATTCGATCGTCGAGACGCACCTGCTCGAGTATCACTTCGAGAAGCGTGGCGAAAATATCCTTAATAAGCCGCAGCTGCTGGCGATCGGAGACCGGTTCGAAACCGAGATCGCCGAGCGTCGCGCTGCCGATGCCGCCTTCCGTTGAGGTCATGATGGACTGGGTCAAAATTGCTTTCTACGCGTTCTCCGCCGTCGCGGTTGTCTCTGCGGGTGCGGTGATCAGCGTGCGCAATCCGGTGTACGCCGTGTTGTGCCTGATCCTCACCTTCTTTTCGATGGCGTGCATCTGGTTGCTGGTCGGCGCCGAGTTCCTTGGCGTGACGCTGGTGCTGGTCTACGTCGGTGCGGTGATGGTGCTGTTCCTGTTCGTGGTGATGATGCTGGACATCGACACCAGCCGCCTGCGCGAGGGTTGGGTCAAGTACATGCCGGTCGGTGTCATCGTGGCGGTCGCCATGTTCGCGCAGATGGTCACCCTGATCGGTGTCAAGGCGCGCAGCGCCACGCCGTTCCCGGCCGACAATGCTGCTGCGCAGGCTGCCGACGTGTCGAATCTGACCTGGTTGGCCAAGAGCCTGTACACCGAGTTCTTGCTGCCATTCGAATTTGCCGCAGTGATCCTGACCGTGGCCGTGGTGGCCGCAGTGATGCTGACCTTGCGCAAGCGCACCGGCATCAAGCTGCAGAACGCTGGTGATCAATCGCGGGTGAAGGCGGGTGACCGCCTGCGCATGGTCAAAATGGCGGTTGAAAAGCCGGTACAGGTCGCGCCGAAGCTCGATGCGGCTGACGGACAGGAGGCGAAGTCTTGATTACCTTGGGCCACCTGCTTGGACTGGGCGCGGTGCTGTTCTGCATCTCGCTGGCCGGCATCTTCCTCAACCGCAAGAACGTCATCGTGTTGCTGATGTCGATCGAGTTGATGCTGTTGTCGGTCAACGTCAACTTCATTGCGTTCTCCCGCGAGCTCGGCGATCCCGCAGGCCAGTTGTTCGTGTTCTTCATCCTGACCGTTGCCGCTGCGGAGGCTGCGATCGGCCTTGCGATCCTGGTGACTCTGTTCCGCACGCGCCGCACGATCAATGTGGCCGAAGTCGATACGTTGAAGGGCTGACCTGTAGATGGAAATCACTCTCTCCAAGAGTCTGTTGATTGCGGTGGTGCTTGCACCGCTGGTCGGCAGCATCATCGCCGGCCTGTTCGGTCGCCAGGTAGGGCGCAAGGGCGCGCAATACGTCACCATCCTGGGTGTGGCGGTCAGCTGCGTGCTGTCGTGTCTGACGCTGTACCAACTGGTGGAGCAGGGCGCCAGCCCGTTCAACCAGAACCTGTACACCTTCTTCGACGTCGGTAACTACTCGGCGCATGTCGGCTTCATGGTCGACCGCCTGACCGCGATGATGATGGTGGTGGTGACCTTCGTGTCGCTGCTGGTGCACATCTACACCATCGGCTACATGGAAGAAGACCCGGGCTACCAGCGCTTCTTCAGCTACATCTCGTTGTTCACCTTCTCCATGCTGACGCTGGTGATGAGCAACAACTTCCTGCAGCTGTTCTTCGGCTGGGAAGCGGTGGGCCTGGTGTCCTACCTGCTGATCGGTTTCTGGTTCAAGCGCCCGACTGCGGTGTTTGCCAACATGAAGGCGTTCCTGGTCAATCGCGTCGGCGACTTCGGCTTCATTCTCGGCATTGCCGGTGTGCTGCTGTGGTTCGGTTCGCTGGATTACTCCACCGTGTTTGCCAACGCGACCACCATGGCCGGTGCCAAGGTGCAGCTGTTCGCGGGCCACGAGTGGAGCGTGATGACGCTGATCTGCATCTGCCTGTTCATCGGTGCGATGGGCAAGTCGGCGCAGGTGCCGCTGCACGTGTGGCTGCCGGACTCGATGGAAGGACCGACGCCGATTTCGGCACTGATCCATGCCGCGACGATGGTGACCGCCGGCATCTTCATGGTCGCGCGCATGTCGCCGTTGTTCGAGCTGTCGGAAACCGCACTCAACTTCATCCTGTTCATCGGTGCGACCACGGCCTTCTTCACCGGCCTGATCGGCATCGTGCAGAACGACATCAAGCGCGTGGTTGCGTATTCCACGCTGTCCCAGCTCGGATACATGACCGTGGCGCTGGGCGTGTCTGCCTACTCGGCGGCCGTGTTCCATCTGATGACGCATGCCTTCTTCAAGGCGCTGCTGTTCCTGGCAGCCGGCTCGGTCATCATCGGCATGCACCACGAGCAGGACATGCGCAAGATGGGCGGCCTGCGCAAATACATGAAGGTGACCTACTGGACCAGCGTGATCGGTACGTTGGCACTGGTCGGGACGCCGTTCTTCTCCGGCTTTTACTCGAAGGACACCATCATCGAGGCAGCTGCGCATCATGCCCACGAGTCGCATAGCTGGATCGCGACCTATGGCTACTGGGCGGTGCTCGGCGGCGTGCTGGTCACCAGCTTCTACAGCTTCCGTCTGCTGTTCCTGACCTTCCACGGCAAGGAGCGCTTCCGCGACGCCCATGCGCACGATGCCCATGGACACCACGACAGCGCACACACCGACGCCGAAGCACAGGTCCACGCGCACGATAGTCATGCGCACGACGCCCATGCACACGATACGCATGGCCACGATGACCACGGTCATGGCCATCACGGTGCCCATGAGCCGCACGAATCCAAGTGGGTGGTGACGCTGCCGCTGATCCTGCTGGCGATCCCTTCGGTGGCGATCGGCTTCTTCACCATCGGCCCGATGTTGTTTGGCACCGATTGGCAAGGTCACCATGCGGCGCATGCCATCAAGGGGCAGGCGGTCTCGTTCTTCACCGGCATCGTCGATTTCTACGATCCGGCACGCGACACCGTCGGTGCACTGGCCGAAGAGTTCCATGGTCCGGTGGCCTTCGCGCTGCACGGCATGATGGCTGCGCCGTTCTTCCTGACTGTTGCCGGTCTGCTGCTGGCTGCTCTGTTCTATCTCTGGAAGCCGGAGCTGACCACCAAGTCGCGCAAGGCGTTCGCGCCGGTCGTGTGGCTGCTGGAAAACAAGTACGGTTTCGACAAGCTCTGGATCAATGGCTTCGCCGGTGGCGGCGTGGTCCTTGGCAAGGCGTCACGTGCCATCGATACCCATGTGGTCGACGGTGTCGTCGTCAATGGTTCTGCCCGACTGATCGACCTGGCTGCAAATCTGCTGCGTCGCACGCAATCCGGTTTCCTCTATCACTACGCCTTCGCAATGATCATCGGTTTGATCGCCTTGTTGGCGGTACTGATGCATTTCTGGCGTTGACCTGTACGGAATAAGAAAACGTGTCGAACTGGCCTTTACTGTCTATCTTGATCTGGCTGCCGATTATCGGTGGCGCCCTGATCCTTGCGTTGCGCAACGCCGAGACTGCCCGCTGGGCATCGCTGGCGGTGGCGGTGGCGACCTTTGTGCTGAGTCTGCCGCTGCTGGGCTACGACACGGCTAATGACGCCTTGCAATTCGTCGAACTGCACGCCTGGATCCCGGCCTACAACATCGGCTACAACCTGGGCGTGGATGGCATCGCGGTCGCGTTGATCGTGCTGACCACACTGGTGACGGTGCTCGCCCTGATCGGCGCCTGGCGCTCGATCGACAAGCGCGTCAATCAGTACGTTGCGGCGTTCCTGATCCTGGAAGGCGTCACGCTGGGCATCTTCGCTGCCACCGACGCGATGCTGTTCTACGTCTTCTTCGAAGCCATGCTGATCCCGATGTTCCTGATCATCGGTGTCTGGGGCGGCCCACGGCGTATCTATGCGGCGATGAAGTTCTTCCTGTACACCTTCCTCGGCTCGGTGCTGATGCTGGTGGGCCTGGTCTACCTGTATCTGAAGGGCGGCAGCTTCCAGCTTGCCGACCTGTACGCGCTGCAGCTGACCGCCAAGGAGCAGACCTGGATCTTCTTCGCGTTCCTGATCGCCTTCGCGGTCAAGGTGCCGATGTTCCCGGTGCATACCTGGTTGCCCGATGCGCACGTCGAGGCCCCGACCGCCGGTTCGGTAATCCTGGCCGCGATCGCGCTGAAGATCGGTGGCTACGGCTTCCTGCGCTTCAACCTGCCGATCGTGCCGGACGCCAGCCATGAGTTCGCCTGGTTGGTGATCACGCTGTCGCTGATCGCGGTGATCTACGTCGGCCTGGTGGCGTTGGTACAGGACGACATGAAGAAGTTGGTGGCGTATTCGTCCATCGCGCACATGGGCTTCGTCACTCTCGGCACCTTTATCGCCTTCACCCTGGTGCGCGACTACGGCAGCACCGACGCCGCACGCCTGGGCCTGCAGGGCGCAATGGTGCAGATGATTTCGCATGGTTTCGTGTCCGGTGCGATGTTCTCCTGCATCGGCGTGCTCTACGACCGCATGCATACCCGCCGCATCGCCGATTACGGCGGCGTGGTCAACGTGATGCCGTGGTTTGCCACCTTCGCCATGCTGTTCTTCATGGCCAATGCCGGCCTGCCGGGTACCAGCGGTTTCGTCGGCGAGTTCATGGTGATCCTGGCCAGCTTCCAGAAGCACCCGCTGATCGCCTTCGGCGCGGCCACCACCTTGGTGATCACTGCGGCTTACACCTTGTGGCTCTACAAGCGCGTGTTCTTCGGTGAAGTGGCCAACGCACACGTGGCCGAGTTGAAGGACATCAATGGCCGTGAGGCATTCGTGCTGGGGGTGTTCGCCGCTGGCGTGCTGGCCCTGGGCCTGTATCCGAAGCCGCTGACCGATCTGATGGAACCATCGATCGCCAAGCTGGCTACCCAGATTGCCGCGACCAAGCTGTAACTGCTTGCCGTACGTACCGATTTTCAGGATTTGATGATGACCACGCCAACGCTCGCGCCGTTGACCACCGCTGACCTGGCTCCGCTCGCACCGGAGCTGGTGCTGATCGGCGGCGCCTTTGCTCTGTTGATGCTCGATCTGTTTATGAGCCAGCGGCACAAGGTCTGGACCCACCTGTTCTCCGTGGCCGTGTTGGCCGTGGTGTTCGCGTTGCTGGCGACCGGAACGGGCGGGCAGGGCGAAGCCTTCCACGGCATGTTCGTCCGAGACACCGCCGCCGATGTCATGAAGACGGTGATCGTGCTGGTCAGCGGGTTGAGCCTGGTTTATGGCTGGACCTACCTGCGCGAGCGCAATCTCTATCAGGGCGAAATCCCGGTACTGGTGTTGTTCGCCACCGCCGGCATGATGCTGCTGGCCTCGGCAGGCAGCCTGCTGATGGTGTATCTGGGTCTGGAACTGCTGGCCCTGTGCTCGTACGCCCTGGTCGCGTCCAATCGCGATAACGGCCTGGCCACCGAAGCGGCGATGAAGTATTTCGTGCTTGGTTCGCTGGCGTCGGGTCTGTTGCTGTACGGCATGTCGCTGGTCTACGGCGCTACCGGCACGTTGAGCCTGGCGGGTATCCATGACGCCATCGAAGGCTCCAACGAGCGCACGCTGCTGCTGACCGGCACCATCTTCATGATCGCCGGCGTGGCCTTCAAGCTGGGTGCGGCGCCGTTCCACATGTGGCTGCCCGACGTCTATCAGGGTGCGCCCGCACCGATCGCGTTGTTCATCAGTTCCGCGCCCAAGTTGGCTGCCTTTGGTATGGCCTATCGGCTGCTCGAAGTCGGCATGGGTCCGTTGTCGCCGCAGTGGCATCTGATGATCGGCGGCCTGTCGGCACTGTCGCTGGTGATCGGCAACCTGATGGCGATTGCGCAGACCAATCTCAAACGCATGCTCGCGTATTCGACTGTCTCGCATATCGGCTTCCTGCTGATGGGCGTGGCCGGTGGCGGCGAAGAAGGCTATGCCGCGGCGATGTTCTACGCAGTGAGCTACACCATCATGTCGACCGCTGCGTTCGGCGCCATCATCGCGTTGTCGCGTAACGGGTTTGAAGCCGAGAACATCGACGACTTCAAGGGGCTCAACGCACGCAATCCATGGAGGGCCGGCCTGGTGCTGTGCATCATGGCTTCGCTTGCAGGTATCCCGCCGTTCCTCGGCTTCTGGACCAAGCTGGCCGTGTTGGGCGCCGCGGTGAAGGGCGATATGTTGTGGCTGGCGTTGGTGGGCGTGCTCTGCGCGGTGATCGGTGCGTACTACTATCTGCGCGTCATCAAGGTCATGTACTTCGATGAGCCGGTGGGTGAGCCGTTGCCGGCCAACAACGACCGCGTGCTTGGTACCGTCCTCGGCGTCAACGCACTCGCACTGTTGGCACTCGGTCTGGCCTGGAGCCCGATCATGGTGTGGTGCCAGCGCGCATTTGCGGGCCTTGCGTAAGACTTACGTGCCTGCATACCGTTGTGGGCGCGTGCGTCAGGCGCGCCTTTGACGCGTTACTGAAATAAAGTCGTGATTGCTGTTTCGTTTTTGTTGCAATGCGGTTATCATTTGCCGCGACGTTGAAGACCTCCAAGGTTTTCAATCGATGAAAAACTAGGGCTTGCAATTGCCGCTCAAGTTCTTCATAATTCCGCTTCTGCTGCGGGGTGGAGCAGTCTGGCAGCTCGTCGGGCTCATAACCCGAAGGTCGCAGGTTCAAATCCTGCCCCCGCTACCAAGTTTGAATTGCTGCTTTAACGCAGTTTGCCTTAGGGCAGCAGTTCATGTTCTTGGATCGCAAAGACGCATGTTCCCGTCTTTGCGCCGACCCTGAGAGGTCGGGCTTTTTTCACGCAAGGGGCCCATCGGGCCCCTTGTTTTTTCCGGAACCGGAAAGTTTGCTGCCGGTTGCCGGGGTTCTACTGGCAATCATTTGATCAGGGCAGTCTGTGAGCGAAAAAGCGACCGAAATCGCGAATCTGCTGAGTCCAACGGTTGAGTCCTTGGGCTTGGAACTACTGGGTGTGGAATATCTTCCCGCTCCAGGTGGCGCCACGTTGCGTCTGTATATCGATGTGCCGCTGGCCGAACAGCCCGAGCGTATGGTCAACGTCGATGACTGCGAGCGCGTGAGCCGCGAAGTCTCGGCCCAGCTCGACGTCGAAGATCCGATCACTGGCAACTACACGCTTGAAGTGTCTTCGCCGGGTGTGGACCGCCCCTTGTTTACGTTGGAACAGTTCGCACGTCATGCCGGCGAGTCCGCAAAGATCGTGCTGAAGCTGGCGCAGGATGGTCGGCGCCGCTTTCAGGGCAAGATCCTGCGGATCGAGGCTGAGACCGACGCCGTGGTGTTCGCCATCGATGGCAAGGACGTGCAGATCGGCTTCGACAACATCGACAAGGCGCGCATCCTGCCGGATTGGGTCGCTTTGGGCCTGGCGCCGCAAAAGCCGAATAAGCCCGGCCCGAAAAAACCCGGGCACGAGAAGAAGAAACCATCCAACGAGTCGGCGGCTGGCAAGCCGCGCGCGGAGTGACTAAATGAGCAAGGAACTTTTGCTGGTAGTGGATGCGGTGGCCAACGAAAAGGGCGTGCCGCGCGAAGTGATCTTCGATGCGATCGAGGCCGCGTTGGCTTCCGCAGCGAAGAAGCGCTATCCCGACCAGGACGTGCTGGCGCGCGTGACCATCGATCACAAGGACGGTAACTACGAAACCTACCGTCGTTGGGAAGTGGTTGCCGACGATGTGGTGATGGAGTCGCCGGATCGCCAGGTGCGTCTGATGGATGCCATCGACGAAGCCGACGGCGTGGATGTGGGCGACTACATCGAAGAACAGATCGAAAACCCGGATTTCGGCCGTATCGCCGCGCAGGCTGCCAAGCAGGTGATCGTGCAGCGTGTGCGCGAAGCCGAACGTCAGCAGGTTGTGGACGCTTGGAAGGATCGCGTCGGCGAGTTGATCACCGGTGTGGTCAAGCGTGCCGAGCGCGGCAATATCTTTGTCGATCTGGGCGGCAATGCCGAAGCCTTCATTCCGAAGGACAAGGGCATCCCGCGCGATGTGCTGCGTCCGGGCGACCGCGTACGCGGCTATCTGGCCGAAGTGCGCTCCGAACCACGTGGCCCGCAGCTTTTCATCAGCCGCGCCGCGCCGGAATTCATGATCGAGCTGTTCAAGCTCGAAGTGCCGGAAGTGGGCCAGGGCCTGGTCGAGATCAAGGCCTGCGCCCGCGACCCGGGCGACCGCGCCAAGATCGCCGTGATCGCGCACGACACCCGCACCGACCCGATCGGCGCATGCATCGGTATGCGCGGTTCGCGCGTGCAGGCGGTGTCCAACGAGCTCAATGGCGAGCGCGTGGACATCGTGTTGTGGAACGAGAACCCCGCCAACTTCGTCATCAATGCGATGGCGCCGGCCGAAGTGCAGTCGATCATCGTCGATGAAGACAAGCATTCGATGGACCTGGCTGTGGCAGAAGATCGCCTGGCCCAGGCGATCGGCAAGGGCGGCCAGAACGTACGTCTGGCCAGCCGCCTGACCGGTTGGCAGCTCAACGTGATGACCGCCGACCAGGTGGCCGCCAAGTCCGAAGCCGAACAGACCTCCGCGCGCCAGTTGTTCATGGATCGCCTGGAAGTGGACGAAGAAATCGCAGCGATTCTGGTGACCGAAGGTTTCAATACGGTCGAAGAAATCGCCTACGTGCCGGTCGGCGAGTTGCTGGCGGTGGAAGGCTTCGACGAAGACATCGTCGAAGAGTTGCGTGCCCGTGCCCGCGATGCGCTGCTCAACGCCGCGCTGGCCGAGGAAGAAGGCCTGGAAGGAACTCAGCCCACCGAGGACCTGCTGGCGCTGGAGGGGATGGACGAGGAAACGGCCTTTGCTCTGGCCGAGCACGGCGTGCGCACCAGCGAGGACTTGTCCGACCTGGCAGCGGACGAGATCGTCGACTTCGGCATCGAGGGCTTGACCCAGGAGCGCGCCGCAGCGCTGATCCTGGCAGCCCGCGCCGAGGAGATCGCCCGTTTGGAGCGCGGCGAATGAGCCGGCAATGAACCGCGCCCTGACCCCATCAGGGCTTAGAATCAGCGCTTCCCTTGCTCTGGGCGAGGGGGCGCCAACCAGATCATAGGATCCGAATGTCGCAGCAAACCACCATCCGCAAGCTTGCCGAACTGGTCAATACGCCGGTCGATAAACTGCTGGTTCAACTGGCCGAGGCCGGAATGAAGTTCAGCGGTCCCGACCAGGTCGTGACCAGCACCGAGAAGATGAAACTGCTTGGCTTCCTGCGTCGCACGCATGGCAAGGCCGAGACGCCTGCCGAAGCGGCAACCGAAGCAGCCAAGAAGATCACGCTCAATCGGCGCAAGCTGCAGGAAGTCACGGTCAGCGCCGGCCGCACCAAGACCACGGTCAACGTGGAAGTGCGGCAGAAGCGCACCTACGTGAAGTCCGAAAATGAAGGCAGCGGCCGTGCCGCGCCGATGACGCCGGACGAAGAGCGCGCTGACATCCTGGCCAAGCTGGCCGCATCGCGTCAGCGCAACCTCGACGAGCAGCAGGCGCTGGCCGAAAGCGACCGCGTGCGCGACGAAGCGATTCAGCGCAAGCGCGATGAAGAGCAGGCCGCGAAGGACCGTATCGAAGCCGAGCGCAAGGCTGCCGAGGAAGCCGCTGCGGCTGCCAGTGCGCCGGCGCCGGTTGCCGCCGCGCCTACGCCGTCTTCCGCTCCTGCAGCACGTGCGCCGTCGTCGCCGTCTTCTGCACCGCGTCCGGCCCGTCCGGCTGGCGCATCGCCCGCCTCGCGTCCGGCCACGCCGGCACGTCCGGACGATCGCAATAATGCGGCCAAGCACAAGACGCGCGGTTCGCACGTCATGGTGGCCGGCGTCGAAGACGACGATGCGACCAAGCGCTTTGCCGGGCAGTTGCATCTGTCCGCTGCCGATCGCGCGCGTCGTTCCAATGTGCGTAGCAAGCCGACCGGTCGTCCGGGTTCGTCTTCTTCGCGCCGTGGCAACGACAGCGGGCGGGGCGGCAATCAGGGCAACAGCGGCCCGCACGGGTTTGAGCGTCCGACCGCACCGGTGGTGCGTGAAGTGGCGATCGGCGAAACGATCACTGTGGCCGATCTGGCGCAGAAGCTCGCGCTCAAGGGCGGCGATGTGGTCAAGGCGTTGTTCAAGATGGGCGTCATGGCGACCATCACCCAGAGCATCGACCATGACACCGCGTCGCTGGTGACCGAAGAACTCGGCCACAAGGCCACGCGTGCCGACAATGCCGACTTCGAGGATGCGCTGCTGGCGCACGCCGAAGGTGCCGAAGGCGATGCCGTGCAGCGTCCGCCGGTGGTGACCATCATGGGTCACGTCGATCACGGCAAGACCTCGCTGCTGGATTACATCCGTCGCACCAAGATCGCCTCGGGCGAAGCCGGTGGCATCACCCAGCACATCGGTGCGTATCACGTCGAAACCGGTCGTGGCGTCATCAGCTTCCTGGATACGCCCGGCCATGCCGCGTTTACCTCGATGCGTGCACGTGGCGCCAAGATCACCGATATCGTGGTGCTGGTCGTCGCTGCCGATGACGGCGTGATGCCGCAGACCAAGGAAGCGGTGGCGCACGCCAGGGCGGCGGGCGTTCCGTTGATCGTGGCGGTGAACAAGATCGACAAGGCCGGCGCGGATCCGCTGCGGGTCAAGAACGAATTGCTGGCCGAAAACGTGGTGGCCGAAGACTTCGGCGGCGACACCCAGTTCATCGAAGTGTCGGCCAAGCTCGGTACCGGCGTGGACACGCTGCTGGATGCCATCTCGCTGCAGGCGGAAGTGCTGGAGCTGAAGGCGCTGTCGGAAGGCCGCGCCAGCGGTACCGTCATCGAGTCGTCGCTGGACAAGGGCCGCGGCCCGGTTGCCACGGTGCTGGTGCAGCAGGGCGCGCTGAAGAAGGGCGATTACCTGGTCTGCGGCATCCAGTACGGCCGTGTGCGTGCGTTGTTCGACGAGACCGGTCATCAGCCAGCTTCGGCGGGCCCGTCGATCCCGGTGCAGGTGCTCGGCTTGTCCGGCGTGCCGGAAGCCGGCGACGACTTCGTGGTCGTCGACGACGAGCGTCTGGCCAAGGACGTGGCGCAGCAGCGCGAAACCAAGCGTCGCGAGTCGCGTCTGGTGGCTTCGGCAACCAACCGCATGGAAGACATCCTGGCGCAAATGGGCAAGGGCGAAGGTCAGCAGGTGTTGAACCTGGTGATCAAGGCCGACGTGCAGGGTTCTGTGGAAGCGCTCAAGCAGTCGCTGGTGGCGTTGTCCAACGACGACATCCGCATCAACGTGATCCACTCCGGCGTGGGCGGCATCACCGAGTCCGATGCGAATTCGGCCGCCGCTTCCAAGGCGACGATGATCGGCTTCAACGTGCGTGCGGATGCATCGGCACGCAAGATCGTCGAATCCAATGGCGTGGATCTGCGTTACTTCTCGATCATCTATGACGTGATCGATCAGGTGAAGCAGGTCGCCTCCGGTCTGCTCGGCGTGGAAATCCGCGAAGAGATCATCGGTATCGCGCAGGTCCGCGACGTGTTCCGCAGCTCCAAGTTCGGCGCGGTTGCAGGCTGCATGATCATCGAAGGCGTGGTGAAGCGCAGCAAGCCGATCCGCGTGCTCCGCGACAGCGTCGTGGTGTTCGAGGGCGAGCTGGAATCGCTGCGTCGCTTCAAGGAAAACGTCGAGGAAGTGCGCAACGGTACCGAGTGCGGTATCGGCGTGAAGGCCTACAACGATGTCAAGGCCGGCGATCAGATCGAGTGCTTCGAGCGTATCGAAGTCGCGCGTACGCTGTAACGGCTGCGGCTGTCATGGCGACCGGGGCCTGCGGGCTCCGGAGTCGGCAAGCTGGAGTCGGTAACGCCCGATTTTTGGACAGCACGTTTTGCAAGGCGAGGGCGGCATGGCCGCCCACGTTCGTTTTTGGCTTCGGTGCCATCTGGCCCTCCGAATCAACCAGGTCCACGACCATGCCAACCAAATCATTCCATCGCACCGACCGCGTCTCGGCGCAGGTGCGTCGCGACCTCGGCACGATCGTGCACGCGGCCGTGCGCGATCACGGCCTGCCATCGGTCAGTGTGTCCGATGTCGAAGTCACCCGTGACCTTGCGCATGCCAAGGTGTTCGTCACCGCGCTGCAGCAGGAGCGCTCGGTCGAAGCGGTCAAGGGGCTCAAGGAAATCGCCGGTCAGCTGCGCACGCAGTTGGCGCGTGCGATGAAGCTGCGCCACGTGCCCGAACTGCACTTTCATTACGACGATTCGGTCGATCGCGGCGAGCGCATCGACAACCTGTTGCGTGACCTGGACGATATCGGCCCCGAGGCCGCCTCCAGCGACGAAGACGCCGAGCAGCGCTGAGCGCTGTCTGGGACGGCCGCCTCTTTCTACGCGGCCCTGATTTCAACGGGCGCGCATGGCGCCCGATTCGAGCACTGATCTTTTGAAACCCCGCATCGTCTATCGCCCGTTGCACGGCATCCTGTTGCTCGACAAGCCGGCTGGAGTCAGCTCCAACACCGCATTGCAGTCCGCACGCCGTTTGCTGCGCGCCGAAAAGGGCGGCCACACCGGCAGCCTGGATCCGCTAGCCACCGGCTTGTTGCCGTTGTGTCTGGGCGAGGCCACCAAGATCGCCGGCGTGTTGCTTGGTTCGGCCAAGGCCTACGACGCCGAGGTGGTGCTGGGCGTCACCACCGATACCGACGATGCCGATGGCGAACCGCTGCGTGAGCGTGCGGTGCCCGAGTTGAGCGAAGACGCCCTGCGTGCGGCGCTGGCGCCATTTGTCGGCCGTATCGCCCAGCAGGCACCGATCTACTCGGCCCTCAAGCAGGGCGGCGAGCCGCTATACGCAAAGGCACGCCGCGGCGAGATCATCGAGGCACCGGTGCGCGAAGTCGATGTGCATGTGATCGAACTGATCGGATATGCCGCGCCACGACTGCAACTGCGCGTGACCTGCGGTTCGGGCACGTATATCCGCAGCCTGGCGCGCGATCTGGGCGAGCTGCTTGGCTGCGGCGCGCATATAGCATCGTTGCGTCGGCTCTGGGTCGAGCCGTTCCGCACCCCGCAGATGATCACGCTGGAAGCGCTGTCTGCGGCGCTGGACGCCGGTACCGATGCGCAGGAATTGTTGCTGCCGATCCGGGCCGGATTGGCCGATTTTGCGCGGATCACCCTGGACCAGGCACACACGGCCCGTTTTCGCATGGGTCAGCGCTTGCGCGATGCCGCATTTCCGGATGGGCAGGTGGCCGTGTTCGGACCGGACGGAATCCCCTTAGGTCTAGGCCTGGTGGACATGGAAGGGCGGTTGTCGCCTCAGCGCTTGTTCAATGGACTGAACGAAGCCCAGGCTTGTTAAGTTTTAGTCAACTTGTCCCCGGGCTCGCACGACGTTACAATTTCGCGGCCCTGTTCGGGGCACCTCCAGCGCCAAGCGCGCTCATCCCAAGCAAACGGCGAGTCCGGCGGTGCGTCATGCACGTTCCTGTCGACCACGCATCTATCGAGAAAACACATGTCCGTCGACACCCAGAAAGTTATTGAAGACAACAAGCGCAGCGCCCAGGACACCGGCTCCCCGGAAGTGCAGGTCGCTCTGCTGACCGCCCGCATCGAGCTGCTGAGCGGTCACTTCAAGACCCACAAGAAAGATCACCACAGCCGTCGTGGTCTGCTGCAGATGGTCAACCGTCGCCGCAGCCTGCTCGACTACTTGAAGAAGAAGGACAGCGAGCGTTACAAGTCGCTGATCGAAAAGCTCGGCCTGCGCCGCTAATCGAGTCCTACCACCGCGGTGCAGCGATGCGCCGCGGTTTTGTTTTGGTCGTTCGCATTCCGTTATTTGCACCAAGTAATTCATGGGCCGGAGCCTCCCGGCCGCCCGTTCTCGGCATGGGTCGACGACGGTCCAACGAAGACAGCAACACCTAAGGAAAAAACCTCCGTGGCAAAAATCACCAAAACCTTCCAGTACGGCAAGCACACCGTCACCCTGGAGACGGGCGAAATCGCTCGCCAGGCAGGCGGCGCCGTCATCGTCAAGTTCGACGACACCGTACTGCTGGTCACCGCCGTCGCCGCGAAGAGTGCGCGCGAAGGGCAGGACTTCTTCCCCCTGACGGTTGATTATCAGGAGAAGTTCTATGCCGGCGGCCGCATCCCGGGCGGCTTCTTCAAGCGCGAAGGACGTGCGACCGAGAAGGAAACGCTGATCTCGCGCCTGATCGACCGTCCGATCCGTCCGCTGTTCCCGGAGGACTACAAGAACGAAGTACAGATCATCGCCACGGTGATGTCGATGAACCCGGACATCGACGGCGATATCGCCGCGCTGATCGGCGCATCGGCCGCACTGTCGCTGGCCGGTACCCCCTTCAACGGCCCGATCGGCGCCGCCAAGGTGGGCTACAAGAACGGTGAGTACATCCTCAACCCGACCATCTCCGAGCTGAAGGATTCGCAGCTGGAGCTGGTGGTTGCCGGTACCGCCAATGCGGTGCTGATGGTGGAGTCGGAAGCGGCGCTGCTGTCTGAAGAAGTGATGCTGGGCGCGGTCACCTTCGGCCATCGCGAGCTGCAGAAGGTCATCAACGTCATCAACGAGCTGACCGTCGAAGCCGGCACCAAGCCCAGCACCTGGGTTGCGCCTGCCAAGAACACCGCGCTGATCAATGCACTGAAGGAAGCGGTCGGCGCGCAGCTGTCCGGCGCCTTCCAGGTGCGCGACAAGCTGCAGCGTCGCGACGCGATCTCCGCGATCAAGAAGGACGTGCTCGAGTCGCTGGCCGGCCGGGTTGCTTCGGAAGGTTGGAGCAGTGCCGAGCTGTCGAAGGAATTCGGCGAGCTCGAATACCACACCATGCGCGACTCGGTCCTGGAGACCAAGGTGCGTATCGACGGCCGTGCACTGGATACCGTGCGTCCGATCTCGGTGCAGGCCGGCATCCTGCCGCGTACCCACGGCTCGGCGCTGTTCACCCGCGGCGAGACGCAGGCGATCGTGGTCACCACGCTGGGCACCGCCCGCGATGGTCAGGTGATCGACGCGGTCAGCGGCGAGTACAAGGAAAACTTCCTGTTCCATTACAACTTCCCTCCGTACTCGGTGGGCGAGTGTGGTCGTTTCGGGGCGCCGAAGCGTCGCGAAATCGGTCACGGCCGTCTGGCCAAGCGCGGCGTGCTCGCGGTGATGCCGAGCCTGGAAGAATTCCCGTACACCATCCGCGTTGTCTCGGAAATCACCGAGTCCAACGGTTCTTCGTCGATGGCGTCGGTGTGCGGCAGCTCGCTGGCGCTGATGGATGCCGGCGTGCCGGTCAAGGCACCGGTGGCGGGTATCGCCATGGGGCTGGTGAAGGAAGACGACCGCTTCGTGGTGCTGTCCGACATCCTGGGTGACGAAGATCACCTGGGCGACATGGACTTCAAGGTGGCCGGTACTGCCGAAGGCGTGTCCGCGCTGCAGATGGACATCAAGATCGAAGGCATCACCGAAGAGATCATGAAGCAGGCATTGCAGCAGGCCAAGGCTGGCCGTCTGTACATCCTGGGCGAGATGTCCAAGGCGCTGACCACCCCGCGTCTGGAGCTGAGCGACTACGCGCCGCGTCTGCTGACCATCAAGATCCACCCGGACAAGATCCGCGAAGTGATCGGCAAGGGTGGCTCGACCATCCAGGCGATCACCAAGGAAACCGGTACGCAGATCGACATCCAGGACGATGGCACTATCATCATCGCCTCGGTGAATGCGATTGCCGCGCAAGCTGCGAAGTCGCGCATCGAGCAGATCACCTCGGACGTGGAGCCGGGCCGCATCTACGAGGGCAAGGTCGCCAAGATCATGGACTTCGGTGCGTTCGTCACCATCCTGCCGGGCAAGGACGGCCTGGTGCACGTCTCGCAGATTTCCAGCGAGCGCGTGGAGAAGGTCGGCGACAAGCTGAAGGAAGGCGATCTGGTCCGCGTCAAGGTGCTGGAAGTGGACAAGCAGGGCCGCATCCGTTTGTCGATCAAGGCAGTGGAAGAAGGCGAGGGCGTGCCGGCTTCGGCCGAGTAATCGCTGCGGGCTAATGCATCACTTGGGTGATGCATGACGAAAAAGCGGGCTTCGGCCCGCTTTTTTGTTGTCCGATAGCAATGCTTTCCTTCTCCCTCCGGGAGAAGGTGCCCCGCAGGGGCGGATGAGGGTACGAGCGAAGCCTCGTGCAGTTCGAACGACGCGAGGGCTTCGCCTCGTACCCTCACCCCAACCCCTCTCCCGGCGGGAGAGGGGCTCTGATCCTTCTTACCCAGGCTGCTGCGTCGGCGCAGGTTGCGCTTCGGGACGTGGCGGTACGACACGCGGAAAACCCGGCGGCATCGGTTGATCTGCGGGCACAACGGAAGGCGCGGGCAACGGCTCACTCGGTGGTGGCGCGGTCATTACCGCATCAGGACGCAGCTTCAACAAGGCAGCCCAGTCGCGTCGATTGAAATCGCACAGTTCTTCATGCGCTGGCGTGCATTCGCTGGCGATGCCCAGGCTGTCTTCGTTCTGGTCCTGAGCCGTGTCGGACTGCGGCGTCGGCAACACCACGCGGCCAGCGCGATCCAGCGGCATCTTGCGCATCATCACCGTGTTGAACACATTGCCGCCGATCAGATACAGCGTGCGGTCGCCACCGACGTTGGCAGCTATCACCACATCGCAATGCGATTGCCACGGCATCGGTGCACTACCGCCAAGCGCGGCCTTGAGGCCGGCATAGCCGAGCGACACATTGCGTCCGCGCAGCAGGCAGAGCATATCGCCAGGGGCGGGTTTTTCCACCGCAGGATCGGTGAACTGGTACGGGCCGCTGGCGCCGTCGTTATAGGCGCTGCGGATGTAGTCCAGATGGCGCGCGGAACGGTGGAAGCCGCTCAGGCCGGCTTGCGTCATCACCCATGAAATGAAGGCCGCCGACCAGGGATTGTCGACCACAAACGCGCGGCACTCGCTGGCGGTATAGCGCGTGCCATCCAGCGCTGCGCAACTGGATGCGCCGGGGCGACCGCCCATCGATGCCAGCGTGCCGCTGTCGCGCCAGTAGCCTGCGACGCGTTGCCATGCGACCACGCCATGGTCGGCGAGATAGCCCGATTCGGCTTCGGTTACGCCAAGACTGGCCAGGCGACCTTTGGTATCGATGAAGGGGTGTTGCCACAAGCGGTGTTCGTTGCAGGCGCTGCGCACGATGGCGATCGCTGCAGGGCTGGTGCCGAACCGTGGCGGCATATCGCACACTTCCGCAGCAGCCGCGTTGCCGCCCCATCCTGCCAGCAACACGCAGATCCACGGCCAAGGTTTTACAGTCATCGCAGATCCAGTACTGAACAATCGCAGCAGGCTGACAGAGCTGCCTGCGGGCACACGTGAAATCTAGTGTGGGGGCGGGCCGAGTTTGAGCGACAGATCCACCGCCTGCACGTGCTTGGTGAGGCCGCCGATGGAAATGCAGTCCACGCCATCGTTGGCAATCGCGGCAATGCCGGCCAGATCCACGCTGCCGGACACTTCGAGCGGAATGCGTTGTTCCAGTGGTAGGGCGGCAACGATACGCACGGCTTCGCGGCGCATTGCCGGGTCGAAGTCGTCGATCAGGATGCGCGTGCAGCCCACCCGCAATGCTTCGCGTAGTTGCTCCAGCGTTTCCACTTCGACCACCAGCGGCAACTGCGGTTGCTGCGAACGTGCGGCATGCACGGCGGCGCTCAACGAGCCGGCGGCGCGGATATGGTTTTCCTTGAGCATCACCGTATCGAACAAGCCGATGCGGTGATTGTCGCCACCGCCGCAGCGCACTGCGTATTTCTGCGCGGCGCGCAGCCCCGGTAGCGTTTTGCGGGTGTCCAGGATGCGCGTGCCGGTGCCGGCCACCGCAGCGACGTACGCAGCGGTCGTGGTCGCGGTAGCCGAGAGCGTCTGCATGAAATTGAGCGAGGTGCGCTCGGCGCTGACCAGGCTGTGGCTGCGGCCATGCAGGAAGGCCAGCACGGTGCCGGCACGCACGTGCTGGCCTTCGTGCACCTGCCAGTCGATGCGCACCTGGGGGTCGAGCGCACGATGCGTGGCGTCGAACCAGGGGCGCCCGGCGATTACCGCATCTTGCTTGCACAGCAGATACGCGCTGTCTGCCTGATCGGGCAACAGCGCAGCGGTGACATCGCCAGTGCCGATGTCCTCGGCCAGCGCGCGTGCCACATCGGCATCCACCAGCGCGGCGGGGGGCGCCTTCGGCACGGTCGTGCGCGCGGAAGAACTCACTTTTCGGGGAAGTCGGCGATCTGCGCAGTGCCGATGGCTTCCTCGGCCAGCAGCACCGGAATGCCGTCGTCGACGCGGAAGATCTGCTTGCGGTCGCGGGTGATCAGCGCCTCGCGCAGCGGCTGTGCCTGCACGGTGCCGTCGGCACGCTGCAGGTTTCCGCCAGCGATGGCGGTGTTGAGTGCCTCCAGGCCCTTGCCGTCGAGCAGCGAAAGCGGTTGGCGGGTGTCGGGCGAGCACAGCAGGTCGAGCAGTTTGCGATCCATCGAAGTCTTGTCTTGCGTGGAGATTGGCTAGAATACGTCTTTACCGCAGGGCAGGGCCATGACCTCCAACCACTCCGCGCCGCTGGTCGGCATCGTGATGGGCTCCCGTTCGGATTGGGAAACCATGCAACACGCAGCTCAAAAGCTCGATGCGTTGGGCGTGCCTTACGAAGTCAAGGTGGTTTCCGCGCACCGCACCCCCGATGTGTTGTTCACCTATGCCGAGCAGGCGGGCGAACGCGGCCTGCGTGCGATCATCGCTGGTGCTGGTGGCGCAGCGCACCTGCCGGGCATGTTGGCGGCCAAGACGGCGGTGCCGGTGCTGGGTGTGCCGGTGCAGTCCAAGGCGCTCAACGGCATGGATTCGTTGCTGTCCATCGTGCAGATGCCGGCCGGGATTCCGGTTGCCACGTTTGCCATCGGCAATGCCGGTGCAGCCAATGCCGCATTGTTTGCGGCGGCGATGCTGGCACCCGAGCAGGCGCAGATCGGCCTGGCATTGGCGCAGTTTCGTACCAAGCAGACCGACGATGTGATGGCCAGCGACGATCCGCGCCAATGACCACGGTTGGCATTCTGGGTGGCGGCCAACTGGCACGCATGCTGGTGTTGGCCGGCGCGCCGTTGGGGCTGCGCTTTGCGGTGTTCGACCCGGCAGCAGATGCCTGTGCAGGGCAGGTGGCACCGCTGCAGGTCGGCGCATTCGACCAGACTGCTGCGCTTGCCGCATTCGCAGCGCAGGTGGATGTGATCACCTTCGATTTCGAAAACGTGCCGGCCGCCAGCGCGCAGCAATTGGCCGCGCAGGTGCCGGTGTTTCCAAGTGCTGCCGCATTGGCGGTGGCGCAGGACCGGCTCAGCGAAAAAACCTTGTTCCGCGAGCTTGGCATTCCGGTGCCCGAGTTCGCCGCGATCGACGACCGTGCGGGACTCGATGCGGCATTGCTGCGCATCGGTACGCCCTGTGTTCTCAAGACGCGCCGCTTCGGCTACGACGGCAAGGGCCAGTTCCGCATCAGGACGCTGGCCGATGCCGATGCCGCATGGGACGCTCTCGGTGCGCAGGCGGCGAAAGTAGGGCTGATCGTGGAAGCCTTCGTGCCGTTCCAGCGCGAAGTCAGCGTGGTGGCGGTACGCGGCCGCGATGGCGAGTTCCGCGCCTGGCCGCTGACCGAGAACTGGCATGTGGACGGCGTGCTGTCGGCCAGTCTTGCGCCTGCAACTGTGGATGCCGAGTTGCAGG
The DNA here is from genome assembly GCF_056725225.1 of Xanthomonas sp. NCPPB 2933. NCBI lineage: Bacteria > Pseudomonadati > Pseudomonadota > Gammaproteobacteria > Lysobacterales > Lysobacteraceae > Xanthomonas > Xanthomonas sp. NCPPB 2933. The sequence continues at coordinate 2,093,980 of NZ_CM161518.1, forward strand.
CGGTAGCCGAGGCGCATGCGCGCGCGATCGCCGAGCGCCTGGACTACGTGGGCGTGTTCGCGCTGGAACTCTTTGTGCGCGATGGCGAACTGCTCGCCAACGAGATGGCGCCGCGCGTGCACAACTCCGGCCATTGGACCACTGAAGGCGCAGAGACCTCGCAATTCGAAAATCATGTGCGTGCGGTGCTTGGTTTACCGCTCGGCAGCACCGCAATGCGCGGTTACGCCTGCATGCTCAACTGGCTGGGTGCGATGCCGGACGCGGTTGCGTTTCTTGCAGTGCCCGGTGGGCATTGGCACGATTACGGAAAGGAGGCGCGCGTCGGTCGCAAGGTTGGCCATGCGACGCTGCGCGCCGATACGCCGCCGCTGCTTGCGCGCGCACTGGTCAATGCGGGCAGTGCCTTGCAGCGTGAAACGCAGGTTGGACCGGTGGTTGCACGCTTAAGCGAAGCGTGATCTTCAAGGCGTATGAGGGGTGACGCAGTGATGTAGAGGCAAAACGCGCGACTCGTACTTAAGCCTTGTCGCGCAACTCGATAGCCGCCACGCGCGGCTCTGCAGCAGTCGGTCGATCTATTCACCGCGACCACAACTACTCATCGCTGAGCCAAACTGCATGGCTAGCCTAACCGGCTAGCCACAAACTCCCAGTTGATCAGCTTCCAGAACGCGTCCAGGTAGTGCGCGCGATCCTGCTGATAATCCAGGTAGTACGCGTGTTCCCACAGGTCGCAGACGAGCAGTGGCGTGTCCGGCCCGGTCAGCGGCGTGGACGCATTGGGCGTGGCAACGACCGCCAAGGCGCCGTCCGGGCGCTGCACCAGCCACACCCAGCCCGAGCCGAACGTACCCAGCGCGACACGGTTGAATTCCTGTTTGAAGTGCGCGAAGTCGCCGAACGATGTGGCGATGCTGTCGGCCAGCCGGCCGAGTGGTTCGCCGCCGCCGCGTGGGCGCAGGCATTGCCAGTAGAAATTGTGGTTCCACACTTGCGCGGCCAGATGAAACAACGTGCCTTGCGCCCGCGCGATGATCTCTTCCAGCGTCAGCTCGGCGAACTCGCTGCCTTCGATGCGCGCATTGAGCCGTTCGACCTCGCTGCGATGACAGATGCCGTGGTGCGCCTCCAATGTTGCGGATGAGAGATGCGGCTCCAGAGCGGCGCGGGAGTAGGGCAGTGCAGCGTGTTCGATCGGCATGATGGCAAGGGCAGCGAAGGGAGTGCGGCGACAGGTCGCGCTGAAGGCTTACAATGCGCGCCTTTGCGGAAGTCTATCCGACCCGGCGGTCGGGCCTGCCGCTCCCAGTCAGGAGAGTCCAATGCCGGTGATGGAACGGATCCAGGCCGAAGTCGAACAACACTCGATCGTGTTGTTCATGAAAGGCACCCCGCAGTTCCCGATGTGCGGGTTTTCCAGTCGCGCAGTGCAGGCATTGGTCGCTGCCGGCGCCGACCAGCTGCGCACAGTCAACGTGCTGGAAGAACCCGAAGTGCGCGCAAATCTGCCGCGCTATTCCAACTGGCCGACCTTCCCGCAATTGTTTATCCACGGCGAGCTGATCGGTGGCTGCGACATCACGCTGGAACTGTTCGAAGCCGGCGAGCTCAAGCGCATCGTCAGTGAGGCCTATCAGCCGTGAGTGCGTTGCAGGGCCAGCCCGAGGCGGCTGCGCTGGCTGAGCGCGTGGTGCTGATTACCGGTGCCGCCGGCGGCCTGGGCGCTGCCGCTGCACAGGCCTGCGCATCTTCCGGTGCGACGGTGGTGCTGCTCGGTCGCAAGTTGCGCCCGCTGGAGCGGGTCTACGATGCGGTCGCCAGGCTGGGTCCGGAGCCGTTGCTGTATCCGCTGGATCTGGCCGGCGCTACGCCAGACGATTACATCGCACTTGCGCAACGTCTGCAGTCAGAACTGGGTGGTTTGCATGGCCTGCTGCACTGCGCCGCCGACTTCGCCGGCTTGACCCCGGCCGAACTCGCCGCCCCTGCAGACTTCGCACGCAACCTGCATATCAACCTCACTGCGCGCGCCTGGTTGACCCATGCCTGCCTGCCACTGCTGCGCCAGCAGGACGACGCAGCAGTGGTTTTCGTTGTGGACGATCCGGCGCGCGTTGGCCAGGCCTATTGGGGCGCTTATGGCGCTGCCCAGCATGCACAGCGTGGCCTGCTCGCCAGCCTGCATCACGAAACCGTCGCTGGCCCGGTCCGCATCAGCGGACTGCAGCCCGGGCCGATGCGCACTGCCTTGCGCGCACGTGCTTTCACCCATCAGGAAGATAGCGAGGCGGTCGACCCCGTGCGCTATGCGTCCGCCTGCGTCACCTTGCTGTCCATGGCGGGCGCTGCGCACCGTGGTGCGATCTGGAGTCCTTCCGTATGACCATCCTGTCGGCAGCCTTGCTGCTATTCCTGATTCTCGACCCGCTGGGCAATATCCCGGTGTTTCTCAGCGTGCTCAAGCCGCTGCCGCCGAAGCGCCAGCGCTTCGTGCTCGCGCGCGAGTTGCTGATCGCCCTGTTCGTGCTGATGGCGTTCCTGTGGGGCGGCAAGTACGCGCTGGAGCTGATGCATCTGCGCCAGGAATCGGTGGCGATCGCCGGCGGCATCGTACTGTTCCTGATCGGCATCCGCATGATCTTCCCGCGCCCGGAAGGCCTGATGGGCGAAATCCCCGATGGCGAACCCTTCATCGTGCCGCTGGCGATCCCGCTGGTGGCCGGCCCGTCCGGCATGGCCGCAGTGATGCTGATGGGCAGCAACGAACCAACGCGGCTATGGGATTGGAGCCTGGCGCTGATGATTGCCTGGATCGGTGCATCCACCATCCTGGCCTCGGCCCCGCTGTTGTACAAACTGCTCGGTCATCGTGCACTGACCGCGATCGAGCGACTGATGGGCATGCTGCTGGTGGCCATTTCGGTGCAGATGTTCTTGGACGGGTTGGGCACTTACTTCAAGTTGCCGGTGTCGATTTAGGGCGAGCTGGGGCAGGGCACTCGGCGTGCGTGGATGAGGTTGGTGCGGCCGGCGGTTGACTGGAGCTCAAGCGCAAGACTGATCCGGTGTACTAACTGTCTCCCACTCTACGATTTGCGAGCAGCTTGATCTGGGATGTTGCTCATTCGGCCCGGCTCGGCTACAGGCTTAGCGATGAGCGGTCTGCGCCGTGGCATGGCTCCGCATCAACCTGGTAGACGGTTTCACATCGCATCCGATGCGTAAAGCGGCGCTCATCCAACATCGCACGCATCACGTGCGCGCTTCATTCAAGACCCACGTCTCGCTCCCTCTGCGACTTTGCACAATATGGCGTTTGCGCCTTCACATGCGAAGTTCATGTTGCACTGCGCGAAGTTTGTCACGCCGCCGTCACAATCAGGCCTTAGCGTGTTAATCTGTTGTTAACCGTTGCGGCAGCAACCAGCCGCGCGGCGAGGGACCCCAGATCATCGGCAGCCCATCCCCGGGAACGGTTGGGCTGACTGCGCCTTTTTGTCACTGCCCAACCTGTATCGAGGCTACCGAAATGACCCACCCCCGTTGTCTTCGCATGTCCAAGCTGACGCTTGGCCTTGTTGCCGCACTTGCCGCTGCCCCCGTATTTGCCCAGAGCACCTCTGCCGGCGTCGCTGGCGTGGTCACCAGCAGCGCTGGCCAGCCGGTGCCGAATGCCGAAGTGACGATCACCCACGTCGAATCGGGCACCGTCAGCCGCGCCACCACCGATGCCAGCGGACGCTACAACGCGCGCGGCTTGCGTGTGGGTGGTCCGTACACCATCACCATCGCCGCTTCCGGCGCAGGCAACACGATACGTGAAGGCGTGTATTTGAACCTGGACAAGGTCAATCAGGTCGATGCAGCCCTGGGCGGAGATCTGGCCACGCTGGGCACGGTGCAGGCGATCGCCAGCAACTACGGTTCGGCGATCTTCAGCGCCAACAAAATGGGCACCGGCACCAATGTGACCCGTGAAGAAATCGAATCGCTGCCGTCGATCAACCGCAACCTGCAGGACTACGTACGTCTGGATCCACGCGTCGCGCAGACCGACAAGGCGCGTAACGAAATCTCCATCGCAGGCCAGAATCCGCGCTACAACGCGATCCGCGTCGACGGCATCAGCACCAACGACGCCTTCGGCCTGGAATCCAACAGCCTGCCAACCCCGCGCCAGCCGTTCTCGATGGACGTCATCGATGAAATCTCCGTGGACGTGGCCAATTACGACGTCACGATCAGTGGCGGCACCGGTGGCGTGATCAATGCGGTCACTAAGTCGGGCACCAACGAATTCCACGGTTCGGTCTATGGCACCTATCGCGAGAACGATTGGTCTGGCAAGAATCAGAACGACATCCGTCCGCAGCTATTTGATCGCGAGTCGACCTACGGTCTGACCCTGGGTGGTCCGATCGTCAAGGACAAGCTGTTCTTTTTCGCAAACTACGAAAAGTACAAGGGCAAAGGTGTTTTCACCGGTAACAGCGGCTTTGGCCCGACAGGTTCTGGCGCAAGCAATACGGTAAACATCACCCAGGCGCAGGTCGACGAGATCGCCGATATTTCGCGCAATGTGTACGGTTTTGATCCCGGAACCTTGACGTTGCCTGCATTGGATTCCGACTCCGAGGAAAAGGGCTTCAAGCTCGACTGGAACATCAGCGACAAGCACCGAGGCTCGTTTCGTTACGGCAAGTCCGAGCAGAGTACCGCCAATCTCAATGGTTTCAGCACCAGTTCCTTGGCTCTGAACTCGTTCCATTACGCTCGCGATTTTGAGTTGGAGACCTATACCGCTCAGTTATTCAGCGACTGGACCGAGACCTTCTCCACAGAGGCCAAGGTGTCTTATCGCGACTACTCGGCTGTGCGTACTGCAGCGTCGCAGCTGCCGGCCATCAATGTTCGCGTGGGCGCAAACTCGGTGAACCTCGGTACCGAAGCAAATACTCAGGCCAACGAGTTGCGCACCGAAACATGGAACGCTTTTTTCGCTGGCAACTTGTTCCTCAACGATCACACGGTGAAGTTCGGCTTCGACTACGAAGACAACGATATTTTTAACCTGTTTGGTCCGCGCGTTTTCGGTTCCTACAACTTTGATTCGATCGCTGCTTACCGCGCCAATCGTCCTGTGTCTTACCGGTATTCGTCTTCGAACACCGGTAATATTGATGACATCGCAGCCAAGTGGGGCCTGCGCAACCTCGGCCTGTTTGTTCAGGACACCTGGGCAGTCAACAACAACCTGACGTTGACCTTCGGCCTGCGCTACGACAAACAGATGGTTCCGGACAGCCCGCAGTTCAATCAAGCCGCGTTCAACGCCTTCGGCGTGCGTAACGACGCCACGCTCGATGGTAATGATCTTTGGCAGCCGCGCTTTGGCTTCAATTACACGTTCGATGCCGAGCGTCCCACTCAGTTACGTGGTGGTGTTGGTCTGTTCCAGGGTGCTGCCGCATCTGTGTGGCTGTCCAATCCATTCTCCAACACCGGTCTGGCTTATACGGACTACAATTTCCGCAACGCGAACGAGATTGCCACTGGCGGTATTCGCTTCACTCCGGATATTAACAACCAGCCCACCGGTACCGGCGGAGCGACCCAATCGGTCGACTTTGTCGACAAGGGTCTTGGGCAGCCATCGGTGTGGAAAGCCAACTTGGCATTCGATACCGAATTGCCGTGGTACGGCATTATCGGTTCGTTGGAAGGCGTGGTTACTAAGGTCAATGAGGCTATCTACTACCAGCAACTCAATCTTGGTGCCCCGACTGCGGTTGGTCAGGATGGTCGTCAGATCTACTGGAACGCAGTTGGTCGCAACCGTGCGAGCTGGGATAGCTTGGGCCGCTTCACTGGCAACGCGCTGACACGTGCCAACAGCAATCAGGGCTTCAACGATGCAATCATTGCGCGTCCAACAGACCAGGGCGGTACGCAGAGCTTCACCGTCGGTTTGAATAAACCTTTCAACGACAGCGACTGGTCGTGGAGCCTGGCTTACACGTACTCGAACGCGAAGGAAGTGAGCGGCCTGACTAGCTCTACGTCGGGCTCGCAGCTGTTGAATGTAGCGACCTTCCAGGCGAATGAAGAGGTCAACGCTACTTCCGCTTACGAGATCAAGGACAGCATCCTCGGTACACTACAGTGGAAGCACAACTTCTTCGGTGACTACGCCACCAAGCTTGGTCTAATTTATCAGGGGCGTAGCGGTCGTCCGTATAGCTATACGTTCGATAACGATGCCAATGGTGATGGCCGCGCCAATGACCTGCTCTACATTCCGAATGGCCGTGGCGATGTGCTGTTCGGAAGTGCGGCTGAAGAGAATGCCTTCTGGAGCTACGTCAACAACGACAAGTATCTGTCTTCGCACCAGGGACAGTTGGCCGGTCGTAATGCCGTTCGCAACTCCTGGGTGAATCAGTTCGATCTGCATCTCGAGCAGGAACTGCCTGGCTTCTTCGATGGCAACAAGGCGCAGATCTGGGTCGATGTCATGAACGTGGGCAACCTGCTCAATAAGAAGTGGGGTCGCGTCGACGAGTACGGGTTCCCAGGCTTCAAGGGCGTTGTTGAGTACGGCGGTATCGATGCTGCAACCGGCAAATATGTCTACCGCTTCAACGAACCGGACTTGTCCACCGTCTACGACGACAAGGGCATCTCCCGTTGGGCGCTGCAGTTGGGCTTCCGCTACCAGTTCTAAAGCTGGCTAGAGTGTCGAAGTCTGCAAAAACGGCCGGGTTCTCCCGGCCGTTTTCTTTTGGGTGGGTGAGTACGCTAAAGTTCTGAGATACGACAGGAGCAAGCTATGGAACTCAGCAGTACGGCAGCACGGGCGCTGCCGGTGGTGGATGCGCGGATTTATCCGCGTGGCGGTCTGGATGTGTTGTCCAAGGCGGAAGTGGCGCGCTTGCGCGATGCCTCCAGTGGCGGCATGCACGAGCTGTTGCGTCGGTGTGCGCTAGCAGTGCTCACCAGCGGCAGCGCTTCGGACGACCCGCGCGCCGCGCGCGATCTGTATCCGGATTTCGACATCCAGGTGAACCAGCAGGATCGCGGCATCCGCATCGATCTGAGCAATGCGCCAGCGATGGCGTTTGTCGATGGCGAGATCATCCGAGGTGTGGCTGAGCTGCTGTTCGCCGTCGTGCGCGATCTGGCCTACATGGCGATCGAGCTCGAAGCGCAGCGCGCCGATCTCGATACCAGCGAGGGCATCACCAACGCCGTGTTCGGCCAGCTGCGCAACGCACGCATCCTGCAGCCGTCCGACCCCAATCTGGTCGTGTGCTGGGGTGGCCATTCCATCTCGCGCGACGAATATCTCTATACCAAGCAGGTGGGCTACGAGCTCGGCTTGCGCGGCCTGGATATCTGCACCGGCTGTGGCCCGGGCGCGATGAAGGGCCCGATGAAGGGCGCCACCATCGCCCACGCCAAACAGCGCAAGCACCACACCCGCTATATCGGCGTCACCGAGCCGGGCATCATCGCGGCCGAGTCGCCGAATCCGATCGTCAACCACCTGGTGATCATGCCGGACATCGAGAAGCGCCTTGAGGCCTTCGTTCGGATCGGTCACGGCATCCTGGTGTTTCCCGGTGGCGTCGGCACGGCGGAGGAAATCCTCTATCTGCTCGGCATCCTGTTGCGCGAAGAGAACGCTGATTTGCCGTTCCCGCTGATCCTGACCGGCCCGACCATTGCCGCGCCGTATTTCGAGCAGATCGACCGCTTCATCCGCCTCACCCTGGGCGAAGCTGTCGCTTCGCGCTACGAGATCATCGTCGGCGACCCGGTCGCGGTGGCGCGTCGCATGGCCGAAGGCATCCATGAGGTGCGCGCGCACCGCAAGGACCAGAAGGATTCGTACTACTTCAACTGGTCGGTGCACATCCCGCTCGAATACCAGCAACCGTTCGAACCCAGCCACGAGGCCATGGCCGCCCTGGACCTGCACCACGGCCGCCCCGCACCCGCGCTGGCCGCGGACCTGCGCCGCGCCTTCTCCGGCATCGTCGCCGGCAACGTCAAGGAAGACGGCATGCGTCGCATCGAAGAGTTCGGCCCCTTCGAGATCCACGGCGACCCGGACATCATGCAGGCGCTGGATGAGCTCCTGCGCGGATTTGTCGAGCAGCGCCGGATGAAGATCTCGGGGGATTACCGGCCTTGTTATCGGGTTGTGACCTGAAATCGTCTCATGACCAAGGTAAATGGATGGTCGCGAAGTAACGACCATCCTTTATGGTGGTGTGGACTCTTCCAATTCCATTTGTCAATTGTTCTACGCGACTGCGTACCGCATTCAATCCGATACGGTGGCCGTTGCTGCTGACCGGCAGTGCATTTGGCAAACTGTTGGTAATTTGAATCTGCAATTGGTTGTTGGTTGCGGTGACGCATAACGTGACAGTGCCCCCTTCGGTCGCCGGTTCGACACCGTGGCGTATGGCATTCTCGGTCAGTGTCTGGATGCAGAGTGTCGGCACCAGCACTATTGGCAATGGTGTCGGCAGTTGCCACTCTACTTGTAGGCGTGTGCCGAGTCGTAGTTGCTCTATTTCTAAGTAGCGTCTCGTCAGGGAGAGCTCCTGCTCAAGGAGCATTTGGCTAGGGCCGGCAAGTGCTGCGCGAAAAAGATCCGATAAATCCAGCAGCAGGCGCTCGGCAGCCTCCGGGCGCTGATGCACCAGTGCGGCTCCTGTATTTAAAGTATTGAACAGGAAATGCGGATGAATTCGTGCTTGTAAGGCATCTAGTTCAGCCTGTTTTGCGCGAACCGCCATCTGCTGAGTTCTCCAGTGGTTTTGAAATGCCAGCAGGCCCAGCAGTCCGACCGTAAGCGCAATTCCGTTGACCTGTAGCCAAAACCCCCACCAGCTGCCACCGAGAAGACTAAGCAAGTTGCCAAAGACGGCCCAGACAATGATGCAGGCGACTCCGGCTACTGCAACTAGTGTAGCTAGCGACAGATTCGCGATTGTGTTCGGCCGCAATGGGCGCAGTTGACGTCGCAAGACATGGAGTGTTGCAAGCGTCAATATACTTATCCACTGAATCAACAGTGAGGTCAGCCCAAAATAGATCCATCGACTTTCCCGGATTCCTGGAGCCAGCGTGAGTACTGCAGCCAGCATTTCCCCGGTCAGAATCACGTACGCGATCACACGTGGCTGTAAGAGCAAGTCTAGAGGGGCAATGACGGCGGAGGCAGTTGAAGCTGAGGAATTCAGCATGCTGTTCACTTGGCGGGAGAGTGGATGGCGACTAGTCGGCCGTTCGCACTGGCAGTCTAACCGCCTGTCGGTAGTCGCTGGTGCCCGCATGAGCTTGACTCTACCGTACTAGACGTCAATATGGGGATGGGGATCTCCGATGCATCTTCCTGGTTTTCGCCGCCCGTCTCCGGGCCGCGTGTTGAAGGCAAGCGGATTTACGCTGTTAGAGCTGCTTGTGACCGTTGCGGTCTTGGCCATCTTGGCGGCAATAGCAGCGCCGAGCTTCAGTGCGCTTATTAACAGCAGCCGCTTGACAACTCAAGCTAATTCCATGGTTGCGTCGCTGCAGCATGCTCGCTCCGAATCAATTCGACTCAACCGCAAGGTGAGCCTTTGTGCGTCGAGTGACGGAGTGAATTGTTCCGGGACCACGACCTGGAGTCGCTGGATTACTCGGGTGGATAATGATGGCGAGGTACTGAGCGACGTCTCCGGAACTGCAAAAGTTAAGGTGGTAGCTGATGTATCTGCAGTGACATTCAGCTCCGATGGCCTGGCGCGAGCAGCGGGTGGAATGCTCTCCACGGCAGCTATTACCCTATGCATCGATGCGGCACGTCCTGTAGAGAATGCTCGCGTTGTCAGCTTAATAAGCGGCGCTCGTGTGCTGATAAAGAAAAAGGCTGAGAATTGTCAATGATTATTTCGAGTGCAAATAGAGGCGCGTCAGGCCGGTCTGTGCAGAACGCCAGAGGGCATTCGGGTACCACACTTATCGAAGTGATGATCTCCGTGCTGGTCATGGCGATTGGTCTGCTTGGCATCGCGGCAATGCAGGCTGCGGCGTTACGTAACAGCCAAAGTTCGCTAGAGCGCAGTCAGGCGGTGATTTCAACCTACACCGTGCTGGATGCAATGCGCGCAAACCGTCAGGCGGCGCTTGCCGGGGCATACAACACTGCTGGATTTTTGTGTACAACCGACGGGAGTGGTTCGCTGGCCGCTCTCGATCAGGCGGCATGGATAAAAAGCTGGCGTGCCACGCTTGGAGTTGATGGTACGCCAGACACAGATGTGTGCGGCAAGATTGAGTGTGCCACGGATATCTGTAAAGTTTCTCTTCGTTGGAATGACAGTCGGTCTACCAACGCGACTGCGAGTGGCAAAGCGCAAGGCAGCACTGCAGAAGTGTTTGCCACGAAGGTGCAACTATGAGTGCGAGTTCAATGAGGAATGCCAACGAGTCAGGCTTTAGCTTGATCGAGTTGATGGTGGCAATGTTTCTCGGGCTTCTCGTGGTGGGCGCCGCAATCGGGATCTTTCTCTCAAATAGCAGGACATACCGTGCCACAGAGAGTCTTGGCAGGGTTCAGGAGGGCGTACGCACCGCATTCGAATTGATGGCGCGCGATGTGCGCGAAGCGGCAGGCAATCCGTGCGTCAATAATTTGCCTATTTCGAATGTATTGAATAACTCCACTGCAAGCTGGTGGAGCAACCTTAATCGATGGGGCGATGCATTTCAGGGGTACTCTTCAAGTCAGGCCACCGCCGATCTTGTCACTGGCACAGCGGTAGCGCAGCGTGTTGCCTCCACCGAGGCTGTTCAGCTCTTTGCCGCAGATGAGAATGTCACTACGATCACCGCCCATGACACCGCAACCGGTAAGTTTTCTGTCAATGTTGCTGGTCACGGAATTTCTGCGGGTGACTTGGCGGTCGTGTGTAATGCACGACAAGCTTCGGTCTTTCAAGTCTCTTCCGTGAGCGGAAAAGATATCTTCCATGGGCTGGCAGGAACCCCTGGTAACTGCACCCTGGGCTTGGGTGTGCCTTTGGATTGCGGGACCGGAACAAAGTTTGCGTACACGGCTCCCAATTCGGTCTTGGTGAGGCTGCATGCATCGCGGTGGTATATCGGGAATGGCGCCGATGGGCCAGCCCTTTATCAGCAGGTTGCGACAGCAAATGGAACAGTTACCACACAAGAAGTCGCACAGGGCGTAAAAAATCTCAGCTTGCTCTATCTTGTGAATGGAAAAGCTAGCTATCAGGCCGCTAGCGCTCTAGGTGCGAGCGATTGGGAAAATGTAACGGCAGCGCGCATCACATTGAGTATTTCAAATGCTGAAGGGTCAGTAGGTGCCGAGGGCGGAATTGAGCGCCAGTTGATTCACATCGTCAGTCTACGGAATCGTAATCCATGAAGAGGAGTGTCCATCCCACAGTCCCTCAGCATGGGGCGTCGCTGATTGTCGTTTTGATCCTGCTGTTGCTGATGACTCTGCTTGGCCTAGCTGTGTTGCGTACGACCACGCTGGAAGAGCGTATGAGCGCAAATCTCTATGATCGTAGTCTGGGTTTTCAGGCGGCCGAATCCGCATTGCGACAAGGTGAAGCGCTTGCAAATGCCACTGCGGTCAGCTCTGTGCCATCGAGCGGCTGTGCTAACGGAATATGCGGTACTCCTGTCGCCGCAGATGCAGATCGGTGGCTGGATACCAGCTTCAACGGGTGGCGAAATGCTAGAAATAATCTTGGTGAAGACGCAATTCCAACGCCAAATGCTCGTTACATTATCGAGTACATGGGCGAAGCGCCGACATGGCCGGGCTGCGACCGCAAGTTTCCGCTGGATGGACAATGCCTTGCGCCGCGCTTCCGAATTACCGCAATTGCCAATGCAGACGGTCGAGCAACAGTGATGTTGCAAACAAACTATATCGTTCAATAAGGGGGCGTCATGTCAGCTATTCAATCCGGACGCCAGCCTGTTTCCATTTGGCGGCGCTTGTTCGCACGAGCCACGCCGGTCGCGTGTGCCTATTTTGCGACGCTGCTCGCGATTCCCGTAAACGCGGGTATCACACTGCCAACATCGCCGCTAACAACGGCCGCTCGCGTACCGCCTAACCTTCTTTTTGTTCTCGATGATTCGGGATCAATGCAGTGGCGCTATATGTATAATCCGGACATCGCAAGTATGAGCGGGGGCGGTGTCGCGAGCGCGCCAACAGGCGATAATACGACGAGAGATAATACTTATTTGACGACAGATGTCAATGTAAACGCAATTTATGATCAAAATTATGTAACAAACACGATATACTACAATCCAAATGCGGATTATAAGCCGTGGGTAGATTCGACTGGTGCGCCGTTAACTGGCGGAACGACCATGGAATCCGCTTACAGTAATGCTCTTTTTGTGCAAAATACTGCGGCAAATACGGTAAGTTCAACGGTGGATTTAAGTGCGTCGACCCAGACGTTCTATATGCCTAAAGCTGATGCTACTGATCTGTCGGATGTCAGGCAGTATTATCGCTATCAAATTTTGACGAATGACAAGGTCGTGCGGAGTGAGCGTCTCGAAGGCGTAGTTACCACATCTCCAAATAGCGGCGTGCTGGTTAGCGGTTTGAGGGGTAATCGTGACAGCAACACTTATTACTCTGTGACCGTGCCGGCCAATGCGAGTAATTTGGTTATAAGCATAAGTAGTGCCGCGTCTTGTAGTAGATTTTCGAGATGCGCCGATTTGTACGTTAGCCGGAATGCACAGGCGAGACCGATTTCAGCCGATTGTAGTAAAACAAGTGAGGGAAATTCGGAGACTTGCAGTTTTGCTACCCCGGAAGCAGGTACGTACAGTGTTTTGGTATACGGGGGCTCAAGCTATTCGGGTGTCTCAGTCCAGTATGGTTACGATATCATCACCAATAATAACGGTGAGCAGTCAGCAGGCTGTGACACGACGACGTCGGGGTGGGGATGGCGGAATTGCACATACGCAAGGCCCACTGGTCGTGACGATGCAGCTGAGCGATCAAATTTCGCCATCTGGTACTCCTATTACCGTACACGGACGAAGACCGCAAAAGGCGGTGCGGCGGCTGCGTTCAATGGACTTGGATCGGATGTTCGCGTTGGCTTCAGGACCATTTGGGGCCGTAACGGAGATGATGCGACTGGAAATTGGCCGACGCAGTCGGTTCCAATTCCCGTGACGTACAATCAAGGTCTATTTGATAACCCTAGCGGAGCTTCTGGCGCAAATAACAACCGCGCACGCTGGTTTAATCGTCTTTTTGGTGCCAAGGCTGAAGATGGTACGCCGCTTCGTAGTGCGCTGAATAATGCCGGTCTATATTACTCCAGTGATGGCAGGAACGGTCCATATGGGCCAGAAACAGGCTCGAATCAACTTCAGTGTCGTCAAAATTTTACGATCTTGACAACTGATGGGTACTGGAACGGGGATGATAATTTTAGTTCCGGTGGAAATCAGGACGGAACTGATGGCGCTGCTATTGCGAGGCCGGATCCCAATGCCCCTACCTATACCTACAAAGCTGCTGCGCCGTATAGCGATGGTTCCTCGAACACGCTCGCGGACGTCGCGATGCGTTATTGGAAGCAAGATCTGCGTACGGACATGAGTAACATAGTGCCAACCACGGCAGCCGACCCCGGCTTCTGGCAGCATATGGTGACTTTCGGTATTTCAATTGGATTAAAGGGGCGGCTTAATCCGAACACCGATCTTCCTGGCCTCACTGATGGGACGCGCTCTTGGGGGGCGCCGACCGCAAATAATGTCACGACTATCGATGATCTATGGCATGCCTCGGTGAACGGGCGCGGTAGATTCGTTGCTGCAAGCGACCCAGATGAGTTTACTCGTGGTTTGCGGGCAGCATTGGATGCAGTCGTACAGCGGACCGGCTCGTTCTCAAACATTTCCGCAAATTCAACATCGGTCAATGCAGATACCCGTCTCTATCAAGCCACTTACGTATCCGGTGTTTGGTCGGGTGAGTTGGCGTCGTATGCAATTACCAATGGTCGAATTGCGACCGCAGCGAGCTGGACCGCGTCTCAAAATATTCCTGTGAATAATAGGAAGGTTTTTACTTCGGATGGAGCGGCCGGGCTTGCGTTTCCCGCCTCGGCTACTACCCAGCAAGTTGCGGATCTGACTAGGACAGGGGTAAGTAATTATCCCGTAACAGGGACGGACAACGCGGCATACCTCGGAGGTAATCGCTCGCTTGAACTACAAAACCAAGGGACCTTGCGCAACCGGGTTCATCTTCTTGGTGACGTGGTCAGTTCTTCTCCGGCATATGTCAAAGATACCGATACGCTATATGTGGGTGCTAATGATGGCATGTTGCATGCTTTCAACGCTGCAAATGGTGTCGAGCTGTTTGGCTTTATCCCCAATAGTATCAACTGGGTTGATCTGGGATCGCTGAGTCGGCCGGATTATGGTCATCGCTTCTTTGTCGATGGCCCGATTATCGTTTCCGACCGTACTCAGACTCCGAATAAGAACCTCTTGGTTGGCGCGCTGGGGAAGGGGGGGAAGGGTATTTTTTCTCTCGACGTTACGAATCCGGCCACCTTTGGCGTGAGTAATTTCAAGTGGGAAGTCGGAAGGAATGACGCTGATATGGGGCTTGTACAAGGCAAGCCTTTCATAGCCAGACTCAATGATGGTAGCACGGCTGTTGTCGTCAGTAATGGCGTCAATAGTACCAATGGCCGTGCCGTTCTTTTCTTGTATGACATTAATACGGGTGCTCTCATCAAAAAAATCGATACCAACGTTGGCTCTGTTGTGACCGATAGTCCGGATTCAAATGGGTTATCAGAGCCGGTCGGTTGGGATTCCGACGGTAGCGGTACGGTGGATTATGTGTATGCAGGAGACTTACTCGGGAACGTTTGGAAGTTCGATTTGTCCGCAGCGAGAACCACCTCATGGGGCGTTTCCGGGAGCGCGCCGATCTTCAGCGCCACCTACACGGGATCGAACCCCGCTGTGCGGCAGCCAATCACCGGCGGTATTACGATTGCCATGCATCCCACGACATTTAAGACCTGGATATTTTTTGGTACCGGTCGGCTGATGACGACGGGTGATATGACCAGCAGAGCTGTTCAGAGCATCTATGGATTTGTAGAGGACGGGACGGTCAAGCGTCGTTCTGGCGACGGGGTAAACTTGACATCCCGTAGTTTGGTTCTTGTCGACGGAACGAGCCGCTCGTTTGAGGCGAACTCAGCTTTGCCCTCCACTTCCAAGGGTTGGTATGTCGATCTACTCACCCCTCCTAGTCAGTCGGCTGAGGGGGAGCGGGTAATCAGTGGTGCCCAGCTCCGACGTGACGTTCTTACTTTTTCAAGTGCCATACCGACAGCGAGCGCTTGCACGCCTGACGGAACAGGGTATTTGAACTCACTGGACGCATTTACTGGCACTAGCACCAGGATTTCATACTTCGATGTCAATGGTAACGGCAGCTTCAATGACGACGTGTTGACTGCCGGCGATGGAAGCAAGATCCCGATTGGCTCTGTCAATCTCGGAGTTGGCATGACCACACAGGCTAGCTTGCTACAGGGGGTGGCAGCTGTCGGTGGCTCATCAGGTGGATCTGCGACCGTAAATGTTCAAGAGGTTCGCAATGTGGGCCGCGTTTCTTGGCGAGAAGTAAAGAGAGGGGATTGATCAATGTCTGTATGTCGCGAAATGAACTCGTTCGGTGTGGGGCAGAGACACTTCTCTGCACAGAAAGGTTTCACATTGCTGGAATTGATGATCGTGGTGGCAATCGTGGCTATCCTGGCCGCAATTGCTACGGCCAGTTATAGTCAATATGTGGTCAAGTCACGGCGTGCGGCGGCGGCTAGCTGTTTGCTGGAGCGAGCGCAGTTAATGGAGCGGTACTACACTACGCGGCTTACTTATGTAGGTGCCGCAGCTCCCGCTGCCTGCGAGGGGCTGACGAATTTCTACGGGGTTCAATTCTCGGGCGATCCCACTGCTCGAGCATATGTAATTCAAGCTGTGCCGACTACGCGTCAGGTGGACGCTAAATGTGGGACGCTTAGCATCGATCAGCGCGGGACGCGTGGAGCAACCGGAACCGATGGGCCTAGCAAGTGCTGGTAACGCGTAGCAGCAGCAATCGAGCGTCTAGTTCGGTAGTTTGCTTGGAACAAGCTATATGCACGAGGTCATCAGGTCGGCTGGTTGCCTTTAATCATAGCCAGCATCATGGTCGGCCATTGACCGAGTTGGTCGTTGCCTCCTGAGTTCTATGGAGTTGCCTAGCAATTCGGCATTGTGAATCCTCAACCGATGCGGCGAATGCAACTTTTGAAAGCGGAACAGTGCGTGGGGCGGATAATATGGGTCGAGCCATGAGCGCGGGGTCGACCCAGCTCTCGCGATAATGCGCGAACACGCATTGCGTTACCAAGGTATTTGACGTCTCTTGGTCTGCTGAAGACTTTGCAGGCCTGCCGGGAGCGGGACTAGTTGTCGGTAAGTTTTGATCCGGCGCCGTGACCGATTTGCGCGTTGTATGGATTTGGGCAACGACACAGGGTAGTGAAATTTGCTCTCTTACTACGCATGAACGCACAAAAGCCGCGACAATGCGCGGCCTCTGTGTGTTCTGATCTTGGCGCCCGAAGTTGGACTCGAACCAACGACCCCCTGATTAACAGTCAAGTGCTCTAACCGGCTGAGCTATTCGGGCGGGGAGGCAAATTATAGGGAGTCTCCGCTGCGTCCGCAAGTCCTATCTCAAATTTTTTCAGGCTGGGCAGTCCGTGGGCGAGGTTGGCCGACTGGAGCGCACTCTGCCGCCCATATTTATGATGATGCGGCCTTTGAGGCTGCTTCCGCTGCAGATGTAGAAGGTTGCGTTGCTGGCTACCGTTCTCCCACTGGATAGATACCGGATTCGCTCTCTGCCCTTAGACGTCGATAGGCGCGTACGGTCAGCATTACGTGTCTCGTAGCCAAAGATGATGTCGCTGTCTCTGTCCGGTAATCGATTGCCATCCGGATCCAGGTAGATCAGCCACCCTTGGCTCCAGTCGTGGGTGTCCGCGCACTGCCGATCGTTCCCAAGTGGACACATCAACGCATCGACCCCGTGTGTAATGGCTGCTGACCTTGTCATTGCCAAGTGACTTGACACATCGAGCATCAGTGCTCTGGTGATTTGAGCGTCGCGCAACGCTATCAATGATGGTGTCGCGATGGCACCAAGCACTGCCATTGATAGCAACACAGCGATCATTTCAATCATACCGATGCCGTTCTGGTTGCAATGCAGCCTCATGTTCCAGTGCTCTGAAGATTCGTTGATCCAGAATGGCGCTTTGCGAAGAAAGCGTCACTGCCGTGACTCCGATGTTTTTGTAGGAAAAGTGCAAACGAAGCCGTCATCTCACGGTCGCTATACTTGAAAGTCGATGTGAGGGCACCGCTCCATGACCGACCGTTTCCAGCTCGTATCCCCGTACTCCCCAGCCGGCGACCAGCCGGCAGCCATCGACAAGCTGGTGGCCAACTTCGAAGCAGGCCTGGCCAAGCAGACCTTGTTGGGCGTGACTGGCTCGGGTAAGACGTACACCATCGCCAATGTGATTGAGCAGGTACAGAAGCCGACCCTGGTGATGGCCCCGAACAAGACGTTGGCGGCGCAGTTGTACGGCGAGTTCAAGTCGTTCTTTCCGAACAACGCGGTGGAGTACTTCGTCAGCTACTACGACTACTACCAGCCCGAGGCCTATGTGCCGTCGTCGGATACCTTCATCGAGAAGGACAGTTCGATCAACGAGCACATCGAGCAGATGCGGTTGTCCGCCACCAAGACCTTGCTGTCGCGGCGCGATTCGTTGGTGGTGGCTACGGTCTCGGCGATCTACGGTCTGGGCGCGCCGGAAGACTATTTGTCGCTGCGCTTGATCCTCTCAGTTGGTGAGCACATCGATCAGCGCAAGTTGATCCGTCATCTCAGCGATCTGCAGTACACGCGCAACGAATTCGAGCTGACGCGCGGCGCGTTCCGCGTGCGTGGCGAAGTGCTCGATGTCTTCCCGGCCGAGTCGGACACCGAGGCATTGCGTATTGAGTTGTTCGACGGCGACATCGAGCAGCTGACCTTGTTCGATCCGCTCACCGGCGAAACATTGCGCAAGTTGCAGCGCTACACCGTGTATCCCAAGACGCATTACGCGACTACGCGCGAGCGTACGCTCAGTGCGGTGGATACGATCAAGGAGGAGCTCAAGGAACGGCTGGAGCAGTTGTATTCGCAGAACAAGCTGGTCGAGGCGCAGCGCCTGGCGCAGCGCACCCAGTTCGACCTCGAGATGATGGCTGAAGTCGGCTTCTGCAACGGCATCGAAAACTACTCGCGGCATCTCACCGGCAAAGCGCCTGGCGAACCGCCGCCGACGTTGTTCGACTACTTGCCGCCGGATGCGCTGCTGGTCATCGACGAGTCGCATGTGACCATTCCGCAGATCGGCGCGATGTATAAGGGCGATCGTTCGCGCAAGGAAACGCTGGTGGAATTCGGCTTCCGTCTTCCGTCCGCGCTGGATAACCGGCCGCTGCGTTTCGAAGAGTGGGAGGCGCGCTCGCCGCGCAGCATCTACGTGTCGGCCACACCGGGTCCATACGAACTGCGTGAGTCTGCAGGCGAGATCACCGAGCTGGTGGTGCGCCCGACCGGCCTGATCGACCCGGTGGTCGAGATCCGCCCGGTCGGCACGCAGGTCGACGACCTGATGTCCGAGATCCATGAGCGCATCAAGCTCGGCGATCGCGTGTTGGTGACCACGCTAACCAAGCGCATGTCCGAGAACCTCACCGAATACCTGGGCGAGCACGGCATTCGGGTGCGCTACCTGCATTCGGATATCGACACCGTGGAGCGGGTGGAGATCATCCGCGATCTGCGCCTTGGCAAATTCGACGTGCTGGTCGGCATCAATCTGCTGCGCGAAGGTCTGGACATGCCGGAAGTATCGCTGGTGGCTATCCTGGATGCCGACAAGGAGGGCTTCCTGCGTTCGACTGGTTCGTTGATCCAGACGATCGGGCGCGCCGCGCGCAACCTGCGTGGCAAGGCCATCCTGTATGCCGACAAGATGACGCGTTCGATGCAGGCGGCGATCGACGAAACCGACCGTCGTCGCGAGAAGCAGGTCGAGTACAACCTCGAACATGGCATCACGCCGAAATCCGTGCAGCGCCCGATCTCCGACATCATGGAAGGCGCGCGCGAGGATGCCGCCGAGAAGAAAGCCGGCAAGGGTCGTTCGAAGTCACGTCAGATCGCCGAAGACACTGTCGACTACCGCGCGATGGGGCCGGCCCAGATTGCCGGCAAGCTCAAGAGCCTGGAGCAGAAGATGTACCAGCACGCCAAGGATCTGGAGTTCGAGGCGGCAGCGCAGATTCGCGACCAGATCCAGAAATTGAAGGCGGCGAGCCTGGCGTAGGGCGGGGCAGGGTGCTCACGTGCAGGGAGGGCTTGTGGCCCGCGAAACCCTGCGCTAGAATGCGCGCCCTGCACAGCGCAATGCTGACGCAGGAAACGGGCGGTTAGCTCAGCGGTAGAGCACTACCTTGACATGGTAGGGGTCACAGGTTCGAACCCTGTACCGCCCACCACTCCAAGTCCGGATGCACGGCGACTTGAGTGGTTTGAACACGATCATCTTGCTGCGATCTCAATATAGCCATCGGCACGCGCCGTGTGCATAAGGCTGGTCTGCGGATCTGTCAGCGTTGTTGAAACCGCTTTCTCCATCACACGTCTTGCTTTAGCATCGCTTCCGCGCTGACGAAAGGAAGGCTGGCAATGGACGAGTATCAGCACACCGTGCTGACCAGAGGGGGATACCGTGTGGTGGCAATCACCCGGGAAGAAATCTACGCGCCTGACACGGTGGTGGCATATGCCGTTGTGACAGACGCCGGCACCCGGATAACGCCGGATCTCTCCCTGGATCAAGCCAAGGTCTGGATCGACTCGCTGGTCGAGAGCGAAAGCGGCGGGCGCAAGTCCGATCTGATCGATCACAAGCCGGTTGTCCGTCGCTAGACGTCCGTCGAGATGTAAGCCTAAGGAGTAGGGTCGCGTGTCCAAAGCTAAAATAATTGCAATCGCCACTGCGGTGACGTTGCTCGTTGGATATGCCCTGTCCGGGTATCTGACATTGCTGCTGTTGCGACTCGATACCGGGTTGTATTCCTGGGACACCTACTACCGCTACGTCAGCGCGTTGGGGTTGCCGGAAGTGGCGCCTTACGCGACCAAGATCAAGATGTCGGGCGTGCTCGGTTTTGGTCTGCCGGGGATCGTCTGGGCCATTACGGTTGTGCTTGTGCTCAAGCCAAAGCCACGTGCGCTGCATGGTGACGCGCGCTTTGCCGGAGCCGCAGATCTTTCCAAGCACGGGTTGTTCAAGCCGAGCGGTAATGGAATTGTCGTCGGCAAGTTCAACGGCAAGCTGGTGCGACTGAGCGGGCAGCAATTTGTGATTCTTGCCGCGCCCACGCGCTCCGGCAAGGGCGTTGGTGTGGTCATCCCCAATCTGCTCGAATATCAGGAATCGATCGTTGTCCTGGACATCAAGCAGGAAAACTTCGATCTGACCAGTGGCTGGCGCGCCAGTCAGGGGCATGAGGTCTTCCTGTTCAATCCGTTCGCTGAAGATCGCCGAACGCATCGCTGGAACCCGCTGACCTACGTCTCCAATGATCCGGCGTTCCGCGTCTCGGATCTGATGAGCATTGCGGCGATGTTGTATCCGGACGGGTCGGACGACCAGAAGTTCTGGGTCAGCCAGGCGCGCAACGCGTTCATGGCGTTCGCGCTGTACCTGTTCGAAAACCAGGATGAGGAACTGTCACTTGGCTTCCCTGGTGGCGCAGGTGCGCCCACGCTCGGCGGCATTTATCGGCTGTCGTCCGGAGATGGCACAGACCTGAAGAAATATCTGAAGTCACTCTCCGAGCGCAGATTCCTTAGCAGCAACGCACGCTCGGCGTTTGCCAACATGCTGTCACAAGCCGATGAGACCTTTGCATCGATCATGGGCACCTTGAAAGAGCCGCTCAACGCATGGATCAACCCCGTACTGGATGCGGCAACCAGTGCTGACGACTTCATGCTGACCGATCTTCGCAAGAAGAAGATGACCATCTACATCGGCATCCAGCCCAACAAGCTGGCCGAGAGCAGGCTCATCATCAACCTGCTCTTCAGCCAGATCATCAACCTCAACACGCGGGAGCTTCCGAAGTCCAATCCGGAACTCAAGTACCAGTGCTTGTTGTTGATGGACGAATTCACCTCAATCGGCAAAGTCGACATCATCGCGACCGCGGTCGCGTACATGGCGGGGTACAACCTCAGGCTGCTGCCGATCATCCAGAGCATGGCGCAGCTGGATGCGACATACGGTAAAGACCTGTCGCGCACCATCATCACCAACCACGCGCTGCAGATCCTGTACGCGCCGCGCGAGCAGCAGGACGCGAACGACTACTCGGAGATGCTGGGTTACACGACGATCAAGAAGAAAAACATCACCCGGGGCCGAGAGACGACCCGTAGTGTTTCCGAAGAGCGGCGTGCACTGATGCTTCCCCAGGAGCTCAAGGCAATGGGCAACGAGAAAGAAGTGTTCCTGTATGAAGGTATTCCGCATCCTGTGAAGTGCGACAAGATCCGCTACTACGAAGATCGTTACTTCACTGCGCGACTGCTGCCCAAGACGGACGTGAAAACGCTTTCCATTAGAGTGTGATATCCATCACTTTTCAGGTGCATGTGTGGATGGGTAATTCTTGACTCATGTGTCCGTTAAGGGCAAAGTTACCCGAAATTCCTGCATTGTTGATTTTTTGTTAAGGGGCGGCGCCGGACGGGGTCGTATAGGAGTAAGGCTATGGATGGTTATTCTGTGTGCTCATCTTTGTCTACGCGTATGCGCTGCACTGCTTCGCCCGCTTGGGCGGGTCATGTGCGCCTCGCGTTTCCAACCGGTTTCTCAAAGCCCTCATAGCTCCGCCACTGTTAGGTGCGCGGGGCCGCAGTGCTGCCCATCATCAAGCCCGAAATTTCCTGAGTTGGAGAAGTCAGAGTGAATCCGATGTATGTGTCCAAGCTGTCATTGGTGTTAGCGGCTGCCATGTTGGCTGGCGCCTGCGCGACCAAGCCTGCTCCTGACTTTGGCGGGCGCTGGAAGCACGTCAATCACTTTGACGAGGCCCCGACCGAAATTCCGCTCTACACCTCCTACACGTATCAGGCCACGCCGATGGATGGCACGCTGAAGACGATGCTTGAGCGTTGGGCCGCAGACTCCAACATGCAGTTGTCCTACAACTTGCCGTCGGACTACACCCTGATCGCACCAGTTTCGAATATCAGCACCACCAGCGTGCAGCAGGCCGCCACTGAGCTCAGTGCTGTGTACGCGGCGCAAGGAGTCTCGGTATCAGTGTCTGCCAACAAGCTGCTCGTGCAGCCCGTAGCGGTATCAACCGGATCCAAGCTTTAAGGACGGGTCGACTGATGCGATGCACCTGTGGCATCACATTTACAAGGACGTCCATGCCTCCCAGATGCCCGCAACCCATCGCGGCAACAGTTTCAGGCCTGACAAGGCCCCACGGTGACGGATCTAGACATGTTGCGTAAGAAGGTCAGTGAGAAAGATGGATCTGCCCAAGTCGGTGCAGCCGTCCAGAAGGCGGTTAATTACGAGGTGAGCATCGCTGATCTTGCGCGCCGCAGTGAAAAGCGTGCTTGGATTGTGGCGACTTTGTCGATGGTCGTGACGGTCATGACTGCGGGCGGCTATTACTACATGCTGCCGTTGAAGGAGAAAGTGCCCTATCTGGTTATGGCAGACGCCTATTCGGGCACAAGCACTATCGCCAAGCTTGAAGCGAATTTTGGTGGGCGGACGATCACGACGAGTGAGGCCTTGGCGCGCAGCAATATCGCACGCTTCATCATTGCCCGCGAATCGTTCGATTTGTCGATCATCGGTCAACGTGACTGGAATACCGTGTCAGCAATGGGCACGACAAATGTTGTAAACGAATATCGCGCACTGCATTCCTCAAACAATCCTCTACGGCCGTTGAATATATACGGCAAGCTTCGTGCAGTGCGCGTCAATATCCTGAGTATCACGCTGATTGGCGGGAAAGGGCAACCTTACAAAGGTGCGACCGTGCGCTTCCAGCGAACCGTATATGACAAGAATTCAACGCTCTCCACGCTGCTCGATAACAAAATTGCGACCATGGGATTCGTCTATCAGGACAATCTGGAGATGAGTGATAGCCTGCGTGTCGAAAATCCCCTTGGATTTCGGGTGACAGATTATCGGGTCGATAACGACTACTCCTCGCTGCCAGCAGCGCCTGCGGCTGGTGCCGTCATCAACGCGCAGCCTCAAGCAGCGGCACAGCAGCCTGGCACGGGCGTTGTCGATCCGAATGCGGCAAATGTCTCTGGTGCAGTCCCGCAAGGCGGCGTTCCGCTCCAGCAAGGAGCCTTGCCGCAGGGTGGCGTGCCGCAACAGCAAGCACAGCCAGCGTTTCCCGATCAGATGCAGCCACCGGGTCAGCCTGCGATTCAACCCCAAGGGACGCCGAATAATGTCAATGGAGCAAGCGGTCGATGAAACTCTTTAATCGGTACAGGGCTGCGTTATTTTCAGCACTGCCACTTGCACTATGTGCTTTTTCAGCAGCGGCGCAGGTGGTTCAGGAATACGAATATGCGCCTGATCGTATCTATCAGGTGCGTACGGGTCTGGGGATTACCACTCAGGTCGAGCTAAGCCCGAATGAGAAAATCCTGGACTACAGCACCGGGTTCACTGGTGGCTGGGAACTCACTCGGCGTGAGAATGTATTTTATCTGAAACCCAAAAACGTCGACGTCGACACGAACATGATGATTCGTACGGCGACGCATTCCTATATTCTTGAGCTCAAGGTGGTTGCAACAGATTGGCAGCGCCTCGAGCAGGCGAAGCAGGCGGGTGTTCAATACAAAGTTGTGTTTACCTACCCGAAAGACACGAGCTTCAACAACGTGGAAGATGCAGACACATCGAAGAAAGGTCCACTGTTGAACGCAAAGATTCTGAAGGATCGTCGTTACTACTATGATTATGATTACTCCACGCGTACCAAGAAATCCTGGTTGATTCCAAGCCGGGTGTACGATGATGGCAAGTTTACTTACATCAACATGGATTTGACGCGTTTTCCGACTGGGAATTTCCCTGCGGTATTCGCTCGAGAGAAAGAACATGCCGAGGATTTTCTCGTCAATACGACGGTGGAAGGCAATACCCTGATTGTGCATGGGACCTATCCTTTCCTGGTGGTTCGCCACGGCGATAACGTCCTCGGTCTGCGAAGGAACAAGCAAAAGTGAACTCGAATATTCCAAACAGCCCAGACGATCACTCCCCGGCAAACCGCGGGGAAGAGCCGCGAAACGGCGAGTACGATGAGCGCAACAACCCGTACTTTGCACGTCAACAGGCAGGTGCCACGCCTGACCTGGATGCTAATGAGCCGGTGCTGCGCTCCAGCGACATCAAGCGGCTGAACCGTAAGGCGCTCGTGTTTCTGGCTGCCATCGCCGCTCTGCTGATTCTCGTCATCTTCTGGCTAGCAACGCAAAGTGGGGACGATTCGGCACCGCCGAAGCCGCGAGCTGAGACTGTTGTGGCGCCTGCGCTACCGCAAAATATGACTGCGCCCGTCGAAGAGGCACCCGTGCCTCTCGCGCAGCAGCCGAGTCTGCCGCCACTGCCGCCGATGCCGACTGTTGATAGCGAAGAGGCCGGTTCTGCGCCGGAACGTCAGCGCGGTCCTACATTGTTGGAGCGCCGAATCCTCGCCGAATCCGCTGCGAACGGCGCAGGCATGCCTGGGCAACCTGGTCCGCCAGCTGCGCCCGGAGAGGATGACACTGCTGTCACACTGGCGAAGCCGATCAGCAACCCAGATGGTTTATTGGTGCGCGGTACCTACATACGCTGCATTCTCGAGACCCGGATCATTTCCGATTTCGGTGGCTATACATCGTGCATCGTGACCGAGCCGGTGTACTCCATCAACGGGCATAACCTGCTGCTGCCGAAGGGTTCCAAGATGCTTGGTCAGTATGGCGCCGGAGAGCCAACGACACGGCGCCTGCAGGTGGTCTGGGATCGGGTTACCACGCCGACCGGGCTGGATGTCACGCTCGTGGGGCCTGGTATTGATACGTTGGGCAGCGCTGGCCATCCAGGCAACTACAACGCCCATTGGGGCAACAAGATTGCATCGGCGCTGTTCATCAGTCTGCTGAGCGATGCCTTCAAATATGCGGCTGCCGAATATGGTCCAGAAACGACCACGATCGGTGTCGGCAGCGGGATCGTCACTCAGCAGCCTTTTGAAAGTAATACCGCCCGCAGCATGCAGCAGCTTGCCGAGCAGGCTGTCGAAAAGTCTGGGCGCCGTCCGGCAACCTTGACGATCAATCAGGGCACCGTGTTGAACGTTTATGTTGCCAAGGACGTCGATTTCTCGGCGGTCCTGCCGAAGTGAATGACATGGCTGCCATGACGATCGATGATTCCCCGACAGCGCGCATTTCGAACGACTTCCTGGATTACCAGTACTCAGTGCTGGGAATCTTGGATTACCTGAATTCGCCTGACGTGACCGAAATTTGCATCAATCGTCCGGGTGAGTTGTATCTTGAGACCATTCATGGGTGGCAGCGGGTTGATGTGCCGTCCCTCACCTACGACCGTGCTCGGCAGTTTTGTACGGCGGTCGTCAACGAGAGCAATACCGGGCAACGTATTACTGACGCCGACCCGGTGGTGTCACTGACTTTTCCGACCGGGCAGCGCGCGCAGTTCGTGATGCCGCCGGCATGTGATGCCGGCAAGGTATCCATCACGATCCGGCTTCCTTCCAAGCACACCAAGTCGCTGGAGCAATACAAACACGACGGTTTTTTCGACGAGGTGCTGGAACAGTCTGCGGATGTCAGCGACCATGATCAGGAGTTGCTGGAGTTACGCCGCAAGCGTGACTATGCCGAGTTCTTTAAAAAGTGCGTGCTGTACAAGAAGAATGTGGTTGTGGCTGGGGCTACAGGCAGCGGCAAGACCACCTTCATGAAGGCGTTGGTCAATCATATTCCGAACCAAGAGCGCCTGGTGACCATTGAGGACGCTAGAGAGCTTTTTATCAGTCAGCCTAATTCCGTGCACCTGCTGTACTCGAAGGGCGGGCAGAGCGCCAGCAACGTGACTGCCAAGAGTTGCATGGAGGCGTGTCTGCGCATGAAGCCGGATCGCATCATCCTGGCCGAGTTGCGCGGTGACGAGTCGTTCTACTTCATCCGTAACTGCGCTTCGGGACATCCGGGTTCCATCACCAGTTGCCACGCCGGTAGTGTCGAGCAGACCTGGGACCAGTTGGCCTTGATGGTGAAGGCATCGAACGAAGGCTCTGGTCTGGAGTTCGAGGTGATCAAGCGTTTGCTGAGAATGACCATCGACATCGTGGTTCATATCAAGGCGCACGCGGGACGGCGGTTCATCACAGGCATCGACTTCGATCCTCTGAGAACCTTGCGCGGCGGTTGAGAGGTAAATTTTTTGGTTGGGGCTGGTTTGGTTTTGCAAGGAGTAATGACATGTTGCCTGGCATGGAACTGATGGGGTGCACTGGACTTGCTGTTCCTGGCGAGGTAATGCAGCACGTTGTCCGTGTCGAGTCATCGCGCAATCCGTATGCCATCGGTGTGGTTGGCGGGCGGTTAGTGCGTGAGCCACGGGGTTTGGCTGAAGCAGTGGCTACTGCCAAGATGCTGGAGCAGAAAGGCTACAACTTCTCCCTCGGACTAGGCCAGGTCAATCGCTACAACCTGCAGAAGTACGGGCTCACCAGTTATGAGATGGCATTCGACAAATGCCCCAATCTTGTCGCTGCTTCAAGGATTTTAGCGGAGTGCCATTCGCGCTCAGGCGCTAATTGGGGCAAGTCGTTCAGCTGTTACTACTCCGGCAACTTCGAGACCGGTTTCAAACATGGTTATGTCCAAAAGATCTATGCATCCATTCGTCAGTCGGTAGCATCCTCTGGACCCGAGCCCATTGCGGTCGTGCCGACCCGCCAGGTGCAGTTGCGGCCTGCCAATCCGCTCAAGCAGGCGGCCGCCGAATTGGCAGATGCGATCGTCGCGCGTCGTATTCAGGATCTATCCGGGGCGGGCAACACGGTGGCTTCACCGTCTGGGCCTATGCTATCGGTACCGTCAGCACCTTACTCTCTGCCGAGCCGGGCCACCCCTGTGGCTCCTGCGGCGGAGAACGAGTTGTATGTGATAAAGCCGACAGGCCAGGGGCGTGGGGTGGCGTTGCCCGCCGTCGCACCTCAGGCCTCGACGCAGACTGATCTACCCGCAAATCCCGTCTCAATGCCGCGTGCACCACAGGCGGTTCCGCAAGTAGATAGCGCATTTGTTTTTTAGGATGGAAAATCGCCAAGGATATGGCTGCTGGACCCCCTCTGTTCCCAAGGAGTTAGACATGAAGTTTGAAATCGACAAGAAGACAATGACAGATGCCAAGATGGTTGGCACTCAGGCAGTGAAGGCACTGCTGTTCACCTCGTTGTTGCTGGTGGCTGGCGGCGCTGGTGCGACGGATGACCTCGGCGGCACGGATACCCGGGTCTGCGGATTCCTGAACAATGTGACCAAGCTGCTGAACATGGGCTCGATCGCCGTAGTCACCATCGCCGTCATCGTCGCAGGCTATCAGATTGCTTTCGCGCACAAGCGCATCTCCGAGGTTTCCCCGATCCTTATCGGTGGTGTTCTGATTGGCGCAGCTGGCCAGATCGCCAACATGATTCTTCAGAACAAGGAGGGTGGTGAAGGGAACAGTTGCGAGGGAGTCAGCGCGTTGATGCAGATCGTTCAGCATTATGCATAAAGACGTCCTCTTCCGCGGCTGCACCCGCCCGGCGATGTTTCTGGGGGTGCCTTACATCCCCTTCTTCATCGGTGCCGGCGGTGGCCTGCTGCTGGGGATGTACATCAATCTCTGGTACCTGTTCACCATCCCCGTCATCATCTTTGCCATGCAACAGATGGCCAAGCGTGACGAGATGATTTTCAGGTTGCTCGGATTGCGGCTGCTGTTCCGGATGCGTGCTCGAAACCTTCAGCGTTATTCTGGAATGTGGGTGTTCAGCCCAAACGAATATCGCAAGACCCCCCCTGGTAAATCGCGATAGTCACGTGAACCGTCAACCAACCCCGCGCGCGAAATCGGCGCGGGGTTGGTGTTTTCCGATAGTCCTTGGTGTGATGCTTTTCTCTTAACTTGGTAAGACCATGTTTAGTCCAGACAGTCCGATCGGCGAATTTGTTTCCATTTCGACACACGTTGCACCGTCCGTCGTCAAGACGACCGGAGGCGACTATCTGTTGATCTGGCATCTGGCTGGCTTGCCCTTCGTTGGGCGTGACGAGTTCGAGCTCGAGCAGCGGCACAACACGTTTAATCGGTTGCTGCAAACCTTGCGTGCACCCGATTTCGCGAATATTGCGTTCTGGGTTCACGACGTTCGCCGTCGTCGGAAAATTGGGACTGGCGGGCGCTTCAAGCAATCCTTCAATCAGACGCTGTCTGACGAGTATTACGCAGCGCTATCCTCGCAAAAAATCATGCAAAACGAGTTGTACTTCAGCATGATCTATCGTCCCGTCGTTACCGGACGACGTCTGGTCGAGAAGTCTGTCAATCCAGACAAGATCAGGGCTGAGGAAGAGCAGGCCATCTCCAAGATCGTCGAATTAGCCACGAACGTTGAAGCAGTGCTGAAGGACTATTCGCCTTACCGCCTTGGCATGTATGAAGCCAAGAATGGCGTCGTGTTCTCCGAGACATTGGAGTTCCTCGGCTACTTGCTCAACCGGATCGACGAGCCCGTCCCGGTGTTGCAAGCGCCGGTTCCGGCGTATCTACCTGTCAGTAAGCACATGTTTGCCAACAAGACCGGCGATTTTGTCATTCGCACGCCGGATGGCATCAATCATTTCGGTGCGATCCTCAACGTCAAGGAATATGCCGACGGAACCTATCCCGGCATTCTCAATGGCCTGAAGTATCTTGATTTCGAATACGTGATGACGCATTCGTTCAGCCCGGTCGGGCGCCACGATGCCTTGAAGGTATTGGAACGCACCAAGGGAATGATGATTTCGTCGGGCGACAAGTCGTCCAGCCAGATCCGCGACCTGGACCTGGCGATGGACGACGTGGCCTCCGGTAACTTCGTATTGGGCGAATATCACTTTACCTTGGCAGTCTATGCCGATAGCCAGGAGAAGTTGGCCAGGCAGATCGCGACGACACGTGCCGAATTGTCCAACGCCGGCTTCGTGTCCGCCAAGGAAGATCTGGCAATCGCTTCTTCGTTCTATGCGCAACTGCCGGGCAACTGGCGCTTCCGCACGCGCATCGCCAACCTGAGTTCGCTCAACTTTCTCGGTTTGTCGCCGCTGCACAACTTCGCCCAGGGCAAGCAGCACAACAACCCATGGGGCGACTGCGTCACCACGTTGCAGACCACTAACGGGCAGCCGTATTACTTCAACTTCCACGCCACGCATCCGGCCGAGAATTCCCTTGGCGAGAAGGCGATCGGCAACACGATGGTCATCGGCAAGTCCGGTACCGGCAAGACGGCGTTGATCAACTTTCTGCTGAGCCAGGTACAGAAGTTCGATCCGATCCCGACCATTTTCTTCTTCGACAAGGACCGCGGCGCGGAGATCTTCGTGCGTGCGTGCGGCGGCAATTATCTGGCGCTGGAAAATGGCGTACCGACCGGCTTCAACCCGTTCCAGTGCGAGCGCAATGAAGCCAACACGCAGTTCCTCGCCGAATTGATCAAGGTGCTGGGCGGCAAGCCCGAGTACAGCGCCCGCGAGGAAGAAGACATTTATCGTGCGGTGGAGGGCATGCTGGATACGCCCATGCACCTGCGCAGCATGAGCAATTTCCGCAAGAGCCTGCCCAACATGGGCGACGACGGGTTGTATGCGCGTCTGCGCCGCTGGACGGCGGGTAACTCGCTGGGCTGGGTGTTCGACAACCCCGTCGATACCATCGACCTGACGCGCGCCTCGATCATCGGCTTCGACTACACCGACGTGATCGACAACGCCGAAGTGCGGGTGCCGGTGATCAATTACCTGCTGCACCGCCTGGAAGCGTTGATCGACGGCCGGCCGCTGATCTACGTAATGGACGAGTTCTGGAAGATCCTCGATGGCAAGGGGGGCCTGAAGGAATTCGCCAAGAACAAGCAGAAGACCATCCGTAAGCAGAACGGTCTGGGCATCTTCGCCACGCAGAGCCCGGAAGATGCCCTGGCCAGCGATATCGCTGCGGCGCTGATCGAGCAGACCGCCACGATGGTGCTGCTGCCCAACCCCAACGCCAGTCGCGACGATTACATCGAAGGCCTCAAGCTGACCGATGCCGAGTACCAGGTAGTGGTCTCGCTGGACGAGCGCTCGCGTTGTTTCCTGGTCAAGCAAGGCCATGCCTCGGCGGTGTGCCAGCTCAACCTGCGCGGGATGGACGATGCGCTGTCGGTGATTTCGTCCTCAACCGACAATATCGAGATCATGCATCAGATCTTGGCCGGTAAGGCCGCTAAGTTAGGTGTGAGCGTTGACCAACTGACACCGGAGCAGTGGTTGGAGGACTTCTATGCCAACCGCAAGGGCTCTGGGAAGCGCAAGTCTGTTAAAGACAAGGAGGTCGAAGATGCGTAAATCCAATATCCGTGAACAAACTCACCCGGCAATGTATCCATCTGTGTCACAGGAGGCGAAGAACACCATGACAACCAAGTTCAGACATTTTTCTCGGATGTTCACGGGACTGGTGCTGCTCTGCATGGCCGGAGCCGCCAGTGCGCAGTGGGAAGTCGTCGATAAGACGCTGAACGAAAAGGCCGAAGCAATTCGCAAGAACCAGACCATCAAGAATGGTGATGGCAAAGAATCCAGCGGCAAGGAAGTGGAGAAGCCCAAGGAAAAGATCGAGAAGATTCCCGATGATCAGGGTGTGGCGGCGTGTGCGGCTTCAACGAAGGGAACGCCTGTGTCCGACTCGCAGAAAGAATCGTGCGAGTTGATTCAACGCACGCTGAACTCGCAATACAACTACGTGGTGGCCATGTACGAGATCAGTACCAAGCGCCTTGAACGCTTGCGCACGATCGAGGATGAGCGCAAGAAGATCGGCGACCAGAAGATCGGTGAGTTGGAGAGCAACACCAACAAGCTGCTGGCGCTGAAGGCGATGATGGATATCGACCGCCAGCAGATGGAATCGGCAATGTTCGCCTATGACAAGCGCATTGCCTACCTGACTGGGCAACAGACAGCTGCGGCCAAGGCGGCAATGGCCGGCAAGGAACCACCAAAAAGCAATCGTTGGAGCTGGGTTCCGGACTGGGTACCCGACGATTTGTTGAACCTGGGTAAGACGGTCGCCGCCGGCGCGGCGATGAAAGTTGCATTCGAGGGCATCAAAAGCGACAAGCCCGATGGGTACAAGCCGTTGATGATCGATGAGAGTAAGTAATGCGCACTCACTGTGGTGGACGCGTGTATTGCAATGGACTCAACTCGGGCAGCATGCCCCACGGCGCAGCCGTCTCAGTGGATGTGATGACTTATGAATATCAGTGATTTCCTGACGAATATCGCCCAATACGAATTTTTTCGTCTGATCAATGATTACCTTCGCGACGAAATCTCGATTTTTCAGTGGGAGTTGTTGCAGCGCACGACGGCCTGGGTCGGTATGGTGTCATTGACGGTGTTGACGCTTTGGATCTTCATCCAGGGCTACCGCATCGTGACCGGCCAGTCGCGCGAGGCGGCGATGGGCTTGGTAGTGACGGCGCTGCGGGCAGCATTGATTATCGGTTTGGCGACGAGCATGGCCAAGGGCTCGCCGCAACTGTATTGGACCCTGACCGACGGAATTAGCTCGGCGATCACCAAGACGGTAACAGGGGACTCAGATAGCCCCTACAAGTCGATCGATCAGAACTTGATGCTGATGCAGATGGTGTTGACAGGTCTGGACCAGATCAAGACGGGCGGAGATGAAGAAAGCGAGGACTCCAAGAATCGCGCACGTTGGTTTACGGGCATCGGCATGGCAGGGCCTGGCGTGGTTGCAGGCTCGATGCTGTTGCTGAACAAGCTGGCGATGGCGCTGGTGGTGGGCTTCGGACCCCTGTTCATCCTGTGCCTGCTGTTCCAGGCGACGAAGTCGCTGTTCAGCAAATGGCTGTTATACGGATTAGGCACAATGTTCTCGTTGTCGGTGCTGACCTTCACTGTGAGCTTGGCGACCAAGGTGGTTGGAGCGGTGGGTGTGGCGTTTCTGACGAAGTGGGCACTCAACAACGGCAACGGTGAAGGCATCAGCAGCATGGCGCTGCAGCAGGGAGGACTGGGCTTGGTGTTGACGACCTTGATTCTTACAGCTCCACCGATGGCAGCAGCCTTTTTCCAGGGCACGCTGGGCCAGTTCACGGCGTACTCGGCGCTGGGGCAGTTGGATAAGGCAAGTCAGGACGGTAGTGGTGGTAGGTCGCAGACGCCAGCTGCGCCGTCTAGGGATTCTAGACAGGAGAATTCCAAAGACACTACCCTAAATCCTAACGTTGTACGTTCTGAAACACCTTCGCAAGATTCAAATATCGGTAATCGTGGTTTGGCGCAGAAATAAATAATATCCAATCTGAGAGTTGGTGAAAGTATGAATCGTATTCTTATCATTTGTGTTGCTTATTTATTTTTATCTTTCACAGTTTCTGCTCAAACGGCATGTCCAGTTGGTGTAGCGCCCGGAAGTCCACAGTGTGGATCTGACTCTGGTACTTCGAGGGGAGATGCTCCATTACCTCCACCTAGACCGACTGGCGAATGGATTAAAACTTGGGGCGCAATAGCAAGTGCGAGCTCCACGGGAGAGGTTGGAACTACCGTCGGAAAACTATCTGAAACTGAAGCAAGAGATGCGGCTCTTCACCAGTGCGCTTCAGGTGGAGCAAGGGACTGTAAGGTTAACTTGGTATATCGCAATCAATGTGCTGCTTTAACTGCTTCTCAACGGACGGGAAGTTTTTTTCAAAGTGCTGCTGATGAGCGTACTGCTACTAATCTTGCAATGAAAAGCTGTAAGGATAGCGATGGTGGCTCTTGTAGAATTGCTTACTCAGAGTGCACTGAGCCAAAATTCAGAAAGTTCTAACATGATCCAATATTTAAGAATTATTGATTTGAGTTGGAAGATTTTCTATGATAGAGCGTGCATTAGCAAAAGCTGTGGTGGGGGCGCTGTGCTTAGCTTGCGTCGTCTCGATCACAGCCTGCAGTCCTAGCAATGCTCCGTCCGCAGAGGCTGGTGGAGCGAAATTACTCACTGAAGATCAAGTTGAAAAAAAGCCTGAATCCTCGCCGCAAAAGGACTTGAAAATGCCATCCGCTGTTAATGCCAAGTTGAATGACCAAGGCGAAATCAGCGCAAAGATCAATGATATCTCTGTGCTTATCAAGGCCCAGGACTGCAACGAGGATAGTCCAGGTATCATGCTTTGTAATCGCTCGCCGGTTGTAGAGGTAACTTTCCCAGGTGTTAAGTCGATTGCGGTAGAGCCAGAAGCGTTGTATCTGGATGGCAATTCAGCGCTTTACCATGGCCCCTTGGACGAGAGCTACAAGAAGAATCGTCATTCCATTATCTTGACTGACATCAATGGCGATGGGCATGAAGATTTAGTGGTCTGGTCTGGGAAGGAAGGCAACTACGGTGGTCCTTCTTACAGCATCTATCTTTTCAATGCCGCCGAGCAGCGCCTGGTGTTCAATCAGTCGCTTTCCGATATTACGGTGATGGCAAACGGCCTATTTTCCGTGAAAGGGAATGTGCTGACGTCTAGCTCGGGAGATGGCTGCTGCCTCCATGTGTTCGATACCTACGAGCTCAAGGAGAACGAGGCCGTGCTGGTTGAGCGCGTAACCGAAGATACGAACGATCCCGCGACCCCCAAGACGCGGACTGAGCGGCTTCAAAACGGTGAAATGAAGGAGGTGGCTAACTGATAACGGACTGGTCATCCGATAGCGAGTACATGCAACGCATCTTCGGAGGATTTGAACGGCCGACGATGCAACAACAAATTCTAATGACATGCACGTACGGAGAATACTATGAGTGATGGACGTGGTCGTAGCACCGAAGGCTTTGGTGTGGATCGGGAATCTTCCGTTAGGTTGATCGTCAAAACCGCGCTTGAGAACGGTGTGACCGACCCAAAGCAGATATCGTACATGCTGGCGACGGCCCAGCATGAGACACGTAACTTTCAAGCACCCGAAGAAGATTTCGGGCGTAGCCAAGCGCGTAAGCTTGGATATAGCGGCGGCGAAGAATTCTATGGCCGTGGCTACGTGCATCTCACACACGACTACAACTATGCGAAATTTGACAAGCTGTTGGGTCTCAACGGCGAAATGGTCCGTAACCCGGATCTAGCCAAAGACCCGGAAATCGCCGCCAAGGTGTTAGTTGTGGGCATGCGCGACGGCTTGTTTACCGGCAAGCCTCTTGATCGATACATCGATAGCGACAGTCACGACGTCTACAACGCCAGGCGTGTAGTGAATGGCGTTACGCCCAGCAAGCCTTGGAGTATCGAGGCAGCCAAGGACTGCCAAAAGCATGCGGAAAGCTGGGAACGCAAAGTCCCCGATTTAATTGAAAGCGTCAAGCGCGATGGTGTCCATCTCAAAGCCAGTGTGGCGCCTAGCGTAGCCTCCCATCACGCTGCGAAATCAAACGACAGCCTGCTAGAACAAGGCGAGCGCGGCGAATCAGTGAAGCAGTTGCAAGGCCAACTGGTCCAACTTGGTGCCACCGGCCGTGACGGCAAACCCTTGCAGCCAGACGGCGACTTCGGCGCCAACACCAAACATGCCATCGAGCAGTTCCAGCGTGAGCATGGTTTGCAGGTAGATGGTGTCGTTGGTCAGCGGACGCAGGCCGCATTGGGTCAGGCAGTGACGCAGCACACAGCTAAGCAGGCCGAGCAGTCAGCGACACAATCTGCACCGACGGCACCGGCCGCCGCTACCTTGTTGTCTGACCCGCGTCACCCAGACAACGCCATGTACAACGGTGCGGTCAGCAAGTTGGAAGCCCTTGGCGAGCGGGGCGGTTTTGCTACCCGCAAAGAACTCGAGCAGGCATCTGGCCAAATGGTGTTCGAGAGCAAGGTTGCGGGCTTGCAGCGGATCGATCACATTCTCCCCAACAAGAGCGGCGATGGGTTTTTTGCGGTACAGGGCGAGTTAGGCGATCCGGCGATGCGCCGCGTCTATGTCGATCGCACACAGGCAGAGAACCAGCCCCTGGAGCACAGCACACGGCAGGTAGCAGAGGAAACTCAGCGCCAGGCGACGCAGGTACAGGCACAACAACAAGCTGCTTCCCCGTCGATGTCGATCTAAACAGGGCACAGGCCGATATCTGTGCGCTCTGATTGATGTGGCAACCGGGGTCGTCACGATGACCTCGGTTTTCTCTTGCGGCATTTTGGCTCGATGCTGTAGATATTCATTCGTGGCTATTCGCCTTGCGACCGGCCAGTCGCGCGAGGCGGCGATGGGCTTGGTGGTGACGGCGCTACGCGCGTCGCTGATCATTGGATTGGCGACGAGCATGGCCAACGGCTCGCCGCAACTCTATTGGGCCCTGACCGACGGGATCAGCTCGGCGATCACCAAGACAGTGACAGGGGATTCGGAGAGCCCCTACGAGGCGATCGACCAGAATCTGATGCTGATGCAGATGGCGTTGACAGGTCTGGACCAGATCAAGACGGGCGGGGATGAAGAAAGCGAGGATTCCAAGAATCGCGCCCGTTGGTTTACGGGCATCGGCATGGCAGGGCCTGGAGTGGTTGCAGGCTCGATGCTGCTGCTGAACAAGCTGGCGATGGCGCTGGTGGTTGGCTTCGGACCACTGTTCATCCTGTGCCTGCTGTTTCAGGCCACGAAGTCGTTGTTCAGCAAATGGCTGTTATACGGATTAGGCACCATGTTCTCGTTGTCGGTACTGACCTTCACAGTGAGCTTGGCAACCAAGGTGGTTGGAGCGGTGGGTGTGGCGTTTCTTACGAAGTGGGCACTCAACAACGGCAGCGGTGAAGGCATCAGCAGCATGGCGCTGCAGCAAGGAGGATTGGGCTTGGTCTTGACGACGTTGATCATCACGGCACCGCCGATGGAGGCGGCCTTCTTCCAGGGCACGCTGGGCCAGTTCACGGCGTACTCGGCGCTGGGGCAGTTGGATCGGGCGAGCCAGGATAGTAGTGGTGGACGGCCGCAGACGCCGGCCGCGCCTGCTAGAGAATCACAAGATACTCCTACTCAGAATGCACGTGGAATGAATACTGTTAAATCTTCTGACGGTACCTCTCAAGAGCCTGACACAGGTAGTCGCGGTCTTGCACAAAAGTGATTTGATACCCTTTAGATGACTTGGTGAATAAATGATTACTATCCGCTGGGCTTCTTTTATTTTACTGGCTAGTTTAATTTCTGCTTCCGCATTTGCTCAAACAGCTTGTCCGGCAGGTGTGGCTCCCGGTAGTCCGCAATGTGGACCTGATTCTGGTACGTCAAGAGGCGATATTCCCGCCCCTCCCCCGAAGCCAACGGGCGAGTGGATTAAGACATGGGGGGCCATCGCCGGCTCCGATTCCACAGGAGAGGCGGGGACTGCTGTAGGGCAGTTGTCAGAAAATGAGGCGAAGGAGGCTGCGGTTCGTCGCTGTGCCATAAATGGATCAGGTGATTGCAAAATAAATTTGGTTTATCGCAATCAATGTGCTGCTTTGGTTTCCACGCAGTCAGATAGTTTTTACCAAGGGTCTGCTACTAAAGAGCGCGCTATTGATCTGGCAATGCGGAGTTGTAAGAAAAGTAATGGTGGCGAATGCAAAGTTTTGTATTCTGAATGTTCTGAGCCAATATTCAGAAAATATTAATTGATTATTAAAGCTTTACTTATATAATTACTTCTTTTAAATGCAGGGCTTGGTTAATCATGAAATTTCTTGCCGATAAATTGCCTGTTGTTAAGAGGAATTCATCTTTGGCAAGATTTTCTAATTTGCCAACTTTCTTTTTATTAGCGCTCCTTGCTGCCGGATGCTCTCCCCAAAGCGGTGGGCTTCAAGAAGAGGTCGACTCACCAAAAGGTGCTTCGGTTGCGAATGCTTTGGGGGGATCCAAGAGCGAGTCTGCCGGAGCAAGTGACCATGTTCCTCCAAATTCTGAGGAGCTTAGATCGATCGTCAAGGAAATAATGGATTCAGCTTACGGCGCCAATAATTTTGACGCGTCGCGTAGTTGCTGGAAATATTCATTTCAAGCAGGCAGTGAATCGCTGGATTACTGCATGATTGGTGCTGTCTCCAAGGTTTCCAGCGATGCCGATGGGGTCAAGGTCTACGTGCAGTCGCACAGCGATCCGCAGGCTGAGATCTATTCACAAGTTGACCCTGGCTTGGAAGGGTTATTTTTTGTTGGGCTGGATGCTGACAAGAAGGTGACAGTGCTTGCCTCGAAGCCGGCAATCGATATGGGGCAGGCTGGGGATTGCGGTTGTCTCGATGCCAAGGTGATTCAGGTCGGGCCTGCTCGGTATGGCTGGTTGTCGACCACCGGCGGCGTTTGGCAAGGGGTGCAAGTGACGCGTTACTCACTTCAGGTTCCCGTGGGTAGCGAGATTCGTGACGTTTCGGGCATTCCGCGCGTCAGCGAGAACACCCCGGACGAAAGCATCGATCTCAACGTCAAGAGCGATGGGAAAGTGGTTGCCGGCATGTATCCACTGGAAATTACACGCAAGCGTGGCGACAATGTGCTGAAAACACGGTTGGTGTCTTACGATGAAGTGAAAGGAATCTACCCCTGGAGTCCTTGAGTCAACGCATGAATTCTGATTAAGGAGAATGTCGCATGGCAAGGATCGACGATAGATGGGCTGAGCATCGGAAAGAGCTTGAAGATGCGGCGCATGCCGCGGGCATCGACCCGCGTGTGATGGTCAAGATTGCCGGGTTTGAATCTGGATTCAATCCGGAAGCGCGGCCGGTTGCGATTACGCATCCTGAGAACAACACGCTCAAGCAGTTCGACGGGACGATGGCGATCTCGTCAGCGTACGGGTATGGCCAATTTCTCAATGGCACCTGGCAACAGATGATCAACACCTACGGTGAAAAGTATGGTGTTGAAAACGCTGCCGATCTTACTCGCACGCAGGCGAATGCGCCCGAGCTTCGTCAAGATACGCGTCTACAGGCTGCGATGTTGGCTGAGTTCACACGTGAGAATATCGTTCGCGCTGCAGAGTATGGTGGCAAGGATGTAGCAGCAAATGTCTATGCAATGCATAACCTTGGCACAGGTGACGGTCCCAAGTTTTTACAGGCAGTGCACGACAATCCAGATGGAAAAGTAAACAGTGTGCTGAGTGCGGCTGTTATCAAGGGCAATTCTTCCCTTTATGGGGATGGCAACATCACCAATGCCCAGGCATATGCGGCGATGGGCCGCAAGATGGACCAATATGCGGTCTATGCGGACAGTGTAGGTAATAGCCTGTCAGATCGTACGCCGACAGAAACCATTCAAAGAACTGCGGTCAAGCAGTCGGGCGAGGGTGCTCCTTCCAGGCATCATGCTGGTTTTTCATCCCATGACGGCCATCTCGAGCAAGGCGAGCGGGGCCAGTCCGTCAAGCAATTGCAAAGCCAGCTCGCCCAACTCGGCGCCACAGGCCGCGACGGCAAGCCGTTGCAAGCCGATGGTGACTTTGGTGGAAACACTAAGCATGCCGTGGAGCACTTCCAGCGCGAGCATGGCTTGCAGGTGGATGGTGTGGTCGGTCAACGCACTCACGCCGCATTGGGCCAGGCGCTGTCGCAGCACACGGCCAAACACGCCGAGCAGTCAGCACCGCAAGCTGCACCGGTCGGCATCCCTCTGCTGTCCGATCCGCGCCATCCAGACAATGCGATTTACAACGGCGCAGTGAGCAAGCTGGAAGCACTTGGCGAGCGTGGCGGTTTTGCCAACCGGCAAGAACTCCAGCAAGCGGCCGGCCAGATCGTGTTCGAGGCCAAGGTCAGCTGTATGCAACGCATTGACCATGTGGTTCCCAACAAGAGCGGAGACGGCTTCTTCGCGGTACAAGGCGAGATGACCGACCCGGCGATGCAACGGGTCTTTGTGGATCGCGCGCAGGCGCAGAATCAGCCGTTGGAACACAGCAGCCGGCAAGCGGTTGAAGAAAGTCAGCGTCAGTCACAGCAAACACAAGTACAAGAAGCCGATACGCGCAGCCGAACGCTCTAGCTAGAACTTGCTCCGGCTTATCCGATGGCCTTGGCTTTGCCAAGGCCATCGTCTTTTTGGCTCTTCTGTTCGCTCATTGAGCGCGTAGAGCGGTCGCTGTCGAGACGTTTTGCATATGTCTATGTTCCAATCATTCATTATTATTAATTTTTAAGCGTTGTCTGACTTTACGGTGCCGACAGTCAGGGGAAGCTGGCTATGTCGACTCCCCGTAAAATTGATCCATCCATAACTATAGGTCTCCGGCATCCTGCCACGCACCCGCCGGCCACGTGCCGGCATGCGCAACGCCCGGCTGATTGGTTTACCATTCGCTTCTAAGACCACTTGCGAGAAGGTGGCCCGCGCCCCGCGCCGGCCCAGCGTGCGACATGAGCACTACCACTGCCCACTGCTGATTCCGGCCGCGCCAGTTCGCACGGCGCCCGCACGGCGTTCTTTCTGCACCACCGCTCGCCGCATCCCTATCCGAGCCTGTCCCGCAGTGGGCAGGTCTCCCTTGCAGCCGTCGCGCTGCAGCCAGCACAGACCTCATTCTTGCCCATGATCAACATCACGCTCCCCGACGGCAGCCGCCGTGAATTCGAATCCCCCGTCTCGGTGATGCAGGTCGCCCAGTCGATCGGCGCCGGCCTGGCCAAGGCCACCATCGCCGGCCAGGTGGACGGCCAACTGGTCGATGCCAGCGACGTTATCGACCACGACGCCAGCTTGCGCATCATCACCGCCAAGGACGCCGAAGGCGTGGAGATCATCCGCCACTCCTGCGCGCATCTGGTCGGGCATGCGGTCAAGCAGCTGTACCCGGAGGTCAAGATGGTGATCGGTCCGGTCATCGCCGAAGGCTTCTATTACGACATCTACAGCGAACGCCCGTTCACGCCGGACGACATGGCCGCGATCGAGCAGCGCATGCAGGAATTGATCGCGCAGGACTACGAGGTGATCAAGAAGGTCACCCCGCGTGCCGAGGTGATCGAGGTGTTCGCCCGGCGCGGCGAGGAATACAAGCTGCGTCTGATCGAGGACATGTCCGACGACATCACCGCGATGGGCCTGTACTACCACCAGGAATACGTGGACATGTGCCGTGGCCCGCACGTGCCCAATACGCGCTTCCTCAAGGCGTTCAAGCTGACCCGCATCTCCGGTGCCTACTGGCGCGGCGATGCCAAGAACGAGCAGCTGCAGCGCATCTACGGCACCGCCTGGGCCGACAAGAAGCAGCTGGACGCCTACATCCTGCGTATGGAAGAAGCCGACAAGCGTGACCATCGCCGCATAGGCAAGCAGCAGGACCTGTTCCATCTGCAGGAAGAGGCGCCCGGCCTGGTGTTCTGGCATCCCAAGGGCTGGTCGCTGTGGCAGGTGGTCGAGCAATACATGCGCAAGGTCTATCGCGACAGCGGCTACGGCGAAGTGCGTTGCCCGCAGATCCTGGACGTGTCGCTGTGGCAGAAGTCCGGTCACTGGGACAACTACCAGGACGCGATGTTCTTCACCGAGTCGGAGAAGCGCACCTACGCGGTCAAGCCGATGAACTGCCCTGGCCACGTGCAGGTGTTCAACCAGGGCCTGCACAGCTACCGCGACCTGCCGATCCGCTACGGCGAGTTCGGTGCGTGCCACCGCAACGAGCCCTCCGGCGCGCTGCACGGCATCCTGCGCGTGCGCGGTTTCACCCAGGACGACGGGCATGTGTTCTGCCTGGAATCGCAGATCGAAGCCGAAGTCACTGCCTTCCATCAGCAGGCGCTGGCGGTCTACACCGCGTTCGGCTTCGACGACATCGAGATCAAGATCGCGCTGCGCCCGGAAAAGCGCCTGGGCGACGACGTCACCTGGGACAAGGCTGAAGCCGCGCTGCGCAGCGCGTTGGGCGTGTGCGGGGTGGAGTGGCAGGAGCTACCGGGCGAGGGCGCCTTCTATGGCCCAAAGATCGAATACCACCTCAAGGACGCCATCGGCCGCACCTGGCAGCTGGGCACCATGCAGGTCGATTTCATGATGCCCGGCCGCCTTGGCGCCGAGTACGTGGATGAGCACAGCCAGAAAAAGCACCCGGTCATGCTGCACCGGGCGATCGTCGGTTCGATGGAGCGTTTCATCGGCATTTTGATCGAACACCACGCCGGCGCCTTCCCCTCCTGGCTCGCCCCGGTCCAGGTCGTTGTCGCAAATATCACCGATGCTCAGGCAGACTATGTGGACTCGGTTCGGAAAACCCTTGCAAATCAAGGCTTCCGTGTAAACGCCGATTTGCGTAACGAGAAGATCGGATATAAGATTCGCGAGCATACGCTGCAACGCGTGCCCTATCTGCTCGTGGTCGGTGACCGCGAGAAGGAAAACGGCGCCGTCGCCGTGCGGACACGTTCGGGAGAAGACC
The DNA here is from genome assembly GCF_056725225.1 of Xanthomonas sp. NCPPB 2933. NCBI lineage: Bacteria > Pseudomonadati > Pseudomonadota > Gammaproteobacteria > Lysobacterales > Lysobacteraceae > Xanthomonas > Xanthomonas sp. NCPPB 2933. The sequence continues at coordinate 2,136,018 of NZ_CM161518.1, forward strand.
TCGGGACCATGACGGTCTCGGCCTTCGTCGAACGTCTGCAGGCAGAGCAGGCAGCGTGAGCCAACCCCGGCCGGTCTGGATGATCCGGATGCGCCGGTTCGATTCCCCTGGGAGATTGCAATATCAGTACCCCTGACAACAAACAGAACCGCAAGAACCAAGAAATCCGCGTGCCGCGCGTCCGCGTGATCGGCAGTGACGGAGAGATGGTCGGCGTGTTGTCGCGCGACGAAGCGCTCGCCAAGGCCGAGGAAGAAGGCCTGGATCTGGTCGAAATCCAGCCGCAGGCCGATCCGCCGGTCTGCAAGATCATGGATTTCGGCAAGTTCAAGTTCGAGCAGCAGAAAAAGGCCAACGAGGCCAAGAAGAAGACCAAGCAGGTCGAGATCAAGGAACTCAAGTTCCGTCCGGTCACGGACGAGGGCGACTACCAGATCAAGCTGCGCAACATGCGTCGCTTCCTGGAAGAGGGCGACAAGGTCAAGGTCAACATCCGCTTCCGTGGCCGCGAAATGAGCCACCAGGAGCTGGGTCGCGAAATGGCGTCCCGGATCGAGGCCGATCTTGGCGAAGACATCGTCATCGAGTCGCGTCCGCGCCTGGAAGGGCGGCAGATGGTCATGATGATCGCGCCCAAGAAGAAGATCTGATCCCGCGTTGCGGCCGGCCCCGGCGGGGTCGGTCGCAGTGCAGACAGCAGCGATTTGCAAGAATTCCCGGCAACGGGCATACTGCGCGGCCCGGTTTTACCGTGGCGCCGCGCAAGCGGTACAGGACCTGTCCGGATCGTGTTCGATCAAGGACTTACAAGCAGGCAAGGGCAAGGATGGAAAGCGTGGTCGCAAGACTGCCGCCCGGGTCAGTGACAAAACACCATCAAGGACATTGCAATGCCCAAGATCAAGACCAACCGGGCGGCGGCCAAGCGTTTCCGCAAGACCGCCTCCGGCAAGTACAAGTGCGGCCACGCAAACCGTAGCCATATCCTCACGAAGAAAGCGACCAAGCGGAAGCGCAACTTGCGGCAGACGAACCACGTCCGTCCCGAGGACGCAGGCCGTCTCGATCGTATGCTTCCCTATCTCTGAGGACTGAACCATGGCACGAGTAAAGCGTGGTGTGCAGGCGCGCCGCCGCCACAAGAAAATTCTGAATCTGGCGAAGGGCTACTACAACGCCCGTCGTAAGGTCTTCCGCGTTGCCAAGCAGGCGGTCATCAAGGCACAGCAGTACGCCTACATTGGCCGTAAGCAGAAGAAGCGCGTGTTCCGTGCGCTTTGGATCACCCGCATCAATGCGGCTGCCCGCATCAATGGTCTGAGCTACAGCCGTTTCATGAATGGCATGCTCAAGGCTGGCATCACCCTGGACCGCAAGGTGCTGGCTGATATCGCCGTGCACGACGCCGCCGGCTTTGCCGCGCTGGCTGAGAAGGCAAAGGGCGCGCTGGCGGCGTAAATGCAGGTCCCTCGCAGGAGCCCGCACGTCGTTGGTGCGAGTCCTTCGCAAGAGCCCGCACATCCATGTGCGGACTGTTGAAGGGGTAGATCGTCTCAAGCAGCCGCACACTCGTGTGCCTGCTTTTGGTGATGAAACGCAGATATGCAGGGGGAAGGGCGCGAGTCCTTCCCCTTTTGCGTTTTAAATAGCCGGCATCTCTAAATTTGGATGGTTGGCAAGAGTCATGTGGTAATGCGTTCCGGTGCATCCGGAAACACCGTTCGGCTGAGCAGTTGAGGCGCGAGTGCAATGAGTGAGATTCAATCCCTGACCGAGCGCGCGTTGGCAGATGTCGCCGCCGCACAGACGCCGGACCAACTGGAAGCCTTGCGCGTTGCATTGCTGGGCAAGAGCGGAAGCATCACCGCCCAGCTCAAGCAGCTCGGCACGCTGCCGGCCGATCAACGCAAGGCCGCTGGCGAAGCGATCAATCTGTCGCGCGACGCGCTGACCGCTGCACTGTCAGAGCGCAAACACACGCTGGAAAACGCTGCACTGGACGCACGTCTGGCTGGCGAGCGCATCGATGTCACCTTGCCGGGTCGTCGCAGCGAGCGCGGTGGATTGCACCCGGTCACGCGCACGCTTGAGCGCATCGTCGAGATCTTTGCACGCTTGGGGTATGAGCTGTCCGATGGTCCTGAGATCGAGGACGACTGGCATAACTTCGAAGCTTTGAATTTTCCGCCGCACCATCCGGCGCGCGCGATGCACGACACGTTTTATTTCGGCGATGGCCGCCTGTTGCGCACTCATACCTCCGGTGTGCAGGTGCGTTACATGGATGCGCACAAGCCGCCGCTGCGCATGATCGCGGCCGGCAAGGTGTATCGCTCCGATTCGGACCAGACCCATTCGCCGATGTTCCATCAGGTGGAAGGCCTGCTGGTGGACGAGCATTCCAACTTCGCCGACCTCAAGGGCACCTTGTCCGAGTTTGTGCGTGCGTTCTTCGAGCGCGATTTCGAAATGCGTTTCCGCCCCAGCTATTTCCCGTTCGTGGAGCCGGGTGCGGAAGTGGACATCGCCTGGCAGCAGCCCGATGGCAGCACGCGCTGGCTGGAAGTGCTGGGTTGCGGCATGGTGCACCCGAACGTGCTGCGCAGCGTGGGCATCGATCCGGAGCGCTATACCGGCTTCGCGTTCGGCCTGGGCGTCGAGCGCTTTGCGATGCTGCGCTATGGCGTCAACGACCTGCGCGCGTTCTTCGAGAACGATGTGCGTTTCCTCAGGCAGTTCGCCTGACGGCGAAGATTGGGGATTCGGGATTGGGGATTTGCAACGGCGCCCCCGTCCCGCCCTCGTCGACTGTTTTTTACGAATCTCAAATCCCGAATCTCAAATCCCGGCTCCTCATGAAATTCTCTGAAAATTGGCTGCGCAGCCACGTTCCCATCCAGGCCAGCCGCGACGAACTTGCCGCGACGCTGACGGCGATCGGTCTGGAGGTCGAAGAGGTCACGCCATTGGGCGAGGCCTTGGGTCAAGTGGTGGTGGCGCGCATCGTCGAGGCGGTGCGTCATCCGGAGGCCGATCGTCTGCAGGTCTGCAGCGTCGACGCAGGGCAGGGCGAGTTGCTGCAGATCGTGTGTGGCGCGCCCAATGCGCGTGCCGGTCTAGTGGCGCCGTTGGCGCTGGTCGGTGCGCAGATCGGTGCGCTGACCATCACCGCCGCCAAGCTGCGCGGTGTGGCGTCCAACGGCATGTTGTGTTCGGCCAAGGAGCTGGGTCTGGATAGCGACGCGTCCGGCCTGTTCGAGCTGCCGGACGATGCGCCAGTGGGTCAGGCCTTGGCCGAGTATCTGGGGCTGCCCGATGCCAGCATCGAGATCAAGCTCACGCCCAATCGCGCCGATTGTTTCAGTGTGCGTGGCATCGCCTTCGATGTGGCCGCAGCGTGCGCCAGCGAAGTGGCGGCCTTCGATGCGGGCGCGGTGGCGCCGGTGTCGACGCGTACCCTGTCAGTGGAGCTGGAGGCCGGCAACGAGGCGCCGCGTTACTGCGGTCGCGTGATCGAAGGCATCGACCCGGCGGCAAAAACGCCGGTGTGGTTGGCCGAGCGGCTGCGTCGCTGTGGCGTGCGTCCGGTGTCGCTGCTGGTGGATATCACCCAGTACGTGATGCTGGAGCTCGGCCAGCCAATGCATGCGTTCGACCTGGACACGCTGCAGGGGCCGATCGGTGTGCGGCGTTCGCGCAGTGGCGAGCAGCTCGCGCTGCTGGATGGGCGTCAGGTCACCTTGGACGATAGCTTTCTGACCATCACCGATGCAGGCCGGCCGGTTGCGCTGGCCGGTCTGATGGGCGGGTTGGAGACGCGTGTCACCGAGGCCACGCGCAATGTATTTCTGGAATCGGCGTATTTCGATCCGGCCGCGATCATGGGCCGTGGCCGCAAGCTCGGGTTGCATACCGATGCCGGTCATCGCTTCGAGCGTGGTGTGGATCCGGCATTGCCGCCACAGGCGATCGAAGTGGCGACACGGCTGGTGCTGGAGCTGGCCGGTGGGACGCCGGGCCCGGTCGTACATGCGCAATTGCCGCAGCATCTGCCGCAGCCTGCGCGCATCCTGCTGCGGCGTGCGCGGATTGCGCGCGTGCTCGGCATCCAGATCGACGATGCCGAGGTTGTGCGCATTCTCACTGCGCTCGGTATGCAGCTCGACGCGGTGGCCGAAGGTTGGCAGGTGATGGCGCCGAGCCGTCGCTTCGATATCGCCATCGAAGAAGATCTGATCGAAGAGTTGGCGCGTATCCACGGCTACGACCGTGTGCCGACCACGCTGCCCGGTGGCGCAAGCCGGATCGCGATGCCGAGCGAAACCCAGCTGGACGAACTCAGCGTGCGTCGCCAGCTGGTGGCGCGCGAGCTGCAGGAAACCATCAACTACGCATTTGTCGATGCGAACCTGTTGGAGCGCTGGCAGCTGACCGATGGTCTGGTGCCGCTGGCCAATCCGCTCAGTGCGGAACTTGCAATCATGCGTCCGCGCTTGTTGCCGGGTCTGGTGGCGACGCTGGGCCGCAACGCCGCCCGCCAGGCCGGGCGGGTGCGCCTGTTCGAGCTGGGCAAGGTATTCACCGCGTCCGCCGAGACCGGTGCCGCGCCGCAGGAAGCGCAGCACGTCGCCGCAGCAGTCTGTGGCGATGCCTTGGCGCTGCAGTGGGGCGAGTCTGCACGCAAAGTGGATTTCCACGATCTGAAGGGCGATCTGGTGGCGCTGGCTGCGGCCAGTGGCGCGGTGCTGGATTTCCAGCCTTCCACGCAGGCATTCGGGCATCCGGGGCGGTCGGCCGATATTCATCGCGATGGCGTGCACATCGGCTGGATCGGGCAGGTGCATCCGCGTCTTGCCAAGCAGTTGGAGATCGACATGGACGTGATCGCGTTCGAGCTGCAGCTGGCGCCGCTGGTGCAGCGTGCGCTGCCGCGTGCCGGCGAGCTGTCGCGGTTCCCCTCGGTGCGTCGCGATCTGGCCTTCCTGGTGCCGGAAGAGGTGAGCTGGGCGGCGCTGTCTGCCAGTGTGCGCACCACGGTTGGCCCGTTGTTGCGCGAGGTGCAGCTGTTCGATCGCTATGTCGGGCAGGGGGTCGAGCCAGGTTTCAAGAGTCTGGCTATGGGCTTGATTTTGCAGGATAACTCGCGCACTCTCACCGACCGGGACGTCGACGCAGTCGTTGCCGATGTGGTGGCCGTGATCGAGCGCGAGCACCGCGCCCGGATTCGGAGTTGAGGCGGTAACCAGGGGATTGGCATGGCATTGACGAAAGCAGAGATGGCCGAGCGTCTGTTCGACGAGGTCGGTCTGAACAAGCGCGAGGCAAAGGAATTTGTCGACGCCTTCTTCGATGTGCTGCGCGATGCGCTGGAGCAGGGCCGTCAGGTGAAGTTGTCCGGTTTCGGCAACTTCGATCTGCGGCGCAAGAATCAACGGCCCGGTCGCAATCCCAAGACCGGCGAGGAAATTCCGATTTCGGCCCGCACGGTGGTGACCTTCCGTCCTGGCCAGAAGCTCAAGGAGCGGGTGGAGGCTTATGCTGGATCCGGGCAGTAATCGCGAGCTACCGCCGATCCCGGCCAAGCGCTACTTCACCATCGGCGAGGTCAGCGAGTTGTGCGATGTCAAACCGCATGTGCTGCGCTATTGGGAAACCGAATTTCCGAGCCTGGAGCCGGTCAAGCGGCGCGGCAATCGGCGCTATTACCAGCGTCACGACGTGCTGATGGTGCGCCAGATCCGCGGCCTGCTGTACGAACAGGGCTACACCATCGGTGGTGCACGTCTGCGCCTGGAAGGCGATGGCGCCAAGAGCGAGTCGGCGTTGAGCAACCAGATCATCAAGCAGGTGCGTATGGAGCTGGAAGAAGTGTTGCAGCTGCTGCGCCGCTAGGAAATTGTGTCGCAAAGCCGCTATAATCGCAGGCCGTCCTTGTGACGGAGTGCAGCATCTTCGGGGTATAGCGCAGCCTGGTAGCGCACTAGTCTGGGGGACTAGTGGTCGTCGGTTCAAATCCGGCTACCCCGACCAAACACAAAGCCCATGTCTTCTGGACATGGGCTTTTTTGTTGCGACGCAGCATGTGGATTTGGGGCTTCGGGGAAAGGTGCTGCATATGCAGAACGGCATAGTGCGCTGCAGCAGGAAAAGGGCCGAAGAGCCCGCTTTACACGGTCCCGCCTGCTGTGGACCTGGATCACAGAGCGGTGCTAAGTATCCGAAAATCCTCCAGATCATTAGCGCGTGATTAGTAACTGGATCACGTTTTGTTAACGTCACAACGACGAACTTGAATCAATAGGCCAACGCCGTCAAAAAAATGGCGTGCAGCGTCTTGCGATGTTTTCTTTCTATGCCATAGTGCAGTGCAACACGTCACACCTGTCGTGATCCCGATGTCATACGGGATGAATTTCTCTGTCGTACGTTCGTGCTGGCGTGTTGGCCGGTTGAATGCTGCGCGGGTTCCTGTCCCACCAATCAAGGCAGCCAGCTACACGCATGAAAAGACTGATCGAACGATTCTGCCAAGGCCTCAGCCTGGCGTTGATCTGCTCGATGACACTGGGCGCTTGCAGCACCGGTCCGAAGATGGCGGACTCTCTGCCGCTCCCGGATCCGCTTGCGATGTCCGCAGTGCAGCCAGAGTATCGACTGGCGCCGGGTGACTTGCTGTTGGTCAAGGTATTTCAAGTCGATGATCTGGAGCGGCAGGTCCGCATCGATCAGAACGGTCACATCTCGCTGCCACTGATCGGCGATGTCAAGGCCACCGGCCTGGGCGTTGGCGAGCTGGAAAAACTGGTCGCAGAACGCTACGCCGCCGGATATCTGCAGCAGCCGCAAGTGTCGGTGTTCGTGGAGGAATCCAACGGCCGCCGGGTCACGGTCACTGGTGCGGTGGACGCGCCCGGGATCTACCCGGTGATCGGCTCCAACCTGACCTTGCAGCAAGCGATTGCGCAGGCAAAGGGTGTCAGTACGGTGGCCAGCCGCGGCAATGTCATTGTCTTCCGCATCGTCAATGGGCAAAAAATGATCGCTAGATTCGACCTGACCGAGATCGAGAAGGGTGCCAATCCCGACCCGGAGATCTACGGCGGCGACATCGTTGTGGTGTATCGCTCGGACGCACGCATCTGGCTGCGCACCATGCTTGAACTGACCCCCTTGGTAATGGTGTGGCGCGCTTACCGATGAGTATGAATTCCGAAAATCGTTCCTCTTCTTCTCATCGTCACGGCCATCTCGAGCTGGCGGATGTGGGTTTGCTCGACTACTGGCGTGCGCTGGTCTCGCAGCGCTGGTTGATCATCGGGGTCACGCTGTTCGCAGTGCTGCTGGCCTTCGGCATCACGCTGTTGATGCCGGAGAAGTACCGCGCCACCAGCACGCTGCAGATCGAGCGTGATTCGCTCAACGTGGTGAACGTCGACAATCTGATGCCCGTGGAATCGCCGCAGGATCGCGACTTCTACCAGACCCAGTACCAGTTGCTGCAGAGCCGTTCGTTGGCGCGTGCAGTGATCCGCGAAGCCAAGCTGGATCAGGAGCCGGCGTTCAAGGCGCAGGTCGACGAGGCACTGGAGAAGGCTGCGGCCAAGAATCCGGAAGCCGGCAAGTCGGTCGATTCGCGCCAGGCGATCGTCGAGCGCACCTTGACCGACACGCTGCTGGCCGGATTGGTGGTCGAGCCGATCCTCAATTCGCGCCTGGTCTACGTCAACTACGACTCGCCGGATCCGGTGCTGGCCGCCAAAATCGCCAACACCTATACCAAGGTCTTCATCGTCAGCACGCAAGAGCGCCGGATGAACGCGTCCTCGTTCGCGACCAAGTTCCTGTCCGAACGTCTGGAGCAGTTGCGCGGCAAGGTCGAAGACTCGGAAAAGACGCTGGTCTCTTATTCGACCCAGGAGCAGATCGTGTCGATGGGCGATGACAAGCCATCGCTTGCGGCGCAGAACCTGGGCGATCTCAACGCGATGCTTGCCTCTGCACAGGACACGCGCATCAAGGCCGAGGCGGCATGGCGTCAGGTCAGCACCGGCGACAGCATGTCGTTGCCGCAGGTGCTGGGCAATCCGTTGATCCAGAGCCTGCGCGGTGAGCAGATCCGCTTGAACACCGAGTACCAGCAGAAGCTGTCGACCTTCAAGCCCGACTATCCGGAAATGCGACGCCTGAAGGCGCAGATCGAAGAGTCGCGCCGTCAGATCAATGGCGAGGTCATCAACATCCGTCAATCGTTGAAGGCCGCCTACGACGCCTCGGTGCAGCAGGAGCGTTTGCTCAACGAGCGCATTGCCGGTCTGCGCAGCAACGAGCTGGATCTGCAGAGTCGCAGCATCCAATACAACATGCTCAAGCGCGACGTCGATACCAACCGTCAGCTCTACGATGCGCTCCTGCAGCGTTACAAAGAGATCGGTGTTGCAAGCAACGTGGGCGCCAACAACGTGACCATCGTCGATACCGCAGACGTGCCTACGTCGAAGACTTCACCGAAACTCAAATTGAACCTCGCCTTAGGCTTCATCTTTGGCGTATTCCTTGGTGTGGCTGTGGCCCTTGTGCGCTACTTCCTGCGAGGCAATGGGCCGGAGACGCGGTTGAACTGACATCGTGATGTTGCAAAACGGTGGTTAATTTAAGTGACAACTGATTCAGCGTGGAAAAAGTCGGATCCCGTAAGTTTCGGGATCCCTCGTTTGAAAGTTTGTCTCTGTTGAAACAAAGGGCTGTCGTGCGATCTGGGGTCGGTAGGTATTACCGCGGTGATCGTACGACGGAGATGATTGAAAACTCGCGTGCGTTTCGTATGTTCCCCCGCATGCGCCGTATCGAGTTTGGAGGACATCCCCATGCTTTTGGCAGACTTGAGTAGCGCGACCTACACCACATCCTCGCCGCGATTGTTGTCCAAGTATTCGGCTGCAGCCGACCTGGTTTTGCGCGTCTTCGACCTGACCATGGTCGTGGTCTCCGGACTGATTGCGTATCGCATCGTGTTCGGCTCCTGGGTGCCGGCGGCGCCGTATCGGGTCGCGATCGCCACCACCTTGCTGTATTCGGTGATCTGCTTTGCGCTGTTCCCGCTGTATCGCAGCTGGCGCGGTCGCGGGTTGTTGAGCGAGTTGTTGGTCCTGGGTGGTGCGTTCGGTGGTGTGTTCGCGTTGTTCGCCGTGCACGCGCTGATCGTGCAGGTGGGCGAGCAGGTCTCGCGCGGCTGGATCGGCTTGTGGTTCGTCGGTGGTCTGGCTTCGTTGGTGGCGGCACGCACGGTACTGCGCGGCTTCCTGAACCATCTGCGTACGCAAGGCGTGGATGTGCAGCGTGTGGTGGTGGTCGGTCTGCGCCATCCGGTGATGAAGATCAATCACTACCTCAGCCGCAATCCCTGGGTCGGCATGAATCTGGTCGGCTACTTCCGTACGCCGTACGACATCGCCGTGACCGAGCAGCGGCAGTCGTTGCCGTGCCTGGGTGACCCGGACGCGTTGATCGAGTATCTGAAGGACAACCAGGTCGAACAGGTGTGGATCTCGTTGCCGCTGGGCGAGCGCGATCACATCAAGCAGTTGCTGCAGCGTCTGGATCGTTATCCGATCAACGTGAAGCTGGTGCCGGATCTGTTCGACTTCGGTCTGTTGAATCAGTCTGGCGAGCAGATCGGCAATGTGCCGGTGATCAATCTGCGTCAGGGCGGTGTGGATCGCGACAATTACTTTGTGGTCGCCAAGGCGCTGCAGGACAAGATCCTGGCCGTGATCGCGCTGATGGGCCTGTGGCCGTTGATGGCGGCGATTGCGGTGGGCGTCAAGATGAGTTCGCCGGGTCCGGTGTTCTTCCGTCAGCGTCGTCACGGCCTGGGTGGTCGCGAGTTCTACATGTTCAAGTTCCGCTCGATGCGCGTGCATGACGATCACGGCACCACCATCCAGCAGGCGACCAAGAACGACACCCGCATCACGCGCTTCGGCTCGTTCCTGCGTCGCAGCAGCCTGGATGAGTTGCCGCAGATCTTCAACGTGCTGGGCGGCAGCATGTCGATCGTGGGCCCGCGTCCGCACGCCGCGCAGCACAATACGCACTACGAAAAGCTGATCAACCATTACATGCAGCGGCACTACGTCAAGCCGGGCATCACCGGTTGGGCGCAGGTGAACGGTTTCCGTGGCGAAACCCCGGAACTGCGCACGATGAAGAAGCGTATCCAGTACGACCTGGACTACATCCGTCGTTGGTCGCTGTGGCTGGATATCCGCATCATCGTGCTGACCGCGGTGCGTGTGTTCGGACAGAAGACCGCGTACTGATGATGGTGGGTAGTGTGCGACCTGGCGCGTCCAGCGCCGCGGGCGGCTGCATCGCAGCCGCCCCTTTCAAGCAGGCGTCTGCATGCTGATCCAAATGAGCGAAGAGACCCGCGTTCGCTGGCATAACCTGCTGATCGAACTGACGCTGTTGGTGGGCGTGGGTTACAACCTGGTGCTGGCGCTGATCAACGCGAACGTGTTCACGGTGCGTCCGGTGATCACCTATGCAGTCGAGTTCATTATCTACGCCGCGTGCTTCCTGCTTGGCCTGGGCTCGATGAGCCGCAAGCGCATCGCGTTGATCATCAGCGGGTTGGGGCTGATCGTCACCTTGATGTTCGTGCGCTTTCTGGTGAACTGGCAGATCGATCCCAAATTTTTCCGTGATGCCCTGGTGGTGTTTGCGTTTGTCGTGCTGGGTTCGGCCTATACCGGGTCGGTGCCCAAGCTGTTCGTGCGCATGACGATCATCGTCTCGCTGGTTGCCGCCTTCGAGCTGGCGATGCCAAGCGCCTACGGCGATCTGGTCAATCCGAAGAGCTTCTTCGTCAATGCGCGTGGCATGAGCGCGGAAGGCTTCTGGAACGAAGACAGCAATCTGTTCGTCAGCGCCACGCGGCCGGGCGAGCGTAACTTCCTGCCGGGCTCCAACCTGCCGCGCGCCTCCTCGATGTTCATCGAGCCGGTGACGATGGGCAACTACATCTGCTTCTTCACCGCAATCGTGTTGGTGTTCTGGCGTTGGATGCGGCCGTCGATGCTGATTCTGTCGGTCGGTTTGATCGGTTTCATGATCGTTGCCTCCGATGGACGGCTCGCGGCGGGCACCTGTGTGCTGATGGTGTTGCTGTCGCCGCTATTGAAACGCCTGGATCAGCGACTGGCGTTCCTGGTGTTTCTGGTGGTGATCATGACCGCGTGGTTGCTGGTGTGGATCACCGGGATCACCGCCTATCAGGACAACACGATGGGGCGGATATTCTTCACCGTGTATTCGATGAACAACCTGTCGTTCGAGTCCTGGATGGGCCTGGATTTTGCGCAGGCGTATCGCTACTTCGACAGTGGTATTGCCTACTTCATCGCATCGCAGTCGATCGTCGGCGTGCTGGCGTTTCTGTTGTCCTATTCGTTCCTGCTGCTGATGCCGAGCAAGGAAGGACAGCTGTTCAAGAACCTGGCAATCTTTGCGTTCGCGCTGAGTCTGCTGGTGTCCAACGGCTACTTTTCGATCAAGACCTCGGCGCTGTGGTGGTTCGTGTGCGGCTGCATGTGGCACATGCTGCCGACCTGGTCTGCTGCAACGACGGCTAAGGTGAGCAAGCAGGATCCAACCGACGATGGCGGGCAGCTGCCATTGCCTGCGGGAGGGGCGCGATGAATCTGGCGGCGACGCAGGCACAGCAGCCGGTCTTGCCGACTGCCGGCGCACACGTCGCCACCCCGCAACGCGGTCGCGACTTGCGTATCGACGCCGCCAAGGCGATCGCGATTTTGCTGGTGGTGTTTTGCCACGCCAAGGGCGTGCCGCACGGCATGACCTTGTTCGCCTACAGCTTCCATGTGCCGCTGTTTTTTCTGGTCTCCGGCTGGCTGGCCTCCGGGTACGCCTCGCGCGCTACCGGGCTGTCGCAGACCTTCAGCAAGCAGGCGCGCAGCTTGTTGTTGCCGTATGTGGTGTTCTATCTGCTTGGCTATGCGTACTGGCTGTTGACGCGCAATATCGGCGAAAAAGCGGCACGCTGGGGCAGTCACCCGTGGTGGGAGCCGATCGTGGCGATGTTCACCGGAATCGGCCCGGATCTGTACGTGCAGCCTCCGCTGTGGTTTCTGCCGGTGATGCTGGTGACGGTGGTTGGCTACGTGCTGCTGCGCCGCTGGCTGTCGCCGGTGGTGATTGCGGTGGCGTCGCTGGTCGTGGCCTGGTTCTGGATGCACTGGTTCCCGGCACAGGGTGTGCGGATTTTTTTCGGGCTGGATGTGCTACCGGTGTCGCTGTGCTTCTATGCACTTGGCGCCTTGCTGATCCACCTCTCGCCGCACCTGCCGAAATCGTTGGTTGGGAGCGTGCTTGCGACGGTGGTGCTGGGGATTGCGGTTGCCTGGCTGGCTGATGTCAACGGCCGGATCGACGTCAACATGCTGGAATTCGGCCGCAATCATGCGCTGTTTCTGCTGAGTGCAGTGCTTGGGTCGCTGATGGTGATCTGCGCCGCGCGGTTGGTGCAAGGCTGGGCATGGGTGCAGTGGATCGGGCGCAATACGTTGTTGATCCTGTGCACGCACATGCTGGTGTTTTTTGTGCTTTCCGGTGTTGCGGCACTGGCTGGTGGATTCGGTACCTCGCGTCCGGGGCTTGGCTGGGCGTTGTTCGTCACCATCTTCGCGTTGGCCGCATGCGTGCCGCTGCGCTGGTTCCTGATGCGTTTCGCGCCGTGGACATTGGGTGCCCGCCCGGTGGCGGCATGACCGGCACCGCGCCATGACGACCGCGCCGTATTCCACTGCAGCCAGGCACGACAGCTCGGGGGCCAGGGCCGCGCCAGCACCGGCGTTGACCCGCGATTGGCAGATCGATGCAGCAAAAGCGCTGGCCATCGTCCTGGTGGTGTTGGGGCATGCCAGCGGCATGCCGGCGGCCTACAAGCTGTTCGCCTATAGCTTTCACGTCCCGTTGTTTTTTGTGCTGTCCGGCTGGGTGGGCGAGCGCTTCGGCCGCCGTGCAATGACGGTGGCGACGATCAAGAAGTTGGCGCGCACGCTGCTCCTTCCCTACCTTGCGTTCTTTCTGGTTGCCTACGCTTGCTGGATGTTGATGGGAGTGACCAGCCGCGCGGCGCATCCATCGCACAGCCTGCCGTGGTGGGACCCGTTTATGGGTCTGTTCTGGGCCAACGGCGCAAGCCTGTATGTGCTTCCGGCGTTGTGGTTTTTGCCGGCGCTGTTTGTCACCACGCTCGCCTACATTGCATTGCGCGCGCGCTTGAGTACGACGGTGCTGGCTGCAACCTGCCTGCCGCTTGCATTGGCATGGGCCGGCTGGTTCCCGTCGCTGCAGCTGCGGCTTCCGTTTGCGTTGGACGTGTTGCCGGTCGCGTTGTTCTTCATTGCCGTTGGCGGCTGGCTATCGCGCTACGCCGATGCGCTGCGATCGCTTGGCGCCATGGCGTGGGCATTGGCACTCCCGGTGCTGGCAGCAGCCTGGTGGTGGTTGGCGGCATGGAACGGGCAAGTAGATGTGAACAATCTGCAGTTCGGGCAGTCCGCTGCGGTGTTTTTGCTGGTCAGCCTGCTGGGCACGGCGATGACCTTGTGCGTTGCCTACTTCGTTCGGCAATGGCGTTGGCTGCAGTGGATTGGCGCCAACACCTTGCTGATTCTGTGCACGCATACGCTGGTGTTTCTGGTACTCACCAGCGTGGTGGCACGCACCGGTGTGATCGCACCCAGCATGATCGGGACACCTGCATGGGCGATGAGTTTGTGCACGGTGGCGATTGTTGCCAGTGTGCCGATGCGTGCAGTGTTGGTGCGCATTGCGCCGTGGATGTTGGGGTTGAAAGGTAAATGACGAGCTTCCAGAATCATCAGCCGTCGCAACACGCCGTTGCGCGTTGCGGGCACAGGAGATTGGCGTAATGAAAGTGGTGCATGTTGTCCGCCAATTCCATCCTTCGATCGGAGGCATGGAGGAAGTCGTTCTCAATGTGGCCCGTCAACATCAGGCCAACAGTGACGATACGGTGGAGATCGTGACGTTGGACCGGGTGTTCACCGATCCAGGCGCGCAACTTGCTGCGCAGGAAACGCATCAGGGCCTGCCGATCCGGCGCATCGGTTACCGCGGTTCGTCGCGCTACCCGTTTGCGCCATCGGTGCTCGGTGCGATTCGCTCGGCGGATCTGGTGCACCTGCATGGCATCGATTTCTTCTACGACTATCTTGCGCTGACCAAGCCGCTGCATGGCAAGCCGATGGTGGTGTCCACGCATGGCGGGTTTTTCCATACCGCTTACGCCTCGCGTATGAAGCAGTTGTGGTTTCAGACGCTGACCCGCACTTCTGCGCTGGCGTATGCGCGGGTGATCGCTACCAGCGAGAACGATGGCGATCTGTTCGCCAAGGTGGTGTCGCCGGCGCGCTTGCGGGTGATCGAGAACGGCGTCGACGTGGAGAAGTACGCAGGGCAGGGTGCAACGACGCCCGGGCGCACGATGCTGTATTTCGGGCGCTGGTCGGTGAACAAGGGGTTGATCGAAACCCTGGAGTTGCTCCAGGCCGCGCTCAAGCGCGACCCGCAGTGGCGGCTGATCATCGCCGGCCGCGAGTACGATTTGAACGAGGCCGATCTGCGCAAGGCGATCGCCGAGCGTGGTCTACAGGACAAGGTGCAGCTGAGCATGTCGCCTTCGCAGGAGCAGTTGCGGGCGTTGATGCACCAAGCGCAGTTCTTCGTGTGCCTGTCGCGGCATGAAGGGTTCGGCATTGCGGCGGTCGAGGCGATGAGTGCGGGCCTGATTCCGATCCTCAGCGATATCCCGCCGTTCGTGCGTCTTGCCGGCGAGTCCGGTCAGGGCGTGATCGTCAATCGCGACAGGCTCGAGATAGCGGCCGATCAGGTGCAGGCGCTTGCGCTGCAGTCGGATGCGGATTTCGATACGCGTCGCGCCGCATCCATGGCGTATGTGAGCCGCTACGACTGGAAGCACGTGGTGGGGCGCTATATCGACGAATACCACACCGCGCTGGGCACGCGCCGCGCGCAGGAGGCGGTGCGATGAGTGCGCTTGCGTCTGCCTCGCTGACGCGTGCGGCCACGCAGCCGCAGGTCACCGTGCTGTTCTCCACCGAGAAGCCCAACGCCAACACCAATCCGTATCTGACCCAGCTCTACGCTTCGTTGCCGGATGCGGTGCAACCGCGCTTCTTCTCGATGCGCGATGCATTGTTGTCGCGTTACGACGTACTGCATCTGCATTGGCCGGAATATCTGCTGCGTCATCCGAGTGCTGCCGGCACGTTGGCCAAGCAGGTGTGTGCGGCGCTGTTGTTGCTCAAGCTGCAACTGACCGGCACGCCGGTGGTGCGTACCTTGCACAACCTGGCGCCGCACGAAGATCGCGGTTGGCGTGAGCGCAACCTGTTGCGGTGGATCGACCGTTTGACGCGTCGCTGGATCCGCATCAATGCGACCACGCCGCCGCGGCCGCCGTTCACCGACACCATCCTGCATGGCCATTACCGCGACTGGTTCGCGACCATGCAGCAGGGCAGTACGGTGCCGGGGCGGCTGCTGCACTTCGGTTTGATTCGTCCGTACAAGGGTGTGGAAACGCTGCTGGATGTGATGCGCGAAGTAGGCGATCCGCGCTTGAATCTACGCATCGTCGGCAACCCCGCCACGCCGCAGATGCGCACGCTGGTGGAGGATGCCTGCGCGCAGGATCCACGTGTCACCGCGCTGCTGGCCTATGTCGAAGAGCCGGTGTTGGCGCGCGAAGTCAGCCAGGCCGAGCTGGTGGTGTTGCCGTATCGGCAGATGCACAACTCCGGCACGCTGCTGCTGGCGTTGTCGCTGGCGCGTCCGGTGCTGGCACCGTGGAGCGAGTCGAATGCGGCCATTGCCGAGGAAGTCGGCCCGGGCTGGGTGTTTCTCTATGAAGGCGACTTCGATGCAGCGCTGCTGACCGGCATGCTGGACAAGGTACGCGCCGCGCCACGCGGCCCGGCACCGGATCTTTCGCAACGTGATTGGCCACGGATCGGGCAGTTGCACTACCGCACCTACCTGGAAGCGCTCGGCAAGGATGGAGACGCCGCGCTGTGACCGCAGAGATCCCAACGATGACATCCCCCACGCCGCCCCCACCACGCAGCCTCGGTTCGCGTGCCGCCGGTGGCGCAGCGGTGACCATGATCGGCCAGTCCGCCAAGATGGTCGTGCAGTTCGGCGGCATCATTTTGCTGGCGCGGTTGCTGACGCCTTACGACTACGGCCTGATGGCGATGGTCACCGCGATCGTCGGTGCAGCCGAGATCCTGCGCGATTTCGGTCTGTCCGCCGCTGCCGTGCAAGCCAAGCATGTCAGCCGCGAACAACGCGACAACCTGTTCTGGATCAACAGCGGTATCGGCTTGTCGCTATCGGTGGTGGTGTATGCCTCTGCCCACCTGATCGCCAATTTCTACAAAGAGCCGGCGCTGGTGATGATCTCGCAGGCGCTGGCGGTGACCTTCCTGATCAACGGCATGACCACGCAGTACCGCGCGCATCTGAGCCGTGGCCTGCGCTTCGGGCAGGTGGCGTTGAGTGATGTCGGTTCGCAGGTGCTGGGCTTGGTTGCAGCTGTTGCTGCGGCATTGCTCGGTTGGGGTTATTGGGCGCTGGTGGTGCAGCAAGTGGTGCAAGCCAGTGTCAATTTCTTGATCGCCGCGAGTTGCTCACGTTGGTTGCCACGCGGCTACCAACGTGCAGCGCCGATGCGCGATTTCATGAGCTTCGGCTGGAATCTGATGGCCGCGCAGTTACTGGGATATGCCAGCCGCAATGTCGGCCAGGTCATCATCGGTTGGCGCACCGGCCCGGACGCACTGGGCCTGTACAACCGCGCCTTCCAATTGCTGATGATGCCGTTGAACCAGATCAACGCGCCGGCGACCAGCGTGGCGTTGCCGGTGTTGTCGCAGCTGCAGGACGACCGCGAGCGCTTCAACGCTTTCCTGCTGCGTGGGCAGACAGTGATGGTGCATTTGATCTTTGCACTGTTCGCCTTTTCCTGTGCGCTGGCGATGCCGTTGATCGTGCTGGTGCTTGGCGAGCAGTGGCGCGATGCGGTGCCGTTGTTTCAGGTGTTGACCCTGGGTGGAATTTTCCAGACCGCGTCCTACGCCACCTATTGGGTCTTCCTGTCCAAGGGATTGATGCGCCAGCAGCTGATTTACTCGCTGGTCGGGCGCATCGTGCTGATTGGTTGCATCTTTGCCGGCTCGCGCTGGGGCGCGATGGGCGTGGCGATCGGCTATTCGTTCGGGCTGCTATTGATCTGGCCGTTGTCGCTGGTCTGGATTGGCAAGATTTCCGACGCGCCAGTGCGCTCGCTGTTCACCAACGCCTTGCGCCCGATGGTGGCCTACGGTGTGGCCGGTGGCTGCGCGTACTACGTCTCCGTCGTGGCCGGTGGCCCGTTGTGGCAACAGCTCGCCGCTGGGGCAGGGGCGATGGCAGCCGTCTGTCTGCTAGCCCTGGCGATCTGGCCGGCGTTCCGCCGCGATGTGCTGTCCATCGTCAACATCCGCAAATTACTGACCCAGGCCAAGGCACGCCGATGAGATCGACACTGTCCTCGCCTGCGTTTGTGCATGCTCTTTTCCACTCATCCATAGGACACGGCCCATGAGCGAGACACCCGCCGCCGCTACCGGCATTGCCCGGCCTTGCTATCTGGTCTTGTCCGCACACGATTACCGCACGCCGCGCCGCGCCAATATCCACTTCATCACCGATCAACTGGCGTTGCGCGGGACGACGCGATTCTTCTCGCTGCGTTACAGCAGGCTCTCGCGCATGAAGGGCGACATGCGCCTGCCGCTGGACGAAACGGCGAACACTGTCGTCTCGCACAAGGGGGTCGACTGCTATCTATGGCGCACCACGGTGCATCCGTTCAATACGCGCCGCGCGTGGCTACGTGCGGTTGAGGATGCGATGTTTCGCTGGTATGCCGCGCATCCACCGCGTCAGTTGCTTGACTGGATGCGCGAGGCGGACGTGATCGTGTTCGAGAGTGGCATTGCAGTTGCCTTCATTGAGCTCGCCAAGCGCATCAATCCTGCGGCCAAGCTGGTCTATCGCGCATCCGATGCATTGAGCACGATCAATGTCGCTTCCTACATCGAGCGCGAGTTCGACCGTGTTGCGCCAACGCTCGATGTGATCGCGCTGGTGTCGCCAGCGATGGCCGAGGAAGTGGCAAGCCGCGACAACGTCTATCACGTCGGTCATGGGGTAGATCACAACCTGGACCAGCTGGGCGACCCATCGCCGTATGGCGAGGGCATCCACGCGGTGGCGGTGGGGTCGATGTTGTTCGATCCGGAATTCTTCGTTGTCGCCAGCAAGGCCTTTCCGCACGTCACCTTCCATGTGATCGGCTCGGGCATGGGGCGTCATCCTGGTTACGGCGACAACGTGACGGTCTATGGCGAAATGAAACACGTCGAGACCATCGGCTACATCAAGCACGCCCGTTTCGGTATCGCGCCTTATGCATCCGAGCAGGTGCCGATCTATCTGGCCGACAGCTCGATGAAGCTATTGCAGTACGATTTTTTCGGGCTGCCGGCAGTCTGCCCGAACGTCGTCGTCGGGCCCTATCAGTCGCGTTTCGGCTACACTCCGGGCGACGCTGATTCGATCATTGCGGCAATCGGGCTGGCACTGGAAGCACCGCACGTGCGCTATCGCCAGTGCCTGAATTGGTCCGATACCACCGATCGCGTGCTCAATCCCGGTGCGTATCCAGAGACCCGGTTGTACCCGCACAACACCGGCGCAGCCGCGCGCACCTCTGTGGAGGCTGCGCTCTCGCATTGATGCGGCGCGCTCATTCGTTTTTTAAAGGAGATCCCTCACGATGGCCAACGCTTTACTGCAGAAGTGGATAGAACATGCCGAACGTCGTGCATTGTTCTGGTGGCAGCCGAAAAACGCTGGCGTCAACATGGGGGATCACCTGTCCAAGGTGATCGTTTCCTGCGTGCTGTCCTTGCAGGACAAAACGCTGATTGAAAAGCGCGATCTCAGCAAGAAATTGATCGCGATCGGTTCGGTGCTGCACTTCGCCAAAGATGGCGATACCGTCTGGGGCAGTGGCATCAACGGCAAGATTCCGGCCGAACGCAACACCTTCAGTACACTCGATGTGCGTGCAGTGCGTGGGCCGAAGACGCGCAAATTCTTGATGGAGCGCGGCATCGCGGTGCCCGAGGTCTATGGCGACCCCGGTCTGCTGACGCCGATGTTCTTTCCCGTCGATGCGCTTGGCGCGGTAAACAAGCGTCCGTTCGCCATCGTTCCGCACTTCAACGAGCCGGTCGAAAAATACAGCGCGTATGCCGACCATCTGGTGTTTCCCAACGTCAAGCCTGCAACCTTCATGAGCGCATTGCTGGGCGCCGAGTTGGTGATCAGCAGCTCGCTGCACGGGCTGATTCTGGCCGAAGCGTACGGGATCCCGGCGGTGTATCTGGACTGGGGCAACGGCGAAGACCGCTTCAAGTACGACGACTACTACAACGGCACCGGACGTACGCAGTGGCATTCGGGCAATAGCGTGGAAGAGTGCCTGGATCTGGGCGGCAATGGCGAGTTCGACCTGGCGAGTTTGCAGGCCGGATTGCTGGCCGCATTCCCTTACGACCTTTGGTGATTCGATGATGCAGGGCCAGCGCGTGGAAACCGAAACGAAGACTGCCGCCAATGGCGCGCCACCCCAAGGCGTGGTGATTCCGCTTGGCGGGTTTCCGGTGTTGTCCACGACGCAAGAGGCCTTTGCGCTGGAGTTGTTCCATGCGCTGGCGGCGCAGCAGCGGCGTCGGGTGTTCTTTGCCAACACCAATTTCATCGTGCAATGCCAGGCGTTGCGCATGCGGATGCGCGAGCCCAGCGTGCGCATCGTCAATGACGGGATCGGGATGGATCTGGCCGCGCGGCTGATCCATGGCCGCCGCTTTGCCGGCAATCTCAATGGCACCGATCTGATTCCGTATCTGTGCCGCGGGGCGGCGCATCCGCTCAAGTTCTTCCTGCTGGGCGGGCGCCCCGGCGTGGGCAAGACCGCGGCCGCCACGCTGACCGGCACGCTGGGGCAGCAGGTGGTGGGCATGTGCGATGGCTACGGCGAGTTTGCCGCGGCGGGCGAGGGCCTGGCCGAGCGCATCAACCGCTCCGGCGCCGATGTGCTGCTGGTGGCTTTCGGAAATCCGCTGCAGGAGCGCTGGATTCTCGATCACAGCCAGGCGCTGACGGTGCCGCTGGTGTTCGGTGTTGGCGCATTGCTGGACTTCCTGTCCGGTACCGCCAAGCGTGCGCCCGAGTGGGTGCAGCGTCTGCACATGGAATGGATGTATCGGCTGCTCCACGAGCCGCGCCGTCTGCTCAAGCGCTATAGCTGGGATCTGCTGGTGTTTTTCCGCACCTGTCTGCGCGCGGGCAAGCATCTGCCGTGATGCATGGCGGCGCGCGCTGTCTTAGCATGCAGGGATGCATCCAACCGCCGCTGACCTGATTCGCTCGCTCGACCTCGCCCCGCATCCGGAAGGTGGGCACTTCCGTCGTGTCTACGCGTCTGCTCGTCAGATCACCGATGGCGGGCACACGCGTCCCGCGCTGACCGCGATCCGCTTTCTGCTCAGTGCCGGCGAATGCAGCGCCTGGCATCGCGTGGACGCCGAGGAAAGCTGGCATTGGCAGCAAGGCGATGCGCTGGAGCTGCTGATCTACGACGAGGCCAGCGGGCAGTTGCAACGCCTGACCCTGGATGCGGCCGAGCGCGGTGAGCCGATGCACGTGGTGCCGGCCGGCTGTTGGCAGGCAGCACGCTCGCTTGGCGATTTCACCCTGGTGGGTTGCACGGTCTCGCCCGGGTTCGTGTGGGAAGGGTTCGCGCTGCTCGACGATGCCTCGCCGCTGGCCGCGCAGTTGGCAGCCCTGGTCCCGCGCTGAGCCACGGTTGCGCCTGCCATGCCGAACGCTTCCCTAACGCGGCGGTGGCGGGCTTGGCGTAATGTCCGCGTCTCACACAGGGGCGACATGTGATGCGAGGCAAGGGGGCGGTGTGGGGAGTCGGATTGATGCTGGTGTCGCTGCTGGCGGCGGCCAGTGATAGCACAACGCCGAAAGTGGCTGCGCCATCGCCACCGGCGGTGGTCGATCTGGAAGCGATGGTGGTGCGCGGCGTGCAACCCGGCCCTGGCTTGTGGAAGGTCAGCAAGGGCGATCATGTGTTGTGGATCCTGGGCACCTTGTCGCCATTGCCGAAGCGGCTGCAGTGGCAGTCGACCGAGGTGGAAACGATCATCGGGCAGTCCCAGCAGGTCCTGATGGCGCCGACCGTGCAGATTGATGCGGACATGGGATTTTTCGGCAAGCTGACCTTGCTGCCGTCCGCGATGAAGGCGATGAAGAACGAAGACGGCCGCGAACTACGCGAGGTATTGCCGCCCGATCTGTATGCCCGTTGGAGCCTGGCCAAGGCACGCTATATCGGTGGCGATCGGGGTGTGGAGCGCAAGCGCCCGATGCTGGCCGCCGGTGAGTTGTATCAGGCGGCGATCAAGCGCTCTGGCCTTGCCCGTTCGCCGGTGATCTGGTCGGTGGTGGAGCGTGCCGCCAAGCGCGCAGGTATCAAGCCAACCCCCACAGCGCTGGACTACAAGATCAAGGACCCGCGCCAGGCCATCAAGGATTTCCGTGCCGGCGGCATGGACGATACCGCGTGCTTTCGCAGCATTCTGGTGACAGTGGAGCGCGATCTGCCCACGATGGTCGAGCGCGCCAACGCATGGTCGGTGGGCGATATCGAAGCGCTGCGCCAGCTGCCGCGCGAAGATCCGCAGGCCGCCTGCATGAGCGCGATGGCCAGCTCCGGTGCGGCCAGGGCGCGTGGTATCGACGATCTCGAACGCCGCATGCGCGAGCACTGGCTGAGCATCGCCACCACGGCGTTGCAACGCAATCGCAGTACCTTCGCGGTGCTGCCGATCAGCCGGCTGATGGCGCCGGATGGATATCTCGCACGGCTGCAGGCGATGGGATATGCGGTGGAGGCGCCGTAAGCGCAGCAGGTTCGGTGGCCGCTCCTTAGGCTTGATCGGCCGCGCCATGGTCTTATTCGTTTGAAGGCGATGCGCAGCGTGCGATCGATCGAGTCGGCCAACGCCAGCCACGTTATGCTGCGCGCCTTGTCCAATGAGACCTCCGCGTTGAACGCATTGCCGCTGCGCATTCTGGGCACCGGGCGCCATGTCCCCGCGACGGAGGTGACCTCGCAACAATTGGACGCGCGCTGGCAGTTGCCGGCGGGCACCACGTTCGCGCGCTCGGGCGTGGCCACGCGCCATTACGTGGGCGAGGGCGAGACCGCATCGTCGATGGGCGCCGCCGCCGCGACCCAGGCGCTGGCCAGCGCCGGCATCGAGTCCGGCCACATCGATTGCCTGATCTCGGCCTGCAGCGTCATGGAGCAGCCGATTCCCTGCCAGGCGGTATTGATCCAGCGCGCGCTTGGCCTGGGCGATTCGGGCATTCCCGCGTTCGACGTCAATGCGACCTGTCTGAGTTTTCTGGTGGCATTGGATATGGCCGCCAATGCGTTGGCGCTCGGGCGCTACCAGCGCGTGTTGATCGTCTCCAGCGAGGTGGCATCGGGCGGGCTGGATGCATCGGCGCCGGCTACGGCCGGGTTGTTTGGCGATGGTGCGGCTGCGGTGATCGTGGGACGCAGCGCTGCGGAAGACGGCTCGGCCTTGCTGTCCAGCCGCCTGTGCAGTTATGGCAAGGGCGCCGATCTGTGCCGTATTCGCGGCGGCGGCACGCGCTATCCGCGTGGCGAAGAAAGCGCCCCCGATGCCTCGCGCACCTTCAGCATGGATGGGCGCGGTGCCTATCGCTTCGCGGCGCGCTACCTGCCTGCCTTCTGGGAGCAATTGCTGCGCGAGGCCGGCACCACCACGGAGGCGTTGCGCTGCCTGGTCCCGCATCAGGCCTCCGGCGGCGGTCTGGATCATGTGGTGCAGGCCTTGGGGCTGCGCGCCGATCAGGTGATTCGCATCCTGCATGCCACCGGCAATCAGGTCGCCGCATCGTTGCCGCACGCCTTGCATCACGCGCGGATCGAGCAGCGTTTGCAACGCGGCGATCTGTTCGCACTGCTCGGCACCGGCGCCGGGCTGGCGATCGGCGGCATGGTATTGCGGTACTAGGACGTGTGCTCACTTCCCGAACAGGTCGTGTCCTGATGCCGCCGCGCGTGTCGCTGGAGTTGCTGCGCATCGGCCACTGTCGCCACTGCGAGCGCATGGTGCGTGCGGACGGGCACTGGCATGCAGTGGAGTTCCCGGCATTGAGCGTGCTGATTCGGCATCCGCAGCGTGGGGCGCTGCTGTACGACACCGGCTATGCCGCGCATTTCTTTCGCGCCACCGATCCCTGGCCCGAGCGCCTGTACCGCTTGACCACGCCGGTGAGCTTGCCCGCGCACGAAACGCTGGGCGCACAGTTGGCACGTCGCGGCGTGCAGCTGGAGGAGATTGCCTGGTGCCTGATTTCGCACTTCCATGCCGACCATGTGGGTGGTCTGCGCGACCTGCCGAATGCGCGCTTCATCTGCCTGCGTGCGGACTACCAACAGCTGCGCAGGTGTTCGCGCATTGGCGGCCTGCGGCGTGCCTTGTTGCCGCAGCTAATGCCCGAGGATTTCGATTCGCGACTGCAGTTTGCCGAGCAAGCGCCGTTGCGTGCCCTGGCCGGTGCCTGGCAAGGTCTTGGCGCGGCCTACGATCTGTTCGAAGACGGCAGCGTGCTGGCGGTGCCGTTGCCCGGACACGTGCCTGGGCAGATGGGCCTGTGGTTACGCGATCAGCACGACCGCGAGGTGTTGCTGTGTGCCGACGCGGTGTGGTCGTCGGCGACGTGGGCAACGCTGCAGTGGCCAGCATGGCCCACGCGTTTATTGATGCACGATTGGGCAGCGTTTCAACGCACCGTGCAGCAGTTGCACGGGCTGTCGCAAGCGCATCCCGAGTTGGCGATCCTGCCTTCGCACTGCCAGCCCAGCCTTGATCGTTATCAACCGGAGTGGCGATGAGCCTGCGCATTCTCGTGACCGGTGCTTCCGGTTTTGTTGGTGGTTCGTTCCTGCGGCGTTTCCAGGGCCAGCCGGGTGTGGAGATCCATGGCATCGGTCGCCGCGCCAGCGATCTACCCAACTACCATCGCATCGATCTGAGCCGCCCGTTCTCGCTGCAGTGGCAGCCGGATGTGGTGATTCATGCAGCGGCACTGGCATCGCCATGGGGCACGCGTGCGCAGTTCCAGCTGCATAACGTAGAGGCCACCGCCAACGTCATCGAGTTCTGCACGCGCAATGGCTGCCCGCGTCTGCTGTATGTGTCGTCGAGTTCGGTGTTCTATCGCGAGGCGCATCAATACGACCTCACCGAGGACAGCCCGATCGGGCCGGCATTCGTCAATACCTACGCGCAGACCAAATATCTTGGCGAAACCTTGCTCGATCAATATCCAGGCGAGAAATCCGTGCTGCGCCCACGCGCGGTCTTCGGGCCGGGAGATACGGTGCTGTTCCCGCGCGTGATCGCCGCTGCGCGCAAAGGCGCGTTGCCACGCTTTGTCGGCCAGACCCAGCCGGTGATCGGCGATCTGATCTATATCGATACGCTGTGCGATTACCTCTATCGCGCGGCCACCGCGCCGCACTTGCAGCCGGCCTACAACCTCACCAACGCACAGCCGGTGGATCTGCAGCAGCTGCTAATGGACTTGCTGACGCGCCTGCAGCTGCCGTTGCCGCAGCGCGAGGTACGTATCGCCACTGCGTTGCGCATGGCCAGCGTGGTGGAAGCGGCCTACCGCCTGCTGCGACTGCGCGGCGAACCGCCGATCACCCGCTTCGGTGTTGGCGCATTTGCCTACTCCAAGACCTTCGATCCACGACGCACGCTTGCCGATCTCGGGCAACCCAGCGTTGGCCTGGAAGAAGGTATCGAGGCGTTCGTACGTTGGCAGGCGGCGCAATGGACGTAGCCGCACTGGCGTTGGCAGCGGCCTATCTGGCGGTGCTGGTGGTCAAGACGGCTGCGGTGCTGTGGGTCGTGCGCGGCGCACGCGCGCGGCCATCGAGCGATGCCGCTGCAACCCAGGCCGAGGTGGCGATATTGCAGCCCATCCTCGGCGGCGACGCGCATTTGCAGCAGGTGCTTGCCGCCAACCTACAGGCACTGCCGGATGCACACTTCATCTGGCTGCTGGATGCGGAGGATCGTGCAGGAAACACGGTTGCCGATGCATTGGTGATGCTGTATCCGCAGCGACGCATCGAGCGTGTGCTGGTGCCTCCGGCGCCACCTGGCATCAATCCGAAAGCATGGAAACTCGATTACGCGCTGCCGCATGTGCGCGCACCGATCAGCCTGATCCTCGACGACGATGCGCAGCTGAGCAACAGCGCGCTTGCCCGGTTGTTGCAGGATCTGACCCACGCCGATGTCGTCACTGCGCTGCCGTATTACCAGGACAGCGCAACGCTGGCTGGCCGCCTGCTGTCGCAGTTCGTCAACAACAATGCGGCGCTCGCCTATCTGGGCTGGCTGCCGTTCGCCGCGCCGCTGACCATCAATGGCATGTGCTATGCCGCCCGCACCGAACAACTGCGCGCCTGGGGCGGTTTTGCCGCGTTGCTGGAGCAGCTGACCGACGATCTGGCGTTCGCAACACTGGTGCGTGAGCGCGGTGGGCGCGTGTGCCAATCCACCGCGCCGGTGGCGATGCGCACTGCGATGCCGGATCTGGCCAGTTACGCACGCCAGATGCATCGGTGGATGTTGTTCGCGCTGATCCTGCTGCGCCATCAGACGTTGGGCATACGCAGCGCAATTTTCGTACTGCAGGGGCTGCCGCCGCTATTGCTGATGGGCTTGCTGCTGTGTGTTTGCGTGCAGCCAACATGGCTGGCCATCGCATGTGCGCTGACTACGTTGCTACTGCGTGCCTTGCTGCTGTGTCTGGTGCAATGGCGCGTCAGCGGAGCGATTCGTCACCGGCCATTGCTGTCGATTTGCGCCGAAGTTCTACAGCCGCTGCATCTGCTGCATGCAGCTGTGGTGCGCACGATCCGCTGGCGCACGCGCCGTTACCGCGTATTGCCGGATGGGTGTTTCCGTGCCGATTGACAGCGCTACGCTGCAGATCGCCTTCCTTACTGGGCAAAGCGATCCACAGCGCTGCGCATTGAGCATCGAACAGCAGCACTTCTTGCAGCAGCTGCAAGGCCGGGGCCGGCAACTGATCGACTGCAATTATCCGTATCGCCCTGATAGCGCTGCGCATCGATGCATGCCGCTCTGGCGCGCCAGTCTCTCCAACGCGCGGCAGTACCTGGCCGCACGCGCCGCACGTATCGTGGACGCCGATCGCATGCGTGTCATGGCGCTATTGGAGCAGGCGCCGATCACGGTAGTGCTGGCTGGCAGCTGCGGCCTGCAGTTACTCACCGCGCTGCAGCTTCCGCAGGCACTGCGTACGCGTCTGGCAGTGTTCGCCTACGGTCCGGTCTGTAACGCACCTGCCTCGTTCGCACAGTTGCGCGTGTTGCAAGGGCAGCGTGATTGGATCTCGCGCACGCTGTTCGGTGCTGCGATCGATCTGAGGCCCGCGTGCGGGCACATGGACTACTTGCGTAATGCGGCGGTGCTCGCCGATTGCCAGGCGTTCGTCGCGACGGTCGAACACGCCGTGCAAGGGGAGGGTAGATGCGCATCGATCTGATCGCGCCGCCATATAGCGGGCACCTGCATCCGATCCTTGCGATCGCCCGTCAGCTGGCGCCGCATCACCAGGTGCGGGTCATCAGCACGCCAGCGGCGCAGGCGCGCATCCGTGCATGTGGGCTGAGCGCAGTCAGTGTGCTGGATGCGCAAGCCGACCGGCTGTTGCTGGAGATCGCCAACCCACCGCACGCGGTGGGCCACAACCCGTTGCGCTTGCTTCGACAACTGCGCAATGCGCTTGGGTTGATGGCGCGGATGGGGGATGTGCTGAAAGCGCGCTGGCGCGAGCGCAGGCCGGACCTGGTGATCGTCGATTTCACCTTGCCCAGCGCAGGACTGGCGGCGCAGGCAATGGACATCGCATGGTGGACCAGCATGCCGTCGCCGTGCGTGATCGAAACAGTCGACGGGCCTCCGGCGTATTTCGGCGGTCTGCTGCCGGCGACCACAGTAACGCAGCGGATCTGGCATGCGATCGCGCGGCGTTTGACGCGTGGATTCAAACGAAGCGTGCATGCCTGTTATCGGCGCCAGATGCATGCCTGCGGATTGTCGGCGATGTATCGCAGCGATCGTAGCGAGGCGGTGTATTCGCCGCAGTGCATCCTGGCATTGGGTCTGCCGTCGTTCGAGTTGGCGCAGCGCTGGCCTGCGGCGGTGCGCTTCGTCGGGCCGCAGCTGTGTACGCCGCCATCGGCAGTTGCGTCGCCTGAGTTCGTCGCTGGGCAGCGGCATGTGCTGGTGACGCTGGGTACGCATCTGCACTGGGTCAAACACCGCATGGATGCGGTGCTGCGCGCGCTGGCGCCGCAGTTCCCGGAAGTGATCTTTCATTTCAGCGATGGCGATACCGCAGCGCCGCAGCAGCAGGCGCACGGCAACTATCAACGTCTGCCGTATGTCGACTATGCGCAGCACCTGCATCGCTACGCGCTGGTGGTGCACCACGGCGGCGCCGGCATTCTGTACGCCTGCCTCGCTGCCGGCTTGCCATCGATCGTGTATCCGCTGGACTACGATCAGTTCGACCACGCCGCACGCCTGCAGGTCGCCGGAGCAGCCTGGTGGTTGCGCGCGCTGGACGAA
The DNA here is from genome assembly GCF_056725225.1 of Xanthomonas sp. NCPPB 2933. NCBI lineage: Bacteria > Pseudomonadati > Pseudomonadota > Gammaproteobacteria > Lysobacterales > Lysobacteraceae > Xanthomonas > Xanthomonas sp. NCPPB 2933. The sequence goes on from NZ_CM161518.1 coordinate 2,163,986, forward strand.
TTGCCGGCACTGTTGCGCGAGGCGCTTGACGCCGCTGAGGTGCCGTCAGGCGTGCGTCGATTGCAAACGGAACTGCACGCCATCGATGCGCAGGCACGCATCGTGCGGTTGGTGAATGCGTTTGCGCAGACCGGTGTGGTGCCGCAGGTCTGATGCATCGCCACGCGAGATCGTCGCGCATTGCGTCAGCGCAGCCGCGTCAACACGACGCTTGGGTCGCGGTTGATACGGGCAGGCGAATCTCCAATCGCCTGCCGGGACTGAACATCCAAGAGCGGCTCACAAAACTGCCAAGTGTGCGCAGCCGGCTGATCTGCAGCTTGGTTGCAGGGCCCTTGCCCGCCCACCCGCGCGGGACAAGCCGCAAGTACGTCCTTGTAGGCGCTTAGGCGGCATCCATGCCGCGTAAGAGCCCGCGCCGGTTGGCGGGCAAGGGCCAGTCGAGAGGGTCGGTGTGCGTGGTTGCGGGCAGTACGCGCGGCGCGACTGTCCGATGCGGTCATGCTCGGCTCCTGTCGATCCGAGCAATGGCATTGCCATTGCCGACATCGCTCCAGTGTCCAACAAAGGCGAGTGCGACCATCACGTTGTCGCCATCGATAAAGGCGTTCGAGAGGTTTTGTTAGCCCCCCCAAGTCGCTCTACTGACCGCGAGCCTCAGCCCGCAGCAGCATTCAACGAAGGCGTCTTGCTGACCATCAGCTGCGGCCAGCGCTTGAGCACGGCGGCACGGATACCGGCCTGATCGATGCCAGCGTCGGTCAGCAGGTCTTCGCGGCTGGCGTGGTGCTGGAAGCTGTCGGGCAGGCCCAGGTGCAGTATCGGCATGGTGATCGCTTCGGCATTGAGCAGCTCTGCCACACCCGAACCTGCGCCACCGGCGACGACGTTGTCTTCGATGGTGACGAAGCCTTCGTGGCTCTTGGCCAGCTCCAGCAGCATGACTTTGTCGAGCGGTTTGACGAAGCGCATGTTGACCACGGTCAGGCCGAGTTCGCGCCCGACCGCTTCTGCCGCATCCACGCTCGCACCGAAGCCCAGCAGGGCGATGCGTGCGCCGCTGTGACGCAGCTGCGCCTTGCCGATCGGCAACGTGGTGAGCGATATGTCGAGCGCACTGCCTGGGCCTGTGCCACGCGGGTAGCGCACAGCTGCCGGGCCTTCGTAGCGCACGCCAGTGGTCAGCATCTGGCGGCACTCGGCTTCGTCGGCCGGCGCCATCACCACCATGTGCGGCACGCAGCGCAGGAAGCTCAGATCCAGATTGCCGGCATGGGTGGCGCCATCCGGGCCGACCACGCCGCCGCGGTCGATCGCGAACAGCACGTCGAGCTTCTGCACCGCCACGTCGTGCACCAGCTGGTCGTAGCCGCGCTGCAGGAAGGTGGAGTAGATCGCCACCACCGGTTTTGCGCCCTGGGTCGCCATGCCGGCGGCCAGGGTTACCGCATGTTGCTCCGCAATCGCCACGTCGAAATAACGCTGCGGATATTCCTTGCTGAAACGCACCAGGCCCGAGCCTTCGCGCATCGCCGGGGTGATCACCAACAGCGTCGGCTCGGCGGCGGCCATGTCGCAGACCCAGTCGCTGAAGACATCGGTATAGGTCGGCTTCTTGGCGCCGGCCTTGGCAATCAGCCCTTTGCTCGGATCGAACGGACCCACCGCGTGGTAACCGATCTGGTCGCCTTCGGCCAGCTCGTAGCCCTTGCCCTTGGTGGTGATGACGTGCAGCAACTGCGGGCCCTTGAGCGTCTGCAAAGTCTTCAGTGCGCCAACCAGGCTGGGCAGGTCGTGGCCGTCGATCGGGCCGGTGTAGTGGAAGCCCATTTCCTCGAACAGCGTGGAGGGCACGAACATGCCTTTCCAGTGTTCTTCCCAGCGCCGCACGAAGCGCGCGGTGGGGTTGTTCTTCTTGTCGCCGAGGATCTTCTTGCCGCCCTCGCGGATCGCGTTGAGCGTGCGGCTGCCGCTGGCACGGCCCAGCATCTTGGTCAGCCCGCCGACCGCTTCGGAGATCGACATGCGGTTGTCGTTGAGGATCACCAGCAGGTTCGGTTCCGGGTCCATGCCGCCTGCGTGGTTGAGCGCCTCGTAGACCATGCCGGCAGTCATCGCGCCGTCGCCGATCACCGCCACGACCTTGCGCTCGTCGCCGTTGCGCTGCGCGGCGATCGCCATGCCGAGCGCGGCCGAGATCGAGGTCGACGAATGGCCGACGCCGAAGGTGTCGTAGATGCTTTCTTCGCGCTTGGGAAACGGCGCCACGCCGTCCTTCTGCTTGACCGTGTGGATCTGGTCGCGACGGCCGGTGAGGATCTTGTGCGGGTAGGTCTGATGGCCCACGTCCCACACCAGCTGATCGACCGGGGTCTGATACAGGTAGTGCAGGGCGACGGTGAGTTCGATCACACCCAGGCCCGCCGCGAAGTGCCCGCCGCTCTTGCCCACCGACTCGATGAGGTAGGAACGCAGTTCTTCGGCGATCGCCGTGAGGTCGGCCTCGTCGAAGCGACGCAGATCGTCGGGGGTCTGGATGCGCGACAGGCGCGGATAGCGGGTGGAATCGATCATCATCGTGTCAATGTTCTGAAGCCATATTGTCCTCCCCATGCGAAGGCCCGGCAAGCAAACCGGTTCAGCTGTCAGCGGGAAGTGATGGCTGCGCTCGCCGCCATTGCTTGCGGGCGCATTGTACGCCTGCGCATGCGGCAATCTGCCGCACCCGGTTGGACGCGCAGATGCATGCTGGGCGCGCGAATGCCAGACGCTGGGAGTTCGTGACTGGAACGACAGTGTGCTGGTCAGCGGGCAGGATGGATGCCCGGCTTTGCGTGTGCCCATTACTGCGTCATCGCTCAGGCGTGGACCCAGGTCCACTTAGTCGCTCTTGTTGAGCCCGAACACCTGCAAGCCCGTGCGATCTGCGCGGGGATGGATGACACGCGCTACAGCGACAGCTTGGAGCGCTTGGGCAACTGCGCGCGCAGGAACGCCATCTGATCGGAGAGGATATTGCGGTTGGAGAGGATCAGATGTTCGATCCAGCTCGGGCGATACGGCACCGCCAGCAGCGGCATATGCGCCTGCTGTGGCGTGCGGTTGGCCTTGCGCGAGTTGCACTGGAAGCACGCAGTGACCACGTTCTCCCAGGTATCGCGACCGCCCTTGGACACCGGCATGACATGGTCGCGGGTCAGTTGCGGGCGGCTGAAGTGCTGGCCGCAATACAGGCACAGCTGCGCATCGCGTGCGAACAACGCGGTGTTGCTGAGCGTGGGGGTCGGGTCCAGTGCGCGCGAGCGTGCGTGACCACGCGCGGCGATGATGGGATGCAATTCCAGCACGCTGCGCTCGCCGGTCAGCCGCGAGATGCCGCCATGGATTTGCATGCACGGTTCGCCCAGCGTCCAGGAGACCGCGCCGCGTGCGTACAGACAGGCGGCGTCTTGCCAGTTGATCCAGTCCAGCACCCGGCCGTGCGCATCGAGCGAGAGTAGGCGCAATGCGGGAAGTTGCTGAAACGCAGCGACAGAGCTGCCCGCGACCGGGGCATCGAAGCCGCCGGGGACGATCACACCACGTGCGTGAGTGTCTGTCTCCATCGGGAAAACAGCTTATACCCGATCGTTGACAGTTTGTGTATCGCAGCGATCAGCCTTCGCCGAACAGCTCCGCTTCCAGCGTCATCAAGGGGGCGGCGCCACTGCGGATGGTGGCGGCATGGGTCAGCGTGCGTGGCAGCACGCGCGCGAAGTAGAAGCGTGCGGTCTCGCGCTTGGCGCGCTTGAAGTCCTCGCTGTGCGCGGAGGCATCGGCAGCGGCCACGCTGCGCGCCCACCAGTAGGCCAGCACCACGTAGCCGGAATAGAACAGATAGTCGTAGCTGGCGGCGCCGAGTTCGTCGGGGTTGCGGGCGGCGCGATCGAGCACGTCGCGGGTCAGCATCGCCCACTCGCTGGCTTTGTCGCGCAGCGGCTTGATGAACTCGGCCAGCGCCGCGTTGCCTTGCTGCGCATTGGCGAAGGTTTCCACATCGGCCAGGAACAGCTTCAAGCCCGCAGCCTGGCTGGCGGCGGTCTTGCGGCCGATCAGGTCCAGCGCCTGGATGCCGGTGGTGCCTTCGTAGATGGTGGTGATGCGGGCGTCGCGGGCCAGTTGCTCCATGCCGTATTCGCGGATGTAGCCATGGCCGCCAAAACACTGCAGCGCGTGGTAGGTGTTCTCGATCGACCACTCGGTCTGGCAGGCCTTGGAGATCGGGGTGAGGAAGCTCACCAGCGTCTCGGCATCGGCGCGTTCCTGTTCGGTGGCGCCGTGGTGGCTGATGTCGACCAGGCTGGCCGCGTGCAGCGCCAGCAGGCGGCTGCCTTCGGTCAGCGACTTGATGGTCAGCAGCATGCGGCGCACGTCCGGGTGCACGATGATCGGGTCGGCCGGCTTGTCGGGGAACTTGGCACCGCTGAGCGCGCGCGATTGCAGGCGCTCGCGGCTGTAACGCAGCGCATTTTGATACGCGCGCTCGGACAGGCCGATGCCCTGCAGCCCCACGCTCAGGCGCGCGGTATTCATCATCGTAAACATCGCCTGCAAGCCCTTGTGCGGCTGGCCGACCAGATACCCCTGTGCGCCTTCGAAATTCATCACGCAGGTCACCGAGCCCTTGATGCCCATCTTGTGCTCAATCGAGCCGCAATGCAGCGCGTTGCGCTCGCCCACGGTGCCGTCGCGGTCCACCTTGAACTTGGGAGTGACGAACAGTGAGATGCCTTTTGCGCCGGCCGGTGCATCGGGCAGTTTGGCCAGCACCAAATGCACGATGTTGTCGGTGAGGTCGTGCTCGCCGGCGGTGATGAAGATCTTGGTGCCGGTGATGGCGTAGCTGCCGTCGGCGTTGGGCTCGGCGCGGGTCTTGAGCAGGCCCAGGTCGGTGCCGCAATGCGGCTCGGTCAGGCACATGGTGCCGGTCCAGCGGCCGTCGATCAGCGGTTTGAGAAAGACGTCCTGCTGCCAGGTTTCGCCGTGCTGGCGCAGCGCTTCCATCGCGCCGTGCGAGAGCAGCGGGAAGTTGCCCCAGGCCAGGTTGGCAGCGTTGATCATCTCGCTCAACGGCACGCCCAGCGTATGCGGCATGCCTTGACCACCGAACTGCGTCTCGGCGGTGAGGCCGTTCCAGCCGCCTTCCACGAACTGGTTGTACGCCGCGCGGAAGCCGGGCGGGGTAGTCACCGCGTGGGTGCTCTTGTCGAATGCGCAGCCGATCTCGTCGCCGATGCTGTTGAGCGGCGCCAGCACCTGCGAGGTGAAGCGACCGGCTTCTTCGAGCACGGCGTCAATGATGTCGGTGCTGGCATCGGTGTAACCGAGCCGGGCGAACAGGGCTTGCGCACCGAGCACGTCGTGCAGGGCGAAGCGGAAATCGGTCAGCGGGGCGGTGTAGCTGCTCATGCGGAGTCCTTCAAACGAGTGCGGGAAGGCGTGCGCGTCAGCGCAGCACGCCGTTGAGGCCGGGGGCCGGGCTGAGCGTATTGCGCGACTCGACGGTGAAATCGCGCTGCTTCTTGTCCTGCGGGGTCGCCCATACCGTGCCCTTGAGCGTGTACGGCAGCGAGCGGCCGCTGGCGAGCACGTCGGCGACGGTGAGGCGGCCCAGCGAGGTCGGCTGCAGGGTGACAGTCACCACGTCGGCGGTCTCCGGGCCGATCGAAATACCCACGGCCTGGTCGAGCTTGCCGGCCAGCTGGTCGCCGGCGGAGATTTCCAGCGCCACGCGCTCGAACTGCATCGGGATGCTGCTGTAGTTCTGCAGCCGCAGGTCCACCGACCAGGCGCCATCCGGGCGCACGGTCAGCTGCTGGATGCGGGCGGCCGGCTCGGAGACGCGGCGCACCGCGCCGCCGCAGGCGCTCAGCAGCAGGGCGCAGGTCAGCGACACAATCACAAGGCGATAGGCACGACGCATGTACTCGGATCCTTGGCTGGGTAAGGCGGCGCCAAGAATACTACGCAGTACGGTTGCTGCCTTGCTGCCTTGCTGCGTGCACGGTGCAGAGGGCGTGCGGTCAGAGCGCTGCACTCACAGCAATGGCGCAGCCACGATCAGCGGCGACAGGTCGTAGCCCATCTGCGTGGCCTGAAGCTTGAGTTGCTCGAACTGCGCGCGCTGCATCTGTGGCGAGCGCGACAGGATCCACAGGTACTTGCGATCCGGCTCGCCGACCACCGCCCATTGGTAGTCCGGGTCGAGCGCGATTACCCAATAGTCGGCCCACACCAGCGGCAGCCAGCTCAGCCATTCCGGAGCGAAGCGCACCTGCAACTGGCCGGGGTGCCCGGCGACCGGCCGCGCCACACCCTCAGCCTGGGTCAGGGCGCCATCGGCGGTGCGGCAGCCGTTGCGCACGCCGATCAAGCCATCGTCGCGCAAGGTGTAGCTGGCGGTGATATCGCTGCGGCACTTCTTCTGGAACGACACCGGCAGGTGCGCGATCTCGTGCCACTGCCCGGCGTAGCGGGAGATGTCCAGCTGCGGCACCGCGCGTATCGGCTGTTGGGCAACAGCGATCAGTGGCAGCAGCAAAGCGAACGACAGCAGCAGGCGGGGCAGGCGCATGACAATCTCCTCAGGACGCGCGCAGGCTAGGCCATGCCACCCGCCGCGCGGCGTGAACCGGCGCAAGAAACCCGGCTGCCGGCACCGGCCCGCAACAAAGTTGCGCGCAAGGCTTGCCCAAACTGCGCCTGCTCGCTATGATGCGCGTCCTCGCAACGCAGGCATCGCGTTGCAGGTAGTGGCCGAGTAGCTCAGTTGGTAGAGCAGGGGATTGAAAATCCCCGTGTCGGCGGTTCGATTCCGTCCTCGGCCACCATTTCCAAGCCTTCATTCGCAAGGCTTTCCGGCAATCGCCGGGTTTTCAGACTCTTGCTTGTGTTTCATTTGAGCCAGACCTGCATACAGATTGGCGGGCGGTTTTGTCGTGTCTGTCGATGAGTGCTTTGACGATAAGGCTGTGTTGCGAGCCGTCTTTGCAAATCGGCTCGAATGACGCTGCAAGTTGCCGTCGCAGTCAATCTGCGCGGGCGTCTTGCTCGGTCTCGTGATGAGCGCTTTGCTTCCACGTCGTCTTCAACTGCGCGTGGCGATACTTGCGGGCATGGCGCACAAGACACTTCGACGCACGTTGATTCACGGGTATTGCGGTGAGTTCCGCGTGGAGACGTTGGAAAGCCAGGCGCCTGGCGCGACGTTGTGGCTCTCGACCGCGTTCGTCTACCACCGTGACCGCGCGTCACCAGTGGCCACGATCGAGGGCGCCGGGCAGGGCGAGTATCGCGGCGATGCGCGTGAGCAGGCGCTGCGCGTTGGCTCCTGCCTGGCGGAGTTTCTGGATCCGAAGGAATACCGGGTTCGCGAGACCTAGCGCCGCCACAATGCTGTTTGAGTTGTTGGCTGTGCGCAGGTGGTGCTCAGTCGCCTGTGGCGCTGCAGCGCGTGGTACTCCGCAACGCATCACCGGTCGAGGAGCCTGCATGGCCGGGTATCCTTGTAGCCTTGATCGGACGAAGGAACGGCAATGACGAAACACCACTGGTGGTTGGCAATGGCACTGGCCGCGGCCGTGCCGTGTGGCGCGTCCACGCTGCCTGCCAATGCGTCAAAGTTGCTGCCTGCCGGGCAGACGGTGATCGGCGTTGCCACTGCGGATCTGACTGGAGACGGCCGGCAGGATTATGTGGTGGCCCTGCGCGTCGCGTCTGAAGGCACCTTGGATGCGCTGCGCTCCAGCGGGCGTGCTGCGCCTGCACGTACCTTGCTGGTGTTGGTGGCGAACGCGGACGGTGGCTTTGTCGAAGCCGGGCGCAATACGCGGGTGATCTTCAAGGCCGACGAAGGCGGCCAGTGCGATCCGTTTCTGGATGGCGAAGAAGGCTTGGTGGCGAAGGGCGCGTATTTCACCGTGCAGAATGGCGTGTCGTGCGGGCAGCATTGGACCGACTACATCACCTTCCGCTACGACCGTGCGCGCGGTGGGTTCTTTTTCCACAAGCGTGTGACGGAGAGCTGGGAAATGAATACCGATGACAGGCCTGACGCCGATGCGATGCGGATGAGCGAGCACACCGAGATCAAGGCCGATCCGCGCAAGCCGGCGTCGCTGTCGGCGTACACGCCGACGCCGTGATGGCATAGCGCTGCGATCAACCGCCTGTCGGCCTCCAGTTGTCCATGTTGCGCCGATAGACGAACAGACGCGGTGCCTTGGCCACCTGCACAGAGGCCTGGCGATCGCCGGCAATCAGCGAAAACCCGATGTCTGCGAGCATGCGCGATAGCGCATTGGCATTACCGCGGCCCGGGTCGCTGATGACGATCTCGCACGAGGGCTTGGCAAGCGCGGGGATGAGTTTTGCCAGCATGGTGGCGTGGCGGGTTTCGTAAAGCACGTCGCTGGCGATGATCATGTCGAACTGGCCCATGTTCGGCGCGCCGGTGTCCCAGTCCAGGCGCCGGTACGGCACCGATTCCAGCGAATTGAGCGCAGCGTTGTAGGCCAGAAACACTTCGGCCAGCGGGTGGTGATCGCTGGCGACGACGTCGGCGCCGCGCCTGCGCAGCACCAGACTCGCCAGCCCCAAGCCGCAACCGAGTTCGAGGATGCGTCTGCCCTCGATCGGGCGCGTGGCCATCGCTTCGGCCAGCAGTTGCCCGGCCGGCCACACCTGGCCGAACAGACTCCACTGCGCGGACGAAATGCCCGCGTCAGCTGCGCTTTCATCGGGATCGGCGTACTGCTGCTTGTCGGCCAGTGCGCGAATGACGTAGGTCAGCTGCCCGAAGGTCAACTCGTGAATCTGGGTCTGGTAGCCCGGCATGGCGATATCGCATGGGTCGCCAGACGAAGGCACTGGCGCGGAAAAGAATGCGCGCAACGGTGCCAGAACGGCCGGACGCGGCGCAGGAGCTGCTTGGTGCCCGCGCATGCTACGGCAAAACCTTGCCGATGCACGTCTGCGGACGTCTAGGCATGGCAGCGTGTGGCACCACGCTTGGCTGGCTTGCAGCAAGCGACCATGTCTGCGATGGCTCACAGCTGCGCGCTTGCATGCAAGCCGGCGCTGGCGGTTATGGTCGCCGGATTGCGGACGACAAGGTGGCAGCGATGAAGAACTGGGTGTTCCTAGCGGTGGCAATCTGCGCAGAAGTCACCGCGACCTCGGCGCTCAAATCCAGCGAAGGCTTCACGCGCTTGTGGCCATCGCTGCTGACGGTGCTGGGCTATGGCATTTCGTTTTATTTTCTTGGGCTCACATTGCGTGTCATCCCGGTCGGCATCGCCTACGCCCTGTGGTCGGGCGCGGGCATCGTGCTGATTTCGCTGGTGGCGTGGGCACTCCATGGGCAACGGCTGGATGCACCGGCGATGCTGGGTATGGGGTTGATCGCGGCTGGGGCAGTGGTGATCAATGTGTTTTCCAAGGTTGCGCCACACTAGCCTGCACGGGCGAACGCTGCCTTAGTGGCAAAACGTACGCAGCGCATGTGAGGAGTCAACTAACCGCCTCCAACTAGACTCCGGTCATGAACATTGCCCTGCGCAGAAGATGCACTTGAACGATCCCGGTCACGGAGCGCCATGTGCGCCCCACATCAGCGGATCTCGCGGTCCTCCTGTCGAGAAGCAACGCTCGGATATCTTTTTTGCCGCGGTGGAAACCACGCGGATGCCGATGACGGTGACCGACCCGCATTTGCTGGACAACCCCATCGTGTTTGCCAATCGCGCATTTCTGGAAATGACCGGGTATTCGTCGGAAGAGGTCATTGGCCACAATTGCCGTTTTCTGCAAGGGCCGGACACCGACCCGGCCAACGTCAACGAGGTTCGCGATTCCATCGCCAACCGTCGCGCATTCGCCACCGAAGTGATGAATTACCGCAAGGACGGTTCTTCGTTCTGGAATGCGCTATTCGTCTCGCCGGTGTTCGATGACAAGGGCGAGCTGGTGTATTTCTTCGGTTCGCAGCTGGATGTGAGCCGTCGCCGCGATGCCGAGGATGCCTTGCGTCAGGCGCAGAAGATGGAAGCGCTGGGTCAATTGACCGGCGGTATCGCGCACGATTTCAATAATCTGCTGCAGGTGATGTCCGGCCATCTGGAAGTGATCCAGATGATGGCCGCAGATGGCGGTGGCAATGCCAAACGCATTGCGTTCAGTGCCGAGCAGGCGGCCGCTGCTGCGGCCAAGGCGGCCACATTGACCCAGCAACTGCTCGCATTTTCGCGCAAGCAGAAGTTGCGCGGCGGCGTGGTGAATCTCAACGGTCTGGTGTCGGGCATGAACAACATGGCCGAGCGTACGCTGGGCGGCGACATCAGCCTGCGGCAGTCGCTGGAAGAGGGGCTGTGGAATTGCCAGATCGACACCACCCAGGCCGAGATGGCGCTGCTGAATGTGTTGATCAACGCGCGCGATGCGATGGCCTATGCCGAGCGCAAGGAAGTCACGGTAAAGACGCAGAATGTGGAGATCACCAGCCACGAGCTGGCGACCTATCACCAGTTGGCACCGGGCCGGTATGTGAGCATCGCGGTGTGCGACACCGGCTCGGGCATGCCGCCGGACATCGCCAGCCGGGTGATGGAGCCGTTCTTCACCACCAAGGAAGAAGGCCAGGGCACCGGGCTGGGGTTGTCGATGGTGTACGGCTTCGTCAAGCAGTCTGGCGGCACCGTGCGCATCCTTAGCGAAGTGGGCGAGGGCACCACGGTACGGCTGTACTTCCCGGCATCCAGCGAGTATGCGGAGGACATGCAGGCGGTCGAACAGCGCGTGATCGACCAGGGCGGTAGCGAGAACATCCTGATCGTGGAAGACAAGCCGGACGTGGCGGTGGTTGCCAAGCTCTTTCTGGAAGGTGCCGGCTACCGTGTCCTGTGCGCATCCAGCGGACGCGAAGCAATCGCAGTGCTGGAGCTGCATCCGGAGGTGGATGCGTTGTTCACCGATCTGATCATGCCGGGCGGCATGAATGGTGTGGTGCTCGCACGCGAGGCCTGCCGCATGCTGCCTAAGATCAAGATTCTGCTCACCACCGGCTACGCCGATGCCGGCATCCAGCGCACCGACGTGGATGGCGCGGAGTTCGGCGTGGTCAACAAGCCGTATACGCAGAAGGAATTGCTCAAGCGTATCCGCTTGTTGCTGGACGGGCCTGTTGGTGTCTGTTGAGCGGTGTTTGCCGAGGCAATGCAGATGCCTGGTTGAAAAATGTCGCAGCCAAGAGCGACTAATAGAACGGAGCGAGCGGTCAAAACAGTAGCAAGCGGTCGCCTGGCGGTGAGCGTAGTGGTTTTGTTGGCCGCCTCTTGTTGGATGCAGCCCAGCTCAAACGCTGAGTCGGTCGAGGGCGCGATGCCCTCACCGCTCGCGGGACACGCCGCAAGTACGTCCATGTAGGCTCGGTGGCGGCATCCATGCCGCCACACGGTCCCGCAATCGGTGAGGGCACCGCACCAGAAAGTGAGTCGGTTGCTTTGTTGAAAGCCTGCCTGTTAATCACATTGCATTTGGGAGCTGTAGGACACGCCGTCATCCAAACAACTTGCCTCTTACCTCATGCATTGCTTGCACCACGCACACCGACCATCTCCACTGGTCCTTGCCCGCCCACCGTCGCGGGACCTTACGCGGCATGGATGCCGCGTAAGAGCCTACATGGATGTACTTGCGGCGTGTCCCGCGAGGGTGGGCGGGCAAGGACCCTGCAGCCAAGCCGCAGATCATCCGCTCTGCAATAAACCAGCGTGAAGTCGTTTTATCAGCCGCTCTAAATCAGTGTTGCATGAGTCGGCAGGCTGCGCGCCCGCCTGGTAGTGAGCGCAATGGTGCCCGATGGACGCGCTTACTCTTCGCTCATCGGCGCGACATAGCCATCCGGCTTGTCGGCGTTGCGCTCGAACAGGAACTTCTGCAATTCGGCTTCGAGAAACGCGCGGTGCTTGGGGTCGCGTGGAGAGAGCCGGTTTTCGTTGATCAGAATGGTCTGATGCGCCAGCCATGCCTGCCATGCGGTCTTGCCGATGTGTGCGAACACACGCTGGCCGAGTTCGCCGGGATACGGCACAAAATCCAGGCCGTCGGTGTCGCATTGCTGGTACTGGCAGAACACGGTGCGTGACATGCAAATTCCCTTGGATGCGCGCTCAACGTGCGCGCTTGGAGTGTGAGTGCGCCTTACAGAGCGTCGAGCAGTTTGCGGATCGGCGCCGGCAGGCCCAGCGCTGCGAGATCGGCGCGGGCCACCCAGCGCAGATCGTCATTGTCGCGCACCGCTGTACGCAGCGCGACCTTGCGGATGCGCAACGGCTGCAGATGCAGGCGGTAGTGGCTGAAGGTGTGCACGATCAGCGGCATCTCATCGGCGCGCTCGTAATCACCTTGGATATGGTTGGCGAACCATGCGCGCATGCCGCTGTCGGTCTCGGCCTGTGGCAATGTCCACAGCGAAGCCCAGATACCGGTTGGCGGGCGGCGTTGCAGCAGGATCTGCTTGTCTGCGTTTTCCAGCAGCAGCGCGGTGGCTTCGCGCTCCGGTAGTTGTTTGCCGGGCTTGGGCGTAGGCAATGCTTCCACCAGGCCCTCTCGGCGCGCCACGCAATCGTCCTGCAACGGACACAGTACGCAGGCCGGTTTTGCGCGTGTGCATAGCGTGGCGCCGAAATCCATTTGCGCTTGCGTGTAATCGGCCAAGCGGCCCGCTGGAACATGCGCGACATGTGCAGTGGCCAACTGCCAGAGCTGCTTTTCGATCACCGGCAAGCCGGGGTAGCCGGCAATGCCATGGAAGCGCGTCATCACGCGTTTGACGTTGCCGTCCATGATGGCAAAGCGGTCGTTCCAGGCCTGGCTGAGGATGGCGCCCGCCGTGCTGCGGCCGATGCCGGGCAGCGCGAGCAGCGCATCGAAATCACGTGGCAACTCGCCGTCGTGCAAGGCGACGCATTGCTTGGCGGCCGCATGCAGGTTGCGTGCGCGTGCGTAGTAGCCCAGCCCGGCCCAATGCGCCATCACGGTGTCGTTGTCGGCCGCAGCCAGGTCGGCCAGGGTCGGGAAGCTGGCGACGAACTTCAGGAAGTACGGAATGACCACCGCGACCTGGGTCTGCTGCAGCATGATTTCCGACAACCACACGCGGTACGGTGCGCGCGGATGCTGCCAGGGCAGATCGTGACGACCGTGGCCGTCGAACCAGTGCAGCAGGCGGTGGACGAAAGCGTCAGCGGTGGGCGTGGCGTGGTCGGCTGGCATGGGCTCTGCTGGCGATGACTTCATAACGGCGGCAGACGCATGCAAGCGTCTGCCGATCAGCTGCCCAATGCTTCCGGCAGCAACGCATCGACGAAGGCGACCGGGTCGAACACGCGCAGATCTTCCGGGCGCTCGCCGATGCCGGCAAAGCGGATCGGAATACCGAACTCGCGCGCCAGTGCGAACACCACGCCGCCCTTGGCGGTGCCGTCGAGCTTGGTGACCACCAGGCCGGTGACGCCGACGGCGGCATGGAACTGGCGCAGCTGCGAAATGGCGTTCTGGCCGGTGGTGCCGTCGATGACCATCAGCACTTCGTGCGGTGCGGCGGCGTCGATCTTGCCGAGCACACGGCGGATCTTGCCGAGCTCGTTCATCAGCCCGGTCTGGGTGTGCAGGCGGCCGGCGGTGTCGGCGATCAACACTTCGGTGCCGCGCGCCTTGGCGGCCTGCAGCGCGTCGAACGCCACCGAGGCGGCATCGGCGTTTTGCCCCTGCGCGATCACGGCCACGCCGTTGCGGTCGCCCCAGGCCTGCAATTGCGCCACCGCAGCGGCGCGGAAGGTGTCGCCGGCGGCCAGCATCAGGCTGTTGCCTTCGTCCTTGAAGCGCTTGGCGAGCTTGCCGATGGTGGTGGTCTTGCCGACGCCGTTGACGCCGACGGTGAGGATCACGAACGGCTTGACCGAGCGATCGATGACCAATGGTTTGGAGACCGGCTGCAGCAGCGCGATGAGATCGGCGCGCAGCGCCTTGAACATCGCCTGCGCATCGACGAACTCGCGCGACTTCATGCGCTTGCGCAGGCCTTCGACCAATGCGGTGGTCGCGCCGATACCGACGTCGGCGGTGATCAGTGCGGTCTCGATCTCGTCGAGCAGATCGTCGTCGAGCTTGGGGTTGCGCGAGAACAAACCGCCGAAGCTGCGCGCGAAAGTGCTGTTGCGCAGACGATCGCGCCAGCCCGGCTTGCCGGCCGGGGCTGCGGGTAGCGCATCGCGCTGGCCGAGGATGCTGTCGTTGTCCTGTGTGGCCGGCAGCGGGGTGCTGACGACGACCGGTGGGGTGACGACGGGCGTGGCGACGGTGGGGGTTACGGCAACGGCCGGAGCTGCAGACGTCGGTGCGGCGGCAGGCGGTGCAACGACGGCTGGTGTTGCAGCCGGCGGGGCGGCAGGTGCCGCAGTCGTCGATGGTGCGGCAGGTGCAAGCGCAGGAGTAGCAGTCTGCGACGGCGCTGCAGGCTGCGCGGGTGCAGCAGCAGGCAGCACCGGCGCGGTGTGTGGCTGCGCGACAACCGGCGCCACCACCACTGGAGTGGGGGCAGTAGGCGTGACAGGCGGTTTGGGATCAGGCAGTGCCTGCAATGCCGAAGGCGCGGGCGTTGCCGGCGGGGCAGGCGCGGTGGGCACTGCGGCGATGCTCTGCGCCTGACCGGTACGCGCGGCGATATCTTGTGCAAGCTGTTCGGCCGGAGCGGCAGCGGGCGTGGGAGTCGCCGGCTCAGCCTGTGCGGGAGCAGGTGTGGCAAGCGGCGCAGCAACCGGCACCGCTGCTGGCGTGCCGCTCGGCGCAGCAGCTGGCATGGCCTCAACCGGCGAAACCGGGGGGGCGGCAGAAGGTGCGGTCGGAAATGCGGCTGCCAGTTCTTCCAGGCTGTAGCGCGAGGTACGCGCGCTGTCGGGCGTGGTTGGCTTGTTGCGGCGAAAGAAGCTGGCCATTGGCAACGCAGTTGGGGGAAACCCGGAATTCTACCATCCGGGCCCTGGCTCGCCTTGACGCGACCTTCAGCGCCGCCTCATCCGGGGCAGCACCCGGCGCGCTGCATGGTCGCCGCAGGGACCGTGCAAACCGCATTGCAATGGCAACCCCAATCCTGCCGAATTCGGCATTTGTGCCAGCCGTATGTCAGCGCCGGTTTTTTGCTTACAACTGACCCTTGAGCGCGCGGTAATCGCGCGGCGTCATGCCGACCGTGGCCTTGAATTGACGTGCGAACGCGCTCTGGTCGGCAAAGCCACAACGTTGCCCGATGCTGGCGATGCTGTCGTCGCCGTACAGCAGCCGCATCGCCGATTCGATGCGCAACTTGGTCAGCAGTTGCTGCGGCGTCACCTGGAATACGCGGCGGAAATGCCGCTCCAGCTGCGCCACCGACAAGCCGGCCAGGTCGGCCAGACTCTGCACGCGCAGGTTGTCGCCGAAGTTGGCCTGCATGTGCTCCATCACCTGGCTCAATCGTTCGTAGGCCGAGTGGCGGCTGTCGGGCTGGCCCAGATCGCGCGAAATGCCCACGATGCCGATCACTTCGTCGGCTTCGCACAGCGGGCGCTTGAAAGTCAGGCACCAGCCGGGCAGGCGATTGGGGTACAGATGCACCTCCAACTGATTGTCGATGAGCTCGCCGCACAGCACGCGGCGGTCCTGCATCATGTAGCTTCCGCCCAGCGGCAGCGGGAACACTTCCAGCGGCGAGCGGCCAATGATTTCGCTGCGCAGCTTGCGTCCCAGCCGGCGCACGAGCGTAAGGTTGCAGTGGGTGTAGCGGCCCTGCCCATCCTTGATGAAGAACACCACGTCCGGCAGTGCGTCGAACAGCGTCTGCATTTCCAGCGCGGGAAGGTTGAGGTCCATCGGCGTCATGGTGGCGGTCACGATTGACGGCTGCACGAAAGGCGCGGCCCAGCAATGATCCTAGCGCAAACGCGGGGCTGTGAACCGGGTTGTCGATTGTGCAGATTTCCGCATTTGCAACTCGCATTGGACGCTAGTCGCCTGCCAGCCCGCAGTGGGAGCATGAGCCATGCACACCATCGACGTCATCGACTCCCATACGGCCGGCGAACCTACCCGCGTGGTCCTCTCCGGCTTCCCCGATCTGGGCGATGGCGATCTGGCGCAGTGTCGCGAGCGCTTTCGCAGCGAGTTCGATCAGTGGCGCAGCGCGATCGCCTGCGAACCACGCGGCTCGGACACCATGGTCGGCGCCTTGTTGCTGCCGGCGCGCGACCCCAGCGCCTGCACCGGGGTGATCTTCTTCAACAACGTCGGCTACCTGGGTATGTGCGGACACGGCACTATCGGAGTGGTGCGCACGCTGGCCACGCTGGGGCGCATCGCGCCGGGCCAGCACCGCATCGAAACCCCGGTCGGCACGGTCGGCGTGGAGCTGGCTGAAGACGGCACGGTGTCGGTGGACAATGTCGAGAGTTATCGCTTTGCGACCGGCGTGGAGGTGGTCGTGCCCGGTCACGGCTGCGTGCGCGGCGATGTGGCCTGGGGCGGCAACTGGTTTTTCATCACCGAGCAGGCGCCGTGTGTGCTGGATCTGGCGCATCAGCGCGAACTGACCGCTTATACCGAAGCGATCCGGCTGGCCTTGGAAGCGGCGGGCATCACCGGTGACGCCGGTGGCGAGATCGACCATATCGAAGTCAATGGCCCTGCGCCCGATGGCAGCGGCCTGGCACGTAATTTCGTGCTGTGCCCGGGCCTGGCCTACGACCGCTCGCCGTGCGGCACTGGCACCAGCGCCAAACTGGCCTGTCTGGCCGCCGACGGCAAGCTGGGCGAGGGCGAGCATTGGGTGCAGCAAGGCATCCTTGGTAGCACGTTCGAAGGCAGTTATCGGTTGAGTGGGCGTGGCATTGCGCCGCGCATCAGCGGGCATGCCTACATCACCGCGCGCTCGCAGTTGTCGATCGACCCGGCCGACCCGTTCGCCTGGGGCATCGTGGCCTGATGCACCAGCCGCCGCGCGCGCAGGGAAGTGCCGGCGCAGCGCCTGCTGCGTCAGCCGCCGTGTCCGCGGCCGCGCAGACCGGTGATGCGGCGGCGGCACACTCAGCTGCACGACCAGACACGCACACATCGCCCACAGCTGCGTCCACGCGACGCAGCTACGACCTGATCGTGGTGGGCGCAGGCATTGTCGGCGCGGCCTGCGCCGAGGCGGCGGCTGGCGAAGGCCTGCGCGTGGCAATCGTCGAGCCGGGGCCGATCGGCGGCGGTTCCACCGCTGCGGCGATGGGGCACCTGGTGGCGATGGACGACGACCCGGCCGAGTTGGCGTTGTCGGCGTACTCGTTACGGCTGTGGGAGCGGTTTGCGCAACTGAGCGAGGCCGAATTCAGCCGCTGCGGCACGCTGTGGGTGGCGCGCGATGCACGCGAGCTGGCGGCGGTTCCGGCCAAGATCGCGCGTTTGGCGGCGGCCGATCTGCATGCCGAAGCCATCGACGCGACGCAGTTGTACGCGCTGGAACCGCAACTGGTGCCGGGCCTGGCAGGCGGCATGCGCGTGCCCGGTGAGGCCGTGGTGTATCCGCCGCGGGTGGCGCGGCATCTGGTGAGCCTGGCCTGCAAGGCGGGCGCGCAGCTGTTTGCTGGCCGCAAGGTGGAGCAGTTGCAGGCGCATGGGGTGCGTCTGGACGACGGCCAGCTGTTGGCCGGCCCGGTGCTGGTGGCCAGCGGTGTGGCCTTGCCGCAGTTGCTGCCCGAGCTGGCACTGCGCCCACGCAAGGGCCATCTGGTCATCACCGATCGGCATCCGGGCTTGATCCGGCATCAGTTGCTGGAGTTGGGCTACGCGGATTCGGCGCATGGCGCCGACGACACCAGCGTGGCGTTCAATGTGCAGCCGCGACCGACCGGGCAGATCCTGATCGGCTCTTCGCGCCAGTTCGGCGAGCACGATCGCGCGCTGTCGATGCCGGTGCTGCAGCAGATGCTGCAACGTGCGTTCGCCTATCTGCCGGTGTTGCGCGAGTTGCAGGCGATCCGGGTATGGACCGGGTTGCGCCCGGCCACACCGGACGGGCGGCCGTATCTGGGGGCGGTGCCCGGCCGGCGCGATGTGTGGGTGGCCGCCGGTCACGAGGGGCTGGGTGTCACCACGGCGCTGGGGAGCGCACGGGTGATCGTGGACAGCCTGCTCGGGCGCACGCCTGCGATCGACCCGGCGCCTTATGCACCGGCGCGCGCCGTGCACGGTGCGGCCGCATGAGCGCGACAGTGCGTCTGCACGTGGATGCGCAACTGGTCGAAGTGCCGGCTGGCGCCAGCGTTGCCGCGGCGGTGGCGCTGGCGACGCTGCAGTTTCGGCAATCGTGCAGCGGCCAGCCGCGCGCGCCGTTGTGTGGCATGGGCGTGTGTTTCGAATGCAGGGTGCGTATCGACGGCATCGGCCAGCAACGCGCCTGCCTGGTGGATGCGCGCGACGGCATGCAGGTACGCACCGATGGCTGAGCGCGTGCAGCATTTCGATGTGTTGGTGATCGGTGCCGGCCCGGCCGGCCTGGCGGCGGCGCAGGCGGCGGCCAGTCACGGCGTGCGCGTGGGCGTTGTCGACATGCAACCGCGTGCCGGTGGGCAGGTCTGGCGCAGCGATGTGCAGCACGGCGCGCCGGCCGATGCGCGCGCGCTGTTGCAACAGGTGCAGGGCGATGCATCGATCACGCTGCTGACGCGCACGCAGATTCTGTTGGCGCAGCCGGGTTGGCTGTTGGCCGATGGCCCGGACGGCACGCTGCAACTGCATTACGCCGCGCTGGTGCTGGCCACCGGCGCGCGCGAATTGCTGCTGCCATTCCCGGGCTGGACCTTGCCCGGCGTGACCGGCGCCGGCGCGGCGCAGGCGCTGGCCAAACAGGGGTGGCCGCTGGCTGGCAAGCGCGTGGTCGTCGCTGGCAGCGGCCCGTTGCTGCTGGCCAGTGCGGCCACCTTGCAACGGCATGGCGCACAGGTGCTTGGCATCCACGAACAAACTTCTGCAGCTGCGTTGCGGCAGTTCGCATTGCAGTTGTGGCGCTGGCCGGGCAAGGCGGCGCAGGCGGTGTCGTTGCGCTTGCAGTTGCGCGCGGTGGCGTATCGCGCCGGCAGCTTTGTCGTATCCGCACACGGCGACACGCAACTGCGCGAAATCGAAATCGAAGGGCCTGCCGGTCGTACGCGTATCGCTTGCGATCAACTGGCCGTTGGCTATGGCCTGGTGCCCAATACCGAACTCGCGCAACTGCTGGGGTGTCAGCTAGAAGCCTGCGGCGCGCATCAGCAAGTACGCGTGGATGCGTTGCTACGCACCAGTGTCACCCAGGTCTTTGCTGCGGGCGAAGCCTGCGGCATCGGCGGGCGCGATTGCGCGCTGATCGAAGGCGCGATGGCCGGGCATATGGCTGCCGATGCGCCGGACGCCGCGCTGCGCTTGCAGCCGCAGCGGCGTGCTGCGCGTGCGTTCGCGCAGTTATTGCAGCAGCAGTTCGCACTGAATCCACGCATCCGCACGCTGGCGCAGCCCGACACGCTGGTGTGCCGCTGCGAAGACGTGCCGCTGGCTGCGTTGGACAACTTCAACGATGCACGCGATGCCAAGCTCGCTTCGCGCTGCGGCATGGGCGCTTGCCAGGGCCGCATTTGCGGTACTGCGCTGGCCGAACTGGGGCGCTGCCCGCCCGAGCTTTCCACCGACGCCGGCCGCCGGCCGCCGTTGTTCCCGGTCCGCCTCGCGGCGCTGGCCGACCCGTTCACTTCCGACTCGCAAGGGAATCATCCATGAGCATTGCTGCGTTCTGGCACGGCGTGTTGCCGGCCATCACCACCCCGTTCACCGCCTCCGGTGAGATCGATCACGACTTCCTGGCCAAGCACGCCAATCAGTTGGTGGACGCCGATTGCACCGCGATCGTACCGCTGGGCTCGCTGGGCGAAGCCGCCACCCTGAGCGTGGACGATAAGCTGGCCGTGCTCAAGACGCTGATCACCGCGTTGAACGGCCGCGTGCCGGTGGTGCCGGGCATCGCCAGCCTGGCGACCGGTGAAGCGGTGGCGCTGGCAAAAGCGGCCAAGGAACTCGGTTGCGGCGGGTTGATGGTGTTGCCGCCATACGTGTATTCCACCGATTGGCGCGAGATGGGCGCACATGTGCGCGCGGTGATCGCCGCGACCGATCTGCCGGTGATCCTGTACAACAACCCGGTGGCCTACAAGACCGATTTCGGCCCGGCGCAGATCGCCGAGCTGGCGGCCGAATTCCCCAATCTGCAGGCAGTGAAGGAATCCTCGGGCGATGTGCGCCGCTTCGCCGCGTTGCAGGAGTTGCTGGGCGAACGTCTGGCGCTGCTGGTCGGCATGGACGATGCCATCGTCGAAGGCCTGAGCATGGGCGCCAAGGGCTGGATCGCCGGCCTGGTCAATGCGTACCCGAAGGAATCGGTGCGCCTGTTCGAACTCGCGCGCGATGGCGGGTATCCGGCGGCCAAGGAACTCTACGACTGGTTCCTGCCACTGCTGCGCCTGGATACCGTGCCCAAGTTCGTGCAGTTGATCAAACTGGTGCAGGAAAAAGTGGGCATCGGCAGCGAGCGCGTGCGCGCGCCGCGCCTGGTGGTCGACGGTGCCGAGCGTGAGGCGGCGCTCAAGGTCATCGATCATGCGATCGCCACTGCGCCGACATTGTCCTGACGATGATGTCTTGCTGCACGCGATTGGCTGAGCGCCGCGCACGGAGTCACGCGCTGATGTGGCGGCCGGTGTAGCGAGACGTGTGTCGATGAGGATGTCGCATCGCTGCGGCATCCTTATCGCTCCTGGTCGGCCGCTGCCGCACGGTGCGCAGGGTCCGTCCTCATGCAACTGTTCCATGCAACCGAAGGTGCCGCAATGAACGACACGATCCACTCCATCCCCTTGCAGCAGGCCGAGGTATTGCTGGCCGGCCAGTGGCAAGCCAGCCGCGATGCGACCGGCAGCTTCCGTGCAGCCGACCCGACCACCGGCGAGGCGATCGGGCCGCAATTCCCGGTCAGCGGTGCGGACGACATCGAGACGGCGATTGCGGCGGCGCAAGCGGTTGCAGCAGAGCTTGCGGCAGCGCCGGTCGAACAGATTGCGGCGTTTCTGGACGCCTATGCCGACGCGCTGGACGCCGATGCCGACACGCTGGTGGCGCTTGCGCATGCTGAAACCGCATTGCCGGCGCCCACGCGCTTGCGCGGCAACGAACTGCCGCGTACCAGCGGTCAATTGCGCCAGGCCGCACAAGCGGTGCGCAGTTTTAGCTGGACCCAACCCATCATCGATACCGCTGCCGATCTGCGTTCGCATCTGGCGCCGCTGGGCAAGCCGGTATTGGTGTTTGGCCCGAACAATTTCCCGTTCGCTTTCAATGCGATTGCCGGCAGCGATTTCGCCTCGGCCATTGCCGCGCGCAACCCGGTGATCGCCAAGGCGCACCCGCTGCATCCGGCCACCAGCCAGCGCATGGCGCAGCTTGCGCACGCAGCGTTGATTGCGGCGGGCCTGCCGGCTGCAGCGGTGCAGTTGCTGTATCACTTCGACAACGCGATAGGTGTGCGACTGGCCGGCGATGCCCGGCTGGGGGCGATCGGCTTCACCGGTAGCCGCGCAGGCGGGCTTGCGCTGAAGGCCGCCGCCGACGCGGCCGGCGTGCCGTTTTATGCAGAGCTCTCCAGCGTCAACCCGGTGTTCCTGTTGCCGGGTGCGCTAGTCGAACGCGGTGCCGCCTTGGCGCAGGAATTCTTTTCCTCGTGCACCTTGGGTAGCGGCCAGTTCTGCACCAATCCCGGTGTGGTGGTGGTGCCGCACGGCGAAGCGGGCGATGCGTTCGTTGCCGCGACCACGGCGCATTTCGACGCCGCCATGCCGATGGTGCTGTTTTCCAGTTCAGGCGTGGAAGGCGTGCAACGCGGCGTGGCGGCCTTGCGCGCTGCCGGCGCCGCGCTGCTTGCCGGGGGGCATACCGGCGAAGACGGGTATCGCTATGCGCCAACCTTGTTGAATGTGGATGCGCAGGCATTCATCGCAAACCCGCAGGCGCTGCAGACCGAGGCCTTCGGCCCGGTGAGCCTGCTGGTGCGTACGCGCGACGTTGCGCAGATGCAACAGGTTGCCGCCGCATTCGAAGGCAATCTCACCGGCACCTTGTATCGCGCGGCCGATGGCAGCGACGATGCGGCCTGGCAGGCCATAGCACCGGTGCTGCGTGCGCGGGTGGGGCGGTTGATCAACAGCAAGATGCCGACCGGCGTTGCAGTAAGCGCGGCGCAAAATCATGGCGGGCCGTTCCCCAGCACCGGGCATCCGGGGTTCACCGCGGTGGGCATGCCCGGTTCGATTCGCCGTTTTGCTGCCTTGCATAGCTACGACGCGGTGCCGGACGCCTTGCTGCCGGCCGAGTTGCGTCAGCGCAATCCGGGCGGTGTCGCACGTCTGGTGGATGGGCAGTGGAGCACTGCAGATCTCGGAGCGGGCACATGAGCAGCCAGATCGGCGGGGTGTCGTTGGAACAGGCACGCGCGCAACTGACGCCGTGGACGCAACGCGCCGCGCCGATCGCCGCCGACGAATACCAACAGCGCATCGAACGCGCACGCCGCCTGATGCGCGCGCACGGCGTGGATGCGCTGTTGATCGGCGCCGGCACTTCGCTGCGTTATTTCACCGGCGTGCCGTGGGGTGCAAGCGAGCGTCTGGTCGCGCTGCTGCTCACGCTGGATGGCGACCCGGTGTTGATCTGCCCCGCGTTCGAAGAAGGCTCGCTGGATGCGGTGCTGAATATTCCAGTTGCCAAGTATCTGTGGGAAGAACACGAGGACCCGTACGCGCTGGCGGTGCAGGCCATGGACGAACGCCACGCGCATGCATTGGCGCTGGATCCAGGGATTGCGTTTGCCGTGCACACCGGCCTGCGCGCGCATTTGGGCACGGCGATCCGCGATGCCGGGGCCATTATCGATGGCTGCCGCATGTGCAAGTCGCCGGCCGAGCTGGCGCTGATGCAGCAGGCCTGCGACATGACCTTGCTGGTGCAGCGGCTGGCGGCCGGCATCGCGCAGGAAGGCATCGGGACCGATCAACTGGTGCGCTTCATCGACGAGGCGCATCGCGCGCTGGGCGCGGACAACGGCTCCACCTTCTGCATCGTGCAGTTCGGCCATGCCACCTCGTTCCCGCACGGGATTCCCGGTGTGCAGCATCTGCGCGAAGGCGAGCTGGTGCTGATCGACACCGGCTGCACCGTGCAGGGCTATCACTCCGATATCACCCGCACCTGGATCTACGGCGCTCCCAACGCTGCACAACAGCGCATCTGGGACCTGGAGCAGGCGGCGCAGGCGGCGGCGTTTGCGGCGATACGCCCAGGCATCGCCTGCGAAGCAGTGGACCAGGCGGCGCGCAAGGTACTAGAGGCGGCAGGGCTTGGCCCCGACTATCGCTTGCCCGGCCTGCCGCATCGCACCGGTCACGGCTGCGGGTTGGCGATTCATGAGGCGCCGTATCTGGTGCGCGGCAACGCGCAGCCGCTGCAGCCGGGCATGTGCGCCAGCAACGAGCCGATGATCGTAGTGCCCGGCGAGTTCGGCGTGCGCCTGGAAGACCATTTTTATGTCACCGATGCTGGCGCGCAGTGGTTTACGCCGCCATCGCTGGCGATCGACCAACCGTTTGCGTGAGCCTGCACGGGCCAACGCATCCGTAGGAGCGCGCTTGCGCGCGATGGGCGTTACCGAGAAAGCCGCTCGCGCGCAAGCGCGCTCCTACCGCCGTCCTCGCATCTTGGAGTAACCGCATGAACCACCTGCGTCCTGTAGCCATCGGCCTGCTGGCCGCCGCATTGTTCACTGCCTGCAAGCCGGCGCCGCCCGCAGCGGAGACAGCGGCTGCGGCCACTTCCGCGCCGAGCAGCGAGCAGGCCGCCAAGGCCTTCGACGCGCTGCTGGACAAACAATGGCAGTACCAGCTGCAGCACAACCCGGAGTTCGCCAGCATCATCGGCGACAAACGTTACAACGATCGTTGGAGCGACTACTCGCTTGAGGCCGTGCAGGCCGAGCGCAGCGCCACTGCCGAGCTGCTCAAGCAGTTTGAGGCGATCGACAGCAAGACGCTGGACGAACAACGCCAGCTCAGCCTGCAGATGATGCTCGGCCAATTACGCGACAAGCTGGAAGGCATCGAGCTGAAGACCTATGCGATGCCGCTGGAGCCGATCGGCGGCATCCAGTTGGGGTTGGCTGGCTATGGCGATGCGTTTCCGTTCGAAAACGCCAAGGATTATCAGGACTACATCAAGCGCCTGCAGACGATTCCAACGGTGATCGATCAGGTGATCGCGGTGTCGCGGCAGGGTGCTAAAGAGGGCCTCACCCAGCCGCGTTATCTGCTGGAGCGCCTGCCCGAGCAGATCGACAAGATCGCCGCGCTGACCGGCGAGCAAAGCCCGTTCGCCTCGCCGCTGAAAAAACTCGACGCCGCCGTGCCGGCCGACCAGCGCGACGCGCTACGCAAGCAACTGCTCGCCGCGATCGAGCAGCAGGTGCGCCCGGCCTACGCCAAGCTGGCCGCCTTCGTGCGCGATGAATACGCCGCGCAAGGGCGCGCACAGGAAGGTGTGTGGTCGCTGCCCGATGGCGAACGCCGCTATCGCTACGCCATCCATACCCAGACCACCACCGATATGGCGCCGGAGGAGATCCATCAGATCGGTTTGAAGGAAGTCGCGCGCATCGAGGGCGAGATGACGGTAATTGCCAAGGCGCAGGGCTTTGCGGATCTGGCCAGTTTCCGCAAGGCGGTGGAGACCGACAAACGCCACTTCGCCACCTCCAGCGAGCAGATCCTGCAGCAGTACCGCCAGTACATCGCCGCGATGCAGCCGGAACTGCCCAAGCTGTTCGGCCACCTGCCGAAAACACCGCTGGACGTACAGGCGATGCCGGCATTCCGGCGCAGCGCACCCGGCGCCGAATATTGGCAGAGCAATCCGGAAGGCACCAAACCGGCGATCGTGAAGGTCAACACCAGCGACTTCGCCAGCCGCACCTTGATCAATATCGAAACCACCGCGTATCACGAGGGCGTGCCGGGCCATCACCTGCAGATCTCGCTTGCGCAGACGCTGCCGTTGCCGCCGTTCCGCCAGCAGGCCGGCTACAACGCCTACATCGAAGGCTGGGCGCTGTATGCCGAACGGCTGGGCAAGGAGATCGGCTTCTTCAAGGACCCGTACAACGATTACGGTCGCCTCTCCGGCGAGTTGTTGCGGGCCAATCGGCTGGTGCTCGACACCGGCGTGCATTACAAGCACTGGAACCGCCAGCAGATGGTGGAGTTCTTCCACGCGCATCCTTCCGACGACGAGCCCAGCATCCAGTCCGAAACCGACCGCTATATCGTCTGGCCGGGCCAGGCACTGGGTTACAAGTTGGGGCAGCTGCAGATTCTTGCGCTGCGTGCGGAAGCCGAAAAAGAACTCGGCGCTCGCTTCGACGTGCGTGCCTTCCATGATGCGGTGCTCGGCGGCGGCGCGATGCCGCTGGCGATGTTGCAGCAACGCGTGCGGCAGTGGATTGCACAGACCAAAGCTGCGCCGGAGGCACGCGGATGAAGACGAGCAGCGTTTTACGCGCGAGCGCATTGAGTGTGTTGATTGCCGCAAGCGTGAGTGGCGTTGCCGCGACCGCCCAGGCCGCCGAGCCGGTCGCCGCCACGCAGAACACCGCCACGCAGAACGCGGCAGCCGCACGCTTCAAAGCGCTGTACACGCGCGAATGGCGCTGGCGCCAGGCACAGTTGTCAGGCGCGGTGGATGAAGACAATCAGGCTACGCAAGACAAGCAGTCCGACCATCTGCCCAAGGTCGATGTGGCCACGCAAAACCAGCGCACCGCGTACTGGCAACAGGCCTTGAAGGAACTGGATGCGATTCCGTCGGCGCAGTTGCCGGCCGAAGATCAGGTGAGTTATCAGGTGTATCGGCAGCAGTTGCTGGTGCTGCTGGATCAGCAGCATTTCCGCGCCTGGGAAATGCCGTTCAACAGCGACTCGGCATTCTGGAGCGATCTGGGTTTCAGCGCCGAGGCCAAGTTGCGCACGCGCGAGGACTACCAGCGCTATCTGAAGATGCTGGCCGATATCCCTCGCTATTTCGCCGAGCACACCGACAATATGCGTGCCGGCCTGGCGCGTGGTTTCAGCCAGCCCAAGGTGACACTGACCGGACGCGACCAATCCATTGCCGATGTGGCGCAAGCCAAGGGCGAGGCCAATCCGTTCTATGCGCCGTTCAAGCAGATGCCGGCGACGCTGCCGGCCGATGTACAGGCGCAATTGCGGCAACAAGCAGTGCAGACGATCGATGCGCAGGTGCTACCGGCCTACGCCAAGCTGCTGGACTTCATCCGCAACGAGTACCAGCCGCGCGCACGCACCATGCTGGCCGGCGAGGCATTGCCGGATGGCCAGGCCTACTACCGCGCGCAGATCCGCGAGTTCACCACGCTCGAGTTGAGCCCCGATCAAATCCACCAGATCGGCCTGCAGGAAGTGGCCAAGCTGCGCACGCAGATGGATGAGACCATCGTCGCCAGCGGCTTCAAACCGCCGGCCGGGCAGGCGGTGTTTCCTGCGTTCCTGCATTTCCTGCGCAGCGACCCGCAGTTCTATGCCAAGACGCCGGAAGAATTGCTCAAGCAGGCCGCATGGATCGCCAAGCGCGTGGATGCCAAGGTGGGCGATTACATCGGCCGGCTGCCGCGCCGACGCTTTGCGATCGAGCCGGTGCCGCCGGAATTGGCGCCGTTCTATACCGGCGGCCGTGGCGGTCCCGGCATTTATCTGGTCAACACCTACAACCTGCCATCGCGGCCGTTGTACAACCTGACCGCATTGACGTTGCACGAGTCATCGCCCGGCCACGCACTGCAAATGCCGCTGGCGGCAGAAGCGCAAGGTCTACCGGAGTTCCGCCGCTATGGGTTCATCTCCGTCTATGGCGAGGGCTGGGCGCTGTATTCGGAGTATCTGGGCCAGGAAATGGGCATGTACGACACGCCCTATGATCGCTTCGGTTATCTGACCTACCAGATGTGGCGCGCCTGCCGTTTGGTGATCGACACCGGCATCCACCACAAGGGCTGGACGCGTGCGCAGGCGCAGGCCTATCTGCGCGACAACACTGCCTTGAGCGAGCACGAAGTCACCACCGAGGTGGATCGCTATATCGCCTGGCCGGGGCAGGCGTTGTCGTACTACCTGGGCGAGTTGAAAATTCTTGAGTTGCGTCGCAAGGCCGAAGCTGCCTTGGGCGAGACATTCGACCTGCGCCATTTCCATGACGCGGTGCTGCAGACCGGCTCGGTGCCGTTGCCGGTGCTGGAGGCGCGCATCGACCGGTTCATTGCCGACGGTGGTGTCTCGCCGTATGCCGCCGAAGACGCTGCCGAGTCACCGGCGGCAGATGCCAAGGCGGCTGCCAGCGACTGATCCACGCAACACCAGCCGACGTTTTTCGCAACAGCAACCGCGCTTTCCACTCTTCGGGGCGACGAATGACCACACACGGTGCGACCACGCAAGGCAAGTTTCACAAGCGACTCAGCCTGACCGACCTGACCTTTATCGGGCTTGGTTCGATCTTCGGCTCGGGCTGGCTGTTTTCGGCCAGCCATGTCTCTTCCATCGCCGGGCCGGCTGGCATCCTGTCGTGGATACTCGGTGGCATCGCGGTGCTGCTGTTGGGGCTGGTGTATTGCGAACTAGGCGCGGCATTACCGCGTGCCGGCGGGGTGGTGCGCTACCCGGAGTATTCGCATGGCGCCTTGCTTGGTTCGTTGACCGGCTTCATCACCTTGATCGCGTTTTCCAGCCTGATCGCGATCGAAGTGGAAGCCGCGCGCCAATATGCGGCGGCGTGGTTTCCCGTGCTCAATCAGGCCAACGGCTCGCACCCAAGCATCTGGGGTTGGTTGGTACAGCTGGCCTTGCTGCTGCTGTTTTTCCTGCTCAACTATTTCAGCGTCAAGACCTTTGCGCTGGCCAACAACATCGTCAGCGTGTTCAAGTTTCTGGTGCCGATCCTGGTGATCGTGCTGCTGATGAAGCACTTCAATCCGGGCAATCTCACCGTGCACGGGTTTGCGCCCTCGGGCATGGCCGGGGTGGAAGCGGCGATCTCGGCTGGCGGCATCATCTTCGCCTACCTGGGCTTGACGCCGATCGTGTCGGTGGCCAGCGAGGTACGCGACCCGCAGCGCAATATTCCGATCGCCTTGATCCTGTCGGTGGCCTTGTCCACGGTGATCTATGTGCTGCTGCAGCTGGCGTTTCTGGGCAGCATTCCGGCTGCGCAATTGGCGCCGGGGTGGAGCGGTATCGACAAGGTGTTTGCACTGCCGTATCACGACATCGCGCTGGCCTTGGGCATGGCGTGGTTGGCTGCCTTGGTGATCTGCGATGCGATGGTGTCGCCCAGCGGCACTGGCAATATCTACATGAATGCCACCCCGCGCGTGGTGTACGGCTGGGCGCGTAGCGGCGGGTTCTTGCCGGTGCTAACGCGGGTGGATCCGCAATCGGGCATTCCGCGTCCGGCGTTGTGGTTGAGCCTGGGCCTGTCGATCTTCTGGACGTTGCCGTTCCCCTCGTGGGAGACCTTGATCGGCGTGGTCTCGGCCGCGCTGGTGCTGAGCTATGCGGTGGCGCCGGTCACCGTGGCCGCGTTGCGCCGCAGCGCGCCGGATTTGCCGCGGCCGTTCCGCGTGCGTGGTTTTGCGGTGCTGGGGCCGTTGTCGTTCATTGTCGCCGCCTTGATCATCTACTGGTCCACCTGGCCCACCTTGTCGTGGTTGCTCGGTCTGCAGGTGCTCGCGTTCGTGCTGTACGTGCTGTATCGCTTGCCCTCACGCGAGGGCCGTGCACGCTTGCTGCGGCAGGTGCGTGCATCGCTGTGGTTGATCGTGTTCTTCGTGCTGGTGATGGCGGTGTCGTGGGCCGGTACGTTCGGTGGCCATGGCTGGATCGCGCATCCCTTCGATACCTTGAGCGTGGCGGTGATTGCGTTCTTCATTTACCACTGGGGCGCGCGTAGCGGCTTGCGCAACGATGAGCTGGCGCTGGAGGAGGACGATGGCGAGTGAGCTGCGCAGTGATACGCGTGTGTCGCACTGGTTGCGTGGCTGCTTGAATGGGTTGGCTGCGTGCATCGTGTTGCTATCAACTGCTGCGCAAGCGGCGCCAAGCGTGGCCGATTACCAACGCTCGCTGGGGTTGCGCGCGCAATGGAGTACGTTGACCGAGAACGTGGCGTGGCCCGCGCAATGGAAGGACAACGGCGCGTTTTACTACCGCAAGACGGTGCCTGGCGGGTTCGCCTTTGTCAGGATGGACGTTGCCACGCTGCAGAAAAAACCGGCCTTTGATCAACTGCGCGTGGCGCAGGCATTGCAGGCGGCGACCGGTAAGACCTACACGGCACTGCAGTTGCCGTTCGAGCGCTTTGCGTATGCACAAGACGGCGAGGGTGACGCCGTTGCGATCCGCTTCGAGCTTGGCGAAGAGATCTGGCGTTGCACGCTGACGAGCTACCGCTGCGCACGCGATGATGCCGGCACGCAGGCACGTCCACGCGGCTTCGGTGTGGTGCGCGACCCTGGAGTGCCAGCCGACAACACGCCACGTCGTTCGCCCGATGGCCGTTGGGAAGCGCTGGGCGATGGCTGGAATCTGCTCCTGCGTCGCGTTTCCGATGGGCAGCTGACCCGGCTCAGCACCGATGGTCGTGCAGAGGATTATTTCGATCCGGAGAGCATCGCCTGGTCGCCGGATTCGCAGCGACTGGCGGTGTATCGCGTGCGTCCCGGCCTTGCCCGCCGCGTGACCCGTGTGGAGGCTGCGCCTGCAGGTGGCGGCCAGCCGGTCTTGCGCACCCAGCTATATCCCAAGCCGGGCGACGCGGTGGATGTGGAGCGGCCGGTGGTGTTTGCGCTGGATGGCACGCGGGCCGATGTCGACACGGCGCTGTTCAATCAGCCTTACCAACTGTCGCCGCTGCAATGGCGTGCCGACGGCCGCAGCGTGACGTTCGAGTATGTGCAGCGCGGCTTCCAGCGCATGCGTGTGATCGCGGTGGATGCCGCCACGGGGCGCGCACATGTGGCGGTCGGCGAGGATGCACCCACCTTCGTCTATGCCGACCGCAGTTTTCGTCACGATGTGGACGCGCACGGCAATGAAGTTCTGTGGATTTCCGAGCGTGACGGCTGGCGGCATCTGTATCTGTACGACGGCCGCAACAGCACGATCATCGAGCAGATCACCCAGGGGCCGTGGATCGTGCGCGATGTGCTGCGTGTGGACGATGCGCAGCGGCGCATCTGGTTCACCGCCAGCGGCATGGATGCCGGTAAGGACCCGTACTACCGGCAGCTCTACAGCGTGGATTTCGACGGCCGCCAGTTGACCCGGCTGACCCACGCCGACGCCGATCACGATGTGACCATTGCAGAAGACGGCCAGCATTACGTCGATGTCTACTCGCGCCCGGATCTGCCGCCGGTGATGGAACTGCA
This sequence comes from Xanthomonas sp. NCPPB 2933, assembly GCF_056725225.1. Lineage (NCBI taxonomy): Bacteria > Pseudomonadati > Pseudomonadota > Gammaproteobacteria > Lysobacterales > Lysobacteraceae > Xanthomonas > Xanthomonas sp. NCPPB 2933. The sequence continues at coordinate 2,194,659 of NZ_CM161518.1, forward strand.
CGCCATCGATGGCGGACTGCTGCAGCAAGTGGAACAGGGCAACATCGACAAGTTGCTGGCAGCCGGCTGGCGCGCACCGGAGACCTTCGTGGCCAAGGGCCGCGATGGGCGCACCGACATCTGGGGCATGGTGGTGCGCCCGCGCGATTACGATCCCAGCAAGAAATATCCGGTGATCGAGAACATCTACGCCGGACCGCACGACTCCTTCGTGCCCAAGACATTCTGGCCGTTCGGCTATCACTCCGGTGGCGACAAGCAGATCGGCATGCAGGCGCAGGCCGATCTGGGCTTTATCGTGGTGATGATCGACGGCATGGGCACCGCCAATCGCTCCAAAGCATTTCATGATGTAGCGTGGAAAAACCTTGGCGATTCCGGCTTTCCCGATCGCATCGCCTGGCATCGTGCGTTGGCCGCAAAAGATCCGTCCTACGATATCGGCCGGGTCGGCATCTATGGCGCTTCGGCCGGCGGGCAGAGCACGTTGGGCGCGTTGGAACGCCATCCGGAGTTCTACAAGGTGGGCGTAGCGTTTGCCGGTTGCTACGACAATCGCATGGACAAGATCAGCTGGAACGAGCAGTGGATGGGTTGGCCGGTGGATGCCAGCTATACGCAGGCCTCGGGCGTTGTCAACGCAGCCAAGTTGCAAGGCGATCTGCTGCTGATCGTCGGCGAGCAGGACAGCAACGTGGATCCGGCCTCCACCGCGCAGGTGGTCGATGTGTTGATCAAGAGCGGCAAGGACTTCGACCTGCTCAACGTGCCTGGCGGCGAGCATTCGGTGGGCCGGTCCAGCGGGCCGATCGACTATGTGCAGCGCCGCCAGTACGACTTCTTCGTGCGCCATCTGCGCCATGAACTCACACCGCATTGGAACTCACTAACGTCGGAGGCCCGATGATGTGTTTGTTTGCCCGAAAAATGGCGCAACCGCGCGGCCGTATCGCAGGCCTGCTGTGGTCGCTCGCGGTGTTGGCCGGTAGCGCGCCGCTGCTGGCCAATGCAGAAGACCTGCCGCGCTTCGTTACCCAAAATGGCCGCCATGCGGTGTTCGTCGATGGCGCGCCCTACACCATACTGGCTGCGCAGCTGCACAACTCCAGCGCCTGGCCGGCCGTGCTGCCCAAGGCGCTGGACGAAGTAGTGGCGCTGCATGCCAACACGGTGGAAGCACCGGTGTATTGGGAGCAGTTCGAGCCGGCGCCGGGGCGCTTCGATACCACCAACGTGGATGCCTTGATTGCCGGCGCGCGCAAGCGTGGTCTGCGTGTGGCGTTGTTGTGGTTCGGCAGCTGGAAGAATGGCCAGATGCACTACGTGCCGGAGTGGATCAAGCGCGACGAGGCCACCTACCCGCGGATGCGCGATGCCAATGGCGAACCGGTGGATGTGTTGTCACCGCATGTGGCCGCCAACGTACAGGCCGATGCGCGTGCGTTCACCGCGTTGATGCAGCACCTGCGCAAGGTCGATGGCGAGCGCCACACGGTGATCCTGGTGCAGGTGGAAAACGAGCCTGGTGCGATCGGCACTGTGCGCGATCATGGCCCGGCCGGTGAGGCGGCGTTCGCGCAGCCCGTGCCTGCCGCAATCGCGCAAGCGCTGGGTAAACCGCAGGGCAGCTGGCAGCAGCTGTTCGGTGCCGAAGCCGCCGAGGCCTTCAATGCGCATGCCACCGCGGCGTATATCGAACAGGTGGCTGCGGCCGGCAAGCGCGCCTATCCGCTGCCGCTCTACGTCAACACCTGGCTGCGCTACAAGGGCAAACGCTATCCAGGGCTGGACTACCCGTCCGGTGGTGCGACGGTGAACATGTTCGCGCTGTGGCGCGCGGCCACGCCGTCGATCGACTTCATCGGCACCGATATCTATACCAACGACTACAACGAGTACACCAAGGTCATCGGCCAGTACGCGCGGCCGAACAATCCGGCCTGGGTCTCGGAGACCGGCTTCGAAGCGGCCACGGCGCCGTATCTGTTCCATGTGCTGGGGCAGGGCGGGATCGGTTTTTCGGTGTTCGGCATGGATGGCAACCAGGACAGCGACGCCAACCGCGCCGCGATCGCTGCGCATGCGGCCAACTTCAAGTTGCTGGCGCCGTTGCAGCGGATCCTGGCCCAGGCGGCCTTCTACGGCCGGCTGCAGGCGGTGGCCGAACAGCCCGGCGCGCCGCAACGCACGCTGCGCTTCGGCGACTGGGAGGCCAAGGTGTCGTTCGGTGCGCCGATGTGGGGCGATGCGCCGGCGATCCTGCCGGGCAACGACGACCACGCAGGGCGGCTGCTGGTGGCGCAGCTGGGGCCGGAGGAGTTCCTGGTCACCGGCATGGCCGCGCGCATTGAATTTTTCCGCGAGGCGGCCGATACCCGTCATGGACAACTGTTGCGGGTGGAGCAGGGGCGGTATGTGGACGGGCGCTGGCAGGTCGAAAGACAGCTCAACGGCGACCAGACCGACTACGGGCTCAACTTCGGTCGTGTGGATGCGGCGGGCGAGGTGCCTGTGGTGCTGCGTGTGCGGGTCGGCACGTATTGAGCGTGCGTGAGGTGACTGCGCAGCCGTGTGGCGGGTCTGGTCGGAGTCGGTGAGTGCTAGACCTGGATTGCAGTTTCTGTCCGCCGGTTGTCCTCACGTAAGGAACGCTTGCCACGCGGCTTGGATGGCGTAAGAGCGACAGCAGCACAGCGCGTTTGCCAGCAACGATTGTGCTGATTGGTCGGTAAACAAACATCATCGGTTTTTTCTCAGTTTCTGCACCGGAGCCACCATGAGCATCAGTCCCATCGCCAGTTCCGGAATGCAGGTCGCCGCGCTGCGTCAGCAGGTGGCCGCCAGCAATGTGGCCCGCCAGTCGGTAGACGGCAGTCCGCGTCAGGCCGTTGCGGCCAGCACGCAAGCCAATGGTGGAGTGGCGGCCAGCGTGGTCGATGCCAGCTCCGATCCTTCTGCGCCAGCCACTGATCTGGTCGAAGGGCTATCGGCACGCAACGATTTCCAGGCCAACGCCACTGCGCTACGGCGCTCCGACGAGATGTTGGGCAGCTTGTTGGACGTATTGAGCTGAGAGCTCGGAGTGGACGAAGGCCGTTGTCGATCTAATGCACGGCTGTCCGTTTGATGCGGTGCTTGGCGACACTTGTCTGCCACTTCACTGCAGGGCCCTTGCCCGTCCACCATCGCAGGACACGCCGCAAGTACGTCCGTGTAGGCTCTTACGCGGCATCCATGCCGCGTAAGGTCCCGCGACGGTGGGCGGGCAAGGACCAGTCGAGAGTGTCGGTATGCATGGTTGCAAGCAGTGCAGGACGCATTTTTTTGGTGACTGCGCATCCGATCAGCATTGCAACGCACACCAAATAACAGCAGGCTTTCAACGAAGCGACCTACAAACTTTCTGGTGCGGTGTCCTCACCGATTGCGGGACCGTGTGGCGGCATGGATGCCGCCACCGAGCCTACACGGACGTACTTGCGGCGTGTCCCGCGAGCGGTGAGGGCACTGCGCCCTGGACTGACTAGGCTCCTGACTTGGAGCGTCATGCTGAAGTCGTTGTACTCACTTCCCGTCACTTCTCGTCACTGCCCGTCAGTGCCTAATACCTGCTCCGCATCGACGATATCCACGCCCTGCAGTTGTCCTAGCCAGTTGTCGAACCAGGGCTTGTGCATGGCGCCGACCACTGCCAGCACGCGCGCGCCAGGTTGTTCGGCAAAACTGGCGCGCACGTTCGAGACCATGCGCAGATTGCGAATTTCCCAGCCGGACATGTAGCGGTAGCCGTAGCGTTGTGGCGAGCCCTCGCTCAATGCCGCGCGAAAATCCACTGCGATGGCCAACTGCTGGCTGGCCGGCAGGTTGATCGCGCGATAGAGCTCCAGCAATTTGCCTTCGCTGGCCAGTTGGTCTTCGCGCTCACGCATGGCGTTGGCACGCGGTGCGGCCTTGTCCCACGCTGCCTGGATGGCCTTGCCGTACGCGGCAGGGTCGCCCAGGTCCACGTTGTCGCCGGTGTGGTCGTCGGCCGGGTAGACGCGTTGCAAGCCGAGCCTTGCGGCCAGTCGCGCCGCGATCTGGTCACTCTCGTTCGGGCGAGTTTCCATGGCGCGCAGTCGCGTCACCAGCGCCGCATCCAGACCATCGCCGCTGCGCTGTTCGGCCTGCGCAAGCTGCAACCATTGCACCAGCGCAGACGACGGATCGCCGGAGGCCAGAAACAGCGCGGCCAGGTGTCGACGCTGTGCCGGTGTGGGCGCGCTCGGCAAGGTGCCGAGCGCTGCGCGTACCTGGCCTAGCGCGGTGGGAACATCCAGTCCGGTGGCACGTGCCGCGTCGCTGGTGTCGGGGCAATAGGTCGCACTGTCTTCGGGTAAATAGACTGCAGGATGGCGTCGCATCAGATCGCAGGTTTCTCCCGAAAGATTCTCTACGGTGATGATGGTCGGCTTGTAGGCGGCCAGCCGGTCCATCAACGGTTGCAAGCGCGCCGCACCGATGTCGCTGCCCTTGGGCAACTGTAACAAGTGCACGCTGCCTAGGACCAGTATCTGGGTGCGTGGGGCGGCCATCTCGGCATCCAGCTGCGACAGATCGACCTGCGCGTGTGCGATGCAGGGCGCGATCAAGGCCAGCCACAGCAAGTAACGCGCTGAACGTTTCAACAGCTTGGCGGAGTGCGCACTGGTGTCAACAACCCGTGCTGCCGCGCGGGCAATGTGCGAGATGCGAGGTGGCTGTGGCTGCATGACGTTCCTTGTGTACGGGTTATGGCTGCGCGGCTGTCTGGCGACGATGCAGCTTGGGTCTGTGCCGCAGTGTGGCGGTCACCGCACACTCGGGCGTGGCCGAAAAGTCACTTGGCCAAATGGCAGGGGCGACAAGCAGGCGCTGCACGTGGCTGCTATGGCAGCGCGCCAGCCGGTGCAGCCGACATCCTGCGTGTTTGAGCAATGCTGGCAGGCGCGCACCGTCGGGTACGCCGAGTCCGGCGTTGGCATCCCGTCCGTCCGACGCACGGAAGCCGCCGTTGTCGCCATCGCCGCTGTCGCGGAAGGCATCGGGTTGGCCAGACAGGTGCTGCACCACAACGCTGGGTTGGCTGCGATTGCAGCGAGATCCGTGCCAATCACGCAGCCCACGCCGGCAGGGCGGCGCTGGTGCCGCCATTACCGCCGGTTGTGTATAAAACTGCAGACAGCAGGCTCGGCATCGCAGCAGGCACAACTGTGAGTCGATCGATGCCCGCTTGTGTGCAGATTTCCGCACAGGTGCCGGACACGTGCCACAAGACGCCGGGCGCGTTGTCCCGCACGATGGGGCAGAGATCACTTCGGGGCGCAACGATGGACCGTAGAACGTTTTTGCGTCAGGGCATGGCAGCGACCGCGGTGGTGGGTGCAGGTGCTGCGATCGCAATGCCGGGGACACTGCAAACGCCGACGACGCTGCCACCACCGGCCCTGCCACGCCTGGAACCACTCCCCTCCGCCGCGCATGTCGGCAGCACGCTGTGCCGCTTTCGGCATCTGCAGCAGGACTGGACCGTCTACGAGCATCTCGACAACCCGCAGGGCCAGCTGACGCTGTGGACCGAGGCCGGCATGCTGCGCCTGGACAAACGCACCGAGCCTGCCTATCCGGCCGAGGGCAAGCCGTACTTCGGCATGTCGCTGGCGGAGGTGGCGATGGCCGAGGCGGATCTGCTTGCCGACCGCCTGCTGCGCGATGGCGACCCGGACGAGGCGCAGGTGCGCGATGTCGCGCCGCCACCGGCCTCGCTGCTCGACCCCAAGGACAACGGTGGGCGCTGGCCGTGGACCACGTTTGTCGGCACGCGCGAAAGCCTGGACACCATGCCGATCCTGCCCAATGGCCGCAGCCGCACCTCGCGCCCTGAACAGGCGTTTGCCGAGTTGGGCGAAGAAGCCCTGATCAAGCGCCGCGAGGAAGGCATGCTGGGCGGGTGGATGCCGGCAGTGCGCAAGGTGATGCGCCGCGAGGGCGGGGCCGATGCCTGGTACGACGTACTGGTCTTTGCCGACGTGCGTGCCAGCGATCGCTTCGTGGTGCAGACCTGGCATCGCACGATGCATGTGCGCGGCGGCGAGATCGTTGGCGTGCATTACACGCACAGCTATCCCGCGTTCGCGCCTTCGCGAAAAGAGGCCACCGCCGAACAGTTCTACGCCGCGTTGATCGATTTCGCCGCGTACTGGCAGCAGGCCCTGGATGGTACGGTGCAGGCGCAGCTGCCCGATGCCAGCTGGAACGACATGGCGCAGTTCGCCTTCGTGCGTGAGCTGGTGGTGCGGCCCGGTGGCGATTACCCCAAGTACGGCGCGGTGGAGCGCGACTACTACGGCAACGAGTACGACGGTTTCCAGGACACCTTCACCAGTTCGTTCTACGCCAATCTGGAATGGGGCCGCTTCGCGCAGGCTGCGGCGGTGCTGGACAATTATTTCGACGCCTTCGTGCAGGACGATGGCCTGCCGAACATGCGCGGGCCGGAGGTCGGGCAGTTCGGGCTGACCCTGTCGCTGCTGGCGCGCTATCTGCGCTATACCGGCGATGCGGCGCGGCTGCGCCGCTTGCTGCCCAAGATCGCCGCCACCGCGCAGCTGCTGTGCGAGCTGCACGACCAGGCGCTGGCATTACCGCGCAACGCGCATGGCCATGGCCTGCTGCACGGCTGGAACGAATCCGATGCCTGTCTGTTTCCGGATCCGTCGCTGTGGTGGAAACCGTATTACGCCAATAGCGCACTGACGATTCGCGGTTGGGAAGACATCGCGCAGGTCTGGAGCACGCTCGGTGGCGATGCCGGTTTGGCCAACCAATGGCAGCGCCGTGCCAAACAATTGCGCACGCGGTTGGAAGCCAGCCTGCGTGCCAATGTGCGCCGCGATGTATCGCCGCCCTATGTCGGCCCATTGCCTGGCGCCAAACTCACCTTTCGCCAATCGCTACTGCAGGAAAAACCCAGCGAGCAGCAATGGCCGCACCGCGCCTACGCTGAACTGTTGCAGGCCGATGTGTTGCCGGACGAGTTGGCTCACCTGGTGATCGATTGCCTGCGCGGCCATGGTGGCACCAGCATTGGCGTGGTGGCCAATATCGCGCCGCCGGAGCCGGGTAGCCGCGATCTGCTTGGATTCATTTCCTACGGTTATGCACAACAGCTGCTGCGGCTGGATCGCATCGAAGAGTACCTGTTGTTCGTCTATGCGCACCGCTACCAGGTGCATACGCGCGGCAGCTGGACAGCGGGCGAAGTCAGCGGTATCACCGGCGGCATGCCGTTGTTCTGCATTCCCGCGCAGATGACCATCCCGCTGCTGCTGCGCTGGATGCTGGTCAGCGACGATAGCGCCGGCGAGCAGTTATTTCTTGCGCGTGCGCTTCCGCGTGCCTGGTTGGGCAGCGGTGCAACAGTCGGTATCACCGCAGCGCCGACGCGTTGGGGCAAGGTCACGCTGACGCTGCGTACGGATGTCGATGCGCGCCGTATCGATGCACAGGTGCAACTGCCGGAGCAGGCCCCCAAGCGCACCTGGCTGACCTTGCGTGCGCCACAAGGCACGCGGCTGGAGCGTGTGCTCGTGGACGGCAAGCCTGCACGCCTGCAAGGCCCACATGCGGATCGCGTGGCGTTGTCTGGCAGCGCTGCCGTGGTGAAGGTGCAGGCGTGGTACGTGTGACGCACCGTGCCGCAGTGCCGGAATCGGCACGCGGCGCGCGCTGGGTACAGCGTGGCGTCGGTGGCGTCGATCGCGGGATCTTGTGCGCTCGGTAAGCTGGTTGCTTTCCATGTCAGCTGCGCTGATCGCGCCACGGTGTTGGCCGTGATGTCGACATGTCGACACAAGCACGTGAATTTCCGCATGGCTGCCGGATAAATTCGTCAAGACGGCGCCGAGGCGTTGCCGCAAGATTTTTTGACGTGATCTGTCATCGATTGGTCACGTGCTCTCAGGGGGAGAGCAGCGTCGTCGTCTTGCTTGGATAGTTGCCGCTTCGTGCGGCAACTCACTGGTGTCGTGTTTGTCGCGATCGATCTCTCATCTTGCGCTGTCGCAGTGCGGCTTGGCCGTGCGCGCAGGTTGGCCGTTGTCCCCACGAAAGCACAAGGAATTCCGATGTCGCCCAGCCGCTCCGCCTTTCTGTCGCAACCCCTTGTTTCCACGCGTCATCCGTTGGTCAAGGCAATTATCCTGGTCTTGTCCATCGTTGCAGTGCCGGCAGGCGCACAGCAGCGCACACCCGACGACGACGCCACCCAGACCCTGGATCAGATCAACGTCACCGGTACCCATCTGCGCCGCGTGGATGTAGAGACGGCCAGCCCGGTCATCGTGGTCGACCGGCAGCGCATCGAAGACAGCGGCAAGAGCACGCTTGGCCAGTTGCTGCAGCAATTGCCGGCGATGGCCGGCTTCATGCCGGGCCCGGCGCTCAACTCCGGCTTCAGCCATGGCCGCGCGCTGGTGTCGCTGCGCAATCTGGGGCCCGAACGCACCCTGGTGCTGGTCAACGGTCATCGCATGGCCGGTCCTGCTAGCAGCGTGGCCTCGGCGCCGGGCGTGGACGTCAACGCGATTCCGGCATCGATGGTGGAGCGGGTGGAAGTGCTCACCGATGGAGCCTCGTCGGTGTATGGCTCCGATGCGATCGGCGGCGTGGTCAACATCATTCTCAAGGACAAGTACGACGGTTTTGCCGCCACGGTCGATTACGCACAGAGCACGCATGGCGATGCCAACAGCCGCACGCTGGGGGTGGAATGGGGCAAGACCTGGGAGCGCGGCGGGCTGATTCTCGGGCTCAGTCGCAATTCGATGAACCCGGTGTTCAACCGCGATCGCGGCTACGCGGCCAAGGCAGTGGAATATCTCGACGGCCAGGTCAGCGAAATCCGTGGCGGCAACACGCGCGCGTTCTTGAACGACGGGCGCGTGCTCACACCCGCAGAGGGCGTTGCACCTGGCGCTGTAGGTGAAGACGCGTTTCGCCCTTATCAACGCGCGACCGACAGCTACAACGTCTACGATGCGCAGTATCTGATCACACCGATCGAGCGCACCAATGCCTCGTTGCACGGCAGTTTCGAGTTCACTCCGAACGTGCAGGGCTACATGGACGTGTTCTGGACCCGCAGCAAGACCACTTCGCGGCTGGATGCGTTCGGCATGGAGATGCAGGGTGCGGCCGACAATTACTACAACCCGTTCGGCGATCAATTGGACCGCTATCTGTTGCGCTCCACGCAAGCCAATACGCGCGTCTACACTGCGACGATGTTCCAGACCAACATCGTGGCCGGGCTGCGCGGGCGCGTGGAAGGCACCAGTTGGCAATGGGATGCCGCAGCCGGCTATGCGCGCTACAAGGACACCTTGGTGCGCACCGGGTTTTCGATCACCTCTGCGTTGAACAACGCGGTGGGTGCCTCGTTCCTTGACAGCGATGGGGTGGTCAAGTGCGGTGCGCCGGGTGCGGTGATTGCCGGCTGCACGCCGATCAATATCTTCAACCCCAACGACCCTGCCACCATCGCCGCATTGCGCGGCACCCAGCGGCCGGTGGATCTGATCGACGAGAGCCAGATGCGCTTTGTCGATATCAGCGCCAACGGCGATCTGTTCAAACTGCCGGCCGGAACGGTACAGGCCGCCGTCGGCCTGGTCTATCGCACCAACAAGTTTGCGCAAGGCACCAGCAGCGAGGTGGCGGCTGCCGATGCCGACGGCAATTGCGACTACAACGATGGCTGCATCCTCAAGCAGGGGCGCGACGAATCGGTACGCGAGGCGTATGCAGAACTGCTGGTGCCGCTATTGAAGGAGGTACCGTTTGCCAACAGTCTGAATCTCAATCTCGGTTCGCGCTATTCCAAGTACGACGCCTGGGGCGCCACCACCAACAGCAAGGTCGGCATCGAATGGCGGCCGATCGCCAACCTGCTGGTGCGCGCGACCGGCTCGCAGGTCTTTCGCGCACCGGCGCTGGGGGATCTGTATGGCTCGCCGTACACGGCTGTGGTGGATAACACCGGCGATTTCCAGGACCCTTGCGAGGGCCTCACAGGCGCGCCCAATCCGGCCTGCGCGAACGTGCCCAACGATGGCAGCTTCCGCAACACTGCGCAGTTCGATGTGGTGACGTCGGGTGCGAACAACGTTGGTTTTCAGCTCAAGCCCGAGCGCGGTCGCTCCTACAACGTCGGCCTCGTCTACGACCCGGATCGGATGCCTGGCTTGTCGCTCAACGTGGACAGCTGGCGCGTGGTGCTGGACGACATGCTGTCCGGTGTGGGCCTGCAGCAGGTGGTCAACGATTGCTTCGAGGGACGCGACGCCGCGTTCTGCCCGTTGATTCAGCGCGATGCGGCTGGCCAGCTGACCCGCGTGTCGGTGCCGTTTTCCTACAATAGCGGCAAGGTGGATATCCGCGGCTACGATGCCGGCATTCACTACACGCTGGCCGAGACCGCGTGGGGCGATTTCTCTGCCGGTCTGGACGCGACCTTCTTCTCCAGCTTTCGTTTTGCCGGCGAAACGCATAACTATGTTGGCGAAAATTCCAGTTGGGGCAACATGCCGCGCTGGCGTGCGGTGGCCAATCTGGCCTGGGACAATGGGCCGTGGCACGCAAGCTGGACTACCCGCTATCTGGGCCGTACCGTCAACGGAAGCGCGTACGACGATTTTTGCGCCGACACCGAAGCCGATGGTAGCTGCCGTTACTTTCCGATCGGGTCAGTGGTCTATCACAACGCCTCGCTGAGCCGGAAAATCGCGTCGCTGCATAGCACGCTCGCGCTGGGCGTGGATAACCTCGCTAATCGCGCGCCGCCGCGGTTCTACAGCTACTCCAATGCGGCCAACACCGATGCCACCACCTACGACACCTTGGGCCGTTACTTCTGGAGCAGAGTGCGGGTGGAGTTTTGAAGTGCCGTTGCAGGTGCTGACCGCATGGGCTGGCACTTTTCAAGGAGTCTGCGCGTGCGCAGATCTCGCGTGATGTCGTTCCTGGATCGGCACCCGCGCTGGCCGCGCCTGGTGCAGCGTTCCGGTGCGGCCGCGCTGCTCTGGGGGTGCGCGTTCTTGAGCGTGCCGTCGACAATCGCCCATGACGTGCAGGATGCTCCGATTGCGGCGACCAACGCCGCCATCGGCGAGCCACGTTTTCGCGGGCTCGCACATCCGGTGCCTGACAGCGGTGTGGCTTTCGCGCCTGGCGGACAACTGGCAAGGATCTATGCCGCCGATATCGCACACGGGGCAGGGCAGGCGCCGGGCAAGGATTTCTGGATCGACCGCATGCTGGCGCGCGACGGCGAGGGCGGTGGGGCAGGCGATAACAACCAGTGGTTGTTGACACGTGGCCGCGCCGCTTATCTGGCCGATCACCAACCTGCGCAACCCGGCTTCGTCGGCCAGGTGGCGTACTGGCATGCCACCGACTACGACGCGCTGCTGCGGATCCAGTCCATGCAGGGTACCCAGCCGGTGCAGTGGAAGGAGGACGCCACGCAGCGACGGCAAACGCCCAGTTATTTCAGCAGCGTGTACGACGATGCCGGCGTAGGCGTGCGCATGCGGCTGGTGAAATACATCACCGAACAGAATGTCGCAGTGGCCAGTCTCACCTTTTCCAGCCTTGATGGCGCAGCGCATGCACTATCGGTGCAGGCGCTTTCGCCGATGGCGCAGCATGCAGACGGCAATGAATTGACCGGCGCCTTCGCTGCCTACAACGCAATCACCACGGTGTTTCCACGCATGTCTGGCGATGGCTTTCAGGTGCAAGGCAAGCGCCTGGTGCGTGAGGTGGCCGTGCCCGCCACCGGCGAGACTGCTGCAGTGAAAGTGCAGTTGGGCCTGCTCACGCACGAATTGCCCGAAGCGCGCGCCGAGTACCTGCGCATCGCCGCGCAGTCGCCACAGCAGGCCTACCAGGCACATGTCGCCAGCTACAACCGCTGGTGGGTGGACAACCTGCCGTATCTGGACACGCCCGACGAGAACATCACCAAGAGCCTGTTCTATCGCTGGTGGGTGCTGCGCTTCAATTTTCTCGATGCCAACGTGCCGGGCAACGACTACCAGTTTCCGGTCGCCATCGAAGGCGTGCTTGGTTACAACAACGCGATTGTGCTGACCACCGGCATGTTTCTGGATGACCTGAAGTATCTGCGCGATCCGCTGTATGCCTACGGCAGTTGGCTCAGTGCAGGCGAGACCGCCGGCGGCGGCAAGTACACCGACAACCCCGGCTCGCCGGAACACTGGTCCAACTCCTATGCGCAATACATCACTGCTTCGGCGTGGCGGTCGATGCAGTTGCATGGCGGGCCGGCCGCACTCGCGCAAAAACTGGCGCGTTATGGCAGCGGCGATGTGGATGGCGTCCTGGCCGCTTACGATCTCAATCACAACAGCTTGATCGAGTACGACTGGGCCGCGATGACCGGCAACGACGCCGATGCGGTGTCGTTCGATTGGGCCAAGCAGCACGGGCAGATCCGCATGGATCGCACCGAAAGCGCCTATGTCTATGCCAACGCGCAGGCCGCCGCGCAGGCTGCGTTGCTGGCCGGCGACACCGCGACGGCGCAGCGCATGCAGGCCACCGCGCGCCGCATCCGCAAGGCGGTGGTCGAGGTGCTGTGGCAGGACCACAGCGACTCTGCCGACTCGGTGGGCCTGCACGGCGATCTGCTCAAGCACCGCCAGGCCAGCGGGCCGCGCTTACCGGTGGACTGGAAGGAGACCAATAACTATTACCCCTTCAGCGTGGGCTTGATGCCCAAGCAGGGCGAGCCCGACTATGACCCCAAATATGTGCGCGCACTGCGCCTGTTCGCCGATGCGGCGCAGTACCCGCTGTTTCCGTTCTATACCGCCAACCAGGTCGATCTGCAGGCGCGCAGCAGCGGCGCCGATGCCGGCAGCAACAACTTTTCGACCATCAACGCCACTGTCGCGTTCCGTCTGTTAGGCGAGGCGCTGCGCGATTACCCCAGCCCGTTTCTGAGCGCGCAGAGTTACCGCACATTGCTGTACTGGAACGCGTGGGCGCCCTACATCGACGGCGACAACCGCTACCCGGACCAGAACGAATTCTGGGCCAAGGGCAGTGCAGGCAACGGCGGCAAGATCGGCTACCGCTCATGGATCCACCACACCCAGTTGGGTGCGACCAACTTCAGCATGATCGAGGATGCGATGGGCTTGCGTCCGCGCAGCGACGAGAGGATCGAGCTGTATCCGATCGATATCGGCTGGGCGTATTTTGCCGCCGAACATCTGCGCTATCGCGATCGCAACCTGAGCATCGTCTGGGACCGCACCGGCACCCATTACGGCGGCAAGGTGGGCAAGGGATATAGCGTGTATCTGGATGGACGGCTGGCGTTTCGCGTCGACCGGCTGGCACACGTGATCTACGACCCGGCGAGCGGCAAGGTGAGTGCAGCCCCGGATGCGGTCAATCGCAATGGCGTGGCGCAGGTGCTCGACGCACATCCCCTGCAACTGGCTGCAATGTCGCAGGTGCGCTTTGCGAGCACCTCGCGCACCGCGCAGATCCTGGCCAAGGCCGGTGTGGATGTGACATTGCCCACCACTGCCAGCCGCAATCTGGCCGAAGGCGCCGCTGTCACCGCCAGCTTTGCCGCGCCCGGATTTGCGGCAGCTGCAGCGGTGGATGGCAGCACCGCCAGCACGCCGTTCTGGGGCACGGCCGGCTCGCCGTTGGCTAGCGACTGGATTGCGCTGGACTTGGGCCAAGCACGGCAAGTGGATCAGCTGGTGCTGTATTTCTATCGCAGCTCTTCGCCCGCTGGTGAGCAACACGGTTTTGCGTCTGGCACCCTTCCTGGTTACGCCGCGCCGTGGATCTATGCCGTGCAGTACCAGGACGGCGCCGGCAACTGGAAGCGCGTTCCTGGGCAGGTGCGCGATACACCGTTTGCGCAGGGCAATCGCAACCGCGTGCGCTTTCCGCCGATCCGTGCCCATGCGCTGCGTGTAGTGGTGACCCACGCCGGCAGTGCGCGCACCGGCATCAAGGAAATTCAGGTCTTCGACAGCGGTATGCCCGCACCTGCACTCGCCGGCAATGCGCCGCCGCAGGTGCAGGCGTGGCAGCTGGACGATCCCGGTTCCGATGGCAGCGTGGTGGTGGATGGCGGCGTGGGCGATGACGGCTTGCCCAACGGTGCGCTGCAAGTGCACTGGCAGACACAGCACGCGCCCGACGGCGGTGAAGCGCTGTTTGCGGATGCTGCCGCACTGCGTACGGCGGTGCGCTTCACCCGCGCAGGGCGCTATACGCTGCGGCTGCTGGCCAACGATGGCGCGCTCGCCGGTCATGCCGATGTGCAGGTGGATGCGCCCGAATCGCCGGCACTGCAGCAGGTGCCGTTACAGGGCATGGCCACTGCCAGCGCTGAGGTCACCAGCGCGCATCACCGCGTGGAGGCGCTCAACGACGGCTTCATTCCCGCTGCCGAAAGTGTGCCTGGCAATGCGCGTCGCTGGGGCAGTTATGGCCGCGCGCAACCTGCATCGGTCTGGTTGCAGTACCAGTGGCCACGGCCGGTGCGTGTCTCGTCCAGCACGCTGTCGGTGTGGGACGATCAGCCCGACGGCGGCGTGGCACCGCCCTCCAGCTGGAAGCTGCAGTTCCTGCGCGACGGGCGCTGGCAGGACATCGTGGCCAAGGGCGGTTACCCCATTGCCGGCGGCGGCGTGTCGAGCACGGCGACTTTTGCGCCCATCGTGACAACCGGGCTGCGTGCAGTGCTGACCACGCAAACGACGACGACCGGGCATGCGGCAGTCGGCGTGGACGAATGGCAGGTGTTTTCCGAACTGCCCAGCCAGCTCGAGACGATCGACCTGCGCACTGCGCCCGGGCAGCTGCCCTCGCTGCCACAGGAAATCACCGCGTTCTTCGCCGACGGCAGCGTGTTGCCGGTTGCGGTGCAGTGGGCACAATTACCTGCGGATCGTCTCAGCGGGGAGGGCGCAGTGGAGCTACAAGGTTTGGTGGAAGGCGCGATTCCGATCAAGGCCAGCGTCTGGTTGCGCGCCACGCCGCCGGGACAGATCACCAACGTGCAGGCGTTGCCAGTGGTGAGCGCGATGGCTGGGCATGCGCCGACGCTGCCGGGGTTTGTCAGCGTGCAGTACAACGACGGTTCGCGCGAACGGCTACCGGTGCAATGGCCAGCGCTGGCACCTGCGCGCTACGCGCACCCCGGCGAGATCGCATTGACCGGTACGGCCCAGGGGCGAGCGCCCACCGGGCAGGTGTCGGTTCCGCTGACGGTGCAGATCAAGACCGCCACTCCATGACGCGCATCCTCACTCGCGTGTTTGCGCTGGCATGTGCAGTGTCGCTGGCCAGTGTTCCAGCATGCGCCGCAACGCCAACGCCAACGCCAACGCCAACGCCAACGCCAACGTCAACGTCGCCGACGACGACGCAGACGCAGACGCAGACGCAAGGCAAGCGCCTGCACGCAACCGGCAACCCGATCCTGGCCGATGGCAGCACCTATTCGGCCGACCCGGCGCCGCTGGTCGCCGACGGCAAGCTGTACATCCTGGCCGGGCGCGATACCGCCGCGCCCAACCAGAACGCATTCGTCATGCCGGGTTGGCAGATGTTCGTCAGCAGCGACCCGGGCAGCGGGCAATGGATGCATTACCGCGATCTTCTGCGCCCGCAGCAGGTGTTCGCCTGGGCAGAGAAGCGCTACGCCTACGCCGCGCAGATCGTGCAGGGGCCGGATGGGCGCTATTACCTGTATGCGCCGGTGCAGCAGCGCAATTCGCCGAACCCTGATCCGTTCGCCATCGGCGTGGCGGTGGCCGACAGCCCGCTCGGCCCCTGGACCGATGCGCATCCGCAAGGACCGGTGGTGTCGCAGTCGGTGCCAGGCACCAACGCCATCCAGAACATCGACCCGACCGTGCTGGTGGACGAGGATGGGCGGGTGTATCTGTACTGGGGCACCTTCGGCGCGTTGTACGGTGTGGAACTGCAGCGCGACATGGTCAGCTTCAAGGGCACGCCGGTGCGGGTGGAGACGCTGGTCGGCTATTTCGAAGCGCCCTGGCTGTTCAAGCGCAACGGCAGCTATTACCTGGCGTATGCGGCCAACAATGCCGGCCGCGATTCCGCCTGCACGCCCACGCTGTATCACGCGTGCATCGCCTATGCGAGCGCGCCGACTGCGCTGGGGCCGTGGACCTATCGCGGCATCGTGCTGCCGCCGGTGTCCTCGACCACCTCGCATCCCGGCATCGTGGCCTTCAACCAGCAGTGGTATCTGGTCTATCACACCGCCGATGTGCGCGGTGGCGGGCATTTTCGCCGCAGCGTGGCGATCGATCGCCTGGAGTGGGACGACAGCACGCAACCGGCCAGCATTCGCACCGTCACCCCGACCCGGCGCCCGCAGCCGCCCGCACCGCCGCAGCGCAATCAGGCGCCTGTCGCCTACGCCACCTCGTCCAACGGCCCGGACATTCCGCCGCAGTACTGGATGGCCGCGCTCAACGACGGCATCGTCAAGGCCAATCCGCTGCCGCCGCAACTATGGGGAAGCTGGACGCCGGACAATCCGCCGCAGCAGTGGATTCAATACAGCTGGTCACAGCCGGTGACCCTGGACCGCACCCGCATCGTGTTCTGGGCCGATCAGCCGGCCGGTGCGCAGATCGGCGTGGCGCCGCCTGCGCGTTGGCATCTGGAATTTCGCCAGGGCGGGCAATGGCATCCGGTGCAGCCGACCGACAGCTACGGCACGCGCGTCGATCGCTACGAAGCGGTGTCGTTTGTGCCAGTGACCACGCGCTGCGTACGCGTGGTGCTGGAGGCCTCCGGCGCCGGAACCCACCACGCCGCGCTGGCGGTGCAGGAATGGGAAGTGTTGGCGCCGCAGCCGCAGCGTCTGCCTGCAGCGAGCGCTGCCGACAGTACACACTGCGATGCGCCATAACGCGGCTGAAAAAGCGCTGGCGCCCACGCTGCGGCTGGATGCTGGCGACGCTACGCAATCGTCGGCGTGCAGGCAGCCCAATCAGGGTGTGCCCGACTCGGGCAATCACCGCATTGCATCAACCACGCTGTCTCATCTCGACTTGCATGACAGATGTTGATCGTGACCACGCTCCATTCCCGGATAAACGCATGAAGCCAACGCTGCACCACACACAGACCTCCCGATGGCACACCATCGCAGCGTGGTGCCTGAGCATCGCGCTCTGCGCGCTATCGGCAAGCGCAGTGGCTGCATCGGTCGCAGCCACGCCCACGCCCACACCGGCGCAGTACGCGCAGGCTATCGGCTTGTCCGATCACTACGCGTCCTTGGTCGACCAGCAACCGACGGCGCCAGTCTGGATCGATGCGGTACGCTTCCTGTATCGGCGCGGTGTTGCACGCACCAACCAGGCGCCGGCCATCGAGTACCGCCTGGTGGATGCCGCCAGTGGCCGCAATACGCTGGCCTTCGATCATGCGAGGTTGGCGGCGGCGTTGACGCAGGCGGGTGCGCAGGACATTGATGCAACGCAACTGCATCTGGAGGACCCCACGCTGCAACAGCAACGCCTGGGCTTTCAGCTGGCGAAGCTGGGCTGGCAATGCGATCTGGCGCGCTACCGCTGCGAACATGTGCCCGAACGCGATGTGCCGGCCGAGACGATGGACATGCGTCTGCCGTTCAAGCAGGGCGAACGCGAGGCCAAGGTGTCGCCGGATGGCCGCTGGCGCGCCTGGGTGGAGCACGCCAATCTGGTCATCGCGCCGGTGGCCGGTGGCGAGCGAAGCGTGCTCAGTCGTGATGGTCGTGCCGATGATTACTACGCGCTCGACAGCATCCAGTGGTCGCCGGATTCGCAGCATCTGGCCGCGTATCGGGTCAAGGTGCCACCGCCGCGCATGGTCTATTACATCGAATCCGCACCGGCCGATCAGGTGCAACCCAAGTTGCACCAACAGGTCTATCCCAAGCCCGGCGATGTGTTGCCGGTGATGCAGCCGGTGTCGTTCGATATCGCCACGCGTGCGGCGCATCCGGTGGCGATGACCTTGCTGCCCAATGCCTTCAGCTTGAGCGAGATGGTCTGGTGGAAGGACAGCCGCGGCTTCACCTTCGAATACAACGCGCGCGGCCATCAGCTGTATCGGGTCATCGAAGTGGACGCACGTACGGCCGCCGCACGCACCTTGATCGAAGAAACCTCGCCCACCTTTATCGAATACTCCGAACTCAGTGGCGACCACGAGAACGGCGGCAAGCACGCGCGGCGCGATCTGGCCGATGGCAGGCAGATCCTGTGGGCATCCGAACGCGATGGCTGGGAGCATGTGTATCTGTACGACGGCCGCAGCGGCGAGGTGATTCGCCAGGTCACCCGCGGCGATTGGGTGGTACGCAAGCTCGATTACCTCGACGAGGCTGCAGGGCAGCTGTATTTCACCGCCTCCGGCAGGCAGCCCGGCGAAGACCCGTACTACCGCCACGCCTATCGCATCGGCCTGGATGGCAACGGACTCACTGCATTGACGCCAACCGCCGCCGACCATCAGGTCAGTTACTCGCCGGATGGAAAGTGGTTGCTGGACCTTTACTCGCGCGTGGATCTTGGGCCGGTGCTGGAGTTGCGGCGCAGCGTCGATGGCAGCCTGGCGCGCACGGTGGAGCGTACCGATCTGAGTCGTCTGCAGGCCGCTGGCTGGCAGCCGCCGTTGCCGTTCCATACCACCGGGCGCGATGGCAAGACCGAGATCTGGGGCGTGATCCAGCGCCCGCAGCAACTGAATCCGCAGCAGCGCTACCGCGTGATCGAATACATTTACGCCGGCCCGCAGGGCTCGTTCGTGCCGAAGAGTTTCACCACGCGCGTACCGGCGCTGACCGGGCTGGGCTTTGCGGTCGCGCAGATCGATGGCATGGGCACCAACAATCGCGCGCGCGCCTTCCACGATGTGGCCTGGCGCAATCTCAAGGATGCCGGTTTGCCGGATCGTATTGCCTGGCATAAGGCCGCCGCCGCGCAATATCCGTGGTACGACATCGCCGGCGGTGTCGGTGTGTACGGCACCTCGGCAGGCGGCCAGAACGCGCTGGGGGCGTTGCTGTTTCATCCGGAATTCTATGTGGCGGGCGTGGCCAACTCCGGTTGCCACGACAACCGCATGGACAAGATCTGGTGGAACGAACAATGGATGGGCTGGCCGGTGGGGCCGTGGTACGCCGAATCGTCGAATGTGGAAAACGCAGCACGGCTGCAAGGCCATCTGCTGCTGGTCACCGGCGACATGGACATGAATGTCGACCCGGCCAGCACCTTCCAGGTCGCCGATCGCCTGATCAAGGCCGGCAAGGACTTCGACCTGCTGGTGGTGCCTGGCGGCGATCACGGTGCCGGCGGCGATTACGGCAAACGCCGTCTGCTGGATTTCTTCATGCGCTGGATGCAGCAATCGCCAACGCCGCAATGGAATCGTAACCCGGCAACGCCGACGACGCAGGCACCGTGATGGATGCGCTTTGCGTGCCACGGCACGCTGCCTGATCGCGCACTGTGTGCCCTGGTTGAGTGAGCAGTGTGCGCAGGAGAATGCGCATTGCTCGCTGTCATTTTTACCGGCGCGCCCAAACATCAGTACAGGTAGCGACAAGCGATACGTCAACGCAGCTGCTTCAAAAACTGCCGCGTAACGGCACACCCAACTGTGGACTGGACTGCCAACACAACGCCAACCGATGATCGTTCAGATGCGAACCATGCTGTTTTCCGCATGCGTGGTCGCCAAATGCGACAAGACGTGGCGCGTGCGCACAGGCACATTGTGACCAGCTGATGAAACTGGAGCGCATGGGCGACTCCAGTGCGGAATGACCTCTTTAGATAACGCGCGTCGTTGCGCGGCCTCAGCTGGTCGCGCGCATCGCAGGTTGTCTGCGTGTCCACTGTATGGCCGTCGCCAAAGATGTCGCTGCGACGCGCCGCTGCCACTTGTCTCCACCCGCGCTGGTACACGCCGGCACGGGCGCGTGTTGCCCGCCGTTTGTTTGTCGTTTGAATCAGGAGCCCCGCATGCCGATGTTGCTGTTGCCTTTCTCACGGACCACCGTTGCCAGTGTGCGGCCCGTGCCGAGCATGCTTGCCACTGCGCTGTTGCTGGCGCTTTCGGCAACTGCAGCCGCACCCGTGTCTGCGCAGCAAGCAGGCAGCAGCGGCGATGCGCCCCAAACGCTCGATAGTGTGGTCGTCACCGGCTCGCGCCTGCGCCGCGTGGATACCGAAACCGCCAACCCGGTGATCACCGTCAGCCAGGAACAGATTGCCGCCACCGGCAAGGCCACCGTCGGCGATCTGCTGCAGGAGCTGCCATCGATCGCCGGCAACGCCACCAACCCGTATACCAACAACGGCGGCGGCACCGGCGCCTCGGCGATTTCGCTGCGCGGCTTGGGCGATAAGCGCACGCTGGTGCTGGTCAACGGTATCCGGCTCGCCTACAACGACGTCAACGCGATTCCGGCCAGCATGATCGAGCGCATCGAAGTGCTCAGCAATGGCGCCTCTGCGGTGTATGGCTCCGATGCCATCGGTGGGGTGGTCAATTTCATCCTGCGCAGCCAGTTCGACGGCGTGCAGTTCAGCAGCGACTTCGGCACCAGCAGCGAGAGCGATGGCAACCGACGCAACTTCGCCTTGACCACCGGCAAGACCTGGGAACGCGGCAGCCTGATCGGCGGCCTGTCGTACCACAACATCGACCCGGTCTCGGCAGCGGCGCGCGACTATTCCAAGGACGCGCTGGCATTGACCAACGGGCAACCGGTGAAGCAGGGCTCGTCTGCCACGCCCACCGGCACGGTCAATTTCAACGATGGCTCGGAACAATCGAATCAACTTGCGCAGGCCAACGGTTGCGGGCGCGTCACGCTCAACAGCGGCGTCAGCGGTCGCGCTGGCCCTGGCGCTTTCCATTGTTACAACGCCAGCGCCGACTCCTACAACTACCAGCCGTTCAATCTGTTGCAGACCCCGCAAAAGCGCACCAATGCCTTTTTGCTAGGCACCTATCGCTTTACCGACAATGTCGAAGGCTACGTCAACACCTGGTTCAGTAAAACCGAATCCGCCTCGATCATCGCGCCGATTCCGATCTTCTCCAACGGCGACAACATCCTGGTCTCGTCGCAGAGTTACTACAACCCGTTCGGGGTGAACTTCGGCACCGATCGCAGCACCGGCACCTCCTACAACGACCTCAATACGCGCGCCACCGTGCTGGGCAATCGCAGCTATCAATACAACACCTACAACTTCCAGATCAGCCCCGGGTTGCGCGGTCACTTCGGCCACAGCTCCTGGCAGTGGGACGCCAACTTCAATTACGGCAAGGTCAAACAGAAATCGATCAACAACGGTTTTCTCGACTATGCAACGTTCAATCAGGCGATCGGCCCGTCTTTCCTGGACAGCGATGGTGTGGTCAAGTGCGGCAGTGCGGGCGCAGCGATTGCCGGCTGTACTCCGCTGAACTTCTTCAACCTCAACGACAGCAGCAACCTCGCCACGTTGCAGGGCATGGTGGTCAACCCGATCGTGACCAGCGTGTACACCGTCAAGCAATTCGAGGCCAATGCCAACGGTTCGTTGTTCGATTTGCCGGCCGGCACCGTCAGCCTGGCGACCGGCATCTCCTATCGCAAGGAGCGCTCGACCACTGCCTCCGATGCGCTGTGGACTGGCGATGAAGACGGCCTGTGCGGTGTGATCGAATTCTGCGCATCCACCTTGAGCGGCAGTTTCGACGTCAAGGAAGCCTATGCCGAAGCCCTGTTCCCGCTGCTCAAGGACTTGCCCGGCATCAACGCGTTGAACATCACGCTGGGCACGCGTTTTTCCGACTTCAGCTCGGTCGGCAGCAAGACCAATAGCAAGGTGTCGCTGGAATATCGCCCGATCGAAAATCTGTTGCTGCGCGGCACTGTTTCGCAGGTGTTCCGCGCGCCCAACATCAACGAGTTGTATGCCGGCGTGGCCGGCGATGCGGCCACCGTCAACGACCCGTGCAACGGTTACACCGGCGGCAACAGCGTGGCCTGCGCAAACGTGCCGACCAACGGCAGCTATCAGCAATCCGATGGTCAGGTGTCGGGCAAGGTGTCCGGCGCGGTGGTGGCCGGTTATCAACTCAAGCCGGAGACCGGCAAGTCCTACGATGTGGGGCTGGTCTACGACCCGCAGTGGATCGATGGCCTGTCGCTGAGCGCGGACTGGTGGCGCATCGATCTGGAAGACACCATCACCACGGTGTCGGCGCAGACCGTACTCAATCAATGTTTTGCCAACTCGGCTAGTTCCTTCTGCGCGCTGATCCATCGCAACGGCAACGGCACCATCAATTACATCGCCGAGCCCACCGTCAACCTGGGCAAGCTCTGGGCCAAGGGCATGGATTTCAATCTGACCTATCGCCTGCCATCCACGCCTTGGGGCAATGTCACTGCAGGGCTCAATGGCACCTATCTCACCCGTTACGACGTGCTGCCCGATACCACCGATCCCAGCTCGGTCACCATCCACAACGTGGGCCGCTACACCCAGGCCTACGGCAATTTCCCGCGCTGGCGTGCGCTGGGGACCGTGAATTGGGCGTTGGACGATTGGAGCGCCACCTGGCGCATCCGTTATGTGGGCAATACCGCCATCGGTAATTCGGATCCGGACCAGAGCCTGTCGGCCGATTCCAGTGAGCCGACGGTGGTGCGCAAGATCGGCGCCTACGTCTACAACAACCTGCAGTTCGGTTATAACGTGGAGCCCTGGCATACGCGCTTTGAAGTGGGCGTGGACAATATCGCCAACAAGCAACCACCGTTGTATTACTCCAACAACGTGGGTAACGCCAACACCGATGTGGCGACCTACGATCTGCTTGGTCGGTTCTATTGGGCACGTGCGACGGTGAAGTTCTGATCGCCGCCGCTTCGTCGCTGCGGTTTCAATACACTGGTGCGCGCCACCCGATCCGGTCGGGCGCGCGCAGGCGGTGCCACGCAATCGCTTCTCTGGCGGCTTCTGCCAGTGTGGCTTGTAACGGCGCGCGCAGTCTGCGCGCACCGACAGGAGCTAAGCTGATCCTATGACCGATGTCTTCGTTACCGAGCACACCACCGACCACGCGCTGAGCTTGTCGCGGCGGCGCTTTCTGGCCTGGAGCAGTCTGGCGGTTGCTGCGGGTTTTCTGCGATTTCCTGCGCAGGCCAACGCCGCACAACCGGGCAGTATCCGCGCGGTACCGTTGGCGCAGGTCAGGCTGACGCCGTCGTTGTTCCTGGATGCGCTGCAGACCAATCGACGCTATCTGATGCGGCTGGAGCCGGACCGGCTGCTGCACAACTTCGTGCTGTACGCCGGCCTCGACCCCAAGGCGCCGGCGTATGGCGGCTGGGAAGCGGACACCATCGCCGGACATACGCTGGGGCACTATCTCAGCGCATTGGCCTTGATGCATGCGCAGACCGGCGATGCGCAATGCCGCACGCGTGCGCGTTATCTGGTCGCAGAGCTCGCACGCTGCCAGGCGCATGCAGGCGATGGTTACGTGGCCGGATTCACGCGCAAGAACGCCGCAGGCAAGATCGAAAGCGGCCGCGCCGTGTTCGATGAACTGAAAAAAGGCAAGATCGACCCGGCGCCGTTCTATCTCAATGGCAGCTGGGCACCGCTGTACACCTGGCACAAGCTGTTCGCCGGCCTGCTCGACGTGCATGCGCATTGCGACAACGCGCAGGCGCTGCAGGTCGCGGTTAGTCTTGCCGACTATCTGCAAGCGGTGTTTTCCGCACTCGACGATGCGCAGTTGCAGAAGGTGCTGTCGTGCGAATTCGGGGGCCTCAACGAATCCTTCGTCGAGCTGCATGTGCGCACCGGCGATGCGCAGTGGCTGGCGTTGGCGCAACGCCTGCATCACCACGCCGTGCTCGATCCGCTCATCGCCCAGCGCGACGAACTGGTGCATCAGCACTCCAATACCAACATCCCCAAGCTGATCGGCCTGGCACGCGAATACGAAGTGACCGGCGATGCCG
Organism: Xanthomonas sp. NCPPB 2933; assembly: GCF_056725225.1. Lineage (NCBI taxonomy): Bacteria > Pseudomonadati > Pseudomonadota > Gammaproteobacteria > Lysobacterales > Lysobacteraceae > Xanthomonas > Xanthomonas sp. NCPPB 2933. The sequence continues at coordinate 2,218,807 of NZ_CM161518.1, forward strand.
CCTCGGGCGCGGCGGCGCGCTTCTTCTGGCACACCGTCACCGATCACCACACCTACGTGATCGGCGGCAATGGCGACCGCGAATATTTCCAGCAGCCCGACAGCACTTCGAAGTTTCTCACCGAGCAGACCTGCGAGCACTGCGCCAGCTACAACATGCTCAAGCTCACCCGCCATCTGTACCAGTGGGGCCCGCAGGCAGAGTTTTTCGACTATTACGAGCGCACGCTGCTCAACCACGTGATGGCGCAGCAGCATCCACGCACCGGCATGTTCACCTACATGACACCGATGCTGGCCGGCGAAGCGCGCGGCTGGTCGTCGCCGTTCGACGATTTCTGGTGCTGCGTCGGTAGCGGCATGGAGGCGCATGCCCAGTTCGGCGATTCCATCTATTGGCAGGACGGGCAGGACGTTTACGTCAACCTCTACGTGCCCTCCAGCGTGCGCGATGCCGCCGGGCTGGACATGACCCTGCGCAGCACGATGCCGGAGCAGGGCAGCGCATCGCTCCGCGTCGATGCCGCGCCGGCCGATCAACGCACGCTCGCACTGCGCGTGCCCGGCTGGGCGCAGTCGCCGGTGTTGCAGCTCAATGGCCAGCCTGTCGATGCTGCCGTCAGCGAGGGCTATCTCCGTATCACCCGCGTCTGGCGCGCTGGCGACACGCTCAACTTGTCGTTCGAGATGCCACTGCGCCTGGAAGCCGCAGCGGACGACCCGGCCTGGGTCTCGGTGCTGCGGGGGCCGCTGGTCTTGGCTGCGGACCTGGGCGATGCGGCAAAACCCTGGTCGGGCAAGACCCCGGCATTGATCGGCGGCGATGAGGTCTTGCAGCGTTTGCAACCGGTGGCTGGCCAGACCGCGTTCGACTACAGCGACGGCGCCCAGCACTGGCGGTTCTCCCCGTTCTACGCCCAGTTCGACCGCCGCAGCGCGCTCTATCTGGAACACCGTGATACCGCCGCATGGCAGCAGCGCCAGACTGAGCAGGCCACAGCAGAAGCAAAACAACGCGCGCTCGACACACGCGCACTGGATCGCATCGCCCTAGGCGATGAAACTTCCGAGAAAGCCCACAGCCTGCAAAGCGAAAGCTCCTACGCACTCAGCTACCGCCGCCGCGCGGGCCGCGACGCCCGCACCGGCGGCTTCATCGCCTTCACCCTGCGCAACACCAGCAAAGCCAGCATCCTGCGCCTACGCTACTGGGGCGACGAAACCCGCCGCCGCTTCCGCATCCTCGCCGACGGCGAACTCGTCGCCAACGAACGCCTGGACGGCAACCGCGGCCTGGATTTCGTCGATGTGGATTACGCATTGCCGGCAGCCGTAGCCGGACGCGCCACCCTGCAGATCCGCATCGAACCTGAAACCGGCTACTCAGCCGGGCCTGCGTTTGGGTGTTGGGTGTTGGAGTCGGCGTGAGCGCAGGCGCGAGTGTCGTAGCGAACACATCTTAATCATATGACGGGCCCTTACGAGACATCGAAAAGCAGTAAAGTAGTAAGGATTTATTCATACCCCTTAAAGCCTAGAACTTTCGCGTCCTTTTTGTCTAGCGTATATTCTCCGCCGCCGCCTATGATTCCTAAGCGCTTATTAACTAAAAAGACGACTATTATTTTTGAGGGCGTTTGGGAAATTCCCATCGAATAAGAGTCGAGGTCTCGCAGCAAAGAGTAATCGCCGCTGGGAGGATACATTGCTATTATTCGAGTTTGAAAATCTTTGCTTGCTGCTTCAATTGCTTTAATGATTTCTGCACTATTAGGTTCCGCGCTAGAAGTGCTAACGAAGAATAGCGATAAAAATAGCATAAAGGATTTGAATTTCATAATTGCCATCCGAAAGCATTGCTGAGAAATTCCAAAAGCCTATTGTTGTTGCCGTCGCATCCGCAGCCGGAGCTCGGAATTGCCTCAGGGAGATCACTGTAAGGCGAGCCTGAAGTGGAAAATCTCAATAACTTGCCCGAGGGCGTTCCTAAGTAGGCCGCATCCCCATAGGGTATTCTTGTGTCAGCCTTTGAGAACGCTTCTCCCAAATAGCCCGGAGTTACATCTCCGTGTGTGTGGTACGCGCCAGTTGCTCCATCTGGCCGCGGGCCAGGGTTCACTGAAGATGTCAGACCGCGTCGTGGCGCCGTGTAACTATAGTACCCGTTCGGTTTTTGATACACCCAGCCACCGTATTCCAAATCTTCTCTTATCGATGCCGGTAGGATGTCCTTAAGCGCCTGAGCTGCTGCCAAATTTTCTGTCCTGTAACAATCACCTGGAAGCAGGCCAAATTTGTCCGACCAACGGAATGGACTTGAGAGGCTATAAACGTAAGTGCCGATCCCTCCGTTAAATCCAATCGGATCACTCTGTCCATACCGTCCGGTAGCAGTGTCGTAGTCCCGGAAGTAGTTCTGATTCAACCCGCTCGCCGCGTCAAACCGCTGCCCCGGAAAGCGCATATCCAACACCAGCGCTGCACCATCTCCATCAGTATCCTGATTCGGTGCGGTGTTACCGAAGGCTTCGCCCTTCAAGCTCCACGTCCACACGGCCACATCGCGGGTTGGGTCGATCACCACGCGTGGGCTGCCCAGGTGGTCGGGTTCGATGTAGTGCAGCGTGTTGGCATTGGCCAGCAGGCCGACCGGTAGATCGTCCAGCCAGATCGCCTGTTGCTTGGGCGCGCCGTTGCTGTCGTAGTCGCCTAGCCAATGGCCGGCTTCGTCATAGAGCGTGTAGGTATTGGTGGTGCCGAGGAAGCGGCGCACCTGCTCGCCACGGCCGTTGTAACGGTAGTTCATCACCAGCGCGCCTGCACGCTTGGCCATGCTCATGCGGCCGGATGCATCGTAGGAGAACTCCCTCGCTTTGCCGCCGATCGTCAGCGTATTTCCCGCTTTGTCGTAAGTGCGCGCCACGCTTGCTACCGCACTCAGGCGATGATTGGTCGCCGGATAGGTGTAGACCTGTGTCACGCCGCCGAACTTGGCGCTGAGGCGATTGCCGGTGGCGTCATAGCTATAGCCGTCGATGACTGTTCCAGTGGTACCGTCCGTGAGGGCGGTGAGGCGGCCAAGGGTGTCGTAGCCCAGGCCGATCTCTGGTGTGGGATTGCCTGCTGGGGTGAGCGCGGTGAGATTGCCGACAGGATCGAAGCCGAAGCCCACTTCCAGTCCGCCCGGGCGGGTGTCCCGGATAGCCTGTGGGCGATAGTCCAGATCGTACTGGCGGGCGAGGGTGCGGCCATTGCCGTAGGTCCAGCCGGCGGCCGGGCCGAACGGATAGTAGCTGGCGTTGCTCAGCAGTACCTGGCGGCTGCCACCGGCCGGGGTAACGCCAACTTCGGTGGTCTGGCCTTGCGCGTTGCGCAGGTAATCGACCACCGCGCCATCCGGATAGGTCATGCGCCGCAGCTGCCCTCCGACCGTGTAGTCGTAACGCAGCACTAGTACTTTGCCGTTGCTGGTCTGCACCTTGCGGGTAACATCGCCAAACGCGTTGTAGCAATATTCGGTGGTGCCACTGGCATCGCTCATGCGCGACAGGCGGCCGACAACAAACGCTTCGCCGGCCGCACAGACCGTCGGCACAACGTCGTAGGCGTAACTGATATCCAGGCCGTCGGTTGGCTTTGGATAGGTCAGCTTGGTGAGGCGATTGAGCGCGTCATAGCCGTAAGTCGTGATAACCCCACGCGCATCGGTCTGAGTGGCGCGGTTGCCGGCGCTGTCGTAGGTGTAAGCGGTGACGCCGGTATCTGGACTGGCCAGTTTTGTCAGGTCGCCAAACCCGTTGTACTCGTACGTGGTGCCCAATCCCTTTGGATCGCTGACCTTGGCCAGGTTGCCTTGGTAGTCGTAAGTAAATTTGGTTTCGGCCTTGATGCCGCTGGCGTCCTGCAAGCTGCGTGCGAGCCTGTTCAGCGGGTCATACTCGCTCAGCGTGGCGGTACCCAACGCGTCATTCACTGCGATGGTGTTGCCTTTTGCATCGTAAGCGAAATCGGTCGGATCACTTGCAGCCGTTGCCTGCGTCTTGAGTTGTCCAAGCTGGTTGTAGACGCGTGATAACGTACGCTTCAGCGTTCCGGCGACATCTCGGGTGTCTTCCTTGATCTGGTTGCCGGCGTTATCCAAGGTGTAATGCACCGTGTTACCGGCATTGTCGGCGACATCGGTCAGGCGATGCGCACCGTCATATGTGAAGGTAGTGAATCCGCCGTCAGGTTGCGTGACTTGCTTGATCAGGCCCGTGGGCCAGTAATCGATGCGTGTGATACGGTCGTCCAGGTCGCTCGCTGGATCGGCTCCGCGCACTTTGGTCGCGGTCAGCCAGCCGCGACGGTGGTAGCTGTAGTCGGTGATGTTGCCGTTTGCATCTTTGATGGAAAGCGGACGACCTGCGCCATCGTAGGCGAGATACTCAGTCACCTGTCCAAGTGCATTGGTGGCTTTCCAAAGATCGCCTTTGCGGTGCGGACAGGTTGTGGGCGCTCCAGCGCACGAACTATCGTCGCTTCCGTAGTAGGTGTAGGCAGTCGTATCCGGTACATCCATACGCGCACTATCGGACAGTGTGATTAGCCCCAGGATGGGGCAGCTACCCGCATCGAGAGCTGCTTGTTCGCAGTATTCATTGCGTGAGGTTCTCACTACACCGGTGACAGCGTCTGTTTGTGTCCGAGCAATTTGCTGGCCACGTCCATTGTAGGTAAGAACGGTGGACTGGCGTAACTTGCCTTTGGGGTCGTAAATCCTGTGTTCGAGCAGTGTGTTTTTGGCGACATCGCGGACGAACTCCTCGCGTTGTTGCTGTGCGGCACCCGCAGCCTTGACGATTGCGGATAGATATGTCGGCTGGTACTCGTACTTCGTGACGGTTCCCGCGCGATCGGTTTTCGATTGCAAGCGTCCGTCGGCTAGGTAAGTATTTTTGTCGTTTCCAGCTTCACTGGCGAGGTTCTCCAGCGATCGATACAGGCCGGATCCTGCACTGAATATCTTCTTTTCGCCAAGTGCATAGGTCACGCTTGTTGTCGTTGAGCTATCGTAGCTAAGCGAGACGGCGTCCACCTGTTCGCTTCCGGACTCCAAAGCACTACCAATGACGCGGCCATTGGGCTCGTAATTGAACGTGCCGTAGCGACGCCCATCTTCCGATGTGATGCCGGTGAGGTGATGTATCAATTTAGGGTCGGCAAGACCTTGCTCGTGATAGTGATAGCGCTTTACGCTGCCATCGCCATAATCTGCTGCGGTAAGATTTGAGTCGCGATCATAGTCATAACTGATCAGGCTTCCATCGGGAAGTGTGATGGATCGTAGGCGATCAAGTGCGTAGTTGAATTGGATCTTTCTGCCGGACGCGTCGGTCGCCGATGTCAATTGTTCTTCGATGTAAGAGAGTGTGACGTCATTAGAGGGGGTTGCCGGATTTCGTACGGATAGCAGCGCACCGTCGCGGTTGAAGTCCCGAATCTCACCAGAAGCCTCAAAGAGGCGATACTGCGCCTCTGGCGTATTCAGATAAATCATAATGCGATTCGAGTTTGCTCCTCGATAGATGTTTCCATCTACTTTGACGAAGTTTTCGTAGTTCCCCTCCGCATCGATCAAGACGGGGGAGTACGTGTCTGTTGAGACCAGATAGTCGCTATAGCTATGCGACCAGCCAACCGCAAAAGGGTTGTCGCGGTCGCGGAATTGAGCGAGTGAGTGGTAGTACCTGGAAAAGGGTCTCCCCGCGAACATGAAGTCGGTTTCGGTCCGCGTCTTGTCGCCAGTGGTGGGGTGACAGGGGTTTGCGGTGGAGCAACTCGATATCTGGCCCGCTCTGGCGGACATGAACGAGAAATCCGCGCTCGATCCGCACATCAGCGCTTGCGGAAGCTCGCTCTCGGTCCAGCCGCCGCCGAAGTTGGGGGAAAGTCCGGACTCACACGAAATCAGGCGTCTCTTGTAGATCGACCAATTGAGCTTTCCCTTCGTCACCGTGCCATTGGATGCGGTGCAAGTGGTCTCGCTGCTAAAGTCTTTTTGACCGTAGCGGATGGCATTCCCGCTCAAGCCGAGGTTGGTGGTGTTGTAGTCGCGGGTTGTTTTTCCGAGGTCGAGGCTGCATCCACTTTTGATGCGAGTACGAAGATGCGCTAACGCAGCGCTAATCAGTTCGCCCTCGTTCGTGCAATATGTCGAATAATTTGGATCCTGCGGCGCGGCACAGCCTGGATTGCCCTGGCCGTGGACACCCATGTCAACCGTATAAATCGGATCGGCAATTTGTTTCGCTGGACGATCCAGAACGTCGTAACGTAGCGAAAGCTGCCCCGTAAGCGGATTGGTCACAGAGGTGAATGTGTGTTGGAGATACTGTCCGACGCCGGCATATCGCGTGCTGGCCGCCAACGCCGCCAGTGCCTCCACTTGCGTCGGATAGCATCCTCCCGATACGCAAAATTCAGCAGGCGGCAACGCCTGTGCCAAGACTGGCTCGATAGGAGCTGATGCAATATAGGTAGCTGTGCAAAGTACAACTCTGAGCAGCACAGTCGGCACTTTGCAAAGACGTGTGTGCGACGAACGTAATGCAGAATCAGTTTCCTGAGAAACGCTGTCCATGCAATCTTCCTTTGATATGAGCCTTTAGATCTCCTGTCGGCTTGGCCGACGGGAGCACTTCCTGTTTGACGCTACATCCATGCAGTCGCGTGCGAGCCTACGCCTTCATCACCATGGCGTCCAGCGCTTGGCGCCCGAATAGCAGCGGCTTGTCGAAACTGCCACGCTCAGTGACGAGGCTCAGTTCTGATAAGGATTAGCGGGGGAGGACGCCCTTTGCTATGGAGATTGCTGTAGACACTCAAATACAAAGACCGGCGATGACGCCGGTCTTTGTGTGTTTACCCCACCGCCACAACGGATTTAGGCAGACAACTCCAGCAGCAACTTGTTCAACCGCTTCACATACCCAGCCGGGTCCTTGAGGCTGTCGCCTGCCGCCAGCGCCGCCTGGTCGAACAGCACCCGGCTCAAATCGCCAAACCGGTCCATATCCTGCTCCGCATCCAGCTTTTCGATCAGCGGGTGGGCCGGGTTGAATTCGAACACCGGCTTGGTTTCCGGCACGGCCTGGCCGCTGGCTTCCAGCAGCTGACGCATCTGCAGACCCAGGTCGCCCTGGCCGATGGCAAGGATGGCCGGGGAATCGGTCAGGCGGTGCGAGACACGTACTTCGGCCACGTCGTCGCCGAGCGCGGCCTTGATGCGCGAGGCCAGGCCTTCCTTGGATTTGGCGACTTCTTCCTGTGCCTTCTTGTCTTCTTCCGAATCCAGCTTGCCCAGGTCCAGGTCGCCGCGTGCCACGTCCACGAACGACTTGCCGTCGAACTCGGTGAGGTAGCTCATCAGCCACTCGTCGATGCGGTCAGTGAGCAGCAGCACTTCGATGCCCTTCTTGCGGAACACTTCCAGATGCGGGCTGTCCTTGATCTGCGCGTAGCTTTCGCCGGTGAGGTAGTACAGCTTGTCCTGGCCTTCGGTCAGGCGACCGACATAATCGGCCAGGCCCACGCTTTGTGCGCCAGTGGTGTCGTGCGTGGAAGAGAACCGCAGCAGACCGGCGATTTTCTCGCGGTTGGCGTAATCCTCCGCCGGGCCTTCCTTCAAGGCCTGGCCGAAGTTGCGCCAGAACGTCACATACTCTTCCGGCTTGTCCTTGGCCAGTTTCTCCAGCATGTCCAGCGCACGCTTGGTCAGCGCGGACTTCATCGAATCCACCACCGGGCCCGATTGCAGAATCTCACGCGAGACATTGAGCGACAGGTCCGACGAATCCACCACGCCCTTGATGAAACGCAGGTACAGCGGCAGGAACTGCTCGGCCTGATCCAGCACGAACACGCGCTGCACATACAACTTCAGGCCCTTGGCCGAATCGCGGTGATACAGGTCGAACGGCGCGCGGCCGGGCACGAACAGCAGCGAGGTGTAATCCAGCTTGCCCTCGACCTTGTTATGGCTCCACGCCAGCGGGTTGCCCGCATCGTGCGCAACGTGCTTGTAGAATTCCTGATATTCCTGCTCGCTGATCTCGCTCTTGGGGCGCGTCCACAGCGCGCTGGCGCGATTGACCGCTTCCCACTGCGGCTCTGCCGGCGCATCGGCGTCTTCGCCGTGATGCTCCTTGCGCATTTCGATCGGCAGGCCGATGTGGTCGGAATACTTCTTGAGGATGCCGCGCAGCGTCCAGCCGTCGGCGAAGCTGTCTTCGCCTTCTTTCAGCTGCAGCACGATGCGGGTGCCTCGCTCGGGCTTGTCGATACTGGCGATTTCGAACTCGCCTTCGCCACGCGAGGACCAATGCACGCCTTCGTTGGCGGGCAGGCCGGCGCGACGCGAATACACGTCGACCTGGTCGGCGACGATGAAGGCGCTATAGAAACCCACGCCGAACTGACCGATCAGGTTGGCGTCCTTCTTCTGGTCGCCGCTCAGATGCTTGAGGAAGTCGGCGGTGCCGGACTTGGCGATGGTGCCCAGATGCGAGACCGCATCTTCGCGGCTCATGCCGATGCCGTTGTCGTCGATGGTGACGGTGCGCGCGTCCTTGTCGTAGTCCACGCGGATGCGCAATTCGCCGCCGCCTTCCAGCAGTTCCGGCTTCACCAGTGCTTCGAAACGCAGCTTGTCGGCAGCGTCGGCGGCATTGGACACCAGCTCTCGCAGGAAGATTTCCTTGTTCGAGTACAACGAGTGGATCATCAGCTGCAGCAGCTGCTTGACCTCGGTCTGGAAGCCAAGCGTCTGCTTGTCGGTATCAACGGTCATTGGGGTCGTGCTCCGTGGTGGTCCAGGCCGCAGTGCGGCCGATGGCCTGGGGGATGAGGTCGCACGGGGATTTTTTCAAGGCAAGCCGATGGATCCGGCATTGTCGGCGCACTGCGACACCAGCGGCGCCAGCGCTGGGCAGCGCTATCATGGCGGCCCGTTTGCCTCGCCTTGCTCCATGCCGCCACGCGTCCTGCCACTATCCCGCGCTTGCTGTCCTCCATCAGGAACGTTGCGATGAGCCGCCCCGCACGGCCGGCGCCGCGTGGCGCGGAAGGGCAGGTGCGCATCGTCGGCGGGCGCTGGCGCAACACCAAGCTGGCGGTGCCGGATCTGCCGGGCCTGCGCCCGAGCAGCGACCGGGTCCGCGAAACGGTATTCAACTGGCTGATGCCGCGCCTGCCTGGTGCGCGCGTGCTGGACCTGTTCGCCGGTTCCGGTGCGCTGGGTCTGGAAGCGGTGTCGCGCGGCGCTGCACATGCGACCCTGATCGAGCGCGACCCTGGCCTGGTGCAGCGGCTGCGCGAGCACGTGGCCAGGCTGGATGCGGCCGATCAGGTGCAGGTGCTGCAGGAAGACGCGCTGCGCTGGCTGGAGCGCGTGCCGGGGGCGCAGGCCAGCATCGTGTTCGTCGACCCGCCGTTTGCCGCCGGCCTGTGGCCGAGCGTGCTGGAACGCCTGCCCGCGCACCTCACACCGGATGCCTGGCTGTATCTGGAAGGCCCGGCCGAACTACCGCCGCAGGTGCCGGCCGGCTGGCATCTGCACCGCGAAGGCGCCACCCAGCAGGTGCGCTATGCGCTGTATCGCCGGGCCGCTGCTACACTGAACAGCGACCCGACCCCGGTAGTTTCCGTATGAGCGTGGCCAACAGCCGCACTGCTGTCTATCCCGGTACCTTCGACCCGATCACCAATGGTCATATCGACCTGGTGAATCGCGCCGCGCCGTTGTTCGAGCGGGTGGTGGTTGGTGTTGCCTACAGCCCGTCCAAGGGGCCGGCGCTGCCGCTGGAGCGCCGCGTCGAGCTCGCTCAGGAAGCCTTGGCCGCACATGCCAATGTGGAAGTACGCGGCTTCGATACGCTGCTGGCCCACTTCGTGCGCGACATGGGCGCCGGTGTGCTGCTGCGCGGTCTGCGCGCGGTGTCCGACTTCGAATACGAATTCCAGATGGCCAGCATGAACCGCCATCTGATCCCGGAGGTGGAGACGCTGTTTCTCACCCCGGCCGAGCAATACAGCTTCATTTCGTCCTCGCTGGTGCGCGAAATCGCGCGGCTGGGCGGGGACGTGTCCGGTTTCGTTCCGGCTTCGGTCGTCGAGGCCTTGCGGCAGGTGCGGCAATCCCGCGCGCAGGCCTGATTCTCTAGCAGTCACATCACCACATGCTTTTCAAAGGGAGGAGTTTCATGAAACACACAATGCGCGCGCTGGTGCTCGCTTCGATCGCCGCTCTGGCCGTCACCGCCTGCAAGAAGGAAGAGCCGGCACCGACCGCCGCCGCCGCCCCGGCTGCGCTGACCGCACCGGCCAAGGACGACAACGCCGGCTGGAAGAAGTACCTGCAGGAAGTGGTTGGCCAGAACCTGGGCACCACCACCAACAGCCCGTTCCTGTACTACTTGCCGCCGGAGTCCGATGCCGAGTTCGCCGGCAGCTACGAGCGTCAGCTGGAAAGCGTCAAGACCGCGCTTGCCCGTGGCGTGCAGCCGGGCAACATGCTGGCGTTCGGTTCGTCCGCTTCGACCAAGATGGCCGACCTGATCGATGCGGCGTTCAAGGACGTGGCACCGGACTCGATGAAGGGTGTGCGCGTGCTGTTCATCGGCAACGCTGCCGACAACGCGCGCGTGCAGACCATCGTCCAGCCCAAGGGCGCGGAATACATCTTCGTTGAAGCCAAGTAACGCCGTACCAGGCCGGATGCGCGGGAGGGCGCATCCGGCCACCGTGTGCAGATCCAGCAGCCTGCTGCTGGATCTGCATGCCACCGGAGCCGGCCATGTCAGCTCGGTGTCCGACAGCGCCCATGGCGTTGTCCGTTTGCTGGCCTGCGCTGCCTGCGCCCGCCTGCGGCAGTACGTTGCGTTCCAGCGCCTGCGGTTGAATCGCGCCGCGTCACATCGCATGGTGGCGTCGATATGTCGCTGAAGATCAACGAGCTCTGCGTCAACTGCGATGTCTGCGAGCCCGCGTGCCCGAATCAGGCCATCTCGATGGGCGAAACCATCTACGTCATCGACCCGGCACGCTGCACCGAGTGCGTAGGGCATTTCGATGAGGCGCAATGCGTGGTGGTGTGCCCGGTCGAATGCATCGACCCGGATCCGGCCATCCCGGAAACCCATGATCAATTGCTGGCCAAGCTGATGCAGCTGCAGCGCGATCATCCAGAATTGTACGAACAGGAGCCTCCCGCCCCGTGAGCATTTTTTCCCGACGTTGTTCTGCGCGCGGCCTGTTGCTGCTGGCGTTTGTGCTGGCACCGCCGGCGTGGTCCGCCGATGGCGCCAAACCTGCGGCGGCCGCCACATCGCCGGTGGCAGGGCATCCGCCCGGTGCGGCGATTGCCAGCGGTCATGCCCTGGCTACCGATGCCGGCCTGCAGATCCTGCGCGAGGGCGGCAATGCCTTTGATGCGGCCATCGCGGTGTCGTCCACGCTGGCGGTGGTCGAGCCGATCAGCTCGGGGCTGGGCGGCGGCGGCTTCTTCCTGCTGCACGATGCCAAAACCGGCAAGGACGTGATGCTGGATGCGCGCGAAACCGCGCCGGAGTCGGCGACGCCCGAGCAATTCTTGAACAAGCAAGGCGAGCTGGACCGCGACCGCTCGGTCAACGGCGCGTGGTCGGCGGGTATTCCGGGCCTGCCTGCGGCGCTGGTGGAGCTGGCTGCCAAGCACGGCCGTTTGCCGCTGAAGCAGTCGCTGGCGCCGTCCATCCGCATCGCCAGCGAGGGCTTCCCGGTGTACGCGCGCATGGCAAAGGGCTATGCCTCGCGGCGCGAGGTGATGGAGCGTTATCCAGGGACGCGTGAGGTGTATCTGCGCGGCGGAAAGCCCATTGCGGAGGGCGACATCTTCAAGCAGCCCGAGCTGGCACACACCTTGAAGCTGCTGGGCGACAACGGCTTCGACGGTTTCTACAAGGGCGAAACCGCCAAGAAACTGCTGGCCGGCGTCAAGCAGGCCGGCGGTCAGTGGAAGGCCGCCGAGCTGTCCGGCTATCGGGTGAAGGAGCGCGCGCCGATCCAGTTCGATTACCGCGGCTGGAAGATCACCACCGCGCCGCCGCCGTCCTCCGGCGGGATCGCACTCGCTGCGATGCTGCAGATTCTGGAAGGCTGGGATCTGGACAAGCTAGACGACGCGCATCGCACCCATCTGGTGGTGGAAGCGATGCGCCGCGCCTACCGCGACCGCACCTTCTTCCTCGGCGACCCGGATTTTGTCGCCGTGCCGCAGCGCGTGCTGACCAGCAAGGATTACGCGCAAGGCCTGCGTGCCACCATCAATCCGGAAAAGGCCACCCCCAGCGATCTGCTGTCGGGCAATCCCACGCCGCTGGAAGACGACGAGACCACGCATTTCTCCATCATCGATGGCGAAGGCAACCGCGTCGGCGCCACCCAGACCGTCAACCTGCTGTACGGCTCCGGCCTGATCCCCAAGGGCACCGGCGTGCTGCTCAACGACGAGATGGACGACTTCGCGCTCAAGCCGGGCACGCCCAATGCCTTCGGCGTGATGGGCTATGCCGCCAACGCGCCCAAGCCGGGCAAGCGCATGCTCAGCTCGATGACGCCGACCTTCATGGAATCGGCCGACAAGGTCGCGGTGATCGGCACCCCGGGCGGCAGCCGCATCATCACCATGGTGCTGCTCGGCATCCTGGGCTACGACGCCGGCCTGGACGCGCAGCAGGTCAGCGCCTTGCCGCGTTATCACCACCAGTGGCTGCCGGACGTGATCGAGGCCGAGAGCAACGCGTTCTCGCCGCAGACCGCCAAGGCGCTGCAAGCGATGGGCCACGCGCTCGAGCTACCCGGCGATACCGCCGCCGGCGGCCGCGGTTCCAGCCATGTGTGGGGCAACCTGCAGACGGTGGAATGGGACAAGCGCAGCAACGTGCTCAGTGGCGGTAGCGACCCGCGTAATCCGGTGGGCAAGGCGCAAGTGCAACTGGCGACGCCGGCGCGTTGAGTGCGGCCATGTCCTGTACTCGCATTGCGAAGGACGTAATACGCATGTCGGTGCCTGCATAGTGACGCAGGGTGGGCCACGGCCCACCCTGCGCTGCCCGCAACAGCTTGGCAGCGGCGCATGCGCCAACACTGGCGCGATCGCCGCATGCGATCAGTTGAGCTTGAAGTAGGTTCCGTTGTGCTGTGCGTCGTAGCAGGTGGCGCCTTGCAGGCGTTTGTCGTTGGTGTTGCCGGGTGACTGTGGATACACATGGCACGCCAGATACTGAGCCGGGTTGCCGGTGAAACGGAGCGTGAAGTGTTGCTTGTCATCGGTCGCACTGGTGTGGACCCCGCCATTGGCCAGGATCGTGACCTCGCATGTGGCCTGCGGCGCGGTTTCGCACTGGTGCAATAGCGTCTGCAACGGTCCTGTGATGTTGGTGTACATGCCGGAGATCCAATTGTTGAGGGTCTGGTTGGCATTGGCGTTCCATTGCTTGGTCGCCAGCGCGGTCTGACTCAGGGTCAGCAGACCCATCGACAGCATTGCGGCGAGGCATCTCCCTATGCGCGGACGCCGCCGCATGCTGCACGGCCTCGAGCCAGTGCGGGTGGAATGGGAGAGGCGTGTGATCGGCTGGGTAGTCATCTGTGATCCTTGGATGATGAGGAAGGCCATGCCCTGGCCACTCGGGATGGCGAGTGCGCGGCAGGTCGATGCGGTGCGGTGATACATGGCATCGCCGCACCGCCAAGGTAGATCGATGCTGCTGGAAAGAATTGGCGGAAATGACGGCAATTGCCGGGCTTTCAACGTGAAGTCGCTGCCTGCGGTGAGCGGTTTGCAGCGTTTCCGCGGAAGGGCCGACCAACCCGGTGGAATTGCTGATACCGCACTGCGCGCATCGGCAGCCGGTCGCAGAATCGGAGCAGATCGCGGCCTGCACTGCGGTAGGGTGATGGTGCATGGCTGGGCAACCGATGGCACGCCCCGGCCAATGTCGGCAAGGTGTGCTTGTCGCTGCTATGCAATGCCGCCACCATTGGAGCATGAATCCTTTCCACGCCATCCCGACCGTCGTTCTCGCGCTTGCTTCTGCAGGCTGTTCCGCCCAGACCGCGGATGACCCTTCCGTTGGCCGCATCCACGTCAATCAGCTCGGTTATCTGCCCGGCTCTGCCAAGCTTGCAGTGGTCGGGTTGCCGCAAGGCGCGGCAACCGGCGCTGACCGTTTCATAGTGGAAGACGCGCAAGGGCGCCGCGTACTGCAGGGCACTTTGCAACCTGCCGCGCAGTGGTCGCCGGCCGGCCAGCAGGCGCGGGTGGCGGATTTTTCCGGCGTGCGTACAGCAGGCACGTATCGCTTGAAAATCGACGGGCTGCCGGCGTCCGATCCGTTCCCGATCGCGGCCGGCGCGTATCAGCCGGTGCTCGATGCATCGCTGAAGGCGTTCTATTTCAACCGCGCCAGCACTGCGCTGCCGGCGCAGTTCGCCGGGCGCTATGCGCGTGCGGCCGGGCACCCGGATGCGCAGGTGTGCATCCACCCTTCCGCGGCATCGGCCACGCGCCCGGCCGACAGCGTGATCAGTGCGCCCAAGGGCTGGTACGACGCTGGCGACTACAACAAGTACATCGTCAACTCCGGCATCAGCACCTACACCTTGCTGGCGGCCTACGAGCAGTATCCGGCGCTGTTCAAGGCGCAGGCGCTAACCATCCCCAATGACGCGCCCGGCGTGCCCGGCATCCTGCAGGAGACCTGGTGGAATCTGGAGTGGATGCTGGCCATGCAGGACCCGGCCGATGGCGGCGTGTACCACAAGCTCACCGACAAGCAGTTCGATGGGTTGGTGATGCCCGAGCAAGCCAAGCAACAACGCTATGTGGTGATGAAGGCCACTGCGGCCACACTGGATTTCGCTGCGGTGATGGCGGCGGCCAGTCGCGTGTATGCACCGTTCGAGAAGCAGTATCCGGGTGTGTCCGCACGCATGTTGAAAGCCGCGCGCAGTGCCTGGGCGTGGGCGCAGCAGCACCCGGATGTGATCTATCGCCAGCCTGATGACGTGCGCACCGGCGGCTACGATGACGCGCAGGTGGACGACGAATTCGCCTGGGCCGCGGCGGAGTTGTATGTGAGCACGCGCGAGGATGGCTTCTACGACGCGATGATCGCGCGCAATGTGCCGGCCAGTGTGCCGGGCTGGAGCAATGTCGGCGGGCTGGCCTGGATGTCGCTGGCCGAGCATCGCGACCAACTCACCCCGCATGCCGACCGTGCACGCATCGCGCGTGAGATCACCGGTTTGGCGCAGCGTCTTGCCGATGAGTGGCAGTCCTCTCCCTGGCGTCTGGCGATGACGGACACCGACTTCGTGTGGGGCAGTAATGCGGTGGTGCTCAACCGCGCGATGATGTTGATGCAGGGCTACCGGCTGACCCGGCAGCGGCCATTTCTGGATGCCGCACAGTCGCAGCTGGATTACATCCTGGGGCGCAATCCGCTGGGGATGTCGTTCGTTACCGGGGTAGGGCAGCGCACGCCGATGCATATCCACCATCGCCCTTCCGAAGCCGACGGCATCGACGCCCCGGTGCCGGGTTGGCTGGCCGGTGGTCCGCAACCGGGGCAGCAGGATGCCAAGGACTGCAAGGTTGCGTATCCCTCAAAACTGCCGGCGTTGTCGTATCTGGATAACGCCTGCAGTTATGCCAGCAACGAGGTGGCGATCAACTGGAATGCGCCGCTGGTGTATGTGAGTGCTGCGATTGAGGCGTCTACGCGGTGAGGCGGGCGTTTTTCAACGCAATGCCCGATGCCGCGGCTGTTCCTTCTCCCACCGGGAGAAGGTGGCGCGCAGCGCCGGATGAGGGTACGGCGTCGGCAGGAACACCGACACACCGTACCCTCACCCCAACCCCTCTCCCGGGGGGAGAGGGGCTTTAGCTCACTCCACCCGCGTACCAAAAATCCGGTCGCCTGCATCGCCCAGGCCGGGCAGGATGTAGCCCTTCTCGTTGAGGTGATCGTCGATCGCGGCGGTGTACACCTCCACATCCGGATGCACCGCTTCCAGCGCTTTCAGGCCTTCCGGTGCGGCCACTAAAAAGATGCCCTTGATGCGGCGTGCGCCGGCGCGCTTGAGCATGTCGATGGTGGCGATCAGGGTGCCGCCGGTGGCCAGCATCGGGTCCAGGATCAATGCGTCGCGTTCTTCCAGGCGGCCGGTGAGGCGTTCGAAGTAGGGCACCGGCTGCAGGGTTTCTTCGTCGCGCTGCAGGCCGACCACGCTCACGCGCGCTGCCGGGATCAGCGCCATCACGCCGGGCAACATACCCAGACCTGCGCGCAGGATCGGTACCAGGGTGATTTTTGCGCCGGCAATCCGCTGCACGGTGACCGGCCCGGCCCAGCCGGGTTGCACGTGCGATTCGGTGTCCAGATTGGCGGTGGCCTCGTAGGCCAGCAACGTGCCCAGCTCGGTGACCAGTTCGCGGAAGCCCTTGGTGCTCAAGGCGGCATCGCGCAGCAGACCGATCTTGTGTTGAACGAGGGGGTGGCGAACTTCGACGATTTTCATGGGCAGCGACAGGCGGGAGAGACCCACAGTGTGCCGCAGCCGGCGGCAGCGTCGCCACACATTGCGCGTGATCGCGCTTGCAGATGTCATGTCAGTGAAACGTCGTAGACATAGTGTGCCCACCCATTCTTAACCAATTGGGGAAGCACCCGTGCTCAACAAGACTCCGCTCTGCCTGGCGATCACGCTGACGTTGGCTGCGGCCACGTGGAGCCCGCTGGCGCTGGCGGCCGAGGGTGCTGCTGCTGGCGGCGCAGCAAGCGCCGCGGCCATCGATCTGGAGCGGCTGGAAGTGCGCCCGCAAACGGAATCGCAGGTACGCGCGGTCGATCTCAAACGCAGTTCCGATGCCATCCAGGATGCGGTCGCGTCCGATGCGATGGGCCGCTACCCCGACAAGAATGTTGCAGAATCCTTGCAGCGCCTGCCCGGCGTCAGCGTGACGCGCGATCAGGGCGAGGGCCGCTTCGTGGTGATCCGCGGTCTGGATTCGGCGCTCAACAGCGTCACCATCGACGGCATGACCATGGGCACGCCGGAAGACGGCACGCGCTCGGCGCCGCTGGACGTGATTCCCTCCGATTCCACCGAGCGCCTCAAGGTGGTCAAGTCGCCAACGCCTGACATGCCGGGCGATTCCATCGGCGGCGCAATTCAAGTCGAGTCCACCTCCGCATTCGATCGCGATGGCCGCACCTTGCGCGGCTCGGTTGAAGGCAGCCACCAGTCGCTGTCGGGCAAGACCAGCCCGAAGGGCGCGTTCAACTACAGCGATATCTTCGATGGCACCTTCGGTGTGGCAGTGGGTGTGAACTACCAGGACCGCGAATTCGAATCCGACAACACCGAAGTGGCCTACGACAGTTTCGATGGCGGTGCGGCCGACGATCTGTTTGCCGGTGAAGTGCAGCGCCGCAAATACTTCATCGAACGTACCCGCATGGGCGCGAACCTCAATCTGGACTGGCGCCCGGACGAAGACAACCGCTATTACTTGCGCACGCTGTACAGCCGTTTCGACGATGCCGAAACGCGTCAGCGCACCATCTTCGGTCTGAGCGATGGCGAGGTCAGCGCCAATGGCGATGGCACCTACAACGTGGCCGATCTGCCGGCCGATTCGATCTCCAAGCGCGTGCGCTATCGCACCAAGAAGGAAGACACCATGGCCTTGAGCATGGGCGGCGAAAATCGCCTCAGCGCGGCCACCGTGGATTACAAGGTGGGCTACACCAAGACCACCGAGCGCGTGAACGATGAAATGGAAGCGCGCTTCAACTATGACGGCGACGATCTGTCGGCCACGGTCGATCAGAACAGCGGGATTCCGCGCCTGGGCTTCTCCGACAACGGCTGGCAGAGCAACGACGACTTCGTGTTCGACCGCTTCGTGCTTTCGCCCAAGCGGGTGGACGACAGCGAGCGCAGCGCGCAGGTCAACGTGCGCTTCGATGGCGAGCATTCCAGCCTGAAGATGGGCGTGCTCGGTCGCTGGCGCGAGCGCGATGTCAATGTGGACGAACGCGAGCTGCGTCGCGGCCCGGCGATCGACCTGAGCGACTGGACCACCGCCGCACCGGAACACCGTGGAGGCACCTTGGGCGAAAGCATCGGCTCGGATGGCATGCGCCGTTACTGGAATACCTCCGGCAATCTGTACAGCGCACGTCCGCAGGATGTCGGCGGCAATCAGCAGGTCTCGCTGCAGGACGACTACAGCGCCACCGAAGATGTGTTTGCGACGTACGCAATGGGCACCTGGGACATCGGGGCGCTGCGCATGATTGCCGGCGTGCGTGTGGAGAACACCCAGTTCAATGCCACCGGCAATCAGGTGGACGTGGCAGAAGACGGCCGCTCGGCCACGGTGACACCACGCGAAGCGTCCAGCAGCTACACCAACGTGCTGCCGGGCCTGCACCTGCGCTACGACACCGGCAACGACTGGGTGCTGCGGTTTGCGGCCAACAAGACCTTATCGCGCCCCTCGTTCGGTGATGTGTCGCCGCGCGTGAGCATCAATCGCGGCGATGAGGAAGTGAGCATCGGCAATCCCGATCTCAATCCTTACCGTTCCACCAATCTGGATCTGTCGTTCGAGAAATACATCGGCAGCACCGGCCTGATCTCGTTGGGCGTGTTCAACAAATCGATCGACGATTACATCGTGCAGACGATCAGCACCAACGATGCGGAATTCCCGGATTTGCAGGTCACGCGCTCAATCAATGGCGACACCGCAAAAGTGCGCGGCGCCGAGTTCAATTGGCAGCAGACCCTGGACTTCCTGCCGGAAGGCTGGAATGGCCTGTTGGTCGGTGCCAGCGCCACCGTGCTGGACAGCGATTTCGATCCCGGCCTGAGCGACCGCGCCGGTGAGGACTTCACCTTGCCGCGTTCGTCCAAGCGGATCTACAGCGGCCATCTGGGTTATGAAAAATATGGCTTCAGTGCGCGTGTGGCAGCGGTATATCGCAGCGAATACCTGGACACCATCGGCGCCAGCCGCGCATACGATATCTATGTCGCCCCGCACACACAGCTGGATTTCAGCATGAACTATCAATTCAACAGCCACGTCAGCCTGTATCTGGAAGCGCAGAACCTGCTGGACGAGCCGCTGGAGCTGTACCAGGGCGTGCCCACACGCACGCTGCAGAACGAAGAATACGGCCGCACCTATGCGCTTGGCCTGAAGGTGGCACTGTGATCGCAACGCGCACGCGGCTCTACACCACGTTACTCCACACCACACTGCTCGCTACCGCACTGGCACTGACGGCTTGCGCCAGCGCGCCGGTCGACCGCGAAGCCGACGAGGCACTGCTGAAAGACCCGTTGCTCAGCGAGGCCAGGGTGGCGCACGAAGTGGTGCCGGAAGCCTTCATCACCACTTCCACGCCGTCCGACAATCTGGACTCACCCGCCAGCTGGAGTGCGCCCGATGGCAGCCGCTGGCTGATCGCCACTGCCAAGGCCACGCATGCGTTGGTGGTATTCGATGGCGACAGCGGCAAGCGCCTGCGCGTGGTCGGCGGCAAGGGCAAGGCCCTGGGCAAGCTGGATCGCCCGAACGGGATCTCGGTGGTCGACGATCTGCTGTTTGTGGTCGAGCGCGACAACCGCCGTGTGCAGGTGTTCTCGCTGCCGGACTTCAAGCCGTTGACCGCCTTCGGCCAGGACGAACTGCGCGAGCCTTACGGGCTGTGGGTGCGCAAGCACGATGGCGGCTACGAGGTGGTGGTCAGCGACAACTACATGTCGCCGGCCAACAAGGATCTGCCGCCGCCGGTGGCCGACCTCGGTCAGCGCTTCCGGCGTTATCAATTGAACAACGCAGGGCAGGGCTGGCAATCGCAGCTGACCCAGAGCTTTGGCGATACCACCGAAGCGGGTGCGGTGCGGATTGCCGAATCGGTGTTCGGCGATGAAGCCAATGCGCGCTTGATGATTGCCGAAGAAGACGTGGCCGTGGGCACGCAGCTACGCGAGTACGGCATGGACGGGCGTTATCGCGGGCGCAATGTCGGCACCGGCCTGTTCAAGGCGCAGGCCGAGGGCATGACCTTGCTGGCGTGCAGCGACGGCAGCGGCTACTGGATCGCCACCGATCAGTTCAAGGACCGCAGCGTGTTTCAGGTGTTCGATCGCCAGAGCCTGGCGCATGTGGGCGCATTCGCCGGCCGGGTGACCGCCAATACCGACGGCGTGTGGCTGGATCAACGCGGCGATGCACGCTTCCCCGGTGGCGTGTTCTATGCCTTGCATGACGACCAGGCGGTGGCCGCATTCGATTGGCGCGATATCGCACGCACGCTGCGCTTGAAAGAATGCGCCCCATGAGCGCTGGGCGTGCGTCGGTATACGCGCTGCTCTCGCTCATCGCGATCAGCAGCGCTCAATCGTTTGCCGCCGAGCGGGCTGCCGAACCGAATACGCAGGTGCCGGCGGGCTCCACCCACTATGTCGCCGACGGCTTTCCGGACCGCATCGTCGCCACGCCCGCGCAGGATGCGGCGACCGGCTTCGCGGTGGCCTGGCGTACCGATGCCAGCGTCAACCAACCGTGGCTGGAACTGGTCGTCGCCGGCGACTCGCCCGACGTGGGTACGCCGCGCCGTATTCGCGCCAGCACCGCCTCGCTGAGCAGCGAAAACGGCAGTTCGCATCACCACCGCGCCGATATCGATGGATTGAAGCCGGACACGCTGTACGCCTACCGCGTGCAGGGCAACAGCACCTGGGGCGCATGGAATCATTTCCGCACCGCCGCCACGGCCGCCACCCCGCTGACGCTGCTGTATTTCGGCGATACCCAGAACAAGAATCTCAGCCTGGTCTCGCGGGTGATCCGCCAGGCCTGGCGCAGCGCACCGGATGCGCGGCTGGCGCTGTTCGCCGGCGATCTGGTCAGCGGCAAGGACGGCCAGGACGACAACGAGTGGGCCGAATGGTTCGAAGCCGGACGTTGGTTGCTGGAAGGCACCGCAGTGGCGCCGGCGCCGGGCAATCATGAGTATCACGAAGAGGGCGAAGACACCCCGCAGGCGACGCGCACGCTCGGCAGCCATTGGCCGGTGACCTTCGCCTTGCCGCGCAACGGGCCGTCGGCCACCGCGCGCACCAGCTACTGGTTCGACTACCAGGGCGTGCGCATCGCCGTGCTCGACGGTACCTCCGTGCTGGATCTGGGCACCGGCCCGGCGCAGGCGCAGTGGCTGGACACCGTATTGGCCGACAATCCGCATCCGTGGTCGATCGTGCTGATCCACCAACCGTTCTTCTCGCCGCGCGCCGATCGCGAGAACGAAAAGCTGGTCGAGCAGGTGCTGCCGGTGATCCGTCGCCACAAGGTCGATCTGGTGCTGCAGGGCCACGACCACACCTACGGCCGGCGTGGCGATGAGGCCGGGCAGGCGACGCCGGTGTTCGTGGTGTCGGTGGCCGGGCCCAAGCAGTACCGGCTCTCGGACATGGCCCGCAAGACCATGCGCCCGGTCGGCGAAGATACCCAGCTGTATCAGGTGCTTCGCATCGACAACCAGAAGTTGCTCTACGAGTCGCGCACCGCCACCGGACGTCTTTACGATGCCTTCGAGCTCAAGCGCGATACGACCGGGGCCAAGCGGTTGATCGAACACGAAGTAGGGCGCATCGCCCCGCGCGATTGCCCACGCAGTGCAACGCTCAAGGGACGGGCGGATCGCTGCTGGGAATGAAGGCGCTCTAACGAATTCGAAGGAGTTGGGGCGGATCGGCGTACTGTGTTAGGAAGATGTGAGGAAACTTCGCTGATGCATTGATTTTTCCAATGGTTACCTCGTATGCCAATTGAAAAATGTGAGTTACATCACACAAAAAATGGGCATAGGGTGTGGTTAGCCGGATCTCCATCCGGGTAGCCGGGTGTCAGGTCGGCGCTGGATGGAGGTGTTGGTGCCCCCAGCCCCCGAGAAACCACCATGATTCCCCATGTGTTTCATCTGACCGCGCCGACCAAGCAATTGCAGTGGGAAGAACGCAGGATCCAGGCCCGTCTGCAGCGGCTCTTGCCAGACTGGGTCTGCTACGTCTGGGATGATGCGGACAATTCGGAACTGATGCGTCGCGCGTTCCCGGAATTCGCCGACCGTTACGAGGCGATCCGCTTCGGCGTGATGAAGGCCGACATCGCCCGCTGCGCCTATATGCACGCGCACGGCGGCTTTTATTTCGACACCGACTACAAGCTGCTGCAGCCGCTGGGCGCCGACCTGTTGGTACAGCAATGCGTGCTGCCGATCGAGGATGGCGCGCTAGGCAACGATCAGTTCAAGATCGGCAATGCCGTATTCGGTTCCCAGGCAGGGCATCCTTTGTGGCGCGCCTTTATCGAGCACATCTTCAATGTGCATGCGCCGGAGACGCTGGAAGATCACCGGCAGATTCCGATGATCTCCGGCCCGCGCGGGCTGACGCGCTTCTACAACGCGTATGGCGAGCAATTCTCCGGCATCGTGTTCCCGCCGCGCGATGCATTCCATCCGGACCGTACCTGGTTCGGGCTAGGTCACCGCGGCGGCAAGATCGCGGTCGGCTCGCATCTGTGCTGGGCATCGTGGCGCGGCAAGTCGACGCGCCGGGCGGTGACCAATTACCTGCGTCGCAAGCTGAGCGCAGTACCGATCTGATTGCTGCGTATGGCCATGCAGATCTGTTGAACGGATCTGCATGGCGGCACCGGGATGATTCCCGCTGCGGCACTCAACGCGGCGTTTTGTGCGGTTCACGCTGGTGAAGGGCGCTTGCGCAAGCGCCCTTCGCATCGTGCTTGCTATGTCACAAATCTCGCGCCGTCAGCGCGGCAGCTCACAGAACTTCCGCGTTTCAGGCGTTGAGAGATGTGCAGCCTCAGGCGGCCTCGGCCTGCACCTGGCGCGGGCCTTCCTTGAGCGCACGCGCGATCAAGCCGACCAATAGATCGAGCTCGTCTTCGTCCATGGCGAAGTGCGGCGTGAAGCGCAGCGAATTCTCGCCGCCGTGGATCACGTTGACACCGCGGTGGCGCAGCCATTCCTCGGTGGAACCGGCGCCGTAACACTTGAACTGCGGTGCCAGTTCGCAGGAAAACAGCAAGCCGGTGCCCTGCACCTTGGTGATCAAGCCGCCCAACTCGGACTGCAAGGCTTCCAGCTTGGCGATCGCCTGCGCGCCGCGGCTACGGATGTTGGCGCGCACCTGCGGAGTGAACAACGCCAGCGTGGCGCAGGCCACATCGAGCGCGCGCGGATTGGTGGTCATGGTGTTGCCGTAGGTGCCCTTGCGATACACCTGTGCGGCGTGTTCGGTCACGGCCAGCACCGAGAGCGGGTATTGCGCGGCATTGAGTGCCTTGGAATAGGTTTCCAGATCCGGCGGGTCGAGCTGCTCGAAGCCGGGGTAGTCCACCACCGACAGCACGCCGTGCGCGCGCAGGCCGGCCTGGATCGAATCCACCAGCAGCAGGCTGCCGTGCAGGCGGGTCAACTCGCGCGCAGCGGCGTAGAACGCGGCCGGCAATGCGCGCCCCGGGTCGCCTTCGCCCATCACCGGCTCCAGGAACACCGCCTCGATGAACCAGTGATTGCGCTCAGCCTCCTCGAACGCGCGCTGCAGCGCCGCCACGTCGTAGGGCGCGATTGCGATCACCGAGTCTTCGTCGCGGTAGCTGGCCAGATACTTGGTGTAAGTCTTGCGGCTGGAATCGGAATACAGGCCGGGGCGATCGGTACGGCCATGGAAGCTGCCCTTGACCACCACGCGCTTGATGGTGGCACCGGCATGCCGCGCGCCCGGGTCGGTGTGCAACTTGGCGTTGGTGTCGACGATGCGTGCGGCCAGGCCGACCGCTTCGGAGCCGGAGTTGAGACACATGAAACGCGCAAACGGACAGCCGCCACGCGTATGCCCGATCTCCGCGCGCAATGCGCGGTCCAACCGGCGCTGCGCCAGGCTGGGCGTCATCACGTTGGCCATCACCTGCGGGCGTGCCATGGCCTCGAGTACCGGCGCGGGCGTGTGGCCGAAGCCGAGCATGCCGTAGCCGCCGGCGTCGTACAGCACCGCACCCTTGAGCGTGACCACCCACGGGCCGCGCGCGGCCAGCGCTACATACGGGGTCACCGCATCGTCGGCATAGAAATTGATGAAGCCGTCCTGCACCGCGCCGATCTGCGCGTCTTCGTCCAGGTCCAGCAGGTCGGCGACCTCCTCGCGCACCAGCGCGTATTCGGCGGCGGCCGCATCGATGGCCTGGGCGAGATCGTCGTGGGTGCTGGCCAGGCGCACGATGCTGGCATCGTCCAGGCCATCGGTCAGGCGGCGGCCGGCATGGGCACGCAGCGGGGCGAGTGGGGCAAGGACGGACATGGCGCATCTCCTACAAGGTGGCGTTCCCTTTCTATTATCGGCAGAAGATCGGCGTTTGGCAGCGTGAATCCGGGCAGGAAGTCAGGTATTTTCGTCGAATCGACGAATCATTTAGGCAAAAGTGAAGATCACTCCCTCCGACGAACGCCTGCTGTCGCTGTTGCGCGAGGACGCGCGCGCCTCCACCGCGCAGATCGCGCGCCGGCTCGGGCTGTCGCGCACGACCGTGCAAAGCCGTATCGAAAAACTCGAACGCGACGGCGTGATCAGCGGCTACACCGTGCGCACCCACGACGCCTACGAACAGGGCCGCATCCGCGCGCATATCCTGATCACCGTGCTGCCCAAGAAGATGCCGGCAGTGGTCAAGGCACTGCGTGACATCCCCGAGGTGCGCCTGCTGCACTCGGTCAGCGGCGCCTACGACCTGATCGCCCTGGGCGTGGTCGGCGGCGTCAACGAAATGGACGTGCTCACCGACGCCATCGGCGCCATTGACGGGGTGGAGCGCACGACCACGTCGATCATTCTGTCGACGAAGTTTGAGCGGTGAGGGGGAGTCAGGAGTGGGGATTAGAAAATCGGGATTGGGATCTGGGATGGAATAGTGAGCAATGAATCGGCGGCGAGCAAAGCCCCTCTCCCCTCGGGAGAGGGGTTGGGGTGAGGGTACGGGGCGAAGCCCGCACGCGCTCAAACTCCAATAGTGCTTCGCCCGCACCCTCATCCGGCGCTACGCGCCACCTTCTCCCGATGGGAGAAGGGAGAAGGGAGCAGGTCGCAGCTCTGGTGATTAACGCCCCTCTCCCGCTGGGGGTGAGAAAGCACGGTTTGCGCGTCACTGGCGCGCATGCCTTGGAGCGCCCGCGCCGCAAGCGCTGGCCGGGCAGGGCCGCGGAGCGGGGGAGGGTACGAACGGGTATAGGGCGACGCCATCGCCTACCAGTCGACGATTCACCTTTACTGGCGCGTGGCGACGCGTTTGCCATGGCCGACTCCTGAATTTGCTCGCGGCGCCTCCCGCCGGGAGAAGGATGTCCCCAGCATGTCCCGCTAAACTAGCGGCCCCAATCGCTGCACCGCCGAACCTTTGAAGAAGTCCGATTTCAACTATTCGCTACCCGACGAACTGATCGCCCAGGCGCCGCTGGCCGAGCGTGCTGCCAGCCGCTTGCTGGTGGTGCCGCCGTCGCCGCAGGCGCTGGTCGACCGCCAGGTGCGCGATTTGCCAGAACTGCTGCAGCCGGGCGATCTGCTGATCTTCAACGACACCCGGGTGATCCCGGCGCGCCTGTTCGGGCAGAAGGCCAGCGGCGGGCGGGTGGAAATTTTGATCGAGCGCCTGCTTGGCGAGCGCGAGGCGCGCGTGCAGATCGGCGCCAGCAAGTCGCCCAAGGCCGGCAGCCTGATCGCGCTCGATGCCGGTGGGCAGGCCGAAGTGCTGGGCCGCGATGGCGAGTTCTATCTGCTGCGCTTCGATATTCCTTCGCCGCTGCAGCAGTGGCTGCCGGAGGCCGGGCAGCTGCCGCTACCGCCGTACATCCGCCGCGAGCCGGGTGTGGAAGACCGCGAGCGCTACCAGACCGTGTTTGCCCGCGAGGTCGGCGCGGTCGCCGCGCCCACCGCCGGCCTGCATTTCGATGAGGCGCTGCTGGCGCAGTTGCGCGAGCGCGGGGTGGAGTTCGGCCATGTCACCTTGCATGTCGGCGCCGGTACCTTCCAGCCGGTGCGCGTGGATGCGCTGGACAAGCACGTGATGCACACCGAGTGGCTCAACGTCGGTGCTGCGCTGGTCGAGCAGGTGCGGCGCACGCGCGCACGCGGCGGCCGCGTCATTGCGGTGGGCACCACGGTGGTGCGCTCGCTGGAAAGCGCCTGGCGTAAAACCGATGCCGCACCCGATGGCGAATTGCTGCCATTTGCCGGCGAAACCCAGATCTTCATCCTGCCCGGCTACCGCATCCGCAGCGTCGATGCGATGGTCACCAACTTCCATTTGCCCGAAAGCACGCTGCTGATGATGGTCTCGGCCTTCGCCGGCCGCGAACGCATTTTCGCCGCCTACCAGCACGCCATCGAACAGCGCTATCGCTTCTTTTCGTACGGCGATGCGATGCTGCTGTGGGGCAGGGAGTGGGAAGTGGGGAGTGGGGATTCGTAACAGCACTCCGTTCGCCGCCTCCTCGGCTTTCGCCAATCCCGAATCCCCAATCTCCAATCCAGGCCTTTCAATGTCCCGACTTCAATTCCAGCTCCAAGCCACCGACGGCCATGCCCGCCGCGGCCGCCTGACCTTTCCGCGCGGCACCGTCGAGACGCCAGCGTTTATGCCGGTGGGGACGTATGGCTCGGTCAAGGGCATCCTGCCCGAGCAGATCCGCGCGCTGGGTGCGGAGATCATCCTGGGCAACACCTTCCATCTGTATCTGCGCCCGGGTCTGGATGTGATTGGCGATCACGGCGGGCTGCACGGGTTTGCGCGCTGGGACGGGCCGATCCTTACCGATTCGGGCGGATTCCAGGTGTTTTCGCTGGCGCATCGCCGCAAGATCACTGAACAGGGCGTGACCTTTTCTTCGCCCACCGATGGCGCCCGCGTATTCCTGGGGCCCGAAGAAAGCATGCAGATCCAGAAGGTGCTCGATTCGGACATCGTGATGATCTTCGACGAGTGCACTCCGTACCCGGCCACCGAAGACGTCGCGCGGCGCTCGATGGAACTGAGCCTGCGCTGGGCGCAGCGCTCGCGCGACGCGCATGACGGGCTGGGTAACGATGCGGCGCTGTTCGGCATCGTGCAGGGCGGGGTGCATCCGGACCTGCGCAGCCGCTCGCTGGATGGGCTGCAAGGTATCGGCTTCGACGGCTATGCCATCGGCGGGCTGGCGGTGGGCGAGCCCGAGCATGAGCGCAATGCCATGCTCGAACACCTGCATCCGCGCCTGCCGGCCGAGCGCCCGCGCTACCTGATGGGCGTGGGCCGCCCCGAGGATCTGGTCGAAGGCGTGGCGCGTGGCGTGGACATGTTCGACTGCGTGATGCCTACCCGTAACGCGCGCAACGGCCACTATTTCACTTCGTTCGGTACCGTGCGCATCCGCAACGCCAAGTACGAGCGCGACCTGGACACCATCGAGCCGGGCTGCGGGTGTCACGCCTGCAGCAGCGGCTACACGCGCTCCTACCTGCGCCATCTGGACCGCTGCAACGAGATGCTGGCGCCGATGCTGGGCACCCTGCACAACCTCTGGTACTACGAAAAATTGATGGCCGACCTGCGCGCGGCGATCGCCTCGGGAACCTTTGTGGAGTTCCGGCGGTCCTTCTATGCGGCACGCGGCGCCATCACGCCGCCGTTGCCGGGGGAAACCAGCTGAAACCGGCCGTCCGCGCCCTTGCGCGGACGGTTTGGAACCCGCATGGCATAATTCCCGGCTGTTCCGCTTCGGCGGTACCTGAATAGCGAGCGGGCCGCTTGGCGCGCTGGCACCAAACTAGGATGCATTGAATGAATCTGCTCGATTTCCTGATCCCCGTCGCCCAGGCGCAGGCCACCGGTGGCGCGCCGGCCGCCGGCCCG
Organism: Xanthomonas sp. NCPPB 2933; assembly: GCF_056725225.1. NCBI lineage: Bacteria > Pseudomonadati > Pseudomonadota > Gammaproteobacteria > Lysobacterales > Lysobacteraceae > Xanthomonas > Xanthomonas sp. NCPPB 2933. The sequence goes on from NZ_CM161518.1 coordinate 2,246,875, forward strand.
ATGGGAAGCCTGTCCACCTTCGCGTTGCCGATCATCCTGATCGCGGTCATGTATTTTTTGATGATCCGCCCGCAGATGAAGCGCCAGAAGGAGCACAAGTCGCTGCTGGAGAAGCTCTCGCGCGGCGATGAAGTGATCACCTCCGGCGGCGTTGCCGGCGTGATCAGCGACATCGGCGACAACTTCATCACCGTGGAAGTGGCCGACAACGTGCGCATCCGCGTGCAGAAGAGTGCCGTGGGCCATGTGCTGCCCAAGGGCACGCTGAAGTCCGCCAGCTAAGAGCGGCTCAAAAACTACTGCGCGCACCGTCAGGCGGGCGCAGTCGGTGCTTGGAACCGGTGGGTCGCAATACTCCCGTCCCGGCACCGCCCGCATCCACCTGACGACCGCTCGCGACCTTGTGTTGGCCGCTTGAAGTCGTTCTCACTGCTAGGCGCGTCGCCGGGATGGTGTCGCGCGGGACTGTCGCAATGCTCGAATTTCCTCGCTGGAAGTATTTCCTGATCCTGCTGGTGCTGGCGGTCAGCGCGCTGTACGCGTTGCCCAACATCTACCAGAAAGACCCGTCCGTGCAGATCACCGCCAGCCGCGGTGCCCAACTCGACGACGCATTGCGTAGCCGCATCGACGCCGACCTCAAGAGCGCCGGCATCACGCCCAAGGCCGTCACCAAGGAAGGCGAGAGCCTGATGGTGCGTCTGCCCAACCTGCAGGCACAGACCCGCGCCAACGACGTGCTGCGCCAGCAACTGGGCGAGAACTACACGGTGGCGCTGAACCTGGCCTCGACCGTGCCGGACTGGCTGGCCAAGCTGGGCGGCCGGCCGATGGTGCTGGGTCTGGACCTGGTCGGCGGCGTGCATTTCGCCATGCAGGTGGATCAGAAAGCGGCGCTGGAAAAACGGTTGGACGGCTTTGCCGAAGACATCCGCACCACCTTGCGCGATGGCCGCATCGCCTATCGTTCGGTCGAGCGTCGTGGCGACAACAGCATCCAGGTCAGCCTGAGCGAGGGCGCCAGCGCCGATGCCGCACGCACCGCGCTGGCCAAGGCGCAGCCGACGCTGACCTATGACGTCAGTGGCCAGAACATCGCAGTGAAGGTCCCCGAGGCCGAACTCAAGCAGATCGCCAGCGGCGCGATCGAACAGAACCTCACCACCTTGCGCAATCGTGTCAACGCGCTGGGCGTGTCCGAACCGACCATCCAGCGCCAGGGCGAAGACCGCATCGTGGTCGAATTGCCGGGCCTGCAGGACACCGCCGAGGCCAAGCGCCTGATCGGTGCCACCGCCTCGCTGGAATTCCGTGCGGTGGTCGAAGGCAATGCCGAAGACGCCGTGCGCAGCGGCACCATTCCGCCGGAAGCCAAGGTCTACCGTCTGCGCGACAGCAATGCACCGGTGTTGCTCAACAAGCGCGCGCTGGTGACTGGTGATCAGATGGTCAGTGCCAGCGTCAGCAACGACCAGAACGGCATGCCGGCGGTGGCGGTGACGCTCAACAACGTCGCCGGCCAGCGCATGCTCGACTACACCAGCGCCAATGTCGGCAAGCTGATGTCGGTGGTCTACATCGAGCGTATCCCCACCGTGACCATGGTCGACGGCAAGGAAGTGCGCAGCGTGCGGGTCAAGGAAGAGGCGCTGTCGCCGACCCGTATCGCCGGCGTGTTCGGCAAGAATTTCCAGACCACCGGTCTGGAAAAGACCGAAGCCGAGAACCTGGCCAAGTTGTTGAAGTCTGGCTCGCTGGCCGCGCCGATGGATTTCGTCGAGGAATACGTGATCGGCCCGAGCCTGGGTGCGGAGAACGTGGAGCGCGGCGTCACTGCGGTGGTGTTCTCGTTCGTGTTCACCCTGGTGTTCTTCACCATTTACTACCGCATGTTCGGCGCGATCACCTCGGCGGCGCTGCTGTTCAACCTGCTGATCGTGATTGCGGTGATGTCGCTGTTCGGCGCCACCATGACGCTGCCGGGTTTTGCCGGTCTGGCGTTGTCGGTCGGTCTGTCGGTGGACGCCAACGTGCTGATCAACGAGCGTATCCGCGAAGAATTACGTCTCGGCGTGCCGCCCAAGTCGGCAATCGTGGCCGGTTACGAGAAGGCCGGTGGCACCATCCTCGACGCCAACCTGACCGGGTTGATCGTCGGCGTGGCGCTGTACGCGTTCGGTACCGGCCCGCTGAAGGGCTTCGCGCTGACCATGATCATCGGTATTTTCGCCTCGATGTTCACCGCGATCACCGTGTCGCGCGCGCTGGCGGTGCTGATCTATGGCAGCCGCAAGAAGCTGAAGTCTGTCGCTATTTAATGCGAGTCCCTCGCAAGAGCCCGCACATCCATGTGCGGACTTTTTAGGAAGATCTTTCAATGAAAATTTTTCCGCTTCATCTGATCCCGAACGACACCAAGATCGATTTCATGCGCCTGCGCAAGCCGGTGCTGATCTTGATGCTGGTGCTGGCGATCGCCTCGATCGGCATCATCGTCGGCAAGGGCTTCAACTACGCACTGGAATTCACCGGCGGCACGCTGGTGCAGACCTCGTTCCAGAAGACGGTGGACGTGGACCAGGTGCGCGAGCAGCTGGCCAAGGCCGGCTTCGAAAACGCGCAGGTGCAGAACGCGCGCGGCGGCAACGAGGTGATGATTCGCCTGCAGGCGCGCGAGCAGCACAACAACCGCGACGATGCCGCCACCACCGTGGCCGAAGAAGTGCGCAAGGCCGTCAGCACCGAGCAGAATCCCGCCACCGTGCAGCCGGGCGAATTCGTCGGCCCGCAGGTCGGCAAGGACCTGGCCTTGAACGGCGTGTACGCCACGGTGTTCATGCTTGTGGGCTTTCTGATCTACATCGCGTTCCGCTTCGAGTGGAAGTTCGCTGTGGTCGCCAGCCTGACCGCGTTGTTCGATTTGCTGGTGACGGTGGCCTTCGTGTCGCTGACCGGCCGCGAGTTCGATCTGACCGTGCTGGCGGGCTTGTTGTCAGTGATGGGTTTTGCGATCAACGACATCATCGTGGTGTTCGACCGCGTGCGCGAAAACTTCCGTGCGCTGCGCGTGGAGCCGCTGGAAGTGCTGAACCGCTCGATCAACCAGACGCTCTCGCGCACGGTGATCACCGCGGTGATGTTCTTCCTGTCGGCACTGGCGTTGTACATCTACGGCGGCGAGTCGATGGAAGGCCTGGCCGAGACGCACATGATCGGCGCGGTGATCGTGGTGATCTCCTCGATCATCGTCGCCGTGCCGATGCTGAGCATCGGGCCGTTCGCGGTGACCAAGCAGGATCTGCTGCCCAAGGCCAAGGATGTGGAGGCGCTGGCGTGTCGTCCTTGATCGGTTGGTAAAAGGTGTGACGAAAAAACCGCGCATTGCGCGGTTTTTTCGTTTCTGGCGTTGGGCGTCGTGACTGCATGGTGTGCACTGTGACGCCACTACTCAAGATTGTGAACACTAGGGATTTCGTCGGACACGTGATGCCGATCGATACGCAATATGTTGCGGGAGAGAAACAACAGCGCCGCCAACGCTTTGTTCTGTGTGCCCGCAGACACCTGTGCCTGGATCGCCAAGCGGTTGAGGAACGCCTCGACCTCCACTTGGCCCATCTGCACCAAATAACCCTTGCCGCTGGCCAGGATGAAGCGCCGTATCCAGCTCAGATAGGCCTGCTCGGTGCGCAGGCTTTAGTGCCGTACCCGCAGGCGGTCGCGCACCTGATACAACAGCTTCGGCCCCGACCGCGCTGTTACGCCTCCATCTCCCGGGGTGTAATTCATACGCCTGCTCAACAGTTGGGTAACACCACCAGCATCGACGTGGGGCTTGGCCCCAGCTATCAGGTAAGCGATTGATATTCATTGGGAATGAGCCTATTCCCACGCGTCCGCGGATTGCTGATACTAGGTGCAACACCGCGTTTAGGCGGTCCAATAGAAGTTAGACGTCATGGGCGAGACAGAAGGAAATCGGCCACTCACCGAGGAAGAGCGCGCGCTCGCCCGCTACATGCTTGAGCATGGAACCACGGAGGCTCGTGACTTCATTGAGCAACTGGAACGCGCGGAGGCCACATCTTGGCGTTGTCCGTGCGGGTGCGCGAGCATCAACTTCCAGTTACAGAGCCATGCTCCAGCGCCTCCCGGAGTACACGTTCTTGGCGACTATGTCTTTGACTCGGACGGCGAGCACTCCGGCGCCTTCATTTACTCATGCAACGGCATTCTGAGCGGGATCGAGGTATACGGCTTCTCCGGCGATGCGCCGCATTTTCTGCCGGCGCCGTTGACGCTCAGACCGCTTTCAAGCGAAAGTTCGTCGGTAGCCGGCGGATGACGTCTAACAATTCATTCAAGCCGAACCCGCTTCGCGGGTCGGCTTAATTCAGGCGTTAGGCCTCACATGGAAAATCTTGCAAATCTGACAATAAAGCTGCTGCAGAACGAGCTCTCCGAGCAGCAGTTCTTGGATGCGCTTGGCATCGCTCGCGAAGAAGTTGGGGCGTTTACGTCAGCGTTGGTCTCACGGGCCATCACCGATAAGAATGGCAGCGATCTCAATGACGCGGAGATGATCCGTTTAAAATTCGCGCTGCGCGAGCCACCACAGGGTTACGACTCAGAACTTGATTACTGGCACAACTTGCTCCTGCAAGACTGGCACCAAGAGCATGAGGAACTGATATCAGGCCTTCAAATGAAGGCTGATCCGTCAAGCATTCCTTATCTAACGGCAGCCATTGGGCTAAAGCCTTTGCTCGGGTACCTCGCCTATGACGACTATGGCGCCTACTATAAGAAATGCTTGTGGGCGCTACAGGCGATCGGGACGGATGAGGCGATCGAGGTGATCAGGTCGTGCACATCGTCCTCAGACCCAGCGCTCAATAATGAGGCTTCTTATAGGCTTAGCCGTCTAGGTTCCGTGCAGTGAGGCCTAACAATTCATTCAAGCCGAAGCCGCTTCGCGACTCGGCTTAATTTCAGAGTTAGGCCTCATGACGGCAGATCGATCAATTGAGCTTCTTCAGAAACACTCTCACCTGCTCTCCCCGGACAAGCAGGCTGTAGCTCGCTACATCTGTGACAATTGGCCGCTGGACCGTAGGCTACCCCAGGGGGTTGCGAAGCATGCGCGCCGCGCATTCGGGCGTTCGGCCACGAACCTTTCCGAGGCTCAAGGGATAGCTCGTGATCTGTTTTTGGAGGCTGCCGGACTTGCGCACTCAGTGCGCAAGGCTGAGGCCTAACAATTCATTCAAGCCGACGCCGCCTCGCGGCTCGGCTTAACTCAGGTGTTAGGCGGCCATGAAACAAATCTGGCGTTTCGTAGCGATATCACTAGGTCCAGGGATTGCTCTATTCCTTGCGTTTGTGGGTTACATGGCATTCGACGTCTATGTGCGCGGCAACTGCGATCCGAAGTTTGGATGCTTCGGCAGCATTCACTTCGCTGGCTTCATAACCGGACTCATGCTTATCTGCTCATTGTCGGGACACCTCATCGCGTGCTTTGTCTTTCACAGGACAGTCCGTTTTCTGTCTGGCTTGTGGCTCTTTGGCATCGTCGTCGCACTAAGCCTCGGTCAAGGCGCATTAGCTGCTTCAATGGGGTGGCTGCTGCTCGGAGACTCGGTCACAGGCATGATGGCAGCGTGGGCGGCTATTTCTTGCGTTGTAGCGCTAGTCGTTCTATATCTAGTGCGTATCTGGCCGCCTAACAATTCATTCAAGCCGATGCCGCTTCGCGGCACGGCTTAATTCAAGCGTTAGGTAGCAGATGAGACAAAAGCCGTGTCCAACTTGCGGAAAGCCAATCACGTTCTCTTGGGCGGACTTGGTCTTTCTGAACAACTGGGGCAAAGCCAATTTGTTCTGCCTTGGCTGCAGGACATCTTGCACCATCTGTAATGCCGCCTCGCAGATCTCTTTTGTCCTCTCTGTTGGGGGAGCCGCGCTGCTATACGTCCTGCTATTCAACACCGGTTTGATACTCCTACCGGAATACGCAAAAGCAATCTTTTTAGTAGTTTCGGTGCCGGTGGTTATGCTTACTAGGGCACTCGCAACCGAGCGCTTCGCAGAGCTGGCAGTAAAGTGAGGCTGCTACCTAACAACTCATTCAAGCCGAAGTTGCTTCGCAACGCGGCTTAATTCAAGCGTTAGGCCGTGGTGGAGCAAATGCGTTGGTGGTCGCCGCTTCGGTGAGTTCGCAGGCGTGCATGCGGTTGGCTCCGGACAGCAGTCATCACCGTTGCGGGTTGCGGTAAGTTCGGCGCTTCGCCTTAGCACGTCGTTCCCGCGCTGCGCTCGTTGCAGTTGGCCTCGGTCGCATCACACGCCGCTGCATCGCTGGGCAAGCTCCGTCCCGCAAGCTGTGGCACACTCGGTCCAGGCGGCATGCTGGGGAGCATGGTTGCACCATCCAACCTTTGCGGCCACTCACTGCCTAACAACTCATTCAAGCCGAAGTTGCTTTGCAACTCGGCTTAATTCACGCGTTAGGCGCCAATAGGAGAGTTCTGTGAAACCGTATGGATCCGCAATTAGCTATGACACATCCAACCATCCGATCAGGATGATCATTGACTCGTCACGTTACGAGGCAATCAGGCAAAAGTTCGTAACGGACTATGGACTGCGCCCAGTTTCAGAAGAAACTGACTTGGCAAACAACTCTGTAGTCGCAACGCTTCATGAAAGCGTTGATGAACACACCTTCCTTCGTCATCTTCAGACCATGCCCCCTGAACAGTACGAAGAACTAGAAATTCCTCAGGAATGATCGAGCCTTAGGCGGCATCGTTTGGCGCCTAACGACTCATTCAAGCCGAAGTTGCCTCGCAACTCGGCTTAATTCAAGCGTTAGGCCGTGGTGGAGCAAATGCGTTGGTGCATGCTACTTCGGTGAGTTTGCTGGTCTGCGCGTGGTCGGCTCCGTGGCGCAGTCATCGCCACTGCTCGTACCGGTAGGTTTGGTGCTTCGCCGTCAAACGTTGTTCCTGCGCTGCGCTCATTGCATTTGGATTCGGCAGCATCCTGCGCCGCTGCATCGTTGGGGCAAGTTCCATCCCGCAAGCTGTGGCACACTCGGTCCAGGCGGCAGTGCTGGGGAGCATGGTTGCACCATCCAACCTTCGCGGCCACTCACTGCCTAACAACTTATTCAAGCCGAAGTTGCTTCGCAACTCGGTTTAATTCAAGCGTTAGGTACCACCAGAAGCTTCTGTGCTCATCCGGTTTTCTACTCTTGCTACTGACTCGGATTCAGGTTGCGCTGGCGGAGTGCTCGTTGCCGCGCATACGCTTCGCGATGATGGCGACCTCTCTGCCCAAGAGCATGAGACGCTCCGCACGGCCTTGGCTTGGTTCAATGACCACCTGCCCGTACCAACTGCACTGGCGAACCCCGAGCATCGGCGTGCCATCTCCTGGTTCAAGCTGGCGGCGGACGAGGCAATCCAACGGATGTGGCAGCTAAAGACCTTGCTGGACCTGCACGGACACCACGTCAATGTGCTGCGGACGTCAGACCCGGGTACAGTTGTGTATCAGGACGATTGGCAGGTTATCGCCAAGCCGTACAAGGGGCAGCGCCTCTAGTTCTTCGGGGCTGTGCCTAACAATTCATTCAAGCCGAACCCGCTTCGCGCGTCGGCTTAATTCGGGCATTAGCTCTAAGGACAAACGATGGACGTCATATCTTCTATCCCAAGTCTATTCAACTTCCAGAGGGAAGGTATATCTCGGGATGGCTTGATGAAGCGATATGCAATTCTCTTTGATCGCATCATCTTCAATCGCCATGGCGCCCTGATCGGTAGTTTCGGTATAGAGTCACTGGCAGAATTTGTATCAATGCTTATATCAACGGGTGAATCTCTCAAAGGCCGGAAATCGCTTGGAAAAAATAAACGTTTTCAGAGTCTATTCGTAGATTGCTGGGATGTTGTTAAAGATGCTGAGCGCTTTGAGTCGATCAGATATGACGTAGTTCCGGAGGAAGCTCGAAGCAGGTTGGGCGAGTTTTGTTTCTCGGAGGTTCGACGAGTAAATGGCCTTCCCGCTGACTCATATGCCTTCGACATCGACGATGTAAAAGAGCTGAGCGGCGATCTCTATGCTGATATTGGCCTTAACATATTGGCAGGGGCAGAAGGGCTAGACATAATCCCAAACTATTCGCCACTCATTGGGCGCGCCCTTGAAAATGAAGTTGTCCTCGCAAATGGGCAATGCCATGAATTATTCAACGGCGGATTGCTTGTTCCTGACTTTGACAGCTTCAGTTGGGACGAGGTGTTGGAATTAAGAGAAGACAAGTACGTAATAGCCTTTCGTACGGCGGTTTACGAATTAATGAAAGGCGGGACGTCGTTTGACAGCGCCCTTCAACAGAAAGTTCAAGCTGATTTGTGGGGGCTGGCAGATGATGTGAGACCAAACGTTCGGCAATCGATTCTGGCCGGAATTGGCTCGAATCTTCCGTCACCGATAGTCGTCAATCCTATCGGCGTCGGGCTGGCTCTGAAGGATATCTCGGATAACAGAATCAGAGAGAACAGATATGGGCACGTCTTCTTCATTCAGAGTGCTAGGCGGCGTCGGAGCTAACCAGAGCATCAAGCCGACGTCCACGCCTCCGCTGCGCTCTGGCATGGCCGCAGCTTATGCTCGACGTTAGGCCGTGGTTGAGCAAGTAGGTGGGTGGCTCCGGCTTCTGTCAGTTCACTGGCATGCAGGCGGTCCGCTCCGGGCAGTCGTCATCAGCGTTGCTGGTTGCGGCAAGTTCAGTGCTTCGCCCTCGTACGTCACTTCCGCGCTGCGCTCATTGCCTTTGGCTTCGGTGGCATCACGCGCCGCTGCATCGCTTGGCAAGCTCCATCGCGCAAGCTGTGGCACACTCGGTCCAGGCGGCAGTGCTGGGGAGCATGGTTGCACCATCCAACCTTTGCGGCCACTCACTGCCTAACAACTCATTCAAGCCGAAGTTGCTTCGCAACTCCGCTTAATTCAAGCGTTAGGCTGCACAACACATGCGCACATCTCCTCTTTACCGTTCCGTCAACACTCGGACTCATGGCGTGAAACACGGCATGGGTGGAGAGTTTCGGCACAGTCGGAACTCGCAGAAGTCGACTAGCAGCGAAGTGGCGCGCGAATCGATGAACGGTCGGCTAAAGCACGGCCGTGACTACACGCCACTCTTCCGCTTTCTACTGTCAAAGGCTGGTGAGCCTTGGGATCAAATATACGCAGAGGCCAAGTCACGGCTAGACACAACTGATCCGATATTTTGGCTTGTCGCACGATGTGAAGAACAGCGGGAGGAGTTCGTGCGCGTCGGCGAGAGTAGCTATTTCAGCGGACTATACATTGATGAAGACGGCGTTCTACAACTGGTAAACTCAAACCTGAGATCCAAAGACATGACACCATTCTGCGTGTGTTGCACGCACACACTGAACGGCCTTCGGTTCGGTACACCAGATTAGAGAAGCACTTAGGCGCAGCCGTTCCAGGAGCAGCCTAACAATTCATTCAAGCCGACGCCGCTTCGCGACGCGGCTTAACTCAGGCGTTAGGCCGTGGTGGAGCAATATGTTGGTGGTTGCCGATCCGGTGAGTTGGCAGGCGTGCATGCGGTTGGCTCCGGACAGCAGTCATCACCGTTGCTGGTTGGGGCAAGTTTGGTACTTCGCCTTGGCACGTCGTTCCCGCGCTGCGCTCGTTGCAGTTGGCTTCGGTGGCATCACGCGTCGCTGCATCGCTGGGCAAGCTCCATACCCGCAAGCTGTGGCACACTCGGTCCAGGCGGCAGTGCTGGGGAGCATGGTTGCACCATCCAACCTTCGCGGCCACTCGCTGCCTAACAACTCATTCAAGCCGAAGTTGCTTCGCAACTCAGCTTAATTCAGGCGTTAGATGCTGGAGAAGCAATGTTCCCTCAACCCGTAAAACCGCAAGTGCCATTCGTCTACATTGTCGATTCCCCATCTCCAAATGATCTTTTGGAGGGTTACAGCATAGGAATGGCGCTAAGGGATTCATTGCGTGCAATCAAGATACCAACGTTTTACGCACTTGCGTCCAATCAGCAGATGCTTAGCGCCGCTTTGCAAGGAATGCTCCATTCAAAGGTGGGCGAGGTTCAATCCAACGGACAGGTAGATGCGTATCCATTTATTCACCTTTGCATGCACGGGAATCAGTTTGGCCTACAGCTAACTGACCAAAGCATGGTTGCATGGCCGCAACTGAGAGGATTGCTGTACGCGCATAATCAGATCAAGGGCTACGACCCAATACTGTGCATGGCATCTTGCGAGGGACTTGGCGCTAGCTCTATGGCAAATGCTTACGACAGTGCCTTTAACTTCTTGATTGGCAACACAGGCTTGGTTTTTCAATCTGACCTCACAGTTGCGTATCTGGCTTTCTACAACAGCATTTTCTACAAGCGTCAATCAATTGAGCAATCAGTTCTAGCAATGAAAGCGGCGTGCGGCGACCACAATTTCTACTTCGCCGCGGGCCAGCAGATTAAGCAGCAGAGATTTAGTGAGGCGTGGAGCCAGCATTTTCCCAGCAACCCCAGTGAGATCAGCATCTAACAATTCATTCAAGCCGACGCCGCTTCGCGGCGCGGCTTAATTCAGGCGTTATACGTTACTGGAGCTTAGCGCGTGCCCAAGAAGCCGATCCATCACTCGATCAAGACTGCGCTTGGGTACGAGGAGAATATTCGCGATAGCGAGCTACTCCGCGACTGGAACAAGAGGCTTGAGCAAATCTGCAAGCCATGTTGGGAGCTGAAATATTGCCCTTACGGCCCTCTCGTCGAAGGGTTCCCGCTTCTACCGGTTGTCCGGAGCCAGGCTGAAGAGCATCAGGCTTACCTTAAGACCTGTCTTGAAACGGAAATTCTCGGCGACGGCCGCCCGCTCGATGACGAACGCAAGCGCGACTTTGAAGAGCGGGTTCGTAACTTTAAGCCTGAAGAGCTTCCCAAGGAGATCCCGCCGGTCTTGGAAGAGGCAGGGTGTCGCGTATTTGGACACGTTTGCCCGGTGTTTCTGGTCGCCGAACCGCTCACCGAAACTAAGGTACGCCGCGCCCACAGCCGGTACATCTCCAACGAGGTGATGATAAAAGTCGTGCGGCGCGATGGACAGATTTGTCAAATTTGCAATCAGCCCGTGCCGGACAATGAGGTCGAGTTCGACCACAAGATTCCCTTTTCGCGCGGCGGCACTACGACAGCGGAAAATCTTCGCTTGGTTCACGCCGACTGCAACAGAGAAAAGGGCGACGTGCTGAGTGAAATTCTTCACCCGTCGCCCATCGAGCACCTATTTGAAATCCAACGAGGAGCGAAGCCCAAGGCTCGAAAGAAGACGCGGTGACGTATAACAATTCGTCCAAGCCGACGCCGCTTCGCGGCGCGGCTTAACTCATGTGTTAGGCCACATTCGGACAAATCCATGCACCCAGAAGACTATCTCGACCGACACTACATTGGCGTTCGGAGGCAGTCCGAAACCGAAAAGGTATGCCACTACGAGTTCATCTGCACGAAATACAGGCGGATCGTCACCAAGCGTCTTGGGCAGCTCGGGCAAGTCATGGGTACCTTTCAGATAGACAAGCAAACTGGAACTATCGAGCTAGTGCATCCTATGCCCGGGGATGAGAGCCTTAGCGCTTTCAACCGTGCGAGCCACAAGATCCACAAGTGCTGGCTGGCCGGCAAACTTCCGAATTCAGAGCAGTACTGTGCGGGCTAATCTTGTCCAACAATTCATTCAAGCCGAAGCCGCTCCGCAGCTCGGCTTAATTCAGGCGTAGGCCTGTGTAACAAGCAACGATGCAACCCGTAGATTTACTCGCCTACTACCGAGATCAGACATACAAAATTGGAGAAAAGGAGAAGCGTGATCCAGAATCCTGCCGCATAGCGTTGCAACTCTGCAAAGATGCCAGCTACACTGACTCATCCGCCTTAGACGCAAATCTGTTCAGTACTCTCAAGCAGGATCGCTGGTTTAACACTGGCTTCTCGCGCTTGCTTGGACCGGTCTGGCTCAACTACAATATGGCCCATTCAAGTCTTGGACCCTTCGCGTACGCAGAAAAAATTAGGTGGCTGTCAAGTTCTATTGCAGGTATCGCAAAGCATCACCAAACACAGCTCTTTGGCGAGCATTCCAGCGCTGCCAACAATCAGCGGCAGTTCAAAGTAGCAATTTTGCTGATGTGCATTTCTATTCGCCAAGGCATTTCTCAGGCGCGTGTTGCATCACTGCCCCATCTGCCCAACCCTTCCCGGCCACAGGCCTAACAATTCATTCAAGCCGAAGCCGCTTCGCAGGTCGGTTTAAAAATCAGGTGTTAGACGTCATTGGAAGATTATATGAGCCACCATGGAATTGCTCCCGAAAAAGTCACAAAGCCAATTCAACTTCTAGCTGCATGGTTGATAGGACTTTTTGTCACTAACGCATCCTTCCTAGTTGCAGCGCAGCAGATATCCCATCCAACTTGGGGGGGCTCTGCTCTTAATTGCGGCCGTAGTAAATGTTCCGGTGTTCATAGTCGCGCTATTTCTCCTCCAGACCAAATTTCGACCGCAAATGCAGGAGGACTCCTACTACTCACGCTACCTCGATGAAGAGCGGAAGTTCAAAGGGTCGTCAAAGCCTCTGTCCAAGAGCAGCATTGATGAGGAGATCTCCGAGACCGCAGAGAAGATTGTAAAAAGCATAGGCGCAGCAGCGGAAGGCAAGCAAGCGCCAATCAAAGAGATTTTAGAAGGCTCGCAAGTTGATTTGATGGTTTATAAGCACGGCTCCACGCGTGCTCTGTCGGAACTGGTTAAGGCCGGCGAAACCTGGTCGGAAATGGTGAAAAGGTGGGGCAAGAACAGCAGCTTCACTAAAGAAGTTGATGGCTTCATAAGCGACGGAATCGCCACAATGGAAGGCAACGATTTAACAACACTCAAGCTGACAGCGCTTGGGAGTAAAGTAGCAAAGCAGGCAGAGGACAAAGGCTTACTTTTCGCCCAGAAGCGTCCGAAATTCTGGGAGAGAAGTCGTTCAAAACTGTCAGGGCAGCCTGCGAATGAAGATGAAGATGACGTCTAACAATTCATTCAAGCCGACGCCGTTTTACGGCGCGGCTTAATTCAGGCGTTAGGGGCAGCGAGAGTGAGCAACGTCGGCAAGATCCTTGGGTTCGTACGCGGCGTGCTGGGCCTTGGTCAAGCCGATGCCGCGAGCAAATTTGAGCAACCCGAAGGCGAACCTCTTTTTATGGCGATGCCCAAAGGGGAGCTTGCGCAAGCTGCCCGAGCAGCTCACGGCTCGCTAAGTCACTTTCGTCGGCTACTGGTCGATGGGACACCGACCGATGTCCCGCCAATGGTAAAGACCTACATCTCTGATCCGGCAGTTGGCGGGATGTGGCTTTGGCTAAGCGTGGAGTCCACCACGGCCTCTGGGTTCAACGCGTCCGTCTTCGAGGCCCCGCCCGAGTTCACTGATCTTTCGCCTGGCACAAGGAAGTTCGTGCCGGAATCGGAAGTAGCGGATTGGGCGTTGGTCAGCTCGGGCGTCATGCAAGGCGGTTACTCCCTTCGCATCCAACGGAGCCGCCTTCCTGCACCCGAGCGTGAGTCGTTTGATCGCTACATCGGGGTGAGCAGTTATGCGCCGCTGCCCGCGCCCTAACAATTCGCCTAAGCCGTCGCCGCTTCGCGGCGCGGCTTAACTCCGGCGTTAGGCAGTGGTGGGTCATTACAGCTTCGGCATCCGCTGCCGCGTGATCTTGCGTGTCCGCAGCTGGCTTGTGCGCGACCGGTTGGCCGATAAAGCTTCGTTGCGTGCGGTCGCGCGTCTACGCAGGTCATCGAACTCCATCGGCTATCGGCAAAAGCCCAGTCCAACCGAATCGACGCAATGCGTTGCACTGCAGTCAGATGCAACGCACCCGCCACTCACTTCAGGCAGTGGCGCCCGCCAAGCATGCGCGCAACGCGCGCAGCTTCTCTACGGGTCACAGATTCCAATCGATCCGCATGCCCGCGATCAATGCGTTCTTCAGATCGTTGGTGCGGGTCGGCTCGTTGAACTGGTCCGGGTTGATCACGTAATGCAGGTTCGGCGCGATGCGCAGGCGCTTGGTGACCTGGATGCCGTAGCTGAGCTCCATCATGATCTGGTTGTCGGCCGGGGTGCCGGTGCCGCCGGCCGAGGCGCGGGCCAGGCGCAGGTTTTCGATCGCTTCGTCGCTGTACTTCTGCTGGGTGATCACAAACGCGATGTTGTCCTGCGGGCGGCTGGCGAAGGTGCCTTTCTGCACCAGGCCCAGTTGCACGAAGTGGTCCTCAATCGCCTGACCACCGGTGCTCTTGAGGATGGCGCCGAACACGGTCAGGCCGCGGGCGCCGGAGGGATCAGGGTTGGTGACCTGCTGCTCGAAGCGGCCGAACAGGCCCGAGCGGCCCTGCTTGTTGTCATAGCCCAACCCGCTGAGCACGGCGGGGTTGCCGTTGCGGTCGCGCAGCGGGTCGGTGTAGTCGGAGTTGTCCTGCCAGCCGCCGAGTTCGTACATCGCGGCCATGCTGCCGTCGCCGCCCTTGTTCTTGTAGCCAACCGCGTACGGCACCACCACGCCGGTGGTGTCGTCGGTGCTCCATTTCAGGCCGTGCTGGCCGTCCTGCGCCTGCACCGGGTTCACCTCGTAGGCGCCCACATGCACATAGACCTTGGGCGTGACCCAGGCGGTGGCATGCGCGGCCCAGCTGGAGACCGGCCAGTAGGTGAAGTTGCTGGTGCGGAACACGAAGGTGGGGTTGCCGCAGGCGGAGTTGCCCTGGAAGTACTGGCACAGGTCCGAGCCGAGGAAGTGGATGTTGGCCACGCTGCGGCCGGCTTCCAGCTCCAGGCGGTCGTTAAAGAGTTTTTGCAGCAGGGTGAAGTTGGCCAGGCGCGTGCCCTGGCCGCCGTAGATTTCCTGCACCGAGGTGCTGTTGCCGATGCTGCTGTTGGCCAGGTTGGTGCCGTGGCGGTTGGAGACGTATAGCTTGACCGTGGCGCCGCCCCAGCCGAACAGGCGGTCCATGTCGACATCGGTGCCGACCATCAACTGGCCGGCGTAGGCATCGCCGTTCTTGCGGCCGCCGTCGATCATCGAGGCCGCTTCGCCGGTGTAACCCAGCTTGAGCTTGAAGGCATCGGCGGCATCCTGCGCGTGGGCGAGCGGGGTCAGCGCCAGTGCCAGCGACAGGCACAGCAGGCGGGGACGGGCATGGCGGGGGGCGAAGGCGGTCATGGCAGGACTCCGAACAAAGAGGGCGTGGCCGAGAAGGCGGACGCGACAGCTAAGGGGTGGGCAAGCCGCTGGCCGCGCACGAAGGTGCGCAGCGCAGCGGTGAAACCAGTCAGGGGTGACGCAGATCAGCGATCAGATGCGCCGGATGCGCGGTGTGGAATCGGTCGGGGCAGGGCTGCAGAACGTCAGGCGATCACGTCGGCCACCGGCTTCTTGAGCAGGCGCAGCGCCACCGCAGTGACCACCACGCCGACCACCAGGGCCAGCACGTAATTGAGCAGGTGGGTCACTGCGTTGGGGATCAGCAGCACGAAGATGCCGCCATGTGGTGCCTTCAACTCGGCGCCTGCGGTCATCGAGATCGCGCCGGCCACGGCCGAGCCGATCACCAGCGCCGGGATGGTGCGCAGCGGGTCGCGTGCGGCATACGGGATGGCGCCTTCGGTGACGAAGGCCAGCCCGAGCACGCCGGCGGCAGTGGCCGAGCCGCGTTCTTCGACGGTGAAGCGATTGCGGAACACCCAGGTGGCCAGCGCGATGCCCAGCGGCGGGGTCATGCCGGCCACCATGGCGGCGGCCATCGGGGTGTAGACCTGGCTGGCGATCAGGCCGGTGGAGAACGCATAGGCGGCCTTGTTGACCGGCCCGCCCATGTCGAAGGCCATCATGCCGCCGAGCAACAGGCCCAGCAGCAGCGCGCTGCTGCCCTGCATGCCGCGCAGCCAGGCGGTGAGCCAGGCCAGCAGGTCGGCCACCGGTTGGCCGAACACGTACATCATCGCCAGGCCGACCAGCAGCGTGCCCAGCACCGGCAGGATCAGCACCGGCTTGAGCCCTTCCAGGTTGCGCGGCAACTTGATGTAGCGGTTGAGCGCGGCCACGCCGTAGCCGGCGATAAAGCCGGCAATGATGCCGCCGAGGAAACCGGCATTGAGATTGGCCGCGACCAGCCCGCCGATCATGCCCGGCGCGATGCCGGGGCGGTCGGCGATGGAGTAGGCGATATAGCCGGCCAGCGCGGGCACCATCAGGGTGAAGCCGGCCTTGGCGCCGATCTGGAACAGCGACCAGGCCAGCGTGCCCTGGTGCGCGTCGTCGCCGGCATAGATGCCGCCGAGCGCGAAGGCCAGCGCGATCAACAGGCCGCCGGCGGTGACGAACGGCAGCATGAACGACACACCGGTCATCAGGTGCTTGTAGGCGCCGGTGCGGGCATTGCCCTTGGCATCCGATGTGGCGCTGGCGCCCGCAACCGGAGCTGCGCCGCCGTGTATGCCGGCTTCGGCCAGCGCTTTCTGGATCAAGGCAGGGCCATCGTTGATCGCCGGCTTGGTGCCGCTCTTGAACAGGCGCTTGCCACCGAAACGGGCCAGGTCCACTTCGCGGTCGGCAGCGATGATGACCACGTCGGCCGCGCGGATTTCCTCGTCGGTCAATGCGTCCTGCGCGCCCACCGAACCCTGCGTTTCCACCCGCATCTGGTAGCCGAGTTTCTTGGCCGCCTGCTGCAGGCCTTCGGCGGCCATGAAGGTGTGCGCGATGCCGGTGGGGCAGGAGGTGATCGCAACGATGCGCTTGCCGCCTGCGCCGGATGCGTCGGTCGCTGCCGATGTACTGGCTGGTGCGGTGGTGGCAGCGAGCTGGCTGACGGCGGCGGCCGGGTCGTCCAGCACCGCGCCCAGGCTCAGATGCAGCAGTTGCGCGTCGCCGAAGCGCGCGGTGTCGGCATCGGCATCGCCGACGATCAGGACGTGCGCGGCGCTGTTGGTCAGCTCGGTCGGCAATGCGCCGAGCACGCCCTGGTCGCTGCGGATTTCGATCGTCACGCTGCGCCCGGCGGCGGTGGCCGCGCGGCGCAGCGCTTCGGCCGCCAGAACGGCTTCGGTACTGCGTTCGCCGGCGGCGATGACCACGATGGAAGAGGACATGGCAAAACTCCTGCTGTATTGCGGTCGCCGGTGAGGCCGGCGGGGGGAATGTGGGCGTTACGCGTGCGGGTGACGCGTGCCGGAATGACGCCAGCCGGAATGACGCGCGCAGACCTGCGTGGCGGTCGCCGGCAAGTGCAAGGCAGCGCTCACGACAGCGTCTCGATCACGACGTCGGCCGCAGCGCGGCGCACGCCGTCGGCGCTTAGCCTGCGCGCGTCGCCGCTTTCCAGCCGGCACATCGAAAACGCCGTGGCCAGCCGCGCGCACTGCTCCAGATCGGTGGCCGCATCCAGCAGCGCGGCGGCCAGGCCGGCCACCATCGCGTCACCGGCGCCCACGCTGCTGCCCTGCGCCAGCCGCGGCGGCCGCGCAATCAGGCGCTGGTCGCGCTGCACGAACAAGGCGCCGTCGGTGCCCATCGAAATGACCACCAGCTGTATGCCGCGTGCGATCAGCTCATGCGCGGCGGCGCTGAGCGCGGCGCGATCGGTCAGGGGGCGGCCGGTCCAGGCTTCGAGTTCGTGCCGGTTCGGTTTGACTGCGTAAGGCAGCGCGTCGCGTGCAGCATTGAGTGCGGCCACCAGCGGCACGCCACTGGTGTCCAGCAGTACGCGTGCGCCGGCGGCGCTGGCCTGCGCCTGCAACTGTGCCCAGCTGTCGTCCGGCAGGCCGGCCGGCAGGCTGCCGGACAACACCACCGGCAGGCCGGGGCGCAGCAGCGGGGCGAGCTGATCGGCCACGCCCTGCAGATGCGGCTGGCCCAGGCGCAGGCCGGGCAGGTTGATGTCGGTGGTGTCGTTGTCGCGCGCTTCGACCAGCTTGAGATTGGTGCGGGTCTCGCCGGCCACGCGTTGGCAGTGATCGGTAATGCCGCGTTCGCGGAACAGCGCCTCGAACACGCCGGCATTGCCTGCCCCGAGCACGCCGAGCGCGGCGACCTCAGTGCCCCAATCGGCCAGGCAGGCGGCCACGTTGATGCCCTTGCCGCCGGCGTCGTTACGCACGCTGCTGGCGCGATGCACCGCGCCCGGCTGCAAGTGGTCGAGCTGGATGGTCTGATCGATCGCCGGATTCAGCGTGACGGTGATGGCCTGCAGGCTCATGCCTGGTCCTCGCGTTTGACTTCAAGCGCGCGCACCTGCTCTGCGGTTTCGCAGTCCAGCGCCTGCTCGGCCAGCTGTTGCAAGGTGCTCAGCGCGGTGCCGCGCAGGCGTGCCTTGACCGTCGGGATGTCGTTGGGCGTCATCGACAGTTCCTGCACGCCCAACCCGGCCAGCAGGCTGGCGCCGAACGGGTCGCCGGCCAGACCGCCGCACACGCCGACCCAGCGATCGTGTTTGCGCGCACCTTCGATGGTGCTGCGGATCATGCGCAGCACCGCCGGATGCAGGCTGTCGGCTTCGGCGGCCAGCTCCGGATTCTGGCGGTCGATCGCCAGCACGTACTGGGTGAGGTCATTGGTGCCGATCGAGAAGAAGTCCGCATGGCGCGCCAGTACGTCGGCCTGCGCGGCGGCGGCGGGCACCTCGATCATGATGCCGATCGGCACTTCCGGTGCGTCCAGCTCGGCGCGGATGCGTGCGCAGATTTCTCGCAGGGTGATCAGCTCCGGTACCGAGGTGATCATCGGGAACATGATCGACAGCCGCGCCCCGTCCTTGGCGGCGCGGTACAGCGCACGCAGTTGCGGTTCGAGCAGGTCGGGGCGACGCAGCAGCAGGCGCGCACCGCGCACGCCCAGGAACGGGTTTTCTTCGTGCGGCAGTTCCAGATGCGCCACTTGTTTATCGCCGCCGATGTCCAGCGCACGCACGATCAGCGGGCGGCCATCCAGCGCCTGCGCCATTGCCAGGTAGGTGGCGTGCTGCTCGTCCTCGCTGGGCGTGCTGCCGCTTTCCAGGAACAGGAATTCGGTGCGCATCAGGCCGACGCCTTCTGCGCCCTGGGCCAGCGCCATCGCGACCTGGTCGGGCAGGTTGACGTTGGCGCCGATGTCGATGTGGTGGCCGTCGGTGGTTTCTGCCGGCAAGGCGCGCTGCGCGGCCTCGCGCTCGCGGATGGCCTGCTGCTCGGCGATATGCGTCCGCGCCGCGTCCAGATCCAGCTCGGACGGATTGATGTACAGCCGCCCGCTGCTGCCGTCGATGATGGCGGTGACGCCGTCTTCGATATCCAGCAACTGGCCGCCGGCCGCCACCAGCGCCGGCAGGCCGAGCGTGCGCGACAGGATTGCGGTATGCGAGGTCGGCCCGCCTTGCGCGGTGGCCAGGCCGAGCACGCGTGCGGTGTCCAGGTTGGCGGTGTCCGACGGCGACAGATCGCTGGCGAGCAGGATGCAGGGCTGGTCGGGCAGGTCGGTGAGGCCGGCGCCGGCGGCGGCCGGGTCCAGCTGGGCCAGTACGCGGCGGCCGACATCGCGCAGATCGGCCGCACGGCCGGCCAGCACCGGGTTGCCGAGTGCGGCCAGGCCCGAGGCGATCTGTTCCACCGCCTGATGCCACGACCACGCCACGCCGTGGCCTTCGACCATCAGCTGGCAGGTGCGGGTGATCAGGTCGGTGTCGTTGAGCAGCTCGGCCTGGGCCTTGAAGATGGCCGCGTCCGAGGCGCCGAGGCGGCGCTGGGTGTCGTCCTGGATCGCCGCCAGCTGCTGGCGGGTGCGGGTCAGCGCGTCGTGCAGCAATGCGCCGCCATCGCCCAGGCCGACTGGTTGATCGGCCACTTCGGTCTGCGCCGCACGCAGCCGATGCACGATGCCAATCGCCACGCCCGGGCTGGCGCCGATGCCGACGATGGCCGGCTGCGCCTGTGGCGGGGTCCAGCCGACCACCGGCGCAGCGCGGCGTTGCGCGGCGCGTTCGGCGTCGGCCTTTTCCTGCGCGGTCAGGCTGTCCATCACTGCGCGCAGGCGCTTGAGCAGCGCGCCTGCATCGCTGCCTTCGGCCGACACGGTGATGCTGTCGCCGGCACGCAGACCGAGCTGCAACAGACCGACCAGGCTCTTGGCATCGGCCGCCTGATCGCCTGCACGCACTTGCGCACGCGCAGAGAAGCCGCGCGCGGTCTCGGCCCAGCGGGTCGCCGGGCGTGCATGCAGGCCGCTGGGGTAGGCGATGGTCCAGTCAAATTTCTCGGCCAGATCGGTGGCCGGCGCGGCGTTGGTGTCGGGCGCGCGGTCGCCGGTGAGCGCGGCCACGATCACGCCGGGGTCGTCGGTGCTGAACAGCGCTTCCAGCTGGGCCGGGTCCTGGATCAGGCGAGTCAGGCGGCGCAGCAGGGTGATATGGGTGTCGGACTGGGCGGCGATGCCGACCACCAGCCGGGTGATCTGGCCGGGGTTCCATTCCACGCCTTCGGGCAACTGCAGCACCGCGATACCGTCGCGACGCACCAGATGGCGGTCTTCGCCCACGCCGTGCGGGATCGCCAGTCCGTGGCCGAGGAAGGTATTCGCCAGGCCTTCGCGGCGCCGCATGCTGGCGTCGTAGCCCGGCGCAACGCAGCCGGCGGCGACCAGTAGCTGGGCGGCCTGGGCGATGGCGTCGTCCTTGTCGCGGGCATGCGCACGCAGGCGTACGAGTTCGGGAGTGACGGGAGCGACAGGCGACGGAGAGGACAAGACGGACTCCGGGGAGTAGGAACGGGCTGGGCAGTAGTGTGGGAACGTTCCCACACTCAGGTCAATGTGCACTGCACAAAAGCGCTGTAGTGCTTTCGGGTTAGCATCGAATCCGTAGCAGCGCCTGGGTCAAGGTGCGCCAAATGGAGCGGGAACGGTCCCAGTGAGTATGTCCCAGTGAGCATCAGCATCAATGACGTGGCCCGGGTGGCCGGAGTATCCAAATCCACCGTCTCGCGCGCACTGGGCACCGGCCCGGTGAGCGAGGAAGTGCGTGCCAAGGTCGAGGCGGCGGTGCGCCAGACCGGTTACCGGCCCAACCTGATGGCGCGGCGCTTGCGCTCCCAGCAGTCCGGCATCCTGGGCGTGATCGTGGCCGATATCCGCAACCCGTACTTCACCGCGCTGATCCGCGCGGTGGAAGAGGTCGCCTATCGCGCCGGCATGCGCGTGACCCTGTGCAATACCGACGAAGACCCCGAGCGCGAGGCGCTGTACCTGCAACTGATGCAGGAAGAACGCATCACCGGGCTGATCTTTGCTCCGACCCGGGTCACGGTGGGGCGTATGCACGAACTCGCGCTGGATTACCCGACCGTGCTGGTGGACCGAGCCGGCCCCGGCAGTCGCTACGACAGCGTGGTGCTGGATAACGCCGCAGCGATGGGCGAACTGGTCGCGCATCTGCAGGCGCAGGGCTATGAACGCATCGGCGGGCTGTTCGGCACCAGCACCACTGCGGCCGAGCGCCGCAACGGCTATCTGGCCGCGATGGGCGCGCAAGGGCTGACGCCCGCGTACCGCGAAGTGGCGCCCACCGCCGAAGCGGCGATTGCCGAAGTCGGCCAATGGCTGGCCAGCGCGGACAGGCCCGAAGCCATCGTTACCAGTAACAGCCTGCTGTTGATGGGCGCACTCAAGGCCGCCCGCACCGCCGGCCTGCGCATCCCTGACGACCTGGCCCTGGCCGGCTTCGACAACGAGCGCTGGACCGATCTGGTCGAGCCAGGCATCACCGTGGTCGAGCAGCCGGTCGAGGACATGGGCCGCGCGGCGATGTCGCTGCTGCTGGAACGGCTCAAATCGCCACAGTTGCCGATTCGCCGCCTGGTCATGACCGGCCGCTGCGTGGTGCGCGGCTCCACCGGCGCCCGCAGGCCGGGTATCTAACTGTCCCGAAGTAGCGCCCAGCGCCGGCCAAAAATCCTGGCTCGTCGCGCGTGCGGTGCCCTCACCGCTCGCGGGACACGCCGTGAACACGGTCCCGCAATCGGCGAGGGCACCGCATCAGACAGTTGGCTGGTGACGTTATTTGAAGAACGAAGACACTGCAGCACACGGTTAACGGTTGCTCTGTTGGAAAACGCCGCACACCGACCATCCCGACTGGTCCTTGCCCGCCCACCGTCGCGGGACCTTACGCGGCATGGATGCCGCGTAAGAGCCTACACGGACGTACTTGCGGCGTGTCCCGCGATGGTGGGCGGGCAAGGGCCCTGCAGCCAAGCCGCAGATCAGCAGCTCTACAACTGATCTATCCGCGCTGTCGAATCGCTTCGATACGCTGAGCCGGTAAAGCTCCATCGCGCCCAAGGGCGCTCCTACGGGGTATCGCGTTTCGTTGCTACAGCACACAAAAAAGTACCGGTGTCAAGTCTTGCGTGCAAAGCACGTAAGGCTTGAAACCATATATGGGACAGTAGGTTAGCTCTTTTCGGGGCCGCTTTGCAGAACCACGGCTTCGTCGGCTAGGAGCCACATAAGAGCGTCGGGGGAGAAAGCCGCATCGCACTGCGTCGTGCTGGATTGCCGAGGAACGGCGGGCCTGTCGCGTCATCATAGCCCAGGAGGCATAGCGGCATCCAGAATGAAGAACGCGCAGCCTGGGGCTGCGCGTTCGATGGATGCCGTTGGTATGCGACGCCATCATGTCGGCTTCGATGGCGCGCTCCGGGTCGCCGTGTCCTTCCTGAATCCCCGATCCCCCGCCATGAACGCCTCCAGCATGTGAGGGATCAGCGTCATGGCATCAACCGCCTCGCCGTAGGTCTGCGCGTGCAGCGCGGCGTAGCGGTCGAGGTCGGCTTTCAAGCTGGCCGGGCAGGAAAAGGTCAGTTTGACGCTTTCGGTCTTGGGCAGCGGCCCGAGCCGCAGCTTCTTGGTCGTGCTCATTGCGAAGCTCCCCGATTGAAGAACAGCGGCTGGTACGGCCGCAGCACCAGATCCCGGTTGACGATGATTCGCACGGGCAGGCCAGGCCGCTCGGTCAGCGTCGGCTGGCTGTTCATGTTGCGTCGGGTGATCTCCTGGCCGACCTGATTGATGCTGTCCTGGGCGCTGTCACGCCCGGCGATCACGATGCGGTTGCCGTCCTGGCGGTTTTCCGGCGCGGCCAGTTCTGCGCCGACGCCCAGCAGCGTCGTCAGCACTGCACCGGCAAAGATGCGGTTCCAGTGCCAGTCCATGTCGTCCTCCAAGCCCGCGTAGCCGGCCGGGTCGGTGCCCACTAGGTTGTCGAGCGTCAGCGAGGACGTGTCGGGCAAGATGATCCGGTTCCACACCACTTGCACGCGGCTCTGCCCGTAGCTCACCTGGCTGTTGTAACGGCCGAGGATGCGCGAACCCTGCGGAATCAGCAGGAACTTGCCCGTGGCCGTGTCATAGACCGGCTCCGTCACGGTGCCGATCACGTCGCCCGGCAAGTCCGACTTGATGCCTGTCACCAGCGCGCCGGCGATCACCGTTCCGGCCATCACTTGATAAGGGGACGCGGGCAGCGCCAGATTGCCGGAATTGCGGGTTTCCGTAGAACCGGCTTTCAGGAACGCCTCTTTCTGGTCTTGCCGGTTCTGCGCGGCGGTCGGGTCGGCAGGCTGGGCCGCCGTCGAGGCCGGCCCAGCAGCAAGCGGGTCGAAGGCCGCGAGCGTGTTTGCCGCGCCAAGCGCACCCGGCGCTGCCTGCGCTACCGTGGCGGCACCTTGGCCACCCGAGCGGAAGAACACCGACGAAGCCGCCGCCGCATCGGCCTCCTTGCGCAAAGCATCTTCGGGGTTGTGGCCCGGCGGCGCATACGCCGGCGTCACCGGCTGCTGCGAGTTCACAATGGCCGGGCCGAGATCACCCGGCAGCGGCGGCCCCAGCTCGGGCACTTTCGGCGGCAGCTTCGAGTAGTCGGCCGGCAGGCCATCCAGTCCTTCGGACTTTGAGACGCGATCGACGTTGTAAAGCTCGGTCTGCTCGTTGGTACCACGCCGCTGCGGTTGCAGCGACCAGATCGTGGCCCCGAGCACGGCGACCGACAGGCCGCCGACGAGGATGGCCAGCGTGCGCCGGTTCAAGCGCGTGACCGGGCGCGGCTGGGCGCGCAGCGCCACCGCCTCGGGCGCCATCTTGCCCGCCTGTGGCGTGGCAAGGTCGGGAGCGTCGTCTTGGCTCATGGTCAGTTCCTCCGCGCAACGCCGTCCGTGCGCTCAATTCGCACCACGTCGCCCTTGTCTCCGCCCAGGCGGAGTTCGGCGGCGCCAAACAGCCGATCCACGATGTAGTACGGTGAGCGGAAGCGATAGTTGACCAGTTGCCCGTCGCCTTCCGGCCCGATCACGAACAGCGGCGGCAGCTCGCCTTGCGCGATGCCGGCGGGGAACTGGATATAGACTTTCTGCCCGTCGTCGAACGCGCGCAGCGGCTTCCACGGCGGGTTGCTACCGCTGATCGCGTAGCGGAAGCGCAGGTTCTCCAACGACAGCCCGGTATCGACCGGCGCGGCAGCGCTGGCCGCCTGCGCCTGGCGCTGCAAGGCCAGCATCCGGTCGCGTGGGTACTCCCACGACACGGATGCCATCCACGTCTTTTCCGTCGAGGTCAGCTCCAGCAGATAGGTGCGGCGGCTGGTCGTGATGACGAGATTGGTCTTCAGGCCCGAGCGGATCGGCTTGACCAAGACATTCACGCGCAGCTCGACACCGCTGCCGCTGGACGTATCGCCCACGATCCAGCGCACGGTATCACCAGCGGCCACCGTCACCAGCTCCTCGCCCGGCTGGAGCGAAATCACGGTCACGCGGCCCACGGCTGCATAGACTTGGTAGAGCGCGCCATCGGTGAACGGCCACACCTGAATCGCGTTGACGTATCCCTCGCGCGTGGGTGCGACGCGCGCCTCGGCATTGGCCCGTGAGACGCGCACCTTCTCGTCGGCTGGCTCCGGCGTGGGCTTGGCGTCCTCGGCTTCGGGCAATGGCTTCAACTGCGCCGGCATCGGCAGCACCTCGGGCACCGCCACCATCTCCACCGGCGCGGGTGGCTCGGGTAGCGGCTGGGCCTGCACCGGCTCATCGAGCGAGATGGTCGGCGGTGGCTTGCCCTGCGTGGCGCAGCCCGCCAACGCAAGCAAGATCACCGGCAAAGCGGATTTACGGAAAAGATCATTCATGGCTTGGCTCCTTCGGAAGAATCCAGTTCGCGGCTCCACGACAGGCCGTTGACGTAGATGCCCAAGGGGTTCTTGCGCAGACGTTCTTCGGTGCGCGGCGGCTGAAGCACGATGGACACCACGGCCGTCCACCGCTCCAAGCCCGCCGCAGCACCGTTGACGTAGCGGCGTTCCGTCCAGCGCACGTTGAAAGACGTGTCGCTTGCGCGCACGACGCTGGTGATCTGTACCGTCACCGACTCCTTGCCGATGCGCGCGAACGGGTCGTTGACCCGTGCGTAGTCGTTGAGCACGGCCGCGCCCTTGTCGGTCGTGTAGTCGTAGGCGTCGAGCCAGTTCTGGCGGACGACGATGGGGTCGATGGACAGCGAGCGCACCAGCGTCACGAAGCGCGCGATGTGGTGCGCGGTCTGCGCATCGTTGGGCCGGTATGGCGTGGCGGCTTCGCCCACGGCGCGTACCTGGCCCGCGTTGTCCACCTCCACGAGGTAGGGCGTCACGATGGATTGCGCCGAGCGCCACACCAGGCCGCCGGCCATCAGCAGAGCAAGCGTCAGGCAGCCGAAGGCCATCAGGCGCCAGTTCTTCGCCTGCACGCGCGGCGAGCCGATACGGTCGTCCCACACCTGGCCGGCAGCTTGGTACGGCGTGGCAGGCTGCGGCGTGTCGGCATAGCGCACCTGCGGTTTCTTGAATCGCATGGTCGGTTCTCCTTATGAATCGGAATCGCGCAGGCTCGGCCCCTGGCCGGAGCCGCCGCCATCGCCACCGCGCAGGGCGTGGGCGGTGGTGGTCGCGGCATGGGTGAGTTGCTGGCGGCGATGCAGCCGCTTGGCCCAAGCGGGTTGTGCATTGGCTGCGCCGGAGGTGGCCTCGCCTGTGGCAGCTTGGCTGGATGCTCCGGCTCCCCCGGTCGCGCCTGCGTCGGCCGCCTGGCCGTTCCAACCAGCGCGGAACGGAGCGGCCATGCGCTGACCGATCGCGGAAGCACGGGACGCTGCGCCGCGCCCGGCTGTCTGCGCGCCGGTCTTGGCGACATTGCCCAGGCCAGCCATCGCACCCTTCGCGCCACCGCCTGCGGAGGCGGAACCAGCCTGAAACGCAGAGCGTGCGCTGCCGGCGGTCGAGGCGGCAGCACGCGCGCCGGTGCCGGCGAGCTTGGCGGCGGCAGGCGCCATGCGCGCCCCAGCCATGACGGCGCCACCTACGCCCGTCGCGGCAGCGCCGACAGCAACAGCCGTGCCGGCTGCGCCGACAGCGGCACCCGCCATCGCGCCGGCGCCGAGCTGCGGCGCACCGGACACCAGGCCCGTGGCGATGCCGGGGCCGAAGATCCCCAGCGCCAGCAAGGTGAGCGAGGCCAGCATGATGACCAGCGCGTGGTCGATGGAAGGCTCGTCGGGATGCACTTGGAACTCGGCGAACAGGCCCGAGCCAATGCCGACGATCACAGCCAAGACCAAGACCTTGATGCCAGCCGATACCACGTTGCCCAGCACCTTCTCGGCAAGGAAGCTGGTCTTGTTCCACAAGGCGAACGGCACCAGCACGAACCCGGCTAGCGTGGTCAGCTTGAACTCGATCAGCGTGATGAAAAGCTGGATCGCCAACACGAAGAAGCACAAGACCACGACCAGCCAGGCGAGGAACATCACCGCGATGGCGTCGAGATTGACGAACACCTCGGGGAAACCGGCCATCTCGCCGACTTGCTCCAGAATCGGCGCTCCTGCGTCGATGCCGGTTTTCGCCAGCCTGCCCGGCTGCAAGAAGTTCTCCAACGTGATGGCCGAGCCGGTGGCCGTCAGGCCCAGGCCGGCGAAGGAGCGGAACACGATGCCAGCCAGCCAGTTGAAGTTGCCGATGATGTAAGCGAAGGCACCGACGTAGAGCACCTTGCGCAGCAGCTTGGCGATCACGTCCTCGCCCTGGCCGGTGGCGTGGCTCATCGCCCAATACAGCCCGGCGATGGTCATGTCGATGACGATCAGCGTGGCGGTCAGGAAGGCCACTTCGCCCTGCAACAGCCCGAAACCCGAGTCGATGTAGGTGGAGAAGATGTTGAGGAAGCGGTCGATGATGGTCACGTCATTCATGGCGCGTCCTCTTGATCGGATGAGGCCGGCGATTCGCCATCGGCCGGTTCATCGAAACTCGGCGGGATGGGCGGCAGATCGGCCAGCGTCTGGTATTCATCCGACCCGGCCTGGCCGGAGAAGAAGCGCCGCCGGAAGGCTTCGGCGGCGGCGCGGCAAGCGTCCTCGCCCGTGGCCTGCCGGTCGGCTGCGCATTGCGCGCGCAATGCCTTGAGCCGCACGGGATCGGCGGCCAGGGCATCGGCAAGGTTGTCGGCCGGCTGCTCGCTGCAAGCGGTCAGCAGCGCGGCACACAGGGCGAGGACGCATCGCATGGCGGCCTCCCATCAGTTGCCGTAGAAATTCACGGGCTGCGGCGTGTACGGCGTGCCATCGCCCAGGAAGCGCCGCCGCACCTCGCGGGCGCGTTCCGTGGCCGCCGCCTGCCGTGCCAGTTCCAGCGCAGTCGCCCGGTCTTGCGTGATCTGGAGCCGCTGCGCCTGGATCGACTGCTTGGCCTGCAAGGCAAGGAGTTGGTTCGTCGCCTGCATCGCTTGCAGCGCGCCTTCGGCCGACTGGCTCTTACCCACGAGGTCGGCCAGCACGCTTTCGTCTTCGCTCAGGTTCTGCGACACCTGGGCCTGCATCTGCATGGAGGTCTGCAAGCCGTTGAGCGTGTTCCTCCAGCGCTCCTGCGCGTCGCGGTACATCTGGTCGCCGCTGACGGTGGCGGCGTACTGCTCGGGGTACAGGCGCGCGAACTCCCGATCCAGATTCGTCACGTCGTAGGCCAATCCCCTGGCTTGAGCGATCAGCCTCTCGGTCGTAGCCAGATTGGCGCGCAACTGGTTCACCACGCTGGACGGCAGGCTGGCGAGGTTGCGCGCCTGGTTCATCAACATCTGTGCTTCGTTCTGGAGCTGCTGGATCTGGTTGTTGATCTGCTCCAGCGTGCGGATCGCGGTCAGCGTGTTCTGCACGAGGTTCGTGGGATCGACCACGACCCATTGCGCATGAGCGGTGGCGGTGCAAAGCATGGCCGCGACGGCGGCGGCGATAAGGCGCTTCTTCATGACAGGCTCTCCTGTGGGTGGTCGGTGGTACGGAGGGAACCCGGCGCCAGGCCGGGGAACGAGGGCAGCAGGTCGGCCGCCCAATCGAGGCCGCGATGGCGCAGCCAAGCGCCCGCGAAGCCGGGTGCGCCGGCGTCCAGCAGCAGGCGGTCTATGTCGCGCTGGTCTTGCGGCGTGGACGCGCCCGCGAAGGCCAGCGCCGCCGGCCCCAGGTCGAGGTCGAACAGGCGGTTGCCGAGACGGGATTGGTAGTAGTAGTCGCGCTTGGGCTGCGCGGTGGCGACGATTTCGATCTGCCGCCTGTTGAGGCCGAAGCCCTCGTAGATCGTGCGAATCTGCGGCTCGGTGGCCTGCGGGTTGGGCAGGAAAATCCGACTCGGGCAGCTCTCGATGATCGCGGGCGCGATGCTCGAATCCTTGATGTCGGCGAGGCTCTGCGTGGCGAAGATGACGCTGACGTTCTTCTTGCGCAGCGTCTTGAGCCACTGGCGGATACGCGCGGCAAACACCGGGTCATCGAGGAACAGCCACGCTTCATCGAGGATCAGCAGCGTGGGCGCGCCGTCGAAGCGTTCATCGAAACGCGCAAAGAGGTAATGCAGCACGGCCATGACGGCGGCCTTGCTGTGCATCAGTTCCTCCATCTCGAAGCACTGCACGTCGGCCATGCCCAGCCGGTCATGGTCGGCGTCCAGCAGCTTGCCGTGGGCACCACCGAGCACATAAGGCGACAGCGCCTGCCGCAGCGTGTTCGATTGCAGCAGCACGGAAAGCCCCGTCATCGTGCGCTGCTCCACCGGCGCACCGGCGAGGCTGCCGAGCGCCGACCAGATGGCCGCTTTTTCGTCGGGGCCGACCGCCACGCCTTCGTGCAGCAAGCGGCCTTCGATCCACTCGGCGGCCCAGGTGCGGTAGCCCTCGCGGTCGATGCGTGCCAAAGGCTGGAAGGCGATTTCTCCGTCCGCGCCCAGGTCGTAGTATTCGCCGCCCAGCCCAAGGATCGTGGCTCGCATGGAGCGGCCCATGTCGAAGGCGAAGATGCGCGAGCCGCGATAGCGGCGGAACTGCATCGCCAGCGTGGCGAGCAAGACCGACTTGCCCATGCCAGTCGGCCCCGCGACCAGCGTGTGGCCCACGTCGCCGATGTGCGTCACCAGCCGAAACGGTGTGGCGCCATCGGTGCGCGTGACGATCAGCGGCGGGCCGTCGAGGTGGTCGTTCTTCTCCGGCCCGGCCCATACCGCCGACACCGGCATCATGTGCGCCAGATTCAGCGTCGAGACGATGGGCTGGCGCACGTTGGCGTAGGCGTTGCCGGGGAGCGAGGACAGCCACGCATCCACGGCGTTGAGCGTTTCGGGGATGGTCACGAACCCGCGCCCCTGGATGACGCGCTCCACCATGCGCAGCTTCTCGTCTGCCACGGCGGCGTCCTCGTCCATGACGGTGACGGTTGCCGTCAGATAGCCGAAGGCGACTTGATCGCTACCCAGTTCCTGCAAGGCGGCGTCCGCATCAGCAGCCTTGTTGTTAGCATCGGTATCGACCAGCGGGCTTTCCTGCTGGAAGATCGTTTCGCGCAGCAGCGCGATGACGTTCTTGCGCTTGGCGAACCACTGGCGGCGCAAGCGCCCCAACTCCCGTTCCGCCTCGGATTTGTCGAGGCAAAGAAAGCGCGTACTCCAGCGGTAGGCAAAACCGAGGCGGTTGAGGTCGTCCAGAATCCCCGGCCAGGTCGAGGTCGGAAAGCCCCGTACCGACACCACCCGAAGGTGCTGGTCGCCCAGCATGGGCGCCAGGCCACCGACCAGTGCGGAATCGGTCAGCAGCGCGTCGATATGGAACGCCACTTCGGGCACGCCGACGCGATAGCGCCGCGTCGAGATGGTGGCGTGCAGGTAGGTCAGTGTCTGGCCGTCATCGAGCCAAGCGATTTCCGGCATCACGCCATCGAGCAGGTCAAAGACGCGATCCGTCTCCGCGACGAAGGCTTGCAGCCGCTCGCGCCAGTCCACGCCATCGGTGGGCCGGTTCTCGTACAGCATCCCCGCCGCGCGGGCGCGCGATTCCTCGGGCGGCAGGTACACCAGCGTCAGGTGATAGCCGCTCTCGAAGTCGTTGCCCGATTCCTCAAAGGTGGCCCGGCGCTCCTCGTCCACCAGCCACGACAGCGGCTCGGGAAACTCCGAGTGCGGATAGTCGGCAGCGGGTCGGCGCTCGGCCTCGATGAACAGCGCCCAGCCCGAACCCATGCGGCGTAGCGCGTTGTTCAAGCGCGCCGACGTGGCAATCAGTTCGCCTTGCGTCGCGCTGTCGAGGTCAGGCCCACGAAACCGGGCCGTGCGCTGGAAACTGCCGTCCTTGTTCAAGATGACACCCGGCGCGACCAGCCCGGCCCAGGGCAGCCAGTCGGCGAGCAAGGCCGGGCGCTGGCGGTATTCGGCTAGGTTCAGCATCGCGGCGTCCTCCCCTTACACGTCCAGCAGCGGGCGATGCTTGATGTGCCGAGCAAAGACCTGCATGAACTGCGGATCGACGCGCGCTCCCCACACCGCCAGCGAATGGCCGACGATCCAGAGCACGACACCGGGAATCCACAGTTGAAGGCCCAGCCCGACGGCGGCGGCCAGCGTGCCGTTGGCAATTGCCACGGTGCGCGGCGCACCGCCCAGCAGAATCGGCTCGGTCAGCGAGCGATGCAGCGGCACCTCGAATCCGGCGGCGAAGGTGTCCGGGGCACTCATACGACGGCCCCGCCGGAGAAGCTGAAAAACGACAGGAAGAAGCTCGAAGCCGCAAACGCGATGGACAGACCGAACACGATCTGGATCAGCTTGCGGAATCCGCCCGAAGTGTCGCCGAAGGCGAGCGCGAGGCCCGTGGCGATGATGATGATGACCGCGACGATGCGCGCCACCGGCCCCTGGATGGATTCGAGGATGGATTGCAGCGGGCCTTCCCACGGCATCGAGGAACCGGCGGCCTGCGCGGTTCCGGTCAGGAACAACAGCAGCGCGGCCAGCAGCAGCCCTTGCCCCGCAGGGCGGGCCAGGCAGCGCAGCCGCGCAAGACGCAATGCCGGATTTGCAGAAAAACGGAAAGCAGGAAAAGTCATCTGCGTCATGGCAGTTCTCCAAGTGAGTCAGGGGATGGGGAAGTCGCCGCAGCGGATGCGGCATCGGGGTTTGGCGACAACTCGGGAAACGGCGTGTCCAGCGCGTCCGCCTCCCAATTCGCCAATCGGTAGCCCACGCCGTCGAAGCCGACAACGCGGGCAATGCTCTCGATGCGGCGTTTGCGCCCACGCCCGGCGATGTGGATCACCACGTTGACCGCCTCGGCGATCAGCGCACGCGGCGGGTTCACGGCCACTTCGAGAATCAGTTGCTCCAGGCGCAGCAGCGCGCCCAGCGCGGAACCTGCGTGGATCGTGGCGATGCCGCCGGGGTGTCCCGTGCCCCACACCTTGATGAGATCCAGCGCCTCGGCGCCGCGCACCTCGCCGACGACTACGCGATCAGGCCGCA
The DNA here is from genome assembly GCF_056725225.1 of Xanthomonas sp. NCPPB 2933. Classification (NCBI taxonomy): domain Bacteria; kingdom Pseudomonadati; phylum Pseudomonadota; class Gammaproteobacteria; order Lysobacterales; family Lysobacteraceae; genus Xanthomonas; species Xanthomonas sp. NCPPB 2933. The sequence continues at coordinate 2,278,874 of NZ_CM161518.1, forward strand.
GGCGCATGGACGAGCGCACCAGCTCGGTCATGGACACCACGCCTGCGCGCGTGCGCAGCGGAACGTGGTCGCGGGCCGCGCATTGCAGTTCCACCGTGTCTTCGAGCACCAGCACGCGGTCGCCGGTGGCGGCGATTTCGGCGAGCAAAGCATTGGCGAGCGTGGTCTTGCCGCTGCTGGTGGCGCCGGCGATCAGCACGTTCTGCCGCTCGCGCACGGCGCGAACGAGAAAGCCCGCCTGCGCGCTGGTCATCATCCCGTCAATGACGTACCGCTCCAACGGGATCACGCCGATGGCACGCTTGCGCAGCGCAAAGGCCGGCCCCGGCGCTGCCGGCGGCAAGATGCCCTCGAAGCGTTCGCCCGTTTCGGGCAACTCGGCGGACAGCAGCGGCTGGCCGCGATGGACTTCTGCGCCGACGTGGGCCGCGACCAGGCGGATGATTCGCTCGCCGTCCGCCTCGGGCAGTTCCACGCCCATCGGCGCGCGCCCACTGGAAAGCCGATCCACCCAAAGGGTGCGATCAGGATTCAGCATCACCTCCACCACGTCCGGGTCTTCGAGCGCGGCGGCGATCAGCGGCCCCATCGCTGTGCGCAGCATCTGGATTCGGCGGTCGAGCGACGTGGCGCTCATGGACTGCGGAACGGCGCTCATGACGCACGCTCCCGCGCTTGCGCGGCCGCCGCCGCGTCCTCCATCCGCATCGGATCGGGATGCAGTTCCTCCACCACGTCGCGCACCAGGCTGCGGCCCCGCAGCAGGTGGCGGCCAAGCTGCTCGGTGAACTGCTCGAAGCGCGCTTTGCCCTGCGCGCGTGCCGCGTCCTGGTGCGCCTCAGGAACCGGCGTGCTGACGGTCAGGTAGTAGCGGATGAACAGCGCCAGCGTTTCGATGGCGATGTTCTGGTCGCGCTCCATGCGCTCGGCCTGACGCGACAGGCGATCAAGCCGCTTGGCAATGGCCGCCTCGCGCTGGTCAGCGGCATCGGGCGACAGCCACGATGCGAGCGCCGCCGCGACGATGGACGACTTGGACACGCCTTTCTTGGCGGCCAGCTCGTCCAGGCGCTTGGCGTGCTCCGGCTGGATGAACAGGTTGAGGCGGTAGTGGCTCATAGCTCGATTCCGTCGTTAGGGTCGAGGGAAGCCAGCCGGGCCGTGCGCTGCATGGCTGGATCGAGCTGGCGAGGAAGGGGAAGCGGCAAGTCGTCGTCGTCGTCGAGCAGCCCAAGGTCGGCCGCGGGCGCGGACAGCTCGGGGTCGTAGGCGACGGTTTCGGAGAGTTCGGGCTGACGGCGCGGGCCGCCGTCGTCGGCCGAACCCAAGTTCTCCAGGCCATCGGTGGATGCCGTGGCAGGCGTAGCGGGCACGGACGGAATCGCCAGCCCACTCCAGTCGTCGGGCCGCGACGGCGGCGCGTCGGCGTACTGCCCGTCCGCTAGCGTGGGCGGTGGCAGCACGCGACGCTTGAAATTGGCGTCCGCGTAGTAGCGCAGCTTCTTCGCCTTGATCGGCGCCACGCTGGACACCATCACCACGGCCTCGTCAGGCGGAAGCTGCATGACTTCGCCCGGCGTCAGCAGCGGGCGCGCGGTTTCCTGGCGCGACACCATCAGGTGGCCGAGCCACGGCGCGAGCCGGTGGCCCGCGTAGTTGCGCTGGGCGCGCAGCTCGGTGGCTGTGCCCAGCGTCTCGGAGATGCGCTTGGCGGTGCGTTCGTCGTTGGTGGCGAACGTCACGCGCACATGGCAGTTGTCGAGGATGGAATGGTTCTGGCCGTAGGCTTTGTCGATCTGGTTAAGCGACTGCGCAATGAGGAAGCTGCGGATGCCGTAGCCGGCCATGAAGGCCAAGGCCGTTTCGAAGAAATCCAGGCGCCCCAGCGCCGGGAACTCGTCGAGCATCAGCAGCAGCTTGTAGCGGCGCTCGATGCCGTCGGAACCGTCGAGCGATTCGGTGAGGCGCCGGCCGATCTGGTTGAGGATCAGACGAATGAGCGGCTTCGTCCGCGAAATGTCCGAAGGCGGCACCACCAGATACAGCGACACCGGATGCTCGGCGGCGATCAGGTCGGCGATGCGCCAGTCGCAGCGCGACGTGACTTCGGCCACCGTGGGGTCGCGGTACAGGCCCAGGAACGACATAGCCGTGGACAGCACACCGGAACGCTCGTTATCCGACTTGTTGAGAACTTCGCGCGCAGCAGAGGCCACCACCGGATGCGGCCCATCGCCCAGGTGGGGCGTGGTCATCATGCGGTGCAAGGTCAGCTCGAAGGGGCTGGCCGGATCGGACAGGAAGTTGGCAACGCCGCGCAGCGTCTTGTCCTCGCCCGCGTAGAGGACGTGCAGAATGGCGCCGACCAACAGCGCATGACTGGTCTTCTCCCAATGGTTGCGCTTCTCCAGCGCGCCTTCGGGATCGACCAGGATGTCCGCGATGTTCTGCACGTCGCGCACTTCATGCGCGCCGCGCCGTACCTCCAGCAGCGGATTGTAGGCTGCCGACTTTGGATCGGTCGGGTTGAACAGCAGGCAGTGGCTGAAACGGCTACGCCAGCCTGCGGTGATCTGCCAGTTCTCGCCCTTGATGTCGTGGATGACAGCGGACGCGGGCCAGCTCAACAAGGTCGGCACCACCAGGCCCACGCCCTTGCCCGAGCGCGTGGGCGCGAACGTCAGGACGTGTTCCGGCCCTTCATGCCGCAGGTACCGGTGATCGTGCTGGCCGAGGAACACGCCGGCAGGCTGTGTGAGGCCAGCCTTGCGAATGTCCTGCGCATTCGCCCATCGCGCCGAGCCGTAGGTCGTGACCAGGCGCGCCTGCCGTGAGCGCCAGACCGACATGGCGATGGCAACGACCACGGCGACCATGCCGCTGGTGCCAGCAATGGCACCGCCGGTGTCGAAGACCTCTGGCGCATAGGCACCGAAGAAAAACCACCACTCAAACAGCTTCCACGGGTGGTAGATCGACGTGCCAAGAAAGTCGAACCAGGGCGAGCCAAGGCGTACTTGATAGCCAAGGGCGGCTGCTGTCCATTGTGTGGCTCCCCACACGCCGGCGATCACGATGCCGAACACGACGGCGATCTGACCGAACAGCACGTTCGTCCCTTGCATGACTTGGCCTCCGATTTCTCCTGCGCTGATTCCTCATGGAAGAAGCGGCACAAGGGCGTGCCGCGAGCGTCAGGATCGGTGCCGGGTCAGTGCTGGTCAAAGACCGTTTCAAGCAGAAAGGTCGAGCAAAAAGACAGAATGAGTGCAGCGGCGAGCCAAAGAAAAACGCCGCAAGCGAAGGCGCATTGCGGCGTGTCGTCCAGAAAGATGAAGGCGAGGCGGCGAGCCGCCAACGGTCAGAACTTCGGCGATTCTTTCGGCGGCGTGTAAGGTGTTTCGCCGTCGCCATAGAACCGCTTGCGCGTGGCTTCTGCCACCCTGTTGCACAGCACGTCGCCGAGCTTGGGACGGTCGGTCTTGCATTGCTGGCGCAGTTCTTTGAGCCGTTCGGGGTTGGCCGCCAGTTCCTCCACCGTTGGGATATTCTCTCCCGAAGGGTTGACCTTCTGAGGCGTTTCGGACTGGCCGCAGGCAGTCAACGCGGCCACCAGCAAGAACGGGGTGATCTTCTTCATGGCGCAGGTTCCTCCAGGAAATCGGAAGGATGGCCCGACTTGGGCCTTGGGGGTTCCGGTAACTCGATGGCCTGCACGCGCTCAATGAACCGCGCCAGCACATCGGACGGCTCGCCGTCGGGGTACAGTAGGTAGGTTGTCAGCGGCGGCACGTGCAACGCCAGCGGTCGGGCCACCACGCCCGAGTCAGGGTTGGCGGCAATGCGCGCGGCACCCGTAAACCCAAGCCCGAGGCCGGCCGATACCAACGCCATCATCAGATCACACGTAGCGACCCGTTCTGCGACCAGCGGCTCCATTTCGGCCCGGCGCAGCACCCGATCGACGAATTTGGCATGGCCTTCGCACACTTGTGGATCGCATAGAACCAGCGGATAGCGCAGCAGTTCCTCCAAAGGGATGCGCTTGTGTGCAAGCAGCGGATGCCGCGCTGGCACCGTCACGATGAGGGTGTCTTTCCAGACAGGTATGGTGGCGATGCCATCGCCCACTTCATCGGACTGCGCAAACCCCACGTCGTACAGATCGTCATGCAGACCTTTGATCTGCTGTGACAGCGGCACCTCGAAGAACCGTATTTCAACCTCGGGTTCTTCCTGTCGGCATAGCGCAAGCAAAGCCGGTAGGCGCGACGATGTGATGCCGTCCGACAATGCCACGCGCAATTGTCCGTGGAAGCCGTGGGCCGCCGCTTTCACGCTGTCGCGTGCCTGTTCCAAGGCAGAGAACACCCGACGCACGTGTTCCAGGAATAGCTTGCCAGCACGGGTCAGCCGCGTGCTGCGTGTGGTGCGCGCAAACAGCACCACACCCAATTCTTCTTCCAACTCCTTGATGGCCCGCGACAGTGGCGACTGCTCAATGTGCAGTCGCTCGGCAGCGCGGGCGAAGTGAAGTTCTTCGGCCACGGCGAGGAAACAGCGCAAATGACGTAGTTCCATAGTTCATCACTTCCCTGCTACCCGCGATGCTTAGGCGTTGGCTTTGTCACTAACATGACTGCCTCCCACGCGCGGCCTTGAATCGTTGCTACCTCACCGCTATTGGCCCTCGTTTCATGGCACGCTCTTGCGTCAAAGAGTCTTGGCGTAGAACGCCGTCAGTTTTTTCATCGTGGCATCCACGTACTGGGGAACCCAGTAGGTTTCGATATGCGTGGCGCCGTCGATCTTGAACAGTTCCTTGTCCTTGGCGCCGGTAGCTTTGGCGAAGGCTTCCTCGCTCATGTAAAGGCTGTCGGCCTTGCTGCCGGCAATCATCAACAGAGGCTGATCGATCAGTTCGATCTGGTCGGTAGCGTCCCAGCGCATCAGGTCGAGCAGGCTGCTCGTGGTGTACTTGAAGGTCGAACCGGGATGCGCGTGAGTGCGCCAGTAGTATTCATAGCCCTGCCGGTACATCTCGAACGGCAGCGCGGCGATCTGCTCGTCGGTCATGTCGGCGTCGCCGGAATAGGGGATCTGTCCGCCGGCCTTTTCCTGCGCGCGCGCGTCCGAGGCTTGCTTCAGGCGCTGCTGGATCGTGTTCAACTGCGAATCCTCGAAACCGTTGCGTCGAACGCGCCCGGAGTTGAACATACTCAGCGTCGCCACCGCCTTGAAACGCTTGTCGGATTTCGCCGCGGACAACGAGTATCCGCCACCGCCGCAAATGCCGAGCAGCCCCAGGCGTGCGGCATCGACACCCGGATAGTGGGTGATGAAGTCCGCCGCGCCGTGGATGTCCTCGATGCGGAACTGCGGCCTGTCCGTACTGCGTGGCTCGCCACCGCTGCTGCCCTGATACGCGGCATCCATCGCAATGGTGATGTAGCCCAGTTCGGCCAGGCGCTCGGCATGCAGTCCAGAGGTCTGTTCCTTTACCCCACCATTGGGGTGAGCAACAACGATCGCGGCATATTTCTTCTTCGGATCGTAGTTGGCCGGGGTATAGACGTTTGCGGCAATCTTCAGGCCGTTGAGATCATAGTTGACCGGGTGGATGTTGACCTTGCCCGGCTCGTTCCTCGTGATCGCGCCTTCGTAAACCAGCGTAAACGGATTCTTCTTGTAGTCGGCTGCAACAGCAGCGGTGGATGTGGTCATAGCGGCAACTCCTAACACTGCACCTGAAAGAACAAGCGCGGAGGCTCCCAGGAACTCGCGCCGGGTTCTGTTGAAGACTTCACTACTCATATGGGCTTCCTTCTATTTCGTTGCGAACGATGGATGTGGGGGCGCGTCATCGTTTCGGAGGTGCTTCGACACCCGTTGACGACAGAACTGCCGGCGAAAGACGCTCGCCCTGGATCGGAATGGCTGCCACGGCCGCGTTCAGTTCCTTCAACTCGGCGACGCTGAAGGAAATCGAGGCAGCGGCCACGTTCTCCTCCAGATGGGCCGGGTTCGTGGTGCCCGGAATGGGCACGATCCACGGCTTCTGTGCGGTCAGCCAGGCGAGTGAAAGCTGGGCCGGTGTGACGTTCTTGCGGCTCGCCCATGTTTTGACCAGATCGGCGAGCGCCATATTGGCCGGCAGTACATCAGGCGCGAAACGCGGGACGCTTGCACGGAAGTCCTGCTTCTCGAAGCGGCTTGCGGCGTTGACGGTGCCGGCCAGGAAGCCCATGCCCAACGGACTCCACGGCACAAAGCCGATGCCAAGTTCCTCGCACAGCGGAAGAACCTGAGCTTCGGGGCCGCGGTACAGCATCGAGTATTCATTCTGGATCACGGCCACGGGATGTTCCCGGTGCGCGCGGCGGACGGTCTGTAGCCCCGGCTCGGACAAGCCGTAGTGCAGCACCTTGCCTTGCCTGACCAGATCCTTGATCGTGCCGGCCACATCCTCGATTGGCACGTTCGGATCGACGCGGTGCTGGTACAGCAGGTCGATGCGGTCGGTGCGCAGACGCCGTAGTTGGGCTTCGACGGCTTGACGGATGTGTTCGGGGCGGCTGTTCACACCACCGCGACGCTGACCCGTCACCGGGTCAACGTCGAACCCGAACTTGGTGGAGACGACGACACGATCACGCAGGCTGCCTTGCAACGCTTCGCCAAGGAGTTCCTCGGACATGAAGGGGCCATAGACCTCGGCGGTGTCGAACAGCGTGACGCCTAAGTCCACTGCGCGGCGAATGAGCGCGACGCCACCTTGCCGGCTGGTGCTGCTGGAGTACAGGTCAACGACACCTTGCGGGCCGCTGGGGTGCCACTGCACTCCAAGGCCGATGGGGTACACATCGAAAGGCCCCAGGCGTCGGCGGGTAGCAGATGCGGGCTTGTCAGCCACGACGCTTGAAGCGCCGGTCGTCTGTGCGCAGGCGGACAGCAGCCACGGGGCGATGCCCAAAGTGGCGGCAGCGGCCAGGAGGCGGCGACGGGTCTGATCGGCAGGAGGTGTCTTCATATCAGGGTCTTTCAGGTATGGGTTAGTCAGTCCAGCCTTTTCTCAGCCAAAAACTTCGACACAAGATCGGCGATCTGGACGTTGTTGAGGTCGGACATCAGAAAGTGCGTGTTGCCTCGGATGCCGATTTCCGGCAGATGCACCAGTTGCGCGTCACCGCCATGTTTGTTGATGGCGGCGACCCAAAGCCGGGCCATAGCCAGGCGCACGCGCCAATTGTCCTGTCCACGTTCTGCGGTGGGTTCGACAGGAAAGTTGTCGCCGTAGTAGATGACGATGGGGATGCGAGTGAGCTTCTTGAAGTCCGCCAGCGGCACCGACTCCGGCGTCAACGTCCCCGCTGCGCTGGGCATCGCCACTGGCATCTCTCCCTCGGGGAAGATGAATCCGCTGCCTGGTTCGAGAGCAACGATTCCCTTGACGTTCTCGCTCTTGATCGCCGTCAGCCAGCCCGGCCCGCCAGCCTGCGAGTGCGAAAAGAGGATGCCCGGCCCCGTCTTGTCGAACAGGGCAGCCATCGCGTCAGCGATTACGCCGGCATCGTAGGGGCCGGTGTTCGGGGTGACTGAACGAAGAAACTGATCCAGCGTTTCGGGCTTGCGGTCGAACTGCACGTTGTCAAAGTAGTTCGGCCACTTTCCGATGCGGAATTGATCGAAAAAGAGCTGATCGAACGGCGTAGGTTCGATCGTCGCCGCCACGGTGCTATTGCCAGCACGACCACGACGCGGTTGATCGACGAGATAGACCGGGAAGCCCCGGCGCAAGAAGATCGTCTGGAAGCCTTCGCGGCCATCCGACGTCGTTTCCCAACTGCGCGCGGATTGGAACGCGCCATGCAGCATGACGATGGGCAACGGCTTGGGGTTCTGAGGTACTTGATAGAAGGCGTAGAGGTGATCGCCGTGGATGGTCTGGCCGGCTGCGGTCGGATTGTTGTTGTTGTAAGTGCCGGGAGTGCTCACCACTTTCCCGCCGACAGCAAAACTGCCCTGCGTCTGAATCACCAGGGGGTCGGTGGAACTGCTGGAGCCGCCGGGAAGGGTTGTGCAGGCTGCAAGCGAGGTCAGCGTCATGATGGTGAGTAGCGCCTTGGCAATGTTCATGTTCATCCTCCCGATGCAGCGGCGAGTGCCTGTGTCAGTGCCTCGCTCGCCCGCTTCGCCGCCTGTGCGTCGCCGCGCTCGGCCAATACCTGAGTCAACTGACGCAACTGCGTAGCCGTCAGGCCCACGCGCAAACTGGCGCGCATATGCGAGCGCAACTGCGCCTCTACGCCAGGCATTGCGGCCAGCGCCCCAACGGTGGCTAGTTCGCGGCTTTGCCAGTCGAGGTTGTCGCGCTCGAAGATGGCGCCGAACAGGTGCGCCTGGAGGTACTGGTTGATGACCGGCGCGAAGTCCGTCACCGCGTTCTTGACTGGCCCGCCGGAAATCTTGGTCTGATTGGCCTCGCCGACCGCGAGCAGTTCGTCGCCGCTTGGAATGGCGCGACTAGGTTCGCGCCCCGGCGCATCCTGAACGCCGCGCTGCTGGCGCGCTTCCAAGACCTTCACTAACTCCCCCAGCGCGTTGAGGCTCTTGGGAAAGCCAGCGTAGGCGTAGAGCTGCACGAGGACTTCTCTGGCCTCGCTGATAGTCAACCCAGCATCCAGCCCTTCGTTCAGGGCAGCGTTGAGCTTGGGCATGTCGCTCGCGGCCATAGCAGCGGCAATCAGAGGAATCGACTGCTGCTTGGCGGAAAGGGAGTCGGAGCGGATTTGCGAGCTGGTCACGGCTTGCGGCTCCTTCGTGTTCTGAGCGTTGGCGGATACGGCTGCAAGGCCGAGACTTAGGGCAACGGCAACCGCTGCCAAGGCGCTGCCACGCTTAGCGGGCGTTGTATTGCTCATCGGTCACTTTCTCCATCCAGGTCACGGACTTGCCATCCACGGAACTGCCCACGGCCAAGTGCGTCATCGCCGAACTTGGCGTAGCGCCGTGCCAATGCTTCACACCGGGCGGGCACCACACCACATCGCCTTGACGGATCACTTGCACCGGCTTGCCCCATTCCTGCGTCAGCCCCACGCCCGAGGTCACCACCAGGCGCTGTCCCGCAGGATGGGTGTGCCAGGCGGAGCGCGCGCCCGGCTCGAAAGTCACATAGGCGCCCGATGCGTTGATGCTCTCGTTGGGCGCGAACAGGGGATCGACCCTCACGCGCCCTGTGAAGTAATCGGCCGAGCCGTATGTCGGCGCTTGCTCGCCTGCACGTGTGATCTGCTGGCTCGGCGCTCCGGCTTGACCCTGCGGTTCTGCGGCACTGACGAACGAAGTGGCGGTACACATGGCGATTCCTAAGAGAGACTTCTTCACGGGGCGGACTCCTTTCTTTCGGGCTTGTCACAGCTCTTGCGTCGTAGAGCGGAGCGGGATCTCGTTGATGCCCACGTCCATAGACTGGCTCATCGCAAAGAGCGCGCGGCGAGCAAAGCCCTATGCTGAAATCGTGGTTAGACGGGCTTCGAGATGAACGCACCACTCAACGGCTGGGGGCGACCCGCCTGCCGCTACAGGAGTGCAGAGCACTTGCCCCATGAATCTAATCGGGATAGAGGCGCGCGATAAGATGCAGAAATCGGCAAAGTCTTGTGAAATAAATTCATCAATCTGGTCGGGGTGGGACGGCAAGCCCCGTGTAGCGCCGGTTTCCCGCTTGGCGTGCGGTCAGAAGTTAAGGCTTGGCTCTGGATCTTTTGCCGCGACCTTGCGGCGCTTGATAGCGTATTGCTTCAACCACGACCGCCAGCGCCCCGGAGCTTTGGCGACGACTCGGGTAATAGAGGTGGTAGCCGGAGTACGGTTGGCACCAATCTTCCAGCGCACGGATCAGTTCGCCTTTTGCCAGATGCTCTAGCACCATGTCTTCCGGCAGGAACGCCAGTCCATGCCCGGCGAGTGCGGCTCTGAGGATCGGGCCGACGCTGTTGTAGATCCATTGGCCCGTCACTCGGACTTTTAGGGATTTCTTGCCTTTCTGAAAATCCCAGGGCAGCAAGCCTCCATGCGTAGGAAGCCGTAGGTTGATGCAGTTGTGCTCAGCCAGATCTTCGGGCTTTTTTGGCTTGGCCCGGTTGGTAAAGTAGGACGGCGAACCGACGACCGCGATGCGCTGGTCGGCACTGATGCGCACGGCGATCATGTCTTTGTTGATCTCGTCGCCCAGCCGGACGCCCGCATCAAAGCGTTCCGAAACGATGTCAGTACGGTTGTAGTCCACCGCGACTTCGACGGTGATGTCAGGGTACTCAGGCAGAACCTTGGAGAGCTTGGGCCAGATGAGATAGGTGGCCGGATACTCGGAGGCCGTGATGCGAACAATGCCCGAGGGCTTCTTGCGCAACTCGCTGACGGCCGCCAGTTCGGCATCAATGTCCTCGAAGTGCGGGGCGACGCTGGCCAGCAGACGGTCGCCGGCCTCCGTCGTGGAAACGCTGCGCGTGGTGCGTGTCAGCAGGCGAACGTCCAGGCGTGCTTCAAGCGTGCGGATCGCGTGGCTGAGCGCGGAAGGAGACACACCCATATGCGCAGCCGCCCGCGTGAAGCTGCCTTGTTGCGCCACCTGGATGAAGGCGAGCAAGTCGTTGTAGCTGTCGCGTGGCATTGATGAATCCGTTTCACAAGTATTTGCCGAATTTAGCATCTAATCAGATGCTCGGAAAGTGAATACATTGAAGTCGTCCGCCACGGGCGATGCTCTCGGCTTGTCCTTGGCGATGGACGAACGGAAATCGCCGCCCAGTCGGCTGTGTCACATCTGCGGCCCGCTTCCAGCTTTGATCGACACCGCATTTGCTGGGGTGGAATCAGGCGACTTCCCTATTGAACCAGGGAACATCAATGCAACAGCGCACACTCGGAAATCTGCAAGTCTCGGCTCTCGGCCTGGGCTGCATGGGGTTGAGCCACGGGTACGGTTCGGCAATAGAACGGACGACCGCGATCCAGCTCATTCGGAGCGCCTTCGAGCGCGGCATCACGTTCTTCGATACGGCGCAGATCTACGGCCCCTTCATCAATGAGGAAGTCGTTGGTGAGGCGCTTGCGCCGATGCGCGACAAGGTTGTCATCGCCACGAAGTTCGGCTTCGACCTGTCCAGCCCGGATGATCTAAAGACACTCAACAGTCGGCCAGAGCACATCCGGAGATCCGTGGACGCTTCCTTGAAGCGGCTGCGCACAGACATGATCGACCTGCTGTACCAACACCGCGTCGATCCGAATGTGCCGATTGAGGACGTTGCCGGCGCAGTCTCGGATTTGATTGCGCAGGGCAAGGTTCGGCATTTCGGCTTGTCAGAAGCCGGCGCGCAGACGATTCGGCGGGCACACGCCGTCCAGCCCGTGACCGCCTTGCAGAGCGAGTATTCGCTGTGGTGGCGTGAACCCGAGGCGGACATATTGCCAACATTGGAAGAATTGGGCATCGGCTTCGTACCGTTCGCGCCGCTCGGCAAGGGTTTCCTGACCGGAACAATCGACGAGAGCACCAAGTTCGACGCCGGAGACTTTCGCAGCACCGTCCCTCGCTTCTCGGAAGAAGCCAGACATACGAATCTTGCCCTCGTGGAACTGCTGGGCAGCATCGCAGCACGTCATCGAATCAGCCGCGCGCAGTTGGCGCTCGCCTGGCTTCTCGCGCAGAAGCCTTGGATCGTCCCTATTCCTGGCACGACAAAGCTGCACCGGCTGGACGAGAACGTCGGCGCAGCCGACGTGCTGCTGACTGCTGATGACCTACGTGAGATTCGCGTTGCCGTGTCCTCGGTCAAGCTCGAAGGCGACCGCTATTCGCAGGCCCACAAGTCAGGCTGGGGCCACTGACAGAAAGGAAGGCAAGCATGACCGACTACGACTCGACGAGGCGCACGGTGATGACAGCACTCGCAGCTCTACCATTCGGCATCGGCGGCACCACCCAAGCCGCAACGCGCAGCGGCGACGACCGCCGCTTAGGCTCCAAGACGCTGGTGGCCTATTTTTCTCGGTCGGGCAACACGCGCGTCGTTGCCGGGTTGATCCATCGTGCCCGGCGTACCGACCTGTTCGAGATACTGCCTGCCAAAGCCTACCCGGAGGACTATCTGGAGACGGTCGAACAGGCGCGCAAGGAGCGCGACAGCGGCTACGAGCCTGCCCTGGCATCCAGGGTGGACAACATCGCCAGCTACGACACCGTGTTCCTCGGCTTTCCAATTTGGGGCGAAACGCCGCCGCCCGTGATCCGATCATTCCTGGCGGCGCATGACCTGTCCGACAAGGTGTTGATCCCGTTCGTCACTCATGGGGGCTACGGACTGGGCAACACCAAGTCCGTCCTCGCCAGCCATGCGCCGAAGGCGCGTAGGCTGGACGGGTTCTTGATGGAGGCCGACCCCGAGCGGCGGACAATGGAACGTGTGACGGACTGGCTCAAGGGAGTCGCTGTTGGATAAAAGGCGCGCAGGTTGCGACGCGCACTTTTCCAAGCGGGCCATTGCCGCAAGAACCAACGAATTTTCCAGCAGCCATCCCTTCCAGTGAACAGGACAAGATCATGCAACAAGTCACACTGAACAACGGCGTCGTGATGCCTATCCTGGGCTTCGGCGTCTTCCAGATTGCCGATGCCCAAGAATGTGAACGCTGCGTGGTCGATGCCATAGGCGCCGGCTACCGGCTGATCGACACGGCCGCCTCCTACTTGAACGAGGAAGCGGTAGGCCGGGGCATCAAACAGGCAGGCGTGCCGCGTACCGATCTGTTCGTCACCACAAAGCTGTGGGTGCAAGATACCGGCTACGAGCACACCCAGCAGGCCATCGACAAGTCGCTACGCCGGCTGCAACTGGACTATCTGGATCTTTACCTGATCCACCAGCCGTTCGGTGACGTGCATGGTTCCTGGCGTGCTATGGAAGATGCGCTGAAGGCGGGCAAGGTGCGCGCGATCGGCGTCAGCAACTTCCATCCCGACAGGCTGATGGACATCATCGGTTTCAACGACGTTGCGCCGGCTGTCAATCAGGTTGAAGTCAATCCGTTCCTCCAGCAAGAGGAGGCCGTGGCCTTCATGCGAGAAAGCGGCGTGCAACCGGAAGCATGGGCACCCTTTGCGGAGGGGCGCAACAATCTTTTCCAGAACGAGGTACTGGTCGATATTGGACGCAAGTACGGCAAGTCGGTCGGCCAGGTAGTGCTGCGCTGGCTCACGCATCGAGGCATCGTGGCCTTGGCCAAGTCGGTGCGCAAAGAGCGGATGGAGGAAAACCTGCACATCTTCGACTTCGACCTCGATGAATCCGACGTGGAGAGGATCGCTACGCTGGAAACCGGCCAAAGCAGTTTCTTCTCGCACCGTGACCCGGCGATGGTCAAGTGGATGAGCGAACGACGGCTCGACATTTGACCGCCTTCAAGGCGCTATCCGATTGAAGGCAGCTTCGATCGGCCTATTTCCCATGACACCCCGCCGCCACGTATCGTGGCGGCGATTTGCTGCCCTAGGCGCTGCTCGATGACTGGCCTCCACGGCACCAAGCTGAAACCCATGCCGTCATCGAGCATCGCGTAGCGTCCGCTGGCGAGCATGACGGAGCGCCGGTAGATGCCGGCCACGCGCTGTCCATCAGCCACGGGGCGATGTTCCAGGCTGGTTTCGGCGGCAATGTCCTTGGCGGCTTGCGCCAGTTCCCGATTGCGCAGCGTGCCCAGCAGGTTCCGGGCGAGGATCACGCGCTGCCCACGCCGCTCTGCCAGCCCCTGTTCGGCCAGGAAGTCGGCGCGCTGCTGCATCGCCTGCTTGGCCTCGCCACCAAAGCCCAGGTCGCCCAGGCCCGAGCCGCCGCCGATCAACTGCTGGTCGAGCCAGGTGGCGCCGATCACGCGGGCCTGTCGCTCGATGGGTAGGTGCGATTTCAGTTCCACGGCCACGCCGCCCAGGCGTTGCGCGTCGTACTGACGGCCCTGCTCGGGCAGGTTGTCCGGCACCTTCCATAGACCTTCGGCGACACGTTCCACGATGCCGGCTCGGCGCAGGGCTTCGAGCCGGCGGACATGGGCGGCGACGACTTCCTGCGGATCGCGGCCCGGCACGGCCTGACCCTGCGCGATGGCGAGGTGGTGGTCGGTGCGGTACAGGCCATCGCTCGCCAGCGCGGCGATGTTGCGGTCGGCCGCACGCACGTCGGCCGATCCCTTCACCTCCACCACGGCGCCGGTCGGATAGTTCGCCAGTTCGTCGCGGGCGTTGAGCGCAACGTAGTGGGCTTTGCCGTCCACCCCGTCGATGACCAGATAGCCTCGGTCGCGTAGCTCGTCGGCCAGCCCCTTCGCGGCCACGCGGGCGAGGATGGTTCGGCCATCATCGCCCGGCTCGAACACCGCCAGTTCGCGCGGCTCGCCGCGCATGGCCCGCTGCATGGTGCGGATGATGTCGCCACGCTCGCCCAGGGCGCTTAGCGTCTTTTCGGCATCAGCATGGACGGCCCAGGTGCCTGGCTGCATCTCGTCGGCCAGGCCCAGGCGCTGCAAGCGTTGCAGGCGGCCGATCAGCAGCAGGCGCTGGCGTTGCAATCTCGGCTCGTTGAGGCGTTCGACATGCACCAAGCCATCGTCGCCCAACTCGCGTTTGAGCGTGCGATCCAAGCTCGTCCATCGCTCTTGCTCCACCTCGCGCTGCAAGGTCTGCTGGATCTCCAGCTCGGTGCGCGGCCCCAGCCATTCGGTCGCCAGTTCGGCGGCGCGATGGCGGAAGCCATCGGCGATGTAGTCGCCCGCGATGATGAGGTCTTTGCCGGTGTCGTCGTGTCCGCGCACGACGATGTGCGTGTGCGGGTTGTCGGTGTTCCAGTGGTTGACGGCCACCCAATCGAGGCCCGTGCCCAGGTCGGCTTCCATGCGGCCCATGAGGTGCCGCGTGTAGGTGCGCAGGTCTTCCAGCTCGGCGCCGTCCTCCGGCGAGAGGATGAAGCGGAAATGGTGCCGGTCGTCGGCGCAGCGTTCCTTGAAGGCGTCGAGGTCGGCAGCATCGGTCTGCGGCCCGTAGGCTTGGCCCGGCTCGCCATCGCGGCCCACGCCATCGCGCTCGATGTAGCGCAGGTGCTTGGCAAGCGACTGCGGGCTGGCCTGGCGCTGGTTGACCAGCAGCGTCTTGATGGTCACGCGCCGCGACATTAGCGTCAGCTTCGCCCCGGCGAAGCGCGCCGCCGTGTGGCCGCGCCCCAAGCGTGAGCCGGGCCGCTGGCCTGTGCCCCTCCCGGTGCCGCCAGCCGTCCCAGGACGGCGCACTGAGGACTTGCCGCTGCTGGCCTTGCCTGCCTGCTTGAGCACCTTGGAGACGAAGCCCTGGCCCCCGTTCTTCGGGGCGCTGGGGCGGATGCGGAAATCGTCGTCGCGGCGGTCGGTCATGGCTGCGTTCCCTGCAAGCCCTGGCATGTCCGGTCGTGCGAAGCACGCAGACATGCCCGCATCGGCGCGGGCTTCGCGCCCCAAGCGGCACGGCGGCGAAGCCGCTCCGTGCCGCGCCACCCCCATGTGCAGACTGGCTTTCGACGCGGCCCGGTGCCGCGTCCTTTTGTCTTGCCTTCCGCCTTTGCCCTTCGCTGTCGCTCCGGGCGTCGGCGGCCCGGCGGTGCTGTGAGCCCGCCGGCGAACGCGCCAATGGCCGCAGGCCGGGCGCGTTCGAGGCAAGACGCCTGCACGTTGGACGGCTGCGCCGGATGGTGCGCGAAGTGCGGCGCGGATACGCCCGCGCTGCACGCGCGACGACACGGCGGCAGCAGCCGGAACGGCATGCCCGATGGCACGATGAGAGGCACGGCAACGTGCAGCGAATCGGCGGTCATCATGGGCGCGTCTCCAGCCAGACCGGATGCGCGACGCCGATCACGGCGGATGCGCTGACCGGGCCGAAATAACGGCTGTCGAACGATGCCGGATTGGTCACGCTCAAGAGGAACAGCTCGCCCGGTTCGAGGTGGCGGCAAAGCTGCAAGGATGGCAGCGGCCGACCCAGCCGGTCGGCAGGCAGCGCGGCGGCCGCAGGCACGCCGTCGATGCGTACCTGCCCGGCGACGATGCAAACGTATTGCGGCGCGACCGCGCCAACACGTTTGAGCAGCGGCACGCGCGTCGGCAGGTAGCCGCGCTGCGCAGCCAGCGTGGCGGCCCTGTCGGGCAGCGGCACCAGCACGATGCTGTCCACGGACAGCGGACGTGGCAGCGAGGCGGTGCGCGGGTCGAACGGTTCGATGCGATACCAGCCGACCGCCACGCTGTCGGACGGGTTGTAGGTCAGACGCGGCAGCGGTTGCACGAACGCCGCCCAGGACAGCCCAACGAGGCCGACGGCGGCAAAGCCCGCCAGCACGACGCGAACGCGCAGGCGCGAGCGAGGATGCGGCGCGGCTTCGTGCGTGCATGTGGTGTTGGATTGGGTCGTCATGGCAGCGCCCTCCCGGCCAGCCAGGCGGCGTGCCGCTCGGCGGTGTATTCGGGCAGCGGCAGGCGGGCCGCCAGACGGTTGCCCAGCGTGCGCCAGTACGCGGGCGACACGTCGATGGCGGCGATGCCCTGCGCGTCGATGCCGTCGATGCGTTCCAGCACGGCACGCACCGCGTTCTCGCCTTCGGCGTGCAGCAGCAGGCGTGCGCCCGGCCGCACGCCGGGGATGCGCTGCATGTCGTCCAGCGGCGTGGCGGCTTGCATCACCATGAGCTGCCAGCGGATCGTGCCGTAGTCGTTTGCTTCCCAGCGCACGCGGCAGAACATTGCACGCGGCAGGAACACCGCGCAGCGCCGCCAGCGGTCGAGCCGCAGCGTGCGCGCCGGTTCGCCGAAACGCAGGTAGAGCTTGAAGCGCGGTTCGATGTAGGCGAGCGATACGCGGGTCAGCGGCACGTTGCCAGCCTGGCCGGCGAGCGTCGAAAGCGAAGGCGGCGGCGCAGCAGCCGGTGCAGCCGTCGCCGCGCGGGCGGCAGGCAAGGCGGAAGCGTTCATGGCGGGTTCTCCGGGCGCTTGTCGGGAAACTCCCGTTCCAGCAGGCCGCGCAGCAGTTCGGCCACGGTCACGCCCTGGCCGAAGGCTGCGATCTTGATGCGCGCGCGCAGCGCGGGCGCCACGTCGAGGGTCAGGCGTGCGGTGTATAGGTCGCCCTTATTCAGCGCATCGGCATCGCCCTGGCGAATCCACGCCTCGGCGTGCGGATTCGCGGGCGGACGTGCGCCGATGCCGACGCGCTTGCTGGCACGAGAACCGTTGCGGGTGGTGTTGTCGCTGCTCATGCCGGCCACCGCAGCAGTTCATCGACCAGAGCAGCGATCTCGCGTGCGGCGGCGCTGTCGGGCGCGGTTTCGCGGGCGAGCCGGCCAGCGGCCACGCTGTCGGCGAAGACGATGCGCTGGCGCACTTCGCTGCGTAGCACCGGCAGCGGCTGTTCGGCCAGCGATTGCCGCGCCTCCCTGCCGATGATGGTGGTGCTGACGCGCCGGTTGATGACGAAGGCCGCGCGCAGCGCAGGCCGGAACACCTGCGCCTCGCGGATCAGCGCCACCATCTCGGCGCTGGCCCACAGGTCATACGGGCTGGGCTGCACGGGAATCAGCACACGCTCTGCCGCCAGCAGCGCGGAGCGCGCCAGAGCGGCGATGCGCGGCGGGCCGTCGATGATGACGTGATCTGCGCGGCGGGCCAGTTCCGGCGCTTCCTGGTGCAGCGTCTCGCGGGCGAGGCCCACGGCGCTGAACAGCCGGGGCAAACCCTGCTGGCTGCGCCGCTGCGTCCAGTCCAGCGAGGAACCTTGCGGGTCGGCATCCAGCAGGATGACGTGCAGGCCGCGCAGCGCCAGCTCGCCCGCGATGTGCGTGGCGAGCGTGGTCTTGCCGACGCCGCCTTTCTGGTTGAGCAAGGCGACGATCATGACGCGGCCTCCCATGTTGGAAAGCCGGGCTTTGCCTGCCATGCAAAACGCTGTTCGCTGTGCCGTTTCGTGGTTGTCCACCGCAACGGCGCGCTTCTACTAAAAGTTAGAGATTTATAGTTAGGTAAGTTAGAGGGGCCGGAAACCCGCGCCGTTACTGGCTTTGCGGCGTTTTCGTACTCCTGATAGCACGATAGGCATACTCCCGATAGCACGATACCTGGTACTCCTGATAGCACGAGACCGTCCACAGCTTTTCCCGCAGTTATCCCCGTGCCGTGGCCGGCACGGGCCGGAAGGTCAGCAGTTCGGTGTTGTCGCCTGGCATGCGCTCGATGCCGAGGACATAGCCGGGCAACGACTGCCGCACGACCAGCACGCGCAGGTCGTAGGCAAAGTCCGAGAAGCGCGCCGCGCTGCCGGACTTGCGGTGCAGGTGTCGGAAGTCGAATTGCCAGCCGTGTTCCTGCCGCCCGCCGTGCTTGCGCACCAGGCGGTACAGCCAGCGCTCGATGCCGCCCTTCAAGCGGAAATAGGCCGGGTCGATGGTCAGCACCAGAGCGGCATCGAGCACGCCGGCATAGAACCAGTCGGGTAGTATCAGTTCGATGCCCAATGGCGTGCCACTGGCGTCGGACAGCTCGCGCCATTCGTTCACCCAGGAGAAGCGATGCAAGCGCCGCCCGGTGGTTTCGCGGATGGAAGTCGCCACGCTGGTCGATTGCAGCCGGTCGAGCGCGGCTTTCAGGCGCAGGTAATCGTTGAGCGACGTGCCGCGTCCGATGAAGCGCAGGATCTCGTAGGGCGTGGCGCGTATCCAGCGCGACGGCCGAATACCCGCGTCGCGTGCCTCCACGATCTGCGAGGCCGCCCATATCAACACGTCGGCATCCCATATCGTGGCGATGCCGTGCTCGGCCATGCCTTCCACGCGGATGGTGATGTTCCCGCTGCGAAAGTCGATCGGCGCCGTGCGCCGCGACTTCGCCAGCGAGAAGAACGGAAAGGCCATCAAGTCCTGGCTGTCGCGCGGCGCCATGTCGCCCGGCAGCGCGCGAAACAGGTCGAGCTGTTCCCGCTCCTGCCGTGGGCTGGACATGACGGCGGCCACCGGCGAGCCGACGATCAGCGGCCATCACGGTAGTCGCCCGCGTGACGTTCGGCGTATTCCGGGTCGGACGTGGCCTCGTAGCTGCGCTGGTTGGCCCAGGCATCGAGATCGCTCACGGCGTACATGACGCGCCGGCCGAACTTGCGGAATTTGGGGCCACCGCCGATCACGCGCTGCTTCTCCAGCGTGCGAGGGCTGAGGCGCAGATACTCCGCGGCCTCGTCGTTGGTCAGATAGCGTTGGGGTTGCGCGGGCGCGGCAACGGCAGCGGCGGCAGGCCGCAAGGGTGCGGGTCGCATGGTGTGAACCTCCATCGGTCGGCAAAGCCCAGCCACACAGCGCGGCCGGATGGAGGCAGTCTCAAGAAAGCAAGGCTTCCTGCTCAGGGACGTTTTGCAGGGGATGCAGCGCGTCCCTGTGCAACGGGCGGAAGCTGTGCCAGGCGGCGATAGCCGCCGCGCATCAGCGCATCGCCCCGGCGTACCAGTCGTCGCACGCGAGCGCGCAAGGCACTGTCGGCGTACCAGTCATCCGCGACGGCATCGGCACCGAACAGCCCTTCGGCCACATCGCGCAGGGACGCGCCCGCGAGGGTGCCGTCGAGCGCCTGGAGCGTGTTCAACTCCAACAACGCAGCGGGTGCCGGCCGTGGCAGTGCCGTCCCCGCAGGCACGGCATCGCCAACGGTGGCCAGCTTGTCCAGCTCGGCCGCCAGTGCCTGATAGCGGGCGCAAGGCGTGGCGCAGGCACGGATGGCATAGGCGTAGGCCATGCCATCGGCCAGGCCGGGAGCGATCATCAGCCGCAGGCAGCAGCCCGGCCAGCGCGTCAGCAGCACCAGGCGCTTGCCATCGTGGATCAGATGCTTCTGGCCGGGAATGCGCCAGAACGCAAAGACCAACGCATCGGGTGGCGGGTCAGCATCCGGGTAGAGCTGAACCACTGCGTCGGCATCGGGGAACCAGGCCGGATGCGCGTCGCGCGCATCCAGGGCGGGATCTTCCAGCAGACGAAGCCCCCAGGCGTCCGCCGCCTCCGGCCGACGGCGACGGCGCAGCCAGTCGCGGCGGTAGTCGGGGTGGCGGCGCAGGTATTCCCACGCCAGCGCGGGGCCGTCGAGGTGCAGCGTGTAGAGATACGCGGCGGTCGGATACCAGTGTTCGGCGCTCGGGTCAGCCATGACGCAACCTCCTGTCATTCAGCAGGAACGTCGCCACGGATTCCGGCGTGCGGGAGCTATCGGATCGCCATCAAGTCGTCATCGAAATCGGGGTAGGCTGTAACTGCTGGTGTCAAGACTGATTCGCTCCGGGGCATTGCTGAGATCGTCTGAATGCGACGGCCGCGCCGCCGGAAAAATGGCGCGCAACATGGAGCACCGTGCGGCAGCCCGCGCCAAAGATCATGACTGTTTGCATCAGAAGCGCACCGCTTCGGTGCAAGAGTGTGGATTCAGACCTTCCGGGTCTTGGGTAAGACCGAAATAGTCAGAATGCGCCGTGGCTGGCTGGGGTTGCTCAGTCGGTGATCGAGCCGTTTTCTTCGGCCAACCGTAGGTACTCCGACAGCAGCCGCACCGGCTGAAAATAGCGATCGCGCATCACCGGCTGCTTGCGCGGCCCGACGATGGACGCCAGATCGGACAGCTTCACATGGCCCAGCTCGGGCATGCCTATTCCCAGGTCGATCAGTCCCCATGCCATATCGCCATCGGCAGGATCGAGCGCGGCCAGCAGCCAGGTCGCGTGCGCGTCAGGGGTAAACAGCCGCACTGCCGGCATCGGGTCGATGCTCCGACCAGCAGCGCGTGCCTCGCCGACGGCGAGCAGTTGCGTGCGCTGATCGGCGGTGATGAGCGGTTCGGTCATGGCCGGAACTCCCGCAAATCCGACGATGCAAGGATGCGCCTTCCCGCCAAAGCGAGAAACCGGCGAAGCGGATGCGTGCTTTCGTGGGGAAGCACGCAGGCGCAAGCCGTCGAATCCGTACATGCACGGAAACGCAGAAGCGGAATTGTGCAGATCAGGAAAGGCACGGATGCGGATTTTCGTAGAAGCACGAAGGCGAGCCAATTTCTTGCAAATGAACACTATAGATTGTAGCCCTATAGGGCGCAATCGGGTGTCATCTTGGTTTTTCGGGGGAACCATAGGTGGCAGCGAAGGATTCACTGGCGACTGCAATAAGAACGGTCAGAAAAGCGCGTGGCTTGAGCCAGGAAGCGTTCTCTGACGTGTCGAGTCGCACCTATCTAAGTTCGCTGGAGCGCGACCTGAAAAGCCCAACCGTGAACAAGCTGGCCGAGCTATGCGAGGTCATGGGTGTACATCCGCTCACGTTGCTGACGTTGGCCTATGCAGGTAGCGACCCCACCAAGATCGATCGATTGCTGGCGCAGATTCGACAGGAGCTGCAAGTCCTAATGAAGGAAATGTGAGGCTGGCTGGTTGAGGCGAACCTATGGTGGACATGACTAGAGCACTGGCGATTGATGGGTTTATTGATCTTGGCGAGTTTTATCCCGAGGCAACTACCTTGGAGGCTGCAAACCGAATAGGTGCTGAGCTTGGATGCAGGCTCTGGAAGCAACCGGAATCCTTGACCGTCAATCCCACTACGGCGAAGCCGCCAAATACTTACGCCGGAAACTACGGTGTGGGGGAATTGCCTTTACACACTGACTTAGCGCATTGGCATATTCCACCTCGTTACCTCATGCTGCGGTGCCTTATAGGAGATCCCGCGGTGGCTACTCTGGTAGTTCACCATCGTGAGGCACTGCGAAACATATCGGTCGGCACCTTAGATCGTGCGATGTTCCGACCTCGTCGTCGTCTAGATGGCCAGATGTTTCTATTGCATCTTCGTCAGCGAGGAGTATTCCGGTGGGACCGACTTTTCCTGGTTCCTGCGAATAATGAAGCTCGACAAGTACAGGCTGCATTGGTTGATCAGCCACTTCCTTGCCGTGTTGCGGAGATCATTTTCGACAAGCCAGGCAGGACTATCCTGATCGATAACTGGACAACACTGCATGGTCGTAGTGCTGCTGGCAAATCGCCATCGATCCGCCGTATAGAAAGAGCATATTTATCTGGGGAAGAACATGACGAGTAAGACGCCACATGAGTGGTCGCCCGAAGCCTTACTATCCAAAGCTCAGAGATATGCATCGCTGATGCTTGAGCAGCCTCGGGAGGAGTGGCAATTTGGATTCTGGTCTGCGTTATGCTTGGAAATGATCGTGCGCGCATCAATTTCAAAAGTATCGCCAGCCTTACTCTCGGATGCGAAAGATTGGAACAACATCGCTTTTGCATTGGGAAAAAAAGCATCTGGAGCGAAGATTTCCCCAAAGTCTATTGACATATCGGAAGCTGTTTCGCGTGCCGAGGCTTTATTTCCCGCCTTCAACCGGGAGATGACGAATTTCTGCGTACTCCATTTCCAGCGCCGGAACTCGGAGTTGCATAGTGGTTCGCTTGCTTTTGACGAACTTGGGACATCATGGCTGCCTCAATACTATGCGTGCTGCCAAACCCTACTTGACGCAATCAGTGTGTCAATGGCTCAAATTTTTGGCGACCAAGAGGTTGCGACGGCAGCAACCCTTATTCAGGCATTAAAAGACGAGGCGGCCAAGGCAGTAAAGGGAACGATTAACGCGCATAAGACGGTCTGGGAAGAGAAGGATGTCGCAGACCGAGCCAAGCTCGCGAAGCAAGCTGAAATGCTGTCATCTAGAGCGGACGGTCATCGCGTTTCATGCCCTGCTTGTCAAAGCATTGCGCTAGTTCAAGGAACCCCTGCAGGCCCAGAATCATCAACGATGAAAGACGGAATGATCGTTGTTCGGCAACCGATGTTGCCATCTCACTTCGAATGCAAAGCATGTGCACTGAAGATTGTTGGTTACTCCAAGCTCAGTGCTTGCGGTCTCGGCGGCACCTACACTTCGACCGCATATACAGATCCCGTAGACTATTTTGAAGATGACTTTAGGGATCGCTATTCGGGAATGGATGAAGACAACAACGAGCCGTAAAGTGTTGAAGGATTTCTCAGCATCGATAGCCACAATTGAGAATTGAAGGCGCATAGAGCGCCCCGCCACAAGGGCGAGGCGCGGTAGGTGGCCGTCAGGCCGCCTTGGGCTTGCTGCGCGACCAGATCAGGTCGTGCGTGCCGTCCTCGCCTTCGATCAGGCGAGCATAGACCGTCGCCGGGAACGAGGGATCATCGAGGGTCACGGACACGTATGGCCGTCCGGCTTCGCTGGTTTTCTTCCACGCCGCGCCGATGTCGTGGCTGGCCGCCTGAAGGCGGAAGTCGGGGGCGTTGTCGTTGTCCCCCTTGTCGTTGGGAACTAGCTTGACCTTCACGTTGAGCGTCAGGGTGCGAAGCGAGCCGGTGAAGCCGTCTTTCTCTGCGGTGAAGGTGCCGATGTTAGCCATGATGATTTCTCCTTTCGGGTTGAACAAGGTCGCGCCAGTGCGTCCTTGTTGTGATCCGGCCGGCGGGGGATGGGCTGGCCGCACCGCGTAGCGGTCGCAACAGCGTGGAGAACCTGGAAGCGAAAAGAATTTGCTGCGCGAGGAAGCCGCGCAGCGGTGGGGAAATTGTTTTTGCTGGAAGGTTGCGGCCATGAAGCCCAAGGCGCAGCCGTTCCCTCGCCAAGGATTCACGACAAGCCAAGGACGCACGGGCCGCCCGCTCCCGAATGGAGACGTGGCCGACTCGGCATCCCCGCGTGACGGCTTCACCGGCTTGCGCCCTGACGCGGGCAAGGCCAACACCCCAACAACAAGCGAGAACGCCTCTTGCCGCAGATTGCGGCGACGGGCTTGAGGCGTGGCGTGGATGCTCCATAGCGAAGCCGGGTGGCGTGTCGGTGAACCGTCCTTCGTGACGTACAAGCGCGAACCGCCAGCGTCGAGGACGGCACGCTTTGGCACAACCTGCCGCAGCAAGCCGGGGCGTAGCCCCACAAGCCCCGCCCATTGCGGCGGGGCGCCATCGAAACCTTGCCCGCGTCAGCGGGCGCCGATCGCCGTACCGCGTGCAAGGCACTTGCACGTCCGCCACGTCGCCGCCTGGTCGAAGGCGGCGACGGGGCGGTTTTGCGGTGGACGTTCAAACCGGGCGCGGCAGACCTGCCGCGCCCGGTTTGAAGTGAAACCCCGGCGCTGTGCGCCGGGGCTATGCTGCTATGTCACGCGGCCAGCGCGTGGGTCTCCACTTCGTCGGCGGCATCTTCCGGCGTATCCACGTCTTGCGTGCCTTCCTGCGGCTCCGTGTCGTGTCCGCTCTTGAACACGGCGGGCATCCAGCCCGTACCATCGGCCAGCCGCTCGGCTTCGCTGGCAATGTCGCCTTTTTTCAACTTCGCCAGTCGGGTGACGTGGGCCGATGCGAACTCGCCCACGGTTTCCAGAATCGCGGGCTTGGCGATGTGGCGGAAATAACCCTCGGCGGTCGGCTTCCACCATGCCGCCATGTCCAGCCCCACGGCCTGCGCCAGTTCCGCGCCCGGTTGCTGCGTCGTGGCGCGAGGCGTCACCACGTCCACCGTGGAAGCCACGCACACGGCCAGCAGCCGCGCCAGTTCGCCTTGCTCCATCGCCAGCAGCGCGGCGAACAGTTCGGCGCTGTCCTGCGGCAGCGCTTCGCCCGCGACCTGCTGCAACTCGCGCAGGGCCACGGCGGCGGGCGACTCGGGCCAGTCGGGGGCCATGCCTTCCAGCCGGTCTTGCACGGTCAGGCGCACGCCGAGCGGCAAACCGTCGCCGTAGGTGTGGGGCTGCAAGACGGTCTGCACCATGCCATGCACCAGCGCGGCCAGTGCGACTTGCGGATGCCGCGCGACTTCGATTTGCAGCGCGGCGGTACGGTGCGCGCTCAACCGCTGCGCGAGCCGGTCGGACAGGCTCGCGGCTTTGGGCTGCTCGGCGTCCTCGCCTTCGTCGTCGTTCCCGGCTTCGTCCTCCGCGCTGCCGAAACCCTGCCGCAACCGTTCCAGCGTGCGCAGCGCCTTGGCTTCGGCTTCGCGCAGCAGCCCGCGATGAATCACGGCTTCGCCGCTGCGGTCGAGGGTGACGATGGCACCGGCCACGGCGCGCACGTCCGGGGCGTAGCCCTGCAAGGCTTCCTCCACGGCTTGCAGTTCCCCGGCGGCCTGTTCGCGGCGCGGTTCCAGCGCCTCGGTCTTGTCCTCGTCCTCGGCGTCGTAGGCTTCTTCCAGTTCGGCGTCGATCTTGTCGAGACGGGTTTGCAGCGATGCGATGCGGCGGGCTTCGCGGGCGCTCGGTTCGCGGCGCTGGCGCGGCGCGTTCTGGAACGCCTGCCGCTCGGCGTAGCTCATGTGCGGCACGGCTTCCACCCACGCCCAACCCTCGGCGCGCACGTCCCCGGCCAGCGCATCCAGCTTGCCGCGCACCAGCGTTTCCAGCAGCACGGCGTCGGTCAGGTAGGTTCCGGCATCGCCTTCCGCGAACAGGTCGCGGCGGATGCCGCCGCCCGCCGCCGTGTAGGTGTCCAGCCCGGCGAAGCGCACCAGCGGATGCGTGGCGTCGATTTCGCGTTCGGTCAGGCGTTCGCGCAGCGCGGATGCGCCACGCTGCCATTCGGGCGCTCCGTAGAACGCGGCTTCCTGCGCGGCGTGGTCGTCGGTGATGGTCAGGGCCATCAACTGTTCCAGCGTAACGGCTCCGGCCCGGTAGTCGGCCAGCAGGCGCGGCGAGACGTTGGCCAGCTTCAAGCGGCGCTGCACCACCAGCGGGGACACGCCGAAGTCGGCGGCAATGTCTTCGAGGGGGCGGCCTTCCTTGACCAGCGCGGCGAACGCCTCGAACTGGTCGGCCGGGTGCATCTGCTCGCGCAGCAGGTTTTCCGCGAGGCTGACGGTACGGGCCGAAGCATCGGGCACCAGCAGGCAAGGCACCTCAAAGTCGGCGGCGATGCGCTTCTTCTTCGCCAGCAGCTTCAATGCGGTCAGGCGGCGGTCGCCGGCCACCACTTCGTACTGCTCGCCATCGGCGGTAAGAATGACGACGAGGTTTTGAAGCAGGCCGATGCGGGCGATGCTCGCGGCCAGTTCGGGAATGGACAGGCGCGGGGTCTTGCGTGCGTTGCGCTTGGAGCGGCGCGGCAGCAACTGCGAGAGCGGAACCAAAATCAGGTTCTTGGTCGGGTCGGCCACTTCCAGCGGCGCGGCGGTTTCGATGGCGCGGGTTTCGGTTTGGGTAACGGCGTTCATGGTGATAACTCCTAGCGGTTGGGATGCAGCAGCGAGAGAAGCGGCAAGGGCTGCTGCCTGCCCCTGCCGCGTGGGGATTCAGGCTTTCAACTGGCGCATGCCATCGGCCAGCAGCCAAAGCGCACGGTTGAGGCGGATGTTTTGGTCGATGCCCTGCACCGGGCGGGTTTGCTGGCGGCGTCCGTTGGCGCTGCGCCCGCGCAGGCCGCCTTGGGTCAGGTTCTCTTGCGTGCGGTTGAACACGCTCCACAAGTCCGGGCGGCGGTCATCAAAGCGGCGCGGCATCAGGATTTGCGATTCCGTGATGGGCGCGGGCTTGTCGGGGTCGTCGTATTTGAGGGCCAGCGCGGCGCGGGCGAACACTTCGGATTCGCCATCGTCCAAGGTGATGGCGCGCATGGAATCGCGGGATGCCTGCACGCGGTCGAAGCCGCGCAAGACTTCGTAAGCGCCTTCGATGACGGAACCGGCCACGTCGCCCTTGTGGGGCACGCGCACATCGGCCACGGTGTCGCCGAATACCAATCCGTTCTGGCAGACAAAGCGCAGCAGGCCAGCCAACAGTTGATAGCTGCTGGTGCCGTCGTGCGAGTTCAGCAAGACGATCTCATTGGCTTCTGCATCGTTGATCTGGTTGGCATGGCGCAGCCGGATCATGTGCTTGGTGAAGTCGCGGCGGTCTTCGTTGCGCACGCGGGTCTGCGCCACCATGAAAGGCTGGAATCCCTCCTTGCGAAGCTCCGTCAGCACGGCGGCGGTGGGGATATAGCTGTAGCGCTCGGAACGGCTCTCATGCGGGGCGTCCGCGAAGATGGACGGGGCCACGCGGCGGATTTGGTCATCGGACAGCGGGTAGTCGCTGCGCAGCGACGGGGAACGGGAAGCGAATCGGGATGCGAGTTGCATGGCATTTCTCCTGACGAAAAGGGTTTGCTGTTCAAACCGCACACCGGATTCCTAGATTCGGAGCCCAGCCTTTCGGCTGTTCGGTGCGGTCGGCACGAGGAACCCGGTTGGCCCTGTTGCCACCGTCTTTCCTGAGTTCATCGCCCGCGGCCAAAGGAGCGCGCGGACGGGGGCCGTCAAGGAGACAAGCGCAGGGTTGGTGCGGCCCGCAGGCGCAGCCGAGGACACGGCCCTGCGCGCCTTGACGGCACACGGGAGCGGGCTACGGTCGCGGGTAAGGTGATGAAGTCAGGGGAGACGGCTGGACAAGGCAACGGCCATCCCTGTGTGCCGACCGCACGCAAGCGAAGCGCGCAGGCCCGAAGCTGGAAGCCGGGCCGGAGGCGTCAGGGATGTGGAAGGCTGGCGATAGCCAGTCCCGCCAGGGATGAGCGGGTAGCGAACCTGGAGCAGCGCGGTCCGCAAAGCGGAGACGTACTGATGTGTTTCGCTTATTATCGATTTGTACGAGTTGGCTGCCTTCGGCCAGAGCTGTACATCGGCTCTGACAAGACTCGAACGCTCCGCCATATTTCGGCGAATATAGCTTGCTATTAATTTAAAAAACATAGCGGAGGGGTTCGTGCATCTTCACTCGTATCGTCTCAGGAATTTTCGACGCCTGAAGGATGCTCATATTGAGCTGGCTGACGACATATCAATATTCGTAGGATCGAATAACAGTGGAAAAACGTCGGCAACTCAGGCCATCCATGCTTTCGTCACGGGTGGAAGGGATCGTTTCAGTCTCTATGATTTCAGCTCTTCGTGCTGGAAGAATTTCGATGAAGCTGCGAATATCAACTTGGCCGACCCGATTCCCGAGGGTTTCTCACTCCCAAGCATAGACCTTGATCTCTGGTTCGAAGTTGCAGCGCCAGACCTCTATCTAGTAATTCCCTTACTTCCGAGTACAGCGTGGGAAGGAACCAAGGTCGGCATAAGAGTTTCCCTGACAGCTCGAAGCGCCATTAACCTCATTCAAAACTACCAAGAAGCTAAAGCCAAAGGTACAGGGCAGGCTGCGGAATTGCCGCCCGAGTCGCAATATATTCCCTGGCCTCGCTCCATGACGGACTATCTCCAGCGCGAACTAAAGAGCGAATATGAGCTGCGCTACTTCATCTTGGACCGCACGCAATTCGATGAGAGCTTCCGCGAAATCGGCGACTATGTTCCAGATGAACTAGGTGGTGAGCCAGGCGGCGGAACGATTCTGAAATCGCTTATTCATATCGACAACCTCGGGGCTCAGCGACACCTTTCTGATCCTAATCCGGAAGCCGGCGGTAGATCGGAAGATTTGTCAAAGCGGTTGAGCCGTTTCTACAAGCGCAACCTTAATCAGAGGCAAGACGATCACACAGCCCTTAGGGCGCTGTTCGAATCCGAGCAAGCGCTCAATGTTCACTTAGATGGGGTATTCAAGCCGACGCTTGATCGGCTCGCTAAGCTTGGCTATCCAGGCATCAATAACCCGCGACTGAAGATTATGTCGGCGCTGGACCCCGCCCACGTCATGAGCCAGGACGCGCGGGTCCACTACCAGATCGGAGATGGCGAAGACACTGCCACCCTTCCCGACAGTTATAACGGGCTCGGGTTCAAGAATTTGATCTACATGGTTGTGGAGATTCTTGACGCCCAAGCCAGGTGGGCGACGATGGACAATCGCCCCCCATTGCACCTGATTTTCGTGGAGGAACCAGAGGCCCATCTGCACGCCCAACTCCAACAGGTCTTCATCCGCAATGTTCTTGAGCTTCTCAATATAGAGGGCGACGATGGAAGTATTTTTGGCAGTCAAATGGTCGTCACGACCCACTCGCCACACATCCTTTACGAGCGAGGCTTCAAGCCAATCCGCTATTTCCGACGCAAGAAAGCCGGCAAGGAACAGTTGACAGAAGTTCTAAATTTATCGGCGTTCTACCAAGCTCAGCCAGACGATCGTGATTTTCTAGAACGATATTTAAAGCTGACTCACTGCGATCTCTTTTTCTCAGATGCCGCTATTCTCGTTGAAGGCAATGTTGAGAGATTGCTCCTGCCCGTAATGATTCGAAAGGTCGCGAGGACTCTCCGATCAGCTTGTTTATGCATTTTGGAGGTTGGCGGTGCCTTTGGGCACCGCTTCCAGTCGCTTATTGAGTTTCTCGGTCTGACAACGCTGATCATCACTGATATTGATAGTGTCGCCCTTGTGGCTCCGGCGGTTGGCGAAGATGTGGATGACGAAGAAGTCGAGGAGTTCGAGGTTCCAGCCGACGCGGAAGAAGACGTCGCTATGCAGGCCCAGGATAATGGGCAAGATCCGGTCGGTGAGCCTATAGTCCCAGCGCCTAAGAAGAAATACGGCAAGGCTTGTTTGCCCAGTGAACCGGACGCTGCGACTTCGAATCAAACCCTCATCAAATGGCTTCCGGGGAAGCTCACAATCGAAGACTTGCGTAACGCCTCTGAAGCGGACAGAACTCACGTGCTCGAAGACGATACGAAGGTTCGCGTGGCCTATCAGACTGAACGGGCTGTCACTTGGAACGGAGCCACTGAAACCCTCCGCGGGCGCACACTTGAGGAGGACTTTGGCCTTGAAAACCCGGAGTGGTCCCAAGCCGCAGCGAGGAAGCCCCTTGGTCTGATTGTGAAGGGCGGGGCCGCTGGTCCTACCGCTCTTGCTAAAGGCCTTCATGAGAAGGTTTCGCGGAAGAGTTTCGATAAAACGAAGTTCGCGCTCGCCGTTCTCACTGAAGACGAAAATGCGTGGCATGTACCTGCTTACATCCGTGATGGGCTTGTCTGGCTGAAGGACGAAGTACGGATCGAACTTGAGACCGTGCTGCCCGACGCCGTTCTCATCGCCGAAGATGTCGCGATAGGGGGCGAGCATGAGTAGCCGGGCAAATAAGCCGGACACCCAGGCAGACATTGATCTGCGAAACTGCCTTGGAGACGTTCCGCCGCGCAGCTTCATAATGAAGGCCGGCGCCGGCTCCGGAAAAACCACGTCTCTGATTAAGGGGCTGTCGTCGGCCATCCGAATACACGGTGATAAGCTGAGGAAATTCCGCCAGCGCATTGCCTGCATTACCTACACCGAGATCGCAGCCGGAGAGATATGGAGGGATGTCGGCAGTGATCCGCTGGTTCACGTTTCGACGATCCACAGCTTCATGTGGCTGCTAGCTAAACCGTTTCAGAACGACATTCGCGTATGGGTGTGTGGGCGCATCGCGGAGAAAATTGAGGCGCTTGAACAGAAACAGGCAACCTATGGCCCCAGGGTTCAACAGCGAACAAAGGACAAAGACACCCGAGACCTGGAGCGCCTTCGCAGGCAGTCGGGGCGGATCGCCGCAGTCAAAGGCTTCCGGTACGGAACGGGTAGTGACTACGTAAAGGGAATTTTGGGGCACGACGACATTTTGAAGCTTGTGCCGTATCTCATCGCTGAGCGCCCTCTCTTTCGAACCCTTCTCGCGCGCCAATTTCCTTTCGTATTTGTGGACGAGAGTCAGGACACGACCACCGAAGTCATAGAGGCATTGAAGATCGTTGAGCGCGAACCCGGCGTTACATTTTGCCTCGGCTTCTTCGGCGACCCGATGCAACGAATTTATGCTACGGGAACCGGGTTGGTCGAAGCGGCACCGAACTGGGCCGACATTCCGAAGCCAGAGAATTTTCGGTGCTCCACTAAGGTGCTGAACCTAGCAAACGCCATTCGGCGCGATGGTGATGACCTCGTTCAGATTCCAGGCCAACGTCTAGGCCCTGAAGGTATCGTTCCAACTCCTGAAGGGTCGGCCCATCTTTTCGTTTTACCTGCGGACGATACGCGAGATGCCAATCTGGTTCGGGTGCGCGAATGGATGGCGGCACGAACCGGTGATGATCATTGGCGAGCAGGGGATGATGACCAGGAGCGGGTAAAGCTTCTCGTCATTGTTCACCAGATGGCGGCAAAGCGCTTAGGGTTCGGAGAGCTTTACACGGCACTTAATTCCAAAGCGCCGACAGCATTCAAAGACGGTTTTCTGGATGGCTCTGCATGGCCTCTTTCACCGTGTGTGAAATTTCTGATTCCGATAGCGATTGCCCATACAGAAGGCCGGCAACTCGAAGTGATGCGACTGATCCGAGAGTATTCGCCCCTTCTTGAAAAAGGCGATCTCGCCGGAGCGAACGTCGCAGAGCGGCTTAAAGCACTTAGAGAGCTTGTTGCCTCAATTGCAGAAGGCATAGCCGGGAATTCCAACGTAACGATCGGCGACCTTCTGAAGCAGGTGTACGCCGCAGGGTTATTAATCTTCGATCCCCGGCTAGCATCTTACTTGGACCCAGAAGCAGCTCCACCTGCCCAGCCCGCAGAAGGGGTGGACAATGACGACGACCAAGAAGACGATGAGTCCGATAAGGAAATGGCCTCAATGGATGCTTTTTTAGCGTGTCCTGCTAGACAGCTTCTGGCGTACCAGACCTACATTTCAGAGCGCTCACCTTTTTGGACTCAGCAAGGCATCAAGGGTACTGAATTTGATAGGGTGCTCGTCGTGTTAGACGATGCGGAGAGTACCCATTTCCAGTTTTCTTACGAAAAATACCTGGGCCTCAAAGCGCTTTCGGATACCGACCGAAAACACATCGAGGCAGGTGAAGAAACGACTGTGGATCGAACACGCCGTCTTTTCTATGTGAGCTGCACAAGGGCGCTAAAAGAACTGGCGGTCGTCCTCTTCACGGCTGATCCTGAACAGGCTGAGGCGCATGTGCGCCAGCTTGATCTTTTTGAAGGTGACTCCATCCATACTCAAGTTGTCTTCGAGGCAGGATAAATCGCCCGCCCACCCCTGAATTCCCGCTGTTGGCAGGCAGAGCGCGCAGGCCGAACGCATCAGGAGTCAAAACCGGATCGCCGTGACTCGACGCAAGACACGGGGCGGCACGCTGGGACGCCCGACTGCTTGAGACAGGACTACTCCATGTCCGTCTTGCGCTGCTCGATCTGCAACTGCGCCCGCTGCGTTGCCTGTTGCAGCCGTTCCACCAGCACACCCCTTGGCGGCAAGGCGGTCAGATACTCCGCAACGTGGATGCCGGACTTGTCCAGTTCCAGCAATTCGATCTGCTCCCGCTTCTTGCCGGTGCAAAGGATGATGCCTAGCGGCGAGGCTTCCTCCGGCTCCCGTTCGTGCTTGTCCAGCCAGCGAAGGTAAAGCTCCATCTGCCCCTTGTAGGCCGCCTTGAAGTCACCGACCTTCAACTCCACCGCCACCAGCCGCCGCAGCTTGCGGTTGTAGAACAACAGATCAAGGTGGAAGTCCTCGTCGTCAATCGGAATGCGTTTCTGTCGGGCCACGAAGCTGAAACCCGCGCCCAGCTCCAGCAAGAACGATTCCATTTCGCGGATGATCGCCGCCTCCAAGTCGCCTTCCTGCCAAGTGTCCCGCAGCCCCAGGAAGTCGAGAATGTACGGGTCGCGCATGACCAAGGCGGGCGACATGCGCTGTGCATCGCGCATCGTCGCCAGTTCCTGCGCGATCGTCTCGCCCGGCTTCTTGGACAGCGCCGTACGCTCGTATAGCATCGAGTCGATGCGCTCGCGCAGCGTCCGCACGCTCCAGCGTTCGGCGCCTGCCATTTGCGCGTAGTAGTCCCGCTGGAGCGGGTCTTTCAGCGGGATCAGGGCGATGAAATGCGTCCAGCTCAATTGTCGTATCAGTGATACGACAATCTGCTCGTCGGGGAAGGTGGCGGCGAACTGCACCATGCGGCGCAAGTTCTTGACCCCGAAACTGCTGCCGTACTCCTTCACCAACTGCGCCGCCAGCGTCAACACGACTTCCTCGCCGTAGTCGGCCCGCCGGCCCTCCAAGACCTGCGTGTGGATGCGCTGGCCGATGCGCCAGTAGAGCATCGTCAGCTCGCTATTTACCGCCGAGGCGGCGCGCTGCCGTGCCGCCTCTATCAGTGCCCGAATGTCGCCCAGCAGCGCCGAAGGCGCTGTGGGCGAAGGAACGGATGCCTTGTGCCTGTTCATGCTATGGCCTCCTGGGGCTGTCGCGCGCCCGTGATCGCCTGGCGCCGGCTCGCCACCAGCTCGGCCGCATCGCGCTCCGGCTTGTCCTCGGTGTGGACGTAGTGCATGAACATCGCCACGGTCTTGTGGCCCGTCAGCTTCATGCCCACTTTGGTCGGCACGCCGGAATTGGCAATGTCGGTGGTCGAGCGATGACGAATGCCGTGCGTGCCGACGTGCGGGACGCCGGTGGCCTTGAGCACTCGGCACCAGCCGCCGTAGTGCTCGCCAAAGGTCAGATGCTTGGTCGGGTCGTTGGGCGACGGCAGGACATAGGGGCAGTCTTCACGGCGCGGCGCCGTCGTGAACAGCCGATAGGCTTCCGCGCTCATGGGCTTTGAAAGGCCGCCGGTCTTGCTGTCGGGCCAGACCACGCGCCGATTCTCCAAATCGACCCAATCCCATTCGAGCGTGCAGATTTCGGAGCGACGGCCGGCGAACTCGAATTGCAGGCGGATCGCCAGCGGAATGACGTAGTTCTCCAGTCCTTCCGCCTCCAGCTTCTCCAGATGGCGGAAGATCAGCGCCAGCTCGTCGTCCACGATGAGCCGGGTTTCCTCGCCGGGCGGGTACATCGGGACGTGGCGGCACGGGTTCGTGCCGTCCGGGCGATAGCCCCACACTTCGGCCAAGTTGAACATCTTGCGCAGCACGCCGAAGGCGTTGTTCGGCTCGGCCGGCTTGTAGGCCAGCTTCTCCATCAGCCCGGCAATGTCGGGCCGCTTCACGTCCTGCACCTTCTTGCGGCCGATCAGCGGGACGATGCAACGGTCGATGACGGCCTGGTAGCCGCGCTGCGTGCTGGGCTTGTTGCGCTTCTTGGAGTAGTCCTCCATGAACTTCTTGCACAACGCTTCGACCGTGGGCGCCTTGCGCGCCTCGGCCTTGGCACCGCCGGGGTCGCCGCCCCGGCGAACCTCGGCCAGCCAGTCCTGCGCCATGACGCGGGCCTGCTCCACGGTCAGTTCCCCGAACAGGCCTAGCGAAGGCTTGCGAGGCTGCCCGGAGTTCGTGCGGTACTGGAGCATGAACACCCGGCGGCCCTTCGGGGTAATCTTGCACAGGAAGCCCGGCACCACGGTATCCCGTAGTTCGATGTCCTTGGCCTGGGGTTGCGCTGACTCTACGGCGGTCTTGGTGAGCTTGATCTTAGCCATGATGACTCCTTGGAACGACCCGAATTCCAAGAGCCAGATAGGAGCGGCGCGAGGGAAAACCGGGTCAAGTTTCAGAAAGCACCGGCATATGATGGACGCGCGTAAGTTCTTGATAAACCTGCTGTATCGAGCTACCGCGCAGTCCAGCGAAGTACCGGGCTGGAGTCATCGTCAAACAAAAAATAATCTGGCAGCCTGAGCTTCCTGTCTTAACTTTCTCCAGGATAATCGGGGCGGTTCAGCCGCGCGCGCGGTGCTGGCTTCGAGTGGCTGGAACTGCACTTCGCCCACGGCTACCTGGCGCAGAGCTTCTTCTCGGCCCACTCCAATCAGCGCACCGATCCGTATGGAGGTAGCTTCGACAACCGTTCCCCGCAGTAAATTGGTTAGTTCTGCAATGCGTTCCAAGCGTTCCAAGAACTCAGGCGAAGCTGATGGTCTTGGCCTCAAGGTAGCCGTTCATTCCCTCGATGCCTCCCTCGCGGCCCCAGCCGGACTCCTTGAATCCGCCAATGGGCATGGTCGGGTCCACGACATTGCCATTGATCGTCAGGTTTCCGGTGCGGATGCGGCGCGCGACCCGCAAGGCTCTGTCCACATCGGAGGAAAACACCGAGCCGCTCAGGCCATACCGGCTGTCATTGGCAATCCGGATCGCATCCTCCTCATCTTCATAGGCCATGATCGCAACCACAGGCCCGAATATTTCTTCCTGGGCGATGGTCATTTCAGGCGTCACGTCGGCAAAGATCGTGGGGGCGATGTAATAGCCTGTATCTATTCCTTCAGGGCGGCCACCGCCCAAAGCCAGCGTGGCGCCCTCGGCTTTGCCTTTTGCGATGTACTCCATCACCCGCTGGTACTGGCTGGCCTTGGACAGCGGCCCCATGAAGACTTGCGGGTCAGACGGATCGCCCACTTTGAACTGCGAAATCGCCTGTACCAACATCGAGGTCAGTTCCTCGGCGCGGCCTTTCGGCACTAGTATCCGCGTCAGCGCGAAGCAGACCTGACCCGAACTGGGCATGGCGAACAGGGCGATGCTGGGCAGCGCCGCGGCGAAATCGGCGTCATCCAGCAAAATGGCTGCCGATTTCCCACCCAGCTCCAGAGTCACGCGCGCCAGCCGTTGGGTGCAGATCGCGGCGATCTTCTTGCCCGCAGCCGTGGAGCCGGTGAAGGCCACTTTGTCGATACCGGCATGGCGCACAAGGTATTCGCCCACCTCGGCTCCCGCTGGCACCAAGTTGAAGACTCCCTTCGGCAAGCCTGCCGCCTCAAGACATTCTGCTAGAACATAGCCCTCCAGGGGGGTCTCGGGTGAAGGCTTGGAGACGAAGGTGCAGCCCGACGCCAGCCCGGCGGCGATCTTGTAGCTCATCAGTATCATGGCCGCGTTCCAGGGCGTGACGGTGGCGCAGACACCAACCGGTTCGCGAACGATGAGGGTGCGGCCTCCGTCCAGCCGCGTGCGCTGATCTACGAAGCTGAAGCCATCCTGCTCCAGCAGATCCGCATAAAAGCGGAAGATCTGGGCGTTCTGCGGAGCCAGCATGCGCCCGATCAAGATCGGCGCCCCTATCTGGGTGGTCCAGTCCTGCGCGATCTCCTCGGCACGGCTCTCCAGTTCATTAGCCGTGCGGCGCAGGATCGCCGCCCGTTCTCTGGGCGCCATTTTCGGCCAAGGGCCTGTCTCGAAGGCGTTGCGTGCAGCCTGGACGGCATCGTCGATATCGGCCTGCGACGCTTCCGGATATTCCATCACCACCTTTTCGGTCACAGGGGAAATGACTTGGATCTTTCGCTGACCCTTGGGCTTCACCCATTCCCCGCCGATGAAGAAGGAAGTCGGAGGGCGTACGGTCAGCTGGTCGGTCATGGTCGTTCCTTTCGTGTGGATGGCTTGTGGCTGTGGCGCGGGATTGGGAATTCGGTGGCCAATGCACAGTCGTTACGCATCAACCAGGCGACTAGACAATGTCAACGCGCTTGCGCCATGTCATAATCAATTAAATGTCATGATGACAATAGTGTCAATATGAAAGATCACAGGATC
Source organism: Xanthomonas sp. NCPPB 2933 (assembly GCF_056725225.1). NCBI lineage: Bacteria > Pseudomonadati > Pseudomonadota > Gammaproteobacteria > Lysobacterales > Lysobacteraceae > Xanthomonas > Xanthomonas sp. NCPPB 2933. The sequence continues at coordinate 2,315,445 of NZ_CM161518.1, forward strand.
GCTGTCGCGGCGCAACGGCGTGCCAGGATGCGTGCGACTTTGATGCGCGCCGGCCTTGAGGTCATGGCGGAAAAGGGGATCGCCGCGACCTCTGTCGACGATGTCGTCAGGCATGCCGAGGTCGCACGAGGCAGCTTCTACAAGTACTTCGACGGCACGGCCGAGCTTGCCGAAGCCATCGGAACCGTGATCGCCGAGGAAGTCATCCTCGGCCTTGAGGAGGAAATGACCACGATTGTCGATCCGGCCGAACGCCTGGCCACGGGCATTACAGGTGTTCTGGCCATGGTGACTGCCAATCCAGTCCTTGGCCGTTTCCTGGTGCGCGGGGGGTGGCCGGTGGACAGGACTGGCGGCCTGCTGCTCGACAAGATTGGTGGCACGGTGGCGCAGGGCATTGACCAGGGCCGCTTTTTCCCTGTCCCGATGCCGGTTGCCATGGCGCTCGTCGGCGGGGTTGTCCTGGGTTGCGCGCATGAAATTTCCGCAACCGCGGAACCGAAAGGAATCATCGTTGCAGCAGCCGGGACCGTTCTTCGCGGTCTCGGCCTGGGGCCAACGGATGCCGAAGCTATCGCCAAGATGAGCCGCAAAGAGCTGAAGTGGAAGGAAGGCGACTTCATGCAGTGCCTGGCCAGGCAAAACCGCTGATGTTGCGACGCTGATGCTTCAGCTTGGTTGTGGAGGCGTGGCCTCGCCGATGCCGAGCCACCGCGATCTGCCGCGCGCAGGCGACGTCGGCCACCCGCGCCGGCGTGTCGATCGGGATAAACCGCTCCCGGCCGCCCTTGGCACCGTAGCCGTCATCCACCTTCAATGAATCGCCTCTGATGTCGGTCGATAAGGCGATGACGAAACATGCCCGTCCGCCATCGCAGGAACTGTGGTTCACCATGCATGTTGGGCGACGAGGTCGAACAGCATGATCAGTAAGGACTTCAGCGGTCAGGCCGGCGAAGCGGAAAGACGAGTGAGAGCGAAGGCTGGGAATCAGCCAGGGCCGTCACTCGCGGCTGCGAGGAGCGGTACCAACACGTCGCTAATTGGTGTCGGAATGCCGTGAGCCTGGCCGCGACGTGAGACGACACCGTTGCGAATGTCCCATTCGAGTGGCCTGCCGGCTTCGCGATCCGTGAGGATGGATGTGCCCATGTCGGCGGGAGACGCCAGGAACTTGTCGAGGATCGCCTGCGGTACCTCGTCGCCAAGTCCAGCGCCCTCGGCACGGGCCACGGCCAGACATTCCTGCAGATAGTCCAGCGTGAGCCTGGAGATGTCGGACCGGCCGAACATGCCCGAGCGACGATGCGTGAGCGCCATGAGTCCGGCCACCGCGTTCTGCAGCAGCTTGCGCCAGGCTAGAGATTTGAAATCTGTGGCCAGCTCAACTAAACAGCGTGTGCCTTGCAGTGCTTCGGCTATCACGCGGGAAGCCGACGTGTCCGGCAGGCTGAGGCGCACATCGCCGCGTAAGCGCACCGAGCCATCGGATTGCGCCTGCGCAGGAAACCACACGACAGCAGGGACGATCCGCCCGCGCGGGAAATGTGGGGCGACCTTCTCCAACTGCTCGACCCCGTTTTGCAGAACGCACACGACGGTTTCTGGACCGATCAACGCTGCGAGCCATTCCGCTGCTGCCTCGGTCTGTGTCGCCTTGACAGCGAGAAAGACGAGATCGACGGTTTGATCGATCTGTCTGGGATCCGTCTGGACCGGACCGGGAATGGTGATGAGGCGATCGCCATCGTGCAACGCAAGATGATCGCGGGGTGTGCGGCCGTACAGCAACGGCGTGCGGCCGACTTCGTGCAGCACTGCCGCGATCGTGGTGCCGATGGCGCCCGGACCAACGACAGCTACGGATGTATTGATTTTTGTATCCATGGAAGCGGACTCCTGTGGCTTTGCTGCAAAGCGCCAGCTCAGTAGGCCGTTGCTTGCTTCATATGCGCCAGATGGTCAATCTGACGCTTGCTGGCTTCAGAACACCTTGGTGGATCAGCATCGACTCATGCGTATGGTCAGCAATGGCAGGAAGTACGGGGCGGTGCTTGAGCGGTGCAGAAGTCGCTTCGGTGACTTTTGCATCCACACACTCAGTGGGGCCCCTTCCTTCACCTCCATTTGTCGAAGCAAAAAGGGGCCGAAGCCCCAGGATCATATCAAGCCTCGCTCGGCAAATGACTCCGTGGCGCTGCCCGCGACGATGACGTGATCGAGCACCCGCACATCGACCAGCCCCAGCGCCTCCTTGAGCCGTTGGGTCAGCGCCCGGTCGGCAGCGCTTGGCTCCGGGTTGCCGCTCGGATGGTTGTGGCTGACGATCACCGCTGCCGCATTGAGCCGCAGAGCCTCTTTGACCACTTCGCGCGGATACACCGAAGCACCGTCGATGGTGCCGTGGAACATCTCCCGGTATTCGATCAACCGATGGCGCGTGTCGAGTTATGTTGAGCGCCACATAACTGGATTTATGTGGATGCCTACGTAATGTGCAGCAGACAGATCATCGCCAGGCAGGACAGCCCTGCACGAGGGTAGCAACTCAACATTAGCCGGTTGCCGCAGGGCTACTTTCAGGGAACCCCATCCCCGGGGTTCTTTGGAGGCCGTCATGAGCAACCGCAATCGTGTTTTCCCGCTGTACTACTCCAGCCGCTATGAAGCATCGCCAGTACGGGACTGGCTGGTGGATTTCGACGCCTGGCTGGCGCGTCAGGCCTACAACCGCACCTCGCACCGAACGCACCTATCGGTGGCCCGCCACGTCCTGGAGCAGCATTCGCCAGTGGACAGGCAGCGGGTGTTCGCACGCAGCGAGTTCCGGCGGATGTTCCAACCCTTCGAGCAGGACTATTTCCATCGAGCCAGCATCGGTGCGTTCCGCAGGTTCCTGATCGAGTCAGGACAGTGGCACGATGACTCGCCCGCAGGCCCTTGCGCCGATCTTGTCGAAGCCTTCCGCCTGCACGGCCTGGATATGCGCGGCCTGTCGGAGGCGCACCAGCGCCGGCAAGCCGAGACGATCGACGACTTCCTGCGCAGAAGCCTGGTTGGCGGCAAGATCCTGGCTGATGTCGCAGTGGCCGATATCGAGGCCTATACCGCCCATTGCGCGCAGTTCCTGCAGCGCCCGACGATGATGTCGCGCCTGTGCAGCCTGCGCGCCTTCTTCCGCTTTTGTCGCGACCGTGGCGTCAGCAGCCTCAACCCTGACGGCATCGACCTGCCGCGCAAGTATCGGCACGAGAAGCCGCCACGCGCCATCGCCTGGGAACTGACCCAGCAGTTGCTTGATTCCATCGACCGTAGTGACTTGCTGGGCGAGCGCGACTACACGCTGTTGTACCTGATGGCCCACTATGGTTTGAGGACCGGCGAAGTGGCCGCCCTGACCCTAGACTCGATTGACTGGACGCAGCACACGCTGCGCATTGTCCAGAGCAAGACCCGATCGACGCTGGTCCTGCCGATGGCTGAACAGGTCGAGCAGGTACTGCAACGCCATGTGCGCCAAGGGCGTCCCTCCACCGGCCGGCGCGAGCTGTTCCTGATCCTGACGGCGCCGATTCGTCCCATGCCGGTAACGGCCATCGGCTCGATGTTCCAGCGCCGCGTCTGCGCCAGTGGCCTGCCGTTGCGCGGCGCTTCGCCCTATGGGCTGCGGCATGGCTTTGCCATGCGGCTGCTCGAACACGGGGTCGGCATGAAGGCCATAGGCGACCTGATGGGACACGCGAGCCTGGAGAGCACATCGGTCTACCTCCGGCTGCACACCGAAGCCTTGCGCGGCGTGGCGCTTTCGCTGCCTGCCGGGACCGCCAGGAGGGCTGCATCATGAACAGCGAACTTCCCACCTGGTTCGTCACGCCGCTGCGTCTTGTCGTGCATCGCTACCTGTCTTACTGGCGCTCCCTCGGACGCTCCTATCGAGGGGAGCAGTGGAAGCTGGACAAGCTCTGCCAGTTCCTGGAAGCGGGCCGGCATATCGACCTGGACCGTGCCAGCTTCGAGGCTTGGAGCGACTCGATGCAGCATACGACCCCGACGATGCGACGCAACGCGCAACTGTCGGTGCGTCGGCTATGCCTGTATCGCCAGCGCAGCGAGCCCGACTGCTTCGTGCCGGATCCGCTGTACTTCGCCCGCAAGGGCGCTCGTCCCATTCCTTTCATCGTCAGTCCGAGGCAGATAGGACGATTGCTGGCCCATCTTGATGCATGCCGAACGCCCCAGCCGGTCCTGGCCTTGCGCCATGCGGTGCTGCAACTGGCCTTCGTGCTGTTGTACACGGCGGGCCTGCGGCGGCAGGAACTGGTCAACCTGACGCTGGCCGACGCCGATCCACAGCAGGGCATGCTGACGATACGGGCCACCAAGTTCAACAAGACCCGGATGCTGCCCCTGTCGGCCGATGCACAGGCGGAACTGCAGGCCTATCTGGCGCTGCGCCTGGCAGCAGGCACCGATCAATCCGAAGGGGCGCCACTGCTGGGACACTACACCCTGTCGGGCGGTTTCAGCGGCTACACGGGCTTCGGCCTGTACACCTTGCTGGCCCGCACATTGGAGCAGGCCGGCATCGTCGATGACCAGGGCCGCAGGCCCCGCATCCACGACTTCCGCCATACGTTCGCCGTGCAGGCCCTGCTGCGCTGGTACCACGAAGGCGCCGATGTCCAGGTGCAGTTGCCTTACCTGTCGATGTACATGGGGCACGTCTCCATCGTCTCGACGGAGTATTACCTGCACTGGATTCCGGAGATCGCCTTCGCGGCCAGCCAACGGTTCGAGGCCCGGTACGGCCAATTGGTCGCGGGAGAACCATCATGAAGCGCAACACGCCCAACGATCTTGGCATCTGCCTGTCGAAGTTCTTTCAGGACCACCTGCCGGCCATGCGCGGCATGAGCACGCACACGATCCGCAGCTACCGCGATGCCATCGTGCTGTATCTGCGCTTCGCTGCCGACCAGTTGGGCAAACCGCCTGACCGGCTCGACCTCGGCGACCTCAATGCCCGACAGGTGGCCGCCTTCGTCGTCTCGCTCGAACAGGTGCGGGGCAACGGTATCGGCACCCGCAATGCCCGGCTCGCCGCCCTGCACACACTGGTGCGCTTCGCGCTCAGCGAGTATCCGCAGCACATGGCCGAACTCCAGCGCGTGCTGGGCGTTCCCTTCAAGCGCCGCGACCGGCGTGAACCCCTGATGTACCTGGAAGAGAACGAAGTGGAGGTCCTGCTGAAGCTGCCCGATCGGCCGAGTCAGGCCGACCGGCGCAGCCATGCACTGTTCTCGCTGATGTTCAACACCGGCGCCCGTGTGCAGGAAGCGCTTGATCTGAGGGTATGCGACGTGCGCATGGCCGCACCATGCCAAGTGCGGCTGCAGGGCAAGGGTGGCAAGATCCGCATCTGTCCGATCTGGCCGCAGACGGCTGCAAAGCTGCAGCAGCTCATCGACCAGTTGCCTGCGCCCACGGAGGCCGACAGCCCCTTGTTCGTCAACCATCGCGGTCAGAAGCTCACCCGTTTCGGCGTGCGTTACTTGTTGCGTCAGCGCGTGGCGGGCTGCATCGACACGATCGGCGCCGACCGTGCGCGGCAGATCCATCCGCACACGCTGCGGCATACGACGGCGGTGCATCTGCTGCGCGCAGGCGTGGACTTCGCCACTATCAGCCAGTGGCTGGGGCATGCGTCGCTGACGACGACGATGAACTACGCCCGCGCCGATCTTGATCCCAAGCGCCAGGCCTTGGCCCAGGTCTTCCCCGATGTGCTCGCTCCGCCCAAGGCCGGCAGGATCGCTCCTCAACACCTGGAAATCATTGAATGGTTGCGGCGGCTGTGAGGTCGGTTATGTGAAGCGAAAGAGCCGGGAAGGCTTGTGGCGCAAGAGCTTCCCCGGCTCGCTGCACATTACGAAGGCATCCACATAAGTCCATGAACAGCAACGCGAATACCTCATGCTCGAAGCCGGCCAGCTTGGTGCGCAGGTACTCCTTGACTGCCGCCGGAGAAGTGAACTCGGCACCGCGCTGCATCTTCCGGTCGATCACGTGGCGCGCCGCTCCAGAATGTCGTCGGCCGACGCCGGCAGATAGCGCCCGTGTGCGTCGCGCACCAACAGCGAAAAATCGGATGAGGAAAAGGACAGTTGCGACATGATCGTACTCCGGTTGCTCGGGCGGAATTGCCCGGAACCGTGGCCAGCACGGCGCAGCGCAAGCAGTCATGGATCGAAGACGGCCGGCAGGCCGCAAGCGTGCCAGCGCGCGCAGTCATTGACGGCGAGAACGCCGTGATACGGTGAAGGGAACAGCAAGACCGCCTACACCCCACTTAGCCACACACCCGCCGTTGGCAAGTGCGCAGCATGCGCAGGCCCGGCTCAACGATCCAGGCCGGAGGCGTCAAGGGGTCAGCGCCGAATGGCTGTGATTCGGCACGAGGCACAGGGCATAGCCCGCGAGCACGACGGCGAAACGCCGGAACGCCGGAACGCACGACTATGGCTTGTCGTCCTTGAGGGAAAGCGCTCCGCGCGATTCGAGCAGGCGCCGCGTCTTCTCCAACTCTTTTTGCAGCAACTCGGCATCCGGCAGTACCGTCCGATAGTTGGCTGCCATCACCTTGGTCGGCAAGCCATCTAGCGCATACCGCGCCAGGGCATGGCCTTTGTCTGCGCACAGGATCAGGCCCACCGGCGGATTCTCATCCGCATAGGCCCAATGCTCCTTGGCATAGTTGCAATACATATGCATCTGGCCCACGTCAGCATGGGTCAGACTGCCTAGCTTCAGGTCGATGATGACCAGGCAGCGCAGCTTGCGATGGAAGAACAACAGATCCACCCGATACCAGGTCTGATCGATGCGCAACCGACGTTGCCGCCCAACGAAGGTGAAGTCTTCCCCCAGTTCCAGCAGGAAGTCTTCCAGCCGCTGGATCAAGGCCGCTTCCAGGTCGGATTCCGAATACTCATCCTTGAGGTCGAGGAACTCCAGCACATACGGGTCTTTGATCGCGTCATTGGGCGTGACGACATCCTCGGGCTTGGCCACCGAGCCCTTGACCAGCATCGCCGCCTTGTCCTTGGACAAGGCCGTGCGTTCGTAGAACTGGCTGCCGATCTGCCGGTCGAGCTGGCGCACGCTCCAGCCGCCGCGCAACGCCTCTGTCTCGTAGAATCGACGGGCATGGTCATCTTTGACCGACAGCAGCCGGACATAGGCCGACCACGGCAAGGTGAAGACCTGGGCCAGTTCGGAGAGGTCGAATTTCCGAGACACTGTCTGGGATTTCTCGGCAGGCGACTCATTTCCCAATTTCCCAGACAGTGTCTGGGAAATCTCAGGCTGGGGGTATGCGAGGAAGAAACGCCGCATGTTCTCCAAGTTATTGACACCGAAGCCACGCCCGAATCGGGCCGTCAGATCGGCGGACAACTGCTCCATCAACTGCTCGCCGTAACCGGCCCGCCGCCTGCCTTTCTGCTCGGCTTCGACGATTCGGTGGCCAATCTCCCAATAGCTGGCCGTCATCAACGCATTGACACTGCGCGCCGCTGCCCGGCGCGCCGCATCCAGCAGTTCCACGATGCCACCGTGGATGCCGGCATAGCCAGCCGGTACGGCAGCAGGTTTCCCCACTGCCGCAGGCGTCTTCCTTGTCATGCTGATGCCTCCATGGAACGGGATGCCCCAGTAATCGCCAGCCGCCGATTCGCCACCAGTTCGGCCGCCTCCCGCACCGGCTTGTCTTCGGTATGAACATAGTGCATAAACATCGCCACGGTCTTGTGACCTGTGAGCTTCATGCCCACCTTGGTTGGCACGCCCGAGTTGGCAATGTCTGTCGTCGCCCGGTGGCGGATGCCGTGCGTGCCAACGTGTGGAACGCCAGCGGCCTTGAGCACGCGCGTCCAGCCGCCGTAATGCTCACCGTGGGTCATGTGCTGGGTCGGATCGTTCGGCGACGGCAGGACGTAGGGGCAACCTTCCCGGCGAGGCGCGGTAGACAGTAGCCGATAGGCTTCTTCACTCATGGGCTTGGAGATACCGCCGGTCTTGCTGTCGGGCCAGACGACGCGGCGCTTTTCCAGATCAACCCAATCCCATTCGAGTGGACAAATTTCGGAGCGGCGGGCGGCAAACTCGAATTGCAGGCGGATTGCCAGCGGGATGACGTAGCTCTCCAGTCCTTCCGCCTCCAAGTGCTCCAACTGGCGGAAGATCCGCACCAGTTCATCGTCCACGATGAGCCGGGTTTCCTTGCCAGGTGGGTACATCGGAACGTGGCGACATGGATTCGTGCCGTCCGGGCGCAGCCCCCACACTTCGGCCAGGTTGAACATCTTGCGCAGTACGCCGAAGGTGCGATTGGCCTCCGCCTGCTTGTAGGCCAGCTTCTTCATCAGCGTCGCCACGTCAGGGCGCTTCACGTCCTGTACGTTCATCCGGCCCATGATCGGGATGATGCAGCGGTCAATGACGCCCTGATAGCCGCGCTGCGTGCTGGGCTTGTTACGCTGTTTGGAGTAGTCCTCCATGAAGGTGTGGCAAAACTCCTTCATGGTCGGTGCCTTGCGGGCGGCATTCTTGGCTGCGCTCGGGTCGCCGCCCCGGCGCACCTCGGCCAGCCATTCCTGCGCCATTGTGCGTGCCTGATCGACCGTCAGTTCCCCGTACTGGCCCAAGGCGGGCTTGCGGCGCTCGCCCGCGTTCGAGCGGTACTGGAGCATGAACACCTTGCGGCCCGCCGGGGTGATCTTGCACAGGAAGCCGGGCACCACGGTATCCCGCAGTTCGATGGCCTTGTCTTGGGGTTGTGCCGCATCAACTGCGGACTTGGTGAGCTTGATCTTCGCCATGATGACTCCTCGGAAAGCCCGGTTTCCAAGAGCCGCATGGGAGCCACGCGAAGGGAAGCCGGGTCAAGTTTCGGAAAGCACCGGCATATGTTGAACTCGCCTAAGTGATTGATAAACCTGCTGTATCTAGCCTTGGCGTAGTCCAGCGAATTGCGGTACTGGAGTCATCGTGAAACAAAAAAAGCCCCGGCAGTGCCGGGGCTTTTTGGTTTACAGCGAACGCCTGACTCAGCGATCCGGACGATGCGATCCAGCGTCGCCCTGTGCCGCGACGTATTCCTTGGACTGCTCATCCAGCTTGTCGCCCAGCATGCGGCGCACCACCACGAAGAACAGCGGGATGAAGATCACGCCGAGCACGGTGGCGAACACCATGCCACCGATCACGCCGGTACCGATGGAGTGACGCGAGTTGGCGCCGGCGCCGGTCGAGATGGCCAGCGGCAGCACGCCCAGGATGAAGGCGAACGAGGTCATCAGAATCGGGCGGAAGCGCAGGTGTGCCGCTTCCATCGTCGCATCGCGCAGGGTCTTGCCCGCTGCACGCTGCTCCACTGCGAATTCCACGATCAGGATCGCGTTCTTCGCCGCCAGACCGATCACCGTGATCATGCCGATCTTGAAGTACAGATCGTTGGGCAGGCCACGCAGCATCGAGAAGACGATCGCACCCAGCACACCGATCGGCACCACCATCAGCACCGCCACCGGAATCGACCAGCTTTCGTACAGTGCGGCCAGGCACAGGAACACCACCACCACCGACAACGCGAGCAACAGCGTAGCCGCGTTACCGGCGATGATTTCCTGATACGACATGCCGCTCCAGTCGAAGCCGAAGCCCGGCGGCAGATCGTTGTTGACGATCTCTTCCATTGCGGTCATCGCCTGGCCGGAACTGCCGCCCGGAGCCGGGTTACCGACGATGTTCACCGCCGAATAGCCGTTGTAGCGGTTCAGTGCCGGCGAGGCGTAGGTCCAATCGGCCTTGACCACATTGCTCAGCGGAATCATTCCCGGCTGCCCATCGGCACCGACTGCAGTGGCGCTAGGGCTGAAGAAGCTGCGCAGCGACTCGGGGCCGGTACGGAACTGGTCGTCGGCACGGATGTTGACGCGCTTGATGCGGCCTTCGGAGAAGTAGTCGTTGATGTACACAGGCGCCAGCATCAGCTGGATCGAGCTGTAGATATCGCTGACTTCCAGGCCCATCGACTGCGCCTGCACACGGTCCACGGACAGCTGCAGCTGCGGCGCATCTTCCAGGCCGTTCGGGCGTACGCCCACCATGGTGTCCTGCTTTTCCGCCGCCTTGCCCAGCACGATGTTGCGCGCCTGGGTCAGGGCTTGCTGGCCTGCGCCGGAGCGGTCCTGCAGCCACATGTCGAAACCGCCGAACTGTCCAAGGCCCTGCACGGTGGGCAGGTTGACCACAAAGATCTGCGCGCCCTTGATGCCGTAGAACATGCCGTTGAGCTGCTTGATCAACTCCTCTGCGGTCACATCGCGGTCTTCCCACGGCTTGAGCCGGATAAAGCCCATACCCACGTTTTCGCCCGAGCCCAGGAAGCTGAAGCCGGCGATCTGCAGCATGCCTTCCACGGCCGGCTGCTTCTCCAGGACCGCACGCATCTGCGCAAAGGTCTCGTTGGTCCGGATCTTGGTGGCGCCCGGCGGCAACTGCACGATGGCCAATGCAAAGCCCTGATCTTCTTCCGGCAGGAAGCTGCCCGGCATGCGCGTAAACAGGAAGCCGCACAGCACCACCAGCACCACGAACACGATCATCCACGGTGGCGAGTGCTTCAGGGTATTGCCGACCACGCCCACATAGCGATGCGCAAGCTTGTCGTAGTACTTGTCGAAGGTGCGGTAGATCCAGTTCTTCTTGGTCGAATGGGTCGACTTGAGGAACGCGCCGCACAGCGCCGGGGTGAAGCTCAACGCCAGGAACGCGGAGAAACCCATCGACATGGCGATGGTCAGCGCGAACTGCTTGTAGATCGCGCCCGAGGCGCCGGGTTGCAGCGAGGAGGGAATGAAGACTGCCGCCAGCACCACGGTGATGGCCACCACCGCGCCGGTGATCTGGGTCATCGCCTTCTGGGTGGCCGCCTTGGGCTCCAGATGCTCCTCGCTCATGATGCGTTCGACGTTCTCGATCACCACGATCGCGTCATCCACCACGATGCCGATCGCCAGCACCATCGCAAACAGCGTCAGCTGGTTGATGGTGAAGCCGATCATGTACATGCCGAAGAACGTGCCCAGCAACGCGACCGGAATCACCAGCGTGGGAATCACGGTGGCGCGGAAGTTTTGCAGGAACAGCAGCATCACCAGGAACACCAGCACGATGGCTTCCACCAGCGTGTGGATCACTTCCTCGATGGAAATGCGCACGAAGGTGGTCGACTCGTACGGCGCAAACCAGGTCACGCCCTGCGGGAAGGTCGGTTGCAGTTCGTCGAGCTTGGCACCGACCGCCTCGGACACGTTCAGTGCGTTGGCGCCCGGCAGCAGCTGGATACCGAATGCACCGGTGGGCTTGCCGTTGTACTGGGTGTCGAAGCCATAGTTGCTCGGCCCGACGGTAACCCGCGCGACATCCTTCAAGCGCACCGTGGCACCGTTGTTATCGGTGCGCAGGATGATGTTTTCGAACTGGTCTGGCGAGCTGAAGCGGCCTTCCGCCGAGACGGTGGCGGTGAAGCTGATGCCTTCCGGGGTCGGGTCGGCGCCCACCGAACCGGCGGCGAACTGCACGTTCTGGTTACGCACCGCGGTCAGCACCTGGGTGGCCGACAGGTTGTAGCCCTGCAGCTTCTCCGGGTTCAACCAGATGTTCATCGCGTACTCGGCACCGAACTGGTTGGTGCTGCCCACGCCGGGCACGCGCGAGATCTGCTCGAGCACGCGCGAACCGACGATGTCGTTGAGCGCATCGCGGTTGATCGACGGGTTGTCCGAGCGCAACGCGGCCACCATCAGGAAGCCGGCGTTGGCCTTGGCCACCACCACACCCTGCTGGGTGACTTCCGAGGGCAGACGCGGCGTGGCCAGCGACACCTTGTTCTGTACCTGCACCTGCGCGATATCCGGGTCGGTGCCGGTTTCGAAGGTCAGGGTGATGGTGACGCGGCCGTTGGCGGCCGAGGACGAGTTGAAGTACAGCAGGTGGTCGATACCGGTGAGCTGCTGCTCGATGACCTGGGTCACCGCTTTCTCGGAGGTATCGGCGCTGGCGCCGGGGAAGTTGGCGGTGACGGTGACCTGCGGCGGGGCGATCGTGGGGTACGACTCGATACCCAGATTCAGGATCGAGATCACGCCCGCAAGCGAGATCAGGATCGCCACCACCCAGGCAAAGATCGGGTGTTCAATAAAAAACTTAGGCATGTCCGGTTTCCGTCACTGCTGCTTGGACTGGGAGTCGGCCGGCTGCGCCGCCGCATCCGGCTTGGGCTGCTGCTGCGCCGCGGGTGCGGCTGCATCGGCCTTGTCGGCTGCCGGTGCGTCGCCGCCCTGCGCTGCGGCCGGAGCCGCGCCTGGCGCACCTGGCTGGCCGCCTTGCGCCGGCTTGTTCGGATTCCACGCAACGCCCTTGGCCGGCTGGCCTTCCTTCGCCTTCTGCACGCCATCGACGATGACCTGGTCGCCGGGGGCCACGCCGCCGGTGACGATCCACTGGCCCTTTTGCTGGCCATCGACGGTGAGGTTCTTGCGCGCCACCTTGCCGTCCTTGCCCAGCACCAGCACGAAGGCGCCCAGGGCGTCACGTTGCAAGCCCTGCTGCGGGACCAGATACGCGTTGTTGCGCTGGCCCAGGCTGGCCTTGAAGGTCACGAACGCACCCGGCAACAGTGCCTGCTCCGGGTTGGGCAGGGTCGCACGCAGCGACACCGCACCGGTGCTCGGGTCGACCGTGACCGCCGAGACGTCCAAGGTACCCGGATGCGGATACTGCGTGCCGTTGCCCAGTTCCACATTGATGGTGGATTTGCCATCGCCGCTGAGCTGCACATTGCCGCTGCTCTGCGCCTGGCGCAGTGCGGCCAGTTCTTCGCTGCTCATCGCAAAGTTCACATACAGCGGGTCGATCTGGTCGACCGTGGTCAGCAAGGTCGCTTCACCGGAGCCGACCAGCGCACCTTCGGTGACGCGCTGAATGCCGGCGCGGCCGGTGATCGGCGAGGTGACGCTGGCGAAGCTGAGCTGGATGCGGGCGGACTCGACCAGACCGCGCGCCTGCTGCACGCTGGCGCCGGACGAGCGCTCGGTGGCTTCGGCATTGTCGATATCGGCACGCGAGACGTATTGCTGCGGTGCCAGGCTGCGCGCGCGCTTGGCGGCGATCTGGGCGTTGGCATAGGTCGCCTCGGCGGCGGCCAGCTGGCCCTGGGCCTGCAGCAGCGTGGCGCGCAGCGGCATCGGGTCGATTTCGAACAAGCGCTGGCCTTCCTTGACGTCGGTGCCTTCGGTGTACAGGCGCTTGAGCACCACACCGTCCACGCGCGCACGCACGTCGGCCGAGCGGTACGCCGACAGGCGGCCCACCAGGTCGCGTTCCAGCGGCAGGGTCTGCGGCTGCATTTCCAGCACCGACACTTCCGGCGGCGGCGGCGCCTGTTGTTGTTCGGGCTTGCTGCAGGCAGCGAGCGCCACGGTGATGGCACAGGCCAGGCCGAGTGTGCGGAGCGGGGCAATCATCAGGAGGAACTCCGTTAGGGTCTTGAAGCGAGAAAGGAAAGCGGGGACAGCGAAGGCGTGGCAGCGGCCGCGGCGAACGCACGCAGGAAGGTGTCGACAGCGAATTGCGCCCACTGCTGCCTGGCGGGGAGGCCGGCGCGATGGGGAACCTGAAAGCGTTGCCGATCGAAATCCAGACCGACGATCATGCTCAACAGCAGTTCGGCCATGAAGTGCGGATCGTCATGGCGCAGCTGGCCGGCATCCATCGCCTGCTCGAAGCGATGCGCCAGGCGCTGCTGCATGCCGACCACCCCGTCATGGAAGATCTGCTGCGACTGATCGGGAAACCGATGCGACTCGGCTTCCACCAACCGACAGGTCTGTACCACATCGGGGCGGTTCAGGCGATCCAGATGGGCCAGTGCGAAGGCCAGCAGATCCTCGCGCAACTCGCCTGAGGCGGTACCCAGCGGCACCGTGGCCAGATGCACATGGTCCTGAAGGACATCGCGCAGCAGGTTTTCTTTACAACCGTAATAACTGTAGAGCGTCTGCTTGGAACAGCCGGCGCGCTCGGCCACCGCGTCCATGCTCAGCCGCATGCCGCGCTCGGCGAGCAGCGCATGCACAGCCGCATGGATGCGGCGATCGCAGTCCGAGCGCCGGGCAGCACGGTGGGAACGGGGGGTCATGGCGGTAGACTATACCGTCCAGTTTAGTTTTTAAAAAGACTTGACGGTCGCAGTTTGGTCTGCGCAAGCCCTTGTGCGACAAGCACCTGGCCAGACTTTGCCGGATCTGGCGGTCCAGCTGCCATCTACGCCAGTACCCATCGTACCTCTGTGGGGAAACTACACAGCGGTAATGCTTTTGCGTCCTGTGCGCGCCGACTGACGGCTGAGGATTTGCGCTATGCAGCAAGGCGTCGTCATCGCGCATCGGTACAATTCAGGTTTTCCACCGAGCATCCCAGCTCTCTCATGACAGCCAAGAAAGCCGCTTCGAAATCGTCCACGACGCCGACCAAGCCGGTCGCCGAACGTGCCGTCCCCGTGCTTGCCGGCGCACCGCAGGCGGTCGTTCTGGAGCCGGTGTTTGCCGCATTGCGCAAGCGCTACCCGGCGGCCCGCCAGGCCGAGGTGCAGCTGTTCGCAGCCGGCTTCTATCGCCGCATGGAAGAGGACGAGTTCCCCAACCATCCGCCCGAGCAATGGGCGGCGCTGGCGGCGGACATGCTGGAATTTGCACGCACGCGCAAGGCCGGCACGGTCAATGTGCGGGTGTTCAACCCGACCCTGAAGAGCCACGGTTACGAGTCGCCGCACACGCTGTTGCAGATCGTCAACGACGACATGCCGTTTCTGGTCGACTCGGTGAGCATGACGCTGTCGGACCTGGGCATCGGCGTGCACGTGCTCGGCCACCCGGTGCTGCGCATCGCGCGCGACAAGGCCGGCAAGCTGACCGCGGTGGGCGAGGGCAAGAGCGAGTCGTTGATGGTGCTGGAGATCGACCGCCAGCCCGCCGAAGAAATGCCCAAGGTGGAAGCGGCGGTGCGCAAGGTGCTGGCCGAAGTGCGCGCGATCGTGCACGACTGGGCTGCGATGCGCGAAAAGATGGTGATGCTGGCCGACGACTTGGCCACCCGGCGGCTCCCGATGGACGACATCAGCCGCCACGAGGCGCAGGAATTCCTGCGTTGGGCCTCGGCCGACCACTTCACCTTCTTCGGCTATCGCGAATACCGCGTGGAGAAGCAGGACGGCCAGGACGTGCTGTCGCCGGTGGAAGAGACCGGGCTTGGCCTGATGCGTGGCCACGACACCTCGCCGGCGCGCCCGGTGACCACGCTGGCAGCGCACGGCTTGAATACCTCGTCCAAGCTCAAGGACGCGCTGATCCTGACCAAGACCAATGCGCGTTCGCGCGTGCATCGCGTTGGCTACATGGATTACATCGGCGTCCTGGAGTTCGATGCCAAGGGCCGCATCGTCGGCGAGCAGCGCTTCCTGGGCCTGTTCACCTCCAGTGCCTACAACCGCCGTCCGTGGGAAATTCCGTTGGTGCGTCAGCGCCACGAATACGTGATGAGCAAGTCCGGGCTGACCCCGAGCAGCCACAGCGGCAAGGCGCTGCGGCACATCCTCGAGACGCTGCCGCGCGAGGAGCTGTTTCAGTCCAACGAAGAAGAGTTGTATCGCACCGCGATCGGCATTCTCGGTCTGCAGGAGCGCGTGCGTAGCCGCATGTTCCTGCGCCGCGACAAGTACAGCCGCTTTATCTCCGCGCTGGTTTACATCCCGCGCGAGCGCTTCAACACCGATGTGCGCCTGCGTATCGAAGCCTTGCTGAAAGATGCGCTGCACGGCGAGTACATCGACTCCAGCGTGGTGCTGGGCGAGTCGCCGCTGGCGCAGCTGCATCTTATCGTGCGGCCCAAGAGTGGCGAAGCGCTGGAATTCAACACTACCGAACTCGAATCGCGGCTGGCGCATCTGCTGCGCAACTGGCGCGATGCCTTGCGCGAGGCGCTGGTTGCGCGGCATGGCGAA
The DNA here is from genome assembly GCF_056725225.1 of Xanthomonas sp. NCPPB 2933. NCBI lineage: Bacteria > Pseudomonadati > Pseudomonadota > Gammaproteobacteria > Lysobacterales > Lysobacteraceae > Xanthomonas > Xanthomonas sp. NCPPB 2933. The sequence goes on from NZ_CM161518.1 coordinate 2,331,568, forward strand.
GCCAATGGTTTGCGCATGGCGGCCAACTTCGGCCGCGCGCTGCCGGCTGGCTATATCGAAGATTCCTCGATCGAATCGGCGGTGTCCGACGTCGAGCATCTGGCCACGCTGGACGGCCCGGACGACCTGCATCTGAGCCTGCAGGAAATCCGCCGCGATGACGGCATGCGTCTGGATGCCGGTGAAGGCCTGCGCCTGAAGCTGTATCGCCAGCTCGACGACATTCCGTTGTCCGATGCAATGCCGATGATGGAGAACATGGGCCTGCGGGTGATCTCTGAGCGGCCGTACCGGCTGCAGGTCGGCGAAACCCCGGTGTATATCCAGGATTTCGAGGTCGAATCGACCGCCGGCAAGATCAATGCCGCCCACGCCGATGCCGGCTTTGGCGAAGCCTTCGAGCGGATCTGGAATGGCGATGCCGAGAGCGACGGCTTCAATCGTCTGATCCTGGCCGCCGGCCTGCATTGGCGCCAGGTCGCGCTGCTGCGCGGCTATTGCAAGTATCTGTTGCAGACTGCGGTGCCGTTTTCGCAGGCCTATGTCGAGGCGACGTTCACCCGTTACCCGCTGCTGGCGCGCTTGTTGGTGGAATTGTTCGAAGCGCGCTTCGACCCATCCACCGGCAAGGAAACCAAGGCGCAGATCTTCGCCGACCAGGAACGTCTGCGCGAGGAACTGTCGGTATTCGCGGCCGGCGACGACGCCACGCTCAAGGCCTTGGAGCCGGTGTTGCAGGCACGTGGCAGCGACCGCGCCGCGCAGCAGGAGGCCACGCGTGCCACGCTGCTGAAGTTGATGGACCGCGTGTCCAGCCTGGACGAGGACCGCATCCTACGCAGCTTCATCGACGTGATCGATGCCACGCTGCGCACCAACTATTACCAGACCGACAAGAGCGGCAAGCACGGGCATTGCATCAGCTTCAAGCTGGATTCGGCGATCGTGCCGGATCTGCCCAAGCCGCGTCCGTACCGCGAAATCTTCGTCTACAGCCCGCGCGTGGAAGGCGTGCACCTGCGCTTCGGCGCGGTGGCGCGTGGCGGCCTGCGTTGGTCGGACCGTCGCGAAGATTTCCGCACCGAGGTGCTGGGCCTGGTCAAGGCGCAGATGGTCAAGAACACGGTCATCGTGCCGGTCGGTGCCAAGGGCGGTTTTTACGTCAAGCGTTCGCCAGTGGGTGGCGACCGCGACGCCGTGCAGGCCGAAGGCATCGCCTGCTACAAGCTGTTTATCCAGAGTTTGCTGGATATCACCGACAACATCGTCGGCGGCAAGATCGTGCCGCCGCCGCAGGTGGTGCGTCACGACCAGGACGACCCGTATCTGGTGGTCGCCGCCGACAAGGGCACCGCCACGTTCTCCGACATCGCCAACGGGCTGGCGCTGGATCACGGGTTCTGGATGGGCGATGCGTTCGCCTCCGGCGGCTCGGTCGGTTACGACCACAAGGGTATGGGCATTACCGCGCGCGGCGCGTGGGAGTCGGTCAAGCGCCACTTCCGTGCGATGGGGCGCGATTGCCAGAGCCAGGAGTTCAGCGTGGTCGGCATCGGCGACATGTCCGGCGACGTGTTCGGCAACGGCATGCTGTTGTCGCGGCATATCCGTCTGCTGGCCGCGTTCGACCATCGGCATATCTTCCTGGATCCGAATCCGGATGCAGCCGCCTCGTTCGCCGAGCGCGAGCGTTTGTTCAAACTGCCGCGTTCCAGCTGGGCCGATTACGAGGCCAAGCTGATCAGCGCCGGTGGTGGCATCTATCCGCGCACGCTCAAGTCGATCGACATCAGCGCGCCGGTGCGCGAAGCCTTGGGCCTGGAATCCAACGTCAAGCAGCTCTCGCCGAACGAACTGATGAACGCCATTCTCAAGGCGCCGGTGGATCTGTTCTGGAACGGCGGTATCGGCACCTATGTCAAAGCCTCCAGCGAATCGCATGCCGATGTGGGCGACCGCGCCAACAACGGCCTGCGCGTCAATGGCGGCGAGTTGCGCTGCAAGGTGGTGGGCGAGGGCGGCAATCTGGGCCTGACCCAGCTCGGTCGTATCGAGGCCGCGCAGACCGGCGTGCTGCTCAATACCGACTTCATCGATAACTCGGCCGGCGTGGACACCTCCGATCACGAGGTGAACATCAAGATCCTGCTCAACGACATGGTGCAGGCCAAGAAGCTCACCTACGACGCGCGCAATACGCTGCTCGCCTCGATGACTGACGAAGTGGCCGACCTGGTGTTGTGGGACAACTATCGCCAGAACCAGGCGATCAGTCTGATGGAGCGCATGAGCGTCAAGCGCCTCGGCTCCAAGCAGCACTTCATCCGCACGCTGGAACTGCAGGGCCTGCTCGATCGCCAGATCGAGTTCCTGCCTTCGGATGCGGAACTGTCCGCACGCAAGGCACGCGGGCAGGGCTTGTCGCGTCCGGAGCTGTCGGTGCTGTTGTCGTATTCCAAGCTGGTGGCGTTCCAGCAGCTGCTCGAATCGGATATTCCCGAAGACCCGTACCTGTCCAAGGAATTGCAGCGTTACTTCCCGCAGCCGTTGCAGAAGAAGTACGCCGATGCGATGGAGCGTCACCGCCTCAAGCGCGAAATCATCGCCACCGCGGTGACCAACACCACCATCAACCGCATGGGCGCCACCTTCCTGATGCGCATGCAGGAAGACACCGGCCGCAGCATCGGCGAGGTTGCCAAGGCCTACACCATCAGCCGCGAAACGCTGGATGCGCGCGCGCTGTGGACGCAGATCGACGCGCTGGACGGCAAGGTGCCCGAGGCGGTGCAGATCGACGCACTGGAAGTGATCTGGCGCCTGCAGCGCTCGTTCGTGCGTTGGTTGCTGTTGCGTCCTGGCCAGATGCCGGGCATCACGGCGGCAGTGGAGCGTTACCACGGCCCGTTCAACGACATCCGTGTCGCTTCCGGTGTGCTCTCCGATACGCAGCGCCCGCAGTACGAAGGCAGCGTGCAGGAGTGGCAGGAGAAGGGACTGCCGCCGCAACTGGCGCAGCAGTTGTCCGAGCTGCGCTATCTGGAGCCGGCGTTCGACATCATCGAAACCGCGCGCACCCGCAAGCTCAAGCCGGTGGACGTGTCCAAGGTGCATTTCCGCCTGGGCGAAGCGCTGCGCCTGCCGTGGCTGTTCGAGCAGATCGACGCGCTGGAGGTCAACGGCCGCTGGCACGCCGTGGCACGTGGCGTGCTGCGCGACGAGCTGGCCGCACATCAACGCGCGTTGGTCGGCCAGGTGCTGACGATGTCAGGCAGCACTGCCGAGGACAAGGTGGCCAACTGGCTGGCGCGTGACGATTCCAGCCTGCGCTTCACCCTGGCGATGCTTGCCGATGTGGCCGAGCAGAAGACGCTCGACTACCCGACCGTATCGGTGGCGGTGCAGCGGCTCGGACAGTTGGCCGCGCACGGGTTGTAACGGTGTGCCGCGAGGTGATGGCGGAGCGATTGCTTCGTCATCATCCTCATTGGAATCAGTCGGCAGCGGCGCTTCCTGGTGAGTCGAGGGCGCGGTGTCCTCACCGCTTGCAGGACACGCCGCAAGTACGTCCATGTAGGCTCGGTGGCGGCATCCATGCCGCCACACGGTCCCGCAATCGGCGAGGACACCGCACCAGAAAGTTAGTCGGCTGCTATATTGAAAACATGCACACCGACCATCCTGACTGGTCCTTGCCCGCCCACCGTCGCGGGACCTTACGCGGCATGGATGCCGCGTAAGAGCCTACACGGACGTACTTGCGGCGTGTCCCGCGACGGTGGGCGGGCAAGGGCCCTGCAGCCAAACCAAAGACCAGCCGCCCAACACCTGATCCATCCGCTCCGACCAATCACGACAAGACCACCGAGATCTCACGGTGTTGAAAGATCTCACGGTGTTGAAGTGACTGGCAAACCGTTGCGAAGAATAAAAGGGTTAGGTGTGGTCGTACTCAGAGACGGCATGTGCACGTGTTGCGCACGATCGCTGAAACAGTGCTAAGGCCGGCTTATGTTGTACGGCTTTCCTGTACGGCACCTTGGCCGAAGGATCTGCATCCGGCTTCTTACTTGATCTTGACGACCACCTTGCCCTTGGCACGGCCCTGCGCGAGATAGTCCAATGCTTCCTTCGCTTGCGCGAACGCAAACACCTTGTCGATGACCGGGCGGATGCGTTCGGCTTCGAGCAACTCGCCGATTTTGGCCAGTTGCGTGCCATCGGGGCGCACGAACAGAAAGGTGTAGGCGACGTTGTGCTTGTTCGCTAGACGGATGATCTTGCGGCTCATCATGGCGAAGACGAATTGCAGCACGACATTCAACCGGCGTGCGCGCGCGAAGGCTGCATCCAGTGGCCCGACCAGCGACACGATCTTGCCGCCTGGCTTGAGAATGCCGAGGGATTTTTCGATCGTATCGCCCCGGATGGTGCCAAGCACGATGTCGTAGCCTCGCAAGACGCTCTCGAATTCCTGCTGCTTGTAGTCGACCACCTCGTCTGCGCCCAGGCTGTTCACCAGTGCGACGTTGCCGGTGCTGGTGGTGGTGCCCACGCTGGCGCCGAAGTGTTTTGCAAGCTGGATCGCAAAGGTGCCGATGCCGCCGGAGCCGGCAGGAATGAAGACCTTCTGGCCTGGCTGCAGCGCAGCGCGTTCTTGCAAGGCCTGCCAGGAGGTGAGTGCGACCATCGGCACCGAGGCTGCCTGCACAAAATCCAGGTTGGCCGGCTTCAGCGCTGCGGCGCTTTCCGGGACCGCGACGTAGTCGGCGAGCGTTCCGCGGCCCAGATCGAACACGCTGGCAAAAATCGCATCGCCTTTCTTGAAGCGGGTGACGCGGCTGCCGACCTCGACGACGATCCCGGCCACGTCGCTGCCTAGCGTGGCGGGCAAGTCGAACTTCACCACGGGCTTGAAGATCCCGGTGGGAATCATGTTGTCGATCGGGTTCACGCCGGCCGCATGCACCTCGACCAGCAGCTCGTTGGGTTTCACTGTCGGACGCGGCAGCTCGCTGAAGCCGATGTCGGGCGATTTGCCATAGCGTTTGAAGGTCAGTGCTTTCATGTGGTTCGAGTCCAATGCTGTCGATGTGTGTGGGTGGCCGGGCGTCTACGGGTCCCGGCCGCCTTCACCTGTTGCACTAGCAAATCGGTGGGTGCAGCTTGACCGCGATGTGAGCCGTTTGAATCGATTGAATCTGTGGAGTGGTGCCAACAAACGCAGATGCGTAAATCCTCACCTAAATGCCCGCACTGGTCGCGATGGCGACCAATGCAGGCATGGCAAAGGATGAAACCTCAGGCGTTTGGCTGATAGCGCTCGGCCGCGTTCGCCTGGCGAATGTCCGACAGCAAACCCTGGCGCGCGCCATCCAATGCATCCCACCGTTCGGCCACATGCAGCGGCGGGATGGTGACCAGTTCGCGGCGATCGAAGCCGACCAGCGCGGCGTCGACCAGTTCGTTAACGTCCATCAAGTCCTTGAGCGTGTTGACGTCGATACCGGCACGCTCCCAGATCTCGGTGCGCGTGCCTGCCGGCAGCACTGCCTGCACATACACACCCTTGGCTCCCAGCTCCAGGTGCAGACCCTGCGACAGGAACAGCACGAACGCCTTGGTGGCGCCATACACGGTCATGCCGAATTCGGGCGCCAGACCCACCACCGAGCCGAGATTGACGATGGCACCGCTGCCCGACTGCGCAAAGCGCGGCGCCACAGCGGCGGCAAGCCGAGTCAACGCGGTGATGTTGAGCGTGATCAGGCGTTCGATCGTCTCTGCGGTTTGCTGCAACACACCGCCGGACTGCGCCACGCCGGCGTTGTTGATCAGGATGCCGATCTGCGCATCGTCGCGCAGGCGGGTTTCCACTGCGGTCAGATCGGCGGGCTGGGTCAGGTCGGCCTGCAGCACGTCGACGTTGACGCCATGTGTGTCACGCAAACGTGCCGCCAGTGTGTCCAGGCGCGGCTTGTCGCGTGCGACAAGCACAAGATTGTGGCCGCGTTGTGCGAAGCGCTTGGCATAGACAGCGCCGATACCGGTGGAAGCGCCAGTGATGAGAACAGCGGGAAGTGTGGTCATGAAACGTTCCTTGATGAGAGAGGTGCGAAAGGTGCGAAGGCGCGAGAGCCTCAGCCGGTGAGAGTCGGATAATCGATGTAGCCCTCGGCGCCACCGCCGTAGAGCGTGGCCGGATTCAACGGCGCCAGCGCCGCGCCGGTTTGCAGACGTTCGACCAGATCCGGGTTGCTGATGAACGGCCGGCCGAAGGCAAACAGGTCGGCGTTGCCTGCGCTCAGTTGCTTGGTGGCCAGCTCAAGGTCATAGCCGTTGTTGGCCAGGTAAGTGCGTTTGAACCTGCTGCGCAGCGCGGCATAGTCGAACGGGGCCACATCGCGCGGGCCGCCGGTCGTACCTTCCACCACATGCAGATACACGATGCCCAGCGCATCGAGCTGCTCGGCGATGTAGTCGTATTGCGGCTGCGGATCGCTGCCGGAAATGCCGCTTGCCGGCGATACCGGCGAGAGGCGCACGCCAGTGCGATCGGCGCCGATTTCCTTGCTTACGGCGGCCACCACCTCCAGCAACAGGCGTGCGCGGTTTTCGATCGAGCCACCATAGGCATCGGTGCGCTGATTGGCGCCGTCCTTGATGAACTGCTCCAGCAGATAGCCGTTGGCACCGTGAATTTCGACACCGTCGAAACCGGCCGCAATCGCATTGGCCGCCGCCTGGCGGAAGTCGTTGACGATGCCCGGCAGCTCGTCGAGCTCCAGCGCGCGTGGCTCGGAGACATCGGCAAAGCCGTTGTTGACGAACACCTTGGTCGCCGCGCGGATGGCCGAAGGCGCGACCGGTGCCGCGCCGCCCGGCTGAAGGTCGACATGCGACACGCGGCCCACATGCCACAGCTGCACGAAGATGCGCCCGCCCTTGGCATGCACGGCGTCGGTGACGGCGCGCCAGCCGGTGATCTGCTCGGGCGTGTACACGCCGGGAGTGTCCTGGTAGCCCTGGGCTTGCGGCGATATCTGGGTGGCCTCGGTGATCAGCAGGCCGGCCGAGGCGCGCTGGGCGTAGTACGTGACCGCCAGTGCAGTAGGCGCCAGGCCGGCGCCGGCCCGGTTGCGGGTCAGCGGGGCCATGACGATGCGATTGGCCAGGGTCAGGGTGCCCAGGGCATAGGGCTCGAACAGCGAAGAGTGGGTCATTGACGGTGCTCAGAAATCAGTGGTTGACAAAGATTACGATCAAAATCTAAGATGTCAACACTTTGATGACGAACAACATCAATGTACGCTGTCGCTCTCCCCAGTCCCGCACAAGCACGGAGTGTCCCAACGATGAAAGTGACCAAGGCACAGGCACAAGCGAACCGGGCGCACGTCGTCGAGACGGCCTCGGTGCTGTTTCGCGAGCGTGGCTACGAAGGGATCGGCATTGCCGATCTGATGGCCGCCGCAGGCTTCACGCACGGCGGCTTCTATAAGCAGTTCCGTTCCAAGGCGGACCTGATGGCCGAATCGGCGGCCTGCGGGCTGGCCAACATCGCCGCACAGACCGAGCACGTGGACAAGACGGATTTCGTGAAGTTCTATCTGTCGCGCGGACACCGCGACAGCCCTGCCACCGGTTGCACGATGGCTGCGCTGGGCGCCGATGCCGCGCGTCAGCCGGAGGAAGTGCGCGAAGTATTTGCTGCCGGGGTCGAAAACCTGCTGGCTGCGCTCGACCGCAGCGGGGCTGCGCCTGGCACTGCCGAGGCAGCGGCTGAGCGCGCCAGCAACCTGGACATGATGGCGCACGCCATCGGCGCCATCGTGCTGTCGCGGTCGTGCCCGGACGATTCGCCACTGGCCGACGAAATCATCGCGGTGTCTCGCGACCAGATCCTGTCGTCGTTGCAACCATCCAACTAACCGACACACGCGCATCCCGACACACGTGTATCCGCATCCCGCGCAGTTTTTGATCGTCAAACAACTGCGCCTGTCACTCACTGCACTTTAGGAATTCCCATGACAGACAAATCCCCTGTTGCGCTGGTGACCGGCGCATCCTCTGGCATTGGCGAAGCTAGTGCCGAAGCATTGGCCGCCGCCGGCTATACGGTGTACGGCACCAGCCGTCGCGGCGCGCAATCCGGGCAGCGCGCCTTCAAGCTGCTGGCGTTGGATGTGACCAGCGATGAGTCCGTGGATGCGGCCATCCAGGAACTGTTGCGGTTGGAGGGTCGCATCGACCTGCTGGTCAACAATGCCGGTTTCGGCGTGTCTCCCGCAGCGGCGGAAGAAAGCTCGATCGAGCAGGCCAAGGCTATTCTCGACACCAACTTTCTCGGCGTCGTGCGCATGACCCGTGCAGTGGTGCCGCATATGCGCCGCCAGGGCAGTGGCCGCATCATCAACATCGGCTCGATCATCGGTCTGGTGCCCACACCGTATGCGGCGCTGTATGCCGCCAGCAAACATGCGGTGGAAGGGTATTCCGAGGCGGTGGACCACGAGCTGCGCAGCTACGGGATCCGAGTCACGGTCATCGAACCGGCCTACACCAAGACCCAGTTCGAAGCGAACAATCTGGCCCCCGACGCGCCGCTGGAAACCTATCGGCAGGTTCGAGCGGAAGTTGGAAAAGTGGTGGCGCAGGCAATGGCGATTGCAGACGAGCCATCCGTCGTGGCCGACGTGGTGGTGAAAGCGGCCCGCGCCCAACACCCCAAGGTGCGCTACACCGCGGGCAAGATCGCCGGACAACTGCAGTTCTTGCGGCGGTTTGCGCCGGCAGGCGTGTTCCAGTCGCTGATTCGCAAGAATCTGCACTTGGATGCAAACACGCCTGTTGATGCCAAGACACCCACGCACGCCAGATAAGTTTTGTCAGACGCTGCATAGACCAGCAGCGGCAGTCGCAGCGACTGCCGTTGCCGATACACCGCCGTGACGCGATAACGCGCGCGGCCTCAATTCGAACAGGAGAAGGCAATGACCTTCAACGCTTTGCTGGCGAATCAAACCAGCGAGATGGTTGCTACCACCGTGGTCCAGTTCAATGAAGACGACCTGATGCCGGGCGATGTCACGGTTGCCATCGACTACTCGACCGTCAACTACAAGGACGCACTGGCGGTGACCGGGCGGGGCCCGATCATTCGCCAGTTCCCGCTGATTCCGGGCATCGACTTTGCCGGCGTGGTCGAAGCGTCCACGTCTCCGGGCATTGCGGTTGGAGATCGTGTGCTGGCCAATGGCTGGGGATTGAGTCAGACCCACCATGGCGGCTTTGCGCAGAAGGCGCGGGTGCCTGGCGATTGGTTGGTCAAGATTCCGGAGGCATTTTCCACGCGCGATGCGATGGCGATCGGTACCGCCGGCTACACCGCCATGCTGGCGGTGCTGGCATTGGAGCACGGCGGGCTGACCCCCGAGCGCGGCGACATCCTGGTCACCGGCGCAAATGGCGGCGCCGGTTCGGTCGCCATTGCCTTGCTCTCGGGCCTGGGCTATCGCGTGGTCGCCTCCACCGGCCGCCTGGAGCAGGCCGAGTATCTGCACAGCCTGGGCGCCGCCGAGATCATCGACCGCGCCAGCCTGTCCGAACCCGGTTCGCCGATCGGCAAGGAACGCTGGGCCGGTGTCGTGGATGCGGTGGGCAGCCATACGCTCGCAAACGCGCTGGCGCAGACGCAGTATCGCGGCGTCGTCACCGCCTTCGGCATGGCGCAAGGCGTTCAACTGGCGGCATCGGTGCTGCCTTTCATCCTGCGCAATGTCACGCTGGCCGGCATCGATTCGGTCAACGCGCCGCAAGCCGTGCGCGAGCAGGCGTGGTCGCGTCTGGCGCGTGATCTGGATCTGGGCAAGCTTGCAACGACGACCCACACCATCGGCCTGGCCAAGGTGCCGCAGAGTGCTGTCCAGCTATTGGAAGGCAAGGTGCAGGGGCGCACTGTCGTGGACGTGAACGCATGAGCACGCCCACCGCGTCACGTGCATTCCGCTTCCTGGCCACGTTATCGGCGTTGTTGCTTTTCGCCTTGGGCGCCGCCTGGTTGCTTGCGCCTGCGACCATGCTGGCCAACTGGGGCGTCGCGTTCGACAGCAACGCGTTGGGCCTGGTCGGCCGCCGCGCCGCGCCGCTGTATGCCGCCATCGGCGTCATGCTGGTCCTGGTGAGAAATGCGCCGCCGTCGCCGGGCCGCCGGGCGGTGATCGCAGGCTTCGTCACCGCGTGCCTGCTGCTGGCAGTGCTGGGCGTTGCGGAGTGGGGGGCCGGGCACGTCAACGCAGGCATCTTTTCGGCGGTCGCGATCGAAGTCGGCTTTCCGCTGGCGTTCCTGCTGGTGACACGTGCCGATGCCGCACAGCGCCGAAACAAGAACGCGCGCTGAGTGCATGCCTGACAACACCCGGTGGGGTGTTGTCAGGCGAATCCACGTTCATAACGCGCTAGGCGCGGTGCCCGCTCATTTCCTGACCGGCATGCTTGTCGAAGCGCAGATGCCACCAGGTGGCGCTGAGCGAGATCAGGCTGACCACGCAGAACGCCAGCGAGAAATCGCGTTGCTGCGGCTGGATATGATCGCCAGCCAGCATCGCCAGTTTCAGAATCATCGCGCCTGCGCACACGCCCACCGAGAGCATCAGCTGCTGCAAGGTGGTGTACAAGCTGCTGGCGCGGCTCATGCGCGAGGAGGGGACGTTTTCGTAGGCGATGGTGTTGTAGGCGGCGAACTGGAACGACATGAAGGCGCCGCAGCACAGCAATAGCCCGAACATCAGGGCGTGCGGCCAATCTGGCCGGAAAAAGGCGCACACCATATAGCCCAGGCTGGCGAGCACGCCGTTGCCGATCAGGCTGTTGCGATAACCGAAGCGGCGCAGCAACTGCGGGGTGATGCTGCGCATCAACAACGCGCCGAGCGCAGTGGCCAAAATCAGGCGCCCGCTGTGCGCGGCGCTCATGCCGAAGCCGATCTGGAACAGCAGCGGCAGCAGGAACGGATGCGCGCCCTGGGTGATGCGCATCAGTGCGCCGCCGATCACCGACAACCGGAACGAGTCGATCCGCAGCAGGCTCAGATCCAGTAGCGGGGCAGGGTGGTGGCGCGCATGCCAAAGATATCCCAGGGCCGCGCCGCCGCCGATCGCCAGTAGCCAGCTCGCTTTGCCGATGCCGTTTTCCTGGCTGACCATTTCCAGGCCGAACAACAGGCAGCCCAACGCGGTGCCGCACAGCACGAAACCGCGCAGGTCGAAGCGTGCGGGCGCTGATTCGGTGGGAATGTCCGGAATGAAACGGCGCACCAGCAAAAAGCCGGCGATGCCGATCGGCACGTTGATGTAGAAGATCCAGCGCCAATCCAGATACGAAACGAAAAATCCGCCCAGCGGTGGGCCGAGCATCGGGCCGATAAAGGCCGGCACCAGCGTCCAGGCCATCGCCGATACCAGATGCCGGCGCTCGACCGTACGCAGCAGGATCAGCCGGCCGAGCGGGGCCATCATCGCGCCACCGGCGCCTTGCAGCACGCGCGCGGCAACCATGGTGGGCAGGCTGTCGGCCAGCGAACACAGGATCGAGCCGCCGACGAACACCCAGATCGATGCACCGAAGACGCGACGCAGGCCGAAGCGGTCGGCGATGGCGCCGCTGGCCGGAATCAGCACCGCCAACGCCAGCAGATAGCTGGTCATGGCGATGCTCATGGCCGGCGCGGCGACGCCGAAGTCGCGCGCCAGGGTCGGCAGCGCGGTCGCCAGCACGGTGGCATCCATCTGCTCCATGAAAATGGCGCAGGCCAGGATCAGCGAGATGATGCGGTAATCGGGATAACGCGGCGGCGGCATGGCGCCGGCCTCGGACACGCTGGAGGACATCGGACTCTCGGTTGCGGGGTCGCATCGCTGGCGCCGCAGACGGCAACCGGATCGGCCCGCGTCGCACGGTGTTGTGCGGCGCAACACGCGCATTGTCCGCTGGTGTGGGGCGGGGTTCAAGCGCACGTGGGTAACAGTGCGTGTGTGGTGATGTAGATGTGGTGGTTTGGGTGTTGTGTCGGGTGTTGGCGTTGATGCAGAGGCTGGCGGCTAAGGCGGCTGATGGTGACGCAGTACGCGAGCAGTTAAATGGCGCGCCTGGCTGACCGACCCTGGCTGGCCGTACCCTCATCCGGCGCTGCGCGCCACCTTCTCCCGATGGGAGAAGGGATCGCAAAGCCCCTCTCCCTCCGGGAGAGGGGTTGGGATGAGGGTCCGGCGGAAGACAGCCAACTTCAAATCAACGCTGTACAGCCGGGCTGTCCCAGGCGTCCTTGATCTGCAGGATCTGCGGCAAGGCCGCGCGGAAATGCTGCACCAGGCGCGGTTCCAGTTGTTTGCCGGCCATGCTTTCCAGCTTGCGCACGGCGTCTTCCACCGTCCAGGGGGCCTTGTAGGCGCGCCGCCCGCACAGTGCGTCGAAGACGTCGGCCACCGCCACGATGCGCGCGGATTCGGGAATGGCATCGCCGGCCAACCCCTTGGGGTAGCCGCTGCCGTCCCAGCATTCGTGATGATGCAGCGCGATTTCTGCGGCCAGTTGAAACACCGGGCCGCGGCCGTGGCGCAGCAAATCGTGCCCGATCTGCGGATGCTGCAGCACCACCGAGCGTTCGTGTTCGTCCAGCGCATCGGGCTTGTGCAGGATGCTGCCGGGCACGGCGATCTTGCCGGCATCGTGCAGGGGCGCGGCGTCCTGCAGCAGCTGCGCCTGTTGCGTGGACCAACCGACTGTTTCGGCCAGCACGCGCGCATACACAGCCATGCGCCAGATATGCGCGCCGGTGTCGGCGTCCTGTCCTTGGCCGGCGGTGCCGAGCAGATGGATCGCATCGCGGTACTGCTGGGCCAGGCGCGCATTTTCTGCCAGCTTCAGTTGGGTGGCGATGCGCGCCTTGAGCAGCGCGGGCGAGTAGGGCTTGCTGACGTAATCGGCCGCGCCCGCTTCCAGCCCCGCGCGTTCGTCCTGCTCGCTGCTGCGCGAGGTCACGAACAGGATCGGGATGATGGTGCTGGAAGGTTGCTGCTTGAGCGTGCGCGCCACCGCATATCCATCCATGTCGGGCAATTCGACATCCAGCAGGATCAGCGCCGGCGCGTGGCGGCTGACCGCATCCAGCGCCTCGCCGCCGGATTTGGCGAAGACCAACGGGAAATCGTCTCGCAGCAGCTGGCGCAGGGTCGCCAGGTTGCTGGATTCGTCGTCGACGCAGAGCAGTGGACGGGACGGCATGGATGGATCCTTGCGAACCGGCGCGGGCGGCGGTCAGCGGAAGTGAGTGGCCTGCCAGTCGCGCAACGTGGCTTCGGCGCGACGGAAGTCGAAATCCTCGATGGCGCGTTGCAGTTCCTGCAGCAAGTTACCCGGCAACTGTGGCGTGCAGATCAGCAACGCGTGGTCGATCTTGTCGGCATCGTCGCTGGCAAACGCCGCGTGCAGGATCTGCACGCTGTCGTCGTCCAGCGCGAGACCATCGTCGACAATGACTTCGTCGCCCTCGCTGTCTTGCAGGAAGGCATGGATCGCGGTGGCGGTGCGCTGCATGGTGTCTTTGAGCGCAGTCAACGCAGAGGTGAGGTCGTGGCCTTCATTGATGCGGTTTTCCAGATCGCCGGCCGCACCCGCCAGCGCTGGTAATGCTAGCGACCCTGCTGCGCCGCGCAGCTTGTGCGCCAGCGCACCGATGGCGGCCAGTTCGTTGTTGCGCAGATGCTCGGCGGCGGTTTCGGCCGGGTCCGGATTGTCGCGTAGCAGTTTGAGCAGATAACGCGCATACGGCTCGCGTTCGCGCCACAGGCTGCGCGCGCGCGCCGCATCCAATAGCTCCGAATCGGCGTGTTGCCACTCAGGGCCGGCGTGCAGCTCGGCCTGCGGGGCAAGCGCGGGAATGCGGTGCAGTGCAGGCTGCAGGAAATGGCGGATGGCAGCGATCAGTTCCTCCACGTTGAAGGGCTTGGCGATGAAACCGTTCATGCCGGCTTCCAGCGCTTTTTCCTGTTGCGGACGAAACGCACCGGCCGTGAGCGCAATCACCGGCAGACTGGCCAGGGCAGGGATCTGCCGCAGCCGTCGCGTGGCTTCATAGCCGTCCACCACCGGCATCTGCACATCCATCAGCACCAGATGAAAAAGATCCGGCGCGCGCTTGAGCGTGTTGATGGCCTGCTCGCCATCGTGCGCCACGGTGACCATGGCGCCTTCGCCTTCGAGAATACGTTGTGCCACTTCGCAGTTGATCTCGCTGTCGTCCACCAGCAACAGATGCGCGCCTTCCAGCCGGCGTGCGACGAAAGCGGGTGTGGCGGCGCGCGCAGCGGCGCGCCCTTCGAACAGTTGTTCCACCAGACGATGCAGCGCTGCACTGGTCACTGGTTTGGTCATCACCGCATCCAGACCCTGTTGCTCGGGATGTTGCTCCAGCAGGCGGCGCTCGTACGCGGTGACCATCACGATGACCGGATGCGGGCCGGGTGTTGCACGTGCGCGTATCTGGCGCGCGATCGCCACGCCATCGATATCGGGCATGCGCCAGTCGAGCAGGAAGATGTCGTAGGGCTCGCTGGCCTGTTCGATCGCCTGCAACGCGGCCTGGCCGTTGGCCACCGCATCCACACGCCAGCCGAGTTCGGTGGCGATACGCACCAGATTGTTGAGCGCCGCATCGTGGTCGTCGGCGATCAGGACGCGTGGCATCGACTCCAACGGCAACGTCGGCAACTCGCGCTGTGCCTGCGGCGGCGCGGATTTTTCCAGTGTCACCACAAAATAGAATTCGCTGCCGCGGCCGGGCACGCTTTCCACTTCCAGCTCGCCGCCCATCAATTCGATCAAGCGTCGGCTGATGGTCAGGCCCAGGCCGCTGCCGCCGTAACGCCGGCTGGTGGAGGTGTCGGCTTGCAGAAACGGCGAAAAGATCAGGCTCTGCTTTTCCTTGGAAATACCGATGCCGGTGTCGCGTACCGAGAACAACAGCTTGAGCTTGTTCGGGTCGCCACTGGGGAAGCGCCGCACCGACAGCACCACCTCGCCCTGTTCGGTGAACTTGATCGCATTGCCGACCAGATTGACCAGCACCTGATTGATGCGCAGTGCATCGCCGAGCAGCCAGCGGCTGTCGCGCGGCAACGGTTCGACAATCATTTCCACCGGCTTGGCGCTGAGCGAAGAACGCATCAGGTCGGCGATATTGTCGAACAGCTGGTTGAGGTCGAACGGTGCGCGTTCCAGATCGATGCGCCCGGCTTCGATCTTGGAAAAATCCAGGATGTCGTTGATGATTTCCAGCAGCGAGCGTGCAGACCGATCGATCTTGGCGACCATATCCAGCGCCGCAACAGGCAGCTCGCTGCGTTGAAGCAGATACAGCATGCCCAGGATGGCGTTCATCGGGGTGCGGATTTCGTGGCTCATGTTGGCCAGGAAATCGGACTTGGACTGGTTGGCGCTCTTGGCCGCGTCCATCGCCAGGCGCAGCTGTTTTTCGTGCAGTTTCTGCTCGGTGAGATCCACCGCCACGCCCAGGTAGCCGATCACCTGATCGTTGTCGTCGCGCAAGGTGCTCAGTGTGAGCAACACCGGCAGGTGACGGCCTTCGTGACTGACGTAGGTCCATTCGCTGGTGTCGCTGCGGCCGAGGCTGGTCAGCGCGGCCACCGCTTCCAAGGTGTGCGCCACCGGTGTGCCGGTCTGGTCGGCCAGCATGTGCGCGCGCTCCTGCAGTTCTTCCGGCTCGATGAACTGGCTGGCCTTGCGCCGGCCGATCACCTCTTCGGCCTTGTAACCCAACAATTTTTCTGCAGCTGGGTTGAACAGCGTGACAAAGCCGCTGGAATCGGTGGCGATGATGGCGTAACCGGCGTGCGCCAGAATCGCGCGCTGCAGCGCGGAGAATTTCACCAGCTCGCTGGTGCGCTCGGCCACCTGGTGTTCGAGCGATGCATTGAGCTCGACGATGCGCTGGTGCGAGCGCACCCGCTCGGAGATGTCGCGGAAGAAATGCGAATGCCCGGTAAGGGTGTCGTCGCCTTCGAGGATCGGCGCCTTGCTGGCCAGCACATAGACTGCGTGGCTATCGCGGTGGCGCATGATCTGCGCTGCAGAGGTCATCACCGGATGCGGCTCGTCGGGGTGTTCGACTTCCGGGACCGCATACGGTTGCGGCAACAACAGCGTTGCCAAGGTGCGGCCGATCGCCTCTTCCGAGCTGTAACCGAACATCGTCTCGGCAGCCGGATTCCAGTGCGTGATGCGTCCATCCGGGGTTTCGGCAACGATCGCTTCGCTGGAGTTGCTGACCAGTGCAGCCAGTTCCATCTGTTTGCGCAGCACTTCTTCGCGGCGCAATCCGTTGCTGAAATACAGCCAGAGCAGCGCGGCGAACAGCACCGAGCCACCCATTACCAGGCTGCCCGTCAACCACGGCGAGGTCTGATGGAGCGAGGCGAGAAAACTGGCAGTGGGGTGCGCGGTGATGATCCAGGTGCGCCCATAGATCGGCAGCAACTGGACAATCGGCTGACGACGCGCACTGTCGCTCGACGGCGTGCCGCTGCGATAGAACGTGTGGGTCGGCTCGTTCCTGTCGGACAGATCCAGCGCAACGTCGTCGCGTTCGCCCAGGGTGCTTTGCACCATCTGTTCGACGCTGAAAGGCGCATACACCCAGCCGGTGGTCGCAAGCATGCGTTGTTGCGGCGTCTGCAGCGGCATGCCTTCGCGATAGACCGCCAGCAGCACCAGAAAACCGCTTTCGCTGGGAATGCGATACCCCGACAGCGAGACCGGCGAGGTCATGATTGGCTCACCGCTGCGCGATGCCTGCAAGGCAGCGGCACGCCGGCGCGGCTCGGAGGCGATGTCCAACCCGAGCGGCCGGTTGCCCGAGGACTCGGGTTCAAAATACAGCACCATGAAACGTTCGCCATCCCAGGGCGCCAATGGGCGACGATGGATATCGGGCGCACCGTCGGCACGCGCAGCCTGCAGAAAGGCCGCTTCGTCGGCGGGCGCCACGCGATGGATATAGCCGTAACCCAGCACACCGGGAAACTCGCGCGAATAATCGCGCGAGCGGCTGTACTGGGTGAAGCGATCGCGACTGATGAGCCCGCTGCCTGCGCCGATCACCGCGCCGCGTGCGCCGCGCAAGCCATGTTCGAAGGTATACATGCGCTCGCTGATGTTGCGCGACAGGTTGCGCACCACATCGTTGAAACGCTGCTCACGCTCGAGTTCGTTATGCCGATGCACCGCAAGCCCGGTCAGGATGGCGGCGATCAAACCTGCGGTGAGAATCAGCAGTGCACCGATCGAGGTACGGCGCCCGTACTTCCTGCGCAGATCCCAGCGGCCATTCGGCATCTTGTTTCCTTTGCCTTGCTGTTGCGTGCCCAGTGTCCTGGCCGACGGCGAGGTCGGCCTCGTGGTACCGCTTGAAGATGATCCAGTCCGTGCAGCACTCCCCTGGTGCTGCAACGTGCCATTGGTGGCCGGAAAATAATAGGTGGCCGTCAGTGGCTGGCCGTGATTGGGCAGCTGTCAGTAAGTGATCAGGTCACTGCCAGTGCATCAGAACGCAAGCCAGATCGACAGCGCATGAAGAGCGAGGCCAATCAATCCACCAACCAGCGTTCCATTGAACCGAATGTATTGCAGATCGCGTCCGACACCCAATTCCAATTGTTCGACGAGGTGACGTTCGTCCCAACTTTTCATCGTCGATGCAATATGTTCGGTCACCGAGACACGCAAGCGCGAGGTGAGTTTGTCAGCAGCCTGCAACATATGCTGATTGAGTGCTTCACGCAGTGAGGGGTCCGACGACAGCGCCTGGCCGAGCGATTGCATCGAGCGCTCCATATGCGCGGCCATCGACGATTGTTCACGCGCCAGGTCGTTGCGCAGCGCATCGCGAATCTCGCCCCATAGGCCTTGCACATACTCCTGCAGCGCCGGATGTTCGATCGCGCGCTGCTTGAGCTCTTCCACTCGTACGGCCATTTCCGGCTCGTCGCGCAGGCGCGCAATGTAGCGCTGCAGCCAGGCCTCGTAGTCGAGCCTGATTGGGTGCTCGGGCGTCTTGAGAATGTCTTGCAGTTCTTCGATCGCTGCACGTGCCATGCGGTCGGCCAGGCTGTCGCCGATCTCTTCGATCGGCTTGACCCAGTTCACCGTGCCGACCAGCTTGGGCCACTCGCGGCGTGCGTAGCGCACGATCAGCGCCGAGGCACGCGTCTTGACCTGTTCCTGATCCAGCCATTCGCCCAGCCGCAGCAGGACTTCATCCAGCAACTTCTGATGGCGGCCGTCGGTGGTGAGCAGCGCCATCACATCGCCGGCAGTTGCGGCGGCATTCCATTTGCGCAGGCGGTCGACGACGAAGCGTTGGATCGCGCCACGCACGGCTTCTTCGTCCAGCAACTCCAGCGCCTGCTGCATCCAGCCGCGCGCCATCTGCGCGAGCATGCGGGCCTGCTCGGGTTTGGCCAGCCATTCGCCGAGCCGGCTGGCGGGGTCGAACACGCGCAGCTTGTCCATCAATGCATCGGGGGCGAGAAACTGGTCGCGCACGAAACCGGCCAGGCCGTCGGCCAGGCGGTCCTTGCCGCGCGGCAGGATGGCGGTATGCGGAATCGGCAGGCCCATCGGGCGGCGGAACAAGGCCACCACCGCGAACCAGTCGGCCAATGCACCGACCGTGGCCGCTTCGCAGAAGGCCGATACCCAGGCCCAGATGCCTTGCTCGCCCATCAGGTGACTGACGACAAAGCCGGCAAACATGGCCAGCAACAGGGCCACCGCCAACAGCTTCATGCGCTGCAGCTGGGCACGACGGGGATCGATGGGGCGGGGAGTGCTGACGCTTGGTTCCATGGCCTGAGTGTACCCAGTCGCGTGCGGATGGCATGTCCACGGCGATGCCTGACAACGCTGCTGGCGTCGGCGTAGGAGCGCCCTCGGGCGCGATGGCGTTACCGGGAAAGCTTCATCGCGCCCAAGGGCGCTCCTACGGGTGGGTGCAGCGAGCGGTCTTGGGCAGTTTGCCGTTCGCGATTGCGGCGTGATGGTTCGGTAGGAGCGCGCTTGCGCGCGATAGTGTTATCGGGAAAGCCTCATCGCGCCCGAGGGCGCTCCTACGGGTGACGTGCTGCGGTCAGTCGTGCACTCAGCCGCGCAGACGCTCCAGCTGCGACTGCAGCGCGGCTACCTTGGCCAGCAGCGCAGCGTTTTCGTTTTCCAGCTCGGTGACGCGGCGCTGCAGCGCTTTCACATCGCGGCGTTCGGCTTCGCCACCTTCGGCTTCGTCGGATTTGGGTTTGCGCTTGGCATCGCGCACCCGTTTGGCGGCCTGCTTGAGCTCGGCCTTGCCGGCCTGCGCGGCGGCGCGTTGTTCGTCCTCGGACAAGGTCGCCACGGCGGCGGCGGCGCTGATCGAAATCTCGCCGGACCGCACGGCCTGCACCACTTCCGGGGCGGCCTGTTTGTGAATGCGTTCGATCATCACCACCTGGTTGTTACTCAGGCGTGCCTCACGCGCCAGCTCGGCGCGGCTGACCGGGGTGGAGGTCTCTTCCCAAGGCGGGCTGTCGCTGTCTTCAGTGCTGCGTGCGGCGCTGTCATCGAGTCCGGTGTCGGGCTGGTCATCGCCGACCACTGGCGCTTCGGCAGCGGCGTCGGCATCGCGCTGGGTACGTTGGCGCGCAGCCAGGATCTCGCGCTTGCGCAGCGCCAGCACGCCACGCTGGAAGTCCGACACGCTGCGCCGGCCCAGGTGCTGCTCGATCATCCACAGATGCACGTCCTGCATCGACTGGAAGCGCGGGTTCTGCACGGTCTGGAACGGCAGATCGTGCTTCTGGCAGATGCCGTAGCGGTTGTGGCCATCCACCAGCACATCGCCCCACAACACCAATGCATCGCGGCAGCCCTCGGCCAGCAGGCTGCGTTCCAGCGCCTCGTGCTCGTCGGGCGTCAGCGGGTCGATATAGGCCTTGAGTTCTTCTTTGACAACGATGTTCATGCGGCAACTGCGGGGAAGTGCGGGGCCGGCATTGTAGTGAGCCTGCTCCGGCTTTGCGCGCTTGACCGCGACGCGCCCGGGCGCTACACGCGGGCGCTTACGCTGCTGTCATCAAGCCGCTGTCATCAAGCAATGCTGCGCAGGATCTTGCCCAGCGTTTCGACGATCTGCCCGATCTGCTCGGGCGTGACGATCAGCGGTGGCGACAACGCGATGACATCGCCGGTGACGCGCACCAGCAGGCCGCCGTCGTGGAAGCAGCGCTCGAACACCTCATAGCCACGTGCGCCCGGCGCACCGTTTCGGGGTGCGAGCTCGATCGCGCCGATCAGGCCAACGTTGCGGATGTCGATCACGTGCGGCAGCCCGCGCAGGCTGTGCAGCGCGTGTTCCCACTGCGGGCCTAGCGTGATCGCGCGCGAGAACAGATCCTCTTCGGCGTAGACGTCCAGCGTGGCGATTGCCGCAGCGCAGGCCAGCGGGTGACCGGAATAGGTATAGCCGTGAAAGAGTTCGATCGCCGCTTCCGGCCCATGCATGAAGGCAGCGTGGATCGTATCGGCCACCAGCACCGCACCCATCGGCACGGTGCCGCTGGTCAGGCCCTTGGCGGCGGTGATCAGGTCCGGAGTGACGCCGAAGCGCTGCGCCGCAAAGGCCTCGCCGACCCGGCCGAAGCCGGTGATCACTTCGTCGAACACCAGCACGATGCCGTGGCGGTCGCAGATGGCCCGCAGCCGCTGCAGATAGCCTTCCGGCGGCAGGATCACGCCGGCTGAGCCGGACACCGGTTCGACGAAGACCGCGGCAATGGTGGACGCGTCGTGCAAGGTGATCAGCCGTTCCAGATCGTCGGCCAGCTCGGCGCCGTGCGCAGGCAGGCCACGTGAGTAGGCATTGCGTTCGATATCGAGCGTGTGCCGCAGATGGTCGGTGCCGGCCAGCAGCGGGCCGAACCATTTGCGGTTGTTGGGCAGCCCGCCGATCGACATGCCGCCGAAGCCGACCCCGTGATACGCCTTCTCGCGGCCGATGAAGCGGGTGCGCTGGCCCTCGCCGCGCAGGCGGTGATAGGCCAGCACGATCTTCATCGCGCTATCCACCGCCTCCGAGCCGGAGTTGGTGAAGAACACATGGCCCAGGCCGGGCGGGGCGATCGCGGCCAGCCGCTGCGCCAGCACGAACGGCAGCGGCGAACCCATCTGGAAGGTCGGCGCGAAATCCAGCGTGCCAGCCTGCGCGCGGATCGCCGCCACGATGCGCTCGCGGCCATGGCCGGCGTTGCAGCACCACAGGCCGGCGACGCCGTCCAGGATCTGGCGGCCGTCGACATCGCGGTAATACATGCCCTCCGCCGATGCCAGCAGGCGCGGGCGCGCCTTGAACTGGCGATTGGCGGTGAACGGCATCCAGAACGCGTCCAACTGCGAGGGTGCCTGTAACGCATGCGCCTGATCGCTCAGCGGGTGGTCGTGCATTGAAGGCTCCATCGCGGGGATGGCATGACTGTACGGCAGGCGTCGCGTCGCCCGTCACCCCTGGGAATGCCCGATTGCGACGCCGATTCCGCGACACGCGTCGCGCGGCCCGCACGGACTAGTCAATTAGTCGCAGCGTCGGCCGCTAACCTCTGCGAATGCCTTGTGGCGCGGGCTGTGGCGGGACGCGGGCAGGGTATGGGGCTGGGTCGAAGCATTGCAAAGATCCAGTGATCGCCGATGATGCGCCAGACGACTGCCTGTTGGGCCTGGTAGTCGCTGCTGCCCTTATCGCAACACGCCAATCGATCGCAGCCATCAATCGTATTCGGGGCCGCTGACACACTCTTCGCGCAGTCGTTTGTCGGTCGCTCTACATCGCACTCATCGTATTTTTTGGGGAACGGAATGACACAAGGGTCCACCGTGGCGACAGCCAGCGCAGACGCCGGTCTGCTGTCCAAGGAGCGCATCATTGCGCGTCCGGGGTTCAATCGTTGGTTGGTTCCGCCGGCAGCGCTGGCGATCCATCTGTGTATCGGCATGGCCTACGGCTTCAGCGTGTTCTGGCTGCCGTTGTCCAAGGCGCTGGGCATCACCGAGGCGATCGCATGCCCGGCCGACATGGGCCTGTTCGCGCGCATGGTCGCCACCACCTGCGACTGGAAGATCAGCGAGCTGCAGTGGATGTACACGCTGTTCTTCGTGCTGCTGGGGTGCTCGGCGGCGATCTGGGGCGGTTGGCTGGAACGCGCCGGCCCGCGCAAGGCCGGTGTGGTCTCGGCGCTGTGCTGGTGCGGCGGTCTGGTGATCTCGGCGGCGGGTATCCACTTCCATCAGATATGGATGCTGTGGCTGGGCTCGGGCGTGATCGGCGGGATCGGTCTGGGCCTGGGTTACATCTCGCCGGTGTCGACCCTGATCAAATGGTTCCCCGACCGCCGCGGCATGGCGACCGGTATGGCGATCATGGGCTTCGGCGGCGGCGCGATGATCGGCAGCCCGCTGGCCGATGCGCTGATGCGCCACTTCGCCACGCCGACCTCGGTGGGCGTGATGGAAACCTTCCTGGTGATGGCGGCGCTGTACTTCGTCTTCATGATGGCCGGTGCGTTCGGCTACCGCGTCCCGCCGAGCGGCTGGACGCCGGCCGGCTGGACCGCACCGGTGGCCAGCAACAACGCCATGATCACCGCCAACCACGTGCACGTGAGCAAGGTCTGGGGCATCCCGCAGTTCTGGCTGCTGTGGGGCGTGCTGTGCCTGAACGTCTCGGCCGGTATCGGAGTGATCGGCATGTCCTCGCCGATGCTGCAGGAAGTGTTCGGCGGCCGGCTGATCGGCGTGGACGTCGGTTTCGGCAGCCTGGATCCGACCCAGCTGGCCAGCATCGCCGCCATTGCTGCCGGGTTTACCGGTCTGTTGAGCCTGTTCAATATCGGTGGCCGCTTCTTCTGGGCCAGCATGTCCGACAAGCTCGGCCGCAAGAACACCTACACGCTGTTCTTCGTGCTCGGCATCTGCCTGTACGCGGCGGCGCCGTCGGCCGGTGACGTGGGCGGCATCGCGCTGTTTGCGGGTATCTTCTGCATCATTTTGTCGATGTACGGCGGCGGCTTCGCCACCATTCCGGCGTATCTGGCCGACCTGTTCGGCACCCAGATGGTCGGCGCCATCCACGGCCGCCTGCTGACCGCCTGGGCCACCGCCGGCATCCTCGGCCCGGTGGTCGTCGGCTATATGCGTGAGTACCAGCTGGCCCACGGCAGCCCGCCGTCACAGGTCTACAACACCACCATGTACATCCTCGCCGGCATGTTGGTGCTCGGTCTTATCTGCAATCTGTTGGTGCGCCCGGTGGCTGCGCGCCACTTCATGACGCCCGACGAGCTGGCGCGCGAAAAGCAGCTGGCGCACGAGAAAGTGGACCGTAGCGGGCATGGCGTGTTGCCGCCCGATCAAATGGCGCGCATCGGCCATGGTGGTAATCCTGCACTGGTGGCGTTTGCGTGGCTGGCGGTCGGTATCCCGATGCTGTTCGGTATCTGGGTCACGCTGCAAAAAGCCTTCGTGCTGTTTCATTGAGATGAGATGACCACTTCGTCTGCCCGCTCCGTGCGCCCCGGCAGTGTGGTGCGCATGGTCCGTCGCCATCGCGGCGGCCGCAGCGCCACGGTGCAGGACATGGTGGCGGCCGAAATGCCGGTCGCCTTCAATTACAACGGCGTGCCGTTCGCGGTGATGATGGCCACGCCGGAGGACCTGGAGGATTTCGCACTCGGGTTCTCCTTGAGCGAGGGCATCGTCGATCACCCGCAAGACCTGCGGGTGATCGCAGTGGAGACGTATCTGGAAGGCGCTTCGTTGCAGATCGAGATTCCACCCGAGCGCGCCGCCGCGTTGGATCAGCGGCGGCGCAATCTGGATGGACGCAGCGGTTGCGGGGTGTGCGGCAACGAATCGATCGAAGCGGTGTTGCGTGTGCCGCCGGTGCTGCAATCGTCGCTGCAGATCGATGTGGATGCATTGGCGCGTGCGTTGGATGCATTGCATGCGCAGCAGCCGATCGCCGCGCAAACCGGCGCGGTGCATGCCGCCGGTTGGGCCGATGCGCAGGGTGTTGTGCGTTACGTGCGCGAAGACGTTGGCCGGCATAACGCGCTCGACAAGTTGATTGGTGCATTGGCGCGCGACCGCGTCGATGCAGCGCAAGGGTTTGCGGTGGTGACCAGCCGCGCCAGTTACGAAATGGCCATGAAAGCCGCGCAGGCCCGGATTCCGCTGCTTGCAGCGATTTCGGCACCGACCGCGCTGGCGATCAGCCTGGCCGACAGTGCGGGACTGACCCTGATCGGGTTTGCCCGCGATCACGATTGTGTCGTTTACAGCCATCCGCAGCGCCTGGATCTGGGCGTTGGCGTGGGAGAGCCCGCATGAGCAAGAAAACCATCCAGCAGTACGACAATCCCGCCGGCGGCTGGGGCGCATTGCGCTCAGTAGCCAAGCATCTGATGGAACAGGACATCGCGGTGCAGGGCGCCAAGACGCTGCTGCACGCCAACCAACCGGACGGCTTCGACTGCCCCGGCTGCGCCTGGCCCGATCGCGATCACACCTCCACCTTCGAATTCTGCGAGAACGGCGCCAAGGCCGTGGCGGCCGAATCCACCGCACGCCGTGCCGGCAACGAGTTGTTCGCCTCGCACAGCGTCAGTCTGTTGTCGCAATACAGCGATTACTGGCTGGAAGGGCAGGGCCGCCTGACCCACCCGATGCGCTACGACGCGGCCACCGATCACTACGTGCCGGTGAGCTGGGACGATGCTTTCGCGCAGATCGCCGGGCATCTCAATGGCCTGGCGACCCCGGACGAGGCGATCTTCTACACCTCCGGGCGCACCAGCAACGAGGCGGCGTTTCTGTATCAGTTGTTCGTGCGCGAGTTCGGCACCAACAACTTCCCCGACTGTTCCAACATGTGCCACGAGCCCTCCGGCACCGCGCTGCGTTCGCAGATCGGCGTGGGCAAGGGCACGGTGTCGCTGCACGACTTCGAACTGGCCGATGCGATCTTCATCTTCGGCCAGAACCCGGGCACCAATCATCCGCGCATGCTTGGCGAACTGCGTCAGGCCTCCAAGCGCGGTGCGGCGATCGCCGCATTCAATCCGCTGCGCGAGCGCGGGCTGGAGAAATTCGCCGACCCGCAAGACAAGCTGGAGATGCTGCACAACGGCTCCACGCGCATCGCCTCGGATTATTTCCAACTCAAGATCGGCGGCGATCTGGCCGCGGTGAAGGGCATCATCAAGCACGTGCTGGAGCGCGATGCGCAGGCACAGCGCGATGGCACGCCGCGTTTGCTGGATCTGGAGTTCATCGCCGAGCACACCGCCAACTTCGACGCCTTCGCTGCCGACGTGCATGCGGAAGCCTGGGACACCATCGTCGAAGAGTCCGGCCTGGACGAAGCGGCGCTGCGCAAGGCCGGCGAAATTTATCTCAACGCCGAGCGCGTGATCGCCTGCTGGGGCATGGGCATCACCCAGCACAAGCACTCGGTGGCCACCATCCACATGATCACCAACCTGCTGTTGCTGCGCGGCCATCTGGGCCGGCCGGGCGCGGGCGTATGCCCGGTGCGCGGCCACAGCAACGTGCAGGGCGACCGCACGATGATGATCTACGAAAAACCGCCGGCCGCCTTCCTGGACAAGCTGCAATCTGTGTTTGGTTTTGCGCCGCCACGCGAAGACGGCTTCGACACCGTCGGTGCGATCGAGGCGATGCTGGACGGGCGCGGCAAGGTGTTCTTCGCAATGGGCGGCAACTTCGCCGCCGCCACGCCGGATACCGATGCCACGCATCGCGCGCTGCGCAACTGCGAACTCACCGTGCATGTCACCACCAAGCTCAATCGCAGCCATCTGGTGCATGGCCGCGATGCGTTGATCCTGCCGTGCCTGGGGCGTACCGAAATCGACATCCAGGACGCCGGCTCGCAAGGCGTGACGGTGGAAGATTCGATGAGCATGGTGCACCTGTCGGCCGGCATCAATCCGCCGGCCTCGCCTGACCTGTTGTCCGAGCCGGCGATCGTGGCGCGCCTGGCCGAGGCAACGTTGGGTGCGCGCAGTGCAATCCGCTGGCGTTGGTTGGTAGGCGACTACGACCGGGTGCGCGATCTGATCGCGCAGGTATTCCCGGACTTTGCCGACTTCAATCAGCGCGTGCGCACGCCGGGCGGATTTCGTCTGTCCAACACTGCGCGCGATCGCCAGTGGGTGACGCCCGAACAGCGCGCAGTGTTCAAGCCGCACGCAGTGCCCACCGACAACCCGATCCATCGCGCACGTCGCAGCCACAGCGACCAGATGGTGTTTACGCTGGCCACCACGCGCTCGCACGATCAATACAACACCACCATCTACGGCCTGGACGATCGCTATCGCGGCGTATTCGGCGAGCGCCGCGTGCTCTTCATCAACGGCGCCGACATCGCAGCGTTGAACATGAAGGCCGGTGACTGGGTGGATCTGGAGAGCCTGTGCGAGGACGGTGTGCACCGCGAGGCGCGCCGCTTCCTGCTGGTGGACTACAACATCCCGCGCGGCTGTCTGGCGGCCTACTACCCGGAAACCAACGCGCTGGTGCCGCTATCCAGCTTCGCCGACGAAGCGCGTACGCCGACCTCCAAGTCGATTCCGGTGATCGTACTGCCGCACCGCGCCGAGACTGCGGATGCCGCATCGCGCGATATCGGGGCCGTGCTTGTCCGCTGATCCACAGCTCACCGCGCAGCTGCTCACCGCGCTGGCCGACGCACCCGATGGCGTGTCGCTGGCGCGGTTGTGCAAGCAATTGGGCGTGCGCATGAGCGTGCTGCTGCGCACATTGGCCTGGCTGGGCAGCGCCAGTCTTGATGGCCAACCTGGTCCGGGGTGGATCCAGGTGGAAGACCGCGGCGAGCGGCAATTCGCGCTGCTGACGCCTGCCGGGTTGGCGGCGCATGCGCAGCGCGAAACGGCGCAAGCGCCACACGTTGACTAAGTAATTTGCTGGTTGTTTGCACGGAACCATGCAAGCCGACATTCTCAACATGCACGCCGACCATCTCCACTGGTCCTTGCCCGCCCACTGTCGCGGGACCTTACGCGGCATGGATGCCGCGTAAGAGCCTACACGGACGTACTTGCGGCGTGTCCCGCGCCGGTGGGCGGGCGAGGGCCCTGCAGCCAAGCCGAAGATCGTCGGCTCTACAAGCGATCTATCTGCATTGTCCAACTACTCAAAGCCAACCAATCTTTCGAGTCGGTGCATTGTCATAGATGCAGTCAAATGCTTACGTCAAAAGCCTGGTTAGTCGAGCGCGCGGTGTCCTCACCGCTTGCGGGACACGCCGTGAATCCATCCCTGGAGGCTCGGTGGCGGCATCCATGCCGCCACACGGTCCCGCAAGCGGTGAGGACACCGCACCAGAATGTTGGTCGGTGGTCGGATGAAAGCCTGTCTGTTGCTCGGCTTGCGTTAGAAAGCTGATCGGACCCGGCGTCATCCAAATAATGCACGTCATGCACTGCTTGCACCATGCACACCGACATTCTCGACTGGTCCTTGCCCGCCCACCGGCGCGGGACCTTACGCGGCATGGATGCCGCGTAAGAGCCTACAGGGACGTACTTGCGGCGTGTCCCGCGATGGTGGGCGGGCGAGGGCCCTGCAGCCAAGCCTAAGATCATCGGCTCTACAAGCGATCTATCTGCATCGTCCAAACGTTCCTAACTTTCCGTGTGTCCCACGATGCTGGGCTGGCAAGGGCCCTGCAGCCAAGCCGAAGATCATCGGCTCTACAAGCGATCTATCTGCATCGTCCAAACGCTCCCAACTTTCCGTGTGTCCCACGATGCTGGGCGGGCGAGGGGCCCTGCAGCCAAGCCGAAGATCATCAGCTCTACAAGTGATCTATCCGCACTCCTTCAGCGCTTCAACCGAGATCTCATAGCCCTGCTGCCGTAAAGCGGACGGTCACGCCTGTAACTTTTCCCAGGCCGGTTGGTCCGCGCAAACTGCTGCTGCAATCTGCCAGAATCGGCCGTCTTGTCTTGTCTGGATGCCGATCAACGATGACTGCTGCCGCGCCGCTTGCTTCGCCCATCAATTCGCCTGCGCGCGTGCTATTCGCCAGTTTGATCGGCACCACCATCGAGTTCTTCGATTTCTATATTTATGCCACTGCCGCAGTGCTGGTGTTCCCAACCTTGTTCTTTCCTGCCGGCGATGGCAGCGCCGCGATGCTGCAGTCGTTGGCGACATTTGCCGTCGCATTTGTCGCGCGGCCGGTGGGCTCGGCCGTGTTTGGCCACTTCGGCGATCGGGTCGGGCGCAAGGCCACGTTGGTGGCGGCGCTGCTGACGATGGGCTTGTCCACGGTGGCGATCGGCTTGCTGCCCAGCTACGCGCAGATCGGCGTGTTTGCGCCTGCATTGTTGGCGTTGTGTCGCTTCGGACAGGGCCTGGGTTTGGGCGGCGAGTGGGGCGGGGCAGTGTTGCTTGCCACCGAAAACGCGCCGCCTGGAAAACGCGTGTGGTACGGCATGTTTCCGCAGCTGGGCGCGCCGCTGGGCTTCCTATTGTCCACTGGCACCTTCCTGGGCATGGGCGCAGTGCTCGACGATGCGCAGTTCATGCAGTGGGGCTGGCGGGTGCCGTTTCTGGCCAGTGCATTGCTGGTGCTGACCGGCTTGTGGGTGCGCCTGAGCATCACCGAGACACCCGATTTCCAGAAGACCCTGGACCACAAAACACGCGTACGCCTGCCATTGGGCACGGTGATCACCCAGCACTGGCCGGCCTTGATCATCGGCACGCTGGGTGCGTTCGCCACCTTTGTGCTGTTCTATCTGATGACGGTGTTCGCGCTGGGTTACGGCACCAAGACGCTGGGCTACGACAAGGAGCAGTTTCTGCTGCTGCAGATGGCCGGTATCGTCTTTTTCGCGATCGGCATTCCGCTTTCGGCCAAGTTTGGTGATCGCCATGGCGCACCGCTGGCGATGATGCTGGCCAGCATCGCGATCATTGCGTTCGGGCTGGCATTTGCGCCGCTGTTCCAGGCCAATCATCCGTTGCAGGTGTTGATCTTCCTGGGGTTGGGCTTCTTTTTCATGGGCCTGACCTACGGCCCCTGCGGCACGCTGCTGGCCGAGTTGTATCCCACCGAGGTGCGTTACACCGGCGCCTCGTTGTCGTTCAATCTGGCCAGCATTCTGGGTGCGGCGCCGGCGCCGTATGTGGCCACGCAACTGGCCGCACGTTATGGCGTGCAGGCAGTCGGGCAGTATCTGGGTGGCGCTGCGGTGTTGAGTCTGTTGGCATTGATCGCGGCGCGTGCGATGCGGCGCCGCTCCAGCGAAGCGCATCCGTTCGTGTAGGAGCGCGCTGGCGCGCGATGAAGCGCTATCGATCATGCTTGATTGCATGCCGGCAGGCGCTTGCTGCGCGGCTCAGCCGGCCTCGATCAGACTGCCAGACGTACCTGATTGCGACCGCCGGCCTTGGCCAGATACAGGTGCTTGTCCGCCTCATTCAACAGATGATGCAGCGACTGGTCGCCTTCGCTGGCGATGCACACGCCGATGCTGACCGTCATGCTCAGCGTTTCGTCGCCCACGCGTACGCGCAAGGCGCTGATGCGCTCACGCAAGGTTTCGAAATAGTCGCTGGCGTTGGCGATATCCAGCCCCGGCACCAGCAGGCAGAACTCTTCGCCGCCGAAGCGCGCTACCAGATCCTGCGGCCGCGCATGCCCGGAGACCGAGGCGGCCACCGCACGCAATGCCTGGTCGCCGGCCTCGTGGCCCCAGGTGTCGTTGATATGTTTGAAGTGGTCGATGTCCACCATGGCCGCGGTGACCGTCTGGTCCTGTGACAGCAGGGTGGGGATCACCCGCTGGCTCTGTTCCAGAAAATAGCGCCGGTTGGGCAGGCCGGTGAGGAAGTCCCGGGTGGCTAGGTCCTGCAGCGTGCCGATCAGTTCCAGCTGGTCCACGTTCTGCGACACGCGGCAGAAGAATTCTTCGCGTGAGAACGGTTTGCGCAGGAAATCGTTGGCACCGTTCTTGAGAAAACGCGGGATCAGCGACGAATCGCTGTTGCCGGAAATGCCGATCACGGCAACCTTGTCGCGCGACCGGATCGCACGCAGCCGGCGGGTGAATTCCACGCCTTCCATGCCGGGCATTTCCTGATCGACGATGGTCAGGCGAATGCCGGGGTCGCGCTCGATCGCCTGCAGGCCAGAGGCACCATCGGCAGCGAGCACCACGCGGTAGCCGTACATCGACAGCAATGCGCCGGCATAGGTACGCGCAGACAAGGAGTCGTCCACTACCAGAGCGGCGATACGGCGATTGCGCTCCAGGCGCTGCACCAGCCAAGCCAGATATTCGATGGCACCTGGCGCATTTTTGAGCACGTAATCGATGATCTGCTGCTGCAGCACGCGCTGGCGCAGATCCTCGTCGTAGACCCCGCTGACCACCACGGTGGGCAGTTTGCGCGAGAGGAAAAATTCCACGACCTTGTCGCGGTCGCCATCCACCAGCACCAGCCCGGTCAGGACCAGGAACCAACCATCTTCTTCGTCCAGTACGCGTGCCGCTTCGGCCAGAGTCGAGACAACCGTCACGGGCAGTTCCACGCGTTGCTCGATGGCTTCGCGCAGCATGCTGGTGAACGTGCGCGAGTTTTCCACCAGCAACACGCGTTGCGGCAAGACTGCGCTTTCACTATTGCGATGTAGGGTGCCTGGGGACATCGGTTAGCCGTGCGGATCGAACCGTCATACCAGCTAACGGCTCTGCTCGCCAAAACTTGAGCGCTTCGTCTCAAAGTGGCGAAGACTAAGAGCGGTTAACAAATGAGTGCAGTGGTTTTGTCGGCGGTATGTTGGTGGATGCAGTCAGAGGTCCAGATCAAACGCTGCGTGGGTCGAGGGCGCGGTGCCCTCACCGCTCGCGGGACACGCCGCAAGTACGTCCATGTAGGCTCGGTGGCGGCATCCATGCCGCCACACGGTCCCGCAATCGGTGAGGACACCGCACCAGAGAGTTTGTCGGTTGCTTTCTTAAAGCTTGTCCATCGCTCGGCTTACATTGAGAAGATGAATCAGGCGTGCCGTTATCTAAGCAACCCACGTAAGGCATTGCTTGCACCATGCACACCGACCATCTTGACTGGTCCTTGCCCGCCCACCGTCGCGGGACCTTACGCGGCATGGATGCCGCGTAAGAGCCTACACGGACGTACTTGCGGCGTGTCCTGCGATGGTGGGCGGGCAAGGGCCCTGCAGCCAGGCATCAGATCAGCCGGCCCGCAGTAGACTGGCGTGAAGTAGTTTGGTCAGCCGCTCTTGGGCCCAGATCACCACAGCGCATCGCGTAGCCGGTACCAGCTCATCGCCGCCACAAGTAGCGGGGTGCGCAGCCGCCGTCCGCCGGGGAAGGGCAGGTGCGGGATGCGCTCGAACACGTCCAGACGCTGGCTTTGACCGGTGATGGCCTCGGCGATGACATGACCGGCAAGACCGGTGGCTGCCACGCCATGGCCGGAGAAACCCTGCGCGAAATACACGTTGGCCGCCAGCCGGCCCCAGTGCGGGGCGCGGTTGCGCGAGATGTCCACGTAGCCACCCCACAGCGTTTCCAGCGGCACACCGCGCAACTGCGGGAACACCGTGTGCATGCGCTGGGTCATCAAGCGATTCAGGCCAGGCGGCGGACGTGAGGAATAACTGGCGCGGCCGCCGAACAGCAGCCGGTGGTCGGCGCTGAGCCGGTAATAATCCAGCGCCCAGTTGGTATCGGCCACGGCCATGTCGTTGGCGATCAAGGCGCGTGCGCGGGCCTCACCCAGCGGCGGGGTTGCGCCGACATAGGTGCCCACGGGCATGATGTGGCGTTCCAGCGATGTAGAAATGCCGTGCAGCAAGGCGTTTCCGGCGATCACGCCGAAGTCGGCGCTGACGCTGCCCTGGGCGGTGTGCATCACCACGCGGTCGCCGTGCTCCTGCCGGGTCACCGCCGAGCCTTCGTAGATGCGCACGCCGGCCGCCAGCGCCGCGCGTGCCAGGCCGAGCGCGTAGGCCAGGGGATGCAGATGGCCGCTGGCCGGGTCGAACATCGCGCCCAGATACAGCGGGCTGTCCAGTACCTGCCGGGTGCGTGCGCGGTCCCACCATTCCAGCGGGTAGTCGTAGCGCTCGGCCATGCGCACGATGCCGTGCTGCAAGGCCTGCACCTGGCGCGGTTTCAGCGGCACGTGGGCGTGACCGTCGCGCCAGTCGCAGGCGATGGCATGACGCTCGATGCGCGCGCGCAGCAGGCGCATGCCGTCGCGTGAGAAGTCGAACAACAGCCGCGCATCGGCATTGCCGACCAGTGCTTCCAGCGTTTCCTGCTCGCAGCCGTAGCCCACGATGGCCTGGCCGCCGTTGCGCCCGGACGCGCCCCAGCCGATGCGCCTGGCTTCCAGCACGATGACCTTGTAGCCGGCCTCGGCCAGGGCCAGGGCCGCAGTGAGGCCGGTGTAGCCGGCGCCGAGAATGCAGACATCGGCGCGTTCAACGCCTTGCAGGCGCGGCTGCTCCGGCAAGGCGGGCGTGCTGCGCACGTACCAACTGTCGGGATAGCCGTTGCCCGGCGTGTCGGTGTCTGGCAGTGATGTGGCCGTGCGGCTCATCAAACGGTCCGCAGATACCGGGCGTAATCCAGATCCGGCACCAGCGCCTGGTAGTCGAGCAATTCGCGTTGTTTTTGCTGGCCGAACACATGCTGGAACTGGCTGCCGAACTGCTCGCCGATGAAAGCGCTGGCGCCAAATGCATCGACTGCGCCTTGCCAGGTACGCGGCTGGAACACCGCTTGCGCATAGGCATTGCCGGTGACCGGCGCGGTGGGCTCGCCGGGGTGCTGCAGGCCATCCAGCATGGCGGCGAGCACGGTGGCGGCGACCAGATACGGGTTGGCGTCCGCGCCGGCAATGCGGTGTTCGATCCGGGTATTGCGTGCATCGCTATGCGGGATACGCAGCGCCACGGTGCGATTGTTGAAGCCCCAGCTCGCATCCAAGGGCACGAAGGCATTGCTGACAAAACGTCGATAACTATTGGCGTGCGGTGCGAACACCAGCAGCGAGGCATCCGCATGCCGCTGCAGCCCGGCGATGGCGTGGCGCAGGCTGTCGGCCGTCGCATCGGCGCTGCTGGCAAACACGTTGTGGCCATCGCCATCGAGCAGGCTCACATGCAGATGCAAGCCGCTGCCTGCCTGGCCCGAGAACGGCTTGGCCATGAAGCTGGCGAGCTTGCCCTGCTGCTGCGCGATCGCCTTGATGGTGCGCTTGAGCAGCAGTGCCTCGTCGCAGGCGGCGACCGCGTCGGCGCGATGTTGCAGGTTAATTTCGAACTGCCCGGGCGCGTATTCGGCCACCGCCGTATCGGCGGGGATGCCTTGTTGCCGGCAGGCGGCGGTGACCGCATCGGTGAAGTCGCGCTGGTCGTCCAGGTCCTGCAGCGAATACACCTGGGTGCTGTCGCTGCGCTCACCGGTGACGGGGTCGCGCGGGGTCTGCGGACGCCCCTGCGCGTCGGGCACCGCGTCGAACAGATAGAACTCCAGTTCCACTGCGATCACCGGGGTCAGGCCCAGCGCAGCGAAGCCACGCAATACACGCTGCAGCACCGCGCGTGGTGCGACCTCGAACACGCTGCCGTCGGGGTTGTGCATCGCCAGCAGCAACTGCGCCATCGGCTGCGGTGCCCACGGCACCGGACGTAGCGAGCCTTCGATCGGCCGGCAGATGCGGTCGGCATCGCCGATGGCGTAGCCCAGCCCGGTTTCTTCCACGGTATTGCCGGTGATGTCGGTGGCGATCAGCGACATCGGCAGGCACACGCCATCGCGATAGATCTTGCCCAGCGCCTCGCCTGTCACACGTTTGCCACGCAGCACGCCGTTGGTGTCGGGCAGCAGCAGGTCGACCGATTCGCAGCCATCGATGCGCGCCAGCGTGGCGGCATCGGCAGCAGGCAAGGACGCGACGAAGTTTTCGGAAGCCATGGGCACCACCTGCGAAGTCGCCGCCCAGCCTAGCAAAGCCTGCGTGAGCAGTCGCAACCGCAGTCGCGTTGCGCTTGGCAATGCGTGCGGCGGCGCGGTAAGTTCGGCTGCATCGCAAGTGCATTGCACCTGACGTTCAACGCTCTACACCGGGATGTCTGCATGGCTGTCGTTCCACTGGTCGGGTTGCCGACCGATCGCATCCAGCAAGGGCCGCATCCGTTTCTGGCCGCTGGCGAAAAATACATTCGCGCGGTGGTGGAGGCGGCGGGCGCGATGCCGGTGTTGCTGCCGAGCCTGCAGCCCACGCTGGATGCAGACGTGTGGCTGGATCGGTTGGATGGCCTGTTGCTCACTGGTGCGGTGAGCAATGTCGAGCCGCATCACTACAGCGACGAGCCCAGTTGGGAAGGCAACCTGCATGATCCCGCACGCGATGCCACCAGCCTTGGCCTGATCCCGCAGGCGTTTGCACGTGGCCTGCCGGTGCTGGCGATCTGCCGCGGCCTGCAGGAGGTCAACGTGGCGCTGGGCGGGCGCTTGCATCAACGCGTGCAGGAGGTGCCCGGCCTGGCCGATCATCGGGAAGACCGCAGCGCACCGCTGGACACGCAATACGGCCCTGCGCATCTGGTGCAGCTGCAACCCGGCGGCTGGTTGGCCGGCATGAGCGAGACCGATCAGGTGTGGGTGAATTCGTTGCACGGGCAGGGTATTGCGAAGCTCGCCGACGGGCTGGTGGTCGAAGCCACTGCACCGGATGGCCTGATCGAAGCCTTTCGTGGCGCCGGGCCGGGCTTTTTGCTGGCGGTGCAATGGCATCCGGAGTGGCGTGTCACACAGCATCCGTTCTACCGTGCCATCTTTCAGGCCTTCGGCGATGCCTGTCGTCAATACGCCGCTCAACGCGGCCAGTGAGGTTGCATGTCCATCCGCACACGTTCGCGCAAATCCACGCCCAAGCAGCCGGAAAGCGCGCTGCGCCGCTGGCTCAAGGAGCGCAACATCACCGAGGTGGAGTGCCTGGTGCCGGACATCACCGGCAACGCGCGCGGCAAGATCATCCCCGCCGACAAGTTCTCGCACGACTACGGCACCCGCCTGCCGGAAGGCATCTTCGCCACCACCGTCACCGGCGATTTCCCGGACGATTATTACGAGCTGACCTCGCCCTCTGATTCGGACATGCACCTGCGCCCGGACGCCTCCACCGTGCGCATGGTGCCGTGGGCCGCCGACCCCACCGCGCAGGTCATCCACGATTGCTACACCAAGGATGGGCAGCCCCATGAGCTTGCGCCCCGCAACGTGCTGCGCCGCGTGCTGGACGCGTATGCCGAGGTGAAGCTGCAACCAATGGTGGCGCCGGAGCTTGAATTCTTTCTGGTGCAGAAGAACACCGACCCGGATTTTCCGTTGCTGCCACCGGCGGGGCGCTCCGGCCGCCCGGAAACCGCGCGGCAGTCGTATTCGATCGATGCGGTCAACGAGTTCGATCCGATCCTGGATCTGATGTACGACTACTGCGACGCGATGGAACTGGACGTGGATACCTTGATCCACGAATCCGGCGCGGCGCAGCTGGAGGTCAACTTCACCCATGCCGATGCGCTGTCGCGCGCCGATCAGGTCTTCATGTTCAAGCGCACCATGCGCGAAGCCGCGTTGCGGCATGGCGTGTACGCCACGTTTCTGGCCAAACCCATGGAAACCGAGCCGGGCAGTGCGATGCATATTCATCAGAGCCTGTTGCATACCGGCACTGGCAAGAATGTGTTCAGTGGCAAGCGCGAAGGCGGTTTCAGCGACACCTTTGCGCATTATCTCGGTGGCCTGCAGAAATACATTCCGATGGCGATGGGGTTGCTGGCACCCAATGTCAATTCCTATCGAAGGCTGATGTTCGGCGAGGTGTCGCCCAGCAATGTGCTGTGGGGGTTCGACAATCGCACCTGCGGGCTACGCGTGCCGATCGACACCCCGCAGAACATGCGGGTGGAAAGCCGCTTTGCCGGCTCCGATGCCAATCCGTATCTGGCGATGGCAGCGACCTTGGCGTGCGGGTTATTGGGTATCCGCGAAAAGCTGGAACCGACCGCGCCGATCAGCAGCAACGGCAAGGAGCAGGGCTACGATCTGCCGCGCTCGCTGGGTGAAGCTCTAGACGGATTGGAGGGCTGCGAGGCATTGCAGGAGATGTTGGGTCGGCGGTTTGTGCGCGCCTATATCTCGGTGAAGCGGAAGGAATACGAGACGTTCTTTCGTGTCATCAGTTCGTGGGAACGGGAGTTCTTGCTGTTGAATGTCTGAGGCGTTTTCGACTCGCGCAGCGTGCTGCGTCGTCTCCTTCTCCCATCGGGAGAAGGTGCCCGAAGGGCGGATGAGGGTACGGCATATAAGGATGCATGATGCCTCGCGCATTGGACATTGGGCACCGCGCCCCGTTCGCGCGTTTCACTCCTTGTTCGGCATGCGCCACTGAAAGCATCTTGTGCCCGGCCGATCGACCGTAGACTGCACGTACCCCGTAGCCGGAGTGCCCATGGATCCGCAAGCACTGAAGACCTTGCAGCAACTCGATGCCGCCCATCACCTGCATCCGTTCAACGACAACGCAGCATTGGCCGAGAAGGGCACGCGCATCCTGACGCGCGGGCAGGGCGTGTATGTGTGGGATGCGGACGGCAACAAGTTGCTGGATGCGTTCGGCGGATTGTGGTGCGTGAATGTGGGCTATGGACGCAAGGAGCTCGCGCAGGCGGCGGCGCGGCAGATGGAGCAGTTGGCCTACTACAACAGCTTCTTTCAGTGCACCACCGAGCCCACCATCCATCTCGCCGCCAAGCTGGCCGAGCTGACGCCGGGCGATTTGAACCATGCGTTCTTCGCTAACTCCGGCTCGGAGGCCAACGACACCATCCTGCGGCTGGTGCGGCACTTCTGGGCGGTGCAGGGGCAGCCGGAAAAACGCATCTTCATCGGCCGCCACGACGGCTATCACGGCACCACCATGGCCGGTGCCAGCCTGGGTGGCATGAAAGGCATGCACAAGCAGGGCGGCTTGCCGATTCCGGATATTCATCACATCTCGCCGCCGTATCACTTCGGCGATGGCGGTGAGATGGATCCCGAAGAATACGGGCTGCTGGCAGCGCGCCGCTTGGAAGAAAAGATTCTGCAGCTCGGCCCCGAGAACGTGGCAGCCTTCATCGGCGAGCCGATCATGGGCGCGATCGGGGTCTATATCCCGCCGCGCAGTTACTGGCCGGAAATCGAGCGCATCTGCCGGCGCTACGACGTGCTGCTGGTCGCCGACGAAGTGATCTGCGGCTTCGGCCGCACCGGTGCGTGGTTCGGTGCGGATTACTTCGGCTTCCAGCCCGATGTGATGACGCTCGCCAAGGGCATCACCTCCGGCTATATCCCGTTGGCGGCAGCGATGTTCAACGATCGCGTGGCCGGTGTGCTCAAGACGCACGGCGGCGAGCTGGCGCATGGCGGCACCTATTCCGGGCATCCGGTGTGTGCGGCGGTGGCGTTGGAGAATGTGCGGCTGTTGCAGGACGAAGGCATCGTGGAGACCGCACGCACCCGGATTGCGCCGTATCTGGCGCAGCGCTGGGCCGAGCTGGGCGAACATCGCCTGGTGGGCGAGGCACGCATCGCCGGGCTGGTCGGCGCACTGGAACTGGTGCCGGACAAGCGCCAACGCGGCACGTATTTTCCCGAGCGCGGCCGTGTAGGGGCGCTGTGCCGCGACTTCGCACTAAAGCGCGGGCTGATCCTGCGCGCGACTTACGACGCCATGCTGCTGTCGCCACCATTGATCATCACCTGCGAGCAGGTCGATGAGCTGTTCGACAAGGCCTGGGCGGCGCTGGACGACACCGCGCAGGCGCTGGGCAGATGAGTGGCCCTCATGGCGCGCGCACGTCAGCCGGGTGCGCGTGACGCGCGGAAACCGCAATGGTCGAATGCGGCATGCCACCCCGTCCAATGGCCGCGCCCGCCAGGCGCAGCAAACCTCGTTTTCGATAGCCGCTGCAAGCCAGGGAAATAAGCTGGGCAAACAGAAACCCGATGCGTAGGCTGGAACCTCGACCGGCCACACCGCCGGCCCCGCCATGACCGCACTGCTTTGGAGATCCACATGACGTTGCGATTGCTCGCCCTGACGCTGTCCACCACCTTGTTGGCCGCCTGCGGTGGCGGTACTGCGCCAGGTAACGCCGACGCACGGGCCAAGGTGCTCAACGTCTACAACTATTCAGACTACATCGCAGAAGACACCATTCCCGCGTTCGAAAAGAGCAGCGGCATCAATGTCACCTACGACGTGTTCGACAGCGACGAGATGGTGGAAGCCAAACTGCTCGCCGGCGGCAGCGATTACGACGTGGTGGTGCCCACGCTGAGCTTCTTCGGCCGGCAGATCCAGGCCGGGGTGTTCCTGCCGCTGGACAAGAGCAAGATCCCCAACCTGGTCAATCTGGATCCGGACATCATGCGCCGCATCGCCGCGCAGGATCCGGGCAATGCCTTTGGCGTGCCGTACATGATCGGCACCACCGGCATCGGCTACAACGTGGACAAGCTCAAGGCCGTCTTCGGCAGCACCGAGGTCGCCAACAGCTGGGATCTGGTATTCAAGCCGGAAAATCTGTCGAAGTTGAAGGACTGCGGCGTCACCATCCTCGACACGCCCTCGGACATGATTCCGATCGCGCTCAATTATCTGGGTCTGGATCCGCACAGCACGGTGCCGGCGGAGATCGAAAAAGCCGCCGCGCTGATCAAGACGATTCGCCCGTATGTGCAGAACTTCCACTCCAGCCAGTACGTGACTTCGCTGGCCAATGGCAATACCTGTCTTGCAGTGGGCTGGTCGGGCGACATCATCCAGGCGCGCGACCGCGCAGTGGAGGCCGGCAACACCGTCAAGGTGGCCTATTCGATCCCGAAGGAAGGCGCGCCGCAGTGGTTCGACATGCTGGCCATTCCCAAGGACGCCAAGCACCCCGACAACGCCTATGCCTTCATCAACTATCTGTTGAAGCCGGAGGTGGCCGCAGCCAACAGCAACTTCATCCACTACGCCAATCCGGTGCGCACTGCCACCCCGCTGGTGGATGCGGCGATCCGCAACGACTCCACCATCTACCCGCCGCCGGAAGTGACCGCCAAGATGTTTACTTACGCGATCAATCCGCCGGAAGTGGACCGGCTGTACACGCGGCTGTGGACCGAGATCAAGACCGGTCGTTGAGGCGTCGGTGGGTTGAAGGCGCGGCCGCGTAGCCAGGTCTTCATAAAGAACCAATCAGTCCAAGCGGCAGCTGACCAGGCTCGTCACGCAATCTGTACCGGGCGGTTCAAATAATTGTATGGTTGCGCCGCCTTCGCCGGAACCGCTGCTGCGGCACGTCGTTGCGCGCGCCTCGCCCACGACACAGGACGCCTGACTTTGAGCAACCACGATCACCAGTCCAACGACGGCCAGGCTTCGGCCCAGGATGCCCAAGGCAACGCTGCACACAATCAGCAGGAGCCGCCCGAGCCCTCGCCGTTGAAGAACCCCAAGGTGAAGTGGACGCTGATCGTGGTCGGCCTGCTGGTGGTGGTGTTGCTGGCGCTGTGGCTGGCCTACTACCTGATCAAGGGCCGCTACATGCAGAGCACCAATAACGCTTATCTGCAGGCCGATTCGGTGGCGGTTGCGCCGCGCGTCAGCGGCTATGTGACCAAGGTGATGGTGGGCGACAACCAGATCGTGGAGGCCGGCCAGCCGCTGCTGCAGATCGACGACCGCACCTACCAGGCGACCCTGCAGCAGGCCGAGGCCGCAATCGCCGCGCGCCAGGCCGATATCGCTGCGGCAACCGCCAACGTGTCCGGGCAGGAGTCGTCGCTGGTGCAGGCGCGTAGCCAGGTGACCTCGGCAGCAGCAAGCCTGAAATTCGCCCAGGCCGAAGTGAAGCGCTTCGCCCCGTTGGCCGCCTCGGGTGCAGACACCCACGAACATCAGGAAAGCCTGCAGCACGAACTGGCCCGCGCACGCGCCCAGTACGACGCGGCGCAGGCACAGGCCAAGGGCGCGCAGAGCCAGATCCTGGCCAGCAATGCACAGCTGGAGCAGGCGCAGGCCGGCGTGAAGCAGGCCACCGCCGATGCCGACCAGGCCCGCGTGGCGGTGGAAGACACCCTCCTCACCAGCCGCATCCGTGGCCGGGTCGGCGACAAGACCGTGCAGGTGGGCCAGTTCCTCGGCGCCGGCACCCGCACCATGACCATCGTGCCGCAGCAATCGCTGTACCTGGTCGCCAACTTCAAGGAAACCCAGGTCGGCCTGATGCGTCCGGGCCAACCGGCCGAGATCGAGGTCGATGCGCTGTCGGGCGTGAAGCTGCACGGCAAGATCGAAAGCCTGTCGCCGGGCACCGGTTCGCAATTCGCACTGCTGCCGCCGGAAAACGCCACCGGCAACTTCACCAAAGTCGTCCAGCGCAT
Source organism: Xanthomonas sp. NCPPB 2933 (assembly GCF_056725225.1). Lineage (NCBI taxonomy): Bacteria > Pseudomonadati > Pseudomonadota > Gammaproteobacteria > Lysobacterales > Lysobacteraceae > Xanthomonas > Xanthomonas sp. NCPPB 2933. Next base: position 2,372,241 of record NZ_CM161518.1, read on the forward strand.
TCCGGTGCGGATTCGCGTGCTGGCCGGTGACGAGGCGCGCAAGGTGCTGGTGCCGGGCATGTCGGTCGAAGTGACGGTGGATACGCGCTCGGCCAAGGACGCCAAGCAACGGGCCGAGGAGGAATCCGATCGCGTGCAGGCGCAGGAGCGCGCGCGATGAGTGCAGCCGCAGCCACCGGCCCGCGTGCCGGCGGCAGCGCCCAACGCGAGAAGGCCGAACCGGGCGCCTGGCTGGCGGTACTGGCCGGCACCATCGGCTCGTTCATGGCGACGCTGGATATCTCCATTGTCAACGCGGCGCTGCCCACCATCCAGGGCGAAGTGGGCGCCAGCGGCACCGAAGGCACCTGGATTTCCACTGCGTATCTGGTCGCCGAGATCATCATGATCCCGCTGACCGGCTGGTTCGTGCGCACGCTGGGCCTGCGCAACTTCCTGCTGATCTGCGCAGTGATGTTCACCGCGTTTTCGGTGGTGTGCGGCCTGTCGACCTCGTTGACGATGATGATCATCGGCCGCGTCGGGCAGGGTCTGGCCGGCGGTGCGTTGATTCCCACCGCGCTGACCATCGTCGCCACGCGCCTGCCGCCCAGCCAGCAGACCATGGGCACCGCCTTGTTCGGCATGACCGTGATCATGGGCCCGGTGATCGGCCCGCTGCTGGGCGGCTGGCTCACCGAAAACGTCAGCTGGCATTACGCGTTCTTCATCAACGTGCCGATCTGCGTCGGCCTGGTGGCCTTGTTGCTGCTCGGGTTGAAGCATGAAAAAGGCGATTGGGCCGGCCTGCTCGATGCCGACTGGTTGGGCATCTATGGCCTCACCGCCGGCCTGGGCGGGCTCACCGTGGTGCTGGAAGAAGGCCAGCGCGAGCGCTGGTTCGAATCCAGCGAGATCAACATGCTGAGCCTGATCTCCCTGAGCGGCTTCATCGCCTTGGTGATCACCCAGTTCCGTCGCCGGCCGCCGGTGATCCACTTGTCGTTGTTGCTGCATCGCAGCTTCGGCGCGGTGTTCGTCATGATCATGGCGGTGGGCATGATCCTGTTCGGGGTCATGTACATGATTCCGCAGTTTCTGGCGGTGATCTCCGGCTACAACACCGAGCAGGCCGGCTACGTGCTGCTGCTGTCCGGCCTGCCGACCGTGCTGCTGATGCCGATGATGCCCAAGCTGCTGGAAGTGGTGGATGTGCGCATTCTGGTGATCGCCGGGCTGATCTGTTTTGCCGCGGCCTGTTTCGTCAATCTGTCGCTGACTGCCGACACCGTGGGCATGCATTTTGTCGCCGGCCAGTTGCTGCAGGGCTGCGGGTTGGCGCTGGCGATGATGTCGTTGAATCAGGCCGCGATTTCGTCGGTGCCGCCGGAGCTGGCCGGCGACGCATCGGGCTTGTTCAACGCCGGCCGCAACCTGGGCGGCTCGGTGGGCCTGGCGCTGATCTCCACGTTTCAGGAGCGCCGCATGACCTTCCATACCGAAACCATCGGCAGCGCGATTACCGCCAACGCCTCGCGCGCGCAGGAGTTCTTGTCAGGTCTGGGCGCGCAGATGCAGGGCAGCGCCGGTGCGGAGGCCGCGATCCGCTCGATCGCGCAGCTGGCGCGCCTGGTGCAGCAGCAGGCGCTGGTGATGACCTATAGCGATCTGTTCTGGATCTTCGGCGTGATCGTGGTCTGCACGATTCCGCTGGCCTTTTTGCTCAAGCCGTTACCCAAGGGGGCGCACCTTGCAATGCACTGATTCCATGCGCCTGATCCGCATGCCGCTAGCAGCCGCGCTGAGCGCGGTGCTGCTCGGCGGCTGCATGCTCGGCCCCAACTACACCAAGGCGCCGGTCGTGGCCGATGCGGCCATGCAGGCGCCGGCATTGCATCGCGCAAGTGGCGCCGAGGTGGTTGCCGCTGCGCCGTTGAATCACTGGTGGGAGGAGCTGCACGATCCGATGCTCACCCAACTGGTCACCCAGGCGTTGGCCGACAGCCCCGATCTGCGTGCCGCGCAGGCGCGGTTGTTGGCTAACCGCGCACTGGCACGCCAGCGTCGCGCCGAGCGTCTGCCCAAGCTCAATGCCAGCGCCTTGTACGCGTATGCCGAGCCGCCGCAGACCATCGTCGATACGCTCGGCGAGTTGCAGAATGGCCAGAACAGCCAGCCGCCGGCCGCGGGCAACGAGGAGGCGAGTCTGGACAAGACGCAGATCTACAGCGTCGGCTTCGATGCGAGCTGGGAGCTGGATCTGTTCGGCCGCCGCCGCCGCGCCGCCGAAGGTGCGCTGGCACAGGCGCAGGCCTCCGAAGCCGAGCTGGCCGATGCGCAGGTGCAGCTGGCTGCCGAAGTCGGGCAGGTCTATCTCAACTACCGCGGGCTGCAGGCGCGTCTGGCCATTGCCGACGCCAACCTCGACAAGATCGGGCAGACCTTGCGGCTGACCCAGCAGCGCCGCGAACAAGGCGCTGCTTCGGATCTGCAGGTCGAGCAGATCGCCACGCAAGTGCAGCAGCAACAGGCGCAACGCCTGCCGCTGGACATGCAATCGCAGGAGGCATTGGACCAGCTGGCGTTGATGGTCGGGCGCGAGCCCGGTGCACTGGATACGCAATTGAGCACAGCGCAGCCGTTGCCGATGTTGCCCACCCAGGTGCGTGTGGACGATGCCGGTGCGTTGATCCGTCGCCGCCCCGACGTGCGCAAGGCCGAGCGCGAGCTGGCTGCCTCCAGCGCGCAGATCGGCGAGGCATTGAACGGCTATTTCCCGCAGGTGACCCTGCTGGGCGGTCTGAGCTGGGTGGCAGGTTCGCCAGGCGATTTCAATTCCGATGCATTGACCACGTTGGCGGTGCCGATGTTGCGCTGGTCGATCTTCGATTTCGGCCGCACCAAGGCCCAGGTGGAGCAGGCGCGTGCCGGCAATGCCGGCCGCGAGGCCGCGTACGAGGGTACCGTGCTGGGTGCGTTGCAGGATGCCAATTCCGCGTTGGCGCGCTTCGGCTCGGCGCGCAAGCAACTGGTGGTGGCGCGGCAGGCCGAAGCCTCGGCCACGCGCTCGGCCGGACTGATGCAGCAGCGGCGCGATGCCGGCGCCACTTCGTCGATCGACCTGCTCGATGTGCAACGCCAGCAACTATCCGCGCAGGACGCAGCCGCGCAGGCGCAGGTGCAGTTGCTGGTGAACTACGTGGCCTTGCAGAAAAGCCTGGGCCTGGGCTGGAGCGAACCGGCGCAGGAGGCGCGCTGAGCGATTCCTGATGCGGCGGGCGCAAGCGCTGCAGCCGCAGTCGGGTTTTGCCATGATGCGGTGAGTGGTCGCCAGTGCGGTCCTCGCGCCTTCGCAATCGAGAGGTTTCATGGCAGTTCCCGAGCAGCTCTCCACCGGCGACACCGCGTATCTGAGCATCAGCGAGGTCCGCAAGGAGTTCGACGGCTTCGTCGCGGTCGACGATGTCAGCCTGCAGATCCGCAAGGGCGAGATCTTCGCGCTGCTGGGCGGCTCGGGCAGCGGCAAGTCCACATTGCTGCGCTGCCTGGCCGGCTTCGAACGGCCGACCAAGGGGCGCATCGTGCTCGATGGCCAACCCATCGACGCGCTGCCGCCGTACGAGCGCCCGATCAACATGATGTTCCAGTCGTATGCGCTGTTTCCGCACATGAGCGTGGAGCAGAACATCGCATTCGGATTGAAGCAGGAAGCCTTGTCCAAATCCGCCATCGCCGCGCGTGTCGGCGAGATGCTGGAGCTGGTGCAGCTCGGCAGCTTGGCCAAGCGCAAGCCGCATCAATTATCCGGCGGGCAGCAGCAACGCGTGGCGTTGGCGCGCTCGCTGGCCAAGCGGCCCAAGCTGCTGTTGCTGGACGAACCGATGGGCGCGCTGGACAAGAAGCTGCGCTCGCAGATGCAGCTGGAACTGGTCAACATCATCGAAACCTCCGGCGTCACCTGCGTCATGGTCACCCACGACCAGGAAGAGGCCATGACCATGGCCACCCGCATCGCGCTGATGGACAAGGGCTGGATCCAGCAGGTCGGCACCCCCGACGAGATCTACGAACAACCGGCCAACCGCTTCGCTGCCGAATTCATCGGCTCGGTCAATCTGATCGACGCGGTCATCGTCGAAGACGAGCCGGATTACGTCAGTTTGAAAACATCGGCATTCGCTGCACCCATCCGCATCGGGCATGGCATCACCGGGTTCGCAGGGCAAACGGTGGCGTTCGCGCTACGTCCCGAAAAACTCGCCATCGGCAAGGACGAACCCGCGCAGACCTGCAACAAGGCGCACGGGGTGATCGAAGACATCGCCTATTTCGGCAGCCATTCGGTGTATCACGTGCGCTTGCCGAGCGGCTTCAAGTTGATGGCCCATTTCGCTAACCGCCAGCGTTGGGCCAGCGAAGCGCTGACCTGGGGCGATGCGGTGTGGGTGGGCTGGGGCGAGGACGATGGCGTGGTGCTGACCGCATGAGAGCGGCCAGCAAAACTACTGCGCAGCCGCCAGGGGCGCGCGGCCGGTGCTCGGAATCCTCATGTACCACTCGTACACTGCGGTTCCTCCGCGCCGTCCGCGCCCCCCTGGCGACTGCTCGCTACGTTTTGCTAGCCACTCTTCGCCATGCACTGCCGGGCGCACGCTGGGGCGTGATCGCCGCACCGTATCTGTGGCTGCTGCTTTTCTTCGCGATTCCGTTCCTGATCGTGCTGAAGATCTCCTTCGCCGAGCACGCCACCGCAATGCCGCCGTACACGCCATTGTTCGCCGTGGCTGCCGATGGCGCGGTGAGCATCAAGCTGCATCTGGGCAACTATCTGGTCTTGTTGCGCGACAGCCAGTACGTGGCGGCGTATGCGAGTTCGATCAAGATCGCAGCGATCTCCACGGCGCTTGCGCTGCTAATCGGCTACCCGATGGCCTACGTGATCGCGCGCCTGCCGCTGGCCACGCGCAACGTGGCGATGATGCTGGTAGTGCTGCCATCGTGGACCTCGTTCCTGATCCGCGTGTACGCCTGGATCGGCATCCTCGACGGCAACGGATTGCTCAATCAGGCGCTGCTGGCACTGGGCGTTATCCGGCAGCCGTTGCACCTGCTGTACACCCCGATCGCCGCCTACATCGGCATCGTCTACTGCTATCTGCCCTTCATGGTGTTGCCGCTGTACGCCAATCTGGTCAAGCACGATCAACGTTTGCTTGAGGCGGCCTACGATCTGGGCGCGCGGCCGTGGCAGGCGTTTGTGCGCATCACTTTGCCGCTCTCGCGCAACGGCATCGTGGCCGGCTGCATGCTGGTGATGATTCCGGCGGTGGGCGAGTTCGTGATTCCGGAAATGTTGGGCGGCCCCAACACCTTGATGATCGGCCGCGTGCTGTGGGGCGAGTTCTTCAACAATCGCGACTGGCCGGTGGCCGCTGCAGTAGCCACTGTGATGTTGTTGTTGTTGCTGGTGCCGATCGTGATCTTCCACCGTTATCAACAGCGCGAGCTGGAAGGGCGGCTCACATGATGCGCGCCTCTCGCAGTAGACGCGTGCTTGGCGGCAGCGTGCTCGCGCTGGGTTTCGGCTTTCTGTACCTGCCGATCCTGTTGCTGATGGTGTACTCGTTCAACGCCTCGCGCCTGGCCACCGTGTGGGGCGGTTTTTCCACGCGCTGGTATGGCGAATTGCTGCGCGACCGGCAGTTGCTGGACGCGGGCTGGGTCAGCCTGGAAGTGGCATTCTGGACCGCGTGTGCATCGACAGTGCTGGGCACCATGGCGGCGATGGCAATGGTGCGCATGCGGCGCTTTCCCGGCAAAACCTTGTTCGGTGCGTTGATTACCGCGCCCTTGGTGATGCCGGAAGTGATCATCGGCCTGTCGATCCTGCTGTTGCTGGTGTCGATGGGCGGGGTGCTCGGTATCGCACCGCGCGGGGCGGTCGCGATCTGGGTGGCGCATGTCACCTTCACCGTCTCGTTCGTCACGGTGGTGATCTCCTCGCGGCTGCAGGAGCTGGATCGTTCGCTGGAAGAAGCCGCGATGGATCTCGGTGCGACACCGCTGAAAGTGTTCTTCCTGATCACCTTGCCGATCATCGCCCCCGCATTGGCCTCGGGCTGGCTGCTCGCCTTCACGCTATCGCTGGACGATGTGGTGATCGCCAGTTTTCTGGCCGGGCCCAATTCCACCACGCTGCCGATCAAGGTATTCGCCTCGGTGCGGCTGGGCATCAGCCCCAAGATCAATGCGCTCGCGACGGTGATGGTGCTGGCGGTCTCGGTCGCCGCGGTGATCGGGTGGTGGCTGTTGGCGCGCAGCGAAAAACGCCGTCAACGCGATGCGCAATTGGCATTGCAATCCGCTCTCTGAGCGCGTGCCGGTATTGAAGCGGTAGTAGGCAGCGCTTACATCGAAGTGGACTGCACCGCTCGGAACTGCGGTGCACGCAGGGTACATGTGGGTGACGGGCGCCTGCCTTGCTGCTGCGCTGTTGTTTCGTTGGCCGCGCTTACTTGGCCGGAGGCGTATAGCCGCTATCCCATGGCTGCGGTTTGGTCAAAAAGCACTGGTACTCGGCGCTGATCTCGTAACCCTGCTGCTCGGTTCTGGGCTGCTCGGCGGGCCGATCATCGCGGTTGCTTTTGCCATCGCGCTTATTGTCTTTGCGTTCCTGTTTGCTCGGATAGATCGTGACCATGTTCGGCAAGGAACTGGCGGTCACGAACTGGCGGATGGCAGTGTCCGAGCAGGCCCGCACTGCCTCCTCCTCGCATGGCTGGGCAGGGTTGGGCAGGTTGTTGGTGCAAGTCACGGTCACGAATCCGTTCGCGCTGGGGCGTGGTCCGCGCATCACGTCCTGGATGAACGCGCAACCGGGCAGGAATGCGCTTACGACGATCGCCAACGCAGTGCAAAAGAACAAACGCATCGAGGTTCTTCCGTGAGTGATCGATTCTGATCAGAGCCGGAATGCTAGAGCATTTCTGGCCCTGTCATGCCATTGCGCAAAGTAAAGTTGGGCCACTGGCGACAGTCTGTTTCGGGCAGGCGCTTCCGGGCGGTCATGTTGGGGTCGCAAGCGCCATGTGATCGCGCTGCGGCATTCCGTCGGGGTGCGGGCAAACACAGCGTTGCAGCGATTTCAGATGGTTGTGACGCGGCTGCAACTTCCCGGCGACTAGCATGACCGCCTTGCTACAGGAGACCGTCATGTCCTACGACACCGTCAACCCGGCCAATGGCCAGGTCGAGCACACCCAGCAAACCCTGGATGCCGCCGCCATCGAGGCGCGTCTGGCCGCTGCTGCCAAGGCGTTTCCCACCTGGGCGGCGCTGCCGCTGGCCGAGCGGGGCGCCTTGCTGCGCCGCGTCGGTGAAGAGCTGAGCAAACGGCGCGACGATCTGCAGCGCATCATGACTGCCGAGATGGGCAAGTTGCGCCATGAAGCGCTGGCCGAGGTCGACAAGTGCGCGCAGGGTTGCGCGTACTACGCAGATCACGCGGCCGAGTATCTGGCACCGCGCGACATCCCCACCGAAGCGCAATCCAGCTACGTACGTTACGAGCCGTTGGGCTGCGTCTTTGCGGTGATGCCGTGGAATTTCCCGTTGTGGCAGGCGTTTCGCTTTCTCGCACCGGGCCTGATGGCCGGCAACGTCGCGTTGCTCAAGCACGCCAGCAATGTGCCGCGTTGCGCCGATGCGATGAAAGAAGTGCTCGATGCTGCTGGTATTCCGCCGGGCGTGTTCGATGTGCTGCATATCGACAACGACCAGGCGGCTGACGTGTTGCGTGACGATCGCATCGCCGCAGTGACGCTCACCGGTAGCGAGCGTGCGGGCCGGTCGCTGGCCGCAAACGCGGGCGACCAGTTGAAGAAATGCGTGATGGAACTCGGCGGCAGCGATGCCTTCGTGGTGCTGGAAGACGCCGATCTGGAGCACACCGTCACGTCTGCCGTGCAGTCGCGTTTCGACAACAGCGGGCAGACCTGCATCGCCGCCAAGCGCTTCATCGTGGTGGACGCGATTGCCGATCAATTCATCGAACGCTTTGTCGCTGCCGCGTCCAAGCGTGTGCTCGGCGACCCGCAGCAGGAAACCACCACGCTCGCGCCGATGGCACGCGCCGACCTGCGCGACGAGTTGCACAAGCAGGTGCAGGCCAGCGTGGAGAAGGGCGCAAAGGTGCTGCTCGGTGGCGAGCCTGTGGCTGGCTCGCATTCAGGCTATCCCACCACCATTCTCGACCGTGTTGCCCCGGGCATGCCGGCTTACGAGGAAGAGTTGTTCGGCCCGGTCGCCTCGGTGATCCGCGTGGCCGACGAAGCAGAAGCGGTGCGTGTGGCCAACGACACCACCTTCGGTCTGGGCGGCAGCGTGTGGACGGCAGATGCCAAACACGGCGAGCGCGTGGCGCAGCAGTTGCAATGCGGTGCGGCGTTCGTCAATTCGGTGGTCAAGAGTGATGTGCGTTTGCCATTCGGTGGGATCAAGCGCTCCGGTTTCGGGCGCGAGCTGGCCGAGCATGGCATTCATGAGTTCATGAATATCAAGACGATCTATGTGGCTTGATTGCAGGGATTGGTGAGTCGGGATTGGGGATTCGCACAATCAGGATTTGTACAAGCGATGCACTTCCCTTCTCCCGTCGGGAGAAGGTGCCCGAAGGGCGGATGAGGGTACGGGTTACACGCCCGGTCAACGATGCGGCTCTAACCAATCCCGAATCCCAACTCCCCAATCCCGGCCGCAAAGCGGCCTCACAGCCACCGCGCGCGCTTGAACAGGCGATACAGCACCAGGCACGAGCCAACCACACCGGCTACCAGCAGCGGGTACGCGTAGCGTTTGTCCAGCTCGGGCATGTGGGTGAAATTCATGCCGTACCAACTGGTGATCAGGGTAGGGGCGGCCAGCAATGCAGCCCATGCGCCTAAGCGTTTGACGGTCTCGCCCTGGGCCAGGGTCACCATCGACAGGTTCACACTCAGCGCAGTGCCCAGCATTTCGCGCAAGGTGTCGATGGCGTCGTTGATGCGCACGGCGTGATCGAGCACGTCGCGCAGGTAGATGCCGACTTCTTCGTGGATCAGTGAGCCCGGGTTGCGCTTCAGGTGTGAGAGCACGTCCTGCAGCGGCGCCACCACCAGCCGCATCTTGTTGAGTTCGCGCTTGAGTTCGTACAGGCGCACCACGGTCTCGCGCTTGTAGTTATCGGCAAAGATGTCTTTTTCCAGGCCTTCCAGCGTGTCGCGGAACTCATCCATGATCGGCAGATAATTGTCGACCACAAAGTCGAGCACGCCGTACAGACAGAACGAGGCGCCCATGCGCAGCATCGCCGGTTCGCGTTCGACCCGGTGCCGCACCGGCGTATACGACAGCGAGGCACCATGCCGCACGGTCAACAAGAAGCGTGTGCCGAGAAACGCGTGCGTCTCGCCATAGCGGATGCGCTCGTTCACCAGCTGGGCAGTATTGACCACCACGAACAGCGAATTGCCGTAGCTCTCGGCCTTGGGCCGTTGGTGCGCCTTGAGCGCATCTTCGATCGCCAGATCATGCAGGCCGAACTCGTCCTGCAGCTTGTGCAGCACAGATTCCTGCGGCTCGTACAGACCGACCCAGACAAAGCCATCCGGGCGCTGCAGCACGTCGCTGATCTGCTCCAGGCTGATGTCGTGGCGTTCGGCATCGCCGTCGTAATACGCGCAGGTGATGACGCAGGACGGGTTGTCCGGATGGCGGCCGTGATGGTTCATGGGCGCATCCTGGATCAGCGCGTGCGGATGGACAAGTCACGCCGCCGCAAGGCGATCGCGAGCGCTGCGTGGATCGGCAACAGCAGCAGTACCCATTGCAGGTTGTCCTGCGCCTGGAACGACAACCAATGAATCAGCAGGGCCACCAATGCGGCGGCGGCAACCACCCAGCGCAGCACGTCGAACCAGCGTCCGGGCCGGCGCCCGCGGAGCACTGCGATACCGCCGATCAGCAACAGCGCGCACAGCGGGTTGACCAATAACAGGTTGCGGTTGGCCCAGGCCGATTGATGCGCGGTGAAGCCCCATAGATACACCAGCAGCCCGCCGCCGATCGCGCACAGCAGCCAGTACGGCAGCGCAAGTGCGGCCAACAGCCGCTGCCTGCGACCGAGTGCCAGTACGCCGGCAGCGACGATCAGCCCGGTCAGCAGCCACGGCCACCAATGACGTTGCTGTTCGTCCGGCTCCGGTGCGATGCGATGCGGTAGCAACACCTGGGTGGATTGCACCAACGGGCGGCCGACGCTGTTATGCACCTGGGTGAGGCTATCGGCCAGACGCATCGGCACGAAAGCTTCTTCCCAGCGCGACAACGGGCGATCTGCGTACGGCCCCAGGCCCAGGTCGAAGCCCAGCCACATCCACGGGGCAGGGGAGGCCAGGCGCACCGCTTCGCTGCGGAAGGTGTTGCCGCGCGAACGACCGGCCAGCTGCGATTTCAGCGCGCCGCCCATCGCTCTATCCAGCGTGTCGCGGACCATCGTGGCGCAGTTGGCCACGAAATAATCGTAGTGATAGCGCGCGTTCTCGGGCTGGCTGCGCACGGCCAGCCCATCGGCCAGTGCGCGCGCCTTTTCGGGCGGCAGATCCAGCCACTGGATGCTGACCCCGCGGCCGACGTTACGGTACTGCGACAGGTCTTCCTCCAGCGGCAGCGCCACCAGGTAATACATCATCTCGCCGCGGGTAAAACGCGGCACGAAGTCCGGCTCGCTCGGGTCGAAAAAGCCGAAGTTGTACGAGGTGGCCTGCTGGGTGACCGGGTCGACCACCACGATGGCATCGTGGCCGAAGCGTTCGAAAAACACTTCGCCGGGCTGCATGGTGACCACGCCAACGCGCGGTGCTGGCCCGGTCGTTTCGACGGGCGCCTGAGCGACTGCCACCGGTGCGATCAGCAACGCCAACAACGCCAGGATGCAGAACGCAGCCCATCGCCGAACGCTGCCGCGGCGTAACGCTGCAGCGGAAATGCCATGCAACGGGTTCAAGCGTCGTCCTGCGGGTCGGGCGGCAATATGGTGACGTGGAAGGCATGCACGCGCCGCGCATCGGCCTTGGCCACACGAAACGCAAAGCGCCCCAGGGTCAGCTCTTCACCGGTTTCCGGCAGGTGGCCGATCGCATCGGTGACCAGGCCACCGACGGTGTCGTACTCGTCATCGGGGAAGTCGGCACCAAAGCGCTCGTTGAAATCTTCGATCGGCGTCAGCGCATCGACCACGTAGCGGCCATCGGCCTGAATCGCGATCAGCGAATTCTCTTCTTCGGCATCGTCGTGCTCGTCGTCGATCTGGCCGACGATCTGCTCCAGCACGTCTTCAATGGTGACCAGCCCGGCGACGCCGCCGTACTCGTCCACCACGATCGCCATGTGGTTGCGCGACAGGCGGAATTCCTTGAGCAGCACGTTGAGCTTCTTCGACTCCGGGATCAGCACCGCCGGGCGCAGCAGCTCGCGCACGTTGCCAGGGCCGTTGTCGGCGACCACGCCGCGCAACAAATCCTTGGCCAGCAGGATGCCGAGCACTTCGTCCTTGTTCTCGCCGTGCACCGGGAAGCGCGAATGGCCGGATTCGACCACCTGCTGCATCAGGTCCAGAAAGCGCGCCTCTACGGGGAGCGAGACCATTTGCGAGCGCGAAATCATCACGTCGCCCACGGTGAGCTCGGACACGGAGATCGCGCCTTCCATCATGCGTAAGGTGTCAGCGGCGATGAGACCGTCTTGCTCGGCGGTCCGCAGCAGCGCGACCAGTTCGTCGCGGGTATGGGGTTCGCCAGAGAAGGCAGCGCTCAGGCGCTCGAGCCAGCTACGGCGTTTTTCGGGTGTTTCTTGGGATTGGCTACTGTCGTCTTCTGACATCGTGACGGTGGACGGCACCCGGCAAACCAGGCGATAGCGGTCAGTCTAACAGGAAGCCGCTAAGGCGCTGTGGACAGGGCGCAGGGGCGCCCGCTGTCAGGGTAGATCCAGGCTGTAACCGCAGCCGACCACGGTCTTGCCGGGGTGGGATTTCACGTTGGAGACGCTGAGCACCACCGATTCGATCATCGCCTCGCCGGTCTTCGGATTGGTGGTGTCTTCGCTGACCAGCTCGCGGCCGTACATGATCTTGTCGGCGTTATCCACACCCAGTTCCAGGTTCAACTGCTTGGCCAGCGGGCGCGGGTCGGGCAGGTCCAGTAACGCCATGATGCTGGCGCCGGAAAACGCGATGTGGGTGGTGCTGTGGCCGAACACGCTGATCGGCGTGTTGAGCGTGTATTCGGTCATGAACAGGTTGGCCTGCTCCAGCGGCGTCCAGCCCAGCGCGACCGCTTTGAGCGGGTCGGCCAGTACCGGCGCCAGCGCGCTGAAGTCGCCGATGCGCTGGCGGCATTCGATCAACGCGGACAGATCGGGCCGCACCGGCGCGGCCTGGGCCCAGGCGGTGGAGGAGGTCAGCAACAGCAAAACAGCTGCGACGCCGGCACGCATCAAAGTTCCCCCGCGTACGGGTCGTCGATGCCGAGATCAGCCAGGATCTCGCGTTCGAGTTGTTCCATCGCATCGGCCTCCTTGTCGTCTTCGTGGTCCCAGCCGAGCAGATGCAAGGTGCCATGCACGGTCAGATGCGCGTAATGCGAGGCCAGCGATTTGCTTTGTTCGGCCGCCTCGCGCGCCACCACCGGCGCGCAGATCACCAGATCGCCCAGCAGCGGCATCTTGACGCCCTTGGGCAGGCCTTCGGGCAACTCGGCCGGGAAGCTCAGCACATTGGTGGCGTAATCCTTGCCGCGGTAATGATGGTTGAGCGAGCAGCCTTCCTTTTCATCGACAATGCGCACCGCCAGATCGGCCTCGCGGATGCGTCCCTTCAGCGCGGCAGCCACCCACTTGCGAAAACTCACCGCCGAGGGCAAACCGGCGCGCGGCAGCGCGTAACTGACAGCGACGTCGAGACGGACAGGTCCACGGGTCATGGCGAGAGTTTCCTGGGCAAGAGGGATTCAGTGGGAGCAGGTGATCGGCGACTTCACTGCGGGCCCGCCGGCAACGCCGTCACTCGCACGAGCGAGCGGGCCACGGCTGCAGCCACGATTGTAATCCCGGACATTCACGGTTGAAACGACGCCGGATTGTCGCGGTCTGCGGCTCCCGCGAACGACCTGCCTGCCGGCACAGGGCCGGCACGGTGCTGCATCACTCCGTCTCGCTCTTGGCAGCGTCCTGCTGATCGCGGCGTTCATACGCAGTCACGATGCGCTGCACCAGCGGGTGGCGCACCACGTCGCGTGCTTCGAAAAAGGTGAAGCTGGCGCCGTCCACATCGCGCAGCACTTCCACCGCATCGCGCAGGCCGGATTTGACGTGTTTGGGCAGGTCGATCTGGGTCAGGTCGCCGGTGATCACTGCGGTGGAGCCGAAGCCCAGGCGGGTCAGGAACATCTTCATCTGCTCGATGGTGGTGTTCTGCGCTTCGTCGAGAATCACGTAGGCATCGTTGAGCGTGCGGCCGCGCATGTAAGCCAGCGGCGCGATCTCGATGACGTTGCGCTCCAGCAGCTTGACCACTTTTTCCACGCCCAGCATTTCGTACAGCGCGTCGTACAGCGGGCGCAGGTACGGGTCCACCTTCTGGCTCAGATCGCCGGGCAGAAAGCCCAATTTTTCGCCGGCTTCCACCGCTGGACGCACCAGAATCAGTCGCTGCACGCGCGATTCGTTCAAGGCTTCCACAGCGCAGGCGACCGCCAGGAAGGTCTTGCCGGTACCAGCCGGGCCGATGCCGAAGTTGATGTCGTGGGTGGCGATCGCATGCAGGTACTTGGCCTGATTGGCGCCGCGTCCACGCACAGTGCCGCGCTTGACCTTGATCGCCACGTCCTGGGCTTCGTAGGAACGCTCGACCACGTGTTCGACGTTGGCATCGTTCAGGCGCAGATGGATCGCGTGGTTGTCGAAAAGGGTGGAGGCGGCCTCGTCGTACAACGCGATCAGCAGCGTCTGCGCGGCGGTGATGGCCGGCTCCGGGCCGGTGACACGGAAGATGTTGCCGCGGTTGGCGATCTCCACGCCGAGCTTGAGTTCGATCTGGCGCAAGTGCGCGTCGAATGGGCCGGCCAGATTGGCCAGGCGCTCGGTGTCGTCGGGTTCCAGGGTGAAGTCGCGGTGTGCAGATGAGTTCATGGTCGGCTCGGACAGCGCATGCATGCGGCGTCGGTAGGGCGGGGCGAAAAGGGTAGCGCGCAGCGTGTGATCCCACCAACACGCCCGGCGGCACGGCGGCGTGACCATGCGCGTGCCCGCCTGCGCGTTCGAGTTCTCCACAAGCGCTGTGGAGTCACGCATCCACAATCTGTGGATAGAATTGGTGACGCTTACTGGCGTAAGGCCTGGCAGGGTGGTGGTGAAAAAAACGCCAGTGCGCACGCGCTTGTCCACAACCGATGTGGATCGAATTCGGTAAAGCCTGTGGGTAAGTGTCACGCGGCCTTGTGTAGCAAGGCGTTGTGGATGGGTGGCGAATTTTTCGCCACCAGTGCGCGCAGCGAGCGACGCGACGGATCATGTCGATGCTTGTCGTTGTCTGCGACTGCAAAGAGACAGCTCAGGTGAGCCGTATGAGCGTGGCTGGCGCAGGTTGTATGGATCGCCGGCAGTGCGTGCTGCACACAATGCCTTCAACATGGCGCCGAGCAATCCGGCGCCTGCGCTGTATCAGCGTGCGCTTTCATCCAGATGGATGCGACCACGCAGCGAATTGCTCATCGCCTCGGTGATCAGCACATCGACGAATTGCCCGATCAGGCGCGCATTGCCGGGGAAATTCACCGGGCGCATGTTCTCGCTCTTGCCGGTCAATTCGTTGGGATCGCGCCGCGAGGGGCCTTCCACCAACACCCGCTGCACGCTGCCCACCATGGATTGCGAAATACTCGTGGCATGCGCATTGATCTGCGCCTGCAAGCGTGCCAGGCGCGCCTGTTTGACGGCGTCGGGCGTGTCGTCCTGCAGATCCGAGGCAGGCGTTCCAGGACGACGCGAATAGATGAAGGAAAAGCTCTGATCGAAGCCCACATCTTCGATCAACTTCATGGTCTTTTCGAAATCCGCTTCGGTTTCGCCGGGGAAGCCGACGATGAAATCCGAGCTGATCGAAATGTCCGGGCGCACCGCGCGCAACTTGCGGATCTTGGATTTGAATTCCAGCGCGGTGTAGCCGCGCTTCATCGCCGACAGAATCCGGTCGCTGCCGGCCTGCACCGGCAAGTGCAGATAGTTGGCCAGCTGCGGCACGTCGCGATACGCATCCACCAGCGAATCGGAAAATTCCAAGGGATGCGAGGTGGTGAAACGAATGCGACCGATGCCGTCGATCTGCGCGATGGTGCGAATCAGCAAGCCCAGATCCGCGTATTGCGCGGCGTCTCCCGCATCGGCGCCATACGCACCGCGATACGCGTTGACGTTCTGGCCAAGCAGATTGATCTCGCGCACGCCTTGCGCGGCCAGTTGCGCCACTTCCACCAGCACGTCTTCGAACGGCCGGCTCACTTCTTCGCCGCGGGTATAGGGCACCACGCAGAACGAGCAGTATTTGGAGCAGCCTTCCATGATCGACACGAACGCCGAAGGGCCATCGGCACGCGGCTCGGGCAGGCGATCGAACTTTTCGATTTCCGGGAAGCTGATGTCCACCTGCGACTTGCCCGATTCGCGCCGCGCGCGGATCAGCTCGGGCAGGCGATGCAGCGTCTGCGGGCCGAACACCAGATCCACATACGGCGCGCGCTTGACGATGGCTTCACCTTCCTGCGAGGCCACGCAGCCGCCAACACCGATGATCACCGGGGTGCCGCCGGCCTTGTGCCTGCTCTCCTTGAGCAGGCGCCAGCGGCCCAGCTGGCTGAACACCTTTTCCTGCGCCTTCTCGCGGATGGAGCAGGTATTGACCAGCACCACGTCGGCGTCTTCGGGGTTGTCGGTCAGCTCCAGGCCTTCGGAGGCGGCGAGTACGTCGGCCATCTTGGCCGAGTCGTACTCGTTCATCTGGCACCCGTGGGTCTTGATGTACAGCTTGCCGCGCACCACGGCAGGCGCTGTCGGGCGTGCTACGGGCAGCGGCAACAGGTCGGGTGCGTCCACGGCGGTGGCCGCGGACAGATCGGAAACGGATGTCCCGGGCATGGCGCTTATTCCAGGCGGGTAGAAGATAGCCGCGTAGTTTACCCGCTTGCGCCGGCTGCGTCCGGATGCTCAGGACCTGGCATTGATCGCCTCGGCGCGGCCGACTGCCGGCCGGTCGGCCATGCGTGCAATGTAGGCGCGGGTGGTGGCAGGCGGGTCGACCAGGCCGAAATCGACCATCCAGCCAAGCGCGCCGCCCCACAGCACATCGGCCGCGCTGCAACGATCGCCCAACAGATAGTCGCCCTTGGCCAGCTGCGCATCGACCACCTGCAGCACCGTGTCGCAGTCGGCGTACGGCGAGATCGCGCGCGGCGGGGCGTCGCGCTTCATCGCGCGGTCGATGATCGCCGGTTCGAACGCCGAACCGTAGAAGGCCAGCCAGCGCAGATAGGCGCCGCGATCGGCATCGCCCGGTGCGGGCGACAGGCCGGCTTCCGGATACAGCTCGGCCAGGTACTGATAGATCGCGCCCTGTTCGGTGACCACGCTGTCGCCGTGCCGGATCGCCGGGATCTTGCCCATCGGGTTGATCGCCAGATACTCAGGCGCGAGCTGCTCGCCTTTTTCCAGATCGAGGATCTGCAGGCTGTAGCTGGCGCCGAGCTCTTCCAGCAAGACCAGCACGCCGCGCGAGCGCGAGCGGGGATTGTGGAAAAGTGTGATGTGGCGGTCGTCGGGCATTGCGGGTCCTTGGTGGCCAGGAAGAAGAGTGCAAGTAGCGGGCATTGGTGCAGGGACACGTGATGACGCAATCCTATACAGCTATTGCGGACACTTTCTGTCCGCAATACGGTGAGGCGATGGCCTCGACCGCTGCCCGCCTGTTGCGTCTGCTTTCTCTGCTGCAAGGCGGCCGGAGCTGGTCCGGCGTGGCCCTGGCTGAGCGCCTGGAAATTCATCCGCGCAGCGTGCGGCGCGATATCGACCGCCTGCGCGAGCTCGGCTACCCGATACAGGCCGCGCCCGGAACCGGTGGCGGCTACCGGCTGGGGCAGGGCGCAGCCGCCTTGCCGCTGTTGTTCGAAGAAGACGAAGCGCTCACCGTGGCGATCGCCTTGCGCGCGGCCGCGCCGACGATCCGCGACATGGACGCGGCAGCGGCGCGGGTGCTGGCCAAGCTCGATCCGCTGTTGCCGCGACGCAGTGGCCAGCGCGCCAGCGCCGCGCATGCGGCCATGGCCAGTCTGCCGATCATGGACGCCAGCGCGTTGGTGGACGCGGCACTGCTGGCGCAACTGGCCAGTGCCTGCCGCGACCGCATTACCTTGCGGCTGGACTATCGCCGCCACTCTGGCGCGCCGATCACCCGCTGCGTCGAGCCGGCGTTGCTGGTGAATTACGGGCGGCGCTGGTACTTGCTGGTCTGGGACTGCGAGCGCCAGGACTGGCGCACCCTGCGTGCCGACCGTATCGATCAGGCCGTCGCGACCGGCGCGCAGTTCGCCGCCCGCGCGCTGCCGGAAGAACCGCTGCAGTTGTTGCGCAAGGCGATCGGCGAGTCGCCATTCCCATGCCGGGCGCGGGTACGCCTGCAAGGCACGCTGGATGCACTCGCCGCGCGCATTCCGCCCTGGCTGGGGGCGCTGGAAGCCGACGGCCCCGCGCATTGCTGGCTCGGTCTGGGCGCCCCGAGCATGCCGGCCCTGGCGGCCAATCTGCTGCTGCTCGAACTGCCGTTCGAGGCGATCTCTCCCGCCGATATGCGTGAACCGCTGACCCAGGCCCTGAACGCGTTGCGCGCGCAACTGGACCAGCTACCCCGGTAACGCCGGCCGACACTTGGCAAGCCCAGGGCAAGCTGGGACACTCCGCCACATGAAGGGGATGTCAAGAGTGCTGGGGCTGTTACTTGTCACGTTGTCGGCGGCGCCGGCCAGCGCCGGCACCTTGTACAAGTGCGTCAGCGGCGACGGCATCACCAGTTATTTGAGCAAGCGCCAGAGCGGCGCCGCCTGCAGCGTCATCAGCAGCTATACCCCGGATCGATCTGCGCGCCGCACGCCGCCGTCTTCGGTGCGCGCGACGCCAGGCTCGATTGCCGGCCCGGCACGCAGCATCGCCAATATCGACAGCGGCGCGCCGGCCACCATCATCAGCCAGTCGGTCAGCCAACCGGTCAGCCAACCGCCACGTCGCGCTGCCGAGGTCGCTTCAGCGGTGGTGCCGCGCGCGCTGCCGGTGTCGGAGACGTCCATCGTGCAAACGCCTGCCGCCGCAACGGCGGTCAATCCGCGTCGGGTGGTCAGCGGGCAGGTCTATTCCTATATGAAGGACGGCGTGCGCCACTACACCAGCGCCCGCCCGCGTCAGGTCGCCAGCATCGAAGGCCTGCGCACCATCCATTACAGCTTTATCGAGACCTGCTACGCCTGCGGCGCCAAGCCCGGTGTCAACTTCGGTGCGATCCGGCTCAACACCAATGCCTACCAGCAGGAAATCACCGCGGCGGCACGTGAGTTCGGGGTCGAAGAAGCGATCGTGCGCGCGATCATCCACGCCGAGTCGGCCTACAACCCGCTGGCGCTCAGCCGTGCCGGTGCGCAAGGGCTGATGCAGCTGATGCCCGGAACCGCGCGCCGCTTCGGCGTCAGCGACGCCTATGATGCATCGCAAAATATTCGCGGCGGCGTGCAGTATCTGTCCTGGTTGTTGAAACGCTTCAACGGCGATCTCACGCTTGCCGCTGCCGGCTACAACGCGGGCGAGGGCGCGGTGGATCGCTACGGCGGCGTGCCGCCGTACAGCGAGACCCAGCGCTATGTGCAACGCGTCGGCCTGCTGGCCGGTCGCTATCGCGGGCAGACCACGGCAGCCAACTGAGCTGCGTGCGTTATCGACACGCATCTGCATGCAGCGTTTGCACAGCGCAGCTCCGACTGCGTACATTGCATTGTCTGTGCATTAAGCGTTCCGCTACACTGCGGTCGATTCATCGCGGCTGGACCCCCCGCCAGCCGTTGGCAGCCTCACGCTACCTAATCAAGATCGGAGAGCCGGATGGCCAACGATGGGGTTAACGCACCTGCTGATCTCGGGCGTCGTCGGTTTTTGACCGCGACAACCTCCGTGGTCGGTGCGGTCGGAGCAGGATTTGTTGCAGTTCCGTTCGTGAAGTCGTGGAATCCCAGTGCACGCGCCAAGTTGGCCGGCGCACCGGTGACTGCCGACATCAGCGCCTTGCAGGAAGGGCAACGGCTGGTTCTGGAGTGGCGCGGTCAGCCGATCTGGATCGTCAAGCGCTCCAAGGCGATGCTCGACGCACTGCCCTCGCTGGACGACCGGCTCAAGGACCCCAAGTCCGAGAACAAGGACCAGCAGCCGGACTACGTGCTGAAGAATCCCGAGTACCGCTCGATCAAGTCCGATATCTCGGTATTGGTGGGCCTGTGCACGCATCTTGGGTGTTCGCCGGAGATGGTTGCCGAGATCCGGCCCGAGCCCTACGACCCGCAATGGAAGGGCGGCTACTTCTGCCCCTGCCATAAATCGCGCTTCGACATGTCCGGCCGCGTCTTCGACGGCGTGCCGGCACCGATCAACCTGCTGGTGCCCCCACACCACTACGTGGACGACAACACGCTGGTCATCGGTGTCGATCCGGATGGCGCCGGTACGTCGGCCAAAAGCACGGGGGCTGCCTGATGAGCAATATTCTTGTCCGTACCGCGAACGGCGTGTTCGAGTGGGTCAACGAGCGCGCGCCCGGCTTGATGCCGGTCTATCGCAAGCATGTCAGCGAGTACTACGCGCCGAAAAACTTCAACATCTGGTACTACTTCGGCTCGCTGGCGATGGTGGTGCTGGTCAACCAGATCGTCACCGGCATCTTCCTGACGATGCACTACAAGACCAGCGCCGCCGATGCGTTCGCTTCGATCGAATACATCATGCGCGATGTGGAGTGGGGCTGGCTGATCCGCTACATGCACAGCACCGGCGCCTCGCTGTTCTTCATCGTGGTGTATCTGCACATGTTCCGCGGGCTGATGTACGGCAGCTACCAGAAGCCGCGCGAGCTGGTGTGGATCCTCGGCATGCTGATCTATCTGGTGCTGATGGCCGAAGCCTTCATGGGCTATGTGCTGCCCTGGGGGCAGATGTCGTTCTGGGGCGCGAAGGTGATCATCTCCTTGTTCGGCGCCATTCCGGTGATCGGCAATGGCTTGACCGAATGGATCATGGGCGACTATCTGCCCGGCGATGCCACGCTCAACCGCTTCTTTGCGTTGCACGTCATTGCGTTGCCGTTGGTGCTGTTGCTGCTGATCGTGCTGCACCTGGGCGCGCTGCATGAAGTGGGCTCCAACAATCCCGATGGCGTCGACATCAAGAAAGGTCCCAAGGGCAATCGCTGGGATGCGCATAAGCCGGCCGACGGTATCCCGTTCCATCCGTATTACACGGTCAAGGATCTGGTCGGTGTCGGCTTTCTGCTGCTGATCGCGGCTTTCATCATTTTCTTCGCGCCGGCCTTCGGCGGTCTGTTCCTGGAGCATGACAACTTCACCGAGGCCAACCGGCTGGTGACCCCGGAGCACATCAAACCGGTGTGGTACTACACGCCGTACTACGCGATGTTGCGGGTGGTGCCCAACAAGCTTGGCGGCGTGGTGGTGATGTTCTCGGCGATCGCGATCCTGTTTCTGGTGCCATGGCTGGATCGCGCCAAGGTGCGTTCGATCCGCTACCGCGGCTGGATCTCCAAGGTCGCGCTCGGCGTGCTGGTGGTGTGCTTCGTATGGCTGGGCGTAATCGGCTCCGGTCCTGGCACCGACGCACACGAAACCTATGTCGGGCGGGTGCTGACCTTCCTGTATTTCGCCTTCTTCATCACCATGCCTGTGTGGACACGGATAGATAAGACCAAACCGGTACCGGAGCGGGTGACCACGCATGACTAAGCACATCGTGAAGTCATGGAAGTCACGCATGGTCGCGCTGCTATGCGGCTTGGTGGTTGCCGGCGGCGCGATGGCGGCCGAAGGCGGCGCAGTACAGCAGGCCGGAAACGATCTAAGCGATCGTGCCTCGCTGCAACGTGGGGCGCAGTTGTTCATGAACTATTGTTCGGGCTGCCACTCGCTGAAATACCTGCGCTATTCGCGCATGGCCAGCGATCTGGGCTTGAGCGAAGCGGAGGTCATGGCCAACCTCAACTTCACCGGCGCCAAGATCGGCGAGCACATCGAAGGCACCATGCCGCACGATGCAGCGACCAAATGGTTCGGCAAGGCGCCGCCGGATCTGACCCTGATCGCCCGCGTGCGCGGCACCGACTGGGTCTATACCTACCTCAAGTCGTTCTATTTGGATCAGACCCGTCCATTGGGCTGGAACAACCAGTTGTTCCCGAACGCGTCCATGCCCAATCCGCTGTGGGAACTGCAAGGCCTGCAGCAGGCGCAGTACGGGCCGCCGGATAAAGCGACCGGCGACAAGCCGGTGCAGGCGCTCAAGCTCGGTCAAACTGGACGCCAGACACCAGTCGAGTTCGATCAGACCGTGCGCGATATCTCCAACTTCCTGGAATACGCGGGCGAGCCGGCGGCGCTGAAGCGGCAAAGCATGGGCGTGTGGGTGATTCTGTTTCTGGCCCTGCTGACCTTCATCGCCTATCTGCTCAAGAAGGAATATTGGAAGGACGTGCATTGATCGCGCTGTGAGTGCGGCAGCGACCGTGCAATGTCGCGGCCGCCCGACGCAGCGAACACAGCTTGGCGATCGCCAAGCGTTTGTGGAAGCTGCGGAAGAACCGGACTGGACGCGTGGTGCGTGCCGATTTCCGCCACCAGCTACGTCCGTCCGGCTGTCGCGCAATCAGTTCTGTTAGCCGTCTTTGGCGCTATCTCGATGGTCCCAGGCCGTGTTGGCCAGTTGGTCGAGGGCGCGATGCCCTCACCGCTTGCGGGACACGCAGCAAGTACGTCCATGTAGGCTCGGTGGCGGCATCCATGCCGCCACACGGTCCCGCAATCGGCGAGGACACCGCACCAGACAGTTTGCTGGTTGCTTGAAAACATGCACACCAACTATCTCGACTGGTCCTTGCCGGCCCACCATCGCGGGACCTTACGCGGCATGGATGCCGCGTAAGAGCCTACACGGACGTACTTGCGGCGTGTCCCGCGATGGTGGGCCGGCAAGGACCCTGCAGCAAATCCGCAGATCAGCCGCGAACCAACATGCCGATGACGCTACAAGGGCGTGCTTGCGGCGTGTCCCGCGACGGTGGGCAGGCAAGGGCCCTGCAGCAAATCCGCAGATCAGCCGCGAACCAGCATGCCGATGACGCTACAAGGGCGTACTTGCGGCGTGTCGCGCGATGGTGGGCGGGCAAGGGCCCTGCCGCAAACCCGCAGATCAGCCGCAAACCCACCTGTCGATGATGCGTAATCGCCTGGCACGCCCGTCATTCAACAAGACAACATGGCCTGTTCGTGTTTTGAGGCCTTATCACCCTTGGCTTTTGCGTGACGTGATTGCACACTCGAAGGACCGTGGTGACGGTCGGCGTTGGGCCGGCTGCGCCGATGCGGCCGGCGGATTCCGGTCGTCGGAGAGCCTTGAATGGCGACGAGTGTGCGTATGCGAAATACCTTGACTTTGTTTTCGTCCAACGACGACGTGTTGTGCCACCGGGTCCGCTTGGTCCTGGCGGCGAAAGGGGTGACCTACGACCTGGTGCCGGTCGACCCACAAAATCCTCCCGAAGATCTGATCGATCTCAATCCCTATCACTCGGTTCCCACCCTGGTCGAACGCGACCTGGTGCTATACGCCGCATCGGTGGTCAGCGAGTACCTGGACGAGCGCTATCCGCATCCGCCGCTGATGCCGGTCGACCCGCTGTCGCGCGCGCGCCTGCGTCTGGCGATGCTGCGGATCGAGCACGACTGGGTGCCGCAGGTGCAGGCCATCCAGCTCGGCAACAAGACCCAGGCCGAAGCCGGCCGCAAGCGCCTGAAGGAACTGCTCACCGCATCGGTGCCGTTGTTCAAGGCCAGCAAATTCTTCCTCAATCCGGAAATGAGTCTGGCCGATTGCGCCATGGCGCCGATCATCTGGCGACTGGACGCATTGGAGATCGGGCTGCCCAAGGACGGCAAGGCGATCGAGGACTACGGCAACCGGATCTTCCGCAATCCCGGCTTCATCCGCAGCCTGACCGATCAGGAACGCAAACTGCGCGACATGCCGGGCTGATGCCAGGGCTGTATGCCAACAGACCGAGGTCCGATCGTAGCGCCGCCGCTGCGGGCCGTGTGCGGGTAAAATGACGCCATGAGCGAAGATTTCCCCCGCATGACCAGCCATCGCCCGTACCTGTTGCGGGCCTTGGTCGAATGGATCAACGACAACGGCATGACGCCGCACGTTCTGGTGGACGCAGGATTGCCTGGCGTGCAGGTGCCTGCCAGTGCCGTCAAGGACGGTCGCGTCGTATTGAACATCGCCGAGCGCGCCGTGGTCGGGCTGCAGGTCGACAACGAAAGCGTGCGCTTTACTGCACGCTTCGGCGGCGTCAGCTATCCGGTGATGGTGCCGATGGCCGCCGTGCTGGCGGTGTACGCACGCGAGACCGGGCAGGGCATGGCCTTGCCGGACGACATCCCGGGTACCAGCACCGAGCCACCGGATCCCGGTGCACCGCCGCCACCGAGCCCGCCTACGCCGGACGAGCCGCCAAGCGCCGGCAAGCGCCCCCATTTGCGTGTGGTCAAGTAAGTGGGCGTCCGGGCGCGCATTGCGCGTCCGGCGTTTGATGTGTGGCAGGCGCTTCGGTTACTGATGCGCACTGTGCGCATGCGGCACAGATGGACAATGGTGCTGCGACAAGCAGACATGCTGCTGGGCAGGCACGCTGCAGTCGACGCATCGGAGCTGTCGATGCGTCATCAGCGCAGCGCAGACTTCAGTGGCACATGCTCAAGCGCAGACGATGCATTCGGATCTGCGCAAACCAGTCAAGCCACACTTAATTCAAGCGCTGATGATCCGGGTTCAGCGGCGTCACCGTGCCCACTTGCGGGCCGGTAAAGGCGATCAGCTGGTCGCCGCGCAGCACCAGACGGCCACTGTGGCGGTCGACACCATCGTGCGAATACTCGAAACGAAACGTCCGCTCGAAGCCCAGCCAACCATTGGGTTTGCGACAAATACGGATGTTGGTGGAATGCACGCTCTGGTCCAGCCACTGCACATCGGCAGCGCGGCAGGCATTGCGGCCGAGGATATCGGCGCGTTCGGCAGCGGCACGCGAGGAGTTCCAGAACGCGTACAGCGCGGCGCCGGCAATCATGAAGAGAATAAGGCTGGGCATGGGCGCCAATGTGCCACGGCATGTGCCTGATCGACAATCGTCATGCCGGGCCGCAGCGTTGCGTTGGCCGGTAGCAGGACATCCTGCATCGCCCAGTATCCGACGATCACGCAGCTAGCGTCCTCGTTGCACCGGCAATGGCAGCGTCCTCGCTGTCCCAGCAATGGCTGAGCACACGTCGCAAACGTGCATCGGCTTGGCGCGAACGGCGCGCATAGGCCGATATGTATCCGCGATACGTCGATTGCGAGCGCTGAACACACTCGTCTGAAGGCTAGGCAGCAGCATCGATCACCGCACTAAACGATTCACCGCCATCGCGGTGGCTGGCTTGCGTCGGCGACCGCGCACCCCCATCCAGTGAACTCCCGCCGAGTTGAATCCGCGCACCGCTCGCTCTAACTTGACGCGACGGTTCGGGGCATCGCCTATGCATCCTGTTCTGCAGCAGTTCCATCCTGTCGTGGCCGCGTGGTTCGCGCAGACCTTTGCTGCGCCCACGCCGGCGCAGATTGCCGCGTGGCCGGCGATCCAGGCCGGTCGGCACACCCTGGTGGCTGCGCCGACCGGTTCGGGCAAGACGCTGACCGCGTTCTTCGCCGCCATCGATGCGCTGATCCGCGATGGTCTGGCCAACGGCGGCGCATTGCCGGACGAAACCCGCGTGGTCTACGTGTCGCCGCTGAAGGCGCTATCCAACGACATCCATCTCAATCTGGACGCGCCGCTGCAAGGCATCCGCGCAGCCCTGCGCGCAGACGGTTTGCCGGATGTGGCAGTGCGCACCGCGGTGCGTACCGGCGACACACCGCAGCGTGAGCGGGCCAGACTGCGGCGCGTGCCGCCGCATATTCTGGTGACCACGCCGGAGTCCTTGTATGTGCTGCTGGGCTCGGCCTCCGGGCGCAACGCGCTGCGGCACGTGCGCACCGTCATCGTCGATGAAATCCATGCGGTGGCGGCAGACAAACGCGGTAGCCATCTGAGCCTGACGCTGGAGCGTCTGCAACGATTGGCCGAGCGCCCGATCACCCGCATCGGGCTGTCTGCCACGCAGAAGCCGATTGAAACGGTCGCGCAATTTCTGGTCGGCGTCGGCGAAGCCGGGCAACTTCCACCGCAGTGCGAGATCGTGGATATCGGCTACACCCGCACGCGCGATCTCGCGCTGGCCTTGCCGCCGACGCCGCTGAGCGTGGTGATGTCCAACGACCAGTGGCTGCAGGTATACGCCGAGGTAGCCGCGCTGGCGCAGCAACACCGCACTACGCTGGTGTTCGTCAATACCCGGCGCATGGCCGAGCGGGCCGCGCGGCATCTGGGCGATCTGCTCGGCAAACAGCGCGTGGCCGCACATCACGGCAGCCTGTCGCGCGAGACGCGCCTGCTGGCCGAGCAGCGCCTCAAGGCTGGCGAATTGACCGTATTGGTGGCCACCGCATCGCTGGAACTCGGGCTGGATATCGGCGATGTCGACTTGGTCTGCCAGCTCGGCTCGCCACGTTCGATCGCCACGTTTCTGCAACGCGCCGGACGCGCCGGGCATGCGGTTGGTGGCACGCCGAAGGCGCGGCTATTTCCGCAGACCCGCGACGAGTTGGTCGAATGCGCTGCGCTGCTCGATAGCGTGCGCCGCGGCGAGCTGGACGCGCTACGGATTCCGCTCGCGCCGATCGATGTGCTTGCACAACAACTCGTGGCCGAGGCCGCCTGCGAGGACTGGGACGAAGATGCGCTGTTCGCGCTGGTGCGCCGCGCGTGGCCATTCGCTCAGCTGCGCCGGGAGACGTTAGATCGCGTGGTGGGCATGCTGTGCGATGGCTTCAGTACCCGGCTCGGGCCGCGTGCGGGGTATCTGCATCGCGATGCGGTGCACCGCCGCCTGCATGCACGCCGTGGCGCGCGCATGACCGCGCTGACCTCCGGCGGCACCATTCCCGAAACCGGCGATTACAGCGTGGTGCTGGAGCCGCAGGCGGAAAAGATCGGCACGGTGAACGAGGATTTCGCGGTCGAAAGCCTGACTGGCGATGTGTTTCAGCTCGGCAATGCCAGCTACCGCATCCTGCGCGTGGATGCGGGCCGCGTGCGCGTCGAAGATGCCAAGGGCGCGCCGCCGAACATTCCGTTCTGGCTGGGCGAGGCGCCGGGCCGCAGCGATGAATTGTCGGCGGCGGTGTCGCGGTTGCGTGGCGAGATCGCCACACAGCTGGACAGCATGCCCCTCGATGCCACGCCGTTCGAAGGCGCGCTACTCGACAGCACGCCACGCGCCACCGCGCCACATCAAGCCGCCTGTGATTGGCTCTGCAGCGAGTTGGGTCTGGCCGCAGAAGCCGCGCGCCAGCTGGTGGACTATCTCGCGCACGCCCGCGCGGCGCTGGGCACCATGCCGACCCAGCAGTGCCTGGTGATGGAGCGCTTCTTCGATGCCAGCGGCGGCACCCAGCTGGTGATCCATTCGCCGTATGGCAGCCGCATCAATCGCGCGTGGGGGCTGGCGTTGCGCAAGCGCTTCTGCCGCACCTTCAACTTCGAATTGCAGGCGGCGGCGACCGAAGATGCGATCGTGCTGTCGCTGTCCACCAGTCATAGTTTTGCATTGGAGGAGGTTGGCCGTTATCTGCACTCGTCATCGGCCGAGCATGTGCTGATTCAGGCGGTGCTGGATGCGCCGCTGTTCGGAGTGCGTTGGCGCTGGAATGCGACCAATGCGATGGCGTTGCCGCGCTTCACCGGCGGCAACAAGGTGGCGCCGCAGTTGCAGCGGATGAAGTCCGAAGATCTGCTGGCGAGCGTGTTCCCCGATCAGGTCGCCTGCGCGGAGAATCTGTTCGGCGAGCGGCAGGTGCCGGACCATCCGTTGGTGACGCAGACGCTGCAGGATTGCCTGCATCAGGCCATGGACAGCGAAGGCTGGTTGCAGGTGCTGCGTGGGCTGGAATCCGGCGCAATCACGGTGGTGGCGCGCGATCTGGCCGCGCCATCGCCGCTGGCGGCCGAAGCCTTGAACGCGCGTCCGTACGCGTTTCTGGACGATGCGCCACTGGAAGAACGCCGCACCCAGGCGGTGCAAAGCCGCCGCTACACGCCGCAGACCAGCGATGATCTGGGCCGGCTCGATCCGGACGCCATCGCCTTGGTGCGCGAGGAAGCCTGGCCGCAGCCACGCGATGCCGAAGAAATGCACGAAGCGCTGGTCGGGCTTGGCGTATTGCCCGTGGACGAAGCCGCCGATGCGCAATGGCAGGCCTGGTTGGCTGCACTGGCTGCCGATGGTCGTGCCAGTTGTCTCGAATTGAACGGTGTGCCCGCGCTGTGGATCAGCGCCGAGCGCATCGACTGGTTCATGCCGCTGTATCCAGATGCGTCGCCACAACCGCCGTTGCAGGCCCCGGCCGATTGCCGTGTCGCCGAGTGGGAACGCGACTGGGCTGTGCGCGAACTGCTGCGCGGGCGCCTGTCTGCGATCGGCCCGGCGCAGGTGCCGGCATTGGCGGGCGCACTGCATTTGCCGCAGGCCGAGATCGTGCTCGCGCTGGCGGCATTGCAGCGCGAGGGCTATGTCATGGCTGGGCAGTTCAGTGCGCAGGCGCAGTCGGAGGAATGGTGCGAACGCCATCTGTTGGCGCGCATCCATCGCTACACCCTGGGGCGCTTGCGCCGCGAGATCGAACCGGTGTCGCAACGCGATTACGCGCGCTTTCTGTTCGAGTGGCAGCACCTCGACAGCGCCAGTCGTGTGGCCGGGCCGGATGCATTGGCCGGTGTTGTCGGGCAGCTGGAAGGTTTCGAAGCGCCCGCGCTGCTGTGGGAGAGCGAGCTGCTACCTGCGCGGGTACGCGACTACCAACCCGCATGGCTGGACGAGTTGTGCACGGCCGGGCGCACCGTGTGGGCACGGCTGCGTCCCGGCGGTGGCCGCAGCAGCGCCGCGTTGCGCGCAACACCCATTGTGTTGCTGCCGCGTCGCGAAGCGCAGCGCTGGAGCAGCTTGGCACGCGGTGTCGATGACGCCCCGTTGGGCTCGCGCGCGCAGCGCGTGGCGGAGGTGTTGCAGCAGCAAGGCGCGTTGTTCTTCGATGAGATCGCCGATGCCGCCCGCTTGATGAGCACCGAGCTGGAAGACGCGTTGAGCGAGCTGGTGATGCGTGGCCGCGTGCATTGCGATAGTTACGCCGGCCTGCGTGCGCTGCTGGTACCGGCGTCGAAGCGGCCGAGCGCGCTGTCGCGCCACCGTCGCCGCGCCAGTGCACTGGGCATTCGCGATGCCGGTCGCTGGGCGCCGGTGCGCACGCTGCCGGAATTACCGTTGGCCGAAGCCGGCGAGCGGCATCAGGAAACCCTCGAACACGTTGCGCGCACGCTGCTGCGTCGTTATGGCGTGGTCTGTTGGCGCTTGCTCGAACGCGAGGCCGCATGGCTACCGCCGTGGCGCGAATTGCTGCGCATGTATCAACGGCTGGAAGCGCGCGGCGAGATCCGGGGTGGTCGTTTCATCGGGGGCCTGTCTGGCGAACAATTCGCGTTGCCGGATGCGATTGCCGCGTTGCGCCGGGTGCGTGCGCAGCCGCTGCAAGGGCAGTGGGTGTGCGTGAGTGCGAGCGACCCCAGCAATCTGCTCGGCAGTCTCCTGCCGGGCGAGCGCATCGCGCGCGTGCCGGGCAATCGCATCGCTTATCTCGATGGCCTGCCGGTGGCGGTGTGGGCGGCAGATCGCTTCCAGCCGCTGCAGGAACTCACCGCTGAGCAAGCCGAACAGGCACTGCGCTTGCTGCAACGTGGCCCGGGCGCTGCCGAGCAGACGCCGATGGAGCAATGGCTGGCTCAGTCGCCCGGCAGCACCGCGCGCGCGCCGGTCACGCGCGGAAGCGGGCGCGACAAATAGCGGCTATCGGGGACCACCCAGCGCCACGGCGCATCCACCGCCTTGCGGATGCCGATGCGCGGCGTTGTCAGCTGAATCGATGGCGGCGGCAGGCCATCGTCTTCGATCCATAGCCGCGCGCTTGCGCTGGTCAGATCCAGCCCGTTATCGGCAGCCGTCACGCCGAAGGCCTGGGCCAGGCGACCGGGGCCGGTGGTCAAGGTCTTGAGCGGGGCAGCGTTACGTGCAGCCTGCATGGAGGCGATCCCGGCCAGCGGCTCGAGCGCGCGAATCAGCACCGCATGGCCAGGTGCGCCGCCGCACACCGCGTTGATCGCCCAATGCATGCCGTAGATGAAATACACATACAGATGCCCGGGCGCACCGAACATCACCTGCGTGCGTGGAGTCATGCCGCGGAACGAATGCGCTGCCGGATCTTCGCTGCCGCAATACGCCTCGACCTCGGTAATGCGCCCACGTCGTCCGTCCGCACTGACCAACACCTTGTTGAGCAATTGCGGTGCGACGCTGCGTGCGTCGTGATCGTAAAACGTGTGCGGGAGTGGCCGAGGCGACATGCACGCAGCCTAGCGGCGCGGGCGTGATGTCGCTGCGGGTGTCCCTCAGGACTGTCCCGGACAACGCGTGAATCGCGGGTAGGATTTTTCCGAATGTGGGCTATTGCGAGCGCATGACCGGTCACAAAAGCGCACATCCAACTGCCTGAATAGGCATTGCGGTAATGCCCGCATCTCAAGCGCGTTTTGCTGGCGCCGATAGCCATTAACGAACGGTTTAGAAACGCCGCGTCGTCGTGATCGCTACCTCGCAGCACGCCATCGCTTGTCCTTGCAGCGCTTGTCGCGCGCACCATCCTCAAGAGAACTTTCCAATGTTAGGCAACTTCAGAATCGGAACCAGGCTGATCGTCGCGTTCCTGATCGTCTCGGCGATCGGCGCATGCATCGGCTGGGTGGGCTATTCCAACTCCGGTCGTATCAGCGACCTGTCGAGCTCGCTGTACGAGCGCGAATTGCTGGGCTTGTCGAACGTGAAAGAGGCCAATATCAACCTCATTTATGCAGGCCGCGCACGTGCCAATCTGTTGTTGGCCAGCAGCGCCGAAGAACGCCAGTCGCATGTGCAGAGCATCGACAAGTACACCGCCAGGGTGGTCGATCACATCACCCGTGCGCGTGGCAGTTTCGAAACCGAAGAGGGCAAGACCAAGCTGGCGCAGTTCGATCGCGCCTGGCAAAAGTATCTGGATGAGCGCGGCCGCTTTATCGAGGTCGCCAACCGCGAGGCCTTGCGCGAAACCAATCCGGAATTGGCGGCGCTGTCGCGCGCCGTGCGCGCCAGTTCGGATGAAGTCGATAACCTGATGACCGATCTGAGCAGCCTGCGCGAGCGCAGCGCGGCATCGGCCAATGCCGAAACCGGTGCTATCCATGCACGCGCTTCGAAACTGCTGATCGCCATCATTTGTGGAGGTGTGCTGCTTGGCGCGATATTAGGTGTGGTGATCAGCCGTAGCGTCACCGGCCCGATCCGCCGTGCAGTGGCAGTTGCCAATGGACTGTCGGAAGGTGATCTGAGCATGCGCATCGAGGTGCAGGGCCGCGATGAAACCGCGCAGTTGCTCGAAGCCATGCGCACCATGGTGCAGAAGCTGTCGCAGGTGGTCGGCGAGGTCAATACCAGTGCCGAGACCCTGGCCAGCGCATCGGAAGAAGTCAGTGCCACTGCGCAGAGCCTGTCGCAGGCCGCCAGTGAACAGGCCGCCGGTGTGGAAGAAACCAGCGCCTCGCTGGAACAGATGACCGCATCGATCAGCCAGAACACCGAGAACGCGCGCATCACCGATGGCATGGCCACCCAGGCCGCGAAAGAAACCATCGAAGGTGGCGAAGCGGTGGTCGCCACCACCCAGGCGATGAAGCAGATCGCGCAGAAGATCGGCATCATCGACGACATCGCCTATCAGACCAATCTGCTCGCGCTCAACGCGGCGATCGAAGCGGCGCGTGCCGGCGAACATGGCAAGGGCTTTGCCGTGGTCGCCGCCGAGGTGCGCAAGCTGGCCGAACGCAGCCAGGTAGCCGCGCAGGAGATCGGCGAAGTGGCAAGTTCCAGCGTGGAATTGGCCGATCGTGCAGGGCGTTTGCTGGACACCATCGTGCCCAGCATCAAACGCACCTCGGATCTGGTGCAGGAGATTTCTGCCGCCTCCGAAGAGCAATCTTCCGGCGTCAGTCAGATCAATTCGGCGGTGGTGCAGCTCAGTCAGACCACCCAGCAGAATGCCAGCGCGTCCGAAGAACTGGCCGCCACTGCCGAAGAGATGAGCGCGCAGGCCGAACAACTGCAGCAGAGCATGGCGTTCTTCCGCCTGGGCGGGCAGGGGCCTGCGAGCACGCCGCCCAAGCGTGGCAAGGCGGTCGCTGCACGTCCGGCACGCGCCGCAGCTGCACGTGGTTGGCGCAGCACTGCAGCGCCGGCCTACGCCATGTCCGAGGGCCCGGACGAAGGCCAGTTCGCCCGCTTCTGAGAGACCGATCGATGACTGCACAGACCCCCGATGTGATGCCTGGCGACGCCGATGCGGCGGCCCAGTACCTGACATTTCAACTGGCCGGCGAAACCTTCGCCATCAGCATTCTCGGCATTCGCGAAATCATCCAGTACCGCGCCCCCACGCCGGTGCCGTCGATGCCGGCCTGCGTGCGCGGGGTGATCAATCTGCGTGGTGCGGTGGTGCCGGTGGTGGACCTGCAATCGCGGCTGGGGCGTGCCGACAGCGCCATCGGCAAACGCAGCTGCATCGTGATCCTGGCCACCGAACAGGCACAGGGACCGCAGGTGATCGGAGTGTTGGTCGATGCGGTCAACGCGGTGATCGAACTGGCCGATCAGGACATCGAAGCCGCGCCCGCGTTTGGTACGCATATCCGCCGCGATCTGCTACGCGGCATGGGCAAGGTCGGCGAGCGCTTTGTGGTGTTGCTGGAGATGGAGCAGGTGCTGCATGTCGAGGAGATTGCCGGCACTGCCGATGCACTGGCCGCCTGAGCTGCAGTCTCGCCAGACGCCTGAACCGGGCATTTGGCGAGCGCTACCAATCAATCCTGCAGGTACCAACCGACGAAGCGATGCACGCGGTTGCGCCCGCTGCGTGCCGCGATCTGCAATGCATGCCGCGCGCGCGCAAGCAAGGCGTTGGTGTCGTGCAAATCGCAGGCAGGTGCATCCACCAGCCCGATGCTGACCGTCAACGGAGCATTCGGCCAGATGGCCGTTTCGATTGCCGCACGGATCCGTTCGGCGGTTTCCACAGCGACCTGCGCCGACGTCGACGGCAATGCCACACACAGCTGATCCGAATTCAATCGGGCCACGCTTGCGGTAGGCGGCAGCTGCGCTTCGATCATTCTTGCGGCCTTGACCAGTGTTGCATCCGCCGCAGCCGCGCCGGCCTGCAATTTCTGCCGTTTGAAACCATCCAGATCGATCAGCAGAAAGCCGAGCGATGGCTCAGCCGAAGCACTCGGCGCGTCTGCAAGCGCGTGAACTGCGCGCTCCAGACCGGCGCGATTCCACAAGCCGGTGAGTTCGTCGCGCAGCGCGTCCAGCTCCACCAATTTGGCTGCGTGGCGCAACTCGATGGTAGTGACCACTTGCCGCGCAAGCGCCTTCAGCGCGTCGCGTTCGGCCACCGACAGGCGACGCGGCGTGCGGTCCAGCACGCACAGGGTCCCCAGCGCGATACCGTCGGAGGTCAGCAGCGGGGCACCTGCATAGAAGCGGATCTGCGGTTCGCCGGTGACCAGTGCATTGTCGACAAAACGCGCGTCCATATGGGTGTCGCCGACTTCCATCACCTTA
The DNA here is from genome assembly GCF_056725225.1 of Xanthomonas sp. NCPPB 2933. Classification (NCBI taxonomy): domain Bacteria; kingdom Pseudomonadati; phylum Pseudomonadota; class Gammaproteobacteria; order Lysobacterales; family Lysobacteraceae; genus Xanthomonas; species Xanthomonas sp. NCPPB 2933. The sequence goes on from NZ_CM161518.1 coordinate 2,405,522, forward strand.
TCGGGTTCGAGAATGGCGTGCGCGCAGAACGACAGATCGCGCGGCGTCTCGCGCGGCTGCATGCCGATCCTGGATTTGAACCACTGGCGTTGTGTGTCGATCAGCGAAATCAGCGCCATTGGCGTCCGGCACACTGCCGCAGCAATCGCAGTGAATTCGTCGTAGCTGGGCTCGGGCGCGGTATCCAGGATCTGGTAATCGCGCAGTGCGGCCAGGCGATCGTCTTCATTGGCCGGCATGCGCGCGCCGAAGGTCGCATTGATGCCGCCGGGCAACAGTGTCGCGTGGATCAGGCTCAACGCGGGCGCGTCGGGATTCTGCATGCAAAGGACCACCGGAACAGGGCGCCGTCAGGCGATGAAAGACAAGGTGCGAGCACGGCGATGGCCGGTACAACCGAGCCATCGCCTGACTGTTGGAACTAGCGCGCCAGCCACCCTAGCGGCGAGCGCGTGCCTAGATCTTGCCACAGGAGCCACTGCGCGTACGCATCGAGTCATATTCGAGCGGCTAACAAAACGTTGCGAGCGGTCGTTAGGTGGCTGCGGGCAGCGCGCAGGAACCGGAGTGTACGAGTGGTACATGCCGATTCCGAGCATCGACCGCGCGCACCTGGCGGCCGCGCAGTAGTTTTGCCAGCCGCTCTTAGTCCCGGCTGACTGCGTGCCGACATCGCAGTGGCATCACTCGCCCTGACCGGCGTTGCCGTGCGGACGGCGGTTGTTTTCTTTGTCTATCTGCAAGTCCCTCTGGCCCGGGCGCTGCTTGGCCGCCTCATCGTGCTGACGGTCCTGCTGGCTTTCGGCAGCGCCATGCTGATTCTCTGTGACGTTGTCGGGCTGTTTCTGCTCATTGCTCATGGCGTGCATGTCCAGGGTGAATGAAAAAACGGACGTTAGCGCGCGGGGTGTGATCCTGGCGGCATGGTTCCGTTGTCACGGCTGCGCACGCTCAAAAACCCAGGTCGGCGCCGAGTGAGTAACCCGAATGCCGCCAGCCCGCGACAAACAAAAAATCCCCGGCAACCAGTGGTTGCCGAGGATTCTTTGAAAAACAATGGTGGAGCGGAAGGGGATCGAACCCTCGACCTTCGCGATGCGAACGCGACGCTCTCCCAGCTGAGCTACCGCCCCACGTGCCTTGGATTCTAACCATATGCCGCGCGGTTCGCCAAGGGCTGGCTTGCGGTGTCGGACCGCACCGTCAAAGATGCGATCCGGGTCAATGACGCGCTGCAATCACTCGCCGATCAACGGGAACTTGAGGTCCGGGTTCTTGGCCTTCCATTCCTTGTACGACACCGAGCCTTCCCATGCAGCGAAGGCCTTGGGGGTGCGGCCGCGACCGGACCAGGTTTCGCCGGTGTGTGGCAGTTCGTACTTCGGCTTGACTTCGCTACGGCCGCTCTTGACCACTTCCTTGCGTGCGGTGCCGGTGCCCAGGTAGCCGGCGATATCGTTGCGCTGCTTGGTGTTGAAGTGGCCGGCGAACTGTTCGAGCAGCGAGACGATGGTGGCATGCGCAGACGATGCCTCGCTTGCGCGCTCGGTCTTCTCCTGTTCTTCCAGCTTCTGCAGTTCCTCCAGCAGCTTGGCTTTGGCTTGTGCGATGGAATCCAGTTTCGAAGTGGTATTGCTCACAGAGGTATAGCCTCGGAATAAAAAAGTTGTGGAGACGCCGCCCAGAGGGCGCGCGTCATTATGGCATGCGGCCTGTGGGCGGCCGTTAGTCGCGCGGGTGCCTGCTCAGGGTGTGAAACCCCTGTCGCCGGGCCTGTGCGGTCGCTTTTTGCAGTACCGCGACAGGTGCCGTCCAGGTCTGCACGTGCAGCCAACCCGGCGGTCACCATACAGCGAGCGATACCTTACTGCGATCACCGCGCGGTAGCGTCATCCAGCAGCGGCAGCACTTGCGCCTCCAGCACCTCGCGGCGCCATTGGCCCAGCGGGGCAGGCCAGCTGTGTTGTTCGATCAGGCTCTCCAGGTGCCGGCGCGAGGCTAGGATGCCGTCCGGCAGGCCCAGTTCGCGGCTGCGCTGCGCCACCGCGTCCTGCAGACGCTTGAGTACCGCCTTGTTGCCGTCGGTGGCGGCCTGCGCCAGCGGCGCATGGTCCTCGTCCGGCAGCGGCGTGTTGAGCGCGTCCCACACTGCGGCGGCGAGCTTGCGCGGCGCCTTGGGGAATTTGTCGAACTGGCGCAGCAGTGCATCCAGATCGTCGGGCGGAAAACGTGCAAGCTGGCTGGCCAGTTCGTTGTCCAGGATCCAGCTGCGTGGGCGGTCGCTCTGGCGCGCCTGCAGATCGCGCCAGCGCAGCAGCCGCAGCAGCCGACGCTGCGCGGCAGGTTCCAAAAATTGCGCGGTGCGCAGGCTCACATGCGGCCAGCGCTCGCCATCGTCATGCTCCACCGTGGCGAGCAGGCGCTCGGCATCTTCGGCCAGCCAGCCCAGGCGATCCTGCTCGGTCAGGCGGCGGCTGAGTTCGTCATGGATTGCAAACAGATAGCGCACATCGTCGGCGGCGTATTCCAGCTGTGCGGGCGAGAGCGGGCGGCGCATCCAGTCCGAGCGCGTCTCGCCCTTGGTCAGCAAGGTACCGGTCACTTCCTGTACCAGCTTCTGATAGCCCATGCCACCGCCCACGCCGGCCAGCGCGGCGGCGATCTGGGTATCGAACAACGGCCGCGGCAACACCCCGCAGGCGCATTTGAAGGTGACCAGATCTTCGCTGGCGCTATGCATCACCTTGACGATATCGGTGGCGGTCAACCATTCCCCAAGCGCCGCGTTCATGCCCGGAATCAGCGGATCGATCAGCAGGATCTCCTCGCCGATGGCCATCTGCACCAGCGCCAGTTGCGGCCAGTAGGTGCGTTCGCGAATGAATTCGGTGTCCAGGCCAATGCGGGACGGACGCGCTGCGTGCAGGCGTTGCGTCAGCTCGGAGGGGTGGGTGATCCAATGGGGCACGTGATTTCCGTCGACAGCGAGGGTTTGCGCAGAACGCGCAGAATAGCCTAACGTCGCGATCGCCTGTCGTGCGGCAGAGCACTGGAAGGAGCAGGTGGTGGGTGAGTGCGGTAACCGGATGGCAGCGTGGGGACTGGTCGCGCTAAGCCTGTGCGCCTGTTCGCGTGCACCCACGCCAGCGCCTGCCGCTGCGCCACAACCTGCAGCCGCAGCTGCGGTGCCGAGCAAGCCGAATGTCTCGATCAGTGGCGAAGAATCCGCCGAGACCGTGGCGCAATGGCAACCGCCGGCAGTGGACCTGGGCGACGAACCTTTGGCGCAGGCGCGCAAGCGTGCCGACCAGGCCTTGCAGGAAGATCGGCTGTTTCGCAGTGCCGACGATGCGATCCCGTTATATCTGGCGATCCAGCAACGTGCCGACGGCAAAGATGCGGCCAGCCGTCGCGGGCTGGAGCAGGCGCGGCGCCGGCTGATCGAGCGCGGCGAGGACTTGATCGAACAGACCGAGCGCCAGGACGATGCGCTCGAACAGGCGCGTGAGCTGGCCATCGTGGCGCTTGCGCTGGCGCCGCAGGATCCCAAGGTGCGCGCGCTGCAGAGTGCGGTTGAAACTGCGCAGCGCGTGCTCGGCTTCAACCGTGCCGGCGAAGAAGATCTGCGCGGTGGGCGGCTGGGCGAAGACGGCAATGGCGCGCTGGTGAATTTTCGCGATGCGGCCCGGCTGGACCCCGACAACCCACGCACGCGGCAGGGACTTGCGGCCGTGGAAAGCGGCTTGCTGGCACGTGCCGAGCAGGCTGCCGAGGCAGGCGATTTCATCGCTGCGCGTTACTGGTTGCAGATGGCCGGGCAGGTGCGCGAGCGCGCGCCGACCATTGCCGATGCACGGGCACGCGTGGAGCGCATGCGCCACGCACAGATCGCCGCCTTGCACGATGCCGGCCTGCATGATCTGAACTCGCCGCGGGGGCTCAAGCCGGCCGGCGAGAAATTGGCCGAAGTGTTGCGCATCGCCGACCCGGGCGACCCGGTGGCCGGCGATCTGCGCCGTCGTCTCGAATTGGCCACCCATTACGGCAGTTTTCGCCCCGGGCAGGTGTTCACCGATGGGCTCAAAGTGGGAGGGCGCGGGCCGCAGATGATTGTGGTGCCGCATGGCGCATTTCAGATGGGTGCAGGCGACGCCGAGCCGGGGGCGTCCGACAACGAGCGCCCCGCGCATTACGTGCGCTTCGCTCGTGGCTTTGCGCTGTCGATCACCGAAGTGACCGTCGCCGAGTTTCGTCAATTCATCGAGGCAACCGGCGCACGCCCGCGTGCCACCCGACGCGGTCACTCGGTGGTGTACGACGAGCGCAGCGGCAACTTCATCCGCCGCAGCGGGGTGGATTGGCAATCCGACTACAACGGCGCGCAGGCCGCGCCCAACAGCCCGGTGATGCACGTCAGCATCCGCGACGCCGAAGCCTATGCGAGCTGGCTATCGGAACAGACCGGCCGCCATTACCACGTGCCCAGCGAGGCCGAGTTCGAATACGCGGTGCGCGCCGGCACCACCGGGCGTTATCCGTGGGGCAATGCCGGCTCGCCGCCGCTGGATGCGGGTAATTTCACCGGCGGCAACGATGTCTCGCGCAGTGGCCGGCACTGGAACAATGGCTTTGTCGGCTATGGCGACGGTTTCTGGGGGCCGGCGCCGGTGGGCAGCTTTCGCGCCAATGCCTGGGGCCTGCACGACATGGGCGGCAATCTGAGCGAGTGGGTGGCCGACTGCTGGCATGCCAGCTACCGGCGCGCGCCGGCCGACGGTGCCGCGTGGTTCAACCCCGGTTGCCGGCAGCGCATGATCCGCGGCGGCAGCTGGGCCAATTCGCCGCAGCAGACGCGCGCGGCCTGGCGGCAGTCGCAGGACTCCGATAGCACCAGCGCACGCATCGGTTTCCGCGTGGCGCGCGGTATCTAGGGCGGCGGTCCGGGCGGCATGCCTGTCGCCGCCAATGTGATCGCCGCAGCGCAGATCGACGTTCTTGGCGCCAGTCGGGGTGCGATTGCCGCGCGCCGCTTGCAGCTCCCGGTGAGCGCCGGTCCGGTGTTGTTTACCGCTGACCACGGGTCGCCCGGTGTGCAGGCTTAACCCCAGCGAACAGCCCCCGAACCGCTCCGGAACCCACGGGCGTTCGCTGCGGTCTGCAGTGCCAGCACTTCTGAAGGATGGCTGCGATGAGCTGGGGAATCCGTTTGTTTCGTTGGCTGATCGCAGTGCTGCTGATCGGTGGCAGCGGCTACGCGGTAGCGCGGCATCTGCAGGATGGAAATACTGCCGGGCATTACGGCTCGGTCGAAGTGGTGCGCCCCGAGGGCACGCCCAAGGCGATGGTGGTGCTGTTGCCCGACAGTGGCCATCCCCAGGACGGCCAGCGGCTTGCCGAGATGCTGAGCAACGACGGCGCGTTGGTCGCGGTGATCGATACCGCCAGCTACCGCGAACGTGTGCGGTCTCACCGCGCCGCCTGTAGCTCGCTGGCCGACGATGCCGAGCGGCTGGGCAAGAAGTTGCTGCGCGCCGAGCACGTGGATGCGTTCCTGCCGCCGGTGCTGGTGGGGCAGGGCGGTGGTGCGGTGCTGGCACGCCAGGCGCTGGCCTCGGCCGCGCCGGACGTGCTGGGGGGCGCGGTTGTCGCCGATGGCGGCGCCAGCGATGTCGGTCTGGCCTGCGCACGCGATGTGCCCGATGCGAATCAGGGCTTCCTCGATGATCTGGTCGACGACGCCAGCCCGATGCAGATTGCCGCCGCCACCCTTGGCCATTTCCAGGCAGCGCAGGCGCAAGGGGTGGGCGATCTGCCGTTGGTGGAACTGCATGCGCCCGGCAGCGACCGCCTGGTGGTGATGCTGTCCGGCGATGGTGGTTGGCGCGAACTGGACAAAGGCATCGCTGCGCAGTTGCAGCAGCAGGGCGTGTCGGTGGTTGGCTGGAACAGCCTGCGTTACTTCTGGGGCAGCCGCACGCCGCAGCAGGTCGGGGCGGATCTGGATCGGGTGATCGCCACGTATCGGCAGCGCTGGCATATCCAACACGTCGCCTTGGTGGGCTACTCGTTCGGCGCCGACGTGTTGCCGTTCGCCTATCCTGAGCTGTCGCCGCGCCAGCGTGCCTCGGTGCAATTCGTCAGCTTGCTCGGTCTTGGTCACCAGGCCGATTTCAAGGTGCGCGTCGGCGGCTGGCTGGGGTGGCACAACGATGCCGAGCGCGATGTGGAACCGGCGATCCAGTCGCTGGACGCGCATCGCCTGCAATGCATCTACGGCGATCAGGAAAAGGACACGCTGTGCCCTGAGTTACGCGCACGCGGTGTCGAGGTGGTTGCGCGCCCGGGTGGTCATCACTTCGATCATGATCCTGCGGTGCTGGCCGGCGTGTTGCTGCAAGGCTGGCAGCATGCGGTGCAGACGTCCACGCCCAGCCGTGGTTGAGGGGCGACGCGACTAACAGCACACGACCGAGTCGCCAGCTGCGATGTCCTCACCGCTTGCGGGACCCTTGGCGGCAGGGATGCGGTCAAGGATTCTTCATGGAATGATTTACGGCGTGTCCCGCGCGCGGTGAGGGCATTGCGCCCTCGATGCGCTGAACTTTTGAACCAAGCATTTGATTGCATTTCGACGACGCTACGACGCGAATTCTCGTTTGTCCTGGAGTGATCGAATACCTCGATACATCACTTGCAGAGCGGCTGATCTGTAAGTTGGCTGCAGGGCCCTTGCCCGCCCACCATCGCGGGACACGCCGCAAGTACGTCCGTGTAGGCTCTTACGCGGCATCCATGCCGCGTAAGGTCCCGCGACGGTGGGCGGGCAAGGACCAGTGGGGAAGGTCGGTGCGCTTGGTGCGAGCCGTGCATGCCGCGAGTTTTGTCCGATGACGGGCGGTCTGGTCAGCGCTTTTCGATTCGATCAATGTCGCTGCCATTCTCGACATCATTCCACGCGTCAACGAAGCTGGGTGCACCAGACATGGTGCCGCCATCGATACAGCGTTCAAGAGGGCGTGTTAGCCGCTCTTAGCCTTCACTGCGTTCCACCCGCACATCGATGCTGCCATCGGCCAGCTGCGCACGCAGGCGCTCGCCGGGGCTTACTTCGCCGGCGCTGCGCACCACGCTGCCGTCGACGGGTCTGGTCACGATGGCGTAGCCGCGCCCCACCGTGGCCAGCGGGCTGACCGCTTCCAGCGAGCGCGCAAGACCACGCAGCCGCAGTTGATCGTGTTGCAAGCGTCGCTGCATGGCTGCCTGCGGGTGCAAGGCCTGCAGGCGCTGCTGCAAGTTGGCCAGATCGCGTTGCGGGTTGTGCGCATGCAGGCGTGTCTGCCCACGTTGCACACGTGCTTGCAGTCGCTCCAGTACCTGGGTCATGCGTGCACGCAACTGGCGGCCGGCATCTTCCTGTCGGCGGTGCAGCAGTTGCAGCCGCGCCTGCGGGCTATGCGCACGCAGACGCAATGCAAGCCGGTCAGCGCGCTGCATCGCGTTGCCCAGCGCGTGTTGTTGCAGCTGGGCCATGCGCGCATGTGCACGCCGCACGCGGGCGACCAGCTCGCGTTGATCGGGCACCAGCAACTCGGCGGCCACCGAGGGCGTAGGCGCACGCACATCGGCAACGAAGTCGCTCAGGCTGAAGTCGGTCTCGTGACCAACCGCCGACACCACCGGTGTCTGCGCGGCGGCAATTGCGCGGGCCAGGCGCTCGTCGTTGAACGCCCAGAGATCTTCCAGCGAGCCGCCGCCGCGGGTGATCAGAATGACGTCGTAGCGCCCGGAGGCGTCTGCGCGCTGCAGCAGCGAGGTGATCTGCGCGGCGGCGCTGTCGCCTTGCACCAGCGAGGGCAGCAGGTCCACTTCCAGCAGCGGGAAACGTCGCGCCAGCACGCTGAGCACATCACGCACTGCTGCACCGCTGGGTGAGGTAATCACCGCCAGGCGCCGCACATGCGCCGGCAACGGCTGCTTGCGCTCGGCATCGAACAAGCCTTCGGCGGCCAGGCGTGCACGCAGTTCGTCGAAGGCGCGGCGCAAGGCGCCTTCGCCGGCTTCTTCCATGTGGTCCAGCACCAGCTGGTAGTCGCCGCGCGCTTCGTACAGGGTGAGACGTCCGCGCGCGAGCACGCGCAGGCCTTCGCGCGGCTGGAACTTCAGCCAGGTGCTCTTGGGCTTGAACATCGCGCAACGGATCTGCGCGCGTGCGTCCTTGAGCGTGAAATAGAGATGGCCCGAAGACGGGCGCGTGACGCTGCTCAGCTCTGCTTCCACCCAGACCAGCGGGAAGCTGCCTTCCAGCAGGTCGCGTGCCAGCGTGTTGAGCTGGCTGGGGGTGAGGATCTGTTCGTTGCGGTCGGCCATCGCGGCATTATCCCGCAGCGGCGATGCGCATGCGTGAGTGCATCACGCGGATGCTCACAGGCCGTGTTGCGCCAGCGCCCAACCCACGTGTTCGCGTACCAGTTCCGAATCGTCGTTGCGACGGGCTTCCAATGCTGCCAACACCTCCGGCGTGCCGGGCGCATTGCCCAGCCCCACTGCGATATTGCGCAGCCAGCGTTCGTGGCCGCTGCGCCGGATCGGGCTGCCCTCGGTACGGCGCAGGAACTCGTCCGTGTCCCATGCGAACAGCTGCGGCAGCGTCGCCACATCCAGGTCGTTGCGGGCACGGAAATCGGCTTCGTCGGTGCGTTGGGCGAACTTGTTCCAGGGACAGACCAGCTGGCAGTCGTCGCAACCGAAGATGCGGTTGCCGATCGGCTTGCGCATCTCCTCAGGGATTGCGCCATCGTGTTCGATGGTGAGATAGGCGATGCAGCGGCGCGCATCCAGCCGGTGCGGGGCGATGATGGCCTGGGTCGGGCAGATGTCGATGCAGCGCGTGCAGGTGCCGCAATGCGCGGTGGCCGGGGTATCGATGGGCAGCGGCAGATCGAGGTAGATCTCGCCCAGAAAAAACCATGAACCGCCATTGCGATCGATCAGGCAGGTGTGTTTGCCGATCCAGCCCAGCCCGGCGTTGCGCGCCAATGCGCGCTCCAGCACCGGTGCGGAATCGACGAATACGCGATAGCCGAACGCGCCGACTTCGCCCTGGATGCGCTCGGCCAGTTTCTGCAGCCGGTTGCGCATCAGCTTGTGGTAATCGCGCCCCAGCGCATACCGCGCCACATAGGCGCGGCGGCCGTCGTGCAAGGTGTTCCAGGCTTCGGTGTCGTCCTTGCGGCCGTAGTCCATGCCCACCGACAACACCCGCAAGGTGCCGGGCACCAGCTCCTGCGGGCGCGAGCGTTTGTCGCCGTGCTGTGCCATCCAGTGCATGGTGCCGTACAGGCCTTCTTCCAGCCAGCTGCGCAGATGCGCCTCGTCTTCGCCCAGCTCGATGCCGGTGATGCCGCAACGTTGAAAGCCGGCCTCGCGCGCAAGCGTACGGATGCGCGCGGCGGCGTCGGTGGGGTCGGGGCGGGCGAGGACGGCAGACATGGCGACAAGTATAGAATTCCCGGCATGTACGTACCGCTCGATCTTTTACCGCTCGATCTTTACGACACCGCCGCTGCGCGCCGGCTGGATGCACAGGCCACCGCGCTGCTCGGTGGCGATGGCTATTTGTTGATGCAACGCGCCGGGCAGGCCGCCTGGCAGTACCTGCTGGAGCGCTGGCCGCAAGCGCGCCGCATCGTGGTGGTGTGCGGCACCGGCAACAACGGTGGCGATGGCTATGTAGTGGCGCGCCTGGCGCAGCGGGCCGGGCGTGATGTGCGGGTGGTGCATCTTCCAGAGCACGGCCCTGCCTCGGCGCTGGCACAGCGGGCCTGCACCGATTACCTGGGCGTTGGTGGCGCGATCGCATTGTTTCCGTCTCCGTTGGCGCAGGCCGATGTGATCGTCGATGCGCTGTTCGGCATCGGCCTCAACCGCGCGCCGGATGCCGAGACCGCGAGGTTGATCGAGGCCATCAACGCCGCTGGCGTGCCGGTGTTCGCGCTGGATGTGCCCAGCGGTATCGATGCCGATCACGGCGTTGCCTTCGATGCCGCGGTGCGCGCGGAGGCCACCTTGCAGTTCATCGTGCCGCATATCGGGCTGTACACCGGCGATGCGCTGGAGCATGCCGGCGAGCGCGCGATTGCCTCGCTTGAGGTGCCGGATGCCGCATTCGACGGGCTGGAGCCTGCCGCACACAGTTGGGACATCGACGCCTTGGCCGCGCAGTTGCGGCCGCGCCGACGCAATACGCACAAGGGCGAATCCGGGCGGGTGCTGTGCGTGGGCGGCAATCTCGGTAGCGGCGGCGCGATCATGCTGACCGCCGAAGCGGCCTTGCGCAGCGGCGCAGGGCTGGTGCAGGTCGCCACCCGCGCCGAGCACGTGGCGCCGCTATTGGCGCGCTGCCCGGAGGCAATGGTGCGCGCGGTGCAGGACGACGACGACATCGCCGCACTGGCCAATGCGGCCGACGTGGTCGCACTGGGGCCGGGCCTGGGTCAGGACGCCTGGGCACAGGCGTTGTGGCATGCGGTGCTGGCCTCGGATGCCGCGGTCGTCATCGATGCCGATGGCCTGAATCTGCTGGCTGCCAACGCAGTGCCGAGACGCGGGCCGCGCGTATTGACCCCACATCCCGGCGAGGCGGGCCGTTTGCTTGGCCTGTCCACCGCACAGGTCCAGCGCGACCGTCTGGCCGCCGCAGACGCCTTGGCCAAGCGCTTCGACGCGGTTGTAGTGCTGAAAGGCGCCGGCAGCGTGGTCGCCGCGCCGCACGCAGTGCCACGCATCATCGACGCCGGCAATCCGGGCATGGCGGTGGGCGGTATGGGCGATCTGCTGACCGGCGTGATCGCCGCCTTGCTGGCGCAGGGCTGGTCGCCGCTCGATGCCGCCAGCCTGGGCGCCTTGTTGCATGCCTGCGCTGGCGACGCGGCCGCGCGCGCTGGCGAGCGCGGCCTGCTGCCAACGGATTTGTTACCAGAACTTCGCCGCCTCGCCAACGCCGGAGCCATTGCATGAGCCAACTCACCGCACAACTGGTCGATGCGCAGGCTACCGAAACCCTGGGCCAGGCCCTGGCCGCAGTGCGTCCCACGACTGCGATGGTGCAGTTGCATGGCGATCTCGGCGCCGGCAAATCCACCCTGGCGCGCGCGCTGTTGCGCGCACTCGGCGTTACCGGGCCGATCCGCAGCCCCACCTACACTTTGGTCGAGCGCTATCCGCTCAGTACCGGCGACGAGGCCTGGCACATGGATCTGTACCGCATCGGGCATGCCGGCGAATTGGACTTTCTCGGGCTAGACGAGGGCAGCGCGAGCCTGTGGCTGGTCGAATGGCCGGAACGTGGCGCAGGCGCACTGCCGCCGGTGGATCTGGACGTGGAACTGGCCGTTGAAGGCGAAGGTCGCAGCGTCAAGCTGCTGGGCAGAAGCGAAACCGGGCGCGGCTGGCTGGCACGTCTGCTACAGCACCCCGAGTTGCAGGCGCTTTCTGTCGGCTCACAAGAACAATGAACGCCAGGTTGTGGATTATTAAGGGAAATCACCTTGCAATTGACACTATTGGGTGATTGAATCCAGCCCCATGACACCGGGGATCCGCCAGTTCTGTGTTTCTGCCCTGACCGCCAGCCTGAGCCTGGCGGTTTTTGCTGCGTGGGCCGGCGAAATCAAGAGCGTTGGCGTCAGCACCGGTGCCACCGGCACGCGCGCCGAGATTCAGCTTGCCGGCAGCGGCGGCTTCAAGACGCTGTCGTTGGCCAACCCCAATCGGTTGGTGGTGGATTTCCCCGATTCTGCGGGCGTGCGTGGTCTCAAGCTGCCTGGCGCTGCAGGTCTGGTGACTTCGGTGCGCACTGGCCAGCCGGTGCCGGGGACGTTCCGGGTGGTGTTCGAGCTGGCAACGCCGGTGACGCCGCTGAAGCCGCAGATGCAGACGCTGGGCAGTGCCTCGACCTTGGTGATCGAGTGGCCGGGCGATCCGACGCCGGTTGCGGCCACGGCCGCCACCACGGCGACAGCGCCTGCAGCAATGCCGGTGCCGCGCCCGGTCACGGCGCAGCCGGTGAATGCACAGGCCGAGGCAGCGCGTGCGACCGCAGCCTTGGCTGCATCTGCGCAGCGCGCCTCATCCGCGCCACCGCCGCAGGCACCAGAACCAGCACCATACGTGCCGGCATCGGCCATGCCTACCGTCACAACGGCACCCGTTCCGACAACGGTCGCCACTGGCGTGCCGACGCCGCGTCCCAGCGTTGCCACGAACGCGGTGACGACCAGTACGGCTATGCCGGCAAGCGCCGGCAGCAATACGCCCAATCGCGTCACGGTCACCACTGCCAATGCACCCACAGGCGTGGCGATGACTGGCGGCAGCGCATCGCCCGCTGCGATCTTGAACGGTGGCACTGCGCCGATGGGCGTTGCACCCGGCAACACCGCGGCAGCCATGCCGAACGCGGCGTCAGGCGTGGTTGCGGGCACAGACAGCGACGATATCCCGCCGCGCCCGGTCCTGCCCAGCGAAGCCTCGCGGATCAAGATGGCGCCGGGCATGCGCCCGTTGATCGTGGCAATCGATCCCGGCCACGGTGGCCAGGACCCGGGTGCGATGGGCCCCACCGGCAAGCGCGAAAAAGACGTCACCCTGGCGGTCGGCCGCGAACTGGCGCGCCAGATCAACGCAACGCCCGGCATGAAGGCGTACATGACGCGCGACACCGACGTGTTCATTCCGCTGCCGATGCGCGCGCAAAAAGCGCGCGCCGCCAAGGCCGACATCTTCATCTCGATCCACGCCGATGCCGCAGAAAATCGCAGCGCAACCGGTTCATCCGTCTACGTGCTGTCGACCAAGGGGGCTTCCTCGCAGCGCGCGCGTTGGTTGGCCGACAAGGAAAATGCTGCCGACCTGGTCGGTGGCGTGCGCTTGCAGCAAACCGAAAGCACGCTTGCCAACGTCTTGCTGGATCTGGCGCAAAGCGGCCACATGAAGGCTTCCGAAGATGCTGCCGGCCATGTGCTGGGCGGGCTCAAGCGGATCGGCAACAACCACAAGCCGTTTCTGGAACGCGCCAACTTCGCGGTGCTGCGGACCTCGGACATGCCGGCGATGCTGGTGGAAACCGCCTTCATCTCCAATCCGGATGAAGAGCGGCGCCTGATCGATCCGGCCTACCAGCGCAAGATTGCCTCGGCCGTGCTGGACGGCATCGATACCTTCTTCACTCGCCAGCCGCCACCGGGAACGCTGTTCGCCGCGCGTGCGCAGGCAGAAGCCGATGCAAGCGCCGGCACCGTGGCCGGCGGCAGCCGCTGACCCGCTCGGCTATCATTCCGCACTGATTCCTTGATGACGGCGCCTGCGCGCCGCCGGATTGCCGTGCCGACGTCTGTCTTGCTTGCTACACCCTCGATGCGCTTCCCAGTTTGCGACCAGCGCGAGTGCCTGCGCTGATGGCGATTCGTCAACTGCCCGACATCCTGATCAACCAGATTGCTGCCGGCGAAGTGGTCGAGCGGCCCGCGTCGGTGGTCAAGGAGCTGGTCGAAAACGCGCTCGATGCCGGCGCCACCCGCGTGGATATCGAGCTCGAAGAAGGCGGCGTGCGCTTGATCCGTATCCGCGACAACGGCGGCGGCATCCCGCCGGACGAACTGCCGTTGGCGGTATCGCGGCATGCCACCAGCAAGATCGCCTCGCTGGACGATCTGGAAACCGTGGCCACGCTCGGTTTTCGCGGTGAAGCCTTGCCGTCGATCGCCTCGGTCAGCCGCTTCACCCTGGTCTCGCGCCGCCACGATGCCGAACATGGTTCTGCGTTGGAAATCGAAGGCGGGCGCCTGGGCGAAGTGACGCCGCGTGCGCATGCGCCGGGCACCACGGTGGAAGTGCGCGAGCTGTTCTACAACGTGCCGGCGCGGCGCAAGTTCTTGCGTGCCGAGCGCACCGAGCTTGGGCATATCGAAGAGTGGCTGCGCTCGTTGGCACTGGCGCGGCCGGATGTGGAATTGCGGGTCTCGCACAACGGCAAACCCTCGCGCCGCTACAAGCCAGGCGATCTGTATTCGGATGCGCGATTGGGCGAAACGCTGGGCGAGGATTTCGCCCGGCAGGCCTTGCGCGTGGATCACAGTGGCGCCGGTCTACGTCTACATGGCTGGGTCGCGCAGCCGCATTACTCGCGCGCCAGTACCGACCAGCAATATCTCTACGTCAATGGCCGCTCGGTGCGCGATCGCAGCGTGGCGCATGCGGTGAAGATGGCCTATGGCGATGTGCTGTTCCATGGCCGCCAGCCGGCGTATGTGTTGTTTCTGGAACTGGACCCTGCGCGCGTGGACGTCAACGTGCACCCGGCCAAGCATGAGGTGCGCTTCCGCGAGGCGCGGCTGATCCACGATTTCGTGTATCGCACCTTGCAGGACGCGCTGGCGCACACGCGTGCCGGCGCGATGCCAAACAGCATCGGCACGGAAGGCGCCAGCGACACAGGTGCTGCACCGAGTGGAATGGCCAACATCCCAAGCTACGGTGGCGCAACCGGCAGTGGTGGCGGCACTGGCTACGGCAACTGGACCCCATCGCAAACACCCTTGGGCCTGCGCGTGGATGAAGCGCGCGCCGCGTACAGCGCGTTGTATGCACCGCCATCCGGCAGCGCACAGCAGCAGTCCGCGGCCATGCAGACCTTCTCCGGCACCGGCTTGCCGGCGACTTCGCACGACAGCGGTGTGCCGCCGCTCGGTTATGCCGTTGCGCAATTGCACGGCATCTACATCCTGGCCGAAAACGCCGAGGGCTTGATCGTGGTGGACATGCACGCCGCGCACGAACGCATCGGTTACGAACGGCTCAAGAACGCGCACGACAGCATCGGTCTGCACGCGCAGCCGCTACTGGTACCGATGACGCTGGCAGTGGGCGAGCGCGAAGCCGACACCGCCGAGCGCGAAGCCGATACGCTGGCCAGCCTGGGCTTCGAGATCACCCGCGCCGGTCCGCAATCGCTGCATGTGCGCAGTATTCCCGCGCTGCTGGCCAATGCCGAACCGGAAGCGCTGCTGCGCGATGTGCTCGGCGACCTGCGCGAACACGGTCAGAGCCGCCGCATCGCCACTGCGCGCGATGAGCTGCTGTCGACCATGGCCTGTCACGGTGCAGTGCGCGCGAATCGACGCCTCACCTTGCCCGAAATGAACGCGCTGCTGCGCGATATGGAAGCCACCGAGCGCTCCGGCCAATGCAACCATGGCCGACCGACCTGGGCACGGTTTACGCTGGGCGAAATCGATCGTTGGTTTCTCAGGGGGCGTTGATGGCTGGGTTGCATAAGGGGAAACACTGGCTGCTCGGCATGCTGGTGCTCATGACGCTGGCCGGATGCGGGCAAGACGCACCGCCGCCGGCGGCGCCAGTCGCCCTGGACAAGACCTTTCTGGCCGACGATGCCGCCTGGCGCGAAGCCCGCCTGGCAGAGCTGCGTGCGCCAGACGGCTGGACCAGTCTGGTCGGCCTGCACTGGCTTTCGCTGAAGGCGCATTACATCGGCAGCAGCGCCGACAGCGGCATCAAGCTGGCGGTCGGGCCGCCCAAGATGGGCATGGTGTCCTCCGAGGCCAACACGGTCTGGTTCGTGCCCGAGCGCGGTGCAGCACTGAGCGTCGATGGCAAGCCGCTGACCGGCAGGATCCGCTTCCACTCCGATGACGAGCCACAGCCGACCTCGATCAATTTCGATGACGGCAAGGGCGTGTTGAGCCTGATCCATCGCGGCGACCGCAATGCCTTGCGGGTCAAGCATGCCGATGCACCATCTCGCACCGGCTTCGCCGGTTTGGAATACTGGCCAGTCGATCCGTCCTGGCGTATCAGCGGACGCTACGTGCCCAACGATGTCGGCAAGACCATCCCGATGGTAGATATCGTGGGCATCAGCAGCGAGCAGCCGAACGCGGGGGCAGTCGAATTCGAGCGCGACGGCAAGCCCTATCGGCTGGAAACCATCGGCGAACCGGGGCGGCCGATGTTCGTGGTGTTCGCCGACCGTACCAGCGGGCATGGGAGCTACCCGGCCGGGCGTTTTCTGGATCTGGATGTCGCCGATGCTTCCGGGCATGTGGTGATCGACTTCAATCGTGCCTACACCCCGCCGTGCGCGTTTACGCCGTTCGCGACCTGTCTGTTGCCGCCACCGGAAAACCGGATCGACCTGGCCGTGTCGGCGGGCGAGAAGGCTTACAAGGTGCCGCACTGACGTGGAGAAAACCAACGTGGTGAAGACAAGCGCGCGAACCCGATTTGCAACATGGTGCAGCAGCGCACTGATCTGTGTGGCGCTGTGGAGCGGGGCAGTCGTACCGACCTCGGCGCGTGCTGGCGGCGAGACCCCGGCCGGCCCACCGGTGCCGTTGTTGTGGAAGGTCGATGGCAAGGGCGGCACGTTGTATCTGCTGGGCTCGTTCCATGTGCTCAAGCCCGGCGATTACCCGCTGTCGCCGGACGTCATGCAGGCCTTCGCCAAGGCCGACCGGCTGGTGTTCGAACTACCGCCATCGGATGCGCAATCGCCGGAGCTGGCCGGTCGCATGCTGCAGGCGGCACGGCGCACCGACGGGCGCCGGTTGCAGGACGCGCTCGATGCAAAAACCTGGCAGGCCTTGAGCGCCTACGCGCGCAAATACGGCATGTCACTCGATACCCTGCAGCCACTCGAGCCCTGGTTTGTCGCCTTGACGATCAGCCTGGCCGAGATGAGCCGGCAAGGCATGGACCCGAACGCCGGTCTGGATCATTACCTGATGGAGCAGGCGCAGGCCAAGGGCAAACCGGCCGATGGCCTGGAGCGCGCCGAACAACAGATCGCCATGCTGGATGGCATGTCGCCCACCGAGCAGCATCAGTTGCTGGAAGAGTCGCTGGACGAGGCGGAGGCTACCGATCAGGTGCGTCAGCTGCACACGGCCTGGCGCAATGGCGATGTGCATACGCTATCCACGCAAATGGCCGAAGACATGCGTCGGCAATACCCGGCGCTGTATCAGGACATCAACGTCGAGCGCAATGCGCGTTGGGTGCCGCTCCTGGAGCAACGGCTAGGTAAAGGCAGCGGAACCACGCTGGTGGTGGTCGGTACGCTGCATCTGCTGGGTAGCGACGGCGTGGTGGAGCGTCTGCGTGCACGTGGCTACCACGTGGAGCGGATCTGCTCGGCCTGCACGGAGCAGGCCGGCCGCTGATCTGGCTGCGCCGGGAGCGTGTCACGCTCCCGCGCAGCAGTCGTCTTTCAGCCGCGATTGCGGGCCTTGCCGGTGGTGCCCGTGTTGCTGGACGTGCCGTGTGTACCCGTTCCCTTGTGCGTGCCGGTCCCCATCGGGCCGCTGCCCACACCCGTGGAGCCCGGTGGTGTCGGCGGCATGCCGGGGCCACCTGGACGACCGAAGCCGGCGCCGAAATTGCGCTGGAATTCCTGCCACAACTCCAGGTTGCGCTCGGTCAGCTGATTCATCATCGCCCACGGGGTCTGCCCAAGCAGGTTGCCCATCTGCTGGCGGAACTGCTGCTGCTGATCCAGGAACACCTGCATGCTGCGCTCTAGGTAATTGCCCATGAAGCCCTGCAGCGAGTCGCCGTAAAAACGGATGATCTGACTCAGCAACTGGGTGGAGAGCATCGGCTCGCCGTCCTGTTCGCGGTCGGCAATGATCTGCAGCAATACGGCGCGACTGAGGTCTTCGCCACTCTTGGCGTCGCGTACTTCGAATTCTTCGCCGTCGATGATGAGCTGACGCACGTCCTCTATGGTGATGTAGCTGGAAATTTCCGTGTCGTAAAGACGGCGATTGGGATACTTCTTGATGATGCGAAGTCCGGCCATGGAACGTTCACTCACAACGATAGTGCGCGCAGGATGGCGCACCGCAACAGCGCTTGCAACAGCAAAAGGCCTTATTTTCTTAAGCAGACACCTAAAAAATGCTGCGCAGCATGATTTCTAAGGAAATTTCATGCTGCAGCGCGAAGGTGCAGCAAACGCTACCAGCCCATGTGATGGCCGCCGTTGATATCCAGGTTGGATCCGGTGATCCAGGCGGCCTCTTCTGCGACCAGGAATGCCACCGCATAGGCGATCTCTTCCGGGCGACCCAGCCGCCCTGTGGGAATGTCGGCAACGATCTTGGCGCGCACCTCTTCCGGCACCGCCATTACCATGTCGGTGGCCACGTAGCCTGGTGAGACAGTGTTGACGGTCACCCCGAATGCCGCGTTTTCGCGCGCCAGCGAGATCGTGAAGCCGTGCATGCCGGCCTTGGCGGCGGCGTAGTTGGCCTGCCCGTACTGGCCCTTCAATCCGTTGATGGAGCTGATCTGGATCACCCGGCCCCAGCCGCGTTTGCGCATGCCCTCGATCACCGGACGGGTGACGTTGAAGACCGAATTGAGGTTGGTATTGATGACCTCATGCCACTGCTCGGCGGTCATGCGGTGGAAGGTGGTATCGCGGGTGATGCCGGCGTTGTTGACCAGTATTTCGATCGGCCCCAGTGAGGCTTCCACTTCCTCGACCAAGGCGCGCGCATGCTCGGAGGAGGCCACATCGCCGCGAAACAGGGCGAACTCGTAGCCCTGCGCCTGCATGCGCTGCTGCCATTCGCGGGCTTTTTCCTCATTGCGGAAATTGCTGGCGACCCGGTGCCCCTGGTCGGCCAGGCGTTTGCAGATGGCGGTGCCGATGCCGCCGGTGCCGCCGGTGATCAATACGACGCGAGATGTCATGACGACTCCAATCAACAGATGAGGCTGGAGGCAATCGGGGTGCTGGCAGTCGCGCCGCGCCCGGTTGCCGGTGCTGGGTCGCAATTCTAGTCACGCCGGCGCTGTGATGCGCGTTCGGTCACGTTCGGAGGGGGTGGCGGGGCAGCAGCTGGGGCGAAAAATGCTGCACGGCATGTTGCAGCAGCGTGTCGACTGCAGTATGCCGCGGCAGTGCTGCCACGTTCTGTCCTAGTGCGGCCCAGGCGGCGTGCAGGGCCGGCAGCGGGTCGGCATCGTCCAGTGCGGGTGCGTCGTGCGACTTGGACAGCTTGCGGCCGTCGCCATCCAGGATCAGCGGCAGATGCAGATAGCGCGGCTGCGGCAGGCCCAGGGCGCGCTGCAGCAGCAGCTGGCGCGGGGTGGAGTCGAGCAGGTCCGCGCCACGCACCACATCGGTGATGGCTTGCGCGGCATCGTCCACCACCACCGCCAGTTGGTAGGCCCAATACCCATCGGCGCGGCGCAGCACCACATCGCCGACCTCCGCATACACGTCCTGCACCACGTGGCCCTGCAGTGCGTCGTCGAAGCCGACCGACGCCTGTGGCGGCACCCGCAGGCGCACCGCGCGGCGGGTACCCAGCGGCGCCACACAGGCGTGGTGGATGCCGCCCATGCCGGCAAGATCGGCGCGGCTGCAGCTGCATTCAAAGGCCAGCCCGGCCTCCAGCAACGTGGTCAGAGCGGCGGCGTACTGCGCGTCGCGATCGGACTGATACATCACCGGGATGTCCGAGCTCAGCCCGAATGCCGCCAACGTGCGCAACTGGCGTTGGGTGGCGCCGGGCTCGGCACGCGGCGGGTCGATGTCTTCGATGCGCACGCACCACTCACCGCCGGCATGCCGCGCGAGTAGCCAGCTGCCGAAGGCCGCCAGCAGGGAGCCGAAGTGCAGGGGGCCGGTGGGGGAGGGCGCAAAGCGGCCGCGGTAGCTGGGTGATGACATGGGCAGCTGAATCGTCGGTCAGATGCTTGCTTGATTTCAAGCGCTGGCGGCCGCAAATCCGCAGCAGTTCATTCCCGCATGTGTGGAGTCATCGCGCCATGTTCAACCGCATTTTCCTGTTTCTGCTGACAAATTTTGCGGTACTGATGCTGGCCGGCATCGTGATGTCGGTGCTGGGCGTCAATCCCGCGCAGATGAGCGGCTTGCTGGTGATGGCGGCCGTGTTCGGCTTTGGTGGGTCGCTCGTGTCCTTGCTGCTGTCCAAGTTCATGGCCAAGCGCAGCACCGGCGCCCATGTCATCACCGAGCCGCGCACGCCGACCGAGCGCTGGCTGCTGGAGACCGTGCGTCGCCAGGCGCAGGCGGCCGGCATCGGCATGCCGGAGGTGGCGGTCTACGACGGCCCGGAGATCAACGCCTTCGCCACTGGCGCCAATCGCAACAATGCCTTGGTGGCGGTGTCCACCGGCTTGCTGCAGAACATGAGCCAGGACGAGGCCGAAGCGGTGTTGGGCCATGAAATCGCGCACGTCGCCAACGGCGACATGGTGACCATGGCGCTGCTGCAAGGCGTGCTCAATACCTTCGTGATCGTGCTGGCGCGTGTGGTCGGCGGTGTTATCGACGGCGCCATCTCCAGCAATCGTGAAGGTGGCCGCGGTTTTGCGTATTACATCATCGTGTTCGCGCTGGAGATGGTATTCGGCTTGTTCGCGACCATGATCGCAATGTGGTTCTCGCGTCGCCGCGAGTTTCGCGCCGATGCCGGTGGTGCGCAGCTGGCAGGGCGCAGCAAGATGATCGCCGCGCTGGAGCGTTTGTCGCTCAATCACGGCCAGAACACCTTGCCGTCGCAGGTGCAGGCGTTCGGCATCTCCGGCGGTGTGGGCGACGGCCTGCGTCGTCTGTTCCTGAGCCATCCGCCGTTGACCGAACGCATCGCTGCGCTGCGTGCCGCGAACGGTGCTGCGCGATAACGCGGCACTGCTGTCGATTGTCTTGAAGTGGCTGGTCAGCGCGGATAGATCGGTTGTAGAGCGGCTGATCTGTTGATTGGCTGCAGGGCCCTTGCCTGCCCACCATCGCGGGACACGCTGCAAGTACGTCCTTGTAAGCTCTTACGCGGCATCCATGCCGCGTAAGGTCCCGCGACGGTGGGCGGGCAAGGACCAGTCGAGATGGTCGGTGTGCATGGCTTTGAGTAAAGCAGTCAGCAAACCTTCTGGTGCGGTGTCCTCACCGATTGCGGGACCGTGTGGCGGCATGGATGCCGCTACCGAGCCCCCATGGACGGGTTCACGGCGTGTCCCGCGAACGGTGAGGGCACCGCGCCCTCGACTCACCTAGCTTTGATTGTTGATCTTTCGCTTGCCTCGGCAAGGCCTTCAGCCGAACTCGTAGTTCATCAACGGCCCGGTCGGTGCGACGAAGTCGCCTTGCACGTAGTCCACGCCGGCACTGAAGAAGCTGCTCATCGACTGCGCATCGGCCACGAATTCGGCCACGGTAAGAATGCCGGCCGGTTGCGCACGCGAAGTGATCTCGCGAATTTTTTCCTGACTTTCGCGGGCCGATGCGACATCTCCGGTGATGCCGCGATCCAGCTTGAGAAAAGCCGGCTGGAAGTGCGCCAGCAACTGGAACGAATCCAGGCCAGAACCGAATTGTTCCAGCCCCACCTTGCAGCCCATCGAAGACAGCGAGGCCAGAAACTGCTGGGCGTTGCGCAGATGCGTGAACACCTTCGATTCCGGCGTCTGCAACCACAGCCGCTCGCCGGGCACGCCGTACACCGCCAATTGCTCGCGGATGGTGTCGATCATCTGTGGGTCGGAGAACGAGTTCGGTCCGATCCGCACCAACAGATGTGTCTTGTGTCCGGCACGCTGCCGCTCCCCGAGCTGGCGAATCGCGCGCGCCACCACCCAGCGGTCGATTTCGGTGATCAGGTCGTGCTCTTCGGCGATGGCGATAAACGCGTTCGGCGACATGATTTCGCCATTGCGTTCCAGCCGCAGAAACGCCTGGTACAACTCCACCGGCTCGCCCTGCAGGTTGAGTACAGGCTGGTAGTGCAGCGAGAAGCCATCGCCGACCAGTGCTTCGCGCAGCTGTTCTACCCAACGTTCGATGCGTTCTTCTTCGGCGCGATCAGAGGCGGCGGGGTCATAGATGCTGACCGCATTGCCGCCGAGTTCGGCAGTGGTGCGTACCGCCTCGGTGCCGCGATTGAGCACCTGGCCGATGCTGGCGATCTTTTCGCCAATCTGCACGCCCCCGATGCTCACCGTGACCGTGGCCGAGCGCGCGCCGATGCTGAAGACATGCTGCGCAAACGCATCGCGCACCATTTCTGCCAATGCGTGGGTGCGCGCGTAGTTGCCGTCCATCAGCAACGCAAAGCTGTGCTCGCCGAAGCGCGCAGCCACCACGCTGTCATCCAGCACGCTGGCCACGTGCGCGGCCAGGGCGGCGATCAACGCGTCGGCCGAATCCAGGCCGATTTCGGGCAATAACCGCGCGTAATGGTCCGGCTCGATCAGCAGGAAGCCGGATTGGCCTTCGCTGCGACCGGCCCGTGCCACCGCCTGTTCCAGCGCGACCATGAAGGTCGGCCGGTTGAGCAGACCGGTGACCTGATCGCGTTGGCGCAGATCTTCGACCTCGCGTGCCAGTTCCGGGTCGAATTCCTCGCGGCGGCGAAACACCACCTGGATGCACGGCTCGCCTTCATACGTGGCGGTGGCAAATTCCATCGTCGCCGGAAAGGTGTCGCCTTCCAGCCGGCGCGCGTCGACCTTGTATTGCGCCGGCGGCGGTTCGCCCTTGGACAGCGACTTGAGCAATTGCTTGAAATCGTCCACGTACTGCGCGGCGATCATGTCCAGCAACGACACGCCCTCGACATCCTCGAACGACTCGAAGCCGAACATCTCCAGATACGCCTCGTTGGCACGGATATGCATGCCCTCGTGCACGTAGGCGATGGGGTCGCGCGAAGACGCGATCAGGGCATCGCACCGCCGCTCGGTTTCGCGCATCTGCGCTTCGATGCGGCGCAGTCCGCGCCGGGCCTGCAGATCGGCCCATTCCGAACGCACCAGTGCCAGCAGATGCTCGGGACGATGCCGCAGCACGAGCGCGCGAATGCCGTGCGAAGCGGCTTCGACCAACGCGTTTTCTTCGATCCGTTCGGCCAGCAGAATGATCGGAATGTCCTTGCCGCTGCTCGCGATCTGCTGCTGCAGGGCGTTCATCGGAATCTGCAGCGCCTGGCCATGCAGGGCCAGATCGATCTGGCCGGACAACATGCTGGCGAGGTCTTCAAGGGTCTGCGGCCGCGATGGACGCACTGCAATGCCGCCGTTGCGCAACGCGGTCACGATCGCCTCCGCGCTCTCGACACTGTCGTCGACGATCATCAGGCGGAGGGTGAGATCTTTACCTTTCTGCATGCGCGGCTTCCTGGAGACGGCTCTAAATACACGAAGGGGGTCGGAGGCGTCCATGTGTGTGGACAAGGCCGCATCCGGGGTGAGACTTGGTCCACGTTTCTATCACCCAGCATAGGCTTAAGCGACGCTTCCTGCGGCGTGACCGGATGCCCATGCCCACTGAAAGTTGTAGCCGCCCAACCATCCCGTCACATCCAGCACCTCACCGACGAAATACAAGCCGGCCACCAGACGCGACTCCATGGTTGCACTGGAGACTTGGTTGGTATCGACACCGCCGAGCGTTACTTCAGCGGTACGGTAGCCTTCGGTTCCGCTGGCGACCAGCGGAAATGCGCCGAGCAGGTCGGCCGCGGCCTGCAGTTGCGGCGGGTCGAGCTGACGCACCGGCTTGTCCGGCAGCCACACTTCGCACAGGCGCTGCGCAAAGCGTCGCGGCAGCACATCGGCCAGTACATTGCGCAGTTCGGTGGCGCCGCGTTGATTTTTTTGTTCGCGCAACCAGGCTGCAGCATCCTGGCCGGGCAGCAGGTCCAGGCGCAGATCATCGCCGGGCTGCCAATACGAGGAGATCTGCAGGATCGCCGGGCCACTGACCCCGCGGTGGGTAACCAGCATGAAATTGCGAAAGCTGACCCCGTTGCAGTGCGCCTCGACCGGCAAGGCCAGCCCGGACAACTCCTGCAGCCGCTGCTGATGCTTGCCACTCAGCGTTAGCGGAACCAGCCCGGCGCGTGTCGGCAGCAGCTCGTGGCCAAACTGTTTGGCCAGCGTATAGCCGAAGCCGCTGGCGCCCATGCTCGGAATCGACAGCCCGCCGGTGGCCACGATCAGCGATTGCGCCTGCACGCGTCCCTGGCTGGTTTCGATGCTGAAGCCATCACTGTCGCGCCGCACCGAGCGTACTTCGCACTCGGTACGCACCTGCACGCCAGCTGCTTCGCATTCGTCCAGCAACATGCGCACGATCTGCTTGGACGAGATGTCGCAGAACAGCTGGCCCAGTTCTTTCTCGTGATAGGCGATGCCGTGGCGCTCGACCATTTCCACGAAATCCGCCGGGCTGTAGCGGGCCAGCGCGGATTTGCAGAAGTGCCGATTGGCCGACAAAAAGTTGCCTGGCGTGGTGCCGGTATTGGTGAAGTTGCAGCGCCCGCCACCGGACATCAGGATCTTCTTGCCGACCTTGTTGGCGTGGTCGATCACCAGCACCTGGCGGCCACGTCGGCCGGCGGTGAAGGCGCTCATCAGTCCGGCCGCGCCGGCACCGATGACCAGCACGTCGTAACGCGTGCTCATTCGGCCGGGGCTTGCCGCACCATCGGGGTCAGGGTGACGTTGCCCTGATCTGCGAGCATCTGCACCTCGCCGTCCTGGATGATCACATCGAAGCGCATGCCGCGCTGGATCAGGGCACCGAGCGCCTCGGTGGCCTGCGAATCGAGCTCCAGTACGCGCAGGTTGCGTTGTCGGCCGAGCGCATTGGCCTGCTTCTTCCACCAGGTTTCGGTGGCCTGGCCGCCGTAGCCGATCACCACTGCCTCGCGCGAGCGATTGCAGGCCTTGCGCACGCGGCTTTCGTCCGGCTGGCCGAGGTCGATCCACAGATCCGGGTCGCCGGTGTAATCGCGCCGCCACAGGTCGGGCTCGTCGTCGTTGCTCAGCCCGCGGCCGAACTCCAGACGGTCGTCGGCAAACAGCGCGAACGCCAGCAGCCGCACCATCAGGCGCTCGTCGGTTTCGGAGGGGTGCTGGGCCAGGGTCAGTGAATGGTTGGCGTAATAGCCACGGTCCATGTCGCTGATCTGAAGTTCCGCCCTGCGGACGGTGGCGGTAAGAGCCATCAGGATGCCGATTGCAAAGGGCGCTCATGATACGCCGCCGCTGCAAGGCCGGCGTGCTGCCGCTAGATGCGCGGTTGCGCTGCCAGCCAGCGGTCCAGTTGCGCAGCAAATGCTTGGCGGTCGCGTGCATGCAGCGCAGGCGGCCCACCGGTGGCGACGCCGGCACCGCGCAGTTCTTCCAGAAAGCTGCGTACCGACAGGCGCTCCTTGATGGAGTTGTCGGTGAATGGCTCGCCGCGCGGGCTGATGGCGGTCGCGCCTTGCTCCAGGACACGGGCAGCCAATGGAATGTCCTGCGTGACGACAAGATCGCCGGCGGCAACCCGTTCGGCAATGGCATCATCGGCCGCGTCCGGTCCGCCCGGAACCTGGACGGCGCGCACATGCGCCAGGCGTGGCGTGGGCAGGAAATGATTGGCGACCAGGGTCACTGCCGTGCCGGTGCGCACGGCAGCTCTGAACAAGATGTCGCGGACCACGGCAGGACAGGCATCGGCATCGACCCAGATCTGCGCCTGGGTTGGCGTACTCGGCGTATTCATAAGGTGATATCGATAGGGAAGGGACCTGACATGCGGTCGGATTTGGCCCGATAGTAAAAATTTTGACGCGGGGTGTCGCTTTTTATCGGAATCGCGAGTATTGTGCACGCACTGTGTTTGCAAGGGTCACCGTGAATCGTGGCCTGATGCAGCCGGATCGTTACAGATCTCGCTTCATCGTTCCGCTTTACCAACGCCTGCAACTCAGTCTCAGCTCCGGCTTTTCGGACGCTGCGATTTATCAATCAATAGTTCAGGAGTTAGTAAAATGTCAGAACGTCTAAACGGTACTGTGAAGTGGTTCAACGATGCCAAGGGCTTCGGCTTCATCACCCCGGAAAGCGGCCCGGACCTGTTCGTGCACTTCCGTGCCATCCAGGGCACCGGCTTCAAGTCGCTGCAGGAAGGCCAGAAGGTCACCTTCGTCGCCGTGCAGGGCCAGAAGGGCATGCAGGCTGACCAGGTGCAGGCGGTCTAATCCGTCTGCAACCGTAAGGTTGCCAAAAACGCCGGTCGCGCAAGCGATCGGCGTTTTTTATTGGGCGTCGTTTGAGCAATGCGCTTGCATCGTCAGCATCGCGGCGCCTGCAGGCGCGGGTGAGCGCGGCGACGACGCATGGATGGGTAGGATGTGCGCTTTCCGCGCGCAGCCCTTCTCATGATCACTGTCCACCATCTCAATAATTCCCGTTCCCAGCGCGTGCTGTGGCTGCTGGAAGAACTGGCGCTGCCGTACCAGATCGTTCGGCATGAGCGCGACCCCAAGACCATGCTGGCACCGGCCGCATTGCGTGCTATCCATCCGCTGGGCAAATCGCCGCTGATTGTGGATGGCGATCTGACCGTGGCCGAGTCCGGCGCGATCATGGAGTATCTGACCGAACGCTACGACACCGAATGCGCGCTGTCGCCATCGCCGCGTCCGCAGGATTCGCCGGAGCGCATGCAGTTCCGCTACTGGATGCATTACGCCGAAGGCTCGGCGATGCCGCCATTGTTGATGACGCTGATCTTCGCGCGCATTCGCAGTGCGCCGATGCCGTTTTTCGTCAAGCCCATTGCGCGCGCGATTGCGGACAAGACGATGTCGGGCTTCGTCAGCCCGCAACTCAAGCTGCATCTGGACTGGATGGAGCAATCCCTGCAGGCCAGCAACTGGTTCGCCGGTGAGCGCTTTACTGCGGCCGACATTCAGATGAGCTTTCCGGTGCAGGCCGCCGCGGCGCGTGGTGGCGGATTTGAAAATTATCCGCGTTTGCGCGCGTTTCTGGAGCGGATCGAAGCGCGTCCCGCGTATCAGGCTGCGCTGAAAAAGGGCGGCCCGTTCGAGCTGATGGGGCGCAAGTCCCCAGAGTAATGCTGGCAGCGGCTTGGCGAGCCGTAATGCTGCGGCAAGCAGCGATCACTTTGCTTGCCGCCATTCGTCTGGGTTTGCGACTCCCCAATCCCGACGTCCCAATTCCGCGCGCAACCATCTGCGCGCGGACATCCAGACCTCAGGGCGTACGACACTGCCGCAGGAACTGCAACGTGTCGCGCATCACTTGCGAGTCCTTGCGGAGTGACAGCACCAAACGCATATGGCCCATTCCTGGATAAAAAATGCGGTGCGCCTGGACCCCCGCCTGTTGTTCGGCGGCAGCGAGAACCGTGCTGTTACGCGGTTCCACCACGTGGTCGGCATCGCCGTGCAGCAGCAACATCGGCGGCTCGTCCCCATCCACATGACGAATGGGTTGTGAGGCTTCCTGTTCGGCAGGTGAAGTGCCGAAGATCCGGATCAATTCAGGGTCGGTCATCGGCGAGAAGTCGTAAGGGCCTGCGAGGCCGACGAAACCGCAGAGTTGGCGCGGTTGCATGCCCTGTGCCTGCAGCCATCGTGGATCGGTGGCGAGCAGTCCGGCGATGTGCGCACCGGCGGAGTGGCCCATCACCGCCAGGCGGGCAGGGTCTCCGCCGTAGGCGCGTGCGTGCTGATGGCTCCAGGCGGTGGCCTGTGCGGCATCGCTCATGAAGCCGTCCAGTCGGACCTGCGGATACTTTCGATAGTCGGCCACCATCACCACCATGCCCTCGCGGGCCAGCGAGCGGCCGACCCAGCGATAGTTGGCGCGGGCGCCACGCTTCCAGGTGCCGCCGTAGAAAAACACCACCACCGGCGCATCGACGGCGTCGCGCGGTTGGTAGACGTCCAGCGCCAGGCCGTGCTCCGGGTCGAAGACCTCGTTGCGGTGTTCGATGACGCCAGTGCGGCTGGATGCAGCGTTGATGCCGCCGAAGAACACGCTGCTGCAGCCACTCAGGCTTAACGCGCCGAGGAGCAAAAGGGCAGGGCGAAACCAGCGGGAAGTGTGCAAGCGCATGGATAGGGTCGCTGTAATAATTGAAGAGGAATAAATCTGCGGCTGTTGTGATGTGCGAGTGCGGCTGGATGCTGCAGTTCAGCGTGTCTCGAATGGGGATACGAGGCCGGTAGCGAATAGGATGCGCGGTTCACCCATGCGAAGTTCACTCGCTCTGGCCTAGGCTTGTCGCCATGACAGATATCCAGTTCGACAACCGCCTGCGTCAGCAGTTGCCTGGTGATCCGGAAGAAGGGCCGCGTCGCCGGGATGTGGTCGCTGCCTGGTCTTCGGTGTCGCCGACGCCGGTCGCAGCGCCAGGGCTGCTGGCCTATTCTGCCGAGATGGCGCAACGACTCGGGCTGGACGAGGCCGAGCTTGCCAGTGCGCGTTTTGCCGAGGTGTTTGGCGGCAACGCGTTGTATCCGGGCATGCAGCCGTGGGCGGTCAATTACGGCGGGCACCAGTTCGGGCATTGGGCCGGTCAGTTGGGCGATGGCCGGGCCATTTCGCTGGGCGAGGCGATCGGGGTCGATGGTGGTCGCTACGAATTGCAGCTCAAGGGCGCCGGTCCCACGCCTTACTCACGCGGCGCCGATGGGCGCGCCGTGCTGCGCTCGTCGATTCGTGAATTCCTGTGTAGCGAAGCGATGCACCATCTGGGTGTGCCGACCACGCGCGCACTGAGCCTAGTCACGACCGGCGATGCAGTGGTGCGCGACATGTTTTACGACGGCCGGCCGCAGCGCGAGCCCGGCGCCATCGTATGCCGAGTGGCGCCATCGTTCATCCGCTTCGGCAATTTTGAATTGCCCAGTGCGCGCGGGGATAGCGCGCTGCTGCGGCAATGGGCAGATTTCACCATTGCACGCGATTTCCCGGAGTTGGAAGGTGCTGGCGAGAATCTGTACGCGGCCTGGTTTGCGCAGGTCTGCGAGCGCACTGCCGTGATGGTGGCGCACTGGATGCGGGTCGGTTTCGTGCATGGGGTGATGAATACTGACAACATGTCGATCCTGGGTCTGACCATCGATTACGGCCCATACGGCTGGGTCGACGACTACGACCCGAACTGGACGCCGAATACCACCGATGCGCAGGGCCGGCGTTACCGCTTCGGCACCCAGCC
The DNA here is from genome assembly GCF_056725225.1 of Xanthomonas sp. NCPPB 2933. Lineage (NCBI taxonomy): Bacteria > Pseudomonadati > Pseudomonadota > Gammaproteobacteria > Lysobacterales > Lysobacteraceae > Xanthomonas > Xanthomonas sp. NCPPB 2933. Next base: position 2,434,593 of record NZ_CM161518.1, read on the forward strand.
GCAAGTGGCGTACTGGAACCTGGGACGCCTGGCGCAGGCGCTGGCGCCGCTGTTTGCCGATGCGGCGCCGTTGCAGCAGGGGCTGGACCACTTCCGCGATACCTACCTGGCCTGCGACCGCCGCGACACCGCGGCCAAGCTGGGTCTGGCCGACTGCCGCGACGAGGATCTGCACTTGATCGATGCGCTGCGTGAATTGATGCACGCGGGCGAGATGGACATGACGCTGACATTTCGTGGCCTGATCGATTGGTCGCCGGAGCATCCCGACCCGGAGCTGCTGCGCGAAGCGTTCTACGACCAGGACAAGCGCCTTGCGCACGCCGGGCAGTTGCAGGAATGGCTGCAACGCTATGCGACACGGCTGGGTCAAGACACACTATCGCCGGACCAACGCCGCGAGCGCATGCGCCTGGCCAACCCACGCTACGTGCTGCGCAACTATCTGGCGCAGCAGGCGATCGATCTGGCAGAGCAGGGCGATCCCTCCGGCGTGCAGGAATTGCTCGAGGCCATGCGCCGGCCCTACGACGACCAACCGGGCCGCGATGCGTTTGCCGCGCGGCGGCCGGAATGGGCGCGCGACCGCGCCGGCTGTTCGATGCTGTCGTGCAGTTCCTGACGCACTCAGATGCACGTATGTCGTAAACGCGGCGTCACGGGTCTGCGCAGCCTAGAATAGGGTCGTCCCCACCGGCCTTGACGCCATCGCCACCATGACTGACTGCACCCGCTGCGCCGGCAATACTTCTTCCGGACCCAACCATTGGGCTGAACGGATCCGCGACATCGCCGACTTTCCCAAGCAGGGCATCGTCTTCAAGGACATTACCCCGCTGCTGTCGGACGGCCCGGACTTTGCCTCGGCGCTGGACGAAATGGCGCAGCCCTGGCGCACCACGCCGCTGGACGCGGTCCTGGGCATCGAAGCGCGCGGTTTCATTCTGGGCGCGGCGCTGGCGCGCGAACTGCGCACGGGTTTTGTGCCGGTGCGCAAGCCAGGCAAGCTGCCCGGACGGACGTTGGTCCAAGAATACGCGCTGGAATACGGCACCGATCGCATCGAAATGCATGAGGACGCGTTGCCGCGTGGCGCGCGCGTGTTGATCGTCGACGACGTGCTCGCCACCGGCGGCACGCTGCGCGCGGCGCTGGGGCTTGCTGCACAGCTGGAACTGGAAATCGTCGGTGCGGCGGTGCTGGTCGAGTTGCTGGCGCTGCAGGGCCGCAGCAAGTGGGCCGATGACGTGCCGTTGCTGGCCACGTTGAGCTACTGATTCATACAGACTGCCGATCGAGCGTCTGGCGACATGGATGCGCAAGAATGCGCATCCATGTAGATGGTGCGGCAGGCGCTTCAGCACCTCCGCTTGATCGTATGGCCGGCGCAGGGTGCCTGCCAGGCGGCTGATTACAGCTTGCTGACCCGGAACCGGCGTCCCTTGATCTTGCCCGCATGCAGATGCGCCAGTGCCTTGGCGACGTGCGCGCGGGCGATGGCGACATAGGAGCGGGTGGGGTAGATCGCGATCTTGCCGATCGCCGCGCCCGAGAGTCCGGCTTCGCCGGTGAGCGCGCCGAGAATGTCGCCAGCGCGCAGTTTGTCGGTCTTGCCGCCATCAATGCGCAGCGTGGTCATGGCCGCCTGCGGCAGCTGCGCCGGGCGCGCGGTGGCCAACGGTGCACGCGACCACTTCAGCGGCTGGCCTTGTTCGGCTTCCAGTGCCTGCGCGCGCCCTGTTTCGCGTGAGGCCACCAGGCTGAGTGCAAGCCCGCGCTTGCCCGCGCGCGCGGTGCGGCCAATGCGGTGACGGTAGGTTTCGGTATCGGTGGGCAGCTCGTAATTGACCACTGCCGCCAGGTCTTCCACATCCAGCCCGCGCGCGGCCACATCGCTGGCCACCAACACGTTGCAGCTGCGGTTGACGAAGCGCACCAGCACTTCGTCGCGGTCGCGCTGCTCCATGTCGCCATGCAGGGCGAGCGCGGAGAAGCCGAACTCCTGCAGCGAACCGGCCACTTCGTCCACTTCCTTGCGGGTATTGCAGAACACCACGCTGGACTCGGGATTGAAGCGCAGCAGCAGCCCGGCGACGGCTTTCTGTCGATAGGTCGGGTCGACCTCGAAGAACTGCTGGTCGATTTCCGGCGCGTTATCGGCGCCTTCGACGGTGATTTCGATCGGATCCTTCAGGATCTCGCGCGCCAGCGTGCGGATGATGTCCGGGAAGGTGGCCGAAAACAGCAGGCTCTGACGGTGTTTGTCGCAGCGGCTAGCGATCTCGCGGATGGGTTCTTCGAAGCCCATGTCGAGCATGCGGTCGGCCTCGTCCAGCACCAGCGTGCGCACGCCGCCCAGATGCAATGCGCGCTTGCGGGCCAGTTCCTGGATGCGTCCGGGCGTGCCGACCACCACTTGCGGGTCGTGCGCTTCCAGCGAGGCCAGTTGCGGGCCCAGCGGCATGCCGCCGGTCAGCACCACCAGTTTCATGTTCGGAATGCCGGTGGCCAGCTTGCGCAGCTGCTTGCCGACCTGATCGGCCAGCTCGCGGGTAGGGCATAGCACCAGCGCCTGCGCGCGGGTCAGCGCGGGATCTAGCTTTTGCAGCAGGCCCAGCCCGAAGGCAGCGGTCTTGCCGCTGCCGGTAGGCGCCTGGGCGATGACATCGAGCCCTTGCAGGATCGGCGGCAGGCTTTGCGCCTGGATGGGAGTAAGGACGGTGTAGCCAAGGGCGTCGATGCCGGGGGCCAGGGCCGGCGACAGCGGCAGCGCGGAAAATTCGTTCATGGCGCATTTTAGCCGGGATTGGGCATTGGGGATTGGGGATTCGCAATCGCAACAGCGCGCGCTCGTACCAATCCCAAATCCCCAATCACCAATCCCGTACAATTGGCCCATGCCTTTAATCACTCTGCAAAGCGTCGACTACAGCGTCGGCGGCCCCTTGTTGCTGGAAAAAACCGACCTCACGATCGAGCCGGGCGAGCGTATCGCCCTGATCGGCCGTAATGGCGCCGGCAAATCGACCTTGATGAAATTGATCGCCGGCGAGCTCAAGCCCGACGACGGCGAAGTGCGCGTGCAACAGGGCGTGCGCATCGCGCGGCTGGAGCAGGAGGTGCCGCAGGGCACCGGCGGCAGCGTGTTCGAGGTGGTGGCCGATGGCCTGGGCGAGCTTGGCCATTGGCTGGCCGAATTCCATCAGCTCAGCCATGCCGAGGTGTTCGATGGCGATGCGTTCGGCAAGGTGCAGGCCAAGATCGACGCGGCCGACGGTTGGGCGCTGGATCAGCGCGTCACCGAGACGCTGACCAAGCTGGAACTGGACGGCGATGCGGAGTTTGCACGCCTGTCCGGCGGCATGAAGCGCCGTGTGTTGCTGGCGCGCTCGCTGGTGTCTTCGCCGGACGTGCTGCTGCTGGACGAGCCGACCAACCATCTGGATATCGAAGCCATCGATTGGCTGGAGTCGTTCCTGAAGAACTGGAACGGCAGCGTGTTGTTCGTCACCCATGACCGGCGCTTCCTGCGCGCATTGGCGACGCGCATCGTCGAAATCGATCGCGGCCAGGTCACCAGCTGGCCCGGCGACTGGGCCAATTACGAGCGTCGCCGCGAAGAGCGGCTCAATGCGCAGGCGCAGGAAAACGCGCGCTTCGACAAGATGCTGGCGCAGGAAGAAATCTGGATCCGGCAAGGCATCAAGGCGCGGCGGACCCGCGACGAAGGTCGTGTACGGCGTCTGGAATCGATGCGCAACGAACGTGGCCAGCGCCGCGATCTGAGTGGCAATGTGCGCATGGAAGTCTCGCAGGGCGAGTCGTCCGGCAAGAAGGTGATCGAGACCAAGGAGGTCGGCTTCGCGTTCGGTGCACGCACGATGGTCAAGGATTTTTCGACCATCATCCAGCGGGGCGACCGTATCGGTCTGATCGGCCCCAACGGTAGCGGCAAGACCACCTTGCTCAAGCTGTTGCTGGGCGACTTGCAGGCGCAGCAGGGCGAAATCCGCATCGGCACCAATCTGCAGATCGCGTATTTCGATCAGTACCGCTCCACGTTGCGCGAGGACTGGAGTGCGATTGAAAACGTGGCCGAAGGCCGCGATTTCATCGAGATCAACGGCAAGCGCAAGCATGTGCATGCGTACCTGCAGGACTTCTTGTTCACCCCGGAACGCGCCCGCGCGCCGATCACCCGTCTCTCAGGCGGCGAACGCAATCGCCTGCTGCTGGCGCGGCTGTTTGCGCAGCCGTCCAACCTGCTGGTGATGGACGAACCGACCAACGATCTGGACGTGGAAACGCTGGAGCTGCTGGAAGAGCTGCTCGGCGAATACACCGGCACCTTGTTGCTGGTCAGCCATGACCGCGACTTCCTCGACAACGTGGTGACCTCCACGTTGGTGATGGAAGGCGAGGGCCTGGTCGGCGATTACGTCGGTGGTTACAGCGATTCGCTGCGTCAGCGTCGCACCCCGGCGCCCAACGCGATGGCGGTTGCCAAGGCATCGGCGACGGCGGCTGCGACTACGCCAGCGGCGCCTGCTGCCGCACCGGCGGAAGCTGCGCCCAAGCGCAAGCTCAGTTACAAGGATGCGCGCGAACTGGAGCAGTTGCCGGCCTTGATCGACAGCCTGGAGCAGCAGGTCGCCGCGCTCACCAATGCGATGAACGACCCGGCCTTCTATCAGCGCGACAGCGCAGCGATGGCCGCGCATACCGCCGCGCTGGGCGATGCACAGGCGCAGCTGGATGCGGCGTTCGCGCGCTGGAGCGAGCTGGATAGTTGATTGCCGGATTGGCGCGCGACTGCGTGCCGGTCTTGTGGGGTTTTAGGCGTGGCAAACAAGCATCGCGAGCTGATAGATGACTTGTAGAGCGGCTGATCTGCGGGTTTGCTGCAGGGCCCTTGCCCGCCTACCATCGCGGGACACGCCGCAAGTACGTCCGTGTAGGCTCTTACGCGGCATCCATGCCGCGTAAGGTCCCGCGACGGTAGGCGGGCAAGGACCAGTCGAGATGGTCGGTGTGCATGCTTTTGAACAAGGCAACCTATTAACTGTCTGGTGCGGTGCCCTTACCGCTTGCGGGACCGTGTGGCGGCATGGATGCCGCCACCGAGCCTACATGGACGTACTTGCGGCGTGTCCTGCAAGCGGTGAGGGCACCGCGCCCTCGACTAACCAGCCTTTGATTCGCATCTAGATTTCGCTGCCAGTCCCGACAGTGCGTCATTCGCCAACGAAGGCGGGTGCGGCCAACACGTTGCCGCCATCGCTACAGCGTTAGAGAGGGTTTGTTAGCCGCTCTCAGTCGCAAGCACTCGCAGGCGCCACAAACGCTGCAAATGTGAGTCCGCGAGCGGCCCAGGCAGTGGCGGCTTCATCGAGAATATCCAGCAAGGTGTTGCGATCGTTCGGTGCAGTGCGCGCGAGTGCGTCTGCGCCGTTGATCAACAGCGCATAGCCATGTGATGCGGGCAGCCAGGCCAGGTCGCGCAAGGCATCAGAGAGCGCGTCCCAGTTGCGACCGAAGCTGACCGGGAAGTCCAGTTGGGCGGCCAGGCGCATCAGCAAAATGTGCTTGTCGCTGCAGCTGGCCAGATCCACACGCAGGATGCGCAGGCCGGCGTCGCGGGCGAGCGCGGCCATGGTGTCAAGATCGTCGGTGTCGGCCTGATAGACGCCTGATTGTTGCGGGTCGGACAGGTCCAGTGCGAAGTCGCCTGCGCTCATGGCGCCTGCTCCGGCGTGGGGCCTTTGAACGATTTGAAGCTCTGGTAATGATCGTCGCTGTAGTACCACGCTTGCGGCGGCGTGCCGCCGGTGACGATGCGGCGTGCGCCGCGGTCAGGGCTGCCGGGCGTCTCCACGGTGTACTCGTGGTAGTAGCCGCGCTCGCGCTCGGGCAGGCGTTGTTCGCGATTGCCGAACACGCTGCCGTCTTGCGCATGCGGGAACGGCCCGCCGCGCTGGATCAACGTGATCGTGGCCATTGCTTCGGGTGGCAGAAAACCCGGGAGACCCTGCTGCCGAGGCGTCTGTTCGGGCGGCGCTGTTGCGGCGATCGGCGCGTTGAGCTGCGGCGCGAACTGCGGCTTGGGCGTCTGCATCACGCGCACGCCCCATAAGCCGGCGACGAGCAGCACGATGGCGACGATCAGCAAAGCGGGCTTGCGCATGAAGACGATCCGGAAGCGATTGTGGAGACAGCAGATCAAGTATGCCGTTGCGCGACTGTGTCGACTTTGAACGCCGCGGCATGTGTACGCCTGCGCGATTCACGCCCAAGTAACCGGGGCATGGTGCAAGGTGTGCAGCGAACACGACGCGGTGTGCGATGGGATGAAGTTTCCCTGCCAGCACTCTTGGTAAGCGCCGCCGCCGTCCCTACTATTTATCCCGCAACGCCCGGTCTTCGCCGGGCGGCAAGTCCAGGAGACACGCATGGCTTACACCCTTCCGCAATTGCCTTACGCCTACGACGCGCTGGAACCGAACATCGATGCGCAGACGATGGAAATCCATCACACCAAGCATCACCAGACCTACATCAACAACGTCAATGCGGCGCTGGAAGGGACGGAGTATGCGGACCTGCCGGTCGAAGAGTTGGTGTCCAAGCTGAAGAGCCTGCCGGAAAACCTGCAGGGCCCGGTGCGCAACAACGGTGGCGGCCACGCCAACCATTCGCTGTTCTGGACCGTGCTGTCGCCCAATGGCGGTGGCGAGCCCAAGGGCGAGGTCGCCAAGGCGATCGACAAGGACATCGGTGGTTTCGAGAAGTTCAAGGAAGCCTTCACCAAGGCCGCCGTCAGCCGCTTCGGCTCGGGCTGGGCGTGGTTGAGCGTGACCCCGGACAAGAAGCTGGTGGTCGAAAGCACCGCCAACCAGGACAGCCCGCTGTTCGAAGGCAACACCCCGATCCTGGGCCTGGACGTGTGGGAACACGCGTACTACCTGAAGTATCAGAACCGTCGCCCGGAATACATCGGCGCGTTCTATAACGCGGTGAACTGGGAAGAAGTCGAGCGCCGCTACCACGCTGCGATCGCCTGATTCTTGAGTTGACGCTGTAACGCAAGAAGGCCGGGAGCGATCCCGGCCTTCTTCGTTTGCGCAATCTGCTGTGTAGGAGCGACCTTGGTCGCGAAGAGGCGTTCCCTGGGAAAGCTTCATCGCGCGCAAGCGCGCTCCTACGATTGCCCGGAGCGCCGATCAGAACTTGGGGTCGAACTCGCGCGCGTAGCCGGTGTTGACGATGACCTTCTGCAGCGCATCGCTGATCTTGATGTTGCCGGCCACGATCTGCTGCGTTTCCGGGCCCATGTTGTCCATGCGCGGCGGGGTGGCGCCCTTGTAGTCGCAGACCCGGCCACCGGCTTCGCGTACCAGCAGCACGCCAGCGGCGATATCCCAGGCTTTGACGCCAGCTTCGAAATACGCATCGGCGCGGCCGCAGGCCACATAGGCAAGATCCAGCGCGGCAGAACCGGTGCGACGCACATCTTCGGCCTGCACCAGCAGCGCATCGACGCACTTGAGCTGCGCACTGATGCGTGCACGCTCGCGCGGTGGAAAGCCGGTGTGGACCATCGCGCCCTCCAGGTCCTTGCGTTCGGCAATGCGGATGCGGCGGTCGTTGAGTACCGCGCCGGCACCGCGGCTGGCGGTGAACAGCTCGTTGCGCAGCGGGTCGAAGATCACCGCATCGGTAGGCTCGCCGTTTTCCACCAGCGCGATCGACACGCAGTAATGCGGAAAACCGCGCAGATAGTTGCTGGTGCCATCCAACGGGTCGATGACCCAGGTGTAGCGGCCACTCTTGCCGCCCTGCACGCCGCCTTCTTCGCCGAACACGGCGTACTCGGGGTAGCCGCGCTTGAGTTCCTTGATGATGACCTTCTCGGCATCGGCATCGACTTCGCTGGCGTAATCCATGCGGCCCTTCTGCACCACATTGAGCGAGTCGAGCTTGTTGATACCGCGCAACAGCACATTGCCGGCGAGGCGGGCGGCTTTGACCATGACGGTGACGGCGGGTTTCTGCATGGTTAAAGCTCCCGTGAAGGCAGAATTGAAGAATTGGCGAAGGTAAAAGAGCGGTCCGGCACGAAACCGGTCGCGCAGTTTACCATCTACGACCGAACAGCTCCCCAATCTCCGTTCATGTCCGTCAGTCAGCGCATCCGTTTTGTTCTTGTCGGTACCCAGCATCCAGGCAATATCGGCGCCGCCGCGCGCGCGATGAAGACCATGGGGATCTCGCGTCTGGTGCTGGTCGCTCCTGAGCGCGCCCTCGACGAAGACGCCTACCGGCGCTCTGCCGGTGCCGAGGACGTGCTCGGCGATGCACCGGTCTTCGCCACGCTGGGCGAGGCGGTGGCCGATTGCACGCTGGTGATCGGCTGCACCGCGCGCGCGCGCCGGGTGGCGTTGGAAGAGTTGCTGCCGGACGCCGGCGCACGCCGTGCCCTGGCCAAGGCCGGCGAGCCGGCGGAAGTGGCGATCGTGTTCGGCCGCGAGCGCACCGGGCTGACCAACGACGAGTTGCAGCTCTGCCACGCGGCCGTGCATATCCCGTCCGACCCGGCTTTCAGTTCGCTTAACCTGGCCGCCGCAGTACAGGTGCTGGCCTATGAAGTGCGGCTGGCACAGTTGGAAGCGGGCCAGGCGGAACCGGCGCCGGCAGCCACCACCGGCGCACTGCGCGAAGGCCCCGCCAGTCACGCGCAACTGGAAGGCATGTTTGCCCAGTTAGGCGAGACGCTGGACGACATCGATTTCCACAAGGGCCGCGCGCCGGAGTCGGCGATGCGCAAGCTGCGGCGGCTGTTGTTGCGCACCGAAATGAGCGAGCAGGAGGTGCGCTTGCTGCGCGGCATCCTGTCCGATGCCCAGCGCATGGCCATGCTGGCAAAGCGGGCCGGAAACTGACGTCTGTCACATCTTGAGAGATTCGGCTAGGCTGTCTGCGGCTCTAGGGAGTGTCCTTTTTGCGCGGTCTACGATGGTGTCTGATTGCCTGTTGGCTGCTCGCTGGGGCGGGCTTTGCCGTGACGGCGGCGGCAGCGCCTTCTTCGGTCCTGGTGCTTGGCCGGATCAGCGACGATCCCGCCACCCATTACGAGCAACTCAAGCCCTTGCTGGACTATGTGGTGCCGCGCATGCGCGTGGTCGGCATCCGCCGTGGCGAAATCCTGATGGCGCCGGATGCGCGGCAGATGTCCAGCTATCTGCGCCGTGGTCGGGTCGATTGGGTCAGCGAAACCACCGGTGCGGCGATGCTGCTGGAACAGCGCGGCGGTGCGCATCCGTTGGTGATGACCGAGCGCGGCGGCATGCGCGAGTTCCACACCGTGTTCTTCGTGCGCCGCGACAGCCCGATCCAGTCGCTCAAGCAATTGCGCGGTCACACTCTTGCGTTGCAGAACGCCTCGTCCACCAGTGGCTATCTGCTGCCGATGCTGGAGTTGCTGCGCAACGGCATCGCCTGCGATGTGCTGCTGTCGCCGGACGACATCCAGGTGCCGGGGTCGGTCGGTTATTTGATGGTCGGTACGAAATTGAACGTGGCCGCATTCGTGCACAAGCGCCTGATCGATGCGGGCGCTTTCAGCAATGCCGATTGGGACGACGAACGCCACTTGCCGGCGACCTTCAAGCGCGACTTCCGCATCGTGCACCGCAGTGCGCCGGTGCCGCGCGCGGTGGAGATGGTGCGTACCGGGCTGGACCCGGCGGTGGAGCGGCAGTTGCGCATCGTCTTGCTGCAGGCCGCGTCCGACCCGCAAGCCGGCCCGGCATTGAAGCGCTTTTTTGGCACCACCGCATTCCATCCTCTGGATGACAACAGCCGCCGACGCCTAAATGCGTTGAGCGCCGGTGTGCAACGTGTCAGGGACCAGGTGGAATGACTCAGGTGCGCTTTGGGTTGCAGGCACGTTTTCTGTTGGTGATGGCGCTGACGCTGCTGTTGGTCGGCGCGATTCTGGCCTCGTTGCTGCAACGCCAGAGCGCGATGCAGCGCGAGGTGCGCGGGCTCAGTGCGCAGATTCTGCACGAGCTGTTCGATCGCAGCCTGCGCTCGCGTGGCGAAACACTGGCCACCGAGCTGGCGGCCGGCCTTGCCAATCCGCTCTACTACTCCGACCTGGGAGCGGTGGGCGCATTGGTGCGCAACGCGTCGCGTCAGCAGGTGGTGAGTTACGTGCTGGTGTTCGACCGACGTGGCCGGCTGGTGCACGACGGCACGCCGACTTTGCAGCGCTACGGTCAGACGATGAACGACCCGCTGGCCGCCAAGGCGGCCAGCGCGCGCGCGATGTTGCTGCAATCCTCGCCCGAGGTGCTGGATGTGACGGTGCCGATCAAGATCGGCGACCAGCGCATCGGCGGCGTGCGCGTGGGCATGTCGCGCGAGCGGGTGCGCAAGATCGAGTCCGGCGCGAATCTGACCCTGGTGCAAAACCTCAACGCGATCGGTAAGCGCGATCTGGGCTGGCTACTGGTGCTGCTGGCTGCACTGGTCGCGTTGGGTGTGTTGCTGGCCATCTACGTGCAGCGCACGCTGGTGGCGCCGGTGCGCTTGCTGGCTGCAGCGGCCAAGCAGATCGAGCGCGGCGATTACGCAGTGCAACTGCCGCCGCATCCGCGCAACGACGAAATCGGCGAGTTGATGTCCGCGTTCGGACGCATGAGCGAGAGCATCGCCCGGCACGATCGCGAGGTGCGCCACATGGCCTATACCGACGCGCTGACCGGGCTGACCAACCGGCTGGGCTTTCGCGAAGGCCTGGACCATCTGCTCAATACCGCGCGCAGCACCGACAGCAAACTGGCGCTGCTGTTTGCCGATATCGACGACTTCAAGCGCGTCAACGACACGCTCGGGCACGAGGCCGGCGATGAGGCGCTGCTGCAGTTCGCCAGCCGTATCAGCCGTGCGGTGGGTGCATTGGGTGGCGACGATGCGATTCTGGCGCGTTTCGGCGGCGACGAGTTCGTGATCCTGCTGCAGAGCGGCGATGTCACGCTGCTGGCTGCCCAGCTCGCAGACCGGCTGGTGCACGAGTTGAGCCGTCCGTTGAATGTGCAGGGCCGCGAGGTGTTCCTGGGTACCTCGATCGGCATCACGTTGTTCCCGGACGATGCCAACGACGCCACCGCGCTGTTGAAGAACGGCGACATTGCGATGTACCAGGCCAAGGTCGCCGGCAAGAATTGCCATCGTTTCTACAGCCGTGCCGCTGATCACGCAGTCGAACGCCGTGTGCATATGGAGCATGAGCTGCGCGGGGCGTGGGAGCGCGACGAGCTGCGCCTGGTCTATCAACCGATCTACCGCACCATCGACCGTGTACTGGTCGGTGTGGAGGTGTTGCTGCGCTGGCAGCACCCGGCGCTCGGCACGATTCCGCCGTCCACCTTTATCGATATCGCCGAGCAGAGCGGCCTGATCGAAGTGATCGGGCCCAAGGTGCTGCGCGCGACCTGCCTGGAGGCAGCGCAATGGCCGGAAGTGGGGGAGGGCTTGTTCATCTCGGTCAACGTCTCACCGCGTCAGTTGCGCAGTGGCGACCTGATCGACACCGTGGCCGAGTGCCTGGCCGAATCCGGATTGCCGGCCGCGCGCCTGCATCTGGAACTGACCGAAACCGCAGTGATCGGCGACGAAATGATGGCCGCCAGCTTGCTCGATCAGTTGCACCGCACCGGGGTGAAGGTGTGGCTGGACGATTTCGGTACCGGCTTCTCCGGCCTGAGCCATTTGCGCCAGGTGCCAGTGGACGGGGTCAAGATCGACAAGAGTTTCATTGCCGACCTGCAGCGCGACCCGGACGATCTGGCGCTGACCACGGCCATCATCGGCATGGCGCATTCGCTGGGAATCACGGTGGTGGCCGAGGGAATCGAGCAAGAAGCGCAATTCAATCTGCTACGCGATCGCGGCTGCGACCTGGGCCAGGGCTACTGGTTCAGCAGGCCGCTGAGCCCGGCCGATTTGGTCAAGCTGATCGCGGCGGGGTGAGTGGCGTGCGTAGGTTGGTTTAACGTGCCATAGCGCGGTGCCTAGGAGCGCCCCTGGGCGCGATTGGGCGTTACCGGCAATGCTTCATCGCGCCCAGGGGCGCTCCTACGGGGTGTGCACGCGGCGGTGACGATTACAGCGGCCGTTTGCCGGTATCGCCAGGAATCTCGCGCACCAGGCGCGGCACCAGATAACCCGACAGACGCGTGGCCAATTCGGTATGCAGGGCGCGTGCATTTGCATCGTCCACTTCGAAATGCGCAACTCCTGCGACCCGGTCGAGCTGGTGCAGGTAGTAAGGCAGTACGCCCGCGGCGAAGCTGCGCTCGCTCAACGCGGCCAGTGCGTCCACGCTGTCGTTGACCCCGCGCAGCAGCACGGCCTGGTTGAGCAGTTGCGCGCCGGTGTCGCGCAGAGCACGCATGGCAGCGTCCACGCTGGAATCGAATTCGTTGGCGTGGTTGGCGTGTATCACAAAGGCCACCGGCCAAGGCAGGCTGCGCAGCCAGGCCAGCAGCGGCGCATCGACGCGCTCGGGCAGCACCACCGGCAGCCGGCTATGGATGCGCAGGCGTTTGATGTGCCCGATGGCGGCCAGCGCGTCGGTGAGTTCGGCCAGTTTGGTGGTGGCCAGCGACAGCGGGTCGCCGCCGGACAGCAGCACTTCGTCGATGCCGGGGTCGGCGGCGATCGCGGCCACCGCCTCGCGCCATCCATCGCGCGCGGCGGTTTCTTCGGCGTACGGGAAGTGGCGGCGGAAGCAGTAGCGGCAGTGCACCGCACAGCTGCCGGTGGCGATCAGCAGGGCGCGGCCGCGGTATTTCTGGATCACACCGTCTGCGGTCTTGGCGGCGCCATCGCCGACCGCATCCAGGCCGAAACCCGGCACCAGCCGCATTTCGGCATCCAGCGGCAGCACCTGGCGCAGCAGTGGGTCGTGCAGGTCGCCACGGCGCATACGCGCAACGAACGCGCGCGGTACCCGCAGCGGGAACTGGGCGGCTGCCTCTGCGCTGATGCCGGCAGCCGCCGCGTCCAGGCCCAGCAGCGCCAGTAGCTCGCGTGGGTCGCGCACGGCATCGCGCCACCGCTGCTGCCAGCGGGGCGGCTGCAGGGTGGGAGGCGGAGATGGCTGTAAGGCGAGGGGGGCTGCGGGTATCATGTGCGGTCACAAAACCAATGCCCGCCGGTTGCGGCGGGCGCCCCATTCTAATCCGACCTGCCACGGCCTGTGGCAGGTCGTGGTCTTATCGAGGAGCTGCACCATGGCCACTGTTGGCATGAACGACGTCAAGAACGGCATGAAGATCCTGGTCAATAACGAACCGGCGGTCATCACCGAGACCGAATACGTCAAGCCGGGCAAGGGCCAGGCCTTTACCCGCATGAAGTACCGCTTCATCAAGTCCGGTCGCGTGGTCGAAATGACCATGAAGGCCACCGACGATGTGGAAGTGGCCGACGTCGTCGATACCGACATGCGTTACCTGTACAGCGATGGCGAGTACTGGCACTTCATGGACCCGGAAACCTTCGAGCAGGTGCAGACCGACAAGGCCGGCATGGGCGGCGCCGAGAAGTGGCTCAAGGGCGAGGAAGACTGCATCGTGACGTTGTGGAACGGCGCGCCGATCTGGGTGCAGCCGCCGAACTTCGTCGAGCTCAAGATCACCGAGACCGATCCGGGCGTGCGCGGCGATACCTCGGGCGGCGGCGGCAAGCCGGCGACGCTGGAAACCGGTGCGGTGGTGCGTGTGCCGTTGTTCGTCAACCAGGACGAAATCATCAAGGTCGATACGCGTTCGGGCGAATACTCGGCGCGCGTCAAGTAAGCCGGATGCGCCCGGGACGCTGGCCTGGTCGAGCGGTACGCAGTGCCGGTGTCCTGGTAGGGCTGTGGGCGGCGCTCGCAGCGTGCCCGGCCTTTGCGCAAGCGGCTGCCGCAACCTGCGGCGCCGGTGACGTGGCCGCCGTTGCGGCCATTGCAACCTCCGGTGTCGTGGGCGGCGCTGCAGCCACGGTACCGGTCGAGCGTGCGGTGGCCCAGGCCTGCAAGCCGTGGCCGAACGATGCGGCGATCCGGCTGGCGGCAATCGCATTTGCTGGCGATGCGGAGGCCGTGCCTGGCGAGCGCGACATTGAGTTGCGCGTGGCCATGCTCGATGCGGCCAGCGGCAAGGTGCTGGCGTTCTACGCGCAGGACATGGGTGAGGACGCCGCCTTCGAACTCGATGCAGACAGTTTGCGTCTGGATACCGCGCGCTACGACCTGGCCAAGGACGTGCGTGCGATCGGCGTGGTGGTGCATAGCGCCGCGCAGGGGCCCAGCTGCCCGGATTTTTACAGCAATCAGGCATTGACCTTGCTGGTGCGTGAGGCGCGTAGCTTGCGCCCGGTACTGCAACGCGATCTCTATGCGTGGCAACGTGTGAAAGGCGAGCCGTGCAGTGTGGGGAAGAGCGATGTGATCACCGAAGTCGCCAATCTGAGCCTGAGCATGGCACCGCAGGCACATGCCGGCTATGCGGACATCGTGCTGACAGCCAACGTATCTACCGCGGAAAGCGTAGCTGACAGTGACACCATTACCGAACGCACCCGTCGCGTGCGCCAGGTGCTGCGCTACAACGGCCAGCGCTATGTGCCTGTGGCCGGCGGCGATACCAGCTGGCCGTTCGACAACTAACCCTTTATGGATCCGCTCATGACCAATGCCCCTCCCGAAGCATGCGACCTGTTGATCGAAGCCGGCTACGTGGTGCCGATCGAACCGCATGCGGTGGTGCTCGAAGACCACGCGGTGGCGGTCAGCAACGGCGCCATCGTGGCGATCCTGCCGATTGCCGAAGCGCGCGCACGGTTTGCGCCGAAGCAGACCGTCTCGCGCCCGGAGGCGGCGCTGATGCCGGGCCTGGTCAACGCGCACACGCATAACCCGATGACGCTGCTACGCGGCATTGCCGACGATCTGCCGCTGATGGTGTGGCTGCAGCAGCACATCTGGCCGGTGGAAGCGGCGGTGATCGGGCCGGAGTTCGTGGCCGACGGCACCACGCTTGCCATTGCCGAAATGCTGCGCGGCGGCACCACCTGCGTCAACGAAAACTACTTCTTCGCCGATGTGCAGGCGGCGGTCTACAAGCAGCATGGCTTCCGCGCGTTGGTGGGCGCGGTGATCATCGATTTCCCCACCGCATGGGCCTCGTCGGACGACGAATACTTCGCGCGTGCCGGTGAGTTGCACGACCAATGGCGCGACGATCCGCTGATCAGCACCGCGTTTGCGCCGCATGCGCCGTACACGGTGAACGATGCCAACTTCGAGCGTGTGCGCATGCTGGCCGACCAGCTCGACCTGCCGGTGCATCTGCATACGCACGAGACCGCGCAGGAAGTGGCCGATTCGATCAAGCAATACGGGCAGCGTCCGCTGGCGCGTCTGGATCGGTTGGGCCTGGTCAACGACCGCCTGATCGCCGTGCACATGACCCAGCTCACCGAGGCGGAAATCCATCTGTGCGCCGAGCGGGGCGTGAGCGTGGTGCATTGCCCGGAATCCAATCTCAAGCTGGCCTCTGGGTTTTGCCCGGCCTGCGCGCTGCAACGTGCCGGCGTGAACCTGGCCATCGGCACCGACGGCTGCGCCAGCAACAACGATCTGGACATGTTCAGCGAGAACCGCACCGCGGCCATTTTGGCTAAGGCAGTCGCCAACGATGCCACTGCGCTGGATGCGGCCACCACCTTGCGTGCGGCCACGCTGGGCGGCGCGCGCGCGCTGGGCTTCGGCGACAAGATCGGCTCGATCGAAATCGGCAAGCAGGCCGATCTGGTCTGCGTGGATCTGTCTGCACTGGAGACCCAGCCGCTGCATCATGTGCTGTCGCAACTGATCTATTCGGCCGGCCGCCATCAGGTCACCGATGTGTGGATCGCCGGCAAGCCCAAACTGGTGCAGCGCGAGCTGGTCGACATGGATATCGCCGCCCTGGTCGCCAATGCGCGGCAGTGGCGCGACCGCATCCGCACCGTCCGCGCCTGAGCGCGCGTCATCGCAACACGGAGCTCCGCATGAATCCGAATACTCACAGCACTTCCGGCAATTTTCATCAGAGCGAGCTGGATAAATTCGCCGCGCTGGCAACGCGCTGGTGGGATGCCGATGGCCCGCAAAAACCGCTGCATGCGCTGAATCCGGTGCGTCTGGATTACGTGTCCGCGCGGCTGGATCTTGCCGGCGCGCGCGTGCTCGATGTCGGCTGCGGCGGCGGGTTGCTCAGCGAGTCGATGGCGCGTCTGGGCGCACAGGTCACCGCGATCGATCTGGCCCCGGAGCTGGTCAAGGTGGCGCGCCTGCACAGTCTGGAATCGGGCGTGCAGGTGGATTACCGCGTGCAATCGGTGGAAGACCTAGCGGCCGAGCAGCCAGGCAGCTTCGATGCGGTGACCTGCATGGAAATGCTCGAACACGTGCCGGATCCGACCGCGATCATCCGCGCCTGCGCCAGCCTGCTCAAGCCGGGCGGCAAGCTGTTCCTGTCCACACTCAATCGCACCCCGGCCGCGTTCGCGCTGGCGGTGGTCGGTGCCGAATACATCGCGCGGTTGCTGCCCAAGGGCACGCATCACTACAAGGATTTCATCAAGCCGGCGGAACTTGCGGCGTGGTTGCGCAGCGCCGAACTGCAGCTGGAAGACGTCAGCGGCATGCTGTACGAGCCGTGGCGCAATCGTGCGCGGCTGTCGTCGCGCACCGAGGTGAATTATCTGGCCTATGCGGTGAAGCCGTGACGCGCAGGGATTGGGGAGTAGGGAGTCGGGATTGGCAACAGCAGGTGCGTGCTTGATGTCTGCGCATTCCCACCTTGCGGATGGCGAGACGCAGCCGTCCAGCGGCGGGGCGTCTATGAATTTCCCGCGTGCGGTGTTGTTCGATCTGGATGGCACCTTGCTGGACAGCGCGCCGGACATGCTTGCCACCGTCAACGCGATGCTGAGCGAGCGGGGACGTGCGCCGATCGCGTTGGCGCAGCTGCGCCCGGTGGTGTCGAAAGGGTCGCGCGCGATGCTGTCAGTTGCGTTTGCCGAACTCGATGCGGACGCACGCGATGCCTTGGTTCCTGAATTCCTGCGTCGCTATGAGGCCTTGATCGGCACGCAATCGCAGCTGTTCGAGGGTGTCGAAGAATTGCTGCTGCGGCTGGATCGTGCGGGGTGCGTGTGGGGCATTGTCACCAACAAGCCCGAATACCTGGCGCGGCTGATCTTGCCGCAACTGGGCTGGGAGCAGCGCTGCGCGGTGTTGATCGGCGGCGACACGCTGGCCGAGCGCAAGCCGCATCCATTGCCATTGCTGACAGCTGCCGAACGCATCGGCATTGCGCCTGCGCAGTGCGTCTACGTAGGCGACGATGAGCGCGACATTCTGGCCGCACGCGCGGCAGCGATGCCATCGGTAGCGGTGTTGTGGGGCTATCGGTTGCACGATGACGATCCCTTGAGTTGGCAGGCCGACGTGTTGGTCGAGCAGCCGCAACTGTTGTGGGATGCCGCGACGTGGCCGCAGCCGTGATCTTCTTTCGTTTTTTTCTGGACCCGCCATGAGCCAATCCAGCGCTCTCGACAGTTTTCTCGACAAGTGGCGCACCCGCTGGCCGGAATGGTCGGTTGCCGAGCCTTTCATTCCGCAACCGCAACGCCCACTGGCTGCCGCCTGGTTTGCCTTGCTGCAGGAATGGGAAGACATCATGAATATCGCCGGCGACCCGTTGCCGGCCGATGCCAAGCTGGCGTGGTGGCAGCAGGAGCTGCGCGATTGGTCGCAGCAGCGCTCGCGGCATCCGCTCGGGCGCGTGCTGGAACCGGTGCGTGCGCCATGGGCGCAATTGGCCGACACCTTGCCCGCAATGCAGGACGCCCGCGTGCCGCCGCAATCGTTGCAGCAAGCGCTGGACACCTTGCGCGCCTTTGCCGAGGCCGTGGTTGCAGTCGAAGCGGTGATGTTTACGCGCAACCAGCCTGGCGATGCCACGGCGGTGGCGGTGCAATGGCTGGACGCACGTCAGCGTGTGGCCGGTGACAGCGCAACGCCCGGCGGCATGACGACCGCCGCATGGCGGGCGCAATTGTTGCAGGCCTGGCCGCGCAAGCCTGGGTTGGCGCGGCCGCATCGGGTATGGTCGCGGCTGGCACGTTTGCGCTTGCAGCGCGAACTCGCTGGGAAGGCGGCGTATCCACCGCCGGTGCAGCAGCTGTGGCATAGCTGGCGTGCGGCCAGCGGTGCGGACTAAGAGCGACGGACAAAATACTGTGCTCACTGCCAGTTGGGCGCGGCCGGTTTTGTGGTTCCCATCAGCCACGACCACGTTAACCGGTGCGATGCCTTTGACTGACTAAGCTTCTTATCGCATCTAATTACGCTATGACTCGAAATCTCGTTCGTCTTGAAGTGATGAGAGAGTGTGGGTAGATCACTCGTCAAGCGGATGATCTGAGGCTTGGCCGCAAGGCCCTTGCCCGCCCACCATCGCGGGACACGCCGCAAGTACGTCCATGTAGGCTCTTACGCGGCATCCATGCCGCGTAAGGTCCCGCGACGGTGAGCGGGCAAGGGCCAGTCGAGATGGTCGGTGTGCATGGTGCAAGCGATGCATGACGTCCGTTGTTTGAATAACGGCGCGTTCGGTCATCTTCCCCACACAGGCCGAGCAACGGACATGCTTTAAGGAAGCAGTCGACCAACGTCCTGGTGCGGTGTCCTCGCCGATTGCGGGACCGTGTGGCGGCATGGATGCCGCCACCGAGCCTACATGGACGTACTTGCGGCGTGTCCCGCGAGCGGTGAGGGCACCGCGCCCCTCGACCATCCGAGTTTCAACGCATGGTTGGTGGCAGTGCACGCAGCGCGGCTTTAAAAAAACTCAGATCGGCGAATCAGGCAATACCGAGTGGTAAGCAATGAAGGCGTCATTGCACTGCAGCGGTGTGCCCGGCCCGGGCTTGCCTTGCAGTTGCACATCGTTGGGCACCGATTCCGACAGCTGATCGAAGAAGCTCACCGGGCCGCCCTTGAAGGTGAAGTGCGTTGCGCCCGGATTGCTGGCCGGCCCGCCGAAATGCGGCTTTGCGAACGAGATCGGGCCACCTTCCAGCACCACGTTGTCCAGCGACAGGGTGATCGGCAAGGTGGTGGTCGCATCGCGATAGCCGTAGAAGCTCAGCTCACCGCCGCCAAACGCCTTGGAACCGAGCGAGTGCACGTTGGTTAACGCAATGCCGCTGAAATTGGGCAGCTTGTTGCGTACCGCTGCATTGGCGTAGTTGGCATCGAATACCAGCGGCCTGGCAACGCTGCGCATGCAGACGTTTTCGAAACTGATGTCGTAGACCTGGCCGCCACGGCTGCCATCGGACTTGATACGCAAGCCGTTGGCAGAATATGGATCGGAGTTCACGTCGTTGCTGTTGAAGCCATCGATGCTCAGGCCGCGCACGGCGATATGGCGCATGCCCGAATCGGTTTCGCTGCCCAGCGAAAAACCGTGCGTGTAATAGAACTGGTTGTAGGCGAACAGCATGTTTTCCGAGGCGATGCTGCGCTTGCTGCTGGCATGCGCCTTGATTGCCACGCCATCGTCGCCGGTGCCGATATACGAGTAGGCCAGCAATACCTTCTTCGACTGGCCAGGATCGAAGCCATCTGTGTTCTTGGCTGTTTCCGGAGTGAAGCAGGTCGCATGCGGATTGACATCAGGCGTGCTGCCGGCCGGGCAGCGATAGCCAGGACGCGAATAGACCAGACTGGGCGCGAGAATCTTGATGCCCCATGCCGTCAGGCCGACCACGTTGTCGGTGGTGACGTGGAAATTGGGCGAATTTTCCAGGGTGATGTCGTACAGCGTGAAGTCGGTGCTGTCGTCGATCTGCAGCAGGCGCGGTACGTGCTGGCTCAGGCCCTTGGTGACGTTGAGATAGGCCAGATCCCACCAGCTGGCGGTGCCGGCATTGGGTCCGGCGGTGAGCGTGCTGCCGCCGCGGCCATCGATCTTGCCGGCACCCACAATCGCACTGTTGGCGGTATCGGCGACGTGGATCAGCGGGTTGCAGGATTTGGCCTTGTCGCTGGTCGCGGTGCCGCAGGTGCCCAGGCCATTGTCGTAGTCGCGCGGATTGCGCGAGCCGAACAAGGTGACGCCGCGATCGATCCACAGCGTGACCCCGCTCTTGATCGTCAACGGGCCGCTCAACACGCCCGACTCGCCGGCATCGCCGGTGACCAGACGCACCGCGCTGCCGGCGGGGCAATCATCGATGGCCGCCTGCAAACGCGCGGTATCGCGCTTGGATTGCGCCGGATCGTTGTCGAGCGTATCCAGCGAACCGGCAACCGGCACCAGCGCGGCCTTGAGCGTGGCGCAGACCTGCGTCGGTAGCGTGGGCTGCTGGATCACGCCCCAACTGGTGGAGATGCTGTGCGCGGTATCGGCCACGTCTGGCGTGTGCGGCCGTGCGGCGCTGGCTTCGTATGTCACCAGACCGAGTAGCGCGAGCGTCAACGGCGCAAGCGCTGGAAAGGGGGAATGAGACTGCATGGGATGACTCCGGGAGTGGAATGCGAAAAACGCCGTCGATCAGTCACGGGCGCGTCGCCGGTGTGTTGCATTCGCATGACAGCGATTGCAAACACGCGCCGTTGGCGCGCCCAAAGTATCGATCGCTACACAGTGTGATCGGGAGCGATCGACGACCAAGCGTGGCCTCTCATGCCAGCG
Source organism: Xanthomonas sp. NCPPB 2933 (assembly GCF_056725225.1). NCBI lineage: Bacteria > Pseudomonadati > Pseudomonadota > Gammaproteobacteria > Lysobacterales > Lysobacteraceae > Xanthomonas > Xanthomonas sp. NCPPB 2933. Next base: position 2,455,397 of record NZ_CM161518.1, read on the forward strand.
CGCGATGTCGGATGGGCGAATTCAGCGCCGCATCGCCGAAGGCAACGCAGGCGTTGTCGCAATCGGTGCAGTGCAATGCTCCGTACGCGGCCTGTTGCAAGGCATGCGTTGCGCATGCCCTGCAATGTGAAGGCTGCGCTCGACAACCGCGCAACGCGCACTGCGCGCAACCAAGCACACCGACCATTTCCACCGGTCCTTGCCCGCCCGTCATCCCGGGACCTTCTGCGGCATGGATGCCGCAGAAGAGCCTAAACGGACGTACTTGCGGCGTGGTCCCGCGATGGCGGGCGGGCAAGAACCCTCCAGCGAATCAGCAGATCAGCCGCTCCACAACGCGGACTGCCGAAAGGCGATGATGGCGGCGTTGAACCGCGTGTTGACGCGAAGAGTCAGTCTGCGCTGCCGGCACCGCTATTGCTGTATTCGTAAAAACGGTTCGGCGAATTGGCGCAATTGCTGCTGCAGTACGGACGGCTCGCGGTGGACGCATTCCACGGTGCGGTCTTGCGGATATGGCTGCCCAGCGTGGAATTGCGCACCGTGACCTGCCCGTTGGGCGAGGTGCCATCGACATAGGCACTCAGATCGCTGATGCCCTCATCCCAGGCGCGCCCCAGATAGGTGTTGTTGTCGGGTGAGCCGGAAATGGCGACGAAGTTGCTGTCGATCGCCAGAAAGCCGTAGCTGCTGCCGGGGCGCGTGCTGGGCGCAAAGATGTAGCCGCCGCGGCTGGTGCCAAGCCGCGCGCCGGTGGAGCGGATGGTGGCGTGATCGAATACGCCTACGCCGGAGCCGAAGATGAAATCGACATCGCCATCGATCGTGCTGTTCTTGAAATAGGCACGGATCACGTTGGACGCGTTGGTAGCGCTGATCAACAAGGTGTCCTGATTGCCGGTCACAAGCACATCTTCGAAGCTGGCTTTGTCGCCGCGCACTGCCAGCGCCACTGCCGCCTGGTTGTTGTTGGTGTAAGTGCCTTCGACATAATTGTTGTCCACGCGCAGATGGCGTGCCTGAAAGCCGGCAGCGCGTACGGTCAGCGTTGCGCTATTGGACGTTCCCACCGTGGTTGCCGATGCATTGCTGGCACAGGCGTGGCTTGCCGTGCCCACCGGCTTGGGCGTGGGATTGGCGTTGTTGAAGCGGATAACGGTGTCTGCGGTATTCGTGCCCAAGCCGAACACGGTCAGCGGCGGTGCGCCCGTCGGCACGCAGACCAACTCGGTATAGGTACCTGCCTTGATGCTGATGTAACGACGCGTGGTGCCGCCCGCGGCCACGGCTGCATCGATCGCCGCTTGCACGGTGCGATAGCGCGTGGAGCCGTCGGCTGCGACCGCGTAATCCGCGCTGAGTAATGCAACGCCTGCAGTGGGATTCCAGTTGTCGGTCACCAGCGCGTTGAGCGGCCCGGCCTTGGCCAGCGCCTTGGCAATCGTGTAGGTGCTCGCTTCGCTGCTGGTGAGTTGTGGCCGGCTGGCGGTGCCGGTCAAGGCAGTCGCATCGATGCTGACAAGACTCAGCAGTGCGGCAGCGATGCAGCTCGTGCGGATAGGCAATGCAGACATGAGTGGCGCTCTCCATGAACAGGGCACGGTGGATAGGTCGATACGCTGCAGACGCTGAATCTTGCACGCGGGATGGGGAAGCCATGGCGCGACATGGGAAGGCGGGTGTCGATCGCCATGGTTGAGTCCTCTGTGTTGTCACCACGCGAGCAGCGAGGGGATGGTACTGCCGTGTCCGTTTGTTCCGGCTTCGCTACCAGGTGCAATGTCCAGGACCATCGGCGGCATCACGGTTTTCGACGAGATTGCGTCGCAAACGAGCCACGTGTGCTGCGCTGCGATACACGTGCGCATTCGTATTGCGTACTGCACGTTGCTGTTGTGTGCAGACAACGGTGCGCGTCGTCACATGCTGTGGTCGCTCGCGCTTACAGACTCAATCACCCGCGTAGAGATGCGCTTGTCAGGAACCGAAATGTCAGATCCCAAAGAGTTGCAGGAAAAATTCTGGAAGGCGCTCAAATCCGATCGCACCGTGATGCTGGGCCTGGACGGCGTCGAAGACGGCCATGCGCGCCCGATGACCGCGCAGATCGAAGGCGACAGCGGCGGCCCGATCTGGTTCTTTACCTCCAAGGACAATGCGCTGATCGCGATGCTGGGGCAGGGCCGTCGCGTCATCGGCGCCTTCAGCAGCAAGGGGCATGATCTGTTCGCCAGCATCAGTGGCGCCTTGCACGAAGACACTGACCCTGCGGTGATCGATCGCTTATGGAACCCGCACGTTGCTGCGTGGTACGAAGGCGGCAAGGACGATCCGAAACTGGCGCTGCTGCGCCTGGACGCGGACCACGCACAGATCTGGCTCAATGGTTCCAGCCTGCTTGCCGGTATCAAGGTGCTGTTCGGTGTCGATCCGAAGAAGGACTATCAGGACAAGGTGGCGGACGTCCCGCTGCGTTGAGGGTTTGCGTATGCGCGTAGTGCGGCTGACAGAACCTGGCAAGTGGTGGTCGGGCGGATGCGGATGGTGCTCAGGATCGGCATGTGGGAGCTGCTACATGCCGCAATGCGCACGGGCCGCGTCCGCCTGGCGTCTGTGTCGCATTTTTGAACACCGCGCTTGAAAGTCACATCTATGTGGCTTTCAGGCATTCACTAGTGCGATTTGGGGTTGCAGGGTATAGGTGTGCAATCGGCATGTCTGCCGACAACAACGCGATTGCCCACGCCACAACGCGCTGCGTGATGTTTCACCACGCCAGAACATGTCGCGGCGCGATGATCGGCGGTACTCGCTTAGCGCGCCTGCGCGATGCGTGCCCACCAGGAGATGCGACATGCAACGGATCGAAATTGGCCAGATGGTATTCCTGCGCGATGGTGAAGTCGGCGTAGGCGCAATACGCGATATTCGCAACGAAGGCGCCGAGCTTGTCATCAATATCGAAAACGGCGGCGATTTTGTGCTGCCTGTGTCGGTGGTGCGCGACGTGCATTCCGGCAAGGTGATGCTGGATGTCGATCAGTTGCCGGAGGAAGTGCGCGATGCGTTGCGCCACCCGCACGACAACGAGTTGCGAACCAGTCGGTATGCAGCCAGCAACCCACAGGACGGCGCGCTCAAGTAAGTGTTCGTCTCCCAGCGCGGGTAATGCGCGGATGCTCGGCGGCCTAGCGCGGTACCTGGATGGGTGTCAGTGGCCGCGGTGGCCGTGTCCATCTGTAGCTGAGGGCGTCCCATGCGGCATGGTGACTTTCGGGTCGTGCCGCCAGATGACCGATGTTTTACTGTCGAATCTCAGGACAGTGGAATGGGATGATGGGAATCAGCAAGCTGGCACTGGCTCTATCGGTCCTTGTTGCGTTCGATGCTTGCGGTGCGACTGCTCAACAGGACGAAGCCCAGGTGCGATCTGCCGACGCGGCGTTCTGGGAGGCCTACAACGCCTGCGATATGCAAGCCATTGCGGGTCTGCTCACGGCGGACGTGGAGTTCTATCACGACAAGACCGGGCTCACGACCTCGCGCGAGGCGGTCGTCGAGTCGTTGCGTCAGGGACCCTGCGCCGACGAAACCTTGCGTCTTCGACGTGAGGCGCTCAATGACAGCATCGCATTCCATCCGCTCAACGGCGGTTACGCAATGTTGTCGGGCCATCACCGCTTTTATGTGCAGGAACGTGACAAAGCGGAGCGATTGGACGGTCAAGCCGACTTCACCACGGTCTGGAAATTTGCCGATGGACGTTGGCGCATGCATCGCGTGCTCAGTTATGCGCATGGCCCCGTGCCGTATACACCGCCACCAAGAACGACAACACTCCCGGTCACGGTGCTGCAGCGCTACGCAGGCCGTTATCGCTCGCCTCGCATCGGAATCATTCAGATCGCGGTCGCCGGCGATCATCTGACGCTCACCGCCGGCAGTTTCATCGCCACGCTCTATCCGCAATCCACCACGCGTTTCTTTGCGATGGAGCGCGATCTGCGCTTCGACTTCGAGACCAACGGCGACGGACTTTCCAAAACGTTGGTGGTGTATGAAAACGGCGTCGTCAGCGAACGTGCCATGCGCTAAGATCCTGCTGCGCGCGAAGAATGGGCACAGACATGCTTCGCCGGCTGCGTTCGAAAGTACTCAAGCGAATACATCGATGCAGGCAGGCCGCCATATCGCACGGGTCTCTGGCTCAGCTGCCCACAACGTCTGGCGGCAGATCATCCGGTAGCAAAAACGTACGTGGCGCGGCATCTGGCGGGCCAGCCGAGGGCAGTGCCGGTTGCTCGGCTTCGTCCTTGAGTTGCACGCCGGATAGCTTGCGTCGAAACGCCTCGCGTAACAGGTACGCAAGTTTGTGCGTGGCTTCGGCGTAACTCAGCCCTTCGGCGCGGATATTGGAGATGCAATTGCGCGCGGCGTCGGTCAGGCCGAGCCGTGGGGTGTAAGTCAGATACAGGCCCAGGCTGTCGGGCGAACTCAGTCCCGGCCGCTCGCCGATCAGCACGATCACTGCACGGGCCTTGAGCAATTCGCCGACCTCGTCGCCGATGGCCACACGCCCTTGCGCAATCAGCACCACCGGTGCCAGCGACCAGCCCTCGTGTGCGGCCAAGCGATCGATATGCTCCAGCATATGCGGGGCATTGCGGTGTACGGCCAGCGCCGAGAGCCCGTCCGCGACCACCACTGCCACGTCATGTCCACCGCCATGCACGGCGGTCAGACCACGCAGTTGCGTGGCGGCGTCGGCGGCCAGGCGCCGGCCCAGATCCGGGCGTTGCAGATACACATGCCGATCTGCCGCCGCGCTGTGCAGCAGCATGCTGATACGCCCGCGCTGTTCGAGTTCGGCCTGCAGCGGCGCTGGATCGAACGCAAGATGCACCGCATCGCGTGCCTGCGCATGCGCCAGCTGGAAATCCAGATGCGCAGCTGTCGGCAAGCTGGTGCCGACGCGCCCCAACGCGATCCGTGCCGGCGTGAGATGACGCAGCTGCGCCCAGGCATCGCGAGGTGGCGTCGTGGGGCTGCTCATTGCGCCGTGCCGCTGTTCAATTGCGCCAGCGCACGCCGGAACGGTGCCGGCACCTCGCTACCGAGTTCGAAGCGGCCATCGCGCAGGCGCAAAATGCCTTGCTGTTCCAGCCACTGTTCGAACTCGGGCGCCGCACGCAGGCCCAGTGCCTGGCGCGCATACAGCGCATCGTGGAACGAGGTGGTCTGGTAGTTGAGCATCACATCGTCCGAGCCGGGGATGCCCATGATGAAGTTGATGCCGGCGGTGCCGAGCAGGGTCAGCAGCACATCCATGTCGTCCTGATCGGCTTCGGCATGGTTGGTGTAGCAGATGTCGCAGCCCATCGGGACGCCGAGCAACTTGCCGCAGAAATGATCCTCCAGCCCGGCGCGGATGATTTGCTTGCCGTCGTAGAGATATTCCGGGCCGATAAAGCCCACCACGGTGTTCACCAGCAATGGCTTGAACTGCCGCGCCACGGCATAGGCGCGCACCTCGCAGGTCTGCTGATCCACGCCATGATGCGCATTGGCCGACAACGCGCTGCCCTGGCCGGTTTCGAAATACATCACGTTGTCGCCCACGCTGCCACGGCGCAACGACAGACCCGCCTCATAACCCTCCTGCAGCAGGGCCAGATTGATGCCGAAGCTGGTATTGGCCGCTTCCGTGCCGGCGATGGACTGGAACACCAGATCCACCGGCACGCCGCGTCCGATCGCCTTGATGGTGGTGGTGATGTGCGCCAGCACGCAGGACTGCGTGGGAATCTGGTAGCCGGTGATCACCGCATCGAGCATGCGCAACAACGCGGTGGTGGCGGCTAGACTGTCGCTGGCCGGGTTGATGCCGATCACCGCATCGCCGTTGCCATACAACAAACCGTCGAGCACGCTGGCGGCAATGCCGGTGGCGTCGTCGGTGGGGTGGTTAGGTTGCAAGCGCGTCGACAAGCGTCCGCGTAATCCCAGCGTGTTGCGAAAGCGCGTGACCACGCGCGTTTTCTGCGCGACCAGAATCAGGTCCTGCACCCGCATCAGCTTGGACACCGCCGCCACCATCTCCGGTGTCAGTCCGGGCGCCAGTGCAGCCAATGCGGCTTCGTCGGCCTGCGCACTCAACAGCCAATCGCGAAAGCCGCCGACGGTGAGATGCGAGACCGGGGCAAATGCGGTTGCATCGTGTTGGTCGACAATCAAGCGTGTGACTTCATCCGCTTCGTACGGCACCACCGCTTCATCCAGAAAATGGCGCAGCGGCAGGTCCGCCAGCGCCATCTGCGCAGCGACGCGTTGCAGACCGGAGTCGGCGGCGAGCCCGGCCAGTTGATCGCCCGAGCGTGCCGGCGTGGCCTTGGCCAGCAACGTTTTGAGATCGGCAAACTGGAAGCGCTCGCCGCCTGCGGTGAAGGCGAACCCACTCATCTGACAGTGCTCGCAGGCGTGTGTTGGCCGCGCAAGCTCAGCACGCAACACACCGCACCAAACAGCAGCAGTCCTACAAAGATCAGCGCCACGATCGGGTTGAACCACACCATCGCCACCAGGCACACCAGCGCCAGCAGCAGCGCAATCGCCGGCACCACCGGATAACCCGGTGCGCGAAAACTGCGCTCAAGCAATGGCTCGGCGCGGCGCAGTTTGAACAGGCTGAGCATGCTCATCACATACATCACGATCGCGCCGAACACCGACATGGTGATCATCGCCGCGGTCAGCGACATGCCCTGGATCTTGACCACGCCATCGCTGCAGATCGCCGCGATACCGATCGCGCCACCGGCCAGAATCGCGCGATGCGGCGTGCGAAAGCGCGACAGCTTGGCCAGCCCATGCGGCAAAAAGCCCGCACGCGCCAATGCGAAGAATTGCCGCGAATAGCCCAGGATGATGCCGTGAAAACTGGCCACCAGACCGAACAAACCGATCCACACCAGCATGTGCAGCCAGGTCGAGCTATTGCCGACTACCGCTTTCATTGCCTGCGGCAACGGGTCGTTGATGTTGGAAAGCTGGCGCCAATCGCCGACGCCGCCGGCAAACACCATCGTTCCCAACGCCAGCACCACCAGCGTGAGGATGCCGGCGATGTAGGCGCGAGGGATCGTGCGCTTGGGATCCTTGGCTTCTTCGGCCGCCATCGCCGCGCCCTCGATCGCCAGAAAGAACCAGATCGCAAACGGAATCGCAGCGAAGATGCCGGAGATCGCCGCCGGGCCAAAATCGTTGCTGCCGGCCCAACCGTTGGCGGCAAAACGCGCGACGCTGAAACCCGGCGCCACCACGCCCATGAACACCAGCAGTTCGATCACCGCCAGCAGAGTCACCACCAACTCGAAGGTGGCGGCGATCGCCACGCCGACGATGTTCAAGCTCATGAAGATCACATACGCCCCGATTGCGGCGATACGTGGGTCCAGGGTCGGAAACTGCACGTTGAGATAGGCGCCGATCGCCATCGCAATGGCCGGCGGCGCGAACACGAATTCGATCAGCGTGGCCAGGCCCGCCAGCATGCCGCCATAAGTGCCGAACGCGCGCAGGCTGTAGGCGAACGGCCCCCCGGCGTTCGGGATGGCCGTGGTCAACTCGGTGAAGCTGAAGATGAAGCAGGTGTACATCACCGCCACCAGCACGGTAGTCACCAGAAATCCCAGGGTGCCGGCGGTGCCCCAGCCGTAGCTCCAACCGAAATACTCGCCGGAAATCACCAGTCCCACGGCGATCCCCCACAGTTGCCAGGTGCCCAGTGTGGGTTTGAGTTGCTCGTTGCGCATGTCGCACATCTCCTGCGGTCGGGGGAGGGGAGATGAAGCACGTCCGACGCCGCAGCGATGGACCAACCGTCTGGCTCGATCGTCCGCTACGAAAGTGGCGAGGATCGAAGATCGACGGTCGTCCCGGTTATACCCCAAAGCCCCGCGACCAACACAGGCACAGCGGGTAGGCCGCAGAGAACAGGCCGCCACGCTGACGCAACCGGTGCCCGCTGTTTCATTTCGCTACCCAACGGCTCTATTTGTTGCGCTCAAGCACCAGCAACGGATCGATGCGCACATCGAACCAATTCATCCCCCAATGCAGATGCGGCCCGGTCGCGCGCCCGGTGGCACCCACCGCGGCAATCACCTGACCCTGCTCCACGCGATCGCCCACTTTCACGTCGATGCGTGAGAGGTGCAGAAAGTTGGAGCTCACCCCGAAGCCATGGTCCAGCAGCACCGTACCGCCGGTCAGATACAGATCCGGCGCGGCGAAGGTGACCACGCCGGCGGCCGGCGCCTTGACCGGCGTGCCGGTGGGTACCGCGATATCCATGCCCGAATGACCGGCACCGGGCTGACCGTTATAGACACGCGCATTGCCGAAGCGCCCGCTGATGCGGCCCTGCACCGGCCAGATGAAGGGCTGCGCGAAATCGGTGCGCGCGTCGTCGCGATCGCGTGCAGCGGTGACCTGCGCCTGTTCGCGCTTGATCCGCTCGGCGATCGCCGCAGGCGGGTTGACGGTCTTGGGCGGCACGCCGTTGACGCGTTCCACCGGCCAATCGCGCGGCGTCACTGCGATGCTGGCAGTCTCCTTGCCGCCATCGGGCCGGGTGATCTGCACCTGTAACGGGCCGGTGGCATCGCGGCCGATACCGAACACCACGCTGCCATAGCCGCTCACCCGCAGCGTGCGGCCGGCGTACTGCACCTGGCTGCCCGCCGGCACCTTGCCGATCACCATCGCGCCTTGCGAGGCGCTTGGCGGAAACACCACATCCGCAGCGCTCGCAGATTGCGCAGCGGCATCACCAACAGCAAACGCGAGCGGCGCCAGCGCAAGCCAGGCGCCAAACAGGGCTGCGCGCATCAGCGGTCGAAGGTCAGGCGCTGACCGGCGGCAATGCCGACCAACTGTTCGCCATCCCACACCTGCTGGCCGTTGACCCAGGTCGCGGCGATGCGCGAGCGGAAGGTGGTGCCTTCGAACGGCGACCAGCCGCACTTGGACAGCACCTGCTCGCGCTTCACGGTGAACGGGGTGTTGTCGATCATCACCAGGTCGGCGAAATAGCCTTCGCGCAGAAAACCGCGCTCTTCCACATCGAACAACTGCGCCGGCGCATGCGCGAACTTCTGCACGATGCGGGTGATCGGCAGCTTGCCTTCATGCACCAGCTCCAGCGCGGCGACCAGCGCGTATTGCACCAGCGGCAGGCCCGACGGCGCCTGCGCGTAGGGCTTTTGCTTCTCTTCCCAGGTGTGCGGGGCGTGGTCGGTGGCGAGCACATCGATCACGTCTTCGGCCAGCGCTTCGATCAGCGCCAGGCGGTCGTCGGCGTCCTTGATCGCGGGGTTGCACTTGATCAGGTTGCCCAGCCGCGCGTAATCGCTGCGGTCGAAGCGCAAAAAGTGGATGCAGGTCTCGGCGGTGATGCGCTTGCGCACTTTGCCGTCGGCGTCGACCAGCGGGCCGGCCTCGAACAGCGCCAGCTCGTCGGCGGTGGAGATATGCAGCACGTGCAGGCGCGTGTTGTGCTTGCGCGCCAACGACACCGCCAGCTGCGAAGACTTCAGACACGCCTCGCGCGAGCGGATGTCCGGATGCATCTCCGGAGTCAATGCATCGCCGTACTTTTCCTTGAACTGCGCCAGCGTCGCATCGATGGTCGGGGTGTCTTCGCAGTGGGTGATGATCGGCGTCGGCGCGTCGCGGAAGATCGCGTCCAGCGTCTCGGGGTTGTCGACCAGCATGTTGCCGGTGGAGGCGCCCATGAACACCTTGATGCCCGGCGCAGTCTTGGGATCCAGCGTCTGGATCGCGGCCAGATTGTCGTTGCTGGCGCCCATGTAGAAGCCGTAATTGGCCCAGGCGCGCCCGGCTGCGGCGTCGTACTTGGACTGCAGCGCAGCCGCATCCAGGGTCGGCGGATTGGTGTTGGGCATGTCCATGAAGCTGGTCAGGCCGCCGGCCACGGCAGCGCCGGATTCGGTGGCGATATCGCCCTTGTGGGTCAGCCCCGGCTCACGGAAGTGCACCTGGTCGTCGATCATGCCCGGCAGCACCCAGCGCCCGGCCGCGTCCACCACCGTATCGCCTGCAGCCGGAGTGATCTTGTCGGCGATCTTGGCGATGCGGCCACCCTCGATCAGGAGATCGGCGTCGAACTCCTTGCCTTCATTGACCAGGCGGGCATTGACGATGACGGTTCGGCTCATGGGTGGGGTCCTTTGCAGCGGCAGGAAGTGGAAGAGGGCGAAGGCGCGGACGTAGGCGCGTCGGGGACGGGATCGAACCCGCCCGGATGGAAAGGATGGCAACGGCCCAGCCGGCGTGCAGCCAGCCAGCAGCCGCGAAGCGGGCCGAAGCGGCCGATCGCGGTCATTGCATACTCCGAGCAACTGGGCGCAAACCGGCAGCGCGGCCCTAACAGAGGGCTAATGAATATTTTGTAGAAGCGCAGCAGCGCGATGAGCAGGCGTGAGATCACTTGCCAATGATATGCCACTTGGACTAATGGGTGGTTGCCGGGGGGCCTTGGGGTAAGCTATAAAGGCCCGCTTTCCCGGGCCCCGGGGGAACCAAGGATGAGCGTTTCGTGGCTGCTAAAAAAACTGCAAACAAGGCCGTAGAGGCCGCCAAGAAGTCCGCCAAACCCGTTGCGAAGAAAGCGGCGGCGCCTGCCGCTGCAAAACCGGCTGCCAAGCAGGCGACGCCGGCCACCAAGCAACCTGTTGCCAAGAAGGCAGCTGTGACCAAGGCCGCTGCCAAGCCGGCGCCGGCCTCCAAGGCCGCAGTGCCCCAGCCCGCGGCTGTTAAACCTGTAAAACCGGCCGCCAAGAGTGCTGCAAAGCCGGCGGCAAACAAGGCAGCTCCGGCTGCCGCCAAACCGGCCGCCACGCCGGTGGCGCCCAAGTCCGTACCGAAGCCGGCTGCCAAGCCGACTCCGGCCAAGTCAGTCCCGGTCAAGGCTGAAAAGCCCGCGCCCGCACCGGCCCCCAAGGCCGTCCCTGCGAAGCCGGCAAAGCCTGCGACCCCGTCAGTTAAGAATCCCGTGCCCGTTTCGAAATCTTCAGCAAAAACACCAACCAAAACCGAAGCCCCCGCCAAGCCCGCCGCGACCCGTCCGGTCGGTAAGGTGGCCGTGGCCGTGACTGCCAAGTCGTCCAGCCCGACGCCCAAGACCAAGTACAAGGTGGTCGACTACAAGATCGACGAGACCACCGGTCGCCCGATCCTGCCGCAGGGCTACAAGCCTGCCGCGGACGAGGAGTACATGAGCAAGCTGCAGCAGGAGTACTTCCGTCAGCGTCTGCAGCGGTGGCGCAACGAGATGGTCGAGGAATCCAAGCAGACCATCGAGAACCTGCGCGAAGAAGTGCGCGATATCGGCGACGAAGCCGAGCGTGCCACCCGCGAGACCGAGAACTCGCTGGAACTGCGCGCCCGCGACCGTGCACGCAAGCTGATCTCCAAGATCGACAGCACGCTCAAGCGTCTGGAAGACGGCGACTACGGCTATTGCGTGGACACCGGCGAAGAGATCGGCCTGGACCGCCTGGAAGCGCGTCTGACCGCCGAGCGCACCATCGACGCGCAAGAGCGTTGGGAGCATCTGCAGAAGCAGCAGGGCGATTGATCGTTAAGATTGATCGTTCAGCAAGCGTCGAAGCCTCATTGGTCGATTAAAAAAAAACCCCGCCATGTGCGGGGTTTTTGATGCGTCAAGGCAATAGCGATGCCGGCTGCGTTCGCTACCGGCACATCAGCATTGCGCACGTCATTGCAAGTCGCGCAGATCCAGCTTGCGTAGCTTCGGCGCCTTCCACGCGGTGGTCGCAACCACGCCCAGCGTGACGCAGCCGCCGATCACCACCGCCGGCACCAGGCCGACCAGGCGCGCCATCACCCCGTCGTAGAACGCGCCCAGCTCGTTGGAAGAGCCGATGAAGATGCCGTTGATCGACGACACCCGGCCGCGCATCGCATCGGGCGTGGCCAGCTGCAGGATGGTCTGACGCACCACCACCGAGACGCCGTCGCACATGCCGTAGACCAGCAGGATCGCCGCCGACAGCCAGAAATGCCGCGACAGGCCGAACGCGATCGTGCAAAACCCGAAACCGGCCACCGACAGCATGAGGATGCGCCCGGCATTGCGCTGCAGCGGGTGCCGCGCCAGCCACACGCCGACCACGATCGAGCCCAGTGCCGGTGCACCGCGCAGGATGCCCAGGCCTTCCGGGCCGTAGTGCAGGATGTCGTGGATGAAGGCGGGCAGCATCGACACCGCGCCACCCAGCAGCACCGAAAACATGTCCAGTGCCATCGCGCCCAGCATGATCTGGTTGGACAGCACGAATTGCGCACCTTCGGCAATGCTGCGAAAGATCGGCGCGCGCGGGCCCTCGTTGACCGGCTCGCTGACGCGCAACAGGGCCAGCGCCAGGATCGCCACCAACGCCACACTCGCCGCAACTCCATAAGCCAGGCCCTTGCCGCCCCAGCCGACCAGCACGCCGCCCAGCGCCGGGCCGATGACCATGCCGGCCTGGAAGGTGACGCTGCCGATGCTGGCGCCGCGTGCGAAGGCCTCGCGCGGCAACGCGCGCGCGAACAAGGCGTTGTAGACCGGCGACAGGAACGAACGTGCTGCACCGGTCAGTGCGATGGCCGCATAGATCGGCCACACGCCTTGTACCGGCAGCCAGTCATGCGTGATCGCCAACAGCAGCAGCGCGGTGGCGACCAGGCCCAGTACCGCGACCATGCCCAGACGGCGGCGCGGCAGGTGATCGACCAGATAACCGGCAAACGGCGCGATGCAGAAGAACGGCAGGATCTCCGCCAGCCCGATCAGCCCGAGCGAGAGTGGATTGCGGGTGATCTCGTAGATATGCCAACCGACCGTGACCGCGACGATCTGGTACGACAGCATTGCCGCTACGCGATACAGCAGCACTAGGCCGAAGCCGGGGTAGGCGAACAGCGTGCGCAGCGAGGCGGAGGGCGAGGGAGGCGTGGGCGTGCTCACTGCTGGGCGCGGGCGGTGTCGCGAATGAAGGCCAGCATCGCCGCCACACCGTTGCTGCGGGTCGGCGACAGGTGCTTGGCCAGGCCAATGCCGGCGATGTAGTCCGGCTCGGTGGCCATGATCTCCTGCGCGCTACGCCCCGAGTACACTCGCAAGGCGAGATAGATCAATCCGGAGACGATCGCCGAATCGCTGACGGCGTGGAAGTCCAGCCGCTCGGCGTTGCCCTCCGGCACGATCCATACCATCGACTGGCAGCCATGCAGGCGGTGTTCTTCGGTCTTCCACTGTTCCGGGAAGGTGGGCAGCTTGCGGCCCAGGTCGATCAGGTACTGGTAGCGCTCGGACCAGTCGCTGAAGAAGGAAAACTCCTCGGCGATGGTGGCCTGTGCTTCGATGGCGGTGGGTTCGAGCGGGAAGGGGGTAGTGGTCATCAAGATTCCAAAATCACTCGCAAAAATCCAGGGTCGTTCGGTCAAAGCCCCTCTACCTCCGGGGCGAGAAGGCGCGGTTTGCGCGCCACTGGCGCGCGTGCCTTGGAGCGCCCGCGCCGCCAGCGCGGGCCGGGGCGCGAAGCGGGGGTTGGGGTGAGGGTGCGGGCGGAGCCACGTGCATTAACTTCTCTCATGTGGCTTTGCCCGTACCCTCATCCGGCGCTGCGCGCCACCTTCTCCCGCAGGGAGAAGGGAATAAGATCATGCTCGCTTCCAGCGTACGCCTTGCGGGGTGTCTTCCAGCACGATGCCTTCGTCGGCCAGTTGCTTGCGGATGGCGTCGGCACGGGCGAAATCCTTGGCTTTCTTTGCCGCATTGCGCTCTTCGACCAGCGTGGTGATGCGCGCATCGTCGCCGGCATCGGTGCCGCGCGAGAACCATGCCGCCGGGTCTTGCTGCAGCAAGCCTAGCGCCAGACCTGCGCCAAGCAGATCGGATTTGGCTCGGCGCAGCGCCGCAAGATGCTCGCCGCTTCGTTCGCTGTCCGGCCCGCCCGCCGGTGCCAAATCGTGCAGTGCCCGGCTGGCCTCCTTTGCAAGCTTTGCCAGTGCTGCAAGCGCCAGCGGTGTATTGAGGTCATCGTCCAGCGCAGATTCCACATCGCCAGGAATCGTGGTCGGCTGTGTTGTGCCGACGCCTGCATCGGTTTCCACAGCTGCCAGATCGCGCAACGTGCCATACAGCCGGTCCAACGTGTTCTTGGCCTGCTCGATCAAGCCATCCGACCAGTCCAGCGGCTGCCGGTAATGCGCGCTCAGCAGCGCGTAACGCAACGCCTCGGGCGGGTGTCGGGCGATCAGGTCGTGCACGGTCTCGATGTTGCCCAGCGACTTGCTCATCTTGGCACCGCTGAAGTTGAGCATGCCGTTGTGCAGCCAGAACCGCGCAAACGTGGCTCCGCCATGCGCGCATTCGCTCTGCGCGATCTCGTTCTCGTGATGCGGGAACTGCAGGTCCACGCCGCCGGCATGGATGTCGATGGTCGGGCCCAGGTGCGCGGCAGCCATCGCCGAGCATTCGATATGCCAGCCCGGGCGGCCGCGGCCCCAGGGCGAGTCCCAGCCGGGCAGCTCGTCGCTGGAGGGCTTCCACAGCACGAAGTCGCCGGGGTCGCGCTTGTACGGCGCCACGTCCACGCGCGCGCCGGCCAGCATTTCGTCCGGATCGCGGCGCGAGAGCTTGCCGTAGTGCGCAAAGCTGGCCACCGCGAACAGCACATGGCCTTCGGCGGCATAGGCATGCCCGTTGGCGATCAGCTGCTCGATCATCGCCACGATCTGCGGAATATGCGCGGTGGCTGCCGGTTCGATGTCCGGGGGGACCACGCCGAGCGCGGCCATGTCCTGGCGGTAGATCGCGGCGAAGCGGTCGGTGATGGTCGAGATCGGCACGCCCTGCGCCTGGGCGGCGGCGTTGATCTTGTCGTCCACGTCGGTGATGTTGCGTGCATAGCGCAGCGCGCCATAGCGGCGGCGTAGCAGCGCGGCGAGCACATCGAACACCACCGGGCCGCGGGCGTTGCCGATATGCGCGTAGTTGTAGACGGTGGGGCCGCACACATACAGGGTGGGGCTGGTGGGATCGAGCGGCGCGAACGGCTCGACCCGCCGCGTCAGGTTGTTGTGCAGGCGCAGGCTCATCGGCATCTGGAAAAGGGTAACTGCACGATTCTAGCCGGTCGCGGCGGCTAGGCGAACCAAACCCCAGGCGATGGCATGTCATGGCCGGCACTCGCAATCGGATGGGTTGCGTTCAGCCCCGGAGATCGCAAGCTCCATACACTTACGTACTGCCTGGCGACGCCTTCTCTGGTACTGATGCGACCTTCCCTGTTCTTCATGCTGCTGTGTGTGTTTGCCTGGCAGGCACTGGCGGCGCATGCGGCAGAGCCTGACCCCAAGAACCGGGTCGTGGTGATCGAGAACGTGAAGCTGGATTACGCGCAGGTGCTCAACGTGGAGCCGGTCTACCAGACCTTGCGCGCCACCCGCATCGAAGAACAGTGCGAGGCCGAGCAGATTGCGCCGGTCGCCGCTGCGCCTGCGGTAGACGACGAGGGCCGGATCAACCGGATGGTCGATTCGGTCAAGGAGATGTTCTCCCGCCGCCCCGAGCTGCCGTCTGCACCGGTGGCGGTGCCGCCGACCAGCACGCGGCGCAATTGCCGGGTGGTGGAAGTGCCGCGCGAGTTCCGGCGGCCGATCGCCTTCGATGTGGACTACGTTTACAAGGGCACCAAGTACCGTTCGCGGCTGCCGGAAGATCCGGGCAACCGGCTGCGTATCCGGGTCTCGGTGACCCCGTACATTCCCGACGCCATCGTCGCGCCTCCGCGATGACGCGCGCAGCGGTTGCGCCGTGCGCGCATGCATGCGAGGATTCGCGCCCTATGCACGCAAACGCCTTTCAGCACGACACCAGCGCCGCCCGGATGGCCTCCGGCATGACCTCGCGTGCCCGCCGACCGGAATCCCACATTTTCGCTGGGTGACCCGGGCGTGTTGCTGTCCGTTGTTGAAAACCCAGCCTCAAGGCTGGGTTTTTTCGTTTCAGGCGTCATAAAAGTTTCAACCGCAAGAAACGCGCATGTCGCGCACCCCGTCGCTCCTGGCGGACCACGCAGCAGAAGCACGCAGCACAAGGATCGATCGATGTCACTGAAGCACTTCTTGAACACCCAGGACTGGAGCCGCGCCGAACTGGATGCGCTGTTGACCCAGGCCGCGTTGTTCAAACGCAACAAGCTGGGAAGCGAGCTGAAGGGCAAGTCGATCGCGCTGGTGTTCTTCAACCCGTCCATGCGCACCCGCACCAGCTTCGAGTTGGGCGCGTTCCAGCTGGGCGGACATGCGGTAGTGCTGCAGCCGGGCAAGGATGCCTGGCCGATCGAGTTCAACCTGGGCACGGTCATGGACGGCGACACCGAAGAGCACATCGCCGAAGTGGCGCGGGTGCTGGGCCGCTATGTCGACCTGATCGGCGTGCGCGCGTTTCCCAAGTTCGTCGACTGGTCCAAGGACCGCGAGGATCAGGTACTCAAGAGCTTTGCCAAGTATTCGCCGGTGCCGGTGATCAACATGGAGACCATCACCCACCCGTGCCAGGAGCTGGCGCACGCGATGGCGTTGCAGGAACACTTCGGCACGCAGGATCTGCGCGGCAAGAAGTACGTGCTGACCTGGACCTATCACCCCAAGCCGTTGAACACCGCGGTGGCCAATTCCGCGTTGACGATCGCCACCCGCATGGGCATGGACGTGACTTTGTTGTGCCCGACGCCGGACTACATCCTGGACCCGCGCTACATGGACTGGGCGGCGCAGAACGTGGCCGAAAGCGGCGGCTCGCTGCAGGTCAGCCACGACATCGACAGCGCCTATGCCGGCGCCGATGTCGTGTATGCCAAGAGCTGGGGCGCGCTGCCGTTCTTCGGCAACTGGGAGCCGGAAAAGCCGATCCGCGACCAGTACCAGCATTTCATCGTCGACGAACGCAAGATGGCGCTGACCAACAATGGCGTGTTCTCGCACTGCCTGCCGCTGCGTCGCAACGTCAAGGCCACCGACGCGGTGATGGATTCGCCCAACTGCATCGCCATCGATGAAGCCGAGAATCGCCTGCATGTGCAGAAGGCGATCATGGCTGCCCTGGTGGGCCAGGGCAGCCGGGATTCGTGATTCGTGATTGGGGATTCGCAATAGCGAACCCCGCTCCCGATCCAACTTAGTCAACTTTCACAGAGAGCCCCCATGTCGCAGCAGACCGCTTCCACCAATCCCGAATCCCCACTTTCTAATCCCGGCACCAAGAAGGACATCGTCCTGGCGTTCTCCGGTGGCCTGGATACCAGCTTCTGCATTCCGTATCTGCAGGCACAGGGCTACGCGGTGCACACCGTGTTCGCCGATACCGGCGGCGTGGATGCCGAAGAGCGTGACTTCATCGAAAAGCGTGCGGCTGAACTGGGTGCCGCCAGCCATGTCACCGTCGATGGTGGTCCGGCGATCTGGAAGGGCTTCGTCAAGCCGTTCGTGTGGGCGGGCGAGGGCTATCAGGGCCAGTACCCGTTGCTGGTGTCCGACCGTTACCTGATCGTCGATGCCGCGCTCAAGCGCGCCGAGGAACTGGGCACGCGCAGCATCGCGCATGGTTGCACCGGCATGGGCAACGACCAGGTGCGTTTCGATCTGGCAGTGAAGGCGTTGGGCGACTACCAGATCGTGGCGCCGATCCGTGAAATCCAGAAAGAGCACACCCAGACCCGCGCCTACGAGCAGAAGTATCTGGAAGAGCGCGGCTTCGGCGTGCGCGCCAAGCAGCAGGCCTACACCATCAACGAGAACCTGCTCGGGCTGACCATGTCCGGCGGCGAGATCGACCGTTGGGAAGCGCCGGGCGAAGGGGCGCGCGGCTGGTGTGCGCCACGCAGCGAGTGGCCGGTGGAGCCGTTGAACGTCACCTTGAAGTTCGTCGAAGGCGAGGCGGTCGCGCTGGACGGCAAGGCATTGCCGGGCGAACAGATTCTGGCCCAGCTCAACAAGCTGTTCGCGCCCTACGGCGTGGGCCGTGGCGTGTACACCGGCGACACCGTGATCGGCTTGAAGGGCCGCATCGTGTTCGAAGCGCCGGGCCTGATTTCGCTGCTCACCGCGCACCGCGCGCTGGAAGATGCAGTGCTGACCAAGCAGCAGAACCGCTTCAAGCCGGACGTGGCGCGCAAGTGGGTGGAGCTGGTGTACGAAGGCTTTTATCACGACCCGCTCAAGACCGACATCGAGGCGTTCTTGCAGTCCTCGCAGTCCAAGGTCAACGGCGAAGTCACGCTGGAAACCCGCGGTGGCCGCGTCGATGCGGTGGCCGTGCGCTCGCCGCATCTGCTCAACACCAAGGGCGCGACGTATGCGCAGTCGGCCGACTGGGGCGTGGAGGAAGCCGAGGGGTTCATCAAGTTGTTCGGCATGAGCTCGACGTTGTATGCGCAAGTAAACCGCTGACGTTTGGAGTCACGTATGCAAAGCCCCTCTCCCGTCGGGAGAGGGGTTGGGGTGAGGGTACGGAGCGAAGCTCTCGCGATGTTCAGTGCACGAAGCTTCGCCCGCACCCTCATCCGCCCCTTTGGGGGCACCTTCTCCCGGTGGGAGAAGGGTGGCTTCGATGAGATTTACGAGCCGTTTGCGCACCTTCCTTACTTCCGCTTAGCCGCTGCTTCGGACCCTCGATCAAACCGATATGACCGATCTACTCGCATCCACCCTGACGCACCTGGAAACGCTGGTGTCCTTCGACACCCGTAATCCGCCGCGTGCGATCGCTGCCGAGGGCGGCATCTTCGATTATCTGCGTGCGCAGTTGCCTGGTTTCCAGGTTGAGGTGATCGACCACGGTGCCGGCGCGGTGAGCCTGTATGCGGTGCGTGGAAAGCCCAACTACCTGTTCAACGTGCATCTGGACACGGTGCCGGATTCGCCGCACTGGAGTGCCGATCCGCACGTGATGCGGCGCACCGACGATCGTGTGATCGGGCTGGGTGTCTGCGATATCAAAGGTGCGGCGGCGGCGCTGGTGGCGGCGGCCAATGCCGGGCAGGGTGATGCGGCATTCCTGTTTTCCTCCGACGAAGAAGCGAACGACCCGCGCTGCATCGCCGCGTTTCTAGCGCGTGGATTGCCGTATGAAGCGGTGCTGGTGGCCGAGCCAACCATGAGCGAGGCGGTGCTGGCGCATCGCGGGATCAGTTCGGTGCTGATGCGTTTCGCCGGGCGTGCCGGGCATGCGTCGGGCAAGCAGGATCCGTCGGCAAGTGCCTTGCATCAGGCGATGCGCTGGGGCGGAAAGGCGCTGGATCATGTCGAGTCGCTGGCGCATGCGCGTTTCGGTGGCTTGACCGGCTTGCGCTTCAACATCGGTCGCGTCGATGGCGGCATCAAGGCCAACATGATCGCGCCGGCAGCCGAAGTGCGTTTTGGCTTCCGTCCGCTGCCGTCGATGGACGTGGATGGATTGCTGGCCACCTTCGCCGGATTTGCCGAGCCGGCTGCCGCGCAGTTCGAAGAAAC
Organism: Xanthomonas sp. NCPPB 2933; assembly: GCF_056725225.1. Taxonomy (NCBI): domain Bacteria; kingdom Pseudomonadati; phylum Pseudomonadota; class Gammaproteobacteria; order Lysobacterales; family Lysobacteraceae; genus Xanthomonas; species Xanthomonas sp. NCPPB 2933. Next base: position 2,475,002 of record NZ_CM161518.1, read on the forward strand.
CTTTCGCGGGCCGAGCCTGCCGTCCGGCGATATCGCGCGTGCAGAAGAACGCCGCCTGGCCGCGCGCGATGTGGCCGATGCGCTGGACCTGCCGATCGGCAACGCGGTGGATTTCTGGACCGAGGCCTCGCTGTTTTCCGCTGGCGGTTACACCGCGTTGGTGTACGGCCCCGGCGACATCGCACAGGCACACACCGCCGACGAATTCGTGACGCTTGCGCAGTTGCAGCGTTACGCCGAGTCGGTCCACCGCATCATCAACGGCGCGCACTGACCGCTTTCACTAACGGCTCGTACCAAAGCCGCATTCCGCGCCTGGCGCGGCCATTCCTCTCTTCGATCACGGCAATGTCCCTCTCCGCACAGCCCCACAAACAGACCCGCCAGACCATCGTGCGCCTGCTTTCGAGCATGGCCAGCGCCAAGGAAATCAGCCAGTACCTCAAGCGTTTTTCGCAGCTCGATGCCAAACGCTTTGCGGTGGTCAAGGTGGGCGGCGCGGTGCTGCGCGATGATCTGGACGCGCTGACCTCGTCGCTGTCGTTCCTGCAGGAAGTGGGGCTGACCCCGATCGTGCTGCATGGCGCCGGCCCGCAGCTGGATGCCGAACTCTCTGCGGCCGGCATCGAGAAGCGCACCGTCAATGGACTGCGGGTGACCTCGCCTGAAGCCCTGGCGATCGTGCGCAAGGTGTTCCAGGCCTCCAACCTCAAGCTGGTCGAAGCGCTGCAGCAGAACGGTGCGCGTGCGACCTCGATCACCGGCGGCGTGTTCGAAGCGCAGTATCTGGACCGCGACACCTATGGCCTGGTCGGTGAGGTCAAGGCGGTGAATCTGGCGCCGATCGAAGCGAGCCTGCAGGCCGGCTCGATCCCGGTGATCACCAGCCTGGGCGAGACGCCAAGCGGGCAGATCCTCAACGTCAACGCCGATTTTGCCGCCAACGAACTGGTGCAGGAACTGCAGCCGTACAAGATCATCTTCCTCACCGGCACCGGCGGCTTGCTGGATCCCGATGGCAAGGTGATTGATTCGATCAACCTGTCCACCGAGTTCGATCACCTGATGCAGCAGCCGTGGATCAATGGCGGCATGCGGGTCAAGATCGAGCAGATCAAGGATCTGCTCGATCGCCTGCCGCTGGAATCGTCGGTGTCGATCACCCGGCCGGCGGATTTGGCCAAGGAGCTGTTCACGCACAAGGGCTCGGGCACGCTGGTGCGGCGTGGCGAGCGCGTATTGCGTGCGACCTCGTGGGACGAACTGGATCTGCCGCGCCTCACCTCGCTGATCGAATCCAGCTTCGGCCGTACGCTGGTGCCCGATTACTTCAGCAACACCAAGCTGCTGCGTGCCTATGTCAGCGAGAACTATCGCGCCGCGGTGATCCTCACCGATGAGGGCATGCTGGGTGCCAGCGCGCTGATCTATCTGGACAAGTTTGCCGTGCTCGACGACGCGCAAGGCGAGGGCCTGGGCCGCGCGGTGTGGAATGTGATGCGCGAAGAAACCCCGCAGCTGTTCTGGCGCTCGCGTCATAACAACCAGGTCAACATTTTCTATTACGCCGAGTCCGACGGCTGCATCAAGCAGGAAAAGTGGAAGGTGTTCTGGTACGGGCTGGAAAACTTCGAGCAGATCCAGCACTGCGTGGCGCATTGCGCGACGCGTCAGCCGACGCTGCTGGGCTGAGCACGATGGCGTCCATCACCTTGCCACCGCGCTGGCGCGAGTTGCCCACACTACGCGGCCAACACGTAACGCTGGAACCGCTGCAAGCTGCGCATGCCGTTGGTTTGCGCGCTGCGCTGGGCGACGGTGCGTTGTCGCGGCTGTGGTACACCGGCGTGCCGGCACCGGCGCAGGTGGACGACTACGTGGGCGCGGCGTTGGCTGCGCAAGCCGACGGGCTGGTGCTGCCTTACGTGGTGCGCGATGCGGCCGGTGAGGTCGTCGGCTGCACGCGCTATTACGGGCTGGATGCGACCGTGCCCAAGCTGTCGATCGGCTACACCTGGTACGCGCCGCGCGTGCAGCGCAGCGGCGTCAATACCGACGCCAAGCTGCTGCTGTTGCAGCATGCCTTCGAAACGCTGGGCTGTTGGAGCGTGGTCTTCGAAACCAGTTGGTTCAATCACACCTCGCGCGCGGCAATCGCGCGGCTGGGCGCCAAGCAGGACGGGGTACTGCGCAACCACACCCGCCACGCCGACGGCACACCGCGCGATACCGTAGTGTTCTCCATCATCGATACGGAATGGGCCGGGGTCAAACGCCACCTGCAGTTCCGCCTGGAAGCAAACGCATGACTGTTCAAACAACGACCATCGGCATCATCGGCGCCCGCGGGCATACCGGTTCGGAATTGATCAAGCTGGTGGCGGCGCATCCGCACCTGCGGCTGGTGTTCGTGTCCTCGCGCGAACTGGCCGGGCAAGCTGTGGCCGGCCACAACGATGCCTATCAGGGCGAGTTGCGTTACGAGAGCCTGGATGCCGATGCGGTGGCCGCCAAGGCCGCCGATGTGGTGATCCTGGCGCTGCCCAACGGCAAGGCAGAGCCGTTTGTCGCGGCGATCGATGCGGCCAGACCGCAGACGGTGTTGATCGACCTGTCGGCCGATTACCGCTTCGATCCGGCCTGGTATTACGGGCTGCCGGAGTTGACGCGCGGAAAGTACGCCGGGCAAAAGCGCATCAGCAACCCGGGCTGCTACGCCACCGCGATGCAGCTGACGATCGCACCATTGCTCGATCAGCTGGCAGGCCCTCCACAATGCTTTGGCGTCTCCGGCTATTCCGGCGCAGGGACCACGCCCTCGGACAAGAACAACCCGGAGTTGCTGGCCGATAACCTGATGCCGTATGCGCTGACCAACCACATGCACGAGCGCGAAGTTTCCGCGCAGCTCGGCGTGCCGGTGGAGTTCATGCCGCATGTGGCGCCGCATTTCCGCGGCCTCACCATGACCGTCAACCTGTGGCTGCAGCAACCGCTGACGCGCGAGCAGATCCAGGCGCGCTACACGCAGCGTTATGCCGATGAGCCGCTGATCGAAATCGTCGACGAAGCGCCGTGGGTCAGCCACATCGCCGGTACGCACGGCGTGCAGATCGGCGGCGTGACACTGGCACCGGGCAACAAGCGCGTGGTGGTGGTGGCGACGCTGGACAACCTGCTCAAGGGCGCGGCCACGCAGGCGATGCAGAACCTCAACCTGGCATTTGGCTGGGACGAATTGACTGCGATTCGTTGATGCAAGTCCCTCGCAAGCGCCCGCACATCCATGTGCGGGGATTCAACTGGACGACTTATTTCGAGACGCTTTCCGATGACCAATCTGTTGTGGCAAAAACCCGGTTTGGCAGTGGACGCCAAGATCCAGCGCTTCCTGGCCGGCGACGACGTCATCCTGGACCGCGAGTTTTTCCTGTACGACATCGCTGCCAGCAAGGCGCATGCGCAGGGGCTGCAGCACATCGGCATCCTGTCGCTGCAGGAACTGGGCGGGCTGAGCGAGCAACTGGATCTGCTGGCCGATGATTTCCGCAGCGGCGCGTTCGTGCTCGATGAGCAATACGAGGATTGCCATTCGGCGATCGAGGCGCGCCTGACCGAGCGCCTGGGCGATGCCGGCCGCAAGATCCACACCGGACGCAGCCGCAACGACCAGATTCTGGTCGCCACGCGGCTATGGTTGAAGGACAAGCTGCAACGTGTGGCCGAGCTCAGCGCGGAGATCGCCAAGGTGGCGCTGGACCGCGCGCAAGCCGAGGCCGACCTGCCGGTGCCGGGCTATACGCATATCCAGCGTGCGGTGGTGTCGTCGGCCGGCATGTGGTGGGCAGGCTGGGCAGAAGCCTTTATCGACAATGCACTGCGCGCAACCGACACCTTGCGGTTGGTGGACAGCAATCCGCTCGGCACTGCGGCCGGTTACGGCGTCAATCTGCCGTTGGACCGTGCGCATACCACTGCCGAGCTCGGCTTTGCGCGCCTGCAGGTCTCGCCGATCTACGCACAGCTCTCGCGCGGCAAGTACGAACTGGCTGCACTCGAAGCGCTTGGCAGCGCCACCCTGGACTTGCGCCGTATTGCCTGGGATCTGTCGTTGTTCACCAGCGGCGAATTCGCTTTCGTCGCGTTGCCGGCGCAATACACCACCGGCAGTTCGATCATGCCGAACAAGCGTAACCCCGACGTCATCGAACTGATGCGTGCCACCCATGCCAGCATCGCGGCAGCCCGGACCGAAATCGAACAGTTGTTGTCGCTGCCGTCCGGTTATCACCGCGATCTGCAGAGCAGCAAGGGCGCGATCGTGCATGGCTTCGGGCGCGGCCTGGCGGCCCTTGAGCTGCTGCCGGCATTGCTGGCCAATCTGGAATGGCGCCCGGACAAGCTGCGCGCGGCGATCGATTCGGGCATGTACGCCACCGATGTGGCGGTGGAAGCGGCCGTGGCCGGTGTGCCGTTCCGCGAGGCCTACAAGGCGGCAGCGGAATCGTCCGACACTGCAGGGCAGGGGCGCACGCCGGAAGGCAGCCTTGCTGCACGCGTCTCGCCAGGCGCCGCCGCGGATCTGCAATTGGATGTCTTGCGTGCCCGTTGGGAGGCCTTGCGCTGATGGCCGTGATCAGCACCGAGACCGCAGAACACTATCCCTGGGGCGAAGCTTGCGAAGGCTGGCACCTGTTGCGCGACCCCAGCTTGAGCGTGCTCGAAGAACGCATGCCGCCAGGCGTTGCGGAGTCGCGTCATCGGCATAGTCGCGCACGGCATTTTTTCTATGTGCTGGCCGGTGAGGTGATGCTGCAACTGGATGGCGCGCAGCACGTGCTCGGGGTCGGGCAGGGCCTGGACGTGCCGCCTGGCACCACGCACCAGATGCACAATCTGTCCGATGTCGAGGCGCGCTTTCTGGTGATCTCGGCACCGCATGGTCGCGACGATCGTGCACCCACGACAGCACGTGCGAAGGACGTCAGCTGATGACCACGCGCTATCTGGTGCTGGCGATGCGCAAGCCGGATTTTCCCGCCGATGTGGTGCAGCCGCATCTGGATTTTCTCGCTGCATTGCGCGCGGCCGGGCAGCTCGAAATGACCGGTGGTTTCAGCGATCGCACTGGCGGTGCGTATGTGTTGGTCAATCTGGGCAGTCTGGAGGAGGCGCAGCAGATCGTTGCGCGCGATCCCTTGGTGCTGCGCGATGCCTCGACGTTGACCGTGTATGAGTGGAACACGCACTGAGCGTCTGGCTGCCATGACAACCCCTGCCGACATGCCGTCGTTGTTTACCGAGCAGCCGTTGCCGCCATGGCGGCGCGCGGTGCTCAAGGTCGGCAGCAGCCTGTTGGCCGCCGATGGTGGTGGCCTGTCGCCGCGGTTTGCGTTGGGCTTGGCGCAGTTCGTCTCGGCTAATCTGGCCATAGGCCGCGAGCTGGTGATCGTCTCTTCCGGTGCGGTGGCGGCAGGCCGCGCGATCCTGCCGAAAGCCGCCGAAGCCGGTGCACCGATCGCCGCGCGTCAAGCCTTGGCCGCGCTCGGCCAGGCGCAATTGATCGCGCTGTGGCAGCGCTTTTTCGAACGTCCGGTGGCGCAGGTACTGCTCACCCACGACGACCTGCGCAACCGCCGCCGTTATCTCAATGCGCGCGCCACCCTGGGCGAGTTGTTGCGGCTGGGCGCGCTGCCGGTGATCAACGAGAACGACACCGTGTCGGTGGACGAGCTCAAGCTGGGCGATAACGACAATCTCGCCGCGATCGTCGCCGCGCTGGTCGATGCCGATGCGTTGTTCATCGCCACCGATATCGATGGCTTGTACAGCGCCGACCCGCGCAGCAATCCGTTGGCGCGTCCTCTCGATGAGGTGTCCGAACTCACCGCCGAGGTGCTGGCGATGGCCGGCGGCAGCGGCAGCGGCGTGGGCACCGGCGGCATGCGCACCAAGCTGGAAGCCGCCGCAAAAGCCGGTGCTGCCGGCATCGAAACCTATTTGTTCAACGGCCGCAGCAGCGAGGTGGTGCGCGGGCTTGCGCAGGATCGCCTGCGTGGCACGCGCATCCACCCCGCACGCACGCGCATTGCCGCCCGCAAATACTGGCTGCGCCACGCACCGGTGGAGCCGGGCGCGATCCTGATCGATGCTGGTGCCGCTGCGGCGCTGACCGGAAAGGGCGCCTCGCTGCTGCCGGGCGGTGTGGCCGGTGCGCAAGGCGACTTCCGTCGCGGCGACATGGTGGAGATCCGCCTGCGCGAGGCCGATGGCGAGCGCTGCCTGGCGCGCGGTGTCAGCCAGTATTCGGCAGTGGATATCCGCCGCATCGCGGGCCGTCATTCGCGCGAGATCGAAACCGTGCTCGGTTACAGCTATGGCGAGAATGTGGTGCATCGCGATGATTTGGTGCTGTTGTAGCGGGGATTGGGGAGTTGGGATTGGAGATTCGCAAAAACATCTGTACTGCGTTTCCCAAACGTTGCCTCTGTGTCCCAACGACTGATTCCCTTGTGGTGATAAAACGGTGTCGCCCGCTTTTGCCAATCCCCAATCCCGACTCCCCAATCCCGGCCCCCAAATGACCATCAAAACCCTCGCCCTGCAATGCCGTGATGCCGCGCACGTGTTATCGCAACTGTCGTCGTCTGCCAAGCAGGCCTTGCTGGAGGCGATGGCCGCTGCGCTGGAACACGATACGGCGGTGATCCTGGCGGCGAATGCGCGCGATCTGGAGGCGGCGCGCGAGAAGGGCGTGGGCACTGCGATGCTCGATCGTCTGGCGCTGGACACAAAGCGCCTGGACGGGATTGCCGCCGCGTTGCGCGAGGTTGCGCAGTTGCCGGATCCGGTCGGGCAGATCACGCGCGAAGACGTGCGCCCCAACGGCATCGTCGTGCAGAAGGTGCGCGTGCCGCTGGGGGTGATCGCGATGATCTACGAGGCGCGCCCGAACGTGACCGCCGACGCCGCGGCGTTGTGCATCAAGGCAGGCAACGGGGTGATCCTGCGTGGCGGCTCGGAGGCGATTCACTCCAACACCGCGATTGCGCGCGCATTGCAGCGCGCATTGCGTGAGGCCAATGTGCCCGAGGCCGCGTTGACGCTGGTCGAGGACCTGCGCCGCGAGACTATGCTGGAGTTGCTGCAGCTCAGCGAGATCGTCGACCTGGCGATTCCGCGCGGCGGCGAAGGCCTGATCCGTTTTGTTGCCGAACACGCGCGCGTGCCGGTGATCAAGCATTACAAGGGCGTGTGCCATCTGTTCGTGGATGCATCCGCCGACGTGGACCTGGCCGTGCGTCTGTTGGTCGATGGCAAGGCCAGCCGACCGTCGGCCTGCAATTCGCTGGAGACCTTGCTGGTACATGCAGACATCGCCGAGCGTTTTCTGCCGGTTGCTGCGCAAGCGCTGCGCGAACGCCATGTGGAGCTGCGGGGCGATGCGGCAACGCGTGCATTGCTGCCCGATATCGCGCCTGCCAGCGATGACGACTATGCCGCTGAATTCCTCGATCTGATCCTGGCGATCCGCGTGGTGCCGGATCTGGACACCGCGCTGGCGCATATCCGCCAGTACGGCTCGGACCACACCGAAGTGATCGCCACGCAGAGCACCGCCAATGCCGAACGATTCGTGCAATCGCTGCGCTCGGCAGTGGTCATGGTCAACGCGTCCTCGCGTTTTTCCGACGGCGGCGAGCTTGGCCTGGGCGCGGAAATCGGCATCTCCACCACGCGTCTGCATTCCTACGGCCCGATGGGACTGGAAGCGCTCACGGTGGAGCGCTTTGTTGTGCGTGGAGAGGGGCAGGTGCGCCACTGAAATGGCATGCGTTGCCGGTGCACTCGTGTGGCGCTGTGCAGTGCAGCACCACTTGCCGACATCGACTCGATCACGTGGCCTTCTTTTCTCCTCCAAGCACCGTGCTTATCCATTCATCGCTTGTTGGGGAAACGAAGCCAGTTCCTGACAGCCACACCTGTTTCCCGGCGCGGTCCCACTTTTCCATCTTTTCTTTGAATTCGGCGGGATAGTCGTTTGCCATGCAGGCGATATTGCACCAGGGGTCGCAGACATAGATGTCCGCGTCCCAAGCTGTCATGTCCGAAGGCAAGATACCTGCGCCTGGCACTGGGCCGACGATCGCGGCGGTGTGCGCTGTTCCATTGAAGAAGGCAAGGCGTGCAATCTGGTTGTGATCTTGCTGCAAATAGTGGACGGCCAGGGTCGCCAGTTCACCGCAGTTGTGCGCGTTCCCATCCATGGCCGCCGACACCACATCCTCTTCCAGGTCATCCACCTGCTGTCGCATCCGGGCGATCTCTGCAGTCGCCCTGTGGATTCGAACGGCCTCCTCGAAGCCAGTGTTTTTCTTTTTGTTGCTCGATTTCAAGCGGGGCGCTTTGTAGTACTGGGCCCTGACGGACCGCATGACCTGGCTGACAGCCCTGAGGCTCGGCGAGAGCGGGCGCTGTCGTAAAGACGATCTGCTCACACTCCTGCTAGGGCTCACGCTGCTCAGTCCTGCCAGCACGCCACTTGTCTGGTCGGGGTTGTTGACATGCTGCTGCGTGTTGCCCGCCGGCGGCTGCCGGGCCGGAGAACTTTCGATATATGTGAGTCTTCCCGAATTGACACGATCGACGGAACCGCAAATACCCATGAATGAGCACCTGATTGTTGAAGGCCGCTTCATCATGCGCAAGAACATCCCTTTCGAAAAATGGAAGCGCGAAGCGACTGACTTGTGTGCGAATCGTGGGCATCAGCATCGCCTGCAGCATGCGATGCGCGACCAATGGAATACTGAGCGATACATGGACTGTGGTGGTTCAGATGCCTGGACGGCGCCTTGCGGTCAGTCTCCGTGTTCCCAGCCCGGCAACCACGACCTTTGACACTCCCCCGGCAGGCCGCCGTCTGCCTACAGTCGACGACTGCCCCCGCACTTTCGGAGTCGTCGATGCGCCGTTTTGCCGCCTGCCTGCTCGCCACCGCCATTGCTGCCGCCACCGGTAGCACGATGGCGCAAACCTCGCCGATGACGCCGGATATCACCGGCAAGCCGTTCGTGGCAGGCGACACCGCCAACGACTACGTCAAACGCGAGGTGATGATCCCGATGCGCGACGGGGTCAAGCTGCATACGGTGATCGTGCTTCCCAAGGGCGCGCGCAACGCGCCGATCGTGCTCACGCGCACGCCGTACGACGCCAGCGGCCGCACCGAGCGTCTGGCCTCGCCGCATATGAAGGACCTGTTGTCTGCAGGCGATGACGTGTTCGTGGAAGGCGGCTATATCCGCGTGTTCCAGGATGTGCGCGGCAAGTACGGCTCGGAAGGCGAGTACGTGATGACCCGGCCGCTGCGTGGCGCGCTCAATCCCAGCGAGGTCGACCATGCCACCGATGCCTGGGACACCATCGACTGGCTGGTGAAGAATCTGAAGGAATCCAACGGCAAGGTCGGCATGATCGGCTCGTCCTACGAAGGTTTCACCGTGGTGATGGCGCTAACCAATCCGCATCCGGCATTGAAGGTAGCCGCGCCGGAGAGTCCGATGATCGATGGCTGGATGGGCGACGACTGGTTCAATTACGGTGCGTTCCGCCAGGTCAATTTCGACTACTTCACCGGCCAGCTCAGCAAGCGCGGCAAGGGCGCCGGCATCCCGCGTCAGGGGCACGACGATTACAGCAATTTCCTGCAGGCCGGCTCGGCCGGCGACTTCGCCAAGGCCGCCGGCCTGGAGCAACTGCCGTGGTGGCACAAGCTCACCGAACACGCGGCTTACGACAACTTCTGGCAGGAGCAGGCGCTGGACAAGGTGATGGCACGCACGCCGTTGAAAGTGCCCACCATGTGGCTGCAGGGCCTGTGGGACCAGGAAGACATGTGGGGCGCCATCCACAGTTACGCAGCGATGGAGCCGCGCGACAAGCGCAATACGCTCAACTATCTGGTGATGGGGCCGTGGCGGCACAGCCAGGTCAATAGCGACGCCAGTTCACTGGGTGCACTGAATTTCGACGGCGATACCGCGCGCCAGTTCCGTCGCGATGTGCTGCGCCCGTTCTTCGATCAATACCTGGTCGATGGCGCGCCCAAGGCGAGCACACCGCCGGTGTTTATCTACAACACCGGCGAAAACCATTGGGACCGTCTGCAGGCCTGGCCGCGCAGTTGCGCCAAGGGCTGTTCCTCGACCAGCAAGCCGCTGTATCTGCAGGCCGGCGGCAAGCTGTCGTTCCAGCAGCTGGCGGCGGGGCAGGTGGGCTTTGAGGAGTACGTCTCCGACCCGGCCAAGCCGGTGCCGTTCGTGCCGCGCCCGGTGGATTTTGCCGATCGCAGCATGTGGACCACCTGGCTGGTGCAGGATCAGCGCTTCGTCGATGGCCGCCCGGATGTGCTGACCTTTGTCACCGAGCCGTTGACCGAGCCCTTGCAGATCGCCGGCGCACCGGAAGTGCATCTGCAGGCCTCCACCAGCGGCAGCGACAGCGATTGGGTTGTCAAGCTGATCGACGTGTATCCGGATGAGATGGCCTCCAACCCCAAGATGGGCGGTTACGAGCTGCCGGTGTCGCTGGCGATCTTCCGCGGCCGGTATCGCGAGAGTTTCAGCACGCCCAAGCCGCTCGCGTCCAATCAGCCGCTGGCGTTTCAGTTCGGCCTGCCGACGGCCAACCACACCTTCCAGCCCGGGCACCGGGTGATGGTGCAGGTGCAGTCCAGCCTGTTTCCGCTGTACGACCGCAACCCGCAGACCTATGTGCCGAATATCTTCTTCGCCAAGCCGGGCGATTACCGGAAAGCCACGCAGCGCGTTTACGTGAGCCCGGAGCAGCCGAGCTACATCAGTCTGCCGGTACGTTGAGCGCACGGGCGCCGCGCGCAGGCGGCGCCCACACGTCTTCCAGCAGCTGCGGGCGGCAGGCCACCCAGGCGGCGGCCAGCTGCACCAGCAGGCAGATGACCAGGAACACGAACGGCGACGTCCAGCCGCCATGGTGCGCGTGCAACCAGCCGAACAGGAACGGCCCCAGGCAGCTCACCGCATAGCCCATGCCTTGCGAGAATCCGGACAACGCTGCCGACCCGGCAGCGGTGCGGCAGCGCTGATTGACCAGCACCAGCGCCAGCGGAAACGTGCTCGGGCCCAAACCCAGCAAGGTCACCCAGAGAATCGGCGCGGCCAGCGGTGCCCACCACAGCCCGGCAAACGCGACCAGATGGCAGGCCGCGCACAGCAGCACGATCGGGAAGGGATTGCGCATGCGCACCGCCAGTGCCGGCATGGTCAACGCACCGACCATGCCCAGTGCCGCGAACAGCGCGACCATGGTGCCGCCGAATGCGGGCGAGGCGCCGGCTTCGCGCAGCAGCGTCGGCAGCCAGGTGAACATGGAATAGGTGATCAGCGAGGTCATGCCGAAGGTCAGCGCCATGCTCCATCCCAGGGCGGTACGTGCGACGCGGCCTTCGGCCTCGGTTGTCGGCGTGATCGGTGCAGGCCCGGTGGCCCGCAGGCGGCGATGGTTGGCGTACACCAACGCCCAGGCCGCAAACGCCAGCAATGCCGGCAATACCCACACCACCATCGAGCTGCGCCAGCCCAGCGCATCGGCCACCGGCACCGCCAGCAACGCGGGCAACAAGGTGCCGACCTGCAACACGGTGATGTACAGCGTGCTGACCCCGCCCACGCGATCGCCGAAATAGCGCTTCACCAGCGGCGGCAACACCACGTTGCCCATGCCCATGCCGGCCAGCGCAATCAGCGATCCGACCAGCAGGCCGGCGGTGTCCGGCAGCAGCGGTCGCAACACTAATCCGAGCGTGGCCAATGCCATCGACAACAGCGCAGTGCGCAGCAAGCCGAAGCGGCGCAGCAACGCGGGCGTTGCGACGCCGGTGAGTGCGAACGCAGCGGTCGGCAACATGCCGATCGCACCCATGGTGGGCGCGCCGAATGCGTACTCATCTGCGATGCGTTCCAGCAGCGGCGTCAACGAGGTGACCGCCGTACGCAAGTTGAATGCGGACAACAAAATGGCAGCCAGCACCAACCCGCGGCCACGCAACTGGGCAGACGAGGAAGCACCGGCAATGACAACAGACATGACAGACCATCCGCATTGCGCGCATCGCTGCGCCAACGCCTGAAAACACAAAACCGGCACGAGGCCGGTTTTGTGTTTTGAAACTGGTCGGGGAGACAGGATTCGAACCTGCGACCTCTACGTCCCGAACGTAGCGCTCTACCAGACTGAGCTACACCCCGAAGGAGCCGCGTATGTTACATACGGATTGCCGAATCGGCAAGCATCTGCGCGATTTATTTTACGGGCGCGGCTGACCACGCTCGGATTCGCGTGCTTCGAACCACATGCCGTTGAGCACCGCAGCCAACGCAGCCAGGCCGGTGCCGAGGATCCATGCGAAATACCACATCGTTGTTCTCCTTAAAATTGTTGAAGGGTGTGAGATGTCGAGCGGGTGCGGCAACGTGCTTGTGCACCAGTCGCAGCGGGCGCGCTCAATACGCGTTGGGATTGGCCGACAGTTCATCGGCCGTGACCTTGCCCTTGAGCACGCGGTAGACCCAGCTTGTGTAGGCCAGCACGATCGGCATGAACACCGCGGTCGCCAGCAACATGATCCACAGCGTCAGACGGCTGCTGGACGCATCCCACAGCGTCAAGCTCATGCGCGGTGCAGTGGAGGAGGGCAGCAGGAACGGAAACAGCGCAAAGCCGACAGTGAGAATGATGCCGACGATGGCGCAACCCGAAGCGATGAACGCCAGGCCGCCACGCCGCACACGCAGCAGCAGCGCATTCATCGCAAGCCCGACCAGACCGATCAGTGGTGCCATCAAGGTCGCCGGCATGCTGCTGTAGTTGTGCAGCCAGCCACCGGCAGCGGTGAGCGCGGCGGTCTTGGCCAGCGGATTGGTCGGCGCATTGGTGGCCAGGACCGAAGTCACCGCGTAACCAGGCAGACCCAGCGCGACCCATGCACCGGCTGCCGCAAACAGCGCCACCGCACACAGCGCGGCGATGCTGCCGAAACGCGCCGCACGCTCTGCCACCGGCCCATCGGTCTTGAGCACCAGCATCGCCGCCCCGTGCGCCATCAGCATCGCCACGCTGAGCAACCCGGCGAGCAGTGCGAATGGCGTCAGCAAGCCGAACAGATTGCCGGTGTAGTAAATGCGCATGCTGTCGTCGAAATGGAACGGCACCCCGAGCAGCACGTTACCGACCGCCACGCCCATGATCAGCGCCGGAATGCAGCCGCCGATAAACAACGCCCAGTCCCAGTTATTGCGCCAGCGCTGTTCGGCCAGCTTGCCGCGGAACTTGAAACCGACCGGACGCAGGATCAGCGCGAACAGAATCAGGAACATCGCCAGATAGAATCCGGAAAAACTCACCGCGTACAGCGGCGGGAACGCAGCGAAGATCGCGCCGCCGCCCAGGATCAGCCACACCTGGTTGCCCTCCCAGACCGGGCCGATGGTGTTGATCACCAGGCGGCGTTCGGCATCGTTACGGGCAACCAGCGGCAGCAACGTGCTGACCCCCAGATCGAAGCCGCCCATCACCGCGTAACCGGACAGCAAGACGCCCAGCAGCAGCCACCAGATCACGCGCAGTGTGGTGTAGTCGAGCAAGATGAAATCCATGGTGTTTCTCCTGGCTTACGGTGCGCCGCCGGCCAACGCACCGGTGCTCAATGGGGCGCTGGGTGAGGAAGCGTGGGGCGATGTGGCGTTCGGCGAGGTGCCTTGATACGTCGGTGGAAACAGCGCATCCGGGCCCTTGCGGATGGTCTTCAGCGACAGCTTGATCGCGATGACCAGCAGCGTGGTGTACAGCGCGGTGAAGCCGACCAGGGTCAACACGATTTCGTACAGATCCAGGCCAGAGGCGGCGTAGAAGGTCGGCAGCACGCCTTCCACCGCCCACGGCTGGCGGCCGTATTCGGCCACGAACCAACCGCACTCGATCGCAATCCACGGCAGCGGCAAGGTCCACAGCGCCAGCGTCAGGAACCAGCGCTTGTCCTGGAAGTTGTGCTTGCAGGCAAACCAGAACGCGACGGCGAAGAACACGATCAGGTAGATGCCGATGGCGGCCATGATGCGGAAGGTCCAGAACAGCGGCAGCACGCGCGGTACGGTGTCCATGGCGGCCTGGGCGATCTGCTCCGGCGTGGCATTGCCGATATCGTCGCGATAACGCTTGAGCAGCAGGCCGTGGCCCAGATCCTGCCAATGCGCATCGAACACCTTGCGCGCTTCGGCATCGTCCTTGTTGGCGCGCACGCGCTCCAATGCACCGTAGGCGATCTGGCCGCCGCGGATGCGGTGCTCGGCGCGCCCCACCAGTTCCAGAATGCCGGGAATCGGCTCATCCAGCGAACGGGTGGCGATCAAGCCCATCAGATACGGGATCTTGATCGCGTAGTCGTTGCGATGGGTCTGCTGATTGGGAATGCCGAACGCGGTGAAGTCGGCCGGCGCGGCTTCTGTTTCCCACATCGCCTCGATCGCTGCCAATTTCATTTTCTGATGTTCGTTGGCGGCATAGCCGCTCTCATCGCCGAGCACCACCACCGACAGCGACGACAACAGCCCGAATGCCGCAGCCACCGCGAACGAGCGCCGCGCCATCTCCACATGGGTGCCGCGCAGCAGATAGAACGCGCTGATCGACATCACGAACACCGCACCCAGCACGTAGCCCGCGCTGACGGTATGCACGAACTTGGCCTGCGCCACCGGGTTGAACAGCACTGCCATGAAATCGACCACTTCCATGCGCATGGTGTCCGGGTTGAACACCGCGCCGGCCGGGTTCTGCATCCAGCCGTTGGCTATCAGGATCCACAGTGCCGAGAAGTTGCTGCCCAGCGCCACCAGCCAGGTGGTGACCAGATGCTGCACCTTGCTCAGGCGGTTCCAGCCGAGGAAGAACAGGCCCAGGAAGGTCGCTTCCAGAAAGAACGCCATCAGCCCTTCGATCGCCAGCGGCGCGCCGAAGATGTCGCCCACGTAATGGCTGTAGTACGACCAGTTCATGCCGAACTCGAACTCCATCACGATGCCGGTGCCCACGCCCATGGCGAAGTTGATGCCGAACAGCACGCCCCAGAACATGGTAATGCGCCGCCAGATCTGCTTGCCGGTCATCACATAGACGCTTTCCATAATGCCGAGCAGGAACGACAGGCCCATGGTCAGCGGCGGAAAGATGAAGTGGTACATCGCGGTGACTGCGAACTGCAGCCGCGACAGTTCAACAACTGTCGAGTCGATCATGGCGGGGTGGCCTGGTTGGGTGTCGATGAAGGAATGCAACCGATCATCTGCGCTTGCCGCGACACGCGCGTTGATTCAAATCAATGCCGTGGCGAGCGGGTGCGGCACAATGCGCG
The DNA here is from genome assembly GCF_056725225.1 of Xanthomonas sp. NCPPB 2933. Lineage (NCBI taxonomy): Bacteria > Pseudomonadati > Pseudomonadota > Gammaproteobacteria > Lysobacterales > Lysobacteraceae > Xanthomonas > Xanthomonas sp. NCPPB 2933. Next base: position 2,490,450 of record NZ_CM161518.1, read on the forward strand.
GCCCGTAGCGGGGAGTGGCGACTTACAATCGCTTGCAACACGATGTCTTCTTAGAGAGCGATGTGAGCCAGCCCAGCGTGCGAGCCAGCGAAACGCCAGCCCAGCGCCGCCAACGCGGCCAATGGCTGGATGCGCTCGCCGCACCGGCTGCGCGTGCGAAGCGGCTGGCCGGCGTTGCGGTCGCGCTGTCGGGCGTGCTGCTGCTGGCGCAAGCGGCGGCGATCGCCTGGTTGCTGCAGGCGGTGCTGGTGCAGCATCTGCCGCTGCTGCGCTTGCGTGATGTGGGCCTGGGATTGTTGGCTGTGCTGGTCGGACGTGCCTTGCTCAATGCCTGGGCGCAGTCGCTGACCGGTGAGGTGGCCGATGTGGCCAAGCGCGAACTGCGTGCCCGCATCGCGCGCCGCCTGGTGCAGCACGGGCCGGTGTGGTTGCGTCGGCAACGCAGCGGCGAACTGGGCGAGCTGAGCCTGGCGCACACCGATGCGCTGGAGGGCTATTTCGTTGGCTATCAACTGGCACGCACCGAGATGATGCTGGTGCCGCCGCTGATCCTGATCGCGGTGTTTTCGGTCGACTGGGTGGTGGGCTTGGTGTTGCTGCTGACTGCGCCACTGATCCCGTTCTTCATGATGCTGGTGGGTTGGGGTGCCGAAGCTGCGGGGCGCGAGCAACTCGGCGAGCTGGCACGGATGGGCGGGCATTTTGCCGATCGCCTCAAAGGCCTGGGCTTGCTACGTGTGTACGGGCGCGGCGAGGCCGAGTTGAGCGGCATTGCCGCCGCAGCCGAAGGCGTGCGCGAGCGCTCGCTCAAGGTGCTGCGCATCGCGTTTCTGTCGTCCACCGTGCTGGAATTCTTCGCCTCGGTGAGCGTGGCGATCGTGGCGCTGTACTTCGGCCTGAGTTATCTGGGCATGCTCGATCTGCACGGCTTGCCGACGCTGGGCGCGGGCATGTTCTGCCTGCTGCTGGCGCCGGAATTCTTTGCGCCGCTGCGGCGGCTGGCCGCGCATTACCACGACCGTGCCAATGCCCTGGCGGCGGTGGCCGAAGCCGAGCGCTTGCTGGAAGGATTCGCGCCGCCCGCAATCGCGCAAGCAGCCACGGTGCCGCCGCGTGCATTGGAACCGGCGCAGGCACATGCGCCATTGTTGCAGGCGCGTGGACTGGCGCTGCGTCCACCGGGCGCGCCACACATGGTGGTGGAGAATTTTTCGCTGATCTTGCAGCCCGGGCAGCGCGTGGCGGTGATCGGTGCAAGCGGCAGCGGCAAGAGCACCTTGCTGGAAGGCCTTGCCGGCTGGCTTGCGCCCGAGGCGGGCAGCGTGGTGTTGCGCCCGGGTGCGCGCATCGGCTATGCCACGCAGCGGCCGTATCTGTTTCACGGCAGCATCGCCGACAACCTGCGCCTGGCCGATCCACAGGCCAGCGACGCGCGGCTGCACGCGGTGGCCGACGCGGCGCAGGTACTGCGCTTTGCCGCTCAGCTGCCGGCCGGCCTGGACACGGTGATCGGCGAACGCGGGTTTGGGCTCTCCGGTGGCGAAGCGCGTCGTGTGGCCCTGGCACGGCTGTTGCTGCGCGAGCCGGGCCTGTTGCTGCTGGACGAGCCCACCGCCTTTCTCGACCCGGACACCGAAGCGGAGTTGCTGCGCACGCTGGGCGTGTTCGCACGCGGCCGCGCGGTGATCCTGGCCACGCACAGCCCAGCGGTGATGCGCTGGGCCGATACGGTGATCGATCTGCGCGGCGCCACTGTCGCAGTGGAGCTGCCATGAACAGCACGCCCCCCGATCGTCTGCGCGATGTGTTTCGCTTGCATGCCTGGCGCCTGCTGCTGTCCGCGCTGTTGGTGCTGGTCACCATGCTGGCGGGCGTTGGCTTGCTCGGTCTGTCCGGCAGTTTCCTGACCGCCGCCGCGTTGGCGGGTGTTGCCGGCATGGGCACGGGTTTCAATTTCTTCTCACCCTCGGCCGGCATTCGCGCGCTGACCTTTGCGCGCATCGTTTCGCGCTATGGCGAAAAATTGATCGGCCACGATGCCACCCTGCGTATTGCCCGCGATCTGCGCGTGTGGTTCTTCCGCCGTGCGTTGCCGCTTGCGCCAGGCCGGTTGTCGGCCACGCGTACCGGCGATCTGCTGGCGCGGCTGATGTCCGATATTGGCGAAGTCGATGGATTGAGCGTGCGTGCGCTGGCGCCGTTGACTGCGTTGCTCGGTATCTGGCTTGCCGGTGCGGGGGCAGCGGCGCTGATCTATCCGCCAGCTGCAGTGTTGCTGGTCGTGCTTGGTGTGGTCATCGGTGGCGTGGTGCCGTGGCAGGTGGCACGCGGCGGTGCGCAGCGCGAACAGCTGCGCGCGCAGCAACGCACCGCATTGCGGACGCAGGCCTTCGAAGGGCTGGAAGGTGCAGCCGATCTGACTGCTGTCGATGCGCAAGGTGCCTGGCTGCATCAGGTCGATGCAGCGGCGGCGGCCGTCGTCGATGGCGACCGCATTCAGCGCCGTCGCTTGATCGGCGGCAATCTGCTGCACGCCGTCTGTGGCGGCATCGGCCTGGCCGGTATGGTGTGGCTTGGGTTGAGTGCGGCAGAGCGCGGATTGATTGCGGCGGAAATGGCGGCCGGCTTGGTGTTTTTGACCATGGCGTTGCTGGAAGTGTGGGCCGGCGCCGGGCTCGCCTTGCAGGCGCTGCAGAGCGCACGCGTTGCGGCCAAACGCCTGCAGTCCATCGTCGATCAGGCGCCGTCGGTCGTCGATCCGCCGCACGCCACGGATGCGCCGCGCAGCGGCACGCTGCAGCTGCATCAGGTCAGCTTTGTGTGGCCGGGCAGCGTACGTCCGGTGTTGCAGGCGCTCGATCTGACGCTGGCGCCTGGAGAGCGTATCGCCATCAGCGGCGACAGCGGTAGCGGCAAGAGCACCTTGTCCGCGCTGCTGCTGCGCTTGTGGGACCCGCAAGCCGGGCAGGTGACCTACGCCGATATCGACCTGCGCCACTTCGCGCAGACGCAATGGCATCGACGCATCGCCTGGCTGCCGCAGAACGCCCCGGTCTTTGCCGGCACGGTGCGCGAAAATCTGCTGATTGGCGATGCCAGCGCCAGCGATGCCGCCATGTGGAGCGTGCTGGATCAGGTGCGGCTGCGCGAGTGGGCCACCGCGCAGAATGGGCTGGACACCTGGGTTGGCGAAAACGGTGCAACGCTCTCGGCCGGCCAGGCGCGCCGGCTGGCACTCGCACGCGCGCTGCTGCGCGATGCACCGATCCTGTTGCTGGACGAACCCACCGACGGCCTGGATGTGGATACCGCAGACGCGTTGTTGCTGGATCTATCTGCAGCGCTCGGCGAACGCAGCCTGGTGATGATCACCCACGACAGCGTGCCGGCCGGCGTGGTGCATCGGCGGTATCGGATGCGTGCGGGCGTGTTGGAACTGTTGCGCTGACGCGTTTCTTTCAATGCGCTAGCAGCGAATAGGTGGCGACCCATGCCCATGTCGTGCGGACGGGGGTTGCAGGTGTTCGCGTTGATTTCTTGCACGCACGCATTGCACGTGTGCGGCTCATTCCAGCAGCGCGTGTAATGCAGCCATCAGTGCAGACTGGCGTAATGCCAGAACCAACACGGCGACGTTCACCATGACGATGATCCAGAACCACGCCTGGAAGGCCGCCTTGCTGGATTTATGTCGGAACAGCCCCTGCGCCAACAATGCCCCCGGCCATCCACCGAGCAGCGCGATGATGTGCAAGGTCGTTTCCGGTGTGCGTTGCTGGCCGCGCTGTGCTGCGCTCTTGTCGCGCCGGTAGACGATCATCGCCACCACACTGGCGGCCGCGTACCACAGTGCCAGCAGCGCCGGCAGTCGACCTGCAACCACCATCGCCGCCATGCCGATCAGAAACAGCAGGGCCAGCGTCTTGCGCGGCAGGCCACCACGCTGCGGCAGGCCACGACGCCGTTGCGTGGTTCTGGAGATCAGCAAGCGTCCAGAAAGTTACGCACGGCCGGACCGAAGCGCGCGAAATCGACCAGGAAGGCGTCGTGGCCCTGTGGCGAATCCAGCCCGAGAAACTGGGCATTGGCGCCGCCGGCGCGTAAGCCTTCGGCGATTTGTTCCTGTTGCTGCACGGGAAACAGGATGTCGGTGTTGGCGCCGATCGCCAGCGCACGCGCGATGCGGATCTGCGCCAAGCCGGCCAGCACCGTGGCGTCGGTGGAGACGCCGGTATCGGGCTTGGCGGCGAGGTGTGAATTATCGACTTGCTGGCCATCGACTCCGGCGTCAATGACCGGTTTGTCGGCGACATATTCGGCCAGATCGAACCAGTCCATCGAGCGGCTCAGATACAGATAGCAATTGGGATCGAAGAAGCGCACGAAGCGGCGTGCGTGACCTTCCAGATAACTTTCGACCTGGAATTCCAGGCCGAACGGGTCGTCGGCAGCCTGCTCGGAATCCAATCGTACGCGACCAAACCTACCGTCCCATTCCAGCGCGGAGCGGTAGGTGATCACGCCGAGTTTGCGCGCCATACGCATGCCCGATTCGGGATAACGGGTGTCGTCGTAATGGCCGCCGTTCCAGTGTGGATCCAGACGGATGGCTTCGCGCTGCAGCGAGCGGATGGCGATCGAAAACGGCAGTGCCTGCGCGCTGCCGGAGATGTTGATGTGGCTGCGCGCAATGCCTTGGTGCCGCAGCAGCAACGCCAACGCGGTCATGCCGCCCATCGAGTTGCCGATCAGGCAGGCAAGTTGCTCGATGCCCAACGCACGCACGACATCGGCTGCAGCATCGGCCACATCTTCGATCGACAACTCCGGAAATGTCAGGCGATACAGCGCGCCGGTGGCGGGGTCGATCGAGGCGGGGCCGGTCGAGCCCTTGCAACTGCCCAAGGAATTGACGCACACCACGAACCAGCGCTCGGTATCGATTGGCTTGCCTGGTCCGAGCATCGCTTCCCACCAACCCGGTTCGGGGTTGGCTTGATTTGCCGCAGCATGCGCGTTCGGCGACAAACCGGTGACGATCAACACCGCATTGCTGCGATCGGCGGCCAGCGTGCCCCAGGTTTCGTAGGCGACGTGCGCCTGGTGCAGCGCGCCGCCACGCTTCATCGGAAACGGCGAGGGCAGGGCGTGGAAGCGCGTGCCGGGGGGAATGAATTCAGTCATGTCGCAATTCTATCTGCCATGGCGTGCGCCGGGTGCAGGATGGGAATGGGTTTGAGCCCTTGCGCTGCTTGATGTCAGCCTTCAGAGCGCTGATCTGCTTCTTGGCTGCAGGGTCCTTGCCCGCCCACCCTCGCGGGACACGCCGCAAGTACGTCCGTGTAGGCTCTTACGCGGCATCCATGCCGCGTAAGGTCCCGCGACGGTGGGCGGGCAAGGACCAGTCGAGATAGTCGGTGTGCATGGTGCAAGCGATGCATGACGTACTTCTAATGCGCTAGATTAATACGCTAGATCTCATGTGGTTGCAGCCCGTACTAGCAAGCCAATGCAATCCGCGAGATGACCCGCTTTTTACTTGGCTACCGACCAACGTCCTGGCGCGGTGTCCTTACCGCTTGCGGGACCGTGTGGCGGCATGGACGCGGCCACCGAGCCCTCATGGACGAGTTTACGGCGTGTCCCGCGAGCGGCGAGGGCATCGCACCCTCGACCAACGCGGCTTGGGACCATCCAGATGACGTTGGTAGCAGCTAACACAACGATGGCGCAGCCGTTACTCGGTGCGGCATGTGATAAGTGACACTCCGATCCCTCTGCGCCGTCCACATCGGCCTTACGACTGCGCGCTACGTTTTGTGGCCGCTCTTCGTCCATTGGCCCAAGCGTCGCAACGAAACGTGGCGAGCAATCATCGCCCGATCACCAACTCCACTGGCGCGTCGGCAGGCAGTGCCACCATCACTGGCGCGCTTTCCACATCGTCGGCCTGGCGCATTGCGTTGCCGCTGCGCGACAGTCGTGCCAGCACCTGCACTTTGTCAAGCGACGACAGCGTGCGCGTCGGCATCGGGCTGTCGCCATCGTCCAGGGTGATGGTCAACGGCAAGTCGCTGAGCGCGTGTTTTTCCACCGCCACCGGCATCGGGGTGTCTGCGGCACGCGCGATCACGAAGACGCTGGTATCGCCGGGCAAGCCGGCGCGTTTGGCGAATTCGGCATCCAGCGTCACGCGCACCTGGATGCGGTTGCCGCTGGCTGCAGCGGCGGGCGCAGCCGGCGCCTGGATCGGTTCCAGCTTGGCCTCGTCACGCGCGGCATTGATCTGTTCCAGCAGGCCGGGGCGCGTGTTGGCATCGACCACAGCGAGCAACGGCGTCCAGGTCTCGCTGGCCCTGGCCGGTTGACCGGCCTGGCGCTGCACCACACCGAGAAACCAGCGCGCGCGTTGATGGTCCGGTTGCACCGCCAGCGCGTGTTCGAGCAAGCGCATGGCCTCTGGGTCAGGGCGCCCGCTATCGTCGGCAAGCATGCGCGATTGCGCGGCAGCCACCAGCACGTCTGGCTCATCCGGGCGCAACGCAACCGCGCGCGCAAACGCATCACGCGCTTCGGCGAATTTCTGTTGGCTGGACAGTGAGCGCCCCAGCAATACCCAGCCTTCGGCCTGATCGGGATTGCTCGCCAGCGCCGCGCGTAGTTGCACGATGGCTTCGTCCAACGAGCGTGGTGTGGCCGGTCGATTGGCCGGCTGTTGAATCGCACTCGGCGTACCGACCAGCCAATACAAGGCCGCGCTCGCCACCAGCAACAACACTGCGACGCTGGCAGCCAGCCCGCGCGTCTGGCGCCACAGCGGCCGCAGCGCCACGGCGAACGCGAGCAAGGCCAGCACCACCACTGCAATGACGAAGCCAACCATCACCACTCCTGCTCATCGGCGGGCAGGGCGGGCGCAGCAACGCTGCGTCGGCGAACCACGAATACAACCGCGCCACCGCCTAGCAACAACACCAGCAGCGGGCCGAACCACAGCAGCCAGGTGCGCGATTCGACACGTGGGCGATACAGCACGAACTCGCCATAGCGCGCGACCAGAAACTGGCGGATCTGCGTATCGCTGCGGCCTTCGTGCATCAACGCCAACACTTCGCGGCGCAGGTCCTGCGCAATTTGCGCATTGGAGTCGGCCAGCGACTGGTTCTGGCATTGCACGCAACGCAATTCGGCAGTCAATGCGTGGAAGCGTGCTTCTTCTTCGGCAGAGGCGTAGCGCAGCGGCGCCGGGTCGCCGACCGGCTGGGCCAGTGCCAGCCAGGGCAACAACAGCAGCGTCAGCAGCCAGGCGCGCATCATCGGCTGGTGTGCAGGTCCGGTGCGGCGCTGGGCGAGCGTTCGATCTTGCTCAGCGCCGGAATCAGCTGCGTGTCGATGATGGATTGGGTGAGCATGCCGCTGTATTTCCAGCGCACCACGCCGCGCCCGTCGACCAGAAAGGTTTCCGGTGCCGCCGCGATACCGAAGTCGATCGCGGTACGGCCGTCTTTGTCGGCGACCACCAGCAGATACGGGTTGCCCAGTTGTTCGAGCCAGCGCAGCGCATCGGCTTGCTCGTCCTTCCAGTTGTAGCCGATCACGCGCACGCGCTTTGTCAGTGCGAAGCGGCTCAGCACCGGGTGTTCTTCGCGGCAGGCCGGGCACCAGCTGCCCCACACGTTGATAATGTAAGGGGCGCCGCGCAGCTCGCGTGCGTGGACCACGATGCTGGGGTCGTGCAGCAGCGACAGCGCGAACTCCGGCGCAGGCTTGCCGATCAGCGCCGAGGGCAGGGCATCGCGATCGTCCTGACCGGAGCGCACCACCGCGTAGACCAGCAGCGCTGCAAGTGCGAGCAGCAGCACGATGGCACCCACGAGTACGGCAGTGGGTAGGCGGGGCGAACGTGACTCAACCATCTTGGATCTCCGGAGAACGACGAAAACGCCGGTCGGCCGCGGTGACCAGGCCACCGAGCGCCATCAGCAGCGCCCCCAGCCAGATCCAGCGCACGAACGGTTTGAGGTGGACGCGCACCGCCCAGGCCTGATTGCCCAGCGGTTCGCCAAGGGCGACATACAGATCGCCAAATGGACCGGGGCGGATCGCCGCCTCGGTCAAGGTCTGCCCGCCGCTGGCGTAGCGGCGTTTTTCCGCATGCAGCAGGCCGACCGGCGCATCGTCCTTGAACACCTGCAGGTTGGCACGATCGGAGACGTAATTGGGGCCGCGCAATTCTTCGACGTGATCGAAGTGCAACGCGTAGCGGCCGATCTGCATCTGCGCACCGGGTGCCAAGGCGACCTCGCGTTGCAGGCTCAGCGATTCCACCAGCAGCGCACCGGCCAGGAACACCGCCATGCCCAGATGCGCCAGCACCATGCCGAGCATTTCGGCGGTGAATTTCCGTCCCTTGGCCGCGCGCCGCGTCCACAGGAATCGCAACGTGCCCAACAGCACCCACACCGCGCCGGCCACACCGATCGCCGCTTTCAGCTGACCCTGCGGGGCGGCGAACCATGCCAGCACGCCTGCGGCAACCGCCAGGCCCGCCCAGGGCGCCAGCATCGCCAACGGGCGCGAGGCCTGTTCGCGCTGCCAGCGGGTCAGCGGGCCGAACGGCAGCAGCGCCACCAGCGGCGCCATCAACACCAAAAACAGCGTGCCGAAGTAGGGCGGGCCCACCGACAACTTGCCCAGCCCAAGCGCGTCGGCCAGCAGCGGATACAGCGTGCCTAGCAGCACCATCGCGCAGGCGCAGGTGAGCAGCAGGTTATTCAACAGCAACAAGGTTTCGCGCGAGGTGCCGGCGAACGCGCGGCGCGGGTCATCCACCAGCGACAAGCGCGGTGCGCGAATCGCGTACAGCACCAGCGAACCACCCACCACTGCCAGCAGGAACACCAGAATAAACAGCCCGCGCGAGGGATCGGCCGCGAACGAATGCACGCTGGTCAGCACGCCCGAGCGCACCAAAAACGTACCCAACAGCGACAATGAAAATGCAGCAATCGCCAGCAATAACGTCCAGCTGGCGAAGTTGCCGCGCTTTTCGGTGACCGCCTGCGAATGCAGCAACGCAGTGCCCACCAGCCACGGCATGAAACTGGCGTTTTCCACCGGGTCCCAGAACCACCAACCGCCCCAGCCCAGTTCGTAATACGCCCACCAGCTGCCCAGCGCGATGCCGACGGTGAGCATCGACCAGGCCACATTGGTCCATGGCCGCGTCCAGCGCAGCCAGCGTGCATCCATCCGGCCTTCCAGCAGCGCGGCGATGGCGAAGGCGAACGGCACTGCAAAGCCGACGTAGCCGCAATACAGCATCGGCGGATGGATGATCAGGCCTGGGTCCTGCAGCAACGGATTGAGGTCGGCGCCTTCCAGCGGTACCGGGAACAACCGCGCAAACGGATTGGAGGTGAACAGCAAAAACGCCAGGAACCCAATACTCACCAGCGCCATCACCCCGAGCACGCGCGCGATGACATGTTCGGGTAGCTGCCGCGACCACAGCGCCACCGCACCGGTCCACAACGCCAGCACCAGCGTCCACAGCAGCAGTGAGCCCTCGTGCGCGCCCCATACTGCCGAATAGCGATACATCACAGGCAACAAACTGTTGGAATTCTCGGCGACGTAGCGCACCGAAAAATCCTGCACCAGGAATGCATGCGTCAGCAGCACGAATGCTGCGGCGATCAGGCCCAGTTGCACCAGCGCGGCCGGCCGCGCGACCGCCATCCAGCTGCTGCGCCCACGCTGCGCACCGGCCAGCGGCAGTGCGGCCTGCACCAACGCCACCAGCAACGCCAGAATCAGCAGAAAGGTGCCGAGCTCAGGCAGCATGGGGTCGGTGCGTTGGTGAGCATGCAGTGGGGCAACGAATGCAAGCGCAATGCAGAGGCATCATCCATGCAGCGTTTGCAAAAGCCACCCCATGCACGGCGACGTTGTCAGCCACACAGCGACCGCGCAGGCTATCGCCCTGCAGGAAAGCGAACGTCCTGACGGATTCCATCAACGCAGCCCTCCAGCCTGGTCCGCCGCCGCCGGCACATCGTGCTTGCGATGCGCACTGCCCATCTTGTCGGCGACTTCCTTCGGCATATAGGTCTCGTCGTGCTTGGCCAGAATATCTTCAGCCACGAACACGCCTTGCTGCATGCGACCGGTGGCCACCACCGCCTGCCCCTCGCGGAACAGGTCCGGCAGGATGCGGTCGTAGCGCACTGCCAGCTGTGCATCGCCGTCGGTGACGCGGAACTGCGCTTCCAGCGAGCCGGAGGCGCGATTGAACGAGCCTTTTTCCACCATGCCGCCGAGCCGGAAGCGCGCGTGGTCGCCGGCGTCGCCACGCAGCACTTCCGACGGTGTGTACAGATAGGCCACATTGCGCTGCAGCGCCATCGCCACCAGCGTGGTCGCCAGCCCGCCGGCCAGCACCAGCGCGATCACCAGCCACATCCGGCGGCGGCGTTGCGGGTTCACCGGATCAGCTCCGCATCGGTGGGCACCGCCGCGCGCTTGCGCTCGCGCAGACGCCGCGCCTGCGCAATCTTCAAGGCGCGGCGCACCTGCCAGCGGCCGGCGATCAGGTCCCACAGCAGTACCAGCACGAACACCGCGTAGGCGGCGATGACGTAGGGCAGGTAGCTCATGCCGCGCCCTCCGGGGCATCGCGCACGATCCAGGCCTTGCCGGCCTCGCGGCGCAGGTTGTCGGCGCGCGCACGCGTCAGCAGCGACCCGGCGAACCAGAACTTGGTGCCGATCACCATCAGCCACAGCGGCAGCAACATGCTCGCATCGATGGTCGAGGGGCCGAGCAGGCGAATGCTCTGGCCTTGATGCAGCGAGTTCCACCACACCACCGAATAGCGGATCACCGGCAGCAGCGCCACGCCGACAATCGCCAGCAACGCGGCCGCGCGCGCGGCCTGACGTCGGTCGTCGATGGCGTGATACAGGCCGATCACGCCCAGATACAGAAACAGCAGGATCAACTCGGTGGTCAGGCGCGGGTCCCAATCCCACCAGGCGCCCCACATCGGCTTGCCCCAGATGCTGCCGGTGAGCAGGGTGATCACGGTGAACGCAGCGCCGATCGGCGCGCAGGCCATCGCCAGGATTTCGCAGATCTTGATGCGCCAGATCAGCGCAATCGCCGCATACAGCGCCATCAGCCCGAACACGAACAGGCTCATCCACGCGCTGGGCACGTGGATGTAGAGAATGCGGAAGCTATCGCCCTGCTGGTAATCGGCCGGCACCGCGAACAAGGCCTGCCAGATGCCCACGCCCAGCAGCACCGCGGCCAGCGCATAGCACCACGGCGCCCAGCGCGCAGTGAAACGGTCGAAGATCGGGGGGGAGGCGAGTTGGTGGAACCAGTGGACGACGACGTTCATACGATGGCAGTAGCCCTTGGAATGGCATTAGCTCTCGAAACAGCAGGGGCGCTTGCAACTGAAATAGCGCTTGCAACTGCAATGGCGCTCGGCGCTGTGCGCCTCATCACCACCGCATCGATCACACACTCAGCTCAGCGAAATACGGATCGCGGCAGCCGCAGCCAGCGGCGCCAGAACCACACCGATCACCAAGCCGGCGCCCAACAACAACAGCGCACCCACCGCATCCTGTCCTTGTCCACTTGCCGCAACACTGCCGGCACCGAACACCAGCACCGGCACATACAACGGCAACGCCAGCAACGCCACGAGAATACCAGAGCGTTTCATCGTCACCGTCAGCGCTGCAACCACGGCGCCGAGCAGACTTAAAAGCGGTGTTCCCAGCGCCAACGATGCCAGCAACACGGGGAGTTGGTCATGTGGCAGGTGCAGCAATTCGCCCAGCAGCGGCGTCACCGCAATCAGCGGCAACGCGCTGGTCGCCCAGTGCAGCAGCACGCGTACCGCGATCAGCCACGCCAACGGCACCGGCGCCAGCAGCCATTGCTCCATCGAGCCGTCCTCCACATCGCTGCGGAACAACGCATCCAGCGACAGCAAGCCGGCCAGCAGTACCGACAACCACAGCACCGCCGGCGCGGCCTGCGCCAGCAGGTCGGGGCGTCCGCCCAGGCCCAGCGCGAACAACACCACGATCAGCAGCGCGAACAGGGCCGGCTGCAGCGCATCGCTGCGACGGCGCCACAGCAATTGCAGATCGCGGCTGAGCAGAGCGCGCGCGGCCTGCCACAGCGAAGGTTGTGGCGAATGCAGGCTCATGCCGCCGCCTCCAGCGTGAGCATGCGCGTGCGCACCGGCGGCGCCGCATAGGCGCCGTGAGTGGTGACCAGCGCCGCGCCACCACCGCGCAGATGCGCGGAGATCATCCGGTTGACCAGGGTGATGCCGTCCAGATCCAGGTTGGCGTAGGGCTCGTCCAGCAGCCACAGCGGGGCCGGCGACAGCCACAACCGCGCCAATGCCAGGCGCTTGCGTTGGCCGGCCGACAATTGCCGAACCAGCGCATCTTCGTAACCGGCCAGGCCGACGATAGCCAGCGCACTGCCGGGCATCTGCTTGGCGCGGCGGCCATGCAAACCACACAAAAAGTGCAGGTTCTCCAGCGTGCTGAGGTCGGCTTTCAGGCCCGGCAGGTGACTGAGATAGGCCATGAAGCGACTGCGGTCGCCGCGCCGCGCGGTCTTGCCGTCGATCAGGATCTGCCCACGCTCCACATGCAGCAGCCCGGCCAGCACCCGCAGCAGCGTGGTCTTGCCGGCGCCGTTGTCGCCCTGCACCAGCAAGGCTTCGCCGGCATCGACATGGAAATCCAGCGGGCCGAACACCGGCTCCTCGTTGCGGCTGAAGGCCAGGGCGCGCGCGGCCAGCAGCGGTGGCGCAGTGTGCAGCGGTTCGATCATCGGGGCAGCGGGCTCCCGTCGCGGGACGGCATGGGGAAGGGCCTGGGCATGGCACGCTCCAGACTGGGCGCGCATTGTAGCGACGATGGCCCGGTGTCGGGGGTGCACCGGGCGGCCTGATGTGTCTGGGAACGCTGTTTTGCACCGGCCGGGAGCAACCGCCTGGCGGCTTTGCGTACACTCGCGGTCCCCCCGTTTCTTGTCCGGACCGGCACGATGCCCCTCACGACCAAGCTGCCCAAGGTGGGCACCACCATCTTCACCGTCATGTCGCAGCTGGCGGCCGAGCACGGCGCGGTGAATCTGGGCCAGGGTTTTCCCGATTTTGCGGTGCCGTCGCGGCTGGTCGATGAACTGACCAAGGCCATGGCAGCCGGCCACAACCAGTACCCGCCGATGACCGGCGTGGCGGCGTTGCGCCAGGCCATCGCCGGCAAGGCGCAGCGTTGCTACGGCGCGCAGGTCGATGCCGACAGCGAGATCACCGTCACCAGCGGCGCCACCGAGGCGATCTTCAACGCCATCCACGCGGTGGTGCGCGCAGGCGAGGAGGTCATCGTGCTGGACCCGGCCTACGATTGCTACGAGCCGGCGATCGATCTGGCCGGCGCGCGCGCGGTGCACGTGGCGCTGCACCCGCAGACCTTCGCGGTCGATTGGGATGCCTTGCGCGCGGCGATCACGCCGAAGACGCGCCTGCTGATGATCAACTCGCCGCACAACCCATCCGGCGCGATGCTGTCTGCCGCCGACATGCAGACGCTGACGGAGTTGCTGTGCGGCACCGAGATCTTCCTTCTCTCTGACGAGGTCTACGAACACATCGTGTTCGACGGCCGCCGTCACGAGTCGGTGTTGCGCTGGCCGGAGTTGCGCGAGCGCGCATTCGTGATTTCCAGCTTCGGCAAGACCTATCATTGCACCGGCTGGAAGATCGGCTACGCCATCGCACCGCCCGCTTTGAGCGCCGAATTCCGCAAGGTGCACCAGTACAACACCTTCACCAGCTTCGGCCCGGCCCAGCACGCGTTTGCCGCGATGATCCGCGACGAACCCGAACACGACGAGCAACTGGGCGCGTTCTATCAAGCCAAGCGCGACCGTTTCCGCGAGCAGCTGCTGACCACACGTCTGAAACCACTGCCGGTGCCTGGCGGCTATTTCCAGCTGGTGGATTATTCGGCCATCAGCGATCTGCCCGACACCGAATTCGTGAAGTGGCTGACGGTGGAGAAGGGCGTGGCGGCGATTCCGCTCTCGCCGTTCTATGAAACCGCGCCCGCTGGCCAGCGTCTGGCACGGCTGTGCTTTGCCAAAAACGATGCGACGCTGGATGCGGCGATCGAGCGCTTGCAGCAGCTCTGACGAGCTGGGAATGGGGAATCGGGATTGGGGAATCGTAAGAGCGTCACTGGACTCCTTCTCGATTCCTGCCGGCCCGGGACAGGGAATCGTGAGCGCGTCGCTGGTGTCCTTCTTGCCTCTCCGATGTCGTCACCCACATAGCGCACATACACCACCACACTCGCTCTACCCATTCCCGATTCCCCACTCCCCATTCCCGAGCCTCAACCATGCACGACCTCCGCATCTCGCTTGTCCAGGGCGACACCCGCTGGCATGACCCGGCCGGCAACCGCGATTACTACGGCGCGTTGCTGGAGCCGTTGGTCGGGCAAACCGATCTGGTGATCCTGCCGGAGACCTTCACCAGTGGGTTCTCCAACGATGCCATCTTCAAGGCGGAAGGCATGGGCGGCCCCACGGTGGCGTGGATCCGTGCACAGGCAACAACGCTGGGGGCCGCCATCACCGGCAGCGTGCAGGTACGCACCGAGCAGGGCGTGTTCAACCGCCTGCTATGGGCTACGCCGGATGGCGCGCTGCAGTACTACGACAAACGCCACCTGTTCCGCTTCGGTAACGAGCATCTGCGCTATGCCGCCGGGCGCGATCGCCTGACAGTGGAATGGAAGGGCTGGCGAATCAATCCACAGGTCTGCTACGACCTGCGTTTTCCAGTGTTCTGCCGCAATCGCTACGATGTCGAGCGGCCGGGGCAGCTGGATTTCGATCTGCAATTGTTCGTGGCCAACTGGCCGTCTGCGCGCGCCTACGCGTGGGAGACGCTGCTGCGCGCACGCGCGATCGAGAACCTGTGCTTTGTGGCGGCGGTCAACCGCGTCGGCGTCGATGGCAATCAGCTGCACTACGCCGGCGACAGCGCGGTGATCGACTTTTTGGGGCAGCCGCAGGTGGAAATCCGCGAGCGGCCGCAGGTGGTCACCACCACCATCAGTGCGTCGGCGCTGGCCGAGCATCGCGCGCGCTTCCCGGCGATGCTGGATGCGGATACGTTTTCGTTGACGGAGTAGGCCGGAGCCGGCGGTGGGATTGGGGATTAGGGATTCGCAACAGCGAGCATGCTGCTGCCTGCGCCAATGTCGCTTACGCCAATCCCGAATCCCGAATCCCGAATATCCAATCCCCAATCCCGAATATCCAATCCCGAATCCCGGCTACTCAGCCAGCCGAATTTCGTAAAGCTTCGGCCAATGCTTGCCGGTCACGAACAGGCGATCGTGTTTGGCGTCATAGGCGATGCCGTTGAGCACATCGTTGCCCGGATCCGTCAGTGTCTCGTCATCCGGCACCAGTGCCTTCAGATCGATCCAGCCGACCACCTTGCCGCTGGCCGGGTCGATGCGTGCGATGCGCGTGGTCAGCCAGACATTTGCCAACAACTCGCCCTTCACCCATTCCAGCTCGTTGAGGTTGTCCAGTGGCCTGCCGCTGGCGGTGACTTTGATACTGCCGACCTGTTGCAGCGTCTCCGGATCGAGGCGGCGGATGGTGGAGCTGCCATCGCTCATGTACAGGCTGCTGGCATCGTTGGTCAGCGCCCAGCCCTCGCCGGAGTACGCAAAACGCGTACGCGGCGTGAGGGTGGCCAGGTCGTAGACAAAGCCCTGCTGATTGCGCCAGGTCAGTTGAATCAGCTTGTCGCGCCAGGCCACGATGCCTTCGCCGAAGTAGGGCGGCGGTGTCGTGGCTTGCTGCAGTACGCGGCCGGTGTGCAGCTCGACCTTGCGTACGCTGGAACGGCCAAGTTCCCCGGTGCTTTCGTAAAGGTATCCGTCCAGATAGAACAGGCCCTCGGTGAACGCGCCGGTGTCGTGCGGATAGGTCTTCACCACGGTGTAGCGCTGGGTCGGAATGGCCTCGCCGGCAATGGCCGCAGACGGCAATAGCAGGGCGGTCAATAGGGTGAGGTGAGCGGTGCGCAACATGCCGCGATCATCCCATGCGCAAAGCGCTTTCTGCACCACCAGGCACGCCTGGCGGCAGCGGCAATCATTCGCTGAACGGTCGCCTGTGCGATGCCCGGAAGTTGTCGCGACTGCCACGCCGGCGCTGCTAGGCTCGGCGCCACGTTCATCAACCGGAATGCCCACATGATCAAGTCGCTTTCTCTTTTCGCGCTGCTGGGCGCTGCCGCACTCGCACCGCAGGCCCAGGCTGCAGGCAACATCGACTGCAAACTGTCGTTCAATCTGGAAGGCTGGTCGGTGTTCTACAAGACCGCCAGCGGCACCGGCACCATCACCTGCGACAACGGTGCAGTGATTCCGGTCAAGATCTCCAGCAAGGGCGGCGGCCTGACGGTCGGCAAGTCCAAGATCACCGGCGGCCGCGGCACCTTCAGCGGCGCCTACAGCCTCAATGATCTGCTCGGCACCTACGCGGCGGCCGAAGCGCATGCCGGCATCGTCAAATCCAGCACCGCACAGGTCGTCACCAAGGGCGACATTTCGCTGGCTCTGGCCGGAACGGGCGAGGGCGTGGATCTGGGCGTCAATGTAGGCAATTTCGTGATCGAGCGTCGCAAGTAAGGACGCAGCAGATCGCGCTGAAGACGGCACTGAACACGCGCATCGGACGGCCGTGCAACACGCACTGCTCGTAACTACGCATACCGACCATCTCGACCGGTCCTTGCCCGCCCACCGTCGCGGGACCTTACGCGGCATGGATGCCGCGTAAGAGCCTACACGGACGTACTTGCGGCGTGTCCCGCGATGGTGGGCGGGCAAGGGCCCTGCAGCCAAGCCGCAGATCATCTTGTTGGCCGCGCTAAAGCTGCCTTGTGTGCCGGTTCGCTGGTGCGAGCCACAGTTAATGTCTTCGCGCTTACTTCGATGTATCGCGTGATTCAAGCGGACATGATCCAAGCGAAAACGAAAAACGGCCCTTCGCAGGGCCGTTTTTTAGTGCGCGTCTTGTAGCTTAGCGACCGCGATTGCCACCGCCTGGTGGCCGACGGTTGCCGCCACCCGGCGGACGACCACCCGGACCACCTGGGCCACGCGGTGCGCCGCCCGGGCCACCGGGACCGCGATTACCGCCCGGTCCACGGTTGCCGCCGGGGCCGCCTGCACGTGCGCCGGTCGGGCGACCGGCTGCCGGACGTGCCGCGCCATACGGGCTGAAACCCGGGTTGGCGTGGTCGGACGGGAAGCTCGGTGCGTTGCCCGGGTGGCCGTACGGATGCTTGCGCTGACCCTGGCCTTGACCCTGCGACTGGCCTTGTCCACCGCCGCCGCCAGCACCGCCACGGCCTTGACCCTGGCCCTGACCGCCTGCACCCGGACGCGCACCGCCCGGACCCTTCTTGGCGTACGGACGTGCCTGGCCGGTGCCGGGACCGCTGGGGCCGGCGTTGCGGTGGCCGCTCGGGCCGGTGCTCACGCCATCGGGCACATACCAGCTGCGGAACGCGGCCGGATTGCCGTCCGGCAACGCGCGATCGCCCTTGCCCGGCGCGCGCGGCTTGAACGGGCGCTGCTGCGACTGCCGCGCGGCCGCTTCGCCGCTGACGGTGAGACCACCCTTGAAACCGCCCGGCTTGCCGCGACCACGGCCGCCACGATCGTCACGCGGATTGTCGAAACGCCGCAGCTCGCGGCCTTCGTCGGCACCGGAGGTCTGGCCATTGACGTAGGCATTGCTGCGGCCATCACGCGAGACGTGCACGGTGGATTTGGCCGCACGGCGCTGGCCGATCACCGGCTGCAGCGTCAGTGCCGACGGTGCGCCTTCTTCCAGCTTGAGTTCGGCGCGCAGGGCGTCGACCTTTTCCTGCGCGACTTCCACCGACTGCCCACGCAGCAACTCGCGCGGCAGCGAAATCTTGCCGTAGCGGCTGCGCTTGAGGCGGCTGACCTGGCAGCCTTGCGACTCCCACAGACGGCGCACTTCGCGGTTGCGGCCTTCCTTGACCACGACGCGGAACCAGTCGTGCGAGTCGGTACCGCCGATGCGCTCGATCTCGTCGAACTTGGCGCCGCCGTCTTCCAGCAGCACACCGCGCGACAGGCGCTCGATGATGGCGTCGGAGACCTTGTCCTCGCCTTCCGGCGCGCGCACGCGCACCACGTATTCGCGTTCGACCTCGTAAGAGGGATGCATCATCGCGTTGGCCAGCTCACCGTCGGTGGTCAGCAGCAGCAGGCCGGTGGTGTTGATGTCCAGGCGGCCGATGGCGATCCAGCGCGAGCCCTTCAATGCCGGCAGCGACTCGAATACGGTCGGACGGCCTTCGGGATCTTCGCGCGTGGTCACTTCGCCTTCGGGCTTGTTGTAGATCAGCACGCGCGAGGGCTCGGTCAGCGCGCTGGCGACGAAACTGCGGCCGTCCAGCTCGATCTTGTCGCCGCTGCGCACCGACATGCCGGTCTGCGCGACGGCGCCATTGACCTTGATCAGGCCATCGGCAATGCGCTGTTCCAGCGCGCGGCGCGACCCCAGGCCGGCCTGGGCCAGCACCTTGTGCAGGCGCTCTTCCAGCTTGGGCGCTTCGGGCGCGCTGTCGCGCTTGAGAGAGAGTTTGTTCAACGACAGCTTGCGGGGGGTGTCACTCATGTGTCTGGCTCCGGCCGACGCGTTGCGGGTCGGCCTCTGGGTCGGAATCGGCTTCGTCAACAGCCACGGTCGTCGTCGCGACGGCGTTGTCTTCGTCTTCGTTCACTGCATCCGCGCGCGTGCCCGGCGCGGTGTCGGGGGCGCCCTCACGGGCGTCGTCTGGGTCCAACGTGTTCTGGTCCTGCGCCGAGGCATGCTCGGAGTGTTGCGGTGTTGCGTCGATCGGGTCTTCGGCATCGGTGGCGTTGTCTGCATCGCCGGCGTCGTGTGTTTCTTCATCCAATTCGGCATCGGTGGTGTCGCCATCAGAGTCCGCGTCTGCCGCATCGGCATGCGTCTCACCCAGCGCTGCATCCATCGCCACCGATGCCGGCACTGCGCCATCCAGCTGACCATCGCGGTCCAGCGGCAGCTGCGGTTCCAGCTCGGCGATGTCCTTCAACTCAGACAATGGCGGCAGCTCGTCCAATCGCTTGAGTCCGAAGTAGTCCAGAAACCCCTTGGTGGTACCGAACAGGGCCGGCTTGCCGGGCACGTCGCGGTGACCCACCACGCGGATCCATTCGCGTTCTTCCAGGGCCTGGATGATGTTGCTGCTGACCGCCACGCCGCGCACCTGCTCGATCTCGCCGCGGGTGATCGGCTGGCGGTAGGCGATCAGCGCCAGGGTTTCCAGCGTGGCGCGGGTGTACTTGGTGCGGCGCTCGGTCCACAGCCGGGCGACCCAGCCATGCACGTCGGCCTTGACCTGAAAGCGGAAGCCCGAGGCCACCTCGACCAGTTCCACGCCGCGGTCGGCGCAGCCCTCGCGCAACAGTTCCAGCGCGCGCTCGACGCTGCCGGGCGGCGCCGGCTCTTCTTCGGGAAACAAGCCCTGCAGCTGCGCCAGCGTCAACGGCTGGCTGCTCGCCAACAGGGCGGCTTCGATAATGCGGGTGATCAACGCTTGATCCATTCGGTGATCGGCTTCAGATAGGTTCGTTGGCGGCATCGCTGTCGTCGAATTCGCTGGAGAATTGCAACGGCGCATTGGTATTGCCCAACGCCAACGACTTCACGTAGATCGGCGCCAGCGGCGCTTCCTGCACGATGTCCAGCAACTGCTCCTTGGCCAATTCGAGCAGCGCCAGGAAGGTGACCAGCACGCCGAGCTTGCCTTCTTCGGCAGTGAACAGCGATTCGAAACGGTAGAACTTGCCATCGTCCAGACGGCTCAGCACGTCGCCCATGCGCTGGCGCACACTCAGCGCCTCGCGCTTGATCGCGTGGCCGGTGAACAGTTCGGCGCGCTTGAGCACGTCGTACAGCGCCATCAGCATTTCTTTCAGTTCCACCGGCGGCGGCAGCTTGACCGCTGCGCGCTCGGGCAGATGCGCCTGTACCGGCGCACTGTCGCGGCCCATGCGGGGCAGGGTGTCCAGATCCTCGGCGGCCTGCTTGAAGCGTTCGTATTCCTGCAACCGGCGTACCAACTCGGCACGCGGATCGTTTTCCTCGCCTTCCTGGCTGGGCGGGCGCGGTAACAGCATGCGCGATTTGATCTCGGCCAGAATCGCGGCCATCACCAGATATTCGGCCGCCAGTTCGAAGCGCAGCTCCTGCATCACATTGATGTAGTCCACGTACTGCCGGGTGATCTCGGCGACGGGGATATCCAGAATGTCCAGATTCTGGCGGCGGATCAGATACAGCAGCAGATCCAGCGGGCCTTCGAAGGCATCCAGGATGACTTCCAGCGCGTCCGGCGGAATATACAGATCCTGCGGGATCTGTAGCACCGGTTGCCCATGCACCACCGCCAGCGGCATTTCCTGCTGCTGTGGCGGCGCGCTTGTGGCTGGCGGATTCGCGTCGTGCGCGAGTTCGGAATTCATCAGGTCGACATCGGGTGTTACGGTCGCCGGCCGCGGTCTGAGCCGCGCCTGCAGGGCTTTGCCTTGAGTAATTGCAATCTAATGTCGTGCCTGTGCCGGCACGATCCCACAAATCCACGTACGCCAATCCACATGAAAGCAGACGCCACGTGGCATGCGGCGACGGAACAGCGAGGAGGTCGTCTACACGGGGCCGGTGGTAGGCAGCGAATCGGTCGTCGAGTGAGGCGTGGGGCCTGGGCCGACGGGCCGCTGCGTCCGGTTGCGTGTGCAGTGGTGCCAAGGGTAATGCGTGCGCGGGGGCGGTGTCCAGCGCTGACACGGCTAGAATCTCCGGCAGTGATCTTCAAGTCTTTGGCGAGGTGGCGTGTGTGGTACGTAATCGAAGGGTATGACCAGGCCGACGCACTGGCCGCGCGGCAGCAGGCGCGACCGGCGCATCTGGCACGTTTGCAGGCGCTTGCGGCGTCCGGCCGCTTGCTGGTGGCGGGCCCATGCCCGGCCATCGATGCCGAGGATCCGGGTCCGGCCGGTTTCAGCGGCAGCGTGGTCATTGCCGAATTCGAGTCGCTGGAACAGGCGCGCGTCTGGGCCGATGCGGATCCGTATGTAGCGGCGGGCGTGTATGTGCGCACCGAGGTCCGCCCGTTCCGGCGGGTGCTGCCATGAGCCGGGTCGAGCGGATCCGCGCCGCATTGCAGTCGGCCCTGGCGCCGAGCGAGCTGGAGGTGGTGGACGACAGCCATCGCCACGCCGGGCATGCCGGCGCGCGCGATGGGCGCGGGCATTTCAATGTGCGCGTGGTCAGTGCCGCGTTCGTTGGAAAGGCGCCGCTGGCCCGCCACCGGGCGGTGTACGCCGCAGTCGGCGAGATGATGCAGACCGATATCCACGCCTTGTCGATCGAGGCGTTTGCGCCTGGTGAGGCGGGGTAACCAGGTCCGCCGTCGTAGGAGCGCACCTGGGCGCGACAGGGGTTATCGGTAAGGCCCGTCGCGCCCAGGTGCGCTCCTACGGGGTCGACTGTCCCCTGACATGACGGAACAAACTGCCCCAACCGTGATCCACGTTGTGCTTCGCTGGTGGACACGACAGTGCGGGATTGTTGCGACGCAGCACAATCTTTCACCTATTCATCACTTGCAGCTATTTGATCTGTAAGCGTTTTCATTGATGTGAAGATGGGGGTTTACGCCCTCATATGAAAACGCTTACAGTCCGCGCCAGTTTTGGGAACTCGGTCGCGGAGGGCGACACGAATGGCCAATGGTGCGGTCACCATCAAAGATGTCGCTCGGGAAGCACAGGTCTCCGTCGCAACGGTGTCGCGTGCGCTCAATGGGCACGATAACGTCGCCGGGCCGGTGCGCCAGTTGGTGCAGGAAGTGGCCGCGCGGTTGCGCTACAGCCCGCATGCGGCGGCGCGCAGCCTCAGCAGCCGACGCACACAGACCCTGGGCGTGGTGCTGCCGGATCTGTACGGCGAATTCTTTTCCGAACTGATCCGCGGCATCGACGGTGCGGCGCGCGCCGCTGGCCAGCACCTGCTGGTGTCCAGCTATCACGGCGACCCGGAAGCGCAGGGCAGGGCGTTGCAGTCCATGCGCGGACGTGTCGACGGCTTGCTGGTGCTGTCTCCCTACGCCGAGCAGCCGGGTTTTCTCACCGATAACCTGCCGCAGGCGCTGCCGACGGTGTTGATCAATGCGCATCTGCCCGGTGCCGATTATCCGGTACTGAGCATCGACGACCATGCCGGCGCCATGGCGATGACCGAGCATCTGCTGCGCGCCGGCCATCGGCGCATCGCCTTCATCGGCGGTCCGGCGCTCAATTTCGATGCGCGCGAACGCCTGCGCGGGTTCCGCGATGCGATCGCCGCGCATGGCGATCAAGCACAGGGTCTGGAATATCCGGGCGATTTCGACGAGGCCTCCGGTCACCGCGCCGGGCTGGCGATGCTGGCCGACGGCACGTTGCCGGATGCGGTGTTCGCCGCCAACGACATGACCGCGCTGGGCTGCCTGTACGCGTTTGCGCAGGCCGATGTCTCGGTGCCCGGCGATGTTGCCCTGGCGGGCTTCGACGATATTCCGCTGGCCCGTTTCGTCCATCCGGCACTGACCACGATGCGGGTCAGCATCGCCCACCTGGGCGGGCAGGCAATGACCCGGCTGATGCGGCTGGTCGACCAGACCGGCGACGACGACGGCATCCGCCAGTTGCTGACGCCAGAGCTGGTGATCCGCGCCTCCTGCGGTGCCGGCGAGCCCGGCCTCTGACTCCATTCGCTGCTGATCCATTCGGTCCTGACCTTTGTCTGGCCACTGACCTCTTCGCGGACGTTCTGTCCGCTCCCGCTGCCCCCGCAGCGGTCGTTCCTGCAAGACCGCAACGCCACAACAACACTCTGTACCGATCCCTGGAGGGACCAATGCGCCACCACAACCCCTATTCCGCCAGTCCGGCGCGCAAGCTGCTCAGCTGCGCCCTGGCCAGTTGCCTGCTGCTGGGCGCCGCACCGGCCTTTGCGCAGAGTGCTGCCGCGACCATCCGCGGCCAGGTCACCGTCGACTCCGCACCTGCCACCCAGGCACAGGTCACCGCCACCAACCTGGCCACCGGCCTGACCCGCAGCGTACAGGTCAGCAATGGCGGCTATTCGCTCGGCGGCCTGCCGCCGGGTTCGTACCGTCTGGACGTCACCGCCAATGGCCAGACCACCTCGCAGAACGTCACCGTGCAGGTCGGCCAGACCGCCACGTTGAACCTGGGCGTCGGCGGCGAACCTGCCACGGCCGACGGTGGTAACGCCACCACGCTGGATGCGGTGCAGGTGAAGGCGCCGCCGGTGCTGGTGGAAACCCGCACCTCCGAGAACGCCACGTATATCTCCAACGTGCAGATCCAGAACCTGCCGCGTGCCACGCGCAACTTCCTGGAACTGGCCGACACCGTGCCGAACGTGCAGTTCACCCGCGATGCCAACGGCACCACCAAGGTCCGTTCGGGCGCTACCTCGGCCGAAGGCACCAACGTCTACATCGACGGCGTGAGCCAGAAGAACTACGTGCTGACCGGCGGCGTCAGTGGCCAGGATTCCAGCCGCGGCAACCCGTTCCCGCAGTCGGCGATCGGCGAGTACAAGGTCATCACCTCCAACTACAAGGCCGAGTTCGACCAGGTCAGCGGCGCGGCCATCGTGGCTTCGTCCAAGTCCGGTACCAACGATTTCCACGGCAGCTTCTTCTGGGACACCAGCAACGACGGCTGGCGCGAAGAAAGCCCGCTGGAAAAACGCGCTGGCGTGCGCGACGACTTCGAAGAGACCCAGTACGGCGCGACCTTCAGCGGCCCGATCCTCAAGGACAAGGCGCATTTCTTCATCGCCTATGAAGCCAAGGAATACACCACCCCGAACGTGGTGATCCCCGGCTCGATCTATTCCGACCGCGTCGACCAGTTGCCGGCGCAGCTGCAGCCGCTGGTGGCCACCTACAGCACGCCGTTCAAGGAAGACCTGTACTTCGCCAAGATCGACTGGACCATCGGCGAGAACAACCTGTTCGAACTGAGCGGCAAGTACCGCAAGGAAGACGAGCTCAACGACGTCGGCGGCACCTCGACCTTCGAGCACGGCAGCATCAACGGCCAGGAAGAAAAGCGCGCCAACCTGCGCTGGCAGTACAGCGGTGCCAATTTCCTCAACGAAGCCAACCTCAGCTACGAGAGCGCGTTCTGGAACCAGGCGCCGATCAACAACGGCACCGGCTACGTGCTCAGCTACACGCCCAACCGTGGTAACGAGACCGACGTGCTCGCCGCAGGCGCGGGCAGCAGCTTCCAGCGCAAGGGCCAGAAGGGCTGGACGTTCCAGGACGATTTGACCTTGAACAGCCTGGAATGGCACGGCGCGCACACCGTCAAGATGGGCGTGAAGTTCAAGAGCATCGATCTGAATTCCACCCAGTTCAACCCGGCCAACCCGCAGTACTACTACAACATCCTCAGCGACGTCGAAACGCCGTACCGGGTGCGCTTCGGTGCGCCGCTGGTCGAAGGCGGCGGCTCGGTGGTGTCCAAGAACAAGCAGTACGGCATCTACCTGCAGGACGACTGGGAGGTCAACGAGCACTGGACCTTGAACCTGGGCGTGCGCTACGACTACGAAGAATCCCCGGCGTTTCTGGACTTCGTGACGCCCTCCGACGTCGCCGGTGCGTTGCAGAACTGGCCCAACCTGCAAAACGCCAACTACAACATCAACGACTTCATCAGCACCGGCAACAACCGCAAGGCGTTCAAGAACGCCTGGCAGCCGCGCCTGGGTGCCTCCTATGACCTATTCGGCGATCAGGCGCATGTGATCTACGGCGGTGCCGGCCGTGCGTACGACCGCAACATCTTCGATTACCTGGCCTTGGAGCAGCTCAACAACTCGTTCAACTCCTATAGCTACTACTTCACCAGCGCCAACAACCCGGCTTGCCTGGGCGACCCGTGCACCGCATGGAATCCGGCCTACAGCACGCAGGAAGGCCTGAACACGTTGACGGCCAACAGCACCGGCGGTGGCGGTCGCGAGGTCTACCTGATCGACAACAACATCAAGACTCCGTACTCGGACCAATACAGCATCGGCATGCGCAACATGGTGCCGCTGTGGGGCCAGGACTGGTACACCGATGTGACCTTGAGCCGCATCGAAAGTCATGACGGCTTCGCGTTCGTGCGCGGCAACCGTCTGCCGGACGGCTCGTTCTTCCAGCCGGGCACCACTTCCGGCTCGCCGAACGATGGTCCCGATGGCTACAGCGCCATCGTGCTGGGCACCAATGGCGTGGAAACCCGCAACAACCAGCTCGCCTTGCAGGTCGAAAAGCCCTATGACGAGGAATCCGGCTGGGGCCTAACCGTGGCCTACACCTTCTCCGATGCCAAGGAAAATCGCCAGTTCGGCGAGCATTACGCACTGGATCGCGAACGCGTCGAAGACTACGGCTGGCGTGAGGCCGGCGGTATCGCCAAGAATCGTCTGGTGGTCACCGGCATCTACGAGCTGCCTTACGAAATCAAGCTGTCCGGCAAGCTGTCACTGGCCAGCCAGACCGCGCGCTATGGCCAGAACTGCGTGGCCGGCAACGACCAGTGCTATATCGTCCAGTTCAAGCCGGACGGCACGCTGGGCTACAAGGAGTTCAGCATCGCGGCCAATAAAGAATGGGATACCGGCGGCGGTGTCAAATTCAACGTGCGTGCGGATATCCTCAACGTGTTCAATTGGGTGAACTACGCCAACTTCAACGGCGAAACCGGGACACTCGAAGACTTGAACACGGCTTACGGCACACCAACCGGTGTGCTGGCGTCGCCGATGCGTACCTTCCGTCTGGCCTTCGGCCTGAACTGGTGAGGTACTCGACCGCCCTGGCAGTGTCAGGGCGGTCGAACTCGGCGCCTGGATAGGGTAGGTTGGCGTGCGAGATGTAATCGATTACACGAGTGGGGGGCGGATGAACAGGGGCAGGACTTCGTATTGGTTGACGATTCCACTATTGCTGGGCGCGCTGGTGCTGGCGTCATGCAAACAGGCCGAGGAACCTAAGGTGGCCGAAAAGAAGGCACCGGTGAAAGTCATTCTGGTGGAAGCGCAGCTGCCACCCAAACCGGTCAAACCGCCGTTGCCGCCGCTGTTTTCGGACATCGAGCGACGCACCTTCCAGTTTTTCTGGGACACCACCAACGAACTCAACGGACTGGCACCGGATCGGTTTCCGTCGCGCCCGTTCGCCAGTATCGCGTCGGTCGGGTTTGCGCTGACCGCGTATCCGATCGGGATCGAGAATGGGTGGATCAGCCGCAATCAGGCGATCGACCGCACCTTGACCACACTGAAATTCTTCCGCGATGCGCCAATGGGGCCGCAGCGGACCGGTAGGGCCGGTTACAAGGGCTTCTACTACCACTTCCTGGACATGCAGCAGGGCAACCGGTACGACAGCTGGGTCGAGTTGTCGAGCGTGGACACCGCGCTGCTGATGATGGGCGTGTTGTTCACCCAGTCGTATTACGACGGCGAGGACCCGCGAGAAAAAGAGATCCGCCAGATCGCCGACACGTTGTACAAGCGTGTGGATTGGCGCTGGCTGCAGCAGCGTGCACCGCTGATCTCGATGGGCTGGTTCCCCGAGAGCGGCTTCATCGACCACGACTGGATGGGCTACAACGAAGCGATGATGCTGTACATCCTCGCGCTCGGCTCGCCCACCCACGGCGTCGATGCTGAGGCCTGGACCAGCTGGACCCGCACCTACAACAACGACTGGGGCGTCTACCAGGGTCAGGAATATCTGTCCTTCGGCCCGCTGTTCGGTCACCAATACAGCCATGTCTGGATCGACTTCCGCGATATCCAGGACCAGTACATGCGCGAGCGCGGTATCGACTACTTCCTCAACAGCCGCCGCGCCACGCTGGCGCAGCGCGACTACGCCATCGACAATCCGATGAAGTGGAAGGACTACGGCGAGAACGTCTGGGGCCTGACCGCCGGCGATGGCCCGCAGAACACCAGCCAGGAATACCGTGGCGAGCAGCGTCAGTTCCGCCATTACTCCTCGCGCGGCGCCGGCCTGCGCGAGAACTTCGACGACGGCACCATCGTGCCATCGGCGGCGATCTCCTCGATCGTGTTCGCGCCCGAGGTGGTGATTCCGGCGGCCGAAGAAATGCACAAGCGCTACGGCGACTTCCTGTATTCCAGCTACGGCTTTCTGGATTCGTTCAACCCCAGCTTCAACTACGACATCCCGCTCAAGACCGGGCGCATGGTGCCGGACCGCGGCTGGGTGGCCAGCGACTACATCGCCATCGACCAGGGCCCGATCC
This sequence comes from Xanthomonas sp. NCPPB 2933, assembly GCF_056725225.1. Taxonomy (NCBI): domain Bacteria; kingdom Pseudomonadati; phylum Pseudomonadota; class Gammaproteobacteria; order Lysobacterales; family Lysobacteraceae; genus Xanthomonas; species Xanthomonas sp. NCPPB 2933. The sequence goes on from NZ_CM161518.1 coordinate 2,518,007, forward strand.
TGGCGATGATCGCCAACTACCAGAACGAATTCGTCTGGACGGTGATGAAGAAGAACCCTTACATCCGCGCCGGTCTGGAACGCGCCGGCTTCACCGGCGGTTGGCTCACCCCCGAAGGCGAGCCGCAGCCCTTGCCCAAGAAGGACGAGCAGGCAGCCGCTGCCCGCTCGCTGGGCATGGCCGAGTCGCGCGCCGCCGCCGCCCAGGCCCAGCAGGACCCGTCGCAGCGGCAAAACTCCACGCAACGCCCCAAACCCGAGTAATCCGTGCGCCTTTTGAAATTGTTGATACTGGCCGCCGCCCTGTGTGCAGGTGCGGCGGGATGCGACCGCGCCGACCCGGCCAAGACCACCGTGCGCTTCTGGGCCATGGGCAAGGAGGCCGAAGTGGTCGCCGAGCTGGTGACCGAGTTCGAGAAGCAGAACCCGGACATCCGCGTGGATGTGCAGAACATCCCGATGACGGCAGCGCACGAAAAACTGCTCACCGCCTTCGCTGCGGATGGCTTGCCGGACGTGTGCCAGCTCGGCAACACCTGGCTGCCGGAGTTCGCCTTGCTCGACACGCTGGAACCGATGCAGCCGTACGTGGCGCGCTCCAGGATCGTCGACCCGCAGGATTACTTCCCGGGCGTGTGGGACACCAATCTGGTCGACGGCACCTTGTATGGGGTGCCGTGGTATGTGGACACGCGGCTGCTTTTCTATCGCAAGGATCTGCTGCGCGAAGCCGGCTATAACGAGATGCCCAAGACCTGGGCCGGGATGGAACAGGTGATGGCGGCGATCAAGCGCAAGGTTGGCCCGGACCGCTACGCCATCCTGATGCCGCTTAACGAATTCGAGCAGCAGCTGTCGTTCGCCCTGCAACAGGACGATCGCCTGCTGCGCGACCACGACAACTACGGCAACTTCCGTGGCGAAGGCTTCCGCAAGGCGCTGGGCTTCTACGACAACATGTATCAGAAAGGCTGGGCACCGAAGGTCTCCGAGACCCAGGTCTCCAATGTCTGGTACGAATTCTTCAACGGCTATTACGCGTTCTATCTGTCCGGCCCGTGGAACGTGCGCGAGTTCAAGTTGCGCCAGCCGCCGGGCATGGAAGGCAAGTGGGGCACCGCGCCGCTGCCGGGTCCGAACGGTTTGGGTGCCGGCATTGCCGGCGGTTCCAGCCTGGTGATCTTCAAGTCGTCCCAGCACAAGGACGCCAGCTGGAAGCTGATCGAATACCTGTCGCAGCCGCAGGTGCAGGCGCGCTTCCACGCCATCATCGGCGACCTGCCGCCGCGTCGCAGCACCTGGAAGTTGCCCTCGCTGGCCAACGACGAACTGGCGCATGCCTTCGGCGACCAGCTGGAGCGGGTCAAGGCCACGCCCAAGGTGCTGGAGTGGGAGCGCATCGTGCAGGAAATGCGGCTGGTGACCGAGCGGGTGGTACGTGGCGGCCAATCGCACGAGGCCGCCGTGCAGGAACTGGATAAACGCGTGGACGAGATTCTGGCCAAGCGCCGCTGGATCTTCGAACAGGAAGGCGGGCATGTCGGCCCGGCGGGTGACTCGGCCCAACCTGCCGCTGCCCCGGTCGCAGCGCCCGTCGTGACGCCGGCCGCCGCGCCAGCTGCAACAGCGGACAAGGAGGCAGCACGATGATGAAGCGCAATTCGGTCGCCGGCTGGGTGTTTGCCGCGCCCTCGATCCTGGTGCTGGGCATGTTCTTCGGCGTGCCGGTGTTCGCCGCGCTGGTGCTCAGCGTCACCGACTTCGACCTGTACGCGCTGGCCGACAGCAGCCATCTGCGCTTCGTCGGCCTGGGCAATTACATCGAGCTGCTGCAGACGCCGCTGTTCTGGAAGTCGTTGTGGAACACCACGTACTTCGTGCTGCTGGGCGTGCCGATGTCGATCGGCGTGTCGCTGGGCGCGGCCTTGCTGCTCAACGCCAAGGCCTCGCGCTTCAAGGCGGTGTTCCGCACCGCGTTGTTCGCCCCGGTGGTGACCACGCTGGTGGCGGTGGCGGTGATCTGGCGCTACCTGTTCCACATCAAGTACGGCCTGGTGAACTTCGGTCTGAGCCATCTGGGCATCGCCCCGATCGACTGGCTGGGCGACCCGCGCTGGGCGATGCCGACCATCATGCTGTTCGCAGTGTGGAAGAACTTCGGCTACAACATGGTGATCTTCCTGGCCGGCCTGCAGGCGATTCCGCAGGACCTGTATGAGGCCGCGCGCATCGATGGCGCCTCGCGCTGGAAGCAGTTCCTGCACATCACCCTGCCGATGCTCGGCCCGGTGCTGATGGTGGTCGGGGTGATCACGATCTCCGGCTATTTCCAGCTGTTCGCCGAGCCGTACGTGATGACCCGCGGCGACCCACTGCAAAGCACCGTGAGCGTGCTGTATTTCATGTTCGAGGAAGGCTTCAAGTGGTGGAACCTCGGCCGCGCGTCGGCGGTGGCGTTTCTGCTGTTCCTGATCATCCTGGCGGTGACCACCGTGATGCTGCGCTTCGGCCGCAAGAGAGATTTGATATGAGTCGTGATGTCGGCCAGTCGCGCTGGAATGCCGTGCTGATCAACGGTGGCTTGCTGGTGCTGGCCCTGGTCAGCCTGGCGCCGCTGCTGTGGATGCTATCGGTGTCGTTCATGCCCACCGGCGAGGCCAGCCGCTTCCCGCCGCCGATGCTGCCCTCGGCATTTACCCTGGCCAATTACCATGAGCTGTTCGCGCGCACCGGCATGGCGCGCAACTTCGCCAACAGCCTGATGGTGTCCGGGCTGATCACGCTCGGCTCGTTGCTGATCAACACCATGGCCGGCTATGCGTTCGCCAAGCTGCAGTTCGTCGGCCGCGAGCGCATCTTCAAGATCCTGATGGCCGCGCTGGTGATCCCCGCGCAGGTGGCGATGCTGCCGTTGTTCCTGCTGATGAAGCAGTTGCATCTGGTCAACAACATCGGCGGGGTGGTGGTGCCGGCGTTGGCGACGGTGTTCGGTATCTTCCTGGTGCGCCAGTACGCGCGCAGCATTCCCGATGAGCTGATCGAAGCCGCGCGCATCGATGGCGCCAGCGAGATGCGCATCTTCTTCCAGATCGTGCTGCCGATGCTCAAGCCGGTGCTGGTCACCTTGACCATCTTCACCTTCATGGGCTCGTGGAACGACTTCATGTGGCCGCTGATCGTGCTGACCGACCAGGAGCAATACACCTTGCCGGTGGCGCTGGCGGCACTGTCGCGCGAGCACATCATGGACGTGGAACTGATGATGGCCGGCGCGGTGGTGACGGTGATTCCGGTGCTGCTATTGTTCGTCGCGCTGCAGCGTTACTACATCCAAGGTCTTCTGCTGGGGAGTGTGAAGGGGTGAAGCGAGTGTTCCTGCGACTGTTTGCCATGGCCGCTGTCGTCACGTCTGCGGGCGCGGCGCAGGCGCAGGAGCGCGTGCTCGACGGTTTCAACGACATCGGCGCCTGGCGCCTGGTGGTGTCCAACCAGGTCAGCGGCTCGCTGCGCCCGGTGGCCACCACATCCGGCGGGCATGCGCTATGCCTGGATTACAACTTCAACGGCGTGTCCGGCTATGTCGGCATCCGTCGCAATCTGCCGATCGAGTATCCGGACAACTACCGCCTCGGCTTCGCGCTGCGCGGTGAATCGCCGTCCAACGATTTGCAGGTCAAGCTGATCGATGCCAGCGGCGACAACGTGTGGTGGGTCAACCGGCCGGGCTTCAATTTTCCGAAGAATTGGACCAGCTTCGCCTACCGCAAGCGCAACATCGAAAAAGCCTGGGGACCAGGCCAGGACAAGCAGCTGCGCAGCAGTGCGGATGTCGAATTCACCATCTACAACAAGGTCGGCGGCAAGGGCTCGGTGTGCTTCGACCGCCTGACGCTGACCCCGCTGCCGCCCGAAGACACCTCGCCGTTGAAGGCCGAGGCCATCACCGACACCGCGCCCGCACTGGAACAACGCCTGGCCGACGGCAAGCCGGAGACCTTCTGGCTGAGCGGTGCGGTCAAGCAACAGACCGTGACGCTGGATCTGGGCAAGGTGCGCGAGTTCGGTGGCGCGGTGGTGCAGTGGGTGCCCGGCTTGCAGGCCTCGCAATACGTGGTGCGCGCCTCCAGCGACGGGCGCGGCTGGCGCGATCTGCGCACCGTCACCGCCGGTGCCGGCGGCACCGATTGGCTGGCATTGCCGGACACCGAGGCGCGCTATCTGCGTTTCGATCTCAAGGATGGCCCCAACTGGCGTTACGGCATCAAGGAAGTGCAGCTGCAGCCGCTGGCCTTCGCCGCAACGCCCAATGATTTCATCAAGTCGCTGGCCGCACAGATGCCGCGTGGCAGCTATCCGCGCGGTTTCTCCGGCGAGCAGCCGTACTGGACCATCCTGGGCCTGGATGGCGGCACCGAGCAGGGTCTGATCGGCGAAGACGGCGCGGTGGAAGTGGGCAAGGGCGGTTTCAGTATCGAACCGTTCGTGGTCACCGGCGGCAAGCTGCTGCATTGGTCCGACGTCAGCAGCGAGCAGAGCCTGCAGGACGATTACCTGCCGATTCCCAGCGTCGACTGGCACCACGACCTGATGAATCTGCGCGTCACCGCTTTCGTGCAGGGCACACCGGATCAGGCGCAGTTGGTCGCACGCTACCAACTGCACAACACCGGCAAGGAGGCGCGCGACTTCACCCTGGCATTGGCGGTGCGTCCGTTCCAGGTCAACCCGCCGGCGCAGTTCCTCAACACCCTGGGCGGCGTCAGCCGGATCGAGCAACTGGCCGTGGACGGCGCGCAGGTCAGCGTCAACGGCAAGCCGCGCGTATTCGCCGCGCAGCGTCCGGATGCCGGCTTTGCCAGCGCCTTCGACAGCGGCATGGACGTCAGCCATCTCACCGCTGCCACGCCGCCGACGATCACCCAGGTGAAAGACGAGACCGGTCTGGCATCGGGCGTGCTGTTGTATCGCTGGAAGCTGGAGCCTGGCCAACGGCGCGAAGTGGCGTTGGTGATTCCGCAAACCGGCACCGCGCAACTGCCGGCCGGCTTCGATGCCGACAAGGCGCAACAGCAGGTTGCCCAGCAGTGGCGCAGCAAGCTCGATCGCGTACGCATCAGCGTGCCGGCCGAAGGCAAGCCGGTGGTTGATACCTTGCGCACCGCGCTGGCGCATATGTTGATCTCGCGTATCGGCCCGCGCCTGCAGCCGGGCACACGCTCGTATTCGCGCAGTTGGATCCGCGATGGCGCGATGATTTCCGAGGGCCTGTTGCGGCTCGGCCGCGAAGACGTGGTGCGCGAGTACGTCGACTGGTTCGCGCCGTATCAATTCGACAACGGCATGGTGCCGTGCTGCGTGGACGACCGCGGCAGCGACCCGGTGCCGGAGAACGACAGCCACGGCGAGCTGATCTTCAATATCGCCGAGTATTACCGCTATACCGGCGACAAGGCGTTCCTGGAAAAGATGTGGCCGCACGTCACCGGCGCCTACGACTACATGGAAACGCTGCGCGCCAGCGAGCGCACCGAAGACAACTTCATGCGCAATCCGGCCTTCTACGGAATGATGCCGGTGTCGATCAGCCACGAAGGCTACTCGGCCAAGCCGGTGCATTCGTACTGGGATAATTTCTGGGCGCTGCGCGGCTACAAGGATGCGGTGATGCTGGCCGGCGCGCTCGACAAGCCCGACGAAGTCGCCCGCTTCAGCACTGCACGCGACGAATTCAGTGGCGACCTGATCGCCTCGCTTGGTGCGGCGGTGCGCCAGCACACTCTCGATTTCCTGCCTGGCTCGGCCGAGCTCGGCGACTTCGATGCGACCTCGACCACCATCGCGCTGGCACCGGGTGGCGAGCAGCAACGCCTGCCGCAGGATCTGCTGACCAATACCTTCGAGCGCTACTGGAAGGAGTTCTCAGACCGCCGCGACAGTAAGCGCGAGTGGAAGGACTACACGCCGTACGAATGGCGCAACGTGGCCGCGTTCGTGCGCCTGGGCTGGCGCGACCGCGCCTGGGACGCCACCGCATTCTTCTTCAAGGACCGTGCGCCGCAGCCGTGGAATCAATGGGCCGAAGTGGTCTCGCGCACGCCACGCACACCGTTCTTCGTCGGGGATCTGCCACATGCCTGGGTCGCCTCGGACTTCGTGCGCTCGGTACTGGACATGTTCGCCTACGGCCGCGAATCCGATGCCAGCCTGGTGATTGCGGCCGGCACGCCCACGCGCTGGTTCGAAGGCAAGGGAATTGGGATTGCCGAATTGCGCACCCCGTACGGGCGTCTCAACTACACCCTGCAACGCACCGACAAGCAACTGGTCCTGCAACTGCAGCCCGGCCTGATTTTGCCGCCGGGTGGAGTGGTGTTGCCTTGGCCGTACCAGGGCACGCCGGGCAAGGCCAGCATCAACGGCGAATCGGCCGAATGGCAGAATGGTGAACTGCGCATCCAGCAACTGCCGGCCAATGTGCAGATCGATGTGCCCAGCGCGGTGCGGCGCGCCGAGCGCGCTACGCAATGAATGACGCACGTCAGCCTACCCGGGCAGCGCCGGCGCGGCGACGTGCCGGATGGCCGGTCGTGTTGGCTGCGCTGCTGTGCTCTGTTGCTGTCCATGCCACGCAGGCCACCCACCCCGTGCAGGCCGTGCAACCCGCACAAGTAGACAAGAACGATCACGCAGCACGCGCCTCCCAGGCCATGCAGTCGCCGAGCGCGGTGCAGCGCGAAATGACCCTGGTCACGCTCAACCTGCATCACGACCGCGAAGACTGGCCGGCACGTCGCGCCTACATCGCCAAACAGCTCAAGCAACTGGCGCCGGATGTGATCGCGCTGCAGGAAGTGATCGAACGGCGGAGCAGCGTGGAAAACCAGGCTGCCTGGCTGGCACGCAAGCTCGGGTACGAGTACACCTTCGCCTCGGTCGATCCGGTCGGCGCGCCCAAGCGCTACGGCAATGCGTTGTTGAGCCGGCGCAAAGTGCTGGCCATGCATCAGCGCCTGCTGCAGCCCTTGGACGATTACCGCGTCGCCGCGCATTTGCAGGTCGATGTCGACGGCCAGCCGGTCAACGTCTACGTCACCCATCTCAACGAACGCGCCGATGCACGCGGCACCGCCACGCGCACGCGACAGGTGGCCGACCTGCTGGACTTTATTTCCTCTAACAGCGATCAAGCCCCCGTCGTGATTGCTGGCGATTTCAACACCGCCGCCGATGCCCTCGATCTGGAAGCGCTACGCAAGGGCTATGGCGACAGCTACGGCAGCGTGCATCGCAACAGCGACGCCACGGTCAGCACCTTGAACCTGCACGTATTCGACAAGCCGGCGCGGATCGACCACGTGTTCTTCCAGCAAAACCGCCTGCTGGCCCGTGAAGCGCGCATCCTGTTCGACGCGCCGTACGCCGAAGGCCGCTGGGCCTCGGACCACTACGGCGTGTGGGTGCGCTTGCAGCTAGCGCCAGGCGCACCTGCCGCCCCGTAACCTGGCGCTTGCTCCAGCTCTCGTAGGAGCGCCCCTGGGCGCGATGAGGCTTTACCGGTAAAACCCCATCGCGCCCAGGGGCGCTCCTACGAAAGGCAACGAATGTTTCGCGGATTGCAGCGCAACGCATCGCCGCCGCAATCAACCATGCAGACGATTGAAGATCTGCACACCCGCCAGCCACACACCGGCCATGCTGCCAAAGTTGGTCAGCAGAAACGTCAGCACCACACGCGAGACGCGATTGCGGTACCAGCCGCGCAAGGTCTGCGCATCGTCGCGCAGCGTCAGGAAATCGCCATAGGCCGGCTTGCGCATATGCACCTCGACCAACGCGGCGAACGCGCCGGTCGGTACGCTCAGTCGGAACGGCTTGAACGGCGCGACCACCGCAGCGGTCAAAATGCTCAAGGGATGACTGCCGGCCAGCAGACAACCCAGCGCCGCCATACCGCCGGTGTACATCGCCCATTGCAACAACAAATCGGCGCCCATACTCAGGCCGCCGCGCCAGAAACCGATCCCGATGCCAACGATGATGACCGCCAGCACGCCCAGCGTGATCCATGGAACGCGCTTGCGTTGCTGCACGTATTCCAGCGATTCGCGCAGCGGGCCGGGTGCATCGGTGTCCTGTTCCAGATGCCGCGCAAGACCTGCCAGATGTCCCGCGCCGACCACCGCCAGCACCTCGTGCTGACCGGCGTTGGCTTCCTCGCGCAGACGCGCAGCCATGTACTGATCGCGCTCGGCAATCACGGTCTCGTACAGCTCCGGGCTTTCGCTGGCGAAATCGCCGAAGCTCGCCTCCAGCATGTCGCCTTGCTTGAGTTTTTCGATTTCCTCTTCGCCCACCTCATCGGCGGCGAACAAGCCGCTCAGCAAGCCGCCGGCCAGCTTCATCTTGCCGAAGAATCCCAGCCGCCCGGAGGCGCGCTTGAAGGTCAGGCCGACCTCGCGATCGATCAGATGCACCGGCAAGCCTTGTGCGCGCGCCAGATTGACCGCCTCCTTCAATTCCGCACCTGGCTCGATGCCGAGCTGCTTGGCCAGGCGGCGCTGATAAGCCGCCAGTGCCAGGTTCGCTGCGAACAATGCCACGCGGCCCTTGCGGATCACCTGCACCAGGTCCAGGCGGGCGAGGGCGTCCGGGTCGCTGAGCGCCTGCAGGCGCTGTGCATCCAGTTCCACCGCCACCGCGTCGTAGCGCCCGCTGCCGATCGCCCGCTGCACCGCGGCCACGCTGGCCAGCGAGACATGCGCAGTGCCGAGCAAGGTGTAGCGCACGCCATCGCGTTCGACGATGCGGTGCGGCTGGCCGGACAGCGCATCGTCCAGAACGTGGGTGGTCTGCTCAGTCATTGGGTCATTCATCAGAAGGAGGGGCGGTGTCACCGGGGCCGAGCGGGCGTTGCATCTGCAAACCGTCCAGCCAGCGGCCATGCTTGCGGCCGATTCCGGTGAACACTCCGACCGTGCGAAAACCAAAACGTTCATGCAGCCGTCGCGATGCCTGATTCTCGGCATCGCCGATCACCGCAATCATCTGTCGATAGCCGCGTTGTTCACAGCGTGCGATCAGCTCGCCCAACAAGGCCTTGCCGATGCCACGTCCTTGCATGTCGCTGGCAAGGTAGATCGAATTCTCCACGGTCCAGCGATACCCCGCACGTGCGCGGTACGCGCCAGCATAGGCATAACCGACCACTGCAGCATCGCGTTCGGCGACCAGATACGGATACCCGGCATCTACGGTGGCGCGCACCCGCGTGCGCATCTCGTCGCTCGACGGAGCGCTGTATTCGTAGCTGTTGACCCCGGCGATCTGCTCCGCATAGATCGCGGTGATCGCCGGGATGTCCGCCTCGCGGACCTCGCGTACCTCGACAGGCATGCGGTCAGTCGATGTAACGCTTGAGCAGATCGCCATACGCATCGATGCGGCGATCGCGCAGGAACGGCCAGATGCGCCGCACATGCTCGCTGCGCTGCAGATCGACATCGCATACCAGCACCGTCGGCTCCTGGCCGGCTTCGGCGATGAATTCGCCCTGCGGCCCCAGCACATGGCTGTTGCCCCAGAACTGGATGCCCGAGGCGCCCATCGGCGAAGGCTCATGCCCCACGCGGTTGCACGACAGCACCGGCACACCGTTGGCCACTGCATGGCCGCGATGGCTGAGCACCCACGCATCGCGCTGACGCTCCTGTTCGGGTTGCTGATCGTCCGGATCCCAGCCGATCGCGGTGGGGTAGAGCAGCAGTTCCGCACCGGCCAGCGCCATCAGGCGCGCAGCCTCGGGGTACCACTGATCCCAGCACACCAGCACGCCGAGACGACCCACCGAAGTATCGATTGGCGTGAAGCCCAGATCGCCCGGCGTGAAGTAGAACTTCTCGTAAAAACCCGGGTCGTCGGGGATATGCATCTTGCGGTATTTTCCGAGCAGGCGGCCGTCCTTTTCGAACACCACCGCCGTGTTGTGATACAGCCCGGCAGCGCGCCGCTCGAACAACGAGGCCACCAGCACCACGCCATGTTGCTTGGCCAGCGCGCCGAGGCGCTCGGTGCTGGGGCCGGGAATCGGCTCGGCCAGATCGAATTCGTCCACCGACTCGTGCTGGCAGAAGTACGCGCCGTTATGCAGTTCCTGCAGCAGCACCAGCTTGGCGCCCTGCGCAGCGGCTTCGGCCACGCGCGACTCAATGATGGCCAGATTGGCCTCGGCGTCGCCGTGGTTGCGCTCCTGGATCAGCGCGACGGGAAGGAGATGACGGGTCATGGCAGCATCCAACTAGGTGGCGCACAGGGTAGCGCGCCATGGCGTAACACCGGCCTGCCGGCCGGAACAGGAATGACTCAGGCGGCCAACAGACCGGCGGGCAGTTGCATGGTCAAACAGTGCAGGCTGCCGTTCTGCCAGATCAGCGCCCGACACGGCACTGGCACGATTTCATGCTGCGGGAATGCTTCGGCCAGCACTGCCTGCGCAGTTGCATCGGCCTTGTCGCCATAGGCGGGCATCAGCACCGCACCGTTGACGATCAGGAAATTGGCATACGAGGCCGCAAGACGGCGGCCGTGGTCGAGAATCGGCTCGGCCCACGGCAACACGAACAGGCGATACGGCTGCCCATCGGCCTTGCGCAGTGCAGCCAGTTCGGCGCCCATCGCCTGCAGTTCGGTGTAATGCGAATCGGTGGCTACATCGCAGCCCTGGTAGACGATCGCATCCGGGCCGGCAAAGCGCGCCAGCGTATCGATATGCGCGTCGGTGTCGTCGCCTTCCAGATAGCCGTGATCCAGCCACAGCACACGCTCCTGCGACAACCACGCAGCAAGATCGCTGCTCAACGATTCGCGCGAGCGCTGCGGGTGCCGCTCGTGCAGGCACTTCCAGGTGGTCAGCAAGGTACCGGCACCATCTGTCTCGATTGCACCGCCTTCCAGCGCAAAGTCGACCGTCTGCACCTGCGCCGGCACGAACACCTGCGCTATATCCAGCGAGGTGACCAATTGATCGTCCAGGCTGGCCTCGAACTTGCCGCCCCAGCCGGTGAAGCGGAAATCCATCAGCCGGAAACCGCCATCCTGGCGCAACGTGATCGGCCCCGAATCACGCAGCCAGGTGTCGTTGTAGGCCGCAATCACAAAGCGCACGCGCGCCATGTCCACCCGCGCCGAACGCAGCCGCGCTTCGGCATAAATCTGCAGATCGTCATCGGCCACGCAGACGATCACCGGCTCGAAACGGGAAATCGCCGTCACCAGCGCGATATAGGTCTCTTCCACCTCGGCCAGACGCTCGGCCCAATCGGTGCCCGCATGCGGCCACGCGATCAACACGGCGGATTGAGGTTCCCACTCGGCAGGAAAGCGAACGCTATCGGTCATACCTAACAAATACCCATCAATGCCCAACCGAAGCCAGGCTGTTAATCAAATCCCCGCACACGGATGTGCGGGCTCTTGTAGAGGGATCTACACAACATCGGCTCGCATCAAAGCGGCTTGGGCCCGATCTCGTTCGCATCGGCCTGATTGGCCACCACGTCGATCACCCGGCTCTTTTCGAAATACACGGTAAAAGCCGGATACACCCAGCGATGGATGGTCGGCCACTGACGCTTCTGGCCACCGCGCGGATCCAACTTTTCCTGCGGCGCGCCGTAACGGCCTTCGACCTGGCTCATGCTGTCGCCACGCAAGGGAAGGGCGGCGGCGGGCTTTTGCTTTGCACGATCGACCAACAGTGTGTCGGCCGAGGCAACGGCACTGATCCCCATCAGCGCGATTGCCAGCATGATCGGCGGCATCACAAACAAACGGTTGCGCATGTCATCTACTCCCCAGTGGACAAGACTTCGAATGGTGATTACAGCAAAAAACCAGGTCAGGCGTTGGTGCCATTGCTCCCCCGATGACGACGCGCAAGTTCCGGCACGCTGCGCCGGGACGTCCTCGACCGCCGCACCCAGGCGCATCACGGTGTCCGTCAAGACGATGCCCGTGCAGTCTCCATCGGCCAGGAAACATCGGCCAAGAAAAAACCGCCCGAAGGCGGCTTTCTCGGGTCTTGCACGCGCAGCAAAGGCTTAGCGCTGACGGGCCTTGAAACGCGGGTTCGACTTGCAGATCACGAACACCTTGCCACGGCGGCGGACCACCTTGCAGTCGCGGTGACGGGTCTTCGCAGACTTCAGGGAGGACAGGACTTTCATGGCACACCTCGGCGTAAACGGTTGGATTCGATGGAAGAGTGCCCGCTATCGAGGGTGCACCCGGAATTAAGCCGGCAATTCTAACCGGCTTTTCGTCGTGCTTTCAAGTGGTTGCATCCGAATCGCTGCGAGCGGCGCTACACTGGTCGCTTCATTACCTTCCGGAAACCTGAATGACCGACCTTTCGCCCGTCCTCACCATCGACGGACCCTCCGGTGCCGGCAAGGGCACCGTGAGCCGGATCGTGGCCGCGCGGTTGGGCTGGCACTACCTCGATTCGGGCGCACTGTACCGCGCCGTCGGTGTTGCAGCGAGCTGGGCCGATCTGGACGTGTCCGACCCGGCGGCGCTGGTGCGTTGCACCTTCGACACCAAGGTCGAATTCGATGACGCAGGCGAGGCGGGGCTGCGGGTGCTGGTCAATGGCGTGGACGCCACCAGCGAGTTGCGCCTGGAAACGACCGGTGCGCTGGCCTCTGCAATTGCGGCCATTCCCGAGGTGCGCAGTGCCCTGAAAGAGCGCCAGCGCGCATTCAGGCGAGCGCCCGGCCTGGTTGCCGATGGGCGCGACATGGGCACGGTGATCTTCCCGGATGCCGCATTCAAGGTCTTTCTGACCGCCAGTGCCGAGGAACGTGCGGGCCGTCGCCATAAACAGTTGATGGAAAAGGGTGTTTCGGTTATCTTTGACGACCTGCTGCGCGAGATCATGGCTCGCGATGCGCGTGATGCGCAGCGGGTGGTGGCGCCATTACGGCCGGCCGAAGACGCCGTGCTGATCGATACCAGCGGGATGGGAATCGAAGATGTCGTCCAGCGTGTGGTCGGGTTGTTAGCCGCTCGCACGTCGTCGTAAGCGTTCCGCAAGCGGGCACGTCCCGCCGACCGTAAGGCGTTCCAAGGCTCTGCCGCACATCCCGTGTGGCGGTTCTATGACTACTTAACCGACTCGCTGTCCGGAGTCGACCAACAGGCTGGGCGGCTCGTATCTGTCGCAATCCGACGATCAACGCCCGTGTGTTCAACTGAGTAAAATTCAAATGACAGAATCTTTTGCTGAACTGTTCGAAGCCAGTCAAGCCAATCTGGCGAAGCTGAAGCCGGGCTCGATCGTCACCGGTACCGTCGTGGAAGTGCGCGGCGACGTGGTGGTGATCAACGCTGGCTTGAAGTCCGAAGGCATCGTGCCGATCGAGCAGTTCCGTAATGACGCTGGCGAGATCGATGTCGGCGTAGGCGACCAGGTCAAGGTTGCCCTCGATTCCATCGAGAACGGCTTCGGTGAGACCGTGCTGTCGCGCGAGAAGGCCAAGCGCGCAATGGTGTGGGACGAGCTGGAAGAGGCGTTGGAAAAGAACGAAACCATCACCGGTCGCATCAGCGGCAAGGTCAAGGGTGGTTTCACCGTGGACATCAAGGATGTTCGCGCGTTCCTGCCTGGTTCGCTGGTGGATGTGCGCCCGGTGCGCGACCCGGCCTACCTGGAAGGCAAGGAACTCGAGTTCAAGCTGATCAAGCTGGACCGCAAGCGCAACAACGTGGTGGTTTCGCGTCGTGCAGTGGTCGAGAGCGAGCACTCGGAAGAGCGCGAGCAGCTGATGGACAAGCTGCAGGAAGGCGCGATCCTGAAGGGTGTCGTCAAGAACCTGACCGATTACGGCGCGTTCGTGGACCTGGGCGGTATCGACGGTCTGCTGCACATCACCGACATGGCCTGGAAGCGCGTGCGCCATCCGTCCGAAGTCGTCAATGTCGGCGACGAGCTCGACGTGCGCGTGTTGAAGTTCGATCGCGAGCGTAACCGCGTCAGCCTCGGCCTGAAGCAGCTGGGCGAAGATCCGTGGGACAACATCGCCCGTCGTTACCCGGCCAACAGCCGCGTGTTCGGCAAGGTCTCCAACGTCACCGATTACGGCGCATTCGTCGAAATCGAGCCGGGCGTCGAAGGTCTGGTGCACGTCTCCGAGATGGATTGGACCAACAAAAACGTCAACCCGTCCAAGGTTGTGCAGGTTGGTGACGAAGTCGAAGTGATGGTGCTGGATGTCGACGAGGAGCGTCGCCGCATCTCGCTGGGCATGAAGCAGGTTGCCGCCAATCCGTGGGAAACCTTCGCTGCCACCCACAAGAAGAACGACAAGGTGTCCGGTCAGATCAAGTCGATCACCGACTTCGGCATCTTCATCGGTCTGGACGGCGGCATCGACGGTCTGGTGCACCTGTCCGACATCAGCTGGAACACCACCGGCGAAGATGTCGTGCGCAACTACAAGAAGGGCGACACGCTGGAAGCCGTTGTGCTGGCAGTGGACCCGGAACGTGAGCGCATCAGCCTGGGCGTCAAGCAGCTGGAGCAGGACCCGTTCGGCCAGTACATGGCGTCCAACCCGAAGGGTTCGAAGGTCGAAGGCGTGGTACGTGAAGTGGACGCCAAGGGCGCCACCATCGACCTGGCCGACGGCATCGAAGGCTACGTCGCTGCACGCGACATCGCCAACGAGCGCGTCGACGACGCGACCCAGCACCTGAAGGTCGGCGACAAGATCGAAGCCAAGTTCGTGGGCATGGACCGTAAGGGCCGCACCCTGCAGCTGTCGATCAAGGCCAAGGACGATGCCGAAATGCGCGAAACGATGGAGGAATACCAGTCCTCCTCCGCAGCGTCGGGCGGCATGACTCAGCTGGGCGCGCTGCTGCGTGCACAGTTGAACAGCAACAAGTCCGAGTAAGCGCGTAGCGCTCGCAAGAGCGTGATGGATCGGCCCGGGCTTGCCCCGGGCCGATTCCGATGTGTCAGTCGAAAAAAGCAAGTCTTCCCATGACCAAGTCCGAATTGATTGAAATCCTGGCGCAACGCCAAGCGCATCTGAAGTCGGACGACGTGGATCTGGCAGTCAAATCGCTGCTGGAAATGATGGGGCAAGCGCTCTCCGATGGTGATCGGATCGAAATCCGCGGGTTCGGCAGTTTTTCGCTGCATTACCGTCCGCCACGTCTGGGGCGTAATCCCAAGACCGGCGAATCGGTTGCGCTGCCGGGCAAGCATGTTCCGCACTTCAAGCCGGGCAAGGAATTACGTGAGCGTGTCA
This sequence comes from Xanthomonas sp. NCPPB 2933, assembly GCF_056725225.1. Classification (NCBI taxonomy): domain Bacteria; kingdom Pseudomonadati; phylum Pseudomonadota; class Gammaproteobacteria; order Lysobacterales; family Lysobacteraceae; genus Xanthomonas; species Xanthomonas sp. NCPPB 2933. The sequence goes on from NZ_CM161518.1 coordinate 2,533,317, forward strand.
GCTCCGTGGTGCCCCTCGATCTGGCCGATGCGGCAGATTGAAGATCGTTCTACCGCTGTGTTTATGTCGGCTCGGTTAAGCTAGGCCCCTTCCCGACGGAGTCTGTCCATGAAGGTGTTTCGCTTGCTGGTGATGTTGGCCTTCCTGCTGGTTGGTCTGATCATCGGTGCGGTCAATTCCCAGGATGTCACTCTCGATTTCCTGTTCTCAAGTGTGCACACGACCTCCGGAGTCGCGATCATCGTCGCGCTGCTGGTCGGTGTGTTGATCGGTGCCGGCATGGTGCTGGTCAGTGTGGTCATTCCCCTCTATTCCCGATTGCGCCAGGCCAACAAGGCTGTTGCGGTCAGTCGCGTCGACGCCGGGCCCGTTGCGCCTGCCGCAGTCCAGACGCGCCCCATCGATGGACTGTAAGTACGTATGGAATTTCTGACCGAGTGGATCTGGTTCTTCCTGTTTGTGCCGCTGGCAGCACTGGGCGGGTGGATCGTCGGCCGTCGTGGCGGTCAGCGCCACGGCGATACGCAGGTCAGTCGTCTTTCCAGTACCTATTTTCGCGGTCTGAACTATCTGCTCAACGAGCAGCCGGACAAGGCGATCGAGCTGTTTCTGCACATCGCCGAACTGGACAAGGAAACCTTCGAAACGCAGGTCGCGCTGGGGCATCTGTTCCGTCGTCGTGGTGAAGTCGATCGTGCGATTCGTTTGCATCAGGGGTTGGTGCAGCGCGCCGACCTGACCGATCAGCAGCGTGTGCAGGCCTTGCTGGCGCTGGGCGAGGACTACATGAAGTCCGGTCTGCTGGATCGCGCCGAAACAGTCTTCACCGAGTTGGCGCAGCTGGATCAACGCGCGCCACAGGCATTGCGGCACCTGATTGGCATCTATCAGGCCGAGCGCGATTGGGAAAAAGCGATCGACAACGCCACCCGCTACGAAGAAGTCACCGGCGAGCCGATGGGCAAGCTGATTTCCCAATTCGAGTGCGAGCTGGCCGATCGCTATCGCGGTTCGAGCAAGACCGACGAGGCGCTTCAGGCCGTCGCCCGTGCCTACCAGGCCGACGGTACGTCCGTGCGTGCGGGCATTCTGGAAGGCCGCATCGAAGCCGAGCGCGGTCATGACGAAGCGGCGGTACGCGCATTTGAACGAGCGGCGCGGCATGACCCGGAATACCTGCCGGAAATCATTCCTGCATTGATGGCAGCCTATCGCCGGGTCGGCGACATCGCTGGCGCGCGCAACTTCCTGTCGGAGATGACCGAGCACTATCGTGGCATCGCACCGGTCTTGGCGCTGACCCAGTTGATGGAAGCGCAGGATGGGGTGGCACCTGCGTTGGCGTACCTGGGGCGCCAGCTCAAGGATCGGCCGTCGGTACGTGGCGAATCGGCGTTGATCGATCTCACCCTGGCCGAAGGCAGCGACCCGGTTGGCACGCTGCAGGATCTCAAGCACATCACCGACCAGCTGCTGGTACGTAACCCAAGCTACCGCTGCACCCGCTGCGGCTTCGGCGCCAAGACGCATCACTGGCAATGCCCGAGCTGCAAGGAATGGGGCACGGTCAAACCGCTGTTGAACTACGCGGTGGTCTAATGCCGCAGGTCTGGCTGTGGTGCCTGTCGCACCTGGTGGTCGCAGCGCTGGGAACTTGGCTGTTGCGCCGTTATGCCTTGCATCGCCGCCTGCTGGATCAGCCGGGCGAGCGCCGCAGTCATGTGATCGCGACCCCGCGTGGCGGTGGCATGGCGATCGTGGCGGCAATCCTGCTGGGTTGCATCGCTGCCACGGTGTTCTGGCCGGCTGCTCGCATGGTCATTGGCTGGTTCGCCGTCGGGCTGGTACTGGTGGCAGGCGTGGGTTGGTGGGACGACCATCGTCCACTGTCGGCCAGGCTGCGTTTTGCGATCCATCTGACGGCATCGGCGTCTCTGGGAGTCTTGGTCAGTCACTCCACTGGCAATGTCTGGGATGGCGTGCTCAGCGCGGTGGCGTCTGTCGTGTTGATCAACGTCTGGAATTTCATGGACGGCATCAACGGTCTGGCTTCCAGCCAGGCGGCATTGGCGGCGTTGGCATTTGCGTTTGTCTTGCCCGGCGCATGGGCATGGGCGGGTCTTGCAGTTGCGGCGTCCTGCCTGGGGTTCTTGCCGTTCAATTTTCCGCGCGCGCGCATTTTTCTGGGCGATGGCGGCAGTGGCGCGCTGGGATATGTGCTGGCCGCGTTGCTCGCACTCACCGTGGCTAGCGGGAAGGTGAGCTGGTGGATCGGTTGGCTGCCATTGACCGCATTTCTCGTAGACGCCGGCTTCACGTTGCTGTCTCGCATGCTCGCCGGGCAACGTTGGTGGGAGCCGCATGCTCAGCACGTCTATCAACGACTTGCACGCCAGCTTGAGACGCACGTTCCGGTAACGGGTGTTTATTTCGCTTTCAGCGTCGCTGCGTTCTGCTTGTATGTGTTAATTCGTCATGATCCGGTTTGGATGCAGGTAGTCGGCGCCCTGACCTGGGCTGCAGGTACTACCGCGATCTGGCACTTTCTGCGCGATGGACTGCGCAATTCCTGAGTAATGGACTTTTATGATTTCCTGGCGTGACCGTTTGACCAAAGTGTTGCCGCAAGCGGCAGTCGTACTGCACGATCTGTTGATGGTGTGGGTGTGCTGGCAACTGCTGCATGCCGGCCGCTACTCGATGCTGCGCGACGCGCCCGACCTTCCACTGTGGGATTGGCGCACTGCGGTGGTGCTGGTCGCGCAGGGGCTGGTGTTCTGGAAGATGGGGTTGTATCGCGGGCTGTGGCGATTCGCCTCGGTGCCGGACCTGTGGAATATCTTCAAGTCCAGTTTCCTTGGTCTGGTCGCGATCGTGCTGGCGCTGTCTTACGACCGCCTGGACGGGGTGCCGCTGTCGGTGCTGGTGGTCTATCCGTTCGCGCTATCGGCATTGCTGGGCACGCCGCGTCTGCTGTATCGCGCCTGGAAGGATTATCAGATCGCGCATTCCGGCGATGCCGCGCAGCGCGTGTTGATCCTGGGCGCCGGTCGCGCTGCCGAGGGGCTGGTGCGCGATCTTCGTCGTAGCGGCACGTTCGTGCCGGTCGGGTATCTGGACGACGCCAGCAACCTGCATGGTGCCAAGATCCAGGGCCTCAACGTGCTGGGTAACCTGGATCAGGCCGCATCGATCGCCAAGGAGACGGCGGCCAAGCTGCTGGTGATCGCGATCCCGTCGCTGGATGCCTCGGGAATGCAGCGCGTGGTGGCGATCTGCGAAAGCACCGGTTTGCCATTCCGTATGGTGCCCAAGCTGATCAATGTGCTGGAAGGGCGCTCCTTGCCTGGCGAATTGAAGGAGGTCGCGATCGAGGACCTGCTCAATCGCAAGCCGGTTACGCCCGATTGGCGCCTGATCCGCGATTGGCTGACCAACAAGACGGTGATGGTCACCGGCGCTGGCGGTTCGATCGGCTCGGAAGTCTGCCGCCAGTGCGCGCGGCATGGTGCGCGTCGGATTGTGCTACTGGAAATCGACGAGCTGGCATTGCTGACCATCGATTCGGATCTGCGCCGGCTGTTCCCCGATATCGAAGTGGTGCGTGTGCTCGGCGATTGCGGCGACCCGGCCGTGGTCGCGTATGCGCTGAACACTGCGACTCCGGATGCGGTGTTCCATGCCGCCGCCTACAAGCAGGTGCCGTTGCTGGAAGAGCAGTTGCGCGAAGCGGTGCGCAACAACGTGCTGGCAACCGAGAACGTGGCGCGCGCCTGTCAGCGTGCGCGTATCGAGACGTTCGTCTTCATCTCTACCGACAAGGCCGTCGAGCCGGTCAATGTGTTGGGCGCGAGCAAGCGCTATGCGGAGATGATCTGCCAGAGTCTTGACGCACGCGATGCGCCGACGCGCTTCATCACCGTGCGCTTCGGCAACGTGCTGGATTCGGCCGGCAGCGTGGTGCCGTTGTTCCGTGAGCAGATCCGTCAGGGCGGGCCAGTCACGGTGACGCACCCGGATGTGACGCGATACTTCATGACCATCCCCGAAGCCTGCCAGTTGGTGGTGCAGGCCGCTGCCTCCGCTTCGCATGGTGCGATCTACACATTGGACATGGGCGAGCCGGTGCCGATCCGCTTGCTGGCCGAGCAGATGATTCGGCTTGCCGGCAAGCAGCCGGGCAAGGATGTGGCGATTCTCTATACCGGCTTGCGTCCGGGCGAGAAGCTGCATGAAACGCTGTTCTATTCGGACGAAGACTATCGTCCCACCGCGCATCCCAAGATCCTGGAAGCCGGTGTGCGCGAGTTCTCGCACGAGCAGGTGTTGCAGCTGGTGACGCGCTTGCGTGAGGCAGTTAACCGCTATGACATCAAGGCAATGGAGACTGTGTTCGGCAGTCTGATGCCGGATTTTGCGGCTGCTCGACGGAAAGTCGACACGCGATCTGATACGGTCGTTCCATTCCCCGCACGTGAGGTCAGAAGACTTTAATGAGCAAGCGTATTCGCAAGGCCGTATTCCCCGTCGCAGGTCTTGGGACCCGCTTTCTTCCGGCAACCAAGACGGTGCCGAAAGAAATGCTGCCAATCATCGACAAACCGTTGATCCAGTATGCCGTCGACGAGGCCATCCAGGCCGGTTGCGATACGTTGATCTTCGTGACCAATCGCTACAAGCACTCGATCGCCGACTACTTCGACAAGGCTTACGAGCTTGAGCAGAAGCTCGAGCGTGCCGGCAAGCTCGAACAGCTGGAGCTGGTGCGTCATGCATTGCCCGAAGGCGTGCGTGCTATTTTCGTGACGCAGGCCGAGGCACTGGGTCTGGGTCATGCGGTGCTGTGCGCCAAGGCCGTGGTCGGCGACGAGCCGTTCGCGGTGTTGTTGCCTGACGATCTCATCTGGAACCGCGGTGCTGGTGCGCTGACCCAGATGGCCGATGTGGCCGAAGCCTCCGGCGGCAGCGTCATTGCCGTCGAGGACGTGCCACACGACAAGACCGCCAGTTACGGCATCGTGGCCACCGATGCATTCGATGGTCGCAAGGGGCGTATCAACGCCATCGTCGAAAAGCCCAAGCCGGAAGTGGCACCAAGCAATCTGGCGGTGGTCGGTCGTTACGTGCTCAGCCCGAAGATCTTCGAACTGCTCGAAGAAACCGGCGCTGGCGCAGGCGGCGAAATCCAGCTGACCGATGCGATTGCCGGGCTGTTGCAGCAGGAAACGGTCGATGCGTATCGCTTCGAAGGCCGTCGTTTCGATTGCGGCGCGCACATCGGCCTGATCGAGGCCACGGTGCATTTCGCGCTCGAGCACGAGAAGCATGGTGGGCCGGCCAAGGAAATCCTGCGTGCTGCGCTGGCCGAGGCCGACGCGCGCGGCTGATTACCCGGTCATTGCCTGCATCCACGAACGACGCCATCCGGCGTCGTTCGTCATTTGGGGCGTCGCAGATCAGGGTCGACGTGCTGGTCGAGATCGATGTGGAAGAGCTGGCTGATCGACCGATGCGCACGCAGGTGCAGGGCAACGCCAAGCCTGTGCCGCTAGAATCCTTGGCATGAGCCAAGCTGCCGAATCCAGTGAACTGATCAACGTCGTCGTGCTGCTGGGCGCTGCCGTCGTTGCGATCCCCTTGTTCCGTCGTCTGGGCCTGGGCTCGGTGTTGGGGTACCTGGCTGCGGGATTGGCGATTGGTCCGTTCGGCCTGGGGTTGTTCGATGAGCCGCAGGCGATCCTACATGTGGCCGAGTTGGGCGTGGTGATGTTCCTGTTCGTGATCGGGCTGGAGATGCGGCCGTCCCACCTGTGGAGTCTGCGCAAGGAGATCTTCGGTCTTGGGACCGCTCAGATTGCGGTCTGCACGCTGGTACTGACCGGCATCGGCATGTTGCTCGGCTTTGCGCCGCCGGTGGCGTTTGTCGCCGCGTCCGGCTTCGTGCTGACCTCCACGGCGGTGGTGATGCAATTGCTGGCCGAGCGTGGCGATGTCGCCTTGCCGCCGGGTCAAAAGATCGTGGCGATTCTGCTGTTCGAAGATCTGTTGATCGTGCCGCTGCTGGCGATCGTGGCCTGGATGGGGTCCAACGGCGATCCGCAGGCGGCGTCGCAGCGCTGGCAGGACATCGGCATCGGTCTGGCCTGCATCGTCGGGTTATTGGTGGCAGGGCGCTGGCTGCTCAATCCCTTGTTCCGGATCCTGGCTGCGTCCAAGGCACGCGAGGTGATGACGGCGGCTGCCTTGCTGGTGGTACTGGGCGCGGCGCTGTTGATGCAGGTGGGTGGGTTGTCGATGGCGATGGGGGCGTTTCTGGCCGGTGTGCTGCTGTCCGAATCCACCTTCCGCCATCAGATCGAAGCGGACATCGAGCCGTTTCGCGGGATTCTGCTGGGGCTGTTCTTCCTCGGCGTCGGCATGAGCCTGGACCTGCACGTGGTTGCGGCGGACTGGCGGCTGATCGTTGCCGGCGTGCTGGCCTTGATGGTCGGCAAGGGCGTGTGCATCTATGCGGTGGCACGGCTGATGCGCAGCGATCATCGCCAGGCGCTGGACCGTGGCGTGCTGATGGCGCAGGGCGGCGAGTTCGCCTTCGTGCTGTTTGCCGCGGCATCGGCTTCCGGGGTCATCGATGCACAGGTCAACGCCAGCCTGACCGCGATCGTGGTGGTGTCGATGGCGCTGACGCCGTTGTTCGTGCTGCTGCAGCGCCGGCTGACGCCGGCCGCCAAGCCGTCGCTGGAGGGCGTGGAAGCAGTCAGTGACCAGACCGGCAGCGTGCTGATCATCGGGTTTGGGCGCTTCGGTCAGGTCGCCAGCCAGTCGCTGCTGGCGCGCGATGTGGACGTGACCATCATCGACAACGACATCGAGATGATCCAGAGCGCGGAGGAGTTTGGTTTCAAGATCTACTACGGCGACGGCACCCGGCTGGATGTATTGCATGCGTCCGGTGCGCACAGCGCACGCGCGATTGCGGTGTGCGTCGACAGCCGCGAGGCGGCCAATCGCATCGTGGAGCTGGCAACGCGCGAGTTCCCGCACGCCCGATTGTTGGTGCGCTCGTACGATCGTGAGCATTCGTTGCAGTTGGTCGCTGCCGGCGTGGATTACCAGATCCGCGAGACCTTCGAGTCGGCGGTGGCGTTCGGTCAAGCGGCCCTGGTCGAGTTGGGCGTTGACGAGGACGAGGCCGTCACCATCGCGCGCGAGATCCGGCGTCGCGATGCCGAGCGTTTCGAATTGGAGATTGCGGCCGGCAACACGCGTGCCGGTGCTGTGTCAGGGCTGATGTACGGCAATATCACGCCGACCGTGCCCAAGCCCACGCCATTTACCCCGCCGCGGCGCGAAAGCCGCACGCTCAATCCCGATGCGGTGCCGCAGGCCAATCAGGTAGAAGAAGCGGCCCGCGACTGAGCCGCGTGTGCAGGGTGAGCGCCGACACGTGTTCAGCGCTGCGCTTGCATTGGCTGGTCGAGAAAACACATTGGGCGCCAACGTAGCCGGCGCCCATGCGTCAGCCGCCAGCCGATCGACTCAGCCGTGCGTGCGTTGAGCGGCAGCGAAGGCTTCCAACTGCTCGGGCGTGGCGTCTTTCTGGTGCTGCTGTTTCCAGTCGGCGAACGGCATGCCATACACCGCTTCGCGCGCCTGATCCTTGCTCATCGGTTGGCCGTGCGCTTCGGCGGCTTCGCGGTACCAGTCGCCCAGGCAATTGCGGCAGAAGCCGGCCAGGATCATCAGATCGATGTTCTGCACATCGAGCCGGTCCTGGTTGAGATGCTGCAACAGACGGCGAAATGCGGCCGCTTCGATAGAGGTGGTGATTGAATCGGGCGTTGAGGTGGTGTCGGTCATGACGGAATCGGGGACAATAGACGGCCTTCGACTCTACACCTGACGCCCCATGACCGTTTCCGCGCCAGCTGCCTCTGCTCCGGCCCGCCTCCTCGATGGCCGCCGCATTGCCGAGGACCTGCTCGACGGATTGAAGCTGCGGGTGGATGCGCGCGTGGCGGCCGGCAAGGCGCGCCCCGGGTTGGCAGTGGTGCTGGTCGGCGGCGACCCGGCCTCGTCGGTGTATGTGCGCAACAAGCGGCGCGCGGCGGAGAAGGTCGGTATCGAGGCCTTCGATTACGACTTGCCGCACGGCACCAGCGAGGCCGAGCTGGCGACATTGATCGACCGGCTCAACGCCGATCCCAAGATCCACGGCATCCTGATCCAGCTGCCGCTACCGGGCATCCCCGATGCCAATCGCCTGATCCAGCGCATCGACCCGCGCAAGGACGTGGATGGCTTTCATCCGCAGAATGTGGGGCATCTGGCGCTGCGCGAATTCGGCCTGCGCCCGTGCACGCCGCGCGGCATCGTGACCTTGCTGGCGCATACCGACCAGCCGGTGCGCGGGCGCAATGCGACCATCGTGGGCGTGAGCAATCACGTGGGCCGGCCGATGGGCCTGGAGTTGCTGATCGCCGGTTGTACGGTCACCAGCTGCCACAAGTTCACCCCGCCCGAGGTGCTGGAGGCCAGCGTGCGCAATGCCGACATCCTGGTGGTGGCGGTGGGCCGCCCCGGTTTGATTCCCGGCGAGTGGGTCAAGCCGGGCGCGGTGGTGATCGATGTGGGCATCAATCGCCTGGAAGACGGGCGTCTGGTTGGCGATGTCGGTTTCGACGCCGCCGTGCAGCGCGCGGCCTGGATCACGCCGGTGCCGGGTGGAGTAGGGCCGATGACGGTCGCCACGTTGATGCAGAACACGCTGGAAGCAGCCGACGCAGCCGGCTGAGGCGCGCGCGTAACGCAGCATTGCGGCTGCGTTGTGTCTTCGTGAAGGCTTTCAGGGTAAAATGCCGCGCTTCCCCAAACTCGGGTCCGCCGATGCTCCGCATCCAGGCTGAAGCTCTCACCTACGACGACGTTTCGCTCGTCCCCGCTCATTCGATCGTCCTGCCCAAGGATGTCAGCCTGGAAACCCGGCTGACCCGCGATCTGCGCCTGAAACTGCCGATTCTCTCGGCCGCGATGGACACAGTGACCGAACACCGCCTTGCGGTGGCAATGGCCCAGCTGGGCGGCATCGGCATCATCCACAAGAACCTGACCCCGGCGCAGCAGGCCGGCGAAGTGGCCCGGGTCAAGAAGTTCGAATCCGGCGTGATCACCGAGCCGTTCACGGTCAGCCCCGACACCACGATCGGTGAAGTGATTGCGCTGACCCGCGCGCGCAACATCTCCGGCGTGCCGGTGGTGGATGGAAGCGAACTGGTTGGCATCGTCACCAGCCGCGACATGCGCTTCGAGAAGAAGCTCGACGATCCGGTTCGCCATATCATGACCAAGAAGGATCGCCTGATCACCGTGCGCGAAGGCGCCAGCGATGAGGAAGTGCTGGAGCTGCTGCATCGCAACCGCATCGAAAAGATCCTGGTGGTCAACGACAGCTTCGAGCTGCGCGGCCTGATCACGGTCAAGGACATCCAGAAAAAGACCGACAACCCCAACGCTGCCAAAGACGCTGCCAAGCGCTTGCTGGTGGGCGCCGCGGTGGGCGTGGGCGGCGATACCGAACAGCGCATCGAACTGCTTGCCGCAGCGGGCGTGGACGTGGTGATCGTGGATACCGCGCACGGCCATTCGCAGGGCGTGATCGATCGCGTGGCCTGGGTCAAGAAGACCTATCCGCAGCTGCAGGTGATCGGCGGCAATATCGTCACCGGCGATGCCGCGCTGGCGTTGATGGATGCCGGCGCCGATGCGGTCAAGGTCGGCGTGGGTCCGGGCTCGATCTGCACCACGCGCGTGGTCGCCGGTGTCGGCGTGCCGCAGATCACTGCGGTCGACATGGTGGCCGAAGCGCTGCAGGACCGCATTCCGCTGATCGCCGATGGCGGCATCCGCTATTCCGGCGACATCGGCAAGGCGCTGGTCGCCGGTGCGTCCACGGTGATGGTCGGCGGTTTGCTGGCCGGTACCGAGGAGGCGCCAGGCGAGGTCGAGTTGTTCCAGGGCCGCAGCTACAAGAGCTACCGCGGCATGGGCAGCCTGGGCGCGATGGAAAAGGGGTCCAAGGACCGCTATTTCCAGGATTCCAGCGACGCCGACAAGCTGGTGCCGGAAGGCATCGAAGGGCGTGTGCCGTATCGCGGCTCGGTCGGCGGCATCATTCATCAGCTGATCGGCGGCCTGCGCGCGACCATGGGCTATGTCGGCTGCGCCACTGTCGAAGAGATGCGCACCAAGCCGAAGTTCGTCAAGATCACCGGCGCCGGTCAACGCGAAAGCCATGTGCACGACGTGCAGATCACGAAAGAGCCGCCGAACTATCGCGCTGGGTAAGCCAGCGCGCGGGAGTGGGGATTCGGCATTCGGGATTCGTAAGAGCCTACCGCGTCCTCATCCGGCAGCGGTTGTGGCTAGCGTTTTTGCGAATCTCCAATCCCAACTCCCCAATCCCGGCCCTCGATGACCAACATCCATACCGACAAGATCCTCATCCTCGATTTCGGCGCGCAGTACACCCAGCTGATTGCGCGGCGTATCCGCGAAATCGGCGTGTACTGCGAGATCTGGGCCTGGGATCATGATCCATCCGAGATTGCTGGATTCGGTGCCAAGGGCATCATTCTGTCTGGTGGGCCGGAATCGACCACCTTGCCGGGTGCGCCGGTCGCGCCGCAGGAAGTGTTCGACAGCGGCCTGCCGGTGTTCGGCATCTGCTACGGCATGCAGACCCTGGCTGCGCAGCTAGGCGGAGCGACAGAAGCGGCAGATCAACGCGAATTCGGCCATGCCGAAGTGGATGTTGTGGCGGCCGATGCGCTGTTCGCCGGCTTGACCGATCACGCCGGCGCATCGCGTTTGAATGTGTGGATGAGCCACGGCGATCACGTGTCGCAGGTGCCGCCGGGCTTCACCGTCACCGCAGTGACCGACCGCATACCGGTGGCGGCGATGTCCAACGAAGACAAACGCTGGTACGGCGTGCAGTTCCACCCGGAAGTGACGCACACGCTGCAGGGCCAGACTTTGTTGCGCCGCTTTGTGGTCGATGTCTGCGGCTGCCAGACGCTGTGGACGGCGGCCAATATCATCGACGACCAGATCGCACGCGTGCGCGCGCAGGTGGGCGATGACGAAGTCATCTTGGGTTTGTCTGGCGGCGTCGATTCGTCGGTGGTCGCGGCGTTGTTGCACAAAGCGATCGGCGACAAGCTGACCTGTGTGTTCGTCGATACCGGCCTGCTGCGCTGGCAGGAAGGCGACCAGGTGATGGCGATGTTTGCCGAGCATATGGGCGTCAAGGTGATCCGCGTCAACGCGGCCGACCGCTATTTCGCCAAGCTCGAAGGCGTGAGCGACCCGGAAGCCAAGCGCAAGATCATCGGCAACCTGTTCGTCGATATCTTCGACGAAGAATCCAACAAGCTGGCCAATGCCAAGTGGCTGGCGCAGGGCACGATCTATCCGGACGTGATCGAGTCGGCCGGCAGCAAGACCGGCAAGGCGCACGTGATCAAGAGCCACCACAATGTCGGCGGCCTGCCCGAGCACATGAAGCTGGGTCTGGTCGAGCCGTTGCGCGAATTGTTCAAGGACGAAGTGCGTCGTCTCGGCGTCGAACTCGGCCTGCCGCGCACCATGGTGTATCGCCATCCGTTCCCCGGCCCTGGCCTGGGCGTGCGCATTCTGGGCGAAGTGAAGCGCGAGTACGCCGAACTGCTGGCCAAGGCCGATGCGATCTTCATCGACGAACTGCGCAAGGCCGATCTGTACGACAAGACCAGCCAGGCGTTCGCGGTGTTCTTGCCGGTGAAATCGGTGGGTGTGGTCGGCGATGCACGCGCCTACGAATGGGTGATCGCGCTGCGCGCGGTGGAAACCATCGACTTCATGACCGCGCACTGGGCACACCTGCCGTACGACTTCCTCGGCACGGTCTCCAACCGCATCATCAACGAACTGCGCGGCGTCTCGCGCGTGGTCTACGACATCTCCGGCAAGCCGCCTGCGACGATCGAGTGGGAGTGATTTAAACGACAAAGGCGCCGCAAGGCGCCTTTGTCGTTATGGCAATCCGGTCGGGCAATGGAATGGTCTTGTCGGTGCACCGCATCGAGGCATGGGTCAACTGCTGGCTGGATAGCCGGCGTGCGTGTCGCAAACATCACCACTGCGCGCGACCCAATCCAACTCGATCAAGTCTTCCAGTGTGCCGGCAAGTCGAACGGGAATTATCGGTACTTGCTAAAGAGAAAGCCGCGCAACGCGCGGCTTGATTCGCAATGTGTTGCAGTATCCCTCAACGCACCTTGGCCAGCGCCACGCGCGCATCCGCCATGAACTTCTGCGTTTCCTGCGGCGTGGAGAGGTTGGCGCCAAGCTGATTGAGCACTTGCTCGATGTCGCTCGATGCCTCCCAGGCTTCGTCGCACAGCATGCCGGCGATCGGGCCGAGGTAGTTCAGCGCGACTTTTTCCAATGCATCGCGGACGCGCTCGTCGGGTGCAGATCCGCCGACGGATGCATGCGCTGCGCTCGGTGCCGCGATAGGCGTTGCTGCGGCCGTCACGACTGCCGGTGCAACTGGCGCACGCGGCGCAGCCGGCGCACCACCCAGATCCTGCTCAAAACCACCCATCAACCACTGGCGTGAGTCATCGCTGAGCAGCGAGGGTTTGCCCATGCCGGCGCCGGGGTCGGTCTGAAAACGTGCCTTTGCCGCGTTGACCATGGTGAGGCGTTGCACCGCCTCGTCGTTGCGCAGCATGCGGAACACCACTTCTTCGATCTGCCCGGCATTGAGGCGGACGATGCAGGAGTGGTTTTCCTCGGTGACGATGAACAGAAAGCCGGACGCCTTCTTCAATGCCAGCGCCTTGAGCTCGCGCAGGATCTCGATCAGCGGACGGAATTCAGTGGACATGGCGTCTTCCTTGCATCATCTGGTACAGAGTGGGTGCGAGCGGCTCAGCGTTTGCTGAGGCGCTCCATGGCCAGCCGGACACTGTTGGACAGGCGCGAGATGGCGCGCGCCAGGGTACCGATTTCATCTTTGAGATTGACCTCGTCGATGGTGTGGTTCCACTTGCCCAGGCTCAGTTCTTCGGCCACGGTGGTCAAATGCTGGATCGGGCGCAACACGCGGCTCCAGATCAACGCCCATTGCAGGCCGAGCAGCAACGCGCAGACCAGCAGGCCGATGCCGGCGATCCACAGCGATTGGCGCACGATCACGCCATTGACGTCGCTCTTGGGATAGGCAGAGACCAGGGTGAAGCCCCAATCGGGCACTTCCTGCTTGGTCACGACCCAGTCGCCGGGGCTGTCCTTGACGATGCGTTCGATGGTCGCAGTGTCGGTGGTGGCACCGGTGGTGGACTGGAAGCGCAGCTTGTTCTTGCTGTCGAAGATGGCGATGAAGCCGGAATCGAGCACGCGGCGGCTGCTGACCACGTTTTCCAGCGCCTGCGTATCGGCCTTGTAGCCGACGTACCAGGCACCGATCACGCGCTTGTCGTTGCCGGCAAAGATTGGCTCGTAGCCGGTGACGTACGGGTTGCCGAGGATGTCGACCACGCCGTAGAAACTTTCGCCGTTACGCAGCTTGGCGGCGGCCTGGCCGTTGGGATCGAGCACGGTGCCGATGGCGCGGCTGCCGTCGTCCTTCTTGACGTTGGTGGAGATGCGCACGAAGTCTTCGCCGGTCCGCGAGAACAGCGTGGCGGTGCCTTCGTGGATGGCGGTGACATCGTCGAGCATGTCGAAGGCATTGGCTTGCGCCTTCTGGCCCAGCAGCAGGTCGTTGGCGTTGCGGTCGCCCACGCGCACTTCGTTGCCGATGCTTGCGGCGCCGTGTGCGTTGGCTTCCTTGCGCAGCTGGCGCATGGAGGAATTGACGCGGTCGAGCATCATCGCGCGAGTGACAGAGAACAGGGTCTGCAAGGACACCGACTGGCGCTCGATCGCGTCGCCGGCCTCGAATTTGACCCGGTTCGCTTCGGTAATGGCCAGAATGACCGTCAGTGCCGCCACCACGACCAGCACCAAGGCCAGCACCGGCAACAGCAGGCGCACCCGCAAAGAGTGACGAAGCATCGCAATTCCCCTGAACGCGTTTAGTGATTGGATCGAGTGCCGCCGCTGCGCTTTGCTGCGTCCGGACGTAGCCGTTATCGGCTGTCGCACACGATGCTGAAGCGACCCCCTTGCCGCTCGGCGGTGCATACCATAGCGCAAGCCCGTCGATTTGACAGGGCGGCGGTCACGCTGCCCTGGCCCTGCGTTCAAGAATGCTGGACCGCTCAGGTCTCCAGCGACAGGATCCCGCGACGCAAAGCGACGGTCACTGCATGGGTGCGATCGTGCACGCCGAGCTTGCACAGGATGTTTTTCATATGCGCCTTGACGGTCTCTTCGGAAATCGTCAAAGCGCTGCCGATCTGCTTGTTGGAGCAGCCGGTGGCGACCAGGCTGAGTACTTCGGTCTCGCGCGCAGACAGGGCATCGTCGAGTACGTGTGCGGCGATGTTTTCGGCCACTAGCGCCGGCACATGCCGCCGTTGGCCGCGGCGCACGTCGCGGATAGTGTCCACCAGTTCGCGGCGCAGCGAACTTTTCAGCAGATAGCCGCAGGCACCGGCCTGCAACGCGCGCACCGCACGCACATCGCCGGTGTAGGTGGTCAGCACGATGACCTTGGCAGACGGGTCGAGGCGGCGGATGCGCTGGATCGCTTCCACACCATCCACGCGCGGCATCTGCAGATCCATCAACACCACATCCGGGCGCAGGCTGCTGTAGCAGGCCACCGCCTGTTCGCCGTCTTCGGCCTCGCCGACCACGCGCATGTCGTGCTCGGCCGCGAGCATGGCGCTGAGACCATCGCGCAGCAGCGGATGGTCGTCTACCACCAGCACATCGGTTGCTTTGACCATCTCAGCCATTGCTGCTCTCCGTGGATGTTGCCTGTCGAAATGGCCACCACCAGCGCGGTGGACTTGCGTAGGCCGCACGCGCGGGTACCAGGATCTGAATTTCGGTACCGCTGCCGGGGCGCGACCACAACTGCATCTTGGCGCCGATGCGTTGCGCGCGTTCCTGCATGCCGGTAAGTCCCCAGTGGCCGGTGCGGGCCTGGCCGTGCAGGACGTCCGGTTCGAGACCGCAGCCATCGTCATGGATGCGCAGCACGAAGTCACGTGCACCGTAACGCAGTTCCAGCGCAATACGGGTGGCATTGGCATGCCGGTCGGCATTGGTGAGCGCTTCGCGGCCGAGCTGGAACAGCTCATCGGCCACCAGCGGGCGCAAGCGCAGGGGCCGGCCTTCGACCAGGAGATGCAGTTCCGCCGTGGGTGGCGGCATGATCGCATTGCGTGCCCGTTGCAGGGCACCGGCCAGGTCTTCGTGCAGGGATTGGCTGTCGCGCAGCCCGTTGACGCGGTCGCGGCCTTCGATCAGCGCGTCTTCGGCCAGGTCCACCGCCTGCTCCAGTTCCAGCCGGCGCGGGTCGTTCGAGGGCAACGAGCGGCTGGCCGCGTGCAGACGCAGAATCAGTCCCTGCGTGCCCTGCAACAAGGTGTCGTGCAATTCGCGGGCGATGCGCTCGCGTTCGCGATAACGCTCCTCCAGGCGCGCACGCAAGCGGCCGGCGACCTGGCGGGTACGCATGCGCCAGGCGATGCCCAACGCCAGCAGCATCGCGAGCGCGCAGCAGAGCTTGAACTGCCAGGTCTGCACGAACGCTGCTGCAATGACGAAGTCCAGCGTGTCGCCGCGTTGGTTCCATACGCCGTCGTTGTTGGCTGCGGCAATGTGGAAGCGATAACGCCCCGGAGCGAGATTGGTATAGAACGCCTCGTTGCGATTGCCTGCGTCCTGCCATTGCGCGTCCACGCCCTCCAGCCGGTAGCGGAAGCGCACGCGTTCGGGACGGGTGAGGCTGATGGCGTCGTAGCCAATGCGCAGGCGATCGGTCCATTTTGGCAGTTGCAGGCCGTCCTGCCGCGGATAGGGCCGTTCGTTGGCGACTACCTCGGTGATGAACACCGCCGGTGCGATCGGGTTGCGGTAGGTCTGTTCGGGATCGAGCCAGGCCAGGCCCTGATTGGTGGCGAACCAGAGCAACCCATCGTCGGCGGCAAGTGCGGTGGGCACCGGCGTGGCCTGCTGGGCGACGCCCGGCAGCCCATCCATGATGTCGTACAGGTGCAGCGCCGGGCTGGCCACGCCGGTGCGCAGGCTGGTCAGCAGCGCTTGCCGACCGAGGTGCACCACGCCGCGATTGCCGTTCAACCAAAACGTGCCGCGGCGGTCCTGCGCGATGCCGGTGATGCCTTGCAGGAGCGCAGTGGCCTGGTCGGGTACCTGTCGAAAGCGGCCATCCTCGCCCAACACCGCAAGCCCGGTTTCGCCAGCCACCAGCGTGAGCGAGCCGCGTTGCAGCACGGCGGTGATCGGGCCGACCGACAAGCCGTCGGCCGCGCTGTATCGGTGGACCTGCGTGCCACGCAACATGCGCAGTTCGCCCGTGACGGTACCCACCCACATGCCGCCATCGCTGGTGTTGGCAAGCACCGAACATGGCGTGTCCTGCAGGCTGGCGATGGGTTGCCAGAGGCCGTTGTCGAACTGGAAGGCACCGTCTGCTTCGGTGCAGATCCATGGATGGTTGTGCGCATCGACAACCAGGGCGCGCACGGAGCCGGCCGACAATGCATGTGGCAGCGGCACTGCTTGCCCGCGGCCTGCTTGCAGCCGTAACAGCTCGTGCCTGCCCAGCACCCAGCCGCTGGCGGTCGCCGGGACGTCCAGCACCGCGACAGACGCACCGTGCTGCAAACGTTCGACGCGATCGCGCGTCAACGCCTGCAGGCGACCGTCGCGAAAGGTCGCCAGTAGCGGTGCTGCGGTCTGGCTGGGCGTGGTGGTGAAGAGCGCCACCGCCATCGCCTGACCCGGCAACAGCGGCGCAAGCGGCAGCAACGCGCGATGACGGAAGCGGTTGAGGCCCAGATTGGTGCCGGCCCACAGATTGCCTTCGCGATCTTCCAGCAGCGGGCCGGCGGTGGTCGAGGTCAGGCCCTGCATGGTGTCGAAGCGTTCCAGCACCGGCGCCGGCGACGCCGGCGATGCGATGCGGAACAGCCCGCGCGCCGCGTAGTCGCTGCCCCACAACGCACCGTCGCGGGTGAAGCGGATGCGGTGTGCAAACAGGCCGGGAAACTGCGGCTGCGCGCGTACCGCTGCGGGCAGCACCTGGCCGTGTGCGTCGGTCAGCGCAAACACGCCGCGATATGGATCGGCCACCCAGATCGCGCCATCGGGACTCTCGGTCATGGTGACGAAATGGCCGATTCGCTGGCCGCTGGGCTCGAAACGTTTGGCGCCGGGCCGCAGCAGCAGAATCTGCGCGCCATCGCTGACCCACAGCACGCCGCGGCGATCGCGCAACAGCCATTGCGCGCGGGTGGCTGCATAGCCCCACTCCATACCGGCGCGTTGCCAACGTTGCCCGTCGAACCAGCACAACCCGCCATCGATGGCCGCCCACAGACGCCCGCTGCCATCGCGCTCGATCCGGAACACCATGCCGGCCGGCAGGTCCTTGCCGGGTGCGAAGTGGGTGAGGTGGCCGTCCGCCATCCGGTCGATGCCGGCGTTGAAATAGCCGATCCAGGCGCTGTTGTCCGGCGTCAGCGCCAGCGTGGTCATGTTGTGCGAGGCATAGGCCTCACCGTCGGGCGGCGTCCGCCGCGCGAAGTGTTGGCCATCGAACTGGAACAGCCCGAAGCCGGTGGCCAACCACAACGGGCCGGTGTCGGCCTGCTGGATGTCCCAGATATCGGCCGGCGCACCGCGCTCGGTGCTCCACGCGGTGTGATGGAACTGCAGCAATCCGTCGCGCGTGGAGGCGATCGCGCTTGCCCAGGCCGGTGCGCACAGCAGGCTGCTGCCACAGCACGCCAACGCCGCCAGCGCGATGCACACGCGCAGCAGCGAAGACGATCGAATAGCGGGCGCATGCGGCATCGCGGCATTGTCGGGCGGGATCAGGGCAAGCACCAACACCTCTTTCGGGGGAGCGACGTATGGATCGAATTCGAGTAGGTGCTACTAGCGAGCGAGATTCGGCACGGCTGGACTTCAGCGCCGGGTGCGCTGCGCTGCACGCAACTATAGGGCGGGGCGATTGCGGTGATGAGCGGCGTAACGTGCAGGTTGGCGATGCGGTTGTGATCGGTTGTCTGCGTTCTCTACTGCCGAGCACGTCGATCGATACCCCCGAAAGAGTGAGCGATTCGCCTCACCTTCAGGGGTAGGGCGCGACGGCACCTGACCTCACCATGAGGTCATTCCCCGCCGGAGACGCCGCATGGCAAGTCTGACCGCCGCCGCTCGCCCCGATGCGCACAGTGCATGCGTCAACCAACCGACTGCACCACGTGTGCGTGCGGTGGCCAGAGCCATGCACTACATCGACACGCATCTGTGCGAACCCATCAGCGTGGCGCAATTGGCGGGTGCTGCGTGCATGAGCCGCTTCCATTTCGCACGCGTGTTTCGCGAGGTGGTGGGTGCCAGCCCGATGGAATACCTGCGTGGTTGCCGTATCGAACGTGCACAGGTGTTGCTGCGCGAAAGGCGCCACAGCATCAGCCAGATCGCCACCGATCTGTGCTTCTTCGATCAGAGCCATTTCGTGCGCAGCTTTCGGCATGCCACCGGCTGCACACCGGCGCGCTTTGCCGCGCAAGACGCGATGGATGCCTGCGCTGCGTTGACCACATCGCGTGCGCAAGTGCGCGGCGGCCACGCGTTTTCATCTTCCCTGGAGCATCACCCATGAGCACCGCTACTGCAGTTCCCGGCACACGCCTGCTGTCGCCCGGCGATCACGCCCTGATCCTGATCGACCATCAATCGCAGATGGCCTTCGCCACCCACACCATCGACATCTCCGCGCTGCGCAACAACGTGGCGCTGATTGCCAAGGGTGCCAAAGGCTTCAAGGTGCCGGTGATCCTGACCACCGTGGCGGAAAAGTCTTTCTCCGGTCCGTTGTTTCCCGAGCTGCCGGAGATCTTTCCCGGCGAGCCGGTGTACGACCGCACCAGCATGAATGCCTGGGAAGATCCTGCCGTGATCGACCGCGTCAATGCCATCGGCAAGCAGCGGCTGGTGATCGCCGGGCTGTGGACCAGCGTGTGCATCGTCGGCCCGACGCTGTCGGCGATCGAACAAGGGTTTGAGGTCTACGTCATCACCGATGCCTGCGGCGATGTCAGCGATGAAGCGCACGAACGCGCGGTTACGCGCATGCTGCAGGCCGGCGCCGCGCCGATCACCAGCGTGCAATACCTGCTGGAATTGCAGCGCGATTGGGCGCGCGGTGAGACCTATGAGCTGACCACCGGAATTGCACGCGCACATGCCGGCGGCTACGGCATCGGCATCCAGTACGCCAAGACGATGTTCGGCGCGCAGGAAGGCGGGCATTGAACCGCTCTCTGCTGCGCGGCACTGCCGGCCAGGCAGCTGCGGTGTTGCTGCTGCGCCTCGCCGGTGGCGGCTTTCTGTTGCCGCATGGATTAGGCAAGTTGCTGGGGTGGTTCGGTGGTCCGGGCCTGGTCGGCTTCGCCGGTGAATTGCAGCACTTTGGCTTTCCTGCAGCGGCACCGTTGCCGCTGGTGTTGGCACTGGTACAGACCTTGTCCGGTGGTGCGGTCTTGCTCGGTGCATGGACGCGCGCCAGTGCGATGCTTGCCGCGTTGTTCATCGCCATCACCGTGGTGTTGGCAGTGCCCAACGGCTGGTTCTGGATGCACGGCGGCATGGAGTATCCGCTGATGTGGCTGCTGGTCTTGCTGGCACTGATCGGGACCGGTGGCGGCGACTGGTCGCTGGATGGATGGCGCAGGCGCGTCGCCAGATGAGCAACAACCCCTCACACGATGCCGGACGACGTCAACTGCTGCAGGGCGCTGCGGCCAGCCTCGCGGTTGCTGCACTCCCGGGTGTCGTGTCTGCGGCCACCTCGCCGACTTCCAAGGAAGCTGACATGGTCGATCTTGTCGTTCGCAATGCGAGCATCACCACACTGGATCCGCGCCAGCCCAGTGCCAGCGCAATTGCGGTGGCCGATGGACGCATCGTCGCGGTCGGCGACGATGCACACGTCATAGCGCTAGCCAAGGGCGCACGCGTCATCGATGCGCAGGGGCGACGCCTGCTGCCCGGCCTCAACGATAGCCATACCCATCTGATTCGCGGCGGGCTGAACTACAACCTGGAGTTGCGCTGGGACGGCGTGCGTTCGCTGGCCGATGCGATGGCGATGCTCAAGGCGCAGGTCGATCGCACGCCTGCGCCGCAATGGGTGCGCGTAGTCGGCGGTTTCACCGCGCATCAATTCGTCGAAAAACGTCTGCCCACATTGGATGAGATCAATACGATCGCACCGGACACGCCGGTATTTCTGCTGCATCTGTACGACCGCGCCTTGCTCAATCGCGCCGCGCTGCGCGCCTGCGGCTACGACAAACAGACACCGGATCCGCCGGGCGGGCGTATCGAACGCGACAAACTCGGCAATCCCACCGGCCTGCTATTGGCCAAGCCCAACGCGCTGATCCTGTACGCAAGTCTGGCCAAAGGCCCGCGCTTGCCGCTGGAATACCAAGCCAACTCCACGCGTCACTTCATGCGCGAACTCAACCGGCTGGGCATCACCTCGGTGATCGATGCCGGCGGCGGTTTTCAGAACTATCCCGAGGACTATCAGGTCATCGAGCAGTTGCATGCAGCCGATCAACTGAGCGTGCGCATCGCCTACAACCTGTTCACCCAGAACAAGGGCAAGGAGGTCGATGACTTCCGTGGCTGGACCGAGATGATGCCGGTACGCAAGGGCGACGATCTGCTACGTCACAACGGTGCTGGTGAAATGCTGGTGTTCTCTGCGGCCGACTTCGAGCAGTTCAGCGAGCCGCGTCCGGAGTTGCCGCCGGAACTGGAGCCGGAGCTTGAGCAGGTGGTGCGGCTGTTGGTGGAAAAGCGTTGGCCGTTCCGCATCCATGCCACCTACGACGAAAGCATCGGGCGCATTCTCGATGTCTACGAAAAGGTCAATGCGGAGATTCCGTTCGATGGCCTGCACTGGTTCATCGATCACGCCGAAACCATCACCCCGCGCAATATCGATCGCATCCGGGCCTTGAATGGCGGCATCGCCGTGCAGCACCGCATGGCCTATCAAGGCGAAGCCTTCGTCGAACGCTATGGCGTGCAAGCCGCACGGCACACACCGCCGGTGCGTCGCATGCTGGCCGCCGGGGTACCGGTCGGTGCCGGCACCGATGCCACGCGTGTTGCCAGTTACAACCCGTGGGTGGCGCTGTCGTGGCTAGTCACCGGCCGCACCGTAGGCGGGCTGGCCTTGTATGGCGAGGAGAATCTGCTCGATCGCGAACAGGCCTTGCGATTGTGGACGCAGGGCAGTGCGTGGTTCTCCGGCGACGAGGCCAACAAGGGCACGTTGGCGGTGGGGCAGCTGGCCGACTTCATCGTGTTGTCGAACGATTACCTGCACGTCGACGATGCCGCCATCGCCGACATCACCAGCGTGCTGACCGTGTTGGGCGGGCGCGTGGTGCATGGCGATGGCGACTTTGCCGCGCTGGCGCCGACCCTGCCACCTGCCATGCCGGACTGGTCGCCGATTAACCGTTTCGGTGGCTATCACGTTGGTGGTGTGGTTACCAAACTTGCCGGTGCCACGCATGTGCACGGCCACGGCTGTCACACCCATGGCGCACATCGCCACGCGGCGCAGCACGCTGCACCGTCTGACGATCTGCGCAGTTTCTGGGGTGCATTGGGATGCGCATGTTTCGCGTTCTGATGCCGCTGACATCGTGCGCTAGCGTGCGTTGCGCATACCGCCGCATCGCCTGTTTCATCCCACTGCCTGGAGCTTGGCCGCAATGACTTCTTCCGCTGCACCTGCCGATGGCGGTGCCTGGGCGCCGCTGCGCGAGCCGGTCTTCCGTGTATTGTGGCTGGCGATCCTGGGCAGCAACATCGGCACCTGGATCAATGATGTCGCCGCTTCGTGGGTGATGGCCGAACAGACCGGCTCGCCGTTGATGGTGGCGGCGGTGCAATCGGCAACCACCTTGCCGGTGGTGTTGTTTGCGCTGGCGGCCGGCACCCTGGCCGACATCGTCGACCGGCGCCGCTATCTGATGTTCACGCAAGCGTGGATGTTGCTGGTGGCCGGCATGTTGGCACTGCTGTCGCATCTGCAGTTGCTCACCCCCTGGGTGCTGGTGGGCCTGACCTTTGCGATGGGCACCGGCGCAGCGATGGCGATGCCGGCGCAGGCGGCGATCGTGTCGGAGCTGGTGCCGCGCCCGATGCTGGCCTCGGCAGTGGCGCTCAACTCGATTGGAATGAACATCGCACGCTCGATCGGCCCGGCGATCGGCGGCCTGATCGTGGCGCAGTTCGGCCCGCCATGGGCCTTCCTGCTCAATGCGCTCACCTTCGGATTGATGCTGTGGGTGGTGTGGCGTTGGCGCCGCGAGACGCATGCCTCGGCGTTGCCACCGGAGAGTTTTGGCGCCGGCCTGCGTGCCGGCTTGCGTTACGCCGCGCGTGCCGGTGTGCTGCAGGCGGTGTTGATCAAGGCCGGCGGATTCTTTTTGTTTGCCAGCGCGCTGACGGCATTGTTGCCCTTGGTAGTGCGCCGCGAGATGCAACTGGGCGCCGGTAGTTACGGCATCTTGCTGGGCTGCATCGGGATCGGTGCGATCAGTGGCGCATTGCTGTTGCCGCGGCTGCGTGCGCGTTACGACCGCGATCTGCTGGTGTTCGTCGCCACCTTGGTGTGCGCGGCATCGCTGTTGGGACTCGCGTTGTCGCGCCAGATCGGCGTGTTGTGCGTGGTGATGGTGGTGAATGGACTAGCCTGGATCACCGTGCTGTCGTCACTGCAGATCGCCGCGCAAACGTCGGTGCCGGCATGGGTGCGTGCGCGTGCGCTGTCGTTGTACATCGTGGTGTTTTCTGCAGGCATGGCCAGCGGCTCGTTGCTGTGGGGTGCGTTGGCGCAACGCACCTCGATTGCCACTGCGCTGCAGATCGCTGCCGTAGGTGCGGTGATTGCGGCGGTACTGGTCAAGCGCGCGCGCATTGCCGGTACCGAACAGCTGGACCTTGCACCCGGGGGACACTGGCCCACGCCTGCGCAATCGGACACGGTCGAACACGATCGCGGCCCGGTGCTGGTGACAGTGGAATACCGCATTGCCGCAGATGCACGCGCCGCGTTCATCCAGTTGATGACGCAACTCGGCAACGCACGCCGCCGCGATGGCGCAGTGGTCTGGGGGGTGGCCGAAGACGCCGCAACTCCTGGCGTGCAGCTGGAATATTTCATCGTCGCCTCGTGGCTGGAGCACTTGCGCCAGCACGAACGCGTTACCGGCGACGACCGCCAGTTGCAGGAGCGGATCCGCGCTTTGCATCAAGGCGAGCGTGCGCCGGTGGTGCGGCATTTTGTCGGTGGCGGCGGCGTGGCAGTTCCACCGCATGCGCATTCGGATATCTGATGACCGTGAACTGGAAATTCATCAGCGGTGTTGTGCTGGGTGTGGCAATCGGCTGCGGCTGCCGTGCGGCGGGCATTCCATCGCCTGCACCAACAGCGTTTGTAGGCGCGTTGCTGGTGCTGGCGATGACTTGCGGCTATGCGCTGGCCGACCGCTTTCTAGCCCGCCGTGACGCGCGCAACCTGGTGCATTGCGGCGGGCCCAGCGGCCGCGTTGCGGGGCATGGCGAAGGATGAGCCTGGCATTGCTTGGCGTACTGCTCGCATTGGCCATTGGCGTTGGTTGCCGGCTGCTGGATCTGCCGTTGCCTGCACCGCCACGCCTGACCGGCGCGTTGTTGGTGGTCGCGATGAGTGGCGGGTTTTTGCTGGCAGATTGGGTGCTGCGTTAACTCAGCACGGTGTTTGATAGGCGCTGGTGACGCAGATGGCACTGACGAATCAATGATGTCGAATTGATGTGTTGGAGCGGCTGAAAAAATTACTTCATGCCGGTCTGTTGCGGAGCGGCTGATCTGGGTCTTCGGTGCAGGGCGGCTGATCTGTTGATTGGCTGCAGGGCCCTTGCCCGCCCACCATCGCGGGACACGCCGCAAGTACGTCCGTGTAGGCTCTTACGCGGCATCCATGCCGCGTAAGGTCCCGCGATGGTGGGCGGGCAAGGACCAGTCGAGTTGGTCGGTGCATGGCTTTCAACAAAGCAGCCAGGAAACTCTCTGGTGCGGTGTCCTCGCCGCTTGCGGGACCGTGTGGCGGCATGGATGCCGCCACCGAGCCTACAGGGACGTACTTGCGGCGTGTCCCGCGAGCGGCGAGGGCACCGCGCGCTCGACCAACCAGGCTTGTGAAAGCATCCAATAACATGCAGCTAACAAAACTGCTGCGCTCACTGCCATGCGAGTGCGAACAATGCCCGAAATCGGCACGTACCACTCGTACACGGCGATTCCCACGCGTCGTCCGCATCCACCTCACGACCGCTCGCTAGGTTGTGTTAGCTGCTTTTAAGTACAACCTCAGTATCGCCAAAAAAAAGGCCGGCTCGCACAAGCCGGCCTTCTCTTAGCGATTCAAAACAGATCAGGCTTTTGCGAACGCCAGCAGATCCTTGTTGAACTGGTCGGCATGGGTGACCGGCAGACCATGCGGCGCACCGGCATAGATCTTCAGTTCGGCGTGCTTGATGATCTTGGCCGACAACTTGCCGGACGCGTCGATCGGCACGATCTGGTCGTCGTCGCCATGTACCACCAGCGCCGGCACATCGATCTTCTTCAGGTCGGCGGTGTAGTCGACCTCGGAAAATTCCTTGATGCAGTCGTACTGGCCCTTGTGGCCGCCCAGCATGCCCTGCAGCCAGAACGAGTCGCGCATGCCCTGGGTGACCTTGTTGCCGTCACGGTTGGCGCCGAAGAACGGCGTGGTCAGATCCTGATAGAACTGCGAACGATCCTTGGCCACGCCGTCGCGAATGCCGTCGAACACGCTCAGCGGCAGGCCGCCCGGATTGGTCGGGCTCTTGACCATCTGCGGCGGCACCGCGCCGACCAGCACGACCTTGGCCACACGCTTGCTGCCATGGCGGCCCACGTAATGCGCCACTTCGCCACCGCCGGTGGAATGCCCGACCAGGATCGCGTCTTTCAGATCAAGCTTTTCGATCACCGCAGCCAGATCGTCGGCGTAGGTGTCCATGTCGTTGCCGTCCCAGGTCTGGGTCGAACGACCGTGGCTGCGACGATCGTGCGCAATCACACGGAAGCCGTGTTGGCCCATGAACAGCATCTGCGCATCCCAGGCATCGGCGCTGAGCGGCCAGCCGTGCGAGAACACGACCGGTTGGCCCTTGCCCCAATCATTGTAGAAAATGTTGGCGCCGTCGGGGCGGGTGACAAAATTGGACATCGGGTTGACTCCGTTGTTGGTCGGGTGGGGCGGTGTGGAGGGAGGTGCGCGCACGGCTGCGGCGGCACTGGCGAGAGCGGGCAAAGACAACGCTGCCACGGCGGCCGTGCTGGAGATGAGAAAGCTGCGGCGTCCGGCGTCGGCCGGAGTGGGCTCGAACGGATGCATAAACACTCCTGTGGGCGAGGGCATGCATCCCGGGCGTCGCGTGACAGCGTGAAGCGTCATGGCTGTCTCTGCGAAGCGCAGCGCGAATGCAGCGCAGGCCGTGGACACACCGGTGCATCCACTCAGTAGACCCGCGCAAGCAGCAAGCAGATTGCACACGCGTGCGCACTGTCGCAGGGGTGCACGCTGACTGTGATCTGGTCGATCAAAGCAAGCGGCGGCTACGAAACGCGTTGGTCAAGCAGACTCAGTCGTGCGGCAAGAGCGTGCAGCGTGCAGGCGGTCGCGCACGCGCTTCGACTGGATGGGGAGAGACGATGATGCTCGCTCAGCCCCAACCGACACCGCCGGTCACTGCAGCGCGGTATCCCACAACAACTTGATGTTCAAACAGACGATCACCGCCGCGATCACCCAGGCGATGCGCACCAGCCACGCCGGTGCCACCAGCGCACCCATCAATTGACGATCCGACACGAAGCGCACCAGCGGAATCACGGCAAACGGCAGCTGCATCGACAACACCACCTGGCTGAGCACCAGCAGCCGCGCAGTGCCGGCTTCGCCGTACAGCCAGGTCACGATCACCACCGGCACGATCGCGATGCCGCGGATCAGCAGGCGGCGTATCCACGGCGGTAGCCGCAGTTGCAAAAATCCTTCCATCACGATCTGACCGGCCAACGTGGCAGTCACCGTGGAGTTCACGCCTGAAGCAAGCAACGCAACCGCAAACAAGGTCGAGGCCAGACCCACCCCCAGCATCGGCGCCAGCAACGCATGTGCCTGCTCGATCTCCTGCACATCGGTGCGGCCCTGCGCATGAAACACCGCCGCTGCCAGAATCAGGATCGAGGCATTGATGAACAACGCGAACATCAAGGCCACGGTGCTGTCGGTCACCGCCCAGCGCAACGCCGACTTGCGCCCCATATCGGTGCGCGGATACGCACGCGTCTGCACGATCGACGAATGCAGATACAGGTTATGCGGCATCACCGTCGCACCGATGATGCCGATTGCCAGATACAAGGCCTTTGGGTCGGTGATCACTTGCGCACGCGGAATGAAGCCGCCCAACACCGCCGCGATCGGCGGTGCAGCCAGCGCGATCTGGATGCCGAAGCACACGAAGATGATCAGCAGCAACGCCATCACGAACGCTTCCAGCGCGCGGAAACCGCGGTTCATCAGCAGCAACACCAACACTACATCGACCGCGGTGATGATCGCGCCCATGGTCAGCGGAGTGCCGAACAACAGCTTCAACGCGATCGCGGTGCCGATCACCTCGGCCAGGTCGCAGGCGATGATCGCCAGCTCGCACAATCCCCACAGCGCCAGGTTCACCCCGCGCGGGTAACGCGCCCGGCAAGCCTGGGCCAGATCCAGCCCTGTCGCGATGCCCAGGCGTGCCGACAAACTCTGCAACACGATCGCCATCACGTTGGACAGCAGGATCACCGACAGCAGCAGGTAGCCGAACTGCGAGCCGCCGGCCAGATCGGTGGCCCAGTTGCCCGGGTCCATGTAGCCCACAGACACCATGTAGCCCGGCCCCAGAAACGCCAGCAAGCGGAACCACCAGTGGCCGCCCTTGGGCACGGCAACGCTGGCGTGGTGCTCGCCCAGACCGCCGTTGGCGGAATGCGCTGCGGGGGTGGGCGGATGAGTGTGCGAGAGGGTGTCGGCGGACATGCGAGACGGCGTCGGCGAGGGATCGGAGCGATGATATAGCAACTGCTATGCTGTTGAGCATTGGCAATCTCAATCGTAATGATCGGCGGCGTGCTTCACACTACGCAGACCGGCACTGGCGCCGGACGCGATGATGAGGAAGAGGGTGGGCAAGAGCGAAAAGCAGGAAGCCGCCGCGCCGGTGCTGATCGATGCGCAGGTGCATATGGAAAGCTTCCGTCAGGTGCGCGAAGCGCGCCGCGCCGAGTTGGTCGAGGACTATGTGGAGCTGATCTCCGATCTACTGGTCGACGGTGGCGAAGCGCGCCAGGTCGATATCGCCGCGCGCCTGGGCGTGGCCCAGCCGACCGTGGCCAAGATGCTCAAGCGGCTGGTGCGCGATGGCTGGGTGGTGCAGCGCCCGTACCGCGGCGTGTTCCTGACCCCGGCCGGCGAGGCGCTGGCCGCGTCCAGCCGGCAGCGCCATCAGATCGTCGAGCGCTTCCTGCTGGCCCTGGGCATCGACGAGGCCACCGCGCGCCGCGATGCCGAGGGCATCGAGCACCATGTCAGCGAAGCCACCGTTGCCGCGTTCGCCGCCTTCCTGGATCGCCAGGGCGGCAGCGCTGCGTGAGCACATCGGTGGAGATGCCTTTCGATGCGGCGCGGTCGCCGATCGACCAGCAATGGATGCAGCGCGCCCTGCAACTGGCCGAGCGTGCCGAGCGCGACTATGACGAGATCCCGGTGGGTGCGTTGCTGGTCGATGCCGATGGCAACGTGCTGGGCGAAGGCTGGAACTTCAATATCGCCAGCCACGACCCTACCGCGCATGCCGAAATCATGGCCATGCGCGAGGCCGGCCGCCGGCTGGCCAATCACCGGCTGATCGGCTGCACCTTGTACGTCACCCTGGAGCCCTGCGCGATGTGCGCGATGGCCATGATCCATGCGCGTATCGCGCGGGCGGTGTTCGCCGCCAGCGACCCCAAGACCGGTGCCTGTGGCAGCGTGTTCGACCTGTTGGCCGACCCGCGTCACAATCATCGCGTGCAGGTCAGCGGCGGCGTGCTTGCAGCAGAAGCGAGCCTGCGGCTGACCAATTACTTCAGGGCCAAGCGTGGCAAGCCGCCCCTCGCGCCCTGAGCGGCGCGGCCGCGGTATGATGCGCGCCCTTCAGCATCTGGCCGGCGACGGCCCTCCACAGGACGGCGATATGGCAGACAACCTTGCGGGCAACGACCGACTGATCTGGATCGATCTGGAAATGACCGGGTTGGATACCGATCGCGACTCCATCATCGAGATCGCCACCATCGTCACCGATGCGCAGTTGAACGTGCTTGCCGAGGGGCCGGAACTGGCCATCGCGCATCCGCTGGAAAAACTCGAAGCGATGGACGAATGGAACCGCAATCAGCATCGCCGTTCGGGCCTGTGGCAACGCGTGCTCGACAGCCAGGTCACCCATGCGCAGGCCGAAGCGCAGACCGTGGCGTTCCTGAGCGAGTGGATCCGCGCCGGCGCCTCGCCGATGTGCGGCAACTCGATCTGCCAGGATCGCCGCTTCCTGCACCGGCAGATGTCGCGCCTGGAGCGCTACTTTCACTACCGCAATCTCGATGTGTCCACCATCAAGGAGCTGGCACGGCGCTGGGCGCCGACGGTGGCCAATGGGTTTGCCAAGAGCTCGGCGCATACCGCGCTGAGCGACGTGCGCGATTCGATCGATGAGCTACGCCACTATCGCCAGTTCATGGGCGCGTTGGGCGGTGCAAACCAGGGTGGCGCGCAGGGATAAGGGCGACACTGGTTCGCGGCACGCCGACGGCGTGCTGCGACTGATACTGGTGTGCAGCGAACGTTGCGAGTTGGAAGTTGCGTATCTTCAGACTCATCCGTTCGATGCAGCAGGCGCCAGAGACGCCACACAACAAAAAGGCCGCATCACTGGATGCGGCCTTTTGCATGACAGATTGCTTTACACGCGAAAACGCACTCAACGCGCCAACGACGGCCCCTTGCTCAAATCGCCATCATCGGCAATGCCTTTCAGCAGCAGATCGGAGATCGGCTTGCCGTCGGCATCGTGGTGATACACATGCAGGTCGCGCTGCGGGTACGGGATATTGAGCCCGTTTTCCAGCAGCTGGTTACGGATCTGCTCCAGCGTGGTGCTCTTGGCCGCGCCGAAGTTGCCGTTGGTGGCATACGCAAACAATATCAGATCCACCGTGCTCTCGCCCAGGTTGGTGACCTGCACGAACGGTGCGGGCGAATCCAGTAGGTTCGGGTTCTCCTTGGCGATCTGCAGCAACAGCTGCTGGGCTTTTTTCAGATCGTCTCCATAGCCCACGCCCACGGTCACTTCCAGGCGACGGTTGGGCAGGGTGCTGTAGTTGACGATCGGCGAGGTGGTGATCGTGCTGTTGGGCAGGGTGATCATGCGTTCGTCGAACGAGCGCAGCCGGGTCTGGAAGATACGGATCTCGTCCACGATGCCTTCCTGGCCTGCGATCACGACATGGTCGCCATCGCGCATCGGTCGCAGCACGATCAGCATCACGCCTGCTGCGATGTTGGACAGTGAATCCTTCAACGCCAGACCGACCGCCAGACCAGCCGCACCCAGCACCGCAATCAGCGAGGTCGGCGGCACGCCGATCTTGCTCAACGCGCTCACGAACACCAGCACCAGCAACAACGCATACAGCACGTTGCGCAGGAAGTTGGTCAGCGTGATCTCGATACGCGCGCGGGTCAGCGCACGATGCAGCCACTGGCTGAGCTGTTTGGCCAGCCACATGCCGACCACCACGATCAGCAGCGCCAGCCCCCAGTTGAGCGCGTACTGCGCCCACGGGATGTTGGCCCAATTGAACGCCGGCTCCGCCGCCTTGGTGGCCGCCGCTGCCGGCTTTGCGGCGACTGCTCCTGCAGCCGCCGCCCACACCACACCCAACATTCCCATCAGCTCTCGCTCTTCAACTTGGCCAGACGCAACCAGGTGTCGACCACGGTGTCAGGATTCAGCGACACCGACTCGATGCCTTCCTGCATCAGCCACTCGGCCAGTTCCGGGTGATCCGACGGCCCCTGGCCGCAGATACCGACGTACTTGCCCTTGGCGCGCGCGGACTTGATCGCCATCGACAGCAGCTTCTTGACCGCCGGATTCCGCTCGTCGAACAGATGCGCCACGATCGAGGAATCGCGGTCCAGGCCCAGGGTCAGCTGGGTCAGATCGTTGGAGCCGATCGAGAAGCCGTCGAAGATCTCCAGGAACTCGTCGGCCAGCAGCGCGTTGGACGGCAGTTCGCACATCATGATGATCTTCAGGCCGTTCTCGCCCTTCTTCAGGCCGTTCTGCTCCAGCACCTCGATCACCTTGCGGCCTTCTTCCAGCGTGCGCACGAACGGGATCATCACCCAGAGGTTGTCCAGGCCCATCTCGTTGCGCACTTTCAGCACCGCCTTGCACTCCAGCGCGAACGCCTTGGTGAAGGACGGGTCGACATAGCGACTGGCACCGCGGAAGCCGATCATCGGGTTCTCTTCATGCGGCTCGTAACGCGAACCGCCGATCAGGTTGGCGTACTCGTTGGACTTGAAGTCCGACAAACGCACGATCACCGTGTGCGGCGCCACCGAGGCGGTCAGCGTGGCGATGCCTTCGGCCAGACGGTTGGTGTAGAAGCTCACAGGATCGCCGTAACCGGCGGTCTTGGCGTCGATCTTCTTGCGGACGTCGGCGTCCTGCTTGTCGTATTCCAGCAGTGCATTGGGATGGATGCCGATATGCGCGGCGATGATCATTTCAAGACGCGCCAAACCAATGCCGGCATTGGGCAGCTGACCGAAGTCGAAGGCACGCTCCGGGTTGGCCACATTCATCATGATCTTGAGCGGGGCTGGCGGCATGTTGCCCAGATCGGTGGTGGTGCGCTCGAACGGCAGCAGGCCATCGTAGATGAAGCCGGTATCGCCTTCGGCGCAGCTCACCGTTACTTCCTGTCCATCGCTGATCATGTCGGTGGCATTGCCCGAGCCGACCACGGCCGGCACGCCGAGCTCGCGCGCGATGATCGCCGCATGGCAGGTACGGCCGCCGCGGTTGGTGACGATCGCCGATGCGCGCTTCATCACCGGCTCCCAATCGGGGTCTGTCATGTCGGCGATCAACACGTCGCCGGCCTGCACGCGATTCATATCGTCCAGCGAGCGCACCACGCGCGCGACGCCGCTGCCGATCTTTGCACCGACTGCGCGGCCTTCGACCAGGATCTTGGCGTCCTTGGCATCCAGCGAAAAACGCTCGATCTGGGTGGCATGGCTGCGCGACTTCACCGTCTCAGGGCGCGCCTGCACGATAAACAGCTTGCCGCTGACACCGTCCTTGGCCCACTCGATATCCATCGGGCGGCCGTAATGCTTTTCGATCACCAGGGCCTGCTTGGAGAGCTCCTGCACGTCTTCGTCGCTGATCGAGAAGGTGTTGCGCAGTTCCACCGGCGTGTCCTCGGTGCGCACACGCTCACCGGGCACATCCGAATACACCATGCGGATCGCCTTGCTGCCGAGCGAGCGACGCAGGATCGCCGGCTTGCCTGCATTGAGCGTGGGCTTGTAGACATAGAACTCGTCCGGGTTGACCGCGCCTTGCACGACCATCTCGCCCAGGCCGAAGCTGGAGGTGACGAACACCACATCGCGAAAGCCCGACTCAGTGTCCAGCGTGAACAGCACACCGGCCGCACCGACGCCCGAGCGCACCATCAACTGCACGCCGGCCGAGAGGAACACGTCTTCGTGCTTGAACCCGTGATGCACGCGATAGGCAATCGCACGGTCGTTGTAGAGGCTGGCGAACACTTCCTTGACCTTGTGCACCACATCGTCGGCGCCGGTCACGTTGAGGAAGGTTTCCTGCTGGCCGGCGAACGAGGCATCCGGCAGATCTTCGGCCGTTGCCGACGAACGCACTGCCACCGCCACTTCGCCGCCGCCGTTTTCGGCGCACAGCTGTTCGTAGGCGGTGCGGATGTCGCGGTCCAGTTCCGGCTGCAGCGGCGCATCGATCACCCAGCCGCGGATCTCCTTGCCGGCGATGGTGAGCGCAGTGACATCTTCCACGTCCAGCGTGGCCAGCTTGTCGAAGATGCGCTTGGACAGATCGTTGTGGGCGATGAAGTCCTTGAAAGCTTCCGCAGTGGTCGCATATCCACCGGGAACCGAAACGCCAAGCCCGGCCAGGTTGCCAATCATCTCGCCAAGCGAGGAATTTTTACCGCCTACGCGGGCCAGATCGACCAGGCGTAGCTCATGCAACCACAGGATATTCTCGTTCAAGCGCGATGCTCCGTAAGGCCATCGCCCGAGCGGGCTGGATGGCCGCGACCGTAGGAAGAAGCCGCTATGATGCAGTGCACAGCGGAATCTGCACAAGCATGAACCCGTAAGTTTTGAACACCAGTTCAAAGAGGTGGCCTTGATGTCAACAATTCGACCGGTGTTCTACGTCTCCGATGGAACCGGTATCACCGCTGAAACGATTGGGCATAGCCTGCTCACGCAGTTCAGTGGATTCAACTTCGTCACCGACCGCATGTCGTTCATTGACGATGCAGAAAAAGCGCGCGATGCCGCGCTACGCATTCGTGCGGCAGGCGAGCGGTACCAGGTGCGCCCGGTGGTGGTCAATTCGTGTGTCGACCCACAATTGAGCATGATCCTGGCCGAAAGCGGCGCGTTGATGCTGGATGTGTTCGCGCCCTTCATCGAGCCACTGGAGCGCGAGCTCAACGCGCCGCGGCACTCGCTGGTGGGCCGCGCGCACGGCATGGTGGACTTCGAGACCTATCACCGCCGCATCAATGCGATGAACTTCGCGCTGAGCCACGATGACGGCATCGCGCTCAATTACGACGAGGCCGATGTGATCCTGGTCGCAGTGTCGCGCGCGGGCAAGACGCCCACCTGCATCTATCTGGCATTGCATTACGGCATCCGCGCCGCCAACTATCCGTTGACCGAAGAAGATCTGGAAAACGAACGTTTGCCGCCGCGCTTGCGTAACTACCGCAGCAAGCTGTTCGGTTTGACCATCGACCCGGAGCGGCTGCAGCAGATCCGTCAGGAGCGGCGCGCCAATTCGCGTTACAGCGCGGCGGAGACCTGCCGGCGTGAAGTCGCCACCGCCGAGCGCATGTTCCAGATGGAGCGGATTCCCACCTTGAGCACCACCAATACCTCGATCGAGGAAATCTCCAGCAAGGTGTTGTCCACGCTGGGGCTGCAGCGCGAGATGTTTTGAGGCCGGGATTGGTGGGTAGGGATTCGGGATTGTGCAGGCAGGCGGCGCGTTCACACACAATCCGGGTGTTGCCGCGACGCGGCTGACGGCTTGCTGACAAGCCGGGCGAAATCAAGCGGGCGGGACAATGCTCGAATAAAGTAGGCCTGCCGATGGGCAGTCGTCAATGCTGCCCGTGCGGCAGCGCAGCGTGTAGGATCGGTTTATGGCGCAAGCACTGAGCAAACTCGAACGCATCCCCAAGTTGAGCCGATTTGGCTGGCTGATGGGCTTGTACGCAGAAAACTTCCAGCACCTGACCCGGCTGTTCGCGCCGGCCGACCTCGCTCCCGGTTCCTATGTATCGTCGATCGGCGATGGGCTGAATCTGCGTTTGGACGTGATCGAGTGCCACCGCTACACGGTGGAGCTGCGGCTGACCTACGACCTGTGCGACCCGGTGACCGGCGAGCCCGATCCCTCTGCTTATGTGCGGCTGTACCGCGACGCGCGCCAGGCTGAGACCACGCATTGCTATGTCGGCCGCCGCTGGCAGGACGTGATGGGCATGTTCCCGCCGCCGGCCGAGCTGATCAGCCACCGCATGCGCATGAATACGTTCCTGGGCAAGTGGCTGGACTATCTGGCCGAGCGCGGTCACGGTGTCGCCACGCTGCGCCGGGATCACGATTACGTTGCACCGCCGCGCGCCAATTCGCAGATCGGTTGAGCGGGCGCGTCGCTGCCATGCCCACTCGTTGTTGACGACGCGTCCGCTGTTGATGGCGCATCGGTCATACTGATGTGCTTCGTGTCAGATCGCGTGCCATGCCCTATACCCCTATCGTCGCCACACTTGGCTACCTGTTGTCGCCGGACGGCAGCCAGGTCCTGATGATCCACCGCAATGCCCGCCCCGGCGATCAGCACCTGGGCAAGTACAACGGGCTCGGCGGCAAGGTGGAACCGCATGAAGACGTGCTGGCCGGCATGCGCCGCGAAATTCGCGAAGAAGCTGGCGTGGAATGTGGCCAGATGCAATTGCGCGGCACCATCAGTTGGCCCGGCTTCGGCAAGCACGGCGAAGACTGGCTGGGCTTTGTCTTCCTGATCCACAGCTTCGAAGGCGAGCCGCAGGCCTCGAACTCTGAAGGCACGCTGGAGTGGGTGGCACTCGATCGCATGGAGCAGCTGCCGATGTGGGAAGGCGACCGCAATTTCCTGCCGCTGGTGTTCGATGGCGACCCGCGTCCGTTCCATGGCGTGATGCCGTATCGCGACGGGCGTATGCAATCGTGGACGTACTCGCGCATCTGAGCGCATGGGTCCGCTAGCGAGCGCGAGGGTGGTCTTTTCTCTTATATCAAGGCTGCGTTGAACCCAGCTGCCGCACCGAGCACTTCTCCACATCCGCTG
Organism: Xanthomonas sp. NCPPB 2933; assembly: GCF_056725225.1. Taxonomy (NCBI): domain Bacteria; kingdom Pseudomonadati; phylum Pseudomonadota; class Gammaproteobacteria; order Lysobacterales; family Lysobacteraceae; genus Xanthomonas; species Xanthomonas sp. NCPPB 2933. The sequence goes on from NZ_CM161518.1 coordinate 2,568,395, forward strand.
TGGATGAAACCTGCGCAAGTCTGTGGACAACTGTGCACGCGCCTTGCGGCGCAAGGCTGTCAAGTCGACTGGTGAAATTTTCGCCAGTCGTGATTATTGCGCCGTCCAGCCGCCATCGATGGCGATCGACTGGCCGGTGATGTTGCGCGCAGCATGCGACATCAGGAACGCGACCGTGCCGGCCAGTTCGTCGTACGCAATAAAGGCGCCCTTGGGCATCGGCTTGAGCATCACATCGCGGATCACGGCGTCTTCGGCAATGCCGCGCGTGCGTGCCTGGTCGGCGATCTGGCGCTCCACCAACGGCGTGCGCACATAGCTGGGGCACAACGTGTTGACGGTGATGTCGCAGTCTGCGGTTTCCAGCGCGATGACTTTCGCAAGACCGACCAGACCGTGCTTGGCCGCGACATACGCACTCTTGTACGGGCTGGCCACCAACGAATGGATGCTGCCGATATTGACGATGCGCCCGTAGCCGGCTTCACGCATACCGGGCAGGACAGCGCGGCTGAGCCGTGCGGCGCCGGTCAACATCACCTCCACCAGCAACGCCCAGCGCTGCATCGGGAAGTCTTCCAGCGCGGACACGTGCTGCAGGCCGGCGTTGTTGATCAGCACCTGCGGCGCGCGCGATGCGCTGGCCAGCGCACGCACAACGCTATCTTCATCAGTCACGTCCAGCGCCAGCGCTTCGGCCGAACCGCCGGCGTCGCGCAGAGTGCGCGCAGTGCGCTCGGCGGCCGCCAGGTCCATATCGCTGACGATCAGATGGTGGCCAGCGGCGGCCAGCTCGGTGGCGATGCCGGCGCCAATGCCGCTGCCTGCACCGGTGATCAGGATGCTGCGCATCGGGTGTCCTTCTCGGGAATCGTGCGCGGCCAGGGCGGCAACGCTGGCCGTCAGACTAGCCGAGTCCCGCGAAACGGTCGCCTGCATGGCGCGCGCGCGTTACCCTTTGCGCCTCGATCACCTCAGGCTGCGCATGAAACGCCATTTCTCGATGCTGCGCGATTTCCAACTCGCGGACTGGTTCACCCTGGCCAATGCCTTCTGCGGCACCGGTGCGGTGTTTGCCTCGATGCGCTTTCTGCAGGAAGGCCATCGCGGCGACCTGCTGCTGGGCATGGCGCTGATTCCGCTGGCGTTCGTCTTCGATGCGCTGGACGGGCACGTGGCGCGCTGGCGCAAGGCATCCTCGACGCTGGGGCGCGAGCTGGATTCGCTGGCCGATGTGATCTCCTTCGGCGTGGCGCCGGCGGCGCTGGGCTATGCCTGCGGCATGCGCGGCGGCTGGGACTGGTTGGTGCTGAGCTATTTCGTCTGCTGCGGCGTGAGCCGGTTGGCGCGTTACAACGTGACCGCCGAAGAGATCGCAGGCGAGGCCGACAAGGTGCCGTATTTCGAAGGCACGCCGATTCCCAGCAGCCTGCTGCTGGTGATCCTGCTTGCGGTGGCCGCCAGCAGTGGCCATATCGGTCAAAGCCTGTGGTGGGGCCAGTGGCAGCTCGGGCCGTGGCAGCTGCATCCGTTGGTGATGCTGTTTGCGGTCTCCGGCTCGCTGATGATCAGCAAGACACTGCGTATTCCCAAACCCTGACCGGCACGCCGGGACACACGCGGTAGGATGGCTCGGTGAACAGGCACAGGAAGGGATGATGGCAAGCAGCGGTTCGGACAATGGCAACGAAGACAAGGCGCGCCAGTACTGGAACGCCTGGGGAGATGCCATGCGCCACGGCCAGTCCGGCTCCGCTGCGCCGCCGGGTGCGGTTCCAGGCATGGGGCCGAGTACGGACGCACCGCAGGACTGGCGCAAGGCGATGGACTGGTGGTCGCAGTTGTTGCCCACCCAGGCCGCACCGCAGGCGCAGGAGGCGATCGACCGCTTCCGCAATCAGGCCGGCGACTGGTTCGGCACCATGCAACAGGTGGCCGCGCAATTTGCCGGGCGCGATACCTCGGCCAACGAAGTCTCCGATGCCTGGCGACAGGCCGTGCAAGGGCAGGGCGAACAACTGATGCAGTGGACGCTGGGCTCGTTGCGCGGCGGCAGCCCGGGCGGGTTCGATCCGTGGCTGCAGCAAGCAGCGCAGACCCTGGAAAAGTGGCAGCAGGAAAACGCGCCCTGGCTGCAGATGCCGGCATTCGGCTTGAACCGCAATCATCAAGCGCGCCTGCAGACGCTGGCACGCGCGCAGCAGGACTATCAGGCGCAGTCGCAGGCCTATGGCGAACAACTCAAGTCGGCCATCGAGCAGGCGTTCGGCCGGTTTACCTCCAAGCTGGGCGAGCATGAAAGCAGTGGCAGTCAGCTGACCAGTGCGCGCGCCCTATTCGATCTGTGGATCGAAGCGGCCGAAGAGTCTTACGCAGACATTGCGTTGTCCGACCGGTTCCGCGAGGTGTACGGCGGCTTTGCCAACGCGCATATGCGCCTGCGTGCCGCGTTGCAGGAAGAAGTGGAGCAACTGAGCGAGCGCTTCGGCATGCCGACCCGTTCGGAGATGGATGCTGCGCATCGCCGCATTGCCGAGCTGGAGCGCGCGGTGCGGCGGATGCTGCGCACTGCAGCGAGCCCGGCGAGCAAACCTGCGGCAGCGCCGGCAGCAGATCCGGTGGCATCGGCCACGGCCAAGCGTGCGTCGTCGTCCAAGGCGAGCGCAGTGTCCGAAGCAGCGCATGCAGCGAGCGCCGTCAAAAAGACCGCAGCTAAAAAGTCTCCGGCCAAACAAGCGACCGCTTCGAAACCGGTCTCCAGGCCAGCCACTGGCAAACCCGCCGGCAAGCCAGCCGCACGCAAGCCACGTGGAGCGCAGGTATGAAAGGCCCGTTGGGATTCAGTGCCGAAGACCTGATGCAGGAAACCCTGTCGATGCAGCGCAAGCTGCGCGAGGGGCTCAAGCTGCTGCCCGGGGTGGAAGACGTGGATTACGGCGTCACCGAGCGCGAAGAAATCTGGCGCGACGGCAAGGTAGTGCTGTATCGCTTCGTCGGCGAACAGGCGCCGGTGGCCAAGACGCCGCTGCTGATCGTCTACGCGCTGGTCAATCGCCCGTACATGGTCGACCTGCAGGCCGACCGCTCGCTGGTCAAGGGCCTGTTGAGTCATGGCCAGGACGTCTATGTGCTGGACTGGGGCTACCCGGACCGCTCCGAGCGTTACCTCACGCTCGAGGATTATCTGCTGCGCTATATCGATGGCGCGGTGGACCATTTGCGCGCGCAATCAGGTCTGGAAGCGGTCGATGTGCTCGGCATCTGCCAGGGCGGCACGTTCTCGCTGTGCTACGCCGCCTTGCAACGGCCCAAGGTGCGCAACCTGATCACCATGGTCACGCCGGTGGATTTCCATACCCCCGACAACATGCTCTCAAACTGGGCGCGCATGGTCGATGTGGACCTGTTCGTCGATACGATGGGCAACGTGCCGGCGGATCTGATGAACGCCAGTTACCTGATGCTCAAGCCGTTCCGGCTGAATCTGCAGAAGTATGTCGGTTTGCTCGACATCCTCGACGACAAGCAGGCGCTGGAAGATTTCCTGCGCATGGAAAAGTGGATCTTCGATTCGCCCGACCTGGCCGGCGAAGCCTTCCGCGAGTTCGTCAAGCTGTTCTATCAGCGCAATGGCCTGGTGACCGGGCAGGTGAGCATCGGCGGGCAGGCGGTCGATCTGCAGGCCGTCGACATGCCGGTGCTGAACATCTACGCCGAACACGATCACCTGGTGCCGCCCGATGCCTCACGCGCGCTACGTTGCCTGGTCGGCAGCGACGATTACAGCGAGCTGAGTTTTCGCGGCGGGCATATCGGTATCTACGTCTCCGGGCGTGCGCAGCGCGAAGTGCCGGTGGCGGTCCATCGCTGGCTGCAGGAGCGTGGCGGCAACGCCTGATGCGGTACGGCGGTGCGATCCAAACGCCCGCCATGACGCCACGCAGCACGCCGCCAGCGCCATCACGACGCACTGGCGCTGCTCTTTCTAGACTGGGCGCAACGTTTGAAGGAGGCTTTCCATGTCCACCAGCACCACGCTGTCCCGTTCTCTCAACGATCGCATGATCGCCGGCGTTGTCGGCGGCATCGCGCGTCGGCTCGGCTGGAGTTCCACGTTGCTGCGCGTGTTGTTCGTGATCGTGTCGATCGCTTCTGCCGCATTTCCGGGCATCCTGGTCTATCTGATCCTGTGGCTGCTGATCCCCAATCAGGCCGATTGACGCCCGCCCCGCGCGGGTGGCCCGCAGTGCAGGTGTTGGGCGCGTTGTGGACGCTGCCCAACACCGTGCTTGGCATCGTGATCGGTGCGGTGGGCAGCTGTTTCGGCGCACGCCCGCGCTGGTCTAGCCAGGAGCTGGCACTGGTCTTCCACGCCTGGCCGTGGGGGCCGGGCGGGGCGATGACGCTGGGTAATGTGATCCTGTTGAAGGGTGCCTCGCTCGATCTGCAGTGCAGCACCTATGCGCATGCCGCCGGCCGCTGCCAGCATCCGCTGGTGCGTCTGGGCGATCACGAACGTGCACACGTCTATCAATACATGCTGCTCGGGCCGCTGTTCTTGCCGGTCTATGTCCTGTGCGGCGGCATCCATGTGCGCAATCCGCTGGAGCGGGCTGCCGATCACTATGCGATGCATGGCCACGGGTGGTGGCCGTGGTGGGTTCAGCCCAGTCGCGAGAACCCGAACAACTCGGACAAGGGATGAGGTCTGCCCTCCAGTTGCGCGCGCAGTAACCCGGCGCCGATCGCGCTATAGGTGATGCCGTTGCCGCCGTAGGCCATTGCGAACGACACGCGCGGCCCGTATTGGGGGTGGGTGCCGAAGAACGGCAACCCGTCCGCGGTTTCGGCGAAGGTGCCGCCCCAGGCAAACACCGGGCGCAAGCTCACATCCGGCATCGTCTGTTGGATCTTCTTCAGCAGGGTCTTCAGCTTGCGCATGACGCGCGCATCGCGACGTGCGGGAATATCGACGTTGTCGTCTTCGCCACCGGCCACCACGCGCCCATCCGGCGTGCTGCGCAAGTACAGATACGGACGCGCGGTTTCCCACATCATGGTGTGCTTGAGCGCGCCCATCTCGCTGTCGTGCAAGGGGTCGGTCACGAATGCGTAGCTGCTGCGATTGCGCGCCACGCGTTGCGATAGCCACTGCTGATTGCCATAACCGGCAGCCATGATCACGTGGCGCGCGCGCAGGCTGCCACCGTCCTGGGTGCGCAATACCACGTGCTGGTCGTGAGGTTCGAGAGTGGCAATCGTGCTGCGGTCGTAGATGCGCGCACCGTATTGCTCGCACTCGGCGAACAGGCGATAGCACAGCCGGTACGGGTCGACGCTGGCGGCCAGGCGGCTGAGGATCGCGCCCTCCGAGCGTACCCCGTAGTTGTGCCATAGCGGTGCGCGCTCGATCCACTCCACCGGCAAGGCATGCGCCTGGCGTGCCTCCAGCTCGCTGCGTAAATCTTTCAGATCGCGTGCCCGGCTCGCGTAATACAGGCTGTCCTGGCGGGTGAAGTCGCAGCCGCCCAGCGTATTGCACAGGCCCTGCAGGTCGAGGATGGCCTGCGCACACGCGCCGTAAGCGAGCGCGGCCGCCGGCATGCCGTGTTGCCTGGCCAACTCGATCATCGGCGTGTCGATTTCGTATTGCAGCAAGGCGGTGCTGGCCGAGGTGCTACCCCAGCCGATCTCGCGTTGTTCGACCACCACCACGTTGTGCCCGTGCTTGAGCAGTTCGTGCGCGATCAGGGCTGCGGTGACGCCGCCACCGACGATGGCGACCTCGCAGTGGCTGTCTTGTTCCAGGCGCGGATAGGCGCGCATCAATCCGTTGCGGATCGACCAGAACGGGTAGCCACTTTTGAGGTCCATGCGGTGTCGTCAGAGAGCGGAAGGTCTGCAATTTGACGGCCAAGCGGGGTGAAGCGGTCGTGCAGATCGAGCAGACCTGCGGCCGTCACCAAACCGCAAACAGCCGGCGTTAACGTGCGTGGAAAGCTCCTCACGGCACGGTCGTTATGCTCGCGCCACTAACGTAGTCACAGTTGTTAACGAGGGTGTGGGTATGTCGATCGTTCTGTACGTCGGTGGCAGCAAAGATGGCGACAAAGGTGTTGTGCCTTATGGGTTCAGCAAGTCGCGTGCGATGACCGATGCCGGCCCGGAGGTCTATGTGGAGCGCATGGTGCCGCTGAAAGACGTCGGCAAGATCCGTGTGATGGCGCTCGAATCGCTGCACGAAAGCATTCTGGTCGAGCGCGCAGCCACCCATTACGCGCGCCGCGTCAGCTGAGCGCGTCGGCATAGGTTTACGGGTTCCGTGTCAACGGGTTCCCGCGGCGGGCCAGCACTGCGAAAATGCTTTTTTCAGTGAAGCGGTTCTTGCCGCGCCGTCATGATCGATAGTCAGCTTGCCCAGCAGATCGCTCGCACCATCGCCGATGAGATCGGTGCCCAAGCCGCTCAGGCGCGCGCCGCCATCGCCCTTCTCGACGAGGGCGCCAGTGTTCCGTTCATTGCCCGCTACCGCAAGGAAGTCACCGGCGGTCTGGACGACACCCAACTACGTAATCTGGAAACGCGGCTGACCTATCTGCGCGAGCTGGAAGAGCGCCGCGCAGCGATCCTGTCCAGCATCAGCGAGCAGGGCAAGCTCAGCGAAGAATTGCGTAACGAGATCGGCGCGGCCGACACCAAGTCGCGGTTGGAAGATCTGTACCTGCCTTACAAGCCCAAGCGCCGCACCCGTGCGCAAATTGCGCGCGAAGCCGGTCTGGAACCGTTGGCCGATGGGTTGCTGGCCGATCCGAGCCAGGCGCCGGAAGTGGCCGCTGCGGCGTTCATCGATGCAGAGAAGGGCGTGGCCGATATCAAGGCGGCGCTGGAAGGCGCGCGCGCGATCCTGATGGAACGCTGGGGCGAAGATGCTGCCCTGGTCGGCGAGCTGCGCAGCTGGTTGAACGACAACGGCGTGATCCGCGCGCGCGTGGCCGAGGGCAAGGAAGAGGCCGGTGCCAAATACCGCGATTACTTCGATCATGTCGAATCATTGGCAAAGATCCCGTCGCACCGCTTGCTGGCGCTGTTCCGCGCGCGCCGCGAGGAATTTCTGTATCTGGACCTGGACCCGGGCAGCGACGCCGATGCCGGCCACCAGTATGCCGAAGGCCGGGTGGCACTCAGCGCCGGCGTGTCCAACCAGGGCCGCCCGGCCGACCGCTGGCTGCTGGACGCCTGCCGGCTCACCTGGCGCGCCAAGCTGCACATGCATCTGCTGCTGGACCTGTTCAACCAGGCGCGCGAAAAGGCCGAGGCCGAGGCGATCGCGGTGTTCGGCGACAACCTAAAGGACCTGATGCTGGCCGCGCCGGCCGGCGCACGCGTGGTGCTCGGGCTGGACCCGGGCATCCGCACTGGTTGCAAGATCGCTGTGGTCGATGCCACCGGCAAGCTGTTGGCCACCGAGACGATCTATCCGCATGAGCCCAAGCGGCAGTGGGATCAGTCGCTGCAGACGATCAAGCAGCTGTGCCTGCAGCACAACGTGGAACTGATCGCGATCGGCAACGGCACCGCCAGCCGCGAGACCGACAAGCTGGCCGGTGAAGCAATCGCGCTGTGCGGCGCGGCCAAGCTGCAGAAGGTGGTCGTCAGCGAAGCCGGTGCGTCGGTGTATTCGGCGTCCGAATTTGCGGCCAAGGAATTTCCGAATCTGGATGTATCGCTGCGCGGCGCGGTGTCGATCGCGCGGCGTCTGCAGGATCCGTTGGCCGAGTTGGTCAAGATCGAACCCAAGGCGATCGGCGTGGGCCAGTATCAGCACGACGTGGATCAATATCGTCTGGCCAAGGCGTTGGAAGCGCGTGTGGAAGACTGCGTCAATGCGGTCGGGGTGTACGTCAACACCGCCTCGGCGGCGCTGCTGTCGCGGGTGTCGGGGTTGTCGAGCACGGTGGCGGAGAATATCGTGCGCCATCGCGACGACAATGGCCCGTTCAAGCGCCGCAAGGATTTGCTCAAAGTGCCGCGCCTGGGCGACAAGACCTTCGAGCAGTGCGCCGGTTTCCTGCGCATCGCCGATGGCGACGAGCCGCTGGACGTGTCGGCGGTGCATCCGGAAGCCTATCCGGTGGTGGAGCGCATCGTCGGCAGCACCGGCAAGCCGATCAAGGCGTTGCTGGGCGATGGCAGCTTTTTGCGTGGACTCAAGCCTGAGTTGTTCACCGACGAGCAGTTCGGTGTACCGACCGTGCGCGACATCCTCAAGGAGCTGGAAAAACCCGGCCGCGATCCGCGCCCTGAGTTCAAGGCGGCGCAGTTTGCCGAAGGCATCGAGGACATCAAGCATCTCAAGCCCGGTATGGTGCTCGAAGGGGTTGTCAGCAACGTGGCTGCATTCGGTGCGTTCGTCGATATCGGCGTGCACCAGGATGGCTTGGTGCATATCTCGGCGTTGTCGGACACCTTCGTCAAGGATCCGCGCGATGTGGTCAAGGCCGGCGACATCGTCAAGGTCAAGGTGTTGGAAGTGGACGTGGCGCGCAAGCGCATCGCGCTGACCTGCCGCCTGTCCGACACGCCGCCGCCGGCCGATGCAGCAGCCCAATCACGCGATCAGCGCGGCAATGGCGGCCCAGGGCAGGGGCGGCGCGATGGTGGTGGTGGGCGAGGCCCGGGGCAGGGCAACAACAAGCCGCGCACCACTGCACCGCCGGCCGACAACGCGCTGGCAGCCGCGTTTGCACGCGCAAAGCGCACTTGAGTGATGTTGTCAGGTTGCTGTCTTGGGGCGTTGTACCTTGCGGATGGATCAACTGTGCGGATAGATCAGTTGTAGAGCCGCTGATCTGCAGCTTGGCTGCAGGGCCCTTGCCCGCCCACCATTGCGGGACACGCCGCAAGTACGTCCATGTAGGCTCTTCTGCGGCATCCATGCCGCATAAGGTCCCGCAACGGTGAGCGGGAAAGGACCAGTCGGGATGGTCGGTGTTCACGGTTGCGAGCAAGTGCATGACGTTTCAACTCGCTAGCTTTCATCTAGTTCTGCGAACTGCACGAGCAAGCCAATGCACCCGCGAGATTGCGCTTGTTTTAAACCAGCTACCGACTAACTTTCTGGTGCGGTGTCCTTACCGCTTGCGGGACCATGTGGCGGCATGGATGCCGCTACTGAGCCTACATGGACGTACTTGCGGCGTGTCCCGCGAGCGGTGAGGGCACCGCGCACTCGACTCACTGGCTTCTGATTTACTAGCTTTTGACCTATCTCAGTAACGCACTAGCCAAGCAGCGCACGAAGCGGTTGAGCATCGTCAATGTCGGTCTAAAGTGCGCGCCCGATGGTAAACAAGGTCGTTTTAGTCAGCCGCTCCCAGCGATATCAAACCTCGTCCAGTAGCGCGCGCTTCGGCAACATCAAACGTTCGATCAGATCGACCAGGCCGGGCGGCTCCACCGGCTTGCCCATATGTGCATCGAACCCGGCGATGACGGCGCGGTCGCGGTCTTCTTCGCGCACATAGGCGGTCAGCGCGATCGCCGGAATATGCTGCGGCAGGTGGGCGCAGCCGGAGCGCACCGTGCGAATGAGATCGTAGCCATCGCGTACCGGCATCGCGATGTCGCTGACCAGTACGTCGAATTGCCCTTGTGCCAGGCACTGTTCGGCGGCGTCCACCGAGCCGGCCGCATGCACCTGCGCGCCCGCGTGCATCAGGAACTGCATTACCGCCTCGCGTGAATCCTGGTCGTCGTCGACCAGTAGCAAGCGCACGCCCTCCAATCGCCCATGGCAATCGGCCGGCAACGGGCCGACCTGCTTGGTTTCTGCCGAGGCCGGCCGTAGATCGCTGACGCCGTGCTGGAATGGCAGCACGATGGTGAAGGTCGATCCCTTGCCTTCGCCTTCGCTGGAGGCGCCCAGACTGCCGCCATGCAGATCCACCAGCTGTCGCGAGATCGACAAACCCAAGCCCAGCCCACCGACACGACGCGTTGTGCCTGCATCGGCCTGCCGAAAACGGTCGAACACGTGCGGCAGGAAGTCGGCCGCAATGCCCATGCCGCTGTCCTGCACGCATAGCCGTAGTCGCTCATCTTCGATGTCCAATGCCACCCGCACCGTGCCGCCGGGGGCGGTGAACTTGAGCGCGTTGCTGAGCAGGTTGGTCAGCACCTGCTGCAGGCGCCCGGCATCGCCGAAGAACCACAATTCGCCCTGCGTGGGCGCATCCAGCTCCAAGCTGATCTCGCGTGCGAATGCGGCCGGCTGCATCAATTCCACCGTGCTGCGCGCCAGCCCGGCGATGTCGAAATGCTCCGGCTGCAGGCGGAGCTTGCCGGACAGGATCGCGCTCATGTCCAGCAGGTCGTCGATGATCTGCGTTTGCGCACGCGCGCTGCGCTCGATGATGACCATGCCCTTGCCCAGATTGGCCGGCTCGAAGATGTCCGACTGCATCAGCCGCGACCAGCCCAGGATGGCGTTGAGCGGCGTGCGCAATTCGTGGCTGAGCGTGGCCAGAAACTCGTCCTTGACCCGGCTGGCATGTTCGGCCTGGCCGCGCGCGGTGGTTTCTGCTTGCAGCGACAGCTTGAGCTTGGCATCCACGCGCGTGCGTTCGATGACGATGCCGGCCAGATGCGATGCAGAGCGCGCCATCGCCTGTTCGCGCAGCGAGGGCAGGTGAGTGCGGTCGTAATAGATGTTGAGCGTGCCCAGCACCTGGCCATTGCTGTCCAGGATCGGCGTCACGCAACAAGCCACGATGCCCAGTGCCGACGAGACGGCGTGATGGTCGCTGAAGCTGGGGTCTGCCTGGATGTCCTCGCAGATCACTTGCCGGCCAAGATAGGCCGAGCGCGCGCAGGGCGGCCCGCTCAGCCCGATCGGCGATGCTTCGAACGGCCCGCGGTACTCGATTGGAAAATGTGGCGCCGAGCCGAAGCTCAGTGTTTTTCGTACTTCATCCAGCACCATCACCGCGCAATACAAGGCGATTTCGCCACGCGCTTCCACGCTCAAGGCGATGGCGTCCAGCACCACCTGCAGTGGCGCGCCGGTGGTGATCAGACTCAGGATGGCGCGGTCCGAGGCAGTGGCATCTTCGATGTGCTTGCGTTCGGAGATGTCGGTGAGCGAGCCGATGTGGCCCAGAAAACGTCCATCGCTGGCGAAGTGCGGCGAGGCGTTATCGATGCACCAGCGGTATTGCCCGTCATGGCGACGCACGCGGTATTCGGCCAGAAATTCACCGCGCTGCTGCAGCGATTGTTCGAACGCGTCGCGCACGCGCGCGGCATCGTCGGGATGCATCACATCCCACCAGCCCTGATCCATGGCCTGGTCTTCGGCCTGCCCGGTGAAGTCGTACCAGCGCGGATTCCAGTACACGCAGTCGCCTTGCGCGTCGGACATCCAGATCATTGCCGGCACGGTCTCGCACAAGGCGCGGAAGCGCGTCTCACTTTCGCGCAATTGCTGCTCGAACGCGCGCCGGTCGTGGATGTCGGTATAGGTACCGATCCATTCGCTGATGCTGCCATCGTCACCGCGCACCGGCAGCGCACGCGCTAGATGCCAGCGCGTCTGGCCGTCGTGCTGCCGCAGTTCGCATTCGACCTCGTAAGCGCGCTCGCCACGCAATGCCTGCGTCCACGCCTGCGCGGACAGTTGCAGGCCATCGGCGGTATGCGCTTGCTGCCAGGCAGCTGCGTCACTGTCTGCGGGATTCAGCCCGGTGTACTCATACCAACGCTGGTTGAAGTAGTGCGGATGCCCATCCGCTGCGGCAATGAAAATGATCTGCGGCAGCGTGTCTGCCAGGCGACGCAGACGTGCTTCGCTGGCAGCCAGTTGCTGCTGCGTCTTGGCCCGTTGCATGGATTCCCAGCAGCGTGCCGCGACCAGGCGGACCAGTTCGATCTCGGTCGACAACCAGCGTCGCGGTGCACGCTGATGCACGCCGATCGCCGCGACCAGACGGCCATGCTTGTGCAACGGAATGGCCAGCGATGCACGCAGGCCGGAGCGGCGATACTGCTCTGCCACATAGTCAGGTGCACCGGGCGCGGTGGCATCAGTGGTGAACCAGGGGCGATTTTCCAGCAAGGCATCGCGCAGTCCTTGTGCCACTTCCAATGGGAAATCGCCTTGCAGGCTCGGCATGTCCTGCACGTGGTCGCTGATCACGTGCATGGTCTTGCCGTCCGCACCCGCCAGACCGAACGCACAGCGATTGGCCTGCAGATGTTCGCCGAGCAAACGCACGCTGGTGTCGATGATCTGACGCGGATCGGAGACGTGCTGCAGCGCGTCCTCGAGCATCAACAGGAAACTGTCGCGACTCTCGCCGCGGTGTTGTTGGGTGACGTCGAATCCGTGCACCAGAATCGCATCGATGCAGCCTTCGCTATCGCGCATCGGCTGATAGAGAAAATCCACGAAGGTTTCATCCAGCGCACTGCCGGGTGTGCGCTGCAGGTAGGCGGTCATCGATTCGCCAATGAAGGGCTGGCCACTGCGACGCACTTCATCGAGCAGACCCAGATAGCCCTGGTCGACGATTTCCGGCATCGCTTCGACCAACGGACGACCAATCAGCAGCCGCTCGCCAACCAGTTCGTGGAAGCGTTGATTGACGCTTTCGATGATGTAGTCGGGTCCGCGCAGCACCGCCATGAAGGCGGGCGATTGATCGAGTGCCGCGGACACGGCAAGCGGCTCGGGGTCGCTGCCGGCAGCCCGGATGTTGGCGGCCGGCGTGCCGGTAACATACAACGAGCCCACGCGTTCGCCGGCATCCAACACCGGGCTGCACGACCATGCTGCCAGATTCAGTGCAGGCGTCGCTTCGACACGCACGCCGTTGGAGGTGCGCGCGTTGGTCGGTGATGCAAGCGTCAGTGTTGCAAGCGGTTGTCCGAATGCGGCCGGGTGGCGCTCACCCAGTAACGCAATGCAGGCGTCGTTATAGACGCAATGCGATGCCTCGCCCCAGACCAGCAGCATCGGAACCTGCGCATGCAGACACACCGACAAGGTGGTGCGCAATGCCGCACTGTTGCGCAACAACGTGTCGGCAGCGCACGTGGAGGCGTGCAACAACACGGCAGTTTCGCTCGTCTCCGGCAGCAGGCCGGCAAACGGCAACACGGCGCTATCCATCCGGCGGCCCGCCTGTAAACCTTCAATCCACGATTCTAGTGGCAACCAGGGTGGTAGCGACTGCTTTGGACCAGCTGACAAGCGCAGCAGGTGTCCACCATTTAGATGCGGGCCCGCACAGACTGCGACATAGGCGGAAACCTGCGGATTTCGAACGGCGGCCGCGCTCGCTTTGCGCCGTGTGGTGGTGCTGTTCGTTGCGTTAGCTGTTTGCGTCGCTCAGCTGCCGCGCCCTGGACAGGGCACCGACCAGTTCTTCGGACAAATAGGGCTTGGTCAGGATCACGCCGCGTTCGAAGCCGCTCGGGATGCTGCCGCTGGCAACACCGGTGGCCAGCACGAACGGAATTCCGAGCTCCGACAACAGCCGAGCGATCGGCTCGCTGGTCTGACCATTGCCGAGACGGTAATCCAGCACTGCAATATCGGGCGCGTCGGCATTGATCAGCTGCAACGCTTCGGCGACTTCTCCAACAGGGCCCAGCACGGCGGCGCCAGCCTGGACGAGCTGCAACTCGAGCAGCATGGCATTCATGTCATCGTTTTCGACCACGAGTACCCGAATTCCACGCAACACCGACATTGCCCACTCCTCCACGTAAGTCGGCCAGTATATCGACACCGGTTCGCCCACGGGTTGCAGACCCCGCTTGCAGCTGAATTCGTCAGCCACGTCCTGACACTGTTCGTTTCGCTCGCGACTCGCTATACTGCGCGGCCACGCCGAAGTGGCGGAATCGGTAGACGCAGCGGATTCAAAATCCGCCGCCCTTAAAAGCGTGTGGGTTCGAGTCCCACCTTCGGCACCAGGTTACTGCAGTACAAGCGAAAGCCCTTCCGGCGAAATTTGGAGGGGCTTTTTGCTTTGCGTGGTTCGGTGGTGATGGAGGGGGCGCGACTGGGGTGCTGATTTGCTTCATGACGCACGCTGAGGTTGTCGCGTGCGGGGGCTTTTTTCGCACCCCCGGTCGAACCGTGCGATGTGGCGTATGTCTGTGTTGTGGCGCAGTGCGTTCTGTTCGCACGGGCGGGCACATGATCGGCATGGCATGGCATGGCGCAGTGCGAGCGCATGCACGCGAGATGATCCCGATGCTTGTCGAACGACATGCAGGCACGCAGCCATCACGCCCGGTCCGTACCGTGGAAGGCTCTTTACAAGCAGGTGGCCTCCATGGATTTTGACTCTACGCAGCAACTGCGCATTCTTCGCGACATCCACGACACCACACCGGTCGCCGACGAAGAAGCCAATTGGGCAGTGCGCGCCGGCTACGCGACACAGGCCGAAGACGGCGATATCGATCTCACCCACGAAGGCCGCAAGGCATTGGATGACGGGCAGACCTGACGCAGTTTTTTGCGTAGACGTTCGCACACGTAAACGTCAGGCAAAAAAAAGCCCCGGTAGTGCCGGGGCTTCTGGATGATTGGCGTCCCCACGGGGATTCGAACCCCGGTGTCCACCGTGAAAGGGTGGTGTCCTAGGCCTCTAGACGATGGGGACGCGTATCAAAACCTGGTTGTAGATTCCAGACGGCCTATGTCTAGAATTTGGTGGAGCCAGGCGGGATCGAACCGCCGACCTCCTGCATGCCATGCAGGCGCTCTCCCAGCTGAGCTATGGCCCCGCAGTGTTGCGAGCCGGCAATCATAGCGACATCGAGAGCGCTTGGGAAGTAATTCGTAGAAAAAATTTGCTGGATGCATCTGCCGCTGTGTGCATCGACTAAATGCATCTGTTCGCCCGCAGTGCTCGCAGTAAAAACACGCAAAAAAAAGCCCCGGCAGTGCCGAGGCTTTCAGATGATTGGCGTCCCCACGGGGATTCGAACCCCGGTGTCCACCGTGAAAGGGTGGTGTCCTAGGCCTCTAGACGATGGGGACGCGTATCAAAACCTGAGTTGTCATCCTGACGGCCTAATGCCAGGAGTGGTGGAGCCAGGCGGGATCGAACCGCCGACCTCCTGCATGCCATGCAGGCGCTCTCCCAGCTGAGCTATGGCCCCACGAAACTGAGAACGAAATGATAGCGGCCGGTTAAGGTTCGCGCAAGTGGTTTTTCATTCGGAATGAGACGGAGCGTGCGCCCGATACGGCACGCACGCTATGACTCAATTGACACCGTGCAGATCGCGCAACTGCGTCTGCCGTGCACCGAAATACGCGGCCAGATCGGCGATGTCCTGATCGCTCAACGCGGTGGCCTGCGCGGTCATCAACACGTGTTGGCGGTCACCGCTGCGGTAGGCCTGCAAGGCA
Source organism: Xanthomonas sp. NCPPB 2933 (assembly GCF_056725225.1). Lineage (NCBI taxonomy): Bacteria > Pseudomonadati > Pseudomonadota > Gammaproteobacteria > Lysobacterales > Lysobacteraceae > Xanthomonas > Xanthomonas sp. NCPPB 2933. The sequence continues at coordinate 2,583,825 of NZ_CM161518.1, forward strand.
TGCGCAAGATAGTCGCCGTACTGGCCGCCGAGTTTGGGATAGCTGGGGTCGATCGGTGCATTGCCATCGGCGCCGTGACAATCCACGCAGCTCTGGCCGGTGGCTTTGCCTTTCGCGTGAGCCAGCTTGTCGCCGGCGGCAGCGCGTCCGGTCGGCAGGCCGGCCGACGAGCCGGAGCCGTGTTCGCCGCTGGCGTGGCCGGCATCGCCGGCAGAATGATCGGTGGATTCCACCTGGGATTGGGAGCAGGCCGCCAGCATCAGGGCAGCGACCAGGGCGATGGCTAGACGCGGAGCGTACAGGGCGTTCGTCATGTGGGCGCTTATTTGAGGGTGGACAGGTAGGCGGAGATATCGGCGATATCCTGCTCGGAAAAGCTCTGCGCCTGTGCCTGCATGGTCGGGTGTTTACGCTTGCCCTGGCGATATTCGGTCAGCGCCTGCGTGAGGTACTGGCTGGACTGGCCGCCGATCTTGGGCACGCGATAACTGGGGTAGGCGTTCTTGTAGCCGGTCACGCCATGGCAGCCCTGGCAGGTATAAGCCAGTGGCCGGCCATTCGACGGATTGCCGGTGGGCGCTGCAGGTGCTGCCACTGCCGCGGCGGGCGCAGGCGTGGACGGAACTGCAGGCGTGATTGACGGTGTCGCTGATGCGCCCCCAAACGGCAGGAAGACGACCAGAGCGAGACAAGCGGCGAGCGGCTGCGGGCGCATGGTTTCGTATCCGGAAGACTGATTGAGCGTCCGCACGTGGGGGCGTGACGAACCGGTCCGAGTATGCCTGCGATTTGGCGCGGCGCAAACCGGGGGTGAATAGGCAAACTTGAACAGACCATGACCTTTGGCGCATTGGCGACATGATCGTTCGGGTGGTCTACTTGCCTACAACACCTGTTCACGCATCCACTAGGACACGACGATGTCGCCACTCTCTTTCTTGCCCGGCCGCAGCGGAACCTGCGCCGCCGCGTTGTTGATCACCACTAGCCTGCTGCTGGGCGGTTGCAAGACCGGAGACGGCGAAGCCAAGGCCGCCGAGGAAAAGAAAACCGTCGATGCGGTGCCGGTGGAAATCGCCAAGGCCGCGCGCCGTGCGGTGGCGGCCAGCTATACCGGCACCGCCGCGCTGGAGCCGCGTGCCGAAGCACAGGTGGTGGCCAAGACGTCCGGCGTGGCGTTGGCGGTGATGGTGGAAGAGGGGCAAAAAGTGTCGGCTGGCCAGGCATTGGTACGGCTGGACCCGGACCGCGCGCATCTGGCGGTGGCGCAAAGCGAGGCGCAATTGCGCAAGCTGGAAAACAGCTATCGCCGTGCCACGCAACTGGTCGGCCAGCAATTGGTCAGTGCCGCCGATGTCGACCAGCTCAAGTTCGATGTCGAAAACAGCCGCGCGCAGTACCGGCTCGCATCGCTCGAGTTGTCCTACACCACGGTGCAGGCGCCGATTTCCGGGGTGATCGCCTCGCGCTCGATCAAGACCGGCAACTTCGTGCAGATCAATACGCCGATCTTCCGCATCGTCGATGACTCGCAATTGGAAGCCACGCTCAATGTGCCCGAGCGCGAGCTGGCCACGCTCAAATCCGGCCAGCCGGTGACCTTGCTCGCCGACGCATTGCCGGGCCAGCAATTCATCGGCAAGGTCGATCGCATCGCGCCGGTGGTGGATTCGGGCAGCGGCACGTTTCGTGTGGTGTGTGCGTTCGGCCAGGGCGCCGAAGCGCTGCAGCCGGGCATGTTCGGGCGCATCCGCATCGATTACGACCAGCGCAAGGATGCCTTGGTGATCCCGCGCCTGGCGCTGCTGGACGATGGCGAACCGGCAGTGTTCGTGGTGCGCAATGGCAAGGCCAGCCGGGTACCGGTGAAGCTCGGTTATGCCGAAGGTCCGTGGCTGGAAGTGCGGCAAGGCCTGAAGGAAGGCGACCAGGTGGTCACCGCCGGCAAGGTGGCGCTGCGCGATGGCACCGTGGTGCAGATCATCGGCCAGCCTGAGCGCAAGCCGGTGGCTGCGGCGGCACCGGCAGCCGGCGACAACACCGGCAGCGATGAGAAACGCTCATGAGCGATCACGGCAACGCGCACGGACCCGTGCACGACCCGCACGCGCCTCTGCACGGGGGTGGTGGCGGTTTGGTGGCCTTCGCGACACGGCGGCGGGTGACCATCGCGATGATCACCGTGACCATGCTGCTGTTCGGACTGATCGCGCTGCGCAGCCTCAAGGTCAATCTGCTGCCGGATCTGAGCTATCCCACGCTGACCGTGCGCACCGAGTACACCGGTGCGGCGCCAGCGGAAATCGAGACGCTGGTGACCGAGCCGGTGGAAGAAGCGGTCGGCGTGGTCAAGAACCTGCGCAAGCTCAAGTCGATCTCGCGCACCGGGCAAAGCGATGTGGTGCTGGAATTCGCCTGGGGCACCAACATGGACCAGGCCGGCCTGGAAGTGCGCGACAAGATGGAAGCCCTGTCGCTGCCGCTGGAAACCAAGCCGCCGGTATTGCTGCGCTTCAATCCCTCGACCGAGCCGATCATGCGGCTTGCGCTGTCGCCCAAGCAGGCGCCGGCCTCCGACAGCGATGCGATTCGCCAGCTCACCGGCTTGCGTCGTTACGCCGACGAGGATCTGAAGAAGAAGCTCGAACCGGTGGCTGGCGTGGCCGCAGTCAAGGTCGGCGGCGGGCTGGAGGACGAGATCCAGGTCGACATCGATCAGCAGAAACTCGCCCAGCTCAATCTGCCGATCGACAACGTGATCACCCGGCTCAAGGAGGAGAACGTCAATATTTCCGGTGGCCGCCTGGAAGAAGGCTCGCAGCGTTATCTGGTGCGCACGGTCAACCAGTTCGTGGATCTGGACGAGATCCGCAACATGCTGGTGACCACGCAAAGCAGCAGCGGCAGCGCAGCGGAAGCAGCGATGCAGCAGATGTATGCGATTGCCGCGTCCACCGGCTCGCAGGCGGCATTGGCTGCGGCGGCCGAAGTGCAGAGCACCTCGTCGTCGGCCAGCAGCAGCATTGCCGGCGGCATGCCGGTGCGATTGAAAGATGTGGCCGAGGTGCGCCAGGGTTACAAGGAACGCGAGGCGATCATCCGCCTTGGCGGCAAGGAAACGGTGGAACTGGCGATCTACAAGGAAGGCGATGCCAATACCGTGTCCACGGCGGCTGCGTTGCGCAAGCGGTTGGAGCAGTTGAAGGCGACCGTGCCCGGCGATGTGGAAATCACCACCATCGAGGACCAGTCGCACTTCATCGAGCATGCGATCAGCGACGTCAAGAAGGATGCGGTGATCGGTGGCGTGCTGGCGATCCTGATCATCTTCTTGTTCCTGCGCGATGGCTGGAGCACGTTTGTGATCAGCCTGTCGTTGCCGGTGTCGATCATCACCACGTTCTTCTTCATGGGTCAGTTGGGACTGAGCCTCAACGTGATGTCGCTGGGCGGCTTGGCGTTGGCGACCGGCCTGGTGGTAGACGATTCGATCGTGGTGCTGGAAAGCATTGCCAAGGCGCGCGAACGTGGCTTGAGCGTGCTGGATGCGGCCATCGCCGGTACCCGTGAAGTGAGCATGGCAGTGATGGCCTCCACGCTGACCACGATCGCGGTGTTTTTGCCGCTGGTGTTCGTCGAAGGGATTGCCGGGCAGTTGTTCCGCGACCAGGCAATGACGGTGGCGATCGCGATTGCGATCTCGCTGGTGGTGTCGATGACGCTGATTCCGATGCTGAGTTCGCTCAAGGGTGCGCCGCCGATGGCGTTCCCGGACGAGCCGAGCCATCCGCAGTGGCAGCCGGAGCAGCGCTGGCTCAAGCCGGTGGCCGCAGGCCGGCGTGGCGCGGGTGCGAGCGTGCGCTATGCGTTCTTCGGTGCGGCGTGGGCGGTGGTCAAGCTCTGGCGTGGCATCGCGCGGGTGGTGTCGCCGGTGATGCGCAAGGCCAGCGACCTGGCGATGGCGCCGTATGGGCGTGCCGAGCGTGGTTATCTGGCGATGCTGCCGGCGGCGTTGCGTCGCCCTGGCCTGGTGCTGGGACTGGCGGCCGCTGCGTTTATCGGCACGGTGTTCTTGGTGCCGATGCTGGGCGCGGACCTGATTCCGCAGCTGGCGCAGGACCGTTTTGAAATGACGGTGAAGCTGCCTTCCGGCACGCCGCTGGCGCAGACCGATGCGTTGGTGCGCGAGTTGCAGCTGGCGCACGACAAGGACCCGGGCATCGCCTCGTTGTATGGCGTCAGCGGCAGCGGCACGCGGCTGGATGCCAACCCGACCGAGAGCGGCGAGAACATCGGCAAGCTCACCGTGGTGATGGCCGGCGGCGGTAGTCCTGAAGTGGAAGCTGCGGCCACCGAGCGGCTGCGCAGCAGCATGGTCGGGCATCCCGGGGCACAGGTGGATTTCGCGCGGCCGGCGTTGTTCAGCTTTTCCACGCCGCTGGAAGTGGAGCTGCGTGGGCAGGATCTGGGCGAGCTGGAACGCGCAGGGCAGAAGTTGGCGGCGATGCTGCGGGCCAATGGCCACTACGCCGACGTCAAATCGACAGTGGAAGAAGGCTTTCCGGAAATCCAGATCCGTTTCGATCAGGAACGTGCCGGTGCGTTGGGGTTGACCACGCGTCAGATCGCCGATGTCATCGTCAAGAAGGTGCGCGGCGATGTGGCCACGCGTTACAGCTTTCGCGATCGCAAGATCGATGTGCTGGTGCGTGCGCAGCACAGCGACCGCGCCAGTGTGGAGGCGATCCGGCAGCTGATCGTCAACCCGGGCAGCAGCCGACCGGTGCGTCTGGCGGCGGTGGCCGAGGTGTTGGCGACGACCGGGCCGAGCGAGATCCATCGCGCCGATCAGACCCGCGTGGCGATCGTCTCTGCCAGCCTGCATGACATGGATCTGGGCGGTGCGGTGCGCGAGGTCGAGTCGATGGTGCGCAACAATCCGCTGGCCGCCGGCGTAGGCATGCATATCGGCGGGCAGGGCGAAGAGCTGGCGCAGTCGGTGAAGTCGCTGTTGTTCGCGTTTGGTCTAGCGATTTTTCTGGTCTATCTGGTGATGGCCTCGCAGTTCGAATCGCTGCTGCATCCGTTCGTCATCCTGTTCACCATTCCGCTGGCGATGGTCGGCGCGGTGCTGGCCTTGCTGATGACCGGCAAGCCGGTGTCGGTGGTGGTCTTCATCGGCTTGATCCTGCTGGTGGGGCTGGTGACCAAGAACGCGATCATCCTGATCGACAAGGTCAACCAATTGCGCGAGGAGGGCGTGCCCAAGCGCGAGGCCTTGATCGAGGGCGCACGTTCGCGCTTGCGGCCGATCGTGATGACCACGTTGTGCACGCTGTTCGGCTTCCTGCCGCTGGCGGTGGCGATGGGCGAGGGCGCGGAAGTGCGCGCGCCGATGGCGATCACCGTGATCGGCGGCCTGCTGGTGTCCACGTTGTTGACCTTGCTGGTGATCCCGGTGGTGTACGACTTGCTGGACCGCCGCGCGGACGCGTACTACCTGGAGCGCGGCCGGCGCATGGCGCGGCAGCAGGCGCAGGCGCGCGATAACACCGACGGACTGGAGGCGCTATGAGCGTTGCCGCCTTCAGCATCCGTCGCCCGGTCACCACCATCATGTGCTTCGTGTCGCTGGTGGTGGTGGGGTTGATCGCCGCCTTCCGGCTGCCGCTGGAAGCATTGCCGGATATCTCCGCACCGTTCCTGTTCGTGCAACTGCCGTACACCGGCTCTACGCCGGACGAGGTGGAACGCAACCTGGTGCGGCCGGCCGAGGAAGCGCTGGCGACGATGACCGGCATCAAGCGCATGCGCTCGACCGCCACCGCCGATGGCGCGAATATCTTCATCGAGTTCTCCGACTGGGACCGCGACATCGCCATCGCCGCATCGGATGCGCGCGAGCGGCTGGATGCCATTCGCGATGATTTTCCGGAGGATCTGCAGCGCTTCCATATCTTCAAATGGTCCAGCAGCGACGAGCCGGTGCTCAAGGTGCGCCTGGCCAGCCAGACCGACTTGACCGGCGCGTATGACATGCTCGACCGCGAGTTCAAGCGGCGTATCGAACGGATTCCCGGCGTGGCCAAGGTGGAGATCTCCGGCGCACCGCCGAACGAGGTCGAGATCGCCATCGCGCCGGACCGGCTGACCGCGCACGACCTCAGCCTCAACGATCTGAGCGAGCGTCTGAGCAAGCTCAATTTCTCGGTATCTGCTGGCCAGATCGATGACAACGGCCAGCGCATCCGCGTGCAGCCGATCGGCGAACTGCGCGATCTGCAGGAGTTGCGCGAGTTGGTGCTCAACGCAAAAGGACTGCGTTTGGGCGATATCGCCGAGGTGCGGCTCAAGCCGACGCGGATGAATTATGGGCGTCGTCTAGATGGACGCCCGGCGATCGGGTTGGATGTCTACAAGGAGCGCAGCGCCAACCTGGTGGACGTGTCCAAGGCGGCTTTGAAGGAAGTCGAAGATATCCGCGCCGAGCCTGCGATGCGCGATGTACAGGTCAAGGTGATCGATAACCAGGGCAAGGCGGTGACTTCATCGCTGGCCGAACTGGCCGAAGCCGGCGCGGTGGGCTTGCTGTTGTCGATCACGGTGTTGTTCTTCTTCCTGCGGCATTGGCCCTCGACGCTGATGGTGACGCTGGCGATTCCGATCTGCTTTGCGATCACGCTGGGCTTCATGTACTTCGTCGGCGTCACGCTCAACATCCTCACGATGATGGGCTTGCTGCTGGCGGTCGGCATGTTGGTCGACAATGCGGTGGTGGTGGTGGAAAGCATCTATCAGGAACGCGAGCGCATGCCCGGCCAACCGCAGCTGGCTGCGCTGCTGGGCACGCGCAGCGTGGCGATCGCGCTCAGTGCCGGCACCTTGTGTCACTGCATCGTGTTCGTGCCCAATCTGTTCGGCGAAACCAACAACATCAGCATCTTCATGGCGCAGATCGCGATCACCATTTCGGTGTCGCTGCTGGCCTCGTGGCTGGTGGCGATCAGCCTGATTCCGATGTTGTCGGCGCGCATGAAGACACCGCCGATGGTGACTTCCGAACATGGCGTGATCGCGCGGCTGCAGCGGCGCTACGCCAAGGTGCTGGCATGGACGCTTGCCCATCGCGGCTGGAGCGTGGCCGGTATCGTGTTGGTGAGCGCGATCAGCCTGGTGCCGATGAAGTTGACCAAGGTGGACATGTTCGGCGGCGATGGCGGCAACGAGGCCTTCATCCAGTACCAATGGAAAGGCTCGTACACACATGAGCAGCTCGGCGAGGAAATCGGACGGGTCGAAAACTTTCTGGAAGCCAATCGCGACAAGTACCACATCACCCAGGTGTATTCGTGGTTCAGCGAGGTGGAAGGCAGCAGCACCACGGTGACCTTTGACGCGAGCAAGGTCAAAGACCTGCCCGCATTGCTTGAGCAGATCCGCAAGGCCCTGCCGCGTTCGGCGCGCGCCGACTACAGCATCGGCAACCAGGGCGATGGCGGCAGCGGCAATCAAGGCGTGCAGGTGCAGTTGGTCGGCGATTCGACCCAGGCATTGCAGGCGCTGGCTGACGACGTGATTCCATTGCTGGCACAGCGCAAAGAGTTGCGCGATGTGCACGTGGACACCGGCGACCGCACCAGTGAGTTGGCGATCCGGGTGGACCGCGAGCGCGCGGCGGCCTTCGGTTTCAGTGCCGAGCAGGTGGCGAGTTTCGTCGGGCTGGCACTGCGCGGCACACCGCTACGCGAGTTCCGCCGCGGCGACAACGAGGTGCCGGTATGGGTGCGGTTTGCCGGCGCCGAACAGAGCAAGCCGGAAGACTTGGCCAGCTTCACGGTGCGTACCAAAGATGGCCGCAGCGTACCGTTGCTCAGTCTGGTGGACGTGCAGATTCGCCCGGCGGCGACGCAGATCGGCCGCACCAATCGGCAGACAACGTTGACCATCAAGGCCAATCTGGCCGAAAAGGTGACCGTGCCCGAGGCACGCGCGGCGATGGAAAAACCGCTCAAGGCGATGAGCTTCCCGGCCGGTTACAGCTATACCTTCGACGGCGGCGATTATCAGAACGACGGCGAAGCGATGGGCCAGATGGTGTTCAATCTGGTGATCGCGCTGGTGATGATTTACGTGGTGATGGCGGCAGTGTTCGAGTCGCTGCTGTTTCCTGCAGCGATCATGAGTGGCGTGCTGTTTTCGATTTTCGGGGTGTTCTGGCTGTTCTGGATCACCGGCACCTCGTTCGGCATCATGTCCTTCATCGGCATTCTGGTGCTGATGGGGGTGGTGGTGAACAACGGCATCGTGATGATCGAGCACATCAATAATCTGCGCCGCCGCGGCATGGGCCGCACGCAGGCGTTGATCGAAGGCTCACGCGAGCGCTTGCGGCCGATCATGATGACAATGGGCACGGCGATCCTGGCGATGGTGCCGATCTCGCTGACCAGCACCACGATGTTCAGCGATGGCCCACCGTACTTCCCGATGGCCCGCGCGATCGCGGGCGGGTTGGCGTTTTCGACGGTAGTGAGCCTGCTGTTCCTGCCGACGATCTACGCGATTCTCGATGACATGAGCAACGGCGCAGCAGCGCTGGTACGACGTGCGCGCGGTCTGCCGAAGACGACGCAGGCGAGCGCTGCTTTGGAGTCATGAGCAGTCAATCGTGCCGAGGTCTTTCATGGCATAAGTCATCGACCAATGTGCTGGAGTCTTCAAACAACGCCAGGTACATAAAGCCCCTCTCCCGTCGGGAGAGGGGTTGGGGTGAGGGTACGGTTTTCCAGAGTACGATCAGGCCCTCGCCTGCGAGCCGCGGACTTCGGTAAGCGGCGCCAGCGCGGCCGGGGACTGGCTCCTCGGCTCGGTCAGACATCCTGTCTGACTCGCCGCCGCGGCACATCCCTGTGCCGCTCTCCGCCAATCCCCGGCCACGCTGTCGCCTCGGCAAGTCGCTGTCATGCACTAGTCAAGGCAAGCGAATTCTCCATCCTGTTTCAAGACATACGCGATTCTCGATGACAGCAGCAGATCAGGGATCTGTTGGCGTGTCGTGGTGCGTCGAACGCCACCGCTACGTAGCGCTAGAGTCTTGAACGTCATGAGCCGCCTGAAGCCCCTCTCCCGCCGGGAGAGGGGTTGGGGTGAGGGTACGGTTCCCGGGTACTGACAAGTGCGCGGCTGTTGGTTACTGGCGTCGGTGAGTGGCGGCAGCGCGACCGGGGACTGGCTCCTCGGCTCGGTCAGACATCCTGTCTGACTCGCCGCGCGGCACATCCCTGTGCCGCTCTCCGCCAATCCCCGGCCACGCTGCCGCCTCGGCAAGTCGCTGTCATGCACTAGTCAAGGCAAGCGAATTCTCCATCCTGTTTCAAGACCTACGGGATTCTCGATGACAGCAGCAGATCAGGGATCTGTTGGTGTGTCGTGGTACGCCGAAAACGCCACCGCCACGTAGCGCTCGAGTCTTGAACGTCATGAGCCGCCTGAAGCCCCTCTCCCGCCGGGAGAGGGGTTTGGGTGAGGGTACGGTCGCGTACTGCCAAGTCCGCGGCAGTTGATTACTGGCTTCGGTAAGCGGCAGCAGCGCGGCCGGGGATCGGCTCCTCGGCTCGGTCAGACATCCTGTCTGACTCGCCGCCGCGGCACATCCCTGTGCCGCTCTCCGCCAATCCCCAGCCACGCTGCCGCCTCGGCGAGTCGCCATCATGATCTTGATCAGGTAAGGCAATTTTTCAAAGCTTGGCGGCGGAGCGTGCCCGACAGTAATCGCTGCTCTACGTTCCGCCAACATAGGAACATTCGAAGAGTGGTTCGCGGGCGCCGGGGCAGGACCTTACACGACATGGATGTCGTGTAAGAGCCCCCATGGATGGGTTCACGGCGTGTCCTGCCCCGGCGCCCGCGGGCCGCTCCCACGCACAAGATCAAGGCGCCAGCCAATCAGGCTTTCATCGAGCAACCAGCTTTCTTCACGCAGAAGCCCGGCCTTACAAGCCGCTGGATGCGGCGCCCAGAAATCAGCCCGCACGCACCTGTCGAACGATCGCCGCCGCCTTGGCCGAGCTTTCCTTGACCTTGTCCCACTGACCCTGGGCCAACCAGTCTTTGGGCACCATCCACGAGCCGCCGATGCACACCACGTTCGGCTGCGACAGGAACTCTGCCGCGTTGGCTTCGCTGATGCCTCCGGTGGGGCACAACTTGAGCTCGGACAGCGGACCTGCCAGGCCTTTGAGCATCTGCAAGCCACCCACGGCGGTGGCCGGGAACAGCTTGCACACGCGGAAGCCCAGGCCCATCAGGGTCAGCAGTTCGGTCGGCGTGGCCGCGCCAGGCACGGCCGGGATCGGCGCGTCGGCGAGCAGGCGTGCCAGCGGCGCGGGGGTGCCTGGGGTGACCAGAAAGTCCGCACCGGCATCCACCGACTGACGCAGTTGCAGCTCGCTCAGCACGGTGCCGGCGCCGATCACGATGTTGGGTAGCTCGCGCTTGAGCATGGCCAGCGCTTCGATCGCGATCGGGGTGCGCAGGGTCAGCTCGATCGCGGGCAGGCCGCCTTCGAGCAGCGCATCGGCGACGCGGCGCGCCTGGTCCAGCGTGTCCACGGTAACCACCGGCAGGATGCCGGCGTCGCGCAGCAGCTGTTCGGCGGTGTTCTGGGTCTGGGCAATCGTCATTGCAACTCCGTTAGACGGCGACCGCCAGGCGGTCGCTGAGAGGGAAGGGGATCAGGCGTCCTTGGACTCGTGCGGCGCGGCAGCTGCGGCAGCATCGGCACCGAGTTCGTACTCGGCGTCGTAGCTCCACAGCGCGCCGTCCTGATGGGTCGGGCCACAGGAAATCGAGATCGCGCCCTGGTCGGCCGGGCCCACGACCTGGCGGTTGATGCCGAACAGGTTGCGGCCCAGGTCATTGCCGGCCACCGTGGTGTTCGGTGCGACTTCGCGCGATGCCCATTCTTCGGCCGAGACCAGCACTTCCAGCGTGCCGGCTTCGCCATCCAGGCGCACGATGTCGCCTTCGCGCACGCGCCCGATCGGACCGCCGCGTGCGGCTTCCGGGGTCATGTGGATCGCGGCCGGGAATTTGCCCGAGGCGCCGGACAAACGGCCGTCGGTGACCAGCGCCACACGCCGGCCCTGGTTCTGCAGCAGGCCCAGCAGCGGTGCCATCGAATGCAATTCCGGCATGCCGTTGGCGCGTGGGCCCTGATAGCGCAGCACCACCACAAAATCGTGCGGCAGCACACCGGCGGCATGCAGTTTGTTGAGCACCTGCGGGGTATCGATCACTACCGCCGGCGCCTCGATGGTGCGGTGTTGCGGCTTGACCGCCGACAGCTTGATCAGCGAGCGGCCGAGATTGCCGCGCAGCAGACGCAGCCCGCCTTGCGATTCGAATGCGGCGCTGACCGGACGCGCCACGCTGTCGTCGGCGGTGGTCGCAGTGCCGGGCACGTACACGACCTTGCCGTCCTGCAGCCGCGGCTCGTTGGCGTAGGCACGCATGCCGCCTTCGACCACGGTGGGGATGTCGTCGTGCATCATGCCGGCGTCCATCAGCTCGCGGAACACGAATGCCGTGCCGCCAGCGGCCTGGAAGCGGTTCACGTCGGCTTCGCCGTTCGGGTAGACGCGGGTCAGCAGCGGCACGGTCTGCGAGATCAGATCCATGTCGTCCCAGGTCAGCACGATGCCGGCCGCGCGCGCCACCGCAATCCAGTGGATGGTGTGGTTGGTCGAACCGCCGGTGGCCATCAGCGCGACCACGGCGTTGACGATGGCGCGCTCGTCGATCAGGCGGCCGAACGGGCGGAAGTCCTGACCCAATCCGGAAATCGCCAGCGCACGCGCGGTCCCCTCACGCGTCAGCGCATCGCGCAACGGCAGTTCCGGGTTGACGAACGAGGCGCCGGGCAACTGCACGCCCATCGCTTCGAGCAACACCTGGTTGGAGTTGGCGGTGCCGTAGAAGGTGCAGGTGCCGGGCGAGTGGTAAGACGACGACTCGGCCTCCAGCAGCTCGGCGCGGGTGGCTTCGCCGGCGGCATAGCGCTCGCGCACTTCGGCCTTCTGTTTGTTCGGAATGCCCGGCGTCATCGGGCCGGCCGGCATGAACAGCGCCGGCAGATGCCCGAACGCCAGCGCGCCGATCAGCAAGCCCGGGACGATCTTGTCGCACACGCCCAGATACACCACGCTGTCGAACATGTCGTGGCTGAGGCCGATGGCCGCGGCCTGGGCGATGTTGTCGCGCGAGAACAGCGACAGCTCCATGCCGGCACGGCCCTGGGTCACGCCGTCGCACATCGCCGGCACACCGCCGGCGACCTGCGCGGTGGCACCGAGCGCCCGCGCGGTCTCGCGGATCAGCTGCGGGTAATGCTCGAACGGCTGATGCGCCGACAGCATGTCGTTGTAGGCGGTGATGATGCCGAGGTTGGGCGTGGCCGCACCACGCAGGCGCGACTTGTCGGTCGGCTCGGACGCGGCAAACCCATGCGCAAGGTTGCCGCAGCTCAAACGGCTACGGAACGGGCCCTCACGCAGGGCGGCATCGAGACCGGCCAGATACGCCGCGCGCGACGGCGCGCTGCGCTTGCGGATACGGTCGGTGACAGCTTGGATATTCGGATGCAGGCTCATTGGCTACCGGCTATGAGAAACGGGGGGAAGAAAATGCTGTTTTAATTCCCCGCACACGGATGTGCGGGCTGTTGCGAGGGACTCGCATTAATGATTCGCACTCAAGCACACCAATGCACCCGCAAACGCGGACCCGGCTGCTGTAACGCCACCCGGATCGGATATTCGCTGACATCGTCACCCGCCAATGCGGCTTGCAGCACGTCGAGCTTCTGCTTTCCGCGCAGCAATAGCAGGCGGGTCGGGATCGCAGCGAGCCCGGCCGGCGTCAGCGTGATGCGCAGCGGCCACTGATTGGAGCCCGGGCAGCCGGTGGCATCCAGTGAAGCGTACGGCTGCGGGCTGGCCAACGCCTTGGGCAGATCGGTGGCGCCGGGAAACAGCGAGGCGGTATGCCCATCGCCGCCCATGCCCAGCACCGCCAGGCAGGCGGGTTCGGCATGCGTGGCCTGCAGGTTCGCGGTGTGCACGCACTCGGGCAACTGCTTGCCCGGGCGCACCAGCGGGATGAAGGTCGCTGCCGGCGCATGGCTCAGGAAGCTGTGATTCACCAGCCAGGCATTGCTGTCCTGATCCTGCGGCGACAGCCAGCGCTCATCGACCAGGCCCACTTCCACCCGCGACCAGTCCAGCGAACGGTGGGCGAGGGATTCGTACACCGGCGCCGGCGTGGTGCCGCCGGACAGCAGCATGCGCGCCTGACCGCGGCGCGAAATCTCCTTCTCCAGCAGATCGGCCATCTCGCTGGCCACCGCCTCGGTCCATTCGGCCGGGTCTTCGTAGCGCACCAAGGTGATGCGCGGATTGTCCTGCAGGCTCATCGCTGCTCTCCTGGATGCTGACGCTGCGCATCCACCGCATACGCGGCGGCGCCGAGCAGGCCGGCATGCGGATGCATGACGGCCAGCGACGGCACCCGCGACATGATCGCGGAGAAGCGTCCCTTGTGTTCGAAGCGCTGGCGGAAACCGGAATGCTGCAGCGAATCCAGCACCTTGGGCACCAGCCCGCCGGTGAGGAACACGCCATCCCAGGCGCCCTGCATCAACACCATGTCGCCAGCGATCGCACCGAAGATGGCGCAGAACAGATCGATGGTGCGCGACGAGCGCGGGTCGCCCGCAGCCGCACGCGCGGTGATGTCCTTGGGCTGCAGCGGGCCCGGGTCGACCCCGGCGATCTCGCTGAGCGCACGATGGATGTTGACTAGGCCCGGCCCACAGATCAGGCGCTCGTTGGAAACCCGGCCGAACTGCTCGGAGAGGATTTCCAGGATGCGGATTTCTTCCGGCGTACCCGGCGGAAAGCTGACATGGCCGCCTTCGGTTTCCAGCGGAAAACAGCGCCCGTTGCGCACGATCAGGCCGCCCACACCCAGGCCAGTGCCGGGGCCGATCACCCCGTAATTGCGCGGTTGATCGATCGCCGCCGGCTGCCAGCTGGCGCCGCCCACCTGCACCACGTCCTGCGGACGCAGCAGGCTGATCGCCATGGCCTGCGCGGCAAAATCGTTGATCAGGTGCAGGGTGCTGAAGCCCAGCATGGCAGCGGTGCGCGAGCGCGAGATCACCCATGGGTGGTTGGTGATGCGCGCCTCGTCGCCATCCACGCGGCCAGCCACGGCGAATACGCCCTGGGTAGCCTGCACGCCGATCTGGTCGAGGTAATACCGTGCGGCTTCGCCGAGCGAACCGAAATCGACCACCGCAAATTCGCGCGAGGTGTCATCCAGCAGCGGTACCGAGGCGTCGACGTCGGCCAGCGCGAAGCGCGCATTGGTTCCGCCGATATCGGCAACCAGCACCGGCTTGGAAGGAGCGGTCATGCGGTGTATCCCTGTGCGTCGGTGGCCGGGGGCAGGAAGGGCGCCGCGCTCTCGGGTCCCCAACTGCCGGCCGGGTAGGTCTGAAGCGGCAACTGCGCGTCTTTCCAGGCATCGCTGACGCTGTCGATCCACGACCAGGCCGCCTTGACCTCGTCATCGCGCACGAACAGCGCCGGGTTGCCGTTGAAGGCATCCACGAACAGGCGCTCGTACGCGATGCGGCGGTGCAGGCCGGTCGGGACCGACAATTCCAGTTCCAGCGGCTGCAGTTCGATCGCGCCCCATTCCGGGCCGGCCAGACTGCTCATCAGGCCGAGTTCGATATTTTCCTGCGGCTGCAGCTGGAAGGTCAGACGATTAGGCACCGCGTTCTGGCGATCCGGGCGCTCGAACAACCAATGCGTCACCGGCTTGAGCGTGACCACGATGCGGGTGGAACGCTCGGCCAGGCGCTTGCCGGTGCACAGGTGGAACGGCACGCCGGCCCAACGCCAGTTGTCGATATGCGCGGTCACCGCAACGAAGGTCTCTACATCGCTGCCTTCCGGCGGGTGATAGGCCTGCGCCGGCTGGCCGTTGATGCTGCCGGCGGTGTAGCGGCCGCGTACGCTGTCATGGGCGGCGTGTTCGGCGGTCATCGGGCGCAGGGCGCGCAGTACCTTGACCTTCTCGTCGCGGATGCGGTCGGCTTCCAGCGACGCCGGCGGCTCCATCGCCACCAGACACAGCAGCTGCAGGATATGGCTCTGCACCATGTCGCGCAGTGCGCCGGAGCGGGCGTAATAGGCATCGCGCCCGTCCACGCCTTCGCTTTCGGCCACCAGGATCTGCACCGACTCGATGTAGGTGCGGTTCCACACCGCCTCCAGCAGCGTATTGCCGAAGCGCAGTGCGATCAGGTTCTGTACCGCCGCCTTGCCCAGGTAATGGTCTAGGCGGAACACGCGGTCTTCGTCGATCAGCGCGCCGATCGACTGCAAAATCTCGAGCGCGCTATCCGAATCGTGGCCGATCGGCTTTTCCAGCATCAATCGATGCGGGGCGGCCAGCGCACCACCCAGGGCCAGACCCTGACAGGTGCTGATGTACAGGCCCGGCGGAATCGCCAGGTAGCTCACGCACTGGCGGCTGGACAGCTCGCGCACGGCGTTGGCCACCGATTCGGCATCGCGCAGATCCACCGAGCGGTAGTCGACCCGCTGCAGCAGCGTTTCGATCTGTTCGGGCGTGGCGATCGGCAAGGCCTGGGTCAGACGCGGCCGCAGCACCTCGCGGAAGGCCTCGGTGTCGTGCGGCGACAACGCCAGCGCACGGATACGGAAATCCTCCGGCAGCAGGCCGTCGACGAACAACCGCAACAGGGAAGGAAACAGATAGCGCTGGGCAAGATCGCCGGTGGCGCCGAACAGGATCAGGGTGTTGTGCATGGACCGAATTTCAGATTCTGGAGACATCGTTATCAGCAGCTTGTCGGAAAGGCGCCGGACAGCCGGCGGTCGGTACGTCTGTTCCTGAGCGACACTGACGTGCGCGCAGCGGAGGATGGACGCGCACGCCCAATCCCCGATTGTTGCAGCAAGTGGCCGTCAGCGGTTAGCGCTGCGGCGGTAGACCTGCACATGCGTGGCGAAATGCCTGGCCTCGCACGGTAGGCTGCACCGCTTGAAACAGCGGCGTGGGTAACTGGCGTCATGGTCCCTCCCGAGATCGATGTTGCCATGTGAAAACGATTACATGTCAGAATAAACCAATGCATTCGTTTGCAGGAGATTTCCTTGCAGGCGCATGTGGCGTCACCGCCGTCGGGAGGGCCGAGGGCAGGGCGCACAACTTACGTTGAGGCCGAAGATGGCGAAAGTGCAGTTGGAAGGTGTCCGCAAGGTCTACGAGAATGGCCAGGTCGCGGTGCAGGGGGCGAGCTTCGAAGTCGCCGATGGCGAGCTGATGGTGCTGGTCGGGCCATCCGGCTGCGGCAAGTCGACCTTGCTGCGCATGATCGCCGGGCTCGAGGACATCAGCGCCGGCACGCTGAAGATCGGCGAGCGCGTGGTCAACGACGTGGCACCAAAAGACCGCGACATCGCCATGGTGTTCCAGAGCTATGCGCTGTATCCGCATATGACCGTGGCCGAGAATCTGTCCTTCGGTCTCAAGCTGCGCGGCCATCCCAAGCAGGTCATCGCCGAACGCGTCAACAACGCCGCCGAGCTGCTTGGCCTGACCCCGATGCTCGACAAGCTGCCCAAGGCGATGTCCGGCGGCCAGCGTCAGCGTGTGGCACTGGGCCGGGCGATGGTGCGCGAATCGTCGGTGTTCCTGCTCGACGAGCCGCTCTCCAACCTGGATGCCAAGTTGCGCCACAGCGTGCGTACCGAGATTGCGCAGCTGCACCGCAAGCTCGGCACCACCATGATCTACGTCACCCACGACCAGGTCGAGGCGATGACGCTCGGCCAGCGCATCGTGGTGCTCAAGGATGGCGTGATCCAGCAGATCGACAGCCCGATGGCGCTGTACGACCGCCCGGCCAATCTGTTCGTGGCCGGCTTTCTCGGCAGCCCGGCAATGAACATGCTGCAGGGACGGCTGGACGAGCAGGACGGCCTGCATCTGGTCATGGCCGACGGCTGGCGTGTGCCGCTGGGTGCGGCGCAGGTGGATCGCAGTTGGTTCGGTCGCGAGGTGATCGTCGGCGTGCGTCCGGAGCATCTGCAGCCGTCGAGCGATGCGCTGCTGGGCTTCGAGGCGAAGGTGGAAGTCATCGAGCCGGTCGGCAACGAGATCTTCCTCAACCTGGATCGTGGCGGTCAGCCGCTGGTCATCCGCGTCGCGCCGCAGGCCTTGCCGGCGGTCGGTCAGCCACTGCGCCTGGCGTTGCGTAGCGAGGCGCTGCACTTCTTCGACCCGGCCACCGGCGAGCGACTGGACCCGGCTTAACGCTCCAATCCGGGTGTCATGGCAAGTGGGCGTGCGCTGTGCGCGCCTGCTTGCAGTGTGGTAGTGGAGTCCAATGTCAGCTCCAACGGCAGCACCGCCAGTGCAAGAGTGCCGGCAACACTCACCAGCGTGCCGATGGCCGTGCCGTCCAGCGTGACCGCATCGCCCGTCTCGATGGCGCCATCGACTTCCAATAGCTGCAAGGCGCGTTTGGCCTTGCCCAGGAAGTGCGTGCGCGCGACGATTTCCTGGCCCGGATAACAGCCTTTTTTCACGCTGAAGGCGTGCAGGCGATCCAGTGCCAACTGTTGCGGTGTCCACTGCTCGCGTTGTGCGTCGGGCAGGCGGACCAATCCCAGTTGCAGATCGGCGCGGCGCCACTGCGCATCTACGCCTGGCAATTCGATAGGCGCTGCCAATGCCTGGTCGGTGTGCAACAGCAAGGTGCGGGGCAGGGCGGGCGTGCCCATATCCAATTCGATACGCTGCGTTCCGATATCGGCCTGTGTGCCCTGTGCACGTTGCGCTGCTTCGAATCCGCCGTAGGCAGATAGCGCTGCAACAACGATCTTGAGCTTGCGCCGGAACACGAAACGGCCCAGTTGCAAGGCGATCTCGGCCGCGTTGCCGTCGGGCAACAGCATCAATACGTGTGTGTCGTCCTCACGCAACAGTGCGAAGATGGCAATCACGCGCCCCTTCGCAGTCAACCACGCATTCCACTGCCACTGCCCAACCGCCAGCGCCTGTACGTCGTTGGCAAATTGCGCATGCGCGAACGCCACTGCATCCGTCCCGATCAAGCGGACGTATTGCATGTCGTGCAGGGAGCCAAAACCCTGCGGAATAAGATTCAGGTTGTCAGCCACGGAAGGGGAGGACTAAAATCGCACTGTTGTGAGACCACTATGATAGGCCATCCAACCCCCACCCCAGCGCAGGATTCCGAAACGCAGCCTTCTTCTCAGGAGCACATTCCCGAGAAGCAGCCACTGCCCAAGGAGATTGGTGGGCGCGACGGCCCTGAGCCAACGCGCTACGGCGACTGGGAAAAAAATGGACGCTGCATCGATTTCTGATCAGCTTTTAGCCACAGCGGCCTAGTGCCGCCCAGCCGAGATAATGAGCCCAGCGAATGGCGATCCGAGAACGTCCTCTTTCCCCGCATCTCCAGGTGTACCGCTGGCAGATACAAATGGTCACCTCGATCCTGCATCGAGCGACCGGCATCATTCTGTCAGGAGGAGCGCTGGTGATTGCCGCCGCTTTGCTGGTGTTGATGCTCGGCCAGGACCACTGGACCTGCCTCACCCAGCAGCTTGGCGCCTGGTATGGCCAGCTGTTCCTGTTCGGATGGACCTGGGCATTTGCCTACCATCTGTCCAACGGCATCCGCCATATCGTGCAGGACTTCGGGTATGGCTACAGCATTCCCGCCTTCGTTCGTAGCGGCTGGGCTTCGGTGCTGGTCAGCCTGCTGATCACCGCTGCGATCTGGGCCTATGTATTGATTGGAGCTGGCGCATGAACCGTTACCGCACCCCGCTGAAAAATGTGCGTGGTCTGGGCGCGGCCAAGACCGGCACCGAGCATTTCGTTCTGCAGCGACTGACCGCCACCGCGCTGGTGGTGTTGTCGATCTGGTTCCTGGTCTTCGTGCTGAGCCTGCTCGGTTCGGACTACCCGACCGCCGTTGCGGCCGTGTCCAAACCCTGGAACGCGATCTTGCTGGTCGGCTTCCTGGTGGCGATGTTCTGGCATGCGCAGATCGGTCTGCAGGTCGTGCTCGAGGATTACATCCACAACTCGTTGCTGGCGCTGGCGTTGCAGACCACGGTCAAGTTCGTCGCCGCGCTCGGTGCGATCGTCAGCATTTTCGCAGTGGCGCGCATCGCGCTGGGCGGTGCCTGAGTCATCGGGCACCCAGAACAGGAATCCAGATTAGATGTCCGCTTATAAGATTACAGAACACAAGTACGACATGGTCGTGGTGGGCGCCGGCGGCGCCGGCCTGCGCGCGACGTTCGGCCTGGCCCAGAAGGGCCTGCAGACGGTCTGCCTGACCAAGGTTTTCCCGACCCGGTCGCACACCGTGGCAGCGCAGGGCGGCATTTCCGCCGCGCTCGGCAACATGGGCGAAGACGATTGGCGCTACCACTTCTACGACACCATCAAAGGCTCCGATTGGCTGGGCGACCAGGATGCGATCGAGTACATGTGTCGTGAAGCGATCCCGGCAATTATCGAGCTTGAGCACTACGGCGTGCCGTTCTCGCGTACCGAAGAGGGCAAGATCTATCAGCGCCCGTTCGGTGGCATGACCACCAAGTACGGCGAAGGCCCGTCTGCACAGCGCACCTGCGCGGCGGCCGACCGGACCGGTCACGCCATGTTGCACACGCTGTATCAGCAGTCGCTGGCGCATAACGCGCGTTTCATGATCGAGTACTTCGCGCTCGACCTGATCTTCGACGAAGAAGGCGTCTGCCGTGGCGTGCTTGCGCTGGACATGGCCGACGGCACCTTGCATCTGTTCCGCGCCCACGGCGTGGTGCTGGCGACCGGCGGTTATGGCCGTGCCTACTTCAGCGCCACCTCCGCCCACACCTGTACCGGTGACGGCGGCGGCTTGGTGATGCGTGCCGGCCTGCCGGTGCAGGACATGGAGTTCGTGCAGTTCCATCCCACCGGCATCTACGGTGCGGGCTGCCTGATCACCGAGGGCGTGCGTGGCGAAGGCGGCATTCTGCGTAACAGCAACGGCGAGCGCTTCATGGAGCGCTACGCACCGCATTACAAGGATCTGGCATCGCGCGATGTGGTCTCGCGCTCGATGACGGTGGAGATCCGCGAAGGCCGTGGCGTGGGCGAGCACAAGGATCACATCCTGCTCGACCTGACCCATCTCGGCCCGGAAGTCATCAACGAAAAGCTGCCCGGCATTGCCGAAAGCGCGCACATCTTTGCCGGTGTGGACGTGACCAAGCAGCCGATTCCGGTGCTGCCGACCGTGCACTACAACATGGGTGGCATTCCGACCAATTTCTACGGCGAAGTCGTGCGCAAGCAGGGCGACGACCCGGATGCGGTGGTGCCTGGCCTGTACGCGATCGGCGAAGCCGCCTGCGTGTCGGTGCACGGTGCCAACCGGTTGGGTTCCAACTCGCTGCTGGATCTGGTGGTGTTCGGCCGTGCGGTGGCAAACCGCTGCGCCGAGACGGTCAAGCCCAACCAGCCGCACAAGACGCTGCCATCGGATGCCTGCGACAAGGCGCTCGGTCTGCTGGACAAGTTGCGCTACGCCAACGGCTCTACGCCGACCTCGGTGATCCGCGACAACATGCAGCGCACCATGCAGTCCGATGCTGCGGTGTTCCGCACCAGCAAGACGCTGAAGGAAGGCGTGGACAAGATGGCCGAGATCTTCGCCACCTTCGAAGACGTCAAGGTGTCCGACCGCTCGCTGGTCTGGAACTCGGATCTGATCGAGACCTACGAGTTGAACAACCTGCTGCTCAATGCGGTGGCGACGATCAATTCGGCCGAGCAGCGCAAGGAAAGCCGTGGCGCGCATTCGCACGAAGACTTCCCGGACCGCGACGACGTCAACTGGCAGAAGCACACGCTGGTCACCGTCGACGACAAGGGCAAGTGCGAGTTCGAATATCGCCCGGTGCACATGTACACGCTGAGTCAGGACGTGGATGTCGTCCCGCCGAAGCCGCGCGTCTACTAATCGATGCGTATGCAACGCTCCCTCGCTGCATTGAAGCCTGTCGCCGGGTTGTCCTGGCGCAGCGGCAATCGCTTGCAGCGGTCGGGGCGTTTCATCACGCAGGGGCAGGGCCGGCAATACGCCGGTCTCTGCACCGCCGCTTCGGTGGCGGGATCCATCGTCTTTACCTTCATGCGCACGGTGCGGCTGTCGTTCGCACCGCGCATCGCCTGAGCCAACGAGAGCAGCTATGGCAGAGTTCACCCTCCCCAAGAATTCAAAGATCGGCAAGGGCAAGCATTACCCTGCACAGGGCGCCAAGAACACGCGCACCTTCAAGGTCTACCGCTGGGATCCGGATGGCGACGCCAACCCGCGGACCGACAGCTATGAGATCGATCTCGACAAGTGCGGCCCGATGGTGTTGGACGCGCTGATAAAGATCAAGAACGAGATCGACCCGACGCTGGCGTTCCGTCGTTCGTGCCGCGAAGGCATCTGCGGTTCGTGCGCGATGAACATCGACGGCACCAACACGCTGGCCTGCACCAAGGCGATCGATGCCTGCGGCAAGGCCGAAGTGCCGATCTATCCGCTGCCGCACATGAGCGTGATCAAGGATCTGGTGCCGGATCTGACGCATTTCTACGCGCAGTACGCGTCGATCAAGCCGTGGATCCGTACCCAGACGCCGCCGCCGCCGGATCGCGAGCGCCTGCAGTCGCCGGAAGATCGCCGCAAGCTCGATGGGTTGTACGAATGTATCCTGTGCGCCTGCTGCTCGACCAGCTGCCCAAGCTACTGGTGGAATGGCGAGCGTTATCTGGGCCCGGCGATCCTGCTGCAGGCGTACCGCTGGATCATCGATTCGCGCGATGAAGACACCGGCGCGCGTCTGGACGATCTGGAAGATCCGTTCAAGCTGTATCGCTGCCACACGATCATGAACTGCGCGCGGACCTGTCCGAAGGGACTGAACCCGGCGCTGGCGATTGCCGAAATCAAGAAGTTGATGATGGCGCGCCGCGCCTGATCGCAAGGCAATGCCGCCCCGCCTTGGCGGGGAGGTGGTTCACAGCGGCACCGGCCCTTGGTCTGGTGCCGCTGTCGTTTTCGGCGCCGCGTCAGGCGAGGAGAGTGAGATGGACGAAGAAACCCTGCTGAAAAAACTGCGCTGGCGCTGCCGGCGCGGTATGCGCGAGCTCGATCAGTTGTTCGGGCGCTATCTGGATCAACGCTGGGCGCAGGCGTCTGAATCCGAGCGCGCGGTTTTCCTACAGCTGCTGGATTGCGAAGACGATAAGTTGTGGCGCTGGTTCATGGGATACGAGGCCTGCCCCGATGCCGACAACGCCGCACTCATTGCCGATATCCGCGCCTTGCCAGCTTGAATGGCGGCCTTCGCGCGGGATGGGTTGCGCATTGAGCGTGTTGAACGCGCTGGCGCTTTGGGCGGTCTGGCGTAGCGGGGTGCCGGTGTGGCTGGCAGCGGTGTTGTCTGCCTACGCGCTGTTGGCCAGTGGACGAACGTTGCGCATGCTGTTGCGTTCGCCAGTGCGAGAAGTGATCGTGCCCTGGGGCGAAACGCCCGCCAGCGTTGACGGCGCGCAGGTGCAAAGCCTGCAGGTCGCATGGCGCGGGCCGATCGCCGTGGTGTCGTGGACGCGTCTGGATGCACGCCGCGAGCGCCTGCATTTCTGGCCTGATACGTTGCCGGCAGCGCAGCGACGTGAACTGCGTCTGGCCGCTCAGGCACACGCCATTTCGTCCGGGCCGCCGCAAGTGGCACCATGGCGTCCCTTTCCTGGTTGAACCGCATGTTCAAACCTATCCCGGTTGCCATCGGCTTGCGCTATCTGCGTGCCAAACGGCGCAATGGCTTCATCTCGTTTATCTCGATGGCATCGATCCTGGGCATTGCCCTGGGGGTGACGGTGCTGATCACCACGCTGGCCGTGATGAGCGGTTTCCAGAAGGAAATCCGCGATCGCCTGTTGCAGATGGCCGCGCATGCGACGGTCAGTGCGGACGGCGCGCCGATGCGCGACTGGCAACACGCGGTCGAGGTCGCCACCGCCGATCCGCGTATCGCCGGTGCCGCCCCCTACATCGAGACCGAATCGTTGCTGCAGGGCCCGCGCAAGCAGCCGGCCATCGTGCGCGGCATCATTCCTGCCGAAGAAGGCAAGGTCTCGGTGCTGGCCAAGAAGATGCAACAGGGCTCGGTGGATAGTCTGACCCCCGGTTCCTACAACATCGTCATCGGCAAGGAGCTGGCAATCTGGCTGGGCGTGGACGTGGGCGACAGCATCGTCGTGTTGCTCAGCGACACCCAGGCCACGCCGCTGGGCGCGATGCCGCGGCTCAAGCGCTTCACCGTCAGCGGTATTTTCGAGGCGGGCTACAACGAGATCGACCGCGGTCTGGCGGTGGTCAACATGCAGGACCTGGCGCGCGTGCTGCGCATGGATGGGGTCACCGGCGTGCGGCTGCGGCTGCACGATATGGATCAGGCCTGGACGGTGGCGCGCGATCTTGCGATCAAGTTGCATGGTCCGTACCGGGTCAGCGACTGGACCCAGGAAAACGCCAATCTTTATCACTCGTTGAAGATGGAAAAGACCGTGATGGGCATCCTGCTGTCGCTGATCGTGGCGATGGGCGCGTTCAACCTGGTGTCTTCGCAGGTGATGCTGGTGACCGACAAACAGGCCGATATCGCGATCCTGCGCACGCTGGGCCTGTCGCCTGCGGGCGTGATGCAGGTGTTCATGGTGCAGGGCTCGCTGATCGGCTTCATGGGCACGATCATGGGGGTGATCGGCGGCATCGTGCTGACGCTCAATCTCGAGCGCATCCTCGGGGTGATCGAGACGATCTTCAACGTCAAGCTGTTGCCGGAGGACGTGTATTACATCACCGGCCTGCCGACCGATATGCAGACCCAGGACGTGGTGGTGATCACCGTGGTGGCGTTGGTGATGAGCTTTCTGGCGACCTTGTATCCGGCGTGGCGCGCCTCGCGTACGCAGCCGGCGGAGGCGCTGCGTTATGAATGAGAACCGGGAATCGGCCGTGCAAAAGTCAGGTCAAGCAGAGGCGGTGATCCGCGCCGAGGGTCTGGCCAAGACCTACGCCGAAGGCAAGATGCGCACGCCGGTGTTCGATGGATTGGACCTGTCGGTGGCGACCGGCGAAACGGTGGCGATCGTCGGGGCGTCCGGCGCGGGCAAGAGCACGTTGTTGCATCTGCTCGGCGGGCTGGATATTCCGACCTCGGGCGAGGTGTATGTGGCCGGTCGGCGCATGTCGGCACTGTCCGATGGCGAGCGCGGCAAGCTGCGCAATCAGGCGTTGGGCTTCGTGTACCAGTTCCATCATCTGCTGCCGGAATTCACCGCGTTGGAAAACGTGATGATGCCGGTGCTGTTGTCCGGCAAAGAGGTGTCGGTGGCCAGGGCGCAGGCATTGCAGTTGCTGGAGTCGGTCGGGCTGGGGCATCGCATCGAGCACAAGCCCAGCGAGTTGTCCGGCGGCGAGCGCCAGCGTGCTGCCGTGGCACGTGCGCTGGTGAACAAGCCGGGCTGCGTGCTCGGCGACGAGCCCACCGGCAACCTGGACGACAAGACGGCGGAGACCGTGTTCGAGCTGATGCTGGAACTCAATCGTGCCCAGCGCACCAGTCTGGTCCTGGTGACGCACGATCGCAGCCTGGCGCGTCGTCTGGATCGCGTGCTGGAGCTGCATCAGGGCAAGCTGCGCGAGTTGGCGCCGTCTGCGGTGTAAGCAACGCCCAGCCGTCGGAATCTCTGGCGGCTGGGTCATATTGAACTCCGGATTTCAGTTTGAAAATCCTGATTCCGGTTGCCGATGTATCGGTGCGATGCATTAGCCGGCTAGCGCAGCAACACGCTTGCTCACGATGTGGTGCTCGCAAGCGCTATCGAGTCAACCGGCGCTTCGACAACACGCGGTCGCCGCCACGCATGTGACGGCGACCTTGCGCATCAGGGAATGACGCGCTGCGCCCGCAGCCGTGTGAAAAGCTCCAGGAACGAGGCGCGGCTGTCGTAGAAGTCCAGAAAGCCCAGCTCGCGGCTCTTGGTCATATCGTTGACGCACTCGATCTCGCGGCCCAGGTCGGCGTCGGTATGCCACCACGATGCCAGTCGGTTGACGTCGGCTTCCGCCAAACCATGCTGCTTGGCGATATCTGCCCACACGGCCGGCGCGGTCTCGCTCAGGCGTGCTTCCAGCGGTGCCGGCGTTTCGGGGCAGGGCAGAACTTCGAGTTCGAAGAAGTCGGCAATCTGGCCCCACATCCAGCGCCAGCGGAACACATCGCCGTTGACGGTATTGAAGGCCTGATTGCGTGCGGCCGGACTCAAGCCGGCCCAGGCCAGCTGCCGGCCGAGCAGGCCGGCGTCGGTGAGATCGGTGAGGCTGTTCCATTGCGCTTGCGAGCCGGGGAACACGAACGGCTGACCGGTGTGTTTGCACAGCGACGCGTACACCGCCAGCGTCACGCCCATGTTCATCGCATTGCTGCCGTTGGCCATGCCGATCATGGTGTGCGAGCGATGCACGCTCCAGCCGAAGCCGTGTTGCTCGGCGTTCGCGAACAACAGATCTTCCAGCGTGTAGTAGAAGTTTTCGCCAGGCTGGCGCGGCTCGCTTTCGCGAAACGGTGTTTCGGCCTTGCCGCTGCCGTAGTTCTCGAACGCACCCAGATAGTGCTTGGTGCCGGTGACCAGCGCCATGTGCTGCAGCGGTGCATCGCTCAACGCCTCGCACAGATGCCGCATCATCGCGCCGTTGGCCTCGACGTTTTCGCGCTCGGTATCGCGACGTGTCCAGGTGCAGAAAAACACGTGGGTGATCGGCAGGCCACGTAGCGCGTTGGCGGTGCTCTCGGCATCCAGCAGATCGGCTGCCACCGGAATCACGCCGTCCTGGGCGAGCGGACGCCGTGCCAGGCCGTAGACGGTCCAACCATCGGCGACCAACACGTTGGCGAGGTTGTAACCAGAAATTCCGGTCACGCCGACAATCAATGCAATGCCTTTACGCATGGGGGAGCTCCTCGAAGACAGCGTTGAACATAGCGCTGCGGCCATGAAATCGAGGCGAATGCATGCCGGAGTGATGCGTGTGTCACGTGCACAGCCGTCTTCCTACCCGCCAATGCGCCGATCCCCGCTGTGGTCAAGCTGTGCGAGCAACTAGCTTGAGTCGGTGGATGGACCACAGACGGGAGGCGACCGGCAGCATGGATGTGTCAGCACCAGTGCCGTCGGCGCCGCGCGCCGGATCGGCGGTCGCCGCTGCAGCGGCGTTGCTGCTGGGCGTAGTGGTGTGCGCCTGGTCGCCTGCGGTGTTGCCGCGTGCGGTCTACGCGATCTTTGCGTGTGCAGGTGGGCTGGGTATCGGCTTGACCCTGTGGCTGCGGCCGCAGCGGATCTTGTTGTTGCTGGCGACGACAACGGCACTGTGCGGCTTCGGTCTGATGGGGTGGCAGGTCGCCAGCACCTTGCAGGCGCAGCTGCTCCCGCAAGACGAAGCGCGCGAGCTGGCTGTGCGCGGCCAGATCGTCGGGCTACCGGTGGCCGAGCAACGACGCACGCGCTTTCAGCTGCGGGTGGATGACGACCACACACAACCCGCATCGCTACGCGGCAAGCTAGTGCAGTTGGCCTGGTACGACGACTTCGGTGCCGAACACATCGGTCCACGCGCAGCACTGCGCGCCGGTGCAGGTTGGCGATTGCGCCTCAAGCTGCGGGCGCCGCGTGGCCTGCGCAATCCCGGTGGGTTCGATGCCGAACGTCAGGCACTGGCGCAGCGCATTGCCGCGACCGGTTACGTGCGCGTCCCTGCTGCCGCACGGCAAATCGCGGCACCGCGTGGCGTGGATGCCTGGCGCGAACGCATGTCGCAGCGGATTGCCGAGCACGTGCCCGGGCCTTCAGCGCCTTATCTGCGCGCACTTGCGCTAGGCGACACGCGCGGGCTGGACGATGCGGCCTGGGCGACGCTGCGTGCGACCGGGCTCAGCCACCTGATCGCAATCTCCGGATTCCATGTCGGATTGGTCGCCGCGTTCTTCGCGATGCTGGTGGCCGGACTCTGGCGAGTGTGGCCCGGTCTGGGAACGCGCCTTCCACGCCTCCACGCCGCGGCCATCGCGGCATTACTCGCCGCCGCTGCGTACGCGGTGCTGGCAGGATTGGCGCTGCCCACCGTGCGCACGGTGTTGATGATTGCCGTGGTCGCGCTGGCGCGGGTGGTGCGCCGCCGTGCCACGACCGCGCAGATCCTTGCGCTCGCCTTGTTGGCTGTCGTGCTGTGGGACCCGCTGAGCGTGCTGGTCGCCGGCTTCTGGCTCAGCTTCGCCGGTGTGGCCTGGTTGGTGTGGTGCCTGCCGTCCGACGATCGCGCCATCCTGCGCGGCTTTTTATCGGCGCAGACCGTCGCCACCGTCGGCCTGCTGCCGCTGACGGTCAGCCTGTTCGGGCAGGCGTCGTTGGTCGGGCCATTCGCGAATCTTGTTGCGATCCCATGGTGGACCTTCGTGGTGGTGCCGCTCGCCTTGCTGGGCACGGCGCTCGAAGCGCTCCATCCAGGCGCGGGCGTGTGGGCATGGCGATTGGCCGGCTGGTGTTTCGAGCTGACCTGGCCGGGCTTCGTCTGGCTTGGGCAGACCCCGGTGGCGTTGTGGTGGGTGCCCGAATCCGATGCGATAGCGCTGGTGTTGGCCTTGCTCGGCGCGTTCTGGCTGTTGCTGCCGCGCGGTACGCCCGGCAAGTCACTGGCCTTGCTGTTGTGGTTGCCACTGCTATGGCCCGACCGCGAACTGCCTGCAGCCGGCGAGGCGGATGTGCAGGTGCTGGACGTGGGGCAGGGCCTGGCGGTGCTGGTGCGCACGCAACGGCATGCGCTGTTGTTCGATACCGGCCCTGCAGTGCGCGATGGCTTCGATGCCGGCGAGCGGGTGGTGCTGCCGGCATTGCGGGCGCTCGGCCTGCGCCGCCTGGATGCGATCGTGCTCAGTCATGCCGATGCCGATCATGCCGGCGGCTACGCGGCGGTACGTGCGGGATTGCCGGTTGCCATGACCACCGCGCCGCCGGATGCACCGCTGGACGTCAGCACGCGCTGCCATGCCGGCCAACAGTGGGAATGGGACGGCGTGCGCTTTCGCTTCCTGCATCCGAGTGCCGGTTTTCCGTATCTGCGCAATCAGTCCAGCTGCGTGCTGCGAGTGGAGACGTGGTATGCAAGCGCGCTGCTGCCGGGCGACATCGGCGAGATCGTCGAACGTCGATTGATGCATGGGCATCTGTCCGAGCTACGCGCCGATCTGGTGATCGTTCCGCACCATGGCAGCGCAGACGGCTCGCATGCCGGGTTCATTGCCGCGACCGGCGCGCGGCTGGCGCTGGTGTCTTCCGGGCACGGCAACCGCTTCGGCCACCCGCGTGCGGAGGTGGTGCAGCGCTGGCAGGGCAGTGGCGCCGAGCTGCTCGACACTGCGCAGGCCGGCGCGATCCGGGTCTGGCTGGGCGCCGACGGCCTGCAGGTCCGCGAGCGACGGCGCTGGCAGCCGCGGCTGTGGGATGCTGCAGAACGGCGGCGGTCGGCTGCTATCCTATCGGCCAGCGAATAGGCGGCCGCGTTGCCGGAGGAATCGAATCGTGTTGGAGCTGGTCAAGGCGGGCGGTTGGCCGATGGTGCCGTTGCTGTTGCTGGGCGTGATTGCCCTGGCGATCGTGCTGGAGCGTCTGTGGAGCCTGCGCCGCAACGAGGTGACTCCGCCAGGTCTGGGCGAAGAGGTCCGCAACTGGGCCGCGCGCGGCAAGCTGGATCCCGGCCATATCGAGTCGCTGCGTGGCAATTCGCCGCTGGGCGCCTTGCTCGCCGCCGCGTTGGACGTGCGTGGCCGCCCGCGCGAGTTGATCCGCGAACGTATCGAAGACACCGGCCGACATGTGGTGCATCGCATGGAGCGCTATCTGAATGCCTTGGGCACGATTGCCTCGGCCGGGCCGTTGCTGGGTCTGCTGGGGACCGTGGTTGGCATGATCCAGATGTTCATGGGCATCCTCGATCACGGCGTTGGCGATGTGAACCAACTGGCTGGCGGCATCGGCAAGGCCTTGGTGTGCACGGCAACCGGCATGATCATTGCGGTGCCCGCATTGATGGCGCATCGCTTCTTCAAGGGCCGCATCGCCGGCTACATCATCGAGATGGAGCAGGAAGCCACGTTGTTGCTGGATACGATGGATGGACGTGCGATGCCGGTCGCTGCGGCACCGGTTGCGGCGGGTACCAAGCCCGTCATGGCAAAGGGCTGACGGATGCGCATCGGCAGTGACCGAAGCCAGGACGAGCCGCATATCGACCTGGTGCCATTGATTGACGTCATTCTTGTCCTCATCATCTTCTTCGTGGTGACCACGACTTTCGACGCACGCTCCACGCTGCAATTGCAGCTGCCGACTGCCAGCGACCAACACAGCAGTGCGCCGCCACGTGCGTTGAGCGTGCTGGTCAATGCCGATGGGCATTACTTCATCAACGACCAGGAAGTGCTGCGCTCGGATGTGGATTCGCTCAAGCAGACCATCGCGCAGATCGCCGGAGATGACCGTGAGCAGACGGTTCTGATGCGCGCCGATGCGCGTACGCCATATCAGGCCGTAGTGACCGCGCAGGATGCCCTGGGGCAACTCGGCTTTCGGCGCATCGCGATTGCGACTGCGCCCGAAACCGGCACTTCCGGTACTACCGGCACGACAAGCAAGCACGGAACCCGCCAGTGAACATCTCCAACGACCGCCCGGCGCCAGTATCGTCCTGGCGCACGTACCGTCGCCTGCTGGCCTTCGCCAAGCCGTACCGTCTGTTGCTGATCGCCGCGCTGATTGCCGCGCTGGTCGAAGCGGCGGGCACTACCGGCTTTCTGGCGTTGATGAAG
The DNA here is from genome assembly GCF_056725225.1 of Xanthomonas sp. NCPPB 2933. NCBI lineage: Bacteria > Pseudomonadati > Pseudomonadota > Gammaproteobacteria > Lysobacterales > Lysobacteraceae > Xanthomonas > Xanthomonas sp. NCPPB 2933. The sequence continues at coordinate 2,613,932 of NZ_CM161518.1, forward strand.
CCGATCACCGACGAAACCTTCATCTACAAAAACGCCGAAGTCAGTCGCTGGCTGCCGGTGCAGATCATCCTGTTGTTTGTGGTGCGCGGCATTGCCGGTTACATCACCGATATGGCGATGGGCAAATCCGCACGCAGCATCGCGCGCGATCTGCGCGTTAAGGTGATGTCCAAGTATCTGCGCCTGCCGGGATCGCGGTTCGATTCCGAGCCGGTGCCGTCGATGCTGATCCGCCTGGGCTCGGACTCCGATCAAGTGGCGCAGGCGGCGGTGGATGCGGTCAAGGTGATGATCCAGCAGTCGTTGCAGGTGATCGGTGCGTTGGCACTGATGCTGTGGCATAGCTGGCAGGTCACGCTGACCATCCTGGTGCTGGCGCCGGTGCTGGCGTGGGTGATGGACAAGGTGGCGCGGCGATATCGCCGCATCAGCCACAGCATCCAGGAGAGCGGCGCGCATCTGTTGCAGGCAGCCGATCAGACCTTGTCCAGCCATCAGGAGGTCAAGATCTACGGCGCACAACAGACCGAAATGGAGCGCTACGGCGCGCTGGCCGACCGCAATCTGCGTCTGGCGATGAAGGTCGAATCCACGCGTGGCATTTCCACTGCCACGGTGCAGATGATCGGTGCGATCGGTTTGTCGGCGCTGTTGTTCGTGGCCGGTGCGCAGGCACTGGCGGGGCGGCTGACTGCAGGCGACTTCGTGGTGCTGATGACCTCGATGCTGACGATTATTCCTGGCCTCAAGCAGCTCACCAATGTGCAGAACATGGTGCAGCGCGGCCTGGCGTCGGCCGAGCGCTTGTTCTCGGTGCTCGACAGCCCCGACGAGCCGGACCAAGGCGCCATCCCGCTCAAGCGTGCGAAGGGCTTGATCGAATTCCGCGATGTCACCGCGCGCTATCCGGGTCAGGTGAATCCGGCGCTGGCGGAGGTGAGTTTTGTTGCGCAGCCGGGCACGGTGACGGCGATTGTCGGGCGCTCGGGCAGCGGCAAATCCAGCCTGATCAAGCTGATTCCGCGCTTCTACGAGGCCGAGGCCGGGCAGATCCTGCTCGACGGTCATCCGGTGCAGGCGTACTCGCTGGCCGATCTGCGCCGGCAGATCGCGCTGGTCGGCCAACAGGTGATGTTGTTCGACGGCAGCATCGCCGACAACGTGGCCTATGGCGAAATGCGCAGCGCAGATGCGAGCCAGTTGGAGCGCGCGATTCTGGGTGCCAATGCGATGGAGTTCGTCGCGCAGTTGCCGGACGGCTTGCAATCGCACGTGGGCACCAAGGGCGGGCGTCTGTCCGGCGGGCAGCGCCAGCGCCTGGCGATCGCGCGCGCGATGCTCAAGGATGCGCCGATCCTGATTCTGGACGAAGCCACCGCCGCGCTGGACAACGAGTCCGAGCGGCTGGTGCAGGATGCCTTGCACAAGCTGATGCCGGACCGCACCACGCTGGTGATCGCGCACCGCCTGTCCACCATCGAACATGCCGATCAGGTACTGGTGATGGATCAGGGCCGCATCGTCGAGCGTGGTACGCACAGTGAATTGCTGGCGCAGGGCGGGCTGTATTCGCACCTGCACGGCATGCAGTTCCGCGAACGGCAGGCATGAGCAAGCGCGGCGCCCGCACGCCGGGCTATTGGTACGACAATGCGCCGATTCCGCTATCGGCGCGCATGCTTGCGCCGGTCTACGGTGCCGCCATCGCGCTGCGACGCGCTCTGTATCGCCGCGGCTGGCGCAAGCGCCACGGCGTGCCGGTGCCGGTGATCGTGGTGGGTAACGTCACTGCCGGCGGCACCGGCAAGACGCCGCTGACGATCGCCTTGGTGACCAAATTGCAGGAAGCCGGTTGGACGCCGGGTGTTGCCAGTCGTGGCTATGGCCGCGACGAATCGGGCACGGCGCGTTGGGTCGAAGCGGACACGCCTGTGGCGCTCGGCGGCGACGAGCCGGTATTGATCGCCTGGAAAACCGGCGCGCGCGTGCGCGTGGATAGCGATCGTCTGGCCGCGGCACGCGCACTCGTCGAAGCAGGTTGCGACATCGTCGTCTGCGACGATGGGTTGCAGCATTACCGGCTTGCGCGCGATGTGGAAATCGAAGTGGTCGATGGTCAACGCCGCTACGGTAACGGGCGCCTGCTGCCGGCCGGGCCGCTACGCGAGCCTGCAGCGCGTGCGCGCGATTGCGATTTCCGTGTGGTCAATCTGGGGCAGGGCAGCGCTGCGGCGACACCGCAAACGCCTGAAGACGCCGGTTTTGGCGAGTGGCAGATGCGCCTGAGCATCGACAGCGTGCAACCGATGGATGGCAAGCGTGTGCAGCCGTTGAGCATGCTTGCCGGGCAACGCGTGCACGCGGTGGCCGGGATCGCGCATCCGGAACGCTTCTTTGCGATGCTGCGCGCGCGCGGCATTGGCGTGGTGCCGCATGCCTTCCCCGATCATCACGTGTATCGCGCTGCGGATTTCAGTTTCGGCAGCCGCTTGCCGGTGCTGATGACCGAAAAGGACGCAGTGAAGTGCAGGCCGTTTGCCGACGAGTGGTTGTACAGCGTGCCGCTCAAGGCGGAGTTGCCGGCCGCGTTCTGGGTGAGTTTGCTGGATCGTCTGGACAAGTTGGCGAGTCGGCAGGGTGTGTGAGTGCGGTTTTTCTGGCAATGGTGATCTTGGTTCGGCTGCAGGGTCCTTGCCCGCCCACCGTCGCGGGACACGCCGCAAGTACATCCATGTAGGCTCTTACGCGGCATCCATGCCGCGTAAGGTCCCGCGACGGTGGGCGGGCAAGGACCAGTCGAGATGGTCGGTGTGCATGTGCGAGCAGTGTATGCAGCGGCGTCCTAGTGATGTAGCGCATCGCTGCTCCAACCGAATACCGTTATTTCGCTCAATCACATAGATACATCATGCGATTCGGTTATTTCGTTTCTCCAATTTTTCCTGCATCCCAGAGCGCGTACGCATGACCACCACAACGCCTGCAGATTTCGTCGTCGCCATTCCCGCGCGCTATGCCTCCACGCGGTTGCCGGGCAAGCCACTGCAATTGATCGGCGATCGCCCGATGATCCAGCATGTGGCCGAGCGGGCGCTGCTCGCAGGTGCGCGCGAGGTCTGGGTGGCCACCGACGATGCGCGGATTGCCGAGGCGATCGAAGGCCTGGCCGGCGTGCATGTGGCGATGACCGGCAGCGAGCACATGTCCGGGACCGACCGGCTTGCCGAATGTGCACGGATCGCCGGCTGGGAGGTCGAGACCTGTGTGGTGAATCTGCAGGGTGACGAACCGTTTGCGCCTGCTGCCGGTATCCGCGCAGTCGCCGAGCTGCTGCTGCGCTCCGGTGCTGAAATGGCTACGCTTGCCGCGCAGGTGGATAGCGCGCACGAGCTGTTCGATCCGAATGTGGTCAAGCTGGTGCGCACGGCGCACGGCGACGCGCTGTACTTCAGCCGCGCGCCGATTCCCTGGCATCGCGACAGCTTCGCCAATGAGCGTGAGACCTTGCCCGATGCCGGTCAGTGGCTGCGCCATATCGGTATCTACGCGTACAGCGCCGGATTTCTGCAGCGTTTTGCGGCGATGCCGCCCGGCCTGCTGGAGCGCATCGAGTCGCTGGAACAATTGCGCGTGATGGAGGCAGGCTACCGCATCGCAGTGGCGTTGACGCCGGAGCAGTTTCCGCCCGGCATCGATACGCCGGACGATCTGGCGCGTGCGCAGACGCGGGTGGCGTCGGCATGAAGGTACTGATCGTGTGTCTGGGCAACATCTGCCGCTCGCCGATGGGCGAGGGCGCCTTGCGTGCGCGGCTGGACCAAGCGCGGTTGTCGCGGCGTGTCGAGGTCGATTCGGCCGGCACCGGCGACTGGCATGCCGGCGAGCCACCCGATCCGCGCGCCATTCGCTGCGCACGCGGTCATGGCGTGGATATTTCCGGATTGCGCGCCCGTCAGGTGCGTGCAGCGGACTTCGAACACTTCGATTGGGTGCTGTGTGCCGACAACAGCAATCTGCGCGATCTGCAGCGGCTTGCTCCGGCGCCGCTGCGCGACAAGGTCGCACTCTGGCTGCCATGGGCGGGCGTTGCAGAGCGCGACGAGATCCCCGACCCCTACACCGGCGGCATGGACGATTTCGAGCATGCCTGGCAGCTGGTCGACACCGCTGCAAGCCAGACCGTGGCCAGGCTCACCCGCAGCTAATCGGGCTTGGGCATAATTACCGGATGACTGCCCAGCTCACCCAGGAACTGCCGGAATTCCCTACCTGGCTCAACGCCAGGCCATCCACCTTGCAGGAGCATCGTGGACGCGCGCTGGTGCTGGCGTTCGTCAATGCCAGCTCGGTGTGGTGCGCCGAGCGCCTGGCCGAGCTGGCCCATTGGCAGGCGCGCAGCCCGGGGCGGTTGCAGGTGATCGTGGTGCAGGTGCCGCGTTTCGATAGCGAGCGCTTGCCGCAACGCTCGCTCAAGCAACTGCGCGGACATGGAGTGAGTGCGCCGATCCTGCTCGACAAGGACTGGGAAACCTGGCGCCGCTTCGGTATCGAATCCTGGCCCACGCTGGTGCTGCTCGACGCCTACGGCCGCGAGCGTCAACGTCTGGTGGGCGTCACCGGCGATCTGGACAGGGCATTGGTGGCGCTGTGCGAAGGCCAGCAACCGCCGTCGGACATCGACCTGCATGGCGTGGCCGAGCGCGAAGCCGAACCGCGTCTGGAACTGCAATTTCCGACCGGCCTGGCCGCCACCGAAGACCGCCTGTATATCGCCGACACCGGCCACCACCGCGTGCTCGAATGCACGCATGGCGGGCGGGTGCTGCGCCAGTTCGGCCATGGCAATGCCGATCTGATCGACGGTGGCGTCGGCGAAGCGGCGTTTCGACGTCCGCAAGGCCTGGCGCTGGAACGCGACCAGCTCTACGTCGCCGATACCGGCAATCACGCCCTGCGCCGCATCAACCTGCGCAGCGGGCAGGTCGACACCTTGTGCGGCACCGGTCGCTCCGGTGAGCCCGTCGAAGGCCCGCTGGCGTCCTCCAGCGCATCTGCGCTGAATTATCCGCAAGGTCTGGCCATCGCCGACAACCAGGTGTTGATCGCCATGGCTGGCGACAATCGTATCTGGAGCTATCACCTGGGTAGCGCCGCGTTGACCGCGCGCGCAGGTACCGGCTCGCTCGAAATCCGCGATGGCAGCGGCCATCTGGCCGCGTTCGCGCAACCAGCCGGATTGGCCGCGGTGCAGCAGGTGGCCTACGTCTGTGACGGGTTGGGTTCGTCGATCCGCACCATGCAATTGCGCGGCGATCTGGTGCAGACCCTGGTCGGCGGGCAGGGCGCCTGGCTGTTCGGCGACCAGGACGGCCCACGCGGCATCGCGCGCCTGCAGTTTCCGCAAGCGATTGCCTTGGCCGCCGATTCGCCGCTGCTGTGGATCGCAGACACCGGCAACGGCCGTCTGCGTTGCCTGCGCCTGGGCGGTGGCGAACTGACCACGGTCGAGCTGCCGCGCCGCCTGCATGGCCCGGCCGGGCTGGCGGTTGCCGCAGGTGCGGTCTGGATTGCCGAGACCGATGCCCATGCCGTCTTGCGTTACGACCTCGCAAGCGGCGAACTGAGCGATGTTTCGATAGCAGAATGAGCGCAAGGCCCCAAGCTGATTTCGATGGAAAGGCGTTTGCTGCCCAACTGAGCACCGCGCCCGGCGTCTACCGCATGTATGCGGGCGACGACACGTTGCTGTACGTGGGCAAGGCCGGCGCGCTGCGCAAGCGCGTGGGCAGCTATTTCAACGGCACGCCGAAGAACGCGCGGCTGACCTCGATGCTGTCGCAGGTCGCGCGCATGGATGTCACCGTGACCCGCAGCGAAGCCGAGGCGCTGCTGCTGGAAAACCAGCTGATCAAGTCGCTGTCGCCGCGCTACAACGTCTCGCTGCGCGACGACAAGAGTTACCCGTATGTGTTGCTGACGCGCGAAGACTGGCCGCGCATCGCGCTGCACCGTGGCCCGCGCGCGGTGCAGGGGCGCTATTTCGGCCCGTACACCGGCGTGACCGGCGTGCGCGAAACCTTGAGCCTGATGCACAAGCTGTTCAAGCTGCGCAGCTGCGAAGACAGCGTGTTCCGCAATCGCTCGCGGCCGTGTCTGCAATATCAGATCGGCCGCTGCAGCGCGCCGTGCGTGGACCTGGTCGCAGCGCCCGACTACGCAGAATCGGTACGCCGCGCCACGATGTTTCTCGAAGGCAAGAGCGACCAGCTTGGCGAAGAGATCATGCAGTCGATGCAGCAGGCCAGCGAAGCGTTGGAGTTCGAGCGCGCCGCGCGTCTGCGCGATCTGCTGTCCTCGCTGCGCAGCATGCAGAACCGCCAGTACGTGGACGGTCGCGCGGCCGACCTGGACGTGCTGGCCTGCGCCACGCAAGCCAGCCAGGCGTGTGTGCTGCTGTTGAGTTTTCGCGACGGCCGTAATCTGGGCACGCGTTCGTTCTTCCCCAAGACCAATGGCGAAGACAGCGCCGACGAAATCCTGGGTGCGTTCGTCTCGCAGTACTACGCCGAACATTCGCCGCCGCGCGAGATCCTGCTCGATCGCGAAATCCCCGATGCCGAGTTGATCGAAGCCGCGCTCAGCAGCGCCGCCGAGTACAAGGTGACGTTGAAGTGGAACGTGCGCGGCGAGCGTGCCGGCTATCTGCTGCTGGCCACGCGCAACGCACAGCTGACCCTGGTCACCGAACTCACCAGCCAGAGCGCGCAACACGCACGCAGCGAAGCACTGCGCGAAATGCTGGGGCTGGCCGAGCAGGTCAAGCGGGTGGAGTGCTTCGATATCAGTCACACCATGGGCGAGGCGACGGTGGCCTCGTGCGTGGTGTTCGATGCCAGCGGCCCGGTGCGCGGTCAATACCGGCGCTTCAATATTTCCGGGATCACGCCGGGCGACGACTACGCCGCGATGCGCCAGGCCATCGAGCGGCGCTTTCGACGCGCGGTGGAAGAGAACGGTGTGCTGCCGGATGTGTTGCTGATCGACGGCGGCGCCGGCCAGCTGGCGCAGGCAAAGGGCGCGCTGGCCGATCTGGGCATCGAGAACGTGCTGCTGGTCGGCGTGGCCAAGGGCGAGGAGCGCAGGGCAGGGCATGAAGCACTGGTCATGGCCGACGGCCGCGAACTGCGCCCGGGTGCGGCATCGCCGGCGCTGCAGTTCATCCAGCAGGTGCGTGACGAAGCGCATCGCTTTGCGATCACCGGTCACCGCGGCCGCCGCCAGAAGGCGCGCATGACCAGCAAGCTCGAGGATATCCCCGGCATCGGCCCGCGCCGTCGCGCGAGCCTGCTCAAGCATTTCGGCGGTCTGGTCGGGCTCAAAGCCGCTGGCGAGGCCGAGATTGCACGCGTGGAAGGGGTCAATGCCGCACTCGCCGCGCGAATCTACGCTAACCTGCATGGGCTGGCGCTCCCCGATGCGGCAGGCGAGTCGAGTCCGTAATGAAGTTGACCATCCCCACGTGGCTGACACTGCTGAGGATCTTGATGATCCCGGTGTTGGTCGTGGTGTTCTACCTGCCGTACACGTGGACCAATTTCGCGTCTGCCGGCGTGTTCGGGCTGGCTGCCATCACCGACTGGCTGGATGGCTGGGTTGCGCGGCGGTATCACCAGTATTCCGCCTTCGGCGCGTTTCTGGACCCGGTGGCCGACAAGCTGATGGTCGCCGTGGCGCTGTTCCTGATTGTGCAGGGCCACCCGACGCCGTGGATGGCATTCTGGGCGGCGGTGATTGTGGGCCGCGAAATCGCCGTCTCTGCGCTGCGCGAGTGGATGGCCGAGATCGGCCAGCGTGCCAAGGTGCGCGTGGCGGCGATCGGCAAGATCAAGACCACCGCGCAGATGGTCGCGCTGTTGTGCCTGCTGTATTCGGTCACGCCGGGGCAGATGCCCACGCATGAAATCTGGTTCGGCAACCTGATTTTCCGCGCCGGTTACTGGACGCTGGCGATCGCCGCGCTGCTGACATTGTGGTCCGGTTTTCAGTACCTGCAGGCCGCATGGCCGAGCCTGCGCGCCGACGAAAAAGCAGCAATCACCAGTAAGCCAAAAAAAGTCGAAGGCAATGGTTGACAGCCCTGCTGTTCGCTGTAGAATCTCGCCTCCCAAGCGGGAATAGCTCAGTTGGTAGAGCGCAACCTTGCCAAGGTTGAGGTCGCGAGTTCGAGTCTCGTTTCCCGCTCCAGGTTTTGATGTTTGGACTTCTGCTGGGGTCCATTGCGGTTCGATCACACAGTGGGTTTTGCCTGTGGAGCATCTAGCCAAGTCTGCTGAAATCCATTCCGAGCCACGTAGTTCTATAAAACGGATCTGCGTGTCCAGAGCCTGAAGCTTGGCCGCCAGAGCACGCTGTCGCAGATCGCAGCATCGACACACTGCATGCCTTACGACTCATTTGCAGTACGCCAGGGCCGTTACCCGATACTTCTCAGTAAAGTTGCGGGGATTATGGTTCTCAGTGGCGCCCACGCTCGCTACGGTAAACCCGTTCGGACAGTGGCTGCGGATAAGGCTCTCGCAGGGAGGAGCGGTCGTGTCGTCTAAGGTGTTGCCAGGCTCATTGCAGCTAGCGAGATAACTGCCGTCATCGTAGCTTTTGAACCGTCTCAGTGGTTTTCAGCGGCCTTGTTGTCATACACAGGTCGCACGCGTTGCCTAGCATTTCGGCAACCGAGCGCGACTGGCTTCGGTTTGTGCTGGTACGTGCCGATGTTTGTTAGGCAGGGCATGTCATCGGTGCATTTGCCCATCGCGGTACCTGCCTGTGGACCACCTACCCGTGAACGAAGCCGACCTGAGCGAGTTGCTCGCGACCTTGTCCAGCCTGCCGGACGAACTGCAGCGTGTGCGTGTAGCAGCGCCTGCGCTGGCGCCGCAGTTGGATGGGGTGGACGCATTGCTGGAGCGCAGCCTGGTGCAGACACGGGCTGCGTTGGTGCAGGAAGGGACCTCGCCGGCGTTGGCCTACGATCTGATGGCAGATCTGCACAAGAGCAGTCGCCTTGCGGATAACCCGTTCGGGGATCGTGCGCATTTCATCATCGGCAATCGCCGCTCCGGCACCACGTTGCTGGCGTATCTGGTCAATGCCAGCGAGACGATCTGCAGCCTGCCGGAAAACATGTTGTGCGGAGAGCTGGCCAAGTGCGACAGCTTGCTGCGCCTCGGCAGCATGGTGCTGCCGCATCTGGGCTTGCCGCAGAGCGGGTTGTACCCGCGCTTGGGGCGCATGATCGATGAGTTGCATTGCGAGTACGCGCAGCGCTTCGGGCGGCAGTGCTGGATCGCCAAGGAATTGTTTTCGTCCAGCCGGCTCGATGTGATCGATGCGATGTTCGATTTTCGCGGCAAGTTTCTGTTTCTGCATCGTCATGGGTTGGATGTGGCGCTGTCGTGCTTTCAGCGCTTCGTACGTCGTGATGGCTTGCCGGGCAATCCGCGTTCCGGCTTGTATCTGATGCAGTATCTCGACGAGTGGGTCGCCACCAACGAAGCGGCGTTGGATTTTGCCGAACGTGCGGGCGATCGCTGCTTGCAACTGGGTTATGACGAACTTTCGCGTACGCCAGAAGTGGTCGGGGCGCGCGTGTTCGAGTTTCTTGGCGAGCCATGGTCTGAGCAGGTGCTGCCGCGCATGGCGCAACAACGCATCCGGCCGTTTATGGGCGACAACCTGACCGCGCAGCGCGGGCTTGCGATCGCTGCTGACGCGCGCGTGCCGAGTTGGCATGCGTGGCCGCCGGAGCTGTTGCGTAGCCTGGGGCGGCGAGCGAATCCGATGCTGGAACGCTTGGGTTACGTGCCGCTATAGATGCCGTGGAGTTAGCTGCAAAGGCGATCAGCAACAGGTTGCAAAAGGTAGTTGATGCACGATGTGCACCAGTTCGTCTCAGGTATCGGTGGCGATGCCGCCTGGTGCATTGAGCGCGATGCCTGGCTGACGTAGCCGCGCCATGCTGTAAGCGCTGACGTAGCCGCCATCGCGCATGGCGTAGTCGCGCAGTTCGCCTTCCACGTCGAAGCCATGACGCTGGTACAGCGCCACTGCCGCGGTGTTGTCTGCATAGACGGTGAGTTCGAGCCGGTGCAGTTGCATCCAGCGGTCGGCGACGTCGAGCAACGCGCTCAGCAGGCGCGTGCCGACACCACGGCCATGCCAGTCCGGCCGGACCGCCAGCGCGATGCCGCCGACGTGCGCACGACGTACCCGTGCCTGGCTGCCCAGGCTGCCGACACCGACGACTTCCGCGCCGTGCAACGCAACCAGTGCCAGCTGCCGCTCGTCTTCGTGCAGCAATTGCCGGCGCCATTGCTCGACCCCGCGATACGGCAGCTCCAGCAGCTGTCGCGCCACCTCGGGGGCGTTGTAGAGCGCACACACGCCGTCGGCATGCGACTCGCATGCACGTTCGATCTGGATGTCGTGCTGCATCGATGCGGACTCGTTTGCACTGCGGAAGGCAGATGCTCGCGCAGACTCATGATGCTGCGATGACCGGGACGCGACACGCGACACTTGCCGAACTGTCACAGGCCGCCGCTAGCCTGTACGGATGAGTGCGATTGCGTGTGTCGACGATTTGCAGGCCTTGGCGCAGCGCCGTTTGCCGCGCATGTTCTACGACTACGTTGCCGCCGGCAGCTGGAGCCAGACCACGCGGCAGGCCAATCGCTGCGATCTGGACGCGTTGCGGCTGCGCCAGCGCGTTGCCATCGATGTGGCGCGGCGCAGTACCGCCAGCACGCTGCTGGGCGTGCCGGTGGCGATGCCATTGGCATTGGCGCCGACCGGCTTGGCCGGCCTGTTGTATCCGGATGGCGAGGTGCTGGCCGCATGCGCGGCCGAGGCATTCGGGGTGCCGTTTGTGCTGTCGACGATGAGCATCTGTTCGCTGGAGCAGGTCTGCGCCAGCGTGCAGACGCCATGCTGGTTTCAGCTCTATCTGATGCGCGACCGCGGATTCTCCGCCGCGTTGATCGCGCGCGCACAAGCGGCCGGCTGCGGCGCGTTGATGCTGACGCTGGATGTGCCGTTCATGGGGCAGCGGCATGCCGATCTGCGCAATGGGTTGAGCGTGCCGCCGCGTGTGAGCCTGGCGACGCTGCGCGATTTCGCGACGCATCCGCGTTGGTGTCTGCGCATGCTCGGCAGCCGTCAGCACGGCTTCGGCAATCTTGCCGGGCAGGTGGGTGGCAAGGGTGATCTGGCATCGCTGGCAGCATGGACTGCCAGTCAGTTCGATGCAGCGCTGACCTGGGACGATGTGGCCTGGGTGCGGGCGCGCTGGCGTGGCCCGCTGATCGTCAAGGGCATCCTGGATGTGGACGATGCGCGGCAGGCAGTCGCTGCAGGCGCGGACGCGCTGGTGGTGAGCAATCATGGCGGGCGCCAACTCGATGGGGCGGCGTCCAGCATCCGCATGCTACCGGCCATCGTCGCTGCGGTCGGTGGCGATGTCGAAATTCATCTGGATAGCGGTATCCGCTGCGGCCAGGACGTGCTGAAGGCGCTGGCGCTTGGCGCGCGCGGCGCTTACATCGGGCGTGCCTGGCTGTATGGGCTGGCCGCATCGGGCCAGGCCGGTGTGACCGAGGTACTGCGGCTGATCCAGCGCGAGCTGGAGCTGAGCATGGGGCTGTGCGGCAGGCCGCAGGTTGCGGATATCGACGCCAGCGTGCTGCTCACCCAGCCCTGAGTTGCTGCTGCGTCATGCACGAAGTTCGATTGATGCGGCAGTCACCGCGCCCTTCTCCAGACGCGTGCGAACGAACGCGGCGAATTGCGCGATGCCGTGCGCGATGTCCTGGCTTGCGACGTTGCTGTAGGCCAACCGCACTTGCATGCTGCAACCGCCATCGATAGCGAAGAACGATAGCGGCATCACCAGCACGCCGTACTGCCGCGCGCAGATTTCCGCGTCCTCGGCAGTGAAGGCGAACGGCAACGTCACCACCAGAAAGAAACCGCCGGCCGGCGTATTCCAGCGCACCTGTGGTGCGCACTGGCCGAGTTCGTGCTGCAGGCAATCGAGCATGCGATCGCGGTTGTGCCGATACAGCGCACGCGGCGCGGCAATCAGGCGTTGCAGGCTGCCGCCATGTTCGAGCAGTACGCCGCCGACGATGGCCTGGCCGATCTGGCTGGTGTTCAAGCTGCAGAAACTCTTGCGACGCAATAACCGCTCTTTCAATGCAGTCGCGGCGTCGGCATCGCCGAACAACTGTGCAGGCAGCACTGCAAAGCCCACTCGCAACGCCGGGCACAAGGTCTTGGAATAAGTGCCCAGATAGATCACGCAGCCGTGCCGATCCAGTGCCGCCATTGGCGCGACCCGCTCGGCTTCGAACCCGAACATGCCGTACGGGTTGTCTTCCAAAATCACGATGCCGTGTTCGGCACACACCTCCAGGATGGCCTCGCGTGCCTCACGCGATAGCAGCGTGCCGGTGGGGTTGTCGAAATCCGGCACCAGATAGAGCACGCGTGCGCGCTTGCCGGCCGCCTGCAGTTGCTGCAGCGTGTGCTGTAACGCGCTGGCATCGGTGTGTGCGTCGCTGCATGCGTGCTGATTGAAAGCGACGATCTCGATACCGTGCGTGTCGGCTACGCCGGTGATGCCGATGTAGCTGGGATTGCGCGCCAGAATCACATCGCCCTTGGTTTGGCACAGTTCGGTCACGCACAACAACAAGGCCTCCTGGCAACCGGCGGTGACGATGATGCGCTCGGGCGTGGCTAGTACCTGTTCGTCATGCCGCAGCTGTGCGGCGATCAGTTCGTCGAGAATGCCCTGGGTGCGTCCGTACTGGGCGATCAACTCCAGTGCGCGTTGCGGTGCAAGGCCGTGGCGCTGGGCAAAATAGCTGGCAAAGCGCGGCAGCGTGTGCAGCCAGGCCTGCAGGTCGAAGCCGCTATCGCTGGGGCGGCCGGAGGCGAACGAGATCGCCTGCGGATAGCGCGCGGAGACCTCGTTGAGGAAGTTCATCACCTCCAGGCGATCGCCTGCGGTTGCGGTGCTAGGCGGCGGTGGCAGCTGCATCGCAGGCGCGGCGCTCAATACGCACCGCTGCGTTCGAGTTGGGCGAACAGTTCGTTGACCGAGGCGTCCTGGAATCCGCTTTCGCCATGGCGTTCGATCAGTTCGAAGCACAGGCCGGTCACGCTGTCGCGGCTGGAAAAGGCCTGTTTCAAGCCACTTCCTTCGATCACGCTGGTGTCGAAACCGAGCCCGCGCTCGCGCAGCTGGCCGGTGGTGGCGTGTACATCGTCCACGCGCAACGCGATGTGGGCCACGCCAACGCCGTGATGCTCGATCAGCCGCGACACCTGCGATTCCGGCTCGGTGCCCTGGCACAGCACGAAGGTGATCTCGCCCTGGCGCATCTCCGCCGAGACCATGCCGGTGTGCTTGCCGGCGATCTGCCGGCGTCCCATCAGCTCGAAGCCCAGGCGGTGCTGAAAGAAGTCGACCGCTGCTTCCAGGTCCTGCACGGCGAGCGCGATGTGGTCGATGCTGTGATAGCGCGGGGTCGGATCGGTGTGTTGCAGTGGCGAGGCGGTCATGGGGAACTCCGGACGTCTTGCGATGGGGCAGGGGGAAGGTCGGCTGGGCTGCCGACGTGGGTCGCGTTTGCGTTGGTGTCGGTCTGCAACAGCGCGGCCAGACCGGCCGGGGTGGGGGCCCGGTAGAGCTGGCGCAGGGTGAGCGCCAGCCCCAGTCGTGATGCTTGCTGAAGAAATGCAATGGCGCGCATTGAATCGCCGCCGATGGCGAAGAACGCGTCGTCGCGGCCGACCTGCGGCAGCGCCAGCAGCTCGGTCCAGAGCGTGGCGATCCGGGTCTCGGTCGCGCCGCGCGGTGCGCTGAAGGCGGCGATGGCGCGGTCGGCTGCTTGTGGCGCGGGTAAGGCACGCAGGTTGTGCTTGCCATTGACGCTCAATGGCAGTGCATCCAACTGCACATAGGCCGCTGGCACCATGTGGGCGGGCAGGCGGACCGCCAGCCTGGCGCGCAGTGCTGCCGCAGACAGCGACTGCCGATCTGCCTCGGGGTGTGCGACCAGATACGCCACCAACACTGGCTCGGCTTGATCGGTGTTGTGTAGCGTGACCAAGACCTCGGCCAGCTCGGTGCAGGCTTCGCGCAATGCGGCCTCGATCTCGCCGGGTTCGACCCGGTAGCCGCGGAGCTTGAGTTGCCGGTCGCGCCGGCCGAGGAATTCCAGCGTCCCATCACTGCGCCAACGTGCCAGGTCGCCGCTGCGGTACATGCGTTCGCCGGCATTGAACGGATCAGCCACAAACGCAGCCGTGTTCAATGCCGCGTGCCCGAGATAGCCGCGTGCGACAGTGCGGCCGGCGATGCAGATCTCGCCGGGTGCGCCATCCGGCACCAGACGACCAGCGGCATCGAGCAGATAGATGCGGGTATTGGCGATGGGCAGGCCGATCGCTGGCGGCGCGTGTTCGTCTTCGCCGCACACGTGCAGCGTGCTCCATACGGTGGCTTCGCTGGGGCCATAGGCGTTGAACAGGCGGCGGCCCGGTGCCCACTGTCGTGCCAGTGCGGCGGGCAGGACGTCGCCAGCCGCGATCAGGGTCTGCAGGCGTGGCAGCGGTGCGTGCGGCAGCGACTGCAGCACGGCCGGCGGCAGCACTGCGTGGGTGATCTGCGATTGCGCGAGCCATTGATGCAGCGACTCGCCGCTGCGCGCCTGTGTGGCCGGTGGCACATGCAGGCTGGTGCCGCTGGCAAGTGCGAGCAACCACTCGAACACGTGCGCATCCACGCCGTGAGGTGCCAGCTGTGCAACGCGGTCGCCGGGCCCTGCGCCGAAGGCTGCCAGCTGCGCGGCAACCAAGTTGGCGGTGCTGTGATGTTCGACCAGCACTGCTTTCGGCGCACCGCTGGAGCCGGAGGTATAGACGACGTAGGCCAGATGGTGCGGACTCAGGTCAGGTAGCGCTGGCGCTGTGGTTGCCAGGTTCTTCCAGGCTGGCGCGGGATCGTCCAGCGCGCAGACCTTCAGGTCATGCGCCGCGCCCAGTTGCTGCACGCCCGCGCTGTCAGCCAGCACCAGCAGCGGTGCACTGTCGGCGAGCAGTTGCATCAGTCGCGCCGTGGGCAGGCGTGGGTCGAGCGCCAGATAGGCGCCGCCGGCCTTGAGTGTGGCCAGAATCGCCGTCATCGCCCGCGGGCCAGGTGTGGCGATGACCGCAACCAATCGCTCCGGCGCCACACCCGCGGTGTGCAGATAGTGCGCGAGGCGGTTGGCCTGCAGATCGAGTTCGGCATAGCTCAGCCGCTGTTCGCCGCATTCCACTGCAAGGGTCTCGGGAATGCGTTGCGCCTGGATTTCGAACCACCGGTGCAGAGCATGTTCGCCGATTGGCCGTGCGGTGCTGCCGCGGTTGCGAAGCCGCGCGGCTTCTTCTGCAGGCAATAAGTCGATGTCATGCAATGGGGTGTCGGGAGCCTGTTCCAGTGCCTGTACCAGCTGCAGCAACGCGCTCTGCATGAAGCGGCACACGCGGGCTGCGCCGATCTCGGGCAAGGCCTGCGCGGTGAGGCCCAATGCAGTGCCGAAATCCTCCACCGAGATCACCAACGGCAATGGACTGCGTTCGCGCGCATGCAGCAGTTGCGCGCCACCGAGCGTGTGCTGTGCACGTGCCGGTGACTGGTGGCGGTAGTTGATCAAGCTGTTGAACAACGGTGCGGGGGCAGGCACACCGCTGCAGCGTTGCACCATGCTGAGAGAGGCATGTTCGTGCAGCAGCAGTTCGGCCAGCTGTGCGTGCAGTTGCTGCAGTGCTGTGCGTGCACCGTCGCTGTTGCTGCGCACGCGCACTGGCAGCACGTTGATGCATGGGCCCATCAACTGCGCGTCGGCCTGACCCATGCGCCCCAGCAAGACGGTGCCGAACACGGCATCGTCGGCACCGGCGGCGCGCGCCACCACCAGGCCCCAGGCCAGATGGCACAGGCTGGCCAGGCTCGCCCCGGCGGCCTTGGCCTGGGTGCGCAGGCGTTCGCTCAGCGCCGGATCCAGTGGCAGGTGATGTTCTTGAACCGGCGCGCCATCCGGATGCAGGCCGACCAGGCCGAACGGCGCGGTGGCGGTGTGCACATCGCCGAGCAGGCGACGGAAGAAATGTCGTTGCTGCACGGCCGCTTCGGGTTGGCGGGTATGCGCCACCAACGCGCGAAACGGCGAGGGCGGCGGCAGCTGCGGCGCTTGCTCGTCCAGATGCTGCTGGATCTCGTCCATCAGCAGATCCAGCGTGGCGTGGTCGCCGACCATGTGGTGCCAGCGCAGCGCAAGTAACCAGCGTTGCGCGTGGGCGTCCTGTACCAAGGTGGCGTGCATCAGCGGTGCCTGACGCAGGTCCAGGCGATGGCGCAGCGGGGTGATGAGGTCGTCCAGCTGTGCGCTTGTCTGATCGTTGGGTTCCAGGGCGGCAGGGTCCAACACGTTCACCTGCAGTGGCGCATGCCGCAGAACCACTTGCACCGGCTCGCTCATGCCCTCCCACAACACCGCGCTGCGCAGGATATCGTGGCGGTCGATCACGGCCTGCAGTGCAGCCAGATAACGCTGCGCTGCTGGGCGATCGGCGAAGGCCCATTGCGCGCTGAGGATGTAGGGATCGCCTGTGCTGGCGAGCAGATGGTGGAACAGCAGGCCATGCTGGAATGGCGAGAGTGCGTAGATGTCCTGGACGTTGGCGAGGCCGCCGGGAGCCTGTTCCAGCACGCGGTCGATGTCTTGTTGGGTGAGGTCGGCTAGCGGCAGGTGTTGCGGGGCGAGTTGGGTTAGGTCGGGTGTGATGCGGTTGGGTGGGACCGTCGGCGCACTGCTGGTTTCTGTGTTGCTGCGCAGACTGGCGGCAAAGCCGGCCAAGGTGGGGGAGGCGAAGAGGTTACGGACTTCGGCATGTAGCCCATCGGCGCGCAAGCGTTCGATCAGGTGGATCGCCAGCAACGAGTGTCCGCCTAGAGCGAAGAACTGATCGTCGCGACCGACCTGATGTACGCCGAGCAACTCACACCAGTGTGCTGCGATGGTGCATTCGATAGGTCCTTGTGGGAGCACGAAGTCTTGCTTAGTCAAGGCGTTTTCGGTTGGCGCGGGCAGGGCGCGGCGATCGAGCTTGCCGTTGGGCGTCAGTGGCAGCACCTCCAGGTGCACGTAAGCGGCTGGCACCATGTAGTCGGGGAGTTGCGCGGCGAGATGGGTGCGCAGCGTTTCGATTGGTAGCGCCGTGGTGGCGAGGTAATAGGCCACCAAGCGGAGTTGTCCGGGTTGATCGGTGCGGGCCAGCAGCACTGCATCACGTACCTGCGGATGGGTTGCCAGTCGTGCAGCGATTTCGCCTGGTTCGATACGCAGCCCGCGGATCTTGACCTGATCGTCGTTGCGGCCAAGGTATTCGAGGACGCCATCGCTGCGCCATCGTGCCAGATCACCAGTCTTGTAGAGCTGCGCATCGGGTGCGGGGCGGAAAGGATCGGGAATGAAACGCTGGGCGGTGAGCTCAGGGCGATCGAGATAGCCACGTGCGACTTGCACACCGCCGATATGCAGCTCTCCCGCCACACCGATTGGCACTAGCTGCAGATGCGTATCGAGCACATAGAGCTGCGTGTTGGCGACTGGGGTGCCGATCGGTGTGTTGTCGGGGATATCGGGATTAGCGTTGCAATCCCAGAAGCTGACGTCGATGGCGGCTTCGGTCGGGCCATAAAGATTATGCAGTTGCACGCCGGGTAGCTGGGTGCGGAAGCGCTGTACCAGTTGCCCGGGCAAAGCTTCGCCGCTGCAAATCACGCGGGTGAGTCCGCTGCACTGCTGCGGTGCGTCGGTCGCCAGAAAAGCGTCCAACATCGAAGGCACGAAATGCACTGTGGTTACGTTGGCTTGAGCGATGGTTGCGCCGAGGTAAGCCGGATCCTTGTGTCCACCAGGACGCGCCAGCTGCAAACGCGCGCCACTCAACAGCGGCCAAAACAATTCCCACACCGAGACATCGAAGCTGATCGGCGTTTTTTGCAGCACCACATCGTCTGGGGTGAGCGCATAGGCCTCCTGCATCCACAGCAGCCGATTGACCACACCGCGATGGGTGTTCATCGCACCCTTGGGCGTGCCGGTGGAGCCGGAAGTGTAGATCACGTAGGCCAGGTGATGCGGTTGTAATTCGGGGATATGCGGGGCGGTGGTGGGCAACGTTGCCCACGGTGGGCTGGCGTGGTCCAGAACGCAGATGGGCAGCCCTGCCAGGCGCTGCATGCTGTCCAGTGCATTGGTATCGAGTGGTGGCAGGCGCTCTGCTGCATTTGTATTTAGCAGCGACACGCTGCCGGGTGCATCGGTAGCAAACAGCGACACGTGATCGCACGCATGGGCATCGACGAGCAGGGCAAGCGGTTGGCTGTCGGCGAGCATGTCGGCCAGGCGCTGGGCGGGATAATCTGGATCCAGCGGGACGTAGGCGCCACCGGTCTTCAGGATGGCGAGCAAGCCGACCACCAGCGCCGTGCTGCGCTGCGCGCAGATCGCCACGCAGACATCGGGGCCGACGCCCAGTTGGCGCAGATGGTGAGCCAGCTGATTGGCCTGTGCTTCGAGCGCGGCGTAGTCAAGTTGCTGGTCGTCTTGCGCGACGGCAATGGCATGTGGAGTGCGCTGCACCTGCTGTGCGATCACCTCGTGCAAGAGCATGGCGGGGTAGACCACCGGCGCGGGCTGGAACTCGACCAGCAGTTGGTGGCGCTCGCGTGGATCGAGCAATGCGACGGTGTCCAGTGGCGCGTCACTGTCGGCGACCATGGCGCGCAGGAGAGCGTGCAGATAGCCGACGATGCGGGTGGCAGTGGCGGCGTCGAAGACTGCGGTGGCATAACTCAGCGTGCCGTGGATGCTGACGCCCTGGCTGCCATCGGCGAGCCGCCGGACTGAAGTGCCGCCACTGTGCAATTGCAAGGTGAGATCGAAACGCGCGGCATTGGCCGAAATCTGCAGCGATTGCGGATTCAGCGCGAACCAAGGGTCGTTTGTCATCTCTGACGACTCACCAGGTTCGTCCGTGGTTCCCGGATGATTGGCATGCTCGTCGACAGCACTGGGCCACACGCCAGCAATCGCGTCTTGCTCCCATGCCATCAGCGTCTGCACCAGCGGCGTATGCGCACTGCTGCGTACCGGCTGCACGGCCTGGACTACCTGCTCAAATGGCAGATCCTGATGCGCCTGCGCAGCGAGTACGTGCTGTTTTACATGCGCCAACAGCGCAGCAGTGCTCAAGCTTGCTGGGGTGTCGAAACGGATCGCCAGCGTGTTGACGAAGAAACCGATCAGCGGCTCCAGCTCGGCGCGCGTACGCCCGGCGACCGGGATGCCGACCAGCACGCAATCCTGCCGGCACAATCGCGACAACAGCGCACCCCATGCCGCCAGCACGGTCATAAACACCGTGCAGCCATGGCGGCGCGCCAGCATTTCCAGTGCCTGGCCAAGGTCGGCGTCGAAGGCAACAGGAACTTCAGCGCCGCTGAAATCCTGCTGGGGCGGACGCGGACGATCCAACGGCAGATCAAGCAGGGTGGGTACGTCGGCGAGCTGGCGTTGCCAGTACTCGACTTGCTGCTGACGGCGCGCTCCTTCCAGCCACTGGCGCTGCCAGGCGGCGTAGTCGGGATACTGGATCGGCAGCGGTGGTAAAGGGTTTGGCAGGCCACCTAGGCAACTGACGTACAGGACTGCCAGTTCGTGCAGCAGCACACCGACCGACCAACCATCCGAGGCGCTGTGATGCTGAGTGATCAGCAGCGCATGTTCATCGGCCGACAATTGCAGCAGACGAAAACGGATCGGGGCATCGCGATCGAGCTGGAACGGCGTGTTGGCCTCATGCGCGATCCACTGCTGCAGCGCGGTGTCTGCGTCAGAGTGATCTGTGAGCGTGCCGTCAGTGAGCAGGTGCTCGTGCAGTACCAAGGCGTGTTCGGGCGGTAGTAACGCGACATGCACCTGTTCGCTACGCATCTTTTCGACATGCGCTTGCTCGGCAGAACGCGGCGCCGGAACCAGACTACTGGGTAGCGTGGCATCGGCGATATCGCTGCTTTGGTGCGGTACGCGGCTCTGCCGAAAACAACTGCGCAACGCCTCATGCCGTGCGACCAGCGCATGCAGCGCCGCACGCAGGGCACCGCGATCCAACGCGCCGTGCAGACGCAAACCCATTGGCATGATGTACGTCGCGCTGGGGCCTTCCAACTGATCCAGAAACCACAGCCGCTGCTGGGCGAAGGACAGCGGCAATGGCTGATCGCGCGGCAGGCGTGGGATCGGTGTAGAGACATCCTCCTCAGCGTCTTGCAGCGCGAGCGCCAGGTCGCATAGCACCGGGTGGGAAAACAACAGCGCTACCGGTACGTGCCGTGCAAGCGCGGTCTGCAGGCGGGCGCACACGCGCATGGCCAGTAACGAGTGGCCGCCGAGTTCGAAGAAGTGATCATGCCGGCCAACATGCGGCAGCCCGAGTAGCTCACTCCATAACGCGGCCAGCAGATATTCATTAGGGCCTTGTGGCGTTGCATAGCCGGCCGCTGCGACTGCAGCGCGATCCGGCGCAGGCAACGCGCGACGGTCGACTTTTCCGCTGGCGGTGAGTGGCAGGCACTGCAAGCGCACGAACGCCGATGGCAGCATGTGCTCGGGCAGGTGCTTGGCTAGCGCCTCACGCAGCGTTGCCGGATCCAACGCGTCGTCGATGCCGTTGTCACTGCTCGCCTGTGGCTTCGTCGCTGCAACGACATACGCCACCAACTGCTTGTCGGCTGCGCCTTGCTGACGCGCGATCACCACCGCGTCGGCCACTCCAGCGCAGCCGCGCAGTGCCATTTCAATCTCGCCGGGTTCGATGCGGAAGCCGCGTACTTTCAGCTGCTGATCGCAGCGGCCCAGGAAGTCCAGGCTGCCGTCCTCGCGCCAACGCGCCAGATCGCCGCTTCGATACAACCGACCACCGGGCACGAACGGATCTTCGCTAAAGCGTTCTTCCGTGAGGGCCAGCTGATTGAGATAGCCGCGTGCCACGCCGGGCCCGCCGATGTAGAGCTCGCCAGGCACACCGATCGGCACCAATTGGCGTTGATCGTCCAATAGATAAATCCGCGTGCTGGAGATCGGGCGCCCGATCGGCACTGCAGTTGCCGGTGCCTTGGCAAAGCGATGACAGGTGCTGAAGGTGGTTGCCTCGGTCGGCCCGTACGCGTTGATCAACTGGCAGTGCGGCAACGCTTGATTGACACGCTCGACAGCCGCTCGCGACAGCACATCGCCGCCGGCCAACAGCTGCCGCAGACTACGCAACTGCGCCAGTTGCGCAGGACCAAGCAGTTCGAACAGCCCAGCGGTCAGCCACAACGTGCTGACCTGATGCTGTTGGACCTGCGCACAGATCACGTCCAGGTTCAGCGGGCCGGGCGGTGCGAGCACCAATCGCGCACCATTGAGCAGCGCACCCCACAGCTCGAACGTTGAAGCATCGAAAGCCAGCGGTGCTGCGAGGAGGAAGCACTGCGAGGCATCGCAGTGGGCGTAGTCAGGCGCGCACACCAGTCGCACCACATTGCGTTGCTCGACCATCACGCCCTTGGGCGTGCCGGTAGAGCCGGAGGTGTAGAGCACGTAGGCCAGGTGATGCGGCTGTAGCTCAGGCACAGCAGGTGCAGTGGTGGGCAACGTGGCCCAGGCAGGATCGACCTGATCCAGCTGACACACAGGCAACGCATCGGGCAGCGGCAAGCGATGTAGTGACTGAGCATCTGCAAGCACAGCCACCGGGCGAGCATCGTCCAGCAACGCGTGCAATCGCTGCGGCGGTGCCTCAGCATCCAACGGCAAATAAGCACCGCCTGCTTTGAGAATGGCGAGCAAGCCGATCACCAACGCGGGGCTGCGCACGGCGCTGATCGCAACCAGACAATCGGGGCCAACGCCCAGTGCACGCAGATGATGTGCCAGACGATTGGCCTGCAGATCCAACTCGCCGTAACTCAACTGTGTATCGCCGCACACCAGCGCAGTCGCTTGCGGCGCGCGTGCGGCCTGCTCGGCGAACAACGTTGCCATGCCACGTTGCGGAAACTGCGTGTGGCTGCAGTTGAACGCTTGCAGCAAGCGATCGCGCTCACTGCTTTTCAGCAGTTGCGCCTGGCTCATGATGGCAGCCGGCTGCGCGCTCATCGCACGCAGTACGTCTTGAAAATGGCTGGCGAAACGTTGCGCACTCCGCATATCGAACAACGCGGTGGCGTAGTTGAGCTGGCCGACCAACCCATCGCCTGCTGCCCCCACGGTCAGACCAAGCTCGAACTTGCCGGTGGTGTTGGCCACCGGCATCGGCTCGATCGTGAGTCCATCCCACCGGGTCATTGCCAGCGTGTCTTCCCAAGAAAAAATCGTCTGCACCAGCGGTGGATACGCGGTGCTGCGCGGCGGCCGCAGCGCTTCGACCACCTGTTCGAACGGCAGGTCCTGATGCGTCTGCGCGTCCAGCACGGTCTGGCGGATCTGTGCCAGCAATGCGGTCGCGTCGAGGCTGCCAGGTGCGTCGAAGCGGATCGCCAGCGTGTTGACGAAGAACCCGATCAGCGGTTCCAGCTCCACCCGTGTGCGCCCGGCCACCGGGATCCCGACCAGCACGCAGTCCTGGCGACACAGCCGCGACAACAATGCGCCCCAGGCCGCGAGCAAGGTCATGAACAAGGTGCAGCCATTGCGGCGCGACAATGCTTCAAGGTCGTGCGTCAACGCGGCATCCAGTTCGAAGCGGACTTCTGCGCCGATGCCGTCCTGCTGCGATGGACGCTGGCGGTCCAGCGGTAGATCGAGCAGCGTCGGTGCGTCGGCGAGCTGGCCTTGCCAATAGTCGAGTTGCTGCTGGCGGCGTGGCCCCTGCAACCACTCGCGCTGCCAGGCGGCGTAGTCCGGATACTGGATCGGCAGCGGCGGCAATGGATCGGGTTGGCCGTGGCGGCAGCTGGCATACAGCGTGGACAGTTCCTGCAGCAGCACGCCCACCGACCAGCCGTCCGAGCAACTATGGTGCTGGGTGATCAGCAGCACATGCTCGGTTGCGCTCAGTTGCAGCAGACGGAAGCGGATCGGCGCCTCCCGATCCAGCTGAAACGGAGTCTTGGCTTCCTGTTTCAGCCACTGCCGCACGGCCGCTTCGGAGGCGTCGGCGCCGAGGTCGTGCAACGCGTGCTCGGTCAGCACCAACGCGTGTTCCGGCTCCAGTAGTACGACGTGCGCGTCGCCATCGCTGGTCACGAAACAGCTGCGCAGCGCCTCGTGTCTGGCCAGCAACATTTGCAGTGCTGCGATCAGCGCGGCGCGATCCAGTGCGCCGTGCAGGCGAAGACCCAGCGGCATCAGATACGTGGCAGCAGGCCCCTGTAACTGATCCAGAAACCACAGCCGCTGCTGGGCAAAGGACAAGGGAAGCCGCTGGTTGCGTGCATGCCTTTGGATCGGTGCCAGCGCCTGTACGGTGCCGGCATCCAGAGCGCACGCCAGCGCATGCAGCACCGGATGCGCAAACAGCAACGCCACCGGCATGTGGCGACCCAGGCTTGCCTGCACCCGCGCACTCAAGCGCATCGCCAGCAACGAGTGCCCACCCAGTGCGAAGAAGTCGTCGTGGCGGCCAATGCGCGGCAGCCCCAACAGCTCGGCCCACAGGCCTGCCAGGCTGACTTCGGTGGCGCCTTCGGGCGCGCGATAGGCGTGGGTGGCGAACGCATTGCTGTCGGGTGCCGGCAATGCGTTGCGATCCAGCTTGCCGTTGCGCGTCAACGGCAGGCTGTGCAGACGCACGAACGCGGCGGGTACCAGATAGTCGGGCAGCCGCATTGCCAACGCCGCGCGCAGCGTTGCAGGAACAAGCTCGCTGTCTTTCGCGTTCGTCGTTGCGGTGACATAAGCCACCAGCACCTTGCCGTTGCCGGCCGGGCCATCTTCGCGTGCGATCACGGCCGCTTCTGCCACACCGCTGCACTGGCGCGACGCCGCTTCGACCTCGCCCGGCTCGACGCGGAAACCGCGGATCTTGACCTGCTGGTCGCCACGGCCGAGAAATTCCAGGCTGCCGTCTGCCAGCCAACGCCCCAGATCGCCGCTACGGTAGATTCGCCCGCCCGGATGGAACGGGTCTGTAAGGAAGCGCTCGGCAGTGAGCTGCGGCCGGTTGAGATAACCGTGCGCCACGCCGATGCCACCGATGCACAGCTCGCCCGGCACACCGATCGGCACCGGCTGCAGTTCGCCGTCGAGCAGGTAGATGCGTGCATTGCCGATCGGCCGTCCCAGCGGTGGCCGTTGCCCGTCCAGCGGTTGGCGCAGCACGCAGGTGGTGGCGAAGGTGGTGGCCTCGGTGGGGCCATAGCAATGCAGCAACTGCCCGGGCGGGTGCTGGCGCAGCACGTGATCGATGGCGCTCGAATCCACTGCATCGCCGCCCACCATCAACAGGCGTAGCTGCCCGATGACATTGCCCAACGCGCGTGCATGCTGCTGAAACAGGCCTGCGGTGAGATGCAGCACGCTGACCGCTTCGCGACGCAGCAGCTGTGCCAGCGCGCCGGCCTGCAAGGTCTGCGCGTGATCGACGACCACCAAGCGCGCGCCATGCAGCAGCGGTGCCCACACTTCCAGCGTGCTGATGTCGAAAGCGGGATTGCCGACCCAGGCGACGCGGTCCTGCTCGATGAAATTGCCGCAGGCCGGATTGCAAGCCAGGTTGATCACTGCACGTTGGGTGATCTGCACACCTTTGGGCCGGCCGCTGGAGCCGGAGGTGTACATCACATAGGCCAGTGCTGCGGCGCTTGCCGGACGTGGTGAGACGCTGGTGACCGCAGCGGCATCGGCATCAAGATCGACCGCATGCAATTGCAGCGTCGCCGCCAGTGCGGCTTGCGGCGCGCGTCCGGCAGCATGCAGCAGATGTCGCGCTGCGCAGTCGTCGAGAATGCTGGCGCTGCGTGTCCACGGCGCGTCCGGATCCAGCGGCACATAGGCGGCACCGGCTTTCAGAATGGCCAACTGCGCCAGCACCAGTTCCGCACTGCGCGGTAGCCACATGGCCACCAGCTCACCGGGGCCGACGCCGGCAGCGCGCAACTGCCGGGCCAGCGCAGTGGCCTGCGCATCCAGCGTGGCGTAATCGATCTGGCGCGCGCCATCGACCACCGCGATGGCGGCAGGGCTGCGCTGCGCCTGACGCTCGAACAGTGCGGCCAGCGCGGTTTCGTCGGGGCAGGGCGCGTCGGTCTGGTTGAAGGTGTGCAGCAGCTGCCGGCGTTCGTCTGGCGGCAGCACAGCGAGCTGGGTCAGCGCTGTGTCCGGCGATCGCTCCAGCGCAGCTGCCAGCGCCTGCAATGCAGATTCCATGAAGGCGCACAGCCGCTCCGGCGCCAGCGGCGCGACGCTTTGCGCGCTCAGCTCCAGCGTGCGGCCATCGTCTCCCACCGACAGCGCCAGCGGGTAATGCGTGCGTTCCTCGGCGCTCAGCAAGGCGCCGTCTTGCGGAGGCGCGGCCACCGCGTTGGAGCCGGCGTTGTGACGATAGTTGAGCAACGCGGTGAACAGCGGCGCAGGAGCCGGCACCGCACTGCAGCGCTGTGCCAGCGCGAGCGAGGCGTGTTCGTGGCGCAGCAGTGCGCTCAGTTCGGCATGGGTGTGCTGCAGCGCCGCTGCCACGCCAGTGTGTTGCTGCAGCCGCAGACGCAACGGCAAGGTGTTGATGAACAGGCCCAGAGTGCTGGCATCGGCCTGGTCCATGCGGCCGAACAACACGGTGCCGAACACCGGCTCGGCGCAACCGCTGCTGCGTGCCACCACCAGGCCCCAGGCGAGATGGCACAGGCTGGCCAGACTGACGCCGTGCTGGCTGGCAAGTTGCCGCAGGCGTGCGCTCAGCGCTGGCGGCAACGCGTGTTCGTAGCTGCTCACCACGCCGGTGGCATCGAGCAGACCGAACGGCGTGCACGAGCTGTCCAGATCACCCAGCCGTTCGCGGAAAAACGCTTCGTGCGCAGCTTGCGGTAGTCCCAACCGCGCTTGTGCGACCAGATTGCGGAACGGTTGCGGTGGCGGGAGTTCATCGCCGCGCCCAGCCAGCAGCGCCTGGATTTCGGACTGGATGGTTTCCAACGTGGTGTGGTCGCCGATCAGATGGTGTTGCAACAACAGCAGATGCCAGCGTTGGCCATCCGGGTCGGCGACCACGCTGGCATGCAGTAGCGGTGCACGGCGCAGATCCAGCTGGCGCAGCTGCGGGTGCGCGGCGAGCTGTTCTTCGAACGATTGCCGTGAATCGAAGCTGGAGCAATCCAACGCTTCGACCGGCAACGACGCATGGCGATAGACCGCCTGCACCGGTTCGCTCAGGCCTTCCCACAGCACTGCGCTGCGCAGGATGTCGTGGCGATCGATCACGCGCTGCAGTGCGGCCAGATAGGCATCCAGCCCGGCGCGATCGGCAAAGCGCAGGCGCAGGCGCAGCAGATACGGATCGCCATCGGGCGCGAGCAGGTGATGGAACAGCAGGCCGTCCTGCAGCGGCGACAGCGCGTACAGATCCTGCAGGTTGGCCAGGCCGCCGGGCACGTGTTCGAGCACGCGATCGATGTCTTGCTGGGTGAGCTCGGCAAGTGGCAACTGCTGCGGCGTGAGCTGGGTCAGCTCGGCAGTGATGCGGTTGGGTGGCACCACCAGCGCGGCGCTGTTGTCGCCTTGCAGGCTGGCGGCGAAACCGGCCAGGGTGGGCGCGGTAAACAGGTGCCGCACCTGCGCATGCAGCCCGTCGGCACGCAGCCGTTCTACCAGGCGGATCGCCAGCAACGAGTGCCCGCCGAGCGCAAAGAACTGATCGTCGCGGCCTACTTGCTGCACACCGAGCAATGCGCACCAATGCGCGGCGATGGCGCATTCGGTCGGTCCCTGTGGCGGGACGAACGCACGCGCGGCCAGGGCGTCGTCGGTGGGGGCGGGCAGGGCGCGGCGATCGAGCTTGCCGTTGGCCGTCAGCGGCAGCGCGTCCAGCAGCACGTACGCGGCCGGCAGCATGTAGTCGGGCAATTGCGCGGCCAGTGCGGCGCGCAGCTCGGCCGGTGCGAGCGCGTCGGCGTCAGTATCGGGCTGCGCGGTGATGTAGGCGACCAAGCGTTTTTCTGTCGCGCCGCTGCCGGTGGCGATCACTGCGGCTTCGGCCACGCCAGGGCAGGCGCCGAGCCGCGCGGCGATCTCGCCGGGCTCGATGCGGAAGCCGCGGATCTTGACCTGATCGTCCGCGCGCCCGCGAAATTCCAGACGGCCATCGGCCCGCCAGCGCGCCAGATCGCCGCTGCGGTAACAACGTTCGCCCGGCTCGAACGGATCGTCGATAAACCGTTCCGCGCTCAGCACCTGCTGATGCAGATAACCACGCGCAACACCATGCCCGCCGATGTACAACTCGCCGACGCAGCCGTGCGGCACCAGCTGCTGGAAGGCGTCGAGTAGGTACACGCGGCTATTGGCGATCGGCCGGCCGATGTCGGCGGGGTGATCGCCATCGGCCAGCAGGCCGGAGGTGGCCACGACCGTTGTTTCGGTGGGCCCGTAGTTGTTGCTCAGGCGCAGGCCGGCCGGCAACCGCGGTAGCCGCCGCAATTGGTCGCCACCGATCAACAGTTGCTGCAATGACGGAGGCAGCGCGCCTTGTTCCAGCGCCAGTTCGGCGATGGGCGTGACCAGAAAACCGCTGTGCAATGGCTGCTGCCGCCACCAGTCGAGCAAAGCCTGCGGGTCGCGCGCGGTGGTCGCTGGCGGCAGGTGCAAGGTGGCGCCGCTGCACAAGGCCGGCCACAGTTCCCAGGCATTGGCGTCGAAGCCGATCGCCGCAGTGGCGGCGGTGTGCTGTCCTGCAGTCAGGCCGAAGCTCTGCCGATGCCAGTGCACCAGATTCGCAAGCGCGCGATGTTCCACCATCACGCCCTTCGGTGTGCCGGTGGAGCCGGAGGTGTAGATCACGTAGGCCAGATGATGCGGCTGCGCAAGCGCGAGCGCTTCGTCCAGCATCGAGGCCTCTGCCCAGGCAGGCGCGGCGTCATTCATCCGGCAGATCGGCAGATCGATGGGCGGCATCAAATGCGACAGCGTGGCGCTGTCTGCCAGCAACACGCTGGGCCGGCAATCGGCGAGCAGGAATGCCAGGCGCTCGCCTGGATCTTCCGGGTCCAGCGGCACATACGCAGCTCCGGCCAGCAGGCTGGCCAGCAGGCCAACGACCTGCTGCGGGCTGCGCCGCAAACACACCGCGACACGCGCATCCGGCATCACGCCGAGCCTGCGCAGATGCCGTGCGAGCTGTGTTGCCTGCGCTTGCAGCTGCGCGTAGCTCAGCTGCTGCTCGCCTTGCACCAACGCAAGTGCATCCGGTGTGGCTGCAGCTTGTGCCGCGAACCACTGCACCACACTGCCGGCCGGTACCGTCATCTGGGTCTGATTACGATCGTGCAGCAACTGTCGACGCTCGGCGGGCGACAGCAGTTCGATCGTTGCCAGTGCGCGCCGCTCGTCGTCCAACATGCCGCGCAGCAGCGCTTCGAAATAGCCCACCAGCCGCGCGATCGTCGATGCATCGAACAAGGCGGTGGCATAGCTGAGCCGTCCGCACAGCCCTTGCGGGGTCGCCGCCAGGGTCAGGGTCAGATCGAATTTTGCGCTGCGTTCGGTCAGTGTCAGTAGCTGCGGTTGGAGTGCTGCCCACGCGCCTTGTTCCGGCGCAGCGTGCGATTCCTCCCAGGCAAACATCACCTGCACCAGCGGGGTGTAGCTTGCATCGCGCACGGGTTGCAGGTGTTCGACCAACTGCTCGAACGGCAGCTCCTGATGGTCCTGCGCGGCCAGCACATTGCGGCGAACCTGGGCCAGTAGCGTGGCGGTGTCGGTGGTGAGGTCCACATCCACGCGCACCGGCAAGGTGTTGACGAAAAAGCCCACCAGCGGCTCCAGCGCCGCACGCGTACGGCCGGCGAACGGACTGCCGATTAATACGCTGGATTGCCGGCACAGCCGCGCCAGCAGCGCGCCCCAGCCGGCCAGCAAGGTCATGAAACGCGTGCAGCCATGCCGCCGCGACAGCGCGTCCAATGCATCGCTGAACTCAGCGTCGAACGCAAACCTGAGTTCGCCGCCATCACTGTTGACCAGTGGCGGGCGCGGACGATCCATTGGCAGGTCGATCAGAGTCGGTGCGTCGGCCAGCTGCGCGCGCCAGTAGTCGACCTGGCGTTTGCCTTCGCCCGCGCCAAGCCACTGGCCTTGCCAGGCGGCGTAGTCGGCATAGTCGATCGCAAGCGCCGGTAGCGGGTTCGGCCGGCGTGCGTGGAAGGCGTTGTAAAGCGCAGCCAGTTCGCGCTGCAGCACTGCTTCGGACCAGGCATCGGAAGCGCTGTGATGTGTCGTGCTGAGCAGCACATGTGCATCGTCTGCCAGCTTTAGCAGGCGGAAACGAATCAGTGGGCCTTGTTCGAGTTGGAACGGCGTACTGGCTTCGTGGTCCAGCCAGTGCTGCAGCGCTGCGTCGGCCTGCGCAGCATCAAGCGTGGACAGATCGTGTTCGTTGAGCTGCAGTGCCTGCTCGGCCGGCAACCATTGCATCCGCACCTG
Organism: Xanthomonas sp. NCPPB 2933; assembly: GCF_056725225.1. Classification (NCBI taxonomy): domain Bacteria; kingdom Pseudomonadati; phylum Pseudomonadota; class Gammaproteobacteria; order Lysobacterales; family Lysobacteraceae; genus Xanthomonas; species Xanthomonas sp. NCPPB 2933. Next base: position 2,643,721 of record NZ_CM161518.1, read on the forward strand.
CTCGCCGTCGGGCACAAAGCGGCTGCGCAGTGGTCCATGGCGTGCCAGCAATGCCTGCAGTGCTTCGATCAGTGCGGTGCGGTCCAGCGTGCCCTGCAGACGTAGCCCGGCGCACATCAGGTAACTCGTGCCGGAGCCGTGCAACTGCTCCAGAAACCACAGCCGCTGCTGCGCGAACGAGGCCGGCAGCAGGCCGCTGTGGTCGGTTGGCACCAAGGTGTCCAGCACCGGTGCGGGGGCGAGGTGCTGTTGCTGCGCCAGCGCGAGCAAGCGTTCCAGCGCGTCGGTGTCCAGGGCGTCCAGCGCGGTGGACCTATCGTGCGACATGATCCATCTCCGTAAGTGCACTCAGTTGCGCCAGGGCGTCGGGCGCCAGGCGTTGCAGCTGCGCCAGCGCGAGCCTGCGGCTGAATGCGGCCAGGGTCGGGAACTCGAACACCGTCGACAGCGGCAACCGCACCTGCGCCTGTTCGCTCAACTGCGCCAGCAAGCGCACCGCCAGCAGCGATTGCCCGCCCAGCGCGAAGAAGTCGTCGTCGCGCCCAACCTGCGGCAGCCCCAGCAGCCGGCACCAGTGCGCGGCCACCAGGCATTCGGTGGGGCCAGTCGGCGCGCTGTAGGGGCGCAGCGCAAACGCCTGGCCTTCCGGCGCCGGCAGGGCCTTGCGATCGAGCTTGCCGTTGGCGGTCAGCGGCAGCTTGGGGAGCACCACCCAGGCCGACGGCAGCATGTGCTCGGGCAATGCGCGGTCGAGTGCGGCACGCAGCGTGGCAGGCCGTAAAGCCCCGGCATCGACATCGGGCAGCGCGGTGAGATAGGCCACCAGCCGCGTCAGGCCCGGGCTGTCTTCGCGTGCCAGCACCACCGCTTCACGCACCCCGGGGGCCGCGAGCAGACGCGATTCGATCTCGCTCAGCTCAACGCGCAAGCCGCGGATCTTGACCTGATGATCGTTGCGTCCCAGGTACTGCAGGTTGCCATCGGGCAGCCAACGCGCCAGGTCGCCGGTTTTGTAGCGGCGTGCGTGGTGTACGTCGAAATGATCGTCGGCGACGAAGCGCTCGGCACTGAGCTCAGGCAGATTCCAGTACCCGCGCGCCACCTGCACGCCGCCGATCTGCAGCTCGCCGGGCACGCCCACCGGCACCGGCTGGCCGTGGGTATCGAGCACGTACAAGCGGGTATTGGCGATCGGCCGGCCGATCGGCACCAGCCCGGGGTGCAGCTGCGGATCGCACTGCCAATGACTGACTTCGATCGCCGCCTCGGTGGGGCCATAGAGGTTGTGCAATTCAACATGCGGCAGCGCCTGCAGACAGCGCCGCTGCAAGGCATCGCTCAGCGCCTCGCCACTACACAGCAGCCAACGCAGGCTGGGGCAACGTGGCGGTTCGGCCTGATCAAGAAACAGCTGCAGCATCGACGGCACGAAGTGCGCCTGGGTGATGCCGCGTTGTTCGATCAACCTGGCCAGATACTGCGGATCCTGATGCCCCTGCGGGCGCGCAAGCACCAGGCGTGCGCCGGCCTGCAGCGGCGAGAAGATCTCCCATAGCGAGATATCGAAACCGAACGGCGTCTTCTGCAGCGCCCGATCATGCGGCCCCAGCGGGAACATGGTTTGATGCCACTGCAGCCGGTTGACCACGCCGCGATGCGCGTTCATCACTCCCTTCGGTTGACCGGTGGAGCCGGAGGTGTAGATCACGTAGGCCAGGCAGTCTGGATGCAGGTCGGGCAGCTGCGGTGCGCTAGCGGGCTGCGCGTTCCACGGCAGGTCTGGTGCATCCAGACGACAGTGAGTGACTTCGGGAAGTTGCGGAATTCTTGCCAGGCCATAGCCATCGCAGAGCACCGCCAGCGGTTGGCTGTCGGCCAGCATGTAGGCCAGTCGCTCGCTCGGATACTCCGGATCCAATGGCACATAGGCAGCGCCGGCCTTGAGGATGCCGAGCAGGCCGATCACCAGCTCCGGACTGCGCTGCAGACACAGCGCCACGCGACATTCCGTACCCACGCCGAGACTGCGCAGGTGATGGGCCAACTGGTTGGCCTGTGCCTCTAACTGGGCGTAACTCAACGAGCGCGCATCCAGTTCCAGCGCGATGGCATCGGGCGTGAGCCGTACCTGCGCTTCGAACAGCTGATGCAGGCAGATGCCGGGGGCAAACGCGGTGACGCTGGCATTGAAGCTTTCCAGTACCTGCGTTTGCTCTTCTTCGGGCAACACTGGCAATCGCTGCACCGGCGTCTGCGGCGCATGCTCCAACGCATCGAGCAGCCCGCTCAGAGCGGTGGCCAGATAGCTGCACAACCGCTGCGGGTTCAGCGCTGCACAGACTTGCGCGGTCAGCGCCAGACCATGCCCATCGTCTTCCACGGCCAGATGAATCGGATAGTGCGTGCGCTCCTCGCCACCGCGCAGAGCAGCATCGCCGCCGTCGCGATTGTGCCGGTAGTTGAACAAGGCGGTGAACAGCGGCGCCGGTGCCGGCACCGCGCTGCAACGCTGCGCCAGTGCCAGCGAGGCGTGTTCGTGACGCAGTAACGCGGCCAGATCGGCATGCGTGCGGCGCACGGCCGCTTCGGCGCCGATCGGCTCGGCCAGCGCGATGCGTAGCGGCAGGGTATTGATAAACGGTCCGAGTGCTCCAGCTGCGGTCTGCCCCATGCGGCCGAACAGCACGCTACCGAACACCGCGTCGGTGCAGCCGCTGGTGCGGGCCACGACCAATGCCCAGGCCAGATGGCACACGCTTGCAAGACTGACACCCAATCGTTGCGCCTCCTGGCGCAGTCGTGCCACCAATGCAGCATCCAGCACCATCGTGTGTTCGCCGGGCGCGGTATCGGCCGCCTGCAACAGGCCGAATGGTGCGCACGGCGTATCCAGATCGCCGAGGCGCTCGCGGAAAAACGCTTCGTGCGCGGCTTGCGGCAATCCCAGGCGCGCTTGTGCCACAAGGTTGCGGAACGGTTGCGGCGGCGGGAGTTCAGCGCCGCGTCCGGCTTGCAGCGCCTGGATCTCGGACTGGATGGTTTCCAGCGTGGTGTGGTCGCCGATCAGATGGTGTTGCAGTAGTAAGAGGTGCCAGCGTTGGTTATCAGGATCGGCAACTACACTGGCGTGCAGCAGCGGTGCGCGACGCAGATCCAACTGGCGCAGTTGTGGGAACGTGGCTAGTTGCTCTTCGAACGGTTGTCGTGGATCGAAGCTACCGCAATCCAGTGCGTCGATCGCTAGCGTTGCGCGGCGATAGACCACTTGTACCGGTTCGCTCAGGCCTTCCCACAGCACCGCGCTGCGCAGGATGTCGTGGCGGTCGATGACGGTTTGCAGTGCGGTCAGATAGGCGTCCAATCCGGTGCGATCGTTAAAGCGCAGCCGCAGGCGTAACAGGTAAGGATCGCCATCGGTGGCAAGCAGGTGATGGAACAGCAGGCCGTCCTGCAACGGCGAGAGTGCATAGATGTCCTGCACGTTGGCGAGGCCGCCGGGAACCTGTTCCAGCACGCGGTCGATGTCTTGCAGGGTGAGGTCGGCTAGCGGCAGGTGTTGCGGGGTGAGTTGGGTTAGGTTGGGGGTGATGCGGTTGGGTGGGATGACTAGCGTGGTGTTGGCAGTTGTCGTGTTGTGCAGGCTTGCGGCAAAACCGGACAGGGTGGGGCTGGCGAAGAGGTTGCGCACTTCGGCGTGCAACCCATCGGCGCGCAAGCGTTCGATCAGATGGATCGCCAGCAACGAGTGTCCGCCGAGCGCGAAGAACTGATCGTCGCGACCGACCTGATGTACGCCGAGCAACTCACACCAGTGCGCTGCGATGGTGTATTCGATAGGTCCTTGTGGGGGCACGAAGTCTTGCTTCGTCAAGGCGTCTTCGGTTGGCGCGGGCAGGGCGCGGCGATCGAGCTTGCCGTTGGGCGTCAGTGGCAGCGCGTCCAGGTGCACGTAAGCCGCTGGCACCATGTAGTCGGGGAGTTGCGCGGCGAGATGGCTTCGCAGTGTTTCGATCGGCAGCAGCTTAGCGGCCAGGTAGTAAGCGATCAGGCGCAGCTGGCCGGATTGATCTTTGCGTGCAAGCACGATTGCATCGCGCACATCGGAGTGCGTAGCGAGCCTTGCAGCGATCTCACCAGGTTCAATGCGCAGGCCACGGATCTTGACCTGATCGTCGTTGCGGCCGAGGTATTCGAGGACGCCATTGGCACGCCAGCGCGCAAGGTCACCCGTCTTGTAGAGCTGCGCATCGGGTGCGGGGCGGAAAGGATCGGGAATGAAACGCTGGGCAGTGAGCTCAGGGCGATCGAGATAGCCACGTGCAACTTGCACACCGCCGATATGTAGCTCTCCCGCCACGCCGATTGGCGCTGGCTGTAGATGCGTATCGAGCACATGGAGCTGCGTGTTGGCGACCGGCGTGCCGATCGGCGTGTTGTCGGGGATATCGTTGCTGGCAGTGCAATCCCAGAAGCTGACGTCGATGGCAGCTTCGGTCGGGCCATAAAGATTGTGCAGTTGCACGCCGGGTAGCTGGGTGCGGAAGCGCTGTATCAGTTGCCCGGGCAAAGCTTCGCCGCTGCAAATCACGCGGGTGAGTCCGCTGCAGTGTTGCGGTGCGTCGGTTGCCAGAAAGGCGTCGAGCATCGAAGGCACGAAGTGCAGCGTTGTCACTGCAGCCTCGGCGATGGTTGCGCCGAGGTAAGCCGGATCCTTGTGTCCACCAGGACGCGCCAGCTGCAAACGCGCGCCACTCAACAGCGGCCAAAACAATTCCCACACCGAGACATCGAAGCTGATCGGCGTTTTTTGCAGCACCACATCGTCTGGAGTGAGCGCATAAGTGTCCTGCATCCACAGCAGCCGATTGACCACGCCGCGATGGGTGTTCATCGCGCCCTTGGGCGTGCCAGTGGAGCCGGAGGTGTAGATGACGTAGGCCAGGTGGTCGTGCTCTAGCGCTGGCACGTGCGGGGCAGTGGTGGGCTGGTGGTCCCAGGGCGTATTGGGCTGATCCAGCTGATAAACCGCCAATGTGCTCGGCAGTCCTTTGCAGAGCAGCACGCTGTCCGCTAGCTCGGTATCAAGCAGCGAGACGCGGTGCAGCGCGTCGCTAGCCAGTAGCGGGAGGTGTTCGCACGCATACGTATCGACAAGCAGGGCGAGCGGTTGGCTGTCGGCGAGCATGTCGGCCAAACGCTGGGCCGGGTACTCGGGATCCAGCGGCACATAGGCACCGCCGGCTTTCAAAATCGCGAGCAGCCCGACCACCAACATCGGGCTGCGCTGCGCGCAAATCGCCACGCGTACATCAGGGCCAACGCCGAGTTGGCGCAGATGGTGGGCAAGCTGATTGGCCTGCGCATCCAGCGCGGCATAGTCCAACTGCAGTTGGTCCTGGGCCACCGCGATGGCGTGCGGCGTGCGCTGGACTTGCTGCTCGATCAGCTCATGCAACAACGTGCAGGGATAAATGACAGCAGCCGGCTGGAAGTCGACCAACAACTGCTGGCGTTCGTGCGCATCCAGTAATGCCAAGGTGTCCAGTGGCACGGTGCTGTCGGCAGCCATGGCGCGCAGCAAGCTTTGCAGATAGCCAACGATGCGGTTGGCAGTCGCGGCATCGAACACGGCAGTGGCATAGCTCAGCGTGCCTTGGACACAGGATTCGGCGAGATTGCCGCTGTGTCGCTGTCCCACTGGCTCGTCACCACTGCGCAACTGCAAGGTGAGATCGAAGCGGGCGGCCTTGGCGGGAATCTGCAGCCGTTGCGGATCCAGTGCGTCCCAGGGATCGTCCGCGATTTTTGGATGGTTAGCATCTGCACCAGAGACGTGTGGAACCACGCCAGCCACTGCGTCCTGCTCCCAGGCCAACAACGTCTGCACCAACGGTGTATGCGAACTGCTGCGCACGGGTTGTACGGCCTGCACCACCTGTTCGAACGGCACCTCCTGATGCGCCTGCGCATCGAGCACTTGCTGGCGAACCTGCGCCAACAGCGCGGCAGTACTCACGCTTGCGGGGGCATCGAAACGGATCGCCAGCGTGTTGACGAAGAAACCGATCAGCGGCTCCAGCTCGGCGCGCGTGCGCCCGGCAACCGGGATGCCGACCAGCACGCAGTCCTGGCGACATAAACGCGACAACAGCGCGCCCCATGCCGCCAGCACGGTCATGAACACGGTGCAGCCATGGCGGCGCGCCAAAGTCTCCAGCGCGTGGCTGAGATCGGCATCGAAGTGGATGGCGACCTCGGCACCGGTGAAATCCTGCTGCGCCGGGCGTGGGCGATCCAGCGGCAGATCGAGCAAGCTGGGCGCGCCTGCAAGCTGACGTTGCCAATAATCGAGTTGCTGCTGCCGGCGCGGCCCCTCCAGCCACTGACGCTGCCAGGCGGCGTAGTCGGGATACTGGATCGGTAGCGACGGCAACGGGCCTGGCTGGCCGCGCAGGCAACTTGCATACAGCGCAGACAGCTCATGCAACAACACACCCACCGACCAGCCGTCCGAAGCACTGTGATGCTGGGTGATCAGCAATGCGTGTTCATCGAGTGAGAGCTGCAGCAGACGGAAACGTATCGGTGCATCGCGATCGAGCTGGAACGGCGTGCTTGCCTCATACGCGATCCAGCATCGTAGTTCGGCGTCTGGATCGAAGTGATTGTTGAGTGCGTGATCTGTAAGCAGTTGCTCGTGCAGCACCAAGGCTTGTTCGGGCGGCAGTAGTTCGACATGCACCTGTTCGCCATGAACTCTCTCTGCTTGGACCTGCTCGGCCAGACACGACGTGGGCAGCAGACAGGCGGATAGCGGAGCGTTTGCGATATCGCCGTTTTCTTGCGGCAAGCGGCGTTGCCTGAAGCAACTGCGCAAGGCTTCATGCCGCGCAACAATCGCATGCAGCGCCGCCCGCAGCGCACCACGATCCAGCGCACCGCGCAGACGCAGGCCCATCGGCATGATGTAAGTGGCGCTAGGGCCTTCCAGTTGATCCAAGAACCACAGCCGCTGCTGTGCGAAAGACAGCGGCAACGGCTGGTCGCGCGGTAGGTGCGGGATTGCGCCTAGCGCATCGCCAGCACTGCCCTGTAATGCGATCGCTAGTTCACATAACACCGGATGCGCAAACAGCAGCGCCATCGGCACCTGCCGCATCAGTGCGGTCTGCAGCCGGCCACAGACGCGCATGGCCAGCAACGAATGCCCGCCGAGTGCAAAAAAATGATCGTGCCGGCCAACTTGCGGCAACCCAAGTAGCTCGGCCCACACTGCGGCCAGCAGACACTCGTTTGCGCCTTGCGGCGGCACATAGCCGGCTACCGCGACTGCAGCACGATCCGGCGCCGGCAAGGCGCGTCGATCTAGTTTGCCGCTGGCAGTCAGCGGTAACCGCTGTAACCGCACAAATGCCGACGGCAGCATGTGCTCGGGCAGTTTTTGGGCAAGCGCCGCGCGCAAGGTGGCGGGAGCCAGTGCGTCGATGTCGCTGCCATTGCTGTCGCTTGGCTGCGATGTAGCGATGACATATGCCACCAATTGTTTATCCGCCGCACCTTCCTGTCGCGCAACGACCACCGCGTCGGCTACCCCGGCGCACCTGCGTAACGCCGCCTCGATCTCGCCAGGCTCGATACGGAAACCACGCACCTTCAGCTGCTGATCGACACGGCCCAGAAAGTCCAGGCTGCCATCCTCGCGCCACCGCGCCAGATCGCCGCTTCGATACAGCCGGCCACCTGGCAAAAACGGATCTTCTCCAAAACGCTCAGCGGTCAATGACGACTGATTGAGATAACCACGGGCCACACCCGGGCCACCGATGTAGATCTCGCCAGGCACACCGATCGGCACAAGCTCGCGCTGGTCATCCAATAGATAGATCCGCGTACCGGCGATCGGGCGCCCAATCGGTACCGAAGTCACCGCTGCCTTGTCGAAGCGATGACAGCTACTGAAGGTGGTCGCCTCGGTCGGCCCGTACGCGTTGATCAACTGGCAGTGCGGCAAGGCTTGGTTGACACGTTCGACAGCGGCACGCGACAGCACATCCCCGCCAGCCAATAGCTGACGCAGGCTGTGCAACTGGCTCAGCTGCACAGGATCAAGCAGCTCGAACAAGCCAGCGGTCAGCCATAACGTAGTCGCTTGATGCTGCTGCACCTGCGCACAGATCGCATCCAGATCCAGCGCGCCGGGCGGGGCAAGCACCAACTGCGCGCCATTGAGCAACGCCCCCCATAGCTCGAACGTGGACGCATCGAAGGCCAGCGGCGCGGCAAGCAGGAAACGCTGCGAGCCATCGCAATCAACATAGTCGGGCGCACACACCAGGCGCACGACGTTGCGTTGCTCGACCATCACGCCCTTGGGCACGCCGGTGGAGCCGGAGGTATACAGCACGTAGGCCAGATGATGCGGCTGCAGCGCTGGCACGTCGGGTGCGGTGCCAGGGAAATCGCTCCACGCGGGATTGACCTGATCCAGCCGACACACCGGCAACGTATCGGGCAGCGGCAAACGACGCAACGCATCTGCATCGGCGAGCACAGCACATGGACGCGCATCGTCCAGCAACGCACTCAAGCGCTGTGAAGGCGCATCGGCATCCAGCGGCAGATACGCACCTCCGGCCTTGAGGATCGCCAGCAAGCCGATCACCAACGCAGGGCTGCGTGCCGCACTGATCGCAACCAGACAATCCGGGCCAACGCCAAGCGCGCACAGATGATGGGCAAGACGATTGGCCTGCAGATCCAACTCGCCGTAACTCAACTGTGTCTCGCCGCACACAAGCGCGGTCGCCTGCGGCGCGCGCGCGGCCTGCTCGGCAAACAACACTGCCATGCCACGTTGCGGAAACCGCGTGTGGCTGCAATTGAATGTCTGTAGCAAGCGACGGCGCTCGCTCGCTGGCAGCAGCGGCAATAACCCTGCAGGGCTATGCTGTGCCTCGCCACGTTCAAGAGCCGTCAGTAGACATCTCAGACGTGCACCGACGCGCAAGGCCTGCCGCCGTGTCGAATGCGAGCTATGCAATCCGCAACGAAATCGCTTGCGTAACTGGCAGATCTGCAATTGCAGCTGCGGTGTCGCGGTTGTGCCAACAATCACCCCACTGTCGTTCGTTACACCGATCTCGATCAAACTCGGCCATGCATGTGTAACGTCACCACGTTGCGCCTTTTTCGATTGCGCATCCTCCTGGCCTGCAGTACGGAGTGCACGTTCATCCAATGCGGCGTGCACCTGTTCGCAGATCGCACTACAGGTGTCGTGCACGCTTAGATGCAATGTCAGCTGACGAGTGCGGTCTGAATAGCGCAGCCTGATCAAGGGCACTTGCTCGCAGGTCCGCGCCAGGTAGATCGCCATTGCAGCGAGCAGACGTTCCAGTCGCTCGGCCTCTGCCGACCTTGGCAAGGCCTGCCAGCGTGACCAGACAAATGCACTTGCAGTCTCCTCAAGCGCGCACTGCGCCTGCGAAGTGTCAGGGTGGGGGAGCATCGAGTTGCCTGGCTCGATGGCAGGCCGCGATGAAGCAGTGGCGGCGCCGATCACTACTGCTTCGGAGTCAGAAGTCACGTTGAAAACCGCAAAGCACAGCGCTACTGAGGTTGGACACGAGATATCCATCGCAAAACTGCGGAGGTTCGGACGTCCTTGGGTGACGGATGAGTCTCCTTGTGTGCGGCTCACCATAGGCGCGATTCGAGAAGGATTTATTACATTCGCGCGGATTTATTGTTTAGCTGGATAATCTAACTATTATCAATGTTCCATTTACTTTGGTTATGAAGTTAATTTAACGAATCACTTCTCCCGATGCTTTTCAAGCCGATGTGATCTGTGTTGCGTCATTCGCTTTGTTGTATGGCAAGCGTCTTACCTCATGTGGATCCGGTCGATGTAGGTGTGTGAATTGCATCGCATAAACTTGCAGGTCGTCCCGGATAGAGCAGGCGCTGTAGACGCGGTGCGCCTCTACTGGCCAAACGACAGGCCGGACATTGGATCCCTTGCAGATGCGCCGTCATGGGGCTGGTACGCTGTGGATGAGGAGCAGATGTGTGAGACATCGATCAGCCCTGCGCGCCTGATCCAGTAGGCAGACTCGATCTCGCAAAGGTGGACGATGCCTGGACATCGCGTCCGGCGGTTGCAGGCGCCAGCGCACTGTGGCGCGCCCGATCACTCCTCTTGGCGTCTACGCCAAACAAGGCTACAATGGCGTCCGTTCCAGGGCAGGGATGGCGAAAAACCTGTTGCAACACAATAGGTTGGACGCATGCAACTAGCGTGCAGTTGCTGTCTTGAGACGCATAGGCCCCGTTTGCGGGGCCTTGTTGTTGCAAAGCAAGTGTTGTGGAATGCGATGTTCGGCCTGGTGGTAGAGTGGTTATGCAGCGGACTGCAAATCCGCGTACGCCGGTTCAATTCCGGCCCAGGCCTCCACATCGCACGCTGTTCTAGTCGCATCCAAGTGTCGGTTCGCAAGCGGGTGGCTCCGCAAGAAACAGCGAGCTGGTGGTGTGAAAGGGCTAGCGTAATGATGTGACAAGCTGTACAATTTCGCTCCACGCGGGAATAGCTCAGTTGGTAGAGCGCAACCTTGCCAAGGTTGAGGTCGCGAGTTCGAGTCTCGTTTCCCGCTCCAAATAAGAACAACTGAATCCGACGATTCAGTTGATCACTCAAAAGGGTCTCACGGCCCTTTTTTGTTGCGTTGGATTTGTGCAGGCACTCTGTTCCCGCGTCCGTGGCTCGACGTTCTTCGGCCAGACTCACCAGATTCGATAGGTGATCACCGTCTGCGAATCGACAAAACCGAAACTGATATCGCACAGATGCCCGTTTGGTAGATCCGGGCAGAGCTGCTCGCTGAGCTGAAAACGGACGACTCCCGCAATGGGATCCAGTGCCACCAGGTGCGCACAGGAAAAATCGAAGTAGCGGCCTACTGCGGAAAAACTCGCCTTGAACAGACTTTCCTTGGCAGAGAAGACGATGGTCAGCAACACTTCCAGCGGTACGTGGGTGGACGCGCAGATCGACTGCAGCAACGCCAGCTCCGAGCCATCCACGACAGTGCTCAACAACGCCTCACGTGCGTCAGCACCGACCACGTGCTCCAGATCGATGCCGATACCGCGCCATCTGCCAAGTGGTGCAACCGCCGCCGCGGCCAGGCGATTGGTGTGCGAGATGCTGCCGATCACCTGCGCTGGCCATAGCGGTTCACGCGAGCTGCCGGTGGCGATGTCGGGGCACATACCGGCGGCGACCAGTGCCTGATGCTGCAAGGCTTGTTGCGCAGCCAGTCGACCGAAGAAATACTCGGCCTGGCGTTTTCGGACGCTACGCGCAATCGTGTCAGGGCATGCGATGTTGCAGAGACCAAATGCTTCCAGCGAAAACTGCGCAAGTTCGAATGCCATGATCTGCACGATCAAACTGCCGCCGCCCAGGCAGGGCAGGGCGTACTGCCAACGCGCGTGCAATGCCTCGATCGAATCGATGCCTGGATCGCTCGCTGGAGGCGTGCCTCTGTTCAACAGCACGAACTGCATGCCGTCATCGAGCTGGTCGCCGCGCGTGCTGGACATCATCGACGCCTTCAACTTCGTCTGGCCTACCTGTCCGAGCGACATCTGCCAACGTATTCGTGCCAAGCACGGCTGCGAGCGCGCGACAGATGGAGATGGATGAAGAGTGTGCCCGGGGCGGGAATCGAACCCGCATAGCCTTGCAGCTGAGGGATTTTAAGTCCCTTGCGTCTACCAGTTTCGCCACCCGGGCATTGCGATAGCGTGCCTGATTGCGCGCCGATTGTGAATCTCTGTGCGTATGTCTTGCTGCACTGCCGGCGCCTGTGCGGCCTGCGCTATCCTGCCGCTGTATAGCCGCGCGGAAAACCGCCCGCGCACGATCGAAGGAACCGCATGTCCCGCACCACGCTTCTCGCACCGCTTCAAGCGCGTATCGCCGTCATCGGGCTGGGCTATGTCGGCCTGCCGCTGGCGGTTGCCTTTGGCGAGCAGCGCGACACGCTGGGCTTCGACATCGATGCGCAGCGGGTAGCGCAGTTGCGCGATGGCCACGACGCCACGCTGGAACTGGACGACACCGAACTGGCTGCCGCCACCCGGTTGCGCTACACCGCGAACGCGGCCGACCTGGCCGCGTGCAGCATCTTCATCGTCACGGTGCCGACGCCGATCGACAGCTTCGAGCAACCCGACCTGGAGCCGCTGCGCAGCGCCACCACCTTGATCGCCGCCGAGCTCAAGCCCGGCGACCTGGTGATCTACGAATCCACCGTGTATCCGGGCACCACCGAAGAAGTCTGCGTGCCATTGCTCGAAGCCGCATCGGGGCTACGTTTTAACGACGATTTTTTCTGCGGCTACAGCCCCGAACGCGTCAATCCGGGCGACCGCCAGCGGCGTCTGCGCGATATCCGCAAGATCACCTCAGGCTCCACCATAGAAGCTGCCGACGCGGTCGACGCGCTGTACACCAGCATCATCACCGCAGGTACCTGGCGCGCGCCGTCGATGCGCGTGGCCGAGGCTGCCAAGGTGGTCGAAAACATCCAGCGCGACGTCAACATCGCACTGGTCAACGAGCTGGCATTGATCTTCGACAAGCTCGGCATCGACACGCTGGATGTGCTGGAAGCGGCCGGAACCAAGTGGAATTTCCTGCCATTCCGGCCCGGGCTGGTCGGGGGCCACTGCATCGGCGTGGATCCGTATTACCTGATGCACAAGTCCGAGAGCGTGGGCTATCACCCCGATCTGATCCACACCGCGCGGCAGGTCAATAACCGTGTCGGCCGGCACGTTGCCGAGCGCGTCTGCGGCATGCTCGCCACGCGCGGCGTGGTGCTCGCGCAGGCGAGGGTGCTGGTGCTGGGCGCAACCTTCAAGGAAAACTGCCCGGATCTACGCAATAGCCGTGCACTGGAACTGGTGCAGTTGCTGCAAGCTGCTGGCGTGCAGGTCGATACCTGTGACCCGTGGGCCGACCCGGCAGAAGCCCTGCAGCATGCCGGCGTGCAGCTGTGCGAGGTTGTGGACGAAGGTGCCTACGACGCGGTCGTGCTGGCGGTGGCGCATGCGCAGTACCGCGACTACGACGCCCAGCGCATCGCCGCGTTGGGCAAACCCGGCGCGGTGATTTACGACGTCAAATCGGTTTGGCCGCGCGAAGCGGTCAACGATCGTCTGTAACGCACCCGTCTTGCTGCTGCAGCCAGTGCACCGCGCCATGTGCGGCACGTAATCCGCTGGCGAAGCAGGCGGTCAGCAGATAGCCGCCAGTCGGTGCCTCCCAATCCAGCATTTCTCCTGCGCAAAACACGCCAGGTTGTGCGATCGCCATCAGCCCATCGTCCAGCGCTTCCAGCCGCACGCCGCCGGCCGAACTGATCGCCTCGGCAAGCGGGCGCGGCCTGAGCAAGCGCAACGGTAACTGCTTGAGCGTGCGTGCCACCTGCACAGGATCGTCGCCGGCCTGTTTGCCCAGGTGTTCGTACAGCAGTGCCGCCTTGACGCCATCGATTCCGACCTGTCGGCGTAAATGCTCGCTAAAACTCCGTCCATTGCGCGGCTTGTCCAGTTCGGCGCTCACGCGCTCAAGGGAACGTCCAGGGACCAGATCCAGGCCAAGTTCGGCCACGCCTTGCGCATCGATCTGCTCTCGCAAGTCTGCAGCCACCGCATAAATCAGGCTGCCTTCGATTCCGGTGGCGGTGGCCACGCATTCGCCCTGCAGTTCGTGTTGCACACCATGGCGATCTTGCCAGTGCGCCACCACCGGTTTGAGCGGCGCACCGGCATGCCGCTGCACAAAATGCGCGCTCCAGCTGATGTCGAAACCGCAGTTGGCCGGCACCAGGGGCGCAACCGCGATGCCGCGTTGCTGCAGTGGCGCTTGCCACAGACCATCCGAGCCAAGCTGCGGCCAACTGCCGCCACCGAGCGCCAATACCACCGCGTCTGCAGCGCGCTCGATGTCACCGGTCGGTGTGTCGAAGCGCAACGTACCGTCATCGCTCAACCCAAGCCAGCGATGCTGCACATGAAACGCGACGCCTTGTTCCTTGAGTCGACGCACCCAGCCACGCAACAACGGCGCCGCCTTGCGATCCATCGGAAACACACGCCCGGAGCTGCCGACATAGGTGTCCACCCCCAACCCGCGCGCCCAATCGCGTAGCGCGTCCGCATCGAAGTCCCGCAACCAGGCCGCCACCGGTTCGGCACGCTCGCGATAACGCTGCGCAAACAGCGGCATCGGATCCGAATGGGTGAGATTCAAACCGCCCTTGCCGGCAATCAGAAACTTGCGCCCGACCGAGCCCTTGGCCTCGTAAAGGTCCACCGCAAGGCCGGCCGCACATGCCACTTCTGCGGCCATCAAGCCGGCCGGCCCGCCGCCGATCACCGCCAGCCGCCGCTTGCTCACATCCGTCATTGCTCAGGCACTCAGCGTGGCTGCACGCCAAGCAATTCCACATCGAACACCAGCGAGGCGCCAGGCGGAATCACCCCACCTGCACCGTTATCGCCATAGCCGTAATCGGGCGGAATCATCAAGGTGCGCTTGCCACCCACGCGCATGCCATCGACGCCATCGTCCCAGCCGCGGATGACTTGATGGCCGCCCAACACGAACTGGAATGGCTCGGCGCGATCGAGCGAGCTGTCAAACTTTTTGCCGTGCTTGTCGGCGGCCTTTTCGTCGTACAACCAGCCGGTGTAGTGCACGGTAACCATCGCGCCGGGCGTTGCCACTGCGCCGGTGCCGACGGTGCGGTCGATCCGCTCGAAGGTAGCAATCGTGCCACCGGACGGCGGCAGGGCAGGCGCACAACTTGCGAGCAACAAGGCGACACAGAGCGTCAACAGAAGGCGCATGGGATGGTCCATGAAGGAAGGTCGCCATTATCGCATCTGGCTCCGGCTATCATCGCGCCCATGGCCAAGCTACTGCTCAATCTGCGCAATGTTCCCGATGACGAAGCCGACGAGGTGCGAGCGCTGATGCGCGAGAACCTGGTGCAGATCTACGAAACGCGGCCGAGCAATTGGGGCATTTCCGCCGGTGGCATCTGGCTCAGCGACGATGCCGACTACCCGCGCGCCAAGGCGGCGATGGATGCCTATCAGGCCCAACGCGGGGCGGTCGCACGCGCGCAGCGTCAGGAGGCACTGGCATCGGGCACCGCGGAAACCTTCGCTGCGCTGCTGCGCAAGCGTCCGCTGTTCGTGATCGCCACACTGATCGGCATGCTGGTGGTCGCCTCGCTGGTGCTGCTGCCGTTTCTGCTGTTGCGCGGCTGACCCCATTGCGGCGCCATCGGGCTTAAAATGACCCGATGATCACCAATACCGCCGCCTACCAATTCGTCGCCATCCAGGACCCGCAACAGCTTGCCGACAGCGTGCTTCGCCACGCCGAGCAGCAGGCGCTGAAGGGCTCGGTGCTGGTGGCCGAGGAGGGCATCAATCTGTTTCTGGCGGGCGAGGCCGAGCAGGTCGGCGCGTTCTATGCGTGGTTGCAGAGCGATTCGCGCTTTGCGCAGATGCGCATCAAGTACAGCCTGAGCGCGCAGCAGCCGTTCGCGCGGCTCAAGGTCAAGCGCAAGCCGGAGATCATCAGTTTCCGTCGCGACGATGCCTCGCCTCTGCAGGGACGTGCGCCGGCAGTGACGCCAAGCGTGCTGCGCGAATGGATGCGACAAGGACACGACGATCGCGGTCGCCCGCTGGTGCTGCTGGACACGCGCAATGCGCAGGAAGTGGCATATGGCACGTTCCAGGGTGCGTTGACGTTGCCGATCGACAAGTTCACCGAGTTGCCGGGCGCGTTGGAAGCACATCGCGCTGCGCTGGCGGATGCCACAGTGGTGAGCTTCTGCACCGGCGGCATCCGCTGCGAAAAAGCCGCGCTGTGGATGCAGGCCGATGGCATGGACAACGTGTTGCAGCTCGAAGGCGGGATCCTGGGCTACTTCGAAGAGGTCGGCGGCGAAGGCTATGACGGCCGCTGCTTCGTCTTCGACGAGCGTGTCGCGCTGGATCCCGAACTGCGCCCACTGGTGGATGCCGAGCGCAGCACCGAGGCCGGGGAAATCTGACCGGGCGCGAGTGAATTTCCCGATATTCGCGCACTGCGCGTGTTCGGATCATGCAAACACGATGCAACGTTGCCCCGCATGCGCGTCATGCCTCACCGCGGCGAGAGGCTTTGGTCTCTGACTTGAAAGTAATACGTCGCATCGTGCTTGCCCTGAATTATTCACGGAGATAGGCTGCACCAGCCAGCCGCATAGCGAGGACAACAAGGATGACCATCAGAGTTTTTCTGATTGACGATCATGCACTCGTGCGTACAGGCATGAAGATGATCCTGTCCAAGGAAGTGGACATCGATGTGGTGGGAGAGGCGGAGAGCGGGGAGTCGGCGTTGCCGCAAATCCGCCAGCTCAAGCCCGAGATCGTGTTGTGCGATCTGCATCTGCCCGGCGTCAGCGGTCTGGAAATCACCGAGCGCATCGTCAAGGGCGATTACGGTACCCGCGTGATCATCGTATCGGTACTGGAAGATGGCCCTCTGCCCAAGCGTCTGCTCGAAGCCGGTGCATCCGGCTACGTCGGCAAGGGCGGCGATGCGCAGGAACTGCTGCGTGCAGTGCGTGAAGTCGCACTGGGGCGGCGCTATCTCGGCAACACCATCGCGCAGAACCTTGCGCTATCCAATCTTGAAGGTGGCGGCTCGCCGTTCGATGCGTTGTCGCCACGCGAGCTGGAGGTCGCTTTGTTGCTGACGCAGGGGCTGCGCCAGGAAGACATCGCCAAGCGCCTGAACCTCAGTGCCAAGACCATCAATACTCACAAGGCGCGTCTGTTCGAAAAGGTTGGAATCCAGGACAGCATCGCGCTGGCGCGTCTGGCCAACCAATACGGTCTGACCGATCCCGCGCAAACAATGTAGGTCATGCGCTGGTGATTGGTCTCGCTCCTGACAAGCGATACCTCAGAAAGAAGCGACTCACTCAGCAGCTAACGCGCTGGTGCCAATCCTCGCAGCCGTCTTATTCGCAACTTGCACGCAAAAACAAAGCGGCCCGAAGGCCGCTTTGTTTGACTTCGACCTTGCGTGATTAGTCAGGCAAGGTCGAAACAGGCGATGCAGGGATCAGTGATCGCTACGTGGCTTGTTGGTGTCGTCTTCCTGCTCTTGCGCTTCAGTCGCAGTGGTCGACGGAGCCACCGGCTTTACAGCTTCCGGAACGACAACCGTCGGCTTGTGCTCATCGTCCGCCTGCTTCTGCACGGTCGCAGGAGCTACGGGGGCCACTGCTGCAGGCTGCTCAGGCGCCTTGTACGGTGCCGGCGTCTCAGCAGGCGCCGAGGCCGACGATGCCGGTGCTGTGGCATCGGCCGGAGCCAATGCGTCGAGCAGCGTCGTCTGCACCGGTGCGTACGGCTTGCGTGCCTGAGTCACTGGAGCAGCGTCGGCAGCCGGAGTGCTCTGCGGCACCGTCGTGGTGGAGGTCACTGCGACATCCACAGCCGGGCTTGCAGCGCTGGACGGCGCTGCTTGCGAAGGCTTGACGGTGACCACCTCGGCCTGGGCAGCCGGGACGCTCGAAGGCGCAGGTGCCGCTTGCGTGTGCACTGGAGCAACAGCCGGAGCTGTCTCGGCTTTCACCGACTCCGCTTGCACTGGTGCCGGGGCCACGACGGGTGCAGTGCGTTCCGGGCTGACTGCAGCGGGTGCTGCAACGTCAGTCGATGCCGACGACACCTGCCTCTGCTGCGTAACCGACTCCGGCGCAGTCGCCGACGTCGTCGTAGCGGCACGCTCGACAGGCGCAGCTGCAGGAGCAGACGTCACGACCGCGGCAGGAGTTGCAACGGGAGCCGGGTTGGCAGCCGGTGTCGAAGCAGCGACCGAAGCCGGAGCCACAACTGGAGCCGGAGTAGCAACCGAAGCCTGAGTCGGCGTCGGAGCTGCAACCGAAGCAGGTGTCGCCGTCGGTGCCGATTGCGCAACAGGTGCCGCAGAGGCAACTGAAGCATCGCCACGCGCCTGCTCGGCTGCAGCTGCAACCGGAGCCGCCGCAGCCTGCCGTTCGAAGGACGGCGTGGCATTGGAGACCGGTGCAGTGGTCGACGTGGTGTCGGCCGCTACCTGGCTTTCCGAACGCTCCTTAGGCACCGGACGCGGCTTCACTGCTGCTGGAGTGCTGGACTCCGGCTTGGCGCGCGCAGTGGTCGCAGGCGCGGCTTCATCGTCGAAGTCGAACTCCGGCTGGCCGGCGCGCGGTGCAGCGGAGGCATGCGTCTGCGTGCCGGCTTCGTCGCCTTCGTTCTCGTTGTCGCCATCGAGATCGCCTTCAGCATCGCCATCCATATCGTCCGTTTCCAGACCATCGGCGCCGATACCACCCTCACCATTTGCTCCAGCACCACGACGACGACGACGGCCGCCACGACGGCCACGACGACGACGGCTGCCGCCTTCGCCATTGGCCGAATCATCGCCTGCTGCATCCGGTGCCTGCCCGTCTGCACTGGAGTCAGTGCCACGGTCGGCATGCGCTTCGGTCACGATCACATCGACCGGGTGTGCCGGGTTGGCTTCATTAGCGGGAACGTGCGTCGTCGCCGGCGCGGCGGTTTCAGCGATTGCCGAAACCACACCGGCAGTCGTCGCGGTTGCGGCAGTTGCGGTCAGCGTCTGTGCGGAAGCCGTGCCTTCGTCCTGACGGGCGGGGCGCTGTTGCCTCTCGGACGGCGCGCCGTCCTGCTGTACAGATGCACGCGGGGGACGCGGAGCCTGATTCTGCGGCTTCTGCTTTTGCTGCTGCTGGCCCTGCTGCGGTTGCTTGGGTGCCTGCGGTTCGTTGCGCGGCGGCTTGGCGACCTGCACCTGCTGCTGCGCCTGACCACCATTCTGCGGGTTCTGCGCGGTCTGGCCATTGGCAGGCTGGCGACGCTCATCGCGACGCTCCTTGTTGGCACCATTGCCGTTGCTACCGTTACCGCCATTGCCACGCTGCTGATTGCCGCCGTTACGCGCTTCACCACGGCCATCGCGGCGCTGACCACCACGATCGCCACGCTCGTTGCGGTTGCCACGGGCTGGATCGTTCTGGCGCGGACGCTGGGTCGACTCGGGGACCGGAGCCACTGGCTCGACGCCACCGAAGATCCGCTTCAGCCAACCGACCACGCCGGTGACCGGCGCAGGAAGTGGCAGTGCGACGACCGGAGCCGGCGCAGGTGCTGCAGCGACCGGGGCAGGGGCCTCCTCACGCACCGGAGCCGGCTGGCTCGGCTTGATCGAGGTCACTGCCGGCGCAACCGGGATGTTCAACTGCGCCTTGGTCAGCGCATGCACCGGCAACTTGCGCGGCGTACCACGCTGATAACTCGGCTTGCCGCTGTCTTCGCCCAGCTCGTTCTCACGCAGGCGCGTGACTTCGTAATGCGGGGTGTGCAGCTGCTCGTCGGCGACGATGATGATCGGCGAGGCGTGGCGATTTTCGATCTCGCGCAGCGCGCTGCGCTTTTCGTTGAGCAGGTAATTGGCGATCTCCACCGGGGCCTGCACCAGCACCTGTCCGGTGTTCTCCTTCATCGCGTGCTCTTCGGCTACGCGGATGATCGACAACGACAACGACTCGACGCTGCGCATGCGGCCATGGCCGTCGCAACGCGGGCACACGATCTGGCTTGATTCGCCCAGGCTCGGACGCAGGCGCTGGCGGCTCATTTCCATCAGGCCGAAGCGCGAGATACGGCCCAGCTGCACGCGCGCACGGTCGTACTTGAGCGCGTTCTGCAGCTTGTTTTCGACTTCGCGCTGGTGCTTGGTCGAGGCCATGTCGATGAAGTCGATCACCACCAGGCCGCCCAGGTCGCGCAGGCGCAACTGGCGGGCCACTTCTTCGGCCGCTTCCAGATTGGTCTGGAAGGCGGTTTCTTCGATATCGCTGCCCTTGGTGGCGCGCGAGGAGTTGACGTCGACCGCCGTCAGCGCTTCGGTCTGGTCGACCACGATCGAGCCGCCCGAGGGCAACCGCACGTTGCGCTCATAGGCGCCTTCGATCTGCGATTCGATCTGAAAGCGGTTGAACAGCGGAATGTCGTCGGTGTAGTGCTTGAGCTTGCGCAGGCTCTGCGGCATCACCTGCTGCATGAATTCCTGGGCATCGGCGTACAGCTCCGGCGTATCGACCAGGATTTCGCCGATGTCGGCGCGCAGGTAGTCGCGCAGGGCGCGGATGATCAGGCGCGATTCCTGATAGATCAGGAAGGCGGCCGGCTTGCTCAGCGCCGCCTCGGCAATCGCCTTCCAGGTCTGCAGCAGGTAATCCAGATCCCACTGCAGCTCTTCGGCGTCACGGCCGACACCGGCGGTGCGGATGATCACGCCCATGTCGTCGGGGATGTCGAGCTTGTCCAGCGCTTCCTTCAGCGCGGCACGGTCTTCGCCTTCGATCCGGCGCGAGACGCCACCGGCGCTCGGCGAATTGGGCATCAGCACCATGTAGCGGCCGGCCAGCGAGATGAACGTGGTCAGGGCAGCGCCCTTGTTGCCACGCTCTTCCTTGTCGACCTGCACCACGATTTCCTGGCCTTCGCGCAACAGCTCGCGAATGGTCGACTTGTTGTGGTCGACGCCAGCCTGGAAGTAATCGCGGGAGATTTCCTTCAACGGCAGGAAGCCATGACGCTCGGCGCCATAGTCCACGAACGCCGCTTCCAGCGAGGGCTCGAGCCGGGTGATACGGCCCTTGTAGATGTTGGACTTCTTTTGTTCCTTGGACGGCTGTTCGATGTCGATGTCGTACAGGGTCTGGCCGTCCACAATCGCTACGCGCAGCTCTTCAGCCTGCGTTGCGTTGATCAGCATTCGCTTCATTGTTGCGTTCCTCACGCGCTCTACCGCGCGGAACGCCGTGACGTTTCGCCTCTGGAACAGCTTGTCGGCCCTTCGCGCAACGCGCGGACAGGCCTGACCAGGGTTTCCAGCGCTGCAACACCACGGCAGGCCGCGGGAGCGCTTGTCTTTAAGTTTTATAGGTGTTTCAGGGCCGGCAGCCGCGTCCGGACGAACCGGGGCAGCGCACGGGACATGTTCAGCGCGACGGTCCAAAAACCGACGGCGATGGCCGGGCAGGCCGGTGAGCCGCTAACATGGCCGCCCCGGGGGCGGTGGTCGCGCACTGTGCCGGAATCATCGGAAGTCAGGCTTCTGGCCAATCAACTTCCAACGAAATCAAACCCTTATCTCGCTCGCCGAGTGTAACAGAATAAAGAGCCAGATGACCGACCCCCAGTCCCCCCAGCCGCCTGCCGACCGTGTAGGCGTGCGCATTCTCAAAGTTCCGGAAGACCGTGCCGGGCAGCGGCTGGACAATTTCCTGCTCGGCCAGCTCAAGGGTGCGCCGCGCAGCCTGATCTACAAGCTGGTGCGCAGCGGTCAGGTGCGGGTGAATGGCGGCCGCGCCAAGGCCGAGCGCAAGCTCGAGGGTGGGGAAGAAGTCCGCATCCCGCCGGTGCGCGTCAATGAAGAGGGCGACAAGGCAGCGCCGCCGTCCGCGTTCATGGCCCGGCTGGAGGCGGCGATCGTGTTCGAAGACGCGCGCCTGCTGGCGCTCAACAAGCCGTCGGGCGTCGCCAGCCATGGCGGCAGCGGGATCAGCTTCGGCGCCATCGAAACCTTGCGCGCGTTACGCCCAAACCAGAGCTTGGAGCTGGTGCACCGGCTCGATCGCGACACCTCCGGCTTGCTGATCGTGGCCAAGAAGCGCTCTGCGCTGACCGAGATGCAGGCACTGATGCGCGAGGATGACCGCGTGCAGGGCCGCGGTATCACCAAGCGCTACCTGACCCTGTTGGTCGGGCGAATGCCGGACGGGGTGATGACGGTGGATGCGCCATTGCATATCGGCCTGCGCCAGGGCGGCGAGCGGCATGTGCAGGTGAACGCGATCGGCAAGCCATCGCTGAGCCACTTCAAGTTGCTGGAGCGACGCGGCGGGCACTCGTATTGCGAAGTCCGCATCGAGACCGGCCGCACCCATCAGATCCGTGTGCATGCCCAGCACCTGGGGCACCCGGTGGCGGGCGACGACAAGTACGGCGAGGCG
This sequence comes from Xanthomonas sp. NCPPB 2933, assembly GCF_056725225.1. Lineage (NCBI taxonomy): Bacteria > Pseudomonadati > Pseudomonadota > Gammaproteobacteria > Lysobacterales > Lysobacteraceae > Xanthomonas > Xanthomonas sp. NCPPB 2933. Next base: position 2,665,899 of record NZ_CM161518.1, read on the forward strand.
GAGGTCAACAAGCGCCTGCGCGATCAGCTCGGCCTGAAGCGGTTGTTTCTGCACGCGGCGTCGCTTGAGTTCGCACTGGATGCCGGCAATGCGCCGTATGTGCTGAATGCGCCGCTGGCGCCGGAGCTGGCCGAAGCGCTGGACCGGCTGGGTCGCTAAACGAAGCCACCGCAGGCCACGTCAGCCTCAGGGTGTCGCAAAGCGGAACAGCACCAGGCTGATCGCCAAGGTGCCCATTCCGGCCACCAGGCCGTAGACGGTCTCATGGCCTTTCGCGTAGCGCTTGGCGGCGGGCAACAATTCATCCAGCGCCAGAAACACCATTACGCCAGAAATCAAGCCGAAGACAGTGCCGAAAACTGCCTCGGACAGCACATTGGACAAGGCCAGATAGCCGATGCCGGCACCGATCGGCTCGGCCAATCCGCTCAGCAGACTGGCGCCGAAGGCATAGAACTTGTTGCGCGTGGCGAAGTAAACCGGCACTGCAATCGCAATGCCTTCGGGAATGTTGTGGATGGCGATCGCGAACGCCAGCGGCATGCCGACTGCGGGGCTTTCCAGCGTCGCAAAAAACGTGGCCAGGCCTTCGGGGAAATTGTGCGCGGTGATCGCAATTGCCGTCATCAGGCCAACCCGACGGATGTAGGCGCGGTTGTCGTCGCGAAACTGCGGGTCGTCGCTGGACAGGCTCTGGTGCGGGTTGGGCACCAGGCGGTCGATCACCATGATCAGCAGCATGCCAGCCAAAAACGCCAAGGTGCCGAAGGTAAAGCCGAGCTTGTCGTTATAGGCGTTGGAGAACGAGGCGATCGACTTGTTGAGGATCTCCGATAGCGACACGTACACCATCGCGCCGCCAGCGAATGCCAGCCCGAATGCCAGCAAGCGCGGATTGGGCTTCTTGGAGAACACCACCATGAGGCTGCCGAGGCCGGTAGCGAGTCCGGCGGCCAGAGTGACCGCAAACGCGGTCCAGACGTTCTGTGATGACACTTCGAGCATGTGACGCGACGACCTCGTGGAATGGAACGCACTTCTGCGGGGAGCGTGGCGATTGCTGCGCGATAGGCGCACGGCCACCCTCGATTGCAGGATGGTCATGCCTGGATGACGAACGTGTGGTGCCTGGTGCGATGGGCAGAACGATTACGGACAAACAAACGAATGCGTTTGCTGCTGGAAACGGACATGCGCCATTCGCCTGTCCGTTTCCCCAGCGTCGCCTGTCTGGCGACGCGCTACCTTCGAGATTCCATCAACGCTCAGCCGCCGCGACGTGCGCGCTCTTCGATGGCGAAGCATTCGTCCGGACGCGGCACCGGCGGCTTGAACGCGACCGGCACCTGGATCGTCTGCGGCACCGGCTGCCCGTTGCGGGTGGCAGGCTTGAACTTCCATTCGCGCACGCGCGTTTGCGCGGCCTCGTCCAGCACCGGTTGACCGCTGCTTTGCGCCAGCGACACGTCGGTGGGGGTGCCTTCGGTACCGATCACGACTCTGAGCACGGAGGTGCCGCCGACACCGGCGCAGGCGAGTTGCGGCGAGTATTCCGGCGGCGGCGTCTTCAAGGCGGCCAGCTCGGTCGGTGCAACCGCTGGCGCGGACGCCTGCTGGGACGACTTGCCACACCCGCTGATGCCGACGGCAACGAATAGGCAGGCGAGGGCGGTGCGGTAACGGGTCATGCAGTGGCTCCCTGATCGTAGAGCTGCGCAGCCTTGGCCGCGCAGATGAAGTCGTTCTCGCTCAGCCCGCCGACGTCGTGGGTGGAATAGCGCACCACCACGCGGTCGTAATGCACGCCTAGATCGGGGTGATGGTCCTCACGGTGGGCAATCCAGGCCAGCGCGTTCACGAAGGCGAGGGTGCGGTAATAGTCGGCAAAGCGGAACGTGCGGGTGATCGACGTGCCCGCTTCGGCCAGCTCCCAGCCCGGCACCTGGGGGAACAGCTCGGCCAGGCGGGCTTCGCCAAGTTTGTGGTCGCTGCCTTTGCGCGGGAGGCAATGGGCCTGCTCCAGGGGAATCAGATCGGTCATGACGGTCTCGCAGGGGTGGCGGACAGCGCGCCCAGCGGGATCACGGTGTTCCATGAGCGCGGGCGCATTGAGCGGTAGAATAACCCGCATGATCCAGATATCCGACAAAGCCCAGACCTATTTCCGCAAGCTCATCGAACGCGAGGGCGTGCCCGGCATGGGCGTGCGCCTGAGCGCGGTGGATGCGGGTACCCCGCGCGCCGACGCCCGCCTCGAGTTCGCCGAACCGGCGGACCTGAGCGGCGACGAATGGGCGATCGACTGCGACGGCTTCACCTTATATATCGTCGCCGCCAGTGTGCCGTGGGTAGATGGCGCCGAGATCGACTACGTCACCCAGTCCACCGGCAACCAGCAGCTCACCATCAAGGCGCCCAAGATCAAGGGCGAAGCGCCGGCTGATTCGGCATCGATGGTGGAGCGTGTGCGCTGGGTGGTGGAGAACGAGATCAACCCGCAGCTGGCCTCGCACGGCGGCCGCGTGGCAGTGCAGGAGGTCTCGGCCGATGGTGTGGTGCTGCTGCGCTTCGGCGGCGGTTGCCACGGTTGCGGCATGGCCGATGTGACCTTGAAGCAGGGCATCGAGAAGACCTTGATGGGACGCGTGCCCGGCGTGATTGCGGTGCGCGACGCGACCGACCACGCCACCGGCGACGCGCCGTATATCCCGCGCGACAGCGCGGCCTGATTCCGCACCACCGGTGACAACGGCCGCCGATCTGCTGCAGGCACTGCGCGCGCGCATGCCGAGCAAGCTCATTCTGGATCGGCGCACTGGCCTGCCTTACGGATGGGCAACCTGGATGCGCAACCGCGACAGCGTGATTGCGCCGTTCGACCGCGGCCAGGTGACCGATGTGCTGCTGGCGCGGCCAGCGTTACCGCACGGCTTACAGACTGCTGCGCTGCTGTCTCCATTTCAGGCCTTTCGCAGCCTGTGGTGGCAACACTGGGAACCGCGCCGGAAAGACGAACGCCCGCTGCACTGGCTGGCGCTGCTCGGCAGTTTTCTGATCCACCTCGGTTTCATCGCCCTGTTGATCTGGGTGGTCAGCGTGCGCTGGGCGCCAGATGAAACCAAACAAGGTGACGAATCGCGCGTGCGCATGAGCTTCATCGGCGAAGGTGCGGCGGAGCAGGGCGGTGGTGAAGGGGAACCTGCTGCTGCGCAGGCGGCGTCGGGTGAAGCGTCTACAGCGTCGCAAGCAAATGCGGCGAGTGGTAATCCGACTGCTTCGGCAACGCCGACGTCGCCGCAAGCGACAGATTCAGTGGATCGCTCCAGTGCTGACGAACCGCAGCAGGTCGCGCCCGAACCCGTGGCTGCCTTCAGCGAGCCAACGACGCCGGATGTGCCGCAGGTGAGGGTGCAGGTGTCGCCGGTGACGATCGAATCGCCGCTGCAAGTGACCGAAACGCCAGTAGCCACCAACGACTTCGTAGTGCCGCCACCGCCCACGATCACCGTGGCTCCGCGCCCGATCGAGGCTGCAGCGCCTCAGATACAGGTGCGTCAGCGTGAGATTCAGACGGTAACCGAACAGCCGCAGTTGCGCGAATTGCAACGTCCTGCCACCAACGTTGCGGTGCGATCTGCCGATGCGCCAACGGTTCGAGAGCGCGAAATCGTCGTGCCGGATCGACCTCAGGTCGTTGCGCCAGTCGTGCGCAATCGCGAGCTCACGCCGACGGTTCGCATGCCGGAAATAGCGGTTCGAACGGCGGAGTTGCCGAGCGTGCCGGATCCGGCGCCGCAGCTTCAGCCGGCACCTGCGGCGCCTGCCCAATCGACCCCGACCATTCCGTCGCCGACAGCATCGGCCGCTAGCGCTGCGGCGCAGCCGACGCCTTCCACTGCGCCGTCCACACAATCGCAAGCGACCCAATCGCGATCCGAACAATCCACCAGCGCGGCAGCGGCATCTTCATCCAGCAAACCTGCAACCAATAGCAACGCCGGCCCGCAGCCGGCAGACCGCAACGGTGGCTGGGATGTGGCAACCAAAGCCGACGACTGGAGCAAATCCGACCGCAACCGTGACGGGAAAACGACCGGCGCCAATGGCCAACGCGACGGCATGTTCAACGCCGATGGCAGCGTCCGCGTAGCCGCCGGAACCGGCGATACAGGCAACGGCGCGGGCGAACGCGGGCCGCCAGGCAGCGACACCGACACCTGGACCCGCGACCAGATCGCCCAGGGCGGCACCTGGCTCAAACGTCCGCCGTACGGCTACACGCCGACCTCGCTGGACAAGTACTGGATGCCGAACCAGTCGCTGCTGCAGGAATGGGTGCGCCGCGGCCTGAAGAAGATCGAGATCCCGATCCCGGGAACGACCACCAAGATCAGCTGCGTGGTGTCGCTGCTGCAGTTCGGCGGCGGCTGCGGCCTAAGCGACCCGAATCTCAACGACCAACCAGCGACCGCAAGACCGCCGCCGGATGTGCCGTTCAAGCGGGAGTTGCAGGAGGATAGGGGAGCAGTGGGCCGTAGCGGGAACTGAATTTTGTTACCAATCGCTGCGTTGTCTGACAAAGTTGCGAGGGAACTCAGCGATGCACACTCGTGACTAGTGGTGGCCGGGAGTTTTTGAAGTGGCTTGCTGTCCTCTTCATGACAGGTGACCACGCATCGAAAATCTTGCACGTTGGCTACGTCCCAGTCGTCACAGAACTGGGCAGGATCGCCTTTCCACTCTTCGCCCTCATCCTGGCGTACAACCTTGCGCAACCCAGAACCGACATCGAGAAGTCGGTAAAACGCCTGTTTTTTTGGGGTATTGTCGCCGCACCCATCGCTGCCATAGCGTTTCAGGACGTGCTGCCGCTCAACGTTCTCTTGTCGTTTTCGCTGGCTGCAACCTGCATTTTGGCAATCGAGCGTCGTCAGTGGGTATTCCTGGCAATTTGCAGCGTGCCGGCCCCGTTTTTCGTGGACTATCAATGGAGCGGCCTGGCAGTGGTTTTAGGCGCGTGGACGTTCTGGCGGAACCCACGTCAATGGGGGCTACAACCAGGTGTCGCCGCGCTGTTGTTGCTTGTGTTGCCAGCACTGTCCTTGTGCGTCGTCAACCACAACTTCTGGGCGCTGCTCGCTCTACCACTAATCGCAGTAGGGCGAATGCCGTTACCAGTTCCGCGCACGCACAGGATGTTCTATTTCTACTATGTGACCCATCTGGCGTTCTGGGCGGGAATTTCTTACGTAGCGATCTGAATTTTACATAATATACAGACTATGCGCGGTCGGGACGTGCAAGTTGTTGATATTAATCGGGTTTGTGCGACTCGTCGCCGGCATCATGCCGATGGCCAGAACCATCGCCCCGACCACCGCAGTGACCGGGGTCAGCCTGTCCAATATCGATTGCCATAGCGCTTTCTCTGCCGCCGAGCCTGCGCGCTCTGTGTGAATTCTCGCCAGCCAACTCGCGCCGTCTAGCTTTGCCAGTTCACAAAGCTGCGCAATCCGCTTATCTGGGATTTGCGCCGACCCGCTGCGCCACATGCTCACGGCTGCTCTTGTCACCCCAATTTTTTGGCTAAGAACGTTGTCTGACGGGAGAGAGCGGCATTCTCTCACTTTGTCAAGTAGTTCATTTGTCGCCAGCATGTTCAGCTCTTTGTTGACAGGGTGTTAACCAAAGAATATACATGCACCCGTGTTCACTAATCGATGAACACCGCGACCCCCGGCTCCCCTCCGGGGTCTGCGTCAAGGGGCAGGGGAGGGGGCAATATCGTGACGCATCACTTTATTCTGACCGGCTTGCTGGTGCTGATCGCCTGCGCATACCTGCGCGGCGTCATCGGCTATTTCCGCTACGTTCGCCAGCGCCGTTTCGACCTGGTCGATGCCAATTACCGCGCCGCGGTCCTCATCGCCAGCTCTAAGCACCAGCTGCGCATTGCAAACCTCAAGCGTTCTGTTCGCTCTGCTGCCCAGCGCGATGTTGCCCATGCTTGACCTCTTCCTTTTCGCTTTCTATCTCGCCGTATTGGTCGGTGCTGCGGTCTGCCTGTTCGCTTTCTTCGGGCAGGGTGCCTTCATCGTCTTCGCTGTGTGTGTGGTTCTTGCACCGTTTTTCATTTCCTCTGCTCGCAAGGGTGGCCGATGAGTGCCGGCACATGCTCATTCTGCGGCGAAACCACTGCCTACTTTTTTCCAGGCGGTTTGTGTGTTGCATGCACCTCGAAAAACGCACGTATCCGGATGCAGGAACAGCCGACTCAATCGCGTGAGCTGTCCGCGTTCGATGCATCTGTGGGCGTCATGCAGGCTGCTACGCGCCGCACTGAAATTGCCGCAGAGAAGATCCAAAAGAACAAGCGCGTAGTCGGTACAAGCGTGCGTGAGTTCGACGCTGCCCATCCGGTCGCATTGACCGCAGAGGGCCAGCGCGCAGCGCTGGCCCTTGGGCTTGTCCATTACAAAACAACTCAAACGGGCGGTAAGCCAACCGGCACCGTCACCATCGAAATAGATCCCCTTCAAGCGAAGGCGCAACGGCTGCGCAAGTCCGTTATCACCGGAGCGCGTTTGCATGACCAGGAAGCACGGAAAGGTTCGCGACAAGGTGCGTGGTACATGCTCACGCTCACCTACGACGATGGAAGCAACGCAAGCCCTGGCGACGTTAGCGGCCTACTTGCATGCTTCCGCAGCCACCTCAATCGAATTGCAAATCGACGGAGCCGGTTTAAAGGTCAAAGCCTTCGTTACCTATGGGTCGGGGAGCTTACCCAGCGTCTCCGCGTCCACTACCACCTCTTGATCTGGGTGCAAAAGGGCATCTGGTTCGGCAAGCCTGATCAGAAGGGATGGTGGAAACATGGCCTCACCAAAATGGAGAAAGCCCGCAACTGCGTCGGCTATCTCGCCAAGTACGCAAGCAAGTTCACTGCCCTTACAGCTGGAGCTTTTCCCAAGGGATTCCGCACACACGGTGTCGGTGGACTCAACACAGAATCCAAGCGCGAATTGCGCTGGTGGAAAGCCCCGAAAGACGCGCGTGAAGCTCTCGGCGGGGAAGCGGATATCCGCAAAGCAAAGGGCGGTTGGTTCGACAGGCTTACCGGAGAGTTCTGGCCGTCTCCGTGGAAAGTCACATTCATCTTCGGCCGGACATTCGCCTGGAAGGTAGTCCCACTATGAAAGTTCAGATCATGAGTTCCGCTGTCGCCATCCGTTCGTTTCCGGCTCGCGATGGCAAGCCTGCAACGCACTTCCGCGAGCAGACCGCCGCCGTGTTGCGTGAGGGCGATTTCCCGCTGCCGTTCACCATCAGTCTTGACGAAGATCAAGCGCCATACGTCGAAGGTTTTTACGTCATCGATCCCAAATCGATGCAGAACAACAAATATGGCGGCTTGGAGTTTGGCCGTCGCATTCGGCTCGTTGCCGATCAGACCGCCAAGCTTGTCCAGCCGGCGGCGCGGGTCGCCTAAAACATGGCCCGCGTCCTCACATGCGTCACCTTCGATGAAGGCTCGGGCCAATGCACGCAAGAGGTCTGGTTGGATCAATCCGACTGGACGCATTACCTACCCACCGTTGACCAGGCCAACGAGGTCGGCGCGGCGTTTTTCACCTCAGTGATGATCGTCGCCGTCGCAAAACGCCTGCTATTCCCACCTGAAGAGAGAGAGCTGAAATGAACCGTAAGAACCGTGAATCCCTGATCTTTCGCGCCAAGGCGCTTGCTTCGTCCGCCAAGGCTCGCGCCATTGGTGTTGTCGGCACCGTCTCGATGTTGCCGTCGCTGGCCTTCGCCCAGGATGCAACGTTCGATCCCAGCACCATCACCACCAAGATCGTGACCTATGCCGGCTATGCGGTGGTCATCATCCTTGCGATGGCTGCTGCGGTCTGGGGCATGCGCGCTGCCGGCATCATCAAGAAGTAAGGCGCGGATCTGCTGATCTGCTTGAACAACAGGGGAGGGCGACCTCCCCTTTTTTTATAGGGGAAATGCAATGGAAGGTCTGGTCATGTTGGCCTGGTGGGTGATCCTCACCTCTGTCGCTGCGAGGATGTGATGCGGACACTCTTTATGGCTGTTCTGACTATGGTGCTTGTGCTGATCGCGCAAGCTCCCTTGTCTTCTCCTGCCTACGCGCAGATGGTGGGCTGTGGAACCAATGCCTTGCCCGGTAATGAGGGCATTCCTCAATACTGCGATCAGGGCATTGCGTTTTCGGGCTGCATGGCTGCGCAAGATGAGGCGGCAGCACAGTTGGAAGCAAGGTACCCAGGCAGCACTGCTGAGAAATGGGGTTGTCCTGTAGACGGAGCAAACCACTATCGCTGCTACGTCAGGATCGCCGGCGTGACCGAAAGCAATTGCAGCGCAAGAAACTGGATGTATAGGAGTGGAGAGACCTGCGCCAGTCGTAACGCAAATAAGCTTGCTGATGCAGCGCCTTGGTACATGCAACCTCCTAAGTGCATCGGTGGATGTGCTGTGCAGGGGACGAGTTTCAGTGTGCAGTCCGGTGGAGTCAACATGTTTGGCATGAAGGACCGTACGTATAACGGCGACGTGTGTAGGCCTGCGAAGCCCAGCCAAGACATTACGCAACCCACTGCCGAAAAAGAGGATGCGGTGAAGCAAAAAGCGCCTGAGTGCACTGCACTTGGTAGCAATCAAACTGCCTGTGTCAAGCCTAATGGCGATACGTGTGCCACGTCATCGACTGGCAAAACCTTTTGCTGGGAACCTAATGAGACCGGCAAGAAGACTGATGCTACGGATGGTCAGGTGAAGTCGCCGAAGGGCGAAGCTGTGACGCCGCCTGATGTCAACATTTCAGATAAAGAGTGGCAGCGTAAAGAGGGCCACCAGCAGACCGCATGCATCAACGATAGGTGCATCACGTACAACGTGACCAACTTCGAAAGCGTTCCGGGCGGTACTGCGAAAAACTCGACCGGTGACAACAACGCCGATGGCAGCGGTAATACCTCTGGAAACGGTAAGCCTGGCACTGGTAGCAGTGATGACGGCAAAGATGGTGATAAAGACTCTGCCGCTGATAGTGGGAATTGCACGGTCGCTCCCATGTGCACAGGCGATACGCTCAAGTGCCTGCATTTGAAATTCACATGGAAAACGCAGTGCAACACGACACAGAACGAAATAACCAAGGGCAGCACATGCGATGCCGGCGATGTTCCTGTTTGTACTGGTAACAGCTGTAAGGCTGAGCAGTACGCCCAACTCTTGCAGCAATGGCGTACTCGCTGCAATGGCGAAGCGCTGCAGAAAGGTGTCGAGGGTCTCGCCGGCACTGGTGATGGAGATGATGGCAAAGGTTCCATCCTGCTCGAAGAGAAGGGCGATGGTCCAAAGCTCAATGAGGGCCTCGTCGCGTATGGCGGTGGCTCCGGTGGGCTTGGCTACGACTTCGAAATCGAAGGCCAGAAATTCCAGATGCCTCAGCAGGTTCTAGATTTTCTACCTGTGTTGCGCATGCTCATCATCGCAGCCGCAACGCTTGTCGCGATATCCATCATCAGGGGGTCCTAATGAGTCTGTTCACAGAAGGTCTTGGCGTCTGGCTATCTAAGCTTGTCATTGACAAGGCAGCGCGCTGGGTCACTAAGACCTTTATCGGTCTTGGCATCGGTTTCGGCAGCTACGCGCTAATCCTGCAACCTCTGCTTGATTGGGCGATGGTCAAGTGGCAGACCATGCCCGGCAATATTGCAGGTTGGCTCCATGCCATCGGCATCGACGTTGCCGTTTCGATCATCCTCAGTGCCTACGGTTTCAAGGGCACTGAGCGCTTATTTCTTGGCAAGCGGGATGTTGTATGAGCATCTATAAAACAGCTGCCATGTCGCTTATCACTGGCATTCTCGGCAGTGGCAAGACCTTGCGTAGCGTCAACCTGATGAACGATGCGATCAAAGAAGGCGAGAAGGTTTACCAGTCCGGGTTCAAGGGCCTTGCTGTTCCTGGCGTCATTGATTGGGAAGATCCGCGCAAGTGGCAGGAGCTTCCTGCTGGCTCCATCCTCTTTGTCGATGAGGCGCAGAAGTGGTTCGGTGAGAGGCGGGCAGGGTACGCACCCGATTACCTCAAAGCGATGAACACGATGCGAGGCGAGGAGGGCGTGCGCATGGTGCTGCTCACGCAGCACCCGAAGTACCTCGACAGTCACATCAAGGATCTGGTGGGGTGCCATGAGCACTTGTTGCGCGAGTCCGGCAAGCTCTCCTCAAAGCTGTTTCGCAGCGATGAAATCATGGAGGATCCGCGTAGCCCGCGTGGTCGTTCCAAGGCCGATAGCGAGACCTTCAAATTCCCTATCGAAACCGCAGGCAAGATGTACGTGTCTGCTAATAGCGATCACACGATCAAGTATCGAATGCCGGCACTGGTCAAGAAGGCGATTCTGATCGGCGGTACTGGTGCACTGTTGCTTGGTGGTGCGTGGTTCTTCCTGTTCAAGCGTGCCTATAGCGACATTGACGTGGCAAAGCAGCAGGGTGGCTCCGCCGGGCTCGCGGCGACTACGTCGACGCGCACCGGCGGTGCTACCCCTGCTGCGACCTCTGCGCCTGGTCGCCCTAGCATGCAGACAGGAAGTGACTACGTCGCCGCCATCACGCCACAGGTCCAGGACGTGCCTTGGTCAGCCCCGGCGTACATGGCCAGGCCGATTGTTTCCGATCCTCACGTATATTGCATGAGCAGCGCGAACAGCTGCCGGTGTGTTACCGAGCAGAACACCCGTGTGCCAATGCGCGATGACGTCTGCAGGGAGATTTCTCGCAATGGCGAGCCTTACAACCCGTTCAAGGCTCCTGAGCGCTCTTCTGCGCGCCCTCTTGCCGAAGCCCACCAGAGCCAGTCGAAAGGCCAGCAAGACCGACAGGCGGCCGCACAGGTCGTTCCGGGGACAGTTCTGCCTAAGGCATCCAGGGCGCAGGGCACCTTTCCAGAATCGCCTGGTTACCAGGCGCAGAGCTACACAAAAGCAACGACTCTTGAAATGTAATTCCGTGACTGATCACGAAACAGTTTCATGGGCCGTCGCAGCTCATCGCCTGTCCGTTTCGCGTCAACGATTCGAACCCATGCTCTGTTTGAATTATCAGTCGCCCCCCCTCGCATCTGACATTGTCGGGGCGACTCATGAAATCCTTTGACACTGAGATTTCCAGTGCTAGCCGGCGCGCTTCGTTCATTGTCTTATCTTCTGTTACGTAACTTGGCTCAATCTGAGCTTCAGGGCAGGCTTGCTTATCGTTTCTCTCTTGCGTCAGTGCGTTCTTGTTGGCCACCAGGCCGAACGTGGTACCGACCAGCGCCAGCCCTGCTATGAACGTCGAGATCTGCCAGCCTGCCTTATCCATGCCCCCCCCCCCCGTAGAATTTTGGTGATTGTAGGGGTGTAGGGGCAGGGCCCCTACGGATAACGCCTCACCCGCGCCTTGGACAAGTCGGCCTGCAGCATCTTGGCCCACACCCGCACCCACGGCGAACCCCGCATCAGCCACTCACTGAAGACCGCTGTTCGCGCCTTTGCCGCAGCACGTCCCGCAGGTAGATTACGTCGCAGATCTGCGAATCACTTTTTGAAACCTTTGCGCCGCAAGGGTTTCCAGCTTTCTTGAGCTCGAGGCCTCGCGCTGCGCGTTCCTCGGTCATCATTGTCGACCACTCGCGTGCGATCGTGCACGTCAGCCCCAGATAGCTCAGCTGTCCAGGCTCCATGCCTCGACCTTCGGGCGTGACTAGGTAGCCGTTCTGAAACGAAAAACCGGCCCAGTGGCCGGTCAGTGTTCGATTACGCATGTGCCGAACTCCATTCGGCGTGCCATCGTCGCCGCCGCTGCGTGAGCGCAGCAGCAAACGAACCCAACCTGCGACCCAAGCGCCTTGACATAATATACATTATGCGAAATAGGATCTGGTGGATCTGGCTCTGGATCAAATCTTGCCTGCTGTCAGTTTTTTAAATTCGTGTCCTTTTTCCTCGGATCGTGCCCCTCATTGATTTGTAAGGACTTTTTCTCTCCCACGGGACACGATCCTAAGGTAAGGCTGGGTGCTCTCCGCGTAGTCAGCACGACACCATGCCTTGCTTGGCATCAGGGAGCCGCTTTGCCGCGACTTCGCTTAGACCGCACAGGTTCTGGATGCTTGGGCTGACTCCGTCCAACATGTTGCTGCCAGGCTGCTTCGAGTGCTGCCGGCAGATCGTTCAATTTGGCCAGTTGTGCCTCAAGTGCATCGGCGCGTGCCTGTTGGATCGTGAGGTCTTGGCGGAGCTCGGAAACATTGCCTTGTGCGCGATCTAGCGCTTCCTCAAGTTGGCGCTCAGTCAGCGCTGCTTCTCGCCGGCTCGTAGCTAGCTGCTGCTTGGCCTGCTTGGACTCCTGACGCGCACGGTCGATCTCAGCATGTGCCCGGTCTTCAGTGGTGCGCACGTGTTGGCTCAAATTGTCGCGCTCGGCACGCGCCACATCCTGCAATTCCTGGAGCTGGATCCGCAACATTTCACTGGCGCCTTCTGCACCGGTGGCACGCAAAGCTAAGGCGTCGCGCTGCTGGCCAAGTTCGGCCAGTTGACGCTGAAGCTGCTCGACAAGACGATCCAGCTCCGAGGTCCTTGCAGCAGCGAGCTGTTCCGCTTGCTGAGCCTCGTGTGTCAAGCTTTTCAGCCGGGCAAATTCGGTCTGCATGGTATGCCGATCTCGCTCTAAGGTTTCTCGGGCGTCTAGGAGGGATGCACGATCAGCAGCCAATGCCTCATCAGCGTGCACTCGGGCGTGGTCCAGCGCCAACGTCCACCACTGCCCTGCCAAGGACGCGACTGCTTCAGGCACGTTGGCCGTGGTGATCCGGACTTGACGGTCCGTTGCCAAACGAGAACCCAAACCCTGCCACCAAGTCTCCAGCCAGCGCACAACTGTGTTCGGTGACCCTGTACCCAGGTGGGCGCGGATGCGCTCGACCGTTGGTCGTTCGCCATCTGCAACAAGTGCATCGGCAGCGCCGTGCACGTCGGACTCGGTGATGCCTCTGGCCATTGCAACTGTCTCCCGTACTGGCGCCCTGCTCCGCAGTTGACGTACTCACGATAAGTGATGATTATCGTGGCTACGCACGCTTATTCGTAGCGCACATTACATACTATGAATGATAATTCCACTAGTGCAGTCCTCGTCCAGACCGTCCACCAGCTGGTGCTACCCGAACAGTTGGCGCAACAGGCGGCGGACGCGGTGCGCGAGTTGCTGGCCGAAGCAGCGGCCGAGAACACCACCCGCAGCTACACCAGTGCCCTGCGCTACTGGGCCGGCTGGCATGCCGCGCGCTACGGCCTCGAGCTCGCACTACCGGTGCCCGAAGCCACCGTGCTGCAGTTTGTGGTCGACCACGTGCAGCGCCGTTCGACTGACGGTGAGCTGGCGTGGGAACTGCCGCCGTTGGTTGACCAGGCCTTGGTGGCGGCCGGCCTGAAGGCCAAGCTTGGGCCCTGGACCTTGGCTACCGTGCGGCATCGAGTCGCCGTGCTGTCTACCGCACACAGGCTCAAACAGGCGACCAATCCCTGCGAACAGCCAGCGATCCGCACCGTGCTCAGCCGCGCCGCCCGAGCCGCAGTCAAACGCGGGGAGCGGCCGCGCAAGAAGACCGCGATCACCCTGCCCGAGCTGGAAGCCCTACTGGCCACCTGCGACGACAGCCTGGAAGGAATACGGGATCGCGCCCTGCTCTGCTTCGGGTTTGCCAGCGGAGGGCGCCGGCGCAGTGAGATCGCCGCCGCCGACCTGCGCGACCTGCGCCGGATCGGCGAGGCGGGTTACATCTACCGCCTGGAGCACAGCAAGACTCAGCAGGCCGGCGTCACCGCGAGTTCGACCCCGGACAAGCCGGTGCTCGATCGGGCCGCCCTCGCGCTGCAGGACTGGCTGGACGCAGCCGGGATCACCGAAGGGGCGATTTTCCGACGGCTGTGGAAGCAGCGCGTCGGCCCTGCCCTGTCTCCGGCCGCGGTAGGCGAGATCGTACAGCGGCGGGCGCGACTGGCCGGACTGGAGGGAGATTTTGGCGGGCACAGTCTCAGGTCAGGGTTCGTGACCGAGGCCAGCCGTCAGGGCGTTGCGCTGCCGGCGATCATGCAACTGACCGAGCACCGGTCGGTGTCGAGCGTCGTGGGGTATTTCCAGGCGGGCGGGGCCACAGGCAACCCAGCTGCTCGCTTGCTGGAGACTTGACTGTCGCCGTTGAAACGGCTGTCGCATAGGCTGAGCCCAGTTCCGCTGAACCCCTGCGTGCGGGCCTGAAATCGCTTCCAACTAATTCCGGCCTTGAACTGGAAAGCCGCGCCCCCCAAAGTGGTCACGGGAGAACAATTAAAGGGAGTTGATCGTGAGCGCAGAATGGGAAGCGTGCTTTGGCAGGTGGGCTCAGTCACCTAGCAAGACTGAAACCGACAAGATTGAACACTCAATTACGGCCATCAAAAAGGCGCTCGCCGCAAGGCCAGCGTTGGCGACAGTAACTCGCGCATTCGTGCAAGGCTCATATCGGAATCGCGTAAACGTTCGTCAGGATAGCGATGTAGATATCGCAGTTATCTATACGGGCGGCACATTCTTCGCGGACTACCCTGAAGGGACTACACGAGAGACATTTGGAAATCTACCCGGCACCTACACCTACGCTCAATTCAAGAAAGACATTGGCGACGCCCTCGTGGGTTATTTTGGCCCCTTGCACGTAACACGTGGAGACAAGGCATTCGACGTGCACGAGACCACATATCGCGTCGATGCGGACGTTGTTCCTGTCTTTGAGCACCGTAGGTACCAGAACGCCGGAACGTACTTGAGTGGCACCCGGCTTTACAGCGACAAGGGCGTAAAGATCATAAATTGGCCAGATCAACATTACGCAAACGGAAACGAGAAGAATAACAGTACTCAGCGGGCCTATCGCAAGATCGCCCGAATCGTAAAGAAGTTGAGGAACGTCATGGACGACGAAGGTGTTCCCGAAGCAAAACCACTTAAGGGGTTTAATGTTGAGTGTCTTATCTGGAATGTGCCGGATGCGCTTTTCATGCACGATACGCTATTTCAGGACGTTACTGCCGCACTGAACTATCTGTCGACTCAGCTTTCAAGCATGGGCGCTTGTGGCGAATGGGGCGAAGTAAGCGATCTCAAGTACTTGCTCAAGGGTAATGAAACGAAGCGGCAACAGCTCAAGGCATTCATTGATCGTGGACGCACGCGAATTGGGATTGCATGATGTTCACTCGACCGCAGGTCACTGCAGCATTGCTCATAGCCGCAGCTGCATGGGCAGGAGTTCTTTTTCTTCAGGGAACGAAGCTAACATGGGAGCACGCAGCTCCGTTCACGACCGTTGTATCGGCACTGGTCTTGGTCGCATACGCGATGGAACACTGGTTATGGAAGCTTAGATTCCTCCAGGGAGTGTTGTTCGATCGTCCGGACATCCGGGGGACTTGGAAAGTTACTATTCAGTCAAGCTGGGTGAACCCTGAGACAAACCAAGGCGTCCCGCCCATATCGGCTTTTGCCGCGGTGACGCAAACTGCGTCGAAGCTGGAGATCCACCTGCTCACTCCCGAATCCGAGTCTTGCCTATTGGCTCACTCGATCAAGCCCAGCACCTGTGCATCGCGCTTTGAAATCGCAATTGCTTATGCGAATACGCCTAGCGTGTCATTGCGCGGAGTCCGCAGCGAAAGACATGTCGGGGCGGCGGTAATAGCCACTCATGGCGCTAGAAAATACATGCCATGCGCTCTAGAAGCTGATTACTGGACAGACCGTAAGACTGTGGGGCACATGGAATTCACGGAGCGAACCGACGAAGTGTTCTCGCGATTTGTGGATGCGAAAGCCCACTTCGACGCAAAGGCTAAATCATGATCATTTCCGTCGATATCGAGTCGTTCGACCGTCAACTGCCTTTCCTCATCTCGGATTCAAACTCGATGCAAAGAGGGATGGTCATCGACGCACCAGGAGGCGCAAAGCTTCATTTCAAGGGTACGCTAGTTCGCAAAGCTGTAGGCATTCCCGAGATCAGCCAGTACATCTTGCAGCTCGCTGTAGATATCGACGTTGGGCTCTTCTCCGCATGGCTCTACGATAAGCTTAGGTCGCGCAGTGTTGAGCGAGTACTCATCAATCGAGTTGAGATTTTAGAGATTACTGAGAATAAGATCCGACGTGTTATTTCCGAACAGATTGAAGAAAGGCGTTGACTCACCCGCTCCATGCGGGCCGCGTCCACGGGCCATGGATCGCCCAAGGGCAGCAGGGCTTGCAAGCCCTGCCGGCGTCGACGCCCGCCAGTGATCATCATGTCTGCACCATGCACGGTGGCATGCGACCCACAAACATGCCGAACACGTAATGGCCTACGCCCGCCCCTCCGAACTTCGACGAAGTGCGGGAAGTGCAGTGGCCTTGCCGACCCTATTTCGCAACTAAAGCGGCGTTTGAAGTGCTTAGGAGATGGCCAGTCAAACAAAGGAAGGCCGGCCAGCGCCATTTCTTGGGCCGCAAGGTGCCCTCTCTGGGGCCGAGTGCTATGTGCACTCATCTCCAGGGTCTAAGCGCGCTCGCTGGATGACGTCATTACACGTGTAAAGGCAATGTCGCATCGTCGCTTCGACTTTTTCAAAGAATGCATCGTCGAGCACTAGCTCTTGATGGCCGCCACTGTAGTACTGCAGGAGAAAACCTCCATTGAGCTCATGCAGAACCTTTCCGTGCGCGAATGCATTGCGCCAAGCGATAATATTGCTGAGTGCCGCCTTGACCGCCTGGATTTTTGCAGCATCTAGCGCTTTGGTCTGCTCAAGAATCCTGGTGAACACCCGGCGTTTGAAGGCAAAGGAGAAATCTGAGGTCCCCATGATCTCTTTAGTGAAGAACTCTCGCTCGAGATCGCCTGAGGTAGGCGTGCGAAAGAGAAGAGTGCCAACTGCCTCAATCATTCTGTCCTCGAGGAGCACGACCGCAGTAATCAGCTCCGAGCGGTTCTTTTCAATCGTCGCGAGCGCTTGCTCAAATCCGCTCTCTGAGGAAGAGGACTTCGGCTGCTCTCCGTCGAAGTAGAGCCGGACACCAAGTTCTTTGGGAATGTATAGCTCTCTCATGATCCTCCCGCTTGTGATCCTGGCAGCTCAAACGAATCCCGAGGCAAACAAACCGCCCACACCTCATGCCTTTCCTGTAATGAGGAATGATTGTGTCGAATCATTCCGCGCAGGTATGCAAGTCGCAAGTGGCCCTCGATCAGCTGAGTATCATGCATTGGCTCCCCCGCAGGGTGATACATGCCAGATGCTTGAGGTGCCACGATGATGGGCGCAGGTGATGTCCCATAGTCAAGCATTGACTTGGCGAGCCAGGTTGCGCTCCTGCTCGCACATCGAAACAGCTCGTCGCCCCAGTAGTCCAACGTCTGCATCCAGTCCTTGATATGGCCAATCCCCATGACCTCTGAATTAGTTAGCTCAACTAGATGGAACTCAAAGCGTGATAGGTCGCGATCTAGCCAATGTCGACCAAAATCTTGCCAGTGGCGGTAGACCCAGTTCTCCACAACGTCACGAGGGAAATTACCTAGCTCCAGTGGCCAGCGAGCGAAGTACTCCTCAAAGGACTCAATGCCAGAGCCCCCATATCCGTTGACCTCTGGGACGATCATCTCTACTCCAATCTTCGATACATCGTCAGGAAGCGTACTACTCGATGACCGATTTTGCTCAGGAACGCGCATTAGCCCTACCCTCGATAAATCGATCTAATCCTAAAATTGGATAGCAGCCCCTGCCCTACACGCTGCGCAAAGGTCCGCTCTCGGCCAATAGCGGCCCTTGGCTTGCTCTGAGTATGCGCCAACAGTCGACTTCCGGATGGTCCTTGCGCATCGCCGCGGAATGGCCATCATCACAATGATGATTGACTTCGCCGGCTCCGGCCGGGCTGTTCGGCGCTGCCAGGCCAAGGCAGCAATGTGATATTTTCGAAGTCCGTACCGCGTTTCCCACGGTCTGTCCGCCGCAACTTGGCGGCAGCTCCTTCCTCCTGAGTGGCTTGCACATGCAACCTATTAGCCGCGCACGCTTCGAGGCCCTGGCTGCCTACTGCCGCATCGGGCCGGCGATGCATCTGGTAGACGAGCACGCCTGGTACGAATCGGGCGATGGCCGGCTGCTCGGCTTGGTGCTGCGTGAGCTCGTCGATGGCGAGTACCAGGGCGCCTTTCTCGCACGCGATTTGGTCGAGCGCTTTCGCTGGATTCACGGGACGAAATTCTTCGATAACCCCGAGGCTGCTGCAGCCGCGATGCTCGAGCAGGCGCCGGGGCTGCTGGCGCGCCTGGACGAAGAGCGATGTCAGGGCGACGAACCGCGCCGCGCCGTGGACTTCTTCGCCCCGCGCGTGCCCGAGGTGCGCGCTGACCCGAGCTTCGTGAGTCTGCGAGACCTCGAAGGCTACAGCCCGGCGCGCGATCTCATCAGCGCGATGATGCGCTGGCACGATGACATCGATGGCAACTACGTCGAGCAGTTCCAGTCCGCCGCCTTCGATGCTCGGCTGATGGAACTGTACGTGTTCGCGCTGTTGGTCGAGAACGGCTTTGCCGTTCGCCATGAGGGCGCCGCGCCGGATTACCTAGCCAATGACGGCAACGGCGAACTCGCCATCGAGGTGACCACGGTCAATCCCACGCTGGATGCGCAAGGGCAGCGCGTGCCGCCTCCGCCGGTCGATACAGACGAGGAGATCGCGGCGTACCTTAAGCAGTGGATGCCGATCAAGTTCGGCGGTCCGCTCACGGCGAAACTGCGCAAGCGCTATTGGACCTTGCCGCACGTCGCTGGTAAGCCCCTGCTTTTGCGATCCAGGACTTCCACGCACCGCAGTCGATGGTCCGTGCCCGCTCGGGCTTGGGCATCTACCTCTATGGCTACGACCACGGCTGGCACTACGACGCAGAAGGTCGCCTGGTTATTGAACCGCGCCGCGTCACCGAGCACCGATGGGGCGAGAAGGTCATTCCGACCGGCTTCTTCGACCAACCCGAGGCTGAGAATGTTAGCGCCGTGCTATTCAACAACAGCGCGACCTTGTCCAAGTTCAACCGCATGGGCTTCGTCGCTGGCTTCGGATCGCGTCGCGTGCAGATGATCCGAAAAGGCTTCGCCTTGAGCCCGGATCCCAATGCCGCCGCGCCAACTCCGTTCGCGCGCCAGGTCGACGAGGACTATTGGGAAACGTGGTCGGAAGGTTTGGATATCTTCCACAACCCGCGCGCCCTTTATCCGCTCGATCCCCGCCACTTTCCCACGGCGGTACACCACACTTTGCAGCCCGACGGGCAGGTCAGCACGCTGCGGCTGACCGATGAGTTCCATCCGCTAGCGTCGATCACCCACATTCTGCTCCCGGACGACACGGCGCACTGAGGGCTTCAGTTTTCCCAAGAAAAGCACATAGCTTAGTTGACCGAGAATCCTTACGGAGTCGCATAATGCGCGTGCTGCGGAGGCATCCCGCGCGATGCGCCACTCTGCTTGTCACGCGCAGGAGCCTTGACCTAGGCAAGGACCAAGCGGAATGTCCGCTTCGGGTCGGAGGCCGCCCTAACCTACCCCCGATAGACATCCCTAATCCCCTGCCCGTCAATGTCCGCTCGCGGCCAAAAGCGGGCGGCCGTCAGGTGGGAGTGATGCGGTTCAGGCGAATCACCTCGATAGTGCCGCCGCTAGCCTCCTAGTTTTGACTCGCACACACTTCCTTGGTCGCCTCAACGCACACATCAGCGACTTTCTCGAGAAGTGAGGGCTTGGATGAACCATACAATGCTTTAACCGGATCCAACTTTGCTTTCACCGCAGGAACCCACCAGCGTGTTTCATACGTTAGCCGTCCCATTACCCACAAAATCCGCACTCGAAATCTCTGCACAGGGTCTAGTGCTTTGTGAAAATCCTTTGGAAGCCGAACGCCATCTGCCAAGGTTTCTTCGATCGGCCGCTGTCTCTCATGGATCAGCGCATCCAGCCTTTCTTTCAGGACTGCGACATCCCACCTGTGTGAGATATCGTTGCGAAGCTTCCTAAGGTGATTTAGCTCCTCGAGAACGTCCTCACTAAGCCAGGAGAACGCGTACGCGACCTGAATCCGTTGAGCTAACGCCGAGAGAGGGCCAAGACCAGAGAGCATCTCACCACGTCCGCCTGGAACGGATAGTGGTATCTCCCTTTGATACATGGCCTTCAACAGATCGTCCGCATATGCGCATGCAATCACTGGAACAAACCGCTCTTGTTCTGACACGATCAACTTACACAACGCCGTAAAGTCCACGAGCGGGAAATCAACCTGATCAGCCTCCTCGGCGAACTTTCGCGCTCGATGTTGTTCGAAGGCTTTGCTGTAGTTCCTAAAGACCTGCAGACCAGCCTTCTCTGCCTCGAGCATTCGGAGCTTCTCGATATCAGGGTCTAGGAATTGAGGCATTAGTGCTGAGTCCAGAATTCGTTGGGCGGCGCGACGTGGGTTCCGGATGGCTCGACTGTCAGACGTGCTACCCGGCTCTACAGACTAACTGAACTCATCTCAGCACCGTTTGATTCGCCGATCAAGTATCGGCCTTCGGCCAATAGCTGACATTCGGCTATCACCAAGGCGACCTACGGGAAAAGGCAAAAACTGGCTGGAACCACACCGGCTGCTTCTGAGCCGCAAATCGTGCTGAATGGACATTCGTTCAGGCTGGCCCTTTCGAGGCCGCCGATCATTCTCGAGGAAATAGCATAGGCAGCACCACCGGCGGCGCCGATGCCGACGTCACCGTCAATCGGTTCAAGAAGTTCTTCGGCGACGTGAAAGGCAAACGCTTTTTCTTCACGAACGGACTGGATAACGCGGCGCTAAAGCATCTCGAGACGATTCAGGTGCTCCGCACCTAGAAGAAATCGCGCAGATGGCGACCCAACAGCCTCTCCGCCGGATCGCGCGAGTTCGCGCTCGTGCCGTGGCCACCGGCGCTGGAGCGCCAGCTCAGCAAGCCACTCGCAGGCATCATGCGTGGCGATGGAACAACTGGCAGTTCGTCGCGGCCGTGGCGGACCAACTATCGCTTAACCGCTCTTTATTCTCCCGCATGCTCTCCTATACTTGATGAAAGGGGGGGAAGAACGATGTTCGAAATTACTGGCGCACAAGTCGCCGACCTCAATGACGCCGATCTGCGGACACTCGTCGCACGTCTCGCTTTGGCAGAATTGCGGGCGCAGGGTTGCCCCAGTTCGTCGGTGACCGCTGGCGGCAATCAGGATGCGGCCGATGGCGGGCTTGATGTCCGGGTCGAGTGCCCGTCCGCACTGCTGATGCCGGATTTCGTGCCGAGCCAGCACACAGGGTTTCAGGTAAAGAAGCCCGACATGCCGGCGAGCGCAATCCGCAATGAGATGCGTCCTGGCGGCGTACTACGGCCGGTCATCGCCGAACTCGCCGCTCGCTCGGGCGCCTACATCATCGTCAGCGCGCAAGGGTCGGTCGCAGACAAGCCGCTGAGCGATCGTCGCGATGCGATCCGGGCGCAGCTCGACGATCTGCCTGAGGCCGGTCAGTTGCATAGCGACTTCTACGATCGCGACCGGCTGGCTACATGGGTCAATCACTATCCAGGGATTGCCGCCTGGGTCCGCATACGGCTCGGCATCGGTATGTCGGGCTGGAGCAGCATCGGCGATTGGTGCGGCGTCGGCGTGAGCGAGGAGACGCCCTATCTCTTCAATGACAAGGCTTGCCTAACTGATGAGCGAACGAGCGACCGCGAGCAACTCACCATCGGCGAGGGTCTCGCCCGGCTTCGCGTCTCTCTGACCCAAGCTCGCCAATGTATCCGGTTGATCGGCTTGTCCGGTCTCGGAAAGACTCGTCTCGTGCAGGCACTGTTCGAGGATGGTGTCGGCGAGGCGCCGCTGGACCCGGGGCTTGCCGTTTATACCGACTATTCGGTCGAGACTGACCCGACCGCCCGGGACATGGCGCGCCAGCTAGTTATCGCACGGCAACGTGCGATCCTGATCGTCGATAACTGCAATCCGGCGACGCACAGCGAACTTACCCGCATCTGTTCGGAAGCGGGGAGCCAGGTCAGCCTCCTCACGGTCGAATATGATGTTCGCGACGATGAGCCCGAGCGTACCGAGGTCTTTCGCCTGCAATCAGCATCGCCCGAAATGGTGGAACTGTGGCTGGAAAAGACCTTCCCCAATGTGACGCAGGTGGACCGGCGCACGATATCGGAGTTCAGCGACGGCAATTTCCGCGTGGCGCGCGCCCTCGCCGAAACCCTCGGGAAAGGCGAGACGCTGGGAAAGCTCAAGAGCCGTGACCTCTTCGAGCGGATTTTTCACCAGCGCAACGAGCCCGACCGGGATCTCCTTTCCGCCGCCGAAGACCTTGCGCTGCTCTATTCGATCGATGGCGAAGACACGTCGGAAAGCGGCGAACTTGCGCGGGTTGCTGCTATTCGCGGCGCTTCCGTGGCGACGATATATGCGGCGCTGAACACGCTTCGTCAGCGCGGGATCGCGCAGCTGCGCGGACGGTGGCGCGCGATCCTGCCGCACGCGATCGCCAACCCGCTCGCCGGGTTCGCCCTCGAACGCATGCCCCCGGCCGATTTCGATCGCTTCTGCGCGTCGCTCACGGTGCGGATGCAGAAGTCCCTTTCGCGCCGCCTCGGCTATCTGCACGACAGCGCCGAGGCACGGGCCGCGGTCGAGCGCTGGCTCGGTGCCGACGGTCTTCTTGGCGATCTCACGGCGTTGGGCGAAGACGGCCTCCAGATCATCACGAATATCGCTCCGGTCGCGCCCGATGGCGTGCTCGCAAAGATCGAGCGAGACGTGGCCGGGCCGCGAGGCGCCGAGATACTCGATCCGCAGTCGAGCGACCGATGGCAGTGGATACGGTTGATCAAGCTCCTCGCTTACGATCCACCGCTATTCGACCGCGCGGCGACATTGCTTGCCCAGTTCCTTTCCGCCGAACCGCCCAATCACAACAACAACTCGGCATCGAACATGTTCGCCGAGCTGTTTCACCTGCACCTGTCCGGCACCAAGGCTTTGCCGGACCAGCGGCGATCGCTTGTGCGCCGGTTCGCGCAATCTGGTGATCCGGCTTTGATGCGCTGCGTCAGCGTCGGTCTCGATGCGCTGCTGAAGGCGCACCATTTCAGTTCATCCAGCGACTTCGACTTCGGCGCCCGGTCACGCGACTATGGCTGGCACCCGCCGACCTATGGCGACATCTGGGCCTGGTACAACGGCGCGGTCGACTTGGCGGTCGAGCTTTCGCCAATCATCGAAAACGCCCGGGACCACCTTGCCCATAGCTTGAGGGAGTTGTGGCATTTCGGCGCCTGTCACGATGCGCTCGAACGGGCAGCGACCCACTTCTCTTCCGAGCGGCCCTGGATCGAGGGGTGGATCGGCTTCCGCACAGCGCTGCGTTTCGAGGGCCACGCTATGCCTGATGAGGTGCGCGCGCGTCTCACCGCGCTCATCGACCGCCTGAAACCCACCGATCTTCTCCATCAGGCCCGTGCGGTGGTACTGGGGCGCAGCAGTTTCGGTTGGGATGTCGCTGACGGTGATGCCGACGACGGCGATGTCATGAAGCCGTATGAGCGCGCCTCCCAGCTCGCGAAAGAGATCGGAACCGCGCTCGCGCACGACCCGGAGACGCGCGCTACCTTCATCGCCGAACTGCTCGCCGAACAACATCCGCAGCGCGCCTACGAGTGCGGCATCGGCCTGTCGGATGGCGCCGCCGATCTTGATGCGATGTGGCGGGAACTGCTGGGTCTCTTCTCTGCCGCCGATGTGGACAGCCGGAATGCGACGGTGCTGGGCGGGTTCATCCATGGCGCAAACGCCAGGGATTCGGCTTCCGCCGACGCCGCGCTGGAGGATGTGATCGAGAATCCCGATCTCGCCGCGAGCTTGCCCTATCTTCAGGCGCGTGTTGCTATCGATACCCAGGGCATTGCGCGGCTTCGGCGTGCGATTGAACGTGGCGTCCTGTCGGCGCGGACTTTTCACAGCATCGCCAATGGCAGCGTCGGCGAGTCTCCACCCGACGCGCTCGGGCCGCTGCTCACGGACATCGCCAGTCTCGCCGACGGCGTGGAGATCGCGCTCGATATCCTTCACATGCACTTCTACCGCGATCGGGAGGAGGGCCAACAACGCGCTCCATCCTTGATTGCCGTCGGCCGTGAGCTGCTGCTGTGCGCCGACTTCGGGAAGAAGCAGTTGCCTCGCGATTTCGGGCTGCATACCGTCATTCGGGTCTGCTGCGCCGGACCTGATGGTGCGGCGACGCTGCGCGAGATCTGCGCGCGGGTCCGGGTCGGGCTGGAGACCGTCTATCTCTCGTCCTACGATCTTGGTTATGTCTTGAAGGCGCTCTTCGAAACGCATCCCCTCATCGCTCTCGACGAATTCCTGCTTCCTGAGCTCCGGCCGAGGAATCGGGGACTGTTTGAGGGGGACTTCGGGTCTGGCACGCCGGTGGAAGATGTCGGCGCCGAGACCCTTGTTCAGTGGGCGAATATCGATCCCGATCGGCGCTATCCGCTGCTTGGCAAAAGCATCGCTATGTTCAAGCGGCGGCAGGGCGAAGAGGAGAATGGTGTCTCCAGGCTTTTCCTGGAAATATTGGGCCACGCGCGAGACAAGCGGGCGTTTCTCGGTGATATCTGGTCGCGGCTGCGTCCCCGCAGCTGGAGTGGCTCGCTCGCCGATATCCTGGTTGGGCGTCGCGCAGCTATCACAACGCTGGGTGATAATGTCGGAGGCGAGGTTCGGCAATGGGTCACCGACATGCTGCCCGAACTGGAACGCTGGATCGAACATGAGAGCAAGCGCGATCGGGAAGGCGAGCAGAGTTTCGAATAGCTGCTGATCCGAGCATCCTCAGCGGGACTCTGACGCCGATCGCGGCTCTCGCGGAGTCTTAGGCCGGACCCGCCGCCCTTTGAATTTCTGCCCGACGGCTTCGCGCTGGGCGAATGGCCGGTTTTGGCACACCGCTGCCAAACGGCTGCTTAGGGTCGAAAGGTGCCATGCCCCTACCCCCGATAAACCCCCATAAACATCCCTAATCTACTGCTCGTCGTCAGTGCCGATAAATAGCCGGCCGGGATCACCTAGAAAACCTGAGGGCAAGCACGGACGGTCTCTTGGCAACTTTGCACCGGCTGCGTCATTTACAGAGTGAAACTAGCCTGTTTGAGGCATTGCACCCGACGCACTCTATGAACTTCCTTCCGCGAGCTCGCGGTGCGCTGTGTGCAGTACCGAGGTGGCCTTCGGCCATCCTGTGTGGAACGCCAGATGGGTGAGTGCTTCGCCGATCTGTGCGCGCGTCAATCCGTGCTGCTGGCCGAGTCTAAGGTGGAGGGAGAGTTCTCTTTCATCGCCGCCCGCTACAAGCGCAGCGATCGTGACAAGGCTGCGATCGCGTGGACTCAGATCGGCGCGCCGCCAGAGATCGCCGAACACTACATTCCTGGTGAGATCTGTCAGCTTGGGGGCGACATCCGCCATGCCGGCCTCGACAAGATCCTCCAGCTGTCCCTCGCCGGTTACTGGAGGACGGCGCGTCTCGTCGCGCACCCGGAGCATCGACATATCGATGTTTCGCGCCGTAAACACGGCTTCCGCAATCGTCAGCGCCGATACCGCATTCGGCCATCCGCTGTAGAACGCAAGTTGATTGATGACGCCGGCAACTTCGCTAGGCTTCAGGCCATGGTCTAGTGCCCGGTTTAGATGGTCGGTCAACTGTGCGGTCTTACCCGAAGCGATCAGCACTGACAGTGTGACTAAACTCCGGTCGCGCTGCGACAGACCGGGTCGCAGCCATACGTCGCCGAAGAGGACATTGTCAGTATCGAATGCAAGCGCCGGCGCGATCGTTTGCATGCTCCTCCGTGCAACCAATACTCGCTGCTTGGCGCTTGCGCTCGCACTGAGTGCCAGCAGCGACGCCGCAATTAAAATGGTTCGTTTCAAGGTCCCATCTCTCTCGATGGTCAGCACTTCGTGAAGTGATGGGGCTGTGGTCCGCTCAGACGCCGGTTCAACCCACCGAGCTCGCCGGCTTCCGCCGGCGTCGCCATACAGCGCCCGAGCTGGGCGATAAGGTCAGTACGCCTGGGGAAGTAGATGGAGCAGCTTGTCGAGCGTGACCGGATAGTCGCGGACACGCGCCCCGGTGGCGTTGTAGACGGCGTTGGCGACTGCCGCAGCGACGCCGGAGATCCCAAGCTCGCTGACACCTTTGGCCTTCATCGGCGAGGAATTCGGATCGGCCTCGTCGATGAACACGACATCCAGATGCGGGACATCCGCATGCACCGGGACCTCGTAGCCGGCCAGATCATGATTGACGAAGTAGCCCAAGCGGCAATCGACTTCGAGCGACTCCATCAACGCCGATCCCAGGCCCATGGTCATCGCGCCGATGACCTGGCTACGCGCCAGTTTGGGATTGAGGATGCGTCCGGCATCGCAGACCGCGAGCATCCGACGTACCCGCGCCTCACCGGTAAAGGCATCGACCGCCACTTCGCAGAAGTGAGCGCCAAAGGTCTGGTGCGCCAGTGCGTCCCGACCCGCGCCGAATTCGATCGCATCCTCGGCCACGATGTCACCCGCGTCGGCTGCCTTGGCCAGCGGTATGGCCAGTCCATCGCCCACGATCTTGCCGCCCTCGAAGCGCAGACCGCCCACATCCCGGTCGATCGCACGTGCCACCGCTTTACGCAGCTTCATGCACGCGGCGTAGACCCCGGAGGTGGAGCTGTTGGCACCGCGTTGTCCCAATGAGCCCGAAGCAGCCGGGAATGACGAGTCACCCAGCTTCACCACCACCTGTTCGAGCGCGAGTCCCATCACTTCGGCAGCGGTCTGGCCGATGATGGTGTAGCTGCCGGTACCGATATCGGTCATGTCCGTCTCCACCGTGACAATCCCGTTCCGGTCGAGACGGACCCGCGCTCCCGACGTCGAGACGTTGTTGCCGCGAATCGCGCCAGCAACGCCCATGCCGATGAGCGAATTGCCTTCCCGTCGGCTAGCAGGCGCCGGCGAACGGTCACGCCATCCGAACCGCTCCGCTCCCAGGCGCAGGCAGTCGGCGAAGCGCCGCGTTGAGAACGTCCTTCCTGGATGTGCCGGATCGTCCTGGGTGTCGTTCCGGATACGCAGTTCGACGGGATCCATGCCGAGCTGCTCGGCCAGCTCGTCCATCGCGATCTCGAATGCCGCAAGGCCGGGCGCCTCGCCAGGTGCGCGCATCGCGTTGCCTTCGGGCAGATCGAGTCTGGCCAGACGCGTCCTGAGCAGACGGTTGGCCCCTGCGTATAAAGACTTGGTCGGCAGCGTGCAGCGCTCTTCCGGCGCGCCCTCCAGGTTCCCGGACCAGCTGTCATGCCCGATCGCCAGCAGGGTTCCATCGCGCTGTGCGCCAAGTCGTACCCGCTGGATTGTGGCTGGACGATGGGTGGTGTTGTTGAACATCGCCGGCCGCGGCAGCATGACTTTCACCGCGCGGCCGGTGACACGTGCCGCAGTTGCAGCCAGCACCGCATCCGCCAGTGCAGTGGCCTTGCCACCGAAGCCGCCGCCAATGTAAGGCGAGATGACCCGGATATCCTCACGTGCCACGCCAAGGATCTTGGACAGGTCACGCAGTATCCATTGCACGATCTGCACCGAGGTCCACAGCGTCAGCTTGCCGTTTTGCCACCGCGCAAGCGTTGCATGGGGCTCCATCATCGCGTGGCTCTGGTCTGGCGTGCGATAGACCTGATCGACCTGGATCGGCGCGGCTGAGAACGCCGCGTCGAAGTCACCTACGATCACGTCGGGGCTCGTCTTCGGCACCTTGGCCTCTGTGCGTGCCGCATCGAGGTTAAAGCGTCCGGCTTCGCGGACGTAGTCGACCCTGACCAGTGCTGCGGCGGCGCGGGCCTGTTCGTAGGTCTGCGCCACCACTACAGCGATCGCCTGGTGGTAATGCTGCACCTGCATATCAACCAGTACGCGCGCGGTATAGAAGTCTCCCGTGGCCAGAGGGCCGGCCTGCCGCGCGGTGATCACGTTGATCACGCCGGGCGATGCCATCGCCGCCGACGTGTCGATCGCGACGACATGACCGAAGGCGATCCGTGCCGGAACCATCTCGCCGTAAGCGAGCTCGCCGCCAGCATCGTGATGCTCGTAAGCGTATGTGGCAGTGCCGGTGGTCTTGCGGGGGCCATCGAGCCTGTCCAGAGGCTGCCCCACGACCTTCAACTGATCGATCGCGTTGGGTCCGGCAGGCTTCTCGAAGCGCATAAAAGGACTCGCGTGTAAGGACGTCACACGCTAGCGCTAACTCCTCTGCAGATTTCCGCAGACGATTACTCCAGGTAGTGAATTTCCCTCATGGATCATGAGCGCCTGCGATGTCCGGCGGCCCGATCGACGTGATGACACGCGATCAGCCGGCTTTACCCGGATACCGAAGCGCGTCGATCACCACCTTCAGCGCGGGGGAGGACTGCCGCCTGCTCGGGTAGTAGGCGTAGTACCCATCGAAGGGCTCACACCATTCGTGCAGTACCCGTACCAGGCGTCCGCCATCGATGTCCGACGCAACCATGACATCCGGCAGGTAGGCGAGACCGGCGCCCGCCAGCGTGGCGCGCAGAATGGCCGAGCTTCCGTTGAACGTCCACTGGCCCTCGGCATGGATCCGCACCGTCTTCCCCGCGCGATCGAATTCCCATGGCATCAGGCCCCCGTGCGTCGGCAGGCGCAGACCTATGCAGTTGTGCTTGCTCAGTTCGCTGGGGTGCACGGGGATAACGTGGTGCCTGAAGTAGCCTGGCGTGGCCACCACGGCCATGCGCAGGGGCGGCGTCAGCTGCACGGCGATCATGTCCCGTGCCAGGTGTTCGCCCAGGCGTATCCCAATATCGAATCGGTCGGCGACGATGTCGGTCAGGCCATAGTCCACCGAGACTTCCACACGCAGGTCGGGGTACTTGGGAAGAAGTGGGGACAATCTCGGCCACACGATTGACGTGGCCGCATATTCGGCCGTGTTGATGCGGATGGTTCCGGTCGGCGTATCGCGATATCGCGTCAGTGAAGCGATATCAGCCTCAAGGTCCTCAAAGCGCGGAGCGGCTGCCTGGAATAGGCGCTCGCCAGCTTCGGTCAGCGAGAGACTACGTGTCGTTCTGGTGAGCAGACGGATCCCTAGACGGGTCTCCAAGTTTCGGACCGAATGGCTCAATGCTGATTGCGAAAGACCGAGCTGGGCTGCCGCTCGAGTGAAGCTGCCCTCCCGGGCGACGAGGACAAAGGCCTGTAGTTCGTTGAAATTCTCGCGAGCCATTGATGAATCCAATGCGTAAAGGAATGCATCAGCCGATGGCGACGCACCGACATGCCGTCGCTAGATTAGACGGTCTCGCCTCTTAAATTGAAATTTGTATGGAAGAAATTCATGAGTGACGGCGGGCTCCGGGCCAACATCAACGCAGGCCATTACGCCTTGGGCCCACAGCAACGCGTCGTTCTCGCCGTCGTCCTGACGAGCTATCTGATGATCGTTGTCGATACGTCGATCGTGATCGCGGCACTCCCGAAGATCCAGGCCGGACTGGGATTCACCTCGACAGGTCTGTCGTGGGTGCACAGCGCTTACATGCTGTCGTTCGGGGGTCTTCTGCTGCTGGCGGCACGTGCGGGGGATCTGTTCGGACGCAGGCGCATGCTGCTGCTCGGGCTTGGCATCTTCACTGTCGCTTCGCTGGCCATTGGCCTGGCCCCGACACCCGCCGTCATGGTGCTCGGACGTGTTGTGCAAGGAGCTGGTGCGGCGGTGCTTGCACCGTCCACGCTTGCACTGCTGTCCGTGCACTTCGCCGAAGGTCACCAGCGAACACGGGCCCTCGCCTGGTACGGCGCCACGGCCGGCGTCAGCGCGAGTGCTGGTCTTGTACTTGGAGGCCTGATCACCGACTGGATGTCGTGGCGTGTGGGCTTCTTCATTAATGTGCCGATCGGCCTGCTGCTGATCCGGATCGCGCTCACTCGCCTGCAGGAGACCGAGCGGCATGCTGGATCCCTCGACGCAGCAGGTGCGGTGACGTCCCTGTCTGGCGTTCTGTTGCTCGTTTACGGCATCGTGCGCTCGGCTGAAGCGGGATGGCTTGATCCCGTTGCGTTGGCCTGCACGGTCGCCGGCGGGATGCTCCTGGCGGGATTCGTGCTGCTGGAAGCCCGCGCCCGGTACCCGCTGATTCCGCTGCGACTGTTCGCCAGTATCGAGCGATCTGGGGCCTATGCTGCGCGCTTCCTGTTCATGGGAGGCATGGTCGGATTCTTTTTCTTCTGCACCCAGTATCTGCAAGGCGTCCTTGGCTATACCGCGCTGCAGACCGGTGCTGCATTTCTGCCTGCGACGGTGATCAACTTCGCCATGGCCATGGGGGTTCCGCAGCTGAGCCGACGCTTCCACCATGCCACGATTCTGGCCGTCTCCCTGCTGCTTGCAACAGCAGGACTTGCGTGGCTGGCGTGCGCGGATGTCGCCTCTTCCTACTGGACCGCAGTAGCGCTGCCGATGGTGTTGATTGGTATCGGCCAAGGTGGATCACTGAGTCCGTTGACGCTCGCGGCCGTACGTGGCGTGGAAGCACACGACGCAGGCGCGGCCTCCGGCGTGGTCAACGTTGCCCATCAACTGGGAGGTTCCGTGGGACTCGCGACACTGGTGGCGGTGTCGCATGCTGGCGGTCAAGCAATGGCCACACCGCAGCAACTGGCGACAGCCATATCGCGTGCAATGGCGGCGAGTGCCGTTATGCTCGGGCTGGCCTTCTGCATCGCGTTGCTGTGCAGGCGCCGTCGCTAGCGTTGTACGCCTGCGCTGCACCTCACGGCAAACAGACGAACGACTGACGCGCTTGGGAAGCGACACTCGTGCACCTCTGAGGGCCAATGCCAAGGCATTGGCCCTCCGCTACAGGGGCCTAGAGTCCGGTCATCTTCAGCACCTCCTCCGGCAAGCGCTCGCCCTGCACCTGGATGCCCGCCAGCCCCGCATCGATTGTCGCGAGATCGTCCGGCGAGAGCTGCAGGTCGACGGCGCCCAGGTTTTCTTCCAGGCGGTGCAGCTTGGTGGTTCCGGGAATCGGCACGATCCACGGGTGCTGCGCCAGTAGCCAGGCAAGCGCGACCTGCGCCGGGGTGGACTGCTTACGTCCGGCCACACGCCTGACCACCTCGACCAGGGCGAGATTCGCCTTGCGCGCCTTAGCGGAGAACCGCGGCACATGGTTGCGGAAGTCCGACGGATCGAATGTGGTGGTCTCATCGATCTTGCCGGTCAGGAAGCCGGCGCCTAACGGGCTGAACGGGACGAAGCCGATCTGCAGTTCCTCCAGCGCCGACAGCAACTCCAGCTCGGGGCCACGCCAGAACAAGGAATACTCGCTCTGCACCGCGGTGACCGGCTGCACGGCGTGCGCGCGGCGGATGGTCTGGACGCCGGCCTCGGACAGGCCGAAATGCCCGACCTTGCCTTCCTCGATCAGCGTCCTGACCACGCCGGCGACATCCTCGATCGGCACCTGCGGATCGACGCGGTGCTGGTACAGCAGGTCGATGCGCTCGGTGCGCAGGCGCTTGAGCATCCGCTCGACCACGGTCTTTATGTGCTCCGGCCGGCTGTTGGTGCCACCGCCGCGCGCGCCAGTCTGCTGGCTGATGTCGAAACCGAACTTGGTCGCGATGACCACCTGGTCGCGGATCGGCGCAAGCGCTTCGCCAAGCAGTTCCTCGTTTTGGAACGGGCCATAGGCCTCGGCGGTATCGAACAGGGTGACCCCGCGTTCGTGTGCGGCGCGGATCAGGGCGATCATCTCGCCCTTGTCGCCTGCCGGCCCGTAGGCCGACGTCATGCTCATGCAGCCAAGACCGAGGGCGGAGACCTCTAGGCTTTGGCCCAGTGTGCGAAGTTTCATGGTGTTGTCCTTCTGTGGGAAGTGATGTGAGCGATGTAATTCCATGGCCATCGCGCCGGCGACGCGCTCAACCCGCTACGTGCCGCCTCAGCCAGTCATTGACCTGATTCATGGTCCGGCGCTCCTGTTCACCCTGCATGACGAACCCGTCCTGCAGCCGTGCGCGCGGCGCCAGTTTTCGCAGCACGTCCAGGCTGCTGCCCAGTCCATAACCGCCATGGGTGA
This sequence comes from Xanthomonas sp. NCPPB 2933, assembly GCF_056725225.1. Lineage (NCBI taxonomy): Bacteria > Pseudomonadati > Pseudomonadota > Gammaproteobacteria > Lysobacterales > Lysobacteraceae > Xanthomonas > Xanthomonas sp. NCPPB 2933. The sequence continues at coordinate 2,698,296 of NZ_CM161518.1, forward strand.
TCAAAGGCACGAGTGTTTTTCCGGACAGGTCGTGCGCAGCCAGGAAACCCTTGATGACCGGCGGCGCGGTCTCTCCCCAGATCGGGAAGCCTAGGTAGACGGTGCGGTAGCGCTGCAGGTCCGCAACCGTACCGGTGACCTCACGAGGCCGTCCGTCATCGCGCTCCTGCCGCGCCATGTCCACCGTCTGCAGATAATCCTCCGGATAGGCCACTGCAGGCGCGATCTCGAAGAAGTCCGCCTTCAGCGCACGCTGGATCAAACCGGCGACCACACGCGTGTTCCCTGAGCGCGAAAAGCACGCAACGAGGACATCGGACTGCGGGCGACGACGCTCATCGCGCTGTGCAACGCCGGCTGTCGCCATGCCGGTAGTCAGGCCTGCCAACGCGCCGACGACGGCGCGACGCGAAGTGAGGTCTGTCTTGTCCATTTCATTCTCCATGCTTGCCGCGTCGAACCAGGGATACATATATGCGCCAGACAAGTGCCCCGGTAGACCTTGCTTGCCGCACACCCTTCCAAAGTAAATTCATGAATCAATAAGGGTGCAGGCGCCAATCCCGACGAACACAGCGTTTAGTCAGGCAGGTAGCGTCGGTTGAGCTGGTTGGACCATGTGAACGCAGATCAAGGGAGCGGTTTGCAAGCATTCATGCGATGGATTCATGACCGTACGCCTCAGGTCCAAACGAATGCGCACCTGACAGGTGAATACCATCTCGTTCATCACGCCACTTAGGAGAACGAGCATGCAAACCGACTCGCGTCGTCGCCAATTTCTGCGTGGTGCGGCTGTCCTGGCAGCGGCGCAGCTGGGGTCGGCACTGACTTCGGCAATGGCCGCCACCAGAACCTCGGGGGCCGGTGGCGCGCCAGCTGTCTCCAGCAGCAACGTTGGCCGGCGCAAGCTCGGGCGGCTCGAGGTCTCGGCGATCGGCATCGGCGTCCAGAACATGAGCCGCACCTACCACACCACGATTCCCTCGCGCCCAGAGATGCACAACATCATCCGGACCGCATTCGAACACGGCGTCACTCTCTACGATGCGGCCGAAGCTTACGGCCCACTCGAGGTGGAACGGATCCTCGGCGAGGGTGTCGCGCCGTTCCGCGACGGGATCGTGATCGCATCCAAGTTCGGCTGGAACATCGATCCGGTCACAGGCAAGCGCAATCCGGGGCTCAACAGCCGGCCGGAGCACATTAGGCAGGCCGTCGAAGGCATGCTGGGGCGTCTGCGCACGGATCGCATCGATCTGCTGTACCAGCACCGCGTCGATCCGCAGGTGCCGATTGAGGATGTCGCCGGTGCGATCAAGGACCTGGTCCGGGAAGGCAAGGTCCTGCACTGGGGGCTATGTGAGATGGGCCCGAACACACTGCGCCGTGCGCATGCCGAACTGCCGGTCTCGGCGGTACAGAGCGAGTATTCGATGCTGTGGCGTGGGCCAGAGCAGTCAGTGCTTGCGCTGTGCGAGGAGCTGGGCATCGGCTTCGTGCCGTGGAGTCCGCTTGGCGTCGGCTTCACCACCGGCGCGATCGATGCCAACACCCGCTTCGCACCGGGCGACATCCGTGGTGGCGAATCGCGCTTCTCGCCGGAGAACCTGCCGCACAACCTCGCCTTGGTCGAGCTGCTGCGCACCTGGGCCGCACGCAAGCAGGCGACGCCGGCACAGGTCAGCCTGTCCTGGCTGATGGCACAGAAGCCATGGATCGTGCCCATCCCCGGCACCACGCAGATGGCACACATGCTTGAGAACGTCGGCGCGACCTCGGTCAGCTTTGACCGTACTGAACTGCAGGAACTGAATGCCGCCGTGGCCGCGCTCGCCATTCGTGGTGAACGTCTGCCAGCCGCGGTTCTTGCCTTCAGCGGTGTCGAAGCACCACCCCGCTGAGCCGTCTTTTTCGGGCCGATGGCCTGCACATTCCGCGTCACGGCCAGGGGCGCCGTGGGCGGTTCACCCATTGAAGGAACATGCAAGTGAACAACACATTCCTCGGCACCACATTGGCCCCCGTCATGGCGGGGGCCTAACCAGAGAGGCCACCGCCGCCGACTACCGCACCAACCTGTTCACCCTCTTCTATGACGGGGCGATCACCATGAACGAACCCGGCAAACTCAACATCACCCGGTGTCGTACGTGCTCATGGGCTGAAGATCGCCGCTAATGTGTATACCCCGGCCGACTATGATCCTGACAAGCCGCGTCCGGCCGTGGTGGTGGCCCATCCCAATGGCGGCGTCAAGGAACAGGTCGCGGCCTCTATGCGCAGCGTCTGGCCGAACAGGGCTACATCACCATCACCGCCGACGCCGCCTACCAGGGCGCCAGCGAAGGCCAGCCGCGCACCGTGGACAAGCTTGCGAACCGCATCGATGACATCCATGGCATGGCCGACTTCAGCACCCGCTACGCCGGGGTCGATACCAAGCGCCTGTGCCTGCTGGGCATCTGCGGTGGCGGCAACTCGCTGGTCGCGGCCGAGACCGACAAACGCTTCAAGTCGATGGCGACGGTGAGCATGTTCAATTTCGGCCGCGTCCGTCGCAACGGTTACAACTATTCGCAGCTGGACAGCATCTAGCAGCGCCTGCGGCAGGCATCGGATGCGCGGGCGAAGGGGGCGGCCGGCGACGAGGTGCCCTATTCGGGTGACGCGAACCTGACCGACGCGCAGATTGCCGCCCTGCCCTATGACCTGTATCGCCGGGGTTACGAGTACTACTGGAAGACCCGCGCGCACCCGAACGCGCACCCGAATTCGACATTCAAGTACACCACCAGCAGCCTGCTGAATCTGATGAGCTTTGACGTCACCGACCACATCGACTTGATCGACCAGCCGCTGCTGATGATCGCCGGTGCCAAGGCCGACAGCCTGTGCATGTCCCAGAACGCCTTCCTCAAGGCCACCGGCACCCAGGACAAGGAACTGTTCTTGATCGAGGGCGCGACGCACATCGAGACCTATTGGGTTCACAAATACGTGGATACCGCCCTGGACAAGCTGGTCCCTTTGTATATGAGGACGCTCTGAGAAGCGCCATCTGCGCCGTGGAGTCACCAGTATTTAGTGGACAGCTGAGCAGCGGTGCCGACGTGCATGGCCCTGCGGGCCCGCCACATTGGCTCGTCGCGCGCGGTGGCGAGGTAATGCAGGATGCTGAAGTCGCGCACGTGCTCCATTTCCGCCGCGCTGATCGCGTTGTAGCGCTTCACCAGCGTCGGTGCGATTCCCTCCGATGGAAACACTCCAGCAATAGCTGGGACACAGCCTCGATTGAGCTTGCGGATGCCTGATCGACGCGATGCGTCCAAAGCCCTCATGCCTACGCCGTGTGGCTCGAACTAACCGTACTTCAGAGAGGTTGTCCGCTTGGAAGCGTGTAAGCCCTATCCCTGCTATCGGCTAGGGACGCACGCCCTCCCTCGATAACGCCCCCTAATCCCCTGCCCTGCCCAATGTCCAGTCTCGGCCAGCAGCGGACAAGCGGTCAAAGTAGGTGGTCCGCAACAGAACCCGGCAAGGACGATCGTACCTTCATCAGCGACTCCGGCAGCAGCATAGCTCTGGCTGCGGTACCGAGGCTATCGACTGGCTTCATGAGGTCCGGCCATCCTACGATAAGGATGGGATTTCCTGATAAACCATGTCAGACCGTCCGACCTGCACAGCGACTTCCTCACTCTGCCTACGCGGAGACGACGGCGATCTTAAAGACCATCAATCGTTGCTTTACGCGAATCTTGCCGGCCCGGGCGTTAGCCGTCGCAATTCTCGGCCAGGAAGAATTAGTTGCGTAAATTAGTTCAGAAGTCGCTTCTGCGCTGCGTTGCCCTCCGACTAGTCTGGGCAATGTCCTGGATTTGCCGCAGATCGGGTTCGATCGCACGGCCTACAATCGTTGGCTTGAATAGTCCTTGGGCTCCAAGGTGTCGCTGACGTAGAGGAATTTCGTAGCGATATGCTGGCGGTCGGCTGTGGATGGCTTCTTTGTTGTGCGGACTCCGAGTTACCGGATATATGCAATAGGTCGAAAGCGCACCATGGTCATATCGAACACCTGCACGCTAGCGACTTTGCGTACATCATCGTCTCACTTCCCTTAGTGCCGCGGCGAGTTCAGCAATTGCCGCGGGATCGTCATACAGCGGACGAACGTGCGCGTTTTCGGCGCTGCGCTGCGCGCCTCTAGCGTCTTCGGGCGTCCAGCTATGAGTGGCGCGCCAATGTTTGGATGGTCGATAGAAGTTTTCGTGCTGCAGCTCGATAAATCCCTGGCGTCTGAGGAAGCTTGGCAACCGCGGATTCTGCACGCCCTCGATATACAGCGCAGGCCAAGGAATTAAGGTGTCGCACAAATCCAGAAAGCCGGTGAACCAGCCCTTGCCCTGCAGTCGGCGATTGACCTGGACGCTGCTCAATGTGAGCACAGGCACGTCATCACCAAAGCCCGCCAGAGAGTGTCGGGCGCGTTTGATCCATAATCGGGTGCCAGCGCGCTTCAAATCTACGCAGTCCGGAATCATCCCTACATTGACAAGTTCAATCCATTTGAGCAACTGGAGTTCAATACTAGGAATCTCGTTTAACTTCGCGTTTCTCATCATTGACCATTCTCCTAACAAATCGACATAGAAATTGAGCCTAGGCCTGGGTCTGCTTGCGCGCTCGCTGCTGCACATGACGGCGAGCTCGCTTATGCGGGTCGCGCCTTGCGGGTGGACCGGGTCCGCCCCCCTGGTTACCGGATTGGCCCAGCGCGGCAAGTGTCACAAGGAGCACGCTCCCGGCGAGCCTGCCCGATAGCTTGCAGGCTGGCGAGCAATCTTTTCGGTTCTCGCCGCCTAACGTCATTGATCCCTAGCGTTGATCTCCTCAGCCCCGGACCGCCAGCCCGAGCTCATCGCTCGCAGCGGTATCCGATTCAGCGCCCCCCCTCGCAAGAAGTTTGGGCATGCCTGGATTGACGAGATGAAGGCCTAACCGACCCGGAGCTCTTTAGGAAAGTGAGTGAAGCCACCAGCTGCTGCGGGCATGCAGACTGAGTCCACTAGAGCGCAAGCATGATGAAACGATATTAGTCGATAGATCCTAGTACTTCTTTCCGGGTGTGTGTTTGAGGCCATCCCCTTCAAACAGCGCCTGCGCAGCGTTAACGCAGTCATGATCATCCTTTGAACGTGCTACGTCTTGCAGGCATTTAGCAATCACTTGGTCTCGCTGGTCAGGGTGCGCCTTGTAAAATTCGACGTCCTTCCCCGGCCCTGAGCAAGCAGTCACGGCACTCGCCGCTGCTAACACCATGGCGCTGCATATGGTCTTTCTAGTCTTCACGGCCCCCCTCCAATCCTGGTAATTGTGCGTTCACATTTGGCGCACCTTCACCCTCTATCTTACAGATAGAGTCTGCACGCGGGGAAGAGGTTTGGTCATGCTGTACACCACCGCTTACAGCCGTTGTCGACGTGCCCCAAGAACCGTTGTCCACCCGCGCGATCTTCGCGGCTCGCCTCACCCAAGCTCGAGAGATGCGTGGGCTGAGCCAGCGTGCTTTGGGGGATCGAATGGGGCTCGGTAAAGACAAAGGCTCGTCTCGGATCAACAGGTATGAGCGGCAGGTCACTGCAGTCGGATTCGATAACCTCGAGCGACTCGCGGAAATACTGGAAGTCCCCCCTGCTTATTTATTGGCCAGCACCTCGGCCATGGCCGATGCGATTTTGGCATTCAGTGCGCTATCTACTGATCAGCAATCCAAGTTGGCAAGTACCTTGAAAAGAGTCACAGAGGATGGTGTCTCTGAAGCCTCACTCGCTCAATGGCTCGATCAGATGAACCCCAAAGCATGAAGCGCTACTACCCGGAGACGGCAAGCGCTCCTGTCATCTGAGCTGCGAGCGTTAGCCTTAGTCACATCGAAAACACGGGTTAACGCTAACGCAGTCCAAATGAGCAGTTCCGATACGTTGCTTTCACTGCTGCTTGTCATTGACGTCCATGCACAAAGCGAGCTTCAGGCTGCGCTTATGCAACGCAGCCCAGGGCGGTTGGCATTACCGGCGCCAGTTCCGGCTCGCTACGACAATGCCTCCTAGCATCGCTCCAATTTCTGGCCCTGCAGCTGGGCGCAGACGGCGCTCGAGCCATTCCCAAGCTGCAGTAGGCCAATGAGGAAGCGACTCTGAAGAACGGTCAGTGAGGGCTCTCCAGGCCCGGTACGCACCCAGCAAAGCCGCCGCTCTGTCCATGGGGTTTAACGCGCCAATCCTGGATGGCCCCCGTGGGCGATAACGGCTCTGCGCTTTGGGCAATCGCCAACCCGTCCCCTCAATCGCCCAGGCCAGCTCAGCACTGGCAATGCTTGCTACTTCCGGGCTCCAATTGCGGCCAGCTGCCAACACCAAATCCCGGCGGAGCCGCGCCTCTTGTACTCCGATGCTTCCCTGTCGCCACTGTTGGAGCCACTCATATAGGCCTTGGATCTCCTCGGTGACATTGACTGGCACTGGATCCTCTGCCGGAAAACTGCACAGCAGCACGCGATGTTCGCTGCAGGCGATCGTTCGTGCGTCGAGCCAGTCAACAAGCACCGGATACCTGACCTCCTTGCCGTCGAGTGATGAGCAATGAGCGCATGCTATCTGCCTCCATTCGCCTGCGATGCGCCAAGCAGCTGGTATCCGACGTATCTGGCCAAGTCCTGGGGGGAGCTGGCCCCATGGGCTGCCATCTATCCGACGTTCCGGCTCGCGCTCGGAAAATCCGCACCACTGCCTCCACTCGATCGACGCCAGGCCAAGCTTGACTCTTGTGGCATCCAGCCATGAAAAGATGCTCTCATCTGGAAAAGGGACAGCGGCGTCAGGCATGTCTTCAATCTTCATGGCCCTTCCCCTCTTCGCCCAACCCAGCTTTCCAGCACTCATCGAGCAGCTCGATCGTGATTCGTTCTTGCCCACGGTTATGCGCCAGCCGGGCTGCACCCATCAGCACTTCCAAAAGTCTGAAGGTCACGCAGCAATCGTGCGTAGTGAGCCATCGGATGATGATTTTGCTGTCCAGGTGCGAGGGGCTTGGCAAGTGCAGCTGAGCTTCGATTCCAGCAAGAAACTGGCGGAACTGCATCGACTCACTCCACACAGGTAGCTCGACCCTCTTGAAACGTGACGCCAGCTGCTCGTCGGCGGCCAACACATTGACCATGTTCTTGGTAGTCGCGATACAAATGGTGATGCCCAAATTGCATATCGATTTGATCAACGCCAGCGTGTATTGCTGACCTGCTTTTCCTGCATTGAGAATGTGGCCAGCCTCGTCGATCAGAAGTTGCTTTACCCCCGAGGCCAGCAATAAATCAGCAACCTGCTCGTGAATGTTCTGGGTTTTTCGAAAGGGATATCCCGGCAAACATGCATTGATGATGGATCTGCACATCTTTAGGCAGTTTCCGTCGTAGGGTGCCTCAATCAATATCGCTTCGCGGTATCTCGATCCACTCGTCTCCCGCAATGCCGATACCTGTGACATGTAGTGATTCAGCAGTCTGCTCTTGCCGCTGCCGGCGGCTGCAGCGATGTGAAGGCACACCGGACGGCTACGCTTGTACTCCCCCGCGCGCAGCTGGCTGAGGATCTTGAGAATGCGCACGCTGGTAGAGCTGAGAACAAATGGAAGATCTCCTTCCAAGTACGGAACGGCAATGGCAGAACTTGAGGCGTTAGTCATTCCACTTCTCCCAGACTTGCCGGGATCGCTGCCACCGGAGTTGCGTAGTCCACCGTATCGTCCTGTGGCTGCCGCTCGCGGGGCTCAGGTAGCTTGGCAACTTTGCGGCGCGCCTTCTTCGAGCTGCTTGCAGCGCCGATTAGAATACTGCGCTGAAGTTCCAAGGCGTCGAAAAGTTCACTTTCCGACGAAGCCTTTCTCCCCTGATCTTTGAGGTGCGTTCGGATGTCCCGAAGCTCCCAAAAGGAGAATGGCTCCCGTGAGCGATCCAATAGCGGCACATCTATGAAGTCACCGCCGACGTACAGATACACCTTACTGAGATCGCGTTGGCTGAAGTGGACTCTGTGCTCGATGCCATCGTTGATGAAAGGCGTAAGAGCCGGATCCCAGTAATGTAGAGAATGCAGCTGGATACCTGTGCGCCCAATCTTTCTACCCGCTGCCGGTAGAAATCCAAGAGTGAAGTCACGAGGATTGCCAACGATCGGTGGGAACCGTGCCACGCCCTGCTTGCTGGTCCAAGCGTGTTCCCACACTTGGGCCGGCGTTTGTCCGCCTAACCCCGAATGAGGCTTGTTGTGATAGACGCCGGCGATCTCCGCTGCAAGCCACTGCTCAAGTTCGGTGACTGTGAGAACGGCTTTTTTCTCTGACGGGTAGTCGCCTCTTTGCTTTGAATTTGAAAACGTCGTGCCTGGCAGTAGGTGGACAGCCCCCATCATAGTCCCGATGTAGCGTTCGATGTACGCACCATAGTGAGGACGACGAACTGGCCGAGGTCGGACCTCGATCCCGTACCGTTCGCATTGTGCAAGCAGCGACTTTGTCTTGAATGTCTTCGCATTGTCCCAAGCGATCCGGGACATCTTGCCGAACATCGGGTAAGACAGTTTTCCCGACAATCCTACTGAGTGAAGCCACTTCTCTTTGGGCAGGCAGCTATGCTCTAGAGTGAGAGCGACCGATGTCTGATCAGGCGGATCGAAGCTCATGTAGTAGCCGACAACACAACGTGTGAAAACGTCGATTGCCAGCGTAATCCAAGGGCGGCCGATGACCTGCCTGGTCAATGGACTCACCACCATCAAATCCACAAGCGCGTGATCGATCTGCACAACTTCAAGCGGATAGCTGGTGTCTAAGCCGCGAATGGATGGGGCTTGAATGGCATATGCTTCATGCGATCCTTTTCGCTTGACCGCTACCTGCAGTGGATCGCGTGATTTGATTCGTGCATTAACAGCAGCGTAGCTCGGTGCCGGCGTATTAGCTTCCCTTGCCAGCTGGGCACACCTGCGGACCACGGCAGAGACCGTGCTACCTTCCCGCACCAAGTACACCTCATCGATTGCTTTGGCGATCAGGCTCTCGACGAGTGGTGACAGAAGCCGTGCCTCAGGTGCCGGTCCCGGCATGCTTGGCAACTGGGATACTGGCAATGGGTTGTCGCAATGCAACCGCCACCTGCGCCGCACCGTTTTTGTCGAGACCCCAAACTGGGTAGCAAGCTGTTTACAAGTCTCCGTGGAAAGTCTAGTGCCTTGTTTTTTGATGGCCTGCCCTAGTGCTCGGGCCCAATTGCGCGCAGCCGCTTCTTGGACTGGATCGCTCTGCGAAACATGTCTGATTTCTGTTTTGCGCTTGAGATGCTCGTAAGTGGCAAGCTCACCGACCCCTACCCATCGAAACTCAGCACTGCCTTCGGTCTTCACGTGGATCTTGTCCGGCGCTACGCAGCTCACGATTTTTGAAAGCTTTCCTCCGCACATCACCAGCTCGCCGGGCTTGATGACTAGGTCGCGGGCCGGGCGCGCAGTTCTCATGTTTACGCTCATCGCTGGGTCCTCAGACCGGGAGCAATAGATGCCCGCCCATCCTATTGACATAGGAAGAGAAGCGTGAAAGGCTAGCCCCAATCGGCGGATCATCCGGTTGTTCAGAAAGGCTAGGGCTGCCACCCTGGCCTTTCGTCGTTCTAGCCACAGGCATCCAATTGCGTCAGGTCATAGTTCGCGTCTCCGCCGATCGATAGTGGCCGCAGCATGCGGCATGGCAGAAGTAGCACGCGAAGACTCGTTGCGCAAACGCAAATCATTGATAAGAAAGGCGTTTTATAGTTTTTAGACTATAAGCGCGAAGCAGCTGTGCCTGTTACTTCTAGACAGCCGTTAAGAAGCGCTGGCAGATAACCTCAGCGGTCATTGGCGACTCCTCTTACCCGAGTGGTCTTTTCGCTGAATCGTGTCTCTGGAGCCGATTTTTAGTTGGATCATGTCCTTGATCGCAACTTATGCGGCGTCGAGGCAGGGGGTCTGCAGGTAATTACTTAAATATCAATCGATTGCATGGAGACACGAACTAACGAGATCCACACCTGCCCAATGTCTGTTTTTTTAGGATGAGTTACCTCCTAAACAGCCCGAGTCGGACCCGGTCCCTGGCGGATCTGCCCGAAGAAGGTCTCTGGATAGCGCTTCCAAGCAGCAAATTCCTCAGGCGAGAGCTGGTTGGTGTAGACCGCTCGCCCGCCTTCGTCCCGATCAATAATCAGCGCAACCTCGCCGTTGTCGTTCATCACGCAGGCGTCTTCCAACGTGCCCACCACACCATCGTCCATCTGATATCGGTGCCCAATAAGCAAGCGGTTTGATGGCAGCCCAGGAATTTCCCCTTCAAATGTGGAAGGCAGGTCGATATGTTCCTGGATGGATGCCACGAGTGCCTCGACCTCAGGATTACGTACGCGCATCTCAATCTTCTGCGGCAGCGTCAGGAACTGACCGGTCCGATAGTCATCGATCTTGAAGCCCTCAACGGTGGCTCCAGCATCGGGAACCTGAGTGTCAAGGTGGTGATGGTCGGGATAGTTGGTGATGAACACCACGGCGGGGGGGCGGCGTCGCTGCCTTGGGTTGTGCCTCGAACTTTCGAAGCGTGTTGATGCCGATCGTTCGCCAGTCATGTGGTCCGCCCGGAACGTAGGGATAAGCCTGCGTGTTCAGATCGACGAAGATCAAACGGTCATGTGGCGTTGCCTTCTTCAGCGCATCACTCACCAGCCCAGCAAACCTCCCAAGATGCTGGTTCGCCTGCTTCGCAGCATGCTGGTTTCGGATCTTGCACTCGACGCCAAAGGCTTTGCCGGTGCGCGGATAGGTGGCGGTGTATTCCACATGCCTGGTTCGGCGATCGGTTTCATCTTCCCATTCCAGCTCGAACCCAGCTCTCAACAGCATGGCCGCAACACGGATTTCATAGCGCACGCCAATGAACTGATCTTGGCACTTCAAACGACCAATCAGTGATTTCCGCAGCTGAGGGGTGCGCGTTTGATCATTGTTGTGTTCCAGGGTGTAGAGGTCATACGCCAGCGTCATAAATGCGCTGATCGCGCCGGTCATCAGCGTCTGGCGTGTCTCGCCTGCCGCCAGATTGGCGGCTTTGGACGCCAGCAGGAAGCTTTCATGCCACTGAATGACAGGATGAAGTTCGTTCTGTTCCAGCTGCGTCTGCGCTTCGAACCAGTCGCGCCCCAGAACATCGAGAATGTAGCTATAAAGGAAGTCATGAGATGATCGGGCGACCTAGGCCTTGTTGTCGCTGCTGCTGTATCCAATGGATTTCAGCCTTGCGCTGGGCATCCTCGGCGCCTCGCGAGATCATCTCTTCGTAGTTGACATTGGGGCCGCCATGGCAGCGCTTGAACTTCTTGCCGCTTCCACACGGACAGAGTTCATTCCTGCTTGGCTTGGTTCCGCCCATATGTGGCTTTTTCTCCGTTTTTCCTTTAGGGCGGCCTACTTCAGCCTCTCATTCACTTCTTTCAATGCTAGTGCTGAGGTAGCAGCAAACACTGGGATTTGGCCTCACCACCACTTTACTGCCTGCGCACCGGTTCCGGAACGGCCCTCCCCTACCCCCGATAAATCGTCCTAATCCTAAAATTGGATAGCAGTTCCCCTACTCTAGCCGTTGGGCAAAGGTCCGCTTCCGGCCAGAAGAATAAGTTCAGAAAGTGCTGCGAGACCTCGCCCGAAAGAGGGAACTTCAGGGGGAGTAGCACATCGATCGAACGTTTGGCCCCGCCCCGCGTACTCCGTGATGGCTAGGATCAGCACGATCCACGGCAAGGCCTGGACCTTTGTCGCCAGCACCGAACACGCCTGAGTTCAAGCGCCGGGCCAGCCAAGCCAAACGCGATGACGCGCCTGCTCCCGGCGATGTCGTGGGCCTGCGCTCGACTTGAAATGATACCGACCGGTCTATATCATCCGCCGGCAATCCACCGCCGGAGTGATCATGAGCAAGGTTCGCGAGCGCATCCTGGATGTCGCCACCAATCTGTTCTATCGGCAGGGGATTCAGGCGGTCGGCGTGGACGCCATCATCAGCACCGCGGAAGTCGCCCGCATGAGCTTCTATCGGCACTTTCGGTCGAAGGAAGGTCTGGCGTTGGCAGTGCTGGAGCGGCGCGACGAACGACTCTGCGCCTGGTTCGAGCAGGAGGTCGAGCGCTTGGCGCCCGATGCAAATCTGCGGCCGCTGGCAGTGTTCGACGCCTTGGCGATGCGCCTGGCCAGCCCCGACTACCGCGGTTGCGCCTTCCTCAACACCATCGCCGAGACGCCGCTGCCCAGCCACGCACTGCATCGGGCTGCGGCTGCGCACAAGCACCGCTTCGAGGCCTACTTCGCCCGTTTGTTGCGAGCGGCCGGGCTGGACGAAAGCGCGGCCGGCGATCTCATGCTGCTGTTCGACGGGGCCGTGGTCACCGCGGTTCGCGAAGGAAACCCGACCCCCGCCACGCGGGCAAAAAACATGGCGGCGCGGGTGCTCGGCATCGCGCCGGCGAACTGAGTCAGTGTCTTACTGAGAGAGTACTTATGTCTACGGAAGTTGTGTCGCAAGACCCGGTCGCTCGCGGCGAACGGTTGTTGCAATTGGATGTGCTGCGCGGTCTGGCCTTGTTCGGCGTGCTGCTGGTCAATATCGGTTACTTCTGCGGTGCCGATTTGGCGCGGGAAGCCGGGGTCGCCTATCCGCTGGGAGACTTCGGTGGCTTGGCCGGCGACCTCGTTAGGGTGCTGTTGGAGAACAAGGCGGCGGCGCTGCTGTCGATCCTGTTCGGTGCTGGCCTCGCCATCCAGGCCGATCGTGCGTCCGACAAGGGTCAGTCGCGCTGGCCGTTTGCGCTGCGTCGCAGCGCGGTGCTCGCCCTGCTGGGCAGCGTGCACACGTTCTTGTTGTGGAACGTCGACATCCTGCTCGACTACGCACTGATCAGCTTGATGGTTCTGCCCTTCCTGCGGCTGTCGGCGTGCCGGGTGTTGTGGGCGATCCCGGTGGTGCTGATCGTCTCGGCGGTGATTGCCGGTCCGATGCAGGCGCTTGCAACGGATCTGCCGCCGGCGCAAACCTACACCCTTGGTCTCCAGCACTACGGGCAAGGTGGGTGGCTCGATGCCCTGCAATACCGATGGTGGGAAACGCTGCATGTGATCGGCCCGATGCGTATCGCCAATCGCTTCGTCATCCTGGCGCCGTTCTTCATCGTCGGCGTTGCGGCCTGGAAGGGCGGATGGCTTTCGGCGCCGGACGCGCATCGGCGCCGGCTGCGGCAGGTCTTCGTGCTTTGCTTCAGCTTCGGGCTGGTGGCCAACGCGGTGCCGCAGGAGGCGCTGCATGCCTGGGTGAATCAGCTTGCGCTGCAGCCGCTGCGGGTCTTGATTAAGGCGACCTTCTTCTTCGCCAAGTTCGCGCTGACCCTGGGCTACGCGGCCGGCATCCTGTTGCTGCTGCAGCGATCGCGCTGGCGCGTGTGGCTGGGTGTGTTCGCGCCGCTCGGTCGCATGGCGCTGACCCAATACCTGCTGCAGTCGCTGGTCTGCACATGGATCTTCTACGGCTTCGGTCTGGGCCAGTACGGGCGGATGCCGCTCGACCTGGCGCTGGCGCTGGGCGTGCTGCTGTTCGCTATGCAGGTGATCAGCAGCCGCTGGTGGTTGGCGCGTTTCAGCATCGGCCCGGTGGAGTGGCTGTGGCGGCGATTGAGCTACGGCGGCATTCGCCAGCGCCCACCGGCGCTCGCAGCGGCCGGGGCGGAGGCTGAACAGGCCCGAAGCCGGTAGCGTGGGTGATGCCGCGTCGCGGCATTAGCGACGCGCGTTTGGACATGGGTACGCTCGAGTGGCGAGGGTGCGACGGCAAGTTTCGGTAGCCACGATCTCATCCTGTGCGACAGACCTGCGCCAGCGGTGGATGGATGGCCCCGGACACCGTAGCTAGGGTCAACGAAACCACGGCACAACACAGCGTCCGATCTGGGTCGAGGCCCCCTTCCCCCCCCCGATAAACATCCCTAATCCAGAAGCTCTACATGCTTTTTTTGAGCACTAAGGGCTATGTTTGAAGATGTGCGCCTTCCGGTGGTGCACTAGGCCGCCACTAACTGAACTTGTGGGGTGATTGCTGGTTCTTCGTTGAGCGTTGGGCGATTTCAGGTCGTCAGACAGGATTAAATCTTGCCTGCCCAACCGTTCCCCTAGCGAAACGGAAATCGCAGCATGACTGACACTTACAATCTCGACCTTCGGCCGCCGTGCTGGCCTGTTGGCGAGCAATGCCCGAATAGCTGCGCGGCAGATCTGCATCGGCGAGTCGTCACTAACCACGTGAAACTCACTGGACCGTGGGCTGGCTGGCGCTTGGCTGGACGCGACCTCGTTGCACCCAGTGGCGAACGGATCCCAGAACGCCGGCTGCGCGGATTGCTTTGGCATGCAAATGCGAGCGACATCCGGGATTCCGCCCGTCGACGGAACTCAAAGCACAAAGCGGTGCAGCAACCAATGGTCAAGGTCGTTATCGTGGATCTTGGCGAATGGCGCGACCGCCACTTCGGAACGATAGCGGGATAAGGCGTTATCCGTTGAGGCTATGCCCCTACACCCCCGGCGATACAATGCGCCCGACTACTAAGGGGGATGCATGGAACGCCAAGAGCCGACATTAGGAAAAAATGCAGGTCTGGAAGAGGTGGAATTTCGCCCTCGCACCTACCGTGGGCCGACACGCCACACAGCTGACATCTCAGATTTCTGGATCAAGGCTGCAGTGTGCCTTGTTGTACTAATTATTGTGGCTGTTGGTTTGATTGAATGGAATGCTCGCAGACAAGCAGCAGCCATGACAACTGAACTACTGCGCCCAATGACAACAGCGGAACAGCGACGATTTGATCGTCAACTTGCTCAGTTGGACGCAGAGAACGCAAAAGAAATCGCTACCTTGCGCAGGCAGCTATGGCAAGAAGAGCCGAAGGTAGAGCCTTATGTTCCCTCGCCACTGAAGCAAGGGCAACGTTGCATAGACGGACGCAGACTACAACGTGTATCAAATGGCTGGACGCAACTAAGAGAACCGTGCTGAGCCGAGATCGCTAGCGAAATCACATCTCTAACGTTGTCGGCCTGGTATACGTCTGACCCTGATAGACGGCGGACTCTGGGAATGTGCCCGGCGCACGCTGAGCCTTCGAAATGACCGAGCCGGCCGGTGCAGGAGTCTGTTCCGATGCCAGCACGCTGAAATGCAATCCCTGCGGTTACCAGATCACTACGCGGTCCTTATCGGCGCGAACCATCGGGTCGCCCGGCTTACATGAAAAAGCGGCAGCGAATTGCGGCATATTGGATGGAGCAGCGATGGCCCGCACCTTGGGTGGTGCATGTGGGTCGGCAGCTAGTTGAACCAGTTGTGCTTGCTCTCGTGTCAGCCAGCGCCAATTGCGCGCGAAGGCCATGAAGAAACGCTGACTTGGACTGTACCCATCCATCTTTACCATGCGCTCTGGATGCGCGTGCAGATCGGCCTGCAATGCGTCTTAGGCGACATTGAGTCCTCCCAGGTCGGCTATGTTTTCGCCCAGGGTCAGTTTGCCGTTGACATGCAGCTCGGGGTGGCTTGGCAACGGGAAGTACGCATCAAATTGTTTCACTAAGCCATCAGCGCGTCGTTCAAACGCAGCGCGGTCTACAGGCCTCCACCAATTGACATTGTTGCCCGCACCATCGAACTGACTGCCTTCATCATCGAAGCCATGGGTGGCTTCATGCCCCATGAGCGAACCGATTGCACCGTAGTTCAGCGCATCGTCCGCATTGGCATCGAAAAATGGCGGCTGCAGTACGGCGGCCGGAAAGTTAATCGAGTTATCGCTTGCAGAATAGAAGGCATTGACCGTTTGCGGCGTGGTGACCCACCGCGTACGATCGGTGGGCTTGCCAACCTGCGTGATGTTGTATCGATAGTTGAATTTGGTCGCCGCTTGCACATTCTTGTAGTAAGCGCCCGGCGTGATCTCAAGCCCCGACCAGTCGCGCCATGTATCCGGGTAGCCAACTCGGGGCAGGAATGTCCCCCATTTTTCCAGTGCCTTTGCCTTGGTCTGCGCACTCATCCATTCGACGCGTTCGATACGCGCCTTGAGCGCGACACGGATGTTGTCAACCAGTTCAGTTGCACGTTGCTTGGCTTCCGTCGTAAACACCTTTGCGACGTAGAGTTGACCGAGGCCCTCCCCCATGGCGTCGTTGACGACACTTAGCACGTTCTTCCATCGCGGCTCCTGTTGCGGCTGACCGGAGAGGACCTTTCCATAGAACGCGAAGTTGTTGTCGACAAACGCCTTGCTGAGCTGGTTGGCTGCGTTGTCGATGGTATGAAAGCTCAGATACGCCCGCCACTGGGCGGAGGGTGCATTGGCCAGTTCATGGTCAAATGCGGCGAAAAAGCGCGGCTGCGACAAAGAGAAGCCGGCGCCGGCGTTCACTGCTTGGGCATGGAAGAATTTGGTCCAAGAAAAGTGCGGCGTTGCCTTGTCTGCCTCGACCAAGCTGACAAAATGATACCGACTCTTGGGGTCACGCTGGTCGGCCGGGGCGAGCGATGCGGCTGCCAAGCGTGTTTCAAGTGCCAGCACGTCTTTCGCCTGTGCCTTGGCGATATCAGCGGAAACACCTGTGAGCTCGAAGGACTTGACGATATAGGCCAGGTAGGCTTGGCGCCTTTTTTCCGGGGGTGGGTCACCGGCGAAGTCTCTACCTTACGTTGCGCTTGTTTTCCGGGGGTGGGTCAGCGTGGAAATCCTTACCAAGATGTGTACGAGGATCGTCGCATTGAAGTATGCGTCATGCGTCGCAACTATCTATTAAAAGCAAATACTTAAGTGAATGAAACTAGAGTGCGCCGAACAGGAAACAGACAGATGCAGGAATTGAAGGTACCTACCCTTTTCCACCGCGCGATCGACGGCAAGCGTTGCTGGTCCGTAATTGCCCTGAGCGTGATGCTGACGGCATGCCAAGCTCCGCACACGGAATCGGCTGCGATGTTGGAGCCACCAGCGGCGAGCGCACCGGCGGCTGCCGGTACCGCCGCGGTCGCCATGCGCCCAGCGCGTCTATGACGATACCGACGTACGTCGGCTGACCTTCATCCGCCGATGCCGGGACGTCGGCTTTCCGATCGAGAAGGTCCGGCAGATGGTCGTGTTGACGGAGTCCTGGGATCTGCCCTGCCTGGAAGCCCGTAACCTGGCCTACGAACAGCTCCAGCAAGTGCGCAGCAAGTCGTCCGAACTCCAGGAATCGGAGCGGAGCATCGCAGCATTTGTGGATAGCTGCGATCAGAGTTGCGCCGGCAGCGTAGCGTAGGTGCCGACTGCGTCATCATCGGCGAGCTCGCCGAGCTGCCGCGCGTGCCAAAGACGACGTCATCCAGAGGCTGCTGCAGTTCCACGGCAAGGAAGAGCGCTGAGCGTAGCGAGCCGGCGCAGGAAGGCGCTGCTGTAATAGGGAAACCGTTCCCGTAGACTGGATGAGAACAATTCCCATCCGAGACCTTCATGCTCCTTCGACGTCTTCTGGCGCCGCTGCTGGTTTGCGTCGCTTTGATTCCCGCCGTCGCGGTCGCCTCCGAGCGATCGGTCGCCACCACATGGCGTCTGCTGGACTACATCGCCGTGGACTATCGCGAGGCTGTCGCCAATGGCGCGATCGTCAACCAGATGGAGTACGACGAGATGGTGGAGTTCTCCGCCACGGCCGCCGCCTCGGTCCAGGTTCTGCCGGCGACGGCAGGGTTGCAGCAACTGAAGGATCGCGCTGCGGCCCTCCAGCGCTCAATCCAAGGCAAGGCGCCCGCCGAGCAGATCGCGAGCCAAGCCCGCTCGCTCGCAGCTTTGCTGGTCCAGGACTATCCGATCCCGTTGATGCCGACCGCGCGCCCTCACTACGAACGGGGCAAAGTCCTCTATGCGCAACTGTGCGCCAACTGTCACGGCGCATCCGGTGCAGGCGATGGTCCGGCCAGCGCCAGCCTGGATCCGCCGCCGATCGACTTCACCGACCCATTGCGTGCCAACGAGCGCAGTGTCTTCGCGCTGTACCAGGTAATCGACCAAGGGCTGGAAGGCAGCTCCATGGTCAGCTACGCCAGCTTGCCAAACGAGGACCGGTGGGCGCTGGCCACCTATGTCGGGGCGATTGCTTACCCGGATTCGCGTGTCCAGGCCGGTCGCGAACTGCTGGAGGGCGACAGCGCGCTGCGGGCCCGCATGGACCTGGAACGGTACATCGGCACAACGCCGGCAACGCTGGCTCAGGAACTGGGTCAGGACAATGCGCAGGCATTGGTCGCCTATCTGCGCCGGCATCCAGAGGCGGTACACGCGCCGGCCCCAGATACCTCGCTGGGAACCGCACGGGCGCTGCTGAAGGAATCCATGGCAGCATATCGGTCCGGAGACGCCAAGCAGGCCAAGGACCTGGCCTTGGCGGCGTATCTGGATGGCTTCGAGCCCGTTGAGCCGCTGCTCGCCGCTCGCGATAACCCATTGATTGTGAAGATCGAGGCCGCGATGGCGCGCGTGCGCACGGGCATCGCAGGCAACGTCGGTGCAGATGCGCTGCAGGTACAAGTCGATGCACTTGACGGGCTATTCAACGAAGCCGAAGCCGTCCTGTCGCAGCAGCAGACCTCATCGGTATCGAGTTTCGTCGCTGCCTTTACCATCTTGGTACGCGAAGGCCTGGAAGCATTGTTGATCGTGGTGGCGATGATTGCGCTGCTGCGCAAGGCCGAGCGCACCGAGATGCTGCCCTGGGTTCATGCGGGGTGGCTCGCTGCCTTGATGGCCGGCGTGGTTACCTGGGGCCTGGCGACCTGGGTCATCACCATCAGTGGCGCCAGTCGCGAGCTGACGGAAGGATTCAGCTCCCTGCTCGCGGCGATCGTACTGGTGTGGGTCGGTATCTGGATGCATGGCAAGAGCCACGCCGATGCCTGGCAAGGTTATGTGCGGGAGAAGCTGGGCCACGCCCTGAGCAAGAAATCGGGCATTTTCCTGCTGGGACTGGTCTTCCTCGTGGTGTATCGCGAGGTGTTCGAGACCATCCTGTTCTTCGCCGCCATCTGGAACCAGGGTAGCCAGGCCAGCGTGGTCGCCGGCGGTTCAACGGCTGCGCTGGTGCTCGTTGCCCTGGGCTGGATGATGATGCGCTACAGCCGCCGCCTGCCGATCGGCCAGTTCTTCCGATACAGCGCGTGGTTAATCGCCGTGCTGGCGGTCGTACTGACGGGCAAAGCCGTTTCGGCGCTGCAGGAAGCCGGTTATCTGCCCATCACCTGGTTCGAGGGCGGCTTGCGGGTGGAGTTGCTGGGAATTTATCCCACACTGCAGGGCGTGGCCGCACAGATCGGTATCGCCTTGCTATTGCTGATCGGGTTCGCCTGGTCGGCGCGTTCGCTTCAGCGCTCCCAGGTAAAGCCGTGAGCGCGTTGGATTCTGTCCGCGCTGCGCTGGAACGGCACCAGATCGCGGTCTATTTCGCGGCGATCGTGCTGGAATTCCTCGCCGCGCTTGCCGTACCAGGCACCGCGCAGTGAGAGGGTGTGCCATCAATCCCGCGCTGGCATTGATGCTCTTCGTGACCTTGCTGCAAGCGTCAGCGTGGGGTGGGCGCGGCGCCCCGCACTGCATCCCAAGGCAGTCGCGGTGCCAATCGACAAAACGCTCCCTCCTGAGGTTTGGAACAAAAGCCGCACTACGCAAGCATATTTTTATTATTTAACGCGTCACGTTAATAGGATTAACTGATGTGTCAGGAGCTTATCTAATTGGAGGGTTTTGAAGGCACTGGTTCCCAGCCCGGCAGCGTGACTCCGCCAGCTTGTGCTCAGCAGCTGACCAACATCGATCTCGGTAGCTGCGAGTCCAAACTGAAGTGCTACCTAGGGGAGATGGTGTGGTGCTCGCACCAACATCAAGTTGGCGATATAACCTGCTGTTTGTAAAAGCTTTGGTCTTTTTTGTCGTGCGAAAAAAGATTGAGCTCTTTGAATATTTGCTTGCGAGTCCGGTTCAGCTCGGATAAATTTAGTTTCGGTCGTCGTGACAGGGGGGACGCAACCTGCGGCTCCGCGACGGCCAGAGAGGCATGGACGTGATTGCTCGCAAGGAAGGTGCGCGGATGGCGTACTTTGGGGACCGGCTGGGTTCAACAAGGCGGCTGGCGTTCTTCGCCTGCCTGGGCTGTGCTTTGACGGTGCAAGCCGCCGCCCCACCCCGCCAGGCATCGTATGACTGCCTGATCGAACCCGCACAGACGATCGAGCTCGGCACGCCCGTCAGTGGCATGGTCGACAAGGTGCTTGTGCAGCGAGGCGACCGGGTCAAGCGCAATCAGGTGTTGGCTATTCTCGAGTCGCGCGCCGAGCAAGCCGCAGCCGATCTTGCAAAGTACAAATCGCAACTGACGGGCCCCAGCCGGCTGGCCGAATACAAGATTGAGTTTGCTGATCGCAAGTACAGCCGTCGACGCGACATGGCGGCGGAAAAGCTGATGTCACCGCAGGATCGCGACGATGCAGAAGCTGAGTTGCGTACTGCAAAGGCGGAGTTGCAGACGGCCAAGGAGAATCGCGAGGTTGCGCGTCTAGAGTTCGGCCAGCAGAGCGCGCAACTTGCTTTGCGCACCGTCCGCAGCCCTTTCGATGGCGTCGTGGTGGACCAAATGATCTGGCCGGGAGAGGTCGCCAGTCCCGGCGCCAGCAAGCACGCCATCCTCAAGGTCGCCCGGCTCAATCCTTTGCGGGTGCGCGTCGTCATGCCGATGCGTGCCTTTGGGGAACCCAAAATCGGTGCTGCGGTGCGTGTCACATCCGAAGTGCAGCCCAACCGTCCCTATCCCGCCAAGGTCGCCAACATCGATCGTGTGATCGATCCCGCAAGCGGCACCTTCGTGGTTCTCCTCGATCTGCCCAACAGCGCGCTCGACCTTCCGTCGGGCGTGAAGTGCAAGGCTCAATTCCAGACGCCGTAAGGCGTCATGCGCAAGTGTCCAACTGCGCGTAATACCACTATCCGAACATTCATTTCGCGTGCCTTGACGGGCACCGATGGCGCCGCACACAGGGGAAATAAGCATGGAAACGTCGAACCGCCCGTCCAGCAAGGAAGTCAGCAACGATGTCGCGGCAACGGAACAGGCGCCCGCAGCCATTCGTTTCGAAGCGCTGGAGCCTCGTGTGCTCCTTTCCGGCGACGTTAACCCGGCGGCCATCGCCATCGACGGCACGCTCACAACGCCAGGGCAAGAAAACCACTTCCAGTTCAATCTGCAGGATGATCGCAAGGTCATTCTCGACAGCCTGACCGACCGGACCGACATCACCTGGTCACTTCGCAACGCCAGTGGCTCCATTGCCAGCTCTGCGTTTGCGTACACCGAAAGCAATATCGGTGCACTCGACCTGGGTGCCGGTACCTACACGCTGACCGTCAGCGGAACGGCGGATGCCGTCGGCTCCTACGCGCTGCGCATCGTTGACGCGCAAACGGCGGCGCCAATCGCCCTGGACCAAAACACCGCTGGCACGCTACAGCAGGGCAACGATACGGCGGTGTACCGATTCGATGCATCGGCCGGGCAGAAATTCTCCATGGTGACGACCGGCCTGGCCGGTACCAACCCGCAGGCAAGCTGGCGACTGATCGATCCGAACGGGGAGCAGGAGCGCTCCGGCACCGGCATGGACATGACGACGACCGGCTTTTCCACCCGTCTCAGCGGTCCGTACCTGCTGCTGGTGGACGGCCCCCAGTCCAATACCGCCCCAGTCGATTTCGGTTTCAAACTCTCGCGCGTCGATGATCTCGACGCGGCGCTGACACTGGATCAGGCGACGACCGTCACCGCTCCGTTGCCGAGCCAGTCGCTGCGCTATCACTTCGATGTCGATACACCGCGCAGCGTGCTGTTCGAAAATCTCGGGAACCGCGACTACTACTGGACACTGACTGGTCCCAATGGCTTTACCAGCAACCGCCTTGGCGGTTACTACGGCCTGGACTACGGCACGTTTGCGCTGGGTACCGGCTCCTACACGTTGACGCTGGAACGTGGATCTTCCGACATCGGCACGCTCCGCTTCGCCATGCACGACCTCGGCGCATCGCCGGCTGCCGTCGATGGCCAGGCGGTGAGCGGCACGCTGGATGCAGCAGGGTCGTCGAGCGTGGTCCGTCTCGCAGTCCAGCAAGGCCAGAACTACGATCTGTCTGCGGTGACCGCCAGCACTGACGGTGCCACATATCGCATCTTCGACACCCGGGGTCGCTCGGTACTGAACTCCACCGCGCTGCCTTCGGCGGGAACACGATTCACGGCCAACGCAAGCGGCGAGTACATCGTGGTCGTCAGCGGTGGGTCGAACGATCCTTCGACACCCACGACCTTCGGCTTTCGTTTCCAGGCCGTGCCCGACGTGGTCAAGACGCTCGATGCCGGCTCGTTCGGGGCCGCCGCGACCGTGGCTGGCACGATCGCCCTGCCCGGGCAGCGGACCGTCTATCGTTTCCATCTCGACAGCGCCACCGCGCTGGCATTCGACGGCCGCCTCGGCAACGGCATCTATTGGACGCTAGACGGAAACGGCGCTTCGTCGTTCGGTCGGAGGCAACTCGGCAGCGAGAGCATCCTTCGTTTCCTCGATGCGGGTGACTACACCCTCACCATCGATGCCATCGGCAACGACACGGGCGATTTCGCGTTCGCAATCCTCGCCCTGCCTTTGGCGCCAGCGATCGCGCTCGATACGCCGGTGACGATCCACAACGACACCGCCAACCAGACCCACGCCTATCGCTTCAGCGCACAGGCCGGCGACCATTTCAGCGTCGCCTCGTCGATCAACAGCTACGACGCCAAGTGGCGCATCGTCGATAGCTACGGCAACATCGTTGTCGACACGCGCTACCTTGGTTACAGCAGCGACAGCTTTGAGCTGGCCAGGGGCGGCGACTACACGCTGCTCGTGGACGCCGGCGCCCCAAACGATTTCACGCTGACACTGCAAAAAGGGGCGAACACGCCGCCGGCCGCGCTTGCCGACGGCGATACGATCGGCTTCGGCACCGTCGTCGCCGGCACGTTCGATACCTGGGACGAGACACGCACGCTGCGCTTCACCGTGCCGAGCGACGGCGTCTACTTACTCGATAACCAGGCCGATTACAGCAGTGCGACCTGGACACTCACCAGTCCCGGCGGTACCGCCATGGACACCCTGACCATCTCTTCGTATGGCGATCGGGTGCTTTTCCTGCGTGCAGGCGACTATGCGCTCACCCTGCAGGGTGCCACCTACGACGGTGGTCTGTCGCGCAGCGGCGCTTACGCCCTGCGCGTAGTCGACGCTTCTGCCTCCCAGCGCCTCGCGTTTAATCAGTCCACCCAGGTCACTCATCCGGGCAACGCCTCAACGCCCCTGCGTATCGACGTGCCGAGTGCGGGGGGCGTCAGCGTCTTTTCCGACAACTACGCCGACTACGCGATGTACGACGGGTTCGGCCGCGCCGTCCCGGGGAACTCCGACAACGTCACCGGTGGCGTGGTCTACAACCTCGCGGCCGGTGCCTCGTACTACCTGCTCGCGCGATATCAGCCTTCCGGCAGCCAGACCGAAAAGCTCACCATCGCCATGGTCGACCGCTCGACGACGGCACTGCCAATGAACGACGTGGTCTCCGGCACCCTTGGCGGGCGTGCCGATGTCGACAGCTACACCTTCACCATCGACCAACCGCGCTATGTCCACTTCGATACGCTCAGCGGCGGCACGAGCACGGACCTTCGCTGGAGCCTCGTCGACAGCTATGGCCAGGTGTCCAACAGCCAGATGCAAACGACGTCCGATACCGTTGGCATCTGGCTTGCTGCGGGACAGTACACCCTCAGCCTGCGTACCATCGGCGACCTGCCGCGCGACTACCGTTTCCGCCTGCTCGACGGTTTAGTCACGCCTGAAGTCCAGCCTGGTGCACTGGTCGCCTCCACTGCGCCGGGCGATCAGATTCGCCTGTTCCACGTGCAGGGCATCGCGGGCCAGAACCTGTATATGGTGCCGTCAGCCGACTACAGCATCGGCCGCTGGGCTCTCTACGGGCCGACCGGCAACATCGTTGCCAATTCGTATTATGGCTTTAGCACTTTTCCCGACATTGCCCTGACGCAGACCGGCCAGTACACGCTGGTCCTGCAGCCTTCGACCAACACGCCCGCCACGGTCGCGATGCCCTTCACGATCGGCGTGCGCCAACAAACCAACACGACCGCGGCGTTGAACAGCGACATCGCCGGCTCGGTGCCAGCCATGGGCGGCTCGATCCTCTACGGCTTCACGATCGATTCCCAGCAGCTGGTTTCGTTCGTCGGCAGCGCCGCAAACTACGGCACGCTCTGGTCACTTGTTGGCCCGGGCGGCGCGGTATTTTCTTCGCGCGATTTCCAGAACGGCGAGATCACCCTGCGCCTGGCCGCCGGCAACTACACGCTCGCCGTCCAGCGGCAGGGCCTGGATACCGACGATTTCAACTTCCGAATCGTGACCGCAGCGGGCAGGACGGCGTTGAGCACCGGTACGCCGACCCCGGCGACGACCGACAAGCCGAACACCCGCGCGTACTCTGTGGACATCACGGACGGCAACTACGCCGTCGCGTTGACCACCAGCGGAAGCGCCTCGTGGACGTTGTACGACCGAAAAGGCAACACCGTCGCTTCGGGCTGGGGCAATTCCACATCCACGTCGTTGGCCCTTGCAGCGGGCAATTACTCGCTGCTGGTCAACAGCAATGGCACGGTGGACCAGCCCGTCACGTCCACGGTCATGATGCTCGCGCTGACGACGGTGACGCGCGAGCTCGTTCCCGGCACCCCGGTCCACGACCGTCTCGATGTGCCCGGCCAGTCGACCGTATACCAGTTCTCGATCGGGGCCCCAGACATTGTTCTGATCGACGCGCTGCTGGCTTCGCCCGGCGCGCAGTGGACGCTGACCGGCCCGACCGGCGCCATCGCGGGCGGCTGGTCGCTCGACCATGGCTCGCGCAGTGTCCTCACCCTGCCCGCTGCCGGCACGTATCGGCTTGCGATCAGTTCGTCGCTCGGTGTGGCGATGCCTATCGGCTTCAACTTGCGGCTGTTCAGTGCGCTCTCGCCCGTCACCACCGATGTCGCGCATCCGCTCGACCTTGGCACCGGCGCTGCTTCAACAGTCCTGCGAGTGGACGCGGGAAACCGTGACGCGCTGAGGCTCGATGCGAATACCGATTTCGGCCTGACCGCGACGGTCTACGACATGCGCGGCAACAACACTGGCATCCAGCGCAGCGTCGCCGCTGGCGACACGCTGTCGTTCACGCTGCCCGGCGAGGGCACCTGGTTCGTCCTGGTGACCGGCAACGGCAACGACACCCCCCTGACCGGCGCGCCGGCCACGGTCTATATCGACCATCGTCTGCGCGGCTCCGCAGTTGTTGGGCAACCGGTCACGGGCAGCACGACTTCGGCAGCATTTCCTGCGGAATACACGCTGGACCTCGCCACGGCCACGCGATTGGTCGTTCGCGGCGGCGATGCCGGCACCCAGTGGAAGATCCTGCTGACCGATGGCACCGTCGTAGCGACGGGTAGCGGCGCCGACGCGCTGCCAGTCTCGCTCGGCAGCGGCCATTACCTACTCGAAGTCGCCACGGCATCGCCGGGAACGTTCTCGCTCGACCTGGTAAACCTCACCTCGATCGCGGCCCAGCCCGGCGGCGGCAGCCAGACCGGCGATCTCGCCGCCGACGGACTCGCGGTATTGCGCATTGCGGCGACCCAGCCGCTCGCCGACCTCGATCTGTCACTCGATGCGGACATCGCCGTAACCGTCTACGACGGCGCGGGACGGATCGTCTTCCAGGGCCGCGGGCCGCTCAACGGCACCGACATCGCGCGCGGCGTGCTAGCCGGCACCGACCGGACCGTCGTACTGAAGGGTGCGCCTGGTACCCGTTACACGCTGGGCAGCGTCGAACGCGCTGCGACCTCGGTCGTGGTGTCGACCGCCGTACCACTCGGCGACACGCTGGGCGGCAACCTGGCCCATGCACAGGACGTCGCCACCTACCGGCTATCGGTCGGCTACGCGCAGACCTTGCCGCTGAGCGAGCTGATCCGCGATGCCGGATCCAATGGCATCCATTGGCGCCTCAGTGCGCTCGACGGCTCGCTCGTCACCGACTGGAACGACAGCTCGTCCGACGCCTCGACTGCGGTACTCGCCGCCGGCGAATACCAGCTCACGATTGCCGCCCTCACCGACAACGCCCACTACTCGCTGACGACGCTGGATAGCGCGGTCGCGCCGCTCGTCGTGCTTGGCGGTAGCCAGGCGACAATCCCCGCAGACGCCGCCACGGGCGTCGTCCGCTTCGACCTGCCATTTGCCCGCGTACTCGACTTCGCAATCATCGGCGACGGCATTTCGGGCTGGAAGCTGTACGGCGGTCGCGGCGACCTTGTCGTCTCGGGGACCGGCGCCGGCACGTTGCGCACAGCGACGCTCAATAGCGACCTGTACACGCTCGTGCTCGAACGCGCCGCGGCCACGGCCAGCAACCTCTCCGTCGCACTGCGGATCGATCCGATCGCACCGACCGCGATTGCTCCCACTGCGTCGCTGTCGGGACATTTGGACCGGACGGGCGATCTCTTCGTCCGCACCCTGACCCTCGGCAACGACACCATCCTGCATATCGGCGGCTCCGGCGCTGTACAGGCACGCCTGGTGGCCGACGGCAAGGCCGGCGCGTGGACGACACTCGATGCACTGACCGGTGCCGCGACGGCGTTCGCCGCTGGCACGTACGAATTACAGCTGCGCGCCACCTCGGACGAGGCCGACTACACCCTCGCCCTTGTCGAGCCCTACGCAGCGGTGGCACTCGGCGCTAGCGCGACCGTCACCCTCCCAGCCGGTGGTGTCGCCGCATTTACCCTGCCAGTGACCGATCTGGAGCGCACCCGGTTCCACCTCACCGCCAACGGTGGACAGGCGCACTGGATGTTGCTCGACGGCCTGAACGTCGTCTTCGAAGGCTACGGTGACGCAGACCTCGACCTCGGTGCTCTATCGGTGCGGACTTATGCACTGCTGATCGATGGCGATGCGACCCAGATCGAACTCGGCGTCAGTCACGCCGCCCTGCCGACTGTCGTCGCGGGTAGAAATATCGCGGGCACTAGCGATGTCAGCGCCCAGTCCGAGTATCTGATCCACCTTGCACACAGTGGCTGGTACTACGGCGTCGTGCCGCAAGGTAACGCGGATATCGAACTGGTCGACGCCTACGGCAACAGCACTTACCTCAACGGTTCCCTGCGCCAGATCCGCGCCGGCGACTACGTCGTGCGTATCCGCACCCAGGAACCGTCGACCGACTACACCGTCCAACTGTTGTCGCTCACCGATGCGAAGACGGCGGATGCCGGCACCGTCTACACGTTCGACGACACGGTCTCGGCGGCCGTCTACACGCTGCCGTCGAACACATCGATCGCATCGGCATCGCTCGTCGTCTACGGAGACGACGCGAACGAGATCTACTGGACCGTGGTCCATAGCGGCAATATCGTGGCCGAAGGCAACGGTCCGTTCGACTTCACGCGGCGTACCGACGGCGGCGATTACCAGCTGATGGTGAAGCGTCAGGGGCTCGGTGGCAGCGTCGGCTATCGGCTCACCATCGCGCCGTACGTGGTCCCGGTCCAGCCGTTGGCGCTCGGCACGACCGCTTCGCTCGACCTCAATGCCGACAACGGCTACGAACAGGCCTATGCATTCACGCTAGATAGCGCCCGGACCGTTTACCTCGCCTTCCCGGATGGCATGCATTACGGTACCTACGACATCACCGATGTTGCCGGCACCACGTGGTTCGCGCAGGATCGCTACAGCTCCAACAACGAGCTGACCGCTCTCGCTGCGGGCAGCTACGTCATCCATTTCCGCAACCGCAACGCATCCGGCCAGGAGTCATTCGCCGCTGCTGCCCGCGCCAGCGAGAGCGATGCGGGACTCCCCTTCCGTCTCGACAGCCTCGAGGCGGCTCCGGTACTCGTTGGCGGCGGCACGGCTACCGTCGACACCACGAATTATGGTGATGCGCGCTACATCCGTATCGACGCCACCACCGGTACCACGTTGACGCTCGTGCAGACGAGCCAAGCGTCGAACCTCAGCTGGAACGTGATTGATTCAGTCGGGAACGTCGTGCTCTGGGGCTACGGCACCAATGCAGCCGACATTACCCTCCAGCGCGTGGGGACGTATTACCTGCGCATTGATGGCAACGCCGAGGGCACGCCGGTCACCTTCAGCGCCACCACGCGCTTCGCGGCGCCCACGGCACCGGCCGACGTTGCGATTTCCACCGACACTGCCGCCGACATCACCCTGGCCGCGCACGGCAGCGCCGGTGTCACGTTCCACCTTGACCATGACGACTTCGTCTGGCTGGTCTCGACGGAACAGCAGTACAACCTGAGTTGGCAGTTGCTGACCGCCACCGGCCAGCCCGTACTCGGCGGAGATCAGCTGTCAGCGTACGGCTCGCAGGTCATACGCCTGGCCGCCGGCGACTACCGCCTTGTCGTGGCCAACAGCAACGACGTTGCACGCACGTTCCCCCTGCGTGTGCAGACCTCCGCCTCCGCAACGACGCTCGCCGCCGACGCGCACCGCACCGGCGGCCAGGGCTTGTACGCCCTGTCGGTCACTGCGGGACAGTCGTGGCTGATGAAGCCGACGTACGAGGGCCGCGTGACCCTGTTCCGTCCAGGCCTGGCCCCGATCGACTTCAATGGCGAAGGCGACAACAGTGGCGATCCGATCCTGCTCGCCGCAGCGGCCAACGAGACCTGGTACTTCAGAGTCGATGCCAGCGGATACATCGGCGACGGCCTGTACTTCACCGACACGCCCGTGGCTAAGCTGGACGGACCGGACAACATCGACTACCGCGGCTTCGGCGACTTCGCTTCGCGCTCGCTGCATGTTGGCGTCGAGGGTAGCTGGTACATCGCACTTGACCATGTCCCGGCCGATCTGCGCATCCATGTCTCCGGTGCCGGCGTCGATCGTGACTTCCCGCTCTACAGCGGCGGCGCCACAGGCGTGCTGCTCACCTTGCCCGCCGGCGACTACCGCGTCGATTTTCTCTCGGCCTATGGCGGCTATGGGTACGCTTCCGCGTTCGGCGCGTCCTTCATCGACCTGCGCGCCGCGACCGTTCTGAGCAGCGGACAGGATGTCACGGTGACATTGTCGCCAGGCTTCGCGGGCTTCGCCCGTTTCGAAGGCCGTGCGGGCGAGGTGCGCAAACTCGGCATGCCCACCTACGGCATGGACTGGGCGCTGCTGGCTCCCGATGGCACGGTGCTGGCCACTTCCAGCGGTTCCGCCGACAACTTGTTGCCGGCGCTGCCCGCCGACGGCACGTATTTCCTGCGGATGGTGAACACATTCGAGAGCAGCGACCCGAGCGACTACACGCTCCAGCTCAGCGCGCCGCTTGCAACCACCCCGCTGGTCGCGCTGGGCGACGCCATGTCCGTCCCCGCCACCGGCAACGATGCATTCGGTGCGATCTACGGGTTCGACCTGTCTCACCCATCGACGTTGCTCCTGGGCACTGACAGCGTGGGTAACGGCTATGGTCGCTGGACGCTGACGTCCGATACCGGAGTCCTACTTTCGGGCTATTGGAACCATGACGCCTCGTTCGCCCTCATCGACCTGCCGCCGGGCCACTACACCCTCGCGCTCAGTAACGACGGCGACAACGTCACCGACCTCAAGCTCTACGATGCCTCGTCACCTGTCGCATTGACGGTCGATATGCCTTTGCGGGTGGTGCCGGGCAACGGCGCTCCACAGGTCTATACCTTCCAGACGCAGACCAACGGGCCATTCCACATCCATTTCGCAAGGAGCCAGCCGGGTAGCTGGGCGCTATACGACGCCTATGGCAATCCGGTCACGTCTGGTGCCATTGACGGCAATGACACCTACGTCAATCTCTCAGGCACCTATCGCCTCGTCTTCACGGGACTCACCGCCGGTTCGGATCCCATCGACGTCATCGTCCGCCGCACTGCTAATGCGCCGGATCTATCGGTAAACGCCTACCAGCCCACCGACTTCTCGTTCACCATCGGCGAGCGCACGCAGATCCTCATCGACGTCACCTACGCCGATACACCCCGCGCATGGAGCCTGCTGCGCAACGGGCAGGTCGTGGCCAGTGGCGTGTTCGACCGGTCCTCAGTCCGAAAAGGCGTGGTCCTCGGCGTCACGGCGGGCCTCTACAATCTGCGCCTGGACGGTTACGGCTCGTTGGATCTGACCGTTCACGATCTCGCACGGAACACCATGACGCCGAGCGGTGGCTCGTTTAACCAACAAGTTGACGGCGGTAGGGCATCGTCCTACGGCTTCGATGCGCAGGCCGGACAAGTCGTCACGATCTCCTACCGCAGCGACTACGCGTCGTGGCGCGTCTATGACGCTTACGGCACGCTGGTTGCCGATCTCGGCAGCGGTGACACATCGGGCGCCTTGCCCTTCACGGGCCGCTACTATCTCGTTCGCGACAACGATTCCGGCCGGGAGGTATTTTTCAACGATTTCTCGTTGACCGTTGCCAGTCGCTCAATCGCCCTCGGCACGTCAATCGTCGCTTCGATTCCGGCGACCGGAGCAGCGCTCTACGATTTCGATGGTAGCGCCAACCAGGTCCTGTGGCTCTCCACCCCGGGGTATTTCAACGCCCGCATCGAACTCTTCGACGAACGCGGCGTGCTGGTGTATTCACGTGCCCCGGACTACCTCCCGGTCCAGGCCATCCTTCTTCCGGCCGACGGGCATTACACGCTGCGCCTGAGTGCGCCGGACGGTAACGCGCGCCGTGTGACATTCCGTCTCGACGACATCAGCAGCGCGCCGGCAATCGCCAGCGGCGTCGCCGTGTCGGGCACGTTCACGCCAACCACCGGCGCGCTCGCCTGGACGATCAATGTCGACGCCTCCGGGTCCTTCTGGTTCGACGGGAGGAACAATGCCTACCCGTTGCGCTTCAGCCTGGTCTCGAAGGCAGGCGACGTGATCGCGAGTGGCGATGCCACGTATTCGAGGGGCTTCTACGGGCTCGCCGCCGGCGAGTACTCCCTCGTCTTCGACACGGCGGGCCAGAGCACCCAGGCCAAGTACCAGTTCATCGTAAGCAGCAGCTCCCAACCGCTGGTCCCGAACGTCGTCACCCAGGGCCAGGTGCCCACGGGCAGCGCGACGGTGCGCTACGACATCCATGCCGACCACGACACCACCATCGTCATCGACGGGCTCGCCGGCGACACCCCGGTGCTATGGCAGCTGATGGGTCCGCAAGGACAGATCAACAGCGGCTACATCAATTACGGCGACTACAACAGCGATTACGCCATCACCATCCCAGCCGGCGATTACATGCTCGTGCTCGGCAGCGCCAACGGGTCGGCGGGCAGATACTCGTTCCGCCTGCTCGACGCGAGCGTAGCCACGCCGTTGCCGGTCGACAGCACGGCCCAGATCCACATCGACCAGCCGCGTGGCATCGCCATGTATGACCTCGACCTGGTTGCGGGCGAGGCATATTTCCTCGACGTCCTGCCAGGCGCGCTCATGGATGAGTACGCGGACTCCATGAGCTGGCAGCTGATCGATCCCACCGGTCGCCCGGTGACCGGTCGCTATGCACTCGGCAGCGTCAGCAGCTCTTACGATAACCAGGGGGGACGTTGGCAGTACCGGCTTGACGGCACTGGCATTGACCTGGGTGTTTTGACGCTGGGTGGGCACTACACCCTCATCATCGAACGCACGGGAAGCGACACGCATCTCGCGGCGGATGCCACGATTCGCCTGATCCACGTACCGCAGACGCCCACCGTGGACCTGGGCACGCTGCTGTCCGATCCGACCCCCGACCTGAGCGTCAACCACGTGGAACTGAGCCCCGCGACGGGCCTGGAAACCGGGCAGACCGTACAGCTGTCGTGGGTGCTGGAAAACCGCGGCACGCTCGACACGAGCAGCGCCTGGAACGATCGCGTCGTTGTGCGCAATATCGCCACCGGCGAAATCCTGCTCGACATCACGGTGCCCTACGATGGCAACCTCGGCATTCCGCGCGGTGGCGCCATCACCCGTCAGCTGATGCTGCACCTGCCCGCCGGCGCTGCCGCGGCCGGGATGCTCTCGATCACGGTCATTGCCGATTCCGACAACCTGGTCAAGGAAAACAAGGAAACCAACAACAGCGCCGTCGTGAACGCAGACGTCGCACTCGCCGCCTACGCGGACCTCAGCGTAAGCGGTCTGGTGCTGTCGCCGGCATCCGGTTTCGTGGCCGGCCAGCAGGTCGCCGTCGACTGGATCCTGGCCAATACCGGCGACCGCGAAGTCTCCCAGCCGTTCAGTGAAACAGTAGATATCCGCAACACCTCGACCGGTCGCCTCGTCGCCACCGTGACCCTGCGCGACCTTCTTGCACAGGGACCGATCGCTGCAGGCGAGACGCGCAGCCGCCATGCGACGTTCACCTGGCCCTCCGGCGTGGACGCGGCGGGCAACTTCACGATTCGCGTCATCGCCGATGCGTTGGGCGAGATCGACGAGGCCAATCCCGTCGGCACGGGCGAGACCAACAACACCGCATCGGCATCCGTGGTCGCCGGTCCAGACCTCACCGTGCACAACCTCACCGTCGTCAGCACGCAGGTCAGTGCCGGTGGCGTGGTCACTGTCACTTGGGAAGACTGGAACGAGGGCGCGAGCCCGACCGCCGCGGCCTTCATGGACCGCATCACGATTGCCCGTGCCGATAACGGACTGGTGCTGGTCGACACCACCCTGCCCTACGATCCCGCTGCCATCATCAACGGCGTGGCCAACGGTCCCATCGGCGCCGGCGAACGTCGTCTACGCAGCTTCACCTTCCGCCTGCCGGACGGCCTGAAGGGTGCCGGCAACCTGTCGATCACCGTTACCTCCGACCAGAACACGGCCGGCAATGGCGTGCTGTTCGAAGCCAACCTCGCCGGCAGCGCCGAGGACAACAACGCCGCGTCGTCGTCGCTGGTCTCGGCGGTGACCCAGTACGCCCACCTGCAGCTATCCGGCGTCAGCACGCCGCCCCAGGCGACGACAGGCCAGCCGCTCACCGTCTCGTGGACGGTCAGCAACACCGGCCAGGTACCGACCGCCGGTGCATGGACGGATCAGATCATCCTCAGCCGTGACGGCATGGCCGACATGGTGATCGGCAGCGTCCGCCACACCGGCGCGCTGGCCAACGGCCAGAGCTATGCGCAGAACCTCAGCGTGACCATGCCCGTGGTCGCCAATGGCCGCTACACGCTACGCGTGCGCTCCGACGCGCTCGGCGAGGTGCTGCTGCCGGATACGCGCGCCGATACGCTCTCCGCACTGCGCAGCATCGATGTCACCGCCGCCTATGCGGATCTCGGCGTCTCCGCTGTCGCCGTGCCCGCGAGCGCGCTGAGCGGCGAGAACGTCAAGGTCACCTGGATCGTCACCAACACCGGCAACTCGCCGACCGACCTGGCGCTGTGGAACGACCGCATCGTGCTGGCCCGCTCACCGACGCCGTCCGTCAACGACATCGTGCTCGCCGGTTCGGTGGTCCATACGGGCGTCCTCGGGGTAAACGGCAGTTACACCGGTACGGCCACCGTCGCGCTGCCGCGCGACCTCGTCGGCACCTACTACATCCTGGTCCTGACCAACCTCAACAACACCGTCACCGAACTGGGACGCACCGGCAACAACACCGCGGCCTCGGCGGCGATGCAGATCACCCTGGCCCCGGTGGCGAACCTGGTCGCCTCTGCCGTCACCGGCCCGAGCGCCGTCCGTCCAGGCGACAGTACCAGTGTGACCTACACGGCCGCCAATACGGGCAACGGCGCCGTGACGGGCGCCTGGCGCGATACGATCTACCTGCGTGCCGCAGACGGCTCGCTGACCCAGGTGGCCAGCCGCTTCTACACCGACGGCCTGGCCGCCGGCGCCACCGCGTCGCGCGCCATCGACGTGTCGGTCCCCGCGTGGCTGGCCGAAGGCAGCTACCGCTGGGTGGTCGTCACCGATAGCGACAACACCGTCTACGAGCGCGACAACGAGGTCGATAACACGGCCGTCGCAACCGCTAGTGTCACGGTCAGCCGTCCGGATCTCTCGGTCGCCTCCGTGAGCGGCCCCTCGCTGGTCCAGTCCGGTACCTCGCTGCATGTCGAATGGACTGTCGCCAATGGCGGCGGACTTGCCAGCGGCGGCTGGGTCGATCGTGTCTACCTGTCGCGCGACGGCCAGCTCACCCAGGTCGCCGAAGTCGCACACGGAACGGAGCTGGCAGCAGGCGCCTCGTACGTCGCTTCCACCGATATCGCCATCCCGCTCGATGCCCGCGGCGACTACGAAGTCGTGGTTGTCACCGACGCGCGCAACGTCGTCGACGACCGCGCGCGTGCCGACAACACGGGGCGTGAGGCCTTTACCGTCCAGCTGGCACCCCATGCCGATCTTGTGGTGGGCGCCGTGCAGGCGCCGACCACGCTGATCGCCGACCCGGCCACCCTGGCGGTGAGCTGGACGGTGACCAATCGTGGCACGGGCACGGGTACTACCTCGGGTTGGGTCGACCGGGTCATCCTCTCCACCGACGACATCGTCGGCAACAGCGACGACCGTATCGTCGGCGAGGTGCGCCACGACGGCGCGCTCGCGGTGGGCGACAGCTACCGGGGCGATTTCACCACCCTGCTGCCCCCAGGCTTCACCGGGCGGTACAAGCTGTTCGTGGTGACCGATGCGACGAAGCAGGTCTTCCAGGACGGCGTGATCGGCAACGATGCCGTGGCCGCCGATCACGTTATCGACGTAATGCCCAAGCCTTACGCCGACTTGGTGGTGAACAGCGTTCAAGCGCTGGGCAACGCGACCAGCGGGCAACCGCTGACCGTCAGCTGGGCCGTCGCCAACCAAGGCATCGGCATTACGGACATGGCCGAATGGTCCGACTCGGTATGGCTGAGCACCTCACCGGATGGCACAGGTACGCCGATCGCGCTCGCCAACGTGAGCCACATCGGTCAACTCGAGGTCGGCGACCATTACGTGCGCAGCGTTGTGGTCACCGTGCCCAACGGTCTCTCCGGCACGTGGTACGTCAATGTGCGCACCGGAGGACCATTCGAGTTTGTCTACGGCGACAATAATGTCGGCCACAGCGCGGCACTTCCCGTGCAGCTTGCCCCCTCGCCCGACCTTGTCGTGCAGGCGCTCAGCATGCCCGATAACGCGGTCGAAGGCACCGTGGTCGACCTCGCCTGGACGGTCATCAACCAAGGTCAGGCAACAGCCGCCGGACCCTGGGTTGATACCGTGAAGCTTGTGTCGACCAACGGCGGTCCGGATGTCGTGCTGGGCACCTACACCTACGATCGTCCGCTCGAGGCAGGCAAGACGTATACGCGCACCGAGCAGGTTCGCTTGCCGGCGAAGATCGAAGGCCTCTATCGCCTGCAAGTCATCACCAACAGTAATCTCGGCAAGGATGGTGCGCAGGTCTATGAACATGGCGGCGCGCGTGGAAACAATCTGACGATTGCCTCCACCGCATCCCAGATCGTGCTGCAGGCACGCCCGAACCTGCAGGTTGATGCCGTTTCGATCCCCGACCACGTCACCGCCGGTACGCGCGTCGGCATCCAGTACACCGTCGTCAACAGCGGCGCGATGCCCGCAAGCGGGCGCTGGCGCGACAAGATCTACCTCTCGCTCGACGGTACCCTGACCGGCGACGACATACTCGTCGGCATCTTCGACAACGGCAGCGCGCTGGCACCGACCGAGCGTTACTCCAACATCACCGGTTCGATCGACATTCCGATCACCTACCGTGGCGACGTGTATCTCATTGTCGTCACCGATGGCGACAACAACGTCGACGAATACCCGAAGGACGATGACAACCAGAAGGCGGTGCGTTTTCACGTCGACCCGGTACCGTTCGCCGACCTGGTCACGAATAACGTGGTGGCTCCCGACCAGGCAGTCCACGGTGCAACCATCCAGGTCGATTACCGCGTCACCAACAAGGGCAGCGCGACCACCCGTGGTGCCGATGCGACGACCAATAGCTGGACCGATACCGTTTGGCTGGCAAAAGACCCGCGGCGGCCGGGTGCCAACCGTGGCGACGTTCTGCTGGGCAGTGTCACCCACACCGGTAACCTCGCCGTGGGCGAGGACTACCAGGGCAGCCTTCGCGTCACCATCCCCAGCGATACCTTCAGCGGGCAGTACTACATCACCGTCTGGAGCGATGCCTATGATGGGATCCTGGAAGACACGCTGGCATCCAACCTCAATGCCGACGATCCAGGCCAGCTTGACAACAACAACTACAAGGCCCGCGCGATCTCGGTCCTGGGTATCACTCCGCCGGACTTTGTCGTCACCCAGGTCGTTGCCCCGCAGACAGTCGATGCGGGTGGCAACCTCAATTTCAGCTACGCCGTGCAGAACCAGGGCGACCTGTTTACCGGCAGCTGGACCGATACCGTGTATGTCGCCGACAACGCCGACCTGTCCAAGGCCACCAAGTTCTGGCTGATCGGCACGTATACCCAAAGCCGTACGCTCAACAATGGCGAAAAATACACTGTCAACCAGACTGTGCAGCTGGCGCCGTCGATCACCGGTCGTTACGTTGTCGTGGTCTCCGATGCACTCAGTCAGATTCGTGAAACCAACGAAGCCAACAATGCGACGGCGTTGGCGTCCAACGTGATCTCCCACCCGGCCGATCTGCAGGTCACTTCGGTCATCGTCCCGCCGCATAACTATTCCGGCGAACCAACCCCCATCACCTGGACGGTGACCAACAAGGGCGAAGCCGTATGGCCGTCGACCACCGCGTGGATCGATTCGGTGTACATCAGCACCGATCCGACGTTCATTCCAACCCGTGCGACCGCAATCGGTGCATTCGCGCGCTACAACACTGCGGGTCTGGCCGCTGGCGCCAGTTACACCGTGACTGCCAATGTGGCACTGCCGCCGGGTACCGACGGTCGCTATTACATCTACATCATCACCGACACGGGCGCGAGCCGGGACAACCTGGCCTCGCCCGACCCGAAGTCCAAACCGTTTGAAGAACTCAATGACGGGGGGCGCAACGATTACGCCCTCGACCATTATGGTCAATCTGTGTTTGAGGGCCTCAATGGAGCCAACAACTTCGGCAGCGCGGGCATCGACATCACCTATCGTGAGGCCGATCTGCAGATCGACACCGTGTCGATCTCCAATCCGGCTCCTCACTCAGGGGAGCTGGTCACCGCCACCTGGACGGTGACCAACCGTGGCGATCGTGCCACGCGCTTCACGTCCTGGTCCGATGGAGTTTATCTATCCAACGACGACACACTGGACGCCAGCGACACGCCATTGCCGGAGGGCGATCTCTACACTAATCCGGGGCGTATCCAGGGCATCTCGATCGTCGATGCGAACGGCAGGCCGCGTTATCTGCTGCCTGGCGAGTCGTATACCGCAAGCGTCACGTTTCACCTGCCCCAATCGATCAGCGGCAATTTCCGACTCATCGTCAAGACCGACACCTCCACGGTGAAGGACTTCGAATACAGCACCCCCAGCTCGATCCGCGACGGCCTGGACGTCGTCGAAGGCAGTGGCCCGGGCGCTATTCTCGAATTCCGCGACGAGGGCAACAATGTCGCCTCAATCGCGCTTCCCATCACCTTGGCGACGCCGCCCGACCTCACCGTGTCGGCAGTGACCGTGCCTGCGCACGTGGTGGCCGGCCAGCCGTTCACGGTCGACTACTCGGTCTTCAATGCCGGTGGCGCTACCCCATCCGACCAGCAAAACTGGAACGATCTGATTTACCTGTCGCGTGACCGCTTCCTCGACGTGAACCAGGATCGCTACCTGGGCTATGTGGCGCACGGCAGCGGCCTTGCTGCCGGTGGTCGCTATGACGGTCGCTTCAGCGTGACCGCGCCGAGCGATCTGAGTGGCGCTTGGTACGTGTTCGTCATCACCGATCCGGCACGCGCTTTTGGTGCCGGGGCCAGTGGCACCGTTCTCGAATTCGGTAAGGACCAGAACAACGCCACCGCCGCCGAACAGCCGGTCCTGATCGAGATCCCACCGCCGGCCGACCTCAAGGTCGACACGGTCACGGTGCCGCCGCAGGCGCAGGTCGGCCAGCCGGTCACCGTGAGCTACACCATCACCAACGATTCGGACAACACTGCCTACGGCACCTGGACGGACGCGGTCTATCTCTCGATCGACAACGCCTGGGGCCTGACCGACATCCTGCTCGGCAAGGTCGTTCATCGCGGCGATCTCGCCGGACACGCCAGTTACAGTGGCGCGCTCACGGCCAACCTGCCGCCGCTCAAGGACGGTAGCTGGAGGATCATCGTCCGTCCGGACTTGTACAACGAGGTCTACGAAGGCGCGATCAGCTATGGGCCGACCGGCCTTGTGATGGCCCCGGGTGAGGCGAACAACCTCACGGCCTCTGCCGCCACCATCCAGACCTCGGTTCCCGTGCTCGCCGTCGCCAGCCCCAAGGCGATCGTGCTCGACGATGGCGTCTCCCAGCTCTACAAGGTGAGCGTCGCCGCTGGCCAGACCCTGCGCGTATTGCTCGATTCCTCGGCACTTTCCGGCGACAACGAGCTGTACATCCGCTACGGCGACATCCCGACCACGTACGCCTACGACGCCGCGTACGCGAACGCGTCCGCGGCAGACCAGCAGGCGATCATCGCCAGCACGCTAGCGGGCGATTACTACATCCTCGTGCGCAGCCGTGGCGGCCACGATGTTGCAGCGACGCTACGCGCCGACCTGTTGCCGCTGTCGATCACACGGGTCACGCCAGATCACGGCGGTGTGGGCGATGACACGCATCGTTGGGTCACGCTGGATATCTACGGCTCCAGCTTCCAGGCCGGCGCCATCGTCAAGCTCAATCGCCCTGGCGTGTTCGAAGCCGAGCCGGATCGCTGGCAGGTGCTGGATGCCACGCACATCCGCGCGATCTTCGACACGCGTGCGTTTCCGCTCGGCCTGTACGACGTCACTGTCGTCAACCCGAACGGGCAGCGTGTCACCGAGGCGAACCGCTACCTCGTCGAGCGCAGCATCGAGAGCGATGTCACCATCGGCGTCGGCGGCCCGCGCACTCTGGATCCTGGCCAGAGCGCAAGCTATACGGTCTCGCTGCAGAGCCTGACCAACGTCGATACACCCTATGTGCGCTTCGACGTCGGCGCAGTGGAGATGGGTTACAACAAGTACCTCATCGACAGTCTCAATCTGCCTTACGCCCTGTTCGGCTCCAACATCGCCGGCTCGCCGTACGGCAATACGGCCAACGCGCCGGCAAATACGCAAAGCTACGGCCAGACGCCGTCGACCCCGTCGCGTACGGATATTCCGTGGGCATCACTGGACGGTACGCTGAATACATCCGGCTACGCCCTGGCACCGGGTTACGCCTTCGATATCGCTGCAAGCGGATTTGTCGGCATGACCTTCCGTTTGCAGACCTATCCCGGACTGACCGCCTGGGTCAATCGCGACTTTGTCGGTCTTCGCGAAGCGCTTTATGCCATCCACTCCGATTGGAAATCGCAGGGCATCCTCGACGCCGGTGTAAATGGTCTGGACAGCATTTCGCCCGGATTGGCTGCACGATTCCGCTCGACTGCGCCAGAAGACATCCTCAGCGAGATTGAAGCGCTCTCCCAATCGTTCGAGATGAATATCGTCGCTGCCGCGACAGCCCTGACCCGCGCCGAATTCGTCGCCGAGCAGACGGCTTATGCGCTGCGCCTGCGCACTGCGGTGCTCGCCGACCAGACCGCCCCGGTGAACCTGGCCGTGCTCGCTGCAGATCCGGCGACGTGGGTCAACGGCTGGCTCGCCGCACTCGAAACCGGCGGCATGCTGCGCCCCGATAACCAGGCGCCACCGATCACGACCAACCCGCAAGTGGTCAGTCTCAATGCCACCCTCGCCGCCGGCATCCTGCTTTCACGTGCGGGCGATACCTATCGTACCCAAACCGACCTGCTGGGCTTCTTCGCCAAGGTGCAGCAGTGGTACGGCGACACCGCCAAGTACAGCGGCGACAGGGGCGCAGCCACCGGCCCGATCGACCACACCGAGGTGCGCTACACGTCTGACGGTGATGAAGTTCTGGTGCCAGTGCCCTCGCTCGCGAACCCGGCCGATTACGATCGGCACACCGGACGCACCCTGCAGTTCGAGAACTTCCGGGTATTCGTGGGAGGCCAGGCGGAACTTGAATACCTGCGCGCGCAGGGCCTGCTTGACGAAAAGTTCAACCCGGTACCGGGAAAGCCGCTCAACCTCACCCAATACCTGCAGCTGATGGCGCAGCGTAGTGGTCTGGACGACGCCGTGATTGCCGTGCAGGGTCCGCAAGGCCGCGCAACCGCAATTGACGGCAGCATCTATGTCCCGTCGGCGACACCGTTGCCCTACTCCTTTGCGTTTTCCAATCCGACCTCGCAAGGAGTGGGCGAGATCCGGATCGTCAGCCAGCTGGACGCCAACCTGGATCCGCGTTCGCTGCGGCTGGGCGACCTGAAGCTCGGCGACATCAATCTCCATGTGCCCGCCGATCGCGCCAATTTCCAGGCCGACTTCGATTTCACCGGCACCAAGGGTTATGTGCTGCGTGTCAGCGCCGGCATCGATATCGAGTCGCGCATTGCCACCTGGTTGATCCAGGCGATCGATCCCTCCACCGGCGAGGTCATGACCGACCTCACCCGCGCCTTGCTCGTGCCGACCAACGGTGCCTCGG
Organism: Xanthomonas sp. NCPPB 2933; assembly: GCF_056725225.1. Taxonomy (NCBI): domain Bacteria; kingdom Pseudomonadati; phylum Pseudomonadota; class Gammaproteobacteria; order Lysobacterales; family Lysobacteraceae; genus Xanthomonas; species Xanthomonas sp. NCPPB 2933. The sequence goes on from NZ_CM161518.1 coordinate 2,739,430, forward strand.
TCGGCGGCTTCGTGAGCTATACGGTCTCCGTTGGCGGCAGCGTGGTCACCGGGACGAAGATCGGCGCGAGTGCGCGGATCCTGTTCGACCAGACGCCGCCGATCGACAGCGGCACGCTCAACGTCACGCTCGACGCCGGCGTACCCAGGACCTCGGTCACGGTCACCAGCCTCGGCAACAATGCCGCGGGCGCACCGACCTACACCGTGAAGTGGGACGCGCAGGACGATGCCAGCGGCATTCGCTTCGTCACCGTGTATGTCGCGACCGACGGCGGTGATTTCCGCATCTGGCAGCGTCAGGTCGCAGCCGACCGCACCAGTGCCGTGTTCACCGGTGAAGCCGGCCACACTTACGAGTTCCTTGCCGTGGCCACCGACCTGGCGGGCAACCGCGAGGCGGCCAGCACCACCAATGCCGTGCTGCCCGACGATGGCGGCAGACAGGGTGTGCTGGACGGCCTGGGCGTCACGCCCGGACTGGAACAGACACCCAGTACCCCGGCGGCGGCCCCCGATCGCAACTATCCCGAAAACACCCTTTTCCAGCAGGCTTCCCAGCTGCTGCCGGGTGTTGTCGCGAGTACGAGCCCGGGCGATTACACGAATATCCTGTCGCCGTTCGCTGCACGCGGCTTCGCGGACGGTTTCGCAGCCAGCGATGCCAATATCGGCGCGATGGCGATGGTCGAACTCGCCGAGCACAGCGTGTTGTTCAGCGCAGGTGCGCTGCGCAACGAAGTGTTCAAGGTGGGCAAGGACGGCGGCCGTTCGGTGACCCCGCTGTTCGTGCTCGATGGCCCCGTGCTCGACATGGCCGTCGATGCGTTCGGCCAGCTGTGGGTGATGACCGGTAACGAACTGCTGCAGGTCGATGCGACCAGCGGCGTGATCCTGCGCCGCCTGCAGGGACCGAGCGGCCAGCCGCTCACCCATGCATTGGCGATTGCGGCCAACGGCGACATCTACGTGTCGTCCGGCGGCGGCATCGAAGTCTTCCATCCGAACCAAACCGACGCCACCAAGGCTTGGCAGCACTTCAGCAACACCCGCGTCGGCGATCTCGCCTTCGGTCCCGACGGGCGCCTGTGGGCGGTCCGCTGGACCGGCAGCCAGATTACTGCCGCCGATCCGAACGGCAGCACCGAGATCGTCAGCTTCCCGATGTCGGGCAGCACCGCCGGCCGCGCGGAACTCGAGTACCGCCTGACCGGCACCGTCTCGTCCATCGCGTTCGGCGCCGCAGGTACCCCGCTCGCCGGCCTGTTGTTCACCTCCGGCCAGCTCGCACAGCACGTCACCGTGGCCGGTGTCACCGACACCACGCGCGGCTCGACCACCTGGATGATCGAACTCGATTCCCGCCGCGTGCTCCAGCTTGCCGGCGGCGGCACCCAGGCCCAGGCGATCGTCGCCACTAGCGACGGCCGCCTGCTCGTGGCACAGACCAACCACATCGACGAGATCGCCCCGGCGCGCGCGCCGAAGGCACTCGCGACCAGCGTGCCGGATGGGGCGCTGGTGCCGGTGCCGCTGGGCGAGATTGCGGTGGTGTTTGACCAGTCGATGTCGCTCGCCCTGGACAAGGATGGTTCCGTCCTCGATCCCACCTACTTCGAGCTGAAGGACGGTCAGCCGGGAGCGACGGCACTGCATCCCACGAGCGTGCGCTGGGATGCCGCCAGCCATACCGCATATCTGCGATACGACGCGCTGCCCGCCGGCTACTACCTGATGACGATATCCGGCCAGCTGCGTTCGGCGACCGGACTCGCGATCGAGCAGAACTTCACCTCCGCGTTCACAGCACTGCTCGATATGAGCAACAGCGTGTCCATCGCGTTCAGTAACACGCGTTCCGATCACGTCACCGGCGCCATCAGCTATGACGTCAACCTCACCAACGTCGGCCTGGACGACATCCACGGCCCGCTGATGTTGTTGCTCGACCCGGGCGTCTACTTCAACGGTGCCATTCCCGGCAGCAGCGCCGGCCAGGGTTCGCAGTCCGACCTGTGGGTGCTCGACCTCACTGCCGCACTGCAAGCACTCGGTGGAAAGCTCGCCATTGGCGCGACACTGGCCAACCAGACGATCAGCGTGCTGCCGCCATCTTCGGCCAGCGCCTTCGGTGGCCTGGCTGGCCTGGCCCGCTTCGCGATCGGTCATGGCGTCTACGCCGTACCGATGGCGAATGTCCCGCCCGTCATCGTCAACACGCCGGCACTGGAAGCAGACAGCTTCGTCACCCCTGCCGTCATCGGTCAGCCGTGGACCGCCTCGATCGAGGCCACCGATGACGACGGTGCCGCGTTCTTCTGGGAACTCGTCAGTGCACCGCCGGGCTTCACCATTGCCTCCGGCCCGGGTTTCACCCGCGATCCCGACGGACGCTATCGCGGTGCGGCCACCCTCGCCTGGACACCTGGCCCGAATGCTGATGCCGATACCGTCATCATCATCCGCGTGCAGGACGGTCGCGGTGGCGCCTCGCTGCAAGAGCTCCACCTCCCCGTCGTCAACGGCAATCAAGCGCCGGTACTGGCCGTGGCCCAACAGGTCAGCGTGGCCGAAGGCGCGCTGCTGACTCTGCCCATCGTCGGTGCCGACGCAGATGGCGACACCCTCACTTACAGCATCGGGAACGTACCGCCAGGCGCGCAGTTCGACGCCCGGACCGGCATTCTCTCCTGGCGCCCGGGTTACCGGCAGGCAGGCGTGTATGCCGATATCACCGTCACGGTATCCGATGGAAAATCCATCGTCAGGCAGGCCTTCACCATCACCGTCACGCAGGCCCAGCCCGACCCGGTGTTGTTGCCCGTCGCGGCGCAGACCGTTCGCGAAGGCGATACCTTCGCGCTGCAGCTTGCCGGATCACTGCCAGGCGGTACCCAGATCGACGACGGTACGGTCGTGCGCTTGTCCTACAGCGCCGCATCCTTGCCGGGTGGCATGACGATCAACCCGGAGACCGGTTGGCTCGCCTGGACGCCCGGCTTCGACCAGCACGGCGACTACAGCGTGCGCGTGCGCCTGACCGCAACCTTCGCCGCCACCGACGGCACGACAGTGGCGCGTTACGTCGAGCGCGACGTCGTACTGCATGTCCTCAATGCCAACGGTGCGCCACGTTTCGACGCCAACATCGAGTCGCCGTGGAACATCGTCGAAGGGCAGCCGCTGCGGATCAGTGTCTTTGCCTTCGATCCGGACAACGCACAGTTCGCCCCGGCCGTGCGCCTGGGCGCGTCGGCACCAGCGACCAGTCACGACGGCTTCATCGTGCCGCCGAGCGTCACCTATCAGGTCCTGGGACTTCCGGCTGGCGCGACGTTCGATCCGCAGACGCTCGAACTGGTGTGGACGCCCGGCTACAGCCAGGCGGGTACCTATTACGTCACGGTGATCGCCACTGACGACGGCGATGGCCTGGGAACGCCGGCGACCAGCCGGGTCACCATCCCGATCGTGGTCGCGGACACGAACCGCGCCCCGGTGATCGGAGCGATCGCCAATGTGTTCGTCGACAAGGGGGCAGTACTCGAGATACCCGTCGATATCCAGGATGTCGACGGCAATGCGATCGCCTACACCCTGTCCGGATTACCGCGGTTCGCGACCTTCCTGCCCGATGCTTCGGCGCCGGTCGGGCACGTGCGCGGCGTCATCCGCGTTGCGCCGGGTGCCAACGACCGTGGCGACTACACGATCACGATCGTCGCTCGCGACGATGGCAACGGCGACCCCGCACGGGTCCTCACACAGGCGGTCAGCTTCGTCGTCACCGCGCGCAGCCAGACCGAAGCACCGGTCATCGACGTGCCCGGCACTGTCGTGGCCGTCGTCGGACAGACCATCTCCCTGCCCATCGTCGCCAGTGACCTGGACCAGGATGCCCTGACCCTCACGGTCGACGGGCGCCCCGTGGACGCCGTCGTCACCGCGTCTCCCACCTACGGTCACTGGATCTTGACCTGGACGCCGACTGCGGACGACATCGGCGCGCACGACATCACCCTGACCGTGACAGACCGCGGGCTCCCTCCGCAGGATGCCGGCCACACGAACCCCGCATCGCCGCTCCCCAACGTCACCGTGCGTACGCTGAAGATCGTCGTGCGCGCCGCCAACAGCGCGCCCGAGCTGCTCGCCGTGCAGATCAACGGACAAACGGTGCCGACCACCGGCGACGTGTCCGCGCCCGTCCAGTTCGGTGCGAATGAAGGAACGCCGCTGCTCGTCGACCTGTTCGCGCGTGACGTCGATGCCGATGCGATTCGTTGGACCGTCGCCGGTCTTCCCGATGGCATGACCCTGAACGTCCCCACGGACGGAACGCGGGCGACGCTTCAGTGGACTCCTGGCCAGTTCGCTGCGCAGTCCGGCAACATTCCGGGCGGCGCTCCGGGCCAGTACCGCTTCACCGTGACAGGCAGCGACGGCAGCGCGCAGTTCGCGCGTACCTTCGTCGTGACCGTCGCCAACGTAAATCAGGCGCCCGTGATCCTTCCAATGCCGTTGCAGTTGGCGAACGAAGGTTCGACGTTGACCTTCACGCTGCGGACCGCCGATGCCGACGGCGACCCGACCCGCATCGCCTTCATCCAGGACGACCAGACCCCCGCGGGCGTCATGTTCGACCCGACGACGGGCCAGTTCGAATGGACGCCCGCTGCCGGCACCGTGGACAACGCGGTGCAAGGTTCGCGTGACTTCACGTTCCGCTTCGTCGTTACCGATGGCGGACTGAGTACCACCCGCACCGTCAACGTGCGCGTCTTCGACACCAACCGCGTGCCCGAGCTCTCGGTCGCGAGCCATGCGCTGGTCGTCGGTCAGGAGTGGAAGGTACCCGTCGCGCTGGGTGGACCGGCGCCGGGGGGCATCGCAGTCTCCGACGCTGACGGCGCCGTGCAGACGGCCGCCCTCGTCGTCTCGTTCCAGGGCCTTCCCGAAGGTGCCAGCTACGATGCGGTAACCCAGCGGTTGTCCTGGACGCCTGGTTCCGGACAGATCGGCGATTTCGTCGTCACCGCCCAGGTCTCCGATGGGTTCTCGACGGCATGGAAGTCGTTCACGCTGCGCGTCGCCGCCGACGCCGCCTCGAATGCACCGTCGATTCTGGTCGACGCGGTACCGGGAACGCCTCTGCTGCCCGGCCAGGTCGTGCAGGTGTCCGTGCGCGCGTCGAGCTTTGCACCGGTGACCGGCATGACTGTGCAGGTGCGCGGGATTGGAACCGATCCGGACACCTGGCAAACCGTCGTGCTCGATAGGAGCGGAAGGGTCCGCTTGACCGCATCGCGCCCCGGCCTTATCGACGTGCGCGTCGTGGCCACCGATGCCGATGGCTTCACCGCCACACGACAAACCGCTTTGCGGGTCCGCGATCCGCAAGATACGGCAGCACCGGAGCTCGCGTGGGCCGCCGGTCTCGCCGGTACTTCCGCCAATGGAAGCCCGGTCGTTGCTGGCGCTGCGTTGCCAGTGCTCGCCGCGATCGGCGATCTCCAGCTGGCCGGCTATCGCCTACAGGCCGCCAGCATTGACGGCGGCGCGTGGCAGACGCTCGCCGCAGTGGAGACCGGATCGCAAGCCGTGGATGGCACGCTGCCGATCTACACGCTCGATCCGGCCACCTGGAACAACGGCATCTACCGGTTGCGCCTGACCGCGTGGGATCTGGTTGGCCGGACCAGCGAGATCGAATCGCGCGTCACCATCGATTCCACCGCCAAGACCTTTGATAGCGGCGCGCAGGACGCCACATACCAACTTGGTGGACACGCCTTTAGCGTTGTACGGACCACTGCCGGCCCCAACGGCGGCGACTTTGGGAACCAGGGCCTGCAAGGCATCGATACGGGCCTGCGTTCAGATCAGCCTGACGTCACGTCGACGGGCGCCATGTATGCATGGACCGAAGGCTCCGTGTTCTGGTTGCGCATGCCTGCCTCGCTCGGCGGCAACGCTGCCGTCGCCAATCTCAGGTTCACCCTGCAGACCACCGCGCACCCCATGGCCGGCACGGCGAACGCACCGATGGTGTACCGCGCCGGATTCGCGGCAGACCAGGGCTGGACGCTCGCAGTGTCGTTCGACGAACCGCTCTCGCGCCAAGGGTCCCATCTCTACAGCCAGATCGGCGGCCTGCCTTGGCGTCCCTCGGGTTATGTGCTGACCGCGCCGGACGGTACACGCTACGGGCTGGATGCTGCGGGCAAGGTACAGACCGTGAGCTTTACCGATGGTGTTCAATGGCTGGTCTCGGACAGTGGCATCGCGGTCGTCGGTGGCACGCAACGCCTGGAATTCATGCGTGACGCCTCCGGCCGGATCGTCCGGATCGTCGGTCCGCAGGCGAATCCTGCGACCGTTACCACCACGGTCTACGGTTACGACAAGGCTGGGCGGGTCGTCCTCGCGCGCTCGCTCGATACCGATCAACCCGCGAAGGCCTACGGCTACGGCAGCGACGGCAAGCCATATACCGATGTCCTCGCAGCACATCTCGGTGCGTCCACGCAGTGGAACAACCCGGGCAACGCATGGACGGGCGTCCTCTCCGCAGATACGACTGCGGTCGGTTTCATCGTGCGCGACAGCGAGCTGGCTTCCAGCGTAAAGGTCGCCGGCGCAGCCGGCGCCCTGACCGTGGCGGTACGCGTCACGCTCGCAGATGCCAACAGCGGCGTGGACGTGGTCGGTGGGACGATCGTCGGCCGTACCCTGCACGACGGCGTGCTGACCCTGCTCGTTCGCATCGACGCCGCCGGCCTCAAACTCGTCCGTTTGCACGGCGCGGGACAAGCGAGCGTACGTGTCGCCATGCCCGGCGACCTCGATGGCAACGGGTCGATCGACGGTAACGATGCAAGCGCGTATGCCGCCGCAGCGATCAGCCAGGCCCGCGTGGCCGACCTCACCGGCGACGGCGTCATCGATCAGTCCGACCGTCAGATTCTCTACGCCAACTATGGCTGGAAGGCCAATGCAGCGCCGCAGGTCCATGCCGATCTCCCGGCGACGCTCACCCATGCCGGCCTCGGTGTCGCGATCGGCCTCGACGGCGTGGCGACGGATCTCGAGGGGGATGCCATTTTCTGGCGGATCCTCGGCGCCGAGCACGGCACTGCCGTGTTGGGTGCCGATGGACGCTCCGTGATCTTCCGGCCCGACGCCGGCTACACGGGGCCGGCGTCCATCCTGCTCAGCGCCGACGACGGGTATTCGACATCGTCGTCGATCCGTCTGCCTGTCACGGTCAGCGCCGCACGCATGACCGGCATCCACCTGGTCGCACCGGGTAGCACGTTGCCGGGCCAGAGCGTGCCGCTGCGTGCCACGGTCGACTTCGAAGACCAGACAGGCGTCGACGTCAGTGCCGATCCGGGCTTCCTGGCGATGTATCTGGCGACACTGCAACCCGGTGCTTCCGGTAACCTGCCCGCGCGCCTGGACGATGCGCAGGACCTGCTCGTCACGCTGGGCAAGGGCCCTGTCTTGATTGTGGCCAGTCACACCGCATCCGACGGCTTCATCGTTCGCGACGTCCGGGTCGTCAACATCATCGACCCCACAACCGCCACGCCGGCGGTCATGCCGGAGGTGTATCCCGGTTCGTTCACGCTCGCCAAGGGAGGCACCCGCCAGCTAAAGGTGCACGCCGACGATCCGATCACCGAGGCATCGGTGGATATCCACGCGCAGGCCATCTACCTGTCCAGCAACGACGCGATCGCCACCGTCGATGCCAATGGCCTGGTCACCGCGCATGCGAATGGCCATGCGACGATCTTCGTCGTCTACGTGTACACATCGCGCCTTTCCGATGGCACGTTGCTCCAGCAGACGATCGGCATGGCCCAAACCGTTATCTCGGTCGAACTGGCCCAGCTGCAGTCGACGCCGCAAGCCATCGAGGTTTCCGCCGAAACGGGCGCCGTCGTGATGGCGCCCACGGGCGAAACCGTCATGATTCCCCCCCAAGCGCTGAGTGCGGACACCACGGTTTCCATCCAGCGCATCACGCTGGGCGATCCGTCGTGGCCCGGTACGGCGCAGGTCCCGGCACAGGGAGTCCTGGAGCCGCTGGCCGCCTTCAAGCTAGACCTGGGCAAGGACGGCACGGCGTATCCGCTGCAGTTGGCCATTCCCGTCCAGCAGACCGCCAATCCAGGCGACGAAGTGCTGTTCCTGCGCAAGGGCCAGGTGCCCAACGCAGACGGCACGTTCACCGACACCTGGTGGATCGTCGACAACGGTTTCGTCGGCGCCGATGGCATCGCGCGGACTGCAAGCCCGCCGTTCGACGGCGTGAGCTTCTCCGGCGAGTACTACGTCATGCGCGGGATGCCCGGCGTCATCTCCGGCAAGTACGAAGTAGGCGTGGCAGCGGCCACCTGGCTCACGTTCGGCGGAACTGGCCTCTCGATTGCCGGTGGCCTGCTGGGCGCGTCCTTCCAGTCGGATCTGATCGACGCGATCGCACAGGCCGCGACCAGCCTGTTCGTCGGTGCGTACCACTTCGGCATTCCGCAGTCAGCGGACGTGGAGGTCCCGCAGGTCGGTCCCGACCAGATCGGTAAAATCAGCACAGGCAAAATTCTTCCGTCGGTGCAGATCCCCGGAAATACGATTCCGTTGCCGAACATCACCGGGCTGGCCGCTGTACCAGGCTTCAACCAGGTCACGCTGACCCTCGACAACGCGCAGGCTGCACCCTACACGAGCACGCTCGTGCTGCGGGCAATCTTTCCCGATGGCTCGCGTGTCGACATCAAGACCTTCCCTGGTACGACAACCGGCAGCGTGACCGTCCAGGTTCCGGCGGATATGGCCGTCGGCGTGATCCGCTGGCAGTTCTTCCGCGTCTATGCGGCAAACACGCTCAATCCGTCGGGCGTGGCCGTCAGTGGGGCCACCCGCGAATTCGCGGGCAATGTGTTCAAGATCACTCCGAAACCGAACATCGTGGCAGTCCTGAGCCGGACCGGCGTCGACTTCCTTCGTGAGAACAAGGTCGTCGGGCAAGTGAATCTCCTGGAGCGACTTGGCGACGCAACGTTCAACGATTACCTGAGCGGAACCAAGGTCCAGCCGATCGCATTCTCCGACGACTTCACCCGTGCCTATGTCGGTGGCAATGGCGTGATCTACGTCATCGACACCATCACCTTCCGCATCTTCCAGACCATCCCCGTGACGGGTGGGAAGAACATCACCAGCCTGGTCGCGGCAGGTGGCAAGCTGCTGGTTGGCGAAGGCGCGACGTCCGGTGTGGGGGCGGGCAACTACCAGTTGCGCGTCGTGGATATCGATCCGACGAGCAAGACCTTCAGGCAGGTCATCTCGGTACAGGGCACCGGTATCGAGGCCTCGGTCTATGGCGTCGCCGCCATGGAGATAGGCCCCGATGGCCATACCCTGATCGTGGCAGTACCAAAGAACGCGAACAGCACCCAACTGGGCGACAAGACCAAGCGCGGCGATGTCCTCATCTTCGACCTGACCACGCTGGTCATGGCGACCGGGCGCATCGCCCCCGCCATCGTCGCGGCGCTGGACGGCGACGGCATCAGCGGCAAGTCGCCCCAGCGCATCGTGGCCACCACGGACGCCGACCACTATCTGGTGACCAATGTCGCGGACTACAGCCGCGGCTTGTCCACTCTCGTCCTCAGCCGCGACAGCAGTGGAAACGTGACCTCGGCCACGCTGACCGCAATCGACCTTTCTCAACCGCTCAACGCGATCATCTCCGACCGCTTGGACATCCAGCGCGCGCAGAGCGTCGTCATGGTGGTACGCGACGGTGTGGAATACGCCATCGTTTCGGACGACCACTACAACTTCAACGACCCGTACTACAGGGCGATGTTTGAGGCGCCCGACTTCCTCTACCCGCCGTACGGCCCACCGGTCGCCTACGGTGGCAGTGCCAGCGCCAAGAAGGTGTCGGTCGGCGGAAAGCTGGGCATCATCCGCGATCCGTTCGGCAAGCAGGGCACAGCGCAGTACCTCGGTGCCACGCTGCCGCTGGACGGCTACGGCATCATCAACCTCAGCCTGACCGCAGACGGCACGGTGCTGGTCGGCCAGTTGAAGGGCGGCTTCGGCACTGTGGATCCCTCACGGCAGAACCCCAACCTGGTGCACAGCTGGAGTATCAATGCCCTGCTCGACGCCACCCTGGCGATGTCGGACAAGGAGCGCCAGTCGCACCACATCGCGATCGACGAACCCGGCGAGCAGAACATCCCGGTCAAGGCAAGCCCGCCTGCGGGAACCGAGATCAGCACCGGTGCTGAAACGGAGACAAAAACCAGCTTCATTACCGGCAGCGGCCTGACGAACAATGGCACTGCCGTCAATGCGATGTCGCTGACAATCCCGGGTGCGTCGCATGCCCTCACCTACGTGACAATCGAGGTCGACGCGACCATCGCCAAGTTCCTCAAGGCCGGCAGCGGCAGCGAGCCGCTGACCTCGCACACGCTGGTCATCGCCGCCGGCGGCAGCGCCACCTTGTCGGCGGATGCAAAAACGATTCTGGAGATGTATCCCGGTAACACGCTGTCGACGAAGACGGCGGACGAACTGTATGGCGGGCAGATCACCGTCACCACCATGGTCAACGGCCAGAAAAAGATCGTGGTGTACCAGATCGTTCGCTGGGTGAATCTGACCGATGCGGTGGCAGTCCTGAAAATGGTCGACCCGAACAACGTGGCGTTCCAGGCGCCCGGTGCTTCCGGCACCGGAGGTGCGCTGTACAAGGAAAAGCTCGACTACGCCGGCGTCCAGTTCCAGAACACCCTGGCAGACGGCGTTGGCGGGGAGGTGCGCACCAAGGAAGTGCAGGTCATCCTGCCGCCCTCCATGCAGCTGAGCATCTCCGACAACAATGAGAACAGCGAATTCGGTTTCGGCCCGAGCACGGCGGTGACGGCAGGCACGGCGTCATGGACCTTCGACCCAGATTCGAATGGCACCTTCACATCCGGCGCATCCTCATACTCGTTCGATCATCTCGCCATCCGCAATGCGGACGGCACCACAATCGGGTCGTTGAACGTGCGCGGCAAGAAGACCAAGCAAGTCGTGGCAAACCTGAACTTCACCGGCTTCAAGGCAGAGATGGTTCGCATCTTCACGACGCAGGGCTTGTTTTTTCAGAACCCCGTTGGCGGCAGCTGGTACTACCACGTCGGGGCGGCGGCGCAAGCCAAGCCCAATTGGGGCTCTGCCTACCTGGCCGGCTCTCTCCCGGTCAGTGCTGAGTTCATGAAGATATTTGGAAAGTTCATCACCAGCCCGTACACGGTTCCGGCACCGGGCGCAACGCTGACGAGGCTGCAGATGGACTTCGACAACGCCGTCGACAAGGCCTTCGACGACATGACGAAAAGCATGAACGCGATTTACACGTCAATGGGCAAAGGCATTACGTTCATCCGCGACGCACCACCGGGCACCACGACGTGGACCGAAGGTCCATCTATCAACTGGGCAGATGTGGGGATCGGCACTGCCGGCTATGTCCTGCCGACGTCCGGGCGCTTCGATACCAAGCGTGGTTACGGTGGCACGCCGGGGTGGCTCGATTCCGTCCTGCAAACCGGAACACAGGGTACACCCGCAATCCCCGAGATGGCCAAGGAATGGGCGCTCACCGACGCGGTCAACCAGACTGTCGCCGAGATCGCGAATGTCTCCATTGGTCGCGCGTTCGACTGGGTCGGCGGCACATCGTTCGGCTCTTACACAGCGTCCACCGTCGCCCACGAATTCGGTCACACCTTCGGCCTCGGCGAGGGGTACTTAAATATCCCAGGAGTCATTTATAAACCGAATGCCATGACCCAACCGAACCTGATGAACGGAGGCGATCAGAAGTACACTCGTCTTGGTTTCACCAGCGAACAGCAGGGGATCCTCCAGTCTGCTGTCGGGGTCCAGCCGAGCGCCACCACTTCGACCGGACTGACACCACTGGCGGCGGTGATCGCCTTCTACAAGCGGTATTACAACCTGTCCGATTCGCAGACCGCCCTTCCCAGCATTCCGACGACATACGTCGCCCCAGTCGGTCCACCCTCCACCCAATCTATATCAATTCCCGCACGGTTCGCATCTGCGCCACAGGCGACGGTGCTGACCGCCCAGGAAGCGTCACCCGCAACTCCAGTCGCACTAACGACCGAATGGACCGCACGCGGCGATGTCGAGATCGCCAGTGGTCGCCTGGTCGTGCGCGAAGCCGCCGTTGGCCAGTCGCGGGTCGGCAAGGTGTTCATCGTGGGAGCGACCGACCGCTTCCTGCGCTTCACGATCGATGCGGCATCGCTGCAGGCCGGCAGCGGCATCCCGCAAGATGCTTTCGAAGCATTGCTGCTGGACGCGGCAACCGGTCAATCGGTGGCCGGGGCGATCGCACTGTCGCGGACGGATGCACTGCTCAACCTGCAGGGCGACGGCCAGGCGTTCCTTGCCCAGGGCGTCACGTTCAAGACCAATGCGGACGGCAGCCGCACCTACCTGATCGACATCAGTGGTCTGGCCGCCGGGACGGCCGTCGCGCTCTCGTTCGACATCCTGGGCTTCGGCGCGCTCGGCAGCGAGGTTGCCATCAGCGACATCGCGCTTATGGCCGATCCGCATGCGGTGGACGATGCGTTGACCACCAACGAGGACGCCGTGGCGCGCTTCGACGTGCTCGGTAATGACACCAGCACGGCAGGCAGCCGTGTCGTGGTGGTCACGCCGCCCACGCACGGGACCCTGACGGTGCGCGACGACGGCAGCTTCGACTACACGCCGGACGCGCTCTGGTGGGGCCAGGACGCGTTTACCTACCTGCTCGACAACGGCAAGGTGCAGTCGAATGTGGCAACCGTGTCGATCGACGTGCGCAAGGTCAATCATGTGCCCAGCGCCGGCGATGCCAGTGTGTCGCTGCAGGAAGACGGCTCCGTCGCGATCGACCTGTCACGCCATGCCACAGACCTGGACGGCGATACGCTCGAGTACCGCATCGTCGACGGGCCCCTGCATGGCAGCGTGGTTCGCCAGCCGGACGGAACCTTCCTCTACTCGGCCAACCCTGGCTTCCACGGCGAGGACAGCTTCACCTTTGTTGCCAACGACGGCCAGGCGGACTCGTCGCTCGGCACAGTCAGATTGCAGGTGCAGCACGTCAATCACGCACCGGTCGCCCAAGACGCCACACTGCCTTCGCTAGAGGAACAAGCCCTCGATGGAAACGTTATGGCCTGGGTCACCGACAGCGACGGCGACGCCCTGACGGTCGAACTGGTGAATGGCCCCGCCCACGGCAATCTGGTTCTGAACCCGGACGGCAGCTTCCACTATGTGCCGGATGCGCTGTTCCGCGGCCAGGACGTCTTCACCTACCGGGTCAGCGACGGCCAGGCAGGCTCCGCAATCGCAACGATTACCATCGTCATGGCACCGGTCAATCACCTGCCCACCGCCGACGATGTCGCACTGCGGGTCCAGGGCGACGGTGCCGTTGCGTTCGACCCACTTGCTCATGCGGCCGATGTCGACGGCGACACACTGGGCGTGATCGTCATCGATGGTCCTTCGCATGGAACGCTCACGCGCGAGGCGGACGGCTCGTACACGTATCGTCCCAAGACCTACTTCGCGGGCGATGATCGCCTGACCTTCGTCGTGGACGACGGAACCGGGCGCTCGCAGCTGGCAACGGTGACCTTCACCGTGCTGCCGCTGAACCATGTGGCCAGCGCGGTGAACGATGTCGCCACCACCGACCAGGGTGTGCCCGTGGTCATCGCGGTCCTGTCCAACGACAGCGACATCGACAACACTACGGGGCTCAACGCGAACACGCCGAAGGCGCCCAGTGCGGGGCTCACCGCGCGCATCGCAGTGCCGCCCGCCCATGGAACGCTTGTCGTCAATACGGATGGCACCCTGACCTATACGCCCGACGACGGATTCTTCGGGACCGATACGTTCGCCTATGTCGCCAACGACGGTGAACTCGACTCGGCCATTGCGTCTGTCAGCATCACCGTACGCCAGACCAACCATGCACCGATCGCCGCGAACGATGCCTACACCACCGTGCAGGGCCAGCCGCTGGTCTTCGTGCCGACATCGAACGACACCGATGCGGACGGCGATCGCCTGCGCACGATCATCGTTAACGGACCGGTGCATGGAAAACTCGTCTGGGGCAGCGACGGCTCGTTGACCTATACGGCCGACGCCGACTTCGTGGGCATCGACACCCTCACCTACCAGGCCAGCGACGGCAAATCGCTGTCCAACGTGGCGACGGTGCGCCTGACGGTGTCGGCGGCCAACCAGGTCCCGGTCGCAGTCAACGACAGCGTGCGCGTGCACAACAACCAGACGGCACGGATCGATTTGCTCGCCAACGACCGCGATGCGGACGGCGATGCGCTCAAGGCCAGCATCGTTTCCGCGCCGAAGCACGGAACGCTGACGCGGAACGCGGATGGCACATTCAGCTACTCCGCTGACTGCCTGTTTACCGGCACCGACACGTTCACCTATGTGGTCAACGATGGGAAGGCCAATTCCAACACCGCGACGGTCACGGTCACGGTGCTGGGCCCGAACCTGCCGCCGCTTGCGTTCGACGATGTGGTGGACCTCAAGGAGAACGGTTCGGTACGGATCGATCCAACCGCCAACGACTGGGATATCAATGGTGACGACCTGCAGGCCGTGCTGGTCTGCGGCCCGAGCCACGGTAGCCTGTCGCTCAATCCGGACGGGACCTATACGTATACACCGGACGCCAACTGGTACGGCCTGGACGGCTTTACCTATCAGGCGTTTGACGGTCAGTACCGCTCGAACCCGGCAATGGTCTGGATTCGCGTGGCGCCTGTAAACCAGGCGCCGGTTGCAGCTGCGGATGCCTTCACCGTACGTGCTGGCGTGGCAACGCGCCTGGACGTGCTCGTCAACGACAGCGATGTCGACGGCGACGGCCTGACCGCGAAGCTCGCCACCTCGCCCAAGAACGGCACGCTGACCCGCAACCGCGACGGCAGCTTCAGCTATACCGCGAAGTCCGGCTTTGCCGGGACCGATACGTTCACGTACGTGGCAACCGATGGCGCACTCGACTCCAGGCCGGTCACCGTCAGCATCACGGTACTGGCGCCGAACCGTGCGCCAGTGGCCAAGGACGACAAGGCCACCACCATGATCGGTGCCGCCGTGCGCATCGATGTGCTCGGCAACGACACCGATGCCGACGGCGACCGCCTCGCCACCCTGCTCGTCTGCGCACCGTCCCATGGCAAGTTGTCGCTCAATGCCGATGGCAGCTACACCTACACGCCCGACAAGGGCTGGTACGGCACCGACAGCTTCAGCTACCGGGCGACCGATGGCGATGCGCAGTCGGGCGTAGCCATGGTGAACATCACGGTGCAGAAGGTGAACCGCGCACCCACCGCCCAGAGCGCCTCGTTCCAGGTACAGAAGGACGGCAGCGTGCGGATCGACTTCGACTGCCTGGTCGACGACCCGGACGGTGATGCGCTGACGCTGAGCCTCACCAATCCGTCGAAGGGTTCACTGACGCGCAACCGCGATGGCAGCTATACGTATCGGCCGAAGAGCGGCTTCATCGGTACCGACACGTTCACCTACTCGGTCAGCGACGGCAAGATGACTGCCAGTGCGAGCATCACCCTGGTGGTGTCGAAGAGCCCGCCCCGCGACAATGCGATGACTATTGTTGTCGGTGCGTCGGCCTCTGTCGGAAGCGTCCAGGGCGGTGGCTACATCGTCGTCAACCTCGGGGCGTCTAGCCAGCCCGTGATCGACTGGACGGCCACGGCTGGAACGTACCCAACGGGACTGGGGAACACTGGATGGGCCGCGCTACTGGGCGGCACGGTGTCGGGGATCGATCTGCTGGTTGCGCAGACAGGTCTGGTGGTGCGGCGCGACTGAGCGATGGCCGCCGCCCCCGACGGGCGGCGGCCATTGAAATCGTTATAGGGGGCAAGATGTCCCAAGAACCGGAGACCGCAACATGCAAGCCCGTCGATTGATCCTGATCGCCACCATGACCCTGGGATTATTGATGAACCACTCATCCGCCGCGCAAAGTCGTCCTTCCGTTACCAAAGTGCCTGATGCCGGCACGTCGCAGCAGATCCCCGAAGGTCGGCCCATTCCTCAACAGTGGCCTCATATCGGCATGTCGATGCGGGCGCTGGAACGCGCTTACATCGAATCCTATGAGCAGTCTGGATTCCGCCTGGCAAACCGCCACAGGCGGTCGTATCCCAACGGCATTTGGAATATCGAGCTCGTGTTCCAGCTGAAGAGTGCGCCGAAGGGACCTGACGCGCCTGGCACTACGCTCAGTATCTTGATCAGTCGGCCGGACGCATGTGGCTGCTCCGTTACGAGAGAAAGTTTCATAGGGGCCGATGCCTATAGTCCGGATCCGACATTAGTCGCACGGGGAGCGCGTGCGCTCATCAAAGCCGATACGGCCGCTTTGGCAAAGGTCCGGCAACGGTTGGGAATGAGCTTGCCTGCTATCGATATGCCCAAACCCTGATATTACTGCCTCCGAGACACGCGCTATCCCTCCGCAGCAATAGTGGATACCCGTGACGACGGCTTAGCCGACTCAGGCCGCCTGGGACATTTCACGCATACGTCTCCAGCGTTATGGGCTGCAGTCTGATGGCCCCTTGCAAACCCCTTGCGCGTTGCCGGCGCCTGTCGAGTCTGGGTGCTTCGGCCCTGTCGGAAGCGTCCGGGGCGGTGCCTACATCGTCGTCAATCTGGGCACGTCCAGCGCCAACCCGCGATCGACTGGACCTCCACGGTGGGAACGTACCCGACCGGACCGGGCGGCAGGAGATGGTCCGCGCTGTTGGGCGGCCCCCTATCGGGGATCGATCTGCTGGTTACGCAGACAGGTCTGGTGGTGCGGTGCGACTGAGCGATGTATGCGCCGCGCTAGTGATTCCTTTCATTGACGTGTCACATACAGGTGTTACCCCGCAGGCCCTGGAAAGCGCATATCTCGAACCTTATGAACAGCCCGGATTGCATCAAACCAACCGCCGCATGGACTCGTCTCCAACAAACTACGCGATCGTTATCTCTGTCCCTGAGTTATCTCATACCGGCATTACGCCGCAGGCGCTGGAACGTCTCTACGTCGAATCTTATGAACGGTCGGGATTCCGTCTAACCACCCGTCGCATGGAGTGGCATCCAGTCGGCTACTGGGAGATCATCCTCGCATTCAAGTGGAGGAAGGGACCGACGGGACCCGACGCGCCTGGCATCACGTTGGCAATGAGCGTCTCCGCAGCGACTGGATGCGCCTGCCGCATGAGCAGGGCAAGCATCAGGGGGCTCTATCAAGAAAGTCCCGATCAGGCGATATTCTTGCGGGGAATGGATATTGTCGCCAAAGCCGATGCGGCTGCGTCGGTAAAGGTACGGGAACGATTGGGCGTGAGCTTGCCGGACGTGGCTCTACCCCCACACTGACGCCAGCGTCGTGCCGATCCTCAAGCAAGACATGCGCCCACGGGTTCCAAAGAACCATGTCACGCTGGAAATACTTGGGACCGTCGCTCTTCGCCGCCGCTTTCGTTACATCTGCGGGTTTGCCGATCGCCAAAGTAAACTGCTCACCGCGATAAGGCGACGCCAGCAGACTGAAAAACAGATGGTGACGTGGGATGCCTGAAGTGCAGCTGCAACGGATTCGATCAAGCCGCTGTGGCAGTCAGGCGCGGCATTCCGCCTGACAGCAACATAAGCTGGCCCCGACCCTGGACATGCCAAGCACGCCCAGTGCCAGCCCGCTACGCCATCAAGTCATGGCTCACCGCGTTATCGCGTCGACCCATCGATCACCACCGAATGCAATCCATCCCGTCTCACCTGCCCGGGACCGAATTGACTCACCTTGCCATCCTTGAGCACCACCGCGTAATCGGTGTGCGTCATGGACACGCGCGTGCGGTGACGATTGAGGTAATTGAGCACTTCAAAGTCGCCCAGCGTCCGGATTGAATCCGGACGGCCAAGCGTGGCGATCACCTGGTCGCGGCTGGCACCGATGTCGATCGTGGTGATTTTATGGCCGGTGGTCTGGCAGCCGGCGACTGCGGCCGCCAGGGCGACCGCACAAAGTATCCCTTTCATGTTTTTCCCCTGTTTCCGGTCGACGCCGTCGGCGAACCGTGCGAAATTGTAGCCGCCGCGAGCGCACTTGGCACGTCACCCGTGGGGTGCGAAAATGCCGGCCGTACAGGGGGAAATTCGCAAAACGACCAATCCGCGACCGGCATGCCGGTCGCGTCGCTGTGTCGTGAGGCCCAAAGATGGGCCGGCCCCTCCTGCGCCTGGCGAAAGGATTTGGGGTGCTGGTCGAACGTTTGGTTATGCAAGGCATGTCACCTGTGGCTCTTCTGCGCCGCGGGCGGGTTGCGTGCACGCCACGCCGGGGCATCCCCGCTCGCTTGCCCATCCTGCTGGCGCTGCTGCTGGCTCCTTCCCTGCACGCCGAGCCGTCCCCTCAGGTGGTTTCGCTGGGCGAGCTCTTTGCGCTGGCCCGTGACAGCGAGCCCGGATACGACGCCGCACAAGCCAATCTCGCCGCTGCGCGAGCGCGGGTGCGGCAGGCCTACGGCGCCATGCTGCCGCAGATCTCTGCGACCGGCAGCACCAACGGCAACAACCGCCGCTATGAAACCTTGGATACGACAACGGCAACGCTGCATGACGACTACCACGCGCGCACCGGCCAGCTGAGTCTCAACCAGCCGATCTGGCGGCGGGCGAACCGCGTTGCGCTGTCCCAGGCTGGCAGCGCCGCAGACCAGGCCAACTGGCAGTTGGCCGACACTGAGCAGCAACTCTACGCCAAGCTCGCCACGGGCTGGTTCGAGCTGATGGAGGCGCGCGACGCTGTCGATTTCAACGCGGCCCAACGCGATGCCTTGAAGGCGCAATGGAACATCGCGCGGCGATCGGCCGAACTTGGCGCCAAGTCGCAGCCGGAGGCCGACGACGCACAGGCGAAATACGAACAGGCCGACGCCGACGCGCTTTCTGCGGAAATGGACGTCCAGACCAAGCTGGCGGCCATCGAGCCGTGGATCGGTAGTGCGGACGATCTCGTGCAACCCTGGCTGCGTGAAGATGCGCGTATTCCGGACATGCTTGGTGCCGAGATCGATGCCTGGCTTGCACAGATCGATGAACATTGCCCTGCCCTGCGCGCTTCATCGGCCGCGATTGCCGTGGCAGAAGCGGAGATCGCCAAACAGCGCGCCGGGCATTTGCCGACCCTCGATTTTGTCGCCAGCTATGGCAACAACGACCAGAATGTAGGTAATTTCCCCGGGCAACCGGGTTATCGCATCGCCACCGTCACGCTGGGATTACAGCTGAATGTACCGCTGTATTCCGGCGGCACGCAGTCGGCGAAGGTAGCTGAGGCACTCGCGTTGCGCGATAAGGCGCGCGACGATTTTGAATCAGCTCGCCGACAAGCGGTGCTTAACGTGAAAACCGCCTTTCTCGGTTGGCGCGCCGGGCGCTCCCGCATGCTTGCCGCTGGCACCGCCATCGACGCGGCCCGCCAAGCCCTGGCGCTGGCGACGCGCGGTACTGCGCACGGGGTTCGCACCGAGGCAGACATCCTTACCGCCCGCCAGCAGCTCGCCGCCGCACGCCGCGACCGACGCAAGGGTAGTTACCAGCAACTCACGGCCTTCATCAAGCTCAAGGCCACGCTGGGGGATCTTTCCGGAACCGATGTCGACGAACTCGATGCGCTGTTCGTCAACGCACGCGACGACCACGATGAAATGACCGCGACCGTGGCGGAGGCTGCTCGGTGAACGCGCTGCCTGACGACACCATGGACCATGACGCAGCTCGCGGCACCGGCGAGGCCATGGAGGTATCGACGCTTCCGGCCTGGGATCGATTCGTCACCGCCCGTACCTCGGATGCGTTCTGCGACGCGTGGCTTGCGCTCATCTGCGAACGCTTTCCTGCGATTCGCAATGCTGCGGTATTGGTCGAGTCGGCGGACGGAAAGAATTACGTCCCCATCGCCGTCTGGCCGTCTGCGGACGCCGGCATGTCGCGGATGGGAACCGCCGTGGGCCAGGCGCTTGCGGAACGGCGCGTGGTGATCGCTCCGGATCAGGAAACTCCGGGCATTCTGCATGTCGCCGTCCCCATCTCAGCAAACGAACGCGTTGCAGGTGCCGTTGCGTTTGAGCTGTCCGGCGATGCAGGCATCGTTCCCGCACTGTTGCGTGAGGTGCATTGGGGCAGTGCCTGGCTGTCGAACCTGCTCGGCAAGCGTGATCAGGACATGGCCATCGCGGCTGGCGAGCGCACCACGGGCATCGTCCACACCCTGGCGGTGACGCTGCGCCATGCACGTTTCCAGCAAGCGCTCTTTGACCTGGTCAACGAGCTGCGCCGCCGATTCACTGCCACCCGTGTTGCCGCCGGCATCATCCGGGACGCGCACGTCACGCTTGCGGCGCTGTCCGAAGCGGCCACGTTCGAGACCTCATCTCCGCTGGTGCATGCCTATCGCGATGCCATGGCCGAAGTGCTCGACCTGGCCCAGACGATCGAGGCCAGTGGCGATGCAGGCGGCTTTCGCGCTCATGCAGAGCTCCTGCGACGAACCGGTGCAGCGTATCTGTTGTCCGTCCCCATCGTGCACCAGCAACGGATCATCGCCGTGTTGACGCTGGAGCGCGAGACCGCTTTCAACGAGGAAGAGCGCCGCTGGATTGACACGTTTGCCGCGCTTATCGCCCCGGTGGTCGAGCAGCGTCTGCTGGCCGAACGTAGTTCGCTGCAACGCGTGAACGATGAAGGCCGTCGCTTCTGGGGCGCAATCGTGGGGCCCCGGCACCTGGTTTGGAAGGCTGTCGCGACGCTTGTGGCGCTGCTGATCCTGGTGCTGGTCGCCGTGCCGGTCGATTATCGCGTCTCTGCCAAGACGGTCACCGAAGGGGAGATTCAGCGTGTTGCCGCCGCGCCGTTCGAAGGCTTTCTTTCCGAAGGTTTGGTACGTGCGGGCGACATCGTGCGCAATGGCCAGCCGCTGGCGCGCCTGGACGACCACGAGTTGCGTATGGAGCGCATTCGTTGGGCCAGCGAGCGCGATCAGTACGATAACAAGCTACGCGAAGCGATGGCCCAGCACGACCTGACTGCGATCCGCGTCACCGGCGCACAACTGGCAGAGGCACAGGCCCAGCTCGATTTGCTCGACGACAAGATCGGCCGGGCGACGGTGCGCTCGCCCTACGACGGGGTGGTTGTCTCCGGCGATCTTTCCCAGCAAGTGGGTACGCCCGTGGAAGCGGGCAAGAAGCTGTTCGAGATTGCACCGCTGCACAGTTACCGGATCATCCTGGAGGTCGACGAGCACGACATGGCACCGGTGCGCGTCGGTCAGGCGGGCCAACTGATGCTCAATGGTCTGGCCGGCGGTGCGCTGCCGATCCGCGTGGTGCGGGTCATGCCGGTGGCCACGGTCAAGGACGGCAAGAACGTCTATCGCGTCGAGGCAGCCTTGACGGGTAGAAACCAACGCGTGTTGCCAGGTATGGAAGGTGTGGCCAAGGTGGGCGTTGGTCGCCGCCAACTGGGCTGGGTTCTGCTGCACAGCACATTCGACTGGTTGCGCATGCAGTGGTGGAGCTGGGGTCTGTAACGGTGGCGCGCAGTCCTTTCAGCCCGAGCTGGCACAGCGTTGCGGAATTGACGCCGCGACTGATGCCTTACGCGACCGTGCAGCGCATGATCTTCCGTGGCCGTCCCTGGTACGTGGTGCAGGACCAGACCGGAGGCAAGGTATACCGGCTGACCGGCGCGGCTTACGCGCTGCTTGCGGGGATGGACGGGCGCACGACGGTACAGGCACTGTGGGAACGCGCCAACGCCTCCGAAGTGCGCGATGCCTGCACCCAGCCGGAAGTGGTCGACCTGCTGACCCGCCTGCATGCTGCAGACTTGCTGCAGGCCGATGCAATGCCCGACTCGGCTGCCCTACTCGACCGCCACCGCAACAAGCGCACAGAAAAGATCAAGCAGTGGCTCATGAATCCGATGAGCCTGAAAATTCCACTGATCAACCCCGATCGTTTTCTCACCCGCTTCGAGCCCTATGTGGGCTGGTGCTTCGGTGCGTGGGGCGCAGCGCTGTGGGCGCTCGTGGTACTGCCTGCGCTGTTCCTCGCCGGCCAGCACTGGTACGACCTCACCGAAAACCTGTCGGATCGCGTGCTCTCCGGCAGCAACCTGGTGGTCATGGCCGCCGTCTACCCGGTGGTGAAACTGCTGCACGAGCTCGGACACGGTTTTGCAACCAAGCGCTGGGGCGGAGCCGTGCGCGAACTGGGGCTGATGTTTTTGATCTTCGCGCCCGTCCCCTATGTCGAAGCGTCCGCCTCTTCGGCCTTCCCCTCGAAATATCGGCGTGCAACCGTTGCCGCCGCCGGCATGCTGGTGGAACTGTTCCTTGCGGCGCTGGCGCTGCACATATGGCTGGCAGCCGAACCCGGCATCCTGCGTGGCGTAGCCTTCAACGTGATGGTGATCTGTGGCGTTTCCACCTTGGTGGTCAACGGCAACCCCCTGCTGCGCTACGACGGGTACTACATCCTCTCCGATCTGATCGAGATACCCAACCTGGCCCAGCGTGGACAGGCATGGTGGACCTACCTGATTGATCGCTACGGATTCGGCTCGACCGACGCAATGCGTCCTGACGAGACGCCCTCCGAACAGCGGTGGCTGGTTGCATACACACCGCTGGCGTTCTGCTATCGCACGTTTGTCACTGTCTCGGTGATCCTCGCTGTCGCCAACAAGTATTTTTTCGTCGGCGTGCTCATGGCGCTGTGGAGTGCCTGGGGTCTGTTCGGCGCGCCCTTGCGCAAGGGCTGGAAACACCTGACTTCATCAGGATCGCTGCAACGCGTGCGGCAACAGGCAATGCGCCGCACTGCATGTTTTATCGGCGGCCTGGTGCTGCTGCTTGTCTTCATTCCCGTACCCATGCACAGCCGCTCGCTTGGCGTTGTGTGGCTCCCCAATCGGGCAATGTTGCATGCAGGCGGCAATGGCTTCTTCGTCCGTTGGCTGGTCACTCCTGGCACGAACGTCCGACGTGGGCAGCCCCTGTACCGCCTGGAGAATCCGCAACTTCGCGCCGATGCGACCGTTGCGCGCGCGAAGGTGGATCAGGCTCAGGCACGCTATGACGCCGAACATTATTCCGATCCGGCCAAGGCCGCCATTTCCGGTCGCCAACTGGCCGAAGCGCAGGAGAGCCTGGAACGTGCGGAACTACGGCTGGCCAGGCTGACAGGCTACGCCGGAGATGATGGCGCACTGGTCGTCGCCACTGCGCAGGACATGCCAGGCCATTACTACAAGCAGGGTGAGCTACTCGGTTACGTGCTGCAGGAGCGCGAGCTGATCGTTCGTGCCGTCGTCCAGCAAGACGACATCGACCTGGTGCGCGGCCGTTTCTCCGGCGCACGATTGCATCTGGCCGGCTCGCTCGGCGATGCATGGACGACCAAGGTGATCCGCACCTTTCCCGGTGCTGTCGACGAGTTGCCCACTGCAGCGCTCGGCCTTACTGCGGGCGGCATCATTGCGACAAATCCCAACGACACGAACGGCGTCAAGACGATCCAGCGTGTCTTCATCGTTGATCTGGCCTTGCCCCCCGACGCCAGACCACGTTTCGGCGAACGGGCGCAGGTCCGCTTCGAGCACGGGAGCGAGCCACTTGCCATGCAGGGATGGCGGCGGCTCAGGCAGGTCTTCCTGAGTCATTTCGATGTCTGATGTACGCGCCGTGCTTGCCGCACGCCACATCGAGCTTGGTGATGGCCCGTATCTGGAGCGCGTTGATGCCAAGCGCTCGGTGTGGGAGGAGCGCCTGCGCACTTGGCTGGCGCGCGTGCCCCGCTTCAACCAGCGCGCCACGCACCGCTTCGTCGATGCGACCAATGCAAACGAAGGCGTCGCCAAAGCGCTTGACGACGACGCCTTGAGAGCACAACTGGCTGCCGAAGCACACCGCATGCGGCACGAGGGCTTTACCGACGAGCGACTGGCGATTTCCTTTGCGCTGATCCGCGAGGCTTCGCGACGCACCCTTGGCATGCGTCACCACGATGTACAGCTGATGGCTGGACGTGCCTTGCTACAGGGGCGCCTTGCAGAAATGTCGACGGGCGAAGGCAAGACGCTGGCGGCGACCCTGGCGGCATGCTCTGCTGCCGTCACCGGGGCTGCGACGCATGTAGTGACTGTCAACGACTATCTCGCCGAACGCGATGCCGAGCACAACACCGCGTTATTCGATTTTCTTGGCCTGTCGGTCGGCGTGGTATTGCAGGACATGTCGATTCCTGATCGACGCACCGCATACGCCTGCAATATCACGTATGTATCCAATAAAGAACTGACATTCGATTACCTCAAGGACATGATCGCACTTGGGGATGCCTCGCGCACCCAACAATGCCTGCGCGAGTTCGCCGGTGGCCGGGTGGCGGAAGCGCCGATTCTGCGCGGACTGCATATTGCCATCATCGACGAGGCGGACAGCGTCCTGATTGACGAGGCCAGCACACCGCTGATCATCTCCGAGACCCTCCCCGACGATCTCGATCCGACCGTGTATACCCGCGCCATCGAACTGGCACGTTCGCTGGAAGAGAACGTCCATTTCCGTCGCTCGCAACATCGTGATTTCTGGCTCACCCCGGCCGGGAAAACATATGCAAGGGAACTCGCATCTGAATGGGACGGGCTGTGGCGTTCGCCAATGTGGCGGGAAGAGTTCATCCAGAAGGCACTCTCGGCCATTCATGGTTTTCAGCGTGACCAGCATTACATCCTGGCCGAGGGAAAGGTGCAGATTGTGGATGAATCCACCGGCCGGGTGATGACCGACCGAACATGGGAACGTGGATTGCATCAGATGATCGAATGTAAGGAAAACTGCGAGATTACCGGCCAACGGCGCACACTTGCGCAGATCACCTATCAGCGTTTCTTCGGTCGCTATCTCATGCTGTGCGGCATGACCGGCACCGCGCAGGAAGTCGCCAGCGAAGTCAAAGGAAGCTACGACCTTTCGATAACGCGCATTCCTACGCACAAACCAACCCGGCGTCGTCGGCTTGCCGATACGCTTTGTCGCCATTCGGAAGAACGCTGGCAGGCAGTTGCATCTCGGGCAGTTGAAATGGCCTCGTTGGGACGCGCTGTTCTAGTTGGCACGCGCTCGGTGGAAGCGTCTGAAAAGCTGTCTGCTGTCTTTGAAGCCCAGGGCATCGCCCATGCTGTCTTGAATGCCAGACAGGACGAAGGCGAGGCAGATGCAGTCGCTGCGGCTGGTGCGGCTGGGCGAATCACGGTCGCCACCAACATGGCCGGCCGCGGTACGGACATCAAGCTGAGCAAGGAGGCCGAGGCCGCCGGTGGACTGCATGTCATCCTTACTGAATTCCACGAATCTGCCCGGGTGGATCGACAGTTGTTCGGGCGTTGCGCGCGCCAGGGAGATCCCGGAAGCACCGAGGCCATCGTCAGCGTGGAAGACGATCTGTTCCGACGTTTTGCCCCTGCCGCGCATCAACTCCTGCTCGGTCGCCTGGTACCTGCCCGGCTGGCAAACGAACAAGTCGTGCGCCGCTACGTCACCTGGTTACAGGATCGCGCCGAACGACATTATCGCCAGCAACGCGTTATGACGCAGAAGCGCGATGCGGAGTGGGTCAAATCGCTGGCCTTTGTGGGCAAGAGTCGGCGCTAATTTCCCTTAAGCTCCACCATCGCGGCCTGACCAAGAACACCGCGCAGGCGCTACCCCTATTTGCGTTATCGAACCTGTGGCTGAGGCGAAATCAGTGACTGCCTGCTGCGGGAAGCGGGCGCCTGTACCCGGGGTTTCCCAGCGAAAACGCTAGAAATGGCGCAAAATCCTGAAGATGCAGACGCGATTCACCGGAACGATCCCACATCCGGCGCTCTTAGACTTCGTTGCTCAGACCTTCCCTTAAAACATGCCTCAAGTTGCTTGATCGCAGACTGCGATCTGCGATGAAGTGGGCGCTTCCGCGGGTGCATTAACGAATTTTGCTTAAATGCAATCAATAAACGCCTCAACCCGCGATGGTAAAGACAGATCCCGAATCCACACGGATCCCGGCACCGTTGATAAAGCTGGCGCGCTCGGAGCACAGGAAGGCAACTGCCGAGGCCACTTCCTCGGGGCGGCCGCGTCGCTTGAGCACCATGCCGGGACGCTCTTCGTCCAGGAACGATTCGATCGCCTGCTCGAACGTGGTTCCGTTTTCGCTTGCGCGTTTGTGCATCATCTTGTCGGTCATCGGGGTTGCGATGAAGGCGGGCGACACCGTATTGACCAGCACGTTGTCCGCTCCGTAGGCCTTGGACAGGCCCTTGGCCAGGCTCAGGATTCCTGCCTTCGATGCGCAGTAGGCCAGCTCGTCCACGTAGGGCTGCACCGCGTCTTCCGACGCGAACAGCACGATCCGTCCCCATTGATTGCGGCGCATCGCGGGAATAGCCTGGCGGCACATGCGCACTGCGCCCATCAGGTTGATGTCCAGCGTTTCGAGCCAGCCGGCGTCGCTGACCTCCAGGAAGTCGCCGGTTGCGCCAGTCACGCCCGCTGCGTTGATGTAGATGTCGGGGTCGCCCAGTTGTTCGCGCACCTGTGCCCAGATGGCGGTGACGTCCTGCTCGCGGGTGACATCGCCCTCGATGGCGATGATCTGTCCCAGGCCCGACAGCTCCGCCACTGCCTGGTCGAGCGTGCCGTCCGGAAGATCGGTGATCGCCACGCGCACGCCGGCTTCGAGCAGCTGCCGCGCAGTCTCCTTGCCCATTCCCGAGTCGCCACCACTGATGAGGGCGATCCGATTGTTGATTCCGAGATCCATGCTGAACTCCTGGTGGTAGAGAGAGGTGGTGGTATGCGCGCAACTAGCGGGCGAGAAATCGCTCCGCCGTGCGCAGGCCAAGTGCCATCTGCGTCAGCGCGGGATTGGCTGCCAGTGCACTTGGAAAAATCGAGTTGTCGCAGATGTAGAGGTTGGCGATATCGAATGCGCGGCCGTCCGGGTCCACCACGGCCTGCTCCGGATCCGTGCCCATGCGGCAGGTGCCCAGCGTGTGTGCAGAGCGGGCGGTAGCGAAGATGCGTTGGGCGCCTGCCGCCTCCCAGATTGCGTGCAGCGATGTGCGCGCGTGGGCATCGATCGCGCGTTCGTTGGGCCCGTAGCTGAAGTCGATGCGCGCCTTGCGCTGGCCGAATGCATCGCGCTCGTCGGACAGGCTCAGCCGGTTGGCGTCCTGCGGCAGGCATTCGCCATTGATGCCGATGCCTGCCAGGCGGTTGTAGCGCGCCATGGTCGATACGAGTTCCCTGCCCCACATGCCCGCGCCACGCGCCAGGGTGTTGGCCAGGGTGATCGGCTGCACGCCCAGGCTCTGCACCAGGTAGCCCCCGATGAAATCGGCATTGGAAGGGCGCAGCATGTCCTCGGTGATCAGCGACGAGGGGTAGCCACGGTTCATGCGCATGTCAGCATCGAACTCCCCCCACACCTGGGTGGCTACATGCGCCATGAAATTGCGCCCCACCTGGCCGCTGGAGTTGGCCAGCCCCAGGTTGAGCAGCAAGCGCGGTGTTTCCACGCCGCCTGCGCACAGGAACACGCTTGTGCAACGCTGGCGCAGTTCGCGTCCGTCCTGCTGGTAGACCACCGCGCTGACCATGCCACGCGCATCGCGCTCGATATCGATGACCCGGCAACCGGGTCGCAATTGGGCACCGTGCGCGCGCGCCAGCGGCAGCCAGGTGGTATCGACGCTCACCTTGGCGCCATTGCTGCAACCTTGATGACAGGCGCCGCAGTTGTTGCAGGCCGCGCGCATGCCGTAGTGCGGCTGCGCGTGCGCCCTGGTCACCAATGCGGCAGGCGCATCGGTGGCGGTGATGCCGAGCGTGCGGCAACCGCGCTCCATCGCGTTGGCCGATGCATTGCGCTGCGGCGGCGGATAGGCGTAGCTGCGCTCGGGATCCCACGGATAGTGCACCGGCCCAGAGACACCGATGAAGTCCTCGACGCGGCGGATATAGGACAGCAATTCTTCATGCGCGATCGGCCAGTCCATGCCGCGCTGCCCGGTGTGCGTCGATATGTTCAGATCGCGCTTGTCCGGACGCGGGCAGAAGGCGCCCCAGTGCAAGGTGGAACCGCCCAATCCCGAGCCGGAATTGTTGGCGCCAAATGCGGTGGGCGTCTGCCCGCCGCTCAGGCGCTCTTCCATCCAGTAGATGCCGGTCGTCAGCTCATCGGGCAGATGGGACGCGGGGCTGAAAGCCTCACCTGCCTCAAGCACCACCACCGAGAGACCTCGCTGCGCGAGCCGTGCAGCCAATGGACCGCCGCCTGCCCCGCTCCCTACCACGACCACATCCACTGGAGCGTCGGGAGTGACCAGGCTCATCGAAGCCCCTTGGCAGGAAGCTGCCAGGCTTCCTGTTGATCGGCTGCAGTCTGTTGATAGCCCGCGCTGTCGATACCGGCACCGCCAACCGCGAAGCCGTCGTATCCCATTGCCGCCATCGTGGCGGGAAGGCTGATCCAGATCCGCGCGGCTTCGGCGCGGACGTCTTCGAACCAGTGCGCCAGCTGCGCTGCATCCAGCCCCTGCGCCGAGGGATCAACGGCTGTCGATTGCGACACCTCGCGCAGCCAACGATCCTGAGTCCCTGCGGGTAATCCAGCGAAGCCATTGCTCAGCGCGTCGAGCGTGTCGAGCCCCAGCGGCACTGCAAGCCGATCGGGTGGCAATGCGGCATGGCGCCAACCATCGCCCGCGCCTTCGGCAAGCTGGATATCGATCCGCCGTGCAATCTCGCGCGCATCGCTGGCCCCATCCAATACACGCGTAACGACTGCGCTGAGTAGTTCCAGTTGATGTTGGCTCAGCACGCCTTGCGCAGTCGCGGGCGGGCCCGCATGCCGGCTGAGCAACAGCTTGCGCATGCGCGGGGCGACCCTGTCTGCATTGAGCAACCTGACGAAGTCATCGGGCAGGCACTTGTCCACGCTGCGATCCACATGCGCCGCGATCAGCTGCGCGAGGTGTTCCGGCTGCTCATACGGAATCAAGTGCGCGGCATCGGCCACGACGGCGATACGCGCATCGTGATAATGCGGCGCGTTCAGCGTTGTCTGCGCGGCTTCGCCGAGGTCGCCATCTTCACTGCCGGCGATGATCAACGCCGGCACGTGCATGCAGCCGGCTTGCGCGCTGTAGTCCTCACGACTGGCGTGCGCAAGCCAGGCGATCCACGCTTTTGCACTGGTTCGCAGCACGTCGTTTACAGCCGCGTCCCTCAAAGGTGCAGGTAACCTCGCCGCACAGTTGTCGTCGATGAACTGCTCGGCCTCTTGCCGGATGGGATGGCCCTTTTCGAACCAGGCCAGCATGGTCTGTCGCCGTGACTCCTCCATCGGCTCGGGCGCCGGCGGCGACGCCGCGACCAGGATCACGCCGGCCAGGCCGGCAAGCCCGGCCACGCCATCGCGCGCCTGCGCCGCTGCCAAGGTGGCGATCTTTCCGCCCATGCTATGTCCGATCGCAAACCAGCAGGTCGGTTGCCGCCGAATCACCTGTTCAACAAACCAGGCAACCAGTGCGGCGGTGTCGACATGCTGCAGCGGCGGCGCGTCTCCGAAGCCTGGAATATCGAGCGCCACACAATCGAAACGCGCCTCCAATCGCTGGATCACACCAAACCACTCGTTGCTGCTGGACCCGAGGGCGTGCAGGAAAAACAGCGTCGGCTTCGCCATGTAACACCTCTATCCACCAGGCGCGCATGATGACCGGCGCGTCGTCCACGCATCGTGCAGATGAGTCCGACATCTTGTGATCCGGACACGCCGAGCCGGATCAAGGCCAGCGCGTTGTACTCGCCCATGTCGTAGTCTCGGCTGCGCAATGGAGGACTTGCCGCACCCCGTTAAACATTCGAGCGCGCGAGGCGGCTCTACCGATACTTATGACAGCGTGGTGCGCTGGCCGCTACGCAGCCTAGCCCGCACAAGCGGGACGCAGCGCCCTATCCCTTCAACACCAGCGACACATCCGGGTATCTGTCGCACATGAAGTCCACGAAGGCGCGCACCTTGGGTGCGGCCAGACGCCTGGAGGTGTGCAACACCCACAGCGCCGGCTCTGCGCCCGCGATCGTGCCCCACTGCACCAGTTCGCCGCGCGCGAGCTGGTTCCATGCGATCGACTGCGGAAGCAGCGCCACGCCACCGCCTGCAATCGCCGCGTCGCGGACCATCAGGAAGGAGGAAAACCGCAGCCGTGGAATGGGTTCCAGGACCAGGCGCCCGTCATCGAGATTCCATGTGGTCGGCTGGAAGCTCGACATCACCACAGCGGGAACTGACGCGACTGCGCCGCTGGTCGGCATGGCGATGCCGGGCGCAGCCACGACCACCAGCCGATCCTTGGCAAAACACCGCCCGACTAGGCTGCTGTCCGGGCTTGGGTTGATGCGGATGGCCACATCGAACTGCTCTTCCACCAGATCGACCGTGCGGTCCTCTGCCACCACCTCGAGCATGATCTCCGGATAGGCCGCGCAGAACTCCGCGCCAATACGTCCCATCGCCAGTTGCGAGAACAGCACCGGAGACGCCACTCGCAAGCGTCCGCGTGGTGTTGAGAGCCCTTCGCGTGCGGCGGCCATGGCCTCGGCCACCTCGCTCAACGGCACTTCGGTGCGGTCCATCAGCAACTGCCCGGCTTCGGTGAGCCTGAGGCCACGGGCGCTGCGCTCGACCAGTCGCACGCCCAACTGTTCCTCGAGATCGGCGATGCGACGCGACAAGGTCGCCTTGGATCTGCCACTGGCACGGCTCGCCTTTCCCAGGCCCTGATTCGCTGCGACCAGTGCGAAATCGATCAATGCATTGAGATCCATGGTGTTCCAGATTTGAAACCAGGCGTCCACATCTTGGCGTCTTCGTATTGACGATGCAACGGCATATCGTCTGGTCACCGCAACGTCAGTCGTGGCAGCGATGTCGCACTGACGCCTCTTCCATCCATAGCAGGAGATTCACATGAGCATTCTCGTCACCGGTGCCACCGGCACCATCGGTTCTCTCATCACCCAGGGCCTTGCCGATGCAGGCGCAGAGGTGAAGGCATTGGTTCGCCAACCCGGCAAGCGCGTTTTCCCGGCGGGTGTGACTGAAGTTGTCGCAGACCTCACCGATGTTGCATCGATGCGTGCCGCGTTGTCGTCGGCGCGCACGCTGTTCCTGTTGAATGCGGTCACTCCCGACGAAGTGACGCAGGCGCTGATCGCACTGAATCTGGCCAAGGAGGCAGGCATCGAGCGCATCGTGTACCTGTCGGTCATCCATGCCGATAAGTTCACCAACGTGCCCCACTTCACCGGCAAGCACACGGTGGAGCGCATGATCGAAAGCCTGAATATTCCTGCAACGATTCTGCGTCCTACGTACTTCATGCAGAACGAAGCGATGATCCAGCAGACGATTCAGGACTACGGTGTCTACCCGATGCCGATCGGCTCTGCAGGTGTGGCCATGATCGATGCGCGCGATATCGCAGACATCGCGGTTGTCGAGTTGCTGCGACGCGACCGTGCACCTGCCGCGCTTAAGCGTGTCACGCTCGAACTGGTTGGCCCGCATGCCGTCACGGGCAGCTCCGTTGCGAAGGTCTGGAGTGCAGCGCTTGGGCGCGAGATCGCCTACGCGGGCGACGACGTGGCCGCGTTCGAAGCGCAGATGGCGGCCTACGGCCCATCCTGGTTGGCCTACGACATGCGCCTGATGATGGCCAGTATCCAGAGATTCGGCATGCAGGCAGCCGACGGCACGGTGGAAAAATTGCAGGCCATGCTGGGGCGCCCGCTGCGTACCTATGAAGACTTCGTGCGCGAGGCGACGGCGCGGGCTTGATCGCATGCGACGCAACAAGCGTGGGAAACCCCGCTTGCTGCGTACAATCCTCTGCTGGAGGCGAACTGACCAGTGGTATCAGCATTCTCACGCACATAATCATTACGCTGCCAGTCGGTTTTTTCCTGACGTACGTGAACGAAAATGCAAGCTAAATGCAGCCTGGAGCGCGCGGTTCAAGTTTCCGATTTTCGCGTCGTTATCACGTTGCCGAGGCACTCACACGAACATCACGCGGCCTGCTAGCCGGTGCCACTTACTGGACATCAGGACGATTCGCATGACTGCCTATTTGCAACGCTATAACGTCGGTCGCCGTCTCGGCGTCGCTTTTGGAATTTTGATTCTATTGTCGAGCCTGCTGCTGGCGACCGGCTTGATCACCATGGCCAACGCACGACAACAGTTCGATTTCATCGTGCTCGATCGCATGGCCAAGATCCAGATCGGCAACGGCATGCTGGATGCCAATTCATCGATCCTGATCGCGCTGGGCACGTATGCCATGGCCACCAGCGATGAACTCAACAACGAAGCGCTCTCCACCATCAAGGCGCAACGTCAGCGTTACAACGAGTTGCGGGCCAAGCTGGACACATTGCCCAGCTCCGAGGAAGGCCGCAAGATTCGTGCAGAGATGGATGCGCGACGCGCCATCTCGGGAAAAATCAACGACCAGGTCATGGCGCTCGCGGCTCAAAACGACAACACGCCGGCGCAGGCGTTGCTCAGCGAAAAGGCGCGCCCGGCGACGATTGCATGGCAGGACAAAATCCGCGAGCTGGTGACGCGTCAGGAAGGTCAGAGCCAGCAAGCCTATGCCGATGCAGTGGCGTCGATGAATCGCGGCAAGCTATTGATCATCTCCGGTGGCATTGCCGTGGTGGTGATCAGCAGCTTGCTTGCCTGGCTCATCACCCGCAGCCTGACCCAGCCGCTCGCACGTGCAACGCAGGCTGCAGAGGCAATTGCCAACGGGCAGCTGGACAACAACGTGGAAAGCGACGCCAAGGATGAAACCGGCCGCCTGCTGCGTGCCATGCGTGGCATGCAGACGCAGCTGCAATCCTTGCTCACTGCACAAAGCGACATGGCCAAGCGCCACGATGATGGCCAGGTCAGTTTCCGTATCGATGCCACCGCGTTTCCCGGCGACTACGGCCGCATGGCCAAGGACACCAATACGCTGGTGGCCTCGCATCTGGCCGTGCAGACAAACCTGGCGCGCATCATGGGCCGCTATGCCATCGGCGACCTCAGCGAGAGCATGGACCGCCTACCAGGCGAGAAGGCGGTGCTGACGCAGACCATGGACGAGGTGAAGGCCAACCTGTCTGCAATGAACCACGAGATCAAACAGCTGGCGCAATCTGCGGCCAATGGCGACTTCACCGCACGCGGCGACGCCGACCGTTTCCAATACGATTTCCATGTGATGGTCGATAGCCTCAACCAGCTTATGGCCACGGCCGATGGCAACCTGCAATCGCTGTCGTCGCTGCTGCAATCCATCGCCGCAGGCGACCTGACCGCGCGGATGAGTGGCGAGTTCAAGGGCGTGTTCGCGCAGATGCGTGACGACGCCAATGCCACTGCTGCGCAACTTGCGGAGATTGTCGGCCGCATCCAGCACTCGGCGATCTCGATCAACTCGGCCGCCAGCGAAATCGCCGCCGGCAATCAGGACCTGTCGCAGCGTACCGAGCAACAAGCGGCCAACTTGGAAGAAACCGCCGCTTCGATGGAAGAGCTGACCTCCACCGTGCGCCAGAATGCCGAGCACGCCCGTCAAGCCAACCAGTTGGCGATCGGTGCGGCAAGCGTTGCGTCGCAGGGCGGTGAGATCGTGAGCAAGGTCGTGGGCACCATGTCTGGTATCGAGGCCTCGTCCAAGAAGATTGCCGACATCATCTCGGTCATCGACGGTATCTCGTTCCAGACCAATATCCTCGCGTTGAACGCGGCGGTGGAAGCGGCGCGTGCCGGCGAACAAGGCCGCGGCTTTGCGGTGGTGGCGTCGGAAGTGCGCACCCTCGCCCAGCGTTCCACTGCTGCGGCGAAGGAGATCAAGAGTCTGATCGACGATTCGGTCGAGCGGGTTGCCGAAGGCTCGACGCTGGTGCATACAGCGGGCTCCACGATGGCGGAAATCGTTGCCAGCGTGCAGCGCGTGACCGACATAATGGGCGAGATTTCTGCGGCATCGCAGGAACAGTCGGCCGGTATCGAACAAGTCAACACCACCGTGACGCAGATGGACGAAACCACCCAGCAAAACGCAGCACTGGTGGAAGAAGCCACCGCCGCCGCACGCTCGATGGAAGAACAGGCTGTGCAGCTGACGCAGGCAGTGTCCGTGTTCAAGATCAGCGACGACAGCACGCGCACCCCGCGTTCGACGACACCGGTTGCTGCAAAGCTCGGTGTGATTGCTGGACGAACTGTTGCCGCTGCCAAAAGCCCGGTACGCCCGGCGGCTGCACCGAAGCGCGCCGTGGCCGCAGGCGCCTCGCACGATGCAAGCGACTGGCAGGAGTTCTGATCTTGCGCGTCGCAAACGGCCCGGCTTGTCCGGGCCGTTTGCGTTTGAGAGGTGATCGAATCTGCAGATGGCCAACACGTTGAAGCGATCCGCAACGGCGCATACGCGCGTATGCACGATGCCTTAACTCGACCGGCCTATGCTGCGCCGGGCTGGACTGCTCGCGGCGCCCTGTTTCGCCAAGCCTTGATCGCCGCTGGCGTCCATGCACCCCGGAAGATCTAAAGACATCGCAAAGGAGATTGTATGAAAAAGCTGCACGCTCTTATGGTTGTTGCTGGCTTGTTGGGTATGAGTTCGCCGGCATTTGCCGAGGTCGCCAATCTGACCAACAGCGCCGACGGCGCCAATCGCGATGCTGGCATCGCGGCAGTCAAGAAGAAATTGCAGGATGCCTGCACGGGACGTCAGGGCAAGCCGGATCTGGATTCGTTCGAGGTGGTGTTCGAAAAGACCAGCAAGAATCCGGAGGTTCCCAAGCCTTATTACGTGGACGCGAAACTCAAGTGCGATCTTCCGTAAGGCTGACAGCGGCTGCTACGCCCTTGTGCGATTGGCGGCGATAACACCGCGATAGAGCCCCGCGCATGCGGGGCTTTTTGTGTCTGTTGCATCGTGCGCTAGCTCGCACTGCGACACGTTGTTGCACCACCACCACGCCATGCCTGGATGGGCAACGCCATAACGCCAGCGCGCTGCTGATATAGTGCGGCGAACGCGGTGGGCGCAACACCCATCATCAATATCTCGTCACCAATTACAGGGAGTTGTCATGGGTCTTTTGCAGGCGGTAGCAGGTGCGGTCGGTGGCGTGCTTGCTGATCAGTGGAAGGACTTCTACACCGTGCCGGCTGGCCTGCCATCCACCGCCGCGCTGTTCGCTGCGGTGCCGAGTGGAAGCAACGCCGGGCGCGGCGCCAACACCAACGCGTCTTCGAACATCATCAGCAACGGCTCGAAGATCATCGTGCCCGAGGGTTACGGGCTGCTGTTGTTGCAGGACGGTGCGATCACCGGGTTTGTCGCCGAGCCGGGTGGTTACGAGTGGCGCTCCGACGATGTCAATGCGCAGTCGATCTTCGCTGGCGATGGCCTGGTGACGCCGCTGATCCGGCAGAGCTGGGAGCGCTTCAAGTTCGGTGGCCAGCCGGGCGCGCAGCAGGCCGCGTTCTTCGTGTCACTGAAAGAGCTGCCAGATAACCGATTCGGCACGCAGTCGGAGATCTATTGGGACGATGGGTTTCTTGGGACGCAGGTCGGCGCAATCACGCGTGGCTCGTATACGTTGAAGATTGTCGACCCCATTTTGTTCGTGAAGAACTTCGTGCCTGCGCGCTACCTGCAGCCGGGCCAGGTGTTCGATTTCACCGACCTGGACAACGCTGCGGCCAGCCAACTGTTCAACGAGGTGGTGAGTGCGCTTGCGCCGGCCTTCAGCCTGTACACAAACGATCCGGGAAAAGGCAACCGCATCGCGTGGCTGCAGCAGGATTCGCTGGGCTTTGCCAAGAGTCTGTCCGATGCGGTCGAGCAGGCGTATCAGTGGAACTCCGAGCGTGGTCTGGCCATCGTCAAGACGGCCATCGTGTCGATCGAATACGACGCGAACACGCGGGAACTGCTCAAGACCGTACAGCGCGCCGACGCACTGGCGGGCGCACGCGGCAACTCCAATTTGCAGGCGAGCGTGGCGCAAGGCATCCAATCTGCGGGCGAACATGGCGGCGCTGCAGGTTTGGTGGGCGTGGGCATGGCGACCGGCATGGTGGGTGGCGTTGGCGGTCTGCAACAGCCGGTCGCGCCAGCTGCACCCGCTGCCGACGATGTAGTCGCCAAATTGAAGAAGGCCAAGGAAATGCTGGACCTCGGCCTGATCACGCAGGACGACTACAACGCGGCAAAAGCCAAGGCGTTGGGCCTGTAAGCGAGGCGCGCCGCCATCATGTCCGACTCTCGCATCCCGCCGCCATTGCCGGCGACACCTCCGCCGTTGCCGCCGCTGTCCGCAGCGCCTGCGACCGGCCCCGGGTCGCCGCAGGACGTACCGCCGTTGCCAGGTAGTTTCAAGCTCGACCCGGCCACCCTTCCCGCTCCGATCCGCAACGAGCTGCAGGCGCCCGACCCGCTGGCCATCGACACGGCGGCCGCCGAGCTCAAGGACGGCCTCAATCGCTGCCCCAAATGCGGCGCCAGCGATATCCGGCCCAAGCTCGGCACCGATCTGCTGGTGTGCCAGTTCTGTCGTCACGAATGGCACGGCGCGCGGGTTGAAGAGGTGTTCGGATTCGGCGAAGGCATCGGCCAATTGCGCGGCACGGTCATCGCTTCGGGCGCGCAGGATATCGCTGCAGACGCCGCCAGCCTGATGAGCTTCAAGTGCACAGGTTGCGGCGCCGAGGTGACCATCAACACGCAGAGCACGATGACGGCGCGGTGCCATTGGTGCCGGCATGTGTTCGGCGTCAACGAGCAGGTGGCCAACGGTGCGGTACCCGACGCAGTGCTGCCCTTCCACATCAACAAAGACGATGCCGTGGCGCGTATCCGTCAGTTCGTGGACAAGCGGCGCCTGTTTGCGCTCAAGGCCTTCAAGCAGCAGTTCACGCCCGAGAACGTGGTGGGCGTCTACCTGCCTTACATGATCGTCGATGGCAGCGCGAGCGCCAGCGTGAGCGGCACGGGCGAAATCAAGACGCGGCAGTACACGCAAGGCACCGAAAAGAACAAGCGCACCTATTACGACGCTGACGTGTACCAGGTGCAGCGGCAGGTGGAGTTCACGGTGGACGATCTGCCACTGGAATCGTCTGCCGAGCGCGGCAACCTGGATAGCCGGGTCAACACCAACAACATCATCAACACGATCCTGCCATTCGACACCAAGAATGCAGTGAAGTGGAACGCGTCGTATCTGGCGGGGTTCACCTCGGAAAAGCGCGACCGCGATGTCGAACAGCTGAGGCCGCGTCTGGAAGACCAGCTGCTGTCGATCGCCCGCGTACAAGTGGAAAGCTCGGTGCGCCGCTACGACCGCGGCGTGCGTTGGGAGGTGGAGCGGCTGGATGTCCATGGCACGCGCTGGGTGTCGATGTATCTGCCGGTGTGGCTGTACTCGTACCACCAGCCCGGACGTGGCGGCGGCATGCTGCACTACATCGCGGTGAATGGCCGTACCGGCGAGACCATGGGCAGCGTGCCGGTGCAGCAGTGGAAACTGTTGCTGGCCGCACTCACCGCCGGCACCGTCATCGAAGCAATTGCCCTCTGGATCGTGGCGGTGACCGCATGAGCGACAACAACGGACTGTGGTTACTGCTGGCCGGCCCGGTCGGTGCGTCTGCGCTGTATTGGGTGCTGTATCAGTACTACCGCAATACCGACCAGTCGCACGCCTTCGAACGGGAAACGACGGTCGATGCCAAGCCAGTGACCGGCTCGGACCGCAAGGTCGATACCATCACCGGCACGCAGGCCAAGCACATCGACGGCGAAAATGTGGCGGCCTACCGAACGCGCGTACGCCGGGATGCAGATTAAGAGCGGCTGTTTGAGGTCCTAAGCTGTGGTGCCAACGCCCAACTGCGCGCGCGCCACATCCAGGGTGGTCATGATCTGGACCACTTCGTCGAGTGGATGCAGTGGCGATTCCTTGCGCCCTTCGCCGATGTAGCGTGCGGCGGCGGTGGCTTGCCAGGACAGTCCGTCGTAGCTATTGATGCCGGTCGGGTCTTCCCATAGTGCTGGTGTGCTGGCGTAGTCGTTGCCGACCAGGCACAGGGTTGTGGGGTTATGGAAGTCGCCTGCAAGGTCGATGCGTCCTTTGGTGCCTGTGACATAGGCGACCGAGCTGCTGCGGGCCACGATGGAGCTGATCAGGGTGGATTGCGCCATTCCTGCATGCGACAGCACCAAGGTCGAAAACGCATCCACGCCGGTGTCGGTGAGCGCACCGGTTGCGGTGATGGCGGTGGGTGCG
The DNA here is from genome assembly GCF_056725225.1 of Xanthomonas sp. NCPPB 2933. Lineage (NCBI taxonomy): Bacteria > Pseudomonadati > Pseudomonadota > Gammaproteobacteria > Lysobacterales > Lysobacteraceae > Xanthomonas > Xanthomonas sp. NCPPB 2933. The sequence continues at coordinate 2,778,091 of NZ_CM161518.1, forward strand.
GCCAGGATCATGGACGAGAACTGCACGGTATACACACCCAGATCCAGCAACGCTCCGCCACCGAGCTCCGGTCGGCGTTGCCGATGCATTGGATCGCTGGGGCCGATTTGACTGAGGTCCGCAAAGACATGCCTGACCTCGCCGATCGCGCCATCGGCCAGCAGTTTGCGCAGCACCGAGGTGTGAGGCAGATACCGGCTCCACATGGCTTCCATCAGGAAAAGGCCGCGCGCGTGTGCTTCCTGCACCAGCATGCGTGCGTCGTCCGCGCAGGTGGTCATGGGTTTTTCGATCAACACATGTTTGCCGGCGCGCAGCGCCAACAGGCCATGTTCCAGATGCTCGCTGTGGGGCGTGGCAACGTAGACGATGTCGATCTCGGGGTCGTCGACCAATGCCTGGTAGCTGTCGTACGCACGCTCCATTGCCCAGGTTTTTGCGAAGGTGTCGGCACGCGCACGATTGCGTGAGGCGACCGCGAACGGCTGCTGCCTGGTGTGCTTGCGTAGCGCGCTGACGAATGCCGAAGCGATCAGCCCTGGACCCAAGATGCCCCATCGCAGCGATGGCTCGCCCTGCCCTGGCAAGAACAGGTCGGGCTCGGGAAATGTGGTTGGCGCCATGCTGTGGCCTTCGCAGTTTCAGGTGCTTGCATGCTAGCAAACGGCGCATGTCCATCAGGGTGGCAAGGCTCACACCAGATCGCGATAGTCCTGCAGGATCACCATCACCAGTTGACTGCGCGAGCGCACATCCAGTTTGTTGAACAGTTGCTGGAAGGTGGCCTTGATGGCGCTTTCCGAGCTGCCGAGTTGGCGGGCGATCAACTTGTTGGATTGGCCGCGCAACAGACCACGCAGCACTTCGCGCTCGCGTTCGGTAAAGCTGGGGCGGCTTTCCTGGGTGTCCTGGGCGACCAGCGATTGCAGGTAGCGCTGGTCGATCAACACACGGCCCATCGCAACCGCATGGATGCTGTCGATCAGCTCGTCGGTGGAGACGTCCTTGCGGCAGATGCCCGACACGCCCAGGCGTATCAATGCCAGCGCATCGCGCTCGGGAAGCCCGGCGGTGACCACCAGGGTTGCCGGGCGCTTGGCCTGGTCGGCCTGCCGGCGCATGTAGTCCAGCGCGTTGTATTCGCCGATGTCGTAATCGAGGATGACCACGTCCGGTGCCAGCGATGCGATCTGCACGATCGCCTGCGCCAGGTTGCCGGATTGCCCGACCACATCGAACCGTGCGTCGGCACCGAGCAGGCGCAGCAGGCCTTCACGGAACAGCGTGTGGTCATCGAGCAGATACAGACGCACCGGATTACGCCGCGACTCATCCATCCAGCGTCTCCGCCAGTGGTGCATGGGCCAGCGGCATGTGCAGCTCGAAGCAGGCGCCCTCGCCTCCCGGTGCGTAGCGCAGCGCGCCCTCCTGATTGCTCATCAAGGCGCGCGAGATGTAGAGCCCCAATCCAGACCCATCGCTATCGCTGCGAAACGGCTGGAACAAGCGCCCGGGCTCGGCGATGCCCGGGCCGGTATCACGCACGCTCAATACGGCACTGCCCTGCTCCATGCGAGCACTGACGATCAGCTGGCGCCGCGGCTGCGGCAACGGCTGCACCGCACGCAGCGCGTTGCGTGCCAGGTTGAGCAGCACCTGTAACAGCGCATGACGGTCGCCGTGCACCGCCGGGAAGTCCGCCGGGATCTGGATGACCAGCTGGCCATCGATGTCGTCCCAGTCCGAGCGGATGATCACGTCCAACTCGCTGCACAGGGTCTGCAGGCGGGTCTCGTGCGCCGCATGCGGGGTCTGCCGACGCAGGTTGAACGAGGCCAGTTCCATCAATGCGGCGACCAGGCTTTGCAATGCGGCCAGGTCCGGATCGGCGCGGATGGCCGGATGACGGGCAAGATTGGAGGTCACCACGCCCGCGGCCGAGCACAGGTTGCGGATCTCATGCGAGACGGCGCCGGCGAGTAAGCGATTGTTCTTGAGCAGGTCATCGAAGTGCGCCGATTCGCGCGCGCGCACTTCTTCGCTGGTGTCGACCAGGATCGCGGCCAGATGGCGCTCCTCGCTGTCTTCGTAGACCGAGAACCAGGTGGTTGCAGGAAAGGTACTGCCATCGTCGCGCCGGCCCCAGGTGCTGGCCGAGGTGCGCATGCCGTCGAGGTTGGCGCTCATGCTGAGCGCGTCGTCGAGCAGGGGCAGGAAGTCACGCACGGCGCGCCCTTGCAGCCCGCCCTCCTCGGCCATGTCGAGAATTTCGTGGGCGGCGCGGTTTGCCGCGACGATACGGCCATCGCCGGCCACGGTCAGCAGCGCGGCGGGGCTGCTCTCGGCAAGCAGGCGCAGTTGCCGCTCCAGCCGCCGGCGCAGGCGTTGTTCGGCACGCAGCTGCACGTAGTGCGAGAGGATCACCCGGCGGGTGCGGCTGATCTCGGCCACCAGCAGGCCGCAGCCGGCGTAGGCAATGGTCGCCATGAAGAAGCGCAAGGCCTGCTCGACCAACGATTCTTCGGTGACGAACAGACCGCGTAGCGCCGCACAGGCGACGGCGGCAATGACGATGTTTCGCCGCGACAGCACGGTTGCGGCCAGCACCACCGGCAGGATGTACAGCAGCCCGAGCGACACGCCCAGGTGTGAGTACCACTCGGCCAGCACCAGCAGCGCCAGCATGGCCAGCGACGCCCACAGCGTGGGAGCGCGATTGAGCCTGACCACCTGCCCGCGCCATTTGAACGGCAATCTCAGTCTGTCCATCGCTTCACCACGTTCCCAATCATCGACCAGCGTTGCGCATGTCACAGCATTGCGGCGGCGCCCGCTTATTGCATCCTATCGAAAGATAGCTGGACGGCATCGTTGGACGGCGCAGTGCCCGTCCAACGCTGGCGCAAGGATGGCAGACACATCCGTGGAGGCTGGGTGTAATGGCGGCACCCACGTCGATGCCGCCTCCCATGATTCTTCGCGATACGTTTCCGCTGCGCCGTATCTGGCCAAAGACCTACAAGCGCTTGCTGGTGCTGCTGGCCTTCGATTGCGCGGTGGCCGGGCTCTACACCTTTGTCGATTGGCATTGGCTGTCGATCGAGGCGTTGCCGCTTGCACAACTGGGATCGGCGCTGACGATCTTCCTCGCGTTCCGCGCCAATGCCGCGTATGGCCGTTGGTGGGAGGCGCGTCAGCTGTGGGGGTCGCTGGTGAACACTTCGCGTGCGATCGCCCGGCAGGCGCTGACCGCACTGGATGTGGACACAGCCGATCCAGATCAGGTCACACTGCGCGACGACATCGTGGTGCATCAGGTAGCCTTCGTCCATGCGCTGCGCTGCCATCTGCGCAAGCAGAATCCGTTTCCGGAACTGGCCGGCCTGCTCGGCGCAGAGCAGGCCGACGCACTCCGTGTCTATGCCAACATCCCCAATGCCCTGACCTTGCGCCTGGGGCAACAGCTGCAGCAGGCGCGTGCCTCGGGCATGCTCGACAGCCTGCGCTGGTCGTCGCTGGATGCGAACCTGACCACGCTTGCCAATATCCAGGGTGCCTGCGAGCGCATCAAGAACACGCCGCTGCCACGCCAGTTCTCGTCGCTGCCGCGCGCCCTGGTGAACCTGTATTGCTGGCTGGTGCCGCTCGGCCTGATCGCCGGCATGGGCCTGGCGATGCCGATCGCCTCGGTGCTGATCAGCTTCACGTTGATCGCGATCGACAGCGCCAGCAGCGCGATCGAGGACCCGTTCGAAAACACCGTGCACGACACCCCGATGACCGCGTTGTCGCGCGGGATCGAATTGACCTTGCGCGAAATGCTTGGCCAGCGCGTGCCGCTGCGCGAGGTGCGCGCCATCGACGGTTTCATCTACTGACCAGGGACACAGCCATGCAGACCACGCCCACCCAGCTGATCTTTGCCACCAACTTTTCCGAGACCTGCCATGCCGCGATCCCGACGGTGGCGCAATTGGTCGACCGCCTGCGTGCACGCCTGACCATCCTGCATGTGCATGCCAAGGGCAAGCGTGCGCAGGCGCAACAATCGCTGGACTCCTTCTTTGCCGAAGCGTCCAACTACCCGGGCTGCGAACGTGCGCTGAGCAGCGGCCCGGCCGCCGCCGGTATCGTCTCGTTCTGCCGCAGCCGCAACGATGCGCTGCTGATCATGCCGCCCTCCGAACGCACCGGCCTGCCGCGGCCGTTGCATGTCTCCCTGCGTGCGCGGGTGCTGCAGCGCGTGGCCACGCCGATGCTGACCCTGCCCTACGCCGAGGCGCTGCCGCGCGATGGTGCAGTGGGTGGGCATGTGGCCTGCTGGATCACCGGCCGCGAAACCAGCCTGGACTCCTTGCGCGATGCGGCAGCGCTGGCTCGTCGTCGCGGCGCAGACCTGCACCTGCTGCATGTGATGCCAGACATCAGCGAGGGCTTGCTGATGGACAGCCTGTTCAACGACCAACCCTTGACCGAATCGGCAGCCAGCCATTGGCTGAGCGAGCTTGCCGCGCAGTTGCAGGACGACGACTTACGCGTGCGCATCCACGTGGCGGTCGGCAACCCACGGCGCGAAATCGCCAGCTTGCTCAAACGTGCCCGCGCCGATGTGCTGGTGGTCGAACACGATGCCGTGGTGCGTCGCGGTGTCTGGCGCTCCTCGCTGCATGCCGCATTGGCGAAGACGCCGTGCGTGTTGATCTGCCTGCCACCCGGCCGGCTGCGCGCTCCGGCATTGCGGGTCACGGTGGGGCCGTCGCTTGAGGGACAAGCGACCGGTCTGGCGAGCCGGCTGCTTGCGCGCGTGCAGCGTCTTCAGCTGCATGGGTGAGGATCGCAACAGGCCAGCTGTTTTGTTGTTCCAGACACGCAAACGCCCGGCTCCTTGCGGAACCGGGCATTGGCAGTGAGTCGCTGTGTCGCTTAGTTTGGTGAAGCGGGCGCCGCAGCGGGCGCCGCCTCAGGTGCGGGATTCGGCACGGCGTTGGGCGCGGCATCGGGCGTGACCCGCCAGATGGTATTGGCCAGGTCGTCAGCAACGATCAGCGCACCACGTGGGTCGACGGTGACGCCGACCGGACGGCCGCGAGTCAGGCCATCGTCGCCATGGAAGCCGGAGACGAAGTCGATCGCATCGCCTGCCGGGCGACCATCGCGGAAGGGGACGAACACCACTTTGTAGCCAACCGGCGGGTCGCGGTTCCAGCTGCCGTGTTCGCCAACGAACACACCGTCGGCAAACTGCGTCCCCATCGCTGCAGATGAAAATGCAACGCCGAGTGCAGCGACATGCGAGCCCAACGCGTAGTCAGGAGTGATGGCCGATGCGACCTTTTGCGGATCCTGCGGCATCACCCGTGTGTCCACATGCTTGCCCCAATAGCTGTAAGGCCAGCCGTAGAAGCCGCCTTCGCGCACCGAAGTCAGATAATCGGGAACTAGGTTCGGGCCGATTTCATCGCGCTCGTTCACCACGGCCCACAACACACCGCTGCCCGGCTGGATCGCCAGTGCGGTGGGGTTGCGGATGCCGGTGGCGTAAGGCTTGTGCGCACCGGTTGCCGGATCCACCTGCCAGATCTGCGCGCGATCGATCTCCACCGCCATGCCGCGCTCGGTGATGTTGCTGTTGGAGCCGATCGCCACATACAGGTAACGCCCGTCTGCACTGGCGGTCAGCGCCTTGGTCCAGTGATGGTTGATGGCCGAGGGCAAGTCGGTGACCTTGGCTGGCGCGCCGCTCGCCTTGGTCTGCCCTTCGCGATAGTCGAAGCGCACCAACGCATCCTGGTTGGCGACATAGAGCGCGTCGCCGATCAGCGCGAGCCCGTAAGGCGCGTTGAGGTTTTCGGCGAACACGGTCTTCAGTTCATAGGTGCCGTCGCCATTGGCATCGCGCAACAAGGTCAGCCGGTTGCCGCTTTTTACCGATGTATTGCCCTTGGCCTTGATCGCGCCGGCAATCACGTCCTTGGGCTTGAGATTGGGCGCGCCGCCACCGCGACCTTCGGCCACCAGAATGTCGCCATTGGGCAACACCAGGGTCTGGCGCGGAATGCCCAGGTCGGTGGCGATCGCAGCGATGCGGTAGCCGGATGGCACGGTCGGACGCCGGTCGCCCCACGCGGTGGGCTTGGCGATGGTCATGTCGGGCATCAGGCCGCGGTCGGGCTCCGGCAGCTCCGGAGTGGCGCCACGCTGATTGAGCTCGGGCGCCTTGTTGCAGGCGGCCAGTGCTGCAGCGAGTACGGACACTGCAATGATCGTGATGGTTTGACGCTTCATCGTGCACCTCCTACGCGCAGGCCGGACAATCCCGCCCAGGTTGCGACCAACGCAAACGCGGTTGCGATCGCTGAAAACACCAGTGCCGCCGGCATCACTGCCCAGGCGTCACGCGCATGATGCAAGGCATCGAAAAAGCCCACGATCCACGCCGCGCCGAGCGCGATGATGTAGATGACGTTGCGGCTTCCACGCGCGAATCCGACGATCGCGCACACCAGCGCAATGCTGGTCAGCACCATCGCCGCGACCAGCAGCCAGGAAGCAAAGTTGCTCCACTGGATCTGGTAAGTGCTCCAGTAAGTGTAGTCGCTCAGTAGCGCGCCGAGAAACAGTGGCCACACGCCACCGAGCACGGCGGCATGGAATGGATGGATCGCCCAGGACCGGGCGGGAAGCGCAGTTGAATTCATGGCGGACTCATTTAGGACGAGGTCTGGACGTGGCTTGATGCTGCCAGCAGGCATGTGATGAGAAGCGCAATGTGGATGCTAGCGGCTGGCGTCTTTGTTGGTCTGGGCACGCGCAAGCGCGCTTGCCGCTGCGATGAGCTCTGGCAGTTCCTGCCGGAAGGAATCCGCGTATCCGGGCAACAGAGTCGCCTTGAAGCTGGCGTGGTCGAACACCGGCTTGTCCTGCAGGTATGCGATCTCCCGGCCTTGCAGGACAAAGTTGAAGCAGGCACGCCAGCGCGGATCCGGGCTGCTGGACAGATGCACTTCGATAAGACTGCTGGCATCGCTCGCGGTGTTCTTGGGTGCAGCGGAAAATGCGCGCACCGAGATCTGGCTACTGCTGTTCATGCGCGCCATGATCGTCTGTGGACCGTCGCGGTGTTGTGAGTCGATGGCAGCTCACGCTTTGCGTGCCGGTTGGGTGGCGTCAGGCTTGCACCTAGCTGGCTCTGCAAGTTTCAAGGGTTTGATGCCAGCCATCTCACAGAACGTGCACACGCCTCAAATCCGGATTCACGTCAGCAATGATGCGTAGTGAGTAGTTTTTGTTGATCGAGGTCCGCTGCGTGTTGCGATTTTATTTGCGGTGGATTGCTTTCGGAACACCATTTGATTGATCAATTTCTAATCGCCACCGCTGGCTGTATCGAGTAACAAGCCCGGCAATGAAATCGTTCCGCTGCTTTATGAATCCTTTTATCTAAGAGCGACCTGTGCAGCATGCGATCTGCCGTGTTTAAAGCTTCATTGCAAATAGCAGCAATGAATCCCGTTGATTCCTTGCAAGTTGCAAAATTATCGCCCAATCTGGAATCGACAACTTCTTGCTGGGCAAGCCTTACTGGTTCAAGCCGCTCAATGCAGGCACTGAGGTGTGTATGGGGCTCACCATGATCCGGAACATCGGTCACTACCGATTGACGGCGCACACGGCGCCGGCAGGTGCCTTGTACGCTCCGGAAATTCTTGTTTCTTTCGAAGATGGCATCACCCTGCGCGGTTATAAACCGCCGGATGTCAGATTCGATACCCAACTTGCTGCGAGGCATTACGCCAGGCAATGGATGGGCAGATGCAAGCTCTCGGCGTTGGGCATTCTTGAAGACAGCTGACATGGGTGCGCCGTTCGAGGCGCCGTGTCGATCGATGAAGACCTACCCAAGCTCGATTCTGCAGATGTACGGGAGTCTTGTCCGGTAGCGATGCCTCAACCTGGCCAGAACAGTCGAACTGCAGGGAACCCCAATGTGAAGCACGCGCCCTGCCCGGGCCCGGATGCCACATCGATGAACCCATTGGCCTGTCTCACTGCGCCGTCGACTTGCGCCAAGCCCAAGCCGGTGCCCTTCCCCGCCGGCTTCGTTGTGAAGTAGGCGTCGAACAAATGCTCACGTACCTCGGGCGTAATGCCGCTGCCGTTGTCGCTGACAGCGATGGTGACGTAGTCGCCACTGCGGCGAGCGCTTATCTTGTCGGCATCGGCAAGCGTGCACTGTGCCACGGCAATACCGACCTTGCCGTGCTCGCCACAGACATCGCGTGCATTGATTATCAGATTCAAAAGCGCGCGTTCCAATGTGTGCGGATCGACCAACACCACGCTCCTGGTCGCTGCCGGTGTCCACTCGATAGACACCTTGTTACCCGCTGCCTGTTGCAGCAAGGGCAGCAGCCGTGCGACCAGCTCATTCAGATCCACCTCTTCGGGTGCGTACGGGTGATTGCGCGCGAACACCAGCAGCCGCTGCGCCATGATCGAGCCCTGCTGCAAAGCGCAATCGGCCATGCGCAGAATCTTCCTGTCTTCGGCGATAACAGCGCCGCGAGACTGAACCACTTCGATGGCAGCGCCCGCGGTTTGCAGCACGTTATTGAGGTCGTGGACCACCCCTGCCAGCAATTGCCCAACGGCCTCTCCCTCCTGCGCCCGCTCGGCAACGGTCTCGGCCAGTCGCTGGGCTGCGCGCGCAATATCGAGTTCACCTTCCACATCGCGCCCGCTACTGTCGTTGCTGTTGAGCTCGTAGCCAATGGCGTTGGACAGTTCGCTTTGCCTGATCAACGGGTCGTTGCGTGCGCTCAGCGTCTGGTTGAGTGTGCGTAGCGCTTGCTGCGATTGCCGGCGCTCGGTGATGTCGCGATTGACCGCCAGCACGCCTTCGATGTTGCCGTATGCATCGCGCAGCGGGCTGGTGGACACCAGCCAGAACTGGCGTTGGCCATCGGCGCCGGTGCACTCGGTTTCGAATTGCTGGGACAATCCTTGACCAGCAGCTGCAAGCGCATCTTCCACGCGCTGTCTGAATTCTTCCGGCCACAACGACGACCAGCGCTCGCCCACGATGGACCTGGCATGCTCTGCCGCCACACGTGCCAGACCATGCGCATTGACGAATTTTACGCGCCCATCCAGCGAAATTTCCTTGATGGAATCCAGCGAGAGTTCCACCACTTGCCGGTAACGATGATCGGGGAAATCTTGCGTCGTGTTCATCGTGCTCAAATCGATCACATGCCTTTCGCGTGGGAAACGTAGTGTGGTGCGGGCATCCTCAGAACACCTGCTTTATGGAATTCAAGAACGAAAAACTGATCCTCGTGGTCGACGACGATGTTGACACCCTTGAGGTCGCTGCGCTGTTGCTGTCGGATATTGGATATGCGGTTGTGACTGCTGTAGACGCCCAGGAAGCACTCGAACACATCGACAACCATCCGGGCATCGACCTGCTCTTTACCGACCTTCAGATGCCGGGCCTGCTGGACGGCTATGGTCTCATCTCTTACCTGCGCTCCAATGGCAACAATGTGCCTGCCATCCTCACCTCCGGTCTGGGCCGCTCGCCCAACGGGCTGCCCGAGCGCACCATCTTCCTGAGCAAACCCTACACGCGCCGTGGTCTGGTGCAACAGATTGAGGCGTTCGTCGGTCACTAGAAACAGAGCGGCTGCAGCGCGGCCCCCAATTGCACGGCCCGCTTCACAGCGATGTCATCGGTTGAGCGCCTCACACGCTTTGCACCACTCGCTGCTTAGCTTCCTTGCGATGAGCGCACGCATCACATCCAACGATTCAGTTTTTTCATCGCCTGACGATCTCGCCGCAAAGAACGGACTCAACCAATCAATGCTGCAACGCTGGTTGCGCGATCACCCTGTGCTTCCTCTGCCGGGGCGCGGCCGAACTGCCGAACGCTGGCAGCTGCTCGCCGATATCGCTGCGGAAGACCTGTGTGGCGCCAAATTTCTGGAAGCGCATTACGACGCGCAGGCCATCTGCGCCGATCTGGCTGTCGAACTGATCGAACCGGGGCAGCGCTGGGCTGTGTGGGCGGCGGAGCCACCTGGTTCGGACATGCGATTTACCGGCAGTACGCTCGAAGGAACCAAGGCGTGGTGCTCTGGTGCAGCCCATGTCACGCACGCGTTGGTGACCACGCAGCATGCCGGTGCCAGCTGTCTGTTTGCGGTGGCGTTGAATCAACCCGGTATGCAGATCGATGCAAGTGGCTGGCAGGCGATCGGCATGCGCGACATCGAGACCGCCAATGTCACCTTCACCAAGGTTCCCGCGCAGCAGGTTGGAGCGAGCGATGCGTATCTGACACGGCCAGGGTTCTGGCATGGTGGTGCCGGCATCGCCGCATGCTGGTTTGGCGCAACCATCGCTGTTGCCGATGTGCTACGCACAGCGTCTCGCGTACGCCGCGATCCGCACGCCGCCGCGCACCTGGGCGCCATCGACGCAGGCCTGGCCGCTGCTGGTGCGTTGTTGCGTCAGCTCGCGCAACAGATTGACGCACAACCGCAGGATCCGCAGATGCGCGGCGTGCTGCAGGTACGCAGTGTTGTCGAGGCAGTGGCGCGCGACACGCTCGATCGGGTCAGCCGTGCCCTGGGCCCGGGTCCACTTTGCGGCGACCGCGTGCATGCACAGCGCTGCGCCGACTTGTCGGTCTTCATCCGACAACACCACGGCGAACGCGATCTGCAAGCCTTGGGTGAGCTCTGCCATCAACAGGATCTCGCATGGAAGATTTGACCGGCCAGCCAATCGAAGGCGCAGGCACACCCGAGTCGGTGTGGCGCGATGCAGCGTGTCTGAGTGGTATGCCGCGCAGCTCGCTATCGCAACTGCTGCAAGGCAGCGGTAGGCTGGTCGTGGTCGCGCCCCACCCCGACGATGAAGTGCTTGGCTGCGGTGGGCTCATCGCAGCTGCACGCGCGGCTGGTGTACCTGTGCTGATCATTGTGCTCACCGATGGCGAGCTGGCGTATCCCGACGAACCGGGCTGGGCGCCGCATGTGCTTGGCCCTGCGCGTCGGCTGGAGCTCGACACAGCCGTTCAACATCTGGGTCTGTTGCCAGGCGCGTTGATCCATCTTGCGTTGGGTGACGGCGCACTGGCTGCGTGCGAGGTGCGGATCGCTGAGGCTGTGGGCGGCTTGCTCGATGCAAACGATACGGTGCTGGTGACCTGGCAACGCGACGGCCATCCCGATCACGAAGCCGCATCGCGCGCCACCAAGGCTGCCTGCGACACCTGCGGTGCGCGCTTGCTGCAATACCCGGTCTGGGCCTGGCATTGGTCGCAACCGGACGACGGCGTCTTTACCGACGAGCGCGCGACCCGATTCGAGTTGTCTCCTACGGTGATGGAGGCGAAGCGGCAGGCCATCCAGTGTTTCGCAACGCAGATCGGTCAGTGCACGCCGGCGGTTGCGGCGCCGATTCTGCCGCTGCATGTGTTGGAACGGTTCGATCGCTCTTTTGAGGTGTTCATCCGATGACGGCCTTGAGCGTCGCGCATTTCGAGCAGCTGTATGCCGATGACGACCCGTTCGGCTATCGCTCGCGTTGGTACGAGCAGCGCAAACGCGAGATCCTGCTCGGCACCCTGCCCTATCGGCGCTTTGCAAAAGGCTGGGAATTTGGATGTTCCAACGGAGAACTCACTGCAGCACTTGGGCAACGTTGCGACGCGTTGCTAGCCACCGATCTCTCTCAGCAGGCGGTCGATCTGGCGAGTGCGCGCGTCGACCAGATGCGCCATGTGACCCTGCAACAAGCGGCGCATCCTGCGGATTGGCCGGATGGCAGCTTCGATCTGATCGTGTTTAGCGAGGTCGGCTATTACCTGGAAGATGCCGCATTCGAAAAAACCGCTGCACTGTTTGCGCAATCGCTCAGCGAGCGCGGTTGCCTTGTCGCCTGTCACTGGCGTCACGACTTCCAGGGCGCGCTGCGCACTGCAGAGCGGGTACATGAAGGACTGAACGATGCATTGGCGCTGGAAACGCTGTGCACGTATCAAGACCCTGATTTCGTGCTGCAGGCGTGGATGGCCGGCCCATCGATTGCGCAACAAGAGCGCCTGCGATGATTGCGGTGACCATTCCGGCGCACAACGAAGCAGCGCTGATCGGGCAATGCCTGCAGTCCATTCTGGTTGCAGCCCGGCATCCGCAGTTGTATGGCGAGCGCGTGGAAATCCATGTCGCGCTCGACCGCTGCACCGACCTCACTGGCAGCATTGCCCGTTCGCATGGCGCCATGACGCTCAAGACCAGCGGCGGCGTCGGCATTGCGCGTGCGGCAGCGGCTTCTGCGGCAATCTCCCGCGGTGCGCGCTGGCTTGCCTTCACCGATGCCGACACCCGCGTGCCACCGGACTGGCTGTCGGCACAGCTCGGCTGCGCGGCCGATGTGTTCTGCGGCGTCGTGGAGGTCGGCGATTGGCGCGACTTTCGGCCGGAGACGCGCAAAGCCTTCATGGACACGGAAATCCGCTGTGACGGCCATCCGCATGTGCACGGCGCCAATCTGGGGATGAGCGCAGCCGCCTATCTGGCCGCCGGCGGTTTTTCCACGCGCACCTCCAGCGAAGACGTCGCCCTGGTCTGCGCACTGGAAGATGCCGGCATGCACATCGCGCGCCTGATCACCCCGGTCGTCAATACCAGCGCCCGCCGCGACGCCCGCGCCACCGGCGGATTCAGCGATTACCTGATCCGTCTGGAAGCCGCCGTCATGGCGATGAGCCCTGTGCCCAGCAAGAACGCGTAGCAAAACAGCCATCGGTTCAACGGCGACACGTGATCAAGCAACGACAGATCGAACATGCAGGCACAGGTCTTGCGGTCTCCACCATCGTCATTCATGACAGGCGGTTGCCAATCGTCAGTGGGTGTAAAATGCACCCATTGGACGCAAGGCACTGCCCTGATGAAGAAAACCGAAGACACGCCTGAAGGTGCACGACTGCGTGAGCTGCATGGCGCGCTGCTTGAGATCGTTGGCGTCATGAACCAACCGCAGCGCGATGTAGCGATGATTCTGGAGGCTGGGATCACCCTGGAGCGCGCGCAATTTCCGTTGCTGGTATTGGTGGAACGGTTCGGGCCGATCGGCGTGGTCGAACTTGCCGATCGCGTGGGTCGCGACTACACCACCGTCAGCCGGCAAGTTGCAAAGCTGGAAGAACAAGGCCTGGTCAGCCGACGCGAGAGCGCTGCCGACCGTCGCGTGCGCGAAGCGGTGATCACCAGGAAGGGAAAGACGATGACCGACAAGGTCGATGAAGCGCGCAAGAAGATCGGGTTCTCCATCTTTTCCGAATGGAAAGAGCGCGACCTCGATGCACTGGTGCGGCTGATGCGCAAGTTTGCGGACGACCTCAAACGCGGCGTTCCATAAGACGCCCAGTCATCTCTGCGACCTGAAGGACAAGTGCGCGGGAGCTTCACACTTGTCGATTCGAATGATCACATCAACTCGAATTCGGCATGCTCTGTCGCAACAACACCCGTCGTGTGCAGGTAGTCGGTGATGCGCTGCGTTGCCTCGATGCGGCCGGTGAGGGCAACGTAGCCGTCCGGTCGCACCAGCACCAGATCGCCCGCTACCAGCCCATAGGCGCGTTCGATCTGCTGGCCCGGATCCTGCAGATCGCCGTTGCTACCGATCGAATAGCTGCGAACACCCGGATAACACGGCAGCGTGTGTGCAGCGATCTGGTAAGCCAACAACGTCCAGTGCGGTCCCTTGAACAGCTCGAACAGGCGCGTTGCCTGCCCTGCCGCGCCAAGCAAGGGTGCATCCGGTGCGCGCCAACCGGAGGCGATGGCGGTCGTAGAGGTGGTCGGCCACACCAATGCAGAGGCGTCGTAGTGCAGGTCCAGTTGCTGCGTCTGCCGACCGCGGCGCAAGTCGCCCTGTTTGGCAGCATCGAGCAACTTGACCGACAGTCCCAGCATTGCGGCAGCGATTGGCCGGCGTTCCTGCTCGTAGCTGTCGAGCAGGCTCTCGGACGCACCGCGCACCACCGCAGCCAGTTTCCAACCCAGGTTGTAGGCATCCTGCACGCTGGTATTGAGCCCCTGCCCGCCGGTCGGTGGATGGATATGTGCGGCGTCGCCAGCCAGCAAAATACGTCCAACGCGATAACGGTCTGCCAGTCGCGCGTTCATCGCATATGCCGATGCCCAGAACACCTGCTCGACACGGATGGCGGTGTCGCCGATGCGCTCGGCGATCATCGCGTTGAGGCCGCCGACCGACAGATCGATTTCGCCTTCCAGCGGCACCGGTGCCTGGATCTGGAACCAATCGGTCCCGGCCAGCGGGCAGAACGAAATCTGGATTTGCATCGACGCCTGGCTGAAGCGGTGCCAATACGCTCGATCCAGACCACGGATGACCACGTCGGCCACGATTGCGCGCACGCCCAGCGTCTTGCCGGGAAACTCGATGGCAAGTGCGTGTCGCACAACGCTGCGGCCGCCATCGGTTGCCACCAGGTAGCGGCTGCGGATCATTTGCGCGCCGCCGCCATCGCGCAGCTGCACGCTCACGCCGGCGGCGTCCTGCTCCAGTCCGACCAGCTCGCATCCATAGTGCGGGGCATGCCCAAACTCGGCGAGACGCTCGCGTAACACGCGCTCGGTCAGGAATTGCGGAGCCATCAATGGCTGCGCAAACGGCTCGGTCATGGTCGGCTCCGCACGATCGGGTTCGGCGTCCGTGTAGCTGCCGTCCTGAGCATAACTGCGTTCAGGCGGATACGGGCCGCCCACGGTTACCAGTCGGTTTGCGATGCCCAGGTCTTCGAAAATCTCCAGCGTTCTCGGTTGGATGCCCTTGCCGCGCGAGCCACCGAACGGCTCGCTGATCTTGTCGATCAAGCGGAACTTCACGCCCCGGCGCGCCAGCTCCAGCGCCAGGGTCAGGCCGGCGGCACCGGCGCCGCAGATCAGCACATCGAGGTCTCTGTCGTCGTTCATGGCCATCCATATATGTGCAATATGCACTTAATTTGACGGCAGCTTAGGCCCATCGAAAAAAGAGTGCAAGTAGCACATATTCAGCCGGCGCTGCCGGCTTGGCCCGGCCGGTGCGCAAGGCCGCGCTCTGCATCCTTTTCAGTCGCGTTCGCCGCGCAGAACCGACTGCAGAAACCTGACGACCTGGGCGGAATGACCTCGCGCGGCGAGTTCGGCTGCCGTCTTACCTCCCAGCTCGCGAATCGGGTCGTGATGAAACCAGGCGGCCGCTTCGGCAACAGGAACAATCTTCAGCGCCAACGTCAGGATCGTCGCCTCATCTCGCATACGGCGGTATCGGCGATGAAGACGACAGGCAACTACAGAAAGCGGTCATGGCGAACTCCATAGGCGAAGCAGCGTGGTGGCAAGCAAGACGGCGTAGGACGCAGTGCGATTGCGCTGCACGTTGCCACGCCGATGTCGGTGGAACGTCGCAAGCACCACTGCTGCACTGCCGACATTTGGCCGACATGCATGACGCACGCTGTTGCCGCGCCATCGCTCCCTGCTCGACCGCGGGTCGGCACAGCGGCGGCGCTGCCCTCTCCCACTGAAGCCTCCCCATGACGCATTCCCGTTTCTTCCTCGCCACCCTGTTGGCACTCCCCTCTCTCGCCGCAGCGCAGACCACACCGCAAGCGGACCCATCGCTGGCCGAACAATCGCCTTATCGCTGGGGCCTGGGCCTGGGCGCGATTGCCTCGGATAGCCCGTTCGCCGGTGAGGGCACGCGGATCAACCCGGTGCCATTGATCCTGTTCGAGGGCGAGCGGGTGTTCTTGCGCGGTATCACCGGCGGATACCACATCGTCAAAAGCGAGACCTTCAGCCTGGATGCGATTGCCGCGCTACGCATGGATGGCGTGGCGGCAGACGATCTGGGTAGCGAGGAATTGGCGCGCAACGGCATCGATCGCACGTTGCTGGAAGATCGCGACGACAGTCTGGACCTGGGTCTGGTCGGTACATGGGAAGGCGCGGCAGGCGAATTCGAATTCACGGCCAAAGCCGACGTGACCGGCACCAGCGAAGGCTACGAATTGACTGCGCGTTACGGCTATCCCATCACTGTGGGACGCGGCCGGTTGACGCCCAGCGTCAGCATCAGCCATCTCTCCAAGGACATGGCCAATTACTACTACGGCACGCTGGACGAAGAAGTCGCGCGCGGTGTGGTGGATTACAAGCCGGATTCGGCCACCGTGCCGACCGTGGGTGTCAGTTACGTACGACCGATCGGCAAGCGCTGGCAGTTCATGACGCGCCTGCAATACAGCGTGTTGCCTAGCAAGCTCAGCGATAGCCCGCTGCTCGAACCCGATACCGACGGCGTCGGCACGGTGTTGATCGGTTTTTCCAGGGGCTTTTGATGACACCGGGCCATACCGCCGCCATGCAGCGGCAATGTAAGCGATGCCTGGGCGCGAGCGCAGCATGATCGCCTGGACCTTGCTGTGCCTGGTGGCGAGCTGGATCGCAGCGATGACCTACGTCTACCGGTATCGCGGTCGAGCGCGCTATGCCAGCCTGAAGCAATACCTGCGCAAGAGCTGGCCGGTGTTCGCCCTGCCGAACGTGATTCTCTACACCTTCACCAAACGCGCAGCGCGTGGCCCGTTCGTCGCGCTGGACGCCTATCCAACGCTGGCATCGCTCGCGCAACACTGGGAAGTGATGCGCGACGAGGCACTGGCGATCCAGGCCGGCGGCAGTTTTGAGGAGGCGCGCCGGGAAGGCTCGGTGGCGTCGTTCGATGTGGGATTTCGCACGTTCTACAAATATGGCTGGAGCCGCTATTACCTGCGCTGGTATGGCTACACGCATGCATCGGCGCGTGCCAGCTGCCCGCAGACGCTGCGGATCCTGGCGCAGTATCCGCAGATCAAGGCCGCCATGTTCGCGATCCTGCCGCCGCATTCGGGGCTCACACCGCATGCCGATCCGCTGGGCTGCTCGTTGCGCTACCACCTGGGCCTGGCCACGCCCAATGCCGCGCAATGCTTCATCGACGTCGATGGCCAGACGCGTGCCTGGCACGACGGCCAGGCGTTCATCTTCGATGAAACCTATCTGCATTTCGTCCGCAACGACACCGATGCTGCGCGCCTGATCCTCATGTGCGACGTCGCCAGGCCGATGCGCTGGCCGGGAAGGCTGTTCAACCTGCTGTACTGCCAGCTCGCACGTGCCGCGATGACACCCAACGACACGCGCGACAAGCGCGGCCCGGCGAGCGCCTTGTTCACCTGGATCAGCCCGCTGATGGCGCGTGGAAAGCAGCTGCGTGCGCGGCATCGGCCGACCTACAACGCCATCAAGTGGGCGATCAATCTGCTGTTGCTCAGCGTTGCGCTGGCAAGCCTTGCCGGCGTGATCGGTGCCGGGCGCTGGCTACTGCATGTTTGAGCATTTCCCTGCCCTGCTGGCATCGATCGGCCGCCTGTTGCGCGAGCTGGTCGAGTGCATGGAGACGATGCTGCGTATGATGTTTCCCACCCTGAAAAACACCGATGCGATGACCTCCAGCTCGATCCAGCCTGCGCAGGTATTGCAGGTGCTCATCATCGAAGACAACCGTGCGCTGGCGGCCAATATCTTCGATTATCTGGAGGCATGCGGACATCAACCCGACGCTGCGCCCGACGGCAACTCCGGCCTGAATCTGGCGATCAGCAATCGCTACGACGCCATCATTCTGGATTGGATGCTGCCGCGCATGGATGGCATGAGCGTGCTGCGCACGTTGCGCGAAGACCATGGCTGCCGCACGCCGATCATCATGCTCACTGCCAAGGATCAGCTGGAGGGCAAGCTGCTCGGGTTCGAAAACGGCGCCGACGATTATCTGGTCAAACCGGTCGCGCTGCCGGAGCTGGAAATGCGCTTGCGCGTGATGGTGGGCAGAGCCAGCGCGAATGCAGCAACAGCGAGTCACTTGCTGCAGGTCGACGATTTGCGCTTCGACCTGGATAGCCTGAAGGTCTCGCGCGGCGAGCGCAGCGTGGTGCTCTCCAGCACCTTGCGCAACGTGCTGGAATTGCTGATGCGCGAATCCCCGAGAATCGTGCGTCGCGATCGACTGGAAAGCCTGATCTGGGGCGACGCCTTGCCCGAGGGCGATCTGCTGCGTTCCCACATGCATGTGTTGCGGCGCGCCCTGGACCAGGGCGGCGAACACAAACTGCTGCACACCGTCACCGGTGTCGGCTATCGCCTGGGTGGTGGGACGCGATGAGATTGGGCGGGCGCCTGGGAAGTCTGCAGTGGCTGATCAGCAGCAGCCTGATCGTGTCCGGCGCGATGCTTGCCCTGGGGTTGGCGGTTCAAGGGTTTTTGAGCCAGGAGTTGATCGAAGCTCCGATCTGGAAACAGCTGCTCACCTCGAGCACGCAAAGCATTGCGCACCTGCCTGTGGCCGAGTTGCAAAGCGCGCTTCCTACCGATGGCCCGGTGCAGGGCTGGCTAGTGTCAGATCCTGCCCGACTCCCCGCAGGAATGCCGGCCTTCTTCGCCGCGCTGGCGCCTGGCTACTACGGCGAAGGTGATCTTGAAGCCGCCAAGGGAGCCCCGTTCCTGACCAGGAAGTTCATCAACATCCTGCAACCGCATTGGGGGCCGTTCGCTGAACCCCCGGGCCAGACACGGCCCGATCGCAGTTACTCGGTGTTGATCACCACGTTGCCGCAAGGGCGGTTGGTCATGAGCATCGACATGACCGAGCTCGAAGACAAGCAGAACGAAAGCGTTCAAGTGAGCGTGCTGTTCATGCTGTTGAATCTGGCGATGATCGCGTTGGTGATCTGGTGGCTCTTTATCAGTCTGACCCGGCCGGTCACCGACCTGGCACGGCGCATGCGGCAGCTGGACCCGCTGCAACCCGCGCAACGGCTGCCCACCGACTACCGCAAGAGCGAGCTCAATACGATTGCGCGTGAGGTGAACGCGCACCTGGAACGTGTAGCGCGCGCGATCGAACGCGAGCGCAGTCTGCTGGACCAGGCCAGCCACGAATTCCGCACGCCGCTGGCCGTCATCTCCGGCGCGGCCGATGTGCTGCACAAGCAACAGTTGCCGGAGCGCGCGCAGCGGCCGTTGCATCGCATCGACGAAGCCGTGGGCAACCTCAAGCAGATCATGGAAGCGCTGCTGTATCTTTCGCGCGAACCAACCCCTGCCGAGCGCGAGGAGATCACCGTCCTGCACGGCCTGCTTCCCGATCTGGTCCAGGACCATCTGTATCTGGTTTCGGCAAAGCCGGTGCAGTTCCACATCGATGCGCTAGAGCCGCTGATCTTGCATGCATCCGAATCGATGGTGCGTATTGCCGTGGGCAACCTGCTGCGCAATGCGGCCGACCATACCTATGCCGGCGATATCCGCGTCTCGCTGATCAAGCACACGCTCTGCATCCGCGACTCGGGCGAAGGCTTCGATACCGCGCTGGCGGCAGAGCGTTACACCGCCTCATTGAAACACTCGGTCAAGCAAGGCGGCGGTTCGGGGCTGGGCCTGTTCCTGACCCAGCGCATCTGCGAGCGCTTCGGCTGGCGCCTGCATTTGGAGTCGACCATCGCCGAGGGAACCCTGGCGATGATCGATTTCAATCCGTAACCGAGAGCCGCTGCAGACCTCGCGTTCGTGCGCTGTCAGCGACGCATTGAACTGATGGTCTGCCAGGCGACGCTGCTACCGCGATTCCCCGATAGCCGGGAAGCCGGTGCAGGCGCTTACCAGATCGCCACGCGGTCCTTGTCCGATGCGCTCCACCGATTGCGCTCGTCACTGCCTTGCAGGCATCATGCGCCACGTTTTTCGTCCCCCACCCCAGAGGCCTGCTCCTTGGACAGTCATAGTCGATTGCGTCGCGGCACCTGCGCCGACGGATCCTGACCCAAGGTCGGCTCCGTCCGCACAGGGCGGGGCTCATCGCGTGCGCTTGCGCCCACGCATTGCCTGCATTACCCACACAATCCAGCTAGACCCAAAGCGCGGTCTTTGGCGCTCCGACCCTGGAGAGTGCCGATGTCCCTGAAGCTGTTCCCCGCCCTGCTGCTGGCAGCTGCGTCCGTGCTTGCGTTCCGTGCGCAGGCCGCCGCCAGCCTGACCACCGACGATGCCGCCCTGACCCCGGAAGGACGCTGCCAGGTGGAAACCTGGCTACGTGGCTCCCGCCTGGGGCGCGAACTGACCGCCGTGCCTGCCTGCACCTGGGCCGGCAACGAAGTCAGCCTGGGGCTGTCGACATTCAGCGACCAACCCCGGGCCGATATCGCCGCTCTGGGCGTGAAGCGGCTGTTTCGCGACCTGGACCAGCAGCGCTGGGGCGTGGGTGCCTCGCTGGGGGCGAACTGGGACATGCGCCGGCAGCGGCTGGATGGGCTGATCCTCAATGTGCCGGTGAGCATTGCGCTGGATGCGGACCGGCGCAGCCTGCTGCATCTGAACGTGGGCGCAAACACGCCCCGCGGCGCGGCGATGGCGCTGACGGCAAGTGTGGGCGTGGAGCACACGCTCGGCCCCGCCTGGACGGTGCTGGCCGAGGCGTTTGGCGACGACCGTGGCGGTTTCGGCAAGCAGGCTGGGCTGCGGCGCCTGTTTGGCGACCGTTCCAGCGTGGATCTGCTGGCCGGATATCAGCATGGTGCAGACCACACGCCGTGGGTGACGCTGGGCTTTAACCTTTTATTGCCCGATTGATCGCTGGACTAAAAAAGCGCCTATTCGCTAGCAGCAACGGCGTTTTTCCTGCCTGAAGAGACTCGGCTTCTATCGAGCAAACACTCGAATCACCCTGGCTGCCCATACAGAAATCTAGGCTGATTGACATGCCAAAACCATTGAATTTTGCACAATCGATTCCATTGGTTGTGGCTGCTTAGTATAAATTCGAATGGATATAATAATTTAAACATTGATCGGCGATAAATATCCTGCTGCTTTTATATCCCGGGAAAAATCATTCGCCGCTCATACGGCAGAGTCCGTTAGATTCACTAACTTACGGTAGAATCCGCTACAGCACGTGAGGGATTTACCGACAGCTTGAGGTATATCCCTGATTCACTGCGATAGCAATCGCATTTAGGATTGCCGCCCCTTGAGAAATGTGATGTTTTACGGTCGCGTTCGCTCCGACTTTCCTCTGTACTAGAGCTCGCTAGCGGCGTTCTAATCATTTCTGGCTATGGATTAACTCGCAAATGTCTATCGACTCGGTTTTTCTCTGAATTGCAACTGACCATTCAGGTTTTAGAGTTTCTGGATAGCGCCGTTAAACAATCTCGCAAGCACACGATTGGATGCATCACTGCATTCCCCGTGTTCTAAGCGGCGCTTATCCGAAGGGACGGATCGGCGACGAATAAAGTGAATAACCCGTGAAATTAAATGCCTCCGTCGGCACGACCGCTGACGTGGGAAACCTTTGCGCCAAATTCAGATATTCAGCAGTAGCGGCGCGCCAAATGACCGGATTAAACAAACTATGAATCGCTCGCTACTCGCAACGACCATCGCATCCTGCCTCGTCCTGACCGCCTGTGGCGGCGGTGGCGGTGGCGGCAACGTCCGCAGCGACCCGCCGCAGACCACCGTCGTGGCCCCGACGCCGTCCACGCCTGCACCTGCGACTCCGACGACACCGGCACCGGCTCCGACGCCCATGCCGACGGCGCCTGCCACCCCGACGCCCCCCACAACGCCGGCGCCGCCGGAAACCTCCACGGCCGACCCGCTGCCCAAGACCGCTCCCGCTCCGACACCGGCGCCCTCGCCTGCTCCTGCACCGGCGCGTTACCAGGGCCTGGGCAGCAACCTGCTGGTGCCGACCAACGCGGATCTGGCACAGCAAGCCGGTGCCCGCGGCCAGGGCGTGAAGTTGGCCGTGCTGGACGACAACCTGGTGCCGAGCTACGCGCCGATCAGCGGCAAGGTCGACAGCTTCAATGACTACACCGCCAGCCCCGGCACGCCGGAGTCGTCCGCGAACGCGTTGCGCGGCCACGGCACGGTCATCTCGGCGCTGGTGCTGGGGTCGGCGCAGGACGGCTTTGCCGGCGGTATCGCACCGGATGCAGACCTGTTCTATGCGCGCATCTGCGCCGAAAATTCCTGCGGCACCCAGCAGGCTCGCCGCGCCGCGGTGGATCTGGCGGCTGCCGGCGTGCGGATTGCCAACCTTTCGATCGGTGCCTCGTATGCAGATGCTGCCAGCAGCGCGAACGCCGCGCTGGCCTGGAAGTTCGCACTGGCCCCGCTGGTGCAGGCCGATGCGCTGATCGTGGCATCGACCGGCAACGAAGGTGCGTCCGAAGCGTCCTACCCGGCGGCCACCCCGGTGCAGGAAGCCAGCCTGCGCAACAATTGGCTGGCAGTGGGCGCAATCAATATCGACAGCGCCGGCAATGCCGCCGGCCTGACCAGCTATTCCAACCATTGCGGCGCCGCTGCGCAGTGGTGCCTGGTGGCACCGGGCAGCTACTTCGCCCCGGCCCTGGCCGGCACCGAGTTGCAGGGCCAGATCGCCGGCACCTCGTTCTCCACCGCTGCGGTCACCGGCGTGGCGGCGCAGGTGCTGGGCGTGTACCCGTGGATGAGCGCCTCCAACCTGCAGCAGACCTTGTTGACCACTGCTACCGACCTGGGCGACCCGGGCGTGGATGCGTTGTACGGCTATGGCCTGGTCAATGCTGCAAAGGCGATCAACGGCCCGGCGCAGTTCGTCAACAACTGGTCGGCGAACGTGACCTCCGGCTACGACAGCACCTTCAGCAACGACATTTCCGGCGCGGGCAACCTGACCAAGAACGGCGCCGGCAAGCTCACGCTCAGCGGCAACAACACCTACACCGGCGGCACCAGCGTCAGCGACGGCGTGCTCGCACTGTCCGGCAGCCTGCGCTCGGATGTGATCGTGCTCAACTCGGCTACGTTCGAATCGCACGGCGGTGTGATCAACGGTAACTACAGCCTGGTCAACAACACCGGCACCACCGCACTCGAATTGGGCAAGGGCTTGACCGTCACCGGCCAGGCCAGCCTGAAGGGCAATCTGCTGTTGCTGCCGGAAGCGGCTGGCTACACCGTCGGCAGCAGCGAAAAGATCGTCCAGGCGGGCAACCTGCAGGGCACCTTCGATCGCGTGCAGTACGCCAACAATTTCTTCTGGACCGCCTCACTCGCCTACGACCCCACCACCGTCACCGCCACGCTGACGCGTAATGCCTCCGCTGCCAGCGCGCAAGCGGCCGGTTCGCCGCAACCGGTGGTCAACGGTGCTGCGCAGGCCGATACGCTGGTCAAGGTGCTGGATACGCGTGTGGCTTCGGGCGACACCGGCAATCTGGGTGGTTTGATCAGCGCCACCGGCTCGCTGCTGGCGGCCACCGATGCGCAGGTTGCCGCATCGCTGCCGACCCTGGCTGGCCAGGTACACGGCATCGAGCGCACGCTGGGCTTCCAGTCCGCGCTCAACGATGCGCGCGTAGCTGCCGATCGCCTTCCCTACCTGGCCGACACCACCACGCTGACCACCTGGATGCAGGGCAGCTATCTGGACGGCAACCTGGGCGGCAACGGTTTCGACTCGGCCGATTACACCCAGCAGTCCACCACCTTCGGTGTGGATCTGCCGATGGGCAGCGCCGGCACGGTCGTGGGTGCGGCGGTGAGCTCGGGTCAGGATCGCGCAAACATCGATGCCTCGGCCAGCCGTCTGCGCTCGGACCGTTATGCGATGACGGCGTATCTGTATCAGCCGATCGGCCAGGCCTACCTCTCGGGCATCGGTTCGTATGGCATGAGCAATGTGGAAACCGAGCGTACCGTGCAGGCCGGCAGCATCGGCGAGCGTCTGCAGGATCGTCGCCACGACACCAATTGGTCGCTGCGCGCCGAACTCGGCCTGCTGCCGCACGCGGGTTTGTCGCCGTTCGTCGCCGTCGGTGTGGTCAGCCAGAAGCAGGATGCCTTCAGCGAAGCATCGGCCACCGGCCTGGGCTTGAGTGCCAATAGCGACACGCTGCGCGCGGGCTACGGCGAAGTGGGCGTGCGTGGCCATCTGACGCGCGGCAAGTGGGGCTTCGATGGTCTGGTTGCCTACCGCTCGCTGTTCGGCAACCCGAACTCCGACTTCACCGCATGGTTCACCGATTTGCCGGAAGCGCGCTTCAACGTCGCCGGCGAGCCGGTGTCCAAGCAATCGCTACGTGCCTCGGTCGGTGTGCGTTACCAGGTGAACGATGCGTTCTCCATCTACGGCAACGTGGGTGCCGAGCGTGGTCGGTCGGATGCCAACAGCATCAACGCCAATGTCGGCCTGCGCTGGCAGTTCTAAGCGCCGGCTGCAGACCGGCAGTGTGGCCGCAAGGCTGCATGGCCGGTACGCGGAGTCGGCATGCACGACGCCCACGCTGCGGTTGCCGACGCGGCCGACCAGCGATTGCGGGTGCGCTGCAAGTGCAAGTGCAAGCATGACGCTGTACGTGCGTGCCTTGGTATCGGCCAAAAAAAAGCCCCGGCAGTGCCGGGGCTTTTTGGTCTGCAGTGAATCAGAAGTTCCAGCCCCAGGTGACCTGGCCGCCGTACGCGGTCTGGCCATCGCCGTTGAGTCCTTGCAACGACAACGACAGGCGACTGGCAGGCGAGGTGATCAGGCTCACGCCCAATTCGCCGACCACCGCATTCTTCGCCAGGGTGACGCTCTGCACCGAGAACTGCGAGCCGGTGCCGATGAAACCAGCCGAACGTTCCACAGCGCGGTCGCCGAACGCGTGCCGCCAACCTACCGACGCATACAACCCTGCCGCTTGGCCCAGCTGCCAACGCCCACGCACACCCACCGTGCTGGTGGTGTACTCGTCCTTGGCGCTGTCCACCGACAGCCCGGCAATACCGCCGCGCTCGTTGAAACCATCGGTCTTCAGATGCGTGTAGTCGGCTGCGATGAAGGGGGTGTACACCGCGTTGCCGGTGCGCAGATTCCATGCTGCTTCCAGCGACACGGTGATGGCCTTCGCATCGTAATTGCTGCTCAGCCGCTCTTCGAGCACGCCGGGCAGCATCACCCGACGCGTGCTGTCCACGCTGTAATCGGCATAGTCGACCGAGGCTTGCAGCGCGAACGCGGACCAATCGGCCTGGCCGTAGATGCCGGCATGGGTGCCATCGATATCGGAGCGATCGAAGGACTCGCGCGAGCGGGTTTCGATGTCCTGATTACCGACCGCGATACCGAGCACGCTGCGCTCGCCGATGCGCCGTTCTGCACCGGCCATGATGCCGTTGTCCTCGCGCCGTACCGAGGCCGCATTGGCATTGCCATCGACACGATTGGGCAGGCTGCGACCGGTGATCCATACCGTGGTGTCGCCCACGCGCGCGTCCTGGCTATCGCCACGCAGATGGTTGCCGACGCCACTCAGCAGGAAGCGGCTATCCAGCAACGCGGTGGCCGTGCTGGCATGGCTTTCGCCAGACAGCGAGGCAAACGCGGTGCTGATCGCCTGCGGATCGTCGGGCAAGCGCACCACAGCCTGATAGACCGGGTTGGTGGTCGGCAAGCCATCCACGGCAGCTGCGGCAGCCTGCTGGTTTGGCACCGTGACCGCATCGACCATGGCCACGGTGTTGCGCCCAAACGAGACCGACAACGCCGTGGCGCTGGTGCTGACGTTCGGCTCGACGAAGGCGTAGTCGGAAACAACGTTGCTGAACTGCCCGCTGAGCCCGCCAGCGGCGTTGATGACCGGAATTTCGGTAAACAACGGCAGATCCGTCGCACGCACCAGTTGCAAAGTGCTGCCAGGTGCCAGCGTGGCCGCACCGCCCACGCTGATGGGTGTGACCGCGCCACCTGCGCCAGGCGTGACCTGCAAGGTGGAGCCATTGCCGAGCGTGGCATTGCCGCCGACACTGATCGTGCCGGCGGTGCCGCCGATCACCACGGTGCCGCCCGAGCTCAGGCTACCGACGCTACCGCTACCGGTAAGCGTGCCGCCCGGGCCTACCGTGACCGGCCCGCCCAACGCAGCGCCCGGATTGGCCGGGTTGCCTACACTCAAGGTGCCTGCGGCGACCGTGGTCGGCCCGGTGAAGCCACTGCTGTTTGCGGTGACCAGCAAGGTACCAACACCATCCTTGAGCAGGCTGCCAGTGCCCGACAACGTCCCTGCGTAGGTGCCATTGCTGGTCTGCTGGAACACCAGCGCGCTGTTATTGGCGATGTTGCCCTGCAGGCTGTCAGTATCGCCGACCAGCGTGCCAGCAGCGATGGTGGTGCCACCGAGATAGGCGTTGACGCCATCCAGCGTGAGTGCACCGGCCCCGGTCTTGATCAACGCACCGCTACCGGTGATGTTGCCGGCAAACGTACCGGCGCCAGCCTGATCGAACACCAGCACCGCGTTGTCGAGGATGTTGCCTTGCAGACTGGTGGTGTTGCCGATCAGGCTGCCGCTGGCAATCGTGGTACCACCGCTATAGGTGTTGGGAGCGACCAGCGTCAACGCGCCCGTACCTTGCTTGATCACGCTCCCGGTGCCACTGACGGCGCCAGCAAACACGCCATCGGTGGCCTGATCGAACACCAGCGTGCCGTTGTCCACCACGTTGCCCTGCAGGCTGGTGGTGTTGCCGATCAACGTGCCGGCACTGACCACCGTGCCGCCGGTGTAGCTGTTGGGACCGATCAACTGCAACACCCCAGTGCCGGCCTTTTCCAGCGAACCGGTGCCGCTGACTGTGCCTGCATACACGCCGCCGGTGGCTTGGTTGAAGACCAAGGCCGCGTTGTTGGCGATGTCGCCCTGCAGGCTGGTGGTGTCGCCGATCAACGTCCCTGCAGCGATCGTGGTGCCACCGGTGTAACCATTCGCACCGTTGAGCAACAGAGCGCCGGCACCATCCTTGATCACGGTGCCAGTGCCGGTGATCGAGCCGGTGAACACACCATCGCCCACCTGATTGAATGCCAGGGTCGCGTTGTCGACGATCGCGCCTTGCAAACTTGCGCTATCGCCTACCAGCGTGCCGGAGTTGAGCGTGGTGCCACCGGTGTAGCTGTTGTTGCCATCGAGCGTCAGCGTGGATGCACCGTTCTTGATCAAACCACCAGCGCCCGTGATCGGGCCGGTCAGCGCGAGATCGTTGCTGCCTGCCAGCGCAAGTGCACCTGCACCTGTCAGATTGACTGCATTGCTCACCGTCAATACCTGATCGGTATCCAAGGTGGTGCCTGCTGCCGCAGTCAAGCTGCCGGTACCCAATGCCTGCGCATCGCCAAGCACCAGCGTGCCGCTGGCAAGCGTGGTGCCACCGGCATGGCTGTTGGCGACGTCGAGCGTCAGCGCGCCAGCGCCCTGCTTGATCACGCTCCCCGTGCCGCTGACTGCACCTGCAAACACGCCATCAGTAGCCTGATCGAACACCAGCGTGCCGTTGTCCACCACGTTGCCCTGCAGGCTGGTGGTGTTGCCGATCAACGTGCCGGCACTGACCACCGTGCCGCCGGTGTAGCTGTTGGGACCGATCAACTGCAACACGCCTGTGCCGGCCTTTTCCAGCGAACCAGTGCCGCTGACTGTGCCTGCATACACGCCGCCTGTAGCCTGATTGAAGACCAGGGCCGCGTTGTTGGCGATGTCGCCCTGCAGGCTGATGGTGTCGCCGATCAACGTCCCTGCAACGATCGTAGTGCCACCGGTGTAACCATTCGCACCGTTGAGCAGCAGAGCGCCGGCGCCATCCTTGATCACCGTGCCAGTGCCGGTGATCGAGCCGGTGAACACACCATCGGCCACCTGGTTGAACGCCAGGGTCGCGTTGTCGACGATCGCGCCTTGCAAGCTTGCGCTATCGCCTACCAGCGTGCCTGCGTTGAGCGTGGTGCCGCCGGTATAGCTGTTGCTGCCATCGAGCGTCAGCGTGCCGTTGTTGGTCTTGATCAGCGCACCGCTGCCGTTGATGTCGCCGGCCAGGATCAGATCCGCCGGATTATCGACAGTGAGCGCAGCGCCCAGCGTGACCGCGTTGCCCAGTGTTGCTGCAGCCGCATTACTCAACACCGCATCGCCCGTCACCGACAAACCGCCGCTACCCAGCGCGGTGTTGCTGCCGACCGCCAGGGTGCCATCGCTGAGCACGGTGCCGCCGGCATAGCTGTTGTTGCCGCTGAGCGTCAGCGTGGTCGCACCGTTCTTGATCAAGCCACCGGCACCGCCAATCGCACCGGTCAGGGTGAGATCGTTGCTGCCCGCCAGCGTGAGTGCACCGCTCAGATCCAGCGCATTGGCGACCGTCAGTGCCTGATCGGTATCCAGCGTGGTGCCCGCTGCCGCCGTCAGCGTACCGGTACCCAATGCCTGTGCATCGCCCAACACCAGCGTGCCGCCACCGAGTGCGGTGCCGCCGGTGTAGGTGTTGGCGGCGCCCAGGATCAATGTACCGGTATCGAGTTTCTGCAGCGTGCCGGTGCCACCGATGCTCACATCGATGGTGCCGGTGGCGCCCGGATCGACGCGTACGATGGTGGTGGCCGCATTGGCGCTCAGCGCACCGGCGCCGGCATCGCTCAGCACGTAGCCGTCGCTGGCGAACTGGATCCCGGTGATGCCTTGTGTGCCCTGCACGCCAACGTTGCCCGCCGGGCCGGCGAAGACGGCGAAGCTGTTTTGCCAGTCGCTGTTGAGCAAGCCATCGGCCGTGGTCCAGTTGGTCGGACCCGCTGTCCACACGCCTGCGCCGCCATCGATGCTGCCGTTGGCCAGCGTCTGCGCACCATCCCAGAACTGCACGTTGGTGCCGGGTGCGGAGACCACCACGTTGACCTGCTGCGACAACCCGGTTTGCAGCGTCAACTGGGTGAGATCGATCGTGCCCGGAATGGTGCCGAAGCCCAGCCCGTTATTGGTCAGTGCGCCGGTGTAATCGATCAGGCGATACACGCCATTTCCAAAACCACCGATGTCGGTGATGTTGAGCGTGCCGTCCAGGGTGAGATCGCCGTTGACCGCCAACACACCCGTGGTGCTGGGCGTACCGAGGAACGCATCGATGCTGGCGTTGGGCGCAAGGTCAACGTGCCCGTGGTCAACACCGCACCGCTGGTCACCACCAGACGGCCGCCATCGTTGACGGTGACCGGTGCAGCGACTTCGCCGCTACCGCTCAGCGTGCCGCCCGTTGCGACGGTCACACCGCCAGTGCTGGCCAGAACGCCATCCACATCCAGCGTGCCTGCAGTGATCTGCGTTGCGCCGCCGAGCGTGCTGGTGCCGGTGAGCTGCATCGTGCCTGCGCCCACCTTCTCCAGATTGCCGGCATCGCTGAGGCTACCTGCAAAGGTGCTAGTAACGTTGTTGACGCCCAGCTGCAGCGTATTGCCGCCAAGAATCGCGACATTCCCCTGCCCGGTCACTGCACCCAACGCCGTGTTGCTGCCCAACGAGAGCCCGGCGCCTGCCGCGACATCCACTGCGCTGGCATTCCCCAACGCACCCGGTACAGCGGTCGCCAGCACGCCGGCCTGCACCGCCACCGGGCCGGTGAAGCTGTTGGGGCCGGACAAGGTCAGTGTGCCCAACCCGTTTTTGGTCAACGCACCGGCACCGCTGATGGCGCCGGTCAGTGCCAGATCGTCTGCACTGGCAATGGTCAGATCGGCACCCAGATTGACTGCATTGCCCAAGGCCAGCGCAATCGCGTTGCTCAAGGTGGAATTGCCCAGCACAGACAGGCTGCCGGCACCCAACGCGCTGTTGCTGCCAACTGCCAACGTGCCTGCGTTCAATACGCTGCCGCCGACATAGCTGTTGGCGCCATCGAGCGTAAGCGTGGACGCACCATTCTTGATCAAGCTGCCCGCGCCGCTGATCGGGCCCGACAAGGTCAGATCGTTACTGCCAACCAGATTGAGCGCACCGCCGAGCACTACCGCATTGCCTACTGCCACTGCTTGATTGCTATCGAGGTTGGTGCCGGCTGCCGCAGTCAACGTGCCGGTGCCGAGTGCCTGCGCGTCGCCGAGCACCAGGGTGCCGCCGCTGAGTGCCGTACCGCCGGTGTAGCTATTGGCCGCGTCGAGCACCAGCGTGCCAGTGTCGAGTTTCTCCACGCCACCAACGCCGGAAATCGCGACGTCGATCGTGGCAGTTGCACCCGGGTCCACACGCACTGCGGTCAACGGGGCGACCACGTCCAGCGCACCTGCGCCGGCGTCGGTCAACTGATAGCCGTCGGCGACGAACTGCAGGCCACCGATGCTCTGCGTGCCCTGCACGCCCACCGCACCTGCGGTACCGGCAAACACCGCAAAATCGCCCTGCCAGGTGCTGTTGGCGGTGCCGTCCTGGCTGGTCCAATTGGTGGCCGCGCCCCAGGTGCCGGCGCCGCCATCGACGGTGCCATTGGCCGTGGTCTGCACGCCGTCCCAGAACTGCACGATGCTGCCCGGCGCGGTGACCACCAGATTGAGCTGCTGGCCGATGGCGGTCTGCAAGGCGAGCTGGCTCAGATCCACGCTGCCGGGAATCACGCCGAATGCCAACCCGTTATTGGTGAGCAGGCCGGTGTAATCGATCAAGCGATACACGCCGGTGCCGAAGCCACCGATGTCGGTGATGTTGAGTGTGCCGTCCAGGGTGAGATCGCCATTGACTGCAAGCAGACGCGTGTTGCTCGGCGCGGCCAGTGCGACATCGAGAAATGCGCCCGGTGCCAGCGACAAGCCACCCACGCTCAGCGAGGAGCCACTGGTCAACGCAAGCCGGCCGCCATCACCGATGGTGACGCCACTGGCCACACTGCCGTTCGTGCCGGTGCCCGTCAGCGTGCCGCCGAGCGCAACGTTCAACGCGCTGGTGCCGAGACTGCCGATCACATCCAAGGTGCCGCCACTGACTTGCGTGGCACCACCGATCGCACTGGTGCCGAGCAAGCGCACTGTGCCCACGCCGACCTTGTCCAGATTGCCGCCACCGCCCAGGCTGCCGGCAAAATCGCCGCCGCCCAATTGCAGCGTGCCGCCTGCATCGGTATCGACATTGCCGGCACCACTGAGTGCGGTGATCAGGCCACCGTTGGTCAGATTCAACACCGCGCCCGCCGCGACATCGACGTTGCTCGCATTGCCCAGCGCCGCACCGGTGCTGGCCACCAGCGTGCCGGCCTGAATCGCCAACGGGCCGGTGTAGCTGTTGCTGCCATTCAAGGTCAGGGTCCCGGCGCCGGTCTTGATCAAATCGCCTGCACCGCTGATGTTGCCACTGACCAGCATGTCTGCGCCGTTGTCCACGGTGAGCGCTGCGCCAAGTGCGATGTCGTTGCCCAAAGCCACCGCGATCGCATTGCTCAACGCCGCGTTGCCGACGACCGACAGGCTGCCGGTACCGAGTGCATCGTTTGCACCGACTGCAATGGTGCCCGCAGCCAATGTGGTGCCGCCTGCGTACGTGTTGCCTGCATTGAGCGACAACGTGGTGGCGCCATTCTTGATCAGGCTACCGGTGCCGCTGATGGCACCGTTCAAGGTCAGATCGTTGCTGCCGATCAGGGTGAGCTGATCATTCAACTGCACCGTGTTGCCCAGCGTCAGCGCTGCATTGGTATCCAGTTCCGCAGCGCCGCCGACCAGCAGGCCACCTACCCCCAACGCAGTGTCGTTACCCAGCACCACACGCCCTGCATCCAGCGCAACGCCGCCGCTGAAGCTGTTGGCGTTGTTCAAGGTCAGCGTGGCCGCGCCTTGTTTATCCAGACTGCCGATGCCGCTGATCACGCCATTGAGCGTGGTGTCCTGCGTGCCGGGCAGCGTCAACGCGCCGTTCAATGCGAGCGCATTGCCCAGTGTCACTGCGGTGGTGGCATCCAGCGTGGTGCCAGCCGCCGCAGTCAGCGTGCCTAGTCCCAGTGCGGTATCGCTGCCGACCAGCAACGCGCCGCCCTGCAATTGCAGGCCGCCCACCCAGGTATTGTTGCCAGTGAGGGTGAGCGTCTGGGGGCCGTTCTTGATCAAGCTGCCGGCGCCATCGATCACGCCATCGAGCGTAAGGTCCTGGCCATCGATGCCGAGTTGACCGGCAACGTTGAGCGCGTTCTGCAACGTCACTGCAGTGCTGGCAGTGAGTTGCGTCCCATCGGCAGCAGTGAGTGCGCCGGTGCCCAGTGCAGTGTTGCTGCCGACCACCAAGGTGCCGGTGTCCAGCACAGTTCCACCGGTGTAGAGATTGTTGCCGGAGAGCGTAAGCGCACCAGCACCCTGCTTGATCAGGCTACCTGCGCCACTGACGATACCGGTCACGCCAAGATCGTTGTTGCCGGTAAGCGAGAGCGCGCCGTTCAAGGCGACATCGTTGCCGATCGTGGTTGCGGTGGTGGCTTGCAGCTGCGTGCCATCGGCTGCTGTCAGCACGCCGCTGCCCAGTGCAGTGGCGTTGCCGATCAGCAACGCGCCTGCATTGAGATCCACGCCGCCGGCAAAGCTGTTTGGTCCACCCAGGGTGAGTGTGGCGCCGCCGTCCTTGATCACCCCACCCACGCCGCTGACAACGCCGTTGAGCGCAAGATCCTGGCTGCCGCCAAGTTGCAGATCCGCTTCCAGTGCCACGTTGTTATCGACGATGCGTGCTGCGGTGCTGTCGAGCAGACCGCCGCCGATGGTGAGGGTGCCTGTGCCCAACGCCGTATCGCTGCCCAGTAGCAGACTGCCTGCAGACAAGCGCGTACCACCGGCATAGGTGTTGTTGCCGGCCAATGTCAGACTGGCCGGACCGAGCTTGTCGAGACTGCCGGCGCCGGTGATCGCACCATTGAGCGTCAGCGCATTGCTGCCACCCACATTGACTAGGCCCGCCAGTGCGATGGCATTGGCGAGCGTGCTCACCGTGGCGTTGTCCAAGGTGGTGCCGGCGGCAGCGCTGAGTGCACCAACGCCGAGTGCGGTGTCGCTGCCCACCGTGAGGCGACCGGCACCGAGCGTGGTGCCGCCGGTGTACAGACTGTTGCCGCTCAACGTCAGGTCGCCGCTGCCGGATTTGATCAGGCTGCCTGCTCCGCTGATATCGCCACTCAGGGTCAGTGCCTGCGTGCCATCGAGGCTGAGCGCGCCGGTGGTCAGCGCAATATCGTTGGCCACCGTGGTAGGCACCGTGCCCTGCAGACTGGCATTACCGGTAACGGTCAATGCACCGCTGCCGAGTGATCCGTCATTGGTCACCTGCAGGACGCCGGCATTGAGCAGCGTGCCGCCGGCATAGGTATTAAGCCCACCGAGCGTGAGTGTGCCGGTGCCGAGTTTGTTCAACGTACCGCTGCCGCCAATCGTGCCCGTCAAGTTCAAGGCAGTGCCGTTGCTGCCCACGCCCATGGTGTCGTTCAACGTAATGGCATTGCCTAGCGTTGCCGCTGTGGTCGCATCGAGTACGCCGCCACTGGCGGTCAGCGTGCCGGTGCCCAGCGCCGCGTTGGAGCCGACCACTAGCCGCCCGGTGCTCAGCGTGGTACCGCCGGTATAGGCATTACTGTTGGTCAGCGTGAGGTCGCCCGCACCGCTCTTGATCAAACTGCCGCCGCCAGTGATGGCACCGCTGAGCGTGAGCGCCTGCGCGCCGGTCCAGTTCAACGGACCTGCGAGGTTGATGCCGTTGGCCACCGTCAACGCAGCGCCGGTGCTCAGGTTGGCCGGGCCAGTGACATTTAATGCGCCCGTTCCCAATGCGGAGGCCGTGCCGAGCTGCAACGCGCCCGACGCCAACGTGGTGCCGCCGGTATACGTGTTGGTGCCGTTGAGCGCGAGCGTGCCGGTGCCGGTCTTGTTGATGCCACCGGCACCGGCAAGCGTGCCGCTCAAGGTCAGCGCGTTGCTGCTGGCACCAAGGCCCAGGGTGTTGGTCAGCGCAAATGCATTGTTTAATGTCAGCGGAGCAGTGGTATCCAGTAGCCCGCCCGCTGCGGTCA
This sequence comes from Xanthomonas sp. NCPPB 2933, assembly GCF_056725225.1. Lineage (NCBI taxonomy): Bacteria > Pseudomonadati > Pseudomonadota > Gammaproteobacteria > Lysobacterales > Lysobacteraceae > Xanthomonas > Xanthomonas sp. NCPPB 2933. The sequence continues at coordinate 2,812,104 of NZ_CM161518.1, forward strand.
CCGTGCCGGTGCCGAGCGCACCGGAGGTTTCCAGCAGCACGGTGCCGGCGCCCAGCGAGGTACCACCGGCGTAGGTATTGGTGCCGCCAAGGGTCAGCGTGCCGGTGCCGATCTTGTTCAGCGCCCCGGCACCGCTGATACCGCCGCCAAGCCGCAGGTTGTTGGCACCGCCGATGCCGATGAAATCGTTGAGTACGAACGCGTTCGGCAAGTTGACTGCAGCACTTGAAAGTAGGCTGCCAGCAGATGCGTTGACGGTGCCGGTTCCCAGCGCGCCGTTGTTGCCGACGGTCAGCGCGCCACCGAGCAGGTTCACGCCGCCGCTGAAGGTATTGGCACCGGTCAAACCCAAGGCACCGGTGCCGGTCTTGGTCAGCGCACCGGTGCCGGTGATTGGGCTGGCGACGGTCAGGCCGTTGGCGCCTTGCAGGGTCAAGCCGCCCGCACCCAGCGCGATGCCGCCGGTGGGATTCAGCGTCAACCCTGCGGCGGTGGCCTCCAGTGCACCGCCATTGGCAGCGATGCTGGTGCCGAGCTGGGCAGGGTTTGCGAACTGCAGCACGCCGCCATTGAGCGCGCTGCTGCCGAAGTTGCTGCCGCCACCGACTGACCAGGTACCGCTGTTGACGCGCAGGCTGCCGAAATTGATGTACTGCGCCGTGCTGAGCGATCCAACACCGGTACTGCCAGTGCCGGTGCCGGTTGGCGAATTCTGCAGGATCAACGTATTGGTGCCGCCTGCACCGCCATCCACCACGCCGGTCTGCGCGAAGCTCAGCAAGCCGCCGGGACCCAGCAGTTCGAGCGCCAGTCCGCCAGCTGCGTTGACGCTGCCGCTGGTGACCGCAGTGAAGCTGTTGGTGCTGCCAGCACCCATCGACACACTGCCGTTGATGGTGCCGGAGTTGACGAAGGTATTGCCGGTGGCCGAACTCTGAAAGCCCACGCGTCCGTTGATGGTGCCGGTATTGACGGCGTTGACCGTGCCGCCACCGCTGACCGCGATGACCGGTGTGTCCGAGCCCAGGACCGACAAACCCAGCAACGCACGGCTATCGATCAGGCCAGCGTTGTTGATCTGCACCACACCATTGCTGGCCGAGGTGATGCCCAGCGCCATGCCGTCGAGATTGAGCAGGTTGGCACCGAGCAAACCGCCGGTACCGTAAATCGTGCCGGTAGCAAGATTGTTGGCGATCACCGATGTGGAGGTGGCATTGCCCATGGTGACGCCGGTGCTTAGTACCGACAGCAAGCCAAGCACCGACGGATCGACCGTGCCGCCGTTGTTGAGCGTGGCGTTGGTGCCGCTGAGCGCGATGGCGGTGCCGCCGAGCAACCCGGCGGTCATTTGCGAGCCGGCCGCGACGTTGACGGTCAGGTTATTTGCACTGCTGGCGAAGCTATTGCTGGTGATCGGCAATCCCGAGCAGGTAACCGTTGCGCCCGCTGCAGGTAATGCAGGTGTGCATGCTCCCCAGGCCAGACCGGGTGCGGCGGCCCCCACCGCCAGCACAACCAGGCTCGACAGACAACGGCGGGTTGCCCCGGACTTGCGCCGCCGCCGCACCAACTCATGCGTGACGACCCAATTGCCAATAGCTGCGTTCCAGACCAGCGCAAATGCACGATTCATTTCATTGCCCCCTGATTGCCGTGCCAAGACCGACGCGTGCCCATGCACGCGCCTTCAAAGACGCGAGTTGATTAATGGTTGAGCCGGTTTAAAGCAGCGCTCGCTACTCCATCCCGGATAGTTCAAACGCGACGGAGATTAATACCAATCCCGATACCGAACCTGATGCGATTAATAGGCGAAGCCGCACAACTGAAACTGTGCTGAATATCACTAACCATAAACTCATCCGTTACACACATACAAACTGTCGACTGGTTTGCTCCGGCTCGCTGACGGAAACTGCGTGGCTCATCCGGAACAGCGCACGTTCCTTGCTCCGTCAACCTCAACTTCAAAACGGGCAGTTCTCCACGTTCTGCGCGGCATTCGATTGGATGAGCCTGGATATTCGAAGCGGACTGATGCAGTGGTTCAGCGCGTATAGCGGGCCGAACAGTAAATTTCTCGTTTATCTCCAGATGCTGCACTGCAAGGTTCTGCTTATATCGCACCAGTGATCGGATTTTTTGTCATGCAATCGTTTGTGCGATTAATACCACTGCATTACGGACGGCACAGGTCGCTGGAATGGAGTATTTGTATGCCCCAGATAACTGCCAAATGATGATGCCGAGCTCGCTGCCGTGTTACCGTTTTTTCCAGGCATCACGTTGGATATCCGATGAGGCGTGGATTCCAGTTCTTCGTCACCTACCGATGACTCCCGTTTGTTACTAGTAGCCATGCAGTGTGTGATCTTCAACACGGACTCTGATGACATGACGCTTGCTCTGGACAACAAAACGCAGGAACGGCATGCCGACTGGTCAGGAGTGCCGATCGACCTGGGCGGGATGGAGCCGCTCGATCAAATCGCACGCCTGGTCTGCCATGCATTGGTAGCGCCCGCTGCTGCGCTGACCATTACCGAAGGCGGCCGCTTGCGTGTACTGGCGGCGCGCGGCATCAGCATCGGCCATGTCGAACAGGCCATCGCGTCGTGTTGCCAGGTCAATGCCGCCGCCAACGGCGTTTCGGAGTTGATCGGCCATTCTGCGCTGGCACCGATTCAGCTCGGCGATGCAGCCTTCCCGGGGTTGCCGGCGCGCTTCATCGCCTGTGTGCCGGTCGGCACGCCGCAAACCGGCGTCTCCGGCACGCTGTGCGTGATCGATACGCGTGAGCGCCATCTGGCCAGCCAGGAGCATCAGCAACTGTTGATGTTCGCCAACGTGGCCGCCGCGCAACTTGAATTGCAATTCGGCGCCGGCCGTCGCGAGCCGCATAGCGGCCTGCTCAATGCGCGTCAGCTGCAATCGGATCTGGATGCCCTCGCCTTCGGCAGCCACTGCGTGCCGACCATCGCCTCGTTCATCGAGGTCTACGACACGCAGGCCGCCAACGAAGCACGCCAGGCGCTGGGCATGCAACCGTTGGAAGAGTTGATACGGCACGCCAGCTACGTGCTGACCCGCGCACTGCGTGGCAAGGCCACCGTGTATCACGTGGCACCGATGCGGTTTGCGTTCTTTTTGTTGAACTCTGCGCCCGACGAAATGGAAGACCTGTTGCTCGATCTGCGGGACATGCTGCATCAGCCGATGGATGCGGCCGGCGTGCCGATGTCGTTGACCTTTCACGCCGGCGTTGTGCGCTTTGCGCCGCAGCAACCCGACACCAACGATGTCATGCGCAAGGGGCTGGTGGCGTTGGGCGATGCGATCAACAACCACGCCATCGTGTGCTGGTACAGCGCCCTGCACGACGATGCGATTCAACGCTCTTACCGCCTGGCATTGGACGCAGAACGTGCATTGGACGCCGGCGATTTCCGGCTGGTGTTTCAGCCGCGCATCGACCTTGCCGACCTGTCGGTGACCGGCTTCGAAGCGCTGCTGCGCTGGCACCACGCCAGTCTTGGCCCGATCGGCCCGGACGAATTCATTCCGCTGTTCGAAAAGACCGCCTTGATGTGCACCGTCACCAACTGGGTGATCGAAACCGCGCTGGTGCAGCTGGCCAAGTGGCGGGCGCAAGGGCTGGATTTCTCGATCTCGATCAATCTGTCTTCACGCGATTTCGGCAACCTCAATCTGGCTGCGGATGTCATCAATCGCTGCAGGGAACTGGCGATCCCCACCTCGCGGATCGAATTGGAAATCACCGAAGGCCGCTGGTTGCGCAGCAATGTGGAAGCAGTTCCTCGGCTACGCGCACTGCGCGATGCCGGCGTCAGCGTGGCCATCGACGATTTCGGCACCGGCTACAGCAACTTCGGTTACCTCACCGAGTTGCCGGTCAACGTGCTCAAGCTCGATCGCTCGCTGGTCACCGGCATTGCCACCAAGGCCGGCATGCAGATGCGCGCCGAGGCGGTGGTGCGGCTGGCCAATGCGCTGGGCTACCGCACCGTGGCCGAAGGCATCGAACATGCCGACGAAATCGCGCTGTTGCGTAGCTGGGGATGCGACGAAGCGCAGGGCTATCTGCTCTCCCGCCCGATGGAAGCGCACCTGGTGGCCGCTTACGTTGCGCAGGCGCTGGCCGCGCAGCGACTGCCGTGACCGCAGCGTTCAACTCAGATCGTGCAGCGCCTTGCCCAATGGTGGACCCAGCGTCCAGTCGGAGAAGCGCACCTTCAACCCCGCGCGCTCCGGCGTGCAGCACATCGGCCCGACCCGATAGGCGTCGGCCACCGGGAACGGGCAAAGCCTGATCAGCGGCCAGCTGCGTCCATCGGCAGAGACCTGCAGGCGCAACACACCCTCGGCAATGGTGGCGCGGATCCAGAAATCCTTCGGATCGGCTTCGTAGGGACCGGTGGCCCAGTCCGACACCGGATTGGTCAGCACGCTGCTGAGCATTGCGCGCCCGTCGCTGAGTTCGATGCCCGCCTTGACCCAGCGCTGCTCGTCCAGGCGCACCATGATGCCAGCCTGGTCGTAGAGCGATGCGTATTGAGCGCGCACGCGCAGCTGCGCGGTGAAGCCCGCTGCAGCCGTGACGCCCAGAAAATGCCCGCTATCGCGGGTAAATCCGTAATGGGTCTGGCGCCAGAAGTCGGTGGCCTGGTCGGTCACCACCTCCAAGGTGTCGCCATCGATCTCCACTGTCTTCGGCCGATTGAGCCAGATACCACCGTGCCAGGCCGTGTCATGCGGCATGCTGATCTCCGAATTCGTTGTGACCTGCTTTTCCCGGCTCCGCGTCTTCACGCATGTGCCAGCGCGTAATCCAGTGCCGCACAGATCGCCGCCACCTGCGCCGCATTGCATTGCGCAGGCGTTGCACGCGGGCTGTCCGGATACACCTCGGTGGTGGTGCAATAGCGCGCCTGCGTCACGCCGGCGCACAAGCCCAGACGCCGCACCGGATAGCTGATGACACCATGGCCAACCACAGGTGCGCCGATGAGTTGGCCCTGCGCGTCGGCAGGCGCAATGTGGGTGATCTGCGCCACCGCCGCAATCACGGCCTGCTGAAATTCCGGCTGCGGATCTTCGCTGTCACCGACCAGATAGAAACCATCCGGAATAGTGCCCGGCACGTACGCAACACCGTCGCGCGCGGCCAACGCCGGGCGGAATTCGGTTTCGTCGCTGTCGGTGGTTTCGTGCAGATCGATATGCACGTGCATCTGACCAGGCAGTGCGGCGAGTAGCTGCATCAACGCGGCCGATTCTGCTGCAGGGCTGTCCTGGCGAAAGGAACGATTCGGATCGATTGCGTCGGCATTCCAGCGCTGGATGCGCTCATACCCCCACGGATTGATACAGGGTGCCACCAGCAGGTTGATCCGGCCCGCGTAGTGGCCGGCGCGTTGCTGCAGGAACTGCAGTGCGCCCTGCACGCCACTGGTTTCGTAACCATGCACACCGCCGGTGACCAGTGCACACGGCAGCGCAGGGTCCCAGTCGGCAGTGCGCAGTGCGATCAACCGATAGTGTTCGGTTGCCGCGCCGATCGTTGCGTAGTGCACGCGTTCAAAGCGCGCATCCATGCGCTTGATGGGCTGCACGACATCGTCGGCATAACTGCGCTGGCGCAGCTGGCGTGCACGCCATGCACTGCGCTCTGCCTCACCCCAGGGGTGCCCTGCACTGCCGATCGGATAAGCCGTGTGCTCTGTCATCACTGCAACCGTTTGTCGAAAGACCGACAAGGGTAAGCGTTGCGAAGAAGCCGGTCCATGGCAGTGCCAGATCGCGCATGCTGCCGCATCCAAGCCTGTCTCGGAACAACAAAGGCCCTGCATCGCAGGGCCTTTTGTGTTTACCAGTCCACGGCGCGGCGGCCCGCGTTGCGGCTCACTTCTTCGCAATGACGCCCGGGGTTGCATCCCGCACCAGGAATTCTTCGGTCAGCTGCGGCAGATAGTCCAGCAGCCAGTCGGCCATTGCATGTTCCTGCTCCAGTATCTGCTCGCACACGCGCTGGGTCTGCACATCGCCTACCGTCCTGGCTGCACCCAGCAACGCGGTATAGGTGGCGATCTCCAGATTCTCGAACACATAGCCGGCCATCGCACCCTTGACGATTTCGTCGGAGGTGGTCATGCCGCCCATGGCCTGGCCGAACGCGGCCATCTTGCCCATGGTGTCCTTGATCACCGACGGCGCACCGCCAAGGCGCTCGATACAGGAATCGACCAGGCGCTGCTGGCCCAGCGTCTCTTCCAGGTGCTGCTCGAGACGTGCCTTGAGCTGGGGATAATGCTCGATGCGCGCCGCCTGGGCCTTGAGCATCTGCTCGGCCTGCTGCTCCATGGCATGCGCATCGCGCAACCAGTCCATCAAATTTTCTTGGGGTTCGGCCATGCGACATCTCCTGTTGTGTGCGAGGACTCCAGCGTGGCGCGCACCGCATGAAAGACACGGCTGCACCAGGTGAGCGCGCAGTGGGACGTCCACATGTAATTGACATCACGACCCAGCGAATTGGCCGGGACGAGAGAATCAGGGGTCTGGCCAGCTCTGCAAATCCTGCAGACACTGTGAGAGGTGCGACAGGGAGGGTGAAGAATTTCCCTGCAATCGATAGCAGCGCCGCACAAGGTGTGCAAAATTTTCCTCACCCCTGCCGATGCATTGCGCACCAACAGGTTCAAGACCACACCTTTGCAATCCAATCGCCATCAGGCGACCTCAAGCGACGGTGTGCTGCAATCGTTTGTGCCTGCAGACCTAGAATGACATCGCGAAGTGCCTTCCCAAAACGTAACAGGCCCTGCATCCAGCTGACGCAGAGCCTGTCGTGCTGCAACCCGCACCGGCACGCCATCGGCGCGCCGAACGGCGGATTTAGACTGCTTCTTCCTGCGGCTTGGCCTGCTTGGAACGGCCACCCTTGCTGCCGATACGCGACATATGATCGCGGTCGCGGCTGACTGCCTGGCCGCCCTTGCGACCCGCTTCACGTGCTTCGTCGCTGGTGAATTCATGTGCATTGCCGCTGGCGTGGGCGGCTTTTCCACCGCTGCTGGCCAACACGCGGCGCTTTTCAGGATCCAATGCGGCAAAGCCGCGCCGGCTACGAGTAACGTTCTGTCCGTCTTCCACTGTGCCTCCTCTCGATGCTTCGTTGGTACGCCATTGGGTAATGGGGCCAACGCAACAATCGTGCCAACCCGCAAACGCAGGCCACACGGTGTACGTGCATGGGGTGTCGGAAAAAACGGCTGCGCTCGCTGTGCAAATCTTGCACTCCTGTCAGCAGGACGTGGCTGCCGCTTGCGGTGATGCGTGGGTAGCGCTACCAGTGCTGGCCTGCAATGGGCGATCTTCCAGCAACGCGGCCACGTGCGCCGCGATGCTCAGGCAGCAGGTCAAGCCCGGCGATTCGATGCCGAACAGATTCACCAGCCCGGCGATGCCGTGCAGGCCTGGCCCATCGATACGAAAATCGGCGGCCGCCTCACCGGGCCCGCTGATCTTCGGCCGTACGCCGCAATAGCCAGGCTGCAATGCGCCCTCCGGCAAGCCAGGCCAGTAACGCCGTATCGCCGCAACAAAGCTGTCTGCCCGCGTTGGCTCGCAGCGGTAATCGGGCGCACTTACCCACTCCACATCAGGGCCGAAGCGTGCACGCCCGTGCAGGTCCAGGGTGAGATGCACGCCCAGGCCGCCAGGTTCGGGCAGCGGATAGATCAATTGACCAAACGGTGAGCGGCCGGCCAACGTGAAGTAGCTGCCCTTGGCGAAGTAGGCCCGCACCTGTGCACGCGCGGGCAAACCATCGGTGCGGGCAGCCAGGGGTGGCGCGCCATGGCCGGCCGCATTCACCAGCCAGTTGCAGGTGAGCGACACCGGCGCATGGCCGTCACCTGCAATCGAAAGACGGAATCCCGCTGCACTTGGCTCGACGTGTTCCACCCTCGTGCGCAGCGCCACGGTGGCGCCGTGCGCTTCGGCATCGCCCTGCAATGCCAGCATCAATGCAAGGCTGTCGATGATGCCGGTGGCGGTGGACTCCAGAGCGGCAACGCAACGCAGCTGCGGCGCGCGCTCCCGCACCTGCGCCTGACTGAGCGGCACAACACCGTGCGCCCCACTGGTCACCGCGTTGTGATGCAGCCGGTCGAGTTGTTCGCGTTGCGCGTGATCACACGCAATGATCAATTTGCCGCAACGCCGATACGGCACGTGACGTCGCTCGCAATAGGCATACAACACGGTGTTGCCGCTGACGCACAACTGTGCCTTCAACGACCCGGCCGGGTAGTAGAGACCTGCGTGGATCACCTCACTATTGCGCGCACTGCTGCCAGTGCCGATCGCGGCCTGCGATTCCAGTACCAACACCGCATGCCCCTGCAGTGCGAGGTGACGCGCAATCGCCAGCCCCACCACGCCTGCGCCCACCACCACACATTCAACGTCGTGCATGTTCGGCCTCAAACCATCAGCAACTCAGCGGACCTATACCATAGCGCACAGGATTGTCGCGACCGGTATCACTCTTTTCTCACTATCTGCTCTTATATTTAGGTCGGGTTATGTTGAGCCGCACAGTGATGCGAGGCGACGAACGTTTTCCTGGCCCTGGTTTGGGGCGTGCGTTGTTTTACCCACCCGAGTAAAAGCAGTCGCGGCCGGTTGGCAGGTGCGATCACCGAAGGAGTATCGATGGACGCAACGCGCTCGGTCCTGCTGGCCTCCAATTACCAGGCCTGGCCAGAGGCCTTCAACGGGCAGGCCTATGCCTTGCTCAATGTCATCGGCAGCCTGGAACATGCAGACCTGCTGTGCCCGCCCGCAGCGGAGTACACCAGCGGGCGCGGGGTCAATCCGGGTGTGTCGTATCTGCTCAACGAACTGAAGCATCGCGGCGCCTCTGCGCTGCATCGGTTGAGCGGGCGGCCTGCCCTCTCCAATGCACAGCCACGCAACGTCGAGCAGGACTACGACCTGTTTTTTTACGTGTGCCAGTTCCCCAGAGAGCTGAGCGCGCTCGGACGCATGGACGGCTGGCGCAAGCGCTGCCGCACGCGTGTGGTGTACCTGCTGGAAACCTGGCCTGAGCTGCTGGAATCGCAAAAGACCGAATTGAAACTGCTCGATCAGTTCGATCATGTCTTCGTGCTCAATGCCAGCTGCGTGGATGCGCTGCGTGCTTACACCAGCACACCGGTGTCGTTTCTGGCCAGCGCGTGCGACACCTTGTTGGCAACCCCACTGCCGCGTGCCCCACAGCGCTGCATCGATGTGGTCAGCATTGGCCGGCGCGTGCCGCAGGTGCATGCGCAATTGCTGGCGCATGCACAGGCCAACCCAGGATTTTTCTATCTGCACGACGTGCTACGCGGCGGTGCGGTGCAGGACTGGGCTGCACACCGCCTGCAATCGAGCGCCATGATCAAGCGCGCCAAGTTCTTCATGGCCCACGACTTCACTGTCGACACGGCAGGCTTCTTCAAGGGCGTGAAAAAACAGGCCTTGGCCACGCGCTATTTCGAAGGTGCCGCAGGCGGCGCGATCGTGCTGGGTTCTGCGCAGGGCTGCCCGGAATTCCGGCAGTTCTTCGATTGGGACGATGCGGTCATCGATCTGCCGTCAGACGTCCGCGACATCGGCCAGTTTCTGCACGATCTGGAACAGCAGAGCGAGCGGCTGGATCGCGCACGCCTGCACAACACCGTGCAATCGCTACGCCGGCACGATTGGGCGCACCGGTGGGCGCAGATTCTGCAGACGCTGCAGCTGCCTCGCCCGGCGTTGATGGCCGAGCGTTTTTCCATGCTCGACAACCTGGCGGCCATGGCCGAACACGCTGCCTGCTCCCCGGCACCCGTGCTGAGCATGACCGCATAACGTTGCATCGCAGTGCTCCGGCATCACGCAAGGCTCCAGCCCCAAAGGACGTATCAATGAAAGCAGTCATTCTGGCTGGCGGACTGGGAACGCGCATTTCCGAAGAAACCGCCATCCGCCCCAAGCCCATGGTGGAAATCGGCGGCAAACCGATCCTGTGGCACATCATGAAAATCTACGCGCACCACGGCATCCAGGATTTCGTCGTGTGTCTGGGGTACCGCGGCGAAGTGATCAAGGATTTTTTCATGAACTATCACATGCGCGAATCGGATGTGACCTGCGACCTCGGCAGCAATACGACCACCTTGCATAACACCCGCGCCGAACCCTGGCGGGTGACGCTGGTGGACACCGGTGCGCAGACCATGACCGGCGGCCGGCTGCGCCGCGTGCGCGAGCATCTGCGCGGCGAATCGGCGTTCTGCATGACCTACGGCGATGGCGTGGCCGATGTGGATATCGGCGCAGCCATCGCGCTGCATCAACGCGAAGGCCGGCTTGCCACGGTCACTGCCGTGCAACCGCCCGGCCGCTTCGGCGCGTTGCGGGTGGAAGGCGAACACGTCACCGGCTTCCGCGAAAAACCGCTGGATGGCGACGGTTTGATCAACGGCGGTTTTTTCGTGCTGGACCCACGCGTGATCGATGTGATCGAAGACGATGCCACCGTGTGGGAAAACAGCCCGCTGGAAACGCTGGTCGACCGCGACGAGTTGAGCGTCTATCGCCACGACGGGTTCTGGCAGCCGATGGACACACTGCGCGACCGCAATCATCTCGAAACCCTCTGGTCGTCCAATCGCGCGCCGTGGCGCGTGTGGGAGTAACAGCATGCGCATTCTGATCACCGGCAACATGGGCTATATCGGGCCGGTAGTGGCCGCCCATTTGCGACAACGCTATCCGCAGGCCTGGTTGGTGGGGCTGGATCGCGGCTGGTTCGCGCATTGCCTGTCCGACCCGCGCCGCCTGCCGGAAGTGGTGCTGGACCAACAGTGGTTCGGCGATGTGCGCGACCTCACCGCGCAGCAACTGCAGGGTTTCGACGCGGTGGTGCACCTGGCGGCGATCTCCAACGATGCGATGGGCAAGCGCTTCGAGCTGGTCACCGACGCGATCAACTGCAAGGCGAGCGTTGCCGTGGCACATGCCGCCGCACAGGCCGGCGTGCGCCACTTCGTGTTCGCCTCCAGCTGCAGCGTGTATGGGGCAGCCGCCGATGGCACGCCGCGCTCGGAAACCAGCGCCATCGCCCCGCTGACCGCGTATGCGCATTCCAAGATCGATACCGAACGTGCGCTTGCGCAGCTGGACACCGACATGGTGATCACCTGCCTGCGTTTTGCCACTGCCTGCGGCGCCTCGCCACGCCTGCGGCTGGACCTGGTGCTCAACGATTTCGTCGCCAGCGCCGTGGCCAACGGCACCGTAGAGGTACTGTCGGATGGCTCGCCGTGGCGACCGTTGATCCATGTGCGCGATATGGCGCGCGCCATCGACTGGGCATTGAGCCGCACACCGCTGGCCGGTGGGCAGTTTCTGTTCGTCAATGCCGGCTCGGCACGCTGGAATGTACAGGTACGCGATTTGGCGCATGCGGTCGGTGTGGCGATTCCCAGCGCGAAGGTGTCGATCTCCAGCAACGCGCCGGCCGACAGCCGCTCGTATCGTGTGGATTTTTCCCTGTTCGAACGGCTAGCCCCCGAGCATCAACCGCAGGAAACCCTGCGCTCCACCATCACCGAACTCCGCGACGATCTGCAGCGCGCCGGCTTCACCGATGGCGACTTCCGCCAGAGCTCGGACTTCATCCGGCTGCGCATCCTGCAGCAGTTGGTCGATGCCGGCATCCTCGCAGCGGATCTGAGGGTGGCTGCATGATCTTTCACCCTACTCCGCTGGCAGGCGCGTTTGTGATCGAGCCGCAGCAACGCGGCGATGCGCGCGGTTGGTTTGCAAGGGTGTTTTGCACACAGGAAATGGCGCAGGCCGGCCTGGTCGATCAGTTCGTGCAGGTCAACAACTCGTTCAACGCGCAGGCCGGCACCTTGCGCGGCATGCACTACCAATTGCCGCCTGCCGCCGAGGTCAAGATCGTGCGCTGCATTCGCGGTGGGCTATGGGATGCGATCGTGGATCTGCGCCCGGATTCGCGCACCTACCTGCAGTGGTACGGCACCGAATTGACTGCGGACAATCGTCTGGCGCTGTATGTGCCGCGCGGCTTTGCACATGGCTTCATCACCTTGCAGCCGCAGACCGAAGCCTTCTACTTCGCCAGTGCGATGTACACGCCGCAGGCCGAGCGCGGCTTGCGCTGGAACGATCCACGTCTGGGCCTGCAGTGGCCGCTCGAGCCGCAGCTGGTGTCCGACAAGGATGCCGCCTGGCCAGACTTCAACGAACACCAGCACGGCATTGCGCAGCTTGCCGGGCTTACCCAGAAGGAGCGCGCATGAATATCGATCGTCTCTTGCAGGCACGCGCCGACGCAGGTCGCCCATTGCGGGTTGGCCTGTACGGGGCAGGCTTCATGGCACGCGGCATCGTCAACCAGATCGCGCACTCGGTGCCGGGCATGCGGGTGTCGGTGATCTGCAACCGCAGCGTGGACAAGGCGCTGGAGGCGTATCGCCAGGCCGGCCAGCATGCTCGTGTGGTCGATAGCGCCACCGAATTGAAGCGCCAGATCGCTGCCGGCATTCCTGCAGTGACCGATGACCCTGCATTGGTCTACGAATGCGACGCACTGGATTGCCTGATCGATGCCACCGGCGCCATCGAGTACGGCGCGCACATCAGCCTGGGCGCCATCGCCCATGGCCGCCACATGGTCACGATGAACGCCGAGCTCGACGGTACCGTCGGCCCGCTGCTCAAGCGCAAGGCCGATGCGGCCGGAGTGATCTTCAGCGCCTGCGATGGCGACCAGCCCGGCGTGCAGATGAACCTGTATCGGTTCGTGCGCTCGATCGGTTTGACGCCGCTGCTGTGCGGCAATATCAAAGGCTTGCAGGACCCGTATCGCACACCGGCGACACAAGCCGGTTTCGCCGCGAAGTGGGGCCAGGACCCGCATATGGTCACCAGTTTTGCCGATGGCACCAAGATCAGCTTTGAACAGGCGATCGTGGCCAACGGCACCGGCATGTCGATCCTGCAGCGCGGCATGACCGGCTATGAGCATCGCGGGCATGTGGACGCATTGACCACGCGCTACGACATCGAGGCGTTACGTGCAGTGGGCGGCGCGGTGGATTACGTGGTGGGCGCCCTGCCCTCGCCCGGCGTGTTCGTGCTGGCCAGTCACGACGATGCCAAACAGCAGCACTACCTCAATCTCTACAAGCTCGGCGAAGGCCCGCTGTACAGCTTCTACACGCCGTATCACCTTTGCCATTTCGAGGTGCCGTTGTCGGTGGCGCGCGTGGTGCTGCTCGGCGATGCGGTGCTGCAACCATTGGGTGCGCCGCTGGTGGAAGTGATCGCCACCGCCAAACGCGACCTGGCCACCGGCGAAACCATCGACGGGCTCGGCGGCTACATGAGCTACGGCCAATGCGAGCGCGCCGATAGCACCGCAAACGCACGGCTGCTGCCGATGGGCGTGGCCGAAGGCTGCGTGCTGCGGCATGCGGTGGCCAAGGACCAGGTGCTGACCTACGACGACGTGCAGTTGCCGGCCAACCGCCTGATCGACCGGCTACGTGCGGAACAGGCCAGCGTCTTTGCCGACGCTGCGGAAATGGCTGCCTGAGCGCAGAGACATCGGCCTGCGTCCGCGTGCCGATATCGCAGCCGATGGCAGCGCTGCCTGCCCGTCCCACCATCCGCATCCTGCAGGCCGGGCGTGCGCTGGCCGCGATGATGGTGGTACTCAGCCACAGCGTCCTGCCCACCACGCACCTGGTGCAGCCGTTACCCGCATGGCTGGCTGCGGCATTGGCGCATGGCTATCTGGGCGTGGATTTTTTCTTCGTGCTGTCGGGCTTCATCATCTACTACGTCAACCACGCCAGCGCGGGCACGCTAGGCTGGAGCCGCGACTATGCCGGCAGCCGCATCAGCCGCATCTATCTGCCGTATTGGCCGGTGGGGGTTGTGTTGGCGCTGGCGTACACGCTGCGGCCCAGCCTGGATGATGGCGACATGGGTTGGTCGTGGTTTGCCACGCTGACCCTGCTGCCGGTCGATGGAGCCTCCGCCCTGGGCGTGGCGTGGACGCTGAGTTACGAGCTGATGTTCTACGCGCTGGCGTGGTTGTTCTTTCGCAGCGGGCATCCGTTGCGCTGCGCGGCACTCTGGGCGAGCGTGACGTTGCTTTACGCGGCAGTTGGCGCACCGTTTGCACAGCCGGTCGATCTGTCCTGGCGTGCACTGCTGCTGCATCCCATCACCCTGGAATTCGTCTTCGGCATGCTGGCCGCGCGCGCGGTGCTGAGCACTGCACCATGGACTGTCTGGGTCAGCAGTGCTGTCGCGGTCGTCGCGTTGATGTGCTTCGTGCTCGATGGCATGCAACGCGTGCATTCGCCGCTGCTCGGCCTGGCGATCGCCGGCGTATTGGTCGGCCTGGTGCGGGCCGAATGGCGCGGCTGGCTGCGCATCGGCCCGACCCTGCTGTTGCTCGGCAATGCGTCGTACGCCATCTACCTGGTGCATATGCCGCTGATGTCGCTGGTGGCGCGCACCACACGCCGACTCGGGCCGCTGGCCACCTGGCCGGTGAACCTGCTGCTCAGCGTGAGCGCTGCGCTACTGCTCGGCGTGGTCTATCACCTGTGTTGCGAGCGCATCGCATTGCGGCATGCGCGTCGCCTGTTGGCACGTCGCGTTGTGCAGTGAGCATCTTTTTCGCGATGAAGCGGCGCACACAACGTTGCAGACCCCCGTTTTGAAATCGCGCTCAGCCCACCGCCTGCTCCAACATCACGCCGAAACGATCGTCGCACTGCGCTGCCGCCTCGGATAACGCAGTGCCCACCAGCAGCAATGTCGGCAAACCCGGCAGCAGTGCCGCAGCGGTGCTTCCAAGCTCGCCCAATGTGGTGAGCCGGCGTTGCTGCTCGGGACGTGTGGCGGCCTGCACGATCGCGGCCGGCGTGCTTGCGGGCAGATGCGCGAGCAAGGCACTGGCCAATGCATCGGCGCGCCGCAGCCCCATGTAGATCCCCAGCGTCGTGCCGCTGGCAGCAAGTGCGCCCCAATTCGGCTCGCCGTGATCGTGCGTATGCGCGGTGACGAAGGTGATGCCGTGGCAATGGCTGCGGTGGGTCAACGACACTTCCAGCGCGGAGGCGGCGGCGAATGCGGCACTGACGCCGTTGATGATCTGCACACCCACCCCGGCGCGGCGCAGGAAGCTGATTTCCTCCCCTGCTCGACCGAACAGGAGTGCATCGCCACCTTTGACGCGCACCACGCGCAAGCCCTGCAAGGCGTAGCGCCGCATCAGCCGGCAGATGAAGTCTTGCGGCGTCGATCTACAACCACCGCGCTTGCCGACCCGGATCACCCGCGCCTGCGGTGCGAGTTCGACGATGTCCGGGTTGGCCAGATCGTCCAGCAACACCACTTGCGCGGCAGCAAGCGCCTTGACCGCCTTGATCGTGAGCAGTTCCAGATCGCCGGGGCCGGCAGACAACAACACCACATCGCGCGCGCAGGAAACAATGACGGACATGAGAGATCTCGCAGTGTGTGAAGGTAAGGACGTGCGCTCAGGCGAGCCGTGGTTGCCGGCATAGCCGGGTGAGTTGCGGAACGCAGGAACCGCAGACGCTGCCGCAGCCCAGGCGTTGTTTGAGCTGATCCAGATCGGCGCCGTCGTCGATGGCGGCATGAATCGCAGACGTCGACACCTGCATGCAGGTGCACACGATCGGGTCGCTAGGCGCGCGTTGCGTCTGCGCAAACACTGCCAGTCGCGGACCACGCCACGCGTTGCCTGCCAATGCGGTGGCAAGCAAGGCGTGATTGGCCTCGCTGGGCTGCGCGGCAGTGAGCAGCAAGCCATCGATATGGCTGTGACCGTCCTGCATGCGCCAGCCAACGCGGCGCATCAGGCCGCGGCGCAGGTCGCGGTATTCCAGTACGTCCGCGCCGGACGGCAGCTGCAAGGCGGCGACCAGGCGATCGATCCATTGCGCCTCCGGTGCGCGTTCGCAGGCGGCATGCAACACCGCCCAGTTCCCGCCCGCCTCCGCCAGCGGCTCGGCATGCAGCCGCAGCGATGCATAGCCGCAGTCGCGCAACAGCGGCTGCAGCGTCTGTTGCAAGGCCAACGCATTACCGCGCCGGGCCGCGAGCAGATGCCAGCCGAACACGGCCTTCTCCACGCGCACCGCTGCGTGCTTGAGCTCGGGCTGCTGCGAGCGCGCATCCACCGCCGGGCTGCTCACTTCATTGATGCCGCCACTGGACAGGCTCTGCCCACTCCAATGCATCGCGGCGAACACGGTGCCCGAGCGCAGTTCGTCTGAGAGTTCCAGCGGCAGCACCAGCGCGCCGCGCTTGCTCGCAATCTGCACCAGTTCGCCCGCGACCAGACCGCGTCGCGTCGCGTCGTCCGGATGCATGCGCAACGCCGGTTCCGGGCTATGCGCAAACGCCGCAGGCACACGCCCACTGCGCGACATGCCGTGCCACTGATCGCGCAGGCGGCCGGTCAGCAGCCGCATCGGAAACCGCGCCGAGGTCGGCTCGGCAACCTTGCGATACGGCGTGGCGTGGAAGCGCGCGCGTCCGTTGCTGGTGGCGAACACGCCATCGGTATAGCGCCGCACCTGCCCGTGCGAGGCACCGGCAGGAAACGGCCATTGCTGCGGCCCGCAATCCAGCATCGCGTAATCCAGCCCGCCGATATCCAGATCGCGGCCCACCGTCAGCGCACGATGCTCGTCGAAGATCTGCGCGGTGCTGTCGGACGCAAACAAGCCTGCGCCGCTGGCAGGTGCAAGACGCGCTTCGAGCCGGCGTGCCACTTCGCGCGCGATCCACCAGTCCGCACGTGCCTGGCCCGGCGCCTCCACCGCCTTGCGCACGCGGGTGATGCGGCGCTCGGAGTTGGTCACGGTGCCGTCCTTCTCGCCCCAGCTGGCCGCCGGCAGCAGCACATCGGCATAGGGCACGGTGTCGGTGCCGGAAAACGCGTCCTGCACGATCACCAGCTCGGCCTGTTCCAGTGCGGCGCGGATGCCCTCCACCTCCGGCATCGAATGCACGGGGTTGGTGCACACGATCCACACTGCCTTCAACGTGCCGGCACGCAGGCGCTCGAACAACTGCACCGCGGGCGTGCCTGCAGTGGCGCTCAGACGGCCGGCAGGCAAGTTCCACAGGCGTTCCAGTTCCGCACGGTCGTCGGCATTGCCGATCTCGCGATGCGCCGCCAGCATCGTCGCCATGCCGCCGACCTCGCGCCCACCCATTGCATTGGGTTGGCCGGTCAGCGAAAACGGTCCGGCGCCAGGCTTGCCGATCTGCCCCGTCGCCAGATGCAGGTTGATCAAGGCCAGATTCTTGTCGGTGCCATGCGCGGATTGATTCAAGCCCATGCAATACAGCGACAACGCCGCCGGACTGCGCCCGAACCACTCAGCCGCCTGCACCAGGTCCTCATGCGAGATACCGCAGATCTCGGCGCTCATGCGCGGTGTGTATTCGCGCAGCATGTGCTTGAGGGCGTCGAAATCCTCGGTATGCACCGCGACGAAACGCGCATCCACCAGACCCTCCCAGATCAGGTGATGCAGCATGCCGTTGAACAGTGCGACGTCGGTCCCGGGCTCGATCGCTAGGTGCAGGTCGGCCATGGCCGCGGTGTCGGTGCGACGCGGATCGATCACGATCCAGCGAATTTCGGGATTGCGTGCGCGCGCAGCTTCCAACCGGCGAAACAGCACCGGATGCGCATACGCCATGTTGCTGCCGGCAAACAGCACCGTCTGGGCCAGCTCCAGATCCTCGTAACAGGTCGGCGGGCCATCGGCGCCCAGGGCGAGCTTGTAACCGGTGACCGCGCTGGACATGCACAGGCGCGAATTGGTATCGATATTGTTGGTGCCAAGCAGGCCCTTGGCGAGCTTGTTGAAGACGTAATAGTCCTCGGTCAGCAATTGCCCGGAGAGATAAAACGACACCGCATCCGGGCCGTGCTCTTCGACGATCGCCTCCAGCTTGTTGGTAACGTGGCTCAACGCTTGATCCCAGCTCACCGCCGCACGTGACGCCTGCCGATGACGACGCAGCTCGGGTTCAAGCACGCGCCCCTGCGTACTGGCGACGGTCTGCGGCAAGGCCAGGCCCTTGCTGCACAAGCGCCCATGATTGGCCGGATGCAGCGGGTCGCCCTCGATCCCGACGATGCGCTCGCCATTGGTATCGTGTTCGCTGTGGATCAGTACCCCGCAGCCAACGCCGCAGTAGCAGCAGGTCGAACGTGTGATGCGATGCATTGGCGAGGACATGTGCGGCTGCACCGCCTCGCCGCTTGATGCGGGCTGCAGACCTTCGCTCATGCGGCTGGCTCGGCGATTGCGTCGGGTTGCGACACCGGCTGCAACACGATCCATACCGCGTCGGCTTCCACCTTGACCGGGTAACGCGGCGCGCAGCCCACATCCGGTGCGCAGGCCTGGCCGCTTTGCAATGCAATCGCCCAGCCATGCAATGGGCAAGTCACGGTTTCGCCGGCCACGATGCCCTGCGACAACGGCCCGCCCTTATGCGGGCAACGGTCGCGCAGCGCGAACACCTGATCGCTGGCGGTGCGGAACAAGGCAATCGGCGGAATGCCGTCAATATCGAGCACGCGCGCACCCAATGCAGGCAGCTCCTGCAACGCACAGACGCGAATCCAGGTGGTCTCCTGCATGCTCATTCCTCCACCGTTGCGGCCGGCGCGGCAATGCGCAGCGGTTGGTATTCCTGTCGCCGCTCGCCGGCGATACGCGCTTTCCACGGGTCGATCAGGCCTTCCAGCGAATACAGCAGCCGCTCGTACAGCGCACGCCGGTTGGCCGCGTCATCGACCACTTGCGCGCGGATATAGTCCAGCCCCACGCGTGCGATGTAGTGCACGGTGCGATCCAGGTAGTACGCCTGCTCGCGATACAGCTGCAAGAACGCGCCGGTGTACTCGCGCACTTCATCGGCGGTGGTCACCTTGACCAGAAAGCGCGCCACTTCGGTCTTGATGCCGCCATTGCCACCGATATGCAGCTCCCAGCCCGAGTCCACCGCGATGATGCCCACGTCCTTGATGCCGGATTCGGCGCAGTTGCGCGGGCAACCGGACACCGCCAGCTTCACCTTGTGCGGGCTCCACATATTGGCCAGCATGGTTTCCAGATCGATGCCCATCTGCGTGCTGTTCTGGGTGCCGAAGCGGCAGAACTCGCTGCCCACGCAGGTCTTCACCGTGCGGATCGACTTGCCATACGCATGCCCGGACTGCATGCCCAGATCGCGCCACACATCCACCAGATCTTCCTTCTTGACCCCGAGCAGATCGATGCGCTGGCCGCCGGTCACCTTGACCATCGGCACCGCATATTTGTCGGCAACATCGGCAATGCGGCGCAGCTCGCTGGCATTGGTCACTCCGCCCTTCATCTGCGGAATCACCGAGAAGGTGCCGTCTTTTTGAATGTTGGCGTGCGCCCGCTCGTTGATGAACCGCGATTGCGGGTCGTCGATCGCCTCATGCGGCCAGGTCGACAACATGTAGTAGTTGATCGCCGGCCGGCAGGTGGCGCAACCGTTGGGCGTGCGCCATTCCATGAACGCGTAGGCCTGCGCATGGGTCAGTAGTTTGTGTTCGCGAATGGCATGCCGCACCTCGCCATGGCTCAGGTCCGTACATGCGCAAACCGCCTTGGTTTTCGGGGTTTCCTGGAAGTTGGAGCCCAGGCAGTTCATCAGGATCTGCTCGACCAGCCCGGTACACGACCCGCACGAACTCGCCGCCTTGGTGTTCTTCTTGACGTCATCGACAGTGAACAGGCCTTGCTCGCTGATAGCCTTGACAATCGTGCCCTTGCACACGCCATTGCAGCCGCAGACCTCGTCGCTGTCGGCCATCGCACTGGCACGATCCTGCCCGCCCGTACCGGCATCGCCCAACGCGCTTTCGCCGAAGATCAATTGATCGCGCTGCGCCTGGATCGGCGTGCCGTCCTTGAGCAACTTGAAATACCAGCCTCCATCGCTGGTGTCGCCGTACAGGCATGCGCCGACCAGCACGTCGTCGCGGATCACCAGTTTCTTGTAGACCCCGCCAGCCGGGTCGGACAGCACGATCTCCTCGCAGCCATCGCCACCCATGAAATCGCCTGCCGAAAACAGATCGATCCCGGTGACCTTGAGCTTGGTCGACGCCACCGAACCGCGATAGATACCGATACCGAACTGCGCCAGATGATTCGCGCACACCTTGGCCTGCTCGAACAACGGCGCCACCAGGCCGTACGCGATGCCGCGATGGTTCGCGCACTCGCCCACCGCGTACACGCGTGGGTCGAAGCTCTGCAGACTGTCGTTGACCACGATGCCGCGTGAGCAATGGATGCCGGCCTCTTCGGCCAGCCGCGTGTTTGGGCGGATACCCGCTGCCATCACCACCAGATCGGCGGGGATCTCGCTGCCATCGGCGAACCTCACGCCGATCACGTCGCCCTGCGCATTGCCCAGCAGCGCACTGGTCGCAGTACTGAGCTTGAACTCCAGCGCGCGTGCACGCAGCGCCTGCTGCAACAAACCACCAGCCACCGGGTCGAGCTGACGCTCCAGCAACCAACCGGCCAGGTGCACCACGGTCACGTCCATCCCGCGCACTTTCAACCCATTGGCCGCTTCCAGACCGAGCAAGCCGCCACCGATCACCACCGCGTGCTGCTTGGTGCGCGCGGTAGCGATCATCGTGCGCGTGTCCTGGATATCGCGGTATCCGATCACACCCTTCAAGTCGTTACCGGGAATCGGCAACACGAACGGCACCGAACCGGTGGCGATCAACAAGCGGTCGTATTCGGCCTCGGTGCCATCGGCGGCAATCACGCGGCGACGTACCCGATCGATGCGCGTGACTTCCTTGTTCAAGTGCAGGTGGATGCCGTTGTCCTGATACCACTGCAACGGATTGAGCACGATATCGTCGAACTCCTGCTCGCCGGCTAACACCGGCGACAACAGAATGCGGTTGTAGTTGGGATGCGGCTCGGCGCCGAACACGGTGATCTGGTACATGCCCGGCATCAGCTTGAGCAGTTCCTCCACGGTGCGGATGCCGGCCATGCCATTGCCGATGACGACAAGTCTGGGTTGCTTCATTGCCTGGATTCCTGTCGACATGTTCAGACGCGCGCCGCGCCGGCGCTGGACCATTCGCTACGCCATTGCGTCTTGACCCCGGCCAGCAGCGCCCAGCCACCGAGTGCGAAGGCCGCGAACAACCACATGCCGATCGCATAGCTGCCGGTGTGCTGCTTAAGCACGCCCAAGCCTGCAGCAAGCGCAAATCCACCGATGCCACCGGCCATCCCGATCAAGCCGGTCATCACCCCGATATCCTGCGCAAACCGCTGCGGCACCAGCTGAAATACCGCGCCATTGCCGGCGCCCAAGCACAGCAAGGTCAACACGAACAACGCCAGCGTCACCATCGCGCCGCCGGCACCGAAACCTGCGATGCCCACCAACGCGGCAACCAACAGATACACCGTGAGCAAGGCACGTGTGCCGCCAACGCGGTCGGCAATCACACCGCCCAATGGACGCATCACCGAACCCGCCAACACGCAGGCAGCCGTCGCCCACCCAGCAGTGCGCGCATCGAAGCCGAACTGATCGTGGAAATACCCGGGCAATGCACTGGCAAACCCGGAAAAGCCGCCGAAGGTCACCGAGTAAAAAAACATGAAGCGCCACGCATCGCGATTGCCCACCAGCACGCGGCCATAGTCGGCCCAGCGCTTGCGCGCGACCGGCGCGGGTGCTTCTTTCGCGATCAAGACGAACACGATCAGCGTCAACAGCAACGGAATGCACGCCAGTCCGAACACGTTCTGATAACCGAACGCCAACGCCAGCATCGGTGCGAACAATGCAGCCAGCACCGTGCCGGAATTCCCTGCACCGGCAATCCCCATCGCAGTGCCCTGATGCTCGGGCGGATACCAACGCGAGGCCAACGGCAGCGCGACCGCGAACGAGGCGCCGGCAATGCCGAGCAGCACGCCCAGCAACAACACCTGCCCCATGCTGTGCACGCCCAACTGCCATGCACCGAACAACGAGGCAATCACCGCAAGTTGTGCGACAACGCCAGCACGCTTGGCACCGATGCGGTCGGCCAACATGCCCAGCACCAGCCGCAACACCGCGCCGCACAGAATCGGCACCGCCACCATCAAGGCACGCTGCTGCGTATCCAGTCCCAGCGCTTGCGCGATCGGCACCTGCAGCGGACCAAGCAGATACCACACCATGAAGCTTAGGTCGAAATACAGAAAGGATGCGAACAAGGTGGGCGTGTGCCCGGATCGCCAGAACGAGCGCTGCATAGAGACCTCTTCGAATGCGATGGCCAAAAAAAAACGGCGCCCCTCCGGTAAAACCGGAAGGACGCCGTTGTCCCGGATGCGTGCGGATCGCCGTTGATCCACTGCATCGTGTTCGTGTTGTTGCAGGCACGCCGTTGCACCTGCACGTAATCACTACGCAATCAACGTGCCAACTTGCTCACCCGAGCATCACGACGATACAAGTCATTGAAAAATAGTGTTTTGGATGCAGCGCGTCCGATTTCACGACGGCCTGTCGACACGCCAGTGCAGCTCACCATTCCCATCTTTCGTGCAGCAATGCACCAACAGCGTGCGTCGTGTACCACTTGCTCTGCCGCTTGGCACGCCTGATAGCGCCGAACAAAACTACTGCACGGCTGGTGCTCGGAAGCCTCATCTAGCACGCGTGCACACCGATCGAATGTCTAGGTCAAAAGCATAGTTAGTCGAGCGCGCGGCGCCCTCGCCGCTCGCGGGACACGCCGTGAATCCGTCCGTGGAGGCTCGGTGGCGGCATCCATGCCGCCACACGGTCCCGCAATCGGCGAGGACACCGCACCAGAGAGTTTCCTGGCTGCTTTGTTAAAAGCCATGCAAACCGACCAACTCGACTGGTCCTTGCCCGCCCACCGTCGCGGGACCTTACGCCGCGTAAGAGCCTACACGGACGTACTTGCGGCGTGTCCCGCGATGGTGGGCGGGCAAGGGCCCTCCAGCAAACCCACAGATCGATAGCTCCACAACCAACTCAAGCTTCAAGCGTCAGACGAGTGCAAGCATGCGCAAGAGTTCGGAGTGCATGCGGGTCCATGCCGGTTGCCTTGCCGGTAACGCGCTCCAGCACAGCGCTAACAAGGTCATGTAGTCATTCGCCCTAGAGCGTATCGAACAACCGATTGCTGCGGTGATCGTCGTCCGGCACAGCTACACCCACGCGGGCTGCCGCGCGCCGATAGTTGTCCAGCCGATGGATGTCGCGCAGCCGCGCGATGTCGTCGTCGTGGATGTCATGCCAGCCCCAACGCTGAAACTGGGTCAGGAACCACTCGCCATCCGACAGCCACGGCATGTTCACCGCACCATTGCGATGAAAGGCCAGCGCCGTCGCATCGTTCGCATGAATCTCGACATCGGCGTCCAGACACGCCGCCAGATGCGCAGCCGACACACCGATATGCTGCGGCTCGGCCAACCACTGCGCACACTGCGCGCGATTGCCCGGCGCCGCATCCAGCCAGCGACAGGCTTCAAGCACGCAGGCGGTCAGGCGCTCGGTCAACTCCGGTTGCAGCGCGGCGAACTCGCGCCGGCAGGCCAGCACTTTTTCCGGATGGCCGGCCCACAACTCGCCACTGCGGATCACGCGGCGACCGCTGCCGTGCGCCTCGGCCACCGCGGCCCACGGCTCGCCGGAGCAATAGCCATCGACCAGCCCGCTAGCCAAGGCCTCGGGCATCTGCGGCGGCGGAATGCTGAGCACATCCACATCGCGCATCGGGTCTACCCCGCGTGCGGCCAGCCAGTAATACAGCCACAACGCATGCGTACCGGTGGGAAAGGTCTGCGCAAACACCGCACGGCGGCCCAGACCGGCCAGCACCTGCGGCAACGCGTGACCATCGGCCAAGGCCTGCGCGAGCGCAGGTGCCAGCGTGATCGCCTGGCCGTTGTGATTGAGCGTCATCAACAACGCCATCGGGCATTGCGGCCCGGCAATGCCGAGATCGATCGCATACACCAGGCTGGCCAAGACATGCGCCGCATCGACCTCGCCGGCCAGCAGACGGTCGCGCACGCCGGCCCATGACGCCTGACGCTGCAGCTCCAACTGCAAGCCATGCGCACGGTCCAGGCCCAGCCGTTGCGCCGCGATCAGCGGTGCGCAATCGATCAGCGGCATGTAGGCCACGCGCAATACGGGGAGGTTGGCTTGGCTCATGTGTTCATCCCAACAGCTCGGCCATGGCCACGATGCGTCGCGCCACTTCGGCCAGTTTGACGCCCTGCTTCATCGCTTGCTGGCGCAGCGCCGCGTAGGCGTCAGCCTCGCTGAGGCCACGTTTTTCCATCAGCAGGCCCTTGGCGCGATCGATCTGCTTGCGGTCCTGCAGCGCCTGCTGCACATCGTCCAGACGTTGGCGCATGCTGCTTTCCTGCGCGAATCGGGCAAGCGCCACCTGCACGATCGGCGCCAGCCGCGCCGGTGCCAGGCCATCGACCACATACGCGGTGACGCCTGCGCCCACTGCCGCATGGATCAACGCATCGTCGCCATCGCCGGAAAACATCACCACCGGGCGCGGCGCATGGGCGTGCAGCATCGACAGTTGCTCCAAGGTATCGCGCGAAGGCGAGTCCACGTCGATCACCACCACATCCGGCTGCTGGCTCTGCACCGCATGCAGCAACGCACCGACCGAGGCCACATCGTCGAGCACCGTATAACCGGCGCGCGTCAATGCCTGGCGCAGTTCGCCAATCGGCTTTTCGGTATCGTTGACCAGCAAAACACGCATTGGCGGCGGCGAGGCGTGGACGTGGCTGGATGGTGCCATGCAACATGCTGTCGGTGCGAGTCATCTTTTCGGAGTCCGTCTGATGCCGTTGTTCCCGTTGTTCGCAAACCTGCAAGCGCGCCCCGTGTTGGTGATCGGCGGTGGCGAGGTCGCCACGCGCAAGGTGCTCGCCCTGCTCAAGGCCGGCGCGCAGATCCGTCTGTATGCGCATGCGCTCTCGCCCGAACTCGATGTATTGATGCAAGCCGGTCGCTTCGAGCAGTTGGGCGGCGAATTCGATCCAGCCTGGATCGACGATGTGTGGCTGGTGGTCGCCGCCACCGACGATGCCGACTTGAATCAACGTGTCGCCACTGCCGCCGGCGCGCGTCAGCGCCTGGTCAATGTGGTGGACGATGCAGAGCTGTCGACCTACCAGGTGCCGGCGATCGTGGACCGCGACCCGCTGGTCATCGCCATCTCCTCGGCAGGCGCCGCACCCATGCTGGCACGGCGTCTGCGCGAACGGCTGGAGCGCGAGCTGGATGCCTCGGTCGGCCGCTTCGCTGGACTATTTGCGCGTCACCGCGAGCGCATCCGCAGCCAGTTCCCGGATATGAATCGGCGCAGACGTTGGTTCGATCGCGTCATCGATGGCGACGTGCCGCTGCTGCTGCAGGCCGGCAACGATGACGCCGCCGAAACCGCATTCACCGCGGCACTGGACGATGCCGGCGCGGTGCCGGCGCGTGGCAGCGTGCAACTGGTCGGCACCGGCCCGGGCGATCCCGGCCTGATCACCTTGAAAGCGCTACGCGCGATGAATCTGGCCGACGTGCTGCTGATCGGCGACGACATCCCCGATGCGGTGCTGGAACTGGCGCGTCGCGATGCCTCACGCCGCGCCTTGCCGCGCGATGCCGCTGCACAACAGCATCTGTTGCTGGAACTGGCGACAGAAGGCCTGCACGTGGTCGCATTGCGCAGCGGCGCCGGCTACAGCGATGCCGATGCTGCTGCGATTGAAGCAGCGCTGCATGCGCGGGGCCTGGCGTGTGATCGTGTGCCCGGCATTGCCATGCACATGCACGCCAACGCATAAGCGGCACGCAGCTGCGGCCGCAGCTGGATCACGCTTTCGGAAACCGCTTGCGTGCACTGTCGCGCACATCGATATCGAAGGTCACACGCAGCGCCGTGTGTTCGGCATGGCCAGCCCCGGCATCGAAGCTGAAACTCAGCCCGTCGCGGCTGGGCAACTGCCGTGCGTGCTCCTCCAGCGCATCGCGCGGCACCGACAACTGCCAATGATCGGTGGCGCAGTTGCAGGCCGCGTGACCGCCGGTCAGGCTCACGCTGTGGCGCACCAATCGCGCGCCCTGCCCGCTCGGCAAGCGGCTTTCGTTATCGACGGTGCGCCCGGCAAGCAACTCGGCCAATTCGGCTTCGTCGATGCGAAAGCGCAGCTGCTGACCTTCAATCTGGATTTTCATGACTGAGCTGACTCCACTGCTCGGGCGTATTGCAATTGACGAACGCGCCGCGTTCGCTGGCGGTGACAGCCACGCGATGGCACTGCAGTGAACGCTGCAAGGCGCGCAGCGAGCGTGACGATGCAGCGCCGGCCATCAACACCGAGAGCGCCTCACGCACGACGCCATCCACGTACAGACGCATCGGCAACATCTCGTCTTCGAAAGCGGCGCAGCGTTGGTCTGGTGGCGCCAGCAGTCGCTCCAGCAATGGTTTGGACAGCAGCGGCATGTCGACCGGTACCACCACAAGTGTGGTTGCATCGGCCACATGATCGATCACGCTGGCCAGACCGCCCAGCGGCCCCAGATCCGGCTGCGCATCGGCAATCCCCGCATAGCCCGGACGATCACCGCTGATCACTACATCCAGCGCGCCGGCATCGCGCAGCAACGCCTGCATATGCGCAACCAATGGGCGCCCGTGCCACGGCAGCAGCGCCTTGTCCTGGCCCATGCGCGAGGAACGGCCGCCGGCCAGCACCACACCGATCCACGGGTGTGTGGCGGTCATGCCGCCTGCTCGCAGGCACTGCGTCGCGCTGTAGGCCAACGCACGCTCATGGCGCAATCGCCGGCGCAGCCGCCTGCAGATGCCCCAGGCCGAACACCTGCGCCGTCGTGCTGGGCGCGGCGCCATCGTCCTGCGGCTCCAGCACCGCCCACACATTGGCCTGCAACAACGGCGCCACGCGAAACGACTCTTGCTGCGGCAAGATCTGCACGCAGAGCACACCGGCATCGCTGCAGCTCAAACGCGCGCGCAGGTGCTGCCGCCAGATCGGTCGTGCATGCATCGGTGTGTGCAGCGCAACACACAAACCGCGCTCCACAGGCATGCCCAGCAAACCACGCAAGGCCGGCTCGACAAAAAAGCGTAGCCCGGCAGCGCTGGCCATCGGATTGCCTGGCAAACCGAAATACAGCGCGCCGTCCGCAAAGCGCGCCAACAACACCGGCTTGCCTGGCCGCACCGCCACCTTATGAAATAGCAACGCCGCCCCATGTCGCGCCAACGCATCCGGCACGAAATCGTAGCGACCACGCGACACCGCACCGGTGCTCAGAATCACGTCGGCTCCCGCATGTCGCGCTTGCGCGAGCGCCGCATCGAAGGCAGCAACGTCATCGCCCACCTGCCCTCGCCACACCAGTTCGGCACCGGCTGCATGCAACTGACTGAGCAGATAGCTGCTGGTGCCATCGCGGATCTGGCCGGGCTGCAGCGGCTGCGCAGGATCGCCCACCAATTCGCGGCCGGTCGCGATCAAGGCCACACGCGGGCGCCGCACTACCTGCACCCGCGCGCAGCCCAGCCCGGCCAGCAGCATCAGATGCGCAGCGCGCAGCACCGTACCGGCCTCGATCACGCGATCGTGCAAGGCCAGATCTTCACCGCGTCGGCGAATGTGCTGGCCCACGCGCACATCGGCGCGCAGCCGGATGCGGCTGGGGCCTGCGCCGTCATGCGCCAGCAGCTCCACCTGTTCGATCGGCACCACGGCATCCGTACCTACCGGCAAGCCGGCACCGGTCATGATTTCCCAGGCAGCGCCTGCCGTAATGCCACCCGCATCTTCGCCTGCGGCAACGCTGCCACCGACCGCGTACTCACTTGCGGTCATTGCGCCACGGCCATCGGTGACCAGCGCAAATCCATCCATCGCACTGTTATCAAAAGCCGGCAGCTCGGCCGGGCTCGACAATGCCTGCGCAAGCACGCGGCCTTGCGCGTCCGCACTGTCCACCCACTCGCTGGCAAGCGTGGCGACCTGCTGATGGATCAGTGCAAGGGCTTCGGCGTAGCTGATCATGAGCAAGGCGACTGCCGACCGATGGATGACCTGGCTAGGATACCGGCCTCCAGCGCGGCTGGTACAGGCATGCCGCGACGGCGTTGCGACGGCGAATGCACCAGTGACCGATCACGCGATCACCCCAGCGCTCGACGCTGCTCGAACGCATCGTCAACACGCTGCGCCGCACACTTGCAGTTAGTTTTTTCATCTTTGCTCACCATGCAATTCGTCGACCTTGTTGGCTGGCTCGCCAGCGCCGTTCTGATCGCCACCTTGATCCGCCAGATTTACAAGCAATGGCAGTCGCCTGCGGCACAGGGTGTCTCGCGCTGGTTGTTTGTCGGTCAGATCAGCGCCTCGGTGTTGTTTATCGTTTACAGCTATCTGGTCGGCAATGCGGTATTTATCGTCAGCAATGCACTGATCCTGCTGACCGCCATCACCGGCTATGTGCTGCAACGGATCAAGCATCGCCAGCTGAGTGGCATCAGCTGACGCGCTTGGCTGCCTTGCGCGGCTTGGTAGTGCGGGGTGGCGGTTTTTTTGCTGCAGCCTTCTTGGCGGCGGCCTTCGATGCGCTTTTCTTTTCCGTCGCGCGCGCAGGCGTCTTTTTCACAGCCGCACGCTTGCGCGGCTTCGACGCAGCCTCGGTCTCCACCACTGTCTCTGCAACTGCATCCGGCACACGCACGCTGATCCAGGTCGGCGCATGGTCGCTGGCCTTCTCCAGGGCGCGCACCCACTTGTCCACGCCGGCATCCTGCAAGCCGGGCGCCAGCGTGCGATTGAGCAGTAGATGATCGATACGCAAGCCGCGGTCACGCGCAAAGTGCTGGCGAAAATAATCCCAGAACGTGTAGATGGGTGTATCGCCATGCACGGCCAGCAAGCTGTCGGTCCAGCCTTGCTGCAACAGCCCTGCATATGCCTGGCGACTTTCGGGCTGCAGCAACGCATCCTTGCGCCAGCCCTTGGGGTCGTAGATATCCGCATCGGTCGGCACCACGTTGAAATCGCCGATCAAGGCCACCGGATGCGGCAACTCGACCAAGGTCTTGGCATGGCGGATCAAGCGCTGAAACCAGGCGAGCTTGTAATCGAACTTCGGCCCCGGCTGCGGATTGCCGTTGGGCAGATACAGACACGCCACCACCACGCCGTGAATCGCAGCTTCCAGATAGCGGCTTTGCCTATCGCCTGGGTCCCACGGCAGGCCGCGACGAATCTCCACCGGGTCTGCGCCCCGTGCAAGCAGGGCCACACCATTCCACGACTTCTCGCCCTGCCAGATCACCCCATAGCCGGCGTCACGGATCGCCTGTTCCGGAAACGCCTCCTGCGTGGCTTTCAGCTCCTGCAAGCCGACGATGTCCGGTTGCTCGCGCTGCAGCCATTCCAGCAGATGCGGCAGCCGACTATGGATGCCATTGACGTTGAAGGTGGCGATCTTGCGTGTGGTGGCTGACATGGGAATGCGAGCGGCCCTTTGCGTAAGGTAGCGACAATGGCTGCAGCCGCATGAAGCCGGTGCTCAAGCGAGGTGAAGCCTTTGCTTACCCCGCCCATGTGAAGGCCATGCCGCACAGTTAGCTCAGCAGTCAATGCCGAAGCAGCAAGCACTGCCGAACCGGTTTTGTCGGCCTTGCAACGCGAAACGCTTACTCAAGCTCCAGGGTCCGCAGGCCCGAGCTGATGGGCCGCCAGCATCTCGTCGATCCGCTTGACGATCTGTGCGGCTTGTTCTGTCGAATCGGCCTTCGCTGTGATCGTCTCCGCACGTGCATGGAAGACATCCCAGAAATCATCCGGGTGCTGGCGTCGGATATCGGGCAATTCGTCGGCGAGGTGTTTCAGTTGCGCATCGATCTCAGGTGTCATGACTGTCTCCTTTTGCCTCCACGCTACCGCGACCTCGGTGAGCCTGATGCCAACGCCGCCAGCCAGCACATCGCCGTATCGGTGTTTGCGCGACAATGGCGGGATGAGCAGCCACGACATCACTCCCGCCGACGCCCGCGCTCGTGCCATGCAGGGCGCCTTGTTGATCGATATCCGGCAACTGCACGAACGCGCCAGCGGCCAGGCCGAAGGCGCACTGGCCATCGTGCAGAGCGATCTGGAAACTGCACCCGCACGGCATCTGCCCGAGCACACACGCGAGATCGTATTGATCTGCCAAAGCGGCAAGCGCTCTACGCAGACGGCCGAGGTGCTGCGTGCGCACGGCTATACAGCGGTGTCTTCAGTACTCGGCGGCACCACCGCGTGGACAAACGACGGCCTGCCGCTGGTGCGGCCCACGCTGCCGGCGGACGAACAGGATTTTCTAGAGCGCTATTCGCGCCATCTACGCCTGCCGCAGGTCGGTCTCGAAGGCCAGCAGCGGCTGGCGCGCGCGCGCGTGTTGCTGGTCGGCGCGGGCGGGCTTGGCTCGCCGGCCGCGTTTTATCTTGCGGCTGCCGGTATCGGCCATCTGCGCATCGCCGACGACGATGTGGTGGATCGCAGCAATCTGCAGCGCCAGATTCTGCACACCGAAGACAGCGTGGGTATCGCGAAAGTCGCCTCGGCTGCGCAGCGCATCGCCGCACTCAACCCACGCGTGCAGGTCGACGCGCTGCAGACACGCGTCACCGCCAGCAATGTCGAAGCATTGCTGCAGGACGTGGATGTGGTGATCGACGGTGCGGACAATTTTCCTGCGCGTTATCTGCTCAACGATGCCTGCGTCAAACTCGGCAAACCGTTGGTCTACGGCGCAGTGCAGCAGTTTGAAGGGCAATTGAGTGTGTTCGATGCCGGCCGCAACCGCGGTCATGCGCCCTGCTATCGCTGCCTGTTTCCCGAACCGCCACCGCCGGAGTTTGCCCCCAGCTGCGCCGACGCCGGCGTTCTCGGCGTGCTGCCTGGCGTCATCGGATTGCTGCAAGCCAGCGAGGCGATCAAGTTGCTGCTGGGCATCGGCGACAGCCTGGCCGGGCGCCTGCTCAGCTTCGATGCCTTGGCCATGCGCTTTCGCGAAATCCGTCTGCCACCCGATCCGCATTGCCCGGTCTGCGCGCCTGGCACCGCGTTCCACGGCTATGCCGACTACGCCGCGTTCTGCGGCAGCGCAGTCGGCTGAAAGCGGCACTTAAATCGACTGCGCAGCGTCAGCCAGGCCTGAGCGGGCGTCATGGCACACCGCCCGGCCGCAGCGCTTCGACCTGCCACCTACACGCTTGCCGCACACGCGCGTGAGAGCTACCGCCACGTGTTGTTCGCCACTGCTCCAGTGAGCGATCAAAGCGCGTAAGGAATCACCCGCACGATCTCGCCTGCCTCGAAGCGTCGTGCCGGCTCCGGCAACACGATCAGTGCATTGCTATCGGCCGCACCACGCAACAGATGCGACGCATCGCCGCGATGCGGCAGCGCGGTCAACCGCCCGTCCTCGCCGCACTCCAGCCGTCCGCGCAAAAACTCCAGGCGTTCGTGGCGCTTTTCCCACGGGCCTGCCAGCGCTGCATGCCACACCGGACGCGGTTCGCTGCGTCCCTGCAAGCCATCCAGCAGCGGCACACCGTAGGCGATCAGCGTCGCCAGCACCGACACCGGATTGCCCGGCAAACCCAGCACCAGACAGCGGCCGATCTGCCCCAGCACCGCCGGCATGCCCGGGCGCATGCGCACGCGCCAGAAGTGGATGCGGCCCAGTTCGCCAATCAGCTGTGGCAGATAGTCTTTTTCCCCGGCCGAGACGCCGCCGCAGGTGATCACCACATCGAATGCAGCGGCTGCATCTTCCAGCATGGTGCGGATCCGCTGCGGATCATCCGGCAAGGTCGGCCATGCTGTCGGCGCGTAGCCCAGCGCCCGCAACTGCGCCATCAACATGTCGCGGTTGCTGTTGTAGATCTGCCCCGGCCCCAGCGGCATGCCCGGCTCCACCAGCTCGTCACCGGTGGCCAGTACCGCAATGGTGGGCCGCGGCGCCACCGCAAGCCGCGACAGACCGAGCGCAGCTGCCAACCCGATGCGGGCAGGCGTCAACACCTGCCCGCTCTGGATTACCAGATCGCCCGCGCGCACGTCGCTGCCGGCCAGACGCACCGCCGCGCCCAACACAGGCATCGTGCGGAAACGCACTACACCATCGCGCTCGTCTGCATCTTCCTTCGGGATCACCGTGTCGGCGCCATCGGGCAGCGGCGCGCCGGTGGTGATGCGCAGACATTGGCCTGCGCTGAGCGTGCCGGTCCAACGCTCGCCAGCGAATTGTTCGCCGACCAGTTGCAACGACGCATCGCCGCCAGCGACATCGGCATGCCGCAACGCAAAGCCGTCCATCGCACTGTTGGCAAATGGCGGTAGTGCCAGCGGTGCAATCAGATCGGCAGCGGAAATCCGCCCATCGGCACGCGAGGTGGCGATGTTTTCATCGGGCGGACGGTTGTTGGCCGCAACGGCCTGCAGAATCTGCAGCGCCTGCGCATACGGAATGCGGGAGGGATAGTCGGTCATGGCGCGCAGGATACCAGTGCGCCATGCCGACTCAGAGCGGCGACCAGAACGATCACCTGTCCGTCAGAGAGCACGGCCCGCACTCCGGCCAGCACGAACCGCGCGAACACGGCAGCTTCCAGGCGCGTTACTCAACCCAAGCTGGAGCTAGCACGCCACGCATGCCAGCTCATCGAAGATGGCACGCCACGCCAGGCGCGGCAGCCCTGCCTACTTGCCCTTGACGTGCTTCATCAAGCGCCGCTTGCGCGCCACCTGCCGCTCGGTGAGCGTGTTCTTCTTGCCTTCGTACGGATTGGCGCCTTCGCGGAAGATGAAACGCACCGGCGTGCCGACCAGCTTGAAGCGCTTGCGGAAAAAGTTTTCCAGATAGCGCTTGTACGACTCCGGCAACACTTTCAGACGCGTGCCATGCACGATGAAGGTCGGCGGATTTGCGCCACCCGGATGCACGTAACGCAGTTTGGAGACGTGACCACGGATGCTCGGCGGCGGATTGGTCTCGTAGGCGATTTCCAGCGCCTGGTTGACTTCCCTGGTGCTGAATTCATGCGTCGCCGAGGCATGCGCCCGGTGGATCGCCTGAAACAGTTCGCGCATGCCCGAGCCGTGCAGCGCGGAAATCCGCACCGCCTCGGCCCAGCTGACAAAGCCCAACTTGCGCGACAGCAGGTCTTCGGCCTGCGCACGCTGATAGTCGCTCTGCCCGTCCCACTTGTTGATCGCCACGACCAACGCGCGGCCAGCGTCCAGGATCGCGCCAAGAATGGTCGCATCCTGATCGGTGACGCCTTCGCCGGCATCGAGCATCAGCACCGCGACCTGGCATTGTTCGATCGCCTGCAGCGTCTTGAACGCGCTGAATTTCTCCACCGCCTCCTCGACCTTGCCACGGCGACGCAGGCCGGCCGTATCGATCAAGCGGTATTGACGCCCGTCGCGGTCCATGTCCACGGCGATCGAATCGCGCGTGGTACCCGGCACTTCCGAGGCGATCATGCGCTCTTCGCCGAGCAGGCGATTGACCAGCGTCGACTTGCCCACATTCGGTCGGCCGACAAAGGCGATGCGCACACGCGCCGGGTCGGTATCCAGCAACTCGCCGGCACCTTCGGAAGGCAAGCGCGCACCGAGTTCTTCGAGCAACTCGTCGATGCCCTGCCGATGCGCTGCAGACAACGCCACCACATCGGAGAACCCGTAGCGCGCGAACTCCGAGCGCACGGTTTCCTCGTCGGTGCCGTCGATCTTGTTGATGACCAGCACGGTCGGGCGCGCCAGCTTGCGCAGCCAGGCCAGGATCTCGTCGTCGAGCGATGACGCGCCTTCGCGGCCATCGACCACGAACAGCACCAGATCAGCTTCGCCGGCAGCGGCACGTGCCTGACGCGCGGTGGCGCCGGCAAGACCTTCCTCGTCGCCGGCGATACCGCCGGTATCAACGACGATGAAGGGGCGCTCTTCGTCGAGACGGCAGACCCCGTAGTTACGGTCGCGGGTGACGCCGGGCTGGTCGTGGACCAGCGCGTCACGGGTGCGCGTCAGCGCATTGAAAATGGTGGACTTGCCGACATTGGGCCGTCCAACCAGGGCGACCAGGGGCAGCATCGCAAAGTCCTTATTGTGCCAACCGGAAGGCGGTGATATCGCCATCGGTGTTTTGTACCAACAGAATGCCATCCACGACGATCGGCTGCGCCAGCAGCGTGTCGCGTCCAGCGCGAGCGCGCGCGGCCAGTGCACCATCGCTGAGTTTCAGCCAGTGCAGATAACCCTTGTAATCGCCAACCACGGCGTAATCGCCCTGGATGGCCACACCGGTCAGGGAGCGACGTGCAAGCGCAGCCTGCGACCACATCGCCGCACCGCTGCTCTTGTCCAGGCCCCACACCGAACCGGCGTTATCCGACACCACCACCACGCTGGACGACACGCCAACGCCACCGGCGCCGCCGTGATCGCGCGTCCACAGCGGACGGCCACTCGGGCCTTCCAGTGCGAGGGTTTCGTTCTTGAAGCTGGTTGCGTACAGCGTGGTGCCGTCGAGTACCGGTGCGCCATCCACGTCGGACATGCGCTCCAGCTCGGTACGGCCTTCCGGCACGCCGATGGCCTGTTCCCACAACGGGCGTCCGTCCTGCAGCGCCAGCGCACTCAAGGTGCCGCTGTCATTGCCGACGAACACCACGCCCGGGCCGGTGACGATCGGCGCATTGCCGCGCACCGACAGGGTCGGGCCTTCCTCGGCATGGAACCAGCGGCGCTCACCGGTGGTCGCATCGAAGGCGCTGACGCGACCGTCGTTGCTACGCACCAGCACCAAACCCTGCGCAATGGCCGGTGCAGCGATGACCTCGTTCGGTACCTTGGCGCGCCACTTTTCGGTGCCATCGGCCTGGTTCAACGCAATCACGTCGCCAGACAGCGTACCGATCACCACCAGACCTTCGCCAACCCCGGGGCCACCGGACAGGCGCTGCTTGAACTTGCGATCGTTGCGCTCTTCTTTCTTGGGCTTGTATTCCCACACGCGCTTGCCGGTCTGCAGGTCCAATGCCTCCACGCCACCGGTGATCGCCGAGGCGTACACCTTGCCATCGGCCACGGCCGGACGCTGACGCACGCCGATATGGCCCTCGCCCTTGCCGACGCCGGTGGACCACAGCTTGTCCACTTTGACCGAGGGCTCGAACTTGACCAGTTCGGCAGGTTCCTGCGCCTTCTTGGCAGCAGCATCCTTCCCGGCAAACCAGCCCTTGACCGTGCTGCAACCCGCCAACGACACGCCCATCAGGGCGATCAATGCAATGCGCTTGTACATATCAACCTGCTTCATCAAATCGGCTCCGCCGGATTGGGCACTTTGCCGCCCACATCCATCAGCTTGATTTCCAGCAAACGGCGCTGCGGCGAGGCCACATCCACC
Organism: Xanthomonas sp. NCPPB 2933; assembly: GCF_056725225.1. Classification (NCBI taxonomy): domain Bacteria; kingdom Pseudomonadati; phylum Pseudomonadota; class Gammaproteobacteria; order Lysobacterales; family Lysobacteraceae; genus Xanthomonas; species Xanthomonas sp. NCPPB 2933. The sequence goes on from NZ_CM161518.1 coordinate 2,847,855, forward strand.
GTGGTCAGGGCCTTGGCGTAGAGCGCACGCGCTTCATCCGGCTTGCCCTGCACAACCAGCGCATCGGCGCGGATCTCCAGACTGGTGTGGTCCTGCGCATCGGCCAGCAGCTTGATCGCTTCGTCCGGCTTGCCGCTTTCGGTCAGCACGCGCGCAAGGCGCTGCTGCACGATCTGCTTGAGCTCGCCTTCGGCGGGCACGTCGCGCAATGTCTTGATCGCTTCGGCGTGCTTGCCGGCATCCACCTGGGCCTTTGCCAGACGCAGCGCAGCCAGCTCGGCGTAAACACCGCCCTTGCCGTCGTCGAGCGCCACGATCTCTTTGGCGGCCTTGTCCAGGTCCTTGCCCTGGATCGACTTCACCACCGCCTCGTAACGGGTGTTGGCTTCCACCGATTGGGTGTTGGTGTGCTTCTGCCACCACTGCCAGCCCAGGATCAGGGCCAGGCCAACCACGACGCCGCCCACCAGACCCGCGCCATTCTTTCTCAACCAGGAACGAACGCGTTCGCCTTGTTCGTGTTCGTCCAGCAGATCGTCGATCGCCATGCGTACTCTCGCTCCGTCGTCCCGGAGGCGCGGAACATCAATAGGGAAAAATGAAAAACCGCAGTCCGCTTCACTCGGAAGCAGGTACCACGGAGCCGTCGGAGGATACCGCAAAACGGGCCACGTTAGCGCGCTGGAACGGTTTCAGATCGACGATACTGCCGCCTTGCTGAACCTCTACCGCCGACGCATTGCCCAGCACGATGCGACCCACCTGCCCCGGCGAATAGCTGCGACGTTCGCCGGCACGCACCAGCGCTTTTTCGACCGCGCTGCCATCCGGTGACAGAATCTGCACCCAGCTGTCGCCGCTGAAACTCAACGACAAACTGCCGCCACTGGCGGCCGCAGCTGCAGACGTCTCCACGTCGGGTGTGGCCCGCGGCACTGGCGTCATCGACGCGATGTACGGCGCGGGTTGCTCGCGTGGCGCATTGGCCGGCTGCGTTGCACCCGCGGCGGATGTGCCGGTGTTTGCCGCTTCCGGCATGCTGTCCAGCGACACCGTACTCGGCGCGTTGCCATCCAGATGCGAGCGGGTCGCATACCAGACCGGTACGGCAAACACACCGGTGATGACGACATACATCGCCTTGCGCGCGGTGCTTTCGAGAATGCGGCGCGCACGCGGGGTATGCGTATGGCTGACCAGGGTGACCGGTTCGACCGGCGCAATGGTCGCCTGCAGCAACAGCGGCTCCAGGTCCACATGCAGCAGACGCGCATAACTGCGCAGCTGACCGCGCACGAAGACCGGTGCGCCCAGACGCTGCCACTCTTCCTGCTCCAACGAACGCACCACGTGTGCCGGCATGCGCAGCTTGCCGGCGACATCTTCCACGCTCAGACCTGCTGCTTCGCGCGCTTCGCGCAAATGCTGTCCGCAGCCCTTTTCCTGCTCGAAAGGGTTCGGATGGGAATCATTGATCACAATGCATTGGCCCCGGGGTTGGCGGTCGCTGCGTCAGGGAATTCCTTGACCAACCGCTGGTGGTAACGGCCGGCGGCTACCTTGTCGCCGAGCCCTTGCTCAATCTGAATGGCGAGTTGTAACACGGAAGCAGTGACCGGTGCAGCCGCAAGACGTCTTTCGATAAACGCGCGGGCTTCGAAATAGGTCTTTCGCCCGGCCTCGTAGCGCGCCATTGATTCGAGCGCATATGCGTTGACCGGATCCAGTTCTAACGCTTTACGGAGATCGCGTACAGCGCGCTCCGATTGCCCAGACTGCAGCGCGCATCCACCCGCATTAGCCAAAGCCGGTGCCGGTGGGTAGTTAGAATCCTGCAGCGCACGATCAAACCAGGCCAGAGACTCCAGTGCCTGGCCGTTCGCACACAGCCAAGCACCATAATTGTTCAACACATCGCCACGTTGGGGCGCGAGTTCAGCGGTACGGCGATACGTCTCACCTGCTGCCGGATTACCCTGCCCCTGCTGAATCACACCCAGAAACATCAACGCATCAACCGAATTGGGCGTTTTTTTTAGAACCTCACGCACCAACTGTTCGGCGGCGGCATAGTTACCACTTTGCAGGCGATTGTTCGCAAGACCAAGTCTTTGCTCCAATGCAATCCGATCACGCGTTGCTGCGCTGTCACGGAAATCGTAACTCGGCGCTACCTGTTCCACACTCCCGGCCTTGGCATTACGACCACCGCAGCCGACTGCGCCAAGCGCGATCGCCACAGCCGCCATTAACGCGAGATCACGCTGCCGCATCGCGATCGGCCTGGCCTTCCAGTGTGCGCAGGAAATCTGCCTGGCGACGGGTACGGTCCATGACCTGCCCCTTGAGCTGTCCGCACGCGGCGTCGATATCGTCGCCACGCGTGCGGCGAACCATCGTCAGCACCTGCGCGTCGAGCAGGATCTTCTGGAAAGCCCGGATCTCCGTCTCGCCAGAACGCTCGTAGCGCGTGCCCGGGAACGGATTGAACGGAATCAGGTTGACCTTGCCCGCATCCTTTGACTGCACCGCATTGTCGAACTGACGCATCAAGCGGGCCAGCTGACGCGCATGCTCCGGCTGATCGTTGATGCCCTTCATCAAGGTGTATTCGAAGGTGACCGAATCGCGCTTCTTGTTGCCGCGCAGATAGCGCGCGCACGACTCCATCAGCTCGGCGATCGGGTACTTCTTGTTCAGTGGCACCAGGCTCTCGCGCAGCGCGTCGTTGGCGGCATGCAGCGAAACGGCCAGCGACACATCGCTTTCGGTCGAGAGCCGGTCGATCATTGGCACCAGGCCGGAGGTCGACAGCGTCACCCGCTTGCTGGCAAGGCCGTAGCCCAGATCGTCGCGCATCACGCTCATCGCGCGCACGACGTTGTCGAAATTCATCAGCGGCTCGCCCATGCCCATCATCACCACATTGGTGAGACGACGCTGCTGGTGCGGCACGTTGCCCAGATGGCGCGCCGCTACCCACACCTGCCCAACGATCTCGGCGGTGGTGAGGTTGCGGTTGAAGCCCTGGGTCGCGGTCGAACAGAAGGTGCAGTTCAAGCCGCAGCCGACCTGGGAGGACACGCACAGCGTGCCACGGCCCTTGTCGGGGATATACACCGTCTCGATCGCATTCTTGCCATCGGTGCCCATGGCCAGCAGCCACTTGTGGGTGCCGTCGGTGGAAGGCTTGTCGAACACGACGGTCGGGACGAGGACCTCGGCGTGCTGGTGCAATTTCGCACGCAGCGCCTTGCCGAGGTCCGTCATCTGGTCGAAGTCGGTGACGTAGCGATGGTGAATCCACTTCATCACCTGATGGGCACGGTAACGCGCTTCGCCGAGCGTGTCGGCGAAGAAGCGCTCCAGTCCCTCGCGGTCGAGGTCGAGCAGGTTCTGCTTGCGCAGTTCCGGGGTACGGACAGGGACGTCCTGCAGCACGGAGGGGATCACGACCTCATTCACGATTCGACTCTCTCGGCCTCAGCGCGAGACCACTTCAGTAGCGGCAAAGAAATACGCGACTTCGTTGGCAGCGTTCTCGACCGAATCCGAGCCGTGGGCGGCGTTGGCATCGATCGAATCGGCGAAGTCGGCGCGGATGGTGCCCGGCGCAGCGTCCTTGGGATTGGTCGCGCCCAGCAGGTCACGGTGTGCAGCAACGGCGTTCTCGCCTTCCAGCGCCTGGATCACCACCGGGCCGGAGATCATGAACTCGACCAGCGCATTGAAGAACGGACGCTCGCGGTGCACGGCGTAGAAGCCTTCGGCTTCGCGACGCGACAGCTGCTTGTACTTGGCGGCCACGATCTTCAGGCCGGCCTTTTCGAAACGGCTGTAGATTTCGCCGATGACGTTCTTGGCGACGGCATCGGGCTTGATGATGGACAGGGTGCGCTCCAGCGCCATGGGAAGATCTCCGTTGGGCGGGCCACTTGAAGACCCGAGGTTATCATGAAAAAAACCCGCGTCAAAACGCGGGCTTAGGCTTCTTTGCGATGGTCAATTCTATCTCTTAGTGAAGACCTTTGCACACCGCCTCCTGAATCGTGCTGCATTGCCGCATGACCGGCGCAGTCTCCAGCCCGTAGACTCAAACAATCGTTTGATTGAGTTCCACCCCTGCGCATGCCCAAGCCCGCCCACTTCTCCACCAAGGACCGCATTCTCGGCGCGGCCGAGGAGCTGTTCGCACAGCATGGCTTCGCCGGCACCTCGCTGCGCCAGCTGACCACCCAAGCCGACGTCAATATCGCCGCGGTCAACTACCACTTCGGCTCCAAGGAAAACCTGGTCAACGAGGTATTCCGCCGCCGCATGGACGAGATGACCACCGCGCGTCTGCAGCAGCTGGAAGCTGCCAAGCGTGCGCATCCGGGCGAACTCACCGCGGTGCTGGCTGCCTTCGTCGAGCCTGCCCTGGCGATGGCGCAGGACCGCCAGAGTGGCGGCGCGTTCGTGCGCGTGATCGCACGTGCCTACGCCGAAAAGAACGACAACCTGCGCAAGTTCCTGTCCGATCACTACGGCCATGTGCTGCGCGAATTCGGCAAGGCCATCGCCGCCTGCGTGCCGGGCCTGAGCAAGGAAGAGCTGTACTGGCGGCTGGATTTTCTGGCCGGTGCGCTGACCTATGCGATGGCCGACTTCGGGCTGATCAAGCGCCCGGCCGGCGTCAGCGAGGCCGACCACCGTGCGCGGGCCGCGCGCGAACTGATTCGTTTCGCGGAACCCGGTTTCCGCGCTCATTCCACACCGTAAACGTTCCACCAAGAGGCTAATTGCTATGTCCAATCCGTTGCTAGTCCGTCGCGCCGCCGTGCTCGGTGCCGGCGTCATGGGCGCGCAGATCGCCGCGCACCTCACCAACGCCGGTGTCGACACCGTGCTGTTCGACCTGCCTGCCAAGGAGGGTCCGGCCGACGGCATCGTGCTCAAGGCCATCGCCAACCTCGGCAAGCTCAGCCCCGCCCCGCTGGCCAGCAAGGCGCTGGCCGAGGCGATCACGCCGGCCAACTACGAGAGTGGTCTCGAACAGCTGCGCGATTGCGATCTGATCATCGAAGCGATCGCCGAACGCATGGACTGGAAGCAGGACCTGTACAAGAAGATCGCCCCGTTCGTTGCCGATCACGCCGTGTTGGCCTCCAACACCTCCGGCTTAGGGATCAACAAGCTGTCCGACGTACTGCCCGAGCAATTGCGCCACCGCTTCTGCGGCGTGCACTTCTTCAACCCGCCGCGCTACATGCACCTGGCCGAGCTGATTCCAGCCAAGGGCACCGACAAGGCCGTGCTGGAAGGGCTGGAAAGCTTCCTGGTCACCACGCTCGGCAAGGGCGTGGTGTACGCCAAGGACACGCCGAACTTCATCGGCAACCGCATCGGCGTGTTCTCGATCCTGGCCACCATCCATCACACGCAGGAATTCGGCCTGGGTTTCGATGAAGTGGACGGCCTGACTGGCCCGCTGGTCGGGCGCCCGAAGTCGGCGACCTACCGCACCTCGGACGTGGTCGGCCTGGACACCATGGCGCACGTGATCAAGACCATGGGCGACACCCTGCCGGATGACCCGTGGCACCAATATTTCAAGTCGCCGAAGTGGCTCGACGCGCTGATCGCCAAGGGCGCGCTTGGCCAGAAGGTCGGCGCCGGCATCTTCCGCAAGGTCGGCAAGGACATCGTGGTGCTGGACCTGCAGAAGCAGGATTACCGCGCCGCTGATCGCACTGCCGCACCGGAAGTGATCGAGATCCTCAAGATCAAGAACCCGGCCGAAAAGTTTGCCAAGTTGCGCGAAAGCCAGCACCCACAGGCGCAGTTCCTGTGGGCCAGCTTCCGCGACCTGTTCCACTACAGCGCCTTCCATCTGGCCGATATCGCCGAAACCGCGCGTGACGTGGATCTGGCGATCCGCTGGGGCTACGGCTGGTCGCTCGGCCCGTTCGAGACCTGGCAGGCTGCCGGCTGGAAGCAGGTGGCGCAGTGGATTGCCGAAGACATCTCCAACGGCAAGAGCATGAGCAGCGCACCGTTGCCGAACTGGGTGTTCGACGGCCGCGACGGCGTGCATGCGGCCGAAGGCTCGTACAGCCCGGCGCGCGATGCCAAGCTGCCGCGCTCGGCACTGCCGGTGTACAAGCGTCAGCGCTTCCCGGATCCGCTGCTGGGCGAGCAGTTCTCCCCGGGCGAGACGGTGTTCGAAAACGACGGCGTGCGTATGTGGCACGACGGCGACGATATCGCCGTGGTCAGTTTCAAGACCAAGATGAATACCGTCTCCGATCACGTGCTCAACGGCCTGCAGGAAGTCGTGGGCCGCGCGGAGAAAGACTTCGCCGGGCTGGTGATCTGGCAGCAGAAGGAACCCTTCTCCGCCGGTGCCGATCTGGCTGGCGCGCTGGGCCTGTTGCAGGCCGGCAAGGTGGATGCGTTCGAAGCATTGGTCGCCAACTTCCAGGCCACCAGCCAGCGCATCAAGTACGCGCAGGTACCGGTGATTTCGGCAGTGCGCGGCCTGGCGCTGGGCGGCGGTTGCGAGTTCCAGATGCACAGCGCCAAGACGGTGGCCTCGCTGGAAAGTTACATCGGCCTGGTCGAAGCCGGCGTCGGCCTGCTGCCGGCCGGTGGCGGCCTGAAGGAAATCGCCGTGCGCGCATCGATTGCCGCTGGCCCGGGTGGCGATGTGTTCGCCGAGCTGAAGAAGACCTTCGAAACCATCGCGATGGCAAAGGTCTCCAACTCGGCGGTCAATGCCCAGGAACTGGGCCTGCTGCGCGCCACCGACAAGATCGTGTTCAACAGCTTCGAAGCGCTGCACATCGCCAAGGCCGAAGCGCGCGCACTGGCCGAAGGCGGCTACCGCGCGCCGCTGCCGGCACGCCGCATCCAGGTCGCCGGCGACGTCGGCATCGCCACCTTCAAGATGCTGCTGGTCAACATGCTGGAAGGCCGCTTCATCAGCGAATACGACTACGAAATCGCCACCCGCATCGCCACGGTCATGTGCGGCGGCGAAGTGGATCGCGGCGCGCTGGTCGACGAAGAATGGCTGCTCAAGCTGGAGCGCAAGCACTTCGTCGAACTGGCCCAGCAGGAAAAGACCCAGGCGCGGATTGGGCACATGCTCAAGACGGGCAAGCCGCTGAGGAACTGAGATTCGGGATTCGGGATTGGGGATTCGTAACTTCGGCTCCCCTGCCCTCTGACATTCTCGCTTCCACCAAATTCATCCGCCGGGCAGGACCATTCGGACACCGGAATTCGCTTTGACGAATCCCAAATGACGAATCCCCAATCCCGGCTATCGGAGATAGCCATGAGCAAGCAGATTCAAGAAGCCTACATCGTCGCCGCGACCCGTACCCCGGTCGGCAAGGCGCCCAAGGGCGTGTTCCGCAATACCCGTCCCGACGACATGCTGGCGCACGTGTTGCGCGCGGTGGTGGCACAGGCGCCGGGCATCGATCTGTCGCGGATCGACGACGCCATCATCGGCTGTGCCATGCCCGAGGGCGAGCAAGGCATGAACGTGGCGCGCATCGGCGTCCTGTTGGCCGGCCTGCCCAACACCGTGGCCGGCCAGACCATCAACCGCTTCTGTTCGTCCGGCATCCAGGCCGTGGCGATGGCGGCCGACCAGATCCGTCTGGGCAACGCCGACCTGATGCTGGCCGGCGGCACCGAGTCGATGTCGATGGTGCCGATGATGGGCAACAAGGTCGCCATGTCGCCGAACGTGTTCGCCGACGACCATGTCGCCATCGCCTACGGCATGGGCATCACCGCCGAGAAAGTGGCTGAGGAATGGAAAGTCTCGCGCGAGGATCAGGACGCGTTTGCACTGGCCTCGCATCAGAAGGCGATTGCCGCGATTGCCGCCGGCGAGTTCCGCGACGAGATCACCCCGTACGAAATCCTCTCGCACCAGCCCGACCTGCAAGGCAATGTCATCGCGCTGCGCAAGCGGCTAGTCGACACCGACGAAGGCCCGCGCCCGGACAGCTCGCTCGAAGGCCTGGCCAAGCTGCGCCCGGTGTTCCGTAACGGCCAGTTCGGCGGCAGCGTCACCGCCGGCAACTCCTCGCAGATGAGCGACGGCGCCGGTGCGGTGCTGATGGCGTCGGAGCAGGCGATCAAGGATTACGGCCTGACCCCGCTAGCCCGTTTCGTCAGCTTCTCGGTGGCCGGCGTGCGTCCGGAAGTGATGGGCATCGGCCCGATCGCGGCGATTCCCAAGGCGCTCAAGCAGGCCGGCCTGACCAAGGACCAGATCGACTGGATCGAGCTCAACGAAGCCTTTGCCGCGCAGGCATTGGCGGTGATCCGCGACAGCGAACTGGATCCGTCCAAGGTCAACCCGCTGGGCGGCGCGATCGCTCTGGGCCACCCGCTGGGCGCGACTGGCGCGATCCGTGCCGCAACGCTGGTGCACGGCCTGCGTCGCCGGCAGCAGAAGTACGGCATGGTCACCATGTGCATCGGCACCGGCATGGGCGCGGCGGGTATTATCGAAGCGCTGTAAGCCGCTGCCTGGCGCGCGATCGGGATTTTGTCACGATCTCGCTTTACATCGATATGCAGTGATCGAGAGGGTGTGCGAAAGCGCGCCCTCTCACTTTCAGCGCGCCACCAGCCATTGACCGGTGCGTGCACCCAAAAACACCAAGGCCAAGCCGGCCACCAGCGTGATTGCCAGATACACGCCGATCATCGTGGAGCGATCGGTACGCGCAAACACCAGGCATTCCATCATCAACGACGAGAACGTGGTCAGCCCGCCGATCACACCGACGATCAACAAGGCCCGCAGCGGCCAGCTCGATGGCCCGCGCGCATCAAGCCACACCAGCAGCACACCGGCGACGAACGAACCGACCAGGTTCACGGTCAGGGTGCCCCATGGAAATCCTGTGCCGAAGCGCTGCAGCAAGGACGCGCCAATGGCAAAGCGCAGGCCCGATCCGAGCGCGCCGCCGGTCATCGCCAGCAGCAATTGCTGCCACCACACCGGTGCATTCATGCGCGCGTTCCGCAATGGATTGGCTGCGTGTGCAAGTGCGTGTCGTGCATTGTCATTCCTGAAAGCTAGCTGCGAACAAAAACGTGGCGAGCTCGCATCAGGTCATCGACGGCGCGCTCAAACCGGATTGTACGAGTGGTGACGCCGTACCGAGCATCGGCCGCGTCCGCTCAGTTGCCACGCGTTCGTTTTCTCGCTGGCTTCAAGTCGAGAAACACTCGCTGGACACAGAACGCCGTGCTGGCAGGGTTGGCGAACACATCCCTTTAGTCCAGGCGGCGTGCAGCTCCAGGGCGCGATGCTATCCAGCGTTGTCACCACTTATCCCGCCGGCTTGCGGGCCTTCTCAGCCCTGGCCTGTTCGCGCGCCGCGCGCAAACGATCGAGCTTTTCCTTGAGCTTGATCTCCAGCCCGCGCGGCACCGGGTTGTAAAAGACCCGCTCGCCCATCGCGTCGGGGAAGCCGGTCTGATCCAGCGCAATGCCGCCTTCGGCATCGTGGTCGTATTGATAGTCCTGCCCGTAACCGAGCGTCTTCATCAGCTTGGTCGGCGCATTGCGCAGATGCAGCGGCACCTCTTGGGTGCCGGTGGCGCGCACTTCGGCCTTGGCCTGATTGAAGGCCGCGTAGCCGGCATTGGACTTGGCGGTGCTGGCCAGATACAGCACCAATTGCGCGAACGCCAGCTCGCCTTCCGGGCTGCCCAGGCGCTCGTAGATGTCCCAGGCTTCCAGCGCCATGCTCTGCGCGCGCGGATCGGCCAGGCCGATATCTTCGATCGCCATGCGGGTCAGTCGCCGCGCCAGATACGCCGGGTCGCAGCCGCCATCGAGCATGCGGGTCAGCCAGTACAGCGCGGCATCGGGATTGGAACTACGCACCGATTTGTGCAGCGCCGAGATCTGGTCGTAGAACTGCTCGCCGTTCTTGTCGAAGCGACGGGTGCGGTCGGCCAGCACCTGCAGCAGCGTCTGCGGGGTGATCTCGCCGCCCTCGCCCGTCGCCAGTTCCGCAGCGATCTCCAGCAGCGTCAGTGCGCGGCGTACATCGCCATCGGCGGCGCTGGCGATTTCCAGCAGCGAGGCATCGCTGACCTGGATGGTCTCCTGCCCCAGCCCACGCTCCGAATCGTGCAGCGCACGCTGCAAGGCCTCGACGATGTCCTGCGGCGAGACGCCTTCCAGCACATGTACGCGGCAACGCGACAGCAACGCCGAATTCAATTCGAAAGATGGATTTTCGGTGGTCGCACCGACGAACAGAATCGTGCCGCGCTCGATATGCGGCAAAAACGCGTCCTGTTGCGCCTTGTTGAAGCGATGCACCTCATCGACGAACAACACCGTGCGGCGGCCGCTGGCAAAGCGCTGCGCGGCCTCGGCCAATACCTGGCGCACTTCCGGCAATCCCGACAAGACCGCCGAGATCGCCTTGAATTCGGCATCCGAGTAATGCGCCAGCAGCAGCGCCAGGGTGGTTTTGCCGCAACCGGGCGGCCCCCACAGGATCATCGAATGCACGCGGCCGGACTCCACCGCGCGTCGTAATGCGCTGTCGGGTGCCAGCAGGCGTTTCTGCCCGACCATCTCATCGAGGGTGCGCGGACGCATGCGCTCGGCCAGCGGGCGCAGATGCTCGCCGTCTACGCTGAGCAGATCGGCTTCGGGAGCGATGGGGAGCTTGGTTCGTGCCACGCATCATTGTATCGCGTAAGCAAACGGCCTTCTGCGAAGAAGGCCGTTGTCAGTGCGGATGCGTCGAACGAGGGCTTACTGCGCGTCGCCGACCACGTCCACACCCTTGCCAGGCGTATAGCGAAAGGTGTCTGCAGCGAAAGCCGGATTGCGCTTCCAGCCACTGAAGCTGATCGCGGTGCGCTGGCCGACTGCGTCCACAACCTCCATCTTGGCCAGACCCTCCTTGCCGAATCCCAGCGAGGCCATCTGGAAGCTGGCTTCGGTATCCACCTTGGGCGTCAGCGACAACCACTGCAGCCCATCACGCGGCGCGGCCTCTTCGCTGACGTCGTATTGCTTGTCCAGGCGTGCCGGATCGATCAAGGCGACCAAGGGGCTGTTCTGTTCTTCGCTGCCCTGCGCGCGCACGGTGACCTGCTCCAGGTCCGGGTCGAACACCCACACCTTCTTGCCGTCGGCAACGATCAGCTGCTTGTAGGGCTTGGCGTATTCCCAACGGAACTGGCGCGGCGCCGACAATGCCACCCGCCCACTCGAGCTTTCCTTGACCCGGCCATTGGCATCGGAGACCTGCTGGCTGAACTGCCCGTCCAGCCCTTTGAGGCCGCGCGTGAACGTATCCAGCTCCTGACGTGCACCGGCAAATGCGGTGCTGACGAACAGGGCGGTGGCGAGGACGGCATAACGGAGCTGGCGATGCATCGCGGTCTTCCAAAAGGGAATGCGTGGATTCTGATACTTCATAGATGAATGGGCGAGCGCTATCGCCCGCCGTGCTCGGATCGCGGTTGCGACAAACCAATCCATCTCACTGCGCCGTCTGCACCCTGGACAGGTCGCCATACACGATCTGCCCGCGAAAGCCGCGCCGCACCTGCTGGTAGAGCTCGCGGAATGCGCGGTAATCCTGCGGCTGACACAGCGCCTGCGGCCCACGCACTGCGGCACGCTGCAGCCGATGCACCGCGGTCACCGTCTGCCCTTGGCGCGTCCAGTCGACCGCGTACTCGCCGGCGGCATTGCGAAAGGTGCTGCTGCGCGGGATCGCGATGATCGGCACCGTCGCCGGGAAGCTCACCACATAGGTTTCTTCGCGCACGCTGTCATTGCAGTAGAACGGAGTCAGATTGTCTTCGGCCGAGGTGGTCGTATAGATCCCGCGTGTCGATTCGGCACCGGGCATATCGGGCAAGGTCATGCCGCCGACCACCGAAAAATCCACCGCATCGTTGGCCTGGAACGTGTAGCGGTAATTGAATGGCGCATCCAGATCCAGCGGGTCGCCCTGGATCAGCAGATCGCCGGTACCGTCGAAGCCGGACTGGGCAATGATCGATTCCTCGATGCGATTGCGGTTCTGCGCGTTGAGTTGCACGAACATCGCGCGCAAGCCCACCTCGCCGGTCTGCCCGCTATTCAGCGTGGTCATGCCTTGCAGGCCGCCTTGCGGGGTGAAGCGATACTCGGTGCGCGCGACGTAGCGGTTGACCTTGCGGTCGTTGGGCGGGGTGTGCGTGACTTTGCCGTCCAGCGTATGCACCACCGGCGCGCCGAGATCGCCGGCCGGCAGCTGGCCGAAGCGCGCGTAGGGGTTGGTCGAGTCCACGTAGAGATCGAACGCCGGGATGTAGGTTATCGCATGGTTGAAACGACCAAGCACCGGAATCGGCGGCAACGTCGGCCCACCCTCAGCGCCGATCAGCACCGGCGTACTGGCGATGCCCTTGGCGGCCAGCAAGGCTTCCAGGATCACGGTGTGATCCTTGCAGTCGCCATAGTGGTTGGCCAGGATGCTGTCGGCGCTATTGGGCTCCAGCCCGCCGTTGCCCAGGTACACCGCCACGTAGCGAATATTGCGCGCCACCCAGGCGTACAACGCCGCCGCCTGCGCACGCGGGTCGTCGATGCCACGCGTCACCTCGTCGGCCAGCGACTGGATCGCCGGCGTCACCGCAGCAGCGCGGCCGCCTTTGACGTGGTAGGCCAGGCCCATCTGCGACCAGCTGTCGAAGGTGCTGGCCATCAAGGTCGGGCTGAACTCCCAGGTCGCCGCGCTCCAGTTCTGGTTCTTCATCGGCGTGGCACGCTGGTAGCGCCATTCCCAGCGCGCCTGATCGCCGCGCACCACCGGCTTGGTGCCGCCCTGCAGCCCGCGCACCGATAAATGCATCGGCAAGGCCTTCGGCGCCACCAGCGTGACCACCGCATCGTCGTATTGCGCAAACACGCTGAAGGTTTCCCACAGGCTGAAATAACCGGGGAAGTACGGGGTGTTCTGCGCACGCCGCACGCGATAGACGATGCGCGCGCCCGGCGCCAGATTCGGAAACACCACCACCTTGACCTTGCGGTCGGCGTACATCGCTGCCGCCGCACTGGAATAGCTTTCCTGGGTATAGATCTTGTCGGCGGCTACGTCCTGGCGCAGTCCTTCGGCGGTGACGGTATAGGCCTGCAGCACCTCCAGGGTTTCCATCTTCTCGCTATAGCTCAGCCGCACCTGGCTGAACTGCTCCACTGCCGATTTGGTCTTGAGCAGGATCTCGTATTCGTCGGTTTCCACGCTGCTGGCGTCGGCACGTACTTCGTAGTCGGCGCGATAGCGCACGAAACTGTAGTTGGTGTCGGCCTGCATGCGTGCCGCAGCGGCGGCAGGCGCGGCCTGCTGCTGGGCCTGAGCCAGCAGCGGCAATGAGATCAGCAGCAGAAGCAGCAACACAGGACGACGCAGCATGGGTCTCGATCACGACGGGCCGGAGCGGCCCTTGCTCAACAGGGTAGCCGGTGTGCGCCGCAGCGTCAGGCACCGGCCTCCAACATCGCCGCATCCATGTGTCTGCGGATACGCGCACGCAATCCGGATAAGAGCGGCCGACAAAACCAGGCAGCAAGCTGTCTGGTGCGGTGTCCTCGCCGATTGCGGGACGCGGCCTCTCGCCACGGCTTGTTAGCCGCCCCTAAGCCCGGAACGCGGCGCCACGGGTAAGCCGACACGCGCCGCGTTGCCGGCCGCCGATTACTTGGGCGGCGGCGGTGCCAGCACGGTACGGTCGCCATTGTGCTCGGGCTGGCTGACTACGCCGGCCGCTTCCATCGCTTCGATCAAACGCGCGGCGCGGTTATAGCCGATCTTCAGGCGTCGCTGCACGCCGGAGATCGAGGCACGCCGGGTTTCGGTGACAATGCGCAAGGCCTCGTCGTACAACGGATCGGATTCGTCGCCGCCACCGCCGCTGCTCTCCGGCAGGCCGGTCGCGCCAACCACGGTGCCGTCACCCATGGTCTGCACTTCGTCCAGCACGCCTTCGACGTAGGACACCGGCCCGCTCGCCTTGAGGTGCTCGACCACACGATGCACTTCTTCATCGCTGACGAAGGCGCCATGCACACGGTCCGGCAGCGCCGTGCCCGGCGGCAGATACAGCATGTCGCCGTTGCCCAGCAACGCCTCGGCCCCGGACTGATCCAGGATGGTGCGCGAGTCAATCTTGGAACTGACCTGGAACGCCACACGGGTTGGAATATTGGCCTTGATCAGGCCGGTGATCACATCCACCGACGGCCGCTGCGTGGCCAGAATCAGATGGATACCAGCCGCACGCGCCTTCTGCGCCAGACGCGCGATCAGCTCTTCGACTTTCTTGCCGACGATCATCATCATGTCGGCAAATTCGTCGATGAAGATCACGATGAACGGCAGCGACTCCAGCGGCCGCGGCGCCTCACCCAATTCGGGATTGGGCTTGAACAGCGGGTCCATCATCGGCTGACCGGCGTCGATGGCGTCCTTGATCTTCTTGTTGAAGCCGGCCAGGTTGCGCACGCCCACCGCGCTCATCAGCTTGTAGCGGCGTTCCATCTCGGCCACGCACCAACGCAGGCCGTTGGCGGCCTCCTTCATGTCGGTGACCACCGGTGCCAGCAGATGCGGGATGCCCTGATAGACGCTCAGTTCGAGCATCTTCGGGTCGATCATCAGCATCCGCAGCTCCTTGTGCGAGGCCTTGAACAGCAGGCTCAGCACCATTGCATTCACCGCCACCGACTTGCCCGAACCGGTGGTACCGGCGACCAGCAAATGCGGCATGCGCGCCAGATCGGCCACCGTCGGGCGCCCGGCGATGTCCTTGCCCAACGCAAGCGTCAACGGGCTCGGCGACTTGTCGTATTCCTTGGAGCGCAACAGTTCGGACAGGAAGATCATCTCGCGGGTGACGTTGGGGATCTCCAGACCCACCACCGACTTACCCGGGATCACGTCCACCACGCGCACCGACTTGACCGACAGCCCGCGCGCGATGTCCTTGTCCAGCGAACTGATCTGGCTGACCTTGATACCCGGCGCCGGCTCGATCTCGAAGCGGGTAATCACCGGACCCGGATAGGCCCCGACCACCTGCGCCTCGATGCGGAAGTCCTTGAGCTTGAACTCGATCTGCCGCGACAACGTTTCCAGCGTCTCTTCCGAATAGCCCTTGGCCTGCGGCTTGGGGTCGTCCAGCAAGGCAAGCGGCGGCAGATCGGAGCCATCGGTGCTCACGCCCTGGAACATCGGAATCTGGGTGTCGCGCTTGGCGCGCTCGCTCTTTTCCACCACCGGTGCCGGCGGCGGCTCGATCTTGACCGGCTCACGCTTGGCCTGCTTGACCGCATCGACCTTGCGCACTTCCTCGCGCTCTTCGCGCATCACGCGGGTCTGCTGCCACTCGGTGGCCTGATGGGTCTTGCGCTGCATCAGCGGCCCCAGTGCCAACACGCCCTTACCGATACGTTCCATCAGCGCAAACCACGACAACCCCGTGGCCAGCGTGATCGACACCAGCAACAACACCATCACGAACAGGTTCGCGCCCAGCGCACCGAACCCGGCGCTCAGCGAATTGCTGACCAACCGACCCAGGATGCCGCCGGCCCCGGCCACATCGCCGGTGAACAGGCGCAGGTGCAGGAAGCCGGTCGAAGAAATCAGGAACCCCACCATGCCGACCAGGCGCAGGGCCGGCCCCAGATCGGCCTCGGCCTGCCCTTCCTTGTCCATGCCGAACAAGGCGATCCAGGCCACCGCGCCCAGCACCACGGGCAGCAGGAACGCCACATAACCGAACAGCTGCAGCAGCACGTCGGCCGTCCATGCACCGACCCGGCCGCCCATGTTGTGCACCGGCGCGACCACGCTGCCGGTCTGCGACCAGCCCGGATCGGCTGCCGAATAGGTGAACAGGCTGGCCAGCAGATACAGCAGCAACGGCGCCACCGCGATCAATGCCAGATCGCGCCAGAGCTTTTGCCGACGCGGATTGTCCGCCACCGCCGTCTTGCGCGAGGACGGTTTGCCCTCTGCGGGCTTGCTGCGTTCGGGAACCTGCTTTGCCACCTGTAGCCAGACCTTAGAAATATGCTGTTAGTGATTGATAATAAACGACTGACGCCACAGTTTCAGCTGTTGAACTTCACCGCTTGCCTTGGCACCAGCCAGTCAACGAAAAACGCCGCACAAGGCGGCGTCGACTACGCGTACTGGGTGGACCATGCCATCTGCGGTTCATGCAGTTCCATCGCGCCGCCTTGATTCACCGGGTGGGGACCGCCACTCTATGCCGCCACAGGGGCGCGAATTCATGCGCCAGCCCTGCCTTTTCCTAGATCGCGAGTATACATGAGCGCCTCATCTGCCAGTCCCGCCAAGCATTCCCGCCTGCTGATCCTGGGCTCCGGCCCGGCCGGCTGGACCGCCGCGGTCTATGCCGCGCGCGCCAACCTCAAGCCAGTGGTGATCACCGGCCTGCAGCAGGGCGGCCAGCTGATGACCACCACCGAGGTCGACAACTGGCCGGGCGACCCCCATGGCCTGATGGGCCCGGACCTGATGAGCCGCATGCAGGCGCATGCCGAGCGCTTCGAGACCGAAGTGATCTTCGATCACATCCACACCGCCGATCTCTCGCAGCGCCCGTTCCGGCTGAGCGGCGACGGCGCCGAGTACACCTGCGACGCGCTGGTGATCGCCACCGGTGCCACCGCCAAGTACCTGGGCATCCCCAGCGAAGAAGCCTTCAAGGGCCGCGGCGTCTCCGCCTGCGCCACCTGCGACGGGTTCTTCTACAAGGACCAGGACGTGGTGGTGGTCGGCGGCGGCAATACCGCAGTCGAAGAAGCGCTGTACCTGTCCAACATCGCCCGCAAGGTCTACCTGGTGCACCGCCGCGACACCTTGCGCGCCGAAAAGATCATGCAGGACAAGCTGTTCGCCAAGGTTGCCGCGGGCAAGATCGAAACCGTCTGGCACCACGCCATCGACGAAGTGCTGGGCAACGATGCCGGCGTCACGGGCGTGCGGGTCAAGTCCACCCTCGACGGCAGCACCCGCGAGATCGTGGCACACGGCTTTTTCGTCGCCATCGGCCATCACCCCAACACGCAGCTGTTCGACGGCCAGCTGGCGATGAACAACGGCTACCTGGAAATCCGCTCCGGCCTGAACGGCGCGGCGACCGAGACCTCGGTCAGCGGCGTGTTCGCTGCCGGCGACGTGGCCGACCAGCACTACCGCCAGGCCATCACCTCGGCCGGTTTCGGCTGCATGGCCGCGCTGGATGCCGAGCGTTATCTCGACAAGAGCGCCTGAGGTGGCTGACCGCCGGCCGCGCCGTGCGGGCAGCCTCGCTCCCCGCGGGCCGTACGCATGAGCGTTACCGCTCGCTGGTGCCGCCGGCTGGACGAGCTTCCGGCCGGCGCCTGGGATGCGCTGCACGACGGCACGCATCCCTTCGTGTCCTATGCCTTCCTGCAAGGTCTCGAACGCGAGGGCTGCCTACGCCCGGATTGGGGCTGGAACCCGTTGCACCTGACGTTGTGGGACGGCGACACGCTGGTTGCCGCTGCACCGGGATATTTGAAGAACAACTCGCACGGCGAATTCGTGTTCGATCATGCCTGGGCGCACGCCTATGCGCGCTACGGGCAAGAGTACTTCCCCAAGTGGCTGTGCGGCGTGCCCTACTCGCCTGTGACCGGCCCGCGCCTGCTTGGCGCTGCGCAATGGCGGCCGCAGCTGCTCGCGGCGATGCGTGAACTGGTGGAGCGCAGCGGCTTGTCGTCGGCCCACGTGAATTTCTACCCAGTCGACGAAGACGCCGCGTTCGATGTCGACTGGCTGGAGCGCAACGATCTGCAATACCACTGGCATAACGCCAGCGGCTGGAGCGATTTCGAAAGCTTCCTGGCAGCGATGGATCACAAGCGGCGCAAGAACATCCGTCAGGAGCGCGCCAAGGTGCAGCGCGCCGGCGTGCAGTTGCGTGTGGTGCACGGCGACGAGGCCAGCGCTGCCGATCTGGACGCGATGTACGGCTTCTACCTCAAGACCTTCAACGAATACGGCAACTCGCCGGCCTTGACGCCGGAATTCCTGCGACACCTGGCCCAGCACCTGCCACGTCAACTGGTGATGTTTCTGGCCGAACTGGACGGACACCCAATTGCCGGCGCGCTCTGCCT
This sequence comes from Xanthomonas sp. NCPPB 2933, assembly GCF_056725225.1. Classification (NCBI taxonomy): domain Bacteria; kingdom Pseudomonadati; phylum Pseudomonadota; class Gammaproteobacteria; order Lysobacterales; family Lysobacteraceae; genus Xanthomonas; species Xanthomonas sp. NCPPB 2933. The sequence continues at coordinate 2,866,075 of NZ_CM161518.1, forward strand.
GCGCGGCCACGACACGCTCTACGGACGCTACTGGGGCGGCGAAGCGCTACCGGGGCTGCACTTCGAAACCTGCTATTACCAAGGCATCGAATACTGCCTGCGCGAAGGCCTGAGCCGGTTCGAACCGGGCGCTCAGGGCCAACACAAGATCGCGCGTGGCTTTTTGCCGACGCTGGTGCGCAGCCGCCACTGGATCGCCGACCCTGCCTTTCGCGAACCGCTGGCGCAATGGTGCGCGGATGAGCGCGAGGCTGTCGCCCAGCATGCGCGTGAGCTGTTCGAGCACAGCCCATTCCGTGATTAATGCCGCGCGGTTGACCCGCATGCCTGACGCGTCGCGACGGACGCAGTCGTCATGCGTGCCTGGTGGCTGCGAAAGCGCGCTGCGCTCTTCGGGCTGAGAGTCGCTGACAATACACGACGATGTCGTCAGGTGAGTGCAGCCGATTGGCAGGCGTCCTCAGTGCGAACCGCATAACACGCTCTAAACTCCCCGCATGTCGCGCCCCCTCCCCTACCTGCTTGACGCCGATCCTGCCGCGCCGTTTCCGCCCGTCGAACACGCCTTGCGCGAGCCGGACGGCTTGCTCGCACTCGGCGGCGATCTGTCGCCGCAGCGGTTGCTCAATGCGTATGCACACGGCGTATTCCCGTGGTTCTCCGACGACCAGCCGATCCTGTGGTGGAGCCCGGATCCGCGCACGGTCTTTCGCACCGATGCCGTGCATCTGTCCTCACGCTTTCGGCGCGAACTGCGCAGCAGCACATGGACCGTGCGTGCCGACACTGCGTTTGCGCAGGTGATCGACGCTTGCGCATCGGTACCGCGCGCAGGCCAGCACGGCACCTGGATCACCACGCCGATGCAGCAGGCCTACATCGAGCTGCACCGCCTGGGCCACGCGCACTCGCTGGAAGTGTTCGATGGTGCGCGCTTGATTGGCGGCATCTACGGCGTGGCGATCGGCCAGATGTTTTTCGGCGAAAGCATGTTCAGCGCCGAAAGCGGCGGCTCGAAGGTAGCGCTGGCAGCGCTCGCTGAGTATCTGCATGGCTGCGGGTGGCCGCTGATCGATGCGCAGGTGGAAAACCCCCATCTGATGCGGCTGGGCGCACAACGCCTGCCACGCGCGCAGTTCCTGCAGCAGATGCGGCGACAGGTCGCCCAACCCGCCCTGCCCGGCAACTGGTCCGAGCGCTACGGCGAGCGGCCTGCCAGGGCACTCGCTGAAGTCCGCTTAACATAAAATTTGCACCGGGGGGAGATGGGGCGTAAAATGCTGTCCCTTACGGCCCTCCCGGGCCAGCCGTGATTGCACAGGATTACATGTCGAAAGACGACTCCATTGAATTCGAAGGCAGCGTCAGCGAGACGCTCCCCAACACCACGTTCCGGGTCAAGCTGGAAAACGGGCATGAAATCATCGCCCACATCTCCGGCCGTATGCGCAAGAACTACATCCGCATCCTGACCGGCGACCGGGTCAAAGTTGAGATGACTCCCTACGACCTGACCAAGGGTCGTATTACCTACCGCATGAAGTAAGCGGTTCTGGTGTGAGACGCAAGGCGGCCATTGGCCGCTTTTTGTCGTGCCTGCGATTTGTGTGGCGGAAACGAGCGCGATGCCGCAGACACAAAAAAAGCCGCTCGAATGAGCGGCTTTTTGTTTCAAGATCGCAAAGCGGTCAGTCGACAGTGGCCGGCAGCAAACGCTCCGGTTCCGGATGCGCTTCCACCACCAGCTCGCCATCCTTGACGTCGATGTTGACCCGGCCGCCAGCGATCAGCTTGCCGAACAACAACTCGTCGGCCAACGGTCGCTTGATCTTCTCCTGGATCACGCGCGACATCGGGCGTGCACCCATCAGCGGATCGAAACCATGCTGGGCCAGCCAGTCGCGCGCGGTCGGCGTGGCCGACAGCGAGACGTGCTTTTCCTGCAACAGCATTTCCAGTTCGATGATGAACTTGTCCACCACCCGCAGGATATGGTCGAAGCCCAGCGGCTGGAACTGCACAATCGCGTCCAGGCGGTTGCGGAATTCCGGTGTGAACCCGCGACGGATCGACTCCATCGCATCGGTGGAATGATCCTGCTTGGTAAAACCGATCGAGCGCCGCGATGCCTGCGTGGCACCTGCATTGGTCGTCATCACCAGGATCACGTTCTTGAAGTTCGCCTCGCGCCCGTTTGTGTCGGTGAGGATGCCGCGATCCATGACCTGCAACAGGATGTTGAAGATGTCCGGATGCGCCTTCTCCACTTCGTCCAGCAGCAGCACGCAGTGCGGCGTCTTGACCACCTTCTCGGTCAGCAGGCCGCCCTGGTCGAAACCGACATAGCCCGGAGGCGCGCCGATCAGACGGCTGATCGAATGCGCTTCCATGTACTCGGACATGTCGAAGCGCACCAGCTCGATGCCCAGCTGCAGCGCGAGCTGCTTGGTCACCTCGGTCTTGCCGACGCCGGTGGGGCCGGCAAACAGGAAGTTGCCGATCGGCTTTTCCGGATTGGCCAGACCCGAACGCGCGAGCTTGATCGAGCCGGCCAGCGTCTCGATCGCCGGGTTCTGGCCGAAGATCACCATCTTCAGATTGCGCTCCAGATGCTGCAGCACGTCCTTATCGGTCGCGCTGACCTGCTTGGCCGGAATCCGCGCCATCTTGGCGACGATGGTCTCGATCTCTTCGATGTCGATCAGCTCCTTGCGCTTGCCTTCCGGCAGCAGGCGCTGACGGGCACCGGCTTCATCGATCACGTCGATCGCCTTGTCCGGCAGCAAGCGGTCGCCGATGTGCTTGACCGACAGATCCACGGCGGCCTGAAGCGCATCGTCGGCGTAGGTCACGCCGTGGTGCGCTTCATACTTGGGCTTGAGGCCCTGCAGGATTTCAAAGGTCTCGCCCACGGTCGGCTCGACGATGTCGATCTTCTGGAAGCGACGTGCCAGCGCACGGTCTTTTTCGAAGATGCCGCGGTATTCCTGGAACGTGGTCGAACCGATGCAGCGCAGCTCGCCAGACGACAGCGCCGGCTTGATCAGATTGGACGCATCCATGGTGCCGCCCGATGCCGAGCCGGCACCGATGATGGTATGGATCTCGTCGATGAACAGCACCGCATTCGGCACCTTCTTCAGCGCCGCCAGCACGCCCTTTAGACGCTTTTCGAAATCGCCGCGGTATTTGGTGCCGGCCACCAGCGCGCCCAGGTCGAGCGAGAAGATCACCGCTTCGGCCAGCACTTCCGGCACGTCGTTGTCGACGATGCGCTTGGCCAGGCCTTCGGCGATCGCGGTTTTGCCCACGCCGGCCTCGCCCACGTATAGCGGGTTGTTCTTGCGCCGGCGGCACAGCACCTGGATGGTGCGCTCGATTTCGTCGGCACGGCCGACCAACGGGTCGATCTTGCCGTTGCGGGCCTGCTCATTGAGGTTGGTGGCGAACTCGGCCAGCGCATCGCCCTTGGCCTCGCCTTCCCCACCTTCGCTCTTGGGCTCGCCGTCGGACGCGGACGGCTGCTCGCCGTCTTCACCGAGCTTGGCAATGCCGTGCGAGAGGTAATTGACGATGTCCAGGCGGGTGATGTCCTGCTGATTCAGGAAATACACCGCGTGAGAGTCCTTTTCGCCGAAGATGGCGACCAGCACATTGGCGCCGGTGACTTCCTTCTTGCCAGAGGACTGCACGTGATAGACCGCGCGCTGCAGCACTCGCTGGAAGCCAAGGGTCGGCTGCGTATCGCGGCCATCGTCTTCTGCCAGACGCGAGACCGAGGCCTCGATCGCCTGTTCAAGGTCGTTGTGCAAACGCACCTGGTCCGCACCGCAGGCCTTGAGGACGGCCTGGGCGGAAGGGTTGTCCAGCAGCGAGAGCAGCAGGTGCTCGACGGTCATGAATTCATGACGCGCCTCGCGTGCTCGCTTGTAGCACTGGCCGATGGTTTGCTCTAGGTCTTTGCTGAACATTGGTAACTCCGAACGGCTGTTGCCAACAATATGCGGCTTTTGTTGGGATTTACCACAACCCTATCGGATAGGTATGTTCAGACGGCGTTAGCATGTGATTGCAGCCACAGTGTTGCACTGCTGGAATGATCCCTGACCGAACTCAGGTTTGCTCCATCGTGCACAGCAGCGGGTGCTGGTTCATCCGCGAAAACTCGTTGACCTGCGCCACTTTGGACTCGGCGACCTCGCGGCTGTAGACCCCGCAGACACCGCGCCCACGGGTATGGACATGCAGCATGACCTGGGTCGCCTGCTCCAGGCTCAGGTTGAAAAACTGCTCCAGAACGGTCACCACGAAGTCCATCGGGGTGTAGTCATCGTTCAGCAGAAGCACCTGATAACGCGGCGGTGGCGCCACTTCAGGCTTGCTGGCTTCGACCATCAGGCCGTGATCGTGTTCGTGCGTAGTATTACGAGGCATGTGGCCATTATACGGTTCATCGTTGCGCGCATTGGACGATTTGCGCCGCGGCCCGCACAATTTGTCTCCGATTCCCTGGCTGGCCCTTGATGACCGATTCCGTGACCGCGCTGCCGCTGGCACCGTCGTGCGCCTCCACCACGCAACGATCCGCGCCGAGGCTTGGTACGCGTGATCGTTCGAGCCGAGCTGTGAGACGGGTTGTGATCGTGGCGAGTGCGGATGCTGCGCGCCGGTTTTCCATCCGCCGGAGCCAATGTCGATGAACGCGCCCGTAGAACGCTGGCACCCGGATGTCACCGTCGCCACCGTGGTGGTGCGCGACGGGCGCTTTTTGCAGGTGGAGGAGACCATCGGCGGCCGCCTGCTATTGAATCAGCCGGCCGGACATCTGGAGCCGAACGAAAGTTTGCTGGACGCAGCGGTGCGCGAGACCCTGGAAGAGACCGGCTGGGATGTGCAGCTGACCCAGTTCATCGGCACCTACCAGTGGGTTGCGCCAAGCGGCCAGTGTTTTCTGCGCTTTGCCTTCGTCGCCGATGCGCTGACCCACCACCCCGAGCGCAGCCTCGATACCGGGGTGGTACGCGCACTGTGGATGACCCCGGAAGAACTGCGCAGCGCGGCCGGCCGGCTACGCAGTCCGCTGGTGTGGGAAGTGGTGAAAGATTATCTGGCCGGCCAACGCTATCCGTTGGCGTTGGTGCAGCACGTCGCATGAGTACGCCGCGCATCATCGTTGGCGTGTCAGGTGGCGTGGATTCGTCGGTGGCGGCGTGGCGGCTTGCCCAGCAAGGCGAGTCGATCGCCGGGCTGTTCATGCAGAACTGGGCCGACGACGGCAGCGGCGATTGCCGCGCCGAAGATGATCGTCGCGATGCGGTAGCGGTCTGCGGGGTGCTGGGGATCCCGTTTCACTTCCGCGATTTTTCCAGCGAATACTGGGGCGGCGTGTTCGAGCATTTTCTGGCCGAATACGCGGCCGGGCGCACGCCCAACCCGGACGTGCTGTGCAACCGCGAAGTGAAGTTCAAGCATTTCCTGGATGCGGCCCAGGCGCTGGGTGCCGAACGCATCGCCACTGGTCACTACGCGCGGGTTGCGCACAGCGGCGGGCGGTGGCGCCTGTTGCGTGGTGCCGACCGCGGCAAGGATCAGAGTTATTTTCTGCACCAACTGGGGCAGACCCAGCTGGCGGCAACGTTGTTCCCGATCGGCGATCTGGAAAAAAGTACGCTGCGCCGGATCGCCCAGGACGCCAGCTTGCCGACGCATGCCAAGAAGGATTCCACCGGCATCTGCTTCATCGGCGAGCGCGACTTTCGCGAGTTCCTGGGCCGTTATCTGCCTGCGCGCACCGGCGAGATCCGCGACCCGCAGGGGCAGCGCATCGCCGAACATCCGGGGGTGTTCTATTTCACCTTGGGTCAGCGCGAAGGCCTGAACATCGGCGGCGTGCGTGGGCGTGCTGCCGCGCCGTGGTATGTGGTTGGCAAGGATGTGGCGAGCAACGTGTTGTATGTCGACCAAGACCGCGACAGCCCGCTGCTGCAATCGCATTGGTTGCAGTCCGAGCAGGCCCATTGGGTCACCGGGGCGCCGCCGGCGCGCAGCTTCAGTTGCACCGCACAGACGCGTTACCGGCAGCCCGATGAACCGTGCACGGTGGAGGTGCAGGACGATGGCAGCGTGCAGGTGCGTTTCGAGCGGCCGCAGCGTGCGGTGACACCGGGGCAATCGCTGGTGCTGTACGACGGCGAAGAATGCCTGGGGGGCGCAGTCATTGCGGCCACCGATGCACCGATGGAACGCCAATTGGCGGGATCTTCTTTTTTACCTGAGGTAGTGGCTTGATGAGTTCTTCCATGGATCACCGTGTGCTGGCGCTGGCCGGCGTCGCCCAGGCCTTGCAGCAGGTGCGGCGGATCGCCGAGACCGGGCATTCGGAAGCGGCGACGGTGCGCACCGCCATGGACAGCGTGTTCCGGGTGGATGCCTCCTCGCCGGAGGCCGTGTACGGCTCGCCGACCGATCTGGCACCGGGCTTGCGGCTGCTGCACAACTATTTCCGTAATCAGGGCCAGGACGAGGTGTTGCCGCGCCTGGCGTTGGCGGTGCTGCAGCTGGAGCGCCGCTTCGTGCGCGACACCGCCACCGTCACCACCGTGTCCAACGGCATCGAGGCGGCCGCACGTCAGGCACAGACGCTGGGCGACAGTGGCCACCCCGACGTGCTGAGCGCGCTGGGCGCGCTGTATGCGCAGACCATCAGCCACTTGCGCCCCAAGGTGATGGTGCAAGGCAACCCGCATTATCTGGGCCAGGCCGGCGTGGTGGCGGAAATCCGTGCGTTGCTGCTGGCAGCGGTCCGCTCGGCGGTGTTGTGGCGCCAGATGGGTGGCAGCCTGTGGGATTTTCTGTTTGCCAAGCGCGCAATGCTCGAAGCGGTGGACCGCGCGCTGCGTTGAACTCCGCGACAAACATGCTTTGCCACATGCGCTAGCGGCCGCTGGCGCGCGTCAACAGCGGTTGAATGGGCGAGACGATGTGGCGATCGTCGCTAAAGACAAAGGGGGTACGGCCGATACAGCAACCGTGACTCTGCCGAGAACGCCCATGTATTCACGTCCACTGATCCGTCTAGCCGCCCCTTTGGCTCTGACCTTGCTGTTTCCCTTCGCTGTCGGATTCGACTGGCCCGCTTCGGTGCGCTGGGCGATCCTGGCGACCATGACCCTTAGTTGGTTGGTTTTCGCTGCCTGGGTGACGTATTCCCAGTTCCGGCGTAATCCGGACCAGACCCGCATCCTGCGCGAGCAGGACCAACTGCTCAACGAACTGCGTACGTTCGTCAGCAACGAAGTCGACGGTTCGCGCTCGGAAGTCGAGCGTGCCCGCGAACTGATCCGCCAGGCCGTGTCCGGTCTGGGTGGCAGCTTCGAAGCGATGAACCGCAAGTCGCGTCAGCAAAGCCAGGCACTGGCCCGCATCGTCGACCGTGCCGGTGACGATGGCAGCGCCGGCGTCGACGTCGCCCGCTTCGCCCAGCACGCCAGCTCCCGCATGGAGCAATTGGTGGAAGCGCTGGAACAGGTGAGCGGCCAGAGTACCAACACGGTGCATCACATCGATGAGATGGCGCAGCACCTGGATGGCATCTTCGCGCTGCTGGAAGACGTCAAGTCGATTGCTGACCAGACCAACCTGCTGGCCTTGAACGCCGCCATCGAAGCAGCACGTGCCGGTGAAGCCGGTCGTGGCTTCGCGGTGGTCGCCGACGAGGTGCGCAACCTGTCAGAGCGTTCCACCACCTTCAACGAACAGATCCGCAAGCTGGCACACAGCTCCAAGGAATCGATCTCCAAGGTGCGTGAAACGGTCTCGCAGCTGGCCTCGCGTCACATGGATCGTTCCCGCGAAGCCCGCCATGAATCGGCGGCGATGCTGGAGAATGTCGCTCAGATCAACGCCTCGTTGGGCGATGGCATGCGCGAAATTTCCGAGTGCGCTCGCTCCATCGACGGTAGCGTGGCCGAAGCGGTGCGTGCCCTGCAGTTCGAGGACATCGCCACGCAGACGCTGAGCGGCATCCACACGCACCTCGATCGCCTCACCGCGATCAACCGTGAAGCGGTGGCGCTGCAGGAACTGCTGCATCGCAATGGCGGCGTGTACGACAGCGATCTGGTCGCCGCGCTGCAGAAGGTGTCTACCCGCCTGCGCGATATGCGTGTGGAATGGGAGCGCCCGCCGCACAAGCCGGTAGCGCAGCAAGGCATGGGTGCCGGCACGGTCGAGTTGTTCTAAGACCGATGCCACGCACCATCTGACCCCGACATTCCCCGGCCTCCCCGGGGATTTGTCGTTCCGCAACGACCTGGTGTTCCGCTCATGACGCTTCTCGCCCCGACCCTCGATGTACCCACCGCTGTGCTGGAATCAGCCGTCGTTGCGGCTGCACAGGCCGAGCGCATCGCGCAGAGCGATGCTGCCCGGCCCACGCCGCGACGCGTGCGCATGCCGGCTGCGTTGGAACGGCTGGAATGCGCGGCACGTGCGGAGGTGCAGGCATTGATCCATCCGCGCCGTAGCAGCAGCGAAGAAGAATTGCTGTTCGCAACGGTAGCGTGGGATCTGGGCCTGGACGGTGCCGCGGTCAGCGTGTCCGGACGCTGATATCGAAACGGCGGGGCGTGCCTCGGCAGGCGCCCCGCTGGTTGTCGTGACTGCCTGAGTTATCGATGATGGGTTAGGCGGTGCCGACAAGCCTGGCTCTGAACCACGCAGCACCTTTCGATTGCAGCATTAGGGTGACGTCTCCCCTGCCCGCCTGCTCTGCGACTTCTGCGACACAACGTGACGCTTCGATCGATGCGATGTCATGGGGATGAGGTGGTGCGCGACATTTTGCGCGAGTGCGCTTGCGAGCTAGGTGCTTGCTCGCGATAAAAACCCGTGAGATCTCGGTTTTCTTGGGGGTATTAGACGCTCGCAATGTGTTGTTGCAGAGCGGGCTGATCTGCGGCTTGGTTGCAGGGCCCTCGATTGACCAAGCGTTTTTTGCATCTAAGCGCTGCTAGGATTCGACATCTCCGTTTTCTTCACGTCGTTGGAGACTTCGGATAGATCGGTCTTAGAGCGGATGATCTGCGGTTTGGCTGCAGGGCCCTTGCCCGCCCACCATCGCAGGACACGCCGCAAGTACATCCATGTAGGCTCTTACGCGGCATCCATGCCGCGTAAGGTCCCGCGACGGTAGGCGGGCAAGGACCAGTCGAAAATGTCGGTGTGCATGTTTGCAAGCAATGCACCGCGCGCAATGTTCGGATAACGGCTCGTCCGATCAGCATCCCAACGCAAGTCGAGCATCGGGAATGCTTTTACCTGGGCCACCGATCAACGCGCTGGTGCGGTGTCCTCACCGATTGCGGGACCGTGTGGCGGCATGGATGCCGCCACCGAGCCTACATGGACGTACTTGCGGCGTGTCCCGCGAGCGGTGAGGGCATCGCGCCCTCGACTGACTCAACTTTTGACCTTGGCCAAATAACGCTACGACTCGATAGCTCGCTTGTCGTGGAGAGTGGTTGGTTTGCGCGGATAGATCAGTTGTAGAGCGCTGATTTGCTGCTTGGCGCTGGTGAGGGCATCACGCCCTTGATTGACTAGCGGCGGCTAACGAAATGTAGCGAGCAGTCATCAGGATGGGCGTGGAAGGCGCGGACGAACCGGAATGCACGAGTGTTAGATGCCGGCCGCACCCGCCTGGCGACTTCGCAGCAGTTTTGTCAGCCGCTCTGAATGCGGGCGATGCCACACACTAGGTCAGTTGGCGATGACCAACCGCGCACCGAGCCGCATGCCGGCTTCGGCTTCGCGCAGCCACTGCGCCATGTCGCGTGGCGACAAAGGGCGCGAGTAGAAGTAACCCTGGATCTCGTCGCAGCCCTGCAGGCGCAGCAGTGCGTCTTCCTGCACCGTTTCCACACCTTCGGCGACCACCTGCATGCCCAGCGCATGGCCCAGATGCACGATGGCCTGGGTGACTTCAGCGGTGTTGGCGTCGTCGAGCATGCCTTGCACGAAGCTGCGGTCGATCTTCAGGCGCTGCACCGGGAAACGGTTCAGATAGTGCAGATTCGAGAAGCCGGTGCCGAAATCGTCCACCGCCAGCAGCACGCCGTTCTGTTCGAACAACTCGAAGCAGCGGCGCAGCGAATCCGAATCGCGGATCAATGCCGATTCGGTCAGTTCCAGCTCAAGCCGCGACGGCGACCAACCGTTGTCGCGGCAGATTTCCAGCACACGCTCGGCAAAGCCGCGCTCGCGCAGCTGCACCGCAGACACATTGACTGCAATGCGGCTGAAATTGAGCCCGGCGCGGTCCCAGACAACGGCCTGGCGGCAGGCTTCGCCGATGACCCATTCGCCCAGACGCACGATTTCGCCGCATTCCTCGGCGATCGGAATGAACTCGACCGGGCTGCAGGGACCATGACCAGGACGATTCCAGCGCATCAGCGCTTCGATCGCCGGCGAGGTATCGCCGACCGTGTTGACCAGCGGCTGGTAGACCAGCGTGAATTCTTCGCGCTCGAGCGCACCCTGCAGCGCGTGCTCCAGCTCCAGGCGGCGCTGCGCACGCAGCAGCACGTCCTGGCTGTAGTAATGGAAGGTGTTGCGGCCGGATTCCTTGGCCGCGTACATCGCCGCATCGGCGGCGCGCAGCAGGCTGTCGAAATCCGACAGGCCATCGCCCTGCAGCGCAATCCCGATGCTGGCACCGAGCTTGAGGGTGACGTGGTCCTTGCGCAGCGGCTCGCCCAGCGCGCTGATCAACTTGCGCGCCACGTGGCCGGCATCTTCCGGCTCACCCAGATCGCGCAGCAGCACGATGAATTCGTCGTCGCTGAAGCGACCGAACAGATCGCTGTTGCGCAAATGCTGATGCAGGCGCGAAGACGCCAGCTTGAGCAAATTGTCGCCGGTGGCATGGCCGAACGAATCATTGATGCTCTTGAAGCCATCCAGATCGATCAGCAGCATCGCCAGCACCTGACCGCGCTCATGCGCTTCGCGAATCGCGTTCTCTGCCTGCTCGCGCAGCAGAAAGCGGTTCGGCAAGCCGGTCAGACGGTCGTAGTGCGCCAGCAGCTCGATGCGCTCGTTGGCTTCGCGTTCGCGGGTGACATCGCGGAACAGGGCGACAAAACGCGGCGGCAGGCCTTCGCGGCGGTCCAGTTCGATCAGTACCTGCACCCACACACGCTGGCCGGAGTTGCGGTAGAAACACAGCTCCAGCTGCTCGGGCAGGCCGCCATCGGAAATCCGCAGCAGCGCCGCTTCGAAGGCGTCGCGCGAATCCTGGGTGTACAGCGACAGCGCCTGCTCCAGGGTGATGTTTTCCTTGCGCAGGCCATGAATGCGATAGCACTCCTCGGTCCACTGCATGCGCCGGGTGTCGACCTCGATCTCGCAGCCGCCGATCTTGCCCAGCGCGGAGACGCGGTTGAGCAACTCGGTGCGCCAGCGGATCAGCGCGTCGGTCTGGCGTTGCTCGGTGACGTTCTGCAGCTGGCCGAGCAGGCGCACCATGGTGCCGTCGCCATCGAAGACCGGCTGTGCCCACACCCGCAGATGATGCGGATTGATGCCGACAAGGCCATTGATTTCCAGCTCGAAATGCATCGGCATGCCTTCGTGCTTGATCTTGCGCCAGGCGCTGCGCAGCTGCGCAATCGAGGGCCGGCCGAGCAGACGCAGGATGTCGCGAATGCTCTGCAGCCGTACCTGGGTCATGCCGAGCTGCTGCAGGAAATCGGGCGAGACCCACAACGCGTCTTTGAGCGTGTCCAAGCTCCAGCTGCCCATGCTGGCAATACGCTGGGCATCTTCGAGCTGGGCCTGCTGCTCGCGTAGCTGCTGCTCGAGCAATTTGTGGTGATGCACGTCGGTATGCGTTCCGACCATGCGCAGTGGGCGGCCGTCGGCGGTACGCGAGACCACGCGGCCGCGATCGAGGATCCAGCGCCACTGGCCATCGCTCTGACGCAAGCGGAATTCGGCCACATAGGTATCGGTGCGCCCATCCAGGTGCGCCTGTACGGCGGCACTGACCAGCGCATGGTCGTCGGGATGAATCAACCCGGACAAGGCGGTGAGATTGTTCGGCAGCGGCTGCTCCAAGTAACCGAGCATGCGGGTCCAGCGCTCCGAGCGGTACACCACGTCTGCAGGAATATCCCAATCCCACAAACCGTGATCGGCGCTGTCCAGACCCATTTCCCAACGGCTGGTGCCATCGGCGCCCACCGGCTCGGGAATGCTCAGGGTGAAGGCCATCACCTGGCCGTGTTCGTCGCAGACTGCGCGCAACCAACCTTCCAGACGCCCGCCGCCGGTGCCCGGCAGCACGCAGGCCGCCATGCCGCCGTTATCGGCCACCTGGGCTCGGCTACTTTCCAGAACTTCGGCATAGGCACCCAGGGTTGCCGGCAATCCAAGCGACTGCGCAACGCGGTTGGCCGCCAGAGGCTGACCATGCGCATCCAACAACACCACCGCTGAGGTCAACGGGTGCTGCAGCATGCTTGCAATGACGCCTGAGTCCACTCTGGAACACTCCGAAGAATCGACCCCTGCCTCGGAGTCGCAATGGATAACGGCCGTTTTGGCGATTAGTTGAGGTACCTGTTTGCGGCACGACCGAACCGGGCCGAGTTACGGCTAAGATGTCTGCATCGCCCGCTCCAAAGGTCGTTCGCGGACCCATGCCTGATCCCGTTGCCGCGCCCGCGTTTTCGTCCGCCCCCGTCTCCCGACTTCGCCTCGCCGAACGCCTGCAACAGGGTCTGTGGACGCTAACAGGGCTGTATCTGCTGACTGGTGTGGTGTGGTTGCTGCTGGGCAACCGGCTGCTGCACCTGGCCGGCGCCGCCATGCCGGAGCGCTGGTCGGATGCGAGCTTCCTGGTGGTGTCGAGCATCGTGATCCATCTGGTGCTACGCCGCTTTGTCGCGCTGATCGTGGAAGAGCACGCTCAACTGGCGCAGTCCGAGGCGCTGCTGCAGGCCAAGTTTCTGGCCCTGCCCAGCCCGGCCCTGATCTACGACCTGGCCACGCTGCGCATCCTGGATGCCAACCCGGCAGCGCTGGAATTCTTCGGCTGGGAGCGCGACGAGTTTCTGCAGCAGACATTGCAGGCGATCTGGCCCAATGCCGACGGCGTGCGCCTGGAAGAAATCATCACCCAGATCCGCGCCAAGGGCGATGACACCTGCACCCTGCACGAGGATCTGCTGACCCGCAGCGGCCCGCGCCATGTCGAGATCCGCAGCAATCAGCTGCATCTGGCCAGCGGCCCTGCCCGCCTGGTGGTCACCGTGGACCGCAGCGAGGAGCGCCAGGCGCAACATCTGCGCGACGAAGCGCTTGAGCGGCTGGAAGAAGCGCAAGGCATTGCGCGGCTGGGCTCGTGGCAGCTGGATCGCGCCACCGGCCTGGGCCGTTATTCGCCGGCGGTGTATCGGTTGCTGGGCCGCAGCGTGCCGATGCATCGCCGCGAACATCGACTGGAAGAATTGCTGACCGCCTCGGATACCGCCACCCAGGCACGCATCGAACGGATGATCGAAGACATGTGCACTGGTGGGCAGGTGCAGATCGATGTGCTGCTACCGCTCACTGGCGGCGACTCGCAGCCGCGCACCGTGCACCTGCGTGCCGAGAGCGTCACCACGACGAGCGGCGCACGCCATATCCACGGCACGCTGCAGGATGTGAGCGAGCGCGAACAATCGCGGCGCCTGCTGCGCGAGCGCGAGGAACAGTTCCGCGAGCTGGTGCGTGTGCTACCCGATGGTGTGCTGATCCTGGCCGACGAGCACGTGATGTATGCCAATGCGGCAGGCTCGACGCAGTTCGGCTTCCAGGGCGAGACCATTCTGGGTGAACCGTTGCAGACGCTGGTCGGCGAGCATGATCTGCCGATCGTGCGCGAGTATCTGCGCGCGGGCAGCGACCGCAACGAGCCGGTGTCCAGCGCACGGGCGATGCGCCGTCGCGATGGCAGCACCTTTTATGCCGGCCTGTCGGCTGGCGATATCCGCTATGGCGGGCGCGCCTGCAAGTTGCTGGTGGTGCGCGACTTGAGCGAACCCGAGCGTATGCGCGACGCCCTGGCCGAAAGCAATGCCGAACTTCAGGCGATGGCCAAGCGGTTGTTCTCGTTGCAGGAAGACGAGCGCCGTGCGATCTCGCGCGATCTGCACGACGATATCGGCCAGGCGATCACCGCGATGAAGCTATCCGCACATGCCGCGCTGGACGAGCTGGACCCGGCCGCGCGTCGCGAGGATCTGCTCGAGGTGGTGTCGCTGGCCGACAGCACGGTGACCAAGCTGCGCAATCTGTCGATGCTGTTGCGCCCGCCACAACTCGATGCACTGGGTCTGGAAGCGGCGTTGCGCTGGCAGGCCTCGATGTTGTTCCGCGCCTCGCAGGTGCATCTGGAACTGGATATCCAGGCCCTGGACGTACGCCCCGGCAACGAAATCGAACAGGCGTGTTTTCGCATCGCGCAGGAAAGCCTGACCAATGCGTTGCGACATGCCTGCGCGGGCGAAGTGCGCATGAGCCTGCAGACGATCGACAGCCAGAGCTTTCGCCTGGAAGTGAGCGATGACGGCGATGGCTTCGAACCCGAAGGCCCGCGCGGTCTCGGGCTGATCGTGATGCGTGAGCGTGCGCAAACCGTCGGCGGCGCGCTCGCGATAGAATCAGCCCCCGGAGCAGGCACGCGCGTGACGTTGCGCCTGCCCTATCACCCGGTCGGCGAGTCCGTCCACGACGATGGTGGACGTTGAGTCATGTGGAGCCCGGTTATTCCGCCTGGATTGGAAATCGTCAAACCCACGCGCCTGGGTGCAGGCAATCCCGAACTGCTGCATCTGGTGGACGCTGCCGCATCCGGCGGCCCGCCGTTGATGGTGTTCCATATCGATATCGATCACTTTGCCTCGATCAACGAGAACATGAGTGCCGAGGTCGGCGATCAGGCGCTGACGCTGGTCGCGCGCCGGCTGCAGGATTTCCTTGGCGCGCGCGGCAAGTTGTGGCGTCACGGCAGCGATGAAATGGTGGTGGTGGCGGTGCGTCGCGAAGACACGCCATTGCCGGAAGATTTCGCCGAAGAGATCCGCCAGCAGCTGGAATTGCCGTTGTCGGTGTTGCCGTACACCTTGTTCATGACCGGCAAGGTCGGCATCAGCTTGTGCCCGGAACACTCGAGCTCGCTGTCGATCCTGCTCGATTACGCCGAGGAAGCCAGCTACCAGGCTGCGCGCGAAGGCGGCAACACGGTGCGGCTGTACACGCGCAACTCGACCACCAGTGCGCATAGCGAAAGCATCATCGCGCGGCAGATCGTGGATGCGATTCCGCATGGCGAGCTGCGTCTGCGCTATCAGCCGCTGGTGAGCGCGCGCGATGGCCGCATCGTGGGCATGGAGGCTTTGCTGCGTTGGCAGTCGCCGACGCTGGGCATGCTGGTGCCGGAGCGTTTCATGCGCACCGCCGAGCGCCTGGGCGTGATCGTGCAGATCGGCGAATGGGTGCTGCAGAACGCGGTGCGCCAGGCGCGTCTGTGGCGCGACCAGGGGTTCGACGACTTCAGCATTGCGGTGAATGTGTCCACGCTGCAGTTGCTGCGCCCGGGCTTCTTCAACGAAGTCATGGGCATGCTGCAGACCGCTGGCGTGCCGGCGCAATTTGTCACGCTGGAGATCAACGAAAGCGCGTTGACCAACAACGTCAACTTCGTCCACGAGACGATGGCCAACCTGCGCAACGAAGGCATCAGCCTGAGTCTGGACAACTTCGGTACCGGCGATTCCAGCCTCAGTGCGCTGGTGCGGTATCCGGTGGATCGACTCAAGATCGATCGCAGCTTCATCAAGAGCGCACCGGCCGGCAGCCGCGAGGCGGCGATTGCGCGCGCGATCATCGCGATGGGCCACCAGCTCGGCATGACGGTGATCGCCAACGGTGTGGAATCGCAGGCGCAGCTGGGCTTTCTGCGTCGCAACGATTGCGACATTTTCCAGGGTTATCTGTTCGGCGAACCGATGTCGGCCGAGTCGGCAGGCATGGCGTTACGTCGCCGCTATCTGCGCCCGGAATCGTTTGCCGAAAGTCGCCCCGACCGCACGCTGTTGTTGCTGGACGACGAAGAAAACGTGCTGCGCTCGCTGGTGCGGTTGTTCCGCCGCGACGGCTACCGGATCCTGGCCGCCGGCAATGTCCGCGATGCCTTCGACCTGCTCGCCACCAACGACGTGCAGGTGATCCTCTCCGACCAGCGCATGAGCGACATGAGCGGCACCGAGTTCCTGGGCCGGGTCAAGATGCTCTACCCCGACACCGTGCGCCTGGTGCTCTCCGGCTACACAGATCTGGCCACCGTGACCGAGGCGATCAACCGCGGCGCGATCTACCGCTTCCTGACCAAGCCCTGGAACGACGACGAACTGCGCGAGCATATCCGTCAGGCCTTCCGCACGCACGATGAGCTGCGGAACGGCCGGGAGTAGGGATTCGGGATTGGGGATTTGCTAAAGCAAGGCAAGCGGCAAGCGCGCCGCAAAGCTACCCTTGCCAATCCCTAATCCCTAATCCCTAATCCCCAATCCCCAATCCCGAATCCCGAATCCCTAATCCCTAATCCCGAATCACCAATCCCAGCGCGCCAGCGCTACCGCGGCTGCCGCACCGGCAACACGATGCGGAAGCTCGCGCCCTGCCCCGGTGTGCTTTCGACGTCGATACGGCCGTGGTGCTTGTTGATGATGCCGTAGGAAATCGACAGGCCCAGACCAGTGCCGCTGCCGACCGGTTTGGTGGTGAAGAACGGGTCGAAGATGCGTTGCATCAGGTCCGGGGCGATGCCGGCGCCGGTGTCCTGGAACTGGATCCAGACCTGCTCGGTGCCATCGGTGCTTTCGCGGCCGGTGGTCACGGTAATCGTGCCGCGCTCGACAATCGCCTGGCCGGCGTTGAGCAGCATGTTCATGTAGACCTGATTGAGCTCGGACGGCAGGCATTCCACCAGCGGCAACTCGGCGTAATTGCGCTCCAGGGTCACCTTGTACTTGAGCTCGTTCCAGATGATGTTGATCGTGGATTCGAGGCCGGCGTGCAGGTCCACCATCTTCCACGACTCGGAACGGTCCGAATACGAGAAGTCCTTGAGGTCGCGCACGATGCGGGTCACCCGTTCGATGCCTTCGCGCGACTCGGCCATCAGCTGCGGCAGATCGCGGCTGATGAAGTCGATATCGGCGCGGTTGCGGATCTCGTCGATTTCGGGAATCAGCGCCTTCGGATCCGGCGCCTGCAGCGCGCGCTCGTAGGCTTCGATCAGCGTGAACAGGCTGCGCAGATATTCCTGCAGGCTACCCAGGTTGGAGTGCACATAACCGATCGGATTATTGATTTCGTGCGCCACGCCCGCAGCGAGCTGGCCGATGGAGGCCATCTTTTCCGATTGCAGCAGTTTGTCCTGCGCACCGTTCAGACGCAGGTAGGCCTGGCGCAATTCGGCGTGGCGCTGTTGCAGCTCGCGCTCGTAATCCTGCTGGCCTTCGATGTTGTGAAACAACGCCAGAAAATGCCCGACGCCCTGCTCTTCGTTGTAGTACAGATGCGCGATGACCACGCGGTCGCCGACCGGCAGGCTGCCGGTCCAGGTGCCCTTGCTACGCGCCTGATTGAGCGCATCGGACGGCAAGACCTGCGATATCCGCTCGCCGAGATTGCGATCGTCGTCGGGGTCTTCCTTGCACAGGCTTTGGCGCGCGATGGCGTTGGCCAGAATCAGCTGCCCGTCTGCGCGGAACAGCAATACGCCCTCGAGCATCTGATCGCCGAAGGCGCGCAGCATGTCCGAAGACGGCAATAGGGTCTGATTGAGAAAAAACTTGGCAGTCACGGGAAGAGGCGGCGTAGAAGACGCGTCAATATACGCCCAACCGCCTACGCGCCGTATTGCGCAACGCCACGATCTGGCACGCCGGGCAGCTCGGATTACGCGACGCGTATGCGCTGGACAACGCGCACGCACGCTCTACGCGAGATCAATCGCTCAAGCCACTGCCAGCGAACGTCCGCCGCGCAGTACGCTCGATTGACCCTTGGCGTCATAGGACGGTGCACTCTCGGTGCGGCCCAGGTGACGCAGTGCCCAGTTCACTTCGCGACGCCGACGTGCCAGCAGCGCGCCGTTGGCGCGATTGGCTTCGGCCAGTTCGCGCAGACGCGCTTCTTCGCCTTCGGGCATTCGCGCTTCGAGCGCGCGCAGTGCCGAGAGCTTGTCTTGCGTATGCCGCATCAACCCATCGATGTCGTTCTCGAGTAATGCCTGGCGTTCGCCGGCCAGCGCGTCGCTGAGACGTTGCAGGAACTCGTTCACGTTCATCCTTTCGGCTGGGAATTAACCCGCCAGTTGCTGATTCAGATCCATCATGCGGCTGGCGATGGCATCCGGGTTGATGGAATAGCTGCCGTTCTGCAACGACTCCTTCACTGCCTGGACGCGACCGGTGTCGATCGCCGAGGACTGCGAAAGCGTGCGCTGCAAGTTCTGCAGGTTGGTGGCCTCGCCGGTCAGCTTGACGCTGTCGGTGGGCGGAAGTGCTGCAATCGGGGACGCGCGGTCTTCACCGGCCGAAGCGATCTTGCTGCTTGTGGCGGCGGTACGAAGGGTGGCGGCGGTCGGTAGATTGCCTTCGATTTTCTGGGTCATGTCAGGAACTCCTCTACAGGTCGTAGGGGATAACGGCATGCCAAAAAAAAACTTTATAGCGAATTTCTATCTCGACACCACAACGGTCCCGCTCGCTTCGACGATCCCCTGCACCACCCGGCGCGAGGACGAGTTCTCCACCGAGACGCGCTCGTTTTCGCCAGCGTCCGACAAGGCGCGACCGCTCATGCGCACTTCCAGACCGCCGTTGCGCGACACCAGCGGCACCGTATCGCCGCGCCGCACCAGCCGCTGCGTGACCAGATCGTTCGACGACAGCAGCGACCCGGCCGGCAGAATGCGCCGGGCGGTCTTGCCCACCGCAGCCACCGGATCGGCGAGTACCGCACCGACAATGCGCGCGGCATCGCGTTTCTCGATGCTGATATCGGCCAGCGAGATGGTTTCTCCAGCGCTGATGCCGCGGCGCAACACCAGCACGTCCTGATTGCGACGCACCTTGAGCGGCACGAACAGACGCCAGCCGGCCGGCTGCGGGCAGGCCACTTCGACGGTGTTGGTCCCGGTGGGCTGCGCCTGCAGCGCAATCGGACAAGCCGGCATGCGCAGACCCGGATCGAGCGTGGCCTCGGCCTCGGCATCGGGGCCGACGGTGGCCAGGGCGGCAGCACGGATGGAATCGACAGACTGGTAGCTCTGGGCCCAGGCCGGAGCGGCAGCCAACAGAATGACAAGCAGTAGCAGGCGCATGGGACCAGATCCGGAGGAAGACGAAACAGACAGTGCAAGAGGTGTGCCTGTTTTTTGCCGGGATTGGAAATTCGGGATTGGGGATTCGCAAAGGCGGCTTTGCCGGTGATTCGTTTACTCGTTGCCAAGGCCCTTTCACCCACTGCATCTATCCGACCAACTGTCACTTAAGCTTTCAAGGACGCAGAAGCAGCAGCGGCCTGACCACTCGCTAGTGCACGCCTTTGAGCCAATCCCAAATCACCCAATCCCAGCGCTTGAGCGAATCCCCAATCCCGATTCCCGAATCCCGGTGGCACTCCGCAGCCTGCAAAGCCCCCTCAAGTTATTGGGCCACCCTGTCGATATCTGCCCCATGACCCACGATCTGCTCAACCGCATCGACCAGCGCACCCGTCTGGCTGGCCACAATCGACTGGCCCTGCTGCTGTTCCGGCTGGGCGGGCGCCAGCTTTTTGGCGTGAACGTCTTCAAGGTGCAGGAAGTGCTGCGCCGCCCGGACCTGTTTCAGGTCCCCGGCCTGCCGACCGAGTTCGCCGGCGTTGCCGACGTGCGCGGGCGCTCGGTGCCGGTGCTGGACTTGGGCCTGGCCATCGGCCACCCGGAGCGCGACACGCTTTCCGAAAACGGCCCTGGCTATCTGGTGGTGGCCGAGTTCAACCGCTCGGTCCAGGGATTTCTGGTCAGCGGCGTGGAGCGCATCGTCAATATTGCGGTGGAAGATATCCATCCGCCGCCGGAACTGGGCGCCGAAGCCACTTATTTGACAGCGGTGACCCGTTTCCAGGGTGAGTTGATCCAGGTGATCGACGTGGAAAGCGTGCTCGCCGACATCGCCAAGGTCAGCAAGGACGTGCAGCTGGATCCCTCGCTGCAGCTGGTTGCCTACGACCGGCAGTTCCAGGTGCTGGTGGTGGACGATTCGCGGGTGGCGCGTCAGCAGATCCGCAGCGTGCTCGACCAGCTCGGCGTCGCGGCAACCTTGTTGTCTGACGGCCGCCAGGCGCTGGACCATCTCTTGCAGGTGGCAGCGTCAGGCGAGAATCCGGCCGACCGCTACGCGATGGTGATCTCCGACATCGAAATGCCGGCGATGGATGGCTACACCTTGACGACGGAAATCCGGCGCACGCCGGGGCTGCAAGGCCTGTACGTGCTGTTGCATACCTCGTTGTCGGGTGTGTTCAACAACGCCATGGTCGAACAGGTCGGCGCCAATGCCTTCGTGGCCAAGTACAGCGCGCACGAATTGGCCGATTATGTGTTGGCGCGCCTGAAAGTGGTCGCCGAAGCGGCCTGATCAGGCCAATCGGCTGCTGGATCCGAGCCGATAACAGCAACAAGGCGTCGCGCCGGGCTGCAAAAGGCTTCGCGGCATAGAAGTGGTCAGTGCGTCGACGCGCTTTTGAAGTGACACCTGCCGACTCCAGACCGCCCCAGGATGCCGAACCTTCGGCTTGGCGCGCTTGATTGAACCAACGTCGTGACGGACACAGGTCCATCGCGTTTCGCGGACGGCCAAGGCGCCGTCCGTCGGCAGCACCGATCATTCTTCGCGTTCTGCGGCCCGCACCACCTCGATTGGCACAAACTTTGCTTTCTCCCTGGTAACACTTCGCGGGAGAGCACCGTGTCCAACTCCATTTCGTCCTTCCTCGGCATCCACGGCGATGCTCTGCCGCTGCGCGAGCAGCGCATGAAGCTCATTGCCAGCAATCTGAGCAATGTGGACACCCCTGGCTACAAGGCCAAGGACATGGACTTCGAGGCCGCGCTGAAATCCGCCGAGGGCATGCGCGACGGCAGTCTGATGCAGACCACCGACGCCAAGCATTACGAAATCGGCAGCAGCAGCGGGCTCAACCCGTTCCAGATCACCCGCGAGTCCGATCAGCCCAGCCTGGACGGCAACACCGTCGATGCCGACGCCGAACGCGCTGCCTACGGCCGCGCCGCGCTGGAATATCGCGCCTCGCTGAGCTTCCTCGAATCCAAGGTGCGCTCGATGCTCACCGCGATCACGGGCCAATAAGTCATGAGCAATCTTCCCATCTTCGATGTGGCCGGCTCTGCGCTGCATGCGCAATCGGTCCGGCTGAGCACGATCGCCTCCAACCTGGCCAATGCGGACTCTGTCGCAGGCTCGGCCGAGGCGACCTACAAGCCGATCGAGCCGATCTTCCAGGCCCAGCAGAACCGCCAGGATCCCAGCCTGACCTCGGTAAACGTCAAGGAGATCACCACCACCAACGCACCGCCGATCCGTCGCTACGAGCCCGGCCATCCGCTGGCCGATGCCGACGGCTACGTGTTCTCGCCCGACGTGGACCCGGTGGCGCAGATGGTCAACATGATCTCGGCCTCGCGCAACTACCAGGCCGGCGTGGAAATGCTCAATACCGCCAAGGAACTGGCGCTCGCGACTCTCACGATGGGTCGCTGACCCTTCTTAGCTGACCTTTACTAACGGACCTTTCCAGATGAGCACGATCGGCAGTGACCTCTATAAAACGCTCGGCCTGAGCACCAGCAGCACCGTCGCCAAGAAGGAAGAAGCGCTCGGCCAGGCCGACTTCCTCAAATTGATGACCGAGCAGCTGCAGCACCAGGACCCACTCAAACCGATGGAAAACAGCGCGTTTCTGGGCCAGTTAGCGCAGTTCTCCACCGTGCAGGGCATTGGCGATCTCAATACCAAGGTCAGCAATTTTTCTGCATCGCAAAGCAGCGATCAGGTGCTCAAGGGCGCGGCGCTGGTTGGCCACAACGTGCTGGTGCCATCGGCGCAGGTGTCCATCGACGCCACCAACTCGGCCAAGGGCGTGGTCGCCGCAACAGCGGCCGGCACGGTCAACTTTGAAATCACCGACGCCAACGGCACCTTCGTCAAACAGCTCAGCGTGCCGTCCAGCGCCGCCGGTGAAGTGTCGTTCGCCTGGGACGGCACCGCTGCCAACGGCAACCGCATGGCAGCGGGCAAATACGGCGTCACCGCCACCCAGACCGACACCGCCGGTTCCAAAAGCAAACTGGCCACCTACGTGGACGCACCGGTAGACAGCGTCACGATCGGCTCCGATGGCCTGTATCTCAACCTGACCGGGCTAGGCACTTCCCCGCTCGCCAACGTGCTCCGCGTCAGCTGAGCCGGCAACCGACACTTAAAGGACCTCATCCATGGCTTTCAATACCTCGTTGTCCGGCATCAACGCAGCCAATGCCGATCTGAACGTGACTTCCAACAACATCGCCAACGTCAACACGACTGGTTTCAAGGAATCGCGCGCCGAGTTTGCCGACATGTTCCAGAGCACCAGCTATGGTCTGTCGCGCAATGCGGTGGGTTCGGGCGTGCGCGTCAGCAATGTGGCGCAGCAGTTTTCGCAGGGCAATATCGACCCGACCGGGCGCAGCCTGGATCTGGCGATCTCCGGCGAAGGCTTCTTTGCCGTGTCCTCCAACGGCGCCAAGATGTACACCCGCGCCGGCAACTTCCAGACCGATGCCAACGGGTATGTGGTCAACCCGCAGGGCGCGCGCCTGCAGGTATTCGCGCCCAATCCCAGCGGCAATGGCTTCGACGTGGGCCGTTTGTCCGACCTGCAGTTGCTGACTACCGACAGCCCGCCCAAGTCGACCTCCACGGTCAACCTGGCCTTCACCCTGCCCGGTAATGCCACCGCGCCGACGGTCACCCCGTTCAACCCGGCCGACGACAAGACCTATAGCCATTCCACCGGCGGCATCAACGTCTACGATTCGTTGGGCGTCAGCCATGTGCAGACCTCCTACTTCGTCAAGACGGCCAACCCGAACGAATGGCAGGTGCACAACTACGTAGACGGCGCCGCGGTCGGTGCCCCGACCGCGCTGCAGTTCTCCGACACCGGTGCGTTGACCAACCCGGCTAACGGCATCATCGCGATGGACCCATTCACCCCGAGCACCGGCGCCGGCGTGCTGAACATGCAGCTCAACGTCACTGGCTCCACCCAGTACGGCGAAGCGTTCGCACTGCGCGACACCCGCCAGGACGGTTACGCCAGCGGCAAGCTCAACGAGATCAGCATCGACACCAGCGGCGTGGTGTTCGCGCGCTACTCCAACGGTGCCGACAAGGCGCTGGGCCAGGTCGCGCTGAGCAGCTTCGTCAACCCGCAGGGCCTGCAGTCGCAGGGCAACAACATGTGGGCCGAAAGCTACACCTCCGGCGCCGCCCGCATCGGCGCACCGGACACCTCGGACCTGGGCCAGATCGAATCCGGCTCGCTGGAAGCTTCCACGGTGGATCTGACCGAGCAGCTGGTGAACATGATCGTGGCCCAGCGCAACTTCCAGGCCAACTCGCAGATGATCTCGACCCAGGACCAGGTCACCCAGACGATCATCAATATCCGATAAGCCGGGATTGGTGATTGGAGATTAGGGATTGGCAGGAGCCGGTATTGCGTTATTCGGATACCGGCCCCGCTTCCCTTCTCTCCACTCGCAGCAACCCTGCTTTTACGAATCCCGACTCTCGAATACCGGTGCCCCATGGACAAAGCCCTCTACGTTGCAATGACCGGTGCCCGCGCTTCGCTGCAGGCGCAGGGCACCGTGTCGCACAATCTCGCCAACGTCGATACGGTGGGGTTCAAGGCCGCGTTGGCCAACACCGAGGCGTTCAAGATCCAGGGCAAGGGCTATCCGTCGCGGATCGATGCGCTGCATGTGGACCAGGGTTTCGATCGCAGCCAGGGCCATCAACAGGTCACCGGCAATCCGCTGGACGTGTCGCTGCAACAGGACCGCTGGCTGTCGGTGCAGTCGCCTGACGGCAGCGAGGCCTACACGCGTAACGGCGAGTTGGCGCTCACCGCCAATGGCCAGCTGGTGACCGCCAATGGGCATGCGGTGCTGGATGAAGGCGGCGCCCCGATGACGATTCCGCCGCACCAGGCGATGGAAATCGGCAGCGACGGCAGCATCTCGATCATTCCGCAGGGCGAAGGCCCGCAGACCATGGCCATCGTCGGCAAGATGAAGGTGGTCGATGCCCCCGCCGACCGTTTGACGCGGCGCCCGGACGGGCTGATGCGCAACACCAGCACCGACCCAGCGCAGGCGTTCCAGATCGCCACCGGCAAGACCATCAACAGCGGCATGCTGGAAGGCAGCAACGTGGACGCCGCCGGTGCGCTGGTGGAAATGATCCAGCTGCAGCGTCAGTTCGAAATGCAGGTCAAGATCATCAAGAACGGCGACGACAACGCACAATCTGCCAATTCGATGATGCGGCTGAACGGCTAAAAGTGGCTCACTCTGTGGCTTTGCTGCAGAGCGCTTGCCCGCCCACCGTCGCGGGACACGTCGCAAGTACGTCCCTGCACTCTGTTCTGAACGGCTAAAAGTGGCTCACTCTGTGGCTTGGCTGCAGGGCCCTTGCCCGCCCACCGTCGCGGGACACGCCGCAAGTACGTCCGTGTAGTCTCTTACGCGGCATCCATGCCGCGTAAGGTCCCGCGACAGTGGGCGGGCAAGGACCAGTCGAGTTGATCGGTACGCATGGTTTTTAACAAAGCAGCCAGCAACCTGTCTGGTGCGGTGTCCTCGCTGCGCTCTTGATGCTGTGAGTTTGCTGCAGGGTCCTTGCCCGCCCACCATCGCGGGACACGCCGCAAGTACGTCCGTGTAGGCTCTTACGCGGCATCCATGCCGCGTAAGGTCCCGCAACGGTGGGCGGGCAAGGACCAGTGGAGATGGTCGGTGGGCGTGGCTTTCAACAACGCGACCAGCAATCTTTCTGGTGCGGTGCCCTCGCCGATTGCGGGACCGTGTGGCGGCATGGATGCCGCCACCGAGCCTCCACGGATGGATTCACGGCGTGTCCCGCGAGCGGTGAGGGCACCGCGCCCTCGACCGACCCAGCGTTTGACCTGGCTTCTGACTGCATCCAACAAGATGCAGCCAACGAAACCACTGCGCTCCTCGTCAGCGAGCCCCGCCACGTTCTGTTAGCCGTTCTGAGATGACCGGCAACCGATCTACCGCGCCTGATCTGCAGCGCAAGTTTCCACCGCTTCCGCCTAGCTGCTACCCACCTGCAGCCAGCCCTGCCCTGCGCAGGCCGCCGCGCCCCACTCCGCGTGATCCACCGCACAGCCGGCAAAAATCCGGCGCGGGTTTGGCACGGCACGTGCATATACCCAGCCGTGCCCGGAACACATCCCCGGGTCTAACGAGGAATCGGGTCATGAATCAGGCTTTGTGGGTCGCCAAAACCGGACTGGATGCGCAGCAGACGCGCATGTCGGTCATTTCCAACAACCTGGCCAATACCAATACCACCGGCTTCAAGCGCGATCGTGCTGCGTTCGAAGACCTGTTGTATCAACAGGTGCGTGCGCCGGGCGGTTCCACCTCCGCGCAGACGCAGTTGCCGACCGGCCTGCAGCTGGGTACCGGTGTGCGCGTGGTCTCCACCTTCAAGGGCTTCGACCAGGGCAGCCAGCAGCAGACCGGCCGCGCGCTCGACGTGATGGTCAACGGCCGCGGCTTCTTCGAAGTGCAGATGCCCGACGGTACCTCCGCCTACACCCGCGACGGCACCTTCCAGATCAATGCGCAGGGCGAAGTGGTCACCAACAGCGGCTACCCGCTGCAGCCCGGCATCCAGGTGCCCGAAGGCGCGCAGTCGCTGACCATCGGCAACGACGGCACCATCAGCGTGACCCTGGCCGGCCAGGCCGCCGCGCAGGAAATCGGCGCGCTGACGTTGACCGACTTCATCAATCCCTCGGGCCTGCAGTCCAAGGGCGAGAACCTGTTCGTCGAAACCACCGCCTCCGGCCCCGCGCAGAACGGCACTCCCGGCCTCAACGGCCTGGGCACCACCGTGCAGGGCGCGCTGGAAGGCAGCAACGTCAATACGGTGGAAGAGCTGGTGAGCATGATCGAGACCCAGCGCGCCTACGAAATGAATGCCAAGGCGATCTCCACCACCGACTCGATGCTCGGTTACTTGAACAACAACGTCTGATCGGCTCGCCGCTCGTCGCCCTCTCAGGAACTCACGCCATGTCACGCCTGCCCTCTCTCTCCTCTCTGGGTCTTGCCCTCGCCTGCAGCGCGCTGCTGGGTGGCTGCGTGGCAGCCGGCGATGTGCGGCCGTTTGCCGAACTGGCGCCGATCGTGCCGGTGGTCGCGCCGGTGGCGCAGCCCACTGCCGGTGCCATCTATGCCGCCGGCCCGGGCCTGAATTTGTACGGCGACCGCCGCGCACGCGATGTCGGCGATCTGCTGACGGTGAACCTGGTGGAAAGCACTACCGCCTCGTCCACCGCCAACACCAGCGTCAGCAAGGCCGACACCGTGGACATGAGCACGCCCACGCTGCTCGGCGTGCCGCTCACCGTCAACGGCACCGATGTGTTGCGCAACTCCACCAGCGGTGACCGCAGCTTTGCCGGCAAGGGCAACACCGCGCAGAGCAACCGCATGCAGGGCAGCGTGACCGTCACCGTGATGCAGCGCCTGCCCAACGGCAATCTGGTGATCCAGGGGCAGAAGAATCTGCGCCTGACCCAGGGCGACGAGCTGGTGCAGGTGCAAGGCATCGTGCGCGCCGCCGACATCGCCCCGGACAACACCGTGCCCTCCAGCAAGGTGGCCGACGCACGCATCGCCTACGGCGGCCGCGGCGCGATCGCGCAGTCCAACGCGATGGGCTGGCTGAGCCGCTTCTTCAATTCCCGTTTGTCGCCCTACTGAGCCTGCGACCATGAATCTGTCTTCCCTGCCCTTCCGTCTGCTCGCTGCCGCTGTCGCGGTCTGCGCGATCGCCGCGCCGGCCTCGGCCGAGCGCATCAAGGATCTTGCCCAGGTCGGCGGCGTGCGCGGCAACGCGCTGGTCGGTTACGGCCTGGTGGTTGGCCTGGACGGCAGCGGCGACCGCACCAGCCAGGCGCCTTTCACCGTGCAGAGTTTGAAGAACCTGCTCGGCGAGCTGGGCGTCAATGTTCCGGCGAACGTCAATCCGCAGCTGAAAAACGTCGCGGCGGTGGCCATCCACGCCGAATTGCCGCCATTTGCCAAGCCCGGCCAGCCGATCGATATCACCGTCTCCTCGATCGCCAACGCGGTGTCGCTGCGTGGCGGCTCGCTGCTGATGGCACCGCTGAAAGGCGCCGATGGCCAGGTCTACGCGATGGCCCAGGGCAACCTGGTGGTCGGTGGCTTCGGCGCGCAGGGCAAGGATGGCTCGCGGGTGTCGGTCAACATTCCCAGCGTCGGTCGCATTCCCAACGGCGCCACGGTCGAACGCGCATTACCGGACGTGTTTGCCGGCACCGGCGAGATCACGCTCAACCTGCATCAGAACGACTTCACCACCGTTTCGCGGATGGTCGCGGCGATCGACAACAGCTTCGGCGCCGGCACCGCGCGTGCGGTCGATGGCGTCACCGTGTCGGTGCGCTCGCCCACCGATCCGGGCGCCCGTATCGGCCTGCTGGCGCGGCTGGAAAACGTCGAACTCTCTCCGGGCGACGCGCCGGCCAAGGTGGTGGTCAACGCACGCACCGGCACGGTGGTGATCGGCCAGCTGGTGCGGGTGATGCCGGCGGCGATCGCGCATGGCTCGCTCACCGTGACCATCAGCGAAAACACCAATGTCAGCCAGCCGGGTGCCTTCAGTGGCGGCCGTACGGCAGTGACGCCGCAATCGACCATCACGGCCACCTCCGAAGGCAGCCGCATGTTCAAGTTCGAAGGCGGCACCACGCTCGATCAGATCGTGCGCGCAGTCAACGAAGTGGGCGCGGCTCCCGGCGACCTGGTCGCCATTCTCGAAGCTCTGAAGCAGGCTGGCGCGCTGACGGCGGAGCTAGAGGTCATCTGACATGCGTATCGCAGCCTCGCCCATTGATCTCAACCCGAGCACCAAGGCCGATCCGGCAAAGATCGACAAGGTCTCACGTCAGCTCGAAGGCCAGTTCGCGCAGATGCTGGTCAAGAGCATGCGCGATGCGAGCTCCGGCGACCCGATGTTTCCGGGTGAAAACCAGATGTTCCGCGAAATGTACGACCAGCAGATGGCCAAGGCGCTGACCGAAGGCAAGGGGTTGGGTCTGTCGGCGATGATCTCCAAGCAGTTGAGTGGCGACACTGGCGGCCCGGCGTTGAACACCTCGCTGAGCACCGCCGATGCGGCCAAGGCCTACGCACTGGTGGCCGGCAAGCGCGATGCCTCGTTGCCGCTGCCGGCACGCGATGGCGCGGCAACCAGCGTCGGTGCGAGCCTGGGCGCAGCTGTCGGCACCGCTGCAGGCATCGGCGCAGGCGGCCTGACCGGGATCGGCATGAGCCAGGTGCTGGATCTGATCGCCGGGCGTACCGGCGGTGGCGAGTCCGGCGGCGACGATGCGGCCGCACTGAGCTGGCCGTCGGCCAACGATCGCTGGAGCGATGTGGCGGTCAGCGATGCCGCCGATGCCAGTGCCGCGGTCAATGCGAGCGCGGCCAGCAGCGCCGCCGCCAGCCTGGGCGAGCGCACCCCGGAAGGCTTCGTCGCCAAAATCTGGACGCATGCGCAGAAAGCCGCGCGCGAACTGGGCGTGGACCCGCGTGCGCTTGTTGCGCAGGCGGCACTGGAAACCGGCTGGGGCCGCCGCGGTATCGGCAATGGCGGCGATTCCAACAACCTGTTCGGCATCAAGGCCACCGGCTGGAGCGGCGACAAGGTCACCACCGGCACCCACGAATACGTCAATGGCGTCAAAACCACCGAAACCGCCGATTTCCGTGCCTACGGCTCGGCCGAAGAGAGCTTTGCCGACTACGTGCGGCTGCTGAAGAACAACAGTCGTTACCAGCCCGCACTGCAGGCCGGCACCGATATCAAGGGTTTTGCACGCGGCTTGCAACAGGCTGGGTACGCCACCGATCCGGGCTATGCAGCCAAGATCGCGGCGATCGCCAACGGTCCGACCATCGACCGCGCGGTGGCCGCCATCGGCAACGCGGCGGCCGACCTGTCCAACCGCTATGCCAGCACCGCCGAGCCCGCCGGGCTTGGCACCATCCGTCGTTGAGGTAAACGCTCATGTCCATCATGTCCACCGGGACCAGTGCGCTGATCGCCTTCCAACGGGCGTTGTCGACCGTTAGCCATAACGTCGCCAACATCAATACCGAAGGTTACAGCCGCCAACGTGTGGAATTTGCAACGCGCACGCCCACCGACATGGGCTACGCGTTCGTGGGCAATGGCGCCAAGATCACCGACGTGGGCCGGGTGGCCGACCAGCTGGCCATCTCGCGGCTGCTCGACAGCGGCGGCGAGCTCTCGCGCTTGCAGCAGCTGTCCTCGCTGACCAATCGCGTCGACAGCCTGTACTCCAACACCGCCACCAATGTCGCCGGGCTGTGGTCGAACTTCTTCGACTCCACCAGCGCGGTGTCGTCCAATGCCTCCTCCACCGCCGAGCGGCAGAGCATGCTCGACAGCGGCAACTCGCTGGCGACGCGCTTCAAGCAGCTCAACGGGCAGATGGACAGCCTGAGCAACGAGGTCAACAGCGGGCTGACGTCCTCGGTGGACGAGGTCAATCGCCTGACCCAGCAGATCGCCAAGATCAACGGCACCATCGGCAATAGCGTGGACAACGCCTCGCCGGATCTGCTCGATCAACGCGATGCGCTGGTGTCCAAGCTGGTCGGCTTCACCGGCGGCACCGCGGTGATCCAGGACGGCGGCTTCATGAATGTTTTCACCGCTGGCGGCCAGGCGCTGGTGGTGGGGACCACGGCGGCCAGACTGACCACCGTGGCCGACCCGTATCAGCCGACCAAGCTGCAGGTAGCGTTGCAGACCCAGGGCCAGAACGTCAGCCTCAGCGCCAACTCGCTGGGCGGGCAGATGGGTGGCCTGCTGGAATTTCGCAGCAGCGTGCTCGAACCGACCCAGGCCGAACTGGGGCGCCTGGCCGTGGGCATGGCCAGCACCTTCAATGCCGGTCACGCCCAGGGCATGGATCTGTACGGCGCGATGGGCGGCAACTTCTTCAACATCGGCTCGCCCACCACCGCCGCCAATCCCAAGAACACCGGCACTGCCTCGCTGAGCGCCAGTTTCAGCAACATGAGCGCAGTGGACGGGCAGAACGTCACGCTCAGCTTCGATGGTGCCGCGTGGAAAGCCACGCGCGCCGATACCGGCGCCGCCGTGCCGATCACCGGCACCGGCAGCACGGGCGATCCACTGGTGCTCAACGGTGTCAGCCTGGTGGTTGGCGGCACGCCGGCCAACGGCGACAAATTCCTGCTGCAGCCCACCGCAGGGTTGGCCGGCAGCATCTCGGTGGCCATCACCGACCCCTCGCGGATTGCCGCGGCAACGCCGGTCAAGGCCACCGCAACGCTCGCCAACCTGGGCACCGGCAAGATCAGCGACGTCAAGGTCACCAATGCGCAGAACCCTGCGCTGCTGACGCCGTCGTCGGTCGAGTTCATCGACGCCAACCAGTACACCATCGATGGCAACGGCCCGTTTCCCTACACCGCCGGCCAGACCATCAGCGCCAATGGCTGGAGTTTTGCGCTGGATGGCGCGCCCAAGGCCGGCGACACCTTCGGCGTCGGCCCGATGGGCGCCGGCTCCAGCGACAACGGCAACGCCAAACTGCTGGCCAAGGTGGAAGACGCCAAGGCGCTCAATGGCGGCACGGTCACGCTCAATGGCGCTCTGTCCGGCCTGACCACCTCGGTGGGCTCGGCCGCACGTGCAGCCAGTTACTCGGCCGATGCGCAGAAGGTCATCAACGACCAGGCGCAGGCCAGCCGCGATTCGATTTCCGGCGTCAACCTCGACGAGGAAGCCGCCGACATGCTGAAACTGCAGCAGGCCTATCAGGCCGCCGCACAGATGATCTCCACCGCCGACACCATCTTCCAAGCCATCCTGGGCGCCGTACGCTGATGACCGACCGTATCTCCACCAGCATGATGTACAGCCAGTCGGTGTCGTCGATGACGGCCAAGCAGTCACGGCTGAATCAGATCCAGGCCCAGCTCGCCAGCGGGCAGCGCCTGGTCACCGCCAAGGACGACCCGGTCGCCGCCGGCACCGCGGTCGGCCTGGATCGCGCCCTGGCAGCGATCACCCGCTTTGGCGAAAACGCCAACAACGTGCAGAACCGGCTCGGCCTGCAGGAAAACGCGCTGTCGCAAGCCGGCGACAAAATGGCGCGCGTCACCGAATTGGCGGTGCAGGCCAACAACTCCTCACTCAGCCCCGACGACCGCAAGGCGATCGCCTCGGAACTGACTGCCCTGCGCGACAGCATGGTGAGCTTGGCCAACAGCACCGACGGCACCGGGCGCTATCTGTTCGGCGGCACCGCCGATGGCACCGCACCGTTCATCAAGAGCAATGGCGGGGTCGTCTACAACGGCGACCAGACCCAGAAGCAGGTCGAAGTGGCGCCGGACACCTTTGTCAGCGACACCCTGCCCGGCAGCGAAATCTTCATGCGCATCCGCACCGGCGACGGCACCGTGGACGCGCACCCCGCCAACACCAATACCGGCACCGGGCTGCTGCTGGATTTCAGCCGCGACGCCAGTACCGGCAGCTGGAATGGCGGCAGCTACAGCGTGCAGTTCACCGCCGCCAACACCTATGAGGTGCGCGACAGCACCAATGCAGTGGTCAGCACCGGCACCTACAAGGATGGCGAAGACATCACCGCCGCCGGCGTGCGCATGCGCATCAGCGGCGCACCGGCGGTGGGCGACAGTTTCCAGATCGGTGCCTCCACCACCAAGGACGTGTTCTCCACCATCGACGACCTGGTCGGCGCACTCAACTCCGACACTCTGACCCAGCCGCAGAAGGCAGCGATGATCAATACGCTGCAG
Organism: Xanthomonas sp. NCPPB 2933; assembly: GCF_056725225.1. Lineage (NCBI taxonomy): Bacteria > Pseudomonadati > Pseudomonadota > Gammaproteobacteria > Lysobacterales > Lysobacteraceae > Xanthomonas > Xanthomonas sp. NCPPB 2933. The sequence continues at coordinate 2,898,419 of NZ_CM161518.1, forward strand.
ACCTCCATGCGCGACATCAGCCAGGCCTCGTCGAAGATGATCGATGCACGCGCCTCGGGCGGCGCGCAGTTGTCGGCGATCGATAACGCCAACTCGCTGCTCGAATCCAACGAAGTCACGCTCAAGACCACCTTGTCGTCGATCCGCGATCTGGATTACGCCTCGGCGCTTGGGCAGTACGAACTTGAGAAGGCCTCGTTGCAGGCCGCTCAAACGATTTTTCAGCAGATGCAGTCGTCGTCGTTGTTCAACCTGCTCCGCTGATTTTGCAGTAGAAAACCAGGGTTTTTCTTCGCTCCTGCGCGTAAGCACCTGCGCAGGCGGACGGAGTTTATTTGTAGAAAGTTATACCAGCGCTAAAGATCTGCGGGGTTCTGCCGAATAAACCAAACCCCTTGATACACAACGTTTCCGTATTTCGTCCTGATGCAGAAAAACAGTAAAAAAATACTGGATTTCGCTAAAGGTTCCCGACGCAACGCCGTTATTCATCTCAGCAGCGGCAACGGCCAACTTGATGGCCCCCCTGCGGAGGCTCCGGGCAAGTCCCCCTTGCCGGAAAAATCGCTTAGGAGAAATCAAAATGGCACAGGTAATCAACACCAACGTAATGTCGCTGAACGCTCAGCGTAACCTCAACACCAGCAGCGCGAGCATGTCGACGAGCATCCAGCGTCTGTCCTCGGGTCTGCGCATCAACAGCGCCAAGGACGACGCCGCGGGTCTGGCGATCTCCGAGCGTTTCACCACGCAGATCCGCGGCCTGGACGTTGCCTCGCGCAACGCCAACGACGGTATCTCGCTGGCCCAGACCGCTGAAGGCGCGATGGTCGAAATCGGCAGCAACCTGCAGCGTATCCGCGAGCTGTCGGTGCAGTCGTCCAACGCTACCAACTCGTCCACCGACCGTGACGCGCTGAACTCCGAAGTCAAGCAGCTCACCGCTGAAATCGACCGCGTTGCCAACCAGACCAACTTCAACGGCACCAAGCTGTTGAACGGCGATTTCTCCGGCGCGCTGTTCCAGGTCGGCGCCGACGCCGGCCAGACCATCGGCATCAACAGCATCGTCGACGCCAATGTCGACTCGCTGGGCAAGGCCAACTTCGCTGCCGCCGTCTCCGGCGCTGGCGTGACCGGCACCGCCACCGCTTCTGGTTCGGTCAGCGGCATCAGCCTGTCGTTCAAGGACGCCAGCGGTTCGGCCAAGAGCGTCTCCATCGCTGACGTCAAGGTCGGCGCCGGCGACACCGCTGCCGACGTGAACAAGAAGGTTGCTGCGGCGATCAACGACAAGCTCGACCAGACCGGCATGTATGCCTCGATCAAGTCCGACGGTACGGTGCAGATCGAATCGCTGAAGGCTGGCCAGGACTTCACCTCGCTGTCGGCCGGTACCTCCAGCGCCACCGGCATCACCGTCGGCGCCGGCATCCAGACCGCTTCGGCCGCTTCCGGCTCCACCGCTTCGACCCTGAGCAGCCTGGATATCTCCACGTTCTCCGGTTCGCAGAAGGCCCTGGAAATCGTCGACAAGGCGCTGACCGCGGTCAACTCCTCGCGCGCCGACATGGGTGCGGTGCAGAACCGCTTCACCTCCACCATCGCCAACCTGAGCGCAACCTCGGAAAACCTGTCGGCCTCGCGTAGCCGTATCCGCGACACCGACTACGCCAAGGAAACCGCCGAGCTGACCCGCACGCAGATCCTGCAGCAGGCCGGTACCGCGATGCTGGCCCAGGCCAAGTCGGTTCCGCAGAACGTGTTGAGCCTGCTGCAGTAACTTTGCAGCAAATCAGCAGCGCTTTGCAGCAAGTCCAAAGCCCCTCCTCGGAGGGGCTTTTTTGTGGCCGCAGATTTGACCCGATGGCGCGGCACGCCGGGTGGCGCGGGTTTCTTGACGCGGCTAGGGCATGGAAATTGCATCACTTCATCCCGTGAGCGAACGCGTCGCCGCCGCTAAAGTCCCCCCGGATGCGGCCGATACCCGTCTCGTAATCCCATGCGTCCATCTTTTTGTGGACGCCCAGACGAGGAATGCAACATGGCATCGGTGATCAGTACTTCCGGCTCCGGCTTGGACATCCCAACTGTGGTGTCCACCCTGGTCTCCCGGCAGAAAGACCCGGAGCAGGCCCGTATCAACAAGGCCGGGACCGCCGCGACGACCCAGTTGTCGGCGATCAGTCAGATCAAGAGCAGCATGACCACGCTCAAATCTGCGCTGGACAAGGTCGTCAGCAGCGCCGACACCAACGCCTACAAGGCGACCGTGCCGACCGATGCCGGCTTCACCGCCACCACCACCAGTTCGGCCGCCCCCGGCAACTACTCGGTGGAAGTGGTCTCGCTGGCCGCGTCGCAGAAACTGGCCTCCGGTGCGTTCACGGCCGATGCCACCGTCGGCAGCGGCACGCTGACGATTGGGTATGGCGACAAAAGCATCACGGTGGACATCACCGGTACCGACAAGCTCACCGACATCGCCGCCGCCATCAACAAGGCCGCCGGTGGCAAGGGCGTCACCGCCAGCGTGGTCACCGCCAACGATGGTCAGCATCTGGTCTTCAACGCGGTCGACTCCGGCACCAAGGGCGCGTTGACCGTCAGTGCCAGCGACCCGAGCCTAAGCAGCCTCACCTATGGCCCCGGCGTCACCGGCGGCTTGAACCAGTCCGTGGCCGCGGCCGACGCGCTGGTGCGTGTGGATGGCTTCGAGCGCACGTCCAGCTCCAACACCATCACCGACATCGTGCCGGGCGTGGTGCTCAACCTCACCAAGGCCGCTGAAGGCACCAAGGTCACGCTGGGCGTTGCAGCAGACACCAGCGGCCTCAAGGCCAACCTCACTGCCTATGCGGCGGCCTACAACACCGCCAACACGCTGCTGGCCAAAAGCACCAGCTACGACGCTGCCACCCGCACCGCTTCGGCATTGACCGGCGATTCGCTGGTACGTGGCCTGCAGCAGCAATTGCGCGGCCAGGTCAGCGGCAACATCAACGAACTCAAATCGCTCGGCCTGACCATCGACAAGGATGGCGTGATGAGCTTTGACGGTGGCAAGTTCGACACCGCCATCGCCGCCGACGGCGGTGCCGCCGCCGAGGTGTTCGGCAAGGACAGCAAGTACGGTTCCACCATGACCAAGCTGCTCGACAGCAACGTCAACGTCACCAATGGCACCCTGACGCTGCGCTCGGACAGCTTGAACAAGCAGATCAAGGGCTATGAGTCCGACCTGGACGACCTCGACGCACGCATGGTCAAGCTCAGCGATCGCTATACCGCGCAGTTCACCGCGATGGAAACCATGATCAGCAAGCTGCAAAGCAGTACCAGTTCGCTCAGCAGCCTGCTGACAAGCTGATTTCCGTGATCGCAGTCCTCAAGTCGTACGCCGATGTTGCCGATACAAGTAGTACCTATCGTGATGTCGGCCTTGCCTCTTGGCAGGAGCGTTGTCGCAGGAGCACCCCGCTCCGGGACCCGCGAAGGCCAGCCAATTGAGGGAGTCATCCATGTACGGTTCCAATCGCCAATATGCCGAGCAATACCGCAAGGTCGGCGTGTCCACCAGCGTGACCGAAGCCGACCCACACAAGCTGGTGTCGTTGCTGTTTGCCGGCGCCTGCCAGCGCATTCGTCTGGCCCAGGCCTGCCTGGCGCAGGGCGACCAGGCGCGCAAGGGCAAGGCCATCGGCGAAGCCTGCGCCATCGTCGGTCACTTGAACGGCTCGCTCGATCACGAAGCCGGCGGCGAGATCGCAGGTAACCTGTCGGCACTGTACGACTACGTCATGCAGCGTCTGACCGCAGCCAATCTGCATAACGACGAAACTGCGTTGACCGAAGCGCTGGAACTGCTCAGCGAAATCGACTCGGCGTGGAACTCCATCCCCCTCGAACAACGCGGCCTTTCTGCCGTTTCGTGAGTCCAGCCATGCATAGCGCGCAAAGCCTTCAAGCCGAAATCGCCGATATCCGCCTCGCCATGGCGCAGGAGGAGTTCGAGGTGATGCCGTTCCTGCTGGACAGCCACGATCTGCACCTGCGCGAATACGCGCAGCACGTGGACCTGAGCCAGGACCGCGACGCGCTGCAGACCTTGCACACCATGCAGCAGGATTTGATGCGGATGATGCTCGAGCGTCGCCGCAAGCTGCTGGATCTGATCCGCGCACAGCGCACCTCATCGACGGCCAGCCGCGCCTACGCCCGGGTCGGACGGATCTGATGAGTACGCTCGGCACACTCGCGCCATCCGCCGATGCCGCGCTGTTCGCCGACACGCTCAGCTGCGAATTGCGTCTGCCGGCCGGTTTTCGCGCCGGTAGCGATGCCGGCTCGCACAGTGCCGCAGAAACCCTGCTGCGTAGCCTGGGCCAGGTGGAAGACCTGCGCAGCGAAGAAACCAGCGAAGACCGCGGCGACCTGCCGCTGCTGGTGCAGCGCATGGATGCCAAACTCGACCTGATGCTGGCCTTGATCGGCCGCCTGGTGCGGCAAGCCGACACCGGCCTGATCCAGGGCACGGTGCGCTGGTCGGTCCGAGGGATCCGCCTGAGTTGCGCAAGCAGCCAGCCGCCAGGCACGGTTGGCAGCGTTTGCCTGCAGCCATCCGACTGGCTTCCTGAACTGGTACAGCTGCCCGCCGAGGTATTGGCGAGCGCCTACGATGGCCACGATCACTGGCTGTGGCTGCGGTTTGCGCCGCTCTCGCCCGGCCTGCAGGACGCACTGGAACGCCATCTGTTCCGTCTGCATCGCCGTCAGATCGCCGACGCCCGCCGCCAGCGCTGACGCCGCCTGTTGGCGCGAGGCGCCGGGTCGGCTAAGGTGCCCTTTACTGAAAAAAGGTCTCTTCTGCGCCGTGCGAGTCATCATCGTCGACGATCACACCCTTGTACGTGCCGGCCTGTCCAGGCTGCTGCAAACCTTCGCCGGCATCGATGTCGTTGCCGAGGCCAGCAATGCGCAACAAGCCCTGGATATGACATCCCTGCACCGGCCCGATCTGGTGTTGATGGATCTGTCACTGCCCGGCCGTAGCGGCCTGGATGCCATGACCGATGTGTTGCGCGCCGCGCCGCGTACGCATGTGGTGATGATGTCGATGCACGACGACCCGGTGCATGTGCGCGACGCGCTGGATCGCGGCGCGGTCGGTTTCGTGGTCAAAGACGCCGCGCCGCTCGAACTGGAACTGGCGCTGCGTGCTGCCGCCGCCGGCCAGGTGTTTTTGAGCCCGCAGATTTCGTCCAAGATGATCGCGCCGATGCTGGGCCGCGAAAAACCGGTCGGCATTGCCGCGCTGTCCCCGCGTCAACGCGAGATCCTGCGCGAGATCGGCCGCGGCCAGAGCAACAAGGAAATCGCCGCCGACCTGGGCATCAGCGTCAAGACGGTGGAGACACACCGCGCGCGCATGATGGAATCGCTCGGCTGTCGGCGTGCCAACGACCTGGTGCTGCTGGCGGCCAAACATCACAACGAGCTGGTCTGAGGCGTTCGCTCGGTTGCGAGCGCCTGGCAGGCCGTTGAAGGCCAAAATAGTGACGGGATTCCGGCGGGCATGCTTGAGCCCGCCTGTAGTGTCAGGAGGTTCCTGACATGCTGTCAGGAATATCATGAGTCACCTCACACCACTCCCTGATTAGAAACCCGTCGCGTTGTCCTGCAAGATGCGTTCCATCGCCGCTACATGCGGCGCCTTACGGAAGCGCTTCGATGAAGACGACCATTTCCGCCCAGCTTGGCCAGCAACTGCACCTGACCCCGCAGTTGCTGCAGTCGATCCGTCTGTTGCAATTGGACGGCATGCAGCTGGAGCTGGAAATCCGTCGCGCGCTGGAAACCAATCCGCTGCTGGAGCTGGAAGAACTGGCCGACAGCAGCGACGACGTCGCGACCAGCGATGATGGCGCCTCCGATATCGCCGCGTTCGACGAGCTGCCCGAGAGCACGATGTGGGACGTGCAGAGCAGCAGCTGGAACGATGGCGACGACGACCGCATGCAGCGCGTGGCCGCTGGCGAATCCACCGACCCGCATGTGCGCATCCTGCGCGAACTGGCGCTGGACCTGGACGAGACCGCGTTGGCCGCCGCCGCGTTCTGGTTGGAGCAGACCGACGACGCCGGCTATCTGAGCGAAGCGTTGGCGACCCTGCAGCAGCTCGGCGCCACTCGCTTGGGTATGACCGTGCAGGCAGTGGAAGCGATCCGTCAGCGCCTGCTGCACGGCGACCCGGCCGGCCTGGCCGCCTGCGACCTGCGCGAGTGTCTGCAGGCCCAGCTGAGCGCCCTGCCCGGCCGCGTGCCGGCACGCCATCTGGCTGCGCGCATCCTTGCAGGCGATCTGGAATTGCTGGCCAGCCACGACTACGCGTTGCTGGCACGCGCGCACGACGCCGAGCTCGACGACGCCCGCGAAGCGGTGCGCCTGATCCTCTCGCTGCAACCGCGCCCGGGCGACGACCTGCTGCAGGAAAGCAACGCCAGCGTGATTCCCGATGTGCTCGCATGGCATGCCGATGGCAGCTGGCGCGTGGCATTGAATCCGGCCACCACGCATCGCGTGAGCATCAATCCCGTGCACGAGCGCGCACTGGCCGAGGCCGGCGAAGCCGCACAACCACTGCGCGACATGCTGCAGGAAGCCCGCTGGCTGACCCGTGGCCTGTCGATGCGTTACGAGACCCTGCTGCGTGCCACGCGTGCCATCGTCGAGCGTCAGGCTGCCTTCCTGGTGCGTGGCGAAGAAGCCATGGCACCGCTGACGCTGAAGGAAATTGCCGATGAGATCGGCATGCACGAATCGACGATTTCGCGCATTACCACCGGTAAATACATCCAGACCCCGCGCGGCACCTTCGAGCTCAAGCATTTCTTTGCCGTGCGTCTGGAAGGCGCCAGCGTCTCCGGCCAGGCAGTCAAGGCGATGGTGCGCAGACTGATCGAAAGCGAACCGGCCGGCCGGCCGCTGGCCGACGAAGCCATCGCCGGGCTGTTGTCGCGTCAGGGCGTTAACATTGCCCGTCGCACTGTGGCCAAGTACCGCGAACAACTCGACATCGCCCCGGCACGCGAGCGCCGCCGCATCAACAAACCGCTGCTTGCCCGGGCAGGATAAGGATTACTATGAGCAAACTCACCGTGCTGCTGGTCGACGACCACGAGGGCTTCATCAACGCTGCGATGCGTCATTTTCGCAAAGTGGAGTGGCTCAATATCGTGGGCAGTGCCGCCAATGGGCTGGAAGCGATCGAGCGCTCTGAGTCGCTGCGCCCCAATGTCGTGTTGATGGACCTGGCCATGCCGGAGATGGGCGGGTTGCAGGCGACCCGCCTGATCAAGACGCAGGACGATCCGCCGTATATTGTCATCGCGAGCCACTTTGACGATGCAGAGCATCGTGAACATGCCCTTCGCGCGGGTGCTGACAATTTTGTTAGCAAGCTGTCCTATATCCAGGAAGTCATGCCAATCCTGGAGGGCCTGACGGAAGGAGCCAGGAATGAGTGAGTCCCGCATTCTGTTGATCGACAGCGATGCCGTGCGCGCCGAGCGCACAGTGTCGCTGCTCGAGTTCATGGACTTCAATCCACGCTGGGTCACCGACGGCGCCGACATCAATCCTGGCCGTCATCGCCACGATGAGTGGATGGCGGTGATGGTGGGCTCGGCGCAGGATGCTGCACAGGCCGACAAGTTCTTCGACTGGCTGGCCGATGCCAAGCTGCCGCCACCGGTGCTGCTGATGGAAGGCAGCCCGAGCGCGTTCGCGCAGACGCACGGGCTGCACGAAGCCAACGTCTGGACGCTGGACACGCCGCTGCGTCACGCGCAGCTGGAAGCCTTGTTGCGCCGTGCCAGCCTCAAGCGGCTGGATGCCGAGCATCAGGCCGGCGTGCAGCAGGACACCGGCCCGACCGGCAACAGCGAGGCGGTGACCCGTCTGCGCCGCTTGATCGACCAGGTGGCGGCGTTCGACACCACCGTGCTGGTGCTGGGCGAATCTGGCACCGGCAAGGAGGTCGTCGCACGCGCCATCCACCAGCATTCGCCGCGGCGCGATGGGCCGTTCGTGGCGATCAACTGCGGCGCGATTCCGCCGGACCTGCTGGAAAGCGAACTGTTCGGCCACGAAAAAGGCGCCTTCACCGGCGCCCTGAGCACACGCAAGGGCCGCTTCGAAATGGCCGAGGGCGGCACCCTGCTGCTCGATGAAATCGGCGACATGAGCCTGCCGATGCAGGTGAAGCTGCTGCGCGTGCTGCAGGAGCGCAGCTTCGAGCGCGTGGGCGGTGGCCAGACCATCCGCTGCAACGTGCGCGTGATCGCCGCGACACACCGCAATCTGGAAACCCGCATCAGCGATGGCCAGTTCCGTGAGGATCTGTTCTATCGCCTCAACGTGTTTCCGATCGAAATGCCGGCGCTGCGCGAACGCGTGGACGACCTGGCCATTCTGGTGCAGACCATCGCCGGGCAACTGGCACGCACCGGGCGCGGCGAAGTGCGCTTTGCCGATGAAGCCTTGCAGGCGCTGCGCAGCTACGACTGGCCGGGCAACGTACGCGAGCTGACCAACCTGGTGGAGCGCCTTGCGGTGCTGCACCCGGGCGGTCTGGTGCGCGTGCAGGATCTGCCAGCACGCTATCGCGGCGATTTTGCCGCGGCCACTGCGCTCGAACTTCCGCCCGAGCCGGCGTTGCTTGCCGCACCCGCAGAGGTCAGCACCTTGCCGAGCAATGTGGTGACGTTGCAGCCCAAATCGGCCACCACCGAACCGGCCACCGCGTCCAGCCTGCCCGACGATGGCATCGACCTGCGTGGTCACATGGCCAACATTGAGCTGGCGCTGATCAACGAGGCACTGGAACGCACCCAGGGCGTGGTGGCGCACGCCGCGCAGCTGCTCGGCCTGCGCCGCACCACGCTGGTGGAAAAGCTGCGCAAGTACGGCATCGATCGCGAGCAAACCGAGCTGGCGAACTAGGACCAGCGCGCCGGCCACGTCTGCTGGCACAGCGCTTGCTTCAGCAGGATCACTCCGTTCGCAGTCATCGGCTGCGAGCGGAATCGACATCGACGTGCCGACTCCACTTGCCGAGTGTTTGATGACCATACCCGTCACCAGTCCGCTGCTGCCGCCGCTGGAAGAATTTCTGCCCTATCTGGAGCAGATCTGGACCAGCCGCATCCTCAGCAACGGTGGCGAGATGCATCGGGCACTCGAGCGCGCACTGTGCGACTACCTGGGCGTGTCGCATCTGGCATTGCTGACCAACGGCACCACTGCGCTGATCACCGCGTTGCAGGCACTGCGCATCACCGGTGAAGTGATCACCACACCCTACTCGTTCGTGGCCACTGCGCACTCGCTGCTGTGGAAAAGCATCACCCCGGTGTTTGTGGACATCGACCCGGTGACGCTCAACATGGATCCGTCCAAGATCGAAGCGGCCATCACGCCGCAGACCACCGCGATCATGCCGGTGCATTGTTACGGCACGACCTGCGACACCGCTGCCATCACGCGCATCGCCGATATCTACAACCTCAAGGTGATCTACGACGCGGCGCATGCCTTCGGTGTGCGCGATGCCGGCGGCTCGATCCTGCGCCATGGCGACCTGAGCGTGTTGAGCTTTCATGCCACCAAGGTGTTCAACACCTTCGAAGGCGGCGCCATTGTCTGCCCGGACGAAAAAACCTATCAACGTATCGGGCATCTGAAGAACTTCGGCTTCGTCGACGAAACCACGGTGGTCGCACCGGGCATCAACGGCAAGATGAATGAGATCAGCGCGGCGTTCGGCTTGTTGCAACTCAAGCACATCGATCACGCCATCGCGCAGCGCAGCGCCATCGATGCGCAGTACCGGCAGCGATTGAACGACATTCGCGGCATCCGCTGCGTTGCCCGGCCCGATCACGCCACTGCCAACTACGCGTATTTTCCGATTCTGGTGCAGGACGATTACCCGCTGGCGCGCGATGCGCTATACCAATTGATGCGCGAGCACGGCATTCTGGTACGGCGTTACTTCTATCCGTTGATCAGCGATTTCCCGATGTATCGCGCCCTGCCCTCGTCCGCACCGGCATGGCTGCCGGTGGCGCGTTCGGTGGCGGCGCAGGTGTTGTGCCTGCCGATCTTTCCTGGCTTGACCCACGACCAGGTCGATACCATTGCCGATCTGATCGCCGGCCAACAGGCAACATGATCGCAACACGCTGCACCTGCATTTCAGACTCCCATTTCTTCAACAGGCAACCAGGCGAGATCGCATGACCCAGGCAACGTTTATCGAGAACTTCATCTCCGCCACCGACTTCCAGGAACCGGTGGAGGTCACGCTGGACACCGTGCTGCTGGAATTGCCGGAATGGGATTCGCTGGCCGCGCTGGGCGTGATCGTGATGTTCGATATGGAATACGGCAAGACCATCACCGGCGAAGACCTGACCACGGCCATCACTGTCGGCGATCTCTACAAAATGACCGAGGCGTAAGCACCATGCCGACCTCCACGCTGCACAACGTTCGCTTTGCCGGCATGGCGACATGCGTGCCGAAGCGGGTGGTGTCCAATCTCACCGATTGCCGGCCGCAGATCCGTTCCGAGCGCGAGCGCCTGGTGCGCAACATCGGTATCGAGACGCGCCGCATGGCCTCGGAGTGGCAGTGCTTCTCCGATCTGGCCTTCGATGCGACGCAGGTGCTGTTGGAAAAACTGCAATGGAAGCGCGAGGAGATCGACGCACTGATCGTGGTGACCCAATCGCCGGATTATCCGATTCCGGCCACCGCGATCATCCTGCAGGACCGGCTGGGGCTCTCGCACGCCACGGTCGCCTTCGACGTCAACCTCGGTTGCTCGGCCTACCCGTTCGGCATCAACCTGCTCGGCTCGATGATCGCCGCCGGCGGCGTCAAGAAAGGCCTGCTGCTGGTCGGTGACCGCAGCGCCACGCTGGAAGACCCGATCTTCTCCGATTCCGGCACCGCCACCGCGCTGGAATTCAGCACCGACGCGCCGCCGATGCATTTCGACCTCAACAGCGATGGCAGCGGCTACAAGGCGATCATCCTGCCGGTAGGCGGACAACGCGAACCGGTCGCCATGCAGCACCTGATTCCATTTCGCGAAGAACCCAACGGCCCATGGCGCCGTGGCGTGGACCTGATTCTCGATGGCGTGGCGGTACTGAGCTTCTCCACCCAACGCATCCCGCCGGCAGTGCAGAAACTGCTCGACTACACCGGCGTGGCCAAGGAAGACATCGACTACTTCGTGTTCCACCAGGCCAACCGGATGATCAACGAAACCATCCGCAAGAAGCTCGGTCTGCCAGCGGAAAAAGTTCCCTCCACGCTGCGCGACTTCGGCAACACCAGCGGCGCCTCGCTGCCGGTGACCATGACCGCGCGCATCAACAAGGAACTGGAATCCGGCCGCAAGCGCGTGCTGCTATGCGGCTTCGGCATCGGGCTGTCGTGGGGCACCTGCCTGGTGGACATCGATGGTGCGGTGTTTCCTGATTTGATCGAGTCATGACGGCCACACCTGCAGCAACCACCGATGCGTTCGGGCTGCAAAACAAGACAGTTATGGTGACCGGCGCGTCGTCGGGCATTGGCGCTGCGGTCGCTAGGTTGTGCGCGCGTCTGGGCGCGAGTGTGGTGCTCACCGGGCGCGATATTGCGCGACTGGATACGGTAGCCGGCGCGTTGCAGGGCAGCAGGCATGCGGTAGTGGCCGGCGATCTGACCGAAGAAGACACCCGTACACGCCTGCTCAACGCTGCAGAGCGGTATCACGGGCTGGTTTCCTGCGCAGGCATCGCGGCGTTGGTGCCGTTCCGCATGGCCGCAGAAAAGCATCTGCAACAGATGCTGTCGGTGAACTATCTGGCACCGATCGCGCTGACGCAGCAGTTGCTGGTCAAGCGCCGCCTGAGCGAAGGCGCATCGCTGGTCTATATCTCGGCATTGTCCGCACGCGCGGCACCTCAGGCTGCCGCCGGCTACGCAGCATCCAAGGCAGCGCTGGAAGCTGCGGTCCGCACGCTGGCGCTCGAACAGGCCAAACACGGCATCCGCGCCAACTGCATCGCGCCAGGCTACGTGGACACGCCCATGCTGAAGAAATTGGGCACCGCAGCAGACCTTGACGACAAGATCGGGCTGACGCCGCTGGGACGCATCGACCCGGATGACATCGCCAAAGGCGCGGTGTATCTGCTGTCGGCGGCCAGCCGCTGGATTACCCGCAGCACCTTGACCATCGATGGCGGGATTTCCCTGCCCATCCGCCTATGAGCATCGACACTACCATGGCAGCAGACGATCCCGTCTCCGCGCTGCTGCGCGACATGTATGGCCTGCACGGCAAGACCGTACTGGTGACCGGCGCATCCAAAGGCATTGGCGAAGCGGTCGCACGTGCATGCGCCGCCGCAGGGGCACGCCTGATCGTCAGCGGGCGCGATGCGGAGCGTCTGCAAACCACGCTGGCATCGCTGCACGGCGATGGCCATCGCCTGTTTGCTGGCGACCTGAGCGATGCAGCTGTCGTGCAACAACTCGCTGCCGATTGCGGGCCCGTCGACGGTGTGGTGCACAGCGCCGGCATTCGCGGGCTGTCGCCCATGAAACTGGTCAGCGAAAAATTCCTGCGCGAGGTCATGGACATAAACTATCTGGCGCCGGTGATGCTGACCCGCCACCTGTTGGCGCGGCAATCGCTGAAGCCTGGAGGTTCGGTGATCTTCCTTTCATCCATCGCCGCACTCACCGGCACGGTGGGTGTGGGCCCGTACGCAGGCTCCAAGGCTGCACTGGTCGGCACGCTACGGCCGTTAGCGCTGGAGCTGGCGCGCCGCAAGATCCGCGCGAACGCGCTCTGCCCCGGCCTGGTCGAGACCTCGTTGATCAATGAGGACAAGGCCTGGTTCGAAGAAAGCCGCAAGCGTTATCCGCTGGGCATCGGACAGCCCGACGACGTGGCGCTGGCCTGTCTGTATTTCCTTTCCGATGCCAGCAGCAAGGTGACCGGACAGGCCTTCAGCATGGATGGAGGCGTGGAATTCGCATGACCGCCGATACACCTGCCCCGCCCTACCACCTGCTGATCGTCAACGCCGGTGGCTTTGGGCGGGATATCGCATCGCTGGCGTATCACGAAGATCCAGCCTACGGGGTGGAGTGGGACATCAAGGGATTTCTGGATAACCGCACGCATCTGCATGGCACATCGCGTTGGCCGATCGTAGGAGACCCCTCCACCTATCACCCCGTCGAAGGCGATATCTTCATCTGCGCGATCGGAGACCCTGCAGCGCGACGGCGCTATTCCCGTGCGCTGATCGACAAGGGTGCGGACTTCATCGTGTTTCATCCGCCGCCGTCGCGTGAGGCCGCTGCCGGCTACATCGGGCGCGGAGGCGTGTTCGATTCGCGCGTCTCTATCGGCTCAGGCAGCCGACTCGGTGAGTTCGTCACTGTGCTTTCCACCTCCATCATTGCGCACGAAGTCACTATCGGTAACTACGTGCAGATTGGCAGTTTCGTTTTCATCGGCGGCGGCGTAGTCATTGGCAACGAGGTAACGATTCACCCGCACGCCACCATCATTCCCGGCATCAGGATCGGCGACGGCGCGATCATCGGAGCTGGCAGCGTAGTTGTGAAAGACGTGCCCTCCAACAGTACCGTGGCTGGTAATCCTGCGCGTGTGATTTTCAGCAGGTAGGCCAGGAAAATGCAGATCAGGACTTTGGGAATATGACGCGCCACGCGCTCGACGTTCAGCACTACACCAATCCGGAGACCTACCGTTTGGAGCAGCAGCGGCTGTTCGGCCGGTTGTGGACATTCGTAGGCTTTTCTTCGCTTGTGTCCGAGCGCAATCAGTTCTTCGCGCGCCAGGTGGCCGGCGTGCCGGTGCTGGTACAGCGCACCGATGCCGGCATTCGCGCTTTCATCAATCAGTGCCCGCATCGCCAATCGGCCATCCAGATCGACAGCCATGGCAAGCGACCGTTGGTATGCCCGTATCACGCCTGGTCGTTCGGGCCGGAAGGCGAGTTGCGTGGGCTGCCCAACCCAGGTCTGTACCAGTTCACCGCTGAAGAGAAGGACGCCATCTGCCTGCGCAAGTTGCATATCGAGCAAGTCGGCCAGCTGTTGTTCGTCAATTTCGCCGAGCAGCCGCTGCCGCTGACCGAACAGTTTTCACCCGAGTATCTGGAGCAGCTCCGCCTGGCGTCCTCGCATCTGGATACGCAGATCATCTATAGCTGCCATCGGGTGCGCTACAACTGGAAGTTGAATATGGAGAACGTCAAGGACTACAACCATGTCCCTTTCGTTCATCCCAAGACCTTTGGCCCGTTGATGACGAGTACGGACAAGGCGGCACGTACGCAAGAGTCCGCACCCGACAATGCTTCGCCGGTGAAACAGCTGCTGCGATCGCAAGCCGTTCCCGCGTTGAGCGAGCTCAGCTTTCCGGTCAAGGCACACATCACCGCGCAAAACAGCTGGTTTCGTGCGCTATGCGATCGCTATGGCGAGGACGAGGCCTACTACAACTGGTTCGTCTACCCGAACGTCAACTTCTGCAGCGTTCGCGGCGACTATTTCCTGCTGCAGCAATACGATCCGGTGTCGCCATCGGAAACCGACTACCATCTTTGGGTGATGACGGCACAACGCAAGCACGAGCGCACCGACTTCACGGCCCTGTTAAGCGATCTGATCCGAGGTGAGCGCACGGTCATTGCTGAGGACACCGCCTTGCTGGAACGCATGCAGGCCGGTTTTGGACCGCACTCCGACCTCATCATGCACGGCGATTACGAGATTCAACTAGTGCGCCAGCACCGTTGGTACCGTGATGCGGTGCTGGAGGACGCGCCGTGACGTCGCTTCTGCTGCTAGGGCAGGACGATGCGCTTGCCCATGCGGTGCGCCTGGCAAGCGCATGTGGATTGGCGCATACCGTCGTTGCGTTGCAATCGGCAGACCGCCACAACTTCGACCTGAGCGAGATTTTGGCTCAGTTTCCGGCGACTGACACGAAAATCTTCGTCGCGCTAGACGCGCGTGCAGTGAACTACACACGCCACAAGCTGATCGCGCAGCTGCGGCTTGCCGGTTATCGACTGGCGAACCTGGTTTCGCCGACGACCATCGTCGACGACGATGTGCGTCTGATGGGCAATGTCTACATCGGGCCCGGCTGCAACGTGGCTGCTGGAACACGCATTGGCGTTGGCAGTTGGCTCGACCGCCAGGTTGTCATCGAGTCCGATGCCCACCTGGGTGCCTGCACGACGATGCATGCCGGCGTCTCCATTGGGCGCGGTGCGGACATCGGGCAAGGCAGCACGCTGGGCAGCGGCAGTATCGCAGGCGCAGGCACCAAGGTTGGTCGACATTGCGAATGGCTGTTGCCAGGTCCGCTGCCGGCCAACCTGCCGGACCGTTCTTTTCACGATGCGCTGATGCCGCAGGGAGCTCGCATTCTATGATTGGCCTGATCATCCGGGCAGCCCCGACGACAGGTTTGCTCACCTACACTTTCTCGAGAATATGTCATGACGCTGGATGAATATCCCCGGATGAGCATCGATCCCAACGGGGACGATCGCATCCTGCGTGAATGCCTTGCTGCCTACGCCGATTCGTATGTGCGCGAGCTAGATTTCTGCGTACCGCAAGAAGCGCGTCGAATTTTGAAAGAGAAAGGCGAGAAGGTGCAGGTGGTGCTGCTCGGCAGCAAACTCTTCGGAAACGTATTCGTACGAGAAGCCGCAGCGCGGGTAGACATTGTTGGCGTGGTCGACGATTACAAGGTCGACAGTGGACATACTTTCCACGGCATCCCGTTTATCAGCTCCGCTACCCTGATCGAGTGGGCCAGTACGCGCCAAATTGTCTGCGTAAACACGTGTCGCTTCGATTACTCACGCCGCTACTTCAAACATCTCGCGCTTGCGCACAAGATCCCTCTGCTCAACTACGAGCAGGCTATCCGCTGGCTAGGCATCACAGCGTGCAGCGATCACCGCGTTAGCGACTGGGGTAGCTACATCGTGCGCAACTTGCCGCGCTTCGATGCTTTGGCTGCCCGCCTTGACGACCCTTATTCGCGTTTTACACTGTTCAGTGTGTTACTGGCGCATTTGACCTGTAACCCGGAGTGGATCCTTCACGCAGCCAAGCCGTATTCGAGTCTGTATTTCCGCTCAGGCCTGTTCGTTCCGGGCTTGAAAGAATGCTTCGCCGACTGCGGTGCATCGATCGCCGAATCGAGCCGCGCCTTTTTAGACAGCGTGGATGGACGATTTGAAAAGATCTGGATGATCGAGCCGGATCAAATCAACGGCAGCACGCTGCAGGAGTTCATTCGGAGCCGGCCTTTACTGAACAGCGATGACGGTCAAATTGAATTGATAGCCTGCGCGTTGGGAGAAGCCGACGGCGAACTGCCGTTTCTGCACGAGGGCGGACACGGTGGCCAACTGGTGTTGGTACCGTCGGGGCAGGCACACTGCCACAACGTCCCAGTGCGCCGTCTGGACGACCTGCTCGATCGCACACCGACACTGATAAAAATGGACATTGAAGGTGCCGAGTTGGGTGCGTTGCGCGGTGCCAGCGCGCACATCGCAAAGGGACGTCCAACTCTGGCGATCTCTGCCTACCACCGCTCTTCGGACCTGCTTGACCTGGTTGACGCAGTTGAAAATATTCGCGACGACTACCGTATCGGCCTACGCCACCACACCGAGGATCGCTGGGATACCTGCCTCTATTTTTATTGAACGATCCGCTTTGCGTATCACTGTCTATTCCAGCCGGAAGCAGTCTGCCTTGGTGGCTGCGTTAATGCATGTCGCGAAGATGGCTTCCAGCCAGGAGCGCTCATGTCGGCAACGGCCCTGCCTAATCCAAGGCCAGAGTAGCCATATGGAACTAAGGACGCGTTTGCCGCAACTCCTATCTGCGGCCACGAATAGGAACTCATCACCATGGCGCTAGCCACCGGCTCCATCGCGCGAGCCAGCATCAAGTATCCGGGCCTGGATCCTGCCAAGACCAAGCTGATTGGTTGGGGCGCGGGGCAGTTTTTCCGCGACTTTTATCCTTGCGTCAGCCAACAGCTGAACTTGCAGTACACCATCTGCCCGCGGCCGGAGAATCAGGGTACGACCGTCCATGGCGTACCAGTCAGATCACCTTCGGCGCTGGAGGAGGAATCGATCGACGATGTGCTGATCGTCATTTTTTCCAATCACTCGCCGGAGGTGATGAATCAAATTGCAAAGGTACATGGTCGTTTCCGTACAGTGCGTGCGGTCGATTACGATCAAGGCAGCATCCCGCTGCTGCAGGAGCTGCAGGACTTCTCCAGCTTGCTACCGGAATTGCAACTATCGCGTCGACTGAAGTCACCAGACACGGGCATTTTCGTGCAGGGACTCGCGTTCGAATTTACGCCATTGGTGCTGGCCTGGAATCGCCTGCGCTTCCCTTGGGCGTATCAGTGCATGGTGACCTGGGACCATCAACCAAGCGCGCTACTCGACCGCTGCCGGCCTTGGCTGGATGCATTGATCCTGGTTCCTCAGCCGGACAATCTTGGCCTGCACTACCGCAATGCGGTGCTGCGCTCCGCGCGCCTGGGCGCCGAGCATCTTGCCGAGCAAGGTATCGAATTTGCGGTGCGGTGCCGTAGCGATAACGTGCTGACCGGCTCAACCAATGACGCCATCAATGCCAACTTTAGAGGTAAACGTAATCAAGGAAAGATCGCAATTTCTTTAGCAGGAGGGTGGCGAAACATCCCGTTCCATTTCACCGAGAAAGCCATGCTTGGTAGGACACAGGACATGCTGGCATTGTGGTCGATGCCAGAGGATCCGCGACCGGCAAATTATGCGGACGACGAATTGTCTCCAATGAACGAACTTGCGCCAAATCGGCATTTTCAAGAACTCAGCCAATACGCCTTCGAATCGTCATTATGGAAGGACTACGCACGCCGGCTTGGATTCCCGGCCGAGACCCTGGTCGATAGCTACCGGTTTGCACAGTCTCGGCTGCTGGCACTGGAGCCGCATCTGAGCTGGTCGTCGTTGAAGTTCGTCCCGTTGTTCAATGTGGCGCGTGACAACAGTTACGGTTTCTCGATGGACTTGTGGAACCGGCTGTTCACCGACAGCGATGCGGTGCTGGAGGCTGCCGAGGCAGTCAGCCGGCTGGATCTCAACTCCACCGATTTTTGGCAAGGCAGAGTCGGCTGAGCCGCCCTCGCCACTCAATGCCATCGGTTGCCAGGAGGCTTCTATGACTTACGCCATCATCATCCCGGCGCGGCGCGACTCCTCGCGTCTGCCCGGTAAACCACTGATCGAATTGGGCGGTGTGCCCATGATCGTGCGTACCTATCAGCAATGCGCCAAGGCCGCGCCGGCCGAGCACATTCTGGTCGCCACCGACTGCGATGTGATTCAACGCACCTGCGAGCAGGCCGGCATCCGCACCTTGATGACCTCAAGCGACTGCCTGACCGGCACCGATCGTGTCGCCGAGGTCGCGCAGCAGCTGGATGTGGATACCTACATCAATGTGCAAGGCGATGACCCACTATTCAATCCGCAAGACGTTCGCTTGCTGATCGATGCGGCGGTAGCGGCGCCGAATGATGTGATCAACGGTTACTGCCCGGTGGCCAACATCGACGAATTCCGTAATCCGAGCGTGCCCAAGGTGGTCGTACGCCCTGACGGGCGCCTGTTATACATGTCGCGCGCGTCGATCCCGATCACCAAGCAAGGCGAGTTCCGGCGTGCCTGGCGGCAGGTGTGTGCGTATGCGTTTCCCAAGCAGGCGTTGCTGGCATTTGCGTCGGTATCTTGCAAGACAACATTGGAAGAAATCGAAGACATCGAGATCCTCCGTTTTCTGGAACTGGGCTTTGAGGTGCGCATGGTGCAGATGAGTGACAAGTCGATTGCCGTGGATACGCCGGCGGACGTGCAGCGCGTGGAGCAGGCGCTGCGCGCCCAGTCGTTAACCGACACGCCAGCAGAGCAGTAATGAACAGAGTAGACAACGATATTCAAAAAGCATAATCGTCGGCCTGCGGTACCGCCGACGCCAGAGAAACCGAACACGCCAACGCCTGCCCGCTGATCGCCATTTTTCTGAGGATATTCGGTCAGTCAGCGCCGCTGGGCAGATCGAAAGAGCCACACGACCACGAAACCGCTCTAGAGCGCCCCTTTGGTATGCTCCGGCGAACGCGCCTGCGTCGTTCGCCGTCTCCAACAGCAAACTCACCTTCCACGAAGCGTAGCTCTAATCCGACTCCGTGAAGTGTGCTGGGCGCCTTCCTAAGGCAGACAATGAAATTCCGGATCAATTACATTGAACTTAAAATACTATTACTCTACATACCAGCGCATAGGACGAATCGTAGAAGTGTTTGAAATCAAATCCCCTGTTTTAATGTTTACAGCAGCCAAAGCATATTGACCCAACGTATTCAGGAGATAATGGTGTGATTGCAAAGGAGACGAAACCACAGCAAATTGACTCCCCACTGTCACATCAACAACAAGATCGGTTTCACTCATACAGACTACGGCCTGTGAAGCATCAAGCCTCAAAGAAGTATGTGTGCACTGCACAGTCCATACGTGTATGTTGGGTGCCGGGACCAGCACCTTGACACTCGCACCAGCGTCCACAGCAGTTCTTAGGCTTCGCAGCGATCCCGAAACAACATTGCCATTTGCATCAGTTTCATATACTAGCGTCCATGCCTTCGAGTTGCCCGCAACCAGAACAAGCACTGTAAAAAGAGCAATTTTCGCAATCATTTTTTGACCTATTGTGGACGTGAGAATACGTATCAGGATTTTCTTACTACTTTTAAACGATTAACTTCGCGAATCGAAAATCTCACCTCACCGTCATTCTGTCAAGCGTGAGCTTGACGTCACAGTCGTTCAATTTTAATTAGAGACTGACAAACCCTATGAGTTACCCCGCCCTCGTCAGCATTGTCATGCCCACCTACAAGCCGCGCTATTTTGCGCAGGCGCTGGATAGCGTGCTGGCGCAGACCTACACGGCATTGGAGCTGGTGATCTGCGACGACAACACCGATGGTGCCATCGAGGCCGTGTTGGCGTCGAGGCTGGCTGACGCCCCATTTCCGATCCGCTACCACCGCAATGCCACCCGCCTCGGTGAACTCGCCAGCACCGTCAAGGGCATCGGCCTGGCGCAGGGCGAGTACGTCAAGTTCCTGCACGACGACGATGTGCTGCAGCCGGACTGCATCGCACAGCTGGTCAGCGCAATGGAGCGCAATCCTGGCACCGTGCTGGCGTCCTCGCGCCGGCTGCGGATCGACGATGACGGTGCGCCGTTGCCCGACATCCTGGCCACCAGCTTCCCGTTCGGCGAGGACGTGCTGATCGACGGGCCGGAGCTGGTGTCGTTCCTGGCCGACCACGCCATCAACTTCATCGGCGAGCCGAGTTGCGTGCTTGCACGGCGCGCCGACCTGGTGGCGCTGGGTGGCGAGCTGATGATGTTGAACGGCAAGGCCATCCACTGGGTTGGCGATCTGGCGATTTACGTCAAGCTGCTGCGTCACGGCAACCTGGCCCTGCTGTCCAGCCCGCTTACGCATTTTCGCGTGTCGAGCGCGCAATTCAGTCAGGCTGGTCGCGATCAGCCGGGCATCGGCGATCAAGGCCACGAAGACCTGCGCGAAGGCATCCGCCAACTCGGCTGGCGGCGCGACAGCGGCGACAATCGCCAGGTGCGCGTCGCGCCGCTCAGCACGCACAAGGCGCGGGTGTTCAAGTCGGTGGATCTGGTCAATGCGCTGATGCAAAGCGCCGGCATGGCCGAGCGCGTGTCGCCGTCCACGTGGTTGGGCGTGCGTCATCCCAGCAACGTGCAGCGCGCACTGATCGAGGCCCGCTTGCGGGCGCATGCGGGCGGCCCGCGGATCGCGGTGATGCTGATCGACAGCAATGGCGATGCGGCAGCGGTGGCCGCAACTCAGGCCAGCCTGGCTGCGGTGGCGTGTTATCGGAATCAGCAGACCTGGGTTTTCAGCAGCTCGCCGCAGCAGGTCGCCGACCACGGCGAGCGCGGTGTGCTGATTGGCCCGCACGGCCTGGCAGCGACACTCAACCAAACCAATGCCACGCAGGAGTCCATCGACTGGGTGCTGCTGGTCGAAGCCGGCAGCCTGTTCACCGCCAGCGGCCTGTTAATGCTGGCGCTGGAGATGCTCGCGCTGCCGGACGATTGCCAGGCCGTCTACGCCGATGAAGTGGTCGCGCTGGACGACGGTCAGCTGGGGCTGGCGATGCGGCCGGCGTTGTATCTGGACATGCTGTTGAGTGCGCCGTCCACGCTGTCGCGGCATTGGCTGTTCCGGCAAGGCACTCTGTTGGCCGATGGCGGATTTCCTACTGGATCAGGCGACGCTTTCGAACTGGATTACCAACTTGGGCTGGTCGAACGCCACGGCCTGGCCTGCATCCAGCATATCGCCGAACCCTTGCTGGTGGCATCGGCCACCACCGCCCGGCACAGCGACGAAGACGAACAACGCGCCATCATCCGCCATCTCGCCACCCGCGGCTATATGGACGCGGTGGTGAGCAGCAACGGCTCCGGTCGTCATGCAGTGGATTATCAGCACGCGCAGCAGCCGCTGGTTAGCATTCTTGTGTTGGTGGATGGACGCCTGGCGCAGGTACAGCGCTGCCTGGAAAGCGTGCTCGCCAATACCGCCTATCCGCACTATGAGTTGCTGTTGCTGGATCGCGGCGACAGCGCCGAGCCGGCGCTACGCGACTGGCTGACGGGCATCGACAACCTGGGCCTGCAGCAGATCCGCGTGCTGCACTTTGAGGGTGAACCTTCGCGCGAGGCGGCCTGCAATGCCGCAGCCGAGCAGGCACGTGGGGACGTGCTGCTGTGGCTGGCAGCGGGCGCGGCAGCGATCAAGGCCGATTGGCTGGCGCAGTTGCTCAACCACGCGCTGCGGCCAGAGGTCGGCGCAGTAGCCGGCAAGTTGCTGCGCGGCGACGGTACCGTGCATCACGCCGGTCTGCTGCTGGGCCTGGGTGCACCGGCAACACGCGCATTCGAAGGGGCCGCGTTCGACGAATCGGGCTACCTGCAGCGGCTGCAACTCGATCAAAACTACAGCGCACTCAGTGGCGAATGCCTGATGCTGCCGCGCCAGCTGTTTCTGGATGCCGGCGGCTTTGCGCAGGAGCCGGCGTTGGCGCAGTGGAGCGATGTCGATCTGTGCCTGCGCCTGCAGCAGGCCGGCTATCTCAATGTCTACGCTGCGCGCGCGCGGTTGTTGATCGACCCGCCCGAAGCGGCGCCGGCCAGCGCTCTCGACGAAGAGGCGATGTACGCACGTTGGCTGCCGGTGATGGCCAACGACCCGGCATACAACCCGGGTTTTTCGCTGGATCCCGGCGCCGGCTTCAAACTGGCCGACCCGCGCGCCAGCTGGCGCCCGTTGCAGTCGTGGCGGCCGCTGCCGAGCGTGATCGCGCTGCCGGCCGATATCGAAGGCTGCGGCCACTATCGGGTGATCCAGCCGCTGCGCGCCTTGCGCGAAGCCGGCATGGTCGAGGGCGTGCTGTTCAACGGCTATCTGGAGATCAGCGAGCTGGCGCGCCAGGATCCCGACGTGGTGATCCTGCAACGCCAGGTCGGCGAGCCGCGGCTGGAAGCGATGCGGCGGATGAAGGCGCTGTCGCGCGCATTCAAGGTCTACGAGCTCGACGACTACCTGCCCAACCTGCCGCTGAAGAATGCCCATCGCGAGCACATGCCCAAGGACATCCTCAAGACCGTGCGGCGCGGGCTGGGCATGGTGGACCGCTTCGTGGTCTCCACACCGGCGCTGGCCGAGGCATTCGCCGGGCTGCACAGCGACATCCGCGTGGCCGAAAACCGCCTGCCGGCACATTGGTGGAACGTATTGCCGGAGCGTTCGCTCGAACGCGGCCGCCGCCCCCGCATCGGCTGGGCTGGCGGCGCCAGCCACACCGGCGACCTGGAACTGATCGCAGATGTAGTGCGCGAGCTGGCCGACGAGGTCGACTGGGTGTTCATGGGGATGTACCCGTTCGCGCTGCGCCAGCACATCCATCACTTCCAGCCCGGCGTGCCGATCGATCACTATCCCGCCGCGCTGGCAGCGCTGGATCTGGACCTGGCGCTGGCGCCGGTAGAGCAGAACCTGTTCAACGAGTGCAAGAGCAACCTGCGCCTGCTCGAATACGGTGCCTGCGGCTACCCGGTGATCGCCAGCGACGTGCGCTGCTACCAAGGCAACCTGCCGGTGACGCTGGTGAAAAATCGCTACCGCGACTGGATCGGCGCGATCCGGGAGCACCTTGCCGACCCGGCCGCTGCGGCGGCAAAGGGCGCGGCATTGCGTGAAGTCGTTCGCCGCGACTGGATGTTGACCGGCAGGAATCTTGATCAGTGGCGTGAGGCGTGGTTGCCGGATTAGCTGGTCAAGTGCGCGGGTGCATGCACTACTGTTAGGACACGTTGTCATCGAAACCAAGCCCGCCGACTCAATCAGCTCACAGCCGCAGAGTTATCGAGTCGTAGCGTCGTTTAGCTACAGTCAAACGAATAGATCAAAAGCCTGGTTGGTCGAGCGCGCGGTTATCAGAACAACGCACCTCATGCCCGCTTGCAACCATGCACACCGACCGTCTCGACTGGTCCTTGCCCGCTCACCGTCGCGGGACCTTACGCGGCATGGATGCCGCGTAAGAGCCTACACGGACGTACTTGCGGCGTGTCCCGCGATGGTGGGCGGGCAAGGGCCCTGCAGCAAACTCGCAGATCCGCCGCCCTGCAATTGATCTATCCGTGCTGACCAACTACATCGGGACACAACAACCCTGGATTGCGAATCGCAGCTTTGTCTATTAGATGCAGTCAAGCTCAGTAGATCGAGGGCGCGGTGCCCTCGCCGCTCGCGGGACACGCCGTGAACCCGTCCTTGGGGGCTCGGTGGCGGCATCCATGCCGCCACACGGTCCCGCAATCGGCGAGGACACCGCACCAGGAAGTTGGTCGGTAGCCAAGTAAAAGGCGGGCCATCTCGCGGGTTGCATTGGCTTGCGAGTACGGGCCGCAACTACAGAGATCCAGCGCATCAGAAGCACGTCATGCATTGCTTACACCCTGCACACCGACTATCTCGGCTGGTCCTTGCCCGCTCACCGTCGCGGGACCTTACGCGGCATGGATGCCGCGTAAGAGCTTACAAGGACGTACTTGCAGCGTGTCCCGCGACGGTGGGCGGGCAAGGGCCCTGCCGCCAAGCCGCAGATCAGTCGCTCTTCGCCAGACAGGCCCGCGTCTTGCTAGACAAACCGGCTGAACAAACGCGCGCCCTGTCGACAAGGCCCGGCTAGAGAAGCACCCGACTCAACAGTAGGTGCCCGCCTCGCTAGCGCAGAGAAAGTTGCGCCCGCAGATCACACTCAGCCCAGCTACGGCAGTCCTCCCTGCCACGGCGCCGGAATCCCGGCGCGGTTTCGGCACGCCGCTTGCATTGGTGTGGATGCCTCCCTGGCTGACCGCACCCATGAGCGATTCCGTTACCTCCATCCTCTCGCAGATCCGCAGCTACCAGACGCAGATGGGCCAAGGCCCCATGGGCGCGGTGGGCGATGCGGCGCGCGGTAATCAGATCCAGGGGCTGGCCGGCACGCAGGGCACCCCGGCCACCCAGGCACCGAGCTTCAGCGAGACCTTGCGCGGCGCCATCGGCGGCGTCAACGAGGCCCAGCAGAAGTCCGGCGCGCTGGCCAAAGCATTCGAAATGGGCGACCCCAGTGCCGATCTGGCACGGGTCATGGTCGCCTCTCAGCAGTCCCAGGTGGCCTTCCGCGCCACCGTGGAAGTCCGCAACCGTCTCGTCCAGGCTTATCAGGACGTCATGAACATGCCGCTGTAAGGGTTAACGACACATGGCACTCGCGATTTCCAAAGAAAACATCAACCAGAACGCCGAAAAGGCCGGGCAATGGTTCGACCGTGTCCGCAGCCTGCAGATCACCCGCAAACTGACCATGATGGCGATGATCGCCCTGGCGGTGGGCGCCGGTCTGGCGGTGTTCTACTGGTCGCAGAAACCCGGCTATCAGTCGCTGTACACCGGCCTGGACGACAAGGGCAATGCCGAAGCGGCCGACCTGCTGCGTACCGCGCAGATCCCGTACAAGATCGACCAGAACACCGGCGCCATCTCGGTGCCGCAGGACCGTTTGTACGATGCCCGCCTGAAGCTGGCCGGCTCCGGCCTGACCGGTAAAGAGACCGGCGGCGGCTTCGAGCTGATGGAAAAAGACCCCGGCTTCGGCGTCAGCCAGTTCGTGGAAAACGCCCGTTACCAGCACGCCCTGGAAACCGAATTGTCGCGCACCATCGGCACCCTGCGCCCGGTGCGCGAGGCCCGCGTGCATCTGGCCATTCCCAAGCCTAGCGCCTTCACCCGCCAGCGTGATGTGGCCAGCGCCTCGGTGGTGCTGGAGCTGCGCGGCGGCCAGGGTCTGGAACGCAACCAGGTGGATGCCATCGTCAACCTGGTCGCCTCCAGCATCCCGGACATGACGCCCGAGCGCGTCACCGTGGTCGACCAGAGCGGCCGCATGCTCTCCATCGCCGACCCCAACAGCGACGCCGCCCAGCACGCCGCCCAGTTCGAACAGGTGCGTCGTCAGGAAAGCTCCTATAACCAGCGCATCCGCGAGCTGCTCGAGCCGATGACCGGCGCCGGCCGGGTCAACCCGGAAGTCAGCGTGGACATGGATTTCTCGGTGGTCGAAGAAGCCCGCGAGCTCTACAACGGCGAGCCGGCCAAGCTGCGCAGCGAGCAGATCAACGACACCAGCACCAGCGCCACCGGCCCGCAAGGTCCCCCGGGCGCCACCAGCAACAGCCCCGGCCAGCCGCCGGCCCCGGCCGCCAACGCCACTGCCGGCGCACCGGGCACCCCGGCCGCTGCCAATGGCCAGGCCGCCGCGCCTGCCGCGCCGACCGAAAGTTCCAAGAGCGCCACCCGCAATTACGAATTGGACCGCACCTTGCAACACACCCGTCAGCCGGCCGGCCGCATCAAGCGGGTGTCGGTGGCGGTGCTGCTGGACAACGTGCCGCGCCCCGGTGCCAAGGGCAAGATCGTCGAACAGCCGCTGACCGCCGCCGAGCTCACCCGCATCGAGGGCCTGGTCAAGCAGGCCGTGGGGTTCGACGCGGCACGCGGCGACACGGTGTCGGTGATGAATGCCCCGTTCGTGCGTGAAGCGGTGGCCGGCGAAGAGGGCCCGAAGTGGTGGGAAGACCCGCGCGTGCAGAACGGTCTGCGCCTGCTGGTCGGTGCGGTGGTGGTGCTGGCGCTGCTGTTTGGCGTGGTGCGCCCCACCCTGCGTCAGCTCACCGGCGTGACCGTGGTCAAGGACAAGCAAGGCAAGGGCGGCAAGGATGGCACTCCGCAGAGCGCGGATGTGCGGATGGTCGACGATGACGACCTGATGCCGCGCCTGGAAGAAGACACCGCCCAGCTCGGTCAGGAAAAGAAAGTCCCGATCGCCCTGCCGGACGCCTACGAAGAACGCATGCGGGTCGCACGCGAAGCCGTCAAAGCCGATTCAAAACGTGTCGCACAAGTCGTAAAGGGATGGGTCGCCAGTGAAGCCTGAAACACCGCCGATGACCGGAGTACAGCGCGCCGCCGTGCTGTTGCTGTCGCTTGGGGAAAGCGACGCCGCCGAAGTGCTCAAGCATATGGACCCCAAGGAGGTGCAGAAGATCGGCATCGCCATGGCCACGATGACCGGCATCTCGCGCGACCAGGTCGAGCGGGTGATGGACGACTTCAACGGCGAGCTGGCCGGCAAGACCTCGCTGGGTGTGGGCGCCGACGACTACATCCGCAACGTGCTGATCCAGGCACTCGGCGCCGACAAGGCCGGTGGCCTGATCGACCGCATCCTGCTCGGCCGCAACACGACCGGTCTGGACACCCTGAAGTGGATGGACCCGCGCGCGGTCGCCGATCTGGTGCGCAACGAGCACCCGCAGATCATCGCCATCGTCATGGCGCATCTGGACAGCGACCAGGCCGCTGAAGCGCTGAAGCTGCTGCCCGAGCGCACCCGCGCCGACGTGCTGCTGCGCATCGCAACGCTGGACGGCATTCCGCCGAATGCGCTGAGCGAGCTCAACGACATCATGGAGCGCCAATTTTCCGGCAACCAGAACCTCAAGTCGTCCAACGTGGGCGGCATCAAGGTCGCTGCCAATATCCTCAACTTCCTCGACACCGGCCCCGAGCAGGGTGTGCTGGGCGAGATCGGCAAGATCGACGCCGACCTGGCCAGCAAGATCCAGGACCTGATGTTCGTGTTCGACAATCTGGTGGACCTGGACGACCGCGGCCTGCAGACGCTGCTGCGCGAAGTCTCCGGCGAGCGCCTGGGCCTGGCCCTGCGCGGCGCCGACACCAAGGTGCGCGAGAAGATCACCCGCAACATGTCCCAGCGCGCCGCCGAAATCCTGCTCGAAGACATGGAAGCGCGTGGCCCGGTACGCCTGGCCGACGTGGAAGCGGCGCAGAAGGAAATCCTCACCATCGTGCGCCGCCTGGCTGACGAAGGCGCCATCAGCCTGGGCGGCGCCGGTGCGGAGGCGATGGTATGAACGACATCGTCACCCGTTGGCTGGCCCCGGACCTGCATATGGCGCCGGCGCTGCCGGAAACCGACTTCGACGAACCGGCGATTTATGAGCCGGTGCTGCGCCCGCCGACCCTGGAAGAGATCCAGGCCATCGAAGACGCCGCCCGTCAGGAAGGTCTGGAGCGCGGGCATGCCGAAGGCTTCGCCCAGGGCCAGTCCGAGGTGCGCCGGTTGACTGCGCAGATCGACGGCATCCTGGACAACTTCACCCGCCCGCTGGCGCGGCTGGAGAATGAAGTGGTTGGCGCGCTCGGCGAGCTGGCCGTGCGCATCGCCGGTTCCCTGGTCGGGCGTGCCTACCAGGTCGAACCGCAGCTGCTGGCCGATCTGGTGCACGAAGCCATCGACGCGGTCGGCAGTGCCGGTCGCGAAGTGGAAGTGCGCCTGCACCCGGACGACATCACCGCGCTGCTGCCGCATCTGGCGCCCAGCAGCACCACCCGCGTGGCCCCGGACCTGAGCCTGAGCCGCGGCGACCTGCGCGTGCACGCCGAAAGCGTGCGCGTGGATGGAACCCTGGATGCGCGCCTGCGGGCCGCGCTGGAGAGCGTCATGCGCAAATCCGGAGCGGGCCTGTGAGCGACGTGTTGGCAGCCACCCCAGCCCCGGCCGATTGGCTGGACGCGCGCAACCTGCGCCTGGCCACGCGCCTGAGCGGGCTGGGACTGGAGCCCACTGCCGGCCGCACCCTGATCCGCGAAGGCATCCTGCGCCGCGCGGTCGGCCTGACCCTGGAAGCCACCGGCTGCGAGGCGCCGATGGGCGCCACCTGCAAGGTCGAAGTCGACGGCGGCTGGGTCGATGCCGAAGTGGTCGGCTTTGCCGGCGAACGCACCTATCTGATGCCCAGCGCCGAGCTGCATGGCCTGCTCCCGAATGCCCGCGTGGTGCCCTCGCGGCGCCGCGGCGGCGTGGAAGTGGGCGAAGGCCTGCTCGGCCGCGTCATCGACAGCGACGGCACCCCGCTCGACGGCAAGGGCCCGATCCGCGGCGAAGGCAGCGTCAGCATGGCCGGCGTGTCGATCAACCCGCTGGCGCGC
Organism: Xanthomonas sp. NCPPB 2933; assembly: GCF_056725225.1. Taxonomy (NCBI): domain Bacteria; kingdom Pseudomonadati; phylum Pseudomonadota; class Gammaproteobacteria; order Lysobacterales; family Lysobacteraceae; genus Xanthomonas; species Xanthomonas sp. NCPPB 2933. Next base: position 2,927,307 of record NZ_CM161518.1, read on the forward strand.
GAGCCCATCACTACCTCATTGGACGTCGGCGTGCGGGCGATCAACGCGCTGCTGCCGATCGGCCGCGGCCAGCGTGTGGGCCTGTTCGCGGGCTCCGGCGTCGGTAAATCGACACTGCTCGGCATGATGACCCGCTTCACCTCGGCCGACGTGATCGTGGTCGGGCTGATCGGCGAGCGTGGCCGCGAAGTACGCGATTTCGTCGAAACCACCCTCGGCGAAGAAGGCCTGCGCCGCGCCGTGGTCGTGGCCGCCCCGGCCGACCGCCCACCGTTGGCGCGTCTGCATGGCGCCTACCGCGCTACTGCCATCGCCGAATGGTTCCGCGACCAGGGCTTGAACGTGTTGCTGCTAATGGATTCGCTGACCCGTTTCGCCCAGGCGCAGCGCGAGATCGGCCTGTCGGTGGGCGAGCCGCCCACTACCCGCGGCTACCCGCCGTCGGTGTTCGCCAAATTGCCGGCGCTGGTGGAACGTGCCGGCAACGGCGCCAAGGGCCGCGGCTCGATCACCGCCTTCTACACCGTGCTGACCGAAGGCGACGACCCGCAGGACCCGATCGCCGACGCCGCCCGTGCCATTCTCGACGGCCACATCCTGCTCTCGCGTCGGGTTGCCGACAGCGGCCTGTACCCGGCCATCGATGTCGAATCCTCGGTCAGCCGTGTGGTGCAGGACATCGCCGACGACACCTGGCGTCTGCGCATCCGCAAGCTCAAGCGGCTGCTCTCGGCGTATTCGTCCAATCGCGATCTGATCGCCATCGGCGCCTATCAGCGCGGCAGCGATCCGGCCACCGACGAAGCCTTGGCGCGTTGGCCGGACATCGTCGAATTCCTTGGACAGGACGTCCACAAGGCCGCCCACCTGCCCGACAGCCTGTCCGCGTTGCAGCGGCTGGTCGAACCCGAGAACTAATCCATGATGCAGTCCAAACGGATCGACCCCCTGCTGCGCCGCGCCCAGGAACAGGAAGACCAGGTCGCGCGCGATCTGGCCGAGCGTCAGCGCGCGCTGGACACGCACCAGTCGCGTCTGGAAGAACTGCGCCGCTACGCCGAGGAATACGCCAACAGCCATATGGCCGGCACCAGCGCCGCGGCGTTGACCAACCGCCGCGCCTTTCTGGACCGGCTGGACAGCGCCGTGCTGCAGCAGGCGCAGACCGTGGAAAGCAACCGCAACAAGGTGGAGGCAGAACGCACCCGCCTGCTGCTTGCCAGCCGCGAAAAACAGGTGCTGGAGCAACTGGCGGCCAGCTACCGCGCACAGGAGAACAAGGTGATCGAACGCCGCGACCAGCGTGAGATGGACGACCTCGGCGCGCGCCGCTCGCGCCTGGCCCGCAGCGAAGATACCCACGGAGAATCCGCATGAATCCCCTGTCCGCTTTTGCCGCCGGCCTTGGCGCGCTTGCCGGCACCGGCAAGAAGTCCAGCTATAGCGACCCGTCGTCCGAGCCGGACGCCGGCCAGGACCAGTTCGCGCGCATGCTCAATCCGGCCAACACGCCCAACCAGGCCCCGCCGCAGGCGCCCGAGCGCGTGCCGGCCAAGCAGGCCGCGCCCAAGCCCAGCCAGTCCGACAAGCAGCGCGACGACAACGATAACGGCGACGATGCAGCCGGCGATGCCACTGCACGGCCGCGTGCGCAGGAGGGCGACAGCAAGGCTGCAAAGCCCGCCAAGTCCGGCTCCACCAAAGAATCAACTACAGCCGAGAGCAGCTCTGCCGCAGGCACCGCCAAGACCGGCAAGAACGCAAAACCCGCGACCGCCAGCGAAGACGCACCTGCCGAGGCAGCCACCGCGACCGATTCCACCTGGCCGCCGCCAGGTCTGGGCGGCTTCGGCATGGGCCTGCTGGCGCAAGCCCTGCCCGGTGGCGAGGTGCTGGCTGCCGCGGCAGCGGCCCTGACCGCCAGCATGGCCGGGGCAGCGGGCGGCACGGCGAGTGCAACCGCCCTGCCCACCGACGCTGCTGCACCTACCGCCACGGCAACCGCCGGCACCGCCCTGCCCTCGTTGGGCGCACTGGCACCGGCCGCCGCCGCGGGCGCCAAGCCCACTTCCGTCACCGCCTTGAGCGGCGACGCCCAGACCGCCGCGCTGATGAGCATGGCCACCAAGGCACTGGACCCAAGCGCCGACGACTCCGCTGCCCCCGCAGCGCCGGACGCCCCGGCGTTCGTATTGCCGACTACCACGGCCGCCACGCTCGGTCGCCTGCAGGATCCGGCGCCGGTGTTCAGCGCCTCGCCCACCCCGACCCCGGAAATGGGCAGCGACAACTTCGACGATGCCATCGGCGCGCGTATGAGCTGGCTGGCCGACCAGAAGATCGGCCATGCGCATATCAAGGTGACCCCGAACGAGATGGGCCCGGTCGAAGTGCGTCTGCATCTGGATGGCGACAAGGTCAGCGCCAGCTTCACCTCGGCCAACGCCGAGGTGCGCCAGGCGCTGGAACAAAGCCTGCCGCGGCTGCGCGAAATGCTCGGCCAGAACGGCTTCCAGCTGGGCCAGGCCGATGTGGGCCAGCAACAGCAGGGCCAGGCCAGCAACCGCAACGGCAGTGGGCGCGATGGCAACGGCCTCACCCTGGACGACAGCCCGCCCGTCGGAATTCCGTCGGTGGTGTTACGCCAGCGTGGATTGCTGGACGCCTACGCCTGACGTTCTGCGCCGGGCTGGCCCCGGCGACGCTGAAAAACGCGCATCGGCGCCATGTCGACGCGCCTCATATTCCTCGCAGCGCAAGGCCTGCGGGGGTGTTCGTATTAGCGCGCAGGCCGCGCCAGGAAACCGTCACGGTTTTGGCATGCCAATTGCATCCACAGGGTGAGCATTCCCCTGGAGCAGACTGTGGCAGCCGCCGAAAAACCCAAGAAGACCGAAGACAAAGACGAGAAAGGCGAAAAGAAGAAGGGTGGCAAGAAGTCCATCCTGCTGATCGCCATCGGTGTGGTGGTACTTGCGGCCGCTGGCGGCGGCGCCTGGTTCTTCTTCGGCCACAAGGGCGATGAGAAAGGCGGCAAGCACGCCGCACCCAAGGTCGCCGAAGTGCCCAAGCCGGCCCAGTACTTCCCGATGGACCCGGCGATCGTGGTCAACCTGGCCGACCCTGGCGATGGCCCGCAGTACCTGCAGGTCGAAGTGCAGCTGGTCACCCGCGACCCGGAAGAACTCAAGCTCATCACTGAGAACGCCCCGGCCATCCGCGCGCATCTGCTGATGCTGCTGTCGCAGACCAAGGCCACCGACGTGGCCGACCTTGTCGGCAAGCAGAAGCTGCAGAAAGCCGCCCTGGTCGAAGCGCAGAAGGTCATGACCAGCGAGACCGGCAAGAAGTGCGTCGAAGAACTGCTGTTCACCAGTTTCGTTACCCAGTAAGGCCTGCCCATGAGCGTCAGCGATCTGCTTTCCCAGGACGAAATCGATGCCCTGCTGCACGGCGTGGATTCGGGCGTGGTCAACACCGAGCCGGAGCCGTTGCCCGGCGAGGCACGCCAATACGATCTGTCCAGCCAGGACCGCATCATCCGTGGGCGCATGCCGACCCTGGAAATGGTCAACGAGCGCTTCGCGCGGCTGTGGCGCATCGGCCTGTTCAACCTGATCCGGCGCTCGGCCGACCTGTCGGTGCGCGGCATCGACCTGGTCAAGTTCAACGAGTACATGCACTCGCTGTACGTGCCGACCAACCTCAACCTGATCCGCTTCAAACCGCTGCGCGGCACCGGCCTGATCGTGTTCGAACCTACTCTGGTGTTCACCGTGGTGGACAACTTCTTCGGTGGCGACGGCCGTTACCACACCCGTATCGAAGGTCGCGAATTCACCGCCACCGAGATGCGCGTGGTGCAGCTGATGCTCAAGCAGACCTTCGCCGATCTGAAGGAAGCCTGGGCGCCGGTGATGGAAGTGGACTTCGAGTACATCAACTCGGAGATCAACCCGCACTTCGCCAATATCGTCACCCCGCGTGAGTACGTGGTGGTGTGCCGCTTCCATGTGGAGCTGGAAGGCGGCGGCGGCGAGATCCACATCACCCTGCCGTATTCGATGCTGGAGCCGATCCGTGAATTGCTCGATGCCGGCATCCAGAGCGACCGCAACGACCGCGACGACTCCTGGAACGTGATGCTGCGCGAGCAGTTGGACACTGCCGAGGTCACCCTGTCCAGCGTGCTGGCCAGCAAGCGCATGAGTCTGCGCCAGCTCACCGGTTTGAAAATCGGCGACATCCTGCCGATCGACCTGCCCGCACAGGTGCCGCTGTGCGTGGAAGAAATCCCGTTGTTCACCGGCGAATTCGGCGTTTCCAATGGCAACAACGCCGTCAAGATCACCGCCGTACGCCCGCCCGGCGTGCAAGCCCCGCGTGCCGTTCCATCCCAGGACCCCAGCAAATGATCAACTCCGACATCCTCGACGCCGCGCCCGCCACCTTCGACAGCCTGCAGCCCGAGCGCGACCTCAATGCCACCGACCTCAACCTGGACGTCATCCTGGACGTGCCGGTGACCCTGTCGCTGGAAGTGGGCCGCGCGCGCATCCCGATCCGCAACCTGCTGCAGCTCAACCAGGGCTCGGTGGTGGAACTGGAACGCGGCGCCGGCGAGCCGCTGGACGTATACGTCAACGGCACCTTGATCGCGCATGGCGAAGTGGTGGTCATCAACGACCGCTTCGGTATCCGCCTCACCGACGTGGTCAGTCCCAGCGAACGGATCCGGAGGCTGCGGTGATCGGCTTGCTGGCCACTGCCGCGCCGGTCGCGGCCAAGGCCAGCCAGGTCGGCGCGCAGGCGCCGTCCTCGCCCAGCCTGTTTGGCGCGGTCTTTGCATTGCTGCTGGTGCTCGCGCTGATCGTCGGCCTGGGCTGGTTGCTCAAGCGCCTGCCCGGCAGCGGTTTCCGCAATACCGAGGGCCTGCGCGTGGTGACCAGCCTGGCAGTCGGTGCCAAGGAACGCGTGGTGGTGGTGGAGGTGAACGGCCAGCAGTTGTTGCTCGGCGTCACCGCAGGCGGCATCAACACCCTGCACACCTTGTCCGAGCCGCTGCCGACCGCGCCTGCCCCCACCCTGCCCAACTTCAAGCAACTTCCCAATTTCGCCCAGCTGCTGGCACAGAAGCTGCGCAAGGACCCGTGACATGTTCAGTCGTTGGAATCGCTGGGGGCGCAGCCTGCGCCTGATCCTGATCCTGCTGGTGATGAGCTGCCCGCTGCTGGCCGCCGCCGCACCTGCCGCCTTGCCTGCGATGGCCCAGGCCGCCGCTCCCGCTGCGGCGCCCGCTCCGGCCGGCGCCAATCAGTTGCCTTCGTTGCCGAACGTGAGCGTTGGCCGCATCGGCGACCAACCGGTGAGCCTGCCGCTGCAGACCTTGCTGCTGATGACGGCGATCACCCTGCTGCCGTCGATGCTGCTGGTGCTGACCGCCTTCACCCGCATCACCATCGTGCTGGGCCTGCTGCGCCAGGCGCTGGGTACCGGCCAGACCCCGTCCAATCAGGTGCTGCTGGGCCTGTCGATGTTCCTCACCGCGCTAGTGATGATGCCGGTGTGGCAGAAGATGTGGGGCGCCGGCCTGTCGCCGTACCTCAACAGCCAGATCGATTTCTCCACCGCCTGGACGCTCACCACCCAGCCGCTACGCGCTTTCATGCTGGCGCAGATTCGCGAGACCGATCTGATGACCTTTGCCGGCATGGCCGGCGACGGCAAGTACGCCGGCCCGGACGCAGTGCCGTTCCCGGTGCTGGTGGCCTCGTTCGTGACCAGCGAGTTGAAGACCGCCTTCGAGATCGGCTTTTTGATCTTCATTCCGTTCGTGATCATCGATCTGGTGGTCGCCAGCGTGCTGATGTCGATGGGCATGATGATGCTGTCGCCGATGTTGATCTCGGCACCGTTCAAGATTCTGCTCTTCATTTTGGTGGATGGGTGGGTGCTGGTGGTGGGCACGCTGGCAGCGAGCTTCAATGCGTCGTAGCCACGAGGCTTGCATGCGCGCCGCTCTGCCGGGATGTCTACCCGGCTTGCCGATTCGGCATGGGGTCTCGAGGCCGAGCAGCCAATAGAGGCCGAAGCCCACTACTGAGCAATGAGTGAGCTGGCGGAGCCAGACACCACGCGTGGCTTCGCCTCGTACCCTCACCCCAACCCCTCTCCCGCTGGAGAGGGGCTAGTTTCTGCAGACCTCACGTTCTTCAGCTCATATCTTCAGCTCATACACCGTTGCACCAGCTCAGAGCTCATTTCTCTAATTCGCAATCTCGATTTTCGACTCCCCACTCCCGTCCTTTGGCACCCCACTTGCATCAGACCACTCCATGAGCCCTGAAATCGCCCTGACTGAATTGCGTGGTGGCCTGGTCACCGTCCTGTGGATTGCCGGGCCGATGTTGCTGGCGGTGCTGGTGGTCGGCGTGGTGATTGGTGTGGTGCAGGCTGCCACCCAGTTGAACGAACCGACCATCGCCTTCGTCGCCAAAGCCGTGGCGCTGACGGCCACCTTGTTTGCCACCGGCAGCATGCTGCTGGGGCATCTGGTGGAGTTCACCATTGCGCTGTTCCAGCGCATTCCGCATCTGATCGGTTAGCGGGTCAGACCGGATGGATGCTGCCACCCAGATGGTGATCGATGGCCAGCGCGCGTTCGCGATGGTCGGGGCGATCATGTGGACGATGCTGCGCACCGGCGCGTTGCTGACCGCGATGCCGTTGATCGGCACGCGTGCGGTGCCCGGGCGGGTGCGGGTGATGCTGGCCGGCACCTTGTCGATGGTGCTGGCGCCGCTGCTGCCGCCGGTACCGGAGTGGGACGGCTTTACCGCGCAGGCGGTGCTCAGCGTGGCACGCGAGCTGGCGGTGGGCGCCAGCATGGGCTTCATGCTCAAACTGATCTTCGAAGCCGGCGCGTTGGCCGGCGAGCTGGTGTCGCAATCCACCGGTCTGTCGTTTGCACAGATGTCCGACCCGCTGCGCGGGGTGACGTCCGGCGTGATCGCACAGTGGTTCTACATCGGGTTCGGGCTGCTGTTCTTCGCGGCCAACGGGCACCTGGCGGTGATCTCGCTGTTGGTGGACAGCTACAAGGCCTTGCCGATCGGCACCGCAGTGCCGGATGCGGCCGCCTTTGCAGAAGTGGCGCCGACGCTGTTCCTGCAGATCCTGCGCGGCGGGCTCACCTTGGCGTTGCCGATGATGGTGGCGATGCTGGCGGTCAACCTGGCCTTCGGCGCATTGGCCAAGGCGGCGCCGGCGTTGAATCCGGTGCAGTTGGGCTTGCCGCTGACGGTATTGCTGGGCCTGTTTCTGCTTTCCAGTTTCGCCAGCGAATTCGCACCGCCCGTGCAGCGCATGTTCGACACTGCGTTCGACGCCGCCAGAGCATTGACGACGTAAGTGTGAACTGCCTCAAGTTTTTGGCCGGCAAGCCGTCAACGCCACAGGATCACTGACGACGCCAATCGCCAGTCATCACATCCTCACTGCCACGCCTGCGGGAACCGATGCCCAACGTGTCTGCGCTGTTCGCCCGTTCTGCCGTGCGCAGCATTGCGCCATGGGCATGGCTCTGCCTGCTTGTGACCGGCCTGACCAGTATCGCGAGCGTGCAGGCGCAGAGTTACAGCTTCCGCGATTACGCCCAGGCCGATGGCCTGCAAGGCATGACCATCACCGGTCTGGTCGAGGATCGCCGTGGTGTGGTGTGGGTGGCCACCGAACTGGCGTTGCACCGGTTCGAGCGTGAGCGCTTCATTGCCGTCGGCCAGGATCAGGGCCTGGACGCGCGCTTCACCCGCGGCCTGACGCTGGATAGCGCCGGGCGCTTGTGGGTGGCCACCGCCAATGGCGTGTTCGTGCGCGACGGCGAGCAGTTCGTCCAGGTGCTGCGCGAGGGCAAGCGCATTCGCGCCGATGCCGGCAATGTGATCGCCGCCTACCGCGATGGGGTCGCGGTGATCAGCGCAGGGGCGCTGCTGGCGGTGACGCCGGGCGCGGGCAAGCAATGGCAGGTGCAACCGCTGCCGCTGCGAACGCCCGATGGAATCCTGCAGCCATCGGGCAGCACCCTGCTGGCCGATGGGCAGTTTCTGTGGGCGTCGTGCGGCGCTGGCGTCTGCCGGTTAGATGCAGCCGGCAAGGTGGTCGAATCCCTCTCCGAAGCCGATGGCGTGCCAGCGCGCCGCTGGCGGGTGATCTTTCGCGAACGTGGCGGTCGGCTGTGGCTGCGTGGCGGCGGCGCCATCGTGTCGCGCGAGCCGGGCGCGCGCCGCTTCCAAACCCATCCGGCCAGCGCGCACAGCAGCTTCAGCACCATGTCCGGCGCCACCACCATGGTGGAAGATGCGCGCGGACGCATGCTGACCCGCTCCGATCATGGCCTGGTGCGCTGGGACGGCACCCATTGGCACGACATCGGCCCCGACCAGGGCCTGCAGCTGGATGCCATGGTCGGCCCACTGCTGTTGCAGAGCAACGGCACCTTGTGGATCGGCACCCGTGGGCTTGGGGTGCAACGCCTGCTCGGCTACGGCAGCATCGAGCATCTGACCGAGCCGCAAGGCATGCCATCGGCGCCGACCTGGGCGATGCAGCGCCTGCCCAACGGCATGCTGGCGGTTGGTGCCGATGGCGGCGCCGCCCTGCTGCCCCGGCATGCCCAGCGTGCCCAGCCGTGGCTGCTGGAAAACGGCAAGCCGTTGTCGCAAACGCTCAGCCTTGCGGTAGCACCGGATGGCGCGGCCTGGGTGTCGTACTTTTCCGGCGCCATTGCCCGGCGCGATCCGCACACCGGGCTGACCCGCGTGGTGATGGACATGCCCAGGCCTGGCTACAAGTTGTTGTTCGACAACGCCGGTTCGGTCTGGATCTCGACCCCGCGCGGGCTGGCACGCGGTCAGACCACCCCGCCCTATGCGCTGAACTTCGAGCCTGCGCTGCAAGGCAAGTTTGTCGGCGACATCGATGTCGACCGCCAGGGGCGGCTGTGGGCGGCGACCGGCGACGGGCTGTATCGCCGCGAGGGCGCGCAATGGGTGCGCGTGCCGGTGCGCGGCTCGCTGCCCAGCCAGGACATGTTTCAGATCGACTTCGCACCGGACGGCGAAATCTGGCTGTCGCTGCGCGAAGCCGGGCTGTGGCACGGTCGCCTGCAAGCCGACGGCGGTGTGTCGGTGCAGACGGTCGACGACCCGCTGATCTCCAAGGTGATGCCCTTCATCCTGCGCCACGACCGCAAGGGCCGGCTGTGGGTCGGCAGCAGCCAGGGGCTGGATCTGTATCAGCAAGGCCGTTGGTCGCGTATCACGCGCAGCGAGGGTCTGCTGTGGGACGACCTGTCGTCCAACGCGTTTCTGGAAGACGACGACGGCAGCCTGTGGATCGGCAGCAGCCGCGGGCTGAGCCACTTGCTCGACCCGCAGCGGTTGTTCGCCGCACAACCGCTGCAGGTGGAGATCGCGCACGTGCGGCGCGGCACCGAGACGGTACGCGCCGGGGCGGCGCTGGAGTGGTCGGACATTCCGCTGGATATCGACCTGGCCACGCCCGGCGTGGAAGGCGGCGCCGACCGGATCAGCTTCCGCTACCGGGTGGAAGGCCATCAGGCGCGCTGGACCACCACCTCGCTCAGCCACCTGACCTATCCGCTGCTGCCGCCCGGCACCTACACGCTGGAAGTGCAGGTGCTGGATGCCTATCAACGCAGTAGCAGCCCGATCACGCGCTTTCGTTTTGTGCTGCATCCGCCGTGGTGGCGTGGCATTCCCGCGTTGATCGGCTACGTGCTGCTGGGCATCGCAGCCGTGATCGTGCTGCTGCGCTGGCGCACGCGCAAACTGCTGCGGCGCAAACGCGAGCTGGAGCAACTGGTGGCCGAACGCACCGCCGAGCTGGAGCAGGACAAGCGCGAGCTGGAAGCCGCGCGCGCCGAACTGGCGCTCAAGGCCACCCACGACGAGCTGACCGGCCTGCTCAATCGCGCCGGCATCTTGCACGCGCTGCGCGGCATGCTGGCGCGTGCCAAGGTCCAGGCGCAGCCGTTGGCGGTGGTGCTGATCGACCTGGATCACTTCAAGCTGGTCAACGACCAACACGGCCATCTGGCCGGCGATGCGGTGCTGGCCGAGGTCGGCCGGCGCCTGGATACGTTGGTGCGCGGCGACGACCGCATCGGCCGCTACGGTGGCGAGGAATTGCTGGCGCTGCTGCCCGGTCTGAATGCCGACTCCACGCATCGCTTGCAGGCCTTGCATCGCGGCATCTGCGGCGATTACCCGATCGACGGCAGCGTGCTGGCGGTGACCTGCTCGGTCGGCGTGGCCTGGTTTCAGCCGGGCGAAACCCTGGAACAGTTGCTGGCGCGCGCCGACGCGGCGCTATATCGCGCCAAACGCAGTGGACGCAATCGCATCGACTACGACCACACCGCGTCTGAGCACGCCGCTAAGAGTTGAGCGTTAGCGTCGAAGCGCCTTGAAATACATCGAAAGCGGGGTTGCAGTGAACGCACAACTCGATTCGACTGCGCTGCCGGCAAACCGATGCCAGCGCCTGTCGAGCTCGCATGCAATCGACTGCCGGGCGGCAATCACGCCATCGTGTTGCTGCGCGCATTAAAGAAACACGCGTGAACAGCCGTTAGTCGGTTTACTGCGGCCTACTATGGGGGCCGCCCATGGCAAGCGTGAGACACCCGCGCAAAGCGCGGACCACACCTGCCGACGCGTGGGAGAGTGCAACGCTCGTGGGGTGTGAGTACCGCCAGTGGAGGTCGTCGAGCCGGCGCGCGCCGTTTGCCGCGGTGCTGCTGTTGGCGTTGCTGTCGTTGGCCGATCTGGCCGGCGCGCAGACCGCAAGCATTCGCCGCTACGCCCATGACCAGGGCCTGCTCGGGCTGGCCGGCACCTGCCTGCTGCAGACCCGCGCCACGTTGCTGTGGGTGTGCACCGAAAGCGGCCTGTATCGCTTCAATGGGCGCAGCTTTCAGCAGGTGGTGCTGGATGGCCTGCGCAACGAATCGATCAGCTCGATGACCGAAACCGCCGACGGTACGTTGTGGGTGGCCGGCTTCCAGACGCTGTTCGTCGGCAACGAACACGGCTTCCGAAGACTGGCACCGTACGAGGCCGAGCATCTGCAGGAAGGCATGCTGCTGGCCAGCCCGCCGTGGGGTACGGTGCTGGCCAACGGCGGCACGCTGGAGCGGCTGAGTGCACGCGGCAACGGCCGCTGGCATAGCGAGCCGCTACTGGATACCGCCACCCGCGTGCGCGTGCCCGAGTTGTCCAAGGTGTTGAGCCTGTCGGTGGACGGCGACACCTTGTGGGCCGGCTGTGCCAAGCGGCTATGCGCCATCGATGCGCAGCGCAAGGTGCAGGTGTACGGGCCCGAACAAGGCGTGCCGGAAGATCGCTGGTACAGCGTGCTGCGCGACCACGACGGCGCATTGTGGGTACGTGGCACCGGCACCCTGCTCTACCGAGCACCGGGCGCGGCCACCTTCAGCGTGCGGCCGCTGCCGTTGCTGGATGGCAGCACCGTCGGGCAGCAGGCGCCGCTGGTACTCGACCGCGAGGGACGGGTGCTGGTGCGCCGCAACGACGGACTGGTGCGCTGGGAAAACGGCCAGTGGCGCAGTTTCGGCACCGAGAACGGGCTTCCGCCGGGCAGCAGCGATGCCATCGTGGTGGACCGCGACGGCGACATCTGGATGACCGTGGACGGCGAAGGCCTGGTGCGCTGGGCCGGCTACGAGTGGATCGAGAACTGGGACGCCTCGCAAGGCATGCCGGTTGCGCCGACCTGGTCGATCGCCCGCGATGCGCAGGGCGCGCTGCTGGTCGGCAACGAACATGGCGTAGGTCGCCAGGCCGACCCGAAGGGGCGCTTCGTTCCTGCATTACCCAACTCCGGGATCCAGATCGTGGGCATGGCGCGCAGTGCCGACGGCAGCCTGTGGACGCTGAACTCGGCGGGCTTCGTGCGCCGCAACTGGCCGAATGGCCGTAGCGCCGAGATCGCCAAACTTCCGCGTACCGGGCGGCGTCTGATCATCGACCGCCAGGGCCGGCTGTGGGTGCTCACTGCCGGTGGCCTGTTTGCACTCGAACGGCCGCTGGACGGCGGCACGCTGCACATGGTCAGCCAGATGCCGGCCATCGCCTATACCGATATCCAGCAGACTGCCGACGGCACGTTGTGGGTGTCCAGCGCCAATGGCCTGTTTCGGCTGCAGGGCGCGCACTGGTCGAAGGTGAAGGTCAAGGTCAATGGCGGCGCCTCCGACCCGTGGATCAGCAAATTCCATATCAGCGACAGCGGCGAAGTGTGGCTGGCGTTCTATCGCGCCGGGCTATGGCACGGCCTGTTGCTGGACGAAGAAGTGGATCTGCAGGCGGTCAGCGATGAAGCGCTCGCCGACGTCAGCGTGTACCAGTTGCGCGGCGACAGCGTCGGCCGGGTCTGGGTGGGTCACGCACGCGGCGTGGAGGTCTACGACGGCGAGCATTGGGCGCATCTGTCGCAGTCGCAGGGGCTGTTGTGGGACGACGTGTCCGAAGCGGCGTTTGCCGAAGATCCCGATGGCTCGGTGTGGATCGGCACCGCGCGCGGGGTGAGCCATCTGCGCGACCCGGCGCGCTTGTTCGATCAGCGCCAGCCCAGCGTGCGTATCGACAGCGTCAGCCGCGGTGGCGTGCCGGTGCAGCGCGGCCAGTTGCTCGCCTGGAGCGACAGGCCGTTGCATATCGAGCTGTCCAGCATGGAGGTCTACGACGACCCCAGCCGGCTCACGGTGCGCTATCGCCTGCTCGGTCTGCACAACGAATGGATCCAGAGCGACACCCTGTCGATCGACCAACCGCCGCTGCCGTCCGGGCATTTCCGCCTGCAGGTGCAGCTGCTGGACCGCTACCGACGCACCACCTCGCCGATCGCCGATCTGCCGTTCGCGGTAGCGCCGCTGTGGTGGCGCAGCCCACCGGCAATCGCGCTGTATCTGCTGATCGGCAGCGCCCTGCTGGCCGGTTTGTGGCGCTGGCGGCACCGCCATCTGGTGGCGCGCGAACGCATGCTCGCCGAGCTGGTCGCCGAGCGCACCTATCAGCTGGAGCGCGAAAAACGCGAGCTGGAAAGCGCCCGCGCGGCGTTGGCACTGAAGGCCAGCCACGACGCGCTGACCGGCCTGCTCAATCGCTCCGGCGTGCTCGAGGCGATGGCCGAAGAACTGCAGGCCTGCGCCCACGGTGCGCATCCGTTGGCGGTGGTGCTGATCGACCTGGACCACTTCAAGCTGGTCAACGACGAACATGGGCATCTGGTCGGCGATGCGGTGCTGGCCAAGGTCGGCGCGCGGCTGACCGCCTGCCTGCGCGATTCGGACCGCGTGGGCCGTTACGGCGGCGAAGAATTGCTGCTGTTGCTGCCGGGCATGTCGCAACACAGCCAGCACCGGCTGCGCGCCATCCACGAAAAGCTCAGCGTGGCCCCGTACGAAGTGGGCGCCGCCCGCCCATTGCCGGTGACCTGCTCGGTCGGTGTGGCCTGGTTCCGGATCGGCGACACGGCGGCCACGCTGCTGGCGCGCGCCGACGAGGCGCTGTACCGGGCCAAGCGGTACGGACGCAATCGCATCGAACCGGAGGAGCCTGAGTCGTCGGTGGCATGAGCAGTCACTCCCATCACCCCAGTGCCGCGAACGGCTGCCGGGCCGATGTGCGCGATATGCCGCAACCGCCGTGCATGCGTGCGCACTGCATCCGGGCCGAGGGCACGGCTGCCGCGCATCTCGCGCCAGCGAGTCTCTGTGTCGCCACAACCGGCGCGCAGTTGCCATTGTCATGGCTGACCGCAGTAGTGGTGGTGGTGACGCTGGCCTTGCTGGTGTTGGCGCTGGTGATCTCGGTGCTGTCGCGGCGCTTCCAGCAGCGCACCGATGTGCTGGCGCAATCGCTGGCGCAGGCCAATGCCGAGCTGGTGCTGGCCGCGCTGCATGACCCGCTCACTCGCCTGCCCAACCGCGTGCTGCTGCACGAACACGTGCTGCAGAGCATCGACCGCGCCCAGCGCGACGGGCAGCGCTTTGCGGTGATGCTGATCAATCTGGATGGCTTCAAGGCGGTCAACGACGGCTACGGGCATCAGTTCGGCGACCAGCTGCTGGTGGCGGTGGCCGGGCGTATGAGCGCGCACCGCCGCGCCAACGGCAGCCTGGCGCGGCTGGGCGCCGACGAGTTCGCGCTGGTGTCCGACATCGCCGACCCCGAGGACGCCGCCGCGATCGCCGCGCATCTGCTGCAGGCGCTGGCGGTGCCGTTCCTGGTCGGCGACCAGGAGCTGCGCCTGAGCAGCAGCGTCGGCATTGCGCTATATCCCGAAGACGCCGGACCGGAAGACGCCGGCAGCGAGCATCAACTGATGACGCATGCCGATGCGGCGATGCGCCACGCCAAACAGGCCGGGCGCAACCGCTACAGCTTCTTCGAGCGTTCGATGACCGGCACCACCCGCGAGCGCCTGCAGCTGCTGCAGGACCTGCCGCGCGCGCTGGAGCTGGGTCAGTTCGTGCTGCATTACCAACCCAAATACTGCGCCGAGGATGGCCGCCCGATCGGCGCCGAGGCGCTGATCCGCTGGCAACATCCCGAACGCGGCCTGGTGCCACCGGACAGCTTCATCCCGCTGGCCGAACGCAGCGGCATGATCGGCCCGCTCGGCAGTTGGGTGCTGCAGCAGGCCTGCCGGCAGATGCGCGCCTGGCGCGAGGCCGGGCATGGCGACTGGCGGGTGGCGGTGAACCTCTCGGCCACCCAGTTGGCCTCGCCCAGCCTGCTGGACGAAGTAGCCACCACCCTGGCCGAGCATCTGATTCCGCCCGGCCAGCTCACCCTGGAAATCACCGAAACCATGGCCATGCGCGATGCCGATGCCTGCCTGCGCACGCTCGGCCAGCTCAACGCGCTGGGCGTGCGCATCGCCATCGACGATTTCGGCACCGGCTATTCCAACCTGCTCTACCTGCGCAAGCTGCCCGCGCACGAACTCAAGATCGACCGCAGCTTCGTGCAGGCGATGGACACCTGCCCCGAAGACATCGCCATCGTCGCGGCCGTCGTGGCGCTGGCCCACACCATGCGCCTGCAGGTAGTGGCCGAGGGCGTGGAGACCACCGCCCAGCGCAACACCCTGGAACGGCTGGGCTGCGACCAGCTGCAGGGCTATCTGCTGGGCCGGCCAATGGACGCAGAGCGTTTTATCGCCACGGTGGTCGCCCAGCGTGATGGCGTGCGCCGCCAGGCCAGCTGAGCAAAAAGCATCAAAAAAACGACCGTAGACCTGCATCCACGCTCGACGACCCGCCAACCGAGCCGAGCACCAGCCTGCAGTTGGTCAGCCCTCGCGCCCGATTCCCGACCTGCGGCCCTCCCGCTAACCACCCAACTACAACACCCCGCCAGCGGCTCCACGCGCGGCCCCTGCGTCCCGATTCCCCAATCCGAATCCCCAATCCCCCAATCCCCGCCCCATCAACTGGAACGCCGCTTGCATGAGGCAGGGCTGACAAGTCACCGGCACCTCCATGTCCGAGTCCGAAGACGGCGGCGAACGTACAGAGCTTCCCACCGAAAAACGCCTGCGCGAAGCCCGCGAGCAGGGCAACATCCCGCAGTCGCGCGAGTTGTCCACCGCTGCGGTGTTCGGCGCCGGCGTGTTCGCGCTGATGGCCCTGGCCCGCGGCATCGGCGATGGCGCCAGCGTCTGGATGAAGACCGCGCTCAGCCCGGACCCCAAAATGCGTGAAAACCCGATGGCGCTGTTCGGCCACTTCGGCGACCTGCTCCTGCAACTGCTGTGGGTGATGGTGCCGCTGATCGGCATCTGCCTGGCTGCCGGCCTGGCCGGCCCGCTGCTGATGAGCGGCCTGCATTTTTCCGGCAAGGCGATCATGCCCGACCTCAACAAGCTCAACCCGGCCAACGGGATCAAGCGCATGTGGGGCAGCAATAGCCTGGCCGAGCTGGTCAAGTCGGTGCTGCGGCTGCTGTTCGTCGGGCTGGCCGCCAGCCTGTGCATCTCCAAGGGCCTGCACGGCCTGCGCTCGCTGGTGAACCAGCCGCTGGAACAGGCCGTGGGCAACGGGTTGGACTTCACCAAGAGCCTGCTGTTCTACACCGCCGGGGCCTTGGTGCTGCTGGCTGCCATCGACGCGCCGTACCAGAAGTGGAACTGGATGCGGAAGCTCAAGATGACCCGCGAAGAGATCAAGCGCGAGATGAAGGAGAGCGAGGGCAGCCCGGAGGTCAAGGGGCGCATCCGCCAGATGCAGATGCAGATGTCGCAGCGCCAGATGATGGAAGCGGTACCCAAGGCCGACGTGGTGCTGATGAACCCGACCCACTACGCGGTGGCGCTCAAGTACGAGGGCGGCAAGATGCGCGCCCCGATCGTGGTGGCCAAGGGCGTGGACGAAATGGCCTTCCGCATCCGCGAAGTCTGCGAACAGCACCGGGTGTCGATCGTCACCGCCCCGCCTTTGGCACGCGCCTTGTATAGGGAAGCTCAAATTGGCAAGGAAATTCCCGTGAGACTCTATTCGGTCGTGGCCCAGGTGCTGTCCTACGTCTACCAGTTGCGTGGCTGGAACGGCGGCCCGATGCCGGAATTGCCTTCCCTCGAAGTGGATGAGTTCGGCAAGGGAGCCAGCGCATGAGCGCCCAACCCGCACCGCTGAATGCCCGACGCATCATGGAGTTGCTGCGCAACGGCCTGGGCGCCCCGCTGGCGCTGATGGCCATGCTGGCCATGCTGATGGTGCCGCTGGCCGCACCGGTGCTGGATGCCTTGTTCACCTTCAACATCGCCATCTCGCTAATGGTGCTGCTGGCGGTGATCTACGTGCAGCGCCCGCTGGAATTCACCATTTTCCCGATCGTGCTGTTGATGACCACGATGCTGCGCCTGGCGCTGAACGTCGCCTCCAGCCGCGTGATCCTGATCAACGGCCAGGACGGCCATGCCGCAGCCGGCAAGGTCATCGAGGCGTTCGGCCAGTTCGTCATCGGCGGCAACTACGCGGTGGGCATCGTGGTGTTCGCGATCCTGACCATCATCAACTTCGTCGTCATCACCAAGGGTGCCGGGCGCGTGTCGGAAGTGACCGCGCGCTTCATCCTGGACGCCATGCCCGGCAAGCAGATGGCCATCGACGCCGACCTCAACGCCGGTTTGCTGACGCGTGAGGAAGCCAAGGCCCGCCGCGAAGAGGTGCGCGAGGAAGCCGACTTCTACGGCGCGATGGACGGCGCCAACAAGTTCATCCGCGGCGATGCCATCGCCGCCATCATGATCCTGTTCATCAACCTCATCGGCGGCATGGCGGTGGGCATGTTCCAGCACGGCATGAGCTTTGTGGATGCGGCCTCCACCTACACCCTGCTGTCGATCGGTGACGGTTTGGTGGCGCAGCTGCCGGCCTTGCTGGTGTCGTCCTCGGTGGCCTTGCTGGTCACCCGCGCCTCGCGGGCGCAGGACATGCGCGGCGCCATGATCAGCCAGGTGTTCGGCCAGCACCGCGCGTTGGCGGTGGCTGCGGCCATCCTGGGCCTGGTCGGCCTGGTGCCGGGCATGCCGAACGTCGCGTTTTTGACGCTCGGCCTGATCCTGGGCGTGATCGCCTGGAAAATGTACAAGCGCAGCCTGGTCATCCCGCCGACCGGCGACCCCGCCACCGACCCCAAGGCCGCAGCGGCGGCCACCGCCGCCCAGGCCAGCTCGGAACTGAGCTGGGACGAGCTGCGCCCGATCGACCCGCTGGGCCTGGAAGTGGGCTACCGGCTGATCCCGCTGGTGGACAAGAACCAGGGCGGCGAGTTGATGGCGCGCATCAAGGGCGTACGCCGCAAGCTCACCCAGGACATCGGCTTTCTGGTGCCGCCGGTGCATATCCGCGACAACCTGGAACTGTCGGCCAACGCCTACCGCCTGCTGGTGCACGGCGTGCCGGTGGCCACTGCGGAAATCTATCCCGATCGCGAACTGGCGCTGGACCCGGGCGGCGCACTCGGCCAGCTCGACGGCATTCCCGGCAAGGACCCGGCATTCGGCCTGGACGCCACCTGGATCCAGCCGCATCAGCGCGCCTATGCCGAATCGATGGGCTACACCGTGGTCGACCCGGCCACCGTCATCGCCACCCATCTGTCGCACCTGATCCGCGAACACGCCCCGGAACTGCTCGGCCACGAGGAAGTGCAGCAACTGCTGGCGACCCTGGCCAAGACCGCGCCGAAGATGGTCGAAGACCTCACCCCCAAGGCGTTGCCGCTGTCGGTGGTGGTGCGGGTGCTGCAGAACCTGCTGATCGAGCGCATCCCGGTGCGCCAGCTGCGCAAGATCGTCGAAGCGCTGGTCGAGCACGCCCCGCACAGCCAGGACCCCACCACCCTCACCGCCGCGGTGCGCACCTCGCTGGGTCGCTTCATCGTGCAGGAAATCGCCGGCATGTCGGCCGAGCTGCCGGTCTACACGCTGGCCCCGCAGCTGGAGCGCGTGCTGCAGGAATCCACCCACGGCAATGGCGTGGCACTGGAACCCGGCCTGGCCGAGCGCCTGCACCAGAGCCTGGCCGATTGCGTCGGCAAGCAGGAAGCCCGCAACGAACCGGCGGTGGTGCTGGTACCTGGCCAGGTCCGCGCAGCGCTGGCCCGCCTGGTCCGCCATAGCGTGCCGACCCTGTCGGTACTGGCGTACAGCGAAGTGCCGGAAGACAAGCGCCTGAAGCTGGTCGGCACGATCAGCTGAGCCTGACGCACCTCGTAGGAGCGCACCTGGGCGCGACGGGCTCTACCGGGACAGCCCGTCGCGCCCAAGGGCGCTCCTACGACACGCGACGTGCTGCGGACCAGAAAAGCTTGCTGACATCACTGTAGGAGCGACCTTGGTCGCGAGGGCGTTACCGGGAGGGCCCATCGCGCCCGGGTGCGCTCCTACGAACCCACCCGCGCCCGGCCCTCTCGCTGCAGACAGGCGACCGACCACCGCACCCAGCGTCGGAAAGCCGCCACTCGTTCAAACCTCCAATCGATTGCACGACGCTGGCCGTTTCGAGACCTTGCGGGCGCTCCACGCTCGACCTCCCACCCGCCAGCGCATCCACCCACACAGTGGATGCCAACGCATCGCGGTCCCAGAAAAAAGTAAATAAAACCAGTGACTTGAAATCTTGCAGCCGGGCCGATCGCACAGCTCCAGCCTGTCCCAACACTCCAGATCCCCGCGCCGGAACCCCGGCACCGCGTTTTGGCACGCCGCGTGCATTAGCTCTGGCGAGACCGCAGTCAGCTTGATCGCTGCGGGGCGAGCAGCAGCACTTGGAACAACCGAACGGGACAGGCAACTCATGACGCTGGCAACACACCCACATTCATCGCGCACCCGTCCGGCGTCCGGCGGGTCCCGTTCCTGGAGGCACTTCGCATGAAAATCAAACGCTTCGTTGCCCCGGACATGCGCACCGCATTCCGCATGGTGCGTGAAGAACACGGCCCGGACGCAGTGATCCTGTCCAACCGCCGTACCGCCGAAGGCATCGAGATCGTCGCTGCCAGCAACTACGACGAAGAACTCGTGCAGCGCGCTCTGGAAACCGCGCGCTCCGAGACTCCGGCAGCTGCGGCGGCACAGATCGAACAAGCGCCGGTCCAGCAGGCGCCGGCCAGGCCGGCCGCGCCGTTCCACGCCCCGCTGAAGCCGGCCAGTGACACCGGCAGCAGCCAGCGTCAGCGTGTTGCCAGCGCCGCAGACGACATGATCGCCGCGATGGCGCTGCGCCAGCCGGTCAACGTGCCGCGCTCGGCGCCGGTCGCCGCACCGGTGCGGACTGCCGCCGCCCCGTCTGCCGCCGCTCAAGCATTGGCCCACGCCGTTGCAGTTGCCGCCGCACCGCGCCAGGAACATGCGCTGTCGGCAGTGCCGGAACAGCTGTTCGCCGACTTCCTGACCACCGCACCGGTGCAGGCTCCGGTGCACGCTGCCCCGGTGCAGGCACGCACGCCGATCATGGCCGCCGCGCTCGCCACCCACGCCTCTTACGGGCAGGACGACGACGAGCAGGACGACGACGGCTTCGACATGGACGACGCGCTGCCGCAGATCCTGCCGCCGGCCGCATTGCCGCCGCTGGTGGCCGCCCCGGTCGCCCTGGCCGCCGTGCCGGTTGCCGCCGCCCCGGTGCCGCAGAACGACGAAGAACTCAAGCAGCTGCGCGGTGAGCTGGCGCTGATGCGTCAGATGATCGAGCGCGAAATGAACCGCCTCACCGACGAGCGCCTGCGTGGCTCCCCGGTGCGTGCGCAGGCCCTGGAGCTGATGGACGACTACGGCTTCGACGCCGGTCTGATCCGCGATGTGGCCCTGCAGATTCCCGCCGATACCGAATTGCACCGCGGCCGCGGGCTGATGCTGGGCCTGCTGTCCAAGCGTCTGCCGGTGGCCCCGGTCGACCCGCTGGAACGCGGCGGCGTGATCGCCCTGGTCGGCCCGACCGGTGCCGGCAAGACCACCACCATCGCCAAGCTCGCCCAGCGCTTCGCCGCCCAGCACGCCCCGCGCGACGTGGCCCTGGTCACCACCGACACCCAGCGCGTCGGCGGCCGCGAGCAGCTGCACAGCTACGGCCGTCAGCTCGGCATCGCGGTGCACGAGGCCGACAGCGCCGAGAGCCTGCTGGAACTGCTCGAGCGCCTGCGCGACTACAAGCTGGTGTTGATCGACACCGCCGGCATGGGCCAGCGCGACCGCGCCCTGGCCGCGCAGCTGAACTGGCTGCGCGCCGCGCACCAGGTCACCTCGCTGCTGGTACTGCCGGCCAACGCCCATTTTTCCGACCTCGACGAGGTCGTACGCCGCTTCGCCCACGCCAAGCCCCAAGGCGTGGTGCTGACCAAACTCGACGAGACCGGCCGCTTCGGCAGTGCCTTGTCGGTGGTGGTCGACCACCAAATGCCCATCACCTGGGTGACTGACGGACAGCGGGTCCCCGACGACCTGCACCGCGCCAATGCCGCCAGTCTCGTTCTTCGCCTTGAAGATTTGCGGCGCGCTGCCGATAAGCCCTGTACTCCGGAGCACAACCATGCAGTCGCGTGAATACGCCAAGCTGACCAACGCCTTCCCCCTGACGGCGACCCGTCCCGAGCCCTTGGGCCCGGTGCGCACCATTGCCGTGACCGGTGGCAAGGGCGGCGTGGGGAAAACCAACATTTCCGCCAACCTGGCCGTGGCCCTCGCCGAGATGGGCAAGCGCACCCTGCTGCTCGACGCCGATCTTGGCCTGGCCAACCTGGACGTGGTCTTGGGCCTGTCGCCCAAGTACACCCTGGCCGACCTGATCGCTGGCCGCTGCACGCTGGACGAAGTGATCATCGAAGGCCCGGGCGGCGTGCTGGTGGTTCCGGCCGCCTCCGGTCGCCGCCACATGGCCGAACTGGCCCCGGCCCAGCACATCGGCCTGGTCAATGTGTTCTCCGAACTGGAACGCGACCTAGACGTGATGGTCATCGACACCGCCGCCGGCATCACCGACAGCGTGCTGACCTTCTGCCAGGCCGCCCAGGACACCGTGGTGGTGGTCTGCGACGAACCGGCCTCGATCACCGACGCCTACGCGCTGATCAAGGTGCTCTCGCGCGAACGCGGCGTGGACCGTCTGCAGATCATCGCCAACATGGTGCGCGACCCCAACGAAGGCCGCTTGCTGTACGACAAGCTGTCGCGGGTCTGCGAAAAATTCCTCGGCGACGTGTCGCTGAACTACCTCGGCCACGTGCCGCAGGACGACTGGTTGCGTTTGTCGGTACAGCGCCAGCAACCGGTCATCAAGGCCTACCCCGCCAGCCCCTCGGCGCTGGCCATCGCAGAAATCGCGCGGCGTACCTCGCGCTGGCAGGCCCCCACCGTGCCACGCGGCAACGTCGAGTTCTTTGTCGAACGCATCATCCAACGGGGGGTCGCCGCATGAGCACCGCTACCGCAACCGCAACGACGGCCACCGCGCAGTACCGTGCAGTGCAACGCAACAACGCCAACGACATCGTCACCCAGCACGCAGACCTGGTGCGCCGCATCGCCCACCATCTGGCCGCGCGCCTGCCGGCGAGCGTGGAAGTGGACGACCTGATCCAGGCCGGCATGATCGGCCTGATCGAAGCCTCGCGCAGTTATGACTCCGAGCAGGGCGCCTCGTTCGAAACCTATGCCTCGATCCGTATCCGCGGCTCGATGATCGACGAGATCCGGCGTGGCGACTGGGTGCCGCGTTCGGTACACCGCCGTGCCCGCGACGCTGCTGCTGCAGTACGCAAGATCGAACAGAACACCGGCCGCGCCGCCGCCGCCACCGAAGTGGCCGCCGCGATGGAAATGCCGTTGCCCGATTACCTGCGTCTGATGGAAGACGCCGCGCGCGGCCAGGTGCTGAGCCTGGAATCGCGCATCGAAGATCACGGCGAGCTGGACACCACCGCCAAGGGTGGCCCCAACCCGCAGCAGATGATGGAGCGTGGCGAGTTCGGCCGCGAGCTGGGCAAGGCCATCGGCCAGTTGCCCGAGCGCGAGCAGCTGGTGCTGTCGCTGTACTACGAACAGGAATTGAACCTGAAGGAAATCGGCGCCGTGCTCGGTGTCAGCGAATCGCGCGTCTGCCAGATCCACGGCCAGGCCGTGGTGCGTCTGCGCGGCCGCCTCAAGGTCTTCGAACTGGCCGATGCCGGTGTCGAAATTGACGAATGATTTTTTCGCGTATTTTTTAGTGTTAGGAGCTTGATGTGAACAAGAACATGCGGATTTTGATCGTGGACGACTTCTCGACGATGCGACGTATCGTCAAGAATCTGTTGGGCGATCTTGGCTTCACCAATACCGCAGAGGCCGAAGACGGCAACAGCGCATTGGCTGCATTGCGGGCCGGCCCGTTCGATTTCGTGGTCACCGACTGGAACATGCCCGGCATGACCGGCATCGACCTGCTGCGCAACATCCGCGCCGACGCCAAGCTCAAGCACCTGCCGGTGATGATGGTGACCGCCGAAGCCAAGCGCGAGCAGATCATCGAAGCGGCCCAGTGCGGCGTGAATGGCTACATCATCAAGCCGTTCACCGCGCAGACGCTGGAAGAAAAGCTGGGCAAGGTGTTCGAACGTCTGGCGGCGACCGCCTGATGAACGCCACCGTGGAAACCAATGCCGAACGCGCTGCCTTGATCGACCGCCTGCAGGGCGCGCTCGATGCACTGGAAAGCGGTGACGAAGCCGCCTGGAAGCGCGAGGTCGATCACCTCGCCGCCTTGCGTACCCGTCCGATGATGCAGGGCCTGAGCCGGCTCGCACGCGAACTCGGTCAGGCGCTGGGCGAACTGCCCACCGTGCCCGAAGAAGCCGGCGAGCTGGACGATGCGTGTTCGCGCCTGGACCACGTGGTGGAAATGACCGAAAAGGCCAGCCATCGCACGCTGGATCTGGTCGAAGAATGCCGTGAGCTGGCCAACCAGCTGCGCGACGGCGGTCTGAATCAGGACCAGGGCGCGCTGATGGACAAGATGCGCCACAACCTGACCGAACTGTCGCTGGCGCAGAGCTACCAGGACCTGAGCGGGCAGATCATCCGTCGCGTGGCCGGCATCGTGCGGCGCGTGCACGAAGGCTTCGGTGCGCTGGGCCTGCCGCCCAAGAGCACCGAGCCGAAGAAAGACGACGGCGGTCTTGCCGGTCCTGCAGTCAAGGGCCTGGACCGTCACGCGGTGTCGCAAGACGACGCCGATGACCTGCTGTCCGGATTGGGGTTGTAACCATGAGTGCTGTTCCAGACGATATTGCTGCCGATTTCATCGTCGAGGCCCAGGAAATCCTGGATCGCCTCGGCGAACAGCTGGTCGCGCTGGAACAGGCACCGGACGAAGCCGACCAGCTCAACGCGGTGTTCCGCGGTTTCCACACGCTCAAGGGCGGCGCCGGCTTTCTGGCGATCAAGCCCATGGTGGAGCTGTGCCACGCCGCTGAAGAAACCCTCGGCATGGCGCGCTCCGGCCAGGCGGTGCTGCAGGCGCATCACTTCGATGCCGCGCAGCAGTCGCTGGATTATCTGCAGGCAATGCTGGATGCGATGGGCTCAGGCGAAACCGTGCCGCATGCACCGGCCTCGCTGATTGCGCAGTTCGATGCCAAGAGCGGCCCGCCGGCGGTCAAGGCCGCGCCCAAGGCCGCGTTGGCTGCCGTGGCCGCAGCGTCGCACGATGAGGGTCATGCACCCGCGCCCGGTGCCAAGGCCGCACCCAAAGCAGCCGCAAAAGGTGCCGAAGCCGAACAGACCGTGCGCGTGGACACCAAGCGCCTGGACGCCATCGTCAACCTGATCGGCGAACTGGTGCTCTCGCGCAATCGTCTCAAGACCCTGCGCACCCGCCTGCGCGACGAGGAACTCGATCGCGCGGTCAGCGTGCTGGATATCGCCACCGCGCGTTTGCAGACCGCGGTCATGCGCACCCGCATGCAGCCGGTCAGCAAGGTGTTCTCGCGCTTCCCCAAGGTGGCCCGCGATGTCGCGCGCACCCTGTCCAAGGAAGTGGAGCTGGAACTGATCGGCGCCGAGACAGAACTGGACCGTAATCTGGTCGAAGCCCTGGCCGACCCGCTGGTGCATCTGGTGCGCAACGCGATCGACCACGGCATCGAGTCCCCTGCCCTGCGCGAAGCCACCGGCAAGCCGCGCAGTGGTCACGTGCGCCTGTCTGCGCAGCAGGAAGGCGACTACGTCAGCATCGAAATTCAGGACGACGGCGCAGGCATCGACCCCGAGCGGCTGCGCGAAATCGCCCGCAACAAGGGCCTGATCGACGCCGAAGCCGCCGCACGTCTGAGCACCGACGAGTGCCTGCACCTGATCTTCATGCCGGGCTTTTCGACCAAGGCCGAGGTCACCGACATCTCCGGCCGTGGCGTGGGCATGGACGTGGTGCAATCGCGCATCCGCGAACTCAGCGGACAGATCCAGATCCAGTCGGAACTCGGCCGCGGCAGCCGCTTCATGATCCGCGTGCCGCTGACCCTGGCGATCCTGCCGACCCTGCTGGTGCAGGCCGGCGAAGCCGTCTATGCACTACCGCTGGCCCGCGTGGTCGAAGTGCTGCATGCACCACAGACATCGCTGGGCTGGTTCGACGGCCGCGCCGTGCTGGACCGCCGCTCGCACACCTTGCCGCTGATCGACCTGCGTCGCTGGCTGGGCGTCCCGGCCGAACAACCGCCGCTGTTGACCGTGGTGCTGCTGCAGGCCGGCGAAACCCGCTTCGGCCTAGTGGTGGACCAGGTCCGCGGCCGCGAGGAAGTGGTGATCAAACCGCTACCGCGCGCCCTGCGCGGCCTGCCCGGCTACGCCGGCGCCACCCTGATCGGCGATGGCCGCATGGCGTTGATCCTGGATGTGGATGGCTTGCGCTCCAGCGATCATTGAGTTTGGGGATTCGGGATTCAGGATTGGGAAAGTCGGGAATCGGGAATCGGGAATCGGGAATCGGGAATCGTCAAGACGATCCTGGCTGCCTGATCTAACAACAACGGCCGCGTACTGCGGCCGTTGTTGTTTCACTACCAGCATCGCTGTCGATCTATGTCGCTACGCGCGCAAGCATGGGCGCGATCGTTTGGCGACGGTCAGGCTGCCGTGGAAGTGAACCTGGAACCGTTATTTCCCATCCAGCTAATATTTAAGCACCTTAAACCAGCCCGGGTTTTAGAAAAACGGGGGAACATGCGAGCCAGCTGGCGCAAGCATCCCAAGCGCGATATCGTCAACTCCAAAACCCGATGTTTTGTTGATAAACGCGATTGCGGCGACGCGCGTGTCGGCGTTGAAGCCCATGAAGCTACGAACGCCGCCGCCATTTCCATTGCTCCAAGCTATACTCTGGCCATCCGGGTGGACCTTCCGCCAGCCGATACCCATTCTGGTATCGGTATTATCGCCGGGCCTATCTACGGCCAGCATCATTGAAGCCGCCCGCGAGAGGGGACCACTTTCTTTGTTTGTCCAAAGTGTCATGAATTTCGACAGGTCCTTTACCGTCGAAAAAAGGCCGCCTGCCGGCGCAAGCGCACCAAATTCCCAGGGTTGAGCCGAGTGGAAGTCCGCATCGTAACCCCAAATTTCCCGGTGCTGCATCGCCGTTGATAGAGTAAGCGTAGTCTCGTCCATACGAAGCGGTTCAAAAATGCGAGCTCGCAAGAGGTCAGCATACGTTTTGCCAAGGCGCTGTGACAACGCGTAACCCAATAACGCGTAGTCAAAATTCGAGTATTCAAAACTCGACCCCGGTAAGCGCGTGAGATGGACACGACCTAAATCAGCACAAAGATCGCTCTCGGTGTAGCCGGCGTAGGGGTTATCTTGACTGAGGCCGGTGCGACTGGATGGCCGAAGTGGTAGCCCACTCGTATGAGTGGCTAAATCGAGAAGCGTGATCTCATTCCCGTCGAAGGTGACGGGAGGAACTGCAATGTACATTGATAGTGGATCGACGAGATTCACTTCACCCCGCTGAACGCAATCAGCAAGTAATAGTGCCGTAAATATCTTGGTTAGCGAGGCGATCTGAAATACTGACCGATCATTCGGCTGTTGGAGTTTACCTAGGCCAACCGTTCCGTAGTGGAAGGTCTTCAATTCGCCTGCACGCACCACCCCCAATACGGCCCCGGTGCCCTGCTTTTCCTCGGCTACGCGACGGCGAAGGGCCGAGGACACGCTATCAGCTTCAATTCCGGGTTTGGCAAAGCTACGCATCGGCAGGGCCATGGATAATGCCGCAGCCAAAACAGTGCGACGTTTAATTGAGGCGACCATTTTTACTCCTCACTCCAACATCAGCGTTTGAGCCATGCAGAGGTTATCACCCTATTCGGACGGATGCTTCCTGTCCGCATACGCGACGTTGTATGGTGTCGCCACCTCGCACTACAGAAATCTCTCGCCTGTTTGGTGATCCGGCTAAGCGGCGGGAATCGCTTTAGCTGCTTCGAAACCAGCCTTTCCGCATTTCACCAATCCCGGCCATTCAACAATGGCAGCTATTTGTCGAATAACGGGTCCAAACCTCAGGGTCAGGTTGACTTCCTTAAGTGAATCTGAGCCCGTTCTTTTGGCACTGAGGTCAATCGCAAGGCTTATGGCAGCCGCCGCATCATCGCCGCATGCTGCGCGCCTTGGCCGGCACCTCCACCGGCGGCAACACCTCCATCAGCAGCTGCCCTTCGCTGGCGGTGATGCGCAGCTTGGTGCCGATGGCAAAGCCCAGTTGTTCCAGCCATAGGCCGCTGAGGCGGACGTGGGGCACGTGCTGGTCGCCGGCGTGGTCGTGGGCACCGGGGTAATGGGTGTAGCTGACGGTGCATTGGCGCGGGCGGCGGGCGCGGCGGGGTGCGCGTAGCGTGCCGGGGCCTTGCGGGGAGGCGTCCGGGTCGGGTGGCAGCATCGGTGGCAGCTTGGTGCGGTCGGGTTCCACAACGACCCACTGCACCCGCTTGGGCGGCGTGGGGCGTGCACGGTTGCGGGTGGGCCGTGCGCCGGCAGATGCCGTGGGTGGGCGGCGGCGTGTCATGGCGCCTCCGGGTGATGGCCGGTGATGGTTGCAGCGACGTACTGCTGCAATGGCACAGCCCTGCGTGCCGACAGGCGGCGCGAGGTGTGCGGCAATACACCGAGCTGGCGACTCAGCGGATGCGCAGTATGGTCTCTCGCCTGCTCAATAGCTGTGCTTGCGTCGAGCCAGCGCAGCACCTCGCCCACATCCCACCGCAGGCGGTGAGCGGAAGCGGGCAACAGATCAACCGGCACAGATGCCGGTATGGATGGTGCGATAGACATGGCAACGCCCTCCTGGAACAACCCAAGAACCGCCGCCAACGGCGACGGGATGTCGGGAGGTTCGAAACCGCTCATAGCCGGCGGGCGTATTCCCCTTGCGGGTGTTGTATTAGCCGCCCTCCCGACACAGGCATTGCGTCGGCTTGCACCTGCAGGACGCAGGCACAAAAAACCCACCGGTTTGACGGAGGTGGGTACCGCTATGAGAGGAGTTTCGACGCTCCTTGGGCCTAGATTGCAAGTACGCGGTCTGGCGTGTCAAGACACGCTGGCGGGTCTCGCGTGGCTGTGTGCGCCGATGAAGCAGTTCCATACGGGCCACGCAAGCCGAGCGCCCTCGCCTGATAAGTGCACCTGACCCTTCACGGTCCGATGCGAGCGCGGGAGCGTCGCGCCCATACCGCCGCGTTTCAGGCATAGGCGCGTGGTTTGGCGACTGCCAGGCTGCAGTGGAAGTGAACCTGGAACCGTTATTTCAAGACCTCGCATGCGAGGCCTTAGGTCGTCGGCGCTTAAGTGGAGGTTCTCGCCCCCGTCCCCCAGCATGGTGGGTGAAGTGGCCTGGACGACGGGGGTAGCTTGAGGTCGTTCACATGGTACGTCTAGCGCCTGGAACGCATCGCAGCGTCAGAAAACACCATATGCGCATGTCGGGCTTGCCTGACTGCTGCCAAGCAAGTCCAAGGCCAGCCTATGCCAGGAGACAGGGAACGAGCATAAGAGCGCTCTGAGAACTACGCTCCGATCGACCAAGGAAGCACTGAAAGCAATGCTGAATCATACGACCTACCAATGCTCCTAGTCGATTCGGTACCCTTGGACCAAATCGCTTCTGGGGACGCGTGATGTATCTGAGCAGGATTGTCGTCAAGAATTACCGATCTCTTCATGAAATTGACGTCCCCATCAGCAAGGGGGCCTCTGTGGTTATCGGCGAGAACAGCCTGGGTAAGACGAATCTCTTCCAAGCGCTTAGACTCTGCCTAGACGTTCAATTGTCTTCCGCATTCAGAACGCTCATGAAGGAAGACATCCACGCCTTAGTGGATCAGTCCAAGGCGTTCCAAGTTTTGATAGGGGTCGAATTCTCCGATTTCATCGGTAATCAGAACCAAGAAGCCTTGCTGCACGAGGCGCAAATTGCGTCTAACCGAGCTCGCTTGTTCTACAGATTCAGGCCAAAACGCGTTGTGCGTGACGCCTTGAAGAAGGGAACATTTGAAGGTGTTCCGACTTTGGGGGACTACGCGTGGGAGCTAGTAGCTGGAGGAAGGCCTAATGTGGACCTCGCAAGCATCACCTGGGATATGGAGCCGGGTGAATTTGGTGCCACACACATGCATCTCCAGTACCTACAAGCCTACCTCGTGGTTTTCCTTCCGGCGCTGCGTGACGTCGAGAAGGACCTACAATCACGTCGCTCCACCCTCGTCAGATTGATTGAAGCCGCTGAGATAGATATCGCTGAGCAGGAAGTCTTGGTTAACGCAGTTCATCAGGCCAATACAAAGATCGAAGCATCCGAAACTATCAAGGGCTTATCCAAATCAATGGACGCCGCTTTTGGTGAAATTACAGGACCAGCCTTCAAGCTTGCAGTTGACCTCGGACTTTCAGCGCCTACGTTCCAGGCTATCGTGCGCAATCTGGTTGTTTTGCTCAGTGGTGGGTTGGTCAAAAATTTCGAGCCGCAGCGCAACGGCCTTGGCTTGAACAACATTCTCTACATCGCGATTCTGATTGATTACTTCAAGAAGCGCGCATTGAAAGGGAAATCAGCGGGCGAACTGATCCTCATTGAAGAACCGGAAGCACACTTGCATCCCCAGCTTCAAAGTACATTGATGGATGCATTGGGAAACTTTTCCTTTCAAACGATCGTCTCCACTCATAGCCCACAGATCGCCGCAAAAACACCTCTGAAGTTCCACTTGGTGATGACCGGTCAGATGAACGGAACTCCACATATAACTGCGCCCGTTACTTCTGGGGCTCTTCATCCTTCAGATGTTGAGAATTTGGATAGGTACCTAGATGCGACCAAGTCCAACCTCCTGTTTGCCAAGAAGGTCATGCTGGTAGAGGGAGCGGCCGAACTCCTACTGATTCCGCCACTCGTGAAAAAGACAATGGGTGTTGATCTTGAGCGGGAAGGCATAACCGTGATTGCTGTACATGGCACGCACTTCGGCTCGTTTGCGCGACTGTTCTGCGAGAAGTGTCTGCCGAAGTATTGTGCCATCGTCGCCGATGCTGACCAACCACCAAGTCTGCTGGCCCCCGACGATGATCCTATGCTACCTCCGCCGCCTCTATTGGCATTGAGGGGAAAGTATGTTGAGGTCTTTGCAGGAGCGACCACCTTCGAACGTGAATTAGTGATGCGTGACAACCTAAAAATGCTCGATAAAGTCGCAGAAGCACTAGGTGCAACCAAGTTGCGCGCTGCCATATTCGATGAGGAATTGGCTACTGGTCCAATAACCGATGGATTGAAGAGCCGGGTGTTACGCACGTCTATACGCTTTGGAAAGGGGCGTTTCGCACAGATAATGGCAAGGCATGTCGATCAAGCAGGAAGCCTCCCCTCCTACATCCAGGAAGCAGTGACATGGCTGCGCAAGCACTAGATCTCACAGCCGAGCAAGAAAAAGCTGTTGGCGTAGAGACCAATCTGCTGCTAACTGCATGCCCCGGTAGCGGTAAGACCAGGACATTGATCGCGAAGGCAATCAAGGAGCTTGACGGAGTTCGAGGCACGCCAAGAAGGATCTGTTGCATCACCTACACCAACACCGCCGCCCAAGAGATTGAGCATCGCATCAGGCAACAGATGCAGGAAGGCGATCATCTCAACATAACGGTCCTCACGATCCATGCGTTTTGCCTGCAAGAGATCCTGCGTCCCTTTGCATGGCTACTGCCTGGATTTAGCGGGCAGCTTAAAGTACTGACACGTGACAATCCAGACTTTAAGTCGCTAGCAGATGAGGCCGCCTCAGAGGCAGGACTGGGGCCACTGACTGAAAAGGACTACGAGAACTTTGAGCAACTAAGCGTAGGATCGTCGGGTAAGCTGACGGGAGCCTGCGCCGACCATCCTTTTATGAATGAGTTGGCACCTATCTTCTGGCGTCGCTGTTTTGCAAGCGGATATGTCGACTTCTGCTCAATCATGCTCCTTTCATTCCAGATCGCTCAAGATCATAAGCTCGTCGTGAGCTCCTTAAGCTCACGCTATGCATGGATACTGGTAGATGAGTTCCAAGATACCTCTGAATTACAGCTTTGCCTTTTGAGGCATCTGTTTCTTGCCGGCAAGTCAAGATTTTTTCTTGCTGGCGATTTGACGCAGTCGATCTACGGCTTCAGCGGTGCAACACCTGAACTTTTGCAGCCTTTTGCATGCGAAATCGGTGCAAGAGCGGACTTGTCGCTCAGCGTTAATTTTCGCTCGAGCCGACATGTCGTAGCTGACGCGGAGAAGCTTTTCCCAAGGACTCCAGCCATGAAGGCTGAAGGAGAACACCGAGATTTCACCTATGTGCCAAAACTTGTAAAAGGCGTAAAAAGCTTCGATGCAATCAACCGGCACTTCATTCCGACATTGGCCGAGCACGGTATTCCATTAGGGAAGGCAGCCGTTTTCGCTCGGACGTGGTTTAGCCTGGTGCCACTCGCCAAAGGTTTGCGAGAAGCCGGACATCCCGTCGTGGGGCCGGGGGCAAGGCCTTATAGAAAGGCCCGCCTGTTTGCAGCTCTCGCCGAACAGCTCTGTGGCGCCCTGGTTGATCCTCAGCCTGACACGATGCGACGTGTCCAACGGGAGCTCTTCAATACGATAGAACAGTCGATAGGGCACGCACCCTACAGCATCCTTAGTTTCGAAGGGCGAGTCCTTGTCATTGAGCTTCTTCGTCTTGCACACATAGTTCCCAGGTCAATGGGGGCGTTTCCCTGGCTTGAAACTATGGCGCTTCAGACTGCCAAGATCCTATCCAATTATGGCTTGGTCACCGCCCAGACTGCGAAAATATTTAGCGAATCGGTCGAAGAAATGAAAAATGACATGATCCGTAGAAGGTACGATCCCAGCGCTCTGACCGTCGATGACCTCGGTATGTTCGCCTCACCTAGCAAAGCGCTGCGTTTGCTTACCTACCACGCTGCTAAGGGTCGTGAGTATGAGGCGGTCGCTTTGCTGGATTTGCGGGAACGCGCGTTTCCCTTCTACAAGTCAAGTACCAAAGCCCAGATCGATGAGGAAAAGCGACTGCTTTACGTGGGGGTGACGAGAGCACAAAAGATACTGATGTATGTTAGCGAGATTGACAATTACGGCAATGCTCCTAGTAGATTCCTTGGTCCTGGCGGCTTGAATTTGCTGTGAATCGGGTTAAGCCAATGCTTCTGGACGAGACGCATGAGCATCCCATCCAGAAGTTCAATTCTCCCAAGACTATGCCGAGCTCGCCTTAGCGACTGCGATAGGCCCGGCGTCTTGAAGCTCCGAACCCTGCGGTGACGGCTTGAACTCGGCGCCATCTGGTTGGTCGGCAATGCTGTCCTTTTCGGGAGCGACAATGGCTTCGTACGAATTGTTCGGCACCACGTACCACGCGTATATAACTGGTAACCCGTACTGGCTTTCTAATGCTGCAACTGCAGCTAGTCTGATTGGTCATTTGATGTCTCCTATGCAATGACGCACGGAGCCATCGGGCACCCATGCTATTTCTATTTAGTGAAACGCCTCATGGGCTGAATATTTCCTAGTGAGTCGATACGTTAGACAATAATTTTCCATAAAAGTTCCCGTAGACCTTGGAGGCTCAGATTGCCAGTTTCAGATTGCTGCTAGGACTTTGAAATGAAGCGCCCGGGCTTGGTTACTTGCTTGCCCGCTCCAATGTTGAACTCATACGTGTACCGCTTACCGCTCTCACCGAATTCCTCAATAAGAAAATTATGGCCTGAAGATGTCTACGAAATACTGGATGGTCCAGTTTAAGATCGTGACAAGATAGTCGTAGACAACACCTCTGCGACCGGGATAGGCTCCAGGACGCGACTTCGATACCGGGGATATCGACATGCCCATCGTGTTCGTTCACGGCGTTAACAATCGAGACGGCGACGCTTACCGAGAAAACGAGAAGGCGCGGGATGGATTCCTGCGAGAGTACTTGGCGCCAGCGCTCGGCTTGAGTGCCGACAAGCTCACCGTCACCAGCCCGTACTGGGGCGAGTTCGGCGTTACCTTCGCTTGGAACATGGCGGTGCTCCCAAACCCCACCACGAAGTTCCAGGCCTTTGGGGCCGACGAGGAAGCCAAGGCCCGCGGCCGGGTGGTCGGCCTGCTCGCGGAGTCGAACCAAGAGGGCGATCTGCTCGCCCTGGCCAAGACAAACCTGCCCGCCGCGGTCGATCTGCTCTACGCTTCGGCGATGGCCGGCGCGACCACCGAAGACGAGGCGCGATACTTGGCGCGCTCCTACGAGCTTGCGAGCGAGTATGCCAAGGCGAACCCGCATCCGAGCTGGGTCGCCACTGCCGGGCCGAAGAACTTTGCAGACCAGCTCCTCAGCGCGTCCAAGGCCAGCCAGGTACAGAGCTTCGGCCCGGGTAGCAGGATCCTCGACTCGATCAAGGAAGGGGCTTCGCGCCTGTTCAACGTCGCGCCTGACGTCACGACTGAGGTAGCTGGCCTGCTGCTGCGCAAAAAGCTCAATGCCACCGTCACTCGTTTTGCGGGCGATGCATTCGTCTATCTCAATAGCCGTGGCACCGTCGATGCTCCAGGTCCGATCGTCACGACCGTTTTGAAGGCGCTGCGGGAAGCCCAGGCCAAGCGCACCGAGGACGATAAGCTCATCGTGGTAGCGCATAGCTTCGGCGGCGAGATCGTCTACGACATCCTGACCTACTTCGCCCCGTCCCTGAGCATAGACTGCCTGATCACGGTCGGCTCTCAGGTCGGCCTGTTCGAGGAGATGAAACTCTACAAGGTCAGCGACCCCGATATCCCGACCAATCTGAAGACCGATCATGTTGCTCGCCCCGAGGGGATTAAGCGCTGGCTCAACGTGTTCGACACCAACGACATTCTGAGCTACCAACTGGCGCCGGTCGTGGACGCTGTGTCTGACTTCAGCTTCGACACCGGCTACAGCACGCTGGGGGCTCACGGCGGCTACTTCCTGCGCCCCAGCTTCTACAAGCGCCTGGCCGCACGGCTCAAGGAGACAAATCCCGCTGCCGGAGCAGGCACCCCGTGACCGTGCTGCTGGATACAGGAGCAGTTGACCAGCCCGGTACGCACGTCTTGGCCATCGGCGTGGGGAAGTACCCCCATCTGCTGGACGGGACGGGCAATCTCACCGCGGACCCAATGGGGCTCGGGCAGTTGGAATCACCGCCTGTCTCGGCCAAGGCCTTGATCGACTGGTTCCTGTCGTCCGTCTCCGGCGCTGGGATGTTCGAAAACTCGGATGCGCCACTGGCGTCGATCGAGGGACTCGCATCGGCCGAGCAACCGGTGGTCATCGACACGCCCAACGGCTCTATCGCGCTTGCTGAGGCGACTCAGGACGCTATCCAACGGGCCTTCGAGGACTGGCTCGCTCGGCTAAAAGGCCATTCCGACAACGTTGGGATCTTCTACTTCTGTGGCCATGGGGTGATGGTTTCCGACCACTATCTGCTGGCGCAAGAGTTCGGCCATGCAGCGCAGCCTTGGACGAAGGCCTTTAACGTGTCGCTGACGATCCGCGCCGTGGAACGAGAGATTCGCGGGTCCGCCTTCTTTTTCATCGACGCCTGCCGGAAAATCCCGCGTGCCCTGGCAATGTACTTGGGCGCACAGCCACAGCCGCTGCTGCCAGCCGATCTCGGGAGAGACGTGTCGCGCAAGCATGTCACTGTGATTTACGCGACGGGCGAAGGCGAGCTTGCGTTCGCGCCGCTGGGCTTCACGGTGTCTAGGTTCACCTCCGCGCTTATCTGCGCGCTGTCGGGCTACTGTGGCACCAAGGACGTAGGTCAGCAGACCTGGGCCGTCGATGGTGACAATCTCGCGGTGGCGGTTCGTACCTTGCTCGCTGAGAACGAGCCGGATCTAGCGGATGTCGGCTACGGCAAACAGGTCTCAGAGCAGCTCGTCACCGGGCCTGTGGTGCCGTTGATTAGGCGGACGATTGTGCCCAAGGTAAAGGTTCGTCTGGACCTCGCGCCCAGCCAGCGACGGGCGCTGTACGAGCTGTACCTGGAGTCGCCCAAAGGAAACAACCGAGTCGCGCAGACACTGCTAGATCAGGTATTCAAGGTGGAGCTTCCGCGTGGCATCTACGAGGTCGGTGCGCTGGACCCGGCCGGTGCCCTGCCCCAGCTCGTCCATGCGGACGAAGAGTTGTGTCCCCCGATGTACCTGTTCACGATGAAGTCGGAGCCATGAAGCACATCGTCGTCTTGCTAGATTATCCGACCGATGATCACATGCCCGAACAACATGCGGATCCGGGCGCAGTCTTCCCAGTGAAAGTGCTGGACGCCGAAGGCGCCGTGCTGGCAGTCGGCTCTTTGCGATCTGGAGATCGATGCAAGTTGAGCGTGCCCGACGAAGTGAAACTTGCGTTCGTACGGGTGACCTGGCCTTCCGGCCGTGCCATGACGCAACGCGTGGACCTTAGCGGCACGCCAAACGAGGGTGTGGGCCACTATTCCGCGTCATTCAGACCGATAGAGGTATCGGCCAACGAGTGGTCGGCCTGGGCCATCCCCAAGCTCAACCCGGGCAGTCGTCTAGCAGGTCCGCAAACTGACCTAGACCTCGGCATGGATGAGTTCGCGAAGGTCTGGCTCCGGTTGTGGAAGTACCACGACGGTGAGTGGGAGAGCGTGTCCGTGAAACCCGTGGAGGCGCACCGCAGCCGCTCGGCGTGGCAGATGGACCTGCAACTGGACGCGTCGAACTGGCTGATGCAACTCGGTGGATCTAGCGTCACGTGGCGCTTTGTCGCACTGCCTGGGAACGGTCGTGCGCGGGTGCTAATCACGCCAAAGGACTCACGCGATCCGCGAGCGGACGAACTTAAAGTCGTCGTCACAGGTTTCCGCTCCGACGCCGAGACGCTGCTTGAGTTCTTATCCCGGGACGCGATCCGCTCCCTGAACGCGGTCGCCGATCCGGTACAGGTCGCGCGTGATCTGCTTCGCCTGAAGTTCGACGATCCGGCGGGGGCCGTGGCCGCCGCCTACTTCCTGTTGCGCGTCGACGCGGCTAAGCATGTCCCGCTGGCGTGGTTCGAAAACCTGTCGCGTTACTTTTCTTGGTTGCCCGATACCGCCATCGTGCACTGCGCAAGACTGCTTCGTGAGGGAAGCAGCACGCACACGGCGGAGTTCAACCCGCTCAAGCTCCTGCGCGAAAGCCTGTCTCATGGCTGGCCGGTCTTCTCGGAGGGCGTCAACCTGCTCCAAGAAGCAGCCTCGCTGCTAGGCGACAAGCTGATGGAATCTGACCCGGAGGCCTTCCGCAAGGTCCAAGCGCTTGGTGCCGCCAAAGGCTGGGCAGGTGCGACCACCAGCTTCTATGGGCGCCACCCAGGTGAGCCTGATGCACTGCGGTGGTCCGGCATGCCAAGCGCGCCTCGCCTGTGGCAAATCATCCCGCAGCTGACCAAGTCACCGCTGGCCTTGGACAACAGCTTACGGCTCGCGACCGAGCTGCTTGAGGAATTGCCCCGAACCGGAATCCAATTTGGTATCGCGCTAGCTGTCCAACGACTCTTGCTCATTCGCTCGCTTGAATCGGTCCCCGTGGCGGCGGGAAATCCTCGGAGGGAACGACGTCAACAAGACGACGACGAATTCCTGCTGGGAAGCGTGGCTCGGTAGCGCGTTATTTCAGTGAAACGGATAGAACTGCACCAGCCCGCTGTGGGGCGCGTGCGGTGCCTGCCGATTCTGCTCAAGCCGTTACGCTGGACCGTCAGCAGGTTGCGCGGCGCAGCCGAGTTCGTTCCCAGACCCTGCGCGTGCTAAGCCGAGAGCATCGAGATGGATACGTGGTTGAGCGCCTACTCGCCGTCCTCGATGCCTAGCTGTGATGTTTCAAGAGGTTATTCCCACTCACGCTCTCGATTTGGGCACGAGAGCCGTAGAACTTCGAGGCCGTGACACGGCCCTTGAACAGTGCGCAAGATGACGAACTGTGAGGCCCCAATGTAGGTTTCCACTCTCGACTTCTGCCTAATAATCGCTCTCGCGAACCAAGCCCAATTCGCACCTTCTACCGCAACCAACACCGAAGTTAGCGAAAGAGGTATCCCGAAGGTCTCGATTCGCGTGTGGAAGGCCGGCATTGCCGGCCGAAGCCGCGGATCTGGGGCTCGCCGTAGCGCCAACCGGCATAGTGCGCGCCGTTTGGGCTGACCCGGATCATCCCGAACGGCGCAGATGTGCGGGGTAAGGTGTTGCCGTCGTCCTTGCTGCCAATGAAGATGTTGACATCGGCACTGAGCAGCGGTGCGGCGGCCAGCCTCGACGTGGCCAGCAACAGGGACAGGGCGGCAGTTCGCAGCAGGGAAGACACCATGCGATGAGATCCTGCAGTAAACGACCGCGCGCGAAGGTGTTGTCGTGGACGGCGACACTGCAGTCCGGCCGTCGCCAAACCATTGCGCCCATACCGCCACGCGGCAGACATGGGCGCGACACGCTGGGACCTAGAACTTGTAGGTCAGCCCTAGGTACGCCAGCCGGCCTGCGTATCCGCCGGTATAGAAGCGGGCGCGAGTGTCCTCGCCCAGGTGCGAGCGGGACTCCTGCTTGGTCAGGTTCAGCACCGAGGCGGTGAGGCTGAGCGCCGGGGTGATGTTGTACGCCGCGTTCAGATCGATCTGGTAGTACGGCTCCTCAAAGACGTTCAATCCGTTGACCAGGCCTTGCACCAGTTCGCCGCGACGGTTGTACGAGGCGCGCAGCAGCAGGCTGTCGGTCTCGTAGAACACGGTGAGGTTGGTCTGGTTTCTGGCGCTGCCCGGCATGGCGGTCTCGCCGGCCTCAGTGCCGTCTTCCAGCCGCACCGCCGCCTTGCTGGCATCGTTGTAGGTGTAGTTGAACTGCACACCAAGACCGAATGGCAGCGTGTGCTGCGCGTAGAGCTCCACACCCTGCGACACCGCATCCTGGCCGCCGGCCTGGGTGCTGTAGTTCTGCACGGTGACTGGTTGCCCGTCGACCATCATGTTCACGTCGCTGATCACGTCGACCGCAAAGTTCTCCACGTTCTTGCGGAACAGTCCCACGCCCGCCACCGAGCCCGGCTGGAAATACCATTCCAGCCCCAGGTCGAACTGGTTGGCCTTGTACGGCTCCAGGTTCTTGTTGCTGCCCGAGCCGTACCAGCCCTGCTCGCTGGCACCGCCGGTCAGGCGCCGGTCGGCCACGTACTCGGGACTGTAGAACTCCAGGCTGCCAGGCGCGGCGATGTCGTTGTAGCTGGGACGTGCGATCACCTTCGCGGCTGCCGCGCGCAGCAGCAGGTTCTCGGTCAGGTCGTAGGCCAGGTTGAAGCTCGGCAGCACGTCGGTGTAGTTGCGGTCCAGCCCGCTGATGACGAACGACTCGGTGCGTTGCACGCTGTCGGACAAACGCCAGTAGCCTTCGGTCCCGCAATAGGTGTCGGCCGGGGCGCCGCCGGGCATGGCGGCGCCCTGCTGGCAGGCCAGCGGATTGCCGTCGGCGCCATCGAAGAAGTAGTCGTTGTAGGCGGTCACCTTGTCGGTGGAATCGGCACGCTGGCCGGTGCGCGCCACCCGCACGCCGACGTTGCCACGCAGCCGCTCGGTGTGGAAGTTGAGTTGCAGGTAGGTGGAATAGATCTCCTCGTCGACGTTGTAGACGAAGTTGTCTTCGCTGCGGGTCTGCATCGCGCCGTAGGTCTGGTTCAAGTAGCCGATGTAGCCCGGGAAGTTGATCGCCGGGAACGCGCTGGCGTTGACGCCACCGGCCAGATTGTCCTGCGAGAACAGCAGGCCCGGCGAGAACTGGGTGGCAATGGCATTGCAGCGCCCGTTCCAGTAGCGGTTTTCGTAGTCACTTGGATCGGTACCCGGGCACACCCAGTAGTTGTTGCCGGTACTGCGGTGGATGCCGCCGTCGCGACGCTTGAGGCCGAACTGCAGCGAGTCGACGACCTCGCCATCGAAATGCCAGGTGGTATCGATCTGCGCGTACTGCTGCTGATTGGTGTTACGGGTCCAGGACGAGCCGGTCGAGCCCAGGTCGACCTGCAGGATGCCGTCGCGCAGGTTCTGCATCAGCTGCGGCGAGAATGTCATGGACGGCGTGCCGGTCAGGTCCCAGGCGCTGGCAAAGTTGCCGTTGCTCCAGCTGCCGTCGGCGTTCTGCAGGCGCGGCTTGATCGGCAGGGAGAACTGCAGCTCCGGCCCGCCCTTGGCCCAGGTGCGGCCGACCTTGAACGCCACGTCCACCTGCTCGCCACGCCATTCGCCGCCCAGGTCCACCGTCTGCGACTGTGATTTCTCGATGTTGTAGCTGCCGGTGATCTGCGGCGTCGGCACCGTGCAATCGTCCGAGCCCCAGCCGCCCGGCGGCAGGCCGGCCGCGGCGGCCTGCGCCTCGCTGCAATAGTAGGTCTTGCCCGGACGCAGGCTGTAGGCGGCGCCAGTGACGATGGTGCCGCTGGGATCGAACTGCAGCCCGTCGAGCAGACGGCCGCCGCGCCAGTTGCCGTCGCCGTTGTAACGGGCGATGTTCCACTCGGGAATCTTGATGGTATTGGTCTGCGAGTCCTGCGACAGGTCGAAGCGGAAGTAGTTCGCGGTCAGCGTCAGGTCGTCGGTCGGCTTGAACTGCAAGGTCAGTTGCCCACCCTTGCGCTCGCGCTCCTCGCGTTTGGCCTCCAGGCTGACCGCCGTCGGCATCATGAAACCGGTGGAGTAATTGCCGTCCTGGTTCCAGAAACCGGTACCGCCCCACCAGTTGGCGTTGAAGTCCGACGGATTGCCGTTCACGTCGACCGCCGGGCCGACTTCGTCGCGGCCGTACCACTGCCAGCTCTCGGTACTGGCATTGAGCGTGCGCGCGGTGCGCTTCTGCTGCGTGTAGCCCACGAAGACACCGAAGCGGTTGTCCTTGTCGTGCCAAGAGTACGAACCGGAGAACTGGCCGTCGGTCTTCTTGCTGGTATCCGACCAGGTGCCCTCGGCGGAGACGAAGCCGGAGTTTGGCTCCAGTTCCAGCGGGCGCCGCGTCTGCAGGATCACCGTGCCGCCGATGCCGCCTTCGTCGATGCGTGCTTCCGGGGTCTTGTACAGCTCCGCGCTGCCCAGCAGGTTCGAGGGCAGCAGCGTGTAGTTGAACGAGCGCGTCGGGTCGCCGTTGGATTCGGCGGTGGCGATGTAGTTGCCGTTCAATTCGGTCAGCACCAGCTCCGAGGACAGGCCGCGCACACTGACGTTCTTGCCTTCGCCGCCGTCGCGGCTGATGACCACGCCGGGCACGCGCTGCAGCGCATCGGCCACGTTCTTGTCGGGGA
This sequence comes from Xanthomonas sp. NCPPB 2933, assembly GCF_056725225.1. NCBI lineage: Bacteria > Pseudomonadati > Pseudomonadota > Gammaproteobacteria > Lysobacterales > Lysobacteraceae > Xanthomonas > Xanthomonas sp. NCPPB 2933. Next base: position 2,967,790 of record NZ_CM161518.1, read on the forward strand.
ACTTGCCCACGTCCTCGGCGGTGATCACATCGACCACGGCGTTGGCGTTGCGCTTCTGCTCCAGGCTTTTTTCGATCGCGTAGCGGTAGCCGGTCACCGTCACCGCGTCCAGGTCCGTGGCCTGCACCTCGGCCTGGCCCGTAGGCGCCGGCGTGCCGTCGGCCTGCTGGGCGGCGGCACTGGAGGCGGTGCCCGCGAACAAGGCGATGGCGATACCGGCGGACAGCGTGCTGCGGTGGCGTGCGAATGGCATGCAGTTCATTTCGATCATGCTCTCCCAAAGGTGATTGGCTTCGGCGGAGTTCTGTCGATCCAACGATCGGCTAGGAACGCTGCGCGAAGTGGCACAAAAATATCCGTCGCCTTTGCGGCAACCCGCCCCCTCCTCTTGCGCCCGCTTCCCCATGCAGATGCAATTAGATCGTTCTAATGGCGTGGAAAGCTAAGTAGCACAGCCCATGCGGCAGCGCATTCTGCCGCGCAACAGACCAGCGGCGTTGCAAGCCGTCAACGATGGGCGGCCGGCCCGCCACGCTTGCACACGGCACGGCAGAACCTGCCGCGTCGCCGGCTGCAGCAGCGTGATCGCTGCAAGCAACACACCCTCGCTTGCAACCGGACGCAAGCGGTTTACCGAAGCGCCAGCGCACACCCTATTTGAAACCGAGCTCAGCAAGAGGCTGGATCGACGTGAGGGCATCGCCCACCACACGCCGCTTGGCGGCCATCGCTAACGCGATCGCCACACCGAACATGCGCGCGCTTGTTGTCTGCGTGCACGCGTACGGGCGGCGCGGCCTGCTGCGGGCTTGATGACACGCCCTGGTCGGAAGCGCATACGCCGATGACCTGGAAACCCTGCATCGATGCCCGAGTGGAAGCGGCCCATGCCGCAAAACGACAACTTTCTGGCGCTCTCAACCATCTGGCTCTATCAAGTCCGCCGCGCCTGGGCCGATACCGCTTGCATAGACAGATTGAGCATCATCGGACTGGTGCTGGCGATCGTGGCGATCGAAGGCGACTACGTCAGCATCGAAATTCAGGACGACGGCGCCGGCATCGACCCCGAGCGCCTGCGCGAAATCGCCCGCAACAAGGGCCTGATCGACGCCGAAGCCGCCGCCCGGCTGAGCACCGACGAATGCCTGCATCTGATCTTCATGCCGGGCTTTTCGACCAAGGCCGAAGTCACCGACATCTCCGGCCGTGGCGTGGGCATGGAGGTAGTGCAATCGCGCATCCGCGAACTCAGCGGGCAGATCCAGATCCAGTCCGAACTGGGCCGCGGCAGCCGCTTCATGATCCGCGTGCCGCTGACCCTGGCGATCCTGCCGACCCTGCTGGTGCAGGCCGGCGAAGCGGTCTATGCCTTGCCGCTGGCCCGCGTGGTCGAAGTGCTGCATGCACCACAGACCTCGCTGGGCTGGTTCGACGGCCGCGCCGTGCTGGACCGTCGCTCGCACACCCTGCCACTGATCGACCTGCGCCGCTGGCTGGGCGTGCCCGCCGAGCAACCGCCGCTGCTGACCGTGGTACTGCTGCAGGCCGGCGAAACCCGCTTCGGCCTGGTGGTGGACCAGGTCCGCGGCCGCGAGGAAGTGGTGATCAAACCACTACCGCGCGGCCTGCCCGGCTACGCCGGCGCCACCCTGATCGGCGACGGCCACATGGCGCTGATCCTGGATGTGGATGGATTGCGCTCCAGCGATCATTGAGTTTGGGGATTCGGGATTCAGGATTGGGAAAGTCGGGAATCGGGAATCGGGAATCGGGAATCGGCATTACGATCCTGGTCGCATGATGTTGATGACAACGGCTGCGTATTGCGGCCGTTGTCGTTTCCACGCGTCGCCTCGCCGAGAACCTAGGCCGCCACACGCGGCTGCACGTTGCGCTCGATCTCGCTGCGGTTGGGCAAGGTCTTGAGTTCATACGTGGCCTGCAGCGCGAGCCAGGACGCCGCATCGCCACCGAAGTGGCGTGCAAGCCGCGCTGCGGTATCGGCGCTGATGGCACGCTCGCCATGCACGATGCTGTGGATGCGCGTTGCCGGTACATCCAGCGCCCGCGCCAGGCCGTTGATGGTCAGCCCCAGCGGCAGCATGAAATCTTCCCGCAGGATTTCGCCAGGATGGATGGCGCGCAGTTTGTTGGTGAGTCGCATGGCAACACCTCAGTGGTAATCGACAATCTCAACATGCTCGGGGCCGGCGTCAGTCCAGACAAAGCACACACGCCATTGTCATTGATGCGGATGCTGTGCTGACCTGCACGCGTACCCGCCAACAGCTCAAGCCGATTGCCCGGCGGGCTGCGCAAGAACTCCAGCGTCTGCGCCGAATCCAGCAATTGCAGCTTCCGTTCGGCCGCTGCCTGCATGGACCGGAATTGCCGCGGGCTAGCGCCTTCGAACAAGGCGCGTGTGTGCTTGCATCGAAACGACTGGATCATCCTGATCACCCTCATTACGTCAGACGGAATATATTACGCATCGCGTAATAGCGCAAGGGTGATCCATACCCTCACCCCAATCCTCGCGCCACGGCCCGGCCCGCGCTTACGGCGCGGTCGCTTCGAGGCACGCGCGCCAATGGAGCGCAAATCGTGCCTTCTCGCCCCGACGGGAGATGGGCTTCAAGCAACTTCTTCATCACCGCATTCATGCCTTCTCGAAGTCACAGCAACAAAGTACCGAGGCGGTAGCGTGGCCGGGGATTGGCGGAGAGCGGCACACGGATGTGCCGCGCGGCGAGTCAGACAGGATGTCTGACCGAGCCGAGGAGCCGATCCCCGGCCGCGCTGCCGCCGCTTACCGAAGCCAGCAACTGACAGGTGGCGCTCAGCACCGGATGAGGTACGGCTGCGGCAATAACATTGGTCAACCGTACCCTCACCCCAACCCCTCTCCCGACGGGAGAGGGGCTTCAGGCAACTTCGTCGTTACCGCGTTCATGCCTTTTCGAAGTCACAGCAACAAAGTACCGAGGCGGTAGCGTGGCCGGGGATTGGCGGAGAGCGGCACACGGATGTGCCGCGCGGCGAGTCAGACAGGATGTCTGACCGAGCCGAGGAGCCGATCCCCGGCCGGGCTGCCGCCGCTTACCGAAGCCGGCGACTCGCAGGCGAGGGCCTGGTCGTACCCTGAAAAACCGTACCCTCACCCCAACCCCCGCTCCGCGCCCCGGCCCGCGCTTGCGGCGAGGGCGCTCCAAGGCACGCGCGCCCATGCCGCGCAAGCTGTGCCTTCTCGCCCCGGCGGGAGAGGGGCTTTAAGCCAGCAGGAAATGGGCCTCCAGCCCCAAACGACAACTTTCTGGCGCTTCAACCAAGCGCGCCTATCAAGTCCGCCGCGCTTGGGCCGATACCGCTTGCATGGACAGACTTAGCATTATCGGACTGCTGCTCGCGATCGTGGCGATCGTGGGCGGTAGCGTATTGAAAGGCGCCGGTATTTCGTCGCTGTGGTCGCCGGCTGCCTTCCTGATCGTGATCGTCGGTACCGTGGCGGCGATTTTGCTTCACACCTCCCCGGCAGTTTTCCGGCGCGCCTTCAAGATCCTGCGCTGGGTGATCCAGCCGCCGGCCAGCGACCGACCGCAGCTGCTGGCGCGCATCGTCGAATGGAGCAACATCGCCCGTCGCCAGGGCTTGCTGGGCCTGGAAGACCAGCTCCCGCGCCAGGACGACGCGTTTCTGCGCAAGGGCCTGCAGATGCTGGTCGATGGCGTGGAGCCCGAATCCATGCGGCATATGCTCGAGATCGAAGTGGACAACCAGGAGCGTCAGGATCTTGCCGCCGCCAAGGTGTTCGAAGGCATGGGCATCTACGCGCCCACGCTGGGCATCATCGGCGCGGTGCTGGGCCTGATGGCGGTGATGAAGAATCTGGCCGACCCTGCCATGCTCGGGCACGGCATCGCGGCTGCGTTCACCGCCACCATCTACGGCATCGCCTCGGCCAATCTGTTGTTTCTCCCTGTCGCCGCCAAGCTCAAGAGCGTCATCCATTGCAGCACCAACGAGCGCGAAATGGCGATCGAAGGCTTGATCGCGATCGCCCAGGGCGAGAACCCGCGCAACATCGAATCGAAATTGGCCGGATACTTGCATTAAGCCCGTCATGGCCCGCCGTCGCAAACATCACGAAGACCATGGCAACCACGAAGCGTGGGCGATTCCGTATGCCGATCTGATGACGCTGCTGCTGGCGTTCTTCGTGGTGATGTACGCCATCTCCTCGCTCAACGAGGGTAAGTACAAGGTCATGGCGCAGGCGTTGACCACCGCGTTCGGTGGCTCGTCCAATGCCGCCAGCCCGGTGCAGATCGGCAAGACCCAGACCTTGGGGGCGGACTACGACCGTCCGTCGGTGATCAAGGCCGGCGCACCGATGGCCGCCTCCAACGGCCCCACCGACCCCACCCTGCTGCCATCGATGGCCGCGCAGATGCGCATGCCGGTGTCGCTGCGCAACCAGGCGCAGCTGGCGCGGGCGCAGCGGCAGATGGATGCGGTGGCCGCGCAGCTGAGCAAGACGCTGGCGCCGCTGATCGACAAGAAACTCATCACCATCCGCCGCAACGATCTGTGGATCGAAGTGGAGATCAACAGCGACATTTTGTTCGGCACCGGCTCGGCCGCATTGGCCGGCACCGCCCGCGACACGCTGTCCACCCTCGCCTCGGTGCTGCGCGATGCGCCCAACGGCGTGCGCGTGGAGGGCTATACCGATAACCAGCCGATCGCCACCGCGCAGTTTCCCTCCAACTGGGAACTGTCGGCCGCGCGTGCCGCCAGCGTGGTGCACCTGTTCGCCGACGATGGCGTTGCCCCGCAGCGATTGGCGATGGTGGGCTATGGAGAATTCCGCGCACGTGCCGATAACAGCACTGAGGCGGGACGGAATGCGAACCGGCGTGTGGTGTTGATCATCCTCGCTGATTCGGCTGGCTCACTCGCACCCGATCCGCCATCGCAGATGCATGCGACCGCCGCCGGGGCGCCGAAGCTTCCCAAGTCTGACGGCGGCCAAACGGCCGTCACCACCGAAAGCGGCACAAGTTCCGTCCCCGCCGTAATTCAAGGAGTGCAGTGAGATGCGTATCTGGGCAATCGCCAACCAAAAGGGCGGCGTGGGCAAGACCACCACGACGCTGGCACTGGGTCGCGGCCTGGCCGCGCTCGGCCACCGGGTGCTGTTGGTCGACCTCGATCCGCACTCCTCGCTCACCCGCGCGTTCGGCGTGGCGGTGGACCCGCCGCCGCGCGGGGTACTGGACCTGTTCGGCACCCCACCGAGCGACCTGGCCAGCCTGTTGCACGAAAGCAGCATCCCCGGCCTGTCCTATGTGTGCGCGCAAGCGGCACTGGCCACGCTGGAACGTCGCAGCGCCAATCAGCCCGGTCTGGGCCTGGCCCTGCAGAACGCCATGACCCGCCACGCCGGCCAGCACGACTACATCCTGCTGGACTGCCCGCCGACCCTTGGCCTGCTGATGATCAATGCCCTGGCCGCCTGCGACCGTGTGGTGGTGCCGACCCAGGCCGAGCCACTCGCCCTGCATGGCCTGGCCAGCATGGTGCGCACCGCCGACATGGTGCAGCGCTCGCGTCGCCGCCCGTTGCCGGTGTCGATCCTGCCGACCTTGTTCGACCGCCGCACCCGCGCCGGCACCGACACCCTCAAGGAAATGCAGGCCACCTATGGCGCAGTGGTCTGGGAAGACGCGGTGCCGGTGGATACCCGTATCTGTAACGCCGCTGCGCTGACCGTTCCCGCCACCGGCGGCGACTATCAGGGCCGTGGCCTGTCTGCTTATCGCCGCGCGCTGGAATGGGTGCTGGCCGATGACGCGATGCCCATGGAGCAAGCCGCATGAGCAACCACACCGCCAATGGTGAGCTCGACGATTATCTGGAAGGCCTGCTGCACGATGCCGGCGTGGATGTCCCCGCTGCCGTCACTGCAGCTGCTGTCACCGCTGCGGTGGCGACTGCCGACATCGCCGCGGCACCCGCGCTTGCCGACACCGATGCAGACGTCGCGCTGGCAGAGCCACCCGTGCAGGCTGTCGCTGTTCCGGAAGCAATCACCCCCGTGCTCAGCGCCGAAGCGATTGCCGCCGATTTCCTGGCCGAAATGGATGCAGACCCCGCCTTCGGCCCGCCAGTTGTTGCCGCGCCGAGCGCTGCAGACATCGCCGCAGATTTCCTCGCCGAAATGGATGCCGACCCGGCCTTCGGCCCGCCGGTCATTGCCGCGCCGAGCGCCGCAGACATCGCCGCCGATTTCCTCGCCGAAATGGATGCCGATCCGGCCTTCGGCCCGCCAGTCGTTGCCGCGCCGAGCGCTGCAGACATCGCCGCCGATTTCCTGGCCGAGATGGATGCCGACCCCGCCTTCGCCACCGCCGCGCCCAGCCCGTTCATGAGCACGGCCGACCTGATGGCCGAAATGGACGCAGACCCGGCCTTCGGCACCGCCGCCTCCAGTGCCGACTTGTTGGCTGCCGATCTGTTGTCGGAGATGGATGCGGACCCGGCCTTCGGTCTTGCCGCACCGCCCGCGCCGGCACCTGCGCGCCCGGCGCAGGCGCCGATCGCACCGCACCGCGCGCCGCCGCCATCGATCTATCCGCAAGGCCTTGAAGCGCTGCTCGCACCCGGCCAGGCCGAGCGCATCCATGCCGAACGGCGCGCGGCCGAACGCAGTACGCGTTGGCTGCGCCTGCGCTGCGGCGAACAGACGTATGCACTCGAATTGCTCAAGGTGCAGGAAGTGGTCTTGCCGGTGCCACTGCTGCCATTGCGCGGCACCCCCAGCGCGATGCTCGGCATCATGAATCTGCGTGGTCAGGTGGTGCCGGTGATGGATCTGGGTATCCATCTCGGTGCATCGGCGGTGGACATGGATCTGCACACCCGCGTGGTGGTGCTGGAAGAAAACGGCGAAACCATGGGTCTGCGCGTGTCGGCGGTGGAAGACGTCACCAGCCTCACCGATCAGCAGATCGAGCCACCGGACAACGCACGCCTGTGCCGCATCTCCAACAACCTGTTCCGCGGCGTCGCGCGCCTGGGTCATCAGCCGATGATCCTGCTCGATGCCAGCCATCTGCTGCATTGATGCGCCGCATAGCTGACGCGCGCATGCACGCGCAGCGATTCAACGTTAAAGCTTTCCCGCCCCCCGCCGTTAGTACGCATAGAACCGTCCGTTCGGAGCAACGATGAGCACAGTGACATTGGGTGAGGATCTCGGCATCGAGACCAGCACCGACCTCAAGCAAAAGCTAGCCGCAGTCCTCGCGGAGGATGGCGATCTGGTGCTTGACGCCGGTGAAGTCCGCCGCATCCACACCGCCAGCGTGCAGTTGCTCTGCGCCTTCGTGCAGGCCCGCCGCCAGGCTGGGTTGAACACCGAGTTCGATGGCTGCAACGACACTTTTAGAGATGCGGTCCGTCTGCTCGGCGTCACCGACGCGCTCGGACTTTCCGCATCCAATGACAACCTGAAATCTGTGGAGAACGCCGCATGAGCGCACGTATCTTGGTGGTGGACGATTCGGCGTCAATGCGCCAGATGGTCTCTTTCGCCCTCACCTCTGCCGGCTTTGCCGTCGAAGAAGCCGAAGACGGCGCCGTTGCGCTGGGCCGCGCGAAGGGCCAGCGCTTCAATGCGGTGGTGACCGACGTGAACATGCCCAACATGGACGGCATTTCGCTGATTCGCGAACTGCGCCAGCTACCGGATTACAAGTTCACCCCGATGCTGATGCTCACCACCGAATCGGCGGCCGACAAGAAATCCGAAGGCAAAGCTGCCGGTGCCACCGGCTGGCTGGTCAAGCCGTTCAATCCAGAACAGCTGATCGCCACCGTCCAGAAAGTTCTGGGTTAATTCTCTCTCGCTTCACCATCGGATTTCGCACCCATGAGCATGGACCTGCAACGTTTCCACGCCACCTTTTTCGAGGAAAGCCGTGAAGGGCTCGACGCGATGGAGGCCGGGCTGCTGTCCCTTGAAGAGGGCAACCGCGACCCGGAAATCATCAACTCGGTGTTCCGCGCTGCGCACTCGATCAAGGGTGGCGCTGCCACTTTCGGTTTCGAGGCCGTCGCCGGCCTGACCCACGTGCTGGAGACGCTGCTGGACGAACTGCGCTCCAACAAGCGCCAGCTCGCACCCAACGCGGTCGATGCCATGCTTGGCTCGGTCGACGTGCTGCGCGCCCTGCTGCGCGAAGCCGAACACGGCACCCCGGCCGACCCGGCTGCGGTCAAGGCCGTGCACACCCGCTTGAACGCGGTGCTGGCTGGCGAAGCACCTGTAGCTGCAGTCGTTGCCAAGCCGAAGGAAGAAGAACCCGAAGCCTGGCACATCGGCTTTACCCCGGCGCCGTCGCTGTTCATGAGCGGCAACGACCCGCTGCGCATCATCCGCGAGCTCGAGCACCTGGGCCCGCTGCAGATTGCCGCCCGTCTTGAGCGCATGCCGGGCTTTGAAAACATCGACCCGCTGGAAGCCTATCTGGCCTGGGATCTGGGCCTGATCGGCAAGATTCCGCGCAGCAAGATCGAAGACACCTTTGCCTGGGTGGTGGACGATTGCGAGCTGGACATCCGCCCGATGGCCGTGCCCGGCCCGCCGCCGAGCCTGGCGGTCGACGCGGCTGACACTGCTGCCGTCGCGGCTGCAGCAACCGCCGCTGCAGAACCTGCGGCCGCCGTTGCCACGCCTGCCAAGGCCGCCGCTGCCGAAGCCGAAAGCTCCATCCGCGTCAGCGTCGACAAGGTCGATGCCCTGATCAACCTGGTCGGCGAACTGGTCATTACACAGGCCATGCTCAAGCAGGTCTCCACCGGCCTGGACCCGGCGCATGCCGAACAGTTGTTTGCCGGTCTGGATCTGCTCGAACGCAACACCCGCGATCTGCAGGAAGCAGTCATCGGCGTGCGCATGCTGCCCGTCGATGCGGTATTCCGCCGCTTCCCGCGTCTGGTGCGCGACCTCTCCAGCCGCCTCGGCAAGCAGGTGCGTCTGCGCACGATTGGCGAAAGCACGGAACTGGACAAGGGCTTGATCGAAAAGATTGCCGATCCGTTGGTGCACCTGGTGCGCAACTCGATCGACCATGGTCTGGAAATGCCCGATGCGCGCCGCGCCTCCGGCAAGGACGAGACCGGCACCATCACCCTGGCGGCATCGCACCAGGGCGGTCACATCGTGATCGAAGTCAGCGACGACGGCCGTGGCCTCAATCGCGCCAAGATCCTGGAAAAAGCGGCCGAACGCGGCATTGCCGTGCCGGATAACCCGACCGATGCGCAGGTGTGGGATCTGATCTTCGCACCGGGCTTCTCCACCGCCGATGCTGTCACCGATCTCTCCGGTCGTGGCGTGGGCATGGACGTGGTCCGCCGCAACATCCAGGGCCTGGGTGGCGAAGTGCAGCTGGAAAGCAGCGCCGGCAGCGGTACCCGCGTGCTGATCCGTCTGCCGCTGACCCTGGCCATCCTGGACGGCATGACCGTGTCGGTGGCCGGCGAAACCCTGATCCTGCCACTGTCCTATGTGCTCGAAGCGCTGCAGCCGGCGCCGGAAGATGTCCGCTCGATGGCCGGCGACGGCCGGGTGCTGCGGGTGCGTGGCGAATATCTGCCGATCCTGTCGCTCACCAATTACTACGGTTTCGGCGGGCAACAGTCCTCCAAGGAATCGCTGGTGGTGGTGGTCGAAGGCGACGGCCAGAAGATCGCGCTGGAAGTGGACGAATTGCTTGGCCAGCAGCAGGTCGTGGTCAAGAACATCGAAAACAACTATCGCCGTATCCCGGGCGTCTCCGGCGCCACCATCCTCGGCGATGGACGGGTCTCGCTGATCGTGGACATCGGTGGCCTGGTGCGTTCGTTGAAAGTGCCGCAGGCGGCGTAAGACGCAAAGCCGCAGAAGAAGGCACTAAGAGCGGCTAACAAAACCTAGCGAGCGCCTGTCAGTGACTGCAGTGGTTTTGTCGGCCGTCTCTTGGTGGATGCAGTCAGACGTCCAGATCAAACACTGAGTGGGTCGAATGCGCGGTGCCCTCACCGCTCACGGGACACGCCGTGAACCCGTCCCTGGGGGCTCGGTGGCGGCATCCATGCCGCCACACGGTCCCGCAATCGGCGAGGACACCGCACCAGAGAGTCTGCTGGTTGCTTTCACGGACTACTTGCGGCGTGTCCCGCGATGGTGGGCGGGCACAAGGGCCCTGCAGCCAGACAGCAGATCAGCCGGCCTGCAGTAGGCTGGCGTGACGTAGTTTTGTTAGCCGCTCCAAACCGCGAAGGCCGCCGATGTTGTGCGGTAACGACAAAGCCCTGGCAGCGATGCCGGGGCTTTGTCGTTACCACGCACCCACTCGCCACACGCTGGCAATGCCGACGTTGCCGCCCGTGCCTGTCCCCATTGCACGACGCAACGCAACGCCTCATACGCAGCGCACCCGCCGCAGAGACGATGAACGCAGACGCATCGACGAACGCGCATCAGCTCAAGAAAACCCGCCAGCGAACGCTACCGCTGTACCTCTTTTCCTCCCTCCTCCCCGAGACCACCATGAAATTTCTGCATTCGCTCAATGTCGGGCGACGCCTCGCCTTGGCTTTTACCTTACTGATCGTCCTGCTGGCCGGTTCGACCAGCCTGGCGTTATACGAATTCAAGACCGTCAAGAACCAAGTCTCGATCATCATCGAAATCAATAACCGCAAGGCGCAGCTGCTCAACCAGATGCGCGAGAGCAATATGCTGGGCGAGCGTTATATCCGCGACTTCATGCTGGCCACGCCGCAGCAACAGCCCACGATCGATGCGCAGCTCAAGGCCAATCGCGCGCACTACGCCCAGTTGTGGACTGCGCTAAAACGCCTGCCGACCACTGCAGATGGCATGCGTGCACGCCAGACCATCGAAGACAGCCTCACCGCCGCACGTGCCACCAACAACCGTCTGCTCGGCATGATCCGCGACGGCAATCTGGACGGCGCCAAGCAGCTGTTGAGCGGTGAAGCACAGCCGCTGCTGGAGCGACGCTCCAACGCGATTGCCGCCGCAGTGGAACTGCAGAACCAGCAGAACGCCGCCGGTGCAGCCGCCATCCTGGGCAGTGTTGCGCTGGCCAACCGTGCCCTGATCGCCTTCGGCCTGCTGTCGGCGTTTCTGGCCGCTGCACTGGCGTGGCTGATTTCGCGCAGCCTGGTGCGTCCATTGACCCAAGCCACGCAAGTGGCCGAAGCGATCGCGCATGGCAAGCTGGACAACCCGATCGGCCCGCAGCCCGGCGACGAACCCGGCCAGTTGTTGACCAGCATGCGTGGCATGCAGGACCAGCTCAAAGCCGTCTCCGCAGCGCAGCAGGACATGGCCCGCCGCCACGACAGCGGGCAGATCAGCTTCCGCATGGACGAAGCGGCATTTCCCGGCGAATACGGCAGCATGGTGCGCGACACCAATGCACTGGTCGAATCGCATATTGCGGTGAAGATGAAGCTTGCACGGATCATGTCGCGCTATGCGATCGGCGATATGAGCCAGGACATGGACCGCCTGCCTGGCGAGAAGGCCGTGCTCAGCGACACCATGGATGCGGTCAAGCGCAATCTCTTGGCGATGAACAGCGAAATCAAATTGCTGGCGCAGGCCGCCGCCAATGGCGACTTCAGCGTGCGCGGCGATACGCAGCGCTTTCAGTACGACTTTCTCGCCATGGTGGAGAGCCTTAATCAGCTGATGGCCACCGCCGATGGCAACCTCGGTGCCTTGTCCAAGGTACTGCAGGCGATTGCCGCGGGCGATCTGACCGAGCGGATGCACGGCCAGTTCCACGGCGTGTTCGCACAGATGCGCGACGATGCCAACGCCACCACCGAGCAGTTGTCCGGCATCGTCGGGCGCATCCAGCACGCGACCACGTCGATCAATGCCGCTGCCAGCGACATTGCCGCCGGCAACAACGACCTGTCGCAGCGCACCGAGCAACAAGCGGCCAACCTGGAAGAAACCGCCGCCTCGATGGAAGAACTCACCTCCACCGTCAGGCAGAACGCTGAAGGCGCTCGCCAGGCCAACCAGTTGGCGATCGGCGCAGCCAGCGTCGCCTCGCAAGGGGGCGAAGTGGTGAACAAGGTGGTCGCCACGATGGCCGACATCGAGGCATCGTCGAAGAAGATCGCCGACATCATCAGCGTGATCGACGGCATCGCCTTCCAGACCAATATTCTGGCTTTGAACGCCGCCGTGGAAGCGGCGCGTGCGGGCGATCAGGGTCGTGGTTTTGCGGTGGTGGCCTCTGAAGTGCGAACGCTGGCTCAGCGCTCGGCTGGTGCGGCCAAGGAGATCAAGCACCTGATCGACGATTCGGTCGGCAAGGTCGCCGAAGGCGCGTTGCTGGTGAATCAGGCCGGCACCACCATGACCGAAGTGGTCGCCAGCGTGCAGCGCGTGACCGACATCATGGGCGAGATCTCCGCCGCCTCGCAGGAGCAATCCGCCGGTATCGAACAGGTCAACCTCACCGTGACGCAGATGGACGAGGCCACCCAGCAGAACGCCGCGCTGGTGGAAGAAGCCAGTGCCGCAGCACGTGCGATGGAAGAACAGGCTGGTGAGCTGTCCGATACGGTGGCGATCTTCAGGATCCAGCCGAACGCTGCGCTGGCTTCGGCAACGAGCACCCCTGCCCCGCGGCGTCTGGTGGTGGTTTAAGCGTCTGACGGTGCTTTGGCATAGGACGTGGGTTTAGGCATCTGACGGGTTTAGGCATCAAAGAGTACTTTTGCTCACAAGGCTTTAAGCACACTAGGCTTCGCCCGTACCCTCATCCGGCGCTTCGCGCCACCTTCTCCCGCAGGGAGAAGGGTTCATAGCCCCTCTCCCATCGGGAGAGGGGTTGGGGTGAGGGTACGGAGCGAAGCCCTGTGCCAATTAAGTTGTCCACCAACTGCTCTGCCAGTTCCAGCGACGCGCTTTTTAGTGCACGAGGCTGCGCCCGTACCCTCATCCGGCGCTGCGCGCCACCTTCTCCCGCAGGGAGAAGGAAACGCACGCTGCGGTTTTACACCCTGTCATTGACGCTCAAAACGCCCCGATCCTGTCGGGGCGTTTTGCTGTGTGGCACTAACCAGCCGATCAAAACTTGCCTCGCAACACCTCTTGCGATTCCCGCGCGACACTGCCGTTGGTCGAAAGGTGATCAAGCGCAAGCTTCTGCGGCCGATACACAGAGCAATGAGGGCAGTCTTGCCCGCGCTACGTCGAAGGAACTCCGCATGCACACCGCCAATTCCACACGCTCTGCCCGCCACATGCTGGGCTCCATGCTCGTCGTCGCGCTGTTGGCTGCCGGTGTGTCGTTGCCCCCCTCTTTCGCCGCACCGGCGGCGCCGGTCTCGGTGCTTCTGGACAACGTCCCGGTGAGCGCGCTGCAGTCGCTTGCCATCGATCTGGTGCAATTGCGCGACGACCAGCGTGCGCAGCTTGCTGCCTCGCATGACCTCGCACGCATCGATGCCTACGACGAGCGTCTGGGCAATCTGCGTCAACGTATCGCGCGGCATGCCGGTTACTTCCAGGCCACCGCACCGCAGGGCGAACAGGCACGGCAGTTTGCGCTGGTGCAGCAGCAGTTGGGCCAGTATCTGGCGCAACACCGTCAGGCCAATCGTGCCCTGCACGATGGCGATCTGCAAACCGCACAAGCCTTGTCGCTCGGCCACGACGGCGATACCCGCCACCAGTTGTGGAGCGAACTGCAGAACCTGCAGCAGTCCGTGGCAAGCGTCAGCAGCACGCAGCGCAACTAAGAGCGGCTAACAACACTACTGCGCATCCGCAAAACGCCTACCCCGCCACTCCTCGGTCGTGGCGGCACCGCAAGCCCATTCCAGCCAGCCCCCACGCTGCGCCGATCCACGCGACCTGACGTCCAGGTCGGCGTGCGGCGTGCGCTGCGCGTAACCCGCCGCAGACTTGCCAGGTCATGTGCCGGCGCGGAACCAGCACTGGCATTCAAAGAATGGCTTCAAAAAAGCACTGCAAATCACCCACACACCAGCCGTCGGGCAACGCTCAACATTTCTGCAATCGGGTCGCTATCCGACATATCCCGGTCACACATCCTTTCACTGGATACCTGCCATGACGTTTAAGACCACGATCGCAAACACGCTGGCCAACGTGCCGCTCAAGCGCAAGTTCCTGTTCCAGACTGCGTTGGTGGCGCTGGGCATCATCGCGCTGGCGGTCATCGCCGCGCGCATGCAGTACGTGGATCTCACCGATACGCGCCGCGATGGGCTCAAGAGCCAGATCGAAATGGCGATCGCGGTGGTCAATGGTTACGCCGAGCGCGCCGAAAAGGGCGAGATGGATGTGGCGACCGCAAAGAGCAGAGCGCTGGCCACCTTGTCGACGATGCGCGCACGCGGCGGTGTGGATTACATCTACGTCACCGACCAGGCACCGGTAATGCTGATGCACCCCACCCGCCCGGATCTCAACGGCAAACCGCTCAACGATGTGCTGAGCCCGGACGGCAAGCGCATCTTTCCGGCATTCGTCACTGCCGCGCAGGCTGGCGGCGGCTACGTCGATTACGCCTGGGCCAAGCCCGGCGAAAAAGAGCCGGTGCAGAAGACCTCCTACGCGGCGCTGTACAAGCCGTGGGGCTGGGTGATCGGCACCGGCGTGTATCTGGACGACACCCAGGCGCAGGCGCTGGCCTTCACCGGCATTGTCGCCGTGGCCGGCGGCGTGCTGGTACTGATCAATCTGCTAGTGGGCTGGCTGATCGGCAACTCGATTCTGGAGCCGGTGTCGCGTGCGCTTGCCGCCATCAAGGGCGTGGCGCGTGGCGATCTGAGCGTGCGCACCGCCCAGCACGGCAGCGATGAAATCGGCCAGATGCTCAAGGCCACCGACGAAATGGTGCACACGCTGGAGCGCTTCTCCGCGCAGACCAAGGTGATGATGCACATGCACGCCGGCGAAGACGTCAGCCATCGCATGCCGACCGATTTCCCCGGTGTCTACGGCGAGCTGGCGGGCGGCATCAACACCATGATCTTCGAACACCTGGACGCCATCATCGATGCGATCGGGGTACTCAACGAATACGCGCAGGGCGACCTGTCGCGCGACGCCGCACGCCTGCCCGGCACGCGTGCCGTGCTGCACGAAGCGATGGATGCGGCCAAGGCCAGCCTGCTGGCGATCAACACCGAGATCAAGCGCCTGGCCCAAGCTGCGGCCAATGGCGACTTCAGCCAGCGCGGCGATGCCACACGGTTCAAGCACGATTCGGCACGCATGATCAACGACCTCAACGCGATGATGGAGGTCAGCGACCGCAATCTGGGCAAGCTATCCGAGCTGCTGGCCGCGCTGGCCGAGGGCGACCTCACTGCGCGCATGGACGGCCAGTTCCACGGCGTGTTTGCGCGCATGCGCGATGACGCCAACACCACTGCAACCCAGTTGGCCGGCATCGTCGGACGCATCCAGCAAGCGGCCAGTTCCATCACCGGATCGGCCAGCGAAATCGCCGCCGGCAACAACGACCTGTCGCAGCGCACCGAACAACAAGCGGCCAATCTGGAAGAAACCGCCGCCTCGATGGAGGAACTCACCTCCACCGTCAAGCAGAACGCCGAGAGCGCACGTCAGGCCAATCAACTGGCGATCGGTGCGGCATCGGTGGCATCACAAGGCGGGCACGTGGTCAGCCAGGTGGTGGACACCATGTCCGGTATCCAGACCTCGTCCAAGAAGATCGCCGAAATCATCAGCGTCATCGACGGCATCGCGTTCCAGACCAATATCCTGGCCTTGAACGCGGCAGTGGAAGCGGCGCGTGCCGGCGAACAGGGCCGCGGGTTTGCGGTGGTCGCCAGCGAAGTACGCACGCTGGCGCAACGTTCCGCCGGCGCGGCGAAAGAGATCAAGCACCTGATCGACGATTCGGTCGGCAAGGTGGCGCAGGGCTCGGCACTGGTGGATCAGGCCGGCAAGACCATGGCCGAGATCGTGTCCTCGGTGCAGCGCGTGACCGACATCATGAGCGAGATCTCCGCCGCCTCCCAGGAACAATCGGCCGGTATCGAGCAGGTCAATCTCACCGTCACCCAGATGGACGAGAGCACCCAGCAGAACGCCGCGCTGGTGGAAGAAGCCACCGCCGCCGCCAACGCCATGCAGCAGCAGGCGCAGCAGCTCGACGAAGCGGTGTCCAGCTTCCGGGTGAGCGCAGCGGTTCCTGCACAGCGCAGCCACAGCCGCGTTGGCGCACGCGCAGGAGCCCTGCTCGCCACCGGCTAAGCAACATCCACACCGTCGCCTTCAGCAGTCCCCCCCTTCTTTCGCAGCGACTCCCATGACCGTGTCTTCCACGCAATCTCGCTCCGGCGGCAGTCTGGCGTACCGCCTGATGCTGGGCACCGCAGTGGCTGCCTTGCTGTGTTTCGGTCTGACTGCGGCGATCAGCTACTGGCAAAGCAGTCGCGCGCTGATCGCCTCGGCACAGACCACGATGCAGAACGCGGCGCGCTATCAGGCCGAGCAGATCGGCAACGAGCTGGGGCAGGCGTTCACCACCGGCCAGTCGGTCGCCAGCGCCTTGCTGGCGCAGCGTGCCCATGGTGGGGTGAGCCGCGATGCGGCGGCGGCGATCGTGCACGACCAGTTGCAGAACCATCCCGAATGGGTGGGCATGGGGACGTTGTGGGAACCGCAGGCCTTCGATGGCAAGGACAGCGACTATATCGATGCCAAGGGCCACGACAACACCGGTCGTTTCATGACCTACTGGGCCTATAACGGGCAGTCGCTGATCCGCGAACCGTTGGTCGGTTACGAAAAACCTGGCGACGGCGACTGGAACCTCAAACCCCGTCAGCTGGGCCGGCAGATCGTGGCTGGCCCCTACGATTACCAGATCGGCGGCAAGCCGGTGCTGATGACCACCTTGTCCACGCCCATCATGGATCAGGGCAAGTATGTGGGCGTGGTCTCGGTGGATTTCGCCCTGGCCGCGCTGCAGAAACGCCTGAGTGCGCTACGTCCGATGGACGACGGCTATGTCGAGCTGATCTCGCCTGCCGGGGTGATTCTGGCCTCGCGTGACGCTGCGCGGATCGGCAAGCCGGCCGACGGCGCCGACTATCGCGCGATGCTTGAGGCGACCAGGGCCGGCAAGGACTATCTGGATTTCACGCCGGATGCAGCCGGCACGGTCAGCGCCTATGTGCCGTTGCAGATCGGCCAGGCGCAGGAGCGCTTTGCGCTGGGTGTGGTGGTGCCGTATGCGGCGATCATGCAACAGGCACATCGCCTGTTGTGGACCATTCTGGCGGTCGGCCTGGGCTCGGCGCTGGTGCTCAGCATTGCGCTGTTTGCACTGTTGCGCCGTCAGGTAGTGGGGCCGCTGGATGCCGCCGCAAAGGTGGCAGGTGCCATTGCCGCCGGCAAGCTGGACAACCAGATTGCCGCGCAGCGCCAGGATGAGGTGGGCCGCCTGATGGGCGCCATGCAGCGCATGCAGACCGACCTGCGCCAGCGCATCGAGCGCGAGGCGCAGATCGCCAACGAGAACCTGCGCATCCGCACCGCGCTGGAACATTCGGAGATGGAAGTGCTGCTCGCCGACGAACAGCACAACGCGGTATTCATCACCGAAGCGCTGCATACCTCGTTGAAATGCGGCGAAGCGGCGTTTCATGCCAAGGGCCAGCAGGGCTTCAGCGCCGATGCGGTGGTCGGCAAACCGCTGGACTATGTGTTCGGCACCGACGCCGACGGCAAGGCGCGTTTGCAGCGCCTGCAGCAGTTGCAGTCCACCTCCCTGGAACGCTACACCTTCGGCCCGGTGACGCTGGACCTGACCATGACCCCGCTATACGCGGCTGATGGCCATCGCAGCGGCAGCATGTTGCTGTGGCGCAATGTCAGCGCCGAGGTCAGCACGCAACAAGAAGTCGCTGCAGTGGTGCAGTCCGCCTTGATGGGCGACTTCGGGCAGCGCCTGGCACTGGACGACAAGCACGGCTTCTATCTGGAATTCGGCCGTCAGCTCAACGGTTTGCTGGACACCACCGCGCAGGGACTTGAGCGTATTTCCAGCCTGCTCAGCGCGCTGGCCGAAGGCGACCTCAGCGTGCGCATGGATGGCGACTTCCAGGGCGTGTTTGCGCGTATGCGCGACGATGCCAATGCCACCGTGGCGCAGTTGACCGAGATCGTTTCCGGCATCCAGACCTCTGCCACGCAGATCAATGCGGCCGCCAGTGAAATTGCCGCCGGCAACAACGATCTGTCGCAACGCACCGAACAACAGGCGGCCAATCTGGAAGAGACCGCCGCCTCGATGGAAGAACTCACCTCCACCGTCAAGCAGAATGCGGAAAGTGCGCGTCAGGCCAACCAGTTGGCCATCGGCGCAGCCGATGTCGCCTCGCATGGCGGCGCGGTGGTGGCGCAGGTGGTCACCACCATGTCCGGTATCCAGACCTCGTCCAAGAAGATCGCCGAGATCATCAGCGTCATCGACGGCATCGCCTTCCAGACCAATATCCTGGCCTTGAACGCGGCGGTGGAAGCGGCGCGCGCCGGCGAACAGGGCCGTGGATTTGCGGTGGTGGCCTCCGAGGTACGCACGCTCGCACAGCGTTCGGCCGGCGCCGCAAAAGAAATCAAACAGCTGATCGACGACTCGGTGAGCAAGGTTGCGCAGGGCGCGTCGCTGGTGCATCAGGCCGGCACCACCATGAGTGAAATCGTGGCCAGCGTGCAGCGCGTCACCGACATCATGGGCGAGATTTCGGCCGCCTCGCAGGAGCAATCCAGCGGGATCGAGCAGGTCAACCTTACCGTCACCCAGATGGACGAAGCCACCCAGCAGAATGCGGCGCTGGTGGAAGAAGCCACCGCTGCCGCGCGTGCAATGGAAGAACAGGCCGGCCAGCTGACCGACGCGGTGGCGGTGTTCAAGCTCACGCAGGCAGCCAGGCCCAAGCCGGTTGCACCCACCGCCAAATCGATCGGCACGTCGAGCGCCAAATCGAGCGTCAAACCGGCCGTCAGCACCGCGCCATCGCCCAAGCGTGCGCCAACAACCCGCAAGCACATGGCAGCGCCGCAGCCTCACGCGGCAGGCAAGACGTCCAGCAACGCTGGCAACGACAGTCAGTGGCACGAATTCTGAGACAGGCGTTGGCTGCATACGCACACGCGTGTGCGTAGCGGCATCCGGTTGCACTCGTCAACCGGATGCAAGCCGCAGCATTGATTGATCCAGGCAGCGCACACGCTGCACAGCCGGCACGTGGCAGACGCCCTCCCCGACTGCAGCTCCGTCCATCGGCCACGCATCAAGATTCATCCGCCGTTGCCGCTAGCGAGGAAGACATCGACTGCCTGCGCCCCACCGCAACAGCCGCTCTAGCACCGCATGCGCGCTGTTGTCAGACAGTGCAAGCAGACGTATGCGTTCCGGATGTTCGCGCGTTTCAGGGGTCGCCATGAAGCCACGTATTCTTGCCAGCTGCCTCATCCTGTTCGGCGTCGTCGGCCATGCCCGCGCCGAAGATCCGATCGCCACCGACCGCCCCGATTTCGTCGAGTCCAGCCTGACCGTCGGCGACCGCCGGCTGCAGGTGGAAACCAGCGTCGCGTGGGAACGCGATGACGCGGTCGATGGCTACGCCACGCCCACCTTGTTCCGCTACGGCCTGGGTCAGACCTGGGAATTGCGGCTGGAAACCGATGGCTGGCAGCGCATCGACGCACCCGGCGAAGACACGCTCAGCGGCATGTCCGATGTCGCGCTCGGCATCAAACACCACCTGGTCAGTTCCGACAGCGGCAAGACCTCGCTGGCCTGGCTGCTGCATGTGGATCTGCCCAGCGGCGCACGTGCGCTGCGCGGGCATGGCGCACGACCATCGTTCCGGCTGGTGGCCGAGTGGGATCTCAGCGACAGCATCTCGGCCGGCATGATGCCCGGCGTGATCCGGGACGACGATGGGCAAGGCCATGGCTACACCGCCGGCATCTTCGGCGCGGTGCTCGGCAAGGCCTGGAATGACCGCGTGCGCTCCTTCGTCGAAGTGGCATTGCCGCAAATCGCCAGCAGCGAGAACGGCGGCACCGTCGCACTGCTCGATGTCGGCTCGGCCTGGCTGCTGAGCAACGATGTGCAATTGGACGCGGTGTACAGCCGCGGGCTCAACCAGCGCTCACCGGATCACGCACTCGGCGTGGGTCTGTCTTTCCGCTTCTGAAACAGGCCGCACAATGAAAATCATGCACATGTTGGGCATTCTGGTACTGGTGGCTGCGCTGGCGCTGCTCGCCCTGGGCGGCGTCGGCTACAACGGCCAACGCGGCTTGCTTGCGGCGATCGCCGCGCAGGTGATCTCTTCCGATGCACTGCGCAACCACATGCAGGCGGACATGATGCATGACGCCTTGCGCGGCGATGTCACTGCCGCCCTGCTTGCCGCATCCAGGCAGGACGATGCCGCCATTGCCGCCGCACGCACCTCGCTGGGCGAACACGCCGCAGAATTTCGCCAGTCGCTGGAGGCCAACCGCACGTTGCCGCTCGACCCGGCATTGCGCAGCGAGCTGGAAGCGGTGACACCGACCTTGCAGGCCTACATCGCCGCGGCCGATCAGGTGATGACACTGGCCGAAACGCATGCCGACAGCGACGCGGCCTACGCCGATTTCAACGACAAATTCGGCCAGCTCGAAACCCGCATGGGCGCGATCAGTGAGCGCATCCTGGCCTTGAACGCGGCCAACCGCAGCCAGGCCGAGCACTACAGCCTGCGGGTGATGTGGCAACAAGGCGGCGCGGTGGTGCTCGCGTTCGTGTGTCTGGCGCTGGCGGCTGGCTGGATTCTGCGCTCGGTGTTCGGCCTGCTCGGCGGCGAGCCGCAGCTGGCCATGGCTGCCGCACAACATATCGCCGAGGGCCGTCTGGATCAGCCGATTCCGGTCGCCGCCAAACACGCACGCAGTCTGATGGCGGCATTGGCACGCATGCAGCGCGATCTGCGCGAACGATTGGAGCGCGAGCGCAGCATCGCCGCCGAAAACCTGCGCATCCGCACCGCGCTCGACAACGCCTCCACCGGCATGTACATCGCCGATCCGGATCTGACCATCATCTACACCAACAACGCGCTGAAGACCTTGCTGCACACCTACGCCGACGACATCCACGCCTGCGCGCCCGCCTTCGACCGCGCTGCACCATTGATCGGCCAACCGGTGTCGCAGCTGGAAGTGGGCAACGCGCAGGACGCGGAAATCTATCAACGCCTGGACCGCCAGGGCTCGGCGCAGCGCGAAGTGCAGTATCGCGCCGCCTGCATCGTGCAGGATGTCTCGGCGATCCGCGACGCGGCCGGCGCACACCTGGGGTTTGTCTGCGAATGGCGCGACCGCAGCGCCGAAGCACAGGTCGAAATCGCCGTTGCCGACGTGGTACGCAGCGCGGCCGCCGGCGACCTGTCCAAGCGCATCGACAGTGCCGGCAAGCAGGGCTTCTTCCTGCAGTTGGCGCAACAGCTCAATGCCTTGCTCGATGCCAATGCAGGCAGCATCGCCGAGGTCTCGCGCCTGCTCAGCGCGCTGGCCGAGGGCGATTTGAGTGCACGCATGCACGGCGATTTCCAGGGCGTGTTCGCCAGCATGCGCGACGATGCCAACAGCACCGCCGAGCAACTGGCGCAGGTGATCGGACACATCCAGCAGGCCGCCGGCAGCATCCATACGGCATCCAGCGAAATTGCCGCCGGCAACAACGACCTGTCGCAGCGCACCGAGCAGCAAGCGGCCAATCTGGAAGAGACCGCCGCCTCGATGGAAGAGCTCACCTCCACCGTCAAGCAGAATGCCGAAAGCGCGCGCCAGGCCAATCAGCTGGCCATCGGCGCAGCCGGTGTCGCCTCGCAAGGTGGTGCGGTGGTGGCGAACGTGGTGACCACCATGTCCGCAATCGCGGTGTCATCCAAGAAGATCGCCGAGATCATCAGCGTCATCGACGGTATCGCCTTCCAGACCAATATCCTGGCCTTGAATGCCGCAGTGGAAGCGGCGCGCGCCGGCGAACAGGGCCGCGGATTCGCGGTCGTCGCCAGCGAAGTGCGCACGCTCGCGCAGCGTTCGGCCGGCGCGGCAAAAGAAATCAAACACCTCATCGACGACTCGGTCGGCAAGGTGACCGAAGGCTCGCTGCTGGTGCACCAGGCCGGCACCACCATGTCCGATATCGTGGCCAGCGTGCAGCGCGTGACCGACATCATGGGCGAGATTGCAGCGGCTTCGCAGGAACAGTCGTCCGGCATCGAACAGGTCAACCGCACCATCACCCAGATGGACGAAGCCACCCAGCAGAATGCCGCGCTGGTGGAAGAGGCCACCGCCGCCGCACGCACGATGGAAGAGCAGGCCGGGCAACTGGCGCTGACAGTGGCGCGCTTCACGCTGGAGACGACGCCCGGCATTGCCGTTGTCGCGCCCACGAAAAAATCGGCCAGCGCCGCAGCCAAGCGTGCAACCGCTACCGCGACGCGTGCACCGGCCTCGCCACGTCGATCGAACAGTACGCCTGCGGCAACTGCCGGCAACGACAGTCAGTGGCAGGACTTCTGAACCCTGTATCGGTCGCGTGCGCAGCGCGGTTCGCGCGACCGTAACGCATGCCCTGCCCTATCGAAACGGCGTATTGCAGCAGCCTGGACTATGGAAACAGCGCGTGCCGCATGACCGATTCTTCTTCATGAATAAAGAATCTTCCGGCCGGGCCGCTAGCGTGCTGGACAACGTCTCTGCGTAACTCCGAGGTAAATAATGAACAAGTTCAACGACTGGCCGATCCGCCGCAAACTGATGTTTGCCTTCTGCCTGAGCGCCGTGCTGACTGCCCTGCTGGGTGGACTCGGCTTTTCACGCATGAAGCAGATGCAGCAGGAAACCGACCTGATCAATCAGGACGTGGTGCCGGTGCTGAGCCGCCTGTCCGAGTTGCGTGGTTTCGCTGGCGAATTCCGCGTCTATGAAGTGGGCCAGTTCGTCAATCTCGACGATCCGGAACGCTATGCGATGTTCTTCAAGCGCATGGACGAGATCCAGGCCAAATATATCGAAACGCAAAAAGTCCTGGATACCAAGATCGGCGCCACCTCGCCGTTGAAGGCCGAGTACGCCAAGCTGACCGATGCCAGCAAGCGCTACTTCGCGGCCAACCAGCAGCTGCGCAAGCTCTACACAGATCCAGACCGCGCCGCGGCGATGGAGTTTTCGCGCAAGCAGTCCGGCGAGATCCGCAAGGAACTGTTCGCCTCGGTCGACAAGCTCTATGCGCAGCAGTCCAAGGCACTGAGCGATATGGTCGCCGCCAGCGCATCCTCGTTCAAACTCACCAGCGCGGTGCTGCTGCTCGGCACGCTGCTGATGGCGGCGCTGTCGGTCACCTTCGGCTGGTTGATCGCACGCAGCATCACCACCCCGCTGTCCAAGGCGCTGGGCGCGATCAAGGCGGTCTCGCGTGGCGATCTGAGCGTGCAGGTCAGCAAGACCAGCAACGACGAAATCGGCCAGATGCTGGAGGCCACCGGTGGCATGACGCAAATGCTGCGCCGCTTCACCGACGAGACCGCGCGCATGTCGCACCTGCATGCGGCCGAAGACATCACCCACCGCATGCCGGAAGATTTCCCCGGCGTGTACGGCAACCTGGCCGGCGGCATCAACACGATGATCTTCGAGCATCTGGATGCCATCACCGATTCGGTGCGCATCCTCAATCAATACGCGCAAGGCGACCTGACCCAGGACGCACGTCGTCTGCCGGCCAGCCGCGCGATCCTACATGAAGCGATGGATGCGGCCAAGGCCAGCCTGTTGTCGATCAACACCGAGATCAAGCAGCTGGCACAGGCTGCCGCCGCCGGCGATTTCAGCGCACGTGGTGACGCAGCACGCTTCAAGTACGACTTCGCGGTGATGGTGTCGGATCTGAACTCGATGATGGAAGTCAGCGACCGCAATCTGGGCAAGCTCTCGCAGTTGCTCGGTGCGGTGGCCGAGGGCGATCTCACCGCGCGCATGGATGGCGAGTTCCACGGCGTGTTCGCGCGTCTGCGCGACGATGCCAATGCCACCACCCAGCGCCTGACCGACATCGTCGGCCGCATCAAGCACTCCACCCTGGCCATCAACACTGCCGCAGGCGAAATCGCCGCCGGCAACAACGACCTGTCGCAGCGCACCGAACAACAGGCGGCCAATCTGGAAGAGACCGCCGCCTCGATGGAAGAACTTACCTCCACCGTCAAACAGAACGCCGAGCACGCCCGTCAGGCCAATCAGCTGGCGATCGGCGCGGCAGGCGTGGCCTCGCATGGCGGCAGCGTCGTCGGCCAGGTGGTCACCACCATGTCCGGCATCGAGACCTCGTCCAAGAAGATCGCCGAGATCATCAGCGTCATCGATGGCATCGCCTTCCAGACCAACATCCTCGCGTTGAACGCGGCGGTGGAAGCCGCACGTGCCGGTGAGCAGGGCCGTGGATTTGCGGTGGTCGCCTCGGAAGTACGCACGCTTGCACAGCGTTCGGCCGGCGCAGCCAAAGAGATCAAGAGCCTGATCGACGACTCGGTGAGCAAGGTCGCCGAAGGCTCGGCGCTGGTCAATCAGGCCGGCAGCACCATGGCTGAAATCGTCTCTTCGGTGCAGCGCGTCACCGACATCATGAGCGAGATTTCCGCCGCCTCGCAGGAGCAGTCGGCCGGCATCGAGCAGGTCAACCAGACCGTGACCCACATGGATGAGGCCACCCAGCAGAACGCCGCGCTGGTGGAAGAAGCCACCGCCGCCGCACGCTCGATGGAAGAGCAGGCCCAGCAGCTCACCGAGGCAGTCGCGCTGTTCCGGCTGTCGGCCGAGCTGGAAGCAGTGACACGCGCCACTCCGGTGGTGCGCCACATCACCGCCAAGCGCCCAGCCGCCAGCACTGCGCCTGCTACCAAGACGCCCGCTGCCAGGTCATCGGTGTCCAAGCTGGCTGCTTCCAAGCCGGCTACCGCACGGTCGACCGCACGCACTGCTGCTGCGGCGGCGCCGTCCAACGAGTCGGATTGGGCGGAGTTCTAAACGCGCAGATCGTCCACATAAAAGTCGCTGCAGTCCAAGCCGCGCTCTTTCGGGAGCGCGGCTTTTTTATTGTCTCAACGTTTCGGAAGCAGTCTCATCAATGCGATACAGATAAAACGCATATCGATAATAATATTTTACTTATGTATTTATTAGCTGGCGGTCGAGTTCGACGTAATCGACAATTGGAAAACTTTAATCCTGACCGCATAACGATTTAGTTGACGACGCCATTTTCACAAGCATGACTTGACTTATATATTTACGCTATTGAGGTATTAAGTAATTGGCATGGCGAGCCGTTACTGCGCATAGCGACGCGGCATACAGCAAGTGGTCGGCGCTACTCGGTCGCTCCCTTTCATCGCATAACGCCATCCAGGATCTGTCATGACCGCACTTCTCCAACGTTACGACGTGGGCCCTCGATTGGCGGCGGCTTTTGCTGTGCTGATCGTGCTGTCAGGCATTATCGCCTTCATCGGCTATCGTGGGCTGACCTCTGCACGCGCACTCGTGGACCATCTGGTGCACCAGAACATGGAGAAGATCCGGCTGTCCAACGACATGATGAATGCCAATTACATCATTTCGATGCAGATCCGCAATATCGTGCTGCCGACCTCCAACGAAGACAATCTCCGATTCATCGAGATCATCAAGGGTGCGCGCGCCGATTACCTCAAGGCACGCGAAACCTTGTATGCAATTCCGCCCTCCGAAGAAGGCAAGGCCATCCGGGCGGAAATCGATCGTCGCCGTGAGATCGCCAAGGGATTTAACGACAAGGTCATCGATCTGGTCATGACCAATCACAGCGACGAGGCACTGCCCCTGCTGCTGACCAAGGCCGCACCGGCAATGCAGCAATGGCAGGACAAGATTGGCGAAAACATCGACCTGCAGGACAAGCTGGCCGGCGAGGCGTCCGCCAGCGCGCTGCAATCCATGGACGACTCACGCAAGCTGCTGATCGGCGGTTCGCTGCTGGTGGTGCTGCTGAGCGGTACGCTGGGCCTGCTGATCACCCGCAGCCTCACCCAGCCGTTGAGCCGCGCCACCCGCGCCGCAGAAGCGATTGCCGGCGGCAATTTGGACAACGACGTCAACACGCAGGCCAATGACGAAGCCGGCCGGCTGCTCAAGGCCATGAGCAAGATGCAGCTGCAACTGCGCAACCTGCTCAGCGCGCAGACCGACATGGCCAAGCGTCACGACGACGGCCAGATCAGCTTCCGCATCGATGCGGCAGCCTTCCCCGGCGAGTACGGCCGCATGGCGCACGACACCAACACCCTGGTGGGCTCGCACATCGCGGTGAAGATGCGTCTGGCGCAGATCATGGGCCGCTACGCGATTGGTGATCTGTCCGAGGACATGGAAAAGCTGCCCGGCGAAAAGGCCGTGCTCAGCGACACCATGGCGCAGGTCAAGGTCAATCTCGGTGCGATGAACACCGAGATCAAGCACCTGGCCCAATCGGCCGCCAATGGCGACTTCAGCGCCCGCGGCGACGCCGAGCGCTTCCAGTACGACTTCCGTGTGATGGTGGAAAGCCTCAATCACCTGATGTCCACCGCCGATGGCAACCTGCAAGCGTTGTCCGGCCTGTTGCAGTCGATCGCTGCCGGCGACCTCACCGCACGCATGAGCGGCGACTTCCGCGGCGTGTTTGCGCAGATGCGTGACGATGCCAATGCCACGGCCACGCAGCTGGCCGAGATCGTGAGCGGCATCAAGGAGTCGGCGATTTCGATCAAGGGCGCCGCCAGCGAGATCGCCGCCGGCAACCAGGATCTGTCGCAGCGCACCGAACAACAGGCCGCCAACCTGGAAGAAACCGCCGCCTCGATGGAAGAGCTCACCTCCACCGTCAAGCAGAATGCCGAAGGCGCGCGCCAGGCCAACCAGCTCGCCATCGGCGCGGCCAGCGTGGCCTCGCAAGGCGGCGAGGTGGTCGGCAAGGTGGTGCAGACCATGAGCGGCATCGAAGCCTCGTCCAAGAAGATCGCCGACATCATCTCCGTCATCGACGGCATCGCCTTCCAGACCAATATCCTGGCGTTGAACGCGGCGGTGGAAGCGGCACGTGCCGGCGAACAGGGCCGCGGGTTTGCGGTGGTGGCCTCGGAAGTCCGCACCCTGGCCCAGCGTTCGTCTGCGGCGGCCAAGGAGATCAAGGGCCTAATCGACGATTCGGTCGAGCGTGTCGCCGAAGGCTCGGCACTGGTGCACACCGCCGGCAAGACCATGGGCGAAGTGGTGGCCAGCGTGCAGCGCGTCACCGACATCATGGGCGAGATTTCCGCCGCCTCGCAGGAACAGTCGGCCGGGATCGAACAGGTCAACCAGACCATCACCCAGATGGACGAAACCACCCAGCAGAACGCCGCGCTGGTGGAAGAAGCCACTGCCGCCGCACGTGCGCTGGAAGACCAGGCCACCCAGCTCACCGACGCAGTGGCGGTGTTCAAGACCGATGTCGCCTATGCCCAGGCACCGGTACGCGCTGCGGTGCTGCGCCCGGCAGTGACCACGGCCGTCAAGGCCAAGGTCGCCGCAGCCGGTCGCAGCGCCGCGTCCAAGCCGCGTGCCGTGGTCACCGCACCCAGCAACGACAGCAGCTGGCAGGAGTTTTGACTGAATGGAGCCGGCCGGCCATCGTGCCGGCCGGCTCAAGGCATAGCAGCTATTGGCCGATAGGTTGCGTACGCCTTCGAGAAGCATCAATGACCACTTCGCCCGCGCTGTCGACTCAGACTGCCCACCCTTCCCCGCGCCGCTGGAGCAGCCGCTGGGACGATCTGGCAATCGCAAGAAAGCTCGGCGCGATCGGTGTGCTTGCCTTGGCAGGCATGGTCATCCCGGTGCTGCTCTATCGCGGCAAGCTCAACGAAAGTGTGGCCATCAGCAGCAACGAACTGCGCAGCTATGCCCCGCTCGGGCAGATGCTGGGTTTGATCACCGACCTGCACGCCGCACATGTGGACAGCGGCAGCGCCGCCAGTAACGCCGCGCAACGCGCCAATCGCGATCTGCAACAGCTGCTCGCCACCACCGCGCGCATGCCCGGTTTCGAACGCAGCCAGAAAGAATTGCTTGCCTTGCAAAAACGCCATATCGCCGGCGTTGCCGCGGAGGGTTATGCCGCAGTGAGCGAGCAGGCGTTTGCCGCACTCGACGCACTGCGCGACGACAGCCAACTGGTCTACACCCCGTATATCGAGAGCTACCACCTGGTGGTCTCCACGCTGATCTACAGCCCCGATGCCACCGAGTCGCTGACCCGGCTGGACGCGGCCAACGACCCCTCGCAGGCAGCGGACAGCCGCGCCATGCTGCGCGAACAACTGGGCCAGCTCGCACGCAACCACCTGCGCTTTCGCCATGAGCTGGACAAGGCGATGGGCTTGCTGGAACACCCCGACCCCGCCCTCGCCACAGCGGCAACAACCGAAGCGGCGCGTGCAGACGCGGCACTGGCTGCACTGCGCAGCGCGCTGGAAGGCAGCGATGCACAGGCCGATACGCGCTGGAATGCCGCGCTCGACGATATCGGCCAGGCCATGCAGGACTTGAGTGGCGTGTCGTTGCAGGCTCTGCAGCGTCAGTCCGAGCGTCACCTGGTCGAAGCCCGCACTGCGATGTGGCAAGCGATCGCCGGCCTGTCGGTGCTGGCCGTGCTGATTGCAGCGCTGGGCTGGTACACCTTGTCCAAGCTCACCCGCAATGTGCGCCGCGCCGCCGCGGTGGCCGCCAACATCGCGCAAGGCCGGCTGGACGAGGGCATCGTCGCGCCCAGCCGCGACGAAACCGGGCAGTTGCTCGACAACATGCGTCAGATGCAGGAACAGCTGCAGGCCGTGCTGGCCGCACAGAGCGAGATGGCGCAGCGCCACGACGCCGGCCAGATCGGCTATCGCATGCAGTCTGAAACCTTCCCCGGTGCCTACGCCACCATGGTGCGCGAGACCAACACGTTGGTCGGCTCGCACATCGCGGTGATGATGCAGTTGGCGCAGATCATGTCGCGCTACGCCATCGGCGATCTGAGCCAGGACATGGATCGCCTGCCCGGCGAAAAGGCCGTGCTCAGCGACACCATGGACACGGTCAAGGGCAATCTGGCGGCGATGAACAGCGAGATCAAGTTGCTTGCGCAGGCCGCCGCCAACGGCGATTTCAGCGTGCGTGGCGATGCGCAGCGCTTTCAATACGACTTCCGCGCGATGGTGGACAGCCTCAATCAACTGATGGCCACCGCCGACGCCAATCTGACCTCGCTCTCCAGCGTGCTGCAGGCGATCGCCGCCGGCGATCTCACCACCCGCATGCATGGCGACTTCCACGGCGTGTTCGCACGCATGCGCGACGATGCCAATGCCACCGTGATGCAGTTGGCCGACATCGTCGGGCGCATCCAGCACTCCACCGATGCGATCAACGATGCCGCCAGCGAAATCGCCTCCGGCAACCAGGATCTGTCGCAGCGTACCGAGCAACAAGCGGCCAATCTGGAAGAAACCGCCGCCTCGATGGAAGAACTCACCTCCACCGTGCGCAACAACGCCGAGCATGCACGCCGCGCCAATCAACTGGTGGTTGGCGCAGCAACGGTGGCCTCGCAAGGTGGCGAGGTGGTCGGGCAAGTGGTCGGCACCATGGCCGGCATCCAGGCCGCCTCCAAGAAGATCGCCGACATCATCGGTGTCATCGACGGTATCGCGTTCCAGACCAATATCCTGGCCTTGAATGCAGCGGTGGAAGCAGCGCGTGCCGGCGAACAGGGGCGCGGCTTTGCGGTGGTCGCCTCCGAGGTGCGCACGCTCGCACAGCGTTCGGCCGGCGCGGCGAAAGAGATCAAGCAGCTGATCGACGATTCGGTGAGCAGGGTCGAACACGGCAACCAGCTGGTCGGCCAGGCCGGCCGCACGATGCAGGACATCGTCAACTCGGTACAAAGCGTCACCGAGATCATGCACGAGATCAGCGAAGCCTCGCAGCAGCAGTCGCAAGGCATCGAGCAGGTGGGCCAGACCATCGCACAGATGGACCAGGCCACCCAGCAGAATGCCGCGCTGGTGGAAGAAGCCACCGCCGCCGCGCGTTCGATGGAAGAACAGGCGCAGCAGTTGCGCGATGCTGTCTCGGTGTTTCAGTTGCAGGCAGCCGTCACACCCGCCCGGCTTGGTCGCGCCGCGTGACGGCGTGACGGCGTGACGGCGTGAGTCCATTGCACGCGACCTTGCATCCATCGGTCTGATGCCGCATGCCAGTACGCCGAAACAACTAGCGTGCATCCAGGCGCACTCGGTGGTTGTTACCCCGCCGTGCTCGATGCGGCACCTTCGCAGTGCTTTTTGAAAGCGTGATCACGAAGTGAATCCGCTGCCATCGGCGCGTGTCTGGATATCGCGCCCCACCGGGCTTTCCGGGCAGGTTGTGCACATCCACGTCACTTCAATGACGGCCACCCATACGCGATGGGCCTTGTGAATCAAGCGGCAAGCAAGCCGGCCGTTACAGATCCCAAGCATGCATACCTGCCCTGCACTCGGTCGCGTCGTGACGACGTATCACATGCACCGACGATCGGCTCGCTCCATGCCCAGCCTCGCGTTACCTCACCTAGTGCCCAACGCGTCCGCGCCGACGCGTCTTGTCCTTCTTGCCATTGCCTCGAGACCCCACAATGATCGCTCTTCTTCAACGGTATAACGTCGGCAAGCGCCTGACTTTCGCTTTCGGCACGCTGATCCTGTTGTCATGCGGGCTGGTCGCCGCGGGCCTCTACACGCTGGCGCAGGCGCGCGATCGCATGGATACGGTGGTCAATCGCCAGATCACGATCATGCAGCACCTGGAAGACATGACCAACGCGACCTCGATCATCGCGGTGCAGCTGCGCAACATCGTGCTGCCGACCTCGCAGGAAGACAATCTGCGCTTTGCCGCCATCATCAAGGACCAGCTGAAGTCCTATGAAGACACGCGTCGCACGCTGTACGTGTTCTCGGCATCGCCGGAAGCGACCGCGATTCGAGTGAAGATCGACCAGGCCAGCGAAGACGCGGTCAAGGCCAATGCCCAGGTTGGCGAGCTTGGATTGAACGGCAAGGCCGAGGAAGCGCTCGCGATACTGCTGCAAAAAGCCGCACCAGCCACCGAGCGCTGGCAGCACGCCATCGCCGAATATTCGGGCCTGCAGCGCCGCCGTGCCGCCACCTCCTACGCCGACACGAACGCCGAGATGGCACGCGGCCGTGCCCTGTTGATCGGCGGCGGCCTGACGGTCGTTGTGTTCAGCATCCTGCTGGGCTGGTTAATCACCCGCAGCCTGGTGCGCCCGCTCACCCAGGCCACCCGCGCCGCTGAAGCGATTGCCAATGGCAACCTCGATAACGATGTGCGTACGCAGTCCAACGACGAAACCGGCCGCCTATTGCAGGCCATGGATCGCATGCAGGGCCAGGTACGCAATCTGATCAGCGCGCAGCTGGACATGGCCAAGCGCCACGACGAAGGTCAGATCAGCTTCCGTATGGATGCCGGCGCGTTCCCCGGCGACTACGGCCGCATGGCCACCGACACCAACGAATTGGTCGCCGCGCACATCAAGGTCAAGATGCAGACCATCCACCTGGTGGAGCGTTACGCGATCGGCGATCTGAGCGAAGACATGCCGCAGTTGCCGGGCGAAAAGGCGGCGATTACCACCGCGATGAATCAGGTCAAGTTGAACCTGTCGACGATGAATGCGGAGATCAAGCAGCTGGCGCAGGCCGCCGCCAATGGCGACTTCAGCGCACGCGGCAACGCCGAGCAGTTCCAGTTCGATTTCCGCATCATGGTGGAAAGCCTCAACCACCTGATGGCCACCGCCGACGGCAATCTGCAGTCGCTCTCCGGCCTGTTGCAGTCGATCGCTGCCGGCGATCTCACCGCCCGCATGAGCGGCCAGTACCAGGGCGTGTTCGCCCAGATGCGCGACGATGCCAACGCCACCGCCGAACAACTGGCCGGCATCGTGGGCCGCATCCAGCTGGCCGCCAATGCGATTGGGTCGGCCTCGGGCGAAATCGCCGCCGGTAACCAGGATCTGTCGCAGCGTACCGAGCAACAGGCCGCCAATCTGGAAGAAACCGCCGCCTCGATGGAAGAACTCACTTCCACCGTCAAGCAGAACGCCGAACACGCAAGTCAGGCCAATCAGCTCGCCATCGGCGCCGCTGCCGTGGCCTCGCAAGGCGGCGATGTGGTGGCCAAGGTGGTCACCACCATGGCCGACATCCAGGGTTCGTCGAAGAAGATTGCCGAGATCATCAGCGTCATCGACGGCATCGCCTTCCAGACCAACATCCTGGCCTTGAATGCCGCAGTGGAAGCGGCGCGTGCCGGCGAACAAGGCCGCGGGTTTGCGGTGGTGGCCTCCGAAGTGCGCACCCTGGCGCAGCGTTCGGCCGGTGCGGCGAAGGAGATCAAGCACCTGATCGACGACTCGGTCAGCAAGGTCACCCAGGGCGCCACCCTGGTCGACCAGGCCGGCACCACCATGGCCGAAATCGTGGCCAGCGTGCAGCGCGTGACCAACATCATGAGCGAGATTTCCTCGGCCTCGCAGGAGCAGTACGCGGGCATCGAACAGGTCAACCAGACCGTGACCCAGATGGACGAAACCACCCAGCAGAACGCCGCACTGGTGGAGGAAGCCACTGCCGCCGCACGGGCGATGGAAGAACAGGCCCAGCAGCTCACCGAAGCGGTTGCAGTGTTCAAGGTTGCCGAGCACACCGCGGTGGCGCGTCAGCTTTCGGCCATTGCCAAGGCACCGGCCAATGCCCGCTTCGCTGCGCGTCCGGCCGCACGTGCCGGCAGCATCGCTCCGCCGCGTCGCAGCGTGACTGGCGCCTCGGCAGCAGCGGCCGACCCGAGCGATTGGCAGGAATTCTGAGCCACGCCCCACCGCTGTCGGCAATGCGGTATTAAGTGCGCCTCAGCGCTTCCACATCGCGCTTGAGACGGTTGCGCACTGCGCTAACGTCCTCAAGCACGCGCTCACACAGGTCTGCATCTGCACCATCTGAATCTGCATCTGCATCTGCATCTGCAAGATGTTCACCACGGCACCGCTCTTGCGGTGCCGTTTTGCGTTGTGCGCGACATCCCTGCCTGCACGCAACCCGCAGGCACTGCGGCAAGCGTGAAATCGCACTTCACATCGTGCACGTCACCCCGCGCCAAGCTGAGGTCAAAACCGCCATTTACGGCTGCTTTTTCAGGGTATTCCTGACACCTCCCCACCAATTCCCTACCCGTTCTACACATGGCGATCACGTGGCTGAGACCGGGCTTTACCAGCAAGTTCTGCTTGCCTCAATGCAGCGCGCCTAACGCCGTTATCTGACCGATGCATCACACAAGGCATGACGTACAACGTGACGCTCCAGCGCTGCGTTGTACGTCATGCCACCCAACGGCACATCCGCTCAGGTCCCTCAATGAACTCCTTCCTGCACCGCTTCAACGTCGGCAAGCGCCTCTCGCTGGCCTTTGGCGTTTTGATCCTTCTCTCGTGCGCGCTGGTGGCCGCCGGCCTGTATACGCTCAGCCAGGCGCGCGAGCGTCTGGACACCATCGTCAACCGCAACATGGCGATGATCCAGTACGCCACCGACATGCTGGACGCCAATGCCACCATCTCGTTGAATCTGCGCAACATCGTGCTGCCCACCACCGCCGAGCAGAACCGGCAGTTCGCCGAAGTGATCGATGCCCAGCGCATCCGCTACAAGGAACTGCGCGAAAAGCTCTATGCGTTTCCTGCCGATGCGCACGACCAGCAACTGCGCAACGCGCTGGATCTGACCCGCGAGCAGGCGCTGTCGCACAACCAGCAGGTGCGCGAGCTGGGGATGGCCGGCAAGGTCGACCAGGCCATGCCGATCCTGCTCGGACGCGCAGCGCCGGCAACCCAGCGCTGGCAGGATGCGATCCGTACCTACTCCAACGCGCAGCGCAAGAGCAGCCAGTTAGCCTATGACCAGGCCAGCGCCTCGATGGCGCGTGGCCGCAGCATGCTGATCGGCGGCGGCGTTGCCGCGGTGCTGCTGAGCGCCCTGCTGGCCTGGATGATCACCCGCAGCCTCACCGGCCCCTTGAACCGCGCCACCCGCGCTGCCGAGGCCATTGCCGAGGGCAAGCTCGACAACGCAGTGCACAGCGAGGCCAGCGACGAAACCGGCCGCCTGCTGCAGGCGATGGACAAAATGCAATCGCAGGTACGCAACCTGATCACCGCGCAGCTGGACATGGCCAAGCGCCACGACAGCGGCCAGATCAGCTTCCGCATGGATGCCGGCGCATTCCCGGGCGACTACGGCCGCATGGCCGGCGACACCAACGCGCTGGTCGACAGCCACATCCAGCTCACACAGCGCCTGGCGCAGATCATGGGCCGCTATGCGATCGGCGACCTCAGCCAGGACATGGACGCGCTGCCCGGCGAAAAAGCCATGCTGACCGACACCATGGCGCAGGTGAAAACCAACCTGGCGTCGATGAATCAGCAGATCAAGCAGCTGGCGCAGTCCGCGGCCAATGGCGATTTCAGCGCACGCGGCGATGCGGCGCAGTTCCAATTCGATTTCCGCGTCATGGTCGAGAGCCTCAATCAGTTGATGGCCACCGCCGATGGCAGTCTGCAGTCGCTGTCGGGCATCTTGCGGTCCATCGCCGCAGGCGATCTGACCGCGCGCATGGACGGCGATTTCAAGGGCGTGTTCGCACAGATGCGTGACGATGCCAATGCCACCTCCACCCAGCTGGCCGGCATCGTCGGGCACATCCAGCACTCGGCGACCTCGATCAATGCCGCCGCCAGCGAGATTGCGGCCGGTAATCAGGATCTGTCGCAGCGTACCGAGCAGCAGGCCGCCAACCTGGAAGAAACCGCCGCCTCGATGGAAGAGCTCACCTCCACCGTCAAGCAGAACGCCGAAAGCGCGCGCCAGGCCAATCAGCTCGCCATCGGCGCCGCAAGCGTGGCCTCACAGGGCGGCGCCGTGGTCAGCAAGGTGGTCGACACCATGAGCGGCATCGAAGCCTCGTCCAAGCGCATCGCCGACATCATCAGCGTCATCGATGGCATCTCGTTCCAGACCAATATCCTGGCCTTGAACGCGGCGGTGGAAGCGGCGCGTGCCGGCGACCAGGGCCGTGGCTTTGCGGTGGTCGCCTCGGAGGTACGCACGCTGGCACAGCGTTCGTCCGCCGCGGCCAAGGAGATCAAGAGCTTGATCGACGACTCGGTGCAGCGTGTGGCCGACGGCTCGCAGCTGGTGGACCAGGCGGGCAAGACCATGGCCGAGATCGTCGCCAGCGTGCAGCGCGTCACCAACATCATGGGCGAGATTTCCGCCGCCTCGCAGGAGCAGTCGGCCGGTATCGAGCAGGTCAACCAGACCGTTACCCACATGGACGAAGCCACCCAGCAGAACGCCGCATTGGTGGAAGAAGCCACCGCCGCCGCCCGCGCGATGGAAGAACAGGCCCAGCAGCTCACCGAAGCGGTGGCCGTGTTCAAGATCGTCGAGCAAGGCCCGGTGGCACGTCAGCCATCGTCGATGGTCGCTGCGCCGGTCAATGCACGCTTCGCTACGCGCCCGGCCGTCGGTGCCACCAGCATCGCCCCGCCACGTCGCAGCGCCAACGGCACGGTGACCGCGGTGGCCGGGCCGAACGACTGGCAGGAGTTCTAAGACACACACCGCAACCCGCAACACACGCCGCATCCAAGAACACCATTCGAGAGTAGTTTGATTCGTGGTCAACGAATCTTGAGGGTCGCTTCCTTGCGAGGGAGGCGGCCCTTTTTTTGTGCCGAGATGCTTCTTCACATCAGCGCCTGATCATGCTGGATGCAGACGCTTCCTCATCGTGAAACCTCACCCATCCTTAACAAACGGCAATCTTGCGCCCCTGCTCTGGAACCAAGCGAACGCGACAATTTGTGCCTAATTCAACATAAAACATCAATTTTGAGCAT
The DNA here is from genome assembly GCF_056725225.1 of Xanthomonas sp. NCPPB 2933. Lineage (NCBI taxonomy): Bacteria > Pseudomonadati > Pseudomonadota > Gammaproteobacteria > Lysobacterales > Lysobacteraceae > Xanthomonas > Xanthomonas sp. NCPPB 2933. Next base: position 3,004,035 of record NZ_CM161518.1, read on the forward strand.
AGACGGCCGCTATCGACTTCACGCATCCGTAACGCCCTCCCCCGGGCAAGGTCGATTCCTCATGCATTCCTTCAACCGGCTTTCTGTTGGCACCCGGCTCTCCGCGCTGCTGACCCTGGTCATCGCCATTTCGCTGGGCCTGCTGGCCCTGACCATCTACCGCCAGTCCGCTGGCGATATCGAATCCCAGGTCAAGGCCGAACTGCGCTCCAGCACCCGGCTGATGCAGCAGTCGGTGGCGATGTACGACGTCACCCTGACCGAAAGCACCCAGCGCCTGGGCAGCGTGTTCGACGACATGCTCCCCAGCGGCGCACGCACGCTCGATACCGCCAGCACCGTCACCATCGGCGAGCAGGCCACCCCATCCCTGCGCGCCGGCAAGCAGGCGCTCAACCTCAATGTCAACGCGGTGGACCGCTTTGCGCAGGCCACCGGCGGTGTCGCCACGATCTTCGCGCGCACCGGCGAGGACTTCGTGCGTATCACCACCTCGCTACGCAACAAGCAGAACGAACGCGTGATCGGCACCTTGCTCGACCGCAAGGGCAAGGCCTACGCCGCGTTGTCGCAAGGCAAGCCTTTCACCGGCCAGGCGCAGCTGTTCGGCGAGCAGTACATGACCCACTACCAGCCGCTGCGCGATGCCGCCGGCGAGGTAATCGGCGCGCTGTTCGTCGGTCGCAACTACACCCAAGGCCTGGCCGCGCTCAAGGCGCAGGTCGGCACCACCAAGCTCGGCCAGGATGGCTACTTCGTCATCGTCGACATGGCACCGGGCGAACATCAGGGCCAGGTCATCGCCGCCCCGCCGGGCACCCCGGCCACCCTGGCGGCACTGGTGCCGGCCGAGCAGCAGGCGCTGTTGCAATCGGTGCTGGACGGCAAGCAGCCCAGCGCCAACCTGCAGTTGCGCGACGCCAAGGGCAACAGCCAGGCGTTCGAGGTCACCGCCCAGCGCTATGCGCCGTGGCAGTGGGCGGTGATCGGCACCCAGCCGCGCAGCGCCATCGACGGCCCGCTGGACGCGCTGATGGGCAGCATGCTGCTGTTCTCGCTGGTGGTGCTGGCGCTGTGCATCGCGGTGGTCTTTGTGGCGGCACGCAACATGGTCACCCGCCCGTTGCTGGCGGTGGAGCGCGTGCTCGGCGATGTCGCGGCCGGCCGCCTGGACAACCCGATCGAGATCGACCGGCACGATGAACTCGGCCGCCTGCTGCTCAGCGCCCGCACCATGCGCGACGACCTGCGCGCACGTCTGGAACGCGACCACCTGATTGCCAGCGAAGCGCTGCGCGTGCGCACCGCACTGGACGACGTCAGCACCAACGTGATGATCGCCGACGCCGATCGCCGCATCATCTACGTCAATCGACCGCTGCAGCGCATGCTCAAGAGCGTGCAGGAAGAGCTGCGCCGCGACCTGCCCCACTTCGATGCCGATGCGTTGATCAATGCCAGCATCGACCAGTTCCATCGCAAGCCCGAACATCAGGCACGCATGCTCGATCAACTTACCGGCACGCATACCGCGCAGATCCATGTCGGCGGCCGCACCATGCGGCTGGTGGTCAACCCGGTGCTGGGCGCGGCTGGCGAGCGCATGGGCTTTGTAGTCGAGTGGGCCGACCGCACCCAGGAAGTGCAGGTCGAAGAAGAAGTCGCGCGTATCGTGCAGGCGGCCGCCGCTGGCGACCTGAGCGAGCGCGTCGGCACCCAGGGCAAGCAAGGCTTCCTGCTGCTTCTAGCAGAGCAACTCAACGTGCTGCTGGACAACAATGCAGATGGCCTGTCGCGCGTGTCCGCGCTGCTGTCGTCGCTGTCGCAAGGCGATCTGACCGCGCGCATGGACGGCGACCTGCAAGGCGTGTTCGCCACCATCCGCGACGACGCCAATGCCACCGCCGACCAGTTGGCCGGCATCGTGCGCCGGATCAAGGACTCCTCGCTGGCGATCAACTCCGCCGCCAGCGAAATCGCCACCGGCAACAGCGACCTGTCGCGTCGCACCGAGCAACAAGCCGCTGCGCTGGAAGAAACCGCCGCCTCGATGGAAGAGCTCACCGCCACCGTCAAGCAGAACGCCGACAACGCCGACCAGGCCAACCGCCTGGTGCTGGACGCAGCCGGCGTGGCGGCCAAGGGCGGCGATGTGGTCGGCCGCGTGGTCACCACCATGGCCGACATCGACACCTCGTCCAAGAAGATCGCCGAGATCATCTCCGTCATCGACGGCATCGCCTTCCAGACCAACATCCTGGCCTTGAACGCCGCAGTGGAAGCCGCACGTGCCGGCGAACAAGGCCGCGGCTTCGCCGTGGTCGCCTCCGAGGTGCGCAGCCTCGCCCAGCGCTCGGCCGGCGCCGCCAAGGAGATCAAGCACCTGATCGAAGACTCGGTCGCACGCATCGGTAGCGGTGCCGCACTCGCCTCCGAAGCCGGCAACACCATGCAGCAGGTGGTGGGCTCGGTGCAGCGCGTCACCGACATCATGGGCGAGATCACCAGCGCCTCGCGCGAGCAGGCCGCCGGCATCACCCAGGTCAACCAGACCGTCACCCAGATGGACGAAACCACCCAGCAGAACGCCGCATTGGTGGAAGAAGCCACCGCGGCCGCACGCGCGATGGAAGACCAGGCCGCACAGCTGGTGGACGCAGTGGCGGTGTTCCGTCTGGAACAACAAGACCAACTGAGCACCCTGCTGGCCAACGCACGCCACGCCTACCACTGATGTAAGTCAAACGCTCGGTGAGTCGAGGGCGCGGTGCCCTCGCCGCTCAGCACGACCTGTCTGCACTGTCCAATCACTTAGCGAGACAACCAAAGTTTCGAGTTGTGGCGGCGTCTAAATGCGCCCAAGCCTAGTCAATCGAGGGCGCGGCGCCCTCACCGCTCGCGGGACACGCCGTGAATCCGTCCCTGGAGGCTCAGTGGCGGCATCCATGCCGCCACATGGTCCCGCAATCGGCGAGGACACCGCACCAGAAAGTTGGTCGGCTGCTTGAAAACATGCGCACCGACCATCTCCACTGGTCCTTGCCCGCCCACCGTCGTGGGACCTTACGCGGCATGGATGCCGCGTAAGAGCCTACACGGACGTACTTGCGGCGTGTCCCGCGACGGTGGGCGGGCAAGGCCCCTGCAACCAAGCCGCAGTCGATTTATGAGCCGCTCTTAAAGATTTGGTTTTGCCGCCGATATCAAGGCGACGCCGGGACAACCGTCCGGGCCCATTCCCGCATCCACTGTGCTGGTGCTCATGTCCCAAGGCGATACCTCAGAGCTGGACCACGACGCCGATCACCTTGCCGAAGGCGACGAGCGCTATCTGCTGCGCAACAAACGGCAGATCCGTGGCTTGCTGCGCCAGCTGCTCGACCAACGCGCCGTGGTGACCATGCATGTGGCCGGCCGCGACATGGCCGTGCCCACCGCCGTGCTCGAAGTGGACGAAGACGACGACTGTGTGATTCTGGACGGCAGCCATAACGAAGCTTCCAACCGCGCCATCGAAGATGCCAAATATCTGCTGTGCTACGCGCAACTGGAACGGGTCAATATCCGTTTCCGTCTGGAAACGCCCGACCGGCTGGAGCGCGACATCCACGTCGCCTTCCGCGCTGCATTGCCCGACGCCATGTATCACATGCAGCGCCGCGAATCGTACCGGCTGGAAACGCCGATCACCGATTCGCCCATCTGCACCATTCGTCAGGACGACGCACAGGGCGGCACGCTCAACTTGCAGCTGCGCGTGATCGACATCAGCAGCGGCGGCCTGGCGGTAGCGATCACGGACGGCATGCCGCTGCTCGAACCGCAACGCACCTACCGCAATTGCACGCTGCAATTGCCCGACACCGCGCCGATCACGCTACCGCTCACCGTCTGCAGCCAATATAAGCAGTCCCTGCCTAACGGCAGCGAAGGCTTCCGTGTCGGCATGCAGTTCAGCGATCTGCCGCGTGGCGCCGACGAAACCATTCAACGCTATATTTTTCGCGTCGACCGCCAGCGCAACGCGCGCAAGAGCGGCGTGTTCTGAACCCGCCCGTACCACGCACAGCGCACCGCTAAAGTTGCCGTGCGCTGCGCCGATGTTGCTAGGGCAACCTCTTCCACACTCTTTTTCGCACGCTTCTGCCGCATTTCTTCAGCAATCTGACACTCAGCCGCAACGCCCGGAGTTTCCATGAACGACAAAAGCACTGCCACCGGCACCGGTGGTGAATTCCTCAGCTTCGCCTTGGGCGAAGAACACTACGGCGTGGACATCCTGAAAGTGCAGGAAATCCGCGGCTACGATTCGGTCACCCGTCTGCCCGACGCTCCCGATTACATCAAGGGTGTGATCAACCTGCGCGGCACCATCGTGCCGGTGATCGACCTGCGCCTGAAGCTGCGGCTGAAAGAAGCGCGCTACGACGCCTTCACCGTGATGATCGTGCTCAACGTCGAAGACCGCGTGGTCGGCATCGTGGTGGACAGCGTCTCCGACGTGATCCCGCTCAACGACGACCAGATCCGCCCGACGCCGGAATTCGGCGCCGCCGTCGACACCCGTTTCATTTCGGGCATCGGTACCCAGGACGATCGCATGCTGATCCTGCTGGATATCGAAACCTTGTTGGACAGCGCCGAACTCGGTCAGCAGCAATTGGCCGAAGAAGCCGCCTGACGTATAGCGATCAAGGCACGTAACAAGCGCTCGTTATGCATGCTTAGTCAGAGCACGAAAGTCGTCGTGTAGCGCGCTACACGACGACTTTCTGCACGCAGCAAACCCGCCTGGGGGCTGCAGTGGTGCCGGCAGTCGCGGTTACGACCATCTGGTGTCGGGAGCTTCCCGACACGAGACGTGCGCCTAGAGTGAAGTGAGATAGGAATCACGTTTTTTGGATTCAAGTTGAACGGCAGCTAGCCGATAGCTGAATAGAAGCCCGCGCACTTAAACGGGTCACCGTTCGACTTTTGATTCTGGAGAATCCCAATGAAGTTCCTGCTCTCGCTCCTCCCCGTCGCTGCTCTCGTCATCGTTGCTCCCACGCTTTCGGCTCAGTCGCAGGAAATGATTCCGCCGGAAATGGCCACCCGCTTCGTCGGCAAGGACGGCATGGTGTGCGGCAAGGTCGAAAAGGCCAAGTACGCGCAGAGCTCGGAAGGCGAACCCACCTTCCTGTACATGGGTGGCATGTTCCCGCGCCACACCTTCTCGGCCCGCATCGACGGCGCCAACCGCGGCAAGTTCAGCTTTGCTCCCGAATCCCTGGAAGGCAAGGACGTCTGTGTCCTCGGCAAGATCCAGCGCGACAGCTCGCGTGCCGAAATCGAAGTCAGCTCGCCGGCCAGCCTGAAGCTCGCCACCATCAAGTAATCGCCTCGCACATCGCCACGCCCTCGCGCGTGGCGATCTGCTGTTTGCGCTTATGCGGACTGACTTCTACGGGGAATCGTGTCAATGCAATGGATCAACAATCTGAAATTGATGCCCAAGCTGATGCTGGCATTCGGCATCGTGCTGCTGATCTTGCTGGTGCAGGGGATCATCGCTTATTCGGGTCTGGCCTCGCTCAACAACGTCACCAGTGACCTGGCCGGCAACACCATGTCCAGCGTGCGCGAAGCAGGCGACCTGCGCGGCATGCTGGGCGAATACCGTAATGCTTCTTATCAAAGTTTGGTGCGCGCAAGCGACGCGGTGAAGCAGGAAGCCAAGCTCCGCGCCAAGCGGCTCGATGGCGAAATCGAAGCGACGATCAAGGGCTATCCCCGCCTGATCGAAAGCCCGGAGCAGAAGAAGCTGTTTGCGAGCTTCGTGGCAGACTGGAAGAAGGCCTCGGCCTCCTACGCCAGCGTCAACGAAATGCTCGAACTCAATCTGCCCGACGACGCCGTCGACACCTTCGTCGGCGAAACCCGCACCCTGCACAACAAGGCCAAGGATTCGCTGGCCGCGTTGATCGTCGAAGACAACCGCCTGGCACAGGCGGCCAAGAGCAAGGCCGAGAAGGTCCACGCCACCTCGGTCACCTTGAGCATGGTGGTGTTGCTGCTCGGCATCGCCGGCGGCCTGGGCCTTGCGTTTCTGTTCGCCCGTTCCATCGTCAAGAGCATGCGCGGCGCGGTCTCGACTGCCACCGAAATCGCCGGCGGCAAACTCGATGGCCAGATCAACGTGCAGGGCCAGGACGAAGTGGGCGAACTGATGCGCTCCATGCAGCGCATGCAGCGCGATCTGAAGGAACGCATTGAACGCGATCAGAAGATTGCCGACGAAAACCTGCGCATTCGCACCGCGCTGGACAAGTCCTCCACCGCCACCTTCATCACCGATACCGATCGCATCATCATCTACGCCAACGAAGCGTTCATGAAGCTCGTCGCGCATTACGAAGGCAGCATCCGTCTGGCATCGTCGGATTTTGAAGCCAGCAAGATCATCGGTCAGCACATCAGTTATCTCGGCCTGCCCGAGACGACCGTGCGCAAGGCCATCGCCGCACTGGAACGCGACGGCATCACCAGCTTCGAAGAACGCTACGGCGAGTTCGTGATGATGCAGACCGTCACCGTGATCAAGAACGAGCAGGACGAAAGCACCGGCGATGTCTGCGAATGGCGCGACCGCACCATCGAAGTCCAGGTCGAAGAAGAAGTGGCCCGTATCGTGCGCGCCGCTGCCAGCGGCGACATGAGCGGCCGGGTGGAAACCGAGGGCAAGCAGGGTTTCTTCCTGCAGCTGGCGCAGCAACTCAACGGCTTGCTGGATGCCAACGCTGCCAGCCTGGAGCAGATTTCCTCGCTGCTGTCGGCGCTGTCGCGTGGCGATCTGACCGTGCGCATGCACGGCGAATTCAGCGGCGTGTTCGCGCAGATGCGTGACGATGCCAATGCCACCGCCGAGCAGCTGGCCGACATTGTCGGGCGCATCAAGGTCTCCTCCACCGCCATCAACTCGGCAGCTGGCGAGATCGCCTCGGGCAACAGCGACCTGTCGCATCGCACCGAGCAGCAGGCAGCCAACCTGGAAGAAACTGCGGCCTCGATGGAAGAGCTCACGTCCACCGTGAAGCAGAACGCCGAAAGCGCCCGTCAGGCCAACCAGCTTGCCATCGGCGCCACCGGTGTGGCCTCGCAAGGCGGTGAAGTGGTCTCGCAAGTGGTCGCCACCATGTCCGGCATCGAAGCCTCGTCCAAGAAGATCGCCGACATCATCTCCGTCATCGACGGCATCGCCTTCCAGACCAATATCCTCGCATTGAACGCGGCGGTGGAAGCGGCACGTGCGGGCGAACAGGGCCGCGGCTTTGCGGTGGTGGCCTCGGAAGTGCGTACGTTGGCGCAGCGTTCGGCCGGTGCAGCCAAGGAGATCAAGGGACTGATCGACGACTCCGTGCACAAGGTCGCCGAAGGCTCGGCACTGGTGCGCAAGGCCGGTGCGACCATGGCCGACATCGTGGCCAGCGTGCAGCGCGTCACCGACATCATGGGCGAGATCTCTGCCGCTTCGCAGGAACAGTCGACCGGGATCGAACAGGTCAACCAGACCATCACCCAGATGGACGAAACCACCCAGCAGAACGCCGCGCTGGTGGAAGAAGCCACTGCCGCCGCACGCTCGATGGAAGAGCAGGCCGGTCACCTGGCCGAAGCAGTGTCGGTGTTCAAGCTGGACGAGCCTGCCGCACCGGTCGCACGCGCGCGCCCGGTGGCGGTGGCCTCACGTCCGGTCGCAGCCAAGACCGCTGCCAAACCGGCTGCGCGTGCAACCGCCGCGCCTTCGCGCCAGGCCAAGCCGCAGGCCGCACTGGCCGACGGTAACTGGCAAGAGTTCTGATTCACCGCCGTCACCCACACCGCCCCGGCCAAGCCGGGGCGGTGTGTTTCTACGGTGTATTTCTGCCTCTGTTGCGACACGCATCTGCGCCGCCATCCCCTGCTGCCGGCGCCATGCCGTAGCGCCATGCTCCATAAATACTCGGCAACCGGCCCCAACCGCCCGCGACGGCGCAGATTGGTGCTTCAGTTGCATGACCACATGGCCGATATCCAGTACTAGCTAACGACGCGTACGGATATGACGACCACCTCGACTTCCGCTTCAGACACACGCGAATTTGATTTTGGCGACCGCGATTTCAAACGCGTTTGCGATCTGATCTATCAGCGTGTCGGCATCGCCCTGGCTCCGGCCAAGCGCGACATGGTGTATGGCCGGCTGTCGCGTCGTCTGCGCGTGCTCGGTCTGCGCTCTTTCCGCGACTACATCGACCAGCTCGAAGCAGGCAACGACGAGGAAGAATGGCAGGCGTTCACCAACGCGCTGACCACCAACCTGACCTCGTTCTTCCGCGAGCCGCATCACTTCGACAAGCTGCGCGAAGAACTGCAAAAGCGTGCCTCGCAGGCACCGCTGAAGATCTGGTCGTGTGCGGCCTCCACCGGTGAGGAGCCCTACTCCATCGCCATCACCGCCTGCGAAGCCTTCGGCTCGCTGACCCCGCCGGTGAGCATCATCGCCACCGACGTCGATACCCAGGTGCTGGAAACCGCCTCGCGCGGCGTCTACGCCATCGACCGCGTCGCCTCGCTGGATGCATCGATCAAGCGCAAGTATTTCCAGCGCGGCAGCGGCCCCAACGAAGGCAAATGCCGGGTCATTCCGGCGCTGCGCCAGCTCATCGAATACAAGCAACTGAATCTGCTGTCGCCACGCTACGACGTCGGCGGCCCGTATGCGGCGCTGTTCTGCCGCAACGTGATGATCTATTTCGACAAGCCCACCCAGCGCGGCATCCTGTCGCGTCTGGTCAGCCACATGGGCGATGACGGCCTGCTCTATACCGGGCACTCGGAGAACTACCTGCACGCGGCCGACCTGATCCAGCCGTGCGGGCGCACGCTGTATCGGCGCGCTCCGCGCGCGGGAGCCGCTACATGAGTACCGCTGTGCAGGTCGACGATGTCATGCGCTACCGCGACTCGCGGTTCCAGACCATCACCGCCAAGCTGCTGCCTACCCAATACCTGGTGGTGGACGACGACACCGCGTTGACGACCACCTTGGGATCGTGCGTTGCGGCCTGTCTTCGCGACCCGGTGTTGAAGATCGGCGGCATGAACCATTTCCTGCTGCCGGAAGGCCAGGTTGGCGATGGCGCACCCGCGCGCTACGGCAGTTATGCGATGGAGTTGCTGATCAACGACATGCTCAAGCGCGGCGCGCATCGCAAGCGGATCGAAGCCAAGGTCTTCGGTGGCGCCAACGTGCTCAAGGGCTTCACCAGCAACCCGGTGGGCACCCGCAACGCCGAGTTCGTGCGCCAGTACCTGTTGGCCGAGCACATCCCCATCATTGCCGAAGATCTGTGCGGCATCCATCCGCGCAAGGTCTGGTTCTTCCCGACGACCGGACGCGTTGTCGTGCAGCGTTTGCCGCACGCACACGAAGCCGAAGTCGCCGCTACCGAATCTGCCGTGCGCGCCCGTCTGTCCAAAGCACCGGTCACCGGTGGAGTGGAGTTGTTCGAATGACGCTGGAAACCCCTGTTCGCGTATTGATCGTCGACGACTCGGCGGTGGTGCGTCAGATGCTGACCGAGATCCTGTCGCGCGATGCCGGCATCGAAGTGATCGGCTCGGCCGCCGACCCGATCCTGGCGCGCGAAAAGATCAAACGGCTCAATCCGGACGTGATCACGCTGGATGTGGAAATGCCGCGCATGGACGGCCTGGTATTCCTGGAAAACCTCATGCGCCTGCGCCCCACCCCGGTGGTGATGATTTCATCGCTGACCGAGCGTGGCGCCGACACCACCTTGCAGGCCTTGTCGCTGGGCGCGGTGGATTTCATCTCCAAGCCCAAGATCGATGTCGCACGCGGGCTGGAAGGCTATGCCGAAGAAATCGTCAGCAAGGTCAAGATGGCCTCCAAGGCCAAGGTCAGCGCGCTCAATCGCCCCAGCGCGCCCAAGGTCACCCTGGACATGCAGGCTGCGCCGGTGGCTGGCAGCGCCCTGCGCTTCCGCACTACCGACCGCCTGATCGCCATCGGCGCCTCGGCCGGCGGCACTGAAGCCCTGCGCGTGGTGCTCGAACACATGCCCGCCGATGCACCGGCGGTGGTCATGACCCAGCACTTGCCGGCCAGCTTCAGCACCGCTTTTGCCGAGCGACTCAATCGTCATTCGGCCATGTCGGTGCGCGAAGCCAGCGATGGCGAAGCGATCCTGCCCGGCCACGCCTACCTGCCGCCCGGCGGCCAGCATCTGCGCATCATCCGCGACGGTGCCCGCTGGCGCTGCCGCATCGACGACGGCCCGCCGGTCAATCGCCACAAGCCGGCGGTGGACGTGCTGTTCCGCTCGGTCGCCGCCAACGCCGGCCCGAACGCGGTCGGCGCCATCCTCACCGGCATGGGTGACGACGGCGCACGCGGCCTGCTGGAAATGCTGCAGGCCGGCGCGCCCACGCTGGTGCAGGACGAAGCCAGCAGCGTGGTGTGGGGCATGCCCGGTGCCGCCTACAAGCTTGGCGCCGCGCAGGAAGTGGTGCCGCTGGACCGCGTTGCCGAGCGCTTGATCGCGCTGTCGGCGCAGGCACGTTGATCCGGCATGAGCGCCCTGCCCCCGTCTCCGACCGACCAGGCGGAGGTTCCCGGCGCACCGGGAACCACGTCGGTCGCTGCTGCGGATTCAACGGTAGATAGCGCGACAGAACTTGGGGCATTCGACACGCCGTCGATCAAGGCCGGCCCGGTCACTGCCGGCATGGTCAAACCCGACGAACGCCCCGATGCCACGCGCTCGCGCCTGTTGGCCGAAGCGCTGGATGGCAGCAGCAGTGCGATCCTGATCTGCGATCTGCAATCGCACCTGCTGTATGCCAACGACGGCTTCCAGCGCATGTTCGGCTATACCGAGGCCGAACTGGTCGGCAAGCGTCCCTCGGACGTGCTCACCCGCGCGCAGAGCGATCAGGGCGAGGTGGCGCGCATCCGCGATCGCGCCGACGCTTTGCAGCAGACCCAGGCCGACCTGCTGGTCTATCGCAAGGACGGCACGCCGCTGTGGATCTCGCTCAACTTCAATCCGATCTACGACGCCAGGCACAACCCATCGCATTACGTGGCGGTGCTGACCGACATCACCGACACCAAGATGCACGAGGTGCTGCAGCACCGTGTGCTTGAGGCGCTGGTGCAGGAGCGTCCGCTGATCGACGTGATGACGTTGATCTGCACCGAGGTCGAACGCATCGCACCGGACGTGCTGGCCACGGTGATGAGCGCGGACAACCAGGGCTGCCTGCATTCGCTGGCCGCCCCCAGCCTGCCGCCCGAATACGCCGATGCAGTCAACGGGTTGAAGATCGCGCCCGGTGCAGGCGCCTGCGGCACCGCCGCCTGGCGTGGCCGCGCGGTCATGGTGGAAGACATCGCCACCGACCCGCTATTCGCACCGTACCGCGACCTGCTGCTGCCGATGGGCTTGCGCGCCTGCTGGAGCACGCCGATCCGCTCCAACAGCTCGCGCGTGCTCGGCACCTTCGCGCTGTATTACCGCAAGGCGCAACGTGCCGATGCCTGGCATGTGCGGCTCACCGATCTGTGCCAGCAGTTATGCACGCTGGCGCTGGAACGCGAACAGATCCGCCAACGCGTGCATCAACTCGCGTTCTACGATGCGCTGACCGGGCTGCCCAACCGCATCATGTTCAGCGCACGCGCCGAGCAGGCGCTGACGCAGGCCGAATACGCCAGCGAACCGGCCGCGTTGATGTTCATCAACATCGACCGCTTCAAGCTGATCAACGACAGCCAGGGCCATGCCGCAGGCGATGGCCTGTTGCGCGACATCGCATTACGCATTGGCGAACAACTCACCGCCACCGCCATGCTGGCGCGCCTGGCCGGCGACGAATTCGCGCTCGCCCTGCCGCAATGCAGTGCCGAACAGGCCAGCGCCGCCGCGGAGCGTCTGCTCTGCACCATCGCCGTGCCGTTGCCGGTCGGCCACATGACCGTGCATCCGTCTGCCAGCGTGGGCGTGGCGATGTTTCCCGAGGACGGTCGCGACATCAACATCCTGTTGCGGCATGCCGATCTGGCGATGAATCGCGCCAAGCAGGAAGGCGGCGGACGCTTCCGCTTCTTCAGCGCCGATATGAATCGTATGGCGCAGGAGCGCGTTGCGCTGGAAGCGGAGCTGCGCCAGGCCATCGGACGCGATCAGCTGCAACTGCACTATCAACCTCAGCTGCACAGCGCCGCGCCGCACGCGCTGTATGGCGTGGAAGCGCTGCTGCGCTGGAACCACCCGCAACTCGGCGCGGTGTCGCCGGCACGGTTTCTGCCCGTGGCCGAAGAACAAGGCATGATGCCGCAGCTCAACGATTGGGTATTGCGCCGCGCCTGCCAGCAGGTCGCCGACTGGCGCCAACGCGGCGTGCCGGTGGCCCGTGTATCGGTGAATCTGTCGGCCAGCAGTTTCGAAAGTCCGCGCATGCTCAGCGACCTGCTCAGACTCATCGCCGACATGGGCGTGCTGCCCTCCGATCTCACATTGGAAATGACCGAAAGCGTAATGCTCTCGGGGCAACCCGGCGTGCTGGAAAACCTGCATGCCATCCGCGAAGCCGGCATCTCGTTGTCACTGGACGACTTCGGCACCGGCTATTCCAGCCTGAGCCATCTGCACCGCCTGCCGATCGACGAACTCAAGCTGGACATGAGCTTCGTGCGCGACATCGAACACAGCGAAGACGCTCGCGCGCTCACCACCTCGGTGCTGCGCATCGGCGAGCATCTGCGCAAGCATGTGGTTGCAGAAGGCGTGGAAAACGAAGCCCAGCGCTTGTTCCTCGCCGACCTGGGCTGCGAAGTGCTGCAGGGCTATCTGTTCTCACGGCCGTTGCCGGCTGCGGCGTTGGAAGCCTGGTTGGGTGCGCAGCCTTAGAGCATTGAAGCCTCAGCGATTTACTTCAGCCTTCGCTGCTGCCTCAACCTTGACAGCTGTTTCAGCCTCGGCCGTTGCGTAGACCGTAATCGTTGAAGTTCTGATCGCGCTTGGGCTGGTGGCACTCAAGTAACTCGTACCCTCATCCGGCGCTTCGCGCCACCTTCTCCCGTAGGAGAAGGGAACTAAAGCCCCTCTCCCTGCGGGAGAGGGGTTGGGGTGAGGGTACGGGCTTCATCCATGCACTGCTGCACTGACCGACGCCTTCGTCTAAGCGCTGCCTTCAAGCGTAGCTCTCAGCGACCATGCCAACACCTTGCCCCACTGTCCGCTTCAACCATCCCAACAACTGTGCGGTGACGAACGCCGGATTCTCCAGCGACGCGATATGCCCGGCATCGGGCACCAACTCGTAATCGCAGCCGATCACTTCGGCCATCAGCCATAGCTCTTCCGGCGGGCGCGGAATATCGTATTCGCCACCCAACAAGAATGTGTTTGCCGGATTTAGCGCCGACAACACCTCCAACCGATCGGCACGCCCGAAGATCAACCGGCCCAACGGCACCACCGATGCACGCAGCTGCTCGGCCGACATCGCCGCCAATCGTTGCGCAAACGCAGCCGGCAGCGCGGAACTCAGATCGATACCAGGACGGAAAAAGATCGGCACGATTGCCTCGATCAACGCAGGCGTCACCTGCCCCGCCGCTTCGATCGCATCCAGCAGGCCGAAATAGCGCATCTGAGTCGCCTGCGGTTCGGCGCCCAGAAACGTATCCATCAGCACCAGGCTGCGCACGCGCTCCGGCGCAAGCAACGCAAGCTCTGCACCCCACATGCCACCGACCGACAAACCAACTACCGCGCATTGCGGCAGTTCCAGCGCATCCAGCAATAGCAGCATCTGCTCGGCAAGATCGCCAACCGTCTGCGTGCCGGCTGGCAGCGCCGCCGATTGCCCATGTCCCCACAGCTCGGGAACGATGACCCGATAGTGCTGCGAGAGCGCGTGAATCTGCGGCTCCCACATGGCCGCATCCCAGAGGTAGCTGTGGCCGAGCAGAACCGGAAACCCTTGACCGTATTGTGCGTAGTGCAGCGTTTGACCAGCGATCGTGCAAATAGGCATTGGAAATCATGAGAGCCATGGGAGCGGCGCCACTCTAGTCCCCTGCACTTCAGATTTTTGTTGCAATGCGACAGGCGAGTTAACTGCTATTGGCTTTAACTTCCGGCATCGTGCAGACAAAGCGAAGTGACCGCCCGAATAACGAAAAACGCCCGGCATTGCCGGGCGTTTTCGAACACGAGATCAAGCAGCTCGATCAGGCCGCGACGGTATCGGCGACATCCTGATATTCCTGGATCTGATCGAAGTTCATGTAGCGGTAGATCTGGTCGCCACTGGTCTTGATCACGCCCACATCGGCCATGTACTCGTCCTTGGTCGGGATGCGACCCAGACGCGAGCAGATCGCGGCCAACTCTGCCGAACCCAGATACACGTTGGTGTTGCGACCAAGGCGATTCGGGAAGTTACGTGTGGAGGTGGAGAACACCGTGGCGCCCTCGCGCGCCTGCGCCTGGTTGCCCATGCACAGCGAACAGCCCGGCATTTCCATGCGTGCACCGGCCGCGCCGAAGGTGCCGTAATGGCCTTCCTTGGTCAGCTCGGAGGCGTCCATCTTGGTCGGCGGCGCAACCCACAAACGGGTCGGGATATCGCGCTTGCCTTCCAGCAACTTGGCAGCGGCACGGAAGTGACCGATGTTGGTCATGCACGAACCGATGAACACCTCGTCGATCGCCGCACCGGCAACCTCGGACAGCGTCTTGACGTCGTCCGGATCGTTCGGGCAGGCCACGATCGGCTCATGGATGTCGGCCAGATCGATCTCGATGACGGCGGCGTATTCGGCGTCGGCATCGGGCTGCAGCAGTTGCGGATCCGCCAGCCACTCTTCCATCTTGCTGATGCGACGACCCAGCGTGCGCGCATCGGCATAGCCTTCGGCAATCATCCAGCGCAGCAGAGTGATGTTGCTGGTCAGGTATTCGATGATCGGCGCCTTGTCCAGGTGCACGGTGCAACCTGCGGCCGAACGTTCGGCAGAAGCATCGGACAGCTCGAACGCCTGTTCCACCTTCAGATTCGGCAAGCCTTCGATCTCCAGGATGCGGCCGGAGAAGATGTTCTTCTTGCCCTGCTTGGCCACGGTCAGCAGACCGTCCTTGATCGCGTACAGCGGGATCGCGTTGACCAGGTCACGCAAGGTCACACCCGGCTGCATCTCACCCTTGAAGCGCACCAGCACGCTCTCGGGCATGTCCAGCGGCATCACGCCGGTGGCGGCGGCGAAGGCCACCAGGCCGGAGCCGGCCGGGAACGAAATGCCGATCGGGAAACGCGTGTGCGAGTCGCCACCGGTACCGACGGTGTCGGGCAGCAGCATGCGATTGAGCCAGCTGTGGATCACGCCGTCGCCCGGACGCAGCGACACGCCGCCTCGGGTGGAGATGAACTCCGGCAAGGTGTGGTGGGTCTTGACGTCGACCGGCTTCGGATAAGCGGCGGTGTGGCAGAACGACTGCATCACCAGGTCGGCCGAGAAGCCCAGGCAGGCCAAGTCCTTGAGCTCATCGCGGGTCATCGGGCCGGTGGTGTCCTGCGAGCCCACCGAGGTCATCTTCGGTTCGCAATAGGTGCCCGGGCGCATGCCCTGGCCTTCCGGCAAGCCGCAGGCGCGGCCGACCATCTTCTGCGCCAGCGAGAAGCCCTTGCCGGTATCCGGCGGCACCATCGGCAGACGGAACAGATCAGACGCCGGCAGGCCCAGGAATTCGCGCGCCTTGGCGGTCAGGCCACGGCCGACGATCAACGGAATGCGGCCACCGGCGCGCACTTCGTCGAACAGCACGTCCGACTTCATCGCGAACTCGGCGATCACCTGGCCGTTCTTCAGCGCCTTGCCGTCGTACGGACGCAGCTCGACCACATCGCCGTGCTCCATCTGCGATACGTCCAGCTCGATCGGCAACGCACCGGCGTCTTCCATGGTGTTGTAGAAGATCGGCGCGATCTTCGCGCCCAGGCACACGCCGCCGAAGCGCTTGTTCGGAATGAACGGAATATCTTCGCCAGTCCACCACAGCACCGAGTTGGTCGCCGACTTGCGCGAAGAACCGGTACCGACCACATCGCCCACATAGGCGACCAGATGGCCCTTGTCCTTGAGATCGGCAATGGCCTGGATCGGGCCGCGCTTGCCGTCTTCTTCCGGCACGAAGGCAGCGCCGTCGCGTGCGTTCTTGAGCATCGCCAAGGCATGCAGCGGGATGTCCGGGCGCGTGGTCGCATCCGGGGCCGGCGACAGGTCGTCGGTGTTGGTTTCGCCCGGCACCTTGAACACGGTGACGGTCATGCTCTGCGGAACTTCCGGCTTGCTGGTGAACCACTCGGCCTCGGCCCAGCTCTGCAGCACGGCCTTGGCGTGCGCGTTACCGGCTTGTGCCTTTTCCTGCACGTCGTGGAAGGCGTCGAACACCAGCAAGGTGTGCTTGAGCGCTTCGGCGGCGGTGGCGCCCAGCTCGGCGTTATCGAGCAGATCGATCAGCGGCTGGATGTTGTAGCCACCCAGCATGGTGCCAAGCAGCTCGGTCGCATGCGTGGGGCTGATCAGCGCGGTTTTTTCGGTGCCGAAGGCCACTGCGGCCAGGTACGAGGCCTTGACCTTGGCAGCGTCATCGACGCCGGCCGGCACGCGCTGGCTGAGCAGCTCGACCAGGAACTCCGCTTCACCCGCCGGCGGAGCCTTGAGCAGCTCGATGACCTCGGCGGTCTGCTGCGCGGTCAGCGGCAGCGGCGGGATACCGAGCGCGGCGCGCTCTGCAACGTGGTGGCGATAGGCTTCCAACATGCGGATTCTCCGAAAAGACAACGAGTGAATGTGTAAACGTGGATGTGTAAACGTGGATGTGTAAACGCGAAACGTGAATGTGTGCGGACTAACTTGCGGGTTTGGGTACGACGATCTTCAAACCCTTGAAGTAGTCGCGGAAAAAGCCCTCGTCGCGGGTGATCAACCCGTCGCACTGGAGCATCGCGTGGGCGCCGATCAGAAAATCGGCCACCACCCGCTCGCGCTTGCCGCCGCGCGCGCGGAAGCGCTTGTTCATATGGCCGGCGCGTACCGCCGCCGCTTCCTGGGTGGCTTCGTAGCGCACCCCGATCGAGGCCAGGGTTTCCATCAGGTCGACCTGGGTGTCGAGCATGGCCAGCACTTCGGCCACCACGGCATCGCAGACCACCACCTCGTCGCGCGCCAGCGCATCGCCGATGCAGATCTCCGACACCTCGCCGTAGACCGCATCGCCGATCAGGATGTCCAGCAGCACCGAGGAATCCAGGGCGATCATGGGTCGAACGGATCCCCGGGCGCGCGGCCACGGATGGCGCGCATGGCTTCGTCGGTGTTGGTCAGGCCGTCGACCAGCTTGAACTTGCCGCGCACCTTGCGCAGCGCCTCGCTGACGTCCTTGCGCAGGATGATGCGGCCGCCGTCGAGCTCGATCTTGAGCGTGGTGCCCTTGGTCAGGCCCAGGGCATCGCGTACGGCTTTGGGCAGCGTGATCTGCCCGCGTTCGGCAACTGTGGCTTCCATGAAGGTGGCCCCGGCATAAAGTATGCAGCGATTCTACATACTTGACTTGTCGTACTCAAGGCCACATACCCGGTCTTGCAACCGAACGTACACACTGAATTAGTCACACTGTTGAGAAGAAACCTACAGCCTGCTGCCATAGGAGTGATGCATGAGCGATTCCTTTTCCACCCGCACCTCGCTTGAGGTCCACGGCAAGCGCTACGAGTACTACAGCCTGCCAAAGCTGGGCGAGCGCTTCGATATCGGCCACCTGCCCTATTCCATGAAGATCCTGCTGGAGAACCTGCTCCGGCATGAAGACGGCGGTGTCACCGTCGGCAAGGACCACATCGAGGCGGTTGCCAAATGGCACCCCAAGGCCGAGCCCGATATCGAGATCGCCTTCATGCCGGCCCGCGTGGTGCTGCAGGACTTCACCGGCGTGCCGTGCGTGGTCGACCTGGCCGCGATGCGCGATGCGGTGGTCAAGCTCGGCGGCAATGCCGACCAGATCAACCCGCAGATTCCCTCTGAATTGGTCATCGACCATTCCGTGCAGGTGGATGTGTTCGGCTCGGCCGATGCGCTCGACCTCAACGGCAAGATCGAATTCCAGCGCAATCAAGAACGCTACGGCTTCCTGCGTTGGGGCCAGAAGGCGTTCGAAAACTTCAAGGTGGTGCCGCCCAACACCGGCATCGTCCACCAGGTGAACCTGGAAAACCTGGCGCGCGTGGTGATGAGCGCGGACAAGGACGGGACGCAGATTGCGTATCCAGACACCGTGTTCGGCACCGACAGCCACACCACCATGATCAACGGCATCGGCGTGTTGGGCTGGGGCGTGGGCGGTATTGAGGCCGAGGCGGCAATGCTTGGGCAGCCGTCGTCCATGCTGATTCCGCAGGTGGTCGGCTTCAAGCTCAGCGGCAAGATGCCTGAAGGCGCCACCGCCACCGACCTGGTGCTCACCGTCACCCAGATGCTGCGCAAGGCCGGCGTGGTCGGCAAGTTCGTCGAGTTCTATGGCGAAGGCCTGCAGCATCTGCCGCTGGCCGACCGCGCCACCATCGGCAACATGGCACCGGAATACGGCGCCACCTGCGGCATCTTCCCGGTCGACGAAGAGTCGCTGACCTATCTGCGCCTGTCCGGCCGCAGCGAGGAACAGATTGCGCTGGTCGAGGCCTACGCAAAGGCGCAGGGTTTGTGGCACGACGTGAACACCCCGCAGGCGCAGTACAGCGCTACGCTGGAGCTGGATATGGGCGAGGTCAAGCCGTCGTTGGCCGGCCCCAAGCGGCCGCAGGATCGGGTGCTGCTGGAAGACATGCAGACCAACTTCCGCGAGAGCCTCAAGCCGTTCGTCGATGCGCGCAGCAAGCGCCCGACCGACATCAAGCAGGAAGACCGCCTGAAGAACGAAGGCGGCGGCGGCACTGCGGTGGGCGCCAAGGCCTCGCAAGCCGAAGCCTCCAACGACAGCGGCGCCGGCTGGCAGCTGCGCGATGGCTCGGTCGTCATCGCGGCGATCACGTCCTGCACCAACACCTCCAACCCGGCAGTGATGCTCGGCGCCGGCCTGCTCGCCCGTAACGCGGCAGCCAAGGGCCTGAAGGCACAGCCGTGGGTGAAGACCTCGCTCGGGCCGGGCTCACGCGTGGTCACCGATTATCTGAGCAAGGCCGGCGTGCTGGCCGATCTGGAAACGCTGGGCTTCTACGTGGTCGGCTATGGCTGCACCACCTGCATCGGCAACTCCGGCCCGCTGCCGGACGATGTGTCGGCGGCGATCGCCAAGGACGACCTGGTGGTGTCCTCGGTGTTGTCGGGCAACCGCAACTTCGAGGGCCGCGTGCATCCCGAAGTGAAGATGAATTACCTCGCCTCGCCGCCGCTGGTGGTGGCGTACGCGATCGCCGGCACCACCGACATCGACCTGACCCGCGACCCGTTGGGTACCGGTAGCGACGGGCAGCCGGTCTATCTGCGCGACATCTGGCCGAGCAACAAGGAAATCGGCGACACCATCGCTGCCACCGTTGGCCCGGAGATGTTCAAGCAGAACTACGCGGATGTCTTCAAGGGCGACAGCCGCTGGAACACCATCGCCTCGCCGGATGGCGCGCTGTACGAATGGGACGCGGCCTCGACCTATATCAAGAACCCGCCCTACTTCGACGGCATGACGATGCAGGTCGGCCACGTCGAAGACGTGCACGGTGCGCGCATCATGGGCCTGTTCGGCGACTCGATCACCACCGACCACATCTCCCCAGCCGGCAATATCAAGAAGGATTCGCCAGCAGGTCGCTTCCTGCAGGAGCGCGGCGTGCAGCCGGCCGACTTCAACAGCTACGGCAGCCGCCGCGGCAACGATGACGTGATGGTACGCGGCACCTTCGCCAACATCCGCATCAAGAACCTGATGTTCGGCGGCGAAGAAGGCGGCAACACGCTCTATTACCCCGCCGACGGTGGCCAGCCGGAAAAGCTGGCGATCTACGATGCGGCAGTGAAGTACAAGGCCGATGGCGTGCCGCTGGTGGTGCTGGCCGGTAAGGAATACGGCACCGGCTCGTCGCGCGACTGGGCGGCCAAGGGCACCAACCTGCTCGGCGTCAAGGCCGTGATCGCCGAGAGCTTCGAGCGCATCCATCGCTCCAACCTGGTCGGCATGGGCGTGCTGCCGCTGCAGTTCCTCGAGAACGAAAACGCGCAGACGCTGGGCCTGGACGGCTCCGAGGTCTTGGACATCACCGGCCTGCAAGATGGCGCCAGCCGTCGCGCTACGGTGGATGCCAAGAAGTCCGACGGCAGCGTCAAGCAGTTCCAGGTCAAGGTGCTGCTGCTCACGCCCAAGGAAGTGGAGTACTTCAAGCACGGTGGTTTGTTGCAGTACGTGCTACGCCAATTGGCTGCACGCAAAGCGGCCTGATCGCCCAGCGCATTGCGCTTTACACGTTCAACGACACTCCCGCCGCTTGGCGGGAGTGTCGTTTCAGGCAAGCGCTCAAGGCCCGGTCGGCTCCCACTGCGCGTGATACAGCTGCCAGTCGCCGCCCTGCAATCGCCAGCCGGTGGTCACCTGATACGTCTGTGCCTGCTCGGGTAGCCAGCGCCCGCTGCCACCGGTCAGCAACGCAGTGAAACGCACGCTTGCGGTGTCACCGCGCAGTTGCACATCCACCGGCCCCAAGGTCACGCCGATCTTTTGATTGCCCAACATCTGCAGCTGCATCAATCGCCGCAGACCGGCTGCGTCCAGTCCTTGTTCGCCGACGAAATCCTCGGCCACCGGCGCCATCGCATCGCCGATCTCGCGTGCTTCGATCGCCTGATGCAGTTGCTCCAGCGTCGCGCGCAAACGTTGTTCCGGCGCAGGCCGTGCGCAACCGATGAGCGCAAGCATGCACAGTACGGCGAGCCAGTATCGCCATCGCAGTTGAATGCTGCCCTGCATCACACTTCGCCTTTTACATGCATGACGGTATGCTGCCACTTGCAGTCGTGCCGTGGAACACACCGCGTCACGCACCGAACACCCTGGAGGGGGGCAGATGAATCAGGCACGTCCTTGGTTACAGAGTTATCCGGCCGGCGTCGCCGCCGAGATCGATCTTGAGCAGTTCCGCACCGTTGCGGAAGTGTTCGCCACGTCGGTCGCGCGCTTCGCCGATCGCCCCGCGTATCACAGCTTCGGCAAGACCATCACCTACCGCGAAGCCGATCAGCTGGTCGAGCAGTTTGCCGCCTATCTGCTTGGCGAATTGCAGTTGAAAAAAGGCGATCGCGTCGCCTTGATGATGCCCAACTGCCTGCAGTACCCGGTCGCCACGTTCGGCATCCTGCGTGCCGGTCTGACCGTAGTCAACGTCAATCCGCTGTACACCCCGCGCGAGCTGAAGCATCAGCTGATCGACTCCGGCGCCAGCGTACTGGTGGTCATCGACAACTTCGGCACCACCGTTCAACAGGTCATCGCCGACACCCCGGTCAAGCAGGTGATCACCACCGGCCTGGGCGACATGCTCGGCTTCCCGAAAGCGGCGGTGGTCAACTTCGTCGTCAAGTACGTCAAGAAGCTGGTGCCGGAGTATCGCCTCAAGGGCGCGATCCGTTTCCGCGACGCGCTCGCGCTGGGCCGCAAACACAAAGTTCCGACGCTGCAAATCGAGTCCGACGACATCGCCTTCCTGCAATACACCGGCGGCACCACCGGCGTGGCCAAGGGCGCAATGCTGACCCACCGCAACCTGGTCGCCAACATGCAGCAGGCGCACCAATGGCTTGCCAGCACCGGCAAGCTGGAAGAAGGCCACGAGGTGGTGATCACCGCACTGCCGCTGTATCACATCTTCGCGCTGACGGCGAACGGACTGGTCTTCATGAAGATCGGCGGCTGCAATCACCTGATCAGCAACCCGCGCGACATGCCCGGCTTCGTCAAGGAATTGAAAAAGACCCGCTTCACTGCCTTCACCGGCGTCAACACGCTGTTCAACGGCCTGCTCAATACGCCGGGGTTCGATCAGGTCGATTTCTCCTCGCTCAAGATGTCCCTCGGCGGCGGCATGGCGGTGCAACGCTCGGTCGCCGAACGCTGGAAGAAGGTCACCGGCCTGACCCTGGTCGAGGCCTACGGCCTGACCGAGACCTCGCCGGCCGCCTGCATCAACCCGATGGATCTGAAGGACTACAACGGCTCGATCGGCCTGCCGATTCCGTCCACCGATGCCTGCATCAAGGACGACGCCGGCGCCGTGCTGCCGCAGGGCGAGATCGGCGAGCTGTGCATCAAGGGCCCTCAAGTGATGAAGGGCTATTGGAAGAAACCCGAAGAAACCGCCAAGGTCATGGACGCCGAAGGCTGGCTGCACACCGGCGATATCGCACGCATGGACGAGCAGGGCTTCGTCTACATCGTCGATCGCAAGAAAGACATGATTCTGGTCTCCGGATTCAACGTGTATCCGAACGAGATCGAAGACGTGATCGCCGAGATGCCCGGCGTACTGGAAGTGGCCGCCGTGGGCGTGCCGGACGAGAAGTCCGGCGAGATCGTCAAGGCTGTCATCGTCAAGAAGGACCCTGCCCTGACCGCCGACGCCGTGAAGGCGCATTGCCGCGCCAACCTGACCGGCTACAAGCAGCCGCGCGTGATCGAATTCCGCAAGGAATTGCCGAAAACCAACGTCGGCAAGATCCTGCGCCGCGAGCTGCGGGACGCGCCGAAGGGGTAATCCTACCTGCCATCGCAGGATCGAGGCCGTTCAGCCATCATCTCGCGCCCGCAATGCCGGAAGGCCTTGCGGGCGCTTGCTTTTGCACGCATAGAATCAGCTGTCGGCGCACGCTCCTCGTTCCTCTCACTCTCCGTCCGTAAGGCGGCCGGCCGGACGGTCTTCACGGAGAACCACCATGTCTGCAGTTCAACCTTTTGTTCGCACCACGATCGGTTCCACCCTACGCGTCATCGAAGAACTGCAACGCGACGTCTACTGGATTCACATGCATGCCGATCTGGCCATAAATCCAGGTCGCGCCTGCTTCTCTTCGCGCCTGGTCGACGACATCACCGGCTACCAGGTCGAGCTCGGCCAGCGCCTTCTCCATGCCGGTGCGACGTCCCCACACGTGGTGTTGGCATCGGACAGCGACGTTTTCAACCTTGGCGGTGATCTGGCGCTATTCTGCCAGTTGATTCGCGAAGGCGATCGCGCCCGCTTGCTCGACTACGCGCAGCGTTGCGTGCGCGGGGTGCACGCGTTTCACGTTGGCCTCGGCGCACGTGCGCACAGCATCGCTCTGGTCCAGGGCAATGCGCTGGGCGGCGGTTTCGAGGCGGCATTGAGCTGCCATACCATCATTGCCGAGGAAGGCGTGATGATGGGGCTGCCCGAAGTCCTGTTCGATCTGTTCCCGGGCATGGGTGCCTACTCTTTTATGTGCCAGCGCGTCAGCCCGCAATTGGCGCAGCGGATCATGCTCAATGGCAATCTGTACTCGGCTGAAGAACTGCTCGCCATGGGGCTGATCGATCGCGTGGTCCCACGCGGCCAGGGTGTGGCTGCAGTGGAACAGGTGATCCGTGAGAGCAAGCGTACGCCGCACGCATGGGCAGCGATGCAGCAGGTACGCGAAATGACCACCGCCGTACCGCTGGAAGAGATGATGCGCATCACCGAGATCTGGGTAGATACAGCGATGCAGTTGGGCGAAAAATCGCTGCGCACGATGGACCGACTGGTACGAGCGCAGTCGCGCCGCTCGGGACTCGATGCCGGCTGATGCGCCGGCCGCCCTATTCGCTATTACGGGGGGAGCACTCTTCGTCCTTGGCGCGCTTCACGCGTGCGTCGAGTGCGTCCTTTCCGGCCTGCAATTGGCCGCGCAACGCAGACAGCCGCTGCCGCCACTCTGCCTGCAATTGCCAGTCGGCCATGCGCATCAATTCGCCCCCGCTACCGGCAACCTGCGCCAGACCCAGGTTGCTGGCAACGCCACGCAATGCATGCGCGCTCTCACGCAACTGCTCCCAATCCGAACGGGTTCCATCACGCTCGATCGCACCGACGCAGTTCTGCGCATCTTCCAGGCACTGACGCACGAACTGGTGTTCGAACTCATCTCCCATACCCAGTGCAGCCAGCTCGTCCAGCACACTGGCATCGAGCACACCATCGAACATGTCCGGGATCTGCACACTTGTTGTCGGCGTGACCAAGAGCCGCGTACTGACAGCCAGATCGGCCAAGGTATCCAGCAACTTCGCTGCAACAACCGGCTTGGCCAAGAACGCACGCGCGCCGGCTTGTTCGCATGTACGAATCGCGTCGGGCGTGACATCGGCACTCAGTACCACAACCGGGGTATAACGCATTCCGCTGGCCTGCATTACCCGTAATTGCTTGAGCATGTCCAGACCACTCATGCCCGGCATGTGCAGATCGACGATGACCGCATCGAAATCTTCTTCAGCCATTGCGTCCAGCACCTGCTCGGCGCCGTTGACGCACCTCACCTTGTGCCCGGCCTTTTCCAGCAACCGCTGCAACACCATGCGGTTTGCTTCGTGGTCGTCGGCCACCAACATGCGCATGCTGCGCACGCGCGCGCGATGACGCAGAAATGGATTGGAGAACGCGATGACGTTGGAGGCTTCCAGTTCGTCTTGCGTTCCCACGAGTGCGCCGCCAGACACCTGTGCGGGTGCCGCCTGCACAGGTGCGCCGATCGCCATCGGCAGTTCGAACCAGAACACGCTACCGCTGGGCTGGTTCTCCTTGAACCCGATGCTGCCGCCCATTGCCTCCACCAACCCCTTGGCGATGGTGGTGCCAAGCCCGGTCCCCTCATAACGCCGCGACAGGCCAACGTCGGCCTGCTCGAACGCGTCGAACAGCCGCGACCGCATATCCAGCGGCACCCCGATGCCGGTGTCTTCCACATCGAACCGCAGTCGCAGTGCACTGCCGGCGGACACTCGCGTGATCCGCAGCAGCACATGGCCTTGCTCGGTGAATTTGACGGCATTGCCCACGATGTTGAGCAGTACCTGCCGCAGATGGCCATTGTCACCCTTAAGCAAATCGGGAACGTCGGCAGCAACCTGGGTGCTGTAGTGCAAGCCTCGCGCCCTGGCCTGCGGCTGCAGGATCAGTCCAATCGCGCCGAGTAGCTCACGCAGCGAAAAATCGCGCTGGTCGATGCGAATCTTGCCGGCCTCGATCGCTGAAATGTCCAACACTTCTTCGACCAGCGACAGCAGGCTGCGTGCCGACGCCTGGATGGTGTTGACGCACTCCTTCTGCTCAGCATCAAGGCGCGTGGTTGCCAGCACTTCGGTCATGCCCGACAGCCCATTGAGCGGCGTGCGGAATTCGTGACTCATATTGGCCAGAAAACGGCTCTTGGCCTGATTGGCATGACGCGCCTCGCGCACCGCCCGTGTCATCGCACGCAACAGCGAATCGAAGTACAGCGGCACGGCGATCAGGCCCAGCAACAAGCCCCAGCTCAGGTATGGATTGGCTTTCCAATAGGGTGAAATCAGGATGGCGCTGAGGAAGCACAGGCTGCCCATTGCCGTAGCGGCGCGCAGATAGTTGCTGCCGTAGCGCAGACCGTTGCCGATGGTCACCCACATGCACACTGCGTACAACGGTGAGGCAGGCTCGCCCTGGATCGCCATGATGGCACCGGTGCAGGTGTAATCCAGCAGCATGCCGATCAGGCGCCGCGTGTGGGACACCTGCGGTCGCAGCAGGATCGCCACCATCAGGCCAAGCGACACCACCAGTTCGCCCACCAGGATCAACCAAGTGGCAACCAGCGTGTCGCCGTGCGTATGTTGGTAGCGCCAGCCCAGGTAAGAAATAAACAGGGTGGTGATGATGATACGGACCAGATTTTGCGCGTGCTCCGTGTCCGCCCGTCCTGACAGACGTTGCTTCAACCATGGCAGTGGAAACTTCATAGACGCCTCAGACGCGCGGTGGCGTCGATGGGGTTGGGATCCTTCCGTGCTGCGTCGCAGCGTCGATACCTGCAGCGGGCGGTGGCTCAATGATCGCCTGGTCGTGCTCGCGCAGCGTACGCAACAATGACATAGGAATGACGATCAACGCACCCAGCAGCGCGATCGCCAAGCCAAGCCGACCCTGCCAATAGCTACTGTTGGCCAGCGTTGCGCCGAAGCTGAGCGTGGCCATGGCCACTGCGTTGTGCAGAGCCTCGCTACCGAACCGCAGCCCATTGCCGATCGTTATCCAAAGCAACACGACATACAAGAATGCCATTGGCGCCCCCATCCAGGTCATCGCCAGCCCGATCAAGCCGTAATCGGACAGCATCCCTAGCGTGCGACGCAGATGCGAGCGCTGTGGGTTTGCAACAATCCAGCCAAAGAGCACCAGCGCCATCCCCTGACCGATTGCGATCAGGCAGAACAGCTGCTGCAGCTTGTGCCTGGAGACCTGCCACTGCTGAGCGAAGGTCAGCGCATAGACCAGGATCAGCAGAATCAACACGATGCGCACCAGCGCCTGACCATGCTCGCTGTCGGCACGCCGGGCGAGTCGAGCGCGCAGCTGGCCAAGCACCGCCTTCACTTCACACCCCGGGTCGTGCCGATGCGGTCGAGAACTCCCCGCAGATCTGATCCAGCTGCGCGCGGCCGCGTAGCAGTGCATCCACGCAGCGCGGGTCGAACAGGCGGCCGCGTTGGGCGTACAGATACGCAAGCGCAGCGTCCATGGTCCAGGCCTCCTTGTACGGGCGCGGCGACAGCAGGGCGTCGAAGACGTCGGCCACCGCCACGATGCGCGCTTCCAGCGGAATCGCCTCGCCCACCAGTCCGTCCGGGTAGCCGGTGCCGTCGTAGCGTTCGTGGTGACGTAGCGCGATCAGCGCGCCGACCTGGATGAAACGGTTCTGGCTGCCGCTGAGCAGCTCGTAGCCGATGCGCGGATGCCGCTTCATGATGCTCATCTCGTCGTCGGTGAGCTTGCCCGGCTTGAGCAGCACCGAATCGGGAATGGCGATCTTGCCCATGTCGTGCAGCGGTGCGGCCATCTCGATGATGCGCACCTCTTCTTCCGACAGGCCAAGTTGCTCGGCGATCAGGCCGGCCACATGCGACATGCGCTCCAGGAACGCGCTGGTCCCCGAATCGCGGTACTCGATGGCGCGCGCCAGCCGCGACAAGGTTTCGCGTTCGCGCTCTTCGACCTCGTTCATGCTGGCCAGCAGGCGCTGTTCCAGCGACAGCGCGCGTTGCTTGACGCTTTCGCTCTGCTGACGCAGCTGCAGCAAATTGGCGCAGCGCGCGCGCAGTTCGCGCGGGCGGATCGGCTTGACCAGGAAGTCGATCACGCCGGCTTCCAGTGCGGCCTGACGAATCGGTTCGTCACCGACGATGGTGATCAGGATGATCGGAATATCGCGATGGCTCGGCAGCCGCCGTAGCCGGCGTGCGAACTCCAGGCCATCCATGCCCGGCATGCGATAGTCGAGCAGCAGTAGATCCACGCGTCCGGCTTCGCACCAGGCGAGCGCGTCGAGCGGGTCACCGAAGTCATAGACCTTCAACTCCGGTGCGATGTCTTCGATGACGTGACGCAGCATCGTCCGCGCAGACATCTGGTCATCGACAATAACGATGTTCAATCCCAGATCCGCCTTTTCCGACCAGCTTCCCCATGTATCCGTCGACGATACACCGACCGGATTCCCTAAAACATCCTGCATAGCCGTTGCTCCTCTGTCTCGAGAACGGGAAAGCGATAACGCCGACGGTGCTGCCGACTCCCCCGACGATACGCCATTCGGGGCTCCGCTCAAGCATATGCAGTATCTGTGCCGTCGGCGAGCCGACGGCACAGAGCATCAGGCTTCCGGACGCATATACGGGAACAGCAGCACATCGCGGATCGAGGTGCTGCCGGTCAGCAGCATCACCAGGCGGTCGATGCCGATGCCCAGACCACCGGTCGGCGCCATGCCGTACTCCAACGCACGGATGTAATCGGCGTCGTAATGCATCGCTTCGTCGTCGCCACCCTCCTTGGCCTGCACCTGCGCCTGGAAGCGCGCGGCCTGGTCTTCGGGGTCGTTGAGCTCGGAGAAGCCGTTGGCCAGTTCCTTGCCGTTGATGAAAAGCTCGAAGCGATCGGTGTAACCGGGCTCGGTGTCGCTGGAACGCGCCAGCGGCGACACTTCGACCGGATGATCGGTAATGAAGGTCGGCTGCACCAAGGTGTGCTCCACGGTGGCTTCGAAGATTTCGAGCAGCAACTTGCCCCAGCCGTAGGACGGCTTGACCTTGATCTTCAGGCGTTCGCAGTGGGCCAGCAGCGCAGCGCGATCGGTGCAATCGGCCGCGCTGATGTCCGGATTGTGGTGGCGAACGGCCTCATCCATGCGCCAGCGCCGGAAAGCCGGCGCCAGTTCGATGTCGGCGCCATCCCAGTTCACCTGGGTGGTGCCCAGTACCGACTGCGCGGTATCGCGGATCACCTGCTCGGTCAGATCCATGATCTCGTGGTACGTGGCATAGGCCTCGTAGAGTTCGAGCATGGTGAACTCGGGGTTGTGCCGGGTCGACACGCCCTCGTTGCGAAAATTGCGATTGATTTCGTAGACGCGTTCCAGCCCACCGACCACCAGCCGCTTGAGATACAGCTCCGGCGCCACGCGCAGGTACAGATCCAGATCCAGCGCGTTGTGGTGGGTGGTGAACGGCTTGGCGGTGGCGCCACCGGGGATGTAATGCATCATCGGCGTTTCCACTTCCAGGAAACGCCGCGCGTCCAGCCAGGCGCGCATGGCGCGGATGATCTTGGAGCGCTTGATGAAGACCTCGCGCGCTTCCGGGGTCACGATCAGATCGACATAACGCTGGCGATAGCGCTGCTCCACGTCCGACAGACCATGCCACTTGTCCGGCAACGGGCGCAGCGACTTGGTCAGCAGCCGCAACGCAGTGGCCTTGACCGACAGCTCGCCGGTCTTGGTGCGGGTCAACCCGCCCTCCACCGCCACGATGTCGCCGACATCCCAGCCCTTGAAGGCGGTGTAGGCATCGCCGAGCACATTGCCCTGCAGAAACAGCTGCACGCGCCCGGATTCGTCCTGGATCTGCGCAAAACTCGCCTTGCCCATCACCCGCTTGGCCATCAGGCGGCCGGCCATCTTGACCGTGCGGCCGCTCGCTTCAAGCGCCTCGGGGGTCCAGGTCTCGGCATCGGCGAATTCGGCCTGCAGGTCGCCGGCGAACTGTTCGCGCACGAAATCGTTGGGATAGGCGATGCCCTGGCTGCGCAACGCGCCCAGTTTCGCGCGACGCTCGGCGATGAGGCTGTTCTCGTCGGCGGGGATCTGCGGCGCGGGGGTCTGCTCGGTCATGGCGGGAATCGATCTGCTATGGGTCGGGCGCGTGCCCGGTGGGGAGTGAGGAACTGGACTTGCTGGTTCCTGCTTTGTTTTACGGTGGGACCGTGACGACTGCGCGGTGCAGCAGCGTCGACTGTTGCGCAATCTGCAGCCGCTGCATGATCAAGACGCATTGCGGCCGCAGGTAGCGCGAGGTCGATATGCGCGCAGGCACATCGACCTCGCACAGCGGTCAGGCATCCAGGCGTTTGGAGCCTGCCGCCAGACCGGCCTTCAGGCTGGCCTCGACGAATTCGTCCAGGTCGCCGTCGAGCACCTTCTGCGTATCGCTGCGCTCGATGCCGGTGCGCAGATCCTTGATGCGGCTCTGGTCGAGCACGTAATTGCGGATCTGGCTGCCCCAGCCGATGTCGGACTTGGTGGCTTCCAGCGCGTCGCGTTCGACGTTGCGCTTCTGCACCTCCAGCTCGTACAACTTGGCGGCCAGCATCTTCATCGCGTTGTCGCGGTTCTGGTGCTGGCTGCGGCCGGTCTGACAGGCCACCACGGTGTTGGTCGGAATATGCGTGATACGCACTGCCGACTCGGTCTTGTTGACGTGCTGACCACCGGCGCCGGAGGAGCGATACACGTCGGTGCGCAGATCGGCCGGGTTGATGTCGATCTCGATGTTGTCGTCCACTTCCGGCGACACGAATACCGAGGTGAAACTGGTATGCCGGCGGTTATCCGAATCGAACGGCGACTTGCGCACCAGCCGGTGCACGCCGATTTCGGTCTTCAACCAGCCATAGACGAACTCGCCTTCGATGCGGATGGTGGCCGACTTGATGCCCGCGACTTCGCCGCCGGACACTTCCATCAGCTCGGTCTTCCAGCCGCGCGACTCGGCCCAGCGCAGATACATGCGCAACAGGATTTCGGCCCAGTCCTGCGCTTCGGTACCACCGGCGCCAGCCTGGATGTCGACGAACGCATTGGCGC
This sequence comes from Xanthomonas sp. NCPPB 2933, assembly GCF_056725225.1. Classification (NCBI taxonomy): domain Bacteria; kingdom Pseudomonadati; phylum Pseudomonadota; class Gammaproteobacteria; order Lysobacterales; family Lysobacteraceae; genus Xanthomonas; species Xanthomonas sp. NCPPB 2933. The sequence continues at coordinate 3,034,519 of NZ_CM161518.1, forward strand.
CGTCCATCTGGCCGGAGAACATGCGCTGGAATTCCAGCTTCTCGACGTGCACCTGATACTTGTCCAGGTCGGCAAGCACCGCCACTGCGGTGTCTTCGTCCTGCTCGCTTTCGGCAAGCTCCAGCAGGTCGGCGGCGTCGGCCAGGCCGGCCAGCACGTCGGCAATGCCGATGACGGTCTTTTCCAGCATCGAGCGCTCGCGGCCCAGGGCCTGCGCGCGCTCGGAATCGTTCCACACATCGGGGTTTTCAAGCTCCCGGGTGACTTCCTCTAAACGCTCTTTCTTGACGTCGTAGTCAAAGATACCCCCTGAGCGAGAGCACGCGATCGTTGAGATCGGTGATGCGCTGGCGGATCGGATTGGTTTCGATCATGACGGACTTCCGGCAAACAAGCCCGGTAGTTTAGCAAGCGGGCGGCGGCGGCGGAACGCGGCGGTGGCCATGCCGGGTCGCAGCGTTCTGCGGGCACAGCAAGCATCGATAAGCGCCGGCCGCTGCAGTCGGCAGCCGGGCCGGCGCACAGGTCAGGTGCCGGGGCGCTGACTGACCCAGGCCGGACAAAGGCGGCATTGCATACGATCGGCGCCGCTCCACTCAGCCAGCCGGTGCAGCCTCGACACGTTGCGCGACGGGCGCCTGCCCGGCCACTGTCCGCAACGCAGCCAGATAGCGGCGGCTGCATGGCAGTACCGTTGCATCGGTCAGGTGCACGCGGGCATCGCCGGATTCCAGCGGTTCGATCGCCTGCACACGTGCCAGCTTCACCAGGTAGCTGCGGTGGATACGCACGAACACGGCCGGATCGAGCTTGGCCTCAATCGCGGCCATGGTGCTGCGCAGCGGGTAGTCGTGGCTGCGTACGTGCAGATTGACGTAGTTGCCCGAAGCCTGGACCCATTCGATATCGGCGGTGGCGACCAGGAAGTCGCGTCCCAGCTTACGCACCAGAAAGCGTCGCGGGCGATCCAGCGGCTCCACCGGCGCGCCTTCGTCCGGCGCGGCCAGCAGATGCGCCTCGCCCTGCCGACGCCGCCCATACCAGGCCAGCGTGTGTTGCAGCGCCACCAGCAAGGCGAAGGTGCGCAGATCCTTGGAGAGTTCGTACACCCACTGCAAGCGCCAGCCACCGAAGTCGTAGTGCGCCCCCACCGCGAGATAGACCAGCTTGCGCAGCAGCACCATGCCGCTGACGTGCAGCAACCACCAGACCAGCCCGGCCGCCATATAAAGCGGAATGCGCCGCTGCCAGACATCGGCATGCAACGGCCAGCGCCGGCATAGCCAGAGCAACAGCGGCAGGAGCAGTAACGAGGCGGTTGCGCTACTCAGCTCCCAGGTCAGCACCTGCCATAGCAGCAACGGCTGACCATCGCGACGCGCCGCCAGCCATGCGGTCGCGGTGTTGCCGAGCGCACTGCCATAGAAAACCAGCAGCCAGATCAACGCCACCCAGCGCTTGCCCGCGCTGGCGTTGCTGCCGGTATCAGGTGGAATGGCCCCGGATGCTGGTGAATTCATCCGCGCATTCTAGGCAAACCGTCTGCCTGCCGTCCTCGGTTCGTCCCTGCAGTACCGCAACTGGTCACTCAGGGACAGCGTTGCCACCCTTGGTGCATCTGCATGGGCCGGATGTGCCGAGGATGCAGGCATGCCTTCTATCGACACGACCATGACCGAGCGCCGCCACGATATCGATGCCTTGCGCGTCTTCGCCTTTGCACTGCTGATCCTCTATCACGTGGGCATGGCCTATGTGGCCGACTGGGATTTCCACCTCAAGAGCGTGCACACGGCGCAGTGGTTGCAGTGGCCGATGATCGTGCTCAATCGCTGGCGGATGCCGTTGCTGTTCATGATCTCCGGCATCGCGATCGGGCTGGCGCGGCCGCAGGCGAAGCCATGGCGCTTCGCCTTGCAGCGCTGCGGGCGGTTGCTGCCGCCATTGCTGTTCGGCATGTTCGTGGTGGTTGCGGTGCAGGCGTATTGCCAGGGCGTGAGCAACGGCAAGGTCAGCCCGGGCTTGGGCAGCTTCCTGCTGCGCTACTGGCAGGTGCGTCCATGGCCAGCCGGCAGTTTCGATGGCTGGCAGCACGGCATCACCTGGAATCATCTGTGGTATCTGGCCTATCTGCTGCCCTACACCGTCGCGTTGATGGCGTTGGTGTCGCTGACAACGCGGCTGCGGTTGGCCGCGTTGCCTCGCTTGCCCGCTGCGCTGGCGGTACCGGCACTGCTGCTGTTGCCGATCCTGTGGGAAGCGTTCTGCGTCCTGTGGGTGATGCCGCGCCACCCGCCGACCCACGCGCTGGTCGGCGACTGGTTCGTGCATGCCGAATCGTTCCCGCTGTTTGTGCTGGGGTACCTGCTGGCACGTCGCGAGCGCTTCTGGCAGTTGGCCGTGCGACTGCGCTGGCTTACGTTGGGCGCCGCGCTGGTGGCGATCGGCGCCGAACTGGGCATTCGCTACGCCGGCATCCATGGGCAACCTGTGCAACTGGGTGCAACGCTGAATGCGTTGCCGTGGGAGACGATCGAACACAGCGCACGTGCCGCCTACACCTGGCTGGCGCTGCTGACGATCCTTGGCTGGGCCAGGCACCGTTTGAACCGTCCGTTCCGCTGGCTGCCGTACTGCACCGAAGCCGTGTTTCCCTGGTACATCCTGCATCAGAGCCTGATCATCGTGACGCTCTACTGGCTGATGCCGTTGCAATTGAATGCCTGGCTGGAACCGGCGCTGGTGATCGCCGCCACCGTGATCGGATGTCTGGCACTGCATAAATATGCGATCCGCCGCGTGCGCTGGCTGCGTCCGTTGTTCGGATTGCGTGGGCACCCCCAGCGTTTGGCGAGGCAGGTCGACGTCATGCCGATGCCGTCATGAACGCATTGCGCATGTGTGGCGCTGTTTGGCGCGCGATTCACTGGACGGCCTATCCGCAGCAACGCAAGATGCGCGCCGGACACGCTCTTTCGAAGAACACCATGCGCCCCACCCTGCTCGCCGCCGCCTTGTTGCTGACGCCCGTCGCCGCCCTTGCCGAGGCCCCGGTCGGCATCGCCTTCGACCATGAAGACTGGACCATCGCCTGCGACAACACCCGCACCTGCCGCGCTGCCGGTTACCAGCCGGACGAAGGCGACAGCACGCCGGTGTCGGTGCTGTTGACGCGCAAGGCCGGGGCCGGGCAAGCGGTGACGGCCGAGTTGATGCTGGGCCAGTACGACGAGGTCAAGATGCCGGCGTCGCTCACATTGCGCATCGACCAGCGCGATCTGGGCAAGCTGGCGCTAAATCGCGACAGCGGCACCGCGCCGCTGACCAGCGCACAGGTCACTGCACTGCTGGCCGCGCTGACACGCAGCAGCAAGATCGTGGCGCTCGGCAACGACGGCCGCCGCTGGCAACTGTCCGATCGCGGCGCGGCGGCGGTGCTGCTGAAGATGGACGAATTCCAGGGCCGGCTGGGCACGCGTGGTGCGCTGGTGCGCAAGGGCGATCGCGATGAGGCCGCCGTGCTGCCGGCCGTGCCGGTACCGCAGATACGTGAAGCCAAACTCGCCGCGCCGCAAGCGGCCGATGCGCGCCTGGGCAAACTTCCGGCGCTCTATCAGGCGCTGCGTGCCAGCTTGCCGGCCAACGACGAATGCAAGGGGCTGGACGCAAGCACTGCGCCGGAACCGCTGACGATCACCCGGCTCAGCAGCGACAAATTATTGGTCTCGACCGATTGCTGGATGGGCGCCTACAACGTCGGCACCGGCTACTGGGTCATCAACGCACGGACGCCGTTCGCGCCCACCTTGATCACCACCCAGGCCAGCGATCTGGATGAGGCGACCATCCTCGCATCGCACAAGGGGCGAGGTCTGGGCGATTGCTACAGCCAGGCCAGCTGGACCTGGGACGGCCGCCGGTTTGTGCCGACCTCCAAATCCACCTCCGGCCTGTGCCGGCTGGTGGCCGCGGGCGGCGCGTGGGAATTGCCGACGCTGGTGACCGAGGTCAAGAAGTCACCTTGATCGAAGCGAGGACAGTGCGCGTGTGCACTTGCACTGTCCTGCAAGACGCTTTGACGCGGCGAACGACACTATTTCGCGGTCATCAGGCGTGTGCCACTTGCGGCACACCACCGCACACATGCCACCTGTGAGTACGCCGTCCCGTGCAGAGCGGCTGATCCGCGACTTGGCTGCAGGGTCCTTGCCCGCCCACCATCGCGGGACACGCCGCAAGTACGTCCGTGTAGGCTCTTACGCGGCATCCATGCCGCGTAAGGTCCCGCGACGGTGGGCGGGCAAGGACCATCGAAGATGGTCGGTGTGCGTGGTTGCTAGCAGAGGATGACGTGTGTTTCTCGGATCACGGCGCGTCAGATCAGTTTCCCACAGGCCTTCGAGAAAGCACCTACAGACTTGTCATCGCGAATCGCGTAGGTCACTGGAAAACAAGATGACCAATCGGCTTGCCTTGGCCAGGTCATGGAGACGACAAGCCGAGGCGGCAGCGTGGCCGGGGATTGGCGGAAAGCGGCACAGGGATGTGCCGCGGCGGCGAGTCAGACAGGATGTCTGACCGAGGCGAGCAGCCGATCCCCGGCCGCGCTGCCGCCCCTACCGAAGCCAGCGGCTGCCGCCCCCACCGAAGCCAGCGACTGACAGCCGCGCGCTTAGAACCGTACCCTCAGCGCCCTACACGGACGGATTCACGGCGTGTCCCGCGAGCGGTGCGGTGAGGACACCGCGCCCTCGACCAACGCGGCTCGGAAACATCCAGATGAGGCCAGGTGCAGCCAACAAAACGTAGAACGAACGCTGGGCCCGCAGATCAGCCAGTGACGGTTGCCGGCTCACAATGTTCGACGATCAATTGCACCGCCGTGCCGCCGCGATAATCGTCGCTGACCAGGCGATAGGCCAGCCGCACCATGCGGCCCGGTTCGCTGCCGCGCCAGCCGTTGAAGTGGATCGCGTTGAGCGGTTCGGCGCGCCCGGGGCAACGCAGCGTCAACTTGAGATGGCGCTCCTTGAGCACGCGGCACTGCAACACCTCGAACTGACCATCGAACAGCGGCTCGGGAAAGCCCTGCCCCCACGGCCCGGCCACGCGCAGCGCTTCGGCATGCAGGTGATCTAGTTCGTGCGCGGCCAGTTCGCCATCGCTGTGCAGTTCGGCGTGCAGCAGCGAGGCATCCACCATCGATTGCACTTGCGACCGGAATGCCTGTTCAAACGTGGCCAGCGCGGCGTGATCCATGCTCAACCCGGCCGCCATCGCATGCCCGCCGAACTTCTGGATCAGGCCCGGGTGGCGCGCATCCACCGCCGCCAGCACATCGCGGATATGCAGGCCGGGAATCGACCGCGCCGAGCCGCGCAACAGGCTGCTGCCCGGCTCGGCCGGCGCCAGCGCGATCACCGGGCGATGCAGGCGGTCCTTGAGTTTGGAAGCGACCAATCCAATGACGCCGGGATGCCACTCGGCATCGAACAGGCAGGCCGCGATCGGCAATTCGCCATCGGCATCCAGCACCACTTTGGTGACGGCTTGCTCGGCGTCGTCGGTCATCAACTGCTGCACCGCGCGGCGCTCTGCGTTGATCTCCTCCAGGGTGCCGGCGATCTCGCGTGCGCGGCTCCAGTCTTCGCTGAGCAATAGCTCGATGCCCAAGGCCATGTCTTCGAGCCGGCCCGCGGCATTGAGGCGTGGGGCGAGCGCGAATCCGATGTCGCTGGCGCTCAGGCGCGCCACATCGCGACCGCTGGCATCGATCAGGGCGCGCAGTCCGATACAGCCCCTGCCCTCGCGCAAGCGGCGCAAGCCGGCCGACACCAGCGCACGGTTGTTGGTATCCAGCGGCACCAGGTCGGCGACCGTACCGACGGCAACCAGATCCAGCAACACCGACAGATCCGGTTCGGCGCGGTCGGCAAATGCGCCGCGCGCACGCAGCACACTGCGCAATGCCAGCAGCACATAGAAGATCACCCCGACGCCGGCCAACGACTTGCTCGGGAAGGTGTCGTTGGCCAGATTCGGATCCACGATCGCATCGGCCGGCGGCAACACCTCGCCGGGCAAGTGATGATCGGTGACCAGCACGGTCCAGCCGCGCGCCTTGGCCGCGGCTACACCGGCATGACAGGCGATGCCGTGATCGACGGTGACCAGCAGATCCGGCTGCAACGCGGCCAGTTCGTCCACCAGCGCAGGCGACAGGCCATAGCCGTGCACCATGCGATTGGGCACCGCGTGATGAACATCCAGCGCGCCGAGCATGCGCAAGCCGCGCACGCCAACCGCGCACGCGGTGGCGCCATCGCAATCGAAATCGCCCACTACCAGGATGCGGCGCTGGTGTGCGATCGCATCGGCCAGCAGCTCGGCGGCAGCGCCGCTGTTGTGCAGCAACTCCGGCGACAGCAATTGCCCCAACCGCGGATGCGCGCCGTGCGTATCGGTGACACCACGCGCGGCATAAATGCGGCGCAACAGCGGCAACATGGCATCGGGCCAACTGCCGGCCTGCCCGGGTGGGCGCCGGACGATCTGCGGAGTGGACGTCATTGCGCCAGCTGTAAGCGAGGCTTGCGCCAGAAACGCCAGCGTTGCGCGTGCGTCAGCGAGACGGTTTGCCCGTCCTGGAAATCCAGCACCAGCCGATCCAGCTCGCCACGTGCCATGGCCGCCAACAACGGCGCCACCGCATCGTCGCTGAATTGCTGCAGCGAGCGCAGATGACGCAGATCCACCAAGGCATCCACACGCTGTTCTCCCTGCGCATCCGCGCCGGCCGCCAGGGCCAGCGCACGCAGCAGCGACTCGCGGCTGCGCACTTGCCGATGCGGCGAACTCACCGCATGCGGCAGCACGCCGCCGCCCCAGAACCACAGCGAATTGATCGCCGGTTTGCCGCTGGCCACGCGGCCCTCGTTCCAGGGATGTTGATGCAGCAGCACCTGCGCTTCGGTCAACAACGCGCGCCAGCGCCGGCCGACATCGCCGGCGGGAAGATGCTCGAACAAGTCGTCGCCGATCGCCAGATCCGGCGGCGCGAATTCCGGCAGCTTGGCATCCGGCGACAAGCGCAGATACCAGCGCGAGGGCGTTGGCGCATCCAGCAGAAACCCGGCATCGCCGAACATCGGCTTGAGGATCGGCAACAACACCTCCAGATCTTCTGCCGTGGGACCAAGCGCCTCGCCATACCCCATCAACCGCGCGCCCTGCATGTCCGGCACCACATAGGCCGGATCGGCACGTACCCAGGTCGCACCGGCGGCATCGCCGGCGTCGAGCTGACGGGTCAGCGCGGCCACCGGCCACTGCGCAGGCGTCAAGCTGAAGTGGCGTTGCAACTGCGCCACTTCGCCGGGCGCGGTGCTTTGCTGGTCGGCACGCGCAAGCGCACGCGCCACCGGCGTGTCGCCCAACTCGCCGGGTAGACGGCGTGTTTCCGGCAGCAGCAGCGTTGCGGTCGTCATCGGTCGGTGGCGTCGATCAATGGCAGTCGATCAGTCCAGGCAATCAATCTAGATAGGCAACGCTGACGACTTCGTACTCGCGCTGGCCGGCCGGCGCGTCGATGGTGACCGAATCGCCTTCCAGCTTGCCGATCAACGCACGTGCCAATGGCGAGGAGATCGCGATCATGCCCAGCTTGATGTCCGCTTCCAGATCGCCAACGATCTGGTAGCGCTTCTCTTCGTCGGTCTCGGTGTCGGCCAGCGTCACGGTGGCGCCGAACACGATCTTGTTACCGGCCGACAACTTGGTGATGTCGATGATCTCGGCATGCGAGAGCTCGCCTTCCAGCTGCTTGATGCGGCCTTCGATAAAGCTCTGCTGCTCGCGCGCGGCGTGGTATTCGGCATTTTCTTTCAGATCGCCGTGCGCACGCGCTTCGGCGATCGCGCTGATCACCGCCGGGCGCTTGACCGACTTCAGCTGATCGAGTTCTTCGCGCAGACGCTGGGCGCCCTTCGCGGTCATGGGTGCTCTCATGCTTGCAGCTCCTTGTGCAGTTCCTGCAGCGACCACACAGGGCCGGTGCCGCGGAATTCCAGCGAATGCACCAGCGCCTTGGCGCCGGCGACAGTGGTCGAATAGGTCACGCGATGCTGCAACGCTTCACGCCGGATCGAGAACGAGTCGGAGATGGCGGCGCGACCTTCGGTGGTGTTGACGATGTACACGATCTCGCCGTTCTTGATCGAATCGACGATATGCGGGCGCCCTTCGGCGACCTTGTTGACGATTTCGCAGCTCAACCCGTTTTCCTGCAGCCAGGCGCCGGTGCCACGTGTGGCGACCAACGTATAGCCACGCTCCACCAGCGCCTGCGCCACCGGCAGCACGCGCTTCTTGTCCGGGTCGCGCACCGACACGAACGCCTTGCCCACGGGCGGCGCCTTGATGCCACCGGCCTCCTGCGCGCGCGCGAACGCGGCGCTGAAGCTGCGGCCCACGCCCATCACCTCACCGGTGGAGCGCATCTCCGGCCCGAGGATCGGGTCCACACCCTGGAACTTGGCGAACGGGAAGATCGCCTCCTTCACCGAGTAATAATCCGGCACGATTTCCTTGGTGGCGCCCTGCTCGGCCAGCGTCTTGCCGGCCATGCAGCGCGCGGCGATCTTGGCCAGCGGCATGCCGGTGGCCTTGGACACGAACGGCACCGTGCGCGAGGCACGCGGGTTCACTTCCAGCAGGAACACCACATCGTCGCCGGCCTCATCGACCTGCACCGCGAACTGCGTGTTCATCAGCCCGACCACGTTCAAGCCTTCGGCCAGCATGACGACCTGACGGCGCAGCTCGGCCTGGGTCTTGGGCGAGAGCGAATACGGCGGCAGCGAGCAGGACGAATCGCCCGAATGCACGCCGGCTTCTTCGATGTGCTCCATCAGCCCGCCGATCAGCACGTTGCCGTCCTTGTCGGCAATGATGTCCACGTCCACTTCCACTGCGTTATCGAGGAAGCGGTCCAGCAGCACCGGCGAATCGTTGGAGACCTTGACCGCATCGCGCACATAGCGCGCCAGGTCGGACTCGCCGTAAACAATCTCCATCGCGCGGCCGCCCAGCACATAACTCGGACGCACCACCAGCGGGTAGCCGATTTCACGCGCCAGCACCAAGGCTTCTTCGGAGTTGCGCGCGATGCGGTTCGGCGGCTGCTTCAGGCCCAGCTTGTCGACCAGCTGCTGGAAACGCTCACGGTCTTCGGCCAAATCGATCGAATCCGGCGAGGTGCCGATCACCGGCACGCCATTGGCTTCCAGCGCACGCGCCAGCTTCAGCGGGGTCTGGCCGCCGTACTGCACGATCACGCCCTTGGGTTTTTCCAGCTCGACGATTTCCAGCACGTCTTCCAGCGTCAACGGCTCGAAGTACAGTCGGTCGGAGGTGTCGTAATCGGTAGAGACGGTTTCCGGGTTGCAGTTGACCATGATGGTCTCGTAACCGTCATCGCGCAGCGCCAGCGCCGCATGCACGCAGCAGTAGTCGAACTCGATGCCCTGGCCGATGCGGTTGGGGCCACCGCCCAGGATCATGATCTTGTCGCGATCGGTCGGCAGCGCTTCGCACTCGTCCTCGTAGGTCGAATACAGATATGCGGTGCTGGTGGCGAATTCGGCCGCGCACGAATCCACGCGCTTGTAGACCGGGCGAACTTTCAGCGCGCGACGGAGCGTGCGCACCGATTCTTCATTGGTGCCGGTCAGCTCGGCCAGGCGCGCATCGGAGAAACCGGCGCGCTTGAGCGTGCGCAGGCGCGCGGCATCCAGCGAAGCCATACCGTCGTCGGCGAGCTGCTGTTCGTGGCTGATCAGTTCTTCGATCTGATCCAGGAACCACGGATCGATAAACGACAGCGCGTAGATATCGGCCACGCTCATACCGGCGCGGAACGCATCGGCCACATAGAACAAACGCTCCGGGCCCGGCGCCTTGAGCTCGCGCTTGAGCGCGGCGATGTCGTCTTCGCTGCTCAGATCCAGGCCGGTCGGGTCCAGCCCGATCTTGCCGGTTTCCAGGCCACGCAGCGCTTTCTGCAGCGATTCCTGGAAGGTGCGGCCCATCGCCATCACCTCGCCCACCGACTTCATCTGCGTGGTCAAACGCGCATCGGCCTGCGGGAATTTCTCGAAGGCAAAGCGCGGAATTTTGGTGACCACGTAGTCGATCGACGGCTCGAACGAGGCCGGGGTCAAACCGCCGGTGATCTCGTTCTTCAACTCGTCCAACGTGTAGCCCACCGCCAGCTTGGCGGCGACCTTGGCGATCGGGAAGCCAGTGGCCTTGGAGGCCAGCGCCGACGAACGCGACACACGCGGATTCATTTCGATCACCACCACCCGGCCGTTGGTCGGGCTGATGCCGAACTGCACGTTGGAGCCGCCGGTGTCCACACCGATCTTGCGCAGCACGGCGATCGAGGCATCGCGCAGGCGCTGATATTCCTTGTCGGTGAGCGTTTGCGCCGGCGCCACGGTGATCGAGTCGCCGGTGTGCACGCCCATCGGATCGAGGTTTTCGATCGCGCAGACGATGATGCAGTTGTCCGCCGTGTCGCGGACCACTTCCATCTCGAATTCCTTCCAGCCCAGCACCGATTCTTCCACCAGCACTTCGGTGGTCGGCGACAGTTCCAGCCCGCGGCCGACGATCTCGATCAGCTCTTCGCGGTTGTAGGCGATGCCGCCGCCGCTGCCGCCCAACGTGAAGCTGGGGCGGATGATGGTCGGGTAGCCGACGCGGGTCTGGATATCCAGCGCTTCTTCCAGCGTGTGCGCCACTTCGGCCCTGGGGCAATCCAGGCCGATCTCGCCCATCGCCACGCGGAACAGCTCGCGGTCCTCGGCCATGCGGATGGCTTCACGCTTGGCGCCGATCAGCTCGACGTTGTACTTCTCCAGCACGCCGTGGTCGGCCAGATCCAGCGCGCAATTCAGCGCGGTCTGCCCGCCCATGGTCGGCAGCAGGGCGTCGGGCTTTTCCTTGGCGATGATCTTCTCGACCGTCTGCCAGTTGATCGGCTCGATGTAGACCGCATCGGCCATGTCCGGGTCGGTCATGATCGTGGCCGGATTGCTGTTGACCAGCACCACGCGGTAGCCCTCGTCGCGCAGCGCCTTGCACGCCTGCGCGCCGGAGTAATCAAACTCGCAGGCCTGGCCGATGACGATCGGGCCGGCGCCGATGATCAGGATGGTTTTTAGGTCGGTGCGCTTTGGCATTTCTTTACTCGATTAAGGACTTGCGGCGAGCCGCAAGTGCGGAAGAGTGGCCGCGGCGATCGAATCGCGACGCAGCGTGATAGTGCATCGACTCAGCAGAACCGAAAGCCGGTTCATCCGGCAGATCCATAGCCGAGGCCGTGCAGGGTGTGCTGAAGCCATTGATACAGCCCGAAGGACGCGGCCAAGCTGCCCAGGATCAGCAGCCAGCCGATCGCTGAGGTCTTGCCCCAACGGCGGACCTTGTCCGGATCGGTGTTCTGCATGCGATGGTGAAAGGATTCCCCGCCAGTCACATAGCCGACACCGAAAACGAAGCACATCGGCACCATCAAGGCCAGCTTCATGCCGCCGTGCAGCGTGATCGACTCGGCGCCAGCGCGTGCCTGCTCCAGCGGCATCCACACGCCCCAGTAAGTCAAGGCAACGCCCACCAGCACGATCAGCACACCCATCAACCGAGCGCTCATGCGTGCTCGGCATCCTTGGCCATCAATGCCACAAACCGATCGAACAACGGCCCCACGTCGCGCGGGCCCGGCGAGGCTTCCGGGTGACCCTGAAACGAGAACGCCGGGGCGTCGGTCAATGCGATGCCCTGGTTGGTGCCATCGAACAGCGAACGATGGGTCACCCGCACATTGGCCGGCAACGTGCTTTCGTCAACCGCGAAACCATGGTTCTGCGAGGTGATCATCACTCGCCCGCCATCCAGATCCTGCACCGGATGATTGGCGCCATGGTGGCCGGTGGCCATCTTCACTGTGCTGGCACCAGCGGCCAGCGCCAGCAGCTGATGGCCCAGGCAGATGCCGAAGGTTGGCACCTTCTTGGCGATCAATTCCTGGATCGCGCTGATGGCGTAATCGCACGGCTCCGGGTCGCCCGGGCCGTTGGACAGGAACACGCCGTCCGGATTCATCGCCAGCACCTCGGCCACCGGCGTGCGTGCCGGCACCACGGTGACGTCGCAACCACGATCGGCCAGCATGCGCAGGATGTTGAGCTTGACGCCGTAGTCGTACGCGACAACTTTGTATTTCAGCTCGGCCCGCGCGAAGGTGTCGGAATTGAGATCCAACGAGCCTTCCTGCCAGTTGTAGCTGGCCTCGGTGGAAACCACCTTGGCCAGGTCCATGCCCTTAAGACCGGGGAAGCTGCGCGCCGCTTCCAGCGCCTTTTCGAGGTCTATCTCGCCGGCCATCAGCGCGCCGTTCTGGGCGCCCTTCTGCCGCAGCAGGCGGGTCAGCTTGCGGGTGTCGATGCCGGAAATGGCCACCACACCACGGGCCTGCAGCCATTCAGGCAAAGCCACTTCGCTACGCCAGCTGCTGGGACGACGCGGCACATCGCGCACGATCAGGCCGGCGGCCCAGATCTTTGTGGCCTCGTCGTCCTGATAGGTGAAACCAGTGTTGCCGATATGCGGATAGGTCAGCGTGACCATCTGGCGGGCATAGGACGGATCGGTCAGGACTTCCTGATAACCGGTCATGGCGGTGTTGAACACCACTTCGCCGACGGAAAGCCCGTTGGCGCCTACGGATTCGCCCTCGAACACGGTGCCGTCTTCGAGGACAAGGATTGCGGGTTGGGTCACGTGGGGTCTCGCTCTGGCTGCCTGGGACTCCGATGCGCTTCCGGCCAAATTCCGGTTGCAGCAAAGCGCGGACGCGGTGCTGAGGACCGGTCCGACGCTGGTTCGGGCAAGCGAGAATTGTAAAGGCAAGTGCCCCGGCATGCCAGCCTGAAGAGCGCCCGATGCTGTAGTGACATCGCAACAGCGAGGTGAATGCGCTGCTAGAGCAGCTCGCCATTCATGCGCGGTTGCGCGCCGGGTTACAGCACCAGGTCACGCACCCGATAGCTGCCGGCCGGCTTGCCGATCAGCCGCTTGGCCGCATGCAGCGCACCCCGCGCGAAGATGTCGCGGTTGCTGGCGCGGTGAATCAGTTCCACCCGCTCGCCCAGCCCGGTGAACTGCACCGTATGCTCGCCGACGATATCGCCAGCGCGCAGGCTGGCAAAGCGCGGCTGCGCGCCACTACCGGTGGCCGCTTCGCCCAGCGTCAGTGCGGTGCCGGATGGCGCGTCCTGCTTGTGCACGTGATGCGCCTCGACGATGTCGCAATCCCAACCCGGCAGGCTGCCGGCGGCACGCTCCACCAGCTCGGTGAGCACCGCGACACCCAGACTGAAGTTGGACGCCCACACCAACGGGATCCTGCCTGCGGCATCGAGCAACGCTGCACGCTGCGCTTCATCCAGCCCGGTGGTGCCGGACACCAGCGGTTTGCCGCGCTGCGCGCACAACGCCAGGATCGGCGCAAAGCCCTGCGGCAGGCTGAAATCGATCGCTACATCGAAGGCCGGCGCACCGCCGAGTTCGCTGGCGGCGAAATACGGCACGCCGTCCACCACGCGTTGCGAAGGCGAGCGCCCCACCACCGCGCCCACGACGTGCAAGCCCTCGTCTTCGGCAGCCAAGCGCAGCAATGCCTTGCCCATCCGCCCGGAGGCGCCGTGGATCAGAACTTTCACAGGAGACGTTGTCATGGCGGCAGGCTAGCTAGGCGATGTGGGTTGTACAAGATAGCCGGGATTGGGGAGTCGGGATTGGGGAGTCGGAAATCGCAAAAGCGCCAGCAGTGCGGGCGTTGTCGCGATCGGTGCGCTTTGCAGTGGCGTGCTGGCCGTGGCTATGCGCCCTGCCCTGGTAACTCGGCCAGCGCCTCGCGCAACACCTCGCCCAGGATCCGGATGCCGGCATCGATCTTCTCGCCCGGCACAGTGACGAACGACAGCCGCAAGGTATTGGTCTGCGGCAAGGTGGCGTAGAACGGGGCGCCAGGCACGAAGGCGACATTGCGCGCGATCGCACGCGCCAGCAACGCGGTGCCATCCAGTCCGGGAGGCAGGGTCACCCACAGGAACATGCCGCCTTCGGGGCGATTCCACTGCACCTGTGACGGGAAATGGCGATCCAGCGCTTCCAGCATCAGACTGCACTGGCGCGCGTACAGTGCGCGAATTTGCGGGATGTGCGTCTCGAGAAAATCGTCCTGCAGCGTCTGGTAGACCAGGCGCTGGGTGAAAGAAGGCGTGTGCAGATCGGCCGCCTGCTTGGCCTGAATCAGCTTGCCCAGCACCGCCTCCGGTGCGACCACATAGCCCAGTCGCAGCCCGGGCGCGAGCACCTTGGAGAATGAGCCCATATAGATCACGCCCTCCGGGTTGAGCGAGAGCAGGCTCGGCAATGGCTGGCCGCTGTAGTACAGCTCGCCGTACGGATCGTCTTCAACGATCGGCACGCCCGCTTCAGCTGCGCGTGCGACCAAGGCCTGACGCCGCGCCAACGGCAAGCGGCGCCCGGTGGGATTCTGGAAATTCGGCAGGCAATACAGAAAGCGCGCGTCTGCCAACATGGCAGGATCCAGCGCATCCACCACCACACCGTCGTCGTCCGACGGCATGCCGACGAACGCAGGCTGGAACAACGAAAATGCCTGCAATGCACCCAGGTAACTCGGCGTTTCCACCAGCACCTTGCTGCCTTCGTCGATAAAAACTTTGCCTAGCAAATCCAGGCCCTGCTGCGAGCCGGTGGTGATCAGCACCTGGCTGGGCCGGATGCTGGCGCCGTCGCGACTCAGGCGTGCGGCGACCCATTCGCGGAGCGGCGCATAGCCTTCGGTGGGGCCGTATTGCAATGCCGCCTGTGGCGCATCGCGCAGCACCTGGTCGCTGGCCGCGCGCATGCGCTCTACCGGAAAGGTGGCCGGCGACGGCAAGCCACCGGCGAAGGAAATGACCTCCGGCCGCTCGGTGATCTTGAGGATTTCGCGAATCGCCGAACTGGTCAGCGCCTGCGCACGTCGGGAAATCTGGAAGGAGGTCGTCATCGGTCAAGCATAGCGAAGGCCTGTGGCCGAGGCGCTGTGCACTGCAGCGTTGACGACGGCACTCGGCCAATGCCGGCGTTACCGGTGCATCCACCCTCGCCACGCGTCGCGATGCGCTTTCTCGCGTTGCGCTGGCGCTAGCGACATCGTCCTGCGGCGACGCCGATGTACACGCGTTCGCGCCATCCACCAAGGCAATCGTCACGCGCGCAGCGATGGCGCCGGCCCGACGATGGCCGGCGATGTTGCCAGCTGCGCTTATTCGTACGCCGGGCCAACCCAGGCAGTGCCCTCGCTGCGTTCGATCAAGGTCTTCCAGCGTTTGCGGATCACCTTGTCGCGCGAGCGGAAGGTCATACGCAGGCCCGGCAAACCGAGCGTGGCGCGCGTCTCGACCATGGCCGAGACCTCATCGGGCGCGATTTCGATCTTGGTGATCGAATGTTTGTAGTCGATCAACTCTTCCGGAGGTGCCACATGGCGCATCTGACCCAGCACCTGCGCCCATTCGCCATTGGATTTGCAGTATTTCTCGCGTGTGGCGGTCTGCCGCTTCTGGTGCGAGTCCATGCGGTACAACACCACCATTTCGAATTCCGGCGCGGTCATCGCGCACAGCGCCTCGCCGTCCTGGCTCAGCATCGCTTTATCGTGCGCAGCGTAAAAATCGCGCACCTGCGTTTCGTCCAGCGCATTGCCGCCATAGTTATAGATGCCCGCAACCGCGGCCAAGATTGCCAACAACACCAACAAACGCATCGCCTATCCCCTGTACCGCCGCATCCTGCGGCCGCGCAAGTGTAGGGGACCAGGCGCGTCAGTGACTACGTGGCGGCGTGGGCCCGCAGCTGTCGCAACCACCGCAGGCCGCGGCGCCCTGCGTCGCCGGTGGTGCCACGCGACGGCCCAGCGATTGCATCCACGCAGGTCGCCCATCGCGCAGCAGACCGATCGCCAGCGCGCCACGCATGCGCCGCAAGACGCTGGGGAACTGCTTCTTCAGCACCACCCACAGGCTCAGCAGCACCGCGAATGCGATGACCACGTATTGCAGAGTGAGCGAGAGATCCATCTCAGCCGGCTCCGAGCAGCACGGCCACTTGGTAGGTCACCAGCGAGGCCAGATAGGCCAGCGCGAACAGGTACACCGCGCTGATGGTCATCTGCTTCCACGAGTTGGTTTCGCGCTTGATGGTCGCCAGCGTGGAGATGCACATCGGCGCGTAGATGTACCAGACCAGCAGCGACAGTGCGGTGGCCAGCGACCAGCCATCGCTGATCAGCGGCGACAAGGCTTGCGCGGCAGCATCGTCATCTGCGGCCGACAGTGCGTAGACCGTGGCCAGGGATGCCACCGCCACTTCGCGCGCGGCCAGGCCCGGGATCAGCGCGATACAGATCTGCCAGTTGAAGCCCAGCGGCGCGAAGAAGGTCGACATTGCATGCCCGATGCGGCCGGCAAAGCTGTAGTCGATTGCTGGCAAGGTCGCATTGGCTGGCGCTGCCGGAAACGACAGCAGAAACCACAGCAGCACGGTCAGCGCCAGAATGATGCCGCCGACGCGCTTGAGAAAGATCACCGCACGTTCCCACAAACCCAGCGCCAGATCGCGCAATTGCGGCACCCGGTAGGACGGCAGCTCCAGCATCAACGGATGCTCGCTCTTGTCGCGCCGCCACTTCTTCATCGTCCACGACACCAGCAAGGCACTGACGATGGCCGCGGCGTACAGCGCGAACAGGATCAGCCCCTGCTGATTGAAGATGCCCCACACGGTCTTCTGCGGAATGAAGGCGCCGATCAACAACGCGTAGACCGGCAAGCGCGCCGAACAGGTCATCAACGGCGCGACCATGATGGTGGCGAGCCGGTCGCGCGGGTCCTGGATACTGCGCGTGGACATGATGCCCGGCACCGCACACGCAAAACTCGACAGCAACGGAATGAACGAGCGCCCGGACAAGCCGGCCGCGGCCATAATGCGATCCAGCAAAAACGCCGCGCGCGGCAGATAACCGGATTCTTCCAACGCCAGGATGAAGGCGAACAGGATCAGGATCTGCGGCAGGAACTTGATCACCCCGCCCAGGCCGGTGACGATGCCGTCCTTGAGCAGGCTGTTGAGCGGGCCCTCCGGCAGGGTGGTGCCCACCCACTCGCCCAGCATCGCGGTGCCGACATCGATCAGGTCCATCACTGGAGTGGCCCAGGCGTATACCGCCTGAAAGATCAGGAACATCACCACCGCCAGCGTCACCAACCCCCAGATCGGATGCAGTAACCAGCGGTCCAGTGCGTCGTCCACGCGCGAGGTGCGGGTGGGCATGGTCACCGATGCGCTCAGGATCTGCCGCACCTGCGCGTGATAGTTACCGCCGGCCGGCGGCGTCGCGGTCGGTGCGGCCAGATGCGCGGCCTGCGCATCGATGCGCTCCACCAGCGCCTTGGCGCCGCCGCGGCGTACCGCCACGGTTTCGACCACCGGCACACCGAGCGCTTGTTCCAGCGCCGGCAGATCGATGACGATGCCGCGGCGCTGGGCGGCGTCGACCATGTTCAAGGCCACGATCATGGGCCGGCCCAACTCGCGCAGCTCCAGCGCAAAACGCAGATGCAGGCGCAGGTTGGTCGCGTCCATCACGCACACCAACACGTCCGGCGCCGGCTCGCCCGGATAGAAACCACGGCACAGATCGCGGGTGATCGCTTCGTCCAGGCTGGCCGGTTGCAGGCTGTAGGCGCCGGGCAGATCCAGCACCGCGAAGTCGCGCCCGGACGGCGCACGGAAATGCCCTTCCTTGCGCTCGACGGTGACGCCGGTGTAATTGGCCACCTTCTGCCGGCTACCGGTCAGCTGATTGAACAGCGCGGTCTTGCCACTGTTGGGGTTGCCGACCAAGGCCAGGCGCAGCGGAGCGCTTGCCGCATTCATGCCAGTGCTCCTTCGATGCGCACCTGCACGCGCGCGGCCTCGCTGCGACGCAATGCAAAACGCGTGTAACCGACCTGCACCAGCAACGGTTCGCGTCCAACCGGCCCGGTCGCCAGCACCGTCACTTCTTCGCCGGCGACAAAGCCCAGTTCGCGCAGGCGCCGGGCGATCGTGTCGTTGGGTTGACGATCCTCTACCGAGTCCACGATGGCAGCGCGATGCAAAGGCATGTCGGACAACGTCACAAAGACGGCCTGATTGTTAGGAATGGTTCTCAATTCTAGCATCGACGCACCGCGTCATGGCTCGGGCGAGCGGTGCCGCTATCATGGTTCGCATCCCATTCATGGACGTTGACGCAATGCAGGACACCGGCTTGATCGTGGAGGACCGGGGAGCGGTCCGCACGCTACGTCTGAACCGCCCGGCGGTGCATAACGCCTTCGACGCGACCTTGATCAACGCGCTCACCGAGGCGTTGCAGCAAGCCGGCCAGGCGGCGCAGATCCGGGTGGTCGTGATCACCGGTGCAGGCGGCGCCTTCTCCGCCGGCGCGGACCTGAACTGGATGCGCGGCATGGCTAGCGCCAGCGAGGCCGAGAATGCTGCCGATGCACTGGCGCTCGCACGTTTGATGCGCACGCTCGACGAATTGCCCAAGCCGACCATCGCACGCGTCAATGGCGCCGCGTTCGGCGGCGGTGTGGGCCTGGTGGCGTGCTGCGATATCGCCGTCGGCTGCACCGAGGCGCGCTTCGGCCTGACCGAGAGCAAGCTCGGACTGCTGCCGGCCGTGATTTCGCCGTATGTGATTGCAGCGATCGGCGCGCGCCAGGCGCGGCGCTGGTTCGCCACTGCCGAAATTTTCGACGCCAGCACGGCGCAGTTGCTGGGCCTGTTGCATCAACTGGTTGCCGCCGATCAATTGGACATCGCGGTGGAGCGGCAGGTCCGCTTGCTGCTGGCGGCCGCACCACTGGCGGCGGCCAGCGCCAAATCCCTGGTGCGTTCGGTGTTGCCGCCTGCCGACCGCGATGCCATCGATGCGGCCAATGCCGCGTGGATCGCGCGCCTGCGCGTCTCGCCCGAGGGGCAGGAAGGACTGAGTGCCTTTCTCGACAAGCGCGCGCCGGCCTGGGTGCCGGAGGACATGGCATGAGCGCGTTCGTGCGCATTGTCGAAGTCGGCCCGCGCGATGGCTTGCAGAACGAAGCGCAACCGATCGCGACCGCCGACAAGATCGCCTTGATCGATCAACTCTCGGCCACCGGCCTGCGCAGCATCGAAGCAACCAGCTTCGTCAGCCCGCGCTGGGTGCCGCAACTGGCCGATGCGGCCGAGGTGTTTGCCGGCATCACGCAGGCGCCGGGGATTGCCTATCCGGTGCTGGTGCCGAACCTGCAGGGCTATGTGCGGGCGTGCGCGGCCGGCGCGCAGGAAGTGGCGGTGTTCACTGCGGCGTCCGAAGCCTTCAATCGCACCAATACCAACGCCGGTATCGACGAATCGATCGAGCGCTTTCGCCCGGTCCTGGAACAGGCCGCGCTCGACGGTGTGCGCGTGCGCGGTTACGTCTCCACCGTGCTGGGGTGCCCGTATCAAGGCGCCGTGCCGGTGGCCGACGTGGTCGATGTCGCGCAGCGGCTGTACGCGTTGGGCTGCTATGAAATTTCGCTGGGCGACACCATCGGCGTCGGCACGCCGGTCAAGGCGCGCCAGATGTTGGCCGCCGTGGCGCAAGCCGTGCCGATGCAGGCATTGGCGGTGCATTTTCACGACACCTACGGCCAGGCGCTGGCCAATATCGCCGCCTGCCTGGAGCAAGGCGTGCGCGTGGTCGATGCGGCGGTGTCCGGCGCCGGCGGCTGCCCGTATGCCAAGGGCGCCAGCGGCAATGTGGCCAGCGAAGATGTGGTCTATCTGCTGCACGGATTAGGCATGCAAACCGGCATCGATCTGGCTGCCCTCGCCCGCACCGGCCGCTGGCTGGCGCAACTGCTCGGCCGCGAGACCGGCAGCAAGGTCGGCAAGGCGTTGGCGGCGACTGGCTGAGGCGTTAACGCAACAGCTCGCCCACGGCCTACTCACGCCCCCTGCCGCCAGGGCGATCGCCATGACGCTTCGGCTAGAATTGCCGACCGCTTCGCCCACCGATCGCCGACAGCCTCCATCGGCATCCAACATTTCCCGGGAACCACCGCATGCAGCCATCTTCTGTTATTGCCATTGTCACCGGTGGCGTGTCCGGCCTGGGCCTGGCGGTGGCGCAGCGCATCGTTGCCGACGGCGGCAAGGTCGCCTTGTTCGACGTCAATGCCGACAAGGCCGAGGCGGCGCTGGCCTTGCTCGGCGCCGGCAACGCGCATTACTTCGCCACCGACGTCACCGATGAGGCGCAGGTTGCCGCCAACGTGGCGCAGGCCGCGCAGGCGCTTGGCGGGCTCAACCTTGCGGTGAACTGCGCCGGCATCCTGGGCTCGGGCCGCGTGTTGGGCAAGGAAGCACCGATGCCGCTGGCGACCTTCCGCACCACCGTGCTGGTCAACCTGGTCGGCAGCTTCAATGTCGCCAAGGCGGCGGCCGATGTGATGCAGCACAACGCCGCCGGCGACGATGGCGAGCGCGGGGTGATCATCAATACCGCGTCGGTGGCCGCCTATGAAGGCCAGATCGGTCAGGCTGCCTACGCTGCCAGCAAGGGTGGCGTGGTCGGCATGACCTTGCCGATGGCACGCGAACTGGCGCGCTTCGGCATCCGTGTGATGACGATCGCGCCGGGTGTGTTCTGGACCCCGATGGTGGACGGCATGCCCGAGGCCGTGCAGCAATCGCTGGCCGCGTCGATCCCGTTCCCCTCGCGCCTGGGCCAACCGGACGAATACGCCGACACCGTCGCCTTCATCCTGCGCAATCGCTACCTCAACGGCGAAACGATTCGCCTGGACGGTGGCGTGCGGTTGGCGCCCAAGTAGCGGGGATTGGTGAGTCGGGATTGGGGATTGGTAACAGCACGTATCGCCACACCCTGCCCGCCTGCCGCAATCCTGTTTTTGCCAATCCCGAATCCCCAATCCCTAATCTCCGACTCAATCCATGAAAGCTAACGACATCAAGAAAGGCAACGTCGTCGAATACAACGGCGGCATTTACCAGATCCGCGACATCGAACGCAGCTCTCCGCAGGGCCGCGGCGGTAATGTGCGCTTCCGCTTCATCATGTACAGCGTGCCGGGCGGAGTGAAAACCGACGCCAGCTTCGATGCCGACGACAACCTGCCGGAAGTGGAGCTGCTGCGTCGTCTGTCCACGTTTTCGTACAAGGACGGCGAGGCCTTCGTGTTCATGGACGACGAGGACTTCACCCCATACACGCTGGACGCGGATGTGATCGGCACCGATGCCGGCTACATCACCGACGGGCTGACCGGCATCTACGTGCAGGTGATCGACGACCAGCCGGTGGCCGTGCAGTTGCCGCAAACGGTGACGCTGGAAGTAATCGAAACCCCACCCGAGCTCAAGGGCGGCACCGCCACCAAGCGCCCCAAGCCGGCCAAGCTCGATACCGGCCTGGAAATCATGGTGCCCGAGTACATCACCAACGGCGAGCGCGTGCTGGTCAACACCACCACCGGCGAATTCGCGGGCCGCGCCGACTGATGCGCACGCTGGTGGTTGCCTTGACGCTGGGGTTGCTGACCGCCTGCACGGCGCAACCCGCCCCGGCGCCGACATCCGCATCCAAGCCCGCGCCGGTGGCCTGCACCGACGCCAAGGTGGACGACGAATGGCTGCAACATCCCCCGGGCCTGTGCGGCATGCCGGAGGATGTGCGCACGCTGGTGGAGGACTACGACACCTGCGAGCACTTCGCTGGGGAAGAGCCGTACGATGCCGACCGTCGACACGAGATCGAAGTGGCGATTGCGCAGTTCTGCACACCAGCACCGGCGCGGCTGGCCAAGCTACTAAGGCAGTACCGCAGCGATGCACATGTCATCGAATGGCTGCGCAAGTATTCGGTGCAAGCGGATCTGAAACCAGCTGGCTAAGGTATGCGCGGTGTAGCCCTTCTCCCATCGGGAGAAGGTGCCCCGCAGGGGCGGATGAGGGTACGGGCGAAGCCTCGTGCAGTTGTAATTACACGAGAGCTTCGCCCCGTACCCTCACCCCAACCCCTCTCCCGAGGGGAGAGGGGCTTGTACTGCTCAGCTAACCCGGGAGTCCGGGTCACTATTGCGCTTCCAGCGGCATGCCCATATCCGACTGCACCTTGTCGGCCGCCGCGTCGCCGCGCGCAAGCACGCGCAGTCGCGCGCGCAAGCGCTCCACATTCGCCTCGCCCTGCTCCAATCCAATGCGCACGTCGGCCGGCAATTGCTGCCGGCCCAGCGCTTGCAGCTGCTTCCAACCATCGATCAACACGCCACTTTCTTGCGCCACGCGTGCGGTCAGTTGTTGCTGCTCGTCTGCCTGAGGCACTCCGTAACCGGAAGTGCCCAGCAGCGTGGCCGGGTGACTGAGTTGCGCCTGCCGCGCGAACAACGCCTGCAGTTGGCCTTGCACAACGTCACGCCCGGCAGCACCCGGTTGCAGCAGGCGCTTGAGCGCATCGCGCGCCAGCAATTCCTGTCGCCGCAATGCAGCTTGTTCGAGCAGCAAGGCCGCTGCGGTTTCGCGCAAACCGCCTTGGTCGACCCATTGCGCACGTGCGTCCGGTCGCGCATCCAGCCATTGCTCCACGCTCGTCTGCGGCACCGGCATGCCGCGGCGGATCACCTCGAACATGGTCTGGTAATGCGCGGCCGCCGATTCGAAGTAATAGCCTTGGCGAATCGCTTGCGCACGGTCGTCCAGCACCTGCATGTCGGCGATGCCGGCACGTTGCAGGCGATGCCGCACACCGCGCGGCGTGATCGACGACAACCTGGCTGCGGCCAGGCGTGGCACGCCATCGTGCAGCAGCTTGAAGGTCTCCACCGCACAGTTGTTACCGATGAAGTAATAGCGCCCGTCGTAGCTCCAATGCACCTGCGCCACGCGGGCGAGCAGCGCGGCGATTTCCTCGGGCGTGAGCTTCAGCGGCACCGACGACAAAGCGCGCAGTTCGACCTTGGTGTATTCGTCGACGACCTGATTCAACGGCAGCACGAACAGCCGCGACGGGTAGGAGCCGGTCAGCCCGCGCCAGCTGGAAATCTGCACATCGCCGACAAAGGCGCGGAACGACAGCACGCGGTGATACTGCAGATCCATGCGGCAATCCGGGCCAGGTATACGGCCAGGCGCACAGATCACCAGACGCAACATGCTGTGGCCCCAGCGACTCATCGGCTGCTCGTTGCCCTCTGCCAGCAAATAGTCCACCGCGTACACGCGCGCTGGATCCAGCGTCAGCAGCGACATCGCACCGGCATCGCTATCGGCCTGCAGGTACGGCAGCGTCGTGTCGCATGCGACCACCGCGCGTGGCGCGCCAAGCTGCTCACCGAACCACGCAGACAGCGCCGGGCGCCGACAGTGATAGTCGGCATCCAGCACGTAATGTTCGAGATTCACCGCAACAAACTCGGCGGGGCTACGCCGTTCGTAGTCGTCGGGGCTGCGATCGCTAAATTGATTTTCGCCACGCCCGAGCCGCCATGGACGCACCTGCCAGCCAGCCAGATCGCGCAGACGCGGATCGCGCGACAACCCGCCTTGCGGGCCACGATCGAGCACATGTGCAAGCTCGTGCACCACGGCCGCCATTGCCGCGCGCGTGGCCGGTGCGTCGAGATCCGCCTGCGCCGTCGCCGATTGCGCGCTCCACGCCTGCAGCAACACGCGATCGAGCAGAACGCGCTTGCCGATCGCACGACCATGCACGTGCGCCGGTAGATCCATGCGCCATTGCAGCTGGATCGGTGCGGTGATGCGCTGCGTCCACCCTGACGGCAGACGCTGCGCCACCTGTTCAACTAAGACATGCGTTGCTGCGATCTGCGCCGGACTGAGGTCCAACGGAACAACTTCAACATGCAACTCGGCCTGCGCCGCCGGTGCGATCACGGCGGCCAACCACAGCCACCCGCACCGGCGGCGCAAACTCACTGGGCCAGGATGGACTGAGCCAGTTGCAGGTCGCTGGACAGCCGCGCCGCATCGTTGCGGCTACGCAGCTGCAGCAGCGCCGCTTCCAGACGCGCGCCACGGATGGCGCCATCGCTGGCGACGAAGCCGGCCGCGTCTTCGCGTGCATCGGCAACCACTTTGTCGTCGCCCGAACTGCTGCTGTCGGACGAACCGGCCGACGATGCACCCGCCGAGGTACCGGCCAGGCTGGTTGCGAAAGCTGCCAGCGGCAGCAGCGTCAAAGCGCAAAACACGAGAGAGCGCATCATCGGCGTATCGATTCCATGTGAAGGTGGTGAGAGACTAACCGGCGCGCGTGGTGCCGGGCAGCTCGTCCATCTCGAACAGCTTGCCGGGATTCAGCAAAAGATGAGGATCGAGCACATGTTTGATGCCGCGCATCAAGGCGATTTCCGCCGCAGAGCGCGTGCTCCACAGGTACGCCTTCTTGACCAACCCAATCCCGTGTTCGGCAGAAATACTGCCACTAAAACGCTGCAAGGCCTGCGCCAGCAGCTTGGTGACGTGGTCGCAGGCAGCAACGAAATCGGCCTGCGTCATGTCATCCGGCTTGAGCACATTGATGTGCAGATTGCCGTCGCCGATATGGCCGAACCACACCACATCGAAATGCGGATAGGCGTCGTGCAACAACGCCTGTGTTTCGGCCATAAACGCCGGCATTGCCGAGATGCGCACCGACACATCGTTTTTATAGGGCGTGTAGCGCGCCAATGCTTCGGTAATGCCTTCGCGCAGCCGCCACAGCTGCGCAGCCTGCGCATCGCTCTGGCTGATCACGCCATCGCTGACCCAGCCCTGCTCCATGCAGGTCTCGAACGCGGCCATCGCGGCGGCTTCCTGCACCTCGTCGCCGGCAGCGAATTCGGTGACCACGTAATAGGGGTGGACTTCCGCAAATGGCGCCTGTGCGCCATGCGCCAGCACGTGTTCCAGCGCGCGGTCGGTGAAGAATTCGAACGCTTCCAGACGCAGCTGCGCGCGGAACGCGGCAAACACCTGCATCAATACATCGAAGGACGGCAGCGCCAGCAGCATCACGTTGCTCGGCGGCGGCGGGTCGGTCAGCCGCAGCGTCGCTTCGACCACGATGCCGAGCGTGCCTTCGGAGCCGATCATCAGATGGCGGAAGTCGTAGCCGCTGGAATTTTTCACCAGCGCATTGTTGAGCTCGAGCACTTCGCCCGCGCCGGTGACCACCTTCAAGCCGGCCACCCATTCGCGCGTATTGCCGTAGCGAATCACCCGGATGCCGCCGGCATTGGTAGCGATATTGCCGCCGATCGAACACGACCCACGCGCAGCGAAATCCACCGGGTAGACCAGCCCATGCTCGCGTGCGGCATTGTGCACCGCTTCCAGCGGCATGCCGGCCTGCACGGTGAGCGTGCGGTCCACCGCGTTGAACTCCAGCGGCTTGTTCAGACGCTCCAGGCTCAGCACCAGCTCGCCGTTGGCCGCCACCGCGCCGCCGGACAACCCAGTGCGCCCGCCCGACGGCACCACTGCCACGCCTTGCGCATTTGCCCAGCGCACCACGGCCTGCACTTCGTCCACTGAACCGGGCAAGGCGATCGCGAGCGGGTTGGGCGTCCAGCGCCGCGTCCAGTCGCGGCCGTAATGCTCCAGGTCGGCTGGCTCAGTCTTCAAACGCAACGCGGGCACGGCCTGTTGCAACGAAAGGATGCGGGGATCGGTCATGGCACGCGGCGCTGCGGTAGGAACCGCACAGCCTGCCAGTGTGCGCCAGCCTCGTCCAGCAGCCGCACGTACTGACGCTGCAGTGTTGGATTCAGCTGAAACCGTTGCACCGCAAGGACTTTGCCTGCGCAAACACTGCGTTGCGGCCGCCAAATCCGGCACCCCATCTGGCATAGTTGCCGACCCGATTGCTGCAGTACGCCCCTCATGTCGCCGAAGAGAACCTCGTTTCCCAAGCAGGACATTCGCGTCCTGTTGCTGGAAGGCATCAGCCAGACCGCCGTGGATGTGCTGCGCGCCGCCGGTTATTCGCAGATCGAACTGCATGCCAAGTCGTTGCCGGAAGACGAACTCAAGGCGCGCATCGCCGAGGCGCACATCGTCGGCATCCGCTCGCGCACGCAATTGAGTGCCGAGGTGCTGGCGCATGCCAAGCGCTTGATCGCCATTGGCTGCTTCTGCATCGGCACCAACCAGGTCGACCTGGACGCAGCCGAACTGGCCGGCATCCCGGTGTTCAACGCGCCCTACTCCAATACCCGCAGCGTGGCCGAGCTGGTCATTGCCGAGGCGATCCTTTTGATGCGCGGCATCCCGCAGAAGAACGCCGAATGCCATCGCGGCGGCTGGTCCAAGTCGGCCGCCGGCAGCCACGAAACACGCGGCAAGGTGCTGGGCATCGTCGGTTACGGGCATATCGGCACGCAGGTCGGCGTGCTGGCCGAATCCTTGGGTATGCAGGTGATCTTCCACGATATCGAAACCAAGCTGTCGCTGGGCAACGCACGTGCGGCGATCGATCTGAACGACCTGCTGGCGCGCTCGGACGTGGTGACCTTGCACGTGCCGGAGACGCCGTCCACCAAGGACATGATCGGCGCAGCAGAAATTGCCCGCATGAAGCATGGCGCGCATCTGATCAACGCCTCGCGCGGCACCGTCATCGACATCGGCGCACTGGATGCGGCGCTGACCTCCGGCCAGATCGGTGGAGCGGCGGTGGACGTGTTCCCGATCGAGCCCAAGGGCAACGGCGATGCGTTCGAATCGCCATTGATCGCCCACGACAACGTCATTCTGACCCCGCACGTGGGCGGCAGCACGCTGGAAGCGCAGGACAATATCGGTGTCGAAGTGGCTGCCAAACTGGTGCGCTACAGCGACAATGGCAGCACCTTGTCGGCAGTGAATTTCCCCGAAGTCACCCTGCCCGAGCATCCCGACAGCCTGCGTTTGCTGCACATCCATCGCAACGTGCCGGGCGTGCTGTCCAAGATCAACGAACTGTTCTCGCGCCATAACGTCAACATCGACGGCCAGTTCCTGCGCACCGACGCCAAGGTGGGTTACGTGGTGATCGATGTCAGCGCCAGCGAGGCGCAGGCTACTGCGTTGAAAGAAGGATTGGCGTTGATCGAAGGGACGTTGCGGACGCGGATTTTGTATTGAGCTGATCCCTTCTCCCGCCGGGACATTGGCCCCTTTACGGGGCGAAGGTGGCCCGAAGGGCCGGATGAGGGTACGGATGACTCGAGAACTCTAGCCGCCCGTACCCTCACCCCAACCCCTCTCCCGACGGGAGAGGGGCTTCAAGCAACGCGCCATTAAGTCACTTAAGACTTTCCAAGGTCATGACAAGAAATTGCCGAGGCAGCAGCGTGGCCGGGGATTGGCGGAAAGCGGCACATGGATGTGCCGCGGCGGCGAGTCAGACAGGATGTCTGACCGAGCCGAGCAGCCGATCCCCGGCCGCGCTGCTGCCCCTCATCGAAGCCAGCAATTGACGAGCAGTGCTCCCAAAGGGAGAGGGGCTTCACGCAACGCCCCATTAACTCACTCAAGACCTTCAAAGGTCATGGCAACGACTTGCCGAGGCAGCGGCGTGGCTGGGGATTGGCGGAAAGCGGCACACGGATGTGCTGCGGCGGCGAGTCAGACAGGATGTCTGACCGAGCCGAGCAGCCGATCCCCTGCCGCGCTGCTGCAGCTCACCGAAGCAAGTTAAGTAACAAGCCCGGGCCCGCGCTTGCGGCGCGGGCACTCCCAGCAAGCCGCTTAACTCGCGCGCGCCACCCACTTCTCCGCCATGCGCCGCATCGACGGATCCAGCTCCGGCTCGGCAAGCAGCTCTGCGATCGGCCGCCACGCCAACGCCAGCGACTCTTCGCTGACCTCGAACGCCTCGTCCGCCCCAGCCACTACCACATAGCGCGCGTCGTAGTGCCAATGCCCGGCTACCTCGCCCCTTGCAGGAATCCAGTGCCGGTCCAGGTCGAAGATTGCCGGCTCGGCCAGGCGCAGCCCGCTCAATCCAGACTCCTCCTGCGCCTCGCGCAAAGCGACCTGCGCCAGATCGCGGTCGCCGTCGGCGTGTCCGCCCAGTTGCAGCCAACGCTGCAGCTTGCGGTGATGGGTCAGCAACGTGCGCGTGCCATCGGCGCTGACCACCCACGCAGAACCGGTGAAATGACCTTCGACACGCTCGCGCACGAATGGATTACTGGCATCGTCCAGCAGTTGCGCGAACTGCTCGGCCAACTCGGCTTCGTCCGGCCAGCGTGCGCGGTAGGCAGCCAATTGCTGTTGCAGCGTCGCATCCACCATCTGTCGTTCTCGGTCGCCCGTTGCGGGCCAGGCGACCATTATCGTCGTTCATGCTGCGTACGTGCTTGTCGTGAGCGTGTAGCTTTGGCAAGGTAGGCCGCTTGCCTGTCCCACCGGGATGCGGCGCACCACCTTCGTCCGGGCGCCTGCGCCTTAGCTTTACCACTTAGGGATGTACCGAATGCTGAAGTCTTTGTTGAGGGTCAAACCGATCGAACCCGCCGGACGTGTCGATGCGGGCGAACCGGTCGAAGGCAGCCTGCAAGGCGAGGCCACGCTGCAACGCACCCTCACCGCCAAGCACCTGATCATGCTCGGCATCGGCGCGGTGATCGGCGCCGGCATCTTCGTGCTGACCGGCCAGGCCGCTGCCAACCACGCAGGACCGGCGGTGATGCTGTCGTTCGTGTTTGCCGGCATCGCCTGCGCGTTCGCCGGCCTGTGCTACGCGGAGTTTGCCGCGATGATGCCGGTGTCCGGCAGCGCCTATTCGTATTCATACGCCACGCTCGGCGAGGGCATCGCCTGGTTCATCGGCTGGTGCCTGGTACTGGAATACCTGTTCGCCGGCTCCAGCGTCGCCGTCGGTTGGTCCGCCTACCTGATCAGCTTTTTGACCGGCACGCTCGGATTACCGTTCCCGGCGGAACTGGCCGGTGCGCCATTGGCCTGGGACGGCCACAACTTCGTCAGCTCCGGCAACCTCATCAATCTGCCGGCCGTGCTGATCGTGGCTGCGGTGAGCATGCTGTGCTACGTCGGCGTTACCCAGTCGGCGTTCGCCAATGCAATCGTGGTGGCGATCAAGGTGGTGGTGATCTGCCTGTTCGTCGGCTTCGGCATTTCGTATATCGACCCGGCCAACTGGCACCCCTTCATCCCGGAAAACACCGGGCCGGGCAAGTTCGGCTGGGACGGGGTATTCCGTGCGGCGTCCATCGTGTTCTTCTCTTACATCGGTTTCGACGCGGTCTCTACCTCCGCCGGCGAGACCAAGGATCCGCAGAAGAACATGCCGATCGGCATCCTGGTGTCGCTGGCGGTCTGCACCGTCATCTACATCATTGTCTGTGCCGTGTTGACCGGCCTGCTGCCCTACACCCAGCTTGGCACCGCCAAGCCGGTGGCCACCGCACTGGAAGCGCACCCGCAACTGACCTGGCTCAAGACCGCAGTGGAGATCGGTGCGATCGCCGGCCTGTCCTCGGTGGTGCTGGTGATGCTGATGGCGCAGCCGCGCATCTTCTACACCATGGCCAAGGATGGGTTGATGCCCAAACTGTTCGGCAAGGTGCATCCGAAGTTCCACACGCCCTATGTTGGTACGATCTTCGTCGGCGTGGTCGCGGCGCTGCTGGCCGGGTTGATCCCGCTCAGCGTGTTGGGCGAACTGGTGTCGATGGGCACCCTGCTCGCCTTCGCCACCGTCTGCGCCGGCGTGATGGTCTTGCGCTTCACCAAGCCCGAGCTGGAGCGCCCGTTCCGGGTGCCGTTGGCGATGGTGATCTGCCCGCTGGGCGCGCTGGCCTGCCTGTTCCTGTTCTTCCAGGCCTTCCAGGAGCACTGGAAAGTGTTCGTGGGCTGGACCGTGATCGGTCTGTTTATCTATTTCGGTTACGGCATCCGCCATAGCCGTCTGGCCCGTAGGGTGTAATTGCGAGTCACTACTGCGAGTCCCTCGCAAGAGCCCGCACATCCGTGTGCGGGGATTCAATCACGCGAGTCCCTCGCAAGAGCCCGCATATCTCGCACACGCCCGCACCGCCATGTGCAGGGATTCAACAGGAACCGCTGCATGTTCAAGCAACTCTGGGCCACCAAACACCCGCACGCCAGCCATGAGGCGGCCGACGGGCTGGGCCTGCAACGCGCGCTCGGGCCGTGGGGATTGACTGCACTGGGCATTGGCGCAGTGATCGGCGGCGGCATCTTCGTCATCACCGGCCAAGCAGCCGCCGACCATGCCGGCCCGGCGATCATGCTGTCGTTCGTGCTGGCAGCGGTGTGCTGCGCATTCTGCGCCATGGCCTACGCCGAGTTTGCCGCGATGGTGCCGGTCTCCGGCAGCGCCTACACCTATACCTACGCCACCTTCGGCGAACTGGCGGCCTGGTTTATCGGCTGGATGCTGGTGCTGGAATACGGCGTCTCCGCCTCGGCCGTGGCGGTCAGCTGGACCGGCTATTTCCTCAGCCTGCTGGAACACTTCGGGATTCATCTGCCGGCCGCCCTGGTCAGTGCGCCGCTGGACGGCAAGCTGCAGCGCACCGGTGCGATTGCCAACCTGCCCGCGGCCGGTATCGTGCTGCTGCTGACCTGGCTGTGCTACGTGGGCATCCGCAAGTCGTCGGCGATGAACATGGCGATGGTGATCCTCAAGACCGGGTTGATCCTGCTGGTGATCGGGGTGGGCTGGAAATACGTGGACACCGCCAACTGGCACCCGTTCATCCCGGCCAACGAAGGCCCGGGCAAGTACGGCATGGAAGGCGTGCTGCGTGGCGCGGCGATGGTGTTCTTCGCCTATATCGGCTTCGAGGCGGTGTCGGTGGCGGCGCAGGAATCGCATCGCCCGCAACGCGATCTGCCGATCGGCATGATCCTGTCGCTGGTCATCTGCACCGTGCTCTACATCGCGATGGCCGCGGTGATGACCGGGCTGGTGCCCTACACCTTGCTGGGTACCGACGAGCCGGTGGTGACCGCGGTAGCGGCGCATCCGCAGCTGGCCTGGTTGCGGGTGATCGTGGAAGTGGGTGCGTTGATCGGGCTGTCGTCGGTTGTGCTGGTGATGATCATCGGGCAGCCGCGCATCTTCATGATCATTGCGCGCGATGGGCTGCTGCCATCGATCTTCACCCGCATCCATCCCAAGTACCGCACCCCGCACGTCAATACCGTGATCACCGGTGTCGGTATCGCCTTGCTGGCCGCGGTATTCCCGCTGGATGTGCTGGGCGAGTTGACCTCGATGGGCACGTTGATCGCGTTTGCGGCGGTGTGCGCTGGTGTGTTGATCCTGCGCCGCACCCACCCGGAACTGCCGCGCCCGTTCCGCATGCCGGTAGCCTGGCTGATCTGCAGCGCCGGTGTGTTGAGCTGTCTGGCCCTGCTGTCGGCGATGACGCTGCACAACTGGATGCTGATGGGGGTGTGGACGCTGGTCGGGCTGGTCGTCTATTTCGGCTACGGCTATCGCCACAGCCGTCTGCGGGACGGTCGCTAATTACTTACGTGGGCTGAGAGCGGCTGACAAAACGGCTGCGCTTCGGTGTAGGGCGGAGCGGATGATTTTCGGCTTGTCTCTAGGGCCGATGATCTGGGGCTTGGCTGCGGGCCCCTGCCCACCCACCTTGGCTGCAGGGTCCTTGCCCGCCCACCATCGCGGGACACGCCGCAAGTACGTCCGTGTAGGCTCTTACGCGGCATCCATGCCGCGTAAGGTCCCGCGACGGTGAGCGGGCAAGGACCAGTCGAGATGGTCGGTATGCTTAGCTCTTCTCAAAGCGATCAGCAAACTGTCTGGTGCGGTGTCCTCACCGCTTGCGGGACCGTGTGGCGGCATGGATGCCGCCACCGAGCCTACATGGACGTACTTGCGGCGTGTCCCGCAAGCGGTGAGGGCACCGCGCCCTCGACCGACTCAGCGTTTGCGTTTGACCTGCGCGTCTGACTGCATCCAACAACTGTCAGGCGCGCGCTCTACGTTTTTGCCAGCAGCTTCTCGGTCCGGGCGTGGCAGCAACACACCCTGCTGCGCTGCACCTGGCCGTAATCGGGTGGCGCAGTAGAATAGGTCCATGAATGCGACCACTGCCCCCCTGCCCTATAGCGCCGCGCGTCTGCACGAGCTGGCGCAGTTGTTGATCGGCAACATCCGCGAGCTGGCCCAGGCCGGCTGGACGCCCGCCACCAGCAGCAATTTCTCCCACCGCCTGGACGAACAGCACGCCGCGATCACCGTGTCCGGCCGCGACAAGGGCCGCCTGGTCGAAGAAGACATCATGGTGGTGGACTTCGATGGCCTGGCGGTCGGCCGGCCGTTGCGCCCGTCTGCCGAAACGCTGCTGCACACCCAGCTGTACCGCCGGTTTCCGGAGATCGGCTGCGTGCTGCACACGCATTCGCCGGTGCAGACCATCGCCTCGCGGCTGTACGCCGGTAGCGGCGTGATCCGGCTGGAGGGCTATGAGCTGTTGAAAGCCTTCGAAGGCAACACCACCCACGAAACTGCGGTGGACGTGCCAGTGTTCGCCAATACCCAGGACATGCAGGTGCTGGCCGCGCAGGTCGAAGCACTGCTAGACAAACAGAACCTGTGGGGGTATCTCATCGAAGGACACGGCCTGTATGCCTGGGGCCGCAACATGGCCGAGGCGCGCCGTCATCTGGAGGCGTTCGAGTTCCTGCTGCATTGCGAACTCGAGCTGCTGAAACTGCGCGGCACGCGCTGAGTCCTCGCCACCTCCCCTACACCTTGTGAGCCAGATCGCCATGAGCCGACTTCGCATCTTCAACGATTCCGACCCCAACCTGGCGCAGTTCGATAGCCGCGACGGCGAGCAGATCGCCGCCGAGCTGAGCAAGATCGGCGTGACCTTCGAGCGCTGGCAGGCCACGCAGCCGATCGAGCCGGGCGCCACACCCGAACAGGTCATGGCCGCCTATCGCGAGGATATCGAGCGGCTGAGCGCCGAGCGCGGCTTGAAGACCGTAGATGTGGTCAGCATCGCACCGGACAATCCCAAGCGCGAAGAAATGCGCGCCAAATTTCTGGATGAGCACTTCCACAAGGAAGACGAGGTGCGCTTCTTCGTCGCCGGCTCGGGCCAGTTCACACTGCACGTGGACGACAAGGTCTACGAGATCGAATGCGTCAAGGACGACCTGATCGCCGTGCCCGACAGCACCCTGCACTGGTTCGACATGGGGCCGGAGCCGCACTTCGTGGCGATCCGCTTCTTCACCGAGCCCGATGGCTGGGTCGGCCACTTCACCGGTACCGAAATCGCCCAACAATTCCCCCGCTACGCCCCCGAGAAACCTCACAAGGCCAGCTGACGATGACACGACCGCAAGCGATCCTCACCGATATCGAAGGCACCACCAGCAGCATCTCGTTCGTCAAGGACGTGTTGTTTCCGTATGCGCGCCGCGCCATGCCGGCCTATGTGCAAGAGCACGGCAGTCACCCGCAGGTGCGCCACTGGCTCAACCAGGTGGCCGATGAAATCGGCGAGGACGTGCCCGACGAGGTCCTGGTCAGCACGCTGCAGACCTGGATCGACGAAGACCGCAAGCACACCGCACTCAAGGCCTTGCAGGGGCTGATCTGGGGCGATGGCTACAAGACCGCCGACTTCACTGCGCACATCTATGCCGACGCGGCAATCCAGCTGCAGGCCTGGCATGCGGCCGGCATTCCGCTGTATGTGTATTCGTCCGGCTCGGTGCCAGCGCAGAAGCTGTTCTTCGCGCATAGCGATGCGGGCGACCTGAGCGGGCTGGTCAGCGACTGGTTCGATACCGAAGTCGGCCCCAAGCGCGAGACCGCCAGCTATCGGCGTATTGCCGAACGCATCGGGGTGCCGCCTGGCGAGATCCTGTTTTTGTCGGACGTGATCGAAGAGCTCGATGCCGCCAAACGTGCCGGCATGCGCACCGCGTTGCTGGACCGTCTGGAGGACTACCCCACCCCGCGCTCGGCCGAGGATGTCGGTAGCCATCAGCGCGTGGAGAGCTTTTCCCAGCTGGTGCTGTAAGCGCTCGACAAACCGGCTGGGCGCATTGGCATGTGAGTGCAGTCGGTGTTCGATGCGGCATGTATCGCGCGCATCTGGCATGCGCAGGCTGCGGCCTTGGGCGCGCCGTCCAAATCCATAGGACGACCGCCGGCTTGGTTTTGTTAGCAGGGTTATGCCAGCGGATGATGCCGATGAAGTATCGGCGACGCATGCACCTGGAGCGGCTAACAACACTGTCAGGTGGGCGCGAAGGGCGTGGAGGAACCGAAGTGTACAAGTGGTACATGCCGATTCCGAGCACCGATCGCGCCCGCCTGGCGGCTGCGCAGTAGTTTGCTAGCCACTCTTAAAGGCCCGCTCTACAAAACGTGTTCCGCAAGACCTGTTCTTCAAGACGTGCTTGAAATGGATCAGTGAACGTCGTGCAACGTCGCGGTCTGCGTTGCGATCACTGCGCCCAGGCGCTCCACCCGTTTCTCTCAGACCTCGGCGTTTTTCATGTCGCTGCATTTCACCATCGGACCGAACGCCTTGCTGCGGCGCCTGTCGCTGTTGATCGTCATTGTGACCTTGATGGCCGGCTGCCATCCGGATGCAGGTGCCACGTTGCCGAGCCAATCTGCGACGAGCCAGGCTGCGGCAACTCAGGACGAGGTCGATGCAGTCGACCTAGCCGCACTTGCGCAGGCATTGAAAGCGTTGCAGCCGCAGCGCCCCGGCGTCACCGATCTGTATGTGGTCGGCTTCGCCGGCGATGCCAGCGACGATGTGTTCCGCAACGAGACGCTGTACCTCAAGCAGCTGTTCGAGCAGCGCTTCGATGCGCGCGGCCGCGTGGTCACGTTGGTCAACAACCCGGACAATCTGGGCGAGCAGCCATACGCACCGCTGGCAACCTACGACAACCTCTACGACACACTCGCCGCAGTCGGCAAGCGCATGGATCGCAAGGAAGACGCGCTGCTGCTGTTCGTCACCACCCATGGCACCGAAGACCACGCGCTCTACGTGCAGGTGGACGAAAACGAAGAGGATTTCATCAGCCCGCAGGACCTGCGCAAGGCGCTGGACGATGCCGGCATCGGCAATCGCATCATCGTGTTGTCGGCCTGCTATTCGGGTGGTTTCATCCCGGCACTGCGCTCGCCGGACACGCTGATCCTCACCGCCGCGCGTGCCGACCGGCCCTCGTTCGGCTGCGGCAATACCTCCAACGCGACCTACTTCGGCCAGGCCTGGCTGATCGATGCGATGAACCAGCGCGATGACCCGTTGGCTGCGTTCGATGTAGCCAAGGCCGCCATCACTGCGCGCGAGAAACAGGACGGCGAACTGCCCTCACTGCCGCAGCAATCGCTCGGCAGACGCATCGCGCCGGTGCTGGCACGCTGGCGTGCAGGGCTGCACGCAGGGCCGGCGGTTGCCTATCCGTATCCGCCGCTGGAGGTTGCGCCGGAAACCGAGCAGGACGTCGATCCGAATGCCGACTCCGAGGCTGAGTCAGCGGACAGCCCGACGAAAACCAAGCTGCCGACGGTCTCCACCACTGCGCGCAAACCGTCGCCTGTACCTGCACCGTCGACACCCTGACAGCTGCAACGCACTGAGACTAATTCTCATTTCGTCAGCGCTTGCGCGGCCTCGCTACACTCGCGCAGCCAGCCAGCACACGCCAGCCAGCATCGATCCCCGCCAGCGCGCCATCGCCTGCCAGCCCGGATCCCAACACGCCTCCCTTGTGGAGGCGTTTGTGTTTCTGGCGATAGGGTTGATGCGTCGCATCCAACGCAAACGTTCCGACCAATAAATGCCGTAGGAGCGCATTTATGCGCGATGGGCTACACACCAAGAACCCACGCACGACGCACGCCTCTCCATCAAGGATCGGCACGCTGCAAGCGATACACCGTGTTTGCGCTGTACTCA
Source organism: Xanthomonas sp. NCPPB 2933 (assembly GCF_056725225.1). NCBI lineage: Bacteria > Pseudomonadati > Pseudomonadota > Gammaproteobacteria > Lysobacterales > Lysobacteraceae > Xanthomonas > Xanthomonas sp. NCPPB 2933. The sequence goes on from NZ_CM161518.1 coordinate 3,070,710, forward strand.
CCAGTCGGCAACGCAGCGCGCACTTCAACGGTGTGCTCGCCAACCTCCAGCGTGGTCGGCAACGCGCCACGCCATAGATGCGTGGACGGTGTGGCCTCTGGCGAGCGGTCGTAACCGCGCAATTGCTCGGCCGCATCGTCGCGCACGTTCTCGGCCAGCAAGCGTGGGTCGGCACGCTCCACCCGCTTCATCGGCTGCCATGCGCCATTGTCGATACGCATCTGAACAACGGTATCGTCCTGCCCCATGAACACATTGGCGTAGATGCCCCACGCCGCATACGCGCCCTGGCGCAGCACCTTGGGCGCATGCAACAGCAGTTGCGCGTCGTCGGCCGCGCGCGCGGCGTGATACGCCAGTGTGTAGTCGCCGCTGGGCGCCACCTGCAGCACCGCATAACCGTTCGGCGTGCCGTCGCTCATCGTGGCGGTGGGAATGCCGTCGGCATCCTTGGCGCCCGACCAGAACGCACCGCAGGCCGCGCCGACGTTGTATTCGTGCAGCGGCTTGGCGCCCTGCCACCCTTCGTCGGCGCCGTGATCGACCTGCCGCTGGGTATGGCTGTGCCCGCTGAGCACCAGTACATGCGGAAACTCCTTCAACAGCGCGAACAGGCGACTGCGATCGGCATGCCGGAAGGTTTCCTGTCCTGGCGCTGCATCGAACAATGGAATATGCATGCCCAGCACCAGCAGGCGCTCGCGCGGCAACTGCGCAAGATACGCCTGCAGAAACACGAACTGATCTTCGCGCAGTCCGCCGACATACGCCGGCTTAGCGCCGGGCGTATATATCACATCGTCCAGAAATACGAAGCTGGCGTTGGCCTCTTCCACCGCATAGGTGTCCGGGCCGTACACCGCACGCCAGCTATCCAGCGAATGCGCATCGTCGCCGGCATCGACGTTGAGATCGTGATTGCCCGGCACATGGAACCATGGCACGCCCAACTGGGTGGTGACCTTGTTCAAGGCCGGATACAGGCTCAGATCGTCGCTGACGATATCGCCCAGCGTGGTGCCGAGCAGGGCCGAGGTCTTGCCGACGATCGGCGCCACGATGTCGCGCTGGTAGTAACCCACGTCAACGAGGCTGGCGGTCTGGCTGTCGGCGAACACCAGCATCTGGAAGCCATCGGCGGCAGCACTTGCGCGCGGGGTCAGTGCGAAATCCCAGTTGCGCGTATTGCGCCCGGTGGCGGCAATGCCTGGGTACTTGCGCTTGGCCGACCCCTTGGGCGCGTAGTGACGCCAGAAACCCGGCAGTCCGTCGGCGGTTGGCACAAAGCTGCGATCGCCCGGCTTGATCACGAACACCGTCTGCCCGTCGCGCACCGGCAAGCGGTAGCGGCCTTGCGCATCGGTACGCACCAGCTGCTCGCCGTTGGAAACGGTCACACCGGCGATGCCCGGCTCATCCGCGCTGCGTCCGGCCCGCCCGTCGCGCTCTTCATAGACGATGCCATCGACAACCGCATCGCGCGCGTATGCGCTTCCCGCGAGCAATCCCAGGGCCAACAGAGCGATACGAAGCTGCATGCGTTTTCCCGCGAAAAGATCAGCGGAAATTGTACCTGTGGTGGCGAGGCGCACGCCGCGGTTTGAAGGCCGAAAGACATACGACACATCCTCGTAGGAGCGCCCTTGGGCGCGATGGGCGTTATCGATGAAGCCCCATCGCGCCCGAGGGCGCTCCTACACAAGCGCGCTATTTGTGCCGCGACTCCAGCAACGCCACCGCATCGCCCAGGCCCAGGCCGCGCGCGCGCAGCAGCACGATCAGGTGATACAGCAGATCGGCCGATTCGCCCAGCAACTCGGCATCGCCCTGCACCACGCCGGCCAGTGCGGTTTCAACGCCCTCTTCGCCCACCTTCTGCGCGATGCGTCGGATGCCCTGCTCGAACAGTTTGGTGGTGTAGCTGCCGTGCGGGCGCTCGTGTTCGCGCGCGGCGATCAAGGCATCCAGACTGCCGAGGAACTGGCCTGGCGCATTCGGGAAACAGCTGGTGCGGCCGAGATGGCAGGTTGGCCCATGCGGCCGCGCCTGCACCAGCAGCGTATCGGCATCGCAATCAGTCTCGATCGACACCACGCGCAAGACATTGCCCGAGCTCTCGCCCTTGGTCCACAAACGCTGCTTGCTGCGGCTGAAGAAGGTGACTTCGCCACGTTGCTGGGTGACCGCCAGCGCTTCGGCATTCATGTAGCCCAGCATCAGCACGCGCAGGTTGTCGGCGTCCTGCACGACCACCGGCAGCAAGCCGTCGCCCTTGCTCCAGTCCAGCGCGGCGAGCGCGTCGCCCGCTGCCGTCTCGTTGTCGTTACTGCCCATCACGTACCTCGATCTGTTGCGCGCGCAGGAATTGCTTGAGTTCCGGGATCGGAATCGCGCCGCTATGAAACACGCTCGCCGCCAGGGCGCCATCGACATCGGCCTGGTCGAATACATCGGCAAAATGCTGCATCTCACCCGCACCGCCTGAGGCGATCAACGGCACGTGGCACAGCGCACGCACCTGACGCAGCTGCGCGATGTCATAGCCACGCCGCACGCCATCGTTGTCCATGCAGTTGAGCACGATCTCGCCGGCACCCAGACGCTGCGCTTCGGCCACCCAATCCAGGGTGCGCATCGGCAAGGCCTGCGTCTTGCTCGGATCGCCGGTGTAGCGGCGCACGCGCCACTGCCCATCGTCCTCGCGGATCGAATCGACACCGACCACCACGCATTGCACGCCAAAGGCATCGGCCAGCTCGGAGATCAACTGCGGCCTGCCAAGTGCCGGCGAGTTGATCGAGATCTTGTCGGCACCGGCATGCAGCACCGCGCGCGCGGTGTCCACATCGCGGATGCCACCGGCCACGCAGAACGGAATATCGATCAGCCGCGCGACCCGCTCGACCCAGGTGTAATCGACCGAGCGTCCCTCCGGGCTGGCACCGATATCGTAGAACACCAGCTCGTCGGCACCTTGCGCGCGATAACGCAATGCCAGCTCGACGATGTCGCCCATGTCGATGTGGTCGCGGAACTTGACGCCCTTGACCACGCGCCCGTCGCGCACGTCCAGGCAGGGAATGATGCGGCGACTCAGCATGCCAGTGCCTCCTTCAACGCCAGATGCCCTTCCAGCAAGGCCTTGCCGAGCACGATGCCGGCGCAGCCTGCGGCCTTGGCGGCAGCCACATCGGCCAGATTGCGCGCACCGCCGGAAACCTGCACCTGCAGTTGCGGCGCCAGCGTGCGCAGGTGTGCGTACAGGTCCATGTTCGGGCCGGACAGCATGCCGTCGCGGGCGATATCGGTACACAACAGATGCTGCAGACCGGCTTGCGCGTAACGCACGGCCAGTTGGTCCAGCGTGGCCTCGGCCGCTTCGGTCCAGCCATGCACCGGCAATTGCCAGACGCCGTGCGCGTCTTGCCTGGTATCCAGCGCGAAGGTCAAGCGATCGGCACCGAATTCCTGCAGCCAGCCGATGACGGTCTCGCTCTCGCGCACGGCCAACGAACCGACCACCACGCGTGCGGCGCCGGCATCAAGGATGCGCGCTACATCCTCGCGTGAACGCACACCGCCGCCGGTCTGCACCTGCAGGCCCGTCTGGCGCACGATCTCGCCGAGTGTCGCGGCCAAGGTGTAGCCGCCCGCCTTCGCCGCATCCAGATCGACCAGATGCATCCACTGCGCGCCAGTATCGGCAAACGCCTGCGCGCGCGGCAGCACATCGTCGCCGTACTGGGTTTCGCGCGCGTAATCGCCTTGCAGCAAACGCACCACGTGGCCGTTGCGGATATCCAGCGCGGGGTAAACGGTGAAACTCATGGGAAGCTCATCTCAAGGAAATTGCGCAGGATGCGTGCACCGGTTTCGGCCGAACGCTCGGGATGGAACTGCGCGCCGCAGCGCAGGCCTTGCTGCACCACCGCGGTAAACAAGCCACCGTGATCGCAGGCGGCCACGGTATCGGCCGTCACCGGTGCGGCGTAACCGTGCACGAAATAGGCACTGGCACGCTCCGGCAGACCCGCCAGCAACGCGGATTCGCGCATCGGCACCAGCTGATTCCAGCCCATATGCGGCACCCGAATGCCCAGCGCAGGCGTCATGTGCCGCACGATACCCGGCAACAGCCCGAGGCAATCGACATCGCCTTCTTCGGAATGTTCGAACAGCAATTGCATCCCCAAGCAGATGCCGATCAGCGGCACCTGCAGTTGTCGCAAAGGTTCGATCAAGCCCTGCGCGCGCAAGCGCGACATCGCTTCGGGTGCGGCGCCAACACCGGGCAGGATGACGCGCTGTGCGCCCTGCAACCCTTCGGGATCACGTACCACGCGCGCTTCCACGCCCAGCCGCTCCAACGCATAGCGCACCGAGCCCAGATTGGCGCCGCCGGCATCGATCAGCGCAAGGTCGGTCATAGCGCACCCTTGGTCGATGGCAATGCGGTACCTTCGCGGCGGATCGCCTGACGCAGCGCACGCGCCAGCGCCTTGAAGCAGGCTTCGACCTTGTGGTGATCGTTCTCGCCGCGCACGCTCAGGTGCAGATTCAAACCGGACGCATCGCAGATCGAACGGAAAAAATGCGGTACCAGTTCGGTGGGCATGTCGCCTACGCGTTCGCGCTTGAAATCGCCTTCGAACACGAAGTACGGCCGGCCACTGAAATCCAGCGCGGCGCTGGCGATGGTTTCGTCCATCGGCAACGTGAAGCCATGTTGCGCGGTGTCGCCGACAACACGCCACGGGCTGTCTTCAGGATCGAAGCCGTAACGGCCGATGCCGCGCTTATCGCCCAGCGCTTCGCGCAAGGCCTGGCCCAGCGCAAGACCGGTGTCTTCGATGGTGTGGTGCTCATCGATATGCAGATCGCCTTCGGCGCGGATGTCCAGCGCAAAGCCGCCGTGTTTGCCGATCTGTTCCAGCATGTGATCGAAGAACGGCAGGCCGGTGGCGGTGTGCGGTTCGGCCACGCGATCCAGATCCAGCTCGACGCGGATCCTGGTTTCCTTGGTATTGCGCTGGACTACCGCGCGCCGTGGCGCATCGGCGAGCTCGTGTGCGATGCCAGGCCAGTCCCACTCGCCACCGAACTCGTCGGTGCGCAGCTGGAAACCGCGGATATTGAGGTTCTGCGCGAATTGGATGTCGGTGATGCGGTCGCCCACCATCGCCGAGCGTGCCCAGTCGATATTGCGATCCTGCAGATACGGCACCATCAGGCCGACGCCGGGCTTGCGCGTGGGCGCGTTGTCGGCGGGCCAGCTGCAATCGATCAACACTTCGCGGAACACGATGCCCTGGCTGGCGAAGATCTGCAGCATCAGGTTGTTGGGGCCATCGAACGATGCGCGCGGATAGCTTTCGCTGCCCAGGCCGTCCTGATTGCTGACGATGACGAACTGGTAGCCGGCATCGCGCAACTTGAGCATCGCCGGAATCACGTTGTCGACGAAGCGCAGTTTTTCGTAGGCGTCGATCTGGTAATCGGCCGGCTCGGTGATCAGCGTACCGTCGCGGTCGACGAAAAGAATCGGGGTCATGCGGCGGCCTCCTGCTTGCGTTGTAGCGCACTCAGCACGCGTTCGTTTTGTTCGTGCGTGCCCAGGGTGATGCGCAGTGCATCGAACAGCTGCGGCACCGCGCGTTGGTCGCGCACCACCACACCGGCCTCCAGCAATGCCTGGAACGCCGCTTCGGCATCGTCGAAGCGCACCAGCAGGAAGTTGCCTTGCGAGGGATACACCTGACGCACACCGGCCAGTTGTTCAAGCGCCTTGTGCACGCGTGTGCGCTCGCTGCGCACCTCCGCAATGCGCCGACGGGTGACTTCCAGCGCCGGCGCGGACAAGGCCTGCTCGGCCATCGCCGCGCACGGGGTCGGCACCGGGTACGGCGCCTGGCAGCGCCGCAGCAAGGCGATCAATTCGGCGTTGGCGATCAGGCTGCCGATGCGTGCCGCCGCCAGCGCATGCGCCTTGGACAGCGTGCGCAACACGGCCAGATTGTCGTAGCGCGCAAGTAGACTCACTGCCGATGGCACATCGGAGAATTCGCCATAGGCTTCATCGACAACCACCAGCGCTTTGCCCTGCAATGCCTGCAAAGCGGTTTCGATCTCGTCCAACGGAATCGCCGAGCCGGCCGGGTTGGACGGCGAACACAGGAACACCAACTTGGCACGCGCGGCCAACGCTGCTTCGACAATCACCGGGATGTCCGCGTGGAAACCCTCAGGCCCATCCACCAGCGGCACTTCGACCAACGGCGCGTTCTGCAAGCGCGCGCACACCGCGTACATGCCGAACACCGGCGGGGTCACCACCACCGCATCGCGCTCGGGCACGCACAGTCCGCGCACCAGCAGATCGATCGCCTCGTCGCTGCCGCGGCCGATCAACAGTTGCTCGGGCGCGCAGCCGTACAGCGTCGCCAGCGCGCTGCGCAAACCCTTGGGTTGCGGATCCGGATAGCGCCGCGTGCTGGCGCCCGGGTCGGCTGGATTTCCCCACGCCGACTCGTTGGCGTTGAGCCACACATCGCCCTGCAAGGCGCTGGTGCGTGCCGACGAGTAGCCGGCAAAGGCGCGCAGGTCCTCTCGCACAAGATCCAGAATCGATGTGGTACTCATGCTGCCACTCCCATCCGCAATGCCACTGCATTGGCGTGCGCATCCAGGCCTTCGGCACGCGCCAGAATCAATGCGCATTCGCCGATGCCGTCGATGCCGGCCTTGCTGGCGGCCTGCACGCTGACCATGTTCTGGAAGCTGGCCACGCTCACGCCGCTATAGGCGCGTGCCGCGCCGCTGGTCGGCAATACGTGGTTGGTGCCGCTGCAGTAATCGCCCAGCGCTTCGGGCGTGTAATCGCCTAAAAACACCGAGCCGGCCGCTTCGACCTGGCTCAGCCAGGTACGCGGTTCGCGCAGTGCAAGAATCAGGTGTTCTGGCGCATAGCGATTGCTGATCGTAAACGCCTCGTCCAGCGTGGTCACCTTGATCAGGCGCGATTGCGCCAGAGCCTGCCGCGCGATCTCTGCGCGCGAAAGTTGCGCCAGCTGAACTTCCAGCTGCGCCTCTACAGCTGCGATCAACGCATCGCTGTCAGACAGCAGCAACACCTGCGAATCCGGGCCGTGTTCGGCCTGCGACAACAGATCCGCCGCGACAAAGGCCGGCTGCGCACCGGCATCGGCGATCACCAGCACTTCCGACGGGCCTGCAGGCATGTCGATCGCCGCCGCACCGGACTGCGCCACCTGCTGCTTGGCTTCGGTAACGAAGCTGTTGCCCGGGCCGAACAACTTGTCGCAACTCGGCACCGATTCGGTGCCATACGCCATCGCCGCAATTGCCTGCGCACCGCCGAGCTTGAACACACGGCGCACGCCGGTGAGCTGCGCGGCGACCAGCACCGCGGGATCCACGCTGCCGTCCTTGCGCGGCGGCGTGCACAGCACCACCTCACGGCAACCGGCCAGGCGCGCCGGCACGCCGAGCATCAGGGCGGTCGACGGCAACGGCGCGCTTCCGGCCGGCACATATAAGCCGACCCGGCCGATCGGCCGCACGATCTTTTCGCACACCACGCCCGGCGCGGTTTCCACCGCATAGCCTGCGCTCATGCCGGCGCGGTGAAAGGTGTCGATCCGTGCCACCGCGTCCTGCATGGCCTGACGCAGTTCCGGGGCCACCGCCGCTTCGGCTGCGGCGAATTCGGCCTCGCTCACGGCGAAGCTCTCCAGCGACACGCCATCGAAGCGCGCAGTGATGGCGCGCAATGCGACATCGCCGCGGGCGCGCACATCGCCAATCAACGCAGCGACCGCATCGCGTGTCTGCGTGGCCACGGTCTGCACCGGGCGGGTCAATGCCTGGCTGCGTGCAGCGGCATCGAGTTGGGACCAATCGAGAATGTTCATGCCAGCGAGCGCTCCACTGTCAACACCATCAGACCTTGCGCACCGGCGCGTTCGAGTTCTTCCAAGCGTTGCCAGGTCACCGCGCCATGACACATGGTCTGCAACCGCAGGACGCCGTTTCCATCGTCTGGCAACTGCACCAGTGGGTCGGCGTCGGGCAGCAGGCGGCGCAACGCATCCACGTTGTCCTGTTCGGCGCGGAACATCAGCAGCTTGCTGTCGCGCAGCTTGAGCACGCCGTCCATGCGCCGCAGCAGCATCGCCAACAAGGCGGCACGTGCATCGGCCGGTTCGCGCACGGCGCCGGCCAGCACCGCTTCGCTTTCCATGACCAGTTCGACCGGCTTGAGCTGGTTGGCGGCCAGGGTGGCGCCGCTGGAAACCAGATCGCAGATCAGATCGGCAGTGCCCAGACGCGGGGCGATTTCCACCGAGCCGGACAATTCCACCACCGCCGCGTCGATGCCCTGGCGCTCCAGCCAGTCGGCCAGGATCGCCGGGTAGCTGGTGGCGATGCGCTTGCCGGCCAGTTGCGCCACACCCTGCCAGTCCCACTCCTCCGGCACCGCGAGCATCAATCGGCACTGGCCGAAACCGACCCCGCGCACCGCGTGATACGCGGCCGGCAAGCCGTTGCGGCGGCGCTCGGATGCCTGCTCCTCGAGCTCGTTCTGGCCGACGATGCCCAGGTCGCAGACGCCATCGGCGATCAGGCCGGGGATGTCGTCGTCGCGCACCAGCAGCAGGTCCACCGGCAGCGATTCGCCATAGCAGAACAATTTGTCGCGGCTCTGCCGCCAGCTCAGCCCGCAGGCGGCCAGCAGGCTGCGCGCCGGTTCGGCCAGACGGCCGCTCTTCTGGATGGCGATACGCAACCGGTCACGTGCCGGTGCTGCCGTGGAAGCACTCATCTTGTTCTCTCAGTGGGATTCGTCAGGGCGCGCCGATTGCTCGCGCAGGGCCGTGGCATAGCCGCCGGCACCGTGTTCCAGGGTGCGTGCAACGCGCCCGATGGTGGTCACGCTGACCTGGGTCAGCTCGTGAATCTCGCGATACGGCACGCCCTTGATCAACAACGGCACCACCCGCCAGCGGTCGGACATGGCCTCCAGCTCGGCAGGCGTGCACAGATCGCGCAGAAAGGCCTCCACCGCGCCGGGCTCCTTCAGGCACGCCAGGGCATCGGCCAGCATCTTGAGGGAGGCAGCGACATCGGCACTTTCGCGGGGAGCGGGTCGTTGTTTCATTGCGTTAATGTAATAGCGTGTTAGTACGTTAACGCAATCAGGGTCCGTAGGACAAGCGCTGCAGTCCGAAGCGTTCAGCGAAGTAGCGGACCCTGCTGCGGATCAGAAACGAAAAACCCACCGACAGCGAGGTGTCAGTGGGTTTGTTTCCGCATCGGTACCCTGGGGCGCCGCCTACGCTGTACCACCCTGGCTGCATTCCCTATCTAGCCGGCCAGCGCCTCAATCGGCCTTGACGCCACCAGCCACCAGCATCGCCTTGGCCTGCTCCAGCTCCACCAGCAAGGTGCTGGCCAGCTCATCGCGGGCGACGTCGAACTGCTGCTCGCGCACCAGGTCCTTGACCGCCACCACCCCGCGCGCCAGTTCGTCGTCGCCGGCGAGCACCACGAAGCGGATGCCCGCGCGTGCGGCGTACTGGAACTGCTTGCCGATCTTCTTCGGCTCCATTTGCACTTCGGTGTTGATGCCGCCGATACGTAGCCGGCGCGCGATATCCAGCGCGTCGCCCAGGCGCGATTCGTCCATCAACGCCACCATCGCGTGCACGCTGCTTTCGGCGATGCCCTGGATCAGGCCGGCCTCGCGCAGCTGCCAGAACAGCCGGGTCAGGCCGATCGAAATGCCGACGCCGGGCAATTTGGACTTGGTGTAGTGGCTGGCCAGGCTCTCGTAGCGGCCGCCCGAGCAGATCGAACCGATCTGCGGGTGGTCGGTCAGCGTGGTCTCGTAGACGGTGCCGGTGTAGTAATCCAGCCCACGCGCGATCGAGAAGTTCAGGCAGTACGCGCTCTCGGGCACGCCCAGCGCCTTGACCAGTTCCAGCACCTCGCGCAATTCGGCAATGCCCTCGCCCAGGGTCGCACTCGCGCCGACCGAAGCCTCAAGCGCCTGCAACTGCGCCAGCGCATCGGCATGTCCGTTCGAGCGCACCGCCACGAAGGCCAGGATCTTGTCGACCTGTTCTGCAGCAATGCCGAAGCCCTCGCCCACCAGCGTATCGCGCACGTAATCGGCGCCGCGCTTGTCGATCTTGTCGACCTCGCGCAGCACCGCCAGCTGCAGCTCGCCCTCGGCCACGCCCAGGCTTTCGAAGAAACCGCGCAGCAGCTTGCGATTATTCAACTGCACCTTGAACTCGCCAATGCCCAGCTCGGCGAACACCGCGTGGATCACCGCCAGCACCTCGGCGTCGTAACGGATGCTCAGCGCATCCTTGCCGATCACGTCGATGTCGCACTGGTAGAACTCGCGGAAACGCCCGCGCTGGGCACGCTCGCCGCGGTACACGCGCTGCATCTGATAGCGACGGAACGGGAAGCTCAACTCGTGCTCGTGCTCGGCCACATAGCGCGCCAGCGGCACGGTGAGGTCGAAGCGCAACGCCAGCTCCGGCAGGCCGCCACTCTCGGCGCCCTCGTCGGCGGCGGCAGCCGCATTGGCCAGCGCGCCGGTGGACTGCACGAAGTACACCTGGCGCTCGGTCTCGCCGCCGGATTTGGTCAACAGCACGTCGGAGAGCTCGAACACCGGGGTTTCGACCGGTAGGAACCCGAACCGCTCGTAATTGCGGCGGATGACGTCCAGCATGCGCTGGAACGCGATCTGCTCGCGCGGCAGCAATTCCATGATGCCGGGCGGCGTACGGGGCTTGATCACGAGCGAAACTCCTGCAGGGCAATGTGGCGAACGCGCAATTCTACCGGCTGGCGGCCGCGCTGACCGCATGGCGTATCATTGCAGCGCCTCTTGGCAATGCGTGGCCCATGTACCGGCAGCTTTCAGATCCCAGCACGAACTGTGCGGTGCCAAGCGCCGTATCGGGCAGCGACGCGCGCCATTCCGAATGCGCGCAGTGCGCGGTGCGCGGCCGGGCCATCTGCGCGGCGCTGTCGCCACAGGAAATGGAAGCACTGGATCAGGCCACCCACGCCCAGACCTATGCGCCCGGCAGCACCCTGGTGCGCGCGGGCGAGAGCCGTCATCACGTCTACACCGTCACCTCCGGCGCGTTGCGGCTGGTACGCACGCTGGCCGACGGGCGCCGCCAGATCACCGGATTCGTGTTGCCCGGCGACTACGTGGGGCTGACCGAAACGCCACAGCACCGCCACGACATCGAAGCCATCATCGACAGCCGGGTCTGCCGAACGCCGATCACACAGATGCGTCAGTTGCGCGATCACTACCCGCAGCTGGAACGCAAGCTGCTGCAGCGGGCCAGCATGGAACTGGCCGCCGCGCAGGACACCGGCCTGCTGCTGGCGCGCCTGCAACCCAGCGAGCGGCTGGCGCATTTCCTGCTGCGGTTGGCGGCGCGCTCCACCCAGCCCGGCGCCAGCGGCGACACCGTGGCGCTGCCGATGAGCCGCAGCGATATTGCCGACCATCTCGGGCTGACCGTGGAGACGGTGAGCCGCACCTTTACCAAGCTCAGGCAACAGCAACTGATTGCGCTGCCGCAACTGCATCTGGTGCAGATCCTGGATTACGCGGCGCTGCGCAGCCTGGCCGGCGATACGGTTTGAGGTGTGGCGGTTGATTGGCTGAAACTGACTGACACGCCACTGCAAGTTTGCCCATCGGACGCAGTAGCTGCGGAAGCCAATACAGCAATGCTATGGGTGCTATATGCCAGCCCGCACTCACTTGGCTGAGAATCAGCCGCAACGTGTAGCAGGCGGCCCGAGTTGCGGATATCGCAAGTGGCCCACTTAGGGATTCGACGGAGATGTTGGCGCTTCAAGCCGATCGCGAGACAACCCACGCCTAGCGACCTGCACGCAACTCCCTCAACGCCCACCCACGTTCGCACTCGCCACCGATGCGCCACATCCGCCACTCAACAGCCGCGATTGCCGCAGCCAGGCACGGTCCGGGTAGTAAGCGAACACGAAGGCGCCTTCACGCAAGGTGTCGATCAACTGTTTGGCCACCGCCGGTCGCACGGCCGGGCAGCCCAGGCTGCGCCCGAGCCGGCCCTGGGAGCGGATCACCGCCTCGCTGACGTAGGGCGCGCCGTGGATCACGATCGCCCGGTCGCGCGCATGGTCGTTGAACCCGGGCTCCAGGCCTTTCAGCCGTAACGAATAGCCGTTGTGGCCGGTGTAGGACTCCTGCGCGGTGAACGCGCCTAGGCTGGACTGGAAACTGCCATCGTCGTTGGAAAACTTCGCCGCCAGGTTGTTGCCGGTGTTGCGCCCGTGCGCCACCCATTCCTGAAACAGCAGCCGCTGCCGCTGCAGATCGAACACCCACAGCCGGCGCTCGGTCGATGGCCGGCTGTAGTCGATAACGCTGAGCACGCGCTCGGCACCCACCTGCTGGCGCTGCCGCGCGCATTGCAGCGCCTCGGCAGCCAAGGCCAGCACCTGGCGGTCCAGCGACGGCGCCTGGCGTGCCAGGGCATCCACCAACCCCATGCTGGGTGTCCCCAACGATGCCAATGGGGCGGCAGAAATGGCATCGGCCGCACTGGCCGTTCCAGCCGCTGCCCAACCGCATAAGGCGATGGCAGCGGCGATCACTCGATAAGACATGCAACAACCCACAGCGGACGCGGCGCCACGCCGGGGCCGCACCCGATAGAGATAGCCTCATGTGCGGAACTTTCCAACCCCTGGCGCCTGAACGCGTTGGGTCAGGCTGCATCCGCAAGCAGACGCTGCCGGAAGGCGGCGTAGTCCGGCGCAAGTGCTTCGGCGTGTGCGGGACGCTGCAACAGCGCGGCCAGCGCCGGTGGAACCTCGACAGCACGGCCGATCAGCGGCTCCACCACGCCTTCGAACTTGGCCGGATGCGCGGTAGCCGCCACCGCCCAGTCGCCGGTTCCGCCCTCGGCCCCTTCTGCGCGTAGTTGTTCGAGCACGTGCACGGCAGTGGCGGTGTGCGGGCAGTGCACTTCGCCGTAGCGCGCAAAGCGCTGCTGCACGGTGTGGCGGATCGCCGCATCGTCCACCGACAACGCACGGAATGCGTCGCGCAACGCGGCATCGTCGCCCTGGTAGAGCCAACGCAGCCGTTCGAAATTGCTCGGCGCACCCACGTCCATCGCATTGGCCAGTGTCGCCACGCTGGGCTGCGGCGCGTAATCGTCGCCGGCAAAATAATCCGGCAACACGTGATTGGCATTGGACGCCAGCGCGATGCGGCCCAGCGGCACACCGAGCGCGCGCGCCAGGATCGCCGCCAATCCATTGCCCAGATTGCCGGTAGGCACCACCAGATTCAGCGCTGCGCCCGCGCCGGCATGGTGTTGCAGAGCGGCATGCGCGTAGTAGCTCATCTGCGGCAGCAAACGCCCCAGGCTGATGCTGTTGGCCGAACTCAGCGGCACCTGTGCCTGCAGCGCGGCATCGCTCAAGGCCTGCTTGACCATCGCCTGGCAGTCGTCGAACGAGCCGGCCACGCGCAAGGCCTGGATGTTGTCGCCGAAGCAGCCCAGCTGATGCGCCTGGCGCGGCGACACCCGGCCATCCGGATACAGCACCACCACGCGCAAGCCCGGCTGGCGATGGAACGCCGCAGCCACCGCAGCACCGGTATCGCCGGAAGTAGCGACCAGGATCGTGAGCGGGCGGTCTTCGGCGCGGCGCAGGCGGGTCAGGCAGGCGGCAAGAAAGCGCGCGCCGAAATCCTTGAATGCGGCGGTCGGCCCATGGAACAGCTCCAGCGCGTAATCGCCGGGCGTAGCCAGCGCCACCAACGGCGCGGGGAAGTCGAACGCTTCGGCGCAGATGGCCGGCAGCTCTGTTGCCAGCGCATCGCCTTCGAAGAAAGGCTGCAGCAACGTAGCGGCGGTATCGGCCAGAGCGGCGCCGGCAGCGAGCGTGCGTGCCGGCGGCAGGATCTGCGGCACGTACAGGCCGCCATCGGGTGCCAGGCCGGCGGCGATCGCCTGACTCAGGCTTGCGGCAGGCGCGCCGCCACGGGTGGAGATGAAGTTCATGGTGACTCCAGACAAAGCGAGAACGAGGCAGGCAATGCGGCATTGCCCGAGAACGCGGAGACCGGGATTGGCGGTTGGGCCGATGTCGGTGCCCTGGCCGCACCCGGCCAGATGGTCATCCACCGCCGGCACCACGGCGCTATGCTGCGGGCACCTTTCCGTGGAGCAGGCAGATGATCAAGGTCAGCGTGATGTACCCGTACCGCGACGGCGCCCGCTTCGACCACGCCTACTACCGCGACACCCACATGCCGCTGGTGAGCGCACGGATGGGCGCGGCCTGCCTCAGTTACACGGTGGATAAAGGCATCAGTGGCGGCGAGCCGGGCAGCACCCCGCCCTACATCGGCATGTGCCACATCTTCTGCGAATCGGTGGAGGCCTTCGGCGCCAGTTTCGGGCCGCATGCCGAGGAAATCCTGGGCGACATTCCCAACTACACCGATCTTGCGCCGGTGATGCAGATCAGCGAGGTCGTGGTCGGTTGAATGCTGCGTCGCAGGTTGCACGGCATGCGTGCACTGCAAGCGTGATTGGTCGAGTACCGCATGCGCGCGCCGACTCATGCGAGCAACCGCGCGGCCGGGCTGGCGATCGGAGACACCCAGTGCTGGCTATCCAGGCCAACGCCTGCGAATGCGGCCTTCACCGATGCGGCCGCAGCGTCGGCGGCCGCGCGCGATTCGAACCAGGCGAACACACTGGGGCCGGCGCCGGAAATGCTGGCACCCAGTGCATCGTGATCCAGCGCAGCTTGCTTGGCAGCCGCGAACCCGGCTATCAACGGCGCGCGGCGTGGCTCGATCAACACATCGCGCAAGCCCGCACGGACCAGGCCCGCATCGCCGGCATGGCAGCCAGCCAACACCAACGCCAGGTTGGTGCTCTGCGCGACGAACTCGCGCAATTGATAGTCGCCAGCCAAGGCTTCACGAGCGCGCCGCGTTTCCAGCACTGCGTCCGGATGCACCAGCAGGCTATGCCACGCCGCCGGCACGCTAATCGGCACCAGCCGCTCCAGCGTGCACAACACCACCCCGCCTAAAAACAGCGGCCCCAGGTTGTCACCATGGCGGCTACCACTGGCCACCGCCTCGCCATCGAGTGCGTACTGGTAGAGCTGCTCGTTGCCCAGCGGCGTGTCTAGCAGCGCATTGGCAGCAACCAATGCCGCCACGCACGAGGCCGCCGAGCCGCCCATGCCCGAACTCAAGGCGATGCCTTTGTCGATCTCTATCTCGAAACCGAACGGCAGCGCCAATGCCGCACGCAACGAGATCAACGCCGCGCCCGCCGTGTTGCGTTCGGCATCCAGCGGCAAGGCCACGGTGGTGCCGCGGATGGCAGCGATACGCACCAGTGGCGCATCGATGCGCCGCACCGTGACGGTGTCGCCGACGCCGTCGATGGGATAACCGAGCAGATCGAATCCTACTGCCACATTCGCCACCGAAGCCGGTGCGAAGGCGCGTGCTTCGTGCAGGCGCTGCGTCGCGGTCGCCACGTGATTCGCTTCGGTTGTTTGGTTTAGTGCCGTTTGATTTACAGCCGCCTGGTTTGCAACCGCCTGATTCACAACCGCGCCCCCTCGCCTGCCGCCACCCGCAGCAGATCGGCAAACACACCTGCCGCAGTGACTTCCGGCCCCGCGCCAGGCCCCTGCACCACCAGCGGGTTCTCGCAATAACGGCGCGTGGTGAATTGCACCACGTTGTCGGTCAAACGCAGATTGGCGAACGCGTGATCGGCCGGCAGCTCGACCAGACCCACGCTGGGCGCCCGATCCGGCGGCAGCTGCGCGACGTAACGCAACACATTGCCGCGTGCACGCGCATCGGCCAGACGCTGCGCGAATGTGGCATCCACTTCATGCAGACGCGCCATGAAATCGTCCACGCTGGCCTGGCGCAACGCTTCGGGCACCAGGCTCTCGACCTGCACGTCCTCCAGGCTGATCTCGCGCCCGGCTTCGCGCGCCAGGATCACCAGCTTGCGCGCGACATCCACGCCGGACAGATCGTCGCGCGGATCCGGCTCGGTATAGCCCATGCCGCGCGCCTGCGTCACCAATTCGGCGAACGGCACGCTGCCATCGTATTTGTTGAACAACCAGGCCAGCGTGCCCGAAAAGATGCCTTCGATCGAGGTCACCGCATCGCCGGTATCGACCAGATCGCGCAGCGTGGTGATCACCGGCAGCCCCGCGCCCACGGTGGCCTCGTAACGGAAACGCGCACCGCTGGCATCGGCCGCCGCGCGGATCGCCTGGTAGCGCGCCAGCGGGCCGGAGCCGGCCTGTTTGTTCGGCGTCACCACGTGGATGCCGGCGGCCAGCCACTGCGCATAGCGGTCGGCCACTTCCGCGCTGCCGCTGCAATCGATGATCACCGTATGCGGCAGATGTGCAGACAGCAGATGCGTGGTGAAACGCTCCAGATCGGTCGCGGTGGCTGCTGCGGCAAACGCATCGCGCCAATTGCCGACCAGGCCGCGCTCGTCGAGCAACATGCGGCCGCGCGAAACCACTGCGCGCAGGCGAAGATCGATGTTGGCCTTGCCCAGCAATTGCAGCTGCGCAATGCGCAGTTGATCCAGCAACGCTGCGCCCACATTGCCCGGCCCGATCACGCCCACCGAAAAGGTCTGCGGCGACAACCAGAAGCCCGCATGCGCCGCACGCAAGGCCTTGGTCGCATGCGCCGCATCGATGGCCACCGAGATATTGCGCTCCGACGAGCCCTGCGCAATCGCGAGGATATTGACCTGCGCACGCCCCAGCGACTCGAACAAGCGCGCCGCCACACCCGGCTGCCCGGCCATGCCATCACCGACCGCGGCCAACACACTGATGCCCGTGGTCAGCTGCACGCGCTGCACCTGGCCGACCGTGAGCTCATGCGCAAACGCCTGCAACAGCGCATTGCGCGCGCGCTCGGACTCATGCTGTTTGACCACGCAGCAGATCGAATGCTCCGACGAGCCCTGCGAGATCATCACCACCGACACCTGCGCCACACGCAGCGCCGCAAACACCCGCTCGGCCGTGCCCGGCACGCCGATCAGGCCGGTGCCTTCCAGATTCAACACCGCCAGATCCGGGCTCAAGGTCAGCCCCTTGATCGGCCCGCTGACCTTGCTGCTGGCGGTGATGCGCGTGCCTGGATGTTCGGGCTGAAAGGTATTGCGGATGATGATCGGCAGCCCGCGCTCGATCGCCGGCGACATCGTCTGCGGATGCACCACCTTGGCGCCGAAATACGCCAGCTCGCAGGCTTCGTCATAGCTCAGCGTTTCCAGCTGCACCGCCTCGGGAACCACGCGCGGATCGGCCGAGAGCACGCCATCCACGTCGGTCCAGATATGTAGCTCATCGGCATCGAACAAGGCCGCGAAGATCGCACCGGAATAATCGCTGCCGTTGCGCCCCAAGGTGGTGATGCGATCAGCGCGGTCGCGCGCCACAAACCCGGTGACCACAACGCGTGTCTGCGGATGCGCCTGGCGCCAGGTCTGCAAGCGCTGCGCGCTGACATCCCAATCCACATCCACGCCGAGTTCGCCGCGATTGACCACCAGCACATCGCGCGCATCCAGCACCGCGCAATCCTCGCCAAGCGCGCGGAAATGATCGCCGAGCAATTGTGCCGAATACACCTCGCCCAGGCCTTGCACGCGGTCGAGCACCTCGCGTGGCAGCTCGCCGATCACCGCCAGCGCGCCGAGGATTTGCGATAGATGCTCGAAGCGCTCGTCCAGCCACTCTACCGTTGGCCCGGAATGTTCGCCCAGCAACGCCACTGCCGCGCCGCGATGGCGGGCCCGCGTTTCATGCCAGCGATCGCGCCACTCGGGGCGGTCTTGCGCCGCCAGTTCGGCCAATTCGATCAACGCGTCGGTCACGCCCTTCATCGCCGACACCACGGTGACCTGCACCGTCTCCTCGCGTGCAAGCAACAGCTGCGCCACATGCCGGTAGCGCTCGGCATCGGCCACCGAGGTGCCGCCAAATTTGTGCACAACGGTGCGCGCAGAGGACGCGAGAACAGCAGCGGGTTCGAGCGAAACAGCAAGCGATGACATCGACAGACCTCGTTAGGGAGGCCCCGTCCGCTTCAGGTGAGAGAGGGAGACCCCCGCATCCTGATCCGGGTGCGGGGCCGTTGTTTTCGGAAATTACGCGAAGACGACGGACCGCACCGGGCGAATGGTGGCGGTGGTAATGGTGGTGCTAATGCCGGCCACGCCCGCACCCTGCCGCAGCTGCGGCTGACAGGTAAGCGAAGCGGTGGCGAAAGCATTAGGCATGTGTGCAAAAGACATCACCGGGCCGAAGGCTGTCAAGCACCGCGTATTACGTCAGCCCTGCGCGACCGCGCACCTATACAGAAAGCCTTGCAGGACAAAGATTTAAGCGACGCAGCCCCAAACGATTGATTGCTATGGAAACTTTTAATGCGCCAGGCCAAGCGGTGCTTGCGCAGCATCCTGTAGCGGAGACCTCGTGCCAGACGAGGTCGGATTCGGCTGATTCCGCCTAGCGGCCGCGCTCCCATCTTGCGCCGAACGCAAAGTGCATCAGCCATTTTTGATCCATACAGCCCTTAGCCAAGCACCTGCGGATTGAGCTGCCACACCGAATAGTTCAACGCCGCCGCAAAACTCACCCACAGCAGATACGGAACCAACAACCACGCAGCAACCCGCTGCCACTTGGCGAACGCTACGATCGTCAGCACCAACGCCACCCACAGCGCCACGATATCGACAAACGCCCAGGCGCCCATGTGCCAGGCAAAGAACAACCAGCTCCACAACCCGTTCAACCCTAACTGCAGCACGAACAGACTCAGCGCCCCACGCGCACTGCTCCACCCACCGCGCCGCCAGACCAGCCACACCGACACCGCCATCATTCCGTACAACGCGGTCCACACCGGCCCGAACAGCCACCCCGGCGGCGCCCAGGCCGGCTGCTGCAACTCGGCGTAGAAGCTCGCCGCTTTGATCGATGCCGCCGCTCCCAGGGCGGCTACTGCGTAGCAAAGTACCAGCCAGCACATCAAACCAAGTCGCTGCATTTTCTTGATCATTTTACTCACTCGATTGGGCGCCAATTCGCGGTCAATTCACACTCAGAATGACGAAATTTTCTAGAGAAATTTCCAATAAACGATAAAAATTGCATTCGAAATAACGCTCCTTGCCTAAGCGAAGTCGGCGCTTGGCTGTTAGATAGCTACACGTGATCTCTCAAACCAAACCAGGCTTTTTTGTGACAAAAATCACAAACTATAGCGAACACAACCGATGAAGATCTCGTTAGCTCCGTGACGACATAGGCTTTACATGGGCATACGCAGTATCGCCAGTCGTCATACGCCTGGAACGCTAATGAACACCCTTTCCCTCCTGCCTACGCAACCACGTGCGTCGCGGCTGTCCTGACCGCAAAGGCGCAGTCACTCCCCTGCTCAGCCTCGCTTTGATTGCCGCATGTGTGCCTCAGGCGCACAGCGGTGAAGTGCGGCCGACAGAAGTGACTGGCGTCTCCATTGCCCACACTCCCATGCAGCAGGCTGAGCAGTTACGCGGCCAGCAGCGCTATGCAGATGCGCTCGCCATCTACGAACGTGTACTACGCCAAGACCCGCGTGATCGTGGTGCCTACACCATGCGTGCGATCACGCTGACCGACCTCGGCAGCGCGCAGCTTGCGGCGGAGGCCGTGTGGCGGCATCCGGACTGGTTCTCGCAGCAAGAACGCGAGCGCATCGAAAACGATCGCGTTGCCCGCATGATCGGTTGGGCCAGTGCCGAACCGATCGATGCCGCGCATCGCTATGCAGAAACCGATCAGGCCCTGGTCAATGTCGCCCGCATCGAGCGCGAAGCACCGCCGAAGGTGGCATGGGAAGCCACGCGATTGCGCGTCGATACCTTGGTTGCACTCAACCAACGTCAGCGCCATCGCGATGTGGTGGCCAACTATCAGGCATTAAGAGCCGAAGGGATCGACGTTCCCGCGTATGTGTTGCCAACGGTCGGCGATTCGCTGATGGGCCTGCGTCGCCCGGCCGAAGCCGAAGCCGTGCTTCGGCAAGCCTTGCAGCACACGCCGAACGACTTCAACAGCCAGCTCCTGCTCGGCTACGCATTGCTGGAGCAGGAACGCTTCGATCTTGCGATGCCACTGTTCGAAAAACTCTCGACCACACAAGCGCCGTGGCCGCGTCGTGATGGTGCGGCCAGCGGTTACGAAAATTGGGATCGCTTCAGTGCAGATATCGCACTGGCCACTGCACGCTCTGCAGCGAACGACAACCGCGACGCAGACGCCTTGCTGCGCGAGCGCTTGGCCATCGGTCCCGACAATGCAGAACTACAGGCCGCACTGGCCTCGATCGAGTTTCGTCACGGGCAACCCACCAAGGCGTTGCAGCGTAACGCTGTCGCATTGACGCTGGATCCGCATCAAAAACAGGCCCGCAGTGGCGTGGTGGAAGCGCAGCGCGATCTGGACCGCCTGGATCTTGCCGATGCCGCATATACGCCGCTTCGCATGGAATACCCGGACGATGCCGGCCTGCAGCGGCTTGGCGCTTCACTGGAACGTCAACGCGGTTGGCGAGTGCACCTCAGCCATGCGCGCGGACGCAGCGACAACGACACCCTGACCAACAGCACCTCGCCGCTCGGCAACGACTTCGGCAGTACGTTGCTGGAAGCCGAGTCGCCGTTTCTTGGCGAGGGCTGGCGTGTGGGCTTGCGCGCGCGCGACGATTGGGCCGACTTCCAGAACACGCGCGTGCGCTATCGCAGCTTCTGGCTGGGAACGCATTACCACTACGACCGTCTGGATCTCAGCGCTTACGGCGGACGTGCGCTCGATGCGTTCGATCGCGACGGCACCGCCTGGGCGCTGGATGCCGGCTGGCGTTTTTCCGATGCATGGTATGGCAGCGTCGCCTGGCGCACGCGTGATCCAGAAGCTTCATTGCAGGCACGCCGCTTCGGCATCACCGGCGACAGCATCGGCGCCGCCGTGCGCTGGACACCCAACGACGAAAGCCGCTGGGAATTGCAGACACGCCAGTTGCGCTATAGCGACGGCAATCGACGCGACCAGCTCGATCTCTCCGGCAGCCAACGCCTGTGGGCCAGCCCGCACGTGCTGCTCGACGGCCTGTTCGCCGCCTCGGCCGGACGCGCCGAAGACGAGCGCGCAGTCAATTACTTCAATCCACGCCGCAGCTCTGCGGTGGCCGCCGGCGTGCGCATCGATCAGATCGGCTGGCGCCGCTACGACTACGCCTTTCGGCAGCGGCTGGAAGTCACTGCCGGGACGACTTATCAATCCGGCTTCGGCAGCCAGTGGGTGCCCAGCGCGGCCTATCGGCACCTGTGGTCGCTGGGCGATGGCAGTGCGCTGAGTTATGGCGTGAGCTGGTCGCGTCCGGTCTACGACGGCCAGCGCGAACAACAACTTGGATTTGACCTGGATTTCCGATGGGGAGGTACGCCTTGATCCGCCTGCCGCTGTTGCTGGTCGCCTTGTTGCTGATGACGTTTGCGTCGTCGGCGCAGGCGGGCCTGCTGGTGCTCAGCTACCACGATATTCGCGACGATGTCGCCGCCAAGGGCGACCCCGATCGTTATGCGGTGTCCACCAGCAACTTCGCCGCGCATCTGGATTGGCTGCGCTCGCATGCCTATCACCCGGTGAGCGTGCAGCAGGTGCTGGACGCACGTGCCGGCAAGCGCGCCCTGCCCTCCAGGCCGGTGTTGCTCACCTTCGACGACGGCTTGCGCAGCGTCTACACGCGTGTCTTCCCGTTATTGCAGGCCTACGGTTATCCCGCGCTGGTCGCACCCGTCACCAGCTGGGTCGAATTGCCGGTTGGCCAAGTGGTGCCCTACGGCCATCGCGATTTCACTCACGATGATTTCGTCACCTGGGCGCAACTGCGCGAGATGCAGGACAGCGGCCTGATCGAAATCGGCTCGCATAGCGATGACTTGCACAAAGGCATCGCCGGCAATCCGTTCGGCAATCAGACGCCTGCAGCTGTCACCCGTCGTTGGGATGCGGGCAAAGGCTATGAAAGCGAAGCGGATTACCGTCAGCGCATCCAGACCGATCTGCGCCATAGCCGCGACGCGATCGTGGCGCATCTGGGCAAGCCGCCGCGCGCCATGGTGTGGCCGTATGCCGCCTACAACCGCGCCAGCAATGAGATTGCCGCGCAACTGGGCATGACGCTCAGCTTCGATCTGGAAGGCCGCTCGCACGAAGCCGATATCGGCCAACAAGGCCGCGATCGCGTGGATGGGCAATCGCTGGCCAGCCTTGGCCGCCTGTTGCTGTTCAACAATCCGGATGTGCGCGATCTGGCCGGCGAACTGCGACGCGATCTGTCGCGCGATGGGTTGCGTGCGATCCAGATCGATCTGGATTACGTCTACGACCCGGATCCGGCGCAGCTGGCACGTAACCTCGACATCCTGGTCCAGCGCGTCAAGGACATCGGCCCCAGCCATGTGTTCCTGCAGGCCTTCGCCGACCCGGATGGAGACGGCGCAGCCGATGCGCTGTATTTCCCCAACCGCCATCTGCCGATGCGCGCGGATCTGTTCGGGCGCGTCGCCTGGCAGCTGCGCACCCGTGCGGGCGTGCGCGTGTTCGCCTGGCTGCCGGTGCTGGGCTTTCATCTACCTGATACCCAGCAGCAGGCCGCACTGCAGATTCGCGGCAAGGATCCGAAGGATGTGCCGCGCCTGGATCCCGGCAATCCGCGCACGCATCAGCTGGTCGCGGATATTTACGAAGACCTTGCCGCAAACACCTATTTCGAAGGCCTGCTGTTCCATGACGATGCCTATCTGCGCGACGACGAAGTGCGTGCTTACGGCAATGGCGATCCAGCCAAACGCACGCAGCAGCTGATCGGCTTCACACAGGAACTCAAAGCGGCTGCCGAACGTTGGCGTCCTAAGCTGGTGACCGTGCGCAACCTGTTCGCGCAGCCAGTGCTGGAGCCGCAGAGCGAAGCCTGGTTTGCGCAGCGCCTGGACGCCTTTGCCGCGGCCTACGACTACACCGCGCTGATGGCGATGCCCTACATGGAGCAGGCCAACGACCCGCAGCATTGGCTGCAGCAGCTGGCGCAGCGTGTCGGCCAGCAGCCGCGTGGCTTCGAGAACACCATCTTCGAACTGCAGACCGTGGATTGGCGCACCGGCAAGCCGCTGCCCGACGGTGTGCTGCTCGAACACACCAAGTTGCTCCTGGCTGCGGGCGTGCGCCACCTGGCCTATTACCCCGACGACTTCATCGGCGGCCACCCGTCTCTTCCTGAAGCGCGCGAGGCCATGTCGGCTCGGCAATTCCCTTATATCGAGCGGTAACCGATGACGACCAGCCTTCTGTTGGGCGCCCTGTTCAACTTCGCGTTTTTCTATCCCATCATCATGGCCTTCTTCTGGATGATCGGAGGCACGTACTACTACTTGCGGCGCGAACGCGGCACGCCGGGTCCTTCATCGCCGCCACCGTTGTCCAGCGAGCCGTTTGTGTCGTTGCTGGTGCCTTGCTACAACGAGGCCAAGCACGTGGGCGAAACCATCGCTGCGATGAGCGCGCAGAACTATCCGGATTTCGAGATCATCGCCATCAACGATGGCAGCAGCGACAACACGGCCGAAGCACTCGATGACCTCACCCACCAGCATCCGCGCCTGCGCGTGGTGCACCTTGAGCAGAACCACGGCAAGGCCAACGCACTGCGCGTGGGCACGCTGGCATCGCGCTCGGACTATCTGGTGTGCGTGGATGCCGACGCCATCCTGGACCCCAACGCCACGCGCTGGATGGTCGGCCACCTGATCTCCGGCCCGCGCGTCGGCGGCGTCACCGGTAACCCGCGCGTGCGCAATCGCACAACGCTGATGGGTCGCATGCAGGTGGGCGAATTTTCCGCCATCGTGGGGCTGATCAAGCGTGCGCAGCGGGTCTACGGACGTTTGTTCACCGTGTCGGGTGTGATCTGCGCGTTTCGCCGTTCGGCGCTGCATCACGTTGGCTTCTGGTCCGACAACATGGTCACCGAAGACATCGACATCTCCTGGCGTCTGCAGCTCGACGACTGGGATATCCGCTACGAGCCCAACGCGCTGTGCTGGATCCTGATGCCGGAGACCTTTCGCGGCCTGTGGATGCAGCGCCTGCGCTGGGCGCGCGGTGGCGTGGAAGTGTTGCTGAGCCATGGCCGCCGAGTGTTGTCCTGGCACAGCCGACGCATGTGGGGCGTGCTGCTGGAATACGCGCTCAGCCTGGCCTGGGCTTACACGATGCTCTTCATCATCGTGCTGTGGCTGCTCGGCAAGTTCATTGCCATGCCGCCTGCGTTGTACATCGACACCATCCTGCCGCGCTGGCATGGCCTGGTATTGGCAGTGGTGTGCCTGATGCAGTTCGCCACCAGCCTGGTGATCGAACGCCGCTACGAAAAAGGCCTGGCGCGCCAGTTCTTCTGGGTGATCTGGTATCCGGTCGCCTTCTGGATGATCGGTATGCTCACTGCCGTCATCGCCTTCCCACGTGCCCTGCTCGCGCGTCGCAGCAAACGCGCCCGCTGGAAAAGCCCCGACCGAGGAATCCAATGACACCGCCCATCATCAACCTGCCGCAACGCCTCGGCCGCTCGCGCCGACTCGCCTACGGCGCCGCTACTGCCGGCGCCTGGATGGTCTACTTCTATCTGTGGGCACCACTGGCAACGCTGATCGCCTGGTTCTTCGGCCTGCGCAGCGCCTATACGGAGCTATATCTCAAGCACAACGCACTGGACCCATTCGCACTGGGCGCCCTGCCGGTGATCGCACTGATGAGCGCCATCACCACCGTCGGCTGGGCCGAATACAACCGCCTGCGCTTTGCCAAAGCAGACCGGCGTAAACGCCGCCGCACTGTGCTGGAACCAGAGGTCGATCAACGTCTGGGCGTTCCCGAGCAGCTTGGTAGCCTGCTGCGTCATAGCCGTATCTCATCGGTGGCGATGGATAAGTTTGCAAGGCCGGTGGGGGTGCGGGTGGTGCGGCATGGGTGAGTTGTTTGGCAGTTCGTGCAACATCCCGCCCCTAATTAACAGGCGCATCGTACAGTTGAGACTTCGCCGGCATAGCCCCCATTGCCACGAGAAGTCAAGTGATGAAGAAGTACGCGATCGCCCTAAGATCGAACCCCGCTCTAGCGGGGTTTTTGCTTTGCGGGCGAGTCTAGCTGCCCATGCTTAGATCGTTCAGCCTGCCAGGTCCTACCTTGGCAGTTCACCTCCCAGAGGCTGCACGACTTGCGACGTCGGCTGCCCAGCACCGTCTAGACGCTGAGCAATAAAGTGAAGCTGCTGCGAGATTGTCGCCAGTGCAGTGTTCGTCTTGCGCTGTTCCGCCAGCAGTTGTCCCAGTAGCGGCTTGATACCAAAAACGGCGAATGGCACCAGCAACCACAAAACCGATAGCACGAGACCGAAGATCGCAGCTGCGAAGTAAATCAGTTCCATGAGTCAGCCCTAAATTAAAATTTTTCGAAAGTTCTTCCGACGACAGGCGTCCGCACAGGTCTATTCATGCATTTGCGGAGTTAGGTGTTGGCGATCAGTTGCGAGGGTCGGCGATCAGCCTGGACGGCGAACCGTACAGAACCAGCACTCGGGCGCCTGCTGCAAATGCAGGTGTTGCACCCTGCACCACTGTCATCAGTGAACCGTTTTCGGTCTGGACGACGTACTCCATGCCATCCGCACGTGATGCCGAACGCTCAGCTGCAGCACCGACAATGGCGCCGGCGACCAGGCCGCCAACTGCTCCGACGGCGTTGGCACGACCACTGCCGCCCATCGATGAGCCGGCAATGCCGCCTGCTGCCGCGCCCGCCGCGGCGCCACCGCCCTGCGTGCCATCGATCGAAACAGCGCGCGCACTGATCACCGTGCCTGCCACGGTCCGATTGACCTGGCCAACCGAACCCACTGAGTAGCTGTCGGTGCGCACGTTAGGTGCGCACCCAACCACTGCGACCGCGAGGTAGGTCGCGACGATGAGCGACTTCACGGAGTCGCCTGGCTGCTCGGGAACATCGGCTTGCTCACGTCGACCGTTTCCAACGCCTGCAGGAACAGCGCGATGTTGTTCTGGGCGGAGCGATTGACAGACTCGCGAGCGCGGATCACGCCGGCGAACGCATAGCCCGCCGGCACAGTGCCCGAAGCGCTCACATCCTGGGTGTAGACGATGCTGCCGTTCGCGCGATCGATCAGCTCGTAGCGCGCGATGGTCTTGGTGGTCATGGACGCGCCGAACGACGGTATGTCGATCGCCAGGATCTTCACCGACAAGCTGAGCTTTCGCGGTGCGTCGTCACGAAAGATCGCCATCCGGTTAAGCGCCTCAGTCAGGGCGTTCTCCCACATGTCCGGTATTTCGTGCTGCGCCTCAGGCGGCACCTTGCCCTTTGCCTCGTCCGGCCGGGCCAGCGTGACCGTGAGCGACTTCAGCTCGGCATCGAGCTTCTTGCTGCTGACTCCTACGCCCGGCACCGAGAAGTTGAGCGGCGGATTGGCCGCACAGCCAGAAAGCGCCGCGATCACGATCGCAGCGGCGAGTAGCTTTTTCATTCCATTCCCCTGTTGCTTCCATTGCGGCATGGGGCCGCATCCCTACAGCTAACGCGATAGTAACAAATGATTCGAACTGCACTAGATGAACATCTCCCCCAACTAGCGATGTCGCAGACCAGCAGCCTGCCCTCCCCACGTTCGGCTGGCGCAGGCCAAGGACAGACATGCGCCAGGAAGCCACGCCCTTGCCGCCCAGCATTCCCGCGTACCAGCCGGGCCACCGCCCGCAGCTGATCACCACACGCGGCGCACCGCATCGCTACCGCATCGGCGGGCCGGCGCCGACCACGTTCCACATCGAGCGCTGCCGCTGCAGCAAGGCCACTGCGCCGAGCACCAGCCGCGCACTCACCGAAGGCCGCTGGACCGAACCCACCGGCCAGCACCGCATCCCGTTGTCCCACCTGAGCCGTACGCTGTTCGCACACTTGGCCACCGCAGCACAGGGCCGCACCCTGCGGCGCACACGTGGTGGCTTCGCCGCCATGCCCGTCCAGATGCAGACCAGCGGCACCGTACAGATTCAGGCATTCACCCGCCGCTGCATCAACTGGCTCGACAACGCCGGCCTAGTGCAGCTAGACGACCCACAGTTCTCCAACACAATCACCCTCAACCAGCGCGGCGGTGCCTACGCCGAGTAGCTGCTGCGCAACGAACCCGCTGCGCGTCGCAAGGCAGGTGCGCAATGAGCGCCTTCGCACTCTCCACCGTCCGCCACAAAGACCGCGAGTGCGCTGACCTCGCGAACGATCTCAAAGTACTCGCAAAGCACGGCGGCAAGGTGCAGAAGCTGGGTACTACTCCGGTGCGTAAGAGCTTGTCGCGACGTGAGGTCAATGACGCGCGGATCGGAAAACCTACAAATCAAGCCAGCCCGAGTCCAGCGGTCCTTGGCGGCACGGAGGCGACATTACAAACAGCTTAGTTATCAACCATGGTTGTTGCCCATCGCAAACCTGCATTGAGTGCGTCACTCAAGGATGGAAAATTTGGGAGATCTGGCGAATTAAAGCTGGGCAGGTCCTCGATCTCGATCAGCGAAACGAAGGCTTCGCCACCCTCAGGTTGACGGGCCTCAACATAAATCCCCTTGCCGTAATAGCTGGTGCTCAGCGAGTCCTCGTGGATTTTAGGTGGCATGACTTTCTCCCATTTGGCAAGCCGATGCTGGATGCAAGACTGGCGCTGGTCAACAGGCATTTCGCATGAGCTCGTCACACGCTTGGAACACTGAAAGTAAATTTTGAAAATAAGCGTCTCAGAGGAAATATCATCGCAGCACCCAGGGCTATTTTATTTCAATACATGCGGCAAACTATGCCGGAGAGGCTAATCTTCAAATGGGGGCGCTTGACCTGTAATAGTAGCCGTCTGTGCTTCGGCAGCAGTAGCAATGTCCAAAAAATGCTGAGTTGCCGTGCGGGAATGAGCGATAAAATCTTCGCTCAAAGCTGCGCTAACCATTGCCGCGTCCATATCCCTGGTAAGAAGCCGGGAAGCTTGGCGTGCCAAATATCCTCCCAACGACACGGCAGCAGTGACCCGCAGCGACATTTCAGCGTCAAGACGACCGCTGGCCGCAGAAATCTTGTCGATCGCATCACGCAACTCTTGAACGGCAGTACCAAGAGTATCGGGTCGCACCCCGCTCGAAAGTTGAAGTTCATGCGAGATAGTCGATGTGCAGCCTGCCGCCTTATGTGCGAACGGCCATATAGAAATCAATGCGAGCTTCGCAGCGGCACGCCTATCTTTAATACGCTGCAGACCGTCGCTCGTCGCGATGGCAAGCGCCAGACAAGTGCCGCTCGCCGTTGCGATTGCAGCCCAAGCGTCCCAGTTCACTTCACAAGCTTTACTTAGCCACCAGCACTGGCTTACTCCATCAAGCATGCCCATTTAACACCTCTTATTCCGGAGAGCATTTTGCCATAAATAATCTTCATACAAGCGGCAATCTGTCGACGCCAGAGTGGGCGAAGTTTGACGCATGCCAGTTCAGAAGGCGCGAATGTCCCTCGCCGAGCCACTGAACCTCGCCGGCAAAGACTGGTTCAAAGTAACCAAGGCTGCTCATTACTGCGGCGCCGCAGAATCCCAGTTCCGCGAGAACGCCCTCGTCTACGGACTAGCTCCGCGACGCTTCATGGGCAAGCAACTCTACAAAAAGTCCGCGCTCCACGCGGCGATCAACGGCGCACCTCAATGGCAACAGTCTCACTCTACTGGCATGGCAACCGCGCCTATCTCGATTGGCGACAGGCCGGCAAACGTTACCGGCTCTCCCTCGGCCGCCTCGGCTCTCATGAAGCTGAAGAAATACGAGCAGCGAAAGAAGCTGGGCTAACGCAATGAAGCGCTTCATCACCAAGTTCGTTCATCGACCGATTGACACGCTGCGCCCCGTGGAAATGTAGGGCTACAAGCATGATCGCCTGATCGACGATAAGGCAGCGCCAGAGACAGTTGGCAAAGAAATCCATCGACTCCAGGCAGCCTTCCGTAGCGTGATGGAATGTAAGGAGATGGACGTTAACCCGCTTGAGAAAGTGAAAGCACCGCGCAGCGTAGCTGTGCGCTTCTACGACATAGCAGCGATGCGAAAGCTTTCTCGCGCCAACCCTGCACGCGCCACTATGGCTGATCATGGCGCACACCGGCTTACGCCGCGGGGAGGCGGCCAATTGCGCAAGTCATCAGTGCTAGGCGGCAGACTACTTATAAAGAGCGAGCCCGATAAAACCGGAAGAGGCCGCACAAAGTCTGGCAAGTGGCGCGAGGTTCTACTTAACCGCTATGCACGACAGGCGTTGAGCCGCTAGCCCGACCGTGTCGCTGATGTGCATAAAGATAAGTTAAGCGACTCGTTTGCAGCATACGCTCGAAGGGCAGGCATTGGGGGCAGTTTGCATCGTTTGCGGCGCACATTTTCGCTCTCATCTCGTCATGGCGGGCGTGCCCTTGCGTCGCATTCAAATCCTGGCCGGGCATGCTGATTACGCGACAACGGAAAATACTACGCACACCTCACTCCCGAAGGGAATGACACGGCAGTCAAAAAATTACGTCACTGAAGGAGAGATCGCAATTCATCAAGCTGATTTTCATCCAATCTTGGAAAAAGATCACTATCAATGGAGAACCTAAAAGTGACGTCATTGTCAGGTGTCTTCTTGGGGCTCGCCACCTTCAATTTAATCCAAAACTCCGCCAGACCAAGATCCATCGTGCATAACACTGCCGTATTGAGATCACTGGCACTAAGTGAGATTAAAAAATCAAGATTGTGGATGTCGGCAACAGCGTTGTACGCATCGCCGTGCAGATATTTCATCTTAGGTTTTAGCAGACGTCGTGCTGCGGATGCTTGACCTCCGCTCTTATCAGCCAAACAGGACATTAGGGCAACCGGCACCAACGAGCTTGTTCCGATTCCATAGTCGTGCGCCACTGCAATGACATCGCGGATTTTGGGCATCAGCTCTTCGCGGGACGGACGATTCGCGGCAATCGATGCTGAGGCTAGCAAGAATTCGATCTCTTTACCCTGCCTCTCAAATTTTATCGCCAAGGCGTCGTAAAGCCCCTCGGCCATCTCGGCAGGATGGTTAATTATCTTCTTGTGGGGATATAGTACTTCTAGCTCCGCTCGAGCCTTCTGAAGCTCAGCTACGAATTCGACCTTACTTGGCTTCCTAGCAAAACATCCTTCATAAGCAGTGAAAATCGGATTGATATTTTGAGCACATCTACTGAATATTGCCAACCAATATTTATCGCCTTCGTTCGCCAGTGCATCAAATTTCTTAAGCTTGGCTAAAACATTTCGATCAACAAGAAGCATTTCTGTTGAAATAAGATTGGCAAAAGTATGTCCCCCGAGATGCAAACAGAAGAGTCTTAGGGGATATGGAACTTGCAAATTAAGTCTCACCCCCTCTCCCTTGGCTTAAAAGACGTTAGATTAATTAATCCAAGTGCCGAAAAGACCGGGCTTCAGCGATCCAATCAGATTGAGTCGATGCTCCGAAGCTCTGTGTCTGCTGTGTCCATAGCATGTGGATATATGCTCCATCATCTCTATTCAACGTGGACATAGACTAGCTTAAGTCACTGATTCCTGGTGACCCCGGCCCGATTCGAACGGGCGACCTTCCCCTTAGGAGGGACAACGTCGCTAGACTAAGACCCAAGCGGGACAAGGCTTTGCGTGAAAGTCTAGCCTGACTGTGGCAAGTCTGTGGTAACGACAGGCCTAGTCATGCCGATTGTCAAAAAAGTGGTGACCCCGGCTGGGTTCGAACCAGCAACCTCGTCCTTAGGAGGGACGCGCGCTATCCAATTGTGCCACGGGGCCATCTGTCTAAGGATACAGGGAGACGCTAAGTGAGCAAAGCCAAAACAGCCGCCAAGCCTGGGCGCACCAAGACCTTCAGCGGCACGCTCCCACGCGGCATCAAGGCCTCTCAGGCCATCAGCTCCGTGGCGGGCGTGACGCTCAGGACGGATGGGCAACTCAGGTGGGAGGCGCGCATCCGAAGGTCCCTCAACGGGCAAGCCTTGAAGTTCCCGCTGGTGCGCTACCCCATCGACCCGAAGGCGTCCCCGAATACCGAGCATCACATTGATGCTGCTCGGCTCATGGCCGAGGCCTATGTCCGCCGAGAACACGCCTCCTTGGAGCTTCGGCAAACGCCCTACGCGCACACGGCAGAGGCCTGGACCTTTGGGGATCTTTTGCGCCGGTTTGTCCAAGAGATCGATGATGGGCTCATCAAGCACGCGTCGGTCAGGACCGACCAATCCAATGCCTATCTCTTCTTGGGAGGTGGCAAAGGCCTTGGGTTGAGCCAGACCGGCCTGCCCCACCTCACCCGCAAGCTGGCCAAGGATTTGACTCAGGATGACTTCTTGGGGCGCCATGCCGGCTCGTTCGTGAACGCCTACATCAAGGTCAAGCGAGACGGCACCACGCTCCCTATGGCCCAGGGCAGCAAAAAGCGAGCCCTGACCACGATCCGAAACCTCTTCCGGATTGCCCACGAAAACTGGCAGATTGATCTGCGCTCGCCGATCAAGAGCTTGAAATCGCTCAATTCGGATGACGCGCGCGACCGGACGCTCACCGAGGAGGAATGGAACGCCATCGTTGCGCAGCTTGATGCTGGGCGGACCGACCCGGCAACGGCCGATGTCATCCGTTTTGCTCGCATGACGGCAGCCCGCCGCTCGGAGTGCGTCAAGCTCGATTGGGCGGACATCAACTTCAAGAAGAAGACCGCGCGACTTCGCGAGACCAAGGCCAAGAATGGCAAATACAACGAGCGCGTGATCCCGTTGACGTCAGAGCCGATGGCCTTGATCGCAGCCCGCTTTGAAGCCAGCGAAACGAAGAAAGGACCCGTCTTTGTGACCTCGCGCGGCAAGCGCATTCGGGCAGACACCGTCACTCAGGCCTGGGATCGCGTCCGTGGGCAGATAGCCGAGAAGCTCGGTGACCCAGAGATCCTGACTGCGCGCATGCACGATCTGCGCCATACGCGCATCACAGAGATGGGACATCACCTCAACCCAGCGGAAGCGGCCAGGATCTCGGGGCATAAGGACTTAAAGACCTTCATGCGCTACTTCAATCCGGATCCTGTCGCGTTGGGCAAGAAGCTCGAACAGCTCGAACGCCAAGGTGGTGCAGGTGCCAACGTAGACGCAGTGGTCACCCAGCTTTTGGAACTAAGCCCCAAGGATATGGCTTCAGCGGTTGCGCTTGCCTTCCAAGCGCGGGCAAAAGCGCAGTGAAAAAAATAGACCATGAGCGCTAGGCCAAGACCACCAACTCGCCTTTGTCAGCCAACCTGCCCGCAAGCCGCAGTGCCTCGATCTGATCCAAAATCAACTGTCTAAGTTGTGTGCTGGTGCTCCGGTAACCGAGCTGACGCGATACGATCAACACCAACTCGTCTCGCTTTGCCCCCAGGTTGTCGGCGACGACTTTGGTGACCGCCACCTTGATCTCTGCGGGTGGCAAAAGCTCTGGCCGGCGCAGGGTCGAGGACTCGACCAATGAACGATCACGCACGTGGACCTCTTTCCCAGGAATGGCCAAGAAGTCCTTGTCGACGACCTGCACACCACCCATCGACACCACTGACCCAATCGCCTCTTCAACCGCCTGTTGGATACGCGAGCCAGCACGCTGCAAGCCCCAAAGCGTCCGAGCGCGCATAACGACCTCGCTGCGATGAATGGGGCTTTCCACTTCAACGATCTGCCGCACGATGGTGGCGAGTTGCCCTGTTGGAACCAAATGCAATTCGAACTGGTTGCTTGGCACGGCGAAGGACGCCTCAATGTAAGGTTCAGTGTCCGGCGGACTTTGCGCCTCAATGAGGCCCATCTCAGTGACCTCACCGCGATCGACGGTGAGAATCTCCACCGGCACCGCACGGTGCGAAGAATTGGGACTGGGCTCTAAGGTGCCTGACTCCGACTTCGCTCTTTCAATGGCTACAACAAGTTTTTCAAGCTCTGCCTCAGGACGGTGGAACCAGTCCGAACTCCAAATCCGATAAACCTGCCAGCCCTTGTCGCGCAGCACGCTGTCACGCAAGCGATCGCGATCGCGCGCGCTTCTGGCATCTCGATACGACTGCCCGTCACACTCAATGCCTAAAATGTAGCGCCCAGGCTCCTCTGGATTAGACACCGCAATGTCGACGAAGAAGCCAGCAAGGCCCACATCGGTGTGCAGATCGTAGCCTCGCGCGCGAAGTGCTTGGGCCACCTCTTGTTCGAATACGCTGTGCTTAGCGTCTCGCGCCTGGGTGGCGAGGGTAAGGCGGCCTGTCCTTGCGTAGTTCAAGAAGAGCTTTAAAGCAAAGGTGCCCTTACCCTTGGCACGATCGGTGTCGATGTCTTCATCGGTGATCGAGGTAAAGACCTCGCAACGCGATTTGGCGCGGCTGATGAGCACATTCAAGCGCCGCTCGCCGCCGTCATTACTCACAGGACCGAAATTCATCGTCATGTGGCGCTGGGCATCACGCCCATAGCCCACAGAGATATAGATGACATCGCGCTCGTCGCCCTGGATGTTTTCGAGGCTCTTGACGAAGAAGGGCTCAGCCGGGTGATCGGCAAAGAACCCTTCTGTTTCCGGGTGCTGTCGGCGCAAGAGTTCCAACTCGTCGAGAATGGCGCGGCGCTGCGCTGTCGAGAAGGTCGCTACACCCAGCGTGAGTTGAGGGGTGTTTTGCGCATGCGCCAGCACTGCAAGTGCAACTGCCTTGGCTTCTTTGGGGTTGGTGCGCGTGTTGCCCCGGTCGTAGATGGCTTCAGGCAAATGATGCAGCCGCAAGCCCACACCTGCTTCACTGGTGTAGGGACTGGGGACGATGAAGAGCTTGCCTTCGTAGAACTGTTGATTGGAAACGGCAATGAGCGACTGATGGCGGCTCCGGTAGTGCCAACGGAGCATGCGCTCAGGTAATCCTCTTGCGCGGCAAAGCCCCAGGATGCTTTCGACATCTGACGCCTGTGCCCCACCCTCATCGTCATCCCGGTCACCGCCATCGCCCAGTGCTTTGGAGAAAAATCGTGTTGGCGGGAGCTGTCGCTCGTCACCCACGATCACTAACTGCTTAACGCGCGCGATCGCACCGAGCGCATCAATCGGCTGCACCTGGCTGGCTTCGTCAATGACCAGCATGTCAAAGTCCAGCGCGCCTGCCGGCAGGAACTGCGCTACCGACAACGGACTCATCATGAAGACGGGTTTGAGCGCTTGGATCGCAGGGGCACACCGTTGCATCAATTGACGAATCGGCAGATGACCCTTTTTCCTGGCCATCTCGCCGATAAGAATAGCTGTTGGGCCGGTTGCACCGCCTTGGCGCGGGATCTTGCTGTGATGCGCCTTGACCACTTCATACCGAGCCAGCTGCATACGCTCCTGGTCAAGGCTTGCAAAGCTTGATACCACCTGAGACTGCCGCTGCCCGTCAAAGCTCGCCAACGCACGATCGCGCTGTACCAGCGCTTGAAGCAAAGCTTCGTAGTAAGACAGATCGAACACGCCCAAGGCATCGGCTCTCGCCAGCTTGCCACTGGCAAGACCATCGACTATTGCACCTAAGCCCTTACGCTCGGCCTCCTTGGCAATGGCAAGGTAAGACACCCAACTCCGAAGTCCTTCCGGGTCGGCTTGCCAGCTTGCCAGCTGGAGTTTGAGTGTTGCCAAAGGTGCATGGCTCGGATCACGCGTGATCTCTGCGTTGCCCTCAAACTGCAAGCCAACCAGAAGATCCATCACTTCGCCGGCCAACAGTCCTGCCGCAGAAGAAACTCCCTCAGCCCGATCAAGCAATGACTCGGGATCAACAATGCGCGCGGCCAACAAGCGAAGCTCTGGATTGTGTTCAATCCAAGACGCGACTTGGCGAAGCTCATGTGCCTTGCTATCTAGTGCTCCCCAGAACGGACCAAAGGCTGAGGTCCCATCAGCGGCAAGAGCGTCGTAAGTGGTAATGGCAGTTTGCGCCAGCTGGACTTCTTCAACGACCGCAAGCGCCTGCTCGATCGTGAGTTCCTGCGCATTAGCCAATAGGGCTGATTGCTGGGACGCAGCTTGCCAAAGGGCAGACTTCTTTTCCAGTTCCGATAGAACAACGCGCTTGAGGACGGTCTCCTCGCCCCATGGGTTGCGCTCAGCAGACAACAACGCCTCATGGACAGGCGCCAAATCGCGAACGAGTTCTTCTAAAACTGGCTTTACGCGTTTGGCGATTTCGGTTGCCAATACGCGATCGCTGATGTCGGCCAAACGCTCACGAACTCCGCTCCCCAAGGGTCGGAGCGTTCGCATCCAGGCCACGACGCCTCTGAGGAAGGATGGGTTGGAGCGCTCGCGCTGCCAGTTTGAGCCAAACGCTTCTTGTCCTTGGGCGTCGTGCTCAACAATCTTCTTCTGAGCGCTCTTGGCATCCAGGAGAACATCGAGCGATCCAAGCATGTCCAACGCCGGAAGCTTAGGGTTAGAAAGGAGTGTGCGGATGGTCTGATTGGCGCGACGCCAATCTCCACTTAGGAAGCGGAACAAGCTCGTGCCGCGCATCGCCAACTGCCCACGCGCCGCTTCAAGCTCCGCGCTGTCTTTGCTCCATGCAGCGTCGCGGAATACAGAGGCCAGGTTCCTCTTCGCCTGCTGGACCGTTTCAACAGCCACAACGACCTCTTCGATTGCATCGACGCCCCGTTCCCAGATGTGGGCGACCAATGCATCGCGGTCAAGTTCCGGAATGGTCGTGGCGCGCTCCGCGATGGCAACGAGCCGAAGCGCCAGATCGAGCGTAAGTGGTGCCTTCTCGGCTAGAAGCTGCGTCAATCGTGTCAGATCAGGCCCGAGCCGAACCAAGGCACTGTGTGCCCCACTCAGCGTTGCCAGCTCTTTCCCTAAAACGAAGCTGTTTGGCAAAACTCGTAAAGTGGCCTTGGTAGCATCCCAGTCTTGCGCGAGCGCCTCCATCTGAATCTTAGCCTCGACCGCAGCTCTGGCCTTCTGAGCGTTTTCAAGCGCATCGATGACTGTCGAAGCGCGACCAGGCGCATCCCAGACCTTGCTTTGAAGCGCATCGGAGCCAAGTTTTGGCGCTTCAAGCAGAGCCTTAACACGCTGAACGGCAAGGCCGGCGTCATCAAATCGGAGTGGAGGTGGAAGATCCAGCGCGCTGTGAAGCTCAGTGGTCGACGCCTCCCAATCGTTC
Organism: Xanthomonas sp. NCPPB 2933; assembly: GCF_056725225.1. Classification (NCBI taxonomy): domain Bacteria; kingdom Pseudomonadati; phylum Pseudomonadota; class Gammaproteobacteria; order Lysobacterales; family Lysobacteraceae; genus Xanthomonas; species Xanthomonas sp. NCPPB 2933. The sequence goes on from NZ_CM161518.1 coordinate 3,107,271, forward strand.
AATCGCTCGGTCAATCCAGCGACCAAGATGAGCAACCGATCACGTTCACTGGGCAAGAGGCCATCGTTCTGAACGCCGCTCCAAGCGTGCTCATCTGGAACGCCAATTTCTTCAATTCGCTCGATCAGTTCGCGCAGGAGCGATTCCCTCTCCTCTTTTTGATGGGACGCCCAGGAGGTCGGCGCTTCAAGGGGCAGGCTTTGTGTCGTGTAGCCCAAGCGACGCAGGCGCACCATGTGTCCGAAGACTTGGTATGGCGTCAGTCCAGAGGGCTGGTGAGCTTCGTGGAGCCGCGCAACATGGGCGTTGAGTGTGTCGCGCTTTTCCGTTAGTTGCTCGATGATTGGCGAAGTGCTGGTTCGTTTGGGCTCGCCTAAGTGCAGCGTTTGCCGAAGCTCCTCCAGTAGAGAACGCTTATTGGCTTTGTTGCTGTGGAGTTCCAAACAGGCCACGCCCACACCGACATGATCCAGTCGGCGCTTCACGACTTCGAGCGCGGCCATCTTCTCGGCCACAAACAACACCCGCTTTCCTTCGGCTACCGCTGCCGAGATGATGTTGGCAATGGTTTGGGACTTCCCCGTTCCAGGCGGACCTTGGACCAAGATGTTGTTGCCTTGAAGCACATCGTGCACAACCAGAGCTTGCGATGAGTCGCAATCAACGACATGGCGCATCCTCTCTGGCGATATGATACGGTCGAGTTCGCTATTTTCGTCGGTTAGGCTCGCACCTGGGAAACCGTCTTGAACCACCCCGCGCAGCATCGGGATGGCGTCCAGTCCGCCAAGCGCCTCCCAGCTTTGTGGGTCAAGATCCCGATACATCATGAACTTAGCGAACGAGAACAAGCCTAGGATGGCGTCATCACGAAGCACGCCCCAGGTCTCCTTACCTTCCAGCATGGCTTCCACAGAGGCCAGGTAGGCATCGACATCGAGCGTTTCGAACTCATCAATGCTCGGCAAGCGAAGCCCAAACTCGCGCTGCAAGAACAACTGCAACGACAAGTTCGCTTGAATATCGTCGCCGGTCCATTTGAGGTGAAACTTCTCGCCTGCCGTGCTTCGCTCCAACTGAACCGGGATGAGCACCAAGGGCGCGAAGCGGTCAGTCTGAGGAGTGGAAGTAGCACGCCAACGCAAGTAGCCGACGGCCAAGTAAAGAACATTGACGCCCTGCTCTTCTTGGAGCGTCCGCGCGTCCATGTAGAGATCCAATAAGCGCTTCTGCAGACCTGTCGGCGTTAGGCGTGTTGTGAGATGCGCATCCCAATGCGCTTTGACACGCCCGTTCTCATCCAGCTCAAAATCGGGTTGCGCGATCAGCTCTGGGTCTTCGGGTGCCTCGTCAAGTAGGACCTCATCACTGTCATCGTCATCGCCAGGGCTACCAGTAGTGTTCGCTTGCTTCGGATCCTCCTTGCCAGGAACAAACGTGAAACGCTTTCCTTCGATCACCAAGGTCTGATACATCGCCTTGGCAAGCTCGTAGACCACCTCGACGGTTTTGGCGCGACCACCTCTGGGTGTATGAAGCAACCGATTGCGTGTAGACAGATCTAAGAGCTCCAAACGAGCCTTCTCAACCTTGTCCTTCAACCCGCCAGCTCCCCGGAGCGAAGAAGTCTCCTCGCCAGCCTGCGCCACCGCCGTCTGATCCATCGACACCCCTGAGAGGAAGCGCGACGCGCGGGATGCAGCACCACGCCTTCCTCAAATGCTTTTGCCTATAATGCGCTCAATGTAACGCGTGTTCCAGCCGATCTGGGTGATCTGTGGGCGATTTGCGCGGTAGCGAGATTCACTGGGTGGTTCACAGCTACATTGGGGTGGAGGGCGGCTACCTGGGCGACTTCTCCTACAAGACACACCGAGAGTTCTACCCTGGCTTTTGTGATCTGGAGCTGGATCCAGATGCCTTCACCGGCAACACGACCAAGGAACGTTTTATTTCAATCCTGACAGGGGTCGAAGGACATCAACAAGCAGCGATCCTTCGCGGCATCGCTCGCAAGTATCCCCAAGGCAGTGAGCATCTTCGAACCCAACAGGCTTACCGCCGGCTGTTGGAATTGGCTACGCGCTGTGCTGACGGACTTTCGGTCCAAGACAGCAGCCCATCTATCACCAGCGATGTCTTGAAGCGCGCACTTGCTGATGCCAACACGCTCATCCAAAGCGCAGGACCGACCCATGCGGTGGACCGAATTCACACCGCACTTCATGCATACCTCAAAGCAGTTTGTTACGCGCAAGAAATTCAGGCCCAACCCGGCGCCACGATCACCAATTTATTCAAGCAGCTTCGGGCAGAGCATCCGGGGGCGCATCCAAACGAGACGTTGTTAGAAAACGATGAGGCAGTCCTCGTTATCAATGCTGCCAGAGCAATTTTCCAGTATTTGGATAAGAAGTTCGCTAAGGACCTATCTCGCCCCCAATGACGGGGTTCCTCAGCAACCACGAAGCCGAGATCTGCCTGTCAGTGTTGCCAATCTCATCCAGATGCATAAAGCGAAAGTCTTGGCCACGAAAAAGAGCCCCGCATGGGGGCTCCTGTGTCGCTGGCGTTGAAGCCTCAGTCTCGGCGCCGGGTGCCAACGGCTGGCGGCGTTGTTCCGATCACTTGGCGAGAACCTTCCGCGACGATCGTAGCTACCAGCCAAATGCCTAGGCGCACCATCAGTCTGCTGCGCAGTCAACGGTCAGAAATATCTGAGCCATCATAGACTTGGCTTCGGTGGCCGGAACTTCAACTCCCAATGCTCTGCCCCACCCTCGGCCTGCGGTGGAAGTGCATCCTCTCCAGATGCCTCAGGCGTCAGCACCTCAATCGGCTGCGGAGAGAAGTTCTTCTCCAAGGCCTCAGCCGTCTCCACCATCGCTTTTCGAGCCCGCTTGATCCGCCCCTGCTGGATCGCTTGGATGCGCGGGGAGACATGCCTCTTCATTCGCGCCAAGCGCCGCTGTGCTCTGGCCACCACTTTTGTATCGGGATCGTATTCTTGCTCATAGAGCTTGGCTTGCGCATCTAGCACGGCCATGCGCGCTTTGTAGGGTCGCACCAGCGTATGGGCATACTTGCTGATTGAGCGAGCAAGCATCTCGGTGTCTTCAAAGAGAAATGGCTTGGTGGCGTAGCTATCCACTCGCCGGCAAACGAGTGTGGAGTGCGCTCGCTGGAACTCGGGTTCAATCTGGATACCCGGGATCTGCCGCAATACTTCGAGAGACTGCTGAGCCACCTCTCGCTGGGCTTCGAGCCAATCTTCGATCAACTGCGCCTGCGCATTGAGCAACTCAGCGTCTTGTCGGCCCGAGGAACGAGCCAAACGCGTCACGCGACTAAGATGTCGGGTCTGACCGCTGTAAGGCGTGTAGAGACCCGGGCGAGGCGCTGGCGCACGCGCCAAGCGCTCTTTGATCTGCCGCACCCGCTCTGCGCCTGACAATCGTGTCTGCCCAACCGCTGTGCATCCGTCCAATCCAGAAGTCTGTGCGTTGGCCCGATCCCGAAGTGCTGTCGCATGGCTATGAGACGGTGGCACCTCGTGCACGAGACCACCGCTTTTTTCCATGTGCTCAGCGACAAGCTTTGAAAGCGCCAGTGCTGCTTCTCGCCCACCTGCTCCTCTCACTTCTGCTGTGAACTTCGTTTTGCGAATCACCGCCACTTTGGCTTTGCCCAAGTGCTTGCCAGGCCGGCGCGTGAGTTCGCGGGCGCGTTCAAACTCTCCATTACGCGCGGCTTCGTGTGCTTGTGCTCGGAGACTGCGATGATCTACCCGAGCCGGGGCGCCCGCATTTTTCAAGTGCGCATTGATGACCATTGCAATGTCTTTGCGGATTTGCCGCAGCGCTCGTGTGCCGCCACCTTGTCGCGCATCAAACTCAGCGCAGGCGCGCTCCCCTAGTCCTCCCGGTCCGACTTGTCGCGCTGACATCAGCAAATGCACATGATGATTGCGCTGATCACCATATTTGCTTGGTGTGTGCACAGCGACCAATACGGCGACTTTGAACCGATTGACCAGCAATTGGCCAAGCGCTAAAGCGAGCGCTCTCCGTTGGTGTTGATCGAGTTGATGCGGAAGCGAAACCTCGACTTCTCGGCAAACGCGTGCGTTCTTGCGCGTCTCGGCCGCTTCGTTCGCGTTCCAAAAATACTGCGCATCGAAACACCACTCGGGCGCTCCTTTCGGCGCAAGCATCTTATGGAAATCGACACCGCCTCGGTGGGAATAATTGTGACCAAGCCCTGTGCTCATATCGAGCAGATCAAACCCTGCGCGGTAAGCAGCTGCTGCGACCGAAGAGTCGCCGTTGCCTCGGCTGAAAGACTTCATTGTTGCGTGATAAATCGCCATTTGTGAAACTCCTGTTTGTGGAGCACACATAGAAGCGGCAGAACATCGCCCGTCGAGAGAAAAGCGAACTCGACAGCACAGAGACCTCGGTCACGAGGTTTTGAAGTGGCTGTGTTGCCTAGCGAAACATAGGCAACGAGGTGGCGAAAGCCACCGCACCGACGCGCAGCGTTGGCGCACGGTTTCTGCAAAGCAGAAACCATAAGTGCGCTCTTGCTCTTTAATTTTTTCTTTGAATTTTTTCGCCACAGTCGGATCAACCATGGCTCTTTTTAGATATAAATATTAGTTATACCAAAGAATGAATAAGACCTGTACGAATCTGATCACGCCTCACGTCGTGTGTCGTTTTTACGCGGACTGTCCATGCAGAAGTGATGTCCCGTGGTCTCCGGAAATCAAAGCAGCAGCAGGACGAATTGCCGTCAGATTGGTAGCATCACCAACGCCGATCGAACGCTAAGTCACAACAGTTGCGGAAACAAGGAAGCGAAATGCCCAATGACTACTGGGACATGGATGACAAGAACGACACCACCCTGTTGAGCCTTGCCAGCGTGAGCACCTCGATGCTCGTGCCCTTTTCAGTGGGAAGGCTGCCGGATGCTTCTTTGCTCTGGCTCAATGAGCGCTGGTTTCACGACTTAGGCATAGCCATCCACGACGCGCCAACTCGGGCCCGCATCTCAGCGTCCTTGCTTGAGCGCTTTGCCGTGACCTCTATCGAAGCCCACTGCGTTGCCGGCACCTTCGGCGGACAGACACTGGGCGCTGATCGCTATGGTGGGAGCGGTGGGGCGATCCACGGAGGGAGTGGCCGCTGTGGCTCCGATGGCATGCTCATCGCCAAAGGAACCGGCCCCACACCACTGGTCTCCAAGGCCCATGATTGGTCACACTCGCATGGGTGTCTCTATCTTTACGATGCCATTCGCGAGGCAGTCGCCAGCGAAATCCTCAACGCAGAACTCCCCCATGGGGCAGTCCCCATCGTTGCCATCATTGATGCCGGCTTCTCCCTGGCGCGCACCGATGCCGACGAACCGGAGCGGTGCGCCATTCTGATCAGGCCTGCTTTCCTACGCTTGGCGCATTTCGAGCGCAGCCTGTATTTCGGGACATCAGGTAGTGCAAACAGCGATCAATTTCAAGATAGCCTGCGAGTCAAAGATGCCATCCACTTTGCCGACGAACACACGCAACGCGATGCCGGCAATCCCAATGGCTTAGGCGTTGACTTGTCCGCGCTCTACCTCCGCCTTGCCGAGCAACTTGCCGCAAGTCGCGCGCATCGCCTCTGGACCGGACGCCCGACAAGCGACAACATCACATCGAACGCGCAGTTCCTGGATTTCGGCGGCTTCCGCGCAGTTCCCAGCTGGAAGCGTGGCACCGATGGGCATCGTCACTTCTTCGGCGATGAGATGCGTGATGTTCGCCACTCGCTTCCCTCGCTTGCCTACTTCTTCAAGAAGTATTCCCGCGTTGACAAGGCAATCGCCAACATCGATCAGTTGCTCATCCAGATCGAGCATCACATGGAAGCTGCGTTTCTACATCACTGTGCAGAAGCGTGTGCCTTGCCTCAGTCAAGCCCAGAGGCGTTGCATTTCAAAGCGCTCATTGCGCGCTACTACCGCGAGCAACAGCACATTGACTATGCGTTCGATCAGCCCACAAAGCACGGCGAGCGCCACGATTGGCTCTCTGACCACATCAAAGGCAAAGCAACCCAGGGCTCTCAGACAGGCGAGGAGATCAACTCGCTCCTGCACGCACTTCCGAATGCAGCTCTCCATCTTTGTGCCGCCAACCGCTGGCTGAGACCACGACCACGCCTTTCCTATCGCGTCTCTAAGCGCCGGGCGATCAAGCTGGTGCGGTCGATCCTTGTCGATCGGTCGTCGGGACCCGAGCGGGTCTCGGCCTTTATCGCAACCGAGGTCGCGGTCTCGCGCCGTGTTTGGAAAGGCTTACCACCACACTGGCTTGTCTTGGGCTACGCAAGCGATCACGTGTCCACCGCTTTGTATTTCTTTGATACGCATCGTATGGCCTATACAGTCCAGCTGGAGGGACCACGCGTGCATGGCGGAACACTGCTTTTCGGCGCCGAAGTCGCAGATGAGAAACTCGGCATCACCAATTCTGGCCATAGAACCGTCGCGCGTGTCGACTGCGAACCCACCAGCTACCTGGTAGGTCTAAGCTTGAACGGGCGTGCATCAATCCCTACCGCACTGCTCACCTTCCCGGACGCTGCAGTTGCAGCGCAGACATTGAGCTCAACCACCGCCCATGCAACCTAATGCCGTTGATGCGCAGGCGCTTGGCCTGGCAATGCAACTCCTGTTCAAGACTGACCGCAAGAAGTTCAGTATCGCAGCGGCTTATGTGTGGCTATGGCCTGCAATTCGCCTAGGCCAGCTCGTCACGATTGAAGACGAAGACGGGGTCTGGACCGGCTACGCCTTATGGGCTTATCTGACGCCTGAAACCGCCAGTCATTTGGTTCTGCAAGATCCGCCGTTCTTGCCAATTAGCGACTGGAACGAAGGTGATCAACTCTGGATCCTGGATTTCGTGGCTGTGCCAGGGCATCACCGACGCCTGGCGAGAGCACTCCGGCATCGCTTGCGCCCTCACTTCAAGCAAGCGCATCGCTTGGTGCGAGATAAGACGGGCGCTATGCTTGGAACCAAGGCTTACACACTTCGCAAAGATGGCTGAGGAAGACACGTTGCTTCCTTGATACGAATGGACGAACCGAAGCGACAAGGCAGTTGCAACCTATGCACGAAGTGACATCAAGGTCGACCAAGGCCTGGACTGGATTTTTGTTCCTGGGCTTCGGTTCTGGTTTGCCCTATCCGCTGATCGGCAGCACCTTAGGCTATTGGCTCAGCGAAAAGTCGCTTTCGATCGCAGTCATCGGTGCCTTGGCTTGGACCGCACTTCCCTACTCCCTAAAATTCCTATGGGCCCGCCATCTCGACCAACGTCGTGCGCCGGTCGTTGGAAGCACCATGTCGCACCGTCAGGGCTGGATTGTCTTGTCTTCGATAATGGTCGCCATCTCTCTCCTAGGCCTTGTCCTGAGCGTTGTCGCTGGCAGCCTTCCGCTGATTGCACTGAGCTGCATCGCAGCAGCCTTTGGCGGTGCGACCTTGGATGCCTCAGTCGATGCGTTCCGGATCGAACAAGAGGCAGTGCACCAGCAGCCAGCCAAGCTCCTCACTGCCTACCAATTTGGCTACCGCATTGCTCTACTGCTGAGCGACGGTCTGGTGTTCTTGCTCGCAGCGCGGCTGTCCTGGCAAGTTGCTTATGCACTTCTGCTTCCCCTGATGTTGGTGCCTATCTGCGGAACGCTCTTTCTGCGATCTGCCCCCGATAGCGTCCTCACCCCAGGTCGCACGAGTGCGGAGAAGCAGGGGTCTCCGCTGATATCCCTTCGACCCTCCACGCTCCAAGGATGGATCGCAGTGGTCGTCTTCATCGGCTGCTATCGCCTACCGGACATTCTTCTGGGTCCCATGATCAATCCCTTCTTCTATGCCCTTGGCATTGGAAAGAATGTGGTCGGTTCCCTGCATATCTGGCTTGGTATCCCAGCAGCCTTCCTCGGAATTTTGGCTGCAGGCACAAGCTTGAAGCGCATGTCCTTGAGCACGACCATTCTTGTTGGCGCAGCTCTCCAAGCCCTTGCCCTCCTCGTTCTTGCATCGCTCTCGTCGAACGAGCAGTCTGCTGAACTGCTTTGGGCTAGCGTTATTCTTCAAAACCTTGCTAGTAGCTATACCGGCATAGCCCTGGTTGCTTACATGTCAAAGCTGGTCACGCTTGGACGCGCAGGTGAGCACTACGCTTGGCTAACCAGCTTTTACTCCATCTTCGGCAGGGTGCTTGCCGGCTTCTCAGGCCTAGCAGTGGCTTATCTCACCACGCTCCATGGACAAAGCCAAGGCTATGGCATGTTTTTCATTGGCATCTGCCTGACGTGCGTGCCCGCCCTCCTCGTCTACTTGCTCATCATTCGGAATAACTTGAAGGAGCGACCAGAGCCGTAAGTGCCATCACGCTGTTGCCTTGCAATGACCTTGGGCTGTTTACGAGAACATGTAATGCGTGAGCTCAGTCGTTATGCACAGGCCGGTGCAAAAATGAACACTATTTGCTTGACGTTTGAGTGACAGCATCCAAACCATCAGTCAGCCTCGTCGAAACCGTCAGCCCAGAAGCACAAGGCGAGGTCACGTTCGTCGTCGAGACATAGATTTTATACGGCCCTTTCGTCAATGTCGCTGGTTGGGTCCAAGCTGCATTTTTTATCACGGCCCGAGGCTCACGTATGCCTTCCACAAAAGCATATTTTTTAACGATATCACTATATCTTTCACAGCTTCGGGCTTTTTTGTCAGTAGAAATTACAGCTAGGGCAGCTACTGTCCAAGCCTGAGAACTTTCATCACTGCGATGAACGCCGAAGCTCAACGCTGCTACCTGGGACTTCTGATCATTCAATGAAACTCGATAGTGACGACGAAGGGGCTCGTCTCTGACAATCTCGGTCTTGCCGGCTCTAATTAATTTGTTGACCTGAGACTCTTCAACAATAACGCCGCTACTGAATAGCGACACCAGTTCGTCAAGCACTTTTTCTGAACCATAGGCGTCACCACAGAATGTGGCCGATACTAAAATAGAAAAGGCCACGATAGCTGAGGACCATACACTACTCTTATAAAATTTCACTCCAGCCCTCATTGCATTTAAAGCGCTTCAAGTGTCGTCTTGAAGCCTGCCCAGGTGTCGGCCCAGATTAGCGCTAACCAATTAGATGCCTAATTGGCTAGCACCAGCGGACCTCATCAGTTTCGACTTCTCGTGAGACCAAGCAAGCACTCGCCCTTCGAACTCGCCTTTACATACACCGACGTTTCACCAAGATTGGTTTTATAGAAGACATCCTTACTAACGTCGGCGAGTGGCGCATGGGGATTGGGTGGCAGGACGTATGGGGTGAGCGCAAATTTCTGCTTGATCTTAGACACTTCATAACAGCGCCCAGGAGCGAGCTCCATATACATAAAACTCACTCCTTTATCGAGTTCAGGCGGGACCCTGAACTCAACGAAAGAGATCGCATACTGATCCCGCGTCTTGAACGTATTTGAGCGAAAAGCAATGTTCAATGATCGACTTGAACTCACCTGATGGAAATCACTGAGTCCAATTTCGCGAAAAAGCTCATAGTTTACCGACTTGCCAGGATCATATATTTTACTAATCACCTCATCCAAATTTAGTTCCGAGTCTTTACTTTCAGCATGTGCGCCAGCACTCATTGAGAAAAACAGAACTACCAACAAGGCCAATTTAGATTTTATATACATAAGCACTCCTCTCACAAACTACAAATTTACCAGAATGTTACCCACCGGCAGGAGCGCGCGTCCTATCCCAGTAACTCCCATAATATTGCTCATACGTCATATCATCTGCAGTATCATTGGGCGTCCCATTTATATCAATTCGCTCGCCATTTCTGAAAGATTCGCCGATTTGCGCTGAAGCGGTATCCCAATTTATCTGACCAGCCTGATATGCGTCATATGTCGCATTATAAGATGCCACATTGGCGGGATTTGCAGGAATATTCAAACTTACTCCCTGCGCTGAAAGTTCTCTTTGGACAGCGATGGAATAGATTGTTGCTTCACCTTCAGTAGCCAGACCCATATTAATTGCTGATGCTCGATCTTTAACTGTATTCCACTCCCCATCAAAGAGGGTATGCCCCAATTCATGCGTCAATTGGGATGCAGTATCGCTTGGACTAGCATAGATTTTAACATATACAGTCCCGCCACCCGTGGCAGCAGGATCCGTACGAGAATACGTATCAGTAGCCACTATGTTAAAACCCTTCGCCTGCGCCAACTGAACCAGCCCTTCCAGGGTTGCTGACTTATTAACTATGACGTCGACCTCTGCGCCTAGTTCCGTCGTCGTATTCTTGTCCGTTGGATTCGGAAGTCCGCCGCCGCCAGTGCCGGGAGGCGTGATCGGCCCCGGCTGCTCAACTGGCGGTGAAGGAGGAATAGTCGGAGGCGGACTCGGAGGTGGACTCGTAGGTGGGTTAACCACAATTGGTGGAATCTCAGTGGGCGGCTCGCTTGGATCGACGTCCGCAGCGGCCGCTGCACCTGCCACTAGGAACAGCTCTTCGTTTGTCAATTCTCTCATTACAGCGCTCCATCCTGTGAGTAGATTTTTTTCCTGATCGTTTTTTCTATTGAATGTTCCATATCTCTTTTTCCTTTGAACTTATTTTGATAAGCGTTGTAACTCCTCATTTTTGACTGGACTTCTCAGCCGTTTCCCCGGCCTCGTCCTGTTCAAATTTGCTGGGCTGCTCTTTGATCAAAGGCCTTAGGATCCCACCCACAAAGAGATAGTGCATATCGCACATCCGAGAGATGTTCTTGTCGTGCGTCACGATGACTGTGGTCGCGCCGATGCTCCTGATGTTCTTCATCAGCTGTATACCCATCTGCTCATCAACCCCAGTCGTTGGCTCATCCATCAACAACAACTTGGTGCGCCTGTAAAAGGCTCTGGCCAAGAAGATCCGTTGTTTTTGACCGCCTGACAGCGTATTTCCCAAGTCGCCGACTCTGGTGTTGAAGCCCATTGGCATGCGCTGAATATCGTCGTGGATACATGCCAATTTCGCAGCCTGCACGAGACGCTCTTGGTCAATGTGCTCATCGAACATGGAGATGTTTTCCGACAGCGTTCCCGATAACAGATTGTCTCCCTGCATGACGATGCTGACCTTGCTCCGGTAGCTCGACTTACCGACCTTGCGCAGATCCTCTCCATTGACTAAGAAGTCCCCGACTTGAAGATCTTCAAGCCCCGCCAGAACGCGGATGAGTGTGGTCTTACCCACGCCTGAGTTCCCGACAATTGCAATCACTTGGCCTGACGGGGCCCTGAGCTGCAAGGCGCTCATGATCCACTTGTCGGTGGACGAGTAGCGGAAGTAGCCGTTAGCAATGGCAATAGCTGGCGCAGCATCCTCCAGCGCGCCGTTGCCATGCAGAAACGACTCAGGCTCGCTGTGCGTGATGTCTGAAATGCGTTCTGTGTGCAAACGAAGCAGCCGGAGCTGCATCAAGTAGTCGGCCAAGTTGATGCTGCGTTGGCTGAACTGGGTCGCATAGATCAAAAAGACCGTCAGCACCCCGAGCGTCATATCCCCACTGAGCACCAACCGGGTGCCTTCCCAGATCACAAAGATGCGGCACAGGCCTTGGATGAGAAGCTGGACAGAATCGAACCCAATGCGGATGCGTTCGGCCCCGATGGTCGCATTTGTCGCTTTCGCGCTGTAGTTCGTGAAGCGCGACGCCCAGAGCGCTGACTTGTTGAACAGCTTGATGGGCTGGATGCTTCGGACCGTTTCGTAGAGCAAGCTTTGTCGGCGTGCATCAATGTTGATCTGATCAAGGTTGGCTTCTTTCAGTTTGGCGTAGTAGGCGTAGCGCGAACCCACATAGGCAATGGTGAAAGCCAACAAGGCGAAGGCAAGCGGCGCGTCGTAGCTCATCAAGAGCAACAACATGAGGAAAGACATCACCCCATCGATGACCGCTTCCATCATCTTCGTCGTGAGTGACTGTTGGATGGAGTAGATCGACTGGAAGCGGCTTGAAATATCCCCGGTGTGCCGCTTTACGAAATACGACTGGGGTAGCGACACCAGGTGACGGAACAAGTTGCTGCTCCACCGTAAGCCAGTGGTCGAAGAGATCCACAGCAAGGTCCACTTCCTGGCAACGGTCAAGACGAGCTGGACCAGGAGCACGATCGAAAAGCCGATCGCCAATGTGGTGACCAGACCATCGTCCTTGACGCTGAGCACCTGATCCATGGTCAGTCTCAGATATTGCGGCGCAATCAGCGCACAGCCTTCCAAGAAGAGCGCCAAGATGCCCACACCCCAGAACGCGGGCACCAGGGACCGAAGCGAGCCTGCCAGATCGCGAAGCGACACCGATGGCACGCTCTTTATCTTCTTGAAGGCCGGACCCGGATGCGCCTCCAACGCAATGCCGCTAAAAAGCTCATCGAACTCATCGAGCTTGATTTTTTTGACGCCTGTTGCGGGATCGCTGATGTGCACATGCCCGCCCCGCACAGCCGTCAACACGACAAAGTGCCCGTGGTGTAGGTGGACCATGCAAGGCAACGACAGCTTGGGCAGTTCGTAAAGCTCCAAGCGAAGCGGACGCGTCGTGAGTCCGTTGGCGTCAGCGATTTCAATCAGCGAAGCGAGCGTTGCCCCACTGGTTGACACCGTAAAGCGGTTGCGAAGCTCCCCGAGGCTCGTTTCATGGCCGTAGTAGGAGAGCAGCATCGCAATGCAGGCCAGGCCGCACTCACTCGACTCCGTCTGACGGATATGCGGCACACGGCGCTTCGAGGAGAACACCAGGCTTGGTTCAGCAGAGCGATCCGTCTCGGCATCGCCATTGGCTGATGGCGTCAAGACGTCCTTCATCGCTTTTCACCCGTCAAGCGTGATCCCATGGTTTGGAAGGGATCAAACATCCACTCCCAGATCTTGCGGCCCTCCAAGATCAGTTCCGCGTCCACTTCCATCCCCGGCAGAAAGGACTTCGCTTCTTGGGCGACTCTGATGGTTTGAGAAGGCAAGGCCACCTTGGCGGTGTAAACCGGTTCGGTGGGTGACTGGCGACCATAGCGGCGCTCCAACTCACCGAGCGGACTTGTTTGCGTCGACAGCGATGCGATGCGCCCCTGGATGGCGCCATATTTTGCTTTCGGGAATGCGGCGATGTTGAGCAGCACCTCGGTGCCGACATTCACATGTCCGATGGCCCTGGAAGGAATAAGAATTTCAGCTTCGAACACCGACTCGCTTGGGGTGATGGACGCGATGATCGAGTCGGTGCCAATGCGCTGACCTTGGGATGCATAGATTGCTGCAACGGTGCCGCTCAAGGGTGAAGTGATGGTTTGCAGCCGGTCGGACTTGGCTCTGGCCACTTGATCTTCGATCGTGGACTTCTCACGCTCGATCTCACTCGCTTGTCTGCTGGCGGTTGTCTTTATCTCGGTGATTTCACCCAGCAATGCGGCACGCTGATTACGAAGTGTGGACTGCTGCGCGCGGGCATCCTGGATCTCCGCTTCTGCATCCAAGAGAGCATTTTCGTAGGTGAGGTAGGTGTATTTGGACACATACTTCTCAGCAAGCAGCGGCTCAATGGTCTTCAAGAGTTCTTTGTTCTTGGCGTATTTCTTTTCCAAGATTGAGATCTTGCGAGCGACTTCCTGCATCGCGCCGGTCGTTTCTTCGACTTGACGCGTCAGTTCCCGCTCGCGCTGGCCAGAAAAGTCATGCGTCTGTAATTGCTCCTTGGTCAGCTCTTCTGATCGGGTGAGCGCACGCTTGATCGTCTCATCGGACAAAGAGCGACCCGCTTCGTCGGTGATGTCGGCTGACAGCTCCGCAAGCACTTGGCCCTTCTTGACCAAGGCATTGGGCTTCAATGTCGTCGACAGGATGAGGCCAGGCGTTCCACTGCGGATATCCACTCGCCCATGCGTCGAAATGATCTGGCCCGACACGTGCTCCCGCTTGGAGTAAGACGCGGTCAGAACAAACGTGGCCAGCAAGAGGAAAAGCACACAGCCACAGCCAATCCAGATCCGGATAGACGAGGGAAACGCATCTTTTAGGTCGCCGAGTGTGGAAGTTGTCTCCGGCCCCTTTCGCTTGCGAAAGAGCGGTTGTTCTGCGTCATCCGTCTGACCTGACTCGCTATCCATAGCACCTACACTTCGAGATCTACTGCACAACTTGCGTAAGTTGAGGCTACCCGCGCAGACATTAAAATTACATTTGCATTTTGTTGATCTGGCGTTGGCATTGGCGCCAAACCTAAGGTTGCAAGCCCAACACTATTGCTTTTTCAGCAACCAAGGTTTGCGTCAAGCGAAGGTGCGTTGCGCAAAGCGCAGCCGCACATTGCGGAGTCGGAACACGGCGGATAGCGCACAAAACGCGTCAACATCAACTTAGAGCACGTGCTGCTCCCAATTGTTATCACGCCGATCCTAGGCTTCCACCACATCAGCCACCGCCCCCATCACCACTGGACGTGTCTGACATCATTTGCTGTTGAGAGCGAGCGGCCATCGTCATCACGGGGCCAGTTGGGCTCTTGTCGATCTCTTCGCGCTCCCGCTGGAACTGCACCATCTCCTGCGCCCGTTGCTGATCCAATGCTTCCGTCTTCTGCAAGGTGTCATTGATTCCAGGCGATGGCGTGTTGAGCGCGACTTCCGAGTGGAAACCCGGCGTTTTGCCAAACACAAATGCGACATCATCTTGGACGGTCACTTTCCGGAGTTCATCCGCGCGCTCGATCCCTGACTCTTTGACGGCATGCAGCACTTCGGCCGTTTTCTCAACGGATGTGCCCCTGGGGAGCTGCGCCTGGATGGCAGAGAACAACGCGTAATCCCGATGATCAGAGGGAAACGCCTGCTGAGCGGCATCTTGGAGGGGCCTTGCTTGCTCAACCCGATCCTCATCGTGTTCGTGTGCGTTAGAGCGGGCAGTTGCACCACCAAAGCTAGGCAATGACGTATAGGAGGATGACGTGCTCTCAGGCAAGACGATCTGTGCCGGCGCATCGCTCTGTGTTGGGATTGTCGGCGACGACGCCTGCATTGCCTCTTGCTGCTCTGCCTGCAATGGAACAGCAGATGGCGCATCGTTCTGTGGCATGACTACTCGGGCTTGCTGCTCACCGCCCTGCTCCACCGCCGCATTCGCCGATGCCGGCGCTGCAGGTTTCAAGGCATCTCGGCGCGCGTGTTGTGTCTGGGACAATGCAGCATCCAGGTCTGGGCCGGCAACGCCCGTTGCCGGCAACCTTTGGTCTTGCTGGAACTGCCTCACGGCATGCTCGGTCTCTGGACCATAGTGCCCGTCTTGCGGCACGGCCTGGCCGTTCGGACCACGGGCATCCACTTGCTGCAAGCGATACTGCAAGAACTCGACCTCCTGCCCTCGATCGCCGAGGCGCAGCCCTTCCACCTCACTTGATGCCGGCGGCTGCGTCGGCACAGTGGCCTGAGTAGGCGCTTGATCGGCAGAGGTCGAAGCGGATGATGCGGGCCCGGCACTCGGCGCAGACGCGCTCGCCGCCGTTGGAACCCATGCCTCCGCCTTAGGCTGGACTGCGCCGGCTGTCGGGGGTGCGGCAACCTCAGGCGCTTGGGTCTCTTGTGGTTTGCGTTGTTGGACAGGTTCGGGCTTCGGCTCGGCAGGCTTGGCGACCGGGCGCGCGTCTTCTGGCAGAGGCGCGTTGACGGGGACAGGCATCACGACCGGAGCAGGTGTGCCGGCCTCTGCTACAGCAGGCTGCTCAGCAGCGCGTGCAACGTCTCTATCCCTCTGCGCATCAATGGCTGCCTGAGGCCCTTGGGTTTCATCCACATGCGGAGCGGTGACCGTCGTTGCGGCGAAGCTTGCGACCTGTTGCGCTTCTTGCGTGGAAACACCCTGCCGATTGGCCTCGCGCAACGCCTGCTCGTAGGCATCGCGCTCTTGTGGCGATTGCGCATCAATGCGCAGGTCTGGTGCACCGGACGAAGGGAATTGTTCTTGCCGAAGTGACTGCACCTCGCCGAGTGCCTGATGGATGTCGGCGGTGCTGGTGGTTGCTGCGACGCGCACCAGACCATCAGCACCACGGCTCAGATGCTGGATGGGGCTGTCCACCGAATATTGGCCGGTCGCATCACGCTCCAACGCCAAAGAGCTGGTCGCGGCATCAATCCCGTTTGCCTCACGGGTTTTTTGCACCGCAAGCTGGATCGCGCCTGCAGTCTGGGCATTGGGCGCAACGCCATAGGCGGCATAGGTCGCTTCGGTATTGGCCTGGTCTTGCTGCTGTGGCGTTGGCGTTGGCCTTGCAGGCATCTGTGCCAACGCCTGCGCGTGCTGCTCCAATGCCGGTTGCAAGCGTTCGCGCGTTGCGTTGAGTTCCAACGGGACATTGCCTTCGGCAGCAACGCCGTCATGGCGCCACTGACCTTGCGTATCGCGCTGATACTGCTTGCCGTCCGAGGCTTGCAACGAGTCCGGGTTCAAGGCTGTTTGCACGGCCGCTGGCACGGGGCCGAAGTCCCCCCAACCATTGCGCTGATACGCAGCTTGATAGGTTGCTGCAATTGCGGCCGGACCTCGGGCGATGTTGGCGTCAACCACCTGGGCTGCTTGCTGGTCCAACGCGGCATTGCGCTCAGGGCTTGCTGGATCCACCGTCCAGATGGGCCGATCGTTCCGATCGACGTCGTCGGCGACCATCCGAGACCACTGGCCACTTGCCGGATCATGCCGCCAATCCCGTGCGTAAAGATGCGCAGCATCTGTCTCACTGGATGGCTGCACATAAGGATTACTGGGTTGCACCTTGCCAAGCGCTTGCTCGGTCGCTTCGCCACTGGCGTGATAGTTCAGCTCGCGCGCTTTTTCGGGCAGCGCGAACATGCCCTGCTTCTGTGGCGTATCCACGCCATCGTCTTGCAAGTCGGCTTTTTCTTGGCGAAGCCACTGGCTGCCGTTGAACTCCCAGCTCACGCCCTGCTTATCGGTCTGTGTATAGATCTGGCGGTTGTCCCAGAGCGTCACGGCCTTGTCGGCAGCAGCACTGAACAGATAACCATCGGCCACCACCAGCGCGACAGGGCCTGCACCGGTTGTGCCAACAATGGCAGCGGCAGCGGCGCCGCCCGCCCAGCCGCCCGCGCCTCGGGCAGCAAAGTGCAACGCTTCTGAGCGTGCAGCAGTGAGGTTGTCTTGTGCCAACAGCGTGCCAACACGCTCTCCGGTCTGCGACGCATCGTAGGCGGTCGCGGCAACACCCAAGCCCGCAAGCCCTGCTGTCATCCCGGCGCGACGCAGGCCTGGGATCTCCGGCTCCGGCACAGGCACGCGTGCAGGCGGAGCCCCTGGCCGCACGAGTTCATCAATAGTGGCGATGCCTTCCAGCCGGCTGTTCACGCCGTCACTGACGTGCAGCTCGGCGTGCTCAGCGAGCAATTTGGCTTGGAGAGCAGGATCGGATCTGGGGACTTCTTGCACGTGTTCCGGCAGATCACGGTGCCAATCGAATTGTTTTTGCCAAGCCTCTCGAAGATGCTCTGTGAAAGCCGGATCTCTAAGCCGCGCGTTGCGCGCTTCTTCCATCGCTTGGCCAGGCATGCGTGCATCGGTGCGGCTGTCGTAAAGCTCGGTGCCCTCACGATTGAAGATGCGGATGGGCACGTTGTTGACTGCATGGATCGTGTCTAAACTACTCGGAATTCTGCTATAGATTGCATCACGCGCGCCCTCAGGCACATAACGACCATAGCCCTCCCTGTCGATATTCGCCGTAAATCGGCTGTCGACACCATGCTCGCTTTCTAGCTTAGGTGACGCAACGGCGCGGACCTCAACTTCATAACCATTGTCTTGAAGACCTTTAATGAGCGTCTTCGATGCCCATTCCCCATTTGCCAAGGTTGTATCGAAGATTATATTTTTCTTTGAAGAGGTAGCTTCCGCTAAAAGTTCATCGGCCCATTGACTTGCGTCGGAATGAGTCCGACTTGACCAAGAGAACGGATTTTCATGCCGAAACTCATCTATCCTTGGATGATATCTGCGAAGCTCGTCAGGATCGATCTTTATGGAATCACCATGCAAATCGCTGCTTGCCGCTCGCGCTAAACTGCCTTTACCAGCTCCAGGCTGGCCCGCCAGAATGATTGCCCTAGGACTTTCATAACTTGAGAGTCCCTCAAAATTCAGGTCAGCTAGAATTTGCTTCCTGAAAATATCTTCGTGCTGTCCCAGATCAAGCGGGTCTTGAATTCCGTTCATGACTGCCGATTTCCGCGTGCTTCAAAGTAGGCAAACATGTTGCTGCCTTTCCAGTTGTGACTGAACCCCGCAGGCCCAAGCTGCCTACGCTTTTTCTCGGCCGCCTCCAATTTTACCGGATCACCGTCCTCCTCAGCTTCCCTAAGCTCCCTGTTGACCTCACCCAAGATGGAATCCAAGCAATCTTCTAGGTTCCATATTGCAATTTCAAGAGGAGGAGTGACCAATGACGGACTATCCACCGACTCTTTGAGGGCCGATTTCAATCTATCCATATATTCAGGGTATTCCTGAAAAATTTTCTGCAACCCTTCGGGAACGGGAGGATATTCGTCAATCGAGCCAGATGAAGGAGAATTTTCCTGTGTCATTTGAACATCCTGATCGGTGCGCTGGCTTTGACCATTGGGATACTTCGAACTTGGGAAGCCAAAATAATCCATCAAGTTCTGCCCCTTCCATGCGCCCTTAGCGGCGCTGTGAAGCATAAGCAGATGCGTTGACCTCGCTAGTGCGATTGCCTCTTGGTCAACTGTTTGCTCCGCAATGCGTAGCTTTTCGCGTGACTCGTCAATGAAAGTATCGATACAGCCCTCGATCGCCCAGATCGCAAACTCCAACGGAGGGGTGATCGGCGATGGCTTATCGACCGACTCTTGGAGGGCGCTTTCCAACCGCGCGATGTGATCGGGGTAATCCTTGAAGCTTTCGCGCAAGCCTTGTGGCACTGGCGGTCGTTTGCCGACCGAATCAGGGGAAGAATCGTTGGTCTGAGTCATAAGAGCATCCTGATTGAGGCCTTGCATTGGACGTGGAAAATTGGGCTTACGCTTAGGTTTTTCTACGGATGCACTTGGTTGCAATTGCCCCAACTGCTGCACAGTGCGCGCATTGATTAATGCCAGGTCGCGCAGCAGCTGTTGACTGTGGCTGCCATCAGCCTTCAATCGACTTTGAGGCTTATTGGAAGGTGTGCTATCGCTCATGCAAGCGCCATCTGTAAGGCTTCAATCTTCACCTTCGGCAACAAGCGCTTGGTGAAGTAGGCATCTTCGTAATACTTGATCTTCTCGCAGAGCACAGGGCTTGGGATGCCTTCATAGAGGAAGACCTCCTTATCAAACCCCATCGCCTTCAACTCCTGCGGCAGCATCAAGGCGCGGCGCTGCTCGGTTTCTGAATAAGACACGCTGCTTTGCTTGCCACTGGTGTGCGACTTGTTCTTCTTGCGCACCGTGGTGTAGCCGAGCATATCCGAGTAGTCGTTGGCGTCTTGCTGCTCGCGTGGGGCGTAGACGATTTGCAAGGCATGGTTGGTGATGATCGTTCGCGAGACATCCTTGCCATAGGTCGCATCCAGCTGCGCCATGCTCTGGATGATCGGCAGCAAGCGGATGTTGTAGCCGGCCATGTAGCTCACCGCGCTTGCAATGATGTCGACCCGGCCGATGGACGTGAATTCGTCCATGAGTAGCAAGCACTGGTGTTTGAGCGCTGGGTTGTTCTGCGGCAGCTCTTTGGTGTTGAGGTTGATGAGCTGACTAAACAGCAGGTTGATCAACAAGCGGCTTTCGGCAAGCTTGTTCGGCTGGATACCGATGTAGATGCTCATCTTCTTCTTGCGCACATCAGTCAACAAGAAGTCATTGCCGCTGGTGGCCGCATCCAGGATCGGATTGATGAACTGGTTGAGCGGTTCCTTAAACGTGCCCATGATCGAGGCGAAGGTCTCTTCGGCTTGCGAGAGCAAATTGTCGAACGCTGTCTTGGCGTCGCGGCCCAGGAACTCGCGCTGCGAGAGCTTTTTGAGGTAGCCCTTCAAGTCGCTCCCATCGCCAGATGACACGCGATAGAGCATCCCAAGGGTTGGGAACATCCAGGTCTCTTTCGGGTGCTTGCGCTTGATCTGATCGTCCAAGCTATCGAACAAATAGAGCGTAAACGCCATGAACGCGTTGCGCGCTTGGCTCACCCAGAACTTCTGGGCGTCGGAGCCATCTGGGTAGAGCATGGCCGCAACACTCATCAGATCCGACACACGAAATGCGGGATCGGGCGAGATGTAGCTCAGTGGATTCCAACGGTGGGTGCGCCCGTCTTCCGCGAATGGGTTAAACAGGAACACCTCTTGACCCTGGCTCTTGCGCCAACCCGAGGTCAGATCAAAGTTCTCCTGCTTGATGTCCAGAACCACCACCGAGCCTTGGTAGTCGAGCAGATTGGGAATGACGATGCCCACGCCCTTACCGGAACGCGTGGGCGCGGCCAGGATCACAAACTGCTGACCAGGCAGGCGCACCAACTTGCCGCCGTGCTTGCCGACCACGATGCCGGTTGGCGACGGTTTGAGCATGTCCTTCTTGGCCAGATCACTGCCCGAAGCAAAGCGCGCGTCGCCATGCAAGGCGGCGGCCTTTGGCTTGAACAGTGGAATCAGCAGTGCGAACCAGGCCAGGAGCGGCACGCCGAAGCCGAGGGCACCAACCAGCTTGATCTTGGTGGCATAGGGAGCGAACTGGGGAAGGTCGAGGGCTTTGACGTAAGACCAATAGGTGCCGACGCTAAGCGGCCCAGCCACCTTCAACAGCATCAGGATCAACTGACCGGAGAGGTAGATGCCTGCGGTGAGGGCAAGAAGCAAGAGCACGATGGCGACGCTGAGCTTGGTCTTGCCGGTCATGACGCGCTGCCTTCCATCTGTGATCCCTGGCTTGTTTGAAAACGACCGTCCGCTCGCAAGATTACAGGATCACACCGCACGTTCAGATCGGATGGGTGTTGGCATCCGTTTAGGAATTGTCTGACGGGAAGCATGCCAAGACAGCAACGGGACCTTTCGCACCATGGACTAGGCGGGCCGCTGCGCTGGGCTGAGCCGCAATTTTGCGACGTCCTTCGCTGCTCCCCGAGTGAGAGCTTGTCCGTCGCCTAGGTTGTTCGGCCTACTCTTTTTCGGCCTTCGAAGGAGACGATGCGGCGAGTGCCGACAAGTGTTTCGCCAGCTCTTCCTGCTGACCCTCGGGCAGCTGGCGCACCAGCTCGATGATCTGACCAAGACGATCAGACTCGGCGACCAGGGAACTGAGGGACACACCAAGTGCATCGGCCAGATCCAAGGCAGTCTTGAGATCTGGGACATGCGTGCCCGTTTCGTAGCGGCTGATGCGAGCCTGAGCGATGCGACTCTCCAATCCAAGAGCGACACCCAAGTCCTGTTGCACAAGGCCAATTGCTAGGCGGCGCGCTTTAAGCCGCGCAGCGAACAACGACAGGATGTCAGGTTGGGGGGTGCTCATCCCTACAAGGATGAACGTGAGTTACGCGCCTTGCAAAAATTCGTTGAACGAATCATTCGTTGAACGCATACTGACGTTGCCCCGGCACGCTGTCAACTGCAACGGGGCCGATGCCTGAGGCGGCCATGCCCGCCTTAAACGGCTATGCATCTGTGCCAATCCGTTTGCTCTCGCTTATCCAAGGATTCCTATGTCCAAAGCTCGCTTTGCCATCATCGGCACGTTGATCGTCTCTCTAGTGGCTTGCTCTGGCGGCGGCCCCGCTGAGACTGAGCGGGAGCACGCTTTTTTGCAGTTCGTCAAAGCGAACAGCAATGAAGAGGCGCGCATCGAAGACTTCGAGAGTAACCAGTGCACGAAGGCGGAAGGTGCGCCCAGCTACACCTGTGACGTAAGTGCCAAGGTTGAAGCCATGGAGCGGGACTTTGGTCATCTAATGGATGGGGTCTACACCTTCACCAAGGTGGGCGGCACTTGGAAGATCACCGGCCGCGTCCAATAGCCATGCGTCTGCAACCCACGATGGTCCCATTCTGTTCTCAGGAGTTCACATGACCGTTAGCACGTTTCTCATCTTGCTTGCCCTGGGCACAGCGGTGCTGGTCGCCGTTGCCGTCAATCGGGCTGACCGATTGCGCAACCAGCGGGAGGTCTTTGGTCGGGAGTTTGATCGCTTCTATTTTGGACGACAAGGAGCTTTGGCGATCTCGATTGAGCGGTCGCGGTTGAAGATTCGTGTCGGCAGGACAGTGAAGATCTACCCGTTGATGGATGTTCGCTCTTGGGAGAAGCACTGGCACAACTCAAGGCGGGAAGGAACGATCACGGTCAGCGTTCGAGATGTGGATCATCCAGTCTGGACGATCAAGTTCGGCAACGAGCGCGAGATGAACCAGTGGTATGAGATCTTGAATCAGGCGATCAATGAGGGCGAGAAGCTCTGACCGACTTCTGTGCAGCCATGACGTCGCCGCCTTGACGATTAGTGATTCTCTGATACGAATCATGGCATGAACCAGAACTCAAAAATCTATAACAGAGCATTGAAGGCCAGTTCGTCGCTTGACAGCGACGAGCTGCATTTCCGCGAGGAGCTTCTGACGCATTGCGTTGAAGAATTCCTGGAGAAGGGCTTCGGCCTAGATCCTCACCTTGAACAAGCGCTCGACGGATACCGAGCTGGCCGCTACGACATGCCTGCATTGCAGCGCGAGATCATGCGGCCCTATCTACATTGACGTATCCGAGGCCGCCTCGCCCGCTTGACCGTCCGTCCTGACCTCACCGCCTGGGTTCTGGGGCGCGAGCACTTCATTGGCGCTGAGAGCAAGACGTCTGTCTGCAAACGCTCGCTCCGCACTGTGCCCTTCCGGAACATCCATGAGCACCCCGCCAGACCGATAACGGTTGAGCAATGATGCAAAACCCGCTTCGCCTTCGACTAGTGCTGAACTATCAGCTCGCATGGCCTGTGTTGGCGTTGTCACTGGATGAGGCTCATCTACTCTGGCTTGAACACCTGCCTTCGACAGATGAGCATTGATCTGAGTGGCGACCATTGCCCGGACCCACTCCACCTCAGTCCGTCCATTAATGGGTCCATCCAGTTCGCGCGTCTTGGCAGCTAGACCTTCGAGGGTCATCTTCCGTGTAGTGGCAAGCAATTGCGCATAGAAGTGCCGTGGATCGCCTTGGACAGGCGCGTGTGAGCTTGCCTGGATCGCAAAGCCATACCGATCCACCAAGCGGTGAGCTAAGTCGTCGACGAGATCCCAGCGCCGCGCATCGTTCAGCTCATGCGGGAGCGAAACGCAGAAGTTCCGACACAGCGTGCTGTCCTTGCGCTTCTCGGCAGCCTCTGCCGCCGTCCAAAGCGCCTGAGGATCATCGGCCCAGGCCGGAGAACCCGTTGGAACAAAACATCGAGTTCTGAGCACGCCCCGGCGCGCGCGATAGTCGTGAAGCCTTCCGTTGGGCTCAGTGAGAAGCATCGCGCCCCGATACGCTGCGGCAGCAATAGCGGATTGATTTTTAGAACGACTGAAAGTTTTGACGCGAACATGAAAGATAGCCATGTGGGACCAAAGAGTGAAGGTCACTCCTGTATGACCTCAAGTTTCTCCCCCAGCAAGAGCAAAAAAGTATAAAAACCGCGCCACAATCGAATGCCTAAAGAGTGATGGTTTTTAAGCCCCGCGACCATCGTTTATATTAAGTTCATTTTCAATGAATGTGAATTAAAATCTGCGAATATCTTCTCCAACGCCTAATCTTGCTCTTATAATAAAATATAATAAGACAGCCTTTAGGCGTCTATTTTCCAAAAATAAACACTATGAAAAGTTGACTAGTGATGAAACCCGGAAGCGCGCGAAAGCGCCACCCCATAAAGGTTTAGCTCAATTAACCTAATTAACTTTTAAAATGCTCTTGCCACTTATTCGACTCAATCATTAAGACACCGAGGCGTCGACTAAATCCATTATTTCGTTTTTTTTATTCTTGACAGCTTAAAGACTGACGTTATCGCTGGATCATCTTCAACCCAAAGGAAAGTCGATGACTCCAACGCAAAACCAACCGCCCGTTGTCCCTCTCATCAATGATGGCGAACAACTTCACTTCAAATCGATTCAAGTCGGAAAGACGCAATTTAACGACGTTACCGTTCGCGGACGACAAGCCGCAATCCAATTGAGCGGAATGCTACAAAGTGCCTGGCAAACTTTCTGTGCATCTCGCACTCGCCGTCCTCGATCACGCTATCCAGAAGCACTTCCCACAGGATCACCTGCCCGGCTGCTCTCTGTGGAGATCGCGGATTACCTCAAAGACATGGCGCGCCGTGATCTGCAGGACACCACGATCAACTCTGCCGCTCGATCCCTCAAAATTTTACGCCTGACCTGTGGAGATGTGCCTGTTTCACAGATCGACCATCAACACATTCACCAGATGTGGGATGTCTTGCGTTGGGCACCACCGGGCCTGACCAGCAACCCACGGTTTGAGTCCATGAGCGCCGAAGACATCATCCGCGAAGGCACAGCACTCAACGTGCCCTGCCCCGCAAGCGCCACGACCGAGCTGCATCGCCGAATGGTGACAAGCTTCTTCAATGCGTTGCTCAAAACGAAAGCTGTTGCGCACTCGCCGATGGCAGCGTTCAAGCCCAAGAAGCCATCACTCCTCACCAACACCACAACGCCATCCAGGCTCCTGTCGTCCAGTGATATTCAGAAGATCTTCGATCCTGCGACATTCAATGCCTGGGCATCTAAGTTCCCTCATCGCTGGTGGGGACCGATCTTAGGCCTTTACACGGGGGCACGTATCAATGAGGTCGCGCAACTGAAAGTTGCCGACATCATCTTGGAACACGGTCAATGGTGCATGGCTATCCGAATGACAGCAGACGACGATCTCGCCCAGTCCAACGGTGCTCAGACTCGCCAACGCCTCAAAGGCAAGAGCGCAATCCGCAAGATCCCGTTGCATCCTGAGGTGATCAATGCCGGCTTCTTGGACTTCGTTGCCGACATCAAGGCCTGTGGCCATCCCAGACTGTTCCCGCACTTGTCTGCTGGCAAGAACAAGAAAAGCGGCGCGAGCAACTGCCGGTATAGCCAAGGGCTTTTGAACCAATTCAGCGACTACCTCAAAGATCTTGGCTTTGCCAAAGGCATCGGTTTCCATGGCTTCCGACACACCCTGGCCACGGCGCTTCATGCGGCAGGCATCACGCCTCAGGACATTGCTTTGCTCACGGGACATTCGCTGGTTAAGAGCGTGCCAGTGCTGCAAGACCACTACATCCATAAGTCCTCTGGCAATGTCATGCAAAGACAACTTGCAGCACTATCACTCTATCAGCCGAGCGTTCAATTGCCGGTGTATCAGCAGGGCCAGTTCAAAGAGAAGCTGCGTAAGGGCGCGAAGATGTATCCCTAAGACGAGCCATGTTGGCTTGCAACGCCATGCTGCACAGATGCGGCATGGCTTGGGATCTTGTTCGAATCAGTGACGACCACACGCACCATTACGTCTTCTTCCATCAACATCCCAACCAGGAGGGGAAAATTGATCGGCGGCCCTTGAACCATTAAGCAATTGAAGAAATAGGAATAAACATTGGCGAAGGCGACGGTGCCGCGTTTCCATTAAGCAAATGGAAACCAAGGCTTGTGTAAAAATTGACGGCACCGGGGTCAGCATCTAAATACATGCCAAAGCTGCCAATTTGCCTTGCAGCATTTTTTGTCAATTCAAGTGCATGCTTCATAAGCATGGATCCGTATTTTTTGCCTTGATAACCCTTATCTACCCCTAACATGATCAGCCGGGAGCAAGGGATAGCATTAGGAAGGGAGCCTGAATATATTGACTCCGGCAACACTTTAATATGATGTTGAGCAATCGTGTAGAAGCCTATGAACTTATCTGACTCACTAGCATCAGTTAGAACATAAGCGACACTCAGACTCTTTCTAACCTGCTGCTTCAGGCTATTCTTTACGAAGTTATTGATTACCTCGACCCCGCAATCAAACTTCTTTTGTAGAGCGTAGGTGACATCGGGATCAAAATGCGAAAGTTGAACTGTCACTTCTGACGCAACGGCAAATCGGGAAGATCCATGAGTTGCCGCATTGCGGCGGTGGGACGTTGAGGGTTAGCCAGCAACTGACTCAGCGCCGCTTGTCCTTCCTGATTGAGCGTGATCGTTGAATGCTCATTAATAACCCGACGAGCTTGCTCTACCGCCGATCCAAGAACAAACGATGTGAGGTCAAGCCCATTCAACGCCGCAGCTTGGCTAAGCAATTCCTTCATAGCACTACTAGTTTTGAACTCCATGCGGGCATCACGGAGATTGAAGGCGGTGGTTGCCACGGTGACACCTAATTTTCAGTGGTTAGGCAAACTATACGGACATTGTCCGTATCTGTCAAGCCTATATTGGGGTCGACTTCTCAACGCTGATATGCCTTCGCCTGTCCCGGCAAGCTCCCAATTCTTTTCTAGAAGCTAAAAAGCATCCCAGCTGTCGTGCTTGCTCAGCGCTAAGGCAAAAGCCGATGCGATCAAGCCCGCGCCAGCTCGGCCTTTTCCCAGGGATTGGCTTCCATGGGCTTCCACAATACATTGAACACGGAGCTACACGCCGCAGGAGTCACACCTTCGGACATAGCGCTAATCACTGTGCATACGCCTGCAAAATCCGCGCCGGTCCTGCAAACGCACTACATTCACCAAGCACCGATGCATGTCTTAGCAAGCACAATCGCTGCTATAAGGAAGTTCAAGCCAAGCGTCGCTTAGCCTCGCTATGTGCCAGGTCAGTTCGCCAGCTAATTCAACAAGCGCACGAAGGTCTATTCCTAGGTCACCAAGAGACACTTTCTGCGTGCTCTTAGAAGCTTGTCAGTGTGGCAGCCTCACTCGAAGCGGCTTTACATCCCCCTCATCGCCCAGAAACTTGGTCAAGTCTTCTGGGATCCCCAACGTCCGAGACCCCAATACAGCGCACCACTGGCCAACAAGTAAGGAATTAGCACCAAGAGCGAGGCCGTCAACATCCATTCGAATTTGCTGAGTGAGTCAACTGCCCGCTCCCATCGCTCCGGCTTAGCCGCTTTTCGACTGGCATCTGCACGATGCTCCTGCATCAGCAGGTCCGAGCGCATGGCCCAGTAGACCTCACGCTTGATGATCTCCTGTTCTCTTTGCTGAGGCGTCGGCCAAACAACCTGTGTGTAGCTCCACTTCGCCTCGTCGCAATACCACACCACCTCTGGGTCTTTGCGTTGCATGGCCCCGATGCAATCATCAATGGCGCTGAGTGCACGAAAACGAAAAGCATCCTCAATTGCCCAACTCTGTTCGGCACTTCGCTGGGAATTGCGACTGTCAATTTCGGCCATCAGGAGCTTGACAAAGATAGATGAGCCAACGCATATCAAGATGCCCATGAGCATCATGAAGCTAATGCGCCGCCACACGGTTTTTCTGCTCTGACCAAGCAATTGGCAAAACAGAGCGAAGCTCGTCTTGGATACTTCCGCAATCAGATCGGTTGCACTCATTACAGCACCAGGGCCACGGCGTGCTATCTGGTCACCCACCCTACGCAAACGCAAACGCCCGCCTGCCATTCCGCGACGAAGGACACAATTCCGCCCACTCTCGATGAGCTGGCTAGAAGCGTGGTTGGGAATTGGCTCTAAAACCCGCACAGAAAACTCGCAAAAATGCCGACGGACTGATTTAACAAAATCCTCGTTTGGCGAAAAACTCGCTAGAAGCTTGACGATGAACGCCGCAGTTACGAAGCTAGGCCTATTCTGCACCTGAGCCCACGGATGAGCCGCCCGCACCTATCTAAGTCCATCGACCAGCTCGAAGAGCTTTACGCTGCATCCCTTTCCGACGAGGCCACGCTTGCAGAACTCGCGGAGGAACTTGGCTTTCGCCGAACTCCGCGTGCCAAGGAGCTTGCTACGGAGGTGGTCAATGCCTTGAATCGCTACCAGGCACAGGACCGGGCTGACCGCGCGCACAACCAGGCGCCGCCTGCGCCACGCCACGCCCCAACCGAGTCAATGCGTTCTCGTCCTGAGCCGGGCGATACGGCAGAGCATCCGGCTGGGCCCACCATCCCCCCGCCTGACCTCGAACCAGTGAACTACACCAATCGCGCTCCCGACATTCTGGATGCTTGGTCGGCTCTGGAAGTGTTGTCTCCTACGACCTTCAAGCGACGCGCAGAACTTGCGAGCAACATCGCGCAAAATATCGTCTCGATTGGACCAGGACTGCCTTGGGATAGCAGCTCAGCCCGCTCCAAGCCGAACTTCAAGGTCTACTTTCATATCATCCTGGGAACACTTGCAGCCGAGCCCGCTTTCAGCAAGCTTCTAACGCGCTTTCAAGATGCACGCCCCAACCCACCCAACATCAAAGGCGAAGTCGTTCTGGCGTCGATCTTGGTCGACAAAGATGGGCTTCTGGCTGGCGAAATGCCGGTGTCCCTCTCGGCGTTCGGCTGGGGCCTACCTGTGGCGCTTGGCGGCTCATTGCAAAGCTTGGCAGCTTGGACACAGGAGGAAGGACGCCTGATTGAAGGTCTGACCAAGCAGCTCCGACCCGACCCAAGTGAGACGGATACACCGATCGCCTACGCCACAATCCAAAAGGCGTTCTCTTGGCTGGTGCAAACCCTCGGACTCCCTGCCGAGCTGGTACAGGGCCCGCAATTTGCCGTCGCTGCCTACATAGGCTTTCGTAGCAGCCTCGTCCCGGACCCGCTCCTGCTCAACAGCTTCTTCTTGCGCGATCTGGCCCGAGCCAAGGATCGCGCAATGCGTCAGGCGCTTCCACCCGCATTAGCGCGCTTCTTAGGCCAGACGAAGCCCTCAGAACGCCATGATCTTTTGCATGATCCCCAAGCGCTCGACCAAGCGCTGTCACCCGCTACTACGCCCTTGGGCCGCTGGATCACCCCACCCAACCAGCGTCCTGCGCTCTTGCAGCAAGCGGCGGTAAACATCGCCTCACAGTTGCCTAAGACGAGCCCCTTGCTGGGCGTTAATGGTCCTCCTGGCACGGGCAAGAGCACGCTACTGCGCGATGTTGTGGCCGATCAGCTGACGCGTCGGGCTAAGGCCATGTGCGCCTTCAATGATCCAAATAAGGCGTTCAAGACCGCATGGAGTAAACGCATCCGAGGCGAAAACCATGAGCTTTTTGCTCTTGATCCGTCGCTTCGTGGTTTCGAAATGGTCGTAGCAAGCTCGAACAACAAAGCAGTCGAGAACATCAGCGAAGAGATCCCGGCTCTCAAATCAATTGCGTCCGGGAGCACGCTTCGCTACTTCGAACCGTTAGCAACCCAGCTGCTTGGAAAAAACGCCTGGGGTCTTTCGGCAGCTGTCCTAGGAAACGGCGCCAATCGCTCACGCTTTCGAAAGGCGTTTTGGACCGAGTCGCATCTCTCATTCAAGACCTACCTGGAACGCGTCAGTGGTATCACGCCGCGCCAAGAAGCCGACCCCGAGGGCTTAGCTGATCTTTGCCAAGCTCCGGCCAATCCAGCTGAGGCGATGGCTCGTTGGCAGCAAACAAAACAGAATTTCCAAACCCGCTCAGCGCAAGTGAGCAAGCGCTTGGCGGAATTGGAGGCACTGCGGCAGGCGCTGAGTGCACTGCCCTCTCTTCGGCAGCGCGAAGAACACGCCTCGCGGCAAAGAGCCGATGCTGAGCAAAGCGCTTCCACAACGATGGAGACTTGGCAGACAGCACAATCGATATCAACCAACGCCAGGAGCCAGCTTGAAGGCAGCCGGGAAGCACTTAGCCAACATGAGCGGGATCGTCCTGGTTTGTTCGCCTTGAAACGCCTGTTTGGTTCGATCAGCGTCAAGCAGTGGGAGGCCGCACATACACCCCTCGCTCGCGAGCATGATCAAGCACAAGTTGCCTATCGGAAATTAAAGTCCGAAGAAGATGCCGCCCTCCAAGCGTCTGAGCAGGCGCGAAAAGCCGCCCATGATACCGCCGCATCTCACGTCACAGCAAAGGATGCGCTGGACAAGGCCCTTGCTCGATGCGCAAGCATTCAAGTGGGCGACGGCGCTTGCGTGCTTGATGCGAGCTTCCACGATCTTGAGCACGGCGCCAAGAATTTGGCGTTGCCTTGGCTGGATCGCGATCTTCAAACCCAGCGTTCTGAGCTGTTTGAAGCGGCAATGGATGTCCACCGCGCCTTTATCGATGCGGCAGCCTTACCACTCCTTCGCAACTTGAATGGGCTTGTCGGCAGCAACTTCAAGCTTGGCACCGATCGCAAGCAACTGGCAGCAGACCTATGGGCGAGCTTGTTCCTTGTGGTGCCAGTCATTTCCACTGCTTTTGCATCAGTCGAACGTATGCTCAACCAGCTTCCTGATGAGAGCCTAGGTTGGTTGCTCGTCGATGAAGCTGGCCAAGCAACGCCTCAGTCGACCGTTGGTGCACTCCTTCGAACCAAGCACGCGCTCATTGTGGGCGATCCATTGCAGGTAGAGCCCGTGGTCCCGCTGCCGCCCGTGCTCACGCAAGCAGTGATGCGCGAGTTCAAGGTCGATCCGGATCGCTTTGCTGCTCCCAACGCTTCTGCCCAAACGCTTGCTGACGATGGAAGCTTGCACTGCGCGCGCTTTGAAACCACCTCAGGTTCTCGCGCGGTTGGCGCGCCTCTTTTGGTGCATAGGCGTTGTGCCTCGCCGATGTTCGATATTTCCAACCGGGTTGCTTACAACAACCTCATGGTTCAAGCCAAAGTGCCTGACGCTTCGCTCATCCGGGATGTCTTGGGGCCTTCGCGCTGGATCGATATTCGCGGAAGTGGGCGCGATAAGTATTCGCCTGAGGAAGGCGAGCAGGTGATCGCGCTCTTGCGTTTGTTGCAGACGGCTAGCATCGCTCCTGACCTCTATGTCGTCACACCGTTTGTCGTCGTGCAAGACGAGCTTCGGGAACTCGTTCGTCGCTCAGGCTTGCTTACCGGTTGGGTGGATAGCCCTTACGAGTGGACCAAAGAGCGCATTGGCACTGTGCACACTGTCCAAGGTCGCGAGGCCCAGGCTGTGATCTTCGTGCTGGGCGCTCCGCAAGCTGCCCAGCATGGTGCGCGCGGCTGGGCTGGATCGACGCCGAACCTCCTCAATGTCGCGGTCACGCGTGCTAAGGAGGCCGTCTATGTGATTGGCAACCGATCGCTTTGGTCAGGAGCCGGCCATTTCGCGATGCTCGATCAAATGCTTTAATAAGGACAGCTACACATCAGGACGGCTTCCTTGCCTAGCTTTTGTGAAGAATTGGGTGTCCCGCAATCCGCCACCACTTGCCATCAGCCTCCACCTCGAAAGCTATACTAGAAACTTCCCTCGCTGAAATATTTGCTCCCTACCCGTTCGACATCTTCCCCACCTAACCGCGCTACTCAGGAGAACACGTGGCGGGAAACGCTCAATTCATTGATGCCGAGTCAACCTCTGGCTGGCTCGCTCAGTTCCTGCCCGATGAGCAAATCATATGGGTTAAGATGCTTCGTCGCATGCTTTTGGTTTCAAGCGATGAGTTCGCCCATGGGATCCACAACTTAGTATTAGCGCGCTTAGCAGAACTCCCGGGGCTGGCCCCCATTGGTCTCTATGCCGAGCGAGAGGTCCGCAAGAACTGGAAGACGAAGGTTGCTCTACCGCTTTTTAAGCAGACCCAGGGCAAAGTCAGAAGCGCAACCTCGACCTTTCGAGCCATTGACCCTGTGCTGACTTGGGTGCCAGAAGTGGGCAGTGAGGGAATCATCGCCCAGCTGGTTACTGAGCTTTGCCGCGTGGACCCAAAGTTCCTTAATCATCCTAATCCTCGCCAAATTCGAAGCAAGCAGATGCGCCGTTTCATTGTCCTAACCGACTTCATCGGAAGCGGTGAGCGCATGGAGCATTTCTTGAACGCTGCTTGGGCGACTTGGTCCATGCGAAGCTGGCACTCATCCAGAGCGCGAAAAGGAATCACCTTTGAGGTGATCGCCTACTCAGCAACCGAAGCCGGCAGACAACGCATTGAAGCGCACAAGTGCAGTCCCAAGATCTCGTTGGTAGCACCCTGCCCGACGATTGGTTCTTCTTTCCCAGAAAGCGAGGCTAACGAAATTCGTCAACTCTGCATTGATCGAGATCCCGGCGATCATGACGCTGTTAAGTCCTTGGGGTATGGAGGAACGGGTGCACTTATCGCATTTGCGCATGGTGCGCCGAATAATGTGCCGCGTATCCTCACAGAACCATCCAAACGAAAGCCTATCCAGATTCCGTTATTCCCCAAGCGCGCCACGGCCGTTACCAGATCTACATTTTCCAGCATCCTGGCCACAAAAGCCGATATCGATGAGGCATTGACGAGAATAGGGCGCGAGCGTCTTGCCCAGTCGGGCTTTGCTTCCGGGCTTCCGCTTCAAACAGCCAAGCGCCTCTTGGTGCTTGCAGCTTTAACTTCACGGCAGAGGCAGATCGAAGTCATCGCCGGACGCACCAACCTGACGATCCCTGAGGTCGAGTCCGCCATAGATGCATTGTCGACGCTTAAATGGATCACACCCCAGCGCCGTCTTACCGACGAGGGCCAACGAGAGCTTCGCAAACATCGTCCTTCCAAGCAGAAGCCGACCATTCCCTTAGAACCGCAAAGGGATTACTATCCAAAGCAGTTGAGGGCGCCAGTTTAGATCTCTAGCGTTAAGGCAGTTCCCGAGCGCAGCTTACTGCGTCTCTCTGAAACAGCTCCCGCTTGCTGCTGACGCATCACGCCTCCTGCCGCTTCGCGGGCGTGTCGGGGTCTCACCTCAGGATGCGTGATACCTCACCAAGAGCAGGTCAAAGTAGATGTCAGACTGGCGTCCTCAACACTATCGAAAAAACGCTCCGGCAGGCTCTCCCGCCAGCACGATCGACGCAGCGCTCGAAGTCGCATCGATCACAAGCACAGCTAATAGCAGGCTTCCACCTATTTTTTCGCTCCGACATCTGGCGCACTACACCTCGATCAACTACAACATCCTCCGTGCGGCGATTTCGCGCTCTGGACCTGAACCCTATCGATCTTTCCGTATTCGAAAGCGCACCGAAAAAAGTAGCGAGCGCTATCGTCACATCAGTGTTCCGAGCCATGCGCTTATGTGCGTGCAACGCTGGATTAATCAGCGCATCTTGCAGCAGTGTCAAGTCGACGATGCGAGCACAGCCTTTGCTAAAGACTCCAAGCTGATTGAGGCAGCGACGATTCATTGTAAAAGTCGCTGGCTAGTTAAAATTGATGTGCGCAACTTCTTCGACTCGATCAATGAGATCAGTATCTATCGCGTATTCAATAGCCTTGGGTATCAGCCTCTTGTTGCCTTTGAGCTTGCTCGGCTTTGCACCAGAAAGAGCGCTCGTCATAGCAAAAATTGGCTGAACTTCCGACCTGAGACCCGTGATGTTTGGGCGGCACCCGATGATGAGGGCAAAGCGTGGTCGTCGGATATGGTTATTAAAAGTTATGACGCGCTTCACCAAGGCTATTTGCCACAGGGTGCACCGACAAGCCCCATGCTATCGAACTTGGCCATGAGGTCCTTCGACGAGAAGGTGCGTGATCTAGCGTTGAAACGTGGCTTTTTCTACACCCGCTACGCCGACGACATTAGCCTCTCAACTGAGCGAACATCTTCACGCGTAACCTGCGTGGAGTTGATACGCGATGTCCATCAGTTGCTTCATGAAGAAGGACTTTCGCCCAACTTCGCTAAGACCAAGATTGTGCCACCTGGCGCGAAGAAGATCGTGCTCGGACTTCTGGTAAATGGTGAGAAGCCACGCCTGACGCGAGAATTCAGACTGTGCCTGAGGCAGCACCTCCATTTTCTAGAAAAGCCCAATGGCCCCGTCGAGCACGCCGCAAAACGAAAATTCGCCTCAGTTTCCGGCCTTCGCCACCACCTATTGGGCTTGGCCGCTTATGCTGCACAAATCGAGCCTGAGTATGGACAAGATATCCAACAGCGCCTGAGGAACATCCCTTGGCCATCGTGAGTGGAGCCCCCATAGCACCGAAGACGCGGAAGTATTCATGCATCCCGACTGATGCGGAGATCAGCGCCTTCACAGGCATGCATTGTGCGCGCTTGTATACCCAAGCGCTTGCACAAAGCTGGCATTGTCCATCGTGTGGCCGACACATCCAACAGCTCATCCGCTGGACTGAGATCAAAGGTCCTTCATGGCGTGCCAGATTCGGTGACGCGCATGGCATGGGGTTTACGATTACATTGACCCAACATCATTGTCACGGTAAGGGCCGCTTTGCTGAAACTCTCATATGCGGCGACTGCAACTCAGCTGATGGCGCTGTCAAGCGCAAGCTTCGTCTTCCAGCAAGTTGGTCCTTCTCGCCACAGGAGATCGGCCAATTTGTGACAGTGACGCCTCATAGCGGCCGGACCACTATTGACTACACTAAAGCGCATAATATTTACGATTTCGCGACTATGCGCGACCCTCTAGGGAAGCTCTAAACAACTCCTTCGCGAGCTTACGATCGAAAGTCGAGGCAATTTCATCTCGCGCAAGTGCTTGATTTCCTGCATTGGTAGTCGCCACGATCAACCTAAATCCCAAGTCTGCTTGCATCTTCGGGCGCCGTCACGTGGCGATTGGGAGATACGGAGAGCAAGTCCTTAGAAGCAACGGAGTGAGGATGCCGATGACATCCAGGCGTCTTTCTACAGCACTCGCTTACAAGCGTGCGCTGCGAGATGAATTCTTCGCTGATGAACTTACCGCCTCGCTCTGCGCAACTCTCTTGCGCTCGTTGGATTCAAGCTCTCGATGCTGTTTGGCTGCATCGACTCTGGCAATCGCTTCATCAAGCTTGGCTTCAACCTCTTCATCTGCGATCAGGTCCCGCACATGATCTAAGTTCACTCGGCGGACCAGAACATCTGCCACTTCATCGTGACCCTTTCGAAGTGCTGCAACCAAGCCGTCTTCCGGATAGCAGGCCTTGTTCGCGAACTCCAAAACCGACTTGACGATTGATGCATTGCCATTGGCTGCCGCAGTGATCATGGCCTGCTGGCCAAAGTCACGAGGCGCATGGCCTGTTCTGACGATTGCCCAGAGCAACGTCCGCACCAGCTGTTCATAGCCTTTCGCAACAGCAACATTCAGCCCTAACGAGAATGTGTCTTCTGGGTCAGGAAGACCGGCTTCGATCAGGAATTCAACGACTTCGACATGATTTTTTTCGGCCGCCGCAGCAAGGCCATGCTGCGCACATTGGATCTTGGATGAGAAAGGCAACAAATGCTTGACCACTTCCAAGTGACCTCCCCGACAAGCGGCGATCAGCGCTCGACTGTCCTGGGCTTTAGCATCTGAAAAAAGGACCAACTGGAAGACCACATCAGCGTGGCCGTTGCGCGCGGCTTCAAACAAGGCTTGGGAGTCGCCTTGCAACGGGTTGCAATCCTTGAGCAGGAGCTTGACGCACTCCACATGGCCATGTCTCGCCGCCAAGCAGAGCGCAGCATCATCTGTGGCATCGCAAAGCGGAATAAGCTTTTTGACAAGCTCGGCTTTCCCCAATTTGGCAGCGGTCTTCAAGGGCTCGCTTTCCCACGAGGGCTTTAACAGCGGCAAGAGCTTTTCGGCGACAGCCTCCTGATCGATGTTGATCGCCTCAACGATGGCCACGCGAGCGGCCTCATCGACATCAGGCTGTGCCCTGCATAGCTTGACCGCTTCCGCTGCGTTATTGGACTGGATGGCCTTCTTTATTTTTTGTTTGAATGTTATTTTCATACCCGCCTCTCTTATCAAGGTAGGGCAGATCGGCTTTCCGTCAAGCAGTGCGGCATCTGATTGGCGACAGATCGCCTCCAACTCTGATTTATAGAGGAAGCGTCCCACCTTGAACACATGTAGTTAATCCTATGTTCCTTCTGAGTGCAAGCACCTACAAATTACTTGCGCTAATCTGATTGTGCACGGCAGAAGCGCTTCACTTAAAAGATGCGCTGCTATCTCATGGAAAATTGCGCCGGCTACAATGCATAGAGCACTTAATAGCGCCGGTGAGACGCTTCAATCACGCCTTTGACAGCCCCAGACGGCGACACCACCACCGCATGGCGTTTCTTGGAAAGCTGCTCGGAGAGCTCACTTAGCGGCATTTCGGGCGAAACGATGGCAAATTTTTTCGCCGTGGCAATGTGATCCAGAAGAACACCGACTGAGTGTGCTGACAGCTCAAAGATGCCATCCTGGTGTGAGAATTTCAGCACAAAGCTTGCAATTTCGTGAGCGGAAATGACGCCTGTGACTCTGCCTGCATCCTCAACGAGCGTGAACTGAGATAGCGAAAGCTCGGACAAGGCCGTTGTCGTTCCCACCACCGTAAAGCGATTGTCGCATCGCTCTCCAACCGTGGGCCCAATGACGCCCTTCTTCGTGGGTTTTGTGCGCAACATTTTGGCCAATGTCGAATGAGCGTCCAGCCAAGTCAGGGCTTCTTTCGAAATGGCGCCCACCAAAAACTCGATGTCCTTGTGCACAGTGCTAACATCTTGGCGACCAGGTAGCGCCAAGATCCCTTCGTGGTGAGCGATGCGATTTCTAAACCGGTGCACCCGCTGAAGCCGATCGCCAAACTCATCAAATGTCACCGCCGGATCAGCCCTCGCCACGCGTGAAAACCGGTCCTTCCAGATCTGGGTGAAGTGATTGGAGCGCAGGAGGTGATACCAAAATCCCAGTTGGAGCTCGGCAACGATGTCATCGACATTGTTCGACCCTGCACTCTCTATTGCGCGGTCCAACATGTCCTTGGTCTTTGGAGCCAGAAGATTGGTCAACGATGAATTGCGATACCACGCTTGGCTGAAATCTTGCTTCAAGACATCATTGACCGCATTGCGCAGAACGATCTCGCACGCATGCAAAGGGAAAAGCATCGCCTTAGCCAAGCGCGAGTTGTAAAGATAGCTGTGCATGGCAAATTCGCGGTCCCGCTCAGCCCGCTTCAAATACGGCTCAAAGCGGGAATCCGACAAACACCGTGCCAGCTCACTGATCACAGCATTGTTGTATGGGTAAGGCTTACCAAGCTCAGCCATCGCACCAGAGTCCTTTCCGCGCCGACATGCAGGCGCTGTCCGGCGATATGATGACATCTACTCGCCATGGCCTGGCGCTATCTGGCCCTGTGGCGCGGGCTTGACATGCACCATCATGTGCTTTATCTTAGATCCATACGGCTAGATGTCTGTTCCGATCCATTGGTGGTGAACAGCGGCCTTAGAAACAGGCCCCGGGTAAGGTGCGTCCTCCCCGGGGTTTTTTATGCCTGTCGCTTGTTCACCCTAGGCAGAGCGTCCCGCTCCCGCCAAACGACCAAGCAGCGCGGCAAAGCACCTAGCGAAGCGCACTTCGGGGCAAAAAAGGCGCAAGTTCTGCTCGATTCTTGAGCGCAAGGTGCTGCTGCCCAGGCGAGCGCACAGCCTCCGGGTCGCCCAAACCTAGCTGTTGGAGCACATAAAACAGCAGTGACTGCCGGCATTTGAGTTCGCATTGCCCTTCACGCATGCCGTAGTCAAGCTCAATCAAAGCTTGGTGTGCGGGCGCGAGTTCAGGATGGGGCACCAAGACCAATCGCACCTGGCGGTGCCAAGCGTCGTCTTCGCCGGCTCGATCTCGGTCGGCTTTGCTCCCAGCAATATCCAATACACGCGATAGCAAAAAATCTCGGAAGTCCTGTCTTTTGTGGCAGTAGGCGCGCATATGCCAGCGGAAGCCGTCACTCACCAATGCATGGGGTGTGACCGAACGGACCGAGGGGCTCTCATCGGAAAAGGACTGATAACGCACATCGAGCTGCTGGCTGTGCCGGATTGCTTGGACCACCGAGATCACGATGCTCGCCTCCAAGCGTCGCCAGGGCCGAGGCAGGGCCGAAACCGGTGGGTGCCAGCCGAGGAAGCTTCCATAGGGCACCTCAGAATCCACCGCCACGCGCAAAAGATCTTCGAGATAGCGCGCATGGTCACTGGTGGGGAAGATCGCAACAAAGTCTGATGCCGCGCGATAGATCCGGGCGCTTGGGTCGTATTCCAAATTGTCGGGCGCACGCTTGCTGTATTCGGCCAAGTCCAAGGATGCCTGAGGCACCGAGATCCCGAAAAAGCCGGTCAGGTCGCTCCGATTGAGCTCCCCACCCCACCGCAGACGGTAATCAATGAATTCAAGCCGTCTTTCCTGACCCCACTTAGCGCGGGGCCTGGTCGCGCCTTCGGGGCTCGGTGAAGGTTCTGTGTGACTACTTTTGTCCATACCGCCTCATGCGTCTACTATCTAGACGGGTCTATTTTTTATTCGTATAGTGACCATACGCGCCCACAACGCTTGGCGCAATGGCACTGTGCCGCCTCACGGCATGGACCAACTCAACTCAACGCGCAGATTTGCCTGTGGCGCTGCGCACGGAACAAGGAGCGCTTCCATGCCACTGAGCAATACGGAGCTTCGCCATTACGACAGCCATGTCCTTCGCTTGCCCGCTGACAAGCGAAGCGAATACCACCAACAGGTTGATCGCCCGATCAATGCCTTGACCAAGCGGCTGCATGAGCAGCAAGT
This sequence comes from Xanthomonas sp. NCPPB 2933, assembly GCF_056725225.1. Taxonomy (NCBI): domain Bacteria; kingdom Pseudomonadati; phylum Pseudomonadota; class Gammaproteobacteria; order Lysobacterales; family Lysobacteraceae; genus Xanthomonas; species Xanthomonas sp. NCPPB 2933. Next base: position 3,146,127 of record NZ_CM161518.1, read on the forward strand.
GGTCAAGATCACCAAAGTGGTCAAGGCTGGGTCGTTCGCCAAGTTCACCATTTTGCGCAAAACCTCCGAAGACCCTGTCGACGTGGACGTGGTGTTTTACATTGCCGATCGCAACGCCGATCACGAGACGCTGGCGAGTTTGAGCGAAGAAATCTACAAGGCCCTCATTGCGCTTTACCCCAACAAGGCCATTGAGGATTTCGAAATTCAGCGCAAGGCCGCGACCGTGACCTTCACAGGGTCAGGGCTAAGCGTTGACATTGTTCCGGTGATCGAAGACGCCTCACGCCCGGGCTATGGCTGGCAGTTTGACCTTCAAGATGGGACCAAGGTTCAAACCTGTGCGCCATGCCAGATCAAGTTCGTCAAAGACCGCAAAGACCAAGACGCTGACTTCCGAACCTTGGTGCGCATGGCCAAGCGATGGCGCCGCCATGCGGGCCTTGACCACCTCAAATCGTTTGCTGTCGAACTGATCATGGCGCATGTGTTGGAGATCAATGGGACAGCAGGGAGCATCGAGAAGCGCTTTCGCGACTTTTTGCTTTACATCGCCCAATCTGAGCTTCAAGAACACATCAGCTTTCCGGAAAACGGAGCCGTCAGTACGACCTTCACCTCGCCCGTGGTGATTTTGGATCCGGTGTGCAGCACCAACAATGTCACCAGCCGCCTAAGCGAAGAAGAACGACGAGAGATTGTCACCACTGCCGCAGAAGCCTGGGCGACTGCAAACTTCGCTTCGGCAGAAGACGACTGGGAACTTTGGAAAGAGCTGTTTGGACCGCGCTTTAAAGTCTCGGAGGACGCATGAGCACCGCCACTGCCACATCTACTCAAAGCTACTCCGTTGCCGATGTTGAACTGGTCATGCGCCGCGTGACAGCTGACTTGATCATGATTGCAAGCAGCACCGGAGCGGTAACGGAAAAGCATGCCCAAGACTGGGCGCACGATATCGAGATCCTGGCCAAGAAAGGCTATTTGAAAGCAGTGGATTTGACGCTTTTGAGCGATGGTATCGAACAACGCGCCACGCGATTTGACGTCAATGTGCAATCGGGCGATTTGACCATGAGTCGCCCAGGTGGCGTGCTCTGGCCCAAGGTCCCCAATGCCCATCTTCAAATCGTGCTTTTTTACACGAGCACCTACGATCAATCCGCCCGCCAAGCCATGCGCGACAAGCTCAACATCAGTTGGAGTCCCACAGATGCGGACACCACTCACAGTCAGCTGAGCTCCCACACCAACCGTGATTACGCCAGCAATAGCTTTGGCATGCAGCGCAAGGATTACACCCGATGAGTCAGACCGGAGTATTTGACGCCAAGATCGTTCTGACGGACCCGAAACTCTCTGCTCGTGAGAAGACGCTTCTTGGCTTCGAAGCACGCTTTTCCAAGATCCACAGGCAGCTTCGCTTGTTGCTGAACTTGGGACAGCTCGATGTATGGAGCAAGACGCACCATAAGGCCAAGTTACCGCTGTGCGAGCTTGTTGCTGAGCAGTATCCGTTAGTCATTTTTCATGGCGATGTCGGCACGGGGAAAACCGCAACAGCAGAGTGCGTGGCCAATCGCTTGGCAAAAGAATCAAAGACCGAGGACGCGCAGCTGTTCCGACTGAGCAATCGCGTTCGAGGTGGCGGCAAGGTCGGTGAGATGGGCACGCTGCTGACCCAAGCTTTTCACGAGGTCGTGCAATCGGCCGGAAAGAACCGACGCGCGTTTCTCATCATCGATGAAGGCGACTCCATTGCGGCCTCGCGCAATCAAGACCACAGTCATCATGAAGACAAAGTGGCGGTGAACACGCTCATCCAAGGTGTAGATGACTTGCGCTCTCATGGCGGACGCGTGGTTGTTTTTTTGTGCACCAACCGCCTTTCGGTGCTCGACGCCGCACTTCGTCGCCGGGCTGCTGTTGTTGAGATGTTCACTCGACCTAACGATGCTGAGCGACGGGAGCTCCTTAACATGGACCTGAGCGGCTTGGGACTTGCGCCAAAGCAAATCGAGCAGCTGGTCATGACCACAGGCCCGCAGGGCCAACAGCCTGGCTGGACCTTCTCGGACATTCGCACACGGCTTTATCCTGCCGCCTTGGCACAGGCATTTCCCGATCGCGCGTTGAGCTTTGAAGATTTTTACAGTGCGGCAAGCGCGCTTCGCCCCTCCCCGATCATGGAGGACAAGTGATGGCGCGCTCACCACTTTGGGGCAGGCGCATCCACCTGGCCGGGAGCATCCATGGCGATACGCTGATCGCAACCTCCCATGAGGTCAGCCGCGCCCGCGAGTATGTTCGCGCGTTGGTCAAAGCGCTGATGAAGCTGGGGGCAACATTCGTTGTCCCGGTGGATGCGGAAAAGCTCCGAGAAGACGGCTTGCCGATTTGCTTTGATTGGCTGATCTGGGAAACGATCAACCAAAACCTTTCAAGCAGACCAGCCGACGCCCCCTCCCCGCTTGTGGTTGCGGTGAAGCACCACAAGAACGAAGAGCAAATTCCGGCCCAGTTCTCCGACCTTTGGCAAGCCATGCGCCGCTCTGCCCTCGTTCGGATCGAAAGCGCTGCACACTGGGATATGAACTCCAAGCGCATGGAAGCCCAAGCCCGCCACGGAGATATTTTGATCACGCTTGGCGGGGGCGAAGGCGTGGAGTTTTTGGCCAATCTCTACCACGATGCGGGTAAGCCCGTCATTCCGCTTAATTTCAAGCTCAGCCCTCGGAATTTCGGATCCCAAAAGATCTATGACTTTGGCCTGAGCGGAAGGAACAGCCAAAGGCTCTTTCAAACTCAAGGATCGGTTGACTCGCACAGCTACCTCAATCGCATTGAGATCACTCCGACTAAAGCAGTTACAGAGGCTGTGGAAGACACCATCGATCTGTTGCAGGATCTGGTTGCCCCGCGTGCGTTTGTTGTTCGATTGCTCGCAACCGGTCACCCTGATTACAGCGCCGTCCAAGACTTTTTTGACACCGTTGTGCAACCGGTAATGGAGAACGAGCTTGGCTACAAGTTGACGGTTGTCAACGGGAAGCAGCGCTACGACCATTCGCGCATTGATCAAGAAATTTTTGAGAAGCTCCACCGAAGCGCCGTCGTCCTGGCCGATGTCACGGGCGCCAGGCCCAACTGCTTCATTGAGCTTGGCTATGCACTGGGGCGAGGTTTGCACACAGTGCTCTTAGCGAGAGAAGGAACGGAGCATCCGTTTGACATCACATCTTTTGCAGCCCACCACTGGTCAAGCACCGGTAGCACCGAAGATCGCCGGCGTGCGTTTCGAGAGCACTGGGACGCAATCAAGCTTCGCCCTGCCTTGGTCCAGATGGAGCCTTTGATCCCATGAACGACAAACAAGAAGTCTTCATCTCCGTGGATGTGGAAACCGCAGGCCCGATCCCCGGCATCTACTCGCTCCTTTCCATAGGCGCGTGTGTGATTGAGAACCCAGTTCAAACCTACGCTTGTGAGCTCAAACCCACGACGACGCAGGCCGATCCTGCGGCATTAGAAGTGACGGGGCTATCGTTGGAGCGGCTCGCTCGTGAAGGCTTGGCGCCGGAAGTGGCCATGCGGGAATTTCGGACCTGGGTGCTTGGCGTCTGCGAATCGAAGGGAGAACCAGTGTTCGTCGGGTTCAACGCCGCCTTCGACTGGTCGTTTATCAACTACTACTTCCATCGCTATCTGGGAGACAACCCATTCGGATTTTCCGCACTGGATATCAAGTCGCTCTACATGGGCGCGGTCCAATGTGCGTGGCACGACACGCGATCAAGTCAAATGGCCAAGTCGCTCCAACCCCATCTCGCAGGCAACCATGACGCGATGCAAGACGCGCTTTACCAAGCTGAGCTTTTCCGGTGCGTGCGGGCGCTAACGCCAGCCCGTCCTGTGTGAGCAACCACGCTTTGTCCCGACCCTAAGCCCACAGAAATCTGATCCACCAAATGCTTTCCAAGTTAGGCGCTGATGCTTAGAGCCGTCCGTCAACATCACTATGTATGGGCACACCATCTGCGTCGCTGGTCGATCGATGGCAAACGCGTGTGGCAGACAACGCCTCGCGGCAAAGTGGTTTGTGATAGCGTGGCAGGCGTTGCGCGGGAGCGCGATTTCTATCGCGCCTCAATGCTTACTCCAATCCAAATCGGGCTGATTCGCCGCACCATTGCGCTAGCCGATCGTACTTTGCAAGGCATCCACCTCCGAACCCTCAACCGTTGGTTGACCATCCAGCGGCAACACAAACTGATCACCGAGCGCGGTCTTGGCAGTGCTGAGATTGACGAAGCGTTTGAGGCGTTGCAAAGCAACTTCATCGAAACGCTCCACACAGGCCATGAACTTGGTGCGCGCCCTACGCTTGATGCCTTGGCCCAGCAAGACCTCTCTGTGCTCGAACAACCACAGCACTTGGTCGCTTTAATGTTCTTCTTTGGGCAACAGCTGACTCGGACCAAGCGGTTTAGGACGCTGTTTTTTGCGGCGGCACAAAGTGGCCCAAACCCTGAGTATGCCAATGACTTTGATGACGCCTGGTGGCTTCTGTCTTACATCTTGGGCTCGAATGTGGGTTGGAGCCTCTACGCCGATCGTCGTCAGCACACCCTCTCGCTCCTGACAACCGACCCAGCGCATCCACTGATCATTGCCGATCAGCCTATCGTCAATTTGTTCGACAATCCCGAACCTGGCAAACCACCAGATTTTGGCAACTTCTACTTCCCCATCTGTCCAACCTTGGGTTTAGCCGTTTGCGATCAGGCTGTGTTTTCCATGGGCCTCCATGCACTGAGTGCAGATGAAGTCCATCGACTCAATGCCGCCCAAGCCAAGACCGCCCAAAACTTCATCTTCGGCAATGAACGCGAGATCGTTGAGAAGATGTGCAAACTGATGCCGCGCTTTGCTCAGCCCTGAGATTGATCCACTTGGCGGATCAATCGTGCCTGCCATTGACAAAAGATCACAAGCAAGTAAGGGAGAAAAAGCAGAATCGAGAGCACCAATTTCCAAGGCGACTTGCGCAATCGATCAACCACTTGTTCAAAAATTGACCGGCTGAACACGCTGGCCACTAGCCTGCCGTTTCTAGGCAAGTTGGTTGACGAAAGCTTTGACGTCGCGGTCGTTACTTCCGTCATGAGCAAACAGGCCAACGACGCGAGGCAGTTTCCGCATCAGCTCGTGCATACGCTCCTTCTGATTCAGATATTCCTCATCCTTGAAGCCCATCGTTTCAACGATCAAGCGCTTGCCCTTGGCCTCCAAGATGAAATCAGGGCGAACTCCCTGGCCATCTTGCTTTAAGTCGATCAACGGCTTGATGATCTCGAAGGGCTTATTAATATTATTGAACTTCCAAAGCATTCGTTTAAGCAGATCAAGCGTCTTTCTTTCCAGTCCTGAGTCAACCAGCACATAGCTTTTAAGTTTGGCCAAGGGGTGCAAGTAGGCTTGATAGATCTGCGGCGAAGGCTGTCCTGGCAGCAATGCCACTAGCGCGATGGCAAGCCATGGGCCCGCCGTCCCCTCTCCCGGAACGAGCAACCGCCCCTTAAAGGAATACTTCTGATTTAACCTCGTCAGGACATGCTCACCGCCGGTGGGGTTGTGATCATCGACGACATCTATCACAAAGCCTTGTGGTTGCACCTTCCCAAAAGCTGCTTGCCCTGCAACGATCTTAGCTTTCAACTCATCGAGATGGCTAAACGATAGCCTGAACCAAGGCTTTGCTGGAACCGCTTTATCCGAGTCGAGGAACTGATTATCGAGGTAAGAGGACAACGCTTTCATCTGGTCGCTGATGGGCTTCGTCTCAATGCCAATTCGATTGAGTGATGCTCCTTCCAACACAGTGAACAGAACCCGCGCCAGTGTTGGCATCTTCTGGGCGTGACTCATTCGCTCCGCTGGCTGATGCTTATAACTCGCGACAGCGAAACCTCCTAGTCCCATGGCCTTTAAGACCGCAAGCCCCCTAACCTTCTTGATACGCGGAAGGCCTGAAATACCGCCCAATGACAAGGGCCGCTCTCGCGATAATTTGCAGTCCGGATGATGTGACGGGCGATCGTAGAGGTGCACCATCGTCGCTTTTCGAATGGCGCCGTTGGGCACTTGCTTGGGGAAGAAGACAGGGGAGTTTGTGGAATGCATCCCTCGGCACCCACAGACCAGCCAGCGCTTCTGCAAAGCCAGCTCTTGAAGCTTGCGCACGACTAGCGCATCTTCCTTCGTCCCAAGAGCGCTTTTTTTAATAAAGCGTTCGATGTAGCCAAACCAAACCGGGTCAAGCATTTCAAGCACAACCGGCTCTTGGTCTTCATCAAAACGATCAACGACAGCGATAGCTCTGGGATCAAAGTTCATCTTCGCACTTTGCCCAATGGCAAAGCGCATCGTCAATGCGGCGCTACAACCTTCTTGGCTGGCTTTTACTTTGTGCGAACAGGGTCTCGCTTTCAAGCCATTCTCGCTCAGCCTCACGAAAGAGCTTGGCAAACGCGCGCAAATATTGTTGTGGCCTATCGATGTTGAATTGATCTTCTACGCATACGTCGTGAAGTTCCAAGATCGAGATCTCAATGCCGGCCCTTGGAACATCAGTCCATAGGTCATCGCCCACTTTGAACGCCGAACGCCAGTCAGAGCGTGAGAGGACAGACCAAGGCCAGGGAGACGGCGTGGCGACTTCTGGCAAGATCGCTTCGCTCTCCACCCAGCGTTGAAGAGAAAAGCGTGCTTGCCCGCCTTGCCCAAACGCCTGATCGATCAACGCCCTAGCACAGATTTTCTGCCAGGCGAATTGGCGCTGCTGGCGGCACCATGCCCGCCAAAGCTCTCGTTCTGATCCAAAAATACAGTGCCCGTTTCCTACCCGGTAAAGTCGCGAGCCATTGATCACAGTCAGTGACAAACACTCCTTCCCGCACACCATGCGCCGATCCAGTCGAGCACCTTGTTCTTCGAAGTAGGCGTCCAGCGAATGAGGCTTAGTATTTCGCCGAATCGAATGTCGAGCCGCCGCCATGGAGGATGGCACTCTACTCCCAACATCGTTCGATCCGTACATTCACCACCTCCACCCAGAAACCTAGGGCGAAAGTGGGGCCTGTCAATGGTGCTTTAATCACTCCCGCCCGGCTGCGCCAGCTGTTCATGGAGAAGCGCGTTCAGCGATTGCCCCGCCCTAATGCACCGATCCGAAAATTCATTGGTATTGTCGATCGACCACACGTGGCCATGACGAAATAGCCGCTGAGCCCGATCAGGAGCCGTGCCGGGCCTGGCGTGAAGCAGCCCGTTTCGCAGCTCCCACGACAGCTCCAAACTCCTCTGCTAACGGAAGGATGGGTTCACCCAGCGCTTTGTTAGATAGGTCTATCGCAAGCTTCTTCAAGTTACCGGCCGTCATGCTCGCCGTATTATTCCTCGGCTTGATCGCCCCACAAATTCTCCTACTATGTGCAAGACAAAACGATGCTTCGGAACTCCATGCGTTTGCATTTATGGATCGTCATGACTAGGACTGATCCCCAAGAATCTTGTTGGCACTGATCAGATTTTAGCGCTTGCGAATAAATGCGTAGAGATCCTCGTAAACCCAGCTAAAAGTTAGATTTGGCTCCTTATGATTCGCCAATCTGCTTCAAGTTTGCTTTCAGGCGTGTTGCAGCGGCTTGCTCATTGACCTGCCAAATCTCAGCAAGGCTAACCACAGCCTGCGCGGCCTCCCAGGGCCAAATCGACCGAGAATCCATCTTAGCAAAAGGTCCGTCCGACTCAGTAAGAATACGGTCCTGCGGTATAGCCGCAGCAAGTTTTCTACCTTTCTCGCCGCGCAGCATTGCAGGCCCAACGCTAAACCAGCACCCCATCTCGACTGCGCGATCCAGCTCGCGTTGAGTGCCTGAAAACCAATGCAGGATCGGAACACCTGATTTTGGATGCTTTTCAAGCATATCCAAGACCGCCTTTGTGGCCCTCCTGCTATGCAGAGACATGACCCTACCATCAACCCCCTCGCACAAATCCAAAATTTGTTCGAACACAGCCAGTTGCGTATGCCAGTGCTGTTTCAACTCCGGACTGCCGTCCAATCCGATCTCTCCGACATATCTCACTCGACCTATGAGCTTCTCAAATAACGGCAGCTCAAACTTCCTTTCGTGCGCAATCTGCGGGTGCAAGCCTAGGCTGGTACGTATACGAGGGGCAGCGCCAGCCAGGGCAGAAGTTCCTTCCCAAGCTGACGGCGTTGTGGTTACTGACAAAACATACAAACCTCTCTCGACGCATTGCGATACAACCTGACGAGGGTCGGCATACAAGTCTAGGTGGCAGTGAAAATCGATCAATGCAACCCTACCGATTGATGCAGCGCCATCAATTCACCAAGCCCTCTCTGTATCACATCTCGAAGAGGTGCTCGTGGCCCCGCATGCGGGTAAGACAATGCGGAACGCAGCCATGCTTCCAAACCTTCGCTATTGACTCGCGAGATGGCCATTGCAACCGATCTCACATCATCGAAATGCGCGTAATCCGCTTCTCGACGGCCAATGTCCTTGAAGACGTAATCGGTAGGATCTGGCTGCCCCCAGGCCAGGTAGGCTGAACGACGAATTTGACATGGAATACAACGCCCGCATTGATTGTATCCATATCGACGATAGCGTCCGCAGCTTACGGAAGACGCTGCCAAATTACGTAATAAATCCTGATCTGCGCACTCGCGCGACATCTCACCCTTCGTTTTGTGCTGATATGGGTTAATCAAATTGACGCGCAAACCTGCGGCATCTAGCACTGACTGAACGCCATGAAGGAACTCTGGATGAGCTGTCCTGGTGCTCAGACTGCCAAGCCGCGTCCCTGTCAGTGGCGGATTGAGTGCAATGAAACCATTCTCACAGATGAACAACGGAACTTGCGCCCCATCCTGGTAAGCCTGCAAAGAGGTCGCAGCTAGAACTCCGAATGCCAGAAAGATGATCGACCGAGCACGCTGTGATGGTTCTCGACTCCCATCAGAAGGCGGGCTCGCATTGTGATTCAGAGGGAGATGTTTGAAACCTACGGCCTCAGCAAAACTGTGCTGATTGTGGCCATCGCCAGGCACTGTATTGCTGACCGCGATTGATCGACGCCCCGATTCAGCTAGGTCAATAGCACCGATTAGACTATCCATCCCCCCCGAGAGCAGACACACGCTGTCTTCAGTCGGTCGGAACAGTTCGTCCGGAGGATCAGGACGCCGCCCTTCGCCAACAAACTCCAACGTCCAGAGGTCTGTCGACAAGAACCGAAGCGCCGCTTCGATTGTGTGCGCCTCGGAGTTCCAGAAATCTGGCTCCCCAACTGCTGTTATCAAATCGATTTGGCGAGTCCAGCCATCAGGACTTCCCGCCCTATGAACACTAAGATCCGCCACGACGACAGAGAGGGCAAGCGAAAGAAAGTCCCATGCTCTTGGAGCAGGCGCATATCGCAAACGCTGTATTCGTGTCTCGATGGCCGCGCCTGCACTCCCAACAGAGCGAGCCCCATCAGCGTGCCGATCTGGCTGACCGTAGAGAATTAGTTGAAGATCGGAGACAGCTGGCACTGCAACGCCCCGAGGGGCAGAGAAGATTTTCATTCCATGTATCCCTCGAAAACTTCAAAAGTGTCCCTGAGCGCTTCTCTTACCGCTTGCGACACGTTCGCATCCGTCAGCCCTCTCCCAGACTCGCGTAGCTTACGAAACGACGCGGACACTGTTTGCCTCACGTAGTCTTTGACCTCCTTCAAACGGGCAAGCCCCTCACTAGCCGTGGGAGCGTTGTCTTGAATATGCTGGCCGACATCTAGCTCAAAGCGTTGAAAAACGTCGTATGCAACGAATCGTTCAATCGCGAACTCTCGTTGGTCCATCGACAGTTCCATCAGATCTGCATCCTGATATTGCGTCAGCAAGTCGGTAAGAGCGTCTCGGATGGCCGCGCGTGAAGCTTCGGCATCTTGTGTTCCATCGACGGGTCGAACCGCATCTACTACACGATCCATCACCTCTTCGGCGGATCTACCCGTCAGGAGAGATCGTTCAAGAAGCGTGCCTGTCTGCGCGAAACCACCAGCGCCTAGACCTGCCAGCGCATTGCCGAGCGCATTTGCAGTGCTGCCAGTGCTACTCATACGGCGGGACGCTGTTGCAGCTCCTCCATAGCCAGAGCGCACATAGTGTTTGACGGCTCGTCTTAAAGAGCGGCCATCGCCGTTTCTAGCAAAATCCCCCAGGTTCCGGCGCACACCCGTCCATCGCTGGGGCTGCGCTTGCGGCGACGGAGCGTCCGGTTCAGGTGGGGTGCCTGGTGGAGGTGCAGGTGTGTCGCCACCGCCAGCGGGAGGCGCATCGGCCCAGGGTGGAATCATTGGCCCGCTGGCGGGTGGTCCGCCGCTACTTTGAGAAGTGCCCATCTACTTGACTGTCCTTGTTTTGATGGCTGCCTTTACAGGCTTACTCGTGTCCCCAGCGTCCCAAGCGCCGAATACGTCTTTCGCCCAAGAGTAATCTGCGATTCTCGGAATGATGTTCGGACGGATCTGAGCTACAGGTCGATCTCGCAGAAACGCAGCTAGGCGCGCTCCCAGCGCAGGGTCGGACTCAGCCAGCGCCACGGCAGATTCAAGAATGGCAGGAACGCCCCATTCCTGCTCCTGGCGCGCCTTCTCTAACACGCGATCCATTAGCACGGTCGTCTCTGCCCGAGCTAAGCCAGATAGGCGCGCCTTCAAGCTGCCTGCCATCTCCGGCTGAGTAAGCAAAGCGGTGAGAACTTCGGCGGCATCCGACGACAAGCGGTCCTCGGGTGAGATTAGCGGCGCATGCTCACGACTTACGTAGAGAGCCCCACGCAAATCAATATCTGATAGTGCAGGAGGCAGTCGCAACCACTCTTCGATGAACGGCGCCTTCCAGGGATCTTGAAGAGCAAACTCGGCACCTGCAATTGCGGATTTTTCCCACTCCGCGAGGAACGCTGGCTTTCCGTTGTCGCTGGTGCTCACCTTGGACACCAAATCTGCGAAAGCCTTACTGTCCCCCAGCCGCTCAAACAACATCAGCTTGGCCAATACTGCTTCGTCAACACCAACGCCTTGCGCGTTGGAAATGGCCATCCGGATGGAGAGTGCGTTTAGAAAGCGCTTGATCAGACGTGGGTTGCCCAAAATTCCCGATGCGCCAACCATCAAGGGCGCGAGCCGGTCAGCCGTGTCTAGCTTACCGACAAGTTCGCCTGGCAAATCCGGATGCAGACCTGCAACGAAACCTCGATCCACCCGATTGCCCTGCCATGTCTTCCGCAATTGCTCGCATACACCCAAACGGATCTTATTCTTATCTTCTTGATCCAAGCTACTGTTGTCTACGAACAATAGCATCATGTAAGCGCGAACTTCCTGGGTGCCCAAAGGTGGAACGCGGATGGGAACCTGAATCAGTTTATCGAAATAGTTGATGACTAGGTCATCGGTGATGCCGTCAAAGTGGCGCCTGACGGCATGCTTGATCATGCCATCATCCGCTGCGATCACGAATGCGGTGTGGCGAAGAAATAGAAACAATCGGATTGCTTCTAAGGTAGAGATCGTCGTCGGCGGTAAGCACCGATCGAGATCGTCTATCAGAACAACCAGCGTAATTCCTAGCTCTTCTAGCGCCTGTTCAAAGCTGTTGCGTAGCGCTTGAATTTCCTTTGGTGGCGAGATTTCGAGTCGAGGGTCCAATAGACCAGCGACTTCCTTTCCTGCCTTCTTGACTGCTTTATCGGCAGCCTTCAACTCATCCTCGTTGACTCCATCGGCCATATCCCCGGCAGTATTGAACACCCCGCCAAGAACGCCAATTGGCGGCAACCCCAATGTCAATGCCGCCACATCGGTCGCCACGAGCTTGCCAAGGCGAAGCCACCGGATCCTCTTGACGAATTCCGTGACCTTATCCCCCGCCGTCTCACGCTTCTTGGCTTCTTCCGCAAGTTTATCCGCGATGACATCCATGAGTGCAGCACGCGCGTCATCATAGCCTTGGTACAGCCACGCATTGAATTCAACGACGACGAATTCTCTATCGCCTTCCTGTCTCGGCCGGGCGGAGAGCGAGGCATGGGTAAGCTTAATCATAGAAGACTTGCCCACACCCCATGATCCCGATACCCCAATCGATACTGGGCGCCCGTTGGCCTGCGCGATGATCTCTGCAACCGTATCTGCGATTCCAGAGAAGTTAAGAAAATCTCTCTCTGTCTCGTTGTCAGCCCACATGTCCACCTCAACCTTAGAAAATTCAAAGATGTTCAATGACTATTGGAAATTGGCGAGACAACCCTTCCTGTTATTCGCAAATTACTGCTTCAACTTGCAGATCGTCTTGCATGCAAGCAAGCGTCAGACAGACGATTCAAGTTCGCGCAGGCGTAAATGTGCGTACGAAAGATGATGACCTTGCTAGCGCATAAGTTCATAGCGTTGAGCGCGTGATCTGGCCTCAGCCTCCTGATAGCGAAGCTCTCGTATCACCTGCGCTGCGACCTCAGCTAGCTCATTGGCCAATTCCTGCTCACCGATGGCCCCCATCACTTGTTCCCAGAAACCTGCCGCCCGCACGAAACCCAGACGCGGCCCAATGGCGGATCGTCGTCGCGAGGATGAAGGAGTGATGATGGGGGCAACCGGCTGAGGTGCGGGCGCTGGATCCAAGATCTCGGCCAACGCTTCAAGGGGCATCTGGATCAATCCGTCGATCTTGCGGGCGCCCGGATAGCGACCTGACTGCATGCCTTCGCGAACGCGTTGCACCACCCCTCTCGTGTTCTGCCCGCGAAGCACATGTGCGACCTCGTCCGGCCGAAGTGCATATCGCTGCGGATACAACTCTCGAAGCGTTTGAAGCGCGCTTGCAGACATATGCGTGGGCCATCCTAGACTCATTACAACTGTCTTATAGCGCAGCCTAGGAGAGCATGGAAGCCGTGGCAATGCTGTGGCGAACAAGCGCTGTTAGAAGCTGCTTTAGGTTGTCTAGACCTGCATCACGCCCAATTAATGGTCAGCCGTAGGCCTTATGAAACAGCAGGTTAGACCAGATAAAGGTAGCCCCTCAATTTCCCCTCTTCCTTAGGAGGGGGACGCTCTATCCAGCTGAGCTACGGGGCCAAGGGCGGCATTGTCGCACGATCGTTGCGATTGCCAAGCCGGTGGGTGGTCGGCGGAGCCTGCTAAAATCGGCGGCTACCCGTGTCGCGGGTGGCCCTGTCCGCTGCGCGACCGTCCCGACCTTTGGAGATCCCATGTCCGCTGACCTGCTCAAGGCGCTCGACCTCGCCGCGTCCAATTCCGGTACCTATCTTGGCGAGGCGACCTGGTCGCAGGCCACCGGCGCCGGGGTGCTGCAGCCGCTCAATCCGACTACTAATGAAGTCATCGCCGATGTGCAGGCGACCACGCCGGACGACTACGAGCTGATCGTGCAACGTGCGCAGGCCGCCTTCAAGGTGTGGCGGACCACGCCGGCGCCGCGTCGTGGCGAAGCCGTTCGCCTGTGTGGCGAGGCGCTGCGCGCGCACAAGGATGCGCTGGGCTCGCTGGTGGCGCTGGAAATGGGCAAGAGCAAGCCCGAGGGCGATGGCGAAGTGCAGGAGATGATCGACATCGCCGACTTCGCGGTGGGCCAGAGCCGCATGCTCTATGGCTACACCATGCACTCGGAGCGGCCGGGCCACCGCATGTATGAGCAGTACCAGCCGCTGGGCCTGGTCGGCATCATCAGTGCGTTCAATTTCCCGGTGGCGGTGTGGGCGTGGAATGCGTTTTTGGCGGCGATCTGCGGCGACATCTGCATCTGGAAGCCGTCCAACAAGACCCCGCTGACCGCGATCGCGACGATGAAGATCTGCAATGCGGCATTGAAGGACGCCGGCTTCCCGGACATCTTCTTCCTGATCAACGATGCCGGCACGTCGTTGTCGGAGAAGCTGGTCGAAGACGGCCGTGTGCCGCTGATCAGCTTCACCGGTTCGACCCAGATCGGCCGCGTGGTCGCCGAGAAGGTCGCGCATCGCCTGGGCCGTTGCCTACTGGAATTGGGCGGCAACAACGCGATCATCCTGGACGAAACCGCCGACCTGAAGTTGGCCATCCCGGGCATCGTGTTCGGTGCGGTGGGCACCGCCGGGCAGCGCTGCACCACCACGCGCCGCCTGATCGTGCACGAGTCGATCTACGACAACGTGCTGGCCACGCTGGTCAAGGCGTACAAGCAGCTCGACGGCAAGATCGGCGACCCCACCGACCCGGCAAACCTGATGGGCCCGCTCAACAGCCAGGGCGCGGTGGAGCAGTTCCTGGCCTCGATCGCCAAGGCCAAGGCCGCCGGCGGTACGGTCGAAGTGGGCGGCACCGCGATCGATCGCCCCGGCAACTTCGTGTTGCCGGCCATCGTCACCGGGCTGCAGAACAGCGACGCGGTGGTGCAGCACGAGACCTTCGCACCGATCCTGTACGTGATGAAGTACAGCACGTTGGACGAGGCGATCGAGCTGCAGAACGGCGTGCCGCAGGGCCTGTCGTCGTCGATCTTCACCCAGAACCTCAAGGCGGCCGAGAAGTTCCTGTCGGCAGCCGGCAGCGACTGCGGCATCGCCAACGTCAATATCGGCACCTCGGGTGCGGAGATCGGCGGTGCGTTCGGTGGCGAGAAGGAAACCGGCGGCGGTCGCGAATCCGGCTCGGATGCGTGGAAGGTCTATATGCGTCGCCAGACCAATACGATCAACTACTCCGACTCGCTGCCGCTTGCCCAGGGCATCAAGTTCGATCTTGATTGAAGGCCGCATGGCGCGCCGGGGAATGCCCGGCGCGCTGCCGTATCTGCGGGTGGGCAATGCCGCTGCACTGCACTCGGCAGCTTGCTGGCAGGACAGCCTGACAGTGACGGCGTTGGTCGCCGATGTCCCGCGACCGGCAGCCGATAACCGCCTGCACCAAAGCCACTGGACCAGCAATCTGCGGAGCGTCCGGCACCCTTGGTTGCCGTGAGTAGCGGCGCCCAACGCCGCACACTCAGCCGATTCGAGCGCTCAAACGCGCCAAACGCGCCCACGCGATCGACGTTTGGCCGCAAACGGCACGCCTTTCGGGCGGCCGCTCTGGGATAATCGCGGTACGTCAGCCGTCGGCTGCCGGCCCTTCTACAGGAGTTGCTGATGAACGTCGTCGTTCGACAGACCAGTGCCATGGCCATTGTCAGCCTGGTTGCAGGCATTCTCGGCTGGACGCTGATCCCGTTCCTGGGCAGCCTCTGCGCCATCATCACCGGCCATCTGGCGCGAGCGGAAATCCGCCGCAACCCGCAAGGCCTGGACGGCGACGGGCTGGCCATCGGCGGGCTGATTCTTGGCTGGCTGGCGGTAGCGCTCTGGGTGGCAGGACTCGCGATCTTCATCCTGTTTTTCGGCGGTATGGCCTGGCTTGCGGCCGCAAACAGTTGAGCATGGCCGCGCCCTCCTCTGCCCAGCGCTTCAACGACCGCGTCGCGGCCTACGTGCGCTACCGGCCCGGTTATCCGCCGCAGTTGCTGCGCTGGTTGCACGAAGAATTGGGTGTGACCCCGGCAACCGCAGTGGCCGATATTGGCGCCGGCACCGGCATCTCCAGCCGCCTGTTTCTGGAGGCCGGTTATCCAGTCACGGCAGTGGAACCCAACCCGGCCATGCGTGAAGCCGCGCAGCAGTGGCTGGCGGGGTTCCCCAAGTTTCAGGCGATCGATGGCACCGCCGAGGCCACCGGGCTGGCCGATGCCAGCGTTGGACTGGTGTCTGCCGCGCAGGCGTTCCACTGGTTCGACACGCAGGCCATTCGCGCCGAATGGGCGCGCATCCTGCAGCCCGACGGGCTGGCGATGATCTACTGGAACACCCGCGAGCTGGACACCACCGACTTCTTGCGCGGCTATGAGCAAATCCTGCTGGACTACGGCACCGACTATTCGGCCGTGGCCGAGCGTTACCAGGACGATGCCACGATGCAGGCCTGGTTCGACGAAGGCTTCCGCGCGATGGCACGCTTTCCCAATGCGCAACAGCTGGATTTCGACGCCTTGCGGGGCCGGCTATTGTCGTCTTCGTATGCGCCGCTCGCGCACGACCCGCGCCATGCACCGATGCTCGCCGCGCTACGCACGCTGTTCGATGCGCATGCGCATGACGGACACATCGACTTCCAATACCAGACCCGCGTTTTCGCCGGGAGATTGAACTGACCCGCATGTATTCGCTTGCCCGCCCCTTTCTGTTTTCCCTCGATGCCGAACGCGCCCACGCGCTGGCCCTGCGCTCCATCGACACCGCCTACCGCACCGGCACTACGCCGCTGCTGGCCAAGCGCCCGGTGCCGCTGCCGACGCCCGCATTCGGTTTGATGTTTCCCAATCCGGTCGGGCTCGGTGCCGGGCTGGACAAGAACGGCGAACATATCGATGCGCTGCTGGCGCTGGGTTTTGGCTTCGTCGAAATAGGCACGGTGACGCCGCGTGCGCAGGAAGGCAATCCCAAGCCGCGCATGTTCCGGCTGCCGGAGTATCAGGCGGTGATCAACCGTATGGGCTTCAACAATCTGGGCGTGGATGCGCTGGTGGCCAACGTGCAGCGCGCGCGCCGTCGCGGCGGGCTGCTCGGCATCAACATCGGCAAGAACAAGGACACCCCCAACGAGGAGGCAACCAGCGATTATCGCTATTGCATGGAGCGCGTGTATCCGCTGGCCGACTACATCACCGTCAATATTTCTTCGCCCAACACCGCCGGCTTGCGCGAGTTGCAGGAAGAACAGGCGCTGCGTCGTTTGATTTCCGAGTTGCGCGAAACCCAGGAAGCACTGGCCGCTCAACATGGCAAACGTGTGCCGATGCTGGTGAAGGTGGCGCCGGATCTCAACGACCGCGACATCGATGCTGCGGCGCGCGTACTGGCCGACCTGGCGGTGGATGGCGTGATCGCCACCAACACCACGGTGACGCGCACCTTGATCGCCAACCATCCATTGGCTGGCGAGGCCGGCGGACTGTCCGGCGCACCACTGCTGGGGCAATCCACCCTGGTGCTGCGCCGCTTGCGTGCGCGCCTGCCCGAATCGATTCCGTTGATCGGCGTGGGCGGTATCAACTCCGGTGCCGATGCGCTGGCGAAGATGGCCGCCGGCGCAACCCTGGTGCAGTGCTATAGCGGCCTGGTGTATCGCGGGCCGCAGTTGATCGGCGAATGCGTGGATGCAATTCGTCGTCGCCGCGAAGCGCCGAGCGGCGGTGCGGTGTCGCCGTTATGAGCCAGGCCGTGCAGCCGGGCTGGCAGTTGCGCGAGCACGCGCCGCTGCGTGCGCTCAACACCTTTCATGTAGAGGCCACGGCGCGCTGGTTGCTCAGCATCCATGTGCCCGACGCATTGCCCGAGGCACTGGCCGCTCCCGAGATCGCCGGGCAACCGCTAATGGTCCTGGGCAGCGGCAGCAACGTGCTGCTGGCTGGCGATCCGCCGGGCTGCGTGCTGTGTTTCGAAAACCGCGATCTGAGCATCATCGCGCACCACGCCGACCACGCCATCGTGCGCGCCGGTGCCGGCGTGAACTGGCATGCGCTGGTGCTGTATTCGCTGCAGCAAGGTCTGTCGGGGCTGGAAAATCTGGCATTGATTCCCGGCACGGTGGGCGCTTGTCCGATTCAGAACATCGGCGCCTACGGCGCGCAAGTGGGCGACTTCATCCATGTAGTGGAAGCCTTCGATCGGCACACGCAGCAGTTTGTGCGGCTGGCTGCAGCCGAGTGCGCATTTGGCTATCGCGACAGCGTGTTCAAGCAACTGCCGGAGCGCTATCTGATCGTCGCAGTGGAATTCAATCTGCCACTGCTGCATGAGTTGCGGCTGGACTATGCCGGCATCCGCGAGGAACTCGCCAGCATGGGCGCCGAGCTAGCCGGTGCGGCCGATGTGGCACAGGCAGTGATCAACATCCGCCAGCGCAAATTGCCGGACCCGGATGTGCTGGGCAATGCAGGCAGCTTCTTCAAGAATCCGTTATTGCCCAGCGAACAAATCGCCGCGCTGCAGGCCACGTTTGCCGATATGCCGGTGTATCCCGGCGAACAGCCCGGCCAGGGCAAATTGTCGGCGGCCTGGTTGATCGAGCAGTGCGGCTGGAAAGGCCGGCGCGAGGGCGATGCCGGTGTGTCGCCGGATCACGCCTTGGTGCTGGTCAACTATGGCACTGCCAGCGGCGCGCAATTGCTGGAATTTGCACGGCGCATCGCCGAGTCGGTACGCGAGCGTTACTCGGTGATCCTGGAACCGGAACCGCGCGTCATCGGAGCGCATTGGTGACAGCGCAACAGGCCTCGCGCCGTGCTGCGCTGTGGATGCTCACCAGTACCTTCGCCTTCGGCCTGATGGCCATCGCCATCCGGCTGGCATCAAGCAATATCTCCACCACCGAGATTGCGTTTTTTCGTAACGCGTTCGGGTTATTGGCGTTGTTGCCGCTGATCGTGCGGCCGGGCAAACCGCTGCCGCGTACGCGGCAATTGCCGCAGTATCTGGCGCGCACCTCGATCGGTCTGGCCTCGATGCTGTGCGGGTTCTGGGCGATCGGCCATCTGCCGCTGTCGCAGGCGATTTCGTTGTCGTATTCCACGCCGTTGTTCGTCACCGTCTTGGCGGTGGTATGGCTGCACGAACAGGTGCGCATGCGCCGCTGGCTGGCAGTGGCGGCAGGATTCATCGGCGTGTTGGTGATCCTGCGACCGGGTTCGTCCACCTTTACGCCCGGCCTGTTGGTTGCGCTGTTGGCTGCGGTCATCAGCGCCATTGTCGCGATCCAGATCAAACAGCTCTCGCGCAACGACGACTCCGACACTGTGGTGTTCTACACCTATGTGTTCTGGGTGCCGATGTCATTGATTCCGGCAATGTTTCAATGGACCTGGCCGCAGGGCATCAATTGGCTGTGGCTGGTGGCGACCGGCATCTTCGGCACCGCCGGGCAGTTGTTCTGGACGCGCGCGCTCAAGCTGGGCGAAGTCTCGGCGCTGCAGCCGATCAGCTTCATGCAGCTGCCGCTGGTGGCATTGCTGGGCTGGTGGTTGTTCGGCGAGGCGATCGAACGCCACACCTTGATCGGTGCGGCCATCATCATCGGTGCCAACGTCTATATCGCCCATCGCGAAAGCGTGCTGGCACGGCGCGCTGCCACGCACGCGCCGATAGAGGGCGTAAAACCAGGCGAGTGATCAACCGTCTGTGCGGCGCCTTGCAGGCCCGCGCGGTGGCGTGGCAACGATGCCAACGTACACTGCGCTGTCGGCGCGACCCGGACATTGACGGGACCACGTCGGCAGGCGCACTTTCATTGAATGCTCCGCGATGAGGTCGGCATGCCGGTTCCAAGCAAAACCATTGGCCTGATCGGGGGCATGCGTCGGCCAGCAAGCTGCGCAGGCGATCATCCTGGGCTGCACCGAGATTTCGCTGCTGGTGAGTGCCGCCGATGCGCCGCTGCCGCTATTCAACACCACCGCACTGCACGCTGAGGCGGCGGCGCAGGCAAGCGTGCACGATTGATCGGCATCGAAGGCGCAGCCACCGCGCCTTTACCGAAGTGCATCTGCGTCGTGCTTGCGTGCAAACGTGCAAGCTGTGCCTTGCTGGCACGGCAGCACAGCTGCGTCAAACGTCACCGTTCCCGCACGCGCATGCGCGCCATCACCTGCCACAGGAGGTCACGCCTTGAAGACCGACCCATCACCAGGCACTGCACCAGCAACCCAGCTCACACGCGGCGATTACAAGACGCTGGCCCTGTCTGCGCTGGGCGGCGCGCTGGAACTCTACGACTTCATCATCTTCATTTTCTTCGCGACAGTGCTGGGAGAGCTGTTCTTTCCGCCAGGCATCCCGGACTGGATGCGCCAGTTGCAGACCTTCGGCATCTTTGCGGCCGGCTACCTGATCCGCCCGCTGGGCGGGATCGTGATGGCGCACTTCGGCGATCTGCTTGGTCGCAAGCGCATGTTCGCGCTGAGCATCGGGCTGATGGCATTGCCCACGCTGGCCATCGGCGTGCTGCCAACCTATGCGCAGATCGGCCTGGCCGCCCCGCTACTGCTGCTGACGATGCGGTTGCTGCAAGGCGCGGCCATCGGCGGCGAAGTCCCCAGTGCATGGGTGTTCGTTCGTCGCAGAACACGTCCCGGCGCAGCGCAGAGGACTCGCCTGCGGAACATTGACCGCCGGCCTGGCTGCCGGCGTCCTGCTCGGTTCGCTGAGCGCCGGGGCGATCAACCGCGCCTTCACCCCGCAGGAGATCGCCGACTACGCCTGGCGCCTGCCGTTCCTGGCAGGCGGGGTCTTCGGGCTGCTTTCGGTCTATCTGCGGCGCTGGCTGCACGAAACCCCGGTGTTCGCTGAACTGATGGCCATGCGTGCGATCGCGCGCGAAACGCCACTCAAGGTGGTGCTGCGCGATCATCCACGCAGTGTGGCGCTGTCGTTGTGGCTGACCTGGATGGTCGCGGCCGGGGTGCTGGTGGTATCGCTGATGACGCCCACGCTGCTGCAGAGCGTGTATCGCTACCCGGCAGCGGTTGCATTGCAGGCCAATCTGCTCGCGGTTCTACTGCAGGCCATCGGCTCGATCGTGGCTGGTGCATTGTCCGACCGCTGGGGCAACGGACGCGTGCTGCTTGTCGGCAGTGTGTTTCTGGGCATTAGCGCATGGCTGTTCTATCGGCTGGCGGGCGACCCGCAGCTGTTGTTTCCGCTATATGCCCTGCTGGGCGCTGCGCTCGGCGTCCTGGGTGCGATCCCGCGCATCATGGTCGAAGCATTTCCGCCGGTGGTGCGCCTGTCTGGCGTGTCGTTCGCCTACAACCTGGGCTATGCCGTCTTTGGTGGTCTGACACCGTTGGTGGTGGTGATGTTACTCAAGCAGCACCCGATGGGACCGGCGTACTACATGATTCTGCTGGCAGTGATCGGCAGCGTGATCGGGCTGCAGTTGTCGCGACGGGAGCGAGCAAGTCGTTGCTGAGTCAAAGGCCGTACCTGTCTGCACCACGCTAGGTGCCCGCGCCTGCGCCCACCACGTTCAACGTCGGCGCGGCCGTGTCATCAGCCTGACATGCGATGGCGACGCCAATGTGGACGTCGCGCGCCGCGAAACATCACCAGATACAGCCCGACCACCCACACCAGTGCAGCCGACCAGCCGCCCAGGATGTCGGAGGGGTAATGCACGCCCAGGTAAATCCGCGACACGCCCACCAGCACTGCGAACAGACTGGCGGCAATAGTCACCGGCCAGCGCCAGCGCGTGTTCCAGGCCAGCGCAACGACCACCGCAGCGAGCGTCATCGAGCCCATCGCATGCCCGCTGGGAAAGCTGAAGGTGCTTTCCGGGGCGATCGATTCCCACAAGCTCGGACGATTGCGCTGAAAGAACTGTTTGGCGCCCATGTTCAACAACGCCGAGCCACCGAACCCCAGCGCGGCGAAGGTGCTTTCGCGCCAGCGCCGCAACGCCAGCAATACCAGCACGATCGCAATATCGATCGGAATCACGCCGTACTGGTAGCCGACTCTGGAGATCAGGCCGAAAAACGCATCCAGCCCCGGCGTGGCGATGCTGCGCATGCTCCACAGCAACGGCTCGTCGAAGTAGAAATTTTCCAGTTCGTGGACTTCATCGGCCAGGTCAACAAACAGCCCCAGCGGCAACAACACGCCGGCGAACAACAACGCCATGCGCCACGCATTGTTGCGCAGCCAATGTCTGAAACCGGCCGGCGATTCAGCCGGCGCGGCGGACATAGGTGCGTTCGACATACTGGTCGATCAGATCGATGAACTCGTAGGCGATGTTTTCGCCGCGCAAGGTGACGCTTTTTTCGCCATCGATGAATACCGGCGCCGACGGCGCCTCGCCAGTGCCCGGCAACGAGATGCCGATATTGGCGTGGCGCGATTCGCCCGGCCCGTTGACCACGCAGCCCATCACCGCCAGGGTCATGTTTTCCGCGCCGGGATTGCTGATCTTCCACTCCGGCATCTTGGCGCGCACATGGTTCTGCACCACGCCAGCCAGTTCCTGGAAAAACTCCGAAGTGGTGCGGCCGCAACCGGGGCACGCAGTGACCATCGGGGTGAAGGCGCGTTGGCCGGTGGTCTGCAACAGCTCCTGCGCGACGATCACTTCCTGGGTGCGCGACTGGCCCGGCTCCGGCGTCAGCGAGATGCGGATGGTGTCGCCGATGCCTTCCTGCAGCAGCACGCTCAGCGCCGCAGCCGAGGCCACGATGCCCTTGCTGCCGATGCCGGCTTCAGTCAGGCCCAGGTGCAACGCGAAGTCGCAGCGCGCGGCCATATCGCGATACACCGCGATCAGCTCCTGCACGCCGGACACCTTGGCCGACAGAATGATGCGCTCGCGCGCCAGGCCCAGCTCCACCGCGCGCTCGGCCGAATCCACCGCCGAGCGGATCAATGCCTCGCGCAGCACGCGGCCGGCATCCCAGGGCGTCTCGCGCCTGGAGTTTTCGTCCATCAGCTGCGCCGCCAGCGACTGATCCAGCGAGCCCCAGTTGGCACCGATGCGCACCGGCTTGTCGTACTTGATGGCGAATTCGATCAGCTGCGCGAACTGCAGATCCTTCTTCTTGCCGAAACCGACATTGCCGGGGTTGATGCGGTACTTGGCCAACGCTTCGGCGCAGGCCGGCTCGGCGGCGAGCAGTTGGTGACCGTTGTAATGGAAGTCGCCGATCAACGGGACCTCGATCCCCATCATGCGCAGCTTGTCGACGATGCGCGGAATGGCCGCAGCGGACTCGGCGTTGTTGACGGTCAGGCGCACCATTTCCGAACCGGCGCGCCAGAGCTCGGACACCTGCTTGACGCTGCCGGCGATGTCGGCGGTGTCGGTATTGGTCATCGACTGGACGACCACCGGGTGGCCGCCGCCCACGATCACGCTACCGATCTTGACGCTGCGGGTGATGCGACGCGGCCAGGCGGTGGCGTCGGCGGGAGGGGTTGGGCGGGTCACGGCGTCGTACATCGCGGTATTTTAGCCTGTCATCGGTCCGCTCACAGCTGAAGCGCCGCGCGGGCCGTCTTCCACACCGATGCGACGGTTTGTCGCATACCGCCACCTCCCCGAGCGCATAGCATTGCCGTGATGAACAGCTCCGACGCTTCCTTCCTGCGAACCCTGTGCAGCCTGCGTTGGCTGGCCACTGCCGGCCAGGCCGCCACCATCCTGGTCGCCACCGGGGTGATGGGCCTGAACCTGCCGCAGCAACCGCTGTGGGCCGGCGTGGCCGCGCTGGCAGTGTTCAACCTGTATGCGCAGCTGCGTGTGGCCCACCGCGGCGCGGTCAGCCAGGCCACCGAATTCGGCCACATCCTGGTCGATGTGACCGTGCTGACCTGGATGGTGGGCTGGAGCGGCGGCATCGCCAATCCGTTCGGCTCGCTGTTCCTGGTGTTGATCGCGCTGGCCGCACTGGCCCTGCCGTTGGGCTGGGCGATGGCGGTGGCGGCCTCCTGTGTGGCCGGCTACGTGATCAGCGCCGCCTTCGGCCTGCCGCTGCCTTACGGCAGCTTCGACCCGCTGAGCCTGCACATGTGGGGCATGGCAGCCAACTTCCTGCTCTCCACGGTGGTGGTGCTGGCGTTCGCCACGCGGCTGGCCTTGTCGATGCGCGAGCGCGAGCGCGAGATCTCCATGCTGCGCGAGCGCTTTGCGCGCAACGAGGGCATCGTGGCGCTGGCCACGCATGCGGCCTCGGTCGCGCATGAGTTGAACACCCCGCTGGCGACGATGACCCTGCTGGTCGACGACATCGCCGACCAGTGCGACCAGAACGAGCTGCGCGAAGATCTGGACACCTTGCGCGAGCTGCTGGTGCAGTGCCATGAGCGCGTGCTGGCGCTGGCAGCGCCGGCCGACAACGGCCATCTAAGTCGCGAAGTGGCGGTCACGGACGTGCTGGAACAGTGGCGGCTGGTGCGCCCGACCATCGAGCTGCGCCGCAACGACGACGCGCCGATGCGCCTGCTGCTGCAGCCCGGCGTCAGCCATCTGCTGATGGTGTTGCTCAACAATGCCGCCGATGCCGGCGAACGTGCCGGGCGCCCGCAAATCGATCTGACTCTGCGCATAGAGCAGGACCACCTCAGCGGCGAAGTACGCGACTACGGGCCGGGCTTCGACACCTCGCAGGCCATGCTGCCGGGCACCTTGTTCAACAGCGGCAAGCACGACGGCATGGGTGTGGGGCTGGCCCTGTCGCATGCCACCGTCGAGCGGCTGCAGGGCGAATTGTGGATGTTGCCCGCCGAAGGCAGCGGCGCCCGCGTCGGTTTCCGTCTGCCGCTCTCCGAACACGAGGCACTCGCATGACAAGCACTCCCCTGCGTACCGGCCTGCTGGTCGACGACGACACCTTGTACCTGCGCACCCTGCAACGCAGCCTCGCCCGTCGCGGTGTGGAAACGCTGACCGCCACCGACGCGGCCAGTGCGTTGTCGATCGCGCGCAGTGCATTGCCGGATTTTGCGCTGATCGATCTCAAGCTCGGCAACGATTCGGGTTTGAACCTGATCCAGCCGCTACGCGAGATTCGCACCGACATGCGCATCTTGCTGGTCACCGGTTACGCGAGCATCGCCACCGCAGTGGAAGCGATCAAACTCGGCGCCGACGATTATCTACCGAAGCCGGCCAATATCCCCACCATCATGCGCGCGCTGGGCGAGGAAGACGACGAGCTGCCCGAGCCGGACGAAGAAGAAACCGCGCAGGAAATGATGACACCGCTCAGCCGTCTGCAGTGGGAGCACATCCAGCAGGCGCTGCACGAAACCGGCGGCAACGTCTCC
This sequence comes from Xanthomonas sp. NCPPB 2933, assembly GCF_056725225.1. Lineage (NCBI taxonomy): Bacteria > Pseudomonadati > Pseudomonadota > Gammaproteobacteria > Lysobacterales > Lysobacteraceae > Xanthomonas > Xanthomonas sp. NCPPB 2933. The sequence continues at coordinate 3,171,119 of NZ_CM161518.1, forward strand.
GCCGCCGCACGCCTGCTCGGCATGCATCGCCGCTCGCTGCAGCGCAAATTGACCAAGCGTCCAAGCCCGGGCCCGTTACGCGAGCCGGGGCGTTGAGACCTCGCTAGGTTGTCGTGAGGACGAGCTGGTCGGGGGCGAGCTGGCCGAGGGCGCGGTGCCCTCGCCACTCAGGACGACCTGTCTGCACCGTCCAAGCACTTAGCAAGACAACCAAGATTTCGAGTCGTGGCGGCGTCTAAATGCGCTCAAGCCTAGTCAGTCGAGGGCGCGGCGCCCTCACCGCCCGCGGGACACGCCGCAAGTACGTCCATGTAGGCTCGGTGGCGGCATCCATGCCGCCACACGGTCCCGCAATCGGCAAGGACGCCGCACCAGAAAGTTGGTCGGTAGTTGGATGAAAGCCTGCCTGTTGCTCGGCTTGCTTTGGGAAGCTAATCGGACGCTGCGACAGCCAAACAACGCACGTCATCCATTGTTTGAAACTCTACACACCGACCATCTCCACTGGTCCTTGCCCGCCCACCGTCGCGGGACCTTACGCGGCATGGATGCCGCGTAAGAGCCTACACGGACGTACTTGCGGCGTGTCCCGCGATGGTGGGCGGGCAAGGGCCCTGCAGCAAAACCAAACACCAGCCGCTCTACACCTAGCCTAAGACGCAATACCGATTCAAAAGACCGCCGACGCGCGCCGACAGGTCTGACCTCTCAACGCGGGCCGAACACGCTAGCCCTACGCGAAGTCGCCGCAATCCCATCGGCGCCCAGGAGCAATCTGGTTCCCCAGGTGCTGAGGCGTGCGGCGTTCCAGCCAACTGCAATGTCCAGCGATTTGGTGCTGCTGTCGTTGCCCGACCACGACCAGCCCATGTAGCCGACGCTGTACTCGCGTGCGCGCCGCATGATCGCCGCCTCGTCCACGTGCGCGCCGCGATGGTCTCCACCGAACTCGCCGATCACCAGCGTCAGCTTTTTATCGCGGAAGGCACGCAGATAATTATTGACCGTCGCATCGCTGCCGAACACCTCGTACATGTGCACGCTGAAGATCACATTGCGCTTGCTGTCGCGCGCCAGCAGTGCAGCCGCGTTATCGCGCATGTAGAACTGCCAGTCCTGCCCCCAGTTCGGCGCATCCACCATCAGCGCGTGGGTCAGACCGCTCTTGCGTAACGCAGCGATCGCGGTGGCATGGCCGTTGACCCATTCGCTCGCGCTCAAGCGATTGCCGAACGGCTCGTTGCCGATATTGATAATCACGTGGTCTTCGTTACCGATCAGCGCCTTGCGGATGCTGGTCCAGTAAGCGGTGGCATGGGCCAGACCGGCCGCCGCGCCGTCTTCGCCATAACCGGTGGTGTCGTGCACTTCCAGCACCGCGATCAGGCCCAGGCTCTTGCAGCGCGCGATGATGCGCGCCACCTCGGCCTCCGGTGTGCGGTTCCAGCGGTAGCCGGAGCTGAGCACCACCCGCACGCTGTTGGCGCCGGTCGCAGCGATGGCCACCAAGGCTGCATCGGTACGGCTTGTGTACCAGGCATGCGGCAGATTGACCCCGCGCAACACCAGCGCGTTGCCGTTGGACTCACGCAACTGCGTGCCCGAGACCGACAATCCCGCATGCGCGGCAGACGAGAGCGCCAGACCGGCGGTGATCAGGAGCATGCGTTGAGCGAAAGACTGCAATGATTTCACGATCGGTTTCCAGGCAGGGACGTCGTAACCGCGACGGCGGAATCCACAGCTCGCATGAACACTGTGTCAACTCCCGACAGCGGTGAAGGCAACCCAGATCACAGAAGCAACCACGCGCTGAAATAAATCGGGCTTGTCGCTGGCTCTATAAATCTGCGTACAGCCAGTGATCGGCCGTAAGCCGGCAATGTTTAGCCGCCTCGACGCATTCCGTCGCCGCTTGTGCGACAGGCTTTGCAGATCAGGAATGTCGCCCGAGTCAGACCAATCACCGACGCTGCGAGTCGCGGTAAACACCGCGCGATTGCATCGATCCGGCCAGCAACAGCACATGGCACGCTGCCTGCCGGCAGCACTGCCCGCAATCAACTGAACAAAGTCAGTCGCCCCTGATCAAGGGATCACGCTTCAGGCCGATACGAACACATGCAATCCATGCTCAGCTCTGCCGAATCCCTGCTTTCGCCGATGGCCGATGAGTCGACCCGGCTGGCCGTCCTGCGTGGCTTGTGCCTGCTGGACTCGCCACCGGACCCGATGTTCGAGACCATCGCCGCGATGGCCGCACGCAGTCTGGGTGCGGAAATCGCGCTGGTCTCGCTGGTGGACGAGCACCGCCAGTGGTTCAAGGCGCGTATTGGCCTGGAGGCGCAGGAAACCCCGCGCGACCAGGCGTTCTGCGCCCATGCGATCCGCTCGGACGAGGTGATGGTGGTACCCGACGCGCAGCTGGATCCGCGCTTCTGCGACAACCCGCTGGTGCTGGGCCCGCCGTTCATCCGCTTCTACGCAGGCGCACCGCTGAAACTGCTCGACGGCCACAGCATCGGCACCTTGTGCGTGATCGGCACCAGTCCGCGCCCAGGTCTGGACGCAGCGACCATCGCCCAGTTGGAAGGCCTGCGCGACCTGGCCGTACTGCGGGTGGAAAACCTGCGCAGTACCACCTATCGCGATGGCCCGACCGGTCTGCCCAATCGATCGCGCTTTGGCGAGGACCTGGATGCCTGGCTCTCGCAACGCGAAGGCGCACCTGCGACCACCGCGGTAGCGGTGGATATCTGCGGCAGCGATTACTTCCGCGACATGGTCAAGGCGCTGGGCTGGGATTACGCCGACGGCTATGTGGCCCTGGCGCAACGTCGTCTGGCTGCCTATCTGCCGGCCAGCACCGCGCTGTATCGCCTGGACCCGACCACCTTCGGCTTTCTGGCGCAGGCCGAAGCGCAACGCTTGTCCACGCTGTGCATCAAGGTCTCCAAGGCCTTCGCCGAGCCGCTGGAACACCAGGGTATTCCGCATACGGCAGTGGCCTCGATCGGCGCGGTTGCGCTGCAGACCAGCTATGGCGCCGCCGATACCATCCGCTCGCTCACCACCGCGGTGGATGTCTCACGCGAGCGCGCCTTGCCGTGGAGCATGTACGAGCGCAAGCACGATGTGGCCCAGCGCAATACCTTCCGCCTGCTAGCCGCCCTGCCCGCCGCGCTGGACAGCGCCAGTCAGTTGCGCCTGCACTATCAACCGCGCGTGGATCTGCACGATCACCGCTGCGTGGCGGTGGAAGCGCTGCTGCGTTGGCAGCACCCGATGATCGGCCCGGTGATGCCGTCCGACTTCGTGCCGATGGCCGAGAAGACTGCGCTGATCAATCGCATCACCGCCTGGGTCATCGACAACGGCATTGCGCAGGCCGCGCGCTGGCAGCAACAAGGCCTGGACTTCAACCTGGCCTTGAACGTATCGGCCGCCGATCTGGACCGGCCCGGCTTTGCCGGCCTGCTCAAGCGTGGATTGGAGCGCCACAAGCTGGACCCGCGCCGGCTGGAAATCGAATTCACCGAAAGCGCGATGATCCGCCATCCGGAGCATCTGGCCGAGCAATTGGCAGCCATCGCGGCACTGGGCGTGCATATCGCCATCGACGACTTCGGCACCGGCTACAGCAATTTCAGCTATCTCAAGCAGCTGCCGGCCAGCTCGTTGAAGATCGATCAATCCTTCGTCCGCTCGCTGCCGGACAGCCGCACCGACCGCACCCTGGTGCCGGCGATGATCCAGCTCGGCCACAGCCTGGGCCAGCGCGTGGTCGCCGAAGGTATCGAGTCGGCCGAGGCGTATGCGCAGTTGCGCGCCTGGGGCTGCGACGAAGGCCAGGGTTACTGGATCGCCAAGCCAATGCCGGCCGCCGCGTTGGAAACCTGGCTGCAGACGCCGTGGCATGCGCAATTTGAAGCCCCGGTCAATCTGCTCGCCGCGAGCCTGGCGGCAGCGCGGGTGTAAATCGTTGCGTCGCGTATAAACCACAACGTCCAAACGCACTGCGGCGCGACACCTGCGTGCCGCGCCGCGTGCAACAACCGATGTCAGCCGGTTGCGTTGGCGATTACCAGAACACCGCGTACAGCGCGATCAGAATCACCACCACCCCGATCGCACCGACCTTGAAGCCCAGCGTGGTGCCGTAGGCCACATCATCGGTACGGATCAGGTCGCGCGCCTGGGTGGGCGCGGTCATCAACGACACCAGCACCGCCAGCACCAGCGCCGCCACGAACACCACACCGATGCGGTCCATGAACGGCAGTTCCGGCCAGGCGAACTTGAGCGCGAACGACAGCACCACCGAGCCGATCGCCGCGGTCAATGCGCCAGCTTCGTTAGCGCGCTTCCAGAACAGGCCGAGCATGAAGATCACCACCACGCCCGGGGTAAAGAAGCCGGTGAATTCCTGGATGAACTGGAAGCCCTGATCGAAGTTGCCCAGCAACGGCCGCGCGGTGAGGATGCCGATCACCACCGCCACAATGGCCACGATACGGCCCACGCGCACCAACTGCTTCTGCTCGGTCTGCGGGCGGAACTTGGCGTAGAAATCCAGGGTGAAGATCGTCGCCACCGAATTGATCTTGGAAGCCAGCGAGGCCACGATCGCCGCCACCAGGGCTGCGAACACCAGCCCCAGGATGCCGGTCGGCAACAGCTGCATCATGGTGGGATAGGCCTGATCGGGCTTGGCCAGATCCGGCGCCAGCACCACCGCGGCGATGCCCGGCACCACAATCACCAACGGCATCAGCAGCTTCAGGAACGCGGCAAACACCATGCCCTTCTGCGCCTCACCGATGTTCTTGGCCGCCAGCGCGCGCTGGATGATGTACTGGTTGAAACCCCAGTAACTGATGTTCATCACCCACAGACCGCCGAGCAGCACGCTCAGGCCGGGCAGATCCTTGTAGAACGGGTTGTCCTTGCTCAGGATCATGTGGAAGTGCTCGGGGTGCGCACTCCACAGCTGCTTGAAGCCGACCAGCACGCCGGCGCCGTCGCCGATCCGCGCCAGGGTCAGGCCCGCCACCAGCAGCCCGCCCAGCACCAGCAGCGTGACCTGCACGATATCGGTCAACGCCACCGCCTTCAGACCGCCGTACAACTGATAGACCAGCGCGAACACGCCGATCAGCGTCAGCGCCAGGGTCTGGTCCATGCCGGTGACCTGGCTGACCGCGATCGACCCTAGCCACAGGATCGAGGTGAGATTGACGAACACGTACAGCAGCAGCCAGAACACCGCCATCAGCGTGCGGATCCACTTGCCGTAACGCTGTTCCAGGAACTGCGGCATGGTGTAGATGCCGTTGCGCAGGAAGATCGGCAGGAAGAACTTGCCGACGATCAACAACGTCAGCGCCGCCATCCATTCGTAGGAGGCGATCGCCAGACCGATCGCATAGCCGGAACCGGCCATGCCGATGATCTGCTCGGCCGAAATGTTCGCGGCAATCAGCGAGGCGCCGATCGCCCACCACGGCAACGACTTGCTCGCCAGGAAGTAATCCTCGGCGCTCTTGGTGTGGCCTGCCTTCTCGCGCGAGACCCACTGCGCGAGCACGAAGATGCCGGTCAGATAGACCAGCACAATCACGATATCCAACGTCGCCAAACCCACTGCACTCTCCTGTCTGGCTCTGGGGTGTGCGTCGTGGACCGGACAGGTCTGCAGACTGCCGCCGCCCGCACCGTGTGCGTGGCGGCAGCGCGGCGAACCGCAGCTGCAGGCCTTCCCGGCCGATCGACGCGCGCGTCCCGCGGCGGCTAATGACACCACCGCTGAGGGTGGCCGCTGTAACACGTCGCCGGAGTCGGCGACGCGTGTATTGCTTGATTACCTCAGCGCTCCCGCAAGCGCGCCTGCGGGAGTGCTGCTTACTTGACCGGGCAGTCGAGCGTGACTTCGGCTTCGTTGAGTGCGCCCAGCGCGATCTTGGAGATCGACAGGTCCAGCGCTGCGCCGCTTTCGATGCTGGCGACCTGGCTCAGCTTGGTCACATCGGCACCGGCCACTGCGAAGCACTTCAACGGCACGCCGACCACCTTCCACTGGCCATGCGGCAGCGCGGCCAGGGTTTTCTGCGCATCGACTCGCCCGCCGCACTTGTCGCCACAGCCCACGCCCAGCCACACCGGCGCGGTCACCGCGCTGTCGCGGCGCACGGTCAGCTGCAACTGCACATCGCCGTTGCTCTCGCGCGAGACGTCGACCGGCTTGCCGGACACCAGCAACACGCTGGAGGCCTTGGCACCGGACCAGACCAGACGCCGTGCATCTTCCTGCGCCTTGTGATCGACCGCGGTCATCTTCAGGCTGCCATCGGACAGACCCACCGGCAGCGTGGTCGCCGGCATGTTGGCCTGGCCGGCATTGGACAGCTGCATCGCAATGCCGAGCGCCGGCTTGCCGCGCACGAAGTACACCCCACCCACCGATTGCTCGCCGGACACGCCCGATTCCTCCGGCAGCGCGGCCAGATCACCCTTGTCGGCGTAGGTCAGGCCGAAGCCGAACTTGAACTGCGGGTCGTAATCCTTCTGGCCGACGTTGTTGGCGAACTGCACCGCCGTCTTGGGCCAGGAGAAGCTGAGCTTGCCCTTGAAGTCGTGTTGCACCGTGCCATCGGCTTTGCGCAGCAGCACGTCGGCAATGCCCTCGCCTTCCGAACCCGGCAACCAGGCGGCAACGAACGCATCGGCCGCGTTGATGTACTGGTTCATCCATAGCGGACGCCCGCTCAGGAACACCGCCACCACCGGGATGCCCTCGGCTTTGAGCTTCTTGATCAGTGCCAGTTCGCTCTCGTCGCCCGGCTTGTACAGCAAGGTGGCGATGTCGCCCTGGAACTCGGCGTACGGGTTCTCGCCGAACACCACCACGGCCACGTCGGGCTTGGTCTTGTACGTGCCGTCGACTGCCAGCTCGGCCTTGCCGCCGGCCGCCTTGATCTGCTTGTCCAGGCCTTCCCAGATGGTGTTGCCATTGGGGTAGTCGCTGCGCTTGGTGCCGGTGCCCTGCCAGTTCAGCGTCCAACCGCCGGACTGCTTGCCCATGTCGTTGGCGCCATCGCCCAGCACCAGCACGCGCTTTTTCGGATCCAGCGGCAGGATGCCGGCCTGGTTCTTCAACAGCACCAGCGACTCGCGCACCGCCTGACGGGCGATCGCACGATGTTCCGGCGCGCCCAGCAATTCGTACTTGCCGCCGAGCGGACGCTTGGACGGCTTGCCGGCTTCGAACAGGCCCAGACGCAGCTTGACGCGCAGGATCCGGCGCACCGCATCGTCCAGGCGCTCGGCCGAAATCTGGCCCGACTTCACTGCCGCCAGTTCGGTCTCGTAGATGCCCTTCCAGCTGTCGGAGGCCATCGCCATGTCGACGCCGGCAATGAACGAGGCCGGGCAGTTTTCGTTGGTGCAGCCCTTGACCTGGCCGTGACCATTCCAGTCGCCGACCACGAAACCGCCGAAGTTCATGCGGCCTTTGAGCACGTCGGTCAGCATGACCTTGTTGCCGTGCATCTTTTCGCCGTTGAAGCTGTTGAACGAGGCCATCACCGTCTGCGCACCGGCCGCGATCGCCGGCGGATAACCGGCCGCGTGGATGTCGCGCATGGTGGCTTCGGACACCTTGGTGTCGCCCTGGTCCTTGCCGTCGGTGGTGCCGCCGTCGCCGACGAAATGCTTCACCGAGGAAATCACGTGGCTGCCGTCGAGAAACTGCGGCGTACCCGGCACGCCCTGCACGCCTTCGACCATCTTGCCGGCGAAGCTGGCCACCACGTCCGGCGACTCGGAATAGCCTTCGTAGCTGCGGCCCCAGCGGTCGTCCTGCGGCACCGCCACGGTGGGCGCGAAGGTCCACTCCATGCCGGTGACGCGGGTTTCGGCAGCGGTGACTTCGCCGATCTGCTTGATCAGCTCCGGGTTGCGCGTGGCGCCCAGGCCGATGTTGTGCGGGAACAGCGTGGCGCCGACGATATTGCTCTGGCCGTGCACCGCATCGATGCCGAAGATGATCGGGATCGCGTTGCCGCCCTTGGAGGTGTCCATCGACGCTTCATAGAACGCGTCGGCCAGCTTCAGCCACTCGGCCGGGCTGGCGTTGTACTTGCCGCCGGGATCGGAGTTACCACCGGCAAGCACCGAGCCGATGCGGTACTTACGCACATCGTCCGGGGTCATGCTGGCGATATCGCCCTGGATGGTCTGCGCGACCTTCTCTTCGACACTCATCTTGGCCATCACATCGGTGATGCGCTGCTCCAGGGCCTGGTCCTGCGCGAACGGCCACTTCGGCGACGGCCACTGGTCGGGATGGATCGCGGTGGACGCCTCGGCGGGTGCGGCAGCCGGTGCGGTCTTGCTCGCCTCGGCAGCCGTGTCCTTGCCTTGGCAGGCGGCCAGCATTAGCACTGCAGCGGCGGTGGCCAGAGAGAGGGCACGACGCGCAACGGGCGCGGCGGTACGACGAAGCAGCTTGTCCAAGATCCAGGTCTCCAGGTGGTTCTCCCCACGGCGATGCGTGACGCCGCAGGCCATTAGGCGGCGTACGCTTGCGTGATTCCCCTACCCTGTCAACCGCGCCAGCCCATATGCCAAATGGCCGGCAACTTATTGGCCGCGGCTATAGCCTTGGAATACCGGCAGCACCTGTCAAACCACGGAAAACCGCCAAATCCGGCGCGCTGCTTGGCATTCGACAAATGCGCACTTTGTTGCATCGCACCACTCGGTGCCGCCAGGGATGCGCAGCCGGACTGTGTCGATACAGCGTGGTCGGGTCCGCTGCGATGCGCACATCCAAACCCCAGCCAACGGGTGAGCCCGTCGTCAAACAACTGTCATACGGCCGGCCTAGCGTGACCGGCTTGCCGATGCGCCGCAGGCCATCGTTGATCGTTGTCTTTGCCTGGAGTTTCGATGTCTGCCTCCCCCGATCCCGCTCGCCGCCGCCTCATGCAACTGCTGGCGTCCGTCCCGATGCTGCCGCTTGGCAGCGCAAGCGCCGCCGCTCTGCAGCAACTCGGCGGCGCCGCCTTGGCTGCACGCCCGTTACGGCCGTCGGAAAATCCGACCCAGTTGATGTCGGCCACGTTCCATGGCATGCCCGCGCCCAGTCTGGCCAACCCGGCTGCCATGGCCACCACCACGGTCGGCTCGGCACTGACCATCGCCCGTAGTGACGGCAGCACCCAACGCTACGACTTGGCCTACCACCCGTTCTTCGTCACCGGCGACCAGGTGCCCGACGGCAAGGGCGGCACCGTGCTGGCTGGCGGCTATTACGACATCCAGCACCGGCCGATCATCGACCGCTCCAAACCCGGTGCCGAACGCCCGTTCTTTTCCGATTGCCCGGACGGCTCTTCGCTGCTGACCCTGCCCAATGCCAAGGTGACCGGAGTCAAAGGCAACCACGTGTTCGCGGTGGTGCAGTTCGAATACACCACCCGCGACCAGGCCGGCAACGACACCAACCGCCATCTGCCTGCACCGATCGCGGTGCTGACGCTGGATCAGGACCCGGCCACCGGCAAGCTGTCGCTGGTGAAGTACCACAACGTGGACACCGCGCCGGTGCACGGGCTGTGGACCACCTGCGGCGCAAGCCTGTCGCCATGGAATACCCATCTATCCAGCGAAGAGTACGAGCCCGACGCCACCGCGCTCGCCGGTAACACCCAGTTCCGCAGCTACAGCACGCATCTGTACGGCGACCCGGAGAAAGCCAATCCGTATCACTACGGCCACCTGCCGGAAATCACCGTGCACCCGGACGGCACCGGCAGCGTACGCAAGCACTATTGCCTGGGCCGCATCTCGCATGAGCTGGTGCAGGTGATGCCCGACCAACGCACCGTGCTGATGGGCGACGACGCCACCAACGGCGGTCTTTTCATGTTCATCGCCGACCGCAAGGCGGATCTATCGGCCGGCACCTTGTACGTCGGCAAGTGGCACCAGACCTCCGGCGTCGGCCCGGGCGCCGCCACGCTGAGCTGGATCAAGCTCGGCCACGCCACCAGCGCCGAAATCCAGGCCCTAGCCGATCGCCTCACCGCCGCCGACATCCTCGACGTGCATCTGAGCGACCCGGGCGATTCATCCTTCACCAAGATCCCGTTCAACGGCACCTTCAACTGGATCCGCATCAAGCCAGGCATGGAGAAGGCCGCCACCTATCTGGAAACCCATCGCTACGCGGCACTGGCCGGCGGCAGCCTGGGCTTCACCAAGCTCGAGGGCACCACCGTCAATGCCCGCGACAAGATCGCCTACATGGCGATGTCCTACATCGTCACCAGCATGCGCGACGGCTCGGGCGATGTGAAAGTACAAGGTCCGGACTCCGGTGCGGTGTATGCGCTCAACCTGCGTGGCGGCCGCCACGACAGCAGCGGCGCGCCGATTCATAGCGAGTGGGTACCGATCGACATGGCCGCTCCGGCCGCACTCACCGGCCACGACCTGACCAAGGCCGATGCGCTGGGCAACCTGGCCGACCCGGAACGCCTGGCCAACCCGGACAACCTCAAATTCTCCGAAACCCTGCGCACCTTGTTCATCGGCGAAGACAGCAGCCTGCACGTCAACAATTTCCTGTGGGCCTACAACGTGGACAGCGGCACGCTGACGCGTGTGCTGTCGGTGCCCGCCGGTGCCGAATCCACCGGTCTGCATGCAGTCGACGAGATCCACGGCTGGACCTACGTGATGAGTAATTTCCAGCACCCCGGCGACTGGGAAAGCCCGCTGCACGACACCGTCAAGGCGACCCTGGATCCGCTGATCCGCGCCAACTACAAGAACCGCTTCGGCGCGGCGGTGGGCTATCTCACCGGTGACCCCGTGGCGGTGAAGTTGGGCAAGGCCTAAGCGCATGGTCTCGTCGCTCGCAGTGCTGTCAAAGCGCTGCGAGCGGCATGGTCTTTCGTCCGTTATATCAACTGCGCGACGGGCGCTCGTGTGAGGGCGCGTGAGTCGGTCGAGCGTGCGATGCCCTCACCGCACCAGACAGTTTGCTGATCGCTTTGAGAAGAGCTAAGCATACCGACCATCTCGACTGGTCCTTGCCCGCCCACCGTCGCGGGACCTTACGCGGCATGGATGCCGCGTAAGAGCCTACACGGACGTACTTGCGGCGTGTCCCGCGATGGTGGGCGGGCAAGCGCCCTGCAGCAAACGCGAAGAAGTCGAGTGCGTCGAGGGCACTGTGCCCTCACCGCTCGCGGGACACGCCGTGAATCCGTCCATGGAGGCTCGGTGGCGGTATCCATGCCGCCACACGGTCCCGCAATCGGTGAGGACACCGCACCAGAGAGTTGATCGGTTGCTTTGTTTAAAACCATGCACACCGACAATCTCGACGGGTCCTTGCCCGCCCACCGTCGCGGGACCTTACGCGGCATGGATGCCGCGTAAGAGCTTACAAGGACGTACTTGCAGCGTGTCCCGCGATGGTGGGCGGGCAAGGGCCCTGCAGCAAAGCTGAAGATCACCTGCTCTACAAGTGATCTATCTACATTGTTCAACCAGTCCGTACTTGCAGCGTGTCCCCCGATGGCGGGCGGGCAAGGGCCCTGCAGCCAAGCTAAAGATCATCTGCTCTACAAGTGATCTATCTACATTGTTCAACCAGTCCGTACTTGCGACGTGTCCCGCGATGGTGGGCGGGCAAGGCCCTGCAGCCAGGCCGCAGATCAGCCGGCCCGCAGTAGACCGGCGTGAAGCAGTTTTACTAGCCACTCCTATCTTCAATCAGGCAGGCGACTCGCGCATGTCCGTCCGGATACTCTGCTCAAAACGCGCGGCGCATCTCCAATGCCGCCATCACGATGGGCTTTGCCCAGTCGGGCACCTGCGCCAATTCCTCCAACGTTGTCGGGTAATGCAAGCCGGCACGATCCAGTTCCAGCACCAGCAGCGGCTCGGTCTGCCCCGCCGCATCGGCGGGCGCGCTGTTGTCGTAGACGTGCAGCACCGCCAGATGCGGCAACAGAGCGATCAGATTCGCACGCGAAGCATCGAAGCGTTCGCGGATCTTGTGCTCGGCAATGGCATGCCCGCCAGCGGCAACCCGCGCTGCGACGCGTTCGAGGTGCAGCTCCACCGTCGACAAACCGCAGAACCACACCGCCACCGTGTGCTGCGCGCAGGCCTCGCGCAGCAGGCGCGGGATGGTCGTTGCGCCAAGCGTGGTTTCGAACGCGTAATCGCGGCCATCGGCCATCGCCTGGCGTAGCCGCCGCACGCCTTCCTGCCAGGCTTGTGCGTTGGCCTCTTCGAGCGCCCAACCCTGCTCCACCAGTTGCCTGGTGAACGCGTCCGGGTCGAACCAGGTGGCGCCGTCTTCCCGCAACAAGCTGCCCAGCAGCGAACTCTTGCCGGCGCCGTTGACGCCGGCCAACACCAGGATATTTCCCACGACTAGAGCGACGGCCCCAGGGTGATCTTTTTGCCCCGGCGCGCGGGCTTGCTGATCACCGCAGCCAGGCCCGCGCCTTCGGTCACCGCCGCCAGATGCGCATCGAACTTCAGCTGCAATGCCTGCAGCGACTGCGCCCGCGTCGAGGCATCGGCGGCCGCGCTTGCCTGACGCACCAGGCGCCGGTATTCCTCCGCATCCACCACCACCGCCTCGGGGTGATTGTGGTTGGTGATGACCACTGCGCCATGCGTGCGCACCTTGCGCATCAGGCTGGGCCAGCCCTTTACCTTGATGTCGGCAGCAGGAGATTTTTCCAGGCCGGGCAGATCCTGCGGGTGTGGCATCGGACGGTCCTGCAAGGGTTGACGGGTATCAGCCTACTCCCAATTTACCATTTTTGGTAATTTGGCCATTTTAGCCAGACCAACCTATGCCGGCGCAGATAGCGGGCCTGCAGCCTGCGGGGCGCATGCCCCCGCGCACCGTACCGCTTCCCCCAAACGACAACGAGGCCCGAAGGCCTCGTTGTCCAACACGCTACCGCTGCGCGACTGCTCAGCTACGCAGCTTGGAGAGTAGCTCGCGCGTCACCGGGTCTGCCACGTCGGCCGACTCGCCCTTCAGCGCCGTCAGCAACTGGCTGGCCAACTGCTTGCCCAGCTCCACACCGAACTGGTCGAACGCGTTGATGCCCCACATCACCGATTGCACGTACACGCTGTGCTCGTACATCGAGATCAGCGCGCCCAGCGATTGCGGGGTGAGCGCATCGAGCAGGATCACCGTGCTCGGGCGGCCGCCCGGATAGCTGCGGTGCGGATCGCTGCTGTCCTGGCCGTTGGCCAGCGCCTCGGTCTGCGCCAGCACGTTGGCCATCAGGGCGACATGGTTTTCTGCGTATGGATCGTCGTTATGCACAGTGCCGATGAAATCGGCCGGCACCACGCTGGTGCCCTGGTGCAGCGCCTGGAAAAAGCTGTGCTGCACATCGGTGCCCGCCCCGCCCCACCACACCGACACGGTGTCGCTATCCACCGCAGACCCGTCGAGCTTGACCCGCTTGCCCAGGCTCTCCATCACCAGCTGCTGGAGATACGCCGGCAGCAATGCCAGACGCTGGTCGTAGGTCATCACCGCATGCGTCGCGCTGCCGAGCAGGTTGCGATTCCACACGGCAGTGAGCCCGTGCAGCACCGCGATGTTCTCTTCCAGCGGCGTGTTGAGCGCATGCGCATCGAACTGCGCTGCGCCTTCGAGCAACTGCTCGAAACGTTCGAAGCCGATCGCCAGGGCGATCGGGAAACCCACCGCCGACCACAGCGAATAACGCCCGCCAACCCAGTCCCACATCGGCAGCACGCGGCTTGGCGCGATATCGAAGGCCTTTGCTGCACGCTCCGGGTTCGCACTGACCGCATACAGCCGCTCGCTGCCGCCCAACCAGGCATGCAGGATGCTGCCGTTGAGCAAGGTTTCCTGGGTGCCGAAGGTCTTGGAAATCAGGATGCCGGCGGTGTGCGCCGGGTCCAGCGTCGCCAGGGTGCGCTGCATCGCCGCGCCATCGACATTGGAGACGAAATGCACGCGAAAACGCGCACCCGACGGCGCACGCAAGGCATCGGCCACCAGGCGCGGACCCAGGTCGGAGCCACCGATGCCGACACTGACGATATCGGTGACGTCGGTGGCTTCCAGCTGCGCGATCAATGCGCCCATGCGTTGACGCACTTCGGCAGCCGTTGCATACGCTTCGGAGGCCACCGGAGCGTCGGTCAGATCGCCACGCAACGCGGTATGCAAGGCAGCGCGTTGTTCGGTGACATTGACCTGCTCGCCGCGGAACAGGCGCTGGAACGCGCCGGCCAGATCACGCTCGCGCGCAATGGCGAACAAGGCATCGAGCGCGGCGCGGTCGTACTTCTGCCGCGCGAAGTTGAAATACAACGGACCGACTTGCCTGGCGTACTGCGTCGGCCGTTGCGGCTCGGCGGCAAGCAATGCGGGGATGGCAGCGCCGCGCAGGCGCTGGGCGTGGGCGTGAAGCGCGTCGAATCCGTTGGTGTGTGTCATGCGGCCTGCGTGGGGATGCTGTGGTTGGTGTGGGAGATCGCGTTGTGCGCGTTCACATATACCAGATTGGGCTTGAAGGTCTTGGCTTCGTCTTCGCTCATGCTGGCGAAGGCGGCAACGATGATCAGATCGCCGACCTGCACGTGACGCGCGGCGCCGCCGTTGAGCGAGATGATGCCGCTGCCGTCTTCGGCACGAATGGCATAGGTGCTGAAACGCGCACCGTTGGTGACGTCCCAGATGTGCACCTGTTCGAACTCGCGGATGCCGGTGGCTTCCAGCAGCAGGCCGTCGATGGCGATCGAGCCTTCGTAATTGAGCTCGGAGTGGGTGACGGTGGCGCGGTGGATCTTGGCTTTCAGCAGGGACAGGTGCATGACGGGCAACGGCTAAAGGAAAGCAGGCATTTTAGCGGAAAGCGCCCGCGCCGACCGGCCGGCAGCGCGGTCGGTGGTGAGGGCTTCAGCCCGGCCACAGCGGCGGCCCTCAGAATTCCAGATTGTCGATCAACCGGGTGTTGCCCAGGCGTGCAGCGATCAAGGCAACCCGCGCGCCAGTGTTGCTGTCGCCCGGCTCGCTAAGGTCGGGCAGACGTACCACCGCGTAATCGACGCGGAAACCGGCCTGTTCCAGCGCCTGGGTGGCGGTGTCTTCGACCTGCGCACGCGGCGTACCGGCGGCATAGCGCTCGCGCATCTGCAGCAGCACCTTGCGGATGTGCGTCGACTGCGGGCGCTCGTCGGCCGTCAGATACTGGTTGCGCGAGCTCATCGCCAGGCCATCGGCCTCGCGCACGATGCTGCCGCCCAGGATCTCGATCGGAAACGCCAGGTCGGCCACCATCTGACGGATCACCGCCAGCTGCTGGTAGTCCTTCTTGCCGAATGCGGCCACGTCCGGCTGCACCTGGTTGAACAGACGCGCCACCACGGTGCACACGCCATCGAAGTGCCCCGGCCGGCACACGCCTTCCAGCACATCGCTGACGCCCGGCGCATGGATCGGCGTGGCCAATGCGGTGCCCAGCGGATACATGGTGTCCACGTCCGGCAGCCACAGCGCATCGCAGCCGGCGTCTTCCAGCCCGCGCAGATCGGACTCGGGCGTGCGCGGGTACCGCGCGAAGTCTTCGTTCGGGCCAAACTGGGTCGGGTTGACGAACACGCTCGACACCACACGGTCGGCGTACTGGCGCGCCAGCATCACCAGCGAATAATGCCCGGCGTGCAGGTTGCCCATGGTCGGCACCAGCGCCACGCGCAAGCCCTCACGCTTCCAGCCGGTGACCAGTGCGCGCAGGGTGGAAAGATCGGTAATGGTCTGAATCATGCGGCGTACGCGTGCTCTGCATCGGGAAAGCTGCCGTCGCGCACGGCTTGCGCATACGCGCGTACCGCGCCTGCAACCGAGCCGCCTTCGGCGAGGAAATCCTTCACGAACTTGGGGCGGCGATGGCCGCTGTCCAGGCCCAGCATGTCGTGCATCACCAGTACCTGGCCATCGCAGCCGGGGCCGGCACCGATGCCGATGGTGGGCACGCTGAGTTCGGCGCTGATCTGCGCGGCGATCGGGGTCGGCACGCATTCCAATACGACCAGGCTGGCACCGGCATCGACCACCGCCTGCGCATCGCGACGCAACTGCTCGCCGGCTTCACCACGTCCCTGCACCTTGTAGCCGCCGAAGCGCAGCACCGATTGCGGGGTCAACCCCAGGTGCGAGCAGACCGGGATCTCGCGCTCGACCAGGTAGCGGATGACCTCGAGCTTGTGCCCGGCGCCTTCGAGCTTGACCATCTCCGCGCCCGCCTGCAGCAGCTGGGTGGCCGCATCCAGCGCACGCTGCGGCGTGGCATCGGCCTGGAACGACAGATCGGCCACCAGCAACGCACGCTCCAGCGCACGTGCGACCGAGGCGGTGTGATAGACCATATCGGCGGTGGTCACCGGCAGCGTAGAGGTATGCCCCTGCACCACCATGCCCAGCGAATCGCCGACCAGAATCAGGTCCACGCCATTGGCATCGAAAGTGCGCGCAAAGCCGGCGTCGTACGCGGTCAACATGACCAGTTTTCGACCGTCGCGCTTGGCCTGCGCCAAGGCGGGCACGGTCCAGGGCTTGCTGTCGGTATGGCTGCTCATGAAGTCATTACGTGGGGTGATAAGCCGGCCATTATCTACCCAATCGGCTCCAGCCCGCTGACCTGGATCGATTGCAGGGCGTGCCGCACTGTTCCATGCCCAGGAATGATCACCTCCGGAGCCAGCTCGGACAGCGGCAACAGCGCGAAGGCGCGCACCTGCAGATGCGGATGCGGCACCTGCAGGCGCGGCAGGTCGATCACCTGATCGGCATACAGCAGCAGATCCAGGTCCAGCGTGCGCGGGCCCCAGCGCTCGCCGGCCTGGCGCTGCCGGCCGAAGGCCTGCTCGATGCCGAGTAAAGCGTCCAGCAACTGCAGCGGCGCCAGCGTGGTGTGCAACTGCGCTGCGGCGTTGATGAAATCGGGCTGGTCCTCGCGGCCCCAGGCCGGCGTGCGGTACAGGCGCGATGCCGCAATCAACGTGGACTGCGGCAACGCGCCAAGCGCGGCGATGGCGGCGCGCACGCTGGCCTCGGCCGGGCCCAGGTTGGCACCCAGGCCGACAAAGGCGGTGTGCATGCCCTACTCGCCTGCAGGGGCGCCGGTGCGACGACGGCGGCGACGGCGCTTGCGTGGTGCGCCCTCTTCGCCCTCTTGATCGACCTGCGCGGTTTCGATCGCATCGACCAGCTCCTGGCCGGAGGATTTCTGCGCCTCGCGCCAGAACTCCACGTCGGCGGCGTGATCCGGCGAAGCAAACTGGCGCAACACCAGAAAATCGAACGCGGCGCGAAAACGCGGATGCGACAAGGTGCGGAACACGCGCTTGCGCTGACGCGAGGAAAAGCGCGTCTGCAGCAGCCAGATTTCCTGCATCGGCAGCGAGAAACGGCGCGGCAAGGCCACGCGCTCGAGCTGATGCAAAGTGACCCGGTCGGCGGCGCGACGCTGCGCGTCTTCCGGCTGAACGCCCTGCGCCTGCAGGCCCATCAAGGTGCGGCAGAATGCCGGCCACAGCAGCAAGGCGAACAAGAATGCGGGCGACACCGGCTCGTCGTTGGCAACGCGTGCATCGGTATTGCGCAGGCCTTCCAGCACCATGGCGCGCAATGCGCCGCTGCGGTTGGATTTCAGGGCCGCGGCACTTTCGGGAAACAGCGCGCCGAGCAGGCCATACCGCTCCAGGCCTTCGAAACTGGCCACGCCGTGCCCGGACAGGAACAGCTTGAGAATTTCTTCGAACAAGCGCGCTGGCGCAGCTTCGGACAACAGCCCGGCCAGGCGCGGAATGGGTTCTGCGGTGCCTGCTTCGATATCGAAGTTGAGTTTGGCGGCCAGGCGTACCGCGCGCAGCATGCGCACCGGATCTTCCTGGTAACGCAGCTCCGGGTTGCCGATCAACTTCATCAGCCGCGCCTGCACGTCTTCGAAGCCGCCGCAGTAATCGCGCACCGAGAAATCTTCGATCGCGTAGTACAGGGCATTGCAGGTGAAGTCGCGGCGGATCGCGTCGTCTTCGATGCTGCCATAGACGTTGTCGCGCACCAGCCGGCCGTTATCCAGTTCGCGGTCGCCGCTGCCGTCGTCGACATTGGCGCGGAACGTGGCCACTTCGATGATCTCGCGGCCGAACACCACATGCGCCAGGCGGAAGCGGCGGCCGATCAGACGGCAGTTGCGGAACAGCGCTTTGACTTCTTCCGGCGTGGCGCTGGTGGCGACGTCGAAATCCTTGGGATGCCCGCCGACCAGCAGATCGCGGACTGCGCCGCCGACCAGGTAGGCGCCAAAGCCCGATTCGCGCAGGCGGTACAGCACGCGCAGCGCGTTTGGGCTGATGTCCTTGCGCGAGATGGTGTGCTGGTCGCGTGGAATGACGCGCAGCGTGAACGGAGATGTAACTGAGGGTTCGATGATGGCGTTTCCGTTTCGTGTTGCAGGATTGCCCAACGGCTGTTGCCACACTATACTAGCCCGCTGCACAGGACGCGACAAAACGCTCCCTTCGTCTAATGGTTAGGACGTGGCCCTCTCAAGGCTAAAACAGGGGTTCGAGCCCCCTAGGGAGCACCACTCCCGTCTCGCTGCAGAAAAACGCCAGGGCCCCGCATTGCGGGGCTTTTGCGTTGTGGCGCAGGCGGTACGGCGCAGTTGGTCTGCGGTGCATCGCGGGGGCGTTGCAGATCAACGCCGAGCTGCGCCTGAGCCACCCCTTCAGATGGCGCCTCAGTTGCAGCAGCCCATGTGTCAATCTGTCGCGCTCGCTTGTGGGTGTCGGCTGACTTGCTGCGAAACCTGCAGCAAAACTCAAGCGACATTGCTGCCGATCAGCAGCGATGCACTCTCGTAATCGCACCGATCGCGTTGGCGCGAATGACCACATACGGCCCGGCAACGACGCACGCTTGCGCGGTGGGCTGCGCACTGCGCATCGCAGCCAGATAGACACCGCGTTTGCGTGGACGTGGCGCACAACGCAACGAATTCTTGCACGGCATGGCAAGCCCTCAATCGGCAAATGGATGAAAGCCCTCGGCATCGCTGTCGGTCTCGGCAACCGCGTCGTGGGCATGCAGACTTTCGAAATGGCGAACCGCCACATGGAAGTTGGCATAGCGCTCGGCCAGCATCTTGCGCAGACGCCGCGCAGCGTCTTCGACATACATCAGGTTGGCGCCGTTCAAGCGCGCAAACGCCTGCTCGTCGATGCGCCGCACTGCGGCCTGCACCGGCGTGGCCAGCGCTTGTTCGCACAGACCGACCAACTCGCGGATATCGAACCGCTGCGTGCAGGCGATCAGGTCCACGCGCACCTGCGCCACGCTGCGCTGGCTATGCGGCGTGGCGTACGAGCCGTTGTATTGCAGCCAGTGCGCAACGTCCTCCGGCGCCAGCGCGTCACGCCCGGCGTGTTGCTGCAAGAACGCCTCGCTCAGCAACTGGCGCGATAACGCCGCAGAACATGGGCATGTAGAGGCGTAGAGCACATCGATCTGCAGACGCACATGGCTGCG
The DNA here is from genome assembly GCF_056725225.1 of Xanthomonas sp. NCPPB 2933. Classification (NCBI taxonomy): domain Bacteria; kingdom Pseudomonadati; phylum Pseudomonadota; class Gammaproteobacteria; order Lysobacterales; family Lysobacteraceae; genus Xanthomonas; species Xanthomonas sp. NCPPB 2933. Next base: position 3,190,743 of record NZ_CM161518.1, read on the forward strand.
CCCTGCCCTGCATTGCGCGTCGATCCGCACCGGATAAGCGCGCCAACCGGCCAACCCCTCGCTCAGCAATGCCGGCATCCGCAGCATCAACTCGAAAGCCAGCGACACGCGCGCCGCGCGGCTTCCGCAATCGGCGTGGCTGTCGATCATGGCCTGCAGCAAATGCGACAGCATCGCCGGCGACAACGGTTGCTCCAGGTGCTGATCGAGCAATCGATACAACCGCGACATATGGATGCCCTTGCGCTCGGGCTGTGGCAGATCCACCTGCACAGTGGCGCGCGCGGCCACAGTTCCGCTTGGCTCGGCTTCGTCCAGGCGCACCGGCATGGCGATGTCCTGCATGCCCACCCAACGCAGCGGCGCGCTCAACGTGGAAAGTTCGGTAACGGCAACATCGGGAAGCGTGGCGGACATCGAAAGCTCGTTGAATGAGGAGGGAGTGATCGCGCCTCAGGCGCGACCGGGAACTGCCTGAAAGTAATCGTCGATGCCGGCGTGCAAGGTCTGCGCAAGTTCGTCCTGATGCGCATCGCCACACAGCCGCCGGCAATCGTCGCGATTGCTCATGAAGCCGGTTTCCACCAGCAGCGACGGGATATCCGGCGACTTCAACACCGCAAAGCCCGCCTGCCCGACTTGGTTCTGATGCAGCCGTGTCACCTGCTGCAACCGGCCGAGCATCAAGCTGCCGAACTGCAGGCTGCAGGCGATGGTGCCGCTCAGCGACAGATCGGCCAGCACCTGCGACAACACCGGATTGCTCGGCACCCGCAAACGGCGCGCACTATCTCCCATGTCGTCGGCGGCGTTCTCGCTATCGGCGATCCAGCGCGCCAATGCGGAGCTGGCGCCGTTCTGCGACAGCGCGAACACCGAGGCACCGCGTGCTTCGCTGTTGGGCGCAGCATCGGCGTGGATGGAGACGAATAGATCGGCGTTGTGGCGATGGGCGATCAACACCCGCTCATGCAGCGGCACGAAGCGATCGTCGCTGCGGATCATCGTCGGCCGGTAACGCGGATCGGCCGCCAGACGCTGGTGCAGACGCCCCGCGACCGCCATGGCCACATGCTTCTCGTAGCGCGCATCGGCACTGACCGCGCCGGGATCCTTGCCGCCGTGGCCGGCGTCGATGGCGACCACGTAGGGGTGCAGACGTGAACGCGTGGACGCAACCGCCGGATCGGTGGTATCGGCGGCGGACAACGACCCAGTGCCGGAAGCAACAGCAAGATCCAGCACCAGCGCACTGCCCTCCCACCGCGCAGTCGTTGCCAGCGGCTGCGCCAGATCGAGCACCACACGCAATCCGTCCATCTGCGGACCGCTGCGAATCGCGACGACGGCAAGGCCGCCAGGTAACGGATCGATCCGCGGTGGCTGGCTCGACACGCCGCTCAGGTCGATGACCAAGCGCTCGGGATTGGACAGACGAAAACGGCGGTAGGCGACCTGCGCGTTCAATTCGAGTCGAAGCCGCAGGCCGTCATCGTGCTGCTGTACGCCGCAGCTGCGCAGTTCCGGAACCTCTTGCGCATAGCCCAGACCCGGCGACAGCACCAGCGCCGCGCCGGCGGTCTGCAGCAGCTGTCGCCGCTTCATGCGGCGCACCCGGGACGACAGAGACAGCAGCCTCGCCATCTCCGATCTGGCGACCGACTCGACTTGGAGCACACGAACAACGGCAGTGAACACGACACGGGAGCTTGGCCCAGCGAGGGAGATGAAGTGTTATAAAGTAACAATAACTGCGCAAAAGCAAGCCCATGCTTGCTTGCCTGCGCCTTCAGGTTCATTTCCTTGCCTACCGGAGCCCGCCCAATGTCTGCCGCCCTTCCCGACAGCTACACCGCCTGGCGCCATTGCATCGAAGTCGACTGCGCACAGCCATTGACCGCCCTCTTCATCGCCGAGCGCCTGACCAGCCTGCGCAACTCCAACGACCACCACACCCAGCAATTTCTGCGTCGCTGGGGCCAGGCGCATCACCAGCAGGTGATTGGGTGGTTTGAGCGTGCTCGGATGGATCTGGATCTGGAGCCGGAGCATTAATTCGATAACCCCAAGGCCTTCAGAACACCTTTGCACAGTCGCACTTCTACCGAACTGAGCAATATCTCCGTATGACGAGACAAGACGAGAGTTACACCTTGCGGTGACTCACTACTGCCCGATAAAACCGCCATGCAGCCGTGCACCCGGGTCAGCGCTCCCCGTTTTGTACACATGTCCAAATAAATGACTCTGCATACTCTCTTAGCGCGCAATTGGGCGAATTAGCAATTTGAAGTAGCCTGGAAGAGCGCAAAAGCTTGTGCCAACTCACACGCGAGAACGCATCGAGACAGCATCACCTTAGCCCAATAAATTTTTGCGACAAACACCAACACCGGATAGCCGTATGGACGTACCGTAGGTGAGCCTGAATCGCAGGCAGAATCGTCCCTAGCAGGGGAAGGCGAAAAATTATGGACATGAAAGCGAACGTACTGAGAGCCGTGTGCGTACTGGCGGGCCTTTTGATCTTTGGCGAAGCGTCAGCCCAGGTTTGCTGCCCTAGTGGTGGTGTAGGAGTGCGAGCAACGGGCCTGGGCGACAGTCATCCAAGTGCAACCAACTTGGCATTGGATGCTGCGTGGTCAATTTACGAATTCCAACGCGATGGCGTGACCTACGTGCAGATCAACGATACCGCAGGCGCAGTGCGAGCGGTGGTGGCCCGTGTCGACAATGCACTTTGGGTAGTACCAATGGGCAAGGATGTGGACCGCGTGTCAGTACCAGCATCCAATTCCATTGGGACCAGCAGCAATAACGCTACCGCGAGCAAAACAACAAGTAACAGGGCCCGCATGGTCTACAGGACTGGAAATTTCACTGTGCACGTCGAGCAGCAAGCCAACGGGGAACACTGGAGGGTCTCTCCTTCGAACTAGCAGCTGACATCTCTGCGACAAGGAAGGTGAGCACTAACGCATGGCGGCGACGGAATGTGCCGCTATGCGACTTCAATCGGGCACGAAATTCGGCATCAGCCTCTGGTGAATCGCGCCGCACGGCATCTATCAGGGACGTGTCCGCGAACACGCGCACGGCGACGCCTTGCCCCCCTCGGCCTCGCCATACGCGGGCCTGGATAAAATATTTACTTGCGTGCGGCAGCAGCTCAATTGCACCAAGCGTGCAACGATAGGCAGCTAACTGGAGACCAAGTGAGAGTTGACGGCAATCTCCTTGTAAAAGATGTTCAAATTTTGTGGACTTGAATCGCGCGAGTGCCGGCGAGCGGAGCGACTGAAACAGGCCATGCGTTTCGATCTCCAGCGGATACAGATTTGCGACATATTCCTGAAGAAGTTGGGACTCAATCACTGCGACACGCGTAATCTCCATTGCAGCCGCGTGGTGTCCACGCGCGCGCAGGTCTGCCACGATATCTTTACGCATTCGATTGATCTGAACACTAACATCAGAATAGTCAACGACTTGACTGCGCAATGTTCGCTCTGCGGCCAAATAACTATCTCTTACAGCTTTTTCCGCCTCCGCCCTGATATTGCGAATGGTATCGAAGCGCCTGAAAGGCTTCGTAATCCGCGCCCCAAAAATAAACAGGGCTGTGCTAACAACCAAATGCACCGCTTGAATTATGAATAAATCTTTATCATAAAATCCTACCTTATAGGCAGCAGGGATGCTGATAGCAAGCGCAACACTTGCAAGCAAGGTCCCTAGTACTGTCCCCATTCCGCCATGACGACGAGTCAAGACGATTGCGGGCCCCATTAAAGCGATCATAATAATATTACGGTAATAAACAGGATACACGTAATAAAGCATATAAAACAGTGAAACGATGAAGATAATGGAAAAGCCGAGGTCACGCGGCAAGTCTATCCGAATCGGCTTCAGCTTTTTGGGCGACCAAAGCATCGTAGGAAGCAAGAACATCAAGATGCCAAAATAGCCTCCGAGAGTGTAACGCAGCAGGAAACCCATTGTCTGCGCTGTAGTCGGACCATCTAGGACAGCATTTATCAAAATGCTCCACAACGCGTTGCAGAATGCAACAAAAATGGCAAACGGAATTAACCAACGCGACTGATAAATAATTCCACGTGAATAATGCCGGGCTAGCCAAATGATATAAGCGAGCATCGGCGCGTGCAGGAATGGACTGACGTAAGCCCATGTCAAATCGTAACCCTGCCGTTGCGAGAGGGGAACACGAAGCCAAAGCATCGCTGCCGCATCGCCCGCCAGCAAGAATGGCCACTCGCGATATGGGCGAAACAACAATGTAACGACTCTTAATCCGACTGGCAGATACCATTGATCAATGGAGAAGAACCAAAGCATTACAAACGTTAGCCCGTAGCACACGCTGATCAGCGTGCCTCTCAAGACTTCTTTAGCTACTGCCATTCCACCACTCCTTGGTTCCACGATTCGCCCTAGTCTGGAGGGAACTGTCTGTTCGAGTATAGCGTTGGCGCACAATTTGCACGAAGCGCAATGGACAGACTCCGAGCTTCTAGGCGGTTATCCCCTAGAGCGACCCACTTTGCACTTTACTGGTGCATTGGCTCATACAGCGATGCAGACACATCAGCGCGTAGCGATGAGCTGTGCTGATCGCTTGCAGCACTGAGCGCAAGCGCATAATTGCTTCAAGCGATCACCACCGCCTTGATGGGACAGCTTATGCAGTTGCGCTTCTATGCTCGGCATAAGCAAGACCATCAACGAAGAAGGCCGCGCAATGCGCGGCCTTCTTCGTTTTACATGCCGATATCGGCATAACAGACAGGATCAGCCTTCCATCTGCTCCAGTTCCTTGCCCTTGGTCTCGTAGACGTACTTGAGCACGAAGAACACCGAGATGAAGGCGGCCACGGTGTAGATGCCGTAGGCACCGGCCAGACCGATGCTGCCAAGCAGGATCGGGAAGCTGACGGTGATGGCGAAGTTGGAGGTCCACTGCGCCGCACCGGCGATGGCCAGGCCCGAGCCGCGGATCTGGTTGGGGAACATCTCGCCCAGCATCACCCACATCACCGGGCCCCATGAGGCATTGAAGAACACCACATAGACATTGGCGGCCACCAGCGCGAGCATGCCCATGGCATCGGACATGGCCAGCTTGCCAGCGGCATCCAGCGAGGCGGTGGCGAAGGCATAGGTGACCAGGGCCAGCGACACGGTCATGCCGACCGAGCCGATCCACAGCAACGGCTTGCGACCGATCTTGTCGACCAGCATCACCGTGACCAGGCAGGCGCCAATGCTGAGGCCGCCGGAGAGCACGTTGATCAGCAGCGCGTCCTGCTCGGAGAAGCCCACTGCTTGCCACAACACCGCGCCGTAATAGAACACCACGTTGATGCCGACCAGCTGCTGGAACACCGCCAGGCCCACGCCGATCCAGACGATCGGGCGAACCTTGCCGGTGGCTGTGCTGATCAGGTCGGAGAACTTGGGCTTGTGCTGGTCGGCCGACATGGACGCCGAGATTTCGGTCAACTTGGTCTGCGCCGCAGCGTTGCCGTACAAGCGCTTCAACACCGCCAGCGCCTGCTCGCGACGCCCCTTGACCACCAGGTAGCGCGGGCTTTCGGGGATGACCAGCAGCAACAACAGAAATGCCAGCGAGGGAATCGCCTGCATCCAGAACATCCAGCGCCACGCGGCCTGCCCGCCCCATAACGGCTCGGTGGAGGCACCAGCGGCTTTTGCCAACAAATAGTTGCTCAGGAAGGCGCAGAACAGCCCGCTGATGATGGCGATCTGCTGCACGGTGGCCAGGCGGCCGCGATAGCGCGCGGAGGCGACCTCGGCGATGTAGGCCGGCGAGATGACGCTTGCCGCGCCCACTGCAAAGCCGCCCATCACGCGAGCGAAAATGAAAAACAAGGAGTTGTGCGCGGCGCCAGCGGCGATCGCCGAGACCAGAAACAGTGCCGCAGAAATGATCAGGACCGCGCGGCGGCCCCAACGGTCGGCCAAATAGCCGGCAAAGAAGGCGCCAATAGCGCAGCCCACCAACATTGAGGCGACTTCTAAGCCAGTCAAGAAGGCGCTGGAATTGAAGGTCTGCTTCAGGCCATCGACAGTGCCGTTGATCACGCCGCTATCGAAACCGAACAAAAATCCGCCGATCGTGGCTACACAACTGATCAGGACGATAAAACGGGTGTTCTCACCGGCATCGGGGGCGCCGTTTACGGAGACACTGGACATGGGGTCACCTGGAAGCATGCAAAGGAGCGGCCATGGGGGTGGCCGGCATCGGCCGGCGACGCACAATGCGCCGCCGGCCACGGGACATCAACGCGTCAGATACTGATTGATCAGGTTCTCGTAGGCTTCCTGGCGGCCGCTGATCTGCTTTGGTTCATTGCCGGCCGCATGATTTGCCACATCCACCAGCGTGCTGGTGCCATCGGCGAATGCCGCACCCGCACCGCTGTCGAAACTGGCGTAACGCTCGGCGCGCCATTGCTCCAACGGCGAAGACGTCAGCAACGCATTGGCCACTTCCAGCCCGCGCGCGAACGCGTCCATGCCGCCGATATGCGCCAGGAACAGGTCCTGCGGATCGGACGATTCACGCCGCACCTTGGCATCGAAATTCAGACCACCCGGTGCCAGCCCGCCCTGACGCAGCACCACCAGCATCGCGCCGACGGTGTCGTAGAGATCAGTCGGAAACTGATCGGTATCCCAGCCGTTCTGCGGATTGCCACGGTTGGCGTCGATGCTGCCGAGCAGGCCGGCATCGGAAGCCACCTGCAGATCGTGCTCGAAGCTATGGCCTGAGAGCGTGGCGTGGTTGGCTTCGATATTGAGTTTGAAATCCTGATCCAGGCCGTGCTGACGCAGGAAGCCGATCACCGTGGCGCTGTCGAAGTCGTACTGGTGCTTCATCGGCTCCATCGGCTTGGGTTCGATCAGGAAGTTGCCGGTGAACCCGATCGCACGCCCGTAGTCGCGTGCCAGGGTGAGGAAGCGCGCCATGTTGTCCTGCTCGCGCTTCATCTGCGTGTTGTGCAGGCAGGCATAGCCTTCGCGGCCGCCCCAGAACACGTAGTTTTCCCCGCCCAACTCGACGGTGGCATCGATCGCCGCCTTGACCTGCACCGCCGCACGCGCAACGACGTTGAAGTCGGGGTTGGTGGACGCACCATTCATGTAACGCGGGTGCGAGAACAGGTTCGCCGTACCCCACAACAGCTTGACGCCGGTATCGGCCTGGCGCTGCTTGGCGATGCCGACCATGTGCTTGAGGTTGCTCTCGTACTCACCGATGTCATCGGCATCCGGCGACAGGTCGATATCGTGGAAACAGTAATACGGCACGCCGAGTTTGGTGAAGAATTCGAACGCGGCATCGGCCTTGGCCTCGGCACGGTTCAATGCGGTATTGCCTACATCCCACGGATACGCACGCGTGCCCGGGCCGAACGGATCGGCGCCGTTGCCGCAGAAGCTGTGCCAATAGGCCACCGCAAAGCGCAGATGCTCGGCCATGGTCTTGTCGCCGATCTGCTTGTTGGCGTCGTAGACCTTGAAGGCCAGCGGGTTGTCAGAGTCGCGGCCTTCGAAGCCGATCTTGCCGATGCCGGGGAAATATTCTTTCGCGCCGATGTAGACGGTGTTGCTCATGGGGTGAGATGTCCTTGCTGCTGGGGGAGTTGTAAAGGGTGTTGTCGATCAGCCGGCGTAGAGCGGGCTGACGACCTGCAGGTGCTTGAGGAAGTTCTGGTAATGCTGCTGATACTGGGCCACGCGCTGCGGATCCGGGCGTGCCGATAGCGCCTCGTCAGTCTGCAGATGCTCCAGCACCACATCCGACAAGGCGTCTGCGCCGCCGTCGTCGCGATCGCACGCCCACAACGCCTGCAGCGCGGCGCCGAAGGCGGCGCCTTCGGGCTGGGTCGGCACCACGACCTGCAGATTGAAGACGTCGGCCACCATCTGCCGCCACTGCGCGCTCTTGCTGCCGCCGCCGGTGAGCAGGATGGTGTCGAACTGCAGGCCCGCCGCAACGAAAGCATCGAAGCCGTTGCGCAGGCTGTAGGTCGCCCCTTCCATCGCGGCGCGATAGAAGTGCGCCGGCGTGGTGTTGTGCAACTCCATGCCGAACAGGCAGCCGCGTGCGGACGGCAGATTCGGAGTGCGCTCGCCGTTGAAGAACGGCAGCAACACCAGGCCATCGGCACCCGGTGTGGTGTTGGCGATCAGCGCCTCGGTCTGCTCGCGGGTGATGGAGAACATCTGCATCACCGCCTCGGTGGCGACGGTGCAGTTCATCGTGCAGATCAGCGGCAGCCAACCGCCACTGGATGAACAAAACGCCGCCCAGCGTGCGTCGTCGTCCACCACCGGGTGATCGGCATACGCGAACAAGGTGCCGGAGGTGCCCAGGCTCATGGTCAGGCGACCCGGCACCACATTGCCGGTGCCGATCGCGGCCATCATGTTGTCGCCGCCACCGGTGGTGACACGTACACCGGCTGGCAGATTCAGCGCCTCTGCAGCTGCGTCGGACAACGCATACACCGCGCCGGTTTCCACCAGCGGCGGCAATGCAGTGCGCAGGTCGCGCTGTGCATCCATCGCGCCAAGCATGCGCTCGGACCACTGGCGGGTGCGCACATCCAGCCAGCCGGTGCCGGAGGCATCGCCGACTTCGGTGAAGCGCTCGCCGGTGAGCCAGAAGTTCACGTAATCGTGCGGCAGCATCACCGTGGTCATCGCGGCGTACGCCTCGGGGCGATGCTTGCGCGTCCACGGCAATTTGGAGGCGGTATAGCCGGCCATGATCGGGTTGCCTGCAGTGGCCACAGTGCCGGCCACGCCGCCCACCGCATCCATGATCTCGTCGCACTCCCGCGCGGTGCTGGTGTCGCACCACAGCTTCACCGGTGCGGTGACGCCGCCATCGGCGGCCACCGGCACAAACCCGTGCTGCTGGCCGGAGACCGAGATACCGCGCACCTGCGCACGCAGCTCTCCATCGAGCTGTGCGAAGCAATGCACGATGCCGTCGATCCACCACTGCGCCTGTTGCTCGCGGGTGCCGTCGTCGCGGCTGATCAGCTCCATGGGCGCGGCGATGGTGGCCACCACCTCGCGCTCTTGCGGATCGTAGGCCACCAGCTTGACGCTCTGCGTGCCCACATCCAGTCCTATGTACAAGCTCATTGCGTCACCAATCGGTTGTTGTTGAGGCTGACCTGCTGGGTGCGACCGGCGCCCAGTTCCAGGTCCAGGATCTGCCCTGCGTAAGACAGTTGATAGCGCCCGCCACGGTCGCTGTGCACGCGTGCCTGCTGCAGGCGACCGCCGTCCCATTCCAGGTCCACGCTGGCACCGCCGCGGACGCGCAACCCGCGCACACTGCCGCGCGGCCAGGCACTGGGCAATGCGGGCAGCAAGAACACGCTGCCACCCCAACTTTGTAACAGCATCTCGGTGATGCCGGCGGTGCCGCCGAAGTTGCCATCGATCTGGAACGGCGGATGCGCGTCGAACAGATTCGGGTAGGTGCGTTCGGGCGAGATCAGCAATTGCAGGATGCGGTACGCATGCTCGCCATCGGCCAGACGTGCCCATAGATTCAGGCGCCAGCCGATGCCCCAGCCGGTGGTGTTGTCGCCTCGTGTTTCCAGCGTGCGTTTGGCTGCAGCGGCAAGCTCGGGCGTATCGCGCAGATTGATCTGGCTGGAGGGATGCAGGGCGTACAGATGCGAAACGTGGCGGTGATGGATCTCCGGCGCCTGCATGTCCCAGTCCTGCTGCCATTCCTGCAACTGCCCCGCCTTGCCGATGCGGTTGGGCGGCAATTGCTCGCGCAGCGTGCTCAGGTGTTGCGCAAAGGCATCGTCGACCTTGAGCAGCTTGCTCATGGCGATGCATTGCGCGAACAAATCGCGCAGCAGTTGCGCGTCCATGGTCGGGCCGGCACACAGCGCGGCGTTGAACGGATGCTGGTTTTCCGGCGAGATCGATGGATTGGTCACCATCGCGCCGGTCTGCGGATCCTTGACCAACGTGGCGACGAAGAACTCCGCTGCGCCCTTGAACAAGGGATAGATCTTGCCCAGGTAGGCACGGTCGCGGCCGTAATCCCAGCGGTCCCACAGCTGTTGCAGCAGCCACACGCCGCCCATCGGCCACAGGCTCCACTTGGCGCCATCGATCGGCCCGGCCTGGCGCCACAGGTCGGTGTTGTTGTGCACCACCCAACCGGGCGCGTCGTACATCGCGCGTGCGGTGTGCGCCCCGGTTTTGGCCAGATCGAACAACATGGATTCCAGCGGTTCGACGCATTCGTGCAGCGCGTTGGCCTCGCTGGGCCAGTAGTTCATCTCGGTGTTGATGTTGATGGTGTACTTGCTTTCCCACGGCGGCTGCATCAGGTCGTTCCAGATGCCCTGCAGATTGGCCGGCTGCGAACCGGGCCGCGAGCTGCAGATCAGCAGGTACCGGCCGAATTGGTGATAAAGCGCGGCCAGTGCCGGGTCATTGCCCTTGGCAAACGCCTGCACGCGTTCGTCGGTGGGCAGCTTCGCCGCTTCGCTGGTGCCGAGGTCGATCGCCACGCGCCGGAACAGCCGCTGATGATCGGCCAGATGCGCACGCAGCAATGCGGCGTAGTCCAGCTTGCCTGCTTTTTTCAAACTTGCTGCAGTCAGCGCGAGCGGATCGCCATCGACGGCGTCATAGCGTTGGTAGCTGGTGGCGGCGGTGAGCAGCAACACCACTTCATCGGCGCCTTCGATGCGCAAGCGGTCGCGCAGACCGCTGACCGTGCCGCCCTTGATCTGCGGCAACACGCGCAACGCAAAGCGCAGCTTGCCGTCGATACCGGCGAAGCTGCCGTTGCGACCGCTGAACAGCAGGCCGCCCTGCTCCACCGTGACCTCGCCGGTCTGCGGGCTGTCGATGCCCACGCGCAAGGAAACCGCACGGGGGCGATCGCACGACAGGCGCACCACGATGCATTGCGCTTGCGCCGACACGAACACCTCGCGCTTGTGCACAGCGCCACCGGAACGGAAGGTGGTGGTGACCACGCCGGTATCCAGATCGAGCTGACGGCGATACTCGCTGATGCCGTCGGCACGATCGAAATCCAGCAGCAGATCGCCCAGCGGTTGATATGGCATCTGCTTGAGCGGACGCGAGAGCAACTTGGCATCGGCCAGTGTTTCGGCCTCGGCATAGCGCCCGGCAAAGATCAGCGCACGCACCTGCGGCAAGGCCGCCAGCGCCTCGGGGCTGGTGGCGTCGTACGGGCCGCCTGCGTACAACGTGTCTTCGTTGAGTTGCAGGCGCTCGTGGGCAATGCCGCCCCACACCATCGCGCCCAGCCGGCCGTTGCCGACCGGCAAGGCCTGTACCCACTCGTTGGCCGGTTCGCGATACCACAGCTGCAAGGCATCGCCGGCCGCGGCGGCAGGCAGCGACTGTTTGCCGGCTGCCTTCGCCGGCGCAGCAACAGCGGACGTGGCCGGCGCAGCACCCAGCACCGCGAGTGCGGCACCGGTTGCCTTGCAGACTTCCCTGCGGGTCAGCACGTGCACCACCGTGCTGCATGACCGGACCTGCACGCCCGAGCCTCGCGGCGATCCGGCATCTGCGCACTCACTGACTGACAACGACCTGCGATCATCGACGACGCGCTTTGCCGGACGCAATCTTGCGCTGCAACACGCTGACCGGCTTGCCGTCGTACTGGATGCTGGCGTCGGTCTTGGGTTCGAGCGCACCGGCATCCTCGCGCGGGCCATCGACGAAGCGCACATTGATGGTGCGTTTGGCCTGCATGCCGGTCCAGCTGCCTTCGCGCTTGCCGATGCTCAGCTCGCCCTTGGCCTGGTTCCAGCTCAGCGGAATGCGGCTGAACTCGCCCTTCTCGTAGCCGTAGCCCTTGCCGTCGTCCTCATACAGCGAGAACTGGCCGTCGGCGCCGGTGTAGACCACCACGGTGAGCGGTGCGTCCGGCGTCTGGTCCACGTATTCCTGCACCGGGCCGGTGGGCACGATGGAGCCAGCACGCACGAACAACGGCATGCGCTCGATCGGCGCAGCGGCTTCGATGCTCTGGCCACCTTCGTAGCGCTTGCCGGTGGAAAAATCCAGCCAGCTGCTGCCGGCCGGCAGATACACCTGCCGCGAGGTCGCGCCGAAGCGGGTCACCGGGGCGACCAGGAACGCCGGCCCAAACAGGTACTGGTCGTTGATGTCGCGAACCTTGGGGTCGTTCGGGAAGTCCATCATCATGCCGCGCATGATCACGCCGTCACGCTGATAGGTGTCGCCGGCCAGGCTGTAGATGTACGGCAGCAGCGCATAACGCAGGCGGTTGTAGTAGGCCATGCTGTCGTAGAACGGCGTGCCTTCCGGGGCGATGTTCCAGATTTCGCGGTACGGGAACTGGCCGTGCGAGCGGAAGATCGGCACGAACGCGCCGAACTGGAACCAGCGCGTATTGAGCTCACGCCATTCCGGCAGATGTGCCGGGTCCTGGTTTTCGTAACGCTTCTCCACCGCGAAACCGCCGATGTCGAAGGTCCAGTTGGGCAGGCCCGACAGCGCCATGTTGACGCCCGCGGAGATCTGGTCGTGCATGTCATCCCAGCGCGAGACGATGTCACCGCTCCACACTGCCACCGCATTGCGCTGAGTGCCGGCATAGCCCTTGCGCGACAGGATGAACACGCGCTTGTCGTCGGCCGCACGGTCGCCCACATACACGCCATGTGTGTGCGGCAGCGGATACGAGTTGAAGAACTCGGTGGACGGGCCCAGCGCAGTCGGCGTGGTGCGTGCCTTGCGCTCGCCGATGTCCAGGTTGGAATGCACGTCCGGCTCGTCGGCGTCCATCCACCATGCATCGAAGCCCTTGCTGTTGAGCTTTTCGTTGACCTGACGCCAGTAGATCGCCTGCGCTTTTTCCGAATACGGGTCGTAGAACGAGTTCTTGTAGCCCTTGCCGATCCAGTCCAGCTCACCGACTTCGACATTGCGCTTGTACATGAAACCGGCGGCATCCAGTTCCTTGTAGTTGGCGGTGGTGGGATAGAACTTGGGCCAGATCGAAATCATGATCTGCGCGTGCATGTCGTGCACGGACTTGACCATGCCATCCGGATCCGGGAAGTGCTGCGGGTCGAAATCGTGCGAGCCCCAGGCGTTTTCCGGCCAGTACGACCAATCCAGCACGATGTTGTCCAGCGACAGCTTGCGCTTGCGGTATTCGGCCAGCACGCCGACCAGCTCATCCTGGCTCTTGTAACGCTCGCGGCTCTGCCAGAAGCCATAGGCCCACTTGGGCAGCATCACCGACTTGCCGGTGAGTTCGCGATAACCGGCAATCGCCTGATCGTAGGAATCGGCCGAGACGAAGTAGTAGTCGATCATCTGCCCGGCTTCGGACCACAGCGACAAATCCTTGGCTTCGGTGGCCGGCAGCGGGTCGCGATGCAACAGCGCGATATAGCTGGGGTCGATCAGGTCCCACTCGACCTTGACGGTGTGGCGCTTGCCTGGCTCCAGCTCGAGCTTGAACTCGTGATTCCACGGGTTCCAATTCTGGCGCCAGCGATCGATGATCAGCTTGCCGTCCACGTACAGCTTGGCGTATTCGCTCGAATACAGCGAGAAGGTGTGCTCGCCACCGGTGAGCGCTTCGATCTCGCCCTCCCAGGTGACCTGCATGCGGCTGTCCTTGTCCTTGGTGATCGCCTTCTTGGGGAACTTGGTCAGGTCGCTGAGGTATTGGTAATTCACCTCGCTCTCGCGACGCTCGACGATCTGCTTGCCGTTGATCGCATAGCGCGCGGTCAATGCGCCGGCCTTGCCCTTGGCGTCGTACAACTTGAGCGTCTTGGGCAGCGGCTGCAGGCCGCGCGGGTCGCCCAGGCGGCTGATCGAGTTGTTGTCCCACAGCAGGCCGTAGTTGCGGCTGGAGACCAGATACGGCACCGCCATATCGATATTGTTCTGCTGCAGCTCGACGTTGCGGCCCTTCTGATTCATCCAGCCCTGCTGATGCTGGCCGAAGCCGTACAGCGCTTCGTCATCGGGCGACTGGAAGCGCTGACGCACGCTCAGGTACTGCTTGCCTTCGACCTTGAGCGGGGCAAAGCTGCGCCCGCCGGCCACCTCCGACAACACCGGCTTGCCGTTGGCGTCGGCGAAGCTGACATGGCCATCGACGGTGGAGACCGTGGCGGTGACCTGGCCGGTCTTCAGCTGCACGCTGTCGCCCTGCTCGGCCAGCTGGAACTTGCTGTCGCCCTGCACTGGCACGCGCATCAGGCTGGGCGTGCGCGCGAAGTCGCCATCCGGATCGGCACTGACGCGGATGATGCCGGCATCGACCACCTGCAGACGCACCGGTGCGGCGCCCTTGGCGCTCGGCACCACGGTGACGCCGTCGGCGGCCTTACGCACTTCCTGCGCATGCGCGGCATTGGCCAGCAGGGCCAGCGACAACGCCAGGCACTGAGCGAGCGGTGTACGTCGGATGGCAGGCGCATGCCCGGCGGAACGATTGGTGGTTTGCATGTTCACTCCCTTGGATTTACGAAGCGATGCCGCGGGGGCGGCAGCGCATGGGTTCATTGAATTCAACGTGGCGAACGGCGTGCTGCGCGGCGATCGGGCTGCGCGGCAACGCTGATAGCCGCGCTTATTTGTAGGTGGCCAGCTTGATCTTCAGCAACTGCGGCGCGCTGGAAAAATTGACGCCGTAATCGGTCTGGTCGCCGTTCCAGTTGCGCTCGAACTTCCAGTCGCTGCCCTCGTACACGCCTTCCTCGACACGGTCGTAGAGCATGTTGGCGGTGGCTTCGCTGGCCGGATGCAGGGTCACGCGCACGTGGTAACCGGTGACCAGAAATTCGTCCGGGCCGAGCTCGGCGATCAAGGCCGCGCCGATCGGCTCGGGGTTGCCCGGCGGCTCGCCCTTGAACCAGAACTGCGGCACGCCATAGGTGATGGTGGCGCTCCAGCGATCGTTGAGCCTGAGCTCCTGCACGGCCTGGCCGGGTTCTTCTGCGGTGCCGTGGAGTTTGCCTTCGGACGCGGCCTTGGCGAACGGACGCATGCCGCGTTTGACCAGGTCGAAACCGAGCGCGAACGGCGCCAGCGTTTCTTCGTTGACGTGCTTGGCGCCCAACGGATAGTTGGAATAGCGCGTGTAGTCCATGCCGAACGCCGACCAGCCGATGCCGTCGTGGCCCAGCGTGGGGAACAGATAACGCGCGTACTCGGGGCGGTTGCCGGTTTCGGCAACGAACAAAGCGTTATCCGGCCGCGCGTAACGCTCCAGCACCGTGGTGTACATGCGGTATTCGGGCATGTAGATGTCCGGCGCCAGCAGATCGATATGCGGGCCGGCGGCCTTCCACACATCCAGCACGTTGTCGGTGGGGCCGCCGCTGGCGTATTGACCGGGCTGGCCGGGATTGAACGGGCCACGCAGTGCGGCGTTGACGTACATCGGCAGCGGGTACTCGGCCTTGCCGGCCTCGGCCACTTGATCGATGTAGCGACCGATCGACCAGGCATGGAAAATCTCGTCCGCATCGGCACCGAACACCTGCGCCCAGCTGCCCGGCTGCTTGTTCAAACGCTTGAGCAGTTCGTCCGGCACCGGGCCGTCGAACAGCTTCTGCGCCATCGGCGAGAAGTCGCGCACGCTGCCGTAGGTGCCCGGCTCGTTTTCCGGCTGGATCATGATCACGGTGTGCTGCGGATCGACTTGCTTGAGATGCTGCATGAAGGCAACAAAGGCCTTGCGGTCTGCATCCAGCGTGGCCTGCGCATGCGGCGACAGCGACCCGATCGCCTTGCCCTCGCGCGTCACCACGCGCGGGAAGCGCTGGTTGTCGGTCTTGACCCAGTGCGGTGCGTACGCCGGGCCGTTGTTCTTCCAGGTCGCAAACCACAGCAACACCAACCGCACCTTGTGCTCGCGCGCTTGCGTCAGCAACGTATCGACGAAGGAGAAATCGAACTTGCCTTCTTCCGGCTCAACCTGCTCCCAGGCGATCGGCACCTGCACAGTGTTGGGGCCCAGCACCTGCATCGCCGGCCACACCTTGTCCATCACCCCGGGATAGTTGCTGGAATTGTTGACCTGCGCGCCCAGGATCAGGAATGGCGCGCCATCGACCATCAACGCATGCTTGCCGTCCTTGCTGACGAACTGCGGCATCGGTGTCTGCGCAGACGGCGCCGCCGCAGTGGCAGGGGTGGTCGCTGCGGGACTCGCAGCGGGTGCAACTGCAGCAGGTTTGGCGGCGTCACTTTGCTCACCGGATTGGCACGCAGCCAAGGCCAGCGCCAGCGCGGACAGCAACAGCGGACGCAGGCAACGGCGTGCAGTGGAAGGAGCGATCACACGTGCAACGGGGGAATGCATGGACATAAGACTCCGTGTCACCAGGTATCGGTGCGGAAGGGGGAAACAGGAAGGTGTTCGCGATTGACCAGGTTGGCGTCGTCCGGGTTCTCGCTCCAGCCGTAGCGCACGGCGACCGGTGCGCGCACCGCATCGCTGCGTACGATCACGTGATCGCCATCGAGTTGCGCGGTGGCCGGATGGAACTGCTTGTCGGCACCGGCAACACGGAAGCCTTGCAACGCGCCACCGCCACGCACCTGCAACGCACTGCCTTGCAGATCGAAACTCAGCACTGCCTGGCCATCGGCGAAGCTTGCGCGCTTGAACACCGGCGCGCTGTACACCAGCGTTTCGCCATAAGCCACATGCCGCGCCGCAAGCGCCAGACGATGGCCGACATCGCGCTTGTTAGTGGGATGGATATCGGTGGGGTTGCCGATATCGATGATCACCGCCTGCCCGGTTGCCGGCAGCGCCAGCGTCTTGGATTGCGACTCGCGCAACAGCGCCCACGGGCTCATATCGCCCTTGTCGCCACCGGCTTTGAAATTGGCCAGCTGCACCCACAGAAACGGCAGCTGTTTCGCACCGCGTTCGGCGCGCCATTGCTGGATCATCGCCGCGAACTGCTCACGATATTTCACCGCGCCGGTGTCGCTGGCATTGGTTTCGCCCTGGTACCAGATCACGCCCTTGACCGGGAACGGCTGCAGCGGATGGATCATCTGGTTGTACAGCAGCGTGGGCAGCTGATTCTTGTTGTCGGCCAGCGACACGCGCACGGCCGCGGGGCGGAACTTCCAACCGCTCAAGGCGCGCTTGGCACCAGCGGTGGTCTGCACAAAGCGCTGCTCGTCCGGACCGTGCATGCCGCCGCCACCGCTGAGATCTTCCACCCGTACCGCGATGTGGTTGACGCCTGCATGCAGTGCAGAAGGCGGCACGTTGTAGACGCGCGGCAGGTTCCACTGCTTGGTGGTCTGGCCAACCTGGGTGCCGTTGACATAGGTGATATCGGAATCGTCGATCTGGCCCACGCCCAGCGCAATCCCGGCCTTGGCCTCTGCCGCGCTCAAGGTGACCGTGGTGCGGTACCAGGCGATGCCATCCATGCCGTCATAGCCGCTGAGTTCCCATTGCTGGGTGGTCGGGATGCTGTCCCAGTCGCTGTCATCAAACGTCGGTTCGCGCCACTGCGGCGTGTCGCCGTCCACCTTGGGCCAGCGCGCGATGCGCTTGCCGGTGGCGGCCTGCGCGGCGGCATCGCGTTGCTTGATCGCCTCGATCGCGCCCTGATTCTGGTCGGCGTTCAACCCCAGCGAGGCCGCATCCATCCACGCCTCGATCGCACTGCCGCCCCAGGTGCTGTTGACGATGCCGATCGGCACGCCGGTGCTGGCACGCAGCTCCTTGGCGAAGAAATACCCGACTGCGGTGAACTCGCCGGCGTTGACCGGCGTCGCCGCTTTCCAGTCGCCGCCGGTCAGGCGCGCTTCCGGCTGCACCGACCACGACTTGGGCACCTTGAAGTGACGCAACTGCGGGTCGTTGGCAGCAGCCACTGCCTGCGGACCATCGCTGGCCTGCGCCAAGGGCCACTCCATATTCGATTGACCGCTGGCCAGCCACACATCGCCGACCAGCACATCGCGCACCTGCAATTGCCCGCCATCGCCCTGCACACTCAGCACATACGGGCCACCGGCCTTATGCGCAGGCAAATTCACCTTCCACTGCCCTTTCGCATCGGCCTTGGCGGTGGCGCGCTTGCCGTCGAAGCTGACCGTGATGGCGGCATTCGGCGATGCCCAGCCCCACACCGGCATCGGCTGGTCACGCTGCAGTACCGCGCCATCGGCAAACAACAATGGCAGGGTCGGTTGTGCCAACGCGGCGGGGCTGATCAGCGCCAGGCCCAACAAGTAACCACAGCGGATGAAAGAAGCGGTCATGCAGTGATCTCCAGAGTCGGCGCAGCCACTCGGCGCGCAACAAAGCGACAGCACGCGCCGCCGCATACGGTAAGACAGCGCAATGACGCGCGCAGGTACGCAGCGCTCATCGTGGATCGCCGTAGAAAATGCCACGCCCACCAGTAGCGAAGTACACGCGCCCGGGGATGCGCGGATCGCCGGTCACGCTGTACGGCTTGCCGAAACGGTGCGCGTCGTCGTTGATGCGCAACCAGTGCACGCCTTCGTCGTCGGAGCGGAATACACCGTCCACACCACGCACGCGGCCGGCCAGATACAGCGCTGGCGGTGCACCCTCGCGCAGCGCCTTGCCGATGCCCAACGAACGCGCCTGGTCCGGCTTGGACAAGGTCTGCAAACGACCATCCTGCCAGCGCATCACGCCCAGCGTGGGGCTGGCCAGATACACCACACCCGCCCGCCACGGATCGGGGCGCAGTTGCGGACGCGCACGCTCATCGCGCGCCGGGCTGCCGACCTGCGCAGCGGTGTCGCGAAAGTTCGCTGCGCCATCGCTGCTTTCGAACAAGCGTCCGCTCGCGGTGTCAACCGCATACCAGCGCCGCGCATCGACGCGATCGGCCACCGCCACCGCAGTGTCGGGTAGACCTTGCACACGTTGCCACTGCTTGCCGAAATCGACTGTGCGCCACACACCGCCGTTCTCGGGCGCCCATATAACGTGGGATGCGTCGGCGGAAATGGCGATGTTGCCGGCGCCCTGCCCTGCCGATGGCTCACTGGCAAACGCCGTCCACTGCGCGCCGCCATCGCGCGAGTAGAGCGCGCGGATTTCATTGTTGCGGCGATTACGCACGGTGCCGCTGCGCACCACCCACTGCGCGGCCTGCCCGGCGGCATCGATACTTTCGCCATTGGTCAGGCGCGGGCCGGCGTACTGCAATTGCGCACGGTCCAGATCGTCATGCCGAAAGCCATCGATATCGCCCAGCGCGCTGAGCAGATGCGCGCCCTGCATCGGGCTGAGCAGATCCAGCGGCACGGTTTCTTCCAGCCCGTGGTCCTGAAACCACCACTGCAACGGACGCTGCTGCTTGGCGAAATCCTGCAGATTGCGCGAGGCCCAGATGCCGTAGCCGGTAACGAACAGCGCGTGATTGCTGTCGAACGGATCGATCGCCAATGCGCCCATCCAGTGCGGCGTCGCCTGCACGGTCCACGGCGCGGCGCTGTGATCGAACTGCGAGGCGGCCAACAATGGCGTCCAGCTGCGACCGCCATCGACGCTGCGGAACAAGTCATCGCGCGGTGAGCGGCGGAACGTGCTGGCCAAGAGCACCTGAGGCTGTTGCGGATCCACCGCCACCGCGCCCCAACCGAAGCCATCGCCAGTGGCCGGCTGCGCGATCGGGCTGATCTCGCTCCAGCGCGCCTGTGAACCCGCCTGCGCCGGGGTGTATTTCCATAGCGCGCCACCGGCCATCAGATCCGGGCCGGGCTGGTCGCCGTAACTCAGATACCACTGCCCGTCGCTGCCACCGGCCATATGACTGGGACGCAAGCCCTTGGGTTGCCCGGCCACTGCCGACCAGCTGCGACCAGCATCTTCCGACACATACAGACTGGTCTGCGCAGTGGACACACCCACATAGATCCGCGGCGTGGGCGCACCAGCGCGGCCACTGGCGGCATCGAACACGACAAAGGCGATGCCCACCGCCTGCTCGCGTCCAACATGATTACGCGCAGTGGAACCCGCCAGTGCCTCGGCAGGAAACCCCTCCACACGCGCCCAGTGCGCGCCGCGATCGGTGCTGCGCCACAGACCCGCATCACGCGAACCGAGCAACAGCACGCGGCCATCGTGCGGGTCCACTGCCAAGCGTTCGCCATTGGAACGACCCAGCTGATTGCCACCCAGTTTGAAAGGCAACTCGGCACGCTCGAAGCTGTGCCCGCGATCGAACGAGCGCAGCAGCGCCGCATTGCCGGCGCGCTCGTGCATATAGGTGCCCGCGGCCAGATACAGCGCCTTCGGGTCGGCAGGATCGACCGCAAATGCGTCGATCCCCATCAGATTCCAGTCGTCGGCACCCAACCAATCGGTCAGTGCGATCCACTGCTGCGCACGCGCATCCCAACGGTAGGCGCCACCGACATCGGTGCGCGCATACGCAAGATCGCGCTCTGCGGGATGAAACAGCACACCGGTGACAAAACCGCCACCGCCAATGGCAACGCTGCGCCATTGGTAAGGCCCCTGCGCACCGGAATCGGCGGCATGCAGCCGAAAGACAGACGCCAACAGCAGCAACGCCCAAAGACCGGCCTGCCACGCTTGCGTACGAAGACGACGGCGCTCAGTAGGCGGATCGATCATGACGATCATTCCTCCGGCTCCCTTTGCGGTCGATGATGGCCACCGACTGGAAAAACACCGGTCCAACGAGCTGCCTGCACAGCTCGCCGGACCGGAGACGCACTTCCTACGGCACGTTCTACAGGCTGGCCCGCAAGGTCAGGCCATACCGACGATCGTTGATCACGAAGTCGCGGTAGCGCGACTCGGAACCCAGATAGCTTTCGCGACGGGTATCGAGCAGATTCACGCCATCGAGCGAGATCGACCACACATCATTGATGTTGAAACGCAGCGAGGCATCCAGCTGGCCGAAGCCCTTGTTGTAGACCGGCAGATTGCCGGTGCCGTTGCCTGCGGTGGTCACCAGCCAGTCGCTGCGCCAGTTGTAGGCCACACGGCCCTGGAAGCGCGCCGTTTCGTAGCTGAGGATCGCGTTGTAGCTGTTCTTGGACAACCCTTCCAGCGGCACGGTGAGTGCCTGGCCGTTGGTGTCGGTGGCAGTGGGGCTCGGCGCCTCGCTGTCGACATAGGTGTAGTTGGTCTGCAGGCCGAAGCCGCTCAACCAGCCCGGCAGAAAATCGAAGAACTGCGTATAGCCCAGTTCCGCACCGCGGATCTTGCCGGCATCGCCGTTGACCGGACGGGTGATCTGCCACACGCGGCCATCGTAGACCTCGTTGAACACGCTGTCGGCGATGAAGCCTTCGATCTTCTTGTAGAACAGGGTGCCGTACATCATCGAGCCCTGGCCGAAGTACCACTCCAGCGCGGTGTCGAACTGGTCGGCCTTGACCGGCTCCAGATCGGGATTACCCGCTCTGCCGGTAAAGGTCGAGGCACCGTTGGAGCTGCCAGTGCTCAGGCTCAGGTTCGGATTGAGGCGATCGAAGGTCGGACGCGAGATACCGCGCGAGGCTGCAAACCGCCACTGCAGCGTGTCGCTGAGCATCCAGCGCAGATTCAAGCTCGGCAGCACGTCGGTGTAGGTCTGCTGTGCATCCACCGGAATCAGACCGCCACCCTCGCCATCGGTGCCGGTACGTACGCCGGTCGAGCCAACCTCGGTCCGCACCACGCGCACGCCGATATTGCCGTCGAACGGGATCGAGTCGCTGTCCACGCCGAAGCGCAACACGCCGTAGGCCGCGTAGGTCTTCTCGGTCTGCGCGTTGATGTTGTTCGGGGAAAACTCCAGCGGGCTGGCACCGAAGGTGGCGAGCGTCTGCTGGTAGTTGGCCACCGCCGCATCGGATGCGGTCAGGGTCGGGCCGAAGGCATGACCTTCACCGCGGAAGAAATCGGTGATCGGATTGGTCACGACGCCCACGCTCGGGAACTGCGAGAACGGTGCGCCTGCGCAGTTGTTGATGCACATGAAGCGGTAGATGTTGCCCTTGGTCTCGGCATCGCGGTCGGTGTAGCGCACACCGGCCTTGAAGCTGCGCACGAAGTCGCTGTCAAAGGCCAGGTCCATATCGGCGCGCCAGGCGAACTCGGTGCCCTTGTTGTCGTCCTTGTTATCCAGGTGATAGCGCCAACCGTCGTAATTGTTGACGTCGGCCAGATAGCCTTCCGCACCGCTGGAATCGGTCACCGACAAGCGCGGCAGATCGCCACGGAAATCGACGTTGAACTGCGGGCTGGTGGACTGACCGGTGGACAGGATGTAACGCGTACCGGTGGTGGTGGCATCGACATACTGGAAGTCGGTGCTCAGGGTCAGCTTCTCGTTGACCGTCCACTTGCCGCCCAGCGAGTAATCGGTGGTCACCGAATGACGCTCGGTCAGGCTGGTGTTGGATTCGGTCGGCACATTCTGGAACGAGCCGTTGACGAATTCGTTTCGGTCGTTGACCTGGATGCCGGGCAAGCCCTGCATGTTGTTCGTGCCGGTCAGCGCGAAGAACGAATAGTCGTGCCAGCTGAAGTCGTACTCCGAACGCAGCACCTGCGTATAGACCTCGACCGAATCGTTCGGGCGCCACTGCATCGCAAATGCGCCGGTCTTGCGCTCGCGCTCACCGACGGTGGTGTTGATGCCGGCGCCGTGCGGCACCGACACTTCCTGGCCTTCATAGCCCGGCAGATCGGTCTGCGTGTACCACGGCTCGATCGAGATGGTGTCCTGACGGAACGGGCTCTTCTGCTGCGAATAATTCACCAGCAGGCCGATCTCGCCGATACCGGTCTGCCAGCGATCGCTGAACAGGCCCGAGAACGCCGGCTTGCCGTCGTCGGCCAGGTCGTAATGGTTGTACTGGACGCTGCCGGCGATCTTGCGGCCGTCATAGTCGAACGGCAGGCGCGTGCGCAGGTCGACCGTGCCGCCCAGGCCACCTTCGATCATGTCGGCCGAGGGATTCTTGTAGACGTTGACGCCGCCGAGCAACTCGGCAGAGACGTCTTCGAAGCTCAGGCCACGGCCGTCGTTGGCGGTGAAGATGTCGCGGCCATTGAGCTCGGTCCGCACCTGGGTCAGGCCGCGGATGGCGATCGAGCTGCCTTCGCCGTAATTGCGGGTGATCTGGATGCCGGAGATGCGCTGCAGCGCCTCGGCAACGTTGTTGTCGGGAAGCTTGCCGATGTCTTCGGCAACGATCGAATCGACGATCTGCTCGGCGTTCTGCTTGACCAGCTGCGCCTTGGTGACGCTGCTACGGGTGCCGGTGACCTGCACGGTGTCGAGCTGCTGGGTGGTCGGGTCCTGCGCTGGAGCAGCAGTGGTGGTCGCGTCCTGCGCATAGGCCTGCGCGCTCAACAGCGTGGCCACACTGATGGCCATCACGGAGCGGCGGAAATCACGGATCGAACGCTGACCCACAGTCCGGCCTGCCGGAATGTGGCGATGTTGCACTGACATGGTGCTCCCTCCCAGGACGCATGTACTGCTAATTTTTAGCGGGTGGGTGCGCGAACGCCCTGCCCGTCGTTGTTGCTGGCCCGCATCCGCACACGGCAAAGGCTGCGACTGGTTGGATGCGTGGTAATCCCGATAAGGCTTACCTAGCGGCTGCGGCCGGAGCATAGGGCGCGGCTGTCATGCCACACCAATGAAATATTCCTGGCGAGCTATTCCTGAAACCTATAACAACATGGAGAAACCCGACAGGTCTGGCGTTGCGGGCCAGGCTGCCGGATTCACCGAAACGGGCTCAACTCTGCGAACCAGCGCAGGCCGGAACCGTGATCGAGCACGCTTACCAGTTCATGCGCAGCACCAGTGAATAGCGCCGGTCGTTGACGAACGAAGAACGCGTGTACAAGCGCGGGTCCACTTCGCCCCCTTCGTACGAGGTCGGCCCCATCAACACCTTGGTGACCGTATTGGTCAGGTTGTTGGCCTGCACGCCCAATTGCAGATGGTCGTTGAAGCGATAGAAGAACGAGCCGTCGAGCTGGCCATAGTCGTCGGCCCAGGTCGGCAGACGCGTGGCCGCGTCGCTGGTGGTCAGCAGATAGCGCGAGCGCCAGTTGTAGGCCAGTCGCAGCGACAGCGGACCCTTCTCGTAGATGCCGGCCAGGTTGTAGCTGCGCCGCGACAAGCCTTCCAGCGGCAACTCGACGCCGGTGACGGTGGTGTTGGTGTACGGGTCGGTCGCGGTGTTCGCGCCGCCCTGGCTGTCGACGAAAGTGAAGTTGGCATTGACGCCAAACCCGCTCAGCCAGCCCGGCAACTGATCGAAGAACTGGGTATAGCCCAGCTCCGCGCCGCGGATGGTGCCCTCGTCCATGTTGTACGGGCGCGTCACCAGCCAGGGGCGGTTGTCGTAGATCTCGTTGCGGGCCTGGGTGGAGAAGTAATCCTTGACCTTCTTGTAGAACAGCGTGGCGTACAGCATGTCGCTGGTGTCGAAGTACCACTCCAGCGCGGTATCGAACTGGTTGGCCACCATCGGCTTGAGGTTCGGGTTGCCGGCGGTGCCGACGAAGTCGGTGGCCTGGCCGGCGTCGTTGGTCTCCACGTTGAGCAACACATACGGCTGCAGCTGAGTGTAATCCGGGCGCGCCATCGCCTTGGAGGCGGCAAAGCGCCACTGCAAGGTGTCGGTGAAGCGCAGGCGCAGGTTCAAGCTGGGCAATACATTGGTGTAGCTGCCTTCGGAATTGTTCTCGAAATACTGCCCGGTGTAGCGCGCCTGCAGTTCGGGCGAGACATTGAGCCCGGCCAGATTCTGAAACTGCCCGAAGCCTTCGGCCTGCGTTTTGGTCTGCACCACACGGATGCCGACGTTGCCATCCACCGGAATGCCCCAGGCCTCGTCGTTGCCGAAATACAGCGCCGCATACGCCGCCTGAGTGCGCTCGAACTGGCGGTTGGTGTCCTGCGGCTGATAGGTGTCCGGCGCCCAGCCATAGCCGCGCAACGCCACGATCTGCTGGATCATCTGCGAGGCCGAGCCATAGTTGTTGACCAGGCTGCTGTTGGGCACCACCAGCGTGGTCGGCACGTTCACCCCGCCACGGAAGAAGTTGGAGAAGGTGAACAGCGACGACTGGTCGGTCATGAACTCCGACATATTCGCCAGGCCATTGCTGGT
Source organism: Xanthomonas sp. NCPPB 2933 (assembly GCF_056725225.1). Classification (NCBI taxonomy): domain Bacteria; kingdom Pseudomonadati; phylum Pseudomonadota; class Gammaproteobacteria; order Lysobacterales; family Lysobacteraceae; genus Xanthomonas; species Xanthomonas sp. NCPPB 2933. The sequence continues at coordinate 3,216,003 of NZ_CM161518.1, forward strand.
GCCTGGAATCGCTGCCCAGTTGTCGGAGATCACGCCCCAGTTGTAGCCGGAATTCTTGTTGATCTGGTTGCGGTCGGTGGCGCGCATGCCGAAGCGTGCAAAGCGCAGCCAGCTGCTGTCATCGAAGGTGTATTCCAGATCCACGCGGGTGGACAGCTGCCGCCCGCGATTCTTGCCCAGGTGATCCATCGCCGCCGCCCAGAAGTAATTGGACGGATCCTGGGTAAAGGCCGGGTTGGCGATCTGCACGCTGGGATACTTGCCCGACACGTCATAAGACAGCCCAGGCAGATAGGTCGCGCTGAACACGGTGAAATCCAGCTGCTCGTTCTCCGACTGCACCAACTGCATATCACCCTTGATCTGCAGGTTGTCGTTGAAGAAATGGCTGAAGCCCACCGACATGTCGGTGGTGGTGGTGCGCTGTTCGGAATAGCGGTTGTCGGTATTGAAGCGCACGCCATCGCCAGTGAGCACCCCGCGCCACGAGCTGGACACCGGCGAGCCCCGCAGAAACCCGCCGCGATAGTCGTAGTCGAAGGTGGTGCCCGGCGCCGGGGTGATGCTGTTATTGCTGTCGTTGAAGAACGCCGCGCGCTCCTGCCAGTTCATCTCGTAGCGCGAACGCAGGAACTGCGCATAGATCTCGGTGGCATCGCTGGGCTTCCACTGGAAGGCGGCCGCAATGCCGTCGCGCTTGCGCTCGAAATCCAGCTGACGCCAGTTCACCCCGCCCGGCACGAACACCTCGCTGCGCCCGCTGCCGGCCAGCACCGCCTCATCGGTACGCCGCACGTACGGTTCGACCTGGATGCCGTCCGAGCGCGTTGCCAGCTCCGAATGCGCAACGTCGATCATGAAGCCCATCTCGCCGATGCCGGTGTCCCAGCGATCGCTGAACAGGAACGAGGCCGACGGCTTGTACTTCTTGCTCATGTCGCCGTAGTTGTAATCGACGTTGCCGCCGACAATCCGCCCGGGGTTGTCGAACGGCATGCGCGTGCGCAGGTTGACCGTGCCGCCCAGGCCGCCTTCGATGATCTCGGCCGAGGGATTCTTGTACACATCCACACCGGCCATCAACTCGGCCGGCACGTCCTCGAAGCTCAGTCCGCGGCCGCTGGCGGCACTGAAGATGTCGCGCCCATTGAGTTCGCCGCGCACCTGGGTCAGGCCGCGGATCATCACCCCGCTGCCTTCGGCCGAGAAGTGATCGGGGTCGCTGCGCGCGGCGAAGTGATCGATGGTCACGCCGCTGACGCGCTGCAGGGTTTCGGTGACACTGCGATCGGGCAAGGCGCCGATGTCTTCGGCACTGACCGAATCCACGATCTGGCTGGCGTCGCGCTTGATTACCTGCGACTTGATCAGGCTGGCGCGCACACCGCGCACTTCAACCGCATCCAGATCCACGGCGTTGCCGCCGGCATTGGTGAGCGGAGCGTTCTGGGACGTCCGCGCCTGTTGGGCATAAACCGGCGCTGCGAGCAGCAACGCAATGCTGACGGCCATGGCGGAATGAGGCAAACGCAAGGTACGGCGAGCGCGCACGCCCGTACCTGCCGGTGCATGGCTTGAAAAGGTGTACATCCGAATCCCTCCCAGGACGCAAGACGACTGAAGACTGGTTGTCGCGGCACCGCAAGCGGGCCGCACGATCGTGTGGGATCCGCACGCAAGCGTGCGGGTCCACCCTCCCACTGCATGGCGGCTTGGCCGCCGATCACCTGCCCGACTTCACGTGCGCTTCAGCGTGCGATCTGGCTCACAGATATAGGCGCGTGATCTAGCGTCAACCAATGAAAAAATCACGAACCACTATTCCCTGACGGAATAGAAATGGCAGAGCCCGCTTAGCCAAGGGATTCCGGGCCGCGCAAAGCCGGATACAAACGGCGCGCGGTGGTGCGTAGCGCCTGCAAAATGCGCTCGGCACCCGGCGGCAGGATGTAATCGCGCCGGCGGATGATGCCGAACGACTCCATCCGCACCCCCAGTTCGATCGGCAGCACGGTCAGCAGCTTGGCCTGGATCAGCGCCGCCACCGATTCCACCGGCAAGGCGGTCAACATGTCGGTACCGCGCAGCAGCGTCGAGGTGACCGGCAAGGACGAGGTCTCGATCGCATTGGTCGGCGTCTGCACGCCGTGCTCCATGAACATCGAATCCAGCCGCGCGCGCAGCACGCTGTCGGCCGGCGGCAGGATCCAGCCATAGCGCACCAGATCGGCATGCTGCAGACCGGCGCGGCTCGCCAGCGGGTGGCCGGCACGTGCGATCACCGAATGCGGCTCGTCGGCCAGCGGCTCGAACTCCAGCTCGCCCACGCCCTCCGGCCCCAGGATGCGGCCGATCACGATGTCCAGCTGGCCATCCAGCAACTTGGCCACCAAGGGGCGGCTGTAGTCCATTTCCACCCGCACCAGGATGTCCGGGAACTCGCGTTTGACCTCGGCAATCGCCTGCGGCACCAGATTGGTGCCGGGATTGACCACGGTGCCGATCGAGGCCTGGCCCATGCGGCCGGCGCGCAGTGCGGCAATCTCTTCCTGCGCCCGCCCGATCTCCGACATCGCCGCGCGCGCGCGCCGGATCAGCACATGGCCGTACCAGGTCGGCTCGACCCCGCGCGCATGCCGCTCGAACAACTTCACTCCCAGCATGTCCTCCATTTCCGCCAGTAGCTTGGAGGCCGCCGGCTGGGTCATGCTGGCAGCCTCGGCCGCACGCAAGACCGAGCGCTGTTCGTGCAAATGCAGCAGCAGCAACAGCTGGCGTGTCTTCAGCCGGGCTGCGTTGAACCAGGGAGTACCGGAATTTGCCATGGAGGTCGCCGCGAAGGTGTATTCGTAGGAGGAATAGAATATGCCGAAAATTTCATTTGCAGCACATATCTCCCCGCGCGAGGCTATCGAACGCCGCAGCAGGAGCCCCGACCTCCCGGGCGCGGCCAGAACAGACGTGACCCATCTTCCACAAGGTGGCAACACGCATGCCATGACTGCGGAGGTGGACGACGATGACGGCATCTTGCCAGCCCATTGCAGGCTGTTGGAGTGCGCACGCAATTGCTGCAATCGGCCCGTCATTGCGTCGCGGCGCCCTGCCCGCCCCCATGTTCCTGATCTTTCACCGTGCGCCTGCAGACCACGCTTGCAGCGCGCAGTTGCGCAAGCTCCCCCGACGTTGCCGGCCATCTGGTCGCCGACGGCCGCTTTCCGCTCTATCGCGAGTAACCCGATGACCTCAGACACCACTGCCAGCCTGTTCGCCCTGCCGCTGATCGCCATCCTGCGTGGCATCACGCCGGAAGAAACGCTCGACCATGTCGGCGCGCTGATCGATGCCGGTTTCGACGCGATCGAAATCCCGCTCAATTCGCCGCGCTGGGCCGAGAGCATCGCGCTGGCCCAGCAGACCTACGGCGAACGCGCCTGGATCGGCGCCGGCACCGTGCTGCGCAACGAGGACGTCGACACCCTGGCCGAGATCGGTGCGCGCTTCATCGTCACCCCGAATACGCGTCCGTCGCTGATCCGCCATGCGGTGTCGCGCGGGCTCACCGTGGTGGCCGGTTTCGCCACCGCCAGCGAGGCGTTCGACGCCATCGACGCTGGCGCCACCATCCTCAAGCTGTTCCCGGCCGCGACGTATGGCGCTGCACACGTACGTGCGCTGCGCTCGGTGCTGCCCAAGCACATTCCGGTCTACGTGGTCGGCGGCGTCAGCCCGCAGACCCTGGCCGGCTTCCTCGCCCAGGGCGCTGCCGGAGCCGGCATCGGTGGCGAACTGTACAAACCCGCGCAATCGCTCGAAACGACCCAGACGCATGCACGCGCCTTCGTGCAGGCCTACCAGGAACTGCAAGGATGAAAATCACCCGCCTCACCACCTACCACGCCGCCCCGCGCTGGCTGTTCCTCAAGGTCGAGACCGACGAGGGCATCACCGGCTGGGGCGAACCGGTCATCGAAGGCCGCGCGCGCTCGGTGGAAGCGGCCGTGCACGAACTGGCCGGCTACGTCGTCGGCAAGGATCCGGCGCGCATCAACGACCTGTGGCAGACCATGTACCGCGCCGGTTTCTACCGTGGCGGCGCAATCCTGATGAGCGCCATCGCCGGTATCGACCAGGCGCTGTGGGACATCAAGGGCAAGGCACTGGGCGTGCCGGTGTACGAGCTGCTGGGCGGGCTGGTGCGCGACCGCATGAAGACCTACCGCTGGGTTGGCGGCGACCGTCCCGGCGCCATCATCCAGCAGATCACCGACTACCGCGCGCTGGGCTTTGACACCTTCAAGTTCAACGGCACCGAGGAAATGAAGCTGATCGACAGCGCGCGCGCCGTCGACGCCGCCGTGGTCAAGGTCGCCGAGATCCGCGAAGCCTTCGGCAACACCATCGACTTCGGCATCGACTTCCATGGCCGCGTCGGCGCGCCGATGGCCAAGGCGCTGCTGCGCGAGCTGGAGCCGTTCAAGCCGCTGTTCGTGGAAGAACCGGTGTTGGCCGAACAGGCCGAGTATTACCCGCGCCTGGCCGCCAGCACCTCGATTCCGCTGGCTGCCGGCGAGCGCATGTTCTCGCGCTTCGAATTCAAGAACGTGCTGTGCGCCGGCGGGATCGGCATGGTGCAGCCGGATCTCTCGCATGCCGGCGGCATCACCGAATGCGTCAAGATCGCCGCGATGGCCGAAGCCTACGACGTCGGCTTCGCCCCGCACTGCCCGCTCGGCCCGATCGCGCTGGCCGCGTGTCTGCATGTGGACTTCGTTTCGCACAACGCGGTGCTGCAGGAACAGAGCATCGGCATCCATTACAACGAAGGCGCCGACCTGCTCGATTACGTCATCAATAAAGACGATTTTCAGTGTGTGGATGGCAGTATCGCCGCCCTGCCCAAGCCCGGGCTCGGTGTGGAGATCAACGAAGAGATGCTCAAGCGCGCAAACGAAAATCCGCCCGATTGGCGCAACCCGGTGTGGCGTCACAGCGATGGCAGCATCGCCGAATGGTGAGCACGACAGAACACACTGCGGTACTGGCAGTCGACAGCCGCTGCACGCATGGCGAAGGCGTGCTGTGGTGCGAGCAGCGCCAGGCGCTGTACTGGGTCGACATCAGCGAAAAACGCCTGTGGCGCCATCACCCGCAAAGCGCGCATACGCGCTACTGGACGCTGCCCGATCGGCCGGGCTGCATCGGTTTGATGGACGACGGCCGCGTGCTGATCGCGCTGGCCAAATCGATCTGCATCGCCGACCCGGACAACGCCGACGGAGAGGGCGATGCGCTGCCGCTGCAAAAGCTCGCCGATGTCGAAGCCGACAATCCGCTCACGCGCAGCAACGATGGCCGCGCCGATCGCAACGGCAACTTCGTGTTCGGCACCATGGACGAGCACGATGACAAGGCCGCGCGCGGCGCGATGTATCAGTTCTCGCTGCGCCACGGTCTGCGCGCCTTGCCGCTGCCGGGCGTGTCGATCCCCAACTCGATCTGCTTCAGCCCCGATGGCCGCACGCTGTATTACTGCGACTCGGTGCGCCCGCAGATCCTGTGCTGCGACTACGACGCCGACAGCGCGCAGACCGGCAACACGCGCGTGTTCGCCACACTGGATCGCGACGATGCCGAGCCGGACGGCTCCATCATCGACAGCGAGGGTCATCTCTGGAATGCGCAGTGGCGCGCCTGGCGCGTGGTGCGCTATCGCCCCGACGGCAGTGTCGAGCGCAGCGTGCAACTGCCGGTCAAGCACCCCACCTGCAGCGCCTTCGGTGGTGCCGCGCTGGATCGCCTGCATGTGATCAGCTCGCGCTTGGACCATAGCGCCGAAGAACTTGCCCGCACCCCCGAAGCCGGCGGCCTGTACCTCTGCGACCTGCCCATCCACGGCCTGCCCGAGAGCCGGGTGGCCAGCGCATGATCGCCATCGACTGGGGCACCAGCAGCCTGCGCGGGTATCTGCTCGATGCCGGCGGCAAGGTGCTGGAGCAGCGCCGCGGCAGCGACGGCATCCTGGCCTGCCAGGGCCGCTTTGCCGAAGTGCTGAGCGCGCTGATCGATGGCTGGGCCGGCCCGGTTCTGCTCTCGGGCATGATCGGCAGCCGCAACGGCTGGGTTGAACAGGCCTATCTACCCTGCCCTGCCGACACCGCCGCGCTTGCGCAGGCAATGCGCAGCTACGACGACTTGCTGCCCGGACGCACCCTGTGGTTCGTGCCCGGGGTGAGCACGGGCGAACAGCACAGCGTGCCTGATGTGAGCACTGGCGAACGGCGTAGCGTGTCGGATCTGAGCGCCAGCGCACGGCATAGCGTGCCCGATGTCATGCGTGGCGAAGAAACCCAGCTGGTCGGCCTGATCGCCGCACTCGGCGACGGCGAGCACATCGCCTGCCTGCCCGGCACGCACAGCAAATGGGCGCAGATCGCCAACGGCCAGCTGACCGGTTTCGCCACTGTCATGACTGGCGAGCTGTATGCGGTGCTACGCCAGCACAGCATCCTCGGCAAGCTGATGCAAGACGATTACACCGAACTCGACGGCGACGCGTTCCTGCAAGGGGTCGATCGCAGCGCCGACCCCGGCGGCCTCAGCCATCATCTGTTCGGTGCCCGCACGCTGGGTCTGTTCGACCGCCTTACCGCCACCGCACTGCCGTCCTACCTCTCGGGCCTGCTGATCGGTCACGAACTGCGCGAGCACCACGGCAATCAAGGCACCGTCCACTTGGTCGGCAGCCCCGCCCTTGCGCAGCGTTATGCACTGGCGCTGGCGCATTTGGGTATCAAAACCCAGCTGCATCCGGAAGATCTGGCTGCTACGGGGTTGTTCGCGCTGGCCAGGCAGCGCGGGTTGGCTTGATACGCAGCGTGAGTTGATCTGATCAAGCCGCCGGCCGTTGATTTACTTCGGCTGGCGCGTGGCGACGCGTTCGTCATGCCGAACCCTTGAGTAGGGAAATAAAGCCCCTCTCCTGCGGGAGAGGGGTTGGGGTGAGGGTACGGGGGGCGAAGCCGCTACGAATGGTGGGTAACCCGAGGCTTCGCCCGTACCCTCATCCGCCCCTGCGGGGCACCTTCTCCCGATGGGAGAAGGAATCAACCCCAACGCAGAAAACCAAAATCCCCAGCACCCCCACACCCAGCACCCGACTGCTTTAGAATTGGCAGGCTAAACGCCGGATTCCACCATGCCTTTTGTTGTCACCGAAAACTGCATCAAGTGCAAATACACCGACTGCGTCGAGGTCTGCCCGGTGGATTGCTTCCATGTCGGCCCGAACTTTCTGGTCATCGACCCGGACGAGTGCATCGACTGCACCCTGTGCGAGCCCGAATGCCCGGCCAACGCGATCTACCCGGAAGACGACGTGCCAGCAGGCCAGGAAGGCTTCGTCGCGCTTAACGCCGAGCTCGCCAAGGCGTGGCCCGTCCTGACCGTGCGCCAGGAGCCGTTGCCCGATGCCGCCGAATGGGACGGCAAGCCGAACAAGTTGCCGCTGCTGCAGCGCTGACACAGCGTTTCGCTATCCAGTCGGGAATGTGCGAAACCGCATCACCGCAGCAAAACACGGTACTGAAACGCAAAACGGGCGCCCAAAGCGCCCGTTTCGCTATCTGACACTGGCAACTACCAGACTCAGCCGCCCAACTTGCCCTTCAACGCAGCAATCAGCGCCACCGGTGCCGCCAACGTTGCCGGCATGCCACGCGGGTCCACGGCCGACACGTAGCTGCCCGCGTCGGTCTTGACCACACGCACCAGGAAGCTGGCGCCTTCGTAGGTCACGTCGTAGGAGCCGAGCATCTGCGCCTTGCTGGCGATGGTCAGGCCCGGGATATCGGCCAGTGCTGCGCCCACCTTGGCAAATACTTCGTCACGCTCGCCCGGCACGGTAAAGCCGCTGTTGGCGCTTGCCGACGGCGCCGAGGTGGTCTGCTGGGTGGTCGATGCCAGCGTCGGCACCTTCATCGCACCCGAGGTGTCGGGCAGGTTCAGGTCCGGCGGCACTTCCAGCGGACGGGCCTCCGGCGCCAGCGCGTAGTCGCCGCGCGCGCCCTTGTGGAACCAGCTGCAACCGCTCGTGGCGGCGACGGTGGCGGTCGCCAGCAACGCGAGCGAGAGCACGCGGACGGGGGAAACGGAATGACGCATCGATAGATCTCCTGGGTCAGGCCGCGAGCATTTCGCGGCTGGAAAGCGCTTCCAACGCAACAGCGTCGGCGGCAAGGCGGTCGGCAGCAGGCTGGTGCGCCGAAGAAAGTGGCAGTAACGGCAAACGCAGGCCGTGCCCGATCCCGGCCCGCTGCAGCAGCGCCTTGACCGGGATGGGATTGGATTCGATACCGCAGAAGCTGTGGTACTCGCTCAAGCGCGCGTCCCAGGCGAGTGCGGCGTCATGCTGACCGTCGCGGGCCAGATCGCACAGCCGCCGATATGCCGACGGCAACGCGTTGGACGCCACCGAAATCAGCCCATCGGCGCCCGACAGCATCGCATGCGCGGCACTGCCATCGTCGCCACTGAGCACCACAAAGGTATCGCTGCGCAACGCAAGCAGCGCGGCAATGCGCTCGGGTTCGCTACGCGCTTCCTTGATGCCGATGATATTCGGATGCCCGACCAGCTCGGCAACCGTCTCCGGCAACAGATCGCAACCGGTGCGGCCCGGCACGTTGTACAGCACCACCGGCAGCCCGCCGTTGTCGGCGACCGCCAGAAAGTGCGCGTGCAGGCCGGCCTGGGTCGGACGCACGTACGGCGGCGTCACCACCAGCGCGTACTGCGCGCCCAAGGCGGCGGCGCGACGTGTCTGCGCAATGGTCTTGGCGGTGCCCGACAGCCCGGTCCCGGCCAGCACCGGCACCCGGCCGGCGACCTGCGCAACGGCGGCACGCAACAGCGTGTCGTACTCCTCGTCGCTCAATGCCGCGGCCTCGCCGGTGGAGCCGGCAACCACGATTCCCTGCACGCCGCCATGCAACTGCTGCTCCAGCAGCCGCCGCCAGGCATCCAGGTCGAGTGCGCCATCCGGACCGAAAGGGGTCGCCAGCGCGGTGATGATGCCGGAAAGGGACAAGATTCAGCTGCTCTTACGTGACAGGAAAAGGCCCGCGCGCGCGCGGGTTGTGGCCGCCTGCATGTTACTTGCGGCGCGAAACCACGGGCAAGTATGCTGGTCATCGCCAGGGCGCCTGCCCGGGCGGCCATTCAGCCTGATGCAATGCCGGAACCCCCTTTGACCGACACCACACCCCGGCCCTCGCCGACCGAAAATCACCTCCTGATCAACGCCTACACGACGCATCCGGAGTCCCCCCTGTTGCCCGTCACCCGCCGCATCGCCGACAGCGGCTGCAATCTCGTGGACGCCCGCCTGGCCACGGTGGGGCGCGATGTCTCGGTCACCGCACTGGCCACCGGCTCCTGGGATTCGGTCGCCAAGCTCGAGGCGATGCTGACCCGGCTCGAACGCGAAGAAGGCCTCAAGCTGGTCTGGTACCGCACCGGCCCCAAGCAGACCCAGTCCAACCTGCTGCCCTACATCGTCGAAGTCATCGCTGCCGACAAGCCGGGCATCCTGTTCCAGCTGGCCGATTTCTTCGACCGCCAGGGCATCACCATCGAGAACCTGCAGAGCACGCGCTATCGCGCCATGCAGACCGGCGCGGAGATGTTTTCTGCGCAGGTGACGATCGGGGTGCCGGCCAACATGCACATCGCCGCATTGCGCGATGATTTTCTGGAATTCTGTGATCACCTCAATCTCGACGCGATCATGGACCCGATGAAGTTTTAAGGCAGACGTCCCGATGGCCATCGCCCTATCCGCGCTGAAACAGATGTTCGATCACATCCGCTCCGAGACCGACTGGAATCTCGACGGGCCGTTGCGCTGGGAATATTTCTTTGCCGACCCGGCGCAGCAACCGCTGCAAAAACTCGCCGAGCAACTGACCACGGACGGCTATCGCGTCATCGACATCTTCCTCGGTGAACGCGACGAAGACGATGGCGACGACGAAGAATCGTATTTCCTGCATGTGGACAAGCTGGAACAGCACACCATCGAGTCGCTGAATCAGCGCAATGCGGAGTTCGACGCGCTTGCCAAACGTTTCCATGTGGCTGCTTATGATGGGATGGACGTCGGCCCGGCATGACCGAGCCGCACGCCCCTCCACTTTGGGCTGAGCAACGATGACCGACGCTGTCTTTGAATTACCCGCTGCAACCTTCGACCTGCCGCTAGCGCTGTCCGGCGGCATCCACACCAGCTTGCGCGGCTACGCCGGCAAATGGGTGGTGCTGTACTTCTATCCGAAGGACAGCACGCCCGGCTGCACCACCGAAGGCCTGGATTTCAACGCGCTGCTGCCGCAGTTCACACAGGCAGGCGCAGTGATCCTGGGCGTCTCACGCGACTCGGTGAAGTCGCACGACAATTTTTGCGCCAAGCAGGGATTCACGTTCCCGCTGATCAGCGATGGCGACGAGGCCTTGTGCCGCGCCTTCGACGTGATCAAGGAAAAAAACATGTACGGCAAGCAGGTGCTCGGCATCGAGCGCAGCACCTTTCTGCTGTCGCCCGAGGGGCATGTGGTGCAGGCCTGGCGCAAGGTCAAGGTCGCCGGCCATGCCGACGCCGTGCTGGCTGCGTTGAAGGCGCACGCCAAACAGTGACACCCCTCGTTTCCCGTGTCCTCCATCACCCTGCGCCTGCAGGCGTGATGGCTCGCCCCTGCTCCATCACTTGGAAGACCCAATGACCCGAGGCAAGCGCATCTACGTGCTGGACACCAACGTGCTGATGCACGATCCCACCGCGCTGTTCAAATTCGAGGAACACGATGTGTTCCTGCCGATGCAGGTGATCGAGGAACTCGACAACGCCAAGAAGGGCACTTCCGAAGTCAGCCGCAATGCGCGCCAGGTCAGCCGCTTCCTGGACGAACTGCTGGAGAACACCAACGCCGAGCAGATCAAGACCGGCATCCTGCTCAGCCACCCGCAGGGTATTCAGCTCAAGGGCCAGGCCGCGATCGGCCGGCTGTATTTCCAGATCCACCCGATCGACCCGGGCCGCACCTTCGGCGAGATGATTCCGGACAACAAGATCCTGGCATCGGTGCTGGCGCTGTGCGAAGAAAACCCGGACGTGCCGGTCATTCTGGTGTCCAAGGACATCAACCTGCGCATCAAGGCCTACATCAGCGGCCTGAATGCGGAGGACTATCAGAACGACCGCGCGCTGGACGATTTCAGCCTGCTGTTCACCGGCGCTGTCGAGCTGCCGGAAGACTTCTGGCAGAAGCACAACGAAGACCTGCGCAGCTGGAACGAGCGTGGCCGCACCCATTACGAAATCGTGCTGGCCGACGACGAAGACTGGCATCACAACCAGTACCTGTATCTGCCGGGCGAGGACGAAGTGGAACTGCGCGTGGCCAGGATCGGCGGCGGCAAGGCCACGTTGTGCCTGGTGGACGATTTCCGCACCAGCCCACACGCGGTGTGGGGCATCGTGGCGCGCAACCGCGAGCAGAATTTCGCGCTCAACGCGTTGATGGATCCGGAGATCGATTTCGTCACCCTGCTCGGCACCGCCGGCACCGGCAAGACCCTGCTCGCGCTGGCTGCCGGCCTGGCGCAGACGATGGATCAGCAGCGTTACCGCGAAATCATCATGACCCGCGCCACCGTGAGCGTGGGCGAAGACATCGGCTTTTTGCCCGGCACCGAAGAAGAAAAGATGACCCCATGGATGGGCGCACTGACCGACAACCTGGAAGTGCTCACGCACAATCAGGAAGGCGGTGCCTGGGGGCGTGCGGCAACCAACGATCTGCTCGCCAGCCGCATCAAGATCCGCTCGATGAACTTCATGCGCGGGCGCACCTTCCTGTCGCGCTATCTGATTCTGGACGAGGCACAGAACCTCACTCCCAAGCAGATGAAGACGCTGATCACCCGCGCCGGCCCCGGCACCAAGATCGTGTGTCTGGGCAACGTCGAACAGATCGACACGCCCTACCTCACCGAGACCACCTCGGGCCTGACCTACGCGGTTGATCGCTTCAAGGCATGGCCGCACAGCGCGCACATCACGCTGCGGCGCGGCGAGCGCTCGCGCCTGGCCGACTTCGCCTCGGAGGTGCTGTGATGCAGGCGTTGCGCGGCGCTGCGGCGTTCGCACTGATTGCACTGGCCGGCTGCGCAACCACGCCGCCGCCCGCCAGCGTGCCTACCAACATCAAGAGCGGGCAGTCGTGGGTCATCACGCGCCAGGGCATTGCCGAGCAGGTGCTGGACACCTGCTCGCGCGACAGCCCGGCGCGTCATCCGGGCCAGATCACCGGCTATTGGACACCTGGCCAGCAACAGATCGAACAGCTCGAATCCAGGCAGGATGCATTGACGCCGACCATTCCCGAGCCGCGCGATTTCGACCGTCAATATGTGGGCGTGGTGATCCAGGGCCAGCAGCTGATCTACATCAATGCCTTCAAGCTGCCGAACGATCCGCCAGTGAAACCGGCCAAAGAGGCGATCCGGGTGTGCGACGGCGGCAGTGCCTTCTGGGGCGCGCTGTACGACCCGCAAACCGGCGCGTTTTCGCAGATCGCCGTCAACGGCACTCCCTGACCCGACATGGGAATCCTGCTGCCGCGCTGGGTCTGGATTGGCGCGGTGGCATTGTCGGGTGTGGCCGGCATGGTCAACGTGGTCGGCTACCTGGGCTCCGAACATCAGGTGGTCAGCCACCTCACCGGCACCACCAGCCTGCTCGGCGTTGCCCTGGTGCAAGACACCGCGCCGGAGATCGGCTTTCTCTGGGGCATTCTGATCGCCTTCTGCGCAGGCGCCATGCTCAGCGGCCTGATCATCCAGGACGATGTCCTGCGGCTTGGACAGCGCTACGGCGCGGCACTGCTGCTCGAATCGCTGCTGTTGCTGGCCGCGATTCCGCTGTTCAAGCTGCATCACATCGGCGGCGTACTGGTCGCCGCAGGCGCCTGCGGCCTGCAGAACGCCATGGCCACCACCCTCAGCGGCGCAGCGGTCCGTACCACGCATCTGAGCGGCATGTTCACCGACCTGGGCATCGGCCTGGGCCACCTGCTGCGCGGGCGTCCGCTGCAACTGCGCCGGCTCACGCTGAGCGGGCTGATCATCAGCGGTTTTCTCGGCGGCAGCATCCTCGGCACCTGGCTGTTCCAGCGCTGGCACTACGAGGCGCTCTACCTGCCAGCCGGCCTCACCGGATTGACCGGTGCCGGCTACGTTGCCTACCTGCAATGGCGTCGCTGGCGCGCGCGATGACCCGCACATCCAACCGACAGCAGTGCAGAATCCACGCATGACCACGCCCAGCACGCTGTCCGCATTGACCATCGCCGGCTCCGATTCCGGCGGTGGTGCCGGCATTCAGGCCGATCTCAAGACCTTCGCCGCACACCGCGTGCATGGGTTGTCGGCCATCGCTGCGTTGACCGCGCAAAACACCCGTTCGGTCACCGCCGTGCACATCCCGCCGATCGCATTTCTGCAGGCGCAGATCGAGGCGTGTTTCGCCGATTTCGACATTCAGGCGGTCAAGCTCGGCATGCTCGCCAATGCCGAGGTCATCCATTGCGTGGCCGATCTGCTCGAAAAATATCGCCCCCCGTTTGTGGTACTCGACCCGGTGATGGTCTCCACCAGCGGCGCGCGCCTGCTCGAAGACGCCGCACTGGACGCGCTACGTACGCGGCTGCTGCCCCTGGCCACGCTGATCACCCCCAACACGCCCGAAGCCGAACTGCTGACCGGTCGCCGCATCGACGATGCCGACGCCGCCGAGCACGCCACCGCCGCCCTGCTCGACCTCGGCGCCAACGCCGTGCTGCTCAAGGGCGGACATCTGCTCGAAGGCGCACGCGTGATTGACCGCTTCGATGACGGCGTCACCCAGGACGTGTTCATGCATCCACGCCTGCAGGTCGACGCGCACGGTACCGGCTGCAGCCTGTCGGCCGCCATTGCTGCGCAGCTGTGCCAGGGCCTGTCCCTGCTCAACGCCTGCGAAGCGGCGATCGACTACGTTGCGCGCGCAATCCGCCTCGGCCACACCCCAGGTCACAGCGAGGTGCTGGTGCTCGACCACTTCGGCGCCGCGCCCAGCGTATGAGCGCGTGTACCGGCACATCTGACCTGCCGAAATCGGACCACGCACAGCTGGCCGCCTGCAGCGATCACTGCGCATGGATGAAAACACCTGCAGTCGCGCTGGCAGCGCCACGGCGCGGACGCATCGGCAAGGCAGCCGGCAATCGCGTGTCACAAAAGGATTGACGAGTACGCCGGGCATCCGCATAATTCCGCTCCTGACGACGCGCCCGTAGCTCAGTTGGATAGAGTACCTGGCTACGAACCAGGCGGTCGGGAGTTCGAATCTCTCCGGGCGCACCATCATCAGAACAACAAAAAGACAGCATTGCATCGCTGTCTTTTTAGTTAAACGTCCGCTCGCATTGCGACGGATGTGCAAGTCAAAACAAGATAATGCGCCCGTAGCTCAGTTGGATAGAGTACCTGGCTACGAACCAGGCGGTCGGGAGTTCGAATCTCTCCGGGCGCACCAATCTTGAAGAAAACGACCAGCTTGCTGGTCTTTTTTTTGTCCGAATGAAAGCAACCGCAATCAGGCCATCGCTCCAACGGCATCTGGCCCACCAACCACCGCCACCGGCAGCAGCGAGGTCACCGGATGCCCGGCATCGCGCCATGCATCCAGCCCGCCCCGCAACGGACGCACATCGCGATAACCGCGCTCGCGCATTCGCCCCGCCAGCCACGCCGCCGACACCTCATCCGGACACGCGCAATAGATCACCACACTGCGATCGCGCGGCACGGTGGCCAGAATCTGTGCGAGCTGTCGCTCATCGGCAAACACCGCGCCGGGAATCGTGTACGGCTGCAGATCGCGATATCCCGGTGCGCGGATATCCAGCACGGCAGGCCGCAGGCTCTCTTCGCCATCGAGCAAGGGCACCAGCTCGTCGACTGCAATGCGCGCATGCACCAGCGAACGCAGCAGGCTATGCCGTCGCCACCAGCGCCAACCGATGTAGCAGGCCAACAACACCGCCAACACGACAACCGCGCCCGACCCAAGCTCGGACAGAAACGCGAGTACGTCCTGTACCTGGTGGGCGAACAACGCCCCCAGGCCCAGACCGACCAACGCCCACAACGCTGCACCGAAGGCGTCGTAGCGCAGAAATGCCGCCGGGCGCACCCGCATTGCGCCGGCCATCGGCACCGAGACCATCGACAAGCCCGGCACGAACTTGGCCACCGCCAATATCCGCACGCCCCAGCGCGAGAAGAACCGCTCGGTCTTTTTCATGCAGGTATCGCGCGACAGCGACAGCCGGCACAGCGACTGCAAGGTGCGATTACCGAAGCGGCGGCCGGCCAGATACCAGGCCAGATCGCCGAGCAGGCTAGCCAATACCGAAACGCCCAACGCCGCCAACCCGGCCAGCCATGCATCGCTGCCGCCGCGCAGCGCGTAGCCGGCACCGACCAACACCAGCGTTGGCAACGCCGGCACCGGCAGCCCCAGCGACAACGCCAGCACATTGGCGAACACCAGGGCCAATCCGTACTGTTCGATCAAGCCCTGCATGCGACGATCCTGCGCGACGACGAACGCGCATTATCCGCCCTTCCTCACGCACGCGACTGCCCGGCAGCGACGGAACGATACGTCTCGGCAAGCGACTGCAACCAGCCATCGAACAGGCCCTCGCTGCGCAGGGCGCGCCGCCACCAGCCCAATGCCTCACCCTCCTCGCCCGGCCGCCATGCCAGGGAGAACGTCTCGTCGGGCTTGTGGGTTTCTACCTGCACCTCGCACAGCCGGCCGTCCTGCAGCGCGCCACGCGCATACGCCTCAGGCAGAAAACCGTAGCCGGCGCCGGCCAGCTGCAACTGCAGCTTGGCCTGCATGTCCGGCACGGTGAGCACATCGCGTCCGGACAACAGGCCCACTGTGCGCGGCAGCAACCGCCGCGCTGAATCCGCTACAGCGATCGCACGATGCTCGGCCAGCTCGGTCGCACCCAGCATGCCGGCGCCCGCCAGCGGATGCGTGGAGGCCACCGCGAACACAAAACGCAGCGTGCCGATCGGCTCGGCGACATAGCCACCACCGCTCGGCCCCTCGCCCGCCGCGACGATCAGATCCACGCGCCGATCCAGTAGCGCCTCCCAGCTGCCGGACAGCGATTCGCTCACGACGCGCAGGCGTGTGCTATCGGCCACCGTGTAGAAATCCAGGATCTGCGCCTGCAGCAACGCCACCGGCAGAATCGCATCCAGCCCGATCGCAAAGTCCGATTCCCAACCCGATGCCACCCGCCGCACCCGCACCTCCAGCTCCTGCGCGGCACGTAACAGGTGCCGCCCCTCGCGCAACAACTCGCGCCCGGCCTGGGTCGGCGTCGCCTTCGGACCGAGCCGCTCGAACAGTTGCACCCCCAGATCGTCTTCGAGCTTGGACACCGTGTAGGAAATCGTCGACGGCACCTTGAACAGCACCTTGGCCGCCGCCGCAAACGAGCCACGACGGTCAATTGCATCGAGGATTTGCAGCGCTTCCAGGCTGATTTTCATTGTTCGATTTTTTCGATGATAGCGGCCAAATCTACTCGCTTTTTGTCTCCCGCACAGAGGCGGAGACTACGCATCAAGCCGCAGGGACACCGATTCACTCCCCGGCGCCATTCGAGATCTTTCAAGGAGAAGCAACATGTTGAATGTCCGCAAGAGCGAAACCCGTGGCCGCGCCGAGCATGGCTGGCTGTCCTCGCGCCATACCTTTTCCTTCGCCAGCTACCACGACCCGCGCCACATGGGCGTCGGCCCGCTGCGGGTGATCAACGAAGACAAGGTGCAGCCGGGCGAAGGCTTCGGCACCCATGCCCATCGCGACATGGAGATCATTTCCTACGTCCTGGATGGCGCGCTGGAGCACAAGGACAGCATGGGCACCGGCTCGGTGCTGCACTACGGCGACGTGCAGCGCATGAGCGCCGGCAGCGGCGTCAGCCACAGCGAGTTCAATCACTCGGCCAGCGAGCCGGTGCACTTCCTGCAGATCTGGGTGATGCCCGAGCGCAACGGCATCGAACCCAGCTACGAGGAAAAGCATTTCGACACCGACAGCAAGCGCAATCAGCTGCGTCTGATCGCCTCGCCCGACGGCGAAGCCGGCTCGCTGCGCCTGCACCAGGACGCACGCCTGTACGCCTCCATCCTCGACGGCGACGTGCGTCTGCAACACCCGCTGGCACCGGGACGCATCGGTTACGTGCAGGTGTTGCGCGGCAGCCTGAGCGTCAACGGACAGGCACTGTCGGCCGGCGATGCGCTGCAGATCACCGCCGAGCCGGAACTCGCGCTGGCCGACGCACGCGACGCAGAAGTGCTGGTGTTCGATCTGCCGCAGTAAGCGGCAACGCGTGGTAGTGCGGCGCGCCGCATGATCGCAGCTGGCTCGAACAAGCAAGCCGCGCTTGTGGCGCACTGTAGTTCACTTCAAAAAGCGGCACTCCCTTTCTGGGAGCGCCGCTTTTTATTTGGCTTAGCGACTGAGCCGATTGGAGACTATGCCGAGATGCAGGAGCCCTCGATCAGCAACTTCAGTGAACAGCATTAGGTTCTGGCGGTCTTTGTGGTGCGCGGATGTATCTGCTGGCGAGCGCTTTTAGTTTTGCGCAAACGTAGCGGCTGGCACGCGCGGCAACGATGCAACAACGAACGTGCGTGTCACCGCTTCAAAGACGCCGCACAGCGAATGCACCAGACCTCCCACAGTCACGTGGCCTGAGTCACGCGGCCTGCGATTTGGCGAACGGCTCTGCGTGCGCATCCTTTAGTGCAGAAGACCCATCGGCATCGCCGTTGACCAATGCAAACAAGGCATCCGCATCGGCTTCGAGCACATGCGCCGAACGCGCCAGATCATCGACCATCCGCGCCTGATCGCGCGCCTGCACGCCAATGGATTGCAGCGCCGTGTTGGCGGTCGAAATATCCTGCGCCTGCTCCTGGCTGGCGGCGGCGATCTGCTCCACGGTTGCGGTCACGCGAAGCACTGAGCCGACCATGTCCTGCATCACCACACCGGCCTGTTCGGCCAGGCGCGAACCATCGCCAACCTGATCGGTCGCGTTGTCGATCAGGGAACGAATCTCCTTGGCCGACACGCTGCAGCGCTGCGCCAGGCTACGCACCTCGGTCGCTACCACGGCAAATCCACGCCCCTGCTCGCCGGCGCGCGCCGCTTCCACCGCCGCGTTGAGCGCCAGGATGTTGGTCTGGAAGGCGATGCCGTCGATCACCTCGATGATCTGGCCAATGCGATCGGTCGCCGAACGAATGTTGGCGGTGGTCTTGACCACCTCGGCGATGACCTCGGCACCGCGTCGCGCAACATTGGCCGACTCTTCGGCCATGCGCTGCGCCGACCCCGCGCTCTCGGAATTGATGCGCACGGTTTCCGCCAGCTGATCGATGGTGGTCGAGGTCTGCGCCACTGCGGTGGACTGCGAGGATGCGCGGCTCACCAGTTCCTCATTGCTGATCGAAATATGGTGCGCCTCGCGCTGCACGTTCTGCGCGATGCTCATGGTCTGCCGCATCAACTCGCGCATGCGCTCGGCCGAGCGCACCTGATCGGTCACATCGGTGGCGTACTTGACCACCTTGTACGGCCGCCCGGAGACATCCAGGATCGGGTTGTAGGAGGCCTGGATCCACACCGCGCTGCCGTCCTTGCGCAGCCGGCGATAACGGCCCGCATCGAACTGCCCACGCGCCAGCTTCGCCCAGAAATTGCGGTACTCCTCGGAGGCGCCATACACCGCATCCACGAACACGCGATGGTGCTGGCCGATCGCTTCGGCGGCCGGATATCCCAAAATCGCCAGGAAATTATCGTTGGCGCTCAGTACGCGCCCTTCCAGATCGAATTCGATCACGCCCATCACCTTGTCGATGGCCTGGATGCGGCCATCCGCATCGGCAGAATCGATCACCTGACGGGTCACCTCGGTGGCGTACTTGACCACCTTGTATGGACGCCCATGCTCATCGAGTACCGGGTTGTAGGACGCCTGGATCCACACGTCCTGCCCATCCTTACCAACGCGTTTGTAGCGCCCCGCATCGAATGCGCCGCGCCCGAGCTTTTCCCAGAACGCGCGATAGGCCGCCGATTGCCGCGTGGACGCATCCACGAACATGCCGTGATGCTTGCCGCGGATCTCATCGAGCCGGTAACCCATCACCTGCAGAAAATTCTGGTTGGCCTCGAGCACGGTGCCATCCAGCGAAAACTCGATGACCGCCATGACCCTGTCGATCGCATCGATCCGCCCTTCGAAATCGGCGGTCTGGCGCACCTGCGCAGTGATGTCGGTGGCGTACTTCACCACGCGATAGGCGTTGCCGGATCGATCCAGCAGCGGGTTGTACGACGCGTTGATCCACACCTCGCGCCCGTGTTTGTCCAACCGGCAAAAGCGCCCGGCGTTGAAGTCGCCGCGCCGCAGCGCCGCCCAGAACTGACGATAGCTTTCGCTGTCGCGATCACTGGCAGTCACGAACATGCGGTGATGCTGGCCGACCACCTCGTCCAGCCGATAGCCCATCAAGGACAGGAAGTTCTCGTTCGCATCCAGAATGCGGCCATCCAGATCGAACTCGATCACCGCCATCACCCGATCCACCGCATTGGCCTTGTGCTGCAGCCCACGGCCCCAGAAAGAGAACAGGCGTCCAAGCAGTGGCGGTAGGCGCATCACGTTGAAGTCCGAGATATATGTCACGTGTTTAGCGACCTATACCGGAGTTACTTGAACCGCTTCATGCAGCACGTTTGAGGCGATTCAGATGCTGTCGCGACAACCAGATGCCTTATGGAGGATGCGGCGAGCCGACTGGCAGCAAGCATGCTGCACAGCTCACTCAAAAGGGCTTGCAAGCCCGTGCCGCAATGCAAATAAAAACGCCCGCAAATCAGAGATTTGCGGGCGTCTAGAACACTGGCGGAGCGAGAGGGATTCGAACCCTCGATAGAGCTTTTGACCCTATACTCCCTTAGCAGGGGAGCCCCTTCAGCCGCTCGGGCATCGCTCCAGTTTTCACGTCCTGCCGCGTTGTCTGTGGCAGGCCGCGAAGAATACCGGGTAAGGGGGGTTAACGTAAACCCTTTGCGACAATCAATTCGAAGAATCGTCGCCGTGATGCGCGCCGGAAGCGACCGGCTCATCGCCACGCTGAATGCGCTGATAGATTTCTTCGCGGTGCACAGCCACATCTTTCGGTGCGGTGATGCCAATGCGCACCTGATTACCCTTGACGCCGAGCACGGTAACAGTGACCGAGTCGCCGATCATCAAGGTTTCGCCTACCCGGCGAGTGAGGATCAACATTTTTCAAATCTCCTGGAACCGGTGGGTTTCCCACCAGCATCGACGGCCTCCTGATGAGACGCGTCTATAGGTAAAGGGAATAGACCGGAAATGGTAGCGGCAGATCCTGCCAGCCAGCAAGGCATGGCAGGACAAGTGTTCAGCCCAAGTGTTGCTTGACCCAGGAGTGCACGCCGTCGAGCGCGGTCGCAAGGGCGGGCCCGTCCTCGCCACCACCCTGGGCGAGATCCGGACGGCCACCGCCCTTGCCTCCGATCTGACTGGCGATATGGCCGAGGAGTTCCCCTGCCTTCACCTTGCCAGTTGGGCTACCGTTCACGCCGGCAACAAGCGCGACCTTGCCGGCAGATGCTCCGGCCAGCACGATCACCGAATCGCCCAATTGCTGCTTCAGCCGATCCATCGCATCGCGCAGTGCCTTGGCATCGAAGCCTTCCAGACGCACTGCGATGACCTTGACCCCTGCGACATCGACGGCGCTGGCGCCCAGATCTGCAGTCGCACCCGAGGCGAGCTTGGCCTTGAGCGACTCCAGCTCACGCTCCAGACGCTTCTGGCGCTCGGTGAGTGCGCGCACCTTGTCGACGACTTCAGTCGCATTGCCGCCGAGCAGATGAGCGGCCTCAAGCAGACGACGCTCTTCGTCGGCCACATAGTCCAGCGCGCCCTGCCCGGTCACCGCTTCGATACGGCGCACGCCGGACGACACACCGCCCTCGGAGGTAATCTTGAACAGGCCGATGTCGCCCGTGCGGGTGACGTGGGTGCCACCGCAGAGCTCGGTGGAATAGCCACCCATCTTCAGCACACGCACGTTTTCGCCGTACTTCTCGCCAAACAACGCCATCGCGCCGAAATCCAGCGCTTCCTGCATGGCCATGTTGTGCACCTCCACACTGTGGTTGGTGCGCACCTCGGCGTTGACCTTGCGTTCGATCACGGCGAGTTCTTCGGCAGTGATCGGCTGAAAGTGCGAGAAGTCGAAACGCAGACGGTCCGGTGCAACCAACGATCCCTTCTGCTGGACGTGCGTGCCCAACACTTCGCGCAAAGCTGCATGCAGCAGATGCGTAGCCGAGTGATTGAGGATGGTCTTGCCGCGACGCTGCACGTCGATACCACCGGACAGCACATCGCCCAGCGCAAGCGCACCTTCGGTGATGCGCCCTACGTGACCATGGAACTGCCCGGCAAATTTCTGCGTATCGGCAACGTCGATGGAGACACCGGTCCCGCTCAGCTGACCGCTATCGCCGACCTGACCACCGGACTCGGCATAGAACGGTGTGCGGTCGGTGAACACGATGACCTCGTCACCTGCGTCGGCGCGTTCGACCGGACGGCCCTGCTTGAGCAGCGCAACGACCTTGAGCGCATCGGCGTCGTAGGCTTCGTAGCCCAGAAACACCGTCGGCGACATCGTAGCGACCAGATCGGCCGGCAATGCGACGCCACCACCGAACTTGCCTGCGGCACGCGCGGTTTCGCGCTGACGCTCCATCGCGAACTCGAAGCCCTCCATGTCCACACGCAAGCCGCGCTCGCGTGCGATGTCGGAGGTCAGATCGACCGGAAATCCGTAGGTGTCGAACAGACGGAATGCATCGGCACCGGGAATGACCTCCTGCGAGCGCGAAGCGACGTCGTCGAAGATCTTCATGCCGGCGTCCAGCGTTTCGGCAAAGCGCTCTTCCTCGGCCAGCAAGGCGCGCGCGACCGTCGCTTGAGCGACTACCAGTTCCGGATAAGCCTCACCCATCAGCTCAACCAGGGTCGGCACCATCTTGCTGAAGAACGGCTGGCGCACACCGAGCATCCAGCCATGGCGCAGCGCACGCCGGATGATCCGGCGCAACACATAGCCACGACCTTCATTGGAGGGCAGCACGCCATCGACGATCAGGAACGAACAGGCGCGGATGTGATCGGCGATCACCCGCAGCGACTTGTTTTCCAGATCGGCAACGCCGGTCAGCGCGCTGGCCTTGCCGATCAACGCCTGGAACACGTCGATTTCGTAATTGGTATGCACTTGCTGAAGGATCGCGGCGAGACGCTCCAGACCCATGCCGGTATCCACACACGGGGCCGGCAACGGAATCAAGGTGCCATCGGGCTGCCGATCGAACTGCATGAAGACCAGATTCCAGATCTCGATGAAGCGATCGCCATCCTCGTCCGGCGAACCTGGCGGACCACCGGCGATGTGATCGCCATGGTCGAAGAAGATCTCGGTGCACGGGCCGCATGGACCGGTATCGGCCATCTGCCAGAAATTGTCGGAGGCATATGGCGCCCCCTTGTTGTCGCCGATGCGCACGATGCGGCTTTCCGGGATGCCGATCATGTCGCGCCACAACGCGAAGGCTTCTTCGTCGGTGTGGTAGACCGTGACCAGCAGGCGGTCGGCCGGCAGCTTCCAGACCTGGGTCAGTAGCTCCCAGGCCCAACTGATGGCGTCCTTCTTGAAATAATCGCCGAACGACCAATTGCCGAGCATTTCGAAGAAGGTGTGGTGGCGCGCGGTATAGCCCACCGAATCCAGATCGTTGTGCTTGCCGCCGGCACGCAGGCAGCGCTGCACGTCGGCAGCACGCACATAGCTGCGCTTTTCCGCGCCGAGAAAGACGTCCTTGAATTGGACCATGCCCGAGTTGGTGAACAGCAAGGTCGGGTCGTTGCCCGGCACCAGCGGTGCGGACGGCACGATGGTGTGGCCCTTGCCTTCGAAGAAGGCGAGGAAGTCACTACGGATCTGGGAAGTGCTGTATTTGGCAGGTGCGTTCATGTGCTGGCATTGGGCGGGCGGCGGTCCCGGTCACCCAATGAATGTGGGCGCAGACGAGCGGAACAACCTTAAACCACAAAGGGTAGCAGGCCTGACGCCCTCAGTCCTCAAGGTCGAAGCGCGTGGCGCTACGAATGCTGTTGCCATCAAAACCACGCCGGGCCAACAGATCAGCGGCCTTGCGCCGCTGCGGCAGATCCACCGGGCCCTGCTCGCCGAACCGGCGACGGATCAGATCGCGTGCGTTTTCGGTCCAATCGCCTTCAAAGGTCGCCATTGCAGCACTGATGGCCTCGCTATCCAGGCCATGGGTTCCGAGTTCGGCGCGAATATGCAGTGGACCGTAGCCCGAGCCTGCACGATTACGAACGACCGACGCCGCAAACCGGGTGTCGTCCTGCCAGCCCTCACCAGCGAGACGCTCTACGGCAGCCTCGGCAGCTTCCGGCTCTATGCCGCGTGCCAACAGCTTGCGGTTCAATTCTTTGCGCGAATGCTCGCGACGCACCAGCAATCCGAGTGCGCGTTGGACCGGCGTCTGCTCCTTGAACCGGCGTCCCCGCTTTGGCGCGGGCTCTTGCTCGTCCATCGTGAGGTGTCCTGAATCACCAAATCACTGCTCAACCGATGCGCCGTCCATGGCGCCTGCCCTCCTGGCCTTCGATAGATCTACCGCGAAGCGCGGCGGCACTGACTCCACCGTCCCCGCGATAGAAAAACCTTGGAGCGGCCATCGAAACCTGTTGCGCTGCTGTCAGGCAGGTGCGGCCAGCGTTAGAGACGAGCACCTACCACCCGTCGCCTGCGCTTCCTGCGCACCGCCCCACCTATCTGACAGCTATCCGCCAGGTTCTTCTGGCTGCTCTGATCGCTTATTCCTTCTCGGCGTCGTCGCCTGCTTCACGCGGCGCTTCGGCGGGCTGGAACTTCTCGCGCAGCTCGGCTTCCAGCTTGATCGCAACCTGCGGGTTATCGCGCAGATAGGTACGCGCATTGTCCTTGCCCTGCCCGATGCGCTCTTCGCCGTAGCTGTACCAGGCGCCCGCTTTCTCGACCAGCTTGGCTTCCACGCCCATATCGATCAATTCGCCCTCGCGGCTGATGCCTTCGCCGTAGAGAATTTCAGTCACGACCTGCTTGAACGGAGGCGCCAGCTTGTTCTTGACCACCTTGATCTTGGTCTGATTGCCGATGATTTCATCCCCCTTCTTGATCGCGCCGATACGACGGATATCCAGACGCACCGAGGCGTAGAACTTCAGCGCATTGCCGCCGGTGGTCACTTCCGGGCTCTGGCCCGGCATCATCACGCCGATCTTGTGGCGCAGCTGGTTGATGAAGACCACCAGGGTGTTGGAGCGCTTGATGTTGCCGGTCAGCTTGCGCAGCGCCTGGCTCATCAGACGTGCCTGCAGACCCGGCAGCTGGTCGCCCATCTCGCCTTC
This sequence comes from Xanthomonas sp. NCPPB 2933, assembly GCF_056725225.1. NCBI lineage: Bacteria > Pseudomonadati > Pseudomonadota > Gammaproteobacteria > Lysobacterales > Lysobacteraceae > Xanthomonas > Xanthomonas sp. NCPPB 2933. The sequence continues at coordinate 3,240,734 of NZ_CM161518.1, forward strand.
GATTTCTGCCTTCGGGGTCAGCGCGGCGACCGAGTCGACCACCACGATGTCGACCGAGCTCGAACGTACCAGCATGTCTGCGATTTCCAGTGCCTGCTCACCGGTATCGGGCTGCGAGAGCAGCAGGTCGTCGACGTTGACGCCCAGCTTGGCGGCATAGATCGGGTCCAGCGCATGCTCGGCATCGATGAAGGCTGCGGTGCCGCCCTTCTTCTGGCATTCGGCAATTGCTTGCAGGGTCAGGGTGGTCTTGCCCGAGGCTTCCGGCCCGTAGATTTCGACCACGCGGCCCTTGGGCAGACCACCGATGCCGAGTGCGATATCCAGCATCAACGAACCGGTTGGAATGACTTCGACCGCCTCGATGGCGCGGTCGCCCATGCGCATGACCGAACCTTTGCCGAATTGCTTTTCGATCTGGCTCAGTGCTGCGGAAAGGGCGCGCTTTTTGTTCTCATCCATCTGGGTGATCCTTGTCAGTGATTTCGGTGTAGGGCGAATGTAGCGGCGGTGTATCGCACAGGCTGAGACTGGCGGCGACACACTCAGATTAGGGATGCGGGCAGTGCAATGGCAGCGGGAAATCCTGCGGTGCCGGCTCGGGAAAAAGCCAGCACGCCCATCGGCGCACTGCTCAACGATTTGGCCTCAGTAGCCCGCAATACAAGCCCTCGATCGCGAAATCCTGATCCGGCAACACTTCGATCGGCGCGTAGTCCGGGTTGCGCGGCAGCAGCCGAATGCGGTCCTTGCCGATCTTCAACAGTTTGACCGTGATCTCCTCGTCGATCCGGGCGACCACGATCTGCCCCGAGCGCGCGTCACGGGTGCGGTGCACACCGATCAGGTCGCCGTTGAAGATGCCTTCGTCGCGCATCGAATCGCCCTGCACCTTGAGCAAGTAGTCTGGCGAAGGCGAGAAGAACACCCGGTCCAGCACCACGAAGTCGTCCGAGCCGATATCCGCGCCGATCGGCAGGCCCGCTGCAACGCGGCCCAGCACTGGCAGGCGCAATACGTCATCGCGGACAGGCTCGCTGGCCGGCGGTGTGCGCGACTGTGTGCCCCGCCCGGCCAGGCGGATGCCACGCGCTTGACCGGGAACACGACGGATCGCACCCGCTTGTTCCAGCGCCTCCAGGTGGTACTGCGCTGCGCGCACGCCCTTGAAACCGAACGCACGCGCGATCTCGGTCTGCGAGGGCGGCACGCCGTCGGCATCGATGCGCTCGGCGATCAAGGACAGGATTGCTTGCTGGGTATCGGTCAGTTCCATGGTTAGTAGTATTACTACTAACTGACGCCTGCGCAACTGTTGTTTGCAGCTTTGGTCTGCAACCCGACGAGCGGGTTGCAGACAGCAGCATCGCAGCCGAACGGCTGCGCTAACGCCGGCTGCGCCAGATCGAGAACAGGATCCAGATGCCGCACAGTGCCGCGCCGATGAACCCGCCGACACCCAACGCCAGCAGCCAGCGACTGGCACTGCCGCCGACGCTGTTCATGACGATCGACGAGCCAATCACCAACGCGGCGGTGACAATGCCCATGGTGAGCCGGTTGGCGGCACGATCGACCTGCTCGCCGAACTCGCGCAACGCACGCGTTTCGACATGCAGTTGCAGCTTGCCGCGACGCGCGGCCTGCAGCAGCCGTTTGAGATCGCGCGGCAGGTCGCCAAGTAGATCGATCGCCCCGGTCACGGTACGCCGGCTGCGCCGCAACATCGCGCTCGGTGCGTAACGCTGCAGCACCACGCGTTCAAGATACGGGCGCGCCTCGCTGGCCATATCGAAATCCGGGTCGAGCTGGCGGCCCATGCCTTCGAGCGTGAGAAACGCCTTGATCATCAACGCCAGATCCGACGGCAACGTGAGCCCGTGATCGCGCAGGATGGACGTGACATCGCCAAGCATTGCGCCGATGCGCAGTTCCTTCAACGGCACGCCGCGATACTCGTCGACGAAGGCGCCGATGTCCTGCTGCAAGCGCGACTCATCGATATCCAGATTGGTGCCGGCCCATTCCAGCAGCACGTCGATGACCGCTTCGGCGTCATAGCTCACCATGCCGTGCAGCAGTTGCGCGACCTGGAACCGGCGCTGCTCGGAGACGCGCCCGACCATGCCGAAGTCGATCACTGCAATGCGTCCGTCGCGCAGATAGAAAATGTTTCCCGGGTGCGGGTCGGCATGGAAGCAGCCATCCTGCAGCACCATCTTGAACACGATGCCGGCACCGGTGCGTGCGAGCGCCTTGCGGTCCAGGCCGGCCGCATCGACTGCGGCCAGGTCGCGCCCGGGAATACCGTCGATGAACTCCTGCACATTCAGCGATTCGCAGGTCCACTCCCAATACACCTTTGGCACCACGACATTGGGGTCGTTGGCGAAATTGGCGGCGATGCGTTCGGCATTGCGGCACTCGGCGGCGAAGTCGAGTTCGCGCCGCAGGGACACGGTGAATTGCTGCACGACTTCGGCGGGGCGATAGCGCTTCAGGTCGGGGGCACGTGCTTCCACGATCTCCGCCAGCCGCGCAAGCAAGCGCAGATCCGCATCGATGGTGTCGCCGATGCCGGGGCGACGGATCTTCAACACCACCGGTGTGCCATCGGCGAGCCAGGCGCGATGTGTCTGCGCCAGCGATGCGGCAGCCAACGGTTGCTCGTCCAGGCGCGCGAAGATGCTCTCAGGCTCGGCGCCCAGCGCTGCGACCAATTGCGGGCGGATCTGCTCGAACGGCAGCGCGGGAACTGCGTTTTGCAGCTCGCTCAATTCCTCGATCCATTCCTGCGGCAACAGGTCCACGCGTGTGGCCAGCACCTGCCCCAGCTTGACGAAGGTTGGCCCGAGTTCTTCCAGGGCGCGCCGCACGCGCATCGCGGCGGACATGCGCAAACGGCCCTCGGCGTTATGCCAGTGCAACAGCTTGCCGGCACGCTCGAGCACATCGGCCAAGCCAATGCGGCGCACCACATCGCCGAACCCATAACGAATCAGGACCGCGGCGATTTCCTGCAGACGCCCGAGGTCACGAACGGTGCCGAGCGCTTCCCACATCAGTGCACCGCCTGTGCGTGTGCGGCAGCCAGGCGCTGCACGCTTGCAGAAGGTGCAGCGCGTTGCGGGTCGTCGAAGATCGACCGCATCGGAGCTGTGTTTCGAGACGATCCCGGTGCCATGCAGGCACCTGCATCATCACGCACGCGCGGGGTCATCGAGAGACCGGCAGATGTGTATGCAGGCGGTTGAAAATAGGCGCCCGGGCGATCCAGAGACGCGAGCCGTCTGCCAACTGCCTCTGGCATGGACGAAAACAACACAGGGGCGAAAATCAGATGCATCGGCACGCAGCTCAACAACGAGAGCTTGTTTGTAGCCGATCTGCATGACGATGTCGCGCCTCCCTCAACATCAGGCTTAGCCCACGTTAGATCGTGCTTGCTGTAACGCGTCCGTGTAACGCTGCCAGGAAGTCGGGCGAAACAGGCTCAATAACGCAGCCGCAGCGTCACCCCATACGTGCGCGGCGCACCCAGAAACGCATTCCACGAACCAGCCTGGAGCGGCGCGTCGATGACGATCTGCCGATAGGTTTCATTGCCGAGATTTTCTGCCCATGCTTCCAGCAACCAGTGCTTATCGTTGGCGCCGATGCCGAAGCGCGCATTGAGCAAGGTGTAGCCCGGTTGCGATTTTTGCGGATCCAGATCCGAGCCTGCGTTGTATTCGGAGCTGTACTTGGCGCCAACGTTGAAACGGCCCGTGAGCCGATTGCCAAGCGCGCGTTCGTAGGTCACCGATAGATTGGCCGACCAGCGCGGCGCAAAACTCAAACGGCTGCCCGGCAGCAGCGCCAGATCCGCATCCGGTAAGAGATCGTCGCCATAGCGGGTGTCGGTATAGCTGAGCCCGCCTTGCAGCATCAGGCCGGGCACTGCGCCCTGCCACAGGATTTCGGTATCGATGCCGCGCGACACAACGGTGGGAATGGCACGCACCACAAAGCTGGTCCCCAGAAAGTTGTTGAGCTGAAAATCGCTGAAATCCTGATAGAACAGCGCTGCATTCAACAGCAGGTTGCCACCGAGCCAGGTGCTCTTGGCGCCGAGCTCGTAGCTGTCGACGAACTCGCCCGGGAACGCGGTGTCATCCACCGGCAGGATGCCCTGCACGCCGCTGGACAGGCCATCGGAGGACTGCACGCGATCCAGATTGAAACCGCCTGCCTTGTAGCCACGCGCCGCCGACACATACGTCATCAGCGCATCGTTCCAGCGATACGCCAGCTTGGCGGTACCGGACCACTCGCGCTCGGTGCGTTGCTGCTCGGTCCGACGACCATCATGGGCAACATTGGCCCAAGGCAGACAGGTGAAACCGATCACTTGCGGTGCGATCGACGGCACCGCAGATGCGGGCACACCACGCGCCACCAGCGCCGCACCGATCCGCCGCAACGCAGCCGGATCGACCTGGCCGCTAGGCGCGAAATAACTGGCACATGCCGGGCTTCCATCGGGATTCTGAAATGCCGATCGCAGCGTTTTGTTCTCGTAGGTGTAGCGCAACCCCACCACGACATCCAGCGCGTCGGTGGCGTGCCAGGTGTTGTTGGTGAACAGCGCGGCGCTGGTGCCATCCTGCCGAAAGCGGTCCTGGCTACCCTGGCCGCGGAACAGCGTGCCGGCCGGCAAGCCGGTGGCGTCGGCGAGAAAACGCGTCGCATCCGCACGTGCGGCCAACGCAGGATTGACGCGTGCAAGCAGCACGCTCGACAGATACGGCTCGTACGCACTGCCGAAGCGATAGGACTCGTTGCGATGCAGGGTTTCGTCTGCGTAAAACGCGCCGACCATCCAATCGAGACGCTCACTCGATCCAGCCAGGCGCAGTTCCTGACTGAAGGTCTTGAACCTGGTCAGCATCTCGTCTTCGCGCGGAGCGCGATAGAGAATGTCTGCAGCGCCGTAATCGAAATCCAGGCCGTTGACGGATTTCCAGTCGCGCACTGCGGTGATCGAAGTCAGCACCGCCTCGCTCAACCACGGGGTGGTCCAGTCCACCTGTGCCGAGATGCCCTTGTCCTGAATCTCCTGCGCGGTGCTGCGATTGCTGTAGGCACGCCTGCTCTGCGGGTCGGCACGCGCATTGGTGCCCTGCCCGCCCGGCGTCAGCGCATCGATCAGCGCAGCGGTCGGCCCGCGCTCGGTGGTCACGGTGACGCAGCAATTTTCCTGGCGGCTGGTGACGTCGGCCGCCAGATTGATGTCCAGATCGTCGGTGGGCTCCCAAAGAAGCTGCACGCGCGCGGTGCGCAGATTCTGGTCGCCATCGTCGGTGGCGGTGCGCGGGCCAGCGCCGGTGACCACCTGCTCGAATCCATCGCGACGCCGTCTGGCGGCATACACGCGTAATGCGCTAGTGTCGCCCAGCGCATCGTTGAAGGCGGCGGCAATCCCGAGCGCGCCAAAGTTGCCCGCGGTGATTTCGGCATCGGCACTGCGGGTAAAACTGGGCCGGCGCGTGACCACGTTGATGACACCGGCCGAGGTGTTCTTGCCGAAGACAGTGCCTTGCGGGCCTTTCAACACTTCGATGCGCTCAAGCTCTCCCAGGTCGGCAAAGCTCACGCCGTTGCGCGCGCGGGCCACGCCATCGATGACCACACCCACCGAGGATTCGAGCCCGGCATTGTCGCCAACCGTGCCGATGCCGCGAATGCGCGCGGTGGTTTGCGCTGCACTTTGACTGCTGGTCACGATCAAGCCGGGCACCAGCATCTGCAGCTCCTTGATGTCGTGCACGCCGCTGTCCTGCAGCAGCTGCTCGGGAAGCACCGAAAGCACCACCGGCACGTTCTGCAGCGATTCCTCGCGCTTTTGTGCAGTGACCTTGAGCGCTGCCAGCGTTGCCGGCTTCTTTGGATCTGGCTGCGCTGTTGTCTGTGCACACAGCGGCGATACCTGCATGCCCGCAAAAAGTGCGAGCGCAAGCGTGGTGCCACGTTGCTGATCCATACCCATGTTTATCCCCCGACAAAGCGCGCAGGCGATGCAGTACGGCGAGCGCCGCAGTTCGCGTGGCTTCACACCTTACCGGGTTAACGAGACTGAGCAACGCAGGTAACCGAACACGCGGAGCGTGTGACGAATGCGGCTATCGTTCGATACGCATTGGAGCCATGCGTTAAAACAATGCCACGCATCGTCAGGCGAGAATCGCGGCGTTGGCAATCACACTTGTGCGACACATCAGACAGCTAATGCACCAGAGCGGCTGGCGCGCAGATCACACACCTATAGCAATGCGCTCAAACCGCGCAGCGCCGCAACCACGGTTTGCCGACGCACTGCATCGCGATCGCCGTTGAACTGGAACAGCTGCGCAGTGGCATAACCGCCACGACGCTTCCAGCCGATCCATACCGTGCCGACCGGCTTGTCCTCGCTGCCGCCACCCGGCCCGGCAATGCCGGTCACCGCCACGGCGATGCTGGCGCCGGAATTGACCAGCGCACCGGAGACCATCTCGATCACCGTTTCGCGGCTAACCGCACCATGCACTTCCAGCGTATGCGGCCGCACGCCGAGCAATGCCTGCTTGGCCTCGTAGCTGTAGGCGGCCATGCCGCAATCGAACCAGTGCGAAGAGCCCGCCACATCGGTCACCGCCTTGGCGATCCAGCCGCCGGTGCAACTCTCGGCGGTGACCAGGCGCTCGCGCGCGGCAAGCAGTTGCTGACCAAGGGTTTCGGCCAACTGCTGCAGTTCGAAATCGGCGGACATGGACATAGGCAAGGGAATAAAGAGGCAGCGAACGTTTTAGCCCAATTCGTCCCATCTGTCTGCGGCGGCTGCAGAAACGGGACAGCCACGGCGTGGCAGAGGTTCAGTGGCGATATGCGCAAGGCAGGCGTACTGCTCGGCCCGCGCTGGATCGACTCGGGCGTTGTGCACAGTCGAGCCAACCCGACTGTGCAGTGCCGATCACGATTCCCAGTCTTCGCGGCGATCGGGCAGCATCGCGCGCAGCGGTGCGCCGTCTTCGCTGGCGGCGAGCCGCTCGGCTTCGACCATCGGCAGATCGACGTCCAGCAACCAGCCATCCTCGTCGGATTGCTCGTTACGCACCACTTCCAGCTGATGCAGCTTGGAACGCAAGCGCCCCGCCGACGGCGGCAGCCGCAGCTGTCCGGTCAGATGACGCAGATCCAGCCGCTGGCCGAGTGCGTGTTGCAACTCTTCCAACCCGCGTCCATCGCGCGCAGAGACCCACACGCGTTCGCGCCGCGCCTGGTCGGGGATGCCGTCCTGTGCATCGTGACGCACTTGCGCGCCCTCGATCTTGTCGATCTTGTTGAACACCAGCAGCTGCGGCAGATCGCCCGCGCCGACGGCATGCAACACCTCATCGACCTGGCGGATGCGTTCTTCGCGCAACGGGTCGGCCGCATCGACGATGTGCAACAGCAGATCGGCGTCGCGTGCTTCGGACAGGGTCGAGCGGAACGCGGCGACCAGTTGGTGCGGCAGATCGCGTACGAAGCCGACCGTATCGGCCAGAATCGCGCTACCGCCCGGCAATGCGATGCGGCGCACGGTGGGATCGAGCGTGGCGAACAATTGGTCAGCCACGTAGGCCTCGGCACCGGTCAACGCATTGAACAGCGTCGATTTGCCTGCGTTGGTGTAGCCGACCAATGCAATGCGCGGCAGTTCGCTGCGCATGCGCGCGCGGCGCATCTGGGTGCGCTGCACCTCGACTTTCTCCAGCCGCTGCTGCAACTGCTCCACCCGCTTCTGCAGCAGGCGGCGGTCGGTTTCCAGCTGTGTTTCGCCGGGGCCGCGCAGGCCGATCGCACCGCCGCGCTGGCGCTCCAGGTGGGTCCAGCCGCGCACCAGCCGGGTGGCCATGTGCCGCAACTGTGCCAGTTCGACCTGCAGCTTGCCTTCATGGCTGCGCGCGCGTTGCGCGAAGATGTCCAGGATCAGCCCGGTGCGGTCGATCACGCGCCGCTCCAGATAGCGCTCCAGATTGCGCTCCTGACCCGGCGACAAGGTGTGGTTGACCAGCACCAGATCCGCGCCGGTGGCTTCGGCAGCCGCCTTGACCTCTTCCAGCTTGCCGCTGCCGATCAGGGTCGATGGGCTCGGTTTGTCGATGCGCGCGGTGAGCGTGGCCGCGATCGTGGCGCCCGCCGACTTTGCAAGGTCGGCGAACTCCTCCAGCACATCCTCCTCGGCAGGCCCACCGGAGTGGGTCTGAATCAACAGCGCATGTTCACCCTTACGTGAGCGATCAAACACGCACTACTCCATTACTGCTCGACGTCGTCATCTTCCGCCTGGTTGCCTTCATTGGGTTGCACATAACCACCGCCCGGTCCCACGCGCACATTGCGCGCCGGCACAACCGTGGAGATGGCGTGCTTGTAAACCATCTGACTCACGGTGTTGCGCAGTAGCACCACGAACTGGTCGAACGACTCGATCGTGCCCTGCAGCTTGATGCCGTTGACCAGATACACAGAGACCGGCACCCGCTCGCGCCGCAGCGCGTTGAGGAATGGATCCTGTAAAGATTGCCCCTTAGCCATCGAAAACTCCTCTTCATTATTGTTCTTATTGTCCCGGTCGACACCTGCCATCCCCAGCCGGCCCCGGAAACGGGATGTTACACGCCTGAAGCCTGCGGCACAGCGGGACGATGAGCGAGGAAGCCGACAAGTGCGGCTTCCAATTGATGGCGGTCACGCTCCGGATCGAACCAGCGCGCGTCGAGCTCGCCACGCAGCCAGGTGAGTTGCCGTTTGGCCAGTTGACGCGTCGCATGGATCGCTTTTTCGCGGAACTGCGCCAGGCTGCCGGCACCATCCAGATACTCCCAGGCCTGGCGATAACCGACCGCGCGGATCGCAGGCAGATCCAGCGGCGCGGCAACCGCGCGCAGTTGCGGCAGCGCGCGCAGACGCTCCACTTCGGCCAGAAAATCCTGCGCCAGCATGGCATCCAGTCGCTGTTCGATCCGCGCATGCAGCACGGCGCGCTCACGCGGCGCCAGCACCACTTTCAACACCCGCACCGGCAGGCGCGGGCCTGGCGGTAGCGCCTGCCAATAGCTGATCGGCCTGCCGCTGATGCGGTAGACCTCCAACGCCCGCTGGATACGCTGCGGATCGGTGCTGTGGATACGCGCAGCCGCGACCGGATCGACCTGCGCCAGTTGTGCATGCAGCGCGGCCCAGCCGAGTTGTTCGGCTTCGACTGCGATCGTCAAGCGAACCTGCGGATCGGCTTCGGGCAGCTGCGACAGCCCTTCCAGTAAGGCGCGAAAATACAGTCCGGTGCCGCCGGCGAGAATCGGCAGCTTGCCGCGCGCCACAATCTGGTCGATCGCCTGCCGCGCATCGCTAGCGAACTCCGCCGCCGAATAGATCTGCCAGGGATCGCGCAGATCGAGCAGATGATGCGGCACGGCTGCACGCATGGCGGCATCCGGCTTGGCCGCGCCGATCTCCAGCCCGCGATACACCAGTGCCGAATCGACGCTGACAATCTCGCCATTCCAGCGCTGCGCCGCTTCCAGTGCCAGCGCGGTCTTGCCGCTGGCGGTCGGGCCCATCAACGCGATCGCGAGCGGGCGTCGGTCGGCCGGCATCAGTCCTCGTCCGGCCAACGGATGGTCGGTACCGCAGGCGCACTCACACGCGGCACGGGAATTGCCGACATCGCACTCCACACCTTCAAGGCATCCACGGTCGCGGCCACATCGTGCACGCGCAGCAACAGGGCGCCGTGCTGCGCGGCAATCAGGTGCGCGGCCACCGAGCCATGCACACGCTCGGCCGCACGTTCGCGGCCGGTCAACTCGCCGATGCTGCGCTTGCGCGATAGCCCTGCCAGCACCGGCAAGCCGAATTCCTGCAGGCGCTGCAGCTGCGCCAGCACAGTCAGGTTGTGCGTGGTGGTCTTGTCGAAGCCGAAGCCGGGGTCGAGGATCAACCGGCGTTTGTCGATGCCGGCCATTTCGGCGGCGAAGATGCGCTCGGCCAGAAAGCGGTGCACCTCGGCCACCACGTCGTCGTAGTGCGGCGCGTCCTGCATGGCATGCGGTGCGCTGCGTGCGTGCATCAGTACCACCGGCACGCGCAATTCCGATGCAGCATCCAACGCGCCCGGCGAACGCAGCGCATAGACATCGTTGATCATGCCGGCGCCGGCCGCGACGGCCGCGCGCATCACCTCCGGTTTGAAGGTATCCACACTGATCGGCACGCTGGTTTGACGCGCCAATGCGTCGATCACCGGAATCACGCGCTGCAGTTCTTCTTCCAGCGCGACCGGGGTCGCGCCAGGGCGGGTGGATTCGCCACCGATATCCAGCACCGCAGCGCCCTCCTCGACCAGACGCAGGCCGTGTGCGATGGCGGCCTCGCAGGTGGCGTGCTGGCCACCGTCGGAAAACGAATCGGGCGTGACATTGACGATGCCCATCAACTGCGGCGCATCCAGTCGCAGGATGCGACCGGCGCAATCCAGCTTGAGGGCGGTGTCGAACATCGTGGGGTTCTCCTGCAGGGGTTGCGATGGGTGGCGACCGATGCGCGCTGCCGTGGCGCGCGTGTTTTGCGATCTGCCGAATGAATTATCAACCGAGGCCGCGAAATGACCGAAGCCGGGAGCTGCGTTGGTCAGCGTCCAAACGCATCAAGGCCGGGAATCGCTCCCCGGCCTTGATGGATGCTGCTGCAGCTGACCGATGCGTAGCGTTACAGCTGCTCGGCTGGCCCGGCAATCGGCGGCAACGGACGCGGGCTGCCCTTGTCGTTGTTGTTGCCACCGTCCTTGTCGGACTTGGCCCAACCGGCCGGCGGCGGCGGCTCGCGGCCTTCCATGATGGCGTCGATCTGCGGCACGTCGATGGTTTCGTACTGCAGCAACAATTGCGACATCGCGTGCAGCTTGTCCAGGTTCTCGGTGAGGATCGCCTTGGTCTTGCTGTAGGCCTTGTCCAGGATCGAGCGCACCACTTCGTCGATCATGCGCGCGGTTTCGTCGGAGACATTCTTGTGCTGGGTCACCGAACGGCCCAGGAACACCTCGTCTTCTTCCTCGCCGTAGGCCACCGGGCCGAGTTCGTCGGACAAGCCCCACTTGGTGACCATGTTGCGCGCCATCTTGGTCGCACGCTCGATGTCGTTGGAGGCACCGGTGGTGACCTTGTCGCCACCGAAGATCAACTCCTCGGCAACACGGCCGCCATACAGCGAGCACAGCTGGGATTCGATCGCCACCCGGTTCATCGAGTAACGGTCGCCTTCCGGCAGATACATCGTCACGCCGAGGGCGCGACCACGCGGAATGATGGTGACCTTGTAGACCGGGTCATGCTCCGGCACCAGACGGCCGACGATGGCATGGCCAGCTTCGTGGTACGCGGTCAGCGTCTTCTCGTCCTCGCTCATGGCCATCGAGCGACGCTCGGCACCCATCAGGATCTTGTCGCGGGCACGGTCGAAGTGGTCCATGCGGACTTCCTTCTCGCTACCGCGCGCCGCAAACAACGCCGCTTCATTACACAGGTTGGCCAGATCGGCACCCGAGAAACCCGGGGTACCGCGGGCGATCACCATCGGCACCACGTCGTCGGCCAATGGCAGCTTGCGCATGTGCACACGCAGGATCTGCTCGCGACCCTTGACGTCCGGCAACCCGACCACGACCTGGCGATCGAAACGGCCCGGACGCAGCAGCGCCGGATCCAGCACGTCGGGACGGTTGGTGGCCGCGATCACGATCACGCCTTCGCCGCCTTCAAAGCCGTCCATTTCGACCAGCAGCTGGTTCAAGGTCTGCTCGCGCTCGTCATGCCCGCCGCCGAGGCCGGCGCCGCGATGACGGCCCACCGCATCGATTTCGTCGATGAAGATGATGCACGGCGCGTGCTTCTTGGCCTGCTCGAACATGTCGCGCACACGGCTCGCACCGACGCCGACGAACATTTCGACAAAGTCCGAACCGGAGATGCTGAAGAAAGGCACCTTGGCTTCGCCAGCGATGGCGCGGGCCAGCAGCGTCTTACCGGTACCCGGCGGGCCGACCATCAACACGCCGCGCGGAATCTTGCCGCCCAACTTGGTGAACTTGGTCGGGTCGCGCAGGAAGTCGACCAGCTCGCTGACTTCTTCCTTGGCCTCGTCGCAACCGGCAACGTCGGCAAAGGTGATCTTGACCTGGTCCTCGCCCTGCAACTTGGCGCGTGACTTGCCGAAGCTCATCGCACCCTTGGCACCGCCGCCACCGCCTTGCATCTGGCGCATGATGAACAGCCAGAAGCCGATGATCAGGATAACCGGCAGGAAGTTGAGCACCAACGACCAGAAACCAGGGCCGGTGGAGGGCTTCTGGCGGGTCATTTCGATGTTCTTGCTGTACAGCACGTCGACCAGCTTGTCGTCGCGCGGACCGTACACGGTGGCTTCGCTGCCGTCGGTGCGCTTGAAGCGGATCGCGTTGACGGCCAGGTTGGTCTCATCGGTGTAGTCCACCGACTTGACGCGACCGGAGTCCACTTCCTTCAGGAACTGGGTGTAGGTGATCGAGTCGGGGCCGACGCCGCCTGCCATCCGCGGCGAGAAGCTCTGAAAGACGACCATCAGCACAACCGCGACGACCACCCACAGCAGCAGATTCTTGGTCAAGTCGTTCATCCTCATTGGCTCCGGTGCCCTCTACTCATCAAATTCTTGAAACACGGTGGTCATTGGCAGCTTACTTGATCTGGGCACGCTTGCCCTGACCGAGCGCATAAACTTCCGGGGAGCGCTTGCGCGAGGCCGCCGGTTTGCGAATCGTCACCTTCTCATAGCGGCGGCGAAGCTCGCGAATGTAGTCGTCGGATCCAACACCCTGGAACAGCTTGATCAAAAATGCCCCACCCGTCTTGAGGTGGTTGTCGGCAAATTCCATCGCCAGTTCCGCCAGGTGCATCATCCGCGGTTGGTCGACCGCATCCATGCCACTCTTATTGGGGGCCATATCGGACAGAACAAGGTCCACCGGCACATCGCCCAACATCGCTTCGAATTCCGATAGGACGGCTTGTTCCCTGAAGTCGCCATGAAGGAACTCCACCCCGGCCAGCGGGGGCATCTCCAGGATGTCCAGCGCCAGTACCCGGCCGGTGTCGCCGAGCGACCTGCGCACCTGCTGGCACCAGCCGCCGGGCGCGGCGCCCAGATCGACCACCACCATGTCCGGCTTGAGCAGGCGGTCGCGCTGAAGCAATTCCTCCAGCTTGTAGGCGGCACGCGAGCGCATGCCTTCGGCCTGAGCCTTCTTCACGTAAGGGTCGGCGAAGTGTTCCTTGAGCCAGCGCTGGCTACTTTTACTGCGGGAGGGCATTGGCAAAGGGGTCCGAACGGGTCGCCATGATACCCTGAACACCCTTTGCTTCCCTTTGATCCTGCATGTCCATTGTTCTCACCTCCGCCCAGAACCGTTTCCTGCGCGGCCAGGCCCACGATCTCAAAGCACTGCTGCAAACCGGCGGCAAAGGGGTCACGCCGGCATTTCTGGCCGAACTCGAGGAAGTGCTCGAGCGCCACGAACTGATCAAGGTGAAGGTGGCATCGGAGGATCGCGAGGCCCGCGACGCCATGATTGCCGACATTACTCAAAAGACCGGCAGCGCGCTGGTGCAGCGGATCGGCCATGTCGCCATTCTTTACCGCCCCAGCAAGGAAAAGCGCCAGATCGTGTTGCCGCGCGGCTGACCTGACGAGTTCGTTATGCCTTTAAGCCAGGAACATCCCGACTACACCTATGCGCTGCGCGCGGCCGATGGCCGCCATGCCAAGGTGAACGAGCGCATCTTGCAGCAGAGCTTCATCCTGATGCCCGATGAACTGGTCGAACGCTGGCCGGTGCCCAACCTGGAACAGCTTCAGGCCGGGCATATGGACGCGGTGCTGGCGCTGTCCCCGGCGGTGATCCTGCTTGGCACCGGCGAGCACCAGCAGTTTCCGACCACCGATGTCCTGGCGGCCTGCCTGACCCGCGGCATCGGGCTGGAAGCGATGACCAACGCGGCCGCGGCGCGCACGTATAACTTGCTGGCCAGCGAAGGCCGCCGGGTGGCGTTGGCGATGATTCTGGAAGGCCGGGATTAGGGAATCGGGATTGGGGATTCGCAACTGCGGGCTGGAGCAGATGTCGCTCTCACGCCAGCAGTAGCGACACCTCAAACAATTTCCCAGCCGCTGTCAGCGTCTTGTAAGCAGCGCTGACAGCCCAGCGCCGTTGCCGTTGCGAATCCCAAATCCCGAATCCCGAATCACTTCCTCGGCAAATACAACAGCGGATCGACCGGCTTGCCGTTGTAGCGAATCTCGAAGTGCAGCATGTCGCGGGCGGCACCGCTGCGACCCATCTCGGCGATCTGCTGGCCGGCCTTCACGCTCTGGCCTTCGTTGAGCAGGCGCTTGCGGTTGTGCCCATAGGCAGACAGCCACTGATCATTGTGTTTGATGATGATCAGCTCGCCATAGCCGACCAGGCCGGCGCCGGAGTACACCACCACGCCATCTGCGGCGGCACGTACCGCCTGCCCGCTGGCACCGGCGATATCCACGCCCTGTTTGGTGGTCTCGCCAGCGACGAAGGTGCCGACCACCACGCCATCAGCCGGCCAGCGCCATTGGAATCCACTACTGACCGGTGCAGCGATCGGTGCAGTCGGCCGCGGCGGAACTACCGTGCCGGCCGTCGAGGTGCTGCTGCCCGGCCTGCTGGCACCACCCGGATACAGCTTGAGCGTCTGGCCGGGATAGATGGTGTTCGGTGAAGACAGCCCGTTCCAGGCCGCCAGATCCGGCGCAGTGATATTAGTCCGACGCGAAATGGCGTACAGCGTGTCGCCGCGCTGGACGGTGACGGTCGCACCTGGGCGCGGCACCGACGCACGCGCAGCCGTAGACGGACGCGAGGAAGACGAACCACCGCCGGCGCCTGGCGAACGCACCACCGTGGCGCTGCTGCAGGCGGTCAGCCCGATGGCGACCACGAGCATGACTGCTGTCTTACGTAACGAATTCATCTGCAACGTGCTCATCCGTTCATTGTCTTCCACACCAACCACCCTGCGCCCGCGGCCAGGACGGCCATGGCCACCCAGCCCAGCGGCTCGATCCAGCGATGCAGCGCTGCTTCGGCGCGTGCGCCACCCAACCGGATCGCGCCGGCCACCAGATACACGCGCTTGCCGCGCCCCACCAGCATGCTGGCGATGAAGGGCAGGATCGGCACACCGACCACGCCCGAGGCCCAGGTAAAGATCTTCAAAGGAATCGGGGTGAAACCCACCAGCACCAGTGCCCAGAAGGCCTTCCACGGCGACTCTGCCACCAGCGCGCGCAGCATCTCGATCTGCGCCTGGATCTTCACGCTCCAGCCCAGCCATTCGATCACCGGCTGCAATGCGGCAAAGGCGAAATGGCCGAGCAGATAGCCGACCAGCGCGCCGCACACCGAGCCGATCAGGCTCAAGGTGGCGAACCACAACGCACGCTTGGGCTCGGCCAGCGACATCGGCGCCAACATCACTTCCGGCGGCACCGGAAAGATGAAGCCCTCCACGAAACTGAGGCCGGTCAGTAGCGCGGGTGCGCGCCGGTTGCGCGACCAACGAATGGCCACGTCGTACAACGGCCCGAAGATCTTCATCGAGGAACTCTCATGGATTCAATCCAGCATGCCCGACAACAGCGGGACGAACGTGACCGGCGCCAGAACCTGCTGTTCGATCGCGCCGTCGGCACCACGTGTGAGTTGCATCAGCGATTGCGAAGACGCGCCACCGACCGGGGCGACCAGACGTCCGCCGACCGCCAGTTGATCGACCAGCGCATCCACCAGCGCCGGAGCGGCAGCCGTGACCACGATGGCATCGTAGGGACCATGCTCGGGCCAGCCGATGCGGCCGTCGTCATGCTTGCTGCGCACGTTCATTCCCAGATGGCGGAAGCGCTTGCGCGCCTGCCGCAGCAGGTCGCCGATGCGCTCGACGGTGTAAACCTCCAGGCCCAAAGCGGCCAGGATCGCGCCCTGGTAGCCAGAGCCGGTGCCCACTTCGAGCACTTTGGTCGGGCCAACCTGCAGCACCGCCTCGGTCATGCGCGCGACCACCCAGGGCTGCGAGATGGTCTGGCCGTGGCCGATCGGCAATGCGGTGTCTTCGTAGGCGCGCGAGGCCAACGCTTCATCGATGAACAGATGCCGCGGCACGGTACGCACCGCGTTGAGCGTGGCCTCGTCCTGGATGCCGGCCTCGCGCAGGCGCTCGACCAGCCGGTCGCGCACGCGTTGCGAGGTCATGCCGATCCCCACCGACTCCGGTTGCAGCAGACGCAGCCTCGGCGTCATGCCGGTGCGTCCAGTGCGGCAGTCAGGCCACCGACCCAGCCGGCCACGGTTTCCAGCGCCTGATAGCGGGTGAGGTCGACATGGATCGGGGTGATCGAGATATGCCCGGTGCGCACGGCGTGGAAATCGGTGCCGGTGCCGGCATCCTGCTCGGGACCGGCCGGGCCGATCCAGTACACGGTACGGCCGCGCGGATCGCGTTGCGGCACGCAGGGCTCGGAACGGTGGCGGTTGCCGAGCCGGGTGACTTCGAAACCTAGCAGATCCGACCAGGCCAGATCCGGCACGTTGACGTTGAGAATGGTGTCGGCGGGCAAGGGATCGGATTTGAGCCGCGCCACGATCTCCACCGCTGCGCGCGCGGCGGTTTCATAGTGATGTGCTTCGTGGTTGTGCGTCACCAACGAGACCGCCACTGCGGGCAAGCCGAGAAAGCGGCCTTCCATCGCGGCCGACACGGTGCCCGAATAGATCACGTCGTCGCCGAGATTGGCCGAGTTGTTGATGCCGGAGACCACGATGTCCGGGTCGTAATCGAGCATGCCGGTCAGCGCCAGATGCACGCAGTCGGTTGGCGTGCCGGCCACCGCGCAGGTATGCGCATCGATGCGGCGGGTGCGGATCGGCACGTCCAGCGTCAGCGAATTGCTGGCGCCGGAGCGGTCGCGGTCGGGGGCGACCACCATCACTTCATGACCGGCACGCCGCAGCGCCTCGGCCAGAATCTGGATGCCGGGGGCGTCGACACCGTCGTCGTTGCTAACCAGTACGCGCATGAGACTCCTCGGAAAACCGGGTCATGATACCGGATGCGTCCCTCGCCTTCGCGCTTGATCTTCGCTTGCACCTGAGGTTGGGCACGTTACGCTGTGAGCATGTCGCATCCTGAAGACGAAGACGACGGCGCGTTGTTCCGCGCAGCGATTGGCGCGGTCAATCCGATTCGTGAAGTCGCCCCCCCGGCCAACGCCAAACCGCGCCCGAAGCCGCGCGCGCGCATGGCCGAGCGCGACGACGCCGAAGCGCACACCGAATTCGCACGTCTGCTGCGCGACAGCGCGCCGTTGGAGGCGGGCGACACCGCCAGTTATCGGCGCGAGAATCTTCCCACCCGATTGTTTCAGCGGCTCAAGCGCGGCCAGTTCTCGATCCAGGACGAACTGGATCTGCATGGCGCCACCGCAGCGCAGGCCGAGTCGTTGTTGCGGCAGTTCCTGCTCGATGCGCATGCGCACGAACACGGCTGCGTGCGCATCATCCATGGCAAAGGGCTGCAGTCGGACAACGGCGCGCCGGTGCTGAAGAATCTGATGGACCGGCTGTTGCGCCAGCGCAACGATGTGCTGGCGTTTCATTCGGCGCCGGCCACGCAAGGTGGTACGGGGGCGTTGTTGGTGTTGTTGGCGCGGCGCTAGGCCGATTGCGCGACGAACGGCTGATGTGAGTCGTGGCCGACGCTTACGCCAAGTGAGGCGTTACCGGGCATGCCTCTCGCGGCCAGGGCCGCTCCTACGTGAGGTGACGCGTTCGCCAAGCAACACCTATTGAAGATGTCCATCGCGGGCTAGGCCGCTCCTGCACGTAGATCGGCACTTGGAGATCATCGCTGGCGCCCTGCCGTGTGGCCACCGGCGACCGAACAGGCTACGCCTCGGAACGCACGCTGGCGTTGAAGCGACCTGCGTCGATCACCTCGCCCAGCTCCCACAGCACCGCGGTGGCGTAGCAGCCCGGCGGCAGTGCGAATTCGACCTGCAGGGTCTGCGCATCCAACCAACGGTAGTCCAAGCCTAGCGGGCGCAAACGCAAGGCGCGCCGCTCCTGCTTCAAGCCAGCGGCTTCCAGACCGATCCGCAGCGCCTCGGATTGCGGATCGGACAACGCGCCCCGCTCCACTTCTGCAGCCTGGCCGGTCGAACGCAGTTCGCCCACGCCCCATAACGGGCCACTGGGATGGATATCGAAACGCGCCAGACGCTCGGCCAGCACCTCGCTCCACGGCTCGGGACCGAACACGCTGCGTGAGCCATCCAGCATCCAGGCCTCGCCCTCCAGCGCGGCGTCCCAACTGCCCTGCTCCACGCGTGCAGTGAGCACGCGATTGAACAGTGCCGAGCGCGCCGCCGACAGCAATATCGAACGTTGATCGTTGCGCAGACGCCGCTTCGGTGCCGGCACCAAAGCCCCCTCGGCATCCTGCATGTAGCCGAACATCGCCAACGCCGATGCCACGTTGCCGCCATCGCGACCAAAGCGTTGTTCGCCAAACCAGTTGGGAATGCCGCGTGCGGCGATCGCCTGCAAGCGTTGCTCGATCGCGTCGCGTTCGCCCTGCACCTGGCGCAGCGTCAACACGAAGCGATTGCCGTGCAGCGCGCCGCGTTGCAGCTTGCGGTTGTGCCAGGTGCTGTCGACCACCTGCATTTCGTCGTCGTCGAGCGCAGCGATGTCCGGCGCGATACGTTTTGGCAGATGCACGCTGAAACGCTGCGTGGTCACCGCATGGCGATCCTTCAAGCCGGCGTAGCTGACGCCCATTTCCGCAATGCCCGCCCACAGCGCAAGTTTCTTGGCGATATACGCGGTGTTCTGGCCACGTTTGCGCACGCTGAGCAACAGGTGCTCGCCTTCGCCGGAGGCTTCAAATGCCGGCAGCTCATCGACCTGAAAATCTTCGGGCGTGCTGCGCATTGCTGCGCCAAGGACCGCAGCGCCATGCGCGCGCGGCAGAACAGAGGTGTCGCTCATGCTGTGGTTACCTTCGCGCCGACGTGTCGTGCGCTGTATGCCGAATGCCTCGGCGCGGTGGTGTCGCGTTGCAACGTCGAGGCGAGCCCGGCGTGCGTGACTACGAGTTAGAGCGGCTAAAAACCTGGCCGACAGGCGTCAGGTGAGTGTGGACGGCACGCTCGGAACCGCAGGGTACGCGTGCTACATGCTGTAACGAGCATCGGCCGCGCCTGCATGACGATGAGCGCAGTAGTTTTGTTGGTCGCCGTCAGGCTGCGATCCTGCCGAGCAACACCGCCGCCTGCGCAGCGATGCCCTCGCTGCGACCGGTGAAGCCGAGTTGTTCGCTGGTGGTGGCCTTGACGCTGACCGCATCGAGCTCGATCGCCAGCAGGCCGGCGATGCGTTCGCGCATTGCCAGCGCATGCGGGCCGATCTTGGGGCGCTCGCAGATCACCGTGACATCGGCATTGCCCACGCGCCAGCCACGCTCGCGCAGCAAGTGATCGCAGTGCTGCAGAAACTGCGCGCTGTCGGCGTCCTTCCAGCGCGCGTCGGACGGCGGGAAATGCTGGCCGATATCGCCCAGCGCCAGCGCGCCCAGCATCGCATCGCATAGCGCGTGCAGCACCACGTCGCCGTCGCTGTGCGCGAGCACGCCATGGCTGTGCGCAACGCGCACCCCTCCCAGCATCACGTGGTCGCCCGCGCCGAACGCATGCACGTCGTAGCCCTGACCAATTCGAACATTGAAAGACATGGAAAATCCGTGGTGAGTGAGAGTGCCCAGCAACAGGGAGCAAGCTGTCGTTTAGGTCGGCATGGACGTTGCAAAGTAGAGCGCAGTGTACGAGTGGCCTACACAGCCGGGTCCGCAAACCGGCCTGGCAATCGTTCGACAGCCGCTCTAAAGCGTGTTGACGTCGTGATTGGCACCGGCAGACACCGCATCGTTGCGTGTGGCCACTAATTCGGCATCCACCGCCACGCCGCGACGTGCCAGTTCGAATTCGAACCGCGCCAGGTCAACCGGCGTGGTCACCTTGAAGTTGTCTTCGGCACCCTCCACCAACAACGGACGCAATCCCAGCCGCTCCATCGCCATCGCCTCGTCGGTCACGTCCACACCAGCGGCCGACGCTTCGGTGAGGCCACGGATCAGTTGATGGCGACGAAACAGCTGCGGGGTCAGCGCGCGCCACAGACGCTCGCGCGGCTCGGTGGCATCGATGCCGCCATCGTCGCCGGCCCGCTTGAGGGTATCGCGCACCGGTGCGGCCAGGATCGCGCCAACCGGATCGCCGCGACCGATTTCCAGCAAGCGCTCCAGATCGGCCAGCGCCAGATTGGGCCGCGCGGCGTCGTGCACCAGCACAAAGTCATCGGCGCGCACACTCTCGGGCAAGGCCAGCAATCCAGCCAGCACCGATGCGGCGCGGGTCACGCCGCCAACGCAGGTCAACACCGGTTTGGACTGTACTGCCGTCCAGCCTGGCCAGTCGGCATCGTCGGGCGCGATCGCCACGACAATTCCGGCCACCACCGGATGCGCTGCCAGTGCCGCCAGCGTGTAAGCCATCAAAGGCTGACCAGCAGCATGCAGATATTGTTTGGGGACCTGCCCGCCAAAGCGCGTGCCGCGCCCGGCGGCCGGCACGATCGCCCAGATCGAACCGGTCATGGCTGTTCCGCCGGAGCGGTTGCGGCGGGCGCCTCGGGTTCGGTCGACGGCGCGGCCACTGCGGGCGGCAGCGGCGGCGCATCCTCGACCACGCGATAGAACGTCTCGCCCGGCTTGATCATGCCCAGCTCGCTGCGCGCGCGTTCCTCGATTGCCGCCTCGCCGTCCTTCAAATCCTTCACCTCTGCTGCCAACGCCTGGTTGCGTTGGCGCAGACCTTCGTTGTCCTGTGTCTGATGCGCGACCTGGGCTTCCAGCATCATGACTTCACCGGAATTCCCGGGCCCGAACCAGAAGCGGTACTGCAGCCAAGCCAGCAGCACCGCCAGCACCAGCAGTAGCCAGCGCCAGTTGCGCACGGTTTATCGCTTGATCGAAACGAACGCGTCGCGGCCGGCATAGCGTGCGCCGGAGCCCAACGCCTGCTCGATGCGCAGCAACTGGTTGTACTTGGCGACGCGATCGCTGCGGCACAGCGAGCCGGTCTTGATCTGCGTGGCGGTGGTGGCCACGGCGATATCGGCGATGGTGGTGTCTTCGGTTTCGCCCGAACGGTGCGAGACGATCGAGGCGTAGTTGGCCGCGTGCGCCATCGCGATGGCTTCCAGCGTCTCGGTCAGCGTGCCGATCTGGTTGACCTTGATCAGGATCGCATTGGCAGTGCCCGAGTCGATGCCCTGCTTGAAGATCTTCGGATTGGTGACGAACAGATCGTCGCCGACCAGCTGCACCTTCTTGCCGACACGGTCGGTGAGCAGCTTCCAGCCGGCCCAGTCGTCTTCGGCCAGGCCGTCTTCGATGCTGATGATCGGGTACTGCGCGACCCAGTCGGCCAGGAAGTCGACAAACTGCTCGCTGGTCAGGCGCTTGTTCTCGCCGACCAGGTTGTACTTGCCGTTGTCGTAGAACTCGCTGGAAGCCACGTCCAGGCCCAGCAGGATGTCTTCGCCGGCGGTGTAGCCAGCCTTGCCGATCGCCTCGAGAATGGTGTCCAGCGCTTCGACGTTGCTGCGGAAGTCCGGTGCAAAGCCGCCTTCATCGCCGACCGCCGTGCTCAGGCCATGGCCCTTGAGCACCGACTTGAGCGCATGGAAGATTTCGGTACCGGCACGCAGCGCTTCGGAGAACGAGCTGCAACCGACCGGCAGCACCATGAACTCCTGGAAGTCGACGTTGTTGTCGGCGTGCGCGCCGCCGTTGATGATGTTCATCATCGGCACCGGCAGCGACACATCGGATTCGGTGATGGTGGACAGATACTGCCACAGCGGCTGCTTGCGCGAGGCGGCCACGGCATGCGCGGCGGCCAGCGAAACGCCCAGCAACGCGTTGGCGCCCAGGCGGCCCTTGTTCTCGGTGCCGTCCAGGTCGATCAGGCGACGGTCCAGGCCCTGCTGGTCGGCCGCATCGAAGCCCTTAAGCGTCTCGGCGATGGTGCCGTTGACGTTCTGCACCGCGTGCAGCACGCCCTTGCCCAGGTAGCGGGTCTTGTCGCCATCTCGCAGTTCCACCGCTTCCTTGGTGCCGGTCGAGGCGCCCGAGGGCACAGCGGCGCGGCCGAACGAGCCGTCTTCCAGCGTGACTTCGGCCTCCAGCGTGGGATTGCCGCGGGAGTCGAGGATTTCGCGGGCGAGGATCTTGGCGATAGTGGTCATAGGAACGATCGGTTACCAGTAAGGGGGGAAGTACACCGGAAACAAGCTGCGGGATTATCGCCGCACACCGGCACATTGCCAAATCGCATTCAGCCGCCGCACGCGACAGGCCGGCGAACATGCCGCTAGGCCATCAAGCCCAGCAGCGGTAAACCAGACAGCAACAGCAAGACCGACAGCAACACCAGCGCAACGATCGCTGCGCCGGAGTGGCGAGCCAACCGCAACGCCAGCGGGCCGGCGATCAGGCAACTTGTGATCGCTACCGCAGCCAGCAGCAGCGTGACCAGCATTGGCACCCGCGTGGCCCGCATGGCATGGTCGCCGTCGCCTGGCATGCCCATGCTGGCAGCGACCAGCACCGTCATCGCGGCCATGCACGCCCACGCGGTGATCGATGCGACCAGCGCGATCCAGCCCCAAGGCCAGTGGCGCCACTGCCGACGCTGGCGGCGCGACGCGGCCAGCGCCCAGGGATCGGAACTCATGCGAAGCGCGCGAATCCGTGCTTCTTGGTGACGGCATCCAGTTCCATCAGGGTCTCGAGCAGCTCTTCCATGCGGTCCAGCGGCCACGCGTTGGGGCCATCGGACAGCGCCTTGGATGGATCCGGATGGGTTTCAGCAAACAGGCCGGAAATGCCCACCGCCACCGCCGCGCGCGCCAGCACCGGCACGAACTCGCGCTGGCCGCCGGAGCTGGTGCCCTGCCCGCCTGGCAGCTGCACCGAATGGGTGGCATCGAAGACGACCGGGCAGCCGGTGTCGCGCATGACGCTCAGCGAGCGCATGTCGCTGACCAGATTGTTGTAGCCGAACGAGGCGCCACGCTCGCAGACCATGATCTGCTCGTTGCCGGTCGACTTGGCCTTATCGACCACCGGCTTCATGTCCCACGGCGCCAGGAACTGGCCCTTCTTGATGTTGACCGGCTTGCCGGCCGCGCAGACGTTCTTGATGAAGTCGGTCTGGCGCACCAGGAAAGCCGGGGTCTGCAGCACGTCGACGACGGCCGCGACCTCGTTCATCGGGGTGTATTCGTGCACGTCGGTCAGCACCGGCACGCCGATCTGCTGCTTCACCGCGGCCAGCACCTTCAGGCCCTCTTCCAGGCCAGGGCCGCGGAAGCTGGTGCCAGAGGTGCGATTGGCCTTGTCGAAGCTCGACTTGAAGATGAAGTTGATCCCCAGCCTGCCGGTGATCTCCTTGAGTTTGCCGGCCACGTCGAGCTGCAGCTGCATCGACTCGATCACGCAGGGGCCGGCGATCAGGAACAACGGCTGATCGAGGCCAACTTCGAAGTCACACAGTTTCATCAGGTCACCTATTGATTAAGCCCCTCTCCCGCCGGGAGAGGGGTTGGGGTGAGGGTAAGGTTGGCGAAGCGCTGGTGAAGCCCGATGGTTTGCCCTGGCTGGCGCGTGGCGACGCGTTCGTCATGGTTGCCATCTTCCGGTTTACTGCGGCGCCCCTCATCCGGCGCTTCGCGCCACCTTCTCCCGATGGGAGAAGGAAAATCTCACGCGCGCGCTTCCTTCAACAACTTGCCGCCCGCCTTCTTCTCGCGCGCGGCGCGCACGAAGCCGATGAACAGCGGGTGCCCGTCGCGTGGTGTGGACAGGAATTCCGGGTGCGCCTGGCAGGCCAGGAACCACGGGTGCGTCTCGCGCGGCAGCTCCACCATTTCCACCAGCGTGTCGTCCATCGACTTGCCGGAAATCACCAGGCCGGCATCTTCCAGCTGGGTGCGGTAGCGGTTGTTGAACTCGTAGCGATGACGATGCCGCTCTGCCACCACATCCTTGCCGTATACCTCGCGCGCCAGCGTGCCCGGCTTCAGGCGCTGCTCCTGCAGACCCAGCCGCATGGTGCCGCCCAGATCGGACTTCTCGTCGCGCTTTTCGACTTCGCCGGTGGCAGTGCGCCATTCGGTGATCAGGCCGATCACCGGGTGCGGCGACTGGCGATCGTTCTCGGTGCTGTTGGCCGCATCCAGATTGGCGACATGGCGGGCATAGTCCACCACCGCCGCCTGCATGCCGTAGCAGATACCGAAGTACGGCACCTTGTGCTCACGCGCGTACTTGGAAGTCTGCACCTTGCCTTCGAAGCCGCGATCGCCAAAACCGCCCGGCACCAGAATGCCATCGATGTCCTGCAAGGCGGCCATGTCGCTGCCTTCCAGATCCTGCGCTTCCAGCCACTTCAGATTGACCTTGGTGCGCTGGCGCAGGCCACCGTGCCGCAATGCTTCGGCCACCGACTTGTAGGCGTCCTGGTGATCGACGTACTTGCCGACCACCGCAATGGTGACTTCGTCCAGCGGATGCTTGACCGCATCCACCACCGCAGCCCATTCGGACAGATCGGCCGCGGCGACCTTGTCGCGCAGCTTGAACTGATCGATCACCAACTCGTCCAGGCCCTGGCGGCGCAGTTCCAGCGGCATGCCGTACAGCACGTCGATATCCGGGCAGCTGATCACCGCGCGCTCGGAGACGTTGGTGAACAACGCGATCTTGCGGCGTTCCGAATCCGGCACCGCCTGCTCGGAGCGGCACAGCAGTACGTCCGGCTGGATGCCGATCGAGCGCAGTTCCTTGACCGAATGCTGGGTCGGCTTGGTCTTCAACTCACCGGCAGCAGCGATGTACGGCACCAGGGTCAGATGCATGAACATGGCCTTTTCGGCGCCGCGCTCGGTGCGCACCTGGCGGATCGCTTCCAGGAACGGCAGCGACTCGATGTCGCCCACGGTGCCGCCGATCTCGATCAATGCGACATCGAAACCGGCCGTGGCCTCGTCGATGCAACGACGGATCTCGTCGGTGATATGCGGAATCACCTGCACGGTGGCGCCCAGATAATCGCCGCGACGCTCCTTGCGGATCACGTTCTCGTAGATCCGGCCGGTGGTGACGGAGTTCTTGCGCGAAAGACGCGTGCGCACGTAGCGCTCGTAGTGGCCCAGATCCAGATCGGTCTCGGCGCCGTCGTCGGTGACGTAGACCTCGCCATGCTGGAACGGGCTCATCGTGCCCGGGTCCACATTGATATACGGGTCCAGCTTCATCATCGTGACCTTCAGGCCACGCGCTTCAAGAATGGACGCAAGCGAAGCGGCCGCAATGCCCTTACCCAACGAGGACACTACGCCGCCTGTAACAAAAATCAGGGGGGTCATGGGGCTTGAAGCCTCCCGGAAAGCCATAGTTTAGCGGGTGACGGACGAATGCCCAAGGGTTGCGTGACGCCGCTGCGATCACGCAGTGACAAACGCGCGCCGCGTGGGCCGCAAATGCAGACGCCCCGACCTGGGCCGGGGCGTCTGTGGAGCAGATGACCGATGTGAAGCCTGCCGATGCGCAGCGCGATCAGCGCGCCGGCTTCTTTTCTTCCTCTTCCTCGGGCAGCGCGACATCGGCCTTGGGCTTCTGCGTGGCAGCGGCGGCACGGCGCTCTGCCTTGCGCTCGGCTTCGGTCTTGGCCTTGGCGTCGTCGGCCTTCTGCGCGGCAGCGCCCTGCCCGGTCTGCTGCGGAGCGGCCTGGGCCATGGCAGGAAGCGCCGCCACTGCGGCCGCACCCAGGGTGAGCATCAGAATGTGCTTGAACTTCATGGTGTCCTCCGGTTTCGGTGACATCCTCAGGTGGGGACGTTTGGTTCCGAATCCAACGCCAGGGTATCCAGCCGCACCCCGCCCTGCACTGAACGCCTGTCGCGTGCAAAAAAACGGTTCTGCCCCCACACTTGCGCGTCGTTTCACGTGCCAAGAGATGCATGAACACCCGTTATAACGCCGCCGATATTGAAGTGCTGTCGGGCCTGGACCCGGTCAAACGCCGTCCTGGCATGTACACCGACACTGCGCGCCCGAACCATCTGGCGCAGGAAGTGATCGACAACTCGGTCGACGAGGCGCTGGCCGGTCACGCCAAGCAGGTCGAAGTGACCTTGTTCAAGGACGGCAGCTGCGAGGTCTCCGACGACGGCCGCGGCATGCCGGTGGACATGCACCCGGAGGAGAAGATTCCCGGTGTGGAGTTGATCCTGACCCGCCTGCATGCCGGCGGCAAATTCAACAATCGCAACTACACCTTCTCCGGCGGCCTGCACGGCGTGGGCGTGAGCGTGGTCAATGCGCTGTCGACCAAGGTCGAGCTGTTCATCAAGCGCGAAGGCAGCGAGCACCGCATGGAGTTCCGCGACGGCATTGCCGCCTCCAAGCTGGAAGTAGTCGGCACCGTCGGCAAGAAGAACACCGGCACGCGGCTGCGCTTCTGGGCCGACCCGAAGTACTTCGACACGCCCAAGTTCAACGTGCGCGCGCTGCGCCATCTGCTACGCGCCAAGGCGGTGCTGTGCCCCGGGCTGACCGTCAAACTGCATGACGAAGCGACCGGCGAGCAGGACAGCTGGTACTTCGAAAATGGCCTGCGCGACTATCTGAAGGGCGAAATGGCCGAGCACGAGATGCTGCCGGCCGACCTGTTCGCAGGTAGCCTGAAGAAAGACACCGAGATCGTCGACTGGGCCGCGGCCTGGGTGCCGGAAGGCGAATTGGTACAGGAAAGCTACGTCAACCTGATTCCGACCGCGCAGCACGGCACCCACGTCAACGGCCTGCGTTCGGGCCTGACCGATGCGTTGCGCGAGTTCTG
The DNA here is from genome assembly GCF_056725225.1 of Xanthomonas sp. NCPPB 2933. Taxonomy (NCBI): domain Bacteria; kingdom Pseudomonadati; phylum Pseudomonadota; class Gammaproteobacteria; order Lysobacterales; family Lysobacteraceae; genus Xanthomonas; species Xanthomonas sp. NCPPB 2933. The sequence continues at coordinate 3,267,884 of NZ_CM161518.1, forward strand.
CGACTTCCGCAATCTGCTGCCGCGTGGGGTCAAGCTGGCGCCGGAAGATGTGTGGGACCGGGTCACCTTCGTGCTCAGCCTGAAGATGACCGACCCGCAGTTCTCCGGGCAGACCAAGGAGCGTCTGTCCTCGCGTCAGGCCGCCGGCTTCATCGAAGGCGCCGCGCACGACGCCTTCAGCCTGTATCTCAATCAGAACGTGGAGATCGGCGAGAAGATCGCGCAGATCGCCATCGATCGCGCCAGTGCGCGGTTGAAGACCGAAAAGCAGATCGTCCGCAAGAAGGTCACCCAGGGCCCCGCCCTGCCCGGCAAGCTGGCCGACTGCATCAGCCAGGACCTGTCGCGTACCGAATTGTTCCTGGTCGAAGGCGACTCGGCCGGCGGCTCGGCCAAGCAGGCGCGCGACAAGGATTTTCAGGCGATCCTGCCGCTGCGCGGCAAGATCCTCAACACCTGGGAAGTGGCCTCGGGCAGCGTGCTGGCGTCCGAAGAAGTGCACAACCTGGCGATCGCGATCGGCTGCGACCCGGGCAAGGACGACATCAGCGGGCTGCGCTACGGCAAGGTCACCATCCTGGCCGACGCCGACTCCGATGGTTTGCATATCGCGACCTTGTTGACTGCGCTGTTTCTCAGGCATTTCCCGGCATTGGTGGCCGCCGGCCATGTGTTCGTGGCAATGCCGCCGCTGTTCCGTGTGGACGTGGGCAAGCAGGTGTTCTACGCGCTGGACGAGGAAGAAAAGACCACGCTGCTGGACAAGATCGCGCGCGAGAAGATCAAGGGCCAGGTCAGCGTCACCCGCTTCAAGGGCCTGGGCGAGATGAATCCGCAGCAGCTGCGCGAATCGACCATTCACCCGGACACGCGCCGGCTGGTGCAGCTGACCATCGACGATGGCGAACAGACGCGTTCGTTGATGGATATGTTGCTGGCGAAGAAGCGCGCCGGCGATCGCAAGCAGTGGCTTGAGAGCAAGGGCGATCTGGCTTCGCTGGAAGTCTAAAAAATACGGAAAGGGTAAAAACATCGGAAGTTAAAGCCCCTCTCCCCTCGGGAGAGGGGTTGGGGTGAGGGTACGGGCAAAGCCTCGTGCAATTGAACATTGCGAGAGCTTCGCCCGTACCCTCATCCGCCCCTGCGGGGCACCTTCTCCCGATGGGAGAAGGGTGTGCTATCGGTTTTTTTCGGTAGACGCCGATTTTCAGCGGACTGCGCAAACCCCACCCCTTGGATCAGACCGCCACCTGCAGCCACACGTCGCTTCAAGCCAGCAGGCAAGCCACATCGGTCAACGCGACACACATGCCTTTATGCACATCCACCGAGCGCTGCCGGGGCCTAGCATCGTCGCTCCCCTGCTCGAACCTCGATCTCCATGCCCTCTTTTCTACGAGCCAGCCTGCTGGCCTGTGTCCTGCTCAGCGGGACGGCGCTGGCCGCTGCGCCAGATAAAAACGATAGTAAAAGCGACGCCAAAAGCGATGCAAAACCCGACGCAGCGGCATCCAAGCCTGCGCCGTTGCCGGCCGATGCCAGCGTGCGTCAGAGCACGCGCGTGGCCGGCCGGACGCTGAGTTACACCGCCACCGTCGGTACGCTGCCGGTACGCGACGCGCAAGGCAAGACCACCGGCGAGGTGGTATTCACTGCCTACACCGTGGATGGCAAGGACCGGCCAGTCACGTTCGCATTGAACGGCGGGCCCGGCGCGTCGTCGGTGTATCTGAACATGGGCGCGATCGGGCCGAAGGTGGTGGGTTTCGGCGCCGAAGGCGATAGCGCCTCGGCACCGGCCGCATTGCGCGACAATCCCGGCACCTGGCTGGACTTCACCGATCTGGTGTTCATCGACCCGGTCGGCACCGGCTTCAGCCGCTCCCTGATCGGCGACGACGAGGCCAAGAAGCAGTTCTACAACCCGCAGGCCGACGTGGAATACCTCTCGCGCGTGGTCTACGACTGGCTGCTAAAGAACCGTCGTCTGCAGGCGCGCAAGTACCTGGTCGGCGAAAGCTATGGCGGTTTCCGTGGACCGCGCATCACCCATTACCTGCAAACCCGGCTGGGCGTGGCGATGAACGGTGTGGTGCTGGTGTCGCCGTATCTCAATCCGACCCTGGACGACAACAGCGATGTGTCGCCACTGGCATGGATGATGACGCTGCCCTCGATCGCCGCCGCGCACCTGGAGCGCCAGGGCAAGCTCAGCGACAGCGCCATGCGCGAGGTGATCGATTACACCCGCGGCGACTACGCGGTGGCACTGATGAAAGGACGCACCGACCCGCAGGCCAGCGAGGCGATGCTGCAACAGGTCACGCGCATGACCGGGCTGGATACTGCCTATGTGCGGCGCTCCGGCGGACGCCTGGAAACGCAGGCGTATCTGCGCGAGGTGTTTCGCGACAAGGGCGAACTGGGCAGCCGTTACGACTCCAACGTGACTGCATTCGACCCGTTCCCGAACGATCCGGAGCAACGCGCCAACGACCCGTTGCTGGACAGCATCATCGCCCCGACCACCACCGCGATGGTGGACTTCGTCACCCGCGTGGTCGGCTGGAAGGTCGACGCGCGTTATCAGGCGCTCAATTACGACGTCAACAAGCTGTGGGACTGGAACGACGAACTGCGCAAGGGCGCGGTAACGCAACTGCGTCAGTCGGTGGCGATCGACCCGAAACTGCGCGTATTGATCGCGCACGGCTGGAACGATCTCTCCTGCCCGTTCATGGGCTCGGTGCTGACGGTGGATCAGATGCCGGCGATGGGCAACGACCCGAAACGTGTGCAGGTGCGCGAGTATCCGGGCGGCCACATGTTCTACAACCGCGCCGACAGCCAGACCGCATTCCGCAACGACGTCAAGGCGATGTACGAAACACGTTGAGCGCAAGCATCGCCAGCCGCACACGCGGCTGGCGATGCTGCAGGCCGGTTGCAGCAAGCGAATGCGCAGCAGTCGCAAAGCCACCGTGCCGAGCCGTTACTTTTCCCGGCCGCCGCGCATGCGTTGCTCCCGTCGAGATCTCCACGGCACCAGGCAACGTTGAAAATAAATCAGCCGCGCACACCAGGACGCACGCCGGCTTTTACGAATCTCGAATCTCGAATCTCGAATGAATCTCGAATCCCCACTCCCGGCTCACAACTCCCCGGGCAGCGTAGCCTTCACATTCCAGCCCAACCACTCGTAGACCCGATAGCGCGCAATGCCCAGATACTCGTGCAAGGCAACGTCGGCAACGGTGAAGTTGTAGCTCTGCGGCAACCAGGCCCAGGAGGCGGTCAACCAGTCCGAGCGCACCGGCGTGGCCTCGATGCCGAAGTGACGGAAGTAGAGTTCGGCGCGGCGCAGATGCGTGGCAGAGGACACCAGCACCACCCGATCGGCACGGTACTTGCGCAGCAACGGCTGGCTGAACTGCGCGTTCTGCCAGGTGTTCATGCTGGAGGGCTCCATGATCAGATCGGCCTGATCAATGCCTATCCCGATCAACACCTTTCGATACACCACCGCTTCGGACAGGCCCAGTCCGCGCGCGTCGCCGCCGCTGATCTCGATCTTGCAGTCGCCGCCATGCGCGCGGCATTGCCGATACAGCCGCGCCGACTCGACGATGCGGCCGTAAGCAAACATGTTCGCTTCGGCGGTGGCATCCGGGCCATCGGGCCGCACCGTGCCCGCGCCCAGCAACACGATCATGTTGCGCGCGCGCCAGTCGTTGAAATCGTTGACGCCGGTCTGTTGCAAGCCGTGCAGCATCCAGCTCGACAAGGGACCGCAACCGACCAGCAGCAGCAACGCCAACGTGGCCGCCGCCAGCGCGCGGGCGCTGCGCCGCCAGCGCCAGCGACCGATCAGCCAGGACAGCAGGAACAACACGCACACCAGCGCAAGCATCATCGGCGCGTTTTCCTCAGGCAGAACGCGTTAGAACATCAGTGTCGAACGGGATGACCTGCAACAGGACCACCCGCAATCAGCGCCGTATCGTCGCCGACCGAGGTGACCAGGCTACGACAGCACTCAGGTCCAGCCAAACCATTCGAAGCAACGCAGGATCAGATACGCCACGCCGCCAGCGGCCGGGATAGTCAAAATCCAGGCCCAGACGATGCGCTCGATCACGCCCAGCCGCAGCGAGCGTGGATTCTTGGCAAAACCCACGCCCATGATCGCAGTGGAAATGCTGTGCGTGGTCGATACCGGCATGCCGAAATGCGCGGCCACGGTGAGCACGGTCGCCGAGCTGGTTTCTGCGGCAAAGCCGTGGATGGGGTGCAGCTTGACCATCTTATGGCCGAGCGTCTTGATGATCTTCCAGCCGCCCGAGGCGGTGCCAGCGGCCATCACCACCGCGCAGGTCAGCACGATCCACATCGGGATGCCATCGCCGGCTCCAATGCCGGTACCCGGATGCAGGAAGCTCAACCAGCTCGGCAGATCGTCCAGTGCACCGGCCGACTGCGCGCCGATCAGGGTCATGGCGATGATGCCCATGGTCTTCTGCGCGTCGTTGTGGCCGTGCGCATACCCCATGTAGGCGGCCGAGGCGATCTGCGCCTTGCCGAAGAAGGCGTTGACCCAGCGCGGACGCGCCAGCCGGCCGATCGGCCCGCCGAGCTTGGCCATGCCGGCGATGATCGCCCACAGCAGCAGCATCACCACGATGCCGAGCAGGAAGCCAGCGATCGGCGAGGTGATCATCGGCACGAACACCTTCCACAACAGGCCCTTGTTCTTGGCCCAGTTGCCGATGTTCTCCGACCAGATCAGCGCGTCCCAGTTGTTGTGCGCCGCAGCCAGGCCGGCGCCGCACAGACCGCCGATCAAGGCGTGCGAGGACGACGACGGCAGGCCCTTCCACCAGGTGATCAGGTTCCAGATGATGCCGCCCAGCAGCGCGCACAGAATCACCTGCGGGGTGACCTCGACCACGTTGGTGTTGAGCAGGCCGGAAGCAATCGTCAGCGCCACGGCGGTGCCAGTGAGCGCGCCGATGAGGTTCATGCCGGCGGCCAGCATGACCGCCCAACCCGGCGACAACACCTTGGTGGCGACCACGGTAGCGATGGAGTTGGCGGTGTCGTGGAAGCCGTTGATGAACTCGAATACCAACGCCGCCAGGATCACCACCAGAACTAGGGTAAGCACGCGGCGACCTCAGCTGTTCTTCAGCACGATCTGGTACACCACCACCCCTGCCTCGCGGCAACGGTCGATGGCCTTTTCCAGAATCTCGAAGAATTCCTTGAGCAGGAACATCTGCAGCGTGTCCAGGCGGCCGGAATAGATGTCGCGATACAGCTCGAGCATCAGCCGGTCGGCTTCGTTTTCCAGCATGCGCAGCTTGTCGTTGAGCGCGGTCATGCGATCGATGTTCATCTGCGGCAGGTCAGTCACCATCTCCACCACGACAGCCGCAGCCTGTTCCAGCATCGCCGCGCGCGGCGCGAAGTCGATGTGCTCCAGATGCTTGGTGGCCAGCGAGTAGCGGTCGGCGAATTTCTCGACCTGCTTGGGGATCTTGTACAGCGCCGAACCCAACGCTTCGATGTCCTCGCGCTCGATCGGGGTCATGAAGCTATCCACCAGCGCTTGGCCGATCTTGTCCGAGGCGGCGCGTTCGCGCAGGCGGGCCAGCTTGAAGGCGTCCAGCGCGGGTTGGCGGTCGGACGTGCGCATCATGGCGTGCAAGGCCTTGGTGCTGTCGTAGGCGGCCTGCGCCGCTTCGTTCAGAAGCGCATAGAACTGCTTGCCGGAACCGAAGATGGTCTGCAACGAGAACATGGGTGAAGAACTTCCTGCCGTCGAGGGAGAGACGGACGCCGAGGGCGAATTATGACCGTTCCGTGACGTGTCTGGATATCTCGGTGCCTGGGGCGGCCTTCACATGCGCATTTCCCGGCTCGAACCACCCTGCGGTTTGCTAACATACTCGCGCGCCTTCGGGTGCACCCTATGGAAGACGACCCCCTACCCTCCCGTTGCCGCCCCGCCTTGTCGCGCGCCGGCCAACCTAGTGCTCGCCCGCCCTCCCCTTCACTGACCGGGGAAGACGCCCGTGGTTGAGTTTCTGATCGTTATCGCGCTGATTTTGTTGAACGGCTTCTTCGCCATGTCGGAGATGTCGCTGATGACCTCGCGCAAGAGCCGCCTGAAGCAGATGGCCGGCTCCAGCAAGCGCGCCGCGCGGGCCCTGGCATTGGCCGAAAGCCCGGAAAACTTTCTGTCCACGGTGCAGATCGGCATCACCTCGATCGGCATCCTGACCGGCCTGTTCGGCGGCGAAGCCATCGGCGAGGCCATCGGCGAGCGGCTGCAGCTGGCCTTCCCTGCGTTGTCGGCCACTTTCTCGCTGGTTGGCGAGCCCAAGCCGTATTCGGCGGTGATCGGCAGCACGCTGGCGGTGGCCTTGATCACCTTCCTGACGCTGATCTTCGGCGAACTGGTCCCCAAACGGCTGGCGCTGCGCAATTCCGAAGACATTGCCGGCGTGGTCGCGGTGCCGATGGCGTGGCTGGCAAAGATTGCCGCACCCGGCGTGTGGGTGCTGGCCCGCTCGACCCGGCTCGTGCTGCGCATGCTGGGCATGGGCAAGGACGAATCGGCATCGGTGACCGAAGAAGAGATCCGCATGCTGGTGGCCGAAAGCCACGAGGCCGGCGTGATCGACGCGCACGAGCGCGACATGATGAACCGGGTGATGCGGCTGGGCGACCGCACCGCCGACAGCCTGATGACGCCGCGTAACCGCATCGCCTGGCTGGATGCCAACGCCGAGCCGGAACGCAACCTGCAGATGATGCGCGAGCACGAATTCTCGCGTTACCCGGTGTATCGCGGCAGCGACCAGGACATTGCCGGCGTGCTGGAAGTCAAATCGCTGGTCACGCGCCTGGGCGGGCACGGCGAGAACCTGTTCCAGGCGCTGCGCGACACCTTGTTCGTCTCCGAATCCACGCATGCGATGAAGCTGCTGGAGATCTTCCGCGAAGAACAGCAGTCGATGGCGCTGGTGGTGGACGAATACGGCGAAATCCGCGGCCTGGTGACCATCAGCGACCTGATGGGCGCAGTGGTCGGCCGTCTGCAGGCGGTGGAAAACACCGACGAAGACGCGCTGGTGATCACGCGCGCCGACGGTTCGTTACTGATCGATGGCTCGCTGCCGGTGGAAGAACTGCGCGAAGTGCTGGGCGCCGAATTGCCCGAAGCCGACGAAGGCGATTACCACACGCTCGCCGGGCTGTGCATCTACTACTTCGGGCGCATTCCGCAGGCCGGCGAATTCTTCGATTGGGCCGGCTGGCGTATCGAGATCGTGGATCTGGATGGCGCGCGCGTGGACAAGCTGTTGCTGAGCCGCATCGGCGATGAGGACAGCGATGACATCGTCGGATAACGGCGCGCCGCCATCTGATGATTCCGGCGGCGAACACATGCGGTATCGCAACGAAGGCATCCGCAGCCTGCTGGCGGCCTTCAGCGAGGGCGACCCGAATCATGTGTTGCGTGTACGCGAGATTCTGGCCGATCTGCAGCAGAGCGCGTTCGGCGTGTTTCTGTTTCTGGCGATCCTGCCCTCTTTCATCCCGATTCCCGGCGTGGCCGGTGGCATCAGCGGGCCGCTGACGGTCCTGATCGGCGTGCAGATGATGTGCTGCCTGCGCAAGCCGTGGGTGCCGCGTTTCATCGGCGATCGTGGGCCGCGCCGCAGTACCAGCCAGCGTTTCGTTGCGCGGCTTGCACCGACGCTGCAGCGCCTGGACCGGCTGCTCAAGCCGCGTCTGCACGGCATGCTGGATCGTATTCCGGCGCAGGTGTTCACCGGCTTGCTGCTGGTACTGGTCGGCATCTTGCTGACGCTGCCGATCCCGTTTACCAACTACATTTTCGGCCTGATCCTGCTGTTGTTCGCGCTGGCCCTGCTGGAGCGCGATGGCGCCTTGCTGCTGGTGGGCTGGGCGGCGGCGCTGGTGTCGGTGGCGGTGTTCGGGGTCACTTCCGACCAGCTGCTGGATCTGGTGCGCGATTGGTGGCCGGTCGCCTGGCGCTGATGCGCGAGACGATCGGCACACCCGATCGGTCGCCGTTACTTCAGATCGACCACACGGTTGTCTGACAGGCTGCCCGTGTCGTCGGTGACTGCCGTCATCACGAAGTACAGCGCCTTGCCCAGCAGCCCGCTCGGGCCATCCCAATATTCGGCCGATTCGGCACGCACGTGGATCAGACGCAGATTGGGGTCGTCCTTGCCACCCGGAAAAAACACCTTCATTGCCGGCGACCAGAGTTCATCGATCTTGGCGCGGTCATTGACCACGCGTGCGGTACCGGCGACCGACACATAGCTGTTCTTCGACGCCGAGGCATACGCCACATTCACGCGCGGATCGGCGGCAATCTCTGCCACCTTCGGGCTATCTGCAGCGGTGGCGAACCACAGGTCGCCATCGAACTCGACTTCCTGCGTGCCCAACGGCCGGCTCACCAACTTGCCGTCGGCCGAGACGGTGGTGAACATCGCAATGTCCACGCCGCGGATCAATTCCGCCAACTGCTTGATGCTCTCGCTGCGTTGCTGAAGGTGCATGCTGGTCTTCCCAATGGATGTGCACACATCTGAGCGGATCGCCGCGCAAAGCGACGTGAATCACGCAGTGGTCACGTCCAGTTCGCGGCAGGCGATGGCGGCGATTTCGAACGAGCGCAGACGCGCGGCATGGTCGTAGATGTTGGCGGTGAACAACAGCTCGTCCGGCGTGTGGCGGTCGATGAACTCGGCCACGCCCTGCGCGATCTGCTCGGCATCGCCCAGCACCGTGCAGGCCAACGCGCGCTCCACACCGGCACGTTCGTGCGGCTGCCAGAAGCTGTCGATATCGTCGATCGGCGCGGGAATCTTGCCCGGCTTGCCGCGACGCAGGTTCACGAAACTCTGCTGCTGGGTGGTGAACAGGCGGCGCGCCTGCGCCTCGGTCTCGGCGGCCACCACGTTCAAGGCCAGCATCACGTGCGGCTTGGCCAACTGTGCGGACGGGCGGAACTCGCGGCGGTAGATCGCCACGGCTTCGTCCATCGCATCGGGTGCGAAGTGCGAGGCGAACGCGAACGACAGGCCCATCGCTGCGGCCAGGCGTGCACTGAACAGGCTGGAGCCCAGCAACCACACCGGTACGTCCAGCCCGGCGCCCGGCACTGCCTGCACCAGTTGGCCCGGCACCGCCGGTGCGAAGTAGCGCAGCAGCTCGGCCACGTCCTGCGGGAAGTGATCGGCACTGTCGAAATAGCGGCGCAAGGCGCGCGCGGTGGGCTGGTCGGTACCGGGCGCGCGGCCCAGGCCCAGGTCGATGCGCTTGGGATACAACGACGCCAGCGTGCCGAACTGTTCGGCCACCTGCAGCGGCGCATGATTGGGCAGCATGATGCCGCCGGCGCCGACGCGGATGGTCTTGGTGCCACCAGCCACATGACCGATCAGCACCGCAGTGGCGGCGCTGGCGATGCCTGGCATGTTGTGGTGCTCGGCCAACCAATAACGCTGATAGCCCCAGCGCTCGGCGTGCTGGGCCAGATCGAGCATGTTGGCGAAGGCGTGTGTGGTGTCGCTGCCTTCGCAGACCGGCGCCAGGTCGAGCACGGAAATGGGCGTCATCGGATGACTCCGGGGAATGAATGATGTGCAAGAGATGGGGCTGGCCGGCCGGCATTGCTACCCGCTCAGGTGGCGCTGAGGGGATTACAGCATTCCAGTGGTCGAACAGCGGGGATGGTTTATGGAGGCGTTACTCCCTTCTCCCCTGGGGAGAAGGTGCCCCGCAGGGGCGGATGAGGGTACGTGCGAAGCCTCGTGTGCTCAACTATTGCTAGGGCCTCGCCCCCGCTCCGCGCCCCGGCCCGTGCTTGCGGCGCGGGCGCTCCAAGACAAGCACGCCAGTGGCGCGCAAGCCGTGCCTTCTCGCCCCGCAGGAGAGGGGCTTTTAGAGGGGCTTTTAGATGCCTGTGGCTGCTGGTGCGCGAATGCGTTGAGCGCGCCGCGAAGCACAGCTACTGACCCGTCAGATGGCTGGCTATGATGAATGCCGAACTGACCGCGCTGCATGACAATGGCTTTGACCGCTCCGCTTGACCCTGCTTCCGGCGCTGCGCAGATCGCGGCGCGCATCGATCGGCTGCCGGCCAGTGCCACGCTGTGGCGGCTGGTCGGCTTGCTCGCGCTGGGCGGATTTTTCGAGTTGTACGATCTTTTCCAGACCGCGTACATCAGCCCCGGGCTGATCCGCGATGGCATTTTCGCCAGCGGTGCGGATGGTGTGTTCGGCATGTCCGACCAGGCCGCGTTTGCGGCGGCGACCTTTCTGGGGCTGTTTGTCGGCGCCGCATTGCTGAGTCCGTTTGCCGATCGTTTTGGGCGCAGGCTGGTCTTTACGTTCGCGTTGATCTGGTACACCGCTGCCACTATGGCGATGGGCCTGCAAAGCACTGCCACCGGCGTCATCGTGCTGCGCTTTGTGGTGGGGATCGGGTTAGGCATCGAGCTGGTCACTATCGACACCTACCTGTCCGAATTGGTGCCGCGGCATATGCGTAGCGCCGCATTTGCGTTTGCGTTCTTCGTGCAGTTTCTGGCGGTGCCGGCAGTGGCGCTGACCGCCTGGCTGCTGGTGCCGCATGCACCGCTAGGGGTGAGCGGCTGGCGTTGGGTGGTATTGCTGAGTGGCGTGTTTGCGCTGGCGATCTGGTGGCTGCGCAGCCGTTTGCCGGAATCGGCACGTTGGTTGGCGGCGCAAGGACGCCATGCCGAAGCGGACGCGGTGCTGATCCAACTGGAGGCGCGCTGCGAACGCGATCTGGGCGCGCCATTGGCCATGCCGCAGCAGGTGGCGGTGCCGTTGGCACACAGCGACACGCAGGCATCGCTGTTATGGCGAGCGCCCTATCGCGGGCGCATCGGCATGCTGGTGGTGTTCCATATCTTTCAGGCGATCGGCTTCTTCGGTTTCGGCAATTGGCTGCCGGCACTGATCTCGGCGCAAGGCACCGGCGTGACCAAGAGCCTGGGCTATTCCTTTGCGATCTCGCTGGCCTACCCGTTGGCACCGCTGCTGTTGTTGCGGTTTGCGCAGCGCTGGGAAAACAAGTGGCAGATCACCGCATCGGCGTTGGGCGCGGTGCTGTTTGGCGTGCTGTTTTCGCAGCAGCATCAGGCGACCGGCATGGTGGTGTGCGGGGCGATGATTGCGTTCTGCAATGCCTGGATGAGCTTCGCTTATCACGGCTACCAGGCCGAGCTGTTCCCCACCGAATTGCGCGCGCGTGCAGTAGGGTTCTGTTATTCCTTCAGCCGTCTTTCCACCGCCGTGAGCAGCGTGCTGATCGGTTGGCTGCTTGCCCAGGTCGGCAGCCATGGCGTGCTGGCGTTTATCGTCATCAGCATGTCGATCGTGGCGAGCGTGATTGCGCTGTTCGGGCCGCGTACGCGCAATCGTGCGCTGGAAGAAATTGCCGGTTAATCCCGGTGCCGACGCAATTGAACTGCGCAGCGATTACGCGCGCGAGCTCGCAACTGCATCGACTTTGGCAGCTGCCTGCGCAGCAAGCACGACGCCGAGCGCAACCGTGCGATCTGCCACCGCCGCCAAGCTGGTGCGGTGCGAGACCACCACCAATACCGTCTGCGGCAGACGCTGCCGCAACATGCATAACACCTGATGTTCGGCATCCGCGTCCAGCGCACTGGTGGCTTCGTCCAGCACCGCCAAGGTCGGTTTGCGCAACAGCACTTGCGCCAACAACAAGCGCTGCGATTCGCCACCGGACAGGCGTCCCTCCGGGCCGTTGATCGGCGTGTCCAGACCTTGCCCGTCGCGCTGTAGGCGCGCGCTCAAGCCGACATCGCCCAACACCTCCCACATGCGTGCATCCGCTGTGCCGGGCAGCGCCCAGTCCAGACAATTGCGCACGCTGCGCTGCCATGGCCGCACGCCCTGGCCGATGTAGGCGCTATGCCGAACCAATGCGCGATACGCGCCGAAATCCAGCCGGCGTCCGGCCATATGCGCGGTGAACTGTGCGGGCGGGGTTTGCCCGGAAAGCACATCCATCAGACTGCTCTTGCCGATACCGGACGGCCCGACGACCAAGGTCATTTCGCCCGGCAGCAGAATCATCGGACCCAGATCGAGCCTGGGCAGCGGCGGTGCCAGGCCGATGTGTTCGATATGCAGCGCTGCCGGCAATGGCACTGCCGTCTCGGCCGATGCCTGCGCACGCGTGGTACCGAGTTCCACATAGCGCCGCCACAACTGCAGCGCCGGCCAGGCCGAGCGCAGTTGCTGCACGCTTTGCCGCGTGGTGACCAGATACGGCAGCAAGCGCCCGAGCAGCAGGCTGACGGTGATCAGCGCGGCGCGGTCGGCGCCCTGCCAGAGATTGGCCAGCACCAGAATGCCGGCGATCGCGGCCACGGCAGTGAGTTCGAGCACCAAGCGGCTACCCGCCACCAGCTCCTGCTGTTGTGCATAGCCCTGCCCCAGCCGCGTGGAAATGCGCTCGTAATGGCGGCTTTCGACATCTTCGCGCTGGAACGAGCGCACATGCCGCAGGCGACGCGGGAAGTCTTCGCTCAACCAGAACAACTGCGTCATATCGGCCACGTAGTCGCGGCTGATGCGTGCCTGCCTGTCGCTGCTGGAGATGCGCAAGCCCAACCAGGCCAGGGCGAGCAGCAACGGCATCGCCATCACTAACGCGGGTGCGATCAGCACGGCAATGCAGATGCTCACCAGCGCCGTCATGCCGGCCACCAATAGCTGCAGCACCGCGCTGAAACCTTGTGTGGCGATTTCGATGTTGTAGGTGAGCACGTTGGCGATTTCTGCCGAACTGGCACCGGACAAGGCTGGCAGCGGTGCGTCGATCAGTGCGGCATGCACGCGGCGGCGCAGCCCGATTGCGTAGCGGCTGGTCAGCCGTGCGGCCAGCCGCGCGCTATGCCATCGCAGTGCGGCAAATACCAGGCTGACGCCGGCAAACAGCGCCGCCTGCATCGCCAGACCATCAGGCAACGCCAGCCGATAGCCGGCCAACTGCACGCCATGGCCAGGCTGCACCAAGGGGACCAAGCAGACCGCCACGATGCTGCCGGCCAATGCAGCCGCCAGCGACAGGGCGACATAGAGCGCAATGGTTGGCAGGTCTGCAGGCACCAGCGTGCCGACGAACGTGCGCAAGCTGGCACGCCTACGATCGCGGGGGATGGAGGTCTGCATCTCAGTGATGCATGTCGTGCGAGAGGCGCTTCGGCACGCTGGCAGGCGTATGGATCACACCACAACGCACCGGCATCTGCGCCCTCATCGCAGCAACTGCAGCAGTGCATCCACCGATGCCTGTGGATGCGCGCCGCGCCGCAGCGTGAACATGCCCACGCGCTGCACCTGTTCGACAAAGCGCTGCCACCCCGGTTGACCGGCGGCGTAAGGTTGATCGCGCGCCAGACACTCGGCAATCTGCTCGGCCGGCGTTGGCAGCAGACGCTGCGCCGACGTGCTGGCAGGTGTGCCGGACAGCATCACCACAGCGCACAGCTGCAAGGGCGTGCGCGCCAGCTGTGCACGGCCATGGCGGATATCGATCTCGAACTTCTCCACACCACTGCGGCGACGGATGGTCGGCGATGCGCTGATCCACGCGCGAGTGTCTGCATCGACCAAGCCAAGCGCGTCCGAGCGCAGATGCAGGAAGTTGGCAACGCCGGTGGTCAGCAAACTTTCCGGCGCAACGAACACGCCGTCTTCGGCAATGAAGTCCAGCCCATGCAGCAAGCTGTGCAGCGCCAGCGTCGACTTGCCCGCGCCGCTGGCGCCGAGCAGCAACACGCTGCGTCCGTGCCGGCCCACGCAGGCACCATGCAGCGGCACCAACGCCATGCCACGCGCGGCGAGCAGGAACACCGCAAATTCGATCAGCTCATAACGCACGTGATAGGCGTGGGTGAGCATGTCCTCGGAGACCACCAGCATGGCGCGACGCTCGGGCACCGACAGCATCAGGTAATTGCAGGCATCCATGACGCCGCACAGCAAGCCACCGCTTGCGTGCGTGCGCACCGGTGGCGGTTCTGCGCTCGATGGCGCCTGGCCACGCGGCACCAGATCCAGCGTGATATGGAATTCCGGCGCAGCCGGCAGGCGATGCGCGGGCAAGCCTGCATAGGCGGCATCCACCAACGCCAGCAACGCCTCGCTGTCGCTCTGGAAATGAAACAGCGCGCCGAGAATCTGCCGGCGCACGACGAAGCGACGCGCACTGCGCTCGCCGAACGGGTCTGCAGGCGATAGCGCATTGCCGGGCGCCGCCAAGCGTGCGGTATCGCTCACTGGCAGGAGTTCCGCCAACGCGGCCGAGTGCGGCATGCCTTCCATCCATTGCATCAATCAGCCGGTGGGTGCCGATCCGTTGCTGAAAGGTTGCATCGCTGCCATCGATGAAGATGCACAACGCTTTGCACAGTGTGCATCGCAGCGGCGCAACCAAACGCATCTGCGTGCGCACCTACTGCCGAGCCGAATGCCGGTGTCTGCGCACGCCATTGCTGCGCGTACCTGGCAACAGAACGAGAGCCTTGTGCAGATGCTAAAGATCCAGGTCAGTCATTCGTATTTTCTGCGTTACGACCCAAAGCAATGGGAGCGCGGCAAGCCGTATCCACCGTTGGCAACACTGCAGGTCGCAGCGTTGCTGCGCGAGCGTGGCCACACCTTGAGCCTGTTCGACGCGATGCTGGCCGAGGATGTGCAGGACTACACCGGCGCCTTGCACGCCGCGCAGCCGGACCTGGTGGTGTTCTACGAGGACAACTTCAACTTCCTCACCAAGATGTGCCTGAGCCGCATGCGCGAGGCTGCCTGCCAGATGATTGCGCAGGCGCGTGCGGCCGGTTGCCGCGTGCTGGTGGCCGGATCGGATGCCTCCGACAACCCGGATGTGTTTCTGGCCGCTGGCGCGCATGCGGTACTGATCGGCGAAGGCATCGCACCGCTGCTGGAACTGGTGGCGCGCGTCGAAGCAGATCCCACCATCGACACGGGTACCTGGCTCGCGGGCGTTGCACGTATCGCCACCAGCCCCTCTGCTGAGGCACACGTGCATCGTGGCGCACAACCGCCGGACGCACGCCTGAGCGGCCTACCGGCATGGGACCTGGTCGACATGCCGCGTTACCAGCGTTTCTGGCAGCAACGGCACGGCTACTTCAGCTTGAACATGGCCGCTTCGCGTGGTTGCCCGTTCCGCTGCAACTGGTGCGCCAAGCCGATCTGGGGCAACCACTACAAGCGCCGCGATGCCGAAGATGTGGCTGCGGAAATGATCCACCTCAAGCGCAGTTTTCAACCCGATCATATCTGGATGGCCGATGACATCTTCGGCTTCCATATCGATTGGGTGGAAACCTTTGCGCAGCGTTTGACCGATGCCGATGGCGCGATTCCGTTCACCATCCAGACCCGCGCCGATCTGGCCAGCGAGCGCATGGCCGCGGCACTGGCGCGCGCCGGCTGCGCAGAGGCATGGCTGGGTGCGGAAAGCGGCAGCCAGCGCATCCTCGACAAGATGACCAAGGGAACCACGGTTGGCGAGGTGATCGCCGCACGCCAACGCCTGGGTGCGCGCGGCATTCGCGTGGGTTTCTTCATTCAACTCGGGTATCTGGGCGAGGAACTCGACGACATCCTGGCCACGCGCGCCCTGGTGACGCAGGCCAACCCGGACATCATCGGCGTCAGCGTCTCCTATCCCCTGCCCGGCACCAAGTTCTACGAAGAAGTGAAAAACCAGTTGGGCGGCAAGACCCATTGGCAGGACAGCGACGACCTGGCGATGATGTTCCGTGGCGCCTACGGCTCGGAGTTCTATCGCAGCGTGCGCGATCTGCTGCATACGCAAGTGGATCTGCAACAGGCGTGCGCAACGATGAGTGCCGATGCGTTTGCGCAGGCATCCGATCGCCTGGAAGCACGCTGGTCCGAACTGATCGCCTCGGAAAAACAGCATCGCACCGAACCGCTGGTCAGCGTTGCCGCAGGTCAACCGCGGCAGCTGGCAACCGTGCTGGTCGGCTAGCGCGCAACGCCTCTCGATCTTCTCGCACATCACCTCGCCTTACCGGATCACCTTCGCATGCAGCCTTCCCTTCGCACCATCAAGCACGGCCTGCGCACGGCCACCGAACGGCTGGCGCAGGAATTGGCGCAGCCGGGGGAAGTGGCGCCGCAGTGGGATCGGTTGCAATGGCAGCTGGCAGCCGCAGCGGCGGCAGCGCATGGCGTATCACCGCTGCTGCAGCGTCGCTCGCTATGGCAGAACGCCGAATGGACGACGTTTCTGAGCGAGCAACGCCGCCATGTCGAAGATCGGCATCGGCGCATCGCCCTATTGCTGACGCACATCGATGCTGCGGCGCGTGCTGCAGGCATCGCGCTGGTCGGTCTGAAGGGAACCGCACTGCATCGGCTTGGCGTGTACCTGCCGGGCGATCGGCCGATGGCCGATATCGATCTACTGGTGGAGCCGGGAGACGCACCAGCTGCAGCAGCACTGTTGTGCGGACTCGGTTACGTGGCCTCGTTCGAACAATGGAAGCATCAGGTCTTCAAGCCGATCCAAGGCGAAGCGGTCGCGGGACTGGGCGAGCATCGCGATGCGCCGATCAATATCGAGCTGCATACGCGCATCCAGGAACGCTTGCCGGTGCACAGCGTGGACATCACATCACGCATCCTGCCGGAGCGCCCGCAGCCAGGCTTGAATCCCTATCCGTCCGTCGGCGCATTGATGTGCCATCTGCTGCTGCACGCGGCCGGTGGCATCTGCCATCGCAGCATCCGGCTGATGCATCTGCACGATCTTGCGTTGCTGGCCACGCGCATGGGGCAGCGCGATTGGGACCAATTGTGGGAAGAGACGAGCGTGTCGCCGTGGTGGGCATTGCCGCCGCTGCTGCTGCTGCAACGCTACTACCGCAGCGTGGTGCCGGCGGCGGTGATGGCGCGCCTGCAGGCCGATTGCCCGCGGTTGTTGCGTATGCGTGCGGCCCGCCAGACCTTGACCACCGCCTCGTGCTCCAACCTGTGGTTGCCGGCACTGCCCGGCATCGAATGGTCGCGGTCGCTGAGCGAAGCGCGGCAGTATCTGCACAACCGCGTTGCGCCGTCGGCCGAAAGCCGCAAGGAACGTGCGGACATGTTGCAGACACAGCTGTGGCTTCAAGGGCAACCATGGGTACGGCAGACCCAGGCACGCCGATTGATGACGCGGCTTACGCGACCAGTACCGCGCACCGACATGTTGTATGTGGTGCGTGCGGCATTGGATGGGTATTTGCAGCCAGTTTGAAGGTAGGAGCGACTGACAAAACCACTTTACGTAGGTTTGCTGCAGGGCGGCTTGGCTGCAGAGCGGTTGATCTGCGGCCTGGTTGCAGGGCCCTTGCCCGCCCACCATCGCGGGACACGCCGCAAGTACGTCCGTGTAGGCTCTTACGCGGCATCCATGCCGCGTAAGGTCCCGCGATGGTGGGCGGGCAAGGACCAATCAAGATGGTCGGTGTGCATGTTTTCAAGCAACCAGCAAACTGTCTGGTGCGGTGCCCTCACCGATTGCGGGACCGTGTGGCGGCATGGATGCCGCCACCGAGCCTACATGGACGTACTTGCGGCGTGTCCCGCGAGCGGTGAGGGCATCGCGCCCTCGACCGACTCAGCGTTTGAGCTGGGCTTCTGACTGCATCCAACAAGAGAAAGCCAACAAAACCCATGCGCTCACCGCCAGGCGACCGCTCTTTGCGTTTTGTTGGCTGATCTGAAAGTGGTTTGCGCAAGCCCGCAGTCTATTGCCTACTCCGTGCCCAGGTACCTAGTGCAGCGGGCGCTTCTCGCATAGTTGGCGGTAGAGCTTTTCGAACAGACGCGTGGTCGATGCCGCGTCTTCGCGTACCGCACGGCACTGCGCCGCCCAGGCCAGACGCAAGCGCAGTTCGTCGTCGGCCACCACCTGACGGACGGCTTCTGCCAGCGCGGCCCAATCACCCGGCGGCACTGCCAGTGCGCAGACCGGTGCCCACTCGACCAGATGCCCGACGGCCGTCCCCACTGTGGGAACACCTGCCACCGCAGCTTCCAGCAGCACCAACGGCCCGGCCTCGTGCAAGGACGACAACACCAGCAGATCGGCTGATTGCATGATCGGGCGCAACTCGCGCTGGGTCTTGAAACCCAAGAAACGCACCTGCTCGCTCAGGCCCAGCTGCTGCACCAGGCGATGCATGGCGCCATCCAGGGTATCGACGCCGACCATGTCGAGGGTAAAGGCGACATCGGCGCGTTTGAGCGCCGCCATCGCCCGCAACAACGTGGTCTGGTCCTTGACAGGGTTGAGGCTGGCCACGTGCAGCAAACGTGCAATTGCGCCAGTGCGCGCGCGTGGTGCGGCCGCTGGCCAGGCACGCAGATCCACGCCCAAGGGCACCCGCTGCGCGCGGATGCCGAGTGCTTGCAGCGAATCGACGATGGGCGCGCTGGCGGCGGTGACGCAGTCGGCCAGGCGCAGGATCACCGCTTCGCGCAGACGCCCGCGCCACTTACGCCGGCCGCCGTAGCCGATGGCATGCAGTGCGACCAGCTCGCCACCGGCGATATGCACCATGCTTGGGCGACGCAGTAGTTTTGCCGCCGCAACGGCGATCAAGCTGCAGTAGCCGGAAAAGATCGCCTGGATGACATCGAACGGTGCGCGCCGATGTTCGTCACGAATAGCGGCGATCGCGCGTAGACGGGTACGCTGCGCGCCGATGTTGTGCACGGTGGCGCCGCGCAATGTCCAGGTGCCCGGCATCGGCTCCTGATGCAGCACGAAGACATGCACCTGATGATGGCGCGCCAGCCATTCGATCAGGGTCAGGAACACGGGAATCACGCGGACTTCGCCGCTGCGGTCCACACCGCCCGGTACCACCAAGGCCAGTTTCATGCTGTGCGTCCCGGTGCGGCGGCCAGTAATTGGGTGTAGGCGTTGACCCAGCGCTGCCCCACGGCGGCGAAGGAGAGCCGTGCATCGAAATGCGCACGTATCTGTGTGCGATTGGGTCGCTGCCGGGAGACACGCAATAGCAGTTCCGCCAAGGCCGAGGCATCGCCCACGGGATACAACTCGCCCACCGCACCGGCATCGCTGAGCGCGCGGAAAGCAGGGATATCGGTCAATAGCGGCAAGCTGCCGCAGGCATACGCTTCCACTGCGGCATAACCGCAACTTTCCGCATGGCTGGCCGAGACGAACAGATCGCAGGCGCGCAACAGGGTCTCCACGCGTGCATGCGGCACCTTGCCCAGTAGCTGCACACAGCGCGCCAGCTGCGGATCGTCGCGCAGGCGCTGCTGTACCTGTTCCATCAACGGCGCCTGGTCGAATACGCACCACAGCCGCAGCCCGGGCAACACGCGCGCCGCCAACGCGACGGCATCGAGTACGCATAACGGATCCTTGGCCGCACTCAGATGGCCGACCCACAACACGCATGGGTCGCCATGCAGACGCGTGTGCTCGCGTGCCTGCAAGCGATCGCCCGGCAAGAAGCGGCTGCTCGATTCGGGAATCTCGAATAGCTGCGTGCTGGATCGAAACAGGCTCGCATGCAGAAATGGTTGTGCCAGTTCCAGCGAGGTGAACGCAATCCCGGCAGCCGCCGCATAGCGTGCACGCCACACGATCCGGCGCCACCAGCGTGGCGGGCGATTGGCATGGTCCTGCAGCAGGATGGGACTCTGCGGCAGCAGGCGCCCAAGCCGCCGCGCGTCGCCGGCGAATTCCAGCCCGTGCACGTGGATCACGTCTGCGTCGATCTGGCGCAGCATCGCGGCGAGAACGTGCGCACGCTGCTTGCTACCACGCGCGTCCAGATCGACGAAACGGTAGTCCACACCCTGGCGTGTGAGTCGAGTGTTCAGTGCCGAGGCCTGGATCACTGTCACCCGCACCCCTGCGCTGGTCACCGCCTCGGCGATGTCGGCCAGCGATGGCCATTGCGCGAAGACCTGTTCAACGCTCAGGCCGTCGGGCGTTGGCAGCAGATTGAGTTGCGCCACATGCAGGGTCATGGCGCAGACATCGACTGGCATGCACGTTCTGCAACGCCAATGACGCGCGCTTGCGCGCAACGTAAGCGGCTCGGGTCGTAGTGCTTGCAGGCCGTGCATGCGCTGCCATTTGGAATCGCCATGAACACCACAACACTCACGCGATGCGCCGCAGACGCATCACCAAGGCAACCGGCACCTGCAATGCCGCCTGGTCGAAACGTGCACCGGGTGGAATATCGGCCGGGTCCAGCATCGGTTCGGCCACCGCTTCGATCGCCAGGCCCAGCGATGCGCATGCCGTATGCCAATGGCTGTAGAGATGTTGCGTATGCCGCACTGCGTACTGCCGGCCGTCGGCCTTGAAATCGCGTCGCCAGCCCAGCGCATGGCCGATCGGATGCACATCGCTGCACAGCACGATCCCGCCCACGCGGGTGACGCGATGCAGTTCTTCCAGCGCAGGCCACAGCTGCTGCAGATGCCCGACCACCAGACCGCAGACGCTGAGGTCGGCAAGTGCGTCGGGAAAGGGCAGTTTATCGAGACTGCCTTGTTGCAGACTCACGCGTGCCGCTGGCCAGTCGCGGGCGAGCTCGCTGGCGGCGCGTTGCAGCATCTGCGGCGACAGATCCACACCGGTGACATGCAGCGCGCCACGCTGTAATGCATGCAGCATGTAGCGACCACTGCCGCAGCCGGCATCCAGCACATGTTGGCCCTGCAGGGCGCCGGGCATCAGCGCGAGCATGGCGCGTTCTTCGGCCAGCATCACCGGGTTATGTGCATGCGGCGGATACGCCTGCGCCCACAACGCATACGCCGCTGCCGGCTCAAGTGTCGGCGCAGCGCTCATGACACAGCACCGTTGGCTGCCATCGCGATGGATGGCTTGTGCGCTGCGTGCGGCACACGCTGCAGGCCGGGTTCGAGTGCCAGCACTGCCGGGTCGGCCAGCCTGGCATCGAGCAGTTTGGGGCGACCGTCCAGCAACACCGGCACGGTCTGGATGCCGGCCGCCTCGAACCAGTTGGCGAAATCCGGGTCGGCGATGCGCGGGGCGCCATCGCGTATCACTGCGCGCAGTTCACTCCGTTGGCAGCCGATGACGCTGGTGGCAGGATCGCCACCGCGATCGCGCACGATCAGCAGATCTGCGGCTGCGCCTGGGGCGATGCACCCGCGCGCTTGCATGCGCAGGATGCGCGCAGATTGCTGGGTGACCATGCCGAGCAATAGATCCGGTGCGAGCCCGCTGTCGGCGGCGATGCGCAGTTCTTCCAGCAGATCGCGCGCACCGCTGATGCGCGAATCGTTGCCCAATGCCAGCAGCCCGGCCATGCACAAGCGCCACGGATCGAGCGTGCGGCCCAGCAGCGCGAGATTGCTCGAAGGACACCACACCACCGCCGCGCCGCGTGCGATCACCCGATCGATATCGCATTCGCCCATGCCCACGCCGTGGATCAGCACGCTATTGGAGGCCAGGCAGCCGAGCCGATCCAGCTCGTCGAGTTCGGCAGCCGCCACTGCGTCGGTGCCTTCGGCCAGGTGGATCATCCACGGATGTTCGGGCGAGGTCGCGGCAAAGCTGCCTTGCACCGGCGGTCCGTAGCCTGTCCAGCCCAGCGCGTAGCTCCAACCGAACTCGCGCAGCAGGCCGACCGGAAAGTTCGCCTCGTCCAAGGTGGCGTGCCAAGGGTCGTGCTGCGCCACGCAGGTGACGCCGGCCAGTAGATTCTTCAAACCGCCGTGGCGCAAGCGCACCGCCTTGGGCACGCGCAACGCAGCCGCCACATCGGGATGCTGAAAATGCGCCTGAAACGCCTCGATCCATGCGTAGCTGTTGGCGAACGGTGCGCCTTGCGACAGCGGCGGCACGCAGTTGACCTGCAGATGATCGTGCGCGTTGATCAAGCCCGGCGCCAGCACATGGCCCTGCAAATCCAGCCGCAGGCTGCCGGTGCCGAGCGTGCCGCCGAAGCGGCCCGCGCACATCGTCACTGCAGCGCGCGAAGGACCGGCCAGGGTGATCGCGCGTGCGCCCTGCAAACAGATATCGGCCATGGACATCGGCGTCTCCACTCAGCGCTTGCGCATCACGATCAGGAAGTGGTCGCCCATGTCGCGCAGCAGCGGCAGCCCGCCCAAGCGGTCGTCGCACCGGCCCAGGCGCTCGGACAGACGCGGATGCCGTTCGCAAAAATCCACCAGATACGGCGGCGGCAGGAACAGGCTCAAGGCGCGATAGCTGTCCAGCACGAAGTGCTTGTTGAAGGCGCGGTAGAACTCGCGCGGCAGGTGGTACCAGGTCCAGATGGTGTGGCCGTTCATGCCCACCGCGGTGACCCCGCGCGCGGCACGCACCGCTGCGCGCTTGAAGCGCCCGCGCAGCGTGTAATGACCGATTTCCCACGGGCAGATGCGCCCGATCACCGAGAACACCAGGCAGCCATCGGCGCGCAGCAGACGTGCGCACTCGGCAGCCACTGCCGGCAGGTCGGGAGCGCAGTTGAGCGGGCCGAAGTTGGAGTACATGCCATCGAAGGTGCCGTCCAGCTGATCGAGCTGCTGGATGCCGACGTGGGCGGCGGTCAACCGTGCTTCAAGACCTTGCGTGGCAGCGCGATGGCGGGTGCGTTCGACCATCGCCGGCGACCAGTCGGTAGCCAGCACACTGTAACCGCGGCGTGCGAACTCGCCGGCATCCAGACCGGTGCCGCAGCCCAGATCCACCAGCCGCGACCCCACCGGCAGCTCGGCCGCAACCGTGTCCCACAGCGTGGTGCGCATGCGCTGGATCAGCGCATTGTTGCCGCGCGGGCCATCGTAGTCGGGAGCCACGCTATCGAACGCGCGTTGCGTCTCAAGCAAGCGCTCCGGGGCCACCGTGCCGCCACGCGCCGCATGCTCATTGACCACCGACATGCGCAGCCTCCCACACCAGACCAGTTGTTCTCACGACACTCTCCAGACGCGACACCGCCACCGCGGTATCGCTTGATTGACCCGTGAGTGCCCCGCGCAGCGGCTTTGGTTGCAGCCTGATAAGCGATGTCCCACCAGTAACGCGTTGCCGTTTACATCAGGCGACGGAATGCCCGGCCGCACCCCTGCGACGCCGCCAGGCATTGCGTAACACCGCCGCCAGCACGCCCAACCCGGCGCCAGCGAGCAAACCGGCAGCCCAGGCGGTGATCGCATTCGGAAACGCCTGGCGATCGGGCACATACAGCGGCCACGCCAACGAGGTCTGATACGTGTAGCGCGTGGTAAGGCGGGCGATGAGATCGTCGCGCTCGGCTTTCAACGCGCGGATGGTGGTGTTGCTGTCGGTCAGCAATACACCGGCAACCAGCTGCGCCGGCGTGGCCGCAGCACCGCCCTGCCCGGCCTGCACTTGCTGTTGCAGTTGCGCTCGGTTGACAAGCGCCGCGCGCAGGTCTTCATTCAACCCTTGCAGGCGCGTGCGTGCGAGCTCAAGCGCCACCGCATTGGTCTGGCCGTGCAGCGTCTGCAGCTCGGTCACGGTGGCCATCGCAAGGCGGCGTGCCTGCGCGGACGATTGGGCACGAATGGTCACGCCGATCAGATTCGCGTACGGGTCCGGATCGGGCTTGAGACTGCCGCGATACAACTGCGCAGCGCGGCTGTTGAGCGACACGCCAGCCTTGCGCAGCACCGCATCCTGAAACAGCCGCGTCTTCATGCGATCGATCACGCGTTGGAACGGCTCGACCTTGGGGTCGCGCCCGGCCGGTGTGGGGCCGATTTCGCCGACCTGGATCCAGGCGGTGGCCTCCCACTGCGGTTTGGCCAACCGGGTGAAGGCAAACGTCAGGCCAAGCACCACCACCAGCGCGGCCAGCGCCCAGCGCCATTCGCGGCGCAGGATGTGCCACAGGTCGATCAGGTAGATATCGTCGTGTTGATTCATGGTGCACCGGCTCTGGAACGTGGTGAAAAAACGAAATTGCCGCGCACTACGCAGCAGCGCTAGATGCCGCATTGCGGCTGGGCAGCAACACGGTGCAGGCATGCAACACCAGACACAGCGCGATGAAGCCGAAGTTGGTCCAGGTGAATGCCTGCGGCGCGAACGGCGACATCAGGCAGGCATAGGCGAGGCGCAGGAAGATCAGCACATGAAAGATCGACAGCGAGCTGCTGAGCAGGCGCACGCTCCACACCAGGCCGGCATATAACGCCAGCAGTGCAATCACGGCGCCCGGCGCGCCCCAGGCCATCAGGAACGGAAAGAATTCCGTTCCCACATTGATATTGGGCGCATCCAGCGGAATGCTGGTGCCGGCGGTGGCGATCGAACCACTGAACGGCACCAGTTGATTGACCAGAAAACTGGCGTTGACGTAGCCCTTGGCCAGGATCGCGCCGAAGTTGTACGGCCCGGCGCTGATGTACAGCAGCAGCCACTGCACGCCCTGCGGCATCGCGCGATACAACGCACTGAACGGCAAGGCGACCGTGGCCAACGAGCCGGAACGCAGTGCGCCCAGGATCGAAAACACCCCGCCCCCAGCCAGCACGAGCAGGCCAATGGTCTTCCACGGCAGGCGGCGCGCAGGATCGCGGCGCAACAGCATCACCAGCACGAACGAAAACAGTCCGGCAAAGATGCGGTTGCGGTCGATCACCACGATCGGGAATACGAACCCCAGCGTCACAATCGCCGCACGCAGCCCGCGGTGGCGCACGCACAGCAGCGCGATCGGCGGCAGGATCCAGCACATGTTGGAGATGTGCCGCACATGCGAGCGCAAGGGGCTCAAGGTGGCGTACGAGGACGGATCGCTGAACAAAGGAATCGGAAACAACGCCACATCCACGATGCAGAACACCGTCACCACTGCCGCCAGCGTCATCACCACGAAGGCATCACGCGTGCCGGCGTAGCGATAGTTGCGAAAGCGCTCCACGGCAGGCAGCTGCGTGCGTAGCAACGCATCCAGCACAAACGTTGCAGCGGCAGCGACCGCCAGCAACGCGATGCCGTCCAGATAGTCCCCGGGCAGCGTGTAGGTCAGCAACGTCAGCGCGCAGCTGAGCAGCATCGGCAGTGCCAGATACGTCGCAGGCCGGCGCAACAGCGTGTTCATGCCGGCTCCACCGCGCTACGCGCATGCCTGGGCCGCCATCTGGCCGGCAACGACAACCAGGCATAGGCGAGCAGATGCCCGATCACCCTGTGCGGCCGGCGCTGCAGAAATGCCACCTTGGCCGCGATGTAACGCGATTGCGCCCGCAGCAAGGTGCGCTCGGGCTCATCGAACAACTCCGCACAACGCAACGCCACTTGACGCGACTCGCTCAAGTTGGCAATCCGCGCACGCACGTTTGCGGTCTTGCTGAGGTTGTTGCCATGCAAACGGTACGCACAGACCGGCACGTCGACGAAACCAAGCGCGTTGCGCGCGGCCAGGCGCAGGAAAAAATCCCAGTCCTCGATCCGCAGCGATTCGTCCCACCCGGCGCGCGCATCAAAGGCACTGCGACGCAGCAACGCCACCGCACCACTGACCGCCCACTGCTGGATCACCGCGCGGCGGATGCCCGGCTCTGAGCGGTACATACCGGTATCCACCCGATGCAGGTCGCGCATGGCGCTGCCGTGCAGCAGTCTTCCATGCTGATCGACCACGCAGGCGTCGCCGATCACCGCCAGTTTTTGCGGATGCGCACGTAAGTAACGCACCTGCGCATCCAACCCGCCGGCCAACAGATAATCGTCGCTCGCGCCAAGACGCAGGTAGTCGCCACGCGCACGCAAGGCCAGCTCGTTGAGCGTGGCCGCCACACCCCGATTGTCACGTTGCACGAACTGCACCGGCAGCCGATGACCATGGGTGGCAATCCACTGCGCGATCTTTTCGCCCGTGGCGTCGCTGGAGCCGTCGTCGATGATGACGATCTCCTTGCACGGGTACGGGTCTTCCAACACGCTATCCAGGCACCGTTGCACGAAACGCGCGTGGTTATAGGCCGGAATCAGCACCGACACCAGTGGCCAGCTCGCTCGCCCGCTCGGTTGGGTTTGATCGCTCATGCGGCCTGCACCAGATAGCGACGCACCACCACGATATTGAACAGCAGATACACCACGTAGTTGGCGACAACGGCATACATCGCCCCGATCAGCCCGAACTGCGCCGTGAACAGATACACCAGCGCCAGATAGCTGGCGGCGAACACGCATTCGGAAATCACGAACAGCCGTGTCATCGCCTTGGCCAGCATCACGTACGACAGCACGAACGCGGCAATCTTGATCACATCGCCCAGCAACTGCGGACCATAAAGCGGTGCTGCTGCAGCGAATCGCGCATCGAACAGCAGCCAGGTGACCCAATCGCGGAGCATGTACACGCCTAGCGCCATCGCGATCACCGCCGGCATCACATAACGATACGCGGCCCGCAGCTCGCGCCCGAGCGCCGCACGATCGTGCAGGGAGGCCAGCTTGGGCAGGTAATACACGTTGATGGCGGTGGTGAAGAACAGCAGATAGGCATCCGACACCCGGCTGACGGCCTGCCAATAACCCACCTGCTGCCATCCGAACTGCAACGCCAGATGATCGCGCACCACAATGGCCACCAACTGGGGCACCAGCGTGGCGGTCAGCGTCATCACCGAGAACGCGGCCAGCTTGCGCGTCATCGGCGCATCGAAACGCAGGCGCAGCATCTCGCGTTGGAAATACGGGCTGCGTCGCAGTGCCGGCACGCCGGCCAACAACCACAGCACCTGGCCCAGCACCAGTGCCAGCAATGCGCCCTGCAGCTGCGCCAGGCTGGACAGCCACGCCACCAGCGCAACGCTCACCACCGCGCCGCTCACCTGCACAAATGCCAGACGGCGAACATCCATGAAACCGTTGATCACCGCCAGGATGTAATTGACCAGGGCAATGCCCAGCTGCGCGATCGCCAGCACGCAGATCAGCGGCCGATACGCTGCATCGCCCAACAGGCGCTCGGCGATCACGCCACTGAACAGCACCGCCAACACCGCCATGACGCAAGCCGCACAGAAGGCGTACCAGAGCGCCGCGCTGAGCAAGCGTGCCAGTGCCGGTGCGTCGTTGCGATACTCGGCCACGTACTTGACGATGCCGGCGCTGATACCGCCGCCCGCCAACACCGCCAGCACCGACATCAGATTGAGAAACTGGCCCAAGCGGCCGACACCCTGCGGGCCGGCATAGACGGCTACCAACTTCACCACCACCAGCGCAGCCAGCAGCTTGGCCAGCGTCGCAACGCCGGTGTACACGCTGCTGTGCATCAGATTCATGCAGGGCTGCCGAACGATTGGCATGCGGCAATCACACGTTCCACCGACGCGTCATCCAGTGCCGGGCCCATCGGCAGACTCAACACTTCACGATGCAGGCCCTCGCTCACCGGCAGGCAGGCATCGCCCAGCGTGGTATAGGCCGGCTGCCGATGCGGCGGCACCGGGTAATGGATCTGGGTGTGGATACCCAGCCGCAGCAAATGCGCCTGCAAGGCAGCGCGCTGCGGACTGCGCACCACGAACAGATGCCAGACGTGCTGTTCCTCAGCGACCACCGTAGGCAACGTGATCAACGGGTTATCGATGCCTTGCAGATAATGCTGCGCCACCGCGCGCCGACGCGCGATCTCATCCTCCAGATACCCCAGTTTGACCCGCAAGAACGCCGCCTGCATTTCATCCAGCCGCGAATTCACGCCCTGGCAGGTGTGGTGATATTTCACTTCCGAGCCGTAATTGCGCAGCGCGCGAATGCGCTCGGCCAGGCGCGGATCCGAGGTCACCACCGCACCACCATCGCCGAGTGCGCCCAGGTTCTTGGTCGGAAAAAAACTGAACGCCGCCGCATCGCCGAAGGCACCGGCACGCCGCCCGTGTGCGCGCGCGCCATGCGCTTGCGCGGCATCTTCGATTAGCAGCAGCCCGTAGCGATGGGCAAGCGTTTGCAACGCGGCCATGTCGGCCAGCTGCCCATACAGATGCACCGCCATGATGGCGCGCGTGCGTGGGCCGATCGCCTTCTCCACACTGGCCGGGTCCATGTTGAAAGTCAGCGGATCCGGCTCCACCGGCACCAGCACCAACTGGTTCTGGCTGATCGCCAGAAAGCTCGCGATGAAGGTGTTGGCAGGCACGATGATCTCGTCGCCCTCGCGCAATACCCCCAGCTCGCGATAGCCGCGCAGGATCAGCGACAACGCATCCAGCCCGTTGCCCACGCCCACCGCATGCGCGGCGCCGCAGTAGCTGGCGAATTCTTCTTCGAACGCGGCCAGCTCCTGCCCGAGCACATACCAGCCGGCATCGATCACCCGCGCGGCAGCAGCTTTCAATTCATCCGCGTAGCGCGCATTGACTGCACGCAAATCCAGAAAAGGCACATCCATTACAACGTCCACCGATAGAAATCCTGCACCACGGCACGCGCGCCGAAGCGCTCCTTTTGTTCGACCAAGCCATCGTTGAGCACCTGCCCGCCCTGCTCGGTGGAGATACCGAAGCTGAAGTAATGGCGCTGCGCGTACACCTCAGTGATCAGCTCGGCCAGCAGCAGGCTCAGCGCATCCAGCTGGCGACCGCGTTCGGACACCGCCAGATACTGGGTGTGCACGCTGCGACCGAAATCCAACACCAGTGCGGCGGCCACCAGCTGCCCCTCAGCGCGCGCTTCGTGCAGCACGATCTGCTGCGGAAACCGGCTGTGCAGCAGCTGCAATTCGTCCAGCCGATGGGTCGGCGCCACACCGTGCCGTTGCAACACCTGGGTCAGCAAGGCATGAAACGCCTCCAGCTGCGTGCCGGTCTGGATCTGCACACCGGCCTTGCGCGCCTTGACCAGCGAACGCCGACGCTCGGCACTGAACGCGAACGGCTCGCGCAGCGCGATCACCGACGACAGGTCGCGCCGGAACAGCTGCGCGCCCAACCGATGCAAGGCATACAGATCCTCCTCGGCCGGATACGCATGAAACACATGCGGCACCGGCTTGTACACGATCTGGCGCACGGCGCGCGCGCGATAGTGCGCGGCAATCTGCTCGAGCACCTGCAATGTAGCGCCCGCACGCAACGCCATCGACGACAACAAGCCCGCATAGGTCAACCCGGCGTGGCTGCTGACGCAATCGCCGTGCACGCTTGCCGGAAACACCGCCACCACCTCGCCGCCACGTTCGACCAGTAACGACGCATCCACGAAGCGGTCGGCGTGATAGTCCATATAGCCACGCCGATGCAACAGGTTGCCGTTGCGCGAGGACGCCACCAACGTGTCCCACGCAGGCGCATCGCTGGCGGCATATGGCCTAACCGAAAACATGGCGCCCCTGCAGGTCCACCGGCAACGCGGCCTCGGCCAGACCGAAGCCGGCCTGCCCCATTGCGTTGCCGTTGTAGAACATCAGCACGCGATCGTGCTGCTGGATCAACACCGGGTAGCACAAGGTCTGCGCATCCCAGCCGTGGTCGGAGAGCTGCAGCCCCAACTGACTGTCGTCGCGCTCCCACTGCACACCATCGCTACTGAAGGCGATGCCCGGGAAGTAGCCGCCGTGCGTATCGCCGCGGGTGAAATACATCAGATAGCGATCGCCCAGGCGATACACGCGCGGGCGGCCGATGCGATATTCGTCGTCGCGCGGACGCAGGCACACCACGTCGTCGCTGGGGATGTGGCGCAGATCGTCGGTCTCTGCGTAACGGATGTGGTAACGCGGATACGGCTGGCCGCCGATGGTTTCCCAATCGTCGCCCACCGCGTACCACAATCGCCAACGGCCATCTTCATAGCGGGCCGAATGCACCGCAGCAATCGTGCTGCGACCAGGGGCGCGATCCAGCAGTGGCGTGTCCTGCCGGCGCTGAAAACTTTCGCCACCATCGATGGATACCGCAAGCCCGGTAAAGGCCAGGAACTTGGCCTTGGCCACACGCTGGAAGCCGACATAGAACATATACAGGCCATCCGGCCCGGCCACCACATCGCCCAGAATCATGCCGTTATCGTCGAAGCAGCCATCGCGGCCGATATCCAGCACCGGCTGTTTGCTGACACCGACGATCTGGGTCGGCGCATCGGCGCACACGTCCACATAGCCGATCCGGCTCACACCCTGCGCATCGCGAAAACCTGCATAGACGCGTAGCACCTGCGCAGACAACCGATACGGTGTCGGCGTCAGTGCGGCATGCTGCATCCAGCCGCCCACACCATCGCGCGCGACATCGAACACCAGGCCCCGCTTGGTCCAGGCAAACATGGGTTAGAGCTCCACGTCGAAGCTGGATCTGCCGGCCACCGCACGCGCCGGCGAGCCCACATACACGCGCTCGGCCTCGGTATGCCGGGTGACCAGCGCGCCGGCGCCGATGATGTTGTCTGCGGCAATCCGCACCTTGTCGCTGAGTGTGGCATTGACGCCGATGAAGCTGCCGCGCCCGATCTCGCAATAGCCGGAAATCACCGCATGCGAGGCGATGAACACATTGTCCTGCACCACCGTGCGGTGGCCGATATGGTTGCCACTCCACAACACGCAGTTGTCGCCAATGCGGGTGAACGGCTGGACGACGTTGCCTTCGAAGATGAAGCAGTTGGCGCCGATCTGCGCATTGCGCCAGACGAACGCGCGCGAGCTGACATAGCTGGCGCAGCGGTAGCCGCGGCGCACCATGTCTTCGAAGAAACGTGTGCGCAGGCGGTTGAGCTGCGTGGCCGGAATCGCCACGAAAACCTCGTACTGCTCAGGTGGATAGCGCTGTTCGAGTTCTTCGAATGCCACCACCGGCAGCTCGGCCAGCGTGGGCCGCAGCAGAAAGTCGCGCTCCACGCTGAAGGCGACCACGGTGTAATCGCTGTCGTGCTGGAAATACTCGCAGGCGATCTGCGCAAACTCGCCGTCCCCGATGATCACCAATGGCTTATGCACGTTCATGCTTCCAGCCTGCGTGCGTCCAGGCGATGTTCGCCGCGCACTTCGCTCAGGAATTCGTCGTAATCCAGAATGTAATCGGCCGGGTCGTAGAACTGGTCAGCCAGTACCATCAACACGCAGTCGGGGCTGAAGCGATACAGATCGCGCCACACCATGCGCCCGAGCAGCAGGCCTTGCGAGGGGTCGTCCAGCACCACTTCTTCCTGGCCGGTGCCATCGCCCCTGTCCAGCAGAATCGTCACCGAGCCATGCAAGGCGACGGCGAGTTGATTGAGCTGGCGGTGCGCATGCTGGCCGCGGTGCACGCCGTCGCGGGTGCCGAACAGGTAATACACGCGCCGTATCTCGAACGGGACATTGCGCTGCTGCTCCAACGAGATGAGCAGACCGCGATCGTCACCGTGGGTGTGCAACTGGATGCGTTCGATGGCCATGATTCGGGGGCGTAACCGCTGACTGCACGTAGTGCGACATGCCTGAGTGCACCGGGATGCGCGAAAGGTTGCACCACGTCACGGCACTGCGAATCCATGTGCGCGCAAGCGCAGTTGCAGACGCAGCAGACGTGGATATGCACGGATTGCAGCGTAATGCCCACAGGGCAATGCAACCTTTTACCGGCATCGCCGCACATATCGGTGCACGTTCACCTGGCCGCAGATCGGCCGGCGTGGGGAGCCAGGCCTGGCAGCGCACGACGCACTGCCGGAACCAACGACCAGCACCGGAGCACACCGACCAAATGCGTTCATCCCCTCAGGCGCCAGACACCGCCGCCACCGACAGCGCCACTGTGCTGCCGCAACAGGCGCCGCCCACAGCGCAGGTCATTCCACTTCCCAAATCGATGCGCGTGCTGCACTGGCTGACAGTGCTGTGCCTGGCCATGGCCGCCACACTGATTTTGCTGCGCGCCGAGCTGGAAGGACGCGCATTGCGTCAGTGGCTGATGGAGGGCCATCGCCACTTCGGTTTGATGGTGCTCTTTCTCTTCGTCCTGCGCGTGGGCTTGCGCATCCGCCTGCGCAAGCTGCCGCCGGGCCCGCCGTCGCCGCTGCTGATGCGGCTGGCTGCAGGCGCTACCCATTTTGCGCTGTACGGCCTGATGGTCGCGTTGCCGCTGATCGGTTGGTCGTTGAGCAACGCCTACGCCAAACCGGTCTACCTGTTCGGATTGACGCTGCCGAATCTGGTCGCGCCGGACGAAGATCTGGCCGACACGCTGGGCACCTGGCACTTGAATGCCGCCTGGGTCTTGCTGGCCTTGGTGATCCTGCACATCGGCGCCGCGCTCTGGCATCACCTGGTGCTCGGCGATGGCGTGCTGCATCGCGTGTTGCCGAAAAAAGCCCGATGAATTCCCCCGAGTTGCCAGCCCTCCCCCGCTCCCGCACCGTCGAACAAGGACTTTCCATGCCTACTCCCCAGCCCGCCCCGCGTCGCGTTGCCGCCACGCGCACCGCCTCCCTGACGTCCTTGTTGTGCGTGTCCGGCCCGTTGTTGCTGCTGGCCAGCACGCAGGCGCAGGCGATCCCTTCATTCGCGCGCCAGACCGGCTCTTCGTGCGCAGATTGCCATGTCGGCTCCTATGGCCCCTCGCTCACGCCATATGGCATGCGCTTCAAGCTCGGCGGCTTCACCGATACAGATGGCAACGGCACCAAGATTCCGGTCTCCGGCCAGGTCACCTGGACGCGGAGCAATCCCAGCCGCGGCGACAGCAGCGCACGCATCAACGAAGCCGATCTATATCTGGCCGGCCGGGTCAACGACCACATCGGCGGTTACTCCAAGATCCGCTCCAACAACGGCGGCAACGACACCTTCAACACCCAGTTGGACGATGTGGATCTGCGCTTTGTCAGCAAGCCGTTCCAGCTGGCCGGCAAGGACGCCATGATCGGCGTCAGCGTCAACAATAACCCCGGCGTGTCCGATCCGATCCAGGTGCTGCCCAATGCATCGACCCTGAGCCCGGTCTCAAATGCAGGTTCGGCCAGCATGCTGAGTTCGTCGGCGCTGTCCAACCGCGTGATCGGCGCCAGCGTGTACGGCTTGTTCGACCGCAATTGGTACGGCGAAGTCGGCAGCTACAGCGCATTGTCCGCCGATGCGCAGGACCACCTGGGCTGGAACCCCAACAACGACCCGGGCAAGCTCAGCGACACCGGCTATGCGCGCTTTGCCTATATGAAGGACATGAAGCGGCAGTTCTTCTCGGCCGGCCTCACCGCGATGACCACCCGTCGCCAACGCCTGCGCACCGGCGGTCCCACCGATGACTTCACCGACCTGGGTTACGACCTGAGCTATCAGTTCCTCGGCACCCGCGAGCACGTGTTGTCGCTGGCCTACGTCAACATCTACGAGCGCCGCAAATACGGCAGCCCGCTGCAGCCGACCGACCCGAGCATGTCGCCGCGCGACCGCGGCAGCGTGCGCGACCAGAACATCAGCATGAACTACGCGTTCAAGCAGACCTACGGCGTGCTGGCAGCGCATCTGATCAACAGCGGCTCGTTCGATGTGGCGCGTTATCAGCCCTACGGCATCCCCGACACCACCGCCAATCTGATCCTGCTGTACTGGACCCCGTTCGGTAAGGAAGGCACCTACACCACCAACGCCAACGTGCGTTTCGCGGCCACCTGGTTCCGCTTCGACAAGTTCAACGGCAGCACCACCAACGTGTTCGGTGGCGGCAATCCAATCACCAACCCGCGCGATCTCGACACCTTCTCGTTGTCGGTCAATGTCTCGTTCTGATTCCCCCGCACGCGTAAGGACCCCCATGAAGTCACTCCACAAAACCTTGTTGTGCGCCCCGCTGGCCGGCCTGTTGTTGGCCGGCGCACTGCTTGCCCCGCCCGCGCGCGCGGCCGATGGCAAAGGCGTGTTCATGACCGAATGCGCCGAGTGCCACAGCGCGGCCCAGGGCAAGAACAAGAAAGGCCCGTCCATGTTCGGCGTGGCCGGGCGCCCGGCCGCCAGCCTGGCGGACTACAGCAATTACTCAGATGCACTCAAGGGCAGCAAGTGGCAGTGGACGCCCGCCCAGCTCAAGACCTATCTGTCGCAATCCTCGTCCAAGGCCCTGCCGGGGACCAAGATGAAGTACGAAGGCCTGGAGGATCAGAAAGAGCTAGACGCGCTGATCGCCTACCTCAACACGCTGCACTGACCGTTGCTTGACCGGCCGGCAGTCACCCCTGCCGGCCGGCAACCGGGGCGCGCTGCGCCTGCGGGAATCGCGCCGGCCGCGTTGCCGGCCGCGATTCCTTCGCGTATATGAACGGAACCGTCGTGCCCGCGGCGGTCTGCCCGACGCAATCAGGCACTATTGCGCCCCGCTCACCGTAGACGCTCATCCGTTGCCCCCTGTCTCGCCTGCCAGGTCGTCCCCCTTCCGAACGCGACGCCATTGCGCCTGCGGCGGGCAGCCGTGGGACAGGCCACACCTGAACATGCGGCGGCGGCACTGCACAACGGCCAGCGCCAACCCGCGTTGCCTGTGCTCGCGCGTGCGCCGGCGCAACTCCACATTGCGCCACTGCCTGCTGCTGGCCCTGGTCATCAGCCCCGGCGCCATGGCCGCCAATGTCGGCGGCGCGGTGGCGCTGACCTCGCAGCTGATCGACCGGGGCATCTCGATCGCGCCCAACAAGGCCACGCTGCAGGCGGCCGGCTACTGGCTGCCCTCGCCCGGCTGGTCGGTCTCCACTTCGGTCGCGCTGCAATCGCCTTCGCTGAGCAAGCCGGTGGCAGTCACCGCCCAGGCCGCACGCGCCTGGATGCTGGACGATCGCTGGCAGATGCAGGCCAGCCTGCTGTATTACGGCTACCCGACCAATCAGGCCACACGCACCTTCGACCGCCAGGAAGCCAGCCTGGCCTGGTCCTACCGCGACGTGCTGACCTTTTCGGTGTCGGTGTTCAACTTTCCCCGCGCCGACCAATCGCCGTGGAATGTGGCCATCGACGTCACCGCCAATGTCCCGCTGCAAAACGACTTCAGCCTGTTGGTCGGCGCCGGTTCTTCGCGCTTTCCGGCGATGGCCTACGGCGCTGCCGAATCCGGCCGCTATCAGTACGGGCAATTGGGCCTGAAGTGGAGCCGGGCACGATGGACGCTGAAACTGGAACGCATCGTCACCAGCAGCAACACCCCGCGCCTGCAGGGCGGCCCGGGCGAAACGCCCTGGCTGGGCACGGTCTCCACCACGTTCTGATCCAGCTGCAACCTTTTGCCCCCGTGCGGGCACTGACCTACGTCTTCTGCCGTGCCTGCCTCGATGAATGATTCCGACACCCTGGGTGATGCCACCGACCGCATGCTGCTGCGGCGCATGGCTGCGGGCGATCGTGCCGCCCTGGCGACCATGTACACCAGCTACCACGGCCGGCTGTGCCGGTTCCTGTCGCGGCTGACCCGCCGCCCGGACATCATCGAGGAAGCCATCAACGACTGCTTCTGGATCGCCTGGCAGAAAGCCGGCGACTTCCGCGGCGATTCGCAGGTGTCGACCTGGATCATGGGCATCGCCTATCGCTGCGGGCTCAAATGCCTGCGCCAGCATGACGGCGAGGCCATCGACGACACCGCCGTGGTGGAAGACCACGCCCCCAGCGCCGACGACAACGACGACCGCGAGCTGCGCGACTGGCTCGACAAGGGCATGCAACGGCTCTCGCCGGACCAGCGCATGGTGATCGAACTGGTCTATGGCGTTGGCCACAAGCTCGAAGAAGTCGCCGAAATCATGCAGTGCCCGGTCGGCACCATCAAAGCCCGGCTGTTCCATGCGCGGGTCAAATTACGCAATGTGCTGCCCGGCCTGGCCGGCGGCGCCCCTTACACGGAGACCATGCAATGAAGACGTTTTTCATCGCGCCTGGCAAGGAATGCTCGCACGCCTGGGAACTGATGCCCGCAGTATTGCTGGACAGTGCCACAGAGGAAGAGAACACCTGGCTGATCGCGCACGTGGCCAAATGCCCCTCGTGCAGCGCCGAATTCGCCCAGCAGAATCGCCTGCGGCAAGCGCTTGCACTGCCGTCGGCGGTCAAGCTGGACGCCAACGCCGGCCTGCTGCGCCTGCTCGGCCGCCTGGATGCGCCGGAACAGCACACCGCACCGGCGGCACCGGTGCCGGCAGCACGCCGCTCCGGCAACTGGACGGTGCGCGCCCTGGCCGCCGCCGCCCTGGTGCAGGCCATTGGTCTTGGCGTCATGGGCGTCAAGCTGGCCGCGCCTGCGCCCTCGCACGACTACCGCACGCTCAGCAGCGCCACCGCCTTGCCGGTCCCGCAAGGTGCCATCCGCGTGGTGCCCGACGCCAGGATGACCGTGGCCGACTGGGACAGCCTGCTGCATGCGCAGCAGTTGCAGGTGGTCGGCGGCCCCAATGAAATGGGCGCCTACACCGTGGTGCCTGTCGCACCGCAGCCGCCTGCCCAGCCGCAGCACACCGTGCAGCAGCTGCGTGCGAACCCGCGTATCCGCCTGGCCGAGATCGTGTCGGCACCATGAGCCGCTTCTACGTGATCGGCTTGATCGCCGGCTTCATCGGCCTGGGCAGCTGCACCTGCGTGCATGCTCAGGACACGCCCCAGCATGCTGCGCAAGCTGTCGGCACCAGCACCGCGCCGCCGCAGGCAGATGCACATACGCCCGATAGCAGCCGCGACATCCTGCTGGCGGTGGCCAACCCGCTCACCGCACCGCCCGCACGCGCCGGCTCCAGCCTGATCGGCTACGCCTCCAGCTATTACGGCGCCGGCCATAAGGCCGCCGTGCGCATGGAAGCCATCAAGCAGCGCTACAAGCTGCGCGAAGTTTCCGGCTGGCCGATCACCTCGCTGGGCCTGTATTGCGCCGTGCTGCAGCCGCCGGCTGGCGTATCGCGCGACGAGCTGGTCAGCGCGCTGGCCGACGACGAAGGCGTGGAGCTGGTGCAGCCAGTGCAGGATTTCTCGGTGTTCTCCGCCGATGCATCGGAAAAGACCACGGCGCTGTCCGGCTATAACGACCCATACGTGGACATGCAACGCGGCTTCATCGCCACCGATGCGGCCAGCGCGCAGACCGTCACCCAGGGCCGCGGCGTGGTGGTGGCGGTGGTCGACACCGGCGTGGACACCGCTCACCCCGATCTGAAGTCGCGCATCCGCGACGTGCACGATCTGGTCGACGACACCGCGCTCGCCACCAGCAGCGATTCGCACGGCACCGAGGTGGCCGGCATCATTGCTGCCGGCAGCAACAACCATCAAGGCATTGTCGGCATGGCGCCCAAGGCCATGCTGAGCATCTACAAGGCGTGCTGGTATGCACCGACCGTCGGTGCCACCGCCCGCTGCAACACCTTCACCCTGGCCAAGGCGCTGGCGGCGATCAACAACAGCTCCGCGCGCGTGATCAATCTGAGCCTGGGCGGCCCGGCCGACCCGCTGCTGAGCAAGATGCTGCTGCATCTGGTGCAACAGGGCCGCATCGTGGTGGCCGCAATGCCGCCGAACGGCCGCATGGATGGCTTTCCCAACGATGTGCCCGGCGTGCTGGTGGTGCGCAGCAGCAGCGCCACCGCCGCGATGCCCGGTGTGCTGAGCGCGCCCGGCAAGGACATCCTCACCACCCAGCCCAATGGCCGCTACGACTTCACCTCCGGCTCGTCGATGGCCACCGCGCATGTCAGCGGCATGGCCGCGTTGCTGTTGTCGATGTCGCCGTCGATGGACGCGACCGCCTTGCGCGAACTGATGCAACGTACCAGCAAGATGTCCGACGGCCAGCTGCAGGTCAACGCCGGCGCTGCGGTCGACGCGCTGGCTTCGCACGCCAAACATTCCAACTGACGACACCGGCATGGCCAAGTGGATTCCCTTGTGGCTGCATAAACTCAGCTCGCCGCCCACGTTCTACCGCGTCGCCGGCATCGTGCGCCCGTGGGCGCTGGCGCTGGCGCTGCTGCTCGGCGCGGTGGCCGCTTACGGCGGGCTGGTACTGGCGCCACCGGATTACCAGCAGCACGACGCCTACCGCATCATCTTCATCCACGTGCCCAGCGCCTGGATGAGTCTTTTCATCTACGCGGCAATGGGCGTGTCCGCGTTCATCGCGCTGGTGTGGCGGATCAAGCTGGCCGAAGTGGTGACCATGGCCTCGGCGCCGATCGGCGCGGCCTTTACCTTCATCACCTTGTGCACCGGCTCGCTGTGGGGCAAGCCGATGTGGGGCACCTGGTGGACCTGGGATGCACGGCTCACCTCCGAATTATTGCTGCTGTTCTTGTATCTGGGTGTGCTCGGCCTGTATCACGCAGTGGAAGATCGCCGTCAGGCGATGCGTGCGGCCGGCTTGCTCGCGTTGGTGGGCCTGGTGAATCTGCCGATCGTGCATTACTCGGTGGTGTGGTGGAACACGCTGCATCAAGGCTCCACCGTGCGCCTGCTCGGCCCCTCCAAGATGGGCGCCGACATGCTGTGGCCGCTGCTGACGATGATGCTGGCCACCAAGTTTTATTACCTGGCCAGTCTGTTCGGCCGCGTGCGAGTGGACCTGCTCGCACTGGAAAGCGGCAAGGACTGGGCACGCCGGATCGTGTTGACGGAGCGCACCGCATGAACACCTTTCTGGCGATGGGCGGTTACGGCCACTACGTGTGGACCGCGTACGCGTTGTTCGTGCTGGTGTTGCTGGCCGATCTGGCCTCGCCGTGGTTACGTCGACGCCGCCTGCCACGCGAATTGCGCGGCCAGCTGCAACGACAGACACCGCGACGTGCACGTGATCAGCCAGTTCCCACGCTGGAGCGGGACGCGCCATGAATGCAACACGTAAGCAACGCCTTTGGCTGGTGATCGGCGTCATCGCCGCTGCCGCACTGGCGGTGACGCTGATCGTGCTCGCGCTGCAGCGGAACATGAGCTATCTGTTCACGCCCAGCCAGGTGCACGCCGGCGAGGCGGCCAATTATCAGCAATTTCGCCTCGGCGGCATGGTCAAGGCCGGCTCGATCCAGCGCGCAACCGATAGCCTGGAAGTCAATTTCACCGTGATCGACAAGCACGCCGCAACGCAGGTCGAATACACCGGCATCCTTCCGGATCTGTTTCGCGACAACCAATCGGTGATCGCCAACGGACGCATGCAAGGCGGGCGCTTTGTCGCCAACGAAGTGCTGGCCAAGCACGACGAAACCTATATGCCCAAAGAACTCAAAGACGCGATGGCCGAGGGCCATGTGGGCAAGCCGATTCCCGCTGCCGCGGTGCCGCTGTCGGCGCCGCGTTGATGCCGCGCGCACCGCTTTCCACCACTTCCATGATCTTCCTTGGTTGCACGATGCGATTTGCCCATGACGCCTGAACTCGGCCAGATCGCACTGATCCTGGCGCTGCTGTTGTCGCTTGCCCAGGGCGTCTTGCCGCTGATCGGTGCCTGGCGTGGCAACTCCGCCTTGATGGGCATTGCACGGCCGGCAGCGGTAGGCCAGGCAGTGTTCGTATGGATGGCGTTCGGCCTGCTCGCCTGGTCGCTGCTGTCGCTGGATTTTTCGGTGGCCTATGTCGCTGCCAACGCCAATATCGCCCTGCCCTGGTACTACCGCTTTGCCGCGGTATGGGGCGCGCACGAAGGCTCGCTGCTGCTGTGGATCGCCATCCTTGCAACATGGACGGTGTTGCTGGCCGCCTTCAGCCGGCATCTGCCGCAGCATTTCGCCGCCCGCGTGCTGGCGGTGCTGGGGCTGGTATCGGTGGGCTTTCTGGCCTTCATCCTGCTGACCTCAAATCCGTTCGGGCGGCTGTCGCCGATTCCCCTGGATGGCAACGAGCTCAATCCGGTGCTGCAGGACCCGGGCATGACCTTCCACCCGCCGGTGCTGTACACCGGTTATGTCGGCTTCTCGGTGGCGTTCGCGTTTGCGGTGGCGGCCTTGCTGGGCGGCGAGCTGGAACAGGCCTGGGTGCGCTGGGCGCGGCCGTGGACCAACGTGGCCTGGGCCTGCCTCACCGCCGGCATCGTCGCCGGCAGCTGGTGGGCGTACGCGGAACTGGGCTGGGGCGGTTGGTGGTTCTGGGACCCGGTGGAAAACGCCAGTTTCATGCCGTGGCTGGTCGGCACCGCCCTGATCCACACCCAGGCGGTCACCGAAAAACGCGGCAGCTTGCGTGCTTGGACGATTCTGCTGTCGATCCTGGCGTTCTCGCTGTCGTTGCTGGGCACCTTCCTGGTGCGCTCGGGCGTGCTCACCTCGGTGCATGCGTTTGCCGCCGATCCGCGCCGCGGCCTGTACATCCTCATTTTCCTGGTGGCCGTGGTCGGCGGCTCGCTGCTGCTGTACGCCTTGCGCGCGCCGAAGATCGCCAGCGGCAAACCGTTCGCCGCCGCCTCGCGCGAGACGGCCATTTTGATCGGCAATCTGCTGCTCACCGTGGCCGCCGCGATGGTGTTGCTGGGCACCTTGTTCCCGCTGATCGCCGACGCGTTCGGACTGGGCAAGGTCTCGGTGGGGCCACCGTATTTCGGCCTGTTGTTCCCGTTGCTGATGTTGCCTGTGGTGCTGTTGCTACCGTTCGGCCCTTACCTGCGCTGGGGCAAGGCCGAGGCAGCACCGTTGAAGGCACTTGGCACGCGCGCCGGCATCGCCGCGATTGCGTGTGCGTTGGTCG
This sequence comes from Xanthomonas sp. NCPPB 2933, assembly GCF_056725225.1. Lineage (NCBI taxonomy): Bacteria > Pseudomonadati > Pseudomonadota > Gammaproteobacteria > Lysobacterales > Lysobacteraceae > Xanthomonas > Xanthomonas sp. NCPPB 2933. Next base: position 3,308,674 of record NZ_CM161518.1, read on the forward strand.
GCAGCCTCTTCGCCGATGGCCAGATCAAGGCGATTGCCGGCATCGGCGTTGCTGCTTGGGTGGCTGCCGGCACCGCGCTGTACATGCACAAGCGCTGGCGCGAAATGCCGCGCGGGCGGCGCTTTCCGGCTGAAATGGCCGGCATGTTGCTCGCGCATGCCGGCGTGGCGGTATTCGTTGCCGGCGTGCTGGTGTCCGACAGCCTGTCGGTCGAACGCGATGTGCGGCTGTCGCCCGGCCAGAGCGCGGAGATCGCCGGCTACGCGTTCCGCTTCGACGGCGTGCAAATGATCGATGGGCCGAACTGGAAGGCCGAACAAGGCAGCGTGCAGGTCAGTCGCGATGGCAAGGTGATCGCGCTGCTGCATCCGCAAAAACGTCTGTACAGCAGCGAGCGCATTCAGACCGAATCGGCGATCGACCCCGGCATCACCCGCGATCTGTACGTCGCACTAGGCGAGCCGCTGGACGATCAACACATCGAATACGACTGGACGCTGCGGCTGTACTACAAACCCTTCATCCGCTGGATATGGGCCGGCGGCCTGCTGATGATGCTGGGCGGTTTTGTCAGCGCCTGCGCGCGCCGTTTTCGTGCGCCTGCCGTCGCCGGCAAGGCGGCCACCTCGCCGGCACACGATGCCATCGTCACTGCGCAGGAATCGCCCGCATGAACCGTCTGCTGCCCTTGCTGGGTTTCCTGTTGCTGGCGGCGCTGTTCGGCTTCGGCATTTACTGGACGATGCAACACAATCCGCGCGATGTGCCCTCACCGTTGATCGGCAAACAAGCGCCAGCGTTCTCGCTGCCAAGGCTGGATCAACCCGAACAACAGGTCAGCCGCGACCAGCTGCTGGGCAAGCCGTATGTGCTCAACGTGTTCGGCAGCTGGTGCGCCGAATGCGTGCACGAACATCCGGTCTTGATGGCGCAGGCCAGCCGGCTCGGCGTGCCGTTGATCGGCTACAACTACAAGGACGCGCCGGCCGATGCCACCGCGTGGCTCGCACACTACGGCAACCCGTATGCCTTAGTGATCGCTGACGAAGCCGGCCAGACCGCGATCGATTTCGGCGTTTACGGCGCGCCTGAGACGTTTCTGATCGATGCGCAAGGCGTGATCCGCTACAAGCACATCGGCGTGCTCACACCCGATGTCATCAACGACACACTGCTGCCGGCCATCGCCGCGCTGCCCAAGGGCGCGCAGTGATGCCGGCTCGCCCCTGGTGGCGCTGGCACTGGCGTCTGCAAGGCCGTCAACTGCGCTTGCTGCTGGTGTTGCTGCTTGGCGTGCTGCTTGCACCGCCGCTGGCGGCGCAGGCAGTGGACCCACTGCCGTTCAAGAACCGCAGCGAGGAAGCGCGTTACCAGCGTCTGACCGCACAACTGCGCTGCCTGGTGTGCCAGAACGAGAACCTGGCCGACTCCAACGCCGCGCTCGCGCGCGATCTGCGCCATCAGGTGTTCGCGCAGATCCAGGCCGGCCACAGCGACGCGCAGATCAAGCAGTACATGGTCGAGCGCTATTCGGATTTCGTGCTGTACGACCCGCCGGTCAAACGCGGCACATGGCTGCTGTGGTTCGGCCCGCTGTTGATGCTGGGTGCCGGTGCAGGCGTGGTGATCCACACCGTGCGCAAACGTGCGCGTGCCGGGACACCGGTGGCGCCGCAAGCTGAGGAAGAGTGGTGATGAGCGGTTTCTATTTGATAAGCGCGGCGTTGGTGGTGATCGCGCTGCTGTTGTTGCTGGTACCGCTGCTGCGCCGGCCAACGCGCCATCGCAGCACACGCTATGCATTGCCGATTGTGCTGGTGCTGGGCTTGCCGATCGCCACCGCCGGTCTGTATCGCCTGGTCGGCGCGCCCGACGCCATCGCAACGCGCGTGTACGCTAGGCCAGCGCAGCAGACAGTGCAGGCGACGCCTGAGGCGACTGCTGCCGGCAGCACGCAAGCACAAACACCAGCCATCAGTCCGGCTGAAGAAGCACAACTGCAGGCGCTGGACGCCTGGATGCAGCAGGCCAAGGCGCACGAGCAGGAAAACCGTTCGGCCGACGCGCGCGATGCCTATGCGAAAGCACTCAAGCTCGCCCCCGACAACAGCGCCGCCATTGTCGGCTGGATCGCAGCAGACATGGGTACGCGCAGCGATTTCGCCATCGATGCCGCATCGCGCACGCGCCTGCAACAGGTCATCGCACGCGAGCCGGATCATCAACGCGCCCTGTGGCTGCTCGGCATCAGCGACTTCCAGCAGCAGGACTACAGCGCCGCCACCGAACACTGGCGCCATTTGCATGACTTGTTGGACACCGGCTCGACGATGCAGAAAGCGGTCGCGGAAAAAATCGCCGTGGCCGAATCGTTGGCGAGCGCGCGGCAGGCCAAACGCGCTGCTCGCCAGTAACGGCTGACAAAACCCACTTCGCGGCCATCAGCGGGTGCCGCTGCGCTCGGTGTGCGTATACCACGCGTAGATATCGCTACTGAGTGCGCCATCTACATCCATCTGCCCATTGCTCGTGCCCTTGTCCAGGCATTTCGAGGTCGTGAGATCTTGGTTGTCTTGAAAGATCGGACGCTATGAGTACGTAGATTGCAGAGCGGATGATCTGTGGCTTGGCTGCAGGGCCCTTGCCCGCCCACCATCGCGGGACACGCCGCAAGTACGTCCATGTAGGCTCTTACGCGGCATCCATGCCGCGTAAGGTCCCGCGACGGTGGGCGGGCAAGGACCAGTCGAGATGGTCGGTGTGCACGGTTGCAAGCCATGAATGACGTTCTTCTAATTGGCTAGCTATCGTGTCGTTCTGCGACACGCACCTGCAAGCCTACGCAACCTGCGAGACGCGCAGCTTTTTACCCGGCGACCGACCAACATTCTGGTGCGGTGCCCTCACCGATTGCGGGACCGTGTGGCGGCATGGATGCCGCCACCGAGCCTCCACGGATGGATTCACGGCGTGTCCCGCGAGCGGTGAGGGCACCGCGCCCTCGACCGACCAGGCGTTTGACATGGGCTTCTGACTGCATCTAAAAGCCGCGACGACTCAAATCACAGTATGTCGAAATGATTGGACAGTGCGGATAGATCAGTCGTAAAGCGGACACTCTCTGCCTGGCTGCAGGGCCCTTGCCCGCCCACCATCGCGGGACACGCCGCAAGTACGTCCGTGTAGGCTCTTACGCGGCATCCATGCCGCGTAAGGTCCCGCGACGGTGAGCGGGCAAGGACCAGTCAAGATGGTCGGTATGCTTAGCTCTTCTCAAAGCGACCAGCAAACTGTCTGGTGCGGTGTCCTCACCGATTGCGGGACCGTGTGGCGGCATGGATGCCGCCACCGAGCCTACAGGGACGTACTTGCGGCGTGTCCCGCGAGCGGTGAGGGCACCGCGCCCTCGACCGACAGACCGACGCGGCTTGGAAGTATCCAAGCGTAGCGAAGAGTCGCTGACAAAACCCAGAAAGAAACCATCAACAGATGATGGAGCAAGCAAACCAGGGCAACGCCAGATGGATATCGATTCGGCGTTACAGCATTCAAAAGGTTTTTGTTAGCCGCTCTGAAGCCATCGGCAATGCAAAACCGAGTGCACGTGGGTCAAACGTGCTCCGCACTCAGACCGAAGGCCCCAGCACTTCGTGCAACTTGCCGCTGAATTCGCCCAGCGTAAAAGGCTTGGCGATCATGCTCATGCCTTCGCCCAGAAATTCGCCACGATCGCGCGCGGTTTCCGCATAGCCGGTCATGAAGATCACCGGCAGATCGCGGCGTGACTGACGTGCGATTTCCGCCAGCTGGCGCCCGTTGAGTCCAGGCAGGCCCACGTCGGTCACCAGCAGATCGATGCGCCGCTGCGAGGCCAGAATCGGCAGTGCGGCATCTGCATCGGCGACCACATCGGCCTCGTAGCCCAATTCGTTGAGCAGCTCGGTGACCAGCAAGCGCACCTGTTCGTCGTCTTCCACCACCAGCACCTGCTGGCCTCTCCCGGTGACCACCGCACCGGCCTGCGGCAGCGGCTGGGCTGGCTGCAGATGCACGCCCGCCGGCAGATAGAGACTGACGGTGGTGCCCACGCCCATCGTCGACTCCACCCACACCTGCCCGTTGGACTGCTGCATGAAGCCGTAGATCATCGACATGCCTAGGCCGGTGCCCTGCCCGATCGGCTTGGTGGTGTAGAACGGCTCGAACACGCGCTCCAGCACATCCATCGGCATGCCGGTACCACTGTCGGTGACCGACACCACCGCATAATTGCCGGGCGCCAGCGTCACGCCACGGCCAAGTTCGAGCGGCTGCGCATCGACCAGCAGATGACGCGTGGCGATCCGTAATTGACCACCACCGGGCATGGCATCGCGTGCGTTGATCGCCAGATTGAGCAGTGCGCTCTCCAGCTGGTTTTCATCGACATACGCCTGCGGCATGTCGGCGTGCAGATCGGTTTCCAGACGCACCGATTCGCCCAGCGTGCGCGCCAGCAATTCCTGCAGCGACACCACCAGATCGTTCAGATGCAGATGGCGCGCTTCCAGCGATTGCCTGCGCGAAAACGCCAACAACCGCTGCGTTAGCGCGGCGGCCCGCAATGCCGAGGCCGAGGCCACATCCAGAAAGCGGCCCAGTCCTTCGGTGCGGCCTTGATCGATGCGCAGGCGCGCCAGATCCAGCGCGGACAAAATACCGGTGAGCATGTTGTTGAAGTCGTGCGCGATACCGCCGGTCAGCTGGCCCACCGCCTCCATCTTCTGCGCCTGACGCAATGCCGCTTCGCTGGATTCGCGCGCCTGCATCTGCTGCTGCAACTCGGCAGTGCGCTCGGCGACCTTGACCTCGAGCAGATTGGCCTGCTGCTGGATCGATTCCAACGCCAGCGTGCGTGCAGTGATGTCGGTTGCGAACACATGAAAGCCATCCACCACGCCATCTGCATCCAGGCGCGGCATATAGCGGATCTCCGCATCGCGGCGGCGCCCATCGGCGTGTGGCCAGCTTGCTTCCACCGTTAACGTCTGACCGGCCAATGCGGCTTCGATCCAGGCGCGACGCTCCTCCACCACCGCAGGTCCGACCACATCCACCAACGGCCGCCCGATCACATCGGCAGGCGGAATGCCGATCCAGTCTTCGTAGGAGCGATTGGCAAAGCGATAGATCAGGTTCTTGTCGATAAAGGCGATCAGCACCGGCAAGGCATCGGTGACGCGACGCAGTTCGGCTTCGCTCGATGCCAGCGCCGCCTTGCTTTCGGCCAGCTGCGCCATCTGGTCGCGGATCACGAACTGCTTCTGCCGCGAGCGCAACGCAGTGGAAATGGCGCTCAGCAACGAGGCCGAACTCAGCGGCCGTTCCAGCTCGATGACGTTGGTCAGCTCGGCCGGCAGCGTGGCCTGACGCCCGTTGTGGGTTCCGCGCGGGGCACGCAACAGCACGAACGGAATGTCCGACCACGCGGCCTGGCCCCGCAGGATGTGCGACAACTGCTGCAGATCGCCGCCGATCACCTCTTCGGTCAAGACGACCACGCCCGACGCATCGAGCAGTTCGTCCGCCAGCGCAGCCAGCGAACCATAGACCCGACGCGTCAGCCCGCGCTGGCCGACGATGCCGGCAATGCTCTCCGCGTCGCGCCCGAACGGCGCAATGATGTGGACGATGGACCCGTCCGGGTCACGGGTAGTCAAGTGGACGATCCAGCAACGGCGTAGCGTCTCCAACGAACTGCGGCGTGCCGGTCAGCACACCGTGGAATTTCTCCAGCGGCTCGCTCAACTGGATCCCGCCGCCACCGATGCGCAACTCGCGGATCGAATCCTCATGCGCGCCGCTGCGATTCTTGATCACCGACAAGGCCTTGCGAATGCGTCCTTGCGCTTCGAAAAAGCGGAACAGGATGACGGTGTCGGCCATATAAGAAACGTTGAGGTTGCCGGTCGACATCGTGCCCACCAGCCCGTGCTGCGGGTTGATCAGGAACGTGGTGACGCCGCACTGGTTGAGATACGACAGCAACTCGTGCATCTGCAGCATCAGCTGCTTTTCCTGCGGCATCGACGTCAGATAGCCGTTGAGGCTGTCGATCACCAGCACCCGGCAATGACGTTCTTCGACACTGGCACGCACCGTCCAGGCAAACTCGCCCGGTGTCAGTTCGGCCGGGTCCATCTGATGCAGTTCCAGCAAACCCGAATCCAGATGCTTGCGCAGATCCATGCCCAGGCTTTCGGCGCGCGTCAGCAAGGTGCCGGTGCGCTCGTCGAACTCCAGGATGCAGCAGTGCTCGCCACGCTCGCAGGCAGCAACAACGTACTGCAGCGCGATATTGGTTTTGCCCGACCCGGCCGGCCCGGTCAGCAACGTGCTGGTGCCACGCAGCGGGCCGCCATGCAGCAGCGCATCGATGCGTCCCACCCCGCTGGACACCGCTTCGCCAACGAAGGGCACGTGGTGGTCGGAGGCGATCAGGCGCGGATAAATCCGCATGCCACCGGTGACGATGGTCAGGTCGTGATAGCCGGCGATGAAATTCACGCCGCGCAGCTTTTGCACCTGCATGCGCCGACGCGCCGCGCCGAAGTCCAGCGTCATGCGCTCCAGCGAGATCACGCCATGGCACAGGCTGTGCAGATGCGCGTCACGCTGGCCGTTTTCGCCGGTGAGATCGTCGACCAAAAGCACGGTGATGTTGCGCGGCGCGAAAAACTGCTTGAGCGCCAGCACCTGGCGGCGATAACGCAGCGAATCCTGCGCCAGCAGACGCAGTTCGGACAGCGAATCGAACACCACGCGGGTCGGCTTGACCCGATCGATCTCGGCCTGGATGAGCTTGATGGTGCCATCCAGTTCCATTTCCCACGGGTGCAGGATCGACTGCTGCCGCCCGTCGCCCAGAAACGCCTCGGCTGATGCCAGCTCGAAGATATTCAGCGCATCCAGCGTCCAGTCGTGCGAGGCCGCCACCTCGTTGAGCTCGTCGATGGTCTCCGACAAGGTCACATACAGGCAGCTCTCGCCCTTGGCTGCGCCGTCGAGCAGGAACTGCAGCGCCAGCGTGGTCTTGCCCGACCCGGGCTGCCCCTCCAGCAGATACAGCCGATTGGGTGGCAGGCCGCCGCGAAGGATGGTGTCCAACCCCTCGGTACCCGTGGCAATGCGTTTTGCGGTCGTCTGCTTCAAATTTCCCATAGCCTTCAATTTATCACGCGCACGTGATAGCCCGATGCGGACGACTGAATTGATCAGCTTGCTTGCGCGGACCTTTTGCTCACAGCTTGCGTTTGCTGCTGCCATTGCGCGCTCAACCGAGTTTTTCGGCAATGCCTTTATGACAAATCCGACGCTCCCGTCACATCCGCCAGCCTAGCGTTGCGCATGAAGTACATCGCGTTGTTGCGATTGTTCGAGGATAGCGGTGAATCACGCAGCAAGCACCAGACGCATCCTGTTGGTCGAAGACGACGATGCGATCCGCGCCATGACCGAAGATATCCTGGGCGACGAGGGTTACCAGGTCGTCGCCACCGCCGATGCCGAGCATGCGCTGGAACAGCTCAACACGGCGCGCCCGTTCGACCTGTTGCTCTCGGATATCTGCCTGCCGGGCATGAACGGCCGCGACCTGGCCGACGAGGCCCGGTTTCTTTATCCGGCATTGCCCATCGTGTTCATGACCGGCTACGCAGGCGCCATCGCCAAGCGTGCCGACTTTCTGGATACCGGCATGCGATTGCTGACCAAACCGTTCTCGTTGCGCGATCTGCTGGGTATCGTGCAGACCACGATGTAAGCGAGCGGAGCAATTGCGCCATCCGTTCCGTGTGCACGATTACTGCGGCGTCCGCCCCAACAGTTGCGCCACGCGCCGCTCCAGATCGATCGCAAGAAACGGCTTGGTGAGCACTTCCATGCCATCGTCCAACTGACCGGCTCCAACCGCAGCGGTGGCCGCATAGCCGGTCACGAACAGCACCGGTAGCGACGGTCTATACTGGCGCCCCGCATCGGCGACCTGGCGTCCGTTCAAGCCGCCGGTCAGGCCCACATCCGTCACCAGCAAGTCGATCGCTTCCTGCGAGCGCAAGCGCTCCACGGCAGCACTGCCTTCGGCTGTTTCGATGACGCGGTAGCCCGCTTCGGTCAGCACTTCGGACACCAGGACACGGATCGCGGTTTCGTCTTCCACCAGCAGCACCGTGCTGCTGTGCGTGGGCGATTGCAGCGAGGGTTCGACCGGGTGCTGCATCTCATCGGCCGGCAGCAGGCCGGTGAAACGCGGCAGATACAGCAACATGGTGGTGCCTACGCCCTCTTCCGAATCGATGCGCACATGCCCGCCGGATTGCCGGGTGAACCCATAGATCATCGACAAGCCCAGGCCGGTGCCCTGCCCGATCGGTTTGGTGGTGAAGAACGGCTCGAACACCTTGGACATGACCTCGGCGCTCATGCCGGTGCCGCTGTCCTGCACGCTCAGGCACACATAATCGCCAACCGGCAGATCGAGCTGCTGCGCCGCGGCCTCGTTCAACACGCAATTGGCAATGGCAATGGTGAGCTCGCCGCCATCGGGCATGGCATCGCGTGCGTTGATGCACAGGTTCAACAACGCGTTTTCCAGCTGCGGCGCATCCACCAACACTTTCCACGACTCCGCCGCCGGGCGCAGTTGCAAACTGATCGAAGGCCCCAGCGTGCGCGCAATGATGTCGTGCATGTCGCGCACCAGCGCTTCCACCTCCAGCGCGGTCGGTGCCAGGGTCTGCCTGCGCGAAAACGCCAGCAACCGCTGCGTCAGCGCCGTGGCGCGCGCGGCGCTGGATTGCGCCATCTCCACATAGCGCTCCAGACGGTCGTACTTGCCTTGTTCGATGCGCGTCTGCAGCAGCTCCAGCCCAACGCTGATGGCCGTCAGCAGGTTGTTGAAGTCGTGCGCCAGGCCGCCGGTGAGCTGGCCCACCGCTTCCATCTTCTGGCTCTGGCGCAGTTTCTCTTCGGCCAACAGTAAGGCTGCGCTGCGCTCGCGCACGCGCTCTTCCAGCGTTTCGGTCAGCTGGCGCAATTGCTCTTCGGCGATGCGCTTGTCGGTGATGTCCGCTGCGGTGCCAAACCATTCGACGATCTGCTCATGCTCGTTGAGCAGCGGAATGGCGCGCATCAAGGTCCAGCCCACGCGTTGATCGGAACCCGGCACGCGGTATTCCAGATCCAGTGAGGTCTTGTTGACGATCGAATGCGCAATGGCCTCTGCCAGCCGCGCGCGATCGTCCGGATGCACCATGTCCTGCTGCCAGTTCGGCATGGCCGACAACGCATCGCTCAGCGCGCCATCGCCAACCAGCTGACGCAGTTCGCACCAATCGGCACTGGCCGAAAAAATCGATTGCGACGATGCACGCACCAGCGCATCGAGCCGGCGTTCGCTCTTGCGCAAGGCCTCGCTGGCCAGCCGTTCGGCAGTGCGATCGCGCAGCACTTTGACAAAACCGATCGCCGCGCCGGTCTCTTCGCGCAGCACCATCAACGAACCATTGGCCCAGAAGCGCTCGCCGGATTTGCGGATGTGCCAGCGCTCGTCCATGCCGCTGCCGCTTTCCAGCGCCGCAGCCGCTTCGATCAGGATCTGCCGGTGCTCCACATCTTCAGGCGTGAACGTGCGCTCCAACGACTGGCCGAGCATTTCCGTCTCGGTCCAGCCCAGGATGCGCCGCGCGCCTTCGTTCCATGAGGTGACCCGCCCCTGCAGATCGGTGGCGATGATCGCGTAATCCATCACGCTGTCCAGGATCTGCCGGTTGCGCACTTCCGCCTCGCGCACCGCGCGTTCCAGGCTGATGCGATCGGTGATGTCCAGACCCTGCACGAAGATGCCGGAGACGGTGCCGTTGGCACCTGCAATCGGCTGATAGACCAGATCCAGCAGGCGCCGCTCCACCGGGCCACCTGGCGCGGCCTGCACGTTGTACGCAAGCGCATTGGCCGCATAGGCACGCCCCGACTGATAGACCTCGTCCAGGTGGCGCAGATGGCCTTGCTCGACCAGGTCAGGCAAGGCCTCGGCCAATGGCTTCCCGATCACGTCGCGGTGGCCGATCAAACGCGAATAACACGGGTTGGCGAATTCCACCCGGTGCTGCGGCCCGCTCAGGAACGCCATGAACATCGGCGCCTGCTCGAACAACCGGATCAAGCGCTCGTGCTCATCGGCAAGCCGGCTCTGCGCCAGCTTGCGGTCGGTGACTTCGTTGGTCACGCAGAACGCACCGCCGACACGGCCATCGTCCAGATAGATCGGCGAGAACGAGAACGTCCACCAGGTCTCTTCGGGCGCGCCGTAGCGGCTCATGCCGATCGGCACTTCTTCGAAGCGCGATGCGCGCCCTTCGAACGCGGCTTCGATCGGCCCACGCACGGCCTCCCACGCATCGGCCCACAACGCGCGCAGCGGTGCACCCAAGGCCTGCGGCTGACGCGGCCCCAAAATCGGCGCATACGCATCGTTGTAGAAAAAGGTCAGCGCCTCGCCCCACACCACATACATGCTTTCCGGCGAGCCCAGCATCAAGCTGACCGCGTTGCGCAACGGCGATGGCCACTGCGCACTCGGCCCCAGTGGCGTGGACGCCCAATCGTGGCTGCGGACCGCCTGCGCCATGGCGCTGTCGCCGTGCGGAAATGACGAACTCATACGCAATGCGACCGCACTAGCGCCATGCGGCAGCCGCACTGTGTGGACCACGGGCGCAACGCAACGCGGCCCTGGCCCGGATTACCGATCACACCTACCTGCATCTTTTTCAAACCATTGATAGAGAGGCCAGCTGCCAACCTTGCGTATCGCCTATCGCAAGACCAGGCGCACGCGCATCCGGCTATCATCTGGCCTGCGCCCGGCTGCGTCCAGCCGAACCCACCCGGCATTGCTGAATAGCTAGCGCAGGCAACACGCGCTGCACAGCACCCAGACGATGCACTGCCTCGACTGCGCAACGACTGCCTGACCGGCAGCGTACCCAACCGGCGACGGCGTGCCGTGCCAGGCAGCAGAGGTCGCACCGATGCAGGCGTGAACGCGTCGCCGGGAGCAGCACCCATGCCCCGCGCCTTGATGCCCGATAAAATCGCCCGATGGCTGAAAGGCATCACACGGTTGCGCGCATGCAGGATCAAGACGAACGCATTCACCCCCAGGCGGCAGTGGCGCCGGGTTACCTGGCCAATCACGCAGCGCGGGTCTTCAATCGGCTGGTCGACGCCGAACTGCGGCCGCACGGCGTCTCGCTGGCCCTGATCGGACCGATTCTGCTGCTGTCCTGGAAGGGGCCGATGTTGCAACGCGACCTGGTGATCGCCTCTGCGGTCAAGCAGCCCGCCATGGTCGCCCTGCTCGACAAGCTGGAAGCGCAAAAGCTCATCAAACGCGCACCCACCGCGCAGGACCGCCGCGCCGCGCTGGTATCGCTCACCGCGCGCGGTCGCAAGATGGCCGAGCTGGGCGCTCGGGTGCTGATCGATCTGAATGCCGATGCCTTGCAAGGCTTCTCACCTGAGGAGGCCCAGAAAACCGTCGCGTTCATGCAGCGCCTGATCGTCAACCTGGAGCAACGCGGCGCAGACCTGTAATATCACCTCTGATATTTATCTCTACGGGTGATTGTAATGGCGCGTCGCATCCTCATCACCGGCGCCAGCGTCGCCGGCAATACCGCCGCCTGGACGCTTGCCAACCAGGGACTCGACGTCGTGGTGGTGGAACAGGCGGCGCACTTCCGCGACGGCGGCCAGAACATCGACGTACGCGGCGTCGGCCGCCAGGTGCTGCAGCGCATGGGTCTGGAACAGACCGCACTCGACCGTGGCACCGGCGAGCAAGGCACTGCCTGGGTCGACGAACACGGCCATGCGGTGGCCACTTTCAAGACCGACGACATCGACGGCGACGGCCCAACCGCCGAGCTGGAAATCCTGCGCGGCGACCTCGCCCGCCTGCTCTACGAAGCCGCACGCGACAAGGCGACCTATCGCTTCGGCGACCGCATCGCCAGCATCCAGGACGACGGCAACTGCGCGACAGTCAATTTCCACAGCGGAAGCAGCGACCGCTTCGATGCAGTCATCATCGCCGAAGGCGTCGGCTCCTCCACGCGCGAACAGCTTTTCCCGGGCGAAAACGACCCACGCTGGATGGATCTGACCATCGCCTACTTCACTATCGCACGCAGCGCAGACGACGATCGCCTGTGGCGCTGGTATCACACCACCGGCGGCCGCAGCATCTCGTTGCGGCCGGACCGGCACGGCACCACGCGCGCCATGCTGTCGCTGCAGAAGGTCACCGACGGCGAACAGGACTGGGATCAGGCAACGCAGAAAGCGTACTTGCGTGAACAGTTCGCCGACGCCGGCTGGCAGGCAGCGCGCGTACTGGACGGCATGGACAGCACCGACGACTTCTACTTCGACGCCTTGCGGCAGGTGCGCATGCCGCGCTGGCACACAGGCCGCGTCGTCCTGACCGGTGACGCGGCGTGGTGCGCAACCCCGCTGGCCGGTATCGGCGCCACCCTGGCGGTCACCGGCGGCTATGTGTTGGCAAGCGAGATCGCACGCACCGATGATCTGCAGAGCGCATTCGCCGCCTACGCGACCGCCATGCGGCCGATGGTCGAACAGGGCCAGGGCGTGCCCAAGATCGGTCCGCGACTGATGAACCCGCGTAGCCGGCTCGGCATCCAGCTGTTGCACGGCGCACTGAAATTCGCCAGCCAACCGAGTATCCAGACCATCGCTGCGAAGCTGATGACGCCCTCGATCAAGGCGCCGGATCTGGCGCGCTACGACTGAGCCTGCCGGGCTCTCAAGCGCTGCACAGCGCGGTGACGTTGCGACGTGTCGTCCCGATCGGGATGACGTCGCATCGCCACGAAACCAACCACACCTGAATCGGCCGACGCGCCGGTTTCAGTTTCAATGGCTGGGGTCGCTAACGAACACGTAGAGACGCAATCGGAGCAGCGGCAGCCATGTCGCTTCGAGGAGCGTGCACCTGCCTTCGCCTCCCGGCTGCTGCCGGGACTCCCCTGCTCTCCGCTTTGTCGGATCATCGATCGAACCCCCATGCATGTCTTTTTGAATCTGCGTATTGGTCAACGCCTGGCCCTTGGCTTTCTGTCGATCATCGTGCTGATGGTGATCCTGACCGTCGTCGGCATCCACCGCGTGCGCAGCATCGACCAGCAGCTGACCGCCATCAACGAGGTCAACAGCGTCAAACAACGCTATGCGATCAACTTTCGCGGCAGCGTCCACGACCGTGCGATTGCGCTGCGCGATGTGGTGCTGATGGACGAGGCGGCAGACCGGCACGCAGCAGAACAATCGATCGACAAGCTCGCCGCAGACTACGCACGCTCCGCGCAGCCGCTCGACAGCATGATCGCCGCCTCTTCGGATGCCAAAGAGAAAAAGATTCTCCAGCAGATCAAGGCGATCGAGCAGCGCACCATGCCGTTTATCGCCAACGTGCGTGCACTGCGCGAGGCCGGCGACAAACCGCAGGCAGAGCAGCTGCTGTTACATGAAGCGCGTCCCGACTTCATCGCCTGGCTGGCCAGCATCAACGCCTTCATCGATCTGCAGGAAGCCAAGAACCGCGAGGCCGCCAAAGACGCCGTCGCCACCGCACGCGGCTTCGCCATGCTGATGGTGATCTCCACCGTCATCGCGCTGCTGCTGGGCGCCACGATCGCCTTCTTGCTCACCCGCAGCGTGGTGCTGCCCCTGCGCCAATCGCTGCGGCTGGCAGAGCGCATCAACGACGGCGATCTGCGCAGCCAGGACATGCCCACCAGCCAGGACGAATCCGGCCAGCTGCTGCGTGCCATGCAACAGATGCAGCGCCGCCTGCAAGAGGTGATCTCCGCACAGCGTGCCATGGCCGCCCGCCACGAAGCCGGCGAGATCAGCTACCGCACCGACGCCAAGCGTTTCCCGGGCGAATACGGCGATATGGTGCAGGACACCAACGCACTGGTGCATGCGCACGTGCAGACTCAGCTGCGCATGACCGAGGTCATGGGCAGCTACGCGGTGGGCAATCTCGCGCAGGAAATCGAACAGTATCCCGGCGAAAAGGCCGCCATCACCGCCACCATGCAGCAGGTACGGCAGAACCTGCGCGCCATCAACGCACAGATCCAGGAACTCACCCAAGCTGCGTGCGCAGGCAACTTCGCACTCCGCGGCCAGCCGGAAAAGTTCGAGCACGACTTCCGCCTGATGGTCGAAAACCTCAACACCATGATGGCCACCTCCGACACCAACCTGGCCAAGTTCTCCGACCTGCTGCGCGCCATCGCCGACGGCGACCTGACCGTGCGCATGACCGGCAACTTCCACGGCGTGTTCGCCTCGATGCGCGACGATGCCAACAGCACCGTGCATCGCCTGACGGACATCGTCACGCATATCCAGACTACCTCCAACAGCATCGGGTTTGCCGCCGAAGACATCGCCAGCGGCAATCAGGAACTGGCGCGCCGCAGCGAACAACAGGCCGCCAGTCTCGAAGAAACCGCCGCCTCGATGGAAGAGCTGACCTCCACCGTCAAGCAGAACGCCGAGCACGCAGGCCGCGCCAACCAGCTCGCGCTGGGCGCCGCCGCGATCGCCTCGGACGGACGCGACGTGGTCGGCCAGGTCATCGAAAAGATGTCAGGGATCGAAGCGGCGTCCAAGCGCATCGCCGACATCATCTCGGTCATCGACGGCATCGCCTTCCAGACCAACATCCTCGCCCTCAACGCCGCCGTCGAAGCCGCACGCGCAGGCGAACAAGGCCGCGGATTCGCCGTGGTCGCCTCCGAAGTGCGCACCCTCTCGCACCGCTCATCGGACGCCGCCAAGGAAATCAAACGCCTGATCGACGACTCCGTACAACGCGTCGCCGACGGCGCAACGCTGGTGCAAAAAGCCGGCACGACCATGAGCGAGGTCGTCACCAGCGTCCAGCACGTCACCGACATCATGGGCCACATCTCCGCCGCCTCCCAAGAGCAGGCCGGCGGCATCGAACAGGTGAATCAGACCATCGCCCAGATGGATGAAACCACCCAACACAACGTCCGCCTGGTAGAAGCGGCAAGCACCGCCGCGCGTGCGCTCGAAGACCACTCCGTGCAGCTGATCCGCGCTGTGGACGTGTTCAAGGTCAAGGCTGCGGTCATTTAAGCGCGGCGTCCCCAACGTCGCGAGCAGCCGTCGGCCGGGTATGGACGGCACACTCAGAACAACAGTGGACGAGTGGCACATGCCGCACCGAGTACCCGCTGCGCTCGCCTGGTGGTGAGCGCAGTCGCTTTGTTAGCCGCTCTCACACCATCGATTGCCCTCGCTGGACGTCGCGCCACGAATGCGCCGGACCACATGGTCGGCTGAAGATTTCGTCGACTCTGAGACGTTATGTCGGGTTCCCACTGGCGCATCCGACAAGGTTGGCCAACGCATTTTATGCAGCTCCCAACGCTCGTCAGGACATCGATATGCCTATCCACAATCAAGGCATCAAAGCAGCCGTCTTGCTGACGCTGCTTGCGTCAAGTGGTCACGCAACCGCCAGTTGCAACGTTGTCGCCCACATCGAGGGCTCCATCAGCGGCTGGCCCACCCGGGTTGCGAACTCTTCAAATGATCGGCTCAGAACCGCATACGCCGCCAATAGCTGCACCTTCACGAGAGGAGAGCATGGCGGTGGGCAAATACCTCCCGGAGCAGGGGGCGACACCCATGTCACGGTTCGCATCGATACCGCGCCGACCAAGACCTGCCACGTCTTCAAGCTTCCGTCCAATGCACCGCAGGGAAGCAGAAACCCAACCACTTGCATTTGAGCCATTGGTTCGATGGACGTGGTCTCGGAAAAACTCGACGGGCAACGCCAAGCCCTGCCTTGTCACGCGATCACAACCGATGCGTGAATGATTTCGTTCGGCGACCGGTGACGAAACCGCCATCAGGAGTAATCGAAGATGGACCACCTGGTGAGACGTTATGTCGGGTAGCGTTTTTTTTAAACCGGCAAGGTGCAGACAGAGGGAACCTTTGAACGATCCACCGCAAACGCGTCGCCACCCTCGTCAGGATGATCGCTGGGCGCCATGTCTCACGTGTCGCATCGATACCAATTCGGATTCCTTTTCCAACTGTCGTTAGCGCAGCAAGCCAATCGGCAAACGGAGCGAATCACCGTCTCCGTCTCTTCACCTACAACGTCGGGAGCATCTCATGGCAGGCAAAGTCACGGTATTCAACAGCTACAACGAACCCATCACGTCTCTGCTGGTAACCAACAACAATGCCGGCAACATCGCCGGTTGGGCCGCCGGCCCGACGCCGCCATTATATACGCCGAGTTCGCTGGCCGTGCCGCGTTCGAAGTATCCCTCGACGAGCGCGGTGTTCGCATACGGCGACAACACTTTGGTCTTCGCATGGGATAGCCGCACTGGCCACGCCACGGTCACTATTTCACAGGACAGCAGCCTCGACGACGACCTGATTCTGTATATCACGCAGAACAAGGCGATCCTGTTGACGGCGCGCGGCGTGGTGCTCAACACCTTCGATGTCACCACATCGCTGAGCATGGCGGCCAAGGAAGAATCGCAGGACGCGGTCTGATCGACCACGCACAGGCGGCATCTGGCGTACCCAACGTCCGCGGTTGATGCAGGCGCGATGGCCGGCAGACAACCGCCGTCCATCGATGCCGACGACCACGCTGCATCCGGATCGTCGTCATTGCGTCCGTCGGCGCACTCGGATCGAGGTACGTCGCGGCTCACCGGAGATCAGCTCACCGATGCACTCCATGGCAGACATGATCTTCACTCGGATCGCGCTCGACGCTGCCGGCTTTGCGCTCTATTCGGCCGCCGTGGATCAGGCCATTGGTGTCGCGCCCGTCCAGGCAGGCTTTTTGCTGCTGCCGGGCGGTGCCGGCGCATCGCAGACCGGCGTCCGGCGAGACGAGCAGGCGCCGCAGGAGTTGAGCTTGTCGCAAGCCTGGCAACAGCCCGGCTATTTCCTGTTCCATCCGCAATCGCAGGCACTGCCGGCGGAGCCGGCCGACATCGCACAAACCCTCGGGCTCACGCCGCCTTACGCCACGCTGCGTGGGGTGGCCTGGCTATGGCAAGCGGCGCCGCCGCAATCCTGGGCCAGCACGAGCGTGCCGCTGTTCTATTTCTCGCCCACCAGCGGGCAGGTGGCGGGCAGCAACGGCTCGCTGCCGTTCGGTCATGTCGATCTGGTGCTACCGAGCGGTACTCAATGGACGCTGTCAGCAGAGACCGGGCTGGCCACCTTCGTGGGCGATGGCATCGCCCTGCTACGCGACTCCGGCCAGGGCACGCCGCTCTCGCCAGACGCCTACAGGGTGTCGCTGTCGTTCGATCCGGCCGCGGCCGGCCTGCTGCGCTTCACCGCAGAGTGGGACCCGTACAACCTGTTCGGGCTGTTCGCCGACGATCCGCAGGCGCCCGGCCTGCAAGGCGGCGAGCTGCGCTACTTCCATCCGGACCCGCAGGCGCCGCAGGGGTTTGCGCAACTGCGCTATCCGGTGCTACCGCCGCTACCGCCGCTGCCCGCCAACGACTGGCCGGCGTTTCTGCTGGACTGCGAGATGGATCCGCTCGCACCGCTAGACGGGACACGCACCCGTTTTCTGTTCCGGCCGCAGCGGCTGGACAACCTGGCCTCGTCGTTCGGCCGTACCGTGTCTGGCGATCTGGTGACACTGGCGCCGAGTGTGACGTCGAATGGTTCGCGGGTCGGGCTCTATCCGGCTGCACGGCCCGGCGCTGCGCAAGCGCCGGCAGCCTATCTCGCCCCACTTGGCCCGTTCGTGCTGACGGTACCGGGCGGTGCGGCGAAGCTTTCCTGCGGCACGCTCGGCACCGAATACCTGCGCGTCGCAGACGGCGACATTCTCGATTTCGTGCCATCGATGCCGGCCTGCTCAACGGCGTTTGGCACCGCCATGGAACGGCGCATGACGCTGGCCGATGGCGCCGACACCAAGCCATTGCTCGACGGGCCATTTGCCACCTCGTGGGTACGGTTTCGTCCAGGCGCAGCCGCCGCCATGCGCGGCTACTACGCGCAACCTGGCGCGTCGGTCAATTTCGGGCGCGGCGCGGTCTCCCCGGACATGCGCTATCCGGCTGCGGTGTCTGCGCTCGTCTCCACGCTCGCATCGACGACGAAGAGTGACGAGATCCCGGTGGCGTTTCCGATGGTGCAGTACGGTGGCGTGTTCGCGCTCGCCGACGCGACCGTACAGGACGCTCAGCTGCTGGCTGGCTACGAGAAACAGGTGATCGCCGGCCTGCGCGGCGCGCTGATCCGCGGTAGCACGCCTGATCGCCCGGTGTTCGTTGGCGAACAGGGTGCGCCATTGCCCGGCACCCGCACTTCCACACCGCAAGGGCTGCTGGTCCAGCTCAACTCGGCAACGCAGTCAACGCGGGCCGGCATTGCCGCCGCGCAGGCGCCCGAGGTGCAGGCCGGCACCTGGCAGTCGCTATTGCTCGCACGCAGTGCGGAGCAGACGCTGTCGTTCGACGCCGATCCTGCAACCGGCGTAGTGGACGCGCAGTTGGCCAGCACCTTGATGCGCGAACAACTGTTTCTGGTGCTCAACGACTGGAGCCGGTTCCCGAACATCACCCGCATGATCGCGGTGGCAGGCTTCAACTTCGAGATCGCGCCCGACGTCGACGCAACCGATCGCTGGCGCACCGTCCTTGTCTTCAAGTACGCAACGACACAGAGCCTGGCCGAGCTGATCCGTGCGCCGGAGAGTTGGGCCAACACGGACTATTTCATCGGCGACGCTACGCGCGTAACCGACACCCAGTCTGTGCTGATCGATGCGCTGGCCGTTGCAGAAAAAGCGAGCAGCGATGACGACGACCCGTTCGCCGATTTCCGCACCAAGGCAGCCGATCCCGGCTGGACCGGCATGCTTGCCTTCAATGCGCCGATCAATGGCAACGGCATGCCGGACGATCTGCAGATGCTGCTGGCCGGCATCGACGGACAGTTGAGCGCCCATCACTTCGGCGTGCAGGCCAACCGCATCAGCGACGGCGCCGACCAGGAGCCGCAAATCAGCGAAAGCGCGCTGTTCGGGGTGATCTATCACCACGCGGCGACTGCGATATTCAAACGCGAGCCTGCCGCGCCGCACTCGGACCAGACGCCGCCGGACTACGCATTCGTCGTGGAGGAGCTGTCGGTGGCGATCAACCAGTCGCTCGTCACCCAGTTCCATTGCCGGGTGGGAATGACCATCAACACGCTGTTCGGCCGTGCGGTCACGCTGACCGGCGCGGATATCAACGCCGACGTGCCGCCCAACACCGTGGTAGTTGCGGGCCGTTATCAGCGGCACGGCGAGGTCGGCACGGTGACGTTCGACGGCGGCCAGCACGGCAGCTTCGCGTTCAACCCGGACCGCTCACGCATCCGGGTGATCGATACCTTCCAGGTCAGTGGCGCCAGCCTGGTGCCGATTGCCTCTGTCCCGTCTGTCCCCGCCGATGCCGATGCCGGCACCACCATCACCTCGCGCTTTGCACTGAGCGGCACGCTCGCGTTCGCGGCCGATCCGTTTCCTGGCGTGACCGGGCTCGACCTGTTCTCCTACGGCCTGCCCGGTGCCGCACCCGGCACGACCACCACCGGTGTGGCGCTGACAAGCCTGGCGTTTGGCATCAGCTGTCAGCTCGACGCCGACGGCAAGCGCATCGGGCTGCCGCAGATCACGGTGGATTTCTCGGGGCTTCGGGCAACGGACGATCGCAGCGGACGGCGGCCCGGCGCACTGGTGCGCATGCTGCCGCTCACGCTGCAGGCGATCCTGCACGACGAGGCGGGCCTGGATATCAAGGCGCTGGGCGCGTTGCCCGTGCAGGTGCCGGCGCTGACCGGCGTCGCCGCCTGCGTGCCAGGCGGCGGTGGTGTTGCGCCGATGCCCACGCAGGTCGCGTATGTGACCTCCAAGCCGCTGTATGCCCTGCAATTCGCGCTGCCGCTCGGCGCGCTCGGCGCGCTGGCCGATGCCCACGCATCGCTCGATGCCTCGCTGATCGTCGCCTGGGGTGCGAGCACCTACACGCCCGACGACGACGGCGTCGCGCTGTTCGTGCAGTTGCCGCAGGTCACTGCCGGCGCCTTCGGCTTCAACCTGCAAGGCCTGCTCAAGACGACCTTCTCGGCGGCCAACCTCGGGCTGGTGAAGACAAAGAATGGGCCGGCCTACGTGCTGATGTTCAACAACGTGGCACTCAGCGTGTTCGGTATCACGCTGCCGCCGAAGGTACTTGCCGATTTCATCCTGTTCGCCGACGCCAATGATCCGGGCGGCGGCAATCTGGGCTGGAGCCTGGCTGCGACGCAGACGCCATGACCGACACCGATCCGATTCTCGCCGCACGCAGTGTTCCTGTGCTGATGCAAGCGCTCAACGACGTCTACGGGTGGAACCTGCCCGTCGCGATGGCCGCCGGCACGCCGCTGGCGGCACTGTGGGCAATCGCCATCAGCGTGCGCAAGGATCCGGCCACCGGCGTGCTCTACCTCGCCACTGGCAGCACCACCTACCCGGTCGCGGCGATCCTCGAAGGGATCGTCGATGCCCAGGTCCTCAGCGGCGGCACCCACCCGTTGCCTCCCGCGCCCATCACCCACCGCAGTGCCGCACCCAGGAGAACCACCCATGAGCAAGCAACTGTCGCGCAAGGCCGCCGCCGTGGTCGCCGCTGATCCGCCGACCCCGCCGAGCACGCATCTGGTCTTCGGCCTGAACTTCAATCTGCACGGCACCATGGTGCCGGTATCGACCGACGACATCGCCAACGCCAAGACCAACGGAATCGAGTTCACGCTGCCCGCGCCGGTCGATCTCGGCACGCTGGACGACTTTGCGGCATGGTTCAAGACGCAGTTCAACATCGACCTGCCCAGCGCCGACCAATTGCCGGCACCGCTAGACAGCATCATGGGCAAGCTCACCACGCTCGACGTGGCCGTCGACCAATTCCACATAAAGGTACCGGGCACGGCCTCCCCCGACCAGTCCACCCTGTACACACTTGCGATGTCGGCGGTGTGGCCTGACGGCCAGGGCATCCCGCTGATTCCGGGCGTGCTGTCGATCGAAGGCGCGGTGTTCGGCGCCAGTAACGAAACGCCCAAGTCCAACAGCTGACGCGCCGCCCATGAGCAGGTTCACGCTAGGCGTACAAGCCACCTTGCTGCTGCCGTCGGCATCGCACGCACTCGTCGATGCCGATGCGGCCGGCTATGGCCTGCAATTCGGCTTTGCGTTCGGCGATGGCCCTGCCCAATTCGTGGTGGGGCCATCGCCGCGGCAGCCGCCGCTGAGCCTGGGCGCGGTGATCGGACAGATCGCCAAGATGCTGGGGATCGATGCGGTCGGGCAGATTGCGCATCTGAGCGCCTCGCTGCCATGGAGCAAGATCTTCGACGTGAAGATCGCACCCTATTTGACCGTATCGGTCGGTGAGGTGACGGCAGTACAACTGGTGGTGAAACTGTACGACGACGATGGCTACGGCATCCGGCTCGGCGGCAGCTATGGCCCGGTCACCATCGAGCCAAAATTCACCGTCTACGATCTGATCGTCGGTTACGACACGTCCAAGGATGGGCTGGCGGTCAGTGCACGCGTGGCGTTTTCGGAGCAGGACGCGTTTATGCAGACGCGCTTGCTCGCGGCAGGGATCCAACCGGGAACAACGATCGCCGCACCGCTGGACGATGACGCCAAAACCTCGGTCGTCAACTATCCGTTCCCGGTCCCCGCGCAGGGCGGCAGCAATTTCCAGGTGAAGTATCTGGGCCTGGGCCAGCGCTTCGGCCCGCGCGTGGATATGACCAAGGACGATCCGATTGCGGCGATGTTTACCGAACTCGAATCGACGTTCACCACCAACGACCCGCGGCAACTGCTGGATAGTCTTGGCACGTATTACGACGCATCGCGTGACTGGTTCGTGGCCGCACACATCCTGGTGCGTGGCTGGGACATCCGTGCCGTCTTCAACGATCCAGTGCTTTACGGACTGGAAATCACCTGCTCGGCCGACCAGTTCAAAGGGCTGCTGTTCGAAATCCTGTACCAAAAACTCGGCCCACATCTTGGCGTGTATTACGGCGCGCTGACGATGCCCACGCAGTTCCGTCAGATCAACCTCGGCGCGGTGGCGCTCACGCTGCCCTCGTTCAAGATCTGGATCTACACCAATGGCGACTTCAAGGTCAGCGTCGGCTGGCCGCTCGGCGACGATTCGATCGGCGTGCAG
This sequence comes from Xanthomonas sp. NCPPB 2933, assembly GCF_056725225.1. Taxonomy (NCBI): domain Bacteria; kingdom Pseudomonadati; phylum Pseudomonadota; class Gammaproteobacteria; order Lysobacterales; family Lysobacteraceae; genus Xanthomonas; species Xanthomonas sp. NCPPB 2933. Next base: position 3,331,074 of record NZ_CM161518.1, read on the forward strand.
GTCTACATCTTCACCGGCGGCTGCGGCTTCTATTTCGGCAAGCTGCGCTGCGGCGACAATCCAGCCAGCGCCACCGCCGCGCTGAAGGCAATCGGCTCGGCGGCGGCCACCGACGTGGTCAGCTACAACCCGATTGTGACCTTCGGTCTGGCGATGTGGTTCGGGGTCGGGCGTTCGATCAGTGCGGGCCCATTCTCGGCGTCGCTGTCGCTGACCGCGCAGGGCACCTTCCAGGGCATCCTGGCATGGCGCGACGCGGCGGATGGCGGCTCGGTTTCCAAGACGCCCGATTATTTCTGGTTCGCCGCCACCGTCGGCATCGTCGGGCAGTTGCAGGGCGAGGTCGATCTGAGCGTGGTCAAACTCTCGGTGCTTGTGCGGCTCTCGGTGGTTGCCGGCATCGCATTCGAAACCGGCTACGGCACGGTCATCAACGTCACCGCGCGCGTGGACGCCGAGGCACGCCTGAAGATCCTGTTTGTCACGATCTCGGTGGGCTTCCACACCACAATTTCCACCTCTTTCGAGATCACCGGCGGCACCCCGGCCAGCCTGGATGGACCGCTCGATCCCGCCTTCCATGGCATGAACGACTGGGCGCATCGCGGCATCGAACAGCATGAGCGCAGTCTGCTCGCCCATCGTCAGCGGCTGCGTGCTGCCACCGCACCGCTGGCCCGGACCGCATGGCACGCAAGTCCGCCGGTCGCGCCGGTCGAGGTGGCGCTGTCGTTCCTGCTGCAGCCGTCGGTGGTGTATACGGCTGACGTCGGCAGCGCAGTCGGCGTGGCGACGCTGATCATCGGTGCGCCCGGCGCCAGCGACGCCGCGCACTTGAGCGCGCTCGAGATGCTGGTCGGCGCGCTCGCATCATGGCTCTTGCGCACCTGGTCCAACGGTACCGGCAGTTGGGCTCAGGTGATCGCGAACCTGGGACAAGGCCGCGCTCTGCCACCTGCCGAGTGGGATAAGACGCTGACCGGTTGCCTGTCCACCGAGGTCCGCTTCACGCTCAATCCAATGGATCTAAGCGTGCATCGCGAGGACGGCGACTGGGCGATGTTCCCGATGTTCGACGCGCTGCAGATGAGCTGGACCGGACACGACACACCGCTGGTGTTCGCCGACCACGCGCGCACCTATCCGGATTACCGTCAGGCCGTCGAGGCCTATTTCGCCCAGCTCTCGCTCAGCGTGCTGACCGACAACCCCGACCTGCGCGGCGCGGCACGCTTCGGCGCAGCCGCCAGCGACGCGCCGCAGGGTCCATCGCTGACCGCTTACATGTTCGACGACTACTTCCTCACGCTGTGCCGCCAGATGGCGAGCAGCCTCGCCGACACAGAGCGCGGGACGGGGCAACCCGGCGCACTGCCGGACACTACGCTGACGCGCACCCTGGGGGGCATGACCTCGCGCTACCTGATGAACGGCATGCGCCTTCCCGACCCGGCCACAACGCCAGCAGATATCGAGAGGGTCGATCTATACACGCTCGACATTGCCGCCGGCTACGCGCTCAACGGGCAGCAGTTCGCAATTGCGACCAACGCAAGCGAGCCGCCCACCAGCGTCTCGGCGACCCTCTCGCTTGCACCCGCCCCGCTCGGCGCGGTGGCGGCAATTCCGGTGAAATTCGCCGGTGGCGGCAGCAGCGTCACCTCAACGATGCCCGTCGAGGCCGTGCCACCGGTGCCCTGCCCGCGATGGAGCCGACGCGGCCTGGCGCTTGCCGCAGCTGCGGCCGTCAGCGTGGCACCGATCCCGCCGGTGCATGGCGAGGCCGTCTGGTATGCCGCGCGCGATCGCCTGCCCTGGACAGCACCAGACGCGCCAGCACGCTTCGTAGTGCCGCTGCCGCCGGCGGTGCTGCAGCAGTCGGCCGGCGCGCCGCTCACCTTGACGGTCCAGACCGGCCGGCCGCAGACCTCGGACCCGGTCGGCCTGCAGCAGGTCAACCCGGCCCTGATGATCCAGGTGCCGATCTGGCTGGTGAATCGCGCCGCAGCCGGCAGTGTGGATGGCGACGGCGGCCCTGCGAATCCGTATTACACCGATATCTACCGCATCGGCGGTGCAGACGACGCCACGCGCGAGCGCATCCATGCCTTACTCAGCGCGCAAGCACTGGCCGGCGCAACGCTTTCGGTGCTCTACGACGCCACCACCACCGGCTATCAGTCCGACGCGATTTCGTTGTCCGCGCAGCCGATATTGCTGGCAAAGACCAACCTGTCGACGAGCAGCGAACCGGCGCTTGCGAATGTGCCGATGCGCCAGACCTTGCTGCGCGCGGGCGACGACCCACTCGGCCCGGTGTCGACACTTTTCCCCGATCCGCAGCACCCCGACGCCCCGGAAAACCAGCAGCGCCTCGAAGCGCTTCTGCAACTGATCTGGGAAGTCAGCGTTACCCAGTCGGACGGTTATTTCCTGCGCTACGCAGACGTCAGCGGCCAACCGCTGCCGGTGCGTATCTTCACCCCCAAGGGGCAAGCGGCGCCCACCGACGGCATTGCCAACGGCGACACCGCCACCCTTACGCTGCTGGTGAGCTTCCCCGCCTCGACCACGTTCCAGCCCTGGCACAACGCGTTCGCGCTCGCGCCACAGGGCAGCGTGGACGGCACGCTGTATCTCGGCGTCGCCGACGCCGCAGGCACGCCGCTGCTGCACTACCAGCCGTCTTATCCGCCCGGCTGTCTTGGCTTTGTGGCCGACTGGTCGCTTGCCAACACGATGCTCGCGCGCGAAGCCGGCACGCTGTACGACGCCGACTGGATCGCCGCCCTCTATCACCTGCTGCAGTTCCGCATCGACGGCGCAGCGGCCGACAGCGCGGTTCCGTTCGGCACCTCGCTGTGGAGTCTGGCGCTGAGCCCGTCGTCCGACAGCGCCGGGGAGGACGCGGCCAACGCTGCGCGCCCGGACAGCTTCGACGCGGCCCAGCAGAGCTATCGGCAAGTGGTGCCTGCCTATCGCTTCGTCACCCAGAATGGACTGGTCAGCAGCACGCCGTTGCCCTACGCGGCGATCGGCGGCAAGCCGAATCTGACGCTGCGCGTGAACGACGTGTTCGGCAACGCGCTCGACGGCGCGACCGACACCTTTACCACCGACTTCCCGGTGCTTTACAACGATGCGCTGCTCGCGCCAATGGAATGGCCTGGCGTGCGCTGCGCCTATCGCTTCGAACCCGGCCAGCTGGACAAGCCTAGCCAGCTGGGCTTGTCGATGCAGTTCGACCCCAGCCTGGTGATCCGCACCGATCCGGCGCTGGCCCACGTGCGCGTACATGGCCTGGCAACTGGTGCGACCGCAACCGACGACGACCGCGCCCAGCAGCAGATTCGCGCAGCACTCGGTCGCTATGCCACGGTAGCCGCGCAATTGGCAGATCCGCATACCTGCGTGACGCTCACCCAATCGGTGTTGCCCTCCAACGGCGGCGAACTCGGCGACGGTAGCGCCATCAAGCAGGCGCTGACTGCGTTCGCAAACGACATCGTGCAGCAGTTGAGCAACGCGCTCGGCGGCGGCACGGCAACGCCCAAAAGCCTGCTGCTGCAGCTCCCCTTCGACAAGACCGATCTGGCAAATCGCGGCGATGATTTGTTTGCGGTAACGGTCACGCTCACCTTCGCCCGACCGCCCGAGTTGGTCGACGAGGTAGCGCGCACTGGCATGCCGCGCGCGGTGTCGGTGGCGATGCCGCTGGCCGCCGATCTCGACCCGCCGTCGCAGGGCACTGCCCGCGCACGCCAGCGCGCTGCTGCCAGCGGCGCGGCGCCGGTGGAAGATGTCGGCCTGGCCTGGTTTGCCAGCCAGTTCGAGGCCAGCTTCGCGGGTTTCGACGGCGCCGACGGCACCACCCGGCTCGCCGTGCGCACAACAGCCGACAGCCCGGCAACCGGCGACGGCGGGGCCTCGCTATGGGGCATGCGCTGGAGCAAGACTCACGGCATCCATGTGCAGTTCCGCCAGGACGCGGCCAGCTACTTCACCCTGCTGCCGCTCAACACCAAGCTGATGTCCGGTCCCGCCCAGGTGCCTGTCTACAATCCCGATACGCTCGTGCCGACCTACACCACGCAGACCTTCAGTGGCGTGGATGTCGATGCCTGGGCGCAGAGTTTTTTATCCGCATTCGACGAACTGCTCGCGCCGGCAAACTGCGCCGCGCTCGCCGCGCTCGACGGTGCCGCCTACCAGACGCTGATGGGGCAGAAAGCCACCCTGGCAAAAGCGCTCGCGCGCGGTGTCGGCCCGGTGTTCCCATCGCTTTCCGGCGGCGATCTTGCCGCCGCGCAGGATCAATTCGAACAAAGCGTGCTGGCCGCACTCTCGACCGCCTACGCAGTCTCCTCGATCGTACAAGTGCCGGCCGACGTCTTCGTGGCCAACACCGCAGAAGCGGGCACGCTGCCACCGCGTTTCTTCGGTGGCCTCACTGCCAGCGCTACGGCAAGTGGCCCGACCGAAACCCTACCCTCCTCCTGCAGCATCAGCAGCGCAAAGCTGCCGATTGCCACAACGACCGCGTCCACGCCTGGCCTGCTCAATTTCCTGGTGACGGCCGCACACGCGGGCAACGATGCCAACCTGCATCTGGACCTGACCTACGGCGCACGTTTCGTCGAGCATCTGATCGACGACACGCAAGCGGCATTCGGCTATACGCCGTCGCAATGGCTGCGCTTCGTGCTCGAACTTCCCAACGATCCGCTGTCCATGCCGCTTGGTGCGATCGACGCACCGGTGCCGGTGCGCGCGTTTCCCGCCTCGCCGGTGCTGCAGACGCAGCGCGCCGAACAGACAAGGCCCGTCCGTTTCACCGCCTCGGCCACCACCGCGTTGCAATGGGATTACTCGACCCGGCTCGTGCTGGCCGAGCAGGAAGCGCAGGACGAACTGTGGCTGACGCTGACCTATAACCGGCCAGTGAGCGGCACGCTGCGCGGCCGGCAGCTCTCCGACCTCGGCACCATCGAAGCCGTGTTCGAGGCGTTGGCCGCGTTCATGGCCGCCTGGCCGGTGTTGCGGCCCGCCGTGCTCGCGCTGCAGCAGAGTGCGTTCGACGCACATGTGGGCATGCCGACACCACAGCAGGTGATCGGCGCACTGCTCGATCAGATCGGCCATGTCACCGCTGCGTGGGCGGCATGGCGCGGCCCGCCCGGCGATGCCGCCCGGGTGCTGCTCGCCAACGCGCCGGTAGCGCAGTCGAGCACGGGCTACGTCTTGAATCTTTCGCATGCGTTCGACGAACAGAAAACCGTGCAGCTGTTCGCCCAGGGTGCGTATGCGAACGGCCAATGCGATGCCGCAAGCATCGTCTGGCCAGCCATTAATGGCCAGATGCACGGCGAGGTGTCACCCGCTGGCGCGGCTGCACCCGACGACACGGCGTGCTGGTTCATGGCGACCTACGCCTACGCGGCGTTGCCGGAAGCAGCCACCGGCACCCTCGACGTCGTCTGGGAGAACCTGGACATCGCCACGCGCCAGACCGGCTATTCGACCTGGTGGATCGTCCGCAACGCCAATCTCGCCAGCGCCAACGGCGTGAGGACCAATCCCGCCCTGATCTACCGGACGCCGGAGGTCTCGTTCGCCTCGCCAGTGGTGCCGATCATCACCGTACCGCGCTGCACGTTCGGCTCCGGCGACGCACTGGCCGACGCAATCGAAAACGCGCTGGCGCCGCTCGCCGAGGCCACCAGCGCAGCGGCCAAGGAACGCCTGCTCAAGATCGCTGCCACGTATAGCTACCAGATTGCCGCGCCGGCACAAGGTGGCACCGGCCTGTGGAGCGACATGCCGATTTTGCTGGCCACCGACGTGCGACTCACCAGCGATGACGCGCAAGCCGTCTCGGATGATGCCGTGACGCTGCCTGTGCTGGCCGGACAATTGGCCAACGACTGCGCGCGCTGGTTCGCGATCATGCAGCCATCCACCGACGTCGCACTGCTGCGTCTGGACGTCACGCTGTTCGCCAATGTGGAAGGCACTCAAGTACCGATCGTGCTTGCGCCCGAGCTGGAGATCCAGGTTCCGCCGGGCGGGTGGAAGCCCTCCCCTTGAACGCCAACGACCGCTCCGACGCCGAGGGCGCAGCGAGGCCGCCCGTTCCGCCTCGCATCATTGAAGGAACCGCATCATGCCTACCACCGTGAAGCAAATCCCCGGCTTCCGCGTCATCGCAAACGGCAACAACATCGTGGTCCAGGCCGGCAACCCGACCCAGTACCTCGTCTCGCATATCGCGCCGTATCCCAACCGGGATCTGGTGGTCGGCAACACCTACAGCATCTCGGACCCGAATTATCCGCCCGGAATCGTAGTAGAGCTGGTGCACGCGCCAGGTGGCGGAATGCTGACCGCCACGTTCCAGCAGCAGACGTAATGTGGACCGGCGGCGACCCTGCCGACACGCCGGGCCGCCACCGGCTTGCGGGCAGTCACGATGCCAGACCACCGGAGTGACACCCATGCGCTATCGGAGGATGCAATGACGGGCAAAGTCTATATCGCAAACATCAGCGCCTCGGCCGCGACGTACTCCATCAACAACACGCCTGTCAGCACGCCCGCGCGCCCGATGAATTCCGCCACATGCACGCCCTACTTCGTCATCGTCGCACGCTCGCGCTACCCGGACCCATCCGGCACCTTCGCTATGGGATCCAACGACTTCTCCGTGCAGTTCGCGGACACGATTCCGCCCGAGCACAAACAAATCGATTGCGTCGTCGTGATTCCCGACAGCAGCTCGATCGACGATGACCTGATTCTCTACGTGTTCCGCAATTCGGTCAGCCTGCTTTCCAGCCGAGGGATCGTGCTGCCCGACACCACACCAGCGGCTTGAGGTAAGCGTCGGAGATGGGTTCTTTGACGGGGCTGAGTCGAACAGATCGGATTGGCCGCCATGCGCACGCCTGCTTCAAGAACGCCAACCGGTTAATGGATGAACTGCGCTCTTGACCAGATAAATTTTGGGCATCGTAAGACGGATGTGGCTCTATAAAGTCGCCAACAGCGCATTGAGCGCTTTGGATAGAGGCTGAACTCAGCCACCTTGCTGCCGGACGCGTTTATAGCCGAACCACCCGCCTAGATTCGGCGCGAAGGTGGCAGCAAATTAGGCAACAGTGGCCTGCGTCAGTCTTGCCAAGAAGTCGAAGATGTCCCGACTTGCGTTCTTCTCGGATCTTCGGGATCTCGAGAAAATCTTAACGCTGTGGTCAAGCAACAACGCACCTTGATTTGGCGGAGAGAGTGGGATCGGATCACGTCCGACTTAACCCATTCAATCCGTTGCAGAAAGCGTGCTCGGCAGGTTTCCTGTCAATGTTTCCTCGATCATAGCGCCGGGCTTGGCTCGATTGCTAGCGCCCGCTTGCCATCGGCAAGTTGCTGACGCCATTGTCTGTCTGCATAAACTGGGACCTCACAGACATGAGCAACTCAAACAGCCCGCTTGAAGCACGTGTCGCCGTGTTGGTCGATTGCGACAACGTCCCGACCGACATCGTGGAGCACGCGTTGCTCATGGTGGCCCAGTTCGGCCGGGTCGTGCTGCGCCGTGGGTATGGCAACCACAACACCCTCGCCAGCAAGTGGCAGGAAGTCCTGGTCCGCCAGGCGTTCACCCCGTGCCTTCAATATCAATACGCCTCCGGCAAGAACACGGCCGACATCGCTTTGGCGCTCGACGCCTTGGAGGCGTTGTTCGATCACCGAGCCGACACCTTCTGCCTAGTCACCAGCGACTCGGACTTTTCTTACCTTTGCCGCAAGCTCCGGGAGCGTGGAGCGACGGTCTTCATCGTGGGCGAGCCCAAGACCCCGGATGCTTTGCGCAACGCCTGCGACCAGTTCTTCGAATGGGACCGGAAGGCCAAGGAAGCGGCAGCACCCGAAGTCCAGGGCAATGAACTTCCTGTCCTGAAATCGGAGGCGGCGAAAGAAGAAGCGCCCCGCGCTGAAGCCAAGCCGCTACCCAAGCGCCGCCCTCGGTTCTTGGTTGAAGCCGTCACCCTACTGACTGGAGACACTTCTGAAGGCAAGGTTGGATTGGGAGCACTGGGCCAATACCTCAAACGCACTGACCCGTCTTTCTCACCCAACCTCTACGGCCACTCCGGTCTGCTCAACATGGTGAAAACCTACGACCTGCTGACCACGCAACGGGAGGAGACCGGCGGCTGGTCGGTCAGCATCGCGCACAAGCCAGAGCCCGCCGATACGGCGTGATTGCTCCCGTTGCCTCAGCGGACCATGTGCTTCTACAAACGACAAATCGGGGACGCCGACCCAGTTGAAATCTTTCCTATTCATCAAATGGCATAACTGCCATCGAATTTCTTCGTGTATTCAAATTTGTGAAATGCAGCCACAAGCGAGCTCTTGCGTAAGCACCGTTTCTTGGTTGGATGAGGGCTTACCCAACACAGGAGCACCCATGCACCACCAAACGCAAATCCAAGTCGCCAGTCGCTTGCTCGGCCACCTCCTCCGGCAACACACCACACGCCGTCCCCCTAACCAAGTCGAGGACATCCAATACGCGCTCGACCTAGCTGCCGAGCTGTTGAGGCTCGGCGGGCCAGGACCGACCAGTCAAACCCAGGCGTCAGCTATGGCACCCTCTAAACCCATCCTCGTCAAACGAGCGGCCGTGGATCGCAGCGTCGTGCCGACCATGCCTACCTCCATTGAGGAGTGGCGAGAGGCGCGCAAGAAGAAGGACAAGGACAATGTCCCCCGCCCCAAGGAGCCTATTGGGATTGAACGCGCAGACTTGCGCCCTCGCCCTCGCGCCTGCCGCTAGGGCCCAAGGAAGAAAGCCCCGCATCTGCGGGGCTTTTGGTATCCATCAGGCCTCGATGAACATGCCAGACGGATTAGCGCCGGTGGCGCGGACACTCCCCTTTGTTTTGGAATCGACAGCCGAGCAAAAAAGCTTCGATTCGTAGGCTCGTGCACAACGCGGGGTAAGAGCGCGTCCGCTTACGGCCAGGAGCGGACATTTGGAACGGGCCATGTCACGATAGGGAGCAGTACCGGATTGAACGTAATAAAAGTTCTATCTTCAGGCTAGTATTACTGCCCATCATTGGATGATTCGCATGGAAAATTTGTACTTGGACTTCAACGTCATCAGCTACCTAAGACAGGGACAACAGCCAGCGTTGACGAGAGCCTTCAATCATGCCGCTAAAAGTCAGCTGGTAGTTTTTAGCCCTGCACACTTGGAAGACGTTGCTGCCTCAGCAATAAGGGATGCGGCGCCGCCTGCCATCATCAAGGCTGAGATCGACTTTCTCGCCAAGATTGCTGGCAGAAACGGACTTCGCCCCATCACCCTCGATCGAGTCGTTCTGTATGACGAGTCGCCACACGACTGCTATGCACGCGTAGTCGCCCAGTACGATAAGAATGACGTTGCCGAAGAGATAGATGCTTCCGTCATAGCCGATGCGCACGAAAGTCCTGCCGGGGATCCCAGAGAGATGAACAACGTTCCCCATACTGAGATACTCGGCCACATTATCTATCGCGAGCTCATCGTGCGCACCCTTTTCGTCCGGGGACTTATCGGCAGGAACGAGCAGGTACGCGCACTTTCATGGCAGTTCGATGATCTGAAGGATCGATTCAAGGTGCTTCAGGAGTATATTAACTTGGCCGCAAATTTTTTGGAGAAAATAGGCTATCACCGTGAAGGCAGAGACAAATCTCGCGCCCGGCTTCATGACGTTTCGCACATCATCTATGCAGCCTACTGCGGTACATTTGTTACGGCTGACAAGAAGCTAGCGAAAAAGGCCATGGCCATATACAGCCTGCTCGGTATCCGAACGCTTGTTCTTCTTGACAAGGAGTTCGCGGCCCAACTGCCACTCGATGTGTTGAATTCTGCGGACGGGTGACTGCAGGCTCTAACGTTGGAAATTGGCGCCCACGTGCCAACGGCGGTGGCGCAACGCTGCTTCGCAACGGCTATCGGCCCTTTATCGAAGCGGCAGTTGTAAGCGAGCGCGGCGAAGAGCCACTAGAGGGCAAGGGTTCGTTCCAACGTGGATCACCTCACCGTCAAGCTGTTTCGATGCCAATGGGACGCTCCCTGTTCACTAGGCGAGTTCAGCCGCCCGGGCCCTGTTTCGGCCAGAAGCAGACATTGACCAACGCCTGAGTCAAGCCGGCCCGCCCAATGCGGTCCGGTTAAGCCCGAGACCGCTAAGCGGGAATCGGCTTGAACGAATTATTAAACGTACGCCTATTGAAAGCGGATCTTTGCGGGAGTGAATTTGTAGAGCTCGGATTGAACAATTGGAACTGTGCAGCCGAGCGAAACTAGCCTCTGCTTAAGCTGGTTGTACTCGATATCCGTCAGCCGCGGATCTAGAGCAACCTCTGAGACAATCTTTCTCCAGTCAAGGCCGAACACCGCAACACTCACGTTTGCATGAGTCCCCTCTGTGTCGTGAAAGAGGAGGCGCACCTCGTTCTCATGCTGGAACTCTGGTCTCTTGATGAGCAATGTCTTAGCAAACCTGTGAGGCTGTCCGCCGAAAGCTAGATCGTTGAAAGTAGTGGTTGCGAGAAATTGTTCGATCTGTGTTCTTGACTGGTAGTCAACAGTTCCAATCAAGAACTTGAGACTAGCGAACTTATCGCTGGGATCGTAAAAGTCAAAGAAGAGGTCGCGGATTGTGGTTCTTACCCTAATTCCGTCCTTGTTTGGGCTGTAGATCCGCCACATGGCGTCACTGTCGACATTTCTCGTCCAGCATTGTCCGTACCAACTCCTTGACAGCTGAGAGAGACTGACGGCCGTCCCGTCTGGTAGTTCCGCCTCATTCTTTAGAAAGAAGTTCTCGAACGGATCGTCCCAGGATGAAGGGTGTACGAGTCCGTTCTTGCCGGTGGTGATTAGATGCTCGAACCAACATGTCGAAAAGATCCGATAGATCGGCTGATCAAGGTTCGAGACCCCAATTGCGTTGTTTTCCATCGATGGTTCTCCGAACATCTTTCCCTCGCACGTCCAACTATCTAATAGCCGGATCCCTGGGTCCGACTATACGACTTATCCACAGCACACCGTATGGTGGGCCATCCCCTGGTACCGCTCGATCTTAGGACGACGGGGGCCGGCTAACAAGCCGACGTGCAACCGGATTCAGCGAGCTGACCAGCCCGCAAAGGTCGTGGAGAAGCATTGATGGATGTCCGCTTTGGATCGTAAGCGGACAGTTGCATCGCGGGGACGCTATCGCTTAAGCCAGACGTTCGCTTTGGGCCAGAGGTGGAAATTGCAATGTCCTAGTCGCCTGGAAGTTGAAGTGCAGTAACACAGTGAGATCATCGTGTTCAGCGTTGCTCCATTGCGTGGCACGCTTTGCGAAACGGTTTCACTCGCGCGCAGCCGCTGAGGCAATCTGCATACGTCCAGCTTGAGTGAAGTCGGAGATCACGCTTCAATCGGCTTGGCTCGCCCTGACGTGGACCGTTCCTTGTTCAACCACCTCACAATCCTGCTCATCAAGCTTCGATCCATACGCAAACAGTCGGCGATTTGGCTGGGCATGCCCTCAGCGGTGACGCTAAGCCACCAAGGCACTTGGAAACCGGATGCAGTCAATGGTGGGGTGAACGTCGCCGCAGCTTCGGCTGCAATGGGCCGGGGTTTAGTCATAGTATCCATCCGGCGCTACATGGTGCATCGCATAGCGCCTCAAGAGCATTAAATGGCCTCTATCAGGGGCGTGGCCGGCGGCGTGTTGGTTGCGGCGCTGGCACTGGCGAAGGCTTGGGCATGGCTGGAGTAGCGTCGATAGATGCAACAGAGCCATGGACGATTTCAGGCTCTGGACTTGCGAGCATCGCTTCGCTCCACTGTTCCACTTGAGCCGCGCGGATCTCAATCTCGTTCTCGTCGTCGTTCCACCGCTGCTCGGAGACCGCTGCCCGGGCTGTCGCCAGTTCGGCTGTGCGTTTTTCCAGCACGGCCAACCGCCGTCCTCGTCGCGTTTCCCATTCTTGAGAGGACCACTCGCCATCGGGGCGAGGATGGTCGCCGTTGAACTGCTCCCATGCCTGCTCAGCTAGGTGGAAGAGCCTCTCGGCACGCCCTAAGGCGTCGGTCCTCTGCGCAAACTTCAGCACACTCCGCTTCAGCCGGCCCAGTCCATCGACCAGCCCGTTGAGCCACCTGCGCAAATCGACACCGTCGACAAGGGCTGATGCATGCGCGGTCCACCGCCCCACCAGACACTGCGTAGCGGTCAACGCCAAGTCGGGCCGAGCCGAAAGGATCTCTGCCAGGTCCCGAGCCGCCTCCATGGCCAGCTCACCGATGGAGCGCATTGGTCGCGGTTCCATCTCTTCTGCAGGCCGACCAAGTGCCTCGGACAGGCGCATGCCTCGAAGCCCGTGGATTTCCAATCCAGGCACAGAAGCTCGGAGGTGGTTCTTGGAGCCAGCCCGGCGTCGACGGTCGCGCTGCGCTTGGTTATGGCTATGACCAGCGGAGCTCGGAGTAGCCCTACCCTCTTGCTCGGCTTGCGCGAGCAACCGTTCGAAGGCCTCTTCGTTTTCTCGAACGATGCGCGCGTTCTCGGCGCCCAGCTCTGTGAGCACGCCCCGGCGTTCGAGGGCGGACGCCGCCTTACCCATGTGCTTGGTGGGCTGCCGGGACAGCACCATGGCTTCAGCCCAGTCACCGCGAGCCAGAGCTTCCTCGGCTTGGACCTCCAGGCGGCGATGGTCGACCCGAGCATCGATGCCCGCAGCCGCCAAGTGCTCGTTGATGGTCGACGCCATGGTTTGGCGAACCCATTCGATCTCGATCTTCCCCGACGCGCCGCCATCCAACTCCCGCGTCTTCTCGGCAAAGCCGTCGCTGGTCAACCGCCGCGTGGTGGCGAGGAGGTGGACGTGATGGTTCAGACCGTCACGGGAGCCTGGCGAGTGGATGCTGGCTTGCACAGCAAACCCGTAGCGGGCGACCAGCGCTTGGCCGATGGCCGTGGCGAGCTGGGACCGCTGCTCGTCGTTGAGCTCGTGTGGCAAGGCGACCTCGAACTCGCGGGCCACCACCGAGTTCTTGCGGTTCTCCGCCGCCTCGGCTTTCGGCCAGAGCTCCCCAGGGATCAACGCCCAGTCGGGCGCGTCCTGGGGGACCAGGCAGATGGTCTCCACGACACCACCGCGGCGGCGGTAGTCGTGGCGCTGTCCGGTGAGGTGGTCGATGAGTAGCAGACCGGCCCGGTAAGCCGCTGCGGCAACGGCAGAGTCCCCGCGGGAACGACTAAAAACTTTGACACGAGAGTGGTAGATGGCCATGCAGAGCTCCGGATGAGGTTGCTCTCTTTATGCCGTGGCTTTTGATTTGCGCAAGCGCGGAGCGCTTGGGGGTCCGGGGGCGTAGCACCTGGCGCGCGCTATGTCGCAGACATTGCATCAGTGCGCTCTTGCTTCTTTCTTTTAAGCCTTGTTTTTCAGGCTTTTCAATTTTCGAAGCGGCCGAAATTCGAGACCACCTCAACGCTTGACGCGAGCCGTTTTCCTGATTGACTCATTTCCAAGCGACAGGAGAAACGCATGACCGCAACGAATCACTACCGAGATCAAATTCAGCGGGCCACCGAGCGCTTAGCACAGCTGCAAGCGAAAGAGCTTTTGGCCAACCAGCGCCGCGAAGCAAAGGCGCAGGAAACAGCGAGGCGCGAAGAGATGAGACGACGGCAGCGAGTGGCTGACCTAGTCTTCCAGACGGGTGCCCATGCACTAGACGAGGCAGAACTGGAAACGTTGCTGCTCAATCACATGAGGGACCGGGCAGGCTTGCTCCACTAACCTTGCACTATCAAGTCAGCTTTTTTGCAAGCCACCCAGTGCTCGCCCATGGTCATCCGAGACCCTTGCTCCTGCTGGACGCCCCTCGGCTGCATCGGTTCCATGACTTGCCAACGGATCTAGCCCTGCTTGATAGTGCGGAAGAGCTCTACGGACCAAGGACGGTGATGGCGTGAAGTCCCGACTCTATCGCAGCCCTGATGATCCTGTAGCTGTCCCGGTCGAAGCCCAACGGCTCGCCTTTTAGCTTCCTGGCCGCTGTCAGTGTCGTGACGGTGCCAAGGTAGTGCCAGGCATCCAGCACATGGAGCTGGCGCAAGTTCTCGCCCTTCTCTTCCAACGCAATCCGGCCATGAAAGGGCCAGGTTGAAAGCTCTAGACGAATGAGTGCAGCCCGTAGGCGCTCTTCGTGCTCGTCCAGGGTCTCACCTCCCGAGCAAGCGCCGGCGCAGCGCTTGAGCATGGCCCGAAAGCACGGGCGACCCGAGGGTAGCCGCTCAAGCCCCACCAGGGCGTAGCAGAGCCGGTGGTCATCGGCGATGCGCCGCAAGCTTTTTTGAGCGGACTGCGGGCTGGAATAAAGCCCGTAGAGCATCGGAGAGGAGGCCACATCGTATTCTGCCGAGTGGACGATGGACACCTCGCCCCGATAGAGCCGGATGGAGAACTGCCGCGGCACCTTGCGGAGCAGCTTGTTGTAGAGCGGCATCTGACGTTTGACCATCTGTGCCTCCAACAAGCGCGCCCCAGTGTCCCCTGCCATGGGGATACAGGAAACCGAAGTCGTTTGTCGCAGCAGTAAGGCTTCTTCCTGGGTGCGACAATGGTCCATCACCCGGGTGCGCACGTTGACGCTCTTGCCAATGTAAAGCGGTAACAGGCCTTCCTTCCCGTGAAAGGTGTAGACCCCTGCGGTCTTGGGAAGTGCTTCCACGCAGTCGCGCAGATGCTCTGGGTAGGCGTAGTCGAGAGCGATGGATGCGCGGCGGGCCCGTTTTGCGCTGGGCATGCGTCAGTGCAGCTTCACGGAGGGGTCGTATGTCGGATTGGATAGGCCGCCGATGGCCACCCAGTGCGCATTGATGGCTTCAAGCTCGCGCGAGGGACCTATGCCGTCGGCCTGAACCAGCGCGATGTCGTCCGAGTTCTCGGCCGCCTGATCCATGACCGGGCCCAACAGGTCCTCAAAATCGTCGGCGAAGAACTCGCAGAGGTTCTCTCCCGATGCAGCCAGGAGAATCACGAAGTAGCCGGCGCCTGGTTGCTGCCACCCATCGATCCGCTGCCAATCCAAGGCATTGGGGCGCCCGCGGAGTCCGGCCAGGAAATCGTTGGTGTCTGGGGTTTAGGCCAGCACCAACAAGGTGCCGCACTCGTAATGATGGGGTGGCGAGACTTCCGAGGGCATGGAACAGGTGCGTTGAGAGCAGGCCAGCAAAGTTTCGCTTCGCCCCGTCTCAAAGGCTGCGACGGCTGCTAACGCTGGCAGGTGCCGACGTAGGTCAGCGAGCCCACGGATTCGGAAAAGCCGGTCTGCACGCAGTTGCCGGTCGGATCCTTGGTCCAGCAGCGGGAAGTTACTTCGAACCCCTTGCAGCCGTTTGCTTCGGTGTATTGCTTGATCCACCCCAGCCGAGTCTTCTCGGCAGACTCGCTGTCCGGCGCGTAGTTGGCGGCCGTCTTGGCCGTCATGCGCCAGCCGGTATCGGTCATTTCGAAGTCGCTAAGCGAGGGGCGATCACTTGCTTCGCTTCCATCATCCTGCAGCACCGCCCGCGAGTGTTTCCAGAATGGCACACGCCGCCGGTCCGTTGTAATATCGAAATTCGAATCACACGAATAAAGAGGTGCGAAAATGAGCAGCCTTCCAACTCTCACTGCCTCGGAACAGGTCGCGGACACGATTTCCTTGGCCACTCAGATAATGATTAGTTTGGAGTTGTCGGCTTCCGATAGCACCCTAACATCCACTCTAGAGGATGTTTACACTAACGCGGCGAATGAGTACCAATACGGACAGGGGATCGCGAGCGTTGGCGTCGCCGCCGCTACGAACGCGGTTGAGGCAACAACGACCGAGGCGAAGAGCGAGATTAGCAAGTGGGAGGATGAAGCGCTTGCAGCCTCATCTCTTTCTCTTGCCGCCTCAGCAGCTCAAATCGCTGCTGCGGTATTCAGCTGGGCGCCCGGCGTTAACCTTTGCATCGATGCAGGTGCGATCGCCGCGTACTTCGTGGCTCAGGAGCTTCAGCAGTCCGCAGAAGATTATGAAGGTACTGTCATCAGCTATATCGGAAATTTCAACAATAACACTATCGGCCAGCCGGGGCTTGAAGCGATAAATCAGTGGAATACGGCTGTTCAGAACAACGTGATCAACTTCAAGAAGCTGTCACTTGGAGCGACAAACGAGCAGATCCAAGCGACTTTGATGGCTATAACTAACAGCCTTCTGAGCTCAAATCAGGCATTAACTCCACAGAATTACGGCAATGTCGTTTATGGTGTTGCATTGGCGCGCGCAAACAATCCTGGAATCGATCAGGCTTGGAATAAGGCAATGGTTGCCATCTCCCAAGCTCCAGCAGCCGACCTCCCCTCTACAATCGCTAGCCAAGCGGCAGCCCTTAAAGCTGCATTCCCCGGCGCATGGGACACGACTGTTACAGTTATGTCCCTCTTTACGTCGGTTATGACAATCGTGGATTTTAAAACGTGGGTGACTGTCCGAAGGGTTTTCCAGTCCAATTTCGCCGACACCGGAAATGTCGCCGCTGCCGACCAACTGACGCAAGCGGATCCGGAGGTCGCGCGCTTGGCGAGGTGGTCGACTCGGGTGAAGGTTCTGGGATCCATAGTAAATGTCGCGGTGGCCGTCATAAGTATCATCGCCATTGTTGATACCGTTGAAGCGGCGAGTAAGATGACCGACGCTGTTAATCAGGCTCACGACGGCATGTTGCAGTATCTTACAACTCTGATCCAGGACGCAGCCGGGCAGCAATCGGCAACCAGCTCCTGATTGCATTCCCGAGATTAAGGCCGGTTTGAAGAAGACCGCCACATGGCAGGCGAAGGTATTTTAGAAGCTCCTCATCACCGCGCGACAGGTCACCCTGCGTCGCGTGCATCGCCATTTCATACTCGCTTCTTCGCGGCTTCTTGTGCCTGCCTAAGCAGCCGACTAGGGCCGGGACTCACAACCACCACATGATCGCGGCGGCGAGATGGATGCTGCCGAGGAAGTTGGCGGCGAGCCGGTCGTAGCGTGTGGCGAGACGGCGGGAGTCCTTAAGCCGGCAAAACATGCGCTCGATGGCGTTGCGGCCTTTGTACAGGGTCTTGCTAAAGCAGCTTTTCCACAGGCGTGTGCGCTTGAGCGGGATGTTCGGGACGGCGCCCTGGCTCTCGATCAGTTCGCGGACGCGGTTGGTGTCGTAGGCGCGGCCCGCTCAGAGGTAATCTAGCCTATTTGCATTAAACAGTATGAGTATGATGAGCGAAAAGGGCACCGTTTAATTTCGGCTTGATAGGGCCTCCCAATGGGAGGCCCTTTTAGTTTACGTGATTGTTTCGATGGTTCGCAAAATTAATGAACGTTGTATCAACGTAGGGTTCGCTGAACCACGAAGACCATGCCAGCTTTTTTTAGCCTGCGCCGCAGGTCTTCCACCTCTTCAAGACTAGGCTTGTTAGCGAACTCCAAGCGTATATCAGCATCCTCAAGCCCTGGAATAGTCAAATATTCCTCGAACGCAATGTATGGGGTAGCGCCCAACTCCGGGCTCCACTCGCACACCTTCAGGTGGGGGGCGTCCTTGTGAACTGAAACGCTCATCTATAACTCCTTCGTGGCGGGTTGAGAAATCCATTTATACATTGACATGACCTACCAGGGAATGTCGTCGTCGAGCTCAACAACGTCGACCGACGCGGCTTCTGGACCCGCTGCCGGCGCCATCATCTCTATCAACCGCTCTCCTTGATCCAATAGGTGGTCGTAGGTCATGACCGTGATTCCATGCATGCGCCGATTGAGACCGTGGAGTGCGCGCTGCTGCTCATCATTCCAATCATGGGAGCGCCCAATGACGATGGTGGCGCGTGGGTGGTAAGCAACTACCTCCTTGTGGTCGAGCAAGCCCTTGTCTGCGAAGTCGTGGAGCATGTCGAGATATCGATGGCACTGACCGATGGCTTTTGATACCTCGGCGGAAAAGTAGTGATTCTTGTGGGCCTTGTCATAGAGCAGCACCTCCATGTCGGGCCGCTTCAGTTCGACAATGTCTCGATAGCCAGCAATGACGTTAGGCAACATCAGGTCGATGTTGTCCCCGGTAGTGATTGCCCGCACCTCGTCCCGAACCACGTAGGCATTGCCAAAAGCCCAGCAGTGCTTCTCGCACCACGACTGGTAGACTTGCTCTGCTGATTCGCCGCGACCCAAGCTGGAGCGCAGCTCGGCGACTGCGGAGCGCATCTCGCTGAGACGAATAGATCCCCGTAGCGCGGTAGTCAGCTCATGAGTGAGCTCCGTGCTAGCCAAGTGCTGGACCAGGTCCGAATGGGAGAGCACCTTAGTGAGCGCGCCGACCAATGACTGCGGATCATACCCGGTTAGATCTGCGGCTCCGTTCGCCACCTTGATGAGAATGAACTCGCCGGTCTCGGATTGCTGGGCCAAAGGCAGATGGGTCTGCAGGTATTTAAAAAGTTTGAGAGTCGATACCTCGGTGAGGTTGATCGTCCTGGATTGGTCTTCCTCCCAAGGCGAAGCTTTCGTCTTTTTGAACCCCACTAGCTTCATGGAGAAGCCGGTATGGTCACTGTGCGGAATCAACCAACCAACGACATGAAGCTTGGTCTTGGACGTTTCGTTGAGCACGACGACGGGGACATAGTCCAACTTGCCACTGCTCGCCGTCTTCCGAACAACTTTAGTCAACTCCGCTGTCCCGTTCATTGGATCCCTCCCTTCGCCCACGCTGCCCCGATAGTCTCAGTTCTGTTTCGCAAGCGCCATGAGGTGACGCAGCGCTCCCGCGCGATCCTGCCAGGCATCTACGTTCCACGATGGATGGTAAACCCACGTCATCAGGGCTGACCCTCCCTCGTAGTCCAATGACCAGACTTCTCGGAATTCGATGTAACGTCGCTTGCTCTCTCCTCGATTCACCTGTTGGGCGATGAAGGGCTCTAAGCCCGTTTGCGGTTCACCATGACTGAAGAGCCGCCAAGCGGTGCGACCCAGCACCAGCACCACATCCGGCCGAAGCACCGGCAGAATGTCTCGAACCAATACGTCCCCGCCATCGCGCAGCGCCTGATTTCCTGGCCGGTGATTTGCCTGGGAACCTGCGAACGCTTGGGAGAGATTCATGAATGCCACACGCCTCCAAGCTTCCGCGGCTTCCTGCAGCTGGAAGCCCTGTTGCCCGGTGAGCACCATGTCTAGCGCCCTGAAGAAGGGGCCGTCGCGGCCGTTCCGGACCGGCAAGGCCATCTCACGGAAATGATGTTGAGTGAAGGGACGGGTCACTTCTAACGAATCGCTTAGCCCCTCCCTCCGGTAATGCGACTCGCCCAACAGCAAGACCCGCTTCCCCTGGATCCCTTCCCAGTAGAGGTCGCCCCAATATGGTGTGAAGCGGACGGCGACGGGCCACCTGTAGCCTGCCAAATTCTCATTAGCCTCTCGCGCCAATCGCAACATGGCTAAGCCAGTCTCTGTCATGTTCACTCTTAGCAGCTGACACTTGAAAAAGACTGGCACTAGTCGGTGCCGGCCAGTGGAACTCTTTTCCTCTCTGTCCTTCTCGAAGGCCTAGCTCAAAGCAGAATCTGCGGCCGGCTTGGACTTGCTGCTGGCTCGACGGTTAACGAAAAAAGCATCAACTGCGACTTTTGCTGCTTCGCGCCCGCCCTGCTTTTCAGTTACATCTTCGAACTGAGACAAAAAGCGGTTCTGCGCTTGCTCCACGTATACGCGAAGCTTCTTTTGCAAGACCTCTAGTGCTGGTCCATAAACTGAAATACGGTTCGCTCTGTCACGGACCACCCATCGTCATGCGCGGCCCTTGCTCCTGTTGGACGCTTTGCTGCTGAGTCTGTTCGAGCGCCTGCTGGCGGGCCTGGTTCTGCTGAATGGTTTCGGCCTGCTGAAGGTTCTGTTGCGCCGGCTGCTGAGAGGCCTCGCGCCCGTCGACATGCGCATGGAAGAACGGTCCTTTGTCCCCGAAGGGCGCATAGACCGCAAAGACGTTTTGCGCGCCATTATCTCCCACGCCTCCAGACACCCGGTCCACCCGTTGCAACAGCAAGTCTTCGGCTTGCTGCTTGTAGAGCGACGCCGACACGTTGCGGCTCTCCTCGTCGTTCCAGTTGCCCGTGCCTTTGACCCAGTCGTGGATGCGGGCATAGGTCTGATGGTCGGCGTGTGCCGGGTTGTCGGCCAGCACGGCCTGGTCGCGGGCGACGGACTGGGGCGCCGTGTCCGGCTGGCCGGCGCCGCCTTTTCCTATCTGCCGAACCTCACTGGGACGTAGCTGCCCATCAGAGATATCCGTGAACCCAAAGGCTTTCCCCTGCCCTCCCAGCCCAATGCCTGCCGCCTGGATCTCTTCCACCGAACTGCCGAGCTCTTTTAGGTTGAGGCCAAGGCTCGGAATCGCCTGGCTGGAGGCCCGGTCTAGGTCACGGGATACGGCAGCCCCAGCGGACACGACATAGGACAAGTAAAAGGCGTTGTAGTCGGACTGTCCTAATGCGCCCAGGCCTTTGCCGGACTGATCGAACTGACAAATCGCCACGGCTTTTACCGCCGGGCTGTCGATGCGGTTGTCGGTGTGCTGGATGCCCTGGACATCCATCAGGATGCCTGGCGCCATCCGCCCATTTGTGACGCAGGGCGTAGTCGGGTCGAGGCGATAAAGCAGTTCCGCTTCGCTGACGTTGCTGTCTTGGTGCTTGACCCGACTGGCCACCGAATTCATCGATACCATTTCGGCGAGCGCTTCGTTCTGCCGGGAAGCGTTGATGTATTCCTTTGCCAACGGAGTGATGTCCACCGTCGCATCTCCGTAGCGCGCACCCTCTTTGAGTGCCTCATCGATTCGGTAGGAAAGCTTATAGGTGCTGAGGTCGTTAGAGCGGGCCATCAAGGCATGCCCCGTTTCGTGCCCCAGGACTCCGGTGAGCTGGTCTATCCGCTCTGACCTAGTCGGTCGCTGCAACACGTCGGTGTTTACGCTGATCGTTTTTTCGCCATGGCTGTAGTGCCCACCTTCGTTGGGCGTGCGAGCGAACTTGATGTGCTCAAGGTCGCCGTTGTCGATGGCTTTGGTCATCACCTCAACCAGGTAAGGAGAGGACTCCACCGCCTCGCGGAGGTCCTTGGCTGCACCTGGGGACAGAGACGATTGCTGCTCGGTCTCTTGGAGCATGCGCTCGATGCGAGGGTCAAGCATCGCTGCGCTCCATCTCAAAGCTGATGATCGTCACGCAGGTCGGCGCGTCCCGATGGTCAGGAGTCACGGCAATGTAGAGCCCGAGCGAGGGGCCGACGATCTTGTCGAACGTAATTCGCTGGTCGTCGCCAAAGGTTGGCACATACACCCGGAAGCCGTCGGCTTCCATTTGCTTTTTCAATGCGTCGTAGGCAAGGCAGGCGTTCGGGGTAAGGGTAAGTTCCACCCGGTGCCCGGGGAGCTTGGGCGCGCCCTTCCACACAGCCCATTCGTAAGTGCCCTGTCCCACCTCGCCGGTCACCCCCCTGCGCTCATGCTTGGCGTCGGGAGGAAGCGCGATGCCCAACACGCGCTCCACGTTGGCGGGGGCGGAGTCTGCTTGGACATGGAGAGCCTTGGCAAGTGCTCTGATCTGCTTCAGAAGCTGGTCCGGGGTGTGCTCAGCCCCTGGTTGCAAGGCGGGATAGCCGTCCCAGGTCATCATTGGCGCCGAACGCTCAGGGGCGGCTGCATCGACAAGTGCCGCGACGCGGTCCTGCTCGCGCCGAACGTCAGCCGAGGTCGGTTCCTTCATGGCTTTCTCCTGGTGGGCGTTTGACGATTGCGCGCACGCGGCCACTCCCAACAACAGCGTGCCTGCTGAAAGGGCTTTGGCGATGCGCCTTCCTTGACTAGGTATATCCATGGCCAACATCCGAGTGTCGGGAGGTTAGACAGCTTACCGCCAGCGCCTGGACTCAGGCCAATCAGTAGATAGAGGGGGCTATGCTCATCCCCTTGCCGCTGGGCTCACACTTTTCTGGCCGCCGATCACCAGGTGGTCAATGATCCGGATGTCCAGGATGGCCAGTGCTTGCTGTAGGCGCTCAGTGACTTGGCGGTCGGCGTGGCTGGACTCTAGATTCCCGCTCGGATGGTTGTGGAAGAGGATAAGAGCGGCCGCGTTGAGCTACAGAGCACACTTGACGACGACCCGGGGTTGAATCTAGCAGCCTTCGACTGTGCCGGAGAACAAGTGCTCGCTTAGATGGCAGCTTTGCACACCGCTCCGCCCTGGTTAGCCAAGGTCATCCACAATGCTTTGCCCTGCTCCGCACTCATTTCGCTGAACTGTGAAGGCTCCCAGTGGGTGTGAGTAAGCAGCTTGCCGAGGTCCGCCAGGATTTGCTCGCACTCCTGACCGAAAGCGAAGACAGCGTCGTAGGTTAGGCCCAGCGTGCTGATGTCGAAAGGCGCTGGATCGTGTCCCAATGGCTGCATTTCCCAGTGGGCATGACGCTTATCCCGAAACGTTCGAATGCTGTTGCCAACTGAATCATTGAACAGCTCTTCCATCGTCATGGTGAGCCTCGACCATTCATTATCGAAGTGAGCTAAGTTTTTTTCACGATCTTGCCGCCGCCATTCCTCTTTGGCTTCCTGGCTGAATCCATCCATCGGCCTGTCGTAATGGTAGTCATCCATCTGGCCGTAGCTAACTCGATATCGCTCACGAACACCTGACACGTTCAACTTGCGCCAGATGTTGGTAAGACTTCCGGTCTTCTTGCCCTCGTCCAGGAATAGTCTCGCCAATTCGCGGATGTAGTCCTGTCCAAGCAAGGGGACCAAGTGGTTCCATAACTCCGCCCCTAACGTTCTGTCCAATTTGGCCTGCATCGCTGCCTGCACTTCCTTGTCCTGGACCAGCGGCTTGACCAGATGAACGCGTTCGTCCAGGAAGTGAACTTCGCTGGTCAATGCCCGAATCCACCCATCGATCTGCTGGATACGCAGCTCCAACTCTTCCGCGCTTGTCACTGCTCACTACCCCTTATTTTCCGCGTCCACCGGCACCCTATGGAAGCTCGGATTAAGCCGTTTGACGCGCGTCTACATTGCCGTTTTGGAAGCCCGTGGGCAGACCAGGAAGGCCTCAGCGTTGAGGACCTTGCGGGTAGCGCGCTGGATGGCTCGATACTTCACACTGGTAAACCCCGCGTATGAACGCGTCCCCCGAGCACTTGCGCGACACCATCCTCTCTCGGAGCCGCGCTGCTAGACAAGCTCCTATCATAGCTATCAAGGAGCTGGAGCGGCGTCTTGCGCTTGGTCAATTCCCATATTAGCGGCGTAATGCTCCGGAAATCCCGCTGCGTCAAACACCGCCTTAAACTTCCCAAAATAGTAGTTCAAGTCAAAGTGATGGAAGTCGACCACTGTGATGTTGATACCGTCCTTGTGAGAGCCCCTGTCCAAGAAGCGCGCCAACGGCGTAAAGGAAGCATCAGTGGCGGCCACCTTCTTCAGGGCTTCTTTGAACTTCCCTTCTTGGTGAGTAAACCAGAAAAAGTGCTCAAGAATGCATCGCATGGCGTTGGGAACCATGATGGCGGGCGTATTGGAGTCGCGCGCATCCCTAAGCACCTGCCACAACGCCTGATAGTCATTCATCATTTCCGATGCCTTCATCGGAACAACCTTTGTAAAGTCCGACTTTACCACCCGGAGCAGCTGGCATCGCTTGGCCTGGTTCGCCAACTCCGGCCCTACTGTCTGCCGGAGCATCTCATGCAAGAAGAAGAGGTTGTGGGTCAGCACGATCACCTGACGCAATCGCGGCACGCCCTCGGGCGGCTTGATGAGTTCTTCCTGGATGATGGAGGCAATGTCGAACACGAAGTTGTGCGACAGGCTAGAAATCGGGTCATCGATGACAGCAATGGTTCTGCCCAGGTCGACAGGACCAGCGTCTGCCTCGTCTGAACCCGTCAGGCGCTCGAGGAAATAGAGGAACGAGATGAGTGTCTTCTCGCCCTCACTGAGCGAAGCCATGTCGCCCTCTGTCTGCCCGGGACGGCTTAAGCAATAGAGATGGCCCTCTCCTTTCCTCGCAATGCAATACGAGGTGACACCCATGCCTACCAAACGTGCGTTGATCTTATCGACGGCCGCTCCCACACCTGTTTGGAGCTGCCCCAGTTCCTTAAGACGAACGGAAATGTCTTGCAGGCTCTTCTCAATGGTAGCCTTCTCGGCACGGTCCGTTGTAAGCGCCTCCACCAACGGGGCCTTGCTCGCTTTATACGCATCGTATACGGGAGCCCGTTCCCGCCGCATCACCTGCCAAAGCATCGTTCGGACACGCCCTTGTTCAGTCGCCCGATCAGCGATTCTGGCATTGAAATCTGTGACTCGCTGGTTGATGGCGCCGATGGCATCCTTCATTGGCTCGACATCACTTGCCGCGACTTCATAAGGCTCTGCGGGCTTGTCGACCTTGGATCTCATGACCGAACTGTTCGCCTTGAGCCGTGCCAGCAAAAGTTCCCAAGCCTGAGACAGAACCGCATCTTTCTGCGCAAAGGTGTGACTAAAGACCTGCGCTACAGACACTTCTATCTGCCCGACAGTCGTTTCATAGCGATCAGCGAGCAACTTTACCTGGTCGACACGGGCTTGCCTGTCTCCGTCAAGAAGCTTGGCCAAGTCCTCGGTGAACTTCTCCGGCAGCTTCTGCTGGCAGAAGGGGCAGTCGTCTCCGTGTGGGATGTCGCGCCCCTTCCCTACCCAGTCGCTATTCCCCCACTTCTCAATCAAAGGGGCCAGCCGGCTAGCAGAAGAGACCACGATCCTCTCGGCCCAGATCGGATCGGCTTCGATAGCATTGAGCCCAGAGAGGTCAACCGAGACTTTTGCTTGAGCAGTCTCCGAGCTGGTCGCGTCAGCAAGGCGCTCTTCTAGCCGATCCAACCCGTCCAGCTCGGCATCGTCGGCGACAGCATAGGTCTCCAGGTCGTCGAAGAACTTCTTGCGGTCGCCGTGAGACCCCTTCAAAAGATCACGGAAAGGCGGCTTGTTGTAATCGGAATGCGCCTTCCAAGCTCCTGCTATCGCCACCTCCTGGACTTTCTTCCCTGCTTCGATCGAGTGGTAAATCTTTTTCTTGACCACTTCTAGCTGAGCCTCAAGCGCCTCAGCCGCTCCCTTCTTGCCTTCGATCTCAGCTTGGGCCTGAGCGTCCAAGGCCCCAATGGTGAAGATTCCAGGAACTCCTCCTGCCGTGCGGATCACCTTGTCCACGAACCGTTGGTTGTAGACAAGCACACGATAGGGAGCGTTGTTGGAGGTGTGCATCTGGCAGTGAGAGAAATTCTCATCGCCGCCGCTCAGGCCTTGAATGACCTCTCCGATGGCACTCTTTCCCGCGCCGTTGGTTCCATAGAGGAACACTGGCTTGGGGGGCGTTCCAGGTTCAAAGCTAATGGGGAGAGCAACCGTAGGGTGGAAGCTCTTGTATCGATGAATCGACAGACCGGTAATCAAGGTATCCCCTTGGCAACGCCATCACGTGCGAAACCTCGTGTAATCCGCGAGCGCGGCAACTCTCCGCGCACTTTCGGCCTTATATGCTGCGCATACGGTTCAGCTAAGGAAAAAACCATCACCAACCCAAGTGGATATACGCCGCTCGGCGAGATCTGAATTGTCAGAAATTTTCTTAAGAGTATTTTGAAAGTTACCGAATGCCCTTGCCCACTCTGGATCATTCGGCCTACTGCGCAAAGCTGGGAGCTTGCGAAGACCGGAAACCAAACGTTCACTACGCACGGCGAGCAACACCTTCTCCAGCTCACCAGGAGTGGATGCAGCAAAGACTGACACCAGATTCTCCGGTATCCGATGATCATCTTCCATCCACATGTTGAAGGCATCTTCAAGCGAGATAATCTCCTCCAAACCGTCTCTGGCAGTAGCGATCGTTGCCAGAATCTCATCATCATCTACAAGCGAATACGACTGAATCACTCTCTCATCAAACTCCTTGGCGCCGTTAGATCTACGCTGCTCCACCCAGGCCCTGATATAGGAGCTTGCAAGCTCTGACTCACCCAAGGACCGCAGCAAACGAGCAAGTGACTGAAGACTATGCGCCGCCTCCATATGTGAAACAGGAGGCCAAGCTTGACGCATGGCAACCACAATCTCGCCAGCGTTGTCCTGCAACGTGTCGTGGTAGGTTCTCCAGGCATCGTGCCAGTCATCCTTCAAGCGACGGCTTTCAGCGTTGGCCTGGAATTCAAGAACCGCGGCACGTAGCTTATCGATATCGGGAAATCCTTCTCGAATTGTATGGATTAGTTCGTGGTCAAGCGACGTGTAGAGATACAGGCCATACTTACGAATAGCCTCCTCGGAAGCCTTTTCCTGCTCCGAAGCGTCCTTAGAGCCTCGTGCGAGTGCGGAGACGATGCGACTCTGCCCAGTCACTCGTAGCACCATGTCAAATGGGGGCGCGCCGTCGCCAGATCCAAAAGCCGAGTAGGCGAGAAGAGACAGCACCTTAGAAATATGATCAACGGTGCCTGGTTGAAGCATGTTCTTCCCAGCAGATTCAACCACCAATCGAATCGCCCTTGAAGTCCGTTGAATCAGTCTAATGTTTGAGACACCCAAGCTTTCGAGGTGTGAGAAAGCACTCTCATACCATAGCTCTTGGACATCCTCCGACAGACCAAGAGCGACTGTATCTCGCAATGTTGGCGTGTAGTTCAACTCGCCATGAAACACCTTTTCCTTATTGTCATTCCAAATGGACTGATCGGCATCTGAAAGCCGGCCATTATTCAAAATGACAACCACCCGACAGTTGCGGTCTTCGACCAAATAGGACACAAGTCCCAACACGTCACGAAGACCGAGAGCAGAACCGCGTCGCTCAACATCATCCAAGCAAATGACTCGGTCGCGAACGGCATAAAAGCTTGCTCGCTCGTAGAGCTTCCCGGCCTTACCGCCAAATTTTGGAACAAACTGAATCAGGTCTCCCAGCCAACGCTGCCCTCTCCACCAGAGGCGAGTCAAGGATCGCTTGAGTCTCCACTGTGACTGCGCATCAATATCGAATTCGGCTGTGGCTACACTTAGTGACGTTTTAAGCTCTGACAGCGAATTGATACCAAAGAGAGAGACGTAGGAGTAACGCTGCCTCCACGGCTCCGCTGCAGAATCTTTCAAGATTCGGTGGCGCCAGAAGTAGGTCTTGCCAACTCCCCATCTGCCTTGAAGAACGATGGCAGAGGACGCTTTGGCGGATAGAAAGCCTTCTATGGTCGTCTGGATGGACAAGGCTCCGCTTCCTACGGCAGTGTTGATTCCCGGTAACAAACTAACATGAACACACGTCGTTTACAATTCATTCATTCATTTTTCAGCCTTAACAAGCCGCCGCACTTGTTAGCTTATTTACTGCAAACAGTACAGCCTAGTTGTCGCTCAAGGCACCGGCGAGCTCATCTTAGACCGTAGCCTAAAGCTTCAGATTGATCCGCGCTTTAGCTCGATACCAAGGTTCAACCTCTCCAGCCTGCATAGCCATTTCAGTCACATTGCGCGTCGATTTCACCACCCTCCAAATAAAGCGCTTGCCATCGGACGGCTTATGCCAAAATTCCGCATTTCCGGCGGAAGGATCAAGCACGAAAAAAATGGTTCTTGGGCGTGCCGTGTTCCTTTTGCCACGGAATTCATCCGCACAACAAAGGAGCATGTAAGGAATCAAATTCACATTGAAATCCTTAAAGGACCACGTATTCCAATCAGTCGCTCTCTCCAGCAAAGGAAGAAACTCCTTCCACTTGAGCTGCGGGCAATTAGCAGACGCTCGATAATAAATGCTTTCGATATTATCAAGCGCATACTGTTTAACCTTTCTGGCCTCAGCGGGACCAGACCTCTCCACAGCTTTAAATATCGAGTAAGCATTGGCAGCCGCCTGGACAGTGGGGCACTTGGAGCCCTTCTGATGCGCAAAATGTGTTGCCCGCTCGGTCGAGAGGTCCGCCGAGATCCTCATGGCTTCGCCACATATGGGGCAAGACGGTGTGTCGCCATGGTTATGGACTACCCACTTCTCGATATCGATGATCAAGCTTGACGACGTTGCTCTATTGACCGCGACCCTCATAACTACCCCTGCCCATCCTGGATGCGGCATAGTTTAGCAATCGAGATCGAGCCAATTCCGCACGAACCTCTATTTTTCTGCCAACGGGCGCTTTGGCAGCAGAAATTCCTTTGACCAAGCAATCAGCTCATCATCTCTGAAGAAGTCAGGCTCGCCTGAGCCTGGGCTTTTTTCGGGTGAAAAAAGAAGCCAGTTGGATTCGTGGCACGCTCGAGGATCCGGCTCAACTGTGTAGCCGAGGCATCTGAGCTCGCGGATGCATTCGTCAATTTTCATTAACAGCTTTTACTGCGAAATCAGAATAAGTCAATGCCTACCCCGCCCATACTTATCGACCAAGGCTCGGCCATCGACGCTAGCTTTCACTCGGCCGATCCTCGCAATCGGCTGACAACAAAGGGGCGGCCGGTAGTTCATGAGGCTGCTGCGGCAACTTAGGCCCCCCGAACACTCTATAGAGCTCTCCTGCCAACTGATCACGTCTTGCAAACCCATAGCTTGACAGGTGAGGATTCGGAGCGAGAACAGTCTCCAGGCAACCGGCCAACACACTAAAGAGATCGGCGCGGATCAGCATCAACATCACGTCGCATTGTGTCCAACCCGGCCCGATTCTGCGATTGAGCTGCGGCGTTCCACCGTGCGCATACTTGTGGAGCCACTTGGCAGCGCCTCCCTTTTTGAACCCATCCACTATGGGTTGGATGGGTGGAAACGTGGAGGTCAACTGAGCGGCCATGTTTCCCAACATCGGGACATCATCAATGGGGTTGTCAGACCCATCCAGTTGGAGACCCTGAACCTCATCGCATGAAGCCACGTAGACGAACCAAAAGCCAATCGTAGAAGCTTCCAGAATAGGACGCAGCAACGCAGCCGCGGCGCCGTATTCGCCCGCCTCAACCACACGAACCAATGCGGAGTGGTGCTCAAGCGCCAAATCGATCGCACACCTAGCGAAATCCACACGCAACGAGGTCGCGGCGGCTTCGGGCAAGAGAGACCTGAAGCATTCGTTCTGTTGTCGCGACTCGGTGCAGCGGCCGAGGATGACCTTGAGAGATTCGGCTTCCATGGCTTCTCGTAGCGATGACTTTGCGTAAGTTTGCCACTCAGGCACCCACCGGAGGCCCCTGACTGCGTTTCCCCGAATCGTAGAGCTCGCCTTGCCTTAAGACGCTGATTAGATGAAGGGGCGGGCTATGCCCACCCCCTTGCGGCCAGGCTGACGCTCTTCTGGCCACCGATGACCAGGTGGTCGAGGACTCGGATGTCCAGGAGGCCCAAGGCTTGCTCCAGGCGCTTAGTGACTTTGCGGTCGGCTTCGCTGGGCTCCGGATTGCCGCTCGGGTGATTGTGAAACAGGATGACTGCGACGGCGTTGAGGTCCAGGGCACGCTTTGCTACGACTCGCGGGTGGACATCGCACCCGTCGATGGTGCCGCTGAAGAGGTGCTCGGTGGCCAAGATGTGGTGCTTGGTGTCGAGGAAGACGACCCCGAAGACTTCGTGCGGCAGGTGGGCGCAGCGGGCAATGAGGTAATCTCCGGCTTGGTCGGGGCTGTGGATGCGGCCTTGGCGCTGAAGGCGCTGCTCCAGAATAGTCGCTGCCGCGAGGAGAATCCCCTCCTCGTCCATCTGGAGTTGGTATTGAGCCTTCAGGTCTTGGGTGCGCTTCATCGGTTCTTCTCCACCAGCGCGTTGTGCGCCTCGTGGGAACCGACAGGCGAAGCGTCCGGCCCGACCGCACCCGAGAGCGAGAACCGCGCAAGCGGCGCACAGCGAAGGGCCGCAACAGAGCGCCAGCGCCGAGAAGGAGGCCTGTCCTTGCGGTCGGGCCAGCGAAGCTAAGGTCCCTTTCAGAGGCCCAGCGCTGGTGGAGAGCTACTGATGCGCGACTCTCATGGCCGTGGTTGAAACACCAAGAGGACTGCCATGCTGCTCGCGTGCCATTGCCATCTGCTGCACTCGCCCTGTCGCCGACTGCCTGAACCACGCCGCCTGCAATCCGCTGCCAGCTGCCAGCTGCCAACGCCAGCATCCTTGAGCATCGGCCCACGAAAAGCACTCATGCTCAAAGCATTTCAGGCGCAGTAGGTTAAGGCACGCATCTCAGCGAAACATCGTTACGCTGTGGGACACTCGATGCATCTTCGGACTGGCACCGAGATATGGGAAATGAACGACTGAAGGCCGCCCTGGACCCGTGGATGCGCGTGGAAACGTGGCACACCTTTCATCCGCTTGACGAGCAGCGCTTCCATCTAGCCCTAGCTGCCGCCTTCGAGGTGGTCGGCCTGCCTGCTGAAGCATTGGAGTTTGAGACCGCGATGCTGGCGCTCACGCGCAAGCACCACGGTGACGTGATGCTCCATCACATTGACGCGATCGAGGCCTATGCGCAGCTCGCCGAGGACATCAGCTTTTATCTCCACAACACGCGAGCATGACCGCCGCCATGAAGCGTATCCGCCACTTGCGCAGCCTGGTGCTTGCAATGCTTTTGGTCGTCTCACTTGTCGGGTGCGCAGCGACTGGCCCTGTCACTAGCCCGCTCATCGAAGGCCCCGTGCGTCTGGGCGAGATTGCGGCGGTCGACGGGCCCAAAGTGCGTCCCGACCAAGTGATTGAGGACAGCCGTTGTCCGGCCGATGTTCAATGCATCCAGGCTGGGCGGTTGATTGTCAAAGTGACAGTGATTGGCGGCGGCTGGTCCAAGCAGGTCGATCTAACGCTGGGTATTCCGGTCCCTGTGGCCGATGGCATGTTGACGCTGGTGGACGCCACACCCGTGCCCCTCAGCGGGGAGGCCGTCCCAGCATCTGCCGCTCGTTTCACGTTCAAGTTTCAGGGCGGCCGGTAGCCAAGCGTGTTCAACTTGCAGCGCCTTGGCCATTTGCGCTTTTAGCTTGGTTCGTCAGTGCTGGTGAGCCCGTGCCAGGACAAGATTTCCTCGGCCCGACGTCCGACAAACTGCGCGTCCTCGCTCGTCGCTGCCTTGCTCTCGATGGCGGCGGCCATGCTTGCAAATGCTCGCCAGAAGTGGCGACGATCGGGACTTGAGGCCCGCAGTGTCGGCACCGCTGCATCCAGGCGTTCGAGGTGGAGGCACAGCTCAGCTCTGTCCATGGGCTTGAGTATCGGCAGTGCTGTCGCGCCGCTTGAGACGCATCACCGTCAGGACAGCGCGGAGTCAGTTTTTTTGGGTGCCGGCACGACGCTGCTCAAGCGTCTCGCAGGGTGAGCGACCATTGGGTCCCACGTCCGGCAATCTCATATTGAACCTCCGCCGTTTACCACGCCATAGGTCCCGCGCGCGATGGGGTGTCAGAAAGTTCCGAACCAGGCGCATCAGCCTGGGATCCAGCCATGGCATGTTGACACTTACAGTGCGACTGCGCGTCTGAGGCAAACTGGACGCATGGATACAATTCGGGCCTACCGCCCTCACGACTCTGACGCATGCATTGAGCTGTTCGACGCGAACATGCCCACGTTCTTCAATGCTGAAGAGCGCCCAGATCTCGTGTGGTTCCTGATGCACCATGCTGCTGCTTGGCACTACCAAGTCGTTGAGCGCGCGGGTGACGTGGTTGGCTGCGCGGGCTACTCGGTTAATGCAGATGGCACGACGGCCAGCCTGTGCTGGGGCATGGTGCATCCAAAGCTGCACCGGCAAGGCCTGGGGACAACGCTGCTCTTGGCTCGACTAGAAGCCCTGCGCCTGACGGCAGGTGTTGAGAGGATTGTGTTGGACACCAGCCAACACACCCAAGCGTTCTATGCCCGCCACGGCTTCATTGCGCAGCAGGTGACCCAAGATGGATACGGTGCCGGCTTGGACCGGTGGGACATGGCGCTAGGCCTCAAGGGGCCACCATGACGCTGCTTAGCGTTCATAGAGTCAGATAAGGCCCCATCCACGCCATCAATGTGCATCACCATCACTGTGCCGGACGCGAGGCCATGAGGTCGCTCCATCTCGCGGGGTGCAGAGCACACCCAATGCCGGTATACCGAACATCATTTGTGTGCGAGGGGAGCATGCATCTTATCCGGGCCTACCAACGTGCCGTCCACGCGGCGCTCGTCGTTAGCTACGTCGCCTTGCTCTCTTATGCGGGCTGGATCGTGACGCATGTGCATTGAGTGAGCGGATCGTCGGAACCGCCTCTATTTCTGCGAGAGGGATCCGCCGCATGAACCTCGTTGCACAGGGGTAGCTGAGAGTAAGCACGGGGCGCACTGACGTTGTGATCGTCTCTAAAGAACTCAGAACGCCGTGGAGAGTGGAGCCGCGACTCAGCTCGACAAGGACATCGCCACGGACCGGCTTTAAACGATGAGTTCCGGATGGCTGATGCGTCACCTTAGATAGCATCTCCTGCGCTGTCCTCTTTGGCAGTCCGACTCGGCTGCCGCCGCAATTCCCCGGCTGCCCGCAGCGCTACTGATCAGCGCCATAGGCGACATACGCGAACTGCTTACTATCAGGGGACCAACTGTTAACGTTCATCGTCCCCTGCCCTCCAAAGACGCGTGCGACCGTCTTAGCCGATTGCCAGTCGTGATCCTCCACCAGCCGAATGTCGACCCATACGTCGCCTGGGTGGCCCGTCGTCCCAGGGGCGTAGGCGAGATAGGTAACGCATCGCCCATCTGGCGAAACGTGTGGGAACCAATTCGAACACTGGTCAAACGTTAGCTGAGTCAACTCAGTTCCATCGCAGCGCATGCGCCCAATTTGCATATGACCATCGAAGTATTCCGAGCTGAAGTAGATCCATTGGCCATCCGGGCTGTGTTCGCATCCGTCGGCTGCTCCGGGTCCCCGCGTTAGTTGGCGATAGTTACCGCCAGCAATGGTCATCGTGTAGATCTGCGCAGGGTGCTCGCCAGCTGAGGGCCTGCGGTGCACCCCAACGAAGGCCAGCCGACCATCGGTGGGATGAATGCCGTGGAGAAAGTGCATCAAGTCCTCGCTTTGCGAGATACGCTTGGCACCGGCACGCTCGAAGTTGAGCGCAGCCCGATAGATATGACCATCGTCTGCTGACAGATACACATGTCGGCCTAAGCGATCGACGACATGGTCGTTGTTAACAGGTGGCAGGTCTTCAATTTCCCAAGACCGAAGTTCGGAGGGGCCGAGCGTCAGCTGAAAAAGCTTTCCATCTCCGTTGAGAAGCAGCGCCTCACCTGTCGGCAGCCAGTTCGGGGCTTCCAGCATCACGTCGTCGGTAACAAAGATGCGCCTGGCCCGCGTCTCCGCCACGTCCATGATCCACACCTCGCAGCGCTGGCCCGTGCTGGACCTTCGATCTCTCTTCGGCTCGATTACTGAACTCCTTTGATAGCTCAGGCGGACGCCCGCCAACATGGTGCACAGCGATTTGCTGCTCATCAACCCTGGCCATCCTGCAGGAGGAATGGGCGCGCTCGCATGCGGCGAAAGCAACCTTTCTTGCAGAGCGTTCCTTCCAGCAATTCCGATCCAGGAGTGCCATTCAGAATTCAGGAACTGGACGGCATTCGGCCTATAGCCCACATAGGCTCTGCCGATATACGTTAAATCCCCAACCTTCCCATCGCATGTCGAACGAACTCAGAGCCCAGCTTCCCTTCGCCGGCCTAGATGACACCGCAAGCGAATTGCTGGAGCGTCTGGCTAGGGTGACCCCGTTGAAGACATGGGTTCTTGCGGAGGTCAAAAATGACCACTGGATCATCCGTGCCTGCACCGACGCGACCTTCGGACTGAAGGTCAACCAGTTCCTGAGTTGGCCCGAGTCCGTCTGCCGCAGCATGATGGTCATGGGCGGGCCTCAGTTCGCGCCCGATTTACAGAAGTTCGAGCACTTGGCACAAGCCGCAGTTGCAACAAGGCTCGGCATCGCGAGCTACCTCGGTGTGCCGATTCGAATCCCCGGGAAGGCGGAAGGCATGCTCTGCGGCCTGGACAACCAAGTGGTCGACGAGAAGCTTGAGCACCTTGTTCCGTTGGTCGAGACGTTCGGACGGGTTCTAGCCGGATCCTGGGAGCAGCACCTGGCAGAAGTTCAGCAAACGTCCACTGACATTCAAGGGTCGCACAGTGCTGGAATGCAGGACGGGCTCTATAACCTCAGCACCTTCCATGACCTCCTCCAAGCAGCAGCTGAGCATCGCCACAGCTCGGAACAAGGAGGGCTCTTGCTGTTTGATCTGGACACGAGCACCTCTGGCAATGATCTGCGGTCAGAGAACGACGTGTCGGTCGCCATCGCTCTGCTGAAGCAGGCCACACGCCCTCAAGACAGTCTGGCGCACTTGGCTCGCGGAGAATTCGCCTTGTTCCTGCCCGGCACTAGCGAAGCTGGCTTGGTGTCGGTAGCGCGGCGCATCCACTCCTCACTGAGTGAGAAGGGCTTGAGCGCTAAGTGGGGAGCGAGCTGGTTCAAGCAGATGCATCAGCTCAAAAGCATCGACCAGCTCATCAAGATAGGTCCACTGCGGACGAGTTGAGATTGCCTGTGTCAACTTAGAGGTCACCGGTCAAGAACTGGGCTCTACCAAAGCCGAAGGACCAATCCATATCAGCATTGTCGACGCAGGAGACCATCAAGTCTTCCGGTGCCAGATTACAGCGATCGCCGAGCATGTGCGCCAGTAAACTGTAAAAGCGCACTTTCTTTTCGGCTGAGCGCGGCCGTGTGGTGACCTGGATAAGAACTCGACGATCGCTGCGCTCGAAACCCAGACCGGTGTCTTGCATTATCAGATGGCTTGCTTCGTGCTCGTTGAGGATCTGGTAACGGTCACGGATGGGGACTTCAAAAGCCGAAACCATCGCGTCGTGGATCGCTTGTTGCAGTGCTGCTGTCTCATCGGCAGTTCGACCTTTGACGACATGGATGTTGATCAGTGGCATCGTGGTTCCTTAAGTGGTCCGGGCATAGCCCGTCGATGATGTTGCGCGCAGCTCTTGATGAAGAAGGCGAATGAGCTCGGCCGCGGGCATTTCACGAGCAAGTGGAGCTCCCTGCCCAGCCCAGTGGGCAGCAAACGCGTGAATACCTTTCTTCGCCGCAAGCGCATGCAGTTGCTTGGCGGCGTCATACGCAACTGGATAAGACGCAGGTGATGGTGCACCCGGGGCTTCACAGGCGGCGATGAACCGGTTGGTGATGCCACGTGCAGGCCGGCCTGAAAGCGTTGCGGTAAGGCGGGTGCTCGCAGCAGGCGCCCCCTTGAGGGCGTCGCGATAGGCATCGCTTGCAGCCGATTCGGGGCAGAGGATGAATGCAGTTCCCAGCTGTGCCGCAACCGCCCCAAGATCAAGCGTGGCCCTGATGCCTGCTCCGTCCATGATTCCACCAGCAGCAACGACAGGGAGCCCGGCCTTGCGGACCAGCAGTCTCACCAGCACTGACGTAGGTAGCTTCTCATCCGGCTTGGCAGGATCAAAAGTGCCCCGATGTCCCCCCGCTTCCACACCCTGCGCAACAATGGCGTCCACTCCAGTCGCCTCGATTGCACGAGCCTCTTCCAGGCTCGTGGCGGTGGCGAGCGTCGTGATACCCGCCTGCCGCAACGCACTGACTTGCTCACCCGTGGGTAAACCAAAGTGGAAACTGACCACGCGCGGCTTGAGTTCCACCAACATCCGGAAAGCTTCTTCGTTACCAAGAAAGCTCGCGTAGATTTCATTCAACGCAGCTGGCGGCGCCGCATCTAGTTCCTCAAACAACGGTGCTAGATGGGCCAGCCATGCCGCTTCAGTTGCAACTTCCCGCTGCGCCGGGGCATGACAAAAGACGTTCACGTTGAAGGGCCTGGATGTTTTGGCTTGTGTCTCAGCAATAGCTCTGCGCGCCTGAGCCACGGTGCTCGCACCGATGCCGATCGATCCAAGCGCTCCCGCATTGGAAACGGCTGCCGCCAAGGAAGGCGTTGAGACACCGGCCATGGGCGCCTGAATGATAGGAACCGATAGGCCAAGGCCTTGGATAGCATCCATCGCGCTCATGTCGGCAACACCTCTTCAGAAGGGCCAAAGAACTCGTAGTGAATCCGATCGATCGAGACACCCTCTTGGATCAAACCAGCGACAAGAAACCTCAGGAAAGGCTTTGGCCCACAAAGATAAATGTCCGCGTCCTTGAGGGGGGTGTTCTGCCGCAGCCAGGTGAGGTTGATGTATCCGCTTTGAATATCTGGCTCACCGTCGGCACGGTCATAAAACGTTGCAACCGTAGTGCTTCCATGATGTTTGGCAAGCGACTTCACGTGCTCACTGAAGGCATGTGTCGCGCGGTCACCGGTGCCGTGGACATACCACGTGCGTAACCCGCGATGCTTCTCTGCAATCGTCTCCAACATGCTCACCATCGGGGTTAAGCCCACGCCTCCCGAGAGCAGCACGACGGGGCGCTTTGGATGTGCAGTGAGGTGGAAGTCACCCGTCGGCGGGGTGCACTCCACGACGGTGCCCACCTCGGCATGGTCGTGCAGGAAGCGCGATGCCACCCCTTTCGCTTCACGTTTGACGCTGATGCGGTAGTGGTCATCGTTGGGCGCACAAGAGATCGAATAGTTGCGTTTAACGCCCGGAAGACCTGCATCGTCGAGACGGAAGGTCAGGTATTGCCCCGCCTTGTGGGGGACTACCTTGCCTCCGTCCCAAGGCTTCAAAATGAAAGAGGTGATGATCTCGCTTTCTGATTGACGCTCGGCGATAACAAAGCGCCGCCAATCGACCCAGCCCCCTACTTGGCTGCTGATGTCTTCTCTGATCTGAGATTCTCTTGCCTTGAGGACACCGGCAAGGAACCAATACGCCTCTCCCCACGCGCCCAATACCTCGGGCGTCGCGGCTTCTGCAAGGGAATCTTGGATGGCGCCCAGGAGGGCTTCCGCCACAAAAGGATAGTGCTCCGCCTTGATGGCATAGCCGACATGCTTCTGGGCAATACGCTCCACCGCCCCATTGAGGGCCATGAGGTTCTCGATATTTTTCGCGTAAGCCAGGATCGCACCAGCAAGCGCTTGCACCTGGGCACCGTTCTCTTGGTTGGACTGATTGAACAACGCAGCAATTGCTTTGTTCTCAAACAGACGGCGATACATGACGCGAGCAATCAGCTGACCGTGCTCCGCCAGCGCCGGCACGGTGGCCTTCACGACAGCAATGGTTTGGGGGGACAGGACGGGGGACAAGCGCGTTTCCTCGAAATGGGACGTTCACATTAATTCTTTATTTGAGAATACACTATCCATCACGTTCCTTTAAGGAGAACTAAATTGGATCTCGCAGCCTTGACCGTTTTTCGGACGGTTGCACGGGAACGGAGCGTCACGCGGGCAGCGGAGCTGCTAGACCGCGCTCCTTCGAACGTGACAACACGGATTCAGCAGCTGGAAGCGGAGATAGGAATTGCCCTGTTCCAGCGAGACAAGCGGCGCATGGATCTGACTGCGGAGGGTGCGACCTACCTGGACTACGCGGAGCGGATCCTGAATCTCGCGGACGAGGCGCAACAAGTCGTCAATCCCACCGAGCCCCTGGGCACTTTGCGCATCGGGACGATGGAAGCGACGGCGGCTGCGCGACTTCCCATGCCACTGGCGCATTTCAGCGCTGAGTATTCCGATGTCACCCTGGAAGTCTCCACAGGCCCCACCCAGCATCTTTTGGGTGAGTTGTCAGCGCGTCGGATCGACTGCGCTTTCATTGCGGTGCCGGAGGGGGACTGGTGGGTCTCCCCTACCGAAGTCGATCGAACGCCAATCTTTCGGGAAGAGCTGATCCTGCTGTTGCCACCAGGACATCCCCCAATCGATGGACCTGATGACATCAGGCCGGCCGGGCTCGCAGCGTTCCGGTCAGGGTGCACTTACCGCATGCTGGCCGAGGAATGGATCGCTGCAGGCGCTTCAAAACGCACCAAGAAGCATGTCCAGGAAGTGGGCTCCTACCACGCTATCTTGGCGTGCACGGCAGCAGGGTCCTGCTTTTCGGTTGTGCCGCAAAGCGTGCTGGACATCATGCCCAATGCGTCAGCGTTCACCCAAAAGCGCTTGATGCGTGCGGACACTTGGTTGGCCACACGCCCAGGCTTCAAAACGCCGGCATTTGAGGCTTTTCTGGCTGAGTTGCTGAAATCGAGTGATCTGTCAGCAGATGATCATGCGGCAACGTGATGCCATTGCCTCACTTGCTGCGGCGCTCGTGCTGGTGGTCGGCATGGGCTTCGGGCGCTTCGCCTTCACTGGACTCTATCCCTTGATGGTGACAAGTGGCCAGATCTCCGTAGGTGGTGGTTCCTATGCTGCAGCGGCGAATTACGCCGGCTATCTCGTCGGTGCATTACTGACCGCCCTTCTGACCCGTGTTTCGAGCCACAAGCTCTGCCTTGCATCGGTGGTAGCGACAGTGGTGTTGGCGGGCCTGCTGTCCCTCAGGCTTCCGGAGTGGACGATCATCGCTATCCGAGGACTCGCGGGGGCCGCCAGCGCGATTTCTATAGTGGCAGCGACACATTGGTTGATCCATGACAGGGACCATCACCACGGAGCCCCGGCGCTCTTCGCGGGCGTGGGGGTTGGCATCGTGCTATCGGCCGAGCTGATTGCAGTCAGCACGTCTTTGGGCTTTTCGAGCTTCGGGATCTGGGCAGTTCTTGGACTTGGCGCCCTGCCTTTGTCGATCATCGCAATGGCATTGCAGGCACGCCAGGAGCGCCACGTCATTTCGGCTCCTATGCATCCTCAGCACCGAACGCGTGAGGCATCAGCCTCGATTGGGCCATTGCGGCTAGTGGCGGTTTACGGTCTTGCAGGCTTTGGCTACATCATCGCCGCAACCTGCCTCCCCTTGCTCGTCCGAACTGCCGTTAGCTCCATCGACCCAATCCATGTCTGGGCGATCTTCGGCATAGGTGCGGTGCCGTCCTGCTTTTTTTGGCACAAGCTGAGCATCCGCTGGGGTTCCAATCGCAGCCTGATGATCAACTTGGTTATCCAGGCCATCGGCGTCGCCCTGCCGGCGATTCACTCATCGGCAGCCTACATGCTCAGCGCACTGCTTGTGGGCGGCACCTTCATGGGCACAGTCACCATTGCGATGCCGGCAGCACGCGCAATCGCCGAGTGCGTGCGCTTCAACATGCTTGCCGTGATGACCGCTGCCTATGGGGTCGGTCAGATCCTGGGACCGCTTCTGGCGAGCCGGCTATATGCAGCGAAAGGAACCTTCGACACCTCGCTCTACATCGCCGCCGCGGCCCTGATTTTGGCCGGGGTGCTGTGCATCGCCCCAAGACGCGCTCAGCAAAGTGCATCGCTGACCGATGGCAGACTTGCAGGACTGCATTAACGCCGCTCTCGACAGCACTCCTAAAACATGACGCCAGGCGTAGCGCAGCTGCCTGCTGCGGCATGCGAGAAAGCTCGTTCACTCGCTGCTATTGCGTCCCCAGATACCTGCCATCTTCCCAAGGATTCCTATGTTTCACGGCCTTAGCGCGTTCCCGCTCACTCCGCTTGTCGGCGGATCCATTGACAAGCTTTCCCTTGCACGCCTGATTACAAGGCTGGTTGACGCTGGCGTGGACTCCTTGGGCGTTCTGGGGTCAACTGGAAGCTACGCTTATCTGGAGACAGCAGAGCGCAAGACGGTGCTCCGAGAGGCTATCTCGCACGCAAAGGGCTTGCCGGTGATTGCCGGCGTTAGCGCAATGCGAACTCAGACTGCAATCGGCTTGGCGTTGGATGCAGAGGATGCGGGAGCGGCTGGATTGCTGCTTGCGCCAATGTCGTATCAGACGCTTCAAGAAGATGAGGTCTTTTCTCTCTACGAGACAGTCTCGGCTGCAGTGCGCACACCCATCTGTGTTTACGATAACCCCGCCACGACACGCTTTACCTTCTCAGACGCGCTCCATGGTCGCATTGCAGTGCTGCCAAACATTGCCTCCATCAAGATCCCAGGCGTGCCCGAAGGGCAGTCCGCCGCGACTGAACGGGTGAGTCGCTTGCGTGCGCTTATCCCCCCTCACGTCACCATCGGAATAAGCGGGGACCCCATGGCCGCTCGCGGGCTCATTGCCGGCTGTGACGCATGGTATTCCGTCGTGGGCGGGCTCTTCCCGGAGCTAGCGATGAAGCTCACCCATGCAGCCAGAAACGGCGCCGCAGATGAAGCGTTGCATCTGTCGGACCGGCTCTCGCCGCTGTGGGCACAGTTCCAAAAGCATGGTGGAAGCATTCGCGTGATGGCGACCGCCGCCTCGTTACTCGGCCTCTGCGAACCCGATAACCTTCCACATCCATTGCACTGTCTTTCAGGAGTCGACCGCACTGAGCTGTCCGATGTTCTTGGAAAACTAGACCTGCTATAGCCACGGGTTTTGCAGCGGCCCTCCCCTGGCTGGCCGGTCTAGAAAATCACACTTGAGCAACCTAGTCGCCAATCCAGCTTCATCCCGCGGCATGAGACGTCATTCGCTGCGGCCGGATAGGGAAACACCTACAGTCCAGCCCGCCTATTGCCGACAGCCTTTTGGGGCACTACTCCTTCACGATGGCGCATCGCCAGAAAAGTCTGGCGGCTAGCTCTGACGATACGGTCAGGCCAAGCACACCAAGGAGGAACACTGTTGGGCGTTACCGCAATTCGGCGCGTGGGCGATTACCTGCTCACGGCCCACGTTACCCCGGCTGGCGGGAAGTTCTTACCAGAGCTCCTGATCTCCAAGCCCGGCGGCATTACGCTTCATAGTCATCGCGTCCCCAGTGTTCCCTTCACTGACCGCAGCGCGGCGTATGACTACGCAAAACAGTGGATGGCGACGTGCCATGTGTCGAGCACAGGCGCGGTTAGCGTGACCTAGCAGGAACGTCTAAGACTGCTCTCTGGCTTGTGGGAAGCAGCGCTCAATGCGCTCGTTCCACGCGGCCAACTGTTCAAGCGTGTAGACCTCGATCGGCTTCGCTGTTGCCGACGAGGCTTTGTTCTGCGCGACCGTCGCCACCAAGGACGACGACAGGCGGTCCCAGCAGCGCGTCAGCAACGCCGGGTCGGGATGCGAGGCGAGCATCGCCTCCAGCACCGCTCCTTGAGCCACCCTTGCCGCTTGCAGGTCACTCAGTGCGTCAGCGACCGCAGCCATCCATTGCTCACTCAACTGCTCCATTTCTTCCACAGCGCTTGGTTGGGAGTGGATAGCCTACTCGGAACTCGCAACCATCTGTCACCCCAGGCCTCGAGCGAGAAGGACAAGACTGAACAAAAAAGGATGATCGCCGGCACTGGGAGACCAGCTTGCTAAAGGCCATGTAAGTAGGAAATTTCCCCACAGGTCAGTTTCTTAAGGCGAGGAAACTCTTCTCTTTGCCTATGTTTCAGTATGGAAAGACATGGCCGCTATTGGGAGAAGTGGTGTCCGGCTTACAGAGCTTGGCCATCCAAGCCTTCCTCTCCTTGAGAAAACCATGATCAATTTCCTTCAGCGCTACAACGTCGGACACCGTCTGGGCGCATCCTTTGGCATCTTAATTTTGCTGTCGGGTCTTCTCGTTGCTGCTGGACTGAGCACCATGGCCAGCGCCAGGCAGCAGTTGGACTTCATTGTTCTCGATCGCATGGCCAAGATTGAGATGGGCAATGGCATGCTCGATTCAAACTCCTCTATCCTCATCGCGCTGGGCACGTATGCGATGACGACGACCGACGCGCTCAACGAAGAAGCGCTGAAGACCATCAAGGCACAACGGCAGCGCTATAACGATCTGCGCACAAAACTCGATACGCTCTCCAGCTCAGAAGAGGGTCTCAAGATCCGCGCGGCCATGGATGAACGCCGTGCCGCCTCGGCGAAGGTTAACGACGAAGTCATTGCGTTGGCAGCCAAGAACGATAACGCTGCTGCTCAAACCCTGCTGAGTGAAAATGCGCGCCCGGCCACACTGGCTTGGCAAGACAAGATTCGCGAACTGGTTACACGCCAGGAAAAGCAAAGTCACGAATCCTACGAACAGGCGGTCCAGTCCATGGCCCGTGGCAAGCTGTTGCTCATCATTGGCGGCGTGGTCGTCGTTGTCATCAGCAGCCTCTTGGCCTGGCTAATCACCCGAAGCCTGACAACCCCTCTCGCACGCGCCACCAAGGCTGCTGAAGCGATTGCTAGCGGTCAGCTCAGCAACGACGTGCAAACGCAGTCCAAGGATGAGACTGGCCGCTTACTGCGCGCCATGCACGGGATGCAAACCCAGCTTCAAGCGTTGTTGACCGCCCAGGGCGATATGGCCAAGCGTCACGATGACGGGCAGATCAGCTTCCGTATAAATGCCGAGGCCTTCCCCGGTGACTACGGTCGGATGGCTAAAGATACCAATGCCCTCGTGACATCGCACTTGGCTGTCCAGTCCAACCTTGCACGGATCATGGGCCGCTACGCCATCGGTGACCTGAGCGAGAGCATGGAGCGCTTGCCCGGTGAAAAAGCCGTGCTGACGCAGACCATGGACGAGGTCAAAGCCA
Organism: Xanthomonas sp. NCPPB 2933; assembly: GCF_056725225.1. Taxonomy (NCBI): domain Bacteria; kingdom Pseudomonadati; phylum Pseudomonadota; class Gammaproteobacteria; order Lysobacterales; family Lysobacteraceae; genus Xanthomonas; species Xanthomonas sp. NCPPB 2933. Next base: position 3,373,879 of record NZ_CM161518.1, read on the forward strand.
ACCTGTCTGCCATGAACATCGAGATCAAGCAGCTGGCGCAGTCCGCCGCCAACGGTGATTTCACGGCGCGCGGCGATGCCGAGCGTTTCCAATATGATTTCCGCGTCATGGTGGAGAGCTTGAACCTGCTCATGGCCACCGCTGACAGCAACCTGCAATCGCTGTCCTCGCTGCTGCAATCCATCGCTGCAGGTGACCTCACCGCGCGCATGACGGGCGAGTTCAAGGGGGTCTTCGCCCAGATGCGCGACGACGCCAACACCACTGCTGCGCAGCTTGCAGAGATCGTTGGGCGCATCCAGCAGTCGGCAGTGTCCATCAATTCGGCAGCCAGCGAGATTGCCGCCGGCAATCAGGACCTGTCGCAGCGCACCGAACAACAGGCCGCCAACCTGGAGGAGACGGCTGCCTCCATGGAAGAGCTGACCTCCACCGTTCGCCAGAATGCGGAGCACGCACGCCAGGCCAACCAGTTGGCCATCGGTGCCGCAGGCGTCGCCTCCCAGGGCGGGGAAATCGTCAGCAAGGTGGTGGGGACCATGGCCGGCATCGAGGCCTCGTCCAAGAAAATTGCCGACATCATCTCCGTGATTGACGGCATCTCGTTCCAGACCAACATCCTGGCCTTGAATGCTGCCGTGGAAGCGGCGCGGGCTGGTGAGCAAGGTCGTGGTTTTGCGGTGGTTGCATCGGAAGTGCGGACGCTGGCACAGCGTTCCACCGCTGCGGCCAAGGAGATCAAGACCCTGATCGACGACTCTGTCGAGCGCGTTACCGAAGGCTCCACGCTAGTGCATACGGCGGGCACCACGATGGCCGAGATCGTCTCCAGCGTGCAGCGCGTCACCGACATCATGGGTGAGATCTCCGCAGCGTCCCAGGAACAGTCGGCCGGCATCGAGCAGGTCAACATCACGGTCACGCAGATGGATGAAACGACGCAGCAGAACGCGGCTCTGGTTGAAGAAGCCACTGCCGCTGCACGCTCCATGGAAGAACAGGCCGTCCAGCTCACGGAGGCCGTCGCGGTGTTCAAGATTGAGGCAAGAACCGCAACAGTCCGAATGCCAACCACGCTGTCTCCGCTCCGTAAAAACAGTGTTCGTAAGTCCGATTCCGCTGTAGCATCTGCAAAAAGGGCTGCCCCAACTCAGAAGCATATTGCTGTTGCCCCAGGCAATGACTCGAACTGGCAAGAATTCTAAGCTGTGACGTTAGGATACCCGGCGCTGCCGGGTATCCTTCACCAGTGACACGACAGTTCTTTTTAGCACCTCTATTAAAGATGTAGACAGCCCCTGTCCCAAAGCCGCTTTAGTCAAAAAACCGGTTTGCACGTTTACATATCCGTCGTTGATTGCCTGCTCTGACGGTGCATGGGCTTGCCGGAGGTTGTAAGTGAAATCACACCTCAACGTGAGCTTCTGTAGGAAAGACCAAATCCGGAGCACCTGCTTGCCATTTGAATAGCTGGGCAAGGGCCTTGTCTGCCGGAACTATGAGCCACTCCCGTGGATCCCCATCGATGCAAAGCGGTCTAGCAAAAGGCTCTGACTTTGATAGAGACGTTAACAACGAAAATTCAAATGTCAAAAATCCCCCCATCATCCTCTCAGAGACAATTACTGGGCAGAATCTAGGTCTATCAGTCAAGGTGTGCCACTCACCCATGAAGACTTTACCTGACAGAGAAAACAAAGAAGAAAATCCGAAAACCTTGACGAAATATCTTTTCTCGTCCCACAGCGCACGGTCATCTAGGTTCAAATCCTTGAACGTTTGATCATATATGAAAGGCGTTCGTCGAATCATTTTGCGTCCGAACCTCGCGCGAAGCGACCTTGTCAGCAGTCCATCTGCCGTTACCACGTCCCCATAGCGGTGTCCCTCCACGAGGGCAAGCCGCTGTGTTTCTTCAACGAGTTGTAAGACCTTGATCAAAAAAATTCTCCTCGGCATCATCCAAGACATGGATAACGCCTGATCGATGACTTCTCTATGGCACTTTTAGCAGGCAACGAGTGAAGGGGCGAGACGACACCTTAACCGTTAATAGCTCACTATTAATTTCGGAATTTTTCTAGGACCTGATGCCCCTATTCACGTCTGACGACACTGATATCGAGAACGCCCCGGCATGGCGCAGCGGCCTTGCCAGAATCGCTCAGCACGCCATATGCCAGCCGTGAATGGGCTCTGCACCTGTATCGATGTCATTGCCCCCGCCCGGCTGCGTGCGAATGGGCAAGGACACAGGCGAGGAAGAAATATCGGAGACTTGCTGCGACTATGTGCGCGTGCCGCAATTAGACGTCAGCGATTATATTTGAAGATATTCTCAAGCCATTGCAGTGGATGGCCCTGGCTCGCTGGAAGTGAAATTTTTATTGCGAAAATCGTCTATTGCGCTTAAGTCAGACAACCAGACGGCGGCCCACTCCCATGCGAAACAAGCGCTAGACCTATCCTTGACCGTTCTTAGCTTCGAGGAAACCGTCAGGTGCTGAGCAACGAAGCACTGAATTAGCTCCTGGGATGAACTTCGTCGCACAACAATGCGGATTTGGCTTTCTGCAGCCTGCAACGCGGAAAGTCCCTAAGTGCAAGGCACGGCCAGAGTAAAGCAAGCCCCCTGCCCGGGCTTCGATTCCACCTCGATGAATCCGTTGGCACGACGGATAGTGCCGTAGACCTGAGAAAGGCCAAGCCCCGTGCCTTTTCCCGGAGGTTTGGTTGTGAAATAGGCCTCAAACAGCCGCCCAATCACCTCAGATGCGATGCCCTGTCCGCTGTCCTGCACCTTAAGGAGCACATACCCGCCAGGTGAATGCGAAGCACCGCTTGGCACCTGCTCAATGACACAACTCTCTGTTGAAACGGTGATCGTGCCGGCATCGCCACAGGCATCTCGGGCGTTGACCACCAAATTCATGATGGCACGCTCCAAACTATGCGGATCGACCATGGCCATAGGGATATTGAACTGAGGTTGGAACTGGAGCGTGATGCCGAGTCCTACTACTTGATCCAACAGAGGCATCATTCCACGCACGATCCCGCCGACGTCAACGCTCTGCGGCAGGTAAGGATGGTGGCGCGCGAACCCGAGCAACCGCTGTGACATCGTCGCGCCCTGTTGCAAAGCGATTTCAGCCATGCCCAAGAGTTTACGATCTTTTTCGTCGACACCCCCTCTAAGAAGCACCATCTCTAAGGCACCAGACGCAGCCTGAAGGACGTTGTTAAAATCGTGCACCATGCCGGCTAGCAGTTGACCTACGGCCTCTCCCTTCTGCGCCTGCTCTGAAACGGCCTCGGCCATGCGTTGGGCCGCGCGTGCAATATCGAGTTCAACTTGTAATTCTTGAGCTCGTATATCGGCCTGGCCCAAGTTTGCTTGGGTAGCGCCGGACAACTGGGTCTGAGCTGGCGCCGACGCAGCCTGACCACTCAAGCTGTGGTTCAGCGTCCGCAACGCAATTTCTGCAAGCCGGCGTTCCGTAACATCACGGTTAACAGCCAAAACGGACTCAACCACTCCCTGTTGGTTCGTGAGTGGGCTGGTGGAGATAAGCCAAAAACGGCGCTCACCGTTAGGTGTCAGGCATTCCGCGTCGAATTGCCGACGCTCCCCACGAATGGCTGCGGAAATGGCCTCATCAACCATCGCCCTGACTTCCTCTGGCCAAAGAGAGGACCATTGCTCGCCGACTACACGCTCCGCGTTTTCAGCAGCGATTCTCGCCACTCCATGAGAGTTGACAAACATCACCCGACCATCAAGGGAGACCTCCTTGATGGAATCAGGGGACATTTCCACGATTTGACGATACCGCTCGTATGAAGGAAGCATCTTTTTTGTTCAGAAAAAAACACAGATATCACGCACATTTTGCACTGTGGAGGCCAACCTCACTAGCATCACCTATTCGAACCGACCCAAATGACCTCCTTGACTGAATGCGTCATCCTTGTGGTAGACGACGATGAGCTAACCCGCGAATTGGCAGAGATATTGCTGACCGAATACGGCTATTTCGTGGTAACCGCAGGAGATGCAAGCCAAGCGCTGGATCGGCTGCGCTGTCATCCTGAAATCGGTTTGATCTTCACAGACCTGCAAATGCCCGGCTCCATGGACGGAAAGGACCTGCTACATCATCTCCGTATGGATGGATGCAATCTTCCTGCCATTCTTACTTCGGGCATTGGCTACACTCCTCCAGACCTGCCTAGCTATACGAAATTCCTAAGCAAGCCTTACAAGCGCTCTCATCTGGTCAGCCGTATACAAGAGTCGCTTGTGGCGTGACCCGATTGCTCCGATCTCCGCAATACAACCGGCCACACGAATACATTGTTAGAAACGTTGATTTATTCACACATTTAACAGCGAGTTTTCGGAACTCTGAAGATGTCGCTGTGATTTCAAAGTCTCAGAGCGCCCGGGTCGCCCAACAGCGTCACGCTCTGCACGTGAGTAGTCAGCATAGTTTGCAACGTCTGTGCACTCCAGCGTTACCGATACTCAAGCCCATGGCAAGACAAGATTTCCTCGGCTCGACGGCCGACGAACTGCGCGCCCTCGCTCGACATAGCCTTGCTCTCGATGGAAGCGGCCATGCTGGCAAAAGCGCGACAGAAGTGACGGCGATCGGGAATGGATGCCGGCAGCGTTGGCACGGCCGCATCCAGACACTCAAGGTGACGGCGAAGCTCGCCTCTATCCATAGGCTCAAGTATCGGCTGCGCTGCTGCACTGCCCGAGACGCACCTCACCTTGATACCGCAGGAGCCCCACGATGGTGCGCTGACGTAGCGCGGAGCTGACGAGACGCCTCGCAGTTACCGGCGTCCAGCTCTACTCGGCGGTAGCACGTAGAGCGGCTATTCCTCCAACCCACCTGGGCGCAGCCACGATCGGACCTCTTGCGAGTGCCGGCAAGACGCTGCTCAAGCATCGCGCGGAGTGAGCGACCATCGGTTCCGCATCCGGCAACGTCAGGTTACACCGCGGGCGTTCCGTAGCCTATAGGCCCCAAACACCTTGGGCTGTCTGGAAGTTCTGAGCAGGGGCGCCACCGTCCCCTTGCGCAATTAAACATAGGCCTAGCCGAGGCCGAGCACCTCATTGCTCGGCCGGGTCTTCGTAAGCACCACGATTCCAAAACCGGCAGCGCCAGGGCACGACATCCTCCAAGAACATGGTTCGCGGATTCGATAGGCTGCGCCCTTCGCATACCTACGCGCATCAAGGCACACGTTCAAAAAGCAGCGTGTCGCGTTGACCCTTGACGAACATTGAAAGCGTCGCGCTGCCATCCGGACGAATCTGCATGGCGGCTTGGCCGTCGCTGAGCTGACGGCAATATCCGCTGTCGTTAGGGCCGATCCAGGCAGTCAGAGCCCCCGACACACGCCCCGCGTATCGCAGTTGCACTTGGCAGTCCCGCGGGGCTCCATAGCTAAGGCGACCAATCACGTCACCCGGTTGAACCGATGTTGGCACAAGGTCCAACTCTGCAGAAAACCGGCCCCACATCCGCCAGCGTCCGGCTTCAGCCAGCTCTGCCCTTTTCTGGTCAAGGGTGACGACCAGAGGCGGCTCTTTTCCCAGCAACGTTAGCTCTATGCTCTCTACGGTGCCATCCGTCACCTGGAGTCGGGCCTGTCTACCAGACTGCGCATCACAGAACTTTCCGCCATTGCGCGTCGTTAGCGTGTAGGCATCGTTTTGTGCCCGCAATTCCAGGGTGCAGTTGAAGGGGGGTCCAAACCGCAAGTCCGCGGCCTGGGGGCTGCTACTACCTGCCGCGCGCTCACTCAAGCGGACATAAACCGGGCCTGTGGCTTCGCTCGTGGGCAGAATTCCCCGCCAATCACCGGCTGGAATGCCATCAGCCGGAACTGCCTGAGCGATAGGTGGCGTTATACAAATCGCCAGGACTAAAGCGACGCGAAAGATGTGATTCAGACATTTACCTTCATTAGACATTGGCGCCTCTTACCGAATTAGACAGCATGGAATGACCAATTACGCCGTTTCTCACACGCTGCCATTGGCAGCCATGAGGCACGTATATGATGACCATGAATCGCCCTTGGGACCGAGACCTTTAGCAGAAATTTCAAAGCCAGTTCCCGGCACGGCATGCCGTTACTCAGCAATACCAGTGCAGACCGCCGGTGGCCGGGTTGGCACTCTTGTTGAGCTAGATGCAGCACTCGCTACTGACGAACAGCGAGCGGTCGGCTCGGAGGTAGTCCAATACCACGCCATCGAAGTGATCCATGTTAGTCAATTTCCTTAATCACCCTCAGTATCTCAAAATAATACTAACAAAAATTTCCTGTAATTTAAGAATGGTACATATTACAAGCTAACAAACCAGGACCTCTGCCTCGCCCATAAAAAATTAAACAGTATGGTTTTGACTACGCAACCGCGAACAACTACCCCCTTAAAACCCTTGCTGCGTATAGATTTTGTCAAACGAAATAGATCGGATCCGCAGGCCGAGGAAGAACTCCACTTGGTCGTCCCTGGAGTTTGCATGAGGAAATAAAAAGCCGTTCAATTTCGATTGACGTTTGAGCAGATCGTCGTATCCCTACTTCCATTGTAAACAATGGAAGCAACGCAGTGACTCACCCACTTAACGACATCATCAGCAGTTACATCGACACACCCAACGGCGGCCTTGTCTTGGAAGGGATCAAGATTGGCCGAGTAACGTTTGAAAAGATCACAATCACCAACCGTGAGGGCGCGTTCAATGCCCAGGACCTTATCAATACGGTTTTAAGCAAGACTGCTCGCATCCGGAGTGGCAAGCACGGCACGCGATACGCCGAGCTGCTGCCGCCCGGCAGCCCTGGTCGCCTCCTGTCTATCGAGATCGAAGACTTCTCATTGCACCAGCGCCGCCGTTACTTGAAGTCCGCCACCGTCAAGGACTATGCCCGGACCTTAAACCTGCTGCTACTGACGTGCGGTGACATCCCCGTTTCCCGTATTGACCACACCCACGTTGAGCGCCTGTGGGACCTCTTGCGATGGGCACCCTCCGCTTTGCTGCAGGATCCCAAACTGCGCGCGATGACGGTCGACCAAGTGATTGCGCTGGGCCAAGCCAACGGGGTTCAAGGCGTGTCCCACGCCACTCTCAAGAAGCACAACCTTTGCCTGACCAACTTCTTCCGACGCTTGGTGGCTACCCGCGCTATTCCTGGAAACCCCATGACGGCGATGGGGAAGATCAAGAAGAACTTGGTGACCGACCCAAACCGTGGCAAGAAAGCTGAGCGATTCCTGGAGGAAGCAGAACTTCAGAAGATCTTCGACCCCGACGCGTTCGTCGCTTGGGCAAAGAAATGGCCCCATCGCTGGTGGTGCCCCATCTTGGCCCTCTACAGCGGCGCGCGTGTCAACGAAATTGCGCAACTCAAGGTCCACGACATCGTGAACGAGAACGGGATTTGGTGTATCGCTATCCAGCTCACGGTCGACGACGATTTGGCAGGCAACGAACACTTCCAGACACGCCAGACAGTGAAAGGAGCCTCCGCCCTCCGGCGGATTCCCATCCATCAGGCGGTGCTAGATGCCGGCTTTCTCGACTTCATCAAGGACATCAAAGCATGTGGCCATCCGCGGCTGTTTCCCCATCTCTCTGCGGGTGTCTGCGAGGCGTCGGGGGAAACCAATGCCCGCTACAGTCAAGGCTTGGTCATCCAGTTCAGCGCCTACCTCAAGAAGCTAGGCTTTGGAAAAGGGCTTGGTTTCCATGCCTTCCGCCACACACTTTCCACCAAGCTCAAGCATGCCCGGGTTCCGCAGGAGGACGTGGCTACGATTACGGGGCACTCCGAGAACAACCGCTTCCCTGTGTTGAACCTCTATCAAACCACAGAGAACCCCGAAGAGCGGGCCCGCCAAGTGGCGGCGCTGCAACGGTTCAACCCGCCGGTGGTGCTTCCGAAATACGAGCGAGGGCAGTTCAAGGAGCGGTTGCGGGACAAGCAAAAGTTTTACCCCTGACCGTGCCCTGCCCTGATGTCAGGTTTTGCAACCTTGTTGCGGTGCTGTCGCCACCGCTATGTCGCCTGCTTCGACCCCCGTTGTTGGGCAACTGAAGACGTAGGCCAAACGACTGACGCAGCCGGCTCAAACCTCAACGCCCTTCTCCCCCTCCTTCCCCACCCTTCCGGAATTCAATCATGAGCATCACCAGCACGCCTACTGCCGAACATCTGTCCTCTCTCCTCAATCAACGCCTACCTGGCAAAGTAACCTTTCGAACACCTCGCAGCACCGCAAGCACCGCAAGCACCGCATTTGTTATGAATGCCGGATCTCACCGCCAACGCCCGCAGCGTCTTGCTGAGAGCGACCTAGCGACGATTTTCGCATCTCCGGTCTACGATCAATGGGCAGCCAACGAACCGCTGCTTTTTTGGGCCCCCTTGCTCGGACTCTACATGGGTGTCCGGGCATCGGAGGCGGCTGCGCTGTCTATCGACGACATCATCGAACCCGCTGGGCTGATGTGCATCGTGCTCAAGAATCGAGCTGCGCCGGAATCGGAAAGCGCCACTGCCTCCAAATACCGAACTCGACAGAGGCATAGCGCAGGGTCAATTCCGGTGCCGAAAGTGTTGCTTGATGCCGGGTTTCCGGACTACGTCGCAGCCATCAAAAGCAAGGACAGGCGGGAACTCTTTCCCACCAGCCAGAGGGAGCGAACAGCCGACACAGCCGCATGGCTTAGGAGCAAGTTCGCTCGATACTTGCGCTCTCATGGCATCAAAAAAAGCGGATTCTCAGCGCTACGCCAGACCTTCGGAGAGCGCTTGATGGGTGCTGACATCAGCTGGGCTGATAAAAGGGAGTTGGCCCGAGCGTCAGAGCGCCACTTCCCGGCTTTTACGTGGTTCTTTTACCCAAGTTGTCGGATGAGTAGCCTAAAAAAATCGCTGAATAAGATCTCCTGTGATGGGCTGACCTTGCCACGCTTTATGGGCGACCAGGTGCTTGTGCGCAAGCATGGGGCTGCCCGTTACGGGTGACTCTTCCAGCCTCAGAAAAAGCGAAGCAGATCGCAGAGGAGCGGAACCCCAGCTTGTGCTACCTAATTCGTTTTGCACTATGGTGAACACAGGAAGAGCGACCTTCTCTTGTGTTTATAGGTCTACTGTTACTCAGGCACGGCTACCCTGTCATGGCTCGCCTGTCATCCCCAATCACGGCTTCTTAAAATCCTCAGCGGTGAGTGGCTTGAGGTCCAAGTGCGCACGGCGAGCCAAGTCCTTCTGGGCATCCGCCCTTTCTGCGTTGACGCAATCTGGCGTGTCCCGGAGTTGGCCGGGGTTGTCGCGACACCGAGCCAGAACGGCCTTCCGTTCCCCGTCGTGTTCATCATAGTAAGTCACCGTCTTCGGTGTCGCAGCGGGTGCTTGGCTGCTCAGTGAGAGGCCACACACCAGAGCGGTCAGCAATCCACGAATTTGCATCGTTACCACTCCCTGCTTACTCGGATGTGTCAACGTATCGCTACGCCCCGACGAGTGCAACAGCTCAGGACGAGAAGTTCCCGAAAGCCTAGGCCGGCAGCTAACGTCGCACGAAGCAACCTCTCACCTTGAGCGGAAGACCTCTGGTTGAATGCCGCCCCCTAACCGCATCCCCCATCGGATGACCAAGCCCCCAAAAAAAACACGAGGTAGAACGCAGTTTTACGACGTTTGCTGGCGACCGAACTCGATGCCAACGACGTTCCAGCGTTCCAGAAATTGCCCTGGTCACTGGCCACAGCACCGATCCAAGGGACCGCGTCCAAGTGCTATGCAAGCACTACCTCCACAAGAGAAGCCGCAGGTGACGCGCAGCAAGCAGATCAGCGCTTTGGAGCTGTATCAGCCCAACGTGGAGCTGCCGCGCTACCAGCGTGGGCAGTTCCACGTATTGTTATCCGACGCCAGCAAGTTCTATCCTTGAGGAGATGGAAGAATCTTTGAAGGATGGCGAGATGGCTGAACATCCAATCTACCGCAATGCCCTCAACGCGATTCAAGTCGGCGTTGAGGACTTTAATGATGGCTCACCTCCCCGCCTCTCTTCTGCGGTGCGCAACCTAACTGCAGGCATCCTACTCCTCTGCAAAGAGAAGCTTCGTCGCTTATCGCCCGAAGACGAAATACTGATCTGGAAGCAGCTAAAGCCACGACTCGATGACGAAGGACATGTTGCCTTTGGAAAATCGGGAGATACGACAGTGGATGTCAACGATATCCTGGAACGCTTCAAGTCATGCAAAGTGGATGTGGATGCCAAGCTCTTACGACAAATCACTACCATCCGAAACAAGGTAGAGCACCACCACGTTGAGGATGTCGGTCAGATTCGAGGTGCTTTCGCTGATGGCTTGCTGTTCCTCTCTCAATTCATGCCGACGCATTTAGGTGTCGATCCACAGGAAGAGATCGATGAGGGCGCGTGGGCTTCACTGGTCGAAGAGAAGGAGATTGAAGATCACCTACGAGCAGAGTGCCGATCATCCTATGAGGACATGGATGGACCGGAGGCACTTTTAGAAGCAGTAAAGAAAGAAGGGTGCCCCCAGTGTAGCTCGCAGCTTGTCAGACAGATTGATCGTCAAAACAAGAATCCGTTCGAAGCTCAGTGGGCTTGTAGATCTTGTGGTCATAGCAGCTCAAATCAAGAGTGGCTCGGGCGGATACTTCCTGATTACTTTGCCGGAGCAAGCTTTCTGGCCGTGAAAGATGGCGGACCTGATCCACTGGACACCTGCCCCGAGTGCGATGAAGAGGCATACGTTTATGAAGAGCAGATGTGCCTTGCTTGTGGCTACCAACATCAGGCTAGAGAGTGCTTGGTTTGCTCAGTGCCCCTTGGACTGGACGAATATGATGAGGTGATATGTTCATATCATAGGCATATTGCCGAAAAGGAGCGCGACCGTTGACATGTCCGGCTTCAAGTTCGTTTCTAGCGTAGATGTCATCAATAGCGTCTTGTGTGCCTTCTAAGCGCTGAGCGAGGCAGGAGCATTGATCTTGCGCTACGTCGAGCGATTGATGCTGCACGGTAGGCTGTCCCGGTTTCGATTTGGTCGTGCGACAACGAGATGAGGTGAATAGACGGATCAGACTTTTGGCGCTGAACCGTTAGGCTTCCAAGAAGCGAAGCCATCTCATCATTTGCATCAAACCCTCCCCTTAATGCACGTCGCCACGCTGACGCCAAGAGGTCAGCTAATTGGACACCAGGAAAGTCATGTGATCGGACGAACTTCGAATCGCGGAACACGGCCCCCAGGTTTACCGCTGACTCAATAGGTCGCCCAGCAGCTTCTTGAACGTAGCTTGGCACGTCCGCGGCGGCGTAGCGGAAATTCTTCTCGAAGTAAGAATAGTCAAACTCTTCAACGAAGATGCCAGGAGCCTCCAAAGATTTAGCTTGAATGAGCGGCGAGGCCATGTGAGACAGCGTCTGCTCAAAAAGGGGCCGGGCCGAGTTCTTTTCATCTATTCGCCACCTAAAACTCCCCAAAGTGGCCGGCAATCTTTGAGCATAGTAAAGCGTGGATGCTCGAAAGACCTGATCGAGTAGATCAACCTGTACAACCAACTGCGCATACAGCTGAGGGGAAAGCCGCTCAAGCCGTCCTGACAAATCATCTATCAAGGCCCTTCCCTCTTCATAGAGCATCTTGGGCCTATTTACGCGGACACGCTGGACTTGGTCTGCCTGATGGCGAACGATACTCTCGGTGTCCTCATGCCCTAGATCAATTCCTGAAACGAAGAGGATCGATTCGAACTCGCAAAGCTGAGCCAAGAAAACTTTAAATTCCGATTCCGGCACATCCTTCAGCTTGACTTCGTCACGATAGCCGCAGCCAAGACGCCGTTTGAGTGCCTTAAGTGCACCCTCGACCTGCTTTCGGCTTATTTCAGGCACCACGTAGGCAGCAACTACAGACCAGCTCCCAGCACTGGTCGAGGGAACAAAACTGCCTGACTCATCGACATAAATAAACATGTAAACGATCCCTGTTCAAAAGAGGCACGGCCGCTCCGACAATATCTAACTCTTGAACTTCTTTAGCCATGCTGTGGCCTTTGCCCGGTCTTCTGGCGTCATTTCTCCCAAAGCCAGTATTGCGTCAGCCGTATCGCTGTCTTGGGCGACTAAGTAGGCCATCGGCACCCCCAATGTTTCGGCCAGCTTCCCTAGCCCATCCAAGTCGATGCCACTGGTCTCGTTCTCGTAGCGATTGACCCGGCTGCTGGCCAACTTCTTATCGAGCCCCATCAGTACCCCCAAAGCCCGCTGGCTTGGGATGCCTTGCAGTTCCCGAGCCTGTTTCAGGCGGGCAGCAAAGAGAGCTCGGGGAGAAGCCTTCGGCACGTGAACGGATGTTGAAAAGTTGGCCGGACAGCATGACTTGCTCCTCCACTGCATGGCAGACTCTTCATGAAATGTAGCACCCTCCACCAACAGACGGGGATTTCATGAAGATCGCAAGGATTGCAGGCGCCGCCCTGCTCGCATTGACCGTGGCCGGCGTCGCTCAGGCCCAAGACGCACAAGACCAGAAGCCGGGCTTCTTTCGCCAGCTGGGCAAAGGCTTGGCAGACACTGGCAAGCAGATGGTGGGCATCAAGACGAACACCGCAAGCAAGGCTGGCGGTCAGGGGACCGGCTCGATCTACACGCCCGTCAGTGGCGCCGGGAAGCTGCCCAACCTCTTCAAGGGCGACAACCACCAGGCTGCCCAGGCGGGGCGCCTGGACTGGCCCCGAGTCGCGTTGACCTTTACCGAGTGGGGGGCATCCCTGCCCTGCTGGACGGCGGAGGCCCGCATCTGGACCAGCCCAACCGCATCGAGTGTCGAGACCTTCCGCACCTGTTTCGATGCTGCAGTGACGGAAACGGACGACATGGGTGAGACGGCGGAGCTCAACACGTCGGCGCTGTGGAAGGGCCGGGACACCCTGACCGGCATTCGCGTGCCGCCCAGCAGGCCCAACACGGGCGCGCAGCGGTCGACCGGCCCTAACCCACCAGCTCAGCCCTTCGTGGTCAACGTGAGCCGCCCTGGCGTCGCTGACCGTGCCGTGGACGTGTCGCTGCGCATCGCTTGGGTAGCCGGCTTCATCCAGACCGCCGACCTGCACCCGGGACCCAGCGGCCTGCTGACGCCCGTCAAGGACACACGGATGTGGATCGCGGGGTTCAAGCCCGACGGGAACCGCGACAAGTAAGGCCCCCCCGCTTCGCCAACCCTACTTCCGCCTTAGCAAAGGAACGACATGAAAAATGCACGAATTGCCTTGGTCGTCCTGACCTTGGCCCTGGGCCTCACCGCCTGCGGCGGCAAGCCTTCGTCTGACAACGCCAAGGAAGCCTTTGTCCGGCTGCTGAAAGACAGCGGTGCCGGCCAGGTGACCGACGTCCAGAACTTCGAACTAACCGGCTGCGTGGAAGCGGAAGGCGCGGACGGCTATCGCTGCGACACCCGTGGCCAGGCCGTGCTCAACATCGAGGGCCGGCAGGTGCCCATCCCCGTCAGTAAAAATCTTCGCTACGCAAAGGCAGACGGCACTTGGAGGGCCTACGCTAAATGAAGACCCAACCCGATTCGATTGTGGGAATGTCGGCAGGCGCCATCGGCGACTTCCGCGAAGACGGCGCCATGCGCGCTGCCCCCAAGAAGGTGACTACTCCGCACAACCGGTTCTTCTGGTGGTATTCGCTGTCCCTGCTCTTCCTGGGCCCGTTCGGCTTCATCGTTGGGCCACTCATGGCTCGACGGGGCCTGAGGAAGGCCGAGCGGCTCTACCCGCAGGAGGCCTACGCAGCGCGACGGCGCGACCACGGCTTCAGCTGGGGTCAGTGGTGGGTGATGACCCCGCTGACCGTGATGGGAGCTTTTTGGGTCTACTCGGTGATGAGTGGACTGCCCATGGTGCTGCTTGTGTTGTGGCTGCAGTTGACCAGCTGAAGGTCTCGCTCCTGCCTGACAGCACAGAACTCAAAACATGGAGGAGTCGCTTAATACGCCAGTCACCGAGAGGAATCAGCTCTGGAAACTGCGAGGCCCGCATCACTGCGGGCCTCTTCGTATTCGGTCGAGAAAACCGCCATGAAATCTTACGATCGCGGCCGCTCGCGATATCTCTTTTCAAATTGAGACCTTAGCTCTCCAACACCCGCACCAACGCACTTTTCGTCCTTGCAAGGCCTAATTAGAGGCAAACCACTGGAGAATGCCCATTCCAGGGGGTCTCCATCATAAGGAGGCAGCAAGATTGTCAGATTGCAGGACCCATCAGACTTGAGCTTGACTTGAATTCGATCCCAAGAACCATTTTGCCACGGCACCCCTTGTTCAAATTCCAACAACTCCAGCGCATCTGAAGGCCCACTTTTGCATCCATTGGGCTCGAGAACAATCACCTTAGATGCAGGCTTGGATCTCCCTCGCATAGACCAGACCCTGTCGTGAACGGAGTCGTTAGCCAACTGTCGGTTTATTTCGTAAGCCCCTTCCGCAATACACCATGCCGACAAACGAATCTCGCACCGTGAGGCAGGCGCAGCTGGCGCCTGGGTTGTAGGCGAAGCGGTTGCAAAACCGCTTCCAAGAAGTCCAACCATGCTTGCGATAAGTGACAATTTGTTCACTAACAACCTCCGTTCGCTGCGCTTACGCCTTTATCACAGGAGTTTACATTGGTCTTGGCATTGATGATCTCTCCGAGGCTCTGAGAATTTGCCGGCTGACCAGAGAGATCCTTCATCACATTAGCGGGACCTGCGACATTGGCCGGAAGCTTATTTCCGCTAGCGTCAACCCCGCCCGCATATTGATCTCCTGCGCCGCCGGCATGGCCAAGTTCGTGCGACATCGTTAAAGTTGTTGCCGCATCTGCTCCACCGGCACCAACGGTTACTTTCTTTCCGCCAATAGCGTTAGTTTCGGAACGTCCACTTTTAGTGACGTTAGCCGTATCAGGCACGACATTAACGACGTTGACGCCTCTGCCCCCTTTTGTTTGATAGACACCTTGCGCTGTCATCGTGACCTTGACGCCATTTACCATGGTCGTTCCAGAGAAATCTTGAGCGATCTGCGCATTGACAGAAGCAGCCGTAAAATTCGATGTTGGCACACCAGTCATCGTCCACGGAACTGTAAAGGTCACTTGATCGGGAGCTGACCAGAAAAGCCTACCGTCTCGCCCATCCGGGTCAGTGAACCGATACGGATTGTTGTTCGCATACCAGTAGCGATTGAAGTTAGCCGCCAAGACCGAGTCCGCAGCCACCGGATCCACGCTCAGGAACCGCCCAAGGTCCTGGTCGTAGTAGCGCTGCTGCATGTAGGTCAGTCCGGTCGCACCATCCATGGCATGACCGGTGTAGCCGATGCCATCGACCGTCTTTCCGATAGGGCTGCCGTAGGGCTGATAGTCGGTGCGCTCTACTATCTGCCCTGCGGTGTCCGTCACAGCTATAGGGCTGCCCAGCGCATCGGTGTGCTGGAACTTGATGGCCCCTGCGTTGCGCGTGGCGAGCAGGCTGCCGTTGAGGTAGAGGTATTCAACGCCCCCTTTGCCCGACGCTTCCGTGTAGAACAACTGACCCGCCTGGGTGTAGACCTGAGGCGTCAGTGTGGTTGGGCGACCCGCTACGGCGCGGCGACCGTAAGCATCGTAGGCGTAGCTTTCCTTACCACTGACATCTCGCAGACGGTTCCCATAGTCAAAGGTGTAGACCTGGCCGTTCTTGTTCTTCAGGTTTCCTTGCGGGTCATAGCTCAACCCGATCGTTGTTGCCCCGGAATTGTTGAAGACGCTGGTCAGACGGTTCTTGGCGTCATACCAATAGTTCTTCTCGTTCACCCCAGGCAGTTGAGCAGTGAGGATGTTATCCAACACATCGTATGTGTAGCGATTCCACGAGTCGCCGCCAAATCGGCCGGACCCGGCTTCGACTAGCCGATCAAGGCCGTCATAACCCATGTGGCGGTTGTAGCCGACGCCCCTCTGCTGATCATAGATTGTCGTAACGTTGCTATTGGCATCGTATTGATACTCGAACGAAGCAACGTTGCTGTCCCGCACTTGCTGAGGCATCTGGCGCGCGTTGAGCACCAGGGAATGACTCACACCATTGCCGTAGCTGAACTGGCGAGCAGCCCCATTGGGGTAGTAGCTAATCCCAGACGCGTAATAGGCTCCCGTATGGTCGCGGACCGCTGTCGGCTGCCCTAAGGCATTCGGCGCATAGCTGACATCTAACCCAGTCGGATACCTCTGACTTGCGAGGGCTCCGTTCGCATCGTATCCATACCCGATTGTCCAATTAAACCAACCGGCCTGGCTCGAAGACTCGGAGGTCAGTTTCCGACGCTTGTTGTAGTTGTAAACGTTGATGAACGATGAGCCACCCCCGTCGTTTAGCGTCGTCACTTGGGCGGGCAGGCCGTCCGGAGTGTAGGACCAGTCCTGGTTGCCATTCTTGTCAGGGAACCGCAGGGTCTTCAGACGACTGCGGCTGTCGTAGGTGCGCACCACCTGACGGCCACTGGCAGCAGCGGCATCCAGGTCACAACTGGTCGTGCTGGGCAGGTCCAAACCGCCGGCTGACCAGCTCAAATTCCCGGCAGCGTCGT
The DNA here is from genome assembly GCF_056725225.1 of Xanthomonas sp. NCPPB 2933. NCBI lineage: Bacteria > Pseudomonadati > Pseudomonadota > Gammaproteobacteria > Lysobacterales > Lysobacteraceae > Xanthomonas > Xanthomonas sp. NCPPB 2933. The sequence continues at coordinate 3,390,585 of NZ_CM161518.1, forward strand.
AGGCCATGACCGTAGAACCGCTTTCGGGTTCGATGACCTTGCAGAGCTGTTGGTTGGCGTCGTAAACATAGCTACGGACCGCCCTGGCCGGACCCTGAGGAGCCCTTACCGTAAGGGCGACTTGGCCAGACTCGGCAGTCAGCCCGTTCACGTCACGCGCTACAGCTTTGAAACGGTAGCTACCTACCGCCAGATTGTTCAAAGTGACCTGATACGGTGCGGAGCCAACGGTTCCCACCAAAGCATCGTTGGAATAAAACGAAACACTGGCCAGACCACCTTCCGGATCACTGGCGTTGGCTCGAAGGGTAACCGTGCCCGGCGCGTAGAGAACTTTTCCGTTAGCAGGCTCGGTAAGCGAAACGCTCGGCGGCTGGTTGACAGCCTGCACGGCAACGACCTGGTTGGGACTCGCTTCGCCAAACCAAGTCACGCCTTCCTGTAGGAGCTTCCACTGAAAATTGAGGGCGCCAGAAATTTGCGGAACCACTGCGAACGGAATCCTGACAGACTGGCCCGGCGCCACATCGTTGGGCAGCTCCACGCGGCCCGCCCCCCATCGGCCATTGTCCAGCGGGTTCGCAGAGCCCAAGCGATAGGTGGACGATCTACGCCAAGTAACGTTACCGGTGTTACGAAAGGTCATCTCGACAGGGTAGGACTGCCCTACCGTCATCGTTGCCGGGACCGACTGGCTGACAAATGCCGAACTACGATCGATAGCAGGAACCCGTAGGCTTCCAGAACCCGCGATCGTGTCGTGGGCCGCTCCTACTGGCGAAATGCCATGGATGAAAATTACCTTCCCGCCGTTTTGGAGAATGAAGTTCTCATCGATGGGAAACGAGAAACGGTAGTTTGCCGCTGATGTTCCGCAAGCAGCGGCCACCCCAGCTTCGCTAGGAAGATTCGCTGTTTTGGCACCAATAAAGTTTCCCGTTCCACCCGGGCCGTCGAGATAAAAATGCACATCGACTGGTTGAGACAGGTTCGTTGAACATGCCCAACCGGATATCACCGCAGTGCTAATCCCATCAATGCCTCCCTTGATGACGGACGGAAGAACATTGATGTAAACCGGGTAGCCCAGCCCACCGAACCAAGCAACGCCATCCCGAACCATTCGCCACTGAAATAGCGTGCTCCCAGCCGTCAGCGGGGCACGGACCGTAAAATTAAAGGTCGTGCTAGCACCTGACATGACACTTGATGCCAGGGCAACTCGCCCTGTTCCCCACGTCGAATTATCGGTCGGACCTTGGCTGCCAAGACGATAGAGCTCCTGAGCAGTCCACGTCTTCCAGCCAGTGTTCTGAAAAGTAACGCTTGCCGGATACGACTGTCCAACGACCATCGTGGTCGGCACCGACCCACCAATGTATTTGGAGTCGTTTTCTTTCGGCTCTACTGGGGTAGGGCATTCATTGGCTGAGCCAGCCGTTGAGCCATCAGGACACTGGCGTGCAGCCTGTGCAATGCCGGGAAGCCCGAGCACTAAGAGCAAAGCGAAGGTGCGCCACACCACTCGAAGTGGCTTGGATGAAACAACAAAATCCATTTTGCCGCTCTCCAACGCTTGATTCGCTACTTTTGGGAACCCGCTCATTGCGCGCCCCGCTCGATCCTGAGTGCCTTACCGAAGATATCGCGGGTAATGTCGGTTCTACTGGACTCTGGGAGCAGCACCCACACCGGAGCGTCATAGACGGGTTGATCGAACATCTGATAGCCCGTTCGGGTCTGGGCACCGCGCGGGTTAGTCACCATAGTCTGGGAGCCAGGCAGATACTGCGTGATCGTGGTCAGCAGTCCCTGCTCGCTGTCCTGAGATACCGCAGTAGGCCGACCCACCACATCAAACTCTGTCCAGACTCCGGTGTTAGCGGTCTCGTTGCCACTCGGATAGGAAGCAAAGACGGCCCGTCCTTCGTGGTCGTAGACGAAGCGCTTGACTCGCAGGGTTCCCGCTACGTTGGCGGCGTCGTATTCCCGGATCAACAGCGGCTGCCACAGGGCGTCAAAGTAGGTAATTTTTTGTGCGTTCCCGGTGGTCACGATCTGCCGCCAATGGCCGGCTCCGATGCCGTATTCGTCGCTCCCGACCTTCTCAAAGGTCTGTGAACTGGAATTCCAAGACACGCTATCGCCTGACGGGTAGGCCGTCGAAATCAGGCGTCCCATCACGTCGTATGCATACGCATAACCAAAGTTGTTTTCATCTGCGGTGTTGCGCACCCATCCATTGTCGTCAACATAAGCTGCCTTGGCGGTTCCATCCGCATAACTCACCGATTGCGGGATACCACGCTTCCAGTTCGACAATGTTGTTGCATTCCCTAGTCCATCCTTGACTTGAGAAAGAGTGCCATCAGGATTGTAGGTGTAGGTTGCAACCAGCTTCCCATTGCGCCGTTCCGTCTGGGGCAACGCATTGCTGCCATAGTCAACCTGAGAGGTGGCGATGCCCGTATTGATGTTGCGAGCAATGGCGGTTTGCCCCAAGACCCAAGCGCCGCGTTCGTCGTAATACGTGGTCTCGTCAGTGCGGCTGTGCCAGGGACTGAAGCGTTCGATCCGCAACGGACGGGCGAACTCATCGAAACACGGCTGCCCATTGCAGTCCGCAATCCGCCAAACGAACTGGTCGCCCTTGTCGATAGTGATCACCTGACGCACGGGCCGCTGCCTGGCCGCCACCGTGTTATCGCCATAGTTGCCACCCGGATACATCGTCCGTGCCGCATAAGGAGCCGCATCAAATGCAGCGTAATCGGTCATCCGCGTGCGAACGGCTGTAGAACCATTCCAACCGAAGTCCTGCTGGAGTAATAAGCCTTCGTTGGACCAATAACGATTCCCAAACCGATAACGTGTGCTCTGCCCCGCAGGGTCCTTAACTGTGATGTCTCGAGTGATGGGGGAGCCGGCATTGCACTCGACGTATTTGGCAGGGTCGCTGGGGCTTGGGTTGGGGCTTGGCTGCCAGCAGTTGTTTGGTGTGCCGTAGTCATACGTCCAGGTGAGGCCCTGCGACGGCAACCCGGGGCCGGTGATGCGTCGGCTGGTCACTGCCATGACATAGAACTGGTAGGGGATGTCCGAGTAGGCCTCTTCTCTCCTGCAAACCCTGGGCACCCACGACCGTCCCATCAGCATGGAATTGATCGTGTAATCGCTGCGTGCACCGGTGGGAGCAGTAATGCTTCCCACTCTAGTGCCACCCGACCAAGGGCGTATGTTGTCGCAGCCAGGCGGCTGGCCGTAAGTTACGCGCGCACGAGACAATTCGAGCAAATTAAGTGTCCAACTGCTTCCGTCTGGCAAGGTCACCGTATCTACCGTCGCACCGTATCCATATGACCACGAGCGTCCACCGGTGGTTATCGAGGTAATAACGGTGCCATCTCCCCCGGCATAGGAAAGGTCTATGCGGCGTCCATCGCTAGCGACAATGCTCAACAGTTGCCAGGGTGCCCCTGGATTCCAGTTGTAGACCACCGTGTTGCCGAAGCGGTCGGTCACTCGCGTGGGATAGATCAACACCTCCTTGCGAACCAGGATGTAGTTGTTGGCCACCATCGGAACGATGTTGCCAACGCTCGCAGTGCTCATTGCAGCACCTGCAGAAATGGACTGTGGGCCAGGGGAAGACTTTGCCAGCGCTGGATAGGAGCGCGTGACCATGTGATTGAATGCATACACACTGCCTTGTGTATCAACCAACTCAAATCCTTCACCACGAACGCCCGATTCGCTGGCCCCGTCCAATGCTGCTAGACAACGGACAGCAGAGCCATCCTTCAAAACAATGGGGTAACGGCGCCCGTCGTTTGGAAGAAGTGCTTGAGCAGAGGCTCGCAGTAGTTCCTGATCGCCGCTTCCAGGGCGATAGAGAAAGTTGCCGCGCCAGAACTCGGACGACTCAAAGATCCCACCTTGGTTTTGGGCAGCGGGGGGCACGCTGTAGCTGCTGCACCGGTTGTAAGCGGTGTCTCTGGTCCCGTTTATTGCCCAGCCGTCTGGCGCGGTGTTGCCGCCTGGAAAGGCGAAGACTCCGTGCATGTTGGGAATATCCAAGTCCCAGAGGTTGAAGTGCCCCCTGCTCGGACTACCCACCGCGAACCGACGCCCTACCCGGACTTGCAGAGCATTGTTCCCCTTTAAGTCGACGTCGGTCTGGGTGATTTCCATCGAGCCCGTATAGAGGTTGATGTTGTCTCCGAAGAGCTTGTCACCTGGACTTGCGACCACAGCCCCGGACTGAATCAGCTTGCCGTAGTCGTCGTAGACGCTCTCGGCCGATCCTGCTGTGGGCAAGATCCCTGCCAACGCAGCCAGCCCCAGTCCAATCGCGCGCGTCCGGCGCGAGGTCGTGCCCGATTCCATAGCATTTTCCAAGTTGATGACTGACCGAGATCCGGGTAGACCTCATCGCTCCCACGAACTCGCGCTCATGCAAAGGCGAGGCATGACAACGCATGCCCAGCCAAACCATTGGCAGGTGTTCGTGTTCAAAGAATCCGGAGGGTGCGCGAAGCGCGACCGCGAGGTCATTCCCCAATACCCCCAGCTGAACTAAGGTTGCGCGACGCCAATTCGATGTCAACTACCCGCCATTGCTTGCTTGCGTCTGCAGGAGCCGGGAGACAGCAATACAAGCTCTTGACGTTATGAGGAATAGCTCACGAAAGATGGCGCTAAGAGCAGTAGCCCTACGCTGGATTCAGAAAATTCTGACGCTGTTTTCAGCGGTTATCTGACGCGAGATGGCGATGCTTATAGACATGTTTACGATACGCCGCACTTGCCGCTTTTCTTGTTGCGCAGTTCGGCCAGCAAACCTCGGCTCAGGGCGTTTGGTCACACCTTCAGAAATTAAGGATTGACGCTAGAGCTCGTTTGTTAGATACAAATGATGACCGCGCGCCACCCACCGTGGCGACAGGGGCGCGGCGTAACCCCACCACTCGCCCAGCTGGGCTGCCATCAGCTGTCTGCTTCAACTCCGTCAACTCGCGCTTCCCTCAACAGGCAACGGCCTTTTCCGGTGTTTGGAGGGTTCGTGCGTCCCCCAGAAACACAAGGAGATGTGCTGCTATGCGATTCCGATTCTTCATCACCGCCTTGCTGCTCACCACGTTCAGTGCGGGTGCCCAAGCCCAGGTGGTCACGCTCAACAAGGGTGGCTACACCTTGCGCTACGACTGCACGAACCGCACCGCGCTGCGTTACGAATACGTGCTGCAGGCGGACAACGGCTCGGCGGCTCGCCCGTCGAGCTTCAACCTGGATACAGAGCTGCCCAGCGGCTGCGCCGGCCAGACATCCAGCGCCTCCTATGCCAGCGTGCGTTCGGGATATGACCGCGGGCACTTGGTCACGTCCAACCACATGGACTACAACGCCACCTACATCCGCCGCGCCAACCTGATGTCCAACATCGTTCCTCAGGTCGCCAGCTTCAACCAAGGCATATGGGTGCGGGCGGAAGAAGTCGCCGAGTGTTACCGCGATATCGCCAGCGTCCAGGTCTATGGCGGCGTCATCTACAGCGACACCACCAACGATTACTTCCTGACAAGCCATGGCATTCGAACCCCGGATTTCTTCTGGAAGACCATCATCACGGCCAACCCCAGCGGCGGCTCGCGGGCCATCAGCTGGCTGATTCCGAACAGTGCCACGCTCGGGTCGCTGGACAGCTACATCGTCAGCATCAACGAGCTAGAAGACACGTTTGGTGCAAGCACGATTGGCATCTCAGCACCGGCCAACGTCAAGGCGATGTTGCCAACTACTACTTGGCCGCAGCCCAGCGGTTGTGACTTGAGCTGATTGCTCAAGCTGCCAAGTTCTACAGGAGCCAGTGAGTAAAGCAACTGGGTGGCGTTGATTCTCGCCACATGCTGAGCTTAATCAAGTACCCGGGGCCTCATAGGCGAGGCCCCAGTCTCCACGGATTTGATCAAGAACTCTGAGCACTCTTTAAAAAACTGACAATGAATGCCCTAGCGTTCGCTTAGATTAGCCAGCCGCTTGAGTTCGCTCATGGCAGCTAGGGCAGCGCCGCTAGCGACTTGCAACCAAAGGCGCCTTGAGGCTAACGTTGCTTATCCATAGGGGGATGAGCAATGGAACGCTCGCATTATTTTGTTGATCGCAGCCTATACGGCGATGAAGTGGTAGCTCGAGCAGCTCACCGCTACACGGGCATTTACGACGTAGAAATGCGGGTGGAGGGCGACTCACTCATGGTCGCTTTTTCGAGCAAAGACGACGCCGCTGTTGCACCTGGACTTCATGCTCAGTTTTCTCGTGATCTACTCGATGAGCGTTTGCGCGCGCTGGTCCGCACCGAAACGCAGGGCTTGCAGCAGGAACTAGTCCGTGTCGCATTGAACCAAGCCCAACCGCTGACGCGTTCTAATGTCGAGGTTTAAGCCCAGGCAGGCCTTTGGCCACGCATCCTCATACAAGTTGCTACCACTTCGGTTTCGGCGCCTGCCGTGGGATGAGACCCGCGCGTTCGTGTCATCTATGGCCGGCGACTGGCTCCTCATGGACATGGCCGACCTTCAGCGGTTTGTCTCCCATGAGCTCTCTGCAGACTCTCCTTTGCTCGCAGATCTACAGGCTAGGCACTTGGCGATCGTGGAGACCGACCGCAGCAGCCTATCGCCGCTCCTGAGTCAGATCCGCACCCGGAAGTCCTACATGGTGGGTGGGCCAGCACTTCATATTTTCGTTGTGTCTTTGCGGTGCCACCACACCTGCAGCTATTGCCAAGTGTCCCGCCAAGCAACAACTGCCACCGCCTTTGATATGACTGGCTCGCATGCGGAGCAAGCGGTCGAGCGGCTCTTCGAATGGCCCAGCCAAGAACTCACTATTGAATTCCAAGGTGGGGAGCCCCTGCTCAACTTTGAGCAAGTCATTGGCATCACGAAGCTCATCGTCAAGCGCAACGTTTACGAACGGAGAGACCTACGATTTGTCTTGGCTTCGACTCTTCATGACCTCACCGAAAGCCAACTGGCATTTCTGGCAGAGCACCGCTTTAAGTTATCCACCTCTTTAGACGGTCCAGAGTGGCTCCACAACGCGAATCGCCCGCGACCTGGCCGCGACAGCTATCGTCGCACCCTAAACGGCATCGACCTGGGGCGGCGCTGGCTTGGGGAGGATGGGGTTTCGGCTCTGACAACATTGACCAAGCTGAGCTTGGAAGTCCCAGAAGCGATCATCGATGAGTATCGGAAGGTAGGACTTCACTCCATCTCGTTGAGGCCTCTTAGCCCCTACGGATTCGCGAATCGGACGGCTCGCCGAACCGGCTACTCAACGGAAGACTACCTGGCCTTCTACATACGAGCCTTTGGCCACTTGATAGCGGTCAACCGCTCCGGTTATGCATTAGAAGAGTCGTATGCATCGCTGCTGCTCTCGCAGCTCTTCACTTCGTTTGGTCATGGCTATGTCGATCTCAGGTCGCCATCTGGTGCAGGCCTTGGGGCCGTCATCTATGACCACGACGGGCGGGTCTACCCTTCTGACGAGGCAAGAATGCTCGCAGCAATGGGAGATGACCAGTTCGCGCTTGGAGACGTTTCACAACCGGTGACCGATTGGCTTTCTTCTCCAGTCATGGCGCGACTCTTGGAAGCTGGCGTAGCTGAGGCATTGCCCACCTGCTCCGATTGCGCATTCGTGCCGCTGTGCGGCGCGGACCCGATTGAGCACTACGCACGTCAGGGAGACACCGTCGGACATCGCCCGACTAGCGACTTTTGCAAGAGGAACATGGGCTTGTTCGATCTCTTGTTGGAGCGCTACGAGGCGTCTGACCGGTGGACCCAAGGCCTGATGCGATCCTGGGCGGCTCCCAAGGCAACGGAGGAAGTTTCCAATGTTGCCGCTTGAGACCAAAGCACTGCTTGCGCCATCCACCCGCGCATCCTTACTGAAAGTCGTTGGCTTGGCAGATTTTTCGCAATCCCCACTGCCGTTAGAGCGGATGGCTTTGGATATAAGGGGCTTGGACCTGCATCGGCTGAGCGAATCACTGTTAGGACTGCCCTGGGGCGCTGTCCTTGCACCTGAAGAAGCGGTGTGGTTCGACGCTCTCCCTATCGTTCGTTTCAAGGGATCGCCGGACCTCTGTAAACCAGGCGACGTCATTGAACTCAATCCACTTCAAAGCAAGGTTGCCATTCGCTACCGGCGGGGCGACACAGGAAACGTGCTGTTCGCCACCGAGCGTTGCAACAGCTACTGCCTGATGTGCTCGCAGCCACCGCGTGAGGTAGAAGACGCTTGGCGTGTCCAACATCTGCTGGACTTGATTGACCTAATCGACCCGAACGAGCCCTCTCTCGCTATCAGTGGAGGCGAACCCACGTTGCTGGGAGATGGCTTGGTCCAGGTCACCCAGAAGTGTGCGGATGCGCTGCCGAATACCCACATCCACGTCCTCTCGAATGGACGGCTTCGCGACCCAGCGCTGCCTGCAAAGTTCGCGGGTATCCACCCCAATCTAAGTTGGGGTGTCCCGCTCTATGGCGATCACCACGCCCTGCATGACTATGTCGTTCAGAGCGAAGGCGCCTTCGCCGAAACCTTGCGGGGCTTGTATGCCCTAGAGGCCGCTGGCCAGAGAGTTGAGATCCGCGTCGTGCTGGTGAAGCCAAGCTTCGAGCGACTGGCACAGCTCGCTCGCTACATCTGGCGCAATCTTCCCTTCGTGGAGCACGTGGCGCTGATGGGCATTGAGCCAATCGGATTTGCGAAGGCGCATCAGCAGGAACTATGGGCAGACCCAGCCGATTACGCAGCAGAGCTTGGGGAAGCGGTTGAGACGCTCGCAGAGGGAGGAATTGCCGTTTCACTCTACAACTTGCCGCTTTGCACCCTGGATCGCTCTCTTTGGCCGTATGCAGTTCAGAGCATCTCGACTTGGAAGAACGACTACCTTCCCGCATGTAACGCTTGCTCAGTTCGAGAGCGTTGCGGCGGGTTCTTTTCGTGGGTCACTCCGGCGTGGACCAGTCGCGCCGTATCACCAATATTGGAAGCCTAGACATGTCCAACGCCTTGATGATTATCGGCTCTGCCACTTTTGGCAGCTTGGCCACTGAGCCGCCCAAGGGACAGTCTGATCTCATGATGCTTTCTGAGATGGACGGGAAATACGCCACAGTCCTGAGCACCTCCTTGAACGCCGGACGGCACAACCTCTACGCTGGGCACCGAAGTCACAGCTCCCACCGTTCGCATAGCTCGCATCGGTCACACTCTTCCGGCTCAGGAAGTTCCTATAGATCCTACTCATCCCCACCGGCGACGACCTACACGCCGCCAGCGAGCACCTACGCTCCGTCGTCAACGTCAAAGAGCACCGGCAGCACCTCGGGCGCGTCGTATGGCCAAAGCTTGCAGCCGACTGGCCCATCAACGACTTCAGCAAACCAGAGCATTTCGCAATCGCTCTCGTCGACCTCGACCACCAAGCTTGCCTTGGAGGGTCGGGATGCGGACGCCCTGAAGCTACTCATCATGCGCGTCCAGGCTGCCCTTTACTCGAAGGGCTACGACCCCGGTGCCATTGATGGGACCCTGACGCCTGAGACGAAGTTAGCCCTTCGGCTGTTCCAGCGAGCCTATGGACTCAAGGCGACCGGCACCATGACCACACCGACGCTCGATGCATTAGGAGTTCGGCTATAAATCGCCCCCACTTTTTGATTTCGGCGTCCGCCACGATCCCAAGTTTTGAACCGCAGCGCCCAAACGCAGTTCAGCAAGCGCTTTCCGGCCCGTCGAATGGTGTTGCCCAGCCGCTCCACTTCGAACGTCACGACGCAGAAGCGTAAACGACTGCCGTTCCGCTCTCGCTGGCCTTTTTTACATACCAGAACACCCGCCGGCGAGCTCTGGTGACGCCAACATACGCCAATCGGAGCGCTTCATCGGCGCTGGCGTCGTCATAGGTGTAGCCTGAATACATGCCACTTGCAGCGTAAAACATGTTTCGGATGGGGTAGGAATCTCCTGGAGCGCAGTCGCCCACCATGATGGCAACGTCTGCCTCCAGGCCCTTTGCTTGGTGGTAGGTGCAGACCCTCATGCCTGGGTAGCGGCTTTGCGGAAATGCGCCATTGAGCCTATCGCGCATGTCACCGCTGCGCGTCATGACGATCACCTTTTCCGTTGACTTTAGCTTCATCGCCAAGGCCGACTTGTAAACAGAGCTAATCTCAGGGAACAGGAACTTAACTTCCTCTTCTCTTGACATAATTCCCTCCTTGGTCCCGTATTGCTTCAACAGCACACCATGGTCACCAGACAGTTGAGCCACCTGAGGTTTGCAGCTCTTCACAACCTTGACGCTTACCCGATCAATGAGACGCTGCGCATCCATCACAACCGCAGGAACAGAGCGGAAATTGGCCGTTAGAACGAGCTCAGCTGGCGGTCCAAGCGCTGCGTGTATTGGAAAGTAGGTTGCGAACTTGATGAAGAGCTGCGGCGCGCTGCCCCGCCAACCGTAAATGGATTGCCAGTCGTCACCGATGGCCATGATGCTGACCGGTTTGCTCTGGTTGTCCGAAAGCAGCCGTCTTTGCATCGCTTTCAACCAGTTCGCGATCTGCGGAGAGATGTCTTGGAATTCGTCGACCAATAGGTGGCGCAGGCTACCTAACCTTAAAGAATCAAATCGCACGATGTCTGCCACGCCTGTCAGGGTCAGAAACGCCTGATTGAAGGTATGTAGCTTTTGTCGTTCCATCTCCTTGCGCAGATGCGGCCAGAAAAGACAAAGTGCCGACAGAAAGTGAATGTTGACGTCAATAACCTGTGGTGCCGGTAAGCGGTCAATCATCTGAGTTACTTCCTTGCCCAAGGTCTCTATAAACTCACCTTGAGAAAAGAGTGCTTCGTAGATCAATGCCTCCTTCATCTCCCCGTCTAGCTTCACTGGAAAGACCGGGGCATCAACAGGCAAGCAATCATCGTAGGACTTACCAATAAACTCTTGACGCAGCAAGAATTTCTTCAGATCAGATTCCGACTGTATGAAAATATATGGACGCTCAGCATACCTCGACAGAATCGTCCTCTTCTCCCATTGGGCTTGGCCTAAGGTGAAGTCGGAAACCCCTTTGGCGACCACGGGCAGCTCTCGCTCGCGCTCATCGGAGAACGGTGGAAATCCCAGGACAACCAGTGTACCGGTAGCCTTCTCGACACCGCTTGCATACAGTTTGTGTGTGCCGAGAGAAGCTGGAATTTCAACGGGCCCAGCCTCGATGCCATCAAACGGCCAGCCATGGCTTTCCCAAAGGCGCTCGAGCATCGTCCTAACGACATCATCACGTTTCGCAGCATAGTAGATTCGCCCTTGCTTGAGACCCTCTCCCGACCTATCGGGGCTCACAACGGCAAGCTGCGATCGTAGGATTGCTAAAGTGCTGGAGCGAAAATCTTGGCTCTGGCTAAACAAGGAGCCATAGGCCTCTCTTAGCACAGCTGCTTGCGCATCATTGAGTTGAGAGCCGGTCATGGGGTTGTCTACATCCGCCTCCCCAGCCTCCGACGTCGGGTCCGTCTCCTCACCAAGAAACGTGAATAACTTTCGACCTGGCAACGACGTCTTGGCGAGACCGCAGAGGACTGAATGGAACGTCCTCACACGACGATCTGCCCACTCCTCTGAAATCTCAGAACCTCGCCAGAATCCGAGCACCTTCCTCAGCGACTGCCGCAGATCTTGGCAGGACGCTCGGGTGAAGGAGATGACGGTGATCTCCTCATCCCGCACCCTCAGGTGCTCCAGCATGAAGACCACGCGCAACACTAGGGTTGTGGACTTCCCTGAACCTGCGCCGGCGGATATGCACGTAGCAGGATGATCAGAAAGAATCATCTGCCACTGCTCATCCGTGGGCGGTCGAACGATGTCCGCTGCCACTGCAGCTGCAACTTGGCTGCGCATCATGGCCTCGACTGTCGCTACTGCAAATCGAGCGGGTCCGTAGATCCCAGGATCCAAGGCCTTAGGCGGTTTCGCTGGAGCTTCCTCCACCTTGTATACGAGCTCCCCCTCCCTTAGCCCCTTCGAGAATCCGTCCTCTCGCCCGTCAGCAAAGCCTCTCCTACGACCTTCCTGGAACGCATGATCAGTGACATCCTGAATATGATCTCGTATCAGCAATGCCATGAACTTTACTGCAGTTGACTGTAACCATTCCCAGCTTTTAGCTATTGCAGACGACATCGACCAGAGAACTCCCGAACTTTTGGCCGAGCGTAGCAAATCAAGAATGCGAACCCAATGCCGACAAAATATTGACGCAAGATTGCAAACGAAATGCCCCAGCAGGCGTTGCGGAGTTCGCTTAACGCGGCTGTCAGCAGCCTCAGATGATGCCCCACACTAATTTATCAGAACATTCGCCGATCACAGAGGTCTGTGACAGACTCCAGCTACCGGGCTTTTCCGGCATTGAAAGGAAGCAAACGTGTCCGAAATGAATGCAGACATGGCAGGAGATATCCGCGATGCAGCGCGGTCAAGCGGAAGCATCGTCGAGCTTCGGAAGCACGTGGACGGAGAGATCAAGAATCACGCAAAGCTTGGGCTGAGTGGCTTCGACATGTTTCACTCTCCCGTATATGGAGAGGTCCTTTATACGGCCCTGATTATCCAGCTGAAAGAAGATGGTTTTGGCGTGGAGACCAAGAGCTCAAGCGTCAGCCGGGTCACTTGGTAACTTCCGCTCTTATGTCTGAAAAGAGCCCTGTCTTGACGGGGCTCTTTTCACGTCGATCCTCGCCGAACATGAGCAACTGCTGCGATGCTGATCCCTGCTCGGTTTAGCGGAAGGATCCACTCGTTTTTCCCCACACTATCTTTTGAGCCTTTTGAAACGCGGAGCCCAATGGCGGCGTCCGCCGACGCCACTGCCCGAGCGTGTCCAGATGGACGCCCAGGAATCGAGCCGCTGCCCTGCTGCTTACGGATGGCGTCAGACCGACCTTGGCCCGTTCCAGTTCGCTGTCCAATGCAGCATCGGCCAGCGCGCGGTATTCCTCCTCGCTGCGGAATGTATCAAGTGACACACTCATTACCGCATCTCCCAACCAACCCTAATCCGACTCCCGCAGAGAGAGCACAAAAGAAATTCGCTCAATACCTTCTATGTGACTTTTTTATATAGCCAATTACGATACCCTTCGCATCCACAACAACCACATACCGCGCCCCCCTATCGAAAATGTTAACAATATTAGCCATATCATCACTTTCGCCTGCCAAAACATGGTTATTAGACATTGCAACGGTCTCGACGACCTTCCCCAAAGTCTCATCTCCAAAATCCAATAGGCTCCAGTCCTCGGACAGCCCAACCATGAAACCCCACAGGTCCCCGCCATCAATCACCGCCAGAAAACGATTACTATCATCTAGAACCATGCATGGCACCGTTAGAGGAATAGGCAGATTTTTGAGCAAATCGCCCTTCGATGCCACTGTGAATTTCTTATCACACCGCTCCCCCAATGCTCTAGATTGAGGCGCTCCCTTAGGCGCACTACGCATTGCATTGTGAACGGTGCTATGAGCCTTCAGCCAATCATGCGCAGAGCGAGAGACAAGGCCAAGAATGAAATATATTCGCGCCAACTGCTCTGTAACGTTATCATTCAAAATTGATTCGTGATGCGCAACCCTGTTTCGTAATGCAGTAATACTCTTGAATCTAGCGCACACATCAGAAAAATCAACCTCACCAGGAAATATATTAGAAATATATAAGCGCCAAAGGGAAGTTTCATACTCCGGCCGAAAGAGGTTTGACCAGAAATCAAGGGTCAACATCGGCACAAGATCATTGGTAAGGACAGTGTGTTTGCGCTGCCGCCGCTTAACCGCCCTGTTTAACGTCTCCCTCGACTCGGCTGTAAGCAAATCCAAAAAGGCCGGATTTCTCCACCACGCATCTGAAAAATGGCGAGAGATAACTTCATTAATGCAGTTCCTTAAAGTAACCTCAAATACGTGCAAAGGAAACAGGAGTGACTTTGAAAGCCGCACATTGTATAAATAATATTCGAACGCCAGCTCATCGTTGAAGCCAGCTCTTATCCTAAATGGATTAAACCTCGGGTCAGACAAACACCGCTGCAGCTCAGTGATGTGTTCAGGTTCGTAAGGAAATGGGCGTTGACACTCGGCCATGTTTCACCTATCGTTCGCGTATCAGAAGCGTGATGGATGGGCTGCGGTAGAGCCTGTTATCAGGCAACTGTACTTAGAGCCCCGGGTCAGGCATAGCCTCGCCCGGGGTTTCGCTTTTGGCTGAGGCCTTCTTGAGAAGGCGCGATCTCGGGCCATTGGGAACCGAGTTGAACGTTGTGTTCGCATGACACAGCGATCACCGAACGGCCCCGCCGTCGCAGCTGGCAACTTCGTAGCCTGACTCACTAATGCGCTGTTCTCGAGCCTAAAGCTGGTCGCTGTTGCGCCTCCTGCTGGGCCAACATTTTGACTATCCATAGCTATCCTTTTCTCCGCATCTGAATCAATTAGTCAGTGCGATCCTTCGGTTCCTGGTAGCAAAGATGGCAGCGGGTTCGCCGTTCACCTCGTCCAAGCGCGGCCGATCCGTCCCCTTAAGCAGGTTCCAAACCCTTGGGCTCGTGGCAATCATGCTCTCCTCTACCCGCCCCATGGCCTCCCGGAGCTTGGACCACTCCTGCTCAGTGTAGCGTTCGGAGACCGCAGCCATGCGATCCGTCCCGGGCCCTGGCGTGTGATGGTGAAGCAACTGCGAGACGATCCGGCTTTCGCCAAACAGCAGAGCTGCGTAGCGGCCGAGGGTTCGCCGGAAATCGTGCGGCGTCAGCCCGATGTCATTGTCCTTGCTGAGGTTCAACAGGCCCGCATCGCGCCGGACGTTGGCCACGATGCTCTTGCTGTCTGACTAGTGCCCCGATCGGCTGCGGCTTGAACGTGCAGGGAAGACGTAGCGGGTTCGGTCAAACGTGCGGCGCGCTTTCTCCAACTCCACCTCCAATCCTTGGCTGGCACCCTTGGCTTGGCAGCTCGAAGCAAGCCTTCCGTGGTCGCCACGTCCTTCTTCGCTCCGGTGCTTGGTCATCGTCCACGCAGGCGATGTCATCGGAGGCCCCAAACAAGGGACGTTATGCCTGGTGAATGCGCACCGAGTCCGCCTAGCTTCTCCACCGCTGTGAAATAACGACTATAGGTCGAATGATGCTCGTCATCGAGCTCATGACCAACGATCTGCGCGCGGAGTTCTGAAACCACCCCCGCTCCCTGTAACTCTTGAATGAAAGTCTTACGAAGCGAGTGGAAACCGCGCTTGGCCGGCGCCCAGCCTTTCCCAACCTCGGCCAGGTGTCGACTGAAGGCCTTAGTGATCCAGTTGCCCTGCCCGTTTACCGCCGTTGCTTTAGCTGCAGGGAACAACCTGGTTTCGCCAGCTCCACGCTTGCCATCGACCCACTTGAGAAAACCCATCTTGATTAGCTCTGGATGGAGGGGGACCGTGCGAAGGCTCACCTCAGTCTTCACCTTCTGGTGCTCGCCTTCGTCGGAGATGCGGATGCATGGGATGCCGTCCTCTTCGAACACGTCCTTGACGAGAAGCTGGCCGACCTCAGAGGCCCGGGCACCGGTATAAAGCCCAATGAGCGAGGCCCACCGCGCCGATTCGGATAGTCTGGCCAGCGCCTCAGGCGCGAACAGCGCCTGGATCTGGGCACGGTCATACGCTTTAAATCCCAGCTTCTTCCGGGCCCGCTTCTCGCGCTGGGAGTAGCTCACGTGGCCGCTCGCCGGGTTATCGCCTCGCGGGTAATGGCCCGACGCCATGGCCCATTCGAAAAAGCCTCCTCGCCCGCCGATATAGCTCTGCTTGTTGGTGAGCGTGGGCGTAGATGCCCCTTTCTCGCGCATGTCCTGATACCAGCGAGCCAAGTCCGAGCGCGTGATGGCATGGACCTTCATCGTCGGCCCAAGAAACGCCACGAGCGCCTCGATGGCCGTTTTCTTGATCGTGAATGTCTTAGGCAGTGTCGAACCTTTGAGCGTCGCCAGGAATGCGTCTCGAGCCTTGCCCAGCGTCATCGTTTCGATGGCCGACGCAGATGACTGCCTACTCGGGCCAGCGTGCGTTGAGCCAAACATGGTTGGCACGGCAACCGGGTGGGCCCGAGCCTGCAAGGCAGCGCCGGCCATCGCCTCCAGCTCCATCAGCTGCCTATAGAGCTTTAGGTCTTTGGGACTGTCGATCTGCCACTGCTCTGTCACCGTCCCATCCGGCTGGCGGGTGCGGTTAAGCGTCAGGTCCTGAAGATTTTCTGCGCTCGTCAGACGCGCAATGAGCAGATCCGCGTCCGACTTGCTGAGCTTGGCCACGCGTTGATCCTTCAACTGTGCGAAGAGCCGAGCATATCCCGCGCCCAGCACGACCGCACGCACGTGGGCCTGTGCCAAGTCCTTCGTTTGCAGGGTGCGTTTGATAAGTCTGCAGCCCATCACGGTTTGCAAATTGACGGGCACACGTTGGACGAACGACCAGCGGCCGGTGGACGACCGGCTCAAATGATGAGGGATGCGCATGCGAGTTTTTCCTCTGCATGCTTCCTGCCTCCAATCAATTTGCCTAAAAAATTAGTGATTAAAATCAATAACTTAGACGTGATTGGCGGAGAGAGTGGGATTCGAACCCACGGAAGGTTTGACCCTTCGCCGGTTTTCAAGACCGGTGCCTTCAACCGCTCGGCCATCTCTCCGATGCTGCTTTGATTCTGCTCTGCGTGGTCGCCGATGGCATCGGTGTATCACGCAGGCGCCACGCGCTTTGCGGGTGACGCTGATGGTGACCACCACTTGTGCGGTGTCACCCACCCCCGGGATCGCTCCCGGGCGCGCATTCTCGCATGCCCGGGCGCGCTTTGCTTGGTTGCACCGCACTGCCTTTTGGCTGGCGCAGCCTGCTGCGCCGTCACTCGCGGCAGACCACTGCATGTTACCGGCCGGCCGCGAGCACCCGACCAAGGATGCAACCTGCCGAACGTTGAAGCGAGCTGACTACCGAGAACGAGCGACTGCCGAAACGCGTGTCAGCCGGCCTCGACGACCAGACGCAGCGCTTAGCCCGCTTCGGCCACAACCAGACGCGGTGCAGTGCCGGCCGCGCGCTTGAGTTTTTCAGCCAGCTCCGCGCAGTTGCCGCCGCAATCCAGACGCGAGCGTTCGATCTCGCGCGGCAGGTGCTCGGCCAGGAAGTCGATGAACACGCGCACCGCTGGCAGCAGGCCGCGGCGCGAGGCGAACACCGCGTGGCAGATGCCTTGCGGCAGCGACCAGTGCGGCAGCACCACTTCCAGCTCGCCGCTGCGCACCGCTTGAGCGCACACGGTCTCCGGCAGCATGGTGATGCCGAAGCCGTCGCGCGCCATCGACTGCAGCAGCGGGAAATCGAAACCGGCCAGACGCGGCTGCAGGTCTACGCGGCGCATCTCGCCGTTGGGGCCGTGCAGTTCCCAGCGCTGATGCGCTTCGTCTTCGCTGGTGCTCATGGTGGTGTGGTTGGCCAGCTCGCTCGGGTCCTTGGGGCGCCCGGCACGGTCCAGGTACTTGGGGCTGGCGACCAGCAATTCCTGCACCTGGCCGAAGCTGCGCATCACCAGGCTGCCGTCGTCGTCCAGGCGCGAGCGCACGCGCAGTGCGATGTCATAGCCCTCGTTGATGACGTCGACGCGGCGGTTGCTGATGTTGAGCTGCAGCCGCACCTTGGGGTACTTGGTCAGAAATTCCGGCAACAGTTTGGGCAACTGGATCTGCGCCAGCGACACCGGAACGCTCACGCGCACGAGGCCGCGCGGCTCGGCGCTGAGACGATCCACCACCTCGCGTGCGGCCTGGGCTTCGGCCAGCATGGTCTGGGCATGGCGATGTACGCTGGTGCCGACGTCGGTCACCGCAAAGCGGCGCGTGGAGCGCTGCAGCAGGCGCACGCCCAGGTCGGTTTCAAGCTGGCTGATGCGGCGGCTCAGGCGCGATTTGGGGATCCCGAGCGCACGCTCGGCCGCAGCGAAGCCGCCGTGGTCCACCACCATCGCGAAGTAGTACAGGTCATTCAGGTCGTGCATGGCGCAGGTATCCATGGATAGAACGATAAGTGATATTTAAGCACCTTTATCCCAACAGGGCAACGACCGCGGTCGCATCGGGCTCCCGGTCTGGCGAGCTTCCGGGATATGGAGTGATTGGCGTCGAGGACCTCTCGTCTTGCCGCGAAAGCGCGCAGCGCACCGGCGTTGGCGCCAACTGGGTCGCACCCGCAGGATCCGCAAGGTGGTCTGTACAGACGAAGCGCATGAGCTCGTCACGTAAAAACGCAAACGGGGCCAGTGACGGCCCCGTTTTCTTCAATGTTTTGGAAGCGGCCAGGTCGCGTACATCTGTCGGCTGCACGGTCGTACCGGCAGCGGCACTTGGAGTAGCTAGCAAAACGTAGCGAGCACTCGTCGGTGAGTACGGACATCCCGCTCAAAGTGGCGTGCACGCGTGGCGCTCGCTGCTTCCGAGCAACGGCCGCGCCCGCCTAGCGATGAGCGCAGCCCGCTTTCAGCAGCTTTTGTCAGCCGCGCTTAGCCGATCCGCTCGATCCCGCCCATATACGGGCGCAGCACTTCGGGCACATCGATCGAGCCATCGGCGTTCTGGTAGTTCTCCATCACCGCGATCATTGCGCGGCCCACGGCGGTACCCGAGCCGTTGAGCGTGTGCATCAGCTCCGGCTTGCCGCTGGTCGGATTGCGCCAACGCGCCTGCATACGCCGCGCCTGGAAATCGCCGCAATTGGAACACGACGAAATCTCGCGATAGGTGTCCTGCGAAGGCAGCCACACTTCCAGATCGTAGGTCTTGATCGCAGCAAACCCCATGTCGCCCGTGCACAGCAGCACCTTGCGATACGGCAGGCCGAGTTTTTCCAGCACCACCTCGGCGCAGCGCGTCATGCGCTGATGCTCGGCATCGCTGTCTTCCGGCGCGCAGGCGGTGACCAGCTCCACTTTTTCGAACTGATGCTGGCGGATCATGCCGCGCGTATCGCGGCCGCCGCTGCCGGCTTCGGCGCGGAAGCACATCGAATGCGCGGTCATGCGCAACGGCAAGCGCTCGGCATCGACGATTTCGTCGCGCACGATATTGGTCAGCGGCACTTCCGAGGTGGGGATCAGATAGCGGCGCGACTCGCCCACTTCGGTCTGGAACAAATCGTCCTCGAACTTCGGCAACTGCCCGGTGCCACGCATCGACTCGGCGTTGACCAGCAAGGGCACATTGGTCTCTTCGTAGCCATGTTCGCCGACATGCAGATCGAGCATGAATTGTGCCAGCGCGCGATGCAGACGTGCGATCGGCCCGCGCAATACGGTGAAACGTGCGCCCGACAACTTGGCGGCGGTTTCGCCATCCAGCCAGCCATGCGGCGCGCCGAGTTCCACATGATCCTTGACCGCGAAATCGAACTGGCGCAGCGTGCCCCAACGCGATTGCTCGACGTTCTCGCTCTCGTCTTTACCGTGCGGCACATCGTCGGCCGGCAGATTGGGCAGACCCAGCGCGATGGTTTCGAGTTTGGCGCGGATCGCATCCAGCGCGTCTTCGGAAGCCTTGAGTTCGTCGCCGAACCCGGCCACTTCGGCCATCAGCGCGGTGACATCCTCACCCTTGGCCTTGGCCTGCCCGATCGCCTTGGATTTGGAATTGCGCTGACTCTGCAGCTCCTGCGTGCGCACCTGGATGCGCTTGCGCTCGCCTTCCAGCGACTCCAGTTCCGCGGTGTCAAGGGCGAAACTGCGCGTGCTGCGCAGGCGCTCGGCAAGGTCGGCGGGATGTTGGCGAAGCAGGGCCGGATCTAGCATCGGAAGTCTGTGTGAGTCAGTAGGAAGCGCGAGATTATCGCCTGTTCCGCCACCTGCTGCGATCGATTCACTGCCGCTATGCCAGAATTGGCCCGATCCTTCAGGTGAGCCCTATGCCCGCGCCCCGCCCTGCGTCCGATCGCCAGATCGTTCTACGTCTGCCCCGCCACACCCTGAAAATTGCCGGTATCGCCTTCGTTGCCGGGCTGCTGTTGTTCCTGTTGGTGTGGGCCACCGGCCGCAAGGACGACTTCTACAAAGCCTCGCCGGCCCAGCCGAGCGCAGGTGCGCCAGCCACCGACGATATCCAGCCGCTACCCGCGCCGCTGCCGGCCCAGGACGGCGCCAGCGACATGCCGCAGGCCAAGCCGCCCGAAGAAACCCCGACCCTGGTGGACACTGCGCCGCCTGCCACACCCGCGCCGATGCCCTTGCCCGAAGACGCAGGTGCCGGAGCGCCCGGCACCACAGCACCCACAAATACTGCGGCAGCCGCAGGCGGCGATCGCCCGGTACCGATGCAGGGCCAGATGCCGCCGCCGCGCTATCCCTCGGCCGCGTTGCGTCGTGGCGATGCCGGCGATGTGGTGGTGCGGGTGGACGTGGACGCAGCGGGCAAGCCCGGCGGCGTGACACTGGTGCAGCGTAGCGGTTCGCGCGATCTGGACCGCGCCGCGATGGAAGCGGTGCGTCAGTGGCGCTTCCACCCGGCGCAGCGCAATGGCCAGCCGATTGCCGGCAGCGTGGATATCCCCTTCGAGTTCAAGCCTGCGCAGTAAGACCTGCGGACAGCACCGTCGCAGATGGTCATCAGATGGCCACGCGCAAGGCGTTGACGCATCAGCGCATGCATCGGTATCTGGTCTGCCGGGCACACCAATCCGGCAGCGTCACAGGTGATTTGCCAGTTCGACAAAGCTGAACGCCTGCCGAGTTTTAGCCCTTCATTGGTCCCCTGCCTTAGCTCCCCCTCAGGCAGCGCCGACCAGACTGGCCGTGTCATCCCACAGATGCGCCAGGAGGCCGGCCATGTCCTTCACCTCGAATCCTTCTTCACACCAGACGCAATCGCTGCCGCAACAGGCCGCGCACATGCGTGAGCGTGAGCGTGTGCGCGAAGACGATGCAGATGGCGCATCGCCGTGGTTGTGGGCCACCCTGCTGGCGGTGCTGGTGGTGGTACCGACCTGGTGGTGGACGCGGCATGGCGACGAATCGTTTGCGCAGGACATGCGCCCCTTGCCGGCGGCAAGCCGCCAGATCCTGCCGACCTCCGAAGGCCCGCGTGCGATGACCATGATTGCGCATCAACCGCTGCGTGCGCCGCTCAGCAGCGAAGAAGCCAAGCCGCTGCCGGGCAACGCCATGCCGCGCTATCCGGCCGATATTGCGCAGGCCGGCATCGAAGGCAGCCGCACCGCGCGTCTGCAACTGGATGTGCAGGGCCAGGTGAGCGATGTCACTATCGTCGATCGCAGCGGCAATGACGACCTGCGCCTGGATGCGGCAGTCATGCAGAGCCTGAGTCAGTGGCGCTTCGAACCAGCCACGCGCGACGGCCACGCGGTCGTCAGCAGCGTGCAGGTGCCGGTCGAATTTACCTCCGAACGTTGAGCCCGAACCCGGCGCCCTGCGCCAAGGTATCGAAACCTGGAAACGATGTCGCGACATTGGCGACATCGTTCACCTGCACGGTGCCGGTCGAGAGCTGACCGGCAATGGCGAAGGCCATCGCAATGCGGTGATCGCCGTGGCTTTCGATCACGCCGCTGCCGATGCTGCCGCCGTGAATGGTCGCACCATCCGGCGTTTCGTCGACACGCACGCCCAGGATGCGTAGACCGGTGGCCATGGCCGCCAGACGATCGGATTCCTTGACCCGCAATTCGGCCGCCCCAGTCACAACCGTCTGCCCGTTCGCCGCCGCAGCAGCCACGAACAAGGCCGGGAATTCGTCGATCATGTCCGGCACCAGCGCTTCGGGAATCTGCACGCCCTGCAGCGGCGCGTAGCGTACGCGCAGATCGGCCACTGGCTCGCCACCATGTTCGGCGTGGTTTTCTTCGACGATATTCGCGCCCATCAGCCGCAATGCAGCGAGCAGCCCGGTACGACGCGGATTCAAGCCCACCGCACGCAGCACCACGTCCGAGCCGGGAATGATGCTGGCGGCAACGATGAAGAACGCTGCCGAGGAGAAATCCGCCGGCACCGCGATATCGGTCGCACGCAGACGCTGACCACCGCGCAGACGCGCCTTGCCTGGCGAGAAATCGATCTCCACACCGAATGCGGACAACATGCGTTCGGTGTAATCGCGCGTTGGGTGCGGCTCGGTCACCGAGGTGTCGCCCTTTGCATACAACCCTGCCAACAAAACGGCTGATTTGACCTGAGCGCTGGCGACCGGCGAGACGAAGTCGATGCCATGCAAGGCTTGCGCGCCATGTACGCGCAGCGGCGGCGTGCCGTCTTCTTCGGTGTCGATGCGTGCGCCCATCTGCGCCAGCGGACCGGTCACGCGCCGCATCGGGCGCTTGGACAAGGAGTCGTCGCCCACCAGCACGCTGTCGAAGCGCTGCGCGGCCAGCACGCCGGCGAGCAGGCGCATGCCGGTGCCGGCGTTGCCACAGTCCAGCGCCTCGCTGGGCGGCTGCAAGCCGTCCACGCCCACGCCGTGCACGATGCGCTGCGAGGCCGACGGCGTATCAATGCGCACGCCGAGCTTGGCAAAAATGGCCGCGGTGGAACGGGTGTCTTCGCCTTCGAGAAAGCCATCGATCTGCGAGATGCCGTCGGCCAAGGCGGCGAACATCACTGCACGATGCGAGACCGACTTGTCGCCGGGAATGGCCAGGCTGCCCTGCAATGCGCTGCCGCGCTGCGCGATCCAATGTTGCGTACTGCTGCTCATGCGTGTGATCCGATTGCTGCGGCATCGCCATGCACGGCGCTGCGCTTTGAAGAAGGGTGTGGTTGCGCCGTCGCCTTGCAGATGGCGGCGCGCCAGCTGTTACCGGCTTAGAGGAAAAGCGCTTACGGAATCGCCACCGGATACGAGCCCAGCACCTTGATCTGCGCCGAGTGCGCTTCCAGTTCGGCCAGCGCCTGCTTCATCGCTTCGTCTTCCACGTGGCCGGCCAGATCGATGAAGAAGCCGTACTCCCACTTGGCCTGATGCGAGGGCCGCGACTCGATGCGATTCATGCTGATGCCATGCCGCGCGAACGGGCTGAGCACGTCGAACAATGCGCCCGGCTTGTCGTGGATGAACACCAGCACCGAGGTGCGGTCGTGCCCGGACGAGGGAAAGATCTGACGGCCGATCACCAGAAAGCGCGTGGTGTTGTCGTCGTCGTCTTCGATCGACTTCATGATGACTTTCTTCAAGCCATACACGTGTGCTGCGCTCTCACCACCGATCGCCGCGGCATCTTCGGCATTGCGGGCCCGGCGCGCGCCCTCGGCATTGCTGGAGACGGCGATTTTCTCGACCTTGGGCAGGTGCGAACGCAACCAGCCGGCGGTCTGCGCGAACGATTGCGAGTGCGCGTAGATACGCTCGATATCTTCCAGCCGGCCATTGCGCGAGAGAAGGTACTGGTGCACGCGCAGCTCGACTTCGCCGCAGATCTTCAGGTTGGAGGTCAGGAACATGTCCAGCGTGACCTGGATGGTGCCCTGCCCGGAATTTTCCACCGGCACCACGCCGAAATCGGCGTTGCCGGCTTCTACTTCCTGGAACACTTCTTCGATGGTCGCCATCGGCAGGCCCACTGCCGAACGACCGAAATGCTTGAGCACGGCCTGCTGGCTGAAGGTGCCTTCCGGGCCGAGATAACCGATCTTCAACGGTTCCTGCTGGGCCAGGCACGCAGACATGATTTCGCGGTACACGTGCACCAGCACTTCGTCGCTGAGCGGGCCTTCGTTGCGGTCCACCACCATGCGCAGCACCTGCGCCTCGCGCTCGGGCCGGTAGTAATCCACCGCTGCGGCGAGCTTGCCCTTGGCCTTGCCGACCTGATGGGCGAAGTTGGCGCGCTCGGCAATCAGCTCCTGGATGGTGCGGTCGATCTGGTCGATCTTGGCGCGCACGTCGGCCAGTACCGGTGCGGCGACCGCCGGCTTTGCAAGCTTGCCTGCAACTTTTTCCGCAGATTTCTCTACCGATTTACTCGCCGGCTTGGTCTTGCCGCCAGTCGCGGTGGTGGGCTTGTTGGACTTGGGAGCCATCGCTGGGCATTCCTTGAATAACGGCGCATGCGCCTGCGCGGCAGCTGCCGCGGTCGAAGAGAAGACTCAGCCGTGCCGCTGCTGGAAGTCGTGCATGAAGCTCACCAGCGCCTGCGCGCCTGCCACCGGCATCGCGTTGTAGAGCGAGGCACGCAAGCCACCGACGGCCTTGTGCCCCTTCAATGCCAACAGGCCGGCCGCCTTGGATTCGCTGACGAACAACGCGTCCAGCTGCTCATCGGGCAGAAAGAACGGGATGTTCATGCGCGAACGCACGGCGGGCTTGATCAGGTTGCGATAGAAGCCGCCGGAGCCATCGATGGCGCCATACACCAGCGCGGCTTTTTCGGCATTGCGGCGCGCGAACTCGGCCACCCCGCCCTGCTCCAGCATCCACTTCACGTTGAGGCCAAGCAGATACCAGTTCCAGGTCGGCGGCGTGTTGAGCATCGAATCGCGGGCCGCGTGCGAGGCGTAGTTGAAGATATCCGCGCGCGGCTGGCCGGCACGTTCCAGCAGGTCGCGCCGCACGATCAGCACCGAGATGCCGACCGGCCCAAGATTTTTCTGCGCACCGGCGTAGATCAACCCGTAGCGCGAGATGTCCAGCGGCTCGGAGGCGATCGACGAACTGAAGTCGGCGAACAACGGCAACGTGCCCACATCCGGCGTGTCGCGAAACTCCACGCCATGGATGGTCTCGTTGGCGGTGATGTGCACATAGGCCGAGTGCGGCGACAAGGTCCAGCTGGCCACCGGCGGGATATCGGTGAAGCCTTCCGCCTGGCCGTCGGCAGCGATCCGTGCATCCACATACGGGGCCGCCTGCTTGATCGCGGTCTTGCCCCAGTGCCCACTGATCACGTAATCGGCGGCCTGACCGGGCGCGGCGAAATTCAGCGGCAGCAGCGCCTGGATGGTGGTGGCGCCACCGGCGGTGAACAGCACCGCATAGTCGTCGGGAATCGACAACAGGGTGCGCAGATCGGCTTCGGCCGCGGCCGCCACGGCCATGAAATCGGCGCTGCGGTGGCTGATTTCCACGATCGAGGCGCCGACGCCATTCCACTCGACCATCTCCGCCTGCGCCTGCCGCAGGACCGATTCCGGCAATGTCGCAGGGCCGGCACTGAAATTGAACGCGCGTGTCATGGCACACCTTGTCGAGCTAGCCTTCTAGTATGCCGCAGCGCATCGGCCTTGGCAGCGTTGCAGAAAAGTTGCAGCTGCATCCTTCTCACCGACGCCGACGTATGGTGTTGCAGCGTCCATGGGCAGCACCGTCACCGTGGTCCGTTATTCTCATCTGCAGCCACTGTCAGGAGCGAGCCATGTCCCTTCGCGATGTCTTGAAGACGCCGTCCAGCGAGATCACCGATGAGGCCGTTTACCGCGACCGGCGCCGGCTGCTGCAGCTGTTCGCGCTGACCCCGGCGTTGGGCGTGGCCGGGTGCGCCGAGGCCGACCCGCCGCCTCCGCCCAAGACCGTGGTGACGCCGGCGCAAGCGCGCAGCGGCTTCCGTACCGCCGAAGAACTGACCCGGCTGGAAGACGTCACCAGCTACAACAATTTCTACGAATTCGGCACCGACAAGACCGACCCTTCGAAGGCCGCCAAGACCTTGAAGCTGTCGCCGTGGTCGGTGAAGGTCAGCGGCGAGTGCGAAAAGCCCGGCAGCCTGTCGCTGGACGAATTGCTCAAGGGCATCCCTGCCGAAGAACGCATCTACCGGCTGCGCTGCGTGGAAGGCTGGTCGATGGTGATTCCGTGGACCGGCGTATCGCTGGGCGAGGTGCTCAAGCGCTTTGCGCCGACCTCCAAGGCCAAGTACGTGGCGTTCACCACGCTGGCCGACCCGCAGCAGATGCCCGGCGTACGCTACCGCTCGATCAACTGGCCGTATCGCGAAGGCCTGCGCATCGATGAAGCGATGCATCCGCTGACCTTGCTGGCCACCGGCCTGTACGGCAAGCCGCTGCCGCAGCAGAACGGCGCGCCGTTGCGGCTGGTGGTGCCGTGGAAGTACGGCTTCAAGAGCATCAAGTCGATCGTGGAAATCCGCTTCGTCGAGAAGATGCCCGAGACCGCCTGGCACGATCTGCAGCCGTCCGAATATGGATTCTTTTCCAACGTCAATCCGGCGGTGGACCATCCGCGCTGGAGCCAGAAGACCGAGCGCCGTATCGCCGGCACCGCCAGCAAGTTGTTCGCCGAGCGCATCGCGACCAAGCCGTTCAACGGCTATGCGGATCAGGTCGCTTCGTTGTACGCGGGGATGGATTTGAAGAAGTGGTTCTAGGCAACAAACGATCTGATATCGACCTATCGTAGGAGCACACCTGGGCGCGACGGGCTTTCCTGGTAATGCCCGTCGCGCCCAGGTGCGCTCCTACGATGCATGCATGGCACCCGCGCAGCACGCTCCCCTCTTCGAGATCGCATGGCCAAGACATCCACCTCCCTGATCGCTGCCAAGACGCTGCTGCATGCGGCCGCGTTGGCGCCGATCGCATTGCTCGGCTGGCAGTTCTGGCAGGTGTGGCAAACCGGCAGCGATGCGCTGGGCGCCGATCCGGTCGCCGAGATCGAGCACCGCACCGGGCTATGGGCGCTGCGCTTCCTGTTGATCACCTTGGCAGTCACGCCACTGCGCCAGCTCACCGGCCAGGCGGTACTGATCCGCTTCCGCCGCATGCTCGGGCTGTACGCATTCTTCTACGCCAGCGTGCATCTGGCGGCCTACCTGAGCCTGGATCTGCGCGGCTTCTGGACGCAGATTTTCGAAGAGATCATCAAACGGCCCTATATCACCGTCGGCTTCACCGCCTGGCTGTTGCTGGTGCCGTTGGCGATCACCTCCACCCAGGGCTGGATGCGTCGGCTCAAGCGCAACTGGGGCCGCCTGCACATGCTGATCTACCCGATCGGGCTGTTGGCGGTGCTGCATTTCTGGTGGCTGGTGAAATCCGATATCCGCGAACCGGCGCTGTACGCCGGGATTCTTGCGGTATTGCTGGGCTGGCGGGTCTGGAAAAAACTCAGCGCGCGCCGAACCACAGCAAGGCGCTCAGCGCCGCCGCCAGCAACACCGCGCTGAGCAGCAGCCACGGCCAGCGCGCGACCTTGACCGGCGCACGCGTCGGTTCGGTGGTGGCGCGCGGCGGCGGCAACGGCTCGGTGTCGGGGATATCCCAGGTGGTGCCGTGATGGGTGCGCGGCACCTCGACGACAAACCGGTGGCGGGCATCGAATACGACCTGGTCGCCGGCCTGCAGCCAGCCATCGCGCACCTGCACGCCATTGATCCAGCTGCCTTCTTCCGAGCCCAGATCGCGGATCAGCACGCGGTCGCCGTGGCGTTCCAGGCGCGCATGTTGCGCGGCAAAGGCCGGGTCGTCGATGACGATGTCTGCGGCCGGGTCGCTGCCGACCAGCCGTGAGCGATCCAGCGTGAAGCTGCGCCCGTGATGACGACCACCCAGCCCGCGCAACAACAGGCAGACCTCGCTCAGGCCGGCGTCGTCCTCTGGCACGTCGTTGGCCGGCGCGCTCGAGGGCGCACTGCGCAGCAGCATCTCCACGCCGTCGGCGTAGATCGCATCGCCGGGGCGCAGCAGTGCCATGCGGCGTACCGGGCGTCCGTTGACATGGATGCCGCGGATTCCGTTGGCCACCTGCAGCCATAGGCCGCGCTGGTCCAGGCAGAACTGCGCCAACAGCAACGCGCCCTGGGCATCGTCCACCACCCGCACGCTGCCGGAGGCATGACGGACGATCCGGTGGACGCCGGGCTTGAGAGAATGATCCGGCTGCTGCCGGTGAGTGAAATGAACTTGCAGATCGCGCACCCGCCGTAGCCTAGCAGGTCTGCCCCTTGCAGCGGCCAACAACGTGACCGGCGTCCGCCCAACAGGCGCGGTGTTTGCCAGTCGTTCCTGGTCCGCTGCAAGCATCCGCACTTGGAGCCTGGCCCGCGCATGCGCACAATGCGCGCTCCTTTCGTCTCACCTATCCACGCCATGTCCAGCATCGATATCCGCCACGACCATTCCTTGACGCCAGCCCAGGCCCGCGCAGCGATCGAAGAGGCGGCACGCAAACTGACCGATCGCTACGGCATCGCTTCGCACTGGGAAGGCGACACCTTGCGCATCGCGCGTGCCGGTGTGGACGGGGCGATCGCCTTGTTGCCGCAACAGGTGCATGTCACCGCCGAGCTTGGCTTTCTGTTGTCGGCGGTGCAGCCGATGGTGGAATCGGAAATCCGACGGCTACTGAGCGAAAAACTCGCCTGAGCAGGCCGGTTTGATCGTTCTTGCCCCAAGCGGGCCAGGCCTGGGGCCTGCGAACTTGAGCAGGCCGCGCTGAAGGTGCCGGCCCTTCAGCGCAAGGTCACCCGCATCACGCTGGATGCGCGGATGCTTGAAAACGCGTCTCGCGCACACATGACCTAGATAGACGCCAGCAGGCAATGCTTCACCTGCCCGATGCAGCGTCGGCACTAGGGTGAAGGCAACGTCGCTTTAGCAACCTACAGGAGCATCGCATGACGACCGGATACGATCAGAACGGCAACCGCAACAACGCGGCCCATGGGTTCCAGGCGCAGGCAGAGCAGATTTCGCGCCGGCTTGGCGAATCGGCACAGACGGTGTGGTTGGCCGGGCTCGGCGCGCTGGGTCGCGTCCAGACCGAGGGCGGCAAATTGTTCGACTCCCTGGTTCGCGAGGGCGCGGCCTATGAGCGCACGGGTCAGCAGAAGGCCAGCGAAAGCGTCGACGAACTGCGCGAAGAGGTGGAGACCCAGTTCGAGCAGGCACGCGACACCGCCGTGCGTGGCTGGGACCGGCTGGGCAAGGCCTTCGACGAACGCGTCAAGGGCGTGCTGCGCACCCTCAACATCCCCGAACAGGACGAGCTGGAAAACCTGCGTCGAGAAGTGGAATCGTTGAAAGCCCAGGTGCGCGCCAATACCGCCGCCACCAAGCGTGCCAACCGTACCGCCAATCAAGCGGCGCAGGCTGCCAGTAGCGACACGGCCGGCACTGGATCGTCAACCACACCTGGCAGCGCCTCGACCGGAAACACGGCTGCGTTCGACGACGAATAAGCCTGGCAGCCGGCGAATGTTGCAAAGCAGCATGATTTTCCACACAATCGAGAAGGACCCGCCAGTCCTGTAACACGAAGTCCGTTTGCTCCCCTCCCCTCACGGCTTCGGACTGGCGGGTCTTTCGCTATCTGGATCACGGCTCGTGAGTTCGCCGCGCGCGATCCATTGACGAATCTGCCGCGAGGGATTCTTCTAGGCGCACCATTTCGTTATACGCGCCATAACTTCGTTTGATGCTCATGCCTTCCTGGATTTTGGCGCTGTTGGCCGCCCTCTTGCTGTGGCTGGCGGTGTGCGCTTATGTCTGGCTGGTGCGGCGTCGCGCCGACGAAACCACCGAGGGCGTGCGCGCCCTGGCCGCGATGCACTGGCGTGATTTTTCCGCCCTGGTGCTGCGCGTGCTGCAGGACCAACGCGGTTGGAAACCGACCCGGTTGCCGCAGGACGGGCTGCCCACCGCCGATTTCATGATGCAGACCGACCACGGCACCCGCCTGGTTGCGTGCAAGCACGGGCGCGGTTATCGCATCGGCGTGGCGGCGGTCAACGAGTTGGGCGCGATGGCGCGGCTGGCCGGTGCCGGCGGCGGCGTGATGGTGACCGAGGGCCGCATGGAGCGCGAAGGCATTGCGGCTGCCGACAAGCAATCGATCGAAGTGCTGGATGGCACGCGCCTGTGGCCACTGCTCAAACCCTACCTGCCCGGCGATATGGAAACCGGCGTGGTCGGCATGGCAAGGCGCCGCGCGATCCGCCACAGCGTCATCGCCGGTGTGGCGTTGGCAACCTTGGCGCTGGTCGCTGTGCTGGCACTGCAGCCGGCGCTGCCGGAAGCGGCGCTGACGCAGACTGTAATTGCACCTACCCCACCGGTTGCCGCACCCGTGCGTGCTGCGCCTTCCGCTGCCCCGGCTACTGCTACTGCTACGTCGCAGGCAGCGCCCACAACGGCATCGACCCCGGCAGCCATGCCAGTCGCAAGCGGCAAGGAACCGGATGCAGCGACCATGCAGGGCTATCAACGCGCCGTTTCCAAAACGCTCGCACAGACGCCCGGTCTACTCCGCGGGATCTGGATCACCCAGGCAACGTTGGCGGTGGACCGCACGGTCGAAGATGCCGCCGCATGGCCGCTGATCTGCCGCGAACTGGAACGCTACCCGTACCTGCGCACCGTGCGCGTGCAACTCAACCCGCGCGCAGGCGTGGACGAGCCGGTGCGCTGGCGTCAATGCACGACGATTTGAGTGGGTGATTGGCGCATTGGTGAGCCGCTGCGAATCTCAGCGCATTCCCGGCGCAAACCGCGCCACCAGATCGTACGAGCCGCCGAGGAACCATTGGCGCACGTAGGTAACCGGTTGATCGCCGCGCCAGGTGTGGCGATCGATGACCAGGCACGCAGCGCCATCGTCCACCTGCAGGCGTTCGGCTTGGGCGGCGTCGGCATTGACCGCGCTGATGCGGTGTTCGGCGCGCGTCCACGGCACGTTGCGCAACAGCCAACTGCCCGGCGCGACATCGGTGAACGATTGCAATAACGCCTCCGGCACCGTGGTGGTATCGATCACGCGTTGCTCCAGCGCGAACGGGCTGCCATCGGCCAAGTGCACGCTTTCCAGCGCCAGGACCTTGCCGGTACTGCCCAGGGCGCGTTCCTGCGGCACGCGCTGACGCAGGCTGCGCAGTCGCCGCGACAACAACGAAAACCGATAGGCATGGCCGCGCGTGGTCATCTCCACTTCGATATCCGGGATCGACAGCGCCACCTGTTCCAGATGCGGATGCGGCCGCGCCACGAACGAGCCGGTGCGGCGGCGACGTTCGATCATGCCGGCGTCGGCGAGCAGCCCGAGCACCTTGTTGACCGTCATGCGCGAACAGCCGTACTGCGTCATCAACTCGTGTTCGGGCGGCACGCGGTGACCGGGCGGCCAGTCGCCGCTGTGGATGCGCTGTTCCAGATCCTGACGGATGCGTTGATGCAGGGTGCCGGGCGCGGCGATGGGGTGGGCGGTCAAAGCAGGTCTCCGGTCAGACCCGCATTGTGCGCGCATCCGCTCAGTTGCTCAGCAGCGATCGCAAAACGCCGGCAAAACGCGTGGCAATGCGCGCGCGATCCACATGCTGCCCGTCGCGCACCACCTCTTGCCCGGCGCGCCAGACAGTGCGCACGGCGCTGCCGCGTGCGGCGAACAGCCAACTGTCGAGCAAGGCATCGTCGCTGCGCGCCAGTAGTGCCGGATGGGTGAGATCCAGCTCAAGCAGATCGGCCGATGCGCCGACACGGATGCCGCTGTGCGCAATACCCAAGGCCTGCGCCGCGCCATCGCTGGCTTGGTCGAACAACCATCGCCCGCTGGAAACGCCGCCTTGCGCCAGCACATTGCGCGCCTGCAGGTGCAGGCGCTGGCCGTATTCGAGCAGGCGCAGTTCTTCGGCCGCATCGATCAAGACATTCGAATCCGAACCCACGCCGAAACGCCCGCCTGCGGCGGCAAATGCCTGCATCGGGAACAGCCCGTCGCCCAGATTCGCCTCGGTGATCGGGCATAGCCCGACCACCGCACCGCTATCGACGATCGCCTGCAGTTCGCTCGCATCCACATGCGTGGCGTGCACCAGACACCAGCGCGCATCCACCGACGCGTTGGCCTGCAGCCACTGCACCGGGCGCATGCCCGACCAGGCCAGACACGCATCGACCTCGCGCTGCTGCTCGGCGATATGGATGTGGATCGAGCCATCGGTGAGCGGCACCAGCGCGGCCAGTTGTTCTGGCGTGACCGCGCGCAGGCTGTGCGGCGCCAACCCGAGCACTGCATCGGGCAAGGCTTTGAGGCTGCGCGTGCAGTCGTCCAGCAAGCGTGCGAAACCGTCGATGTCGTGGATCAAACGACGCTGCGCTGTACTCGGCGCGACACCGCCGAAATCCGAATGCGCATAGAACACCGGCAACAGCGTCAACCCGATGCCGGTGTTGGCGGCGGCGGCGGCAATGCGCTCGGACATTTCGCCGGCCTGCGCATACGCAGCGCCGCTGGGGCTGTGGTGCAGATAATGGAATTCGCCGACACGGGTGAAGCCGCTTTCGAGCATTTCCACATAGGCCTGTTCGGCGATCGCCTGCAGGCTGTCCGGGTCCAGCCGATCGACGAAGCGATACATCAACTCGCGCCAGCTCCAGAAACTGTCGCCGCTGCGTCCGCCCACTTCGGTCAGGCCGGCCATGCCGCGCTGGAACGCGTGGCTGTGCAGATTGCCCAGCCCGGGCAGCAGCACCTCGACACGGGTATCGGTGGCGGCCACCGCAGTATCGGTCTGCACCGAGGCGATGCGCCCCTGTGCCAGCGCGATCCGCACACCGCTCGCCCAGCCATCGGGCAAAAGCGCCCGCGCTGCCCACACCGCCTGCACCTGTTGGTCTGCCACTGGACACCCTCGATTGCCGGTTTTATTGTATATACATATCAGACACCACGAGCCTGCGCCATGCATTGCGACGTCCTCTGGCACAACGCGCAACTGATGACCCTGGACGCCGCCGATGGCGGCCTGGGCATCGTGGGCGATGGCGTGATCGCCTGCCAGGACGGCCGCATCACCTATGCCGGCCCAGCCACACAGGCCCCGGCGCTGGAGCCGGACACCACGCACGATTGCCAGCGCCGCTGGATCAGCCCCGGCCTGATCGATTGCCACACCCATCTGGTGTACGCAGGCAACCGCGCCAACGAATTCGAGCAACGCCTGCGCGGCGCCACTTACGCCGAAATCGCAGCAGCCGGCGGCGGCATCGTGGCCACCGTGTGCGCAACCCGCGCGGCCGACGACGCAGCGCTGCTGGCCGCCAGCCTGCCGCGCCTGGACGCCATGCTTGCCGAAGGCGTGACCACGCTGGAAATCAAATCCGGCTACGGGCTCACGCTGGAGGACGAAACCAAGCAGCTGCGTGTGGCACGCCAGCTCGCTGCGCTGCGCAAGGTCGAAGTGGTGCCGACGTTTCTTGGCGCCCACGCGGTGCCACCGGGCGGCGATGCGCAGACCTATATCGACGCGGTCTGCACGCAGATGATTCCGGCAATCGCCGCGCAAGGTCTTGCCGAGGCTGTGGACGTGTTCTGCGAGCATCTGGCGTTCTCGCCCGCGCAGGCTGAACAGGTTTTCATTGCCGCGCAAGCGCACGGCTTGGGCATCAAGATCCATGCCGAGCAACTGAGCAACCAGCACGGCGCAGCACTGGCCGCACGCTATGGCGCGCTGTCGGCCGATCACATCGAATATCTGGACAGCGACGGCGTTGCCGCGATGGCCAGCGCCGGCACGGTGGCGGTGCTGTTGCCGGGCGCGTTCTATTTCACCCGCGACACCCAGCTGCCACCGATCGCCGCGCTGCGCGCCGCCGGCGTGCCGCTTGCCCTGGCCACCGACTGCAATCCAGGCACCTCGCCGCTGACCAGTCCGCTGTTGGCGATGAACATGGCCGCCACCTTGTTCCGCATGACCGTGGACGAATGCATCGCCGGTTTTACCCGCGAGGCGGCACGTGCGCTCGGACGCAGCGAGCGGCTTGGCCGGCTGCGCGCCGGCATGCACTGCGACCTGGCGATCTGGAACATCGACGCGCCGGCCGATCTGGTCTACCGCATGGGCTTCAACCCACTTCATGCCCGCGTCTGGCGCGGGCATTCCTGCTGAATCCGGAGTCGTCATGAGTTCTGTTGTCCTGCAGCCCGGCCAGGTCACCCTGGCGCAATGGCGTGCGTTGTATCGCGGCGCCGAGGTCGTGCTGGACGACGCCTGCGCGGCCGCCGTGCTGCGCAGCGCGCAGACGGTGGAGGCCATCGTTGCGCGCGGCGAGCCGGTCTACGGCGTCAATACCGGCTTCGGCAAGCTGGCCAGCGTGCGCATCGAGCGCGAGGACCTGCAGACCCTGCAACGCAATATCGTGCTGTCGCACGCGGCCGGTGTCGGCGAGCCCACACCCGTACCGGTGGTGCGGCTGATGATGGCGCTCAAGCTCACCAGCCTGGCCCAAGGCGCCTCCGGCGTGCAGCCGCAGACGCTGGCGCTGTTGGACGCGATGTTGCGTCTGGGCATCACGCCGGTGGTGCCGTGCCAGGGCTCGGTCGGCGCCTCCGGCGATCTGGCGCCGTTGTCGCATCTGGCCGCTGTGATGATTGGCGTTGGCGAAGCCTTCGTCGGCGAACAACGTTTGCCTGCCGCCGAGGCGCTTGCACAGGCGCAGTGGCAGCCGCGCGTGCTCGGCGCAAAGGAAGGCCTGGCGCTGCTCAACGGTACCCAGTTTTCCACTGCCTGCGCATTGGCTGGCCTGTTCGAGATCGAAACCGTGCTGCAGGCCGCGCTGGTTACCGGCGCCTTGTCGGTGGAAGCGGCCAAGGGCTCGGATACGCCATTCGATGCGCGGATCCATGCATTGCGCGGGCAGCCTGGGCAGATTGCCACCGCTGCAGCGCTGCGCGCGCTGATGGCCGATTCGAGCATCCGCGAATCGCATCGGCTGGGCGATGTACGCGTGCAGGATCCGTACTGTCTGCGCTGCCAGCCGCAGGTGATGGGCGCGGCGCTGGACATCATGCGCCAGGCTGCACGCACGCTGGAGATCGAGGCCAATGGCGTGTCCGATAATCCGTTGGTGTTCAGCGATACCGGCGAGGCCTTGTCGGGCGGCAACTTCCACGCCGAACCGGTGGCGTTTGCGGCCGACATGCTGGCGATGGCGGTGTGCGAAATCGGCTCGATCAGCGAACGCCGCACCGCGATGCTGGTCGACCCGGCCTTGTCCGGCCTGCCGGCGTTTCTCACCCCGCGCCCGGGCTTGAATTCGGGTTTCATGATTCCGCAGGTCACCGCTGCCGCCTTGGTGTCGGAGAACAAGCAGCGCGCGTATCCGGCCAGTGTCGATTCGATTCCGACCTCGGCCAATCAGGAAGATCATGTGTCGATGGCAGCGCACGGCGCACGTCGCTTGTTGGCGATGGCCGAAAACGCCACGCACGTGATTGGCATCGAGTTGCTGGCTGCGGTGCAAGGCTGCGATTTCCATGCGCCGCTACGCTCAAGCGCCGCGTTGGAAGCCGCACGTGCGTTGCTGCGTGCGCAGGTGCCCATGCTGCAAGACGACCGCTATTTCCATCCCGACATGCTGGCTGCCAGCGCGTTGGTACGCTCGGGCGCACTGGCGCGTGCGGTGGCGATGGCATTGCCGGGCGTGGAGCAGGACGCATGAATCGGCAGGCCGACAAGACGCAATCGCGTTATCAAAACGTCTGGACGATTGCACTGATGCAAGGCACGCAACGATGAGCGCCCTGCCCTGGCTCGAAGTTCACCGCGGCGATGCGCCACTGATCGTCAGCTTCCCGCATACCGGTACCGAGCTGCCGGACGACGTGGCCGATCAATTCGTGTCGCCGTGGCTGGCGCGCCGCGATGCCGATTGGTGGGTGCACCAGCTGTACGACTTCGCGCAATCGCTCGGTGCCACCACTGTGCGTACCGCGATCTCGCGCTCGGTGATCGACGTCAATCGCGACCCGAGCGGCGCATCGTTGTATCCGGGCCAGAACACCACCGGTCTGTGCCCGCTGACCACCTTCGACAATCAGCCGTTGTACGCAGACGGTGACGCACCTGATCAGGCGCAGATCGAGCGACGCCGTACCCGCTGGTTCGATCCTTATCACGCTGCGCTCGATACCGAGATTGCGCGCCTGCGCGCGCAACACCCAAAGATCGTGGTCTACGACGCGCATTCGATCCGCTCGCATATTCCACATCTGTTCGACGGCGAGTTGCCGCAGTTCAATATCGGCAGCAATGACGACCGTAGTTGCGATCCAGACCTAGTCGATGCGGTGGAACGGCTGTGCCGCAGCAGTGGCTCCAGCACCGTGCGCAACGGGCGCTTCAAGGGCGGCTGGATCACCCGCCACTACGCGCAGCCCGAGCGCGGCGTGCATACGCTGCAGATGGAGCTGGCCTGCCGCGGTTATATGCGCGAGCCCGACGACATCACCCCAGACACCTGGCCAACGCCGTGGCAGCCCGCGCACGCAGTGGCATTACGCGCCGTGCTGCGGCACGTGCTGCTGACCTGCCTGCACTTCGCCAACGCAACACCCCCCTCCTCCGACACCGCGCCGCCTGCGGCGCACCGTTGATTGCAAGGAACCCGGCATGACCCGTCACGATGCAACCCGCGTCATCCGCGCCGCCACCGGCACCACGCTCACCGCCAAGAGCTGGCTCACCGAAGCGCCGCTGCGCATGCTGATGAACAACCTCGATCAGGACGTGGCCGAGCGCCCGCAGGAACTGGTGGTGTATGGCGGCATCGGCCGCGCTGCGCGCGATTGGGAATCCTTCGATGCGATCGTCGCCGCACTCACTCGCCTGGACGATGACCAGACCTTGCTGGTGCAATCCGGCAAGCCGGTCGGCGTGTTTCGCACCCATGCCGATGCGCCGCGCGTGCTGATCGCCAACTCCAACCTGGTGCCGCGCTGGGCCACCTGGGACCACTTCAACGAACTCGATAAAAAAGGCCTGGCGATGTACGGCCAGATGACCGCCGGCAGCTGGATCTACATCGGCGCGCAAGGCATCGTGCAAGGCACCTACGAAACGTTCGTGGAGATGGGCCGCCAGCACTACGGCGGCAACCTGGCCGGCAAGTGGCTGTTCACCGGCGGCCTCGGCGGCATGGGTGGCGCGCAGCCGCTGGCCGCAGTGATGGCCGGCGCCTCGTGCCTGGCGGTGGAATGCCGCCGTTCCAGCATCGACATGCGCCTGCGCACCGGTTATCTGGACACCTGGACCGACTCGCTGGACGAAGCGCTGCGCCTGATCGAGGAATCGTGCACGGCGAAGAAGCCGCTGTCGGTCGGCCTGCTCGGTAACGTCGCCGACGTGCTCGACGAGCTGCTGCTACGCGGGATCAAGCCGGACCTGCTGACCGACCAGACCTCCGCGCACGACCCGGTCAACGGCTACCTGCCGCAGAGCTGGAGCGTGGAAGAATGGGACGCAAAGCGCGTGAGCGCGCCCAAGGAAGTGGAAGCCGCCGCGCGCGAGTCGATGGCCAGCCATATCCGCGCCATGCTCACCTTCCACGCGCTGGGCGTGCCCACCGTGGATTACGGCAACAACCTGCGCCAGATGGCACTGGAGGAAGGCGTCGACAACGCGTTCGACTTCCCCGGCTTCGTGCCCGCCTACATCCGGCCACTGTTCTGTCGCGGCGTCGGCCCGTTCCGCTGGGTCGCGCTCAGTGGCGATCCGGAGGACATCGCCAAAACCGATGCCAAGGTCAAGGAACTCATTCCCGCCGATGCGCATCTGCATCGCTGGCTCGATATGGCCGCCGAAAAGATCGCCTTCCAGGGCCTGCCTGCGCGCATCTGTTGGGTCGGCCTGGGCGATCGGCACCGGCTGGGTCTGGCCTTCAACGCGATGGTGCGCAGCGGCGAATTGAAGGCGCCGGTCGTCATCGGGCGCGACCATCTGGATTCCGGCAGCGTCGCCTCGCCCAACCGCGAAACCGAAGCCATGGCCGACGGTTCGGATGCGGTGTCCGACTGGCCGCTGCTCAACGCCCTGCTCAACACCGCCAGCGGCGCCACCTGGGTCTCGCTGCACCACGGCGGCGGCGTCGGCATGGGGTTCTCGCAGCACGCCGGCATGGTGATCGTTTGCGACGGCAGCGAAGCCGCCGACAAGCGGATCGAACGCGTGCTGTGGAACGACCCGGCCACCGGCGTGATGCGCCACGCCGATGCCGGCTATGCCATCGCCACCGATTGCGCGAAGGAAAAAGGGCTGGATTTGCCGGGAATTCTTGGCTGAGTTCGCCCTCCGACAGCGCGGTATACCGCACGCTGTCGGCAGGCTGTGTGCACTGCTCGCACATGCACACCGACCATTTTGATTGGTCCTTGCCTGCCCACCGTCGCGAGACCTTACGCGGCATGGATGCCGCGT
Organism: Xanthomonas sp. NCPPB 2933; assembly: GCF_056725225.1. Taxonomy (NCBI): domain Bacteria; kingdom Pseudomonadati; phylum Pseudomonadota; class Gammaproteobacteria; order Lysobacterales; family Lysobacteraceae; genus Xanthomonas; species Xanthomonas sp. NCPPB 2933. The sequence continues at coordinate 3,428,903 of NZ_CM161518.1, forward strand.
AAGAGCCTACATGGATGTACTTGCGGCGTGTCCCGCGGTGGTGGACGGGCAAGGGCCCAACAGCCAAGCTGCAGACATCAGCTCTACAACTGATCTATCCGCCACACTGTTCAACCACTCCAGGGACAACCGAGATTTAGGTCGCGGCGGCGGTTAAACGCAGTCAAAAGCTGGGTCAGTCGAGGGCGCGATGTCCTCACCGCTCGCGGGACACGCCGTGAATCCATCCGTGGAGGCTCGTTGGCGGCATCCATGCCGCCAACGGTCCCGCAATCGGCGAGGACACCGCACCAGACAGTTTGCTGGTTGCTTTGAGAATAGCTATGCACACCGACCATCCTGACGGGTCCTTGCCCGCTCACTGTCGCGGGACCTTACGCGGCATGGATGCCGCGTAAGAGCTTACAAGGACGTACTTGCAGCGTGTCCCGCGATGGTGGGCGGGCAAGGACCCCACAGCCAAGCCACAAATCAACCGCTCTACACGCGTTTTGTTAGCCGCTCTAATCGGCTTTGGTTTCCATCCCTATCTGCTTGCAGGCCGATGCAGCAGCCGCCAGCAATGCGCTGTCATCGAGCAGCGGCACCGCCCCGCTTGCCGGGTAAGAAGCTGCGATCGCCTTCGCCGCGCGATCGGCATCCGCCTGGATATACCACTGCGACGCCATCGGCAACGCACGTCCACGTACCGCGTGTTCGAATCGATACTGTCCCCAGTAAATCGCCAATGGCTCTTCCAGCGCGTTGAGCGGGTTACGCAAGGTGGCCGAACTCGGACACAGCCGCAAGAAGTTCGCAGCGAGCATGCGTTTACGCGCGGATGGCTGCCCCGCAGACAAGTAATGACTCAACTCGTGCAACAGGATCGGTGCCCAGTCCATCGATGCCGTGCCGGTGAGCGCATCGTGCTGCGAATAGAGCAGCATCGTGCGTCCACGCACTTTGGCCTGGGTGGTATCCATCTCCGGCCACCACACGAATCGTGCCTCGAATACCGGAGGTTCCGGCACCGCAAAGAAATCACGCATCTGCAATGCCAGGCGGGAAACGGCCGGTTTGGACAGCTCCTCGCTCAGCACGCGCATCTGTTGCTCGAAACGGGGTGCAACTGCGATCAAACGACTTGCACGCGGAACGAACCGCGCAAAATACGCACGCAACAGTCTCTGATCATCTGCCGACTGCTCTGCAATGGCGGCGTTCGCTGAAGCTTCGAAGTCTTCGCTCCCCAGGAAATGTCGGGAGAACGGATCCGCCTCACGGGTGACGTCTGGCGCAAAGACTCGGTCGACCACCTCCAGATCGTAGTCTTTTGCCAGCCCCGAGATGCGGCGGCGGAAATCCGCATAGGCGGCAAGCGCGGCACGGTCCGCCTGATCCAGCCCGCCATGGGCTTCCATATAGCTGCGGTAGACGGGCACCGTAAAGCCCGGCAACCAGTCCGACAGGTTATCCAGCAGGTTGAACAGATCCGTCGCTTCGCTGTAGCCCACCTGGATGTGCGTCGATGACGTCGATGACGGTGTGGGTGGCGCGGCATGCGCAGTGGCGCACAGCAATATCCAGATCAGTGCGACTGCGCGCATGTTCCGCAGTTTGGTCGGCCAGCAATCACTCCATCTGCGCATGCGGAACTCTGGGCTGGCGAGTACGTTAATTCGAGCATGCAGGAATGCCGCTCGCAACGTGTCTTTCGTCAGGGGTGCGCGGACCTGCACGCCGGCGGCCTGCTTTGACGGCAAAACCACCGTAGCCCGTCACATTCTCGACAATTGCCCTCAAGACTGCCGGGATCAGGCCGACAAGGTATGCAACGTTTCGAGGAGCCTCCATGGGCATCCTGATCTACCTGGTGCCTGCATTCGCACTCTGGGCGCTCATCGCCAGCGGGCTGGCGTTCGTGCGTGGCCGGCAACTGCGTGCCGAGTCCGGCCAGCTTGCGAACACCCAGGACAGTCTTGCCCGCTACCAGGCTGCGCTGTCGCAATTGAAGGCACGCGCGGCCGCCAGCACGCTGGAGCTGGAATCGCTGCAGCGCAGCTACGCGGTGCTCAAACAGTCACTGGAGCAGCAGGAACAGAACGCGGCCGAGCAACAGGCGACCACGGCCCAGGTGATTCCGATGGTGATGGTGCAGCAATTGGACATCGCCAACGAAATCGGCACCTTGTTTGCGCACGTGGCACGCGTTGCGCGCAGCCTGCGTCGCTATAGCGCCTACAGCCGCGGCCATAACGCGCCCGAGCCGAGCACCGCCCGCTACGACCTGCATTGGTTGGCCGATTGCCTGCACAGCTTCGACCAGATCGGCCATGCGCTGGTGCGCGGTAACATCGCCGCGTTGATCACGGCCTGCCAGGACCTGCTGTCAATGTACGACCACTATCTCAAGGACGGTTCCGGCTACAACAGCCGCGACACCTTTCAGCGTCTGAGCAGCGATGTGCCACTGTCCGATGCCACCGACGCCATCCGCTCGATCATCGTCAAGGCCACGCTGGCGCAGGACGCGCAGGATGCGGTGATGGAAGAAGCAGTTGCGGCGAATGTGGCTTGATTCGGGATTCGGGATTCGGGATTCGCAAGAGCGTGGGCGCGGTGTTCTGTTAGATCAACACGTAGATGCATGGCTGTCTGACAGCGTATCGATGAGCATCGTTGGCTGAAACGTACTTGCGACTGCTCATAAAAAAAGCGCACCACTTACGGTGCGCTTTTTTTGTTTCAAGCCTTAGGAACGGCTAACGAACTCTGGCGAGCAGGTTCGAGAACGGCTCAAATCAAGGCGTTTTCTGCGGCAACGCATACGCCACTACCGCATCGCCCGCAGGCGTTTCCATGAAGTGGTGGCCGCCGGCCATGATCACCAGATACTCGCGGCCACCGTAGGCATACACCATCGGGTTGGCCTGACCACCGGCCGGCAACTTGGCGTGCCACAGCTCCTTGCCGGTAGACAGATCGATCGCGCGGATCAGGTCGTCGGTGGCTGCGGCAATGAAGATCAATCCGCTTGCCGTCACTACCGAACCGCCGTTGTTCGGCGTGCCGATCTCGATCGGCAACCCCGAGCGGATACCGAACGGCCCATTGCCGCGCGCACTGCCGAACGGGCGGTCCCATAGCGTCTTGCCGCTGGCCAAATCGATCGCGCGGATGCCGCCATAAGGAGGCTCCTTGCACAGCAACTTGGTGAACGGCAAGCGCCAGCCGGCATTGACGTTGATCGCGTACGGCGTGCCAGCCTGCGGGTCGCCCGCACCTTCCGCACCGCCCGCATCGCCACGCACTTCGTCGCGCGGTGCCCAGCCCAGTTTGTCGGCCTTGGCGCGCGGCACCAGCAGGTTGTAGTTGGGCATGTCGTTGTAGTTGGCCACGATCACGCCGCGCTGCGGATCCACCGCCACGCTGCCCCAATCCGACCCGCCGTTGTAACCGGGATATTCGATCGAATGCCGGTCGGCTTCCGGCGGTGTGTAGATGCCCTTGTAGCTCGCCTTGCGGAACTGGATGCGGCACACCAGTTGATCGATCGGCGTCATCCCCCACATGTCGCGCTCGGTCAGATCCGGCTTGCGCAAGGTGTGATACAGCGAGAACGGCTGGGTCTTGGCGCGTATCTGCGGCTCCACACCGCCGCCAGGCACTGCACGTTCTTCCACGCCCACCAGCGGCTTGCCGGTGCGCCGGTCCAGCACGTACAACTCACCCTGCTTGCTCGGCAACAAGACCGCCGGCACGTTGACCCCGTCCTTGGGGAAATCGATCAAGCTCGGCTGCGACCCCAGATCGTAATCCCAGGCATCGATATGCGTGGTCTGGAAATTCCACACCGGCTTGCCGGTGGTGACATCCAGCGCCACCAGCGAGGTCGCATAGCGATTCTCCTGCGGCGTACGCGCGCTGCTCCAGTAATCGGCGGTGGAATTGCCCATTGGCAGATACACATAGCCCAACTGTTCGTCGGCCGCGGCGGTGGTCCACATATTCGGCGTGCCACGCGTCCAGCTCTGGCCCGCCGGCGGTGCGCCGTTCCAGTCCGGATGGGTCATGTCCCAGGCCCAGCGCAACTTGCCGGTCACCGCATCGAAGCCTTCGATCACACCGGACGGCTCGTAACGCTTCTGTCCATCCAGCACCTGATGCCCGGTGACCACCACCCCGCGCACGATCGCCGGTGGCGAATTGATCGACACATAGCCCGGCGGGGTCTCGCCCATCCCCACGGTGATGTCGACCTGGCCGTTGTTGCCGAAGTCCACGCACGGCTTGCCGCTGCGTGCATCCAGTGCGATCAGGCGGCCATCCAGCGTACCTTCGATGATGCGTGTGCGGCACAGTGCTGAAGCATCCGCTGCCACCGCTCCTGCGCCATCGTTGGCTACCGCCGGCATCTCGTAATACGACACGCCGCGGCAGGCGGCCGTATACGGAATTGCCTCGTCCTTGACCTTGGGATCGTAGCGCCAACGTTGCTTGCCGCTGGATGCATCCAGCGCGATCACCTGATTGCGCGCAGTGCACACATACAGGCTGTCGCCCACTTTCAACGGCGTGGTTTCCGCGCCCCAGCGCTTGCTTGGCAGGTCGCCGGTGTGAAAGAGCCAGGCCTGCTTCAATTGCGCAACGTTATCGCGATTGATCTGCTGCAGCGGCGAATAACGCAGCCCGGCCTGGCTGCGTCCATACGCGGCCCAGTCGTCATCGGCAGGCGCATTTGCCGGCTGTGCGCCAGAGGACGCAAGCGACGCTGGAACGTTGCGATTGACCAGGCTCGCGGCAACACCGGCTGCATGCGCCAACGCGCCATCGGCCTCGGTCACCCCAAACGGCACGAACGCCAGCGCGAAGGCCACCACAAACACCGCCGCCAGTACGCCGGCCACGCTGCGCGACAGCGCGCGCGACACCGGGCGCTCCAACTTGGGCAGCAACAGCGCCAGCACAAACGCCAGGCCGACGATCAAGCCCGCACGCGGCACCCAACGCCAGTAATCGCTGCCCGATTCCCACCATGTCCACAACAACGACGCCACCACCACTGCAGCAAACCACCACGCGCCCGCATTGCGACCGCGAAACAGCAGCACGCCGGCAACCAGCATGGCCGCGCCCGCAGGCGCGTAGTACCAGGAGCCGCCCAGCGCGGCCAACCACACGCCGCCTGCAAGCAGCACAGCACCCAGCACTCCAATCACGCCTCCCAATGTCGCCAGCGCCCAATGGCCGCGACGGGAAGGACGATGCACGATCGTCATCAGTTGTTCCTCTTCGATTCTGCGGCGACGCAACGCCGCCGCACCGCCAACCACCTTCGACCCGCAACGGTGAAAGAGCCGCGTTCTTTGCGGCATCCGTCGAAAAACACTGCGTTGCAGATGTCACCGCGTGCAATAAAAAACGCCGGCTGTGCGCCGGCGTTTTTCTTTAACTGCGTTACTCGCTAAGCGCGATCACGCTTCGGTCGGCGGCAACTCGCTGGTGCTTGGCGCCGGTGCGACGGCTGCGTCGTCCGCCACGTCTTCCACTTCATCCAGCGAGGCATCCAGACGTTCCACCGCCTGCAGCTTTTCGCCCTTGGACAGACGGATCAGCGTAACGCCCTGCGTGTTGCGACCCACGCGCGAGATCTCCGAACCGCGGGTGCGCACCAGCGTACCGCCGTCGGAAATCAGCAGCACTTCGTCGGTGCCGCCCAGCAACACCGCACGCACCAACTTGCCGTTGCGTTCGGTGGTCTGGATGCCGATCACGCCCTGCGTGCCACGTCCCTTGCGCGGATACTCGGCCAGCGGGGTGCGCTTGCCGTAGCCGTTCTCGGTGGCGGTGAGGATGTAGGCCGTGTCGTCGTTTTCGGCGACCTCGATCACTGCCGCATCGGCCACGTCCGTGGTCTCCACAACGTCCTCAACGCCCTCTTCCTCGATATCGCCTTCGACACCGCCGGCACGCTCGGCCACGATCAGGCTGACCACCTCTTCACCCTTGGTCAGACGGATGCCGCGCACGCCGGTGGCAGTACGGCCCATCGAACGCACGGTAGATTCGCCAAAGCGCACGGTCTTGCCGTTGGAAGCGAACAACAGCACGTCGCGATCGCCATCGGTCAACGCCACACCGACCAGCGCATCGCCCTCATCGAGGTTGATGGCGATCTTGCCGCGCGCCAGGCGGAACGCGAATTCGCTCAACGGAGTCTTCTTGACGGTACCGTTGCGCGTGGCGAAGAACACATAGCGGTTATCGGCGTATTCGCGCACCGGCAGCACCGCCTGCACCCGCTCGCCGGGTTCCAGCGGAATCCAGTTAATGATCGGACGGCCGCGCGCATTGGAGCCGGCCTCCGGCAACTGATACACCGGCAGCCAGAACACCTTGCCGCTGCTGGTGAAGGTCAGCAGCGTGTCGTGCGTGTTGACCAGCCACAGCTGATCGATGAAGTCCTCTTCCTTGGTCGCCGCAGCAGAACGACCACGGCCGCCACGGCGCTGCGCGCGGTACGCACTCACCGGCTGGCGCTTGGCATAGCCCGCGTGCGAAAGCGTCACCACCACGTCTTCCGGCGAAATCAGATCGAGAATATCCAGATCTTCTTCGCTGTGACGGATTTCGGTGCGGCGTTCGTCGCCGTACTCTTCGCGGATATTGATCAGCTCGTCGCGGATCACCTGCAGCAGAACGTCGGGATTTTCCAGGATGCGGATCAGGCCCTGGATGACCTCGAGCAACTGCTTGTACTCGTCGGTCAGCTTTTCCTGCTCCAACCCGGTCAGGCGATGCAGACGCATTTCCAGGATCTGCGAGGCCTGCACTTCGGTGAGCTGGTAAAAGCCCTTGATCAGGCCCACGCCCGGCGGCAGATCTTCCGGCTTGGAGGCTTCGGCACCGGCTGCGCCCAGCAAGGCGCCGACCAGACCCGGTTCCCAGGTCTTGGCCAGCATGCGCTCGCGCGCTTCCTGCGGATTGGCCGAGGTCTTGATCAGCTCGATCATCTCGTCGATGTTGGCCAACGCGACGGTCAAACCTTCCAGCACGTGCGCACGCGCACGCGCCTTGCGCAGTTCAAAGATGGTGCGGCGGGTGACCACTTCGCGGCGGTGGCGGATGAACGCCTGCAGCATCTGCTTGAGGTTCATCAACTGCGGGCGGCCGTCGATCAGCGCCACCATGTTGATGCCGAACACCGACTCCATCTGGGTCTGCTGATACAGGTTGTTGAGCACAACCTCGGCCGACTCGCCGCGCTTGACCTCGATGTAGATGCGCATGCCGTCCTTGTCGGACTCGTCGCGCAGCTCGCTGATGCCTTCGAGCTTCTTTTCCTTCACCAGCTCGGCGATCTTTTCGATCAACCGCGCCTTGTTCACCTGATACGGGATCTCGGTGACGATGATCGCTTCACGGCCGTTATCGGCCACTTCCACGTCGGCCTTGGCGCGCATGCGCACCCGGCCACGTCCGGTACGGTAGCCGGCGGCAATGCCGGCGGTGCCGTTGATGATGCCGGCAGTGGGGAAATCCGGGCCCGGGATGTACTCCATCAGGCCTTCGACATCCAGCTCCGGCGTGTCGATCAAGGCGATGCAGGCGTTGATCGCCTCGGTCAGATTGTGTGGCGGGATGTTGGTGGCCATACCCACCGCGATACCGGCCGAGCCGTTGACCAGCAGGCTCGGGAACCGGGTCGGCATGACCGTCGGTTCCAGTTCCTTTTCGTCGTAATTGGGCTGGAAATCGACGGTTTCCTTGTCGATGTCGGCCATCAGCTCATGCGCCAGACGCGACATGCGCGACTCGGTGTAACGCATCGCCGCGGCGGAGTCGCCATCGACCGAACCGAAGTTACCCTGGCCGTCGACCATCATGTAGCGCAGCGAGAATGGCTGCGCCATGCGCACCAACGTGTCGTACACCGACTGGTCGCCGTGCGGGTGGTATTTACCGATGACGTCGCCGACGATACGCGCCGACTTGAAGTACGCCTTGTTGCTGTGCGCGCCCAGCACGTGCATGGCAAACAGCACGCGGCGATGCACAGGTTTGAGGCCATCACGGGCATCGGGGAGTGCGCGGCCCACGATCACGCTCATCGCGTAATCGAGATAGCTCTTGCGCATCTCGTCTTCCAGATTGACCTGGATGATTTCCTTGGCGGTTTCTGCCATTCGGGTTCCGTAATTTTGAGGTGGCGGGCGAGCCGGAAAGCCGCGTCGGGAGCACCCTGTAACAGGCTGCCGGCCCCACGCTCCCGCCGATCGATTCAAGCGCCGGATTGTACCACGAAGGGGCAGCCCGATGCCGCCGGTTTACCAGCCAGAAACAAGCACTTGCAGGGCGTTTGCGCGGTGTTGGCGACGTTATCGCACCGCGCCGGGCTCAGGCGCCGAATGCGGCCTGCATCTGCGCCAGGTCGGGCTGCGCAATCACCCCACGCTCAGTGACGATCGCATCGATCAAGCTGCCGGGGGTGACGTCGAACACCGGGTTCCAGGCATGGATGCCATCGGCCACCGTTCTGACCCCGCCCACCCCGAACAATTCGCCCGGGTCGCGCTGCTCGATCTCGATCTGCTCGCCGCTGGCGGTCGCCATGTCCACCGTGGACGACGGCGCCACCACCATGAACTTGACGCCGTGGTGGCGCGCGGCGATGGCCAGCTGATAGGTGCCGATCTTGTTGGCGGTATCGCCATTGGCGCAGATGCGGTCGGCGCCGACGATCACCCATTGCACCAGGCCGGATTTCATCAGGTGCGAGGCGGCCGAATCGGCGATCAAGGTCGCGTCGATGCCATCCTGCTGCAGCTCCCACACGGTCAGCCGCGCGCCCTGCAACCACGGCCGGGTCTCGCCGGCAAACACCTTGCCGATGCGCTGCTGCGCCATGCCGGCACGGATCACGCCAAGCGCGGTGCCGAAACCGGCGGTGGCCAGCGAGCCGGTATTGCAGTGGGTCAGCACGCCACTACCCGGCGCGATCAGCGCAGCGCCGAGTGCGCCCATGTGCCGATTGGCTGCCAGATCTTCATCGGCGATGGCCTGCGCCTCGCGCGCGATCACCGCGCGCCAGTCGGCGCCGGCAGCGCCCAGCACGCGACGCATGCGCATCAGCGCCCAGGCCAGATTGACCGCGGTCGGACGCGCGGCATTGAGCCGCAACAGCGCCGGTTCGAGCTTCTGCAATGCCGCGCTGCCGTCATCGGCATCGATGTCGCGCGCGGCCAACACCACGCCCCACCCGGCCGCAATCCCGATCGCCGGGGCGCCGCGCACCGCCAGCGAATGGATCGCCTCGGCCACCGCATCGCTGCTCTCGCAACGCACATGCTCCACCACGAAGGGCAGCTTGCGTTGGTCGAGCAATTCCAGGGCATCGCCGGTCCACAGCAGTGGGCGGATGTGGTCGTAGCGGGCGTAATCGATGTGGGCGCTGTCGTTCATGGCGCTATTGTAAGGCGCGCGGGCAGCCCAGTCAGTGGACCTGCCGTGCTCAGCCTGGGGTCAGCGCAACAATGCCTCAAGCGCGTGCTAGGCGAAGGTATTTAGAGCGGCTAAAAAACGTAGCGAGTAGTTTGGATGCAGTCAAAAGCCTGGTTGGTCGAGCGCGCGGTGCCCTCGCCGCTCGCGGGACACGCCGCAAGTACGTCCATGTAGGCTCGGTAGCGGCATCCATGCCGCCACACGGTCCCGCAATCGGCGAGGGCACCGCACCAGAGAGTTAGGTCGGCTATTGGGTGAAAAGCGGCCGTCTAGCGGGTGCTTTAGCGTTCTGGTGCGGGGCATACAACTTCATGAGAGCAAGCCAATAGAAGCAGCTAAAGCATTGCTTGCACCATGCACACCGACCATTTCCACTGGTCCTTGCCCGCCCACCGTCGCGGGACCTTACGCGGCATGGATGCCGCGTAAGAGCCTACACGGACGTACTTGCGGCGTGTCCCGCGATGGTGGGCGGGCAAGGGCCCTGCAGCCAAACCGCAGATCAGCCGCCCTGTGCAGCGAAAGCCAAGATCCACCGCTCTGCAATAGACCAATACGCAGCAGGTTCGTCAGCCGCTCAGTCGACGATGAACTCGGCACGGCAGCCATCGTTCACCCACACCCCATCGCGGCTCCAGCCCCAGGTCTGGCCTTCCACGCATTCTTTTTTGGAGATCTGCCGGCCCACACGCACCTGGCGCTCCACCGACACCCCACAGGTGCGGCGCGAGCTCTTCTTCGATTCGCAGGTGATCATGCGCGGCACGGCCACAAAGCCGGAACCATCTTCGGCACCGACTTCGAACTCGCCATCGCAACCGCGCGAGACCCAGATTTCGTTACGCCGGGTGCCCCACGTGCGGCCCTCCTTGCACGGCCACATCGAGCGCTGACGCAACAACCGCACCGGCGCACCGCGCAGGATCACCGGGCAGGCCACTTTGCCGCCGTTGGAGTCGCAGCGCACCACCCGGCGCATCTGCGGGGAGGCTGACACGCGTGCAGAGGCAAACTCCGCACGGCAGCCCTGCTCGACCCACACGCCGTCGCGTTCCACATCCCACTCGCTGCCGCGAATACAACTGGTTTCGGACAGCTGGCGCACCAGTTGCACGCCGTGTTCGGTATCCATCGCACAGTGTGTGCGCGCCATGTCCTTGGACTCGCAACGCAGCACGCCGGAGGCGCGATCCGAGGCGCGCGCATCGGCGAGCATCAGCAGCGGCAAGCACCACAAACCGCATAAGCTGACCAGCCACTTCATGCCGACACTCCTCACCCAAACACACTCTGCGCCGCGCCCCCGTGGACGTGAGGATGAGAGCATCATCGATGTGAAGAAAGCAATACGGTGCCGATGACAACTGGATGGCACTTCGTGCCTGCGATCCGCCATGGAGTCGGCGGCACAGCCCGAGCAGGCTGCGCCGGCGCTAGGCGCGGGCGAACTCGAACGCGAGCACATCCGCTATCTGCGCGGTGCCACGCAAGGCCATCAACAAGCGGTCGACGCCGACCGCCACACCGGCGCAATCGGGTAGCTGCGACAACACCGCGAGCAAGCGTTCATCCAATGGCAACTGCTGTACCCCGCGCGCGGCACGCACCGCGTTGTCGCGCAGGAAACGTGCACGTTGCTCCTGCGCATCGTTGAGCTCGTGATACCCGTTGGCCACCTCGTAAGCACCCAGATACAGCTCGAAGCGCTCGGCCACCGGCGGGCTGTCGTGGCGGATGCGCGCCAATGCGCACTGGCTGGCCGGCCAGTCGTGCACCACAGTCAAGGTGTCGTCGGCAAAGCTGGGCTGGATGCGATGGGTCATCAGCAGGTCCAGCCAGTCGTCGCGGGTCAGGCCGTGTGGATCGATGGCGATGTCGTGCAACGGCGCGCGTAGCGTTTCGATCGGATCGAGCAACGGGTCGATACCCAACTGCTGCAGAAACAGGTCGCGATAGCTCAGCACCTGCACGCGCGCTTCGCGCTCGACCAACGCAAGCGCCTGCTGCACCAACGCGGTGGTCTCCTGCGCCAAGGCGCGATCGTCCCAGCCCACCCGGTACCACTCGAGCATGCTGAACTCGGGATTGTGGCGGCCGCCGGCTTCGCCATTGCGGAACACCCGCCCCAGCTCGTAGCAATCGCCCACGCCGGCCGCGAGCAGGCGCTTGAGCGGATACTCCGGCGAGGTGCGCAACCAACGTAGCGGTGCGCCGGCATCCACATGCCCGCTGAAGCGCGTGCTGAAACTGTCGATATTCGGCTCGGTGTTGCCGGCCTCCGAGAGCACCGGCGTTTCCACCTCCAGCACGCCACGCTCGGCGAAGAACGCGCGGATCACGGCGTTGAGCCGCGCGCGCAACTGCAACGCGGCCAGATCGATCTGAGCCGCACTCATGGCTGCTGGCCGTGCTCGCCGAGGAAAGCCAGCAAGCGCGCTTCGTCCCAGATCTCCACGCCCAGCGACTGCGCCTTGTCGAGCTTGGAACCGGCTTCTTCGCCAGCCACCAGAAACGCGGTTTTCTTGGAGACGCTGCCGGCGACTTTCGCGTCCAGCGCTTCCAGGCGCTGCTTGGCGGCATCGCGCGTCAATGCGGCCAAGGTGCCGGTGATGACCACGGTCTGGCCGTCGAGCGGGCCGGTCTGCAGCGCATCGGCTTCGGGCAGGCGCGAGAGCACCGTTTCCATCGCCTGTTGCGCTGCGCTGGCCAACGCCGCGTTTTCTGGCCGCTCCAGCCATTGCTGCACCGAAGCGACGACCGCCGCAGGCACGCCGGCCTGCAGCAAGGCATCGGCACCGGCGCCGCGCAACGCATCGAACGAGTCCACCGCCGCGGCCAGTTGCTGCGCACGCACCGGCGTCACCTTGGGGATATCCATGTCTTCCAGCACGCTGGCAAAACTCAGCGCGTCGCGCAGCTTGGGTGAAGGCGGATGTGCATCGCCGATGCGCACGCCACGTTGCAGCAGATCGTCGATGGCCTGCTGATTGCCGGGCTGATCGAGAAAGTGCCCGAGCGAGCGCGCCACTTCGCCACCGATATCGGGCACGCGCTTGAACAGCGGCCACGGCAGGTGGCGGATCAGTTCCAGATCGCCGAACCAGGCCGACAACGCCTTGGCCGTGCTCTCGCCGACATGCTCGATGCCGAGCGCGAACAGGAAGCGCTCCAGCGTGGTATCGCGCGATTGCTCGATCGCCTCGATCAGGTTTTCCGCCCACTTGGTGGCGATCTTCTTGCGGTTCCAGTCGAACGCCGGCAGCCCGGCGCGCAACAGATCGGCCTGCCAGGTTTGCGGCGCCTCGCGCTCGCCGGCCAGGTCCACACCGATGCCGACCACGGTGTTTTCCAGCTGGCCGTACGCACCGCTGGCCAGATGCTCGCGCGCCTCGCGCAGGAACGCGTGCGGACTCTCGGCGGTGCTGATCATGCGCAATTGCAGCAGCTGGTCCACGTTGAGCAGATACAGATCGGCCACGCCCTGCACCACGCCGCTGTCGACCAGCACCTCGATGAATTTTTCGCCCAGGCCATCGACATCCATCGCGCGGCGCGAGACGAAATGCCGGAACGCTTCTTTGCGCTGCGCCGGGCAGGTCAGCTCGCCGGAGCAACGCCATACCGCCTCGCCCTCCTCGCGCACGATCTCCGAGCCGCACACCGGGCATTGCGTGGGCATCTGCCATGGCTGCGTGCCGGGTGGCCGTTGATCGGCGACAACACCAGCCACTTCCGGAATCACATCGCCAGCACGCCGCACGATCACCGTATCGCCCACGCGCACATCCAGCCGCGCGATCTGGTCGGCGTTGTGCAGCGTGGCGTTGGTAACGATCACCCCGGCCACATGCACCGGCTTCAGCCGCGCCACCGGCGTGGCCGCACCCGTGCGGCCGATCTGGATCTCGATCGCCTCCACCGTGGTGGACTGCTCCTGCGCCGGGAATTTATGCGCAATCGCCCAACGCGGCGCGCGCGAGACAAAGCCCATCTCGCGCTGCCCGGCCAGATCGTCGAGCTTGTAGACCACGCCATCGATATCGAATGGCAGCCCGTCGCGCGCGGCACCAATGCGCTGGTAATACGCCAACAGCCCGTCACTGCCCTGCACTACCTCGACCAGGGCGCTGACCGGGAAACCCCATTCGCGCAATTGCGCCAGGATGGCCGAATGCGTCTGCGGTAATGCGCCCTCGCTCACTTCGCCAATGCCGTAGGCAAAGAAACTCAATGGGCGTTGCGCGGTAATACGCGCATCCAGCTGCCGCAGCGAACCAGCGGCGCCGTTGCGCGGGTTGGCCAATACCTTGCCGCCATGCAGCCGCATCTGCGCGTTATAGCTTTCGAATGCGGCGCGCGGCATATACACCTCGCCGCGCACTTCCAGAATTTGTGGCCACCCTTCGCCACGCAGACGCAGCGGAATCGCCTTGACGGTGCGCAGGTTGGCGCTGACATCCTCGCCGGTGGCGCCGTCGCCACGCGTGGCGCCCTGCACGAACTCGCCGTTTTCGTAGCGCAGGCTGATCGCCAGACCATCTAGCTTGGGCTCGGCAGAAAACAGCGGCTGCTTGACCTCGAGCCGCTCGCTGATGCGCCGCACGAACTCGGCCACTTCCTCATCGCTGAAGGCATTGCCCAGCGACAACATCGGCAAGGCATGCCGCACTTCGGCAAAGCGCGAGGCAGCCAGATGGCCGACACGCTGGGTTGGCGAATCGGCACTGGCCAGCTCCGGATGCGCGGCCTCCAACGCCTCCAGTTCGCGCATCAGGCGGTCGTAGTCGACGTCGGCCATCTGCGGCTCGTCGAGCACGTGATAACGGTAGTTGGCGTCCTCGAGACGATGACGCAGGGCGTCGATACGCTGCGCGGGATCCGGGCTGACAGTCATACGATCGCTGGGCTGGCTTGAGGGGCCGCCTATTCTAACGGGCCGTGCCGATGTGCAAGAGCTGGCCCGGCCACTGCCGCGACCACGCAGGCGCCATCGATAGCAAGCCCTACGGGTATTTCCCGATAGGCAGACAAGCACAAACCCGATAGCGTGGCGCCCTCTGCCGCCCACCCGTCTGGAGTTCACCCGTGTCGTTGCCCGTCTCGCGCCGTTCGTTTCTCAGCCTCGCCAGCGTTGGCGTGGCGGTGTCCGCATTGGGACTGGCACCCGCCGCCGAGGCAGCCCGCAAGCGCGCAGCCGCAGCGGCAACGCCCAACGTGGCGCCGGCCGCCGGTGCGGTGTATCTCAACCTCAACGAGCATCCGCTCGGGCCGGCGCCGGCCGCGCTGGATACCGCGACGCGCTCGCTGGCGCGTTCTGGCCGCTACCTGTTCGAGATGGAGCAGGACCTGCGCAATCTGATGACCGGCGAATTGCAGCTGCCGGGCGACCATCTGGCGTTGTTTCCCGGTTCCAGGGACGCATTGAATCGTGCCGGCAGCCTGTTCACCTCGGCGCGTGCCGGGCTGGTGGTGGCCGACCCGAGCTTCGATCCCATCGTCGACAGCGCAAACGCGCGCGGCGTGCCGGTGCGCAAGGTGCCGCTGCGGGCCGATGGCGCGCACGACGTCAAGGCGATGGCCAAGGCCGACCCCACCGCCGGCCTGATCTATCTATGCAACCCCGGCAACGCCACCGGCGCCATCACCCCGCGTGCCGAGATCGAGTGGCTGCTGACCAACAAACCGGCCAGCGCGGTATTGGTGGTCGACGAGGCCTATATCCACTACAGCAACGAACCGTCGGTGGCCGATCTGGTGCGTCAGCGCCAGGACCTGATCGTGTTGCGCAGCTTCTCCAAGCTCTACGGCATGGCCGGCCTGCGCCTGGGCGCTGCGTTGGCGCCGCCGGGGCTGCAGACCAAGCTCGCCAGCTTGGGTAGCAACCCGTTGTCGGTCCCGGCAATGGCCGCCGGCATCGCCAGCCTGCGCGACCCGCAACTGGTGCAGACCCGTCGCGCGGAAAATGCGCGCGTGCGCGACGACACCATCGCCTGGCTCAAGACCAAGGGCTACACCTGCCTGCCCACGCAGGCCAATTGCTTCCTGCTCGACGTCAAGCGCGACGCCAGCGTGTTCGCCGATTCGATGCAGAAACAAGGCGTCATCGTCGGCCGCAGCTGGCCGATCTGGCCCAAGCGCGTGCGCGTAAGCGTCGGCACCGAGGCAGAGATGCTGCGTTTTCGCGAGGCGTTTGCCAAGGCGAAGCGTTGAGCACCAAGCACTGAGTGGCAATCCCTTCTCCCCTCGGGAGAAGGTGCCCCGAAGGGGCGGATGAGGGTGCGAGCGAAGCCTAGTGCCGCCCAGCCGCGCGGGGGCTTCGCCTCCGTACCCTCACCCCAACCCCTCTCCCGCAGGAGAGGGGCTTTGATTCCCTCTCCTGCGGGAGAGGGGAATCACCAGCGCGGCGACTTGGTCAGCGGCGGCGCCTGATGCTGGCGGTCGTAGGCGCGCAGCTCGTCGCGGATATGCGCCACGCGTTGACGGCCCAGCGCATTGCGGCTGTCGTCCAGCACCACGCCATCGAGCAGTTCGGCCATGCGCTGCACGGTCGGCAGCATTTTTTCCCAGGCATCCAGCGCAGTCATCGGCGCCGGCAATGTGAGGAAAAACGCAATCGCCGGGGTCTGCATCTCGCGGATGTTGGCCATGTCGAAACTGCCGGGCTTGAGGATGCTGGCCATGCTGAAGATCGGCCCGCGCTCCGGGTGCCCTTCCACCAACCGGTGGAAGACATTCATGTGGCCGAACACCAACCCGGTCTTCTCTGCAGCCACCACCACGTCTTCGCCACGCAGCACCTGTCCGGCCTTGGCCGCGACGAACAGCGAGACGATCTTGTCGAAGTCCTGGTTGGGACGCTTGCCGACATCGTTGCCGCCGGCCGCATCTGCATCGTCCAGATTGAGTTCGCTCTGCTCGGCACCTTCAGTGCGCTCGAACGGGTCGCCCTCCACGCCCGGCTCGCCGGAAATCACCGGCTCGCGGCGTTCGCGCGGCTGCCCGTCGTCCTTGTCGACCCGGCGCCCTTGCGGCGATTTTTTCGGGCGACCAAACAGAAAGATGGCCGCGACCAGCAGCAGTCCAGCGATCAGGATCCCGATCCGGATCATGGCCATGTCGGACATTCAGCGTGCCTCCGCATAAGAGTGACAGGTGTCGATATTCCGACAAGCATGGCACGTCATGCCGCACCCGCCAAACGTGCGGCTTCTTCCAGGTCAACGCTGACCAGACGGCTGACGCCCGGCTCGCGCATGGTCACGCCGGAGAGCTGACGCGCGGCCTCCATCGTCGCCTTGTTGTGGCTGACGAACAGGAACTGCACTTTCTCGCTCATTTCCCGAACCATGTTGGCCAGGCGGCCGACATTGGCTTCGTCCAGCGGCGCGTCGACCTCGTCGAGCAGGCAGAACGGCGCGGGATTGAGCTGGAAGATCGCAAACACCAGCGCCACCGCGGTCATCGCCTTTTCGCCACCGGACAACAGCGAGATGCTGGACACGCGCTTGCCCGGCGGGCGCGCCATGATGGTCACGCCGGTGTCGAGCAGATCTTCGCCGGTAAGTTCCAGATAGGCATGCCCGCCGCCGAACAGCCGCGGATACAGCGCCTGCACGCCGGAATTGACGCGGTCGAAGGTGTCCTTGAAACGGCCGCGGGTTTCGCGGTCGATCTTGCGGATCGCCTCTTCCAGGGTTTCCAGCGCGGTGTTGAGATCCAGGTTCTGAGCATCGAGATATTCGGAGCGTTGCGCCGCTTCACCATATTCCTGGATCGCGGCCAGGTTGACCGGTTCCAGCCGCCGCATGCGCCCATCGATCTGGCCGACCGCCGCTTCCCACTCGGCCAGATTGGCCGATTCGGGCAAGCCGTTGACCACGTCTTCGAGCACGAAGCCGGCCTTCACCACCGCAGCCTCCAACTGTTCGGCGCTGAGTACCAGGGCTTGCTGATCGAGCTTGCGCTGCGAGATGCGCTCGCGCTGGCCCAGTGCCTGTTCGTCGCGCTGCTGACGGGTCTGTTCGTAGCTGCGCAGTTCGCCGTCAACACTCTCCAGCATGGTGCGCGCTTCGCTCAGTACGCGCTCGGTGCGCACACGCTCGCTCAAGGCGGCCTGATGCTCGTGCTCCAGCGTTTCCACCGGCGAATCGCCTTCGCTGAGCTGGGCGACCAGATCTTCCAGGCGCGTATCGAGCTGGCCACGCTGGCTGTCCATGCGCTCCAGCGTCTGGCTGAGCGAGGTGATTTGCGTGCGTTGCGATTCAAGCGTAAGCGCCAATGCGTGCATCGCATCGCGCACGCCACGTGCGGCGTCACGGGCCTGGTCGCGTGCATCGGTGAGCTGACGGCGTTCGTTTTCCAAAGCCGCACGGGTGCCCTGCAGATCGCCCATGAGGGTCACCGCGTCTTCGAGTTTGGCGCGCGCTTCGCGTGCCTGCTCACGGCTGGTGTCCAGCGTTTCCAGCAGCTGCGACAACTCGTTTTCGATGCGTTCGATGCGCGTGCGTGCGGCATCGACCTTGCCTTGCTGGCTCTGCAATTGACCGGCCAGCTCGGAGACGCTGCGATGCGCCATGTACAACTGACGCTGTGCATCTTCGCGTTGCTGCTCGGCGGCCAGCAGTTGTTCGCGGAAGCTGCCCAGGCGCTGCTCAAGATCGGCTTCGCGCTCCTGCAGCGTTTCAATCTGCGCGCGCAGTTCCTGGATCTCGCGCTCGCGCAACAAGGCGCCCTGCTTGGCGGCGCCGGAACGCGACACGCGCACCCAGCCCTCGCCCAGCCGCTCGCCATTGCGGGTGATGACCGAATCGCCCTCGGGCAGGCTGCGTTGCAGCGTGCGTGCGGCATCCAGATCCTCGGCCGCATGCAGGCGCGCGAGCAGGCGACGGATCGCGATCGGCCCCTGCACCTTGGCCGCAAGCGAGGTCGGTGCGAAGGTGGCGTTGTCGCTGGCACTGGATACCAGCGCGATGCGGCCGTCGCCCAACTCGCCCAGCGCGTCGACCAGTTGCTCCGGCGCATCCACCAGCACGCCTTCGATCAATTGCCCCAACGCACCTTCGACCGCATTTTCCCAGCCGCTTTCGACCGTGATGCGTTCGCCGACACGCGCGGCCGAATCCAGCCCGCGCGATTTCAGCCACGCCACCGCCGCGCCCTGCTCCTGACCGAGCGCGGCCTGCTGCAAGGTTTCCAGCGACGACAGCCGACCACGCGCGGCCTGCGCCTGCTTGCGCACCTCGGCCAGCTCGCCCTGGCTGGCCCGCTGTTGTTCCTGCAGCCCGCCGAGCGCGTGCTTGCGCGCTTCGACCTGCTCGGTCAGCCCGTCCAGCGAGGTCTTCTGCGTTTCATGCCGCAGCTCGATCTGCTCGAACGCTTCTGCCAGCGCATCCAGATCCAGCCCGGCGCGCTCGTTGACCAGTGCTTCGCGGCGGCGGTCGGCTTCCAGCGACTGGCGATCGAGATAATCGACACGCGTGCGCTCCACTTCGCCGGCACGCGAGGCTTCGCCGGTGTCGCGGTTGTGGGTTTCCCAGCGCTGCTGCCAGTCGGCCAGGCGCGCTTCGGCTTCGCGTAGCGATTCCTGGCGGAATTCGTGGTCTTCGCGCAGCTGTTCCAGCTGCGGTTCGGCCGCGTCCACCGCCTCGCGCAGCACCGCCAATCTGGCCGAGTCGCCGCTGATATGCTGGGTCAGTTCCTGCAGCTGGCTCTGCGCCTCATCGCGCGCCTTGTGCAGGCGGTGCGAGAGTTCGCGCTGATGCTGGATCTGCTGCTCGATGCGCGCCAACGCACCACCGACCTGATAGACATCGGCCTGTGCCTTGGCCACCGCTTCGGCGGCTTCCTCGCGACGCACGCGGCCGGTTTCGATCCGCGCTTCGGCATCGCGCTGTTCGGCGATCAGCTGCTGCAGGCGGGTCTCTTCCTGATTCAATTTTTCGCGCAGGCCTTGCAACCGGCCATCCAGGCCGCGGTATTCCAGCGCCTTCCATTCGGCGTCCTTGATCCGACGCTCTTCCTGCAAGGCCTGGTACTGCTCGGCTTGGCGCGCCTGGCGCTGCAGATGCGCCAGCTGCTTGGTGATTTCTTCGCGCAGATCGCCCAGGCGATCGAGATTCTCGCGGGTGTGGCGAATGCGCGTTTCGGTTTCCTTGCGGCGTTCCTTGTACTTGGAAATGCCGGCGGCCTCTTCCAGATACACACGCAGATCTTCCGGGCGCGCCTCGATGATCTGGCTGATCATGCCCTGCTCGATGATCGAGTAGCTGCGCGGCCCCAGACCGGTGCCCAGGAACAGATCGGTGATGTCGCGGCGGCGGCATTTGGTGCCGTTGAGATAGTAGGCGCTGCTGCCGTCGCGGCTGACCAGGCGCTTGACCGAGATCTCGTTGAACGAGGCGAACTCACCGGTGATGGTGTGATCGGAGTTGTCGAAGATCAGCTCCACCGTCGCCTGCGACACCGGCTTGCGCGCCGAGGAGCCGGCGAAGATCACGTCGGTCAGCGAGTCGCCGCGCAGGCGGCTGGCCGAGCTTTCGCCCATCACCCAGCGCACCGCATCGATGATGTTGGACTTGCCGCAACCATTGGGGCCGACGATGCCGGTCATGTTGGTGGGCAGGTGCAACGTGGTCGGGTCGACGAACGACTTGAAACCGGACAGTTTGATCGTGGACAGGCGCATGGGACTGGAGGTTCCGGGCACCGCACGGACGAAGCCGGCAGGCGCTTTTTCCTGTGAAGCCAGTCCCTAAACCCTTGATCCATAAGATCAGCAGGCCGTGGAACCGGCAATGGAGCATGAGTATAACGGGCCGGCCATCGCTGGCGGCGGCGCCATAAAGACGAAGGGCGCCTAACAAGGCGCCCTTCGGGTACAGCATGACGCGTGGATCAGGCGTCGGATTCGACGATGACCTTGACCGAGGTTTCCACATCGGCGTGCAGGTGCAGCACAACGTCGTATTCGCCGACATTGCGGAATGCGCCTTCGCCCAGGATCACTTCGCTCTTTTCCAGCGGCAGGCCGGCGGCGGTGAACGCCTCGGCGATGTCGCGCGGGCCGACCGAACCGTACAGCTTGCCTTCGGTGGACGCATGCGCACCGATGGTGACGCTGGCGCCTTCGAACTTGGTGGCGCGGCTCTGTGCATCGGCCAGGATGCTGTTGGCCTTGGCTTCGTAATCGGCACGCTTGGTTTCGAACGCTTCCACGTTGGCAGCGGTGGCCGGCACGGCCTTACCCTGCGGCACGAGGAAATTGCGGCCGTAACCCGGCTTGACGCTGACCTTGTCGCCCAGGTTGCCCAGGTTGGTCACTTTCTGCAGAAGAATCAGATCCATGGTGGTGCTCCGTTATTCGTTAGCGCCGGCGCTTTGGCCGACGCAACGTTTGCTGTCCGAAAAGACGGGGATTCGGGAATCGGGATTTGGGAATCGCAAGAGCACGATCAACACCGCATCTCGAATGACCGGCCTCTATATTTTAATAACCCGCACATGGATGTGCGGGCTCTTCCGAGGGACTCGGATTAGACGTCGTGATTGTCCGTGTACGGAATCAACGCCAGGAAACGCGAGCGCTTGACGGCCGTCGCCAGCTGACGCTGGTACTTGGACTTGGTACCGGTCACGCGGCTCGGCACGATCTTGCCGTTCTCGGTGAGGTACTGACGCAGGGTGTTGAGATCCTTGTAATCGATCTCTTTCACGCCTTCGGCGGTGAACTTGCAGAACTTGCGACGACGGAAGAACTTGGACATGACAGCGCTCCTTAAGCGGCTTCGGCGTTGTCGCCGTCGGTATCGGTGGCGGCAGGTGCAGCATCGCCCTCATCGTCATCACGACGACGACGCTCGCTACGCTCGGGCTTGTCGCCCTTCTCGTCCTTGCTCTTCATGATCAACGACTGCTCGGTGTCCGGGCCATCGCGCTTGACGACCAGGTGACGCAACACCGCATCGTTGAAGCGGAAGCTTTCCACCAGTTCGCTCAGCACGGCCTGGTCGACTTCGATGTTGAGCAGCACGTAATGCGCCTTCACCAGGTTCTGGATCGGGTAAGCCAGCTGACGACGGCCCCAGTCTTCCAGACGGTGGATGGTGCCGTTACCGCCCTCGATCAGCGACTTGTAGCGCTCGATCATGGCCGGGACCTGCTCGCTCTGATCCGGGTGGACCAGGAACACGACTTCGTAATGACGACTCATGTTTGTTATTACCTTTCGGATGTGGCCACGTGGGCCGGACAGCTCCCCGGTAAACCGCGCAAGGCGGCCGGTGGAGCAAGGGTTCCCGGCCGGAACCGGACAGGAAGCAGGAAAGTATGGCAGTTCAGGTGCTTAGCCGCAACTGGGCCATACCAGCAGCCAAGCTTACGAGCGTGATATCTGCGCGGCGACTGCTTAAGCCCCTCTCCCACCGGGAGAGGGGTTGGGGTGAGGGTACGGGGCAAAGCCGCTGGCAACGTCCGACCGCGCTTGGCTTCGCTCCGTACCCTCATCCGCCCTTCGGGCACCTTCTCCCGAGGGGAGAAGGGATCAACGGTGCTCGGCTGCCGTCGTGAAGCTCTCCCCACACCCGCACTCGGCAGTGGCATTGGGATTGCTGAAGGTAAACGTCTCGCTCAGCCCGTGCTTGCCGAAGTCGATGCAGGTGCCATCGACCAGCGGCAGGCTGGTGGGGTCGACGAAGATGCGCACGCCGTCCTGCTCGAATACCGCGTCGTCATCGCGCTGATCGCGCGCCAGGTCGGTGATGTGGCCCCAGCCGGAGCAACCGGTCTTGGTCACACCGAAGCGCAGGCCCAGCGTCCCCGGGGTCTGCTGCACGAAACGCTGCACGCGCTCCAGCGCGGCGGGGGTGAGGCTGATGGCCATGGGAGGTGCTCCGAAAAACAATGGTGGCAAGTATAGCGAGGCCGCAACACCTTCGGCGGCGCCCTCAGCTGCGGCACCTCCCTCAAATGGGGGCACAGCAGGCCTGCGACAAGCACCTCGACCCGCAAGCGGTTCAGATGCTCGCGCCAGCGCGCCCGCAGCCAGTAAACTCGCAGACCATTCAAAGTCGCTACGGCGAGGACAAGTCATGACGGTGGTCAGCGTTGAACATGCGCTTGCGGGGAAACTCCCCGAAGGCGGCGAAGTCACGGTACGGGGGTGGGTGCGCACGCTGCGCGGATCTGCCGGACTGGCCTTCATCAACGTGACCGATGGCTCGTGCTTCGCTCCGATCCAGGTGGTGGCGAATGACACCCTGCCCAATTTCGACGAGGTCAAGCGCCTGACCAGCGGCTGCTCGCTGATCGCCAAGGGCGTGCTGGTCAAGTCGCAGGGCAAGGGCCAGTCGTTCGAGATCCAGGCCAGCGGTGTCGAGATCGTCGGCTGGGTCGAGGACCCGCTGACCTACCCTATCCAGCCCAAGCCAATGTCGCCGGAATTCCTGCGCGAGGTAGCGCATCTGCGCCCGCGCACCAATCTGTTCGGTGCGGTCACGCGTATCCGCAACTGTCTGGCGCAGGCGGTGCACCGCTTCTTCCATCAGAACGGCTTTAACTGGATCAGCACCCCGATCGTGACCACGTCCGACGCCGAAGGTGCCGGGCAGATGTTCCGCGTCTCGACTCTGGACATGGCCAACCTGCCGCGCAACGACAAAGGCGAGGTCGATTTCAGCCGCGATTTCTTCGGCAAGGAGACCTTCCTAACCGTGTCCGGCCAGCTCAACGTGGAGGCGTATTGCCTGGCGCTGAGCAAGGTCTACACCTTCGGCCCGACCTTCCGCGCCGAGAACAGTCACACCACGCGCCATCTGGCCGAGTTCTGGATGATCGAGCCGGAAATCGCCTTCGCCGATCTGGCCGAAGACGCGCGCCTGGCCGAGCAATTCCTCAAGTACCTGTTCCGCGCGGTGCTGGACGAGCGCGGCGACGATCTGGCCTTCCTGGCCGAGCGCGTGGACAAGAACGCGATCAGCAAGCTGGAAGCCTTCATCAATGCCCCGTTCGAGCAGATCGACTACACCGAGGCGGTGAAGCTACTGCAGAACTCGGGCAAGAAGTTCGATTTCCCGGTCGAATGGGGCCTGGACCTGCAGACCGAGCACGAACGCTGGCTGACCGAAGAGCACATCGGCCGCCCGGTGGTGGTGACCAACTACCCCGAGCACATCAAGGCGTTCTACATGCGCCTGAACGACGACGGCAAGACCGTCGCGGCGATGGACGTGCTGGCGCCGGGCATCGGCGAAATCATCGGCGGCAGCCAGCGCGAAGAGCGTCTGGATGTATTGGATGCACGCATGGCGCAGTTCGGCCTGGATAAGGAGCACTACAGCTGGTACCGCGATTTCCGTCGCTACGGCTCGGTGCCGCATGCCGGTTTCGGCTTGGGGTTCGAGCGCCTGGTGGTGTACGTGTGCGGGCTGAGCAATATCCGCGACGCTATCCCGTATCCGCGCGCACCGGGCAGCGCCGAGTTCTGATGTGACCACTGCTGCGTCCCTGGCGACTAGGCACCGTCCACCAGGGACGCAGACGTTCGTGGCCCACCTCACTGCACGCATCAGCCGCTTCGACGCCCCGCCCCAGGAGCACTCCGCATGACGCTGTTCTTCGCACTGTGTTTTGTCGGTGTCGCAGTGGCCGGGCTCACCGCCTTGCTGATCTTCTGGCCGCTGACGCTGGTGCACATGCGCGACCGTCATCCGGAGGCATTGGCCAGCTTCGGCGACCCGGCCTTCATTAGTACCACGGCGCTGCGCTGGTTGCTGACGCGGCGCTACCGCAGCCACCGCGACAGCGCGCTGTCCGGTCTGGCCACTCCCGCCTGGCTGTCGCTGCTCACCATCTTTTTCGGCCTGGGCATGGCGGCCCTGCTCGGCCTGCTTTCCAAGGTAATGCAATGAACACGTACGAAGACCCTGCCCAGGGCGAACAGGTTTCCTGGTGGCTGGCCACGATCGGCCGCACGCTGATCTGGGCACGCCTGCGCGTCAATGAGGCAGGCACCGCAGAGGTGCTGGACAGCGACGGCAAGACGCTGCCCTACGACAGCGAAGACAGCGCCCGTGCGGCCTTGTTCGATGCCGAATTCGTCTCGCTCGACGGGCTGGACGAAGAAGACGCGCTGATGCGTGGTTTCTCGCTCAACGAAATCTCGCCGCCGCGCGGCGAAGACGATGCGGATCTGCGCGAACGCATGGTCGTGACCCTGGGTGGTCGCGCCTGACATGTACGCCCCAAGCGCGTTTGTGCAGACCGATCTGGCCTTGCTGGACTGGCTGATCGCGCGCGACCCGTTCGTCACCCTGATCAGCCAGGGCGAGGACGGCCAGCCGGCAATCACGCATCTGCCGGTGCTGTACCAACGCGATGCGCAGGCCGTGATCATCGAAGGCCACTGGGCGCGCCCCAACCCGCAGGCACGCCAGTCCGGCGATGCGGTGATGGTGGTGCAGGGACCGCACGCCTACGTGTCGCCCAGCTGGTATCTGGACAAGGAAGCGGCCGCACGCGTGCCGACCTGGAATTACGCGGTGGCGCATCTGCATGGCCGTTGCAGCCAGATCACCAATGAGCGGGAAGTCGGCGATCTGATCGGCCGCATGAGCGCGCATTTCGAACAGCGTGTGGGCAGCGATTGGTTGTTCGAGATGGAGCGCGACAGTCACCGCCGGCAACTGCGCGGCCTGGTCGGTTTTCGCTTCGTGCCCAGCCGCATCGAGCTCACCTTCAAGCTCAGTCAGAACCATCCGGCCGGCAATGTCGCTGCGGTCAGCGCTGCGCTGGAACAACAAGCCTCCAGCGAGTCACGCGAGCTGGCCACGCTGATGCGCGATGCCTTGCGCGCACGCGATGGCGCCGCCTGACCGGCACGGCACACAGTCGATTTCTGCACCACCGCTTTATGGCTCCTCTCTCGAACACACCCTGCCCTCTTTCCTCTGGAATACTGTGCGCATGAACGAGCTCAACCATTTACTCGCAAACAACCAGGCCTGGTCCGAGCGCATCCGTCGCGAAGACCCGGAATTCTTCTCCAAGCTGTCCACCCAGCAGACCCCGGAATATCTGTGGATCGGCTGCTCGGATTCGCGCGTGCCGGCCAACCAGATCATCGACATGGCGCCGGGCGAGGTGTTCGTGCACCGCAATATCGCCAACGTGGTGGTACACACCGATCTGAATTGCCTGTCGGTGATCCAGTTCGCGGTGGACGTGCTCAAGGTCAAGCACGTGTTGGTGGTGGGCCATTACGGCTGCGGCGGCGTCTTCGCCAGCCTCACCCAGAAGCGCATGGGCCTGGTCGACAACTGGATCCGCCACGTCACCGATGTGGCCGACAAGCATGAAGTCTGTCTGCACGATGCCGGTGAATTGCCGGCGCAGCACGCGCGGCTGTGCGAGCTCAATGTGCTCGAGCAGGTGGTCAATGTCTGCCGCACCACCATCGTGCGCGATGCATGGGAGCGCGGCCAGGAGCTGTGCGTGCATGGCTGGGTCTACAGCCTGCGCGATGGCCGCGTGCACGATCTGGGCATGTCGATCGACCGCTCCGAGCTGCTGCAGGAGCGTTACGACACGGCGCTGGCGCAGATTCAGGCCGATCACACCGAACGCTGAGTCGCACCTCGCGCCTCACCCACCATGGCGGCGCCCATCGGCGCCGTCGGTTGGCTATGCTGGACGTCTTCTTTGCCGAGGAACGTCCATGCTGGTCCCGCCGATCAACCTGCATGCCTGGATCGAACAACACCGCCACCTGCTCAAACCGCCGGTGGGCAACAAATGCATCCAGCAGGACGGCTTCATCATCATGATCGTCGGCGGGCCGAATGCGCGCACCGATTATCATTATGACGAAGGCCCGGAGTGGTTCTTCCAGCTCGAAGGCGAGATGGTGCTGAAGGTGCAGGACGAGGGCGTGGCGCGCGACATCCCGATCCGCGCTGGCGAAATCTTTCTACTGCCGCCGAAGGTGCCGCACTCGCCGCAGCGCGCGGCCGGCTCGATCGGCCTGGTGATCGAGCGCGAGCGCTTGCCCAACGAGCAGGACGGCCTGCAATGGTATTGCCCGCAGTGCAATCACAAACTGTACGAGGCGATGTTTCCGCTGCAGAACATCGAAACCGATTTTCCGCCGGTGTTCGATCATTTCTACCGCTCGCTTGCGCTGCGCACCTGCACCCAGTGCGGGCACGTGCATCCGGCGCCCGAGCGTTATGCCGCAACTGAGGCGTAAGTGGCGCAGAGGGTGACGATGCAGAACACGCGAAGCGGGAGACGCTCGACAGCGCTCGAACGACAGTGGCCGTTGCGCGCGCCATGCGGCGAGGTTGCAATGGCAGGCGACGCAGCGACCGCACGCCGGCCAACAACACGCCTGTCTGTCATCCGCGCAACTGTCATCCGCGCACACGCGCGACGTGCATGCGGCTCGAACGCACTGCCAGCGATGCCATGCTGCGCGCACTGATCGACCTCAAACCGCGCGACGTGCCGCTGCGCGTTGCGCTGCGCAATACCGCCGCAGTGGTGCTGCCGCTGGCGGTGGGCGTGGCCACCGGGCATGTCGCTGCGGGTCTGGCGGTGTGCACCGGCGCGCTCAACACCATGTTCACCGACCAGCCCGGCCCGTATCGCGCGCGCTTGCAACGCATGTTGATGGCCGCGCTGGCCGCCGGTGCGGCCGCGTTGCTGGGCATCTGGGTCGGCCACAACACCCCTGCCCTGGTGGTCGCCGGCTTGTTGCTCGGCCTGGGCGGCGGGCTGCTGGTGGCGCTCGGCCCGGTGGCCGCGCGCGTGGGCCTGACCAGCATGATCCTGCTGGTGGTCAGTGCCGATATGCGCTTGCCGATCGCGCAGGCACCGGGCGTGGCCGCGTTGATCTTCGCCGGCGGCCTGCTCCAGGTCGTGCTGGCATTGGCCGCGTGGCCGCTGCAACGCTATCGCCCGGAACGCTTCGCACTGGCCGATCTGATGCGCCAGCTGGCAGGCATCGCACGCCAGCGCCCGGAAGCCAGCGCCGCGCCGCCGGCAACGCAGGAAGTGCTCGATGCGATGGTGATGCTGCACGGCGAACATCGCTCGCGCGCGATCGCCGTGCAGAGCTTTCGCATCATCGCCGAGCTCTGCGATCGGGTACGGCTGGAGCTGCTGTCGCTGGCCGATGCCGACACCCGCCTGACCGACTCGCAGGCGCGCCCGGCCATCGAACGCGTGCTCGAACGTAGTGCCATCGTGCTGGAACAACTCGCACACGCAATGACGGTGGGCGAAGACCCGTTAGCGGCGGATGCCTCGATGACCGGATTCGACGATCTGGTCGCGGCACTGGCGCAGTTTCAGCACGACAACGCCGATACCCGCGAACGCCGGCTGGTGCGTGTGGCGGTGGCGCGCGCGCAAGGCCTGGGCGGCCAGTTGCGTGCCCTGATCCGCAATGCGCACTGGGCCAGCAGCCGTGGCGAGATCCAGGCGCAGTTGGCCGAAGCGCGCTTGCCGGCAGCCTTGCGGCCAGCGGCGACCTTGGCCACCTTGCGCGCAAATCTGGATCTGTCCTCGGTGGCGTTTCGGCATGCATTGCGTTGCGGCGTGTGTCTGGCACTGGCGATCGCCTTCCAGCGTTGGCAGCAGATTCCGCACGGCTTCTGGATTCCGATGACCACCGCCATCGTGCTCAAGCCGGATTTCGGCGGCACTTTCAGCTTCGGCGCCTTGCGCGTGGCAGGTACCTTCGTCGGCTTGTTGGTGGCCACGTTACTCGCACATTTTGCGATGGATGGCGCCAGCATCCGGCTGGCGTTGCTGGCGCTGTTTTGCCTGGGTTTCCGCTTGTTGACGCAGGTGAATTACGGTATCGGCGTCGCGTTTCTGACCGGCATGCTGGTGCTGTTGCTGTCGTTCGAAGGCGTGGCGCCCGGCGACGCCATCGGTGCGCGTCTGCAGGCAACGGTAGCCGGAAGCGCATGGGCGTTGATCGCCTACGCGTTGTGGCCCACGCGCGAACGCCGGCATATCCGCGCATCGCTGGCGCAACTGCTCAGCGCGTATCGCGATCATCTGCGCCATCTGTTGCTTGGCCAGATGGAGGGTTTAAGCGATACCCGCGCCGCCGCACGTGTGGCACGCACCAATGCGCAGGCCTCGATCGAACGGCTGCGCGGCGAGCCACGCAGCCGGCGCAATCTGCACGAACTCAAACTCGCCGAATCGCTGCTGGCCAACGGCAACCGGCTGATCCGCGCCACCTTGTCGCTGGAAGCGGTGCTGCGCGATGGCCACCCCTTACCCACGCTGGCGGCATTGCCCGCATTTGCGGAACAGGCCGATCAGGCGCTGACGGACCTGATCGACTGCCTGATCCACGGCGGCATCCCCGCAGCGGCCACCTTGCGCAGCGCCGAGCGCCGCCTGTCCGATGCGTTGGCCGCACTGCCCGACAGCTCGCCGACCACCGCTGCACTGGCCGACACAGTCGACCGCATCACCGACAGCATCGGCACGTTGACCCATCTGTTGCGCCCAGCCCGACCAGCGTCAGCCGGTGCCTCTGCAGAGGCACCGGCCGTGCATGACGGCGCACCCACTGCCGGCGGGTAAACTGACCTCACCGACCCGCGCTGCGAGCCTTGACGATGACCGACCCGCTGTCCCGCGCCCATGCCGTTGCACTGGACACCGCCGACCCGCTACGCAGCCTGCGCGATGCGTTCGTGTTCCCGCAGCATGGCGGCCAGGATCAGACCTATTTCGTCGGCAATTCGCTGGGCCTGCAGCCGCGCGCAGCGCGCGCGATGGTGGCCGAGGTACTCGACCAATGGGGCGCACTCGCGGTGGAAGGCCACTTCACCGGGCCCACCCAATGGCTGACCTATCACCAGCTGGTGCGCGATGGCCTGGCGCGCGTGGTCGGCGCGCTGCCCGGCGAAGTGGTCGCGATGAACACGCTGAGCGTCAATCTGCATCTGATGATGGCCAGCTTTTACCGTCCCACGCCCGAGCGCGGCGCGATCCTGATCGAAGCCGGTGCTTTTCCGTCCGACCGCCATGCGGTGGAATCGCAACTGCGCCTGCATGGGCTGGATCCGGCCACACACCTGATCGAAGTGGAAGCCGATGAGCCCAACGGTACCTTGTCGATGGCGGCAATTGCCGAAGCCATCGCATTGCATGGCCCGCGGCTTGCGTTAGTGCTGTGGCCCGGCATCCAGTACCGCACCGGCCAGGCCTTCGCGCTGGGCGAGATCGCGCGTTTGGCGCGCGCGCAAGGCGCCGCGGTGGGTTTCGATCTGGCGCATGCGGTCGGCAATATCCCGCTGACGCTGCACGACGATGGCGTGGATTTCGCGGTGTGGTGCCACTACAAATATCTCAACGCAGGGCCCGGTGCGGTGGGAGGTTGTTTCGTGCACGAACGCCATGCCAACAGCGACCTGCCGCGCATGGCCGGTTGGTGGGGGCACGAACAGCAGACCCGCTTCCGCATGGACCCGCAGTTCGTGCCCTCGCCTGGTGCCGAAGGCTGGCAGCTGAGCAATCCGCCGGTACTGGCGCTGGCACCGCTGCGTGCGTCGCTTGATGTGTTCGACCAGGCCGGCATGCCGGCGTTGCGTGCGAAATCCGAACAGCTCACCGGCCATCTGGAACAGTTGATCCACACACGCGTGCCGCAGGTGCTGCAGATCGTCACCCCGGCCGACCCTGCGCAGCGCGGCTGCCAGCTGTCGCTGCGGGTGGCCGGCGGGCGCGCGCAAGGGCGCTCGCTGTTCGAGTATCTGCAGTCGGTCGGCGTGCTTGGCGACTGGCGCGAGCCGGACGTCATCCGCATCGCACCGGTGCCGCTGTACAACCGCTTCTGCGATCTGCACCGGTTGGTCGAGCAGGTGGAAACCTGGGCCGCCGCCTGAGCACGTACGACACAGACTGTGCCATCGAACAGGTGTGCGCGTGAGCCGGAACCGGCACACGCGCACGTACACTCCAAGCCCGCACCTGGCTGACCGGCTTGCGCTGTTGCCAGCCGCTTCATTTTCTCCCTCTCCGCCGGCACCCGCGTCCGGCCGCTGCCGGATACCGCATTGAGCGCAGTCTCTCCTCGTTCCCTGACCCTGATCGGCGCCGGCCTGGCCGGTTGCCTGCTGGCTATCCTGCTGTCGCGTCGCGGCTGGCAGGTCACCGTCTACGAGCGCCGCGGCGATCCGCGCATCAAGGGCTACGAGTCCGGCCGCTCGATCAACCTGGCGCTGGCCGAACGCGGCCGCCACGCGCTACGCCAGGCCGGCGCCGAAGATGCAGTGATGGCCAAGGCGGTGATGATGCGCGGGCGCATGGTGCATCCACTGGTTGACGAGCCGCAGCTGCAACGCTACGGGCGCGACGACAGCGAAGTGATCTGGTCGATCCACCGCGCCGCATTGAACGTCGCATTGCTGGATCTGGCCGAACAGGCAGGTGCACGTGTGCATTTCTACCGCCGCCTGCACACCGTGGACTTCGATGCCGGCTACGCGCGTTTCATCGACGACCGCGACGACCAGCCGCACGAAATCCACTTTCAGAGCCTGATCGGCAGCGATGGCGCCGGCTCGGCGCTGCGCGCGGCGATGCAGCGAAAATCGCCGCTGGGCGAGCGCATCGAATTTCTGGATCACTCGTACAAGGAACTGGAAATTCCGCCGTTACCAGGCGGTGGTTTCCGCATCGAACGCAACGCGCTGCACATCTGGCCACGCGGGCGTTACATGTGCATCGCGCTGCCCAACGATGGCGGCACCTTTACCGTCACGCTGTTTCTGCCCAATAGGGGCGAGCCAAGCTTTGCCACCACGCGTACCGGCGACGAAGCGCTGGCCTTGTTCGCGCGCGATTTCCCGGATGCCTTGCCGCTGATTCCGCAGCTCAAGGAGCACTGGGAAGAACATCCGCCCGGGCTACTCGGCACCTTGACGCTGGACCGCTGGCATCTGGACGGCCGCGCATTGCTGATCGGCGACGCCGCGCATGCGATGGTGCCGTTCCACGGCCAGGGCATGAATTGCGCCTTCGAAGACTGCGTGGCAGTGGCGGAGCAGCTGGACGCGCACGACGATCTCGAAACCGCGTTTGCCGCGTTCGAAGCGGCGCGCCGCGACGATGCGGCAGCGATCCAGCAGATGGCACTGGAAAACTATCTGGAAATGCGCGACCGCGTCGGCGATGCCGCGTTCCTGCTGCAACGCGCGCTGGAACAGGAACTGCAGACACGCTGGCCCACCCGCTTCGTGCCGCACTACACGATGGTGACCTTCCTGCGCACGCGCTATTCGATCGCCCTGGCGCGCAGCGAGATCCAGCGCGAGATCCTGGTCGAAGCCACGCGTGGGCACACCGATCTGTCGCGCATCGACTGGGCGGCGCTGGAAGCGGTCGTGCATGCGCGTCTGCAGCCGCTGGAAGGCGCGCACTGATCGTCGCGCACAGGCCGGCGTCAGCGAGCCGGCGTGCGGATGAGAGATACTAGCCAGCACTGGCGGCGCCCTCCGCAGCGCGCCGCGGATCTGGATTTGATACGGCATGCCTGACAGCTTTCTCTTCTACGACCTGGAAACCTTCGGCCAGGATCCGCGCCGCACGCGCATCGCACAGTTCGCCGCCGTGCGCACCGATGCGCAACTGCGCGTGATCGAAGAACCGATCAGCTTCTTCGTACAGCCGGCCGACGATCTGCTGCCCTCCCCGTACGCGACCATGGTCACCGGCATCACCCCGCAGCACGCGCTGCGCGAAGGCGTTAGCGAGGCCGAGGCGTTTGCGCGCATTTCCGAACAGATGAGCCGGCCGCAGACCTGCACGCTGGGCTACAACTCGATCCGCTTCGACGACGAGTTCGTGCGCTGCGGTCTGTTCCGCAATTTCTACGATCCCTACGAGCGCGAGTGGCGCGGCGGCAATTCGCGTTGGGATCTGCTCGATGTGTTGCGGCTGGTGCATGCCCTGCGCCCGGACGGCATCGTCTGGCCGCAGCGCGAAGACGGCGCCACCTCGTTCAAGCTCGAACACCTGGCCGATGCCAATGCGGTGCGCGAAGGCGATGCGCACGAGGCGCTGTCGGACGTGTACGCCACCATCGGCATGGCGCGCAGATTCCAGCAACATCAACCGAAATTGTGGGAGTACGCGCTGCGTCTGCGCGACAAGCGCTTTGCGGCGACGTTGCTGGATGTCATCGCCATGCAGCCGGTGCTGCATATTTCGCAGCGCTATCCCGCCTCGCGCATGTGCGCCGCCGCAGTGCTGCCACTGACGCGCCATCCGCGCATCGACAGCCGCGTGATCGTGTTCGACCTGGACGGCGACCCGGAGGTGCTGTTGCGCCTGAGCCCGGATGAGATCGCCGACCGGTTGTATATCCGCGCCGCCGACCTGCCCGAAGGCGAGCAGCGCATTCCGCTGAAAGAAGTGCATCTGAACAAGTCGCCGGCGCTGGTGGCCTGGCAACACTTGCGGGAAGCGGATTTCCAGCGCCTAGGCATCGACCACGACGCGGTGCTGGCCAAAGCCGCGCGCCTGCGCGAACTCGGCCCCGAGCTTGCCGAAAAAGTGCGCCAGGTGTACGGCAACGAACGCGCTGCAGCGCCAGCGGTCAACGACGCCGATGCCTCGCTCTACGACGGCTTCCTGGCCGAAGGCGACAAGCGCCTGCTGGCGCAGGTGCGTGTCAGCGCGCCGGCCGAACTGGGCGCGCTGGAATCGCGCTTTCGCGACCCACGCCTGATCGAGTTGCTGTTCCGCTACCGCGCGCGCAACTGGCCGCAAACGCTGTCGTTCGAAGAGCAGGAACGCTGGAACGTGTATCGCCGTCAGCGCCTGCTAGAAGACCGTGGTTTGGGCGAAGTCACGCTCGACCAGTTCCATGCGCAGATCGCGGATTTACGGCTTGCTCACCCCGACGATGCTACCAAGCAAGCCCTACTCGACCAGCTCGCCGCCTGGGGTTCGGACCTCCAACGCACGCTATGACCACCTATTTTTCCGATGCCAGCTTCAAGTTTCTGCGCGCCCTGGCCCGCCACAACGACAAGACCTGGTTCAACGACCACCGGCATCAGTACGAGGCGCACGTGCGCCAGCCGTTTTTGCAGCTCATCACCGACCTGCAGCCGGCGTTGGCCGAGGTCAGCGAACACTATCGCGCCGATCCCAAGACCCAGGGCGGCTCGCTGTTTCGCATCTACCGCGATGCACGGTTTTCCAACGACAAATCGCCGTACAAGAACTGGCAAGGTGCGCGCCTGTTTCATGAGCGCCGCCGCCAGGTGCCGGCGCCATCGTTTTACCTCCATCTGCAGCCGGGCGAGAGCTTTGTCGGTGCGGGGCTGTGGCATCCGGAACCGGATACCCAGCGCAAACTGCGCCAGTTCATTTTCGACAATCCCGCCAACTGGAAAGCGGCCGCATACGAACCCAAACTGCGTCGCAAGTTCGCGCTGGACGACAGCGAAAAACTGGTGCGTGCACCGCGCGGATTTCCAAACGATTTCGAGTTCATCGACGATCTCAAACATCGCAACTGGGCCTATCTGCGGCATCTGGACGACACCATCATGACCGGCCCGCGCCTGCGCCAGACCATCGAAGCGGATCTGGTGGTGCTGGCGCCGTTTGTCGATTATCTGTGCGCCGCCTTGGATCTGGAGTTTTGATGCAGCGTGCGGCGCAGGCAGCGATGCAAGCTGCAGCGGCCATCGGCGTGAGCTGGCGGTTTTCCACTGCGCTGCGTTGTATCTCGCAATCTCGCCTGCCACCACCAGCAATGGACTGCGCACCATGAAAAAACGCTGGTTGCTAGTGCCTGTGCTGGCCGTGCTGCTATTGGCCAGTTACGTGGTGGCAGGCCCGTATCTGGCCATTCGCGGCATCAGTGAGGCAGTCGCCAATCGCGATGCCGGGCAGCTGGAACGCCACGTGGATTTCCCCAGCCTGCGGGTCAACCTCAAGGCGCAACTGGACGATTATCTGATCCGCCAGGCCGGCACCAGCATGCAATCAAGTCTGCTCGGTGGGTTCGCCTTGCAGCTTGCCAGTGGCATCAGCGGCGCCGGCGTGGACACGCTGGTCACCCCGCTCGGCATCGGTGCATTGCTGCAAGGCCATAGCGTGTGGAATCACGTCACTGGCGAGACCGTCAGCCCGGATACGTATGCGGCGCCAGCGCCGGCGCGTCCGCTGCAAGGCGCCGAGCAGCGCTTCGAATCCACCCGCCGCTTCACCGCGACCACGTACACCGCGACCGGAGCGCCGGTGGTCTTCGTGCTGACCCGGCAAGGCTTGCGTTGGCGGCTGACCGATATCCAGTTGCCGCTGGCTGACGCCGGGAATCCGCTCACCCCGTAACGGTGCGCTTGCAGGCGCGCCTGTAGTTTCCTACATCACGCCCGCTTGCAACGAGTGTCAAACCGCCCAGCTAGAGCGGCTTACGCATACCGCCAGGCCCGCTCCATCCATGCCGCCTGCAGCCGCAGCATCGCCGGCCGCAACTGCCGACGCGCCGCCCACGGCAACGACGCCAATGCCTGTTCCGCCGTGCCAGGCGTGCGTTTGCCATTCCAGGCGTACAGCACCTGATTGCGCAGATCCGGCTCGGGCAACAGCAGCACCCGCCCATCGAAGACATCGCGCAGCTTGGCCAGATGCCCGGCAAGCGGCACCTGGAAAAGGTTCAACGCCAGCACACCGCTGGGTGTCAGCGCAGCGCGGCAATCGGCGTAGAACTCGGGCGTGCACAGCGCGGGCGGAATGCCGTCGGCATCGTAAGCATCCAGCAGCAACAGGTCGTAGCGCCCGGCACGCGTGCCGATCCACTGCGCACCATCGCCGTGCGTGACCTCAAGCCGGGCATCGTCGCGCGGCACGGCAAACGCATCGCGCAACGCCAGCACCTGCGCATCGGCGTCCACCGCCTCGATACGCGTGCTGCGCAGATAACGATGGCAGAACTTGGCCTGCGCGCCGCCGCCAAACCCAACAATGCCGATGCACTCGGGGCGCGGCTGCAGCCACAACGCGGCCAGCATGCCGCGCGTGTACGGCAGCATCAGCCGAGACGGCGCCCAGCGCGACATGCGGGTCTGCACGGTGTCGTCGGCGAAATACAGCTCCAACTGACGCCAGCTGGAGCGCAGCGCGGCGCGTGCAGACGGCTTCGATGCGTCGCTCACCTGCTCGGCGGATCGTTGGCCACGCCGTGCGGCACATGACCGGCCGCCACATGCTGATGCTGGCGCGCACTGTCGATGTTGTGCTGCGAATCGTCGAAGAAGATATCTGCGCCAAACGCCTCCAGGAACGGCCCCTTGTGGCGCCCACCCAGGAACAGGGCCTCGTCCAGACGCACGCCCCACTCGCGCAAGGTGCGGATCACCCGCTCATGCGCCGGTGCCGAGCGCGCGGTGACCAGCGCGGTGCGGATCGGCGAGGCCTCGCCGGGCGGAAATGCCGCCTGCAGCGTGTGCAACGCAGACAGAAAATTGCGGAACGGCCCGACCGACAGCGGCTCGCGCGCGCGTTCGCGCTCGTGGCGTCCAAACGCCTCCA
This sequence comes from Xanthomonas sp. NCPPB 2933, assembly GCF_056725225.1. Classification (NCBI taxonomy): domain Bacteria; kingdom Pseudomonadati; phylum Pseudomonadota; class Gammaproteobacteria; order Lysobacterales; family Lysobacteraceae; genus Xanthomonas; species Xanthomonas sp. NCPPB 2933. Next base: position 3,464,954 of record NZ_CM161518.1, read on the forward strand.
CGCCCTGCTCGCGCGAGATGCGCTCGCTCTCGTCACCGAAGATCACTGCATCGCCGTCGAAGGCGATACGCAGCTGCGTCGGCAAGCGGCTCTCGTCGTTGTCCACGATCGCCGCTGCGGCTTCGGCGCGTTCGCCCGGCGCGCGCGGCATGATGGTCGCCGCCGCAATGCCATGGGTGAGTGCACGCCGCACCGACTCCGGATTGGCCGACAGAAACAGATCGGTGCCGAACGGCTTCACGTACGGCCAGGTCGGCTGCCCGGAGGTGAAGGTCGCCCGCACGATGCCCAGGTTGTAGTGTTGGATCGAATTGAAGATGCGCAAGCCGGTATCGGCGGAATTACGCGAGAGCAGGATCACCTCCACCCGCGGCGCGTCTTCGGGCACATCGTGGTTGAGCGCCAGCAGCTTGCGCACCACCGGGAATGCCACGCCCGGCTCCAGGATGTCGTCCTCATGCTCACGCTGGAACGCCGAATACGCCTCCACACCATCGGCCTCGAACAGCGCGTGGCCTTCTTCGAGGTCGAATAGCGCGCGCGAGGTGACCGCGACGGTCAGGAGCCTGGGGGAGTTGTCAGTCATTGTGGGGCCGGGATTTGGGATTCGGGATTTGGGATTGGTTTGAAGCAGGAACCGTAGGTCGGGAGTTGATCGCCCATCCGCACAGCATCGTAGCGCGTGCGAGCGATTCCAAAGACGACGTGCCGCGCTGCTGCCGTTGCCAATCCCGAATCCCGAATGCCCAATCCCCGCCCCTCACACCGCAAACTGCTCGCTGAAAATGCGCTCTTCCAGATTGTGTTCGGGATCGAACAGCAGCGTTACCTGGCGCTGGGTGGATTCGCGGATGGTCACTTCGATCACGTCGCGGATCTCGTGCGAGTCGGCGGTGACGCTGACCGGGCGCTTGTACGGGTCCAGCACCCGGAAGCACACTTCAGTATCGGCCTTGAGAATGGCGCCGCGCCAGCGACGCGGGCGATACGGGGCGATCGGCGTCAGCGCCAGCGTGTGCGAGCCCAGCGGCAGAATCGGCCCGTGCGCGGAATAGTTGTACGCGGTGCTGCCGGCTGGCGTGGCGACCATCACCCCGTCGCCGATCAGCTCGGCGATGCGGGTCTGGCCATTGAGATCCACGCTCAGATGCGCGGCCTGGCGGGTCTGTCGCAGCAGCGAGACCTCGTTGTAGGCCAGCGACACCGTGCTGGCACCGGACTCGGTCTGCACCTGCATTTCCAACGGGCGCAGATGCGCCGGCTCGGCACGTTGCAGCCGCGCGAGCAGGTCGTCTTCGTCGTCGCGGTACTGATTCATCAAAAACCCGACCGAGCCCAGCTTCATGCCAAACACGGGCTTGCTGGCCGCGCCATGCCGGTGCAGGGTCTGCAGCATGAAACCGTCGCCGCCCAGGGCGCAGACGATGTCGGCGGTGGCCAGCGGATGATCGCCATAGCGCTGCACAAGATGGGCGCGCGCGGTCACCGCCGGCTCGGCGTGACTGGCGAGAAAGGCGATGCGGGGTGGTGCGGTCATCGTTGACTCCAAAGCATGCGAATCAGCATACCGCAGCGCTGTGCCGGGCTTGTTGCGGCCACGCCCTGCCCTCGCATGCCCGGCCGCGATTGCGCCTGCGTGATCAGGCGCCGCCGCTGGTGCGGCGCACGGCAGCCAGCCGAGCGCCGGCGATACCAGACGCGCAATGCGCACACCGCCCGGTCAGACGCGACCGGGCCACTTCATCACGCCGTCAACCGCCACGCCCGATGGATCCGCGCATGCCGTTCGAAATCCGGGTCGATGGTGCGCGGGCTGATTTCCTCGCACTGCGCAAACTCGGCCACCAGTTCCTCATCCAGCTTGAAGCGGCGGAAGTTGTTGGAGAAATACAGCACCCCGCCCGGCGCCAGACGCGCCACCGCCGCGCGCAACAGCCGCACATGCTCGCGCTGGATATCAAAGTCTTCCGCGCGTGCGGAATTTGAAAAGGTCGGCGGGTCGCAGAAGATCACGTCGAAATGCGCGCGCTCGGCTTCCAGCCAGGCCAGCGCGTCGGCCTGCACCAGCTTGTGCTTGCTGCCGGCCTGGCCGTTCAAGGCCAGGTTGTCGGCGCACCACTGCAGATAGGTACCGGACAGATCCACGCTGGTGGTGGAGCTCGCACCCGCCACCGCCGCCTCCACGCTGGCCACGCCGGTGTAGCAGAACAGATTGAGGAAGCGCCGCCCCTTGGATTGCGTGGCCATGGTGCCGCGCAGCGGGCGATGATCCAAAAACAGGCCGGTGTCCAGGTAGTCGAACAGATTCACCCGCAGCAGCGCACCGTGCTCGCGCACATTGATGACCTCATTGCGCTGCTCGAAGCGGCCGTACTTGCTGCCGCCCTTGCCGCGCTCGCGCGATTTGAGCGCCACGCGCTCGCCCGGCACCTCGAACACCTCGCGTGCAGCGGCCAGCAGTTCGCCCAGACGACGGCGCACATCGGCTTCGGGAATCGTCGCCGGCGCGGCGTATTCCTGCACATGCAGAAACACGCGGCGATCGCCATCGGCTTGCTGATACACGTCGATGGCGGCGGAATATTCCGGCAGATCGGCGTCATAGACGCGGAAGCATTCGATGCCTTCGCGCGCGCGCCACTTCTTGAACTTCTGCAGATTCTTGCGCAAACGATTGGCGACCATCTGCCCGCCTTCGCTGAGCGCGGTCGGTGCGGCCAACGGGGTGCGCCGCGGCACCGCGATCGGGTCGCAGACGATCAACGCGCACTCGATCGCGCCGTTGAACAACTGATACTTCTTGCCCGCACGCAGGCCGGTGGCATACGCGAGCTCCGCGTTGCCGCACAGCAGGCTGGCCCGCCATTGCGGCACGGCGCGCTGCAAGGTATCGCCCAGGCGTCGATACAGCGCCGCATCGGCGGCCAGACGCTCGTCGTAGGGCGGATTGCACACCACCACGCCGGTGGCCTGCGGCGGGGTCTGCAGATCGCCCACCTCGCGCACGCCGAACCAGATCGCCTCGGCGACACCAGCCACCTGCGCATTTTCCTTGGCCGCGCGGATCGCATGCGGGTCCATGTCGCTGCCGTGGATCACCTGCTTGAGCGCGGCGCGGCCGAGGCTGTCGCGCTCGCGCGCTTCGCTCACCAGCTGTTGCCAGCCCTCGCGGTCGAAACCGCGCCAGCGGCTGGGGATATCGCTGCCATAGCGTTGCAGGCCGGGTGCGACATCGGCCGCCATCAGCGCGCCTTCGATCAACAAGGTGCCGCTGCCACACATCGGATCCAGCAGGCCGCCGCCATCGGCGTAGGCGCGCGGCCAACCGGCGCGCAGCAGCACGGCCGCCGCCAGGTTCTCCTTCAACGGCGCTTCGTTCTGCGCCATGCGCCAGCCGCGCCGATGCAGCGGGCCGCCACCCAGATCCACCGAGATGGTGGCGCGGCCCTTGCGCAGCGACAGGTTCAACCGCAGATCCGGGCTCTCCAGATCCACCGACGGGCGCTCCAGGCCCTGCCGGCGCATGGTGTCGACCACCGCGTCCTTGATGCGCTGCGCCGCATAGCGGGCATGCGTGATCGCAGTGCCGGAGACATGCGCATCCACCGACAGCGTATGGCCGACAGACAGATGTTCGTCCCATGGCAACTCGGAAACGCCGGCATACAGCGCGTCCTCGTCCGGGCAATCGAACTCGTTCAACGGCCACAGCACGCGGCTGGCCAGGCGCGACCATAGGACGGCGCGCTGCGCGTCGCGCATGTCGCCTTCGACGTTGACGCCGGAGATGGTGGCAGTGGCCTTGCTGGCACCGAGCGACAGCAGCTCGTCGGCAAGCAGGTATTCCAGGCCCTTGGCACAGGATGCGAAGAATTTCACGTAGGCAGGTATCGATGGAGACGCCGGCCGTGGTGGCGAGCGTGAGAGCAGGACGCTGGGCCGGCGCCGTGGAGGGCAATGCCGTGGCCGCTGCGGGCGGGGCGCAAATGGTCGGCCATCGGCGCCGGCTTTACCAGCCCGGCGGCCGCATCGCCCGCTGCGCGGTTCACCACGGTGCCAGCCGCCACTGCGCTTGCGCGGTATCCAGGCGCTGCTGCAAACCCAGCCGCTGCAGGAAGGCGGCATCGTGCGAGGCGACGACCAGCGCCCCCTGGTAGCTGCGCAGCAGCGCCTCGATCGCCTCTACCGAGGCCAGATCCAGGTGATTGGTCGGCTCGTCCAGCAACAGCAGCTGCGCCGGCTGCGCCCGGTACAGCGCGCAGGCCAGCGCTGCCTTGAGCCGCTGGCCGCCGCTGAGCTGGCCGGTGGGCAGATCGGCACGCGTCTGGTCCAGCCCCAGCAGCGCCAGCCGTAGCCGCTGTGCGTGCGCTGGCGCGCCCGGGTCGGAAGCGTGCAGTTGCGCGGCGGCCGAGCGCGCCGGGTCCAGCAGCCCCAGGTCCTGATCCAGATAGGCCACCGGCACATGCACCTCGCAATGTCCTGCGCTCGGCTGCAGGTGCCCGGCCAGTAGCTGCAGCAACGAGGATTTGCCGCTGCCATTGGGGCCGACCAGGCCAATCCGCGGCTGCCCATGCAACAACAGATCCACCCGTCGCCCGCCCAGCCGCCCGTCGGCCAGTTCCACCTGCTCCAGCGTGGCCAACCGTCGCGATGCGCCGGCTGGCGATGCCGGCGCCAACACGGCGATCTCGGGATCGGCCTCCACCTGCGCTGCGGCCTGCACCACCGCCTCGCTCAGCCGTGCCTGTCCGGCCTGACGCTGCTGCTGCAGCCGCCCGGCGCTGTTTTCGCTGCGTTGCTTCTGCCCGCCGAGCAGGATCGCCGCTTGATTGGCCTGCCCGGCAGCACGCGCGCCGCGTGCCTGGCGTTGTTGCTGACGCTGCTGCTGCTCACGCAGCGCCTGCTCGCCGCGTGTGCGTGCGTGTTTGCGCTCGGCCAGCAGATCGCTGGCCGCCTGCCGTTCCAGCGCGCGTTGCCGGGCATAGAACGTGTAATTGCCGCCATAACTGCGCAGCCCGTGCGGCGACAGTTCCAGGATGCGCTGCATCGCCTCGAGCAAGCTGCGGTCATGGCTGATCACCACCAGGCCACCGCTCCACGCCTGCAGGTGATCCATCAGCCGCTGGCGTTGCGGGCCATCCAGATGATTGCTCGGCTCATCCAGAATCAACAGGTCCGGCTGGGTCAGAAACGCACCGGCCAACGCCACGCGCATCGCTTCGCCGCCGCTGAGTTGCGCCGCCAGTGCATAGGGATCGCGCCCGCCCAAGCCTTGTCGCTCCAGTTCTGCGGCAAATTGCGCATGCGCGCTCCAGCGCTCGCCAACCAGGTCGAAATCGGCTGGCGCCACGCTGCCAGCAGCGATCCTGTCCAGCGCGTCCAGCAGCGGCGCAAGACCCGCCAACTCGGCAATGGTTTGTCCAGGCGCAACGCGCACCCGCTGCGGCAGGTAATGCACGCTACCGCTACGCACGCAGCGCCCGGCACTGGGCAGCAACTCACCGGCCAACAGCCGCCCAAGCACACTCTTGCCCACGCCATTGCGCCCGACCAGGCCAGTGGGGCGCTGGTCGATGTGAATCGTCAGATCGGAAAACAGCGGGCTGCCATCGGGCAGCAGATACGCAACGCTTTCCAGCGTCAGCGACGAACAGGTCATACGTGTCTCCATTGCATGCCAGCACACGCGCCGATCCAACCGGACCAGCAGCGGGTAAGGCCGTCCTCACGACGGCGGCATCAATGGCGCATTGGACCAATCCTCAGACAGTGGACAACGCCGCGGAGTGTAGGTCAGCGCGCCATGCAAACGGAACCCCGGGCAGTTCACGATGTTGCCGACTCATCGACCCAATGGCTTCTGCGCCATCACCGTCGGAAATATGCTGGCGGCGTCGTCGATAAACCGGATATCGGTAAACCCGGCGCTTTCCAGCTGCAGACAGGTGTGTGCATGGGTCCGGAACGAGGCCCAGCGCGCTTGTACGATCTCGGCGAATATCTGGTTCTGCAGGGTCAGTGCCTCCGCGTCGATGTTCTCCAACTTCCACGGCGACTCGGCAGAGATGCTCGGCGGCGGAGTCAGAAAACTTGCGACCAGCACGCCACCTGGCGTCAGTCGATCGAAAAAGGCGCGATACAGCGCGATCACGCGCCCGTCGTCCGGCTCGTAGATATTCAGACCATTGCTCGTCAGCACATCCACCTCATCGCCAGGGCCGGGTGTCCATGCGTCCTCAAGACGCAGCGAAAGCTGCCCCTCCAGCCCATGCTGCCGTGCGAGTTGGAGCGCCCCTTCCAAGGCCTGCGGATCCAGGTCGATGCCGATCAGGCGCACGTCCGGGCACTCACGGTAGTCCAGCGTCAAGAGCTCCCCCATCCATCCACAGGGCACCGATGCCAGCGTCATGCCTGGCCGCAGCAGCCCCTGCAGCTGCTGCCTGAAGATGCCGAACCGTTCGCGGGTAGCCAACGCCGCAGGCGCTTTCTCGAAAATATGGCGTTCCATCGCCGACATCGAATCGTTTGGCTGTGCATCAGGGCGATACGTCACCATCTGATGGGTCCAATAGGCATTCAGCCCACGATTTCTGAGCAGAAACCGACCGAACTCGATCGACCAGAGCGCATCGACCAGACCGATCAAACGTTGAACCACCGCATCGGATCGATCGCCGGTCTGACGCAGACGCGATTTGATCGATGCCAGCAAGTCGGCATCGTCCTGGTGATCGCCACCGTGGGAAATCAGTCGGCCCGCCTGCGCGGCCTGACCCAGGTCTTCATCATCGCGTTGCATCTTCCACCTCGACAGGAGAGCGCCATTGCAGCTCTCGCAATGCTGCGATCACTGCCGGCGTCCTGACGTCTCGATAGCGATGGAAGATGCCGCCGAGCGAACTGCACTGGCGCAGATCTCGGCAACGGGGCGACAGAGGCTCGACTCAACCCAGCCCGAAGGCCGGGTGATAAGACACATCGGCCAGCGGCAGCAACCGATCGCCGAAAGCCAGCGCCTGCAGCTCGGACACAGGGACGTCGGGCAACACCAGGCCCGGTTCCACCGCAAACCCCAGACGCTTGAAAAACGCCGGTTCGCCCAGCGCCAGACAACCGGCCGCACCGCGCTCGCGCAAGTTCGCCAGTGCAGATTGCACCAGGCGCGTACCCAGGCCCTGGTGCTGATGCCCCGGCCCGATCGCCAGCGGACCCAGCGCGTACCAGCCTGGCGAGTCGTCCGACAACGACACCGGCGATACCGCCAGATGCCCGACCACATAGCCGTCGTGGTCGGCCACCAACGACAACGCCAGCGCGCCGTCGTTGCGCAACGCGGCAATCACGTGTTGCTCATCATGGCGGCTGTGGTCGGAGCGCATGAACGCCACCATCGTCAGCAGTTCGATCGCTGCGGCATCGCCGTCGCTCGCTTCGCGGATCAACACATCCATCGGCAACTCCGCACGCAGCACGCAATCAGGTGCGGACGCATCACAGACTCTGCAACAGTTCGGCAAATGCACGCGCCGACGCGTCCACATGCGCCGCCAGCCGATGTTCGTCGTCGACCAGCAACAAGCGCGCATTGCGCGCCTGCGCCCAGGCGATCACATCGGCAGCAGGAATCAATTCATCGCGCCAGGCATGCACGATCGAAATCGGCACGGCCGCCGCATCCAGCGCCGGCAACGGGCCCATCCTGGTCGGCGGCACCATCAAAAACAGCCCGCGCGTTGGCACCTGCAACGACACCTGGGCAGCGATATACGAGCCCAGGCTGGAGCCGACCAACACCAGCGGCCCCTTGTCGGACGCCGCACGCGCGATCTGCAGCAGACGCTGCAACCGGCCTTGCACATCACCGAGCGAGCTCACCTCGCGGCACGCGTCCAGATCGGTGTAATCCGGGCGCTCGTGGGTCCAGCCCAACTGCTCGGCGACGTCGGCCAGTGCGGTGACTTTCAGCGCGTCGGGGCCACTTTCGAACCCGTGCGACAGAATGCAATGCCCGCGGCTCATAGCGCCTGCACCGTATCGCCGATGCGCAGCACGCCGCCACGCAGGATGCGCGCGCACAGCCCGCCATGCCCGCGCATCGCGTTGTAGCCGCCCGCGCCCAGCGCATCTTCCATGCGCGAGCACGGGTCGCAGGGATCGGTGCCTTCCAGCTCGACCTCGCCGATACGAAAGCGCCGCCCTTTCAAGGCGATCAGCGGGATACCGGACACCACCAGATTGCGCCGCAACGTAGCTGGCGCGATTGACGCGTGACCGGCCAGGGCGGCGATCACCGGCAGATGCTCGGCCTGGATCAAGGTCAGCCCACGCTTGCCGCTGCCGCCTTTATAGCGGTCGCCCACCAGGCCAATGCCGGTGGTGGCCTGCGCCGCGTCTACCTCCAGCATGGCCACATCGCGCGCCGGGCGCACGCCGATCCAGGTCACCTGGCCGGTCTGCGGCAGCGTTGCCATCAATTTGCCCAAAGGGCTGTCGGGATTCAAAGCCATCGTCGAATGCTAGCATCCGCTTCATGTCCGATGCCGTCCTGCCGTCTCCGCCGATCACCTACGCGCCGTTGTCCTACGAATCCCGGCTGGCGCGACGCGCGCTCACACAGATCGACATGGTGGTCATCCACTGCACCGAATTGCCCGACATGGCGATGGCGCGCGAATACGGCGAGCGCGTGCTCTACGACAGCGGCACCGGCAACAGCGGCCATTACTACATCGACCGCAACGGCAGCATCCAGCAATACGTGGCGCTCGAGCGCGTGGCACATCATGTGCGCGGCCATAACCCGCATACGCTGGGCATCGAATTGGTCAACACAGGCCGCTATCCGCATTGGCTGGACTCGCGTCATCAGGTCATGACCGAGCCCTATCCCAACGTGCAGATCGTCGCGCTGATCACCCTGCTGCAATGGCTGCAACAGCAGCTGCCATCGATCAGCCGGATTGCCGGCCATCAAGCACTGGACACAACCCAGGAAGCGGCCAGCGACGATCCATCGCGCAAGATCCAACGCAAGCTCGACCCCGGCCCCATGTTTCCATGGCCGCACATCGAAGCGGCCGTGACGTGGTCGCACGCACCCCGCTAAGCGCGGCGCTCAGCGCTCCGGCGCGCGATAGGTTTTCTCGCCTGCATTCACTGCGACATCCAGCCGATTTTCCGGTGGCGCGATCGGGCAGACCACGTGCGGCGTCAATGCGCAGGGCGGATTTTCGGCCAGATTGAAGTCCAGCACGATGCGGCCGTCGCGCGGCGCGGCGGTGTAGAGATAACGCGCACCGCCATAACTTTCCTTGCCGCTGGTGCGGTCGGCGAACAGGAAAAACAGGCCTTCTCCGCCCTCCTGCGCCAGCGCCTGCAAGCGGTACTCGTGGCCATGGCGCGAAAACACCGCCTCGCCCGGTATATCGACCGTGAGCGGGGTGCCGATCGAGGTCAACAAGGTGGTCGTGCGTGGCGTGGAATAGGCCTCCCAGCGCGCCTGGAGGCGCCACCGCGGATCGGTTGGGAAATAGTCCAGCCCATCGACTTGGGTCAGCGCCGGCGCAGCCGGATCGCGAAAACGCCAGCCGAACAGACTGCCGGTCTGCACCAGATAGAACTGCCGGCCCCCCACGTCCAGGCGATCGCCGCCTTGCCCTGCACGCTCCGGTTCCAACATGACGCGATCGATGCGCTGCCCGTTCAATGTCACCGGCGCGCCGGCGGCCGCTTCAAAGTGCACACGGCCATCGGTGTCCAGCGTCAGCTGCCCCAACTGCGCGGGACCGGCCGGCAACACGATGTCGCTCTGCGGATCGCTGCCCACCCGGTACTGGCCAGCACGCACGCGACCGGAGCCGGTGTAGCTCAACCAACCGTCGGGGGCCCGCAACTGCGTCAAACGCTGTGCACGCGCACGTTCAAGCGCAACCTGATACACCGCCTGCTCATCGCTTTGTCCACGACCGGCCAGACGCGCATCGTTGACGCCAGTGGTCGACCCCGCCGAGCACGCAGCCATCGACCACGCCGCGACGCAGAGTGCGCCGATCTGTAACTGCAACCGCATGAGTCACCCAACACTGCGAGAAACTGCGCTCCGCGCAGCGAACCTGCGTCCCCACAGGTCACCGTTCCTGTCGCTATTGTGCCTGCAATCGGTCAGGCAGTGGTCGCGACCGGACGTGCCGGGTCCTGCAACCAGCCGCTCCAGGAGCCGGCGTAGACACGCGCGCCAGACAGACCGGCCACTTCCAATGCCAGCAGCAAATGGCAGGCAGTCACGCCCGATCCGCACATCACCACCGCGTGCTCGGGTGGAGTTGCACCCAGCAGCGCAGACAGCTCCGCACGTAATTCGTCTGCCGGCTTGAAACGGCCATCGCGCAGGCTCACACCCAATGGGCGGCTCACCGCACCAGGCACATGCCCGGCCACCGGATCGACCGGCTCCACCTCGCCGCGAAAACGCTCGCCGGCACGCGCATCCAGCAGCCATCCCGGCGCCTGATCCAGACGCGCCAGAAGTTGCTCGGGCTCGACCACCGCAGCGTTGTCGAAGCTGCCCGGATACGCCGCGCCAGCGTGCAATGCAGGCGGCTCGATACTTTCCGGCAATCCGGCAGCGCGCCACGCGGCCAATCCGCCATCCAGTACCGCCACGCGACGATGCCCCATCAATCGCAGCATCCACCACGCACGCGCGGCGGCCATGCTGCCGTCGGCAGCGTCGTAGACCACCACCTGACTGTCCGGATCGATGCCCCATTCGCCCAGCCGCTTGGCGAAGGCCGCGCTGTGCGGCAGCGGATGCCGGCCTTGACCAGGCCGCGACAGATCGGCCAGATCATCGTTGAGATCCGCGTAATACGCGCCTGGCAGATGTCCCTGCGCATACGCGTTGCGCGCTGCATCCGGGTCCGGCGCAGTCGGCGGTGCGGCGCGGGCGTCCAGCAGCCGTAGCTGTGGATGGTGCAACGCGGCCGCCAAGGTGGCGCTATCGACCAGCGCGGTCCAGTCGGGATTGGCACTCATGCAACCTGCTCCAGGCGACGACGAAGATTGAGAAGAATGGCAGCGGTGGCGCCCCAGATACGCTGGCCCGGCCAATCGTACTCGAGCACACGGCGTGGCCGGCCGCGGAACTCCAGCTCTACGCTGCGCAGATTGTCCGGGTCCATCAGATACGCCAACGGCACTTCAAACACATCGGCCACTTCGTCCGGCTGCGGCACCGCCACAAACGCCGGGTCGATCACCGCAACCACCGGGGTCACGCGAAACCCGCTCACGGTCAAAAACGGATCTAGATAACCCAATGCATGCACTTGATCCGCGCCGAGCGCGATCTCTTCGCAACTCTCGCGCAGCGCCGCAGCCGCCGCATCGGCATCGGAAGGCTCGATCCGCCCACCGGGAAAACTGACCTGCCCGGCGTGATGGCGCAGGCTGTCGGTGCGTCGGGTCAACAGCACCATGCTGCCGTGCTCGCGTGGAATCAGACCGCACAATACCGCCGCTTCGGCAGAGGCGCCGCCTTCGGTCAGATCGATCAATTCGGCATGGTTCCAACCCGGCCCATCGGGCGCGGTGTCCAGCGGATACAACGCACGCTGCAGCTGCGCGCATTCGGGCAGCCGCGCCGCCAATGCGCGCGCAGGCAGAACCGTCTGCAGATATGTCTGGCGTTCGGCGTCGCTCATGCTCATCCAGCGTGCAATTTCATCCAGGCTGCGCAGGCAGCCGACACAGTGCGACTGCGCGTCCAACGAACATACACCGATACATGGGCTGGGCAGACTGCCGCCGTTCGCATCCTTGTCGGTCATCGCTCGCTCCTGCCGCCCCGCATCGTCAAGACCTCCAACCGACTTTTGCGCTCGCGCATGTCCGGTGGACCCAAACGACAACGCCGGCCTGGTGGCCGGCGTTGTCACAGCAACATCAAACGCAATTACTTGACGCTGACCAGCTTGATCTCGAACTGCACGGCCACGTTCGGCGGGAACGGCGTACGCGGGTCGGCACCGTAGGCCTTCTCCGGCGGCAGGGTCACTTCCCACTTCGAGCCAGCCGGCATCTGCAGCAGCGTATCGCGCATGGCCTGCATCTCGACTTCGCTGACCTTGATGGCCGGAATCTGCTGCGCCGGACGTGCCTTCTCGCGATCGCCGAAGGGGAACGGACCGGCCACTTCCAGCTGCACGGTGCTGGCCTGGGTCGGCTTGGCGCCCTTACCGGCTTCGATCACGCGGTACTGCACGCCGCTCGGCAGCGTCTGCACGCCAGCGGTGCCCTTGTTCTTGGCCAGGAACTGGTCGCTCTTGGTCTTGTTGGCAGCGGCAGCCTTGTCGTACTCGGCCTTGGCCTGCTGGGCACGGCCCTGCTCACGCTTCTGGAACGCCTCGACGGCCGGCTTCAGCTGATCGGCAGTGATCGACGGCTGCTTTTTGGCATAGGCGTCTTGCAGCCCCTTCACCACCGCATTGATGTCGAGCTGCTCGCCGCGACCAGTGAGCTCGGCAAGGTTGTTGCCGTAGTCATAGCCGAAGTAGTAGCTCAACTTGCCTTTCTCGGACGTTGTGTCCTGGGCCAGTGCATTGCCCGTCAGGGCCAGGGCCGCCACAGCGACCGCGATAGAACGCAACTTCATCAAACAATTCTCCAGGGTGGTGGCACAGGACGGGTCTGCCGCCTGAGATGACGCGCTAGGATAGCGGCCGCGATACCGAACCGCTACTTATCACGAAAGCTATGACCAGCAAGGCTTTCGGAAGTTCCGTATTTACTAATTTTTTACGTTCGTAAGGATTTCCATGTCCAATCACGTCATTCTGATCGCAGACCACGCCAGTGTACGGACGATCACGGTCAATCGACCGGACAAACTGAACGCCTTGAACCAGGACACGATGCGGGCGCTGGATCAGGCGTTCCAGGATGCCGCCAGCGCGGATGACGTGCGCGTGGTGGTTCTCACCGGCGCGGGCCCAAAGGCCTTCGTGGCCGGCGCGGATATTGCCGAAATGCGCGATCTGTCGGCGATGCAGGGGCGCGAATTCTCGCTGCTCGGCCAGCAGCTGATGCGCCGGATCGAACGCATGCCCAAGCCGGTGATCGCGATGATCAATGGATTTGCGCTGGGCGGCGGACTGGAGCTGGCCATGGCCTGCCATCTACGCATTGCCGCAGCCACCGCGCGCCTGGGCCAGCCGGAAATCAATCTCGGCCTGATCCCCGGCTTCGGCGGCACCCAGCGGCTGTTGCGCCTGACCGGTCGTGCTGCTGCGCTTGAACTGTGTCTGCTTGGCCAGCCGATCGATGCAGCGCGCGCATTGCAGCTGGGCCTGCTCAACCGCGTGGTCGAGCCGGAGGCGCTACAGGAAGAAACACTCGCCTTGGCACAGCGCCTGGCCGCTGCTGCACCGCTCGCATTGCGCGGCATTCTGGATGCGGTGGTGTTCGGCGGCGAATGCGCGATCGAAGAAGGTTTACAGCTGGAAACCGCATAGTTTGCGCTGTTGTTCGCCAGCGACGACATGCGCGAAGGCACCCGCGCCTTTCTCGAAAAACGCCCCGCACACTTTCTCAATCGTTGATCGATTCGCCATGACGTCTGACCCCATACCGGTATCACGTCCCCTGCCGCTGCAACTATTCGACTGCGTGCAAGCCGACGATCTCGACGGCGCGCTGGCGCTCGGCCTGATGGAGTACCTGCCCGATCCACGCGACGACCTGCTGGATGCGGCCTGCCCGCAGGTGCGCGTGGTATTGCTCGCCGCACAACAGCGCCTGCGTGACGCCTGGGCCGCTCGCGAACGCTACCGCGCACGCGCCGCGCGCCTGCAACGCCGCGCTGCCGAACGCGATGCTCGCCGCACGCCCGCACCAGCACCCAGCCAACCCGTCGCTGCCGCATTGCCGCCGTTGGCCGCCGCCATCCTGGCGCGCGCCAAGGCCAAGGCCGCAGGTGGAACACAGCCATGAACGCGATCCGCCCCACCCCGCCGGCACGTCGCGGCAGCATCCTGCGCAAGCCCGAAGTGCAGGAAATGTTCGAGCGCCTGCGCGAACTCAACCCGCACCCGACCACCGAGCTGGAATACACCACCCCGTTCGAGTTGCTGATCGCCGTGCTGCTTTCGGCGCAAGCCACCGATGTCGGCGTCAACAAGGCCACGCGCAAGCTGTATCCGGTCGCCAATACGCCGCGCGACATTCTCGATCTCGGCGAAGAAGGCCTGAAGCGCTACATCGCCACCATCGGTCTGTTCAACGCCAAGGCCAAGAACGTCATTGCCACGTGTCGTATTTTGCTCGAGCAATACGCTGGCGAAGTCCCGCATGATCGCGCGGCGCTGGAAGCATTACCCGGCGTCGGCCGCAAGACTGCCAACGTGGTGCTCAATACCGCGTTCGGCGAGCCCACCATGGCGGTGGATACGCATATCTTCCGCGTAGCCAATCGCACCGGACTTGCGCCGGGCAAGGACGTGCGCGTGGTCGAAGACAAACTGGTGAAGGTCATTCCTGCGGAGTTTCTGCACGACGCGCATCACTGGCTCATCCTGCATGGCCGCTACGTCTGCAAGGCACGCAAGCCGGATTGCCCGGGCTGTGTGATCCATGACCTGTGCCGCTATCGCGACAAGACCGTGGCGTCTGCCGAGCGGCCAGCACCTTTGCGCAGCTGACGCACTCCCACTCAAACGTGGCTGAGACGATCTAGCAAGACCATCCACGACTGCGCAGCGCCCAGCCGCGCCACTTGCACTAGTTGCATCGTATCGGCAACGCAAACCCAGGCTTTTTACGAATCTCCAATCCCAAATCCCGAATCCCGGCCAAAAAAAAATCGCGACCGGATGATGCGTCTTACGGCGCCATGCATCATCCGGCCACGACAGGGGTCACCCGGCGCGAACGCCGGGCGGTTTGCAGCAGGTTTACGCCGCCTTGGCTTGTTCGACGCGCTGTTCGACCAACACGCTTTCCACCGTTGGCTGACCTTCCACGCGTCGATCCAGCTCGTTCCAGTCCACCACCAACTCGCAGCCGCGCGAGGCCGCATTCCGGCTCCAGTCGCGCAGCAACTCGATGCAGGCGTGGTCGACATGGTGCAGCTTGGCCACGTCCAGATGCAGTGCGGTATTGGGCGGCACGCTTTCCAGCGTACGCGCCATCGCCGGCACCTTCAGGAACGTTGCCGAACCCTGCAGCGTCAGATGCATCTCGTCCTTCTTGTGCTCGTGCTCACGCACGTCCACCTTCAGGCGCGAAGAATGCAGGGCCAGACGGAACAGCGACAGACCAAAGCCGATCAACACACCGGTCAGCAGGTCGGTGGCCACGATCGCGAAGGTGGTGGCCAGATAGATCGCCGCGGTGCCACGACCATAGGTCGCCAGCTCCTTGACCTGACCGATCTTGATCATCTTCACGCCCGTGTAGACCAGGATGCCGGCCAGACAGGCCACCGGCGTCATCCGCAACAGCCACGGCAGCAGCATCGCGAACACCAGCAACCAGCCGCCATGCAGCACCGTGGACATGCGCGTGGCTGCACCGGCCTGCACATTGGCCGCACTGCGCACGATCACGCCGGTCATCGGCAATGCGCCGAGGAAGCCGCACAACATATTGCCCACGCCCTGCGCCGCCAGTTCACGGTCGTAGTTGGTGCGTGCGCCCTGATGCATGCGATCCACCGCTGCCGCCGACAGCAAGGTTTCTGCGCTGGCGATGAAGGCAAACGTCACCGCAGACACCAGCAAGGTCGCGTTGAACACGCCGAAGATGTCCGAGATGCTGGGGATGCTGATCGCAGAGAACAGGTTGGTCGGTACATCGACCTTGGCGACGTTCAAACCCTGCAACTGCACTGCAGCCGTGACCGCCACCACCGCGATCAACGCACCCGGCAGGAACCGCAGACGCTGCGGACGCAGCTTGTCCCACGCCAGGATAATGCCGATGGTGGCCAGACCCACGAACAAGGCGGTGCGGCCGGTGCCTTCGCTGATCGCCTGCCACACCACGGCCGGCAGTGCAGCGAAGTTCTCCAGACCGCGCGCCTTGGGTGCGGCATCCATCAACACATGCGCCTGCGAGGCCACGATCAGGATGCCGATACCGGACAACATGCCGGCCACCACGGCCGGCGATGTCATGCGGAACCACACGCCTGCACGGCACAGACCGGCGACCAACTGAATCGCACCGGCCAACAAGATCACCGGCCCGAGCGCGGCGATGCCGTGCTCCCGGACCAGTTCGAACACCAACACAGCCAGGCCGGCGGCAGGCCCACTCACCTGCAACGGAGAACCCGCCACAAAGCCAACGACCAGACCACCGATGATGCCGGTGATCAGACCTGCGGCCGGCGGCATGCCGGATGCGATCGCGATGCCCATACACAACGGGAGCGCGACGAGGAAGACAACGACAGACGCCAATAAATCACGCCCGAACAGTCCCTGACGGAAATATCCGCCGATACCTGATGTGTTCATGATGTGCTCCGTCAGGCCAGTTCAGCGCGCACGACTTGCTGCAGTCGCGGACGTGGGGTGGCTTCGGGGGTGTTTTCCGCCAACAACGGACGGAAGCCACCCTTCTCGGCATCGAAGGCACGGATCTCGCCATGGGCGATGTCATAGATCCAGCCGTGGATACGCAAGGTGCCAGCGGCCAGACGTGCCGCAACTACCGGCTGCGTCCGCAGATGGTCCAGCTGCGAGACCACGTTCTCTTCGGTCATGCAGTCCAGCGCATCCTGACTGTGCGGATCGTGGCCATGATGGGCGGTGACATGGCGCGCCGAATCGGTGTGCTTGAGCCACGCCGCCACGGACGGCACATCTTCCAGCGATTCCGGCTTGAGCACCGCCTTCATGGCGCCGCAATCGGTATGGCCGCAGATCACGATATGACGCACACCCAGCACGGCGATGGCGTACTCGATCGCAGCGACAACGCCGCTGACGTGTTGCGAGTAAGGCGGCACGACGTTGCCGATGTTGCGATAGACGAACAATTCGCCAGGTTGGGCGGAGAAGATCAGCTCCGGCATGACGCGCGAATCGGCGCACGTAATGAACAACGTGTGCGGACTCTGGCCACCGGCCAATTCCTGAAAGCGCGCACTCTGGCGCGGATACACTTCCTTACGGAAATGACGAAAACCATCTAGCAAGCTTTGCATGGGAGATACCTCTAGGCAACGGATGGCAATCCACGGCGCAAACCGCGAAGTGCAAAGACGAACAAATCAAATAAGTCCGGTGCGCAGCACCGGTTGACGCGACAAACGAAGGATCAGGCGCGCAGTGCGTTAGGAGGACGCAGTTGCGGGATCAGGTCGCGTTTTTGAGATGCCGGCGCGTAGTGCGCGTACCAAGAGGGAAAATAGCGTGCGACCACCGGCCATGCTTGGGAGAGCAAGGGGATGTCGTCTGCAGAATGGGTATCGACCTGGGTCTGTGCGTCCCCGTCGTCCTGCAGATCTTCGGCTGCGTCACGTTCTTCGCCAGCATCCACCATCACCGCCAAGCCGTCGCCCACAAGCGCATCGTGGATGCGATCGTGCGCATTGGCTGCCGACCACGCGGTGAGCGCGAGCAGGCAGACCAACAGCAATTGGAGGAATCGAGGAAACATGGCCTCGAAACTAACAATTTAGAACGCGCCTGCGCAAGTGGTGCGACGCACAAAGCGCTTGATTGGCCGGCATTTCACGGCATCGATTCAGGTCGCCATAAGCTTGAGCCCGCCAGCAGCAGGTAAAGGCGCGCTATCGCAACTGTCATAAACCGGCCGTCGTTCAGACTTATGACACACACTGACAAAGTTTAAACACGCGTAAATCTTTGTCTTTATTGGCAAAAATCAAATTGCGATGCAGTCCGAAGTTGTCACATTAACGCAACTTTCACGCCCTAGCCTGCGCTCACTTTCTCGTCAGGTCGCAAGGCACCCATGAAACTTTCTCCTACCCTGCTCGGCTCGGCCTTGTTGCTGGCGCTGGCCGCGCCCGCTGCGCATGCCGAAATCGCCATCGATGTGATCGGCGGCTCCGAAGTCTCGCTGGAAGGCCTGGTCCAGGCCGACGGCAACTGGTTCCACAACGATGTGCAGGACCTCAATGGCCCGATCGGCGCCAACGGCGACAATTCCGAATTCAGCATCCGTCGCGCCGAGCTGGTGCTCAAGGGCAAGGGCCCGGGCAACTTCGAGTGGGTGGCCGGGTATGACCCGAGCGTGCTGAAGGAAGTCACCATCCGCGGCACCACCATCCGCAGCACCGGGCGCTTCCTCGACAACAACATCAAGTACAAGTTCGCCGGCAACGCCAACAACTACCTGCAGATCGGTCAGTTCAAGCAGCCCAACAGCCTGGAAGAACTCTCCAGCACCAAGAACAACGATTTCGTGTCCAAGGCCGCGGTGACCAATACCTACGGCATCTCGCGCCGGCTGGGCGTGGCCTACGGCATGGGCGACAACAACTGGAGCATCACCGCCAGTGCGTTCGGTCGCGAACTGACCCGTAATCAGGCTCATGGCAGCGGCTACGGCGCGCGCGGCACCTGGGCGCCGATCAACGAAAGCGGCAATGTGCTGCACTTCGGCCTCAGCTATCTGGGCTACGACACCGACGACGACACCCTGCGCCTGCGCGCGCGTCCGGACGCCGACCTGACCACCATCCGCCTGATCGACAGCGGCGCCATCACCAACGTGGACAGCGTGGGTGTGGCCGGTGCCGAGGCGATGTGGATCACCGGCCCGTTCAAGCTGCAGAGCGAATTCTTCCAGGAAAACGCCAAGCGCATCGGCAACAACGCCAACGATTACAAGAGCGATGGCTGGTACGTCAGCGGCGTCTGGAACATCACCGGCGAGACCTGGGGCTACAAGGCCGGCGTGCCGACCACCCCGCTGCCGAACGCGCCGGCCTCCGGCCTGTGGCAGCTGGCGGTGCGCTACGACACGCTGGACCTCAACGACGGCCACCTGGTTTCCAATGGCAGCACCCCGTTCGTGGACGGCGTGCTGGGCGGCAAGATGGATGTGTGGACGATCGGCGCCAACTGGTACTGGCGCTCCAACTTCAAGTTCGCGCTGGACTACGCGAAGGTGGAGAGCACCCGTTACAGCAGCGCCACGCGTGGCCTGGTCGACGACAACCCGTCGATCATCGAGGCACGTGCGCAGTTCTATTGGTAAGTGAGCGACGGTTCGGCCGCCGTGGCGCGCTCGGCTGAGCGCGCGGCGGCGGCAACCGCCTTCGCCAGACCCGGCAAAGCGCGCCAGCGCAACGCCGTCATGGTCATGTCATCTCTCCGACATCGCGCGGTCATGCCCCTGCCCTGCAATGGCATGCACGCGGGACGTCCTTATCCCTTCGCTACAGGAGCTGTTCCGTGATCCACTCTTTGAAGACCCGTCTGGCCGTGGGCGTGCTTGCCGCCTCGCTGGCGCTGTGCGCCCAGGCCGCCGATGTCACAGGTGCCGGTGCGTCGTTTATTTACCCGGTGATGTCCAAGTGGTCGGCCGACTACAACGCGGCCACCAAGAAGCAGGTCAACTATCAATCGATCGGTTCGGGTGGCGGCATTGCCCAGATCAAGGCGGCCAGTGTGGACTTCGGCTCGTCCGATGCGCCGCTCAAGCCGGAAGAACTGGCAGCGGCCGGTCTGGCGCAGTTCCCGTCGGTGATCGGCGGCGTGGTGCCGGTGGTCAACGTGGCGGGCATCGCCCCCGGTGCGCTCAAGCTGGATGGCAAGACCCTGGGCGACATCTTCATTGGCAAGGTCAGCACCTGGAACGATCCGGCCATCGCCGCGCTCAACCCGGGCGTGAAGCTGCCCGAGGGCAAGATCACCGTGGTGCATCGCTCGGATGGTTCGGGCACCAGCTTCAACTTCACCAACTACCTGTCCAAGGTCAACCCGGACTGGAAGAGCAAGGTCGGCGAAGGCACGGCGGTGCAGTGGCCGACCGGCATCGGCGGCAAGGGCAACGAGGGCGTGGCCGCCTACGTCAAGCAGATCAAGGGCGGTATCGGCTATGTCGAGCTGTCGTATGCGCTGCAGAACAAGATGGCCTACACCGCGATGAAGAACGCCGCCGGCAAGTTCGTGCAGCCGTCCGATGAGACCTTCGCCGCCGCTGCCAACAGCGCAGACTGGGCCAATAGCAAGGACTTCTATCTAGTGATGACCAACGCCGCCGGCGACAACGCCTGGCCGATCACTGCCACCAACTTCATCCTAGTTCAGAAAAAGCCCAAGAGTCCGGAAGGCCTCAAGAACACGCTGGACTTCTTCCGTTGGGTCTACAGCAAGGGCGATGCGCAGGCCAAGCAGCTGGACTACGTGCCGCTGCCGGACAGCCTGGTGACCCAGATCGAAGGCTACTGGGCCAAGAATCTGCCCAAGTAAAGAGAGAGCCATAGCAACAGGAACGACGCCGTCTCTCTCCCCGGCGTCGGCACCGGGACGCGGCCCTTTCGGGGTCGCGTCTTTTTTGTGATGCCTTCGCCAGAAGGCACTGTCATGCGTGTGTAACAAAAACATCATTTCATAGCGTCGTCTGCCGGACACCCGGCCAATCCAGCCTCGGAGCTTCCATGAAACTGCAGTCGGCCAGCCTGACCGCCCTGTCTCTCACCATCGCCCTCGCCCTGGCCGCGTGTTCGCCCGGCGGCAAGGATGCGCAGTCCGGCGACACCACCAAGGGCGCTCCCAGCGCAGGCGCCACCGCCGGGGACAGCAAGATCGCTGAAATCTCCGGCGCCGGTGCCTCCTTCATCTACCCGCTGGTGTCCAAGTGGTCGGCCGATTACAACGCCGCCACCGGCAACAAGGTCAATTACCAATCGATCGGCTCCGGCGGCGGTATTGCGCAGATCAAGGCCGGCACGGTGGACTTCGGTTCGACCGACAAGCCGCTGGACAGCGCCGAGCTTGCCCAGGCCGGTCTGGGCCAGTTCCCGTCGGCGATCGGCGGCGTGGTGCCGGTGATCAATCTGGAAGGCATCGCCCCGGGCAAGCTGCGTCTGACCGGCGCGCTGCTGGGCGACATCTTCCTGGGCAAGGTCACGATGTGGAACGACGCGGCGATTGTCGCGGCCAACCCGGGCGTGACCCTGCCGGCGACCAAGATCAACCTGGTGCATCGCTCGGATGGCTCGGGCACCACCTTCAACTTCTCCAACTACCTGTCCAAGGTCAGCCCGGAGTGGAAGAGCAAGGTCGGCGAAGGCACCTCCGTGCAGTGGCCGGGCGGCGTCGGCGGCAAGGGCAATGAAGGTGTTGCCTCGTACGTGCAGCAAATCAAGGGTTCGATCGGTTACGTCGAACTGGCCTATGCCCTGCAGAACAAGATGCCCTACGCCTCGCTGCAGAATGCAGCCGGCCAGTGGGTGGAGCCGAATGCGGAAAGCTTCGCCGCCGCAGCCGCCAGCGCCGACTGGGCCAATGCCAAGGACTTCAATCTGGTGATCACCAATGCACCGGGCGAGAAGGCCTGGCCGATCACCGCCACCAACTTCATGCTGATGCACAAGCAGCCCAAGGATGCGGTGCGCAGCAAGGCAACGCTGGAGTTCTTCAAGTGGGCGCTGGAAAACGGCCAGACCCAGGCCAGCGAACTGCATTACGTGCCGCTGCCGCCGGAACTGGTGAAGCAGATCCAGGCCTACTGGGCCAGCGAGTTCAAGTGATGCCCTGCACCCGCTGTTGTGGCGGGTTGCGCTGCGGTGAGGTGCCTGCGGGCGCCTCACCGTTCCTGTTGTCTCACGCTCCCGCGATTGCGCGGGTGACGAGTCCAATCGAATGAATGCCACCGCCATTCCCGAAGCGATGACCGCACCACGCGGCCGCGATCTGCGCGATGCGCGTGCCGATCGCCTGTTCAAGCTTGCGTTGGCCGCCACGGTCGTTTTCGTCCTGCTGGCGCTCGGCAGCGCCGCGCTGTCGATGCTGTGGGGCGGACGCCATGCCTTGCAGATGCAGGGCCTGAGCTTTTTCTATTCCGCCGACTGGAATCCGGTGGAAAACAAATACGGTGCACTGGCGCCGATCTACGGCACCCTGGTCACCGCGTTGATCGCGATGGTGATTGCGGTGCCGGTGAGTTTCGGCATCGCATTCTTCCTCACCGAAGTGGCGCCGCGCTGGTTGCGCGGTCCGGTCGGTACCGCGATCGAATTGCTGGCTGGCATCCCGTCGATCATCTACGGCATGTGGGGCCTGTTCGTGCTGGTGCCGGTGATGACCGAGCACGTGACGCCCTGGCTCAACGATCACATGGGCACGCTGCCGTTGATCGGTCCGTTGTTTCAGGGCCCGCCGCTGGGGATCGGGTTGCTGACTGCAGGCTTCGTGCTGGCGATCATGGTGATTCCGTTTATCTCCTCGGTGATGCGCGAAGTGTTTCTGACCGTGCCCACGCGTTTGAAGGAATCGGCCTACGCGCTGGGCTCGACCAAGTGGGAAGTCAGCTGGGACATCGTGCTGCCGTACACCCGCTCTGCGGTGATTGGCGGCGTGTTTCTGGGCCTGGGCCGGGCGCTGGGCGAAACCATGGCAGTGGCATTCGTGGTCGGCAACACGGTGCGGCTGTCGCCGTCGCTGCTGGAGCCTGGCACCACCATCGCTGCCTTGATCGCCAATGACTTCGGCGAGGCCACCGAAACGTATCGCTCGGCATTGTTGCTGCTCGGCTTCGTCTTGTTCATCGTCACCTTCATCGTGCTGGCGATTGCGCGCTTCATGCTGATGCAGCTGTCGCGTCGGGAGGGCAACTGATGTCCTCGGTCTCGCAATCCCTCTACAACCGCCGCCGCGTGATCAATGTGGTGGCGCTGCTGCTGTCGTGCGTCACTGCGTTGTTCGGTCTGTTCTTCCTGGCCTGGATCCTGTGGACCTTGTTGTCCAAGGGCGTGCCGGGCATCGACCTCAATTTGTTTACCAAGATGACACCGCCGCCGATGCAGGAAGGTGGTTTGCTCAACGCCTTCTTCGGCAGTGCGGTGATGTGCGGCCTGGCGCTGGCGATCGGCACCCCGCTCGGCATTGCCGCCGGTACCTGGCTGGCCGAATACGGCAATGCGCGCAAGACCGGTTTGGTGGTGCGTTTCGTCAACGACATTCTGTTGTCGGCGCCGTCGATCGTGCTCGGCCTGTTCGTCTACACGCTGTACGTGATGCAGACCGGCGGGCGCTTCTCGGCGTTTGCCGGTGCGTTGTCGCTGGCCTTCATCGTGCTGCCGGTGGTGGTGCGGACCACCGACGAAATGTTGCGTCTGGTGCCGGCGCAGATGCGCGAAGCGGCGTTGTCGCTCGGCATCCCGCAGTGGAAGGTCACCGTGCAGGTGCTATATCGCGCCGCCTCGGCCGGCATTCTCACCGGCATCCTGCTGGCGCTGGCACGCATCAGCGGCGAGACCGCGCCACTGCTGTTCACTGCCTTCGGCAATCAATACTGGAACAGCAATATCTTTCAGCCGATGGCCAGCGTGCCGGTGATCATGAATCAGTTCGCCGGCAGCCCCTACGAGACCTGGCAGACCCTGGCCTGGTCCGGCGCACTGGTACTGACCGCGTTCGTGTTGTTGGTGAGCCTGGGCGCACGCGCGCTGCTATTGCGCAACAAGATTTCCAATGACTGACCTTTCCTTCCGGACACCCGACATGAACGATCTCCAAAACGCCAAGCCGATGCATCGCATCGCTGTCCCGGCCGCCAAGGGGGCGCCGACGGCGCAGGCGCCGGTGAAGGTGGCCGCACGCAATCTGGATTTCTATTACGACAAGTACCACGCGCTCAAGAGCATCAACATCGAGATTCCGGAAAAGCGCGTCACCGCGCTGATCGGGCCTTCGGGTTGCGGTAAGTCCACCTTGCTGCGCATCTTCAATCGCATCTATGCGCTGTATCCGAAGATGGAAGCGCGCGGCGAAGTGCTGCTGGACGGTGAAAACATCCTGTCGCCGAAGTACCCGATGAACCGGCTGCGCAGCAAGGTCGGCATGGTGTTTCAGAAGCCGGTGCCGTTTCCGATGACGATTTTCGAAAACGTCGCCTACGGTATTCGTCACCACGAAAAACTGTCCAAGGCCGACATGCAGAACCGCGTCGAGCAGGCGCTGCGTCAAGGTGCGCTGTGGGACGAGGTCAAGGACAAGCTGGGGCAAAGCGCGCTGGGTCTGTCCGGCGGTCAGCAGCAGCGGCTGTGCATCGCACGTGCGGTGGCGCTGCGACCGGATGTGTTGCTGCTGGACGAACCGACCTCGGCGCTGGATCCGATTTCCACCAGCCGTATCGAGCAGCTGGTGGAAGAACTCAAGCGCGAATACACCATCGTGATCGTGACCCACAACATGCAGCAGGCCGCGCGCGTATCGGACTACACCGCTTTCATGTACCTGGGCGACCTGATCGAACACGACCGCACCGAAACGATCTTTTCCCAGCCGTCCAAGCAGCAAACCGAGGATTACATCACCGGTCGTTTCGGTTGATGTAGGGCCAGACATCGCAACGCCGCATTGACGCAGCTCCGCCGCACCGCCCGGCACGACATCAACATCACGTGCGATGTCGCCAAGGTGACGGCGGACATCCACCACTGCCACGAATCGAGATCACGATGAACCAGCACCTCAACGACCATATCGTCAAAAGCTACGACGAGGAGCAGCACCGTCTTGTCGCCGAGATCGTGCGCATGGGCGACACGGCGGTGGCGCAGCTGGAAGCCGCGCTGGATGTGGTGGAGCGTCGCGACGACAACGCCGCACATCGCATCGTGGTCAACGACGAAGCGATCGATGCGCTGGAGCATGCGATCAGCCACGACGTGATGCGCCTGGCGTTGCGTGGTCCGATGGCGCGCGACCTGCGCGAGATCCTGGCCGGCCTGCGTATTCCTGCCGACATCGAACGCATCGGCGATTACGCGGCCAACGTGGCCAAGCGCTCGATCGCGCTCAACTCTGCACCGCCGCTGCCACAGACCGTGGGCCTGCGTGCGCTGGGCCAGATGGCCGCGCATGCCGTGCGCGAAGCCGTGCAGGCCTATCGCAACAAGGATGCCGATGCGGCGATTCGCGTACGCGATGAAGATGCACGCCTGGACGCGCAGTACACCGCGCTGTTTCGCGAATTGCTGACCTACATGATGGAGGATCCGCGCAACATCACTCCCTGCACGCATCTGCTGTTCATGGCCAAGAATCTGGAACGCATCGGCGACCACGCGACCAACATCGCCGAGAACGTGTGGTTCCTGGTGCATGGCGAACAGCCGCTGCCGCCGCGAGTGAAGCGCGACGACACTACCCGCGTCATTTGATTCAAGACGCGTGCCGGCAACAGCCATCGATACGCTGAAACCAGCCGAAACGCTTTATTTCATTACGTATTCAGCTAATCAAGCCTAGTGTGAAATTACACAGGCCGCTCCTGTGACGCAGGAGTACGCAGATGAAACGCATCATTGGATCTCTCATGGCTTTGTCGCTGCTGACCTCCGCTGCAGCGTTCGCTGCGCCTCAGCAACACGACGACCGCGATCATGATCGCGACCACACTGCGCAGCGTCACGATGATCGCGGCAACGACCGCCGCGACGACCATCGTGATGACAGGCACGACGACAAGCGCGACGATCGCCGCAGCACCCACAACGACGATCACCGCAACGACCGCCGCGGCCCGCCTTACCGGCGTGGCGAGCGCCTGGCGCCGGACCATCGCGGCAATCGCGTCGCCGATTACCACAGGCATCATCTGAACAAGCCGCCGCGCGGTCACGAATGGCGCCAGGTGGATAACACCTACGTGCTGATTGCAGTGGCCACCGGCCTGATCGCAAGCGTGGTCGCCGGTCACTAAGCGAACCGTCAGATGCGTCGTCAAACTGGCCCGATCCGCGGCAACGCGGGTCGGGCTTTTGTTTGCCGGAGCGCTGCGCGCGCAGGGCATGTGCGGCCGGCACCTGGCTACGATCGAGCACGGCGTGCGACCTGCTAGGCTATGCCGATGAACGAACCGGTCGACCTGCAGCCTGCCTCCTCCTTCTTGCCCATGTCGCGGCGCTTTCGCGGCTATCTGCCCGTGGTGGTGGATGTGGAAACCGGTGGATTCGACTGGAACAAACACGCGCTGCTGGAAATCGCCTGCGTGCCAATCGAAATGGATGCCGAAGGTCGCTTCTTTCCGGGCGAAACCGCCAGCGCACATCTGGTGCCGGCGCCCGGCCTGGAGATCGACCCGAAGTCGCTGGAAATCACCGGTATCGTGCTCGACCACCCGTTCCGCTTTGCCAAGCAGGAGAAAGACGCGCTGGACCATGTGTTCGCGCCAGTGCGTGCGGCGGTGAAGAAGTACGGCTGCCAGCGCGCGATCCTGGTCGGCCACAACGCGCATTTCGATCTGAACTTCCTCAACGCTGCGGTCGCGCGCGTGGGCCACAAACGCAATCCGTTCCATCCGTTCAGCGTGTTCGACACCGTGACCTTGGCCGGTGTGGCGTACGGGCAGACCGTGCTGGCGCGGGCGGCACAAGCCGCAGGGCTGGACTGGAATGCGGCCGATGCGCATAGCGCGGTGTACGACACCGAGCAGACGGCGCGGCTGTTTTGCAAGATTGCCAATGCCTGGCCGGGGCCTGTTTGAGCCGGAATTAGGGATTAGGGATTCGCAAAAGCATGTGGCCCTTTGCTTGAAAAATTTGCATTTGGCGGCGCCATTGCGTGCGGCCGTACCCTCATCCGCCCCTGCGGGGCACCTTCTCCCGTAGGAGAAGGGAAGCGCTAGTTAGCTCGCTTTTGCGAATCCCTAATCTCCAATCCCGAATCCCGGCCCTAGCCCACGCAGATCCGGTCGCGCCCTGCACTCTTGGCTTCGTACAAGGCGTGGTCGGCGCGTTGCATCAGTGATGAGCCGGTGTCGTCATCGCGCAGCTCGGCCACGCCGGCACTAAAGGTCACTTGCAGGCCGTCCACACCGCCCCAGTCTTGACGCGCATGGAACAGCGCGCGGATACGCAGGCATAGCGCCTGCGCCTCTTCCAGCGAAGTGTCGGCGAGCAGCAGGGCGAATTCTTCGCCGCCCAGCCGGGCCGGCAGATCCGAGGCACGTGCGGCGGCAATCAGTAGCACGCCCACTTCGTGCAGCACCGCATCGCCACTGGCATGCGAGTAATGGTCGTTGATGCGCTTGAAGTGATCGATATCCAGAATCGCCAGTACCAGCGAGCGCCCACTGCGGCGTGCGCGACTGATGTCGCGCGCCAGCGCTTCGTCGAAGTGGCGACGATTGGGGAGCCCGGTCAGTGCGTCTTCGTGCGCCTGGCGCTCGAACACGTCGGACTTGATGCGTAGCCGCGTCAGCAGCTCGCTCTTTTCCTGGTTGGCCTGCAGCAGGCGCTGCGCCTGCAATTGCAGATCTTCGGTGCGTTTGCGCACCAGTTCGGCCAGGCGTGCGTTGTGGGTCTTGTAGCGATGCAGCAGCAACCGGTACAACAAGGCGAGCGCAAGCAGCGCAGCCAGCACTGCCGCAAAACGCACGTCGTGGCGTTGCCACCACAGCGGCAAGACCTCGAACGCCCACACCGCCTCGTGCGGACTCCACGCACCGCCAGGGTGCCGGGCCGCCACATGCAAACGATAGCGGCCGGGCGGCAAGCCGATGAATTCCACGCTGCGCTGCCGGCCACGTTCGGTCCAGTCGCTGTCCAGGCCTTCCAGCCGGGTGCGGTACTCGATCCGCTCAGGCAACAGAAAGCTCATGCCGACGTAGGACACGTTCAAGCGATGCCCGCCGGGCAGCTTTCCCTGCTGCCGCCAGGCCAGCGGGCGGCCATCCTGCTGCACGCTCTCGATCAATGCAGGCGGCGCGCGGCGCTCACGAAAGCGCTGCAACCGCGATGGATCGACCGTGCTGATGCCGCCTGCAGTGACCACCCACACCGAGCCGTCGGCGCGCGCGATCATGCTCGGGCTGGAACTGCCATTGGCCTGCGCGTTGCCCATGCCATCGATCTCGCCATAACGTTCGATGGCGAGCTGGCCGCGTCCATCGGCAACCGCGTCGAGTGTGCCGAGTTCGGTGCGCAGGACGCCGCGATTGCTGCTGATCCACGCGTTGCCGAGACGGTCCTTGACCAGCTGGAACACCGTATCCACCGGCATGCCCTGCGCGTGCCAGCGCGCCCTGGCGCACGCAATACAGGCCGCGGTCGGTCGAGATCCAGACAGCGTTGCCGATGCTCTGAAAACCGAACACGCTGCGGGCGCCGCCAAGTCGCTCCAATCCCAACTGCTGCAGCTTGCCGTCGCGCAGCACTGCGGCGCCATCGACCGACCCGATCCACAGCGCACCATCGATGCGCGCCAGCGCGGTCACCACACCATCGGGCAGGCCGTCGATCGTCAACGCCACTCGCTTGCCGTCCACCAACTTGACCACGCCGCGCTGCGTGGCCAGCCACACCACTGCCTGGTCGACGGCGTGGTCGTCGATCACGATGGCGCGTATATGCCCGCTGGGAATGCCCTCGGCCTCGCCGTAGTGCCGCAGCACGCGCCCGTCGCGCAACACGAAGACGCCATCGGCATAGGTGCCCACCCACAGGTCGCCGTGCCGATCCAGCGCCAGACTCAGCACCGAGAGCTTGCGTCCGGAGGGAGTGGCAACCGGCACCGGCACGATGCTCCCGTCCGGCAGCATGCGATCCAGGCCTGCGGTGCTCGCAATCCATAGACTGCCGTCGCGGTCTTCCAGCACCGCGCGGGCATAGTCGCCACTCAGACCATCGCGCTGGGTGTAGCTGCTGAACAAGGTTTCGCGCAGCCGGAACAGGCCGCCATTGGCGCCGACCCAGATGCTGCCTTCGGCATCCTCGCGCAGGCTGACGATGCGCCCGCTGGGCAGGCTACGGCCGGCTGGCAAATGCTCCACCCCATGACTGCCAATCCGCAGCAACCCCTGGTTTTCACTGCCCAGCCACAGGTCGCCATGGCGATCCTGCAGCATCGCAGTGAAGTGTCCCTGCCCCGGCACGCGATGCACCAGCTCGGCGCGCTCGCCCTGCAGGCGATACAACTGCTCGCCCGCGACGACCCACAGCGTGCCGTCCGGGGCGCGGTACGGCCATGCCAGGCCAGGCGACAGGCCGAACGCCGCAGGTGCGCGATGCATGTGTCCATCCAGTTCGCGGTAGATCAACCCGTCGAGCGTGCCGATCAGCAACCGCCCCTGGTCGTCAAACAGCATGCGCGGAAAGCTGCTCTGCAGCGGCACGCCATCGCGCGGCGGGAAATACTCAAAGCGCCCATCCGGCCACAGGCAACCAAGCCCGTGCCCTTCGAACAACAACCACATGCGACCTTGCGCATCCATGGTCATGGCATGGATCAGCGCTTGCGGCCATTGCCCCCGTCGCTCCCAGCGCCGCCATTGCCCATCGGCGCTGTGACGTACCAGATTGCCGCGTGCATCGCTCAGCCACAGTGCGCCGTCGCGATCGACATACAACGCACCGACGCCGTTATCGGGCAAGCCGGGGCGCGTGCTGCGATCGATGACGCTGAATTCCAGCCCGTTGTAGCGCACCAGTCCTTCCCAGGTGGCGAACCACAGGTAGCCGTCGTGGGTCTGGGCGATATCGCGCAGCGAGTTGTGCGGCAATCCGTTGCGCGAACTCCAGCTATCGATCGCGTAGTCGCGCAATTGCGCCGTTGCAGCGGGTGCGGCAGCCGCGGCGAACGCGCATAACGCCAGCAGCAGGCAGGCTCCGGCATTGAGCCAGCGCTGCCACTGTCTATCTTCTCGTGCCGGCGCCCTGACGGCGCACGTGCTCTGGCCTGTACGACAGGCGCCCACCCCATGATTCATCGGACACAACACGCCGTTTGCTGACGATATGGTAGGCAATAACGCATGCGCGCGTCGGTAATCGATAGGCGTGTTGTCGAAAGTGCTGATGCACAAGCGTTATGTCTGCGATCGGCAACGCATCGCGATCGACATCTGCGCAATCGTGCGCGCAACTGCACGATTGTTGCGCGTGCGTGTTGAACGAGACGGCTTCGGGCTGGCGATCAATCCGCGCGCATATCTCTAGGCGCGAATGCGATTACGCGCCCAGGCGCTGGCGCACGGCTTCGAACAAGGTCACACCAGCCGCCACCGACACGTTGAGACTTTCGATATCGCCCGGCATCGGAATCTTGACCAGGCCATCGCAATGCTCGCGCGTAAGCCGGCGCAGGCCATCGGCCTCGCCACCGAGCACCAGCCCGACATTGCCGCGCAGGTCCACGCTGTACAACGACGCCTCGGCTTCGCCGGCCAGACCGTACAGCCACACGCCCTGCTTCTGCAGATCACGTAGGCACCGCGCCAGATTGGTCACCGCCACCACCGGAATCCGGTCGGCCGCACCGGCCGAGGTCTTGCGCACGGTGGCATTGACGGTGGCCGATTTATCCTTGGGAATCACCACCGCAGTGACGCTGGCGGCGGCAGCGCTGCGCAGGCAGGCGCCGAGATTGTGCGGGTCCTGCACGCCATCCAGGATCAGCAACAGCGCACGTCCTTCGGCGGCCGTCACCAGGGCTTCGAGCTCGTTTTCTGCCCACAGCCGCGCCGCTGCGTACCGCGCGACCACGCCCTGGTGGCGGACCTGCCCACCGACGCCATCGAGCGCCTGCGTGTTGACGCGACGCACCTCGATGCCCTTGCGGCGCGCCTGCTCTTCGATCTCGGTCAGGCGCGGGTTTTTGCTACCGGCCTCGATCAACACCTCGCGCACGTTGTCGGCGTCATTCTCGACCGACGAGGCAACGGCGTTGACGCCGACGATCCACTGATTCTGTTTGCTCATTGCGCGGGCATACGAAGAGATAAAGGGGAATGGTAGGGCCTGCGGCCTGCCACGTCACGGCCGGGGCGCGGATGGCGGTGCCGACGAGGAGCTCGCGGTGGAGCGGATCGCGATGAGCCAAGATCACGCTCGCACCGTGGTGGTGCTGCCGACACCTACGCTCGCTGGCCGTCGCGAACCGGTGCGAGGTGCGCTCATGCCAGCGGGCGCGAACTCACACCGGCCACTGCTCGGTATCGTGATCCGGATGCTGCCTTGACACGAGGTCGGCCAGAAACGCCAATGCAGCCACATCGTCCTCGGTGGTACGCGCCGGCAGATCACCCAATGCATCGACGAAGGGCAGCTTGCGCTCCACACCGTACTGGATCAGCGGTGGCAACCGTTCGGGCGTATCGAACGCACCGGCGGCGATGGCGATGCCATCCGGCGCCTCATAGGTCAGCGGCGTGCCGCATTCGGCACAGAATCCACGCGACACCAGCGAGGAAGAAGCGAAGCGTTTCGGCTCGCCACGTGTCCAGCTGAACTCGCTGCCGCGCACGGAAACCAACGGCGCGTAGTAGGCACCGAAGGCTTTCTGACACATGCGGCAATGGCAGATCGAAGCGTCCGACAACCTGCCGCGCACGCGGAAACGCACAGCGCCGCATTGGCAGCCACCGCTGTACTCGAGTGCTGCGTCCATCGTTGCCTCAGCCCTGTTGAACACGGATGACCGGAGATCGTTGCGAGCTTGTGACTCGCAAGGACCTGTAGCGTCATATCTTGCGATCCGCACGCATCGCGAGCCGCCGCCAGGCAGCAACTCGCGATGGTGTCGTCGCGCTTAGTATTGCTTTTTCTTGCGCTTGGCCGGCTTCTCGCGCTGCGGCAACGGCGCTTCGGGCGCTGCGCCATCTTCGGCCAGACGGAAGTCGATCTTGCGCTCTTCCATGCTCGCCTTGAGCACCAGCACACGCACCGGGTCGCCCAGGCGGAAGGCGCGACCGCGGCGTTCGCCACTGAGCGTCTTGCGGATCGGGTCGAACTGGTAATAGTCCTGCGGCAACTGGGTGACATGCACCAGACCGTTGACCTTGGATTCGTTCAATTCCACAAACAGGCCGAAGCCGGTCACACCGCTGATCACGCCATCGAACTGGCCGCCGACATGCTTTTCCATCCACGCGGCGCGATAACGCTCGTCGACCTCGCGCTCGGCTTCGTCGGCACGCCGTCCGCGCTCGGAGCACTGCAGCGACAATGCCGACATCTGGCGTGGGGTATAGATATATTTTTCCGGGCTGGCGCCGGTCAAGGCATGCTTGATTGCGCGGTGCACCAGCAGATCCGGGTAACGCCGGATCGGCGAGGTGAAGTGCGCATACGCCTCCAATGCCAGACCGAAGTGACCGTTGTTGTCGGGCGAGTACACCGCCAGGCTCTGGCTGCGCAGCAGCACCGATTCCAGCAACGCGGCGTCGGGGCGCGCGCGCACCTTCTTCAGCAGCTTGGTGTAATCGCCGGGGCGCACCTTGCTCCAGGCCGGCAGGCTCAGCTGGAATTCCTTGAGGAACTCCAGCAGGTCTTCGAACTTGCTCTCCGGCGGCCGCTCATGCACGCGGTACGGCGCCGGCACATGCATGCTCAGCAGATAGCGTGCGGCCTCGACGTTAGCCGCGATCATGCATTCTTCGATCAGCTTGTGCGCATCGTTGCGCACCAGCATGCCGGCCTGAGTGACTTCACCGGTGTTGTCGAGCACGAAGCGCACTTCGGAGGTCTCGAACTCGATCGCGCCGCGATGCGTGCGCGCCTTCGACAGCACGTTGTACAGCTGATGCAGACGCTGCACCTGCGGCAGCAACGGGCCGATAAAGGCCTTGGTGTCGGCATCGTCTTCGCCGACCGCCTTCCACACCTGGTTGTAGGTCAGGCGCGCATGCGAGTTCATCACCGCTTCGTAGAAGCGCGAGCCGGTGACTTCGCCATCGCGGCCCACCTGCATGTCGCAGACGAAGCACATGCGGTCGACCTTGGGCATCAGCGAGCAGATGCCGTTGGACAGCGTCTCCGGCAGCATCGGCACCACGAACCCCGGGAAATACACCGAGGTGGCGCGCTTCTGCGCTTCGTCGTCCAGCGGCGTGCCCGGACGCACATAGTTGGAGACGTCGGCGATTGCCACCACCAGACGGAAGCCGTCGGCGTTGGGTTCGCAATACACCGCGTCGTCGAAATCCTTGGCGTCTTCGCCATCGATGGTGACCAGCGGCATCTGCCGCAGGTCCACACGCCCGCCGATCATCTGCGGCTCGACCACCAGCGGCACCGCGGCGGCCTCGTCCAGCACTTCCTGCGAGAACTCGTGCGGCAGCTCGTGGCCGTGGATGGCCATTTCCACCACCAGCGACGGGGTCAGCTTGTCGCCGAGCACCGCGATGATCTTGCCGATCGCGGGACGACGCGCATCCGGCGGCGCGATCAGCTCGCACACCACCAACTGCCCTTCGCGCGCTTCACCGATGCCGTCCGGTGCGATCTGCACATTGCGTTGCACGCGCTTGTCGTCGGGGTCGACGTAGGCCACGCCGTGCTCGTAGAAGAAACGCCCGAGCATGCGCGACATGCGGCGTTCGAGCACGCGTGCAATCGCGCCTTCGCGACGGCCGCGGCGGTCGATGCCGGTGACGTTGGCCAGCGCACGATCGCCGTGCATGACCTTGCGCATTTCGTACGGCGGCAGGAACAGGTCGTCGCCGCCTTCGTCCGGCTTAAGGAAGCCGAAGCCTTCCGGATTAGCGATCACCACGCCGGCGATCAGGCTGGTCTGCTGCACCGGCGCGTAGCCGCCACGGCGGTTCTGCACCAGCTGCGCTTCGCGCACCATCGCGGAAAGGCGCTTGCCCAACGCGTCGATGCGGTCGCTCAGATGCAACTGCTCGGCGATTTCTTCGGCGGTCTGCGGGCCGTCGCAGGCTTCGAGCAGCTGCAGGATGGCCTCGCGGCTGGCGATCGGCTCGGCGTAGCGCAGTGCTTCGCGATCGGCGTGCGGATCCTTGAACTCAGCGGCGGCAGCGGGAGAAGCAGTGACAGCTGCAGGCTGGACGGACTGCAGGCGTTCCGGCGGCGGCGCAGGCGGGCCGCTCTTGCGCGGATGCGGTGCGCGCGGAGCCGGCGGCTCAGGCAGCGGCGGCGCTACTTGCAGCTCTGGCGAGGCTTGCGCGGCTTTATCGGCAGCGCGCTTGTTTGCGGACTTGGTCGAGGCGCCAGCGGCGGCGCGAACCAGGAAGTCAGGCATCCACCCCGGCAACTTCTGTTTTTCGGCGGTGGTGGGCTCGCCAGTGTTGGCGGAATTGCGGCGACTCGGCCGATCGGAATCTGGGGTGTTTTTCTTGGTCATTGCCATCATATTACCCCGTGCAGCCTCGATGTGGGCTGAAAGCCGGCCCGTCCAGGCGTAGATCGCCGTGTTCACCCGTTGACAAGGCCGCCAGGAGCCTGCAAAATTCGCGGCTCACCTTGCCCAGGTGGCGGAATTGGTAGACGCACTAGCTTCAGGTGCTAGCGGGGGCAACTTCGTGGAGGTTCGAGTCCTCTTCTGGGCACCAGTTTAAAAAGACCTCCGAGCGATCGGGGGTCTTCTGGTTTCTGGGGTCTGAAAAATGCTTGAGTGCTGCTACACGGCTTGACCGACAGCAGCCTCATTCGAAGCTGCTGCTGACATTATCGTTACGGCAAGGCCGTAACGCCCGCCTCGCGCAAGGCCTTCGCCCAGATCGCATAACCGGCCTCACTGGGGTGCGTGCCGTCGGGCATCAGCGCCTCGGGCAAGGTCCCGTCGGGTTGTAACAGTTGCTTGCCGATATCGACCAGACGCACTGACGGATCCTTGGCATAGCGCGCGGCCAGCAAGCGGTTGGTCTCGGCGATCGGTGCGCGTTGCGCGTCACCCGCCTGGCGGCCGCGCGGCATGATCGCCATCAGGATCAGCTTGCTGTTGGGCAAGCGGCGATGCACTTCGTTCACCACCGCCTCCACGCCCAGGGCAGCCTCGGCCGGCGTGCTCGCGCGCGACTGCGCGGTGCCGGTGAGGTTATTGGTGCCAAGATGCAGCACCACCCATTGCGGATCCAGACCGTCGAGCTCGCCCTGGTGGATCCGCCACAGCACGTTCTGGGTGCGGTCCCAGCCGAAGCCCAGATTCAGCACCGGCCGCGTGCCGTACAACCACTGCCACGATTGCGCGCCACTCACGCGTGTGGCCTGCGGTGGGCCAGCCCAGAAATGCGTGATCGAGTCGCCGATCATCACCACGTCCGGCTTCAATGTGTGCGCTGCGGCGAGCGCTGCATGGTGGCGGGCGTACCAGTCGTACGAGTCTTGTTCGAGCCAGTCGACCGGAATCAGCGAGGTCGCAAACTCGCGGCCGAGTTCGGCGACCGGCTTGACCGGCGACTCGCCCAGCAATCGGGCCAGGGTCGGTTCGATCGCTTCGGCGAGCATGCGCTGGCCTTGCGTGTCCGGATGCAAGGCGCCGGCTGGCGGCCGGAAGCGCGTGTCGTAAAACAACTCGGTGCGCAGCTTGCCGTCGCGCAGAAAGATCGACCCCACATCCAGATAGGTCACCCGTGGGTTGTCGCCGTAACGCAATGCCAGCCCTTGATTGACCTGCGCATCGCGGCGCGATTTTTCGCTGGAAATATCGCTGGGCAGCACGCTCACCAACAGGATGTGCGTGCGCGGCAGTTTTTGTTCGATCGCCGCGACCACCGCATCGATACCCAGCTGGGTCTGCTCGGCGGTCTGGCCGAGATGGCCGGTGTTGTTGGTGCCGATCAGCACCAGGGCAACCTTGGGTTGCAGCCCGTCGACCTCGCCATTGGCCAGCCGCCACAACACGTTCTCGGTGCCGTCGCCGCTGAAGCCCAGATTGAGCGCGCCGCGGCTGCCGTAGAAGGTCTGCCAGGTCGGCTGGAATTCTTCGTCCGGCGCCTTCGATTTTTCGTAGTTCTGGGTGATCGAATCGCCGATCAACAGCAGCGGCGTGTCGGCGTGCTGTTTGACCTCCTCCAGCACCTGCGCGTGTCGTTGCGCCCACCAGGCTTCCTGCAAGCGGTCGGTAGGCACGATCGAGGGCGGTGGCGTTTGTGCACTTGCCACGCCGCAGACCAGCAACAGCCCCCAGCACACCAGCACGGGCGCAATGGCAGACAGTGGAAGGCGATGAAACACAGCGTGCAAAGAGCGGAGCATGCGCGCACCAGAGGCTGGAGAAGCAGCGATTGTGATCCGCGTGCGCCGCACCCGACAAGCGCGGACGTAGCCATCCGCTCTGTAGCGATGTGAAGTACTTGCCGTCTGCCGGCACCAGGCCACTGACACGGCACACCTGTGATGCCAGGCCGCTCACGCTTGCGTAGGAGCGCGCTTGCGCGCGATGAAGCCTTATCGATAGTGCTTCATCGCGCGCAAGCGCGCTCCTACCCGGCGATGCGAAGCAATCGCCTACACCAACACGTTGCCGGATCGACCACTACACACCTTGGGTCGGTGGCGTTGCCGCATCCAGCGGCAGCGCCGGAGTGTGGCCGGCTTCAGCGCAGGCCGGTCTCGGCGCGCGCAATCACCAGGCGCTGGATTTCCGAGGTGCCTTCGTAGATCTCGGTGATCTTGGCATCGCGGAAGTAGCGCTCCAGCGGCATTTCCTTCGAGTAGCCCATACCGCCATGGATCTGCACCGCCTGATGGGTGATCCACATTGCCGCTTCCGAGGCGGTGAGCTTGGCCACCGCCGCTTCGGTGCCAAACTTCTGGCCCTGCCCCTTCAACCAGGCCGCGCGCAGCGTCAGCAGCAGCGCTGCATCCAGCTTGCACTTCATGTCGGCGATCTTGGCCTGGGTCATCTGGAAGGTGCCGATGGCCGCGCCGAACGCCTTGCGCTCTTTCACGTAAGCCAGCGTGGCCTCGTACGCCGCACGCGCGATGCCCACCGCCTGCGAGGCGATGCCGATGCGCCCGGCGTCGAGCACGCTCATCGCGGTCTTGAAGCCCTCGCCCTCCACGCCCAGTACTTCATCGGGCTGCGCGATGTAATCGGCAAACTCGATCTCGCACGTGGCCGAAGCACGGATGCCGAGCTTGGGTTCGGTCTTGCCGCGATGGAAGCCGGCCCGATCGGCGTCGACCATGAAGGCGGTGATACCGCGCGAGCCCCTGTCCGGCTCGGTCACCGCAAACAGCACGATGTACTTGGCGACCGGGCCGGAGGTGATCCAGCTCTTCTTGCCGTTGATCACGAAGCTGCCATCGGCTTGTTTTACCGCGCGGCAACGCATCGCAGAGGCATCCGAACCGGACTGCGGCTCGGTCAGCGCGAACGCACCGATCTGCGCACCTTCGGCAATCGCACGCACGTACAGCTGCTTCTGCGCCTCGCTGCCGTTCTTCAAAATACCGGTGCAGAACAGCGAATTGTTGACCGACACGATGGTGGAGTGCGCGCCGTCGGCGGCAGCAATTTCGATCATCGCCAGCGCGTAGCTGATCGGGTCCATGCCGGCGCCACCGTACTCGGCCGGTACTTCGATGCCCATCAGGCCGTTTTCGCCGAGCAGGCGGATGTTGTCCAGCGGGAACTCGCCACTGCGGTCGAACTGTTCGGCGCTGGGGGCGATCTTTTCCTGGGCGATGCGGCGCGCCACATCCTGGATCATCAATTGTTCTTCGGTAAAGCTGAAATCCACGTCGCATCCCTCCAGGCCTAGGCTGAGCACCCATTGTAGCCACAACCATTCGCATGCGTATGTAGTTGACCCCACACCCTGCCGGGCCGAAAATATCTCCATATCGCGATATAGAGATATTCATGGATCTGGAAGACTGGTCGGCGCGCCTGAAGGTGTTTGCCGACGCCACCCGAGTGCGCCTGCTGACCTTGCTTGAGCAGGAAGAACTCACCGTGGCCGAGCTGTCGGCCATCACCCGTCTGGCCCAGCCGCGCGTGTCCACCCACCTGGCCAAGCTCAAGGAAGCCGGGCTAGTACGCGACCGCCGCGCCGGCGTGTCGGCCTATTACCGCTTCGACGAGGTGTCGCTGGACCCGGCGCAGCGCGCCTTGTGGCTGGCGCTGAGCACCGGCAGCGACGACCCACTGTTGCGCCAGGACGCTGAGCGCGTGGCCGCCGTGCTGGCCAACCGCGCCGCCGACCAGAACTGGGCCGATTCGGTGGCTGGCGATATGGAGCGGCATTACTCCCCGGGGCGCACATGGGAAGCGCTGGCGCGCACCGCCCTGCCCTTGTTGGAAACCGGCGACGTGCTCGACATCGCCTCCGGCGACGGCGTGCTGGCCGAGTTGGTGGCCCCGCACGCCACCCGCTACATCTGCATCGACACCAGCGCGCGCGTAGTCGCCGCCGCCAGCGAACGCCTGCGCAAGCTGCGCAATGTGGAAGTGCGCGAAGGCGACATGCATGCGCTGCCGTTCCCGGATGCCAGCTTCGACCTGGTGGTGATGATGCATGCGCTCACCTACGCGGCCAAGCCGGCGCAGGCGGTGGCCGAATCCGCGCGCGTGCTGCGCCCCGGTGGCCGCTTGCTGTTGTGCAGCCTGGCCAAGCACGAACATCGCGCCGCGGTGCATGCCTATGGCCACGTCAATCTCGGATTTGCGTCCAAAGAATTGCGCAAGTTCGCCGAGAAAGCCGGGCTGGACGTGTCCAGCCTGGAGACGGTGACGCGCGAGAAGCGCCCCCCGCATTTCGAAGTGATTTCGTTGATTGCGATGAAGCCGGGAGTGGTGAGCCGGGATTCGGGATTGGATGAAAGCAAAAGCATTGACTCGCGGAGAACTGGATCATGACGCCTACGCCAATCCCTAATCCCCAATCCCCACTCTCGTTCTCACTGCCCTGGCTGCATCCCGAGCGCGCCGAAAAACTCAGCGCTGCGTTGCGCGAGCGCATCCTCATCATCGACGGCGCAATGGGCACCATGATCCAGCGCCACGACCTGCAGGAACAGGACTATCGCGGCACGCGCTTTGCCGACGGGTACGACAGCACGCAGGTACACGTGCATGGCCCGGGCTGCGATCACGCGCACGCGCCGCAAGGCCACGACCTGAAAGGCAACAACGACCTGTTGCTGCTGTCCAGCCCCGAGATCATCGCCAGTATCCATCGCGCCTATCTGGATGCCGGTGCTGATCTGCTGGAAACCAATACCTTCAACGCAACTTCGGTGAGCCAGGCGGACTATCACCTGGAGCACCTGGTGTACGAATTGAACAAGGCTGGCGCGCAGGTCGCGCGCACGTGCTGCGACGAGGTCGAAGCGCTCACTCCGCACAAGCCGCGCTTCGTGATCGGCGTGCTCGGCCCCACCAGCCGCACCGCATCGATCAGCCCGGACGTCAATGACCCCGGGTATCGCAACACCAGTTTCGATGCGCTACGCGAAACCTATCGCGAAGCCATCGACGGCCTGATCGACGGCGGCGCCGACACGCTGATGGTGGAAACCATCTTCGACACGCTCAACGCCAAGGCCGCGCTGTATGCGATCGAAGAAGTGTTCGAAGCACGCGGCGGGCGCTTGCCGGTGATGATCTCCGGCACCATCACCGACGCCTCAGGTCGCACCTTGTCTGGCCAAACGGCAGAGGCGTTCTATGCCTCGGTCGCGCACGGGCGGCCGCTGTCGGTGGGCTTGAACTGTGCGCTTGGCGCCAAGGATCTGCGCCCGCATGTGGAAACGCTGTCGCAGATCGCCGATGCCTACGTCAGCGCGCATCCCAATGCCGGCCTGCCGAATGCCTTCGGCGAGTACGACGAAAGCCCGGAAGAAATGGCCGCAACCCTGCGCGAATTTGCGCAAGCCGGCCTGCTCAATCTGGTCGGCGGTTGCTGCGGCACCTCGCCAGATCACATCCGCGCGATTGCCGAAGCGGTGGCCGATCTGCCGCCACGGCAGCTGCCGGGTGCGCAGGAGCTGGCGGCGTGATGCAGCACGTGGGCCCTCATCCGGCGCTGAGTTCCACCTTCTCCCGCTCGCGGAAGAAGAACGGCACATTGCTCGGCACGTGGACGAAAGGTCCCTTCTCCCGCGAGCGGGAGAAGGTGTCCAAAGGGCGGATAAGGGCCATCGCGATCCGCGCCCTGCCGACCACCAATCATCATCGCCTCGCCTGGACATTCGCTACGTCCGACGCCCACCAGAGCATCGCATGAGCACTCCCCGCTACACCCGCCTGTCCGGCCTGGAGCCGTTGGTCATTACGCCGGACCTGCTGTTCGTCAACGTCGGCGAGCGCACCAATGTCACCGGCAGCGCGCAGTTCCGCAAGCTGATCAAGGAAGAGCGTTACGAAGAGGCGGTAGAGGTCGCACGCCAGCAGGTTGCCAGCGGTGCGCAGATCCTAGACGTCAATATGGACGAGGGCCTGATCGATTCCGAAAAAGCGATGACGCGCTTTCTCAACCTGATCATGTCCGAGCCGGATATCGCACGCATTCCGGTGATGGTGGATTCGTCCAAGTGGAGCGTGATCGAAGCCGGTTTGAAGTGCCTGCAGGGCAAGAGCGTGGTCAACTCGATCTCGCTCAAGGAAGGCGAAGCGCAATTCATCGAACAGGCGCGCAAGGTCCTGCGCTATGGCGCAGCCGCAGTGGTGATGGCTTTCGATGAAGTGGGCCAGGCCGACACCTGTGCACGCAAGGTCGAGATCTGCACGCGCGCCTACAAAGTGCTGACCGAGCAGGTAGGTTTTCCGCCGGAAGACATCATTTTCGACCCGAATATCTTTGCCGTCGCCACCGGTATCGAGGAGCACGACAACTACGCGGTGGACTTCATCGAAGCCACCCGGCAGATCAAGCGCACGCTGCCGCACTGCCATATTTCCGGCGGCGTTTCCAATGTGTCGTTCTCGTTCCGCGGCAACGAAATGGTGCGCCAGGCGATCCATTCGGTGTTCCTGTTCCATGCGATCAAGGCCGGCATGGACATGGGCATCGTCAATGCCGGCGGCATGCCGATCTACGACGAACTGGACCCTGAACTGCGCGAGCGTGTGGAGGATGTGATCCTCAACCGCCGCAAGGACGGCACCGAACGCTTGCTGGAAATTGCAGAGCGCTATAAAGGCAGCAAAGGTGCGGCGAAAGTCGAAGACCTCGCCTGGCGCGAGAAGCCGGTGCGCGCACGCCTGGCGCATGCGCTGGTGCATGGCATCGATGCGTTCGTGGAAACCGACACCGAAGAAGCGCGGCAGCAATCCACGCGCCCGCTGGATGTGATCGAAGGTCCGCTGATGGACGGCATGAACGTGGTCGGCGACCTGTTCGGCGCGGGCAAGATGTTCCTGCCCCAGGTGGTCAAATCCGCACGTGTGATGAAGAAAGCGGTGGCGTATCTGTTGCCGTATATCGAAGCGGAAAAACTGCGCACCGGCGATATCGGCAAGTCCAACGGCAAGATCATCATGGCCACCGTCAAGGGCGACGTGCACGACATCGGCAAGAACATCGTCGGGGTGGTGTTGGCGTGCAACAACTTCGACGTGGTGGATCTGGGCGTGATGGTCTCCGCGCAGGTGATCCTGGACCGGGCGCGTGCGGAGAATGCCGATCTGATCGGGCTATCCGGCTTGATCACGCCGTCGCTGGAAGAGATGTCGCATGTTGCGCGCGAGATGCAGCGACAGGGATTCGAGATTCCGTTGTTGATCGGTGGCGCCACCACCTCGCGCGCGCATACTGCACTGAAGATCGACCCGCATTACAAAGCGCCCACCGTGTGGGTGAAGGACGCCTCGCGCGCCGTGGGCGTTGCGCAGTCGCTGATCTCGCGCGATCTGCGTCAGGCCTTCGTGGCCGCCAACGATGCCGACTACGCGGAGATCCGCACCCGCCACAGAAATCGTGGCGATGCAAAACGACTGGTCTCGCTGGAAAAGGCACGCGCGCAGCGTTTCGATGGCGATTGGGACAACTACGTGCCGCCTACCCCGCGTCAGCCGGGCGTGCATGTGTTCGACGACTATCCACTGCAGGAATTGATCGAGCTGATCGACTGGACCCCGTTCTTCCAGGCCTGGGAACTGGCCGGCAAGTTCCCGGCGATTCTCAGCGATGAAGTCGTCGGTCCGCAGGCCAACGAGTTGTATCGCGATGCACGCAGGATGCTGCGCACGATCGTCGCCGAGAAGTGGCTGACCGCGAAGGCCGTGTTCGGGCTGTGGCCGGCCAATAGTGTGGGCGATGATGTGGAAGTGGTCCTGACGGACCACCGGGATTCGGCGATCGGGATTGAGGATTCGCAGCAGCCTAGCCAATCCCACATCCCCGATTCCCAATCCCGGCAGCTCTTGCACTTTCTACGCCAGCAGGTCGACAAACCCGCCGACCGCCCCGACTTCTGTCTGGCCGATTTCATCGCGCCCAAGAGCAGCGGCAAGCAGGACTGGATCGGTGCGTTCGCGGTCACTGCCGGTATTGGTATCGATCGGCATGTGGCGCGTTTCGAAGCGGCGCACGACGACTATAACGCGATCCTGCTCAAGGCCTTGGCCGACCGTCTGGCCGAAGCACTCGCCGAGCGTTTGCATCAGCGTGTGCGCACCGAGTTCTGGGGGTACATCGAAGACGAGGGCTTGGACAACGAGGCACTGATCGCCGAGCGCTATCGCGGCATCCGTCCTGCACCCGGCTACCCTGCATGCCCGGAACACAGTGAAAAACGCACCTTGTTCGATCTGCTCGACGCCGAGCGCAACACCACGATGACGCTGACCGAAAGTTTCGCAATGCTGCCTACTGCGGCGGTTTCGGGTTATTACTTCAGCCACCCGAAAAGCCAGTACTTCGTGGTAGGGCGAGTGGGCAAGGAACAGGTTGCCGATTACGCCAAACGCAAAGGCATCACACTGGCGCTGGCCGAACGCTGGTTGGCATCGAATCTGGATTACGACCCGGAGTGAGGGCGGCTGATCTGCGGCTTGGCTGCAGGGTCCTTGCCGGCCCACCGTCGCGGGACACGCCGCAAGTACGTCCGTGTAGGCTCTTACGCGGCATCCATGCCGCGTAAGGTCCCGCGACGGTGGGCGGGCAAGGGCCAGTCAAGATGGTCGGTGTGCATGGTTTTCAATAAAACAGCCGGCAAACTTTCTGGTGCGGTGTCCTCGCCGCTTGCGGGACCGTGTGGCGGCATGGATGCCGCCACCGAGCCTACACGGATGTACTTGCGGCGTGTCCCGCAAGCGGTGAGGGCACCGCGCCCTCGACCGACCAGGCTTCTAACCTCAGCTTCTGACTGCAGCTAAACGAAGACTCCGAGTCGATATCTCGGCGTCTTGAAGTGATTGTACGGTCGGCACACCTCACCGACCGTGTCGCATCACGCAGCCGGCCGCAACACGTTCAAGACTTCGTAGCACGCACCCATGGTGTGGTAATCGGTCTTGCCGGCCGGGCTCTTCTCGTCGCTGTACTTGCGATTGTCCGCATCCAGAATGCGATACCAGGCGCCATAGCGATGGTCGATCATGTGCTTCCAGGAATAGTCCCAGAGCTTGTCGTACCACTGCCAATAACGCGCTTCGCCGCTGCGCTGCGCCAGCAACGCCGCGGCCGCCAGCGACTCGGCCTGCACCCAAAAATACTTGTCGTCGTCGCAGACCTTGCCATCGGGGTCGAAGCCGTAATACAGCCCGCCACGCTGCGCATCCCATGAGCGCTCTACGGCCACATCGAACAGATGTTGTGCGGTCGGCAACAACCAATCGGTTGGCGCGTAGCGATCCAGCAGCATCAGCAGCTTGGCCCACTCGGTCTGATGACCCGGCTGGAAGCCCCAGGGGCGGAACAGGTGCTTGGGATTGTCGCGGTTGTAGTCCCAGTCGATGTTCCACTGCAGATCGTAATGTTCCCAGACCAGGCCGTCGGCCTTGGCTGCCTGGCGCCGGGTCATGGTGTCGGCCAGCGACAGTGCGCGGTCCAGATAGCGTTGCTCGCCACTGGCTTCGTACGCGGCAATCATCGCCTCGCACATATGCATGTTGGCGTTTTGGCCGCGGTAGCTGGTGAAGTTGAATTGCGCATCGGCTTCGTCGCGATACAACCCGAATTCCGGCTCCCAGAAATGTTTTTCCAGCAGCTGCCAGGTTTCGTCCATCCACGCGCGCGCCTCTTCGATGCCGGCCTTCAGGCCGCACGAATACGCCAGCAGCACGAACGCCACGCCGTAGCAGTGATTCATGTCGTCTTCGACCACGCCATCGCGCAAGGTCCACGCATAGCCGCCGGTGGCCGCATTGCGGTGCACGTTGCGCAGATAATCCAGGCCGTGACGTACCGCTTCCAGATACTGCGCATCGCCGAATTCGCGATAGGCCATCGCGTAGTTGAAGACAAAGCGCGTACTGCTGACCAGATGCCGATGCCCAGCGTCGTAGATCGCACCATCGTCGCGGAAATACTGGAAAAACCCGCCCGCCGGATCGATCGCGCGCGGATGGTAGAACGCCATGGTGTCGGCGATATGCTGACGCAGCACATCGGCCGAGCGGAAATCGGGTGCGGGGGTCGCAGGCAAACGGCTCATGATTGTTCCTGGATCAAAGAATGGACTTCATCGACGCTCGGCATCGCGGCGAACGCGCCTTTGCGCGTTACCGCCAGCGCACCGACCGCCGCGGCAAAACGGATCACCTCGGTGATCGCAGCCGCATCGCCACACAGCTGCTCCAGCGTGGACGCGCGTGCCGCCAGCTGAAACAACAAACCACCGACGAATGCATCGCCAGCTGCGGTGCTGTCGCGCACCTGCACACGGAACGCCGGCACTTGGCCGGAATCGGTGCGCGTCTGCCAATGCACCGGCCCGCCACCATCGGTGACCAGCAACCAGCTGGCCTGGCCCTGCCACAGCTTCTGGGTAACCGTGCTGGCATCGCCATCGAGCGTGCCGGCC
Source organism: Xanthomonas sp. NCPPB 2933 (assembly GCF_056725225.1). Lineage (NCBI taxonomy): Bacteria > Pseudomonadati > Pseudomonadota > Gammaproteobacteria > Lysobacterales > Lysobacteraceae > Xanthomonas > Xanthomonas sp. NCPPB 2933. The sequence continues at coordinate 3,509,817 of NZ_CM161518.1, forward strand.
AGGTAATCGAGTTCTTCGCGCGAGAGCTTGACCACATCGGCCAGCGCCAACGCCTCCCACAGCAGCGCTGCCGGATCTACATCCTGCGGCCACAACATCGGGCGCAGATTGAGATCCAGGCTGACGATGGCACCATCGGCGCGCGCGGCGCGCATGCCATCGAGCGTGCACTGCGCAATCGCAGGCTCGGTCATGCTGTTGGAGCACACATGCAGCACGGCGGCCTGCTTGAAACCGTCAGCAGCAAAGTGCTCGGGACGGAACAATAGATCCGCCGCAGGCGGGCGATAGAAACTGAAACTGCGCTCGCCGGCTTCATCCAATGCAACGAAGGCCAGCGCAGTCTTGGCCTGATCGGTGCGCACGATGCCATCGGTGGCGACGCCGGCCTGCTGCAGACTCTGCAGCAGAAAATCGCCGAACATATCGCGCCCTAGCATGCCGACAAAATGCGCCGCACCGCCCAGCCGCGCCACCGCAATGGCGACGTTGGCCGGCGCACCGCCGGCGTATTGCGCGAATGTGAGCGCCTCGTCGGGGCCGGCCGGCGGCAGCGCCAGCATGTCGATCAAGGCCTCGCCGAAACAGACCACCCGATTCTTGACAGCACTCATGCGCGCGCCTCCGCCAGTGCACCACGCAGACGCGAGCCCCAGATGCCGTAGAACACGATGTACAGGTAGCACAGCAGCGGCAGAACGAACGATTCGTGCAGACCGATGCTGTCGGCCAGCAAACCTTGCAGATACGGCACGATGGCGCCGCCGACAATCGCCATGATCAACAGGCTCGATGCGCGGCCGGTCAATGGACCAAGGCGCTCGATGCCCAGCGTAAAGATGGTCGGGAACATGATCGAGTTGAACAAGCCGATCGCCACCAATGCATACACCGCCAGCATGCCGCCGCTGGCCATGGTCAGGCCCAGCAGCAGTGCATTGATTGCAGCGAACACCGACAACAACACACGCGGCGACAGCTTGGCCAGCAAGGCCGAACCGATGAAGCGGCCGATCATCGCCAGCGTCCAGTACGCCGACACGTAGTTGGTTGCCTCACGCTCGGTGAAACCACCGATCTGCGGCAACGAGAAGTAGTTGACCATCAAGCTACCGATCGCCACTTCCGCGCCGACGTAAAAAAAGATCGCCAGCACTCCGAAGCGCACATGCGGATGACGCAAGGCATCCAACAGCGAATGCTTGCTCTCGTCCTTCTGCGCGCCGGCATCGGTCAGTGCCGGCAGACGGAACAGAAACACGAAGATCGCCAGCAAGAACAGCACGATGCCAAGGCCAATGTACGGCCCCTGCACGGCCTGCGCTTCCTGCACGCGATAGGCCAGTTGCTCGGCCTCTGGCAGCACCTTGAGCTGGTCGCCGCTCATCACGGTGTTGGACAGGATCAACCAGCCACCGAACAGCGGCGCGATCGCGGTGCCCAACGAATTGAGCGCCTGTGCCAGAGTCAAACGGCTGGACGCACTGCGCTCCGGACCCAGCAACGCGACATACGGATTCGCCGCCACCTGCAGGATGGTGATGCCGGTGGCAAGCACGAACAGCGCGCCGAGAAATGCGCCATAGACGCGTAATTCTGCCGCAGGCCAGAAGCCCAATGCACCGACCGCAGCAACCGCCAGACCGGCAACGATGCCTTGTTTGTAGCCAAGCCTGGCCACCAGCCAACCGGCCGGCAGCGACATCAGGAAATACGCACCGAAGAAGGTGAACTGCACCAGCATCGCCTGCGCGAAGTTGAGTTCGAAAACGGCCTTCAGATGCGGAATCAGAATGTCGTTGAGGCAGGTGAGAAAGCCCCACATGAAAAAGATCGTGGTGACGACCGACAACGCAACGCCGTTGTTGACCGGCGCCTTGTTGCCGCTTGGCACAGTGGATTGCGTGGAAAGGGAAACCATAGGAATTGCCTGGTCAGCGGCCTGAGGCCTTGGTGGGGGAATGAGCGGGGAAATCGGAATCGCCTGGGGGATGATGCGTCAGCACGGATGGCGAGCAGGCGCTGCTCGCGCGGATGTTCAATGCGACTGCGGCCGTCAAGCGCTGCGATGCGCGCTCCGGGCTGCCAATACGCTGCAGCACCAGCTGCGCGGCTTGCCTGCCGCGCGCACGCGGATCTGCGGCCAACGTAGTCAATGCCGGTGTAAACAAGGCGGCTTCGGCGATGTCGTCGAAGCCGGTCACTGCAAAATCGCGGCCCGGCACGATGCCGTGCATCGCCAGCGCGGCCATCAAGCCCAGCGCAACGCTGTCGTTGTAGCAAACCGCAGCGGTTGCAGCGTGGTCGGCGCCATCGAGCATGCGCGCGCCGCACAGCGCGGCGTCCTGACGATTCGGTGCGGATTCGACGTAGTGCACGGTAAAGCCAGCATTCGTCATCGAGCGGGTGTAGCCAGCGCGGCGCTGGCGGCAGGAACTGGATTCGGCATGGCCACCGAAAAACACGATGCGCCGATGGCCCTGCGCGATCAGATGCTCGCAGGCCAGAAACGCACCCTGTTCGTTATCCAGCGCCAGCAGATCCCACTGCGCGCCCTCCACTTCGCGGTTGAACAACACCACGTTGTGCTGGCGCCCCAGCACCTGATTCAGTGCCTGGGCCTGGCTGCCTTCGGCCGGCGACAGGATGATGCCGGCAGGCGTGTGCTCCATCAGCGAGGTCAGCACCGCCTGCTGGCGCTGCGTGGATTCGCCGGTGCTGCCGAGCAAGGTGACGTAGCCGGCCGCACCCAAGGCCTCATCCACACCTGCAGCGAACTCGGCGAAGAATGGATTGGACAGATCGTTGATGACCAGCGCGATGCTGGACGAGGTGCGGCAGCGCAGATTGGCCGCGGCACGGTTGTAGACGTAGTTCTGCCGATCCAGCTCGGCCTCCACGCGTGCGCGCGTGGTCGCATGCACCAGCGGGCTGCCGCGCAACACCAAAGACACGGTCGCGCGCGATACGCCGATGGCATTGGCGATATCGCGCAACGTCACTGCACCGCGTCGAATACGGCGCGCATCGTCGTCATCCGGGGCGGCCGGCATTGGCTTGGCACGCGTCATGTAGCCGGCTTTGCAGTGGAAGAAATGCGCATGTATCTGGCGTCGATTGGATCGATCCAATTAGGCCTTTTCCGGCCAATCAATGCATGCGGCAGTGCAGCATATTCAGTGCGTGCTGGCTGGACTGGCGAATGTCGTGCTACCTGAGCTGCAAGCCCTGTACCTGGCTTTCGCGGCAATTCGGCGGGCACGGCCTGGCCGTCGCCACACCAACTGCCATCACTGAAACGCGATCGACAAGCCGATCCCGCCCTGCCAATCCGGGCTCTCCGAAGTCAGCCCACGCAGCACCGACACATCCAACTGCATCGCATGCGGCAGCTGCCAGGCGCCGCCGGCACCAGCCACGCGCGAATGCTCGCTGCCGGTGTCGAAGCCCGCTTCCACATAGCTGCTGAAACGCTCGCCGGAAAAGAACGTGTAGTTGGGCGAGAAGGTCCAGGTGTGCCCGTCCTTGACGCGCGCATAGTTGACGTACAGCGCCAGCGCGCGCTCCTGCGCCAGATCCCACGACGCGGTCACGCCCAGCTCGCGCGCGTAGCCATCGCTGAAATCAGGACTGCCGGTCGGCACGCTGTAGCTGCCGAGCGCGGCCCAATGAAAGCTGTCCGAACGCGACGGCAGTGCGACCTTCAAGCCGATATGGCTGTCGCCACCGCCATGCACGCGCGCGCCACCGCCGTGCTGCCAGTTGTAACTGTCGCTGCCCAGCTGCAGCTCCACGTTCTGCAACAAGCCCAGACGCAGCAACGTATCGGCGGTGTACTGCGTAATCCGCTGCCCATCGGCGCGGTCGGTGCTCGCATCTGGCAAGCCCTGTTCCCAGGCAAACGCACCCGGCTGCAGCGTTTCGGCAGCGAACGGAATCCCGGGGCGATCGAATGCCGGCGCCTCGGCCGCCTGCGCGGCCGCCTGCTGACTAAGCGCGCACAGCACAAGCCCCAATAATCCAACCGACACAGCGTTGCGACGCCCATGCATGCACGGAACACGGCGCACTGCTGAGCGCATTGAGGCATCGGCACACGATGGCAGGGAATTCGAAGACATGGACATACGCGACACCATCGGCAGGAAGTGAGCTGCAACGCCACGGACACCGTGCCCGCATACGTCGACCAACAACGCCGCGCATGGTGCCGCGCGTGCCGTGACCGGCCTGTGTATCGCCAGCCGCGTGTTTGCTGCACTGCTCAACACGCATGCGGGCAAGCAGGGATCCAGCTGCGCAACGCCAAGGCATGCGCCAAAACAGATGGGCACCCATCAGGTGCCCATGTAACAACAAAACCATGTCGTGCAGCGTTACCAGACCAGGTCGTCGGGCACCTGATACTGGGGGTCCGCATACGGGTCGTCGCTTGCCGGTGCATTCGGATCCACCTTCAATGCGACCGAAGGTGCGAACACCGCTTCGGCTTCGGCCAGCAACTCGGCGGTGACCAGCAGATAACGCCCGTTGAGCTGCAACACACCCAGCTCGCCGGCGTTGAGCGCCTTGAGCTGATCGGCGGTCACGTAGATGCGCTTGATCTTGCCGCCATACGGAAAATGCCGGGCGATATCGGCATCGGCATGATTCAGGCCCTTGTCCTTGAGCAATTCTTCGAGCTTGGCCTTGGCTTCGCGACGCAGGCGAGCTTCTTCCTGCTTCAGTCGCTCGGCTTCGATCCGTTCGTCCTTCTCGCGCTGCGCACGGATTGCATAGGCCTTGGCCAGATCGATGTCTTCGCGCGTGCGTGCCGGTTTAGGGCCGCGACGCTCTGCATTGGCATGCTGCGGACGTGGCGAGGCTGCTGGCTTGCCATCGTTGCGACGATCAGGCCTGCCGTTGCTTGTGCGCTCATGCTTGCCATCGGTCGCCGCAGCGGCGTGCGGCCGCTGCGGTCCCCTGCCCTGGCCGCCCGGCGTGTTGCCGCCGGGCGCGGGCCTGCCACCGTTGCCATGGTGACGCGCGGCAGGCCGTGCGTCGGGTTTGCGTTCGGGCTTGGGGGCGGACTTGAAGCCCAACCCAAGCAACTGGTCACGTAAGGTATCGCTCATGGCGGTGGCAATCTGCAATCAATAGTGCGGAGGCGGCGGTTCGTCCGCTGCATCGGCAAACAACGTGGAGCGCACCTTGCCCAGATCCTCGAGCAGGTGGCGGATCAGCTCGGCATTGCGGGCGCCCGTCAAACGGGCGTCCGCAAGTGCTTCACTCAGTTCATTGAGCGCGTGCTCCTGAAAGGAGAGCCGCGTTTCCAGTTCAACCAACCGCGCGTCCAGTTCCTGGTCGCGCGGCGAGAGTTGCTCATGCATGCAACGAACGGCCTCGTCCGATGGCGTAGTAAGCCAGGCCGGCAGCTTCGATTTCCTGCGGGTCGTAAAGGTTGCGACCGTCAAATACGACGTCGTCCTTCAAGGCCTGCTTGATCTTGCCGAAATCCGGGCTGCGGAACTGCTTCCACTCGGTGACCACCACCAGCGCATCGGCGCCTTCCAGGGCCGCGAAGGCTTCGTCGCAGAAGGTCAGATCGTCGCGCTCACCGAAGATGCGCTTGGCTTCGTGGGTGGCTTCCGGATCGTAGGCACGCACGGTGGCGCCGGCTTCCCACAACTGCGCCAGCAAGCGGCGGCTGGAGGCCGCACGCATGTCGTCGGTATTGGGCTTGAACGCCAGGCCCCACACCGCGAAGGTCTTGCCGGCAAGACTGCCGCCAGCTTCGCCGCCGTAGTGACGCTGCACCAATTCGAACAAATGACCCTTCTGCGCGTTGTTGACGCTCTCCACCGCATTGAGCAGGGTCGGCTGCATGCCGTACTGCTCGGCGGTCTTGGCCAGTGCCTGCACGTCCTTGGGGAAGCACGAGCCGCCATAACCGGCACCGGGATAGATGAAGTGCCAGCCGATGCGCGGATCCGAACCGATACCGTTACGCACGTGCTCGACGTCCGCACCGACACGCTCGGCAATGTTGGCGATCTCGTTCATGAAACTGATCTTGGTCGCCAGCATCGCGTTGGCCGCGTACTTGGTCAGCTCGGCCGAACGCACGTCCATCTCGACGATGCGATCGCGGTTGCGATTGAACGGTGCATACAGACGGCGCATGCGTGCAATCGCTGCCGGCTTGGTGGCACCGATCACGATGCGATCCGGACGCATGCAGTCGGCAACGGCGTCGCCTTCCTTCAGGAATTCCGGATTAGAGACGACGTCGAACTCATGCTCCACGCCGCGTGCATCCAGTTCTTCCTGGATCGCCACGCGCACCTTGTCGGCGGTACCGACCGGCACCGTGGACTTGTTGACGACCACCGACGGGCCATCGATATGACGACCGACGGTACGCGCAACTGCCAGCACGTACTGCAGGTCGGCACTGCCATCTTCATCCGGCGGCGTGCCCACGGCGATGAAGGTGATTTCGCCGTGCGCAATCGCCTCGGCAGCGTCGCTGGTGAAGCGCAACCGGCCCGAGGCATGGTTGGCTTTCACCATCGGCTCCAGGCCTGGTTCATAGATGGGGATCACCCCTCGATTGAGACCATCAACTTTCGCCTGGTCGATATCCACGCAGATAACGTGATGACCTACTTCGGCCAGACAGGTACCGGTGACTAGACCAACATAGCCGGTACCAAAGATCGCAACTCGCATGGGGGGGGATACTCCTGTGGGGGATCAGGGAAGGATACCCATCAGTTCGACATCGAACGTCAACGTTGCGTCTGGTCCGATCGGCCCCCCCTGCGTGCCGTTCGGGCCATAGGCCAAGTTGGATGGAATCCAGAAACGATATTTCGAACCGACCGGCATCAGTGCGACGCCCTCGGTCCAACCTGCAATGACTTGATTCAGACCGAACTCGGCCGGCTGGCCGCGCTGGTAAGAGCTGTCGAACACCTGCCCGTTGAGCAGCTTGCCTTCGTAGTTCACGCGCACCGTATTGGTGGGCATCGGACGCTCGCCGCTACCCTGGCGCAACACCGTGTACTGCAAGCCCGAGGCCGTGGTGATCACGCCTTTTTCGGTCTTGTTCTTGGCGAGGAACGCATTGCCTTCTTCGCGATTCTTGGCACCGGCAGCGCCCTGCTTGGCAGAGGCGAAGGCCTGCATCGTCGCTGCGGCTTCCTGCTGGGTCAGACGCGTGGTGCCCTTGGCGAACACGGTACGCACGGCTTCCATCAGGATGCTCAGATCGATCTCGTCCTTGATGCCGGCCAACGACGGGCCGACCGCGCGATCGCCCAGCATCAGGCCGACGTTTTCCTTGGACGGCGCTGCAGGCGCGCTACCCGGCGCCATGCCCGGAACCTGCTGGCCGTTACGCGCTGCCAGCGCAGTGCGCAGGGCGGTATCGGTGGCCTGGGTCTGCTCATCGGACAACAACGGCTTGCCGCCCTTGAATGCATTTTCGATGGCGCGTTGCAGTGCGCTCACATCGATGTCCTGGGCAATCGGCTCGAACGAGCGCGCCACATCCATACCGATGGCGTAGCTGACGTTGTCGCGGGTGCTCTTCTCAGACGATGCATTCACAACTGGCTTCTCCTTGGTGGCCGCTGCGGCCGGTTGCTGCGACATCGCCGGCATCGATGCCGACATTGCCACCATCAGTAGCGACGCCGCCGCGCCGCGCTTTCCCATCTTCATTCGATGCACTTCCCGAAAGTGAAAAGACACGCCGACGCCGGCGCTGAATGCGCATTGTCGCATGTGCGCGCGGCGTTGCGAGAGCCGCGCTCAGCGCGACGGTGCCTTGAGCTCGCGTTCGATTGCCGCCAGCACGTTCGGATCGTCCGGTTTGATCTTGCTGGGGAACTGCGCCACCACGCGTCCATCGCGACTAATCAAATACTTGTGGAAGTTCCAACCCGGCGCAACGCCGGTGGCTTGCGTCAAGCGCTGATACAGCGGCGTCGCATCCTTGCCCAGAACATGCACCTTCTCAAACATCGGGAACTTGACGCCATAGGTCAGCGTGCAGAATTCCTGGATCTGCTTCTCAGATCCCGGTTCCTGCCCCTGGAAATCGTTGGACGGAAAGCCCAGCACCGAAAAACCGCGGCTACCGAAGCGCTTGTTCAGCGCTTCCAGTCCTTCGTACTGCGGGGTGTAGCCGCATTTGCTGGCGGTGTTGACCACCATCACCACCTTGCCGCCGTACGTACGGTTCAGGTTGATTGGCGCCTTGCCGGCCAGCGGCCGATAGTCCAGATCCAGCACCGGCGCACCGGCGGCCAGCGCCGAGGCGGAAAAAAAGCCAGCAAATACAACGATCAGCAAACGATTGAGCAACATGCGCGATCCCCTTGAATAGGTTCCGGCCCCTCGCAGATGCGGGGGGTGCCATCAGTTGGGTATGACAGACAGTTGACTGCCTGCGTGTCGGTGTTATAGTTAGATACAACACCAGTCATCCAACGCAGGGGAAAGCATGAACAGCACACGCTTCACGCGACCAGCTCCATTGCTGCTGCTCGGCAGCACCCTGTTCGCCATTGGTTGCCTGGGAGCCGCTTCCAGTCTGGTTACGGAGTCCGGCGCCGATTATGGCGTGTCGGAGGCGGTTACGGAAAACGCGACAACTCCCCCCGAGGAGCGCACCCGGCCCAGCCGGCATCTGCGCGCTTCGCTGTCGATGCCCTATTTCTCCTTCGCGCAGGTTCTGCGCCCACGGAGCTGATCATGAACGACATCCAATGGAGCGACGGCGCTCCCATCTACCGCCAACTCAAGGAACGGGTCATTGCCATGATGCTCGATGGAATCCTCAAGCCTGGCGACGCCCTGCCCTCGGTGCGCCAGGTGGCGGCGGACTACCAACTCAATCCCATCACCGTCTCGCGCGCCTACCAGGAGTTGGCCGACGAGAACCTGGTGGAAAAACGCCGCGGCCTGGGCATGTTCATGACTCCGGAAGCCGCACAGAAATTGCGCGGCAGCGAGCGCGAGCGTTTCTTGAATGAAGAATGGCCCGCAGTGCTGGAACGCATCCAGCGCCTGGGACTGTCCATCGACGATCTGTTGCCACAGGGAAAAACACCATGACCGCCGTCTCCTCCGACCATGTGGTCGACGCACGTGGCCTGCGCAAGGCCTACAAGCATCGGCTCGCGCTGGACAACACCAGTTTCACCATTGCCACCGGGCGCATCGTTGGATTGATCGGCCCCAACGGCGCAGGCAAGACCACCGCGCTCAAGGCAGTGCTGGGACTGACCGATTTCGACGGCGAGTTGAGCGTGCTCGGCATGGATCCGCGTACCCAGCGCAACGCACTGATGAACGAGGTCTGCTTCATCGCCGACGTGGCGGTGCTGCCGCGCTGGCTGCGGGTTGGCGAGGCGATCGATTTCGTTGCCGGCGTGCATCCGCGCTTCGATCGCGCCAAGTGCGAGCGCTTTTTGGCCAATACGCAGCTCAACCGCAAATCGCGGGTGCGCGAATTGTCCAAGGGCATGATCGTGCAGCTGCATCTGGCGCTGGTGATGGCCATCGACGCGCGCATCCTGGTGCTGGACGAGCCCACCCTGGGCCTGGACATCCTGTATCGCAAGCAGTTCTACCAGCGCCTGCTGGAAGACTATTTCGATGAGCAAAAAACCATCATCGTCACCACCCACCAGGTGGAAGAGATCGAACACATCCTCACCGATGTGATGTTCATCCGCGACGGCCGCATCGTGCTGACCGCCGACATGGAAAACGTGGCCGAGCGCTACACCGAAGTGCTGGTCAATGCCGAGCATCTCGAGGCTGCCAGAGCCATCAAGCCGATCGACGAGCGCAGCCTGCCATTCGGCAAGACCGTGATGCTGTTCGATGGCGTGCCGAAAGAGCAGCTCGCCCGCTTTGGCGAAACCCGCAATCCCGGCCTTGCCGACCTGTTCGTTGCGGTCATGAAGGGGACCTACGCATGAATGCACTCACCCACCAAGCTTCTCCCGCCCGCACCTTCGGCTGGCTGCTGAAACGGGAATACTGGGAACACCGTGGCGGCTTCGTCTGGGCGCAGATCATCACTGGCGGCATCGCGGTGTTCTTCGCACTGCTGGGCGCGGTGATCGGGGCGATCAGTGCCCGCCGCAACATGATCGGCGACAGCATGACAATGTCGGACATGGCCGAGTACACCCGCACGCTCGGCCAGGTCGGCGACGGCCTGCTGCTGGGCGGCATCGGCATCGCCTCGGTGGTGCTGGCGTTCGTGGTGTTCTTCTATGCACTGGGCAGCCTGTACGACGACCGCCGCGACCGCAGCGTGCTGTTCTGGAAATCGCTGCCGGTGTCCGACGTGCAGACGGTATTGTCCAAAGCCGCCTGGGCGCTGTTGCTGGCGCCGCTGATCGCCATCGCGATCGGCGTACTGGTCGGCCTGGCGCTGTGGTTGATCGCCATCGGCGGCGCGTTGATCGCCGGTGTGCCCAATCCATGGGGCTTGGCCACCCACTCGCATCCGTTCTCGTTGTTGTGGCTGATGCTGCAGACCGTGCCGATGAGCTTGCTGTGGTCGCTGCCGACCGTGGGCTGGCTGATGTTCTGCTCGGCCTGGGCCACCAGCAAGCCGTTCCTGTGGGCAGTGCTGTTTCCGCTGCTGGCCTGCGTGATGCTGAGCATCCTCTCGGCAATGCCGGGCGTATCGCTGCCGATCGGCTGGATCTGGTACATCGTCGGCTACCGCGGCCTGCTCAGTGCCCTGCCCGGCACCTGGTCGCCGCTTGCAGTCAGCGGCAACCTGGATAGCAGCGCGATGCAGAACCCCAGCGATCTGGTGCAGTGGGTGCTGCAGCACACAGATAGCAGGCTGGTCTACGGCAACCCCGACATCTGGATCGGCGCCGCCATCGGCGTGGTACTGATCGCCGCCTCCATCTATCTGCGCCGTCGGCGCTCCGAAGCCTGAGTAAAGGACACCCCATGCGTTCGCACCTGCATCTGAGTCTGGCCATCTTGTTCGCGTTGCCCGGCGCTGCGTTTGCCCAGGAGCAATGCAAATTCTCCGAGCCGCGCAACCTGGAGCTGAAACTGAGCGGAGTGAAGTCGGTGTTGTTCGAGGTCGCCTCCAACGACCTGCATCTGGATGCCTCGCCGGGCAGTAGCGGGCGTCTGAGCGGCCGGGCCTGTGCTGCACGCGCCGATCTGCTGAACGGCCTGACCGTCACCCAGAAGCGCGTCGGCGACAAGTTGGTGGTGACGCTGGACGACGCCCGCAGCATGCGCATCTCCGTCGGCGACAGCTACGCGTACCTGGATCTGCGCGGCAGCGTGCCCGACACGCTGCTGGTGCAGTTCGACGTGGGTTCCGGCGATGCGGAGATCTCCGGTGCGGCAGCGGTCAGTGCCGACGTCGGGTCTGGCGACATGGCGATTCGTCGCACCAAGGGCCGCGTCACCGCCAAGGTCGGCTCCGGCGACATCGAGCTGGAAGACATGGGCGCGTTGCGTGTCTTGGCAGTGGGCTCGGGCGATCTCAAGGCCACGCACGTGCGTGGCGCAGCAGAGGTCGGCAAGGTCGGCTCGGGCGACGTCAAACTGCGTGGCGTTGCCGGCAACGTCAAGCTCGGCACGATCGGCTCCGGCGATGTCGACATCGACGATGTGCAAGGCGATGTGGGCGTGGACGCGGTCAACTCCGGCGCACTGAGCGTGCGCAAGGTGCGCGGCAATGTCAGCGTGGCGCGCAAGGGTAGCGGCGATATCGACGTCAGCGATGTCACCGGCAGCACGCGCGTGCCAACCGACAACTGATCACTCATTGACGATGTGAGGGGAACTGCTGATGAAACTGTTGATTTCTGCTGTATTGGCGAGCGCGCTGTTGGTCGGTTGTGGCAAGTCCGAGCCCACGGTCAATGTATCGGGCCAGGCCAGCGGCAGTGGCGTGACCTTCAACGGCAAGAGCGTGACGCTCAAGCGTGACGGCCTGCCTGCAGCCACCATTGGTGTGGATGGCGCGCTCAGCATCGATGGCAAGCCGGTCACCTTGAACGATGCGCAGCAGCAGGCGATGCGCAGCTTCTACGCGCAGATCCAGGGCGTGGCCGAAAAAGGCATCGACATCGGCACCCAAGGTGCAGCGTTTGGCGCGCATGCGGCGGGCGAAGCGCTCAAGGGCGTGCTCAGCGGCAATACCGAGCAGATCGGCGACAAGATCGAAGCACAGGCGGACACCTTCAAGCACAACGCCATGCAGATCTGCGATCAGCTGGCCAAACTGCGCGCCGCGCAGGACGCCGCTGCGCAACTGGTGCCGGCGTTTGCGCCCTACTCCACCCTGACGCAACACGACGTCGACGATTGCCGCAAGTAAGACTGCCGCAAGTAAGTGCGGCAGTGACAGCCGCTGCGCAAGCGTTGGCAGACGCAGCGGCTTCCCGAATCGGATGGAGCGCATACCCATGCCGATTCCTGCACGCGAGTTGAGCGCCACCTTGGCCTGCGACATTTTGTCAGCCATGCCATGTAGCCCCGGCCCGGATCGCCTGACCGGGGCGGGATTACACTAGTGCGCTCCCCTCAACCCATCGACCCCATGAACAAGTTCGTGATGCTCTGCATGGCGCTGCTGCTGTGCACTCTCGCCGCCTGCGGCGATCAGTCGTCCCGGCGCGCCGAACGCGGCAAGCCGCGTGTTGCGATCACCACCCAATCGGTGATGATCCGCCGCCCACCGGCTGCCAATGCGGAAATCACCCCGGACGGCACGCTGAAGATCGACGATATCGCGCTACCGCAGAAAGAGCCGACGCGCGCCAAGTTGCAGCTGTTGTTCGGGCATCTGCAGATGCTGCGTCAGCAGGCCGTCAACGACGCCGGCGCGGATCCGGAATACAAGTCGATCAAGCTGACGGTCACCCCGGAAATACAGAAGCTCAGCGGCGAATTACTCAATGAGATCCCGTCGCTGCAGCCGTATCGCGAGAGCTTCGGCAACGTGCAGGCCGAGCGGCACTGACCAACGAGCGAAGCTGCGCACAAAGCGCAGATTCGCGCGAACCTTGGTAGGAGCGCACTTGTGCGCGACGGGGCCTTATCGATAACGCCCTATCGCGCACAAGTGCGCTCCTACATACACACAGCAGTGATCAGCCACCGCTTCCACTGCTGCCGGCCTGGATGCCGCCAAGCGTCAGCGCGGCCGGATCCAGCAAACGCCGCAGATCCGCTTCGCTGAGCCCGCTGTCTTCCAGGGCCACGTCCAGCACCGGGCGCTGTTCCTTGTAGGCGCGCTTGGCGATCGCGGCGGCCTTCTCGTAGCCGATGATCGGGTTGAGCGCAGTGACCAGGATCGGATTGCGATCCAGCGCCTCGCGCACGCGTTCCTGACGCACCTTCAGTCCGGCGATTGCGGTATCGGCCAGCAGACGCGACACATTGCCCAGCAGGGTGATCGAATCCAGCAGGTTGTAGGCGATCAGCGGCAGGGTCACATTCAACTGGAAGTTGCCAGTCTGCCCGGCCACGGTAATCGCGGTGTGGTGGCCGATGACCTGCGCGCATGCCATCACGGTGGCTTCGGGAATCACCGGGTTGACCTTGCCCGGCATGATCGAGCTACCCGGCTGCAGCGCCGGCAATTCGATCTCGCCCAGCCCCGCCAACGGGCCGGCATTCATCCAGCGCAAATCATTGGCGATCTTGATCAAGGCCACCGCCAGCGCATTGAGCTGACCGGACAGTTCCACCGCATCGTCCTGCGCAGCCAGGCCTTCGAACTTGTTGTCGGCACTCTCGAACTTGAATTTGCTCAGGCTCGACAAGGCCTTGGCCACCTTGCCGCCGAAACGCGGATCGGCATTGATGCCGGTGCCGATCGCGGTGCCGCCCAGCGGCAGACGCCGCAAACGCTTGAGCGCGTCGTCGATGCGATCCTGCGCCGAACTCAACTGCGCCGACCATGCGCCAAATTCCTGGCCGAAGGTCAGCGGCATCGCATCCATCAGATGCGTGCGCCCGGTCTTGACCACCTTGCTCAGCCCCTTGGCGCGTTTGTCGATGGTCTTGCGCAGATGCTTGAGCGCGGGCTGCAAATGCTCCTGCACCGCAAGCAACGCGGACACGCGAATCGCGGTCGGGATCACGTCGTTGGAACTCTGCCCCAGATTGACGTGATCGTTGGGATGCACCGCGTCCTTGCCGGCACGCGTGGCCAGCGTAGCGATCACCTCGTTGGCATTCATGTTGGACGAGGTACCCGAGCCGGTCTGATAGACATCGATCGGAAATTGCGCGTCATACGTGCCCTCGGCCACCTGCAAGGCGGCGTCCTGCACCGTCTTGGCGATAGACTTGGGCAGCAATCCCAGCTCGGCATTGACGCCGGCTGCAGCGGCCTTGATCAGGCCCAGCGCGCGAATGAAGCCACGTGGCATCGGCTGACCCGACACCGGAAAATTCTGCACGGCACGCTGGGTCTGCGCGCCCCACAATGCATCGGCGGGTACCTGCAATTCACCCATGCTGTCGTGTTCGGTCCTGAAACGTTCGCTCATCTGCACTCTCCGCACATCGTTGGATTTGTGGTCAAGGAAGGCTGGCAGCGGGCGTACCCGGGCTGGCGAGGCTGCCTACGATACTCGCTCGCAGCGTTGCGGCGATGTCGTCGCAAGCCGTGGGCTAGACTGCCCATCGATCAATACGAGGTACCACGCCGCCATGGGCGACGACCCTGACTGTAGAAACGCAGCACCTGCGTCTTTCTCTTCTGCGCACCGCAGCATCGCTTACGCGCAGCAGATAGCGCATAGACCTATCGCCGATGCACAGCACGCAGGCGTACGCCATGCTCGGTAATGTGCTGCTGCTGTTGGTGGCATTGTTGCTGGTGCTGTTGAATGGCTTCTTCGTCGCCGCCGAATTCGCGCTGGTCAAACTGCGTCACACGCAGGCGGTGGGTCTGGCGCAGAACAACGGTTGGCGCGGGCGTTTGCTGTTGGGGGTGCATGCGCATCTGGATGCGTATCTGTCGGCCTGCCAACTCGGTATTACCTTGGCCTCGCTCGGCTTGGGCTGGGTCGGCGAACCTGCGTTTGCGCATCTGCTGCAGCCGCTGTTCGACCTGCTCGGCCTGTCGCCGGAAGCGGCGCAATTCACCGCATTGGCCATTGCCTTCAGCCTGATTTCGTTTCTGCACATCGTGCTGGGCGAACTGGCGCCCAAGACCATGGCCATTCGCCGTCCGGAGCTGATATCGCTGTGGACCGCCGCGCCGCTCTACGTCTTTTACTGGGCCATGTATCCGGCGATCTGGGTCCTCAATACCAGCGCCAACCGCCTGCTGCGCGTACTTGGCTGGGGCGAGGTGGAGCACCAATCGCATCGCTATTCGCGCGAAGAACTGATGTTGATCGTTGGCCGCCAGGATCCCAACGCGGCCACGCCCGATCACGGACTGGCCTTGATGAGTCATGCGCTGGAACTGCCCGACCTGGTCGCCGGCGATCTGATGCGCCCGCGCGAGCACCTGCGCAGCCTGCGCGAAGGCATGACGCTGGAATCGGTGCTGGCCGAGTTCAGCGAGTCGCGCTACAGCCGCTACCCGTGGTTCGATGCCGAGGGCGAGCAGGTCTTGGGCATCCTGCATACCAAGGACCTGCTGGTGGCGATGGCGCGCGGCCAGGAACTGGACGATCTGCGCCCGCTGCTGCGCCCGGCCACCCTGCTGACCCTGGAAACCCCGATCCCCAGTGCGCTGGAACAGTTCCGCACCGGCGCCACCCATCTGGCGCTGTGCTTGGAGGACCAGGGCCGCATCCTGGGCTTCTTTACCCTGGAAGACCTGCTGGAAGTGATGGTCGGCGAGATCGAGGACGAGCATCGCCACGTGGTGCGCGATGCGCCGATCCGCAGCCAGGACGGCTCACTGCTGGTGGCCGGCAGCACCTCGATCTTCCGCCTGGAACGCCTGCTCGGCCGGGATCTGAGCGCGCCGGACCACGTCAATTCGGTCGGCGGGCTGATCGTGCACAGGCTGCAGCGGCTGCCCGAAGAAGGCGAAACCCTGCAGCTGGACGGCCACGCGCTGACCGTGCGGCGCATGGACGGGCACCGGATCCAGGCGATCACCGTCCGCCCGATCGGCGAAGCGAGTGCCGGGGCGGCGTAGAATACCCACCCCCGCCAGCCTCCCAGTGCCCTGCCCATGTCGGATTCCGCCCTGCTCGCCCTGTCCCCGCTCGACGGCCGTTACGCCTCCAAGGTGGATGCGCTGCGCCCGATCTTTTCCGAATACGGCCTGATCAAGGCGCGGGTCAAGGTCGAGATCGAATGGCTGCTGACACTGGCCGCCGAGCCGGGCATTGCCGAGCTGGCGCCGTTCTCGGCCGCCGCCACGCAGACCCTGCGCCGCCTGGCCGACGACTTCAGCGTGACCCACGCCGCACGCGTCAAGCAGATCGAGCGCACCACCAACCACGACGTCAAGGCGGTGGAGTACTTCATCAAGGAACAGCTCAAGGATGACGCCGAGCTGGGCCCGGCGCTGGAATTCGTGCATTTCGCCTGCACCAGCGAGGACATCAACAACCTCAGCTACGGCCTGATGCTGGACCAGGCGCGCCGCGAGGTGCTGCTGCCGACGCTGGATGGCATCGCCGCCAGCCTGCGCAGCCTCGCCCATGCCCAGGCCGGCCAGCCGATGCTGTCACGCACGCATGGCCAGACCGCCTCGCCCACCACGCTGGGCAAGGAAATCGCCAACGTGGTCGCGCGCCTGGAGCGTCAGCGCAAGCAGATCGCCGCAGTGGAACTGACCGGCAAGATCAATGGCGCGGTCGGCAACTACAACGCGCACATGGTGTCGTATCCGGACCTGGATTGGGCCGCATTCGCGCAGCGCTTCGTCGAAAGCCTGGGCCTGGTGTTCAACCCCTACACCACCCAGATCGAGCCGCACGACAACGTGGCCGAAATCGGCGACGCCAGCCGTCGTGTCAACACCATCCTGATCGATCTGTCGCGCGACATCTGGGGCTACATCTCGCTGGGCTACTTCAAGCAGAAACTCAAGGAAGGCGAAGTCGGCTCGTCCACGATGCCGCACAAGGTCAACCCGATCGACTTCGAAAATGCCGAAGGCAATTTCGGTATTGCCAATGCACTGTTCGAGCACTTTTCCGCCAAGCTGCCGATCAGCCGCTGGCAGCGCGACCTCACCGATTCCACCGTGCTGCGCGCACTCGGCACCGCGTTCGGTCATACCCAGGTCGCGCTGGATTCGCTGGCCAAGGGCCTGGGCAAGCTGACCGTCAACCCGGAGCGTTTGAACGCCGATCTGGACGCTGCCTGGGAAGTGCTGGCCGAGGCCGTGCAGACGGTGATGCGTCGCCACGGCCTGCCCAATCCGTACGAACAATTGAAGGCACTGACCCGCGGCCAGGGCATCACCGCCGCCTCGATGCAGGCATTTGTGGAAAGCCTGCAGTTGCCCGAAGAAGACAAGCAGCGCCTGCGCGCGTTGACCCCGGGCGCCTATACCGGCCTGGCCGAGCAACTGGCGCGCGCCATCTGATCTGACTGCCGCACCCGATCTGGCCGCATTGCGGCGACCCGCATCATTGCGTTGTATCCAGCTGTCAGGAGTATTGCCATGGCATTGCGCTCGCTGCTGTATGTGTCCCTGCTCGCGTTGGTGGCCTGCGGAAAGCAGGCCGCTCCCGAGTCTGCCGCTGCCGCGCCGCAAGCGCCGGCCACCTCGTTGATCGCACCGGTTCCATCGGTGCCTTCCGTGCCATCGGTCCCGAGCATGGACGGCGCCACCCAGGTCGCCAGCACGGGCGGGCGACCGACGCTGATGGTCACCTCGACCAGCGGCACGGTCAGCTGCGACGGGCATAACGTCGACCTGACCGGACAGAACGCCAATCTGACCTTCAAGGGCGATTGCGGCACGATCGCGGTGCTGGGTGAGCATGCGATCGTCCAGATCGAGCGCGCCGAAGCGGTGCGCATCGTTGGCGAGGCTGCCCAGGTCACCCTGGCCAGCGATGCCAAGACCGTCGAGCTATTCGGCCGCAAATCCACACTCAAGGCCGGACGCATCCACACGCTGCGGGTGCCTGGCGACGACAATCAGGTACAGGCGCAGGCGATCGCTGCAGCCACGCTGCACGGCCGCGGCAACCGCATCACCCAGCAGTCCGGCACTGCCGTGGTCAACGACTACGGCAGCGACAACCAGATTTCCACCCGCTAAACCGCCGATACCCCCAGCAACCAGCACGTTCCGGCGATGCCTCGCGTGGCCGTGACTGCACTGAAACCTTAATGCAACACGCCAGCAAGGCATCGCGCAGCGGGCTGGGCGACAATAGGCCACTTCGCCGGCCGCACAGCGCCGGCTTTTCCCAGTCGGACCCGTCACACCATGAAAAAGACCGCCGCAAAAAAGACCGTCGCCAGAAAGGGCGCGCCGCTGCCTTTCGAGATCCATGCCACCCGCGACCAGCCGCTGGGCATGCCGGTCGAGCGCTTCCTGCGCAACTACTGGCACAAGCACCCGCTGCTGATCCGTAACGCGTTCCCGGACTTCCAGTCGCCGCTGCAGCCCGAAGATCTGGCCGGCCTGGCCTGCGAAGACGGCGTACTGGCGCGACTGATCAGCCACGACCGCGCCACCGACGACTGGAATGTGCGCACCGGCCCGTTCCAGGAAACCGACTTCCCCGGCCTGCCCGACCACGACTGGACCTTGCTGGTGCAGGACGTGGACAAGTGGGACGCCGATGTGCGCGCCTTGCTGGAGCAGTTCCGCTTCCTGCCGCGCTGGCGTATCGACGACATCATGATCAGCTTCGCCGCCACCGGTGGCTCGGTCGGCGCGCATGTCGACCATTACGACGTGTTTCTGTTGCAGGGCCAGGGCCACCGCCGCTGGCAGATCGACGCGCGTGCGCAACAGGGCCGCAAGGCCGCGCCGCTGGCATTCCGCGACGATGTCGAGCTCAAGCTGCTCAGCGCCTTCAAGCCCACCCACAACTGGGTGCTTGGCCCGGGCGACATGCTGTACCTGCCGCCGCTTGTGCCGCACCACGGCGTGGCCGAAGACGCCTGCCTGACCTTCTCCATCGGCACCCGCGCGCCGTCATCGGCCGAGCTGATCGGCGACTATCTGGACACCTTGATCGCCGACGCCGACGAGGCCGTGCGCTATCACGACGAAGACCTCAAGGTGCCGGCCGATCCGTACGAGATCGATGTCACTGCGATGAACCGCGTGGTCGAAGCGCTCAACGCGCTGCGCATGAACGACCCGGATCGGCTGGGCGACTGGTTCGGTCGCTTCATGACCACTTACCGCGCCTCCGGCGACGTGGTACCGGCACCAGAACCCATTCCGCGCGAGGCGGTCGAGCAGGCGCTGGAAGAAGGCGTGTTGCTGCATCGCCATCCGTGGTCGCGACTGGCCTGGCGGCGTGCCAAGCGTGGCGCCACGCTGTTCTGCAGCGGGCTGGAATTTGCATTGTCGGCCAAGGACGCCGCGCGCCTGGCCGCCGCCGAAGAAATTGACGGCGCGCTGTATGCCCAGTTGTCGGTGCGCGGCCGCGAGGTGGTGCTGGAACTGCTGGCGCAGGGCCATTACCAGCGCGCCCACGAGGAGAACGACGACGACTTCGAGGACATCGACGACGACCAGGCACACGTGCTGAGCCTGTCGGCCGACCACGACGATGCCGAGACCGACACGCAGGATGCGGACGAGGAGATCGACGCCGAGGCCGACGTCGAGCAGGTCGCAGACGCCGCGGACGGCCCGGCCGAAGCCGGTGACGCCGGGCAAGGCGAAGACGCCGCTCAGAACGGCGACAGCGACGACGACGAGGCATCGGACGCAGGCGACACCGACGCGTCGCCCAAGCGCGCATGAACCACCACGCCAGGCCGCAGACCGTCTCGCTGGATCCGGCACTCGACGCCGCGGCGCTGCGTGTACTGCGCCTGGCGTGCACCACCGGCACCGCTGGCACCACCAGCGATGCCGAATGGGACGCACTGGATCCCCTCAGCCTGCACTTGGCCATGCGCACCGACGACGGCCAGCTGATCGCCGCGGTGCGGCTCACACCCGACCGACGCATCGACCGGCTCGGCGTGCTCCCCGACTGGCGCCGCCGTGGCATTGCCGACCAATTGCTCGCCGCCGCAGTCGACACCGCCCTCCAACGCGGCTGGCCCAGCCTGAGCGCACACGTCAACGCACATGCCGAAGCGGTGTTCGCACGCCTCGGTTTTCTGCCCGAAGCCTCCCCCGAATTTCGTCCTGATCGCGCCTTCGATACGCAGGGCGCAGCAGGCACTGCCCTGCACCGCCGCCTCGACGGCCCGATGGCAGTCGAGCATCTGAGCGCGGCCCTGGCCGCCACCACCGGCCTGCTGTGCGCGGCGCGCCGTCAGGTGCTGATCTATACGCGCGCACTGGATCCGCCGCTGTTCGACAACGCTGCGGCACTCGATGCGCTGCGTCGCTTCGCCACCGCCCGGCATGACAAACGCGTGCATGTGCTGGTGCAGGACACTGCAAGCGCCAACGCCAGTGGCAGCGCGCTGTTGCGGCTGGCCCAGCGCCTGCCCAGCGTGTTTCGCTTCCGCGCGGTCAGCGATCCGGTCGATGGCAGCTACGCGTCGGCCTATGTGGTGGGCGATGACGCCTACTACTTTCGTCCAACAGGCCACCGCTTCGACGATGGCGAAACCTGGCTGTCGGGCGCCGCGCGCAGTCGTCAGCTGGAGCGCGAATTCGCGCAGATATGGGAGCGCAGCGCGCTTTGGAGCGAACCGCGCGCGCTCGGCATCTGACGCCGCAGCGCCCTTCGCACGTAGGTGCGAGGCCGGTCGACCTACCCGTCCGGTCAGCTCGCAGACGCCCTGTCATTAGCGCAAGGGGGTATAATTTTTCGAGATTTGATACCGACCGATAGGGCATCTTGCCCTGCCGCTTCCGCACAATCATCCCTCACAGCAGACCCGACTTACCATCGTGGATAATCTCCTAAAGCAGTTCGCACAGTCATCGCAGCTCGCCGGCGGCAACGCCGCCTATATCGAGGATCTGTACGAGCAGTACCTCGTCGCCCCGGACAGTGTCGATCCGAAGTGGAAGAGCTATTTCGACGACTTCAAAGGTCGCGATGCCGGGGATGTGCCGCACTCGGCCGCCATCGCCCACATCCTCACTGCCTCCAAGCAGGCAGCCAATGCCGGAACCGGCGCGGGTGCCAGTGACGAGCGCGAGCGCAACGTCGGCCGCCTGATCACTGCCTACCGTGCGCGTGGTCACCTCGGCGCGCAGCTCGACCCGCTCGGCCTCACCCCGCCGGTCAATCCGCCAGATCTGGACCTGCCGTTCCACAGCCTCTCGCAGGCCGATATGGACAGCGAGTTCAGCACCGGCGGTGTCGGTGGTCAGCCGCGGATGAAGCTGAAGGACCTGCTGGCCCGTCTGAAGGCGACCTACGCCAGCACCATCGGCGCGGAGTTCATGCACATCCAGGAATTCGACCAGCGCCAGTGGATCTACAAGCGCCTGGAAGATGCCGGCGGCAAGATCGCCGGCGACGCGGCCAGCCGCAAGCGCACGCTGGAGCGGCTCACCGCCGCCGAAGGTCTGGAGCGCTACCTGCACACCAAGTACGTCGGTCAGAAGCGCTTCTCGCTGGAAGGCGGCGATGCGCTGATCCCGATGATGGACGAGATCATTCGCCAGTCCGGCAACGATCAGGTCAAGGACATCGTGATCGGCATGGCCCACCGCGGCCGCCTCAACGTACTGGTCAATACGCTGGGCAAGAACCCGCGCAAGCTGTTCGACGAGTTCGAAGGCAAGTTCGAGCACGCTCACGACGACCGCGCGCACACCGGCGACGTCAAGTACCACATGGGCTTCTCGGCCGACATCGCCGTTGGCACCGACAAGCAGGTGCATCTGGCGCTGGCGTTCAATCCCTCGCATCTGGAAATCGTCGACCCGGTCGTGGTCGGCAGCGTGCGTTCGCGTCAGGAGCGCTTCGGCGATGCCGAGCGCAAGACTGTGCTGCCGATCCTGATCCACGGCGATGCCGCATTCGCCGGCCAGGGCGTGGTGATGGAGCTGTTCCAGATGTCGCAGGCGCGCGGTTTCGCCGTTGGCGGCACCGTGCACATCGTCATCAACAACCAGATCGGCTTCACCACCAGCGCCCGCGACGACGCCCGTTCCACGCTGTACTGCACCGACGTGGCCAAGATGATCGGCGCGCCGGTGTTCCATGTGAACGGCGACGACCCGGACGCGGTGATGTTCGTGTCCAAGCTGGCCTATGAATTCCGCCAGCAGTTCAAGAAGGACGTGGTCATCGACCTGGTCTGCTACCGCCGTTGGGGCCATAACGAGGCCGACGAACCGGCAGCGACCCAGCCGGTGATGTACCAGACCATCCGCAAGCACAAGACCACCCGCGAGCTGTACGCCAACAAGCTGGAAAGCGATGGCGTGCTGAGCGCCGACGAAGCCAAGGCGTTGGTCGACGGCTACCGCAACAAGCTCGATTCGGGCGAGTACACCACCGAACTGGCCACGCGCAAGCCGGACGAATTCGCCATCGACTGGTCCAAGTATCTGGTCGGCACCGCGGCCGATCCGGTCGATACCCGCGTCAAGCGCGAACAGTTGGACCGCCTGGCCAAGCTGATCACCACAATCCCGGAAGGCGTGGAGCTGCACGCACGTGTGGCCAAGATCTACGACGATCGCGTCAAGATGGCCGCCGGCCAACAGGCCGGCGACTGGGGCTTTGCCGAGAACCTGGCCTACGCAACGCTGCTGGCCGAAGGCCACAAGCTGCGCCTGGTCGGCCAGGATGCCGGTCGCGGTACGTTCTTCCACCGTCACGCGATCCTGCATGACCAGAAGAGCGACAGCTATTACATGCCGCTGCGCCAGTTGGTCGAAAACCCCGAAGACGCCACCGTGATCGACTCGCTGCTCAGCGAAGAAGCGGTGATGGGTTTCGAATACGGCTACTCCACCACCGACCCGAACGCGCTGTGCGTGTGGGAAGCGCAGTTCGGCGACTTCGCCAACGGCGCGCAGGTTGTGATCGACCAGTTCATCGCCGCCGGCGAAGCCAAGTGGGGCCGCATCGCGGGCCTGTCGCTGTTCCTGCCGCACGGCTACGAAGGCCAGGGCCCGGAGCACAGTTCCGCGCGTCTAGAGCGCTTCCTGCAGCTGTGCGCGCTGGAGAACATGCTGGTCTGCGTGCCGACCACCCCGGCGCAGTGCTTCCACATGATCCGCCGCCAGATGCGCATGACCACCCGCAAGCCGCTGGTGGTGATGACGCCCAAGTCGCTGCTGCGCCACAAGCTGGCGGTGTCGAGCCTGGAAGAACTGGCCGAGGGCGAATTCCAGCATCTGATCCCCGATGCCAAGGCCGATGCCGGCAAGGTCAAGCGCGTGGTGCTGTGCTCGGGCAAGGTCTATTACGACCTGCTCGAAGACCAGACCAAGCGCGGCCAGGACGACGTCGCCATCCTGCGCGTGGAGCAGCTGTATCCGTTCCCGCGTGCGCAGCTGGCCGCCGAGCTCAAGGCCTATGCCAACGCCACCGATGTGGTGTGGTGTCAGGAAGAACCGCAGAACCAGGGTGCGTGGTACCAGATTCGCCACCATCTGAACTTCTGCCTGACCGGCGCTCAGAGCCTGCATTACGCTGGCCGTGCCCGCTCGCCCTCGCCTGCCGCCGGCCACATGGCCGACCACATCGTCGAACAGCAGAAGCTGGTCGCCGATGCGCTCCTCAATCCGTTCAACGACCAAGTCGCTGAATAACTCCTCTTCCCCAAAGAACGCACACACTAGGACGCTCCCCGAATGGCCACCGAAGTCAAAGTTCCGGTACTGCCCGAATCCGTTTCCGACGCCACCATCGCCAGCTGGCACAAGAAGGCCGGCGAAGCGGTCAAGCGCGACGAGAATCTGGTCGACCTGGAAACCGACAAGGTCGTGTTGGAAGTTCCTTCGCCCGTCGACGGCGTGCTGAAGGAAATCAAGTTCGAAGCCGGCAGCACGGTCACCAGCAACCAGATTCTGGCGATCATCGAAGAAGGCGCTGTGGCTGCGGCCGCACCGGCCGACGAGAAGAAGGCTGAGGCACCGGCACCGGCCGCTGCTGCGCCGGCCGCCGCTCCGGCAGCTGCCGCCGCTGCACCTGCAGCTGCGTCCAAGTCGTCTGCCGATGCCCTGCCCCCGGGTGCGCGTTTTGCTGCGATCACCCAGGGCGTGGATCCGGCACAGGTCGACGGCACCGGCCGTCGCGGCGCGGTGACCAAGGAAGACATCGTCAATTTCGCCAAGGCCGGCGGCGTGGGCAAGGCCTCTGGCGCCCGTCCGGAAGAGCGCGTGGCGATGACCCGCGTGCGCAAGACCATCGCCAAGCGCCTGATGGAGTCCAAGAACTCCACCGCGATGCTGACCACCTTCAACGAGGTCAATCTCGCCAAGGTGTCGGCCGCGCGCAAGGAGCTACAGGACGAATTCCAGAAGGCGCACGGCATCAAGCTCGGTTTCATGAGCTTCTTCGTTAAGGCCGCTGCCAACGCGCTGCAGCGCTTCCCGCTGGTCAATGCCTCGATCGACGGCGACGACATCATCTATCACGGCTACAGCGACATCTCGATCGCGGTATCGACCGAGAAGGGCCTGGTCACGCCGGTGTTGCGTAACGTCGAGCGCCAGTCGTTCGCTGAAGTGGAACAGGGCATCGCCGACTACGCCGCCAAGGCGCGCGCCGGCAAGCTGGGCCTGGACGACCTGCAGGGCGGTACCTTCACCATCACCAACGGCGGCACCTTCGGCTCGCTGCTGTCCACCCCGATCATCAACCCGCCGCAGAGCGCCATCCTGGGCATGCACGCGATCAAGGAACGTCCGATCGCCGAGAACGGCCAGGTCGTGATCGCGCCGATGATGTATCTGGCGCTGTCCTACGACCACCGCATCATCGACGGCAAGGATTCGGTGCAGTTCCTGGTGGACATCAAGAACCAGCTGGAAAACCCGGGCCGGATGTTGTTCGGCCTGTAAGCCTTGCAGCCCCTCTCCCATCGGGAGGGGGGTTGGTTTGAGGGGACGGCCGCACTTGCATCGCACGGTGTCCGCCCCAAACCCAAGCAGCACCAGTCGGCAGCGCCATCTCCGCTCCGCCGCACCCTCATCCGGCGCTACGCGCCACCTTCTCCCGACGGGAGAAGGGAAAGGCAAAGGACTTTAGAAATGGCTGAAAACTACGACGTCGTCGTCATCGGTGCCGGTCCGGCCGGTTATCACGCCGCCATCCGTGCGGCCCAGCTGGGCATGAAGGTCGCCTGCATCGACGCGGCACTCGGCAAGGACGGCAAGCCCGCCCTTGGCGGTACCTGCCTGCGCGTGGGCTGCATTCCGTCCAAGGCGCTGCTGGATTCCTCGCGCCAGTTCTGGAACATGGGCCATCTGTTCGGCGACCACGGCATCAGCTTCAACGACGCCAAGATGGACGTGCCCACCATGATCGGCCGCAAGGACAAGATCGTGAAGCAGTTCACCGGCGGCATCGCGATGCTGTTCAAGGCGAACAAGATCACCCCGTACTACGGCTTCGGCCAGCTGCTGCCGGGCAACATCGTCAAGGTCGCCCAGCACGAAGGCGGCGAGATCGAGCTCAAGGGCACCAACGTGATCCTGGCCCCGGGCTCGGAGTCGATCGAGCTGCCGTTCGCCAAGTTCGAAGGCGACACCATCGTCGACAACGTCGGCGGCCTGGACTTCACCGCCGTGCCCAAGCGCATGGCAGTGATCGGCGCCGGCGTGATCGGCCTGGAACTGGGCAGCGTGTGGAAGCGTCTGGGCGCCGAGGTCACGATCCTCGAAGCGCTGCCTGACTTCCTGGCCCTGGCCGATGCCGAAGTGGCAAAGACCGCACTGAAGGAATTCAAGAAGCAGGGCCTGGATATCAAGCTCGGCGCCAAGGTCAGCAAGACCGAAATCACCGGCAGCGGCGATGCCAAGCAGGTGGTGGTCAGCTACACCGACGGCGCTGGCGAACAGACCCTCACCGTGGACAAGTTGCTGGTGGCAGTGGGCCGCAAGGCTGCGACCAAGAACCTGCTGGCCGACGGTACTGGCGTCAAGCTCAACGAGCGTGGCCAGATCGAAGTGGACGCGCATTGCCACACCGGCGTCGATGGCGTGTGGGCGGTCGGCGACTGCGTGCGCGGCCCGATGCTGGCGCACAAGGGCTTCGAGGAAGGCATTGCGGTGGCCGAACTGATCGCCGGCCTGCCCGGTCACGTCAACTTCGACACCATTCCGTGGGTCATCTACACCGAGCCGGAGATTGCCTGGGTCGGCAAGACCGAGCAGCAGTTGAAGGCCGAGGGCGTCGCCTACAAGGCCGGCAGCTTCCCGTTCGCGGCGATCGGCCGTGCGGTGGCCATGGGCGAGCCGGCCGGCTTCGTCAAGGTGATCGCCGATGCCGAAACCGACCGCGTGCTGGGCATGCACCTGGTGGGCGTGGGCGTGTCCGAGCTGGTGCACGAAGGTGTGCTGACAATGGAGTTCAACGGCTCGGCCGACGATCTGGCCCGCATCTGCCATGCGCACCCGACGCTGTCCGAAGCGATCCACGATGCCGCAATGGCAGTGAGCAAGCGCGCGATTCATAAGGCGAACTGATCGGGAGTGGTGGATTCGGGATTGGGGATTCGCAACGGCGGCTCCCGGTCCCGACCCCTTCCGGCAATGACATGGCGCCGGGTGAAAACCCGGCGTTATGTTTTTCAAGCCTGGCAAGAACTTCAGACACATCAGCGCGGGCCTGTGCCGACAGCACCACGTGCAATCAGCGCAACGCCGCCCTCGCTTCAACCAATCCCCAATCAACTCCCGAATCCCATGAAATCCATCTGCGTCTACTGCGGTTCCAATGCCGGCAACAAACCCGCCTACGCCGAGCGCGCCACTGCGCTGGGTCAGCGCATCGCCGAGCAGGGCTTGCGCCTGGTCTATGGCGGCGGCAACGTGGGCCTGATGGGCACGGTGGCCAATGCGGTGCTGGCGGCGGGCGGCGAAGTCACCGGGGTGATTCCGCAGCAGCTGGCCGATTGGGAAGTGGCGCATCGCGGGCTGACTACGCTCGAAATCGTCGGCTCCATGCACGAGCGCAAGATGCGCATGTTCGAGCTGTCCGATGCCTTCGTCGCCCTGCCCGGCGGCTTCGGCACCATGGAAGAGATCTTCGAGATGCTGACCTGGCGCCAGCTGGGCATCGGCAACAAGCCCTGCGCGTTTCTGGATATCGAGGACTTTTACGCACCGCTGATCGGCATGATCGATCGCATGGTGGAAGAGCGCTTCCTGCACCCGGACCAGCGCACCGACCTGTGGTACGGCAACGATCTGGCGCAGATGCTGGAGTGGATGCAGCACTACACGCCGGCGCAGGCATCCAAGTGGATCGACGAGAAGCGCCGCTCCACACTGGTGTAATCGACTGCTGTCATTGACCGATGTGATCGGGCTGCACGAGGTGCGCCGTGCAACCGCATGTGCGCGCAAGCTGCCAGCTTGCAACCTTAGTCACACTGGCCGCAGCGATAGGCATCACCGGCTCGCATAGAATGGCGACGATGCTCGATACCCTCGCCGCTGACGCGCACCACAGCCTGGACATCAAGCACAGTCGCTTTCTGGCCAACGCTGCTGCATTGGACGCTCCCGCGCATGCGCTGGAGATCGTGCAGCGCGTGTCTGTTGCAGATGCCACCCACAACTGCTGGGCGTACCGGTTTGGGCAGGAGTACCGCTCCAGCGACGACGGCGAGCCCAGCGGCACTGCCGGGCGGCCGATCCTGGCCGCCATCGATGGCCAGGGCTTTGATCGCGTGGTGGTGGTGGTCACACGCTGGTACGGCGGCATCAAGCTGGGCGCCGGTGGGCTGGTACGTGCCTACGGCGGCGCGGCGGCCGAATGCCTGCGGCTGGCGACACGACAACCATTGATCGCGTTGTCGCTGCTCGACCTGCAGTGCCAGTTCGACGACCTGGGCCTGGTGCATGCCGCACTGAGCGCATTCCATGCCGACAAGCTGGATGAACATTTCGACGCCAATGGCGCCGCGCTACGCGTGCAATTGCCTGCCGATCAACTGGCCGGCTTGAAAACCCGTCTGTGCGACGCCACTCGCAACCGTGTCCACCTCTCAACACCGGAAGCCGCATGAACCAGCCAGCCGCCGCCAGGCCCAACCCATTGCGGAAGCTCGGCAGCCTGCGCACCTTGTGGCCGTTCGTACAACGCCAGCGCGGGTTGTTCGCCGCCTGGTTGATCGCGCTGGCAGTATCTTCGGCCGCCACGCTGAGCCTGCCGGCAGCGGTCAAGCAGATGATCGACCACGGTTTCTCCGGCGGTTCGCAGATCAATCAGGCCTTCGCGCTGTTGTTTGCAGTGGCGGTGGTGCTGGCACTGGCCACGGCCGCGCGCTTTTACTTCGTTGCGTTGCTGGGCGAAAAAGTCGTCGCCGATCTGCGTGGCCGGTTGTACGCGCATCTGATCGGGCTGGACGCCGGCTTTCATGATCGCAGCCGCAGCGGCGAGCTGGTCTCGCGCCTGTCGGCCGACAGCGAGCTGCTGCGTGGGGTGATCGGCACCACCATGTCGGTAGCCTTGCGCAGCTCGGTGACGGTGATCGGCAGCATGGTGATGCTGTTCGTCACCAGCCCGCGGCTGGCCGGGTTCACGCTGATCGGCATCCCGCTGGCGGTGCTGCCGATCGTGTTGGGCGCACGCCGCCTGCAGAAGATCTCGCGCGCCAGCCAGGACCGTGTGGCCGACGCCAACACGCTGGCCGCCGAAACGCTGGGCGCCGTGCGCACCGTGCAGGCACATGCGCGCGAGGGCTACGAAAGCCACCGTTTCAGCCAGGCCTTGTTGGCGGCAATCGAAACGGCGCGGCTGCGCATCCGTACCCAGGCCACTGTCACTGCGGTGGCGATCATGCTGATCTTCGGCGCGATCGTCGGGGTGCTGTGGCTGGGTGCGCACGATGTGATCGGCGGGCGCATGACGCCCGGCACGCTGGGGCAATTCGTGTTGTACGCGTTGATCGGCGGTGGTTCGGTCGGCGCATTGGCCGAGGTCTGGAACGAGTTGCAGCGCGCTGCCGGCGGCATGGGCCGCGTTGGCGAATTGCTCGACGAGCAACCGGCCATCGTCGCGCCGGCCACGCCGCAACCATTGCCGCAGCCGCTGCGCGGCGCGATCCATTTCGATCAGGTGGTGTTTCATTATCCGCAGCGCCCCGATGCGCCTGCCCTGGATCACTTCGATCTGCATGTCCTTCCCGGCGAAACCGTAGCGCTGGTCGGGCCCTCCGGCGCCGGCAAGAGCACGGTGCTGTCGATGTTGCTGCGTTTCCACGACCCGGTCAGCGGCAAGCTGCGCATCGACGATGTGGATCTGCGCGACACCGACCCGGTGCTGCTGCGCGAACGCATTGCCTTGGTGCCGCAGCAACCCACGCTGTTTGCCGCCAGCGCCGCCGACAACATCCGTTATGGGCGCCTGGAAGCGAGCGATGCGCAAGTGGAAGCCGCTGCCGTTGCCGCCGAAGCCGATGTCTTCATTCGCGCCCTGCCGCAGGGCTATGCCAGCGAACTGGGCGAACGCGGCGCACGCCTGTCCGGCGGCCAGCAGCAGCGTGTGGCGATCGCACGTGCATTGCTCAAGGACGCGCCGATCCTGCTGCTGGACGAGGCCACCAGCGCGCTGGACGCGCAGAGCGAGCGTGCCGTGCAGCAGGCGCTGGACCGGCTGATGGAAGGCCGCACCACGCTGGTCATCGCCCATCGCCTGGCCACCGTGCTCAAGGCCGACCGCATCGTGGTGATGGATGCCGGCCGCATCGTTGCGCAGGGCACGCATGCGCAATTGATTGCCGAAGGCGGCCTGTATGCAGAGCTGGCGCGGCTGCAGTTCATCGATCAGTGACGCCTGGATGCGCTGTTGCCTGAGTGACATGGCGGTACGTTTCGCTCACCGGCGCATCGCTGGTGGTGCGCTCCGAGCACTCCCGAAGTAACGCTGTGACGGTAACGAAGTGACGCATGCCCCGCCCTAGAACCACCATTCGCCAGCTCAGTTATTTCGTCGCGCTCGCCGACACCGGAAGCTTCACCCGCGCCGCCGAGCAGATGGGCGTGTCGCAACCCTCGCTGTCGCAGCAGATTCGCGCCTTCGAAACCATCATCGGTGCAGCACTGTTCGAACGCGGCGTGCCGGCGATCCTGACGCCGCTGGGACGCGATCTGCTCGACCGCGCGCGCAGCATCCTGCTCGACATCACCGACCTGGAAGAAGTGCGCGCCACCTCGGCCGACACGCTGATCGGCACCATCCGGCTGGGCGTATCGCCCACGCTCGGCGCGTACCTGATGCCGAGCCTGGTCGCGCGCCTGCACCGCGAGCACCCGGCGCTGCGCGTGCATGTGCGCGAAGGCTTGCCGACGGTGCTGGCCGCAGGCCTGGCCAGCGGTCTGCATGACGTGATCCTTGCGCAATTGCCGGTCGCTGGGCGCGGCCTGCATAGCGAGCGGCTGTTCCGCGAACCGCTGCACGTGACCATGGCCGCAGATCACCCGTTGCGTGCCAAAACCTTCATCACACCAGCCGATCTGCGCGGCGCCAACCTGCTGACCCTGATGCCGGAATACCGCCTGGCCGAACAGATCGCCGCGATCGCCATGGACGTCGGCGCCACCGTCCTGCGCGATTACGAAGGCACCAGCCTGGATGCGATCCGCCAGATGGCCGGGATGGGCATGGGTCTTGCACTATTGCCAGACCTGTATGTGCGCCAGGAAATCCGCGAGGGCGACGACGTCGTCGTTCGGCCGATCAAAGGCGGACGCTACTATAGGGAGATCGGGCTGTTGTGGCGGCAAGGCGCAGGACGCGCGCCGGCCTTCGGGTTGATCGCCGATCTCCTGCGTGCGGTGGCCGCATAGGAAAATCCTATGCGTCGAATAAGCGCTGCGGCCTTGTTCGTTACCTGCAACTCGTCAATGCTTCATTGAACTCATCAACGGAAATCGAATGGCGGGCAAGCAGATCGGATGGCGGGAAGCGGGAGCCTGGCTGGCGGAGATCGTCGGGCCGGACATGCCGTATGTGCGTCTGGCCATGGTGTATGGCGTGGCGATCAGCCTGCTGTCGCTGGCCACGCCGATCTCGGTGCAGTTGCTGATCAACAGCGTAGCCAACACCGCGCTGCCCGCGCCGCTGTGGACGCTGTCGAGCCTGCTACTGGGGCTGTTGCTGCTGGTGGCCGGCCTGAGCGCGATGCGGGTGTGGGTCATGGCGCTGTTCGAGCGCCGCCTGTTTGCGCGCGTGGTCTCGGAGATCACGGTGCGCGCGGTGCATGCGCAAAATCCGTTCTTCGCCGATCAGAACCGCGGCGACATGTTCAATCGTTACTTCGATCTGGTGGTGGTGCAGAAAGCCGTGCCCAGTCTGGCGATCGGCGCTTTCACCATCGTGCTGCAATCGGCGGTCGGGCTGATACTCACCAGTTTCTACCATCCGTTTTTCCTCGGCTTCAACGCATTGTTGCTGCTGGTCATCTTCGGCATCTGGATGATCTGGTCGCGCGGTTCGATCCGCACCGCGGTCGATCTGAGCCATGCCAAGCACGAGGCCGCACGCTGGCTGGAAAGTGTCGGCGGCTCGAACGGTTTCTATAAATCCAGCCGCCATCTCAATTTCGCGATGGACCGCTCCGAAGCCGTCACTGCAGCTTATGTCGACCGGCACCGGCGCCATTTCCGCTACAGCTTCACGCAGACGGTGGCGTTTTTGCTGGTCTACGCGGTAGCCAGCGCAGCGTTGCTGGCGCTGGGCGGCAACCTGATCCTGCGCGGCGAGCTGTCGATCGGCCAGCTGGTCGCGGCCGAACTGATCCTCAGCGCGGTCTTCTACGGCATCTCGCAACTCGGTGGTTATCTGGACGCGTTTTACGACCTGGTGGCGAGCTCGGAAGAGCTGTCGCTGCTGTTTGCGATCCCGCAGGAACGCGCCGTGGTCGCGCGTGGCAAGACGCCCGGCAACAGCGCCGTGCGTCTGGATGGTGTGGTGATCGACGGCGCACGTTTCGATTTTTCGCTGGCCGCTGGCGAGCAGCTGGTGACGATCGCCGATGGCGGTGCGGAGCGGCTGCTGGCGATGATCCTCAAGCGCCACGTGGTGCCCGATCGCGGGCTGGTGATGGTGGGCGGCGCAGACATGGCCACTTTCGACATGTATCTGCTGCGCTCGGAAGTGACGGTGCTCGACCGGCCGACCATTGTCGAGGTCACCATCCGCGAATATCTGGCGCTGGCGTCTGCCGATGTGACTTCGGAGGCGATGCTGGAAGCGATCGATGCAGTTGGGTTACGCAGCCGCATCGCCGCACTTCCGCAAGGTCTCGATACGCGCCTGGCCGCATCGGGCTACCCGCTATGGATCGGCGAAGTGATGGCGTTGAAGCTGGCCAATGCGCTGCTGGTGCGCCCACGCGTGCTGATGCTGGCGCAGTTGTACGATCTGATTCCCGCCGATCGGCTGACCGATGTCTTGCGTCGCCTGAAAGAGGCCGGCACCACAGTGCTGCTGTGCACCGGCCGGCCGGAAGACATCACCCTGGATGGCTGGTTCCACCTGCAGCCCGAGCGGCAGCAGCGCTTTGCCACGCGCGCCGAACTGATCGCATCGACGCAGGAGGCGAACGATGCAGCACGCTCCTGATCGCAACACGCACTTCCCCACCCTGGCGGCGATGCGCCCACCCAGCATCGCCAAGGCGCTGGCGTGGATGCTGCTGATCGGCATTGCCATTGCCAGCGCGATCCTGGCGCTGGCGCCGTGGGTGCAGACCGCCAGCGGCAAGGGCCAGGTGGTGGCGCTGGATCCGGGCGACCGCCAGCAACAGGTCACCGCCTTCGTGCCCGGCCGGGTCGAGCGTTGGTATGTGCACGACGGCCAGCATGTCTCGCGCGGCGATCCGATCGCGCGCGTCGGCGATCTGGATCCGGACCTGCTCACTCGCCTGGCCAGCGAACGTGCACAGGTGCAGGCCGAAATCGCCGCGATCCAGCAATCGCGCGCGGTTGCCAGTATCGACGTGGCACGTAGCAGGCAATTGCTCGCCGAAGGGCTGGCCGGCCGCCGCGACTTCGAGCTGACCCAGATCAAGGTCGCCGAGGCCGACGCCAAGCTGGCCGAATCGCGCGCCAAGCTGACCCGCATCGATATCCAGTTGAATCGTCAGTCCGCGCAATTGGTGCGCGCACCGCGCGACGGCCGCGTGCAGCAGCTCAACGCCGCCAGCGGCAGCGCGATGGTCTCGCCCGGCACGGTGCTGGCGGTGATCGCGCCGGAGCGGGTGGAGCGCGCGGTCGAGCTGTACATCGACGGCCGCGACGTGCCGCTGATCCGCCCAGGCCGCCCGGTGCGGCTGGAGTTCGAAGGCTGGCCGGCGATCCAGTTCAGCGGCTGGCCGTCGGTGGCGCATGGCATGTTCGACGGCCGCGTGCGCGCGATCGACCCCAACGCCGCGCCCGATGGCTTGTTCCGCATCCTGGTCGAACCGCAGCCGGGCAAGCCGGCCTGGCCGGCACGCGAGTTCGCCCGCCAGGGCGGCAAGGTGCGCGGCTGGGTGCAGGGCGAAACGGTGAAGGTCGGCTACGAACTGTGGCGCCAGCTCAACAACTTCCCGCTGGAATTCGGCCGGCGCCCGGCAGCGGCGACGCAGGATGAGGGCAAAGCCAAACCGGCAGCGTCCAAGGCCGAAGACGACGAGACCGGCAAAAAATGATCCGCCGTCTTGTCTTCTTGCTGATCGCGTTCGCGCCGGGCGCGGCGGCGGCCCAAACCACTGCGCTGACCCTGGACGAAGTGCTGCGGTCCTCGGCCCGATCTGCGCCGCAGATTGTCGAATCGCTGGCCAAGGTCCGTCAGGCCGAAGGCAAGGGCATCTCGGCCGATGGCGCGTTCGATACCGTGTTCGATATCGACGGCCGTTCGCGCGAGGCTGGCTATTACGACGGCAGCGCGATCGAAAGCACCGTCAAGCGGCCGTTCGATAACAACGGCGGCTATTACTACGGCGGTTACCGCTCCTCGCGTGGTTCGTTCCCGGTCTACGAAGACAAGTCCTACACCGACCGCGGCGGCGAAGTGAAAGTGGGCGCGCTGTATGCGCTGTTGCGCGATCGCGTGGTCGACGAGCGCCGCACCAAGCGCAGCGTTGCCAGCGCCGACAT
This sequence comes from Xanthomonas sp. NCPPB 2933, assembly GCF_056725225.1. NCBI lineage: Bacteria > Pseudomonadati > Pseudomonadota > Gammaproteobacteria > Lysobacterales > Lysobacteraceae > Xanthomonas > Xanthomonas sp. NCPPB 2933. Next base: position 3,544,180 of record NZ_CM161518.1, read on the forward strand.
CAATGTCGCCCAGTACGAAGCCGAAATGGTGGCCATTGGCGTGCAGCGACGCGCGGTGGACGCGTACCAGAGCTGGGTCGCGGCGGGCCTGAAACTGCGCGCGTATAACGACCTGCTGCAACTGGCCGAGCAACGCCGCAACGCGATTTCGCGGCAGGTGACGCTGGGCGCGCGGCCGACCATCCTGCTGACCGAAAACGACCAGAACCTGGTACGCCGACGTGCGCTGGTGGTGCGTTCGGAGCAGGACTTCGCCAACGCGGCCAATGCCTTGTCGCTGTATCTGCGCGACGACACCGGCATGCCACTGATCGTCTCCAGCGAGCGCCTGCCGGCCGATACCTCCGCACTGGAAGGCCTGGCCGGCGCCAGCAAGATCACCGCTCCGGTAGAGCGCCCGGATTACCGCGCCGTGCTGACCCGGATCGATCAGGCCACCGCGCGGCTGATGCTGGCGCAGAACGATCTCAAACCCCGCCTGGATGTGAGCCTGGAAGTCAGCAAGGATCTTGGCGAACCCGGTGTGGGTGGCCCGAACCGCTCGCCCACCGATGCCATCATCGGCTTCCGTTTCAGCGTACCTCTGGAAAACCGTGCCGCCAAGGGCCGCGTTGCCGAAGCGCGCGCCGAGATCGAAGCGCTGGATCAACGCAGCCGTTACCTGCGCGACCAGATCTCGGTGGAAGTCGAGTCGGTGGTCATCTCGCTCAACGCCGCCGAGCGCCTGGCCAAGATCGCCGACGAAGAACGCAGCCTGGCCGACCGTCTCGCTGCCGCCGAGCGGCGCCGCTTCGAGTTGGGATCGGGCGACTTCTTCCTGGTCAATCAGCGCGAAGAAACCGCCAACGACGCACGCGTGCGTTTGATCGATGCACAGGCGCGGATTGCCTCGGCCCGCGCGGAGCTGGCAGCGGCCACGGCTGATCGGGATGCATTGCAGCTGAGTCGTTGAGCCGGCGTCGTTCGAACTTTTCCGCATCGCGCAATGACGCCCGGGTAACACGTGCCTGCGCATGCTCGCCTCCACCGGCCCGGCGCCGGTCGTGCGGTCCCTGGCGGTTCGCACTGCGACCTTGGAATCTTTCGGAGGTGCGTATGTCTTTTCGGCAATTTCCCGCAGTCGGTGCAGATGGCGAGTCTTACGTCATCATCGAATTCCGCGACGAGCTCGCATCCCCCAACGCGCAGCAATCCCGCACGAACGCGCACGCTGCGCCACGTTACGAACTCTCCGATGGCCGCCACCTGCAACGGCAAGGCCAACGCTTCGTCACCCATGGTGGCGAGCTGCGGCTTTCGACGTCCTGAGATGGCACTGGTCATTTTTTGACCACCCAAGCCGCAGCCGTTGCAGCGCAATGGCTGCGCGCAGTTATCCACATGCTTGTGCAGATTTCATCCACACCCTGTGTGGATGAAATGTATGTTGTGGGTGCGCGGCATTGCGCCAAGCGCCAATCAACCAAGCGACAATCACTCGCGACGTCGACTCCTCGCCTACGACTGCAGTCAAACCACCCATGGTTGCTGCTCACATTCCGGCAGCCCGATACCAACATCGACATCTACCAACCGCACGCCGGCACTACCGTTACCCAACGCGATCGGAGCGCTCCAGCACCCGCCCGATCCCGCTGCGATCGATCTCGCTGGCAGCTTGCGCCAACGCAACGCGGTCGCTGTTCGGCTCGAACCCAATCCGGAAATGCAGCTCGCCCACCGGCGTGCGCGAGGAATGGATCGACGACAGATTCACCCCATGCTGCTCGAACACATGCAGCAGCGCGCGCAGCGAGCCGGGTTGATCCTCCGGCAGATACACGCTCAGCGTCAACGGCTCGGTGAGATCGGCCAACAGGTAGCCAACACGCTCGTAGGTGTAGTTGCCCGCCGCAAGCGACTCGCGTTGCAGTGCCTGTGCGTTGTCGTCCAGAAATCGACCGCGAAACTGCGCACGCGCCGCGTCGTCGCCTTGCGCGACCAGGGCGCGCAATTCCTGTAGTTGCAGCAGTAGGCGATCGAGCATCTCGCCCACGTACGGATTACCGAACTGGATGTCTTCGTAGATCGACGGATTGAGCGAGAGAATGCGCGCGATCACTGCAGTATCCAGCTCGAACGAGGCCGAGCGATACGGCATCAGCGCGCGCAGTTCGCCGAGCAGCGGCGCGTAGTCACGCAAGGTGCCGGCCTGCGCCAGATGGGTGGCGTGCACCATCGCCTGCACCAGGGCCATCACGCGGTCGTGGTGCTCGGGCGTGGCGTACACGCATTCGGCCTGCAGCGCAGTACATAGCGTTTGCACCCACGTGGACCACTGCTGCAGGCGGGCTTCGCAGACCACCATCACCCGCCCCTTCAAGGTCGGCGACTTGGGCGGTGCGGTCATCGGATGCAGACCGACCACCTCGGCCTGCGATGCCAGCATCGCAGCGACCGGCGCCTGCTTGATCGAGGTGACATCCATCCACAACTGCGACGCCGCGCGCGGCCCGGCAAGTTCGACATAGCGCTCGATCAATGCGGCGGTGTGGCGAATCGGCGCAGAAAAAATCAGCACATCGGCACGCTGCGCCAGGCTCGCCTCGTCCATACCGCCGACCTCGGCCGGATCGAAGCCGATCACTTCCAGCCCCATGCGCATGCGAAGAAACTGCGCCAGCCATCGACCGTAGGCGCCGGCAATGCCGATGATGCCGATCACCGGCTGCGCGATCATGCCAAGCGCTCGACGGCAAAGCGCGGTGCACCCGCCAGCGCGGCCGGAGCGGCAGCCAACACATCGAACTCCTCAAAGCCTGCAGCCAGCGTCGCTTCCAGTGCGCTATGCACACCGCTGAGCGCATGCCCCACCGCCTGCTCGAACGCCACATCGCGCAGCAGGAAACCGATCAGCAACGCCATCAACACATCGCCGGTGCCGGCAACATCCACCGGCAAATGCGGCGTGGCCCAGCGATACACCGCCTCGTTGCTGACCGCCAACGTCACCAGCTCGCCAGCCGCACCGGCCACGCTGTGCGCAAGCACCCATTGCGGGCCGCGCGCCAGCAATGCGCGCGCGGCGACGATGGCATCGTCCTGTTCCAGACTCGGCAAACCGGTCAATCGCCCAAGCTCGAAGGCATTCGGCGTCACCAGCCAGGCATGCGGCAACAGCCGCTCGGCGAACACGCGTTCCAGTCCGGGTTCGACATACGGGCCGGTGTGCGTGTCGCCGATGACCGGATCCAGGCAGTAACGCAGCTGCGGCGCCTGCGGCAAGGTCTGCTCCAGCCAGTCGGCAAAGACTTCGCCATTGGCCAGACTGCCGAAATAGCCCGATACCAGAATGCGCGCGCGTTGCGGCAGTCCACGTTCGCTCGCACCCAGCAACAAATCGGCCAGCCAATCGGCCGGCAGAATACGCCCGCGCAAGGTGGCGTAAAACGGCGCATTGCTCAGCAGCGTGGTGGGCACTTCCGCCACCCGTAGCCCGAGCGCGCGCAACGGCGGCACTGCCGCGCTGTTGCCGGCATGCCCATAGACCAGTTGCGATTGCACCGAGATCACATCGATCGGCGAAGGACCATCCGGGCGCTGGCGGCGACCGTGGACGAGGTGGCTGTCGGGGGCATTGTTCATCGCCGCATTTTACGCCAGCGCCACCGCGCGCCCAGCGTCGATCGATGCGACCGTCGTCCGCTCGCCACTGCGCGCACCGCCGCCAGATCGGTCTGTGCGCTGGCAGCAGTCGCTATCGCCCTTACCTCTGTGGGCTCCCGCCGCACAAACGTAAATGCCGGCCCCTAGGGCCGGCATTCATAGGGAGAACCTCGCTCAGCCGTGCAGGTCTCCGGGCATTCGGAAGCGGGCATCCGCTCCCACGAATCCCGAATCGCCACACTGGCGCACTACCCCGGCAGGCCGGGCCACACCGCCCTTACGATTCCCCAATCCCGACTCCCGACTCCCGGCCTCAGGACGTCATCCGATCCCAGAACCCCTTGACGCCATCGATGAACGTGGCCGACTTGGGCGAATGCTTGCGTGCATCCTCACCGGTAAAGGTGGACTCGAACTGCTGCAGCAACTCGCGCTGATCGGCGGTCAGATTGACCGGCGTTTCGACCACCACGCGGCAGTACAGATCGCCTTCGGTGCGACTACGTACCGAACGCACGCCCTTGCCGCGCAACCGGAACAGCTTGCCGGTCTGGGTCTCGGCCGGAATGCGGATTTCTGCCTCGCCCCCCAGCGTTGCCACACGCACGGTGTCGCCGAGCGCGGCCTGCGAAATGCGGATCGGCACTTCGCAATGCAGGTCGTCGCCATCGCGCTGGAAGATCGCATGCTCGCGCACGCGCACTTCCACATACAGATCGCCCGGCGGTGTGCCGGCGGGGCCGGCTTCGCCCTCGCCTGCCAGACGGATGCGGTCGCCGGTATCCACACCGGCAGGCACCTTGATCGACAGCACCTTGTCTTCTTCCACCCGGCCGGCGCCGTGGCAGACCTTGCACGGATTCTGGATCAGCGTGCCACGCCCATCGCAATGCGGGCAGCTCTGCTGCATCGCAAAGATGCCGCGCTGGATACGCACCTGGCCACGTCCGTGACAGGTACCGCACACCTCCACCTTGCCGTCTTCCGACCCGCTGCCGTGGCAGGGATCGCATTCGATCAGGGTCGGAATCTCGATGCGTCGCTCGATGCCGGCAACGGCTTCTTCCAGATCCAGTTCCAGCACGTAACCGACGTCGGCGCCACGTCGCGCAGCGCGCGGACCGGCGGCGCCACCGCCGAAAATATTGCCGAAGATATCGCCAAAGATATCTCCCATGTCCGGGCCACCCGGCCCACCGCCACCACCGCCCATGCCGTGCTCGAACGCAGCATGGCCATGCGCATCGTAGGCGCGGCGCTTGTTGCCGTCCGACAGCACTTCATAGGCTTCCTTGCACTCCTTGAACATCGCCTCGGCAGCAGCGTCGCCCGGATTGCGGTCCGGATGGTGCTTCATCGCACAGCGCCGATACGCCTTCTTCAGCTCCTCGTCGCTGGCGCCACGGGTCACGCCCAGCACTTCGTAGTAATCGCGTTTGCTCATAAGCCGGTATTGGGGATTCGTGATTTGAGATTCGTTGAAACGCGAAAGCGGACAGCGTGTGCTGGTCCGCCTTGGCGACGCGACGCGTAGAGGATATCGGGGTGGGGACTCATACGCACGGCGGCGTACGACTCCCCACTCCCGACTCCCAAATCACGGCTTACTTCTTGTCGTCCTTGACCTCGGTGAACTCGGCGTCCACCACGTCATCGGCCGCCTTGGACGCCTGCGCGTTGCCGCTGGCTGCATCGGCGTTGCCGCCCTGCTCTGCCGCGGCGGCTGCCGCGTACAGCGACTGGCCGGCTTCTTCCAGGGTCTTGCTGCGCGCTTCGATCTGCGCCTTGTCGTCGCCCTTCATGGCCTTTTCCAGATCCGACAGCGCCGCTTCCACCTTACCGATCACATCGCCGCCAACCTTGCTGCCATGCTCGGTGATCGCGCTGCGGGTGGCGTGGATCAGGCCATCGGCCTGGTTGCGGGTCTGCACCAGCTCCTGGAACTTCTTGTCTTCTTCGCGGTTGGCTTCCGCGTCGGCGACCATGCGCTGGATCTCTTCGTCCGACAGACCCGAACCGGCCTTGATCTCGACCTTCTGTTCCTTGTTGGTCTTCTTGTCCTTGGCCGACACGTGCAGGATGCCGTTGGCGTCGATGTCGAAGGACACCTCCACCTGCGGCATGCCGCGCGGCGCCGGCTCGATGCCGGACAGGTCGAACTTGGCCAGCGACTTGTTGAAGCGGGCCTGCTCGCGCTCACCCTGCAACACGTGCACGGTGACGGCCGACTGATTGTCTTCGGCGGTGGAGAAGGTCTGCGAGGCCTTGGTCGGGATGGTGGTGTTCTTTTCGATGATCTTGGTGAACACGCCGCCCATGGTTTCGATACCCAGCGAAAGCGGGGTCACGTCCAGCAGCAGCACGTCCTTGACGTCGCCGGCCAGCACGCCGCCCTGGATCGCGGCGCCAACGGCCACGGCTTCGTCCGGGTTGACGTCCTTGCGCGGTTCCTTGCCGAAGAAATCGGCAACCGCCTGCTGCACCTTCGGCATGCGGGTCTGACCGCCGACTAGGATCACTTCGTTGACGTCGCTGGCACGCAGGCCGGCATCGTTCAACGCGGTGCGGCACGGCTCGATCGACTTCTTGACCAGGTCTTCCACCAACGCTTCGAGCTTGGCACGGGTCAACTTGATGTTGAGGTGCTTCGGGCCCGATGCATCGGCGGTGACGTACGGCAGGTTCACTTCGGTCTGCTGGCTGGTCGACAGCTCGATCTTGGCGCGCTCTGCGGCGTCCTTCAGGCGTTGCAGCGCCAACGGATCCTTACGCAGATCGATGCCCTGATCCTTGTTGAATTCGTCGACCAGATACTCGATGACGCGGTTGTCGAAGTCTTCGCCGCCCAGGAAGGTGTCGCCATTGGTGGCCAGCACTTCGAACTGCTTCTCGCCATCGACTTCGGCGATTTCGATGATCGACACGTCGAAGGTGCCGCCGCCCAGGTCGTACACCGCAATCTTGCGGTCGCCGCCGTTCTTGTCCAGGCCATAGGCCAGGGCTGCAGCGGTCGGCTCGTTGATGATGCGCTTGACGTCCAGACCGGCGATGCGGCCGGCGTCCTTGGTGGCCTGACGCTGGCTGTCGTTGAAGTACGCCGGCACCGTGATCACGGCCTCGGTGACCTTCTCGCCCAGGAAATCCTCGGCGGTCTTCTTCATCTTTTCCAGCACGCGCGCAGAGATTTCCTGCGGCGCCATACGCTTGCCATCGCTGGTCTGCACCCAGGCATCGCCATTGTCGTGGGCGAGGATGCCGTACGGCACGTGCGAGATGTCCTTCTGCACTTCGGCATCGGTGAACTTGCGGCCGATCAGGCGCTTCACCGCGTAGAAGGTGTTCTTCGGGTTGGTGACCGCCTGGCGCTTGGCCGAGGCACCGACCAGCACTTCGCCGTCCTTGGTGTAGGCGACGATCGAAGGCGTGGTGCGATCGCCCTCGGAATTTTCGATGACGCGGGCCTTGCCGCCGTCCATGATCGACACGCACGAGTTCGTGGTGCCGAGGTCAATACCAATGATCTTGCCCATGGATACGCTCCTGATGATTCTGTAGCTGTTTCCGGCGACGCCGGGTCTGGCTGAGATGTGGGGGTGGTGCGCAGGTGTTCAAGCCACCTGTACGAATCTGCGTTCCGCGTCCGCGCCGGCCAGTTCAGCCGGCAGCAGCCTTCAGTCGTGCTTGGCCACGACCACCAGGGCCGGGCGCAGCAGGCGATCGTTGAGCAAATAGCCTTTCTGGAACACCTGCACCACGTGGCCCGGCGCGATGCCCTCGGCCTCGCCCTGGCTGATCGCCTGGTGCTGGTCCGGGTTGAACGGCTGGCCGACCGGATCGAGCAGGGTCAAACCATTGTCGGCAGCGACCTTGAGCAGCTGCTTGTAGGTCATGTCCAGACCATCGCGCAGCGGGCTAGGTTGGCTGCCGGCAGCGGTCAGGCCCGCATCCAGGCTGTCGAACACCGGCAACAGCTCGCCCAGCAGCTTCTCGTTGGCGAACTTGCGTGCATTGTCGACATCGCGGGCGATGCGCTTGCGTTGGTTTTCCAGATCGGCGCGCTCGCGCAGGGCGTCGGCCTTGACCAGCGCGATCTCGCTGCGCAGCGATTCGATCTCGGCCTTGAGCGGATCGGTCTCGGGTGGGTTCTGGGACAGGTCTTCGGAGTCGAATTCGGAGTGGTCTTGGTTCATGTGCACAGTTCCCGGGCCGGCGGAACGCCCGCCCCAACGTCACCCCGTATGTGGGCGCCCGCGCGCGTTTCAAGCAAAACGATCGCCCCGATCGACTCCGGTTATCGCGATGCGGGTGGTTCCATGGCCGCGCCCAGCACCTGGGCGGCGGTCTGCACCAGCGGAATCAGGCGGTCGTAGGCCATGCGTTTGGGCCCGATCACCCCCAGCACGCCCAGCACCTGGCCATTGGCGGCATACGGTGCGGTGACCAGCGAGACGTCTTCCAGCGACACCATGCCGGTCTCCTCGCCGATGAAGATGCGCACGCCAGGGGCCTGGATGGTGCGTTCGAGCAGCTGCAGGATCTCGCGCTTGCTGGCGAAGGCCTCGAACAGCTCGCGCAGCCGGTCCAGGTCCGACAGGTCGTGCACACCCATCAGCCGGGTCTGCCCGGCCATCACCATGTCGTCGGCCTCGGCCGGCACCAGCGCCTCGCTGGCCAGGTCCACGCTGTGCGCCAGCAGCTGCTCCATCTCGTTCTTGGCCACGCGCAGCTCGCGCAGCAGCGAGGCGCGGATATCCGATAGCGCGCGCCCGGCAAACTGCGCATTGAGGTAATTGGCCACCCGCTCCAGCTCGGCCGGCTCGTAGGCGCGGCGCGGCTCGATCACCCGGTTCTGCACCTCGTTGTCGGCAAACACCAGAATCGCCAGCACCCGCCGCGCATCCAGCGCCACGAAATCGATGTGCCGGAAGGCGAACTGCTCGCGCCGCGGCGCGCTGACCACGCCGACGAAGTGGCTCATCGCCGACAGCATCTGCGAGGCGCTGCCCAGCAACGATTGAGTCCCGTTGCCGCTGGCAAGCTCGGCGCGCAGGCGGCGCACTTCTTCCTCGCCCGGCGGCTGCATCTGCACCAGGCTGTCGACGAACACGCGGTAGCCGTGCGCGGTAGGAATGCGCCCGGCCGAGGTGTGCGGAGAGCTGAGCAGCCCCACATCTTCCAGGTCGGCCAGAATATTGCGGATGGTGGCCGGGCTGACATCCAGCCCCGCATGCTGGGCCAGCGTCTTGGAGCCCACCGGCTCGCCGTCGCGGATGTAGCGGGCAATCAGCGTGCGTAGCAGCTGGCGTGCGCGGGGGTCGAGCGTTGGGGACTGTGACGCGCGCATGGGATCATCCGGTGAGACTGGGCATAGATAATCTCTGGCCCCGTGATTGGCAAGGGTCTCATTCCCTCGCCGCCCCTCCCACCCTAAGCTTGCCCAAAGCGTTCACACTCGATCCCATGCTCAGACACCTCTCCATCAAGGATTTCGCCGTCGTCCGCGCCACCGAACTGGAATTCGGACCGGGCATGACCGTGGTCTCCGGCGAAACCGGCGCCGGCAAGTCGCTGATGGTGGACGCGTTGGGCTTTCTGTCCGGCCTGCGCGCCGATAGCGGCGTGGTCCGCCACGGTGCCGACCGCGCCGAGCTCTCGGCCGAATTCCAGCTGCCCAGCGAACACCCCGGCCTGACCTGGCTGGCCGACAACGAACTGGACGACGACGCGCAATGCCAGCTGCGCCGCATCATCCGCGCCGATGGCGGCTCGCGCGCCTGGATCAACGGCCGCCCGGTCACCTCTTCGCAGCTGTCCGAGCTGGCGTCACGGCTGGTGGAAATCCACGGCCAGCACGAGCACCAGGCCTTGATGGCCCGCCACAGCCAGCTCACCCTGCTCGACGCCTACGCACGCAACAGCGCGCAGCGCGAACAGGTGCGCCAGGCAAGCCGGCAGTGGCAGGCGCTGCTGGACGAGCGCGATGCGCTCTCGGCGCAGGGCGATGTCTCCGACCGTATCGGCTTCCTCGAACACCAATTGGGCGAACTCGAACGCGAAGACCTGGACCCGGCCGCAATTGCCGCGCTGGACATCAATCATCGTCGTCAGGCGCATGCCACCGCGCTGATCGGCGCCTGTGAAAGCGTCGTCCAGCAGCTCAACGGCGACGATGGCGCATCGGCGCTGGGCCTGCTGCAAGGCAGCCGCCACGACCTGGCCCGCGTCGCCGAACACGAGCCGCGCCTTGGGGAGGTGGACGCACTGCTGGACAGTGCCGCAATCCAGATCGACGAAGCGCTGGCCCTGCTCGACCGCGTACGCGACGACCTGGACGCCGACCCGGCCCAGTTCGAAGCCATGGAACGCCGGCTCGGCCGTCTGCACGATCTGGCGCGCAAGCACCGCGTGACCCCGGACGAACTGGCCGCGCAGCGCGACCGCATGAGCCAGGAAGTGGAAAGCCTGCGCGGCGCAGACGAACGCCTGCAGCAGCTGGACAAGCACATCGCCACCGCAACCGACGTCTGGCGCAACGCCGCCGCGGCCCTCAGCGCCAGCCGCACTACCGCGGCAGACTCCTTGTCGGCCGCCACCACCACGCTGATCGGCGAGCTGGGCATGGGCGGCGGGCAGTTCCTGATCCAGTTGCAGCCGCAGGACACCCTGCGCCCGGATCCCAACGGCGCCGAGCGGGTGGAATTTCTGGTCGCCGCCAACGCCGGGCAACCGCCGCGCGCGTTGCGCAAAGTCGCCTCCGGCGGCGAGCTGTCGCGGATTTCGCTGGCGATCGAAGTCGCCGCACTCGGGCTGGACAGCGTGCCGACCATGGTCTTCGACGAAGTCGATTCCGGTATCGGCGGCGCGGTGGCCGACATCGTCGGGCAAAAGCTGCGCGCTCTGGGCGAAGAGCGCCAGGTGCTATGCGTCACCCACTTGCCGCAGGTCGCCGCCAAGGGCCACGCGCATTACCGGGTCAGCAAGGCGCCGGTGGACGGCATGACCCAGAGCGCGGTCGAACTGCTCGGCCCGCAGGCCCGTCAGGAAGAACTGGCGCGCATGCTGGGCGGTGTGGAAGTGAGCAAAGAGGCTCGCGCGGCCGCACGCAAGCTGCTGCAGAGCGCGTAATCGGCCCGGTTGCCGGGCGACACGCTCGGCGTTGTCGAGGCGGCTACCGTCTGCAAACGCACAAGGCGGCCGAAGCCGCCTTGTCGTTGCCGCCGTGCTGCGCGCCGGGTTTAGCGCACGCGCTTCTTGCGCACGTACAGCACCAACGAATGCTCTTCCAGCTCGTAACCGTGCTGGGCGGCGATCTGGCGCTGCAACGCCTCGATCTCTTCGCTTTCGAACTCGATCACGTGGCCGGTATCCACATCGACCATATGGTCGTGGTGGCCACCGCGATCCAGCTCATAGACGGCCTGGCCGCCTTCGAAATTGTGCTTCAGCACCAGGCCGGCAGCCTCGAACTGGGTCAGCACCCGATACACGGTGGCCAGACCGATTTCGTCGCCGTGGTCGAGTAGCTGGCGATAGATGTCTTCTGCGCTGAGGTGATGGTGATTGCTCTTTTGTTCGAGCAATTCCAGTATCCGCATCCGCGGATGGGTCACCTTGAGCCCGACTTTGCGCAGGTCGTGGGTTTCCATACGTTCTCCGTTCATTGGCGATTTAGCGCCAGCTGCCTTCAAACGGGTCGCGGCGACCGGGGGGAGTGTATCATCGGCGTGATTTCCTCAGCACTTAATCCCCGATGCGCAATCTCCTGCTGGTCGCCGCCGTTGCTCTTTCCACCGCTGGCTGCGGCATCATCTACAAGCAGCCGATCTACCAGGGCAATCTGATCAAACAGAATGCCGTGGAGCAACTCCAGGTCGGCCAGAGCAAGCAGCAGGTCAGCGCGTTGCTGGGCACTCCTTCGATCCCCGACCCGTTCCATGCGCAGCGTTGGGACTACACGTCCACCCAGCGCGTAGACCGTCTGGCGCACACCGAGGTCAAGAACTTCGTCGTGTACTTCGAAAACGAGCAGGTTACCCGTTGGGAGGGCGATTATTTCCCGGCCCAGGACGAGCAGCTCGCCAAGTCGGCACCCAAGCAGTTCGGCCGCAATCTGGCGCGCGACAAGAAGAAGCAGCGCGGCCGTTAGATGCGGCTGCTCGGCGATTTTGCGATCGTCTGAGTGTTGGCAGGACCAGAGAACGCATCCCTTTAAACGGATGCGTTTTTTAGTTTTATCCGGTCGGAAACCGGCTCCGGGCGGCAGTCCCGGCCAGGCGATGACCGCGATGGAGGAGGACGTGTTGGATCAAGGACTGCAGCGCAGGCCCTGACACCGACTGCGCGTTTTGTCGGCTGCGTCGTGTCCACAGGCGCTTGTCCGAACCAACGGCTACGTTCGGCTTCTCGGGACAGTTGCCGGAAGAGTTCGCTGTGCCGCACCGCGCACGTGCGTCGCAGCGCTGGCAAACGACTAGGCGTTGGGGCCGGCTTTTTTGCTGGGTCCGGCACGGCGGCGACGCGCCTCTTTCGGATCCAGCAACAGCGGCCTGAGCAATTCGACCCGGTCGCCATCGCGCAGCACCTGATCCGGTCGCGCAATTACCCCGTGAATCGCCTGTGCTGCGATCGGCTGATCCACCGCCAGACCAGAAGCGGCAATCGCCTCGGCTACCGTGGCGCCGTCAGGCAGATCCAGTTGCATCGAGCTGTATCGATCCGGCCAGGCCAGCACCACTTCGACCTGCATGGCTTACACGTCGCCGCGATCGGCGACCCGCACGAAATCGTTGACCATGCGATCGGCCAGCCCCTGAAAGCCCAGCGCCAGCGCCGGACCCAGCAGCCGCGAGCTGGTCTCCACTTCCATCGTCAAACTGACCTTGCAGGCGTTTTCGCCCAGCGACTGAAATTCCCACAGGCCTTCCAGACGCTTGAACGGGCCGTCGCGCAGATGCATGACGATGCGTTCCGGGCGCTCAAGCCGATTTTCGGTAGTGAACCAGGTGCGGAACGATCCCAGCCCCAGATCCAGGCGCGCCACGATATGCGCCTGGTCCTGCTCAAGCACATGGGCAGCATCGCACCAGCCGAAACGGCGCGGATAGGCGGCGACATCATTGACCAGATCGAACATGCGGGTGGCGCTGTGTTCGACCAGTGCGCTGCGACGGATGGTAGGCATTCTCTAACTTGTGAAAGACAGAAGATCGTTTGAAGACACCGAATCGGCGACAATAGCGGCATGAGCAAGAAACCAGCCAAGGATAAAGCAAACGGCGCGACGGCCACGAAAACCATCGCGTTGAACAAGCGTGCGCGCCACGAGTACCACCTGGAAGAGCGCTACGAAGCCGGCCTGGCCCTGCAGGGCTGGGAGGTCAAGGCGATTCGCGCCGGACGCGCCAATATCATCGACGGCTACGCGTATGTGCGCTCCGGCGAGATTTTCCTGATCGGCGCGCAGATCACACCGCTGATCCAGGCCTCCAGCCACACCGTGCCGGTGGAACGCCGCGACCGCAAGCTGCTGCTGCATCGTCGGGAAATCGACAAGGTGCTGAGCAGCGTCGAACGCGATGGCTACACCCTGGTGCCCACTGCGCTGTACTGGAGCAACAACAAGGTCAAGCTGGAAATCGCACTGGCCAAGGGCAAGCAGAATCACGACAAGCGCGACGCCGCCAAGGACCGCGACTGGCAGCGCGACAAGCAGCGCGTGATGCGGCGGCATAATCGCGATGCGTGAGGGGCCGGGATTGGGGATTCGGGAGTAGGGATTCGTAACGGCAGTTACTGCTTGCTGTTTCAGATGTAGCGACATCTTTGTGCCATCCACACCAGGCGAGCCACCAGTATCCTGACGTGCTTTTGCCAATCCCCAATCCCGACTCCCGAATCACGTCCTCCCAAGCATCCGCATCAGATTAGGCACCCCCCTGCCCTGCACATAGCGATCGCGTTGCAGGTCGGTACTGGTCTCCAGCAGCAGTTGCTTGACCCGATCCGGAAAGCCGATGAACTCGCGGCGTGCGGAAAGAAATCCGGCCAGCACGCCGGAGACATGCGGTGCGGCCATGCTGGTACCGCTCATCTCCACCATCAGGCTGGCCGCATCGTTCGGGTCGAAGTCGTAATAGGCCGACAGGATCTTTTCGCCTGGTGCGACCACATCGGGCTTGCCGCGGCCATCGGCGGTCGGGCCGCGCGACGAAAAATACGAGACGCCGTAGTTATGCGGGCTGCTCTTGTGCACCGAGCCGACCACGATGGCGTCCTCCAGATTGCCCGGGTCGCTGATCGACAGATCCATGTTGGCCGGATACGCATCGCCATCGTTACGCATCAACCAGGCCATGCCCTCGTTGCCAGCGGCAACGACAACCAGTACGCCTTGCCGCCATAGCCGGCGCAACTCATTGCACAACGGCGTAAAACCGCAGCCGTAACTCTCCGGGTCGAAGTAGCCGCCCAGGCTCAGGTTGACCCCGTGGATGACCAACTCGCCTGCGCGCTCGTTGATCGCAGCCACTTGCTGCACCGCCTTGATCATCCACGAATCGCGGCCGTTTCCGGCGTCGTCCAGCACCTTGAATCCATACAACTGCGTGTCCGGCGCCATGCCGGCGAACTCCTGTGGTTTACCGGGATTGCCCTCCACGTCCGCGATCACCGCGCGAGATTGGCCGGCGATGATGCCGGCGATGATGCCGGCGATATGGGTGCCGTGCCCATGCCGATCGAGCCTGGCGAATGCATCGCCATCTGCGCGCGTCAATCGTTTAGGCGCGCCACGCCGCGTGCAATCCCATTGCGCCACCACACTGTCACGCTCGCCCCTCACGAAGAAATGCGGATGACTGGCCGCGATGCCGGTGTCCAGCACCGCCCAGCCGATCTGCTGACCGCGCGCGCGATACGCGGTGCGCGCAGCATCGGCATGCAAGACGTTGCCGGAGACGTTGATCAGCGCGCGCTTGCCGGCATCGCGCCACACGCGCCGGAATCCGAGTGCACGGTAGCGATCCTGCAGCGATTCGATCTCGAAGCGCGTCAGCCGCGCCGAGACGAAACGCTGCAGGCCGTCTTCCAGTTCGATCGCCTCATCCAATGCGTCGCCGCTCAAGCCAGTGCTGCGTGCTGCGGTCTCGCGCAACTGCGCCAGCAGCAGCGCACGCGTGGCGGCCGGGTCGTTGCCGAGCAGGCGACGATCCAGTTCGATCAGCACTTCGTGCCGATGCTCGGACCCATGCGCTTCCAGCTGCTCGCTGAGATCCTTGATCAGCACCGCGTTGGATACCGGCTGATCGAAGCCCATGCCGACGGCCTCACGCACCGCCGCACGCACCTGCGGAATCGACAGATAGCCCGAGCCCGAATGCGGGTTATGCTGCCAATCCGGATTCAAGCGCGCGTCCGAGAGGTTTTCGAAACGTCCCTTGGCATTGGCGATGTCGTCGCTGAGATCCGGGTCCAGCGCGATCGGGTCGCGTGTTTCGGCCACGTTGATCCAGCGCCGCACGCACTCGGGAAACGGCAGCTTGCGCGTGCCGGTCCAGCGTTTGAACATGCTGCGCACTTGCGGCAAGCCCAGCGGCGAGCCCAGGGTCAGGAACAAGCTGACCTCGCACTCGGCGGCCTGCAGCTGGCGCAGCACATCGAAGGCGATCATCGAGCCCTGGCTGTGCGCAACCACCACGAACGGCCCGCCGCCCGAGCGCAAGCGCTGCGCCAGGCTTTCGCGCATCAACGCCGCACGCTCGGGCACGAAGAACAGATCGTGCACGTCCTGCAGCAATGCGGCAGAAATCAGCCGAAGCAGCACGCGGTTGATCGCATCGATCGGGCCTTTCGCCTGCACGTCACCAACGGCAGGCGTGGCGGACGCCGTGTCCAGCTCGTCCAGCAAGCGATGCAGATCGCTGCGTTCCTGCTCGCTCTGCGCCAACGCATCGGCCAGCAGATGCAGATCCTGCTCGCCTGGCACCAACCCAAGCGTACTCAAGGCGCGCTGCACACTCTGATTGAGCGCAGGGCCGACATCGCGCGCCTCGCAACTGCCGGGCTCGGCGACCGGATACCGCTCGCGATTGACCCAGTACGCCAGGCGCGTGCGCTCGCCCATCGGCCGCCCGAACAAGGCCTTGTCCCATTGGCAGCGCAACACCTCGGCCGGCGGCTTGTTGCCGATGCCATGGATGTAGATCACCGTGCGCGCCTTGTCGTGCACGCGGCTCTTCGCCGTGGTCTGCGGCTGCGCGCTGCGCGCTGCACGTTTGCGCGCGGGTTGATCGGCAGTGGCCGCTGGTTTGCGGGGCGCTGCACGCGCCGGCCGTGGACGTGGGGGCTTGCTGGTCGCCATCGCTTCGCTCCTTCGTTTACAGATTGTTCCGTTCGGTACGGGACTGAAGCCACTGTAAGCGCTGCGTATCTCACCACTTGTGACAGGGCGCGCCGATCCCTACACTGGGCAGGTCAGCGTTTTGATGCTTTCCCCGGGGGTGCACTGGTTTCGACGGGGGTCGCGAAGTCGCTTGGCGCATGCCGAGGGGGCAGCTTTCCTCGTTAATCCAGCAGCAAACTTTTAGTTGCCAACGATGACAACTATGGTTCGGACTACGCTATCGCCGCTTAACTGGCTTTAGTTTTAGTTCTACAGCCGCCTAAGGCGAACCCCCGAACCTACTTGTGCCCGTGCTCGTAGATGTAGGGTCATTATCACGGAACCGTCGGTAGTGGCTGCCTGTCAGCTACCGGTTAGATAAAGCAGGCTGGTTTCCAGGTGCGCTTTGCCAACCGTGCTGCCTGGAAATGAGATCTAACGGAGGGCTAA
The DNA here is from genome assembly GCF_056725225.1 of Xanthomonas sp. NCPPB 2933. Lineage (NCBI taxonomy): Bacteria > Pseudomonadati > Pseudomonadota > Gammaproteobacteria > Lysobacterales > Lysobacteraceae > Xanthomonas > Xanthomonas sp. NCPPB 2933. Next base: position 3,560,654 of record NZ_CM161518.1, read on the forward strand.
GCATGTAGTGCTGGGGATGGAGTGCTTCCGGACGGCGGTTCGATTCCGCCCACCTCCACCAAACAACGGTCCTAAGACGACCGACTAAGGCCGGGACTCTCGATGCAGAGGGTTCCCGGCCTTTTTCATGGGCGCTGCAAAGTCGTCGGATCGATGGCCCATCCAATGAAGCACGGCTGTCTACGCTGCGTATTGCGTCAGATAGTGACGTGGCCCATCTGTTCGGGGGCCATGGTCGGCGCGACCGCGATCTGTGGCGAGCTCGCCTCCACGGGCAAGGCATCGCCGCGCAGTCGGTCAAAAAGCTGCAGTAATTCGGTGGCCTCTTGCTGCAGCAGGACCAGGCGCTCTTGTTGGGCTCTTCCATCTCACGCTCCTCTGGAGACACTCCCCAGCATCTGATGCAGTGAGAGCAAACCTCGTGCCAGCGTAGTGGCTGCAGGCATCCGTGAGCTGTAGTTGCACCACACAGAATCCGTGACATAAGCGCGGCGCGCCGAGCACAAGCACAATCGACGGGCAGCAGCATCCAACGAATGACCAAGACGTGTTGGCGGCGCCAACGTGCCACGCGATACCGACGCACCGTTCTCGACACGCGCCTCACTGTCACTACCGGAATTCTGAACGAACGGCCAAACGAGGTGAAGCGTAGGCACGCGCTTTGCATCAGCCTCTACCAGACGATCAGTGTTGGGGAACACGGTGTTGACCAAAAAAGCAAAACGCCATGCCGCCGGGGCTTTACTGCTCGGCGGGGTGATCTTCGTGCTGATCGGTGTGGGCGGTTATTTCACCACGCAGCGTTCGCTCTCCGACGCCGGCTGGGTGACGCATACGCAGGAAGTAATCGCCGCCATCGATGAAATCCAGGCCGGCATGCTGTCGGCGGAGTCGTCTGTGCGTGGCTATGTGCTGACCGATAACGAGGCGTTTCTAGGCGTGTATGCCGATGCGATCGGACGCCTGCCCGAACGCATCGTGCGCCTGGAAGCGCTGGTACAGGACAACGTGGCGCAGGAGCGCAATGTCGTGCTACTGCGGCGGTTGATGGACACGCGCCTGGTGCAGATCAACGACTTGCTGCACAGCTACCGCGCAAACGGCCTGGATGGCGCACGTGCTTCGATTGCGCGCGGGGTGTTTCAGACCTCCTCCACGCTGCGTCGCCAGGTGCAGACCATGACCGAGCTGGAACGCCGCCAATTGGTGACCCGTACCGAGACCAACCAGACCAGCGCGCAGTGGGTGCTGCGTAGCACCGTGATCGGCATCATCAGCGGACTGTTGGTGATGCTGCTTGCCTACCGCCTGCTGTCGCGCGAACTGGAACGACGCGTGCGTGCCGAGGACGAGGCCAGCAGCACCAGCGAGCGACTGGTGGAGTCGTTCGCCGCACTCGAACGCACTTCCGCCGGACTGGAGGCGCTGTCGCGCTATTCGGGGCTGCTGCAGAACTGTCGCGATGCCGAAGAAGCGCTGGAAATCACCGCGCGCACGATTGCGCCGTTGATCCCCGGTGCCTCTGGCGCGGTCTACCTGCTGCGCGCCTCGCGCGATCGCGCCGAGCCGGTGGTCACCTGGGGCGCGATGGCTGACGACGACAGTGCCAGCATTGCGCCGCACGACTGTTGGGCGCTGCGTCGCGATCGCACGCATGTGGTGGAGGACATCAGTCAGGGCATGGTCTGCCAACATGCCGGCGCCAATCTTCCGGCGCATGCAAGCACGGTCTGCATTCCGTTGTCGGCGCAAGGTACGCAATTGGGCATGCTGGCGTTGCGCAGCGAGGATCCGCGCGAACTGACCTCGTTGACCGTGGCCGAAGCGGCCGCAGAACAACTCTCGCTGGCGCTGCACAACCTGCGTTTGCGCGAGACGCTGCGTCAGCAATCCATCCGCGATCCGCTGACCGGTCTGTACAACCGCCGCTATCTGGAAGAGGCGCTCAACCACGAACTGGCACGCTGCACGCGCCGGGCGCTGCCGTTGTCGGTATTGATGCTGGACGTGGACCATTTCAAACAGTTCAACGATCTGCATGGGCACAGTGGTGGCGATCGCGTGCTGGCGGCGATTGGCGAATTCCTGCTGACGCAGATGCGTGGCGAAGACATCTGCTGCCGCTATGGTGGCGAAGAATTGACCATCATCCTGCCGGAAGTGGATCTCCCCACCGCCAGCAAGATGGCCGAGAAGTTGCGCGTGGGCATCGAGGCCTTGCAGGTCATGGCCGACGGGGTATCGCTACCCAAGATCACCGCATCGTTTGGTGCGGCCAGCTTCCCCGAGCATGCAGGCAATGCAACGCAACTGCTGCGGCGTGCGGACGAGGCGCTGTACCGGGCCAAACAGGCTGGGCGCAATCAGGTGGTGAGCGCGGGCGCTTCGACTGCGGCATTGTAATCGTCGATCAACTGCAACAAGGCGCACTGTCGCCAGGAATGCGATCTGCTGATGCTGCCTCGCGGCCGGGTCGCGCCTACCTGGCTGCCGTACCCTCGTATTGCCAATCATGCAGAGCAAGACTCAAACGCAGGCCTGCCCGTCTTCGTCGGTTGGAATCAGGCCGGCGCCGGCAAGCATTGCATCGACGCGGGTCCGCACGTAGGCGGCCTCTTCGGGCTCGACGCTGCTCAGCAGGGCTTCGGCGCGTGCCTGGAAATCGAGATAGTCGAAATCCGCATCTTCATCGGCCGACAGCTGCGGCAATGCATCCTGCAACGCATCCAGGCGCGTCTCGAGTTCTTCGCGGGTAGGCATGGCAGACTCCAATGGCAAAGCGGACACGGTTGCGGCAAGGCCGTCAACAAGGTGCGAAGTCCTGCCCTGCAATGCTTCATCTTCCTACCCGATGCAGCGGCACTGCACGCTCAATTTCCACAGTGCGCAGCCGATAATGATGCCGACTCCTATAGAACCTTCCCTGTGATCCTCCACCTGCGGCGGGATTTCCGCCTCGGCATCGTCAAGATGCTTGGGCCAATCACCGCGCTGTTGCTCTGCCTCTATGCGGTGTACCTGGCCATGACCGGTCAGGTCGTCGCCTGCCTGATCACCGCAACGCTCGGTGTGCTTGCGGTATGGCGCGGCTGGCAGATGCGCAGTGCCGACCGCACCGGTGTGGGCGGGGTGTGGCTGGCATCGATCAATGTGAGCGGGTGCCTGGTGGCGTGCTGGACCGGCGGCGATGGCGCGCTGCCCTGGCTGTTTCCGGTGCTGGCGACCAATTATTTTCTATGCGGACCGCAACGTGCGGTGCTGCTCAGCCTGCCGCTGTTGGCGGCACTGTTGTTGTTGCCCGGTTTGATCGTCAGCCCTGGTCAAGGCGTGTCGACGGTCGTGGTGACCTTGGTGACGCTGACGGTGGGGTATGCGTTTTCGCTGCGCATGCAGGACGACCGCGTGCATCTGGAAGAGCTGGCATCGCTGGATGCGCTCACTGGTTTGCCCAACCGACGCATGCTCGAACGCGCGCTCACCCATCAGATCGATCAGCGGCAACCGCATGATCGGCTCAACAGCCTGATCATCCTGGACCTGGATCATTTCAAGGAGGTCAACGATCTGTACGGGCATGCCGCGGGCGATGCCGCACTCTCGGATCTGGCCACCATCCTGCGCTACGAGGTACGCGATCCGCATCAGGTGTTCCGCTTCGGCGGCGAAGAATTCGTGGTGTTGTTGCGCGCCGGCTCGCTGCAGGAACTGGAAGCGGCGACCGAGCGCCTGCGCAAGGTCATTCGCAATGGCCTGCGCGGCCCGGGTGGACGGATCACGGTGTCGCTGGGTGCGGCCCGCCACGATGGCGAGACGCATTGGCAGGACTGGTTTTCACGCGCCGATGCGGCGCTGTATCTGGCCAAGAACGGCGGCCGCGATAGCGTGCGGGTTGCCGACTGACCCACCGGTTGCGGGGCGACACCTTGGCCGCCCCGCATGCCTGCTTCAACGATTGACTACAGCCACCGGTACCGCAGGTGCTTCACCCTGCTTCCAGCCGCCCAGCGCTTTGTAGACACCGACCACACCAACATTCACCGCCGCTTCGGCCTGTGCCAACGCATCGTCTGCGGCCAGTTGGGTGCGTTGTGCATCCAGCAGCGTGAGGAAGTCTTCCGAGCCCTCGCGGTAGCGGATCTGCGCCAACTGTTCGGCACGCCGTGCGGCATTGGCCTGCTCCACCACGATCGCCAGACGCGCCTGCTGGCGGCCATAGCCGATCAGTGCGTTCTCGGTGTCTTCCAACGCCAGCAATACGGCCTGCTGGTATTGCGCCAACGCGCCTTCGGCCTGCGCCTTGCTGGCACGCAGGCGCGCACGCACGGTGCCGAAGTCGAACGCTGCCCAGCTGATCGACGGGGTGATCGACCAGGCCTTGCCACTGCCCTCGGTCAGCCTGGCCGCATCGCCGGACAGGAAGCCGACAAAGCCGCTCACGCTGATGCGCGGGAACAGGTCAGCAGTCGCAACGCCAACCTGCGCGGTGGCTGCCGCCAGGCGACGTTCTGCACTGCGCACGTCCGGTCGCTGACGCAGCAGCCCGGCGGTGTCGCCCAGCGGCAACGCACGTGCGAACGCGGGCGTGGTGCGCGGTACCAGGGTGGCATCCAGCGCGTCCGGCGCCTGGCCGAGCAACACGGCCAGACGGTGGCGGTATTGCGCCTCGGCGGTTTCCAGCAACGGAATATCCGCCTCGATCGCCTTCAGCCGCGCCAGGCTGCTCTGCACTTCCAGCTCGCTACCGGCGCCCAGGTCCCAACGCGTCTGCGTCAGTTTCTGGGTGTCGTGCAGATTGGTCAGCGTGCGCTTGGAGACATCCAGCTGCTTCTGCGTACCGCGCAACTCGAAGTAGTTGCGGGCCACTTCGGCTGCGACCGTGACCTGCACGTCGAGCAAACCGGCTTGCTCGGCTTCCAGATCGGCACGTGCCGCTTCCGACGCACGCCGCTGACGACCGAATAGATCCAGCTCCCAGGCCGCATCCAGACCCAGGGTGGTCTGTTCGGTGAGGAAACGCTGATTGCCGGCAATCACCTGCTGTTGTTCGCGCCGATCGAAGCTGCCCTGCGCAGTGATGTGCGGAGCTTGGTCCAGACGACGTTCGACGAACACCGCACGCGCCTGCTTGACGCGCGAGACGGCGATGCGCAGATCGTGGTTGGCGAACAAGCCATCGCGCACCAGTTGCTCCAGCACCGGGTCGTCGAACTGCGACCACCAGTTGCCGACCGGCGACTCGGCGCTGTAGGCCGCGTCCTGCGCGCCCTGCAGCGTCACCGCGGCGGGTGGGTCGGGCCGGTAATCCGGGCCGACCGCACAACCGCTGAGCACCAGCGCGGCCAGTGCCACGCTCAAGAATGTCCTCACCATGGCAACACGTCTCCCAAATACGTAAAGCTGCCGGTGGCGCCGTGCGCGTCGAGCAGCGCCATCTGCACGCTGCTGTGCGCGCCCTGCTCCACTTCGATCTCACCGTTACCAGCGTTCATATCGGTTTTGACATAGCCCGGATGCACGCTGTTGACCTTGATGGCGGTGTCGCGCAGCTCATAGGCCAGATGCACGGTCCAACTGTTCAGCGCGCTCTTGGAGGCGTTGTACGCAGGAACCTTGGCGTCGTAGATCGGCGAGCCGGGCTGGCTGTGCAAGGTCAGCGAGCCGAGCTGGCTCGATACGTTGACGATGCGCCCGGCCAGCGAACGTCGCAGCAGCGGCAGAAACGCCTTGGTCACGCCGACCACGGCGAACAGATTGGTGTCGAAGGTGCGCTTCCACACCTCCAGACTCTGCTGCGACGGCGTGCGCTGCATGTCGTCGATCATGATGCCGGCGTTGTTGATCAGGATGTCCAGGTGGCCATGACGCTGTTCCACCGTGCCCACGGCTGCGGCGATACTGATGTCGTCGTTGACGTCGAGCTGGATGGCTTCCACCGGCAGGCCCTCGGCCTGCAGCTTGAGTGCGGCAGCGACCGCGTCATCGCGCTTGCGGCCGGCCAGCAGCGTGTGCACGCCTGCCTGGGCCAATTGCCGAACGGTTTCCAGGCCGATGCCGCGGGTGGCACCGGTGACCAGTGCAATTTTGCTGTTGCTCATTTCAAAATCCTTCGAATGGATGGAATGCACCGCGGCGCTTACGCCTTGACGGGATCATGCGAGACGGCAGCCGATGCGGCGGGTTGTTCACCACGGGTCACCCACTTGCGCAGGGCCACGTAGAACACCGGAGTCAGGAACAGGCCGAACAGGGTCACACCGAGCATGCCGGCGAACACAGTGATGCCGGTGACCGAGCGCACTTCGGCGCCGGCGCCATGACCGAACACCAGCGGCACGGTGCCGGCGATGAAGGCGATGGAGGTCATCACGATCGGGCGCAGACGCAGGCGGCAGGCTTCCAGCGCGGCTTCGACGATGCCCTTGCCGTGCATCTCGAGTTCGCGGGCGAATTCCACGATCAGGATCGCGTTCTTGCACGCCAGGCCCATCAACACCACCAGACCCACCTGCACGAACACGTTGTTGTCGCCACCGGTGAGCCACACGCCGAACAAGGCGGATAGCAAGGTCATCGGTACGATCAGGATCACTGCCAGCGGCAGGGTCCAGCTCTCGTACAACGCGGCCAGCACCAGGAACGCCAGCAACACCGCCATCGGGAACACGATCAACGCCGAGTTGCCCTGGATGGATTGCTGATAGCTCAGATCGGTCCACTCGATGTTCATGCCGTTGGGCAACACCTTCGGCGCCATGCCGGCCAGCGTCTGCATCGCCTGTGTGGACGAGAGCACGCGCGGATCCGCTTCGCCGATCAGATCGGCAGCCGGATAGCCGTTGTAGCGGATCACCGGGTCCGGGCCGTAGGTCTGGCCCAGCGTGACCATGCTGCCGATCGGCACCATCTGCCCGCGATCGTTGCGGGTGCGCAGATTGGCGATGTCTTCAACACTGTCGCGGAACTGTCCATCGGCCTGGGCGATCACCTGATAGGTGCGACCGAAGCGATTGAAGTCGTTGATGTAGGACGAACCCAGATAGGTCTGCAGCGTGTCGAACAGATTGGTCAGCGGCACGCCCTGTGCTTTTGCCTTGTCGCGATCGACCTTGGCGTCGAGCTGCGGCACGTTGGCCTGATACGTGCCGATCGGGAACTGCATGCCCGGCGTTTGCGAGATCGCACCGGACATCGCATTGACCGCACTCTGCAACTGGCCATAGCCCAGACCGGCACGGTCCTGGATGTACAGCGAGTAGCCCGAGCCCTGCCCCAGACCCAGAATCGGCGGCGGCATGAACGCAAACGCAAAGCCCTGCTGGATCTGGCTGATGCGTGCGTTGATCTCCGCGTTGATCTGCTCGGCCGTGCGGCTGCGCTGGCTAAACGGCTTGAGGGTGAGGAACACCGTGCCGGTGTTGGGCGTGTTGGTGAACTGCAGCGGATTCAGGCCCGGGAACGCAATCGCGTGGTCCACGCCTTCTGTCTGCAGCGCGATCTGGGTGATCTGACGGATCACCTCATTGGTGCGCTCCAGCGATGCGCCTTCCGGCAGTTTGGTACCGGCGATCAGGTACAGCTTGTCCTGGGTCGGAATGAAGCCGCCCGGCACCACCTTGAACATGAAACCGGTGGCCACCAGCAGCAGCAGATACACCATGAACACCGCACCGCGCTTGCCCAGCGCACGCGACACCGCGCCCTGATACTTGTTGGAGCTGGTGTTGAAGAAGCGATTGAACGGACGGAACAACCAGCCGAACAAACGATCGATCAATCGCGTCGGGCCATCCTTGGGTGCGTCGTGGGCCTTGAGCAACATGGCCGCCAATGCCGGCGACAGCGTCAACGAGTTGATCGCCGAGATCACCGTGGAGATCGCGATGGTCACCGCGAACTGCTTGTAGAACTGGCCGGTCACGCCCGACAGGAACGCCATCGGCACGAACACCGCGCACAGCACCAGCGCGATGGCGATGATCGGCCCGGACACTTCGCGCATCGCCTGATGCGCAGCAGCCAACGGGCTCAGGCCTTCTTCGATATTGCGCTCGACGTTTTCCACCACCACGATCGCGTCGTCGACCACGATGCCGATCGCCAGCACCAGCCCGAACAGGCTCAGCGTGTTGATCGAAAAACCCAGCAGATACAGTGCGGCAAACGTACCGACCACCGACACCGGCACCGCCAGCAACGGGATGATCGAGGCGCGCCAGGTCTGCAGGAACAGGATCACCACCAGCACCACCAGCAGCACCGCCTCCAGCAGCGTGCTGACCACCGCACTGATCGAGTCGCGCACGAACACGGTCGGGTCATACGCAGCCGACCACGCCATGTCCTGCGGGAACTGCTTCTCCAGCTCCGCCATCTTGGCGCGTACCGCATCGGACAATTCGATCGCGTTGGCACCCGGCGACTGGAACACGCCCATGCCCACCGCGTTCTGGTTGTCCAGCTGCGAGCGCAAGGTGTAGTTGCCGGCGCCCAGTTCCAGACGCGCCACATCCGACAGGCGCACGATCTCGCCGCTGTTGCCGCTGCGGATCACGATGTTGCCGAACTCTTCTTCGGTGGTGAGGCGGCCCTGCGCGTTGATCGACAGCAGGAAATCGCTCTTGTTGGGCATCGGCTCGGCACCGAGCTGACCGGCGGAGACCTGCACGTTCTGCTCGCGGATCGCAGCAACCACGTCGCTGGCAGTGAGCCCGCGTGCGGCGACCTTGTCCGGATCCAGCCAGATGCGCATGGCGTAATCGCCTGCACCGAAGATCTGGATCTGGCCCACGCCCGGCAGGCGCGACAGCTCGTCCTTGACCTTCAGCAACGCGTAGTTGCTCAGGTACAACGAGTTGTACTTGCCTTTGGGCGAGGTCAGATGCACGACCATGGTCAGCGTCGGGGACTGCTTCTGGGTGGTGACACCCTGCCGGCGCACGTCTTCGGGCAGACGCGCCTGCGCCTGGCTGACGCGGTTCTGCACCTGCACTTGCGCCTGGTCCGGATCGGTACCCGGCTTGAAGGTCACGGTGACCACCAGCACGCCATCGGAGCCGGCGACCGACTTCATGTACATCATGTCTTCCACGCCGTTGATGGCTTCCTCAAGCGGCGTGGCGACGGTCTCGGCGATGACCTTGGGATTGGCGCCCGGATACACCGCACGCACCTGCACGCTCGGCGGCACCACTTCCGGGTACTCGCTGATGGGCAATAGCGGCATGGCGATCAGGCCGGCAGCGAAAATGATGATCGACAGCACCGCGGCAAAGATCGGCCGGTCGATGAAAAAACGGGAAAAGTCCATTGGGGTGGTCCTGAAAGAGGTTGCCGCCAGGTGGCGGCGCGGCACGCGCCGCCCTGAACCGGCCCGATGAGAAGGCCGGTGGTCATGGGCGTGCGATGCAGCGATGAATCAGTGCAGCGGTCGAACCTGCTGCGCAGTCGCACTGCGGACGCGACTGCATGCGAGGTGTAATCGACGCGATTTATTTCGACGCAGTGCGCTTGTCCGAGGTGGGCACCATCGCCACGGTCTTGGCATCGACCGGCATGCCAGGCATGAAGATCTTCTGCACGCCGTCGACCACCACGCGGTCGCCAACGGCCAGTCCCTTGCGCACGATGCGCAGACCATCGGCATTGCGGCCGAGCTCCACATCGCGCCGCTGCGCCTTGCCGTCCTTTTCCACCACGTAGACGTACTTGCGGTCCTGGTCGGTCAGCACGGCTTTTTCGTCGACCAGCATGGCCTTGAACTGGCCGCTGCCCAGCAATTGCACGTGGGCATACAGGCCCGGCGTGAACTGCCGCTGCGCGTTGTCCAGCACCGCGCGCACGCGGATGGTGCCGGTGCTGCGGGTGACCTGGTTATCCAGGAAATCCACGCGCCCGGCATGCGGGAACCCCTGCTCGCCGACCAGGCCGATGCGCACCGGCAACTCGCCGCCACGCGCGTCCGGACGCTCGCCATCGCGGGTCATCTGCGAATAGCGCAGGAAGGTGCCTTCGTCGGCATCGAAGTAGACGAACATCTTGTCCAGCGACACCAACGTGGTCAGCACGCTGGCGCTGTCGCTGGCCGTGACCAGGTTGCCGGCAGTGACCATCGCACGCCCGGCGCGGCCGTCGATCGGTGCGCGGACGCGGGTCCAGTCAAGATTGAGCTTGGCGGTATCCACTGCGGCCTGCGCAGCCAGCACTTCGGCATCGGCCTGGTCGCCAGCGGCGCGGCGCTGCTCCCAGGTTTCGGTGGAAATGGCCTGCTGCTCGGACAACTTGCGCGCGCGTGCCGCTTCGCTGCGGGCCAGGTTGGCCTGCGTGCGGGCACGCACCAGCGCTGCATTGGCGCGTGCGAATTCGGCGCGGTAGCTGCGGTCATCGATGCTGAAGAGCACATCGCCCTTCTTCACTTCGGCGCCTTCGACATAGTTGACCTTGTCGATATAGCCGGACACGCGCGGGCGCAGCTCGACGCTTTCCACCGGCTCGATACGGCCGCTGAATTCGTCCCACTGGCTGATTTCCTTGCTCAGCACCGGGGCGACGCTGACGCTGGGCGGCGGCGGTGCACCGGTCTCGGCGGCCTGGCTGCCGCAACCGGCCAACACGACCGCCAGTACGGCGCCCGTCAATACGGTACGCAAGGGAAAACGGAACGGGGTGGCGTTCGTAGTCATGGGGAAATCTCTCGGGTGGGGATGGGGAAATGCAGACCAGCCAGCCGGTCCGCCGACGGAGCGGCATGCAGGCGACGACTGACGGTCACGACAGGTTGTCCGGGCTGGCCAGGCCCGACGATCAACGACACGGCGGCGCGACCGACATCCACGGCGCGGATCCATTCCGGACACGCATCCTTGGCACGGCCGGGCGTACACACCGGTTGCTCGATCGACAGCAGGTGGACACGCACGCCCAGCGGCTTGGCTTCTTCGTGCAGCACCTGGGCGAGCATGCGGGTGGCCGCAGCGGCGATGGAAATATCGCCATGCGCGGCCCAGGCGCGCAGCGGGCTGCCGAGCAAGAGATAGCGGCCACCGCCATCGGCCTCGCTCAGCAGCGGCAACAGATGGCGGGCAGCAGCCAGATGCGGCAGCACGTCGCGCTCCAGGCGGCGACGCAACGCGGTGACCGGGCGGTCCAGCAAGCGGCCGGCCTTGAGCGGGCTGCCCAGGCTGGCGATCACTGCCGCCAACGGATGTGGGCGTTGCGCCAGTTCGGTCGCCAGCGCCTGCGCGGAGGTGTCATCGGCCACCGAGCCTTGCAGGGTGTCCAACAGGGGAGAGTTGCCGTGCTCCGCGCGTAGCGCATCGAGCTTGGCAGCATCGCGTCCAATCACGAGTACCCGCATGCCGGCGTCGAGCAGCGCGGCGACGATACCGGCGCCCACATTGCCCGCGCCACCGATGACAGCCGTCTCGGATTGAACCATCCCATTCATGGGACTTTCACTCCCGACATCGGGACAATTCCGCTCTGCATCCAGCGCGCCGGCAGTCCAGCCCGTTTGGCCGGCGCACCGCCGGCCTGACGCTTCGGCGACGCTGCAAATGTGCGCGAAACGCCGGCACGCGGGCTTTTCGCCGACGAAATCACTGGATCGAAGGCACCTTCAATCGCGTTGCGTGAGGTGGAGGACAAACCGAAAACGTCGCACAACCACATGGCCGTGCTCCTGCATGAAGGGGATGACGTACAAGTTAGGCCTCAAAGCAGGACTTGATTAGTCCTGATTTAGGGGAATAATCGTCCCGTAAGCGGTCCAATCCTCCTGACCCCCTGGAAGGCACCCCCATGATCCACGATCTCAACGACACCCTGATCTTCGTCAAGGTGGTCGAGCAAGGTAGTTTCATCGCCGCCGCCAACGCGCTCGGTCTGCCCAAGACCACCGTCAGTCGCAAGGTGCAGGAACTCGAAACCCGGCTCGGCGCGCGCCTGCTGCATCGGACCACGCGCCGGATCGGCCTGACCGAAGCCGGCTCGGTCTATCACGAACATTGCCAACGCATCGCCCGCGAACTGGAAGAAGCCGAAAGCGCGGTCGGGCAATTGCAGTCAGGCCCGCGCGGCTGGTTGCGCTTTACCGTGCCCTACTCGCTCGGCATCACCTGGATCGCACCGTTGCTGGGCGAGTTCCATGCGCAGTATCCGGAGATCCAGCTGGACATGCACCTGGGCAACGAGAAGCTGGACCTGATCGGCGGCGAAGCCGATCTGGCGCTGCGTGTCGGTGCGCTGCCGGATTCGAATCTGGTCGCACGCAAACTCGGCAGTCTGCGCACGCAGGTCTTCGCCAGCCCGTCCTATATCGAACGCTATGGCGAGCCGCTGCATCCGGACGAGCTGCAATTCCATCGCACGCTGGCACTGCGCAAGAACCGCAACGTGCACAACAACCGCTTTTTCTGGTCGCTCAGCGACGGCAGCGACGTGCGCGACTTCCCGGTCAATCCGCTGATGGTGGCCAACGATCCGGCCGCGCTCAACGGTGCAGTACTCTGCGGCGAAGGCCTGCTATTGACTGGCGATGTAATGGCCAAACCGTTCGTGCAATCGGGCTTGGTACGCCGCGTGCTCGCTGGTTGGACAGGCCCGGAGGTCGACTTCAACGCAGTGTTTGCCGGCGGCCGTCTGGTCTCGCCGAAAGTGCGTGCCTTCGTGGACTTTCTGGTCACCCGGATGAACTTCGACGCCGACTACATGATGGCGCAGTGCCCGGCACGACTGGCTGCGCAGAAAGCAGACAACGATGCGAAAGTGGAGGTGGTCACAGAGGCGAAATTGCGCGCCGAAGGCAAGCGCATCCTGGAAAACGTCACCGCGTAATACCGAATCAAACAGCCGCCCAACGGAGTAACCCTTCTCTCTCCGGCAGAAGGTGCCGAAGGGCGGATGAGGGTACGGTTGCACGTTTGGATGCAGTCACTTGGTTAGGTCAAAAGCAGCGTTAGTCGAGGGCGCGGTGCCCTCACCAGAAAGTTTGTAGGTCGCTTCGTTGAAAGCCTGCCTATTATCTGGTGTGCGTTGCAATGCTGATCGGACGCGCCGTCATCAAAAAATGCGTCATGCACTGCTTGCAACCATGCATACCGACACTCTCGATTGGCCCTTGCCCGCCCACCGTCGCGGGACCTTACGCGGCATGGATGCCGCGTAAGAGCCTACACGGACGTACTTGCGGCGTGTCCCGCGACGGTGGGCGGGCAAGGGCCCTGCAGCCAGGTCTCAGATCAGCCGCACTTAACCAACAAAATCCGTAGCACAAAAAAACAGGCGGCTTTCGCGACCTGTTTTTTTGACATCGCGGTTTCGTCAATCGATTCGCCGCGATCCACTGCGTCAAACTCAACGCATACCCGTGTTGTTACCAGTGCCCTCAGAGCGCAGCGGAATCAAACGGATTTCCACGCGACGGTTCTGTGCGCGACCGGCGTCGGTGTTGTTGTCGGCGATCGGGTAACGCTTGCCGGCACCCATCGTTTCCATGCGCTCGCGCTGCACGCCTTGCGCGGTCAGATACTGCGCAACTGCGCCGGCACGTTCTTCGGACAGACGCTGGTTCACCGCATCGCTGCCGACGCTGTCGGTATGACCGACTACTTCCACCATGGTCTGGTTGTACTCGCGCAACGTAGACGCCACACCATTGAGCGCGGTGTAGAACTGCGGCTTCAACGCCGACTTGCCGAAGTCGAAGGTGATGCCGTCGGGCAGGTTCAAGGTGATGTTGTCGCCCTGGCGCTGCACTTCGATACCGGTGTTGGCGGTACGCTCGCGCAGTGCGCGCTCCTGACGATCCTGGTACTGACCCACGGCCGCGCCACTCAACGCGCCGATACCTGCGCCGACCATCGCGTGCTGACGGCGCTCGGTGGCGCTGTCGCCGGTAAGCAACCCTGCAGCGACACCAATGGCGGTGCCGATCAGCGCATTGCGGCCGGTGCGGTTCTGCTGTTGGGTCTGATCGCCGTACTGGTCGCGCTGCACATACGAGCCGCCGGTGGCGCAAGCGGACAGCGCAATGGCGCTGGCCAGGGCAACGGCCAGACTCTTGGTGGCTGCTGGGGACATGGTGTTCTCCTGTGGCCGGACCATCCGGCACTCAATCGTGTGGGCGAGGATAAACAGACCAACGCGACTGGCACATGATGAAAGCGGCCGCAGATTGCCTGCGACAGGTACTGCATTCAGGAAAACGTTTCCGGCTATCCCCGCGTCTTCGCATACGCCGCCAACGCCGCATCGCGACCTTCGGCCAATCCGATAATTGGCGTGCGCGGGTACTCCGGCGCGAATCGCGCCAACGATAATGGAGACAACCACGGCGCGAAACGCTCCTTCACTGCAAGCTTGCCGAGCTCCGGCACCCAGCGCGTGATGTAGGCTGCCTGCGGATCGAATTTCTCCGCCTGCGTCACCGGATTGAACACGCGAAAATACGGCGCCGCATCCGCGCCGGTACCGGCCACCCATTGCCAGCCCAAGGTGTTGTTGGCCAGGTCCGCATCCACCAGCGTATCCCAGAACCAGCGCGCGCCTTCGATCCAGTGGATGCGCAAATGCTTGCACAACAGACTCGCCACGATCATGCGCACACGGTTGTGCATCCAGCCGGTGTGCCAGAGCTGACGCATGCCGGCATCGACGATCGGAATACCGGTGCGGCCGCGCTGCCAGGCCTGCAACGCGACCGGGTCGACCTTGGCCCAATCGAAGCCTTCGAAGCGCGGATTGAGATTCTGGTTGGTGGTGTCGGGAAAGTGATGCAGCAGGTGATAGGCAAAATCGCGCCAGCCCAACTGGCGGATGTAACCATCGATCTCTGCGCTGTTGCGCGCGTTGCGGTTGGCTTCCAGCGTGCTGGCGATCCGCCATGGCGCGATCTCGCCGAAATGCAGATGCGGCGACAGCTGCGAGGTGCCGACCCGATCGGGCCGATCGCGGTTTTCGCGATAGCCGGACAGCGCGCCGTCGATGAAAATTTCCAGCATCTCGTGCGCACCGGCCTCGCCAGGCTGCCAGTGCTCCCAGAAACCCTGATCCCAGTCCAGCTTCGGCACTAACTCCAGCGTCTCCAGCGTCTCCAGCGCGGCGCCTTTCAACGTCGCAGGCAGCGGCGGCAGGCTGCGTGGCGCAGCAACTGCAGCGGGCAACTGCAGTTGCGTGAGTGCGTTGCGCCAGTACGGAGTGAAGACCTTGTACGGGCCGCCCTGCTGGGTCGACAACTGCCACGGCTCCATCAACAGCGCGGCATTGCAGCTCTGCACTTCGATGCCGCGCTCGCGCAAGCTGCGCTTGATCTGCGCATCGCGCGGCTGGGTGGCCGGTTCGTACTTGCGGTTCCAGTACACCGCCACCGCACCGGTCTGCGCGATCACCTCGTCCAGCACCTGGGCGCTGTCGCCCGCACGGACCACCAGGCCGCTACCGAGTACGCGCAGCGCTGCATCCAGGGCCGCCAGCGAGCGATGCCGCCAACTGCGCGAGGCGGCACCGGGCGTCCACTCGCCTTCTTCGTGCGGTGCATCGATATACAGCGGAATCGGGGCATGCCCGGCCTCCAGCGCAGCGCGCAAGGCCGGGTTGTCCTGAAGGCGCAGATCGCGACGGAACCAGACGATGGCGTAAGACATACGAACTCGGCAGCGACGATAAGGCTGCGCAGCATAAGCCAGCAGGTGCAACGATGGCGCGATGCAGAGGCGAACACTCCTCGCCCGGCTGAGAGTAGCCAACAAACCCTCTCGAACGCTGTAGCGATGGCGGTAACGTGTTGGCCACGATCGCCTTCGTTGACGAGTGAAGTAATGTCGGGAATGGCAGCGACATCGATCGGATCGAAAGGCGCCGATCAGACCGCACCGCATCAACCGGACGCGCAGCATCCACTGCTCGCAACCATGCACACCGACCATCTCCACTGGTCCTTGCCCGCCCACCGTCGCGGGACCTTATGCGGCATGGATGCCGCAGAAGAGCTTACAGGGACGTACTTGCAGCGTGTCCCGCGATGGTGGGCGGGCAAGGACCCTGCAGCAGACCCGCAGATCATCCGCTCTACAACCGACACATCCAAATGGTTCGAGCAGCTCTCAAGGCGCCCGAGAGCTTGAGCTTCAGCGTCGTCTGGATGTTCCCAACCGAGTAGGTCGAGGGTGCGATGCCCTCACCGCTCGCGGGACACGCCGCAAGTACGTCCATGTAGGCTCGGTGGCGGCATCCATGCCGCCACACGGTCCCGCAAGCGGTAAGGGCATCGCACCTGCCAATGTGGTCGTGTACGGATGGGAACCACAACGCTGCTCGCGCCCGCTTAGCGCAGTAGCTTTTTGGCGAACCAAAACAAAACGCTTACTCGAAACTGCCCACCGAATCGTGCGCCAGATTGTCGAAACGGGTGTATTCGCCGAAGAATTTGAGCTTGCATGAGCCGGTCGGACCACCGCGGTGCTTGCCGATGATGATCTCGGCCAGGCCCTTGTCCGGCGAGTTTTCCTTGTTGTAATAATCGTCGCGGTAGATGAACACGATCATGTCGGCGTCCTGCTCGATTGCCCCGGATTCGCGCAAGTCGGCCATCACCGGACGCTTGTCGGTCCGCGTTTCCAGCGAGCGATTGAGCTGCGACAACGCAATCACCGGCACGTTGAGTTCCTTGGCCAGCCCCTTCAGACCACGCGAAATCTCCGAAATTTCGGTCGCGCGGTTTTCGCTGTTGCCAGGCACCGACATCAGCTGCAGATAGTCGATGACGATCAGGCCCAGATCGTGTTCGCGCTTGAGCCGGCGGCACTTGGAGCGCAGCACTTCCGGCGACACGCCCGGCGTGTCGTCGATGAAGATCTTGGTTTCCTTCAACATCTTGATCGCACCGGTCACGCGCGCCCAATCCTCGTCTTCCAGCGCACCGGTACGCAGGCGCTGCGCGTTGATGCGGCCATTGGACGAGATCAAGCGCATCGCCAACTGCGAGGCGGACATTTCCATCGAAAACACCGCAACGCCTTTCTTGGACTTGATCGCGGCGTATTCGGCAATGTTCAGCGCCAGCGTGGTCTTGCCCATCGCCGGACGTGCGGCCAGGATGATCAGATCGGTCGGCTGCAGCCCGGCGGTCATCGCATCGAAATCGGTGTAGCCGGTCGGCAGGCCGGTGATGTTGCCGCCGTTTTCGAAACGATTGCGCAGCTCTTCGAAGGCATCTTTTAACGCGCCCGGCATCGCCACGAAGTCGGTGCGCCCGCGTGCGCCGGCTTCGGCGATCTTGAACACCGCTTTTTCCGCCGACGCCAACAGCTCCACGCTCTCGCGGCCTTCCGGCTGGAAGCCATCGTTGACGATGGTGGTACCGACTTCGATCAACTGCCGCAGCACCGCCTTGTCGCGCACGATTTCGGCATAGGCGGCGATGTTGGCCGCCGACGGCGTGGTGCTGGCCAGCTCGATCAGATACGCGCCATCGGCCACCTGCTCCAGCTTGCCTTGCGATTCGAACCATTCGCCCAGCGTCACCGCATCGAACGGGCGGTCTTTCTCGTTCAACTCGCGAATCGCGCGGTAGATCAGCCGGTGGTCGCGGCGGTAGAAATCGTTGTCGGTGAGCTGGTCGTTGACCCGGTCAAACGCCTCCGGCGCCAGCATCAACCCGCCAAGCACAGCCTGCTCAGCCTCGACCGAATGCGGCGGCACGCGCAGCTGGTCCAGCCGCGGCTCGGGACGATCGTAATCGTCGTCGTCGCGATCGCGATTGCGTTTGGAACGGAAACCAGGACGAGCGGACATGGACAAACAGACCTGACGCTAGGGAGACGAGGGCAGGAAGCATAGTCATCGACGGCGTCGAGGACCATGCACAACTCTGTGGATAACCGGTGCACAGCCGGTGCATCACGTTCTACGCGCCGGCTGTCGCAGCAGCCGCGACCCCTGCCCCACCTGCGTTTTGGCCGCGTGGCCGGGTCCGCCCGGCGCAGTGCGTCAGGCGGACCACATCACCTGCGACTCAGCGCTTGAGCTGCTCGATCAAGCCCAGGAACGTGTCGATAAAGCCCTGCAGAAACGCGCGGCTGTCGGCGTTGGCAATCTGATCGTCGGGACCGAACAAGCCTTCCTTGTACTGCAGGAACACTTCCGGCTGGCCGAGCACATGCATGTTCAGATACGACAACACATTGCGCAGATGCTGCTGCGCGGTCGCCGTACCGATCGCTCCGACCGAGATGCCGACCACCGCCGCCGGCTTGCCGGAAAACGCGCTATCGCCATACGGCCGCGAGCCGGTGTCGATGGCATTCTTGAGCACGCCGGGAATCGAACGATTGTATTCGGGGGTCACGAACAACACCGCGTCGGCGGCACGCACCTGCTGCTTGAAACGGGTGCCCTGAGCCGGGAAATCCGCATCGTTGTCCTGGTTGTACAGCGGGATATCGCCGATCTCCAGATACTCGAACACCGCCTTGTCGCCAGCCAGATGCTCCAGCGCGCGCGCCAACTGGCGGTTGTAGGACGCTGCGCGCAGGCTGCCGACCAGGACGGCGATGGTGATCTTGCTCATGGGGGACGCTCCGTGGAAACAGGGCCCCACCCTATCCAGCGCGACGCTCAGAGCCGGTGAAGTGCCGCCCGGCACCGGGCGATCAACCGCAGATGCACGCACACGGCGGCGTCTCAATCTGCAAGGCGTCAACGCCCCTACCTGGCCTGATGTCCGAGCGGCAGCTTCAAGCGTCAGAAACAACTCGGCAACGGCAGCCCGGTCTCGCACACCGCGCAACGGTTGGTCGCCGCGCGCAAGATCAACACGTTGACCAAGATCAGCGCGTCATCGCCGCCCGCTGCGCGCGCCAGTGCGCCTGCCAGGCCTGGAACATCAGCACCGTCCACAGATGCGTATGCCATTTGCGCTCGCCGCAGTTGAAGTCGCGCCACAGCCCGGCCACGGTGTCGGCAGCGAACACACCCTCGCGCTCCAGCGTGCCGTGCGCCAGCAGATCGTCGGCCCAGCCGTTCAGATCGCCGCGCAGCCACGCGCTGACCGGCGCGCCAAAGCCGCGCTTGCCGCGGTAGACCATCGGGTCGGGCAGATAGCGGCACAGCACGCGCTTGAGCAGGTACTTGCTGACCCCGTCGCGGTACTTCAACGACAGCGGCAGCGACCAGGCGAACTCGGCCACGCGCCAGTCCAGCAACGGCGCGCGCGCTTCCAGGCCCACCGCCATGGTGGTGCGGTCCACCTTGCACAACAGATCGTCGGGCAGATAGGCGGCGAAGTCGGCCAGCATCATCGCGTCGGCCGGTGTGCCGGAGCCATGCAGCGGGTCGGCCAGGCTGTAGAAACTGTCCGGCTCTGTCGCGCCCAGCACCACCGCGGCCGGGTCGCGCCAACGCGAAATGCGATTGCGATAAATATCCCCGATGCCGCGTGCGCCGGCTTCGGCTACCAGCGCGGCCAGGCCACCGGTGCGCGAGGATTCGCCATTGCGACGCGCCGCCACCGCCATCAGCTTTCGCAGCGGCCCTGGCACCAGCCCGTGCATGCGCCAGTTGCGCAGCGCGCGCTGGTAACGCCCGTAGCCGAAGAACAATTCGTCGCCGCCGTCACCGGACAGCGCCACCGTCACCCCGCCACGCGCCAGCCGCGCGACCAGCGCGGTGGGCACCTGCGAGGCATCGGCAAACGGCTCGTCGAACATGTCCGGCAAGCTCGGCACCACCGCCAAGGCGTCGGCACCGCTGACGTAGAGCTCGGTGTGGTCGGTGTGCAGGTGCGTGGCCACTTCGCGCGCCAGCGGCGCTTCGTCGTGATGCGAGCCTTCGAATCCGATGCTGAAGGTGTGCACTGGCTGGCTGCTCTGCGCCTGCATCATCGCGGTGACGATCGACGAATCGGTGCCGCCGGACAGGAATACGCCCACCGGCACATCCGCCACCATGCGCAGCGCCACCGCATCGCGCAGCACCGCATCGAGTTGTTCTTCGGCCTGCGCATCGCTGCCGGTGAACGGCGCAGCCAGGGCGCGCTGCATCGCTTCGCGCGCGTTCCAGAACGGCTGCTGCGCCTGGTCCGGCCGATGTGCCGCCGCGCCGGCCGCCACCGCCTGCGCATCCAGCCGCAGCACCCGGCCTGGCATCAGCTTGAAGGTGCGCTCATGGATGCAGGCCGGCGCCGGGATGTAACCCAGCCGCAGCAGCAAGGTCAGCGCATCGCGATCCACGCCGTTATCGAAATCCGGGTGCTGCCACAACGCCTTGAGCTCGGAACCGAACACCAGCGTGTCGCCGGCCCAGCCGTAGTAGAGCGGCTTCTTGCCGACGCGGTCGCGCGCCAGCGACAGACAGGTATCGCGTTCGTCCCACAGGGCGAGTGCGAACATGCCGTTGCAGCGGGTCAGGGTGTCGTCCAGGCCCCACTCCACCACCGCAGCCAACAGCACTTCGGTATCGGAGTGGCCACGGAAACGATGCCCGAGCGCCGACAAGGCCGCACGCAGCTGCGCGAAGTTGTAGATCTCGCCGTTGTAGGCCAGCACATAACGGCCGTCGGCCGAGCGCATCGGCTGATGGCCGAGCGGCGACAGATCCAGGATGCTCAAGCGTTGATGCGCCAGCGCCACGCCGGCCTGCGCATCGCACCAGGTGCCGGCATCGTCGGGGCCGCGATGACGCAAAGCCGCGCCCATCGGCCGCACCAGGGCATCGAGTTGTTCGCCATGCAGGCGCGGCGACGCCAGCAGCAGTCCTGCCAATCCGCACATCGTCAGCGCTCCTGCAGCTTGCGCATCGCGCGCGCGCCGCTCATGCCGGCACCGAGGCGGATGCAGGCGCCGGCATCGCGATGAAACCGGGCAAGGCCTGCACGCGCTGCAGCCAGGCGCCGATCGCCGGCCAGCGTTCCAGATCGAAGCCGCCGTCTTCGGCGCAATGGGTGTAGGCGAACAGCGCGATATCGGCGATGCCGTACTCGCCACCGGTAAACCAGGCGTGCTGCTGCAGATGCTGTTCCATCACCGCCAGCGCCTGCTCGCCACGTGCGCGCAGCTGCGGCAGTTCGGCCCGGCGCGCCGCATCGCGCGGCGTCCACAGGCTGATGAAACGCGCCACCGCCACATATGGCTCATGGCTGTACTGCTCGAAGAACATCCAGCTCAAGGCCTGCGCGCGCTGCCACGCGTCGGTGGGCAGGTAGGGCGTGCCTTCGGCCAGCCAGAACAGGATCGCATTGGATTCGGTCAGCACACGGCCGTCGTCGCGCTCCACCATCGGCACCTTGCCGTTGGGATTTTTGGCCAGATACTCGGGCGTGCGGGTCTGCCCCGCGGCGCTGTCGACCTCGACCCAGTGATAGCGGCTGCCCAGTTGCTCCAGCAACAGCCGCACCTTGTAGCAGTTGCCGGAACTGGACATGCCATGGACGGTCAACGGGGGACGCACGGTCGACATCAAGCTGGCTCCGCGGCAACAACGAGGGGGCTGGCAGTGTCACAGCCCGGCGCATCTTTGCAAAGCCCTGCCGGATTGCGCAGCACAGCTGCACAACGGTTACCTGGACCGATGCGTCTACTGGCTGGCGCCCCAGCGCTGACGATTACGCAACGCAGACCATGCCGACACGTCCGCAGTGTGACCAGGGCATCCGATTGCCGCATGCCGAAGCCGCAGACGGCTCGGCACACCGCCGCCGACACGATGGGATGCAAGCGCAACGTGTCAGTACATCGCCACCAAGGCTACCGGCACACCCAGCACCGCAATCAGCACGCCCAGCGCCGACAGCGTCAATGCCACTGCGCCGAATGCGCGTGCACGCCCGCAGCCGGCCGCACCCGCCACCGCCTGCACCGCGCACACCGACCACCACAGCACGCCCAGCATCAGCAACAGCGCGCACATCGCCAGCTGCGCCACGCCGGCCGGATCGCTTGCGCCGGTGTGTAGCAACGCCACATTGCCGGCGAGTGCGACCAACGCCGCCAGCAGGCAGACCAGCCACGGCAAGGCGCAGCCCAGCACGGCCGGCAACAACCGCCCGACCTGCGCCACGCACCCCAGCCAGCGCAGCACCTGCCTGAGCAACACGCAGCTCAGCACGGCGATCGCCACCACCGTCACGACACCCAGCGCCTTGGCCCACCACGGCAAGGCATGCAGCCCCATCCAGGCCGACAACAGCGTGGTCAGCGCAAACACGCTCCAGGCGCTCCAGCGCAAACCAGCCTGCTGGGGCATGCGCTGCGCGGTGGCGTACGGATCGAACACCATCCCGCCCAGGCCACCGCTGCGCCACCACACCAGGCACGCCAGCAGCAACACGATCAACACCAGCAGCCCCGCCGCCGGATAGCTCAGCGCACTCCAGTCGGCCTCAGGCCTGCGCCGCTGCGGCTTGAAATCGTGATTGAAGTACAGCAGGTCGCGCGCGCTCTCCATGTCGGCTGCTGCGCGCGCCACGCCATCGGCGGGAATGCGGTCGGTGAACCGCTGCCACTCGCCCACGATGACGATGCGTCCATCGTGCATGGAGACCGTGCGCGAGAACCGGAACCACGGGTTGGCGACAATCTGCTCTTCCGGTTTCACCCGTACCACCGGATCGGTCTGCACCCGTACGGTCTGCCGCGCCCGTTGCGGCCCTCCCAGCGCCAATGGCCGCTTGCGCGCCTGTTTCGGCAAGGCATCCATCCACTCGCCGAGTTGAAACAGCGGGAAGCCGACCTCGTCGCCCTCCTCTGCCGGCCATTCCAGGCGGTAGGTTTCGTGCGTTCGCACATCGAGCGCATCGGCATCGTCGATGCTGGGCACGTCGACCTGGGTCAGCGCGGTGTAGTACTTCTGCATGAACTCCAGATAGTGCTCACCAACCGTTTCTGCGCCATGGTCTTCGAAGCTGGCAGAGACGCGATCGCCGCGGCCTTGGCGATAACGCGTGTCCACGGTAAAGCTCGCCACGCGCTGCGGTTTGCGCAGTGAGATCGCCACCTCCTCGTTCACTTCGATCTGCGGCAGCGTCGGCATCGGCGATGGCACTG
Organism: Xanthomonas sp. NCPPB 2933; assembly: GCF_056725225.1. NCBI lineage: Bacteria > Pseudomonadati > Pseudomonadota > Gammaproteobacteria > Lysobacterales > Lysobacteraceae > Xanthomonas > Xanthomonas sp. NCPPB 2933. Next base: position 3,583,690 of record NZ_CM161518.1, read on the forward strand.
CGACCAATCCGCTCTGCCCGGCCAGCACCGGCAACCCGCGCACGAACGGCAAGGGCCGGCGCTGGGCCAGCGCGCCGTCTTCGCGATCGCGCGTGGCATCCACCCAAACCTCGCCCTGCGGCAGATGCGCGCGCACCACCACATGATCGAACGCATAGGGGCTGGGCAGCCGTGCATCCAGCCCATGACCCTGGTCGCTGTTGACCAGCACCGGTTCGGCGCGAATGCCGGCCAGCTGCAGCAGCGCGATCAACAGCGTCGCCTTGTCCTTGCAGTCGCCATAGCGATTGCGCAGCGTCACTTCCGGTGCGTGGGGGGCATGCGAGTTCTCGCCCATGTCCAGGCCGACGTAGCGGATGTCGCCCTGCACGAACGCCACCGCACGCAACAACGCGCCCTGCGGGTCGTCGCTGCGCAGTTGCAGACTGCGCACCATGCTGGCGGCAACCTGCGCATCCTTGAACGCGCGCGGATACAGCTGCGCCGCCCATGCCGCCACCGCTTCCCAATTGCCGGCGGTGGAGAGTTCGATCAAGCCATAGGCATCGACATCGTCCGGCGCGTCTTTTTCTTCCTGCACGGCGGCGATGTTGCGTGCGGCGATCTCCAACGTAGCCACCTCACCGGCGCGGCTGACGTTGCGGCTGAAGCCCGGCGCGCTCACCCGCCACTGCAACGGCATGGCGGTGGGATACCGCACGCGCACGCGGCGCTCGCCCAGCGCCACGCCATAGCGCGCCTCGAACACGTCGTAATAGCCCTTGCCGAACACCGGATTGCTACCGGTGGTGGTCACGGCATAGTCGACCCGGTCGCCGACGCGCAGGTCCGGCAAGGTGATCGACAGCGTCAGCGCGCCATCGATCAAGCCTTGTTCCAGCCCGCTCTCGCGACGCAACCTGGCGTAGTGCGCCCGACTGCGCATGTCGATGCGCTTGCCGTCGCGCCACACATCCAGGCTATTGAGTTCCAGGCGCTGGTACTGCGGTTGGTAATCGATGGAAATCTGCCCGGCTTCGTCCAGGCTTTTTGCACGCTGCACGCTATAGCTGAGCCGGCGATACGCCTGCGGCGCGGCGCCGGTGAGATCGATCTGATCGGACACCAGCTCATAGCGCATGCCGTTGGCGCCAGGCACGTTGCCAGGCACCGCATCGGCCACCACCCAGGCCGGCGGCGGCGCCATGCTGGGCGCCTCGCTGGCCTGCACCGGCGCAACGATCGCGATCACTGCGACCACACACAGCACCCAGAACACGCCGCGCAGGCGTCGCACCACATCCTTGCTGATCAACATCCACTCCTTGTCAGAACGCATTGAGTCCGGTCAGTGCTCGCCCTACCACCAACTGATGCACGGTCTCGGTGCCCTCGTAGGTGATCACCGATTCCAGGTTCAGCGCATGCCGGATCGCCACATGCTCGGTGGTGATGCCGGCCGCGCCCAGCAGATCGCGGCACTCGCGTGCCACGTCCAGCGCCATGCGGCAATTATTCCATTTTGCCAGCGAGATCTGTTCCGGCCGCAGCGTACCGGCTTCTTTCAGGCGCCCCAGCTGTAGCGCCAGCAATTGCGCGGTGGAAATCCGCCGGGCCATGTCGGCCAGTTTGATCTGCGCGCTTTGCGTGGCCGCCAGCGGCCGGCCGAACAGAATGCGCTGCCCGCTGTAAGCCAGCGCCTCGCGCAGGCAGGCCACCGCCGCACCGATCGCCCCCCAGGCGATGCCGTAGCGCGCCTGGTTGAGGCAACCCAGCGGCGCCTTCAAACCGGCCGCGTTCGGCAACCGCATCTGCTCCGGCACGTAGACATTGTCCAGGAACAAACCCGAGGTCACCGACGCGCGCAGGCTCATCTTGTGGGCGATGTCCTGCGCACTAAAACCGGCGCTGCTGGTCTCGACCAGAAAGCCGCACACGCCATCGTCGGTATGTGCCCAGATGATCGCAAGACCAGCGATGCTGCCGTTGGTGATCCACATCTTGGACCCGTTCAAGCGCCAGCCATCGCCCTCGCGTACCGCACGGGTGGTCATCGCCGCCGGGTCCGAGCCGCCCTGTGCTTCGCTCAATCCGAAGCAGCCGATCAAGCGACCGGCGGCCATGTCCGGCAACCAGCGTTGGCGCTGTTCATCGCTGCCGTAGGCGTGGATCGGATACATGCACAGCGACGATTGCACGCTGACGAAACTGCGCAGGCCGCTGTCGCCACGCTCCAGTTCCTGGCAAATCAGCCCGTAGGCCACCGCGCCCAGGCCTGCGCCACCATCGCGCACTGGCAGGCTGGCGCCCAGCAATCCCAGCCCTGCCAGTTCCGGCACCCATTCGCTGGGGAAGCGTCCCGCATCGAAGGCATCGCCGATCGCCGGCAACACCCGTGTGTCGGTGAAGCGGGCCACCGCGTCCCGCACCGCACGCTCCTCATCGGTCAGCAGTGCGCGTACATCGAACAGATCATCAGGGCGCACCGGCATGCTGGCTTCCACCACAGGAGAAGCGGCGATTATCTGCCAGTTGCCGGCCGAACATTGCGCCGACGTGTTCAGCGCACCCGCTTGCATACGCTGGTCGCAGGCAGTACCTGAAAACGAAAAGAGCCGGCAATGCCGGCTCTTTTCTTGCTATCGCAGCGATCCTGGGCGGATGACTGCCAGCGATTTACTGACGCGTGCTGCCCGTCTCCACACGAACGCCCTTGTCACTGGCCGTCGAAGCGGTCTGGGTCACCAGCTGACCGTCGACCACCGGCAGACGATCGCTGGCCGGCTTGTCGTTCATGCGCACGGTCTTCTCGAAACCGTCGTAGCGGTAGGTCACGTCGTAGGCCACCACGTTGTCGGCATCGCCCAGCGAGATGCGCTCGCCCGGCTTGCTGTCCATGCGCATGGTGCCGGTGGTGCCATCGGCGTTGCGGTAGGTCACGTCATAGCCCACCACACGCGAGGACTGCGAGTTGGCGTTTTCGGTATGGCACTGGCGCTCGGTGCGGTCCACCACGCGGCCGCCGACATGGTTGCGGTCCACACGATTGCCGACCATGCCGCCACCGACTGCACCGGCCACCGTGGCCAGCTTGCGGCCATTGCCGCCGCCGACCTGGTTACCCAGCAGGCCGCCGATCACCGCGCCGGCGACGGTGCCGCCGACATTGCCATCACGCTCGGGCAGGCGTTCCTGCACCACCACGTCGCGGCAGACTTCGCGCGGCGAGGAGCTGGTGGTGGTTTCGCGGATGGCGGCGCTGTTGACGACCTGCGCGTACTGCGGCTCGCGCTCGGTGATCGGGGCAACCTTGACCACGTCGGCGTACTCCAGACCACGCGGTGCCGGCTCGCCGTTGGCGACGAAATCGCCGGACGACGGGCGATTGTTCATGAAGGCGGCCGTGGCCACGCCTCCGACCAGCAACGCACCAGCAGCGACCAGTATAGTTGTCGTATTGCTCTTCATGATCCAGCTCCGTGCGGACACGCCGCGTTGTTGACGGCGTGATTCCAGCACGCGAACCCTGAACGAAAACGCCCTCGCTCATGAATGGCGTCGTTAAGTTCAGCTAGCGGTTACTTCATGCACTTCTAACAGCCGGAGCATTCGCATGCGAAATCCCCTGACCTCGCGCGCCTTGGACTGGGCCAGCAAGCTGCGCTACCCCACCTTGTTCAAACTGGCAGCCGCGCTGTTTCTGGTGGACCTGGTGATCCCGGACCCGATCCCGTTCCTGGACGAACTGTTGTTCGGCCTGACCACGCTGCTGCTGGCCAACTGGAAAACGCGCAAGGCGCCGCTGCCCGCCCCAGTCCGCCGCGATTGATGCAGCTGGTCGATAGCCACTGCCATCTGGATGCCGGCGAGTTCGACCACGATCGCGCCGCCGTGATCGCACGCGCGCAGGCCGCCGGTGTCGGGCAGCAGGTGATCCCTGCGATCACCGCCGCCAGTTGGCCGGAACTGCGCACCGTCTGCACCCAGGCACCGGGGCTGTACCCCGCCTATGGGCTGCATCCGATCTTTCTGGATCAGCATCGTCCCGAACATCTGGAGCTGCTCGCCGAGTGGATCGAGCGCGAGCGCCCCTGCGCCATCGGCGAGTGCGGGCTGGATTTCTATCTGGACGGCCTGGACGCGCAGCTGCAGCGCGATTACTTCGAAGGCCAATTGCAGTTGGCCAAGCGCTTCGACCTGCCGCTGATCGTGCATGCGCGCCGCGCCACCGAAGAAGTCATCGCCCGCATCAAGGCGGTGGGCGGCCTGCGCGGGGTGGTGCACAGCTTTGCCGGCAGCCCCGAACAGGCGCAGCAACTGTGGAAGCTGGATTTCATGATCGGCCTGGGCGGCCCGGTGACCTACCCGCGCGCCAACCGCCTGCGCGGCCTAGCCGCAACGATGCCGCTGCAGTACCTGTTACTGGAAACCGATGCGCCGGATCAGCCCGACGCCGGCATCCGCGGCCAACGCAACGAGCCGGCATATCTGCGCACGGTGCTGGCCTGCATCGCGCAGCTACGCGGCGAGCCGGAAGAGCGCATTGCCGCGCAGACCAGCGCCAACGCGCGGCAGTTGTTCGGATTGCCTGACTTGGCATTGCCCGGCTGATGCAGGCGCGCTGCCGAAGCGCGCCATGTACAAACGTTACGAACTTGCAGCCACCTCGGCGGTCGGCGACGCAGCGGCGGCAACCACCTTTGGCTTGAGCAACATCTCCAACGCCTTGCCCACTGCCACAAACGCGAAGGTGCCGGTGATATGCGTGGCGGCGCCCAGCCCTGCCCCGCAATCCAGCTTGAGCGTGGCATCGGCATCCAGTTGCGGGCGAATCCCGCAGACGCTGCCATCGGCCTGCGGATACTTGACGTTCTCCAGCGAGTACACCGCCGGCACGCCGAAGTAACGCTGCGGATTCTTGGGAAAGTTGAACTCGCTGCGCAGCTTCTTGCGGATCAGCGCCAGCATCGCGTCGTGCTCGGTGCGCGAGACATCGCGCACGCGCACCAGCGTGGGATCGGTGCGCCCACCAGCGGCGCCCACCGTGAGCAACGGCAGCTTGCGCCGGCGGCACCAGGCGATGGTTTCCACTTTCACCCGGAAGCTGTCGCAGGCATCGATCACCAGATCGAAGTCATCGCCGAGCAGGCTTTCGATATTGCCCGCGGTGAGAAACGACTCCACCGCATCGGCGGCAATCTCCGGATTGATCGCCACACAGCGCTCGGCCATCGCGCGCGCCTTGTTGCGTCCGTATTGCCCGGCCAATGCCGGCAATTGTCGATTGGTGTTGGACACGCACAGGTCGTCGGCATCGATCAGGCGGATGTGCCCGACGCCGGTACGCGCCAGCGCCTCCACCACCCACGAGCCCACGCCACCCATCCCCACCACGGCCACACGGCAGGCCGACAGCCGCTCCACCGTGCCGACTCCGTACAGCCGGTCGATACCGGCAAAGCGTTCACGCCATTGTGCTTTCATCGGCCTATTTTACGCGCGCCGCTCAACAAGCGCTTGCTTACCCCGCGCCCTCACCGGGCCTTCAATGGAGCCGCCATGTCCGCCACACCCCCTCACCAATCACGTGCGTCCCGCTACGCGTTCATGCTGATCCTGGGCTCGTTGATCGGCCTGGTCTGCAGCGTGATGGTGGCGCGCGCGCTGCAGGCCAGGCGCAACCCGGTGCCGGACAGCTTGATGCAGGTGATGGCCTATCAATTGCGCTCTTTACAAGCCGCTGCCGGCGAGGTCTGCAACCCGACGCAACAGCAGGCACGACTGCAATCGCTACGTCTGCTTGCAGACGAACTGGAACCCGCATTTGCAGACATCGGCGAAGACAGCCGCTTTGGCGAGCATGCGCAGGCGCTGCGTGCCGCGCTGGATCAGGCGCAGCGCGCGCCATTGCACGATTGCGCCGCGATCGCTGCAGTCAAAACACCGCTGTCGGACGCCTGCGACGCCTGCCACCGTGACTTTCGATGAAGAACGCGCTCGGGTTTCGTTAAGCCTGGAGCGATCCAGTTGGCAGACCGTTCACCTGGACCACCACAGGATGACGTCGCCGCGGCCCTGACCGCTTTTCGAACCACCCCGGAGAGATTTCATGAAGACCCGACTGCTCGTCATTGGCCTGGCTGCAACCACCACCCTGGTTGGCTGCGCCACCTCTCAACCTCAGTACGGCAGCTATCGCGGCGACCGCGGTTACGACCAGGGGCAGTCGCAGCAGGCGCGCTGCGTGGATTGCGGCATCGTGACCCGCATCGATGAAGTCGGCCCCACCCGCAGCGCGCCCACCGGCACCGGCGCAGTGCTCGGCGGCATCGTCGGCGCGGTGGCCGGCCGTCAGATCTCCAAGGAGACCGGCGGCAGCAAGGGCAACAAGAACGTCTCGGCCGTGGCCGGTGCCGCCGCTGGCGCGCTGGCAGGCAACGCGATCCAGAACAACGTCACCAGCGACAGCTTCGATGTGCAGGTGCGCATGGACGATGGGCGCGTCATCGTGGTGAACCAGCGCGACCTAGCCGGCGTGCGCGAAAACGCCTATGTGCGCGTGGTCAACGGCAAGGTCGTGCTGCGCTGATCGACTTACCCGCTGAGTGACATGACAGAAAGGCCCGGCAACGGGCCTTTCTGCTGTTTGCGTGGTGGCTCGAAGTGCTGCGCTGCACTCAGACCACCTGTACCGCATCGGCCTGTAGGCCTTTCTGCCCTTGCACGACGGTGAAGCTGACCTTCTGACCTTCCTTGAGACTCTTGAAACCCTGGATCTGGATCGCACGGAAATGGACGAACACGTCCTCGCCGTTTTCGCGACTGATGAATCCAAAACCCTTGGCATCGTTGAACCACTTCACGACACCATTCTCGCGTTCGATGTTGGACATCTCGACTGACTCCCTACGACACTGTGGTGGACTGGCGGTGGTCGCTGTGATTGCAAGGAGGAGCCGAGGTACAAGGATGTAGCGGATCGGACGATCTGCCGCATCAGGCCACGATTCACGGTGACCGTTGCAAACAGCAGCGCTGGCAACTTAACCCGCACAAAACGATTTTTCAAGAACCCCTTGCGCATTTTTGTCAAGCCTGAAATAGGATATTTCTAAACCATATGGACACCACCGTCGTTTATTACATCCTGGCCGGCGTGCTGGTGCTGATCGGCCTGGCCGGAGTCATCCTGCCGGCGCTACCGGGCCTGCCATTGGTGTTCGTGGGGTTGCTGGTGGCCGCCTGGGCCGATGGCTTCACCCACGTCGGCTGGGTCGCGCTGGTGATCCTGGGCCTGATCACCGCGCTGTCGTTCGCGATCGACTTTCTGGCCACCGTGTACGGCGCAAAGCGCGTCGGCGCCAGCAAGATGGCGTTATGGGGATCGGTGATCGGCTCCGTCGTCGGCATCTTCTTCATGCCGATCGGCTTATTTATCGGCCCGTTTGCGGGCGCTTGGATCGGCGAGTACTGGCAGACCCGCAAATCCGACCAGGCCACCAAGGTCGGCATCGGCACCTGGATCGGCATCATGCTGGGCACCGCGAGCAAGCTGGCGCTGGGCCTGTGCATGCTTGGTGTGTTTGCGATCGCCTGGTTTTTCTAGTCTCTCCAGCGACCACTGGCGTTGGTGGCGCCAGACGGCTGTTTCGGTGTTGGCAGCGCGGGCAGGCATTGACCTGTCGCTGCCCCGCCGACGTAGCCGCCTGATCGAATGTTATGCCGCCGTGTACACACCGCGTATGCAGGCGCGACCGTTAAGCTACAAACCTCTGCGCCTGCCTGGCGCCTTCATTCGGCCAGACTGCCCATGTCAAAGCACCGCACCCGTCCCTTGATGCTGATTGCGCTGGCGGCCGCGCCGCTGGCGCACGCGCAGGAAATCGCCGCAACCCCCGCCTCGCCGCAGGCCTGCACCTCCGTCACCTCGGATGCGGCGCGGCTGGCGTGCTACGACCAGGCGCTGGGCTACACCCCGCAGCTGACCGCAGAAGCCGACGCCGCCGCGCAACTGGCCAAGCAGAAAGAGGCCAAGCCACAGGACGAACGCGCCATCAGCCGCGTCGGCGATTTCTTCCGCGCCGATGGACAGGACCAACCCAAGGCCGAGGTGGTCGCCAATGCCGGCCGTGGCTCGCTGCTGGATCGCCGCTGGGAGCTGGCGAAGGATTCCAAGCTGGGCACGTTCCAGCTGCGCGGCTACAAGCCGGTGTATCTGTTGCCGGCGTTCTGGACCAGCGACTCCAACCGCACCCCGCAGTCGCCCAACCCGGCCAACTCGGTGTCCACCCCGCAGCAACTGGACAGTGCCGAGCTGAAGTTCCAGCTCAGCTTCAAGACCAAGGTGGTCGAGGATCTGTTCGGCGACAACGGCGATATCTGGATGGGCTACACCCAGAGCTCGCGTTGGCAGGCTTACAACACCGATGCCTCGCGCCCGTTCCGCGAAACCAACTACGAGCCGGAGGCGATGTTGGTGTTCCGCAACAACTACAGCCTGTTCGGCTGGAAGGGCCGCATGAGCGGCATCAGCATCAATCACATGTCCAACGGCCGCGAGGACCCGCTGTCGCGTTCCTGGAACCGGGTGATCCTCAACATCGGTCTGGATCGCGAGAACTGGGCACTGACGCTGCGTCCGTGGTTCCGCATCAAGGAAGATCGCGCCGACGACAACAATCCCGATATCGAGGATTACATGGGCCGCGGCGATGCCACCCTGGTCTACAACAAGGATGGCCACGAGTTCGCGTTGATCGCACGACATTCGCTGCGTGGTGGCGATCGTTCGCACGGTTCGGTGCAGCTGGACTACGGCTTCCCGATCACCAACCTGTTGCGCGGCCACGTGCAGGTGTTCGACGGCTACGGCGAAAGCCTGATCGACTACAACCACAAGGCGACCTATATCGGCCTGGGTGTGTCGTTGTTGGAGTGGTTCTAACCGCGTGCCGTTTCACTGGCCGGCGCATTGCCGGCCAGTCCTAGCGCCGAGGTTTGATCGGAGCTGGCGTGCCCGTCGCAAAACGCTTGCGGCCGAGCACGCGTACTGGGAGCATGGATGCACGCACTCCGTGCACGGCCAACCAGGCCGCCCCGTCGACAGGACGTCCCATGGCCCGCCCGCACCGCTCCTTCTTCGCCCATGCCTCTGCGCTGCTGGGCGTGCTCAGTCTGATGGGTGTGGTGTGTTTCCACTTTCCTGATCTGTTGACCAGCCGCGAGTTCCGCGCCGCCTATAACGAGCAGTTCGCACGCCATCTCCTGCTGGTCGGGCTGGTTGCCGCGTTCCTGCTGGGTACCTTCGCCATTCTGCGCGACCGCAACAAGCGCATTGCGATGGTTGGTGTGGGCAGCGCAACGTTGGCGGTGTTGTTCGGTGGCACCAACGTGCAGTTCGATACGATCGGGCGCACGCCCTATTCGCTTGGCCTGGACTGGTTTGTGATTTCGCTGTTCTTCTCGGCGCTGGTGTTCGTGCCGCTGGAACGCTATCTGGGCAAGCGCCGCATTTCGCCGCTACGTCCGGGCTGGCGCACCGATATCGGCTACTTTTTCATGAGCCATGTGCTGGTGCAGTTCATCCTGATTCTGGTCACCGCCTCCACGTCGAGTATCGCCGGGCTGGCCGCGTTTCCATCGCTGAAAGCGGCAATCCAGTCCCTGCCGGTGTGGGGACAGTTTCTGATCGCAGTCTTCGTTGCCGACATGGCGCAGGCATCGCTGCATCGGGCGTATCACAACATTCCGTGGCTGTGGCGCTTCCACGCGGTGCATCACTCCAGCCGCGAGATGGACTGGCTGGCCGGATCGCGCATCCATTTTGTGGAAATCGTGCTGACCCGCAGTGCGGTGCTGCTGCCGCTGTTGATTCTCGGTTTTTCGACCCCGGCGGTGAATGCGTACGTGATTCTGGTCGGCCTGCAGGCGGTGCTCGCACATTCCAACCTCGGTCTGCGTTTTGGCTGGCTGGAATATGTGCTGGTCTTGCCGCGTTATCACCATTGGCATCATGCGCGCCAGCAGGACTATATCGACGTCAACTACGCCATCCATCTGCCCTTGGTGGACATGTTGATGGGTACGTTTAAACTGCCGCCGAGTCGCGATGCGTGGCCGCAGGAATATGGCGTCATGAAACTGGAAACGGTGCCCAAGGGGCTGATGCGCCAGCACCTGATGCCATTCCGTCGGCGCAAGACGTTCGACGATTATGTGGACTAAAACTCGAGATACGGTTTGCGTTGGAGTGTTTGCCCAGCACAGATAATCCCGTGCAGAACGGCTGATCTGCCACTTGGCTGCAGGGCCCTTGCCCGCCCACCATCGCGGGACACGCCGCAAGTACGTCCGTGTAGGCTCTTACGCGGCATCCATGCCGCGTAAGGTCCCGCGACAGTGGGCGGGCAAGGACCAGTCGGGATGGTCGGTGTGCATGGTTGCTAGCAGTGCATGCAGCGCGGTCTTCCGATGAGCTGCAGTTTGGTCAGCGCCTGTCGATCTGATCGATGTTGTGGCCATTCCAGACATCACGCAATTCGGTCAACGAACGCGACACGTTGCCTCCATCGATACAGTGTGCGGGAGGTTGTGTCAGAGCTGACGACCGCGCTGCACCGCACATATGAAAACAGCGCAGGAGATCATCCTGCGCTGTCATTGCCCGAACCACTGCAGTAACCATCAGACGTCGAAGAAATCCACCTTGCCGTCTTTCAGGGTGTAATACGCGCCGACCACGCGGACATTGCCTGCGCGCAGCGGTTCCAGCAGTGCCGGCTCGGAGGCGGCACGCAGGCGGTCGACGGTGCGCTTGACGTTGGCCTTGACCGAGTCGGCCAGCAGATCAACGCCGCCCTTGCTCTTGGCAGTCAGCACGGCGGGGACGATCGGTTCGATCATCGAGCCGATCGCGCCGGGGAAGAACGCGCCCTGCTCCACCACCGACACCGCGGCGGCAACCGCGCCGCAACTCTCGTGGCCCATCACCACCACCAGTGGCACGCCGAGCTGACTCACCGCATATTCGATCGAACCCAATGCAGTGGTATCGACGGTGTTGCCGGCGTTGCGCACGATGAACATCTCGCCAAGGCCGCGACCGAACAGCAGTTCCGGCGGCACGCGCGAATCCGAGCACGACACCAGGATCACGAACGGGGTCTGGCCCAACGCCAGTTCCAGCCGGCGCTTGCCGTCGGAAATCACCTTCCTGGGACGGTTCTCGACAAACGCAGCGTTGCCGTCACGCAGGGTCTGCAACGCCTGCTCGGCGTTTAGATCGGTTTTCTTCGACGGCGCGGCGCGCACAGCGAATGGCAGTGACGCGGCGGCGGCGGCGACCGGCGCGCAACAGGCGCATTGCAGCAATTTTCGACGGGATGCGGAATGCGACATGGACGAGCCCCTGCTCTCTGGTTGGTGTCGCGATCGTACTACGCGGCAAGCGCAGCGGAACGCTTTGAAGCGCGCTGATGGACGCCGCACAACGCCTGCTGCGGCTGGAGATTCAGGTCCAGTCCGTTAGACCCTCGCGGCGATAGGTTTCCTGAAACGCCGGCCGGGCTTTCATTCGCTGCGCATGCGCGTGCAGCGCCGGCCAGGTATCGCTGGGCCGGGGCATATTGCGCGACCAGCGCATCATCATGGTCAGCATGAAATCGGCTGCCGACAGCGTCTGTCCCAGCAGATACGGACCATTAGCTTGCAGGTGCGCATCGACCTGAGTCCAGGCCGCTTCGAGTTTTTGCCGTGCCTGCGCCTGCGCCGCATCGCTGTGCGCGGCACCGGCCGGCTCGCTCGGGTAGAACCAGGCGCGATACGCCGGCTGCAAGGTGTTGGCGCAGAAGAACATCCACCTGTAGTAGTCCGCACGCGCAGGCGTGCCGACCGGCGGTGCCAGCCCGGCCTGCGGATACAGGTCGGCCAGATGCAGCACGATTGCTGCTGCCTCGGTCAACACCTGGCCCTCCAGCACCAGCGTCGGCACCACGCCGGCCGGATTGAGTGCCAGGTATTCAGGCGATTTCTGCTCGGCGCGATCGAAATCCAGCGGATGCAGCACGTGCGGCACATCCAGTTCGATCAGCAGCCAATGCACGACCAGGGCGGCGGTGCTGGGGGAGTGATAAAGCGTTGTGGTCATACGGATTCCTGAAGTCAGTTGGTGCAGGCGCGCAGGCAGGCGAGCTTGCGTGGTTCACAGCGATTGTCGTCACTCTGTTGACTGCAATCGAAGACCTGCGCGAGGCAGTTGGCCCGCTGTGCCGGATTCTGCACGTCATCGCAGCGTTTTCCGCGCGGCGCCACCGAGGCGCTGCAACTGCTCTCGCTGGGCCGATCGGCGCGGCATTGCCTGGCACTCTGGTTGCACTGCGCGATGCAACGGTCCGACGCTGCGGGCCCGCTGAATCGTGTGGAGGGCTCGCTTGGCCTGAGTGGCTTTTTTTCTTCAAACGGCACCGGCGCGGCTGGTCTCGGTGCGTAGTTGCCGGAAGGAAACAGCACCGTCGGTGCTGTCTTCTGCTGTGCTGCCACACCCTGGCTGAGGCAGACCAACAACGCGATGCAGATGAGTCGGAGCATTCCTGTTCTCCTGTGACCGTCAGTACGCCGAGCATATCGGGTTGTCGTTCGGCGTTGCCTGGCCGCGTGGTCGATCCGGCAGGCCGTCTTCATCCCGATAGACAGACACCGGCTGATGACGGGGACCTACGCGTATTAACTTGGTTGCGGGACGCGGCGACGCAGTGCAGTTGCGTCGCCGCTCCTGGCCAAGCTTATTCCACCACCACCGGAATCTTGCCGATGCGCGACTGCCACAAACGCGGCCCGGTCTTGTGCACCGACTCGCCGGTGGAATCCACAGCGACCGTGACCGGCATGTCCTTGACCTCGAATTCGTAGATCGCCTCCATGCCCAGATCTTCGAACGCCAGCACGCGCGCAGCCTTGATCGCCTTGGACACCAGATACGCCGAGCCGCCGACTGCCATCAGATACACAGCCTTGTTGTCGCGGATCGCATCGATCGCCGCATCGCCGCGCTCGGACTTGCCGACCATGCCGAGCAGGCCGGTTTGTTCCAGCATCTGGCGGGTGAACTTGTCCATGCGGGTGGCGGTGGTCGGGCCAGCCGGGCCCACCACTTCGTCGCGCACCGGGTCGACCGGGCCGACGTAATAGATGAAGCGGTTGGTGAAATCGACCGGCAAGGTTTCGCCCTTGTTGAGCATGTCGATCATGCGCTTGTGCGCAGCGTCGCGGCCGGTCAGCAGCTTGCCGTTGAGCAGCACCACTTCGCCGGGCTTGAAGCTGGCGACTTCCTCGCGGGTGATGGTGTCCAGATTCACCCGGCGCGCGTTGGTCGGGTTATAGGTGAGCTTGGGCCAGTCTTCCAGCGACGGCGGCTCCAGCATCACCGGGCCGCTGCCGTCCAGGGTGAAGTGCGCGTGGCGGGTGGCGGCGCAGTTGGGAATCAGCGCCACCGGCAGGTTGGCGGCGTGGGTCGGGTAATCCTTGACCTTGATGTCCAGCACCGTGGTCAGGCCGCCCAGGCCTTGCGCGCCGATGCCGAGCGCGTTGACCTTTTCGTACAGCTCCAGGCGCAGTTCTTCGGCGCGATTGGAGGCACCGCGCGCCTGCAGGTCGACGATGTCGATCGGCTCCATCAACGCTTCCTTGGCCAGCAGCATCGCTTTCTCGGCAGTGCCGCCGATGCCGATGCCGAGCATGCCCGGCGGGCACCAGCCGGCTCCCATGGTCGGCACGGTCTTGAGCACCCAGTCGACGATAGAATCGGACGGGTTGAGCATGGCGAACTTGCTCTTGGCTTCCGAACCGCCACCCTTGGCCGCGACGATCACCTCGACATGGTGACCGGGCACGATCTTGGTGTTGACCACCGCAGGCGTGTTGTCCTTGGTGTTCTGCCGCTTGCCGGCCGGGTCGGCCAGCACGCTGGCGCGCAGCTTGTTGTCGGGGTGGTTGTAGGCGCGGCGCACGCCTTCGTTGACCATGTCTTCCACACCCATGGTGGCGTCGTCCCAACGCACCTGCATGCCGATTTCCAGGAACACGGTGACGATGCCGGTGTCCTGGCAGATCGGGCGGTGGCCTTCGGCGCACATGCGCGAGTTGATCAGGATCTGCGCGATGGCGTCCTTGGCGGCCGGCGACTCTTCGCGCTCGTAAGCGGCGGACAGATTCTTGATGTAGTCGACCGGGTGGTAATAGCTGATGTACTGCAGCGCGTCGGCGACGGACTGGATGAGGTCTTCCTGCTTGATCGAGGTCACGGCTGGCTCTACGGCTGGCGGGGGCAATCCGGGCATTTTAGTCCAAACTTCCAGCGCGTCCTGCGGCCGCGTCAATGGCTGCGATTGACTAGGCCAAGGATTGCGTGGCGCCCGACCCAACGCCCGGGTGCCCTGCGATACACCGGCCGCATCGATTTGCGAGGGCGCAGTCAGCGACAGAGCAGCTATCGCGCGCCAATGCAGGGATGCGCACTGGCGCCTTCCAACACTTCACGCCTACGCAAAGCGCTGCACACTAGTGCGATGTCAGCATCCCGTTCCGGCGCCACCGCGCCCGCCGCACCCCGTACCGGCCCCACCCTGCGCGAGCGCTTGAATGCGCTGCGTAACCTGCCACCGTTTCTGCGCCAGATCTGGCAGACCAGCCGCTGGCTGAGCGCCAGCAGCATCGGCCTGCGCGTACTGCGCGCGTTGATGCCGGTGGCTTCGCTGTATATCGGCAAATTGATCATCGACGAGGCGATCCATCTGGTCGGTCAACCGCCGGCCTTCGATTCGCTGACCCAGGCACTGGGCAGCGGCCGCCTGAACCGGCTGCTGGAATTGCTGGCGCTGGAACTGGCGCTGGCAATCGGTTCGGACCTGCTCGGCCGGCTGGTCGGCTACGCCGATGCGCTGCTGTCGGAACTGTTCAACAACGCCGCCAGCGTGCGCCTGATGGAACACGCCGCGCAGCTGGATCTGGAGGACTTCGAAGATCCCGACCGCCAGGACAAGCTGGATCGTGCGCGGCGCCAGACCATGAACCGCATGAACCTGATGAGCCAGCTGTTTGGCCAGGTGCAGGACGCCATTACCGTGGTCAGCCTGGCGGTGGGCCTGGTGGTGTATGCACCGTGGTTGATCCTGCTGCTGGCGATCGCCCTGATCCCGGCGTTTATCGGCGAGGCGCATTTCAATGCGCTGGGCTACTCGCTCAACTTCCAGTGGACGCCGGAGCGGCGCCAGCTCGATTACCTGCGCCAGGTCGGCGCCAGCGTCGAGACCGCAAAAGAAGTCAAGATCCTCAACCTGCACCGCTTTTTGATCGCACGCTATCGCCGGCTGGCCGACAAGTTCTTCCAGGCCAATCGCGCATTGGCGCGCAAGCGTGCGTTGTGGGGCGCGCTGCTGGCTGCGCTGGGCACCTTGGGTTACTACATGGCCTATGGCTATATCGCATGGCGCACCGTGCGCGGCGATTTCAGCATCGGCGATCTGACCTTTCTGGCCGGCAGTTTCCTGCGGCTGCGCCAGTTGCTGGAAGGCCTGCTGATCGGGTTCTCGCAGGTCGCCGGGCAGGCCTTGTATCTGGACGATCTGTATTCGTTCTTCAACATCGTGCCGGAAATCCGCTCGCGCCCGAATGCGCTGCCGGTGCCGCGACCGATCCGCCAGGGCTTCGTGTTCGAGGATGTGGGTTTTCGCTATCCGGACGCCGAACAATGGACTGTGCGGCACCTGGATTTCGAGCTGCGGGCGGGCGAAGTGCTGGCCCTGGTCGGCGAAAACGGCGCCGGCAAGACCACCCTGGTCAAGCTGCTGGCACGGCTGTACGACCCGGACGAAGGCCGCATCCTGCTCGATGGGCAAGACCTGCGCGATTACGATCTGGACGATCTGCGCGCCAACCTGGGCGTGATCTTTCAGGACTTCGTGCGCTATCACTTAAGCGTTGGCGAGAACATCGGCGTTGGCCAGGTCGATGCCATGGGCGATGCACCGCGCATCCGCGCCGCCGCCCAGCGCGCGATGGCCGGCGAGCTCATCGACAGCCTGCCCGATGGCTACGATCAATTGATCGGCCGACGCTTCAAGAACAGCGTGGATCTGTCCGGCGGGCAATGGCAGAAGATCGCCATCGCACGCGCCTACATGCGCGATGCGCAGCTGATGATCCTGGACGAACCCACCGCCGCACTGGATGCACGCAGCGAGTTCGAGGTGTTCCAGCGTTTCAAGGAATTGTCGGACAATCGCACCGCGGTGCTGATCTCGCACCGCTTCTCCAGCGTGCGCATGGCCGACCGCATCCTGGTGCTGGCCGCTGGCCGCATCGAGGCCAACGGCACGCATGCGGAGTTGATGGCGCAGGGTGGCCGGTATGCGGAGTTGTTCGAGTTGCAGGCGGCGGGGTATCGGTGAGACCGGGATTCGGGATTGGGGATTGGCCTGAGCTGCCAGCCCGTCCACGAGCCCGAGAACGTCCAGGACCCAAGGATCCGATCTTGCGAATCACCAATCCCGACTCCCGAATCCCGGCCACCTAAATGAGAGTTCATCTCATTTGGCCGCCTTGAGGTAGAATTGGCAGGTACTCTTCCCACGACACTCACCGGCATGTCTTCTGCTTTTGGCGCCCAAACGGTGCTCGAGGTCCGTCACTGGACCGACGCCTATTTCAGCTTCACCACGACCCGCGATGCCGGTTTCCGTTTCGAGAACGGTCAGTTCGTGATGATCGGCCTGGAAACCGAGACGCGCCCGTTGCTGCGTGCGTACTCGATCGCCAGCGCCAACTGGGAAGAGCATCTGGAGTTCTTCAGCATCAAGGTGCCGGACGGCCCGCTCACCTCGCGGCTGCAGCACATCAAACCGGGCGATCAGGTACTGGTCGGCAAGAAGCCCACCGGCACGCTGCTGATCAGCGATCTGCACCCGGGCCGCAACCTGTACCTGCTGGGCACCGGCACCGGCCTGGCGCCGTGGTTGTCGGTAATCAAGGATCCAGAAACCTACGAACGCTTTGACAAGGTGATCCTGACCCAGGGCGTGCGCTTCGTGCAGGATCTGGCCTATCGCGACTACTTCGAGCGCGAGCTGCCGCAGCATGAGTTTCTCGGCGACCTCCTGCGCGACAAGTTGCTGTATTACCCGGCGGTGACGCGCGAAGACTTCGCCAACCGGGGCCGCCTGACCGAGCTGATGGAAGACGGCCGCATGCAGCAGACGCTGGGCTTGCCGCCGCTGGATCCGGCCAACGACCGCTTCATGATCTGCGGCAGCCCGCAGATGCTGGCCGACCTGCGCAACGTGCTGGATGGGCGCGGCTTCGAAACCTCGCCACGCATCGGCACGCCGGGGCATTACGTCTTCGAGCGCGCGTTCGTCGAGAAGTGATGCGGCGCGCGTGAAACGCCAGCGATGGTGCGGCGTTTTACGTAGACCGCATCGCCAGCGCGCGTGCGTCGTAGGAGCGCCCCTGGGCACGATGAAGCATTCCCGGTAACGCCTCATCGCGCCCAAGGGCGCTCCTACGTTTGAGCAACACGCCCTGCAAAATCACGTGCCCAGCGCGCGCTCGATATCTGCAGCCAACGCTTCCGGCTTGGTGGTCGGCGCATAACGCTCCAACACGCGGCCATCCCGGCCGATTAGGAACTTGGTGAAATTCCACTTGATCGCCTCCGAGCCCAGGACGCCGCGCTGTTCGTGCTTGAGGTGCTGCCACAGCGGATGCGCGCCGCTGCCATTGACCTCGATCTTCTCAGCCAGCGGAAAGTCCACTGCGTAATCGAGCGAGCAGAACTGGCGGATCTGCGCCGCATCGCCCGGCTCCTGATGGCCGAACTGATCGCACGGGAATCCGATCACCACCAAGCCACGTTCGCGATAGCGCTGCCAAAGCGCCTGCAGGCCTGCGTATTGCGGCGTAAAGCCGCATTTCGAAGCGACATTGACCACCAGCAGCACCTTGCCGGCATAGTCGCGCATCGACTGCGTGCGACCGTCCAGGTCGGTGAATTCAAACGCGGAGATGTCGCTCATGGCGTGCTCGGATGCTCAGGGAAACTGCAGCGTAGCCCAGCTGTCGACATTGCGGCACTGCATCCGCACTGCGCGTGCTCAGCACGCGCGCGCCAGCAGAAAGACGCGACAGATCGACGCTCTGTTGGGGCCATCCCCACATTTCATCCAATGTCTCCGAATCATTGTTGGCGCCGCAGGTGAAACGCCAGGCGGCCCCACAAAACGAACGAGACCCAAGCGAGCAATCATTGGACCAGCCCAGATGGCGCACCTCGCCGCAGCGTTTGACTACGGCATTTCACGGTAACGCAGCGTCTTGTGAGTCGCGGTCCAGCGGCGCCAGCTAACGGCAGAGCCCGCGTGCACTGCCGCCGACCAGCTGGTCGAGCTCGGCCTCGTCCACAGGCGACGTTCGCGGATTGGCTACACGATGACACTATAGCCATGCCTTTTGTCACACGCCTGTCCCGGCCGGCTGGGTTAGCCTCGGCTGTTCGCACTTTGGAGCCACTCTCTTGACCACCCGTCTCGCCTTTGCCCTGGCCGCTTCCCTGGGACTTGCCATGCCGTCCTACAGCATCGCCGCACCTGCCGCCACGCAGGCCGCCACCCAAGCCAACCCGTTCTTCGCCGACAGCACGCTGCCGCTGCATTACCCGCAGTTCGACAAGATCACCGACAGCGATTTTGCTCCCGCCTTCGACGCCGGCATGACCGAGCAGTTGAAGGAAGTGGAAAAGATCGCCAACCAGAAAGCCAAGCCGAGCTTCGACAACACCATCATTGCGCTGGAAAAAAGCGGCGCCACGCTCGATCGCGCCACCACGGTGTTCTTCAACCTGGTCGGTGCCGACACCAACGATGCGCGCAAGAAACTGCAGGCCGATTATTCGGCGAAATTTGCCGCGCACCGCGACGCGATCTCGCTCAATAGCAAGCTGTTTGCGCGCATCCAGACCTTGTACGACCAACGCAGCAAACTGGGCCTGGACGCGCAAGGCCTGCGCCTGGTCGAGAAGTACCACAGCGACTTCGTGCGCGATGGCGCCAAGCTCTCCGATGCCGACAAGACCACGCTCAAGGCGATGAATGCCGAGCTGGCCAACCTGGGCACCACCTTCAGCCAGAACGTGCTGGCCGAAGTGAATGCCGCCGCCGTTGTCGTCGATGACGTCAAGCAGCTCGATGGCCTGTCTGAAGAACAGATCGCCGCCGCTGCCGAAGCGGCGAAGGCGCGCAAGCTCGACGGCAAATACGTGATCGCGCTGCTCAACACCACCGGCCAGCCGCCGCTGACCCAGCTGAAGAATCGCGAACTGCGCAAGAAGATCTACGACGCCTCGGTGTCGCGTGGCAGCCACGGCGGCCAGTACGACAACACCGCGCTGGTCGCACGCATCATGAAGCTGCGCGCAGACAAGGCCAAGCTGCTCGGCTTCCCCACCTACGCCGCCTATTCGCTGGAAAACCAGACCGCCAAGACCCCCGAGGCGGTCAACGCAATGCTGGGCAAACTGGCGCCGGCCGCAGTGGCCAACGCAAAGCGCGAAGCGGCCGATCTGCAGGCGATGATCGACAAGGAACAAAAGGCCGCGCGCAAGCCCACCTTCAAGCTCGAAGCCTGGGATTGGGCCTACTACAGCGAGAAGGTGCGCCAGGCCAAGTACAACTTCGACGAGTCGCAGCTCAAGCCGTATTTCGAGCTGAAGAACGTGCTGGAAAACGGCGTGTTCTATGCGGCCAATCAGGAATACGGCCTGACCTTCAAGCAGCGCACCGACCTGCCGACCTACCGCGACGACATCACCGTCTACGACGTGTTCGATGCCGACGGCAAGCAGCTGGCGATCTTCATCGCCGACATGTACGCACGCGAATCCAAGCGCGGCGGCGCGTGGATGAACTCGTATGTATCGCAATCGGATCTGACCGGTTTCAAGCCGGTGGTGGCCAATCACCTCAATATTCCCAAGCCGCCGGCCGGCCAGCCCACGTTGCTGACCTGGGACGAAGTGACCACCATGTTCCATGAGTTCGGCCATGCGCTGCACGGCATGTTCTCTGACGTCAAATACCCGTATTTCTCCGGCACCAGCGTGCCGCGCGACTTCGTCGAGTTCCCCTCGCAGGTCAACGAGATGTGGGCCGACGAGCCGTCCATCCTGAAGAACTACGCCAAGCATTATCAGAATGGCACGCCGATGCCGCAGGCATTGCTGGACAAGGTGATTGCGGCCTCCAAGTTCAACCAGGGCTTTGCTACCACCGAGTATCTGGGTGCGGCGATGCTGGATCAGAACTGGCACCAACTCAGCGCCAACCAGGTGCCCGACGCAGCCGGCGTGATGGCCTTCGAAGCCAAGGCCCTGCAGCAGGACGGCATTGCCTACGCGCCGGTGCCGCCGCGCTACAAGACGCCGTATTTCAGCCACATCATGGGCGGCTATGCGGCCGGCTATTACGCCTACATCTGGTCCGAAGTGCTGGACGCAAACACCCAGCAGTGGTTCAAGCAGCATGGCGGGTTGAGCCGCGCCAATGGCGATCGTTTCCGCCAGACCCTGCTCTCGCGCGGTGGCAGCGTGGATGCGATGGAGCTGTTCCAGAACTTTGCCGGGCATGCGCCGCAGATCGAGCCCCTGCTCGAAAAGCGCGGCCTGAGCGCGCAAGGCGGCGATGGTGCAACGCCGGAAGCACCACAGTCCAAGCCGTAATCGGGACCTGCGGGAAATAAAAACGCCGCCCGGAGCGATCCGGGCGGCGTTTTTCATGCGTGCGGTGGCGCGTCCTGCGGCAAGCCAGACGCCTGTCGTTCAGAGCTCGACAGCATCCACACCTTCCAACAGTTTCCTCAGCAGTTTTTCCAGACGCACCTGCTCTGCCTCGCTCATGCAGGCAGTTTCTGCATTCAACAGCGTGCAGGCGTCGGGAAGCAGACTGTTGATCAAGGCCAGGCCTGCCGGCTGCAACGTCAGCACGATCTTGCGCCGATCGTCGGGGCTGCTGCCACGCGCGATCAAGCCCTTTTCGCAGAGCTGATCGGTGAGCCGGGTGATGTTGGCCGGCTTCTCGCTGGCCGCTTCGGCCACTTCGGTAGGCGTGATCGCCTGCTCCGGCGTGCCGTAGAGCATCATCAGAATTTCGTATTCCGGTGGACTGATCCCATACGGCTTGAGCGTTATACAGCCCTGCGTATGCAGCCGCTTGTAGAGATGCTTGATCAACCTCACCAGGACAGCCGGCTCCCGTGGGAACGCCGGGTAACGCACGCAGGTGTGGTCCACGCGACTTGCGGTTGGATCGAAACTACTCATATCACCCGTTTGATTACATTACTGAATGGCCAAGCCATTCAATCACATCATCTGCGGGGTGACATCTCAGCGAGCGAAGAGATGTGCATATTCCGGCGCGACCCAGGCCAACAATGTGGAGGCAGCGACATCGGCGGTCTGCGTGCCATCCGAATACGGCCCCACCTGATACGGCGGAAACACGAACCGTAGCGCAGTGATCTGCCCTGCCGGGTTCAGCACCGGAACGAACTGGGCAAAGTTGTCGACCTGCGCCGCGGTGCCTTCGGCAATCATGCGATCGGCCGAGGCCACCTGTTCGGCCTGCTCCTCGACCGGTACGCGATCGGCTTCCACGCGCTGGGCGGCGGCGTTGTGCAACTGCGCGGCGACCTCGCGTGCGATCTTTTCCCAGCCCGCCGGGTCGGGAATCAGCGCCTGCGCCGTCAGTTGCTTGCGCTCCTTGACCAACCAGACGAAGCGCGCCACCAGCGGCTCGCCATGCGCGCCGCCGGTGTAGCGGCTGCCATCGGCAGACACCACGATCAGATCGGCAGTCTGCAGCACTGTCTCGAACGCCAGCGACAGTTCATAGGGTGCAGCCGGTTTGTCGTTACCAAGACCAGAGACGGCTTCCATCAATTCGGCGCGCGCGTCCTGCGAATAGCTGCGGATCAGCGCGGCCAGTTCCGGGTACGCATCCAGCCCACGTGGATAGCTGATGCCGACCATATAGGCAGGCGCATGCTCGATCACATCTTCCAATGGGCCGCTCTGGACGACGACGGGCTCCGGAGGCGGCACCGCTTGCGCTGTTGCGTCCGCTGCCGGCTCCGTCGTTTCTGCCGTTGTAGGTGCGCGCTGTGTACACCCCGCCAGCAGAGCCAGCATCAGCACGCCCCGCATTCCATTCACTGCAAACAACCGCCCCATCCCACCTGCCCCTCATCGAAGTCACGCTGCAAAGACACGTTGCCGGCAATCAGGCCAGCAGATCCTGAAACTGTTGATGCCGACGTACATACGCCTCGGCGTAGCTGCACTCGGGTACGACCTTCCACCCCGCCTGGCGCGCGTAATGCAAAGCGGCCTCGACTAGCACGGCAGCGATGCCGCGCCCACCGATCGCCTCCGGCACATGCGTATGCGTGATGGTCATGCGCTCGCCCTCAAGACGGTAGGCCAGTTCGGCGCGTTGTCCATCGGTGTCTACGCTGAAGCGTTGCTGGGTCGGATCGTGTTCTGCCTGCACTGTCGCGGCCTCCATCATGGTCTGCGTCTGGCAGTGAATGTGGCGATGAGTGTGACCAGCGCGGCGCCGCGCCTGCGTGAAAATGAATCGATGCTGTGACACGTAGCGCAGCGCGTCGAAGGCGCACTTAAGTTCGTTCGCGTAGCGCCGATAGCTGAGCCGAAGGCATTCGCTGCGCATGGCCGGCTGGCACGGGCTGCCGGCCATCTGCCGACGTCTTCGCCTTACCTACGAGGAGTCACCGCATGAACAACGATTCGGCAGGACACAGCACAGACAGCGATAGCTCGTTGCTTGAGGGCCTGTTCCAGTTCGCCATCAACGGCGATACCCACAACCCGGACTTCGCGCAGCTCAACGATACGGTGTACGAGCGCTTGCAGCAGGCCTACGGCAGCACTGCCGTTGCCGACCAGGAACGCAACGCGGCCTGAGCCAAGCGTCGCGTTACCCGCCAGGGCCAATCGCATCGATGGCCCTGGCCGGTTGCCTCAGGCAACCCAGCCATCACGATTTCCGATCACCTCCGCGCGGCCTGACGGCCACGCTGTCCTTCGGCAAACCTTGCTAAACCGACGCGCTTAACCGAAGCGCGGATTGGACAGCTGCTCCAGAAACACCTGCCACACCCGCGGCTCCATGATCAGCATGAACATCACACCGAAGGCCGCACCGGCCAGATGCGCGCTGTGGTTGATACGATCGCCGCCACGGCGGTCCATCCACAGGCTGTAGCCCACGTAGAACACCGCATAGATGATCGCCGGCGCCGGAATGAACAGCACCAGGATGATCGTCCACGGCTTGAGCAGGATGAAGGCGAACAACACCGCCGACACCGCGCCGGAAGCGCCCAGGCTGAGGTAATTGGGGTTCTTCTGATTCTTCAGATAGCTGGGCAGGATCGACACCACCAGCGCGCTCAGATAGAACAACGGATAGGTCAGCACGCTGCCGCTCAGCCGCGTCATCACGTCTTCGATGTACCGGCCGAAGAAGAACAGCGTGATCATGTTGAAGACCAGATGGCCCAGGTCGGCATGGATGAAGCCGTAGGTCACCAGGCGGTCGTATTGCTTTTGCTTGTCCAGCGCCGGCGGCCACAGCACCAGCCGGTCGGCCAGCTTGCGGTTGTTGAACGCCATCCACGAGACGATGCCGGTGATGGCGATCAGGATCAGGGTAATCATGCGGACCTCAGGCAGAACGGTAATTGTCGACCATGCGATACCGGCGTGCGTACAGGCCGAAGGCCAGTGCCGCCAGAAACGCGAAGGCCGCGAAGAAGAACATCAGAAATGCCGCTTCGCTGAGCCCAGTATCGGCGATATGCGCGGTCACCGTCTCGTTGCGCACCGCCACGTTCGACAACAGCACCCAGAGATTGCCCACCGTGGTGGTCAGGTACCAGAAGCTCATCACCACGCCCTTCATCGACGGCGGCGCCTGGCTATAAGCGAATTCGATACCGGTGGCCGACACCAGCACCTCGCCAAAAGTCAGCAGCGCGTACGGCAGAATCTGCCAGGCGATATGCATCGGCTCGCCACCATCCATGCCGATCTGGATGGCGCCGACCGCGATCCAGGCCAGGCCGCTGAAGGCGATGCCGCAGGTCATGCGCCGCAGCGCTGTCGGCTCCCAGCCGCCACGGCGCAATAGCGGATACAACACCAGATTGTTGAACGGAATCAGCAGCATCACCAGCAGCGGATTGAGCGCCTGCATCTGCGAGGCGGTGAACCAGGCCGGCATCGTCATCTCGCGTCCCTGCAGCACCCAGGTCGAGGCCTTCTGGTCGAACAGCGAGAAGAACGGCGTCACCAGCGCGAAGATCACCAGCACCCGCAGCAACGCACGCACGCCTTCGACCGCGGTATCGGGATGGATACCGCGTGCACGCTCCAGCTGCCACCAGGTGCCGCCACCGATGCCCGCCAGCAGCAACACCAGCGCCATGCACAGGCAGATGACGATGCCGAGCTGTTCGACCAGCGCGAAGCAGGCCAGCGCCAGCAGTACCGACACCACTGCCAGCATCAGGCCGGGACGGCCCTGCCCCGGCGCATGCGCCAGCAAAGCGGTGCGCATCACCGCACCGAAGCCATGCGGATCCTTCGGTGGCAGCGGCACCCGCACGTAACGCTTGCGGCCCAGCCAGAACACCAGCGTGGCCACGAACATCAGTATGCCGGGAATGCCGAACGCCCACGCCGGGCCCAGATGTTTCAGCGCCAGCGGAATCAACAACGAAGCGAACAACGAGCCGAAGTTGATGATCCAGTAAAAGGCGTCGAAGACCACCTTGGCCCGGTGCTTGTTGGACTGGTCGAACTGGTCGCCCATGAACGAGGCCACCAGCGGCTTGATGCCGCCCGCACCCAATGCGATCAGCCCCAGCCCGACGAAAAATCCGTTGCGGCTGCCTTCGAACAGCGCCAGGCACGCATGGCCGGCGCAGTACACCAGGCTGAACCACACAATGGTGTTGTATTTGCCGAAGAAGCGATCGGCCAACCAGCCACCGAGCAGCGGAAAGAAAAACACCCCGATCATGAAGCTGTGCAGGATGTGCTTGGCCTCGGCCTCACGGCCGGGCCCGCCAACTTCCTGCAACAGCAGCGAGGTGATCAGGAACTGCACCAGGATGTTGCGCATCCCGTAGAAGCTGAAACGCTCGCAGGCCTCGTTGCCGATGATGAAAGGAATCTGGCGCGGCAGCCGCGCCCCGGCAGTAGAGCCCGGCAAGGTGGTAGTGGTCAAAGGCAGTCCGGTCGAGCAGAAAACACGCGCTATCGTACCGGCGGCTGCGGGTTGGCCGCCATCGCGACCATTGGATAAGGCATCGGTGTAGGACGTTGCATGCGTCGACCCCGCTGCGGCCGTTGCTACGGTCGTGGCTCGGTTCGGAAAGTCGTCCGGCCAGGCGCATGCTGAAAAACACGTATCGAAACCCCGCCGCCAAGCCGATCACGCACAAGTCATGACGCAGTGCAGATTGGCCTGCTGCGCCGGCTCGGCTACATTGCAAACGTTTTCCTGGAACACTGGACCGCTGGATGCCCCGCTTCACCCGCCTGGCCCTGAGCCTGTTGCTGCTGACCACCGCCCCCGCCGCACTGGCCGCCGAACCGCTGACCACCCAGGCCGAGCGCAGCGGCTTTGCGCAAACCGGACGCTACGATGAAGTCATCGCACTGTGCGATGCCTTCGCCCAGCGCTACCCGCAGGCGGTGCGCTGCATCGAGTTCGGCACCACCCCGGAAGGCCGGCTGATGAAGGCGCTGATCGTCTCCACCAGCGGCGCGCTGGATGCGGCCAGTGCCGCGCAGCGCAAGTTGCCGGTGGTGCTGGTGCAAGGCGGCATCCATGCTGGAGAGATCGACGGCAAAGATGCGGGCTTTCTGGCACTGCGCGAATTGCTGGACGGCAAAACCGGCAAAGGCGTGCTCGACAAACTGGTCTGGGTATTCGTGCCGGTGTTCAACGTCGACGGACACGAACGCTTCGGCGCCTGGAACCGCCCCAATCAACGCGGCCCCGAACAGATGGGCTGGCGCACCACCGCGCAGAACCTCAATCTCAATCGCGACTACCTCAAGGCCGACGCGCCCGAAATGCAGGCGATGCTGCGGCTGGTGCAGCAGTGGGATCCGTTGATGTATGTGGACCTGCATGTCACCGATGGCGCCAAGTTCGAACACGATGTCTCGGTGCAGGTGGAGCCGGTGCATGCCGGCGATGCCATGCTGCAACGCGACGGTACGCGCTGGCGCGATGCGGTGATTGCCGATCTGGCCAAACAGGGCTCGCTGCCGCTGCCGTATTACCCCTCGTTCGTGCACGAAGACGACCCGACCTCCGGCTTTGCCGACGACGTGTCGCCGCCGCGTTTTTCGCATGGCTATTTCCTACTGCGCAACCGCTTCGGCATGCTGGTGGAAACGCATTCGTGGAAGACCTACCCGGTGCGTGTGCGCGTCACCCGCAACGCGATCGTGTCAGTGCTGCAGCAGACCGCGCGCAACGGTGCGAAGTGGCGCGCCGATGCGCTGGCGGCCGATCAGCGTGCCACCAAACTGGCTGGCGAAATGGAGCCGTTGAGCTTCGCTGCCGGCCCGGCCGCACGCACTGTTGCCTTCCGCGGCTACGCCTACACGCGCACGCCTTCGCCGATTTCCGGCGCGTTGATGACGCGCTACGACGAGACCAAACCGCAGATCTGGAAGGTGCCGTTACGCGATCAGATCACCCCCGACGTGGTGATCGATGCGCCACGCGGCGGCTATCTGGTGCCTGCCGCGCAGGCCGCGCTGGTGGCGGAAAAACTACGCCTGCACGGCATCGCCTTCGACACCATCGCCACTGCAGGCGCGTATCCGGTGCAGAGCTTCCGGGCCGACAAGGCAACGTTTGCCGCACGCTCCAATGAAGGCCATCAGAACCTGGAGATCACCGGGCAGTGGCGCGATGAAACCCGCAGCGTACCGGCCGGCTCGTTGTTCGTCCCGATCGCCCAGGCCAGGTCGCGCCTGGTGATGGCGATGCTGGAACCGCAGGCGCCAGATTCGCTGCTGCAGTGGGGTTTGTTCAACACCGCATTCGAGCGCAAGGAATACATGGAGGACTACGTCGCCGAGGATGTCGCCCGCGACATGCTCGAACGCGACCCGGCAGTGAAGGCGCAATTCGAACAACGCCTGGCCAGCGATGCCGCCTTCGCCGCCGACCCGAAGGCAAGGCTGGAATTCTTCGCCCGCCTGCATTCCTCCTGGGACGAGCGCTATCGCTTGTATCCGGTGTTGCGCACGGCACAGACGCAGTTCTGATACCGCGCTCGATTACGGCAACCCCCTGACTCGGCGCGCACGCGCGCCATTCGAACTTGGGCACTGCGGTGCCCTCCCCTGATTGCAACCGCACCACAAGGACCACCACGTGCCACACCCCGATATGAAAACGTTTACACGCGCCACGCCGCGCCGTCTCGCGCTCGCCATTGCACTCGGCATGAGCGTCGCGTTTGCCGCCCCGCTCAGCGCACAACCCGCCGCTGCAGCGCAGCCGTGGATGGACACCGCGTTGACTGCGGACCAGCGCGCCGACCGCCTGCTGGCGCAGATGAGCGAAGACGAAAAATTCCAGATGCTGCGCAGCTACTTCGGCCTGGGCACCGACAAGATTCCCAAGCCCGAAGGCGCGCTGGGCTCGGCCGGCTACGTGCCCGGCATCCCGCGCCTGGGCATCCCGGCGCAGCAGCTGGCCGACGCTGGCGTGGGCGTGACCAATCCGGGCGGCATTCGCAAGGGCGACTTCGCCACTGCGATGCCATCCGGCCCGTCCACGGCATCGAGCTGGAATCCGCAGCTGGCCTATGCCGGCGGCAAGACCATGGGCCGCGAATCCTGGCAGCAAGGCTTCAATGTCTTGCTGGCCGGCAGCGTCAACCTGCAGCGCGACCCGCGCAACGGGCGCAATTTCGAATATGCCGGCGAAGACCCGCTGCTGGCCGGCACCATGGTCGGCGAATCGATTCGCGGCGTGCAGAGCGAGCACGTGCTGTCGACGATGAAGCACTTCGCGCTCAACGATATGGAAACGCGGCGCAACTTCCATAGCGCCGAGATCGGCGAGCAGGCGATGCACGAATCGGACCTGCTGGCGTTCGAGATCGCATTGAAGATCGGCGACCCCGCATCGGTGATGTGCTCCTACAACAAGATCAACGGTATCTACGGCTGCGAGCACGATT
The DNA here is from genome assembly GCF_056725225.1 of Xanthomonas sp. NCPPB 2933. Classification (NCBI taxonomy): domain Bacteria; kingdom Pseudomonadati; phylum Pseudomonadota; class Gammaproteobacteria; order Lysobacterales; family Lysobacteraceae; genus Xanthomonas; species Xanthomonas sp. NCPPB 2933. The sequence goes on from NZ_CM161518.1 coordinate 3,612,013, forward strand.
ACCTGCTCAACCAGGTGCTCAAGCAGGAATGGAAATACCCCGGCTACGTGATGTCCGATTGGGGCGGCGTGCACAGCGGCTCCAAGGCGGCGTTGGCCGGGCTGGATCAGCAATCGGCCGGCGAAGTATTCGATGCGGCAGTGTTCTTCGATGCCCCGTTGCGCATGGCGGTGTCGGCCGGCGTGGTGCCGCGCGCGCGCTTCGACGATATGGTCAAGCGCGTGCTGCGCAGCCTGTTCGCGCATGGCGCGTTCGATCACCCAACCCAGCGCCAGCCGATCGATGGCAAGGCCGGGCTGCTGGCCGCGCAACATGTCGCCGAAGAAGGCAGCGTGCTGCTGCGTAACGAGCAGGCGACCCTGCCGTTGTCCAAGGATGTGCGCCGCATCGCGGTGATCGGTGGGTACGCCGACAAGGGCGTGATGTCCGGCGGCGGTTCCTCGCGGGTGGACTACACCATCAACGGCGGCAACGCGGTGCCCGGCCTCACCCCGACCACCTGGCCCGGCCCGGTGATCATCCATCCGTCCTCGCCGTTGCAGGCGCTGCGCGCCGCATTGCCGAATGTGCAGATCGATTATGTCGACGGCAAGGACCGCGCTGCCGCAGCACGCGCGGCCAAGGCCGCCGATGTGGCCATCGTGTTCGCCACCCAATGGGCAGCCGAATCGGTGGACCTGCCGGACATGCAACTGCCCGACAACCAGGACGCACTGATCGAAGCGGTGGCCAAGGCCAACCCCAAGACCACCGTGGTGCTGGAAACCAACGGCCCGGTGCGCATGCCGTGGGCCGAACGCGTGCCGGCGGTGTTGCAGGCGTGGTATCCGGGTATCGGCGGAGGCGAGGCGATCGCCAACCTGCTGACAGGCGCCGTCAATCCGTCCGGCCATCTGCCGGTGACCTGGCCGGTGGACGAATCGCAGCTGCCGCGCCCGTCGATTCCGGGCCTGGGCTTCAAGCCGGCCAAGCCGGGCGAAGACAGCATCGACTACGCCATCGAAGGTGCCAATGTCGGCTACAAGTGGTTCGCCGCGCGCAAGCTGACCCCGCGTTACCCGTTCGGCCACGGCCTGTCGTACACCCAGTTCCGCATGGGCGAGCTGCGCGTGGAGGCCAACGGCAGCAAGCTCACGGCGACCTTCGAAGTGGAAAACATCGGCCCGCGCGAAGGCGCCGCCGTGCCGCAGCTCTACGTCACCTTGCCCGACGGCCACGCCACCCCACTGCGCCTGATCGGCTGGCAGAAGCTCACGCTCAAGCCTGGCGAAAAGCGCAACGTGCAGGTGATCGCTGAACCCAAGACGCTGGCCGACTTCGATGCCAAGGCACGTCACTGGAACATCGCGGCCGGCACCTACCGCGTGCAGTTGGCGCGTTCGGCAAGCGAACCGGTGCAGAGTGCGGAGGTCACGTTGCAGGCGGCGCAACTGCCGTAATCCGGCGTCGCGGCGGGCGTGCATTGCGCGCGTCCGCCACGCCGTCTTCTCACGTCGCCGGCAGGCGCCAGCGATCAGGAAAAAATTGTGCGAGATGCGTTGACAGCTTCATGCGCAACTTGCACAATTCGCCTCCTGAGTCGCCCAGGTGGCGGAATTGGTAGACGCACTAGCTTCAGGTGCTAGCGGGGGCAACTTCGTGGAGGTTCGAGTCCTCTCCTGGGCACCACGACTCACGGTAGATCGTAAAAAACCTCGCTCGGGCGGGGTTTTTTGCGTTTGGTCCATACGATTGGACGATGGTCTGTCGGCATTGCTGAGCATGCCGATAGGCAGCGCCAGGACTGCGCTGGCAGTGACTTTCGACACGCGACCACCTGTTGCGGCTTTGGCGACGATGCTTGACGCCCTCACGACCGCAGCACGCTCCATGCGCACCCTCCTCTGGCTTGCCTTGCTAGCTGCCGTTTTCAGCCCGAATGCACGGGCAGACCAGACCGACAAGCACGATGCTCCTCGCCATCGCGCGCATGTGTCTTCGCACCAATGCGGTCTCAGCACGCCGTTCAATGTGCTCGCCGACAGCGGCGGTATCTGGCTTTACCGCGACAGCGATTGGCCGCGCGAAATTTTCTTCCACGGCGGCGGACTGAGCATCGACCACAAGGTGCAGCAGATCAGTGCGGCCGATGCACGACGCTTGTGGGAGATGGAGCAGCAGACCCGCGCACTGATGCCGCAGGTCGCCGGCATTGCGCACGACGTGATCGACCTCAGTTACGACGCACTCGGCGGTGTCATCGAGGTCATGACAGGCAGCGCGCTCAATGCCCGCAAGATCGAGAGGCTGCGCAAACGCGCAAGCGCCTATGTCGATGGCACTCTGGGCAAAGGGCGTTGGGATCAGAAGGCATTCGGCGGCAACTTCGCGAACTACGTCGAACATGAAGCCGAAGAGTTCAAAGGCAGCATCGCGCGCCATATGCTCTGGCAGATCGTCACTGGGCGCTCGGACGGAATCGACAAACGCGCCCAGCAGATGGAAGGCCAACTGGATGCAAGGCTCGACGCCCAAGCATCCACCATCGAGGCCAACGCAAACGCGCTTTGCACACACGTGCAAGCATTGCACCAGTTACAAGACGCGCTTGAGTTCCGCTATCAAGGCAAGCCGCTGCAAATGCTTGCACCGCTGCAGCAATACAAGTCGCGCAATGACACCGGGAATTCAGGATCCCCATCCGACAACGGCGACGCACCGCCGGACAAGGCAATCGAAGTGCAACCGATAACGAACTGATGATGTCTTACGCAATCGGCTCAGGCACATCATTGATTGCCAGGCGTGGCAGATATGCTCTTGATGGTCTGCCTGATGGCGCTCGAACGGATGAGATCCCCATTTGCCTCATATGCCTCGGCAAGGCTGTCCAGCGCATTGCTGGACGTTGGAAACAGCAGCACATTCAGTGCAAACACACGAATCGCCGCTTCTGCGCCGAGATTGGACAGAACGGTGTAGCCCGTCGTGTTGACCACAGCCTCGAGTTGATTCAGGGGGATGCTGTTGTCGGCACGCAGCGCATCAGCCACCAGCTGCGTGTCGTGATCGACAGGCGACTGCAGCGCAAAGGCAATGAGCTTCTCCGACACGGCTTCGGCAGGAAAAGTCTGTGGCGCGATGGTGGCCATGATGCTGTCGACCAGCACCCTGGACCACACACCACGCGCGCTGCCATTGGTCAGGTAAAGGATGGTGTAGCCATCGTCATCCAGAGAACCGGCGAACAGCAGCCGCACTCTCACCATCGCGCCGCCATCATGACCAACATACTGGTAGGCATCACTTGCCCCACGCTCCCAGCCGCTGGCAAACCAGCCACGCCGTCCGTTGGGCAACACCTGCGGTTGCCAGAGCTGTTGCAGCGTTGCCTTGCCGACTAATTTCCCGGTACGTATCGCGTCCATGAAGATGGCCAGATCGTCGATGCCGGTGTACAGCTCGGCATGCCCGAGGGCGTAATCGGGCCAGGCGATCTCTGGCTGTTTCTGCAGCGTTCCGTCTTTGCCAACGTAAGCACTGACCACCTCATCAGCCGGTAATCGGGAGCGTCCGAGGAAGGTATGCGCCAGCTGTAACGGCTCGATGATCCGCTCGGACACGATCTGCGAATACGGCTTGCGGTAATGCGCCTGGAGCAGCTGCGACAGCACCAGATAATTGGTGTTGATGTAGCGCGTGTCGCTGCCGGGTGGAAAGAGCAACGGTTGCCTGCCCAGCGCCGCAAGGACGGCGTGCGCAGTTGCAGGAAACGATGCGTTGGCCTCCGGCGAGCCGCTCATTTGCTCCTGGGTAAAGTACTCGGGCAACCCGGAGGTGTGGTTGAGTAGCTGGCGCACCGTGATCTTGTTCCAGCGCTGCGGCAACTCTGGCAAGTAGACCCGTGCAGGTCGATCCAGATCGATCTGGTCAGCTTCGACCAGCTGCATGATCAGCGTGCTGACCAACAGCTTGCTTACCGAGAACACTGGAAAGATCTGCTCGCGCGTGACCGGCTGTTGGCTATCGAGATCGGCAAGCCCATCGCCACCGCGAAACAGCAGCTTCCCGTTGTGGGCGACGTACACGGCCTGACCCACGATGCCGTAGCGCTGCCGATTGAGCTGCATCTGCTGCATTACGTTGTCGGCCAATGCATCGGCCGCCGCGATCAACGGCAAACACAGCGACAGAAGGAGCACAGTCTGCAACAGACGTCCCATCGCCGTCGCTGCAGGTTGTAACTCACGATGACGATGGACCTCTTGATCCAGCGTGAGCCTGCCTTGGCGCTGCATCGCATCCATGAGGCAGAAGGACTGCGGTAAACCGGTCTTAGAAGGCGTCACTGCCATTGGACTGCTCCCACTTGGAGAGCGTCAGTCTAGTGGGTGTTGACAGGCACAGCACGATTATTAGAGCGGCTCACAAACCTTAGCGAGCGACCGACTAGTGGTGGGTGAGCACAGTGGTTTTGTCAGCTGCCTTTCATTGGATGCAGTCAGAAGCCACGTCAAATACTGCGTCGGTCAAGGCCGCGATGCCCTCACCGCTCCAAACGGTTTGCTGGTTGCTTTGAGAAGCGCTACGCACACCGACCATCTCGACTGGTCCTTGCCCGCCCACCGTCGCGGGACCTTACGCGGCATGGATGCCGCGTAAGAGCCTACACGGACGTACTTGCGGCGTGTCCCGCGAGGGTGGGCGGGCAAGGGCCCTGCAGCCAACTCACAAATCATCCGCTCTGCAGTAGAAAAGCGTGTAGTCGTTTTCTTAGCCGCTCGTAATACAGCTGCGCCCTTGTCACCCGCGCTCAATGCCCACCAGCAGCCGCAGCACCACCGGCACCCGCACCAAACGGCGGTTTGGCCAGCCACAGGAAGAAGATGATCGCCAGGAACGTCCAGCCGAGCAGGTAGAAGATGTCGTTGAAGCCCATCTGCGAGGCCTGGTGGTTGATCATGTTGTTGAGCGAGGCCGCGCCGCGTTGCAGGTCGCCCTGCCCCATTGCGGCGACCTGTTCCTGCATGCCCGGCGTGTACACCGAAATGTGCTCGGTGATGTGCGCGTGGTGCACCTGGGTGCGACGTGCCCACAGATAGGTGGTCAACGATGCGGCAAAGCTGCCGCCCAAGGTGCGCAGGAAGGTGGCAAGGCCCGAGCCTGCCGCGATCTCGCGCCCGTCCAGATCCGACAGCAGAATCTGCAGCACCGGCATGAAGAACAACGCCACGCCCACGCCCATCACCAACTGCACGGTGGCCACGTGATTGAAGTCCACCTGCAGGTTGAAGTTGGAGCGCAGGAAGCTGGTGAACGACAGAAAGATGAAGGCCACGGTGGCGAGCATGCGCAGATCGAACCGCAGCGCGTACTTGCCCACAAATGGCGTCATCAGCACCGGCAGGATGCCGATCGGCGCGGTGGCCAGGCCAGCCCAGATCGCCGTGTAGCCCATGTCGCGCTGCAGCCATTGCGGGATCAGCAGACTCACACTGAAGAACGCCGCATACGCCACCACCATCGCTAATGTCCCGGCGCGAAAATTGCGATGCCGGAACAGCTTGAGATCGACGATGGGGTCCTTGTCGGTGAGCTCCCAGATCACGAATATCACCAGCGCCACCGCAGCGACGCAGGCCAGCACCACGATCTTGTCGGAGGAGAACCAATCCTCGTCGTTGCCCAGATCAAGCACCAGCTGCAGCGCGCCGACACCAACCACTAGCAGGATCAGACCGATGTAATCCATGCGCGGCTTTTCAAGTTGCTCGGGGCGATGGCGCAACTGCGAACCCACGATGCTGCTGGCGATGATGCCTAGCGGCACGTTGATCAGAAAGATCCATTCCCAACTGTAGTTGTCGGTGATCCAGCCGCCCAGGATCGGGCCGGCGATCGGTGCCACCACGGTGATCATCGCCAGCAAGGCGAGCGCCTGCCCGCGTTTTTCGCGTGGATAGATCGACACCAGCAGACTCTGGGTGATCGGGTACATTGGCCCGGCAACAAATCCCTGCAGCGCACGCGACACCACCAGCATGCCCATGCTCTGGGCCAGCCCGCATAGCAACGAAGCAACGGTGAAGGCCAGTGTCGACCACACGAACAACTTGGTCTCGCCAAAACGCCGACTCAGCCAACCGGTCAGCGGCAAGGCAATCGCGGTGCTGACCGCAAACGAGGTGATGACCCAGGTGGCCTGCTGCGAACTGGCACCGAGATTGCCGGCGATGGTCGGCAACGACACGTTGGCGATGGTGGTGTCCAGCACCTGCATGAACGAGGCCATCGCCAGGCCCACGGTGCACAACGCCACGCTCGCCGGGCGAAAGCCGGCGGCGGGCGCAGGCGCCGAGGGGCCGCCGGGCGCGGTGGGAGCTTGCGAAGACATGCTGGCTTAGCCCGCCTTGGAAACAGCCTGCGCGGGCAGGTTGTCCTGGATGATGCGTTGGATATCCGCGTCGGCAGCCTGCAACTGCTGCGCATACACGTCGGTGGAAAATACCGCGCCGTTGGCGAACTTGGTCGGCAACACGCTGCCCTGCTGATCGTGCAGATTGACCTCGACCTTCATCGACAAGCCAATGCGCAAGGGATTGCCGGCCAGTTGCTTGGCATCCACCGCAATGCGCACCGGCACGCGCTGCACGATCTTGATCCAGTTGCCACTGGCGTTTTGCGCCGGCAACAGCGAGAACGCGCTGCCGGTGCCCAGGCCCAGGCTTTCGATCCGGCCGGTGTAGTTCACGCCGCCGCCGTACAGATCCGAATGCAATTCCACCGGCTGGCCCAGACGCATGTGCTTGAGCTGAGTTTCCTTGAAATTGGCTTCCACCCACACCTGCTCCAGCGGCACCACCGCCATCAGCACGCTACCGGGCTGCACACGCTGGCCGAGCTGCGCCGAACGACGCGCCACGTAACCGGACACCGGCGCAATCACACCGGTGCGCGCATGGTTGAGATAAGCTTGACGCAGCTGCGCGGCAGCCGTCTGCACGTCTGGCTGATTCGCCACCGCGCTGTCATCCACCAATGCGCGATTACGCTCGAAGCTCTCGCGCGAACCGCTCACCGCCGCTTCGGCCGCAGCGAGTTCTTCGCGGGCATGCGCCAGTTCTTCGTTGGAAATCGCGCCGCTGGCCGCCAGATCCTTACGCCGTGCGAAGTCGGCGCGTGCACTGCGCAACGTGACCTCGCGCGAGGACAATTCGGCCTGCGCGCCTTCCACACTGCGATACAGACCGCGCACCTGACGCACGGTCTTGGCCAGGTTGGCTTCGGCCTGCTGCAAGGCGACGGCAGTATCGGCCGGGTCCAGCTGCACCAGCAACTGGCCGCGCTCCACGCGCATGCCGTCTTCGGCGCCGATGCTGACCACGGTGCCGCCCACCATCGGGGTGATCTGCACCTGGTTGCCCTGCACATACGCGTCGTCGGTGTCTTCGTGCCAGCGGCCGACCAGGAAGTACCACACCACAAGACCGATGATCGCCAGGATCACCACAATGGCCACGATGCGCAGCGCCGCACGGCGCTTGCTGGGCGCGGCCGGCGCAGGTTGGGAAGAAGTTGCAGTCGTCTGGCTCATCGTTGCTGTCTCAGGAATTCGGTTGTGCGGAAGTGGTCGCGGCGTGTGCGGTGTCGCGCGCAGGTTCCGGCGTGAATCCGCCGCCCAAGGCGCGCTGCAACCTCACCGAGGCCAACAGTTGTTGCGATTGCAGGCTGGCCATGCGCTGGCGTGCGAGCAGCAATTGCTCCTGCACGCTGAGCACTTCCAGATAGCTGCCGATGCCGGCGCGGTAGCGCTGTTGTGCGAGATCGAAGGCGGCAGTGACGGTCTGCACTGCCTCGTCCTGCGAGCGTGCGCGCTGCTCCAGCGAACGCACTGCGTTGACCTGGTCGGCCACCTCGCGCAGCGCATCGAGCACCTTCTGGTTGTAGTCGGCCACCGCCAGGTCGTATTGCGCATCGCTGCCGGCCAGATTGGCGCGCAGCTTGCCGCCATCGAAGATCGGCAAGCTCAAGGCCGGGGCGACCACGCCAAACAGCGATGCACTTTCCAGCAACTGGCCGACATCCCGGTTCACCAGCCCGCCCAACGCGGTGATGTTGAAGCTGGGATAGAAGCGCGTCTTGGCGACCGCAATGTTTTTATCTGCCGCTTCAACGCGCCAGCGCGCGGCGACCACATCGGGGCGATGACCCAACAACTCGGCCGGCAATGCACTTGGCAATTGCAGCGCGCCTGCGCTGCTCAAGGTGGGGCGCGCGATATCCAGCCCGCGGTCCGGGCCCTGCCCGACCAACGCGGCCAACGCCGTGCGCGCTTCGTCGATCTGCTGCTGCGCCGATTGCAGCTGCTGTTGCGCAGCCGGCACGCGTGCCTGCGACTGACGCACCTGCAATTCACTATCGATGCCGGCGCCGCGACGTTGCCGAGTCAAATCCAGGGTCTTCTGCGCGCGCATCAGCTCATCGTTGGCCACATCGTGCAAACGCCACGCGTAATCGAGCTGGGCATAGGCTTCGGCGATCGCCGCCGACAGGTTCAAACGTGCCGCCTGCGCATCCACATCGGCCGCATGCGCCTGGTCCACTGCGGCTTCCCAGGCGGCGCGCTTGCCGCCCCACAGGTCCACGCCGTAGCGGAAATCCAGCACTACCTGGCCGTTGCCGCCGAACTTGCCGCCGCGTTCCTCGCCCACCACCGATTCGGGCAACTGCACGCCGGCATAGCCACCGGACACCGACAGGCTCGGGCCGCGGTCGGCCTGCGCGGTGCCGATGCCTGCCTGCGCCTGGCGCAGGCGCGCATCGGCCGCCGCCAGGCTGGGGCTGCGCTGCAGGCCTTCGGCAATCAGCGCGTTCAATTGCGGATCGCCCAAGGCGCGCCACCAATCGCTGGCCGGCCACGCCGCCGGGCTCAGGGTGGTTTGCGCCAGCATGCGCTCGGCATGCAGCGCGCCCGGTTCCAGCACGGCACCTTGCGGGGCCAGACCACGACTGCTGGCGCAGGCGGCCAATGCCAGCGTCAAGGCGGTCAGCACAAGCGGCCGCGCAAAGCGCGTTGAGCGCAGGCGCAACATCTGGATCGAGGAACTAGCAGCGTTCATGAGTTGAGTGCATCGCGGACACGGATGAGAAGAGAGGTGAGTTGTTCGCGCTCGGGCGCGGCCAGATCGCGCAGACCGTGCTCGATGGCGCGTTCGCCGCGCAGCTTCAGGCGCTCCCACAAGGCCACGCCCTGTTCGGTCATGACGATCTGCAGCGCGCGCCGGTCTTGCGCATGCGGCTCCCGCCGCACTGCGCCCAGCGCTTCAAGCTTGTCGAGCAGCCGGGTCACCGCGCTCGGGGTCTGGTCCAACGCAAGCGCCAGTTCGTTGGCCGTACACGGCGAACGCACTGCCAGAATCTTCAAGCCGACGTAGTGGCTGAAACCGAAGTCGGGCAGTTCGCCCTTCATCTCGGCATCGAGCTGCCGCATCAGCGCGTCGCGCACCTGGCGCAGCAACAAGCCGAACGACGGCGAGGTGGAGGAGAGATCGTTCATGGCCGGCTATTTTCTTCCGGAATATATATTTGTCAATGCAAATATGTCGAAAGGGATTAAACCGCCTGCAAGGATCGCCACGATACGCGCGGGTCTGCCTGGCCTGGTAATACAATTGCGCCAATGACTATCGAAAACCCGCCAACGACGGTCGATGCCTTGCCTCCGGGCGTGCGCGCCAGCTTCGAGTGGGCCGATGGTCCGGAAGTGATCGCTTTTTTGGCCGATCTGCATGCGGTATGGGCGCCGGAGACCGCCCCGCACGCGCATGTGCGCGGCCAGCTGATGTATGTGGAGCACGGCGTGCTGACCGTGCATACCGAACAGGGCACCCTCTCATTGCCGCCGGGCTGCGCCGGCTGGATGCCGCCCGGCCAGCAGCACACCGTGGAGCTGGCCGGGCCGATGCGCGGCTGGGGCGTGGTGGTGCGGCCGGATGTCTGTGCCGCCCTGCCCGCCCAGGGCGGCGTGATTCGCCTGACCGGGCTTGCGCGCGAAGTCATCATGCGCGCAGCAGGCTGGCCGCTGGACCAGCCGCTGGATGCCGCCCGGCAACGGCTGGCCGCCGTGCTGCTGGACGAGCTGTGCCAGGTGCAGATCGACCACCTGCACCTGCCGATGCCAGCCGACCGCCGGCTGCTGCGCATCGCCCGTCAGTTGCTCGACACCCCCGCCGACCCGCGCCCGCTGGATGCCTGGGCCGATTGGGGCGGGCTGTCGCCGCGCAGCCTGAGCCGGCACTTCCGCAGCGAGACCGGGCTGAGTTTCGCGCAGTGGCGGCAGCAGGCCAGGCTCGCCGAAGGCCTGCGGCGCTTGAGTCAGGGCAGCGCGGTGGCACAGGTCGCCGACCAGCTCGGCTACAGCAGCCCCAGCGCTTTCGTCAGCGTGTTCCACCGCCATTTCGGCGCCCCGCCCACGCGTTATCTGGCCGGTGGCCACGCGCGCGGCTTGGCATCCCCCGCCGCATCCGGATAATCGGCGCTCTTCGAGCTCGCGCCTGGCGCGCGGGTTCCTCTTTCGTAGGACCTGGCTTCGCAATGACCGATCTGACCCGCCCCACCTTCCATGGCTTCGAGCAGCTGCCGCTGCGCGAGTACGCCGAACGCGCCTACCTCGACTATTCGATGTACGTGGTGCTCGACCGCGCCCTGCCGTTCCTGGGTGACGGCTTGAAGCCGGTGCAGCGGCGCATCATCTTCGCGATGAGCGAGCTGGGCCTGAACGCCGCCGCCAAGCCGAAGAAATCCGCACGCACCGTGGGCGATGTGATCGGTAAGTACCATCCGCACGGCGACAGCGCGTGCTACGAAGCGCTGGTGCTGATGGCGCAGCCGTTTTCGTACCGTTACCCGCTGATCGAAGGCCAGGGCAACTTCGGTTCCACCGACGATCCGAAGTCGTTCGCGGCGATGCGCTACACCGAATCCAAGCTGACCCCGATCGCCGAAGTGCTGCTGGGCGAAATCAGCCAAGGCACCACCGATTGGGCCGCCAACTTCGACGGCACCCTGGAAGAGCCGACCTGGCTGCCGGCGCGCCTGCCGCACCTGCTGCTCAACGGCACCACCGGCATTGCGGTGGGCATGGCCACCGACGTGCCGCCGCACAACCTCAACGAGATCGTCAGCGCGCTGCTGCGCCTGCTCGACAACCCCGATGCCACGGTCGCCGAACTGTGCGAGCACGTGCTCGGCCCGGACTACCCGACCACCGCCGAAATCATCACCCCGGTGGCCGACCTGCGCGCCATCTACGAGACCGGCCATGGCAGCGTGCGTGCGCGCGCCACCTACAAGAAAGAACACGCGAACATTGTCATCGACGCGCTGCCGTACCAGGTCTCGCCGTCCAAGGTGATCGAGCAGATCGCCCAGCAGATGCGCGCCAAGAAGCTGCCGTGGCTGGAAGACATCCGCGACGAATCCGACCACACCAGCCCGGTGCGGGTAGTGCTGGTGCCGCGCTCCAACCGCGTCGATGCCGAGCAGTTGATGGGCCACCTGTTCGTCACCACCGACCTTGAGCGCAGCTACCGCGTCAATCTCAATGTGATCGGCCTGGATGGCCGGCCGCAGGTGAAGAATCTGCGCCAGTTGCTGAGCGAGTGGCTGACCTTCCGCAGCGATACCGTCACCCGCCGCCTCAACCATCGCCTGCAAAAGGTCGAGCGCCGCCTGCACCTGTTGGAAGGCTTGTTGATCGCCTTCCTCAACCTGGACGAAGTGATCCGCATCGTCCGCAGCGAGGACGAACCCAAGCCGGTGTTGATGGCCAAGTTCGCACTCAGCGAGGAACAGGCCGAATACATTCTGGAAACCAAGCTGCGCCAGCTGGCGCGCCTGGAAGAAATGAAGATCCGCGGCGAGCAGGAAGCCCTCGCCAAGGAACGCGCGCAGATCCTAGCCATTCTCGAAAGCAAGACCAAGCTGAAGAAGCTGATCAAGGACGAACTGACCGCCGATGCCAAGAAGTTCGGCGACGCACGTCGCTCGCCACTGGTGCAGCGTGGCGCGGCGCAGGCGATCGACGAAACGGAGATGGTCGCCAGCGAACCGATGACCGTGGTGTTGTCGGAAAAGGGCTGGGTGCGCGCGGCCAAGGGCCACGAAGTGGATCCGGCCGGCATGTCCTACCGCGATGGCGACAGCCTGCTGGCCGCAGTGCGCAGCCGCAGCACCCATCAAGTGGCGTTCCTGGATTCGGAAGGCCGCGCCTACTCCACCGCAGTGCACACCCTTCCCTCGGCGCGAGGCAATGGCGAGCCGTTGACCGGGCGGTTCTCGCCCGCTTCCGGCGCGTCGTTCCAGGTCATGGCCAGCGCCGACAACGCCACCCGCTTCGTGCTGGCCTCATCGCACGGCTATGGCTTCGTCACCCGCTTCGAAAACCTCACCGGTCGCAACAAGGCCGGCAAGGCGATGCTCAATCTGACCACCGGCGCGCAAGTGCTCACGCCGGCGCAAGTGATCAACCCGCAGAGCGATCGCATTGTCGCGGTCACCAGCGCCGGCAATCTGCTGGCGGTGGCGGCCAGCGATGTGCCTGAGCTGGACAAGGGCAAAGGCAACAAGATCATCGAGATCCCCAAGGCCAAGCTCGGCACCGAGCGCGTGGTGGCGGTGGTGGCGGTGGCGCCGGGCAACACGCTGCTGGTACGCAGCGGAGCACGCACCATGAGCCTGTCGTTCAAGGATCTGGATACGTATGTGGGCGCGCGTGCGAGCCGCGGGGCGTTGTTGCCGCGCGGGTGGCAGAAAGTAGATGGGCTGGAAGTGCAGTAACGCTTGTTCACCTAAGCGGCGCGCGGCGGCGCGTTCGATGCTGTCGTCGCGCCCTCGATTAGTTCGGCTTGGAACATCCAAACGACGCTGAAGTTCAAGCTCTGCGTCGTCTTGAGAGGTCATCGAACGGTGCGGATGCGTCGGTTGTAGAGCGGATGATCTGCGGCTTGGCTGCAGGGTCCTTGCCGGCCCACCATCGCGGGACACGCCGCAAGTACATCCATGTAGGCTCTTACGCGGCATCCATGCCGCGTAAGGTCCCGCGATGGTGGGCGGGCAAGGACCAATCAAGATGGTCGGTGTGCGTGGTTGCGCGCGGTGTCTGCCAGGCAGCTGTGCGATGAGTTGCGGTCTGATCAGCTCCTTTCGAGCGGCAATATCACTCCTATTTTCGCCATCACATCACTGGTCAACGCAAGACAACAAGACAACATCATGGACACAGATTTCTGGCTGCAGCGGTGGCAGGACGGTCAGACCGGCTTCCATCAGGACGAGGTGATGCCGCTGCTGCAAAAGCATTGGCCGGCGTTGCAGTTGCCGAAGGCTGCCCGCGTGCTGGTGCCGTTGTGCGGCAAGACACTGGATATGCATTGGTTGGCCGCGCAAGGCCATCGCGTGCTGGGTGTGGAAGTATCGCCGTTGGCAGTCACGCAGTTCTTCGATGACGCAGGCCTGCAACCGCAGCGACACACCAGCAGCGCCGGCGAGCACTTTATTGCCGGCCCGATCGAAATCATATGCGGCGATGCCTTTGCACTGGACGTAAGCGTGCTGGCCGATTGCAGCGCTGTCTATGACCGCGCTGCATTGATCGCCCTGCCTGCGGCGCTACGTCGGCGCTATCTGGAGACCGTCTATGCGCACCTGCCCACAGGCTGCTGCGGTCTATTGATCACGCTGGAGTATCCGCAAGCCGAAAAAGCCGGCCCACCCTTCTCGGTGGATGCTGCCGAGGTGCACGCATTGTTCGACGCGCAGTGGCAGGTGCAGGCGTTGGAACACCGCGACATCCTGGATCAGGAGCCGCGCTTCCGTGCCGATGGCGTTACCGCACTGTCGACCGGGGTGTATCGCCTGCAACGCAACTGACGATCGCGTTCGAACGCGCTGTCGCGCCCGAACGCCGTCTTCGCATCAGTCGGCCGCTGCATGTTTCGCACAATGCGCGAGTCGCAATCCAATCGAGACCGCGTGACCTTGCACCACGCGGTGGTTATGCACACGCGCGCAATGCGCCAAGCAAGACACCGCAGCAGACGGTCGGTAGATGACGCAAGCAGCGCAGCAATCGCGATGCACAGCGCGGCACCTGCCGACTGCGAAGCTGTGCTGCGCCAGCTCTTCGGCTGCGCAGCGCCCAGTCGCCCGACTCAGCCGGCCACGTGACCCTTGTCGATCTTCGAGGTCTGGTACAACTCCAGGCCAATGCGCTTGATCAGGCCGAGCTGCTGCTCCAGCCACCAGGCGTGGTCTTCTTCGGTGTCCTGCAGCTGCTTGAGCAGCATGTCGCGGCTGACGTAGTCGCCATGTTCTTCGCACAGCTTCATGCCGGCGGCGAGCGCAGCGCGCACTTCGTATTCCACCACCAGATCGCGCTCGAGCATCTCCACCACGGTCTTGCCGGGCGCAAACTCAGACGGCCGCATGTCCGGGTCGCCTTCCAGGAACAGGATGCGCCGCAGCAGCGCGTCGGCGTGCTCGGTCTCTTCCTGCATCTCGTGATTGATGCGCTCGTACAGCGCCATCAGGCCCTGATCTTCGTAACGGCGCGAATGCAGGAAATACTGGTCGCGTGCCGCCAGCTCGCCGCGCAGCAGCTGCTTGAGGTAATCGACGACTTCGGGATGGCCTTTCATGGTGTGCTCCAGCGACGCAATGCGCGCATGGTGCCCTAAGCCGCCGGGCAATGATCTAATCGGAATCACTTTCAGTTGCGTTGCCACCAGACCCGCCACCGTCATGACGGCGCACCACACTTTGACCGAGCTCAAGGAATCGACAATGCGCAAATGGCTGGGCCGGCTGCTGCTGGCAATCGTGGTGTTGGGCGTGGCGGCCGTGTTGGCCGTGTATCTGTTGATGCGTGGCAGCCTGCCGCAGCTGGACGGCAATAACGCACTGCACGGCCTGGCGGCGCCGGTCAGCGTGCAGCGCGACCGGTTGGGCGTGGTCACCATCGATGCGGCCAGCCAGGTCGATGCCATGCGCGCGCTCGGCTATGTGCACGCGCAGGAGCGCTATTTCGAGATGGATCTGATGCGCCGCGCGCCGGCCGGTGAACTCTCCGAGCTGTTTGGCGCCGCAGCGCTGGACCTGGACAAACGCAATCGCGTGCATCGGTTGCGTGCACGCGTGCATGCCAGCCTGGACATTGCTGCAGGCAGCCAGCGCGCAGCATTGCAGGCCTATACCGACGGCGTGAATGCGGGGCTGGCGACCTTGCGCGTGCGTCCATGGCCGTACCTGCTGCTGCGGCAGACACCGCGCGCGTGGACGCTGGACGATTCCATCCTGACCGGCATGGCGATGTACGCCGACCTGCAGGACAACGACAACCAGACCGAACTGGCCATCGCACGCATCCGCGCGGTGGTGCCGCCCGCACTGGCGGCGCTGCTCGATCATCAGGGCTCCAGCTGGGATGCACCGCTGTTCGGGCCGGCACTGGGCGATGCGGCGCTTCCGGATGCGGCAACGCTGGATCTGCGGCGTTTGCCGCATCCAGCCGCTGCACCACGCGCCGAACAACCGACCCCGGGCAGCAACAACTTCGCCGTGGACGGCAGCCTCACCCGCGATGGTCGCGCCATCGTCGCCGACGACATGCACCTGGGCCTGCGTGCGCCCAACATCTGGTTCCGCGCGCGCTTGCGGTATCCGGATACCAGCGCGCCCGAGGGCAAGGTGGATGTCACCGGCTTCACCCTGCCCGGCCTGCCGGCGGTGGTGGTCGGCAGCAATGCGCACGTGGCCTGGGCGTTCACCAACAGCTATATCGATACAGCAGATTTTGCGCGGATTGCGCCAGCCACGCCCGGGCATCCGCAAGCGCTCACCACGCATGTCGAAACGATTCTTGTGGCAGGCGCTGCACCGGTAAGTTTTCCTGTCCGCGAGGCGATCTGGGGCCCGATCCTGCACGAGAATGCCGACGGCAGTTTGCTCGCGCTGCGCTGGGCCGCGCAGCTTCCCGGCGCAATCCGCCTGGATTTCGCGCAGATGAGTAGCGCGGCGGATCTGCAGGCGGCCTTTGCGGTGGCGGATCGCTCGGGCATTCCCGCGCAAAATCTCGTACTGGCCGATCGCAGCGGGCGCATCGCCTGGCGGGTGATCGGCGCGCGTCCGGCACGCAATGCGGGGTGCAGCCCGAGCGGTATTGCCGAACTTGCAACCTCGGCGCAGGAGTCGAACGAGGCATTGCCTGCGGCTGCTGGCGCGGTCGCTTCCGAACCTGCGCCGACCGGCTGCGTGCCATGGCCCGTGCGCAGCGACGATGCACCCGCCTTGATCGACCCACCCACGCACCGGCTCTGGACTGCCAACAGCCGCATCGTCGATGCGCAACAGCTGGCGACACTCGGCAATGCCGGCTACGACCTGGGCGCGCGCGCGCAGCAGATTCGCGACGACTTGTTCGCAAAACAGCGTTTCAACGAACTGGATCTGCTTGCCATCCAGCTCGACGATCGCGCCGTGCTGCTCACGCGGTGGTGGCAGTTGTTGCGCAGCGTGGTCGAACACAGCAAGGACCCGGCGCTGCAACAGATCGAAGTCGCCACGCGGCAGTGGGACGGGCATGCGTCCACCGGCTCGGTGAGCTATCGCATCGTGCGCGGTTTTCGCAGCATGACCATCGATGCCGTGGAAGCCGGACTGCTGGCACCGGCAAACGCTGCGCTTGGCGATGACTTCGTGCCGCCGCGTCGCGCGCAGTTGGAAGGCATCGTCTGGCCGATGCTGCAGCAGCGCCCTGCACATTTGTTGCCGCCCACGTACACCAGTTGGGATCAGCTGCTTGCCGATGCTGCACGCGGTGCGCAGACGGATTTAGCTGCGCAGGACGGCCCCTTGAGCGAGCGCACCTGGGGCGAGCGCAATACCGCCGCGATCTGCCACCCGATCGCGCGCGCCTTGCCTGCCCTCGCCAAGCGCTGGCTGTGCATGCCGCCCGATCAACTGCCCGGCGATCGCGACATGCCGCGCGTGCAAGGCCCGGCCTTCGGCGCCTCCGAACGCATGGTGGTCTCGCCAGGCCACGAACGCGACGGCATCGTGCATATGCCGGGCGGCCAGAGCGGACATCCGTTGTCGCCGTTCTGGGGCGCGGGGCATGACGATTGGGTGCATGGCCGGCCGACCCCGTTTTTGCCGACGGCTACGCGTTACACGCTGCGATTGCAGCCGAATTAGGCGTGATTGCGTTGTCAGATCTGTCGGGTACGGGTCTCGGCGGAAGCGTAGAAAAAGAAGCACAGAAATGAAGCGCAGGAAGAGGTGGGCTGCAGTAGCCCCTCTCCCGCCGGGAGAGGGGTTGGGGTGAGGGTACGGGCGCATGCCATGCAACCGATGGCATGCGATGCAGCTCATCCTGCACTAGCTTCAAGGGGCTCCCTGCATGACAGACGGCACGATGCTGCGCCCGTACCCTCATCCGCCCTTCGGGCACCTTCTCCCGGCGGGAGAAGGGATGCGCTGCGCGTCTGCGTGTCCATATGTCTGAATTTCTGCGTTCTGCGTTCTACAAATTCTGCACGTCTGCAAATCTCCACCCTGCACCTCTCAACACCTACGCCCGGCTCAACACCTACACCCGGCCACCTCTAGTGTTGGGGGACACCTGGATTGATAAACCGGAATAAGCCGAAATTGGCCGGGAAAAAATGGCACGAAACCTAGACGCGGCAACGGTCTTGAGCGGCAGTGCAGCACGATTGCGCGCGCCGGCTTAGGTTTGCGGAATGCAGCCCAAAGTGCGAAATAGACAGATGAAGTGCGAAATGCCCGGATGCGGTGAGCCGCCTTCGAAGGGCATTTGAAGATGCTGTCAGCCAGCCATCCTGTTTGATGCGCAAAACCCTTCCCTAGCAAGGGTTTTGGCGTTTAAAGACTGCCGCAGCGGTGCCCCGGCCGAGTCACGGTGCCCCAGCTTGAGGCTTAGCGTGAAAGCCACCGTGTCAGACCCGCCAGGCAGGCTGCGACTGCTGCCCCGCCAAAAGCCAGTACAGCTAGTTCCCAGAGGGGCGCTTGGCTGCCCATGTACTGCACGGTGAATATCGGTGCCAATCCTTTCGGCCGGCTTTGCCAAAGAGGCACCAGCCTGAAGAAGATGTAGGCGGCTACAATCAGCAAAAAATAGATACCTACCAGACGACCGAAGTTAAAAAACGGCTTTTTCTGCGCTACTGGGCTCATACCGATGTGCACGGAGCCGTCAGCATGGACGGCAATCCCCCCGCGATCAGCAGTCACGTGCCGCACGTGCTCGGCACTGCCCTTGGGCGTTTGGGACTTGGCGAGCAATTCCCGCATTTTCCGCACGTTTTCTTGGCTTTCATCGCTCATTGCTTGCTCCTGTTAGCGCGCCGGGGGCGCAAAAGCTGAGTCACAGCCGGTTTGCATGTTCTCGATCCACTGGGCGAGCCAAGTGTGCAGCGCAGCGAGCTGGTCGTTGTCGAGCTCCTGGATGACCTGGGCACCCGTGGCGTACACGAAAGCCTGGATTTCGTCAGAAAGTCCGTAATAACGGCTCTGCCGGCCAATCTGCGCCAGCAAGTTGCGGCGTTGGATCGGATAAGGGAGTGGCGGCGTACAACTCTGCTGTCGCTCCTCCCTGGCGGTCTGCACCAGCGCCAAGGCGCCATCGATGCTGTGCCTGAGCCCATCGAGATTGGAAAACGCTGCCGATTGCTGCGTTTTGGCCCTATCGAGCAGTTTTCTTACCTGATCCACCCACATCCCTTCTGCCATGTTCTGTCTCTCCTATCCCGCGTGCAGCGGGTCTTGCGAACGCCAGTACCTGGGCGCTTGGCAGGCCGTTGACCAAGGCGTCGTGGATGAGCGAGACGAGCTGGGCGTAGTCGGCTGGCTCTAGCCTGCCCCCGTCCAACGCCTCCTCGGCCAACTGAATGGCCAGTGTGAGGGACTCCAATCGCGGAGGCTGAGACAGAGAATGTGCGGCGGTCTCATCTGCCGGAAAACCTTTGTCATCAAGGGCTTTCAAGCGTTCCGAGCCAGCGCCACTAATTAGCCAGTTGGCGTTCCAGCCCTCATCAAGCAACGGCTTGAGCATGAGTGCATCCGGGACCCGTTCATTGCGCTCGTAGCTTGCGTATGTGCGCTTTGCGATGCCCATCAACTCGGCCATGTCCTGCTGATTGCGAGAGGCACGTATTTGCTTCAAACGCGCACCAAGGTCATTTCGCACTTCCACCCCCTAAAGCGCGAAGGCCCCGCAGTAAGGCGGAAAGGAGCTTCGCACTTTCAGCAAGCCCATGGTTTCTAAGGGAAAAAACCGAACGGGAACGTTCGTTCCGCACGGAACGGAAGTGCGAAGCAATTTCGCGCTTGACTAGGGGAACAAACGTGCTCAATATCTGCCTCATAGACACCGCCAACGGACAACGCGAAACGTGACGGCATTACCGACACCAAAAAAAACCAGCCTCAACGACTGGCACCCGGCCGAAGTCGGAGCACAGCTGCGCATGAAGGGCTACTCCCTGCGCCAGCTGAGCATCCTCAACGGCTACGACAATCCGAACAGCCTGGCTAAGGCATTGCACCGGCCTTACCCGCTGGCCGAAGCAATCATTGCCGAGGCGCTGGGGATCAGCGCCACGGAGATCTGGCCGAGTAGGTATGGCACGGACGGCAAGCCGAACCGCAAACGCGGTCAGAAGGCTCTTCTTCCTGTTGATGCAAAGCCTAGCAGGCTGCGCGCGGCCCGCAATCCACAAAGTGGAGCAGCGTAATGAATACCGCCCCCCTCTGCCCGATCACCCCGGCGCGGCTCGATCAATTGATGGCTGAGATCTTCTTTGCCGGTCGCTCGGCACGCAGCCCGGAATACCAGCAGGGCTGCCGTGCAGCGCTGAGCCAGCGTCTGGCGGGAGTCACCCTCTCCAACCAATACGCCGCCGGTACGGCTGCAGCGGACGCCTGGTGGGCCGGCTGGGATGAGGGAGTCATGCAGGCCGATGTACGCCGTCCGCGCGAGCCTGTGCGACCCGACGATCTAGCGCGCCTCAACGCCGTTCCCGCCAGCGAACGGGGTATCCAGTGGTACCGAGATCAACGTGAGGCTCTCACGGGAAAGAAGACCGGTCCTTGGCGTCCTGAATCGACACAAGAACAAGGAGCGCTCTGAGATGCGCAGCCAGTTGTCGGCAATCAGCAAAGTCACGGCCGGCCATTTCCGTCGCAACACGGAACAAGGCATCGGGTTCGACGCTTGCAAACCTGTGCAGCAGCTCATTCACGGCCTCGCTAGCTCCTTCGTACATCGGCAGGGGCTGCTTCATGGGATCTCCGTTGTTGGGGTGGATATGGGTCGCTCCGGCCAGCCTAGCAACGGCGGTTCCGCCTTTACACACCTGGCCCAGGTCAATGGGTGGGGATCAGCCGGTCAGTGCCCCGCGTCCGACAGCGCGAAAACACCGGCAGTTCGAGAGCAGGTCCGCCACGTTGTGGCAACCGGTGGCATGCCGGTGAGCACCTCCGCCTGTGCGATCGAACGCGCAGCCGTCGGTGGGGGTATCGGGCGATGAACAGGACTACACGTCGTCGAGCCGATGCCCTCACCAGCGACATGTTCGCGGTGCCACGTCCGGCCGCTCAAATTCCGGGAAGCATGGATTTTCGCCAGCCTATCAGCCTGCTGGTCGGGGACATGCTCAAAGACGCGCATGCCGCCGGCATCGACCGGTTTGAAATTGCCGCACGTGCCAGCCGGCTGGCCGGGCGTGACGTGTCCAAAGCGATGCTCGACGGTTACACCGCCGAGAGCCGCGAGGAATTCAACGTACCTCTCTGGCTGGCACCGGTGCTGGAAGTGGTGTGCAGCAGCACCCGCCTGGCCGAGTGGCACGGCGGCGTAGTCGGCGGGCAGCTGTTGCTCGGCGCCGCCACTCTGGACGCCGAAATCGGGCGACTGGAACGTGAGAAACACCGTGCCACCGAGCAAATCCGTGCCCTGAGAGATCTGAGCAGGAGGTCGCGTTGATGGTTGGCGATAGTCATCCAATCGATATGCTCGATTTAGCAACCATTGCTGCTGCGATGGGCATCTCGAAGCGCGCTGTTGAGATGCGCGCGATAAAGGAAAAATGGGCTTACCAAACGCGAGCAAGTCGTGGTGGTGCCAAGCGTTACTACGCCGCCAATGGGCTACCAGCCGAGGTGCAGGCTGCGCTGTTTCTCCGCTCTGGTGTACTAAGCCCCTCCAGTGCCGCCGTGGAGCGTGTACGCGAGCGCCGGCCGACAGCCGTCGCCAGCGCTGCGCATATCCAATCCGCATGGCAACGCTATGAGGCAGTGCCCCAGCATCTGAAAGCGGAGGCATCACGCCGGCTGCGCGCCCTGCAGGCGGTCGAACAGCTGGTAGCCGAGGGCCATCCTTTGCTGGACGCACGCACGTTGGTCGCCGCGCAGTTGCAACGCGACAACGTGCGCGGTGCCAGCGAAGCGAGCCTGGCGCGCTGGGCTGCACAAGTTGCAGGCGTAGAGAAGCAGCACCGCTTGGCGATGCTGGTGCCGGCTTATACCGGTCGCACCGTCACTGCCGAGATCCCGGCAGAGGCGTGGGATCTGTTTAAAGCCGATTACCTCCGCGTCGAAGCGCCCACTGCCAGCAGCTGCTACGACCGAGTGACGCGCATCGCGCAGGTCAAGCAGTGGGTGCTTCCATCCTTGAAGACGTTCCAACGTCGCATCAAGGCCGAACTGCCGCGCGGTGTGCTGGTACTCGCTCGCCAGGGCCAAGAGGCGTTCAACCGCACGTTCCCCGCGCAGGAGCGCGATCGCAGCATCTTCCATGCACTAGAAGCAGTGAACGCCGACGGCCACAAGTTCGACGTGTTCGCCAAGTGGCCGGACGGCACCATCGCGCGCCCGATCATGGTGGGCGTGCAAGACCTCTATAGCGGCAAGTTGCTGGGGTATCGGATCGGCGAGACCGAATCGGCCGACCTTGCCCGCTTCGCCTTCCGCGATGTGGTCGAGCGCTACGGCATCCCGGAAAAAGTGTGGCTGGACAACGGTCGCGGCTTTGCCTCGAAGATGCTGACCGGCGGCACCGCCAACCGCTTCCGGTTCAAGGTGCGCGAGGACGATCCGACCGGCGTCCTCACCGCGATGGGTTGCGAGATCCACTGGGCCACGCCGTACCACGGCCAGGCCAAGCCGATCGAGCGCACCTGGCGGGATCTGTGCGATCGCGTTGCCAAGCATCCGGCCTTCGCTGGCGCCTATACCGGCAACAAGCCCGACGCCAAGCCGGAGAACTACGGAAGCAAGGCCGTGCCGCTGGATGAGTTCGTGCGCGTCCTCAACGAAGAAGTCGCCGCGCACAACGCCCGTGGCTCACGACGCACACGCGTAGCAGCCGGCGGCAGCTTCGATCAGGCCTTCGCCGCCAGCTATGCCCAATGCACGATCCGCAAGGCCTCCGGTGAGCAGCTGCGCCAGATGCTGCTGGCCACCGACGTGGTCACCAGCGACAGCCGCGATGGAAGCGTGCGTTTGTCTGGCAACCGCTATTGGTCCGAAGCGATCGCGCCCTACGCCGGGCAGAAGCTGATGCTGCGCTTTGATCCAGAGCATCTGCACACCGAAGTCCAGGTGTACACGCTGGCCAACGTCTACCTGGGCGAAGCGGAGTGCATCGCAGCGGTGGGCTTCGCCGACACGGGTGCAGCGCGTGAGCATGCGCGTGCCAAGAAGCAGTTCCGCCGCGCCACCAAACAGCAGCTGGACGCAGAGCGTCGGATGGATGTCGCCAGCGTCGCGGCGCAGTTGCCCTCGCCGATGCCCGAAGAGCTACCGCCAGCCGGTGTCATCGCGCCCTTGTTTGGACGCCGCAAGCCGGCGCCGGTTCCGCAGGGCGAGGTGCTGCAACGCACCGGTACCGACGATCACGACAGCGCGTTTGCTTCGTTGATGGAGCGGATGGCCGCTGAGCAGCAAGCCACCTCGCTGTGGCGTGTGCCAGGAGATGACCAATGAGCGTCAACAAAGCCACGCAGCCAGGTGGCCACCTTGCAAACCGCCGCGCATGGCTGAGCGATTACCTACAGACCAGCTGCCCGGACCGCTACCGCTCGAATGTCCGCATTCAAACCGGCGTCGATCAGCGCAGCAACCCACGCGCCGGCAAAGCCGGCAGCGCACTGCTCAAGCGCCAGCAGATGCGCGCCAGCCTCGCCCGCCAGCCTTTGAATCCCCGTCCCTATTTGTTGCCCAAGGAAATGCGCCTGATGAGCGTCACCACTCTGCCCACCACCACAACGGAACTGTCGCCCGAACACCTCGCCGCTCTACGTGAGCGCGTCCGCGTCCTGGTCCAGGACGATCCCACTTACACCCAGGCGCGTATCGCCCGTGAGGCCGATGTCAGCAGCACCACGCTGTCCCAGTTCCTGGGCGGCACATACGCAGGCAGCGTGCAGAACGTCGCACGCAAGCTACAGAACTGGACCAAGGCGCTGGACGAGCGCACCAGCACCGGTCGCCTGCCCGAAGGTCCGGAATGGGTGCCCACGCCGACCAGCGAGAAGATTCTGGCCGGCCTGCGTTATGCCCAGATGGCTGGCGATGTGGTGTTGATCGTCGGCGGCGCCGGCCTGGGCAAGTCCAAGACGATCCAGCGTTACACCAAGACCGCGCCGAACGTCTGGCACGTGGAACTGACACCGGCCACCGGCAGCGTGATGGGCTGTCTGCAGGAAATCGCGATCGCGCTGGGATTGCGTGACCTCACCAACTCGGCCGCGTTCCTGCAGCGCGCCATCTTCCAGCGCGTGCGCGAGACCAACGGCTTGCTGGTGCTGGATGAATCCCAGCACCTGAGTGTGCCGGCGCTGGATCAGGTGCGCGCCATCAACGACCAAACCGGCATCGGCCTGGTGCTATGCGGCAACGAGCGCGTGTACACGCAGATGAGCGGCGGCAACCGCGCGCCGTTCCTGGACCGTCTCTACAGCCGCATCGGCAAGAAGATCGTCCTGAAGAAGGCCACCGTGGGCGACGCGGACGCGATCATCGCCGCCTGGGGCATCGACGACAGTCCATGCAGGGATGCGATTCGGCAGATCGCCGCAACGCCTGGCGCGCTGCGCGTGCTCAACAAGGTGCTGCGCCTGGCTGCGACCTACGCCAAGGCCCAGGGACGTGCGATCGGCTGCAACGAGATCCGCCACGCGGCCAGCGAGCTGGGAGTGATGGCCTGATGGAACGCACCAGCATCCCGGTGATCACCGCCGATCTGATTACCGCCACCGCGCTGATCGGCAGTTTGCGCACCTCTGGCCTGCGCGAGCGCTGCCAGGTCGTGCAATCGATCGTTACCACCGGCAAGGCTGTGGACGAACTCACCGTGGGTGAGTTGGTCGCGCTCTCCAAACAGGTGCACGCCCATGGACAGTGATCCGCGCCGGGCACGGCATCCAGTGGGCTCGGGATTCGGCACGCCGCCCACTGGCGCGATGACGATCCCGGCATGCACGCAGCGCCAGCGCGACCTGGTGCGCTTCTATTTCAAGAATCGCGGCTTGCCCACCGTCTACCTCACCGAAGAACACCAAGGGCTGTTCAACCGCGCTGGCATCGCCTGGAGATACGGCGCGTTGCTGGACAAAACGTTGCGCGCGGTGAGCCAGGCAGCCGCGCAACGCCTCATCAATGTGGTCAAGGAGTCTGTGTGATGCACGCTTTGAATGCCGTTTGTACCCGCTTCAATGACCAATTGAAGGCCGCGATGGCGGCGATCCATCACCTCTCCGATCAGGGATGCGTGCCGCGCGAGATCCGTCTGAGCGATCGCCGGCCGGTGATCGTGATCGATAGGCCTGGCACGTTCATCCAGGGCGCCATGCGCCGCCGCGAGTGCGTCGGCGTCGTTGTGCGCTCGGTCATGGCCGCGCCGTTCCACGGCTGCCAGGTCGAGTGGGAAGTCAGCGAGCAGCGCGGCGTGCAGGTGCACCAGGCATGAGCGCTCCCTTCCAACCACTGGGCTGCGGCCTGCACGGCGTGCAGACCCGTCTCCCTGCGCCTAATGAGAAAGAACAGCACATGGCCAGCGCACGCGAAGAATCCCGCAACCGCATCGTCGCCGCTCTCGAAGCCAAAGGCGGGATGCTCACCGCTGCCCAACTGCGCGAGGAACTGAGCGACGTTGATGCCAGCCTCCGGTACATGGCGGTGTGCCATCTGACCAACACAGGTGTCATCGACAGCCAAGGCAGTGGCAGCAACATCATCTACTCCCTTGTGCGATCCACTGCGTCCGATAAACGCCAAGCACAGCCAGCGGCGGTAACCGCTCCCACGCCTACACCAGAGGTCGTCCCGAGTGCCGAGCCACCAGCAGCAGAAAAGGTTGAAAGCCGGGTGATCCACAAACTCCTGATAGGCACTGATGGTTGCGTCCAAGGATTGCGCCTTGAAGCGCGCCCGCCGCATGCCATCAACGAACGCATCGATGCGATTGCCGACGACCTGCAGGACGCGCTGGAAGACGCATGCAAGGCACAGCTCCCCCACGCACTCATCGCCGCCCTGGTAGCCAGCAGCGGTGCACTGCGCCGCGCCCGCAAAACCCTAACCGCGTGAGCTACCCGCCAGCCGGCGGCAACCGGCTCGGCAAGACCGACATCAAGGACCATCACTCATGATTCCAATTCCCGAAGGTTTCCGCCAAGACGCTCAAGGCCGTCTGGTCCCGGAAGTCCTTATCAAGCCGATCGATCTTGCACGCGATGAGCTGGTGCAGGAGATCATCCAGAAGGCCAAAGCCGTCAGCCGCACCATCGCCGAATTCAAGGCGGGCACATTTGGCGATATCGAGGCATTCGTGCAACTGAGCGCCGAGCAGTACCGAGTACGCCTGGGCGGCAAGAAAGGCAATGTGCAGCTGCTGTCATTCGACGGACGCTACAAGGTGCTGCGCGCTAATCAGGAGAACATCGCCTTTGATGAGCGCCTGCAGGCCGCCAAGGATCTGATCGACCAGTGCCTGACCGAGTGGACCGAAGGCGCTCGCAGCGAACTGCGCGCCCTCATCAACGATGCCTTCCGGGTCGACCAGGCTGGCAACATCCGCACCGGCCAAGTGCTCTCGCTGCGTCGCCTGGCGATTGACGATCCCCGCTGGCAAGAGGCCATGTTGGCCATTGCTGAGGCCGTGCAGGTGGTGGGCTCCAAGAGCTATGTGCGCGTGTACGAGCGCGACTCCCAGGGCGAGTACCGCCCGATCGCCCTCGACATCGCGGGGGCATGACCATGCTGATGCTCATGCACACGGGTGGTGGGATGCAGCCCATCGATCTTCCTGCGATTGGTGGCGCATTTGGCATCGCCGACGATTGCGTACGTAGTGAGATCGAGCTCCATGCGCGACAGCAGTACGCCGAAGGCATGCTGTTCTTCGACACCAGCCGGGCGGTCAGCGATGGTACAGATGGCCAGCGCGACCTGGCTGTGGTGCAGCGCGCTATGGACTACATCGCTGCACGCGGCGATGTGTGGCCCTGGCGGCTCAAACGGCACATCAGCATCCCCACGCTAGTCCGCTTCGAGGACAAAGACGCGGAGGTGCCGGCATGAAGGCGTGGTGCTGGCCTAGCGGCCTGATCGAGTTCGGCTCGCGCACACCAAACGGCGCCATCCAGATCGCCTCCGGCAAAGAAGTGGCGCTACGACGCACGGTCGATGTGCTTGCACGTCACGGCAAAGGCGCCAGCGCTGGCTGCCTACTGGTGCCCGGCGTCCCCGAAGCAGCGCAGGACGAAACCGACGCGGCCAAGGGCGACGCCTTGGCTGCATGGTTGAAGTGGTGCGCAGGTCTGAAGCACCACGGTGTGAAGTTCTATCCGATGAAGGAGCAGGCCAATGGCGATCACTGACAACAACACCGCCAACGAAGTGAACACCTTGCTCAACTGGCTGTTCCCCTCTGCCGGTCGCCGGCATGCCGTGACGCGCGACGCCGCAATGAAGGCTGCGGAGCAGTTGGCCAACAAAGCCCACCGGCAGCTGGTCGACGGCGTGCATGGCGCAAAGATCCGCGACGCCGTGCCGATCGATGAGTGGCGCTTCGATCCCATCGACAACGGAGGCCGTTGACCATGAGCCTGGCACTGTCCACACGCAAGACGCAGCTGGCCAAGATCCACATGGCAGCCAAGCAGAAAGGCCTGGATGAAGCGACCTATCGCGCGCTACTGGTGCGCATCACCGGCAAAGACTCGGCGGCCAAGATGACCGCCGAGGAACGCGCACTGGTGATTGCCGAGTTCGTGCGGCTGGGATTCAAGGATGTGCAGTACACCGGACGTAAGCGTCAGTGGCCGGGCCAGCCGAAGAACGTGGATGAGGTGCCGATGCTGCGCAAGGTCCAGGCCCTACTGGCAGATGCCAAGCGCCCCTGGGCGTATGCCCACAACACCGCAAAGCAGATGTTCCAAGTGGACCGAGTGGATTTCCTCAATGGAGCTCAGCTTCACAAGCTGATTGCTGCACTACAAATACACGCAGGCCGGCATTTCAAAGACTCTGGAGATGCAGCTGGAGTGAAATCTGAAGATTTCGCAGCTTAGCCACTAACGGATCAACATCGAACTGCACCAAGCCGTAATTAGAGCTTTGGACGCCTTGCTCCGCACATTCATTCGCTGCATTCGATATGTCCTTAAGCACCCCCTCAACCATGTAGTGATAAACAGCTTCCAATATCCCAGCATCCTGGAATATAGGCTTAAGCTCCTTAATCTCCCAATTAGCTACGTCGTAAGCCCTTCTGAGATCTTGAACAGCACCCATCAAGTCTCCGAAAGCGTCGTCAATTGAAAAACGCTCATCGCGGTCCTGCTTTAGATGGTTCAATCTGTCATGAAAGATCCTGACATGGTCTATGTGATCGGATATGTCAGTAGTAATTCTGCTTGCGAGACCACGAACAGCCCTCTTCTTCTGTTTTTCACCCTCCTCAACTCTAGCCCTTTCATCCTTGATCAATTTTATATTCTGCTCATGCTGATTTTTTGCAATTGCTATGGCCACGCCTATAGCGACAACCGAGCCTACTGCCTGTACGACGGCCGACCAGGCTTGCCAAGTTGCAGCTATCTCTGGAGTCACGAGACCAATCCTTCGAAGATGACGGAGAGGAGATTCTAATGCGTGCCACTTGTCCCGAGTGCGGCACCCAGGCACATATCACTGCCTTCTTCGTGGAAGAAGATGGCAAGCGCCTGGCCATGACCGTGGCACCTATGCCGCCCGATCTAGGCCGGGCGACACTGGCCTACCTTGGGCTGTTCAAGCCCGCCAAGACTAGCCTGCGGATCGGCCGCGCTGCCAAGATCGCTGCAGAGGTCGCCGAGCTGGTGGCCACCGGCTCGGTCTGCAAGGACGAGCGTGCCGGCGTGCGGCGCCCGGCCAGTGCCGGCATGTGGGCAACGGCGATGGAGCAAATGGTCACCCAGCGCGCCGCGCTGTCGCTGCCGCTGGAATCGCACGGCTACCTGCGTGCGGTGGTATTTGGTCTGGCCGATAAGGCCGATGCCGCGAACGAGCGTCAGCGTGAGTCTGATGCGCGCGTAGGAAAACACCTCAGTGGCGGGTCAGTGAACCTCCCGCCTCCGGCGGAGTCCAAGCTGCAGAACGCCATCGCCTTCATCGATCGTCACATGGAGCTCGGCGCGATCACGCCAGAGGAAGCCGAAGTGCAGGTCGCGGAAGCACGCGCCAAGTACGGTGCGTTGGCATGAGCGACCAGGGCGATCTGTGGGGCACGCCCACCGGCTTGGCAGCGCTCGCGCTGATCGAGCGCGGGACCGTGGATGTGCCCGAAGATCGCTGGGCGCCGATGCTGGCCTCGCTGGTGGCCGTGTTGGAGTCGACCTATCGCCGTTTGGGTCTAGGCGATGCGCAGGCGGCAAAGCTGGCCACGGCAGGCGTACTGGCCCAGGCAGAGTACGCGGGCGGCCGCATGCTCTATCTGCCGCGCGGTGATCGGCTACGCAAGGCGCTGCGCGATGCAGAGATTTACCACCGCGCCCGGCGCGGTAATATTCGCCAGCTTGCTGACGAATACGGACTGACGGACATCCACATCTATCGGATCTGCCGTGAGCAAAAGGAGCTGCATCTCTCCAAGGTGCAGGGGAGCTTTAAATTCGATGGACGGGGGGAAGGATGAAGCTGGAGAGTAGGAAACTGAGATTCACACTTGTGGTTGCCGCACTGGCATGCGTGGGCTTAGCTATCTTTCTGGGTCCCGCGATAGTGAAGAAGGCAAATGCTAAAAAGCTGATCGCAGAGCAGCTGATAGATCCGTCTTCCGCCCAGTTTAGGAATTTGAAAGTAAGTCCTGACGGAGCCGTCGTCTGCGGCGAGATGAATGGAAAGAACCAATTCGGGGCTTACGTTGGGTTCCAGAAGTTCTGGGTTCGAAATGGCGAAAATGGCAGACTTGAGCCATCGTCAGATACCAACCCATTCGATCAGCTGACATGGGCACATCAGTGGGGCTTATGTAGCGGGATTGATCTCGTTGGAAGCCTCCGCAAGTAAACACAAACCTCGCCACCGAGTGGGGTTTTTTTATTGCACTAACACAGGCTAATCCCGGCACATCGCCCCGCGCGCGCAAGGTGTGCATACCGGGGGAACGTGGCTCGCAACGAGCCACCAGCACACATCGCACCCCGCTCCCGCCGGCGTAGGTCACAAGACTTGCGCCGGCTTCACACCAGGAGTGCGTATGTCACCTAATAACCCGTTTGTTCGCGCCGTCTCGTCGGTCAGTTCGCTGCTGGACCGGATCGGTTTCATCTGGCTATGGCTGGTCGTCAGCCTGTTCCTGCTGCTGATCGTCGCGCTGATCAATCCGATCCTGCTGGCCAGCTACATCTGGGCGGCGAGCAAGATCACCATGGCCGCCACCATCGGCTTCGGCGTGGATCTCACCGTGTTTCGTGGCGCGGACCCGCGCTATCTGGAAGGCATCGAGAAGTCCATGGCGCAGACGCGCCGCGTCACCCTGCTGGGTTGCGCAATGCTGGCCGCAGGGCTGATCGGATGAACCGCTGGAAGGCATTCTGGTCGCGCCATCATGCGGTGCTGTTCCTGGTGCTGTCGTCGCTGGTTCCGCTGGCCGCTCTGATCCTCATCAACCCGGCCAGCGCCGCCACCGTGCAGGCTGCCAAGCCACAAGTGCGGGTCGCGCCTGCCTCTGCGCTGTATCGCCATCGTGTCGAACAAGCGGTGGCGCGGGCGTGGGGCGTGGAAGGCTCCAGCGCTCGCTTGGCCGCGCAGCTGCATCAGGAGTCCGGCTTTCGGGCTGACGCCAAGTCGCCCGTTGGTGCGCAGGGCATCGCTCAGTTCATGCCCAAGACGGCGAGCTGGATCGCCACGGTGTATCCGAAGGACCTGGTCAGTTTCGATCCCTGGAATGCGCAGCAGGCCATCCTGGCCGCTGCGCTCTACGACCGCTGGCTGCTCGATCGCGTCATGGCCTACGGCCCGCGTCCACTGTCCGACTGTTCGCGCTGGGCCTTCACCTTCCGCGCCTACAACGGCGGGGAGACGATGCTCAATCGTGAGCGCAGTGCCGCCTACAAGGCCGGCGCGAACGCCAACGACTGGCGCGCTGTCGAGCCTTATCGCGTGCGGGCCACGTGGGCGCACAAGGAAAACACCCACTACCCGCGTCGGATCTTGCTCACCCTGGAACCTGCGTATCTGGCGGCCGGTTGGCCGGGAGGTGCGGCATGCACCTAGAGCTCGAAGCCCTGAAACGCGCCAGCACGCGCAGCACGGTCACGGGGCTGCTGCCCGTCATCGGATGGGCGCTTGTCCTGCTGCTGGTGGCAGCACTGCTTGCCGGCATCTGGGCCGGCAATCGCTGGGCCGAGGGCAGGCAGGCCGTACAAGACCGCACCGAGCTGCGCACCTACATCAAAGAGCTGCAGGTCGAGGTCAAGCATCTGCGGCAAACCAGCGCGGACAGCGCCGTTAGTTACCGCCAGGCCATCGCGCGCCTGGACGCCATCGCTACCCTGAGAGAAGAAGACCGTGAAACCAACCGACTGCAGGCCGACGCCGTGCGTGCCAGCCTGGATGCGCTTCTGCGGGCACGTCCTGATCTGCGCGATGGTCGCGCTGGTGCTGACGTCCTGCGGCACTGGCGCGAAAGCAACACGCGCCCCTCCACCAAACCCGCCGCCGCCAACGATTCCAAGCAACCTGCGCCAGCAGTGCCCGGATCTGCCGCAGCCTCCCAACGATCTGTGGGGAACGTTGCTGGGCAACCACGACCAGGTCGCGGCGCAGTACCACGACTGCCAGAGCAGCATGCACCGGCTGACGCAGGCCGTAAGCGAGTGGGAAACCACCGCGTGGGCCTGGTACTGCAAGGCACTGGAACAAGCGGAGTTGAACGCAAAGGAGTGTCGCGGTGAAGCGCAAGCCCGGAGCAACGGAGGCCGAGTTGATCCGCCTGCGAAATGATTACGAGGCACGCGCTCGCTTGTGCCATGACCAGGCCAAGAAGTTGACCGGCGATCGCGCAGCGGCGCTGCGTGGCCAAGCGCGTGCCTATGAAGGATGCGCGCTCGACATCAACGATTTGGCCCTGGGCCGGGAGCACCCCTGTGCACGACGCGGCTGACAAAGCGAACGAAGACGAAGCGCGCGCCTGGGAGCTGTTCGACGCAGACCGGCGCGATCGCGAAGAGCGGCACACCCTGGAGCGCGCGCGCGTCTTCAATCGTGTGGTGCAGATGCACTGCCTCGAATGCGGCGATGAGGTGCCACAGGCGCGCCAGCTGGCGCTGCCATACACCCGCCGCTGCTTCCGTTGTGCCGACCAGGTCGAACGCCGATGAGCGACTTCGTGATTCCGCTACTCGTGGGCGTGCTCGTGCTGGCGGCGGGCAACCTGCTGCTGGGCATGGTGATGGTCTGGCGGCATTCGGGCCTGGCCGAGCGCGTCGCCCGGCTGGAGATCTATCAGCAGGCCAACCTCACGCATGCCGAAACCCGGCAGATCTACGAGCGCCTGTCCTCGATCGAGGGCCAGGTGCAAGCCACCAACCGTGTGATGCAAACGGTCCAAGAACATCTGTTGGAGAACGATTGATGACCCAGAAAACTTTTGCCGAGCGCTTGCGCGAGGACCGGCGCCTGGTGCTGCTGCGGCTGCTGTTTGAGCAGATCGGCTACCGGGCCAACTCCAGCATCCTGCACGCCGGTCTTGACTACCTGGCCGTGGCCAGCAGCCGCGACGATGTGCTCACCGACCTGGCCTGGTTGCGCGATCAGGCGCTGGTGCGCCTGGTCGAAACGGTGCCGGGTGTCCAGGTGGCCGAGCTGTCTGCACGTGGCATGGATGTGGCACGCGGGATGGCGGTGGTTCCCGGCGTCAGCCGCCCGAGCCCGAAGTAAGCGCATGGCCCGTCGTCGTACCAAGTCCAGCATCACCCGACTGCCTGCCGACCAGAAAGCGCACGTGGAGCGCCTGCTGCGCGAAGGGCGTCTGACCCTGGACGAAATGATTGCCGAGCTGCAGCGCACCTTTCCTGGCAGCGCTGCGGCGGACGTGTCGCGCTCGGCCTTGCACCGCTACGACCGTGGCATGGCAGAGCTGACGGCGCGCATGCGTGAAATCGACCAGGCCGCGCAAGCCCTGGTCGGAGAGATGGGCGAAGGCATCGGTGAGAAGTCCGGCGCATTGCTTGCCCAGGCCGTGACCACGCTGGCCACCGACGCGGCGCTCAAGATGCAGACGCAGGAAAAAGTCAGCGTGGACGACATCCGCAAGATGGCCCGCGCCGCCAAGGATGCGATCGACACGCAGCGTGTCGGCATCAACGTGCGCAAGGCGATCGCCGCCGAGGCCCGCGAGCAGCTGCTGCGCGAGCAGGCCGCGAATCTGGACAAGGTGGTCAAAAGCGGCGGTCTGTCGGAAGACGCGGCCGCCTCGATGCGCAGGCAGATCCTGGGGCTCGCCACATGAGCAGCCCGCTCGATGCCGACCTCCCGCGCTCTGCGGCCCGCCAGGTCAACTCGTCTACCGATGCGGTGCTGCTGCCCTATCAGCGCGACTGGGTTGCCGATCGCAGCGACCTCAAGGTTGCCGAGAAGAGTCGCCGCATCGGCCTGACCTGGGCCGAGGCATCCGACGATGTACTCATTGCATCCAGCTCCCGCCAGGCGGGGGGCATGAACGCTTACTACATCGGCTACAACATGGACATGGCCATCGAGTACATCGAGGCCTGCGCCATGTGGGCACGTGTGTTCAACCAGGCGGCCGAGGCGATCGAAGAAGGTGAGGAGGTCTTCAAGGACGGCGACGATGAGAAGGCGATCAAGACCTACACCATCCGTTTCGCGTCCGGTTTCCGCATCGTGGCCCTGTCCTCCCGACCGGCCAACCTGCGCGGCAAGCAAGGCGTGGTGGTGATCGATGAGGCCGCATTCCACGGCGCGCTCGATGAGCTGCTCAAGGCTGCGTTGGCGCTGCTGATCTGGGGCGGCAAGGTGCGCGTGATCAGCACGCACGATGGCGACCAGAACACGTTCAACGAACTGGTCAACGAGATCCGCTCGGGTGCGCGCAAAGGCAGCGTGCACCGCACCAGTTTCAAGGAGGCAGTGGATCAAGGACTGTTCGGCCGCGTGTGCATGCGCAAGGGCGTGCCATGGGATGCGGATGCCCAGGCCAAGTGGGTCGCAGACGTGTACGCGTTCTACGGTGCCGCCGCCGAGGAAGAGTTGGACGTGGTGCCGTCGCAAGGCACCGGTGCCTGGCTGAGTTCCTCGCTGATCGAATCGCGGATGTATGGCGCGCCGGTGCTGCGTTACAACGCGCCCAAGGGCTTCGAGCAGCTGCCCGACGGCGAGCGCTGGCGCACGATCCAGGAATGGCTGGACTTCGAAGTGCGCCCCCGCCTGCAGCAGCTGAACCCGGATCTGCAAAGCGTGTTCGGCCAGGACTTCGGCCGCACGGGCGACCTCACGGTGATGGTGCCGGCGCAGATCCAGCAGAACCTGCGCCGCAAGATCCCGTTCATCGTCGAGCTGCGGAACATGCCGCACAAGCAGCAGGACCAGATTGCGCAGTTCGTGATCAAGGGCCTGCCACGCTTCGTCAAGGCGGCCGTGGACGCACGTGGCAACGGCCATGCGGTCTCCGAGTTTTTGGCGCAGGAGTTCGGCTTTAGCCGGGTTGCGCTGGTGATGGCTACGGAGGGCTGGTATCGCGAAAACATGCCGCCACTGAAAAAGGCGTTCGAAGACGACACGATCGCGGTGCCGCGCGACAAAGACGTGCTGACCGACCTGCGCGCGATCAAGGTCATCAAGGGCGTGGCGCGCGTACCCGATCGCAGCGTGGGCAAGGACGGTGGCCAACGACACGGGGATGCCGGCATTGCGATCGCGCTCATGTACTACGCGAGCCGTCATCCCGGCGCAGAGATCGCGTGGACATCGGCTCCGCGCGGCAGCCGCGGTTATGACACAGAGGCAGACGACAACGACATCGACATTCCGGAACAGCAAGCATGGTGAGCACCTCCCGCATCCTTGGCCCCGATGGCCAGCCCATTCAATTGCGCGACCTGGACGAGCCGCAAACCAGCCGCGTCGGGCATTTGCATCAAGAGTTTCAGGGCCACCCTGCGCGTGGCCTGACGCCGTCCAAACTCAATAGCATCCTGCTGGCCGCCGAGCAGGGCGATGTGATCGCCCAGTACGAGCTGTTCGAGGACATGGAAGAGCGCGATGGCCACATCCTCTCCGAGATGAGCAAGCGGCGACGCGCGGTGTCTGGCCTGGCGTGGGAGATCGAACCACCGGCCAACCCGACCCCTGCCGAGAAACGCAACGCGGTCGAGCTGCAGGCGTTGATCGGCAGCATCGACGACTTCGAAGCCATGCTGTTCGACACCACCGATGCGATCGGCAAGGGCTTCGTTAGCCAGGAGATCGAATGGCAGCGGCTGGGCAGCAGCTGGGTGCCCAAGTCGATCGAGCACCGCCCGCAATCGTGGTTCCGGTTGCACCGTGGCTATCGTCAGCAGATCCGTCTGCGTGACAACTCACCGGACGGCGCAGAGCTGATCCCGTTCGGCTGGATCACCCACACGCATAAGGCCCGCAGCGGCTACGTGGAGCGCGCCAGCTTGTTCCGCGCCCTGGTGTGGCCGTATCTGTTCAAGAACTACAGCGTGGGCGACCTGGCCGAGTTCCTGGAGATCTACGGCATTCCGATGCGGGTGGGCAAGTACCCGCCCGGCGCCAGCGAAAAGGAGAAGGCAACGCTGCTGCGCGCCTTGGTGCAGATCGGTCACAACGCGGCCGGCATCATCCCGGACGGCATGACGCTGGACTTCCCGACGGTCGCCGATGGCGATCCCAAGGCGTTCGAGTTGATGATGGATTGGTGCGAGCGCACCGAGAGCAAAGTCATCCTGGGCGCCACGCTGACCAGCCAGGCCGATCGCGGCAGCAACACCAACGCGCTGGGCAACGTGCACAACGAAGTCCGCAAGGAGCTGAAGGACTCCGATGCCAAGCAGGTTGCAGCCACGCTTTCGCGCGACCTGGTCTATCCGATCGCGGTGCTCAACGGCCTGGCGCCCGATGGCTATCTGCGATGCCCGCGCCTAAAGCTGGATATTGCCGAGAGCAAGGACATCACCGTTTTTGCCGAAGCGCTGCCGAAGCTGGTTGGGATGGGCATGCGCATCAATCGTGGCTGGGCACACACCGAGCTGGGCATCCCGCAGGCAGAAGCCAACGACAAGGATGTGCTGGTGCCGCTGCAGGAGGCCGCCCCGCCCACACCGCAACCTAGCAAGGTCGCTGCGGCCACTGCCGCTGTCGCGCGTCCTGCCGCAGCACCTGCAGATCGCGAGGACCAATTGACCGTGCTACTTCAGCGCCAGGCAGACCCGGCAATCAAGGACATGGTCGACCAGGTCAAAGCGCTGGTCGACGCTTCGGACTCGCTGGACGCATTGCTTGCGGGGCTGAGCCAACTGCAGACGACGATGTCCGTCGACGCTCTGACCGCTGCGATGGGTGAAGCGCTGGCCGTGGCGGGAATCGCCGGCATGTCGGATGCATGGGACGACGCCGATGGCTGAGATCTCCGGCAGCTTCCGCGCGTTCCCCGAGGCGCGCGACTACTTCCAGCGCAAGCTCAATCTGCCGACCTGGCGCTGGGACGAACTGTGGCAAGCGCAGCACGCCAAGGCCTTCACCGTGGCCGGGGCGACCAAGGATGCACTGCTGGAAGATCTGCGCCAGGCAGTGGCGGCAGCGATCAATGACGGCGAGACCATCGCCGACTTCCGCGCCCGCTTCAGTGGGATCGTGGCGCGCAATGGCTGGGTGGGCTGGACCGGCTCGGAGACGGCCGCACGCACGGCCTGGCGCACCTCGATCATCTACCACACCAATCTGCGCACCTCTTACCAGGCCGGCCGCTGGGAGACGCTCAAGGGCTTCCCTTACCTGAAGTACGTGCACAACACAGTGGCCAACCCGCGCGAGCAGCACCGGCGCTGGAACGGGCTGATCATCGCCACCGACGACCCGTGGTGGCGTGCCCATTACCCACCCAATGGCTGGGGCTGCCGCTGCACCGCCACCGGCGTGTCCGCAGCCCGACTGCGTGCGTTGGGCAAAGCGCAGCCCGACGCAGCGCCGGCAGACACACCAGGCGACCCACCGCCGGAGTGGGCCTACAACGTCGGCCAGGCGGCACAGCCATGACCGATGCATTGGTTGTCCTGATCGACGATGCGCAGGCCAAGCGCTGGTTCGCGCAGCTGCTCGATCGCAGTAGCGACATAAGTGGCCTGATGGCCGATATCGGCGAGACGTTGACCGAAAGCACGCAGGCGCGCTTCGCCACCGGCATCGGGCCTGACGGCGTTGCCTGGGAGCCGTTGGCCGATGGCAGCGGCCGCACGCCGCTACGCGACTCGGGGCGGATGCGCGATGAGATCTTTCCCAGCGCCGGTCCGGATTGGGTGGAGATCAGTGCGACCGCCAAGCAGGCACGGTGGCACCAGGAGGGCACCGACCCCTACGTGATCGAGGCCAAGAACGGCAAGGCGCTGTTCTGGCCAGGCATGGGCACGCGTACCAGCAAGTCGGGCGCAGAGAAGCCCGCATTTGTGCAGAAGGTGCATCACCCCGGACTGCCGGCACGGCCGTTCCTGGGCATCAGCACCGAAGACGAAGCGGCGATCGACGCACTGGCGATCGCCTGGCTCGAACTGACCCCTGAATCCACCTGAGCGGGCGAGCCTCTCAAACGCGCCCCAGGGGCCTGCCAAGCCCCTCGGGCGCTCCCACCGTCCCTCGTCAGGGGGCCGTGGCCCACTGAGAGCGATTTAAACGGCTTTCAAACGCGCTTCAAGGCCGGCCCCTCCGCGCCACCGCCGCCGAAACCGTCCGGCCGCTTGTTCCGGTGGTATGTTTCCTCGCCCCTGCGATGCGCGCGCCCGAGCTGATCGAGGCACTAGCGCACGCTAGTCCCGAGCGCGGCGCCCCGGCGCCAACACTGGCCGGGATGAGCACTGCCACCCCCCGTTCTACCCAGCCCACTCGCCGCACAGGCGTTGCCCTGGCCGCGTGTGCATTCGCACTACCGCCAGTCGGCCCCGAGCTCACGCTGGACATCCAACTGACCCCGGCCGGTGCGTTCCGTCCGAGCGATGGCCGTGAGATGTCCGTACCGGCCTGGCACATCGACCAGGCCGTCGCCGCACGCGTCATGGAGCGCTTCAACGCGCGCCTCAATCCGCCCGTGGTGGATTACGAACACCAGACCCTGCACAAAGAGACCAACGGGCAGCCGGCGCCGGCGGCGGCCTGGATGCGAGCGCTGCAATGGCGCGACACCGGCCTGTGGGCAAGCGTTGAGCTGACCAGCCGCGCCGCCGAACTGATCCAAGCCGGTGAGTACCGGTATGTCTCCCCGGTGTTCCGCTACGACGAGAACACCGGGGACGTGCTGGCCATCGAGATGGCCGCGTTCACCAATCACCCCGCCATCGATGGCATGGAGCCGCTCGCCCGCCGCGCGGCCGCCACGTTCGGCTTCTCCGATCCCGACAAGGAACATTCAATGAATCCGCTGCTCAAGGCCATCCTGGCCGCACTCGCCCTGCCCGAGACCACCACCGAAGACCAGGCCATCGCCGCCTGTTCCGCACTCCGTCCGAAGCTGGACACGCTGGACCAGCTGGCCACCACCTTGGGCACTGGCCCCGAGGGCGCAGTTGCCGCCTGCAGCGCGCTCAAGACCAGGGCGGCCGCCGTACCCGACCCGGCCAAGTACGTGCCCGTCGGCGTGGTCGAGGAAATCAAGGGACAGCTGGCCGCCCTGTCGGCCGAGAACATCGACCGCAAGGTCAACGAGCTGGTCGACCAGGGCCTGGCCGATGGGCGTCTGCTGCCGGCGCAGAAAGACTGGGCGACTGGCCTGGGCAAGAGCGACATCGCCTCACTCACGTCCTACCTCGGCACCGCTCAGCCCCTCGCCGCGCTCAGCGCGACGCAAACCGGTGGCCGCCAGCCGACAGGCGGCAAGGACGAGAACGGCCTGACCGCCGATGAGCTGGCGGTGTGCAGCGCCACCGGCATCGACCCGAAGGACTTTGCGGCCAGCAAGCCCAAAGCCTGACCGCCTCTCATTTGATCCGACCCTGAGCGAGACACCCTCTCAATGACTGCAGCAATCGAAGGCCGCAATACCAAGCGGCGTAACGCCGACCGGGTAAGCCACCCGGTCAACCCCGGCACGACCATCTATGCGGGCACTCTTTTTGCCCTGCTGACCGCCAACGGCAACGCCGTGCCTGGTGGAACGGCGGCCTCCGGCAACGCGGTAGGCGTCGCCGAGGACACCGTAGCCGGCGACGGCACTGCCCGCGTGGAAGGCACACGGGCAGCCGCCTTCCAGTTCGCCAACAGCGCCGCCGCCGACCTGATCACGCGCGCCGACATCGGCAACACCGCGTTCATCGTCGACGACCAGACGGTGGCCAAGACCGACAACAGCGCCGCCCGCAAGGCGGCAGGCAAGATCATCGACGTGGACGCCGGTGGCGTCTGGGTCCTGGTCGGCTGATTCCACTTCACCCTCATTCCGACGAGAGATCCAGATGATCATCAACAAAGGCAATTTGACCAGCCTGCACATCGCCTTCAAGGCGGCGTTCCAAGGCGGTCTGGGGCAAGCGCCCACCCAGTACGAACCGTTCGTCACCGTTGTGCCGTCCACCACCGGCGCCGAGGAATACGGCTGGCTCGGTCAGATGCCGAATGTGCGCGAGTGGCTCGGCGATCGCGTCATCAACGGCATCCAGTCGCACGGCTACACGATCAAGAATAAGCCGTTCGAGCTCACCATCGCGGTGCCGCGCGACAAGATCGAAGACGACCAGTACGGCGTCTACACGCCGCTGTTCACGGAGATGGGTCGTGCCACCGCTGCGCATCCCGACCAGCTGGTGTTTAACCTGCTCAAGGCCGGCCCAACCACGCTGTGCTACGACGGGCAGAACTTCTTCGACACCGATCACCCGGTCATCAACGAAGACGGCACGACGGGCGTCCAGTCCAACTGGGACAACAACGGCGGTGCGGGCCTGGCCTGGTATCTGCTCGACAACTCGCGCGCGATCAAGCCGATCATCCTGCAGAACCGCAAGCTGCCCAACTTCGTGGCCAAGACCTCGGACACCGACGACAACGTGTTCGACAAGGGTGAATACGTCTACGGCAGCGACAGCCGCCGCAATGTCGGCTTTGGTTTCTGGCAGATGGCCTACGGCAGCCGCAAGCCGCTGACCGAAGAAAACCTCATCGCTGCGTACACCGAGTTCACCTCGCGCAAGGGCGACCACGGTCGACCGCTGGGCCTGAAGCCCACGCACCTGGTCGTGGCGCCGGCACAGAAGTTCACCGCTGCCAAGTTGGTCAGCGCGACCACGCTGACCAACGGCGCTGAAAACGTGCTCAAGGATCTGGTCAAGGTCGAGGACGTGGCCTGGTTGGCCTAACCGCCTGAGAACCCGGCCAGCACCTCGGTGCTGCGTTCTTTGCGGCTTCCGATCCGGGAAGGAGCCGCCCCATTCCGACATGGATCGCGGCCACAGGCCGCATCCACTCCCTGTTTCAGGAGATGGCACATGGCCACAAACAAAGTCACAGTCAAATCCAGGTCCGAGCATGGCCGCTGGCGCGCCGGTTTGCACTTCACCCGAGCCGGTCGACAACTCTCCGAAGACGATGGATTGACCGAAGACCAGCTGCGGGCGATCGCCGAGGACCCGGAGCTGGTCGTGCTGCCATTCGTGGAGTCTGACGAAGAGCGCATGGAGCGCGAAGCGATCGAGCAGGCGTCAGCCCAGAAGGCTGAGGCTGAGCGCATCGCCGCAGAAAAGCGGGCTGCAGAAAAGGCCGAGGCCGATCGCATCGCCGCAGAAAAGCGGGCCGCAGAAAAAGCGGAAGCCGATCGTATCGCCGCAGACAAGCAGGCTGCAGAAAAAGCCGAAGCCGATCGTATCGCCGCAGACAAGCAGGCTGCTGAGAAAGCGGCAGCCGGGGCTGCAGGTGCTGGTACGGCAAACGCAGCAGGCCGTGCATCTGGTAAAGGCACCAAGGCTGCAGCGGACAAGCCCGCCACAGAAAATAAGGGCGAATAAGCGATGCCCTACGTGACGCTCCTGCAGCTTGCCGAGATGCCCGGCGCGCTCGAACTGGCACAGGTCGCCAGCGACAAGCATCAGCGCCCGGTCGCCGCCGAGCTGATGGAGCTGACGCTGCGTGCCGGCGATCGCGGCGGCTACCCGGCCGTCGAGGTTGTCCACGCCGACGCAGCGGCTGCGCGCATTGCGCAGGCGATCGCCGAGGCCGATGCGGTGATCGATGGCTATCTCGGTCGCCGTTACACATTGCCGCTGCCCAACCCTCCCGCCATTCTCGTGACCTGGTCGCGGGCGATCGTTCGCTACAAGCTGCACAACGATCGCATCACCGACGACCGCACCGATCCGGTGGCACGCGACTACCGCGATGCGATGAAATTCTTGCAGCTGATCGCCGAGGGCAAGTTCAGCCTGGGAATCGAAGATCCGACCATTGGTGGTAGCGCACTGGGAGAGATACTTATCGATCCGGGCCACAAGGTCTTCGGGCGCAGGGTGATGCCGTAATGCTGGGCCCATTCCCGGTGAGTGCTGCAGTGGAGCGGCTGCGCCTGCGCGCTCCTGTGCTGCTTGGCGTTGGCAACGCTGCAGACCTTGCCACTGCCCTGGCGCAGCAGCCGCGTGTGGCCGTGAGCGCCTACATCACAGCGGCCGAGGTTGGCCGGGCGATCAAATACACCGGGCCACTGGCGATCCAGAACTGCGACGTGACCCTGCGCGTGGTGCTGTTCGTTCGCCACTACGGCGATGAGCAGACAGGTGGCGGCGCGCGCGTCCAGATGGATGAAGAAATCATCCCGCAAGTGCGCGCTGCGCTGTTCGGCTGGGCGCCGGTGGATGCCTTCGATGCTCTCTCATTCCAGGCCGGCCGCGATGAGAGTTATGCCGCCGGCTGGTTGGTCAGCCAGCAGGTGTTCGGCACCAATTACCGCATGTCCCATCAGGTCATCCCATGAACAAGCCAACCCCCATAAGCGGCGGCGCCTGGCGCGTCGTCGACGGTCAGTTGATCGACGAATCGACCGAGGCACCGCAGATCACGCAGGTCGTCGAGCCGATCTACGCCCATACCGACATCCGTCTGGGCGGCCCCGGTCTGCCGGTCCCCGACGCAGATGCCCCCACCCCTACGGCGCGAGCCGTCCGTTCTACCAAGCCCAAGGAATAAGCCAATGGCTCAGCCCAATCTCGAACCCTTCAAGCGACGCGGCCTGGCGCTGGCACTCCGCGCCGCTGCCAACATGCCCGTCGTCCCGAGCGCTGCCGCCAATGGCGTGCTGCTGTTCAACGGCACCTCTGGCACGGAGTTCGACAAGGTCGAACGCCCGATCGATCGCCCGCACTTCACTGGCCAGCCGTTCGCGGTCGGCAACAAGCGCGCCTTCATTGAAGGTGAGTTCGAGTTGTACCCGCCTGTTACGCCGGGTGCTGCTGCGACCAGCGACGCCAACTGCGCCGTGCTGCTTCTGCCCGCTGGTATGACCGTGGTCAAAGACGCAGCTGCCAAGACCACGCGTTACAACCCGATCAGCGCCAACATTCCGCTGTCGGATGCGAAGTGGTGGCATGCCGGCACGCTCAAGCAAGTCGCAGCGGCGCGCCACAACGTGTCCAGCCTGATCCTGGCGGTCGGCGATCGCTTCAAGGGCAACATCCGTATCCAGGGCGACTACGAAACGATCAACGAGGACGCGTTGCCGACCCTCACGCTGCCGGATACGGTGCCGGCGATCGCACGCGCCAACAACACCGAAACGCACATCACGCTGCTGCCAGGTGGCGCACCGTTGCTGTGCTGGGCCAAGTCGTTGTCGGTGGACTTCGCCAACACGATCACGCCCAAG
Source organism: Xanthomonas sp. NCPPB 2933 (assembly GCF_056725225.1). Lineage (NCBI taxonomy): Bacteria > Pseudomonadati > Pseudomonadota > Gammaproteobacteria > Lysobacterales > Lysobacteraceae > Xanthomonas > Xanthomonas sp. NCPPB 2933. Next base: position 3,654,629 of record NZ_CM161518.1, read on the forward strand.
GAATACACCAGCCACAAGGAAACCGGCATCACCGACCGTGCGCCGACCTGGACGCTGCGTATCGCCAAGACGGCACTGGCCGACTTCAACCCGTGGGCAGTGCGCGATGCGGCCACACCGATCACGGTGGCGCTGCGGTTGACGCCCACCAACCAGCTGTACAGCGAGCTGGGCATCCGTGGGCAGATCGAGTCCATCAACGAGACCGAGATCGATGGCGACTACGGCTGGGAATTGTCCGGCCCGTGCGTGGCCAGCGACACCGGCGGCGATGAGTTCTACATCGAGTTCGGCGATAGCACGCCGTAACCCTCCACGTTCCGTGTGACCAGACAGAAGCCCCGCCAAGTGCGGGGCCTTTGCATTAGCCGTTGTTAGTCCCGGCGCCATCGCGCGCGTGGGCAAAGTGGCCATACCCCGCGATCAAGCGGGCTTTAAACCACCTTCCCAAAGGATTCGAAACAATGCTCCGACTGACCAAGAGCGAGACCGTGGCAATGCCGGTCAAGCTGCGGCTACCCACCGACAATCCCAACTCCTTCAACGAAGGCACGATCACCTGCAAGGTGAAGATCATTTCCAAGGACCGCATGCGCGAGTTGTCGGAAAAGGACACCACCGACGCCGAGTACCTGGACCTGTTTCTGGTCGACGTGGACGGGTTGGGCGATGAGGACGCAAAACCCATCAATGGCGACGCCGCGCTGACTGAAGTCCGCACCGGCCAATGGTCCACCTTCCTGCAGGCAGCGATCCTGCAGGCTTATTTCGAGCAGTACGGCGACGCCCGCGTAAAAAACTCGAAGCCGTCGCGCGGGCGCTGATTGGGAAGGGTCCCCGCACTGGCGGTCAGGATCAGGACGATGAAGAACCTGATCTGGCCGTTAGTGCGGCGGATTTTTTACGCGACGGCGGTAACCCAGAGAAAGCCGTCGAGCTGATCGAAGTACTGCAAGAAAACTGGCAAGCCGTGATGGTATTTCGGCAATGTCGGGCGCACTGGATCACCGGTATGCATACGCCGATCTACGACGGCATCACTGCGATGGAACTGGAAGCTGCCGCGCGGCTTCACCGCATCGCACCCAGCGCCTACGACGACCTGGTCGCCTGCATCGCGGTGCTGGTGCAAGCCACTCGCCAGGCCAGAAACGAAGCAACCACATAGGCACCCCGCGTGAGCAATCCCACCGTTACCCTTCGCCTCACCGCCGACAACAGCAAGCTGGTGCCGGCGGTGCGCGCGTCTAAGACCGAAGTCGAAGGGCTGGGTAAGGCGGCGCTCACCACCGGGCAGCAAGCCGAGCGTGGTAGCCAAGGCGTCGCAGGTATCGGCACGGCAGCCGACCAGGCCGGCCGCAAGGTCGGCACGATGACTTCTGCCGTCAATGCGTCCAAAGCGGCCATTGCCGGCTACGTCGGCCTGCAGGGCGCGCGTGCATTGGTCTCGATGTCCGACCAATACACCAACATCTCCGGTCGCCTCAAGCTGGCGACCTCCGGCCAGCAAGCCTTTGCCATTGCGCAGGCCGAGGTGTTTGCGATCTCGCAACGCACCTCCACCGCGTTGGAGAGCACTGCCACGTTGTATGGCCGTCTGGCACAAGCCACCGCCGAGTACGGCTTGACGCAGCAGCGCCAGCTCGCACTGACGCAAACCATCAATCGCACGTTCGCCATCTCCGGCGCCAGCGCCGATGCAGCCTCAAATACCATCACCCAGTTCACGCAGGCGCTTGCCGGCGGCGTGCTGCGTGCTGAGGAATTCAACTCGGTGATCGAGAACAGCCCGCGCCTGGCCAAGGCACTGGCCGATGGGTTGGGCGTGGGCATGGGCCAGCTGCGCAAGATGGTCAACGACGGCGGGATCAGCGTAGACCAGCTGGTCAAGGCGCTGGAGGGCCAGGCCGGTGCGATCGAAAAGGAATTCAACACGATCCCGCTGACGGTCGAGCGGGCGATGGTGCAACTGCGCAACAGCGTCACCCGGTTTGTCGGCGAAGGCTCGCGCGAGTTGGGTGCCGGCAGTGCGCTGGCCGAGAGCATCGCCTTCCTCGCCAACAACCTGGACGGGCTGGATGAGATCGTCGGTGTGGTGGCGGTGGCTTTCGGTGGTCGTCTGCTGGGCAACCTGGCTAAGGCATCTGCAGAAAAGCTCGTAGCAGCTGCAGCCAGCCGTCAGCTGGCCCAGGCCGAGCTTGTCGCCGCCCGCGCCGCCGAAGCGCAGGCAGTTGGCCAACTCTCCCTTGCCCGTGCCGGCGTCACTGCGGCCGGCAGCACCGTCGCTGCCGAGCAGGCGCTCGCCGCTGCCCAATTGCGGACCGCAACGGCTGCGCAAGCTGCCTCGGTGGCACTCACCGCCAAGGCAGCGGCCATGCGTGGACTCAACACGGCCATGGCGGCTTTCGGTGGTCCGGTAGGCCTGGCTATCACGGCGCTGACGCTGTTCGTGATGTGGGTGGCCAACAGCCGACAGAAGGCAGAAGAGCTGTCCAAGACGGTGACTGCTGGCTTCCAGGCGTCGATCGAGACATTGAAGGGATTCAACAAAGAGACGGCCAACACGTCGTTTGCCAACCTTTCCAGCTCTATAGAGACACTTTCCAAGGCCAATCAGGAACTGGATGTAGCTCAGGAGAAGTACCAGGATCTAATCAGTGCACGCGAAACCTGGTTGGCCAGAACAGGAGCACTTCCGCCTGGCTTCAACGAAGAGCTGCAAGTCGCTGCAGAACGTCTCGAAACAACTCGCCTGCGCCAGCAGCAGTTAGCTACCGGTTACGACGATGCTATTGATGTAACGGCGAACCTGGTTCTGCAGTACGCCGGCATCACCAATGCAACAGACAAGCAACGCGAGAGCCTTGAAGAGCTGATCAAGCGCCAGTCCAGCCAGGGACTCACACTTGAGCAGAACAAGCCGCTATTCATCAGCTGGGCCAGGACGCAGGCCGACGTGACTGCGGCCAACAACCTGACCGCTGCCAGCTTCCAGAACCTTGTTCCAGCGGCGCAGGCTGCCGGCGCTGCGGTATCGGCTGCAGGCGCTGATATCGTCGCTGGATTGGACAAGCAGATCCGGCAGCTGGAGCTGCAGCGGATTGAGGATATCCAGGGCAAGGGTGCACGCGTTCGCGTGGAGGTTGGCATGGAGCTGGCTGATGCCGGCGCCAAGCCCAACAGCCAGAACGCTCAGGATGCACGCGAGCGCGCCGAGCGCGTGGCGGCGATGCTCGATGAGCAAGAGGCACGCAAAAAGGCAGCGACCGTCGCGACTGCGGCTGACCAGAAGGCCAAGCAAGCCGCCGAGGAGCTGGTGCGGACGAGGAAGCAGCAGGCGGACTCGCAGACCAAGTACTCCGCACAGGCCGCCGAGCTGGCCGCAGCGCTCAACGGACCGTTGGCCGCAGCCGAAGAGCAGCACCGGCAGCGCGTGCTGGAACTGGACCGCGAACTGACCAAGCACAACATCACGCAGGAGGCCTACAACACGCTGGTCAACACCTCGGTCGCCTCGTTGTCGGCGGCTGCAGCCGAGATGGCCAGGGAGCAACAGGCGCCGCAGGCGCTGCTGGACAGCATGACCGGCGAGATTGCACTGCTTGGCAAGACCGGACTGGCTCGCGAGCGTGCCACGCGCCAGCTGCGCAACGAGCACGATATGCGCCAGGCCATCAACGACGCCAACAAGGCCGGCGCCGGCATCAATGCGGAGATGACCGAGAACCTGGTGGAGCAGGCGCGCGCCTATGCGGATCTGTCGCTGCAGGTTGAGCGGCAGACCGAGAACCTGCAGGAGTGGGCGGACGTGGCCACGCGCGGCGTGGCCGACTTCTCCGATCTGCTCGCCGACGCGTTCAGTGGTGGTGTGGATAGCTCCAAGGACTTCTTCGACCAGCTCAAGGACGTATTCCAACGCGGCTGGCGCGACCTGGTGCGCACCATGCTTGAGCAGGACTTTGTGCGGCCGTTCCAGCAGCTGATCACCAATGCCATCGGCGGTGCCTTCTCCAACAGCGGCAGCAGCAGTGGCGGCTGGATGACGCAACTTGCGGGCATGGTGGGTGGCGGCCAAGGGCTGACCGGCACCAACGCGATGGCAGCCAACAGCAACTGGGGCAACGCGATCACTGCCGGCGCTGGCTCGCTGATGGGCTTCGGTAACAATGTGGGCGGCAATGCCGCTGGTGGTGGCGGCTTCAACATGGGCACGCTGCAGGCGCTGTATGGCGGCGGCGGTGGCATCAGTGCTGCAGCCATGCCGTGGATGAGCGCTGTCGGCGGCGCGCTGTACGGCTACAAGAACGCCGGCAACGGCGGCCTGTCGTCGGCTGCTGCCGGCGTCAGCTACGGCACGCTCGGCTATGTCGGCGGCTCGCTGGCGGTGGGCGCCCTGGGCGGCGCAGGTGCCGCGACGGCGGCAACAGCTGGTGCCGGCCTATATGCCACCGGTTCGGCTGCTGCAGGTGGCGCAGCAGCGGGTGCAGCGGGCGCTGCTGCCGCGATCCCGGTGGTTGGCTGGATCGTTGCAGCGCTCGCGCTGATCGACATGGTCAGCGGCGGCAAGCTGTTCGGAACCAAGTTCAAGGCCAAGGAAATCACCTCCACGCTGGGCGTAACCGAGACCGGCGGCTATGCAGGTGCTGAGCTGCTCGAAGAGCGTCAGAAGGCGCTGTTCGGTGGCCGCAAGCAGCGTACGCGCGCGGTCGACCCAGGCGACGAAGCCAAGCAGGCCGCAGCAGACCTGTACGCCGCAATCCATGAAACCGCCGAGCAGGCTGCCGATGCATTGGGCCTGGCAAGCGTGGACATCATCGAAGGCAGCTTTACGCGCGTCACCAACGCGAAGGGGCAACTCAAGCGCGAGTTCAGCACCATCCTGGGCGCGGTCTACAGCGAGACGGCCGAGGAATTCAGTCAGCGCCTGAACGCTGAAAACATCATCGGCCAGATCGCACAGGTCGACGAGCTGGCCAGCGGCATCGCGCAGCGCTGGCGCGGCTCGGCAGCGACGCTGGAAGAAGGCGCCCAGTTTCTGCTGGCGGCGGCCACTGACTTCAGCAACGGCTCCGGGCTGCTGACCACTGGCGGCCTGGCGCGACTCACCGACCTGGTCGAGCTGCTGGGACGCGGTGACGAGACGCTGAGCCAGACCTATCAGCGCATCATGTCCGGCGCGCAGGCCTATGCAGCCACGGCAGCGACGGCCTACCAGGAGGTGGCCACCCAGGGCTTCAGCGAGTTCGCCAAGCAGCGCCTGGCGATCGCACAGGAAGAGCAGCAGCGGATCAAGGCCCTGCAGGACCAGGCCAAAGCCCTGCACGGACTGTCGGCGCGGGAAGAAGACCTGGCGGCGGTGCGCCAGGCGGCGCAGCTCAAGACCGACACCCTGGTGCAGTCGCTGCAGGCCGAGCTGGTGGATCTTGCCCTCAATCGCATCAACGACCAGATCGAGCAGCTCGGCGGTTCGGCCGACGGTGCCGGCAGCAAGATCGAGGACTTCATCAAGTCGCTCTCGCTCAGCGCCACGCTGTCGCCCAACACGGACACTCAGAAGCGCGCGACCGCAGATGACCTGATGCGCAGTGCTGCAGCCGCTGGCAACGTCGACAGCTTCACCCAGTACGCTCAGCAGTTCCTCGAAATCAGCCGCAACCTCAACGCCAGTAGCGCCGGCTACCAGACCGACTACGCGCAGGTGCTGGAGTTGGCCAAGCGCTTTGGTGCCGATGGCAGCGATGGCTCGCTGCAGCAGCTGTACACCCAGCGCGCCGCGCTGCAGGCCCAGCAGGAAGCCGCAGCGCGCATGGAGCGTGCACAGCGCATCGCACAAGGCGTGAGCGACCTGGCCGGTGTCAACGGCAGCGACCCTTTCCAGATCCTGCGCAACGTCACCGGCATGAGCCCGGAGATGTTGGCCGGTGATCTGGGGCTATCGCTGCCCGAGCTGTCGGACTACCTCACCACGCAGCAGACCGATATCGCCGACCTGGCCGACATCCTCGAAGATCTGCCGGAGCGCATCGCCCAGGCGATGGTCACGGTGCTGGCTGATCGTGAGGTGCCGTCTTACTTCTCGTCTGGCTCGAATAGCGGCAGCGCTACTCCGACCAATACGCCGTCGACCGCATCGCCCAACGCCGAGGGCATCCAGGTCTTCGCGGAGATCCGCGACGGCATCAATTTGCTGGTCCGGCGCGGCACCATCGCAGAGCTGCAAGCGCTATGAGCCGTCCTGTATTGCTGATCGAGATCGGCGCTGGCCCACTGCCTGCAATCACACCCGTGAGCCGCCCCAGAGGCAGCTGGGTGCCAGTGGTCTATCAAGCACCCCCGATCAACCCACCCGCCGGAGTCATCCCCACTCCGGTGAACGATGGCGTGTTGCTGCAGTGGGAGCCGGTTGCAGGCGTCGATGTTGTGTACATCATCGAACGCAGCGCGGCGGCAGAAGGTCCGTGGCTGGAAATCGATCGCACGACTGCAACGCGCTATCTCTACTCGGATGGCACCAATTCGGTGTGGTACTTCCGCATTCGCGCAAGCATCAACGGCCGCACCGGAAGCGGCACCGTAGTGCGCGCGCAGCTGGACATGACAACCGAGAAGATCAGACAGGAGTTCCTAAATGCTGCTGCCGAAGCCGAGCAGCTAACAAAACAATTGACTGATCTTGCCGGCGAATTGGCTGGACAAGCTCAGGAACTGGCCAATTTGCAAGGCCTGATCGATGCGCCGGAATGGACGAGTGATGTCACTTGGAACAAAGGTGCGCTGGTGAAGCGCAGCGGCCAGCTGTATGTGGCTAAACAGAACGTACCGGTGGGCATTGCAATCACTGATCTTGCGTACTGGAACGATATCGGACAGTACGCGACGCTGGCCGAGGCCGTTGGCGCGGTCAGCGTCGCAACGAATCAGTTGAACACTGAAGTGGCTTTGATCAATGGCGAATTGGATCAAATAGCCACCGCTTTGACCGGCGTTCGAACGACTCTCGCAGGGAAAGCTGATGCGTCAGCTTTGACGGCTCTGACCACGCGCGTCACGAATGCAGAAAATGCGCTCACTTCAACCTCCACCGCGATCACCTACCTGGACACAACGCTAAACGGGAAGGCAAGCGCCTCTTCTGTGCAGGCGCTGACCACGCGCGTGACGACTGCAGAGAACAACATCACCGCAATCTCACAGTCGATTACGAGCATCAATTCGGTCTTGAGTGGCAAGGCGGACGCCAACGCTTTGCAGGCATTGCAAACAACCGTCAATCAGCAAGGGAACGCGTTAACAGCCCAAAGCACTGCGCTGACCAGCGTGCAAGCCCGGACCAACACAAACACCAACATGCTTGTTAACCCCACTTGGTCGCAGGGTGGGTTGGGCTGGTCAATACCGCAGGGCATGGGTGTCGGCTACGAGCCGCGTTTCGGATACTACTTGAACAATCAGGGTGTCTCAGGTGGCATTGCATGCTCGCAAGATTGCCCTGCACCCGTCGGCATGTACACCTACTCTGTCGAGGTCTTCCGCAATAACTCGGTTGGCACTGCACGAATTGAGTTGAGCTACTTGAACGCTCAGGGACAGCCTGTAGGTGGCACAAGTGTGGCCTCGGTTCCTGCAACCACGGGTCAGTGGCAGAGGGTCGTTGGCACTGCACCCCAAGCAGCCGGCATGGCAACGATTCGTGTGCGAAACATCTGCGAGGGAACCAATAGCAGCGTGAGTTTCAGGCGCTGTAAGTTGGAATCGGGCAGTGTGGCGACAATTTACACGGACGAGAATTCGATCCCCACTCAGGTGTCGGCAACGCAGTCCCTTACGGCGCGCCTGACTACAGCCGAAAATGGCGTTGCCAGCTATCTGGCGTCCTGGAACCTGGCGCTCGACGTCAATGGTCGAATCGTTGGCATCCGCTCAGCCAACAATGGCACCACCGGCACGATCGACTTCGTGTTCGACAGAGTTCGCTTCCTGAGCCCTGACTCAGGTGGTGCACGCGCCGAGCAGATCAACGGCAACTACTTCGTCTACGCGCCCAATGGCGTGCGAGTGGTCGGCCTGGGTTGGAGCATCTGATGGAGGGCTTGGAAATCCGCGATCCGAGCACGAATGCGGTGGTTGTCAGATACACATCCCGCCTGAGCCGCATGGCGGAGTTCATCATCATCCCTGCAGGTGGCTCAGGATCAGTTCGGGTCGATGTTAGATGGGGGCAGCCATGGGCGTATCCGCAGCCTATGGCCTATGGTGGCTATGCGCCTTTTATTACGGTCGACCCGAACGGAACCATCTCTTGGCAGCCCAACAACTCCTACCCAGGCGGTGCGGTCGACGTACGCCTGTCTTACGGGGTGCGCTGATGGGATTTTTCGAAGTCCGCAGCATGGATGGCAGCAATCTGCTGATGATTGACGGCGAGTACCGTGGCCTGTTCCTGCGGCAGAAAGGAGTCATGCAGACAGACACCGTGGTTTCATCTCAATACGGCGTTTCGTCCGGTACTTTCTTCATCAATAACTGTGTAGTGATGCCAATTGTGGCCATCTATAGCCCGAATGGCTTGGGCTGCGTGGGTGCACTGTTGCAGCTGGATGCCACCACTTGGCGTGCGACCTTCACTCTACAAGCAGCCACAGGCACCTTGTTCGAGTGGTTTGCATTCGATGCACTGCGCGATAGCGACCTGTCTTCGCATGGTCTGTGGATCCGCAACCTGCAGAATCAGCCAATTTTCGATGCCCTTCGTAAGCCGAAGCGCGTTGTCGACAGTTTCACCCTACCCGGTGAGCAGGGCTCAACCCGGTCTTATCCGTCAGGCAGCAAGTATGCCGTCGCGCACTCAGGTGGCGTGTGGGTTTCAAGCATCAGCAGTGGCGCAGGGCAAAGCGGTTATGTCGTGCGACTTCCCGGCGCCAGGGTCACCAACGAGCAGGTCACCGTGGCTCCTTTCCAAATCGTCGGCCAGAACGGCTCCTCATTCGAGCAGCGCCGCCCTTCAAACGTGCTGGTGTGCGATGTCACCGGCTACTGACCAAGAGATCATCATGGCAATCATCAGTGAGAACAAAACGTTCGGCACGCAGACCACAGTCGTATCGCCCCGCATCGAAATCCGCTGGGACCCAGCGACCAATGAAGGACCGGTTGAGTTCCATCTTGAGCAGATGACGACAAAACCGCATCCCGATGGTTGGACGCAGACGCTGGAGCGTTTCTTTTTGCGCGTGCTAACAGTGCCGATTGGCGACTTGATCGGGCGCAGTTATCCGATCATAGATCCCGATTCGGGGGAGCAAAGCGACGAACCTGGCGTGCACTTGCTGCTCGGCATCAAAGCAGCCACCCGTGCTGCCTACGATACCAACGTAGCTGTGCCAGATCCGGAAGCAGACCCGATCGCGCGCCACATCACGATCATCTGGAACCCGATCAATGACACAGGCAACGTGACCTTCCAGGTCGAGGACCGAGGCGTTGCGCTGGGTGTGCTGGCAGAGTCCATCGCCGAGCTGACGGCGCAGGTGTACGTCATTCCCGATCTTGCGAACGGCGGCCATCTCAATTGGCCTGGCTGGAAGCTAGAAGCCATGATCAAGGCTGCTACCGACATAGCTTTTGTTGCCAGCACGCCGGTCACTGCAGAAGGGAATGAAGCCCAGTGACCAACAGCTATGCTCGATGGGCTGCAAGCCCAATCGATGAACATCTGTTAGTGGAAGATGCGGGTCTTACTCTGACTTCGAACGCCACGACAACGCGCACTGGCATGGCGCGTAGCGATATCGCGCAAGCGGTCGGCACGCACGGCGTTGAGATGATGTTCTGGGGTGATGATTCGCTGGATGCCACCTTCGGTGTCGTCTCGGCATCCGCGTCGTTGGCGGCAGAGGCCGGAGCATCGAACGGCGCGGCTTGGCGCTTGCAGGCCGGTCAGATCTTGGTCAACGGTGCAGTGGCTGTCTCCGGGCTGCTGCCTCCTTCCAAGGAAGAACCTGTGGGCGTTCGCATCATGATCGGCGCGCCATCGCGCATCACTTTCTATCGTGGTGCCCAGTTGGTCGCGCAGGTCGATGCTCAACTTACGGTGCCAGTGCATTTCGCAGCATCCGTCGCGTCGACGAAGGCGCAAGGTTTGCGGTGCATCGTCAACGCAGGCCAGTGGCAAGGTCTCAGCCCAGCATTGGACGGGGGGAACTGGATGCAAGCCACAGAAAGCGCTCCGGCCACCTTCGTGTCGAGCGAGGATTACATGAGCGAACCTGGGGATACGCCTGCCAACCAGGCGTATCAAGGCGTCATCTCGCCGGAAGGATTGGCCACGATCGCATCGGTGAGCTTCTGGCCTTGGGATGGGTCATCGCGCGGCGGCACCGCTCAGCTACGCGTGCAAGATGCCGAGGGTGCACTGGATGTATTGGCGCTCAGCTCGGCGCGTGACGTGCCTGTCGCGGTACGTCAGGTCGTGCAAGGCCAGCCGCTGAGTTCCGCGTCGCCCGTCAGCCGCTATGTGCTGGACCGCATCGATATCGAGAGTGATGGAAGCAAAGCGTTGGTGCTGCGCGATGCACACGAAGATCTCGATGGCCCGCTGAACTGCGCGGTTTTTCTCCCGCCGCAAGGCGACACGGTGGCATGGCAGCCGCAGCCCGTCGTCATCGGTGCGGTACGCAGCGTGCCGGGCATCAAGGTAAACAGCGATGGCAGCGCGCAGTGGCTATCGGATGCTCCGCTGGCAAGCGTCGGGACGGTTCTGGATCGAGGTGCAGCCATTCTCGCTGGGACGGGCTATGCGCTTGCGTCGGGTGGTCAACAGTTGGCGATGACTTCGCCGCCACTGGGTCCGCTGGTTGCGGATGTGTCGACGCATGCGGATTTGGTGCCGGCAACGCTGCGCCAGGCGCTGGCGGCTGTATTCGGGCGGATTGGCAAGAGCGCCTGGTCCGGTGCTGATGCCGACGCGTTGGACCTTGCCACGGGCTACGCAGGCGTCGGCTATTACGCTGCGCAAGCGGCGACACCTCTCCAAGCCCTGAGCAGCATCCTGCCGAGCTATGCGGCGGACTGGTGGCAGGACGGCGACGGTGTGCTGCGACTGTCTCGTCTGGTCGATCCCGACGATGCCGCCGATGCTGATCTGGCTTTCGAGCTCGATTGGCGGGAGCTGCAGGCCGACCTGGTCGTGATGCCTGATCTGGCGCCTAACCTGTCCAGGCGCATGGGCTATCAGCCGAACGCGTTGGTGCTGGCGGCTGGCGATCTGATCACCGACCTGGCTCAGCTGCCACCGGCCACGCGCCAGCAGCTGACGAGCGAGTATCGCGGCCAGGTGTATGCCGCCGGCACGCTTGCCAGTCGTTACGCACACGCGGAGACCGCCGCGCCGATGGTGTCGCGGTTCGACCGTCGCGCTGATGCACAGGCCGAGATTGATCGCGTGATCCGCCTGTATGCAGTACCGCGCTATTTCTACGCTGGTCGCCTCACCGGCCGCACCGATCTGCAGTTGCGACCTGGCCAAGTCGGTCGCATTACCTACCACCGCTATGGCCTGCAGGCCGGCCGCAAAGTGTTGGTCACTGGTGTGACCAGCAATCGCGTCACTGGCGAGCACGCTTTGAAGTTCTGGGGAGCCTGAGCCATGTTGATCGGATATGGCCAGCCGGCTCTGACGCCAAGCGTGCACGGCGCCACTGCCGTCAACCTTGCCGCGATGGTCGACGGCAGGCCGGCCAGCGTGGCACGCATCAGTGGCGGCAGTAGCGTGCGTTTGCGTGCGGATTGGACGTTGCCCACTCAGGTCGGGATCGTCGCAGTGCTTGGGGTCACGTGCCCTGCTGGCACCGCAGTGACCTTGACCGGTCGTCGCCAGGGTGACGCGGGGTATGCCTATCCGATCGGTGCTGAAGTGATTAGGGCATTGGTCGATGAGAGTCGGGCTGCCTGGTTTGTCTTGCCAGTGAACATCGACCCGCTCATCGGCCTGCAGGTGGAAGTTGCTGCCTCGAACCTCGACGTGGGCGAGCTGGTCATCCTGCAGGCAGTGGATGTCCCGATCCAGGTCGAGTGGGAAGCAAACCGGGTCGACCCGAGCAGCGCTGAGCGCACCCTCGGCGGCGGTCTGAATGTTGTGCCCAGGCGGTCATACAGGCGCCTGCAAGTCGCACTGGTGCCGGACCAGCGTGCAGCCGTGCGAGGTGCGGCACTGGCACAAGGCATGGACTGGGACCGCCTGACGTATGCCTTGGGCGGCAATGCCCGCTCGGCTGTGATCCCCCGCTGGGGCGTGCCTGGCGCAATCAACCGCGACGAGCTGCATCGGACGGCGCTGTTCGGCCGCTTCACGCCTGGCTCGATCGCACATCGCGGCGGCGACTACTACGCCAGCAATGGCTGGGTCTTCGAAGAGATCCCACCGCTCTAGAGACAAGGCGCCAGGCTGGTGCCGGCAAGCACCAGCCTGACGCCATCACCGCGTGTTGTGTCACGCGAATCAAGCCGAGGCCTTGTCGCTCCCGCGAGAGCGAGGCAAGTCTCGGCGATCCATTTCGCAAAGGCTGAGATTTGATGACACAACCGATCATTCCATGGCCAGGCGGCAAGCGCCGCCTGATCAAGCACCTGTATCCACACTTCCCGACGCATGAGGCCTATGTAGAGGCTTTCGCTGGCGGGGCGGCAGCGCTACTCATGCGCCCAAGGCCCGCCCCGCTTGAGGTCCTCAACGACATCAACAGCGACCTGGTGTGTCTCTACCGCTGCATCCGGCATCACCTGGACGAGTTCGTGCGCATGTTCCGCTGGTCGCTGGTCAGCCGCCAGATGTTTGAGTGGGCGGCCATGGAGCGCCCGGAGACCCTGACTGATATCCAGCGTGCGGCCAGGTTCTACTACCTGCAGCGCCTGGCCTTCGGCGGCAAGGTGCAGAGCCAGACCTTCGGCGTGGTCGCTGCCGGGCCAGGTCCACGGCTCAACCTGCTGCGTATCGAGGAAGAGCTCAGCTCGGTCCACCTGCGCCTGGCCAACGTGGTGATCGAGCACCTCCCCTGGCAGGAGTGCATCCAGCGGTACGACCGGCCGGGAACCCTGTTCTACCTGGACCCTCCCTACTGGCAAACCGAGGGGTACGGTGTCGAGTTCGGCTTCGAGCAGTACGAGCGAATGGCTGACCTGATGCGGTCCCTGCAGGGCAAGGCGGTCGTGTCCATCAACGACCACCCGGACATCCGGCAGGTCTTCGCCGGGTTCGATCTGGTGCCGCTGCAGCTTGCCTACACCATCGGTGCCAGCGCCAGCCGGGGCAAGCAGTCCGGAGAGTTGATCATCAAGAGCTGGGACGACAGCCAGGCCACCCTGCTGTAACCCGGAGCCGGGTCAAGGCTAGCCGCGTTGAGGGGGCTTCGAGGCGGCTTTACAGACCCTTTAAAGCCCCTTCACTGCCAACGCAGACCATCTGTCCGCGCAGCGCAAAGGAAGTGTCCCCTTACATCTAGCGGTCCACGCAGCGAAGCGAGCACATCATGCTAAGATGCATTTGATAACCATTCCCATTAGTGACCAATGCGCCCCACGCTCCTTGTCACCGCGCTTACCGCTGCGCTCGCCCTGCACTCGCCATCCGCTTTCGCTCAGCACACCAGCACCTCAGCAACTGTCACCGAGCTGGATGGCGTCGATGTCATCGGCCGTGCGCAAACGCTCTACAAGTCCGAAGACGCCGCAGTGGCCACACGCACCGATACGCCGCTGGCGCTGGTGCCGCAGTCGGTGCAGGTGCTGCCGCGCGAGTTGATCGACGACCAGGCGGCGCGGCAGATCACCGACCTGTATCGCAGCATCAGCGGCATCAGTTTCTTCAGCTATGCCGGTGTCACCCTGCGCGGATTCCGCCAGGAAAACGTGTTGTACGACGGATTGCGCGGCGACCCGTATGCCGGCTTCTCGGTGCCGCAGCTGTTCAATATCGAACGCGTGGAAGTGCTCAAGGGCCCGGCCGGTGCGTTGTATGGCGGCGGCGAACCCGGTGGCGTCATCAATTACGTCACCCGCAAGCCCGGTCATCAGACCGCGCGTCGAGTGGAGCTGCAGGTAGGCAATCAATCCTTCGCTGCGGCCTCGTTCGAAGCCACCGGCCCGGCACGCGACGATGGGCGCATCCGTTACCGCATCGGTGCTTATGCCGATGGCGAGAATGGTTTTCGCTGGAACACCGATAGCCAGAGCCAGATCGGCGATGCGTCGGTGGCGTTCGACATCGGCCAGACCGGCGAGCTCACGCTGCAGTACACCGACATCACCCAGAACCTGGGCGGCAATCGCCTGCGTGGCGTGCCGGTGGACGACAACGGCAACTTCCTCACCGATCGTCGCTGGAATCACAACGAGCCCACCGACTTTCTCGACATGCGCGCCAAGGTGGCCTTCGCGCAGTACCGCTTTGCGCCGTCGGATGCGTGGGACGTGGACATGGCGCTGCGCTGGTTCAAGAACGACGAGCATCAGATCTATCACGAGCCGATGGGCTTGATCGACCGCGATGGCGACGGCACCGCCGAATGGATGACGCGGCAGTTGCGCAATCAGTTCCGCGACAACGATGCGATCTCCAGCAACGTCAACGCGATCTTCCGCGCCAGCATCGGCGCGATCGAACACAAGCTGCTGATGGGCGCGGATTACTACCGGCTGGATGCGGATTTCCGCGCGCAGACCGCCAACACCGCCGATACCGGACGCACGCGCGGCCCGGTGCCGGGCATCGATCTGCTCAACCCGGTGTACGGGCGCAGCGGCTTTTACGACTATGGTCTGGACAGCCTGCCCTGGCGGGCTACCAGCACCCGCAGTCAGCGTTATGGCGCGTATCTGCAGGACGAACTCACGCTGACGCCGCGCTGGTATGCGATGGCCGGGTTGCGCTGGGACGGCTTCAAGGACGACAACCTGCTGGATGGCTCGCGCGTCACCGGCAACGATCTCAGTTGGCGCGTGGGCAGCACCTTCGTGTTGCGCGATGGCGTCAATGCCTACGCAAGTTATGCCAGCGGTTTTCTGCCGCAGGATGCGGCAAATCAGGACAGCAGCGTCGGCGGGCCATTCGATCCCGAGCGCAGCACGCAATGGGAAGTCGGTCTGAAAACCGCGCTCAACGATGGCGGGCTCACGCTCAATACTGCGCTGTACCGCATCGAACGCAGCAATATCGTGCAAGCCAACGGCAGCATCGTCGATGGCGTCAATCAGCTCTCCGCCCTCGGCCTGGTGCGCAGCGAAGGTCTGGAAGTGGATCTGCTGGCCGACCTCACCGAGCGCTGGGTGCTCAACCTGACCTACGCCTACAACGATGCGCGCGTGCTCGATGCAGGCACCAACGGCATCACCAATGCCTCCGGGGACCGCTTCGCCAATGCACCGCGCAACACCTTCGGCCTATGGACGCGCTATGACCTGCCGGCCTGGAAATCGGCAATCGCCTTTGGTGCCGATTACGTGGGCGAGCGGGTCAGCCTGGAAGGCCAGCGCGTCAAACCGTATGCGATCTTCGACATCAGTTGGCAGACGCAGTGGGATGCGTGGAAGCTGCAGGTCAACGTCAAGAACCTGTTCGACAAGGTCTATGCGGTGAGCGGTTTCACCGAACGCACCGGGCATTTCCCGGGCGAACCGCGTCGCATCTATGCGCAGCTGGCTTACAGTTTTTAAGCGTGGCAACCGCGCACGTGCTCAGATCTTGATCGCTACGCTCAACTGTGACGTTCGTCAGCCGCTCCGGCGTGCCGCACACGCCGTTGCAGCCTCGACCACAGCAATGCAATGAACCTGCGCAGAATCGCGCATGCCGGAATCAGCCAGACCTTAACGTTCGGTGGGACACACTAGAGGCCGTCGCGATGTGGAGTTCATCTCCACACCATCGCTCCCCTCCCCTCACTGACCGGAATCCGCATGCCTCAGCTTGCCCGCTCCGTTTCCGCCCTGTTGCCATTGTTCATTGCCACTGCCTGCTCGGCCGCGCCACCCGCACAAGCCGGCCCACCGGACGCGCCCGTCGCCGCGTGCACCGCCAAAGTGCGCCCCGGCCAGGATCTGCAAAAAGCCATCGACAAGCTTCCGCAAAGCGATACGCCTGCGGTGTTGTGCCTGGAAAAAGGCGAATTTCCGCTCAACGGCCTGGTCTCGATCCACCGCGGCAATCTCACCTTGCGCGGCAAGGGACCGACCACCGTGCTGCGCATGGCCGATGGCGTGCAGCAGCCGGCGCTGGTGGTCGGCGATTACGAAAATCAGCAGCCGATCGGTGTGATCCGCAACGTCAGCATCGAAGACATGCAGATCGTCGCCAGCACCGGCGACAAGGAATTCATGCCCGAGCGCCCGTATCTGAGCAATAGCGCGGTGGTGGTGCGTTCCGGCCAGGGCATCAGGCTTGCCGGCCTGCAGGTCAACAAGTGCCGCAGCGCCTGCCTGCTGAGCGAGTACGACACGCGCGAGATCACCATCGAAAACAACGACGTCTCCGGTGCGATCTGGGATGGCGTGTCGTTCAACCGCACCGCCAAAGTCACCATGGTCAACAACTACATCCACGACAACGTGGCGGCAGGCCTGACCACCGAGCACCTGGAAGACAGCGAAATCCGCAACAACCGCTTCGAGCGCAATGGCAGCCAGGGCATCTATCTGTCGGATGCGCGGCGCAACCGCTTCAGCAACAATCAGTTCGAAGGCAACAAGGTCGCCGGCATCTTTCTGGCCTGCGCGATTCGCTACCGCACCCCGGAAATCCTGTGCTGGGACAACAGCATGAGCCAGGACAACGTGTTCGAGAACAACCGCTTTGCCAGCAATCCGTTCACCTACACCATCGGCGTGGACCGCGCCGCCAACTGCACTGCGGGCGACTTCAAGCCGAACCTGTGGCGCAACAACCAGGCCGATGTGGCCGGTGTGGATATCGAGCCGCAGCGCTACGGCTATTGCGTGCGCCACGAGTGATCGCAACAGTGGCCGGCAGTGCGTGAGCGCATGCCGGCCACTGCAGTTGTAGCGACGTTACGAAGCCAACGCCTGTTCGTGCACGCCGGCAATCGCACGGCCGGACGGGTCGGCCATCGCGGCAAAACTCGCATCCCAGGCAATCGCGGTCGGCGACGAACACGCGATCGACTTGCCGCCCGGCACCGTCTCCGCAGCCGCCTGGCTGGGGAAGAACTGCGCAAACAGCGTGCGATAGAAATACGCTTCCTTGGTCTGCGGTGGATTGACCGGATAGCGCTTGTCGGCCGCAGCCAGCTCGCGATCGCTCACATGCGCTTCGGCATGCGCCTTGAGTCCATCGATCCAGCCATAGCCCACGCCATCGCTGAACTGCTCTTTCTGTCGCCACAGAATCGACTCGGGCAGATAGCCGGCGAAGGCTTCGCGCAACACGCCCTTTTCCATGCGCATGGCGCCGCTGCTGGTCTTGTCGATCATCTTGAAACTGGCATCCATGCGCATCGCCACATCCAGGAACTCGCGATCCAGGAACGGCACGCGCGGCTCCACACCCCAGGCCATCATCGACTTGTTGGCGCGCAGGCAATCGAAGTTGTTGAGCGCGTCGAGCTTGCGCACCAATTCCTCATGGAATTCGCGCGCGTTCGGCGCCTTGTGGAAGTACAGATAGCCGCCGAAAATTTCGTCGCTGCCTTCGCCGGAGAGCACCATCTTGACGCCCATCGCCTTGATCCGTCGCGCCAGCAGAAACATCGGGGTGGATGCGCGAATGGTGGTGACGTCGTAGGTTTCGATGTGGCGGATGACTTCGGGCAATGCATCCAGGCCTTCTTCGAAGGTGTATTCGAAGCCGTGATGCACGGTGCCCAGCGCGGCGGCGGCGACTTCGGCGGCGGCCAGATCCGGCGAGCCTTTCAAGCCGATCGCGAACGAATGCAGGCGCGGCCACCAGGCTTCGGTGGTGTCGTTCTCTTCGATGCGATGGCGTGCGTAGCGCGCGGCAACGGCAGCGACCAGCGACGAATCCAGACCGCCAGACAGCAATACGCCGTACGGCACGTCGGTCATCAACTGGCGATGCACTGCACGCTCGAACGCCTCGCGCAATTCCTGCAACTGCACCTGCACGCCTTCCACTTCGGCATATTCGCGCCAGGCGCGCTCGTAGTAGCGGCTCAATGCGCCGGTGGCGCTGTCGTACCAATGGCCGGGCGGGAACTGCGCGGCATCGGCGCAATCGTCGACCAGCGATTTCAGTTCGGAGGCCACCCGCAAGCGGCCTTCGCGATCATGGCCCCAGTACAGCGGCACTACACCGATCGGGTCGCGCGCGATGATCACCCGCCCGGCGGCCTTGTCCCATAGCGCGAACGCAAAGATGCCGTTGAGGCGGTTGAGATACGAGGCCGGCGCATCTTCGCGATACAGCGCGTTGATCACCTCGCAATCGGAGCCGGTCTGGAACGCGTACGGCTGCGTCAGCTCCTGCTTGAGCTCGCGATGGTTGTAGATCTCACCGTTCACGGCGAGGGCGAGCTGCCCATCTTCGGACAGCAACGGCTGCGAACCACCGGCCGGGTCGACGATGGCCAGGCGCTCATGCACCAGGATCGCGCCGGTATCGACATACACGCCGCTCCAGTCGGGACCGCGATGGCGCTGCCGTTGCGAACATTCCAGTGCCTGCCGGCGCAATGCCTGCAGATCGTCACCGGGTTGCAGGCCGAAAATACCGAAGATGGAACACATGGAAACACTCCTGAAAAAACTGCGGGGGTTGGCGGCCGGTGGAAGAGCGTGCTGCACGAGAATGACACCCATAAAAAAACCCGCATCGGCCGATGCGGGTTTTCTGATTCCTGGGCGTTTGCTGTACTTCGCCTAGTCGCAGATCCGCATCGGCCGCGCACGATTATTCGCGCGCAGATTGTTGCGGTTGGCGTTATTGACGAGGTTTGGCAGGAGCGAGGACATGACTCGACCGTATCCCGCTTTCGACGGCGGCGCAACTGTTGCGATGGCAACCAAGCCCGGCATCGCAGACCACGCCGCGGTCGCACCGGCGTATTGCGAGGATAATGACCGCCCCAACAATCGGCAGTAATGGAATGACCCCACGCATCGGACGCATGCCGCCCCTGGCCCTGTTGCTTGCAGTGTTGCTGCAGGCCTGCAGCAGCGCCCCTCCGCGCACCGATCCAGTCTATCTGCAACAGCTGGAACAACAGGCGGCCGATGGCAGTTTCGACAGCGCGTGGAATGCGGCCGAACGCCTGGAGGCACGCAACGACCCGCGCGCCGTCCACTGGTACGAACGTGCCGCGGCGATCACCCCGTGGACGTTCCGCAACACCCGCGCCGAACTGGCGCTGGGACGAATCTGGGCAAGCGGGACGCTCTTCCATCCCGACAGCCCGTACATCGACCAGCGCGTCGCATTACGCGCGTCGCCGCGCAAGGGCGAGCGCTGGTACCTGGCAGCGGCCATGCATGGAAACCCGTATGCCATCGCCGAGCTCGCCAAGTTCCACCGCGACCGTGGGGAGGCGGCTGCAGCGTTGCGCTGGGATCTGCGCGCGACGATCTATGAGCGCTCCGCATCAGGATCGTCGGGGCTTCCCGCCGCCATCGCGCCAAGTGGCGGTGCATTGCACCCGCTGGTACGCGACATCCAGCGCCGCGCCCGTAACGGCGATGCTGAGGCGCAGGTCGATCTTGGCGCGCTGCATGAAAAAGGAATGGGTGGCGTGGACAGAGACGGTACGGAGGCGCTGCGCTGGTACCGGCGCGCGGCGGACCAGGGCAATGTGTATGGCCAGTATTTTTCTGGCCTGCTGCTCGGACGCGGCAGCAGCGGCGTGACGCGCGACGTGGAGACGGCGGCAACCTGGTTTGCCAAGGCGTCCGCACAGACGTTCTATATCGCGGACGAATCGCATTGGCGCGAGGCGATCAAACCGCCGTTCTGGACGTTCGACTAGCCCCCGAGCCTTGTGCGTCCATGCCGCCTGGCAGCGCAATGCAAGCGAGATGCTGCTGCAATCCGAGAGGTCTTAGCGCAGCTTGGCGATGCCCGCGTCGCGCAGCAGCATCGGCATGCCGCAGGTGACCGCATGCCGTGGCGCTGGCTGCGTAGTGTGCAAACCAGCGCGTGGCATGGGCATGGCCCGGCAATTCAGACCAGCAGGCGTTCGATCAGCGTGCGGTACAACGCCGGCAGCGCTTCCAGATCGGCCACGCGCACATGCTCATCGACCTGGTGGATGCTGGCGTTGACCGGGCCGACCTCGATGCATTGCGCGCCCAGCGGCGCGATGAAGCGCGCATCGGAGGTGCCGCCGCCAGTGCTCTCTTCCGGTGGCGCGCCGGCAAACTGCCCCAATACCTCGCGCGCGACGCTGCGCAGGCGCCCTTCCGGGGTGTAGAACGGCTCGCCGCTGCGATGCCAGCGCAGCGAATACTCCAGCGCGTGGCGATCCAGCACTGCGGCAATCTCAGCTTCCAATCGCGGCGCATCCCAATGAGGGGTGTAACGCAGATTGAAGGCCACCTGCAGCTCGCCGGGGATCACGTTGTTGGCGCCGGTGCCGGCATGGATATTGGAGATCTGCAGGCTGGTCGGCGGAAAACTTTCGAAGCCATCGTCCCATTGCCGTGCGACCAACTCTGCCAATGCAGGTGCTGCCAGATGGATCGGATTGCGCGCCTTGTGCGGATACGCCACATGCCCCTGCACGCCTTTCACCGTCAGCGTGCCGGACAGGCTGCCGCGGCGGCCGACCCGCAACAGATCGCCCAGCCGCTCGGTAGACGACGGCTCGCCGGTGATGCACCAATCGATCGCCTGCCCACGTTCGCGGAACAGCTCGGCCACACGCCGCACGCCATCGATGGCATCGCCTTCTTCGTCGGAGGTCAGCAGCAGCGCCAACGTGCCGGTGTGCTGCGGATATGCGGCAACGAACTGTTCGGCGGCGACCACGAAGGCGGCCACTCCACTTTTCATGTCGGCGGCGCCGCGCCCGTACAGCACACCATCGCGAATCTGCGGCTCGAACGGATCGCTTGTCCACGCCTCGCGCGGCCCCGGCGGCACCACATCGGTATGCCCGAGCAGCACCAGCACCGGCGCACCGCTGCCGTGCGTGGCCCATAGATTGTCCACCTCGCCCAGGCGCAGGTGTTCGATAGCAAAGCCGGCGCGCGCCAGCCGCTGCGCGATCAGTTCCTGGCAGCCGGCATCGTCCGGCGTCACCGACGGGCGGGAGATCAGTTCACAGGTGAGGTCAACAATGTCGGACATGATCGGGTATCACTGGAGAAGTTGGGAGCTGCGGCAGCACCGGATCACGCAACGTCAAAGCGCTGCTTGAAACCGTTGTCCGAAAATCCCTGGCTGAGCTGGCCGTCATCGGTGATGACCACCGGGCGGCGGATCAGTTGCGGATACTCGCGTAGCAGCAGTTTCCATTCGGCTGCGCTGGCTGCAGCCTTGCGGTTGTCCGGCAGTTGCCGCCAGGTGGTCGACGACTTGTTGATCAGTGCATCGAATCCGCCGGCCTGCTCGGCCCACGCCACCAGCGTCTCCGGCTCGGGCTTGTGATCGCGGTAATCGACGAAGGTGTAGGCGACATCGAAGCGGTCCAGCCACTTGGTGGCTTTTTTGCAGGTGTCGCAGTTTTTGAGTCCGTATAGCGTGGTCATGTCATGCAGCTCCTGTGGTTGCGCGGCGCGCATCGGCGCGCGCCATCAGGTCGGTGGCAAGCAGTTCGGGCGACCGGCCGTGGGCAGGCAGGAAGATCACCGGTGCGTCGCCGGCCTGCACCTGCAGTGCCAGGCGCACCGGCGGAATCAGCCAGGCCGGCTCGACTGCGCGCAAGTCACGCAGGTCGATGCGCTGCCGCCGTCCCTGGCGCTCGACCAACAAGGCATCGCCGGCGTCGTACACCTGTGCCCAGCGCGCCGGTTGCCGCAGCCAACGCACGGCCATCACCACTACCAGCGCCGGCACGATCCAATGCCACGGCCCGCCGGTTGTGACCCTAGGATCGCGGGTCAGCACACCGACCGTGTAGAGCACGCCCCAGCCCAGCCAGAATGCCGGGATGCCCCACCTCATCCAGCGCGATGCGGCCCTGGAGAGGATGTCCTGGTGCATGTTCGGTTGCGTGCTCAATCGGCAAGGCCACGCAGCAGCTCATTGACGCTGGTCTTGCTGCGCGTCTTGGCATCCACCTGCTTGACGATCACCGCGCAATACAGCGAGTGCGAGCCATCCTTGGACGGCAGTTGCCCGGACACCACCACGCTATACGGCGGCACATAGCCATACGAGATTTCGCCGGTGGCACGGTTGTAGATGCGCGTGCTCTGGCCGATGAACACGCCCATGCCGATCACGCTGTGATGGCCCACCACCACGCCTTCCACCACTTCCGAACGCGCGCCGATGAAGCAATGATCTTCGATGATGGTCGGGCTGGCCTGCAGCGGCTCCAGCACGCCGCCGATGCCGGCGCCGCCGGACAGATGGCAGTGCTTGCCGATCTGCGCACACGAACCCACCGTGGCCCAGGTGTCGACCATGCTGCCTTCGCCGACGTACGCGCCGATATTGGTAAAGCTCGGCATCAGCACCACGTCCTTGCCGAAATAGCTGCCGCGACGCGCCACCGCACCCGGCACCACACGCACTCCGGCCTTGCGGAACTCGGCCTCGTTGAAACCGGCAAAACGCGATTCCACCTTGTCCCAGAACGGCGCCGGCTGCGCCTCGATTACCGCCATCTCGTTGACACGGAAATACAGCAGCACGGCCTTCTTCAGCCACTCGTTGACGGTCCAGCCGCCCTGCCCGTCCGGCTCGGCGACGCGGAACTCGCCGCTCTCCAATCCGTCGATGACGCGGGTGACGATGGCGCGGGTGGAGCCGTCGATTTCGTCGATGGTCAAGCTGGCGCGGCGCTCGAATGCGCTCTCGATACCGAATTTGAGTTCGTCAGTGCCCACCTGCGCGGCAACGCCGTGCACGGCCTTTTCGGCGATCGGCAGTTTCTTCGCAGCGGCAGTCTTTTTGGCCGCCGGCGCAGACACTACGCTGGTCGGCTGCTTGGCCACGCGCGGTGCGCTGGCGGCAATCTTCTTCGCAACGCTTTTCTTGGCAGCAGCCTTGGTGTCGGCAGCTGCGACAGCGGTGGCCTTGCGCGCAACAGGCAGCTTGCCTGACTTACTGACTGCCTTACTTACCGGCTTGCCGACCGACTTGTTGTCACTCGGCTTGCCGCTCGCCTTGCTGCTCTTTGCGGTCGCGCGCGCAGGCGCTGCGCTGGTCGTGGTCGCGCTCTGCTTGCGCGCAGTCTTCTTGGTAGCCATGGGGGTCTCCGGAGGTGCTAGGTAGGATCGAGACAGGCGCACAGCGCATCGCGCAGCGCCTGCCGGGCGGATTCGGACAACGGGCGGTCGTGCTCGTCGGTGATCTGGAACTGGTCTTCGGCGCGCTCGCCAAACGTGGCGATGCGCGCGTCGTGCACGCGCAGGTGTTGCAGGCGCAACACGTTGGCCACGTCGGCCAGCAAGCCGGGACGATCGGGCGCGACCAGGCTGATGCGGGTGCGGCGGCCGCCAGCGCTTTCGCTGAATTCCACGCGCGGCGCAAAGCGGAAATGGCGCAGCTGGCGCGGCACCGCACGCCGCGAGGGACGCACCTTCTGCAGGTCGCCGGCCAGCACCTGACGCAAGGCCGCAGCCAGACGCTGCGGGTCGCCATCGGCAGAGCTGTCCTGCGGCAGCACTTCGAACACGTCGAAGATGGCATCGTTGGGTGCATCCAGCACACGCGCGCGGTGGATGCCGTAACCCTTGCGATCCAGCGTGGAGACGATCGCCGAGAACAACCCGTCACGGTCGCGCGAGTACACAAACACTTCCAGTGCGTCGTTGTCCGGCACTGCGCGACGCGCCTTGACCGTGGTCTGGCCGATCTGCACTTCGATCAGCGAAACCGCCTGCCAGGCCAGTTGCTCGGGACGGAAACGCAGGAAATTCTCGTCCGGCATGCCGGCGAACTGACGATCGATGGTGGCATCGTCGTGGCCTTGCGCCTGCATCAGCGCACGCGCGGACTCGCGCGCTTCGCGCAGGCGTTCTTCGCGCGGCGGCGGATGCTCCAGACCTTCGCGCAAGGCGCGGCGCGCAGCGAAATACAGATCGGCCAGCAGCCGGTCCTTCCAGGCATTCCACAATTTGGGGCTGGTGCCGGCGATGTCGGCGCAGGTCAGCAGATACAGATAATCCAGCCGTTCGCGCGTGCCCACCAGCGTGGCGAAACGATGGATCACTTCCGGGTCGGAGATGTCCTGCTTCTGCGCGGTCACCGACATGCGCAGATGCTGCTCCACCAGCCAGGCCACCAAGGCGGTATCGCCTTCGCTGAGCCGATGCGCCTGGCAGAACGCACGCGCATCCACCGCACCCAGCTCGGAATGATCGCCGCCGCGGCCCTTGGCGATGTCGTGAAACAGACCGGCCAGCAGCAGCAATTCCGGCTTGCGCAAGCGCGGCCAGACTTCATGCGTGATCGAAAAACGCTCGTCGGCGCGACCGGCCGCAAACAGCGCGATGTTCCGCAGCACCATCAGCGTGTGCTGGTCCACCGTGTAGACATGAAACAGGTCGAACTGCATGCGCCCGGACACGCTGGCGAATGCGGGAATCCACTGGCCCAACACACCCAGGCGCGCCATGCGATTGAGCGTTTCCATCGCACGGGGGCCGCGCAGCAGCGCCATGAAACGGTCGCGCGCGGTGGCGTCGGCCACGTCGTAAGCCGGCAACTCGCGCAGCACCTCGGCCAGCGCGCGCGCGGTCAGCGAATGCAGGCCGCGCACCTCGCGGTGCGCCGCCCACTGCGCAAACAAGGCGAACACCTGCAGCACATCGCCGGCCGGCCAATCATCCGCGTCGGCGGCCAGATAGCCGCGGCGCAGGCTGAAGCCGCCACCGAGCGGTTCCGGTACCGCTTCGCCATCGAATTGCTCCTCGAAGCGCTGCAACAACCGGTCGCTGATGCGACGGATCAATGCAGCGCTGCGATAGAAGCGCTGCATCATCTTTTCCACGCCCAGGCTTTCCGGGTCGTCGGCAAACCCCAGCCGCTGCGCCAGGGTCTTTTGATAGTCGAAACGCAGGCGTTCTTCCGGCCGGTTGGCGACGATATGCAAACCGAAGCGCAGCCGCGCCAGTTCTTCGCGCTCGCGCCGCAGCGCTGCAGCCTCGTCGAAGCCGACATGGCCAAGCCCGACCAGCGCTTCCAGATCCTTGACGCCGAAGGCGCGCAGCGCCATCCAGCCCAGCGTCTGCAGGTCGCGCAAGCCGCCAGGGCCGTCCTTGATGTCCGGTTCCAGATTGTCGGCGGTGTCGCCAAAGCGCTGATGCCGCGCCAGCAGTTCTTCGCGCTTGGCCTGGAAGAATTCGCGAGCCGGCCAGACCCGTTGCGGGGCGATCGCTGCGGCCAGTGCCGCGCGCGCCTCGCTCCCTGCAACCAGCGGGCGCGATTCGATCAATGCGGTCAGCACGGTCTGGTCGGCTGCAGCGGCGGTGCACTGCGCAGCGGAGCGCACCGCATGACTGATCGGCAAGCCCACATCCCACAGCAACGCGAACAAGCGCGCCAGGGCCTGCTCATGCTGTTGCTGCAACGCGCTTTCGCCCAGCACCAGCACATCCACGTCCGAACGCGGAAACAGTTCGCCGCGCCCGTAACCGCCGACCGCATGCAGCGACAACCCGGCATCGGCCGGGATGCAGCGCGTCCAGGCATTGCGCATCAATTGGTCGACCGCGCGTGCGCGCAAGGCCACCAGGCGTTCGATCGGTTCACCCTGATCGAAGCGCTTGCACAGCCGCATGTCCGCATGCACCAGCAGCGGACGGGCCTGCGCGGCCCACTCGGCATCGCCGGCGACACCCGGGTCGGGTCGATCCGCTGGCGTGGCCGTCATACCGGGGCGGGCGCGTTCTGCGACAGCGTCAGCACATCCACGCCGTCTTCGGTCACCGCGACCATGTGTTCCCACTGCGCGGACAACTTGCGGTCCTTGGTGACCACGGTCCAGCCATCGGGCAGCGTCTTATGGTGGTAGGTGCCTTCGTTGATCATCGGCTCGATGGTGAAGGTCATGCCCGGCTTGAGCACCAGGCCTTCGCCGGGACGGCCGTAATGCATCACCTGCGGCTCGTCGTGATAGACCTTGCCGATGCCGTGACCGCAGTAATCGCGCACCACGCTGAAGCGCTCGGCCTCGGCATACTTCTGGATCGCATGGCCCACATCGCCCAGCGTCGCACCCGGCTTGACCGCGCGGATGCCGCGCCACATCGCTTCGTAGGTGGTATCGACCAGGCGCTTGGCCATCACCGACGGCGTACCGACGTAATACATGCGGCTGGTATCGCCGTGCCAGCCGTCCTTGATGACGGTGACATCGATATTGACGATGTCGCCTTCCTTCAGGACTTTGGCCGCGCTCGGGATGCCGTGACAGATCACGTTATTGACCGAGGTGCACACGCTCTTAGGGAAGCCGCGATAACCGACATTGGCAGGAATGGTCCCCTGCACGTTGACGATGTGGTCGTGGCAGATGCGGTCGAGCTCGGCAGTGGTCACGCCCGGTTGCACGTGCGGGGCCACGATGTCGAGCACCTCGGCGGCCAGGCGGCCGGCGACGCGCATCAGTTCGATTTCTTCTTTAGTTTTTAGATTGACGCTCATGGTCCGGATTATCGCCGATTCGGGCTGAATCTGAACGACCCGCGCAGCCGTTTTTTGCAAAACACGCCGTTACGGCGGAAGCGGACGGTGCAGCAAAAAACTGGCGTCACCGCGCATTCATGTGTGACGTAGTTCGAGGAGCGTCAAAGTCTCCATTAACGGAGTCATCCGCAGGACATCCCAATTTTGCGAAAAGAACCAGATTAAACAGCTAGATAGCGCGTGAATTCGGCGTTATCGTTTGGCACAGCTGATGCATTGGAGGAAGGGCGATACGTCGTCGCGTCACCAATGACCAGACCGGTCAAGGAAATGTCCATGCGTACTGTCCGTCCTGTCCTGCTGTCCCTCGGCCTGCTCTCGACCATTGGCGTTGCCACAGCAGCCGATACCACCACATTCAACGTCAAGATCGCCGTCACCAAGGCCTGCACCATTACGGCGGCGTCTGCGACGGACGTCGACTTCGGCTCGGTGTTGTCCACCTCGACTGCCAATGCCGACGCCAACGGCAGCGTGACCGCACAGTCCACCGCGTTGACGCCGTACAACATCGCCTTGAGCGCAGGCAGCAATGCCGGCACCGCCAACGACGTCACCACCCGCCGCATGAAGAACACCGATGCGCTGGTCACCACCAACAACTTCATCGCCTACCAGCTGTATCAGGATCTGGGACGCAGCACGGTGTGGGGCAGCACCAGCGGCACCAATACGCTGAGTCGTACCGCCACCGGCATCAACCAGGTCTATCCGGTCTACGGCCGTGTGACCAACCCGTCCGCCAACAATCCGGCAACCGGTGCGTACCAGGACACGATCACCGCCACGATCGTCTATTGAGCGCGCGCATGCCCTTGCACCACCGCCTGTCGTCTCGCATGCCGGCGTGGCTGGTCACGACCGGAATGGTCTTGACGCTCGCGCTGAGCAGCGCCTGGCCGCTGCTATCGGCGCGCGCAGCCAGCCTGCAATTGGCACCGACCTCGCTGACGCTGAGCGCAGAACAGTCCGCCGACGGGTTGTGGCTGAGCAACAGCGGCGGCGTGCCGGTGCAGGTGCAGACCCGCGCCTATCGCTGGACCCAGCGCGACGGGCAGGACCAGCTCGACCCGACCCAGGAACTGCTGGTCAGCCCACCGATGCGCACCTTGGCCGCCGGCGAGCGCCAGTTGATCCGGGTGATCCGCGCCGGGCCTGCGCCGACCAGCCAGGAAGTCTGCTACCGCATCATCGTCGACGAATTGCCCAACGCCGATGCCGACCGCAAGGGCATGCAGTTCGTGCTGCGCTACTCGGTGCCGATCTTCGTGCTGCCGCCCGGAAAAGCCGAGCCCACGCCGACCTTGAGCACGCAAGTGGTGGCCGGCAGCGACGGCAATGCGCAGATCCAGATCAGCAACACCGGCAATGGGCATGCCCAGGTCGCCGACCTGCAGCATCGGGTCGATGGCGCGACCAAGACCACATTGAACGGACTGGTGGGCTATGTACTGCCCGGCCAGACCATGCGCTGGTCGCTGGGTGCACCGCTGGCGCAGTTCGCCCGCGGCACCATCATCGCAAGGATCAATGGTGAGGCGGACGAACGCACCCTGTTGGCAACGCCGACAGCGCCGTGACACGGCCCGGCTGGCGATGACGCTGCTCGCGACCGCCACCTGCCTGGGAAGCGCCGCGGCTGTCGATCTGGCCGACGTTGCCGCGCTGCCCGATCAAACCCCGCAAAGCGCCAGCGCACTGCCGCAGACGCTGTACCTGGATGTCACCCTGAATCAGGCCGACCGCGGCCTGGCGCCGTTCGAACTGGTGGACGGCCACCTGCGTGGGTCGGTCGAACGCTGCGCAAGCTAGGCTTCATCCTGGCCGACCGCAGCGCCGGCGAGCTGGTCGATCTGGATCGCCTGCCCGATGTGGAAGTGCGCTACGACGCCGCGCTGCAGCGGCTGGCGCTGCAGGTACCGCTGGCGCAGCTGTCGCTCTCCACCACGGTGTTGAAAGCCGAAGAAGTCGCCCCGCCCAGCGCCACCGCCTCCCCGGGCATGCTGCTCAATTACGACGTCTATGCCACGCGCAATGCCGGTGCCAGCAGCGTGTCGTTGGCGACCGAACTGCGCGGCTTCGGCATCGGCCGCGGCATGGTCGACACCACCGCCGTGTTCCTGGCCTACGACCGCCCGCAGGACCAGCGATGGCGCAGCGAAGCGGTGCGTCTGGACAGCGCCTGGCAGATGGATTTCCCGGACACCGCTACCAGCCTCAGCGTTGGCGATTTCTACAGCGGCTTCGTCGACTGGAGCCGTTCGATCCGCCTGGGCGGCGTGCAGATCGGCCGCAATTACGCCTTGCAGCCCTATCGCGTGTTGACGCCGACGCCGAGTTTTCTGGGCGAAGCGGCGGTGCCTTCGACCATCGAGCTGTACGTCGATGGCCTGCGTCAATACAGCGGCCAGGTGCCGGCCGGGCCGTTTCAGCTGGCCGCACAACCGGGCATCAGCGGCACCGGCCAGGCGCAGATCGTGGTGACCGATGCGTTCGGCCGCGTGCGCCGGCTGGACTTCGCGTTCTACGGCACCCCGCAACTGCTGGCGCGCGGCATCTCCGAATGGTCGGCCGGGATCGGCCACCTGCGCCAGGACTACGGCGTGCGCTCGTTTTCCTACGATGCGCGCACGGTTGCCAGCGCCACGCTACGCAAGGGCCTGCGCGACGATTTCACCATCGAGGCGCATGCCGAAGCCGGCGGCGGCGTGGTCAATGCCGGTGCCGGCGGGATCTGGCTGCTCGGCGTGGGCGGGGTGTTCAACATCGCCTATGCGCATAGCCAGATGGATGCGCTGCGTGGCGGCCAGTACGTGCTGGGCTATGCCTGGAACAACCGTCGCTTCAACTTCAATCTCGGCACCCAGCGCACCCACGGCGACTACCGCGACCTGGGCGCGCTGCAGGGCGCATTGCCGGCACGCATCAGCGACCGCGCAGTGTTCGGCGTCAACGTCGCTCCGATCGGCTCGCTCGGCACCAGCTACGTGCGGCTGAGCTATCCGCAAGGCGACACCTCGCGCTATGCCAGCGTGTTCTGGTCGCGCAGTTTCGGGCGCAACTGGGCGGCCAATCTGTCCGGCAATCAGAACCTGGACGTGCGCAGCGATCGCAGCCTGTATCTGTCGCTATCGACCACCTTCGGCGAGCTGCGTCAGGCCAGCGCCTCGATGCAGCGCAACGGCAATCGCACCGGATTTGTGGCTGATGTCAGCCAGCCGTTGCCGGGCGACGGCGACCTGGGCGGCATCGGCTGGCGCCTGCAGGGGCGTGCCGGCGACGATGCCAGCGGCGGCTTGGCCGAACTTGGCTGGTTGAACCGGGTCGGCCGCTACAACCTCGGCGCGGCCAATCAGGATGGCGACAACTTCGGCTATGCCAGCGCCAGCGGCAGCCTGGTGTGGATGAACGGGCGCGGCTTTGCCGCGCGCGATATCCAGGATGCGTTTGCGGTGGTGTCCACCGACGGCCAGGCCGGCATTCCGGTGCGGCTGGAGAATCGCCTGATTGGCGTCACCGATGCGCGCGGCACGCTACTGGTCACCCCGCTGCAATCGTGGCAGCGCAACCAGTTGTCGATCGACACCTTGAACCTGCCGGCAGATCTGCGCGTGGACCGCGTCGATACCGCAGTGACGCCGCGCCAGCAATCCGGCGTCGCGGTGCGCTTCGGCATCACCCGCGTGCGTGCGGCGATCATCGTATTGCACGACGCACAAGGCGCCCCGCTGCCGGTGGGCAGCGTGGTGCAGCGCGAGGGCGATGCCGAACGCGTGGTGGTCGGCTACGACGGCGAAACCTATCTGGACAATCTGCAGAGCGACAACCGCCTGCTGGTCGACTTGCCGCAGGGCCGCTGCAGCGCGCAGTTCACCTATCCGGCCAACCCGAGCGGTATTCCGCGGGTGGGACCACTGCAATGCGTCACCGAGCAGAAAACGCCATGAACCTGCACGGCCTCTGGCGCCTGGTGATTGCACTGGCTATCGCGATGTTATGGCTGACACCAAGCCAGCGCGCGCAGGCCGACACCACGTGTACCGTCACGCTGGGCACGCCATTGGCGTTCGGCAATGTGGCAGCCAATGGCACCACCGATGCAGTGGCAACGCTCAACGTCTCCTGCGCAACCGCCGCGCTCAGCGTCCTGGGCTATGCACAAGTGAGCCTTTGCCTGGACCTGGGGCCAGGCAGTGCCAGCAGCGGGCTGTATGCACCACGCCGCATGCTCAACTCCACCAGCGACAGCCTGGACTTCCAGGTCTACAGCGATGCCACGCGTACCCAGATCTGGGGCGCCACCGGATCGACAACGCCGTCGCCGCGCACCTTGACGCTGTCGTACGGCGTCCCGGTGATCACCGGTGGCTCGCAGACGGCCACCATCACGCTGTACGGACGCATTCCGGCCAACCAGATCCTGTCGGTCGGCAACCACACCAGCAGTTTCGGCGGCGCCGACACCGTGCTGCGCTATGCCTACAACGAAAGCATCATCGGCATCCCACCGCTTCCGGGCAGTTGCATGGCCGGCGGCAGCGGCGCCAAGACCGCCAGCAACGCCTTCCCGTTCACCGCCTCGGCGAACGTGCCGGCACGCTGCAATACCTACGTCACCACCGACCTGGATTTCGGCAGCATTGCCGGCACCATCAGCACCGCCATTGACCGCAGCTCCACCATCAGCCTGACCTGCACCAACCGCACCGCCTGGAACATCGGCCTGGGCGACGGCATCAACGCCACGGGCAGTCTCCGCCGCATGCGGCATTCCAGCAGCGCCAATTACATCGCCTATGAGCTCTACAGAGACGTCGGCCGCGGCAGCCGTTGGGGGACCAGCATCGGCGTCGATACGCTCAGCGGCACCGGCAACGGAGTGGCCCAGACGGTGACCGTTTACGGCCGCGCGCCCGCACCGCAACTCCCCATCGCAGGCGACTACAACGACACGGTGACCGTCTCCATCACTTATTGACAGTTAATCAAGTTCGCATCCGGGACGTCGCTATTTGTTACGTCTCCAATGCAAACGATTGCCTTCATGATGCCGGTCACTCTCCTGAAGCGCCTGATGCTGCTTGCTCTGTTCTGCAGCGCGTCTGTGGCCAATGCGGCGGCCAGCCGCGGCCCGGAAAATTCCACCCTGCACATCGGCCTGCGCCTGCTCAGCGGTTGCGAGCTGCGCACCACGCCGCCGCGCGCCAGTTGTTCCAGGGGCACGCCGATGGCGATTGCCCAGCCGGCGCGTGCCGCCGAAACACCAGCCATCGCAAGCACCGGCCAGGACGCCAGCGCATTGGCAGGCCCTGCGCCGGCCACCGCCGCACGCATCACCACGATCGCGTTCTGACCATGGCCACGCGACGCTCCCTTCATTGCTGGATCGCAGTTGCGCTGGCCTGCGTCGCAATCGACGGCGGCGCCGTCGCTGCCGAGATCGCCATCGCACCGACCACTGCGCATATCCCGGCCGACAGCGATCAGGCAACGGTCTGGCTCTACAACCAGGCCGCGCTGCCATGGCGCGCCGAAGCCAAGCTCTACCGCTGGCGGCAGGATGGCGAGCGCGAAGTACTTGAACCCGCCACCGGCGCCACGGTCAGCCCGAATCATTTCGAGATCCCGTCGCAAGGGCGCCAGCTGTTGCGGGTGATCCGGCTCGGCCCCAGCCCGGTGCAGACCGAAGACAGCTATCGACTGGTGGTGACCCAACACGCCACCAGCGACGAAACCGAGTTGCTGCGTTATTCCACCCCGGTATTCGCCCTGCCCCGCCAGCCAGCCGCGCCAAATCCGGTGCTGCGGACCACCCTGTCCGGCCACGGCGGCGGACGCGCACTGAGCGTGCACAACGCCGGGCTCAGCCATGCACGGCTGGCCGATCTGGCCTACATCGATGCCGGCGGCACCCGCCGCAGCATCCGCGATGATCTGGCCGGTTACGTGTTGCCAGGCCAAACCCGCCAATGGGCACTACCGGCCAACCTGCCCACCGGCAGCGGCCGCTTCGTGGCGCGCATCAATAGCGACATCGAGACCACGCTGACGCTTGAGCCGTGAATCGGGAATCGGGAATCTTTTAGGGTGGCTGACGAAACCGCTCAGTTGTTTGGATCGAACTGAGCTAATCAGGCCGCACCGCATCTGACCGCCGCGTCGCATTCACCGCTCGCAACCATGCACACCGACCATCTCCACTGGTCCTTGCCCGCCCACCGTCGCGGGACCTTACGCGGCATGGATGCCGCGTAAGAGCCTACATGGATGTACTTGCGGCGTGTCCCGCGATGGTAGGCGGGCAAGGACCCTGCAGCCAATCAACAGACCAGCCGCTCTGCCCCAACGCATCCACACCTCCAATGCACCTCTCAAGGCGCGAAGACCTTGAGCTTCAGCGCAGCTGGACGTCCCCAATCCGACCAATTGCGCAGACGCGCCCTGCCGGCTATACTCCGCCGGCTGTTTTGCGTCTTTACGCATTGCGTCGTCCACGTCGGACGTCACCGACGAATTCACACCTGCCGCCGCCATCCGTGCCGGGGTGCCCCGCGAGGGGTTCGACACGGAGGCGACAGGGAAGCCCAACCCCGGAATCATGTGCGTTTTGATGCGAGTCCCTCGCAACAGCCCGCACATCCATGTGCGGACTTTTCAACAACAAGCCGCGCACGGCGATTCCGCTACCAGGAATTACTTCAATGCCCCAAGTCACCATGCGTCAGATGCTGGAAGCCGGCGTCCATTTCGGTCACCAGACCCGTTATTGGAACCCCAAGATGGCGCCGTACATCTTCGGCGCGCGCGGCAAGATCCACATCATCAACCTCGAGAAGACCGTTCCGCTCTTCAACGACGCGATGAACTTCCTCTCCTCGATCGCGCAGAAGCGCGGCACCATCCTGTTCCTGGGCACCAAGCGCAGCGCGCGCGAGTCCATCAAGGAAGAAGCCGAGCGTTGCAACATGCCGTTCATGACCCAGCGCTGGTTGGGCGGCACGCTGACCAACTTCCGCACCGTCAAGCAGTCGGTTGCGCGCCTGAAGGAACTGGAAGCGGCCGAGACCGATGGCACCTTCGAGAAGCTGGTCAAGCACGAAGTGCTGGGCCTGCGTCGCGAGCGCGAGAAGCTGGACGCCTCGCTGGGCGGCATCAAGGAAATGAACCGCCTGCCCGACGCGATCTTCGTGATCGACATCGGCCATGAAGATATCGCCATCAAGGAAGCCAAGAAGCTCGGCATCCCGGTGATCGCCGTGGTCGATACCAACTACGACCCGGCCCTGGTCGACTACGCCATCCCGGGTAACGACGACGCCATTCGTGCCGTGCAGCTGTATGCACGCGCCGCTGCCGACGCCGTGCTGGAAGGCAAGGCTGCTGCTCCGAACTCCGCTTCGGTGCGCGAAGAAGAGTTCTCGGCCGAATCCGCCGACGAAGGCAAGGGCCGTCGCGCCCCGGCCAAGAAGGCCGAGAAGACCGAAAAGAAGGCTGACGCTCCGGCCGATGCCGCAGCTCCGGCTGCTCCTGCTGCCGAGTAATCGGCCTGCAATGCGGCCGCACCATGCTGTGCGGCCGCAGCCCCGACGGGACCATGGCGTCCCGTCGCCCGGGCCACTGAAGACATCTACGGGGGCGGCCAGCACATTGCGCCGTCTCCTCATTGGCGGAACATCTCCGCCGCATGCATTCGTCCAAACGAGGTAATTCCATGGAAATCACTGCTTCCCTGGTCAAGGAACTGCGCGAGCGCACTGGCGCCGGCATGATGGAGTGCAAGAAGGCACTCGTCGAAAACGCTGGCGACATCGACGCCGCTGCCGAATGGCTGCGCAAGTCGGGTCTGGCCAAGGCCGACAAGAAGGCCGACCGTGTTGCCGCCGAAGGCCGCATCGCGACCGCCCAGGCTGGCGGCAAGGCCGTACTGGTCGAAATCAATTCCGAAACCGACTTTGTCGCCAAGGATGAGAACTTTCTGGCCTTCACCGAGACCGTGGCCACCGCCGCGTTGAACTCGGATGCGGCCGATGCCGAAGCGCTGAAGAGCGTCAAGCTCGACAGCGGCGAGACCATCGAAGAGCGCCGCGCTGCAGTCATCGCCAAGGTCGGCGAGAACCTGCAGGTGCGTCGCCTGGTGCGTATCGACAGCGCCAACAACGTCGCAGCCTACGTGCACGGCGGCCGCATCGGCGTGCTGGTCGAGCTGAAGGGTGGCGACATCGAGCTGGCACGCGGCATCGCCATGCACATCGCCGCGATGAACCCGCCGCACGTCAAGGCCTCCGACGTTCCGGCCGAGTTCGTTGCCAAGGAAAAGGAAATCGAACTGGCCAAGATGTCCGAGAAGGACAAGTCCAAGCCGGCCGAGATCCTGGAAAAGATCATCAGCGGCAAGATCAGCAAGATCATCAACGAAGTCACGCTGTACGGTCAGCCGTACGTGCTGAACACCGATCAGACCGTCGAACAGGCCGTCAAGGCGGCCGGTGCAGAGGTGATCGGCTTCCAGCGCCTGGCCGTTGGCGAAGGCATCGAGAAGGTGGTGGAAGACTACGCCGCCGAAGTGATGAAGCAGGCCGGCCTGGCCTGATCTTCGCCACACGCAAAAAAGCCGCGGCATGCCGCGGCTTTTTTTTGCCTGAAACCTGATGCGCATCCGCACTGACGCTCAAAGCTGAAGCGCACGCATACACCGCACCGACAACCGACCTCGACTCTACAGATGTTGTGACGGTGGCCGCTAAATCTGAATGCCGACAAGGCTCTCAGCGTCCAGAACGCGCACATCGCAACGCAGCGATTGCAAAGCTTGGCGTGCCCCACTCAACGAACGCAGCTGTATGCTTGCGCTCACTGTCGGCGATGAATCATGCAACCAGACCTCCAAGCCGCCTTGCACTATTGCCGCAATCTGCCATCGCCGCCCGGCGTCGCGCTGCGCATCATTGAACTTGCGCAAGACCCCGATGTGGACATGACCGCGACGGCCAATGTCATCGGCATGGACATGGCATTGAGCGCACGCATGCTGCGCGTTGCCAATTCGCCGCTGTACGCCAGCCGCCGCCGCATCGACAACCTCGGCCAGGCGCTGACCATGCTCGGCCTCAACGCCACCTTGAGCCTGGCACTTGGGTTTTCGATGGTGCACGGCGTGCGCAGCACCTTCACCGCGCATCCGCTGCACGATCGTATCTGGCGGCGTGCCGGCTTGTGCGCACTGGCCAGCCGCATCCTCGGGCAGGCCTACGGCATCCGCAAACCCGAAGAATTGATGCTGGCCGGCCTGCTGCAGGACATCGGCAAACTGGCTCTGCTGCAAGGCGCACCCGCGCTGTATGCGCCGCTGCTGGAACAGGCACCGGACAACACCGCGTTGCTGGAAGCCGAGCGCGAGCACCTGGGCGCAACCCATGCCGAGGTCGGCGCCTGGCTTGCGCATCAATGGCAGTTGCCGCCGTATCTGCAGAACGCGATCGCGCAAAGCGAACAGGAGCCAGCCAGCCTGGAACCGTTCATGGCCTGTGTCGCGCTGTCCGGGCGGCTGGCCGATATCTGGCTGTCGGCCAGCGCGGTCACCGCCACCGAACACGCACAACAGCAGGCCCAGCAGGTGCTGGAACTGGACGCCGAACGCTTCGAAAAAGTGATCGAGCGCATCGCCGAATCGCTGCCCGAACTGGAAGCCCTGTTCGACATCCGCGTGCCGCAGCCCGAGCACATCCAGATGATCTTCGAGCAGGCCCGCGAGTTGGCGATGCTGCGCAGCCTGCGCGAGTTGCAGGATGTGGCCGAAGCGCGCCGGCATGCCGACGAATCGGAAAACCGCATGCGTCATCTGGCCGAACAGGCCAGCCGCGACGCACTCACCGGTGTGTTCAATCGGCACCAGCTCGGCACTGCGCTCGAGCACGAATTCGAGCTTGCATCACGCCAGAGCTGGCCGCTGTCGATCGCCTTCATCGACCTGGACGACTTCAAGCGCGTCAACGACTCGCATGGGCATCTGATCGGCGACGAAGTGCTGCGCAATTTTGCGCAGACACTGCAGCGGATGGTGCGCACCAGCGACCTGGTCGCACGCTACGGCGGCGAAGAATTTCTGGTGATCCTGCCCAACACCACAGCCGACGCGGCGTTGATGGTGATCGAGCGCATCCTGGTCGAAACCGCACGCACGCCGATGGCGCAATTGCAGAGCGGACCGCTGCACATCACCTTCTCCGCAGGGCTGGCCACGCATGGCGGCGGCGGCCGCCAGTTCGAGAGCATCGAGCATTTATTGCAGGCTGCCGACAGCACGCTGTATCGCTCCAAGCATCGCGGCCGCAACCGTGTCACCGCTTACGATGCGACCGATGTGCCAGCCCCGCAGCCGCCGCGCGCGCACTGAGCAACGCATCACGTCACGCCCCGACAAGCGAATTTTTACCACGCCCGGTGACAGGCTTCCGCTAGACTTGCCGGCGTTTGCCGATCCCCCACACCGAGGTTTCCCCCATGTCTGCACTTCCCTATCGCCGCATTCTTCTCAAACTTTCCGGGGAGGCGCTGATGGGAGACGGGGATTACGGCATCGACCCCAAAGTCATCAATCGCCTCGCCCATGAAGTGATCGAAGCGCAGCAGGCCGGCGCGCAGGTCGCACTGGTGATCGGCGGCGGCAACATCTTCCGCGGCGCAGGTCTGGCCGCCAGCGGCATGGACCGCGTCACCGGCGACCACATGGGCATGCTGGCCACCGTGATCAACGCACTGGCCATGCAGGACGCGCTGGAAAAGCTCGGCGCCAAGGTGCGCGTGATGAGCGCGATCAAGATCAACGACGTGTGCGAAGACTTCATCCGCCGGCGCGCGATCCGTCATCTGGAAAAGGGCCGCATCGCGATCTTCGCCGCCGGCACCGGCAACCCGTTCTTCACCACCGACTCGGGCGCGGCGCTGCGCGCGATCGAGATCGGCGCCGACCTGCTGCTCAAGGCAACCAAGGTCGACGGCGTCTACGACAAGGACCCGAAGAAGCACACCGATGCGGTGCGTTACGACACCCTGACCTACGACCAGGTCATCATGCAGGGCCTGGAAGTGATGGACACCGCCGCCTTCGCCCTGGCACGCGACAGCGACCTGCCGCTGCGCATCTTCGGCATGAGCGAGCCCGGCGTGCTGCTGCGCATCCTGCACGGCGAGCAGATCGGCACGCTGGTTCAGGGCCGGAGCTGAGGTTGGGAATCGGGATTGGGGAATCGCAAAAGCGCCGTTCCAGCAACTGCGCTGATACCTGACCGATAGCGCCGCCGGGCTGAAGCGGCGCCGCAAGTGAACCGGCTGCGCAGGACCCTGCCAGCCGGCAAGTCTCAAAACGCAGTCCCGGCTATAATCCCCGGATTCAGTTCCACACGGATTCCGGCGATGCTCAACCAGATCAAACAAGACGCGCTCACGCGCATGACCAAGAGCATCGATGCTCTGCGCCATTCCCTGACCACCGTGCGTACCGGCCGCGCCTCTCCGGCGCTGCTGGACAACATCAAGGTCAAGGCATACGGCACCGACACCCCCTTGAATCAGGTTGCCAGCATCAGCGTCTCCGAAGGCCGCTCGCTGGTCATCAGCCTGTTCGACAAGGGCATGATCAAGGACGTCGAAAAAGCGATCTATGCCTCGGATCTGGGCCTGACCCCGACCGTGGTCGGCACCGTGATCCGTCTGAACCTGCCGCCGCTGACCGAGGAGCGCCGCAAGGAGCTCAGCAAGTCCGTGCATGGCGAAGGCGAAGACAGCAAGGTGGCCATCCGCAACATCCGGCGCGATGCCAACCAGCAGGTCAAGGATCTGCTCAAGGACAAGGCAGTCACCGAAGACGAGGCGCGCAGCGCCGAAGACGACATCCAGAAGCTGACCGACAAGGCCATCAAGGACGTGGATGAGGTCGTCAAGGGCAAGGAACAGGAACTGATGACGGTCTGATCGTGGCATCGCCTGCCATGCATGCAGAACCCTCCGCTGCCGCCGTGCCGCGCCACATCGCCATCATCATGGATGGCAATGGGCGTTGGGCGCAGCGTCGGCGCCGTCCGCGCATGATCGGCCATCGCGCGGGCGCGCGCGCGGTCAATCGCACCATCGACTTCTGCCTGGAAAAAGGCGTTTCGGCGCTGACCCTGTTCGCGTTCTCCAGTGAAAACTGGGGCCGCCCGCAGGAGGAAGTCGATGCCTTGATGAAGTTGTTCCTGCATGCGCTTGATCGCGAGGTCGACGAACTGCAGCGGCGTGGCGTGCAAGTGCGTTTCATCGGCGACCGCAGCCGCTTTGCCGCGCCGTTGCGCGAGCGCATGGCCGGCGCCGAGCGCATCACCGCCGCCAACTCGCGGCTGGTGCTGAGCATCGCTGCCAGCTACGGCGGCCGCCAGGACATCGCGCTGGCCGCACGTGCACTGGCCGAAGAAGTGGCTGCCGGCCGTCTGCAGCCGCAGCAGATCGACGAAGCCCTGCTGGCCAGCCGGATCGCATTGGCCGACCTACCGGCGCCGGATCTGTTCATCCGCACCGGTGGCGACACCCGCATCAGCAATTTCCTGTTGTGGCAGCTGGCCTATACCGAACTGTGGTTCACCGAAACCCTGTGGCCGGAGTTCGATGCCGCGGTGCTGCAGCAGGCGCTGGACGACTATGCCGGGCGCGAACGTCGCTTCGGACTGACCAGCGCCCAGATTGCCGACAAGGCGACAGAGACCCCCTCCGCATGACCAGGACCCGCGTGATTGCCGCGTTGATCATGGCGCCGCTCGCCATCTGCGCGATCGTGCTGCTGCCGACCCAATGGCTGGCAGCGCTGGCGGCGATCCTGTTCCTGACCGGCCTGTGGGAGTGGCTCAAGCTGTCCGGCATCGACGACAGCCTGCCGCGCACCGTGCTGCTGATGCTCAATCTGCTGCTGATGGTGCTGATGGTGTGGGCGTCGGCCGGCTCCATGGTGCTGTTCCAGATTGCCGCGTTGGTGGGTGTCGCCTGGTGGCTGCTGGCCTTGCTCTGGCTGCGCTTTTTCACCTTTGGCGCCGACCACGGCAACGGCCAGGCGCGTGCGCTCAAGCTGGCCGCCGGCACGTTGGCGGTGCTGCCTGCCTGGGCCGCGCTGGTGCTGCTGCATGCCAATCCGGACAAGGGCAACCTGTGGTTGCTGACCGCGCTGACCATGGTGTGGGCGGCCGATTCGGGCGCGTATTTCGCCGGTCGCGCGTTCGGCAAGCACAAGCTGGCGCCGCGGGTCAGCCCGAACAAGACCATCGAAGGCCTGCTCGGCGGCATGCTTGCCGGCATCGTGGTCGCCTGTGCATTCGGCTGGCTGGCCGGTCTGACCCTGGCGCATGTGCCGCAGCTGATTCTGGTCTCTGCCATTGCGGTGCTGGCCTCGGTGCTGGGCGACCTGTTCGAGAGCCTGCTCAAGCGCCACGCCGGCGCCAAGGATTCGGGCGCGGTGATTCCGGGCCACGGCGGCGTGCTGGATCGCATCGATGGCGTGCTCGCCGCCCTGCCGGTGTTCGCACTCGGCAAGGAAATTCTCGGATTCTAGGCATGGCTGGCTCCTCTCTCCGTCAGGTCGCCGTGTTCGGCGCCACCGGCTCGATCGGTGCGTCGGCATTGGATGTGATCGCCCGTCACCCCGAGCGGCTGCGCGCCAGCGTGCTGTCGGCCGGTAACAAGGTCGAGGCATTGCTGGCGCTATGCGCCGCGCATCGACCCGCGCATGCGGTGATTGCCGACCACTCCATGTACCCGGCGCTGCGCGATGGCTTGCGTGCGGCCGGCCTGGCCACGCAGGCGCATGCCGGTAGCGAGGCGCTGGATGCACTGGCCGGCAGCGATGCCTGCGACACCGTGGTGGCCGCCATCGTGGGCGCCGCCGGCCTGCCTTCGACCCTTGCCGCCGCACGCGCCGGCAAGCGCCTGCTGCTGGCCAACAAGGAATCGCTGGTGCTTGCCGGCGAGCTGCTGACCCGCACCGCGGCGGCGGCGGGCGCGGAGATCATCCCGATCGACAGCGAGCACAGCGCCATCTTCCAGTGCCTGCGCTCCTGCGACGCCAGCCGTGGCGTGCGTCGGGTGATCCTGACCGCCTCCGGCGGGCCATTCCGCGGCTGGGAGCGCGCCGCGCTGAGCGCGGTCACCCCGGCGCAAGCGGTCGCGCACCCCAAATGGTCGATGGGCCCGAAGATTTCGGTGGATTCGGCGACCCTGATGAACAAAGGCCTGGAGGTCATCGAGGCGCATCATCTGTTCGGCCTGCCCGGCGCGCAGATCGATGTACTGGTGCACCCGCAAAGCCTAGTGCATTCGCTGGTCGAATTCGTCGACGGCTCCACCCTGGCCCAGCTGGGCCTGCCGGACATGCGCACCACCCTGGCAGTCGGCCTGGCGTGGCCGGAGCGGGTCGAATCGGGCGTTGCCGGGCTGGACCTGCTGACCCAGGGGCGACTGGATTTCGAGGCACCGGACACCGCCGCATTTCCGTGTCTGCGGCTGGCCTGGGAGGCACTGGAGGCCGGTGGAACCGCGCCAGCGATCCTGAACGCGGCCAACGAAGTGGCTGTTTCAGCCTTTCTTCAGGGCAAAGTGGGTTTCCTAGCGATCCCTGCGTTGGTCGAACACACACTGACAACGCTCCCACGGCACAATGCCGACACCCTCGACACCCTTCTTTCTGCCGATGCCCAAGCCCGGCAGATCACTGAACGCGCCCTCGCCCATCATTCCTTTCATGCCTGATCGATCCACGCAGCCGAGTTGCATCCATGGGTGATTTCATCGGTTCGGTCTGGTGGATGATCGTCAGCCTGGGCGTGTTGGTGACGTTTCACGAATTCGGGCACTTCTGGGTCGCGCGCCGCTGCGGCGTCAAGGTGCTGCGCTTTTCGGTGGGTTTCGGCAAGCCGTTGTGGATGCGCCGCGACCGCCACGGCACCGAGTTTGCGATCGCCGCGATTCCGTTGGGCGGCTACGTCAAGATGCTCGACGAGCGCGAAGGCGAGGTGCATCCGGCCGAGCAGGATGAGGCCTTCAATCGCAAGACGGTGTGGCAACGCATCGCGATTGTCGCGGCCGGCCCGATCGCCAACCTGTTGCTGTGCATGGCGATGCTGTGGGCGATGTTCGTGGTCGGCAAGCAGGATTATTCGGCCACCGTCGGCCGTGCCGATGGCCTGGCCGCCGAAGCCGGGCTGACGCCTGGCGAGCGCATCGTGCGGATCGACGACCGCAACGTGAGCAGCTGGAGCGATGCGAGCATGCAGCTCACCACCGCAGCGATGGACAGGCGCGATATCCGCGTGCTGACCGCCGCCGAGGGCGCCGGCAACAGCGAGCACACCCTGCGCCTGTCGCAGCTGCCGGCCGGTTTCGACGAGCGCCGCGTGGCCGCGCTGGCCGGTATCGGCTGGCAGTTCATGCTGCAGCCGCCGGTGGTGGGTCAGGTGGTCGCCGGCTCTGCGGCAGAGGGCCTGCTCAAGCCGGGCGACCGCATTGTCGCCATCGATGGCCAGCCGATCCGCTCGGCCGACGAGATTCCTGCCCAGCTGCAGACGCTGGGCGCGCAGGGCGGGAACGGCATGATCGAGGTCGCACGCGGGGAAGACCGGCTGGCGCTGGAAATTGCCCCGCGCAAATCGCCGCAAGGACAGTGGATGCTGGGCGTGGGGTTTGCCCCCGCACCAGCCCCGGCCTACGACAGCCGCCAGCAGTACGGCCTGTTCGCCGCCGTCCCTGCCGCCATCCGCGAAACCGGCAAGATGACCGCCGATTCGCTGGGCATGATGAAGCGCATGCTGACCGGCCAGGCCTCGGTGAAAAACATCTCCGGCCCGGTCACAATTGCGCGCGCCGCCAATGCCTCGGCCGAACGCGGGCTCGACTGGTTCCTGTATTTCCTGGGATTGCTGTCGCTCAGCCTGGCGATCATCAACCTGATGCCCATCCCGATCTTGGACGGTGGGCATCTGCTGTATTACCTTATCGAGTTGATCAAGGGCAGCCCGATCAGCGAACGGGCCATGATTGCCGGGCAATATGTCGGCCTGGCGCTCCTGGCAGGGCTGATGGGACTGGCGTTCTACAACGACATCCTCGGCCTGCTTCCACGATGAAACCGCTCCACCCTTTCCGCCTGTTGTCGTCGTCATACGTCGGCATCCAGCAACACCCGAAATCGACTCCAACCGGATGTGACATGACGCGTCTTCCCACTCGCCGCCTGCTTGCCCTCGCTCTTGCCGCCGGCCTCAGCCTGCCAGCCCTCGCCCTGGCGGCCGAGCCGTTCGTTGCCAGCGACATCCGCGTCGACGGCCTGCAGCGCATTGCCTCCGGCACCGTGTTCACCTATCTGCCGGTGAATCGCGGCGACACCGTGGACGATGGCAAGGTTGCCGACTCGATCCGCGCGCTGTACCGCACCGGCTTCTTCGAAGACGTGCAGCTGGATCGCCAGGGCAACATCCTGGTGATCACGGTCAAGGAGCGCCCGGCGATCAACAAGCTCACCGTGACCGGCAACAAGGACATCAAGTCCGAAGAGCTGCTCAAGGGCCTGGGCGATATCGGCCTGACCGAAGGCGGCACCTTCGACCGGCTGAGCCTGGACCGCGTGACCCAGGAACTGACCCGCCAGTACAACAACCGCGGCAAGTACAACGTCGAGATCACCCCGACGGTGAGCCCGCTGGATCGCAACCGCGTGGACGTGGCCATCGCGATCAAGGAAGGCAAGGCGGCCAAGATCCGCCACGTCAACCTGATCGGCACCGAGAAGTTCGCCAACGAGGACATCCTGGAAAACTGGGAATCCAAGGAGCACAACTGGGCCTCGTGGTATCGCCGCGACGACCAGTACTCCAAGGAAAAGATGTCCGGCGACCTGGAGAAGCTCAACTCCTGGTACCTGGACCGCGGCTATGTGGATTTCAGCATCGACTCCACCCAGGTGGCGATCAGCCCCGACAAGCGCGACATGTTCGTCAGCGCCGGCGTCACCGAGGGAGAGCAGTACAAGATTTCCGAGATCAAGGTCACCGGCGACACCGTGTTGCCGCAGGCCGACATCGAGCGGCTGGTCATTCCCAAGGCCGGCGACATCTTCTCGCGCGCGTTGCTGGAATACACCTCCGATGCGATCACCAACACGCTGAGCAACGTCGGTTACGCGTTCGCCAAGGTCAACCCGATCCCGACGCCGAACCGCGAGGACCGCACCGTTGCGGTGAACCTGCAGGTGGTGCCGGGTCCGCGCGTGACCGTGCGCCGCATCCTGTACAAGGGCAACAGCCGTACCTCCGACGAAGTGTTGCGCCGCGAAATGCGCCAGTTCGAAAACACCTGGTACTCGCAGGCGGCGATCGACCGTTCCAAGATCCGTCTGCAGCGCCTGGGCTACTTCGAGAGCGTGGACGTGGAAACGCCGGCCGTGCCGGGTAGCAACGACCAGGTCGACGTGGTCTACAACGTCAAGGAAACCACCTCCGGCAGCTTCGTGTTCGGCCTGGGCTACTCGCAGAGCTTCGGTGTGACCACCTCGGTGCAGTTGTCGCAGAACAACTTCCTGGGCGGCGGTAACCGCGTGGCGGTAGAAGCCTCGCGCAGCACCTTCCAGCAGCGTTACGCGTTCTCCTACACCAACCCGTTCTTTACCGACGACGGCGTGTCGCTGGGCTACAACCTGTCCTGGCGCGCACTCGACTACTCGGACTTCAACACCGCGCAGTTCAACAGCAAGAATGGCTCGGCGCAGGTGGTGTTCGGCGTGCCGATCACCGAGAACGATACCGTCTCGGCAATGGTCGGCATCGACAGCAATCAGATCACCACCTTCCCGGGCACGACGCCGCGGGCAATCATCGATTACATCGATGCGATCGGCACCCGTACCTTCCACGCCTGGCGTACCGAGCTG
This sequence comes from Xanthomonas sp. NCPPB 2933, assembly GCF_056725225.1. Lineage (NCBI taxonomy): Bacteria > Pseudomonadati > Pseudomonadota > Gammaproteobacteria > Lysobacterales > Lysobacteraceae > Xanthomonas > Xanthomonas sp. NCPPB 2933. The sequence goes on from NZ_CM161518.1 coordinate 3,699,382, forward strand.
GGCTGGGCGCGCGATACCCGCAACGACTTCTTCATGCCAACCCGCGGCATGTACCAGCGCGTGGGTCTGGAAACCACCCTGCCCGGCTCCACGGTCGAGTACTACAAGCTCAATTATCAGATCTCCAACTACTGGCCGATCATTCCGGCGATCGTGTTGAACACGCGCTTCGAACTGGGCTATGGCGACAGCTACGGCAACGACAGCACGCGTGTGGTGACCGATGGCAATGGCGTGTCACGCACCATCACCGCCACCGGCCTGCCGTTCTACGAGAACTTCTACGCCGGCGGCACCAACTCGGTGCGCGGCTTCGAAGACAACACCCTGGGCCCGCGTTCGGAAACCATCAACGGATTCAATCGCGGCCAGCCGCTCGGTGGCTCGTTCAAGACCGTGGGCTCGGTGGAAATGTATTTCCCCAAGCTGTTCGACAGCCCGTCGGCGCGCGTGTCGGCATTCTTCGACTTCGGTAACGTGTACAGCGGCGTGGACAACTTCAAGGCCAATGAACTGCGCGCGTCCACCGGCGTGGCGTTGCTGTGGCGCGCACCGGTCGGCCCCATCTCGATCAGCTACGCGTTCCCGCTGAAGAAGGAAGACAACGACGAGATCGAACGTCTGCAGTTCACCTTCGGCGGCCAGTTCTAAGAGCTGCAGGCAAAACAATGGCGGCCCGAACTTCGGGCCGCCATTGTTTGTTTGACTGCTTCCTGTCTGAAACCCGGACTTAGAAGTAGGTGTTCCAGACGTTGCCCAGGCAGGTGGCAGTGGCGCCCCAATCGGACGAGTCCACGCACTGGACCTGCTGGTCCCAGAAGCCCTGAGCGTTGGCGCGCTGTTCTGCGAAGTCGTCGGCCGAGGCACTGGCAACCGCGCCCAGCAGGATCACGCTTCCGAAAATGGAGAGGACAGTTTTCATATGCTTTTCCTGGGTTCGCCGCACAGTTGCGGCCCAGCCAGAGATACGCCCGACTGTTTGGCAAACATTTGGCAACGTTTTTTTTCCGTAAAACCAGCCACTTACTGTTTACGCGAGGTTCACCCTGATGCGCTTGACCGCCAGTGCGATTGCCGAACAATTTGGGTTGACCGTCGTTGGCGACGGCACCACCGAAGTCACCGGTGTCGCCACCCTGGCGCATGCCGGCGCGGGGCAGCTGAGCTTCCTGTCCAACCCACGCTATCGGCCGCAGCTGGCTGACACTCAGGCAGCCATCGTTGTCCTGCGTGCCGAGGATGCGCAAGCCGCACGCGGCACCGCGTTGGTCGCCAAGGATCCCTATACCGCGTTCGCCAAGATCGCCGCCTTGTTCGATGTGGCGCCGGTGCGCGAACCAGGCATTCATCCGTTGGCGGTGATCGACCCCACCGCTCAGGTCTCCCCAAGCGCGCATGTCGGCCCGTTCGTCAGCATCGGCGCGCGCAGCCGCGTGGGCGATGGCTGCGTGATCGGCACCGGCAGCATCATCGGCGAAGACTGCGTGGTGGATGTCGGCAGCGAACTGATCGCCCGCGTCACCCTGGTGACCCGGGTGCGCCTGGGCAAGCGGGTGCGCATTCACCCTGGCGCAGTGATCGGCGCCGACGGTTTCGGCCTGGCGATGGATGCCGGCCACTGGATCAAGGTGCCGCAACTGGGCGGTGTGGTGATCGGCGACGATTGCGAGATTGGCGCCAACACCTGCATCGACCGCGGCGCGCTGGAAGACACCGTGCTGGAAGAAGACGTGCGCGTGGATAACCTGGTGCAGATTGCGCACAACTGCCATATCGGTGCGCATAGCGCGATCGCCGGCTGCACCGGCATTGCCGGCAGCGCCAAGATCGGCCGTTATTGCCTGCTTGGCGGGCATGTCGGCGTGGTCGGCCACCTGGAGATCTGCGACAAGGTCGTGATCACCGGCAAATCGGTGGTGCGCAATTCCATCCATGAGCCGGGCGAGTATTCGTCCGGCACCCCTCTCACCGACAATCGCACGTGGCGCAAGAATGCCGCGCGCTTCAAACAACTCGATGTGCTGGCAAGGCGCATTCTGGCTGTGGGCAAGGAGAAAGAATGAGTTACCCCACGTATGAGCTGCCGATCGACGTCAGTCAGATCCAGACGCTGCTCCCGCACCGTTACCCGTTTCTGCTGGTCGACCGGGTCCTCGAACTCGATCTGGAAACCAAGTGGATCGTTGCGCAGAAGAACGTCACCATCAACGAGCCGTTCTTTCAGGGCCACTTCCCGAACCGACCGGTGATGCCTGGCGTGCTGATCATCGAGGCGCTGGCGCAGGTCGGTGGCGTGATGACCCAACTCGGTTTGGGCCGCGATGCGTTGTCGCAGTTGTTCTACATGGTCAAGGTCGACAACGCCCGCTTCAACAAGCAGGTGATCCCGGGCGATGTGTTGATCATGGAGGTGAAGATGAAGCGCCTGATCCGTAACGTGGGATGCTTCTACGGCGAGGCCAAGGTCGATGGCGAAGTGGTGGCCAGTGCCGAGGTGATGTGCGCCGGCGCCAGGTAATAACCCGCTTTCGGAGTAAGACACGATGCGTGATTCGACACCTTTGATTCATCCCACGGCGGTCATCGATCCCTCGGCAACGCTGGCCGACGACGTCCGCGTCGGCGCGTTTTCGCTGATCGGCGCCGATGTGGAGATCGGCGCGGGCACCGAGGTCGGGCCGCATTGCTCGATCCATGGCCCGACCCGGATCGGCCGCAATAACCGCTTCATCGGCCACGCGGCGATCGGCGGTGAGCCGCAGGACAAGAAATACGCCGGCGAGCGCACCGAACTGGTGATCGGCGACGGCAATGTGATCCGCGAATTCGTCACCATCAATCGCGGCACCGGCGGCGGTGGCGGCATCACCGTGGTCGGCGACGACAACTGGATGCTGGCCTACACGCACGTGGCGCACGACTGCCATGTGGGCAATCACTGCGTGTTTTCCAACAACACCACGCTGGCCGGCCACGTCACCGTCGGCGACTACGTGATCATCAGCGGCTTTGCCGGCGCGCATCAGTTCTGCCGGATCGGCGCGCACGCCTTCCTGGGCATGGGCGCGCTGACCAACGGCGACGTGCCGCCGTTCACCATGGTCGGCAGCGAATCGCTAGGCCGCCCACGCGGCATCAACAGCGAAGGGCTCAAGCGCCGCGGCTTCGATGCCGAGCGCATCACCGCGATCAAGCGCGCCTACCGCACGTTGTACGTCGCCGGCCTGCCGCTGAGCGAGGCCAAACTGCAGCTGGCCGAACAGGCCAAGAGCAGCGAGGACGTGCGCGGGTTGCTGGAGTTCATCGAAGCGGCGGAAAGGCCGTTATTGCGATGACGGGAATCGGGAATCGGGAGTCGGGAATCGATGCAGGCGCGCACGACGACGCGTCTGTCGTCGGCCACCCGACGGCACTGCCGATTCCCCATTCCCCACTCCCGATTCCCAGCGCGCGCGAGCGCGCTCCACGCATCGCGCTGATCGCCGGCGAAGCCTCCGGCGACATCCTGGGTGCCGGGTTGATCGATGAATTGCGCCGCCGCTATCCGACTGCCGAGTTCGTCGGCATCGGTGGCGATGCGATGCGTGGCGCTGGCTGCCAGACCTGGTTCGATGCCAGCGAGCTGGCGGTGATGGGCCTGACCGAAGTGCTGCAGCATCTGCCGCGGCTGTTGAAGCTGCGCCGCGCCTTCCGCGAGCGTGTGCTGGCCTGGAAGCCGGATGTGTTCATCGGTATCGACGCGCCCGACTTCAATCTTTCGGTCGAGCGCTGGCTCAAGCAGCGTGGCGTGCGTACCGTGCATTACGTCAGTCCCTCGGTGTGGGCATGGCGCGAGAAGCGTGCGGAAAAGATCGGTGCCAGCGCCGACCTGGTGCTGTGCCTGTTTCCGATGGAGCCGCCGATCTACGCCCGGCACGGCATCGATGCGCGGTTTGTCGGCCACCCGATGGCCGACGATATCGCCTACCAGGCCGATCGCGCGGCCGCGCGCGCCAAGCTGGGCCTGTCTGCCTCCAGCACCGTGCTGGCGGTGTTGCCAGGTAGCCGGCATGGCGAAATCAGCAAGCTCGGCGATACGTTTTTCCAGGCCGCCTGGCTGGTGTCCGAACATCTGCCCAACCTGCATGTGCTGGTACCGGCGGCCAACCCTGGCTGCAAGCAATTGCTGGCCGAACAGCTGTCCCACTCGTCGCTGCCGGTGCTGCGCTCGCACCTGCTCGACGGCCAGGCACGCACCGCGATGCTGGCTGCCGACGTGGTGTTGCTGGCCTCCGGCACCGCCACCCTGGAGGCGATGCTGGTCAAGCGCCCGATGGTGGTCGGCTACAAGGTCGCCCCGCTCACCTACCGCATCGTCAAGACGCTGGGGCTGCTCAAGGTCAACCGCTATGCGCTGCCCAACATCCTGGCCAACGACGATCTGGCGCCCGAGCTGATGCAGGACGACTGCACCCCGGAGCGCCTGTGCGTGGCCCTGCTGGACTGGTTCAAGCACCCGGAGAAAGTCGCCGCGCTGCAGCCGCGGTATCTGGCCCTGCACGCAGAACTACGCCGCGATGCATCGGCGCGCGCGGCCGATGCGGTGGCCGGGCTGCTGGAAGGAAGGGATTCGGGAGTGGGCATTCGGGATTCGTCAGGAGCAAAGGCATGAAAATCCTGGCTCCGCGTGCACAAGCCGATAGCGCCAGCACCGAGGCGCGCCAGCCGCCCTTGTTCGGCCAATCCCCAATCCCGAATGCCGAATCCCGGCGCTGGGTCGCCGGCGTGGACGAAGCCGGTCGCGGCCCGCTCGCCGGGCCGGTGGCGGTGGCTGCGGTGGTGTTCGACCCGAGCAAGCCGCGCATCAACGGGCTGGATGATTCCAAGCAACTGAGTGCGCAGCGGCGCGAGCAGTTGTACGCGCGCATCGTCGAGCGGGCGCTGGCCTGGTCGGTGGTGCTGATCGACAGCGAGGAGATCGACCGCATCAACATCTATCAGGCGACCATGCTGGGCATGCGCCGCGCGGTGGAAGGGGTGGCGCATGTGGCCGGGTTCGCACGTATCGACGGCAACCGCGTGCCCAAAGGGCTGCCCTGCCCGGCCGAGGCCTTGATCGGTGGCGATGCGCTCGATCGCGCCATCATGGCGGCCTCGATCGTGGCCAAGGTCACCCGCGACCGTTTGATGCATGAGTTGCACGCGCAGCATCCCGAATACCGCTTCGACCAGCACAAGGGCTACGCCACCCCGGTGCATCTGGCCGCATTGCAGACCCACGGGCCCTGCCCGCAGCATCGCCGCAGCTTCGCGCCGGTGCGGCGTGCGCTGGGGATCGAGACCACCGCCCCGTCGAACTGGGACGTGCCCTGCGTGGCCCCGGCCGATGGCCTGCTGCTGGCCGACTGACTGATCGCAGTCCAGGGGACCTGGCCCGATATCGGTGCCATCCATCCGCGCACATGCGGCCCGCTTCGGCCGTGGCTTCGCGCAGCGAGCGTTGCGCTCGCGCAGCCCCGCACGCACCCCGATCCGCGCAATCGCCATCGCTGCCCTCCACGCAGCTAGCCAAACCCTGAATCGGCTGCACCGGCCAGCCCCCGTGGCGTCTGGCCGCGGCACCCTGCCTGCGCTGTCAAGCCTTGTTCGGCCCGGCCACGGTCGCTACCCTGACCGCGCATTATTCCGGTCTCGCATGTCCACTTCCCGCTTCGTCCATCTGCACGTCCACACCGAGTTCTCGCTGGCGGATTCCACCATCCGTGTGCCCGAGAAACCGGATCAGGCTGACCCGAAAAAAGCCAAGCAGGCCAACCTGCTGAGCCGCGCGGTCGAGCTCGACATGCCCGCGCTGGCGGTCACCGACCTCAACAACCTGTTCGCGCTGGTCAAGTTCTACAAGGCGGCCGAAGGCGTGGGCATCAAGCCGATTGCCGGCGCCGACGTGATGATCGCCACGCCGGACATGACGCCCTGGCGCATGACCCTGCTGTGCCGCGACCGCGAAGGGTACTTGAGCCTGTCGCGCCTGCTCACCCGCGCCTGGATGGAAGGCCACCGCCCTGAAGGCGGCGTGGCCATCCATCCCGAATGGCTGCAGAGCGGCCACGCCAACCTGTTCGCCCTGGCCGGCCGCGACAGCCTGGCCGGGCGCCTGTTTGGCGAAGGCCGCGCCGATCTGGCCGAGCAGCAACTGGCCGACTGGCAACGCGTGTTCGGCGATGGCTTGCATCTGGAGCTCACCCGCACCGGGCGCGAGGGCGAAGAACGCTTCAACCAGTTCGCCCTGCATGCAGCCGGCGTGCGTGGCCTGCCGGTGGTGGCCAGCAACGATGTGCGCTTTCTGTATGCCAGCGACTTCAATGCGCACGAAGCGCGCGTGTGCATTTCGTCCGGCCGCGTGCTGGACGACCCCAAGCGCCCGCGCGAATACAGCGACCAGCAGTACCTGAAGTCTGCCGACGAGATGGCCGCGCTGTTTGCCGACGTGCCCGACGCGATCGACAACACCCATGCGCTGGCGCAACGCTGCAATATCGAGATGCGCCTGGGGACCTACTTCCTGCCCGCCTATCCGGTGCCGGAAGACGAGACGCTGGACAGCTGGATCCGCAGCCAGGCGCGCGACGGTCTGGCCGCACGCCTGGAAAAAAGCCCGATCGCACCCGGCAAGACCCGCCAGGATTACGTGGACCGGCTCGAATTCGAGCTGGACACCATCATCAAGATGGGCTTCCCCGGCTACTTCCTGATCGTGGCCGACTTCATCCAGTGGGGCAAGAACCAGGGCATTCCGATCGGCCCGGGCCGCGGTTCCGGCGCCGGCTCGCTGGTGGCCTGGGCGCTGCAGATCACCGATCTGGATCCGCTACCGTACAACCTGCTGTTCGAGCGCTTCTTGAATCCAGAGCGCGTGTCGATGCCCGACTTCGACATCGACTTCTGCATGGATCGCCGCGACGAGGTGATCGACTACGTGGCGCGCAAGTACGGGCGCGAGCGGGTCAGCCAGATCATCACCTACGGCACCATGGCGGCCAAGGCAGTGGTGCGCGACGCCGGGCGCGTGCTCGGCTTCACCTATGGTCTGGTCGACAGCGTTGCCAAGCTGATCCCCAACATCCTGGGCATCACGCTCAAGGATGCGATGGGCGAAGGCAAGGATTCGGAGATGGCCTCGCCGGACCTGATCCAGCGCTATCAGGTCGAAGACGACGTGCGCGACCTGATGGACCTGGCGCGCCAGCTCGAGGACCTCACCCGCAACGCCGGCAAGCACGCCGGCGGCGTGGTGATCGCGCCCGAGCCGCTCTCCGAATTCTGCCCGCTGTTCGCCGAACACGACGAGGGCGGGCGCGGCAAGAATCAGGTCACCCAGTTCGACAAGGACGACGTCGAAGCGGTCGGCCTGGTCAAGTTCGACTTCCTCGGCCTGCGCACGCTGACCATCATCGATTGGGCGGTCAAGGCGATCAACGTGCGCCACGCGCGCGCCGGCATCGACCCGGTCGACATCACCACGCTTCCGCTCGACGACGTGCCCACCTACAAGGGCGTGTTCGCCTCGGGCAATACCGGTGCGGTGTTCCAGTTCGAATCCTCGGGCATGCGCCGCCTGCTCAAGGACGCGCGCCCGGACCGTTTCGAAGACCTGATCGCGCTGGTGTCGCTGTACCGCCCCGGCCCGATGGACCTGATCCCGGACTTCAACGCTCGCAAGCACGGCCAGCAGGAGATCATCTACCCGGATCCGCGCACCGAGGCCATCCTCAAGGACACCTACGGGATCATGGTGTACCAGGAGCAGGTGATGCAGATGGCGCAGATCGTCGGCGATTATTCGCTGGGCGGCGCCGACCTGCTGCGCCGCGCGATGGGCAAGAAAGTGCCGGCCGAAATGGCCAAGCACCGCGAGATCTTCCGCGAGGGCGCCGCCAAGGGCGGCGTGAGCGCGCATAAGGCCGACGAAATCTTCGACCTGATGGAGAAGTTCGCCGGCTACGGCTTCAACAAGTCGCACGCCGCCGCGTACGCGCTGGTCAGTTACCAGACCGCCTGGCTGAAACGGCATTACCCGGCCGAGTTCATGGCCGCCACGCTGTCCTCGGACATGGACAACACCGACAAGGTGGTCGGCTTTCTCGATGAAGTGCGCAACCTCGGCCTGACCGTCAAGCCGCCGCGCGTCAACGAGTCGGCTTACATGTTCGAAGCCGCCACCCCGGACACGATTCAATACGGCCTGGGCGCGATCAAGGGCGTCGGCCAGGGCGCGTGCGAGGCGATCATCGAAGAACGCCAGCGCGGCGGTCCTTACACCACGCTGCTGGATTTCTGCACGCGTGTGGGCACTGCAAAGCTCAACCGGCGCACGCTGGAAGCGATGGTCAATGCCGGCGCGATGGACGGCCTGGGCAAGAACCGCGCCTCGCTGATGCTGCAGCTGCCGGAGGTGATGAAAGCCACCGAGCAGATGGCGCGCGAGCGCGCCTCGGGGCAGAACTCGCTGTTCGGGGGCGCAGATGCGAGTGCGCCTGCGCTGCGTTTGGACCTACCGGAAAGCAAGGAATGGCCGCTGGGCCAGTTGCTCACCGGCGAGCGCGAAACGCTGGGCTTTTATCTCAGCGGCCACCCGTTCGACCCGCACCGCGACGAAGTCCGCGAACTGGTCGGCTGCGATCTGGGGGCGCTGGAAAAGATCCTCGCTTCGCAACAACGTGGCGGCGGTGGGGGCGGCGGCGATGGCGAAAAACGTGCCTGGCGCCCGGAAGTCAGTGCCATTCTCGCCGGCCTGGTGGTCGGCGTGCGCCGCAAGGGCGACAGCCAGGTGTTCGTGCAACTGGAAGACGGCCGTGGCCGAGTCGAGTGCAGCGCGTTCTCCGATGCGATGGCCGAGTTCGGGCATCTGCTCACCCGCGACCGCATCCTGATCGTCAAGGGCGGCCTGCGCGAGGACGAATTCAACGGCGGCTACAGCCTGCGCATCCGCCAGTGTTGGGATTACGAGCAGATCTGCGCCGACCACGCGCAACGGCTGTCGCTGCGCCTGGACCTGCGCGAAAAACAGGCCTGGAAGCGCATCGACGCCTTGCTGGCCAAGCACCGCCCCGGCAAGACGCCGCTGCGCCTGGACCTGCTGCTACGCGCCCAAAGCGGCGGCGTCGCCGGCATGCTCGACCTCAACGGCAGCCACTCGGTCCGCATCGACCAGCACCTGATGGACAGCCTGCGCGCCGACCCGGCAGTGCGCACCTTGAAGATCAAGTACAGCCCACCGTGGGCGTGAGGGGCCGGGATTGGGCAGTCGGGATTGGGGATTCGTAAGAGCCGCGCGGCGACTCCGGCATCGCGTGGACCGCTGCTACGAATCCCGAATCTCCAATCCCCGCCACAAAACCGCACGGCGGCGTACGGGTCGGGCGCACCGCTTCAGCTACACTTCCCGCCTTACGTTGACGACACCACTGCATGAATCCTAACTACCTCGACTTCGAGCAACCCATCGCCGATCTGGAAGCCAAGATCCAGGAACTGCGCAAGGCCAGCACCGGCCCTGCAGTCAACGTGGACACCGAAGTGCGTGCGCTGCGCGACAAGCTGCGCATACGCACCGCGCAGATCTTCCGCGACCTCTCCGCCTGGCAGGTCTCGCAGCTGGCGCGCCACCCGCAGCGCCCGTACACGCTGGACTACATCAACACCATCTGCGACGAATTCCAGGAACTGGCCGGCGACCGCGCCTATTCCGATGACAAGGCGATCGTCGGTGGCCTGGGCCGCATCAATGGCCGCCCGGTGGTGATCATCGGTCACCAGAAAGGCCGCGACACCAAGACCAAGGTTGCGCGCAACTTCGGCATGCCGCGCCCCGAGGGCTACCGCAAGGCGCTGCGCCTGATGAAGCTGGCCGACCGCTTCCGCCTGCCGCTGCTGACCTTCATCGACACCCCGGGTGCCTATCCCGGCATCGGCGCCGAAGAACGCGGGCAGTCCGAAGCGATCGCACGCAACCTGCTGGAAATGGCCGAACTGAAAGTGCCGGTGATCTGCACCGTGATCGGCGAAGGCGGCTCCGGAGGCGCGCTGGCGATCGGCGTGGGCGACCGCACCTTGATGCTGGAATACGGCACCTACTCGGTGATTTCGCCCGAAGGCTGCGCCTCGATCCTGTGGAAGGACGCCGCCAAGGCCAAGGACGCTGCCGAACAGCTCGGCCTCACCGCCAAGCGCCTGAAGGGCCTGGGCCTGGTCGACAAGGTGATCCGCGAACCCACCGGTGGCGCGCACCGCAATCCCGAGCAGATGGGCAAGCGCCTGAAAGCGGTGCTGCTCAACGAGCTGGACGCGCTGGAAAAGATCCCGGTCGACGCCCTGCTGCAGCAGCGTTACGAGCGCCTGCGCAGCTACGGCGCTTACGAAGGCAATTGATCGGCGGTTGACTCACGATGGCGCAGAGCGCGCCATCGCATCGCCAGGCACGCATGGAAAGGATGTCCGCACAATGAGCCCGCTGCTGCTTTTATCGCTGGTGTTACAGGCCGCCTGCTGCGTGCACGTGGTCCGCAGCGGCCGCCCGCTGTACTGGATCTTCATCCTGCTGGTGCTGCCTTTTCTGGCGACGCTGGTCTACATCGTGGTGGCGGTGATTCCGGATCTGCGCAACGACCCGACCGCCCGCCGCGGTTTGCGCAAGGTGCGTCAGCGCATCGATCCGCAACGCGAACAACGCGACGCCTCGCGGCAACTGGATGTGGCCGACACTCCGGAAAACCGCCGTCGGCTCGCGCAGACGCTGCTGGAACAAGGCGATTACACGCGTGCGGCAGAGCTCTACCAGGGCGCGCTGCGTGGCATCTACCGCGACGATCCAGACTTGATGCTGGGCCTGGCCAAGGCGCAGTACGGGCTGGGCCAGGCGGCGGAAACACGCAAGACCCTGGACGCATTGATCACCGCCAATCCCAACTACCGTTCGCACGACGGGCATCTGCTGTATGCACGCGCGGTCGAAGACAGCGGCAGCATCGACGAGGCGCTGCACGAATACGAGACGCTTGCGCAAGGCTATCCGGGCGAAGAAGCACGCGTGCGCTATGCGCAATTGCTGCTGCGCGCTGCGCGCCAGCGGGAGGCCAAGGTCATCTTCGAGCAGGTGCTACGCCATGCGGCCGCCTCGCCCAAGCATTACCAGCGCGAACAACGCGCCTGGATCGACATCGCACGCAAAGGTCTGAGCGAGCTGGGCGTCGACGCGTAATTGCTACCTGACCCAATCACCCTGCGTCGGCCAGCGCCTCGGCTCGGCATACGCCGTCCGTTCGTCAACAGCGCTCAAAACGGCTTGGCGAGCACCAGCCAGATCACGCCGACCAACAAGAACACCGGCACTTCGTTGAACAACCGCAGTGCACGGCCGCTGGGCACGGCGCGCCCCTGGTCCACGCCCTTCAACCAGCGCCCGGACACGATGTAGTGCGCCAGAATCAGCGCCACTGCAAAGAGTTTCGCGTGCATCCAGCCGCCAGCCACCATCGTCGGGAAGTCAGGAATCACCCGATAGCCTTGCCACAACACCGCACCCAGCACCAGCGCCAGACCCAGCATGCTGTGGCCGAACTTGTAGAGGCGCCGCCCCATCAGCACCAGTCGCGTGCGCACTGCGGGTTCGGCGCCGGCTTCGGCGATATTGACCAGGATGCGCGGCAGGTAGAACACCGCTGCCATCCAGGCGATGACGAACAACAGGTGGAAGGTCTTGATCCACAGATACAGGGTCATGGGCTGGCTTCGCTGGCTGGCGTAGGATGGCCCGCATTTTCACCTATCCGCTTGCGCGAAAGCACATCCGTCCATGCATCAGCCCGACGACAAACAGTACGACGCCCACTATTTCAGCCGCTGGTATCGCGATGCAGGGCTAGCCGACCCGGCGCGTCTGCGACGCAAGGTCGCACTCGCGGTGAGCCAGGCCGAGTACTACCTGGAGCGCCCGATCCGCAGCGTGCTGGACATCGGCTGTGGCGAGGCCGCGTGGCGCGCACCGTTGCTGGCGTTGCGGCCAAAGCTCAGTTATCTGGGTTTCGACAGCAGCGCCTATGCGGTGCAGCGCTACGGGCGCAGCCGGCAGATCCACCCTGCCCGCTTCGGCGACTTCGCCTGGCTGCGCCCGTGCGCACCGGTGGATCTGCTGATCTGCTCGGACGTGCTGCATTACGTACCCACGCGTGAGTTCAACCAGGGCCTGCCCGGATTGGCCGAGATGTGCGCAGGCGTGGCGTTTCTGGAGACGTTTGCACAGGAGGATGCCTTCGAGGGCGATCACGATGGTTTTCAGCCGCGTCCGGCGCGCTGGTATCGGCGCCGCTTCGCCAGCGTGGGCTTTGCGGCGCTGGGGTCGCATTGCTGGTTGTCGCCGCAGTTGGGTGGGGAGGCATCGGCACTCGAGCGCGGTTGAGAGTAGTCCGTTGGTTGCTTGAATGACTTACCGCGTGTGACTTTGCCCCGTACCCTCACCCCAACCCCTCTCCCGCAGGAGAGGGGCTTCGATGGTTCTACTATTAACGCGATCTTCCGTAGCGCTAAGCCGTTCGGAAGATCACAAATGGCGGCAGATGAAGCTGCTTACGCTTGCCATATCTCCTATGACAACCTCTACCGTCCGCAGCCCCATTAAGGTGCAAATGCGCCAAAGCGGGTATGCTGCGTGGCAGCAAAGCCGCACGGATGGGTGGAATGCTTTATCAACTGCACGAGCTAACCCGTAATCTGCTCGCCCCCTGGGTGCATCAGGCCCAGGCGAACGCCAAGATGTTCTCCGACCCCGACAGTCTGTGGGCCTCGCTCCCGGGCGCCGAACGCATGGCAGCCAGCAATGAGCTGTTCCACCGCCTCGGCAAGGAATACGAAAAACCCGCCTGGGCGCTCGACGATGTCGAGGTCGACGGCCACTCGCTGCCGATCATCGAACGCGAAGTCCTGAGCAAGCCGTTCTGCCGCCTGCTGCGCTTCAAGCGTTTCAGCGACCATGTCGAGCTGATCGGCACGATGAAGCAACAGCCTGCCGTGCTGGTGGTGGCACCGTTGTCCGGCCACCACGCCACCCTGCTGCGCGACACCGTGCGTACCCTGCTGCGCAACCACAAGGTCTACGTGACCGACTGGGTCGACGCGCGCATGGTGCCGCTGGAAGCCGGCGCGTTCCGGCTCGAGGACTACATCAGCTACATCCAGGAATTCATCCGTCACATCGGCGCCGACCGCCTGCATGTGGTGAGCGTGTGCCAGCCCACCGTGCCGGTGCTCGCGGCGGTATCGCTGATGGCCACCAACGACGAGCCCACGCCGCGCTCGCTGGTGATGATGGGTGGGCCGATCGATGCACGCCGCAGCCCGACCCAGGTCAACAACCTGGCCACCGAGAACGGCATCGAGTGGTTCCAGAACAACCTGATCCACACCGTGCCGTTCCCCTATCCGGGGCATGGCCGGCAGGTATATCCGGGCTTCCTGCAGCATGCCGGCTTCCTGTCGATGAATCCCAACCGGCACGTGATGTCGCACTGGGATTTCTACACCGATCTGGTCAAGGGCGACCTGCAGGATGCGCAGGCGCACCGGCAGTTCTACGACGAATACAACGCCGTGCTCGACATGCCGGCCGAGTATTACCTGGACACGATTCGCGTAGTGTTTCAGGACTTTTTGCTGCCGCAGGGCAAGTGGAAAGTGGATGGTCAGTTGGTGAAGCCGTCGGCGATCCGCAACACCGCGCTGCTCAGCATCGAGGGCGAACTGGACGATATCGCCGGCCTCGGTCAGACCGAAGCGGTGCACGATCTGTGCACCGGCATCGATGCTGCGCATCGCCGTCATCTGGTGGTGGAAGGCGCCGGCCATTACGGCATCTTCAGCGGCCGTCGCTGGCGCGAAGTGGTGTATCCGCAGGTGCGCGAATTCATCGGCCGCTACGACGCAGACCCGGTCGGCAGCCGCGACCCGGCCACAGTCACCCCGATCCGCAAGCGCGGCAAACGCGCTTGATCAGGTGAAAAAAAGCGCCTTGATCGATCTCGATCAAGGCGCTTTTTTTATGGACAGATTCTTGGTTCATGCGAAGACAGAGTAGTGCGTGGTCGATTGGTCGAGCGCGCGGTGCCCTCGCCGCTCGCGGGACACGCCGCAAGTACGTCCATGTAGGCTCGGTGGCGGCATCCATGCCGCCACACGGTCCGCAATCGGCGAGGACACCGCACCAGAAAGTTAGTCGGCTGCTTTGTTGAAAACATGCACACCGACCATCTCCACTGGTCCTTGCCCGCCCACCGTCGCGGGACCTTACGCGGCATGGATGCCGCGTAAGAGCCTACATGGACGTACTTGCGGCGTGTCCCGCGATGGTGGGCGGGCAAGGGCCCTGCAGCCAAGTGGAAGATCAACCGCTCTGCAACTGATCTATCCGCACTCTCCATGCGTTCAAGACAACCGAGATTTCGAGTCGTAGCGTCATTAGATACAGTCACAAGCTAGTTAGTCGAGCGCGCGGTGCCCTCGCCGCTCGCGGGACACGCCGCAAGTACGTCCATGTAGGCTCGGTGGCGGCATCCATGCCGCCACACGGTCCCGCAATCGGCGAGGACACCGCACCAGAAAGTTAGTCGGCTGCTTTGTTGAAAGCCTGCCTCTTGATCTCGTTGCGTTGCGAAGCTGATCGGACGCGCAGTTATCCAGACAGCGCATGTCATGCCTTGCTTGCAACCATGCATACCGACCATCTCGACTGGTCCTTGCCCACCCACCGTCGCGGGACCTTACGCGGCATGGATGCCGCGTAAGAGCCTACATGGACGTACTTGCGGCGTGTCCCGCGACGGTGGGCGGGCAAGGGCCCTGCAGCCAGGCGGAAGATCAACCGCTCTGCAACTGATCTATCCGCACTGTCCAGTCACTTCCACGACAACCTGAATTTCAAGTCGTAGTGTCATCAGGTCAAAAGCCAGTCAATCGAGCGCGCGGAGCCCTCATCGCACCTGGAAGATTGCTGGTTGTTTCGTTGAAACTGCGAGCGCCGCCGACTTGGTACTGCAGCGATCGCAGCCGCGTGTCGCACAACACGCAATCACGCAGTGCACTCAACTTTCGCCACTTTTGACCAGCAGATGCTTGGCGAACATGCCATGCAGCTTGCCGAAGGCGCGCGCCAGATGCAGCGTGACGAACAGCAGCAGCACGCCCACGACAAACAACGGCAGCGTCAGCCAGGGGCTGGTGACATCCACGCCATCCCAGGTCAGCACCGCCGTGTTATCGAACAACAGTGCCAACGGTGAAGCGGCCAAGCCCAGCGACAGCGACAACAACGTGGTGAACACGCTGAAGTAGATCACGCCCAGCGGCAGCATCAGCAGGAAGTACAGCATCGTGCTCCAGGTGCGCGCATCAGTGAACATCGCACCGATGCGTTGCAGCCAGCCACCTTGCGGCCCGGGATGGGCGGGACGACGCGGCATGCGCACACCGAGCAGCGTCTCCACCACGCGGCCTTCCACCAGCGACAGCACACGCACCGACCCGAAAAACAGTACCAGCAGCGGCACACCGATGATCAGGATCAACAGGCCCGCCGACAGACTCGCGCCGGTCACCACCCAGGTGAAATAGAACACCCCGGTGACCAGCGACAGCAGCATGTAGAACAATGCGCCGTACGTGCGCGGGTCGGCCGCGACGCCGAAGAACTTGCCCACCCAGGAACTGCGTTTGGGCGGTAGCGGCGGACGCAGTGCGCGCGTCACCGTCACTTCGGTCTCGCGATAGATCTCGGCCACTTCATCCGGCGCGCCGTAGCTGCTGGCCACGCCGGCGATCACCTCGGCCTCGCTCTTGCCAGCCTGCTCGGCAAGTTCGGCGCGCAGGTATTCCTCGGCGTCGTAGAGTGCGTCCTGGATCATCGCCGGGTCCGCGCCGGCCAGGGCCTGGCGCAACTGGGTCAGGTAATCGGGAATGGTGGTCGGCAACGGACGTGTCTGCGCAATGGTCGTCATGGGTGAGTCCCCTCCAGCACTGAATCAACGGAATCGCGGGTGGCGCGCCAGGCGGCGGTCCAGTCGCGCAGGCAATCACGCCCGGTTTGGGTGATGCGGTAGTAGCGCCGCGGCGGACCGGACGCAGAGGGCTCGACATGGCTCTGCAGCAGCCCTGCCGCTTCCAGATTGCGCAGCACCGGATACAGCGCACTCTGCTTGCCGCTCAGCACGCCATCCAATCGCTCCAGGCGCTTGGCGATCAGGTAGCCATACAGCGGCTCGTCGGCCTGCGCCAGCACTGCCAGCAACGCCAGCGACACGGTGCCGGCGCTCAGTTCTTTCTGAAATTTTCGTAGGTAGGCATCCGGCTCGCTCATCACCATCTCCGCTAGGTCGAAGACGATACTAGTGAGAAGTTAGGTATAGCGGATGTGCTGTTAGTCATGGAGCCGGGTTATGTCATTCGGGATTCGAGATTCCGGATTCGCGAAGGCATGCCGGCCGAGAATTTCCGTGTATCGACTCAAGCGAACTGGAGAAGAATTGGCACAGCAATCGACATGCCCGCTGTTGCGAATCCCCAATCCCCAATGACAAATTCCGGCTCATGTACTTAGAACCATTGGGTTACTGCCTTTACGGCATGGCTCCACTACAGTCCTTGGTCACTGAGCCGATACACCGTGCTCAGGCGACTCACTTTTAGATAGGGCGACACGATGCGACTTGCGCGTTTGGCACGACCGGCCATGGCTGACACTTCCTTTGGTACCACCCGGCGCCTCTGCCTCGCGATCGGGTTGTCGCTGCCTGGCGTGAGCGTTGCACAGGCGCAGACAGCGCCGGTCAATGCCGAGCAGACTCAGCCGGACACCAGCAAATCGCAAGCGCCTGCTGCTGCAGCAGCTGTCCCTGCTGCGCCCGCTGCATCCAAGGGTTACCCGCTCGAAGCGCAGGGCTGGGGTGCCAAACAGGGCGGCAATATGTGGCAGGTGCGCTGGGTCGAAGACTGGTCGTATCTGAAGGATCCGTCCAAGCGCAAGAGCCCGTTCGATCCGCTCAAGTACATCCCGCTCAGCGAATCCGGCGATGTGTATGTGTCGCTCAGCAACGAGCTGCGCGTACGCAGCAACACCATCACCAATCCCGGCCTGATTCCGGGCAGCCATTCGCAGCAGCAGTATCTGTTCCGTGCATTCTTCGGCGCCGACTTCCATGTCGGCGAGCACTTCCGTCTGTATACGGAACTGGCGCACGGCAGTCTGGATGGGCGCAACGAAGGCGCCAAGACCGGCACCCAGGAAAACAACGCGATCCTGCAGCAGGTGTTCTTCGACGTGAAGGGCAACATCGGCGGCGCCGACACCGGTCTGCGTGTGGGCCGTCAGGTGTTCGTCGACGGCCCGACCACATTGATGGCGCTGCGCGACAACACCGATATCTTCGTGACCTTCAACGGTGTGCGCGCCTGGGCGATCGGCGAAAAGACCCGTGTGGACGTGTTCGATTTCAACTTCAATCTGGATGGCACCGAAGGGTTGGGCGACGATCGCATCGACCGCTCGCGGCATTTCCGCGGCGTGGTTGGCGGGTATCGCCTGCCGACCGCCAAGCCGATGTATCTGGAGCCGTTCTTCTATCAGTTCCGTAACGACAATCAGTTGTGGGGCCGGCAGACCGCCGAAGAAAACCGCAATTACTACGGCCTGCGCCTATGGGGCAATGTGGGCAAGCTGCGCACCGATTCGTTCGTGACCGTGCAGCGCGGCAGTTTTGGCGGACGCGATCTGCGTGCCTACATGGCCAGCACCTCCAACGCCTGGACGTTGAGCGACAGCGGCTGGAAGCCACGCGTGGGGTTTCATAGCGAAATCGCATCCGGTGGCGGCGGTACCTCCGGCACCGGCACCTTGCGCAACAACAATTTTCTCTACGGCAACACGATCTATTTCAGCTGGGCGACGTTCTTCGGCCCGGTCAATTTGGTCACCGCCGCGCCGACGTTGATCTTCTCGCCCACGCCCAAGCTCACCGTGAATCTGGAGTGGGAAACCTTGTGGCGCCAGACCACCAGCGATGCGATCTACAACAACCAGGCGCGCGCCTATGCACGCACGCAGAGCACCGGCGAGCGCCGCATCGGCACCATGCCGCGCATTAACGCGACCTGGAACATCGACCCGAACTGGTCGGTGACCTTCCGCGCCGAACACCTGATCGCCGGCCCCGCGCTGACCAAGGCCGGTTACGGCGATTCGACCTTCGTGATGGGGTGGTTGAACTTCCGGTTCTGAGCAAGCGGTACGGTCCCGATCGTTGTTCTGAACTGATCTGCGCCCTGCAATCGGACGCGATGAATGTGTCGGTTTTTATAGCGGCTGATCTGCGGGTTTGCTGCAGGGCCCTTGCCCGCCCACCATCGCGGGACACGCCGCAAGTACGTCCCTGTAGGCTCTTACGCGGCATCCATGCCGCGTAAGGTCCCGCGACGGTGGGCGGGCAAGGACCAGTCAAGATGGTCGGTGTGCGTAGCTTTAAATAAAACAGCCAGCAAACTTTCTGGTGCGGTGTCCTCGCCGCTTGCGGGACCGTGTGGCGGCATGGATGCCGCCACCGAGCCTACATGGACGTACTTGCGGCGTGTCCCGCGAGCGGTGAGGGCACCGCGCGCTCGACTACCCAGGCTTTTGACCTAAGCATTTGACTGCACCTACGACGACGCACCGAATCGAAAGATTGATTGGCTTTGAGTAGTTGGACAGTGCGGATAGATCGCTTGTAGAGCCGACGGTCTCCGGCTTGGCGGCAGGGCCCTCGCCCGCCTACCGTCGCGGGACACGCCGCAAGTACGTCCGTGTAGGCTCTTACGCGGCATCCATGCCGCGTAAGGTCCCGCGGCGGTAGGCGGGCAAGGACCGGTCGAGAGTGTCGGTGTGCATGGTGCAAGCAATGCATGACGTGCGTTGCCTAGATAACGGCGTGTCCGATCATCTTCTCAATGCAGTCAAAACAATGGGCAGGCTTTCAACAAAGCAACCTACAAACTTTCTGGTGCGGTGTCCTCACCGCTTGCGGGACCGTGTGGCGGCATGGATGCCGCCACCGAGCCTCCAGGGACGGATTCACGGCGTGTCCCGCGAGCGGTGAGGGCACCGCGCACTCGACCGACTCGGTTTTTGACTGCATCTAAACGCCACTAACTCCGTTTGATCGATATCGCCGCCGGCTCAGGCGGCCGCTTGCTGCCGGCCAGCGGCCACTGATCTTCCACCACATTCTCCTCGCGCCTGGCGTATTGACGCAGTTGCATGCTCAAGCCATCGGCACCGGGCTGGAGTGGTCGCGCTTGTCCGCGCAGCGCTGGCGGCAAGCCGGCAAGGCGCTGCTCCAGTGCCTGCACATCATTGGAATGATCGCGTAACCACAGCACTGCCGACAGCGCGCGCAATGCGGCCGCGGTGTCCTGGAGCTTGTGCTGATAATGCGCATAGTCAGGGCGTGCCATACCCGCCAACAGACACCCCACCGCATTGGCAATACAGCACATCGATACCGTGTCCGGCACTGGAATCATTGCCTGCGGCACCGCTTGATCCTGCGCCAGCAGGGTCCGCACCGGCGCGCTACACGCCCAGGTATAGGTCGGCGCCATCAGCGCACGGGTGCGCTCGTGGTCAAGCAGACGCAGCGACAACAGATCGTCCCAGGACAGGTCGGTTGCCGGGTCCTTGCGAACCTCTGTCTCGAGCATCGACAGCACCATTCGCGATTCGCCGTGCAAGGCATTGCACAGCGAGACCTCATCGACCGCAAGCGGCGCGAATGCAGTGAGGCATTGCGCGGGCAATGGATGCTGCGTAGGCAGCTCGGCCAGCATTTCAGCAAACAGATGCGCGTTGGTACGCAGCATCGCCGCGCCAACCATCGGCATGATGAGGTTGTCGCCGCTGCGCAGCAGTACCCGCGCAATCCGTGCATCGGCGCAGACGCCCGACAGCGCCTGCTCGGTGCGTCCTTGTACGAAGTCCAACGCGTTGCTGGTCATCGACAGCTTGAACTGCGGCAGTGTCGGTAGCGGGGCGGTGGCGCTGGGCGGGAACGGGCTGCGGTAATCCGCATAGCCCGCAAGATCGCGCGACTTGATCAACTGCGGCCTATGCGCGGCTAGCGCGTCGGCATAGGCTTGCGGCCGTTGACGCACGCGGTCCAGGCACCCGTCATAGCGCGTACACAGTTCCGGGGCCGACGCAGGCCAATCCGGCCGGCGTGGATAGCGTGTGGCGGCGCTTTGCAACAGCATGCCGGCGGGCAGGCGTTCGAACCGCTGCACATCCTGCGCAAGCAGCGCTTCACGCTGTGCATCCGGCACCGCGTACTGCAACGACCATAGCGCGACAAACATGTTGGGCCCACGCAGCGGCAGCGGCGGTTGACGCAGTTGCGCCAACGCCTGGCGTTGTGCCTCAGGAATCGGCCAGCGCGCGGAGATCGCGTACAGGGCAACCAGTAGGGCAACCAGAATGCAGAGCCCCAGCAGGGCCGACTTGAGGAATCTGGCGAGCATGCGTTTGCAACCTTCCGTGGATGAACTGCGCCATCTTAGAGCGGCAGGCACCGGCTCACGCGTGCCATAACGCGTATGCGCACTTGCCGTCTCCCGGGCGAACAAGCACTGCCTCGGGTCTGCACCGGACCCGGCCGAGTGCCTACAATGCGCGGATGTCCGAATCCCCCACTCCGCATCCCCGCCCTTCCCTGCAACGGGTCTTTCTGACCGGTTTGCTCACCCTGCTGCCGGTCTGGTTGACCTGGGTGGTGGTGAAGTTCGTGTTCTCGCTGCTCTCTGGCATCAGCAGCCCGTGGGTGGTGCCGTTGTCCGAACGCATCGCCGCCTCGTTCCCCGACTATCTGGGCTGGATCAAGGCGCTGTGGGTGCAGAACACCATCGCGCTGATCGCCACCGTGGGCGTGATCCTGTTCGTCGGGATCCTGAGCCGGCGCGTGATCGGCCAGCGCCTGTTGCGCTGGTTCGAAGCGATCATGCGGCGCATCCCGCTGGCCAGCGTGGTCTACGACAGCGCGCGCAAACTGCTCGACATCCTGCAGACCCAGCCCGGCAGCACCCAACGCGTGGTGCTGATCGACTTCCCGCATCGCGACATGAAGTCGGTGGGCCTGGTCACGCGTGTGATCAAGGAACAGGGCACCGGCCGCGAGCTGGCGGCGGTGTATGTGCCGACCACGCCCAACCCGACCTCCGGCTATCTGGAGATCGTGCCGGTGGAGTTGCTCACGCCGACCGACTGGACCGTGGATCAGGCAATGAGCTTCATCATCTCCGGTGGCGCGGTGGCGCCGGAGTCGGTGCCCTTCACCCGTACCGCGGATCGCTAACGCCATGACACAGGTGCGTACCCTCGACGATCGTGCGGTCCGTCTGTTCATTGCGCTGGCGGCGTTCTTTTGCGTCAACGCGGCGCTGGCCGAGTTCATCGGCGTCAAGATCTTTGCGCTGGAAGATACGCTCGGCATCGCGCCGCTGAACTGGAATCTGTTCGGCCAGACCGGCTCGCTCAGCTTCACCGCCGGCACCTTGCTGTGGCCGGTAGTGTTCATCATGACCGACACCATCAACGAGTTCTTCGGCAGCCGCGGGGTGCGTTTCATCTCGTGGGTGGCGGTGGCGCTGATCGGCTACGGCTTTGTGTTTGCGTTCGCCGCGATCGCGCTGGCGCCGGCCGGTTGGTGGGTCACTGCGGCGCAGAGCCAGGGCGTGCCCGATTATCAGGCGGCGTTCGCGGCGGTGTTCGGGCAAGGGCTGTGGACGATCGGTGGGTCGCTGGTGGCGTTTCTGTTCGGCCAATTGATCGATGTCTCGGTGTTCCACCGCATCCGCCGCGCCACCGGCGAAAAGCACGTGTGGCTGCGCGCCACCGGCTCCACGGCGGTGTCGCAGTTGGTGGACAGCTTTGTGGTGATCTACATCGCCTTCGTGCTTGGCCCGCAGCATTGGTCCACCGACCAGTTTCTGGCGGTGAGCACGCTCAACTACGTCTACAAAATGGGCTTTGCGATCGCGCTGATCCCGCTGCTGTATCTGGCCCGGCGCGCCATCGGCGCGTATCTGGGCGCTGCACGCGCCGAGCAGTTGCGTGAGGAAGCTGCTGCCGACTGAACGCGGCCGGCAAGACGAACGCGCTCACCGCCAGGTACGCGCAGCGCCCGCAACGGCGTGTCGCACTCGACCGCCGTGTTTCCGAACACGCTCCCGCGCACATCACGACTGCCAGCTCCGTTTTGTCAGCCACTCCGAGCGGACCAAAGTCGCCCGTCGAAATTTTGTTCAATCCGCCAGCGCCCTCGCTGGCCATGCTGTTGCGCCCCGCTATGGACGTCGCGCAATGGATCATCTTGTGGCAATGGCGAGCTTCGCGCTGGTGTGCTCGATTTCGCCCGGCCCGGTCAACCTGGTCGCGCTGAGCACCGGCGCCAGCGCCGGCGCGCGTGCCGGGCATACCCATGTGATCGGGGCCACCGTGGGCTTCGTGGCGCTGCTGTTGTTGGTCGGCATGGGCCTGCAGCAGGTATTGGTGCGCTGGCCGCTGCTCGGACGCGCATTGCATCTGGCCGGGGTGGCGTTTCTGCTCTACATGGCGTGGCGCCTGCTGCGCGACGATGGCGTCATCGATGCTGCCAGACCGCGCCCGGCCGCCTCGTTCTGGAACGGCGCGGCAATGCAATGGCTCAACCCCAAAGCCTGGCTGGCGGCGACCTCCGGCGTGGCGCTGTATGCAACGGCAGACACCAAGCAACTGGCCGGCATTGCGGCGGTGTATGCGCTGATCTGCTATCCCTCGCTGGCGTGCTGGTTGCTGGCCGGTGCAGTGCTGCGGCGGCATGTGCAGGTACCGAAACAGCTACGCCGGTTGAACCGGGTATTGGCCGCGCTGCTGGTGCTCAGCGCCGTCTATCTGCTGAGGGACTTCTGCTGAGGACATGGGGTCCGGCACTGCGATAGTGCCCGGGTGTCACTGCCCACGCGCGTTTGAAGCTGCGCTGCAGATGCGCCTGGTCGGCGTACCCGTGCGCATAGGCGACCTCGGCAATGCCGCCACCGCGACGCAAGGCCTCACGCGCACGCTGAAACCGGCAGTCCAGCAGATACGCGTGCGGGGTCAGACCATGGGCCTGACGAAAACCCCGAATCAAGCGCGGCGCGGGCATCCCGGCCAGCGTGCACAGTTCGCGCAGCGACACCGCACGCGCGTGATGGGCCTGCAGATACTCGGCCACCTGCCGCATCGGCCCGGTATCGACCGCAACCGCACGGCTCATCGGCTCCACATGCAGATGCAGGCGCGCCACGAACGCGATCAACGCGCTCTCGCGTGCAAGCGCATCGGCGTTGTCGTCGATCAGCAGCGCATGCATGCGGTCGAAAGCGGCGTAGGCAGCCGGCGTCTGGCACAACGGCGCTGCCAGCATGTGCACATCCGTATTGGCAGCCAAACCGAGTGCGCGTTGTTGTTCGCGCAGCCACGCCACGTCCAGATACAGCATGCGGAACGACCAGTCCTGCTGCGGATCCGGATTGCAGGCATGTACATCGCCGGGGTTGATCAAGGTCAGCGACTGCGCGCCCACCTGCGCCCGCACGCGTCCATTGCGGTAACGCGCAAGCCCGCGATCCACCGCACCCACCGACCATTGTTCGTGCGTATGCGCCGCATAACAGAGCGTGCGGCTGTTGATCACCTGGCGGAGTTCGACGAAGGGCAATGCCGCATCGCGCCAGAACCCCTGCCCGCCTTGCAGGGGCAACTGCGTCCCGCGTGTCGATTCATCCTGTTGCATACGCGCAAGACTATCGCACTGCAACAGGCGTGTGCGCCGCCCATCTGCAACGCGGGCTTCATGAATTCCAGGCGCGCCCCATGGGCTGGGTGGGTGGCTTGAACGGTGCGGATCGGGCAAGCTCCCCGCTCGCTTGTTCCCGGAGCCGGTAATGCCCCTCAGCTTTTCCCGCCTGCTGTCCCTGGCCATGGCCGCCATCATGAGCCTGTCGCTGGCAGCGCCCGCCGATGCGGCCAAGAAGAAAACCGGCAAGGCACAGACCTCGCAAACGCGCGCGAAGGCGAGCAAAGGCAAGAAGACCGCCAAGCCGGCCGCCAGGACCACCAAGGCTGCCAAAGGGGGCAAAGCCGCTAAGGCCAAGCCGCGCGTCGTCGCCCCGCCCGTGGTGCTGACCAAGGCGCAGCAGCTCAACCTGCTCTACGACCAGTACTGGGATGCCTCGCTCAAGCTCAACCCGCTGCAGGCCACCTTCCAGGGCGAAACCCGCTACAACGACCAGTTGCCCAACTTCCTGTCGCCGGCGTTCCGCCAGCAGTCGCACGACTTCACCGTTCTGTGGCTGGGCAAGGCCGAAGCGTTGGGGCCGGACGGCTTGAGCGGGCAGGACCTGCTCAGCTACCAGATCTTCGTGCGCGATGCGCGCAGCGCACTGGCGGCCGAGCAGTTCCCCAGCTGGATGCTGCCGATCAACCAGTTCTACAACATCGCCAGCATCGCGGTGGTGCTGGGCTCGGGCACCGGCGCGCAGCCGTTCAAGACGGTCAAGGACTACGACAACTGGTCGCGGCGTGCGGTCGGCATCCCCGAGCTGTTCGACCAGGCGATCAGCAATATGCGCGCCGGCATGCAGGCCGGCGTGGTGCAGCCGAAGGTGCTGATGCAAAAAGTGCTGCCGCAGCTGGATGCGATCATCGCGCGCAATGCAGAAGACAGCCTGTTCTGGGGCCCGGTGCGCAACCTGCCGGCAGACATGCCCGAGGCCGACAAGCAGCGCATCACCGCCGAATACAAGCGCTTGATCGAAGTGCGCATCATGCCGGCCTACCGGGAGCTGCGCGGCTTCATCGCCACCGAATACCTGCCGGCCTGCCGCGATACCGACGGACTGACGGCGCTGCCCAATGGCGCGGCCTGGTACGCCTACGACGTGCGTCAGAGCACCACCTCCGAGCTGACCCCGGACCATATCCATCAGATCGGGCTGGACGAGGTGGCGCGCCTGCAGGGCGAGATCGCCGCGCTGGCCAAGCAGGTCAAGTTCCGCGGCAACCTGCCCAAGTTCTACAAGTTCATGCAGACCGACAGGCGCTTCGCCTTCCGCAGCGACACCGAATTGCTGGGTTATTACCGTGGCCTGCAAGGCCGTGTACAGCTGGCGGTGCCGCGCCTGTTCAATGTCCAGGGCATGCCGGCGCTGGAAGTACGCGTGGTGGAACCCCAGCGCGCGCAGGCGGCCGCCAGTGGCTCGTACATGCGCCCCAACGGCGACGGCAGCACGCCGGGCATCTTCTACGTCAACACCTCCGACCTGCCTTCGCGCAAGACCTGGGAGGCCGAGAGCCTGTATCTGCACGAGGCCATTCCCGGCCACCATTTCCAGCTCGGGCTGCAGCAGCAGCTGACCGATCTGCCCAAGTTCCGCCGCCTGGGCGGCGAGACGGCGTATATCGAAGGCTGGGGCCTGTACGCGGAGTCGCTGGGGCGCGAGCTGGGTCTGTATCAGGATCCGTACAACACCTACGGTTATCTGCAGAACGCGCTGTGGCGCTCGATTCGCCTGGTGGCTGACACCGGCCTGCACAGCAAGGGCTGGAGCCGCACCCAGGCGATCGATTACATGCTGGACAACTCAGGCATGAGCCGCACCGATGCCGAAGCCGAGGTCGACCGCTACATGGCCATCCCCGGCCAGGCACTGGCCTACAAGGTCGGCGAGATGAAGATCGCGCAGCTGCGCGAACAGGCGCAACGCGAACTTGGGCCACGCTTCGACGTGCGCGCCTTCCACACCGAAGTGCTCAAGGATGGCTCGGTGCCGCTGGAGATCCTGCAGGACAAGATCCAGCGCTGGATCGCCACGCAAAAAGGCTGAGGCAGCTCAGCCCGCCGTGCGCGCAGCCGCCAACGCGGCGATGTCGCGCGGCGTGGTGCGGCAGCAACCGCCGATTAACCGCGCGCCGGCCGCCAGCCACTGCGCGTGCTGGTCGGCCAAGCTGCATGCCGTCGTACTGCCGGCATGCCAGCGTTTGTCGTCGGCATCGTAGTGCTCGCCCGAATTGGGATACACCACCAGCGGCAGTGACGTCAGCGCGGACAACGTCTGCAAAGCGGCGGTGACATGTTCCAGCGCGATGCAGTTGATGCCCACTGCGATCAACTGCTTGCAGGCATCCAGCGCCGGGATGACCTGTGCCAACGGCGTGCCGTCGCTCAGATGCGCGGCATCGCGCAAGGTGAAGGAAAACCATGCATGCAGCTGTGGAAATTCTTCCAGCAGCAGGCGCAGCGCGACGATCTCGTTAGCCGACGGCAGCGTCTCGCAGGCCAGGACATCCACACCCGCCTCGGCCAACGCGGCGATACGTGGACGATGGAAGTCCATCAGCTGTGCCAACGGCAGAGCGTAGTCGCCGCGATATTCCGAGCCATCTGCCAGATACGCGCCATACGGCCCGACCGACCCAGCCACCCATAACGGCGCGTCCTGTGGATGGGCAAGCAGATGATCGGTGCGCGCCTGCACAGCCAATGCCACGCTGCGTGCGATCAGCGCTTGCGACTGCGCCAGGTCCAGCCCGCGCGCGGCAAAGCCCAACGGCGTGGCCTGGTAGCTGGCGGTGATGGCGCACTGCGCGCCGGCAGCGAAGTAGTCGCGATGCACCTGATAGATCAGCTCCGGCTGCTCCATCAGCACGCGCGCCGACCACAGCGCATCGTTGAGATCGCAGCCGCGTTGTTCCAGTTCGGTGGCGAGCGCGCCATCGAGCAGCACATAGCCATCGTGCTGCAGGGCCTGGCTGAAAGGCGCGTCGGCACGCGGCCGGCGGGGAAGAATCGTCATGCGTGCTGTCTCCGGGCCGCAAGCCATTGTGTGAGTGCGTAGGCGCCGTAGCACAGCGCCACAAACGGGATGCCGCACCACAGCGCGACGCGTTGCTGCGGATCGAATGCCAGCCCGATACAGGCCAGCAGACAGAGCGAAAACCCCAGGATCGGCGTCCACGGATACCACGGCGCGCGATATGCCAGGCTCTCCGGCGCGATGCCGTCGCGCAGCAACTGGCGCCGAAAAAAGTAGTGCGAGGCGCAGATGCTCAGCCACACCACCACCACCGCAAAGCCGGACACCGCCGAGATCGCAACGAACACGGTGT
This sequence comes from Xanthomonas sp. NCPPB 2933, assembly GCF_056725225.1. Lineage (NCBI taxonomy): Bacteria > Pseudomonadati > Pseudomonadota > Gammaproteobacteria > Lysobacterales > Lysobacteraceae > Xanthomonas > Xanthomonas sp. NCPPB 2933. Next base: position 3,726,611 of record NZ_CM161518.1, read on the forward strand.
CGGCCGCGTACACGCCGGTGAGCAGCGCCAACAGACCACCGAGCATGCTCAACGCCAATGCAGGGAGCGGGATGCCGCGCCGGGTCAGGCGCGCCAGCCGCGCCGGCAGCGTGCCTTCGTTGGCCAGCGACCACAGCATGCGCGCGGCTGCGTACAGGCCGGAATTGGCCGCCGACAGGATCGCGGTGAGGATCACTGCATTCAAGATGTCGGCCGCATACGGAATGCCCAGCAATTCGAAGGCGCGCACGAATGGGCTGGTCTCCACTGCTGCCTGCTCGGCCGGTAACAGTGCGGCCAGCACCAGCACGGTGCCGACGAACAACACCACCAACCGGACCAGCGTGGTGCGGATCGCCAGCGGAATCGCACGCGCCGGCTGCGCGGTTTCGCCGGCGGCAACACCGATCAACTCGGTGCCGGAGAATGCGAAGTTCACCGCCACCATCGTCATCAAAATCGGCAAGGTGCCCTGCGCAAACCAGCCATCGGCGCGCAGGTGGCGCAGCCCGGGAGCCGGCGAACCATCTGCCAACGGCAACACGCCGATCACCGCCGCACCACCGAGCACGATAAACACCAGGATGGTGATCACCTTGATCAAAGAAAACCAGAATTCGCCCTCGGCAAACCAGCGCGCCGACACCGTGTTCAAGCCGAAGATCAGCGCGCAGAACAACAGACACCACGGCCATGCCGGTGTGTGCGGGAACCAGTACTGCATGCAGAACGCGGCAGCGGTCAGGCTCGATCCCAACGCCACCGTCCAGGTCAGCCAATACAACCACGCCACCACGTAGCCGGTGGCCGGGCCGAGGTAGCGCGCGGCATACACGTGAAAGGCACCGGTCTGCGGCATCGCTACCGCCAGCTCGCCCAGGCACTGCATCACCAGATACACCACCAATGCGCCGATCAGATACGCGATCACCGTGCCCAACGCACCGGTGCTGGCGATGATGTAACCGGTGTTGAAGAACAACCCGGTGCCGATCACACCGCCCAGCGACAGCATCACCAGATGGCGCACCTGCATGCTGCGCTGGAATTGCGGTGCGGCGTTGGAGGTGGGTTCGGGCATCGGCAGGACGGGTCGGTGACTCAGCATCCTGCCATGCGCGCGCAGGCGAGCACAGCCACGCGTTGGCCAGCCGTGACGCGGCACCAACAATCCGCGATGCCGTGCGGCGATACCGCGCGGGGCGTTCTGCCTCGATGCGCTCCAGCGCGCGTCGCGCCTGGCCTGGCCTGGCCTGGTCTGGTCTGGCCTGGTCTGCACGACACGCTCCGGGCACCCGGGCGGTATCCTCGCCACTGCTCATCCGGACCGCTGACATGCCACACCACTTGCACACACGCACCTACGCGAAGACGCAGCGCTGGAGTGCATCTTCGCTGCCTGCACGTATCGCAGATGCCATCAATGTCGCTATCGCCGTCGCTGCATGTGGTGCATCCGTCCTGGCCGCTGGCGACGCGGGGCAGCGCCAGCTCCCCCATCGCATGCGAGGCGCCGCATGATGCTCGCCGGCATTCACCACGTGGCGATCATCGCCGGCGACTATGCGCGCTCCAAGCAGTTCTATTGCGATGTCCTGGGTTTGCGCGTACTCGCTGAGCATTACCGGAAGCCGCGCGATTCCTGGAAGCTGGATCTGGCGCTGCCCGACGGCGGCCAGATCGAGCTGTTTTCGTTTCCCGACGCACCGCTGCGCCCCAGCCGCCCGGAAGCGCGCGGTCTGCGTCATCTTGCCTTCCGGGTCGAAGCGCTGGACGCGGCCGTCGCGCATCTCAACGCGCACGGCGTGGTCACCGAAGACATCCGCATCGACGAATACACCGGCCGCCGCTTCACCTTTTTCGCCGATCCGGACGACTTGCCGCTGGAGCTCTACGAAGTCGGTTGAACAGCAGACCCGGCAGGTTCGGTCACATCCGCCACGGAGGCACGTCGAAGAAGTCAGAGCGATCAACAAAGCTACTGCGCGGCCGCCAGGCGGGCGCTCGGTATGTTTTGTGAGCCGCTGGTAGTCGATGGTCGCTGTGACTTTCGGCGGATGCGGCGATGCGGTAACGCCATGAAGATCGAACCACACCAGGACACAGGAACCGTACATGCTGCAGATCCGTGCATTGTCCAAGACCTACGCCAATGGCGTGCATGCGCTGCAAGGCGTCACCCTCGACATTCCTCGCGGCATGTTCGGATTGCTTGGGCCAAACGGCGCCGGCAAGTCGTCGTTGATGCGCACGCTGGCCACGCTGCAGGAGCCCGATTCGGGTAGCGTCAGCCTGACCGGTGCCGACGGCAGCAGTATCGACGTGCTCTCCGACAAGGACGCCTTACGCCGCCGGCTGGGCTATCTGCCGCAGGATTTCGGTGTGTACCCGAAGGTCAGCGCGCTGGACATGCTCGATCACTTCGCCGTGCTCAAGGGGCTGAGCCATCGCGGCGAGCGCAAAGAGGTGGTCGAGCGGCTGTTGCAGCAAGTGAATCTGTGGGACGCACGCAAGCGCAAGCTCGGCACCTATTCCGGCGGCATGCGGCAACGTTTCGGCATTGCGCAGGCGCTGCTGGGCAACCCGCAATTGGTCATCGTTGATGAGCCGACGGCCGGGCTGGACCCCGAAGAGCGCAATCGCTTTCTCAATCTGCTGGCCGAAATCGGCGAGAACGTGGTGGTGATCCTGTCCACCCACATCGTCGAAGACGTCACCGACCTGTGCCCGACGATGGCCATCATGAACAAGGGCCAGGTGTTGCTGACCGGGCGGCCCGCCGACGCGATCGAGATGCTGCAGCAGCAGGTCTGGCGCAAACAGGTCGCCAAGCAGGCGTTGCCCGATTACGAAGCACGCTTCACCGTGCTGTCCACGCGCCTGATTGCCGGGCATCCGGTGATCCACGTGTTCAGTGCCGACTGCCCGGAGCCGGGCTTCGAACAGGTCGCTCCCGATCTTGAGGATGTCTATTTCCAGCGCCTGCGCAAGCAAGCGCTGGCTGCCTGACGGAGCGCTGCGATGATCCTGGCGTTCCTGCGCTTCGAGCTGCGCGAACAAATGCGCTCGCCCTTCCTGTGGCTGCTGGCTGCGCTGTATGCGTTGCTGGCGTTTGCCGCACTGTCCAGCGATGCGGTGCAGATCGGTGGCGGCATCGGCAACGTGCTGCGCAATGCGCCGACCGTGATCGCCACGCTGCTGGGGCTTTTCAGCCTGCTCGGTCTGCTGGTGATCACCCTGTTCGTCAGCAATGCCTTGCTGCGCGACTTCGACCTGGGCACTGCCGAGCTGGTGTTTTCCACACCGGTGCGGCGGCGCGACTATCTGCTTGGCCGCATCGGTGCGGCGCTGATCGCCGGCATGGTGATGTATGTGGTGATCGCGCTGGGCATGTTCGCCGCGCAGTTCATGCCGTGGATCGATCAGGCACGGCTCGGCCCGGTCGCAGTGCTGCCCTATCTGTGGTCGTTGCTGGTGCTGGTGCTGCCCAATCTGCTGTTCACCACCGCGCTGCTGTCGGTGCTGGCGGTGACCACGCGCAGCATCCTGTGGGTCTATATCGGCGTGATCGTGTTCTTCGTGCTGTATGGCGTGAGCCGTGCGCTGATGGCCGACCTGGACAATGTGTGGATCGCCACGCTGTCCGACCCGCTCGGCATCCGCGCGTTGTCGCAGACGCTGCGCTACTGGTCGGTGGACCAGCGCAATCACCAGTTGCCGCCACTGACCGGCTATCTGCTCGCCAATCGCGCGGTGTGGTTGGGCATGAGCGGTGTGCTGTTCGCCGCCACCTTCGCGCTGTTTCGCACCGAGCGCAGCGGCACGCGTCGGCGCCGTGGCGCTGGCGCGATTGCGCCTGCCGATACGGCGCCCACCAGCACACGCGTCACCACCACGCGCCTGACGGTCACGCCGAGCTTCGGCGTGGCCACCGCCTGGAAGCAGCTGCTGCGGCAGATCCGCTTCGACACGTTGGGCGTGCTGCGCAGTGCGCCGTTCGTGGTGCTGCTGATGCTGGGCCTGGCCAACTTCATTCCGACCGCCTTGTTCAATTCGCGCAATTACGGCACCGCCGTGCTGCCGGTGACCTTGTTGATGCTGGAGGCGCTGCAGAACAGCTACAGCTTTCTGCTGATCATCGTGGTGCTGTTCTATGCCGGCGAGCTGGTGTGGAAGGAGCGCAGCAACCGCATCGACGGCATCACCGACGCGATGCCGGTACCGGATTGGGTGCCGCTGCTTGGCAAATTCGTCGCTTTGCTGGCGGTGATCGCCAGTTTCCAGCTCGCCGGTGCGCTGACCTCGATCGCGCTGCAGCTTGGCCGTGGCTACACCAGCATCGAACCGCTGCTATATCTCAAGACCCTGGCACTGGGCTCGGTGTTGTACGTGCTGATGGGCGGCATGGCCTTGGCGCTGCAGGTGCTGAGCAACAACAAGTTCGTCGGCTATGCGCTGCTGATGCTGGTGTTGATCGGGCAATCGGTGCTGTCGATGCTCGACTACACCCAGAACCTCTACACCTTCGGTGGCTGGCCCAACGCACCATATTCGGACATGAACGGCTACGGGCACTTTTTGCCAGGGCAATTGTGGTTCCAGGGCTATTGGGGCGTGTTCCTGCTGGCCTTGCTGTTGCTGTCCTCGGCATTCTGGCCGCGCGGCGTGGGCCACGGGTTGCGACAGCGTGTGCGGCTGGCGTTGCGGCGCCTGCGCAGCCCGACCGGTGCGGCATTGGCGGCCACCCTGCTCGGCTTCGCGGCGGTCGGCGGCTGGCTGTACTGGAACACCAACATCTACAACAGCTTCCTGTCGCCGGAACAGCGGCTGGACCTGCAGGCGCGCTACGAGCGCGATTACCGCAAGTACAAGGATCTGCCGCAGCCGCGCATCGTCGCGATCGACAACCATGTCGATCTGCATCCAGAAACCCAATCGGTCGTCATCGATGCCACCTGGACAGTGCGCAACACCCACACCGCGCCGATCAGCGAGGTGCACATCGGCATGCAAGGCCGCACTGGCGACCGCAGCCTGGTGAAGGTGGATCTAGGCGGGCAGACCCTAACCATGCACGACGTCCCGGCCGGCTACCGCATCTATCGCCTGCAAAAGCCGCTGCAACCTGGCGAAGAGCGCGTGTTCCGCTTCCGCGTGGACCAGCATCCGCACGGCCTCACCGCCGAACAGGCGCAAACCGAATTGGTCGACAACGGCAGCTTTTTCAACAATACCCTGCTGCCCTGGTTCGGCTACAACACGCAGACCGAGATCACCGACCGCAACGACCGCCGCAAGCGCGGCCTGGGCGAACCCACGCGCATGCCCAAGCTGGAAGATCAGGCCGCGCGTGCCAACAGCTACGTCAGCAACGATGCCGACTGGCTCGGTTTTGCCAACACCGTCTGCACCGCACCGGATCAGATCGCCCTGGCACCGGGCTATCTGCAGAAAGAATTCCAACGCGATGGCAGGCGCTGCTTCCGCTACGTGATGGACCGCCCGATGCTCAACTTCTACGCCTACCTGTCGGCACGCTGGGAAGTGCGCAAGGCGCGTTACAAGAACATCCCGATCGAGATCTATTACGACCCCAAACACCCGTACAACGTGCAACGCATGATCGAGAGCGTGCAGAAATCGCTGGCCTATTACGAAGCCAATTTCAGCCCGTATCAGCACCATCAGGTGCGCATCATCGAGTTCCCCGGCTACGCGCGATTTGCGCAGTCGTTCGCCAACACCATTCCCTACTCCGAGTCGATCGGCTTCATTGCCGATCTGCGCGACAAGAACGATATCGACTACGTGTTCTATGTCACCGCCCACGAAGTGGCGCATCAATGGTGGGCGCATCAGGTGATCGGTGCCAATGTCCAGGGCGCCACCATGCTGTCGGAATCGCTGGCGCAGTATTCGGCGTTGATGGTGATGGAACGCGAGTACGGACGCGCCCACATGCGTCGCTTTCTCAAGTACGAACTGGACCGCTATCTGGAAGGCCGTGGTGGCGAAACCATCGAGGAATTGCCGCTGTATCGCGTGGAAGACCAGCAATACATCCACTACCGCAAGGGTTCGCTGGCGTTTTACCGACTGCGCGAAGAGATCGGCGAGCAGGCGCTCAACCGCGCGTTGCAGCGCTTCCTGGCCGCCAAGGCGTTCGAACAACCGCCTTACACCACCTCAGCCGAGCTGCTGCAGACCATTCGGGCCGAGGCGCGCCCGGACCAGCAAGGGCTGATCACCGACCTGTTCGAAAAGATCACCTTCTACGACAACCGCGTGGTGAGCGCGCAGGCACGCAAGCGCCCCTATGGGCGCTATGAGGTCACCGTGCAGACGCATGCGGCCAAGTTGCAGGCCGACGGCAAGGGCAAGGAGCATGCAGTGCCGCTGGACGACTGGATCGAAGTGGCGATCTACGGGAAGGCCGCTGGCAAGGACGCGCAAGCACCGGTGCTGTACCTGCAGCGTCAACACATCACCAGCGCCGCGCCGAGCTTTACCGTCACGGTCGACGGCCTGCCTGCCGAAGCCGGCTTCGACCCGGACAACAAGCTGATCGACCGCGTGCCGGCGGACAACCGCAAGCAGGTGACGCTGCAATAGCCGAATGAACGCATGCCGCAGCGCGTCTTTCCGCCACCATACTCCACGGTATACATTGCGATCAGGCCGCCGACGGCGGCCACAGCAATCCCTGGGAGGGGACACATGCGCAAGACCTTCAAGACCCTGATGCTGGCCCTGCCGCTGGCTGCGGCCTCGCTGCTGGCCCAGGCCGCCGACTCGCCGGTAGGCCGCTGGAAGACCATCGACGACGAGACCGGCAAGCCCAAGTCGGTGGTGCAGATCGAACAAACCGGCAACGGCACGCTGAGCGGCAAGGTGGTGGACATCCTGCAATCGGACAAGGGCCCGAACCCGCTCTGCGACAAATGCGATGGCGCCCAGAAAGGCAAGCCGATCAAGGGCATGACCATCCTGTGGGGCCTCAAGCCCGACGGCACCGCGGTGTGGAGCGGCGGCTCGGTGCTCGACCCGGCCAAGGGCAAGACCTACAAGGCCAAGGTCACCCTGACCGACGGCGGCAAGAAGTTGCAGATGCGCGGTTATGTGGGTATCGAGGCGCTGGGCCGTACTCAGACCTGGATTCGTGAATAGCCGGGATTGGGGATTGGGGATTGGGGATTGGGGATTGGGGATTCGCAAGAGCGGGCGTCCTTCGGGGCGCCTTTTTTGTGCGTCGGCGATTTTTGGGGGCTTGTTCTATTGGGCGGGATCATCGGCTGCTGGTGCCGCAGCGATGGCTGACGCCGCGCGTCTGGACAGGCAGGCGGCCTGATCCTGCTTTGACGAATCCCCAATCTCCCAGCCCCAATCCCGGCTCACGACTAATGCGATAATCGCCCGTCCCCCGCATTACGCCTGCCATGACCCGCACCGCACTCGTCACCACCGCCCTGCCCTACGCCAACGGGCCGCTGCATCTTGGCCATCTGGTCGGCTATATCCAGGCCGACATCTGGGTGCGCGCGCGCCGCTTGCGCGGCGACAAGACCTGGTTCGTCTGCGCCGACGACACCCATGGCACGCCGATCATGCTCGCCGCCGAAAAGGCCGGCGTGACACCGGAAGCCTTCATCGCCAACATCCAGGCCAGCCATGAGCGCGATTTCGCCGCGTTCGGGGTGACCTTCGATCATTACGATTCGACCAATTCGCCGGTCAATCGCGAGCTCACCGAGGCCTTCTACACCAAGCTCGAGGCCGCCGGTCACATCAGCCGTCGCTCGGTGGCACAGTTTTACGACCCGGCCAAGGGCATGTTCCTGCCGGATCGCTACATCAAGGGCATCTGCCCCAACTGCGGCAGCGCCGACCAATACGGCGACAACTGCGAGGTCTGTGGCGCCACGTATGCCCCGACCGAGCTGAAGGAGCCCAAATCGGTGATCTCCGGCGCCACGCCCGAACTGCGCGATTCGGAGCATTTCTTCTTCGAAGTGGGCCATTTCGACGGTTTCTTGCGTGAGTGGCTGGCTGGCGATGTCGCACTGCCGGGCGTCAAGGCCAAGCTCAAGGAATGGCTGGATACCGAAGGCGGCCTGCGCGCGTGGGACATCTCGCGCGATGCGCCGTACTTCGGCTTCCAGATTCCCGGCCAGCCGGGCAAGTATTTCTACGTGTGGCTGGACGCGCCGATCGGCTATCTGTGCAGCTTCAAGACGCTGTGCGCGCAGATGGGCGAGGACTTCGACGCGCATCTGGTCGCCGGCACGCAGACCGAGCTGCATCACTTCATCGGCAAGGACATCGTCAATTTCCACGGCCTGTTCTGGCCGGCCGTGCTGCACGGCACCGGCCATCGCGCGCCGACCCATCTACATGTCAACGGCTATCTGATGGTAGACGGCGCCAAGATGTCCAAGTCGCGCGGCACTTTCGTGATGGCGCGGACCTTCCTGGACGTGGGCCTGGAGCCGGAAGCGCTGCGCTACTACTTCGCGGCCAAGTCCTCTGGCGGTGTGGATGATCTGGATCTCAATCTGGGCGATTTCGTCACGCGGGTGAACTCCGATCTGGTCGGCAAGTTCGTCAACCTGGCCAGCCGCTGCGCCGGCTTCATCGGCAAGCGCTTCGACGGCAAGCTGGCCGACACCCTGCCCGACCTGGCGCAATACGAGCGCTTCGTCGCCGCGTTGGCGCCGATCCGCGAGGCCTATGAGCGCAACGATGCGGCCAGCGCGATCCGCCAGACCATGGCGCTGGCCGACGAGGCCAACAAGTACATCGACGACACCAAGCCATGGGTAATCGCCAAGCAGGAAGGTGCCGATGCGCAGCTGCAATCGGTATGCACGCAGGGTTTGAACCTGTTCCGCATTCTGGTCGCCGCACTCAAGCCGATCCTGCCGCGCACCTGCGCCGAGGCCGAGGCTTTCCTGTCAGCACCGATGACCAGCTGGGAAGACGTCGCGCGCCCGCTGACCGCACACACGATCCAGCCCTACACCGCCCTGTTCACCCGTATCGACCCCAAACTGATCGACGCCATGACCGACGCTTCAAAAGACACTCTCTCTGCGCCCGCAGCACCGGCTGCGGCCACCGTCAGCGCTGCAAAGGTGACCAAAACCGATGCAAAAGCGGCTACGCCGGCCAATCCCCCCGCCTCCGTCTCGAATCCAGGTCTTATTGGCATCGACGATTTCGCCAAGCTCGACCTGCGTATCGGCAAGGTGCTGGTGTGCGAGTTCGTGGAAGGCTCCGACAAGCTGCTGCGCTTCGAACTGGACGCCGGCGAGCTGGGCAAGCGCCAGATCTTCTCCGGCATCCGCGCCAGCTACGGCGAACCCGAAACGCTGGTCGGCCGCAGCGTGGTGTTCATCGCCAACCTGGCACCGCGCAAGATGCGCTTCGGCATCAGCGAAGGCATGATTTTGTCGGCCGGCTTCGATGGCGGCGCGTTGGCGTTGCTGGATGCCGATGGTGGCGCGCTGCCGGGGATGCCGGTTCGGTGAGGCGGGATTAGGGAATCGGGAATCGGGAATCGGGAATCGTAAAAGCAAGACCTGATTGTTGAGGGAGACCTGACACGAGTGCTTCGCCCGTACCCTCATCCGCCCCTACGGGGCACCTTCTCCCGGTGGGAGAAGGAAGAGGCTAAGCCCCTCTCCTGCGGGAGAGGGTTGGGGTGAGGGTACGGTGCGAAGCCCTGGTGTCGTTCCAACTGCACGTGGCTTCGCCCGTACCCTCATCCGCCCCTGCGGGGCACCTTCTCCCGGTGCGAGAAGGAAAAACACCGTGCCTTTAACCAATCTCTAATCCCCAATCCCCAATCCCACCTCCCATCCCCACTCCCAGCCCCATGCAACTCGCCCTGTTCGACTTCGATCACACCATCACTACCTGCGACACCTATGCGCGCTTCCTGCGCAAGGTGGCAACGCCGGCGCAGCTGGCGGCGGCGAAGTGGCAGGTGGGTCCGTGGGTGTTGGGCTATCGGGTTGGGTTGATCTCCGCGCAGGCCTTGCGCGCACGCGTCACGCGCCTGGTCTTCAGCGCTCGCTCGCTGGAGGAAATAACCATGCACGGGGCAGCGTACGCACGCAACGATCTGCCTGGCATGTTGCGCACGAACGTGATGCAGCGCATTGACTGGCACAAGGCACAAGGGCATGAAGTGGTGCTGGTGTCGGCGTCGCTGGATCTGTATCTGCAGCCGTGGTGTGCGCAGCATGACCTGTCGTTGATCTGCAATCGGCTGGAACACCACGCCGGCGTGTTGAGCGGGCGCTACGCCAATGGCGATTTCGGCCCGCACAAGGCCACGCAGATCCGCCTGCGCTACGACCTGTCGCAGTACGAGTGCGTGCATGCCTATGGCGATAGCCGCGAAGACACACCGATGCTGGCACTGGCGCAGCAGCGCTGGTATCGCGGCAATCTGTTGCACTGACATGCCCATTGCAACGCCCGCCCCCACGCCCGATCTGGTCGAACGCCTCGACCGCCTGCTGCCGCAGACCCAATGCGGCCAGTGCGGTTACGACGGCTGTCGCCCGTATGCGCAAGCGATGGCCGATGGGCACGCCGACGTCGATCATTGCCCGCCCGGTGGCGACGCCGGTGCCCGCGCGCTGGCGCACGCACTGCAGGTTCCTGCACGCCCGTACGACCGCACCCGCGGTACCCACACGCCGCCGCAAGTGGCATGGATCGTGGAGGCCGACTGCATCGGCTGCACCAAATGCATCCAGGCCTGCCCGGTGGATGCCATCGTCGGCGGCGCCAAACACATGCACACGGTGATCGCGCCGCTGTGCACCGGCTGCGAGCTCTGCCTGCCAGCCTGCCCGGTGGATTGCATCGAGCTGCGCACAATCGGCTAGACGGCTCGCAAAAGGCCTCCAACTCCTACCTTCCGTCAGGAACGTCCTGACGCATCCGGCGCATCCATGCTGCGGACGCGCTCGTATTGGTGTTTACTCCCATCGAGGAATCCGCCGATGCGCCCATTCGCCGCCCTTGCCACGTTAGCCGCACGCTGCCGGCCGATCCCGCCGTTGTTGTTGCTGGTGCTGGGCTGTTCGCCGCTCAGCGCAGCAGCTGTCACCCGTGTGGACGGCGATGCCTTCGATGGCGACAGCGGCGCGCTGCGTTACCGCGAGTCGCACTGGCTGCTCGACGACGGCGGCCGGGTGGTGCTGTATCGCTGCACGGACGGGCGCCCGTTCGCGCGCAAACTGGTCGATGGCGGCGGCCCCTCGCCCAACTTCAGCCTGCTCGATGGACGCGACGGCTACCGCGAAGGCGTGCGCCAACGCGATGGCGTGCGCGAGATGTTTCAGCAGGAACCCGGCAAGGCCGAACGCCGCACTGCGCTGCCCGCCAGCGAAGGCGCGCGCGTGATCGATGCCGGTTTCGATGCCTATCTGCGCACCCAATGGGACGCACTCGCCAGCGCAACGCAGCGCGTCGACTTCGTGCTGCCCAGTCTGCAGCGCCAGCTGGCCTTCAAGGTCGAACGGATCGGCGACAGCGCCGGCCAGCGTCGCTATCGGCTCAGCCTGGATGCCTGGTACGGCGCGGCGGTGCCGTCGCTGGAGGTGCGCTATTCCATCGCCGACAAGCGCCTGCTCGAATTCCGCGGCGTCGGCAATCTGCGCGACGAACGCGGCCGCTATCCGCACGTGCGCATCGTTTTCCCGGACACCGCTGCGCGTGCGGCCAGTGCAGACGAGTTGCGCCAGGCACGCGAGCAGCCGCTGGCCAAGCGCTGCAGCGCCCCGTGAACCAGACACGCGCCATCTTCACGTTCGACCACGCGCCGTTGCGTAAAACGGCCCGGGCACCCATTCCCCACGCAGGAACATCCTCATGGCCAAGGCCTATCTCTGGATCAACGCAGTGCTCTATGTCGTCCTGGCGATCTGGTGCACGCTCTCACCGGCCAAGACCGCAAATGCGGTCGGTTACACCCAGCTTTCGCCGGCCGGGCAGTCGGAATACCTGGTCATCTACGGCGGCCTGCAGTTGGGCATGGCGTTTTTGTTCGGTTACTTCGCCTGGATCGATCAACCGCGCACCGGGCTGCTGGTGGCACTCGCCTTCTACGTCCCGATCGTACTGTTCCGCACTGTCGCGCTCTCGCGGCTGTGGCCGGTCTCTGCACCGACGGTTGCGCTGGCAGGCGTGGAAATCCTGTTGCTGCTCGCCGCTGTGCTGCTGTGGTTCCGGCACAAGTGAAAGACACGCTGTAGCCAGTCCGGTAGGATCGGCGCCACCTTACTCAACGCCCGACCGCATGAGTGCCATTCCTGGCCACGACGACGATGAAACCGGACGCCTGCTCACCGCAACTGCGGGCGGCGACCGGCATGCTTTCGAAGCGCTGTATCGGCAGACCTCGGCCAAGCTGTTCGGGGTGTGCTTGCGCATGATTCCGCAACGCGCCGAAGCCGAAGAAGTGCTGCAGGACGTGTTCACGCTGATCTGGCACAAGGCCGGGCAGTTCGATCCGGCGCGTGCACGCGGGCTGACGTGGCTGGCGATGATTGCGCGCAACAAGGCGATCGACCATCTGCGCGCCAATGCACCGCAGCGCCGCAACGTGACCCTGGACGATGCCGGCGACCTGCGTGCCAGCGATGCCTCACCGCTGGAGCGCACCGAGCGCGCCAGCACGCGTCACCGCATCGACCATTGCCTGGCCGAACTCGAACCGCCGCGCAGCGAATTGATCCGCACCGCCTTCTTCGATGGCATCACCTACGAAGAACTGGCGGCGCGCACCGACACGCCGATCGGCACGGTCAAGAGCTGGATCCGTCGTGGCCTGGCCAAACTCAAGGCATGTCTGGAACGATGAGCACGCCATTCCCCATCGACCAGGAACCGCCGCGCGACGTGCTTGCCGGCGAATACGTGCTGGGTCTGCTGAGCGCCGACGAGCGCCTGGCGGCCGAACAACGCATCGCCACCGACAGCCAGTTCGATCAGGCGGTTCTGCAATGGCAGCAACATCTGATGCCGCTGCTGGACGAAATCGCGGCGGTGACCCCGTCCGATCAACTCTGGACGCGCATCCGCCAGACGCTGGGCTTCGATACGCCATTGCGCGCAGTGCCCGCAGCACCGACCACCACCACACCGGCCACGCCACTTTGGAACAGCGTGCGCTTCTGGCGTTGGGCCAGTGCCGGTGGCCTGGCCACTGCTGCGGTGTGCGTGCTTGCCTTGTTGAACGTGAACACGCCGCCCGCACCGGTGCAGCCGCCAGCCACTGGCCCGGTGGTACAGGCACCGCCGGTCACGACTCCAGCAACCCCGGTCACCCCGCCTGCCACCGGCATCGCGATGACCGCCACGCTGGCGACCGAAGACGGCCGGCCGGGCTACGTGGCCTTGATGGATGCTGACAAGCACACCATCACGGTGACGCCGCTGGATCGCACCGCCACCGCCGACAAGGTGCCCGAACTGTGGTTGATCACCGCAGACGGCAAGCCGCATTCGATGGGCACATTCGACGATCAACGCGCACGCCGCGCGCAGATCCCCGATCAGCTGATGCCCATGCTCAGCAACGAGGCTCTGTTGGCCGTCACTCTGGAACCACTGGGCGGTGCGCCGGGTGGCATCCCCACCGGCACCGTGGTGGCCAAGGGCGGCATCAGCACGCTGGCTATGGCGCCCTGACCCGGCTGTGAGCTTGCCTGCGAGGCTCTCGCAGGCAAGCTCGTTTCACGAACGACCTCATGCGCGCCAGCGATACGGCGTGGGGTCAATTGTGTGCGCGATTGCGCGAATTATCAGTGTGATCAGACGAACCTTACACACGCATGCGACGATCATGCGCGCTGGTGCATCTGTTTGCCGGCAGCGTTCGTAAAGGGTCACGACCAACGACGGAGAACCACGCGTGCCGAGTACCGGAGTCGACCCCAACGCTGCAACGCCTCAGCCCACCAGCCCACATCCCCGTGGCTGGTTGGCAATGCGTATCGGCAGCCTGCGCCGCTGGGTGGATTCGCAGACCGACGAACCGCTGGACGAAGCGCGCGCAGACCGCATCGACTGGCTGCGCGCCATCCCCTTCATCGCCCTGCACCTGGCCTGCCTGTCGGTGATCTGGGTGGGCGCGTCCTGGTTTGCGGTGGGCATGGCGGTGGCGCTGTATGCGCTGCGCATGTTCGCGCTGACCGGTTTCTATCATCGCTATTTCTCGCACCGCGCCTTCAAGACCTCGCGCGTGTTGCAGTTCGTGTTCGCCGCGATCGGCGCTACCTGCGTGCAACGCGGGCCGCTATGGTGGGCCGCGCATCATCGCAACCACCATCGGCATACCGACACCGGCCGCGACCCGCATTCGCCGGCACAACACGGCTTCTGGTGGAGCCATACCGGCTGGTTCCTGACCCCGCGTAATTTCCGCACCGATTGGGAGGTCATCCCGGATCTGCGCCGCTTTGCCGAGCTGCGCTTCCTGGACCGCTTCGACATCGTGATGCCGGTGGTGCTGGCGCTGGGCCTGTACCTGCTCGGCGACTGGCTGGCCACCGCCGCGCCCGCGCTGGAGACCAATGGCGCGCAGTTGCTGGTATGGGGCTTTGTGATCTCCACGGTGGCCTTGTTCCACGCCACCTTCACCATCAACTCGCTGGCGCATCGCTTCGGTAGCCGGCGCTTCGATACCCGCGACGACAGCCGCAACAACTGGCTGCTGGCGCTGCTCACCTTTGGCGAAGGCTGGCACAACAATCACCACTTCTTCCCCGGCTCGGCGCGCCAGGGCCTGCGCTGGTGGGAGTACGACATGACCTGGTACGGCCTCACGGCGATGTCGTGGGTGGGCCTGGTGTGGGACCTCAAGCCGATGCCAAAGATGCTCACGCAGCGCGCCGAGCGGGTGCGCCGATGAGCGAGGGCAGGATTGCCGTGGTCGGCAGTGGCATCGCCGGCCTGGGCGCGGCGTGGCTGTTGTCGCGGCGCTATGAAGTCACTCTGTTCGAGGCCGCCGATTATCTCGGCGGGCATACGCACACGCACGACATCCAGCTGGAAGGCCAGCGCTACGCGGTGGACAGCGGCTTCATCGTGTTCAACCCGCAGCACTATCCGTTGCTCACGCGCATGTTCGCCGAGCTCGATGTGGCCGCGCAGCCGACCACGATGAGCTTCTCCGTGCACGATGCGCGCAGCGGGCTCGAATACAACGCCGGCAGCCTGGGCGGGCTGTTCTGCCAGCGCCGCAATCTGCTCAGCCCGCGCTTCTGGGGCATGTTGTCCGACCTGCGCCGCTTCTATCGCCAGGCACCGGCGGTGCTGCACAGCGACGAGCAGTTCAGCACGCTGGGCGAGTATCTGCAGCGGCATGGCTACTCGGCGGCGTTTCGCGACCAGCATCTGGTGCCGATGGCCTCGGCGCTGTGGTCATCGCCCTCGCAGCGCATCCTGGAATTTCCGATGGGCCAGCTGATCGGCTTCATGGCCAATCACCACATGCTGCAACTCAGCGGGCGGCCGCAGTGGCAGGTGGTGCGTGGCGGATCCAACAGCTATGTGCGCGCGCTGCGGCGGCGCTGGCAGGTGCTGGAGCGGCTGTCCACCCCGGTGCATGCGATCCGGCGCGTCGGCAATGGCGTGGTGCTCAGCTCGCTGCGCGGCGAAGAACATTTCAACGACGTGGTCCTGGCTTGTCACGCCGACGATGCATTGGCATTGCTTAGCGACTCCACACCGGCCGAGCAACAGATCCTGGGCGGCATCAGCTACCAGAACAACGACACCGTGCTGCATACCGATGCGCGCGTGTTGCCGCGTGATCGCCGCGCCTGGGCGGCATGGAACGCGCATGTGCCGGCCGACCCGCAGGCGCCGTGCACGGTGAGTTACTGGATGAACGCGCTGCAGTCGATCGAAGCGCCACAGCCGTTCATCGTCAGCCTCAATCGCGACCACGACATCGACCCGGACAAGGTGCTGCGCCGCATGCGCTATCGCCATCCGGTGCAGAACGCAGCCGCACTCGCTGCGCAGACGCGCAAGGCCGATATCCAAGGCGTCCAGCACACCTGGTTTGCCGGTGCGGCGTGGGGCTTCGGCTTCCACGAGGACGGCCTGCGCAGCGGTGTGGACGTGGCGCACGGCCTGGGAGTGCCGTGGTGATGCAGCTGCTGCGCGAAGCCAGCAACGATGCGGTGCCGTTGCCCCCGACCGAGGGCAGCGGCGCCGGCAGCGTGGCAGCCCCGTTGCGCAGCGCGATCTATACCGGTTGGGTGCGGCATCGCCGGTTTGCGCCAAAACCGCTGGATTTTCGCTACAAGCTGTTTTTGATGTATCTGGATCTGTCCGAACTGGATCGGGTGTTTGCACAGCGTTGGCTGTGGTCGGTGGGGCGCGCCAACCTGGCGCAGTTCCGTCGCAGCGATTATCTCGGCGACCCAACTATTCCACTGGATGAAGCAGTGCGCGATTGCGTGCAGACCCACACCGGCGAGCGCCCCGACGGCGCGATCCGCCTGCTCACGCATCTGCGCTACTTCGGCCATGTGTTCAATCCGGTCAGCTTCTACTACTGCTTCGATCGTCACGACGGCCTGCGCTGGATCGTTGCCGAGATCACCAACACGCCCTGGCAGCAGCGCCACACCTACGTGCTGCCGGTCGCGCAGGCGCGCACGCATCGCGACGTGCATGCCTGGCGTTTCGACAAGCGCTTCCACGTCTCGCCCTTCATGGGCATGCAGCACCAGTACGACTGGCGTTTCAGCGTGCCGGACGCGCAATTGCGCGTACATATGGATGTGCTGGATGCTCCCGATGCCGACGCGGCAGGCAACGACAGCGGCGCCCGCCGTTTCGACGCCACCCTGGTGCTGCAGCGCCAGCCGCTGACCGCGCGCACCCTGGCGCGCACGCTGTTGGCTTATCCCTTGATGACCGTGCAGGTGGTGGTCGCCATCCACTGGCAGGCCTTGCGCCTGTGGCTGCGCGGCAACCCTGTGCACGACACCCCCCATCCGCCTGTGCGAGAACGCCGATGAACGCCACGTCCCTGCCCGACACCACTGCCCCGCGCGCGGCTTCCTGGACGGATCGCCTGTTGCGCAAGCGCCTGCTGGCAACACTCGGCGACCTGCGCGATGGGCAATTGCAGCTGCACGAGGCCGATGGCATCACCACCCTCGGCAACGCCAGCGGCGCGGATGCCTTGCAACTGCAATTGCGCGTCACCGATCCGGGCTTCTATCGGCAGGCCGCGCTCAATGGCAGCGTCGGTGCCGGCGAGTCGTACATGGATGGGCAATGGCAGTGCGACGACCTGGTCGGCCTGATGCGCCTGCTGTTGCGCAATCGCGACCGCCTGGATGCGATGGAAACCGGCACCGCACGTTTGGGTGGCTGGGCGATGCGCAGCCTGCACACCTTTGCGCGCAATACCCGCAGCGGCAGCCGGCGCAATATCGCGGCGCATTACGATCTGGGCAATCCGTTATTCAGCCTGTTTCTCGATGAGAACCTGATGTATTCGTCTGCGATCTTCGTCGATGGCGAAGAGGCGCAAGGCGAAGCGGCGCTGGAGCGCGCCGCCACGCGCAAACTCGAACGCATCTGCCAGAAACTGCGGCTCGGCCCGCAGCACCATGTGGTGGAAATCGGCACCGGCTGGGGTGGCTTTGCACTGCATGCCGCACGCGAGCATGGCTGCCGCGTCACCACCACCACCATCTCGCGCGAACAGTTCGATCTGGCAACCCAACGCATCGCTGCAGCCGGTTTGAGCGATCGTGTGACGGTGTTGCTGCGCGACTATCGCGATCTGGACGGCCGCTACGACCGGGTGGTGTCGATCGAGATGATCGAGGCGATCGGCCATCAGTATCTGGACACCTATTTCGCCAAGGTCGGCAGCCTGCTCGCCGACGATGGCGAGGCGCTGATCCAGGCCATCACCATCGAAGACCATCGCTATGCGCAGGCATTGCACTCGGTGGACTTCATCAAGCGGCATATCTTCCCCGGCAGCTTCATTCCCTCGGTGGCGGCGATGACCGGTGCCATCGCGCGCGCCAGCGATCTGCGCCTGTTCAATCTCGAAGACATCGGGCCGAGCTATGCGTTGACGCTGCGTGCGTGGCGGCAGCGCTTCATGGCGCAGCTGCCGCAGGTGCGCGCGCTGGGCTACGACGAGCGCTTCATCCGCATGTGGGAGTTCTATCTGGCCTATTGCGAAGCCGGTTTTCTGGAGCGCTCGATCGGCGATGTGCATCTGTGGCTGAGCAAGCCGGGCGCGCGTCCGCCGCAGTTCGTGCCTGGCCTGCCTGCCGACGCATGAAGCAGCTCGGCAACTATCTCGGTTTGCAGGTGCTATGGTTGGTGGCGGTCAGCGCCGCCGCGCAGGCGCGCATCTGGCCGACACTGCTGGTGTTGGCGCTATTTGCGCTGTATCAGCTGTGGCCGTCGCGGCGCGCGCCGGGCGATCTGCAATTGTTGATCGCCGCGTTGTCGCTGGGCCTGCTGCTGGACACCACGCTGGCTGCAGGCGGTTGGGTGCGTTACGCCGCACCGTGGCCAGGCACGCCGTTGGCACCGCCGTGGATTCTGGCGTTGTGGCTGGGCTTTGCGCTCACTCTCAATCATTCCTTGGCCACGGTGATGCAACGTCCATGGCTGGCGGTACTGCTGGGCGCCATCTTCGGGCCGTTCTCGTATTGGTTGGCGCAGCGCAGCTGGCAGGCGGTGGAATTTCAGCCGCCACAGCTGCACGCAGTGGTTGCGGTCGGCATCGGCTGGGGCGTGGCCTGCGGCGTGTTGTCGCTGTATGCACGCCGCCTGGCGCGACCATCGCCTGAGCACATCACTGGAGAACTGCAATGACTGTCTGGCCACTGCTGCATGTAGGCGTGTTTGCGAGCGTGGTGATGGTGATCGGCTGGCTGTGGCAACGCCGCAGCGGCAATGCCGGCCCGGTGGATGTGCTGTGGGCCGCGTGCCTGGCCGTCGCTGCGCCGTATTGCGCGTGGATGTCCGATGGCGCGCTGCTACCGCGCGTGCTGGTGGCCGTGCTCGGCGGCGTGTGGGGCGCGCGCCTGGCGCTGCATCTGGGCGTGCGCGTGTTCGGCGACCCGCACGAAGATGGCCGCTATCGCGCACTGCGCGAACACTGGAATGGCGACCAGCGCAAATTCCTGGGCTTTTTCCTGGCGCAAGCGGTGGTGGTGGTGCTGTTTTCGGTGCCGTTTCTGGCCGCTGCCAGCAACCCGCATCCGGCCTGGAGCGTGTGGAGCAGCCTGGCAATTGCCGTGTGGTTGATCGCGGTCGGCGGCGAAGCGCTGGCGGACCGGCAACTGTCTGCGCACAAGGCCAATCCGGCCAATCGCGGCGTCACCTGCCGCAGCGGGCTGTGGCGGTATTCGCGCCATCCCAATTATTTCTTCGAGTTCGTGCATTGGTTTGCCTATCTGGCGCTGGCTGTCGGTGCCGGGCCGTGGCCGGTCGCGCTGTGCGCGCTTGGGCCGGTGGTGATGTTCGTGTTTCTGTATCGCTTCACCGGCATTCCCTACACCGAGCAGCAGGCGCTGCGCTCGCGTGGTGAGGACTATGCGCAGTACCAACGCAGCACCAGCGCATTTTTTCCGTTCCCCCCTTCGTCCTGAGTCGCCTGGAGAGTCGTATGTCCACCGTTACCATCCCGCCCTCCTCGCTGCCCGAAGAATCCTTCGTTACCCGGCTGGCCGAATCCGGCCTGCTGCCCGATGCCGCGCTGCGCTACGGCATTCGCCGACTGTGCGCGCAGCGCTTGCGCGATGAGCGCGGCGACGGCGCCGATGCCAGCGGCGAACGTCAACGCGCGTTTATCGACAGCCTACGTGCCAGCGCGATCGCGATCGAAACCGATGCCGCCAATCGCCAGCACTACGAGTTGCCACCGCAGTTCTTCACCCTGTGCCTGGGGCGCCGGCTCAAATACAGCAGCTGCTATTGGGACGCGACCACGCCGGATCTGGATGCCGCCGAAGAACGCATGCTGGCGCTGTACGGCGAGCGTGCCGAGCTGGCCGACGGCCAGCGCATTCTGGAACTGGGCTGCGGCTGGGGCTCGCTGACCCTGTGGATGGCCGAACGCTATCCCGGCGCCACCATCACCGCGGTGTCCAACTCACGCCCGCAGCGCGCGCATATTCTGGAACAGTGTCGCGTGCGCGGCTTGAGCAACGTGCAGGTGATCACTGCCGACGTCAATGCGCTGGCGCTGCCGCCGGGCAATTTCGACCGTGTGGTGTCGGTGGAAATGTTCGAGCACATGCGCAATTACCGCGAGCTGCTGGCGCGCGTCGGCAGCTGGCTGGCGCCGGGCGGCAAGCTGTTCGTGCATGTCTTCTGTCATCGCGATCTGGCCTACCCGTTCGAAGTGGCCGGCGAAGATAACTGGATGGGGCGGCACTTTTTCACCGGCGGGCTGATGCCGGCCACCGATACCTTGCTGCATTTCCAGCAGGATGTCGTGATCGAACAGCGTTGGGTGCTGTCGGGCGAGCATTACGAAAAAACCGCCAATGCCTGGCTGGAGAATCAGGACCGCCACCGCGAGCAGATCATGCCGCTGCTGAAGCAGACCTACGGCGAGGATGCGCAGCGCTGGTGGCAGCGCTGGCGGATGTTCTGGCTGGCCTGTGCGGAGCTGTTCGGTTACGACCAGGGCCGCGAATGGGGCGTGGCGCACTATCGCTTCGTCAAACGTTGATCGAAGCAAAGCTGATCGACGCAGCAGCGCGGACCAAAACGACATCGCGGCCAGCTGATGGCCACGATGTGTCGGCTTCAATTCGGCTCTTCAACAACGCTGGCACGCAGATCAGCGCGTTGGCTGGCAATGCCAGCTCGGCACGCAAGCAGGTTTTCGCAACTGGCTGCTGAGGCAGCTGCAATGTTGCAGATCATAGGATCGCAGCGCGCGATCGCTCGGCGATCCGCGCGCCGCCAGGCGATCAGCCCGCCGCAGCGGTGATCACGATTTCCACCTTCCACTCCGGCCGCGCCAGTTTGGCTTCGACAGTGGCACGTGCGGGCGTAAAGCCATGCGGCACCCACTCGTCCCAGGCCTTGTTCATGCCGTCGAAATCGGCGATGTCGGCCAGGAAGATTTCCGCACGCAGGATCTTGGTCTTGTCGCTGGCCGCCTGCGCCAGCAATTTGTCGATTTCGCCCAGCACCTGGCGGGTCTGCCCGGTGATGTCTTCGCTGGTGTCCTCGGCAATCTGGCCGGCCAGATAGCACACGCCGCCATGCACGGCCATTTCGGACATCCGCGGACCTGTATCGAATCGCTGCACCATTTCAGACTTCCTACGGTTGATTGACCCGGGCATTGTCCCGCGAATGCGGCAAACATGCAGCCTGCGCACGTACGTCGCACGCCAACCACCGCCCAACCAGCACCATCCAGGACACGATCGCCACGATGGCACTCTTCTGGCTGATACCCGGCGGCGCGCTGGTCACGCTGACGTGGAACAACAACAGCGCAAATGCCACCAAGCCCAGACCGAATGCCGGTACGAAATGCTGGCGCCACCAACGATCACGACGGAAATACCAGGATTGCAGCAATATCGCTGCAATTACGCACAGAAATGCGGTATTCGCCGACAACAGATGCACCATCGTCGCCGCGTCGGGGGCGAGCACCGGCATCCAGCTGTCGCCGATCGCCACCGCGCTCAGGCCTACTGCCGCCATGCAGAACAAGCCCACCACCGTGCGACTGCATGCGACCGGCGCCAGCGCCGCGTACAGGCCCAGCGCCAGCCACGCCATGGCTGCGGCCAGCAGGCAATAGGCGGTGCGCAGCAGCAAGCCGTAAGCGCCGTGCAGGTAGGCACTCAGTTGTGCATCGATCCAGTCCAGATCGCCGCGCAGCCATTGCAGCAACACCACCAGAGCGATGAAGGCCACGCCCGTCGCTGCGGTGATCGCACCGGCGTAACCGCTCCAGCGTGGCGGACATGGCCGCCGGGTTTGCGCAGCAGCGCGGTGATCGCATGCATTCCCCATCAACAGCCTGTCTCCCCTGCAACTGTCATCTGATCCATCCGGCTCCCCGACGGCACGTACGCGTGGCTTTGCCCTATGATGCGCGCGGCCGCCATGCGCGGACAAATATCGGTATGGCCGAACCTTAGCGTTCACTTCATTTCTGCATTGACGCGATCACGCTGCACGCACTTCAATCGACCGGCCCATGCAGACCCTCCGCGCGCGGCACATTCCGTGCATGCACCCTCTTTCCCTCAAGCAGATCCCGTTGCCCTCATGACGGATACCCCCGTGTCTTCCGAAACGCCCGCCAGCGGTTGGCGTCGCGCCCTGCCGGTGATCATCAGCCTGGCGATCCTGGCGATGGCGCTGCACGCGCTGTCCTCTCAGTTCACTGACCACGGCTATCGGCAGATCCGCCAGGCGTTCCGTGAACTGGGGGTCGGCCAGATCGCGCTCACCCTGCTGCTGGGCTTGAGCAGCTACGCCTGCCTGGTGGGCTTTGACTGGGTGGGGCTCAAGCGCACCGGCAAGCGCTTGCATCCGGCGCGGGTGGGCATCACCGCGTTCATGGCGCACGCGGTCGGGCAGACATTGGGCTTTGCTGCACTGACCGGCGGCGCGGTGCGCTTGCGCGGTTATGGCAGCGTGGGGCTGACCCTGGCCGAGATCGGCCAGGTGGTGCTGATGAGCACGCTGGGCTTCATCTTCGGCGCCTGGGTGCTGCTTGGCCTGGCCTTGATGCTGGAACCGGAAGCGGCCGCACGCGCCCTGCCGATCGCTGCCGAAGGCATCCGCATTGCCGGCATCGCCTTGCTGGTCGGCTATGTGGGGATGCTGGTATTGGTCGGCAGACAGGGCCGCGAATTCGGCATCCGCAGCCATCGCTTCTGGCTGCCCGATCGCACCACGGTGCTCGGCGTGACCGCGCTGAGCGTGGTCGAACTGGGCCTGGCTGCGGCCGCGTTCTACGTGCTGCTGCCGCCGGATCCGGGCACCGGCTATTTCGGCTTTATCGGCATCTGGCTGGTGGCGGTGGTCGCCGGCCTGATCTCCACCGTGCCGGCCGGGCTGGGCGTGTTCGAGTGGAGCCTGCTCAAGCTGCTGCCGCATGTCACTCCCGCCGCAGTGCTGGCCGCGGCGCTGGCCTACCGGGTCACCTACTACATCGTGCCATTGCTGATTTCGGTGGCAATGGCGGCGGCTTCGGGCCTGGGTGCGCCAGTGCGTGCCAGTGCGAGCACCGCACGCACGGTATGGAAGGCATTTCGCCCGTGGCTGCCGCAGATTCTGGCCTTGGCGGTGTTTGCGGTGGGCGCGGCGCTGATGATCGACGGCACCTTGCCCACCCCACGCGCGCGTCAGGAAGTGGCGCCGCTGCCGCTGATCGAAACCTCGCATCTGCTGGTCAGCCTGGGCGGCATGTTGTTGTTGCTGATCGGCCAGGGCCTGCAACGCCGCAGCCATGCGGCCTGGGCGCTGGCGCTGGGTGTGTGCGTGCTGTTGCCGCCGCTGTCGCTGCTACGCGGCAGCCATATTTCGGTGTCGCTGTCGGCCGCATTGGCGGCGGTTGCGCTGTGGGCGGCACGCCGCGAGTTCTATCGCCAGGGCGCGCTGCTGGACGAAGCCTGGTCGTGGCGCTGGCTGAGCAATCTGGGCCTGGTGCTGGTGGCCACGTTCTGGCTGCTGTTCTTCGTCTACAGCCATGTCGAATACAGCAATGACCTGTGGTGGCAGTTCGCCACCTCGGCCAATGCGCCGCGTGCGTTGCGCGCGGCGCTGATCCTGTGCGTGGGCGTGATCGTGTTCGGCATGGCGCGTCTGCTGCGTGGCGGGCGCCGCCCGATGCCGGCCGCCGATGCGCAGACCCTGCAGACGCTGGCACCGATTCTGGCCATCAGCACCGACACCCAGGCCTGCCTGGCGTTGACCGGCGACAAGGCGTTTTTGCTCGATGAGCAGGGGCGTGGGTTTGTGATGATGCAGCGCTACGGCGGCTCGCTGATCTCGATGGGCGATCCGGTCGGCCCGCCGGAGGTCGCGCGGGCGCTGATCTGGCGCTTCCGCGAAGAGGCTGACCATATGGGTCTGCGCCCGGTGTTCTACCAGGTCGGCGAAAAATACTGGCAGACCTACCTCGACATGGGGCTGACCCTGGTCAAGCTGGGCGAAGAGGCGATCGTGCCGCTGGAAGGCTTCACCCTGGAAGGCCGCGACCGCGCCGACCTGCGCCAGGCCTGGAACCGCGGCAAACGCGGCGGCCTGACCTTCCGCATGCTGCAGCCCGAGCAAGTGGAGGCGGTGCTGCCGCAGCTGGCCGAGGTCTCCGAGCAGTGGCTGGAAGAAAAAGCCGGCGAAGAGAAAGGCTTTTCGCTGGGCAGCTTCGATGCGGAGTACCTGCGCCGGTTTCCGGTGGCGGTGGCCGAGGCGGAAGGACAGATCATGGCCTTCGCCAACGTGTGGTGGGCGCCGGCCGGCGGCGAGCTGTCGGTGGATCTGATGCGCCACAGTGCGCAGGCGCCCAAGGGCACCATGGACTTCCTGTTTATCGAGCTGTTCCTGTGGGGCCAGGCCAATGGCTACACGCGCTTCTCGCTGGGCATGGCGCCACTGTCGGGCATGGCCGAGCATCGCCTGGCCGGCCGCTGGAACCGCTTCGCCAGCCTGGTCGCGCGGCACGGTGAACGCTTCTACGGGTTCAGCGGCCTGCGCCGCTTCAAGTCGAAGTTCGCGCCGACCTGGCGCCCGCGCTATCTGGTCGCGCCGGGCGGCATGCACTTACCTGCGGCGTTACTGGATGTGACCCGCTTGATCTCGGTGGATCCTGGCCGGCAGGAATAAGGTCGCGTGATGCCTGCGCCTTTGTGCGAAATGCTTTGGTTTACTGAGGGGCGCTTGCGCGCGTGCCGGCATGGGACACGCCGCAAGTACGTCCGTGTAGGCTCTTACGCGGCATCCATGCCGCGTAAGGTCCCATGCCGGCACGCGCGCAAGCACCTTCGGTTGGCGTCGGTAGCTGAAGGAACAGCGTTGCTTGGTTGATTGATCATGCATTGAAGCGTGGCCTTCGCTGGCGAAATCATGACAAAGCGATAGACAAAAGGCTGCGTCGACTATCGACAACGGAATCTGCAGGCATTACGCATACACAAAGTCATTGCTTGCCGATCAGCAAGCGCGAAAAGTGGCAGCGTGGTGCCGCGTCCAGGGGCGGGACCGTGTGGCGGCATGGATGCCGCCACCGAGCCTACATGGACGTACTTGCGGCATGTCCCGACATTGGATGCGGCACCGCGCGCAAGCCGAGCAAGCAGACGAAGTCAGCTGGTTTCGTGGGAATGCTTCGGTTTGCTGCGGGCGCTTGCACGCGTACCGGCATGGGACACGCCGCAAGTACGTCCGTGTAGGCTCTTACGCGGCATCCATGCCGCGTAAGGTCCCATGCCGGCACGCGCGCAAGCACCTTGGGATATTGTCGGCGGCTGAAGGAAAAGCTGCGAATGGAAAGATGCACCGCTCGCTCACGGCTTCGACAGCCCGTGCAACTGCTCCATGATCACCTTGGCCAAGGTGGCGTAATCGCCCTTGAAGTGATGATCGCCCGGCAGCGCAACCCGTTTGGCCGCCTGCGCCGGCAGGCTCGGGCAAAGCGCGTCCTCATCGTCCTGGCCGTAGATGCACACCGTGGTGCCGGCCGGCAGGCGCTGCACTTCTGGTGCGATCGGCAGGCCATCGTCGTCCGAACCCAGCCAGTTGCTGACATGGAACTCGTAGTCGGCCAGCTTGCCCACCGACAACAGCGCCGTCATGCGGATGTTCTGCCTGGTCTGCGCCGGTAGCTTGTTGATCGCTGCGGGCAACACGTCCGCGCCTTGCGAAAAGCCGATCAGTACCACCCGCTGACGCTGCCAACGCTGCGCATAGAAGCGCGCGATGCGGTCCAGATCGGTCGCGAAGCCTTGCGGCGTGCGTTCGGTCCAGAAGTAACGCAGCGAATCCAGGCCGACCACCGGAATGCCCTGCGCGGCCAGCGCGTCGGCTACTTCTTCGTCCAGACCCGCCCAGCCACCATCACCGGAGACGAAGATCACAAAGGTGTCGTCGTCGCTGTCGCCGTCGGGTTTGGCCGGCACTTCCACCACTGGCAAATCGGCCAGACCGCCCGGCGGCGGCGGCAGGGCCACGCCCTTTTGCTCGCCCAACGAGAGAGCGGCAGCGCGCAGACCCGGCAGAATATCGCCCTGCGCGGAACGCGTGAACGTGCGCGCCTGCGGCACCTGCTTGAGGAAGGCGTTCTCGGTCGCGGCCGGGCAACGCTTGTCCTGGCTGCCGGCCAGCACCCAGGGAATCTGCAGCGGCACCGGGAGCAGCGCGTTGCTGCCCGGACGAACCCCCGGCTGGCAGATCGCCTGGTCGGAGACCGCCGCCGGGCACAACCCATCGGTGAGCACGCCGGCCAGCACATGCGGCTTGGCTTGTGCACCGATCGCATAAGCCAGTGCCGCTCCATCGCCGTCGCCGACCAGCAATGGCAGACGGTAGGTGGGGATGTGATAGAAGGCCTGCAGATAGCGGGAAAAGTTCTCCACATCGCCCACCGAGAACGCGCAGGTACCGCCGGCCTTGCGCAGCACCGCGTACAGATGCGCGGTGTCCACCATCGCCACCATCGCGCCATCGGCACGCAAGCTTTCTGCCTGCGCCTGGCGCTTGGCGGCATTGCCGGCACCGCTCAGCCAGATCACCACACGCTGCGGCTCGCCCTTGGGCATCAGCACCGGCACCTGTTCGAAACGGCCATGGCTTACCGGTTGCGGTGCCTGTGCGGCGACCGCGCCCGATAGCGCCAACACCGCCGCGCCGCAGAGCGCGCTCCACATCTCAAGTCGTCGCATGTCGCACCATCGGGAAAAGTGGTTCAAAGATAATCGTTCCAGGCTGCAGCGCGAAGCGCGACGCTTCGCTTACGGCGCACCCGCTTGCTGACGCGCTTCCCAGGCTGCCAGCGCCTGCCGGTAGCGCGCCAGTTCCTCGGCGTACAGATCATGCACGCACAACGGACAACCGCTTTCGCAGCACTCGTTGGGCGCAGGCGGCTCGGGAGGGTGCGGGCGTGGATCGGTGGCGGAAACGGCGCTGTCGTGCATGCGCCATTGTAGCGTGCGCTATTGCTGCGCCTGGATGAACCGCCAGGATCATCCAGGCGGATCAGCGACCCAGCCGCCGGCGCAGATTGGCCCGCGCAGCCGCATCACAGCGCGCATGGAAGTCATCGCTCAAGAAGATGCGCGGGCGCTTGAGCAGGCCGGCCAGAAAACGCCGGCGGTTGAGCCGGAACAGCACGCTTGGCACATGTCCGCGGTATTCGGCGGCAATGGCACGGTCGTACGCATCGAACACCGCTGCCGGTGCGGCCAGAATCGCCATATCGCAATCCAGAAACAACGCCGCTTCGGCGTCCACGTCCTGCGGCTGCAGTTGCCCGTGACGTGCAGTCAGCAGAATCAGGCTTTGCACACGCTCCACATCCACCTGCGCCTGCGGCCACCAGCGCGGAATGCACTGCGCCGCCCAGTTGGCAGATTCCGCCTCGTTGTCGCTGCGTCCTGGCTGATACACCGCATCGTGAAACAACACCGCCAGCCAGACCTCGGCCGGCTGCTGCCAGCCCGGCCCGGCGGCGACCTCGGCGTAATGCTGCAGCAGCGCGCGCACATGGCCGAAGTGATGGTAGGCGCGCGGTGGCGTGGCATAGGCCTGTTCGAGCGCGGCCAGGTGCTCGGCCTGCAATGGCAGTGGTGTGGTGACGTCCATGCACGCAGGCTACCGCGTGCGCGCCCGCCTGCACATCAGCGCAGCGACCAGCGGCCTTCGATCTGGTAACGCGATTGGCCGAGAAAGCTGCGCATCAGCGCGAACTCGCGCACCGTCCAGGCGAGCGTATCGCAGCGCCGTTGCGGCAACGCCTGATTGCAATACAGCAGCGTCATATGCGGCGTGTACTGCGCATCGCCGGCAATGCCCACATGCGCCAGTTGCCGACCCAGTGCGCCTTGCAATTCATACAAGCCGCGCACTTGCTCTTCGCCGCGCAACACGCACGGCAACTGCGAACGCCGTCCACCGAAGGTACCAACCCGATCGAACACCACGTCGAATGCATCCAGCATCACGCGCTCGGCCGCCTGGCTCGCACGGCTCACCAACGACGGCGGCAAACCGCCTGCGTAATCGCCCAGATGATGCAAGGTCACATGCAGCCGCTCGCGCGCAAGCGGCTTGCCATCGACCTGACCATTACCAAGCAACCCTTCGGCGATGGTTGCCGCATGCTCGGCAGTGCGCGCATCGGCCATCACCGCAAAAAACAGACGCTCGGTGGTCTTCTCTTCCCCCAGGCCCAGCGACAACTGCGCCTCGGCCGATGACAGGTACAGAAACTGCTGTTTCATGGGGTAAGTCCACGACCGCGCATGCGGGCCTGCCGGAGGAAGGGCGGCGGATACTAGCAGACCGGGCGGGTGTCCGACACACACAAAAACATGGCTGGCAACGTGGAACGCGCACGGTTGCGTGGAACAGAACGCGTGCGCCGTATCTGCATGTGCGTCTGCATCCGCCACACAAAAAGAAACGGGCAGCTTGCGCTACCCGTTTCCGCCTTTATCGGTTTACTCCGCGAGCTGCATCACCTGGATGCGCTGCGGTCACGCACGCAACTTATGCGGCGCTTTTCATCGCGTGCTTGCGGTTACGCATCACGTCATGACATGCACGCACTTCCGGCAGCAGGCGCAGTGCGGCGTCGCGTGCAGCGGCCGGAGTATCCTGGTCGGCGATGGTTTCATCGAAGGCCTTCAACAGACGGTCTTCGGACTCTTCCAGCTCGGCCACGTAGCCATACTTGGTGTCGCCCAGCGTTGCACGGACCTTGCCGTAGAACTGCTGCATGCTGCCGACCAGCGTGCCGCTGGTCTTCGGCTCGCCGCCGGCGGCTGCGACAACAGTGCTCAGATTGCTGACGATGTCGGACTTGACGCCAGCGATGCGGCGGAACAGCGTCGCAAGTTCTGCATCGTCGACCTTGGCTGCGGCTTCATCGTAGAAGTCCTTGCCGTCGCGGGAAATGGCAATGAGGTCGTTGAGGCTATGCTCGGTCTTGCTCTGAATGCTCATGTGTCGCTCCTTGTTGCGGTGGGCCAGCGCTGCGTCGTCTAGCAGATGCGGTCGCGCCGGCTTTGGGATGAGGCAATCGATGCGTTGATTGCGCTGCAGTGTTGGTGTGTACGGCCCCATAGTGGCGTTGCGCGCATAATCCGCATGTGAGTTATGTGGGCCGCTTCCTCACGCGGTCATGCAGGCAATGAATAGCGATTCATCCATGCCAACGCAAAGTCAAAACTCACTTGGGTTGCCGGCTTGCCCACATGTTGTCGACCAGATTGGGATACGGCCGCCCGGCTTCTTCCGCACGTTGTTTGGCCGCGGCTTTCTGCGCATCGCTTAGTGGCGTGGAGGCAGATTTACGCTTGGGATTGGGGCGCTTCCACGGCGGTGGAGTGAACTCGGTCATGGCGCTGTTCGGTCCGCTTGTGTTCAAGTCTGCAGTCTCGGTGCGATGCCGTGAGTTGGCTGTGGATACGCTGCGCGTTGTGCTGCATCGCGTTACCGATTGCCGTTGAAGCTCCAGAAAAACGAGCTACCGAACGCGGCAATGCAGATCAGCTCGCCACCAACACACGTTGCCGACGCTCCTGCCACACCGCCAGCGCGTACACCAACAAACCGCCCAGCGCGGTTGCCGCACCCACATACCCGGTGGACGTCCAGCCCCAGCCTGCGGTGATCGCCATGCCCCCCAGCCATGGGCCCAAGGCATTGGCGGTATTGAACGCCGCATGGTTGGATGCTGCCGCCAGGGTCTGCGCTTCGGCTGCCACATCCATCAAACGCGTCTGCAATGCGGGGGCCAATGCGCCCATGGTGCCGACGGCCACGATGGAGACGAACACCCACAGGCCCGATTGCGCGGCCAACGGAAACGTCAGCATCACCACCACCGACCACACCAACAGCACCGGCACCGCGCGGAACTGCATGCGGTCGAACAACCAGCCGCCCAGGATGCTGCCGAGCACGCCGCCAACACCGAACGCCACCATGGCCAACGGAATCCGCGCCGGCTCCACGCCGGTGACGGCAGTCAAAGTCGGCGCCAGATAACTGAAGACGCAGAACATGCCGGAAAAACCCACCGCGCCGATTGCCAATGCCAGCCACACCTGCGGCTGATTGAACGCGCGCAGCTCGCGCAACGGCTGTTGACGTGGCTCGTCCGGCGCGGGTGGCAAGCGCGCTGCCACTGCGGCAACCGTGCACAGCGCAAGCACCGACACCGCCGCGTACGCCCACCGCCAGCTCACGATCTGGCCCAGCCAGGTCGCCAGCGGATTGCCCACCAGCAAGGCGATGCTCAGGCCCATCAACACGCGGCCCACCGCGGTGGCGCGTTGATGGGGCGGACTGATCGATGCGGCCACCAACGAGGCCACGCCGAAGTAAGCGCCATGCGGCAAACCGGCGATAAAGCGGCACAGCAACATCGTGTGATAGCTCGGCGCCAACGCACTGGCCAGGTTGCCCAACGCGTAAAACACCATCAACAGCAGCAACAAGGTGCGCCGTGGCCAGCGCGCGCCAAGAATCGCCAGCAACGGTGCCCCGACCACCACACCTAACGCATAGGCACTGATGATGTGACCGACCTGCGGCTCGCTGATCTGCAGCCCCTGCGCGATCTGCGTCATCAACCCCATGGTCGAGAATTCGCTGATGCCGATCGCAAAGCCGCCCATTGCCAGCGCAAACAGGATCAGCACGTAATCGCGCCGCGAGACGGGCGGCGGTGAGAGAGCGATATCGGACATGCCCGACTCCAGAATGACGGGGCGGCTTATTATTGTGCAATGCAGCATCGAGCGAAAGGATGCCGCTTGCAGCGATTCAGCGCCAAGCCCCAACACGTCACAGTTCAGCGCCTTTCACTGCAATGAAAGACGCTGTGTCCTATCGGCATCGCTCGAATCCGCTTGGGTCCGCCACCATCGCTAGGGGGCACTCGCGATCGGCGCGGTGTCGCGCCTGGCGCGTGATCAACTTCAACTGGTTGCTGATGTCCAAATCCACTGAATCTCCGTTGTTCTCCCCGGTGCGCCTGGGCGCGCTGGATCTTGCCAACCGCGTGATCATGGCGCCGCTGACGCGCAACCGCGCCGTCGCCGGTCAGGTGCCCTCGCCGCTCGCCGCCGAGTATTACGGCCAGCGTGCCAGCGCCGGATTGATCGTGGCCGAAGGCACCCAGATCAGCCCGCTCGGTCAGGGCTATCTCGACACACCCGGCATCCACAGCAAGGAACAAGTCGAAGGCTGGCGGGCGGTCACCGAGGAAGTGCATCGCCGCGGCGGCAAGATCGTGCTGCAGCTGTGGCACGTGGGCCGCGTGTCGCATACCAGCGTGCTGCCGCCGGGCGAATCGCCGGTTGCGCCCAGCGCCATCCGTGCCGAAGGCAAGACCTTCACCAAGAACGGCTTTGAAGATGTGTCCGAGCCGCGCGCACTGGCGCTGGACGAAATCCCCGCCCTGATCGAGGACTACCGCATCGCCGCGCGCAACGCCATCGATGCGGGCTTTGACGGCGTGGAAGTGCATGCAGCCAACGGCTACCTGCTCGACCAGTTCCTGCGTGACGGTTCCAACAAGCGCACCGACGCGTACGGCGGCGATATCGAAAACCGCACCCGTCTGCTGGCCGAAGTGGTGCAGGCCATTGCCGACGAGATTGGCGCCGAGCGCACCGGTGTGCGCCTGTCGCCGGTCACACCGGTGTACGGCATGCACGACTCCGATCCGCAGCCCTTGTTCGAGCGTGCGGTCGAGCGTCTCAACCTGATCGGCGGGCTGGCCTTCGTGCACGTGATCGAAGGTGCAACCGGCGGGCCGCGCGACAACGTGACCTTCGACTACGCCGCGCTGCGCGCGAAGTTCGACGGTGCCTGGATCGCCAACAACAGCTACGACAAGGCGCTGTCCGAAAAGGCCATCGACAGCGGCTATGCCGATGCGATCGCCTATGGCCGCCCCTACATCGCCAACCCGGATCTGGTGCGTCGCCTGCGCGAAAACGCTCCGCTGGCCGACTTCGATCAGGCCACCATGTACGGCGGCGGTGCCGAAGGCTACATCGACTACCCCGCATTGCCGAACTAGGCCCGGCTGGCACACCGGCTGCGCTCAGCATCAAGCGAGCGCAGTCGATGCTTCGAATCAGCCAGTACACTTGTGCACTGCGGTTCTGAGCACATCGCCCACCGACTCCTCAGGTGAGCGCAGCGCGGACCTCTGCGCGATTGCCATCGCGATTGGGCGACCATCTTGCGTTTGCAAGTCAATCGTTGAACCAGCGTGCAAGGCCAAACGCATATGCGTTGGTTGCGCAACAGGCTCGTTGGATACCCAACCGCGGACACATCGCGCCCATCGCAACGCCGCCACCTTCGCATCGCGCACCAACACCAACACCAACCACATGACGCGCACACCCTGCCCCGCTAGGATCGTGCCGACACTGCTTTTTCTGGAATGCCGATGCGGCCCCTGCTCACTTCCGTTTTTTTGTGCACGCTGCTGATCTGCGGGCACGCGCTTGCCGTGCCGTTCTGGGGCGCGCGCCAATCCAGCCCCGCCGAAACCGCGCCCGCACA
The DNA here is from genome assembly GCF_056725225.1 of Xanthomonas sp. NCPPB 2933. Lineage (NCBI taxonomy): Bacteria > Pseudomonadati > Pseudomonadota > Gammaproteobacteria > Lysobacterales > Lysobacteraceae > Xanthomonas > Xanthomonas sp. NCPPB 2933. Next base: position 3,759,419 of record NZ_CM161518.1, read on the forward strand.
GCTCAAACCGGGCGAATGGATCTGGGGCGGCATCAGCAAAGGCTGGGGGCCGATGGCGGTGATCGTCAGCCTCACCGAGCAACGCGCCTATGCGTATCGCAACGGCATCCTGATCGGTGTCTCCACCATCAGTTCCGGCAAGCCCGGGCACGAGACGCCTACCGGTGTGTTCACCATCCTGCAGAAGGACAAGGACCACCGCTCCAACATCTACAACGCCGCGCCGATGCCGTATCAGCAACGACTGACCTGGGATGGCGTGGCCTTGCATGCCGGCGGCTTGCCCGGTTATCCGGAATCGCATGGCTGCGTGCATCTGCCATCGGAATTCGCGCGGCTGCTGTTCGACAACTCCAACATGGGCATGGTGGTGGTGGTCGCGCAGGCTGGCATGGATTCCGACGCAGTGGTGCATCCACGCGCGCTCAGCCCGATCGACCCGACCACCGGCGCGCAGCGCGCATTGCTGCCGCTACCCAACGGCCAGGCATTTGCATGGCAACCGGAACTGGCGCCCACCGGTCCGATCTCGATGCTGGTCAGCAGCAGCGACCAGCAACTGGTGGTGTATCGCAATGGTGTGGAAATCGGACGTGCGCAAGTCGCCCTGCACGCCCAACCGGGCGCCGCGCCGCTGGGCACGCAGGCCTTTATTGTCGGCCAGGGATTTTTGCCCGGCGAACTGCCCGGCCTGCCCGGTCAACGCATGCCCAACTGGATGCGCATCGGCATCCCCGGCAGCAGTGCCGCAGCAGGACAAGCACTGGACGCCGACACCATCGCGCGGCTGCAGGTTCCACCGGCATTTCTGGCTGGATTGCTGCCGCTGCTGACGCCTGGTGTGGTGTTGGTGGCCACCGATCAGCGCATTCTTCCCGAGACCACCGGCGGCAAGTTGCAGGTGCTGAATTCGGATCCGCCCGAGGCGCCTTGAGCGCAAGCTGCGCAGCGTTATCGCAGCAGCAAGGTGCAAGGTGCAATGTGCGCGTGAGGTTGCGCGCGCACATGTCGCTGATCAGCATCGGCAACGCGCTCATGTACGCTGGCGATGCCCAGCGCAGGCCGCCCGCCCGGTTTTGTCGAACGCTAGACGCGTCGCACGTTGCGATTGTCAGCGCAGCCTGCTTGGCAGATGATGCAGCCATACCTCATTGCCAAGGATGTGCGTGATGCGTGTACTCACTGCGGTTCTGCTCGGCAGCACGCTTTTCAGTTGCGCGTTATCCACTGCGGCGGCCGAGCCGGTGCGCCCGACTGCACCAAACGCCGAGTGTGTGGATGCACGCCAGCTGGCCGAGCTGCATCAAGTCGATGCACGCACGCTGGCCGTGGCCGAACACGGCGGACGACTGTTCCGCCTCACCTTGGCGCAGGACTGCCCGCAACTTGCCGCGCAAGCGGACGCGAGCCTGCTGGCGGCGCACGGTTGGGTCTGCAATGGTGCGCAAGCGTACGTGAGCACCGCTCAGCAGCGCTGCGCGATCAGCCAGGTCGCCACGCTCAGTGCGCGCGAGTACGCCAGCGCAGCCAGGCAACGCGACCATAGCGGCGTACCGACCCTGGAAGGCATCAGCGTGCGCGAGTCGCGTCGGCGCAATTTCGCCGGCTCATCCAGCTATTGCTTCAATCCCAGCATGCTGCGCTCCTGGTCGGAAGATGGCCAAGGGTTGGTGGTGGAAGTCTCACCACGTCATCCCGGTACGCATCGCCATTACCGTGTGGAACTGATGGACAGCTGCCGCGAACTCAGCGGCGCGCCGCCGATCCGCTTCGTGTCCGGCATGGGCTTGAATGCCATCTGCGGCAATCCCGGCGACAAGGTCGACGTGCTCGACGAGATGGCGCTTGCCGGCGCGGCTGCCGGATCCGGCCAGCAGGGCGACCTGAGCGCCACACGCGGTGGCCTGGCTGCGCGGATGCGCCAGAGCTGCACGGTTGCAGCGGTCTACCCGCGCGATTGAAAGTGGCGCTTGGTAGGAGCGCGCTTGCGCGCGATAAAGCGTTATCGATAACGCCTTATCGCGCGCAAGCGCGCTCCTACACATGCCGTCTGCGGCATTGCCGCAGCCACAATCGCCTCACGCCTTGCGCAGAAAACAGGTCTTCAACACCAGGCCCTTGATCTTTTCCGAATTGCCTTCGATGTGCTCGGCATCGTCTTCGACCAGGCGGATATTGCGGATCAGCGTGCCCTGCTTGAGCGGAATCGACGAGCCCTTGACCTTCAGGTCCTTGATCACGCTCACCGTGTCGCCGGCCTGCAACACATTGCCGTTGCTGTCGCGTACCACCGTCGCGGTCGCGGCGGAGTCGCCGGCGCTCCACTCGAAGCCGCAGTCTGCGCAGATCGACAAGGCGCCGTCGACATAGGTGTTGTCCAGGCCACATTGCGGACAGGCGGGAACGGTGGACATGCGATTCCTAAGCTCAAAACGGGCGTGGATTGTAGCGCCCCGGCCGCGCGATCACGTCTCCGGCACGGCGGTGGCGCGATAGTGCGGCGCTTGTCGAATGCCTTGCAGGTCGCGCGTGTCCAATCAGTCGGTCTCCAATACGCCCAACGGCGCGCCCGAATCTGCAGAGCATCGGGCTGCCGGGCCTGGGTCCACCGGACCCGGCGCGGCAAAGGCCAGTCCCGCAAAGAAGACCGGCTCGCACCTGGTCGTCTACGTGGCGCTGGCCGGCAATCTGGCCATCGCCATCGCCAAGTTCATCGCCGCCGGCATTTCCGGCAGCTCGGCGATGCTCAGCGAAGGCGTGCATTCGCTCGTGGACACCATCAACGAAGTGCTGCTGCTCTACGGCCTGCGCCGCGCAGCGCAGGCGCCGACGCCTACCCATCCGTTCGGCTACGGACGCGAGCTGTATTTCTGGAGCTTCATCGTCGCGCTACTGGTATTTGCGATGGGCGCAGGTGTGTCGCTGTACGAAGGCATCGTGCATCTGCGCAATCCCGAGCCGGCCAAGAGCCATCTGATCGCCTACATCGTGCTCGGCGTGTCGATCGTGTTCGAAGGCATTTCCTGGGTGGTGGCCTTGCGCGAGTTCCGCGCGAAGAAGGGCCGCATGGGCTATTTCCAGGCGTTTCGGCAAAGCAAGGATCCCAGCACGTTCACCGTGCTGCTCGAAGACAGCGCCGCATTGATCGGTTTGTTCATGGCCGTGCTTGGCCTTGCCGGCGCACAGCTGCTGGACATGCCCGAACTCGATGGCATCGCCTCGATCGGCATCGCCGGCGTACTGGCGGTCACCGCGTTCCTGCTGGCGCGCGAGACCAAGGGCTTGCTGATCGGCGAGCCCGCACATGCGCACGTCACCGAATCGCTGCTGCGCATTGCCGCCAGCGACCCGGACGTGCGCGCCGCCAACGGCGTATTGACCATGCAGATGGGCCCGAATCAAGTGGTGGCTGCGTTGAGCGCCGAGTTCGAAGACAGCCGCACAACACCGCAGATCGAAGCCTGTGTCGGGCGCATCGAGGCCGCCGCCAAACGCCAGCACCCCGAGCTCACCGCACTGTTCATCAAGCCGCAAACGCCTGAAACCTGGCATGCACGGCGCACCGAGATCGAACGCGGCGCACAACCCGACTAGCGCGCGGCGCGTGCGTTGGGGTGCACGTTGAAACATGCGAAACACCTGCTGACGTGCGATGCAAAACATCCGCCGCGTAGTTTCAGTGCAGCCAGACAATCGACGCATGACCTTCGGCTGCAGGCATGGCCCAACTGACACCACCACGACCAAGCTGATCCTCGCCCTAACCGCCGGATCGGCTGCGGTTGCATGATCGAGGGCGATTGCCTACGGTGGGCGTGCAGCATCTCTTCGCATCGTGAATCAGCCGATGCATTCCACTCGATCACCGTCATGGAGGTTTCCAATGGAAATCAGCCAGGGTCGCGTTGCGACCATTCACTACACTCTTTCCGACGACACCGGCCAGGTGCTAGACCGCTCCACGCCGGACACGCCGCTGAGCTATCTGCACGGCGCCGGCAATATCGTGCCGGGCCTGGAGCAGGCGCTGGACGGCAAGCGCCTGGGCGAAACGCTCACCGCCGATGTGGCGCCCGAACAAGGCTATGGCCCGCGCCATGCGCAATTGATCCAGCAGGTGCCGCGCGATGCCTTTCCCACCGATATCGAAGTGGTGCCGGGCGTGCAGTTCGAGGCCCGCACCCAGCAAGGACCGGTGCTGGTGACGGTCACCGACGTCGGCCCGGAGCATGTCACCGTCGACGGCAACCACCCGTTGGCTGGGAAGTCTCTGCATTTCGCGGTCGAAGTCATCGAAGTGCGCGAAGCCACCACCGAAGAACTGAACGAAGGTCACGTCGCCAACCTTGCGGCTTGAGTCATCGCGCCGTACGCCTGCGGGTGCGCGGCGCTTCGGCTGCTGCGACGTTCGCACGGCCTTTGCCCACGAAGCAAACGGCAGAAGTAGTAAAGTGCGCGGCCCACTCATAGGCCCGCCTGCATGAAACTCGGCATCGACTTCGGTACCAGCAATTCCGCCGCTGCGGCGATCGTCGATGGCCAAGTGGTGCCGGTGCGGTTCGGGCAGGACCTGCAGTTCCGCACCACGGTGTATTTCCCCGAGACCATGCGCGACCCGGACGATTTCAGCCTCACCCCGGCGCTGGAATACGAGGTGGAACGATTGATCGATTCGGGTCGCCGCGACGCGCTTGCCGCCGGCCGCACACCCGCCAACGACAGCCTGCGCCGCGATGCGATCCGCATCGTGCGCCGCCAATGGATGGAAGAACAGGTACGCGAGCCGCGCAGCTCTGCCGCCCTGCTGCAGAACGCGGTCTATGGCGACGAAGCGCTGGATGCCTACTTTCTGGAAGGCGAAGGCAGCCTGGTGCAAAGCCCCAAGTCGATGCTCGGCTACAACCTGCATCCGCGTGCGCGCCAGACCATCACCGGCATCGCCACGCATGTGCTGGAACACATCCGGCTCACCGCCTCGCGCCAGTTCGACATCAACATCCGCAGCGCCACGTTGGGTCGTCCGGTGCAGTTCCGCAGCTCGATCGGCGAGGCCGGCAATGCACAGGCACTGGAGATCCTGCAAACCGCCGCAATCGCTGCGGGCTTCGATACAGTGGATTTCCTCGAAGAACCCGCAGCGGCCGCAATGCACTACCACGTCAGCCACGACACCCGGCACGACACCGTGGTGGTGGACATCGGCGGCGGTACCACCGACATCGCGTATGCCAGCGTCGGCGGCAGCGACGCGCCGCAGGTGCACCGCGCCTGGGGCATCGCACGCGGCGGTACCGATATCGATCTTGCGCTGAGCCTGGCCGCCTACATGCCGCTGTTCGGCCGCGGCATCACCCGCGTGCCGACCCACCACTATGTGGAAGCGGCGATGGTGCAGGACATGACCCGCCAGCGCGAATTCCGCCTGCACAAGTACCAGGACGTGCCCGCCCCGTTCGACAAGCGTCTGCAGGCGCTGCAGGAAACCGGCAACACCGCGCGCCTGTATCGCGGCGTGGAAGCCTGCAAGATCGCGCTCAGCGAGCGCGACCAGCACCAGGCGGCACTGGACTTCATCGAGCGCGGGCTGGGCGTGGACGTGCAGGCCAGCGCACTGGTGGCGTCCGCTTCCAACTATCTAGGCGAACTGGAAGGCCTGCTCGCGCAGCTGCGTGCCGACCTGGCCGCGCCGCCGGCCACGCTGTTCCTCACCGGCGGCATGTCGCGCGCAGGCTATATCCGTGACACGGTCGCGGCCGCCTTCCCGGAATCGCGCCTGGTGCAGGGCGATCCGTCCTTTGGTGTGGTCCAGGGCCTGGCCTGGGCTGCCGCGCGGTAAGCGGCAGCCAGATGGTCGGTTAGCAGTGCACAGCACGCGTTAACGCAATCCGGCGCAACTTCCCATATAATGCACGGTTGCTGCCGGACGCCCCGCCGTCTTGTCTGCAAGGCACGCTCGCCGTGCCGCCGCGATTGCGCACCGAACGCGATCGCACCTCTCGACATCGCTTCTGCGCGCGCCACCCTAGCCGCACGCGATGTCCTTGCACTTCCCCGCTACAGGAGGCCACATGGCACGTCCCGCGACCAAGCAGAAATCCCAGCCCAGCATCGCTCGCAGCGAAGGCAAGTCGCAGCCGCTCAGTCGTGAGCGTATCGCTGCCGACATCGCCGCGTTCCGCAAGACCGGCGGCAGGATTGAAGTGCTCACCACCAACTTCGGCCCCGCTCGCAACGATGGCGACAAGATCGCCTAAGCGTTGCCCCGAAGTGTTTGCTCAACGTGCCACCGCAAGGTGGCACGTTCGTTTCAGGCATCGGGTTTGCAGGCGTCAGTTGCTGTAATCCACGCGCACCGAGCCCGAGTGCGATTCCAGTTTGACGTCACCATTGCCCGCCCCCAGCCTGGTTTTCAGGCTCTTGCCCGGGCCGTACTCCGGCCGCTCCACCTGCCCGGCCACCGAGCGGATGTCGCCACTGAACACGTCCACCTGCAGCGCTGCCGAGACATTGCGCGGCACGCCCAGTGTGATCGAGCCGCTGACACTCTCCGCCGCGATACTGCCGCCAGGCGCCAGCCCGGTCACCGTCAGCGCCGTTCCCCCCGACACACTCTCGGCGCGCAGCTGCGACACCTGCCCCGCGCCAACCCGGATCTGGCCGGAGACGGACTCGACCGAGAGCACCCCGCTGGCGCCCGATGGCGCATCGATCTGCCCGCTCACCGTGCCCAGCGTCAACCGTCCACTGGCCACCAAGCTACGCAGCGAGCCACTGACAGTTTCCAGTTGCGCCTCCTTGGCGCGCCCACCGGCGACTACATCGCCGCTGACCGACTTGAGCTGCAACCGCGCCAGATCGACCTGATCGACATCGACCGAGGCACTCACCGCCTCCACGTCGAGCAACGCCGCACGCGGGACCCGCAACTCCAGTTGAGCGCCCTTGCTGTTGCGGCCGTTGCGCGGGTAGATCACCTCGAGCTGCAGCAGGTCCGGGCTTGCGTCGACATCCAGCCGCTGCCCCTCGCCCAAGCTGCCGGTCAGCGCCACCTCGTCGCGATCCCAGCCGCGCACGCGAATCTGCCCGGCAATGTTTTCCACCTCCACGCGCCCACCGCGCGCCAGCGGATGGGTCTGCTTCAGCGTGGTCTGCGCCGCTGCCGGCGCGGCGCACACCGCAGCCAGCAGCAACAGGGAAAGATGGGCGTAACGCATGGGCATGCTCCTCAGCTAGGGAAAGACGCCTCGCCCTGTGCGGCGAGGCGGGTCAATTGCAGCCGCTTCGCATAGGTACGCTGCAGCTGCGACAACAAAAATGCAGAGCCCGGGCTCTGCGCGATCGCGGCGTGGATGGCCTGTACGCTTTGATCCAGCTCATCCAGCGCCGGACGCAGATCGGCCGGCACCTGTTGGACTGGAAATGCCGCAATCGCCTGCCGGTACTGCCCGGCCATCGCCTGAGCCTGCGCCACCAGCGCGGGCTGCATGGGGACGGGCGTACGTGCCTGCCGATCGAGCCCGGGCACGATGACCACCAACGCCAGCGCAGCGGCCAGCGCCACACCCAGTGCAGGCCACGCCCAGGCGCGATGACGGCGCGGCGGCAATGCGACCACGCTGGAGTGCGCCGTCAATGCGGGCGCAATGCGCTCCCACATCTGCGCCGGTGGCTGGCGGTGTTGCGGCAATGCCCGCAAACCCGCGCATAACGCAGCGTCATCGGTCTCGCGTGGGTCGCGTGAATCATGGTGATCGTGGTTCATACGGTGTCTCCCAGCCGCGCACGCAGCAAACCACGCGCGCGATGTAGTTGCGCCTTGGAACTGCCGACCGCCATGTGCAGTTGGTCGGCAATTTCCTGATGTTTCCAGCCCTCGATGTCGTGCAGTACCAGCACCGCGCGTGCACGCGGCGGCAATGTTTCCAGCGCGCGCTCCAGATCCATCCGGGTCGATTGGCAATGCGCTGCGCCGGGAATCCCCGCGAGGATCTCGCCGTCGGCATCGTCCACCATGTGATCGCTCGCAGCCGAGCGCGCACGCAACTCCATCAAGGCGGTGTTGACCGCCAGGCGATGCAGCCAGGTGCCCAGCGCACTCTGAAAACGGAATTGCGGCAAGGCCTTCCATGCCGCGATGAAGGTTTCCTGCAACACATCGTCGGCACGCGCCGCATTGCCGCCGCACAGTCGCCAGACCACCGCATACAACCGTGGCGAATGGCGACGATAGATGGTCTCGTAGGCAGCGCGATCTCCGCGCGCAGCAGCACGCGCCAAGCCGGCGTCGTCGCGGTCGGCGGGGCTGTCGCACTCTGAGGCATCGATGGGCATGGCGGTGTCGAGCATATCCAGTTCGATGCGCCAGACAGCGCAAAGGTTTAAACCCGGCAAACTCTTTTTCTTCGAGCGCGGCGTAAACCTTTTCGCCTGCCGGCGCATCCAATCCTTTCGATAGCGCACTCCTGCGTCGCATCGCTTGCCTGGGCACGGTCATCGGCCGCTCCAAGCGCAGGCATTCTGATCGGAAGCCCACATGCCGCAAGTTCTCGGATTGCTCCTGAGCCTGTGCTCCACCCACTGCCCGGCCCCGCTGCCGATGGATGCGCTGCAGCTCACGCTGACCCCGGCGCGCCTGGAGCTGTGCCTGCTGCGTTTACCGCTCAAGCAGGTGTCTTGCGTCGCGATGAGCACACCATGGGAATGGACACTGGTGCGTCACCTGGAACAGCGCTGGCAGCGCTTGGTCGCGCTCTCCGTATCCGGTGCGCGTGTCACGCGCTAGCCACCTGCAACTGCATGCTGTCTTCCCCGAGCGCCCCGTTACAATGGGCATCCGCCCAACCTGCATGATGTGATGTCCGCGCCCGATGCGTTGCCCACCATGATCCGTAGCCTGCTGCCGCACTGGAATCCGCAATGGCTGGCTGTCGCAGTGCCAACGGTGCAGATCGTGTTGATCGTCGCCGTTGCCGCGCTGGTACGGCTGCTGCTGCGGCAACTGCTGCGGCGCTTGTGCACGCGTTACAGCCTGCCGGCAGAGATGATGATCGGTATCCGGCGTGTAGGCAGCTTCGTCATCTCGGTCACCGCCGTGCTGACGGTGCTGAACGTGCTTGGCGTCTCCAGCGGCACCTTGTGGACCGCATTCACCGGGTTCGCGGCGGTCGGTGCGGTGGCGTTTTTCGCGGCATGGAGCGTGCTGTCCAATATCTTCTGCACGTTCCTGATCATCACCACGCGCCCGTTCCGCCTGCACGACCATATCGAATTGCTCGAAGGCGGCGACAAGCCGGGCCTGAAAGGCCGCGTGATCGACATCAACGTGATTTACACGACACTGGAAGAAACCGGCGATCACGCCGGCAGCGTGCTACAGGTCCCCAACAGCCTGTTCTTCCAGCGCACCACGCGTCGCTGGCGCGAGACCAGCCACTTCAACGCCAACTAAGACACCCACCAGCTGTCAACGCAGTTGACTGTCCTTGCTGCCGCGGCGGTTGTAGCCGCCCTGCGCCGCCTGCTCGAGATCGTGCGCTTCCTGGCAATTCACGCACAGGTGCACGCCCGGCACTGCCTTGCGGCGCGCTTCGGGAATCGCTGCATCGCACTCTTCGCAATGCGTCAGGCTCGGACCCTGATGCAGCTGGCTCCGCGCGCGCTTGATCGCATCTTCGACGGTTGCATCGATCTGGTCCTGCACCGCCCCATCACCCGCCCATCCGGTCGCCATGATCGCCTCGGCTTGTTGGCTCAGGAGTGGAATATGGGCATGCCCGCAGGCAAATCCAAGCCGGACGTGCACAGTGCGCTCAAATCGGGTGTTCTAGCATCGGGGTATTCGCACTCTTCGAGGAATCTGCAATGGAACAACCTGTCCACCCGTTCTCCGAATTATTCGCCCAGTTGGGTCTGCCATCGGACGAAGTCAGCATTCGCGACTTTATCGATGAGCACTCTCCATTGCCGGGCGATGTGCGTCTGGAAGAGGCGCCCTTCTGGACCCCGGCACAGGCACAGTTGCTGCGTGAAGAACGCCTCGACGATGCCGACTGGATCGTGACCATCGATCAACTCAATATCGCCTTGCACACCACCGCCGAAGACACCGGCGTCTGATCTGCGCGAGAGCGCATCGAAGGCATTGCGGTAGAACTCGCCTGCGGTCTTTTACTTGCGCCGGCCAAATACCTGCCCCGGCCGATTCGATTGATCAGATTGCAGTAACAAAAAAGAGCGGCCAGTGGCCGCTCTTTTGCATTCCGGGTAACGCGGCTGGCGTGAGAAGCGCGCGCCGACGCCAGGCACTGGAACGTCAGGTCACCTTCTTGGCGATCGTCACACCCAGCACGAACAGCACGATAGCGATGATGATGCCGGCCCAGAACAGGAACTTGGCAATGCCCATCGCAGCGCCCGCCATGCCGCCAAACCCGAGCGCACCGGCGATCAGTCCGATGATGGCGAAAATAATGGCCCACTTGATCATGTTGTTGTCTCCTCATTCGGCACGGTGCCGTGTTTTTAGTCGTGTGCCTGCGGCAATACACCGCAAAACATGCGCTGCACGCTACGCATCCAGGTGTGCCGCATTCGTGAATACGCCTGACACACACCGCCACATTCGCGCGCGCAGATTCGCCACCGGCACCTGCATCGGCGATCATGCGCACTTCGCAGCACTCGATCGGCATGGACACTCTCCGCTATCTCACCGGTTACCCGCCCGCGGTCCTGGATCAGGTGCGCGAGCTGATCGCGCAGGACAAACTCGCAACGGTGCTGGCGCGGCGCTACCCGGACCGCCATGAAATCCGCACCGACCGCCATCTGTACGAGTACGTCAAAGCGATGAAGGAGCGCTACATGCGCTCATCGCCCACCTTGCACAAGGCGATGTACGACAACCATCTGCAGGTGGTGAAGCATGCGCTGGGCACGCACACCGCCATCTCGCGCGTACACGGCAGCCGGCTCAAGGCCAGCCGCGAAATCCGCATCGCCTCGCTGTTCCGCGACGCTCCAGAGCCATTTCTGCAGATGATCGTGGCCCACGAGCTGGCGCATCTGAAGGAGGCCGATCACAACAAGGCCTTCTACCAGCTGTGCAACCACATGACGCGCGACTACCACCAACTGGAGTTCGATCTGCGCCTGTATCTGACCCAGCTGGCGCTGTCGGCGAACCGCTGATCGCGCATCGCGCGGGCAGGGCTTAGGATGCCGCGATGGAACAGACGCATGCACTCGCCGCCCTGACGCAGGCTGCCAACGGGCAACAACCCGCGGCAATGAATGCCTTGGCACAAGCGCTGGTGCGCGCCGGGCAGACCGAGCAGGCCTTGGTCTGGTACGCGCGCGGCGCGGCGGCCGGCGATCCCACGGCACTGATCGAAGCCGGGCGCATGCTGGCCTACGGTGTCGGTTGCGATGTGGACATTGCCCAGACGCTGGCGCACTGGCAGCAGGCCGAGCGCCACGACTCCGCAGCGGCGCGTTATCTGCTGGCAACGCTGGCGGTCACTGACACTCCATTGGCGCTGGCGCCGCAGGCATACGCGCAACTGCACGCCGCAGCCTCGGCCGACTACCCACTCGCACTCCGCGCACTGGCCATCCAGCACGGCCGCATCGATGACCCGCAACAGCAACGCCGCTGCGTCGCCCTGCTGGAGCGCGCCGCCGCAGGCGGCGATGCGCTGGCGGCCGCACTGCTGGCAGAGCGCCTGCTGCGTGGCGAAGGCGTCCTGCCGCAGCCTGAGGCCGCGGCGCAGCTGTTGCGGCAATTGCAACCGTTGGGCATCGCCGCACTGCCCGATGTGCGGATCTCGCCACCCGATCCCGGTCGCGACCCCATTGGCGAAGAGGACCACATCAGTTTCGCGCCCCAAAGAAACGTGACGACGCGCCGCCACGACGCGCCCATGATCGAGGAAGTCTCCGCTGTGCTGTCTGCCGACGAATGCCGCTTGCTGATGCTGCTGGCACGGCCGCATCTGCGTGCTTCGCAGGTGGTGGACCCCAACGATGCGAGCACGCACCGAACGCCGATCCGCACCAGCCGCGGCGCCACGCTGGATCCGATCCTCGAAGACTTCGCCGCGCGTGCAGCGCAGGCGCGCGTGGCGGCCTGCGCGCAGCTGCCGTTGACCCACGCCGAAGCGCTGTCGGTGCTGTGCTACGCGCCGGGCGAGCACTACCGCGCCCATCGCGACTACCTGCCGCCCGGCACGATCGCCGCAGACCGCCCTGGCGCCGGCAATCGGCTGCGCACCGCGTGCGTCTATCTCAACGATGTCGGCGCAGGCGGCGAAACCGAGTTCCCTGTTGCTGGCATCCGGATACAGCCGCGTGCCGGGTCGGTGGTGTGCTTCGACAACCTGCAGGCCGATGGCCACCCCGATCCCGATTCGTTGCACGCCGGCCTGCCGGTCACCACGGGGAGCAAATGGCTGGGAACCTTGTGGTTTCGGCAGCAGCGCTATCGGCATTGGTGAACAGATTCATACACAAGCCCCTGCCGACGTGGTTTAAAATGTTGCAGCGCGACGTGATCGGACAGGGTCTGCAGACGTCGCGTTTTTTGTTTCCCATTGCACGGGTCCAGACCCGGCCTCAGGGAAGGCACATCACGCAGCCCCGCGGAGCCTTCGATGCTTTTCGAAACCCTCGATACCACCGGCCACGAGCAGGTGATTTTCTGTCACAACCGCGACGCCGGCCTCAAAGCGATCATCGCCTTGCACAGCACCCGTCTCGGGCCGGCACTGGGCGGCGTGCGCATGCGCCCGTACCCCACTAGCGAAGCGGCACTCGACGACGCGCTGCGGCTCAGCCGCACCATGACCTACAAGAACGCCCTGGCCGGGCTGAATATCGGCGGCGGCAAGGCGGTGATCATCGGCGACCCAAAGACCGACAAGAGCGAGGCGCTGTTCCGCGCGTTCGGCCGTTTTGTCGACACCCTGGGCGGGCGCTACATCACCTCCGAAGACGTGGGCACCGACGTCAACGACATGGAAAAGATCTACCTGGAGAGCGAGTACGTCACCGGCGTGCATCAGGTGCATCGCGGCTCCGGCGACCCGGCGCCATTCACCGCCTACGGCGCGCTGCAGGCGCTGATGGCCTCGCTCAATCGCAGGCTCGGCCATGAAGAAGTCGGCAAGTCCAGCATCGCGATCCAGGGCCTGGGCCATATCGGCATGGAGCTGGTCAAGCTGCTCAAGGAACGCGGCGCCAAACTCTATGTGACCGATCTGAACCCGGCGCTGGTGGACCGCGCAGTGGCCGAATACGGCGCCGAAGCCGTGCGTGTGGACGAGATCTACGAAGTGCCGGCCGATGTGTTCGCGCCGTGCGCGCTGGAAGGCGCGATCAACGAACAGACCCTGCCACGGCTCAAGGCCAAGATCATTTGCGGCACCGCCAACAACCAGCTCGCCAGCGCCGCCATCGGGCAAGAGTTGCACAAGCGCGGCATCCTGTACGCACCCGATTATGTGGTGAATGCGGGTGGCGTGATGAATGTGTCGCTGGAGATCGACGGCTACAACCGCGAGCGCGCGATGCGGCTGATCCGCAGCATCTATCACAATCTGGAAAAGGTGTTCGATCTATCCACGCAGCTGGGCGTACCGCCGCAGCAGGCGGCCGATCAGATTGCCGAAACGCGCATCGAGGCCATCAGCAAGCTCAAACTGCCGCTGGGCCGCACCGCACCGCGTTTTTTGCACAAGCTGCGCGGCGAGTGATCCGCATGCCCAGGCAGCAGTGCCTGGGCATGCAGAACGCCGATCAGAAATCGGCGCTGTAACGCAGGCTTAGCGCGCGATCGTCGCCGCGCTCGCCCACCCGCTGGTCGTAACCGAAACGCAGCTCGCTCCGGTTGCCGAACGGCGCCGAGGCCGCGATGCCGAACAGGCCACCCGAGCGCGCCGGCTGCATGCCGCGCAACGGTGCCCACGCATCCACACCGATGAAGCTGGCATCCAGCATCAAGCCTTCGCTGCTCAATGCCTGCTGCCATTCGGCATAACCACCCAACTGGATGCCACGCCAGCGATACGCCGAACGCACACCGGCCAGCACCTGGGTGCGTGAGGAGGTGCTGGCATCGGCACGCAACCCGAAGCCGTCGCCACCGCTTTCGCGAAAACCTTCGCTACGCAGCCGCACGTAATCCAGCCCCATGTACGGCGTCAACGATGCGCGTGCACCGCCCCAGCGGTAGCCGGTTTCCAGGTTGCCGCTGAGGTAACTGCCGCTGTAGTCGCTGAAGGCGCTGCTGCGCTCTTCGCCGAACTGCAGGCTGCGCTCGATCTGCCGATCGACATTGCCGAAACCCAGCTGACCCAGCGTGTACGCCGAGCCCAGCGTGGTGCCCCAGTACAGCTGACCTTGCACCTGACGATCGCGCCCACGTGCACCATCCAGATCGCCCAGGCTGTTGGAGCGCGTTTCGCCGAAAGCAAAACCCGCGACCGCGCCGGAGGCCAGGCGCAGATCATTGCCCATCATCCAGCCGGAGGTGGCGAATCCGGACGTGGTCACCCCGCCCTCGCCCGGCCCGCCGAGCGCACGTTGCCAGACGCCGAGCATGCGCGGCTGCTGCGACAAGCCATCGAAATGCGCCGCCAACGCACGCCGGCCCAGATCGATGGTGTCGAAGGTCATCGCTGCCGAGGCCGCATGCGCACGACCGGACAGACTGCGCAACGAATCGGCGGCAGCCTTCGCATTCGGCGATTGCTGCAACGCCGCTGCGGCGCGAATGAAGCCGTTACTGATCGCGCCGCTGCCTTGCAGTTGTTGCGCGTCCACCTGCTGGAACGCCTGCTCGACACGCACTGCCGAATCCATCGATGCAGTGCCGATGACGCCCAGCGTTGCCGCGACTGCAGTGACATCCATGCGCCGCAACGTCAGATACGCGCTATTGCTGTCGTAGCTGAGATTGGCATCGAGGAAGGTCACTGCCGGCCCGTTGCTGAGAGAATCGAACCGCCCCTGCAGCCCGTTGGTGGCTTGCAGCAAGGTGTAGGTGTTGTTGTCGATCACGTAATCGCGCCGGCCGAGCACTTGCAGATCGCCTGCAATCGTCGCGGTGCCCGCAACGTTCAAACGATCGCCGACGTTCAAGGCCAGACGGCCATCACCCGCCTGGGTGTAATTGCCGGTGACAGACAGCGCGGCACTGTTGACCTGCAGCGTGCCGGCATTGTTCACCGTTCCACCGATCCTGCCGGCACCGACCAGCCTGGCGCCATTGGCGATGCCCACGCGCGCACTCTGCAGACTGGCCGTCTGCAAGGTGCCACCGAGCACCTGGGTGTCGCCGGCAAAGGTGTTGGCATCGCTACTCAATACCAAGGTACCGGTCCCACGCTTGGTCAGGCCACCGCTGCCGCTGATGTCGTTGGCCCAGGTCGAACGCAAGGTATTGACGGTGACATCCACCGTCCCCCAATCGAAACGTGCTGGTCCCAGCACCGCCTTGCCGACATTGAGCAAGCCGTAGCCGAACGTCGGATCGACGCCCGCTGCGCCCAGATCGGTGGCAGTTCCCAGCAACGTCTGGCGCACCAGATCATTGTTGAAATACGGAAACGCCTCCCACACCAGTGCGGCTGCACCGGACACCAGCGGCGCGGCAAACGAGGTGCCGCTGCCATAGAAATAACGGATGTTGCTGGCGGTGGCATCTGGGTCGAGAAACATCGAGGTGCCCGGCGCCACCAGGCAATAACGCATCGCAACGCCGCAGGCATTGGAGTACGAGGCCAGCTGCGTGGGATTGGCGGTATCCAGCGCGGCGACCACCAACCAGCCGCGTTCCAGATCGGCGGCCGGCAGCGTCCCGTTCGGGCCCAGCTGGCTGGGCAGCGCCGCCGTATCGGAGGGCTGTGCACGCGATTCGTTGCCCGACGCAAACACCACCAGCCCATCGTTGCCGATGATGAAAGGCCGGTATTCCTGCGCAATCTGATTGGTCACCGCCGGGTCGTTCCAATACAGCCCGCCCCAGGAATTATTCATGATGCGCACGCCTGCGCTGATCAGGTCGGCATGCACGCCGGCCAGTCCAAGCGGGCCATCGACCTCGTTGCCTTCGCCGCTACCGTCATCGTCCGGCGCTTCATCGCTGATGATGCGTGCGGACACCAGGCCTGCGCCGCTGGCGATGCCGCCCGGCCACTGCCCCACTGCACGCCCGGCCGCCAGTTGCGCCACCACGGTGCCGTGGCCCACCACATCGCCCGCAGCGACATTATTAGTGCGCGGATCGACATAGATGAAGCTGTCGCTGACCCGCCCCTGCAAGGCCGGATGATTGGTATTGATGCCGGTATCGATCACGCCGATGCGATACCCCGCACCGGTGAACCCCAACGCCTGCGCGGCGCGCGCATTGGTCAGCGTCAGATGCGCGTCGAATGCGGGTTCCGGTGTCGTCGGCGGTGCCACCACCGGCGGTGGCGGAGGCGGCGGTGAGGTTGGCGGCGGTGGTGGCGGTGGCGAGGTCGGTGGCGGTGCAGTCGGTGTGGTCGGACGAATGCCGCCACCACCTCCACCGCCGCCACACGCGGTCAACGCCACAGCCAACGCCGAGGCCAGGACGGTCCTGGCGACGTCTATCTTCTTCATCTGCGTTGTTCTCCCCGAACCCATTCCATGGATAGGGCCCAATCCGGACCCGAACGACGTCTTTATAACGCATCGTCACGCCACTGTCGCAGCTAACTGCGTAGCGCATGTCGCGGCTGGCGCGAACGGAGCATGAGGCAGATAATCGTTTCACTTTAAACGGTATCTCTTCTATGTCCGACATCGTCATCGTTGCTGCCAAACGCACTGCCATCGGCTCGTTCCTTGGCCAATTCAATGGCGTGCCGGCGCCCAAGCTCGCCGCCGCCGCGATCGAGGGTGCGCTGGCGCAATCAGGGATCGCACCAGCCGACATTTCAGAAGTCATCGTCGGCTGCGTGCTGCCGGCCAACCTCGGCCAGGCGCCTGCACGTCAGGCCGCGATTGCGGCAGGCATTCCCACCTCCACCGGCGCCACCACCATCAACAAGGTGTGCGGCTCAGGCATGAAGGCGATCATGTTCGGGCACGATCTGATCAAGGCCGGCTCGGCCAGCATCGTGGTCGCCGGCGGCATGGAGTCGATGAGCAACGCGCCGCATCTGCTGCCCAACTCGCGCACTGGCAACCGCTACGGCAACTTCCAGGCAGTCGACCACATGGCCTGGGATGGTCTGACCAATCCTTACGACGGCCAGGCGATGGGCGTGTTCGGCGAAGCCACGGCGGAGAAGTTCGATTTCAGTCGCGCCGATCAGGATGCCTTCGCGATCGCCTCGGTCGAGCGTGCGCAGGCTGCGCAGCGTAGCGGCGCGTTCGTCGATGAAATCGTTCCGGTCACGGTGGCAACACGCAAGGGCGAGGTCGTCGTGGACAGCGACGAGCAGCCCGGCAAATCCGATGTGGCCAAGATTCCGACCCTGAAGCCGGCCTTCAAGAAGGACGGCACCGTCACCGCCGCCAGTTCGTCGAGCATCTCCGACGGCGCGGCAATCACCATCCTGATGCACGCAGACGATGCGCAACGTCGTGGCATCACGCCGTTGGCGCGCATCGTCGGGCATGTCACCCACTCGCAGGAACCTGAGTGGTTCACCACCGCGCCGGTGGCCGCGATCCAGACCCTGGTCGGCAAGATCGGCTGGCATCTGGACGAGGTGGATCTGTTCGAAATCAACGAAGCGTTCGCGGTGGTACCGATGGTGCCGATCAAGGAACTGGGCATCGCGCACGACAAGGTCAACGTGCATGGCGGCGCCTGCGCACTCGGCCATCCGATCGGCGCATCCGGTGCGCGCTTGGTGGTGACATTGGTGAACGCGTTGCGCACGCGCGGCGGCAAGCGCGGAATCGCGACGCTGTGCATCGGCGGCGGCGAAGCGACTGCCATCGCTATCGAATTGATTTGATTGTTTTTAACGGCGATTTTGCAAAACTGAATGCGCGCACGCTTGACACTAGTCTTGTGGCCGTCATCATGTCGGGGGCGCGCAATAGCGCGTTGCCTAATCTAACGACGAGGATTGAAACAATGACCATTAACAAGCTGCTGATCGCAATGGCTCTGGGCCTGGCCCTGACCGCTTGCTCGAAGCCGGAACAGGCTCAGGACGCTGCTGCTTCGGCTAACGAAGCTGCTGCCGACGCTCAGACCGCTGCTGACCAGGCTGCTGCCTCGGGCTCGCAGTCGGCTGACGCCGCTCAGGCTGCTGCCAACACCGCTGCTGCTTCGGCTGACACCGCTGCTGACGCTGCCCAGGCTGCTTCCGGCGCCGCAACCGACGCTGCTGCTGATCAGGCTGCCGACGCTGCCAAGACGGCTGAAAACACCGCCGAAGCTGCTAAGGACACCGCCGAAGAAGCCAAGAAGTAATCACTTCTTAGCTCCAAGCGAGTTCGGAGAAAGCCGCTGGTTTCCAGCGGCTTTTTCTTTGCCTGAAATTTCTCCCGGAATCCGCCCCTGATCCGCCTGCACTGTCTGCATCACGCGTCGCCCTTAGACAATGACTCGCAATCGCGTAGCGGCATGCCCGCCCGGCGGCTGAATGGCCAGTACGGCATTGACGCGCACTGCATTGGCTCCTGCATAAGCTCCGCGTTCCAACACCGGAACAGGAACAGGACCCACCCATGAAGACGATCCGCATGCTGTCGTTGAGCGCCATTGCCGCCCTTACGCTCGCCGCCTGCCAAGGCCCTGATGCAGAGCAGGCGCGCCGCGATGCCGCATCCGCCGCCAAGCACGCTGCTGCTGCCACCGAGCAGGCGGCCGATCGCGCTGCCGTGCAGGCCAAGGCTGCCACTGCCGACGCACGCGTTGCCGCTCGCGAACTGGCGGCCGATGCCAGCCGCGCAACCGCCAATGCCGCCGACGCCACCGCCGACAAGACCCGCGAAATGGCCAACAAGGCCGAGCAGAACGCCGACAAGCACGACGCAGAGCATCCGGAACACTAAGAGCGACTGTCACAACGACTGCGCTCACCGCTAAGCGGGCACGGTCGGTGCTCGGAAAGCGCCATGTATCACGCACACGCCGGCTCTTCTGCGCCGTTCGTACCACCAAGGACCGCCGCCCGCGCTTGTCAGCCACTCCGAAACACCGCGTGACCCCGTTGGCACTTTGCGCACGCGCCGGCTTTATCGAGCCGGCGCGTGCGTTTGTCGGCGGCAGAAAGCGCATGTTGTCGAGCACGGCAGGCTAGCATCGGCGCATGCCCTCTTCTTTTACCTCGCGCCGCAGCAATCAGCTTGCACTGGCTTTTTCTGCGCTGATTTTTATCGCCATCGGCATCGGCATCTTCGTCGGTGCGCGCCGCTCGCTGGCCGATGCCGCGTGGGTGGCACACACGCATGAAGTGATCGGCCGGATCGACGAGATCCAGGCGCGCATGCTGGATGCCGAGTCGGCGCAGCGCGGCTTTTTGCTCACCGGCAACGATGGATATTTGCTTGACTATCAGACCAGCGTCGAACGCCTGCCGATTCTGCTCGGCAACCTGCGAAGACTGATTACCGACAACACCACCCAGGAACAGCATCTGGACCGCTTGCAGCAGTTGGTGGAGACGCGCCTGCAACAGATCCAGCATACGCTCGACCTCTATACGCAAAGCGGTCTGGAACCAGCGCGCGCAAGCATCCGGCAAAGCGCCTTCCGCACCACCAGCGCGATCCGCGAGCAGTCGCTGAGCATGGTGCAGCGCGAACAGGAACTGTTGGTGGAGCGCGCCGACAGCAGCCGTCAAAGTGCGACCTTGCTGCTGGTGTTGGCGCTGGCCGGCATTCCATTCGGGCTGGTCGTCGTCGGCACCGTCTACGGGTTGTTGATGCGCGAACTGAGCAATCGCGCGCAGGCCGAGCGGCTGGCAGCGCAGGCCAATCGCGAGCTGGGCGAGAGTGTCGACGCGTTGCAACGCAGTACCGCCGATCTCAATCTGCTCAGCCGTTATACCGGCCTGCTGCAGAGTTGCATCAGCGCCGAAGAGGCGCTGGTGGTGACCAGCCGCACCCTGGCCGGCCTGCTGCCCGGCGTGGCCGGAAGCGTGTATCTGCTGCGCGCGTCGCAGGATCGCGCCGAAGCGATCAGCCACTGGGGCGAGCCGCTGCTGCAAAGCGCGCCGCATCTGCTGCCGGAAGAGTGCTGGGCGCTGCGCCGGGGCCAGCCGCACATCATCGAAGACCTGCACCGGGATGCGCTGTGTGCGCATATCGCCGTGCCCGACACCACCGCACCGATCACTACCGCCTGCCTGCCGATGTCGGCGCAAGGCACCCAGCTCGGCTTTCTGTTTCTGTCCTCGCCCGGCCCTGGCCCGATGCCGCGCCTGGAAATCGCCGAGGCTGCCGCCGAACAGTTGTCGTTGGCATTGAGCAATCTGCGTCTGCGCGAATCGCTGCGGCGGCAATCCATTCGCGATGCGCAGACCGGGCTGTACAACCGCCGCTATCTGGAAGAATCGCTCAGCCACGAGCTGGCGCGCTGCGCACGGCGTGACCTGCCGTTGTCGGTGCTGATGCTGGATGTGGACCACTTCAAACAGTTCAACGACAGCCAGGGCCATGCCGGCGGCGACCTGCTGCTGGCAGCGGTGGGCGAGCTGCTGCTGACCCGCCTGCGCGCCGAAGATGTGGCCTGCCGCTACGGCGGCGAAGAATTCACCGTGATCCTGCCCGAGACCGATGGCGCCGAAGCCATGCGCGTGGCCGAGCAGATCCGTGGCTTTATCGCCGCATTGGCGGTCACCGATGGCCAGCGCGCGTTGCCGCGCGTGACCGCCTCGATCGGCGTGGCAAGCTTCCCGGTCGATGGCGAATTGGGATCGAGCCTGATCCAGAAAGCCGATGCGGCGCTGTATATCGCCAAACACCGCGGACGTAACCGGGTCGAGCAGCACGGCGCCGCCACGGCCCCACTGGATTGAGCACGCACGCCGTCGATGTTGGATTGCGCAATTCGTCACACAAAAGATCCATCGACGCGGCGATAGTCGGCCTTGACCCCCAAGCGAGGCAATCCGATGTCGATGTGGCGCGATCAAGGTCCCAACAAGAAAGACGGCGTTCCGGCCGCACCCGAAGTTCCCCCCGCCGCCGATGGCCGGTTGTTCACCGCCGAGGCTAGCCCCGCTCCGCCGGTGCCTGCCAACGCCCCGCCCAGTGTTGCGCCGGTGACGCCGGCAACCAGCACTGCGGCCCCGCAGCGCCAGAGTGAGGCGAAAGAATCGCTGATCGCCGCCGACATCAGCATCGAAGGCAAGATCGAAGGCGCCGGGCACGTGCGTCTGGCCGGCCGCTTCAAGGGCGACGTCAACGTCAAGGGCGATCTCACCATCGAACGCGGCGCCAAGCTCAACGGCGGCGTGCGCGCCAACAAGGTGATCATCGCCGGCGAACTGGAGGGCAATATCGAATCGGCCGCGCAAGTGGAATTGCAGACCTCCGGCGTGCTGATTGGCGACGTCAAAGCCGGTAGCCTCACCGTGGCGTCGGGCGCCCGCATGCGCGGCCAGGCCGATTTCGGCTGGGGCGAAGACACCGGCAAACCGGTTGGCACGAGCAAGGCAATCGTGAGCGGAGACAGCGACGCCACATGAGTGCACCCCGCCCGGGCACGCCCGGTGCCACGCGCAGCTGCCCGCACTGCAAGGCGACGATTCTGGAAAGCGCCAGCGTCTGCCCTGCGTGCAAGCATCACCTGCGCTTCGACTCGGCAGCTGTGCAACATGCGCAGCCCGCCCCGATCGTGCCGCTCAAGGTCGAAGGCACCATCCGTCATCCTGCCGATGGCGATCCATGGGAATACACCGTGGTGGTGTCGGTGCGTAACGGCAAGGGCGAAGAGATTCGCCGCCAGGTCGTGGATGTCGGCGCAATGCAGGGCGGCGAAGAGCGTGGTTTTACCTTGGCCGTAGAGGCGACCGCAGTGCGTTCGCCTGGGCGGCGTACGCGCCATTAGGGGGTAGGAAGGCAAGTCCCAGATGGAAGGCCTGCATGAGATCAGGCGTGCCGGAGATCAGGATCGGATCGAGATCAACGCGGAGGATGCCGATCACTCCTCCGCGTCCACCCGAACCTCGCCGTGCAAGCACGTGTCAAAGCGTTACGCCGATGCATGCCATTCCCATTCTCAGGATCTGCACACCGGCTTGGCCAGAGTTGCCGCATGCGCAACGGCAACGACAAACCTGGCGATCTGGTGGTGCTTGGCCCCGAGGGTCTGTATTGCCCGCAGGGCGACTTCCATATCGATCCCTGGCGGCCAGTACCACGTGCGGTGATCACCCACGGGCATGGCGACCACGCACGCAGCGGCATGGGCGAATACCACTGCACGCACGAGAGTCTGCCGATCCTGCAGTGGCGCCTCGGCGAGCAGGTCTATCACACGCATGCCGACGGTGAAGCGTTTCGCTTGGGACGTGCGCAGGTGTCGCTGCATCCGGCCGGCCACGTGCTCGGCTCGGCGCAGGTGCGCATCGAAGTGGATGGCGAGGTCTGGGTCGCTTCGGGCGATTACAAACGCCAGCACGATCCCACCTGCAAACCGTTCGAAGTGGTGCCGTGCGACACCTTCATCACCGAGGCGACCTTCGGACTGCCGGTGTATCGCTGGCCGGATACTTCAGACGTGGCAGCCGATATCGTCGCCTGGCGCCACGAATGCGCCGAGCGCGGCGAAGCGGCCATTCTGTATTGCTATGCATTGGGCAAGGCACAACGGGTGTTGGCGGAACTGCGCGCATGGGACACGCAACCGGCGTTGTTGCATGGCGCGATCGCGGTGGGCGTGGAGGTGTATCGCCAGGCCGGCATCGCGATGCTGGACACCCAACCGGTCAGCGAACACGCGCGCGGCGCCGACTATGCCGGGCAATTGGTATTGGCGCCGCCCTCGGCGGCCGGCAGCGCCTGGATCCGTCGTTTCCGGCATGCACAACAGGGGTTTGCATCGGGCTGGATGCGCATTCGCGGCAATCGCCGTCGGCGCAATTACGACCGCGGCTTTGTAGTGTCCGATCATGCCGATTGGCCGGACCTGTTGCGCACCATCGAGGAGACGGGCGCGCGGCGCGTGATCGCCACCCACGGCAACACTGATGCCTTGATCCAGCATCTGCTGGAACGCGGCGTCGCTGCCGAAGCCTTCCGCACCGATTTCGGAGCCGAGGAATGAACCCGCTGCCCGCACGTCGTTATGTTCGCGCACGGCCCCGCATTCGCCTGAGCGGCGCGCTTGCGTTTCGTCGGCACGCCTTGGCGTTTCGCATTCATCGCGCTACGCCTGCCGCCATTGTCGGGCCGCCGCAACCGCAGCGTCGCGTACGCAGCTTGAGTGCGTTTACGCAGCGCGCAATGAAACTGCGTGCCGCAGGCAAGTGCGCAACGACACAGGCACTGCCGTGAAGCGATTTGCCGCGTTGTACCGCACCCTGGATCGCAGTACCGGCACGCTCGACAAGCGTGCCGCGTTGGTGCGTTATTTCGGCAGCGCGCCGCCGCTTGATGCGGCGTGGGCGTTGTATTTACTGGCCGGCGGCAAGGTGGCCAGCACACGCATGCGCATCGCCAGCAGCAGCGAGTTGCGCGAATGGATCACCGAGACCGCCGGCATTGCCGATTGGTTGGTTGCAGATAGCTACGACCACGTCGGCGATCTGGCTGAAACGCTGGCCTTGCTATTGGATGATCCGGCCACCGAAACGGCCGATTTACCGCTTGCAGAATGGATCGAACAGCGGCTGCTGCCGATCGCCAATCAAGACGTCGATGTACGCAAGGCCTGCATCGTGCAGGCGTGGCGCAGCCTGGCCTTCGACGAGCGTCTGGTATTCAACAAGCTGCTGACCGGCGCGCTGCGCGTCGGCGTGTCGCAGCGACTGGTGCAACAGGCCTTGGCCGAGATGTCCGGGATAGAGATCGCGCGCATTGCGCAGCGCATGTTGGGCAGCTGGCGGCCGCATCCGACCTATCTGGCCAACTTGCTGACCGCCGAAGAATTGCCTGGCGATCGGCAGCAGCCCTATCCGTTCTTTCTCGCCTCGCCACTGGAAGCCGAGGTCGACACGCTGGGCGCGGTCGATGCCTGGTTGCTGGAATGGAAGTGGGACGGCATTCGGCTGCAGCTGATTCGACGCGCTGGCGAAGCGGCGTTGTGGTCGCGCGGCGAAGAACGTCTGGATGGTCGTTTTCCGGAAATCGAACAGGCTGCGATGCAGTTGCCAGAGGGCACCGTCATCGATGGCGAGCTGTTGGCCTGGCAACCGGAGCAGCCATTACCGATGCCATTCACTGCCTTGCAGACGCGCATCCAGCGGCTCAAGCCCGGGCCAAAGACGTTGGCAGCAGCGCCAGCACGTGTGGTCGCCTACGATCTGCTTGAGCTGGATGGCGAGGATTTACGCGAACGTCCATTGCAGGAGCGTCGCGCACTGCTGGAAGGCGTGCTGGCCACACTCGCCGACCCGCGCATCGTTACCTCGCCGCTGGTGCAGGTGAGCGATTGGCAAACAGCAGCGCAGGTGCGCCTGGATGCACGCGAGCGCGGCGTGGAAGGGCTGATGCTCAAGCGCGCCAATTCGGTGTATCAATCCGGTCGTCGACGCGGCGATTGGTGGAAGTGGAAGATCGATCCGCTCACCATCGATGCGGTGCTGCTGTATGCGCAAGCCGGTCATGGCCGGCGCAGTACGCTGTACACCGACTACACGTTCGGGCTGTGGCACGAGGGCCAGCTGGTGCCGATCGCCAAGGCCTACTCCGGCCTGGACGACAAGGAAATTCTGCAGCTGGATCGCTGGATCCGCGCCAATACCACCGAGCGCTTCGGCCCGGTGCGTGCGGTCACCGCGCATCATGTGTTCGAGCTGGGATTCGAAGCGGTCAATCGCAGCGCGCGGCACAAGTCCGGCATTGCGGTGCGTTTTCCGCGGATTTTGCGCTGGCGCCAGGACAAACCGATGGCCGAGGCCGATCACCTGAGCAGCTTGCAGGCGCTGGCACGGTGAGCGACGCGCAGCAGACACGCGGCACGCCGTTGCAGCAATGGCGTGCCTGGTTCGCGCAGCGCGGTTGGGCGCCGTTACCGTTTCAACGCGATGTGTGGAAGCGCTATCTCGATGGCGAATCCGGCTTGCTGCATACGCCAACCGGCAGCGGCAAGACGCTGGCGGCGTTCGGTGGGCCACTGCTGGAAGCGTTGACCGCACACGGGCGCCGCACGTCGACCAAATCCGCAACGACGACTGCGCGCCGCCAACAACAACGAACACTGCAGGTACTGTGGATCACCCCGTTGCGCGCACTCGCCGCCGATACCGCACGCGCCCTGCGTGAACCGGTGGAAGCACTGGGGCTGGATTGGCAGGTGGGCTTGCGTACCGGCGATGCCAGCGCGCGCGACAAGCGGCTGGCGCGCAGCGGCAAGCTCGATGTACTTGTCACCACGCCCGAATCGTTGGCGTTGTTGCTGTCGTACCCGGACACCGCGCCGCAGTTGTCGGCGCTGCGCTGCGTGATCGTCGACGAGTGGCATGAGCTGCTCGGCAACAAGCGCGGCGTGTTGCTGCAACTGTGCTTGGCGCGCTTGCGTGGCTGGGCGCCGGCACTACGCATCTGGGGCTTGTCGGCGACGCTGGGCAACCTGGCGCAGGCACGCGACGTGCTGTTGCCGCATCGCCCGGATGCTGCGCTGGTCTCGGGCGTCAAACCGCGCGCGATGACGTTGGAGACGTTGTTGCCGGAGAGCGGCGAACGCTTTCCCTGGGCCGGGCATCTGGGCCTGGCGCAGCTGGCGCGCGTGCTGCAGAAGATCATGCAGCAGCGCACCAGTCTGGTGTTTACCAACACGCGCGCGCAGGCCGAGTTGTGGCATCAGGCCTTGAACGCGGTATGGCCGGACGATCCGGCCACGCTCGCGTTGCATCACGGCTCGCTGGACCCCTCGCTGCGCGCAGCGGCCGAACTCGGCTTGCGCGACGGCAGCCTGCGCTGCGTGGTGGCAACCTCCAGCCTGGATCTGGGCGTGGATTTTCCGGCAGTGGATCAGGTGCTGCAGGTCGGCAGCCCGAAAGGCATTGCCCGCTTGCTGCAGCGTGCGGGCCGCGCGCGTCATCGCCCGGGCGAATCCGGACACGTGGTGTGCGTGCCCTCGCATGCGCTGGAACTGGTGGAATACGCCGCTGCGCGGCGCGCGATCGTGCATGGCCATATCGAAGCGCGCCCACCGCCACGCCTGTCGCTGGATGTATTGGCGCAGCACTGCGTCACGCTCGCACTCGGCGGCGGTTTCCACGCCGATGCAGTGTTTGAAGAAGTGCGCGGCACCGATGCCTTTGCGGCGCTGGATAAAGCCACCTGGCAAGCGGTGCTCGACTTCATCGTGCAAGGCGGCAGCGCGCTGGCGCATTACCCGGATTTCCATAAAGTCGTGCGCGACGAAGAGGGTGTGTATCGCGTCGTCGATCGGCGCGTCGCGCTACGGCATCGCTTGTCCATCGGCACCATCACCAGCGATGGCAGCGTGCGTGTGCAGTTTTTGCGCGGCGGGCGCCTGGGTGCGGTGGAAGAACAGTTCGTCGGCCGTCTGCGCCGTGGCGATCGTTTTCAATTCGCCGGCCGTTTGCTGGAGCTGGTGCGGCTGGAAGACATGACCGCTTATGTGCGCGTGGCCAAGGGCGGCAGTGGCGTGGTGGCGAAATGGATGGGCGGGCGCATGCCGTTGTCGTCGGCATTGGGCCGTGAAGTGGAAGCGGTGTTTGCCGATCCCGGCGATGCGCCGGAAATGCAGGCGCTTGCGCCGTTGCTGCGCCTGCAGTCATCGCTGTCCTCGCTGCCCGGCCCGGACCATCTGCTGGTGGAAAGCATCAAGGCGCGCGATGGCCGGCACGTGTTCGTGTATCCGTTCGCCGGCCGCCAGGTCAATGAAGGCCTGGCCGCGTTGCTCGCTGCGCGCTGGGGTCGGCGTCAGCGCAATACGTTTAGTTTTGCCGCCAACGATTATGGCTTTGTGCTCTCGCCCGCGCAGGATGTGGAACTCGATGCGAACGTGCTGCAGAGCTTGCTGTCGCCAGCCGGGTTGCTCGACGATCTGCGCGACAGCCTCAATCTGGGCGAACTGGCGCGCCGGCAATTTCGCGAGATCGCACGCGTCGCCGGGTTGCTGTCGCCAGCGCTGCCTGGCCGCGCGCCGCGCAGCCTGCGTCAGCTGCAGGCCTCCAGCGGATTGCTTTACGACGTGTTGCAGCGCTTCGATCCCGAGCATCTGCTGCTGGCCCAGGCCGAGCGCGAGGTGTTCGAAGGCCAGCTCGAACTGGCGCGGCTTGCGCATGCACTGGAAGATTGCGCACGCCGCGAACTACGCCTGTGCAAACCGCGCAGTCTGACTCCCCTGTCGTTTCCGTTATGGGCAGAACGTGTGCGCGGCCAACTGAGTACCGAAGACTGGAAGGCCCGCGTGCTGCGCGCTGCCGAACAACTGGAGCGTAAACATGGGCGATAGCGTGCAACTGCAGCTGGCCGGCGAAACAGTGGAATTGCTCGGCGAGCGTGCGCTGTATCGGCCGGCGCAACGCGCCTTGTTGATCGCCGACCTGCATCTGGGCAAGGCCGATGTGTTCCGTCGCGCCGGCATCGGGATGCCGGCCGGCGGCACCGCGCACGATCTGGATCGGCTGGATGCGTTGCTGGAACAACGCGACGTGGAGGCGTTATGGATCCTCGGCGATCTGCTGCACGGGCCTGCCCCGCGCGCGGCCTGGCATCGCCGCTGGAGCGCCTGGCGCGAGCGTCATTGCGGGTTGCGCGTGATCGCCATCCGCGGCAACCACGACCGCGCCCTGGCCGGTGCGGATCTGCATATCGAAGCGGCCGGCGAGCAGGTCGAAGACGGCCCATTCGTGCTGCGCCACGATCCCTTGCCGCATCCTACCGGGCACGTGCTGTGCGGGCATCTGCATCCGCTGGCCGCGCTGCCCGGCATGTCGCGTCGCTGGCCGGCATTCTGGTTGCGCGAGCGCGTCACCATCCTGCCGGCGTTCTCGCATTTCACCGCCGGCATCGTGCCCACGCTGGTCGAAGGCGAACGTCTGGTCGCCTGCGTGGAAGGTGATGCGGTGGCATTGCCGGTACGCTAGCGACACAGCAGTGCGACTGCGATCACGCCATCACGCCATCACGCATCAGATAGATAACACGTCTGGCCCGCAACAACCCACACGCGCTACATCACGGCTCTAACGCCATCGTCCTCAGCACGTGTTTGCAGCTGCGGCGACAGGTGCGGCTGCGGCACTGGTTGCCACAACGCCTCCACAAACTCCGGTGCCAACGCCAGCTTGCCGAACCAACCCTGCTGGGTACCGCTGAGCACACGCAGCATATGTCCGCGCCCGCCAGGCACGCGACCCATCGGGCGCATCAGCAGGTCGCGTCCGTGTGCCCATAGATCGCGCTCGGACTGGAACAGCGGCGTCAACCAACGGCTCCAGCGGTGGTAGATCGCCACATGCGCCTGGCGTTCGCGCTGATAGTGCTGCAAGGCGGCATCCAGATCGGTGCCAACCCGCAACGCATCGCGCATCGCCAACGCGTCCAGCAATGCCATATTGACGCCCTGCCCCAGCTGCGGACTCATCGCATGCGCGGCATCGCCGGCCAGCACGAAACGGCCGCGATGCCAGCGCGTCACCACCGCGTCGCGGTAACTGGCACGCGCCAGTGCGCCATGCACTTGCACGGTTTCCAGGCGGGCGTGTGCATCCGGCCACATCTGCGCCACTTCATCGCGCCATGCCGTGATGCCGCGCTGTTCCCACGCGGCAAAATCGCTGCACGGCAGGCTCCAGAAAAAACTCAGCCGCGGCGTGTTGTCGCCGGGCCGCGTGCCCACCGGCAGCAGGCCGATCATCTTGCGTGCGCCGATATACCGCTGCCGCAGCTCATCGACGAACGGCCAATCGTCGCGTGGCAGCAGGCACCACAGCGCCCCCCACGGATAGACCCGATCCAGCTGCGTGCCCTGCGCCTGCGCACGGAGCGTGGAGGCCGAGCCATCGGCGGCGATGATCAGATCGTACGGACCATGCCAGTGCCCGCGCTGGTCCTGTACACGCACGCCGTCGTGATCGATCGCGGTGATCTGCGTATCCACATGCAGCTGCGCCTGCTCCGGCCATGCATCGCGCAACAGCGCGAACAAGGCCCCGCGCTGCATGCCCAAGCCCATCAGCCGGGTATCCAGATCGCGATACTGCATATCCATCACTGCGCGCCCGCACGGCGTCTCGCCATACAGCCGCCGCACCGGCGCGCCATACGCAAGCGCCTGCGACAGCAATCCCATCTTCCACAACACCTGCAGTCCGCTGGGCTGCAGCAGGAATCCTGCGCCCACCGGCCCGGGCGCGGCGGCGCGCTCGAACACGTCCAGTCGATGCCCATCGGCACCCAGCAGCACGGCCAGTGCCTGCCCCGCCGTGCCATAGCCCACTACCGCGATCCGTAATGCTCGTTGCATCGTCCCTGCTCTGTTTCGCTAGTACCGATCCCGCATGGACCGGTGCAAAAAAAACCCCGCCGTGGCGGGGTTCTTCAACCGCACAATCGAGTCACATCACTCGACCGGCGTGATGTTCGAAGCCTGGGCACCCTTGGGGCCCTGGGTCACGTCATAACTGACGCGCTGGCCTTCCTGCAGGCTGCGAAAGCCCTTGGAGTTGATCGCGGAGAAGTGCGCGAAGACATCGGCGCTGCCGTCCTCCGGTGAGATGAAGCCAAATCCCTTGGCGTCGTTGAACCACTTGACGGTACCGTTCGGCATGGTGATGCGAGACCTTTGCAATAATTAATGGGTGGTGTACGGCGATGCGTACGCGCCGAGTATGCAAAGCTTATGCCCCAATGACAATCACCCGCGTGCAAGTTCGCCAATCAGCTCCGGCAATCCGGACGAGGCCGCATCGACGTTGCTCAGCACCTCGGCCATGGTGATTTCCTGCGCGTCGCCGCAGCCGGCCGCCCAGTTCGCAACGATCGCCAAACACGCATATTCCAGGCCTTTTTCGCGTGCAAGCCCCGCTTCGGGCATGCCGGTCATGCCGACCAGATCGCAGCCGTCGCGACGCATGCGGGCGATCTCTGCAATCGTTTCCAGTCGTGGTCCTTGCGTGGTTCCGTAACATCCGTCGGCAACCAGCGTGACACCCGTCACCTTGGCTGCGGCAATGACTTTGCTGCGAAACATCGGCGAATACGGATGGCCGAAATCCACGTGCTGCACCTCGCTTCCCGGCTCTTCGCAGAAGGTGGACACGCGGCCCCAGGTGTAATCGATCAACTGATCCGGGCACGCCAATACGCGCGGGCCGAACCGCTCGCTGATGCCGCCCACGGTGTTGAGTGCCAGCACGCGCGAAGCGCCGATTTGCTGCAGCGCAGCGATGTTTGCGCGGTAATTGACCTTGTGCGGCGGCAGCGAATGGCCTTCACCATGACGCGCCAGAAACGCCACGCGGTGACCCAGCAACATGCCGACGCGAATCGGCCCGGAGGGCGCGCCGTACGGCGTTTCGATCTGGTGCGTCTGCACCTCGTCCAGCTGCGCGAGCTTGTAGACACCAGTGCCGCCGATGACGGCCAATGCGATGGAATTGGGGGACACAACCGACCTCTGCTACAAAAAGACATGACGGCGCACGCACGCGTGCGCGCCTGGCTGCCCGCAGCGAAGCGGGCACACTGCGGGAGTTACTGCTTCATCGCATAGATGGCGGGAATGCCGCGCAGCTGCTCGTTGACGTCCATGCCGAAGCCGAACACGTAGCGGTCGGCCACTTCCACGCCCACATAATCGGCAGCGACGCCGGGCACGCAGCGGTCATGGCGCTTGACGGTCAACACCGCCACACGCACGTCGGTAGCGCCCTGCTCCAGGCACCACTGGCGCACGCCCTGCAGCGTGTAACCCTCATCGAGAATGTCGTCGACCAGAATCACCCGGCGGCCGAACAACGCGGTGGCCGGGCGGTGCTTCCAGACCAGCTCGCCGCCGGTGAGTTCGCCGCGATAACGGGTGGCATGCAGGTAATCGAACTGCAGGTCCTGGCCGCGTGCGCCCAGCTCCAGCGCGAGCTGGCCGGAGAACGGCAGCGCGCCATGCATGATGGTGAGATATACCGGCACTTCGCCGGCGTAGTCGCGCGCGATCGCATCGGCAATGGTGCCGACGGCGGCGTCGATTGCGGGGCGGTCGACCAGCAGATCGGCTTGGGCCAGGGCCTGGGAAATGGTGAGCGTGGACATCAGGCAGTTGTTCCGAAAGGGGCGGAAGGGGAAGTGGTGAATGAGGCGTCGGTGCCGGCGAGCAGGCCATCCCAGCCCAGCGCGCCGCGGCCGATCAGGCCGATCAATGCTGCGGTATTGAGGCTGCGGCCTTGCACGGCCTGCAGCGATGCGTCGACCAGTTCCGGATGGCAGACCAGCACCACGTCGCAGCCGGCATCCAGGTGCGCATGCACCCGGCCCGCCACGCCACCGGCACTGAACGAGGCGGCCATGCCGATGTCGTCGGAGAACACCACGCCGCGGAAGCCCAGTTGCCCGCGCAGGATCTGCTCGATCCAGCGCTGCGAATAACCGGCCGGTTCCGGCGCAACCTGCGGGTAGACCACGTGCGCCATCATCACCGCGTCGGCACCGGCCTCGATCCCGGCCATGAATGGCACCAGGTCCTCGGCCAGCAGCACGTCCAGCGGCCGCGGGTCGCTGGCATGGTCGACATGGGTGTCTTCCAGCACCGTGCCATGGCCGGGGAAATGCTTGAGCGTGGCGGCCATGCCGGCGCCGTGCAGCGCCTGCACATAGGCGCGGGTGAAGCTGGCCACGATCTGTGGGTCGTCGCTGAAGGCGCGATCGCCGATGGCGCGGTTGCCACGGCCCAGATCCACCACCGGCGCAAAGCTCAGGTCCACCCCGCTGGCGCGTACTTCGCTGGCCATCAGCTGCGCATGCGCGCGCGCGGCAGCAAGGGCGGCCTCGGGGTCCTGCGCATACTGCACGCCGAAGCTCTGCAGCGGCGCCAGAGCGCTGTAACCGTCGCGAAAACGCTGCACGCGCCCGCCTTCCTGGTCCACGCAGATCAACACCGGGCGCGGTGCCGCGGCGCGGATGGACGCGGACAGCTCGGCCACTTGCGTGCGCGAGGCGAAGTTGCGCTTGAACAGCACCACGCCGGCGACCGCATCGTGCTGCAGCCAGTCGCGCTCCTGTGCACTGAGTTCGGTACCGGCAACGCCGATCAGAAGCATGTTGGGGGACTCCCGGGCCAGGCGCCATGTTGGCGCAGCGCGGCATTGTCGCAGATGCGCGTTGCAGCGTCAGATCGCGCATTCAGGCAGGTGCCGGACCTGTACGTCTACGCGCCTGATTACCCGGGCGATGTTCTGCACTCACCGACGTCGGCTGGCTGGTTTCGCCCAAGGCCCGCAGCCGCCCTGCCCCTGCGGACTGAGCCGTGTCCAGGCCGCTCGGGACGTCATTAGAGCCGCCCTGATCCAGCGCACGTCAGAGCACCTCAAGATTCGCCCGCCAATGCGCTGCCTGCGCCTGCACCTGGGCCAGCGCCTCCGGCGCCATGTCGTCGAGCTGCCGGTACGGCATCGCCAGCCGCTCGTTGGCGTGCAGCAGCGTGCGCTGGCGCGCCAGGAAATCCCAGTACAACGCGTTGTACGGGCAGGCCTGCGCGCCCACCCGCGCCTTGCGCTGGTACTTGCAGCCGCCGCAGTAATCGCTCATGCGATCGATATAGGCCGCGCCACTGATATACGGCTTGCTGCCGAGCAGGCCGCCATCGGCGAACTGACTCATGCCGATCGTATTCGGCAACTCCACCCACTCGAAGGCGTCGATGTAGACGCCCAGGTACCAGCGATGCAGCGCCTGCGGCTCCAGCCCTGCCAGCAGCGCGAAGTTGCCGATCACCATCAGCCGCTGGATATGGTGCGCATGCGCGTTGGCCAGCGAGTTGCCAATGGCATCGGCCAGGCAGCGCATCCCGATCTGCCCGTCCCAGAACCAGTGCGGTAGCGGCGCATGCTGCGCCAGCTGATTGGACTGTGCATAGCCCGGCATCTGCGACCAATACACCCCGCGCACGTATTCGCGCCAGCCCAGAATCTGCCGGATGAAACCTTCCACCGATGCCAGCGGCGCATGTCCGTCATGCAAGGCCGCCTCCGCGCGCGCGATCACCTCGCGTGGATGCAGCAGCTTGACGTTGAGCGCGAACGACAACAGCGAATGGAACAAGCGCGGGCTGCGCGTGCTCATCGCATCTTCGTAGCGGCCGAAGTGCGGCAATGCGTGCGTAATAAACGCCTCCAGGTGCTGCAACGCTTCGTCACGGTCCAGCGGCCATGGCAAGGCATCGGCGTTCGGTGCGCCGAAGCTGCGCACGCCAGCCGCTTCGATGCAGCTCCACAGCGCGCGGTGATCGTGCGCTGTGCGCCACTCCTGCGGTGCCGGAGGGTCGCCCGGCCACGGCGCGCGGTTGTCGTGATCGAAATTCCAGCGTCCACCTTCCGGCTCGCCGGATGCATCAAGCAG
The DNA here is from genome assembly GCF_056725225.1 of Xanthomonas sp. NCPPB 2933. Classification (NCBI taxonomy): domain Bacteria; kingdom Pseudomonadati; phylum Pseudomonadota; class Gammaproteobacteria; order Lysobacterales; family Lysobacteraceae; genus Xanthomonas; species Xanthomonas sp. NCPPB 2933. The sequence goes on from NZ_CM161518.1 coordinate 3,793,103, forward strand.
GACCCGATGGCGACGGCGCATCTTTCGATAGAACACCTCCATACGCCATTGGCTGCCCGTGCGAAAACATCCGGCCACCTCATCGCGCTCGGTCAGAAAATGCTCGCTGTCGACCATGCGTGTGGCGAATGGCTGGCACGCGCACCAGTCTCGCAATGCTTCATCCAGCCGCCATTCGTCCGGCGCCTGATAGTCCAGATGTGCGGCGTGGTAATGCGCCATCAACGCGCCCAGATTGGCGGAAATCGACTGCCGATTGCTGGGGTTGTCGATGCCCACGTAACGCACACGATGACCGGCCTGCCGCAAGCGCGCGGCGAACGCGCGCATCGCCGCGAAGATCGCCAGAATCTTCTGCGCGTGATGCAGCACGTAATCAGTTTCTTCGCGCACTTCCATCAGCACGTAGACCACGCCCGCATCGGTCGCATCGAACCAGCTGTGTTGCGGATTGAGTTGATCGCCCAGAATCAGGCGCAGCGTGTGTGCGGGTGCCTGTGGGTTGAGGTCCGCTGTGCCTGCCACAGTGTCAATCGTGGCCGCTACATGCGGTATCGCTGGCGCGAACACGCTCCGCCAGTGCAACGCCGCTTTGCCAGGCGCCTTCCACTTTGCCGCCGGCCAACCAGTCGCCACACAGACCGATGCGCAATTGCGCGTCCCAGGCACAGCCGATCTGCAAGGGCGGATCGGTGCTGGCCACTATCCAGCGAGACGCAGCGCAGGACTGCGGCAATGGCAACCCAAGCGCGGCCAGTGTTGGCAACACACTGGCAATCACCGCCTCGGGCGTCGCGTCGAAATGCGCCTGGCTCCAATCGGCATTGGCATGCAGCAGCCAGGTTTCGCTGCCGGTTCGTCCAGGCTTGCTGGCGTTGCGTGCCACCCAGCGCAACGGGCCGGCGTTGACGAACAAGGCGTCGTAACCAGGGTCGAGCGGCGTGTCGAAATGCAGCACCACCGCCCAGGCCGGCTGCATGTTTGCGCCAGCGGCAATCGTCGCGAGCGTGGGCGCGATGTGCTCCAGTAATGCAGCTGCTACCGGCGCCGGCACCGCCAGCAACACTGTGTCGAAGGCGTGTCTCGTATCGTCTCCCGACACAGCCAGACACCATGTGTCGCCGTCGCGCTGCAGAGATCGCACAGCGGTGCCTGATCGAACATCCAGGTCTGCCGCAAGCGCACGCGCCGGTGCGGCCATGTCCGGCACACCGACAAAGCGCGCCAAAACGCTCTGCGAGGGACGAAATTCGATGCCATCCCAACTCGCCACGCGCGCAGGCCAGGCCGCCGCAATGCCGGCCACAATCCATTCGTCCACCACCGTTGCAAACGCCGGATCGCGTGCGGTGAAATACTGCGCGCCGTGGTCGCACTGCCAGCCATCGCCTGCGCAACTGCGCATGCGCCCGCCGGGTGCATCGCCCTGCTCGAACAGCGTTACCGTCCATCCCGCCGCCTGCAGCCGTTGCGCACAGGCAAGCCCTGCCAATCCGGCGCCGATCACCGCAACCGTCTTCGGGCGGGCGGGCTGTGTCATCTCGTCAGCTGTTGGGAGTTGCAAGATGCCGCCGGCAGTTCACACCGCACAGCCATCCGGCCCGCAGGCATCGGGACCACCGATCGGCGCCGATTCGGCCGCCAGCTGCAACAGTGCTTGCGCAAAACTTTCCGGCGGCTGTGCGCCCTGGATCAGGCTGCGTCCATCGATCACGAAACTGGGCACCGCACGGATTCCCAGCGCAGTGGCCTGCGCCAATTGCGCCTCGACGGCAACGATGCCTTCGTCGGAGTCCAACAGTGCGCGCACGCGCGCCTCATCCAAACCACCAGCGGCGCCGGCATGCACCAGCGTTTCGGTCGCGCCCAGGTTGTGGCCTTCGGCAAAATGCGCATGGAACAGTGCTTCGATCACCGCCTCGACATCGCCCTCGCGGCTCGCCAGCCAGATCAGCCGATGCGCGCGCAATGTACTGACCTGCACCTGCCCACGCCCGAAATCGAACGGCAGGCCTTCGGCACGCGCAGTGGCCTGCGTCTGCGCCAGCATCTGATCCACGCGCGCAGCACCGCCGAACTTTTGCGCCAGCGCAGCACGCAACGGTGTCGGTTCCAGACCGGCGTCGGGATCCAGCTGAAACGCGTGGTAATGGATGTCCAGCGCAGGGGCCTGCGCACCAAGCGAGGCCACCGCCTGCTCGAAACGGCGCTTGCCGATCCAGCACCAGGGACAGACCACGTCAGACCAGATATCGATGCGCATGGGCGGGGATTCATTAATGGGGATTTGGGATTTGCAAAGCATAAGCCCAAGTCCGACGCATCACCTCAGCTTTTACGAATCCCGAATGCCCAATCCCGAATCCCGGCTCTCCACCCACTGCGTGAACGGATGCGAGGCCAGCGCCAGGTTGTAATAGCGCACATCGTCGGTGACTTCCGCGCCGACCCAGGCGGGCCTGGCAAACGCCTCGTCGGCACTCCCGAGTTCGATCTCGGCCACGACCAGCCCGGCGTTGTCGCCGAGGAATTCATCCACTTCCCACACATGGCCCCGGTACTCGACCAGATGCCGGCGCTTGTCGATCAAACCGCCGACGCACAGCGCCAGCAGCGCACGCGCATCGACCACCGGAATCGGGTAGTCGAACTCCTGCCGCGTATGCCCCACCTCACGCGATTTCAAATTGAGAAACGCACTGTCGCCCTGGATGCGCACGCGCACCGACGCGTTCTGCGCGCCACTGCGCATCGCTGCCTGGTCGTTGATATAGCCCTGCGCCATCGGGATCACCGCATGCGCGGCGCTACGCCAACCGTCGCCGGTCACGAGAAACTTGCGTTCGATTTCAATGCCCATGTCCACAAGTATGGCGGGACCTGCAGAAAAATGCCTGGCCGACGCAGCCTCGCGACCTCTACACTCCGCCCCCCTCTCATTCAAGGACAGAACGCCATGACAGTCAGCCGATACTCCACCATGCACGTCGCGGCGCTCACTGCCGCATTGGTGTGCGCAACTGCCACAGCCGGCGCTTCTGCAGCCACGCTCTCGCTGGCCCAGGCGCAACAGGCACTGGATGCGGCCATCGCCGATGACATCGCAGCCAACCCGCAGGAGCAGGGCGACGCGCTCATGTCCGCCATGTTCCGTCCGCGCTTGACCGCCTTGACCGGCTGCCTGCCGGCTGTCGACGCCAAACCGGAGACGCTCGATTGCATCGTCACCGGCCAGGCCGGGCCCAGCGAAAAACACATGACGCTGCGGTTTGTCCCGAAAGGGAACGCGTGGGCGTTGCAGCACAGCGAGAAGGAAATGGAAGTCGCCGCGCCGGTACCGCCGCAGGATCGCGTGCAGGTGCTTCTGCGCGAAGCCATCAGCCAGATGCTTGCGCAGGAGAACGACGCGGCGATGCGCACGCGCATTCAAGACGCCGCGCGTACGGCGCAGGTCTCCGGTGTCGAGCGCTGCAAACTCGGCAGTGAAGCGCCAGTGGTCGAGTGCGACGTCATCGTTGAGGCAGAAGGCAAACGCGGCACGCGGCCGATGGCCTTCGCGCTGGTCGACGGGCAGTGGCAAAACGCCGTCGAAAAGAAAAACTAAGGACCAAAGTCACACCGTCCGGGCGACGGGTAACCGACGCCCGGAACATAATGGCCTAGCGCCGCTCAAACACCGCGATGCTTTCCACATGCGCCGTATGCGGAAACATGTCCATCGCACCGGCGGACTTGAGCGTAAAGCCCTGTTCGTTGACCAGATAGCCGGCGTCGCGCGCCAGTGACCCCGGATGGCAGCTTACGTAGACGATGCGCTCGAACTTTTTCAACGGCAGCTGCTGCAACACTTCCAACGCGCCCGAGCGTGGCGGATCCAGCAGCAGCTTGTCGAAGCCCTGCCGCATCCACGCGGTATGGTGCTGATCCTGGGTCAGGTCGGCCGCATAAAACTGCGCATTCTCCAGTCCATTGCGCTGCGCATTCTCGCGCGCACGCGCCACCAGCCCGGCATCGCCTTCCACGCCGACCACTTCGCGCACGCCGCGTGCCAGCGGCAGGGTGAAATTGCCCAGGCCGCAGAACAGATCCAGCACGCGGTCGTCCGGCTTGGCGTCGAGCAATGCCAGCGCATGCGCAATCATTTTCTGGTTGAGCGAGGCGTTGACCTGGATGAAGTCCAGCGGCCGGAACGCCAGTTCCACATCCCATTGCGGCAAGCGGAACGACAGCGGCACTTCTTGCGGCCACAACGGATGCACGCTCTCCACACCGCCCGGCTGCAGGAAAATCGCAAACGCGTGCGCCTGCGCAAATTCCGTCAGCGCCTGTAGATCGCGCTCGCTGAGCGGCTGCATATGGCGGATGGTCAGCACCACCGCTTCGTCGCCGGCAATGAATTCGATCTGCGGAATGTCGCGTTTGCCGTCCAGGCCTTCGACCAGCGCGGCCAGCAACGGAATCTTCTCGCCGATCTGCGGGATCACCGTGTAGCAGACCGACAGATCGGCCACGAAGCGCGGATCGAGCTCGCGGAAACCGACCAGCGTCTTGTCCTTCTTTTCCACCCGCCGCACCGAGAAGCGACCCTTGCGGCGGTAGCCCCAGTTGTCGCCCACCAACGCCGGCAGGATCGCCTGCGGGGTGACGTGGCCGATGCGCTCCAGGTTATCCATCAGCACGCGCTGTTTGGCCACAATCTGCTGCGACTCGTCCAGATGCTGCAGCACGCAGCCGGCACAGACGCCGAAATGCGGGCAGCGCGGGGTCACCCGTTGCGGCGATGCCTCCAGCACCTCCACCGTCTTGGCCTCATCGAAATGCCGGTTGCGCGCGGTGGGTTCGGCACGTACCACCTCACCGGGCAGGGCGCCGCTGATGAAGGTGACCTTGCCGCCCTCGCCCTCGCGGCGCGCAACACCGCGGCCGTCGTGACTGAGGTCGATAATGGCGGTCTGGAACGGGGTACGGTCGAAACGGTTTCTGGTTCTGGCCACGTGGCGACGAGCTGCGGGCAAAAGGGTGCGTATTGTCGCAGATGCGATCGATGGAGGCCGCTTGCAGCAATGGGACAATTGTCGTGCGCCGCAAACACAGGCAAACTCCGGCTGCGCGCGGCGGTCACGACGCGGCATCGCTGACAAGGAGGCAGCATGAATATGGCGACACGTCAGGAACCCCACCCACGACTCTTGCTGGTGGAAGACGACCCGATCAGCCGCGGGTTTCTCCAGGCTGTCCTGGAAGACCTGCCCGCCCGGGTGGATTGCGCCGATTCGCTGTCTTCGGCGCTCGACCGCGCCCGCGAACATCGTCACGACCTTTGGTTGATCGACGTCAATCTTCCCGATGGCACCGGCAGCGAGCTGCTGCGCGCACTGCGCCTGTTGCATCCCGACGTCCCCGCACTCGCCCACACCGCCGACGGCACCATGACCATGCAACGCAGCCTGCAGTCCGATGGGTTTCTGGAAATGCTGGTCAAGCCGCTGAGCTCCGAACGTCTGCTGCAGGCGGTGCGTCGCGGACTGGCGCGCGGCCGTTACAGCGTGGCGCCGGTCGGCGTGGTCGACATCGCCGCCAGCGATTGGGACGAAGCGGCCGCACTCAGCGCGCTCAACGGCCAGCAGCACCATCTGAACGCGCTACGCGAATTGTTCCTGGCCGAGTTGCCGGGCACGCGCGACGCGGTAGATTCGGCCCTGCAGATCAGCGACGAGCCGGCACTGCGCAACCATCTGCACCGGCTGCAGGCCAGTTGCGGCTTTGTCGGCGCGGCGCGGCTTGCCGGTGCTGTGCGTTTACTGCGCGGCGACCCGCAATCGAGCACGGCGCAGACGCAGTTTCATGAGGCGGTGGCGGCGTTGCTGCACTGAACTGAGCGCCTGTCGCTGCGTTGTAGAGAGTGCGTACGGAGCTCGATTGAATGACGCGCCCAGCCGCGTAGCGCGCCTACCTTGCTGATCAGCGCCGGCGCGCCAGATCCTCGAGCATTTCCCAGGAGTTCAGACCGCGTCCGCCCAGGTGATGCAGCAGCACGCCACGCATGCTGCGGCGCAGACCCGGCATGTCGTCGCTCGCCGGCATGACGTCTTCGCCCAGCGCCAATAGTGCCGCGCCGGTCACGGTCTCGCGCCGGTCCTGCGCCAGCCGCTCGCTCAACACGCGCAAGGCGCCTTCCTGCGGATCGAGGCGGTAACGTGCCGCCGGGTCGATCGGTTGGCCGTCGTTGTCGTGTTGCAGATCGAAGGCAAACCCGAGCCCATCGAGCACATCGCGCTCGAATTGGCGCAGCCCCCAGGCCAACGGCAGATTGGAGGCCAGATGCGTCCGCGCCCGCGCATAGCAATCGAACAGCTCGGGCACCGGGTCGTTGCGTGGGGCCAGCCGCAGCAGCAACTCGCTGATATAGAAACCGGCCAACATGGTGTCGCCGGCAAGACGCGGCGCAGTGTCCAAGGCCTCGGCCTGGCGCAGTTGCGCAAGCTCGCCGCGCTGCATTGCCGTGAACTGGATCAGTTGCAAGGGCTGCAACGCGGCGCGCAAGGCCTGTTTGCGCGGCGCGTGCACACCACGCGCCAGCAATCCCACCCGCCCCTGCTGCTCGGTGAGCACTTCCACCAGCAGACTGGTCTCGCGCCAGGGGCGCACATGCAGGACGAAACCGCGTTCGTTGTCGATCAGCATGGCGGCAGGCGGGACCGGGTCCCGGTCTTACTCGTACCCGAACGCCTTCAATGCCGCTTCGTCGTCCGACCAGCCCTCGCGTACGCGCACCCAGGTTTCCAAGAAGACCTTGGCACCGAACAGCCGCTCCATCTGCAAGCGCGCCTTGCCGCCGATTTCCTTCAGGCGGGTGCCGCCCTTGCCGATCACGATCGCCTTCTGGCCTTCGCGCTCGACCCAGATCACCGCGCCAATACGCAGCAATGCGCCGTCTTCGGCAAAGCGCTCGATCTCCACGGTGGTGGCATACGGCAGTTCTTCGCCGAGCTGGCGCATCAATTGCTCGCGCACCAGTTCGCCAGCCAGAAAACGCTGGCTGCGATCGGTGATCTCGTCCTCGCCGAACATCGCCTCGGCTTCGGGAACCAGCTTGAGCAGATCGCCGACCAGCGCTTCCAGGCCCTTGCGCTTGAGCGCAGACACCGGATGCACTGCGGCGAATGTACGGCCTTCGCTGACCTGGGCCAGAAACGGGAACAGCGCGGTCTTGTCCTTGAGCCGGTCGACCTTGTTGACCACCAGCACTACCGGCACTTTGGAATCGCTCAGGACCTTGAAGGCCAGCGTGTCTTCTTCGTCCCAACGGCCGGCCTCGATCACCAGCACTGCGGCATCAACGCCTTCCAGCGAGCCGCGCGCGGCGCGATTCATCACCCGGTTCATGGCGCGCTTCTGCTCGCGATGCAATCCGGGCGTATCCACCAATGCCAGCTGCCCCTCGGGGAAGGTGGCGATGCCCAGCAAGCGATGCCGCGTGGTCTGCGGCCGGTTGGACACGATGCTGACCTTTGCACCGACCAGCGCATTGGTCAGGGTGGACTTGCCGACATTGGGACGGCCGATCACGGCGACGCTGCCGCTACGGTGTGGGGAGGAGGTTTCGCTCACGTGTTTGAATCCAGTTGTGCGATGACGAGGGTGGCCGCCTGTTGCTCGGCGAGGCGACGCGAGGTGCCCTGGCCTTCGGCGCGGGCGACGGGCTGTTCCAGAATGCAGGCGACATGGAACTGCTTGGCATGTTCGTCGCCGCTTTCACTGATCAGCGCGTAATTGGGCAGCGGGAGTTGCCGCGCCTGCAGCCATTCCTGCAGCCGGGTCTTGGGATCTTTTTCAGCCTTGCCCACCGGCAGCGCAGCCAATGAAGGCTCGAACCAGGGCAGCACCACCTCACGGCAATGCTCGAAGCCACAGTCCAGATAGATCGCCGCCACGATCGCTTCGACCGCATCGGCCAGGATCGAATCGCGCCGGTGGCCACCGGATTTCAGCTCGCCCGGACCGAGCGTCAAACGCTCGCCCAGATTCAGCGTGCGGCCGATGACGGCAAGCGCGCCTTCGCGCACGAGTTCGGCGCGCGCACGGGTCAATGCGCCTTCGTCGGCCTTGGGCCAGCGCTGATACAGCGCCTCGGCGATCAGCAGATTGACGATGCCGTCGCCGAGGAATTCCAGTCGCTCGTTATGCGGCGTCCCGGCGCTGCGATGCCGCAGCGCCTGGGCGAGCAGACCCGGATCGGCAAACGCGTGCCCGATCGGATCGCCACGCTGGAAAGTTCTATTGCCCACCACGTCCAGTCATGTCCTGCGATGTATCGAATTTGCCGACCACATCGAGATTGCCGATCATTTCGCGACGCACTTCGTAGTTGACCTTCATGCGCCAGCCGCCTTCGATGCGCTCGAACTTGACGTCTTCTTTTTTGACGTTTTCCGAGTAATTGATGTACAGCCGACGGAAGAACAGATCCTGCAACTTGGACGGATCCATCTCGCCGGCGCCGGGCTCTTTGGCCAGACCCTTCATCGCTGTGCGCACGGAATAATATTCCTGATACATCGGAAACAGCTTCATTCCCAAGTACAGGCCAAACCCCACCACCGCCAGCACCACCACGAACGACGTCAACGTCATACCGCTCTGCTTGCGCTTCATTGTGCTTCCCCTGGCACGCCGTGCGTGCATTTACTGGATTCCCGTCCCGATCCGCGACGGATCGAAACTCCCCTTGCAGAACCACCCTTCGCAATTGAGCCAGATCAGGAACGCCTTGCCGCGCAGATTGGCTTCCGGCAGAAAGTGCGTCTGGGTCCAGAATCGGCTGTCTTCGCTGTTGTCGCGATTATCCCCCATCACGAAATAGCTGGCGGCCGGCACGGTCCAGTCGCCCTGCCCGGCCGGCATGTTGCGATCCACCCATTCCAGCACGGTGTGTGTGCGGCCCGGCAGGTCCTCGACCAGCAACGTGGTTCCGGTCATCTCGGCGCCCTTGCCCTTGCCGATGTACTCACCCTTGACCGTGTAGCGCATCGGCTTGTCGTTGATGTACAGCGTATCGCCGTGGAAACCGATCTTGTCGCCGGGCAAACCCACAACGCGCTTGATCCAGTTCTGGTCGGGCGCATGCGGCGGCTTGAATACCACCACGTCCCCGCGCTTGGGCTCGCCGGTGGGGATGAACTTGGTATTGGTGATCGGCAGACGGAAGCCGTAAGCGAACTTGTTGACCAGGATGAAGTCGCCGATCAGCAGATTGGGCATCATCGAACTGGACGGAATCTTGTACGGCTCGGCCACGAAGCTGCGCAGGATCAGCACCACCGCCAGCACCGGGAAGAACGCGCGCGAGTAATCGATGATCGCCGGCTCGCTGTCCAGCAGCCCTGCACGTGCGGCGCGGCGCTTGGCCAGAAACAACTTGTCCAGCAGCCAGATGAAGCCGGTGCCCAGCGTCAGTACGACCAGGGCGATTTCAAACCATTTCATTCGGGTTCCTTCGGAACAGGATTCGGGATTGGAGATTGGGGATTCGTAAAAGCTCAGGCTGGCGCGTCGTTGCCAATCCCGAATCACGCATCCCAAACCCCTGCTACTTATCCATCTGCAGGACAGCCAGGAAGGCCTCCTGCGGAATCTCCACGCGGCCGACCTGCTTCATGCGCTTCTTGCCTTCTTTCTGCTTTTCCAGCAGCTTTTTCTTGCGCGAAACGTCGCCACCATAGCACTTGGCCAACACGTTCTTGCGCATCGCCTTGACCGTGGAGCGCGAGATGATCTGCGCGCCGACGGCGGCTTGAATTGCCACGTCGAACATCTGCCGCGGGATCAATTCCTTCATCTTCTCGCACAGTTCGCGGCCACGCCGATCGGCGTAGCTGCGGTGCACGATGATGCTCAGCGCGTCGACCTTGTCGCCGTTGATCAGCGTGTCCACACGTACGAACGGGCCGGCATCGAAACGCAGGAAGTGATAATCCAGCGAGGCGTAACCGCGCGAGACCGACTTGAGCTTGTCGAAGAAATCCAGCACCACTTCGGCCATCGGCAACTCGTAGCTGATCTGCACCTGGCTGCCCAGGTAATTGATGCCGATCTGGCTGCCGCGCTTTTCTTCGCACAAGGTGATGATGTTGCCGACGTAATCGGGCGGGGTGAGGATGTTGGCGCGGATGATCGGCTCGCGGATCTCCTCCACATGGTTCAACGGCGGCAGCTTGGACGGATTGTCCATCGGGATCACGCTGCCGTCGGTCTTGAGCACTTCATAGACCACGGTCGGCGCGGTCGAGATCAGATTGAGGTTGTACTCGCGCTCCAGCCGCTCCTGCACGATTTCCATGTGCAGCATGCCCAGGAAGCCGCAGCGGAAGCCGAAGCCCATCGCCTCGGAACTTTCCGGCTCGAAACGCAGCGCCGCATCGTTCAGACGCAGCTTGTCCAGCGCTTCGCGCAGGTCCGGATAATCCTCGGCATCGACCGGGAACAGGCCGGCGAACACGCGCGGCTGCATTTCCTGGAAACCGGGCAGCGCATGCGGTGCCGGGTCGGCCGCCAGGGTCAGTGTGTCGCCGACCGGTGCGCCGTGCACATCCTTGATCGAGGCGTTGATCCAACCCACTTCGCCGGCGCCCAACGCGGGCAATTCCTTGCGCTTGGGGGTGAACACGCCGACCTTGTCGACCAGATGCGTGCGGCCGGTGGACATCACCAGGATCTTGCTGCCCGGCTTGATCTCGCCCTGCATCACGCGCACCAGCGAGACCACGCCCAGATAGTTGTCGAACCAGGAATCGATGATCAGCGCCTGCAGCTTGTCGGTATCGCGCGGCTTGGGCGGCGGAATGCGCTGCACGATCGCTTCCAGCACCAGATCGACGTTGAAGCCGGTCTTGGCGCTGACCGCCACCGCGTCTTCGGCATCGATGCCGATCACCGCTTCGATCTCGGCCTTGGCGCGCTCGATGTCGGCGGTGGGCAGGTCGATCTTGTTGAGTACCGGCACCACTTCCAGGCCCTGCTCCACCGCGGTGTAGCAGTTGGCGACCGATTGCGCTTCCACGCCCTGGGCCGCATCCACCACCAGCAACGCGCCTTCGCACGCGGCCAGCGAGCGGCTGACTTCATAAGAGAAGTCCACATGCCCGGGGGTGTCGATGAAGTTCAGTTGGTAGATCTGCCCGTCCTTCGCCGTGTACGGCAAAGACACCGACTGCGCCTTGATCGTGATGCCACGCTCGCGCTCGATCGGGTTGGAGTCGAGCACCTGGGCTTCCATCTCGCGCGCCTGAAGGCCGCCGCACAGCTGGATGATCCGGTCGGCCAGGGTGGATTTCCCGTGGTCGACGTGGGCAATGATGGAGAAGTTGCGGATATTCCGCATTGAATCAGAGGACATTGAGGTGGGCGCCGGCGGTGCCGTCGTCAGGGTAACGCAGCATTATCGCACGCTACGGCCCCGCAGGGCCGAGAATCGGGAATCGGGAGTGGGGAATCGGAAAAGCCAGGCGAGCTATCGCCTCGCGGAGCCGCTCTTGCCAATCCCGACTCCCGATTCTCCATTCCCTCCGTCAGCCGCCAGCCTTCAAAGCGACATAGCTGGTCGCCTTGCCGTCGGTGACCAGCAGCATGACCACATCGCCCTTCTTGACACTGGCCAGCGCGCGGTTGATGTCGGCGACGCTGCCGACCTTGGTGCGACCGACACGCGCGATGATCAGGCCCGGCGACAACGGCGGCTGGGTGCTGCGTGCCGCCGCACCGGTGACCGAAGCGATGCGCACGCCCTCGCCCGCTTCTAGGCCCAGGCGACTGCGCTCGGCGGCGGTCAGATCGGCGAGCTGCAGCCCGAGCAGTTCCACACTGGCCGGTGCGCTGGGCTTGCTGTCGTCGGCAGCGGTGCGCGGTGCGGCGTTGCCGGCCGGGTTGTCCAGCGTCGCCAGGGTGACCGTCACCTTGCGCGGCTTGCCGTCGCGCAAGACATCCAGCGTGACCTTGGTGCCCGGCGCCATCAGGCCGATCATCGGCGGCAGATCGCTGGCCGCCTCGATCGGCTTGCCGTTGACGGCGGTGATCACATCGCCCACTTCGATCCCGGCCTTGGCGGCCGGGCTGCCGGCGGGAATGTCGTTGACCAGCGCGCCGCGCGTGTCCGGCAGGCTAAGGCCTTGTGCCTTGAGCGAATCGATCGGGCCGACCGCCACACCCAGCATGCCGCGACTCACATGGCCGGTGGCCTTGATCTGTTCGGCGGCACTGAAAGCCAGATCGATCGGGATCGCAAAACTGATCCCCATGTAGCCGCCCGAGGCGGAGAAGATCTGCGAGTTGATGCCGACCACTTCGCCACGCGTGTTGAGCAGCGGGCCACCGGAGTTGCCCTGATTGATCGCCACGTCGGTCTGGATGAAGGGCACGTAGCGCTGATCCGCATACGGGTTGCTGCGACCGGTCGCACTGACGATACCGGCGGTGACCGAGTGATCCAGACCGAACGGCGAGCCGATCGCCACCACCCACTGGCCCGGCTTGAGCGAATTGGAATCGCCCAGGCGCACGGTCGGCAGGCCCTTGGCCTCGATTTTCAGCAGCGCCACATCGAACTGCTCGTCGCTGCCGACCACCTTGGCCTTGAACTCGCGCCGGTCGGTCAGCTTGACGGTCACTTCGCTGGCGCCATCGACCACGTGATGGTTGGTCAGCACATAGCCATCGGCCGAAATGATGAAGCCCGAGCCCATCGACTTGCCGGCAATGCCGCCATCGTCATCGCCCTGCCCTGGGCCACCCGGCCCCTGGCGCGGCCCACCCGGCATCTGGAAATCCGGCCCGAAGAAGCGGCGGAAGAATTCCGGCATCTGCTCATCGCCCGGCATCGCACCGCCATCCTGCCCGCCCGGCCCGCCGCGCCGCTGGCGCGCCATGGCGTCCTTGCGGGTGATGGTGGTTTCGATATTGACCACGCCCGGGCCGACCTGTTCGACCAGATTGGTGAAGTCCGGCAGGCCCGCCACCAGCTGCGGCGCAGGCGTGGCGCTGCGGTTGGCGGCAATCGGTGCGGCGTCCTTGGCGGCGGGCGCAGGCTGCTGCGCGCAAGCGGCCAGCGGCAGGGTCATGGCGATCAGGCCGAACATCTGGGTGCGGATGCGATGGTTCATCAGGTTGCCTCCGATGGCAGGGCGACAGGGGCCAAAGCCCCTGCCTTTGCAGGGGTCCGGCACGATAACGGAAGGGAGGACGCCGAACCGATGAAGGTCGGCGGCGGGATCAGTCTTGCGGCGGCTGCACCGGCAGCGGCCGGCTCGCTGCCGGGCTGGCAATCGCTTGCGGCGCAGGCTCGAACGGATAGAACGCCGGGCCCGGGCGGCTTTGACTGAAGCTGGCATTGAGCGGACTGTCGCCAGCGCCGGACAAGGCCGCGCGTGGCCAGGGCCGCGCCTGCAAGGTCATCTCGGAATGCGTGAACGGGTTCGACGGCGCGGCCGGGCGCACAGCTGGAGCAACCGGTGCCGGCGTGGCAGCGGCCACCATGCGGGTCGGCGCCTGCTGCTGGCGGGCAGCGACACTGCGGGCCGCCTGCTGATTGCGCGTGGCCGCACCGCGACGGGTGGAAGCCAGCGCAGCGGCAGGCACCGCTGCAGCAAGCGCGACACCCTCGTCGGGTGTGGCCGGATCCGGTGTCGCCGGCGCTTTCGGTGCTGCCGGCGGCTGCACTGCGGCGGGCATCTGCGCGGCCGAGGCGAACACCGGCACCTGGACGGCAGGCGGCGCCGTCTCGGGCAAACGCTCGCGCGCCATGAACAAGGCGATCGCCGCGACCGATGCCGCAATCGCCGCGCCACCACCCCAGCGCCAGCGCGTCGCCGGGCGCGTAGAGGATTGCGCCTGTGGAGCGGGCTCCTCGGCAATAGCCGTGCGCACACGCGCTGCGAAGTCCAACGGTGCCGGCGCACTGGCCGCACCGCGCAGCACGTCGCCGCACAGCTGCCAACGTTCGTGGCAACCGGCCAGCTCGTCGTCGTGCGCCAGACGGCGCAACAAGAAGCGCGACTCGTCGGCGTTCAATTCGCCATCCACCAGCGCAGACAACTGCTGGCGATAGTGAAGCTCGAACTTGTCGGTGGTGGACATCACAGGGGTATGGCTCATACGCGGTGTCGCTCACGGGTAGCGCTTTCGGTCTCCAGCAGAGGCCGCAGCTCGATGTCGATGGCCTCGCGCGCCCGGAAGATGCGCGAGCGCACCGTTCCGATCGGGCAATCCATTTTTCGCGCGATTTCGTCGTAGCTCAGCCCATCCACCTCGCGCAGGGTGATGGCCGACCGGAGTTCTTCCGGCAGGGCTTGGACCGCACGCATCACCGTTTGTTCCAGCTCCTGTCGCATCAATTCGCGCTCCGGGGTATCGGTGTCGCGCAAGCGTGTCGCCCCATCGAACTGCTCGGCATCGCTGATCTCGATGTCGTCGGTGGGCGGACGGCGGTTGTGCGCAACCAGATGGTTCTTGGCAGTGTTCACGGCAATGCGGTGCAACCATGTATAGAACTGCGAATCGCCGCGGAAACTGTTGATCGCGCGGTAGGCGCGCACAAACGTATCCTGGGCCACGTCCTGACATTCGCTCCAATCGGCGATGTAGCGCCCGATCAACGCAACGATGCGGTGCTGGTATTTGCGCACCAGCACATCGAACGCTGCGCTCTCTCCGCGCTGCACACGCCGGACCAATTCCAGGTCCAGCTCCTGAGGTGTATCGACTTCGGCCATGTCGGGCCGCACTCCTGTCAGCCCACCGAAGTCGGGCAATGAGACCGCCATTGAAAAGAAAAGTTCATACCGATCCGTACGATCGTCACGCATCAGGGTAGCGGCACCGATGCGCCGCTGGCGACGCCTCGCACCAAGCGCACGCCGCCTTGTCGACAGGTATGGGTATTTGACGTGAAGGAAACAACCTCTGGATGATAACGATCTTTCCTTATATCTCCGGACGGCCAGACGCATGCTTCCAGGTTTCGACGGGCTCCGATTCAGCCATTGGCAGGCCGACCTGCGCGAGGACGGCGTGGTCGTGCTCAGCCTTGATCGCCAAGGTGCACCGGTCAACGCGTTTTCGCAGGAGGTGCTGCTCGAACTGGGCGCACTGATCGAACGACTGGCACTGGAGCCGCCCAAGGGCGTGGTGCTGCGCTCGGGCAAGGCCAACGGCTTCATCGCCGGCGCCGACCTCAAGGAATTCCAGGAATTCGACCGCAAGGGAACCGTCAACGACGCGATCCAGCGCGGCCAGAGCGTGTTTCAGAAGCTGGCCGAACTGCCCTGCCCCACGGTCGCGGCGATCCACGGCTTCTGCATGGGCGGCGGTACCGAGATTGCGCTGGCGTGCCGGTATCGGGTGGCTTCCGACGATGGCAGTACGCGTATCGGCCTGCCGGAAACCAAGCTCGGCATCTTTCCAGGCTGGGGCGGCAGCGCCCGCTTGCCGCGTCTGATCGGTGCGCCAGCGGCGATGGATCTGATGCTGACCGGCCGCACCGTGTCGGCCAAGGCCGCGCGCACGATGGGCCTGGTCGACAAGGTCGCCGCGCCTGCGGTGCTGGTGGATGTTGCCGCCGCACTGGCGCTCACCGGCAGCAAACGCCGGTTCAAACAACGCGCCACTGCGTGGGCCACCAACACCTTGATTGCGCGCAAGCTGCTGGCGCCACAGATGCGCAAACAGGTCGCACGCAAGGCGCGCAAGGAGCATTACCCGGCGCCGTATGCGTTGATCAACGTGTGGGAGCGCGCCGGTGGCAGCGGCATCCAGGCGCGCCTGGCCGCCGAGCGCAAGGCGGTGGTGAAACTCGCCAGCACACCGACCGCTCGCAATCTGATCCGCATCTTCTTCCTCACCGAGCGCTTGAAGGCGCTGGGCGGCAAGGACGCTGGCGCTGCGGCGCTGGCCCCTATCCGCCATGTGCATGTGATCGGTGCCGGCGTGATGGGCGGCGATATCGCGGCCTGGGCCGCCTACAAGGGCTTCGAGGTCACGCTGCAGGATCGCGAGCAACGCTTCATCGATACCGCGCTGACGCGCGGCGGCGAGTTGTTCGCCAAACGCGTCAAGGACGAGGCGAAGCGGCCGGCGGTGGCGGCGCGCCTGCGTGGCGATCTGGCCGGTGCGGGCGTGGCGCAGGCGGACCTGGTGATCGAAGCGATCATCGAAAATCCGCAGGCCAAGCGCGATCTGTATCAATCCATCGAGCCGCAGCTCAAGCCCGATGCGTTGCTGACCACCAACACCTCGTCGATTCCGTTGACCGAGTTGCGTGGACACATCCAGCGCCCGGCGCAATTCGCCGGCCTGCACTACTTCAATCCGGTGTCGATGATGCCGCTGGTGGAAATCGTGCAGCACGACGGCCTGGATCCGGCCAACGTCGCGCGCCTGGCCGCGTTCTGCAAGGCGCTGGACAAGTTCCCGGTGCCGGTTGCGGGCACACCCGGTTTCCTGGTCAATCGCGTGCTGTTCCCGTATCTGCTCGAAGCGGCCACCGCGTATGCCGAAGGCGTGCCGGGCCCGGTGCTGGACAAGACCGCAGTGAAGTTCGGCATGCCGATGGGGCCGATCGAACTGATCGACACGGTCGGGCTGGATGTTGCCGCCGGCGTGGGCGCAGAACTCGCCCCCTTCCTGCACCTGCCGATTCCTGCGGCGCTGGCCACCGTGGAGCCGGGCAAGCGTGGCAAGAAGGACGGCCAGGGGTTGTACAAGTGGGAGAACGGGCGCGCGGTCAAACCCGAGGTCGCCAGCGGCTACGCGGTGCCGGCGGATCTTGAGGACCGCTTGATCCTGCCGCTGCTCAACGAAGCGGTCGCCTGCCTGCACGACGGCGTAGTGGCCGATGCGGATCTGCTCGATGCGGGCGTCATCTTCGGCACCGGCTTTGCCCCATTCCGCGGTGGCCCGATCCAGCACATCCGCAGCGTCGGCGCCGACGCGCTGCTGGAACGCTTGCAGGCACTGCATGCGCGTTACGGCGATCGTTTTGCGCCGCGCCCAGGTTGGGAGTCGCCGTTGTTGCGTGAAGCGGTGGCGTGACACGCTGACTTCAGCTGCGACTTTGAGCAAACGCGCAGCCGAGCCGCTAGCGGCGATCACATGGCATGAGGTCGTGGAGTAGCGCGTCATCGGCGGCGCATGTCGCAAGCAACAAAAAAGAACGGCGAGCTAAGGCTCGCCGTTCTTTTTTTACACAGTCACGAAGCGACTCAGAAACGCAGACCCACACTGGTGAAGAAGTAGCGGCCGGCCTGGTCGTAACCACCGAGCGAGTTGCCGTTGTAGGTCAGGCTGCCACCCACCAACGGCGGTTCCTTGTCGGCGATGTTGTTGACGCCCAGCGTCCAGGTGACGTAATCGCCCAACTGCATCGAACCGGAAAGGTCGAAGTAGTTGTAGGCAGAGACCTTGTTGTCCTGATTGACCAAGCGCACGTCGGTGGTCCCCGGCGTGCCGTCGGTGTTCTGATAGTCCAGCTCACCGATATAGCGCCAGCGCAGACTGACGGTGTAGCGATCGAAGTTGTAGCGCGTGCTCAGCACATGCCGCCACTCGGCACTGTTGCACGCCACGTTGACCACGCCCGCGCAGTCGTAGGTCACTTCCTGCACGCCCGGAACCGGCTCGTATTCCTGCTTGAGGGCATAGCTACCCATCATCGAGGCGGTCAGGCGGCCCGGGCCGACACTCCATGCATACGACGCAGTCAGATCGATACCCTGGAAGTGCAATGAGCCGAAATTGTCCTGGGAATTGAAGATCAGACCGGAGATGTCTGCATCGCTGCCGCGGAACAGATCGCCTGTCGTGGCATTGCGGCGGACGCGGCTGCAGATATCCGCATTGCCGGTCACACCGCAGGCGGTCAGGATGTTGGATGAGCCGATCGACCGGATCGCATCGTCGATCTTGATGTCGTAGTAATCCACGCTCAGATCGAGCCCCTTGATCGGGCTGGCAGCAAAGCCGACGGTCCAGGTGTTGGCCGTTTCCGGCTGCAGTGAAGCATTACCGCCGCCGATTTCGTTGTACTGACCCGCTGGGTTTGCTGCAACGCGGCCGTACTGCGCCGCCGTCACGCCCGTGTTGGCGCACTGGGCCTGGGTAAATACCGGATTGGCACCGGCGCAAGGGTCGCTACCGCTCCACAGTCCTATTGTGTTTTCGTTGTACAGCTCGGTGACGTTCGGAGCGCGGATCGCACGGTTCCAGCCTGCACGCAGGTGGTATTTACCGTCGACAAACGTCGCACCCAGACCGACCTTGTAGGTACTGACGCCACCGGAGATGTCGTAGTCCGAGTAACGATAGCCAAGCTGCATGTCGAGGTTGTCCAGGCTGCCTGCCTTCGCCAACAACGGCACCGCGCCTTCCAGAAACAGTTCCTTGACGCTGATGTCGCCGGACACGTTGGAGGTGGGACCGCCCAGACCGGTGAAGTTGCCGGTCTGCATATTGCTGTCGGCCACCCGCTTGAAGGTTTCGGTGCGGGTTTCCACACCACCGACGACGCTGATCGGGTTATCGCCGGCCCACGGCAGGCTATAGCCAAAGTTGCCGGTCACGTAGGCGTTGAACACGCGCATCGAGGTTTCGTAGTTGACGATACCCACGCCCTGCAGGGCTTCTGCCTCGGCTGCGGTGACGCTATCGTTCCACACGCTGTACGGCACGCAGCCGTCGAACGAGCCTGGCTGGCAGCCCAGCAGTGCATCGCGTACGCGGGTGGTCACAAAGTCGTTGATGTTCTCGGACTTGGTGGTGCTGCGGTTGTAGGTGAACGATGCGTCGTAGGACCAGTTGTCGTTGATATCGCCCTGCGCACCGCTGGTGATGCTGAAACTGTTGCTGTCCGAATTGGTGATACGCGGGCCACCTTCGACGTTGCGCTTGGCAACGTACACAGTGAATTCGTCATCGGTGATGCCGACATCGTTACACAGGCTGCCAAGCACCGACGTGCCGCAATTGACATTGAGATCGGTAAAGAACGCACCCGATGGCGCAATCTGCGTTGAACTCTTGCGGTTGACGAACAAGGTTTCGAGGTAGGGCTTGAAGTGCTCGTTCACTTCGTACTTGAAGCTGCTGCCGGCGGTATAGCGCGTATCCGGGCGCTGGTAGTAATTCACCGGCGCAAAGTTGTAGAGATTCGGAGATGCAACCTGCGACCAGGTGCCGCCTGCGGAGGGCTGCACGTAGAACGCACCCGCAGACGGCGCGACGACGTAGAAGTTTGCCGGGTCGGCGGTGGCCGAGCCACCGCAAGCGGTACCACGGTTGCTCAATGCACACGCGGAGTAATCGCGCTGGCCCTGCAGCAATGGATCGTTCTCGCGCCAGGTGGCCCATGCGGTGGCGTGACCGGATTCGCCGAAGGCGCCGCCGATGGCCAGGTCCACGTTACGGGAAATGCCGTCGAAACCGGAGTTTCCGGTCGGATAATCGTAACCGGCATCGTCCATCAGGCCGCGCATCAACTTGTTGCCGTTGTCGTGTTGATAGGCGTTGTAGCCCATGTCGAAGCTGACACCTTCGAACTCGTCATCCAGCACGAAGTTGACCACACCGGCGACCGCATCCGAGCCGTACACCGCAGAAGCACCGCCGGTCAGGATGTCCACACGGCGCACCAATGACGCGGGAATGATGCTGATATCCGGGCTTTCGCCGATGCCCTTGGGAATACGCCGGCCATTGACCAGCGTCAAGGTGCGCTGCGCGCCGAGTCCGCGCAGATCGACTGTTGCATAGCCGTCCGACCCGTTGTTGGCGAAGTTATCGAAGGTTGCAGCGAGCTGGGGATACTGATTGATCAGATCTTCGACCTTGGTCGAGCCGGAGTATTGGAATTCTTCCTTGTTGATTTCTGCCACCGGACTGGAGGCGGTCATTGTCTGGCTCTTGATGCGCGTGCCGGTGACATTGACCGTGTCCAGGCTCTTGGCATCCAACGACGGCTGCTCCTGTGCCATGACGGTTCCCGACAAGGCCAGCGCTGCAGCGCCAACCGTGAGCGATACCCTGATGGCATCGCGCAACTTGGTGGTCTTCAATCTCATCTTTCTCTCCGAAAGTCCGAACGGGGGAAAGCAGCGCAATGCGTCGGCATCTGAAGTGATGCGAGCGCGGATCGACTGCGACATCGTTGGCGAACGCATTCAAACTGCGTAGCCACACTGGCAAACGGCCGGGCGAAGAGCGCTCCGAAAAAACGTTGCCAACCCGATGTTAAGACGATGTTGACGAAAGTTAAAGCGCCATTCACAAATGCTCTGAATAGGTGCACTGAAGCCCCAAAACAGTGCGCCCGTCACGGAAAAACTGCTTTGACACACCTCTACGACCTGTAGAGGCTGGTCTCCGCAATCGTGGTTATATCTATTCCATACAAGCTAAAGCTCGCTTCCGCGTGCCAGTTGGGCTTGTTGGTAATTGATGGCGAATCCCTAAAAACTGGAATCCCTAGAACTGAAACTCAAGACACACTCACACCCGCCGCTTGAAGCCGCTTTATTAACGGAGCGAGCTCATTCAAATGCCGACGAGAACTGTGCACCGACCGTTGATGGACCTCGCCACGCACCTGCGCAGCGCTGGCAGTGACAAACGCCACGTCCTTCAATTCGGACGTATTTTCATTCGATGAAAGTCCACACCACGTCAGCACCCGCGTGATCTGATGCTCGGTATCACGCACCAGATCTTCGTAATGCACATCGAGAATTTTCTCGGGCAGCACCGTGTGCCAGTGGCGCATGGTCTGCTGGTACGCCAGGTAATAGTCGCCAAGCTCATCGAGCGCGTATGAAAACGGATACGCGTTGTAGAACAGGGTCTTGTACATCGCATAGCACGTATCCAGCGGATCGCGCACCAGATGGATGATGCGCGCCCGCGGCAGCGCGGCCGCAATCATACCGCAGTAAAGGTAATTGACCGGCATTTTGTCGATGAGTACCGGATGGTCATGCACCACTTCGCGAGCGCCGCGCAGATACTCTTTGCCGACTGCTGCGAAATCGATCTTTATCGACGCCTGCGCCGCTGTCAGGCCGGGATTGCTCTCCATCACGCCAGAGGTGGCGCTTCCAAGAACTGCTCCGAAATCCATCAATTCGCCTGCAGAGCGCGCGCCGCCGCGTTGTATGAGCAGTCGTTCCAACAAGGTGGTGCCTGACCGCGGCAGGCCGACGATGAAGATCACGCCCTCACCGTCGTGACCAGGCTGCAACGTGCGTAGGGCATCCGCAGCATAGGCTCGGCGCACCGCAGCGATATGCGCACACTCGGCGGTCACGTCGTACTGCAAGGTCTTGCGCTTGCATGCCGCTGCTGCGGTCAATGTTTCGAAGGATTGTGCATGTTGCCCAAGATCTTCCAGTTCCTTGGCCAAGGCGTACAGGCCTGCGGCCCTGGCAGATGGCTCCGATAGCGTGGTTGCCAGCCGGTGGCGCAGGTCGTCCAGATGGTTGTGCTGCCCGGTCTGCCGCCGGAGCGTTGCGCGCAGGTACAGCGCATCGCCAGCATTTGGGGCAAGTTGCAACAGCCGCTCCACGGTGACCTCAGCGGCATCGAATTCGCCACCGAAGAACTGCATGGTCGCCAGGTCGTACAGCAAGGAGGGCTGGTCCCCCAGCAGCATCAGCGCATGCTGATAGGCGTCACGGGCTGCAGCCACGTCCTGGCAGCCACTGTACAGCGCGCCGATCCGCCACCACGCGTTGCCATCCGCTGCTGCAAGCGCCTGCGCTTGACGCGCGACCAACGTCGCCTCACGGCGACGACGCAGCTGTATCAGCAGGCCGGCATATTTGATCAATAAGGGAAGTGGCGACGATGCCACCGCTGCGGCGTTGGCGATGCACTCGGCTGCAGCGTGTGGATCACCATTGGCCAACCGGGCCTCGCTTGCGAATTCGAGAAGGTGCGCGTTGTCAGGCTGGTCTGCGCAGGCGCGATCGGCCAGAGCAACTGCGTCGGCATAACGGCCTTGACGCAGCAATTGATATCCGTCGCGCAAGAGTGCGCGCAGCTGTGTCTCAGTCAATCCATTCTCCCTGTTTGGTGCACTGTGGCCGGTCATCTGGCTAGTCGATACGACGCGCGCGCAGCGCCACGCCGGCAGCGGTCACCAGCATGTAGCTGCCCATTGCCGCCTTGCGAAGCACTATCACATCACCTTCGGCCAAATGGCCGCGGCTGCTTGCTTCTGTCAATGCCCAGCGCTGGTGCGTATCAAGAGACACCATGCGGGTGCCATCTGCCTGATAGGTCACTGCAAGCACTGTTGCGCTCAGTTGCGCAGGCGAGGACCGTCTCGCCGCAGCAGCAGCAGATACTTCGTCTGCGCTATGACCAAACTCGCGCACGCCCCTGCTGGCTTCTGCGGCCCGTACGGCCTGCGCTGGCGGGAAGCTGGCGTCGTAGCAGGCCAGCCGCGGCAATGGCTCCAGTACCGACGCGCATCGATGCGTTGGAGTCTCCTGAGCCACCACACCCCACGTGCAGCACATGATTGCCAGCCCACACAGTCTCCGCTTGTGCATTTGCGCATCTTCAATCGTCGGTTGCGCCTGAGCATACAAGGCAACCGGACGGCGGTGGAGAGACAGGCCGGCGCTGTTTTGCCTGGCATCGATTGAAGAGGCTGCAAGCGCCCTCTAAGCTGCGAGTCTGAACTGACGCACCTCCTCGCAGGATTACGCCTTGAACATGTCTTTGCAGCAGGCCGCACAACTACTGCAGCAGGGCCAGTTGCAGCAGGCGATCGTGGCGTATCAGCGCGTGCTGCAGACGCAGCCGCGCTCGGCCGATGCCTGGTACAACCTGGGGTACTTGTTACGCCGGACCGGCAATGCGTCCGGTGCGCTGGACGCTTATGCGCAGGCATTGGTCTGTGGCGCAACAGCGCCCGAGCAGATCCACCTCAATCGCGCCGCGCTTTATAGCGACCATCTCCATCAGGAGGCGGCGGCGCTGCGCGAACTCGACCTGGCGCTGCGCTTCCGGCCCGACTACGCTCCGGCGCTGCTCAATCTGGGCAATCTGCACGAGGAACTGGGCGCACGCGATCAGGCGATTGCGGCCTATTGCCGACTTGTCGCTCTTGTCGATACCGACGCCACTACGCACGCGCTGCAACTGCAAGCCACTGCACGCCTGCTGCATCTGAATCCGCCTACTCACGCCGAGGACATACGCCTGCTCACACTCGGGCAGGCAGTCTCGGCACCCGACCAGGATCCGGAGCTTGTCGCCAGCGTGCTGCATGCGCTTGCCCACGCCTACGACCGTCTCGGTCTGCACGCACGCGCTTTCGATGCAGCAAGCGCCGGCAATCGTCATGCTCATGCACAGGCAAGGCGCTACGACCCGCTCCGGACACAACAGCATTTCGACCACATCGCGCAGGTATTTGCCGCAGCCGGTGACGCGACCACCCCGCTGCCGCAGGTTGCTGAGCACGACGCGGTGTCGCCGCTGTTTATCTGCGGCATGTTCCGCTCCGGCTCCACCTTGATCGAACAGGCCTTATCGCGCCATCCCCGCATTGCGGCGGGCGGTGAACTGGATGCGCTGCCACGACTGGTGGCACAGTCGCTGTCGCCGTTTCCGCAAGCCGCACATGCGCTGCCCGCTCAAACCCTGGCGCAGTTGGCAACACGCTATCGGCAACGTGTGGCAGCTGCCGTTCCCGAGCAGGCACGCCTGCGCTATATCACCGACAAACGACCGGATAATTTCCAGCTGATCGGTTTGATCAAGCAGCTGTTTCCTGCCGCCAGGATCGTGCACACGCGTCGCCATCCGCTGGACAACGGGCTGTCGATCTTCATGCATCAGCTCAATCCGCACGGGTTTGGCTATGCGGGTCGGCTGGAGGATATCGGCCATTTCTATGCGCACTATCAACGGTTGATGGGGCACTGGCTATCGCTGTATCCGGACAGCATCCATACCTTCGACTATGACGCATTCGTCGCCGCGCCAGAACCGACCTTGCGCGCCTTGATGGACTTTCTGCAGTTGCCGTGGGAACCAGGCTGCCTGGACTTTCACCTTGCAGGCGGAGCAGTGAGAACCGCCAGCTACTGGCAGGTGCGTCGCCCCTTGCATGCGGATGCGTCTGGGCGCTGGCGACACTACGCTGCGCAACTTGCTCCTCTGCGCGCCGCGCTTGCCCAAGCCGGCATGACGCTTGCCGATTGAACCTAGCCGTCTTCAACCAGCGCGGTGGCGCGCGATGGCGGTCTCCATGGCATTGACCATGCCGCGCTCTTCCTGGGTCAGCAGCGGGTTCCAGATATCGAAGATCAGTACCACGCGCACCCGAGAACTCTCGTTGCGCGCCTCATGCTCGATCGAGTCGTCGAACACCAGCACCTTGCCGACCTCCCAGCGCCGCCAGTCATACCCCACGCGAAAACTGCAGCCCTCCGGCACGATCAACGGCAGATGCGCCACCAGACGCGCATTGGTTTCGCCATGGTGCGGCGGAATCACCGTCTGCGGCGCCAGTACCGAAAACATCGCGTTGGGACACACGCCGTCGATCTGCGCGGCGTCGACCAATGATAATGCGGCTGCAGTGGCGGGACACCGCACGAGATGCTCCTGCACCGGCTTGCCATGGGCCCAGAGCGGATAGGAACTCCACGCAGGCGAATGATTGAGGTCTTTCCATTGATTGACCGGCTGATCAGGCGCGTAGGCGATATAAGGGGCGAATCCGCGTTGATCGTCGTGCATGACCGCATGCAACTCCTGAGCGATTGCGTCGGTCTGGTCCTGCACCGCATCGATCCACGGGAAGGCATCCGTTGCATGAAACGGCAAGGCCGGCAATCGCGGCACATACAGGCGGTTGGATTGGGAATGGAAGGGGCGACTGCGCCCGCAGGCGATCGCTGCGGCCTCGTCCCAGCGCCCCTGTAGCGCTGCATCAACCGCTGCACTTGGGCTCGCAAGCAAGGTCCGCAACTGGGTTTCCAGTTCCAGCGTGTCCTGTTCCACTGCTTGCTTGGCAAGGGCTAGCTTGCGGCGCAACACCGCCGGCCATTGCGGTTCTGGCGGTGCCACTTTCAAAGCATCGCGATAGACCGCGGCGGCCGCACGTGGGCGACCGCGCGCTTGCAGAAACGCCGCCTTGGCCAGCAGGCCGGGCAGGAAGTAGGCATCCAGCGCCAAGGCGGTACTGATGGCCTGCCACTCGCCATCCAGATCGCCCTGCGCCTGCTTCACCACCGCAATGGTCAGCACGATCATCGGGTCGCCTGGGCTGCTTGCGCGTGCGCCGCTCAGATACTCCAACGCTGCCGTTGTGTCGCCCCGCTGATAGGCGTGCACGCCCAGGCTATACAAGGCTTGCGGATGCGCAGGCGCCAATTGACGCACCTGTGCCCATAACTGCTCGGCCTGTTGCCATTGCCCCGCCGATGCCGCGGCACCTGCCTCGGCGATCAGCGCAGCGATCTGTTCGTTGGTCTGTTCGATCTGTACCGCCATGACACCCGCAGCCTGTCAGCGTTCCCCGGCTCGATCATACGGCTTGAGCGGCATCGCAACAGCCAGGCTGCTACGTAGCACCTTGCCTGTGCGCGACCTGCACACGCTGCTGTGAGCGACGACCTGCCAGCGGCGCCGCTTCAGGATGCTTACGCCCTGCAACAAAACATCAATGCGAGTGGCCGCTGTGAGAGTGCGCGTGCCCCTGGTGATCGTGCTCCGCAGCGCCTTTCGACACGCTTTGCGTCCCGCACGGCTCGGTGCCGCAGTCGCCGCTTTCCACCTGCAGGGTGACGTGGGTGATCTCGAAGCGCTCGTGCAGGAGTTCGCCAAGCGCCTCGCGCAGGCGGTCGCGGTCGGTGGTTTCGCTGACCACCACGTGTGCGGTGAGTGCGGGAGTGCTGGAGGCCAGCGCCCAGACGTGCAGATCGTGGACGTCTTCGACGCCGGGATAACTGCTCAGCGCTTGCTGCACCTGAGGCAGGTCGATGCCTTTGGGCACGCCTTCCAGCAATACATTAATCGCTTCGCGCAACAGCACCCAGGTGCGCGGCAGCACCCACAGGCCGATTAGCACAGCCAGCACCGGGTCGATCCACTGCCAGCCTGTCCAGCGGATCAGCAGCGCGCCGATGATCACCGCCACCGAGCCGAGCATGTCGCTCCAGACCTCCAGATAGGCACCCTTGACGTTGAGACTCTCGCCGCTGCCGGCGTGCAACAGCTTCATCGCGATCAAGTTGATCACCAGGCCGAAGCCGGCGATCCACAGCATGCCGCTGGAGGAAATATCCTGCGGCGCGCGAAAGCGTTGCGCCGCTTCCCACAGGATGTAGGCGCCGACTGCGAACAACAGCGCGCCATTGGCCAGCGCGCCTAGCGCCTCCAGACGCACATAGCCATAGGTGCGACGCGCATCGGCAGGGCGTCGGCTCAACCGCACCGCGACCAGAGCGATCATCAAACCCACGGTGTCGGTGGCCATATGCGCGGCGTCGGACAGCAGCGCCAGGCTGTTGGTGATGAACGCGCCGATGACCTCCGCCAACAGGAAAGTGGCGGTCAGCGCGAGAGCCCACCACAACGGTTTCTCGTGGCGGATGTCGCTAGGTGCGTGGTTGTGGTCGTGTCCCATGGATGCGGTGGCCTCGTGCGATCCGCGCACCTTAGGCGCACGCGATGGCGGAGACTATTACACCTGCGCGTGATGACATCACATCACGCGGGCGCAGTGATGTGCCTTATTGCCCACAGGCCGGGTGGCAACTTGGAGCAGCTAACAAAAGCTCTCGAACGCCGCAGCGATGGCGGCAACGTGTGGCCACACTGCCTTAGTGGCAGTGACATTGCTCGGATCGAGAGGAGCCGATCAGACCGCACATCGGACGGCCGCACTACTTGCCCTGCTTGCAACCATGCACACCGACACTCTCGACTGGTCCTTGCCCGCTCACCGTCGCAGGACCTTACGCGGCATGGATGCCGCGTAAGAGCCTACACGGACGTACTTGCGGCGTGTCCCGCGATGGTGAGCGGGCAAGGGCCGCGCAGCCAAGCCGCAAATCATCCGCTCTGCACCCGACGCATACCCGTTCGATCACCTATCAAAACGGATACGAGTTACAACGCCGGCGACGCCCACCTGGTGGTGGGCGTAGTAGCTCTACTAGCCACTCTCAGACCTTGGCAACCAACTTGATCACGCTGGAAAAATCCAGCGCACCGTTACCGGCCTGGCTGTTCATCGCGTACAGATTGCGTGCCAGCTCGCCGAGCGGAATCGACACGCCCGCCTGCACTGCGGACTCAGTGACCAGCCCCAGATCCTTGAGCATCAGATCGTTGCCGAAGCCGCCGCTGTAGCCGCGCGAGGCCGGTGCATTGGGCAGCACGCCCGGCCAGGGATTGCAGACTTCGGTGGCCCAGCTGCGCCCGGTGCTGACCGCCATCATCTGCGACAGCACCGCCGGGTCCAGCCCCTGCGCGACGCCCAGCGCCAGCGCCTCGCCGGTGGCCGCCATGATCACGCCCAGCGCCATGTTGTTGCACAGTTTGGCGACCTGGCCGGCACCGTTGTCGCCGACGTGGAAGATGTTCTTGCCCATGGCCTGCAGCACTGGGCGGGCGCGCTCAAGCGTCTCGGCTGCACCGCCGACGATGAAGGTCAGCGTGCCGGCCGCCGCGCCCGCGGTACCGCCAGAAACCGGCGCGTCCAGCATTGCCAAGCCACGCGCCTGCGCTGCGGCGGCGACCTTGCGCGCGGTGACCGGCGCGATAGTGCTGCAATCGATGACCAAGGCACCTGCGGGAATCTGCGCCAGAATGCCGGCCTCCCCGAAGTACAGGCCTTCGACATGGCGGCTGGCCGGCAGCATCGAGATCACGATCTCGGCATCGGCCAAGGTGTCGTGCGCCGAGCCGGCGGCATGCGCACCGGCTGCTGCGGCGGCGTCCAGTGCGGCAGGCACCAGATCGAAGACGCGTAGCTGGTGCCCAGCCTTGATCAGGTTTGCAGCCATCGGCCCGCCCATATTGCCCAGGCCGATAAAGGCGATCTTGCTCATGGTGTCGGTTTCCAGGTTAGAACGATCATCAATAGTTAGTACGGTCATGGACGGGCGGCTGGATCGCAAGGCGACCATCGCAAACTTCAGGCTTGTCGGCGCCAATGCGAACCTTGCGAATCCCCCGCCGCGTGCGCGTTGCGCTAGCGATCAACCGCAGTTGCCAGCCACTCAGCGTTCACCGACTTCACGTACAGCAAGATCGGCAAGCGGGTGCTCTGCGGCCGGCCAGGGGGAATGAAAGAATGCAGCAGCCCACTGCTTATCCGCTTCTTCCAGCGAGGCCGGTTGCCATTGCGGCTGGCGGTCCTTGTCGATCAGCAGCGCGCGGATGCCTTCGGCAAAGTCGCCGTGTGCGGCGACATGCAGCGCCGCCACGTATTCGGTGCGGAAGGTATCGGCCAGGGTGCTTGTAGCCGGATGACGTTGCAGCTCCCAGGCCAGTCGCGCGGAACTGGGCGCGCCAGCTGCCAGCGTTGCGCGCGCCGCTTGCAACCAGGCGTCTTCGCTTTGCAGTGCCAGGATCGCAGCGACCACCTCTTCCAGCGTGTCGCCCGCCACCAGTTGCTCGATCAAGGCCGCATGCACTTGCAAGGGGCCGGGCTCCAGAGCTTGCGCAATGCCGTGCAAAAACGCACTGAGTTGGCCGCGGTCGTCCTGCACATTGCCCGTCCAGGCGTGCGCGCTCAAAGCATCCAGCACGGCGGCATATTGCGTGTGCTCCAGGCGCACATCCGCCAGCCCCGCGTAGATTGCGTCGCTGGCATCCAATGGGGCACCGGTCAGTGCCAGAAACAATCCGGCGCCGTGCGGCACACGGCGCAACAACCAACTGCCACCGACATCGGGAAACAGGCCGACGCTGATCTCCGGCATCGCCAGACGCGCGCGCTCGGTGACCACGCGATGGCTGGCGCCGGACATCAGGCCGATGCCGCCGCCCATGACGATGCCGTGGCCCCAACACAGCAGCGGCTTGGGATAGGTATGGATACGATGGTCGAGCCGATATTCTTCTTCGAAGAACGCAGCGGCGTGCGCATTGCCTTGCGGTTGCGCGACGCGTTCCTGCGCATCCGGCACCGCCTCGCGATGCGCGCGCATGCTCTGGTACAGACCATGCAGATCGCCGCCCGCGCAGAACGCTTTCTCGCCGGTACCACGCAACACCACGCAGGCAATCTGCGCATCGTCGGCCCAGACGCGCAGCTGCGCATCCAGCAGGCGCGTCATCTGCAACGACAGGCCGTTGAGCGTCTTGGGCGAATTCAAGGTGGCGATGCCGATGCGATGCCCATCAGCGCAATCGCGTTGCTCGAACAGCACCGGTGCCTCTTCAGTTGCGTTGACATCCACCATCAGCCATTGCTCCACTGCGGCGCGCGCTTCTCAAGAAATGCCGCGACGCCCTCGGCCTGATCGGCTTGCTCAAACAGATCGACAAAGGCTTCGCGCTCGGCAACCAAGGCCGCAGCGTGCGTGCCATGGCGGGTGGATTGCACCAGGCGCTTGCAGGCCGCCACGCTCACCGGGCTCTGCTTGCCGGCACGCTGCGCCCATGCAACTGCCAGCGCGCGCGATTCGCCCTTGTCCACCACCTCTTCCACCAGGCCGATACGGTGCGCGGTGGCGGCATCGATACGCTCGCCCAGCAGGATCATGCGCTTGGCCCAGCCCTCGCCGACCAGGCGCGGCAGGTTCTGGGTGCCACCCGCGCACGGCAGCAAACCGACGCTGGCTTCCGGCAGCGCCAGATGCGCCTGCTGCTCGGCAATGCGCAGGTCGCAGGCCAGCGCGCATTCCAGACCACCGCCCATGGCATAGCCGTTGATGGCGGCAATCGACACGCCACGGAAGGCGCTCAACGCCTCGAACGCTTCGCCGAAGCGACGCGCGGCCTCGCGTGCAGCGGCCTTGTCGCCATCGGCAAACTGCTTGAGGTCGGCACCGGCGCTGAAGAACTTTTCGCCCTCGCCGGTGATCACCAACGCATACACGCTGCGGTCGGCATCCAATGCATGCATCAGGTCGCGCAAGGCAGCCAGACTCTGCACGGTCCAGGTGTTGGCCGGCGGGTTGCTCAACGTGACGATGGCGACATGCCCATCGCGCTCGACCTGCAGGCCAGTATGCGTGCGTCCTTCCCAATCGCTCATCGCAGTTCCTCCTCGCCGTTGAGCAGGTGCCGCGCAATGATCATGCGCATCACCTCGTTGGTGCCTTCCAGAATGCGATGCACGCGGCTGTCGCGCAGCAGGCGTTCGATCGGGTACTCGCGGATATAGCCGTAACCGCCGTGGATCTGCAGTGCGTCGTCGCAGATGGCAAAGCCGGCGTCGGTGGCGAAGCGCTTGGCCATTGCGCACCACACGGTGGCATCGTGACTGCCGGCATCGAGCTTGCGCGCGGCGGTGTGCACCATCTGCCGCGCGGCCACCAGTTGGGTGGCCATATCGGCCAGCTTGAATTGCAGCGCCTGGAAATCGGCCAACTTTTTGCCGAACTGGCGGCGCTCGCCCATGTAGCGGCGGGCTGCATCCAGTGCGCCTTGCGCCGCGCCCAGCGAACACGCCGCGATATTGATGCGGCCACCGTCGAGCGCCTTCATCGCCATCTTGAAGCCCTCGCCTTCCTTGCCTAGTAGATTGTCGGCCGGGATGCGCACGTTCTCGAAGCTCACACCGCGCGTGGGCTGGCTGTTCCAACCCATCTTTTCTTCCTTGCGGCCGTAGCCGATGCCGGGCGCATCGGCAGGCACCACGAAGGCACTGATGCCGCGAGCGCCGTCTTCGCCGGTGCGGGCCATCACCACCAGCACATCGGTGGCACCGGCGCCGGAAATGAAGGCCTTGCTGCCGTTGAGCACATAGCTGTCGCCGTCGCGTTGTGCACGGGTCTTGAGCGATGCCGCATCCGATCCTGCACCAGGCTCGGTCAGGCAATACGAGCCCAGCTTGGTACCGCTGGTCATCGCCTCGCCCCACTGCGCGCGCACCGTGTCGTTGCCGTAACTGGCGATCAACCAAGTGGCCATGTTGTGGATGCTGATGAAGGCCGAGGTGGACGGATCGACCGTGGCGAGTTCTTCGAACACCACCGCCGCATCGAGCCGGCGCATGCCCAGGCCGCCCACGCCTTCATCGGTGTACAGCCCGCAAAATCCCAGCTCCGCCGCCTTGGCGATCGCCTCGCGCGGAAAGTAGCTTTCCGCATCCCAGCGCGCGGCGTGCGGTGCGAGTTCCTTGTCGGCGAAATCGCGTGCGGCGGCGCGAAAGGCTTGCTGTTCGTCGTTCAAATCGGCGGCATCGGCCGGTAGATGGATGGCTGCGTTCATGGCGGTCGACCGATTATTTGAGAGAGATGGTGGTGTTGACGCCGTGGCCCAGCGTTTCGTCGTCGAACCAGCGCGCGGTGACGGTCTTGGTCTGGGTGTAGAACATCACCACCTGCTTGCCGTACGGGCCCAGGTCGCCGAGCTTGGAGGCGCGCGAGCCGGTGAACGAAAACAGCGGTACCGGCACCGGGATCGGCACGTTGATGCCGACCTGGCCCACGTCGATGTCTTCCTGGAAACGGCGCGCGGCAGCACCGGACTGGGTGAACAACGCGGTACCGTTGCCGTTGGGATTGGCGTTGACCAGCGCAATCGCATCGTCCAGCGTGTCTGCGCCCAGGATCACCAGCACGGGCCCGAAGATTTCTTCGTCGTAGATGCGCATGCCCGGCGTGACGCCGGAGAAGATCGTCGGGCCGACGAAGTTGCCTTGCGCGAACCCCGGCACGCTCGGGCTGCGACCGTCCAGTTCCAGCGTGGCGCCCTGCTCCACGCCGGAGGCGATCAGGCTCTCCACACGCTCGCGTGCGGCGCAGGAAATCAGCGGGCCCACGTCGGTGCCCGGCGCATTGCCCGCACCCAGCTTCAAGGTCTTGGCCTTGGCAACCAGCGCCGGAATCCATTGCTGGGCCTCGCCCACCAGCACCAGCGTGGAGGCCGCCATGCAACGCTGGCCGGCGGCACCAAAGGCGGCACCGACCATCGCGTTGAGGGTCTGTTCTTTATTGGCGTCCGGCAGCACCACGGCGTGATTCTTGGCGCCCATCATGCATTGCACGCGCTTGCCGGCCAGCGACGCGCGGCGATAGACGTGCGTGCCCACCCTGGTGGAGCCGACGAACGACAGCGCCTTGATCTCGGGGTGGTCGCACAGCGCGTTGACCACCTCTTCGCCGCCGTGCACCACGTTGAGCACGCCCCTGGGAATGCCGGCTTCCAGCGCGAGCTCCACCAGGCGCATGGTCACCATCGGGTCCTGCTCGGACGGCTTGAGCACGAAGGTGTTGCCGGTGGCGATGGCCATCGGAAACATCCACAGCGGGATCATCGCCGGGAAGTTGAACGGGGTGATGCCGGCGCACACGCCAAGCGGCTGCAGCAGGCTGTAGGTGTCCACGCCGTTGGCGACGTTGTTGGCTAGTTCGCCCAGCTGCAGATTGCCGATCGCTGCAGCGTGCTCCACCACCTCCAGCCCGCGGAACACATCGCCTTCGGCATCGGCCAGGGTCTTGCCCTGCTCGGCGCTGAGCAGCGCGGCCAGCTCGGGCATGTGTTCGCGGATCAGCTGCTGGTACTTGAGGAAGACACGTGCGCGTGTACCGATCGGGGTCTTGCGCCAGCTCACGAAGGCCTGCCTGGCGGCAGCCACGGCCGCGTCCACTTCGCCGGTGGTGGCGAACGGCACCTGCGCCAGCACCGACTGGTCGGCCGGGTTGACCACGTCCTGCCAGTGCGAACTGTCGGAAATCACAAATTCGCCATCGATCAACAGGGACACGCGGGGGACGGATTCGCTCATTGCAGGTTCGCTCGCGGAAGGGTCGATACAGATGCTTCGCATTGTTCGCACCCCTCGCCGGCATTCCCAGCCGCCAATTGCTTAATCGCGCTAAGCTGGCGGCACAATTTTGCGAATCTTGCGAATGCCACACACGCAGCCACCTCTGCGCCACCAGCTCGGCCTGCGCCTGCAGCGGCTGCGCCAGCGCCATGGCCTGACCCAGGCCGAACTGGCACGCCGGCTGGCGTTGTCGCCGAGCTATCTCAACCAGATCGAGCGCAACCAGCGGCCGTTGACGCTGGCGATCCAGCAGCGGCTCAAGGCCACGCTGGGCGACCTCGAAGGCCTGCTGGACCTAGACGACCCCGCCGCGCTGGCGGAACCCTTGGACGAATCGCTGCGCAGCCTGGGCCATAGCCTGTCGGCCGCCGAGCTGCGCGTGCTCACCGGCAATCTGCCGCAGGTGGCGCAGGCACTGCTGGATCTGCACCGCGCCCATCGGCATCTGCTCGAGCGCAATGCCGCACTGGAACTGCAGATCGGTGCCGACCACGCCGCACTGCCCTCGCTGTCGCCCGGCGAGCAGGTACGCGATTACTTCAATCGCGCGCACAACTACCTGCCCGAACTGGATGAGCGCGCCGAAGCGCTGTATGCCGAACTCGGGCTGACCCCGGACAACCTTGCGCTGCGGCTGCGCCAACGCCTGGCCGATCGCCACGGCTTGTTGGTGCAGGACGCCACCGACCTGCTCAGCGACAAACGCAGCGTGGATGCGCAGGCGCGCGTGCTGTGGCTGCCTGCGCATCTGCGCCCCGGCCAACAGGCCTTCCAGATGGCGGCGCAGTTGGCGTTGCTGGAGTGTGCGCCGCTGCTGGAGGCGCGCATTGCCGATGCCGGATTCGAAGATGCCGAGCGCATCGCGTTGTCGCGCATTGGTTTGTCGAACTATTTCGCCGGCGCCCTGGTGATGCCGTATGGCGAATTTCTGCACAGCGCGCAGGCCTGCCGCTACGACATCGAATGGCTGGCCGATCGTTTCGATGTGGGCTTCGAGGCGGTCTGCCACCGGCTCAGCACCTTGCAGCGGCGCGGTGCGGCCGGGCTGCCGATCTTCTTCATGCGGGTGGACCGCGCCGGCAATGTGTCCAAACGTCACTCGGCCACCGACTTCCACTTCTCGCATGTCGGCGGCGCCTGCCCGCTGTGGATCGTCTACGAAGCCTTCAATCAGCCCGACCGCATCCTCACCCAGATCGCGCGCATGCCCGATGGCCGGCGCTATTTCTGGCTTGCGCGCCAGGTCAGCAGCGGCGCGCCCGGTTACGGCCGCCCGCGCAAGACCTTTGCATTAGCGATGGGCTGCGACCTGCGCCATGCCGATCAACTGGTGTATGCGCGCGGCTGGGACCTGAATGCGGTGGACGACGCGGTGCCGATCGGCCCGGGTTGCCTGACCTGCGAGCGCAGCGACTGCGTGCAACGCGCGTTCCCGGCATTGCCTCGATTGCCTGCCAGCGCGCGCTAGGCAGCAGACAAGGCTGCGCATGCGCTCCAGTGCAACCTTTGGTGGCCGTGTCGCCACTTACGCCGCAACTGTGACGGGCCATTCGCTATCGCTGCACTGCAGCATTCCAACGTGAGATAGCTCACGCAAAATGCTTCATTGGAATGGAATGGCTTGCGCTTCTACCCTGAAGCGGACACATGCAGGACAGGGGGACGCCAACGCGATCGACTCGATGATTGTTGCAGCGTCGCGCAACCGCACACTTGGCTTCAACCGCAGCAACGCACCACCTCAGTCATGCCCGCGCGGATGCGCCAGAAGCGCCCCTTGCGCCAGACGGCCGCAGCAACGGCCACCATCTCCATTCGGTAACTTTGTCCTGGGAGGGATCAAACGATGCCCGTTCACCACACCGGCCACTCGGCCAGCCGGCGCCTGCGCCGCACCCCTGCGCGCGACGTCCTCTGCACCACCATCGCCTTCGTTCTGGCCAGCGCGTTCAGTGCGCACGCACAGGACAGCGCGCCTGCGCCTGCCGCAGCGCCGGCCAGCGACAGCGCCGCCGCGCCGCCACCGGTCACGCTCGACAACATCACCGTGATCGGCCAGCGCGCCAGCCTGAATCAGGCAGTGCAAGCCAAGCAGATGTCCGATCACGTCATGGAAGTGATCTCGGCCGACAACATGGGCCAGATGCCCAACGTCACCGTGGCCGAAGCGCTGGTGCGCCTGCCCGGCGTCAACGGCACCCGCGACCGCGGCAACGAGAGCCTGGCCACCGTGCGCGGCCTTGGCCCGCGCATGACCATGGGCACCGTCAACGGGCGCGAAATCGCCTCCTCCGAACCCAATCGCGCGGTGCGCTGGGAAGTGTTTCCCACCGAGATCGTCTCCACCGTCAAGGTCTACAAGACCCAGTCGGCGGACCTGGTGGCCGGTGGCCTTGCCGCAACGGTGGACATCTCCACCATCAGCCCGCTTGACTATACCGGCCCGGGCTTTGTCGGCACCGCCGGCCCGGTGTTCTACGACCATGCCAAGGACGTGGACGGCTACACCCCGTGGGGCAACCGCTTCGGCGCCAGCTGGGTGCACAAGATCAACGACAACCTGGCGGTTGCGCTGGGCGCCACCTATCAGAAGCAGAAGAACTCCAACTCCTCGATCGGCAGCTGGGGCTATACCGATGCCACCACCTCGCGCGATGTGGATGGCGACGGCACCGTGGATCCCACGCCATTCGGCGCGGCCGACCAGCTCAAGCTGACCGACCAGACCCGCACCGGTGCGATGGGCACGGTGCAATGGCGCTCGGGCAACTTCGAGTTGAAGTTCGACGGCCTGTATTCGCGGATCGAAATCGACGAAGACCAGTTGCAGAACTGGTTCAACGGCCTGGCTTTCAGCACGTTCTCCACCGGTGCCAACCCGTACACCACGCCGGGCTCGTCCTACACCATCGTCGATGGCGATGTGGTCGCCGGTACGTTGGCCAACTCGAACCTGCAGGTCGACCATGTGGTCAGCCACTACAACGAGGTCAAGACGCTCACCGCCGGTGGTTTGAACGCCAAGTGGAGCGGCGATGTGTGGACGCTGGGCAGCGACCTGTCGTTCTCGCAGGCCAAGCGCGACAACACCTGGCAGGCCGTGCGCTTCGGCAGCAATCCGGACACCGTCTCGTTCGATTTCCGCCGCAGCGTCACCCCCACCATCAGCACCAGCTCGGACACGCCCGAATACGGCATCGCCGGCCAGACCGAGCCGCAGGCGCTGCGCGACAAGATTGCCGCACTCGCGCTCAACGCCAGCCGCGCGGTCGATGCCGGCCCGTTCACCTCGCTGGAATTCGGCGCACGCGCCGCGCGTCGCGAAAAGCAGAACCGCCGCTTCATCAGCAATCAATCCGGCTACGACCAACCGATTTCGGCGTATCAGGGCCTGATCTATCCGGTGACCATGCCGGACTTGAACGTGCCCACGCTGACCGGCGGCAACATGGACGCCATCGCCGAGATCGGCTTCGGCGGTTTCGATCCGGCCACGCTCGACGAGCAGCTGCTCGACCACTGGAACGTCAAGGAAGACGTGCGCGAGGCCTTCGCCAAAGCGGTGTTCAGCTCGCAGGTATTCGGCACCGATGTCACCGGCAATATCGGCGTGCGCCTGGTCAATACCAAGACCACCAGCGACGGCTTCGATTCGGTCGGCAACACCGTGCAGGCCAGCACAGACAGCAAGGAATACACCGACGTCCTGCCCAGCGCCACCGTCAACTTCCTGATCGACGATCAGCGCATCCTGCGGTTTGCGGTGGCCAAGGTCATCGCGCGTCCGCCGCTGGACGAGCTGCGCACCGGCCGTCGCCTGGACGACCCCAATGTCACCGTCGGCCAGCTCACCGGCAGCGGCGGCAACCCGCAGCTGGATCCGTTCAAGGCCACCCAGGTCGATGTCTCCTACGAATGGTACTTCCACAAGGAAGCGCTCGCGGCGATTGCGGTCTACCGCAAGGAAGTGGATTCCAGCATCGGCTACCGCACCGACCGCGAAGTGATCAACGGCCTGGATTACCTGGTCAGCGCGCCGTTCAATGGCGGCGGCGGGCATATCAACGGTGTGGAGCTCACCTTCCAGACGCCGTTCTACTTCATCCCGCACATGGAAAACTTCGGCGTCTATTCCAACTTCTCGCTGGTCGATTCCAACCTCAAGGAATTCTCGCCGGTCGACAATCCGTTGCCGCTGAGCGGCCTGGCGCGCAAGACCGGCACCTTCGATCTGTGGTACAGCAACGGCAGCTTCGAGGCGCGTGTGGGTTACAAGTACCACAGCCCCTACACCGTGGTGTACGGCTGGAATGCCGCGCGTCTTGCGCGCTTGCAGAGCGAAGGCACGGTGGATCTGAGTCTGAACTGGCAGTACAGCAAGCAGCTCAGCTTCCGCTTCCAGGCCGGCAACCTCACCAACGAACCGCTGCGCGCCTACACCGACAACAAGCCCAACCGTCTGGCCAATCAGGACGACGGTGGCTATCAGGTGTTCGGTCGTCGCTATGCGCTGGAAGCCAGCTACAAGTTCTAAGCGCGGCCGACACCATCGCTGCGTGACCGCTACACAGGTGCGGCCGGTGCGTGGAATCGGATCGGTTATCGAGGTTCCGATTCCGCGCACACACCGCACGTCAGCACCGCCGCGTGCGGCATGCTGTCACCCGCTCCACGTTTTTCTGTCGAGGAATTGCATGCGCTCCACACGCCGTCTCTGGACGCCCGCGCTACTGGCGCTGGCCATCTCCACCTTCGCACACGCCGCCCCGGCCCCCGCCACGTTGTATCTCGGTGCGGACCTGTCCTACGTCAACGAGATGGAAGAGTGCGGTGTGCAATACCGCGAGAACGGCGTGGTCAAAGACCCGTTCGAACTCTTCCACGCGCACGGTGCCAATCTGGTGCGTGTGCGGCTGTGGAACGACGCACGCTGGACCCGCTACAGCGACCTGTCCGACGTCAAAAAGACCATCGCACGTGCACGCGCGCAAGGCATGCAGGTGCTGCTGGACCTGCACTATTCCGACGATTGGGCCGATGGCGAAAAACAGCTGATTCCCAAGGCCTGGGCCAGCATCACCGACACCGATGAGCTCGCGCGCACGTTGTATGGCTTCACCTACGACACGCTGAGCGCGCTCGACCGTGCCGGCCTGATGCCGGAGCTGGTGCAGGTGGGCAACGAAAGCAATTCCGATCTGATGGACAGCATTCCCTGGGACAAGAAGCGCCCCATCGACTGGCAACGCAACGCCAAACTGTTCAATGCCGGCATCAAGGCCGTGCGCGATATCAGCGCACGCTCGGCGATCAAGCCACGGGTGATGCTGCATATCGCCCAGCCGGAAAATGTGGAGCCGTGGTTTGCCGCCGCCACCAAGGCCGGCGTCACCGATTACGATCTGATCGGCATCAGCTACTACCGCAAATGGTCGACCCAATCGATGGCCGAGCTGGGCAAGACCATCAAGCGCCTGCGCGGCCGCTACGACGCCGATGTGGTGGTGGTGGAAACCGCCTATCCGTGGACGCTGGAGTCCGGCGACACCTCGCACAATCTGCTAGGCGAAGACTCGCTGATTCCCGGCTACCCGGCCACACCGCAAGGCCAGTCCAAGTACATGATCGATCTCACCCAGCTGGTGATCGATACCGGTGGTGCCGGCGTGGTGTATTGGGAACCGGCATGGACCAGCAGCAGCTGCAAGACGCGCTGGGGCACCGGCTCGTCGTGGGAAAACGCAAGTTTCTTCGATTTCAAGCAAGACAACGAGGTGTTGCCGGCGATCGATTTCATGCGCCATCCGTATACGGGCGTGCCTGCATCGCGCAAGCGGGCAACAGGCAACCCTGCTTCGACCGAACAGGACCAAGCTGCCGAGGCCAGCAAGAGGACGCAGCCATGACCGGCATCAATCGCCGCGAGCTGCTGCGCGGCATGTTGGCAAGCGGCGTGAGCGCCGCTCTCCCCGTCGGCGCAGCCGGCGCGTTAGTGCCCGCCATCGCCGGTGCAGCGCCAGCCGTAGATAAGAACGCCATGCCGCTTGGCGCGCTTGGCGATGCAACGCTGGCACCGCGCGAACGCCTGCTATTCGACTTCGGCTGGCGCTTCCATCTCGGCCACGCCAGCGATGCGTCGCGCGACTTCGAGTTCGGCACTTTCCAGCGCACCTTCGCCAAGGCCGGCAAGGATACCGCGACCGCCGCGCAACTCGCTTTCGACGACAGCGCCTGGGAACTGCTGGATCTGCCGCACGACTGGGCCGTTACCCTGCCCTTCCGGCAGGAACCCATCTCGGCCACCATCACCGAAGAAGACCCGGCCGCCGCGCACGGCTACAAACCGCTGGGCACGAGCTTTCCGGAACACAGCGTGGGCTGGTATCGCCGCACGCTGCAGATTCCCGCAAGCGATTTGGGCAAGCGCATCAGCCTGGTGTTCGACGGCGTGTTCCGCGATTGCATCGTGTTCTGCAACGGCCACATCGTCGGGCGCAATGCCAGCGGCTATTGCGGCTTCGAGGTCGACCTCAGCGAAGTGCTCGACTACGGCAAGCCCAACCTCATTGCCGTGCGCGTAGATGCCACGCTGGGCGAAGGCTGGT
The DNA here is from genome assembly GCF_056725225.1 of Xanthomonas sp. NCPPB 2933. NCBI lineage: Bacteria > Pseudomonadati > Pseudomonadota > Gammaproteobacteria > Lysobacterales > Lysobacteraceae > Xanthomonas > Xanthomonas sp. NCPPB 2933. The sequence goes on from NZ_CM161518.1 coordinate 3,832,715, forward strand.
TCTACGAAGGCGCCGGCATCTATCGGCATCTGTGGCTGCAAAAAACCGACCCGCTGCATCTGCCGCAGGACGGCGTGTTCGTGCGCAGCACCGTGCAAGGCGACAACGCAACCGCGCAGGTGTCCACCGAAGTCCGCAACGACGGCACCGCACCGCGCCAGTGCGCCGTGCAAGCGCGTGTCACTGCACCGGATGGACGCGTCGTCGCACAAGCGGTCAGTGCAGCGGTCACCGTTGCACCGGGCCAGGTGCAGGTTGTCGAACAGACACTTCCGCTGGGCCAGGCCGCACTATGGTCGATCGATACCCCGCAGCTCTATAGCCTCACCACCAGCGTGCACAGCGAAGGCACTGCCATCGATGCGGTGGTCACAGCGTTCGGCGTACGCACGACCGCCTTCGATGCGCAACGCGGCTTCCTGTTGAACGGCACCCCGCTCAAGTTGCACGGCACCAACAATCACCAGGATCACGCCGGCGTTGGCACCGCCATCCCGGACAGCCTGCACGAGTGGCGCCTGCGCCAACTCAAATCGATGGGCTGCAATGCCTATCGCAGCTCGCACAATCCGGCCACGCCCGAACTGCTCGCGCTGTGCGATCGCCTGGGCATGTTCGTCATCGAAGAGACCCGGCGCATGTCCACCGACCCGGAAGCGATGGGCGAACTGGAGACGATGGTGCGGCGCGGGCGCAATCATCCCAGCGTGATCCTGTGGTCGCTCGGCAACGAAGAACCGCAACAGGTCACCGAGCGCGGCGCACGTATCGTGAGCCGCATGCAGCAACGCGTGCGTCAACTCGACCCCACCCGTCCCACCACCTTTGCCATGGACAAGGGCTTTGGCGATGGTGTTGGCCAGGTCGTCGATGTGGTCGGTTTCAACTACCGCACCAGCCAGATGGACGGCTTCCACGCGCAATATCCGCACATTCCGATCTACGGCAGCGAAACCGGCAGTACCGTGTCGGTGCGCGGCAACTACCAGCGCGACGATGCACGCGGCTATACCCGCGCCTACGACCTGGACCACCCGTGGTGGGCGAGCACTGCCGAAGCCTGGTGGAGCTACGTCGCGCAGCGACCGTACATCGCTGGCGGCTTTATCTGGACCGGCTTCGATTACCGCGGCGAACCCACGCCCTACAACCGCTGGCCGAATGTCGCCTCGCAATTTGGCGTGCTGGATAGCTGCGGCTTTCCCAAGGACAACTACTGGTACTACCGCGCGCAATGGACCAGCGCGCCGGTGCTGCATCTGTTCCCGCACTGGAACTGGGACGGCCTGCTGCAGCCCGACGACAAAGGCCGCGTCGCCGTCTGGTGCCATACCAATCTCGACGCGGTGGAACTGCTGGTCAACGGCGTCAGCCAGGGCCTGCAACAAGTGCCGGCCTACGGGCATGTGGAATGGCGCGTGGCTTATGCGCCGGGCGTGATCGAAGCGCGCGGCTATCGCGGCGGCAAGCTGGTGCTCACCGAACGCCGCGAGACAGTCGGCAAGCCGGCTGCGATCCGCTTGAGTTGCGATCGCAACGCATTGCGCGCCGATGCCGAAGACGTGGCGGTGGTAAAGGTCGAAATTGTCGATGCACAGGGCCGCGTCGTTCCCACCGCCGATACGCTGGTGCAATTCTCCTTACGCGGCGCAGGCAAACTGATCGGCGTAGGCAACGGCGACCCCAGTAGCCATGAGGACGACAAGGCACCGCAGCGCAAAGCGTTCAATGGCTTGTGCATGGCGTTGCTACAGGCAACTAAAAAGCCCGGCGACATCATCTTGCAAGCGACTGCGCAGGGCCTGACGCCAGCGACCCTGCGCGTGACTGCTCAAACGACCAAACCACGCGCAGCAGTCATCTGACGCAACTCGCCCCGTGGGTCACGGGGCGAGGCTGGCTCAGTCCTTACTCGGCGAGCTCGCGCATGACCTTGATCAAATCGGACTTGCCTTCGAAACCGATGCCTGGCAATTCCGGCATCACGATGTGCCCGTCTTGAACTTTTACGCCATCCGGAAACCCGCCATACGGCTGAAACAGATCCGGGTAACTCTCGTTGCCGCCCAAGCCCAACCCTGCGGCAATGTTGAGCGACATCTGATGACCACCGTGCGGGATGCAACGCGCGGGCGACCAGCCGAACTGCTCGAGCACCTCCAGCGTGCGGAGATACTCCACCAGGCCGTAAGACAGCGCGCAGTCGAACTGCAGATAATCGCGATCAGGGCGCATGCCGCCGTAGCGCAGCAAGTTGCGTGCATCCTGGTGCGAGAACAGGTTTTCGCCTGTGGCCATCGGCCCCGGATAAAATTCGCTCAGGCTGGCTTGTAGCGCGTAGTCGAGCGGATCACCGACTTCCTCATACCAGAACAGCGGGTAGTCGCGCAGCATCTTGGCGTAGGCGATGCCGGTCTCCAGATCGAAGCGGCCGTTCGCATCGACCGCCAGACGCGCCTGGCTGCCAATTTCCTCAAGCACCGACTCGATCCGGCCGCGGTCCTCGTCGATGGAGGCGCCACCGATTTTCATCTTGACCACGTTGTAACCACGATCCAGATAGCCACGCATCTCTTTGCGCAGGGCGCTGTTGTCCTTGCCAGGGTAATAGTAGCCACCGGCTGCATAGACAAAGACGCGGGGATTGGCTTGCCGACCTTTCATCTGCGCCAGATAACGAAACAGCGGCATGCCCGCAATCTTGGCGGTGGCATCCCAGACCGCCATATCCAGCGTGCCCACCGCCACGGAGCGCTCGCCATGACCGCCAGGCTTCTCGTTGGACATCATTGCCGTCCAGATCCTGGAAGGATCCAGATTGTCGCCGGCGTCGTTGCACAACGCAGCGCTCTCGGCTTCCAGAATGCGATCGCGAAACCGCTCGCGTATCAGTCCGCCCTGTCCATAGCGCCCATTGGAGTTGAAGCCGTAGCCGACGACCCGACGGCCGTCGCGCACCTGATCGGTGACCACCGCCACCAAACTGGCGGTCATCTTGGAAAAGTCGATGTAGGCGTTACGGATCGGCGACGAGATCGGCTTGGTGATTTCAACGACATCGATGATACGCATTGGCTAGTCTCCCGCGAGGTGTGGTGAGTTATGAATCGGTTGAAGAGGCTGCAACAGGCATTGGCTCGCCCGCCTGTTGACGACGAATGATTTCCTGGGTCTTGGAGATATCCAGCGCGCCATCCCACTTGGCGATCGCAAGGGTGGCAACACTGTTACCGATCAGATTGACCACCGCCCTGGCCTCATTCATGAAGCGATCGACGCCCAGCAAAAGCACCAGCCCTGCAACAGGCACCGTGTCGATGGTGGAAAGCGTTGCGGCCAACGCGACAAAACCCGCGCCAGCAACACCAGCGGATCCTTTCGAGGTCAGTAGCAACACCCCAAGCAGTACGATTTGTTGATAGACCGGCAGCGGTGTATTGGTCGCTTGCGCGACGAAAATGGCCGCCATGGTCAGATAGATACAGGTGCCGTCCGCATTGAAGGTGTATCCCGTTGGCAGAACCAGGCCAACCGTCGATTTGCGCACGCCGGCCAGTTCGAGCTTCATCATCATGCGCGGCAGAACGGCTTCGGTCGAACAGGTTCCGAACGTGACAAGCAGTTCGTCCTTGATGAAGCGGAGAAGGCGCAGCAGCGGAAAGCCGGTCCACCGTGCAATCGCTCCCAGCACCACGAAGACGAACAGTGCCGAGGTCACATAGACGGCCAACATCAAATGTCCAAGCGACCACAGGGTGGCCAGGCCATATTTGCCGATCGTGAAAGCGATGCCTGCACCGGCACCCAGCGGCGCGAGCCGCATCACCATGTTGATCATCTTGAACAGCGCCTGCAGCCCGTTATCGATGAGATCGACCAGCGGCTTGCCACGCTCGCCCAGCTGCAACAGCCCCACTGCAAACAGCACCGACACCAGAATGACCTGCAGCATGTTGCCCTTGGCAAAGGCATCCACCAACGTGGTGGGAATGATGTTCAACACAAAATCCACCATGCCCGCGTCGTCTTTTGCACGATCGACATACTGGCCAATCGCGCTGCTGTCGATCGAGGCAGCATCGATGTTCATGCCATCGCCCGGCCGGATGATGTTCACCACGACAAGACCGATCGCCAGCGCCAGTGTCGAGACGACCTCGAAGTAAATCAGCGCCTTGATGCCGGTTTTTCCGACCTCTCTGACACTTCCCATCTTGGCGATCCCGACCACGACCGTTCCAAAGATGATGGGTGCCAACAGCATCTTGATCAGCTTGATGAAACCCTCTGCAACAGGTTGCATGACCACGCCCAGGTGCGGCCAGACATAGCCCACCAAGCCGCCAATGACGATGGCGATCAAGACCTGCACATAGAGTTGGCTCAACACCCCTCTCATGCCACTTCTTTTCTGCATGATCGCCCGCTCCCGTCGACATGCGAATTCACCGGAATTGCCGCTTGCTGGACGACCTGCGTGTCGAGGCGTTGCAAGCTCGAGTCAGAGCGTAAGGGTCACTCCCCAAGCGCTGCCAATGCCTTTTTTATGCGCTTGATGCACAATCGGCATCATGGAACTGACATGGCTCGAAGACTGCCTGGCGTTGGCTGACACCCTCAATTTTTCGCGCGCGGCACAGCGTCGCTTCGTCACCCAGCCGGCCTTCAGTCGGCGCATTCATTCCCTCGAAGAATGGCTGGGCACGCCGCTGTTTACGCGTTCGCGCAAAGAGGTGCTGATGACGCCGGCTGGAGAAGCCTTCGTTCGCAAAGCATCCGGATTGGCTGCGGCGATTTATGCCGCGCGGCGAGAAGCGCTTGAGGTGGCCGGACAACAACGGCCTGCGTTGGCATTCCTTGCCACACATGTTCTCTCCTTCACCTTCTTTCCGGCCTTCGTAAGACGCATCGAATCAAATACCGGCATCGGCGCGTTTCAGCTAGTGTCCGACACGCTCAGGGCGTGCGAAAAACTGATGCTGCAAGGGGCAGCGCAATTCCTGCTGTGCCACCATCATCCGCGCATGCCGCTTGGGCTGGATCCCGAACACTTCGAACGAGTTGTGGTGGGCAGCGATGTGCTGCAACCCTTCAGTGCACCGAAGGAAAATGGCGAAGGCCACCCGCGCTGGTCGCTCGCTTCCACCGATGCAATGCCTTTGCTGTCTTACAGCGCAGATTCCGGGCTGGGCCGCATCATCGCCGGGCATCCGGCGTTCAAGGACGTGGAAGCGCGCCTGACCCCAGCACTCACCTCCGATCTTGCCGCGACCTTGCTGGCCATGTGCCGCTCCGGTGGCGGGGTGGCCTGGCTGCCGCGGACGCTGGTGGAAGAGGACATCGCCAAGGGGCGGCTCGTCCATGCAGCGCCCGGACACACGCAGTGGGATATCAGCATGGAAATCTGTCTGATACGCCACATCGGCAGCTTGTCCCAGCAAGCCGAAGACATGTGGCAAAAGCTCAAGCAGGGCAAGTTGGAGCACTAACACAGGTGGCGCTGCACGCTTCCAGGCTGCAAGCCTAACGCCGTTATCCGCTTGCGGGCCGACCCGGCGCTCCCGCGCACAACCCCTCCATGACCGTCTCCATCAGCCAGGTCAGGCGGGGCTGCCAGTTCTCGCTGGCGTCTATCTGCCAGATCCCCGCAATGGCCAGGAAAAACTTGTCTGTGGTGATCCCCGCACGGATCGTCCCGGCCTTCTCGTTGGCATCGAGCAGCAGTTGCGCGGCAGCGATCACGGGCGCATAGCCTGCGTTGCCCGCGCATTCTTTCGCGTTGGCAACTGTCCGCAGTGCATCCGCCAGACCCGCCTTGGTGATGGCGTATTCGGCCAGGCGGTTCATCCATTCGCGGAGTGCTTGCTCCGGCGGAAGCGTCTTCAGCAGTTGCTCGGCTAAACCGGTGACCTGCAGCATTTCGTGGCGATAGACCTCGATCACCAAGGCCTCCCGGGTCGGGAAGTGCCGGTAGAAAGTCCCCTGCCCGACACCCGCCTTCTTGGCAATTGCGCTCAGTGGAACATCGGCCGAGCGCACCAATTCCGCAAGCGCCACGGACAGAAGGCGCTCCCGGTTCTGCACTGCATCAGATCGCTTTGGCTTCTCCACACCCCACCCTTCAATGAACTCGTTGACAAACGGACAACTGTCCGCCAATGTCTCTGTAAGCGGATGACTGTCCGTTTTGATTTTACCCCTTTCCGCAATCAGGAGACATCCGTGAAGAACAGCGGCAATACCATCCTCATCACTGGCTCGACCTCCGGCATCGGACTTGGGCTGGCACTCCGGCTCCAGCAGGCTGGCAACAAGGTCATCGTTTCCGGACGAAAGAAGCCGCTGCTGGATCAGATCACCGCCGAGCATCCTGGCCTTGATGCGATCGAAATCGATGTCGCAGACGCGGACTCTGTGGTGCAGGCCAGCCGCGTGGCGGCCGAGCGCTATCCCGGCTTGAATGTCGTGATCAACAATGCCGGCATCATGCCAAGCGAGAACGTCTTCAAGCCGGATTCCTTGAAGGCAGCCGAAGAGGCGATCGCCATCAACCTGCTCGGCACCATCCGCATGACCTATGCATTCCTGCCGCAACTTGCCGGCAACACTGACAGCGTCATCATCAACGTCAGTTCCGCATTGGGCTTTGTGCCGTTCCCGGCCGCGATGAGCTACAGCGCCAGCAAGGCCGCCGTGCACTCCTTCACCGAAGGCTTGCGTGTGCAACTGGCCGACAGCAACGTGCAAGTCATCGAGCTGGTGCCGCCGGGCGTTCGCACCAAGTTGTATGGCCAAGGCAACGACGAGCACGCCATGCCCCTGGACGAATTCCTCGACGAAGCGCTGGCGCTTTTGCATGCAGAACCCACACCGAAGGAAATCGTCGTGGAACGTGCCAAATTCCTTCGCGATGCTGCAGCCAACGGCAGCTACGACGAGATGCTGGGAATGCTTTCTGCGGTCACGTTTTAAGACGGTGGCAGAACAGTCGAGTCGTCAGCACCGCGCTCCCCGCTGTGCTGAGGACAGTGGCTCATCAACTCTAACGTGAGGCTGGGACGCAGATACCGCTTCTGCGCATCGGAGATCAGCGCGCCGCACTCACCGCGCGATTGCGCGCAACGATCGTCTCATGACTTGGCGGTGCGTCGCCGCCGAAGAACTCCGCCATCAAGGCGTCGCGATGACGCGGTGCATCGCCTTTTACCGCAGCCTTGAGCGCTGACGCCAATGCGGCAACCGAAAGCTCGGTGCAATACGCAGGCGTGCCGGGCTGCAGCCGCCATGAATCTGCGAGATTCCCCGTATCGAGCGAATCGAACCCGGCATCGTCCAGCAGCTGCTGCGCGATCGCCTTGCCGGCCAGACTGTCGCCCGCCACCGGGATGGCAAGCCGGTTTTCCGTGCCTGCAGGCTTGCCGCGCTCGGCCAGCGTCTTGGCGAGCACGGCATTGAACGCCTTGATGATGGGCCGGCCGAGTTGCTCGCTCGACCAGACGCTTTCCAGCTTGCCGTCCTCGACTTCCAGGATCCGGGTGCCAAGCTGCGGGTAGTAGTTCGAAGTATCGATCACCACCACCTCCGCAGGCACGGTGGAGAACAGGCCGGCAACCTCGGGAATCTTGGCAAACGGGATCGACAACACGATCACCTCCACGTCCTCGACCGCCTCTGCAGCGGTGACAGGCTCTGCACCGATCTTTTCGGCCAGTTCGCGAATGCTGTCGGGGCCTTTGGATCCAGCCAGTTTGACGATGTGCCCTGCTGCTACGAATTTGCGCGCCAACGTGCCACCGATGTTGCCTGCGCCAATGATGCCGATTTTCATGTTCGCTCCATTCAAAAATAGGTGGGGTTTTGTTGCTCAAGCAGTGATGCGTGGATCGCGGCCGTATTGGGCAGATGCGCCCAGGTGGTCGCGAAGCGTGCGGCCCCGGTAATCGCGACGAAACAGACCGCGCGCTTGCAGGATCGGGACGACGCCATCGACAAAGGCATCGATGCCGTCGTCGTTGATATCCGGCGAAATCCAGAAGCCATCGGCCGCATCTGCCTCAAACCAGGCCTGCATGTGATCGGCCGCCTCGACCGCCGGGCCGACAATCACCGGGTGATAATCGATGACGCCATGCGCCAGAATGTCGCGCGGGCTCCAACCCTCACGCGCGATCTGCAACGCCTTTGGCGAGCGAGGATCCTGCGATGACGGGCGTGCCGCAGCCAGTTGCGCCGGCGACAGCGGCCGGTCGAGCGCAGTGGGATCCAAACGCACCCCGAGCATCTGTTGCAGGTAACCCAGCCGCTGAGGAAACGTCTGCGCGGTCAGTGCGATCCGGCGATCCAATGCCGCGCGGCGGTCCGGCGCAATTGTCGTCATCAGCCCTGGAATGAACTTGATCTCGTCCGGATCGCGGCCGGCCTGCTCGGCAGCATGACGGAACGCCGCACGTTGCGCCCGAGCGTCTTCGATACTGAAACTGGCACCGATCACGGCACTGGCATAGCGTCCGGCCAGCGTCAGCGCGTTCGGGCCGCCGCCCGCATGGAAGATCACCGGCTGTCCCTGCTCCGAGGGTGGGATATACAACGGCCCACGGGAACCGACGAACTTGCCCTGCAGGTTGATCGGCGCAATTTGCGCGCCGTCTGCAAACCGCCCAGCGGCCTGGTCGTGCAACCAGGCGTCCTTTCCCCAACTGCCCCACAAGGCCTGCACCAGTTGCACGACCTCGTGCGCGCGTGCGTAGCGCTCAGCGCTAGATGGAAGTGTTCGCCCGTAGTTCGCAGCGACGTCCTCGCCACTGGAGGTCACCGCGTTCCAGCCGGCACGCCCATGACTCATGATGTCCAGCGCCTTGAATTGCCGTGCAAGGTTGAACGGTTCGTTGAACGTCGTTGAGCCGGTGGCCACCAGACCGATACGCTCGGTGCCGCGCGCCACCGCAGCCAGGGTCATCATCACGTCCAGATTGAAGTGCGGCGCTTCGTTGTCGATATCGGCAACGGCACTCGGGCCATCCGGCAGGAAGATGAACTGGAATTTCCCGCGCTCGGCGGCTTGCGCCTGGCGCACGCGGGCATCGAAGCTGGTGTAGTTGGTCGGGTCGACCCACGGCATGCGCCAGGCCCCTGATTGGGACCCGTAGCCATTGCCCAGATGCAGGCCAATGATCATCGTCTTGGACGTGCGCATGCGTTTCTCACCCTGTGGCTGTGGTTCGTGAGTCGGCCGGCGACTAGCCAGCGAGTCGACGAACGTGGCCATCTTTCGTTTGCAACCCCTTGTGTTGCACAACGCCCGCAAAAGGAGAGCCCCTCCGTTTGTTGCGAAGAAATATATGGAGATACACTCCGGATATCAAGCGCCAGACCTGCCGACCATGCCCCCCGACGTTCAGCCACGCCCTCCCCGAGCCGATGCCCAACGCAACAAGACCCACATTCTTGAGGTGGCCGGCGAAGCCTTTGCCGAGGAAGGCATCGACGTATCGATGGACAGCATTGCCAAGCGAGCAGGCGTTGGCCCGGGGACGTTGTATCGCCACTTCCCTACCCGCGATGCTCTGCTGGCAGCGCTACTCGAAACGCATTACGCCAACCTTGAGCAAGTGCGCACGGCCATTACCGCCGAAGAGCACGACCCGGGGCGTGCGCTGCAGCGATGGATTGAAGCGCTGGGAACCTGGATGAACGCCTACGAAGGCCTCCCGGAACCGCTCCGTGCCGCATGGTCCCAACCGAGTTCGGTGTTGATGCCGACGTGCACCTCCATGGTCGAGGCCTCAAGCGTTTTCCTTGAGGCTGCACAGCGCTCTGGTCAGGCGCGGGCAGCGTTGAGCGGCCGCGACATCTTTCTTGCCGCGCTTGCGATTGCATGGGCAGGAGCTGCAAGCGGCGGCGCGGACAGCGACGCCCGGCCAGTGCTGCTGGAGGTCTTGCGCTCAGGGTGGGCGCTTCCGACTTAGAGCGGCCAACAAAAGCGACTTCACGGTTGCGCGTCACCATGCAAGCGGTGCGCAATCCCGCAAACCGAGCAATTTGGACACGCCTGGGAAGCTCTGGACAAGGCGGTTCACGATGCAGGTTCGCCACGTGATCTGAATGCGGCGACGTCTAGCTCCATCGCCTCGCTTGACGCGTCTCAATTCCGCGAAACTCCGTCAACCCGGATGCTTCCCCTCGCGGCGCGTGGCCGCGAGGGAGTGCAAGCCCTCATCGCAAGCGCGAGAACGCACCGATACCCGCGATCGCCAGCCGCTTGGCAGGTACCGCTGTTTCCGCGAACGACAGCCGCAGGTAGCGGATCTGGCGGACCTCGGGGAAATTCAGGCGCTGGGTCGAGAGCGCATAGGCGATATTGGACAGCTCGCCGGCGCCGGCCGGCTGCCAGCGCTGGCCATCTTCGCTGGTCTCGGCGCGATAACCCTTCGGTGGCGCCGCACCGTTCATCACCGTGCGCGAGGGCGTCAGGCTGAAACCGGCAACCTGACGCAGCGCGCCGAGGTCGATGGTCGCCTGCGCGGGATGGCCGGGCGAGGGCGCGGGCGTGATCCAGATCGTGCTGGCATCGTCGTCGAGCAACTTGTCCGCCCCTGGCGCGCTGGCCTCGACGATGCGCCAGCCAGCGGAGGACAACACATCCGGCGCGTTCGCCGTCGGCCGCGCCACCGGCACAGGCGCAACGGCGCGGAACAGCGCGAATTCGCTGATGGCCGGGCACACCGGCGCCTCAAGCACGATCAGGCGTACCCGGCGTGCGGCAACCGGGCGATCCAGCCGCACGATGCGCTGTGCACCGATGCATTGCGCTTCGGCCAGCCGCCGCCATTGCCCATCGACCTCCGCTTCAACCGCGAAGCGAGTGACGCGCACGCCCAGCGGCAGGTACTCGCGCAGCCGGATCAAGTCGAAACTGTGCGCCGCCGACAGCTCCAGCGTCAGCGTCGGCGTGGTGACGTCGTCAGGCGTAGACCAGTAGCTGTCCGGCTGGCGGTCGAGCACGCGCGCCGGCTCGAACCCAGGGCCACGCAATGCGCTGGCACTGGCCTTGGCACCCTTGGCCAGATCGATGGCGAAGCTGGCGCGGATCGCATCGCCGAAACTCTGCAGCACCGCCACGTCGTGGTCGGCGATGCGGCCGCGTCGGTCGGGCGGCAGATTGAGGTTCATGTTGGTGCCGCGCGCGACGGAGGTGTCGAAATAGCGCACCAGATTCTCCGGGCTACGCACCTTGCCGTCTTCATCGGCGTGGTAGAACCAGCCCGGGCGGATCGACGTGTTGGTTTCGGCCGGCCACCACAGCGCCCCGCCGCGCACGCCGGAATTGCCGTTTTCCTGGGTATACGCGGCATTGGGCATGGTCGGCCAGGATGGATCGCCGGCGATACCGTCCTCGTTGCCGCCCCAGCGGATATCGGCGCCGAGCGGGTCGAAGGTGCAGGCCATCGGTTGGTGCTGATGCACCAGCTCGATCATCCGTGGCCAGTTGTAGTACGCGGGCGCATCGATCTTGCGCGATTCGCGCGCTCCACCGTAGTAGCCGTCGCCGCCATTGGCGCCGTCGAACCAGAACTCGAACAGGTCGCCGTAGCCGGTGCAGAGCTCGACGATCTGCTTGCGGAAATAGTCGAGATACCCGGGGCGACCATACTCGGCATGGTTGCGATCCCAGGGCGAGAGGTAGATGCCGAACGCCAGGCCGGCGCGTCGACACGCCGCTGCCATCTCCCCGACGATGTCACCCTTGCCGTTCTTGTAGGGCGAGTTGCGAATGCAATGCTCGGTCAAGCGCGTCGGCCAAAGGCAAAACCCATCGTGGTGCTTGGCCGTGAAAATAAGCCCTTTCAGATTGCCGGCCTTGGCAGCAGCGACGATTTGATCGGGTGAAAAATCGCTGGGATCGAATTTGCTCGGATCCTCGTCGCCGTAGCCCCATTCCTTGTCGGTGAAGGTATTCATCGCAAAATGCACGAAGGCGTATTGCTCCCACCGATGCCAGCGCAGCTGTCGCTTGCTGGGCAGCGCACCCCACGGTGCCGGCCCGTTGGCGCGCGGCGCTCGCGCGATGCGCGCTGCCGATGCACTGAAGCTGGCAGTAGCGGCGACCACACCCGTGGCAAGAAAAGTACGACGATCGATCATTAGCGCCTCCGACTTTGCACAAGCTTCGATCTTAGCTTTTCCAACAGCGAAGAGTCGTCATTCCGAAGTAATAGACTGCTGTGCACGCACACGGGCTGCCCCCAGCACGGCCGGCGTTGAAGCGCATGCGAAGCAAGCCGCAAGCGTTCGTGGCTTGACGGCCGTGCCCCGGCCCACGCTGCCGTGTTGGTGCTCGCATATCCATGCATTTTCCGCACGCGACGCGAGCTCCGCGAACAAGACAAACAATGTCCGGCCAACGACAACCAACAAAGACCGCACGACAGCTTGGGCGGGCTAACACCTGTCAAGTTTTGTCATCAACATTGACCGTAGACTTCTCATTTTGGCTGGCACTGACTTGCTGGGAGTCCATAGATCGTGGCGTAGCAGCAAGTGATCGAGCTGCCCGAGCCCCACCCCCCAGGTATCAGAACGCCCAGGCAGGCAGCCGTACGCACTAACGGCGATGTTGCGGATGCATCTGCTATCGCGGCGGTATGCGTTGAGCGATCCAGCAATGGATGAAGCGCTGCAGGAGATCCCCATCTTGCGCGGTTTCGCCAAGCTCAAGCCGACGACACGCTTCAACTCGGCGGTTCCATTTGAACCTCAACGATCTTGGCGGGTTGTGTAGAGCTTCCACCATCGGCGCAAGCAAGCAGGCGTCAAGGAAATGCACGGCGCGCCGTCTTTCGCCTTCATTTTTGACGACAGCGAAAACGCTAGATCGTGCACCTATCGCAGATCCACATCACGCGGAAAGTAGCGGCGAAATTTTTCTTCCCAGGCCTGGAATTGTTCCAGCGTGTATTCATCCATTGGCCGTTCCACCGAGGCGACTGCCTTGTTCTGTGCAACGACTGCGATGCGCTGAGACGACAGTTCGTCCCATGCTTTTCTCAGGGCGACCGGATCTGGATGCGAGACCAGCATGGCTTCCAGTAGCGTGGCCTGCGCCACGCGCGCGGCGAGCAGATCGCTGAGTGCGTCGGTGACGGCCTGCATCCATTCCTGATTGCGGTTGTCCATGCGGCGTGTCGTACGTAATGGTGGGTTGGTGACTGTAGCGTGGCGGCTGCAAGAACACTGTGCAGTCGGCGTCGCCTCGCAGAGCGGCGACATCGTCAGCAAGGTCGCCCAACCCTCCGCGGCTGCGGCCAAGGAGATCAAGAGCCTGATCGACGATTCAGTCGAGCGCGTCGCCGAAGGCTCGGCACTGGTGCACAACGCCGGCACCACGATGGCCGAGATCGTCGCCAGCGTGCAGCGCGTCACCGACATCATGGGCGAGATTTCCGCCGCATCCCAGGAGCAGTCGGCCGGTAGCGAACAGGTCAACCTCACTGTCACCCGGATGGACGAAACCACGCAGCAGCATGCCGCGCTGGTGGAACAGGCAACGGCTGCCGCACGCTCGGCTTTTTGACTCAAGCAATCAATGATTTCTCTGGGATTTGCGTCGGTACATATCGGCCCGACGTCAGCCCTGGTTTACTCAGGTAACTGCACCATTTCGCCGTTCGCCCTCCATGCGACTGCGATCAGCATGTGCCGCAAGCTGGCACGCAAGAGCACACTGGGCTCACCTATTTTGCCACCTGATGCGCTTTGACCTTCGCGATCCATTGCCGCACGCGCTGCTGCAACATCGCAAGCGGCATGTCGCCATCACCGAGCACCGCAGTATGGAATGCGCGCAAGTCGAAACGATCGCCGAGTTCTTTCTGCGCCTCTGCACGCAGCGCCATGAATTGCAGTTGCCCCACCTTGTATCCCAACGACTGGCCTGGCCACACGATGTAGCGGTCGATTTCGAACTGCATGCTCGCCTCGTCGTCGGATGGATGCGCGTGGAAGAAGTCCACCATCTGCTGACGATTCCAGCGCTTGTAGTGCACGCCGGTATCCAACACCAATCGATTGGCGCGCAATAGATCAGCCGATAGCCGGCCGTAGTCGCTATAGGGATCTTTGTAGAGCCCGACGTCCTTGCCCAAGCGCTCGGCATACAGTGCCCAACCCTCGCCGTAGGCGTTATACCCACCCTGCTGGCGGAACGGCGGCAATGGTAGCGTCTGTGCAAGCGAGACCTGCAGATGATGGCCTGGCACGCCCTCATGATAAGCAATAGTTTCAACGTTGATCAGCGTGCGGTGAGCGACGTCGCTGATATTGACTCTCAGCACGCCCGGCTTGCTGCTTTCCGGGTTGCTTTGCAGGTAGCGGGCGGGCGGGTATTTGCCCTGGAATGCCGGCATCGGCTCAACTTCCAGGGGCTTTTTCGGCACCTGCTCGAATAACTTTGGGAGCTCCCGCTGCATTCCCGCGACGTAGTGACGGTATTGCTCCAGTAGCTGCTCGCTGGAGGTCGCGAAGCGGCGCTTATCGGCTGCCACCGCCTTGCGGAAGCTGGCCAGGTCCGCATAACCCTGCGCCTTGGCAATGACGGTCATCTCGGCTTCGATGCACGCAACCTCCTGCAGCCCGATCTGGTGGATTTGTTCAGGCGTCAGATCGGTGGTGGTCTGGGTACGCACCAGGTATTGATAGAGTTTCTCGCCATCAGGAAGCGACCACAGCCCCTCCTGCGCACGTCCTTGTGGGGCGTATTCATTGCGCACGAACGCGGACAGCTTGGCGTAGGCCGGGCGGACCTGCTGATCGATCGCTTCAAGCAGTTGCTTCCTGAGCGCATCGCGCTGATCGGCGGGCACCACACCGTCGAGTTTTTCCAATGGCGAGGCAAATGGGTTCTGCGCGCCACGCTGAGCCACGATTCCGTCAATCTGCTCGGGCACGCGCTCAAGCAGATAGCGCGGCGGCATCAGGCCATCTTTAGCGCCCTGCCGCGAGACGTCGATGACTTGATCGACCACCGCAGGAAGCGTCTGCAGTCGTTTGATGTAGTCCTGGTAGTCCTTGGCGGTGTCGAAGGGGAAGCTGTCGCTGTAGCCGGCAAGCGTCAGATGGATGCCTTGCATCGGGTCCAGCGGCATTTCGTAGGTCTTCAGGTCGATACCGTCCAGCGTGTCGCGCAGCTGGCCGAGCATCATCTGCAGGCTGAGTTGACGTTGTTCGTCCAGCGCTGCGGCATCCACCGCTTCGAACTGCCTGAGCAGACCCGCCACGGCGCGGCGCTCTGCAGGCACGGCCTGTAGCGAGTAGTCGCTCCAGCGATCGTTGTAGCGCTTGTCGCCGATGGTGCTCGCGAACTCCGGGGCCTGCTTGAGCTGGTGTTGCCACTGCGCGTCAAGCAGCGCGTCGAAGGCCTTGGCTGCCTGTTCAGCCGTGTGCCCGAGTGTTGAGGTTGCCACCTTGTTTTCGGCAGGCGGCGCCGGCTTGCAGGCGGTGAACAACGCGGCCGTGAGCAGACCGACGGCAAGGGGACGTAGAAGATGCATGAATTACTCCAAGTAACACGTACGGTCCATGCGCAGCTACACGCATCAGCGATATCGAAAACACACGAAATTTTTGCTCGCAACCCACTGGATCTGGCGCGCGCGCGCGCTGGATGCCTGCGTCGGGCACATAGCCGCATCGGCAGGCTTCGTGCAATCACCGCAGCTTAGAGCAGTCGTCATCGCGCGGCCGATCGCAGTCGGCGTGGCTTCGCGTTTAGCGCCATCGACTGCTAAAGGCGGCACTTCCACGCATTGCGGACAAAGCCAGTCATCACTCGCGCCGCTTTGATCACCTAGTGACGGCACGCGCTGTGAGATCGCGATGCATCCAGCCGGGCGGTCACAGCAACTGGCCACATCTGCTCGACCGGCGCCGCGATTCGCACTCCGGTCCAAACGGGTGCCCCATTGCCCGAATAGGCGTCAACTGGCTGCGAGCCGACGATGACATCCGTGCTTCGATTTTCGATGGCGCGTCTCCGCCAACATGCCGCCCCTCAGACTGCCTCGGAGCACGCTTTCTGCCGACCAACTTGCGCCGGTCGCGTGCCGTCCTCAGCGCTTCAGGCCGCGCGATCCGCCGCCATGAGTCGTTCGCCGCACCGCGCGTGGCGCATTGTCGGCCGGGCACGAGGATTTTTAAGCCGGTGCGCTTAAACTTGCATCCGGGCCGCGCAGTCTGCCGCTCCAATGCAACACGCTGCTCTGGGCTCTCCCCACTGCGTCGCACCGTCGATTGATGCCGTCAACGGCGCCGCAACGGCGGCGCAACACGGAACTCGCTTGTCGCAGCGACCGCCCTGATCGACCGCACACCCTGGAAGGACGTTTCTTGCAAAGCACTGATTCAAAAGACAAATCCAAGACCACCAGCGGAGCAGTCGAGCACACCCCGCTGATGAAGCAATTCTTCGCCGCCAAGTCGGACTACCCCGACCTGCTGCTGTTCTTTCGCATGGGCGATTTCTACGAGCTGTTCTACGACGATGCGCGCAAGGCCGCGCGGCTGCTCGATATCACGCTGACCCAGCGCGGCAGTTCCGGTGGTGCGCCGATTCCGATGGCCGGCGTGCCGGTGCATGCCTATGAGGGCTATCTGGCGCGGCTGGTGGCGTTGGGCGAGTCGGTGGCGATCTGCGAGCAGATCGGCGACCCGGCGCTGGCCAAGGGCCTGGTCGAACGCAAGGTGGTGCGCATCGTCACGCCCGGCACGGTCACCGACGAGGCGCTGCTGGACGAGCGCCGCGACACGCTGTTGATGGCGATCTCGCGCAGCAAGCAAGGCTACGGTCTGGCCTGGGCCGATCTGGCCGGCGGGCGTTTTCTGGTCAATGAAGTGGACAGCGTGGATGCGCTGGAAGCGGAAATCGCGCGCCTGGAACCGGCCGAGCTGCTGGTGCCCGACGAAGACAACTGGCCGGAATTCCTGCGTGGACGCGTCGGCGTGCGCCGCCGGCCACCGTGGTTGTTCGACGCCGATAGCGGCCGTCGTCAGCTGCTGGCGTTCTTCAAGCTGCACGACCTTTCCGGCTTCGGCATCGACGACAAGCCGTGTGCCACTGCAGCGGCCGGCGCGCTGCTCGGCTATGTCGAAGAAACCCAGAAACAGCGCTTGCCGCATCTGACCTCCATCGCGATGGAAGTGGCCAGCGAGGCGATCTCGATGAACGCGGCCACGCGCCGGCATCTGGAGCTGGACACGCGTGTCGATGGCGACACCCGCAACACCTTGCTCGGGGTGCTGGACAGCACGGTCACGCCGATGGGCGGGCGCCTGCTGCGCCGTTGGCTGCACCGTCCGTTGCGCCTGCGCGAGGTGCTGGTGCAGCGCCACCACGCAGTCGGCAGCCTGATCGACACCGGCGCCGATGCCGACGTGCGCGAGGCCTTCCGCGCGCTTGGCGATCTGGAACGCATCCTCACCCGCGTGGCACTGCGCTCGGCGCGCCCGCGCGATTTTTCCACCTTGCGCGATGGCCTGGCGCTGCTGCCGAAGGTGCGCACCATCCTCGCGCCACTGGATTCGCCGCGCCTGCAGACGTTGTACGCAGAACTTGGCGAACACGATGCCACCGCGCATCTGCTGATCAGCGCAGTGGCCGAGCAACCGCCGCTCAAACTCAGCGACGGTGGCGTCATCGCCACCGGTTACGACGCCGATCTGGACGAGCTGCGCCGCCTGTCCACCAACGCCGACCAATTCCTGATCGACCTGGAACAACGCGAACGCGCCAGCAGCGGCATCGCCACGCTCAAGGTCGGCTACAACCGCGTGCACGGCTACTACATCGAGATCAGCAAGGGCCAGGCCGAAAAAGCTCCGCTGCACTACAGCCGCCGGCAGACGCTGACCAATGCCGAGCGCTACATCACCGAGGAACTCAAGAGCTTCGAAGACAAGGTGCTGTCGGCGCGCGAGCGTTCGTTGTCGCGCGAAAAACTGTTGTACGAAGGCCTGCTCGACGCACTCGGCGGCGAGCTTGAAGGCCTCAAGCGCTGCGCCAGCGCATTGAGCGAACTGGATGTATTGGCCGGCTTCGCCGAACGCGCGCAGGCGCTGGATTGGTCCCAACCGGAACTGGACAGCGCGCCGTGCCTGCGTATCGAGCGCGGCCGCCACCCGGTGGTGGAAGCGGTGCGCGACCAACCGTTCGAACCCAACGATCTGGACCTGCACACCGACCGCCGCATGCTGGTCATCACCGGCCCGAACATGGGCGGTAAATCGACCTACATGCGCCAGAACGCGTTGATCGTGTTGCTGGCGCATATCGGCAGCTATGTGCCGGCCAGCCGTGCAGTGATCGGACCGATCGACCGCATCCTCACCCGCATCGGTGCCGGCGACGATCTGGCCCGCGGGCAATCCACCTTCATGGTGGAAATGGCCGAAACCAGCTACATCCTGCATCACGCCACGCCGCAATCGCTGGTGCTGATGGACGAGATCGGCCGCGGCACCTCCACCTACGATGGGTTGGCGCTGGCCGATGCGGTGGCCCGCCATCTGGCGCACACCAATCGCTGCTACACGCTATTCGCCACGCATTATTTCGAACTCACCGCACTGGCCGACGAATCGCATGCCGGCGGTACCAGCGGCATTGCCAACGTGCATTTGGATGCGGTCGAACACGGCGAGCGCCTTGTGTTCATGCATGCGGTCAAGAACGGCCCGGCCAATCGCAGTTTCGGCCTGCAAGTCGCTGCGCTGGCCGGGCTGCCCAAGGCCGCAGTGACCCAGGCGCGTCATCGCCTGGCTGAACTGGAACAACGCGGCGGCGAAAGCCATGTCGCGCAGATGGCCCCGGCCGCATTGGATGCGCCGCAGCAGTTCGGCCTGTTCACTGCGCCCTCCTCTGCTGCGCAAGAAGCACTGCAGGCGCTGGACCCGGACGAACTCACGCCCAAGCAGGCGCTGGAGGCGCTGTATCGGCTGAAGGCGTTGCTGTGAGTGCGGGGATTCGAGAGTCGGGCTTGGGGATTCGTAACAGCGCCGTTTGCGGCGCTTGCGGATCCGTTGCGGCAACGGGGTTGGGTGGCCGTTTGAATGCTGGTTCGGGGGATTCGTCACGGCGTAGCTGCAGGACTGACGCTTGCGTGGCCTGCTAATCCAGTGCAGTTGCAGGTTGTGCGTTCGGTTGAATGCTGCCCTGCGATCGCGCGGTGACGCGCACCGCGCGGTTTGCTCTGCTGCCGCGACAGGCGCACCCTGCCTCGACGTTTTGTCCAACCGGAGAGCAAACCGATGACCACGTCCGCCTCGTTGACCGACCAACTGGCCGCGCAACTGCAGGGCCCGCAGTTGCAGCAACTCGCCAGCCGGCTCGGCATCGCGCCCGAGCAGGCGCAATCGGCAGTCCAGACCGCCCTGCCACTGTTGATGGGCGCACTGGGCCGCAACAGCCAGCAGGCCGGCGGCACCGATGCCTTGTTGGGCGCGTTGCAGCGCGACCACGCCAGCAGCCCGGACATCGGCAGCCTGCTTGGCGCGCTGCTGGGCGGCTCGGCCAATGGTGCGCAAGGCAGTGGCGCCGGCATCGTGAGTCATCTGTTCGGCGACAAGGCACCGCAAGCGGCGGCAGGCCTGGGCAAAGCCACCGGGCTGGAAACCGGCAAGGCCAGCCAACTGCTGCAACTGTTGGCGCCCATCGTGATGGCGTATTTGGCCAAGCGCTTCCTCAGTGGCACGACGACGGCCAGCAGTCAACTCGGCCCGGCCTTGGCACAGGAACGCCAGCAAGTCGGCAGCAATAGCGGCGTCAGCGGCCTGCTGAACAGCGTGCTGGATCAGGATGGCGACGGGAAGCTGGGCCTGGGCGATGTCATGAAACTCGGCGGCAGCCTGTTCGGCAAGCGCTGACAGGTCGCTGCCGTGCCGCCCGGGCGTCTCCTCGCCATCCATAGCGACACCCTATCGATATGGTTGAATAATTCGAATTCCCCAACCGATCGATGCTCCTTATCGTGTGCACACGCCGCCACGATGAGTCCGCCTGATGCGCACCTCCGCCAGTCACATTCCGGATACCGGCCTATACCGGCTCCTGCGGGCAGGCGCTAGCATCGGCACACGCGGCGACGATGCTCGATGACCCCACGGCCGCCTGTGCGCCTTCAATCGATAACCATAGCTGACGCATTGCCCACCACTTCGACTCCACCAGCACGTGTCCGCAGTTTCGGCACACAGCTCCCCAAGTGCTCACGCACACAGGTATTGCCATGACAACCGAAGCAAAGTGCCCGTTCAATCACGCCGTCGTCGGTACCGGAACCACCAACCGCGATTGGTGGCCCAAGCAGCTGCGTGTGGACCTGCTCAGCCAGCATTCGAGCAAGTCCAATCCGCTGGGCCAGACCTTCAATTACGCCGAGGCGTTCAAGCGTATCGATCTTGTTGCGCTCAAGCAGGAACTGCGCGCGCTGATGACCGATTCGCAGGACTGGTGGCCGGCCGACTTCGGCCATTACGGTCCGCTGTTCGTGCGCATGGCCTGGCATAGCGCCGGCACCTATCGCATCGGCGATGGCCGTGGCGGCGGCGGTCGTGGGCAGCAGCGCTTCGCACCGCTCAACAGCTGGCCCGACAACGTCAGCCTGGACAAGGCGCGCCGCCTGCTGTGGCCGATCAAGCAGAAGTACGGCCAGGCGATTTCCTGGGCCGATCTGATGATCCTCACCGGCAACGTCGCGCTGGAAAGCATGGGCTTCAAGACCTTCGGTTTTGCCGGCGGCCGCGAAGATACCTGGGAGCCGGATCAGGACCTGTACTGGGGCCGCGAAACCAAGTGGCTGGGCGGCGACGATCGCTACTCGCGCGGCTCGCCGGGCGTGGACGAAGCGCACGGCGTGCTGGTGAAGGACGACGACAGCGAAGTGCCGCACACCCGCGATCTGGAAAACCCGTTGGCCGCCGTGCAGATGGGTCTGATCTACGTCAATCCGGAAGGCCCGGACGGCAAGCCCGACCCGGTCGCTGCCGCGCGCGACATCCGCGACACCTTCGCGCGCATGGCGATGAACGACGAAGAGACCGTGGCGCTGATCGCCGGCGGCCATACCTTCGGCAAGACCCACGGTGCCGGCCCAGCCGACAACGTGGCCGCCGAGCCGGAAGCCAGCGATCTGGAAAGCCAGGGCCTGGGCTGGCACAACAGCTACGGCACGGGCAAGGGCGCAGACACCATCACCAGCGGCCTGGAAGTCACCTGGACCACCACCCCGGCGCAGTGGAGCAACGACTTCTTCGATCACCTGTTCAAGTTCGAGTGGGAACTGAGCAAGAGCCCGGCCGGCGCGCACCAGTGGGTGGCCAAGAATGCCGACGCCATCATTCCCGATGCGCACGATGCCTCCAAGAAGCACCGGCCGACCATGCTGACCACCGATCTGGCACTGCGCTTCGACCCGGCCTACGAAGCGATCTCGCGTCGCTTCCACGAACACCCCGACCAGTTCGCCGACGCGTTCGCCCGCGCCTGGTTCAAGCTCACCCACCGCGACATGGGCCCGCGCTCGCGTTACCTGGGAACCGAGGTGCCGAGCGAAGAACTGCTGTGGCAGGACCCGGTGCCCGCCGTCGACCACCCGCTGGTCGATGCGCAGGACGCCGCTGCTCTCAAGCAGACCATCCTCGCTTCCGGCCTGAGCGTGGCGCAGTTGGCCTCCACTGCGTGGGCATCGGCATCGACCTTCCGCGGCTCGGACAAGCGCGGCGGCGCCAACGGTGCGCGTCTCCGCCTGGCACCACAGAAGGATTGGCAGGCCAACCAGCCAGAGCAGCTGGCGCAGGTATTGGGCACGCTGGAACGCATCCAGGCCGAGTTCAACGGCGCGCATGCCGGCGGCAAGCAGATCTCGCTGGCCGACCTGATCGTGCTGGCCGGTAACGCCGCAGTGGAACATGCAGCGCACGCCGCAGGCCACAGCGTCACCGTGCCGTTCGCACCCGGCCGCACCGATGCCTCGCAGGAGCAAACCGATGTCGAGTCCTTCGCCGTGCTCGAGCCGGTGGCCGATGGCTTCCGCAACTTCGCCAAGCGCAGCTACGCGGTGCCTGCCGAAGCGCTGCTGATCGACAAGGCGCAGTTGCTCACTTTGACCGCGCCCGAATTGACCGTACTGGTCGGCGGCCTGCGCGTGCTCGGCGCCAATGTCGGCGACTCGAAGAATGGCGTGTTCACCACCCGCCCCGGCGTGCTGAGCAACGACTTCTTCGCCAACCTGCTCGACATGCGCACCGAGTGGAAAGCCACCTCCGAAGCGAAGGAGCTCTACGAAGGCCGCGACCGCAGCACCGGCGAACAGAAGTGGACCGGCACGCGTGTGGACCTGGTGTTCGGCTCCAACTCCATCCTGCGTGCGGTCGCCGAGGTCTACGCCAGCGCCGATGCACAGGAAAAGTTCGTGCACGACTTCGTCGCTGCCTGGACCAAGGTGATGCAGCTGGATCGGTTTGATCTGGCGTAACAGCGGCGATCAGGACGACGGCACTCGCCATCAGGCGGGTGCCGTCGTTGCTCGGGGCGGCACTTGCCACGCGCGCTCTTCCGAATGCGCGGCCCGCGCGCCACTGACGATTGCTGGCTACTTTTGCCGCCCAATCAAGGTGGCATCGAGAAGCTTGCATCGAGCAGGCCCTCGAGAACGGATGGCGGTTGCGGCGACGTTGGTTTCCACGCTTCAAGCGCAACGCAAACAGATGACCGCATTGACGCAAACGCCCCGAATCACCGGGGCGTTTGCGTTTCCATCATTCCAGACGCAGCACGACTATCACGCAGCGCTACAACGCGTCGATATCGCCCAACGCAGTGATCAGCCGACGCGCGCGCTTGTCCGGCTTGCCGACGGGTGCCCGATAGCCGGTGCGTTCGGCCACGCGCTGCAGCCGCCACTGCGTGCGTCCCTCGCGTGAGGCGTCGCTTTCCACGTACAGCGCCTGCGCGACGGGTGCCGGGCCGCGCACGTCGCTCAACGCGGCAACCGTGATTTCGAAGATTTCACCGCCACGGTCGATGCGCAACTGCTCGCCCTGGCGTACCGCACGCGATGGCTTGGGCCGCTGGCCGGCGACATCCACCTTGCCGTTGTCCACCGCCGTCTTGGCCAGGCTGCGGGTCTTGAAGAAGCGTGCCGCCCACAGCCAGACATCCAGCCTGACCGTCGTCGCTTGTTCCACCAATTGAGTCATCGCGTTGTGCTTGCCGTTGGGTCCATGGGATGCATGCCGGTGTGGTCATCTCGCTGCATCGGCGCGGTGCAACCGGCTGCATCGAGCGAGAAATATCTGGGCAACCGCGCCGGAACTCAAGCGCCACCGCCGGCCAGATCCAGCCTGCCTGCCACACACTGGCTGACCGATACAGGCAAAGCTGCATGGCACGTGTGGTGCCCCGTGACATCAGCCTGGCGAGCTCGCTCTTCCACGGCTGTTGAGATTCGCCAGGCGACCGCACGCGGCACACACGCCAATGCTAGTGTTCGCAGCTTCCGCACCACGGCGCGTCTGCGATGCCTAAATCCGCTGTCCTGACCGAAGGCCCGATCGGCAAGAATCTGCTGCTGTTCGCACTGCCGATCCTGGCGGGAAACATCGCCCAATCGCTCAATGGCTCGATCAATGCGATCTGGGTAGGCCGCTACCTCGGCGAGGCGGCACTGACGGCCGCAGCCAACGCCAACAGCATCATGTTCTTCCTGATCGGCTCGGTGTTCGGCATCGGCATGGCTTCCACCATCCTGATCGGCCAGGCGATGGGCGCGCGCGACATCGCGCAGGCACGCAAGGTCATGGGCACCAGCGCCAGTTTTTTCGGCGGCCTGTCGGCAGCGATTGCGGTCTTCGGCTGGTTTCTGGCGCCGCATCTGTTGACCGCGATGGGTACACCACCGGCGTCGCAGACATTGGCCGAGGAGTACCTGCGCGTCATCTTCCTGGCGATGCCGCTGATCTATGTGTTCGCATTTTTGTCGGCGGCACTGCGCGGCACCGGCGATGCGCGCACACCGTTCCGCTTCTTGCTGGTGTCGGTGGTGCTGGACATCGTGTTCAACCCATTGCTGATCTTCGGTCTCGGCCCGTTTCCGGCACTCGGCATTGCCGGTGCGGCCTGGGCCACGCTGCTGGCGCAGGTGGTCGCACTCGGCGGGTTGCTGCTGTATTTACGCAAGAAACGCCACGTCCTTTGGTTGGGGCGCGGCGATCTGAAGCTGTTCCGGATCTCACCGACGATCCTGCGCGCGCTTATCGTCAAAGGCGTGCCGATGGGCCTGCAGATGGTGCTGATCTCGCTGTCCATGATCGCGATGATGACGCTGGTCAACGGCTTCGGCACCGACACTGCAGCCGCTTACGGCGCAGCGCTGCAGCTATGGACGTATGTGCAGATGCCGGCGATGGCGCTGGGCGCTGCCTGCTCCACGATGGCGGCGCAGAATGTGGGTGCGGGATTGTGGAATCGCGTGGATGCGACCGCACGCACCGGCATCGTCGCCAACTTTTTGATGACCGGCATTCTGATCGTGCTGCTGATCCTGTTCGATCACTGGACGCTCGCGCTGTTCCTGCCGACCGACAGCCCGACGCTGGAAGTGGCGCGGCATCTCAATCACATCGGCATCTGGTCGTTCCTGCTGTTTGGCGTGAGCTTTGTGATTTCCGGCGTGGTGCGCGCGACCGGCGCGGTGATCCCGCCGCTGCTGATCCTGGCATTCGGTCTGTGGGGTGTGCGCGTGCCGCTGGCAAACGCCTTGATCCCGCATCTGGGAGCCGACGGCATCTGGTGGAGTCTGCCGATCAGTTCGGTCTGCTCGATGCTGCTGTCGCTGGCGTATTACCGCTGGGGCGGCTGGCGCAAGGCGCGCATGTTGACCACACCTGCGGATCCGGCAGAGCTGGCGGCCGCTGCGGAGGTTCCGGCACACCCGGCCTCGCCGGTCGCCGATACGGCACCGTTGACGGAATTGCCGAGGCCTCGCCAGCGCTGATGTCGACTGGCAGTGCGGAGAACAGACGCTCGCGCGCCCACACGTTCCCGCGAACGTTGTGGGATCACCACCTGCCGATTCCTGAATCCCGATTCCCGTAACGCAAACGGCCGCCCGAAGGCGGCCGTTTGGCAGTGGCAGAAACAACCTGCCAGTGTGACTTACTGAGCCTTGGCAGCAGCCTGGCGAGCAGCCTTGGCCTGCGCAGCGGCGGCCAGATCTTCCTTGATGCGGGCAGCCTTGCCTTCCAGACCACGCAGGTAGTACAGCTTGCCGGCGCGGACCTTACCGCGGCGCTTCACTTCGACCGAGTCGATGATGGCGCTGTGGGTCTGGAACACGCGCTCGACGCCGAAACCGTGCGAGATCTTGCGCACGGTGAACGCGGAATTCAGGCCGGCATTCTTGGTACCGATCACGACGCCCTCATAGGCCTGCACGCGCTCGCGATTGCCTTCCTTCACCTTGACGTTCACCACAACGGTGTCGCCCTGGTTGAATTCCGGCAGCTGGCGCTGAATCTGGGCGGCTTCGAAGTCAGCCAGGATGGTCTTGTTGAGTTTGCTCATGATGGGCACCGCGTGTCTGGTGATATTGGACCGGCAGTCGCCGCACGGCGATTGCTCGAGGTTCGTAGGAGGGCCAGACGCAAGGCTGGCCAGCAAGCCGCATATTGTACCCCAATCAATGTTGCAAGAGCTAGGGGTGAGCCCTTATTACTTGTCGCCGGGTTTATCGTCGTCTGAGGCGAGTTCGCGACGAAATTCCTCCAGCAAGCGGCGATCGTTTTTGTCCAACCCGGCCTCGTCGAGCAGATCCGGGCGACGCAGCCAGGTCCGGCCCAGCGACTGCTGCCGACGCCAGCGCGCAATTGCAGCGTGATTACCCGAGCGCAGCACATCCGGCACATCGCCCCAGTCATGGGTCGAGGGATGGCTGTAGTGCGGGCAATCCAGCAGACCCTGCGGGCCTTCGAAACTGTCCTGGGCCGCAGATTCGGCGTCGTTCAACACGCCTTCCTGCAACCGCGTCACCACATCCACCAGCACCGCTGCACCCAACTCGCCACCGGACAACACGTAGTCGCCGATGGAGATTTCCATATCCACTGACTGGGCCAGAAAGCGCTCGTCCACGCCTTCGTAGCGCCCGCACACCAACACCATGCGTGGCAACTGCGCCAACTCACGGGCGAGCGGCTGGGTGAGCGGCCGCCCCTGCGGGCTGAGGTAAATCACCGGTGCAGGACGCGTGTCTGCGGCTTGCACCGCAGCCAGACAGGCCCGCAACGGCTCGATCAACATCACCATGCCTGGCCCACCACCGAACGGACGGTCGTCCACACGGCGGTAGTTACCCTGCGCATGGTCGCGCGGATTCCAGCCCTGCAGTTCCAGCAAGCCACGCTCCTGCGCCCGCCCGACCACGCCGAACGCCGCGCATTGCGCGATGAACTCGGGGAACAGGCTGATGACGTCGATGCGCACTGGATGGGAATCGAGATTGGGGAATGGGTACAGCAAGAACGGAGCGCAAGCACCGCTCAGATCAGGTCGGAAATTCCGATCAGAAATCCGGATCCCAGTCCACCACGATCAAGTTGGCTTCGAAGTCGACCGACTTGACGAAATCCGGCAGCACGAACGGCACCAGCCGTTCGCGATCGCCGCGTACCACCATCACGTCATTGGAGCCGGTAGAGAACAGATGCGACACCGTGCCGAGCTTGACGCCCTCGACGGTTTCCACCTGCAGTTCTTCCAGATCCACCCAATAATATTCATCGGGCTTGGGTGGCGGCAGCACGCTGCGCGAGACGTAAATCTCGATCCCGTGCATGGCTTCGACGGTGTCGCGATCGGAAACGTTGGGGAATGTTGCGACCAGATGCTTGCCCTGATCGCGCCCGCGCGCTCCGCTCAGTGTCGACTCCTCACCCGAGGGCGTACGCAGAATCCACGGTTGGTACCGGAAGATTGCGCTACGCGGCTCGGTCCAGGACTCGATCTTGAGTTCGCCCTTGACACCGAAAGCGCCGGCAACCCTGCCCAGCAGGATACGGCGCTCGGTCTGTTTCATCTGCGTCAGCTAGGCCGAGCGATGCGCTCGGCCCTCCCAGATCAGGCCGCAGCGGCCTGAGGCTTGGATGCTTCGCGATACAGGTTACGCACCTTGTCGGTCAGCTGTGCGCCCTGGCCGACCCAATGGTCGACGCGCGCGATGTCCAGCACGACGCGCGGTTCTGCGCCCTGGGCAACCGGGTTGTAGTAACCCAGACGCTCGATGTTGCGGCCGTCGCGCGCGCTGCGCACGTCGGTCACGATGATGTGGTAGAACGGACGCTTCTTGGCGCCGCCGCGGGTCAGTCGAATCTTGACCATGGTGTCGTTTTCCTGAGTTGCCCAGTCGCCAGAGTGGCGCGGTAAGCCGGCGATTATAGCGGGCACCGGCGGCGAAGCCAAGTCACCCGGTGACCGCCCCGCGCCAAGCCTCAGATCGCTTGCCACGCATGGGTTTGCAGGGCCTGCTCCAGCAGCGGCAGCTGGGCCGCATGTGGGCCCCAGCGGGCCGGCCCCATCGCCACGATCGCCTGCTGCCCGCGCGCATTGCAGGCGAAGGCGCCATCGAAACGATCCAGTTCGTCCAGTTGCACCGGCCGCCGAATCTGGCTGATCCCCAGCGTTTCCAGCCCGGTCTGCAGCAATTGCTGACGCGTTCCCAGCAAGGCCGGGCCCTGCGGCCAGACCACGCCGCCGCGCTCCCAAAAACCCAGATTCCAGAACGCGCCTTCCAGCACCCTGCCCTGCGGATCCTGCAACACGACATCGTCGTGATCGGTATTCATGGCCAGCCGGCGCAGCCGCAACAGCGGAAATG
The DNA here is from genome assembly GCF_056725225.1 of Xanthomonas sp. NCPPB 2933. Classification (NCBI taxonomy): domain Bacteria; kingdom Pseudomonadati; phylum Pseudomonadota; class Gammaproteobacteria; order Lysobacterales; family Lysobacteraceae; genus Xanthomonas; species Xanthomonas sp. NCPPB 2933. The sequence goes on from NZ_CM161518.1 coordinate 3,860,632, forward strand.
TCCCGACATGCTTGAGCTCGGGCTGATCGCGTACATAGCTGGTCACCTGCACACGCAGCCCGGTCTCGGGCATGTCCGCTGGCGGCGACACCGCAACCAGCAGGTCCAGCGCGACCTCGCGCAAGGGATCGCGCAAGTCGTAATCCTGCGCGAACACGGTGACGCGCAGGCTGGCATCGGCCATTGCCGAGGCTTCCAGCGCGGCGTGCATTTGCAGACGCACTGCCTCCTGCGCCAGCTCCATGCCGAACAGCGCGCTACTGCCCTGCTGTAGGCGCTGCAGATGCAGATCCAGCCCGAGCGCGGCACTGCTGCGCACCTGTAGCGTGGTGAAGTGGCCGTAGTTGATCAGCGCGGCAGCTCCGAGCTGCGCCGCGCTGGCGGGTACGCCATTGCAGAAGATCACCGACATAACAGCGCCTGCGCGTCAGCCCACCACTGCGTTACCACCTGCGCGGCGGGCTGCGCGGGCGCCATCCAGGCCGATTGCCCGGCCCAGGCCTGCATGGCATCCAGGCGGTTGTCGCGCGCGGCGGCCTGGCGCATCGGCGCGGTCAGCGCGCGCTGCACCGGATACGGCGCGGGCGGCGGCGCATCTGCAGCACTGGCGGCACGCAGATATGGCGTGATCAGCGCACGACCCAGCCGGCCGGAGAATGCGCGGGTCGGCTGGGTCTGTTCCGGTTCGGCCTGCGTCAGTGCATCGGCCCAGGCGCTCGGCAGTGCAGCCTCGGGCGTACGCAGCAGGCCGGTACCGATCTGCACGGCACTTGCGCCCAGTGTGAGCGCCGCAGCAATGCCGCGTGCGCTGGCGATGCCGCCTGCGGCGATCACCGGGATGTGCAGGTGATCGACCAATCGCGGTAACAAGGCGAACAACCCGGTCGTCTGGCGCTCGGCCTGGCTGGCATCGAAGGCGCCACGATGGCCACCGGCTTCGGCCCCTTGTGCGACCACCGCATCGGCACCTGCTGCCTGTGCCGCAAGCGCTTCGTCCAGTGTGGTGGCGCAGGCGAACCACGCGATGCCGGCAGCCTTCAAACGCGCAACCTGATCGGGCCGAAACAGCCCCATGATTGATGAGGCAACCGCAGGACGCGCGGCGAGCAAGGCCTCGAACTGTGCGTCGAAATCGACTGGCATTGCGTCGCCAGCGGCTGCAGAAACTGGCGGCCCCCACTGCGATAGAAATTCCCGCATGCGCGCTTCTGCATCTGCGTTGCGTAACGGTGCAGGATCGGGAATCCATAGATTGATCTGCGCAGGCCCGCTGCTCGCGTCACGAAACGCCATCATCCATGCCACGATCTCCTGCGGCTGCGACAACACCGCACCCATCGCGCCCATGCCACCGGCTTCGGCAACCGCCGTCGACAACGGCACCGGGCAGGCGCCGGCCATGGGGCTGAGCAGAATGGGAACGCCTAAGCCAAAACGCCGGCAAAAACGCGCGACGTTTGCGTACCGGCCATCCGACGCAAGCGACGGTGTCACCGACACCTCAGTGATCGCCTTCGAGGAGCTGCACGATTCTGGGCCATTGCATCTGCCGAGCCAGATCCAATGCCGTCTTGCCCGATGGCGTGCGCAGCGACGCATCCGCGCCGTGCTTCAGCAGCAATGACACCGGCTGATAGTTGCCCGCCAAGGCATCGCGCTGCAACAGCGTCCAACCGGCGTCGTCACGGAAATGCACCATGTCCGGCTGATCGCGCAGGCCTTCGTCGAACTTTGCGCCCATGTTCTCGCTCATCGGATGCTCGCGCTCGGACGGAGCCTGTTCCGTCGCAGCGACCTGAGCCGGCTTGCTACCGAACATCTTGCCGAACAAGCCACTTTTGCGCTCCGGCACAGGTGCAGGCACCAGGCGCACTACGCCCGGCTCACCGAAGTCCAGGCCCCACGCAGCGTCGTGCTCGGCGCGCTCGTCCTGCGACATCGTGCGACGCATCGCTGCAATGGTATGGCCGCCATAGACCTGGCCATCGGCCACGTACATCCAGTCTTCCAGGTCGGTGAGCGGTGCAGACACGGCGTCACCGGCAGTGAGTCCTGCGATCCATTCCGGATCGTTGAGCAGGCTGCCGGAGACCTGCTCGCCATCGAACTGCACGTCGGAGATCCACATATGCTCGTGCGAAGGCGCATCAATCGCGGAAGCATCGGTGGCGAAAGGCAGTTTCACTGCCGCCATCTCCAGGCCCGGCACGATGCGGCGATATTCCCAGGACAGTTCGCGCCAGAAAAACTTGAAGGTGTCGCGCGCTGCGGCGTAGGCCGCCTGCAGTGCAGCGTCTTCATCGTTTGCGAAATACATGCGGTTATCGGTCATGGTTACCTCGACGAAGAGCCGCCTACAAAACTACTTCACGCCAGTCTAATGCAGGCCGGCTGATCTGCGGCATGGCTGCAGGGCCCTTGCCGGCCCACCATCGCGGGACACGCCGCAAGTACGTCCATGTAGGCTCTTACGCGGCATCCATGCCGCGTAAGGTCCCGCGACGGTGGGCGGGCAAGGACCAGTCAAGATGGTCGGTGTGCGTAGCTCTTCTCAAAGCAACCGACTCAACTCTCTGGTGCGGTGCCCTCACCGATTGCGGGACCATGTGGCGGCATGGATGCCGCCACTGAGCCTCCACGGATGGATTTACGGCGTGTCCCGCGAGCGGTGAGGGCACCGCGCGCTCGACCAACTCAGCGTTTGACCTGGGCGTTTGACTGCATCCACGCAATCGCACCTGCATCTGCGCGATGCCCTACATTGCCAGCGCAGGGCCAGTGCAACGCCGCGCTGGCCGCGTCAGCGCATTACTGAACTCAGCGGAACGGCATGCCGCCGCGGCCGCCCATGGCGCCCATCATGCCCTTCATGTTGCGCATCAGGCCCTTCATGCCGCCGCCTGCCAGCTTGCCCATCATCTTTTCCATCTGCTGATACTGCTTCATCAGCTTGTTGACGTCGGCCGGCTGCATGCCCGAGCCGCGCGCGATGCGCGAGCGGCGCGAGCCGTTGAGCAGGGCCGGGTTGCGGCGCTCTTTTTTGGTCATCGAATTGATGATCGCGATCATGCGCGGCACTTCCTTGCCGGTAACCTGCTGCTTGACGTTGTCCGGGATCTGGCCCATGCCCGGCAGTTTGTCCATCAGCCCATGGATGCCGCCCATGTTCTGCATCTGCTCGAGCTGTTCCTTCATGTCGTTGAGGTCGAACTTCTTGCCCTTGGCGACCTTGGCGGCGAGCTTGGCAGCCTTTTCCTGATCGACGCTCTGCTCGACCTGCTCCACCAGCGACAGCACATCGCCCATGTCCAGGATGCGGCTGGCGACGCGGTCGGGATGGAACACGTCCAGGCCGTCGGTCTTTTCGCCGGTGCCGACGAACTTGATCGGCTTGCCGGTGATATAACGCACGCTCAGCGCGGCACCGCCACGGGCGTCGCCGTCGGTCTTGGTCAGTACCACGCCGGTCAGCGGCAGCGCTTCGCCGAAGGCCTTGGCGGTGTTGGCCGCGTCCTGGCCAGTCATCGCATCGACCACGAACAGGGTTTCGGTGGGGTTGACCGCGGCATGCAGCGCCTTGATCTCGTCCATCATCGCCGCATCGATCGCCAGGCGGCCGGCGGTATCGACCAGCAGCACGTCGACGAACGACTTGCGCGCGTCGCTGATGGCAGCGCGCACGATATCCACCGGCTTCTGCGAGGCATCGGAGGCGAAGAACAGCACGCCGACCTGTTCGGCCAGCGTCTTGAGCTGCTCGATCGCGGCCGGGCGATAGACGTCGGCCGAGACCACCATGACCTTTTTCTTGCGCTTTTCCTTCAGGTGCTTGGCGAGCTTGCCGACCGTGGTGGTCTTGCCCGCACCCTGCAGGCCCGCCATCAGGATGATCGCCGGCGCCGGCACGTTGAGGTTGAGGTCGGTGGCGGCCGCGCCCATGACCGCAGTCAGTTCGTCGCGGACGATCTTGATCAGCGCCTGGCCCGGGGTCAGCGACTTGAGCACTTCCTGGCCGACCGCACGCACCTTGATGCGTTCGATCAGCGCCTGTACCACCGGCAACGCGACGTCGGCTTCGAGCAATGCGATGCGCACTTCACGGGTGGCTTCGCGGATGTTCTCCTCGGTCAGGCGGCCGCGACCGCGCAGGCGCTCCATGGTGCCGGAGAGACGTTGGGTAAGGGACTCGAACATGCGCAAAGGACCGCGTGAGGGGAAACGGGCGTCGATTATAGCGGCACAGCCCAATCGGCCGCCCTGCCCGGCTGGGCATGCCCGCTCTTCCGATTCCCGACTCCCGATTCCGGCGCCAGCCCCCAGTGTGCGAAACTTCCACGATGACAATCGTTCTCATCGCGTTCGCCTTGTATCTGTTGGCCACCGCGCTGCTCACCCGCTCGGTGCTGCGCGATGGCAACCAGGCGCCTGCACGCTGGTTGATACCGGCGCTGGCGGCAGTGGCGTTGCACGCCGGGTACCACGTGCTGGTGGCATTCCGCACCGCCGGCGGGCCGGACATGCACTTCTTCGCGGCACTATCGCTGTGCGGGCTGGGCATGGCCGCGCTGACTGCGGTGTTCGGCGGGCGCGGGCGCATGGCGGCGGTGGGCGTGGTGGTGTTTCCGCTATCGGCGATTCTGCTGGCCTGCTATCACGCTTACGGTCATGAGCCGAGTTCGGACTTGGGCTGGCGGCTGGAGCTGCACGCGTGGATGGCGCTGCTGGCCTACGCCACGCTGGGGATCGCTGCGCTGCTGGCGATCATGCTGTGGTTGCAGGAACGCGCGCTGCGCCGACGCGACTTCCACACCTGGCTGCGCGCGTTGCCGCCGTTGACCGAACTGGAGACGCTGCTGTTCCGCACGATCACGGTGGGCTTCGTGCTGCTGAGTCTGACCCTGCTGACCGGCCTGCTGTTCGTTCAGGACTTTCTGGCGCAGCGGCTGTTGCACAAGACCGTGCTCAGCATCCTGTCGTGGATCGTGTTCGGGGCGCTGCTGATCGGCCGCTGGCGCAATGGCTGGCGCGGCACCAAGGCAGTCCACTGGACGCTGACCGCGATGGTGCTGCTGGTGCTGTCGTTCTTCGGCAGCAAGTTCGTGATCGAGCTGGTGCTGGGGCCGCGCTGATCTCAGGTACCCAGCGCAGCATTCACCGCGGCCCACGACTGATCCGGGCCAGCGCTGGCGAAGTGATAGGCGATGCGGCGACGGTAAATCTCGCCGGGTCGCAGGATTGTCGACGGGAAGTTGGGGTGATTGGGCGCATCCGGGTAGTCCTGCGGCTCCAGACACACGCCCCGGCCCAGGCCGGGATGGTGTGCGTCCAGATGCTGGCCTTCGTAGAGTTGCACCGCCGGTGCATCGCTGGTGATGCGTAGCGCCACGCCACTGTGCGGCGAGTACAGCTCGGCAACGCAATCGGCGTCGGCGGCCAGCACCAGGCATTGGTCGTAGCCTTTGCCGAGCACCACTTGCGGATGCGATGGGTCAGTGTTATCGGACAACGCGGCAGCAATGCGGAAATCGAACGGCGTGCCGGCGATCGAAGCGATCTCGCCGGTCGGGATCGATTCGGCATCAACCGGCAGATAGCGATCGGCCGGCACGCGCAGCACCTGCCGCGCGGCACTGTGATGCGGGTCGCCGGACAGGTTGAAATATGGGTGATGGGTGAGATTCAACGGGGTGGCGGCATCGCACTGCGCCTCGAAGTCCAGCTGCAGCTTGCGTCCCTCCAGTTGCAGCCGCGCACGCACCTGCAGATTGCCGGGATAGCCTTCTTCGCCATCGGGCGAGTCGTAACCCAGCAACACCTGATCCGAGGTGTGCTCCAGCACGCGCCACACACGCCGCCCGAAGCCGCGTAGGCCGCCGTGCAACTGGTTGCGCCCTTCGTTGGCTGCCAGCATGTGCGTCACACCATCCAGCGTGTAGCGCGCGCCGGCGATGCGATTGCCGAAGCGGCCAACCAGAATATTGAGGCTGTCGCCGTCGGCCGCGTAAGCAGGCAGGTCCGGCAAGGCCAGCAGCAGCGGCACCACGCCATGTGCGGTGGTGAGCCGCAGCACATGCAGGATGCCGCCATAGGTGAGCACTTCCGCCTCCAGCCCGGCATCGCTGCGCAGCGTAAGCGCGTGGACCTCGACACCGTCTGGCAACTGCCCGAATACGCGCTGCATGGATCGTCCCTCCGATACTGGAAGCTGGCGAGCATAGCGGGAGAGCGCCGTTGCCGACCATGCCGATGCGCGCATCTTGACGCTGGCACTCGCTTTCCACGGCAACTAGCACCGAATGGGCGTGCAGACCGGGCTTGCCGGTGGACGAGCAGCCGGGTCTGCTACTGCAGATCTAGCCAAGTGCAACGGGTGCAGCGGCGCACTGGCAAAACAACGGTCTGACCGTCCTGGTCGACGCGGGATTGCCGGTACCGTCGCCGACCACTACACCAGCTGCCACACCGCCGCCGCGTAGCTAAGCGCGCTGCAGGACTGGATCGACCTGCACGCACCGGAGCCGTGAATCTGTCGATCAAGTAGCGCTGCCCGAACGCGTGGTGGTGACCGCGAAGGATGGCGGCGGCTACGACATCGCCCGTGGATGTTTGCAAGCTGCGGCAGGCCAAGTACTTCAAGGTCAGCGCCAGTCCCAACGCAGTGAGCGCGTGGCGATTCAGGTGTCATCTTCCCCTGCGTCCGTTCTTTTCGCCATCATTCGGCGCAGCCTCCTGTTGCTAAGGGTCAGCCCCTCTACACGGCCCTTACCATTGCTGACGAAAGTGATGGTTCCACGGCTGCTCGAGAAACGGTTGCCGCCCACCGGATCGAGGGAGAGCTCATATCCACGGGGCCAGGAAAGCCGCAATCGCCCATCCACGAACGCAACGGTGTACGTCATGTCGGTCTCTTCGCTGTGATAGGTGCCGGTCAGTGCCACCAAGTCGGACTGAGCAGGCAGGGGCTCGGTGATCTTCACGAACTCCCGTGTGGTCGGCCAAAAGTCGCGCACCACCAATCGGAAATCGCCAACCCGGCTTGAGGGTCGGTGAAACATCCACTCGTGCGGTTGGTCGCTAGGGCGGAAGACATCGCTGCCTATCGGAACTAGACCAGAGGCTCCGGCCGGCCTCAACGCATTGTCCTTCCAGTCGAGTCGTATCAGTTCATCGGTCTGTGGGCTCCAATAGGTCCCGGCCAAGGCCGACTGCGCCTCGGGAGCCATCCGTACAGCAGGGGCGAGGCGTGCAGGCAGATTCAAAGGCTCAAGGTAGATATCGGCTATTGCGCGGGTAATGCTTGCCGGTTCGGTCGTCGCGCCATTGCAGAGCGCGACGATGGCCAGGCGCTGATCGGGGAAAAGCAAGGCATCCGACCGAAAACCCACGTCGGCGCCATCATGGCTGATGAGCTTCAGGCCCCGGTACTCGTCAAGCCGCAGTCCACCGCCATAGTTGATCCTGGTCCCGTCGCGGAGCGTGCCTGACTCCTTCATTTTGGCAATCAAGGTCTGGCCACCGACCTGACCGTCGATTAGATTCCGTTCCCACTTCAATAAGTCGCCGACTGTTGTGAGAAGGCCGGTCGAACCGTAGTGGGTGATCGTAAGCGGGGCGAAGTCCCAGGTTGCGCTTCCATTCGTAACATAGCTCAGCGCCCTGTTTGCGACGACCTCGGTATAGCGGTCGTTGAAGTGGGTGTCGGTCATGCCGAGCGGGACGAATATCTCGTCCTGTGCGAATTGGCGGAGCGTCTTGCCGGAAACGCGTTGGACAACGACGCCAAGAAGCGTATACGCAGCGTTGCTGTAAACCACCTCAGCGCCGGGTTCAAAGTTGAGGCCATGCTGGTGGGTCAGCGCCCAGATGACATCGGACTCGGTGTAAATGTCGGAGTCGCGCCATCCGGCCAGGTTGAGCAATTGCCCCTGTTCTCTGAGGCCATTGGTGTGATGTATCAGGTCGCTGATTGTGATCGCGTCTGCATAGCCAGCGAATTCCGGGATGTATTTTCGGATGCTGTCGTCGTAGGAAAGCTGGCCTCTTTCCTCCAGCAGGCCGATGGAGAAGGCTGTGAACTGCTTGGAAATCGACGCGGCATGGAAGACGGTTCCAGGAGTGATTGGCGTGGCGCTGGAGAGGTCTGCAGTCCCAAAGCCCTTGGCATAGTCGAGGACCTCGTTCACCGAGATACCGACAGCGCACCCAGGCGTTTCTCCCGCCTTCCATTTTGAGAGGATGGCGTCCACCTGGTGGTGGCGACTGGCCACAACCGAGTCGATCCGCTCGGCCTGCGCGATCTGAGCAGATGCAGCCACTGCAAGAAATGCCGTAGCGATAACAGCGTGCAAATGCATGGCATTGCTCCTGAAGCTGACTTGGATCGAACGGAATCGGAGCCGATGTCTCCCGTGCATTACAGTACATAAATAATCAAACGCATTGTTGTGCGTTTTGTTACACCATATTCGCATTGGATTAGACGCACCAAGAAGGGAGCTTGCAAAGGCCCCTCTGATGGCGCTTCTTCAGCGATGCGCCGACGCAGTTGGACCTTGAAACTGTGCATGGCGGGGCTCCTGCGAGCTGCGGCGATGCAGCTATGGGCGCAGACATCGGTCCTTGCTCGTAATACGCTGGCGCCACGCCTGCCGATCTGGCAGTGCGTGAACGACTCGACCAACCCGCACAGGAGCGACAAGCCGATGCAGTGGATTTCCCTCGCGTTGCAAATCCCGCGCAGGCGGATGTTGCAATCAATCGTCGCCGCTGCATTGATAACGAACGCACTTACCGCATCGGCTACCGAGGTCAAGGTGAGCGGTACGCTGCGGGCGGACCAGCCCGGTGCGCAGGTGTCGCGTCAGCTGTTCGGCCAGTTCGCCGAGCATCTGGGTACCGGCATCTATGGCGGGGTGTGGGTCGGCGCGGACTCGGCAATCCCCAATACGCGTGGCTATCGCAACGATGTGGTGGCCGCGTTGAAGGCGATCGCAGTCCCGAACATTCGCTGGCCCGGCGGCTGTTTTGCCGACGAATACCATTGGCGCGACGGCGTCGGCGCGCCGGCCAAGCGCCCGATCCGCGTCAACACGCACTGGGGCGGCGTGGAAGAGTCCAACCGGTTCGGTACGCACGAGTTCATGGACTTTACCGAGCTGCTTGGTACCCAGGCGTATATCGCCGGCAATGTGGGCAATGCGGCGCCGGACGAGATCGCGCAGTGGGCCGAATACATGACAGCACCCACGCGCTCGAGCCTGGCCCAGGAGCGCCGCGCCAATGGCCGCGATGCGCCATGGCAGGTGCCCTACTTCGGCGTGGGCAACGAGCTGTGGGGCTGCGGCGGCAATATGCGCGTGGAATATGCGGCCGACGTGTATCGACGCTACCAGACCTTCGTCAAGGCGCCAGCCAATCAGAAGATCCTCAAGATCGCGCCTGGCCCCAACAACGACGATTATCACTGGACCGAAGTGATGATGCGCGAGGCCGGCACGTTGATGGACGGCCTGAGCCTGCACTACTACACCGTGCCCGGTGGCTGGCCGCCACGCGCCTCGTCCACCAATTTCGATGAAGCCGCCTGGATCGATACGCTGTCGCGCACGCTGGTGATGGACGAGCTGATCACCAAACACAGCGCGATCATGGACCGCTACGACCCGGGCAAGAAAGTGGCGCTGGTCGTAGACGAATGGGGCACCTGGTATGCCGGCCTGCCCGATGCGAACCCGGGCTTTCTGCATCAACAAAACAGCCTGCGCGATGCGCTGGTAGCGTCGTTGAATATCGATATCTTCAGTGCGCATGCCGAGCGCGTGCGCATGGCCAATATCGCGCAGATGGTCAACGTGCTGCAGGCAATGATCCTCACCGACGGGGACAAGATGGTGCTGACGCCCACCTACCACGTGTTCGCGCTGTACAAGCCGTACCAGGACGCCACCTACCTGCCGCTGCACTTGCAGACGCCCGAGTACCGTCGCGGCGATGCGCATGTGCCCGCCGTGCACGGCTCGGCAGTCAAGGCCAAGGATGGGCATATGTATGTCGCGCTAACCAATCTGGATGCGAACTCGGCGGCGAACGTGAGCGTGCAAGTAGAAGGCCTGTCGCCGAGCAGCGTAGACGGGCAGATCCTCACTGCGCCGGCGATCACCGCGCACAACACTTTCGCCCAGCCACATGCGGTGGAGCCGAAAGCGTTCAAGGGCGCGCGCGTGCAAGGCAAGGCGCTGAGCGTTGCGCTGCCGGCGCACTCGATTGTGATGCTCAAGCTGGAGTGAGCGATGGTGACGGCAGACGCGTTGACTGAAAGCTGCCGGCGCGCTTGATTGTCATGTCCAAGCTAGAATGAGCAACAACGGCGGCGGTAGCTGCCGCCGTTGTAGTTGATCAGGAACGATGACTTGGGGTGCTGCACTTTTCAAAGTGGACCGCTTGCAAGCAACTTGGCACGCATTTGCGAGTCAACGCATCACGCCTTTGTGCGCCTTATTGACCAGAGCGCAGGGCACAAAGAGTTGCAACTCAGATGCTGGCTATGCACCGGTTGCTGCTTGAGCTGGCGCAGATGTCAGCGCTGGCTCGGCAATGCGCCACTCCGCTGGCAGGCGTTCGAGTACGTGGTCCATAAAGGCGCGCACCTTTGGAGTGAAGTCGCGGCGGTCGGCGACGCACAGGTAGATCCGTAGCGGTTCTGGCGCGGCTTGGGTGGTTCCGCGGGTCTCGGACACGAACAGCGGCTGCAGCTGACCGCGCTGCAGATACGGCTGCACGACATACGCGGCCAGTCGTGCAATGCCGCCGCCGGCAGCGGCCATGGTGGCGAGCGCATCGATATCGTCGCTGACCATTGCCTTGCCCAGCTCCGGCTGGAAGCGCACGCCATTGCGGACGAAGTTCCAAGGCAGACAACGCCCATCGACCGGGTAACGCAGCAACAGGCAGTGGTGGTACTTCAATTCGTCCGGGGTCTGCGGCGTACCGCAACGGGCCAAGTACTGCGGTGCCGCGCAGACCACCAGCGGTACCTGCGCGATGCAACGCGCCACCAGGCCGTCTTCCAGCTGCGCTTCGATGCGCAGGCTGACGTCCACGCTTTCCTGCGCGTGCTGCACGGCGCGGTCGGTGCACAACAGCTCGATCTCCAGTTGCGGATAGCGCTGGCGCAGCGCCGGCAACATCGGAGCGAGCACATGGCGCGCAAATGCGGCGGTGCTGGCCACCCGCAAGCGCCCGGCCGGGGCCTGCTGCGGACCGGCGACCGATTGCCGCGCGCGTTCCAGGTCGCGCTCCAGCTGCCGCACCTGTTCGAAGTACAGCGTGCCACGCTCGGTCAGTGCCAGGCTGCGCGTGGTCCGGTGCAGCAAGCGCACGCCCAGATGCTGCTCCAGCCGCGCGATGTTCTGGCTGACCGCAGCCGCGCTGACGCCCAGCAACTTGGCACCACCGGCAATACTGCCGGCATCGACGGTGCTGACAAAACTGCGGATGGACTGAAGAATGTTCATTGTTGAGGCAAGTATTACCAAACGATTCGTAAGTTTTTCTTACGTAAGCCACAAGGCTACGCGATCTACCCCGGCCGCGGTGGCGTCTCTACAGTTCCCTTCACGCCGCGGTTGTGCGGCAGTCGAGGTCATCCCCATGTCGTCATCTCCACCCTCCTCCCCGTTGGCGCGACCGCGCTGGAAACTCGGTGTGCGCGCCACCCCGTTCGTCTTCGCGTTCTACATGGCCGCGATCATGGCCTTGCTGATGTGCCTGGTCATCACCGGCGCCAACACCGGGCTGGCACCCGGCTATCTATGGCGCGTGCTGGACGCCTACCGCATTGCGATGCCCACCGCGTTCTGTTGCGTCTTGGTGGTGCGGCCATTGGTGATACGACTGGTGGCGTGGACGGTGCACGCGGGGCATTGAAGTGTGCGTGGATGTGCATCTGCCGGTCGCAGACAAGTGTTGCCGCGCAGCACGGCACAGACCGCGTTTGCGACCGCCGTCATGCCAATGATGGATTATTCCGTAATGAACACCACGGAACTGAAACACGCCCGACAATTGCTTTGACACTGAAGCAGCACCTGCGCAGCGTCGCTTCTCCACGGACGTGAGTCCGTCTTTTGGGGAAGCACGCATGAACACGCTACGCAGTGTCGCTGTGCAGTTCGCTGTTGTGTTGGGCATGGCGCTGGCGCCGAGTGCGCAGGCGCAAACCCTGGTGTGGGAAGACAACTTCAACGGGCCGGGCATCGATGGCAACAAGTGGACCTACGACGTCGGTAACGGCTGCCAGATCGGCTTATGCGGTTGGGGCAATGGCGAAATGCAGTACTACACCAGCCGTGCCGAAAATGCGCGTATCGATAATGGCCGGCTGGTAATCGAGGCGCGGCGCGAAGCGTTTCAGGGTATGCCATTCACCTCGGCACGGCTCAAGACCGAAGGCCGCATGCACTTCACATACGGCACGCTGGAAGCGCGCATCAAGACGCCGGTGGTCGGCAACGGGCTATGGCCGGCGTATTGGATGCTGGGCACGATCGGCGTATGGCGCGGCCGCGGCGAAATCGATCTGATGGAGGCCGGCATGGCGGCGGCAATCGCCGCCGGCGCCGCCAACCGCCGCATCGGCGCGGCCGTGCATTGGGACTACAACGGCGCGCAAGCCGACTACGACACCAGCTACACCAGCCCGGTAAATCTGCACAACGACTTCCATGTGTACCGGATGACCTGGGACCCGCAATTCATCCGCGTGTCGATCGACGGCCAGCAGTACTTTGAATTTGCGATCTCCAATATCCAAGGCGCCTCGTTGCACGAATTCCACCAGCAGCAATATCTGCTGCTCAATCTTGCGGTGGGCGGCACCTATACCGGCATTACCTCGCCTGCTGCGGTGACGGCGCCGCTACCGGGCAAGATGGAGATCGATTACATCCGGCTGTATCAAAACCCCGGCGCACAACTGTACGTCGGCGCGCAACATGCCGCGCCTGCGGGGCGCTTCGGTGTATTTACCGAGCAAAGCGATACCAGTGCGCGGCTGACCTTCGGCCAGGATGCCGAGCTGTACTTATGGAACAACCTCACCCCGATTGCGCAGACCCCATTCGAAGGCCGCAACGTGATGGCGTACCGCGCCAATGCCGGTGCCTGGTACGGCCTGGGCATCCAGACCGACTATCGCAATATGGCCGCGTATGCGGGCGGCGCACTGAAACTGCACGTTAAAACCACTACGCCTTCGACCTTCAAGATCGGCATCAACACCAGTTTCGGCGACAGCTGGGTTGACTTCGCCGCGGGCGGCAATCAGTACGGATTGGTGCGCGATGGCGCCTGGCATGAAGTCAGCATCCCCTTCAGTGCGTTCTACGATCTGGATCTGCAGGCGGTCAAACAGATGTTCATGCTGGTGGCCGATCCCCCGGCTGCGCCGGTGGAGATCGCCATCGACAAGGTGTACTACCAGAGCCGTTGAACCGGCCACGCGAACTGGATGCAGCCAACGTTTACGCGTTGGCTGCAACGCCTTTGAGCATGTCGATCAGCTGACGCAGGCGGTAGGGCTTGGGCAGAAAATCCACCTGCGGCGGCAGTGGCGGCAACTGCGCCTTGGCAAACCCGGACGCCAGGATGATGCGTGCCTGCGGCAGCAGTTGCGTCACCTGTTCGCTCAGCTCGATGCCCGACATGCCGTTGGGCATGCGGATATCGCTGAACACCACATCGTAAGGGCCGCTCTCGCGCAGCATGCGCAATGCACTGTGACCATCGTCGGCGGTGTCGACGGTGATGCCGGCATCGCGCAGTGCTTCGCCGATCAGTTCGCGTAACTCTTCTTGGTCCTCAACCATCAGCAAGCGCAGGGATTCAGTCATGCTCGGCGTCCTCGATGGCCGGGAGAAACAAGGTCACGGTGGTGCCGTGTCCGGGTGCGGTGTCAAGCTCGACAAAACCACCGGATTGGGACGCGAAGCCAAACACCTGGCTCAAGCCCAGGCCGGCGTTCTTGCCCGCATCCTTGGTGGTGAAAAACGCGTCGCCAGCGCGCTGCGCGACATCCGCCGGCATGCCGCTGCCATTATCGCGCACCGCAACGCTGACGTAAGTGCGCTGTGCAGCGTGCGGGTGGGACGGTGCGGCACGCCGCTGTACGGCGGTGGCCAGCACGATCGTACCGCCATCGGGCATGGCATCGCAGCTATTGAAGACCATGTTGAGCAATGCAGCGTCCAATTGACCTGGGTCCATACGCACATCCGGCAGTGTCTGGGCCAATTCAAGCGAGAGGCCAATGCCGGCCGGGCACGCACGCAGCAGCAATTCCAACGCGCCGGTCACGATTGCATTGACTGCATGACGTTGCGGAGGCGATTGCTGCCCGCGTGCGAAGGCGAGCACGTGGCGGGTCAGCAGGGTGCCCCGCTCCACTGCCGTCTGCGCAGCACCCAGCAAGGTGCGCAGACGCGCATCCTCGCCCGCACGCCGCGAGATCAGATCCAGGCTGGTCGCCATCACGGTCAGCAGATTGTTGAAGTCATGCGCCATGCCCCGCGTCAACCGGCCCAGCGCCTGGCTGCGTTGCGCCTGCGCCAGCACCTGCTGCGATTGCTGCGCTGCATGGCGTTCGCTGATATCGCAGATCACCACGGCAAAACCGACCAGCACATCGAGTTCCAATACCGGCTCGATCACCACGCTGGCCAGGAACTGGCTGCCATCCTTGCGCAAGCGCCAGCCTTCTGCAGCTGCGCGACCATCGCGTCTGGCGATCTCAAGCAGGTGTGCCGGCTCGCCGCGCGGGGCATCTTCGCGCGCATAAAAACGCGAAAAATGCGTCCCCACGACCTCGGCAGCGGCGTAGCCCTGAATGCGCTCGCAGGCTGTATTCCAGCTACGCACGTGGCCGCCCGTATCGAGCGTATAGATCGCGCAATCGCACATGCTCTCGAGCAACAGCTGGCACTGCCGGCTGTTGTGAGAAAGCGGCCCGACGGTATCGGTGGCCGTTTCCGCATCCATCACGCGATGTTTCCCCCTGCAAAGCGCGCGACCATAGTGACGGATACGTGAAGGTCATGTGCAAGCCAACCCGGCCGGAAAGCATCAAATTTCCGGCGATTTACGCGTGAAAGTTATCGGCTAACATGACCGCCCTCCCACTTAGGTCCGCGCGCCTCATGCAGAACATCTCGACCACACGCGACCGCTGGGTGTGGGTCATCGCGGGGGCATTGATGGCTGGGACGCTCGCTGTGGAATTGGTCACACCGCTTGGCTATGCGGTGTGGCTGACCTACTTCGTCGCGGTTGGGGTGACGGTGTTTCAAAACCGCACGCAGGTTCCATTGATTGTGGGCGCGCTGTCATGCGTGTTGTTGGCAGTGGGTTTCAATCTGGCGCCGTCCAGCACCAATTCCAGTTTTTCCTCGATCAACCGCAGCATCGGTGGCGTGTCGTTCCTGGCGATGGCGCTGGTGGTGACGCAGGCGATCCGCGCGCGGCGTCAGGCCGAACTCGCGCTGTGGCTGCAGCAGGCAGAGAACACGGTCGAAGCGAGTTTGCGCGGCGATCAAAGCCCGGAAGCATTGGCCGATGCTGCCGTTAGCGCACTGTGCGACACGCTGGATGCGCAGGTGGGCGCGCTGTATCGCATCGAAGGCGAGCGCCTGCGTTTGACCGGTGGCACCGCGCTTCCGGCCGACATGCCCAAGACGCTGCCGACCAACACCGGACAACTGGGCGACGCCTTGCAGCGTGGCGCGGTGCGCCGCGTGCGCGGCGTGGACGCGGGACATCTGCAGATCGCCTCCAGCCTGGGCAAGAGCAGTTGCCAGGAACTGCTGCTGGCACCTGTCACTGCCGATGGTCGTGTGATCGGTATCGTCGAGCTTGGCCGCGTGACCGACCCGCGCACTGCCGGTTCGCGCGAGCAGGAACTGCTGGCACGCTGTGGCGAGAACATCGGCCTGGCCTTGCGCACCGCGTTGCTGCGCGCGCAGCTGGTGACCCTGCTGGAAGAAACCCAGCGCCAGAGCGAAGAACTGCAGACCCAGCAGGAAGAGCTGCGCGTGACCAACGAAGAGTTGGAAGAGCAAAGCCGCAGCCTGCAGCAATCGCAAAGCGATCTGGAACAGCAGCAGGCCGAGCTTGAACAGACCAACGTCCAGCTGGAAGAACGCACCCAGGCACTGGAGGCGCAGAAACAGGCCTTGCTGATTGCGCAGAACCAGCTGGTGCGCAACAGCAACGAGCTCTCCACCGCCTCGCGTTACAAGTCCGAATTTCTGGCCAATATGTCGCACGAGTTGCGCACCCCGCTCAACAGCGCGCTGATCCTGGCCAAGCTGCTGGCCGACAACAAGGACGGCACGCTCAGCCCCGAGCAGGTGAAATATGCGCAGGCGATTCTCTCTTCCAACAACGATCTGCTGGCGCTGATCAACGACATTCTGGATTTGTCCAAGATCGAAGCCGGGCATGTGGAACTGGCTGACGACACCATCGCCACCAGCTCGGTGCTGCAGCGCCTGCGCGAAACCTTCGAGCCACTGGCACGGCAAAAAGGTCTTGCGTTGCAGATCACGGCCGACGCCGATGCACCGACGCAACTGGTCATGGATAGTCAGCGTCTGCAGCAGATTCTCAAGAACCTGCTGGCCAATGCGATCAAGTTCACCGAGCACGGCAGCGTCAGTCTGTCGCTCCAGGCGCAGGCGCCGGGACGCGTGCTGTTCAAGGTCCAGGACACTGGCATCGGCATTGCGCGCGAACAGACCGAGATCATCTTCGAAGCGTTTCGTCAGGCCGATGGCAGTACGCGCCGTCGCTATGGCGGCACCGGTCTGGGGCTGTCGATCTCGCGCGATCTGGCGCAGCGCATGGGCGGCAGCATCCGTGTGGACAGCGAGCCGGGACGCGGCAGTTGCTTCACGCTGGAATTGCCGACCGATGGCGCGCCGGCCGAGGGTGTGACTGTTGCGGAAAGGCCTGCGCCGCCGGCGTCGATTAACGCCGCGCAAGCAGCGCAGCACACCAGCGGCATGGCGATGGCATCTCGTCCTGGTGAGCAGGCTGTGGTTGCGTCCAGCGCCTTGCCGCTGCCGATTCCTGCAGCGAGTGCAGCGCCGCTCCAGCGCGCCGACGACGATCGCGATCAACGCAGCCGTCCCGGCCGGCTGATCCTGGCGGTGGAAGACGACACGCGTTTTGCCCAAGCCCTGGTCGATCTGGCGCATGAGCTGGACTTCGATTGCGTGGTGGCACCCAGCGCTGAAGAAGCGCTGCAGCTGGCAGCGGACCTGCGCCCCAGCGGCATTCTGCTCGACATCGGCCTGCCGGATGCCTCCGGGCTCAGCGTGCTGGAGCGGCTCAAGCGCGATCCGGCAACGCGGCACATCCCGGTGCATGTGGTCTCGGCGATGGAGCGCAGCCAGATTGCGCTGGAACTCGGTGCGGTGGGCTATTTGATCAAGCCGGCCACGCGCGAGCTGCTGGCCGGCGCAATCCGCCAGCTGGAAGACACCAATGCACGCGCCGTGCGCCGCTTGTTGATCGTAGAAGACGACAGCGCGCTGCGTGCGAATCTGGAACTGCTGCTGGCGCGCGATCAACTGGAAATCGTCGCGGTGGGCAGCATCGCCGAAGCCATGCAGCAACTGGCCGGCTCCACCTTCGATTGCATGGTCACCGATCTGGCGCTGCCCGACGGTAGTGGCTACGACCTGCTCGAACGCATGGCCGGCAACGATGCGGTCGCGTTCCCGCCGGTGATCGTCTACACCGGGCGCGCACTCACACGCGACGAAGAACAACGCCTGCGCCGTTATTCCAAGAGCATCATCATCAAGGGCGTGCGCTCGCCGGAGCGCCTGCTCGACGAAGTGACGCTGTTCCTGCACAGCGTGGAAGCCTCGTTGCCCAGCGACCAGCAACGCCTGCTGCGCGAAGCGCGCCGCCGCGATGCGGTGCTGGATGGCGCCACCGTGCTGTTGGCAGAAGACGATGTGCGCAATATCTTTGCGCTCTCCAGCGTGTTGGAACCGCTGGGCGTGACGTTGCAGATCGCACGCAATGGCCGCGAGGCGCTGGAACATCTGGCCAAGCACGAAGTGGATCTGGTGCTGATGGACATCATGATGCCGGAGATGGACGGCCTCACTGCGATGCGCCAGATCCGTGCCAATCGTCAGTGGCAGGATCTGCCGATCATCGCGCTGACCGCCAAGGCCATGGCCGACGATCGCGAACGCTGCCTTGAAGCCGGTGCCAACGACTACATCGCCAAGCCCATCGACGTGGACAAGCTGGTGTCGCTGTGCCGGGTGTGGTGCTCGCGGCAATGAATGCAGTGGAGCTGTTCGATCTGGAGCTGCGGGTGCTGCTGGAAGCGGTCTACCAGCGCTATCACTACGACTTCCGCGATTACGCGGTGTCCTCGTTGCGTCGACGCATGCGCCATGCCATGGGCCGCTTCGATTGCGCACGCGTGGCCGATCTGCAGCATCGCCTGCTGCACGAGCCGGAGACGTTTGCGCAGGCGATGCAGTTCTTCACCGTGCAGGTGTCGGAGATGTTCCGCGACCCTGCCTATTTCCGCTGTTTGCGCGAGCATGCGGTGCCGGTATTGCGCACCTACCCCTCGATCAAACTCTGGGTGGCCGGCTGCAGCACCGGTGAAGAAGTCTGGTCGCTGGCGATCCTGCTGCATGAAGAAGGGCTGCTGGAAAAAGCGGTGATCTACGCCACCGACATCAATCCCGAAGCGCTGGGCATGGCCGAAGCCGGCGCCTTCGGCATCGACCGGATTGCGCAGTTCAGCCGCAATTATCTGGAGGCCGGCGGCCGCGGGTCCTTGTCCGATTACTACACCACCGCCTACGACGGCGCGGTGTTCGATCGCCGCCTCAAGCGCCACATCGTGTTTGCCGATCACAGCCTGGCAACCGACACGGTGTTCTCCGAAGTGCATCTGGTGTCGTGCCGCAATGTGCTGATCTACTTTAACCGCACCCTGCAGGATCGCGCGGTGGGTCTGTTCCATGACGCGCTGGTGCACCGTGGTTTTCTGGGTCTGGGCAGCAAGGAATCGCTGCAGTTCGGCGCGCATGCGCAGGCCTTCGAAACCGTGGCCCGCGAGCAACGTCTGTTTCGGAAGGCGGCATGAGCGGCGCGCATGGGTGGCAGCACTTCGAGGCGATCGTGGTCGGTGCATCGGCCGGCGGTGTGATGGCGTTGCAGGCGTTGCTGTCCAGCCTGCCTGCGGAGTTGCCGATGCCGGTGTTGGTGGTGCTGCATCTGCCACGCGACCGCACCAGCCATCTTGCCGAATTGATGGATGCACGCTGCGCCTTGCCGGTGCGCGAGGCAGAGGACAAGCAACCGCTGCTCGCCGGCACTGTGACCATCGCCCCGCCCGACTATCATTTGCTGGTAGAAAACCGCGATAGCTTGGCGTTGTCGATGGATGCGCCGGTGCTGTTCTCGCGCCCGGCGATCGACCCCTTGTTCGAATCGGCCGCCGATGTCTTCGGGCAACGGCTGCTGGCGATCCTGCTCACCGGCGCCAGCAGCGATGGCAGCGCTGGCGTGGCGGCGGTGCGCGCGGTCGGCGGCACCGCCTGGATCCAGCTGCCCGACGATGCGGCGTCTCCCTTGATGCCCGCCTCCGCCATCGCCCACGCCGGTGCCGATGCGGTGCTCACCTTGCAGGCGATCTGCAGCCGATTGGAGGCTTTCCACCGATGAATCTCACCGCGACCGGCCTGGCTGCAGACAGCAGTACCACCGAACCGGCCAAGCTGCTGATCGTGGACGACGTACCGCAGAATCTGGTGGCGATGGAAGCGCTGCTGCAGCGCGACGGCATCCAGGTACTATGCGCGGCCTCCGGCGCGCAGGCGCTGGAGCTGTTGCTCGAACACGATGTGGCGTTGGCATTGCTGGATGTGCATATGCCGGAAATGGACGGCTTTTCACTGGCCGAACTGATGCGCGGCTCGCAGCGCACCCGGCATGTGCCGATCATTTTTTTGACGGCCTCGCCGAACGACCCGATGCGTGCGTTCCAAGGTTACGAAACCGGCGCGGTGGATTTTTTGCACAAGCCCATCGAGCCGCACGTGATTCTGAGCAAGGTCAACGTGTTCATCGAGTTGTATCAGCAACGGCGCCTGCTCAAGGCGCGCAATACATCGCTGGAACGTGCGCTCACCCTCAACGAAACAATGATGGCGGTGCTGACTCACGACTTGCGTACACCGCTGTCGGTGATTCTGCTGTGCGCCGACAAACTCAGCCTGGATGTGGCCACCGAAGGCTCGGCCGCACGCACGCTGGAACATCTGGAAAACAGCGCGCATCGCATGGCACGCATGGTCGAGCAGCTACTGGATTTCTCGCGTCTGCGCACCGACGGGCTATCGATGCAGTTCGGCCCCTGCAATCTTGGCGAGGTGGCCCATAGCGTGGTGAACGAGGTGGCGCAGGCCAATCCGCACACGCCGATCGACCTGCGTAGCGAAGGCGATCTGCACGGCGACGGCGACGGCGATCGGCTGGCACAGGTGGTCTCCAATCTGGTCGGCAACGCAGTGCTGCATGGCGCGCGCCAGCCGGTGCGCGTGCACCTGGACGGACGCCAGCGCGACACACTGCGTTTGTCGGTGCGCAACGCCGGCCACATCCCCGACAGTCTGATGCCGCGTCTGTTCGAGCCATTCAAGGCCAGCTTCCACGCAAGCCAGGGCTTGGGCCTGGGTTTGTTTATCGCAGATCAGTTCGTCAAGGCGCATGGCGGCTCGCTGCAGGCACGCAACGAAGACGGCGATGTGGTGTTCGAAGCGACGTTGCGACGGCGTAACCTGGCTGCATCATAACGGCCATGAGGTCGTCGGCCCGCTATGCTGGGTCGGCACTCACAGGTGCGGGGACGCAGCACGCAGGGCAGTTGCGCGCACGGATCGTCCGATCCGTGGCGGTGACGACGAGCGAGCCCATCCGTGCACGCAGGCTTTCACGTAGACCGCACGACGCGCCGATCTGCGTGTCGCTCCCTGCCCCGCCTGTTCGTCGTTTCTACAAGGCGCACGCCGTGCGTCATGCCAGCGGAGGTGGTTCATGTCGTACATCGATGGTTTCGTCCTTGCGGTGCCCACTGCCAACAAGGACAAGTTCCTGGAGCACGCCCGCATGGGCGACAGCATGATCATGGAATACGGCGCGTTGCGCGTGGTGGAGTGCTGGGGCGATGACGTGCCGCACGGACAGCAGACCGACTTTTATCGCGCGGTCGAGGCGGCCGCGGACGAAACCGTGCTGTTCTCCTGGATCGAATGGCCGGACAAGGCCACGCGCGATGCCGGCATGCAGAAGATGATGGACGACCCGCGCATGGACCCTGCGGTCAATCCGATGCCTTACGACGGCAAGCGCATGATCTTCGGCGGCTTCGTGCCGGTGCTGGACCTGGGCCGGTCGGCCTGATCGTTACACCGCCTGGCGGCAGGAATGGACGCACCTGCCATCAGGCGTGCAGCCCCGCAGTCATCGCCCCCGCACGCAGGCCTTGCGTCGCCATGGCTACACTGACAACCGCCCACGCACGCGCAGATCGCCACCGGCGCGACATGCGATGCACCGTCTCTCTTGCCTGTGGAGATCGCCGATGACCATTGCGCCGCTGCTGGTGGCCTGCCCGAGCTGCACTGCGATGAATCGCATCGCGCAAGCGCGTCTGCGCGATGCGCCCAACTGCGGCAGCTGCCATCAGCCGCTATTTCTAGGTGCGCCGATAGCGCTGTCCACTATCGATTTCGACAAGCATGCGGTGCGCAGCGAGCTGCCGTTGGTGGTGGATTTCTGGGCACCGTGGTGCGGGCCGTGTCTGAGCATGGCGCCGCAATTCGCCGCAGCCGCCCCGCTGCTGGAACCGCAGGTCCGTCTGGCAAAAGTGGATACCGATCTGCATCCGGCGCTGGGCACGCGTTTTGGCATCCGCAGCATTCCCACCTTGCTGGTCATCCGCGGCGGCAGCGAGCTGGGCCGTCATTCCGGTGCAGTGAGCAGCACGCAGATCGTCAGTTGGGTGCAGTCGGTGTTGCGCAGCCGTTGACGCAAAAAGCCCGCTGCGTACTGCACGCCGCGGGCTTGGTGGTTGCCACACGCATCACAGCGACGCGCAGGTCGCTGTGATGCGGTGATGCAGTCAGTCGATCAGCGACTCATTGCCAGTTGACGTTGACCGACACGCCCACGATGCGCGGCTCGTTGTAGACCGCCGCCATGTAGTTTTCGATCACACCCTTGACGTTTTTTTCGTTGGTGATGTTGCGCGCAAACGCCGCCACTTCCCACGCACCGTAGCCGCCGGTGTAACCGAGCTTGAGGCCGCCTTCGAAATTGCCGTCGGCGCGGAACTCGGTGGAGTCGTACAGCACGAAGCTGGTTTCGCCCTGCTTGTTCCAGTCGGTGGAGACGAAGAACGCGCCGTCGTTACCCACGGGGATGTCGTAACGCGCGGCCAGGTTGAGGTTGTACTTTGGCGCGTTGGGCAGTGGGTTGCCGTCGATCTGCGCAAAGGTGTTGGCGCCGACGCGGATGGTCGGGTCGTTGACCGTGCACACCACCACGCCGTTGAGCGCGCAGGCCTGCGCAAACACGCGCTTGTCCTGGATTTCGCTATGCAGCAGGCTCAGGCCGGCGGTCAGCGACAGGTTGGAGATCGGGCGCCAGTCCAGGTCCGCTTCCAGACCGTAGGCCTTGGCCTTGTCGGCATTGAACAGCACGCCGTTGCCGTCCGAATCGTTGCCGTTGAGCTGGATGTCATCGACGGTGTAGGTGAAGCCGCTGACATTCAGACGCAGGCGATTGTCGAACAGGCTGCTCTTGATGCCGGCCTCCCAGGACAGGATGGTTTCCGAATCGGCGGTGGTGAAATCCGAATTGAACACCGCGCTGCGGCCCTGGATGGTGGGGCCGCGGAAGCCGCGCGCCACGCGTGCATACACGCTCAGCTCGGGGTTGATTTCGTACATCGCGCTGAGGTCCCAGCTGGGCTGGGTGTCGGACATGCGCACGTCGCGACGGCCACGGTATGTCACCGCACCAGCTACGGTGTCGGCGGTCTTGAGCAGACGGGTTTCCTTGGTGTCCTTGGTCTGGCGGATGCCGGCGGTCAGGGTGAGCGCATCGGTGGCCTTGTAACTGAGCTGACCGAAGCCGGCCCATGACGTGTTGGTGTTGCGCAGCCGCACCCAGTTGTTGGGGTTGCGCGCAGCGGTCTGCAGAAAAAACGCACGCTGATAGAAATCGGTGGTGTCGCGGCCATCGAAGTAGAACGCGCCCACCTGCCATTGCAGTGCGTCGTCGCCTTCGCTGGCCAGACGCAGTTCCTGGGTGTACTGATCCAGATCGCGGATCTGCCCCATCGATTGGCCGAAGCCGTTCGGCACGCCGTTGACCGGGTAGTTGGCCGCTGCGCCGCCATCGGTGTCGCCACGGCTGTAGCCGGAGGTGGTTTCGTAAGCGGTGATGGAGGTCAGCGACACGCCGCCGAAGTCGTAGATCGCCTTGATCGAGCCGCCGTCGGTTTGATACGCCTGCGGGTTGTCGTGCGCCTCGTCGTAGGCCACGCGGTCGCGCGGCACGTCGACCTTGTCGCTACCGCGCGTCACCGCATTACGCAGGAACAACGTCGAAGTGCCGTCGTAGTCGCGCGTATGCACCGAGCCCAGCAGCGAGAACGCGTCATTGGGCTTGAGCAGCACCTGCAGGCGCGCATTACGGTCGTTGTAGCCGCCCATCGCATCCTTGCGCGGCGTGCGCGTGCCATCGGCGCTGCTGCCGGCAAAGGTGTTGTCCACCCAATCGTCGCGGTGTTGATACAAGGCCGAGACGCGGAACGACAGCACGTCGTTGATCGGCCCACCGAAGCCGCCATCCAGCGACACGGTGTTGTAACTGCCATAGCTGGCATCGACGCGGCCGGTATAGGTGTCGCCGGGCTTGACCGTGTCGAACTTGACGATGCCGGCGGTGGTGTTGCGGCCGAACAAGGTGCCCTGCGGGCCGCGCAGCACTTCGACCTGGTCCACGTCGTACACCGGGTTGGATTTGAGCACCACGTGTTCCAGCACCACATCGTCCTGGATGATGGACACCGGCTGCGAAGCGCCGAGATAGAAATCGATATTGCCCAGACCACGGATATAGAAGCGCGGGAAGATGCGCCCGGTGGTGGTCTCGGCATAGAAGCCCGGCACGCGACCGGACAGTGCCAGCAAGGTGTCGTCGCCGCCTGCGGTGAACTCGCGCATCGCCGCGCCCTGCACCACGCCCACCGACACCGGCACCTCCTGCAGGTTCTGCTCGCGGTGCTCGGCGGTGACGGTGACCGTATCCAGCGCGGTCGGGCTGCCCTCGCCCTGGGTCGTCGGCGTTTGCTGCGCAGATGCGGCGGCGGCCATCGAAGCAAGCAACAGGCCGGCACAGGCGCGCGCCAGCGGCGTGCGCTGCAAGGCGGCGCAACGGCGTGCAGGTGCGTGCGTGGCGGCGGACGTCAGGGACGCGGAGATAGACAAGTACAACGACATACGAGGTGATCCTTGGAGTAAGAGCGGCTAACAAACTACTGCGCGGCCGCCAGACGGGCGTAGCCGGTGCTCGGAATCCTCATGTACCCACTCGTACACTCCGGTTCCTGCGCGCCGTCTGCACCCACCTGACGACCGCTCGCTACGTTTGTTAGCCGCTCTAAGTAGAGTGAGGTGACGTCCGTCGGCACAGGCATGCCGGACGAAGGCGCAAGGTGGCGCCGCGCGCACGATATGTCAGCAATGTTGCAGCTCTATGGCAAGCGTGCCGCCGCGCACATGCCGCTAGGTCTACTCCCATGCCGTTGCACGCGGGTGGCATGGCGAAACGGCATGCCCGCACTGGCCGTGTGCTGACGGCAGGCGGTTTTTTGTGCGCCACCTTTGGCCCGTATGCCCATTCGCGCTAAGCGCGGGAAAATAAACAAGTCGCGCTAGGCGCGAGGAAATAAACACTCCGCGCTGAGCGCGGACAAGCACACCACCGGCGTTACGCGCGGGCCGCAAGCACACTGCTGTCGAGCATCTGCCCAACCATGTTGAGCAGATCGTTGAGGCTGAAAGGCTTGGGCAGCAAGGCCATGCCTTCGGCCAGAAATTCCTGCCGCGTGGCTGCGTTTTCGGCGTAGCCGGTGATGAACAGGATCGGCAAGCCGGGCCGCAGCGCGCGCGCAACATCGGCCATGTCGCGCCCGTTCATGCCGGGCAGGCCCACATCCGACACCACCAGATCGATCTCCACCCCGGCACGCAATTGCTCCAGCGCGCCATTGGCATTTTCGGCTTCGGTCACGTGGTAGCCGGCATCGCTGAGCACCTCGCTCACCATCATGCGCACCACATCGGTGTCGTCCACCAGCAGGATGCGCTCGTGACGGTGACGCGGCGATCTGGGCGGCGGTGCTGGCGCCACCTCGCTTGCCGTAAGCCCGCGCGGCAACAGCAAGGCCACCGTGGTACCACGGCCCACGGTGCTGGTGATGCGCGCGGTGCCGCCGGATTGACGCGCAAACCCATAGGTCATGGACAAGCCCAGGCCGGTGCCCTCGCCGATGGGTTTGGTGGTGAAAAACGGCTCGAACACCTGATTGAGAATGGCCGGCTCGATCCCGCTGCCATTGTCGATCACATTCACCGCCACGTAATCGCCATCGTCCAGTTCCGGATCGTTGCGCGCGGTGTAGGCGGCGCTTTGAATGCGGATGGTGCCCTTGCCCTTCAATGCATCGCGTGCATTGATCACCAGGTTGAGCACCACATTTTCGAGCTGGTTGGCATCGGCCACCGCCACCAGCGGCGTCTGCGCCAGATCCAGTTCCAGCACGATGTTCTCGCCGATCGAACGGTGCAGCATGTCTTCCAGCGAGCGCACGCGTGCGTTGATGTCGAACGCCTGGGCATCCAGCGATTGCTTGCGTGCAAACGCGAGCATGCGCTGGGTCAGCGCGGCCGCGCGATGCGCCGAGCCGGTGGCAATTTCCGCCAGCCGCGGCACGCGCTCGATGCGGTTGGATTCCACCGCCAGCTGGATCATGTCCAGCCCGGAAATGATGCTGGTCAGCAGGTTGTTGAAGTCGTGCGCGATGCCGCCGGTGAGATTTCCCAGCGCTTCCATCTTCTGCGCCTGCAGCAGTTGGATTTCGGTGCGCTGGCGCTCGGCGATCTGGTGCGCCAGCTCGGTGGTGGCGGTGTCCAGTTCCTGGCGTTGTTCGCGCTCGCGCAGACGCTGTTCGGTCACGTCCTCGACCAGCAACAAGCCCAGATCCGGCTCGCGATACGGCGACACCCGCCACTCGGTTTCGCACAGCTTGCCATCGCGGATGATCGACAGCGTGCCGCTCCAGCGCGCGCGTTGTGCCAGCGCGGTGGTCAGGGCATGCACGGTTGTCGCCTGGTCCAGCCCCCCCGCCTGGATCGCATCGCCGGGTGTGGCGCTGCCGATCAGGCGCTGGAAGGCCGCATTGGCTTCGTGCGTGTGCAGCCTGGAATCGACCACGGCGATCGGCGCGCTGATGTGCTCGAAGATCTCGCGGAAGCGGGCCTCGCTGATCCGCAATGCATCTTCGGCATTGCGGGCGCGCAACAGCGTGCGCAGCGTGGCGACCAGCACGCTGGGGTCGACCGGATGGATCAGGTACGCATCGGCACCGGCATCCAGCCCGGTGGCCATGTCGCCGGTGGCGATCGAAGCGGCCGACACATGCACCACCGGCAGCAGCGCGGTGCGCGGGGCGGCACGCAAGCTGCGCACGATGTCGAAGCCGCTCATGTCCGGCAGGTTGACGTCCAGCACCACTGCGGCAAAGGCGTGCGTGGCCAGCTTGGCCAGGCCATCGGTGCCGGTGCCGGCCTCTTCGACCACGAACTGATGATGCTCGAGCACGCGCCGCACCGAATAACGCGTCACCGCGTTGTCGTCGACCACCAGAATGCGATGACTACTGGGCAAGTGCGTTCTCCGCCGCCAGCGTCACCGGCAGCACCACGAAAAATTCGGAACCTTCGCCGACCACGCTATTGATCCCCACCCTGCCACCGAGCAGCTCGGCGAAGCGCTTGCAGATCGCCAGCCCCAGGCCGGTGCCGGTCAGGCGTTTTTGCAGCGGCGAATCCACCTGCACGAAATCCTCGAACAAGGCCTCGTGCAGCTCGGCCGGAATGCCGATGCCGGTATCCTGCACACCGAAGCGCACATGGGTGTCGCCTTCCAGCTGCGCGAACACGCGCACGTGGCCTTGCGGGGTGAACTTGAGCGCGTTGGAGATGAAGTTGCGCAGGATCTGCGCCAGCTTCTTGTCGTCGGTGTAGAGCATCGGCAGCGCCGGCGGATCTTCGAAGATCAACGTGGTGCTGCCGGCATCGGTGAGCGGGCGGAACATGCCGCGCAACGCCGAGAACAGATCCATCAGGTCGAACCAGCCCGGCGAAATAGCGATGCGGCCGGCTTCGATCTTGGCCAGATCCAGCAGGTCGTCGACCATCTCGGTGAGCTCGCGCGCCGAGGCGCTGACAAAGCGCACCTGTTTGGATTGCTCGGCGTTGAGCGGCCCGTCCATGCCGTCTTCCAGCAGGCGGGTGATGCTCAGGATCGAACTGAGCGGCGTGCGGAACTCATGGCTCATGTACGACAGAAAGCGGCTCTTGAGCTCGGACACATCGCGCAACTGTTCGGCCTGCTGATCGAGCTCGGCATACAGCGCCAGCACGCCCTGGTTGGTTTCTTCCAACTCCTCGCGCAAGGCCTGGTTCTGCTGCCGCAGCGCGTCGAGTTCGGCCAGTGGATCGGCCGCCGATGCGGCATCGGATGACTTCATTGCATGGCTCCCAAACGCATGACGAACACGCAGGCATCGTCGCGGCCGCGCGCGTAATCGCGCAACAGCACCGCCGCAACAATACGCGGGTGGCGTGACAATAGCGCCGGGTGATCGCGCAGATTCCAGCGCGTTTGCAGGCCGTCGCTATGCATGACCAGCAGCTTGCCGGTCGCATTCGGAAAATCGAACGGCTGCGCCTTGCGAAACTGCACCCCGACGATGCCCGGATGCGACGGCATGCCGCGCACCCCATCGCCATCGCACAGCGAAGCGACGATATTGCCGACGCCGGCAAAGCGCACCTGGCCGGTGCGGCTGTCGAACTGCATCACCGCCGCCGCACCACCGCGGGTGCCGGACATGCCGGCATGCAGACGTGCGATGAGCTCGCCGGGCTCGCCGCTGGCCGCTGCCAGCGCGCGCGTACCGGCATCGGCGGCGTCGGCCGCGCCTTGCCCGTGGCCCAGGCCGTCGATCAAGGTCACGGTGACCCGTTGCTCGCGGATCGCCAACTGCCAGGCGTCGCCGCATACCACTTCGTGATGCAGCGGCACGCGCACCGCGCCATACGGCAGGTCCAGCTCGGCGCGTGGCTGCGCAAACAGCCGCACCATCACGATCGCGCCCTTGGCATCGGAGTACGCGTCCAGCACCTGCGCCTTGCGCTTGATCGCGCCCAGCCCGGTGCCCGGTGTGCCGGCAGTGGAATAGCCATCGCGCAGGCCATCTTCCAGTGTGAAACCCGGGCCTTCGTCGATGGCGCAGATCTCCACGCCCATGCCCTCGCGCGCAGCCACGCCCGACAACTGAAAGCAGCCGCCACGCCCATGCTTGAGCATGTTGGTGGCAAGCTCGGTGGCGACCAGCGCAACGCGACCGCAGGCGGCTTCGTCGAACCCCAGCGTCTGCGCAAGTGCCGTCGATTCACGCCGCGCCTGCCCGACCTGGCTGGCTTCGTCGACGCGAAACAGGCGGGTCACGTCACCGGTAACCGTCACTTCCATGTGGTGATGGTGATGCGTGTGCCCTTGCCCGGCGTGGTGTCCAACACAAAATCGTCCACCAGCCGCCGGCTGCCGGACAGGCCCAGACCAAGCCCGCCGCCGGAGGTCCAGCCATCGGTGAGCGCCAGATCCAGATCGGGAATGCCGGGGCCTTCGTCGCGGAAGGTCAGCTGCACGCCCTTGCGGATGCCGTTTTCCACCAGTGCCCAGTCCATATCGCCGCCACCGCCGTAGATCACGGTGTTGCGGGCCAGTTCGCTGGCCGCGGTGACCAGCTTGGTCTGGTCGACCAGACGCAGGCCACACTGCACCACCAGCTTGCGCACCGTCTGCCGGGCCAGCACCACATCCTGTTCGGTGCGTACCGGTTGCGACCCTGTGGTCATGAATCGCGATCGGGTTGCTGCAACAGGCGCATGCCGCGTTCGACATTGAGCGCGGTGCGCACCGACGGCAGGGTCAGGCCCAGTTCGACCAAGGTGATCGCCACCGCCGGCTGCATGCCGACCACCACGGTCTTGGCGTCCATCACTGCGGCCAGCCCGGAGATGGTGCTGATCATGCGGCCGATGAAGGAATCGACGATGTCCAGTGCGGAGATGTCGATCAGCACGCCGCGCGCGGAGGTGGCGCTGATTTTTTCCGACAGATCTTCCTGCAGCGTCATCGCCAGTTGGTCGTGCATGTCCACCTGGATGGTGACCAGCAGCAGGTCGCCCATCCGCAGGATCGGGATACGCTCCATGTCAGCTCGCCTTGCTCACGGTCACGCCGGTGCGCTTGAGCGCCAGCGCCAATGCGTCGGCCAGGTTGGCCTTGGTGACGATGCCCTGCAGATCCAGCCCCAGATGCACGATGGTCTGCGCAATCTGCGGGCGCACGCCGCTGATGATGGCATCGGCGCCCATCAGGCGAATCGCGGTGACGGTCTTGAGCAGGTGCTGCGCCACCAAGGTGTCCACGGTGGGCACGCCGGTGATGTCGATGATGGCGATCTCCGAACCGGTATCGACGATGCGTTGCAGCAGCGATTCCATCACCACCTGGGTGCGCTGCGAATCCAGCGTGCCGATCATCGGCAGCGCCAGCACGCCGTCCCACAACTTCACCACCGGGGTGGAGAGTTCCAGCATTTCTTCCTGCTGCCGCACGATGATGTCTTCGCGGGTCTTCTGGAACGCCTTGACGGTGTACAGGCCCAGACGATCCAGCAATTCGGACAGCGCCCACAACTGCAGGCCCAACTCCTCCGGCGCACTGGCGTACTCGCGCTGCACCAGCTCGAACAGCACGCGCTTGAGCGAAAAAATGAAGTTGGCGGTTTCCTGAGAATCGAAGCCGCGTGTGGCACGGTCGCGCGAGAGCGTCTCCAGAAAGCGGCGCACCTCGCTCCATTCGGCGCTGTCCAGGCTGCTGCCGCCGTCTTTCAACGAGGCCACCAGCAAACGCAGGAATTCCGCGCCCTGGGTTTCGATTTCCTGCCGCGAAATACGCACGTCGTTACCGAAGCTGGAACCCAGCCACGCGGTCAACAACGTTGTTTCCTGCCCACGAATCGCATCGATCGAGCGCTGCTGCAATGCCACCATGAGATCACCCGCCGAGTAAAGAGAAGAAAGGCCGGGCATGCGGGCTGGACTGCGCCCGTGGTTGGCGCGGCGCCCCCACGCCGAAGCGCAGCAGAATAAAACAATTCAGATTCGGCAACCAACGACGAACCTGTAGCAGTCATCAGACACTACACCCTGCAGTTTGACATTGCAGCGCACATGGCGAACGTGCGCCCTGCCACGCCTGCGCAGATGCAGGCGGCGGATGCAGGCGGTGATGGTCTGAGTGCCGCCGACCGATGGCGGACGCTGCCGCAAAGCGTGCTGGGGAGTTTCATCGAAGCGAGGTGATACGGGCACACCGAATAAGCCCGCCTGTGGGCAACCGCCAGTGCGTGCAACGCGCTGTGCCACCAGCGGCATGTCGGGCTGTGGCCGGGCGTGTTCTGATCGCGCCCAGACTTTTCTCAGGCTCCCCCATGTCATCGCTGTTTTCTCCGTATCAACTCAAAGACCTCACGCTGCGCAACCGCATCGCCATTCCGCCGATGTGCCAATACACCGCCGTGGACGGCCTCACCAACGACTGGCATCAGGTCCACTACGCCAGCATGGCGCGCGGCGGTGCGGGCCTGGTGATCGTCGAAGCCACCGGCGTGTCGCCGGAAGGACGCATCACGCCCGGTTGCCTGGGCCTGTGGAACGACGCCCAGGCCGAAGGCTTGGCGCGTATTGCTGCATCGATCAGCGCCGCTGGCGCGGTGCCCGGTATCCAGATCGGTCACGCCGGGCGCAAGGCCAGCGCCAACCTGCCGTGGGAAGGCGACGACCACATCGCCGACGGCGATGCGCGTGGCTGGGACACCATCTCGCCTTCAGCGGTCGCCTTCGGTGGCGGCCTGCCCAAACTGCCGCGCGAGATGACGCTGGACGACATCGCCCGCGTGCGCGGCGATTTTGTCGCCGCCGCACAGCGCGCGCGCGATGCCGGCTTCCGGTGGTTGGAGCTGCATTTTGCGCATGGTTATCTGGCGCAGAGCTTCTTCTCGGTACACGCCAATCAGCGCCAGGATCAGTACGGTGGTACTGCCGACAATCGTGGACGCTTCCTGCTGGAAACACTGCAAGCCGTGCGTGCAGTCTGGCCGGAACATCTGCCGCTCACCGCGCGCTTTGGCGTGATCGAATTCGATGGCCGCGATGAGGAGACCTTGCAGGAAGCCATCGCACTGACCCGCAACTTCAAGCAAAGCGGCCTGGATCTGCTCAACGTCAGCATGGGCTTCAGCACCCCGACCGCGCAGATTCCGTGGGGCCCGGCGTTGCTGGCGCCGTTCGCCGAGCGCGTCAGCCGCGAGGCACAGTTGCCGGTTGCCTCGTCCTGGAATATCGACGACCCGCTGGAAGCCGACCGCGTCATCGCAGCCGGGCAGATGGAACTGGTGATGATCGGCCGCGCGCACCTAGCCAATCCACATTGGCCGTATCACGCCGCGTTGGCGCTGGGCGAAGAACGCCCGTCGTGGGTGCTGCCGCCGTCGTACGCGCATTGGCTGGAGCGCTACGGCAAGCGCAGCTGATCGGACACAAGCGACATGCCCGGATGCGGCACCGCGCGCTAAGCCGGCCGCGCGCACGAAGTCAGCAGGTTTCTTGGGAATGCTTCGGTCACTGAGGGCGCTTGCACGCATACCGGCGTGGGACACGCCGCAAGTACGTCCGTGTAGGCTCTTACGCGGCATCCATGCCGCGTAAGGTCCCACGCCGGTACGCGCGCAAGCACCTCCGGCCGTTGTCGGTAGCTGAAGAAAAAGCGGCGACTGGTTAAGTAACCCTTCTTCGGATCGTGACCTTCAATGGCGAAACGATGGGTTGATGCCCACCACATCGACTGCGGAAATCGACTTTGCAATCCGCAGGCACTACGCCTGCCTGAAGCCATTGATTGCCGATCAGCAACCGCGAAGAGTCGGAGCGCGGTGTCGCATCCGGGGGCGGGACTGTGTGGCGGCATGGATGCCGCCACCGAGCCTACATGGAGGTACTTGCGGCGTGTCCCGACACCGGATGCGGCACCGCGCGCAAGCCGACCACGCACACGAAGTCAGCAGGTTCGTGGGAATGCTTCGGTTCGCTGCGGGCGCTTGCACGCGTCCCGGCGTGGGACACGCCGCAAGTACGTCCGTGTAGGCTCTTACGCGGCATCCATGCCGCGTAAGGTCCCACGCCGGGACGCGCGCAAGCACCACCACACGTGATTGGTGGCGATAGGAAAGCGGCGACTGGTTGACGGACCCTTCCTCGGATCGTGACCTTCAATGGCGAAACGATGGGTTGATGCCAACCACATCGACTGCGGAAATCGACTTTGCAATCCGCAGGCACTACGCCTGCCTGAAGCCATTGCTTGCCGATCAGCACCCGCGAAGAGTCGGAGCGCGGTGACGCATCCGGGGGCGGGACCGTGTGGCGGCATGGATGCCGCCACCGAGCCTACATGGACGTACTTGCGGCGTGTCCCGACACCGGATGCGGCACCGCGCGCAAGCCGACCACGCACACGAAGTCAGCAGGTTTCGTGGGAATGCTTCGGTTCGCTGCGGGCGCTTGCACGCGTACCGCAGTAGGACACCGGATGCAGTACCGCGCATCGACTATCCCCGCACACGACCTAAGCGGCTCAGCGATGATATTGATCGTCGCCCTTACAGCCCATAACGCTCCACTGCTTCCAGATGCGGGCGAGGATCCTGATCACAGGCCTCGGCCAAACGCAGCCAGCACATCGTGTGCGGCCACTGCGCGGTGGCGGCAAGCAAGGCCCGATGCAATTCCAACGGCGCCGCCGTTTCCGGCAGCGCCACGGTGAACAACACGCCGGGCAGGCCCGTGCTCGCATCTTCCGGGTCGAACGCATCCGGATGTTGCGGATCGATCACGTGATAATCGTCGCGACTGTGCACCCATAGCTTCCAGCCGCGGGCCTCGATCTCTTCGCGCAAGGCCTCGATTGCCGGCTCGCCAGGATGCACGCCATCCACCAGCCAACTGCTGCCGTAACCGCCCGCCTGCAGCACATGCACCTGCGCATAGGTCGGCACGAAACGCTCGCGCTCGGCCTCGTCTTCCGGTGGCGGATACAGCAACTCGGCATCGAACACCACCCAATCGCCGACATGCTGACGCCGATGCGCAGGCGCGTTTTCGAGGATGCGCGCGGTGACCGGGCCGGTGCGGCGCGCGTAATACTCGGCCGCCTCGCCGTCGTCCACACAACGCACGATCACCCATCCCCAGTTCTCTTCGACCACACCGCTGGTGCTGCTCAGCTCCATGCCGATCGCCAGCGCCGAGGCACGCACCGCCTCCCACTGCTGCGCCGCACTGGCCGCAGTCATGTGATCCCAATGCGCAGAGCGCGGTTCTTCCATCAGCTCGGTCAGTTGCCGGTAGACCTCGGCCGCTTCGGCAAACCGCCCGGTGTTGAGATACATGCGCCCCAGCAAACCGCGTGCGCCATGCGAGCCGGGCGACAGTTCCAGCAACGCGATACAGGCCTGTTCCAGCGCCGGCCAATCGGCCAGCCGCTGGGCCAGCTGTGCTTCGCACCATAGCGCCGCCACCGGCACCAACGGGCGATACAGCTGCGCCAGCCGACGCATGCCGGCGTCGTCGCCACGGCCCAGCAGCAGATTCATCAGCCGGAAGGTCGGGCTGTTCTCGCGGTCGGCATGCCGCTGCACGAATGCCCAGAGCAGCGCGATCGCCTCATCGTCGGCCGCACATGCGCTCAATGCCGACGCAGTGGTGTCCACCAACTCGGCATCGTCGGGGCGCTCGGCCACTGCCTGCAGCAACCATTGCGCCTCGCGCTCGGGGTTGCGCACCACGTCTTCGGCTTGCGCCTCCAACCATTCCAGCAACTGTGCGGCAGGCACCGGCGGCGCCTCGCCCGCCGGTGCGGTCTCGATGCGCATGGCCAAACGGTCCAGCAATTGCGTCGCGCCACGGTCCTGACGCAACTTGGGCACATGCGCACGCGCAAGCGCCAGATGCCGGCGCGCGGTCCACACCGCACCACGCTGCAACGCCAGCTCGATTGCCATCTCGGCCGCGTCGATCAGGATGCGATGCGCACCGACCTGCGCGTAATGATCCAGCATCACCTGCAAGCGGCTGCCCAGATCCCAGGTGTTGCGCTCCGGCGTGCGCGACACCAGCACCACCACTGCACGCAACCAGTGCATGCGATAGCGCGGCGCAACCTCGCGCCACGGCAGAAATGCCTCCAGCGCTTCATCGTCGCGATGCAACAGCGCCAATGCGCGCGCCTTTTGCAAACGCCGCGGCTGGCTGCAGTTGGCCCACTCTGCACCTTCGCGTGCGGCCTCGCGTTCGCGCTGTTCGATCAGCGCCAGCGCTTCTTCTGCACGGCCGAGCGAGAGCAGGATCGAGATGCGCATATCCGGCACGCCGTCGTAGATCTGCCCGCCATGCGCAAGAATGGTCTGCGACTGATCTTCCAGATAATGCAGTGCCGCCTCGCCGCGCCCATCGTCGAGCAAGGCGTCGGCTTTTTCGCAGCTCAAACACTGGTAACAGGACCAACTCGGGTCGATGCGGCCCAGCGTTTCCTCGCATACTTCGATGCGCTCTTCCACCCAGCCCGGCCCGTCGATATTGGCGTAGCACGCGGCCAGATCCTGGGTTACGCACACCGATTGCGGGCACTCCACCGCATCGGCGCGATGCGCGCGCTCGAACAGCGTCACCGCATCGCTCAGCGCACGCTCGCCTTCGCACAGATTGCCGACCCGGTTGCGCATTTCCCAGTGCCCGACGAACACCTCCAGCCACGGATTGGCCAGCGTCTTGCCCAGCGCACGCGCCTCGGGCAATAGCGCTTCGGCGCGTTCGATCTGCAGGTCGCAGATATGGTCGGTCAGGCGCGTCAGCAGTTGCGCGTTCTGCGGCTGACCGGCTTCGCCCAGATCGTCCTGCAGCTTTTCAACCCAGTTCCAGATTTCCATCCTGTTGCTCCTTCGATGCGGCGCTCAGCGCGCCAGCAGTTGGGTCACGGCCTCGGCAAGATCGCCGAAAGCCCGGTTCAAATCCGATCCGCCCGACGCGCTGGCGCCCGGCTGCGGCTGGGTGCGCCCCTGCGCCGACACGATCACCTTGAGCGAGCGCAGCAGCCGCGCCGCCACCGCCGCCTGCGGATTGCCGGCACGCTGCGCCGCCAGCAATGCCTGCAGCGCCGGGTTGTCGAGATTGAGATACAGCCGCTGGGTCTGGCGTGCTTCGATCCCCGCAGTGAACTGCCGGGCCAGCCGCAACGCAGCAGTGGACACGCGCTTGTCGTTTTCGTCCTGCTCCAGACGGCGTTTCAGTTCGGCCTCACGGTCGGGCACCACCACCAACGGCAATGCTTCCGGGCTAAAACGCGCCGGCACCAAGGCTTCGCCATCGCCCAGATGCTGTTCCAGCCAGGCCAGTTCGTCGGCCGGCAAGCTGTCGTCCAATTGGAACAACTGCCGGTTGCCCTGCTCGGTGCCCAGCTCGACCAGCCGCACGCCCTTGGCCTGCGCCCAGCGACGCAGGAACGGCACCACCGCATAGCGATTTCCGTAGGCCACCGGCACGCCCATCGCGCGGAACAGCATCTCTTCGAAACCGCTGTCGCTGTCCAGGATCACATGCACTGCGCCACGCGCCGGCAACTGCTGGGCCGGCAGATCGCCTTGCGAGGTCGGCACCCGCACGTGTTCCATCAGCAACTCGAACAGGCGCTCGTCGCACAAGGCCGCGCCCAGCAAGGCCTCGTTGTGGCGCAGCAGGATGCGTCGCCAGGCTTCCGGCTGCTGACGTGCAACATCGGCCAGACCTTGCACCAGCGCTTCGGACAGCGCGTGCTGCACCGCCGTGTAGGTGGAGTCGCGCTGCAGATCCTCGCGGCTGGCGGTGGGCGTCAGCCGATTGGATTCGATCACCCCGCCGATGAAGCCCGCCCACGGCGGCAGCAGCTCGCGTGCGTTGTCGTCCAGCAGCATGCCGCGCAGGAACACCGACAGATTGCGGTTGTCGCTGGTGCCGTAGGTCGCCCCGTCCTGTACCCATAGCAAGCCGACCGCATCGCTGCCCTCCTCCGTGCGCACCGGCATGCAGCACAGCGGTTCGAAGTTGCGCTCGAAGCGCGCGGCAAACTCGCGTTGCCGCCGCCAGGCCTGCACCGGATGCAAGGGCACCGCATCGTGCATGCGCCACGGTGGCGGCTCGGGGTTGATCGCCTGCGCATCGCCGCCGATCCAGATCGGCTCGCGCAACAGCGCGCAGTAGCGCGACAGGATCTCGCGCAGCCGCCCTTCCTGGGCCAGCGACAGATAGTCTTCATGCAGTTCCAGCACCACTTCGGTGCCGACCTGCGCACGCGCAGGAATAGGGCTGACCGTGTATTGCTCGGCGTTGCTGGAGATGTAGCAATGCCCCAACGTTGGTGTCTGGTACGAGGTGGTGCGCACGGTGACCCGGCGCGCCAGCACAAAGGCCGACAAAAACCCCAGCCCGAACATGCCGATCAGGCCGCTGTCTTCGTGCCCGCCCTGACGCAGCCCACGCGTATAGCCCACGCCCACGGTGGCCAGATAATCGTGAATTTCCTGCTGGGTCAGCCCGGCGCCGGTATCGACGATGCGCACGATGCCCTGGGCCGCATCGGCATGCACTTCGATGCGCGATTCGCCTTGCCAGTCGGGTTGTTCCAGGCGGCGGCGCAGGATCGAGTCGTGCGCGTTCTGCACCAACTCGCGCAACGCGACCACCGGTGTGGAATAGAGGTGCTTGCTGAGGACGGACATCAGTCCGTTGAGATCGACGCCTGCACGGCGGATCTGAGAGGCGTCCGTCGCCTCGGAGGTGTGATCTTGCATGATCGTTTGTCGTTTCCTTGGCGGCCACGCCCATCCTCGGACGCGCCTTCCTGGGTGGCAATGCGAGCCGGAAAGCATAGCCGCAAGCCACGCCGCACGCACGCACGTCTCAATTCGGATCCCTCCACCGCACTGCGACCGGACATCGCTGCTGCATCACCCACCGGAAACGAAGCGCCACGGCCTGCATGACTGCACGGCCGTGGCGCCAGACACATTATCGCTGCAAGGTTTCCATCGGTGCCTCATTGAAGTGCTGGCGGTAGCCCTTGGCCAGCGCCGAGCGGCTGCCCACGCCCCAACGGCTTGCCGCCTGCAGCACACTGCCGCAGCCGCCTTCGGCCAGCAGTTCGTCGCGGATGCTCTGCATCCGGTAACGGCGCAACACCTGGGTCGGCGACAGCCCGGTGGCGGACTTGAACGCCTGCTGCAGGGCGCGCCCGGTCACCCCGATCTGCGCAGCCACTTCATTGATCGACAGATCCGAGCGATGCGCATTGGTGATCATGTAGGTGTAGGCACGCCGGTACTTGGCCGGCAGACGCGCCGAGATGTCGTCGCTCACATGCGCCGGGGTACCGCTTTCCAGCAGGCGCGGCGCCTGCACCTCGCTGCGCAGGCATTGCACCGCACCCAACGCATACCGGTTGTAGAGCAACAACGCCTGCTCGGTCTTGCCCAACGCCTGGCTGATCTTGGCCTGGCAATACTCGAACTCCAGATTCCAGCGCGGCGCATGGTGCCGGCCGGCACCGGCCAACGCACGCTCGGCCAGATCCGCACGCCCCACCGCCAACGCAGCCAGCGCCAGTTCCACCTGCGCGTCCTGGCGGGCGCACGGCGGGCAACCGGTGGCCGCTGCCGGCAACGCATCGATCTGCGCATCGAAACCGAAGGTATCGCCACCGGCAATCCGCAGCAGGTTGCGCACATGCCGCATGCGCTGGGCGAGCACCGGCATGCTCTCGGCCAGATCGGCGATGCAGGCGCGCAGCTCGTTGGGCTCGAAGGCATGCGCCGCATCTTCCTGGCGCAGCGTGGCCTGCCAGAACACGTGGTCGCTCATGCGATCGGAGCGACGGATGCGCAGCTGCGCAATCATGTCAAGGCGCAGCGCGGTGGCGATCCGCAGCCAATCGCTCGCACCGGTCTCCAGTTCCGAAAGCACCTCGTTGGCGCGCTCCAGCGTCTGCAGCGCGAGCGTGCTCTGGCCCAGATGGAAGTGCGTCAACGCTTTACCCAACAGGCTCTCGCCGCACAGGCAGGACGGTGTCTCGCGGTCCATCGCCAGCTGCGCAAAACAGTTCAACGCGGCGCTCAGCCGGCGCTGGCTCAGCATCAACCAGGCGGTGTTGCGGCACGACAGCAGCCGCAGCTGCCGTTGATGCCCACGCATCGCCTTCAACGCATGGCGATAGGCATCTTCGGCTTCTTCCTGATACTCCAGGATCAGCAGCGCGTCACCACTGGCGCCGAGCAGGCTGACTTCATCGTCGCCGCCATCCGAGGCGGCCTGCCCGTCGCGGCGTTGTTGAAGGTGTTGCAGACCCTGCGGCCAGGCACCAACCAGCATCCTGCTTGTATAGGTAGGAAGACGGTCTGCGTACGACAACGCAGAGATCGCTGCGAGGTAGGTGGAAAGGATCATGCCAGGCTCTCTCTTAGGGGGATGAGCAAAAAACAACCAATTTCGCCGGTCTTTTGGCGCAATCGATTGTATGCAGCGGATCCAATGGAATTTCTCACTTTGGGGCACTAAGAAAATCAAAAATTCTCACTCTGTGCCGAGCCGTGCCAGTCGCACAGCGTGCAGAGCATGTGGGCATTTTTTGCACTCCAGGTCCGATGTCGTGCACAGGACATCGCACGACATGCGATTGCGTATTGAAGACATCGGCTCCTGCAGCAAGACCCTGGCGGTGCCGGAACGTCTCGGAACACCTCGCTTCCACGCGCAGCTCGCGTTGTCGAAGCATGTCGTGGCAATGACTGCATGTCGATTGCGTGTGGTAACAGACGCACTCTCCGCGAATAGAAACTTCGGCGATCCGCCGCGTCGATAAACCGCCGACATATTCCACAAGCGCTATAACAGCGAATAAATTGCAATACCTTGGTCTATACCTGACCAATTGGTCTGGATGTCTGCGGACCCGGGCGATTTTCTGGCGCTTCCGCAGCGCCATCCGCCGCAGCAATGTCGTAATTTTGTTATTTCCGACGCATCCATGCCTAAATGTAAGAGCTCCGTTACGCCTATCTGAGCGCACGTTAAAGCCAACCCACGCAAAGCCGAAGAAAAGTACGCAGCAGTGAAACTTTCTGCCTCGCCAATGGTACATACCATTCGTCTGATCTCGGTCAGACCCTCCCTGGTAGCCGAAAGGTTTGGCGATGTACTTATCTATATACGTGGGTTTTGTATTGGCGCCGGCTGCCCGTCACAGGCACCCGACATACGACTGGTACGCATGCCGACATGGGAAGGCTGGCTGATGTACGCCAACGCTTCCGGCAAGCAAGGATCGGCTTTCCTGTTGACGCAGGATGCGCGTCTGGCCTCGCAGGTCAACGCGAGCCTCGCTCCGCTCGCGCCGAGTTTTGCGGTCTTTTCCGACGAGCTCGAACTACTGCGCTCGCTGCGACATTCCCCTTGCGAGCTGCTGGTGTTCGATGCGACCTGCGTTGCCTCCGACGATAGTTCGCTGCTGGCCTGGCAGCGCTGCCATAGCGGCCATCCAACGCCATTGATCGTGCTGGGGCGTTTCGATTGCCCCAACGACATCCTGGCCTGGTATCGCGCTGGTGCGCAGGACGTGCTGGCGCTGCCGTTCAATTCGCATGAGTTGCATGTCCGCGCGGCATTGGCGATCTCGCCGGTGGCGCAGGCATGCCCGGAAACGCAGCAGCTTAGCGTTGGGCCCTACCAGTTGATCCGCGACGAGAACACCGTGTATCTGCACGGCAAGCCGATCGTGCTCACCGCACGCGAGTTTTCGATTGCCTGGTTGCTGTTCTCCAGCCCCGGTGTGTGCTTCCGCCGCTGCCAATTGGCCAAGGCGGTATGGGGCAGCCATACCGAGTTCACCGACCGCACCATGGAGCAGCACATCTAC
Organism: Xanthomonas sp. NCPPB 2933; assembly: GCF_056725225.1. NCBI lineage: Bacteria > Pseudomonadati > Pseudomonadota > Gammaproteobacteria > Lysobacterales > Lysobacteraceae > Xanthomonas > Xanthomonas sp. NCPPB 2933. The sequence continues at coordinate 3,901,147 of NZ_CM161518.1, forward strand.
AAGCTGCGCAAGAAGTTACAGCTGTGCAATCACAGTGGCGCGGTGCGCATCAGAACCGTGTATTCGCATGGCTACAAGCTGGAACTTGCACTGCATGACACAGATGCAGTGACCCCGGGCAAGCTCACACCCCAGAACGCGGCAAGCCACGCTGCGGCGTGCTGATCCAGACGCGTCTTGACGTGGTGCGTGCCGACGCAAGGCTTGTTTCAAGCTAATAAAATTGCACAAACGACAACGGCGCAGGGACTACCCTGCGCCGTTGTTCGATAGATCAGTGCGTCCGGTTACTGCTTGGGGCTTTCACCGTATTCGTTCGGGCCCGGGGTGCCGTCCATGCACATGAAGACCAGCAGGACGATCGCGCCCACGTAAGGCACCAGGCTGATCAGATAGAACCAGCCGGACTTGCCCTGGTCATGCAGGCGACGCACGGTCACTGCAATGCCCGGCACGATCATTGCCAGGCCGACGATCATGATGATGGCAAACACCACCCACGCCAGCGGGCCGGGGCCGTTGTCGCCGCCGCCTATCGCCGCCGCGACGCCGAAAATGCCGCCCAGCACCAGCAGAACAATCATCTGCAGCAAGAAGAACATCCAGTATTCCTTGCGACGCGAGCGACCGGTGAAGTCGGCGTAGCGCTTGAGCGGCAACAACATCCATTCCATTGTGATTCTCCAGGTAAGAGCAGTCAGCGGTGTCTGTGATCCGGTGCACGGTGCAACGGGCCGCGCATGGTGCCATAGCCGCACTCTTTCTGAAAACGTTTTCTCGACAATCAAATGCAAATACAGCCGTCTATCCGACAGACGGTTTGCAGTGCTCAGTCGCAGCGGAGGGGCGCGGTCAACGCACCAACCAGACCGGCTGACGTTGTGCACACGGCACGTCGCCGCCGCAGCTCGTGACGCGCACTGAAGGTTGCCAGGTTTTCAACGATGACTCTGGCCAAGCGTGCGCTCTTGAGAGGCGATCGTCAGGGCGTCCGATCGCTCATCGACGGTCGGGACGAGCGCAACATGCGGCTGCCTGACGTGGTCGAGGCGATGCTGCCGCCACGTTCGACACTGCTCAGCGCAGCGCCCGCCGATCTGCGTGGACCTCAGTCAGCCGCCGCTTCCAAGGCCTGGCTCAGCCGCTCCACCGCAATGATCTCCATGCCCTTGATGCTGGTGGTCTTCGGTGCATTGGCCTTGGGCACGATCGCGCGCTTGAAACCATGGGTGGCGGCTTCTTTCAGGCGGTCCTCGCCGTTGGGCACCGGCCGGATCTCGCCGGACAACCCCACCTCGCCGAAGGCGATCGTCTTCTCGGCCAATGGCCGGTCGCGCAACGAGGACAACACTGCCAGCAACACCGGCAGATCGGCCGCGGTTTCCTGCACCCGGATGCCGCCGACCACGTTGACGAAGACGTCCTGATCGCCCACCACGATGCCGCCATGGCGATGCAGTACCGCCAGCAGCATCGCCAACCGGTTCTGTTCCAGGCCTACCGCGACCCGGCGCGGATTGGACAACGGCGAGGCATCCACCAGCGCCTGCACTTCCACCATCAACGGCCGGGTGCCTTCGCGGGTGACCATCACGCAACTGCCGGGCTGCTGGGTGCTGCCGCCGGACAGGAAGATCGCCGACGGGTTGGAGACCTCCTTGAGGCCCTTCTCGCCCATCGCGAACACCCCCAGCTCGTTGACCGCACCGAAGCGATTCTTGAAGGCGCGCAGCAAGCGAAACCGGCTGCCGCTCTCGCCTTCGAAGTACAGCACCGCATCGACCATATGCTCCAGCACGCGCGGCCCCGCGATGCCGCCTTCCTTGGTCACATGGCCGACCAGGAAGACGGCGGTGCCGGTTTCCTTGGCATAGCGCACCAGCCGCGCCGCGCTCTCGCGCACCTGGCTCACCGAACCCGGCGCTGCGGTCAGCGATTCGGTCCACAAGGTCTGTACCGAATCGGCCACGATCAGCTTCGGCCGCGCCACGCTGGCGTGCTGCAGGATATTTTCGATGCCGGTTTCGGCCAGCGCATTCAGGCCTTCCAACGGCAGATCCAGGCGCACCGCACGTCCTGCGACCTGGGCCAGCGATTCTTCGCCAGTCACGTACAACACCGGCAGCGTACTGGCCATGCTGGCCAATGCTTGCAGCAACAACGTCGACTTGCCGATGCCGGGGTCGCCACCGATCAACACCACCGCGCCTTCGACCAGGCCGCCGCCCAGCACCCGATCGAACTCGCCGATGCCGGTGGATACGCGCGATTGCTCGGATTGGCGCACGTCCTTGAGCGCGGTGATCTTGGGCGCCTCGGTCTTGCCCGACCAACCGGTGCGGCGCGAAGCGGCCGGCGATGCCTTGCCACCGGGGGTTGCGCTTTCGAGCACGATTTCGCTGAGCGTATTCCACACCCCGCACTCGGTGCACTGCCCCTGCCACTTGTTGTATTCGGCGCCACACTCGCCGCAGACATAGGCTATTTTTGCCTTCGCCATCGTCAGTTAGCCAATCGTTTCTGGAGCGACAGCATAGTCGCCGCCGGTCTCAGGATGCGCGACGCTGGCGCTTGGCGCCGGGATTCGGGATTCGGGATTCGGGATTCGGGATTCGGGATTCGGACAGGCTGACGCGCTGTTCGATTGCGCGCAACTGGACACTTCAACAACGGCGCTCTACGTGGGAGGCAGCGGCACTGTCTGCCACTTGGCTAGCGCGATGTCTTTTTATCGATCGATCGATCGGTCGGTATTGGTATCAGCATCAGCATCGGCAGAAACGAGGATCACGCCGGAAGCTGCATGATCGATCGCAGCCGACCATGCAGCTCCGGCTCCTGCCATTGCCCGCTCGAACAGCTCCGAGCGGGCAGCGCCCATCAACGTGCCTTGTACAACTCGCTCAAGCGATCCGGCTTGCCGGCGATGCGCTCCAGATGCGGATACAGCAGGCCGCCGTGGTAATCGATGCGCACGGTGTCGTAGCGATCCAGGCGCTTGACCAGCAGCTCGATCGGCGCGGTGGTGCCCTTGGCCGCCGTGATCGCGTCCTTGATCACCTCACTGCTGAAGGCGCGGCCGTTGACCGCCACGATCGTGTTGCCGGCGATCAGGCCGGCATTGAAGGCCGGGCCGTCCCACAGCACATCACCGATGTCGCCAGAGGCTTTCAAGGACACGCCAAGCGAATAGGCCAGATTGGCGTCCTTGTCGTCGCTCTCGTCGGCCTTGGTGGCCAGGTTCGGCTCCTCGTTGTAGACCAGCTTCCAGCCATTGGCTTCGATGCCGCCGTTCAACGACCCGTGCCCGTCCATGCGGCTGCGCAACAGGCTCGCCCAGTCGTAGGCGGCCACGCCGTTGAGCGTGGTCACGATGTCGTCGAAGGTGTACGGATTGACGTCCCAATCGCCGTTCTTCATGCCGAAGAACGCCTTGCCGAAGTCGTCGATGGAGCGCTTGTTGTTGGTCAGCGCGCGCAGCTTGCTGTCCACTTCCAGCCACATCATCTGGCCTCCGGAATAGTAGTCCTCGCTCATCTGGTAGCTGCGGTACGCCTTGGGCCGGCGCATCGACATGGTCGGGTCGTTGGTGGTGTCCTGCACGGTGCGCCAGGCCATGCCGGGGCGGCCACGTTCATAGCTTGCCGCCACGCCGGCCAGCATGTCGCGCGCCTGATCCTGCGTCCACAGGCCCGAGCGTGCGGCCATCACTTCGCCCCAGAACTGGGTCTGGCCCTCGTACAACCACAGCAGGCTGTCGCCCATCGGCACGTTGAAATTGGGCGTGGCCAGATCCGCGCCACGGCGATACTTGCCGTTCCAGGAATGGTTGAATTCGTGCGCGAGCAGGTCGCGCCCCGTCCAGCTCTTGTCCCACTCGGTGAAATACGTCGGCACGCCGCTATTTTCGCTGGAGCGATGGTGCTCCAGGCCGATGCCGCCCAGCTTCTTGGTCAGCGCGAGCAAAAATTCGTAATGGTCGAAATGCCGCGCGCCATACAACTTGTCCATCTGCTGCACCAGCGCCGCATGCGCCTTGATCTGTTCGGGCTTGGCGTCTAGCGACTTGGCTTCGTCGGCAAAGACGTTGAGGTAGACCGGCTGCTTGCCGCCGCTCAGCTCCACGCGCTTGTAGTACTTGCCGGCGAACATCGGCGAGTCGACCAGGTCGTCGAAGTCGATCGGCTTGAAGGTCACCGTGTCGCCGACCCGGCTCTGGGTTTCCAGCGCGGTCGCGTAGTCCCAGCCCTTGGGCAAGGTCACACTGGCCTGCGTCTTGATGTTGCGTGCGAAGACACCGGCAGGATACAGCGCGGTGGTATTCCACTGCAGGTTGAGCATTTCCGGGGTCATCATCACCCGGCCCTGGTTGCTGGCCTGCGGAGAAAGAAACTTGAACTCGGCTACCAGCTCGGTGGCGCCCTGCGGCACATCGATCTTGAAGGCATACACGTCGAACTGATCGCGCGTCCACGGCACCACCTTGCCATCGACCTTGATCACCAGACCGGCGAGCTTGTCGATCGGCCCGGTCGGCGAGTGATTGCCGGGGATCCACTGCGGATACAGCAGCGTCATCGGGCCGGGCTTTGCCGGCATGGTGGTCCTGACCTTGAAGATGCGGTGCGCCAGATCGGTGGCATCGACATCGATCTTCAAGCTGCCTTCGAACGGCACGTCCTGCGGCGGCGCGGTTTGCGCGGCGGCGGGCAACGACAGCGCTGCCAGCAGCGACACGGACAACAGGGTGGGCATCTTCATCGCAACTCCGCAGGTGACCTGGAAACAGGCAAGCCCACGATGCTAAGCGCCCACCACGGCTTCCCCGTATGCCATTGGTCATGCCGCAGGCAAATTCATGCGCAAAAAAAAGCCGCCAATCGCTGGCGGCCTTCTTCATAACAGCATGACACGATCCGGCGTGGCGCCGTCTCAATGCATCATGTTGACGTTCATGTTGTGCAGCACCCACAGCGAACCGACGATCACGATGCCGATGATCAGCAGCGAGAACAGGCCCACCTGCACGTTGGAACGCTGCTCGGGCGAGCGGTCCATATGCAGGAAGTACACCATGTGCACCAGCATCTGCACAGCGGCCATCAGCGAGATCACGATGACGGTGACGCCCTTGGAGAACGCCCCGCTCATCACCATCGCAAACGGGATGACGGTCAGGATCACGGCCATCACAAAGCCGATCAGATAGGACTTCAGGCCGCCGGCATGTGCGTCGGCGGCGGTTTCATGCGCGTGGTGATTGGCCATTACAGCGCTCCCAGCAGATAGACGACGGTGAACACACCGATCCAGATGATGTCCAGGAAATGCCAGAACAGGCTCAGGCAGGCCAGACGCGTGCTGTTGCGCGGGGTCAGGCCGTTCTTGGAGATCTGGATCACCAGCACCGCCATCCACAACAGACCCGAGGCCACGTGCAGACCGTGCGTGCCCACCAGGGTGAAGAAGGCCGACAGGAACGCGCTGCGTCCCGGGCCCGCACCTTCATGGATCAGGTGGTTGAACTCCCAGACTTCCATGCACAGAAAGCCGATGCCCAGCAGCGCGGTGACGCCCAACCAGGCATACAGCCCGGTCATGCTGCGCTTGTGCGCGGAAATCATCGCGACGCCGAAGCTCAGGCTGCTGAACAACAGCAGGAAGGTTTCCACCAGCACGAACTTCAGATCGAACAGCTCCTTGGCCGTCGGTCCGTCCACCGTGGCGCCCGAGAGCACCGCATAGGTGGCGAACAGGCCGGCGAACAGCAGGCAGTCGCTCATCAGATAGACCCAGAACCCGAAGACGGTGTTGCCACCGGCGTCGTGATGTTCGTGGTCGTCGTGGCCGCCCGCGTGGGCGGCGTGGTCAAGCGTGGTCGAGGAAGACATGGTCATACCACCTTCGCGGCCTGCGCCGCATGTTGCTGTTCTAGCAGGGCAAAGCGTGCGTTTTCGATGCGCTCCACTTCGTCGGCCGGCACCCAGTAATCGATGTCGTCATCGAAGGTACGTGCGATGAAGCTGCCGATCATGCCGACCAGGCCAATGATCGCCAGCCACCAGATGTGCCAAATCAACCCGAAGCCCATCAGCACGCTGAAGGCACCGATATACACGCCTGCGCCGGTGTTGCGTGGCATGTGGATCGCTTCGTACTTGGACGGACGCACCCAGCCCTTGCCGTTCTGCTTGTCGGCCCAGAACTGATCGCGGTCGTCGATGTGCGGCAGCACGGCGAAGTTGTAGAACGGCGGCGGCGAAGAGGTTGCCCACTCTAGCGTACGGCCATCCCACGGGTCGCCCGTGTAGTCCATGTGCTCCTTGCGCTTCCAGACGCTGTAACCGATCTGCACCAGATTCAGGAAGATGCCCATGCCGATGATCGCAGCACCCGCAGCGGCCACGTACAGCCACGGCGCCCACTCGGGGTGGTTGTAGGTGTTCATGCGGCGGGTCATGCCCATGAAGCCGAGCACGTACAGCGGCATGAAGGCTACGAAGAAGCCGATGATCCAGCACCAGAACGAGGCCTTGCCGATCTTCTCGTTGAGCTTGAAGCCGAACGCCTTCGGGAACCAGTAGGTCAGACCTGCCAGGTAACCGAACACCACGCCGCCGATGATCACGTTATGGAAATGCGCGATCAGGAACAGGCTGTTGTGCAGCACGAAGTCCACCGCCGGAATCGCCAGCATCACGCCGGTCATGCCGCCGATGGTGAAGGTGATGATGAAGCCGATCGTCCACAGCACCGGCGAGGTCATGTGCACACGACCGCGGAACATGGTGAACAGCCAGTTGAAGATCTTCACGCCGGTCGGGATCGAGATGATCATCGTCGTGATGCCGAAGAAGGCATTGACGTTGGCACCCGAGCCCATGGTGAAGAAGTGGTGCAACCACACTACGAACGACAGCACGCCGATGCACGAGGTGGCGTAGACCATCGAGGTGTAGCCGAACAACCGCTTGCGGCTGTAGGTCGCGATCAACTCGGAGAAGATGCCGAACGCCGGCAGGATCAGGATATAGACTTCCGGGTGGCCCCAGATCCAGATCAGGTTGACGTACATCATGGCGTTGCCGCCACCGTCGTTGGTGAAGAAGTGCGTGCCCAGGTAACGGTCGGCACCCAGCAACGCCAGCGCCACGGTCAGGATCGGGAACGCGGCGATGATCAGGATGTTGGTGATCAACGCGGTCCAGGTGAAGATCGGCATGCGCATCAGGGTCATGCCCGGCGCGCGCATCCGCATGATCGTCACGAAGAAGTTGATACCGGTCAGCAACGTGCCTAAGCCTGAGACCTGCAACGCCCAGATGTAGTAATCGACACCGACCCCTGGACTGTATTCCAGCCCCGACAACGGCGGATACGCCAACCAACCGGTCTGCGCGAATTCACCGACACCCAGCGAGATGTTGATCAGCGCCGCACCGGCTACGAACAGCCAGAAGCTCAGCGAGTTCAGGAACGGGAACGCCACGTCGCGTGCGCCGATCTGCAGCGGCACGATCAGATTCAACAAGCCCGTCATGAACGGCATGGCCATGAAGAAGATCATGATCACGCCGTGCGCGGTAAAGATCTGGTCGTAGTGATGCGGCGGCAGCACACCTTCGCCGCCGTTACCCGCCAACGCCTGCTGGGCACGCATCATCGCCGCATCGGCAAAGCCGCGCAGCAGCATGACCAGCGCCACGATGATGTACATCACACCGATGCGCTTGTGATCCACCGAGGTGAACCACTCGTTCCACAGGTAGCCCCACAGCTTGTACTTGGTGATGGCGCCCGCGATGAGCAGGCCGAGCAGGCCGGCGCCACCGAGAGCGACCATAATGATCGGCTCGTGGTACGGAACCGCCTCGAGCGTAAGTTTGCCTAGCATCACTTGTCTCCAGAAGTGCACATGGCAACCGGCTCTGCAGCCGATGCCTGATGGTCGCCGTGGCCTTCGCCATGGCCTTGCGGACCGTGACCCGGACCATTCATGTATTTGTCGACCAGCGAGCGGAACATGCCGTCCTGCACCGACGAGTAGTAGGTGACCGGATACTGTTCTTTATCGTTGCGATTGGCGGCCAGCACTTGGTACTCGGCGGCAGTCAGCGCCTTCGGCGATGCCTTGACCTTGGCCACCCATGCATCGAAGCCGGCCTGATCGACCGCATGCGCCTTGAAGCTCATCTTCGAAAAACCGTGACCGCTGTAATTGGTGGACAGGCCGAAGTATTCGCCCGGCTCGTTGGCTACCAGATGCAGCTTGGTTTCCATACCGGCCATCGCGTAGATCATCGTGCCCAGGTGCGGGATGAAGAACGAATTCATCACCGTGTCGGAGGTGATCTTGAAGTTCAGCGGCGTGTGCACCGGGAAGGCGATTTCGTTGACCGTGGCGATGTTCTGATCCGGGTAGATGAACATCCACTTCCAGTCCAGCGAGACCGCTTCGATGGTGAGCGGCTTGACGTCCGAATCCAGCGGCCGGTACGGATCCAGCGCATGCGAGGAGCGCCAGGTCAGCACTGCCAGCACCAGGATGATCACGCACGGGATCGACCACACCACCACTTCGATGGCGGTGGAGTGCGACCAGTCCGGCTCGTAGCGCGCCTTCGTGTTGGACGCGCGGTATTTCCACGCGAACGCGATCGTCATCACGATCACCGGGATGACCACGATCAGCATCAGCACCACCGAGGTGATCAGCAGTTGCTTTTCGTCGTGGCCGATCTGGCCTTTCGGATTGAGGATGGCCGAGTTGCAGCCTGCCAACAGCAGGAACGGCAATATCAGGCCTGGACGAAGTACACGCCCGAGATGTTTCAACGGAATCATCGGTCGATCCAAGTGCGAAGGAACGCCAGCCTCATGCGTCGCGTCCCCTTTCGGGACATGTCCGGCAGCGCTCTTCCTGAAGAAAGATGACCGCGCAGACCGAAGACACGGGGTAGCCTCCTAATTTTAAACTTTGCTGCACCTGCACGAAACCCATCGGCCATGATCTGCCGCAATTAATGCGCGCAAACGTATGCGACATGTTGTCGCAGCGCTGCGCAGGGCAGAAACGATGCGGTTGCGGACCTGCACAATCAGGCCTGCGTGATGTGCAGCGTCTATGGCTGCTAGCGCGCTGAGGTGTGCGTGCATCCGCACAAAACGCAACTGGGCCGACCAATGGCCGACCCAGTGTTGAAGCGATGGTGCCGGAAATAGGAATCGAACCTACGACCTACGCATTACGAATGCGCCGCTCTACCAACTGAGCTATTCCGGCGAGCCGTGAATTGTAGGAGCGGAGCCAGTCTGCGGTCAATCGCCGCTGCTGGAGCGGGCCGGGCATTGCGACGTCATGCGCCGGGTTGCGACTGGAGAAGGTCAGTCAGCTGACAACTGAAAGGCACCCCACACGCGCCAAACCGAATCACTACTCGCCAAGCCCATTTACAAGCCCCTGCTTCAGCTAACCAAACGCAACCGCAGTTCCTTGGGTAGCGCGAACACCATCGATTCCGGCTCGCCTTCCAGCTCGGAGACGCTCTCGGCACCCAGTTCGCGCAGCCGCGCCAGCACCCCATCCACCAGCACCTGCGGCGCGGAAGCGCCGGCGGTCAGGCCGATGTGCTGCTTGCCGACGATCCAGGACGGGTCGATCTCGCTGGCGTTATCGATCAGGTAAGACTCCACCCCGTCGCGCCGTGCCAGCTCGCTAAGACGGTTGGAGTTGGAGCTATTGGGCGAACCGACCACCAGCACCAGATCGCATTGGCGCGCGAGATCGCGCACCGCGTCCTGGCGGTTCTGGGTGGCGTAACAGATATCGTCGTGGCGCGGTCCCTGCATCGCCGGGAAGCGTGCACGCAGGGCCTCGATGATGCCCATGGTGTCGTCCACCGACAGCGTGGTCTGGGTGGTATAGGCGAGGTTTTCGGGCTGGCGGATCTGCAGCGTGGCCACCTGCTCGATGTCTTCGACCAGATAGATCGTGCCCGGGCCGCGCTCACGGCTCCACTGCCCCATCGTGCCTTCCACTTCCGGATGCCCGGCATGGCCGATCAGCACCACATCGCGGCCGGCCCGGCAGTGCCGCGCCACCTCGAAGTGCACCTTGGTCACCAGCGGACAGGTCGCGTCGAACACCTTGAGCCCGCGGCGCTCGGCCTCCAGGCGCACCGCCTGCGAGACGCCGTGTGCGCTGAAGATCACCGTGGCGTTGTCGGGCACCTCGTCGAGTTCTTCGACGAAGACCGCGCCGCGCTGCTTGAGGTCGTCGACCACGAAACGGTTGTGCACGACTTCATGGCGCACATAGATCGGCGCGCCTAGCGTCTCGATCGCACGCTTGACGATCTCGATCGCACGGTCGACGCCGGCACAAAAACCACGGGGATTGGCGAGCAGGACTTCCATGGCGGGCATTCTACGGGAATGGGGAATCAGGAATCGGACCGGGCGGCGTGCGCCCGCAGGAACACTTCAGCCTCGATTGCTAATTTTTGATCCCTGACTCCCGCTTGCCAGACTTGTCGAACAGACCGAATACCGCGATGCCGATGGCGCCGCCCACGATCGCCGAGTCGGCGATATTGAACGACGGCCAGGTGTGGCTGCCGATGTACCACTGGATGAAATCGACCACGTGGCCATGCATCAGGCGGTCGATCACGTTGCCGATCGCCCCGCCGATCACCAGCGCATACGGCAGCGCGCTACGCCACTCGCCGCGCGCGGTGCGCGACAGCCAGAACGCCAGCAGCCCGCTGATGCCCACCGCCAGCGCGGTGAAGAACCACAGCTGCCAGCCGCCGGCATCGCTCAGAAAGCTGAAGGCCGCGCCGGTGTTATAGGTGCGGTACCAGTTCCAGAAGCCGTCGATGACCGGCACGGCGGTGTACTCGGGCAGGCTGGACAGCACCCAGGCCTTGCTCCACTGGTCCAGCCCGACCACGAGCGCAGACAACAGCAACCAGATCAGGGCGGAGGGTTTGGGGCGTTGACTCATGTCGAGAGGTCGCAATTGGTTGTGATTTCTCCGACGCCGGAGAAGATGCCTGGATGGCGTTGGAGATGGCGAAAACTAAACAACGATGACCAAAGCTGGATGACAGGCAAGCGAGGATGGCATGGACGCTTCAGCCAGCTGCCATGCCCCGCTCTGGCGCAAGCGCGAGCTTCAGCAAGCGTCACAACGCATCAGGCGTAGCGGTCAGCGCCGCGTAAGCGTGTGGCGCAGCGCAGCAGCCTGTAAATAAAGCAGCGGCCCGTTCCAGCGCAGCACGTTCTACGAAAAACATCGGCACTACGCCGCGGAATCTTCCGCCGCGTAGTGCCGTCGATGCCCCGCATCAGAACCAGCGACGCAGCTCGCCCGGGCCTTCGAGATTGCTCACGCAGCGGCTGCACAGTTCCGGGTGACGCGGATCGCTGCCCACGCTGGCCTGGTGGTGCCAACAACGCACGCACTTGGCCTTGGTGGTCGGCTGCGCGCTGACGAAGATGTCGTCGGTGCTGGCTGCGGTGACGGTCACATCGCCACTGATGAACAAAAAGCGCAGCTCCTCGGCCAGCGGCTGCCAGCGCGCAGCGGTCTGCGCATCGGCGGCGACGGTGATCTCCGCTTCCAGCGCCGCACCGATCGCCCCGTTGGCACGCATCGGCTCCAGCACCTTGGCCACCTGCTCGCGCAAGGCCAGCAATTTGTCGAAGTCGGCACTGGTCAACGCGGCATCGGCCGGCAGTGGCGCCAGGCTGTCGTACCAAGTGGCGAACAGCACGTTGTCGGTGTGCTTGCCCGGCAGATAGCCCCACAGTTCTTCGGCAGTGAAGCTCAGCACCGGCGCGATCCAGCGCACGAACGCCTCGGCCACGTGATACATCGCGCTCTGCGCCGAACGACGGCCGCGCGCATCCTCGGCCATCGTGTACAGACGGTCCTTGGTCACATCCAGATACAGCGAACCCAGGTCCACGCTGCAGAAATTCAGCAGCGCCTGCACGATCTCGGCGAAGTCGTAGCGCGCATACGCGGCGGCGATCTTTTCCTGCAGCTCGTGCGCGCGATGCACGATCCAGCGGTCCAGCAGCACCATGTCGTCCAGCGCCACCAGATGCTGCAACGGATCGAATCCATGCAGATTGCCGAGCAGAAAGCGCGCGGTATTGCGCAGGCGGCGATACGCATCGGCGTTGCGCTTGAGGATCTCCTGCGACAGCGACATCTCGTTGCTGTAATCGGCCGAGGCGATCCACAGGCGCAGGATGTCCGCGCCCAGGGTCTTCATGATGTCCTGCGGCTCGATGCCGTTGCCCAGCGACTTGGACATCTTGCGGCCGTGCTCGTCCACGGTGAAGCCGTGGGTCAGGCACTGCTTGTACGGTGCGGCCTTGTCCATCGCCACGCCGGTCAGCAGCGAGGACTGGAACCAGCCACGGTGCTGATCGGAGCCTTCCAGATACAGGTCGGCCGGCTTGGGCAGGCCGCGATCCACCAGCACTGTTTCATGGGTCACGCCGGAGTCGAACCACACGTCCAGGATGTCGGTGATCTTGTCGTAATCGGCCGCCTCATCGCCCAGCAGTTCGGCCGCGTCCAGCGTGTACCACACGTCCACGCCGCCCAGTTCCACGCGGTCGGCCACCTGGCGCAGCAACTCGGTACTGCGCGGATGCGGCTCGCCGGTTTCGCGATGCACGAACAAGGCGATCGGCACGCCCCAGGTGCGCTGGCGCGAAATCGTCCAGTCCGGACGCCCATCGACCATGCCGGCGATACGCGCCTGGCCCCAGGACGGATACCAATGCACGTTTTCGATCGCCTTGAGCGCATCGGCGCGCAGGCTGGCCTGCTCCATCGAGATGAACCACTGCGGCGTGGCACGGAACGCGATCGGCGTCTTGTGGCGCCAGCAATGCGGATAGCTGTGCTCCATCTTGCTGGCGGCCAGCAGCACGCCGGTGTCGCGCAACGCATCGATGATGATGTCGTTGGCCTTCCAGATATGCAGCCCAGCCAACACGGTGTCGCCTAGCGGCGGCGTCGACGGCAGATACACGCCGCGCCCATCCACCGGATTGATCTGCGCAGCGCCGTAGCGCTCCAGCAACCCATACTGCTTGGAGACCTGATAGTCCTCCTGACCATGACCGGGTGCGGTATGTACAGCGCCGGTACCGTCTTCGGCGGACACGTGATCGCCCAGCAGCAGCGGAATCTCGCGCTCGGCATAGAACGGGTGGTTCAGCAGCATCTGTTCCAGCGCCGCGCCCTTGGCATGACCGTGCACCACCACCGTTTCCACGCCATAACGCAGCAGAGCCTTGCCGGCCAACGCCTCGGCAATCACCAACCAGCGCGGCTGGCCGCGATCGGCCGGGCCTTCGACCAGCACGTAATCCAGGTCCGCGCCCAGGCTCACCGCCAGCGAAGCCGGCAGCGTCCACGGGGTGGTGGTCCAGATCGGCACCGCCACGCCCACGCCGGCCGGCAGGCTCGCGCCGAAGGCGGCAGCGACGGCCGCCGGATCGCGCGCCGGATAGGCGATATCCACCGTCGGCGACACCTTGTCGGCGTATTCGATCTCGGCCTCGGCCAAGGCCGAGCCGCAATCGAAGCACCAGTGCACAGGCTTCACGCCGCGGGTCAGATGGCCGTTGTCGACCACCTTGGCCAGCGCGCGGATTTCATTGGCTTCGAAGCGGAAATCCAGCGTCTTGTACGGGTTGTCCCAATCGCCGATCACGCCCAGGCGCTTGAAGTCGCGCCGCTGCAGATCGATCTGCTCGGTGGCGTATTCGCGGCACTTCTGGCGGAACTGCGCCGCATCCAGCTTGACGCCGACCTTGCCGTACTTCTTCTCGATCGCGATCTCGATCGGCAGGCCGTGGCAGTCCCAGCCCGGGATGTACGGCGCATCGAAGCCAGCCAGATACTTCGACTTGACGATGATGTCCTTGAGGATCTTGTTGACCGCATGGCCCAGATGGATCTGACCGTTGGCATACGGCGGGCCGTCGTGCAGCACGAACAGCGGGCGCCCGGCCGCGTTGGCGCGCAGTTGCGCATACAGCCCCTCGCGCTCCCAGCGTTCCAGCATCGCCGGCTCGCGCTTGGGCAGGTCGCCGCGCATCGGAAATTCCGTCGCGGGCAGATGGAGAGTGGCTTTGTAGTCGTGGGTCACAGGTCTCTACCGTTGCGCTGCGTTGTCTGAAGCGTCTGCACTTGCATGTGCAGACGTTTGCGAGGAGCTCGCATGTTTATTGTCCGCACATGGAGGTGCGGGTTCTTGCGAGGGACTCGCATTAAGTACCGCACGCGCCTGCTCGGCATCGCGATGCATCTGCACGGTCAACGCCTCCAGGCCATCGAACTTTTCTTCGTCGCGCAGCTTGGCGACGAATTCGACCTCGATGTGGCGGCCGTACAAATCGCCCTGAAAATCGAACAGATGCGCTTCCAGCAGCGGTTCCACACCAGCAACCGTCGGTCGCGTGCCAAAGCTCGAGACCGACGGCCACGGCTGATCGGCCACACCATGCACCCAGGTCGCGTAGATACCCGACAGCGCCGGCGTGCGCGGAAAGCGCAAGTTGGCAGTGGGGTAACCCAGCGTGCGGCCGAGTTGCTTGCCGCGCACCACCCGCCCGCCGATGGCATACGGGCGGCCGAGCAGTTCGCCGGCATGCGCAAACTCGCCCGTGCCCAGCAGCTCGCGAATGCGCGTGGCAGAAATACGCTCGCCGCGCAGATGCACCGGGGCGATCTCGCCGGCCGCGAAGCCGTACTGCTCACCGAGCGCGCGCAGCAGGCCGATATCACCGCCACGCCGATGGCCGAAGCGGAACTCCGGGCCGATCCACACCTCTTTGGCGCACAACCGGCCAACCAATGCCAGCCGTACGAAATCCTCGGCGCTCATTGCCGCCAAGCGGCCGTCGAAACGAATCATGCCCACGCTGTCGGCGCCCAGGCCGTACAGACCTTCGATCTTGGCGCGGGCCAGCGTCAACCGCGGCGGCGGCGCTGCCGGAGCAAAAAATTCGCGCGGCAACGGCTCGAAGCTCACTGCCACTGCCGGCACGCCCAGCGCGCGCGCGCGTTCGACCGCGTGCTGCACCAATGCCCGATGCCCCAGATGCAGGCCATCGAAGGCGCCGATGCAGACCACGCTTCCGTGCGGGAACAGCGTCCCGCCCTCGACGTCTCTAAACAGCCTGCTCATTCCTCGATCCAAACAGATGCCGGCCTGCGGGCCGACCCTCACTGATACATAACCTGCAAGTATAGCCGTGCCTGTCAACCCGCATGGGCGAGTACCCAGCAGGGCAGCGCTTGGCTGATCGCAACGCGCATTCCAGCTGCGCGAAGTCAGAACTCCGCACAGCACAGGCGGCCCTGCAGCGCGCTCGGCTAGATCCGCAAGTCTCTTACCCTTCGCGCAGATGCCGCGGCCGCAGCCCCAATGCCAGCTGCGCCACCAGATAGGTCGCCCCACCGCTGCCGACCAGCACTGCCAGCCAGCCGATGCGATCCCATTTATCCATCACGGTGAACGAGGGCAACCACCACAGCAGGCCCAACAGCACCACCACCATCGCCGCACATGCCAGCAGCAGGCGCAGTGCATAGCCGCCCCAGCCCGGCCGCCGCTGGTACACGCCGGACTTGCCCAACCAGTACCACAGCAAGCCCAGGTTGAGATAACTCGACAACGCACTGGCAATCCCCAGCGCCAGATGCAGGCCCGGCTGCTTGCCCAGCGCCTGCATCACGCCCTGCGCCTTGAGCTCGGGCGGCACCATGATCTGGTAGACCACCGCCAGCAGCGCGAAGTTGAATACCATGTTGGCGATCAGCGCCGCCACGCCCGCGCGCACCGGCGTGCGGGTGTCCTGACGGGCGTAGAACGCCGGCAGCAGCACCTTGAGCATGGCGTAGGCCGGCAGGCCGAAGCTCAGGCCGTAGACCGACATCGCGGTCATCCGCGTATCGAAGGCGGTGAACTGGCCGTACTGGAACAACGTCGCCACCAGCGGCTCGGCCAGCAGCAGCAAGCCGAGCATTGCCGGCACTGAGATCAACAACGTGGTGCGGAAGCCCCAATCCAGCGCACCGGAAAACGCGCTGCGGTCGGTCTTGACGTGATGGCGCGCCAGCGCCGGCAGGATCACCGTGCCCAGCGCCACCCCGAATACACCCAGCGGCAGCTCCAGGAACCGGTCGGCCAGCGACAGCCACGACTGCGAGCCATCGGTCAGCCTGGCGGCGATGACGGTGTCCAGCAGCAGGTTGATCTGCGCGATCGATGAGCCGAACAGGGTCGGCACCATCAGGGTCAGCACCTTGCGCACGCCTGGATGTTGCCAGCCCCAGCGCGGCAGGGTCAGCAGGTTGATGCCTTTCAGCGAAGGCAGCTGGAACAGCAACTGCAGCATGCCTGCCGCCAGCACCGCCCAGCCCAGCGCGAGGATCTGCTTTTCCGGAGTGCCGCCCAGCTTCGGCGCCAGCCACACGGCGCCGGCGATCATGCACAGGTTGAGGATCACCGGGGTCAGCGCCGGCATGGCGAACTTCTGGAAGCTATTCAGTGCCCCGCCAGCCAGCGCGGTCAGCGAGACGAACAGCAGGAATGGGAAGGTCAGACGGAACAGGTCCACCAGCAGGCCATGCTTGGCCGGGTCGGTGTCCACGCCGCTGGAGAACAGCGTGGCCAACTGCGGCGCGAAGATCAGCGCCAGTGCGGTGACCAGCAGCAGCACTCCTCCTAGGGTACCGGCCACGCGCGACATCAGTTCGCGCAGATCGGCATGCGGCAGGGTTTCCTTGACCTCGGTGAACACCGGCACGAAGGCGGTGGCGAAGGACCCTTCGGCAAATAGCCGACGCAGGAAATTGGGGACCCGGAAGGCCGTCCAGAACGCATCGGTCACCGCATTGGTGCCGAAGGTGGTGGTGATGACCTGGTCGCGCACCAGCCCCAATACCCGCGACACCATGGTCATACTGCTGAACGAGAGCAGGCCTCTCAACATACCGGGCTTGCTCACGCAGCCTCCCTCTTGACATCTGACTTGACGTACATAACTAGGTCCATCATACTTTCGCGCTTGCTTTTTCCACCATACCGATTTTTCAGGAACCCACCACCGTGGCCAATATCAAGTCCGCCAAGAAGCGCGCCAAGCAGACCGTCGTGCGCAATGAGCGCAACACGGGCCAGCGTTCGATGCTGCGCACCGCCGTCAAGAAGGTGATCAAGGCCCTTGACGCCAACGATGCTGCAGGCGCCGAAGCTGCTTTCGCCGTTGCTCAGCCCATCCTCGACCGTTTCAGCGCCCGTGGCCTGATTCACAAGAACAAGGCTGCGCGTCACAAGAGCCGTCTGACCGCTCGCATCAAGGCCATCAAGGCCGCGTAAGCGATCGGTTTCGGCACTACCGGAAGCCTGGCTTTCGGTGGAACAGAAAAACCCGGCCTTGGCCGGGTTTTTTGTGTGCCTGCGAATGCACTCAGCCGGCATTGCGCGCCTCGAGCTCGTCCTCACGCTGACGGTCGAAGAACGCCATGATGTCCTTCATGATCGGGAAGGTGCCATCGCGGCCCAACGCCGAGACCAGATACCACGGCGAGGTCCAGCCAAGTTCGGCCACGATCGCCTCTGCCGCCGTACGCGCCTCGTCCTCGAACATCAAGTCGGCCTTGTTGAGCACCAGCCAACGCGGCTTGGCTAGCAACTCCGGATCGTGCCGCTCCAGCTCGCGCTCGAGGGTGCGCACCTGATCGGCCGGCGACACACCATCCACACCACCTTCCATGGGCGAGATGTCTACGAGGTGCAGCAGCAAACGCGTGCGCTGCAGATGGCGCAGGAACTGCGTGCCTAGCCCCGCACCATCGGCCGCGCCCTCGATCAGGCCCGGCACGTCGGCGATGACGAAGCTGCGATAGGCCTCGACACTGACCACGCCCAGATTCGGATACAGGGTCGTAAACGGGTAATCGGCCACCTTCGGCGTTGCCGAAGACACCGCTCGGATCAACGTGCTCTTGCCGGCATTGGGGAAGCCCAGCAGGCCGACGTCGGCCAGCAGCTTCAACTCCAGCTTGAGCAGACGCTCCTCGCCCTCTTCGCCGGTGGTGGACTGGCGCGGGGCGCGATTGATCGAGCTCTTGAAATGCATGTTGCCCAGGCCGCCCTTGCCGCCCTTGGCCACCAGCAGACGATCGCCGTTCTGGGTCAGGTCGCCGATGATTTCATCGGTCTGCACATTCATCACGACGGTGCCGACCGGCACCACGATGATGCGGTCTTCGCCGCCCTTGCCGTAGGCCTGACGGCCCATGCCATTCTCGCCGCGCTGCGCCTTGAAGGTGCGCTCATGCCGGAAGTCGACCAGCGTGTTGACGTTCTCGTCGGCCACGATCCACACGCTGCCGCCACTGCCGCCATCACCACCATCCGGCCCACCGAGCGGGATGAACTTCTCGCGGCGAAAGCCGACACAGCCATTGCCGCCATTGCCGGCACTGACCAGGATTTCCGCTTCGTCGACTAACTTCATGAGATTTGGGATTCGTAATTTGGGATTGGTAACACCACCGCAGGACGCCGCTTGGCGGCCGCGGAAACAGCAGGAAGCGACGGTATCGGGACTATCGAAATCCGCCGTTGCGAATCCCAACTCCCGAATCCCCACTCCCGGCCGTCAAACGAAAAACCCCGCAAAAGCGGGGCTTTCCGTCTCGTCCGTCAGGCATCGGTGCCTGGCGGACTGGCCTGCATGGAGCGGGCGATTACGCCTCGACAACCACGCTGACGGTACGACGCTTCTTCGCACCCTTGACCGAGAACTCCACCTTGCCGTTCACCAGGGCGAACAGGGTGTGGTCACGGCCGAGGCCGACGCCGCTACCCGGGTGGAACTGGGTGCCGCGCTGACGCACGATGATGTTGCCGGCATCGATGGCCTGACCACCGAAGATCTTCACACCCAGGTACTTCGGGTTGGAATCGCGACCATTGCGCGAGGAACCTACGCCTTTTTTATGTGCCATGACTGGTTCTCCTTACTTCTTATCGCCACCGGCAATGCCGGTGATCTCGATTTCGGTGTAGTACTGACGGTGTCCCTGACGCTTCATGTGGTGCTTGCGGCGACGGAACTTGATGATGCGCACCTTGTCGGCGCGGCCATGGGCCACAACCTTTGCGGTGACCGAAGCGCCCTTCAGCGCATCGCCCAGCTTGATGCCATCGCTATCGCCCAACATCAGGACGGTGTCGAACTTGATCTCGTCGCCAGCTTCGACTTCGAGCTTTTCCACGCGGAGCGTTTCGCCCTGCGCGACGCGGTATTGCTTACCGCCGGTTACCAGAACTGCGTACATGACCAGGTTTTCCTCTGTAGTTATTATGGTCGCACTGACGTGCCCTAGGGCAGACAGGAGCGGGATTGTACTGGCCTATCGGGTTTTGGGTCAACCCGCAAGCCGGGCGCCGGCCGGTTTCCGATCGGCGGCACGTCGACCTGCCGCAGGCGACATCGATCCGGCTCCATGCAACGCATCATCCGGCCGCCACAGCGCTCCGGTCAGACTGGCATTTCGGGCAATTGCCCTCACCTAGGTCGGCGGGTAGGCTGATCGACTGCCACTCATTCCTGCTGAGCACGCTCGCACCACCGCCGGTTCGCCGGCCCGACATCGGATCCCCCATGGCGATGGATTTCATCCGCATCCGCGGCGCGCGGACGCACAACCTCAAGAACATCGACCTCGACCTGCCTCGCGACAAACTGATCGTGATCACCGGCCTGTCCGGCTCGGGCAAGTCGTCGTTGGCGTTCGACACCATTTATGCGGAGGGCCAGCGCCGCTACGTCGAGTCGCTGTCGGCGTATGCGCGCCAGTTCCTCAGCGTGATGGAAAAGCCGGACCTGGACCATATCGAAGGTCTGTCCCCGGCGATTTCGATCGAACAAAAATCGACCTCGCACAACCCGCGCTCCACGGTTGGCACGATCACCGAGATCTATGACTACCTGCGTCTGCTGTACGCACGCGTCGGCCAGCCACGCTGCCCGGACCACGGCTTCCCGCTGGAGGCGCAGACGGTCAGCCAGATGGTCGACCACATGCTCAACCAGGACCAGGAGCAGCGCTACATGCTGCTGGCGCCAGTGATCCGCGACCGCAAGGGCGAGCATGCGCAGGTGTTCGAGCAACTGCGTGCGCAGGGCTTCGTGCGCGTGCGCGTGGACGGCGAGTTGTACGAGATCGATGCAGTGCCGGCCTTGGCGCTGCGCCAGAAGCACACCATCGAAGCGGTGATCGACCGCTTTCGTCCGCGCGAAGACATCAAGCAGCGGCTGGCGGAAAGTTTCGAGACCGCGCTCAAGCTTGGCGAAGGCATGGTCGCAGTGCAGTCGCTGGACGATGCGGCCGCCGCGCCGCATCTATTCTCGTCCAAGTACAGCTGCCCGGTCTGCGATTACTCGCTGCCCGAGCTGGAACCGCGGCTGTTTTCGTTCAACGCACCGGTGGGCGCCTGCCCGAGTTGCGATGGCCTGGGCGTGGCCGAATTCTTCGACCCCGATCGTGTCGTGGTGCATCCGGAACTGTCGCTATCGGCCGGTGCGGTGCGTGGTTGGGATCGGCGCAATGCCTATTATTTCCAGCTGATCGCCTCGCTCGCCAAGCACTACAAGTTCGACGTGGACGCAGTGTGGAACTCGCTGCCGGCCAAGGTGCGCCAGGCAGTGCTGTTCGGCAGCGGCGATGAGGTGATCAGCTTCACCTACTTCACCGATGCGGGCGGGCGCACCACGCGCAAGCACCGTTTCGAAGGCATTTTGCCGAACCTGGAACGGCGCTACCGCGAGACCGAATCGCCGGCGGTGCGCGAGGAGCTGACCAAGTACGTCAGCCAGCAGCCCTGCCCTGCGTGTAACGGCACGCGTCTGAATCGTGCCGCGCGCAACGTGTTCGTCGCCGACCGCCCGCTGCCCGAGTTGGTGGTGCTGCCGGTCAACGAGGCGCTGAGCTTTTTCCGTGGCTTGTCGTTGCCGGGTTGGCGCGGCGAGATTGCCAGCAAGATCGTCAAGGAGATCGGCGAGCGGCTGGGCTTCCTGGTCGATGTGGGCCTGGATTACCTGACCCTGGAGCGCAAGGCTGACACCTTGTCCGGTGGCGAGGCGCAACGCATTCGTCTGGCCAGCCAGATCGGCGCCGGCCTGGTCGGTGTGATGTATGTGCTGGACGAGCCCTCGATCGGCCTGCATCAGCGCGACAACGAACGCCTGCTCGGCACGCTGACGCGGCTGCGCGATCTGGGCAATACGGTGATCGTGGTCGAGCATGACGAAGACGCGATCCGCCTGGCCGATTACGTGCTGGATATCGGCCCCGGCGCCGGCGTGCACGGCGGCGAAATCTGCGCGCAAGGCACGCTGCAGGACATTCTGGATGCGCCGCGCTCGCTGACCGGTCAGTACCTGTCGGGCAAGCGCCGCATCGAGATTCCCAAGCAGCGCCACAAGCCCAACCCGAAGATGATGCTGCACCTGCGCGGGGCGACCGGCAACAACCTGAAGAATGTCGATCTGGACATTCCGGCCGGCCTGCTGACCTGTATCACCGGCGTCTCCGGCTCGGGCAAGTCCACGCTGATCAACGACACGCTGTTTTCGCTAGCGGCCAACGAGATCAACGGCGCCTCGCATCCGGTGGCCGCGCATCGCGAGGTCGAGAACCTCGATCTGTTCGACAAGGTCGTGGATATCGACCAGTCGCCGATCGGGCGTACGCCGCGCTCCAATCCGGCTACCTACACCGGCATGTTCACGCCGTTGCGCGAGTTGTTCGCACAGGTGCCGGAATCGCGCGCGCGCGGGTATTCGCCGGGCCGTTTCAGCTTCAATGTGCGTGGCGGGCGCTGCGAAGCCTGCCAGGGCGATGGCCTGATCAAGGTGGAGATGCACTTCCTGCCCGACGTCTATGTGCCCTGCGATGTCTGCCACGGCAAGCGCTACAACCGCGAGACGCTGGAGATCCGCTACAAGGGCTACAACATCAGCGACGTGTTGCAGATGACCGTGGAAGATGCGCTGCGCCTGTTCGAGCCGGTGCCGTCGATCGCGCGCAAGCTGGAAACGCTGGTCGATGTCGGCCTGAGTTACATCAAGCTGGGGCAGAGCGCGACCACGCTGTCCGGCGGTGAAGCGCAGCGCGTGAAATTGTCGAAGGAGCTATCGCGTCGCGATACCGGACGCACCTTGTACATCCTCGACGAGCCGACCACCGGCCTGCACTTCCACGACATCGAAGCGCTGCTCGGCGTGCTGCACAAGCTGCGCGACGAGGGCAATACGGTGGTGGTGATCGAACACAACCTGGACGTGATCAAGACCGCCGACTGGATCGTGGACCTGGGCCCGGAAGGCGGCCACCGCGGTGGCAGCATCCTGGTCTCCGGCACGCCGGAAGAGGTGGCTGCACACAAGGCGTCCTACACCGGGCAATTCCTGGCCAAGATGCTGCCGTCGGTGAAGGCGCGCGAGACGCGCCCGGCGGCAATGGCCAACAAGCCCGATGCGCGACCGCCACGCAAGATCAAACCGGAAAAGGTGGCGAAAGTCGCCAAATCCGCCACCAAGAAAACTGCGAAGAAGAAGGCAAGCTGATGAGCGAAGAGCACAAGGTGTTGGCACGCATCCCGATCAGCGTGCGCTGGCGCGACATGGACAGCATGGGTCATGTCAACAACGCCAAATACATTTCCTATCTGGAAGAAGCGCGTGTGCGCTGGATGCTGGGCGTGGACGGTGTGTCGATGACCGATCGCATTGCGCCGGTGGTCGCGGCCACCAACGTCAACTACAAGCGCCCGCTGGTGTGGCCGAACGACATCCTGGTGGAACTGTTCGTTGAGCGGCTGGGCAGCAGCAGCATCACCATCGGCCATCGCATCCTCGACCAGAAAGACCAGAGCGTGCTGTATTCGGATGGCAACGTGGTCGTGGTGTGGATCGATACGCAAACTGGCAAAAGCGCGTCGCTACCGGATGCGGTGCGCGCTGCCAGCAACTGAGTTTCATCAGCGCATTCGCTGCGTTTTCTCGGTGTTGGTAATTGGCGGCGGCTCTTTCGGGAGCCGCCGTTTTCGTCTTCAGCAACGGCATGCTTGCTACTGCGTGATGTAGCAAGCATCGTTACCGAGATAGGAAAACGCAGCTGATGCAGCAGGATGGCTTCCACATCAGGCATTGCGCCTGATCAGTAGCGTTGCGCAAATGGACTCACCAGCACCGCAGCATCCGTGCTGCCATCCTGTGCTCTGCCCGATCACGAACCCGGCGCGCGCTTGCGCGCCTCCAGCGTGGTCTTGATCTCGCGACCATCCTGCAAGGTAAAGGTCACCGGCACCTGCGCGCCCTCCTGCAGCGGCGCGCTCGCCTCCATCAGCATCAGATGCAGGCCGCCCGGCGCCAGCATCACCGACTTGCCGGCAGGCAGCGGCAACTCGGGCACCGCACGCATGCGACTGACGCCGTTGGTTTGCGTGGTTTCGTGAATGGAGACATCGGCGAACACGCTGCTCTTGGCCGCGGTGACCTTCAGCGGCTGCGCGCAGCCGTTATGGAATTGCCCGAACCCCGCCGCCATGCCCATGCCCCCGGGCGGTGGAATGCGGACCCAGCCATCCTTGAATTCAGGCAGGCACTGCGCCGAGGCGCCTGCACTTGCCAACACCGACAACGCACCGAGCAGCACGCGTGCGTACGTGCGCTGCCTGCTTCGACTGCCGTCTATCATGACCCGACCTCCAGGAGCCCCGAATGAGCATCCAGATCTTAGACCATGGCCGTCTTCGCGAAATCCGTCTGGCCCGCCCGCCGGTCAATGCACTGGACAGCACGCTGTGCCAGGCCTTGAGCGTTGCAGTGCAGCAGGCCGGCGATGAGACCGATGGCATCGTGCTGTCGGGCAGCGAGCGGATTTTTTCCGGTGGCATGGACGTGCCGCACCTGCTGGCGCACGGCACCGACCGCGCTGCATTGCTGGCCAGCTGGACGGCCTTCTTCGACGCTGCGCAAGCGCTGGCCAACAGCCGCGTGCCGGTGGTAGCGGCCATCGGCGGGCATGCGCCGGCCGGCGGCTGCGTGTTGGCGCTGTGCTGCGACTACCGGGTGATGGCGCGCAGTGCCGACACCGCCAAACCCTATGCGATCGGCTTGAACGAAGTGCAGGTGGGCCTGGCCGCGCCCGAAGGCATCCAGCGGCTGTTGCGCCGCGTGGTCGGTGCGCACCGCGCCGAGCGCCTGCTGATCTCCGGCCAGCTGCTGCCGGCCGAACAGGCGGTCACGATCGGCCTGGTCGACGAGCTGGCCGATGGCGAGCTGGTCACCGCGCGCGCGGTTGCCTGGCTGCAGGATCTGCAGCGACTGCCGCGCCAGCCCATGCTGACCACACGCGCCATCGCCCGCGCCGATCTGCGCGCCGCGCTGGCACCCGAGCTGATCCAGCTGGAGCGTTTCATCGACGGCTGGTACGCACCGGATGCGCAGGCGGCGCTGCATGGCCTGGTCGCGCGCCTGCAAAAGACCTGAGCACGCGCCTTGCGCATGGTGGCGACGGGGCGGCCGGTATAATCGCGGTCCGTCGCACGCCCAGGCCAGCCCTTTGTCCGCCACTGCCGAACCCGTCGTCTCCGAACTGATCAACCTGCTGTCGCTGGAGCGTCTGGAAGACAACCTGTTTCGCGGCCAAAGCCGCGACATCGGCACCAAGTACGTGTTCGGTGGGCAGGTGCTGGGGCAGGCGCTGGCCGCCGCGCAGGCCACGGTGGAAAACGGTCGCCAGGCCCACTCGTTGCACGCCTACTTTCTGCGCGCCGGGGATATCGATCACCCGATCGTCTACGACGTCGATCGCACCCGCGATGGCGGAAGTTTCTCGGTACGACGGGTCACCGCGATCCAGCATGGCAAGGTGATCTTTTTCTGCGCAGCGTCGTTTCAGGAACACGAAGACGGCGCCGAGCATCAGTCGGTGATGCCGGTGGTGCCGCCGCCGGAAGACATCGAACCCACTGCGCCGCTGGCACCGGAAGTGCTGGCGAAACTGCCGGCCAAGGTGCAGCGCTGGCTCTCGCGTGGCGGCCCGTTCGAATTCCGCCACGTCTTTCCGCGCGACGAACTCAGACCACCCAAGCGCCCGCCGTTCCAGCAGATGTGGCTACGCCTGAGCGACCCGGTCGGCGACGATGTCGGCCTGCATCGCGCCTTGCTGGCGTATGCCTCGGATTTTCAGCTGCTGGGCACCTCCACGTTTCCGCACGGCATCAGTTATTACACGCCGAACGTGCAGATGGCCTCGCTCGATCATGCGCTGTGGTTCCATCGCCCGTTCCGTACCGACGACTGGCTGCTGTACTCGCTCGACAGCCCTACTGCGCAGGGCTCGCGCGGCCTGGCGCGCGGGCAGTTTTTCACCCGCGATGGCGTGCTGGTCGCCAGCACCACGCAGGAAGGCTTGATCCGCGTGGTGCCCGATGGCAGCGCAATTGCCGTGCCGGCGAAGGACTAGCCGTGCCCGTGCCCGTGCCTAAACAACAGATTTCGCTGAGCGCAGACAGGCCTGCTGCCGCCTTTTTCGGTTGTGGACCGACGTCCACGCCACTCTTCTTCCATGTCTCGAACACGCGCACCCGCAGCGCGATGCGTTCGGCAATCGCTGGCACACTTTAAGCATGCGCAAGATCTTCAGCAGTCAACGTATCGAAACCGCCGAAGGCGTCGCCAACCTGTTGCGCGATGCCGGCATCGATGTGCGCATGAGCAATGGCCGCTCCTATGAAAGCAAACGCACCGGCCAGTTCAGCTATCTCGAACACAGCAACGCACAGACCTATCCCACCGTGTGGATCGTGCATGCCGACGACCAGCCACGCGCGCGCGAGTTGCTGCGCGACGCGCGCCTGCTCGACACCACCCGCCGCGACCTGCCGAACGTGGAATACACCTTCCGCGAAGGCGAAAATGGCTCAAGTTCCAGCGCGCGCAGCTGGGCCTGGCGTATCCGTCTGGTGCTGCTGTTGGTGATCGGCGCGGTTGCAATGTTCGTGGTGCTGCGCCATCGCAGCGCGCCTGCACCGGTGGCTCAACCGGCATCGCAGCAAGCGGCGCCTGCCAACGCGACACCACCGGCGGCAGAGGATGAAGAAGTGCGCGTGCGGATCCAGCCGGCGCGCTGAGCGCGGCTGACGTCAGCACCTGCATCAACCGGCATCGCATCGGTCACATCTGCCGCTCCCATGCGTCATGCTGGGACCAGGACATGGATTGCGCCGATGCACACCGACACGCTGGACCTGATGTTGCAACGCGAACTGCCGCATGCCGCGGCCGGCTGCCAGCAGGCCTATGGCCGCATCGTGCGTGCCTGCCAGAACACGGTGACCGCCATCGCGCTGGCGATCACCCGCGATATCGCCGCCAGCGAAGACATCGCCCAGGAGGCCTTTCTGCGCGCCTGGCAGCGGTTGGCACAACTCAGCCAACCGGCCAGCTTCCTGCCATGGCTGCGCCAGATCACCCGCAACCTGGCGCGCGACTGGCTGCGCGCCAACCGTCATCGCGCGCTCAGTGGTGAAGCAGCCGACCTCGCCATCTCGATGGCAGCCGACCCCGCACCCTCGCCCGCCGAGCACCTGCTGCAGGTGGAAGAAGAAATTGCCGCGCTCGACATCATTTCCGCATTGCCCGAAGAAAGCCGCGAGACGCTGCTGCTGTATTACCGAGAAGGCCAGAGTTCGCAGCAGGTGGCATCGCTGCTCGGCCTCAGCGATGCCGCCGTGCGCAAGCGCCTGTCGCGGGCACGGGCCAGCGTGCGCGAGGAGCTGCTGCGCCGGTTCGGCGCGTTCGCGCGTGGCAGCGCACCCAGTGTGGCCTTTGCCACTGCGGTGACCTCGGCAACGATGCTGGCAGCCCCGGGAACCGCGAGCGCGGCCATTGTGTTGGGCGGCATCGGTGGCGCGGGCAAGCTGGGCATGGGTGGTTTGACCGGCTCTGCGCTCAGCGGTGGCGGTGCAGCGGGCGCACTGAGCATCTGGTTCGGCATGCCAGCGTTGTTTGCTGCAGGCAGCGTCTTGGTTGCAGCACTTGGCACGTACTGGTCGTGTTGGTACTTGCTTCGCTTTGCCGAGACCGCTGACGAGGTTGCAGCAATCCGTCGCTTCATCCGCATGAGCACCATGACCGCTGCGCTGGTGTGCTGCAGCACCCTGCTGCTGGACAGGCTCGATGTCACCGCATGGGCACCGTTGCTGGCGCTATGCACTGGCATGCTGGTGGTGAATTACCAATCCATCGTGGTGCTGACGCGTGTCATGCGGCCGATGCTGGCACGCGACGCGCGCAAACGCGGCGCTGTGCGGGCACCGTTGGTGTACCGCTGCCTGTTCAGTCCGACCGCAGTGCTCGTCAGCACCGCCGCAGCGGTTCTGCCGGTCGTACATCACTACATGTCGCGGGGAATGCTTTGAAGCGATGACTGCCTAACAGAACCTCTCGAACGATGTATCGATGGCGGTAACGTGTTGGCCACACCCGCCGTCGTTGACGTGTGGAGTGAGGTCGGGAATGGCAGTGACATTGTTCGGTTTGAACGACGCCGATCGGACGGCACCTCATCGGACCGCCGTGCGGCTTGCAACCGTGCACACCGACACTCTTGACTGGTCCTTGCCCGCCCACCGTCGCGGGACCTTATGCGGCATGGATGCCGCATAAGAGCCTACATGGACGTACTTGCGGCGTGTCCCGCGATGGTGGGCGGGCAAGGGCCCCGCAGCCAAGCCGCAGATCAGCCGCTCTACAGGTGATCCATCCATGCGGTGAGCGTAGTAGTTTTGTAAGCCGCTCTTAGAAGGCTATCCACAAAAAAACGGCCTCCTGCTTGCGCGGGAGGCCGTTGGTCGATCGGCGCCTTGTTACGTGTTGCTGTTTACATGTTGCAGATGACGACAGTGCTGCCCCGGTCGTAGCACTGCGACCGGGTAACGCTCTGGCGACTTGAAGAACTCAGTTGCCCGCAGCGGGCTTGGCCGGCATCGGACGCTTGCCGTGATCACCACGCTCGCCATGCTCGCCCGGACCACGCGGACCGTGCTCGCCACGCTGCTTGGAGGCCGCATCGAACTCGGCCTTGCTCAACTTGCCGTCCTTGTCGGTATCGGCCTTGGCAAACCACGCATCGCGATGCTGCTGCATGCGCAACTCACGGTCCGCGCGATCGACAAAGCCGTCCTTGTTGACGTCCATCTCATCGAAACGCGCGGCGAACTTCGGGTCGGCCTTGGCTTCTTCGCTACTGATGCGGCCGTCCTTGTTGGTATCGAGCTTGCTCAGCCAGTCGCCGCGCCCGTCGCGTCCATCACGACCCGGGCCCCGATGATGCGGACGCTCATCGCGCGACAGCTTGCCGTCCTTGTTGGTGTCCAGCGTATCGAACTGCGCAGCCAGCTTCGGATCGGCCGCCGCTTCGCTGCGGTCGATCACGCCATCGCCGTTCTTGTCGAGCTTGGCAGGACGCGGCGCATCGCCAGCGGCAGGCGGAGCGGCGAACACCGCGCCGGTGGACAGGGCGGCCAGCACGGCCAATGCGAGAAACGGTTTGCGAGACGTCATGAGAAACTCCTGGGATGTGAGAACCACACGCGGCACCTGCATGGGCCGCATCGCGTGGGTGGCGCATCCGGATCCACCGTGCGCTGCCACCAACACCCACATCAACGAGCGATCGGCACACGCGTTGACGCGGCCACCTGTCGTATTCATCCGGCGGACAGTCGCCGTTGTTGCGACACGCAGGCGCTATCCTGCGTACATGGCCATCCACGCCGACACCCACGACGACCTGCGCCTGTTCCAGACCGGCGAGCATGCCTGCGGCTACTGGCCGGATCGGCGTGCGCGCGACCTGGTGCTGGACCCGCACGATCCGCGTCTGGGCGCAATTTATCCGCAGGCATTGGCGTGGGGATTCCGGCGTTCCGGCGATCTGGTCTACCGGCCGCATTGCGAACGTTGCCGCGCCTGCGTGCCGGTGCGCATTGCCGTGGATGCGTTCCGGCACGATCGCAGTCAGCGCCGTTGCCTGGCGCGCAACCAGGACCTGGTGGTGCGCGTGGTCGCCGCCGAGCGCACCGACGAACAACTTGCGTTGTACCGGCAGTATCTCAAGCACCGCCATCCCGGCGGCGGCATGGACGAACATGGCGCCACCGAATTCGACCAGTTCCTGATCGGCGGCTGGTCGCATGGGCGCTTTCTTGAGATACGCGAACCGGCGGTGGCGCACGCGCCGGGGCGATTGCTCGCCGTTGCGGTCACCGATGTCACCGAGCACGCCTTGTCGGCGGTCTATACGTTCTACGCGCCGGATGCCGCCGCGCGCAGTCTGGGCACCTTCGCGATCCTGCAGCAGATCCAGTGGGCGCAACGCGAGCGGCGCGCGCATGTGTATCTGGGCTACTGGATCGATGGCCACGCGAAGATGAATTACAAGCGCCACTTCAGCGCGCTGGAAGCTTACGACGGCCGTCAATGGCGCGGGCTTCCCGCCCCTGCACCGGCGGGTTGAACCACCGGACGACGACATCGGCCTGTCGTCTCCCGCATGCGAGAATGTCGCGATGATCAAACCCATCCTGCTGCTTGCGCTGACCATGCTCTGCGCTGCTTGCGCGCATCGCGCGCCCTCCTCCGATACCGCGCCCCGCGCTTCCGCTGCCGCGCCTGAACCCGCCCACTTGCGCATCGCGACCTACAACACCTCGCTGTATTCCGACGAGGCCGGCGGCCTGGTGCGCGAACTGCAGGGCGACAGCGCGCATGCGCGCAAGATCGCCGCGGTGCTGCAGCGGGTGCGCCCGGATCTGGTGCTGCTCAACGAGTTCGATTTCGACCCCGAGCACCGCGCCGCCGACCTGTTCCAGCAGCGCTATCTGCAGGTCGCCCAGCCAGGCGGCGGCGAAGCGCTGCGCTATCCGTATCGCTACCTGGCGCCAGTGAATACCGGCGTGCCGAGTGGGCTGGATCTGGACAACAACGGCACTGTCGGTGGCGATGGCCGCTCGCGCGGCAACGATGCCTGGGGGTATGGATTGCACCCTGGCCAGTACGGCATGCTGGTGCTGTCGCGCTATCCGATCGATGCGCAGGCGGTGCGCAGTTTCCAGCTGCTGAAATGGAGCGCGTTGCCGGGTGCGTTGCGCCCGACCGATCCGTCCAGCAAGAAATCGTTTTATCGCGATGCGATCTGGGCGCAACTGCGGCTGTCGTCCAAATCGCATTGGGACGTGCCGGTGCGCACGCCGCTGGGCGTCGTGCACGCGCTGGTGTCACATCCCACACCGCCGGTGTTCGACGGTGCCGAAAAGCGCAACGCCGCCCGCAATCACGACGAACTGCGGCTATGGCGCGAGTATCTGGATAACCCAAAAGACGCCGCATGGCTATGCGACGACCAGGGCCGCTGCGGTGGTCTGCCGGCCGACGCACGCTTTGTGATCCTGGGCGATCTCAATAACGACCCGGTCGATGGCGCCGGCCGCCACGATGCGATCCGCGCACTGATCACGCATCCGCGCGTCTTGCAGTACCCCACCCCGCACAGCGACGGCGGCCCGGAAAAAACCGCCGAGTACGCCGCGCTAGGTATCGCGCATAGCGGCGACCCGCAGCAGGTCACCGGCGACTTCGGCCCGCAGGCCGGCACGATGCGTCTGGACTACGTGCTGCCATCGCGCCAGTTCACCCTGATCGGCAGCGGCATCTTCTGGCCCGCGAGCAGCACGCCGGAAGCGGCGATAGCCGATGGCAGCGACCATCATGCGGTGTGGGTGGATGTGGCTGAGAAGCCGTGATTGGGGATTCGGGATTCGGGATTCGGGATTCGAAGCATATGGCTCTGAGCTGACTCAGGCTTCTCCTGCGGACGATCCGTTGAACAGCGGCAGCTGCGGCAGGAGCACGAGGGTGCTCGTGCCGCAGTAGTTGAAGACGTGCCGGGATGCGGTCGGCGGTTGTCAATGCCGGGCTAGCGCGGTCGGTGACGAGAGCGCCCACCCGAGTCGCCAGAGCAGGAGCGGTTCTTTGCTGCCGCTACAGCCCCGCCCCGACACGCATTGCGCCTCAGGCGTCCAGCCGGATCGCCAACGCCTCAGCCGCCACACGTGCCTTCTCACGCGCAGCATCGATGCTGTCGGCACGCGCCAGCGTGACACCGACACGGCGATGGCCATCTACGCGCGGCTTGCCGAACAAACGGAGTGCGATATCCGGGTCGCGCAGTGCATCGGCAACGTTATCGAAGGCCGGCACGCCGTGGCCGTGTGCGAGCAGTGCACACGATGCCGATGGCCCGTTCTGACGAATCACGCCACCGTTGTCGGCACCGACCGGCAGGCCGAGAATGGCGCGTGCGTGCAGCGCGAATTCGCTTAATTCCTGCGATACCAGCGTGACCAGGCCGGTGTCGTGCGGGCGCGGCGAGACTTCGCTGAACCACACCTCGTCGCCCTTGACGAACAACTCCACACCGAACAGCCCCCAGCCGCCAAGGTCATCGGTGATCGCCTGCGCGATCTGCTGCGAGCGCTGCAGCGCGGCCGGCGACATCGGCTGCGGCTGCCAGCTCTCGCGGTAGTCGCCATCTTTCTGCCAATGCCCGATCGGATCGCAGAACGAAGTACCGCCGGCATGCCGCACGGTCAACAAGGTGATCTCGTAATCGAAGTCGATGAAGCCTTCGACGATGCAGCGGCCGGCACCGGCACGCCCGCCAGTCTGCGCGTAGTCCCAC
Organism: Xanthomonas sp. NCPPB 2933; assembly: GCF_056725225.1. Lineage (NCBI taxonomy): Bacteria > Pseudomonadati > Pseudomonadota > Gammaproteobacteria > Lysobacterales > Lysobacteraceae > Xanthomonas > Xanthomonas sp. NCPPB 2933. Next base: position 3,933,014 of record NZ_CM161518.1, read on the forward strand.
GCGGCATCGATGTCCGCTTCGCTGCGCAAGGTGCTCTGGCCCTTGCCCGAGGACGACATCACCGGCTTGACCACGCACGGCAGGCCGACAGCGGCGATGGCCTCGCGATACTCGGCAGCCGTGTCGACGAAACGATACGGCGAGGTCGGCAGGCCCAGGGTTTCGGCCGCCAGACGACGGATGCCTTCGCGGTCCATGGTCAGGCGTGCGGCGCGCGCAGTCGGGATGACCTTCTGCCCTTGCTCGCGCTCCAGCGCGACCAGCGTTTCGGTATGGATGGCCTCGATCTCCGGCACGATCAGATGCGGCTGCTCCTTGGCGATCAGCGCGCGCAGTGCCTGCGGGTCGAGCATGTCCAGCACGTGCGAACGATGCGCCACCTGCATCGCCGGCGCATTGGCGTAACGGTCGGCAGCGATCACTTCCACCCCGAAGCGCTGCAATTCGATCGCCACTTCCTTGCCCAGCTCGCCCGAACCCAGCAACAACACGCGGGTGGCGGAAGGCGACAACGGCGTGCCGAGAGTAGTCATGAGCGCGGTCCAGATCGGAAGGGGCCGCCATTCTAACGGGCCGTCACCCAGACCGCCGGTCAGAGCCCTTGCGTCGACTGATATCAATTTGATATCTTTTTTCCACTCCCCAAGGACACCTGACTCATGAAAGAGAAGCCGATCAGCTCACTGCCGGGCATTCCCGTCATCCTCGCCGCCGGCGCGGCGTTCGCAGGCGCGGCGTGGTTCATCCTCACCTCGATGGCTGCCACCACCACAACGCCGGGCGGGTTTCTCACTTCGCTGCTGGTGGTGGCGGTGGGCATCTTCATGCTGGCCGGCCTGTACACGCTGGAGCCGAATCAGGCCGCAGTGCTGAGCCTGTTCGGCAAGTACGTCGGCACGGTCAAGGATCCGGGGCTGCGCTGGAACAACCCCTTCTATGCAAAACGTCGCGTCAGCCAGCGCGTGCGCAACTTCGAAAGCGGCCGGCTCAAGGTCAACGAACTGGATGGCAGCCCGATCGAGATTGCCGCCGTGATCGTGTGGCAGGTGCTGGACGCATCCGAAGCGGTCTACAACGTGGACGATTACGAAAGCTTCGTGCATATCCAGTCCGAGGCGGCGCTGCGCGCGATGGCCACCAGCTACCCCTACGACCAGCACGAAGACGATCAGATCTCGCTGCGCAGCCACCCGGCCGAAATCAGCGAGCAACTCAAGCGCCATCTGGACGAGCGCCTGACCCAGGCCGGTGTGGATGTGATCGAAGCGCGTATCAGCCACCTCGCCTACGCGCCGGAAATCGCCCAGGCCATGCTGCAGCGGCAGCAGGCCAATGCGGTGATCGCCGCACGCACGCGCATCGTCGCCGGTGCGGTGGGCATGGTCGAAATGGCGCTGTCCGAACTGCAGAAAAATGGTGTGGTGCAGCTGGACGAAGAGCGCAAGGCGCACATGGTCAGCAACCTGCTCACGGTGTTGTGTTCTGATCGTGGCACCCAACCGGTGGTCAACGCCGGCTCGCTGTATTGAGGTGATGCGATGAATGTCATGGTGCCGTTGGTGGTCGCGCTCTCCGGCTTGCCCGCGCTGGCGATCGCCGCCTCCATCGGGGCGGACGAGGACGACCGCGCGCGTGGCCTGGGACTGCGCTGGGCGCTGATCGGCCTGGTGATCCTGATCGGTGCCGCGTGTCTGTACTGGGCCGGCGACAACCGCGCCGGTATCTACGCGGTGGTGATCGGCATGCTCGTCGGCGTGAACGTGTTGATCGTCTCGATGGTGATGCACCTGCGCCGCCACAGCGGCCGCGGGGAGCGCGAGTGAACGAAAAGAAGGCCTATCCGCTGCGCATCAACGCCGACGTCCTGGCCGCCGTGCAGCGCTGGTCAGACGACGAACTGCGCAGCCTCAATGCACAGATCGAATACGTGTTGCGCGATGCGCTGCGCAAGGCCGGCCGGCTGCCGAAGCCGCGCGACGACAAGGAACCGCAAGCATGAGCAAACGCTGGAACTATCTGACCATCGAGTTGAAGCCGTCGTTTATCGGCACGATCAAGAGCGAGGACATCCAGGCCGAACTGGTCAAGCAGGGCAACCTCGGCTGGGAGCTGGTCAACATCCTCATGCATATGCCGCTTGGCACGGCGCTGCTGGTGTTCAAGAAGGAACTCTGACCTCGGCGCGCCAGCGCGCCTCGGCAGCTGGCGCGCAGTGGTCGCTTGTGCGCTGCGTTGATGACGGACGTGGCGGCGGTGGTCGCCGAGCTCTCGCAGCCACGGCTACCCGCCGCTGGACCAGGATTTGCCTTCGCTGGCCGCGCTGGCCACTTCGGCCTACCCTGTGCCGATGCCGATACGTCCCTTGCCGACCCTGCTGCTCAATACCCGCTCTATCGAACTGGTGCCAGCCGCCCTTTTGCAGGCGCGCAGCAATGCCGACGCGCGTGTGCTGGCGCAGGCCGACTGGCTGCTGAGGCGCAAGCGCGATGGGCGCTATCTGGCTGCGCAACTGGCGCAAGGGCTGATGCCGCTGGTGCCGCGGCTGGCAAACGAGCCCGGCCTGGATGAAGCGCTGGATCAGCTGGATGCCGGCACGCCCCGCCTGCCGCCCCGCGCCACCACGCTCCCGATCGACGGCCTGCAACGCCGTCTGGCGCAGCTGGGCATTGCCCAAGACGATTACGTCAGCCAGACCGGCCTGATGCTGATCGCCGAACCGTCCGTGCTGCAGCATGCCGGCCGCGACCGCTTCGGTCGGCCGCTCTGGCTCAGCCACGGCGCGGCCCGCGCCTGGCACCGCATGCGCATCGATGCGGCACGCGCGGGCATCCTGCTCGATGCGATCTCGGGCTATCGCAGCCACGACTATCAACTGGGCATCTTCGAACGCAAGTTCGCGCGCGGCCTCACGCTTGCCCAGATTCTGGCCGTCAACGCAGCGCCAGGCTTCAGCGAACACCACAGCGGCGATGCACTGGATATCGGCACGCCAGGCGAGCCGCCGGCCGAAGACGCCTTCGAAGCGACGCCGGCATTCGCGTGGTTGCGTACGCATGCCGCGCAGTTCGGCTTTCGCCTGAGTTATCCGCGCGACAACCCGCATGGCATCGTCTACGAGCCGTGGCACTGGCGTTGGTCGGCAACGTAAGCCGGCCGCGCGTCATGCCTTACGCGACGCAGCGCGACACGACCACCCAGCTTGTCTACCACCCTTGCGCGCGAGCTACTCCTGCGAGCGCGGCGTCGGCACCTTGGTCGCCACGCTGAAGTCGGCGATCTTCCACAGATAGAACGCGGCGTAGCTGCGATACGGGCCCCAGCGTTCGCCGCGTGCGGCCAGTTCCTTCGGTGTCGGCATCTGCTCCTGCTTGTCCACGCGCTGCGCGCCTTTGCGCACGCCCAGGTCGTCGATCGGCAGCAGATCCGGGCGACCCAGGCGAAACATCAGCATCATTTCCACCGTCCAGCGGCCGATGCCACGCACCGGTATCAGCGCCTGGACAATCGCTTCGTCGTCCATGAAAGCGAGCTTGCGTAACGAGGGAATCTCGCCTTCCAGTTCGCGCCGCGCCAGATCGCGCAATGCCAGCGCCTTGTTGCCGGACACGCCGCAGGCGCGCAATGCCGCATCGTCGATACGAGCGAGCGTATCCGCATGCAACCGCTGCGCACCGATCGCCACTTCCACCCGCGCCACGATCGTGGAGGCCGCCTTGCCGCTGAGTTGCTGGAACAGGATCGCGCGCGCCAATGCATCCACCGGATCGAACGGCTTGCGCCAACCCGGCTGTGGCGCGATCGGGCCAATGCGCTTCATCCACGCACCCAACGCGCGGTCGCGCCGGGTCAAGTGTGCGAACGCAGCTTCCACGTCGAATCCGCGGGCATGGCGCGGCATGCTCAACGCCTCAACGCGCCGACCGCCAGCACCACCCAGCCCAGCATCAGGCTGACCCCGCCAACCGGCGCCAGGCTGGTGGGCCACTGCAGCAGCGCGCCGCCGACCAGGCTACCGGCAAACAGCAGCGTGCCGATCAACAGCAGATACAGACCGATCCGACCCAGCGCGCGTGTTTCAGTGGTGCCGAGCACGGCCAGAACGGCGCCATGCCCGAATGCGTACAGCGATGCCAGTTGCAGCCGCGATTGCAGCACTACATCGGCCACGCCATGCGAGGCATAGGCCGACAACCCCACCGCGATGGCGGCCAGCAACGCGCCGCAGAACGCCAGCAGCGAGGGATGTTTCTTACGACGTTCGAGCAGGGACATGAGGGCAGGCTCCATTGCAGCGCCGTGGCGCAAAAAAAAACGCGCCGCAAGGCTGCGGCGCGTTTTCGTCTGGATCAACTCATCGTGGTGAAACGATTACTTGATTGCCCAGTAAACATCGTAGACACCTTCCGGCGTAAACGACTTGTCCACGCCTGCCTTCCACGACTCGTACGGACGCTCGGTCACGTCGTTGCCGTTGGTGGCAGACCAGGCACGCAGTGAGCTACGCACTGCATCCAGACCGGCCATGTGGCCTGCGTAGGTTGCATAGGCAGAGCGATGCGCCTTGGTGCGCTCGTACTTCACCGGTGCTTCGGTCGGGATATTGACCTTCAGCTCTTCGCCAGTGGCGGCGACCGGCGTTGCATCGACCGGAGCAGCGGCAGCGGCGTCGTCCTTCTTGGCAGCGTCCTTGGCCGCATCCGGCTTGGGAGCCGCACCGGCACGCTTGCGCACCGGCTGCACGACGTCGAAGGCGTACTTGTCGGACGCGAAGTCGGTGGTGACGATGCGCACCGGACCCGCAGCCTCAAGGCCGTTGGAATCCATCACCCGCTTGATCCACTCCTGGTTGTCCTTGATCGACTTCTTGATCGTCTCGTTGTCACGATCGATGTTGCCTGCGGTGACGACCAACAGGTCCTCGGCCGGCACATCGACGATCTTGAGATCGCTCAACACCGGCTTGCCATCCAGCTCGGCGCGGTAGTCGAAATTGGGAACGGTGGCCAGTGCGGTCGCCAGACGCGACAGACCCAGTTTCAGGTCGTCACCCACGTGGCGGCTGACATACAAGCCGGCATAACGACCGAACAGGTTCCAGCCGTACTTGACGCTGTAGTCCTGCGTGATCTTGACGTTCTTGTTGTTCTTGCCGGTCGGCACCAGGGTGAAATTGGTGACCTTGTCGTAGCCCTTGGTGGGATCGTCGATCGAAATCTCAACGCGCTCGTTCTTGACGCTGTTGGTGATCTCCCAGCTGCCCTTGCCGATGTAACCTTCGGTGGAGCTGTACTCGATACGTGCACCCTTGCCCTCTTCAGGGCCGGCCAGCTTCAGCTGGAGCTTGGGGTCACGCAGCACGAGCGGGTTCCAATCCTTGAAACGACGGAAGCTGTTCACGGTGTCGTAAACAATCGTCATTCTGCGGTTGGTCTCAACACTCTCGGACATCTGCCGCTCCGAGGGCAACACCAGGCCCACTACGACAAACAGGCCAGCCACGATCCCCAAGGCGATCAGGAACTCGATAATACGGGTCATTCAGGAGGTCTCCGGGGCCGATCCCACGGCCGGGTTGAGTGAAGCGAAGCCGCCATCCTAGCAGGCTTCGAGAAAGATGTTCAGTTGTGCGACGGGTAGCGCGGTCTTGCGGTGTCATCCAGCGCAAGACACGCCGTTGCACAGCGACGCAATCCTAATCCAGGCAGGGGTTTGGACGGATTGCGCGCCGCTATCATGCACATCGCGCGATGCCTGTGTGTGATGCAGCGATGGCATGGCGCATTCGCCCTGCTCGTCAGCCTGTTCCCATGCAGATGCGCAGCAACGCGCCACGGTGAATCGCACCACAGTGAATCAGGCACGCCTGCGGGGTGAAACGCGCCGCGCGCCCAATCCCCTCAGCGCAGACGGGGATTGGGCGCCGCCCGGCGATGCCGTCAGACCAACTGCAGCTCGAAGGCCTTCAATACCGCGCGGGTGCGATCGCGCACGCCGAGCTTGGACAGAATGTTGGAGACGTGATTCTTGATGGTGCCCTCGGCCACCCCCAGCGAATTGGCGATCTCCTTGTTGGAAAACCCGCTGGCCATCAGCCGCAGGATCTCGGTCTCGCGGTCGGTCAGCGGGTCGGGCCGGTCCAGGCTGACGAACTCGTTGCGCATGTGTTCCAGGCCCGACAGCAGGCGCTGGGTCACCGCCGGCTGCACCAGCGATCCGCCACCGGCCACGGTGCGGATCGCGCCGACCAGTTGTTCCAGCGAGACATCCTTGAGCAGATAGCCCTTGGCGCCGGCCTTGAGCCCGGCCAGCACTAGTTGGTCGTCGTCGAAGGTGGTCAGGATGATCGTTGGCGGCAGCGTGCCGTTGCGCGAGAGCATCTGCAGCGCCTCCAGCCCGGACATCACCGGCATGCGCATGTCCATCAGCACCACATCGGGCTGAATCTGCGGAATCTGCTCGACCGCCTGCTTGCCATCGGAGGCCTCGGCGACCACTTCGATGCCGTTGTCCAGCGCCAGCAGCGAGCGGATGCCCTGGCGTACCAGGGTTTGGTCGTCGACCAGGCACACACGGATCATCTAGAACACTCCTTGAGTCACGGCCGCAGGCATCAGTGCCGGCGCGCCTGGAACGGAGATGCGCAGGCCGAAGCCGTCACCCCGCCGGGTTTGAATCTCGAGCTGGCCACCATACTGGTTCAGGCGTTCGCGCATGCCGCGCAGCCCGTTGCCGGGCGCCACGGTGTCGGCACCGTGGCCGTCGTCGCGGGCGTCGATCAGCACGCTGTCGGCATCGCGGCGCACCTGGATCCACAGGTTGCGCGCACCGGCATGGCGCACCGCATTGGTGATGATTTCCTGGGTACAGCGCAGCAGCACGTGGGCGCGCTCGGGGTCGTCCAGGGTCAGTGGCTGGGCGATGTCCAGATGGATGTCCAGCGAGGGCACCTGGGTCACCAGCGGGCGCAAGGCCGCTTCCAGATCGATGGCGCCGCTGTCGCGCAGGTGGCTGACCGCTTCGCGCACGTCGGTGAGCAGCAGCTTGGCCAGCGTGTGCGCCTGGCGCACGTGTTCCTGGGCCTGGCCCTCGGTGATGTGGCCGGCCACTTCCAGGTTCAGGCTCAGCGCGGTGAGGTGGTGACCGAGCAGGTCGTGCAGCTCGCGCGAGATGCGGGTGCGCTCGTTGATGCGGGCGCTTTCGGCCAGCAGCGCGCGGGTGGCGCGCAGTTCGGCATTGAGCCGGCGCTGTTCTTCGCGCGCATCGGTCTGCTGGCGCGCGACCAGGCTGGTCACGAAGATGAACATTGAAAAGCCGCCGTACAGCAGCGACTGCATCAATGCGGCGAACAGGGTGAAGTCCGGGCGCAGGTAATAGAACACCGGCAGCACCGCCAGCTGGCTGAGCACCAGCCAGGCCACGCCGATGCGCAGCGGCAGCAGCCAGGGGATCACCCCGGCCGCCACCATCATCAGAATGCTGCCCAGCCCGGTTCCGCTCAGATAGCTGACCGCCAGCGCGAAGATGGTGAGCAGCAGCAGAATCAGCCGGTCGTACCAATGCGCGTGGCCGCCGCTGTTCAACCCGCGGGTCAACCAGAAGTAGCTGGCGCCGAAGCCGACGAAGAACCCCGACATCAGCAGGGCTTCGGCCACGCTGCGGTGGTCGCCCTCTTCGGCAACCGGCCAGTAGGTGTACACCAACGGCATGGCGATCATCGCCCAGGTGAACAGGCCGGCGAAGCGCAGGACGCGCGTATGACTGAGGTATCCCAACATGTACGCATCTTAGGCGTAACGCGCGGCCCTGCCCTCTTGCCGGAAGTCATGCATCGGCGCGTTGGCAACAAGTTGCACTCCGACATCGGCGTGCCGCTGCCGCCTCCTCGTCCGCATGCCCTGCGGAGCGCGCATGCCGGGTCGCCGCTTCAGGCCACGCATGTAATAATCCGACGCAGATCCGATTTCGGGTCGAGAGCGTTACCCCACGGAGTCCCAATGTCGATCGTTATCCGCGACGTGCGCGAGCACGAGCTCGATTCCGTCCTGGCCCTGAACAACAATGCCGGACTGGCAATCCTGCCGCTGGATCCAAACAAGCTGCAGCGCTTCTACGAGCAGGCCGAATATTTTCGCGTCGCCGAGCGCGACGGCAACCTGGCCGGGTTTCTGGTCGGGTTCGGTAGCGGCAGTGCGCATGACAGCAGCAATTTCGCCTGGTTCCGGGACCGTCATCCGGAATTTTTCTACATCGACCGCATCGTGGTCGCCAGCCGCCGTCGCGGTGGTGGCGTCGGGCGTGCGTTCTATGCCGATGTGCAGAGCTACACCGAGTTGCGCTACCCGCAACTGGCCTGCGAGGTGTTCCTGGACCATGGCGCCGATGCGGCGTTGTTGTTCCATGGCAGCTTCGGCTTCCGCGAGGTCGGCCAGAACACCATGGCCGATGTGGAAGTGCGCGCCAGCATGCTGATGAAAGACATGTGCAGCTATCCTTGGGTCAAGGAGACCTATGGCGGCAAGTTGCCCGAGCAGTTGCCGTGGGTCGGCCGGCCGCGTCATGCCGCTGCCACCGACAACGCATCGACGGGGAGCTGAGGCGTGGCTAGCGTGAATGTGGATTTTGAACAAGCCGGCGAACTGAAGATCGGCCAGGTGGGCATCGCCAATCTGCGCGTGCGCACGCTGGATGTGCCGCGCCTGCTGCGCGAGATGCAGGAACGGGTGACCCGCGCGCCCAAGTTGTTCGGGCGTGCGGCGGTGATCCTGGATTTCGGTGGGCTGTCGCAATTGCCCGACGTGACCACCGCCAAGGCGCTGCTGGATGGCTTGCGCGCGGCCGGCGTGCTGCCGGTTGCATTGGCCTACGGCACCAGCGAGATCGATCTGCTGTCGCAACAGCTCGGCGTGCCACTGCTGGCCAAGTTCCGTGCGCAATACGAATCCACTGCGGCGAGCCCACCGCCTCCGCCGCCGCCACCTGCACGCGCTGAACCCGCCGCGCCTGTCGTGCGCCCGGCACCTGGCCGCATGCAACGCAACGCAGTGCGTTCGGGACAGCAGCTGTATGCGGAGAACTGCGACCTGACCGTACTCAGTACGGTGGGTGCCGGCGCCGAGGTGATCGCCGACGGCAGCATCCATATCTACGGTACCCTGCGTGGCCGCGCGTTGGCCGGTGCGCAAGGCAATACCGACGCGCGCATCTTCTGCCGCGATTTCCACGCCGAACTGGTCGCCATCGCTGGCCACTACAAGGTGCTGGACGATGTCCCCATGGAACTGCGTGGCAAGGCCGTCCAGGTCTGGCTGGAGCAGGATCAGATCAAGATCGCTGCGCTGGACTGACGCAGCCCAACCACTGAAATATTTCGGAGAAATCCTTTGGCTGAAATCATCGTAGTCACCTCCGGCAAGGGCGGCGTCGGCAAGACCACCACCAGCGCAAGCCTGGCCTGCGGGCTGGCAAAGCGCGGCAAGAAGGTCGCCGTCATCGACTTCGACGTCGGTCTGCGCAACCTGGACCTGATCATGGGCTGCGAGCGGCGCGTGGTGTACGACTTCGTCAACGTCGTGCATGGCGAGGCCACGCTCAAGCAGTCGCTGATCAAGGACAAGCGCTTCGACAACCTGTACGTGCTGGCTGCCTCGCAGACCCGCGACAAGGATGCGCTGACCCAGGAAGGCGTGGAGAAGGTGCTCAAGGATCTGGTTACCGACGGCTTCGAGTACATCGTCTGCGATTCGCCGGCCGGCATCGAAAAAGGCGCGTTCCTGGCGATGTATTTTGCCGACCGCGCTGTGGTGGTGGTCAACCCGGAAGTGTCTTCGGTGCGCGACTCCGACCGCATCATCGGCCTGCTCGATTCCAAGACCCGCAAGGCCGAGGAAGGCAAGACCGTTCCTGCGTTCCTCCTGCTGACCCGCTACAGCCCGGGCCGCGTGGAAGGCGGCGAAATGCTCAGCATCACCGACGTGGAAGAAGTGCTCGGCCTCAAGGCCATCGGCATCATTCCCGAATCCGGCGATGTGCTCAACGCTTCCAACAAGGGCGAGCCGGTGATCCTGGATGCCGAGTCGCCGGCCGGCATGGCGTACGACGACGCGGTCGCCCGCATCATGGGCGAAGACCGCCCGATGCGATTCACATCCGTGGAGAAGAAAGGCTTCTTCAGCAAGCTGTTCGGAGGGTAAGCATGGGCCTGCTCGATTTTCTCAAGAGCAAGAAGAACACCGCCGAGACGGCCAAAAACCGCCTGCAGATCATCATTGCGCAGGAGCGCAACCATCGCGGAGGTCCGGACTACCTGCCGCTGCTGCAGCGCGAATTGCTGGAAGTGATCAAGAAGTACGTCAACATCGATGCCGATGCGGTGCGGGTTGATCTGGTCAAGGACGGCGAGCACGACGTGCTGGATATTTCGGTCGCGTTGCCGGAAGACGGCGACAAGTAAGAGTGGCCGGCAGAACGACTGCGATCACCGCCAGGCTGCTCGCTGCGTTTTGCTAGCCACTCCACATCATCTGGACGGCACCGTGTTCGCACGGTGCCGTTTTAACGTGTGACCCGACCGCGAGCTCTCCGGCGTGACCATCGATTCTTCTTCCGCATTCGACCCCGAATCCGAATCTGCCACTGTAATGTGCGTGGCCGATATCGGCCTGGACGCACCCGCCGCGCTGCTCGCACGTTATGGCCTGCGCCTGCATCGCGTGGATGCGGGCGCGCCGATACCGGGCAGTTTCTGGGACGAGCCGGAGGCCGGCATCATCGGTTGCGATGTGTATGTGCGCGACGACACACCGGTGCATTCGCTACTGCATGAGGCCGGGCATCTGATCGTGTTGCCGGCAGAAAAGCGTGCCGCCGTGCATACCGATGCTACCGATTCGGTGGATGAAGAAGACGCGACCTGTTATCTGCAGATCCTGCTGGCCGATCAGTTGCCCGGTGTGGGCAGCGCGCGCCTGATGACCGACATGGATACCTGGGGCTATACGTACCGGCTGGGATCCACGCGTGCATGGTTCGAGCAGGATGCGGAGAACGCGCGTCGCTGGTTGAGCGAGCGCGGGTTATTGCCGGTGTTAAGTGCTGCGTGCGTTTGATAGGGCTGCGGTGCGATGCGCGATGAGCGCGCAATGCGCATCGCGACTATTTATCCCTGTAGCCCGGTCGCAATCGTCGAGCCGGACAGATCCAGCGTCGCCACCGTGCCCTGCCCTGCGCTGGAATCCAGATGCAGATGCCAGCCCAGGTGCTCGCATAGGCGCCCGATCAACTCCAGCCCGATGCCGTTGCCCTGGCGTGCATTGCCGCGTGCCAGCCGCGCATAGATGGCACTGATTTCTTCCGGCGTCATGCCATGGCCCGGGTCGGCGATGCGCACCACGCCCGGTGGAGAGAGCGAGACGCGGATGATGCCGCGGTCGCTGTTCTCGATCGCGTTGCGCAGCAGGTTGCCGATGGCGGTCTGCACGATGGCTACCGGCGCGGTCAGGCTGCACGGCGGCAATGGGTCGATGAGCACCTGCAGATCCTTGTCGGCACATAGATGCGCGTGGTCGGCGACGATCTCCGGCAATAGCTGATCCAGGCGCAGCGTGTCGTTGCCGCAGCTCAGCCGCCCGGGGTCCTTGGCCAGCACCAGCAACAAGGTGATCAGCTGTTCCACCGCACCGCTGGTGTGCGCGATGCGCTCGAGCTGATGACGCACCGCAGGCGGTGTGCCGGGCTGTTCCAGCGCCAGTTCGGCGGCGTTGCCGATCACCGCGATCGGCGTGCGCAACTCGTGGCTGGCGCTGTCGATGAAGGCGCGTTCGCGCTCCACGAACTGGCCGTTGCGCTCGAGATAATCGTTGAGCGCATCGGCGATGACGTACAGCTCGGCACTGCCCTGTGGGCCCACGGCGATACGTTGCGCGCGCCGCTCCGGGCGCAGCGCGCCGATATCGCGCGCCAGCTCGACCAACGGCCGCACCAGCCGCGCCATCGCATAGGTGCCCATCACCAAGGTGACGCTGATCAGCGCGATGCCCGCGGCGAGCATCCAGCGGGTGAGAAATTTTTCCAGCGCTTCGAAATCGGTGATGTCCAGCACCAGCGCCAGGCGACCGGCCTGCGCGGTGTCGCGCACCATCACCGCACTCTGGCGGCCGGCGATTTCCAGCTCGTCGTGCAGGCCGGGATGCAACGTGCGCAGCACCGGCGGCAACGCCGCACTGTCATCGACGCGGTACAGCCGCAAGGTGTCAGAATCCTGCCAGCGGTAACCCGGATCCTGGGCGCTGCGGTCCAGAATGCTGTCCAGTTCGGAGTTGAGCAGCGAGCGCCAGACGCCGTGTTCGGCGCGCTCGTGCAGATACTGCGCGGTGCCGAACACCGCCAGCGTCATCAACAACGTGTAACCGAACAACCACACCAGGACGCGGCGGCCCAACGGTCGCTGCTTAGCCATCGATGGATTCGCCTGTGGCAAGCGCGCTGGTGCCATCCAGCACCGCCAGCCGGTAGCCGAGCCGCGGCAAGGTGTGGATCAACTTCTGCGCAAACGGGCCGTCCACGCTGCGGCGCAATTCGTAGATATGCGAGCGCAGCATGTCGCCGTCGGGTGGGTCGTCGGCCCACAACGATTGCTCCAGCCGCTGCCGGGTGACGGCGGCGGGGCTGGCCTGCATCAGCACTTCCAGCAACTTGCGGCAGGCCGGATACAGATGCAGCGCCTGGCCGGCGCGGGTGGCTTCCAGCGTGGACAGATCCAGCCGCAGGTCGGCCACCTGCAGCAGCTTGCCGCGACGACGGCCATGCGCACGCGCCAGCAAGGCCTCGATGCGCACTTCCAGTTCGGGCAGCGCGAAGGGCTTGGTCAGATAGTCGTCGGCTCCGGCGCGGAACCCGGCGATCTTGTCGGGCAGTTCGTCGCGCGCGGTGAGCATGATCACCGGCAACTCGGACTGGTGCTGCTCGCGCAGGCGGCGCAGCACTTCCGGGCCGTCCATGCGCGGCATCATCCAGTCCAGCACCAGCACATCGTAATGCTGGGTAGTGGCCAGGTGCAGGCCGGTGACGCCGTCCGGCGCAGCGTCCAGGGTGTGCCCGCGCGCTTCGAAATACTCGAACAGATTGGCAACCATGTTGCGGTTGTCTTCGATGACCAGCAGCCGCATGAGCAGGTTTCCAGGGCGGCCCGGCAGGGGCGATTTGCGCATCCTAACCGAGCCTGGCCAAACGCAACCGTTACCGGTGCTTCCGACAGAATTCCGACCCGCTTGCCGGATAGTGTTCCGCCACTTTCATCAGAGCGTGCACGTGTCGCCTGCCATCTCTGCCGCTGTGTCCCGTCAACGCATGCTGCTGGTTGCGCTGGCGCTGATCGTTGTCAGCCTGCTGGCCGGCCTTGGCTTACGTCAGCCCAATCCGCCGGACGAGCCGCGCTTTGTGCTGGCCGCACGTAGCATGGTCGAGACCGGTCAGTGGCTGTTGCCGCATCGCGGTAGCGAGCTGTATGCCGAAAAACCACCGGTGTTCATGTGGTTGCAGGCCGCCAGTTATCAGCTGGTGCCGCACTGGCCCGTCGCGTTCTTGCTGCCTTCGCTGCTGGCGGCGCTGGCCACGCTGTGGCTGACCTGGGACCTGACGCGGCGGTTATGGAATCGGCGCGTGGCGCGCCATGCGGTGCTGGCGTTGTTTGCGGTACTGCAGTTCGGCCTGATGGCCAAGCGCGCGCAGATCGACATGGTGCTGGTGGCGCTGACCACGCTGTCGTTGTGGGGAATGCTGCGGCATCTGCTGCGCGGGCCGGACTGGCGCGCGTGGACGCTGGGGTTGTTCGCGGCCGGCGTGGGGACGGTGACCAAGGGCGTGGGCTTTTTGCCACTGCTGCTGTTGCTGCCGTGGATAGCGCTGCCGCGCAGGCACTGGAGTGTGTTGCCGGCGCGTGCGCAGGCAGGGCGCAGCTGGTTGTTGGTACTGCCGGCGTTTCTGGCCGGCACTGCGGTGTGGCTGGGGCCGCTTTGCATCGCGCTCCTGCAGAGCAACGACCCGGTGCTGCATGCGTACGCGCATGAGTTGTTGTTCAAGCAGACCGGCACCCGTTACGCACACGCGTGGCATCACGTAAAGCCGGTCTGGTACTACCTGCAGGTGATCGCCACGCTGTGGTTGCCTGGCTGCCTGTTGTTGCCCTGGTTGCTGCCGGCCTGGTGGCGACGACTACGGCGCGGCGATCCGCGCTATGTGCTGCTGCTTGCCTGGAGCGTGTTGGTGCTGGTGTTCTTCAGCGCCAGCCCGGGAAAGCGTGAGGTGTATATCTTTCCGATGCTGCCGGCGTTGTGTATTGCCGCCGCACCGCTATTGGCCGGGCTGCTGCGCAAGCGCGGTATCCGCGTGTTGCTGACCGGCTATGTGCTGCTGCTTGCGGTGGCCGCACTGGCATTGGGTGTCGGGATCGCATTGCATCTGCATTGGGCGGAAAACACGGCGCTCAAGCGCGGAATGGATCTGGCCTCGATGCAGTCGGTGGGTGTCTGGTTGATCGCCCTGGGCGTGGTCGGCCTTGCAGCGATCGCATGGTGGCGCGGCAAACGCGCCGGCACTGCGGTGGTGGTGGTGACCGCAGCGCTGTGGATCGTATACGGCCTGGGTTTGATGCCGGCATTGGATCCCTATAGCTCGGCCGCGCGATTGATGCAGCGTGTCGGTCAACGCATCGGCCCGGATGCCGAGCTCGGCATGCTGGCCTGGCGCGAGCAGAACATGCTGCAGGCGGATCGGGCGGTGACCGACTTCGGTTTCAAGGCATCTTGGCAACAGCAATGGGACAAGGCCGGTCCGTGGCTTGCACACGCGCCGGAGAAACGTTGGTTATTCGTGCTCAAGCAGGCTGTACCGGCGTGTATCGCTCCGGGGCAACGCATCGATATCGGCGAATCCAATCGCAATCAATGGCAACTGGTGCCGGGCACCGCGTGGCACGCCGGTTGCATCGCCACTGCGTCCGACACCGAACAAACCGGTAGCGATGGCGATACAGACTGAATGCTCGGTGTCGATTAACGGCTGGGCAACTCCGGTCCGACCGCTCTCCGACATCCGGGTTTCGAAGATGCCGGGCAATGACACAGACCGACATTCCGATGAGCACGCTTCCCGTCCATGCGCCAGTTCTGGTGCGCATCGCCCCTGATGTGCGGGCGCGTTTTTTTGTTCGCCATCTATGGATGCCGCTGACGGGTGTGCTGTTGCTCAGTGCACTGCTGATGGGCGCCGGTGGCGACCAGTGGATTGCCGATGTGCTGTATCGCCTGGAAGGCGGGCAATGGCTGCTCAAGGAGCATTGGTTTACCAGCGGCGTTATGCATCGCGCCGGCAAATGGTTGAGCACAACTGCAGGAGTCTGCGTGTTACTGCTGGCTGTGGCCGCTTGGTTTACTCCACGCAGGCGTGCATTGCGTTGGCCACTGACGTATCTCGCTGCATCGATCGCACTGTCGACCTCGCTGGTGTCGCTCCTTAAATCATGGACAGCGATGGATTGCCCCTGGGATCTGAGCCGCTATGGCGGTACGCAGGCAATGATCGGTTTATTTGAATCACGCCATGGCATTGCTGCGTCCGGGTGTTTTCCCGCCGGCCATGCAAGCGCCGGTTATGCGTGGGTGGCCCTGTATTTTTGTGCGCTGTCTCTATGTCCTGCATGGCGCTTTACAGGCTTGTTCGCAGGTCTAGCGGCAGGTCTCATTTTCGGTATTGCACAACAACTGCGCGGCGCGCATTTTCTCTCGCACGACCTATGGTCGTTGGCGGTGTGTTGGGTGAGCGCACTGGCACTTTACTGCGTGATGCTGGCTCGGCCGCATCGCGCGCGTGGTTTGATGTTGCAATCGGGGGATGCAGCATGAGTACCTGGCTACCGGAGCCGCAAGGGCAAGCGCGCCCGCGTGCGCTGACCTTGAGTACCCGGCCGACCGTATCGACCGAGACACTGGTCCTGCTGTCGAGCCTGTTTTTCGCCCTGGTGTGCAACCAGTTGTTCTGGCGCACGGCGATGGCGACGCATCCAGGCAGCATTGGATTTGCCATCTCGTTGATGGCGTTGTTGCTGGCCGTGCATGCCCTGCTGTTGGGCTTGCTGGTCTGGCGCTGGAATGCGAAACCGCTACTGACGGTGCTGCTGTTCACCACCGCATTGGCTGCGCATTACATGGACAGCTACAACGTCTATCTGGATGCGGACATGCTGCGCAACGTGCTGCATACCGACCACAAGGAATCGCGCGAGCTGCTCACCCCTGGCTTGATCCTGCCGCTGGTGTGCTACTTCCTGATCCCCACAACGCTGTTGTGGCGCACCCGGTTGCGCGCACGCAGCACCGGCAAGTCGCTGGCGATTCGCGCCGGCTTTCTGCTGCTAGTGGCAGTGGTGGGCGCGGCGGGCACCATGCTGTCGTTCCAGGATATTTCCGCGTTGATGCGCAATCACCGCGAGGTGCGTTACCTGGCCACGCCGATCAATTACATCGTGGCGTTGCGACAGAACCTCAAATCCGATTCACCGATCAAGCACGCGCCCAAGCAACCGATCGAACACGATGCAATGGCCACGCCACGTGCTGCCGGCAGCCGCCCACGCTTGCTGCTGGTGGTCCTGGGCGAGACCGCGCGTGCGCAGAACTGGGGCCTTAATGGTTACGCACGCCAGACCACGCCGGAGCTGGCGCAGGCCGGGGTGATCAACTTCCCGGACATGCATTCGTGCGGCACCAGCACCGAAGTCTCGGTGCCCTGCATGTTCTCGCCGTTTGGCCGGCGCGATTACAACGAAGACATGATCCGAGGCCATCAGTCGCTGCTGCATGTACTCGATCACGCCGGCATTTCCACACTGTGGCGCGACAACCAGTCTGGCTGCAAGGGCGTGTGCGATGGCCTGGAGCTTCAGAAGCTGGACGATGCCACCACACCGGGATTATGTGCCGACGGCCGCTGCATGGACGAGATTCTGCTCAGCGACCTGGCTGCACAGGTGCGTGCCAAGCCAGGCGATCGCGTCGTGGTGCTGCATCAACTGGGCAGCCATGGACCGAGTTACTTCGAACGCTACCCGGCGCATTTCGAACGCTTCAAACCAGTGTGTAAAACCGCCGATCTGGGCAGCTGCAGCCGCCAGGACATCGTCAATGCCTACGACAATTCCATCGGCTATACCGACCATTTTCTCAATCAGGCCATCCACACGCTGCGCGGTTTGCAGGACTACGACACCGCGATGATCTACGTCTCCGATCACGGCGAATCACTCGGCGAAAAAGGGCTGTATCTGCATGGCGTGCCGTATGCGATCGCGCCCAAGGAGCAGACCCACGTGCCGATGGTGATGTGGTTCTCGCCGGAGTTCGCGCGCGATCGCGGCCTGGATGAAACCTGCCTGCGTCACCGCGCCGGTCAGTACACCGATCACGATGCCTTGTTCCCCTCGATCCTGGGTCTGATGCAGGTCAAGACCAGTGTCTACGAACGCGAGCGCGATCTGTTTGCACAATGCGCGGGATGAACGCAGTTTGGATATTTCCCGGAACCGGTGAGAAGATCACGCCTGCCGTGTTTGTTCGCGTACGGATGGACGAGTCCAGAGCCCAGAGCAATTAGTCGAGGGCGCGGTGCCCTCGCCGCTCGCGGGACACGCCGCAAGTACCTCCCTGTAGGCTCGGTGGCGGCATCCATGCCGCCACACGGTCCCGCAAGCGGCGAGGACACCGCACCAGAGAGTTCGTCGGTGGTCGTGTGAAAAGCTGCTTGTTGCTCGGGGTGCATCGGGACGATGATCGGCCGCGGCGTTATCGGAACAATGCACATCATGCACTTCTTGCAACCATGCACACCGACCATCTCCACTGGTCCTTGCCCGCCCACCGTCGCGGGACCTTACGCGGCATGGATGCCGCGTAAGAGCCTACATGGACGTACTTGCGGCGTGTCCCGCGATGGTGGGCGGGCAAGGGCCCTGCAGCAAACCAGCAGATCTTCGCTCCACAAGTGACCTGTCCAAATTATCCAAGCACTCCGAGACAACCCATATCTCACTGTCTTATCAGTAGTTGATAAGTAGCTGACAAAACGTCGCGCGCAATGAGCAGGTACGTATGGACGACCCGCTCAGAGTCGCAAGGCCAGCGTGATACATCCCGCACCGAACACAGGCCGCGCCCGCCTGGCAGTGAGCCAGTAGTTTTGTTGGCTGCTCCACTAGCCACACATGGATTGGCAGCTATCCGCATCGCATGCACGGCGACACCGCTTGCCCTGAGTCGCGGCGCGCTCTAGCCTTCGTCGGACTTCACCGCAAGGACCATCCGTGAATCTTCGTTTGCTTTTGCTGGCATTGACTGTCGCTGCCGGCACCCTGTCGTTGTCGGCCTGCCGCCAGGATGCGGCCCCGCCGGCCAAACCCGCCGCCACCAAGGCCGCGCCTGCTGAAAGCGCCGACCAGTTCGTTGCGCGCATCAGCGCCGAATACAAAGCCGCATATCCGGAGCTCACCGCAGCGCAGTGGCTGTCGTCGACCTACATCAACGGCGACTCGCAGTTGCTGGCGGCCAAGGCCAACGAGCGCCAGCTGGCGCAGCTGGATCGCTGGATCGAACAATCCAAGCAATACGCCGGCCTGCCGATGTCGGCCGACAGCGCGCGTGCGTTGCAACTGCTGAAATTGATGAGCGCCCTGCCCGCCCCCCGCGATCCGACAAAGCTGGCCGAACTGACCCAGATCGCCGCCAAGATGGAAGGCGATTACGGCGCGGCGCGTTACTGCCTCGGCGAGGGCGAACAGCGCCGCTGCCGCCAGCTGGGCGAACTGGAACAGGTGCTGGCGCGCAGCCGCGACTACAACGAACAACTGGACGCCTGGCAAGGTTGGCACGCCACCGCGCAACCTATGCGCAAGGATTACCAGCGGTTTGTCGAGCTCGCTAATGAAGGCGCACGCGGGCTCGGTTTTGCCGATGTCGGTGTGCTGTGGCGCAGCGGTTACGACATGCCGCCGGCGCAGCTGGCCAGCGAAACCGACCGTCTGTGGGAGCAGGTCAAACCGCTGTACGCGCAACTGCAATGCTACGCACGCGGCAAGCTCAATACGCAGTATGGCAAGGACAAGGGCGAGATCGCCGGCGGCATGTTGCCCGCGCATCTGATGGGCAACATGTGGCAGCAGGACTGGAGCAACCTGTGGGATCTGCTGCAGCCGTATCCGGGCGCTGGCGATCTGGACATCACCGCTGCGCTGGAAAAACAGTACCAGGGCAATCTGAGCGCAGTACTGGCACGCGACGTGGCCAATACCGGCGAAGGCGGTAGCGGTGCGCGCTTCCAGGCCGAGCGCGAAGCGCAACTGCGCACTGCAAAACAGATGACCGAACGTGCGCAGGAGTTCTACACCTCGCTCGGCATGCCCAAACTACCCGACACCTACTGGCAACGCTCGCAATTCATCAAACCGCTGGATCGCGACGTGGTCTGTCACGCCAGCGCGTGGGATATGAACATGGGCGGCGAGGCGAACCAGAACATCGGCGCGGACGTGCGTACCAAGATGTGCATCAACCCGACCGAAGAAGACTTCACCACCATCTATCACGAGTTGGGCCACCTCTATTACGACCTGGCCTATAACCCGCTACCGCCGCTATTCCAGAATGGCGCCAACGATGGTTTTCACGAAGCGATCGGCGACACCATCGTGCTGGCGATGACGCCCAAGTATCTGCAGTCGATCGGCATGGTGGGCGAACAGCAAACCGGCCGCGAGGCGCTGATCAATTCGCAGATGCGCATGGCGCTGAGCAAGGTCGCCTTCCTGCCGTTCGGCTTGATGATCGACCGCTGGCGCTGGGGCGTGTTCGATGGCTCGATCACGCCAGAGCATTACAACCAGGCCTGGTGGGAACTCAAGGCCAAGTACCAGGGCGTCGCGCCGGCAAGCGCGCGCGGCGAAGAGTTCTTCGACGCCGGCGCCAAATACCATGTGCCAGGCAATACGCCGTACACCCGTTATTTTCTTGCGCACATTCTGCAGTTCCAGTTCTACAAGGGCCTGTGCGAAGCCGCCGGCCATCAAGGCCCGCTGTACGAATGCAGCTTTTACGGCAACAAGGACGCCGGGCAGAAATTCTGGTCGATGTTGCAGCGTGGCTCCAGCCAACCGTGGCAGACCACGCTGAAGGAACTCACCGGCAACGACCGCCTGGATGCCGGCCCGATGCTGGAGTATTTCGCACCGATGAACGCGTGGTTGAAGCAGCAGAATCAAGGGCAGCTGTGTGGCTGGCAGGCGACTGCGCCCGCTGCCCCCGCCAACGCACCTGCGCCTGCTGCAATGCGCTGACGCCCCATCTACCCAGCGGCCTGCGGTAGCCAGACACTGGCCGCCGCATAACATTCATTTGATAAACGTACAAAACGCCGGCGATATACTGCGCGCCCGCTGCACAGGCGCAGCATGCAGGACGCATCCAATGAACAACGCCTCCACCGGCCCGGACCAGCAGAACCTGGACCCCAACAAGCAGTTCATCGACGACGCGAACGATCGCGCGTTCGACCCGATCTACAGCAGCAAGAACAGCGACTACTCGGTAAAAGTGGGTAGCAGCGACATGGAGTTCAACCCCGAAGATGGGTCGGTCAAGTATTCGCAGACCAGCGAGCAGAGCAACGGCAGTAAAACCCAGTCGTTGGGCGAGAACAGCCTGCGCACCAGCAGCGCGCTAGGCCTGGGCAAGCTCAGCGATGCCGACGCCAAGACCACCACCTTCAACCTCGAGGCCGACGCGCGCACCGGCCAGCAGCAAAGCCTGCAGACCAAGCTCGGCGACGGCAAGTTGAACATCGAAGCCAGCGTCAGTGCCGGGCAGCGCATGCGCTATTCACTGACGCTGCCCGGTGTCGACCAGCCTGCAGAGGCTGCCACCCGCATCAATCCGCTGCAGCCGGAGAGCCTGCCGATCGGCGCACGCGCGGTGATGGACACGCAGACCTACACCCAGCGCGACGCCTCGGCGAGTCTGCAACACCTCAGCATGCAGAGCGAGATCACCGAAGCCAGCGGCCGCAGCTATCTGATCGAGCGCGTGGACGAGCGCCACGTGCGTGTGGTGACCGGGCCTAACACAGCCATCGAGGCAGTGAACGCGGTTGGCGTCAAGGTGGGACCGGCGCAGGCCCTGCTTGGGCGTGCCGACGCGCTGGGCCAGTCGCAGGTGCACAGCGCGCAGTTCGACCTCGCCGACCCGCGTGCGCTCGCGGCCATGGGCGAATTCGTGCGCGAGGGCAAGATTGCACCGGGCGTGCCGGGCGTCGATGAGCTACAGACGGTGGAGCGGATCAGTTTCAGCTCGCAGCAGCGTCTGCAGCTGGAATTGGGCCCGCTCAGCGCCGATCTGGCCGGCAACCGCAACGAAGGCAGCCAGGTGCGCATCAGCACACCGGGCCAGGACGGCTACACGGTGGTACAACAGCTGCAATACGGCGGCAACGTGCCGCTGACGATCGTGCGCCAGTACGACGGCAACGAGACCGAACGCGTGCAGGAACGCAGCTACCGCTTCGAGATCGATGGCGATGTCGCCGCGCCCGGGCTGATGCAGCGCCTGGGTGGCCGCAACGAGGCCAGCGAGGAAAAGGCGATCGCGCAAAATCTCAACAGCGCGCTGAGCGGCGAGATGGTGGGCACCGGTGCGATCAAGCCGGGGCAGAAGACCACGCTGGCATTCAGCGAGGTGCAGATGCAGGCGCTGATGGAGCAGACCCAGGCCAGCGTCGAGGCCAGCAAGATCGGCGGCAGCTCGCTGAGCTCGCTGGCCGGCGACCGCAACGCCCCGCCGCAGTCGCCCGAACACTTCGCGATCGCAATGGCCCGCAATGTGGGGGGCGAGCCTTATGCGTTCGTCGAGCGGCTGCAGCGCATTGCCGACGGCGCCGATGGAAAATACGACGGCCAGTTGCAGCGCATCGACACCGAAGCGCTGCCGCGCCAGGCGCCTGCGGCAACCGCGGCTTCGGATCCGCGCCATCCGGCCAATCCGGACCATGCGCTGCTGAAGCAATGCACCGCAGCGGTAGAGCAACTGGAGACCGCGCGCGGCCGCGTGCCCGATGCGGATAGCGAGCGCCTGGCAATGGGAGCCCTTGTCACCGCGCGCGAGCATGGGCTACAGCGCGTGGACCACGTGGTGCTCGGCCATGACCCGGCCCGGGGCTTCGTCGTCGAGGGAGCGCTCGATTCTCCTGCGCACCTGCGCGCAAGCTTCGATGCCCAGGCCGCGCAGCAGACGCCGCTGGAAAGCAGCGTGCATCGCTTGCAGGCCGTACAGGCCGAGCAAGACCGCAACGCGACCGTGCGCGAGCAGGCGCCGCAGCAGGAACCGGCACCGCACGCGCCTTCGCGCTGACACTTGCGGTTATTCCCGAAGACCATCCGGCAGCGCCAGTTGGGCTGCCGGATGGGGCGACAAGGCGAGTAACTGCTCAGGCCTGACGTAGCTCGGCGCTGCGTCAGGCATTGCATCGGCGGCCCTGGCCACCGGTACAGCTGCACCTCAAGAGGCGACCGTCAGGCGACCGTCCTTGCCTGCATCGATGAACACACCGGCGCGGGCCCATCGCGGGCCCATCCTCCGCACGCCTCAGTGCGTACGCGTCGGCGCCAGCTTTTGCGAAAACTCGATCCGGAATGCCTCGAAATCCCTGCCATCGGCAGCGGCTTCGGCATGCGCGGCATCTTTGAGCGCATCCGAATAGGTCAGCCGCACCGGCGTGCCCTGGCGTTCGTGCAGTTCGGCCGCGCGCATGATCAAGGCCAATACCTGCGCGGCGCTTGTGCTTTCGCCGGCGATGCGGCCGTCCATGCCAAGCACCCATTCGCCGTCGCGGCGGACGATGCCGGCAAGTAGCGTGCGTTGCTGGTCGCGCAGTTCGGCATGCGCTTCGATCGGCGAATCGGCAGTGACCTTGGCGGCGGCCTGGTTGCGCTGGCGCTCGGCGGCGCGCTTGCGGGCGTCGCGGCGCAGCTTGGAATCGGTGGACATGCAGGCTCCTGTGAGGTCAGAGGTGGTCGGCCGGCTCCAGAGGCACTGCCTCTGCGGCCTGGCGGCGGCGAAGACGGCGGCCGCTGCGGCGCTCCCAGCGCCAGAATAGCCAGCCCAGCAAGAAAAAACCGGTCATGCCGATCGCCAGATGGCGCGGGTGTTCACTCAGCAGCGGCGACAGCACCCCGGCCACCAGCGTATTGGTCATCAGCTGGGTGAAGGCCTGCAGCGAAGAGGCCAGGCCGCGCTGATGCGGGTACATGTCCAGCACCGCCAGCGCCAAGATCGGGAAGATCAGGGCCATGCCCATGCCGGCCAGGAAGATCGGCAGCACCGCCCACGGCAGGCTGATCTGCGCCACCGACAGGGTGTAGCCAAGATTGGCCAGCGCCGCCACGCCGCAGCAGATGAAGCCGATACGGATCTGACGCACCGGGTCCATGCTGCCGGCCATGCGCCCGGACAGGAACGAGCCCAGCGTCATGCCGCCGATGGTGGGGATGAACAGCCAGGCGAAGTCACCCTCGCCCATGTGCAGGTGGCGCATGATCAACACCGGCGCCGAGGCGATGTACAAAAAGATGCCAGCGAAGTTGAACGCACCGGCCGCAGCCAGGCGCTGGAAACGCGGGTTGAAGCCGATCCGCACGTAATCGTGCATCAAGCTGCGCAGCTGCAGCGGCGTGCGCGCTTCCACCGGATGGGTCTCCGGCAGCCAGGTCATCGTCGCAATCAGCAGCACCAGCCCGAACGCCACCAGAAACCAGAAGATCAGCGGCCAGCCCGCGCCGCTGAGCAGGATCCAGCCGCCGATGATCGGCGCAATCGCCGGCGCGATGCCGAAGATCATCGATACCTGGCTCATCAGGCGTTGCGCGTCCGCACCGTGGAACAGATCGCGGATCACTGCCCGGCCGACGATCATGCCGACACCGGCCGACAGCCCCTGCAACGCGCGGAACGCCAGCAAGGTGGGCAGATCCTGCGACAGCGCACAGCCCACCGAGCCGGCGATGAACAGCACCAGCCCGCCCAGGATCACCCGCTTGCGGCCCCACGCATCGGACAGCGGCCCGTGCGCAATGCTCATCACCCCGTAGGCGAGCAGATAGACGCTGATGGTCTGCTGGATCGCCACCTCGTCCACCGCCAGGCTGCGGCTGAGCCGCGAAAACGCCGGGAAGATGGTGTCGATGGAAAAAGGGCCGAACATCGCCAACCCGGCGAGCAGCAGCGCCATGCGACGGGTGGAAGGCATGGTGGGGGTCATGCAGGAGTCCGAAACGTGGTGCATCGGGGACACACACCAGCATCCGCGAGTCGCGGCGCCGGGATGAGCATAAGGGCGACGATGATAGGCGCTCGCCGTTGCAAGGTTAAGCGGACCCAAGCACAACAGCCGTGACGCGGCAGGCGCGGCGGGTGCGCCCGGTGGCGTGGACGCACGCTATAATCGGCCCGCAACACGGTGGGAGAAGCGGCACTGCCGCTGCCGAAGGCGCAACAGCCCGTAATCGCTCAGGCCCGATACCATCCGCAGTACAACTCTGGAGAGACCGGCCGATGCCGGCGCCGAAGGGGCACGGAACGCAGGCAGGCCCAGCGCCACGCCGCGTTTTTAAACTCTCAGGCAAAAGGACAGAGGGGCGCGAGGAAGACTCTCGCTGCGACAGGAGGTGACGCGCTGTGCGCGTCACGCCGGTCGTGGTGCTTGTCGACCATTCGTCTGCCCCTGCCCCGGATGCCCGCCATGTCCCAGACCACGTCTTCCCTGCGCGACCTCGAACACCACAGCGCGTTCGTCGAACGCCATATCGGCCCCAACGACGCAGAAATCGCACAGATGCTGGGCGTGGTCGGCCACGCCTCGCTGGATGCGCTGACCGACGCCATCGTGCCGGGCAACATCAAATCGCCGGCCGCACTCGCGCTGCCCGAGGCGATCACCGAAGAAGAAGCGCTGGCCAAGATCCGCGCCATCGCCAGCAAGAACCAGGTGCAGCGCACGTTTATCGGCCAGGGCTATTACGGCACCCACACGCCCAAGGTGATCCTGCGCAACATCCTGGAAAACCCGGCCTGGTACACCGCCTACACGCCCTACCAGGCAGAGATTTCGCAGGGCCGCATGGAAGCGTTGATCAACTTCCAGACCCTGTGTGCGGATCTCACCGGCATGCAGATCGCCAACGCCTCGCTGCTGGACGAAGCCACCGCCGCAGCCGAAGCGATGACGCTGGCCAAGCGCTCGGCCAAGTCGAAGTCGGACACCTTCTTCGTGCACGACGCGGTGCATCCGCAAACGCTGGAACTGCTGCGCACCCGCGCCGAGCCGCTGGGCATCGTGCTGCGCGTGGGCACGCCGGAAGAAGCGCTGCAGGCCGAGTGCTTCGGCGTGCTGCTGCAGTACCCGGACAGCTTCGGTCACATCGGCGACCACGCCGCATTGGCCGATGCCGTGCATTCGCAAGGCGGATTGGTGGCAGTGGCCACCGATCTGCTCGCACTGACCCTGATCGCCGCGCCCGGCGAATGGGGCGCCGATATTGTTGTCGGTAACTCGCAGCGCTTCGGCGTGCCGTTCGGTTTCGGTGGCCCGCATGCGGCCTTCATGGCCTGCCGCGATGCCTACAAGCGCTCGATGCCGGGCCGGTTGATCGGCGTGTCGATCGATGCCGCCGGCAATCCTGCCTACCGTTTGACGCTGCAGACGCGCGAGCAACATATCCGCCGCGAGAAGGCCACCTCCAACATCTGCACCGCGCAGGTGCTGCTGGCGGTGATGGCCTCGATGTACGCGGTCTACCACGGCCCCGAGGGCCTGACCCGCATCGCACGGCGCACGCATCGTCTGGCCGCAATCCTGGCTGCCGCGTTGCGCGGTGCCGGCGTCAACGTGGGCGAGCGTTTCTTCGACACCCTGCACGTCAAGGCGATCGATGCCGATGCCATCCACGCCAAGGCCCGTGCGGCCGGCATCAACCTGCGCGCGATCGACAGCGAAGCGGTCGGCATCAGCCTGGATGAAACCAGCACGCGCGCCGACGTGGTGGCGCTGGCCCAGTTGTTCGGTGCCCAGGTCGATATCGATGCGCTAGATGCCGCCACCGCCGACGCATTGCCGCAAGGCCTGCTGCGGACCAGTGCGTTTTTGACGCATCCGGTGTTCAACACCCACCACAGCGAACACGAACTGCTGCGCTACATGCGCTCGCTGGCCGACAAGGATCTGGCGATGGATCGCACCATGATCCCGCTGGGCAGCTGCACCATGAAGCTCAACGCCACCGCCGAAATGATCCCGGTGACCTGGCCGGAATTCGGCGCGATCCATCCGCTGGCACCGGCCGAGCAGTCGGCCGGTTATGCGCAGTTGATCGACGAGCTGGAAGCGATGCTGGTCGAATGCACAGGCTACGACGCGGTGAGCCTGCAGCCCAATTCCGGCGCGCAGGGCGAATACGCCGGCCTGCTGGCGATTCGTGCCTATCACCGCGCGCGTGGTGAAGCGCATCGCGATATCTGTCTGATTCCCGAATCCGCGCACGGCACCAACCCGGCCTCGGCGCAGATGTGCGGCATGACAGTCGTCGTGACCAAGTGCGATGCCAACGGCAATGTCGACGTCGAAGACATCCGCGCCAAGGCGGAGAAATATTCCGAGCGCCTGGCGGCGCTGATGATCACTTATCCATCCACCCACGGCGTGTTCGAAGAAGACGTGGTGGCGATCTGCGAAGCGGTGCACGCGCACGGCGGCCAGGTCTACACCGACGGTGCCAACATGAATGCCCTGGTCGGTGTGGCCAAGCCCGGCAAGTGGGGCTCGGACGTGTCGCACCTCAACCTGCACAAGACCTTCTGCATTCCGCATGGCGGCGGCGGCCCGGGTGTGGGCCCGTGTGCGGTGAAGTCGCATCTGGCGCCCTATCTGCCCAAGACGCTGGGCGGCGAAGGCGACGTCGGCATGGTCAGCGCGGCCAGCTACGGCTCCGCCTCCATCCTGCCGATCAGCTGGATGTACGTGACCATGATGGGCAGTGGTGGCCTGCGCAAGGCGACCCAGGTGGCGTTGCTCAATGCCAACTACATCGCCAAGCGTCTCGCGCCGCATTACAAGACGCTGTACACCGGCCGTAACGGCCTGGTGGCGCACGAGTGCATCCTCGACATCCGCCCGCTGGAGAAGACCAGCGGCATCGGCGCCGAAGACATCGCCAAGCGCCTGATCGACTTCGGCTTCCATGCACCGACGTTGAGCTTCCCGGTCGCCGGCACCTTGATGGTAGAACCGACCGAAAGCGAATCGCAGCACGAACTGGACCGCTTCATCGACGCGATGATCCAGATCCGCGACGAGATCCGCGCCATCGAAGACGGCCGCCTGGACCGCGAGGACAACCCGCTCAAGCACGCTCCGCATACCGCCACCCAGGTGTCGGCCAGTGAGTGGACGCACGCCTACCCCCGCGAACTGGCCGCCTTCCCGCTGCCCAGCCTCAAACAGCAGAAGTACTGGCCGCCGGTGGCGCGCGTGGACAACGTCTACGGCGACAAGAACGTGATGTGCGCCTGCATTCCGGTGGATGCGTACAAGGACGACGTGGAGGCGTAAGCGCTGCCCTCTCGCGTTTACGTGTGGCATCGAAACCCAGCCCAGGGAATCCCGGGCTGGGTTTTTCGTTTTTAGCGGCAGCGGATGCAGTGAAGTGTTCTGGAGACATCACGCGTTCGAGGCAAGCGCCTGCGCCGTACTCGGCCACAGCTCGGGTCGGGAACATCACATGACGCTAAAACGCACTATCCCGGTCGCCTCGATAGGTGATTGAACGGCGTGGAGGCGTCAGTTGCAGAGCGGATGATCTGCGGCCTGGCTGCAGGGTCCTTGCCCGCCCACCATCGCAGGACACGCCGCAAGTACGTCCATGTAGGCTCTTCTGCGGCATCCATGCCGCATAAGGTCCCGCGACGGTGGGCGGGCAAGGACCTGTCGGAATGGTCGGAATGGTCGGAATGGGCGGTGTGCATGATTGCAAGCACTGCACGACGTGCACTGCTCGGATAACGGCGCGTCCGATCAGAGTTCTTCGATCCGACCAATGTCACTGCCATTGCTGACATCACTCCACTCGTCAGGCAGCCTCCTCGTTTTCCTTCCCTACACGTGCACTCGCGATGATGTGCGTCTGAGATAGGACACAACAGACAGTGATCAAGCTCGACAGACGCTCATTGAGACGCAAGCTGGCCTGCCTGCTGCTTGCAGGCCTGGCGTTGACTGCTTGCGCGCCGCGCCGCCCTGGCGAGGTGCCGGCGCTGGTGCATGCGCCCGATGCACGCGCCGATGTAGTGCAGACCGATGCCGGTGCGCTACGCGGCGTGCGTAGTGCGCAAGGGCGGGTGTTTCTGGGCGTGCCATTCGCCGCGCCGCCGGTGGGTGCGTTGCGCTTCCGCGCGCCGCAAGCTGCGCCAGCCTGGAAGGGAGTCCGCGATGCCACGCAGGCCGGGCCGGCGTGCCTGCCGCGTCATCGCTTCGGGCAGAAGCAGGTGTCCGAGGATTGCCTCACCCTCAACGTCTACGCGCCACCCGGGCAGGCGCCGGCGCATCCGCGCGCGGTGATGGTGTGGATCTACGGCGGCGCGCTGGAGTTGGGCAGCAATGTCGACTACGACCTGAGTGCGTTGGCAGCCCGGCAGAACGTCATCGTGGTGGCGCCCAATTATCGGCTGGGGGTGTTTGGTTTTTATGCGCATCCCGCGTTGGGTGGTGAAGGCGAAGGTGCGTACGCGTTGCTCGATCAACAAGCGGCGTTGCACTGGGTGCAGCGCAATATCGCCGCCTTTGGTGGCGATGCGCACAACGTCACCGTGTTCGGCGAATCGGCCGGCGCATGGAGTATCTGTTATCAGCTCGCTTCACCGGGCGCAGCGGGTCTGTTTCAACGTGCGATCCTGCAAAGCGGCAGTTGTCTTGCGAGCGATTCCAGCGTGCCGCGCAGCGAGGCCGAACGTGGTGGCGTGCGCATGGCGCAGACGCTTGGCTGCGAACGCGCAAGCGAGGTTGCCGCCTGCCTGCGCGCGCTCCCTGCCGACGCATTGGCCGATGCAAAACCGCAGCGACGTGGCTTGACCGGCAGCGATGCGTGGGCACCGATGTCTGGTGGCGACGTCTTGCCATTGCCGCCTGCCGAGGCGATCGCCAATGGGCAGCACGCGAAGGTGCCGGTGCTGATCGGCAACAATCGCGACGAAGGGCGCCTGTTCGCGCAACTGCTGTCCTATTTCGGCGCACTCACGTTGCGCAGCGGCTATGAGGCGCGCGTGCAACGCATGCATACCGATCCAACAGCGATCATGACGCACTACGCAGATGTCGCTGCGCAATCGCGCTGGCACGCGTATGCTGACATCGTCACCGATGGTGGCTTCGCCTGCCCCACGCGTCGGCTAGGCCGGGCGTTGCGCGATCACGCAGCGGTCTATGCATACGAGTTCGACGACCCGCAGGCGCCGTACGGTTTGTTGCGCTTGCCGTTTTCGCAGCCACTGGGCGCCTATCACGCCTCCGAACTGGTGTATCTGTTCCAGCGCCCGTGGGTACTCAGTGGCGAGCCGCAGTTCAGCCCGGCGCAGCAGGCGCTTGCCGATACCTTGCAGGATTACTGGGGTGCGTTTGCGCGCACCGGCGATCCGAATGGTGGCGGCCGGCCGCCGTGGCCGCGCTTCGATGGCGACACGCCGTTGACGTTGTCGCCGGGCAGGATCGGGGTAACGCCCGACTTCGTGCAACGTCATCGCTGTCCGTTCTGGGATGCGCAAGCGCACGCCGCGTCCACATCCGTGCAGCCACCGTTGCATTAGGGCGACCCGCACAGATGGCAAATAGTCGTTACACCAATCCAGCGTTATAGGAGTCACACATGTCCGAATCCACCTTGCAGCACTGCCCCGAGGTGCGCCTGCGCAATGGGCGCAACGTGCCCGCGCTCGGCCTGGGCTCGTGGAACCTGGGCCAGGGTCGACATGCGCCGCAGCAGGAAATCGATGCACTGCAGACCGGCCAACAGCTGGGCATGCGCTTGATCGATACCGCCGAGATGTATGGCAACGGGCGCTCCGAGCAACTGATCAGCCAGGCCATCGGCAGCGCGCAGCCGCCGTATCTGGTGTCGAAAGTATTGCCAAGCAACGCCAGCGCGCGCGGCATTGCGCGTGCCTGCGAAGCCAGCCTGCAACGGCTGGGCGTTCGCACGCTGGATCTGTATCTGCTGCATTGGCGTGGCGGCAGCGATCTGCGCGAAGTGGTCGATGCGTTCGAAGCCTTGCGCGATGCCGGCAAGATCCGCGACTGGGGCGTGTCGAATTTCGATGTCGAGGATATGCAGGAGCTGTGGGACATCAAGGGCGGACAGCATTGCCTGGTCAATCAGGTGCTGTATCACGCCGGCAGCCGCGGTATCGAATTCGATCTGCTGCCGTGGTGTGCACAGCACGAGGTCACGGTGATGGCGTATTCGCCGTTGGGAAGCCGCGCATTGCTGGATCACCCGGTGCTGCACGCCATCGGCGAACGACGTGGCGTGGCCGCAACTGCGGTGGCGTTGGCGTGGGCGATTCGCAGTGGCAAGGTCATCGCCATTCCCGAATCGGGAACACCTGCACACGTGCGTGCCAACGCAGCAGCGTGCACGTTGCAACTGGATGCCCAGGATCTTGCCGAACTGGACCGTGCATTTCCACCGCCAACGCGCAAACAGCCGCTGGATCTGTTGTAGCCAGCTCACAACAGTCGGGCTCGTTAGATGTGAGCACGTGCACTGCATCGGCACGTTGCGTGACACACGCAACATCTCGCTGCGATGCATCGCAAACTTCTGGCTGCATGTGAGTATTCGTTCGCATGCAGACACGTGTAATTAACAGCGCCGCTCCCAAGCTCGTTGATCAGCCCGCATCCCAAGAGCGACTAACAAACTACTGCGCAGCCGTCAGGCGAGCGCGGCCGGTGCTGCGAATCGGCATGTACCAAACGTACACTCCGGTTCTCCGCGCCTTCCGCATCATCTGACGACCGCTCGCTATCTGTTGTTGGCCGCTCTAGCCCGCCAGAGTGGAGTCCCATGCCCAAGTCCCCCAGCAAGCCCGCGCAAGTTCCTTCCATTGCTCCCGTCAGCGCAACACCCGAAACATTGCGCGGTACGGGCGATGAGTTGCATCAAAAAGCCGGTGGCACGCATCCGCAACTGACCACCAACCAGGGCATTCCGGTTGGCGACAACCAGAACTCGCTACGCGCAACGCCGCGCGGCCCGACGTTGCTGGAAGACTTCATTCTGCGGGAGAAGATCACCCACTTCGATCATGAGCGTATTCCCGAGCGCATCGTGCATGCGCGCGGCAGTGCAGCGCACGGCTATTTCGAGCTGACCAAGTCGTTGAGCCAGTACACCACGGCCAAGATCTTCACCGAGGTCGGCGAAAAGACCCCATTGTTCACGCGTTTTTCCACCGTCGCCGGCGGCGCCGGCTCGGTGGACACGCCGCGCGATGTGCGCGGATTCGCGGTGAAGTTCTACACCAAGGAAGGCAACTGGGATCTGGTGGGCAACAACATCCCGGTGTTCTTCATCCAGGATTCGATGAAGTTCCCGGACCTGATTCACGCGGTGAAGATGGAGCCGGATCGCGGTTTTCCGCAGGCCGCCAGCGCGCACGACACGTTCTGGGATTTCATCTCGCTGACGCCCGAATCGATGCACATGATCATGTGGGCGATGAGCGACCGCACGATTCCGCGCTCGCTGCGCATGATCGAAGGCTTCGGCATCCACAGCTTCCGTTTCCTCAACGAAAACGGCGACAGCACCTTCGTCAAATTCCATTGGCGTCCCAAGCTCGGCCTGCAGTCCACCATCTGGGATGAGGCGGTCAAGATCGCCGGTGCCGATCAGGACTTCCATCGTCGCGATCTGTTCGAATCGATTCAAAGCGGCGATTTACCCGAGTGGGAACTGGGCGTGCAGTTGTTCACCGAGGCCGAAGCGGAGGCATTCCCGTTCGACCATCTGGATTCGACCAAGGTCATTCCCGAAGAGCTGGTGCCGCTGCAAATCGTGGGCCGCATGGTGCTGGACCGCTGGCCGGACAACTTCTTCGCCGAGACCGAACAGGTCGCTTACTGCCCGGCCAACATCGTGCCCGGCATCGACTTCAGCAACGACCCGCTGCTGCAGGGCCGCCTGTTCTCGTATCTGGACACGCAGTTGAGCCGTCTGGGTGGACCCAACTTCCACCAGATCCCGGTCAATGCGCCCAAGTGCCCGTTCGCCAACAATCAGCGCGACGGCCATATGCAGATGGGCGTGCCGAAGGGGCGTGTCGCGTACGAGCCCAGCTC
This sequence comes from Xanthomonas sp. NCPPB 2933, assembly GCF_056725225.1. Taxonomy (NCBI): domain Bacteria; kingdom Pseudomonadati; phylum Pseudomonadota; class Gammaproteobacteria; order Lysobacterales; family Lysobacteraceae; genus Xanthomonas; species Xanthomonas sp. NCPPB 2933. Next base: position 3,965,486 of record NZ_CM161518.1, read on the forward strand.
GCTGCAAGCCGATGCACCGCGTGAGGCGCTGCGCGGATTCCCGAGCCATGCGACACCTGCCGAAGACGGCGCCAAGGGCCGCGTGCGTGCAGAAAGTTTTGCCGATCATTACAGCCAGGCGCGCATGTTCTTTCGCAGCCAGACGGCGCCGGAACAGGCGCATATGGCATCGGCGCTGGTGTTCGAACTCTCCAAGGTAGAAACCCCACATGTGCGCGAAGCCGTCGTGGGCCATCTGCGTCACATCGACCCAGCGCTGGCACAGCGTGTGGCCGATGGAATGGGCATGACCACGCTGCCGCCGGCACCACCGGCTGCGGTTGCGCCAACCGACATGCCGTTGTCGCCGGCCTTGCAGCTGATCGGCAAGATGAAGGACACCTTGCAGGGCCGCACTGTGGGCATCCTCATTCACGATGGCTCGGATGCCGCTGCGATCAAGGCGGTGCGCAAGGCTGCCGAAGCTGCGGGTGCCACAGTGAAAATCGTCGCGCCGAAAGTGGGCGGCGCCAAGCTCAGCGACGGCAAGCAACTGGCCGCCGACGGCCAATTGGCAGGCACACCATCGGTTGTGTTCGATGCGGTGGCGGTGCTGTTGTCCTCGGAAGCGGCCAAGCTACTGACGCGCGAATCGGCTGCACTGGATTTCGTCAGCAACGCGTGGGCGCATCTGAAGGCGATCGCATACGACGACGGCGCGCAGTTGCTGCTCAAGGCTGGCAATGTCGGCAAGGACGCGGGCGTGATTGCAGCCGCAGATACCAAGGCATTCATCACTGCCGCCAAGACACGCCAATGGGCGCGCGAACCGAAGGTGCGCATGCTGGCGTAACCGCATCGGCGCAATCGAAAAGCTGCCTTGGGCGCGAGCGACTTTCTATGTGGTTTCGCGCCCATTGCATCTCATCCGCTACCTACTAACCGTTCTGCTTTGGCGAGGACACCGTGCCACGGCTCACTTAGCTTCTAAGCGCATTTAGATGCCGCTATGACTCTAAATCTTGGTCGTCTCGGAATGGCTGGTTGGATAGCGAGGAGAGATCAGTTGCAGAGCGGATGATCTGCGGCTTGGCTGGCGGGCCCTTGCCCGCCCACCATCGCAGGACACGCCGCAAGTACGTCCTTGTAGGCTCTTACGCGGCATCCATGCCGCGTAAGGTCCCGCGACGGTGAGCGGGCAAGGACCAGTCAAGATGGTCGGTTTGCATGGTGCAAGCAGTGCATGACGTGCGTTGTTCGGATAACGGCGCGTCCGATCAGTGTCGCAAGGCAAGCCGAGTAACACGCAGGCTTTCAACAAAGCAACCTACAAACTTTCTGGTGCGGTGTCCTCACCGATTGCGGGACCGTGTGGCGGCATGGATGCCGCCACCGAGCCTCCAGGGATGGATTCACGGCGTGTCCCGCGGGCGGTGAGGGCACCGCGCACTCGACTAACTACGCTGTTGACTCAATGCTCTGCTGCAGTGAGGGCACCACACACTCAACTAACTCTGCTGCTGCGAATTCGTCTTACGAATTCGTCTTATTAGGCCGCCTAAGAAGTTCCGGCAGGAAACTGCGCAGCGTTAGCCAGCGCGCGGTACTCGCGTGGCGTCATGCCAACCGCCAGCTTGAACTGCCGTGCAAAGGCGCTTTGATCACTGAAACCGCAGGCATGCCCGATTTCGGTGAGGCTCTTGTTTCCGTGCAGCAGATGCATCGCCATCTGCAGGCGTAGTTTGGCCAGCACCTGTTGCGGCGTGAGCTGGAATACCTTGCGAAACGAGCGTTGCAGTTTGGACATCGAAAATCCGGTGATTTCCACCAGCGCCTGCATACGGACGTTCTGTGCGTAGTTGGCGTTGAGATACGCCAGCGCAAGCCGCAATTTTTCGTACTGCGATTCATGCCCATCCTGCGGCCCCAGATCGCGCGAGATGCCGATGATGCCCTGTACCTTGCCGTCCACCAGCAGGGGACGTTTGCAGGTCAGGCACCAACCCGGTTCGCGGTTGGCGAACAGATGCAGCTCCAGCAGGTTGTCGATCACCGCACCGGCCAGCACTTGCTCGTCCTGATTGGCGTAATTGGCGCCCAAGCCGCTGGGATACACCTCGGCAACGCGCTTGCCGATCAACTCCTTGCGCGACTTCAGCCCCAGCCGCCGCAGCATGGTCTGGTTGACGTGGGTGTAGCGGCCCTCGCGATCCTTGACGAAGAACAGCACGTCCGGCACGGCATCGAACAGCGCTTCCAGATCGGCAGGATCGATGCTCTTCATGCAGGAGGATTCATGCAGGCCAATGGACTCGGGATCAGGAAAGACGCGACTGAGCTGTGCGCGTCACTGATGCACAGCGCAACGCACACAGCGCCATGATACGCCGCGCGCCTGGGCTCTACGGGACCACGCTCAGCGCGGCGTGTCGGCCACGTTTGCTGCGGCCGGTGCGGCCTTGGTGTCCACGGCCGACGCCGTGGGGTTGCCGATGCGATTCAACGGCACCTGCCGCGCTTGCCAGCTGCTCGCCACGGCCGCGCCGGCCTGTGACCCGACCTGTACGCGCAGCCGCGCACTCCCGCCGGGCGCAACGAATTCGACAACGCAATCGCCTGCGGCCATGCAGCTGTCGGCGGCCAGCGGGTCCACCGGCTGCCAGCCCTGCTCCATCACCGTCTGCGCGAACGCGCGGTAGCCCATGCCAGACTTCAGCGTGGCCGGCAACGGCACGCTCGGGTCGCTGGCTACAGTATCGCCACCGACGGCGGCAGCACCATTCGCAGGCACCGGCGCCGAAACAGGCGCACGCACAGCCGCAGGCCGCGATGCGGCATGCAAGGCAGGACTACAGAGTAGGACGAGTGCCAACAACGAGGGGCGGAATAACGTGCGCATGCAAACGGTCCTTGCGATCCTGGCAGGGAACTGAAGAAGTTAAAGAATCGCTATTTTGACATGGCTTGGATGCGCTGCGGCAGCCGTGGCCTGCCGGCAGTTAACCGGCCTTCGGCCCAAAATGGGCTGCCGACCCGGGCCAAGCAGCCCCATTGACCCGACGGGGCTTCATCGACATGGCCGATCCGCAGTTTGGGCAAGGCCGGCTGCACCTGCGAATGGCTGCAGACATGGCCGCTGCAGGATCGATCGCGCCGACCGACCACAGGATCCAGGCAGTGATTGCCCGGCACCCCGCACCAGGCGGGGTGCCGGGTGAAGCATCACTGGCCGATATGCTGCTTCAGCCAGCTGTTGACGGTGTCGTGCCACAGCACGCTGTTGTCCGGCTTGAGCACCCAGTGGTTCTCGTCCGGGAAATACAGAAACTTGGAGTCGATGCCCTTGCGCTGCAGCGCGGTGAACGCGGCCAGGCCTTGTTCGACCGGGATGCGGAAATCCTGCTGGCCGTGGATCACCAGCATCGGCACTTTCCACTTGTCCACGTGCAGCACCGGGTTGAACTTCTCGTAGCCGGCCGGGTTCTGCCACGGCGTGCCGCCGTTTTCCCATTCGCTGAACCACAATTCTTCGGTGGCGTAGCCCATGGTGCGGTTGTCGAACACGCCATCGTGATCGACCAGGCATTTCCATGGTTGGTTCCAGTTACCCGCCATCCAATAGACCATGTAGCCGCCGTAACTGGCACCCAGCGCGCAGGCCTTGTCGCCGTTGAGGAAGCCGTACTGCTTCTGCGCCGCGGTCCAGCCCTTCTGCAGGTCTTCCAGCGGGCGGTCGCCCCAATGCTGACTGATCGCATCGGTGAAGTCCTGGCCGTAACCGGTGGAGCCGTGGAAGTCGATCATCACCACCGCGTAGCCCTGGCCGGCATAGGTCTGCGGATTCCAGCGGTTGCTCCAGCCATTGCCGAAGCTGCCCTGCGGCCCGCCGTGGATCAGGAACGCCACCGGATAGGTCTTGCCTTCCTGATAGTTGTAGGGCTTGACCACGTAGCCATGCACGGTGTCATTGTTCCAGCCCTTGAACTGGAACTGCTCGTAGTCGCCGAACTGCACATCGGGCAGCAGCTCGCCGGCGCTTTGGGTAATCGCACGCAGGCCCTGGCCTTGCACATCGCTGACAAATACCTGGTCGCCGCTCTTCAACGAATTGCGTGTAAACGCCAACGTGTTGCCGGCCAGCGTCGGCGCATGCACGCTGCCCTCGCCTACCAGCTTGGTCGCATCGCCGCTGGCAATATCGATCTTGAACAATGGGTGCTCGCCGAGGTCGTCGGCGCTGGTGTAGAGGCTGGCGCCGTCATCGCTCAATACGATTTCGCCGGCCGAGCGGTCCCATTTGGGCGCGATCTCGCGGGTCTTGCCGCTGGCGACATCCATCGCGATCAGGCCGAAGCGGTCGGCTTCGAAACCGGGGCGTTTCATTGCGCGGTAGTACAGCGTCTTGCCATCGGTGCTGAACACCGGGCCGGCATCCCAGGCCGGGTTGGAAGCGGTCAGATTGACCGGTGCGGACTTGCCGGCCGCATCCAGCCGGTACAGGTCGAAGTTGGTCTGCCACGGCTCGTCGTTGCCGGTAGGCTTGCTGCCGGCCTTTGCATTCTTGCCTGCCTCAGGACCATGCGGCTGCGGCACGCGCACGCTGGCCACCACGCTGCTGCCATCGGGCGACCAGGTGTAATCGTCATTGCCGCCGAACGGCTTGGACGGCGCATCGCCGGCCAGCGTGGCGCTGATCGCCGAGGCACCGATCACCGCTTTGGCGCCGGCGGCAGGCAGGTCTGCGACGAACAGCGTGTTGCGGCGGCCGTCGTTCCAGGTGTCCCAATGCCGCACAAACAACTGGTCGTACACCACGCCGCTGGCCTTGGCGTTCTTGACGCTGGCGAGCTTGGTCTTGGTGCAACCCAGATCCGAGCCGCAGTCCTGGAACACGCCGGCACTGAAGGCAATGCGCTTGCCATCGGGCGAGAGCTTGTAGCTGTCCACATCCACCGCAAACGCGGTGAGTTGCTGCGGGGTAGCGCCGGTCAGCGGTTGCGCGTACAGCTGCTGGGTGCCGGATCTGCTGCTGAGGAAATACACGGTCTTGCCATCCGGCGACAGCGCCGGGCTGTTGACGTTCCAGCCTTCCGGAGTCAGCCGCTTGGGCGGCGCTGCATCGCGGGTCCGCAGATTGCGCATCCACAGACCGGTGGCCGGCTTGCCGTTGCTGCTCTTGGCCTGCCGCTTGGCAAATACCAGCACGCTGCCATCGGGGCTGAGCGTGGGTGCGGACACACGGTCCAATGCCACCATGTCGCGCACATCGAAACCGCGCGCGGCGGCAAGACTTGGCAAGGCGGCCAACAGACACAGGGGCAGCACGGCGTAACGAAGCTTCATCGAGAGTTCCCGCAACGGCAAAACGTCGATGGTAGGCGTTGCTGCAGCGCACGCGCAAAGGTAGGAGGTCATGCGCCCGCAGGCGCCGCACGTTACCGCGTCCGGCAGGGGCGCAATGCGCGCCGTGCGCATTGCGCGGTTTGGCAATGCGCACGGCGCCACGGCGCAGGTCGCGCTCAGAACGTGAGTTTGGCCTGCAGCCCAACAGCCAGTGCGTTGTGCGTGCGGGTATAGGCGTAGGTTCCGGGGTTGATGATGTATTGCACGTCCGGACGCAGCATCAGCCACGGCGTGATCTGCGCGCTATAGGCGAGTTCGTAGAGCTCTTCGGCAGCGCTCAGGCCAGCCAGTGGCGAATCGGCCGCCACGCCGGCATCGATCAACGCGACGCGGCGTGCATCGAGCAGCCGATGATTGATCCTGCCGGCCACATAGCCGAGTGCGATGCGGTCCTGCGTGCGTGCGCCGATGCCCTGATACACACCGCCGACCGAATACCAACGTGTCATCAGCGCACTGTCGTGGTCGCTGGCCATGTACTGGGCGAACCCGGTCAGGCCGATGCTGGCATCCGCTCCCGGAGTGAACAGTTTCTGTTCGGCCAACAGATAGGCGCCGTCGCGTCCGGTGCTGCGGCTGGTGTCCAGCCCGCGCCTGGCGACCGTTGAGGAATCGTAGTAGCCACCGAACTTGTACACGCCTGGATAGCGCGAGGCGGCCGGTTTCCAGGTGAATTCGAGCGGGAAGATCGCACCGGTGGTGCCGCTGGCGAACGGTTTGAACGCGTAGGTGTCACGGGCGCCGAAACCCAGATTCGGGTTGACCTGAAACCAGCCGGCATGCAGGTTGAGCTGCGGGGTCAGCTGGCGCGCGCCTTCGATGCCCCAGCGCGCGGCCGGGTAGTTGTACCAGCCACTGTTGGCCGAAAACGCCAGCGGATGCGCGCAGAATGCGGCATTGACGAAGTTCACCAACAGCGTGTGCGAGGCGAACTGGTTACCCATCGCATAGAAGCCCACTTTCAGATACGTGCGGCCCTGATTGAAGCTGCGGTCGTAACTGAACTCGCTCAGGCGGGTGTACTGGCCTCCATACACTTCCTGGATGGGGAAGCGATTGCCGACCAGGTCGGCGGAGGCGCTGCGGCCGCGGCGGTCGTTGATGGTGACATGCAGGCTGCCACCGTCCCAGCCGGCGAGTTTGGCCATGTCCAGATCCACGCCCACCCGCAGTTGCTGCGCATAGCGCGCACTGTTTTTTTCGTAGCCGCCGTCCACCACGCCAAATGTTTCGGACACGTAGTCGCCGCGAACACTCACGCCTTGCTCCGCCCAGGCGGACCGACGCCCACCCCAGTCGCCGGTCAGCGTGGTGTCGCCGGCGGCGACAGCGGTGGCCGGCAGTGCCAGCAGTGCCAGCAGCAAGGCGGAGCCCAGCGCACTGCGGCGCGGGAAGAAAGACAGACGATGCATCGTGGTTCTCTGATCGGGGCAGCGTGCACAGCCAGCGGTGGCGATGCAGGGCGGTGATGCCAAAGCGCCGCTGCGGTAACGGGACCGTTGGCCGGATGCGCCAGGCACCCGGCCATCGGGTTGCAGTCAACAACGGCTGACAACCAGTGCGCAGCCGTCAGGCGCGCTTGCTACGTTTGTTGGCCGCTCCAACGCAGCTGGCGACGTGGTCCTGCGTGGGCGGTGTGTCAGCGCGCGTCAGGCAAGGCGTAGGCGATCACGTCATCGCCACGATCGGGCGACTGCCGCGCACCGCCGGCACTGATCACCACGTACTGTTTGCCGGTCTTGTGCGAGACGTAGGTCATCGGCCCGCCCTGGCTGCCGACCGGCAGGCGGCCCTTCCAGAGTCCCTTGCCGGTGGCACTGTCGAATGCGCGCAGGTAATAGTCCTGGGTGCCGGCGATGAACACGAGCCCGCCCTGCGTGGACAGCGTGCCGCCCAGCGTCGGCATGCCGATCGGGATCGGCAGATGCATCTTGATGCCGAACGGGCCGGTGTCCTGCACCGTGCCGACCGGCACCTGCCAGGCGATGCTGCGCGTTTTGAGGTCGATCGCGCTGAGCGTGCCGTACGGCGGCGCCTGACACGGAATGCCCAGCGCCGACAGGAAGCGGTTCTTGTTGACCGCATACGGCGTGCCCTTCAGCGGCACCGCGCCCATGCCGGTATTGACCGCCTCGCCACCACCGGCCGCCTCGACCTTGCGGGTGTCGGCAGGAATCATCTGCACCCACAAGCCAAGGCGCATGTCGTTGGCAAAGATGACGTCATGCACCGGGTCGGTCGACAGGCCTCCCCAGTTCATACCGCCCAACGAACCGGGAAAGCTCAATGAGACATCGGTGCCCGGCGCGGTGTACAGGCCTTCATACCGCATCTGCTTGAACGCGATGCGGCACAGCATCTGGTCGATCGCAGTGGCGCCCCACATGTCCGATTCGGTCAGGTGCTTGGTGCCGATCTGCGGCATGCCGACCGACAGCGGCTGGGTCGGCGCGTACTGCTCGTGCGCAATATCCGAGCCCTTCACCGGCACTTCCCTGACCTCGGTCAGTGGTTTGCCAGTGGCGCGATCGAGCACGTAGATCTGCCCGGCCTTGGTGCCGATGACCACCGCCGGGGTGTGGCTGCCGTCCTGGTTGGGGAAGTCGATCAGGCTGGGCTGCATCGGCAGGTCGAAGTCCCACAGATCGTTGTGCACGGTCTGGTAGACCCACTTCTCCGCACCGGTGGTGGCATCCAGCGCCAGCACCGAGGCGCCGTAACGGTGATCGAGCGCGGTGCGCTCGGCGCCGTACAGATCGGTCGACGGCCCGCCGAGCGGCAGGAACACGGTGTTCATCGCCGCGTCGTAGGACATCGGTGCCCACACGTTCGGCGTGCTGCGCACATAGCTGCTGCCGGCAGCCGGCGCCTGGCGATCGTGCGGATTACCCGGGTCGAAGGCCCAGCGCTGCGCACCGGTGACCACATCGAAACCACGCACCACGCCACCCGGCATGTCGGTCTGCACGTTGTCGGCTACACGTCCGCCCACCACCACGGTGGTACCGGCCACCAGTGGCGGCGAGGTCAGTTGGTAGAACGGATCAGGCGCGGCGCCCAGGCCGGCCTTGAGATCGACCTGACCGTTGCTGCCGAAGCCCTGGCAGAACGCACCGGTGTCCGCATCCACCGCGATCAGGCGGCCATCGATGGTGTTGGTGAACAGGCGGCGACGGCAGTTTGCATCCTGCGCCACCGTCACTGCGGCGATCGGCGAGGGATTGGCCACGCTCGGCGCCGGCAACGCGGCATCGGCGTCGAAGTAGCCCAGGCCACGGCAGCGCTGCCAGACCGACGAGGTCGCATTGATCTCGCGCCGCCACAGCTGTTTGCCGGTGCTGGCGTCGAGCGCGATCAGATTGTTGTGCGGTGTGCACAGGAATACCTTCTCGCCCACCTGCAGCGGGGTCAGCTGGTCTTCGGCACCGTTGCCGTCGCTGTGGGCGATCTCGCCGGTGTGGTAGGTCCAGGCGACCTGCAGCCGGTCGACGTTGCTGCGGTTGATCTGGTCGAGTGCAGCGAAGCGGCTGCCGCCGTCGGTATTGCCGTAGGCGGACCAGTTTTGTTGCACGCTTCCAGGCGGCACCGCTGTCATGCCGGGCCCCGCGTTGCCTGCAACCGGCGGATGCGGCACGAACATGCCGCCGATACCGGCCAGTACCGCCAGCGCCAGCACCGTCGCCACGCCATAGGCTGTGCGCCCCGTCGGCAACGCCCGGCTACGCCGTAGCGCTGGCCAGGCCAGCGCCACCAGCACAGCGAACACCGCAGGCAGCATCAGCCGCGAGATCAGCGGCCAGAAATCCAGCCCCGCATCCCAGAGCGCCCATACCAGCGTCAGCACGAACGCGACGCCGTACAACAGCGCACCGGCCGGCCGACGCAGCACGATCAGCACACCTGCCACGGCGGTCGCCAGGCCCATCAGCAGGAAGTACCAGCTGCCGCCCAGGCTGGCCAACCTCGCGCCACCCAGCAGAAAGATCACACCCACCAGCGCGATCAGCATGCCCAGCACCAGCAGCAATGCCCGGCCCAGGACCGGCAACTTCGATTTCGTTTCCACGTTGCAACACCTCGATCAGGAGATTCCGCCCTGCATTGCGCCCGGCATTCCGATCTGGATGCTGCAAGGCGCTGGCAGGACGAGCAGTAGAGGCAGCATGACTGCCCACTTTCTGTCACTCCCCTCCCCGGCCCACGTACCTCTGGCGAGACCGGCACCGGCATGCCCGGCAGACTGACGGCATAGTGTCGCACCGCACCGGCTATTTATTACATATCTGAAGCGATTACCTGCGGAACACTGCAGTCCGCACAGGCGCGGACCGCAGCGGCTTTTGTGTGCGCAGTGCGCGTTGCGCGCATCAGAAGCGGTGCGACATCCCCACATACACCTGCGCGTCCGGGGTGCGGTCGTTGAGGCCGAAGTTGGCGCCCACATCCAGTTGCAACAGCGGGTTGATCAGATACGCAGCGGCGATGTCGGCCGAATACTGTTCGATGGTTTCGGCGGGGTCGCGATTGATCGAGGACCACACTTCCACCGCCATCGACAACTTCGAGGTGAGCGGATGCGCCAGGTTGATCGCATTGACGATGGCGACATGGTTGCCGCTGCCATCGCTGTCGGCCAGCCAATCCACCTCCGGCCCAAGGGTCAGCGAGAAGCTATTGGGCAACACGAAATTGATCGGCAATGCGACGCCGCCTTCCCACTCGTCGTTGCCCAGGCCGGTACGCGCAGTCGGTGCCTTGACGAATGGCAGCAACGCCACGCTGGCGGTGTCGCTTTCGTAGAAACGCGCCTTCATCCGCAGAAAGATATCGCCGCCGCCGCTCAGGCTGCTGCGTGCACCGGTAGCGCGATCGGTGGTTTTGACCTGCAGCTGCGGCGCCCAGTTGAGCTGCAGATCGATGCGGTCGCTGACGCCGTACTTGAGCGTGGGATTGGTGAAATAGGAGGTTTCGATGCGCGTGCCGGGCTGGCTGTCGCGGGTATAGCTGCCGATATCGGTTTCCAGCTGCCAGGCGCCGGTGGGCACGGTGCAGGTGGAATTGGCCTTGGTCGGGCGATCGGTACACAGCGCCGCCTCGGTGGCGTCTTGTGCCTGTGCCTGCAGCGCCAGGCTGCACAGCACGCCGGTCAGTGCGATGGCCAACAACGGTGCGCGTGGTGCGCGGGTGGAGCGCTTGGAGATAGCAGTCAGCATTGCAGTGGTTCCATGGCAAGACGCTGGACAGATCGTGTGAACGGTCAGCGTTAGGGAGGGGGAAATGCACGTGGAGGTAGAACGACTGCATGGCCGCCGAACGGACGACGTCCTGCCAATCGATCTTATAGGCGTCTGCAGGCCCATAGGGGCCAACCATGACAAAAGCGACCGCAACCGCAAGCCGATGTTGCACAGCGTGATGTGAGTAGTACTTTCACTGACATCCATCGCAGCGTTACGCGGTGCGAGAACCTGCGTCGCGGGGTGTCATCGGGATCGATCGAGGCATGCAGTAGCCGTGGCGCACCATCCGTGCGGGAGACGGCACGATACGGAGCAGCGGCATAAAGTCGCTATGCATGGCGCCTGTGTAGCGCGTAAAGCCAACGCAAAGACGACGGAAGACCGAAGCGGCGCATCTCGCTGCGCGTGCGGCGCAGCGGCACTGGATCGCAACGCCACAACGAAAAACGGACACGCATCAGCGATGCGTGTCCGTCGGGATGAGGCGTGCAAGCGCATGCCTCAATGCTGCATCACGCTCAGGCGGTCCGTTCGCCGCGCTTGCCAACGCGATACAGCAGCCAGCCGACCAGGGCCAGGATCGCCAGGCCGAACCACTGGTTGAGCTGCAAGCCGGCCGGCAACGCGAGCACATCGGCGCGGCTGGACAGCACGATCGGCACCGCAATGGCGATCCCCATCAGCGCCTCGCCGGTGATCAGGCCGGCGGCGAACAGCACGCCCGGGCGATGCACACGATCGCGGCCGTCTTCGTCGTCGGCGCGGATCTTGTGGAAGCGTTCCACCAGGTGCGCGATCAGGCCACCGATGAAGATCGGCACCATCAGTTCCAACGGCAGATAGATACCGATCGCCGCGGCCAGCACCGGCACGCGGAAGCGCTTGCCGGTTTTCTTTAGCCATTCGTCCAGCGCGATGATCGCCGCGCCCACGCCGGCACCGATGGCGATCATCGCCCACGGCAGCTCGCCGCCGAACAAGCCCTTGGCGACCGAAGCCATCAGCGTGGCCTGCGGTGCAGCGAGCGAGTTGGGATGCTGCGGGGTGGCCGGGCCGATGCCGTACGCCTGCGCCAACAGGTTCAGCACCGGCGCCATGATCAGCGCGCAGGAGAACGCACCGATGCCCAGCATCAGCTGCTGCTTCCATGGCGTGGCGCCGACCAGATAACCGGCTTTGAGATCCTGCAGATTGTCGCCGCCCACCGCCGCCGCGCAGCACACCACCGCACCGATCATGATGGCCGCCACCGCGCCCAGCGGCGCGCCGCCGATGCCGGCCGGCACCAGACCGTCCTTGCCGAGTAGCAGCACCAGCACCGCCGAGGCGAACAGGATGGTGGAGATGGTGATGCCCGAAACAGGGTTGTTGGATGAGCCGATCAACCCGGCCAGATACCCGGACACCGACACGAACAGAAAGCCGGCCACGATCATGATGATCGTCATCGGGATCGACACGTGCCATTGCTGCACGATCGCCTGATACAGGCCCAGCAACGGCAAGGTGCACAGCACCAGCGCCACCAGCATCCACTTCATCGGCAGGTCGCGCTCGGTCTCGGCGACCACACCGCCACCGCTCTTGCGCGCGGCGGCAAAACCGCTCTTGACCCCGGACAACAGCGATTTGCGCAGCGAGAACAGCGTCCACACTCCGCCGATCAACATCGCGCCGACACCGAGATAACGGATCTTCGCGCCCCAGATGGCGAATGCCGCGTCGGCCGCCGGTGCATCGATCAGGCTCTGCGCCAATGCCGGATCCGAGCCCATGAAGAACTGCTGATACAGCGGGATGGCGATATGCCAGGACAGGATCGCGCCAGACAACACCACGATGCCGACATTCAAGCCGACGATGTACCCCACGCCCAGCAGCGCCGGCGACAGGTTGGTGCCCAGATACCCCACCAGCCGGCTGCTGCCGAGGTAGGTGGCCTGCGCCCAGGTGTCCGGGATCACCCGCAGGCCGCTGGCCGCAGCCAGCTTGACCAGTGCGCCGATGGCACCGGAGATGGCCAGGATCTTCAGACCCGGACCGGGGTTTGCACCGGCCTTGAGCACTTCGGCCGCGGCCTTGCCTTCGGGGAACGGCAGCGGGTCTTCGACGATCATCGAGCGCCGCAACGGCACCGAGAACAGCACCCCGAGCAAGCCGCCCATGCCGGCGATGCCGAGCACCCACCAGTATTTGAAGTCGGGCCAATAGCCCATGATCACCAGCGCGGGAATGGTGAATATCACCCCGGCCGCGATCGACGACCCCGCCGAGGCACCGGTCTGGACGATGTTGTTTTCCAGGATGGTGCCGCCGCCGAGCAGGCGCAGCACGCCCATCGAGACGACCGCTGCCGGAATGGCGGTGGCGATGGTCAGGCCGGCAAACAGGCCCAGATAGGCATTGGCGGCCGAAAGCACCACCGCCAGCACGATGGACAACACGACGGCACGGAAGGTGAGCTGGCGCGGTTGCGCGTCATGGCTCATGGGCAGTTCCCCTGTGGCAAAAAATCCGGACCACGCTAGCGCCTGTGCGCGGTTCCGTCCAGCTGCGTCGCGGCGTGACAGTGTGCCTGTCATGGCGGGTGGAGTACGCGGGACGTTGCGCCGGGAGAGTCAGCAGCGCACTGCACGATCGAATCGACCGCAGCACGCGCCTGGCTTGCAAGACGCGTACTGCAGTGACCGGTGACTGCTTGCAAAAACGACCGCGTCTTGATCAGGCGAACGCGGCTGGCGATCGGCGGCGCATGGATCACTCGGGTACCGGCGCGCTTGTGTTCCGTGCGCGCGCCGGTCTGATCGCAGTGCGTCTTACCGCATCACTGCAACTGCTCGCTCAACGCAGCGCTTCGGCAAACGCCAGGTAGGCCTCAATCACCTCCGGCAGCTCGGCGAACAACGCGTCCAGATCCACCGTGTCCATCAATGGCCCGCGCGCCGATTCCAGTGCCGCCGGGATGTCGCCATCGTGCGCGCGCAGTGCGTCTGACACATGCACGGCCTGGGCAAGCAGCAGCGGCATCAACGCGCCTTCCGGTGCGGCGGCCGGGCGGACCTGATAGGCGATGGCTTGCTGGATCACCGCAGGCAACTGCCAGCGACGCACCAGCTCGGCGCCCACTTCCGGGTAACCGAACCCCAACTGCAGGGTTTCTTCGGCCGCATGACCGGCAGAGGAGGTGTCGTGGTTGATGCGGCTGGCGTATTCCGGCGCGCCGGACTGGATCAGCAACTCGCCGATGTTGTGCATCATGCCGCAGGTAAACGCGGTTTCCGGATCGAGCCCATGCTGGCGCGCCAGCAAGCGGCAGATGCCGGCCACGCCGAAACTGTGCCGCCAGAAGGCGTTGAGATCGAAACTGGGGCCGGCATGAAACGCGCCGGTCATCGACGAGGCCAGCACCAACGTGCGCAGCGTGTTGAAGCCCAACCGCATCGCCGCGTCTTCGACGCTGGTGGAATCGCGCAGGCCATGGAAGCGCGCCGAATTGGCCAGCCGCAACACCTTGGCGGCGATCACCGGATCGCGCTCGATGGTGTGCGCCAACACATCGATGTTGGTGTTCGGATCATCGAACTGACGAATCAGGTCCTGCGCCACCTTGGGCACCGTGGGCAAGGTATGCAACTGGTCAAACAAAACCTCCAACTTCATGATCGCCTCGTGGGAAAGGAATGGGTCAGCGCAACTGCGCCCGCCATGGTGTCGTACAGGCCGCTTGAAAGTCACTAGCCCGCTGCATGCCCTGGCGTGACGACGCCATCGCCATCACTGGGCGCCAAGCCGCAGCGCCATTGGATTTTGCGCGCCTGCGCAGAGCGCTGCGCGTCGCGCATGGAACACTGCAACGCCACAGCGAACACAGCGCCATGCGGCGATGCTGGCAGCAGGGCAATGTGGTCGAGGACGGCCACAACTGCGGATGATGGATGCCGATAGACCAGGTCTGGAATCGTGACCGTAACGCGATGCCGGTGTTGGTCGATTTTGCCGGCAAATACTCAATGAAAATCGCGCGAGGGCAGTTGCATTTCGCCGAGCAGCTCGCTGAGGTCGTACAGATAGCCGGCGATGAGATGCTCCACGCCGTCCACGCGTTCCCAGCGGCCGCGCACCGCCATCAGGCGCGATTCCAGCAGTGCGCGGCGGCGGCGTAGCGCCAGGTGCGACCAGACGATGACGTTGATCATGCCGTGTTCGTCTTCCAGGGTGACGAAGATGGTGCCCTTGGCAGTGGCCGGGCGCTGGCGCTGGGTGACCAGGCCGGCGACATGCACACCGCTGCCGTGGCTGCGGCCTTGCAGCTCGCGCAGGCCGAGGATGCGTCGCTGCCGCATCTGCGGGCGCAGCAGCGCCATCGGGTGCTGGCGCAGGCTCAGGCCGACCGAGCGGTAATCGGCCAGGATGTCTTCGCCTGCGCGCGGCGCCTCGAATTCCACCGGGCGCTCTTCGGGGCTACCAGGCAGCAGCGGCCGCCGCGCTTCCACGCCGGCCATGGCCCAACGCGCGGCGTTACGGTTGCCCACCATGCCTTGCAAGGCGCCGGCCTCGGCCAGAGCGAGGCGCGCTTTTTCGTCGAGTGCGGCGCGCAGGCACAGATCGCCGATATCGGCGAAGCCCCGTTGCGCGCGTGCGGCGACAATGCGCGTTGCCACTACTTCCGATAATCCAGCGACCTGACGCATGCCCAGACGGATCGCCGGTTGTTCGCCAGGGTCTTCGTCGCTACACCATGGCCGGCCACCGACCAGCGTGTTGTCCCAGACGCTATGCAGCACATCCACCGGCAACACCTCCACGCGCGCGCGCTCAGGACTGCCGCGGCGCGCGTCCTGCACGATCTGGCTGGCCGAATAGAAGCCCATCGGCTGCGCATTGAGCAAGCCGCAGGCGAAGGCTGCAGGTTCGTGACGTTTGAGCCAGCAGCTGGCGTAGACGAGCTTAGCGAACGAGGCGGCGTGGCTTTGCGGGAAGCCGTAGGAGCCGAAGCCTTTGATCTGCTCGAAGATCTGGTCGATGAAGGTGGAGGCGTAGCCTCTGTTCTGCATGCGTTCGCGCACGCGCGTGCGGTGCTGCTCCATGTCACCGCCACGGCGCCACGCTGCCATTGAACGACGCAGATTGTCCGCTTCGCTCTCTGTGTATTCGGCGGCATGCATCAGCAGCTCCATCACCTGCTCCTGAAATAGCGGAACACCAAGCGTCGGCTTGAGAATATCTTCCACCTCCGGCGACGGGTAGTTCACTTCTTCGCGGCCCTGACGCCTGCGCAGATACGGGTGCACCATGTCGCCCTGGATCGGCCCGGGCCGCACGATCGCCACTTCGATCACCAGATCGTAGAACACCGCAGGCTTGAGCCGCGGCAGCATCGCCATCTGGGCACGCGATTCGATCTGGAATACGCCCACCGTGTCGGCGCGCTGGATCATCTTGTAGGTCGGCTTGTCGTCGCCTGGCAGCGTGGCGATGGTGTAATCGCGCCCGCGATGGCCGCGCACCAACTCCAATGTCTTGCGGATGCAGGTGAGCATGCCCAGCGCCAGGCAATCGACCTTGAGCAGCTTCATGGTTTCCAGATCGTCCTTGTCCCACTGGATGATGGTGCGATCGGCCATTGCCGCGTTTTCTACCGGCACCAGCAGCGACAAGGGTTCGTCGGAGATGACGAATCCGCCGACATGCTGGGACAGATGCCGCGGGTGATCGCGCAGGTGTTCGGTTACCGCAAGAATCTTGTTGATCAGTGGATTGGCCAGATCGAATCCGGCTTCTTCGATGCGCTGCTCCATCGGCGTTTCGCCATTGCCCCAGCCATAGCAATTGGCCAGCAAGGCGATCTGGTCCGGTGGCAGACCGAACGCCTTGGCCACGTCGCGCACCGCGCTTTTACCGCGATAGCAGATCACTGTCGCCGCCAGCGCAGCGCGTTCACGGCCGTATTTGGTGTAGACGTACTGCAGCACTTCCTCGCGCCGCTCGTGCTCGAAATCGACGTCGATATCCGGTGGCTCGTCGCGTTTTTCGGAGAGAAACCTTGCCATCAGCAAACGGGTTTCATCCGGATTGACTGCGGTGATACCCAGCGCATAACACACCGCCGAATTGGCCGAAGACCCACGGCCCTGGCACAGGATGTGCTGATCACGTGCGAAGCGCACCACATCTTGCACGGTGAGAAAGAATGCTTCGTAATTTTTGTGGGCGATCAGCGCCAATTCCTTTTCGATGTCGGCGCGTACCTTTGCCGGCGTTCCATTCGGCCACCGCTCACGCATGCCTGTTTCGGTGAGCTGCCGCAGATAGCTCGCCGGCGTATGCCCTTCCGGCACCAGTTCGCGCGGATAGGTGTATTCAAGCTTGGAAATATCGAAGGTACAGCGCTGCGCTAACCCAACGCTGGCCTGCAACAGCGCATCCGGATAGATGTTGCCCAGGGCCCGGCGCGTGCGCAAATGGCGCTCGCCGTTGCGGAACAGGTGCGCGCCGCACTCGGCCAACGGCAAGCTGTGGCGGATGGCGGTCAAGGTGTCCTGCACGATGCGCTCGCGGCGCTGCGCCATATGCACATCGCCGCTGGCCAGCGCGCTCATGCCCAGCTGCTGCGCCAGTAACTGCAAGGCAAGCAACCGCGCGGCATCGTCCTGTTCGCGATGCAGTTCCACCGCCAGGAATGCACGCTCGGCGAAGACCTGTTGCAACCAGGCACCCTGCTCGGCCTGCGGCTGCGCGCCGGGCATCCACACCGCGAACACGCCGGGTGCGACATCGCGAAACTGCGCTTCCACCTCGGCACGCCCCAACCGATATGTGCCCTTGCTTGCTGCACGGCGCGCGGTGGTGATCAGCGCGCACAGTTGCGGATAACCATGCGCGTTTTCCACCAGCAGCACAAAGCGGGTGCCATCGACCAGGGTGAATTCGCTGCCGACGATCAAGCGCACGCCGGTGGCGCGCGAGGCTTCCAGGCCGCGCACGATGCCGGCCAGCGAGCATTCGTCGGTGATGGCCAGCGCGCTGTAACCGCAGTGCTGCGCGCGTGCGAACAACTGCTCGGCACTGGAGGCGCCGCGCAGGAACGAGAAGTCCGACAGGCAATGCAGTTCGGCATACGCAGGCAGGCCATCGGCCACCGCCGCATGGCTGATGTCGTCATTGGCCGCGCGCAATCGCGCTGCCACATTCCACGCACGCGGCATGCGCCCGCCGGGCGTATCGCGGTCAACACCGTCTACGGCGTCGTCCCAGCTCATGGGCGCACATCTTCAATATCGCGCTGCCACCACACCATCTGTCCAGTGAGCCGCAGATCGCCTCGTTGCAGCTGCTCTTTCCCTGCGTGGCATCGGATGCTTGCGGCACCGCTGCGGTGACCAGCCCGACAAGCAGTGCTCGGTTGCCGCAGGGGCATGCGTCGGATCATGCGAACCACCCATGTAGCATCCAGCCTTCGACACGGCCCGGCGCGGCAAATACCCAGGCCCGGCGTCCGCGTGCGGTCTCCACCACGTAGTAATCGCGACGTGCTTCGTCGTCGTCCCACCAGCCGCTTTCCAATCGCTCCGGGCCGGAGACGATGCGTAACTGCGCATCGTGCAAGGGCACCGGCTGTGGCAATAACCAGGTGGGGCGCGGCGGGCGCGGTGGTGCATCGGTTTCGCGCACCGCATCGCCGATAGCGCGCCGCCATGCGCGTTCCGGGCGCGGGTCGTTGGCCGGCAGCACGCGATACACCGCCTCATCGCCCAGCCGCGCACGCAGGCGCTCGCGCAGCTGCGGCCACTCCACCGATTGCTGCGCACGCTGATCGAACAGATCGCGCATGGCCGGCACGAACGGTGGCAGCTGCCGCGCCAGCAGGCGCATCGCCACTACCGGGCGCGGGATCTCCACCCGCTCCAGCCGGTTGCGTGCAAGCTCGAACAACAGCGTGGGCGCACGCTCCGGCGTCAGCAGGCCGATCTCGACATCGGTGGCGCCTTGTTCGTGCTCCAGTCGCAGCAAGAACCGTTGCACGCCGCCATCGCGGATGGACAGATACGTGCACAGATCGCCGATCAAACGCCGCAGCGGAAACAGCAGCGCCGGATGCATTTCCACCTCGTAGCCCAGTTCCACACGCTGGTCGAAATGATCTGGCGGTGCGTAACACTCCAAGGGGTCGTCGACCTGGCCGTAGAGGCGGTCCAGGTGATCGAGCAAACCCGCACCGAAACGCCGGCGCAGCCCATCGCGCGGCAACGCCCGCACCGCAGCCAGCGTGCGCACGCCCATGTGCTGCAGGCGCTCACCCACATCGTCAGGCAAGGCGGCACGGCGTACCGGCACTTTGTCGAGCGTGCTGTGCAAGGCCGGCAACTGCGTCACGACCATGCCATCACGCAAGCCGGCCAGCACGCGTGCGGCGCGCGGCGTGGGCGCCAGTGCAAGCCGGTGCTGGAAGCCCAACGCCTGCAGCTCATCGCGCAGGCGGCGCTCGAAACGCGGCCACGGACCGAACAACCGAAAACTGGCGCCGGCTTCCAGCACGATGGCGCGCGACCATTGCTGGCTCACCAGCGAACTATGCCGATACGCCCAGGCCGCAAGAAACCGCTGCGTGCGCGCCTCAGCCTGCGCGTCGTAATCGATGGTGTGCACATCGGCCATCAGCGCATGCGCCGCCGACAGCCGCATCCCTGCTTTCAAACCGGCTGCGGACGCCGCTGCGTTGACCGAATGCAGGCTACGTAACTGCGCCGGCCCTTCCACCAACACCAGCGGCGCCTGCGGCTCTTCCAGACGCCGAAGGACGGCGTCCAGCGCCAGCTGCGGCAGCAGTATGCAGGCCCACAACATGCGCGCGCCTCAATGCGCCAGCCGCAACGGCTGCGAGGGGACCTGCCCACCGCGGCACTTGCGCACCTGCCAGGCATCGCGCTCGGGCAGAAATTCCAGCCGCAAGGCGGCCGGCGATGCATTGACCGCATGCTTGCGGTCGCGCAGCGCGAAGGCGCAGCAATTGCCGCTGTCGGCGGCGACTTGCAGCCGCCGCAACGCGCGCGCATCGCCGGTCTGCGGCCAGCCCAATACCGCCGCGCAGGCACCGCTGCGCAGGCATTGTTCGAACGCCCACAAGGCGTCGCGCGGCTCGGCCTGCACCACTTCCAGATGTTCCAGCACCACTCCACCCGCCTGCCAGGCAGATGCGTAGGGAATGAACGGAGGCGCCACCAACACTACGCGACTGCTGGCGCCGGTCATGCGCGCCAGCGTGGGCAACAACAATGCGATCTCGCCTACGCCGTGCGCGGGCAACAGCAATTCGGTCAGTGCCCGCCGCGGCCAGCCACCATCGGGCAGCAGCGCATCCAGTGCGGCATGCCCGGTGGATTCGCCGCCATGGGCAATGGCCGTGCCGTGACCTGCGCGCCAGACTGTGCGCGTGGCCAGCAGGGCGTCCAGCGGCAGTGCGACTGCCGCGTTGCCGTCCTGCCTGATGCGCGCGGGCTCCTGGCTCATCTCAACCCTGCCGGATCAGACCGCAGTACAGCCCTTCGATCGCGAAGTCGGCATCGGCCGCCACCACGATCGGCGCATGCGCGCGGTTGCGTGGCAACAGGCGGATGCGCTCGTCGCCGTGCTCCAGTCGTTTGATGGTGATCTCGCCATCCACACGTGCCACCACGATCTGCCCATCGCGCGCATCGTTGCTGCGATGCACGCCCACCAGATCGCCGTCCAGAATGCCGTCGTCGATCATCGAGTCGCCTTGCACCTGCAACAGATAATCCGGACGCAGCGAGAACAGCGCGCGGTCCAGCCACAGCTGACGATCCAGCCCGATATCCGCCCCGATCGGCACACCGGCCGCCACCCGCCCCAGCACCGGCAAGGCCAGCACCGCATTGCGCGCCGGATCAGGCCTCATCCGGCCTGGCACCCGGATACCGCGCTTTTGATTGGGCAGCAGCTCGATCAACCCGGCCTCGGCCAGTGCCTGCACGTGCTTTTGCGCGGCATTGCGCGAGGCGAAGCCGAACGCCTGCGCAATCTCGGCCAGGCTGGGCGACACCCCTGCGCGTGCCTGTTCCTGCAGGAAGGCCAGCACCGCCGCACGTTTGGGAGAGAGAGATTCCATAGGAGAAAACGGCCAGCCGGGACTAGGTGTACATTTGTACACCCCTCGGTCGCAGCAGGCGAGATTGGCCAACTCAGCTTGCTGAGCCGATTCAGCGGGCGAGCTTGCGACAGACCGGGCCCCGAGTTATAACTCACGTAATAACAAGGGGCGCCGCCATGAAACTCAAGATCACCTCCATCGGCAATTCCGCCGGCGTCATCCTGCCCAAGGAACTGCTGGCCCGTCTGCGCCTGGGCAAGGGCGACGAACTGTATGCGCTGGAAACGCCCGACGGCATCAAGTTGACCGCGTTCGACCCTACCCTGGCCGCGCAGATGGAGGTGGCCGAGCAGGTGATGCGCGAGGATCGGCAGGTGCTGCACAAGTTGGCCAAATGAACACCCGCATGGTCGTCTGGATCGAGCGCGCGCTTGCCTTGGCAATACACGAACGTCAGTTGAGCGAGCACGGTGGCGCAACTGGCGTGCGTGATGAAGCCTTGCTGGATTCGGCGCTGACACGCCCGCAACAGTTGTTCTCCTACGGCGATCCCCCGCCCGACCTGGTGGAACTGACTGCGAGCCTGGCCTATGGGCTGGCACGCAATCACCCGTTTGTGGATGGCAACAAGCGCACCGCCCATGTCTGCTATCGCGTCTTTCTTGGACTCAATGGTGCTGAGCTCATTGCATCGCAAGAAGACAAGTACGTCGCCATGATGCAATTGGCCGATGGCGCCTGGAGCGAGAAGCAGTTTGCGCAGTGGCTACGGGCAAGGGTGCGCTTGCGTGACGACCGGCATATCCATGAGACACGACCCACCTATGGCTGAGCATCCCTCCGGCTGATAGCACTCTGCTTTGCGCTCGTCCCATGCAGCCGTGCAGCGCGTTTCTACTCCCGTCATCAGCGGTCTCGTTGCACTGTGCACAGTGAAGAATGCAAGCAAGCACGGCGTCAATATCGCTGAAGCATGGGCCTGCAGCCGCTCACGCAACACTGGCCATCCCTGGCCGTGCCGCTGCTACGCAACGCGTTACGCTCGTTACGCAGTCTGTTGCGTCAGCTACGCTCAGTCCTTCGCATACACCACACCCAATTTGTCGATCTCGTCGCCGGCGCGGCCGGTGAAACCGGCGATATGCCAGCCGCTCGGCGCGGTCAGCGTATAGGTCTCGCTGCTCGGTGTGCCCACCTGCACGCTGCGGCCTTTGTTGGTGCGCAGGCTCAGTGAGAACACGCGGGTGCGGTCGTTGTACTTGCCTACGCTGAAAGTTGCCGAAGCCAGCGTTTCGTTGGCACCCAGCGACAACGTCGTCGCCTGCCCACCACTGCCGCCGTGCGCGAGCAGCTTGCCGCTGTCCAGGATCACACCCAGGCCATCCAGACGCGCGCCGCCGCGCAGGGTCACCCCGCTGAGCGGGCGACCGCCGGTGTTGCCGGCCAGGTCGTTGAACGGGATACCGTGCGGGCCACCGAACTGGTCGCTGGTGCGCAGTCGATCGCCCACTGCCCAACCGAACTGCGCATGCAGTGGGTAATGGTCGGACAGGGGCTTGCCTGCACTGTCGTAGAAGCCGCCGCCATCGAGCTGATAGCGGTTGGCCACCAGGGTCAGTTGCGGCGCATCGCGGTACAGGATCTTGTCGACCACCTCGCAGCTGTTGGTGGGTGGCGTGCCGCACAGCAGCGGTGCGGCGCCAGCCGCCGGTGCTGTGCCCTTGATCAATTCCACCCACGCATCGGTCAGCCCATTGGAGGCGATCAGCTCGCGGATATTGTCGTCGCTGCGGGTGTAACGCGTGTTGGAATCCATCATCACCAGCACCGCGTTACCGGCCGACCAGGTCTGGATGAACTGCGCCAGCTGGCCGATATTGGCACGGCGTGCGGACAGATCGCCCGCTTCGACACCGGCATTGGGATGCGCGTTGTAGACATCCAGCAACACGCCATCGGCCAGGCGCACGCGCATGTAACTGAAACCCTTCGGGGTCAGGCAGTCGGTGCCGTTGCACTGATTCCACTTGATCCGGGTGAAGTCGCTGAAGGGATAGTTGCTGAGCGTATTGAGCCCGTCGCCGAAGGCAGCGCCGCCACTGGTGGCGGTGCGGTACGGATGCGCATCCCCCGCGTACAACGTGGCGTGGTAGTTGAAGTCTTCCTGCACATTGACCAGGCCGTAAGGTGCCAGTTTCGGCGCCAGCAGTGCGGTGTTGGTGGCCGGCGTTCCGCTGGACAGCCCTTCGGGCAGGCCGGCGACGTTGTAAGTCAGCACGTCGAGGACGCCGACGTTTGTTTGTGCCTGGGCGATGCTTGCACAGGCAAGACCGAGCGTGATTCCGAGACTGACGAGAGTACGTAGCTGGTGGAGCATAAATCGCCTCTTGCAGTGGTGAAAAACAGCGGCTGGCACGGTGGCCAGAGAAACGGCGCTCATGCGCCGATGCAACTACACGCGCCGGTCGTGGCCGGCGCGTGCAGCGTCATTCGCTCAGGTAATGCGGGTCGATTGCGGCGTCGATCAAGCTGGCCAGGGCAGGCAGTGGGCAGTCGTAATCCGGTGTGGCGCTGCTGCAACCGGGAATGAACACAGGCGACGAGGGCGGCGGCGCCTGTGGCGTCAGCACGCGGCGTTCGCGCAGTTGCGCCAGGGTCTGCGCGGTGTAGCGCAGGCGGATCACCCGTTGCCCATCTGCACGGCGCCAGCGCTCGAACACCAGCGCGCCACCGGGTACGGTCTGGTCGGGCTGGTAACCGGGCAACTGCCAATGCAGATCGAACATGCCGGCCAGCAAGGTCAGCGTGCCGTCGTGCCCGGACAGCACTACCAGCCGTGCATCGCCACCGATCGGCGTGGGGTGCGGTGTATTGCTATTGCCGCTGGCATTGCTGTTGCCGTTGCTGTGAGTATCAGTGCCAGCGTCGGTAGTGCTGCCTTGCTGCAAGGTCGCCAGTAATCGTGCGGCCAGCGGCGAACTGGCCATGCGCGCCACCGTCGGCGCACGCAGACGCAGCGCGAACTCGGCCTGATGCGGTGCGAATGCGCGCAGCAGACTGGCCTCGTTCACGCCTTGCCACCCCAATGCGGCAAAGTCCTGGCCATCGGCCCAGCCCATCAGCAGGCTTTCGCTGATACCCGATGCAGATGGTGCCGGGCCTTCGACACCGGCGATTCCATCGTGGGCATCGCCCATGCGCGAGTGCACCGCATCCAGGCGTTGCTTGCCGGCACCAGCCTGCGCTGGACACGGCCGCTGCGCGCACTGCAGCAGCAGTTGCTGCAGGCTGTCGATCGCATCGTGTTGCGTCGCATTCCAGGACGCAACATCTCCACCGACGCGGCCGGCGATGGCCGCACGCATCAATGCAGCGGCAGCTGGCTGCCGCAATGCCGGGGCACCGTCGAACAGTGGATCGGACGCGCCGTCGGCAACGTGGTGCACCGTGTTCGTGCACCCCGGCGTGAGCGTGCTTGCCAACGCGCGTGCCGAGGCGATGGTGCGCTGGGTGCGATTGGCCCAGTAATAGACGTTGGCGCAGCCATCGCCATCGAACACACCAAGCGGCGCGTAATGCGCGCGGTAATAGGCTCCGAACAACGCTTCCAGACGCGCACCGTTGGCGGTCAGGTGCCCGGCCGGCACAGCGAAGCGTGGCCAGGGACGTGCGGAATAGCGGCCCAGCTGCTCCGGGCTGGACATCGCCGCACGCACGCCGTGGCGCTTGAGGATGACGACTTTTTCAAGCGTCTCCGGCGCCGCAGCAGCGGCATGCGCCACTTCCAACGCAGCCGGACCGGCAACGAACAGCACAAAGAAACACATACAGATACGAGGCAGTAATGACATGAGTGGTCTCAAAACGTGGTGCACCCACTGCATTGCGCGAGATCTCGCGCAATGCAGCTGGCAACAGCGCCAACGCGGGCGATGCTGCCTTGCATGCGGCACCCCTGCAGTAGGCGCCGAGTAGCGGCAGTGGCTGCCGCCGACAACCGTGGAACGGCGATCAACGCAACTGCGCAGCTGTCAGGTGGGCGTGGCCGATGCAGGAGCGGCATGCACCGCTCCTACGCTCGGACCACAAGCGCACCGTCCGCAGCCAGCTGACGACTGCTCGCCAGCCGGTCCCGGCCAATCTCAAAAACGCGCGCGCATCCCCACCGACCAGGTGCGGCCGTAGTCGGTATAGCCGCCGAACAAGTGATCGCCAACGAACTGGCGCTGCACTTCGCCGGTGAGGTTGATCGCGTTGACGAATACCGACAGCGTGTCGTTGACCTTGTAGGCGACATTGGCATCGAGGCTACCGAACTGGTCGCTGTTGAGCGTGGCCACATTGGCGGTGCCCACCGCGTTGAGAATGTCGTCGCTCCAGCTGTAGCTGACGCGCGCCATCAACGGCCCCTTCTCGTAGAACAGCACGGCGTTGTAGGTGTTCTTGGCCACGCCTTCCAGGCTGTCGGTGAAGCTGCTGGCGCCGTCGTGATAGGTGGCCTTGCTGTCGGTCCAGGTGTAATTGAGCTGCATGCCCAGGCCATCCAGCGGCGACGGCAGGCCGGTGAAGACCTGCTGGTACGCCACTTCCGCGCCCTGCACCATCGCCTTGCTGCCGTTGGTCTTGGACGACAGCAGATAGGTCTGGCCTTCGTAGACCAGGTTGGACATCTGGGTCTGGATGAAGCTGGAAATATCCTTGTAGAACAACCCGCCGGTCAGGGCCGAGGTGCCATCGATGTACCACTCGAAGGTCAGGTCGTACTGCCATGCCTCGAATGGCTGCAACGCAGGATTGCCACCACTGGCGGTGAAGCGTTCGCCACTGGAATTGAAGGTGAGCTTGGACGACAGATCGGTGAGGTCCGGGCGCGTGATCACCTTGGCAGCGGAGCTGCGCAGCACCATGTCCTCGCGCACGTCCCAGGCTGCATTGAACGAGGGCAGCACATTGGTGTAGCTGCGCTCGAAGTGCACCGGTTGCGCGCTGCCGTTGACGTCGGCATGACCATCGGTGGCCTGTTCGGTGCGCACCACGCGCGCACCGAGATTGCCGCGCAGCTCGCGGCCGGCCAGTTCGGTGCCGAAGTTGGTCATCGCGTAGGCCGAGGCGATCTTTTCCTGCACCTCATAGGAATTCTGCAGGTCGGCGCTATTGGGCGTATTGCTCAGATCGGCGCTGGTCGGCCAATTGCCCCAGAACGTGGATTCGATCGGCGCCAGCCATTGCCGCGGCAGGTTGCCGTTGGCATCGGCCAGCATGTCGCTCACCGGCAATGCGGTGAAATTGCTGCCTGGAAAACGCACGCCGGCGATGCTGTTGAGCAGCAGATCGGCACGGTCGTAAGTGCGCGAGCGCTGGCGATACTTGGCGCCCACCTTGAAGTCGCGGAAGAAGCTGCCGTCGAGCGCACGCTTGGCATCGAACTGCAGTGCGTCTTCCTTGTCGCGTGCGTCGATCTCGCGCCATTCCAGCCGGCGCCCTGCCACGGTGGCCGGGTTGGTTGGATCGAAGCCGTTGGTGAAGCTCCAATCGGGCACGTTGTCGCCGTCGGCTTGCGGCATGTCCACGCGCATCGACAGGTTGGTACCGCTGCGCAGACGGGTGCGCCGGATCGGATCGGAGTCGTAGCTGTGCGCCTGCGAGTGGAATGCCACCGCGCCCAGCGTCCAACGGTCGCCGCTCCAGGTGCTGGACAGGCGCGCACTGCGATTGTCGTCGGTGATGCCGGAAGTTTCGCGCGAGATCTGCACCTGGCCGTTGCGATAATCGAAGCCGGTAATGCCGCCGTTTTCCACGCGCAGATTGCTTAGCTTGGCCAGGCTGTCGAAGCCCACGCCCATGCTGTACTCGTCGTAATGCACGGTCTGCTTGGCATAGAGCAGATCCAGGTTGGTTTCCCATTGTGCGCTCGGCTTCCACTGCAGCGAGGCAGCCACACCGGTGCGTTCGCGCTCTTCCAGCTCCAGCGTCGGGCGCAGACCGGTGGGCACGTAATTGGCGCCGGGCACACCCGGCACGCCGTTGCGGTAATAGTCCCAGCTCACCTCGTTGACGCGGTCCTGGCGCAGCGTGCGTTGCGCATACGCGCCGGAAATCAACATGCCGAAAGTGCCTTCGGCGTTGACCCAATTGAACAGCCCGGAGGCGCGCGGATCGTTGGCCTGGGTGCGCTGGGCCTGACTCGATTCCAGCGACACATTGGTCAGCGTCTTGCCCAGTTCCAACGGGCGGAACGTGCGTACGTTGATGATGCCGCCAATCGCACCTTCGTCCAGATCGGCGGTGGGACTCTTGATCACATCCAGGCCGGACACCAGTTCGGCCGGCAATGTGTCGTAACGGAACTGCCGCCCGGTTTGGCCAGAAGTGCGCACGTTTTCGTTGACCGCCATGGTCTGGCCGTTGAGCGTGGTGACCTGGAAGTTCGGGCCCAGGCCGCGCACACGCACGTACACCCCTTCGCCGCGATCGCGCACGATCGACACGCCGGGCACGCGCTGCAGCGCTTCGGCCACGTTCTGCGCCGGCAGCTTGCCGATGTCTTCGGCAGCGATCACATCCACCACGCTGTCGGCATAACGCTTCTGCCGCAGTGCGGCGCTGAGGCTGCCGGCGTAACTGCCGAGCACCTGGATGCTGTCCAGCTCCTGCACCGGTGCGTCTGCGCGCGGCATTGGCGCCGTTGCGTTCGTTGCGACTGCCGCGGTTGCAGGAATCGTTTGCGGCAGGCCGGGCGCTGGCTCGGCGGTTTCGATCGTCACCGTGGTCGCATTGAGATAGCGGTAACGCAGGCCGGTGCCATCGAGCAATTGCTGCAAGGCCTGCTCCGGTGCAATGCCGGCAGCGGTGGCGCGGGTCTGCGGGTTGCCGGCCACACCTGCGGCATAGACAAACTGCAGCCCGGTCTGACGCGACAGCGCATTGAGCGCGCGTGCCAGTGGCTGGGCAGGAATCGCATCGACCGCGATGGTGGCAGGTGCCGCCTGGGCGCCGGCAGTGCCGGCATGCAAGGCGAGAGCGATCGAAAGAAACAACGTACGGCGCATCGTGGAATCCAGTAGGGGAGGAAGCAATGCGCAGCACCTCACGCGAGGCGGGATGCTGCGTTGTACCCGGACTACGAGGATCGACAGCGAGGATCGGGCACCGTTTTTTGATGAATTTTCTGTGACACGTGCTGGAGGAGCGAACGCTGAGCGCGCGCAGGCGATGCACGCATCGATACGTCACTTGGCACCACGGCTATCGCGTAAGCGTGTCCTGCGCAGGCCGGCTGCGCACACGCAGAATTCCCGGCGCACTGACCACGCGCAGGTTTGGCTGGCCATCAAGGAAGGCGCGCAGCGAGGCGATATCGTCGCCGCGCAGATTGCCGGTGAGCCGCAACGCACCGGCGGCAGCGTCGTCGATCAACAAGCGCGTGCGATTGAGCCGATTGAAGTCTTCGGCCACCGTGGCTAGCGGTGCGTCGCGGAACACGATGCGGCGCTGCCGCCAGGCATGCATCGTGGCTACCTCTTCGCTGGCGAGTTCGACCCGGCCAGTCGCATCGTCGATACGCGCGCTCTGCCCTGCCCCCAGATTGGCGAGCATCGGTTGCCCAGCGCGCTGTTCGTGCCACACGTGTACACGGCCCTCGGCCACCTCGATACGTGCCTGACGCTGATACAAGGCAATGTCGAAGGTGGTGCCGATATCCTCCACACGCAGATGGCCTGCGTGCACTTGCAAGGGGCGCCGGTCCGGTGCGACCACAAAGCTGGCCTGGCCACGCAACAGCTGCAAGTGACGGCTCCACGGCGTCATGGTCGCGCGCACGCTGCTTTGCGCATTCAGATGCACCACGCTGCGATCGGCCAACTGCACGCTGCGCTGCTCGCCGTGCACGGTGGCGTAGGTTTGCGTGCGCGGCCAAGCCCAGCCAGTCAGCACTGCCACCCCGCAGAGCGCTGCGGCAAGCCCCATGCTCCAGGGGCGCACGCGCGCACTGCGTTGGGCTGCGGAGCGGTGTGGCTGGGCCGCATGTTGCGACGTCAATCGTGGCGGCAACGGCAGCGCGATCACGTTCCGCGCCACTGCATCAGTGCTCTTGCGCCGGTCGGCGTCGAGCAGAGCATCCACGTCCAGCTCCATGCCGCGCAATGCATCGCCCAGTTCGCCAGACACGCGCAGCACGGCCATGTATTCGCGCACATGCAGCGGCGATGCCGTCAGCCATTGCAGAAAGCTGGCCTGTTGCCCCGCATCCAGCGCCTGCATGCGTTGCAGCGCATGCCAATGCGCGGCCTCAGCGACAGCGCTGCGGTTTGGCACTGCAGACTTACTCACCAGCTTTCTCCGCTGTCGGCCACTGCCCGTCTGCACGCCGACAACCCGCGCACCACGTGTTTCTTGACCATATGCGCAGATACCCCCATGCGCTCGGCGATCTGTTTGTAGCTCAGCCCATCGCGGTATTGCATCACCAATACCGCACAGGTGCGCTCCGGCAATGTTGCCAGCAAAGCCTGCAAGCGTTGCTGGCGCTGCTGCCGGTGCGCGGCGTCTTCCACGTCGTCGCCTGCGGCCAACACCTGCGAAAACTGCTCCATCTCTTCGATGCGCAGCGGCGCCTGTTTACGTCGCACGGCCTGCTCGCGCGCCAAGTTCAGCGCCACCGTGTACAGATAGGCCTCGGGATTGGCGATCGCCTCACCCTGATCCTGATGCGCACGCAACAGGCGTAGATAGGTCTCCTGCACCAGATCCTCGGCCTCTTCTTTGGCACCACGGCGCACGAAAAAGCCACGCAGCACCGATCCATGCTGGGTGAACACCTGCGTCCACGCGCGGGCGGCGTTGGCTTTCATGAGTGTGCGCTCCCCTTGCGCTGGGCCGGCTAGCCTGGCCAATGCAGGTGACACCACGATGACGCGCAGCAGGCGCCATTGCGCCTGCGCATGCATCGCCGATGGTCATGCGCTTGGTCTGATGCGCTGGATGCACATCATGGCCGAGCGCTGCTACGGGCGACATCAACGGTGTGACCACGCTGGCGGCCACCATCATCGTCGCGCTCGCTCAACGCAGCTCTTGCTCGCGATGTCGCTTGCTCGGTTGACGCGCCGATGTGCAACGCAGCTCCAACCACGCCTGTCATCCACACAAGCGGCGTCATGCGCGGCACGCATGCGAGTGTTCCGACGTCACACACACGTGAAAGATGCATCACGTCCCTACACCACACCTTGACCGCACAGGCATCAAGGTGATGGTCCTCCTCTCAGCCATCGCCACGGGGTCCGCATGAATGCCACGCCCGCCACTGCCACTCATCTGGCGCCGGCCACCGCCACCACTGCTGCGCCGACCTACCCGGTCAACCTGCGCATCAACGGTCAGCCCTACCAATTACAGCTCGAAGCCTGGGTGAGCCTGCTCGATCTGCTGCGCGACCGGCTCGATCTCACCGGCACCAAAAAAGGCTGCGACCACGGCCAGTGCGGCGCGTGCACCGTGCTGGTGGATGGTCGCCGCATCAATAGCTGCCTCACGCTTGCGGTCATGCAGGACGGGGCCGACATCACCACGGTCGAGGGCCTGGCCGATGGCGAACAACTGCATCCGTTGCAGCGCGCATTCATCGAAAACGATGCCTTCCAGTGCGGCTATTGCACGCCTGGGCAATTGTGTTCGGCTGTCGGCCTGATCAACGAAGGCCAGGCGCACGACCGCGATCAGGTGCGCGAATTGATGAGCGGCAATCTCTGCCGTTGCGGTGCCTATCCGCAGATCACCGATGCGGTGATGGAAGTGCTGGGCAAACCCAGCGACAGCAGCGAGAGCGCCACCACACCGTGGACGCCAGGGACGGTGCCGGCATGATTCCGCTTACCTACACGCGCCCGGACAACGTCGATGGGGCGCTCACTGCACTTGCAGTGCGCAGCAGCGACCAGCATCCGGTACCTGCCGAAGCCCCCGTGCGTCTGATCGCCGGCGGCACCAATCTCACCGATCTGATGAAGCTGCAAGTGATGCGGCCCAGCCGCCTGGTCGATATCAACCGGCTGCCGCTGGACAGCATCAGCACGCAGCCCGATGGCGGACTGCGCTTGGGCGCGCTTGCGCGCAATGCCGACACCGCTTATCACCCGGAGGTGGAAACACGCTACCCCTTGCTGAGCGCCGCGATTCTGGCCGGTGCCTCGCCGCAGATCCGCAATATGGCCAGCAATGGCGGCAACCTGTTGCAGCGCACGCGCTGCGTGTACTTCTACGATCATGCCACGCCGTGCAACAAGCGCGAGCCAGGCACGGGATGCTCGGCCATCGGCGGGCTGACCAAATATCACGCCATCCTGGGTGCCAGTGCGCACTGCATCGCCACGCATCCCTCGGATATGTGCACGGCATTGGCGGCGCTGGATGCAGTCGTACATGTGCAAGGCCCTAATGGCGAACGCGATATTCCCTTTGCGCAGTTCCATCGTTTGCCGGGCGATCATCCGGAGCTGGACAGCACCCTGGCGCCGGATGAGCTGATCGTGCATATCGATCTGCCCGATGCGCAGCGCTTCGCCGCGCACAGTGCCTATCTGAAAATTCGCGAGCGCCTGTCGTATGCCTTCGCGCTGGTCTCGGTGGCCGCAGCGCTGGAGTTGGCAGAAGACGGCAGCATCCGCGAGGTGCGCGTTGCACTGGGCGGCGTGGCGCACAAGCCCTGGCGCAATCCCGAGGCCGAAGCACAGCTGGTGGGCAAGCCGGCCACGGCAGAGAGTTTCGGCAGCCTGGCCGATGCGTTGCTGCAAGGCGCGCAATCGCAGGGCGAAAACGCCTTCAAACTGCCGCTGGCCCGCCGCGCGATCGTGCGTGCCCTGGACGTCGCCCGCGAGGGCACCATCGACAACCGCGGGCGAACCAGCGCGCTGGAGGAATCGCCATGAACGCACGCAGCAACGATCTATCCAACAGCGACCTGACCCCACCGGTTGCCGACAGCGGCACCGGCTATCGCCCCACCGGCACCGGCGTCACCCGCATCGACGGGCGTGCCAAGGTCACCGGCCAGGCGCGCTATGCCGCCGAATGGCCGGTGCCGGATCTGGCCTATGGCGTGGTGGTCAACAGCAGCATCGCCAAGGGCGAGATCGTCGCCTTCCATCTCGCCGCCGCGCGTGCAGTGCCCGGCGTGCTGGAAATCGTCACCCATGAAAACCGCCCGCACATGCGCGGCATGGACCTGTTCTACAAGGACATGACCGCACCTGCCGGTTCGCCGTTCCGCCCCTTGTACGACAACAAGATCCTATACAGCGGCCAGCCGATCGCATTAGTGGTTGCCGAAACCTTCGAAGCGGCGCGCCACGCGGCGCATCTGGTGGAAGTGGAGCTGCTGCAGGACCCGCACGAAACCAACCTGATGACCAATCTGGACCGTGCGCACAAACCCAAGGCCATGAAGGCCGGTTTCTCGCCGCCGCCCAAGGACAAGGGCGAGCCGGAGACCGCGTTCGTCAATGCCGCTGTCCAGGTCCAGGCCGACTATTACAGCGGCGTGGAGCACCACAATCCGATGGAGTTGTTCGCCTCCACCGTGATCCGCGAGGACGATGGCCACTTCACCATTTACGACAAGACCCAGGGCTCGCAGAACAGCCGTTGGTATGTCTCGCATGTGTTCGGTTTGAGCAAGCGCAAGGTCACTGTGCGCAACCCGTATGTGGGCGGTGCCTTCGGCTCCGGGTTGCGCCCGCAGTATCAATTGCCGCTTGCGGTGATGGCCTCGATCCTGCTGGACCGCTCGGTGCGCGTGGTGCTGACGCGGCAACAGATGTTCACCTTCGGCCATCGCCCGGAGACATTGCAGCGGCTCAAGCTCGGTGCAGACCGCGACGGCACCTTGCGTGCGATCTGGCACGAAGCCATTGCCGAAACCTCACGCATCGAGGATTACGTCGAGGCGGTGGTCAACTGGAGCGGGCAGCTGTACGCCTGCGACAACGTGCATCTGGGCTACAACCTGGTGAGCCTGGACCAGTTCAGCCCGATGGACATGCGTGCACCCGGCGCCGCACACGGCGTGCATGCACTGGAAGTGGCGATGGACGAGCTGTCCTATGAGCTCGGCATGGATCCGCTGGCGCTGCGCCTGAAGAATTACGCCGAGGTCAATCCGGCCGACGACAAGCCTTTTTCCAGCAAGGCGCTGCGCGCGTGCTACCAGCAAGGTGCCGAGCGCTTCGGTTGGGCGCAGCGCCCGTTGCAGCCGCGCGCGCGCAAGGAAGGCAACGAATGGGTCGGCTGGGGTATGGCCACCGGGCAATGGGATGCGATGCAGATGTTTGCGCGCGCGCACGCCGTGCTGCATGCCGATGGCCGGCTGGTGGTGAGCAGTGCGGCCAGCGATATCGGCACCGGCACGTATACGGTGATGGCGATGATCGCCGCCGAAGCGCTGGGCTTGCCGTTAGAACAGGTCACCTTCCAGCTCGGCGATTCCACATTGCCGGTCGCACCGATCGAAGGCGGCTCGTCGCATGTGACCACCGTGGGTTCGGCGGTGGATGGCGCATGCGGGAAACTGCGCGCGCGGCTGCTGCGGCTGGCGCAGGCGTTACCGAATTCGCGCTTTACCAAGGCCAAGCTGGACGAGGTGGTTTTCGCCGATGGCACGCTGGCATTGCGCGCCGATGCCGGTACCACCATCGCCTTGACCGAGCTGTTGCGTGCCGCTCAGCTGGAACAGATCGAAGACAAGTTCCTGCTGCTCCCCAATGTGCTCAAGCAACGCAACTACACCCGCGCCACCCATGGCGCGGTGTTCGTGGAGGTGCGCGTGGACGAAGAGCTGGGCACGGTGCGGGTGACCCGCGTGGTCAGCGCGATTGCGGCCGGGCGCATCCTCAACCCGATCACCGCGCGCAGCCAGATCGTCGGCGGCGTGGTCTGGGGCATCGGCCAGGCATTGCACGAGCACACCCAGTCCGATCACCGTTTCGGCCGTTTCATGAATCACGATTTTGCGATGTATCACGTCTCTGCCAATGCCGACATCCATGACATCGATGTGATCTTCGCCGACGAGGACGACCGCATTGTCAGCAGCCTGGGCGCGAAGGGCGTGGGCGAAATCGGCCTGGTCGGCGTGTCGGCGGCGATCTGCAATGCGATCTTCCATGCCACCGGCAAGCGCATCCGCAGCACCCCGATGACGCCAGACAAGGTGATGGCGGACTGAGGCCTGCACTGCAGGTACCCACGCCCATCAGGCAGAGCGATCTGCCTGATGGGTGGGCGCGCCTGCAGCGTGTTGTCGCTGCAGCGTCCGCAGCGACCGCTGGCACAACAATCAGATCAGCTGCGTGTCGGTGGTGCCGAACCAGGGCAGACGGCGCGTCTAGCTTATTGGAGTACGTGTCTTTCGGAGGATCAAGCGTCAGCGGCACGAAAGTGCCGCTGGCGGTGGACGCAGCGCGTCCAACAAACCATCACATGCACTCAGGTGCGCGTTGCCGCCATGAAGTGCGCACGGTCCTGCTGGGTGCGTCGACGGATTTCCGCCAGTGCATCGCTTTCGGTCGCTTCCAGCATGGATTCGAACAGGCGCTGGAAGTGGTTGCGCATGGCCGTGCGTGCCGCTACCGGGTCGCGTTGCTGCAGTGCCTGCAGGATGGCGGTGTGCTCGTCCACGCGGGTGGCGCCGTCGTCGTGGCAGACCCGCGCGTACACCTCGCGCACGCGCGGCAATTCGTTGCGCATGCGCCAGATCAACTGCACGCAATGCGCCACCACCGGGTTGCCGCTGATGCGCGCGATCGCCAGGTGGAATGCACGGTCGTATTCGGCAGCGGCCGCATCGCTGAGCCCCGGCGCCGACAGCGCCTCGATCATGCCGCGCAGTTCGTCCAGCTCCGCATTGGTGATGTGGCTGGCCGCCAATGCGGCCGCCTCCGCCTCGATCACCGCGCGCGCGGCGGTCAGCTCGAACGCGCTGACATCCGGCAACGCGCCCTCGTCCGAGGCCAGGCGTGGCTTGACGTACACGCCCGAGCCGATCTTGATCACGATGCGGCCCTGCGCCTCCAGCGCGATCTCGGCCTCGCGCACGGTCACGCGGCTGACGCCGAAGCGCTCGGCCAACTCGCGCTCGCCTGGCAGGCGCGAGCCGACCGGGAATTCACCCGTGTCGATCAGTGCGCGGATCTTGGCGGCAACGGAGTGGTACAGGCGGTTTTCGGACATCGGCGACTCAAACCCTCAAGGTGATCGGCCCGGCACGCGGGTGCCAGAAAGGTGGCGCGGCGGAAGCCGTGCCGGTAAGCGACATTAGAACCGGTAGCGCACCCCCAAATAATAGCGTCGCCCGTAAGTGTTGTACTCACGGAAGCTGCCGGGCACCGGCATGTCGGAGATGCGCGGCTCGTTGGTCAGGTTGGACGCCTCCAGCGACACCGACAGCTGCGCATTGAAGCGGTAGCTGGCGCGCAGGTCCAGGGTGCCGCTGTCGCGCACGTAGCGGTTCTGCGCCGGGGCGCCGACGAACTTCTGGAAATACTCGGAGCGGTACTTGTAGATGGCCTGCAGGTCGACCGCGCCGATGGCGTAATACAGCTGGCCGGAAAACACGTGCCGCGACAGGCCGAAGATATTGGCCGGCGCGACGATGCCGCTGCTCACCAGGCCGGTCGCCGGATCGACCTGGTCGCCCAGGCGCAGATCCTGGGTCTTGTAGTTGGAATCGGCGTAGTTGTAGCTCAGCTTGACGCCCAGGCCGTCGAACGGCGCCGGCAGGTAGGAGAAGCGGTGGGTGCCGGTCAGCTCCAGCCCGGTGAGATCGCTTTTTTGCCGGGTGGTGACGTCCTGCACCACCCGCACCACCACCGACGTGCCGTCGATGACGAAGCGCTCGTCCACCACCGTGGGCACCGCGCCACCGGTGAACTGCTTGTAGTACAGCGCAGCACTGAGCAGGGAGTCGGCATTGGGATACCACTCCAGCGACACGTCCGCATTGGACGACAGCAGCGGCTGCGTGCGCGGGTTGCCGGTGGCGGTGATGCTGCCGATCGCCTCGCCGACGTTATTGAATTCGGCCCCCGGTTCCAGGATGAAGGTCCGCCCGGCAGACAGTGCCACCAGATCCGGACGCGCCATGGCCCGGTACAGCCCGACGCGCAGCTGGGTCTGGTCGGTGAGGCCGATGTTGGCGTTGAAGCTGGGCAGGAACACGCGGTTGGACGCGCGCACCGTCTGCGCGGCGAAGCGCCCGGTTTCCACCAGCTGGATGGTGCCGTCGGGGTTGTCGACCACGTCCAGTTCGCCGCGCAACCCCACCGAGCTCACGTCGGTGCGCACCCAGCGCACGCCCAGGTTGCCATCCAGCGGCAGCCCGAACAGCGTGCTGGCGAACTCGCCCATCACGTACAGCGCGCGGGTCTTTTCTTCCACGTCGGCGTCGGCGGTGCCGCGCGGGTCGGCGTTGCGGCCGGTGTCGTCCACGCCGGTGATGGCGCTGAACAGACAGCGACTGTCGAAGGTGGCCCACTGCTGGATGGTGTTGCCGCTGGCGCTGGAGAGAAAATCCTCCTGCGGAAACGGTTGCCGGCAGGCCAGGTTGGCGGCGCGGATCGTGGCCGCATCGGTGACATTGCGCTCGACGCGGTCGTCCAGGTCGCGGTAGGTCGCCTCGGACAGGCGCACGCCGCCCTTGATGGAGGTGAGCAGCCCGCTTTCCGGGGTGAAGGCGCCATCGAAACGCCAGGCCCGGATGGTGTGCTCGCGGCGCAACTCGTCGCGGCGCGCGCGCGCGGCCGCGCTGAAATTGTCCGGGTTGTTCAGGTCGAACGCGGGATCGACGACGATCCCCGGCACATCGCCGGCGTAGGTATAGGTGTAGTCCACGCGTTGCCCGTTGATCCCGGGCACGCGGTTGCCGTTGATGTCGGTGGCGTTGGAGCGCAGCCGCATCAGGCGGTCGATCTCGCTGCGCTCGGTGCGCGAATACGACAGGTCGGTGGACAGCATCCAGGCCGCGTTCGGGCGCCATTCCACGCGTAGCCCGCCACCGCGATACTGCTCGTCGCGCACCTTGTAGTCGGTGGAGGACTCCACCGTGCTGCTGCCGGTGTGGCCGAGCAAGGCGCCGTTGTCGCCCACCTGGCGGTTGTTGAGGTTGCGCAAGGTCTCGGAGAAATTGAGCTCGGCGCGGTCTTCGGTCACGGTGCGCTGCGAGTCCTGGTAATCCAGTGCCACATCCAGGCCGTCGAAGGGCCGCCATTGCAGCGCGGCGAAGGCCGCGTCGCGTTGATCGTGTTCGCTGATCTGGCGGTATACGCGGCTGCCGGGTGCCAGGTAATACGGCGTGCCGGCCTGCACTTGGGCCGGGGTCACGGCGGTGCAGTTGCGGCTGGCGCCCACCACCTCATTGGCGTTGCAGGCCGTCCAGGTGGAGCTGCTGCTCATCACTTCTTCCGGGTTGGTGCCCTCCAGCCGCTGCAGGCCGAGCGAGACCCCGAGTTTGCCGGCCCCGCGCAGATCGAACTGGTCCAGGTAGCTGACGGTGCCGCGCCAACCCACGCCATCGGCGTCGCGCAACTTGCTGTCGCCATCGGCATATGTCGCGCGCCCGTCCAGTTGCACGCGGCGCTTGCCGAATTCCAGCGGCCGCACGGTCTGCATGTTGACCGTGCCGGCGATGCCGCCTTCGACGAAGTCGGCGCGCTGGGTCTTGTAGATCGCCACGGTGTTGATGAGTTCGGAGGGGAACTGGTTGAAGTTCACCGAGCGGTCGCCGCTGCCGTTGCTGGCCTCGCGCCCGTTGAAGGTGGCCGAGCCCAGGAACGGCCCCAGGCCACGGATGGAAATCTCCGAGGCGCCGCCCTTTTCGCGGTGCGTGGCCGCACCGGTGATGGTCTCGATCGCCTCGCCGATCGACAGCGCCGGCAGATCGCCGATGTCCTCGGCCGACAGCACGTCGGCCACCACCGTCTGCTCGCGCTTGCTGTCGATGGACGACTGGATCGAGCTGCGGATGCCGGTGACCTTGACCTGGTCCAGCGTGGTGGGTGCTTGCTGCGGCGGCGCCTGGGCAGCATCGGTCTGCTGGGCGGCCGCTTGTGCACTCGCCAGTGCAAGGGCGCCCAGCAGCGCCTGAGCCAAGACGTTACGGCTAATTGGTATAGATGATTGGACTATTTCTAAATACCGCACAATTCCTCCTCCCAAAGGACGCCCGAAATCGAGCAATGCGGAGATTCCACGCGGATAAACTCCAAGTCAATCATTTCCTCGATTTACCTAACGAGCCACCTGATTAGGCCAATTTCGCTAGATATTTTGTGCGCACGCAGCATGACATCCGGCGTTCCACCCGTTTCAATAGCGAGCAACTGGACTACGATTTTGGTTTACGATCCAGCCTGCACTGTTACCCTCGGCCATCACCGACGCGCCAGCGTCCAGGAGCATCCCGATGCGATCCCCCGTCTCCCTTGCCTGCCTGTTGCTGCTGTGTGCGCCCGCCTGGATCGGCTCGGCCAAGGCCACCGAGTACCTGGTGCACGACCAGAGCGAGTACGCCGTGGCGGCGGCCGCACTACGTGCCGGCGATCGCATCGTGCTGGCCGATGGGCAGTGGCGGGATTTCGCCATCGTGCTGCGCGGGCAAGGCACCGCCGAGCAGCCGATCACCCTCACCGCGCAGACGCCCGGCAAGGTGATCATCAGCGGCACCTCCGACCTGCGCATGGCCGGCACCTACCTGGTGGTGTCCAACCTGGTGTTCCGCGACGGCCATAGCCCGGGCGATGCGGTGCTGTCGTACCGCATTTCCAGCAAGGAACGCGCGCGCCACAGCCGCATCACCGGGGTGGTGGTGGACGGCTTCAGCAAGCCCACCCGCAGCGATTCGGACAACTGGGTGGCGCTGTACGACAGCGACAACCGCTTCGATCACAACCAGCTGGTCGGCAAGACCAATGCCGGCCCCACCCTGGTGGTGGTGCGCGACGCCACCCAGGGCCTGGACAACCGCCATCGCATCGACCACAACTGGTTCGGGCCACGCCCCAACCTGGGCGCCAATGGCGGCGAGACGCTACGCATCGGCACCAGCAGCGATGCCGACAGCGCCTCCAACTCGGTGGTGGACAACAACTGGTTCGAAGGCTGCGACGGCGAGGTGGAGGTGGTCTCCAACAAGTCCGGCGGCAACACCTACCGTGGCAATGTATTCAAGCAATCGCGCGGCGCGCTGGTGCTGCGGCATGGCGATGGCAACCTGGTCGAGCGCAATGTGTTCTTCGGCGATGGCAAGGCCGACACCGGCGGCATCCGCGTGATCAACCGCAAGCAGACCGTGCGCCACAACTATCTGGAAAACCTGGCCGGCGATGGCTATTCGTCGGCACTGAGCATCATGTACGGGGTGCCCAACTCGCCCGCCAACCGCTACGTGCAGGTGG
Organism: Xanthomonas sp. NCPPB 2933; assembly: GCF_056725225.1. NCBI lineage: Bacteria > Pseudomonadati > Pseudomonadota > Gammaproteobacteria > Lysobacterales > Lysobacteraceae > Xanthomonas > Xanthomonas sp. NCPPB 2933. Next base: position 4,004,662 of record NZ_CM161518.1, read on the forward strand.
ACCAGGCGCGCATCGAGCGCAACACCTTCGTCAGCGTCAATCAGCTGTTCTTCGGCGCCGGCATGGATGCCGAACGCACCGCCGCACCGATCAACAGCCGCTTTGCCGGCAACCTGATCGTGGCCGCGTCCGACCCGGTGCGCGTGCTGGGCGATCTCTCCGGCATTGCCTTTGCCAGCAACCTGCAAAGCCCGCTGGCATCCACCCGCCTGCCCGGCGGCGTCAACAGCCGCCAGGTGACGATGACCCGCGCCAGCACCGGCTTGCTGGTCGCCGACAACGCCAACGGCGTCGGCGCAGACCCGGCGCTGAGCTACATCGCGCGCGCGCAGGTGGGCGTGAGCTGGTACCCCAAGCAGGCGCCGCAAGCGGTGACCGACAGCGGCCGCCGCACGCGCGTGCGACCCGGCCCGGCCAGCCTGACCGACGCCGTGGCGCAGGCCGGCCCCGGCGATCGCCTGCAACTGGACGCTGGGCGCTACCAGGTCGATGACATTCTCGACGTGGACCGCCCACTGACCTTGGAAGGCCCGCCACGCGGCCGCGCACGGATCCGCTTTTCGCAACCGGCACTGTTCCAGATCGCACCCGGCGGCTCGCTCAGCCTGGCCCGGCTCGATATCGATGGCCGCGCCGCGCCCGCGCAGCCGGGCAACGCGGTCATCCGCACGATGCCCGGCACCGCCGTGGCGCAATACCAGCTCACGCTGCGCGACACGCATCTGCATCATCTGGACGCGCACCCCGGCTTCGATGTGATCGCACTCGGCAAGGGCAGCCTGGCCGACCACATCCTGCTGGACCGGCTGCTGGTCGAAGACGTCTCCGGCCGGGTGCTGTCCGCGCACGCCGAGACCGACGACCGTGGCACCTACAACGTCGAACAGGTGACGGTGCGGCAGTCGCAGTTCCACCGCGTCGCCGGGCCGGTGCTGGACCTGTATCGCGGTGGCCGCGACGAAAGCACCTTCGGCCCGGTGCTGCAGGTGAGCGACTCGCACTTCACGCAGGTCGGCCGCGCTGCGGATGCGTCGTTGCGCCTGCACGGCGTACAGCGCATTGGGCTGCGCAACAACCGCTTCGTCGACAGCGCCGCGATCCTGGCGCAGCACACCACCGGCACGCCCCACCTCATCGCCAGCGGCAACGAGTTCGTCGGCACCCCGGCGTTGCATGCCGACGCAGCGGAGCCCCTGCTATGACCCGTTCCACCCGCCTGTTGCTGCTGGTCCTGGTCGGTGCCGGCAGCGCCCTGCCCTGCATCGCCGCCCCGTTAGCTGCAGCCGAACAAGCGGCGCAGCCGCAACAGCGCGCGACCAATGACGCACCGGTGCTGGTGAGCGCCCAGCAATGGCGCGACATGGCCAGCGAAGGCGCCAGGCTGCCGTTGTTCGCCCGCGAACAGGCGCGCGCCGAAGCCAGCGTGCGCGCGGCGATGCGGGCCGGCGTGGACGTGCCGGTGCCCAGGGATCCCGGCGGCGGCGCCAGCCACGAGCAGCACAAACGCAACTACCAGACCATCCAGGCGGCCGGCGCGCTGTACCGGCTCACCGGCGATCGCGCCTACGCCGACTACGCGCGCGACGTGCTGCTGGCCTACGCACGCCTGTATCCCACGCTGGGCGCACACCCCGCCGGGCGCGGCCAGGTGCCAGGGCGGCTGTTCTGGCAGTCCTTGAACGACTCGGTGTGGCTGGTCTACGCAAGCCAGGGCTACGACGCCATCCGCGACACGCTCAGCGCGCAGGACCGCGCCACCATCGACCGCGATGTGTTCGCGCGCATGGCGCACTTCCTGTGCGACGAAAGCGCCGACAACTTCGACAAGATCCACAACCACGCCACCTGGGCGGTGGCCGCGGTCGGCATGACCGGCTATGTGCTGCGCGATCAGGCGTTGGTGGACAAGGCGCTGCGCGGCAGCAAGCGCGATGGCAAGGCCGGCTTCCTGGCGCAGGTGGACCAGTTGTTCTCGCCGGACGGCTACTACGCCGAAGGCCCGTATTACCAGCGCTATGCCTTGGCACCGTTCGTGCTGTTCGCCAACGCGATCGCGCGCAACCAGCCGCAGCAGCGCATCTTCCAGCGTCGCGACGGCGTGCTGCTCAAGGCCGTAAATAGCCTGGTGCAGAGCAGCTACGGCGGCTATTTCTTCCCGATCAACGACGCCATCCTCGACAAGGGCCTGGACACCGAAGAACTGGTGGCCGGCATCGGCATCGCCTACGCGCAGACCCACGATGCGCAGCTGCTGTCCATCGCACAACGCCAGCGCCGCGTGCTGCTCACACCCGAAGGCCTGGCCGTGGCCACCGCACTCGCGCAGGACCGCGCCCAACCGTTCGCCTTCGGCAGCGTGTTGCTGCGCGATGGCGCACAGGGCGACCAGGGCGCACTGGCGATCTTGCGCAGTGGTGGCGACGACGGCCAGGCGCTGGTGATGAAGAACACCTCGCAAGGCATGGGCCACGGCCATTTCGACAAGTTGAACTGGCTGTTCTACGACAACGGCCAGCGCGTGGTCACCGACTACGGCGCGGCGCGCTTCTTGAATGTGGAAGCCAAGGCCGGCGGCATCTATCTGCCGGAAAACACCAGTTGGGCCAAGCAGACGGTTGCGCACAACACGCTGGTGGTGAACGAGACCAGCCACTTCAACGGCGACTGGAAAGTGGGCGAGCAACATGCGCCGACGCAGCTGCTGTTCGCCAGCACTGCCGACACCCAGATCGTGTCCGCGCGCATGCAGCAGGCCTACGACGGAGTCACCTTCACCCGCACCCAGGCGCTGCTGTCGCACCCGGAGCTGCGCCTGCCGGTGGTGATCGACCTGCTGCGCGTCACCGCCAGCGCTCCGGCACGTTACGACCTGCCGCTGCACTTCAACGGGCAGATCATGCAGGTCGGCTTCACCGCAGAGCGCGCACTGACGCAACGTCCGGTGCTGGGCAAGGCCAATGGCTACCAGCATCTGTGGGTGGATGCCTCCAGCGACGCGAGCACCGACACGCGCAGCCTGAGCTGGCTGCTCGCTGGCCGTTTCTACAGCTACCGCTTCGGCAGCAGCATGCCTTCGCGTGCGTTGCTGGTGGAAAGCGGCGCCAACGACCCGAACTTCAACCTGCGCCGCGAACCGGCGCTGATCCAGCGCGTCGATGGGCAGGCCAATGTCAGCTTCTTCGGCGTGCTGGAACCGCATGGCGAATACAACGGCACCGCCGAATACGTGCATGGGGCCAACAGCCGCATCCGCGCCATCGAGCGCGTGCGCGGCGACGATGCCGAGGTGATCGTGCTCACCCTGGTCGGCGGCAAGCGCATCGCGCTGGCGGTGGCCGACGACGCCGATGCGCAACGCGCCCACCAGGTGCAGGCGGCCGGTCAGCGCTATAGCTGGCGCGGCGGCTACGCGCGCTTCGATCGTGCCGCAGGTGTGCAATGAGCACCGCCATCACCTCCACCCGCACCGGCCCTGCAGGCAAGCGCTCGGCGGTGCGCTGGCTGATCGTGGCGCTGATCGCGGTGGCCACGGTGATCAACTACATCGACCGCAACGCGCTGGCGGTGATGTGGCCGGCGATCTCGCGCGATATCGGCGCCACCAAGGAAGACTACGCGCTGCTGGTCACCATCTTCATGCTGTTCTATGCCGCCGGGCAGTTCGTGTTCGGACGGCTGTTCGACATCATCGGCACCCGGCTCGGCTTTGCCTTGTCCATCGCGGTGTGGTCACTCTCCATCGCGCTGCATGCCCTCACCCACTCCATCATGGCGTTCTCGGTAGTGCGCGCACTGCTGGGCATCAGCGAAGCCGGCGCATGGCCCGGCGCGGTCAAGGCCAATGCGGAATGGTTTCCCGCCCGCGAGCGTGCGTTGGCACAGGGCATCTTCAATGCCGGCGCCTCCATCGGCGCGATCGTCTCGGCGCCGCTGATCGCGCTGCTGTTCCTGTCGTTCGGCTGGAAGGGCACGTTCGTGCTGATCGGCATGCTCGGCATGCTCTGGTTGCTGCCGTGGCTGGTGATCTACCGCGCCGGGCCGGACCGGCATCCCTGGGTCAACGCGGCCGAGCGTGCCTTGATCCTGGATGCGCCCGAGGCCGGCAGCGCGCCGCCGCCGGCCTACCTGCCCACGCTGCGCCAGCTGATGTCGCACCGGCAAAGCTGGGGGATCGTGCTGGCGCGGTTCTTCCTGGACCCGATCTGGTGGCTGTTCGTGTCGTGGCTGCCGATCTACCTGGCCGAGACCTTCCACTTCGACATCAAGCAGATCGGCGCGTTCGCCTGGGTGCCGTTCGTCGGCGCGATGCTGGGCAGCCTGTGCGGCGGCTGGCTGTCCGGGCGCCTGATCGCGGCCGGCTGGAGCGTGGACCGCGCGCGCAAATGGACCATCACCCTGGGCGGGGCGATCATGGCGCCGGCGCTGCTCGGCGCCGTGCAGGCGGCCGACCCGCGCATGGCGGTGCTGACGATTGCCGCGGTGCTGTTCGGCTTCCAGATCGCCATCGGCAATATCCAGACCCTGCCCGGCGATCTGTTCGCCGGCAAATCGGTCGGCTCGCTGGCCGGCATCGGCGGCATGGCCGCGGTGGCCGGCACCTTGATCACCACCTGGCTGGTCCCGGTAATGACCGCGACCTCGTACGCACCGATGTTCATCCTGGTCGCCGCGCTGGTGCCGGCCTCGCTGGCCGCGCTGTGGCTGGTCACCGGCCGCATCCACCGACTCGACGCACCGGGCACCTGAGCGTGCCCGCTGCCTACTCCGCTTTCCCCACACCAACAGGACACACCCGCATGCAATTCCACGACAAGGTCGCCATCGTCACCGGCGGTGGCCGCGATATCGGCCGCGCCATCTCGCTCAAGCTGGCTGCGGCCGGCGCCAAGGTCTGCATCAACTACGCCAACGACGACGCCAGCGCGCGCGACACGCTGGCGCAACTACAGGCCGCCGGCGGCCAGGGCATCCTGCACCGCGCCGACGTCACCGACGCCACCGCCGTGGCCGGCCTGCTGACCGCCACGCGCACCGCATTCGGCCAGCACATCGACGTGCTGATCAACGTGGCCGGCGGCATGCTGGCACGCAAGCCACTGGCCGACATCGACGAGGCCTTCTTCCATCAGGTGATGGACCTCAACCTCAAATCGGTCTACCTGACCACCCAGGCAGTGGCGCCGCATATGCGCGAGGGCGGCGCGATCGTCAATTTCGCCTCGCTTGCCGGGCGCGATGGCGGCGGACCGGGCGCAGCAATCTACGCCACCGCCAAGGCGGCGGTGATGACGTTCTCGCGCGCGATGGCCAAGGAACTGGGCCCGCGCGGCATCCGCGTCAATGCACTGTGCTGCGGCATGATCTCCACCCGCTTCCACGACGACTTCACCAAGCCGGAAGTGCGGGCCTTCGTCGCCAATGCCACCCCGCTGCGACGCGAAGGCCGCCCGGACGAAGCCGCCGATGCGGCGTTGTACCTGGCATCGGATGCGGCCAGCTTCATCAATGGCGCCAACCTGGACGTCAACGGCGGCGTGTTCTTTTCCTGATCGACAACGGAGTGTTGCGCATGGCCTGGCGATGGATGATGACTGCGACACTGGGCGTCTTGCTGGCGGGCCCGGCCACTGCGCACCCGGCACCACGCTGGGTGCCGGCCTGGATCGCCTCGGCGACGCCGGACCGGCTCGACGGCGGTGCCGACACGCCGCTGCAATTTGCCGATGAAACGGTGCGCCAGGACATGCGCCTGGGCAGTGCGGCAGTGGCCTTGCGCGTGCGCATCAGCAACGAGCTGGGCACCGCACCGCTGACGATCGGTGCGGGCACCGCGCGCCTGCTCGGCGGCGCCGGGGACGCGCAACCGCTGCGCTTCGATGGCCGCGCCAGCGTGACCCTGCCGCCCGGTGGCGTGCTGCTCAGCGACCCGGTGCCGCTGCGCGCACCGGCATTGGGCGAGGTGGCGGTCAGCCTGTATTTCCCCACGCCGGCGCGTCCGGCGGTACGCCGCACCGCACTGAGGGTGATCAAGGGCCAGGCCGAGGTGCCGGACAGCAAAGCGTTGGCGTATCGCCAGAACGTCATCTCCGCCCTTTACGTCCAACCGCCGCATCCCCGCCAGACGGTGGTGGTGGCGCTGGGCGATTCGATCACCGAAGGCGCCACCGCCACGCGCGGCGCCAATGGCGATTGGCCGGCCCTGTTGGCCAGGCGGTTGGAGCAGCGTTGCCCCGGCAGCGTGGTGGTGCTCAACGCCGGCATCAGCGGCAACAAGCTGCTCGACGATGGCCGCAGCCCCAGCGCGCTGGCGCGGCTGGATCGCGACGTGCTGTCGCTGCCCGGCGTGGACCAGGTGATCCTGTTCGAAGGCATCAACGACATCCGCCACAGCGGTCCGCCGGATGCGATTCCCGGCCGCAATGCCGCCGACATGGTGCTGGGGTATCGCCAGATCGTGACCCGGCTGCAGCAACACGGCATCGCCGTGATCGGCGCCACGCTGACGCCGTTCGGCAACTCCGATCGCTACGAGCCGGTGGCGGCGGCCACACGCCAGACGCTCAACGGCTTCATCCGCGATGGGCAGGCATTCGATGCGGTGATCGACTTCGACGCAGCGCTGCGCGACCCCGCCAGGCCGGAGTGGCTGCCCGCCGCCCTGACCCGCGATTTCCTGCATCCCAACGATGCCGGTTATCAACGCATGGCCGCGTCGGTGGACTTGTCGTTGTTCTGCAAGACCCGCTGAGCATCCGGTCGCCACGCAGTGGCGCGCATGCACCAGGCTGGCTGCCACGGTGGGTGATGCGGAGAGGTACCGCGCAAAGCCTGGCGTACCAGCTGGCGAACCGTCAACGAAGGCGCCATGCCGCCGTGGCAGTTCGAGCGCCGCGCGGCGCGCAGTGCGCCGCAATGATGTTGCGATCAATCGGCATCGCAACCTTTGCGCCGCTGCATTGCTGCGGCATCGACCCCTGCCACATCGTGAGCGTGGTCGGCATCGGCGGGCTTGGCCATCCGGGCATCACGCTCGCACGCGCAACGAGGTGCATGACCGGTTCGTGATCGATCTGCAGGCCTCTGCGTTGTCACCGCGCGGAAAGCGAAAGCAGTCTGGTTACCTGCGTCGCCCATCCTGTAGCGTGCACACCCACTGCCACCCAAGAATCCTCACATGTCTCCACGCACGACGCGGCGCCAGCTGCTGGGTGGCGCCGCCGCGCTAGGCCTGCTCGCGCGCATTCCCACCGGCTGGGCGCTGCCGTCAGGGGCGGTGCGCACGCCTGCTTTCATCGACGCACTGATCGCGCGCATGAGCGTTGAAGAAAAAGCCGGCCAGCTCAGCCTGTTCAGCTCGGCGCAGCAGGATGGCAAGGCGATCGTCGCCAATCCGCTTGCACGCTCTGCCGATGGGGACGATCAGCTGGCTGCGGCCCGGGCCGGGCGGCTGACCGGGGTCTTCAATGGCTCCAACGTGCGCTGGCACCAGCAACTGCAGAAGGCAGCGCTGCAAAGCCGGCTGCGCATTCCGTTGCTGTTCGCCGCCGATGTGATCCATGGCTATACCACCGTCTTCCCCGTGCCGTTGGCCGAAGCGGCCAGCTTCGAGCCAGACCTGGCACGGCGCACGGCGCGCGCAGCGGCCATGGAGGCCAGTGCGGTCGGTCTGGACTGGACCTTCGCGCCGATGGTGGACATCGCCCGCGATGCACGCTGGGGCCGTGGCGTCGAGGGCGCTGGCGAAGACGTGCTGCTGGGGCGGCTGTTCGCACAGGCGCGGGTGCGCGGCTTCCAGGGCGATGCAGGATTGGCGAATCCCGATGCGATGGCAGCCTGTCCCAAGCATTTCGCCGCCTACGGCGCGGCAGAAGGAGGGCTGGATTACAACCGTGTGGATGTCTCCGAGCGGACGCTGCGCGAAGTCTATTTCCCGCCGTTTCAGGCCGCCTTCGCTGCGGGCGCGGTCACGACCATGGCGGCATTCAACGAACTGTCGGGCATTCCGGCAACGGCCAACGCGTGGTTGCTGGATGGCGTGCTGCGGCGGGAGTGGGACTACCCGGGCCTGGTCGTGTCCGACTTCAGCGCCGACCAGGAACTGGTTGCGCACGGCGTTGCAGCCGACGACCGCGAGGCGGCCAGGCTGGCCTTCATGGCCGGGGTGGACATCAGCATGGAAAGCGGCCTGTATCTGCGCTACCTGCCTGCCCTGGTCGCCGCAGGCGAGGTGCCGATGGCACGGCTGGATGCCTCGGTGCGCCGCGTGCTGACGTTCAAGGCGGCGTTGGGGCTGTTCGACGATCCGTTCCGGCGCATCCGGCCCAGGCTCGCGCAGTCGCGTCAGCGCCGCGCCGAGACCCTGGCGTTGGCGCGCGAAGCCGCATGCAAATCGGTGGTGTTACTGAAGAACGACGGCGAGCTGTTGCCATTGCGACGCAGCGGCCAGCGCATTGCGCTGATCGGGCCAATGGCGCGCGACTGGCTCAATCACGCCGGGCCGTGGAGCCTGTTCGATGAAGAGGACAACCGCAACACGCTGGCCGCTGCACTGTCGGGCGCGCTGGACGACCCCGATGCACTGCGCGTGGAGGACGGTTGCGGCTTCGATCAAGCGCTGCCGGGCGGCGTGCAGGCGGCAGTGGCAGCCGCAGGCAATGCCGATGTGGCGCTGCTGGCAATCGGTGAACCCTTGAGCTATTCGGGCGAGGCGCAGTCGCGCACCGAGATCAGCATTCCCGAGATACAGCAGCAATTGCTGGCGGCCGTGATCGCCACCGGCACGCCGGTCGTGGTGCTGCTGAGCACCGGCCGTGCACTCGCGCTGGAAGGGCCGGTGCTCGCATGCGCGTCGATCCTGGTCAGCTGGTTCCCGGGTTCGGAGGCGAGCGCTGCAGTGGCCGACGTCCTGTTTGGTACGCGTGCGCCATCGGGCCGCTTGCCGGTGAGCTTTCCGCACGCGGCAGGCCAGGTGCCCTACTTCTACGCACACACCTCCAGCGGCCGCCCCAATCCGCAGCCGGATGTGCTGGAGCCGTATAAAACGCACTACCGAACGGTGCCCAACACCGCACTGTTCCCCTTCGGCCACGGGTTGACCTATGGCCGCATCGAATACGGCGAGCTGCGCTTGAGCGATACGCGGATGACGGCGACCGGCAGCCTGCGCATCAGCGCGCGCATCCACAACCGCGGCACGCGCGATGCGGAAGAAGTGGCGCAGCTCTACATCCGCGACCGCAGCGCCAGCATCAGCCGCCCGGTGCGCGAGCTGAAGGATTTTCGCAAGCTTGCAGTGCCGGCAGGCGGCAGCGTGGCGGTGGAATTCGTGCTGCGCCGTGAGGATCTGTTGTTTATCGGCCAGGCCTTGCAACCAACCGTGGAGCCTGGCGTGTTCGATGTGTGGGTGGCGCCTTCTGCTGAAGCGGCGGGCGTGTCTGCACGTTTTGAATTGATGGGCTGAGCGCTAGCCGCAATCGGAATGGCTCAGCTCAGGGGATGGATGTACGGCGTGTCTCGCTTGTGGTGAGGGCATCGCGCCTTCGGCCAGCTTGCTTGGGAACAGCCACACTGCTTTGAGGCTCACGCTCTCGGGTCATCTTGAGGGGTGATGGGACGGTGCGGATGCGTCGGTCTGGAGTGGATGATCTGCGGCTTGGCTGCGGGGCCGTGCGATGAGGGCGATCTGATCAGTTCCTTCGATGCGAGCAATTTCCAGAGATCACTCCAGTGGTCGACGAAGGCGCGTATGGCCGACATGTTGCCGCCATCGCTACAGCGTTCGAGGGCTTGTTAGATCCTTTTATTCCCCGCGCAACACTTGCGCCAGGAACGGCGCGGTCCGACTCTCACGATGCCGTGCAACCACATCAGGTGTACCCGCCACCACAACATGGCCGCCCGCACCACCGGCGCCCGGCCCCATGTCAAGCACCCAGTCGCTGCTGGCGGCCACGCGCATATCGTGTTCGACCACGATCACCGTATTGCCCGCCGCCACCAGGCCTTGCAGCTGGCGCATCAAGGTGTCCACATCGGCCGGATGCAGGCCGGTGGTCGGCTCGTCCAGCACATAGACGGTGTCGCGCCGCTGCGCGCGTTGCAGTTCGGTGGCCAGCTTGATGCGCTGCGCCTCGCCACCGGAGAGTTCGGTGGCCGGCTGGCCGAGCCGCAGATAGCCCAGCCCTACTTCGCGCAACACCTGCAACGGACGCAGCACGCTGGCGTCTTCGGCAAAGAATGTGGCGGCTTGGTCCACCGTCATTTCCAACACCTGCGCGATGCTGTGGCCACGCAGTTCGATCTCCAGGGTCTTGGCGTTGTAGCGCGCGCCATGGCAGGTGGGGCACGGTGCGTAGACGCTGGGCATGAACAGCAATTCCACGTGCACCGAGCCTTCGCCTTCGCAGGTGGCGCAGCGGCCCTTGGCGACATTGAACGAAAACTGCCCCGGGTCGTAACGGCGGCGACGCGCGGCCGGCGTGGCGGCGAATAGCTTGCGTACCGGATCGAACAGGCCGGTGTAAGTTGCGAGATTCGAACGCGGTGTGCGGCCGATCGGTTTTTGGTCCACGCGCACCAGACGACGCACCTGATCGAGCCCACCGACGATTGCGCCACCCAGCGGCACCTGCGTGCCACGCTCCAGTGGATCGAGCGCCTCGTCTTCCTCTGCCTGCGTTTGCCCAAGATGCGCGGCCAGCAATTCCACCAGCGCCTGGCTCACCAACGACGACTTGCCCGAGCCGGACACACCGGTGACGGTGGTGAACACGCCCAGCGGCAGGTCCACATCCAACGCGCGCACATTGTTGCGGGTGACGCCGCGCAGCTGCAGCCATCCGGTGGCTGCGCGCGCGTGGCTGTGCACCTGCGGCGGCGTGCCGAACAGATAGCGCCGCGTGGACGAGGCGTCCACCTGTTCCAATCCCGCAGGCGGGCCGCTGTAGAGCACCTGCCCGCCATGCCCGCCGGCAGCCGGGCCCACATCCACGATCCAGTCCGCATGGCGGATCACGTCCACCTCGTGTTCCACCACGAACACCGAATTGCCGGCGGCCTTGAGCTGATCCAACGCGCCCAGCAATGCCTGCGCATCGGCCGGATGCAGGCCGGCCGAGGGTTCGTCCATCACATACACCACGCCGAACAATTGCGAGCGGATCTGCGTGGCGAGCCGCAGGCGTTGCAGCTCGCCCGGCGATAGCGTGGGCGTGCTGCGCTCCAGGCTGAGATAGCCCAGGCCCAGTGCCTGCACCACGGCGATCCGCGCGCGTAGATCGGCAGCGATGCGTTGCGCAGCGATCGCTTGCTCGGGATGCGTGTCGGCCTGCGTGCGCGTGTTACTTCGCTTGCGCTTGCCAGCATCGCCCTCGGCAGCCGGGCGCAACAACTCGGCCACTTCATCCAGTGGCCTGCGCGACAGCTCGCCGATATCCAGCCCGGCAAAGGTCACCGACAACGCCTCGCGCCGTAGCCGCTTGCCATCGCACTGCGGGCACTGCGTGCTGATCAGATACTGCGCCACGCGCTTTTTCATCTGCGCGCTTTGGGTGGTGGCAAAGGTGTGCAGCACATAACGCCGCGCACTGGTGAAGGTGCCCATGTAACTGGGTTCTTCCTTGCGGCGCAGCGCGCGCTTGACCTCGTCCAGGCTGTAGCCGGCATACACCGGCACCACCGGTTGCTCGTCGGTGTAGAGAATCCAGTCGCGGGTTTTCTTCGGCAGCGTGTGCCACGGCACGTCGACGTCGTGGCCGAGCGTGGTGAGGATGTCGCGCTGGTTCTGCCCGTGCCAGGCACCGGGCCAGGCGGCCACTGCGCGATCGCGGATGCTCAGTGTGCGATCCAGTACCATGGTCGCTTCGGTGGCGTCGTAGATGCGCCCCAGGCCGTGACAGGTAGGGCATGCACCGGCGGGGGTATTGGGCGAAAACCCGTCCGCATAGATGATCTCCTGTCCCGGCGGATACGTGCCTGCACGCGAATACAGCATGCGCAAGGAATTGGAGATGGTGGTGACGCTGCCCACCGACGAGCGCGCACTCGGTGCGCCGCGCGCCTGCTGCAAGGCCACTGCCGGCGGCAGGCCTTCGATGGAATCCACTTCCGGCACACCGACCTGGTCGATCAGACGCCGCGCATATGGCGAAATGGAATCCAGATAGCGGCGTTGCGCCTCGGCAAAAATGGTGCCGAACGCCAGCGACGACTTGCCCGAGCCGGACACCCCGGTGAACACCACCAGCGCATCGCGCGGGATGTCCACGTCCACGTTCTTGAGGTTGTGCTCGCGCGCACCGCGCACACGCACCAGGCCAGAGGACGACGAGATTGCGTTGGACATGACCACCAGACCGACGTTCGACAACGCACTAGCCTAGCGCGGCGCGCATGCAGCCGATGTCGTCGTCGCATCGTTTAGGTGCAGTCGAGTGCTTTAGGTCAACAGTCAACAGCCTTGTCGGTCGAGTGCGCGGTGCCCTCGCCGCTCGCGGGACACGCCGTGAATCCGTCCGTGGAGGCTCGGTGGCGGCATCCATGCCGCCACACGGTCCCGCAATCGGCGAGGACACCGCACCAGAAAGTTGGTCGGTAGTTGAGTAAAAAGCTGGTGGTCTCGCGAATTGCGGCTTGCTGGTGCGGGTAGCAGAACTACAGGTGAGCTATCGAGTCAGAAGCACGCCATGCATTGCTTTTAACCATACACACCGACCATCTCGACTGGTCCTTGCCCGCCCACCGTCGCGGGACCTTACGCGGCATGGATGCCGCGTAAGAGCCTACATGGACGTACTTGCGGCGTGTCCCGCGATGGTGGGCGGGCAAGGGCCCTGCAGCAAACTCGCAGATCAGCCGCGAACCAACGCGATCACCCCAACGCATGCGCCGGCACCGGCTGCTCGCCGGTATCGGCCAATGCCTGCATGCGCGTCACCACGCCACTGAACAACCGCGCAGTGGCGGCATCGCGCGTGCGGAAGATGGCTTCCAGCTCGCCGTAGTACCACAGCGTGCCCTCACGCCCGGCAGTGAACACGTTGAAGATGTCCTGGCCCACGGCGGGGTTTTCCAGGTCCTGCACGATGGTGCGCGCGTTATAGAGCTTGTCGCAGCCCGATACCAATAGCGCGCGCTCCGGCGTCTTGCGCAAGTGATCCAGGTAGGCCAACTTGCGCTCGCGCCAGTCGCGTTTGCGTGCGCGCTCGGTGTTGTCCACTTCGGCCTTGTCTTCGGCAGTGGCGTCGGTACACGCCATCACGATGTCGGCCACGGTATCGCCGAACTGCGCGCGGATCGAGGCCTCATGGCCGCCGCCGCAGTCTTCCACCACATCGTGCAACAGCCCGGCAATGGCCTGCTCCTCATCGCCGCCGCATTCCAGCACCAGCGTGGACACGCCCAGCAAATGGCTCAGATACGGAATTTGCGTGCCCTTGCGCAGCTGCCCGGCATGGGCGATGCGCGCGTAATCCACAGCCAGGGCGTAACGTTCGGTGAGAGCGGTCATGGGGCGTCCGATGCGAGCGATGGCGCATTATCGCCGAGCGTGCCCAGACGCAGGGTGAGGACGCCGCGATGATGTGTGCAGGCTCAATGACACGCTGTTGCAGTCGATAACGCTAGAGTTTCCCCACGCCGCACGATTGCTCAGCCATGCCGCCCCTTCCCGTTTGCAATGCCTGCCGCGATGGCCAGGACTTCCCCACCGCCATCACCATGGCGTTCCAGCCCATCGTCGATGTGTCCACCCGCACGGTCTATGCCGGCGAAGCGCTGGTGCGCGGCGTCCACGGCGAATCGGCCGGCAGCATCCTGGCCGCAGTGGATGAGCGCAACCGCTACGCCTTCGATCAGGCCTGCCGCATCAAGGCGATCGAATGCGCCGCGCAGATCGCGCTGCCGGCCTTGCTGTCGATCAACTTCATGCCCAATGCGGTCTACAACCCCGAGCACTGCCTGCGCGCCACGCTCTCGGCCACCGAGCAATACGGCTGGCCGCTGGACGCCATCATTTTCGAAGTCAGCGAACAGGAGCACCTGGCCGAGCCGGCGCATCTGCTCGACATCATGCGCACCTATCAAGCGCGCGGCCTGAAGACCGCCATCGACGACTTCGGCGCCGGTTATTCCGGGCTCGGCCTGCTCGCCGACTTCCAGCCCGACCTGCTCAAGCTGGACATCGCGCTGGTACGCGGCATCGACGCCGACCGCAGCCGCCAGTCAATCGTGCGCCACACTACCCGCATGTGCGAAGAACTCGGCATCGCCGTGATTGCCGAAGGCATCGAACACCCCGACGAATACCGCACCCTGCGCGATATGGGCATCCACCTGCAACAAGGCTATCTGTTCGCCCGCCCGCAGATCGGTGTGTTGCCGCAGGTGCATTGGCCGGAGTAACTGCGCACAGACGCCGGGATGCATTGAATTAGCGGGTCAAGCCAACGTGCCAGCAAAAAATCAAGACGGCAATCAAAACGCGGCAGCCAAGCTCTTACGAATCCCCAATCCCAATTCCCGAATCCCGGCGGCGCGCTAGATCCCATCGCCCCCCGCGAAACACCCCCGCGCCGCCATCACACATACCGCGGAATCGGCCCCAGCTGCGGCGTCTGATCCGGCAACGCCACTTCCACCTCGTCCACATAGCACCAGCCCCAACCTTCGGGCGGGTCGTAGCCTTCGATGATGGGGTGGTGTGTGGCGTGGTAATGCGCAGTGGCGTGTTTGTGCGGCGAATCATCGCAGCAGCCCACATGGCCGCAACTGCGGCACAGGCGCAGATGCACCCAGGTGCTGTCGATCGCCAGGCAGTCTTCGCAGCCACGCGCGCTCGGCGTGACCTCGGCAATCTGCCCGGTATGCGTGCAGTGATCACTCATGATGTGGCGGACTCCTGGGCGGCAGTGGCAAGTTCGGACTCGGGCACCGGGTTGGCCTGGTGCGCAAGGTACTGGTGAATCTGCGCCACCACTGCAGCGCCCTCGCCCACTGCGGCCGCCACGCGCTTGACCGAGCCGGCGCGCACATCGCCGATGGCGAACACGCCCGGGCGATTGGTTTCCAGCGGCAGGCACGCCGGCACACCATCGCCGCGCGTGGTGCCGGTGATGACGAATCCGCGCGCATCGGTCTCCACGCACTGCTGCAACCAACCGGTGTTGGGGTCGGCACCGACAAACAGAAACAGATGCCGCAGCTCCACATGCGTGGTCTGCCCGTCCGCGCGCGTGCGCAACACCGCCGCCTGCAGACCGCGCTCCGGGTCGCCTTCCAGTGCGGACACTTCGGTGCCGGTATGCAGTTGCACATTCGGCAACGCCGCGATGCGTTCGATCAGGTATTGCGACATCGACGATTCCAGGCCTTCGCCTCGAATGATCAGGTGCAATTGCTTCACCCGCGGTGCCAGAAACGCCACCGCCTGGCCGGCCGAATTGCCACCGCCCACCAGCGCTACCACCCCGCCCTCGCACAGCCGCGCTTCCACCGGCGAGGCCCAGTACGACACCCCGTGGCCTTCGAAACGGTCCAGCCCTTCGATCTCCGGGCGCCGGTAACGCGCACCTGAGGCGATCACCACGGTACTGGCCAGCAGCTGCTTGCCATCGGCAAGATCCAGCTTCAGTGCACCGTCTTCGCGCCCGCATTCCAGCGTGCCGGCCTCGATCGGAATCGCCAGTTCGGCGCCGAATTTCAGCGCCTGGTTATAGGCGCGCCCGGCCAGGGCCTGGCCGGAAATCCCGGTCGGAAAACCCAGATAATTTTCGATGCGTGCCGATGCACCGGCCTGCCCGCCGATGGCGCGCTGGTCCAGCACCATCACCGACAAGCCTTCGGAGGCCGCATACACCGCGGTGGCCAGACCGGCCGGCCCGGCGCCGACAATCGCCACGTCGTAGCGCTTGTCCGGGTCGATCTCCGGCGTCATGCCCAGGCAATGCGCGGCTTCGGTATCGCTGGGCTGGCGCAACACGCGCCCGCTGGGGCACACCATCACCGGCAAGTCGTGCTCCTGGATGCCCAACCGCTCGACCAACGCGCGGCCTTCCTCATCGGAGACATCCATTACCGTGTTCGGGTAGCCATTGCGGGTCAAAAAGCCCTGCAAACGGGTCAGATGCGGGTCGTCCGGTTCGCCGATCAACACCGACCCCGAGGCATCGCCTTCGATCAAACCCACGCGGCGCAGGATCAACGCGCGCATCACCACCTCGCCCACTTCCGCCGAGCTGATCAATAAGGCGCGCAAATGTGCGGTGTCGAAGGGCAATGCCAGGCAACCTTCCGGCCCGGCGCGTCCGCCGGCCAGCGACGCGCGCCCGGCCAGTTGGCTCACCTCACCGGTGAACTGGCCGGGCGTATGCAAGGTGATGGGCTCTTCGTTGCCCAACCCGTCGCGGCGCACCACCTCGATGGCGCCTTGCAGCACCACCCACACCGGCGCATGCGCATCGCCGACCTCGAACACGGTCTCGCCCGCATCGAAACGCTGCGCCGGCCCGCTGGCAAAACGCCGCGTGATCGCCAATTGGCCCGAGTCCAGCTCGGGAAACATCTGATGGTGGCGGGTATCGGCCAGGGACATGGGATGGCGACGCTGAGGGGGATTGCATGCAAGCATGGCCAGCCGTGAGGGCGATGGCAATCACCCGAATGCGCAAGACCGGCGATGACACGCAGCACACGCGCACGCGAACAAAAGCTGCTGCCGTGTAAGGACATGTGCAGCGTTTGCGGAGGAACCGGGCCAGTGGCGCGCTACCGAACTCAACGCAGCAATCAACCGCAACCGTGCGCACTATGTCTGCGCCGGCTCCCAATGTGGGCCGTGCTGCCCGGCAGCCATGCGCTCGGCCGGGCGCACACGAAACACCACACTGATGCGCTCGCCCACCGCACGGGCCGTCTTGGGAATGCCGTGTTCGTGGGTGACTTGCGAGGCATGGCTCATTGCCAGCAGGCTCCCGGACGCCAGGTCCACACCCATCGCACGCGTGCTGCCGTCTTTTACCCGCAACTGCATCCGGCGCGGCGCGCCCAACGAGATCAATGCAATCGGGTGCGGCGCCAGCAGCGTCTGTAGTTTGTCGTGATGCATTGCCACACTGTCGCGGCCATCGCGATACAGATTCAGCCCCACGGCGTTGTACGGCGCGGGCAGCACGGCCTGCACTGCCGCGAGCAGTGCGTGCAATGGCAACCCGGGCGGCAGCGGTGCATCCAACCGATACGAGGCAAGCATGCGCGGCACCGCGACGATGCGGTCGTACATCTCGCGGTGTTGGCTGCGCCAGTCGGTTGCCTCACGCAATGCGGCGAAGCATTCCTGCGCCAGCAAAGGCGTCAGCAGCTGCGGCCAATAGCGCACGCCGCCTTCGGCATCGTGCAGCACCTGCAAGGGCATGGAAGGAGCGTCGAACAGATCCATCTGCCTGATATGCGGGCGGTCTGCGCGATTTCAGCAGCACGGCTTTGAGTTTTTATTCGGCAAACGCGTTGCGTACAAACCAGCGAGCTCAACGATGCAGGCGCACGATGCCACCGATCAGGCCCGACAGCTGTGCTACGGTCCGGCGCTGCATCCGCCTGGAACCTCTCCGCATGCAGCATCGGTCGATCGCCTTGTCTCCTCTGCGCTGGCTGGCGCTGTTTGCCGCCCTCGCCACGTCTGCCGGCGTCGCTGCGCCACGCGTTGCAGACGCCGGCTTCCAGGCGGTGGATCCCTTCATCGGCACCGGTGGCGAAGGCCACACCTATCCTGGCGCCACGGTGCCGTTCGGCATGGTGCAACTGAGTCCGGACACGCAGATCAAACCGCGCAAGGAAGCTTATGGCTGGGCCGCCGGTTACCGGCATGACGACAGCACGATTGTCGGTTTCTCGCATACGCACTTTTCCGGCTCCGGGCATTCGGACCTGGGCGATATCTTGCTGATGCCACAAACCGGCGAAGTCAAACTTGAACGCGGCGATATCGCCAAGCCAGGCAGCGGCTACACCGCGCAGTTCGACCACGCCAGCGAGCAAGCCCAGCCCGGCTATTACGCCGTGACGCTGAAAGACCGCAACATCCGCGCCGAGCTCACCGCCAGTGCGCGCGTGGGCGTGCATCGCTACACCTTCCCCAAAGACAAGCCGGCACACGTGCTGGTGGACCTGCGCACCAGCCTGTACGACTACCCCGGCAAGGTGCAGTGGTCGCGGCTACGCGTGCGCGGCGATGGCACCGTCACCGGCTTTCGCCAAACGCGCGGCTGGGCACCGGGCCGCCAGCTGTATTTCGCCATGCGTTTTTCGCGCCCACTCACCGCTACCCAACTGCACGACACCGAGCAGGACATCCCGTACAAGGGCTTCCCGCCGCCAGGCGACAAGAATCCTGCGCAACGAGCGCAGATCGAAAGCAGGCAACTGGTCGGCGTGTTCGATGTCGCCAACGACGGCACCCCGCTGGTGGTCAAGGTCGCGCTGTCGCCGGTTAGCGAGGCCGGCGCCATCGCCAATCTCGATGCGGAGGTGCCCGGTTTCGATTTCGACCGCGTACGCGCCGATGCGCGTGCGCAATGGACGCAGGCGCTGTCGGCGATCGATGCGCAAGGCACGCCGCAACAACGCACCCAGCTCTACACCGCGCTGTATCACACCCTGCTCGGTCCCACACTCTTCATGGACAGCGATGGCCAGTACCGCGGGCCGGACAATGCCGTGCATCAGGCCAAGGGCTGGAGCAACTACTCCACTTTCTCGCTGTGGGACACCTACCGCGCCCTGCATCCGCTGCTCACCCTGGTGCAACCGCCGCAACGCAGCAGCGATGTGGTCAATTCACTGCTCGCCTCGCGCCGCGAAAGCGCCTACGGCATCCTCCCCGTCTGGGCGTTCCACGGCCTGGAAACCTGGTGCATGATCGGCTACCACGCGGTACCGGTGATCGCCGATGCCTACATGAAAGGCATCGGCGGCTTCGATGCCAACGAAGCGTTGGAGGCCATGGTCGCCAGCGCCAACTACGGCCCCTACGACGGTATCGCGCAGTACCGCGAGCTGGGCTATGTGCCCATCGACGAAGAAGGCGAAGCCGCCTCCAAGACGCTGGAATATGCCTTCGACGACTGGACCATCGCGCGCATGGCCGACAAGCTAGGCAAGCCAGCCATCGCCGCAGAATTCAGCAAGCGCGCCAGCAACTGGAAACACGCCTTCGATCCCGCTACTGGCTACATGCGCGCGCGCACGCGTGCTGGAAATTTTCGCGAGCCGTTCGATCCATCCGCCAGCGGCTATGGCAGCGACTACACCGAAGGCAATGCCTGGCAATACTCCTGGTACGTGCCGCAGGATGTCGCCGGACTGGCGGCCGCACATGGCGGCGACGACAAACTGCTGGCACGTCTGGATGCGGTGTTCGATGCCAAAGTCGACCCCAAGGTGTTCGAGCATATGGAAGACATCACCGGCCTGATCGGCTGGTACGCGCACGGCAACGAACCTAGCCACCATGTTGCCTATCTGTACGCCTACGCTGGTCAACCGTGGCGCACGCAAGCGCGCCTGACCCAGATCATGGACACGCAGTACCACGCTGGCCCGGAAGGCCTGGCCGGCAACGACGACCTCGGCCAGATGTCGGCGTGGTACGTGTTCACCACGCTGGGCTTTTATCCCGTCGCACCGGGCAGCAACCAGTACATCATCGGCCGCCCGTTCCTGCCGCGCGTCACGCTCAACCTGCCCAACGGCAAGCGTTTCAGCGTGATCGCCGAGGGATTGAGCAAAGCGCGCGCCTATATCGGCAGCGCCACCCTCAACGGCCAACCACTGACCCGCGCCTACCTCACCCACGAGCAGATTCAGGCCGGAGGCGAGTTGCGCTTCCGCATGCAGGCCGCGCCGAATCAGCAATGGGCCACCGACCCCGCGCAGCGGCCGTATTCGATGTCCACCCAGACGCACTGAGTCAGTAGTGGATGCCCATGCGCAACCCGCAGGCATCCCGCTCCACCACCGCCGGCAAGCTGCCGGCGGTGCCTGCGGCAATGCGCTGCGCACTCCAGCAGGCCACCAAGGCATCCAGCACATCGTCCGGCTTGGCCAGCGCACGCGGCACGCGCTCCAGCAATGCGGCGACCTGTCTGGCGCCGTAGCATTGGCCCAGCAAGGCGGCTCGCTGTTGGTGGCCCGCACTGCTCTTCTTTCCCGCCGTCAGGCCCTTCCCGCCAGCGAGCACGGCGAACGACACTTCCGGGTGCACCTCGAATACGCGCTCCGCCCATACCGGATCGGCGCGCAAGGCGTCGTCCCAGTCACGAATCTTCGACAGCAGCGCAAACGACTGCACGCCAAAGCCACGCTGCCCGTCGTGATCCAGCACCCGATGCAACGCAGAGGCTTCCACCTGCGTGCTTGCATGCAACATCCCGCGCAGCGGCGCGGAAAAGATGCTGCATGCGCGTCTGCCGCCCACAAAGCGCCGCGCCTGCCCATCCGCAGCGCGGGGCGCGTGCTCGCTCAAGCCAATCGGAATATCCACGCCGAGCACATCGATGTGGCGCAGTGCGCTCGCCAAGGCGCCAACTGTCGGGTAACAGGCAAATTGCAGCCCATCGTCTGCCTCCCACACCGCCAACCAACCGCTGCCGGCGCCATCGATCCCCACACACTGCATTGCTGTTCTCCGGTCGTAACGTGCGTGCGTGCACGGCGCCGCAGCCTCGCTCGCATGCGATCTGCGTGACGCGTTCACATCATGCACAACATTCTTTCACCCGCACGCATCGCGGTGGTTTCCAGACTGCTCTGCATCGGGCCGCAGCATGCTGCGGCCCTGCCATCCCCCAATGCAGGAGCCAGTGCATGTCCAGCACCAAGAACCAGTACGAAATGCAGAACCCGCTCACCCAATTTCCGCAGCCCAAGTTCCCCGAGCAAACCCAGGAAGCGCCAGGCAGCATCCATGCATTGCAGCCCAAGGCCGACCACGGCGAGCAGAGCTACCAGGGGTTCGGCCGCCTGAAGGGCCGCAAGGCGCTGATCACCGGCGCAGACTCCGGCATCGGCCGCGCCACCGCGATTGCCTACGCACGCGAAGGCGCCGACATCGTGCTGAATTACCTGCCGGAAGAGGAACAGGACGCGGCGGAAGTCGTCAAATTGATCCAGGCCGAAGGCCGCACCGCCATCAGCATCCCGGGCGATCTCAAGGACGAAGCGTTCTGCAATGAACTGGTCGCACGCGCAGTCAAGGAACTGGGCGGGCTGGATCTGATGGTCAACATCGCCGGTAAGCAGACCGCGGTGAAAGACATTGCCGACATCACCACCGAGCAGTTCGACGCCACCTACAAGACCAACGTGTATGCGATGTTCTGGCTATGCAAGGCGGCCATTCCGCATCTGCCGCCGGGCGCATCCATCATCAACACCGGCTCGATCCAGTCCTACCAGCCCTCGGCAACCCTGATCGACTACGCCTCCACCAAGGCCGCCATCGTCAACTTCACCAAGGGTCTGGCCCAGCAGGTCGCCGAAAAGGGTATCCGCGTCAACGCGGTCGCACCCGGACCGGTGTGGACCCCGCTGCAACCCAGCGGTGGCCAACCGCCGGAGAAGATTCCCGATTTTGGCTCGGAAACCCCGCTCAAGCGTGCCGGCCAGCCGGTGGAGATGGCGCCGCTGTATGTGATCCTGGCTTCGCAGGAATCCAGCTATGTGACGGGCGAAGTATTCGGTGCCACCGGCGGATTGCTGCTGTCCTGAGCCAACAAGCTGTCCTGAGCCAACACAAAGCGAGCTTCCGCCGTAGCGCCACCAGAGCCTTGCCGATCGCTGCGCGCGCAGCGATCGGCACGACCTGTCTAGTGGCGTTCTGTTGTTAGCGGCTACATCAATTGGTGATGTGTCCAGAAGGCGGATGTGCAACGTGGATCGACCGATGAATCACCGCCGGCTTCCACGACACAAAAGCTCCCCTTCTCCCACCGGGAGAAGGTGCCCGAAGGGCGGATGAGGGTACGCAATCTCCCACCAACACTGCGACCACCATCCACCCTTACCGCGTCATCACCACCGTCTGGATCGCATGCGCCGGGATCTCCAACGCGCGCGACGCCTCGCCCACATACAGGTTATAGCGGATCGCCACATCGCTGGCATTCATCACCACCGTCGCCAGTGAGCCATCGCGGTTCGCAAATGCAGTGGTCATCAGATTGCTACGGCTACTGGCCGCACTCACCCGCTGCGCACCCGGCCGGATGAATTTGGAAAAGTGACCGATGTACCAGTAGCTCGGTGTGTAGATCACCTCGCCGGTGCGCGTATCGGCATGCACCGGCGCGAAGCAGTAATTGCCCACATGGTTGGGGCCGCCGTTTTGGTCGAGCAGAATATTCCAGTCCGTCCACCCCACCGCCCCATGATTGAGGTCGTTGATGATGGCGCTGCCATAGCGCTCGCCATTGGGCCAGTACTGCAACCTGGCGGGATCGAACTTTTCCACTGCCGCTTCGGTCAGCAACAGATGCTTGTCCGGGTACGCCTGCGCCACCGCCGCCACGTTCTCCACCATTGGCGCAAACCCGGCCCAGGTCTCGTACCAGTGGAAGCCCATGCCCCACGCGTACTTGGCCGCTTCCGGGTCGTCGAAGATCACGTGCGCGCGGTGCACCATCATGTCGCGGTTGTGGTCCCACACGATGATCTTGCGATCGCCGTAGCCGGCCTTGGCCATGCTGGGCCCGAGATGGTTCTTGAGGAAATCGCGTTCTTCTTCCGCAGAAAACTGCATCGACTCCCAGGTCTGCACCGCCATCGGCTCGTTCTGCACACTGATGCCCCAGATCGGGATGCCGGCTTTTTCGTAGGCCGCAATGAAGCGCGTGTAGTACGTGGCCCAGGCCTGCGCATACGCGGGCAACAACTTCCCGCCCTTGAGCATGGTGTTGCTGTCTTTCATGAAGGCCGGCGCACTCCAGGGGCTGGCAAATGTCGTCAACTTGCCGCCGGCCGCTGCGATGGCCTGGCGCAGCATCGGGATGCGATAGCGCTGATCGCGCTTGACCGAGAAGCTCTTCAGCGCCGCATCGCCCTCCTTGATGTAGGTGTAGCTGGCGCTGCTGAAATCGGAGCTATGGATGGTGGTGCGGGCCAGCGTGTAGCCGATGCCTTTTTGCGGATCGTAGTAGGCAGTGAGTAGTTCGCGCTGCGCACGCTTGGGTAGCCTGGCGAAGGTCTCCGCACTGGAATCGGTGATCGCCCCGCCGATGCCCAGCACTTCCTGAAAGCGATGTTGCGGATTGACGAAGATGCTGTTCTCTTTCTCCGTCAACGCATGCCCGGTCTCGAGTGCCTCGACGGTGCTGACACGCATCTGCTGCGTTGCGCCTTGGGCAGAGGTGTAGACGCGTAGCGCGCCGGCGGGTGCTGCTGGCTGAGTAGCAGCATCCGCAACTGCGGCATCCGCTACTTTCGATGCAGGTGTAGAGACAGATGATGCCGTCGATGTCGGCATCGGAATCGGCGTTGCTGCAGTTGTTGTTGCTGTTGTTGCTGTTAATGCAGATGCAGATGCCAACACCATCTCAGTCGCAGCGCCCCAAACCCCCAAAACCCCCACCATCGACCACGCAATCGTTCGCTTCACCGTGCACCCTCCCAGGTTGGTGAGCAAGCCTAACCGACCAACGCGCCGCAACATCGCGCAACAAACGAGCGCAACCATGCATCCTTCTACCATCGGACGCTCCCTTCTCCCCTCGGGAGAAGGTGGCCCGAAGGGCCGGATGAGGGTACGCCTGCACGGACTGGTGGCCAGCCCGTAAACCAACGCAGCAACAGAGATGCCGACCAGGACAACACATCCCCAACACCCGTAGTCACCACCGCCCGCGCGTTGCTCCCAGACACGCGCGCCAGTGGCACGCAAGCCAGGCCCTCTCGCTCAACAGGACAACAACTCAAATCGTCCGCGAGCCGACTACCGCGCAGCCCGCGCCAACCGATCCAAAATCCCCGGCACTTCCACCCCAAGCTCACGCGCCAGAAACCCCACCGTCCCAATCCGTTTCGACAGCAGCTTCCCCGCCGCCGCATGCACAAACACACCCCATAACGCAGCCGTCAACGCATCGCAGCCACGCGCGGCAAACCCGGCAATCAATCCCGCCAACACATCGCCCGATCCGGACGTTCCCAACCCGGACGCACCACCGCGATGAACCCACAACGCACCCTCCGGCCCGGCAATAAAACTGTCCGCGCCTTTGACAATCACCACACTGCGCAGTTTCTTCGCATAGGTCAGCGCGTACGCGCCCGGCGCCGCTTCTATCGCCGCCTTGTCGTCTCCAGCCAATGCCGCCATCTCGCCCGCATGCGGCGTCAATACAAACGGCCGCCCAACCGGCGCACGCAAACCGCGCGACAACGCTCCCGCATCCAGCACCAACGTGCAAACCGCTTTTTCAGCCGCGCGTTTCACCAATGCAGCGGTGGTCGCCGATGACGCCATCCCTGGCCCGATCACCGCCGCATCGCAGGCCTCCAGTGCCGCATCCAGTGCACGATGCCCACGCGTAATTTCGCCCTGTCCGTTCTGCGCCAATCCCAGCACCAGGGCCTCCGGCACCGCCAACGCCATGCCGGGCGCCACGCTAGCAGCGGTGGCAATCTGCAACTTGCCCGCACCTGCGCGCAGCGCCGCCTCGCCGGCCAGCAGCGCCGCACCCGGCACACGCATCGACCCACCCACGATCAACACCCGCCCACGCTGCTCCTTGTCGCCACCGGGCGATGGCAGTGGCAGCGCGCGCAATGTGGCAGCGCTGAGCGTGCGGACGCGTGCGGTGGCCATCAGCGTGCTCCGGCCGGGCGGTCGGATTCGGTGGTCACTGGCTCATCGGCAAGCTCGGGCGAGACGAAGTTGGTCCGCACCAGTTGCAACGCCTGCCCGTCGCGCCCGGCCACGTATTCGGTAACACCGCAGTTGGGCACCTCGCCTTCGCGGTCGATGCCTAGAATCGTGGCCTCGTCCATGCGTTCGGCAAGATAACGGAAACAATTGACGATCACCTGATGCCCCACGATCAACACGCGCGCACCCACATGATTTCGCTGCAGATCGCCAACCACCGCGCGCAGCCGGAAGATCACATCGCACCAGCTCTCGCCACCGGGCGGGCGGAAGTAGAACTTGCCCACCAACTTGCGTTGCTCGGCCAGCTCCGGAAACGTCGCGAGGATGCCGGCCGTGGTGTAACGGTCGAGCACGCCAAACTCCTTCTCGCGCAGGCGCTCGTCGATGCTGAGCATATCGTCGCCGTGGCCCAGCGCGCGCACCACCGCTGTGGCGGTCTGGCGCGCACGCACATAGGGCGAACACAGCACCACCGTGGGCCGCTCGCGCTGCGGCAGACCCGACATCCACGTGCCCAACGCATGCGCCTGCCGCTCGCCCAACGCCGACAGCGGCACATCCGCATCGCGATGTTCCAGATCGATCAATGCATGGCCATGCGCCTCTGCCACATCGCGCGCCACATTGCCCGAACTCTGCCCATGCCGCACCACCCACAACCGCTCGGGCCACTGGGTCGACACGCCAGCCACCGCACTTTTCTCACTCACATCCATCTCCTGCACAAATCAGCCCCACGTGTCGCACAGCGCCCGTGAAAACGTGGTCGATCACGCATTGCCTGCAGGCGTTTCAGCAACGCGCGCAACACAGCACACCAGCAAGCAGGCACAACGGGGCGATAACGCCGCGCCGGTATACTGCAGCCCCCCGCCACCCTGCTGCCCATGTCCAACGTTCTGCTGTTGCGCACGGCGAAAGAGCGCGAAGAACTGCTGCTGGAAGAGGTGCTGGATGCCGCCGAGCAATGCATCGACGCCGCCGGCCTGAGCGCCACCAGCTTCGAACTGATTGCCGAGCGCGCCAAGGTCAGCTGCGGCTGCCTGCTGCAGCGATTCGAAGACAAGGACGCGCTGGTGCGCGCCTTGCTGGAGCGCAACTACATGCGCGCCATCCGCCAGATGTGGCTGGTGGAACGCCCGGCCAACGTGCACGTGGTGGATTTCATCGCCGGCCTGCTCGAAGAATGGCTGCTGCAGGAAATCAACATCAAGCGCACCCGCATCGACCTGGAACTGCACCTGGCCACCCTGCGCGACCCGGTGCTGGCCGCCTTCATGCGCCGCCAGAGCGCATCGCTGATCGAACACCTCAGCGCCCTGCTCAAGCGCCTGCTCCGCGGCCACGCCGACCCGGCCAGCAGCGAGCAGGAATTCCAGGCCCGCGTCTTCGCCGTGGCCGCCATGTGCGGCGGCCTGCACAACGTGATGACCAGCGGCATGGAGCTCAACCGCATGCATTTGCAGTTGATTTTGCGGGAGAGTTTGTCGGGGATTTTGAAGTCTGCGCCGGTGTGATCGGCTGCATCATGCGGCGTAGTCGGCTGCGATTACACAGCTGATGCTGTGCGCCTGTACCGGTTCCAGAATGCCGACCAGATAAGATCAAGCTTCATACCAAGGAAGGATGTCGCATGCGAAATCGAATCATACCCAAGGCGACTGTGCTGCTGATGCTGCTCCTGGCGCTTTCGTTTGCCAGCGTTCCTGCACTTGCCACCAGTACGGTCGTCACCTTTCGAAGCGCTGACAACACATACGAAGTCGAACTGTATGTCGGTGGTGGAAGCAAAGAAAACGACGGCATCGCCGGCGCCATGATCCGCTGGCCCGGCTATGCGCACAGGGACCTGCCTTTCACCGGCGTGAAGTACCACATGGATAAGGAACACACCCGCGCAGGTGCCAAATTCGTCAATCCAGGCGATCCTAAATATCCTCCTTCTTTTACTGTGGAGATAGAAGGTAGAAGTGGCCGCTTGACCGTTGGCAAGCGCGTCATTCCAGGCAGCGCCTCCTGGATAGTGGGCCCCTACGCCTACCCTTAGCGGCTCGGCAAACGCTACAGGATCCATCACAAGGACGAACGATGAAAACACACATGCGCAGTCTATGGACCAGTCTGATCTTGTTGATCGCCCTGCTGACAAGTACGTCCGCTGGCGCCACCGGCGATGTCCTGTCGTTTGAAACAGATACCGCCGGCTACAGCTTTCTGGTCTATAGCGGAGGCGACCCTGATGGCATAGGCGGCCTGGTCATGACCTGGCCGGACATTGCATCACGCGGGCTTCCATCGGAAAGCACGCAGTGGTACTTCAAGCCAACTACGAACCACATGCGCATCGTTTTCACCAACCCCGGACGCACCGACTTGCCGCCGTCGTTCACGCTTGAAATCAAGGGCAAGCGAGGCACGCTCAAGTTCGACAAACGCACGATCAACGGCAAAGCATACTGGTATACCGGCTCACTGGCGGAATACTGATCACCTTTCCAGGATAACAACACACTGCAGGTACATCCGCGAGGACCGATCTGACGGCGACGCCGGTAACGGCACCTGTCCGCAGAATGCCCAGCCAACGGCAGATTGGTGGCAATGGACAGATCGGGTTTGGCAGGACGTCTGGACAGCAAGCAACCAGTGGACCATCACTGCGTACGTGCCATGCCGCGACAAAGCCGCAGCGCCCGGCCACACCGACCATCATCAAAGGCGCTGAAGCGCCAACTGATCCAGGATGGTGCGCATGGCGCCGGCCGCATCGAAGATGGCGCTGCCCAGCACGGGCAAGGTGCCGCGGTCCAGCCGATCAGCGTTGCCGGTAGCGATCACATCGCCATGGGCGGCGATGGTCAGCAACAACTGATCCAGCGTATCTACCTGCTCAACGGTAATGCCGAAGGCAAACGCATCACGCTGCATGTCATCCCCTGCCCGCCGGCGTGTGCGGGGCGACGCCATCACTGGCCGGCTCATGCGGCCTCCCCGGCGTCATTTTGATCGTTGTCAGATGCGTCGGACTCCAGGCGCGCGGGCCACTGCACCTGCGCCAGTGCCTGCGTTACCTGCTCGGCCAGCAATTCCAAGCACAACGCCAGCTCATCCATGCGAATGGCAGGCTGCCGCGTCTGCTCTTCGGCCTGCGTGCGTGGCTGCGCCAAGCGCGCCAAAAACCGCATGTGGTCGCGTAGTTGCTGCAGGCGGTATTGCGCGCCTTCTGGCAGGTAGTAGCCCGGGTGTGACTGCGCATCTCGTACAACGTCCGACATGGCCTGCTCCTCATTCCATGGAATCAGCCCGCCCGCCGCAAGGCGACGGACGGGAAGTCGGGAGGCTCGAAACCGCAGACAGCCGGCGGGCATATTCCCCTCGCGGGTGTTGTATTAGCCGCCCTCCCGACGCAGGCATAGCGTCGGTTGCACCCACAAAGTTTGCAGGCACAAAAAACCCACCGGTTTGTCGGAGGTGGGTACCGCTGTCTGCGGAGTTTCGAGGCTCCGTTGGGTAATCGTGCTACCAGCAATGACGCCAGTCAAGCACTCTCAAAGACGAGGGACGCGCCACATTTGATGCGGCCACCATATGCTCCCTAAACGAAATAGCACGGCAGATAGAATCCATTCTGCTCAAGCCACCAGCTTCGATAGCAAAGGATCGTTACGAATTAGCACACACCAGCGCGCCACCGACGAAAGCTCCGCCGACCGATTGGTGAGTTCGCGCACCCTTGTACGCACCTCCTGCAGCTTTGCTTTTGCAGCTGGATTTTTCCCAGCGGAGCATTTGTTTTTCGCAGCCTGAAAGTCGCTGATCAAAGCATCGACCCTTTGCCAAATACTTCGACGCGCCTCAGCCAACGCGACATGCTCATTGAGCTTAAGCCGCGCCACCGTTTCCTTGACCCGCTCCTGCTCCCACAGTGAACTACCCGGCATAGGAATGACCTTACCCTCTTCATCAAACGCGATAAGCGAGACATCATCGTCATCAATCGGATCAAGCAGGTAGACCGCCTCAGACTCCTCGCAACGCGCATCAAAGGTCGAGCAAAGCGAGCCTTGCTGTAGTGGGAACCATCCACCCTTCTTGCGATTACCGACGTTCCCGCAAGCTCGAAAGTTCATGTAGTCGAACGCCAACCACCAGTATCCATCGCGCTCAGCACCATCCAAGGCCTTGGCCTTTTTCTTCGGACGGAAATGCTCGACGTCGTAATGCGAGTAGAGATCACGAACCTCGGAGAACCAACATTTTCCACCTGAAAGCGCCAGCAACCAATCCTTGAGCGCCCCCCAATGCGCGCTATTGGCATCAATTAAGGCATTACGCTCGTCTAGCTCTCCCGCCTCTTGCAATGCAGCCAAGTCAGTGACCAACTGCGTCGACTTGGCCTGCCACGCATCCCACTGTGCCTGCGTCCATGGCACCCAGCCGGGAATGTCATTATCTGTTGGCCGCTTGTGTTCCAAGTCGATGAAGATCACTCGTCGCCCTCCTCGCGAAGGATCTCGTTGATGATCTCGTCCGCCACCCTGTTCTGCTCGGCCTGCTCTTCTGGGCTGAGAGTCGGCTTTCGAAACTTCCGGTGTTCCGCCATCTTGCGGACAAACAGCGCGTAGTCCGGATCACGGAAATCACCAATGGAGAAGCCAAGATCCGCCAGCTCAGTTGACAAGCGAGTCAGTTCCGCATCCTCCTCCGCTGTGCGTGGCTGCTTGACGTACAACTCATTGCGACGGAATAGGCGCCGCTCTGTCTCGACGTCCAGGGTGGACGTTAGACCAAACAGCTCGCTCTTCAACAGTCCAGTAACGCCCATGCCTTGCGGGTGCTCGTCAGGGATTTCGACCAACGTCTTTTGATCCTGCCGACGCAGAATATGCACTTGTTCGCGCTTCAGGCTACCGACCATCATCGGATCGTGAGTGGTGATCAACACCTGCGACTGCCCCTCGTCTTCAGGAAAGTTTGGTCGGATATCATCTAGCAACGAGCCGCCCGCATTTCGATTTAATACCCGCTCGATGTCATCGAAGTAACGCAGCTTCCAGATTGGGTTCAGATGTGTATCCGGCTCGTCGAGCAGAAACAGGCAATGGTCTTGGTGGGTGATCCGCATCAGTCCCAGCACGGTCAACATCTGCAGCTCGCCTTCGGATAGTTGCGTGAAGTTCACTGCACCGCCGTGCTCGTCGCGTTTTCTGACCGTGATACGCACTTCCTCGATCAGGTCGCCAACGTAAGCACCTTCGGCATAGCGGAAGAAGCTGTCAGTGCCGCCCACTAGCTCACCCAACTGTCGCAACTTGGCGTGACTGGGCACGTACAGATAGAGCTGTTTTTGCTTCTCCGTCCGGCCGCGGAAGTCGATCTGCTGAGTTGCCTCTTGTTCGATAGGTGCCCAGGCCACCTGCCACAGCTTATCGAGGAATTCGCTCACTACATTGCCCCGCGCGTACCAGAAGCGCGGGTCGCCCTCGTTCAGCTCGTTTTCGTCGAAGCGGCCACCACGGCGCTTCTCGCGCAGACGGTACGGCTCCTTCAACACAAAAAGGGCGGACTCCAGCGACTCGATGTGCAGGTTCTTCAGCACCTTCTGGAAAACCGGGTCGTCCGATAGCAAACAGGCCAGTAAAACCAGCTGGCTGTGCCCGCCCCGGCAATAGAACAGGCGGCGCAATCGGTCATCGCCAGCCTGTTTCATCCGCGTCTTGCGTCGCTGTTTGGCTTCTTCGATGGCGCGGACGTCGGCCTCGGTGCCCTTGAAGTTTGTCAGCAATTGTTCTGACAAGACTTCGTCAGTGGTGATGTCTTGCAGCCGATTGAAGCGCTTCTGGTGGTCCTGGAACAGCAACTCTATGCGCTCGTTTCGGCCCGAGTAGTAGGCGAACACGTGCGAGGGCAGCAGGCGCGGGCCGCGTCGCGCGTCGGGCGGCGTCTTTCCGGGTGGGTCGTTCGTGTTCAGGTACTCTTGGGTAACCCGATCGCCATCGACCCAAACAAATGGCGGACTCTGCTTGGCTAGGTCGGCCTGTATGCGCACTAAGTGCCCGCGAATCTGGTATTCCAGCGTGTAGTCGAACGCTGCTCCTCGGTTCAGATCCACGTCGCGGAAAATCGTGATCAGCGCCTCGATCAGGTTGGATTTTCCCATCCCGTTCTGACCGATCAGCGCGTGGCTGCGGATGACCTTGGGAACCACCGCGCTCTCAGCGTCAGGCCGGGGTTCGAGGTGAGTGGCGAAGTCGATGACCAGGCCACGCAGGTTGCGGAAGTTGGGGATCGCCAGGTGCCGCAGCTGCATGCTCAGGCCTCCGCTCTCTCAGCCGGCTTCGCACGTACCTCGGCCACCGCAGGCTCGGTGATCCAGCCGTGCACCACCTCTGTCTTGAGCTGCGCATAGAAGGCGTCGATCTCGCCGCCGAAGCGTTGCCACAGGTCACGGGCTGACATTTCGCCCTGGTGGCGGGCAAGCAAGGTGGCCAGGGGCGCCTGGTCCTTGACATCTGGCAATGTTCCCAGGCGTAGTGGGGCGATGAGTTCAGTTTGCGGTGCTTTCACAGCGGTGTCCTCGTCTTGCTCGATGTTGATGCCGGTGAGCGCTGACAAGGAAGCTACAGCGAACAGCGAGGCCAAGTCGCGTTCGCGCTTCAACTGGCCCTTCCATTCCTCGCAGAGATCGGTAAGCACCACCAGCACATCCAGAATGCGTCGCTGCTCTTCCCCCGGGGGGATAGGTAGAGGGAAACTGCGAAGTTGGGTCATGTTGATGGACGCGAGGTTGGTCGTCTGCTTCGAGGCCCCTGCAAAGTAGTCCCTGCCGATGCCTGAGTTGAAGACCAGCTCCACCCACTCTTTGAGTAGCAGTTCGCTGGGAACGCGCGCCTTGAAGACGTGGTTCTGATGGAGACATTGCTCAACGCCACCCCGCCAGATGGCTGTTCGGCCAACCTTGTCCCAGTCCCCGCCCTCGGTGATCAAAAGATCGCCCTCATGGACGAGATACTTCCGCAGTTCGTCTTCTGCAATCTCGATTGACTTGAGTCCCTCCAGCTTCAAGTACCCGCGCTGAACATTGGCAACCGCTAAGTAGGAGCACACCACCACTCGCTTGCCACGAAGGTCTCGCCCTTTTGTAACGCCGCCAATAACCACCGCGACCTCATCGAAAGCCGCGACTACCCAATGCTCTGGGTAGGTCACGTCGCTCTCTGCAATGCCCACGAGCTTTTGCCTTCGCATCATGCCACTGGCGATGTAACCCGAACGAAGTGCCGAACAATCCGCCGTTATGCGCGCCAGATCGGGTGCAGCGCGGCTGGTCTCAACTAGCACACCACGCACAGCCAAGTTCTTTAGCTCGGCAATGACGTCATCCACGTCCGCCGGCTCGCTAAATAGCCAGCCGAAGTTTTCTTGCAGGCGCTGCCAGCTCGCCCGCAACTCATGTGGGCTGTGGGCGCTAACGAGTGCTTGAAGGGTGGACTGCCGCACGGCGTTCTGCAGCTTGCGGCGGTCTTGCTGTTGCAGCTCAAGCTGATCGCACAAAGCCATCAGCTCATCGACTCTGGCGACGATGCGGAGCTGCTCTTCAACTGGCGGACAGGGGATGGCAAGCGCACGGGCAGTACTCGTAGCGAGTTCAACCTGCTGGGTTGTTCCGGAAACGAGCGAGTTGGGGTGCATGGGGTGGATCCGAACCTGCACCCAGGGTGACGCAATCACGCACCACACGTACCGGGGGAGGTTCCTACCAAGGCGCACGACGGTGACATGGGAGTCAGCAACTGCCTGGCTCTGCGCGACGCCCTGCACAATCGCCACTCGTCCAGCTGTTCCCGTACCCGTCGAGTTCCAAAGCAAGTCGCCGTTGCGAAGGAACCGCTCTTTACCGTAGGCCTCGACCGAGTCGTCATCGATATATCTCGCTGGCGCCATATCGAAGCCCGACCATTGGATGCACTTCTGCGACACCACAGAAACCTTGCCATTCGCAGCATACTTGGGCCCCTTGCCGCGTTGGATGTAAAGCACCAATTGTTCAAGCCGGACCCACCTCCAGTGAGCCGGGATTGCAAAGGGTGACGTACTGAGCGGGGGATGATGTCGAGTTGCCCTCAGCTCAAACTCCGCTTCATAGATAGCGCGATCCTCGGCCACCTCAGCAAGAGTATCCTCCGGCGCAGTGTCGGTCTCATCTCGCGCGGCAAGCCCGCCCGAGATGGCCAGCTGTAGCACCAACTCCCGCAAACGAGAAACGCCGTGAGGCGCATTGGCAATGTGCCCAAACTCCGCCAGAAACTGCTGCGCGTCCATCATTCGTCGTGGCCTGCGAAGAGATGCGCAAGCGCCGCACCAAGCTCGCTCTTCAAGCGGTTCTCGGTCTCTTCGATCTGGCCCAGCAGCGCTTTGTACTTGTCCAGCAACACATCGGGATCGTGGCTCTCTTCCTCCGGCGCGTTGGGGTTCTTCACGTCCAAGTTGTAGATTGGCCAGTAGAGCCGGTCGCCAGCTGCTTGGGCGTCGCGCGCCTGTAGGCGCAAGATTTCGGCTCGGGCTCGCAACGTGTCGATCTCGGCATCCACAGGCTGGCGTTGCTTGGCGTCACCCACTCCCTTAATGGAGTCACGCAGGTCGCGGATTCGATTGTCCAACATGCTGGCCTCGTTGCCCAGCTGTTCGGCACGGCCCCAGTGCGGCTTTGCAAGGTTTTGAGCCCGCTCACGCTTGCCTTTGAAGTCCACTTGCCATGCGAACTCATTCTCCAACCGGTCGGCGAAGTCGTTGGCCTCGCTGCCCCACCAGTCTTGCTCGGGTTTGAACTCATCGAAGCGGATGGGCTTGGTCTTGCTGTAGCTCTTGTAGCCCGGCGGATACGGGTGCTCGTAGTACCAGATGGTGTCGGTATGGAAGTGCTCTGTGCCATCGTCCACCGTGGCACCCCTAGTGAAGAAGAGCAGGTTGGTCTTGATGGTGGTGTACGGGGCGAACACGCCCTTAGGCAGACGCACGATAGTGTGGAGCTTGCAGTCGCGCAGCAGCAGCTTCTTCAAAGTGGCCTTGATGCCGTCGCCGAACAGGAAGCCGTCGGGCAGCACGACGGCGGCGCGCCCGCTCTCCTTCAGCAGCTTCTTGACGATCAGCGCCATAAACATGTCGGCGGTCTCGCGCGTGCGCAGGTCGGCCGGGTAGTCGCCGCCAACGCCGTCGTCCTCGTAGCCGCCGAAAGGCGGGTTGGTGATGATGCAGTCCACCTTGTCGTTGGCATTCCACTCATTCCAGCCCACGCCCAGGGTGTTGCGGTGCTCTATCTGACTGGGCACGTCGATGCCGTGCAGCAGCATGTTGGTGGTGCACAGCAGGTGCGGCAGCTGCTTCTTCTCGATGCCGCGAATCAGGCCTTCGATGGCGGCCTTGTCGGCGGCGCTGGACTTAGCGGTCAGCTGATTACGCAGGTGATCGATGGCAGCGGTCAGGAAGCCGCCGGTACCGCAGGCTGGGTCCATGACGGTATCACGCTTGGCGAGACTCGGATTCAGCCGGTCGGCCATAAATTGGGTGATGGCACGCGGGGTGTAGAACTCGCCTGCATTGCCAGCGCCACGAAGATCGTTCAGCAGTTGCTCGTACACGTCCCCCAAGCTGGCGCGGGTCTTGAAGTCGTGGAAGTTGATGGCTTCTTCCAGCTTCTCGATCACCGACAGCAGCTGGGTGCCCGACTTCATGTAGTTGTTGGCGTCCTCAAAGACGCCGCGGATCACTTTGTGCTGCGGACTGGCGTTGGCGTCCAGTTCCTTGAGGGTTGGGAACAGCTCGTTGTTGACGAAGCTAACAATGGCGCTACCGGCGATCTGCGGCTTCTTCTTGCCATCAGAGCCAGCCACGTAAGCCGCCCAGTTGCGCCAGCGCATGGCCTGCGGCAACGGAGACTTATATTTCGGGTTGTCGTCTTCCCATTCCTCCTCGCGTTGATCAAAAACTTTGAGGAAGAGCATCCAGGTGAGCTGACCAAGGCGCTGGGCGTCGCCGTCGACGCCGTCATCCTTACGCATGATGTCCTGAATGGACTTGATGGTGCTGCTGAGGTTCATCTTGTTGCTCTCACTCTTTTAGGCCTGACAAACAATCAGGCCTGCTTCAATTCGTTCTGATCGTAAATTGCTTGTTCCAGCTCATGGACAGCTTGAGCGTATTGCTCGACGCCTCCAAAAATTCCGCGCCGGATCTGGGTTTTGCTTCCAAATTGATCGAACGGCGGTAATTCCAACACTTTGGCATCCTCGATGTTCTGCACACCATGATCAGCAAATTTCTCGAGCAAGGCTTCGAGGACTGCACGAGCTTGATCGCCGTACTTGCCGAACACATCGCGCTTCTTGACGTTGTTGGCCCGCTCTCGGCGGGTAAGGGGCGTCTGATCGAAAGCCACGTGGGCGACCAGATCGAATACATCCAGCTCGGTACCGTTGGGCACCGCCTGTTGCAGGACCGCAAGTGGTATGCCGTGATCGACAAGCTCTTCCAGAACGGCCTGCTTGCGCTCGGCGCGATTCCAGCGACGCAGGAAATCCGTAATCGTACCAAACTCAGTCTGAAGGGCCTTCTTGATGTCATCTCTCAACAGAACGCGGTAATCCTCGGTAATGAGCTTGCCGTCAGCATCGAGATACTGCGAGCGCTCGACGGCCACACGCACGTCTACATCGTCAATCACATACTTGGCGCGACCTTGACCACTGCTGCCGCTCGTATCGCTACCAGGGATATCGCCATCCGTCGCACCTGCACCATACGGTGGCGGCTCGGGCTCGCCAACAGCTGAAGCGTCGGCAGCGTTAGGCGGCGCGATATCGGGCGGAACAACGGACTCGTCAGGCTTTGGTTCATAGATCACCACGGGTTCGCCATCAAACTTGGGGTCGGCGAAAAGACGCGTGGCGCCTTTGAAATCCATGATGGTGAAATATAGCTTCTGATAGTCCTCACGCAAGCGGGTTCCACGGCCGATGATCTGCTTGAACTCAGTCATCGAGTTGATGTTCTGGTCCAACACGATGAGCTTGCAGGTCTTGGCATCTACCCCGGTGGTCAAAAGCTTGGAAGTAGTGGCGATGACCGGGAAAGGTTCGTCGTTATCGATGAAGTAGGAGAGCTGTGCCTTGCCTTCGTTATCGTCGCCTGTGATGCGCATGACGTAGCGTCGGTTGCTTGCAGCCGCAGGGATGAGCTTGACCAGCTCTTGCCGCATCCGCTCAGCATGATCCTGATCCTCACAGAACACGATGGTCTTGGCCATTGGGTCGGTGGCCTTGAGGTACTCCCAGACCTTGCTGGCTACCAAACGAGTACGCCTCTCGAGCACTAGGTTGCGATCGAAATCTTTGGTGTTGTACTGGCGTTGTTCCACCGCCTGGCCTAGCTTGTCGACTTTTCCCTTCTCCGGTGTGTAGCCGACAGCATCAACATCGGTGGCAATACGAATCACCTTGTAAGGCGCAAGAAATCCATCTTCGATGCCCTGTTTGAGCGAATACGTATAGACCTGCTCACCGAAGTAGGTGCTATTGCTCGCCTCTTTGGTTTCCCTAGGCGTTGCCGTCAGACCCAAGTGGGTGGCACCGCTGAAATAATCGAGCACGTCACGCCATGCGGAGTCATCGGCGGCGCTGCCACGGTGACATTCATCGATGACCACCAGATCGAAGAAATCGGATGGGAACTGGCGATAGATCTGCTTCCACTCCTCTCGACCTGTGACGGCTTGATAAAGCGCCAGATAGATTTCGTAGTTCTTCTTTACTTCGCGATTTGCGATCTTATGCATCACTTCGCCGAAGGGTGCGAAGTCTTGCTGCATGGTCTGATCAACAAGGATGTTGCGGTCGGCCAGGAACAAAATCCGCTTCTTGGCCTTGGCTTTCCATAAGCGCCAAATGATCTGAAAGGCGGTGTAGGTCTTTCCGGTACCAGTCGCCATGACTAGCAGCACACGCTGCTGACCTTTTGCAATGGCTTCGATGGCACGATTGACGGCGACACGCTGGTAGTAGCGCGGCTCCTTTCCTCTACCGTCCGCGTAGAACGGCTGCTCGATGAGTTTGACGGCAGGCGCTTCGACCAAGCACTTCCACTGCTGGTAGAGCGGCCACAGCTCATTCAAGGATGGCAGCTCGGTGAGGGACAGCCCCCGTTCGGCGGGCTGCGTCAGGCCAGTGCGGTCATGAAGCAGGAAACCGTCTCCGTTGCTGCTGATGGCAAAAGGCGCATCTAGCATCTCAGCATAGGCCAAAGCTTGTTGCATCCCGTGGCCGACTGAGAATTTGGCCTGCTTTGCTTCTATAACAGCAATCGGCACATTGGGGCGAGCGTAGAGCACGAAGTCAGCACGCTTTGGACCACCTTTTACGTCAGGGTTTTTGATACGAGACGCGAGCTTGCCGCGCACCATCACCCGACCATCAGTGAGATTCACCTCCTCACGGAACTGCCCCTGCTCCCAGCCTGCATGTAGCAAAGCAGGAACAATGCGTTTTGTGCAGATATCTCGCTCGCTTAGCGCAAGGGCATTCATTGCTTAGCTCTCCTTAGCTGTCGGAAGCAAGGAACCAAACGGGCTTCAGAGGCAGTTGTGTGCGAGCAGCGTCGCTGAGCTGCGCGTAATGCGTCGTCCATAGCTCCACCAATTTTCGAGCGTCGATCAAGTTGATGCGACGGTGCGACTGGCGCGCTTCGTAGTCGGCGTCCTTAGTGAAGCCAGACAAAGCGACGAACAAGCCGACGTCGCCATCCCCCAGAACGGCCATAAAGCTGCGCAGGCCGGTGACATCGATCCGCGGCGAGTTGGCATTACGCTTGACCTGCACCTTGATGCGTGGCGGGCGGGTGCCGAGCGGATCGTTGTAGGCAATGATGTCGGTGCCACCGTCCTTGCCGGGCGGTGCGATCCATGCAACGTGATACCCCATCGCCCGCAGCAGCGACGCCACGAGCTCTTGGAAGTCATACGGCGGCATCGCGGCGAGGTAAGCCTCGATCTCGGCCCATGCCATTTCTTCGGCTTCTTCCAGCGTGATGCTGGCCGATTCCTCGGTGAGCTCGCCTTCGGGATCGTCGACCTCGTTGGCGACGGGCTGGGCGCTCTTCCACTTCTTGTAGAGCTGGCCGACCGCACGGATGAACTGCTCCGGATCCGGGTAGGCGTGCAGCGCCGCTTCGCCCTCTGGCGTGAGGGTCCAGATGCCTTTGTCCTTGACCAGCCAGCCGGCCTTGACCGGCGCCACGGTGCTGAAGCGCACGATCTTCTCGAAGCGACGGCCGCCGGTTTCGTAGTCGCCCGCTTCGTGCTCGGTAAGCACGACCTGCTTTTCCAGCGCGGCCAGCGCGTCTGCGGCGCGCATGCCTTCCGGTTGGGTCTTGAGGATATGGAACAGCGCTCGGGTTAGTTCCCCCGTGCGGCGCCTGCTGATATTGGCCATCTACTTCCCCTGTGGCGCGGCGTTGGCGCTAACGCCGTGCTTAATGATAGTCGTCTTCACGCTGATGCCTGACTGCCAAAACGGTGACGACCTGATCGCTTTCAATCTCAAACAGCAGCACGTAGCCGCTGGCACCGAAACCGATCACCAGCTCCCGCAAGAACGGGTCTGCCACCCCCGCCTTGCGGCAGCTCAACGGGGCCAGTTCAAGCACGATAATGCCGTCGCGGATGGCCAGCAGCGCGCGCTCGGCCACGGTGAAGTCGCCTTCGGCACGCTGTAGCAGCCAGTCGTAAAGATGCGCGAGATCGTCGCGCGCTTGCTGAGTGAAACGGACAGAAAATCCCACGTTGGCTTAGCCCTTGCGCGCCTTATCCAGTTGAGACTGCAGCCCGGTCAGCACATCCTTCGCGTCGATATACTGGCCAGACGCCTTGGCGCTGTCACGCGAGGCCAGCCCACGGGCAATGAAGGCTTCCTGCTGCTGCCGCTGCTGCACCTGGGCGCGCACTGAGTGCTCGACAAAGCTGGAAAGCGTCTCACCCTCCTGCAACACGGCTTCAGCCGCTTCGCGCAGCGCCGGGTCTACCCGGAGCGATGGAAGAGATGCGGATTTCATGGCATACCCAGTGCGTTGCAATTGCAACGCATCATCGCAAGCGAGCGCCGGTGCTTCAAGGTTTTCTTTGCAGACCTAAGCCGACAATGCCGCAGCTACGCTGATGCAATGGCACGTAGACGCTGAAGCACAACGCTTGCGCGCTCCGGTTCGGCTGCATCTCGCGCGCAAAGCCCTGCGACTCCACACGCGCCTCGATACCGCGGAATCGGGACCAATCAAGGTTGACCACCGCATCGACGTCATAGGTGGCGCGGACGCTTTCCGCCAATGGATCCGACACCAGCAGGCCAACGACTGCGCCGCCAAGGAAGACTATGTGTTCGCAAAGCTCGCCTAGTGCATCCGCAATCACAAGCAGATGCGGCAAATTAGGATCGTCAGAGCGCATCGCTAAGCCCCAGTAACTGCTTGAGATAGCGCGCTGCCAGCGTGCGCTCGCGGGCGCGCCCGCTGCGCAGGGCGTCTTGCAGCGCCAGCAGCTCATACAAGGCAGGGTCGGCCATCGCAGCGTTGGGCACACCGGTCGACAACGGCGACAAGCTGGGGCCTTTGGCCGTGCCCTGCGCGCTTGGCCACACCGGTGCATCCCCTGGGGAGCTGGAAATGGCAATGGACAGTGGGGGCACGCCGAAGGCCGTAGGAATGCCACGCCTTAGCGGCCCGATGACGGCAGGAAAGGCGTAACGCACGCCGTGGACCGCAAACTCGTGCAGCGCCGTGCGCACCGTCTCCCACTCGCCGCGACTTTTTTCCAGCGCCAAGCCAGATGCCACCGCGCGCTTGACGCTGCGATGCACCTGAGAGGCGCTCATGCCCAGCGCTTCTCCAAGGGAGGCATAGGTCCAGGCCTGGCCCGGTTGGGCGACCTGCTTGTACAGCACCACCAGATCCTGGGGCTTCAGTTCCACAGCCAAGCCAGCCTTATTCCATATTCCGGAATATGGAATATCCGGCGAACAAGCTGTTTTTGCAAACAGTCTTTGCTGCACGCTCTGACCTAAATGAGGTCTGCCGCTCAACGGCAGAAGCCAGACACGCTCACCCAATTCCCCGCAGCGCCAACCGAAGCGCCTCCCCCGCCAGCCGCGCACTCGCCAACAGTCGCTCCAGGCTCTGCCCATGCCGGGCGCTGGCGGACAGCCCGGCCATGGTGGTGCTGACGAAATCCGCCAGCCGGTCTGCGTCGTGCGGGCACTGCTTGGCGATGTGGGAGCGAATCAGCTCCTGGGCCGCGACATGAAAGCCGCAGGCCGCTTCGCGCGCCTGCGCGTCGTTGCTGCGCGTGCCTTCCAGCACCAGGCAACCGGTGGCGGCGGGGTCTGCGGCGTAGCAGCGGGCGGCCTGCTCCAGTACGTCGGCCAGGGCGTCGGCTAGCGGGCGGTTGGCGTCCAGAATCTGCGGCAGCGGGATGGCACCGGTCTGCGCGTAGCGGTCGAGGATGCGCGCATACAGGCCGGCCTTGCTGCCGAAGGCGGCATAGAAACTCGGCGGGTTGATGCCCAGCGCCTGGGTAAGGTCGGCCACGCTCAGTGCGTCGTAGCCGCGCGCATGGAACAGCTGCTGCGCGGTGGCGACCGCTTGATCCGGGTCGAACGCACGCGGCCGCCCGCGGGCCCGGGAGGTTTCTGTAGTCATTGTTACAAAATCCTTGACGGCAGACGAAATCTATTATGTATTACTCGCTACATTAATTGCGAGGTGGGTGCATGTCAGCGTTCAAAGACAAGTCGGTGTTGGTGCTTGGTGGCAGCCGGGGGATTGGGGCCGCCATCGTGCGGCGCTTCGTGGCCGAGGGCGCGCGGGTGACGTTTACCTATGCCGGTTCTGCCGAGGCGGCGCAGCGCCTGGCCGGTGACACCGGCAGCACCGCGGTGCTGGCCGACAGCGCCGACCGCGATGCGGTCATCGCCACGGTGCGCCGCTGCGGGCCGCTGGATGTGCTGGTGGTCAACTCCGGCATCGCCTTGTTCGGCGATGCGCTGGACCAGGATCCGGACGCGGTGGACCGGCTGTTCCGCATCAACGTGCACGCGCCCTACCACGCCGCCGTGGAGGCCGCGCGGCAGATGCCGCCCGGGGGGCGGATCATCGTGATCGGCTCGGTCAACGGCGACCGCATGCCGCTGCCCGGTATGGCCTCGTATGCGCTGAGCAAATCCGCGCTGCAAGGGCTGGCACGCGGGCTGGCCCGCGACTTCGGGCCGCGTGGCATCACCATCAACGTGGTGCAACCGGGCCCGATCGATACCGACGCCAACCCGGAAAACGGGCCGATGAAAGAGCTGATGCACAGCTTCATGGCGATCAAACGCCACGGCCGCGCCGACGAAGTGGCCGGCATGGTGGCCTGGCTGGCTGGCCCGGAAGCGAGCTTTGTCACCGGCGCGATGCATACGATCGATGGTGCGTTTGGAGCATGACGCGGCGGCGTCTGCATTGGCTACGGCGATGAGGGAACTGCGGACATCACGGCCCCGCAAAGCCCGCCTCACGTTGCGAGCGAACGGCCAGCACAAACACCGTGTCGATCTGCGCGACATGGCAGTACAGCGCCAGATAGCCGTGCGCGCCGCGACCGATCACCAGTTCGCGCTTGTCGCCGCCAGCCGGCCGGCCGATCAGCGGATTGGTTTCCAGCACATCGATTGCCGCAATGATCTCGTGCAGGCGTGCTGCGACATGTGCGGCCTCATGGCGCTGGAGGTGGTCGAAGATCCGCTCAAGATCCTGTGCAACCTCCGGTGCCAGTTCGATACGCGCCATGCTACCGGGCTAGTTTGCGGGCCGTGGGACGCTTTGCCGGCTCGCCGGCCATGCGC
The DNA here is from genome assembly GCF_056725225.1 of Xanthomonas sp. NCPPB 2933. NCBI lineage: Bacteria > Pseudomonadati > Pseudomonadota > Gammaproteobacteria > Lysobacterales > Lysobacteraceae > Xanthomonas > Xanthomonas sp. NCPPB 2933. Next base: position 4,046,500 of record NZ_CM161518.1, read on the forward strand.
TTTTCCAGATAGCCACGCATGTCGTCCCAGGCGATGGTTTTCCCGGACGCGACAATGCCGGCATAACGCTGCTCGGCAACCGCATCGAAATCGGCACGACGCTCGACCGATTCCGCCTTTTCGGCGATCGCTTCCAGGATGAAACTATGTGCCGTCGTGCCGCCCCGCTTCGCTGCTGCAGCAACGCGCATCTTGAGTTCGTCTGGAAGACGGATGGTTGTGGTGCTCATGAAATCCTCGAGCTTGTGCATTTCGTACGCGCGAATGTAGCACAGCTGTGTCACAACACCTTGCATCTACACCGCATGCCGGTTGCCGGCCCGCTCGAAAGCGACCGCGTCCGGGGGGGGTGCCTACGCGCCTCCCCCAGGGCGGACCGGGGCACTGCACTGACAGCGTGGATCACATAAAGCACTGCAACCAGGCGTGCGAGTCAGGGTCTCCTCACCCCCTTCTGCTTTTGCAAGCACGCCTCGCTCCCCACCTCCCGGTGACTGCCGGCCCGGCAAGGAAAAGCCCGGCAAGGCCGGGCTGTTTCCTGTGCTGCGATGACTGCAACGCTCAGCGTTTGCGCTGTTTCAACCACGCCTTGATCTGCGGCAATGACGCCGCCCGCAGCTTTACCCGCGTCTGGATCGTGTTGATGGCGTTGTCTGCGGCCTGCCGCGAGGTCGGCGCGATGTACTGGTCGGCATAGGCCTTGATCCGGTCGGCGGTGGCAAGCTCTGCCGAGTCCATGCCCAGGCCGGGGTAGTAGCGGGCACGCGAGGTGGAGTCCACCAGGGTGTCCACCTGCGTGCGATGCGCCACGGCGAAATCGAAGGCAAGCTCCGGATGCTGGGAGGCGACCCGGTCGATCATGCTCGCACCGGTCGTGGCGCCCGGTTCCGGTGTCAACGCCAGTGCCAGCGCGCGCTTGGCCAGCGCCTCGTCGTTGGGCATAGAGAGGAAATCGTAATAGGTGTCGCGCACCATCGACGAGGTTTCCTGCCTGGCCAAGGCATGCAAGGCGTCCCAGGTGGCGGTGTCGGCATTGCGCGCAACCGCACCCAGCACGCTGTCGCGCAGCTCCGGCGAAAGCGATGCGGGATTGGCCTGGAAGGCGGCAAAGCGCCGGCGCGCCTCTGCGATCACTGCGGCATCTCCCATGTCGCTGAGGCTGGCGATCAGGCGTGTACGCAGCTGCTGGATCTGCGCCGAGTCGCCCTCGCGGTTGTCCCAGCCCAGCGTTGCGAATTCGGCCGACAGGCGCGGCACGGCATAGGCACGCCACGCGGCGCGCGAAACCGGGTCGCGCTCGAAGCTGCCATCCACGCCATCGTAGATGCTGGCGACCATGTCCCAGACATCGGGCGATGCGCCGACCGCCACCTGGGCGGTGAGGTTCAGCACGTCGGCCTCTGCCTGTACGCCCGCGCCGGCCAGCGCGTTGGTGTCGTTCAACACGCCCAACTGGTCCACTACCGGCAGCGCGCCAAACCTGCTGGTTAGCGCCTTGAACTGTGCGGGCGCATACAAGGTGCGGAAGTAGCCCTTTTGCCCGGCATTGACCACCACCGGTGCGTCGCAGCCCGGCACCTGCACCTGGGCAGTGCCGTCCACCAGCACGCGCACCGGCGTGTTATCGCCGCTGCGCAGGACGACCGGCACATGCCAGCGCAACGGCTGCTTGTCGGGGCGGTCCAGCGTGAACTCGCCCTGCTCCAGCATCACCGTGGCCTGGCCGCCGACGCAGCGGCTGCCGGCCTTGATCAACGGCACGCCGGGCTGCAGGGTGAAGTCGTGCGCCACCTGGGTGAATTGCTTGCCCGGGGCCACTGCGTCGATCTGCTGCCACAACTGGTCGGTCACCGCGTTGCCGTACTGGTGCTGCTTGATGTAGCTACGCACGCCGGCACGCCAGCGATCCGAGCCGACGTAGTCTTCCAGCATGGCAATCACCGCCTCGCCCTTCTCGTAGGTGATGGCGTCGAAGGCCTGGCTGGCCTGCTCCACAGTGGCCACGTGCTGCACCACCGGGTGGGTGGTCGCATACGCATCGCGCAGCATCGCCGCGCGGCTCTTCTGGGCCGGGCCGGTCTTGTCGATATCCCATTCCGGATGCAGTTTTGCCGTGGTGCGCGCTTCCATCCAGTTGGCGAAGCCTTCGTTGAGCCACAGGTCGTCCCACCACGCCATGGTCACCAGATTGCCGAACCACTGGTGCGCGATTTCGTGGGCAGCGATGGTGAAGACGCCCTGCTTGTCGGTGATGTTGGACACCGCCGGATCCAGCAACAACGAGTATTCGAAGGTAAAAATCGCACCCCAATTTTCCATGGCGCTGAAGAACTGGCTGCGTCCGGGTGCGGCGATGTTGTCCAGCTTGGGCAGCGGGTACGGGACGCCGAAGTAGTCGTTGTACTCGTGCAAGACATCGCGGCCGGATTCCAGTGCGAATTGCGCCTGGTCCACCTTGCCCTTCTGCGCGATGACACCGATCTCGGTATCGTTGTCGGCGGTGACGGTGGAGCGTTCGAAATCGCCCACGCTGACGAACAGCAGGTATGTGGACATCTTGGGCGAGGTCTGGAACGCAATGCGGGTGCGCCCGTTCGCGCCCGGCCGGGACGAGGCAACGGGCATGTTGCTCACCGCCATCTGCCCGGCCGGCGCATTGATCGCCAGGTCGAAGGTGGCCTTGAAGTTGGGCTCGTCCCAGGAAGGAATGAAGCGGCGCGCATCGGAGTTTTCGAACTGGGTGAACAACGCGCGGCGCGCACCTTGCGCGGTGGTGTAATCCAGCGCGAACAAGCCGTTGGCCTGCGTGTTGATCACGCCGCTGTAGTCGATGGACAGCACGTACTCGCCCACTGCCAGCGGCTTGCCGAACGCGAACGTGGCAGTCTGCGCATCGGCATCGGTGCTGACCTTGGCCGTTTGCGGCTTGCCGCCTTTTTGCATGAGCGTGCCGCGCGCGAAGCTCAAGTTGGCCGCCTGCAACACGATGCGGTCGGTGGGCTGCAGCACGCTGATGTCGATGGCGACCTTGCCGTCGAACGTCATCTTGTCGGCGTGCGGAGTGATCTCCACTGCGTAATGCGTGGGCTTGGCCGTGCGCGGCAACTGGGTGGTGATGGACGAGGCATCGGCGCTCGTCGGCACGGGCGCAGCTGCGAAGACGGAGACAGCCGGACTTGTACCAACCAGGGCCAGTGCGATGGCGGTCACCAGGGGAAGACGCATGGGAAATTCTCGATGGGGGCGAAGTAGGCACGCAAGGGCGCCAGGCCGCGGATGATCCGCCGGAACAGTGCACGCAGGCATCGCCAAAAGTCATGCCAAATCTCAGTAATCCTCAAACGCCAACGGCCCGGACAAGCCGGGCCGTTGGACGATGCTGCGATTGGCGTCAGCCGATCAGGCGAACGGATCCTGCAGCACCATCGTGTGGTCACGATCCGGGCCGGTGGAGACGATGCTGATCGGGCAGCCGGCCAGTTCTTCCAGCGCGCGCAGGTAGGCGCGGGCGGCCACGGGCAGCTTGTCCCACTCGGTGATGCCGTGGGTGTTCTCTGTCCAGCCCGGGAACTCCAGGTACACGGGGGTGCATTCTTCCCAACCCTGCGCGTCCAGCGGTGCGTATTCGGTGCGCTTGCCGCGGTATTCGTAGGCAATGCAGACCTTGAGCTTTTCCATGCCGTCGAGCACGTCGAGCTTGGTGATGCACAGGCCGGAGATGCCGTTGATGGCCACCGCCCGCTTGAGCGCAACGATGTCCATCCAGCCGCAACGACGCGGGCGGCCGGTGGAGGCGCCGTATTCGGCACCGCGGTCGCGGATGCCCTGGCCCACTTCGTCGTCCAGCTCGGTGGGGAACGGGCCGCCGCCCACGCGCGTGGCGTAGGCCTTGGCGATGCCGAGCACGTAGTCGATGGCGTCAGCGCCCACGCCGGTGCCGGCCAGTGCGCCGCCCACGGTGGTGTTGGAGCTGGTGACGTACGGGTAGGTGCCGTGGTCGATATCCAGCAACGCGCCCTGCGCGCCTTCGAACAGCACGCGCTTCCCCTGCTTGCGCAGGTCGTGCAGGATGCCGGCCACATCGGACTTCATCGGCTGCACGTACTCGCCGAAGGCAAGCGCCTCGTCGAAGGTCTTTTGGAAATCCACCGCGTCCACGCCCAGGTACTTGGTCAGCACGAAGTTGTGGTAATCCAGCGCGGTGCGCAGCAGTTCTTCCAGCTGCGGCGGGTAATGCAGGTCGGCAATGCGAATACCGCGGCGGGCCACCTTGTCTTCGTACGCCGGGCCGATACCGCGGCCGGTGGTGCCGATGGCCTTGCCGCCGGCGGCCTTCTCGCGGGCCTGATCCAGGGCGATGTGATACGGCATGATCAGCGGCGCGGCCGGGGAGATCTTCAGGCGCGAACGCACTTCCACGCCGGCCGATTCCAGCTCGCCGATCTCCTTGATCAGCGCGGCCGGGGAGATCACCACGCCATTGCCGATCAGGCACAGCGCGTCGTCGCGCAGGATGCCGGAGGGGATCAGATGCAAGACGGTCTTCTTGCCGTTGATGACCAGGGTGTGGCCGGCGTTATGGCCGCCCTGGAAGCGGACGACCGCACCGATCTCTTCGGTGAGCAGATCGACGATCTTGCCTTTGCCTTCATCGCCCCACTGGGCACCGAGCACGACAACTGACTGACCCATGACGGGTGAACTCCTGAGTTTTGCTGCGGCCATCGGGGCCGCGGGATGGGACCGGTTCACGGCTGGCGGCGACACCTGGCGCGCAGCTCCATCGGGGAGCGTTGCAATGGCGCGAAAGCCCTGACACGGAAAAAGCCGAACGGAGTGCTCTGGTTGGAGCGTGCCCGGCCGGCTTTTGTGCATTATCCGGGTTTCGGGTGGCAGGCACTACCCCTTGGCGAACGGCGGATCGGGGACGGGTCAGATTGCGGCTGGCCGTCGGCTGCGCGGTGCTCCGAGCGCTGCCGGCCCCTAGCCTGGGATATCAACGTAGCGACAATCCCAACGCCCATCGTGGGTCGTAGGAGCGCACCCGGGCGCGACAGGCATTACCGGTGAAGCAGTCGCGCCCAGGTGCGCTCCTACGCTGCCCGTTGCGGTCGGAATGGACCACCTACTCAGTGGCGCACGATCCACAGCGCGATCGCGCCCAGCACCAAGGTGACGCCGCCAATGGCGCGCAGTTGGGCGGTGGGGATGCTGAACAGTTGCTCGACCATGCGCTTCCAGGCGGCGGGCACGGCAAACAGCAGCAGGCCTTCGATGACGGCGATCAGGCATAACGCGGACAGAAACTCTTGCATCACCAACACCATCGCAACGTGGGAGATGCAGTGTGCCCGGTTCGGCAATCCAACAAGCCTCCGCACGTCGTAGGAGCGCACCTGGGCGCGAAAGGCATTACCGGGAAAGCGATCGCGCCCGGGTGCGCTCCTACGCTGAGGTGTCTCAGAGCCAAATTGCGTCCCAGAACGGGTAGTCACCTACGCGTGTGACCAGCCCGGCCCGCAGTGGATTAGCGATGAGGTAACGCGCCGCTGTGTGCAGGTCGTCGTCTGTGCGCAACGCGTGGTCGTGGTAGCTGCGGCTCCAGACCGGTGCGTGATGCTGGCGCTGATCGTTCACTGCGCGTGCTGCGCACGCTTTCATACGTGAGACGGCATCGGCCAATGAGGTGGCGCTTCCAAGTTGCAACAGCCAATGGACATGATCCGGCATCAATACCCAGGCGAGCAGCCTGGCATCGGAGGGCGTTGCTGCGGTGAATGCCCGGCAGGCTGCGGCTGCAAGCAGAAAATCTGCGAACACCGCTCGGCGCTGCCATGTCGTGGTGGTCAGCAGGTAGGCGCTGTTGGGTGAAGAATGCCTGCCGCGACGCAGCGCGCGATGCCCTGGAGAGTCGATGTTGGCCATGGCGCGATGCTGACGGCCTTGAACAACGCGGGATATCGGCGGTTGCCGCGTTCTGCGCTAGGGGATCTATGTGGCGACTGACTGTCAGAGGCAATCAGCAGGGTCCGCCGCCGCTAAGGCTCGTCGCGCCCGGGTGCACTCCTACAGGGCCTAGTCTGACCGACAAAACGGGAGAGGCGCTCCAGGCATCTGCGGATCCCGGACATGACCATCACCATCGCAGTCCACGCAAGGCCATGCCCCCGCCCCCAGCCACACGCGCCAAGCGTAGGAGCGCACCTGGGCGCGACGAGCATTCCCGGTAAGGCGGTCGCGCCCGGGTGCGCTCCTCCGGTTGGGGCGCGCGCATGCATGCTCGACAGTAAGAGGCACATACAAAAACGCCCGCATTGCGCGGGCGTTTTTGTTCTAACGCAAAGCGATCAACGATCGCTCTTGAGGTACTGCAGGAACGGGTCGTTCTTGTCCAGCACCACCACGCCGTTGCCGTCGGTCATGGAGCCGCGATAGGCCTCCAGGCTGCGGTAGAACGCGTAGAACGACGGATCCTTGGAGCCGGCCTGGCCGTAGATGCGGGCGGCGTCGGCGTCGCCTTCGCCGCGCAGCTTCTGAGCGTCGCGCTCGGCGTCGGCCACGATCACGGTGGACTCGCGGTCGGCCTGGGCGCGGATGGTCAGGGCCTGCTCTTCGCCTTCGGCGCGCAGCTTGCTGGCTTCCTGCTTGCGCTGGGCGCGCATGCGCTCGTAGACGTCGGTGATCACCTGGCTGTCGGTCGGCAGGTCGATCTGCTTGATGCGCAGGTCGGTGATCTGCATGCCCAAGCCCTTGATGGCGCCGTTGATGCCCTTGAGCTGGTTGGCGATCAATTCGCTGCGGTCGCCGGAGACCAGCTGCTGCAAAGTGCGCGAGTTGATCTGGTTGCGCAGCGAGTCGGTGATGATCGGGGCCAGGCGCGAATTGGCCACCGACTCCTCACCACCGGTGGCGCGGTAGAACGCCCGCACATCGGAGATGTAGCCGATGGCGAAGAAGTCCACGCTCACGTCTTTCTGCTCGGCGGTGAAGTAGCGCGCCGGGGCGGTGTCCAGCACCTGGAAGCGGCGATCGAACACGCGCACCGATTCCACCACCGGTAACTTGAAGTGCAGGCCGGGCTTGAGGTCGGCACGCACCACGCGGCCCAGGTTGAGCACCATGGCGGTCTGGTCTTCGCGTACCACGAACACCGAGCCCATCAGGGCCAGCAGCACGGCGACGATCAGGCCGATGACTAGCGAATTTTTCATTGTTCGGTTCCCTCACGGCCGGTCGGGCGCGGGCCGCGCTCTGGATTGCGGATGCCCTCGCTGCTGCCGCTGCTTTGCGGCGGGTTCAACAGCACATCCTGCGGCACCATCGACGGCATGCTGCCGCTACCCGCAGTGCCACTGTTGTTGGCGGGCTTGTTGACGTCGGCCGGCAGCGGCACGTAGATGACCTGACGGCCATCGCTGCCGATCACCTTGCGGTTCTCCGAGAGCACCTTCTGCACGGTCTCCAGCCACAGGCGCTTGCGCGTGACCTCTGGGGCGTTGGCGTACTGCTCCTGCAACAAGGTGAAGCGGTCGGCGTCGCCCTCGGCCTTGGAGACGGTCGCCTGCTTGTAGCCTTCGGCGCCGGTGCGGGTGCGTGCACCCTGGCCGCGGGCTTCAGGCACCACCTTGGCGGCGTAGGCCTGGGCCTCGTTGATCAGGCGCTCGCGCACCTGCTGGGCACCGTTGACCTCGTCGAAGGCCGGCTTCACTTCTTCCGGCGGGCGCGCGTCGGGCAAGGTCACGCCGGTCACCGACAGACCGGTGTTGTATGCATCCAGCGCCGCCTGCAGACGGTCCTTGGACGCAATGGCCAGCGGGCCGCGGTTGTTGAGCACGGTATTGAGGTCGGAACGACCGACCTGCTCACGCACCGCACTTTGCGCCGCCTGCTCCAGCACCAGATCGGCGTTGCGCGAACCGAACAGATACTTGCGCGGGTCGCTGATCTGGTACTGCACGTTGAGCGAGACGTTGACGATGTTCTCGTCGCGCGTCAGCACCGGCACCTGATTGCTGAAGGTCTTGATCTCGGTGGCGTTGACCTTGCGCACCGACTCGACCGGCCACGGCAGCTTGAAGTTGGGGCCGGGCTGGAGGATGCGCGAGAACTGGCCGAAGCGCAGCACCACGCCACGCTGCTGCTCGCCGATGAGCTGGAAGCTGGAGAACAGCACCATCAGCACCACCGCGACCAGGATCCAGCGCCACACGCCGCCATCGAACAACTCTTTCAACGGGGCGGGCAGATTGCCCCAACCACCACCGTTGCCACCACCGCGCGGGCCCCAGGACCTGCGACGGTTGGGATCCGGGCCGTCTCCGCCCTTGTTGCCGGGTGTGTTCCAGGCCATGCACGCTCCATGATCGAGGGGCTGCGCGGGCCAGTCCCGCAGTGCCGCCGTGTTGTGTGATTCGATGATTCTACTAGATGGGGCAGACCCACCGTTTTGAAAGGCCCCAATTGGTGCATCGGCGGTTTAGCCGGTGGGGTGAATTAAGCCGGTGGCGGGGGTGGCGGGCGGCTCGGGGCGCGGTGTCGGCGCGATTTGGGGTCAAGCGTCGGAGCGTGCGCGCTGGAGTTGGCAGAGGGTGATCAAGCTTTCGCGCCGCCACGATGTCCGAACGGCACCAGCAGCACAGCTGGCTTTGGCATCAACGCCAGATGGCGCGTGGTTGCCGCGATGACACGGCAGCTTGTGGTCGCGCGAAACGAAGACGCCAACTTCGCTCGCATCGCGCCAACGCACTTACGCAGTCGGCGGTTCGTCTTTCTGGTTGAACACACGCTCCATCACTTCCAGCAGTTCGTCTTCGGAGAACGGCTTGGTGATGTAGGCGCGGGCGCCTTGGCGCATGCCCCACATGCGGTCGGTGTCCTGGTCCTTGGTGGTCACCAGAATCACCGGAATGTGCTGGGTGGTCGGTTCGCGCTTGAGCGTGCGCGTGGCCTGAAATCCATTGAGGTTGGGCATGACCACATCCATCAACACCAGATCCGGCAGCGAGGACTTAGCCGCTTCCACACCGGCAGCACCATCGGTGGCGGTGATGGTTTCGTGCCCCAGCTTCTCGACGATGCGCTGAATCCCCAGCAGCTGCGACGGCGAGTCGTCGACGATCAGAATGCGAGCCATGTGTTTCCCCTAGTGTGCGCGGCGAGTGTAGTGCGCCGGCCGCGCTTACGGTAGCTGGGCCCAGGACAGGCGCTGGATGCTTGGCTAGGCTGTTGCGATGTGCGATTTGGCGGCACGTTGTTTTTCGTCGCGGGCCGCTACTGGCGTACTACGTCAGATAGGGCACAGTTGGATTCAACAACCTCGCAGATGGTCGTTAGTTGATGCTTCGCTTTCTTGCCGTACCCTCATCCCAACCCCCGCTCCGCGCCCCGGCCCGCGCTAGCAGCGCGGGCGCTCCAAGGCACGCGCGCCAGTGGCGCGCAAGCAGCGCCTTGTCGCCCCGAAGGGAGAGGGGCTTTGATTCCCTTCTCCCATCGAGAGAAGGTGGCGCGTAGCGCCGGATGGGGAGGGGCTTGGTCTCGCTTGCGCTGTTTGGTCCAGCTCACACCGTCTCGCCGAACGCCTTGGCCAGATTGCGGTACGCCTTCTTCTGCGCATCGTCGGTGGGCGCCGGTGCAAGAATCTCCAGCTCCACGATCTGGTCGCCCGGGGTGGTGCCCGGCAAACCGCGGCTACGCAGGCGCAACTTGCGACCGGCGTCCGACTCGGCCGGCACCTTCAACTCCACCGACCCGCCCAGGGTCGGCACGCTGATGGTGGTGCCCAGCGCGGCCTGCCAGGGCGTGACCTGCAAGGTGTACAGGATGTTGCGCCCGTCCACCTCGAACTGCGGGTGCGCGGCGTATTCGATCTCCAGCAGCAGATTGCCGCCACCATTGCCCTGCCCGCTCAGGCGGATCACCTGGCCGGGCTGGACGCCCTTGGGCACGCGCACGTCCAGCTGCTTGCCGTTGATGGTGATGCGCACGCTGTCGCCCGCATACACCGCTTCCAGCGGCACCGCCAGCTTGGCGCGGGTGTCGCCACGCGTTTGCGAGCCGGGACCTGCGCCAGGACCGGCACCCGGGCCACGCGGACGGCCGCCGCGCTGGCCGGCGAACAAGCTTTCGAAGAAATCGCTGAAGCCGCCACCGGCGCCGCCGTTGCCGAACACTTCCTCGTACTCGTAGCCCTGCCCGCCGTTGTAGTTGGGCGGGGCCTGGAACTCGTCGCCCGGGCGGAAACCCTGCGCCTTGAGCTGGTCGTAGGCCTTGCGCTTTTGCGGGTCGCGCAGCGCCTCGTAGGCTTCGTTGATCGCCTTGAACTTGTCTTCCGCGCCGGCTTCCTTGCTGACGTCGGGGTGGTACTTGCGTGCGAGTCGACGGTAGGCCGTCTTGATCTCCGCATCGCCCGCGCTCGGCTCGACGCCCAGCGTTGCGTAGTAATCCTTGAATTCCATCTAATCACCTCTGGAAAAAAACGGCCCGCAGCCAAGGCCACGAGCCAGTCATATCGCAGCCGGGCGGGCAACCGCACCTATTCTACGGTGCGGTTGCCGCCGGGGAGCGAAGCCGATGACTTCGCTCCAGGTTCGTCGCCTTACTGCACCGTGCCGCCGTTGGCGTCCTGGCCGTTGCCGACCTGGATACGGCGCGGGGTGGCCGCCGGGCGCTTGGGGATGCGGATTTCCAGCACGCCATTGTGTCCGGCTGCGGTGATGCCGTCCGGGTCGGCGCTGTCGGGCAGCGCGAAGCGGCGGTGGAAGCTGCCGTAGCGGCGCTCGATGCGCGAGAAGCGCTCGGTCTCGGTGCTGGACTCGCTGTTGCGCTCGCCCTTGATCGACAGGATGCCCTTGTCCATCTGCACCTCGATCTGGCTCGGGTCGATGCCCGGCAGATCGGCGTACAACACGAAGTGGTTGGGCTCTTCCTTAATGTCCACGCGCGGCACCCACTGGGCGGTCACCACCGCCGATTCGTCGGTGTCGCCGTTGTGCTCGAAGAAACGGTCGAACACATGCTTGATCTCGTTTTGCAGGGCGTGGGTGGGCCACTGTGGATAACGAACGATGTTCATTGCGAGCCTCCATTAGGTTGGGTGAAGGGCCAGCTGCCGCGGCGTGCCGTTGCGCCGGCCATGTGCGTCAGATAGGCGTCGCGTTGCGGATTTCAAGCGTGTTGACGCGCTTTTCCCTTGCCCTTTTCTAGAATTCGTTCAGCCACAGGAGCACATCGCATGACCATCCACGTTGGTGACCGCATTCCCGAAATCGTGCTCAAGCGCTTGCGTGAGGGGATCGAAGCAGTCGATACCCATACCTTGTTCGCAGACCGCAAGGTGCTGCTGTTCGCGGTGCCGGGCGCGTTCACCCCGACCTGCTCGGCCAAGCACCTGCCGGGCTATGTGGAGCACTTCGAGCAGTTCCGCAAACGCGGCATCGAAGTGCTGTGCACCGCCGTCAACGACCCGTTCGTGATGCAGGCCTGGGGGCGCAGCCAGCTGATCCCCGATGGCCTGCACATGCTGCCCGATGGCAATGCCGACCTGGCCCGCGCACTGGGCCTGGAAGTGGATGCCAGCGGCTCTGGCATGGGCCTGCGCTCGCGTCGCTACGCGTTGTATGCCGACGATGCGGTGGTGAAAGCCCTGTTCGTCGAAGAACCCGGCGAATTCAAGGTGTCTGCAGCCGATTACGTGCTGCAGCACCTGCCCGATTGATGCATTGATTCCCCCGCCCACTCAGAAGGAAAACGGCCAGCCATGTCTACCCAGCCAGCCAAGCAACTCCCCGCCGGTATCACCGACACCGCCACCTTGCGCACCCGCGCACGCCAGAGCATCGAAGACGGTGCCGTCACCGAGAGCTACCACGCAGACCGCGAGGCGGTGATCGACCTGCTCAACACCGCACTGGCCACCGAATACGTGTGCACGCTGCGCTACTACCGCCACTACTTCATGGCCAAGGGCATGCTTGCCGACGCGGTCAAGGGCGAGTTCCTGGAACACGCGCAGCAGGAGCAAGCGCACGCGCACAAACTCGCCGAGCGCATCGTGCAACTGGGCGGCGAACCGGACCTCAACCCGGACACGCTGATCAAGCGCTCGCACGCCGAATACAAGGAAGGCACCGACCTGCGCGACATGGTGCGCGAGAACCTGATCGCCGAACGCATCGCCATCGACAGCTACCGCGAGATGATCGATTTCATCGGCGACAAGGACACCACCACCAAGCGCATTCTCGAGAGCATCCTTGCTCAGGAAGAAGAGCATGCCGACGAGTTTGCCGACATGCTGGAAGGCTGGATTGGCGAGTGAGGTGATGGTGGTTGATGCCTCAGTGCACCGCAACCTACATTGATATCGCGTCGTAGCGTCGTTTGGATGCGGTCAAAGGCTCAGATCAAAAGCTCAGGTCATGAGCCTGATTAGTCGAGGGCGCGGTGCCCTCGCCGCTTGCGTGACACGCCGCAAGTACATCCGTGTAGGCTCGGTGGCGGCATCCATGCCGCCACACGGTCCCGCAATCGGTGAGGACACCACGCCAGAAAGTTAGTCGGCCGCTTTGTTGAAAACATGCACACCGACCATCTCCACTGGTCCTTGCCCGCCCACCCTCGCAGGACCTTACGCGGCATGGATGCCGCGTAAGAGCCTACATGGAGGTACTTGCGGCGTGTCCTGCGATGGTGGGCGGGCAAGGGCCCTGCAGCAAACTCACAGCATCAAGAGCGCAGCGAGGACACCGCACCAGACAGGTTGCTGGCTGCTTTGTTAAAAACCATGCGTACCGATCAACTCGACTGGCCCTTGCCCGCCCACCGTCGCGGGACCTTACGCGGCATGGATGCCGCGTAAGAGCCTACACGGACGTACTTGCGGCGTGTCCCGCGATGGTAGGCGGGCAAGGACCCTGCAGCCAAACCGCAGACCAGCAGCTCCTGAATCTCTGCTTCAACGCAACACCCGAAACCGCACCTGCGTCCAGGCGCCATCGCTAGCCATTGCCGTCAGCGTATGCGTGCCGACGTCTTCAAAATCGCGTTGAAATCCCTGCCGGCCATTGGTCTGTGCGATCCAGCGGCCGTCCAGCAACCAATCGATGCGCGCGTCACTGCCCAATGCGCGTAGTTGCAAGCGCACCGGGCGCGCGGTGGCGTTGGCGCGTGCCAGCGTGGCGCGATCGCTCAGGCCGTCGATGCGCAACACGCCACCACCGGTCATGCGCCCATCGGGCAGACAGTCCGGCGCGAGCGGCGGCAATTGCGCGGCACCGCGTTCGGCTGCGCTGAGCCAGGGCGAAACCAGTGCCGGCCAACGCGCCAACGTGCGTGGCTCACGCTGATGCGCCTGGCTGCACTCTTGCGACAGCCGCTGACCGCTGCGCGCATCCACATCGAAGTGCAGCTGGCCGCTCTGCCATAACCGCGCATCGCGTTCGGCGAAGGTGGGCGGTACTGCGCCATCGAGTGCGTACGCTTCGGCGCGTCGCGCGCATTGTGCCGGTGGTGTGTGATCGGCCGCGCCGCCGAGCGGCCAGCAGATGTCCAGCGCCTGCACATTGGCCGGCATCGGCACCGGCGCTCTATCGCCGGCACTGCGCGGCAACGCATCGATGACTTCGAACATCAGCGGCAACGCGGTGACCGCACCGTACTGGCCCGGCAGCGGCGTGCCATCCGGGCGACCCACCCACACCCCGACCGTGTAACGGCGCGTGCCGCCGATCGCCCACGCATCGCGGTATCCGTAACTGGTGCCGGTTTTCCACGCCACACCCGGGCGCGCGGCGGTGTCGAAAGTGCCGCTGCCATACCCGGGGCGCGGATTGCTTTGCAAAATCTCGCGCACGATCCAGGCCGCACCCGGCGACATCAGCCGGCGCTCGATGCGCGCATCCTCGGGCGTGTAGCGCACGTGCCCGGCAATCCCGCCGCGATTGAACGCGGCAAACGCGCCCACCAGTTCCTGCAACTGCGCGCCGGTGCCACCCAGTATCAATGCAAGCGACGGCGTGCTGCCGTGTGCAAACCGCAACCCGATCCCGGCATTGGACAGCCGCGCAGCAAACCGCGCCGGGCCGATACGATCGAGCAGATCCACCGCCGGCACGTTCAACGACAGCCGCAACGCCGTCGCTGCGCTTACCGGCCCGTTGAACGCCGCATCGAAATTGCCGGGACGATAACTGCCAAAGCTCTGCGGCGCATCCACCAACAGGCTTTCCGAATGGATCAACCCATCGTCCAGCGCCATGCCATACAGAAACGGCTTGAGGGTGGACCCAGGCGAGCGCCAGGCTTGCACCATGTCCACATGCCCCAGCCGCTTGCGATCGCCGAAGCTGGCCGAGCCCACATACGCACGCGCTTCCATCGTCGCGTTGTCCACCACCAACAAGGCGGCCGAGGTGCGCTCGGGTAGTTGCGAAAAATACGTCGCGACGCGTTCTTCCAGCGTGCGCTGCAGTTCAACATCCAGCGTGGTGACGATGCGCGCCGCACGCGGTTGCGCGCTGTGCAAGCGCTGCGCGAGCAAGGCCGCATGCAAGGGCGGTTTGAGCGAACGCGTGACCACCGGCTCGATCCGCGCATCGTCCACCTGCGCGCGCGACCACACGCCTAGTTCCACCATGCGATCGAGCACCTTGTCGCGTGCGCGTTGCGCAGCTTCCGGATGGCGATCCGGGCGCAGGCGGCTTGGCGATTGCGGCAGCACCGCCAGCAACGCGGCCTCGGCCTGCGACAAGGCTTTGGCCGGCTTGCCCAGGTAGGCCCAACTGGCCGCTTCCACACCTTCGATGGTGCCACCGTAGGGCGCGCGCTCCAGATACAACGTGAGAATCTCGCGCTTGCTCAAGTGCGCTTCCAGTTGCAGCGCGCGCAACAATTGCTTGGCCTTGCCCCACGGCGTGCGCGTATGCGGATCCAGGATGCGCGCCACCTGCATGGTCAGCGTCGAACCACCGGAGACGATGCGCCCCTGCCCGATCCACTGCCCGCCAGCACGTAATAGCCCCCACGGATTGACGCCTGGGTGGCGCCAGAACCAGCGGTCTTCGTAATTCAGCAGCGCCTGCAGATACAGCGGCGACACGCTCTGCGGCGTGGCCGGATAGCGCCACACGCCATTGCGATCGGCGAATGCACGCAACGGCGTACCGTCGCGTGCGACCACCAGCGTGGAGGTGTCACGGGATTTGGGCAGCGGCAGTGGGAAGGCCAGGTCCAGCAGCAGGATGGCCAGCAGTGCCGCCACCGTGCCCCAGCGCAACAGCGACCACCACCGGCGGCGCGGCGGGAGCGGTCGGAGCGCGTCGTCCTTGGTCGCCTCGCCCTGTGTCGTTGTGCTCATCGTCCTGTGGTGCCGCCTCAAGAATCCTGCAAAGCATGCAGCGGCAAACGGATTTCGGCCACTGTGCCGTGCGCGTCGCTACGCGCACGCAGCACCAGGCTACCGCCCTGCGCTTCCAGAATCTGCCGCGACAGCACCAGCCCGATGCCGGAACCACCGGGCTTGGTGGTAAAAAACGGCACGAACAGATTATCGCTGGTGGGCAGCCCCATACCTTCGTCGGCGATCTCGATGCGCGCACAGTTGCCATCGCGCTGCGCGCGTAGCCACACCGGGGCATCGCCACCGGCTTCGATCGCGTTGCGCAACAGATTGATCAACACCTGCTCGAGTTGATCGGCATCGGCATGCACCTGCAGTGCGCGCTCCACGTCGATGTAGATGCGTGCATCGTCAAGCAGCCGCCGTACCCGCTCGCACACCTCTGCCACTGCAAACGGTGCACAACACGGGGCCGGCAACCGGGCCAGGCGTGCATATCCACCAAGGAAGCGCTGCAAGGCGGCACTGCGTTGTTCGATCACTGCCAGGCCGCCATGCAGATCACGGTGGAGTTCGCCATCGAGTTCGCCCGGTAGCGGCGGCAGCATGCGCGCCAGCGTGTCGGCGATGGAGCCGATCGGTGCCAGCGAGTTGTTGATCTCATGACTCAACACGCGCAGCAAACGCCGAAATGCCTGCGCCTCTTCGTCGCGCAAGGCGCGCTCCATCGGCTGCAACACCAGCAGATGCCCTGCCTGACTGCGGCTGCGCAATGCGGCGTGACCGATCTGCCAACGCCCTTGCTGCCCCGGAAAGCGCTGCGCCTGGATGCTGCCCGAGGGCACTGCAAACAACCCGGCAAGACCGAGCGCATCGGCATGACGTCCCAGCAAAGACGCTGCAGTGTTTGCCAGCAGCCGCTCGCCGGCAGGATTGACCAGACGCAGCCGCCAGTCTTGTTCGAACGCGAACACCGCCCCGTCCAGCGCGGCCAAGGTCTTGCTCAGCAGTTGCAGGCTCTCGTGCGAGTCGCGTTGCTCGTCCTGCAGCCGCTGCGCCAGCGCATTGAAGCGCGCGAACAGCGTGGTGGCGTCGCCCGGCACTGACACTGCGCGCACGCTGTAGTCGCCTTCGCGCAATGCATCCAGCAGGCCGCCAAGCGTGCGCTGCCGGTGCCCCTCGCGTTGCTGACGCAGCTGGATGATCGCTGCGGTCAACAGCACGACACAAGCCAGCAGAATGGCCGCTTCGGTCAGCGCTGGCGTACCAACCAACAGCACCACCGTCAATGCAAGCAAGGCCGGAAGCGCCGGCCACAGTTGCCGCCAGCGCGACGGCTCAGTCGGCATCATCGCTGCGCAATCCATGCTTGCCCAGGCGCCGGTACAGACTCTGCCGGGTGATGCCCAACTGGTCGGCAGTGCGTTGCAGATTGCCCTCCTGCTCGGCCAGCGCCCTGCGCAGCAGCAGCGCTTCGGCTTGCTCCAGGGTCATGCGCTCGGGCAATACAGCGTCGTTGGCCGATGGCGCGCGCAGGCGCAACTCGTCGGCGCCCAGTACCGCGCCCTCGACCAGCAGGGCAGCACGCTCCATCGTATGTGCCAGTTCGCGCACGTTGCCCGGCCACGGATATCCGAGCAGCGCATGTTCGGCATCGCGTGCCAGCGTGGGCAGTGTGCGTCGGTAGCGGGTGCAGGCAGCGGCGAGATAGTGGCGGGCCAGCGGCAGAATATCGTCGCGGCGCTCGCGTAGCGGCGGCACGCGCAGCTGGAAGGTATTGAGGCGATACAGCAGATCCTGACGAAACCGCCCTGCAGCGACTTCGGCATCCAGATCGGCGTTGGTCGCGGCAACGATACGCACATCCACACGCTGCGTGCGCGACGAACCCACACGCTCGAACTCACCGTCTTCGATTGCCCGCAACAGCTTGGCCTGTTGCTCCAGCGGCAAGTTGCCGATTTCATCCAGAAACAGGGTGCCGCCATCGGCCAGTTCGAAGCGCCCGCTGCGGTCCTGGCGCGCATCGGTGAAGGCGCCACGCACGTGACCGAACAACTCGGACTCGAACAAGGTTGCGGCCAGGCCGCCGATATTGACCTTGATCAAAGGCTGCGTGCGTCGTGCAGACCATTGATGCAGCAACTGCGCTACCAGACTCTTGCCGGTGCCGTTCTCACCGAGTAGCAATACGCCGACGTCGCTGTCGGCAATGCGCATCAGGTCTTCCAGCAACCGCCGCATCACCGCCGACTCGGCGATGAAGCCGCCGGCCGCATCCTGCAGTTGTAGCGCCTGTGCGTCGCTAAGCCGGCGCTCGCTGCGACGGCTGCGGTCCAGCGCGATGCGGCTCTCCAGCACACTCAACACGCGGGCGTTTTGCCAGGGCTTTTCGACAAAATCCACCGCGCCCTGCTGCATGGCGGTGACCGCCAGCCCGACGCTGGCCCAAGCGGTCATTGCGATCACCGGCAGGCCCGGCCACTGCGCGGCGATATGCGCGATCAAGGTCAGGCCCTCCTCGCCTGACGTGGTGTCGCGGGTGTAGTTCATATCCACCAGCACCGCCGCAAACGCATCGCCGCGCAGGCAGCCGAGCGCGATCTCGGGCGATTCGGCACCGACCATGCCATAGCCGGCACTCTTGAGCAGCAGGCGCATGGCCTCGCGCACATCTTGCTGGTCGTCGACGACCAGGATGCGCGGCGGTGCGGGGGATCGAGTGGCCTCGTTCATGCGCAGAGTCTAGCGGCGGTTGCCTGCGCTGCGGATAAGCACTGCCAGCGCAAAGTAAGGATCGACTGCTGCAACGCGGTGGACGCAGCTGCGGCGATGCGATTCCGATCGCGTGCGACATGACCATCACGGCCACACTTACAGGCTCTCATCATCACTCCAGCCGCAGTGCCTGCATGGGAGAGACCCATGCCGCGCGCAACGCCGGCACCAGCGCCGCAAGCAGGCCGGCCACGGCCAACGTGACCAGCACGCCGCCGATCGCCAGCGGATCGGCTACGCGCACGTCGAACAGAAAACGCTGCAGCAGCCGCGACAATGCCATCGCAATGCTCAGGCCGATGGCCAGGCCCACGCCCAGCTGCAGGCTCGCCTCACGCAGCACTTGCCGCAGCAAGCGCGCCGGTGGCGCACCCAACGCGGCACGCACACCAAACTCATGCTGCCGGGCCGCCACTGCCACCGCCATGACCGCGTACAGGCCCACCACCGCCAACAACAGCGCCAGCCCGGCAAACAGACCGACCAGCAGCAGGTTGAGTTTCTGCTGGCTGGTGGTCGAGGCCACCAGTGCCTGCATCGGCTGCAGGTCGGCGATGGGCTGTTGCGGGGCAACCTCGGCGATGACGGCACGCAATGCCTGCTCGTCCACACGCTGCGACGCTGCCTGCGTGCGCACCGCATAGGTCAATGCACCGAAGCTGCGCAGGATCTGATACATCGGCTCGGTCATCTGCGCGAGCGGTTGATAGACGATGGGTGGCGGCGGCGCGGCCGGCCCTTCCTGACGCACATCGCCGACCACGCCGACCACGCGCATGGCCACGCGCTGGTTGTTGCCATCGTCTTCCAGCATCACGGTCTTGCCGATCGCATCGTCTTGCAGATAGCGGCGCGCAAACGCCGCACTGACCACACACACCTTCTCAGACCCGGCAACGTCGCCGGCAGCGATGGCGCGTCCGGCAAGCAACGGGACCTGGAACACCTCCAGAAATCCGGCAGTGACCAGGCGGTATTGCACATTGAACAGGGGCATGTCCGCCACCGACACGCTCCAGCTCAACTGCGTGGTCGTCGGGGGATTGCTCGATACCCCGGCGAGTGCGATCCCCGGCATCCGTTGCACACGCTCGACGATGCGGCGCGCCTGCTCCACCGCGTCGTCCCCCGTGGCATAGCGCTGCTTGACCGGTGCCAGCGTAAAGATCGTGGCTGCGCGACTTTCGAAGCCCATCGGCACCTGCGACAACTGCTGCAACGAGCGCGCGAACAACGCCGCTCCCACTAACAGGACGACCGCCATCGCCACCTGCACCACCACCAACGCACGGCCGAGCCGCCCGGCTTGCAGACTCCATCCAGCGCGGCCACCGCCAACCAGTTCCAGCACAAGATTGCGCCTGCGGCTGCGCGCGATCCCCAGCGCGGCCGCAAGCACAGCAGTGCCCGCGCCGGCCAGTAGCGCAAACAGCACACTGCCGCCGGTGAGCTGCGCACTGTCTCCGCGCAACCACATCACCGGCACCCAACTAGCCAGCAGGCGCAGGCCGACCCAGGCCAGCACCACGCCCCCGATGCTGCCGATCAACCCGATCAACAGACCCTCGGCCAAGGCCGGCAGACTCAGCCGTACCAGCGGTGCGCCAAGTGCTGCGCGCACGGCGCTGTCGTGGCTGCGCCCCAATGCGCGCAGCAACATCAAGCTGGTCAGATTGACTGCGGCAATCAACAACACGCAGGCCGCCGCCGCAAAGAACAACCACAGCGTGTTGCCGCTGTTGGAGGCGTACAGGCTGTCTTTCAGCGGCAAAGCATTCGGCGGCTCGCGCTGCAGCTGCTGCCACCACTGCTCGCTCATATTGGGGCTGGCACGCAGCAGGCGGGTGATGGCTGCTGCGGTTTGTGCCGAGACCTGTTCCAGCCGCACGCCCGGTTGCATACGTCCGACGATGATCTCGTTGGTCGACAGATTGGTGGTGGTCAGATCCGGTTGCATGGTCTGGATCAAATCGAACGGATCGGCCCAGGGAAACTGTGCCGGCAATACCCCGACCACTGGCACTGCGCGTCCTTCCACCTGCAGCAGGCTGCCAATGGCTGCCGCGTCGCCACCGAAATACCGTTGCCAGAACGCATGGCTGAGAATCACCGCCTGCGGGCCGCCGGGGCGATTCTCCTGTGCATCGAAGTTGCGCCCCAATGCCATCGGCACGCCGAGCGTCTGCAAAAAGCCGCGGTCGGCACTGATCGAACGCGCAACTTCGGCGGTGTCGCCACGGGCGATGTTGATCGGCAGCGGGAAGCCGCGCAGCATGCCAGTCGACGATAGCCCGGGCAGTTTTTGCAGCGGCGCGTAGTAACCGGGACCGGCGACATTGCGACCACTCTCCGAGGGCCGGCCCAGGGTCACCAGCCGATCGGCCTGCGGAAACGGCAACGGCGCCAGCAGCGCCTGATCCAGCAACGCGAACACGGTGGTGGTGGTCGCCACACCCAGTGCCAGCGTCAGCCCGGCCAGCAGCAGATAGCCCGGCCGACGTAACAGGCCGCGCCAGGATTGCCAGGCCTCGCGCCACAGCAGTGCCGGCACCATCACGGCGACAGCTCCGCTGCCAACGTCGGCAGCAGCGTGTCCTGCTCGTGGCGCATGCGTTCGAAGGTGTCTTCGTCGACGATGCGGCCGTCGAGCATATGCACGATGCGCTGCGCGCGTCGGGCGAACGCGGGATCGTGCGTCACCATGCAGAGCGTGGTGCCGCTTTGATTCAATTGTTCGAGCAACTGCATCACCGCCTCGCCGTTGCGCGTATCGAGGTTGCCGGTGGGCTCGTCGGCCAGCAGGATGGACGGATCGCCCACCAGGGCGCGCGCCACCGCCACGCGCTGCTGCTGGCCGCCGGACAGTTGGCCCGGATAATGGCGCTGGCGGTGGTTCATGCCCACCAGCTCCAAGACTTCGCGCACACGCTGGCGTATCTGCGCGGCGCTGATGCCATCGCGGTAGGTCAGTGGCAGGGCAACGTTTTCTTCGACGGTGAGATCTGCAATCAGATTGAAAGCCTGGAAGATGAAGCCGATTGCCTCGTTACGCACGCCGGCGCGCGCACGCGCGTTCAACTCGGCGACGTTGCGTCCATCGAGCAGATGCACGCCGCTGCTGGGCGCATCCAGCAATCCCAGGATCGACAGCAGCGTGGACTTGCCGCAGCCCGATGGCCCGGTGATCGCGACAAAGTCGCCGCGCGCGATGTCCAATGTGATCTCGGCCAATGCGTGGGTTTCCACCTCGTCTGTATGAAATACCTTGCTCAGTCCTTGCAGCCGGATCAGCGGTAAGGCGGCAGCGTCGATGTGATGCATGAAAATCTCCTTGGGCACTAGCGTAAACGCAACCGCGGGGACTGCGCCCACTGGCTGGTATCGGAAAGGATGAGTTGATCGCCCGGCTGCAGCCCGGCACGCACTTCGATGCGGTCGCTGGCGGCGGCGCCGAAGCGCACCGGCACGCGCGTGGCAATGTCCTTGCCGGGGCGGATCACGAACAATGCTGCGGCGGCATTGGGCGCTGCCAACGCGGGCCGCGCGATGCTGACGACATCGTGCAGTGTGCCTAGACGAATACGCCCCTCGACCGACAGGTCCGGTCGCGCACCTGCCGGCAGTGGCTGCGCAAAGCCGACATCCACACTCACGCTACCGCTGCGCACCGCAGGATCGATCCGCAGCAGCGTTCCGGTGACCACCCCGTTGCGGGTATCCACACTCACCGGCAATTCCAGCAGCAGGTCCTTGGCCAGCACTTCAGGGACCTGCAGGCGTGCAAGCAATTGCTCGGGCCGCGCCACCCGCGCCAGCTTGGTACCGACCTCGACCTGCTGCCCAGGTTCGACATCGACCTGCTGCAAGATGCCGTCGATGCCGGCACGCACCTCCAGCGCGGCAACCTGCTGACGCGCGATCGCCAGACTGCTGGCCACTTCATCGCGGCGCGATTGTGCGGCACGCAGCTGCGCTGCCATGTTCTGGCGGAATGCGGCCACGCGTTTGTGCTCGATGTCCGCGCGGCCATGCTGTTGTTCTTCGGTGATCTGGCTCTCGCGCAGCTCGATTGCCGAGATCACCCCCGCCGTATGGCCGCGCTCGTAGGCCTGGGTCTTGACTTCGGCGATACGCCAGTCCGAGGTGGCGCGTGCTTCCAGTGCCTGCTGGTCGAGCAGTTGCGAGGCCAGCGCGGTGCGCGCCGCAGCCACATCGGCCTCGGCACCCGCCAAGGCTGCCGCCGCTTTTTCCTGATTGGCCAGCAGCTCCGGATTGAGCATGCGCAGGATCACGGTGTCTGCCTGCACGCGGCTGCCGGCCTGCACCACCACTTGCTGCAAGGTGGCCGGTGCGCCTGCGGCAATCCAGCGCGTGTCGCGCGGCACCAGCACACCGGTGGCCCGGATCTCACGCAGCATGTCGCCACGCTCGGCGGTACCGATCCACAAAGTGGCCCGCTCCACGCGTGGACTGGCACGGCCCAGACCAAGCACTGCAACGATGCCGATCAGCGCACAGGCAGTGCCGGCAAGCAGCGCCACGTGCAAACGGCGCAAACGAAAACGCGTGGGAGATTTGGCGATATCCATGCGCTAGTGGCAGCAGAACGCGTGCCAACCTGGCTCAGGTCGCAACCACTTGATTCGCAAAGAAATCGCACCAAGCGTTCAAAACGCGCAACGTACGATACTGGACAACCACCGACCGAATCCGGACCATCGGTACTCAGATCCGGTGCTGCGGACAGCGCGTTGTCTCGGTCGTGCTGGGGCTCAATACAAACGCTGTCGTATTGCGTCTACCAGGCTGAAGCCAGCGTCACGCTCGGCAGCCTTTCATTCGAAGGATGCATGCATCGATCGCACGACGTGCAGCCCACGGTCTACTGGCGATGCACCGTCTTTCGATCCATCAATTGCCAACTAGCTAACGCAATTCTCGCGCGTACCAGCGCTTGCGCAACTCAACGTTTTTCCAAACTCGCGCGATAGCGCAGCAGCGCTTCCGGCGCATCGGTCTGGATGATCGATACGCCATCGCGGTACAGGCGGCCCCAGACCTTGTCCGGGTCGCGCTCGGCATCGGCGTCGCCACCGTAACCGGCGATAAAGCCTTCCCACAGCGAGTTGACCATCAGCCGCACGTTGTGCGCCTTGCTCACGGCGACCAATGCCGGTAACTGCGCTGCCGACATCTTGGGCAACTCGAACGCGGCCGGATGCGCGTTACGTGTCTGCGCGGTAGCGATCGCGGCAAGATCGGCGTTGCCATGGGCGTTGATCAGGATCGGGAAGAAATACACCTTGTCGAACGGGACCATCGCTGCCAACGGCTGAGTGGCGATGCCGGCTTCGGCCTTGACGATCACCTGGTGCTGCATGCCGGCGCGTGCGACCGCGTCGACCACCTGCACGTAGATCGCATCCTTGACGTCCAGATTGAGCAGGATATGGCCCTTGGACTTGGCCAGCATCTGATCGAGCGTGACCACGCGTTGATCGGTCAGCGGTGCCTGCGCGCCACCTTCGTCGCTGCGCAGGCGCAGCTTTTGCAAGTCGGCCAAGGTCAGCTCGGACAGTTTGCCGGTGCCATCGGTGGTGCGGTCCACGGTGGCGTCGTGCAGCATCACCAAGGTGCCGTCGGCAGCACGCCGCACATCGGTTTCCATCACGTCGGCGCCGATGGCGATGCAACGTTCCAGCGCGGCCAGCGAGTTTTCCGGCGCAGTATCGTTGAAACCATGCTCCGGTGCCGGCGCGTGGCAACCGCGATGGGCTACCACCACGATACCGCCGTTCGGATTGGTCAGCCTGGCCTGGATCGCGGCCATGCCGGTGGGCGCTGCGCTTGCAGTGGTGGCGAGCGCCACGCACAGCATCGCTGCGAGGGCGGCAACAGAACGTAATGTCATCGAACAACTCCGCTTGAATGGATTAACAGAACTAGTGCACGTCCATAAGACCGGCGAGGCCGGTGCTCGTTGCTCTGTGCGGCATCAACCACTTGCACACTGCACTTCCTCCGCGCCGCCCGCACGCACCTGACGACCGCAGGCGACGCGTCATCCGCCACGCTTAAAACGTCGGCGTAAAACGCAGCCCGAACCAATAGGTCGTGGGCACCGAATAACTGTCCTTGAGCAGGTTCTGACCGGGACCGGTCACGCTGGTGATGCGGCTGTGGGTGAGGTTGCTGACCTGGCCGATCAGGCTGAGTTGCTTGCTGATGGCGTAGGTTGCAGTGAAGTCGAGTTGCGAGCGCGGCGACCAGTACAGATCCTGCCAATCGATATTGCTGACGATGGCGCGCAAGGCCTTGCCCTGACGGTTGTAGGCCGCGCGCAACTCCAGACCGCCGGTGTTGTAGAACAGCGTGGCATTGGCGGTGTAATCGGGCTGGCCAACCAGGTTGTCGAGCTTGCGCTCGCGCTGGGCCACGTTGCTGCCGCTGCCAACGCTATAGGGCACATCCAGGCTGCCATCGAGCACGGCGAAGTTCGCGCTGAAGCCGACACCGCTCAGCCACGGCGCGATCGGCGCCAGGGTATTGACGATGCCGTTGAATTCCACCCCTCTGATGCGCGCCTTGGCGGCGTTGGCCGGCGTGCTGATCAGCGCGTTGGCATAGGTGGTGCCATCGAAGGTGAAGCTATCGGTGCGCGAGAGCGTAAAGATTTCGTCCTGGATGCGCTTGTCGAACACGGCAGTGGAGGCGAACGCATCGAAATCGCCGGGTAAACGCCATTCCAGCGACAGATCCAGGTTATTGGACACGCGCGGCTTGATGTCCGGGTTGCCGATGGTGACGGTGACGCCTTGCGCGTTCGGGTTGCCGGCATCGGCGGTGTTGACGAAGCCGATCGAGGTGCGCGCTGCATACGCATCGTACGGTGGGCGACCGAGCGTGCGACTTGCACCGGCGCGCAGGTCGAGTGCGTCGGTGAGGTGGTAAGTCATGATGGCCGAGGGCAGCAGATAATCGTAGTCCGCATTGGTCGGGTTATCGACATACACGTAGCGATTGGTGGCGGTGTCCAGCTGCCGCTGGCGGCCGACGGTATTGAGCTTGGTACTGTCGAAATGCAGGCCGCCCTGCACGTTGAAACGCTCGCTGCGATAGCTGACCAGGCCATAGCTGCCGAAGGTTTTTTCGGTATGGGTGAAGTTGTCCTGGTTGCTGAAAGCCTGCTGGTCGGTGCTGTTGAACGCGCTCAGCGGCGTCGCAGCGAGCACGCGGTTGGCCTTGTCCGGATCGATGGTGAGCAGGTTCAGGCCGGCATAGCGCATCGGCGCCCTGCCGGTGCCCGCCACATCGGCCAGGCCGAAGGCCGGCGCGCTGGTGTTGGGCTGATACTCGACGCGGAAGATGTCGTAGGACGGTTTGTCGGTGGTATACGACACGCCGGCCGCAAAACCGATGCCTTGATCGCTTTCGCCCTGATTGAAGCCGTAATCGAGCCGGCCGGTGAGGATGCGATCGGCCGCGGTGCGCTTATAGTCCTGGCGCCAGTACGACAGGCTGTAGTTGTCCAGGTTGTTGTAGGCCTGCGGCGATACCCCGAAGCGCTGGTCGAAGCGGGAGGTGTCGTAGTTGAATGCGTAATTGGGCGTGGCGTTGATGGTCACGCCACTGCCGGTCTGGCCCACCGGTACCGGTGCGGCGCGGGTGATGCCGGTGGCGTACTTGATCATGCGGATCGGCTCGTCGTAGGTCGCATCCGACCACGCGCCGCGCGCAGAAAACTGCTGCCGATCGGTGGGCCGCCAGATCGTGCCCAACTGCGCCACCTTGGTGCGCGTGGTGACGATCTGGTTGGAATAGCCCACCTCGATATCGCCACCGGGATAGCTGCCGGACGTGGCGGTGTGATTGAACACCTGGCCACGGTTGCGCGGGTCGATAAGGACCTCGTTGCGCTCCATGTTGTCCTTGAAATAGTAATAGCCGGCCATCGCATAGGCTTCTAGCGCAGCGCTAGGATGCACCTCGAACTTGCCGGTCACGCCATAACGGTCGCGCTGATTCTGCACGTACCAATACTTGTCCTGTTGCGGCACCGCCCAGCCATTGCCCAGGTTGGCACCGGTCTGCAGCACGCCGTTGTTGTCGTAGAACCCGTAGTGCACCGTGTCGGTGGTCATATGGGTTTCGGTGTAGCTGCTCAGCGTCTGGTAATTGGCCGACAGCGTGAAGCCGTATTGCTGCTCGCTACCGAAGGTGCGGCTGCCGGTGGCATTCAAGCGATACCCCGGGTCGTCCTGATCGCGCGGCTTGCCGACATCGTTGGCGTGGCCGAGCGCGGCTTCGGCGCTGAAAAAGGGCTTGCCGCCGTTTTCGAACGCGCTGCGCGTCTTGAGGTTGATCGCCCCGCCCGTGGCGTTGGGGTCCAGATCGGGCGTAAAGGTCTTGACCACCTGCAACTCGCTGACCATCGACGCCGGCAGCAAGTCCAGACGCACGCCGCGCGTGATCGAGCCGAGCGTGCCGTTCGGCGTGCCGGGCGAGGCGATGGTCAAGCCATCGATGGTGACGTTGTTGTACGACGGGCCCAGGCCGCGCAAGACCGGCGTGGCCGCTTCGTCGCGCGGGTGCTCGTTGTCGGTCGCCGGCAATACCGACAAACCAGGCACGCGGCGCAGCGCTTCGACGATGGTGCTGTCTGGCAAGGCGCGTACATCGGTGGCGCTGATGACGTCGGTGATGTTGGTCGCCGCGCGCTTGCTTTCCACTGCGGCGGCATTGGCACGACGCACGCCGGTGACCTGCATGGCGTCGAGGGTTTGCACGCCGGGTTTGCTGTTGGGAGGTGCGTCGGCGTTGGTTACTTCGCCTTGTGCCGATGTTGCCGATGTTGCCGATGAAGGCGATGCAGCAGGATCTACGGAATCTGCAGATGCATCCAGCGACGATGGAGAACGTTGCTTTGCCGTCGCAACTTCAGCATCGGACGTGGTTGCCTCGTCAGTATTAGCCGTAGCTGTATCTCTAAGTGTAGGTGTAGGTGTAGGTGTAGGTGCAACTACACTCGCTGATGCGCTCGCGGTCGTGGCCATAGCCGCAGAAGACGTTTGAGCTGCGGCGTCGGCCGGCATGGCTGCACGCTCATTGGCGCATGCCTGCAAAGCTGGCGAACATGCCGCAATGGCCACGGCGAGAACGGACAAGTGCAAACGGTACGAATCGGAGCGCTGCATGGAATCCCGTAAGTCGCGCAGCAAGGACGCTGCGCCTGTGAGAAAGCACGCCACCGTAGCCAGTAAAAATGACCCTTGCGTGTCGCTTGCATCGCACTGAAAAGACACTGCGCAATGATGTCTCCATATGCGAAGCAGCACTTTTTCTGGCGTAGGAGCGCGCTTGCACGCGATGAGGCTTTCCCGGTGATGCCAATCGCGCGCAAGCGCGCTCCTACGGCAGCCAGATTGCATCCCAGAATGGATAATCGCCGACCCTTTCAACCAGTCCGGCGCGTAGCGGATTGGCGATAAGGTAGCGAGCCACGCTGCGCAGATCGTCTTCCTTGCGCAAGGCACGGTCGTGGTAGGCACGCGCCCAGACCGCCTCGCGCATCCCGCGTTGCCTGTTGACCGCACGCGTGCTTGCTGCCTTCATGCATGACACCGTTCGCGCCAGTGGCGTCACATCTCCCAACTGCACCAGCCAATGGACATGGTCCGGCATCAGTACCCAAGTAAGTAACGTGGCATCTTCCGGCAGGGCGGCGATGAATGCGCGGCACGCCGACGCGGCCAGCTGAAAATCGTCGAACACACGTCGCCGCTGGCAGGTTGTGACGGTGAGTAGATAGCAGCAATTTGCAAGCGAGCGCCGGCCACGACGTAGCGCGCGGTGTCCTGGTGAAATAGAGCTGAGCATCGATGCATGCTGGCCCACCCATGCAAACGCTTGCATCGGAGTCGGACGCTCGCGTCGGTGAGAAAACTCCCGAAACGTAGGAGCGCGCTTGCGCGCGATGGGGCATTACCGGGAAAGCCTCATCGCGCGCGAGCGCGCTCCTACATTGATCTCCTACGGCTGCACCACGGTCATCGTTGCCGGCGTGCTGCGCCCCACGCCGCGCAGATCCGGGCGGTACATGTCTTCCACCAACGACGGCGGCACCGTGTAGGTGCCCGGCGTCACCGCACGCACCAGGTAATACAGCTGCGCCTTGCTGCCCGAGGACAGCGACAGCGCAGCCACATAGCGGTCGTCGCGGAACTCTTCGTGCTTGACGTCGGCGGCGCTGGAACGCTCGCTGATGCCGATGCCATCTACCACCACATCGGCCCACTGTTTGGCATCGCCCAGATTGAAGTTCTCGATCTCCAGCCCAGCTGGCAACAGGTCGGTGAGCAACGCGTCTGGCATGTTGCTGTTGGCTGTGATGACCACCCGCACGATCAGCGCTTCGCCTTCTTTCAGCGGACGCGGCGTCCACGGTTTGCCGTCGGTGGTGTACCAGCTGCGCTCCACGCTGAGGTTGCGCGTGTCCGGCTCCGGTGCGCTGCGCGGAATGCCGGCCACTTCCAGGCTGGCATACATCGGTGCTTCGCCCTGCGGTGCGAACTGCACACCGCGCGCCAATGCGGCGCTGTCGAAACTACGCCCGAACAAACGGGCCGGCGCAATCTCCTGCACCTCGCCGCCCACGGTCAGCGTGCCGGAGACCTGCTTGCCCTGCCCGACCATCAAGGCCTTGCCCAAGCGCGCAAGCGCTACCTGCTCCTGCGTGCTCAGCCACAGCCAGCCGGTGGCGCGACGTGCATCCAGCGCGCGACCCAACGCAACCGCACGGGTGTCGTACTCGGGCTTGGACAAGCCACGCTCGTGCAGCAGCGCCATCATCAACGCATCGTCGCGGATCGCACTACCGTAATCGGCGAAGTACAGCGGACGCTCGCTGCTGTCCTTGGCGAACCCTGCCTTGATCGCCGCCTGTCCACGCTTGGTATCGCCCTGCAGCGACAATGCCGCACCCAGATGCACCAGCGACAAACCGGTCAGTGCCTTGTCGCGCTGGTTGTCGTACAGCGCGCGCAGCGTGCCGAGCGGGGCGCGGTTGACGCGTGCCAACACGTACCCCGACCAGGCCTGATTGGCGAACTTCAGGCTATCGCGGCGATCCTGCCCGTAGAACTCGTTGCCACCGGACAGCAGATCTTCGCTGAGCCGATTGAGCGCTTTCTGCAACACGTTGTCGGGCACCGCAAAACCGGCGTCCTTGGCGTCGAGCAGGAACTCGGCGATGTACGGGGTCAGGCCCGGATTGACGTAGCCGTCGTCGCCCCACATCGAAAAATGCCCGCTGGCGATCTGCATCGAGGCCAGGCGACCGAACGCGCCTTCCATGCGCTCGCGGCGCGTGGCCGCATCCAGCCCCTTGGTGCCCAGCGCCTTGGCAGTGGCATCGTCGAGCAGCAGCGCCGCATAGCCCTTGCTGGTGGTCTGCTCGGCGCAGCCGTACGGATACTCCAACGCCCCTTGCAAGGCGCTGGCGAACGGAATCGGCGGCAACGGGCTGACCACCATGCGCGCAGTGACCGAGCCGGCCATCAGGCCATCGGCAAAGCCGCTGTCCAGGGTGATCGGCGCCAGCGGATCGAGCACGCGCGTCTGCGCACGCAACACCTGCGGCCAACCGGCACGCACCGGCAGGTCGTAGCTGCGGTCGGCCTTGAAGCCATTGCCGTCCACACGCACACGCACCTTGGCCACGCTATAGCCTTCGGTGGCGCTCAACGGGAAGCTCAGCGTCTGCTTGGCATCCACGCCGAGCTTGACGCTGCGCGACGCCTCGGCAATGGCCAATGGGCCAACACCCTCGACGCGCACATTGAACTCGCCCGGCTTGCCGGTGAAGTTCTGCACATCCAGCGTCACCGTGCTGCGGTCGCCCGGCGCCATCACGCGCGGCATGCTGGCCTCGGCCAGGATCGGCGCGCGCACCACGGTTTCCATATCGTGATTGCCGAACCGCGTGTCCGAATACACCAACGCCGAGACACGCAGCGTGCCGTTGAAATCCGGCACCGGCAGTTGCACGCGCGCATTGCCCTTGGCATCGAGTTTTACCGAGCCGGAAAACAGGTCCACGGTCTGCACGCGCGCGGTCGGGCGCTTGGCTTGCGGTAAGGCTTCCAGGGCCATGTCGCCGCCGAACTTGAGCTTGCCGCTAGCGCCTTCGAAACTTTCGATCACCCGCCCATAGATATCGTAAGAATCGGTGCCCAACCGGCGCTGCGCGAAGAACTGCGCATTGGCATCGGGCACCGGGAAGCGGGTGATGTTGAGGATGCCCACGTCCACCGCAGAGATGGTCACGTGCGCAGCCTTGCCGGCCAACTCCGGCACGCTCACCGTCACCGGCAACGCCTGCTCGGGGCGCATCTGCTTAGGCGCAGCCAAGCCCACCGCCACACGCCGTGTCTTGCGATCCATCGGCACAAATGCCACACCCACCGCGCGCGCCGGGGTGATCTTGCTCGGCGCACTACCACCGCGAAATACCAGCGCGGTGACGTACACATCGTGGCGCTCCCAGCCTTCCGTCACCGGGATTTCGAAGGTGCTGCCCGGCTTGACGTCGATGTCCTGCACGTACAGCAGCTTGTCGCTTTCCACCAACAACACGCCCTTACCGGCATGCGGCGGGGTCAGCGTCACCTTGAGCGTGTCACCGGCGCGGTAGCCGGTCTTGTCCAAGGCCAGCTTGACCTTGTCCGGGCGCGCGTCCAGACCGCGGTTTTCGTCGTTCCAGCTCCAGCCGGCACGGAACGGGTAGCGCGTGGTCAGCCCGGTCGCCGGGTCGAACACGTCCAGGCGGTACTCGCCCCACTCCACCGGCACATCGAGCTTGGCATTGCCGCTGCCGATATCGAGCGTGCGCGTGTCCTTGTTCTCGAAGCGGCGGGTGAAGTCGTAATCCCAATGGTCGTCGGTGTAGTTCCAGTGGTAGTCGCGCAGCTCGCGCACCAGCGTGGCCTTCAGGCCCTTGGCCGGTTGCGGCTTGCCATCGGCATCCACGCGGGTGATTTCGAAGCGCGCGGTGCCATTCGCATCGGTGCCGTCCTTGTCGTCGAACAAGGGGCGCACGCCGACCAGCGCCTTGGCCGGCCACAGCACGCGCTTGACGGTGCGGGTGACGGTGCGCCCGCCGGTTTCGTACACGCTGCCGGACACCACCGCCGCAATCGTGCTCACCGGCTTGGCTTCGGCGGGCAGTGCGATGTCTTCGCGCAGGATACCGTCGCTGCCGAACTCGGTATCGATCACGTCCTTGGCTTCGCGCGGCAGCTCCAAGGTGGGGTCGCCGAAGAACCAGCCCGGCAACGACTCCAGCGGATGCTGCTCGACGCTGACCGCGAGCTTTGCGGTGAAGCGGTTGCCGTCGGCCGGCGCGCCATACAGGTACGCGGCATTGGCGACCAGCTTGAACGGCTGGCCGGCACTCAAGGTCTTTTGCGCGGCATCCAGATCCAGCTTCATGCGCTCGGGCAAGAACTCTTCCACGCGCACGGTCATGCCTTGCACGGCGTCCTTGCTGGCCGGATCGGTGCGGAATTCCACCTGCCAGCGCCCGGTCGGCGCATCGGCCGGAATCTGCTGGGTGAACTCGAAATAGCCCTGCTCGCCGGGCTGCAGTCTGGTCTCGCGGAAGGTCTTGCCGTCCGGCTGCTTGAGCCGCAGGAACACCGGCTGGGGTTTGGTGGGCTTGCCGTCGTTGTCGCGCAGGATCGCCGACACGCGCATGGTCTCGCCGGGGCGATACAGGTCGCGGCCGGCCCATGCGAACACATCGAACCAGGCACTCTGGCGCCCGGCCACCGCAAATTCGCTCAGATCCAGCGCCGGCTGGTTGAACGGCAGCACCGAGATATCGGTCTTGCTGCGCGCCGTCAGCACGTGACCTGCATCGAGCGTGTAGTTGAGCAACGCATTGCCATTACCGTCGGTGGCGCCCTTGAGGAACAGCTCGCCCTTGGCATCGAGGATGCGCACTTCCACATTCTTGATCGGCTCACCGCTCTGCAGCGAGGCGGTGTGCACGAACAGCTTGTCCTTGTACGCACGCGTGTGCAGGCCGATGTCGCTGACGGTGAAGAACGCGGTGTCGAAACCATTATCGAAACTGCCGGCGCGCTTCATCACCGCGAAGTACAGGCCCGGCTCCTGCAGTTCCTTGATGTCCTGCGTGGGCAGGTAGGTCAGCACGCGCTCGTTCTGCTTGCCGCCAAGAATGAAACGATTGACGTAGACAGGGTCGGCCAGCTTGGACAGCGGTTCCTTGTCGCTGTAGTCGCTCTCCAGCTCCCAGCTGCCGCGACGACCGCCGCGCTGAAACTGCTGAAAGAACGCCGGCAGCGATTTCTCGCGCACGCGCAAAAATTCAACGTCCACCTCTGGTACGTTGACCGACACCACCGGCAGACCACGGCTCTCGCGCGCAGGCAGTACGCTGCCTTGCGAAGCGAACCCGGCCACAGGCTTGAGCTGCCCGGTATAGACCTTCTGCTTGAGCGGTTTGCCCAGGCGGCTGCCATCGGCGGCCAGCAGGTTGGCATCGACCAGCACGGTGTAGTCCTTGGCCGCTTCCACGTACGGGTAACGCAGCGTCTTGCCGTCGTCGGACAGCGACCAGCTGCTGTCGCCGGTGCCGACCTTTTCCTCGAAGCGCACCAGCGCATCGAAATCCTGCGTGCCGACCAGCGGCCGCGAGAATTCCAGCGCCAGCGACAAGCCGTCGCTGGTCTGGTCGGGATAGGCACGTGCCAGCGCAAAGCCGGTAATCGCCTGCTTGTCGGCCTTGATCGCCTCGCCGCTGGCGGTGGGCAACTGGCCACTTTCGTTACGCTTGCACGCCACCCCGCCGATCGCCACGGTCAGCAGCACCACCCACAGCAACATGCGCCGCGTGCCTGACCACTTCATCCCTGATTGCTGGCTGTCCATTCGTGCTACCCCATGACTGAGGACGCAAGTATAGCGATGCCGTTCACGTCACTGATGGTGGCGATGGGGGCGAGGCATGGACTTACCGATGGGCGGCGATCATGCGCCGCTAGGCGAGCGTTGCGATGGCACCGGCGCGCCCGACCTGCGGACGCAGTGGTTTTGTTGGTCGCATCTTGTTGGATGCAGTCAAAAGTCCAAAGCAAAAAGCCTAGTCAGTCGAGGGCGCGGTGCCCTCACCGCTCGCGGGACACGCCGTGAATCCGTCCGTGGAGGCTCAGTGGCGGCATCCATGCCGCCACATGGTCCCGCAATCGGCGAGGACACCGCACCAGAGAGTTGATGGGTTGCGTTGTTGAAAACATGCACGCCGACCATCTCCACTGGTCCTTGCCCGCCCACCGTCGCGGGACCTTACGCGGCATGGATGCCGCGTAAGAGCCTACATGGACGTACTTGCGGCGTGTCCCGCGATGGTGGGCGGGCAAGGGCACTACAGCAAACCCACAGATCATCTGCCCTGCAACTAATCTATCCGCGCTAAGCAATCACTTCGACATGCTGAGACTTGAGTCGCAGCGCCGTTTAGATGCAGTCAGAAGCTCAGGTAAGAAACCTTGTCGGTCGAGTGTACGGTGCCCTCACCGCACAAGAGAATTCGTCGGTTGCTTTTGTTGAAGCTACGCAGACCGACCATCTCCACTGGTTCTTGCCCGCTCACCGTCGCGGGACCTTACGCGGCATGGATGCCGCGTAAGAGCCTACATGGACGTACTTGCGGCGTGTTCCGCGAGGGTGGGCGGGCAAGAACCCTGCAGCCAAGTCGCAGCTCAGCGGCCCTGCAACGGACCGGCGTGAAGTCGTTTTGTTCGCCGCTCTTAGTGCAACTGCAACAACGTACGCATGTACATGTCGATCAACGCCGGCTTGTCCGCACGCAGGCAGGCCTGCACGTTCGGCGTGCCGGCTCCTTCGCGGGTATACCCCTGCGCATCGACATCCAGATGCAACGGCGTGGTCGGGCACAGCGCGGGGCGCAGCAGCCAGGCCACCGGCACCGCGTCGAACAAGGTAGGCGTTGCACTGACCCAGGGCTGGTCGGTATTGCGCCACTGGTAGTACAGCTGAGTGAGCGCATCGGTGAGCCCATCGCCATGTGCAAACAAGGCGATGCGCTCGGGTTCTTCCAGCGTGATCTGGGCGGCGTCCAAGGGCAGCAACACGATCGGCACGCCGGCCGCGAACACGCGCTGGGCGGCGGCGACATCGGAGAGGATGTTGTACTCCGGTGCCGGCGCACTGGCCAGGCGATACGCCGACTTGCCATAGCCAACGCGTACCGAGCCGCCCATCGCCACGATGCGCTTGAGCTTGGCAAAGCCGGCCGGGTCGCGTTGCTGCGCCAATGCGGCGTCGGTCATCGGCCCCAACACCAGCAAGGTCACCTGACCTGGATGCTGGCGCGCCTGCTGCAGGATCATCTGCGCCGCATCCGGCAGCTTGCCTGGCAGCTGTCCTTTGGCGGCCCAACGCGCCTGGCTGAAGGGAATCGTGCTGGCGGTGCGTGCGCCCACCGCCAACGGAATTTCGCTGCGCCCGGCCTGCTGCAACAGGCGCTGCAACAACTGTGCACGCAAGCTGGTATCGCCCCAGGCCGATGCGATGCCCAGCACGCGCAACTGCGGGCTACGCAACAACAGCCCCAACGCGAACGCATCGTCGATGTCGTCGCCGATATCGGTGGAGACCACCAGCAACTCGGTGGACCTCGCCGTTGGCGCAGCCTGCGCTGCACTCGCGGCAGGCGTCTGCGCCCATGCCACTGCCGACGCACACCACAGCCCCAGCATCCACCACGCGTTACGCCATATCCGCTGCATGTATCTCCTCCTGCCGCCATAAAAAAACCGCCGGCATGTTGGCCGGCGGTTCAATAGTGCTACACCACAACGCCGATCAGAAATTGGCGCGGAACTGCGCACCGACGATGCGCGGGTCGTTGATGAAGCCGGTGAGGTTGTTGAAGTCGATCGCACCGGTCACGCGGATCTGGTTGGTGCAGTTGCGGCAGAACACCGACAACTCGTACGCACCCGCGCCCCAGTTGTAGCCGATCTTCGCGCCGCCTTCGACCAGCGGCTGGCCGGTGAACTCCTTGGAGTCGTACAGGAAGAAGTTCACTTCGCTGCGGTAGGACCAGTCGGTGTAGAAGAACAGCTCGCCGTCGTTGCCCATCGGGATGCCGTAACGCAGCGTGGCGTTGGCCATCCACTTGGATGCCTGCGGCAGGTCATTACCGTCGATCAGCGCGTTGCCGGCCGCATTGAGCGGGTCGGTCACGGTGCAGGTGCGGCACACGCCCACCGACAGGCTCGGGTCGTCGATGCGGGTCCAGTTGTAGGCGCCACCGGCGGTGACGCGCAGGTTCTGGGTGATCAGCGCTTCGAAGTCGAACTCTGCGCCGCGCGCCTTGGTCTTGTCGGCATTGAGCAGACGCACGTCGTTGGAGACGCCGCCCACTGCGGTGAGCTGCTGATTCTTGAGGCGGAAATCGTAGATATCGAAGCTCAGACGTGCGCGGTTGTCGAACAGGTCGGACTTGATGCCGATCTCGAACGAATCCACTGTCTCCGGCTCGGCCACGGTCAGCGGCGCGGTGCCCGAGGGCACGCCGAAGCTGGCGCCACGGAAACCGCGTGCCGCACGCGCGTACACGTTGACGTCGTCGTTGATGGAGAACGTCGCCGCCAGATCGCCGGTGACCTTGGAGTTGTCGGTCTCGCCGCTGGAGGGCTCGACCAGCGTGACGCGGTCCAGCGCCAGCACGTCGAAGGTCTTCTTGTCGTAGGTGTAGCGGATGCCGGCGCGCAGGTTCAGGCGATCGGTCGCCGCATAGTTCAACGAGCCGAACGCCGCCCATGAGGTGTTGCGTTGACGGGTCAGCTGATAGCTGGCCAGGTCGCCACCGCTGAAGGTGTTGTAAGTGTAGTTTTCGCCTTCCACATCGTCATGGAAGTAGTACAGGCCGGCCTGCCAGTTGAGCGGGCCTTCGTACTGCGATTCGGCACGCAGTTCCTGGCTGTACTGGTCCAGGCTCTTGATGCCGCCGGCGGTTTCCACCGGGAACGGAATCACGCCCGGGCCGGACGGCGGTGCGAACACCGCGCCGAAGCCGCCGTCGATATCGCCGCGGCTGTAGTACTTGCCGATGCCTTCGTAGGCGGTGATCGAGTGCAGTGCGATGTCGCCCAGATCCCAGGTCAGATTGGCGCTGCCGCCGTAGGTCTGCAGTTCCTGATTGTTGGCGCCGTCGATGAAGGATTTTTCTTCGTCGAAGCCGTCCACCAACTGGTTGGTGCCGGGCTGGATGATGTTGGCGCGGAACAGGCGCGCGGTGCCGTCCAGGTGACGCGCATGCGCGTTGAACAGCGCGCTGAAATCGTCGCTGGCCTGATACAGCAGCTGCAGGCGCACGGCCGAGTCGGTATAGCCTTCCAGATCGCGGCCGTCGCTGTTTTCCACCCAATCGTCGCGGCGCTGGCCCAGCGTGGACAGACGCGCCGCCCAATGCTCGCCCATGGCGATGCTCAGGCCGCTTTCCAGCGTCATGGTGCCGTAGGTGCCGTACGACAGGCTGGCGTAGCCGTCATTGGCGCCGATGGTCGGCTTGACCGAGTTGAACTTGACCACGCCGGCCGGCGTGTTGCGGCCGAACAGCGTGCCCTGCGGGCCGCGCAGCACTTCCAGACCTTCCAGATCGAAGATCGGGAAGCCCTTCAAAAACGCGTTTTCCTGCACCACGTCGTCATAGATCAGCGACACCGGCTGCGAGGCGTAGGTGTTGAAGTCGGTGTTGCCGTAGCCGCGGATGTACACGCGCGGGAACACACGGCCGTTGGACGATTCGATATTGAGGCTGGGCGCCTTGCCGGCGAGCACGCGGATATCCGAGCCGCTGGTTGAGATGGCAT
This sequence comes from Xanthomonas sp. NCPPB 2933, assembly GCF_056725225.1. Lineage (NCBI taxonomy): Bacteria > Pseudomonadati > Pseudomonadota > Gammaproteobacteria > Lysobacterales > Lysobacteraceae > Xanthomonas > Xanthomonas sp. NCPPB 2933. The sequence goes on from NZ_CM161518.1 coordinate 4,083,535, forward strand.
CCAGAAATTCCGGACGCAGCACCGAGGCCGACACCGGCACATCCTTGGAGTCTTCCGAACGGCGTTCGACCGTGACCTTGACCGCGTCCAGACGCACGACACCGTCGTCGCTGGGCGCCTGCTGGGCAGCGGCATGGAACGGAAGAAGGGAAGCGACGGCAACGGCGAGCGCGCTGATCTTGAGCGACCGGCTGGCGGACATGGGAAAGACTCCGAATTCTGGTGGCGGAACGGCCTGATCTGCATGCCGCGTTGCAACAGAATTAACACGATTTACACAAATTTGGCAGAGCGCGTGCGAAAAAGTTTTCGGAATTCGAAAAGGTGTTCGAATTAATGCAACACGACCGTGCAATTTGTGCGCTGGGGCGTACTGGGTCTCAGGCCCGGTGCCTGGTAACGGGTCGCCCAGAAAGGAGGCTTGGCCCTGCTGTTCCAATCATGGGGAAAGGCGCTGACATCGCCAGCGGTAGCGGCGGCATTCCGTGACGCTTGGCGCCGATCACTGGGCCTGCACAACATCACCCGGCACCCGCACCCAACCTTCCATCAGCACCCGCGCACTGCGGCTCATCAGCGCCTTGGTCACCTGCCACTGGCCATCCACCAACTGCGCTTCCGCGCCAACGCGCAACGTGCCGGACGGATGCCCGAAGCGCACCGCCGAGCGCGTCGCGCCGCCCGCTGCAAGATTGACCAAGGTGCCGGGCACAGCGGCTGCCGTGCCGATGGCCACCGCCGCAGTGCCCATCATCGCGTGATGCAACTTGCCCATCGACATCGCGCGCACCAGCAGATCGAGTTCGGCCGCGTGCACCGGCTTGCCGCTGGACGCAACGTAATCGGCCGGCGGCGCAACGAACGCCACCTTCGGCGTGTGCTGCCGCGTGGCGGCATCTTCCACTTTCGCAATCAACCCCATCCGCACCGCGCCGTGCGCGCGCAAGGTCTCGAACATCGTCAGCGCACGCGGGTCACCATTGATCGCCTCCTGCAACTCGGTGCCGGTGTAGCCCAAGTCGCGCGCATTGACGAAGATGGTCGGGATGCCGGCATTGATCAGCGTCGCGGCGATCGTGCCCAGGCCCGGAATCTCCAATTGATCGACCAGCTTGCCGGTGGGGAACATCGCCCCGCCCTCGCCTTCTGCAGCATCGGCCGGGTCGAGAAATTCCAGCTGCACCTCGGCCGCCGGAAAGGTCACCCCATCCAGTTCGAAGTCGCCGGTTTCCTGTACCTGACCATCAGTCATCGGCACATGCGCCACGATGGTCTTGCCGATATTGGCCTGCCAGATCCGCACCGTCGCCACACCATCGCGCGGCACCCGCGCGGGGTCGATCAGGCCATTGGCAATCGCAAACGGCCCCACCGCTGCCGACAGATTGCCGCAGTTGCCGCTCCAGTCCACGAACGCGCTGTCAATGGCCACCTGCCCGAACAGATAATCCACATCGTGCCCGGCGCGTGTGCTTGCAGAGACAATCACGCTCTTGCTGGTGCTCGAAGTCGCCCCGCCCATGCCATCGATCTGCTTGGCATACGGATCCGGGCTACCGACCACCCGCAACAACAACGCATCGCGCGCAGGACCGGGCTGCTGCGCGGCGGCAGGCAAATCCTGCAGGCGAAAGAACACGCCCTTGCTGGTACCGCCGCGCATATAGGTGGCGGGAATGCGGAGTTGGGGGAGATGGGTCATGGGTGAAGGCCGGGATTGGGGATGGGGGATTAGAGCGGCAGTACGACGCCGGGAGCCATGGACGCTAGTGTGCTTGCGATGCCGATGTCGCTTTCAACGCATCTCGATTCCCGGCTCCCGATTCCCGGCTCTCCAGAAAATCCTGCGCAAACCGTTGCAGCACGCCACCGGCCTCGTAGATCGACACCTCTTCGGCAGTATCCAGCCGGCACGTCACCGGCACCTGCAACTGCTCGCCGTTGCGCCGATGGATCGACAGCGTCAGCGTGGCGCCGGGCGTGCGTTCGCCCATCACGTCGAAGGTTTCGCTGCCGTCGATGCCCAGCGTCTTGCGGTCGGTGCCCGGCTTGAACTCCAGCGGCAACACGCCCATGCCGATCAGATTGGTGCGGTGAATCCGCTCGAAGCCTTCAGCTACGATCACCTCCACCCCGGCCAGCCGTACGCCCTTGGCCGCCCAGTCGCGCGAGGACCCCTGCCCGTAATCGGCACCGGCGATGATGATCAGCGGCTGCTTGCGCGTCATGTAGGTTTCGATCGCTTCCCACATGCGCAGCACCTGCCCTTCCGGTTCCAGACGCGCCAGCGAGCCGGCGGTGATCTGTCCATCGACCACCGCCATTTCGTTGATCAGCTTGGGGTTGGCGAAGGTGGCGCGCTGCGCGGTGAGGTGATCGCCGCGATGGGTGGCGTAGGAATTGAAGTCTTCTTCCGGCACGCCCATCAGTGCCAGGTATTCACCGGCCGCACTGCCGGCCTGGATCGCATTCGACGGCGACAGATGGTCGGTGGTGATGTTGTCGCCCAGCACCGCCAACGGGCGCATGCCACGCAAGCTGCGCGCACCGGCCAGCGCGCCTTCCCAATACGGCGGGCGCCGGATGTAGGTACTAGTCGGCCGCCAGGCGTACAGCGGGCTCACCTGCATGCCCTGCCCCACGCTGCGCTTGAACATCGGGTCGTAAACGCTGCGGAAATGCTCTGGCTTGACGCTGCGCGCCACCACCGCATCGATCTCCGCATCGCTGGGCCACAGATCCTTGAGCGTCACCGCCACGCCATCGGCATCGATACCCAGCACATCTTTTTCGATATCGAAGCGCACCGTGCCGGCGATGGCATAGGCAATCACCAACGGCGGCGATGCGAGAAACGCCTGCTTGGCATACGGATGGATGCGCCCGTCGAAATTACGGTTGCCCGACAACACTGCTGTCGCATACAGATCGCGGTCGATGATTTCCTGCTGGATCACCGGATCCAGCGCGCCACTCATGCCATTGCAGGTGGTGCACGCGAACGCCACGATGCCGAAGCCCAGCTGCTCCAGCTCGCTCAGCAAGCCGGCCTCTTCCAGATACAACTGCACCGCCTTGGAGCCTGGCGCCAGCGAACTTTTCACCCACGGTTTGCGCGTCAGTCCACGTGCATTTGCATTACGCGCCAGCAAACCGGCAGCGATGACGTTGCGTGGGTTGGAGGTGTTGGTGCATGAGGTGATCGCCGCGATGATCACTGCGCCATCGGGCATCTGGCCCGGCACGTCTTCCCAAGCGCCGGCAATGCCGCGGCTAGCCAGCTCGCTGGTCGCCACCCGCTTATGCGGATTGGACGGGCCGGCCATGTTGCGCACCACGCTGGCCAGATCGAACTGCAGCACGCGCTCGTACTGCGCGGTGACCAGATCATCCGCCCACAAGCCGGTGTGGCGCGCGTAGGTTTCGACAAGGGCAATCTGCGCGTCTTCGCGCCCGGTCAAGCGTAGATAGTCGAGCGTCTGCTGGTCGATATAGAACATCGCCGCGGTGGCACCGAACTCAGGCGTCATGTTGGAAATGGTGGCGCGGTCGCCGATGGTGAGCGCGCTGGCGCCGGCTCCATAAAACTCGAGATAAGCACCAACCACACGTTGCTGACGCAAGAACTCGGTCAACGCCAGCACGATGTCGGTGGCGGTGATACCGGGCGCTGGCTTGCCCAGCAACTCCACACCGATGATGTCGGGCAAGCGCATCCACGATGCGCGCCCGAGCATCACGTTTTCCGCTTCCAATCCGCCCACGCCCACTGCGATGACGCCCAGCGCATCCACATGCGGTGTGTGGCTGTCGGTGCCCACGCAGGTATCCGGAAACGCAACACCATCGAGCGTGTAGATCACCGGCGACATTTTCTCCAGATTGATCTGATGCATGATCCCGTTGCCCGGCGGAATCACTTCCATGTTCTCGAACGCGCGCTTGGTCCATTCGATGAAATGAAAGCGGTCGGCATTACGACGGTCTTCCACGCTGCGATTCTTGGCAAAGGCCTGCTTGTCGAAGCCGGCGTATTCCACCGCCAGCGAGTGGTCGACGATCAACTGCACCGGCACCACCGGATTGACCTGCGCCGGATCGCCCCCCTGCTCGGCGATCGCATCGCGCAAGCCGGCCAGGTCGACCAGGGCGGTCTGCCCCAGAATGTCGTGGCACACCACGCGCGCCGGAAACCACGGGAAATCCAGGTCGCGCTTGCGCTCGATCAACTGACGCAAGTAAGCCTCCAGCATCTGCGGCTCGGCACGCCGCACCAGGTTTTCGGCGTGCACGCGCGCGGTGTACGGCAGCGTTGCGTAGGCGCCGGGTTGCAGCGCGTCCACGGCGGCACGTGCATCGAAATAATCCAACGAGGTGCCCGGCAAGGGCTTGCGGTACTGGCTATTCATGGCTGGCGATATCACAAAGCAGGCGGGGGCATTTCGGGAATCGGGAATCGGGAATCGGGATTCGGGATTCGGGATTCGGGATTCGGGATTCGGGATTCGGGATTCGGATTAGAGTTTCAGACGCCTTTGGGGTTTTGCCATCTCTCATCGCACTTGCGAGAGCTCGACCGCCTTCATTGAACGACGGCGATCGAGGTGGACCACTCCAACGGCGAGCGCGTTCTCAGGGGCGCTGATCCAACGGCACGAACACCTGATCTTCCGGCCCGGTGTAATTGGCCGAGGGACGAATGATCTTGCCGTCCACGCGTTGCTCGATGATGTGCGCGCTCCAACCGGCGGTGCGCGCCAGCACGAATAGCGGCGTAAACATCGCGGTCGGCACGCCCATCATGTGGTAGCTCACCGCACTGAACCAATCCAGGTTGGGGAACATTTTCTTGATGTCCCACATCACCGTCTCCAGCCGCTCGGCGATGTCGTACATCTTGCGGCTACCCTGCTCGTCGGACAGCTCGCGCGCCACCTCCTTGATCACCTTGTTGCGCGGATCGGACACGGTGTAGACCGGATGCCCAAAGCCGATCACCACTTCCTTGCGCTCCACGCGTGCCTTGATATCGGCCTCGGCTTCATCCGGGGTGTCGTAGCGCTTCTGTATGTCGAACGCCACTTCGTTGGCACCGCCATGCTTGGGCCCGCGCAATGCGCCGATGCCGCCGGCGATGGCGCTGTACATATCGCTACCGGTGCCGGCAATCACCCGGCTCGCGAACGTGGACGCGTTGAACTCATGCTCGGCGTACAGGATCAGACTGGTGTGCATCGCACGCACCCATGAGTCCTTCGGCGCAAAGCCGTGCAACAGATGCAGAAAATGCCCGCCAATGGAATCGTCGTCGGTCTCCACCTCGATACGCTTGCCGTTATGACTGTAGTGATACCAGTACAGCAACATCGAGCCCAACGAGGCCATCAGCTTGTCGGCGATATCGCGCGCGCCGGGATGATTGTGGTCGTCCTTTTCCGGCTGCAGGCAGCCCAGTACCGACACACCGGTGCGCATCACATCCATCGGGTGTGCCGATGGCGGCAGTTGCTCCAGCGCTGTTTTCACCGCAGCCGGCACGCCGCGCAGCGAGCGTAATTTGGCCTTGTAGCCGCGCAGTTCGCCGCTGTTGGGCAACTTGCCGTGCACCAGCAGATACGCGATTTCCTCGAACTCGCTGGTGGTTGCCAGATCCAGAATGTCGTACCCGCGGTAATGCAGATCGTTGCCGCTGCGCCCCACCGTACACAACGCGGTGTTGCCTGCAGTAGTACCGGACAATGCAACGGATTTTTTCGGCTTGAAGCCGGGATTGACGGTGTCGTTCATGCGATGAGCTCCCAAACTATGTCGTGTTGCGGTGTCACGGATGAGGTGGCGAAACGTGCGCGCAGCAGAGCGCGATCATGCGCCTTTGCGCGCAAACAGCGCATCCAGGCGCTGCTCGTAACCGTGGTAGCCGATGCGTTCGTACAGCTCTTCGCGTGTCTGCATGCTTTCGAGCACGGCCTGTTGATGACCGTCGCGACGAATCGCGGTGTAGACCGCCTCGGCCGCCTTGTTGGCCGCACGGAATGCGGACAACGGAAACAGCTGGATTGCCACACCGGCCTGCGCAAGTTGGTCGCGGGTAAACAGCGGGGTTTTGCCGAATTCGGTGATGTTGGCCAGTACCGGCACGCGCACCGCGTCGACGAAGCGCTTGTAGGTGTCCAGGTCGTACGCGGCCTCGGCGAAGATGCCGTCGGCACCTGCTTCCACGCAGGCGATGGCGCGTTCGATCGCCGCATCCACGCCTTCCATCTGGATCGCATCGGTGCGTGCAATCAAAAAGAACGCCGCATCGGTCTTGGCATCGGCGGCCGCCTTGACCCGATCCACCATCTCGCCCTGGCTAACGATCTCCTTGCCCGGCCGATGTCCGCAGCGCTTGGCGCCCACCTGATCTTCGATATGGCAACCGGCCGCGTCCGCCTTGATCAGCGATTTGATGGTGCGCTCGATGTTGAACGCACTCGGCCCGAAGCCGGTGTCCACATCCACCAGCAGCGGCAGTTCGCAGACATCGGTGATGCGGCGCACGTCGATCAGCACGTCTTCCAGCGTGTTGATGCCCAGGTCAGGCAACCCTAACGAGCCGGCCGCCACACCGCCGCCCGACAAATAGATCGCCTGGTAGCCGGCGCGCTGGGCCAGCAGCGCATGGTTGGCGTTGATCGCGCCGATCACCTGCAGCGGTGATTCGGTAGCCAGTGCGGCGCGGAAGCGCGTGCCGGCGGAAGCGGTGGGCAAAGACGTCATGGCGATTCCTGGGTTGGGATACGGTGATGGGCGCAAGTGGCATGCCAACTGTAACCCTTTGATTTTACTGCCGAGACCATTTCAATTTGTTGCAAATCCGCAACGTATGGAGCAGCATGAAACGTCATTGAAACGCGACCGCATGATGCGCACACCCTCCATCTCCGAGCCTTCGGACGTCTCATCACCTGTGATCTGGACCGTCAGCGTCTCGCGTCTGACCGGCCTGCTGGCCGATGTCATCCCCGAGTTCGACCAGCGCGCGCGCATCGAGCAGATCAATCTCGGCTTTGCCGAAGCAGTGGAGGTGATTGGCCAGCGTCTGCGCCGCGAGCGCTGCGATGTGCTGGTCGCCGGCGGCTCCAACGCCGCTTATTTGCGCAGCCGGCTTGCGCTGCCGCTGGCGCCGATCCAGGCCACCGGGTTCGATCTGATGGAAGCGCTGGCGCGCGCACGGCGTATCGCGCCGCGCATCGGCGTGGTCACCCACGCCACCGATGTGCCCTCGTTCCGCGCATTCCAGCAAAGCTTCGACCTCGACATAGAACACCGCCGTTTCGTCACCGCCGAAGACGCCCGCGACTGCATCGCCGACCTGCGTGCCAGCGGCATCCAGGTCATCGTCGGCACCGGCATGGCGATCGATTTCGCCGAACAGGCCGGCTTGCCCGGCGTGCTGTTGTATTCGGCAGATTCGGTACGCCTGGCGCTCGAACACGCCATCGCCTTGGGCACCGCGCCCAGTAACGATCGCCCTACCGGCCGCACCGGCACACGTCGCGTTCGCCGCACCGATGCCTTGCTTGGCGAAGACGCGGCAATGGCGCACGTGCGCGCGTTGGTGCAGCTGTACGCACCACACCCAGGTACTGTGTTGATCAGCGGCGAGACCGGCACCGGCAAGGAATTGGTCGCGCGCCAACTGCATGCCGGCAGCCGTCGGCGCGGCCGCTTTGTCGCCATCAACTGCGGCGCCATCAGCGAATCGCTGCTGGAAGCAGAATTATTCGGCTATAGCGATGGTGCATTCACCGGCGCGCGCCGCGGCGGGCACATCGGCCTGATCGAAGCCGCGCAAGACGGCACCTTGTTTCTCGACGAAATCGGCGAACTGCCGATGCCGCTGCAGACACGCTTATTGCGCGTACTGGAGGAGCGCGAAGTGCTACGTGTCGGCGCCACGCTGCCGGTCGCTGTCGACGTGCGCGTCGTCGCCGCAAGCCTGCAACCGCTGCAGACACTGGTCGAACAAGGACGCTTCCGCCGCGATCTTTTTTATCGGCTGGCAGCGCTGCGCATCGCACTGCCGCCGCTGCGCAACCGACCCAACGAGATCGCCTTGTTGCTAACACATTACTTCCAGCAACTCGGCAGTATCCCTTCACCACTGACACCGACAGCATTGCAGCGGCTGCAACAGCACGCGTGGCCAGGCAACGTGCGCGAACTACGCAATCTGGTCGAACGCCTGTGCATCCACTGGAAGGCACAGCCACACGACAACCTGAGCCTGGATCAATTGGAAAGCTGGGCGCCAGAGCTATTTGACATGCACCTTGGCGACAGCATAGAAGCTGTTCAACACACCGATCTTGCAACCTCACGCATGCAACTCACTGCAACAGCAGTCAGTGCAGCGCTTGAGCAAGCAAACGGCAATCGCGCCCTCGCCGCACAAGTACTCGGCGTCTCGCGCACCACCTTGTGGCGCTGGATGCAGGCGCACGCGTTGGCATCGCGTGCTTAGGATCCAAACGCACACTTGGCTTTGGGTGTCTAAGACGCAGCTGCGGGCTCTGGTATCGCCTGATTAGGACACAAGCACGGGGCTTGGCAGCGCGTCGTTGAGAACGCAAGAATCGCGGTCAGCAGTCACAAACCAGCGACGCAATCCACACGACATGGCCGCTGCTACGTTGGTGATGCGATCCCGCCGCACACGTAGCGCCGCCCACTCCAGCGCACGCCATTGAACGAGCGCGTAGCGATCACTTGACCCGCGTGTACTCGCTATCGCCCGTGCTCAAATGGCCGGTCGCCTGATCAATCGCGTAATTGACGGTGCCATCCGCGCTGGACACCTGCAGCACACCCTTGTTCAAGATTGCCGGATGATTCTTTGTCTTGACGCCGCTGCCCAACAACTCCGGCGTGGTATCGCGAATGATGAAGCTCTCGCCATTGTGCTCGATGCTCAGCACGTTCTTCTGCGACTTCACGTTGACCCACTTGCCCACGTACTGCTCGCCCACATCGCGGGCACAGCCGGCCATCAGCACCATCGCAACCAGAGCACTTCCAAGCAGCGTCTTCATCGCCACTCCTTCTTCAACGCGGGGTGTTGCAGGATGGCGATTCATTCGCGGGCCCGCAAGAAGCAGGCACAACCGGAACAGCATGACGGTAAGGGACGTTGAATTAGCCCGAAGGCTAGCAGACTGGACAGTTGACTCCCTCATGCACACGCGTACAATTTCCTGTACATGTCCGGATCACCTTATGAACACCATCTCCTACAGCGCCGCGCGTGCCTCTCTCGCCGACACCATGGACCGTGTGGTCAACGACCACGAGCCGGTGATCATCACGCGCAGCGGTGAGCGCGCCGTGGTCATGGTGTCGCTGGAAGACTACAAAGCGATGGAGGAGACCGCCTACTTGTTGCGCAGCCCAAAGAGCGCGCAACGTCTACTGGAATCCATCGCCCAGCTTGAGGCCGGTCACGGCAAGGAACGGGAACTGGCTGAGTGATTCTGCAGTTTGCGGACAATGCCTGGGAGGACTACCTCCATTGGCAACAGACCGACAGGAAGATGCTCAAGCGCATCAACGAGTTGATCAAGGCCATTCAGCGCGATCCTTTCCAGGGCATCGGCAAACCCGAACCGTTGCGCCATGCGCTGGCGGGCTACTGGTCACGCCGCATCAACGACGAACACCGGATTGTCTACAAGGCCGAGAACGGCATCCTGCTGATTGCTCAGGCGCGCTACCACTACACGTAATCCTTGCCCATCCACGCTGCCGGCGACACCCGCCAAACGGAGCGTTGGACAGCCACAACGATTCGACGACATCTGTCAGGCGGCACAAATACTCAACTGAACCAGATGCTCAACACCTTGCAGGACAACAAAAAGCCGGCACTTGGCCGGCTCTTCTCTTCTCTTCTCGCGCTGAAACCCTTATCTGCTACTGGATTTCGATGGTGGGCGGTACAAGGTTCGAACTTGTGACCCTTGCCGTGTGAAGGCAATGCTCTACCGCTGAGCTAACCGCCCGGTGACGCGAGCCGCACATTATAGGGCAGCTGCGGCGGTCGTCAACAGGTTCATCTACGACCGCAGCGATGCTGTCGAAAACGCCCCATTCTGATGAGTAGGCGCGGCGGTCCGACGACCTGGCAGCGACGTTGGGGGTGATCGATCTCTCACCGTTCGAACGCCCGATACGTAACGTGACCATGTACTCCAAACATGACCACAATCACCCGCGCGAGCATGCACCGCATCGCACGCATTGCCTCACATCGTATGCGTCGGCTTATCCGAAGTCGTCAACCCTGCCAGCAGCGTCTCGATCTTGTTGCGCACCGCCTCGCCTTCCGGGCCGTCCGGGAACTGCACGCCGATGCCGGCAGCGCGGTTGCCCTGCGCGCCGGCGGGCGTGGTCCAGATGACCTTGCCGGCGACCGGCAGGCGCTCGCTGGAGTCCGGCAGCGTCAGCAGCAGGAACACTTCGTCGCCGAGCATGTAGCGCTTGGGCGTGGGCACGAAGATGCCGCCACCTTTCACGAACGGCATGTAGGCGCTGTAGAGCGCCGGTTTGTCTTTCAGCGCCAGCGACAAAATGCCTTGGCGTGCATTCATTGCACTCATCGAGTTCCCCTAGAACGTACCGGACGCTCTCCCTCGCGCCAGGACAGCAACAATTCCGTCACCGCCAGATCGGCGCGGACGGTGGTGCGCAGCAGATCGCGTGTGCGATTGGCGGCGTCGAACCAGGTCGCCAGCTTGTGCAACCGCGATGGATCGGTCAAGCCGGCCGATGCCTGTGCCAGCGCCAGGTCGGCGGCGTGGCGCAGACGTTGGTCGGCCTGGCCGTCGTTGGTCCAGCGCTGCGCAACATCCACGGCGCTGGTGCGCCCGGCGGCGATCTGCTCCAGATCCTGCGCCACCGTGCGACGTACCGCCAGGCCATCTTCGCGCAACCACTGCGCCGCAAGCCCCGGATGGCCGCGTGCGGCCTCCAGCGCTTCCTGTGCAGCCCGCTCGCCAACGCCTTGGGACAGCAACCAGGCCAGCGCCTCGTGCGCGGGCGGCAGCTTGAACTCCAGGCGCTGGCAGCGGCTGCGGATGGTCGCCGGCAAGCGCGCCGGCTGCGCGCTGATCAGCCACAGGTAGCGGCCCGGCGACGGTTCTTCCAGCGTCTTGAGCAAGGCGTTGCAGGCAGCGCGATTGATCGCATCGGCCGGGTCGACGATCACCACCTGCGCGATGCCGTACTGCGGGGTCAGCGAGAGCTTCTGCGAAATCTCGCGCACCTGCTCGATCACGATCTCGGTGCGCAGCTTGTCGCCGGTGCGATTGGGAATGAACGAGATCAGCTGCAGATCCGGATGGGTGCCGGCGGCGATCAATTGCCGCGTGCGCTGCGCCAGCGCCGGGTCCGGCGAGCTGGCCAGCACGTGCTCGGCCAGTGCAAGCGCGACCGCGCGCTTGCCCAGGCCGTCCGGCCCGCAGATCAGCAGCCCGTGTCCGAGCCGTCCGGCATCCAGTGCGGCCAGGGTCTGGTCATAGGCGCGCTGTTGCCAGGGTGAAAATGCGGCGGTCATGGCGTTGGTTCCGGTTGCGGCAGGCGGCGGCGCTGCAGGTAACGCGCCACCGCCGCATTGTGCTCGGCCAGCGTGGCCGAAAACGCGTGCGCGCCGGTGCCATCGCCGACCGCGACGAAGTACAGCGCCTGGCCGGGCGCCGGACGCACCGCCGCCAGCAAGGCCTCACGGCCGGGCATGGCGATTGGCGTCGGGGTCAGACCGGTACGCGTGTAGGTGTTGTACGGCGTATCGGTGATCAGATCGCGGCGGCGGATATTGCCGTCGTAGCTGCTGCCGATGCCGTAGATCACGGTCGGGTCGGTCTGCAGCTTCATGCCCAGCTGCAGGCGGCGCAGGAACACCCCGGCAATCAGCGGTCGCTCGCTGCCCAGCGCGGTCTCCTTTTCGATGATGGAGGCCAGGATCAGCGCCTGCTCCGGCGAGGTCAGCGGCAAGTTGGGAGCGCGCTGCTCCCAGGCCTGCGCCAATGCCTTGTCCATGGCCACGTGCGCGCGCTTGAGCACGTCCACATCGCTGTCGCTGCGCTGGTAGAGATAGGTTTCCGGCAGGAAGCGGCCTTCCGGATGTTGATTGGCAAAGCCCAACCGCGCCATCACAGCCGCATCGTCCAGCGCGCCGATGGATTGCTGCAACGGCGTGGCGGTCGCCAGTGCCGCGCGCAATTGGCGGAAATTCCAGCCCTCCACGATCGTGAAGCGGTACTGGATCACCCGGCCCTGGCGCATGCGTTCAAGCAGCTCGCGCGGCGAGAGAGCCGGTGCCAGCGCGTATTCGCCCACCTTGAGCTTGCCGGCCGCATCGACCTGGCGCGCGAGCAGCTGCCATTCCAGATCCGCGCCCTGCGCCACGCCGGCATCGCGCAACTTGCGCAACGTCACCTTGAGCGAATCACCGGGCGCAATCACCACACTGGGCGCGCTCGCGCTCACCGGTGTATCGGCGAAGTGCAGGTAATGCCGCCACGCCACCACAGCCGCAATCGCCAGCAGCGCCGCGAGCAACAGTGCCGTGCCCAGCACGGCCAGACATCCACGTTTGCCAGTCACCGCCACACGTACCTCGTCATTGCCCCAGCGCCGCGCAGGATACCGCGCGCCGGTGATGTCCCGTTGAAACGCTCATGTCTGGTCGAATGCACGCAGCAGGCCGCGCGCCTTGGCGCGGGTTTCGTCCAGCTCGCGCTGCGGATCCGAGTCCACCACGATCCCGGCCCCGGTGCGGAAATGCACCTGGTTCCCGGCCACTTCGGCGGTGCGGATCAGGATATTCAGATCCATGTCGCCGTCGCGATTGAGCCAGCCGAACGCACCGGTGTAGGCCCCGCGCGCGGTGCATTCGAGCTCGGCGATGATCTGCATGCAGCGCACCTTCGGGCAGCCGGTAATCGTGCCGCCAGGAAACACCGCTGCGATCACCTCGCCGGGCGTGACCTCGGCGCGCAGACGGCCGCGCACATTGCTGACGATGTGGTGCACGTGCACGTAGCTTTCCACGCCCATCAGCTCATCCACCTCCACCGTCCCCGGCGCACAGATGCGCCCCAGGTCGTTGCGCTCCAGGTCGATCAGCATGACGTGCTCGGCGCGTTCCTTCGGGTGGCCGACCAGCTCGCGGATGCGCGCGGCATCGTCGTCACCGGCAAAGCGCGCGCGGGTGCCGGCGATCGGGCGCGTCTGCACTACATCGCCCTGCACCGACACCAGTCGCTCCGGCGAGGAACTCACCACCGCGCGTCCCGCCGCCACAAATAGGCCGGCAAACGGTGCGGGGTTGGCCGCGCGCAGACGCGCATGCAGCCCTGCCGGATCGACCGCAGCAGCGAATACCGCATGCCAGGCGCGCGAGATATTGGCCTGAAACACGTCGCCAGCGCACAGATAGGCGAGCACGCGCTCCACTGCATCGGTGAAGCGTTCGGGCGCGTCTTCTTCGACAGCCACCGGAGCGACCCAGTCCGGCAACGGTGGCAGCACGGCGCAGGCGGCGATGTCCTCAACGATGCGCGCCAGCAGATCCTCGCGGCCCGGCTCGGCCAGTGCGATGCACAGGCCATTTACTTGATCGCGCAACACCGCTGCAGGCGCACGCAAGGCCAGCGCGCTCGGCAAGCCGTCGGCGCGGGTAGGCAACTGCAGAATCGGCTCGACCTGCGAGGCCAGTTCGTAATCCAGCAACACCGCCCAGCCGCCGCGAAACGGCCACGGGCTTGTCGCATCGTGCGGCACGCGCTCGGCCTGCCACACCGCATCCAGCGCAGCCAGAAAGCCGCCTTCCAGCACGCGTCCGTCGCCATCGCGCGCGTGCCCATCGGCGTCGAGCCGCAGGCTTGCGCCTTCTGCAAGCAGCAAGACATCCCAGCGACCGTGCTCGGTACCGAAGGCGGTGGATTCGAGCAATACCGGATAGCGCTGCGGCGCCAGCCGATGCAGCGCCAGCAGGTCGATGTCCGCATGCAGGGATCTGGTGAGCGTCATCGGCCTGGTTTGGCGTAGGGTGCTAGAGCGCGCCGCCCTGCTGCAACTGCAGAGGGCGAGCGACATGGAGTCGGGCTATGAATCAGAAATCAGGCCGCGCGGACGCATCGCGCGCGGCGGCTAAAACTAGCTTGCGCGCCGTGCTCCGTAAAAAGAACGGCGCGCCAACTCAGAGGCGCTTGAACACCAGCGTACCGTTGGTACCGCCGAAGCCGAAGCCGTTGGACATCACCGCGTCCACCTGCACTTCGCGCGCCACGTTCGGCACGTAATCCAGGTCGCAGCCTTCGCTGGCTTCTTCCAGGTTGATCGTCGGCGGGATGATGCCGGTGTGCAGCGCCATCACCGAGAAGATCGCTTCCACGCCGCCGGCCGCGCCGAGCAGATGACCGGTCATCGACTTGGTCGAACTGACCATGGTCTTGTAGGCGTGGTCGCCCAATGCGCGCTTCATCGCCAGCGTCTCGGCCAGATCGCCCAACGGCGTGGAGGTGCCGTGCGCGTTGAGGTAACCGATCTGCTCGGGATTGAGCTTGGCATCGCGCATCGCCGCAACCATGCTGCGCGCCGCGCCTTCGCCATCTTCGCTGGGGGCAGTCATGTGGAACGCATCGGAGCTGGCGCCGAAGCCGACCAGCTCGGCATAGATACGCGCACCACGCGCCTTGGCGTGCTCGTACTCTTCCAGCACCAGCACGCCGGCGCCATCGCCGAGCACGAAGCCATCGCGCCGTTTGTCCCACGGACGCGAGGCGGCGGTCGGGTCGTCGTTGCGGGTGGACATCGCCTTCATTGCGCAGAAACCGCCCACCGAGCTCGGCGAAGACCCGCGCTCGGCGCCGCCGGCCAGCATTACATCGGCATCGCCGTACTGGATCATCCGCATCGCGGTGCCGATCGAGTGATTGGAGGTGGCGCAGGCGGAAACAGCCGAGAACGTGGGGCCCTTCAGGCCTTTGATCAGGCTCACCTGGCCCGGCAGCATGTTGATGATGGTGCTGGGCACATAGAACGGCGAAATCTTGCGCGCGCCGCCCTCATGGAATTTGATGGTCTGCTCTTCGATACCGAGCAGCCCGCCGATGCCGGAGCCGAGAATGGCGCCAATGCGTTCGGCATTGCTTTCGTCGATCTCCAGCCCGGAATCGTCCAGCGCCATGAACGAAGCGCCGACGCCGTAGTGGATGAACGAATCCATCTTCTTGACGTCCTTGGCGGACACAAAAAGCGTGGGGTCGAAATTCTTGATCTCACCCGCGATCTTGGTAGTGAACTGCGAGGCATCGATCTGCGTGATCGGGCCAATGCCTGAGCGCCCGTGGATGATTCCATCCCAGCTGGTGGCCAGATCATTGCCCAGCGGCGACACCATGCCCATGCCGGTAACGACAACACGACGACTCATTGCAGATCTCCTCACCACGCAACAGACGGTGCTTGCGGTTTGCGATTAACGCTGAAAAACACAGGGCCGCATCAGCGGCCCCATGGAATGTCTGACGCAGCAGCGGCTTGACGCACGCCGCCGCGGCCAGGAACAACGCATCAGCTCTTGACGTGAGCCTTCACGTAGTCGATCGCCTGCTGGACCGAGGTGATCTTTTCAGCCTCTTCGTCCGGGATCTCGCACTCGAACTCTTCTTCCAGCGCCATCACCAGCTCGACGGTGTCCAGCGAGTCGGCACCCAGGTCATCGACGAACGATGCGCTGGTGGTGACTTCCTCTTCCTTGACGCCGAGTTGTTCGACGACGATTTTCTTGACGCGTTCTTCGATGGTGCTCATTTGGGATATCGCTCCGGATGGAGTAGTGGTGGTACGAAAAAAACGCCATCGCCGCTGCGATGGCCGCGTTGGATAGTGTAGTGGAAGCGACCGAGCGTTGCATTGCATCACAACTCCCGGCCGATCAGCCACTTAGCGCCTCCCGGCGCCGCACGCTCACGGCATGTACATGCCGCCGTTAACGTGCAGGGTCTCACCGGTGATGTAACGGGCACTCGGGCCGGCCAGGAATGCCACCGCATTGGCGATGTCCTCTGGCTGTCCAAGGTGGCCAAGCGCGATCTGCTGCAGCAAGGCGGTCTTGGCCTCGTCCGGCAGCGCCTTGGTCATGTCGGTATCGATGAAGCCGGGCGCCACCACATTCACGGTGACCCCGCGCGAGCCGATTTCCTTGGCCAGCGACTTGGAGAACGCAATGATGCCGGCCTTGGCCGCGGCGTAGTTGGTCTGCCCGGGATTGCCGGTCACGCCCACCACCGAGGCGATGTTGACGATGCGGCCCTTGCGCGCCTTCATCATGCCGCGCATCACCGCCTTGGAGGTGCGGAACACGCTGGTCAGATTGGTATCGATGATCGCCTGCCAGTCGTCTTCCTTCATCCGCATCAATAGGTTATCGCGGGTGATCCCGGCATTGTTGACCAGAATCGAGATCGCCCCGAATTCCTTGCCGATCGCATCGATCAGGCCATCGACCGCAGTTGCGTCGGTGACATTGAGTTCGCGGCCGTGACCGCCGTGGGCAGCCAGACGCGCGCCGATCGCCGCAGCGCCGGACGCCGAAGTGGCAGTGCCGATGACGGTGGCGCCCTGGGCGGCCAGCGTGTCGGCAATGGCCGCGCCGATCCCGCGACTGGCGCCGGTGACCAGGGCAATCTCACCCTGCAGTGGCTTGCTCATGAATTCTTTTCCTCGAAGGGGGACGTCGCAACCGTGATTGCAAACGCTGAGGGAGGCCGGCATGACACCGGCGCATGCGTCGGAGGATCAGTGCGTCCACGCCTCAAGCGCGCCAGCGTAATCGGCAGGCGTGGCCAGAGGACGCACATCCAGGCTCTTGTCGATGCGCTTGATCAGCCCGCTCAGCACCTTGCCCGGGCCGCATTCGGCGATCCGGGTGATGCCCGGCGCAGCCAACGCTTGCACGCAGCCGGTCCACTGCACCGGCAGATACAGCTGCTCAGCCAGGGCCCTGCGAATCGCCTCGCTGCCGTCGTGCACGCGTGCATCCACGTTCTGCACCACCGGAATCTGCGGGGTGTGCCAGCTCAGGCCGGCCATCGCCTCGCTGAGCTGGTTGGCTGCATCGCGCATCAACGGGGTGTGCGAAGGCACGCTCACCGCCAGCTTGACCGCCTTGCGTACGCCGCGCTCGGCCAGCAAGGCCAGCGCGCGATCCACTGCGGCCGCATCGCCACCGATGACGATCTGACCCGGCGAATTGAAGTTGGCCGGCACCACCACCTGGCTGCCCGCCGCTTCGGCACAGACCTCCAGCACCAGCGCATCCTCGGCACCCAGCACCGCCGCCATCGCGCCGACACCGGCCGGCGCGGCGGCCTGCATGAACTGGCCGCGCAGCCGTACCAGGTGCGCACCGTCGTGCAGCGACAAGGCACCGGCCGCGACCAATGCGGTGTACTCACCCAGGCTGTGGCCAGCCAGCACCGCGGGGCGTTGCCCGCGCTGCGCGTTCCACAACCGCCACACCGCCACGCCCGCGGCCAGCAAGGCCGGCTGGGTGTATTCGGTGCGGTTGAGCATCTCTTCCGGGCCGCCCTGCGACAGCGCCCACAGGTCGACGCCAGCGCCTTCGGAGGCTTCGGCGAAGGTTTCGCGAATCTGCGGATGCAGCTCGGACAGTTCGGCCAGCATCCCTAAGGACTGCGAGCCCTGGCCGGGGAACACGAAGGCGAGAGTGGATTCGGTCACGCGTTGCTGCCTACAAAAATCGAGCCGGGATAATACGTGCGAAATCGCCCTGGCGTCTGTACTGCCGCGTATGCAAGACCCGGCCAGCGCGACCGCCGGCACACTTACAGCAAGGCGTTGAGCAGGTCCATTTCGCCATCGGCGAGCCAGTCCACGCACATCACCAGCACCAGCACCACGGCCAGGGAAGTCGCCGCGTGGATGGCCTGGATGGCGCGCGCCAGTGCCCCGGCAGAGCGCCCCAGGCGACCGATGAGCTGCGCAAACCGCTGCAATCGTCCGGTCACCACATGCGCATGCGCGGCCACGGCCGGGCCGGCCGCATCGAAGGCGCCCGTCATCAACCGCTGCAGCACCTCGCGGCGGCCGCGGTAGTACTTGGCCACGCCGTAGCCAAACACCAGCCAGTCGCGCGCCTGGGCCTGCGCCAGGTCCATCACCTCCAGCGGATCCTCTTCGAAATCGATGAAGCCGACCGCCTGCCCGTCGAAGGTCATGTTGCGCGGAAGCGGTTGGCCGAAATACGCACCATCGCGATGGGCGTCGGCAATGGCGGCCACCGCCAGCGCAATCAGGCGGTCGCGTTCGGGCGCATCGGCCTCGCGCAGGCAGCTGGCAAAGGAGCGGCCGTTGTCGCTGAGCACTAGGGCCGCCTGCCCGCAACCGACCACACGCGGCACATTGACCGCTTGCGCCTGCAGCTCGTCGAGCCGGCGCGCTTCCAAATCGCGTGCGGCATCACCGCCACGGTGCGGCGGTGGACGCAAGGCGTCCAGGCCCCAGCGGCGGGCGACAAAATTGAGTGCTCCGAGCGAGACCGCCCGGTTGTCGCGACGGTACTGCTTCAGCCAGACGCGCTGTCCGGCGATGACGATGGGTTCTGCCATAACGGATCCGTCCCTGACGCTGTCAGGCATCGCCTGCGGACGTGGCGATGCCTGAGGGACTCAGTAGCGCAGCAGCGCCGAGCCCCAGGTAAATCCACCACCGAACGCTTCCAGCAGCAGCAGTTGACCACGCTGCACGCGGCCGGAGCGAACCGCTTCGTCCAGCGCCAACGGCACCGAGGCCGAGGAGGTATTGCCGTGGCGATCCACGGTGACCACCACTTGGTCCATCGGCAGCTCCAAGCGCTTGGCGGTGGCTTCGATGATGCGCATATTGGCCTGATGCGGGATCAGCCAATCCAAATCGCCCTTGCCCAGGCCATTAGCTGCCAGCGTCTCGTCGACCACCGAGTCCAGTGCCTTGACCGCGTACTTGAAGACCTCGCTGCCCTTCATCAGCAACACGCCGCCGCCGTTCTTGCCTTCGCCGAAACCGACCGACACGCCGACCGGATCCCACAACAGCTCTTTCTTGCTGCCATCGGCGTGCAGATGGGTGCTGAGGATGCCAGTTTCTTCGTCGGCCTTGAGCACCACCGCGCCAGCACCATCGCCGAACAGCACGCAGGTGGTGCGATCAGTCCAGTCGACAATACGGGTAAGCGTTTCTGCACCGACCACCAGCACAGTCTTGGCGTCGCCACTGCGGATGAACTTGTCGCCGACGCTGAGCGCATAGACGAAACCCGAACAGGCCGCGTTGACGTCGAATGCACCGCAACCGACATTACCCAGCCGCGCCTGCAACAGGCAGGCAGTGGACGGGAAGATCAGGTCGGGAGTGGTGGTGCCGACCACGATCAGGTCGATCTCGTCGGCGCTGACGCCGGCCGCTTCCATCGCCTTCAGCGAGGCGAAATAGGCCAGATCGCTGGTGGTCTGGTCGTCGGCAACGATATGACGCTCACGGATACCAGTGCGCGAGAAGATCCATTCATCGCTGGTGTCGACGATCTTGGACATATCGTCGTTGGTCAACACCTTTTCGGGCAAATAGCTACCCGTGCCCGCGATTCTGGAATAGATCCGCTTGCTCATGCTGTTTCCTAGTGCAAGAGCCGCGGTGACCGGCGGCTCCGGAAGAATCGAGGGTCGCCCGGCCGCTGAGTGCGGCGGGCGCCACGGATCAATCTTCTTGGACGGCCGACGACTTGGTCGCGATCACCTTCTTGCCGCGGTAGTAACCGTCAGCGGTGATGTGGTGGCGCAGATGGATCTCGCCGCTGGTCGGATCGGTCGACAGCTGCTTGGCGGTCAGGGCATCGTGCGAACGACGCTGGCCGCGACGGGACGGGGTGACTCGGGATTTCTGCACAGCCATGGGATTGCTCCAACTTAAGTTCGATAACTTGTCTGTCGAGTCGAACAGGACGCTCTACGCCCGCGTCGACCTGTCTTTCCGCCCTTAACAGCGGCGGTTACTGTTTCTTCAACGCTGCCAGCGCCGCGAACGGACTGGCCTTGTCTTGCTCTTCCTGGGTCGGAACCCACTCGGCCTCGACGGCTTCGCTTCCCGGCGCCATTGGCACCACCGGTACCGACAACACCAGCTCGTCCTCGACCAGATCCACCGCCCGCAGCATGCCATCTTCAGGCACCAGCAGCGCTTCGTATTCGGCCGGCAATGCAGCTTCGTCGGCCTCGTCACGGATCAAACCAAGACGCTGTCTGATTTGTACCGGATACAGAAACCGTTGCAGGGTGCGCTGGCACGCCAGCGGCAGCTCGACATCGATACTGAGTTCGACATAAGCGACCTTCAACAGATTGTCCTGGTCGAATTCAAGCGAATAGACACATTCGCCCTCGGTATCGACAAGGCTTCCTTGCAGACGGGTCATCGCAGAGAGCGGGATGCGGCCATCGAAGCGCCTGCGCGCTGCGACCATCCGCCAAGCATCCAGCATTTCGGGTACGTTCGCGGACATAAGCCGCAGAATGTTAAAGACCCGCAGGTTCCGTGTCAAATGCGCCCATTCACACATGCCATGCGGCGCGGCGGCTGGCAGACTCCCCTGCCCGTCCCCTCATAGCACGCCATGATGCTACGCCTGATCCTTGCCTCAACTTCCGTCTACCGGCGTGAGCTGCTCGGCCGCCTGCAACTGGATTTCAGCACCGCCCGCCCGGAGGTGGACGAGCAGGCGCAACCCGGAGAATCCCCCGGCGCTCTGGCCAGCCGTCTTGCCGCCGAGAAAGCAGCAGCGGTAGCGGCGCACGCCCCGGATGCCTGGGTGATCGGCTCGGATCAGGTGGCCGACCTGGACGGCCAGGCCCTGGGCAAGCCGGGAACGCTGGACCAGGCGCGCGCGCAGCTGACTGCAATGTCCGGCCGCGTGGTGCGCTTCCACACCGCCGTGAGCGTGGTCGGCCCGGAGCGCAGCTTGCATGCGCGGGATCTCACCGAAGTACAGCTACGTCCGCTGACGCCTGCCGAGATCGAGCGCTACCTCGCCGCCGAGCCAGCGTTGGATTGCGCCGGCAGCTTCAAGTGCGAAGGCTTGGGCATCAGCCTGTTCGAGGCCATCCGCTCGGAAGACCCCACCGCACTGGTCGGCCTGCCGCTAATCGCGCTGGCAAGGTTGTTGCGTCAGGCGGGATTTCACTTGCCTTGAAAGTGACCGGCAACGATCGCCGAGGAGGCGACAAGACCTCATTTGCCATGCAGCGAGCTAAAAACTGACTCAACCGCGAGACATGCAAGGCGCGAAGGCAAACCTAAAACCAGGCACTGCCTCTCACCTGAAGAGCCCGAAGACAGGATGGAGCAACAGTTCGTGCCGACCAACCAACCCACTGCGGCCCGCGTCCCACGCGCGTCGCCACTCCCAGAGGGGTTTTGTCGCACATCAGGACCAGACGCGACGCCGACGTCTCTGCCTTGAAATCAAATCGAATCGCTGACGCATCATTCAGAAGATTACGGACCGGCGTTGCAGCAACATCTGCGATCGCAACTGGATCGGCAGCGACCTGCGTTCCATCCAGATAACGTGTTTCCGGCCATGCAAAGATGGACGTACCTTCTGCCCTCAGTAAAGGCAGTGCATCGGCAACTTCCGTGAGAACGGTCTCTCCGTAGACGGCATCCGCATCAATCACTCCTGCAGCTGCCGCGGTTGCCGTCATGTTAGCCGCGGTCTGCATGCGCTGCGCAAGGAGCGCCATCCATAGCGTGCTTGGCACCAAGCAACATGCCAGCACCAAGCCCGCCACTGCGACACGGCGCGGGTGAAAATGTCCATACCGAACGAACGACCACAACAACAGACCGCTCCAGAACAGGACCGACCAAGGCAGATAGCGCCCAGCCAGCAATTGCTCGGGAAAAGACTGGAAATAGATGGCGCGCGCCAAAGCGATTGCCGCTCCGATGGCGAGCGCAAACCAGGCAATCGAGATCGCTGTCAGCTCTGCAACCGATTCCGCCCGCCGACGCCAGAGTGAGTAGGTAATGCCCATCAATCCACCCACACCCAATCCCCCTATCAATCTGTGCGGCCAAGCCGAGATCATGACCGGGCCGAATAACGCCGTGTATGCATTGGAAATTGCAACTGCAACTGCCCTCAAGGATTCCACTGGCAATTTTGCTGCAACGTTTACGTCAACCAGTGGAAGGCAGGCATAAATAAACGGCGCAGATAGCCAACGCAGCACAATATCCAACTGCGAAAGTGGAGCGATGATGCGTGCGCCCTGTGTGTGCGCATCACCAAAGCCCACGACCAGCAGTAGAGATACAGAAAAGCCCGATAGCACAATGCACCATTGGGCCCATGACGCCCTACGCAGCAACAACATCACCAGCAAAGCAACGAACGTGGCTATGCCCGCACCAAAACAGAAGGTCGCTGCGAACCCGCAGAGTGCCGCCAGTACGGCGCGCCACCAACCGCTGCCATGACCAAGCAACCAACAACCGGCGACCAGAAACGCGGTGATCAGATAGACATGCACCGACTCGTTTGCATGCACCAATGCCCGCTCGTTTCCGAGCCAGAAAATACTCGTCGCACAAACCAGCCCAGCGGCAGCCTGCGCCAAAGAACCCAGACGCTCGGTACGCACCAGACGCAGCAACATCCACACTGTCAGCAATGCCAGCGCAATACCTACCCAGATCTGCAGCCATTGATTGCCATCAAACCATCTGAGCTCTGCCAGACGCAGCAGATTGGGCAGGACCTCACGATGTCCGTTATCCACCGCAAGTACATTCCGCGGCCAAGGCTGGCCCAGGAGATTTTTCGCGAATCGCCACGGATCGGCATAGAGCACCTTGGGCGACAGCGTAACCATTGCCAACATACCGATTGCAAGATAAGACCACTTGGCACCAACCAGCAGCACCTCCGGCAGCTTGCTCCAAGCCCTGTCTGCCCGACGGCGGTCGCCGGAATCGCCGGGTAAATCCTTATATTTGCGCTGCAATTGCTTTTCCTTTTTCCTTGTCGACTATGACCGGCCGTTGGACCACGCAGAAGGCCGCTCGAGCAGTGTTGTGACTCGAACAGACTGCTCTACTCGGCGCTCGAACGTTAAAACCCAGCATCATTCGTGACAGTGAGCGGCTGTTCCCACCAATCCTCGACGCTGCCATCGTGGCCGTGCAGGCGCAGCCCCAGCCAATGCGTGCCGGGCGGCACCGCGTGAGTGTCGAGCGTGGCGGTGAAGCCGACATGCGGATGCTGCGGGTCGGTGGAAATCTTCCAATACGGGCGCACATCGAGCAGCGTGCCGTAGTCGGCCTGCGCGGCCGGGCGGCCGTCGAGCAGCAGTTCTACATCCGACAAACCGACGCCATCCTTGAATGCCCAGCCGCGCACTTGCACCTGCCCGGACACGCTTACATCGGGCAGCGGCGTATCGATCCAGGCCATCGCCGGAGCGATGCACGCGCCGGGCTGACGTTGTGCGGGCAGTGCGAACAACAGAAAGCGTTGATAGCCATGATCGGTAGACACCACGGTGGGCGGCGGCAACGGCCCGACCATGTCGCAGATGGCGTGGTAACGCTTCAGCAGGTCACGATAGCGCTGATCGCTGGGCGAGAGCACCAGCAGCCGCGGTCCGGCACGCGTGCCGTCACTGAGCAATCCCCACTGCAGCAACTGCGCGCTGCGCCCGTGCTTGTCGTTCAAATCCGCGCGCAGCACTTCCACGTTGGCATCGTGCAACTGGAAACCGAGCTCGGCGCCGACCTTGAAGTTTTCCGCCAGCACCCGCGTGCCAGGCGGCATCTGCGCAAGTTTGACCTTAACCGCGCCCGCCAGATGGTTCCATCCCGCGAAATTGCGTGGATAGTATTTTTCGCCGGCCGCATGCGCGCGAATCGACGGCACCGACACCGCCAGGTAATAGCCGTATGCGCCCAACGTGCCGAGCAAGGCGATCACCCATGCGGCGCGACGCAACGCGTGCGGCCAACGCATCAGGATCACCGGCACCGCAACCAGCAAGGCCAAATAGCCCGGCAGCGGCCAATGGAAGCTGATCCGCTCGGCGTCACTGAAGAAGCCGAGCACGAAGATCGCCACGGTCGAAATGCCGCCCAGCAAGCCGAAATATCGCCATTGCGCCCGCGAGCCGCCGCCGGCACGCGTGCCAGCCAGTCCGACCTTGACCATCGCCCAGGCCAGCAGCGGGGTCACCAGCACCGCCTGTATCAGCAAGAACCACAGCCCGGTGATCTGGAAGCGCCATGGATGTCGGTCGACCAACTGGAAGCGCAGCCCGGCTTCGTCATGGTCGGTGTTCCAGAACAGCAGCGGCAGCCAGCTCACCGTGCCCACCGTCAGCGCCATCCAGACGCGTGGGTCGCGCAGGACCGCGCGCCCCTGCGGAATGCACAGCAACGCGATGCAGCCCACCCCGATCACGCCGATGAAGCGGTAATGGCTGAGCGCACCGATCACCAAACCAATGGCGAGCTCGAGCGCACTGGTGGCATCGACCTCGCGCAGCAGCCGCGCGCCGGCATCCATGCAGAGCACCGCCGCCAGCGCCATCGGCACATCCGGCACCGCCAAAATGCCGAGCGTGGCCGATAGCGGCATCAGCAAGGTCAGGCTGCCTGCCTGCCAGCCCAGCGTGGAGCCGAACCAACGCGTGGCGATATGCGCAATCAGCCACGGCAGCAGCGCGGCAATGGCCAGAAATGGCAGACGCAAGGCCAGCAGATGATGTCCGCCGACTTCCACACCCAGCCGCGCCAGCCAGGCCGTCATGCCGGGCAGATCCGAATATGCGGCGGCCAGATGCTGGCCTTCCTGCCAATAGAACGCCTCATCCACGAACAGCGGCAGCCGCGCGGCAATCAACAGCTTGACGGCTGTCGCCAGTGTCCACAGGATCACGAAAGTGCGATGTGCGCGTTGGTCCCCTTGCATTGCCCTGTGCACTCTTCTTTTCACCTACGGAATTGTGATGTCGACACCGCTGCGTTCCACGGAAATGCTAACCGATGCGCTGCGCCAATCGCTGCGGCGCGCACAAGACCAGGTCAATTCGCTATTGCTGGGCAAGGCGCAGGAAGTGCGTTTGGCATTCGTGGCGCTGCTGTCCGGCGGGCATTTGCTGATCGAGGATCTGCCCGGCCTGGGCAAGACCACCCTCGCCCACGCGATGGCCTCCAGCCTGGGGCTGGGCTTCCAGCGCGTGCAGTTCACCTCCGATTTGCTGCCGGCCGATGTGCTGGGCGTATCGGTGTACGACGCCGCCTCGCGCCAGTTTCAGTTCCATCCAGGCCCGGTGTTCACCAACGTGCTGCTGGCCGACGAAATCAACCGCGCGCCGCCACGCACGCAAAGCTCGCTGCTCGAAGCCATGGCCGAACAGCAGGTCACGCTCGATGGCGTCACCCATGCGTTGCCGGAACCCTTTTTCGTGATCGCCACGCAGAACCCGGTCGATCTGTCCGGCACCTTCCCGCTGCCGGATTCGCAACTGGACCGTTTCCTGCTGCGCCTCAGCCTGGGCTATCCCAGCGCCGATGCCGAGCGCGCGCTGCTGTCGGGCGTGGACCGGCGTGAATTGATCGCCCAAGCGGTGCCGCAACTCAGCGATAGCGACGTGGTCGCGCTGCGCGCGGTGGTCAGCCAGATCCATACCAGCGATGCGCTGATCGGCTATGTGCAGGCGTTGCTGCTGCGCAGCCGCCAGCATGCCGGGGTGCGCGTCGGTCTGTCGCCGCGTGCCGGTATCGCGTTGCTGCGCGCGGCCAAGGCCTACGCGCTGCTGCTCGGGCGTGAGCACGTGCTGCCGGAAGATGTGCAGGCGCTGTTCGTGGCCGTGGCCGGGCATCGGCTGGTGCCAGAGGCCGAATCGTCGTCCGGGCCGGCACTGGCCAAGGCGCTGCTGCACAGCGTGCCGGTGGACTGACCAACGTGCGTGCGCACTTGCGCGGCATCGGCAGCCGCCTCAGCCTGCTGGCGCGTCCGCGGGGCGCGGAGGCCTTGCCGATCGTGCTGGATCGGCGGCGCATCTACGTGCTGCCCACACGTTTCGGGCTGTTCGTCACCGCCTTGCTGCTGGCAATGCTGCTGGGTGCGTTGAACTACAACAACAATCCCGCCCTGCTGCTGGCCCTGTTGCTGGCGACCGCCGGGATTGCCAGCAGCATCATGGCGCACCTGCAGTTATCGGCGCTGCGCATCGAGGCGGTGTCGGCCGAGCCGGTGATCGCAGGCGAGCCATTGCGCATGCGCGTATCACTGGCGCGTCGCGACACCCGCGTGCGTCGCGGATTGCGTCTGGACCATCTGGAAAGCAGCGGTTTCTGCTCGTTGATCGAGCACGACATGGCCGACGTCGACCTGCTGGTGCCCACCGAACGCCGCGGCTGGCAGGACATCGAACGCATCCGCCTGTCCAGCACCCAGCCGCTGGGGCTGGTGCGCGCCTGGTCGTGGGCTTGGCCGGAAACGCCGTTACTGGCCTATCCCAAGCCCGAAGAACCGGGGCCGTCATTGCCCGAAGGCGCCGGTTCGCCCAACCAGACCCGCCTCCACGCGCAAGGCGAAGAACTGCATCAATTGCGTCCTTACCGCGCCGGCGATGCGCCGCGAACGATTTCCTGGAAACACTCGGCGCGCCGCGACACCTTGCTGGTGCGCGAATACGAGCAACCCCTGGGCATCGAAGTCACGCTGGACTGGCGCACGCTCAACGCGCTGCCCTACGAACGCCGCATTGCGCGGCTTGCCCGCTGGATCAACCTGGCCGAGCGCGACGGGCGACGCTACCGGTTGCTGCTGCCGGGCCAGCCGCCGCTGGGTCCTGCACAAGGGCCCTCGCATCATCATCTGTGCCTGCGCGCCCTGGCCCTGCTTCCTCATGACTGAGCCGTCCCTCCCGATCACCCAGCCCAGCCGCGGCTGGGTGCTGGCCACCAGTTGGCTGGCACTGGCGCCGTTGCTGTTGCAGCTACCGGGGTTGCTCGCCGGCACCATTGCCGTGGCAGCCGTGCTGGTCGTCGTACTGAGCTGGCGCGGCACCTTGATGGCACCGGTGCGGCTATTGCTGGTGGTCGCGATGCTGGCAGCGGTGTATTGGCAGATCGGTATGCGGTTCGGGCGCGACACCGGCTGCGCGGTGTTGGCCGCAATGCTGGCGATCAAGGCTTCCGAACTGCGCACCTTGCGCGATGCCCGCAGCCTGCTCGGCTTTGCGTTGTTCGCCCCATTCGCAGCGTTCCTGCTTGACCAGGGGCCGGCGACGATGGGCCTGGCGCTGCTGGCGGTGGTCAGCGCGCTACTCAGCATGCAGCGGCTGGCCGACGAAGAGCACCGTACCGGCACACCTACGCTGCGCCTGCAATTGCGCAGCATCGGCAAGCTGGTCGCCATCGGCGTGCCGTTGGCGCTGGCCACGTTCTGGTTGCTGCCGCGGCTGAGTTCGCCGCTGTGGGGCGTGCCCGAGCGCGCGCTGTCGCGTCCCGGCCTGTCGGACAACATGTCGCCGGGCGAATGGATCGACCTGATGGCCGACGACAGCCCGGCCTTGCGCGTGCAGTTCACCGGCAAGGCACCGCCGCCAGAGCAACGCTACTGGCGTGGGCCGGTGATGTGGGACTTCGACGGCCGCACCTGGCAGCGCGCGCGCTGGACCGGTCGCGGCCAACCCGCCTCGGTCACTGCCGGGCCGCAGACCTACCGCTACCGCCTGGACTATGAGCCCACCGACCGTCGCCAACTGGTGTCGCTGGACCTGCCCACGCAAGCGGTGGCCAATGCCGAGCTGTCGCCCGACTACGAACTGTTCGCGCAGCGGCCCCTGAGTGCGTTGACGCGTTGGGAGCTGCAATCGGCACCACCGGCACGCTTCGACACCGACCTTCCAGACCAACTGCGCAAGCGCGCCCTCGCCCTGCCACCGGGCTTCAATCCACGCACGCTGACGCTGGCACGGCAATGGCGCGCGGAAGCCGGCAGCAACGACGATGCCGTGGTGCGGCGCGCGCTGCAGTGGATCACCAGCGAATTCGCCTACACGCTGGATACGCCGCTGCTCGGCCGCAATAGCGTCGACGAGTTCCTGTTTCAACAGAAAGCCGGTTTCTGCGAGCACTTCAGCTCCTCATTCGTGGTGCTGATGCGCGCGGCCGGCATTCCGGCGCGGGTGGTCACCGGGTATGCCGGCGGCACCTACAACGGCTTCGGCAATTACTGGGTGGTGCGGCGCATGGATGCGCATGCCTGGACCGAAGTCTGGCTGGCCGGGCGTGGCTGGGTGCGCGTGGACCCCACCGCCGCAGTGGCGCCGGAACGCATCTACGACACGCTCGAAGATCGCGTACAAACCGGTGCAGGCAACAACTTCGCCCAGCTCGGTGCCTGGGAAAGCCTTGCCCAGGTCAGCGATCTGCTGCGCCGCGGCTGGAACGACCTGGTGCTGTCCTTCGATGCCGACCGCCAGCAACGCTTGTTGCAGCCGTTCGGCATCGATCGCCTGGATACCCCGCAGTTGGCTGCCATCTTCGGCATCTTCGCCGTCAGCGCACTGGCCTGGATGGGCTGGTTGCTGGCGCGCGGCGAGCGTGAGCGCGACCCGCTGCTGCGCGCCTGGCATCGGCTCGGCCGCCGCTATACCAAGCTTGGCCTCGCACGCGAACCCTACGAACCGGCCATCGCCTGGGCGCAGCGTGTCGCCCGTTCACACCCGAATACGGCATTGTTGCCACTCAGCCAACGTTTCGCTGCCGCGCGATACGCTGGCGCTGATTCGGACAGCGCCTCACTCCTTAAAGATCTGCTGCAGCATCGCCCGCGAACCGGAGCTTCCTCATGAGTACCCGCTTTCTTCTTCCCATTGTCGCTGTGCTCGGGCTCGCAGCCTGCGCGACTGCGCCCAAGCCGCTGCAGGGCCAGTTTCCTACGGTCAGCCCGAGCGATTCCACTGCGAGCGCCCAGGTCGGTACGTCCGTGCGTTGGGGCGGCAAGATCATCCAGACAACACCGAGCCAGGGCCAGACCTGCTTCGAGCTGATCTCGCGCCCGCTCAATGCCAGCGGGCGCCCGGACCGCAACGCCGTGGATGCCAGCGATGGCCGCTTCCTGGCCTGCCGTTCGGGCTTCTACGATCCGGCCGTGTTCGAGCCGGGCCGCGAAGTGACTTTCATCGGCAAGATCGAAGGCTATGAAACCACCAAGATCGGCGAGTACGACTACAAGCTGCCCAAGGTGAATGCCGACGTGGTCTACCTGTGGCCCGTCTTGCGCGAGGTCGACGTGGTGCCGGCCTACCCGTATGGCCCATGGGGCGATCCGTGGGGCCCGCGTTGGGGCGGCGGCTGGGGCTGGGGTGGCCGCGGTTGGTGGTAATCGACAGCTAGAATAGTTGTCACACAAGAACGCCGCTCGCAGGGAGCGGCGTTTTTGTTTGTACGATTTGGGGGACTCGCATCAGGCGCGTTATGCGCTCGGGCGTTGCTCGATCGAGCAACGCATCAAGGCGTACCGAAACGCCCTAGCGGCGCGCCGGCCAGCAGATGCAGATGGATATGGAACACCGTCTGACCTGCATGCTCGCGGCAGTTCATCACGATGCGATAGCCACCCTGCGCCAGTCCCTGTTCGCGCGCGTACGATGCCGCGGCAAGTGCGAGCTTGCCGACCAGCAACGCCTGCTCTGGCGGTACATCGTCCAGCGTAGGAATGGCGTGCTGCTTGGGAATGAAAAGCACATGCACCGGCGCTTGCGGTGCGATGTCCTGAAAGCCCAGCACCTCGTCGTCTTCGTAGACGATGTTGGCCGGGATTTCGCGACGAATGATCTTGCCGAAGATGGTGTTGGTCATGGGTGGGGATTGGGGATTGGGGATTGGGGATTGGGGATTGGGAAGAGCTTACCGCGCGCTTGTGATGTTTTGCTTTTGCGAATCCCCAATCCCGACTCCCCAATCCCCCGCGCTCAAAGCACCTCACTGCGAGTGCCAAAGGCATGCGACAAGGTGCCGCGATCCACGTATTCCAGCTCGCCGCCAAGCGGCATGCCTTGCGCGAGCCGGCTTGGGCGCACCGCATGCTGCCGCGCCAGTTGCGCCAGGTAATGTGCGGTCGCCTCGCCTTCGACCGTGGCATTGGTGGCGATGATCATTTCGGTGACTTCACCGGCGGCCAGACGCTCACCGAGCCGGTCAAGCCCCAGCTCGCGCGGGCCGATGCCGTCCAGCGGCGACAAGCGCCCCTGCAGAATGAAGTACAGCCCGCGATACCCGGTGGCGTGCTCGATCGCCAGGCGATCGGCCGGTGATTCCACCACGCACAGCTGCTGCCGGTCGCGGCTGCTGCTGGCACAGATCGCGCAGATTTCCGCTTCGGTGAAGTCGCGGCATTGCACGCAATGCCCGACCTTTTCCACCGCATTGGCCAGCGCGGCAGCCAGGCGGCGGCCACCTTCGCGCTCGCGTTCGAGCACGTGGTAGGCCATGCGCTGCGCCGATTTCTGGCCCACACCCGGCAACACCCGGAAGGCCTCGATCAGTTGTTCGAGAAGAGATGAGGACATTGAATGGCCGGGATTCGGGAATGGAGATTCGGGATGCGCAAAGGCAAAAGCAATCTCGCTTTTGCCAATCTCCAATCCCGAATACCCAATCCCTGATCTTTAGAACGGTAGCTTCATGCCCGGCGGCAGCTGCATGCCGGCAGTGGCCGAGCCCATCCGGTCCTTGGATTCGGCATCGATCTTGTTGGAGGCATCGTTGAAGGCGGCGGCGATCAGATCCTCGGCCATCTCCTGGTCGGAGAGGATGCTGGGGTCGATCCGCACCTTGCGGCACTCCTTGGCGCCGGTCAGCGTCACGCTGACCATGCCGCCGCCGGCAGTGCCGGTGACTTCCAGCTTGGCCAGTTCTTCCTGGGCGCGCTGCAGGTTTTCCTGCATCTTCTGCGCCTGCTGCATCAATTGGGCGATGTTCCCACGCATGTGTCGTTACTCGTCGTAAGGGCGGATGGAATCGGGGACAACCCGCGCGCCCTGCTGCTGAATCAGCTGCTGCACATTCGGGTCGTTCATGAAGGCGGTTTCGGCCGCGCTCTGGCGCTCGCCTTTTTGGCGATTGGCCCGCTCGTGCAGGGTCTCGACATCGGCACTGCCGGTTTCGATGACGATGCGCGGCGTGTTTCCCAACTCGGGCGCGAGCGCTTGCGCAAGGTTGGCGATAGAGCGTTCGGAGTTCAGATATTCAAAGCCCGGCGCCAGCGCCAGACGCAGCACGCCCTCGCGATGACTGACGAAGGCAGCATTGGCCGCGAGCTGGCGCGAGGGGCCGTTCAAGCCGCTGCGGGTGACCAGCTCCAGCCATTGCTCGGCGTCGGCAATCTGGCCGTCGTCGAGCAGGACCGACGGATCGGGTGTTGGCGATGCTGCGGATACAGCAGTCGCGGAGGGTGTCGCCACAGCCGGCGCTGCATCCGCGGCGAGCGCTGGTGCCACAACAGCCACCGGAGGCGCAACTGCAGCTTCGGGCGCAACCGCGACAGGTTGTGCAGCCACAACTGCTGCAGAAGCTGCCATTGCGGCTTCCGGCGCGTACACAGCGGGCGACGCGGAGACGGGCGCAGATTTCGCACGCACGGGCGCATCGTCCAGTGCCCAGGGCGGCGTGTCGTCGTTGCGCGCGGGGGTGACTGACGGCGAAGCATCGGAAGAGGCCGCCGGAGCAGTCAGGACGACAACCGGTGCAGGCGCTGTAGCGACCACTGCAACTGCGGCGGCTGCGGGCGCCGGACGCGCCAAGTCCGCCGCAACGGCAGCCGGCGTCGCTTCAATCACCTCGGCATGCTTGGCCACTGCCTGCTTCGCGACTGCAGCAGGCACCGCCGCGACCGGTGCAGCAATCTGACCGCCAGCTGCTGCCGAATGCGCACCGCTACCGGCGCCAGCACCGCGTCCGTCGTCAGCGCCACCAGCCGGCACCGCCGCCGCAGGACGGAAAGCGAGCATGCGCAGCACCGCCATCTCGAAACCGGCGCGCGGGCTCGGCGCCAGATACAGATCGCGACGCCCGTTCAGCGCCATCTGATACCACAGCTGCACCACTTCCGGCCGCAGCTGCGCGGCATACGCGGTCGGGTCGATGCCATCGCCGACAAACGCTACCGACGGCACCAACTGCTGCACCTGGATACGGTGCAAAGCCTCGGCCAAGGCCTCCAGCACACCGCTCCAGTCGGGCGAGAACTCGGCCAGCGCGGCGACCACATGCATCAGGCGCGCGCCATCGCCGTCGGCCAACGACTGCAGCATCGCGCCGACCTGGGTGCGATCGACCGTGCCGAGCATGGTGCGCACCACGTCCTCGCGCAACGCGCCGCCGGCATAGGCGATGGCCTGGTCGAGCAGCGACAAGCCATCGCGCAACGAGCCATCGGCGGCCTTGGACAGTTGCACGATCGCCGACGGATCCGATTCGATCTGTTCGGCGGCCAGAATCCGGGTCATCTGGCCCTGAATCTGATCCTCGTCCAGCCGCTTGAGATTGAACTGCAGGCAGCGCGACAGCACCGTCACCGGCAACTTCTGCGGGTCGGTGGTGGCCAGCAGAAACTTCACGTGTTCGGGCGGCTCTTCCAGGGTTTTGAGCAGCGCATTGAACGCCGCCTTGGAGAGCATGTGCACTTCGTCGATCAGATAGACCTTGAACTTGCCGCGCGACGGCATGTACTGCGCGTTCTCGATCACCTCGCGCACATCGTCCACGCCGGTGTTGGAGGCGGCGTCGATTTCCAGCAGGTCGATATAGCGGCCGGCATCGATATCCAGGCAGGCCGGGCACGTGCCACACGGATCGGCACTGGTGCCGGTCTCGCAATTGAGCGACTTGGCGAAGATGCGCGCGATGGTGGTCTTGCCCACGCCGCGGGTGCCAGTGAACAGAAACGCGTGGTGCACGCGCCCACTGTCGAGCGCGTTACTGAGCGCGCGGACCACATGTTCCTGGCCAACGAGTTCGGCAAAACGCTTAGGGCGCCACTTGCGGGCGAGAACAAGATAAGACATCGGGCAACCAGCTTCCTCTGAACCGATATTGTGCCATGGCGCGCCAGATTGATCGTTCAGCCGTGGTACCCGGCCGTCCCCGCTGACCGAGGTCGCCCGGCAAGCGTGTTTGCTTAACCTGAAGACCTGCAAAGGCGGCATGCTCCCGACCGCAGAGATCGTTCGCCTTGTTAACCGCGCCCGCGGCGGCTAGAATCCCGCTCCTGCCGCAGACCCAGTCGCGCGGCAGGTACGGAGAGGTGTCCGAGTGGTTGAAGGAGCACGCCTGGAAAGTGTGTAAGCGTCTAAACCGCGCTTCGGGGGTTCGAATCCCCCTCTCTCCGCCAGTTTTATGGTCCAGCAACGCAATTGTATGGATCCAGGGTCACGCCAGTGGCCCACGTCTTATGGTGGCCCCGTCGGTCCCTCGCGACGCTAGATCGAAAATCCCGCCAGGGCCGGAAGGCAGCAACGGTATCGATTGACGCGGGCGCCGAGGTCAACCGGCGGGGACACCACCCTAATCAAAAAACAGGCTGCCCATGTGGCGATGGTTGTGTGCGTATTCGCAAAGCGGCAGCAACGCTGTCATTGCGTCTGCGCTTCCGGATGCAGCCAGCCCGCATCGCCTTCCAGGTAATGCTCGTGCTTCCAGATCGGCACGCGCGCCTTGACCTCGTCGATGATGAAACGGCAGGCATCGAATGCGGCACCGCGATGCGCCGCACTGACGCCCACCCACACCGCCATGTCGCCGATGCGCAGCTCGCCCACGCGGTGCACGCAGTGCGCGTTGACGATGGCAAACCGGCTCATCGCTTCGTCGAGCACCCGTTGGCCTTCGGCCTGCGCGAGTGCGGCATAGGCTTCGTAGCGCAGCCCGGCCACGCCGCGGCCTTCGTTATGGTTGCGCACCCAACCCTCGAAACTGGCAAACGCGCCGGCATGCGGATGCTCCAGCGCGGCACGCAAGCTGTCGATCGGTAACGGCACGTCAGAAAGCGCAAAGATGGCGGTTGTCTGCTCGCTCACGCTCAACCTCCCGACACCGGCGGAATAAACACGATTTCACTGCCATCGCGCAGCTCGTCTTCCCAGCGTGCGAACGCGCCATCCACCGCGACGCGCAGCTGCGTCGGCGTCCAGCGCAGGCCATGGCGCGTATCGAGTTCGGCATAGAACGCGCGCAAATCCTGCGCATCCGAGTGCACCTGCTCGCTTGCAACGCCCGCCGCTTCACGCAAGCTGGCGAAATACAGCACCGTCACTGTCGCGCTCATCGTGTTGCTCCGATATCGCGCTTGCCGCCGCGTTTGGACACCAGCCTGGTTGGGCCGATGCTCATTGCATGCGACAACGCCTTGCACATGTCGTAGACCGTCAATGCCGCCACGCTGGCACCGGTAAGCGCTTCCATCTCCACCCCGGTGCGGTGTACGCAGCGCACCGTGCAGCTGATCTGCAGCACCTGTTCGCCCGCCCAGTCGATCTCGAAGCGACATGCATCGATCGGCAGCGGGTGGCAGAACGGAATCAATTCGTGCGTGCGCTTGACCGCCATGGTGCCGGCGATCACTGCGGTCTCCACGATGCCGCCCTTGGCGCTGCGCAAGCCGTTGGCGCGCAGCTGCGCGGCCACGGCTGCGGGAAATCGCACTCGACTTTCGGCGGTGGCACTGCGTGCGGTGACCGCCTTGTCCGAGACATCCACCATGGTGGGCAGCCCGGCGTCATCCAGGTGGGTCAGGCGTGCGGAACGGGTTTTTGCGGGCATGGGAAACGACACAATGACAGGCGCTCAGGATGCGGCATTCTCGGTGAAAGCGGTGCCCTGATGAAACATCCACCACTCACCCACCGATCAAAAACATCTCGACCGGCTTGCCGCGGCGTGGCGTCGACGACGCACGCACCTCGCTGTAGCGGTCGCCACGGATGCTCCAGCGCGCGCGCAGATGTTCCGACAATCCATGCTCGCCCTGGCCCAACGCCGGCTTGAGGTCATGGCCCTGGCTAGCGAACAGGCAGGTGTACAACTGCCCGTCGGCCGACACGCGTGCGCGCTGGCAATCGCCGCAAAACGGCACGCTGACCGAACTGACGAAACCCAACTCGCCCGCGCCGTCGGCAAAGGCATGCCGTTGCGCCACTTCGCCGGTGTAATTGGCATCCAGCGGCACCAACGGCCAGCGCGCGTGGATGCGTTCGTGCAGTTGCGCTGAGGTCACCACCGCATCCGGCGTCCATCCATTGCAGCTACCTACATCCATGAATTCGATAAAGCGCAGCACGTGGCCGGTGCCACGGAAGTGCTCCACAAGCGGCAACACCTGATCTTCGTTGACGCCGCGCTGCACCACGCAATTGATCTTCAACCGCTGGAAGCCGGCCTGCTCGGCAGCGGCAATACCAGCCAGCACCTGCGCGATCTCGCCGCGGTTGCCGCTCATGCGTCTGAACAGCTCCGGATCCAAGGCATCCATGCTCACGGTGATGCGGCGCAGCCCGGCCTGACGCAGGGCAACCGCCTGACGCGCCAGCAAGGTGCCGTTGGTGGTCAGCGCCAGATCCTCGATGCCGTCGATGGCGGTCAATCGCGCAACCAAGCTCGGCAGGTCGCGTCGCAACAGCGGCTCGCCGCCGGTCAGACGCACCTTGGTGACGCCCACCGACACGAACGCGCGCACCAGCGTTTCCAGCTGATCGAAACTCAGGCGTTGCTGCGCATCGAAACCGTAATCGTCCGGCACCCGATCAGCCGGCATGCAGTAACCGCAGCGGAAGTTGCAGGCCTCAATGACCGACAGCCGCAAATCGCGCAACGGCCGGCCATAGCGGTCCTGCATCGGCGCGGCATTCTGATTCGGAAGCAGCAAGGCGCTCATCAGGGCACCATGGCGGCGGTCGGCTCCGCCAGCTCCAGGTAGTGTCCAGGCACCGCAACGCGATGGCCGCGTGCGCGGAGCACGTCGCCGTCGGCGTCGCTGGCGTAGTGGTACAGCAGCATGCGGCTCAACAGGTCCTGCGGGTATTCCCGCTCCAAATCGTCCACGCCAGTATGCGACGGGTTGCCGTGAACGCCGCAGTCATGCGCGATGAGTTCGCCGTCATCGGCATAGCGGGCCAGCATTTCCGGGATCGGCCGGGTATCGCCGCTCCACACCAGCGCACCCTTCAACCGCAGCCCGTAGGCGGTCTCCGGCCAATGGTGGCGCACCGGGAACACTTCAAGCCGCACGCCGTCATGCCAGAACGCATCGCCGACCGGCACCAGCTGAAACGCGTCCCAGAAGTTGGCGCCGCCCTCGGCTAGCACGTTCGGGTAGTCGGCGATCCGCCGCTGCAGCAGCGGCACCACCGGCGCCGGCACGTACAGGCGGGTGCGCCCGCGCCGCTCGGAGAAATAGCTGTCCACGAACACCCGCTCCAGCCCGCCAACATGGTCCAAATGCACATGGGTGATGAAGAACGCCTGCGGCAACTGGCCGTAATGGGCCTGGTAGGCAGTCAGCCCCTCGCTGCCGCAATCGATGGTCAGCCACGGCGCGCCGGCACGCTCGAGTGTGGCCATCGGCGAGCCAAGCGCCACCGCCGACGCATTGCCGACCCCCTGCACACGCAACGCCCAGTTCATCAGTAGCCCCGGCCCCAGGCCAGTTCGTAAGCGCGATGCAGGCGCTCGTAATCCTTGTCGACATCTTCGCGGCTGCGCGTGCCGCGCAATTTCAACAGCGAGCGATGCAGCCGCGCCAGATTGCGCTCGCGCCAGCGCGTGGCCGGAATGCGCAATACACCACGGTCGAAATCGATCAACCAGCCGTGCCCACCGGCATCGAACAGAATGTTGTGCGCGTTGAGATCGGCGTGATCCAGGCCGGCGCGATGAAAGCGCGCAATCAACCGCCCGGTCTCTTCCCACGGCGCGCCACGCCCGGCAACCTGCGCATGATCGGCCAGCGAGCGCACGTTTTCCAGGCGCTCCATCAACAGCGCAGCGCGATAGCCCAGGCCTTCGCGCAGGTAGCAGGCCGCCAACGGGCGCGGCACCGGCAACTTGCGGCTGAGCAATTCGCGCATCAGCCGGAACTCGGCGAAGCTGCGCGTGCGCCCCGCCCCTTTCCACAGGTAGTGATCGCGACTCACCCGGGCAGCCATGCCGCCACGCAGATACTGGCGCAACACGCTGCGGCCGAACGGCGCATCCACAAACCACGCCCCGCCACGCCCGCCCTCATCCACCGGCCGCGCCCTGTCGCCCCAGTGTTGCGGCGAAAACAGCATGGCATCGGCTTGCCGCAGCCGTTCGCGGTCGAACAGAATGGCGCCATAACCGCGGCCTTCGCGGTACGGCGTCAGCGCTTCAGTGGCGTCGAAAGAAACCATCTATCGAGTCTAACAACACCATGGCTTCTACGCCCGCTTCGTTATGCCTGCTGCGCCTGTCCGCCCTGGGTGACGTCACCCACGTGGTGCCGCTGGTGCGCACCTTGCAGGCGGGATTTCCGGCAAGCCAGCTGCATTGGATCATCGACAAGGCCGGGCTGAAGTTGCTCGACGGCCTGCCCGGTGTGCAGTTTCATGCCTACGACAAGCGCACCGGCATTGCCGGCATGCGCGCGCTGCGCCAGTCGCTGGCGCCGCTGGGCCGCTTCGATGCCTTGCTGCAGATGCAGGTGGCCTTCCGCGCGAATGTG
This sequence comes from Xanthomonas sp. NCPPB 2933, assembly GCF_056725225.1. NCBI lineage: Bacteria > Pseudomonadati > Pseudomonadota > Gammaproteobacteria > Lysobacterales > Lysobacteraceae > Xanthomonas > Xanthomonas sp. NCPPB 2933. The sequence continues at coordinate 4,121,387 of NZ_CM161518.1, forward strand.
CTGTCGGCATTCGTGCCGGCGCGGCGGCGGATCGGCTACGACCGCAGCCGCTCCAAAGACCTGCACGGCCTGTTCGTCAACGAGCGCATCGCAGACCGCCCCGGCATCCATGTGCTCGACGCCATCGGCAGCTTTGCGCAGCCGCTCGGCTTGACCCAGACCCAGGTGCGCTGGGATCTACCAGTGCCGGACGAGGCGCATGCCTGGGCGCGCGCGCAGTGGGATAACGACGGCCGCCCGGTACTGATGATTTCGCCCTGCTCCAGCCATGCGCGCCGCAACTGGTACGCCGACCGCCACGCGGCGCTGGCCGATCACGCCGCTGCGCAAGGCTGGCGAATCGTGCTGTGCGGTGGCCGCAGCGAGCTTGAACGCAGCACCGCCGATGCCATCGTCGCGGCGGCGCGCACGCCGGTGCTGGACCTGGTCGGCAAGGACACGCTCAAGCAGCTCCCCGCCCTGCTCGCCCGCGCCGATCTGGTGGTCACACCCGATTCGGGCCCGATGCATATCGCCAACGCGATGGGCACCAAGGTGCTCGGCCTGCATGCAGCGAGCAATCCGCTGCGCAGCGGCCCGTATTCGGACGTGCGCTATTGTGTGGACCGTTACGACGCGGCCGCCCGCAAACACCTGGGCAAGCCGGCCGACCAGCTGAAATGGGGCACCAAGATCGAGTTCGACGAGGTGATGTCGCTGATCACCGTGGACGATGCGATCGCTGCTTTCGAGCGTTATCGCACTGATCATCCGCGCTGAGGGGCGGCGACGGACAGTCGCTCAAACAGGCGTTCAATCGCTTGAGCAAGCGGCGCGTAATGCGCCGTTGCTCGGCTGCCTAGGGGCAGCGCAAAGCATTAGCGCTCAGACACCCTTGGCGCGATAGTCCTGATACGACTTCTCTTCCACATACGACGACCCTAGCGCCAGGTTGATCTCTTTCTTGATGCGCGCGCGCTCGTCGTTTTCGATATAGACGCTGCGCGCCAGCTGCACGAATGCATCGTCGAAGGTCTGCGCCTGCTCCTTGAGACGGATGTCATCTTCGATCACCCACAGCCGCTCGTTGACGGCCTTGAGCGCGGCACGCAAACGCACGATGTCGTGACCGGCGGCCGGATGCGCCATCCAGCTGATTTCCAGCGCAGACAGCTCGTTGCGCACATTGGTCAGCTTGGCAGGGTCGCTGATGCGCTCGGACTTGATCTGCAGGATCGCGATCTTGTCGAGCAGCTCACCAAAGGACACCGGCACCAGAATCTCGGACATGTCATGCCTCCAACGGATAGCAAAGGTGGAAGTGTAGGCATCGCACCGGCTGGCTGCGACCCATAAACAAAAGCCCCCTTGCGGGGGCTGATGCGAATCTGGCGGAGAGGGGGGGATTCACTCGGCACTACGTGCCTTCGCCCTGCGGGCGGCTTCGCCGTGCAGACAGCTGCGCTGTCTGTCGAACCCGGGGCTTCTCACCCCCCCAATGACGCCGGCGAAACTCACGCGGCACTGGCACAACTACTCGCCTCAATCTGGCGGAGAGGGGGGGATTCGAACCCCCGAGGCGCTATAAACGCCTGCCTGATTTCGAGTCAGGTACATTCAACCGCTCTGCCACCTCTCCAGATGGTCCCCGGTGTCCCGGGGCCGTGAATCATACGGGCACAGGCGCCAAGCCACAAGCGGGCTGGGCAAGCTCGACACACGGCGCCATCCGGGTCCGGAGTGAACCCGCACTGCAGTACCGGCAAGCAGTCTGTTGCCGCTGGCCGGTCCGGCCGCGATGATGGTGGCGCATCTTTCCTCTGGCGACCCGGCCCCATGCTCGAATTCGGACATCTCACCCACGTCGGCCTGCGTCGCGACCTCAACGAGGACACGTACTACGGCGACAGCGAGCTGGGGTTATGGCTGGTCGCCGATGGCATGGGCGGGCATGCCTGCGGCGAAGTGGCCAGCGCATTGGCGCGCGAAACCATCGTGCGCGAAGTGCGCGCCGGCACCTCGCTGGCGCAGGCGGTGCGTATCGCCGACGAAGAAATCATCAAGACCTCGCGCCGCTGCAACGATACCTTGCCGATGGGCACCACCGTGGTCGCCGCCCGCGTGCTGGGCCAGCGCTTCGAAGTGGCCTGGGTCGGCGACAGCCGTGCCTATCTGTGGCGCGACGGCCGGCTGGCACAGCTGAGCCAGGATCATAGTTATGTGCAGGAACTCATCGCGCAGGGCACGCTCACCAGCGAGCAGGCACGCGCGCATCCGCATCGCAACGTGGTGACCCAGGCGTTGGGCGTGACCGACCCGGCCCACCTCAATGTCGCCACCATGCAGGGCGAACTCAAATCCGGCATGCAGCTGCTGCTATGCAGCGACGGCCTGACCGAAGAAATCGACGACGCCACTATCGCCGCAACCTTGTCGCAAGCCGATTGCAGCGCCCAGGAATGCGTCGAATGCCTGGTTGCCGCCGCACTGGATGGCGGCGGCTCGGACAACATCACCGCGATTCTGGTGCGTAGCTACTAGTCAGCAGCGGCAGTTTCTTCGACCGGCGCATCCCACAGCGCACGCCCGGCCTTCTTGCGCAACTGCGCCAGACGCGCCTCGTGCGCCTGCGACTCCGAGGCAGTCACCGCCACGCGCGGGCGCGGCAACAGCAATGCCGGATCGAAGCTGATCATGCCGTCACCGTCCTGGGTGCTCTGACCGGCATCGGCGCTGGCAAACCCGATTTCCTCCTGGCCAGACGTCAGCGCGATATACACATCGGCCAGGATCTGCGCATCGAGCAAGGCGCCGTGCAACTGGCGATGCGAGTTGTCCACGCCCAAGCGCTTGCACAAGGCGTCCAATGAATTGCGCTGCCCCGGATAACGCTCGCGCGCCATCATCAAGGTATCCACCACAGTGGCGCGCTCGACGATGCGGCCGTAGTTGTCGCCCAACAGCGACAGTTCGTTGTCCAGGAAGCCCAGATCGAACGCAGCGTTGTGGATGATCAGCTCCGCGCCGTCGATGTAGGCCAGGAACTCCTCCACCACATCGGCGAACAAGGGCTTGTCGGCCAGGAATTCCAGCGTCAACCCGGTCACTTCCTGCGCGCCGGGTTCGAAGTCGCAATCGGGCTTCAGATAGCGATGGAAGTTGTTGCCGCTGGGGCGCCGCTCCAGCAGCTCCACTGCACCGATTTCGACGACGCGGTTGCCCTTGCGCCATTCCAGGCCGGTGGTTTCGGTATCGAGAATGATCTGACGCATGAATCCTCTTGCTTATTGTGTTGCCAGGCCGCCGCGCTGGGCGATGGCCTGATTGCGGGCAAGCACGTCGACGCGCTCGTTATCCGGGTCGCCATTGTGGCCTTTCACCCAACGCCAATCGATGTTGTGTCGCTGCGTGGCCGCATGCAGCCGCTCCCACAGTTCACGATTCTTGACCGGGTCGCCGCCGGCTGTTTTCCAGCCGCGCCGCACCCAGCCGGACATCCATTCGGTGATGCCCTGGCGCACGTATTGCGAGTCGGTATGCAGCACGATCTGGCATGGCTCGGTGAGCGTCTCCAGCGCCATGATCGCCGCCATCAACTCCATGCGGTTGTTGGTGGAGGTGGCTTCGCCGCCGGCCAATTCCTTCTCGCGGCCGTTGTAACGCAACAGGGCCGCCCAACCGCCCGGCCCGGGATTGCCGAGGCAGGAGCCGTCGGTATGCACTTCAATTGATTTCATCAGCTTCTGGTGTTTGGAAAGTAGTCAGTCGTCAGATCGTGGCCACGGGCTGTGGCCAGCGCGAGGGCATCGCGATCGGGGTCGGGCCGATCGAAGCGGCGGCACGCTTTTCCACTTCGAGTAAATACACCGCGCGCCAGGGTGCGCGACCAGGGCCGGAGGGGCCACTTCCGGTACGCCAGATCGGCCCCAGGTAACGTTCCTGGTCCACGCATTGCAGCCCCGCACGTTGCGCCAGCAACCGCCAGCGATCCGGCCGCAAGGCGACCGGACCACGTCGTGCCCAGCGAAAGCGGTAGGGGCTCATCGGATTGAGCGTGAACAGCCACAGCCGGCCGCCGGGCATCAGCAGCCGCTCGCATTCGGCCAAAAATTCCGCCGCGCCGCCGACCACCGCATGCTGCACCACGATCGCCTGCAGGCTCTCGGCCGGCAACGGGAACGGCATCGCGCAACGCGCATCGCCAGCGAAGCGCCCCGCGCTGCGATACAAGCGCAAACCACGCCCCTGCAATGCCTCGCGCGGCGGCAGGTCGGTGGTTGGCGTTAGCCACAACCAGGGCTGCGAGGGACGCGTTTGCAGCGCCGCCAGCGCCACTTGGCGCTCCAGCTGGAGCAGACTGCGCCCCGCGCCTGTTTCAAACCAGGATGAGACGCCAGCTTGACGGGAGAAGGGCGTGGCAGGCATGGTCCCAATTCTATGCGACTGACCGCCCTGCCCGCATTCGAAGACAACTACATCTGGGCGCTGGTCGCTGCGGATGGCCGCTCTGTCATCGTCGACCCCGGTCAGGCAGAGCCGGTGTTCGCTGCGGCAGAGCGCGAAGGATTCACTCCCAGCGCCGTGTTGCTCACCCACCACCATGCCGACCACATCGGCGGCGTGGCGGCATTGCAGCAGCGCTGGCCGGACCTGGAACTGTTCGGCCCTGCCGACGAACGCAGTCCCGCCGATACCCGCCAGGTTGGACAAGGCGAGCGCTTGACCCTGCTTGGCATGGGCTTTGAAGTGCTTGAGGTGCCGGGCCACACCCGTAGCCACATCGCCTTTGTCACCGACGAGCATCTGTTCAGCGGTGATACGCTGTTCAGCCTAGGCTGTGGGCGGATGTTCGAAGGTACCGCTCCTCAGATGTTCGACTCGTTGCAGCGCCTGGCCTCTTTGCCTGGCGAAACGCTTGTGTGTTGCGGCCACGAATATACGTTGGCCAACGCGTCCTTCGCGCTGCACGTCGATCCCACCAACGCTGCCTTGCAGCGCCGTCAACAGGAAGCCCAGGCCATGCGTCAAGCAGCCCGTCCTACCCTGCCGATTTCGCTCAAGAGTGAACTGGCCACCAACCCTTTTATACGTACCAGCAGTCCCGAGATTCGCGCCGCAGTCGCAGCGCGCGCATCTGGCGCACTTTCCTCCGATGTAGATGTTTTCGCCGAACTTCGGCGCTGGAAAGACGAATTTCGCGCATGAGGCGCTTGCTTTTGGCAGTGTTGGCCGCCTGTGCGGCCATTGCACCAGCAGCCGCGTCGCCCGCCGACGCAAGCCGCCCCACACCCGCATCCAGCGCGACGACGCCGCCAGTCGCACCCAGCCTGCGCAACGGCCAGGACATCTTTTCGTCGTTTCTGGACGGGCGTGCAGATCCAGGCTGCGATAGCGAGCACAGCGACACGCGTTGGGAACAGCACTTCTCGCGTGCACCAGCCCGCCTGGCCGACGATGCACAGGACGTCCTGCCGCTGTTCGGCTACGTGGTCGACGAGCTGCGCAAGGCCGACATGCCGACCGAGTTTGCGCTGATTCCTTTTGTTGAAAGCGGCTACCGCCCGGGCGCCCGCAATGGCAGCGGACCGGCCGGCTTGTGGCAGTTCATCGCCACCACGGCGCGCAACCACCATGTGCCGGTTGGCGCGCAATACGACGGCCGCCTCTCGGCAGTGGATTCCACCACCGCTGCGGTACGTTATCTCAAGACGCTTTACGGCATGTTCGGCGGCGATTGGCGCCTGGCGCTGATGGCCTACAACGCTGGCGAGTACCGTGTGCTGCAGGCGATGCGCACGGCCGGCATGAACGCGCAGAACGCGCGTCCGTCCGAACTGCCCGGCATGTCCAAGGTCACTTATGAGTATGTGGAAAAGCTGCACGCGCTCGCCTGTGTACTCGACCACGCGCAACAGCAAGGCAACCTGCTGACCTCGCTCGACCGCCCGGTTCCCGTACTGACCGAACACGCGTTGCCGGTTGGCACCAGCCTCAACGCCTGGGCCGGACAGCGCGCCATCGAACCGCAGCTGCTCGCCCGCCTGAATCCGGCATTGGCCAGCGCACGTGCCGCGCCAAGTGGTGTGCATGTACTTGCCCCAGTCGCAGCAGCACAGCCAGGCTCGGTCGGTGCCGTCGTCGCATCCGCTGATGTGGGCAGGATTGCCGAGACCAACGATGCCGCGCCTACGGTGGTCGCCACGACTGCCAGGACGTCGAACGCGCAAGCGCGTACGCATACGGTGCGTAACGGCGAGTCCGCCTGGGCCATTGCGCGCCGCTACGGCGTGACTGTGGCGACGCTGCTCGCCAGCAATGGGCTGGACAAGCGTGCGGTGCTGAAGCCGGGCATGGTACTTTCGTTCGACGACAGGCCTTAAGCCAACGCAACGCAGCCTATGCGGTAGTCCGCTTGGCCCGCTTGGCCCCTTGGTCCACAGCGACATTGCGCCTGCATCCGTCGCTCGCATGACGTCCTGGACAGCCAGCATCAGCATGATCAGGACTGCATGGTGTTGCATCTGCTGCGCGCTTGAACGCCCGGGCGAAACTGCCGGCGACACAGCAGGCGTGTTGAAATAATCGAACGGCAGTGGGCCAACCCGCTCAATCGACTGCGAACTGCGTTCGTCAGGATGTGGGCAGCCTTGGAGAGCGGTCTTTCTAGCGCTCTTGAAGCAGCAGACACACCATCGACCCCGACCCCGAAGACATCGGCCGAGTACGTCAAACGCACCTACAAGGCCTCAGCCCCACGGCACGGACCGATATCCCAAAGAAAAAGCCCGGTCACCCGGGCTTTCTCGTCTTCACCAGCTGAAGAAGGCAGCCTTACAGCTGCGCCTCTTCGATCTGGATCTTGTAGCGCTTGCGCATTTCCTTGACGTACGCCTGCGCCGCGTTGTTGCCATCGATCTGGCTCAGCTGTTCGCGCAGCGTGGTCTGCTGCTCGGCCGGCATCTGCTTCAGGTCGCCTGGCGTGGCCTTGGCGATGACGAAGACCGCAAAGCGCCCGCCGTCCAGCTCCACCTTGCCGACCGACGGCTTGCCTTCGGTCGGGCGCGTCGCGCTGAAGATGGCACGGTTTGCCGCCGGTGTCGGGATCGGCGCGGTGCGAGGCAGGCCCGGGATCGGCTGCACCTGCAGCTTCTCGCTGGCCGCCAGCGCCTGCAACGTTTCGCCCTTCTGCACACGCGCCAACACTGCATCGGCAGCAGCCGCCGCCGCCTTCTCGGTGCGGTCGGTATGGATCGCCGCAATCACCTTGTCGCGCACTTTGTCCAACGGCAACGCCTGCTCGGCGCTGTGATTGGTCACCCGCAACACCACACTGTGATTCGGCGCAATGGTGATCGGGTCGCTCACCGTGCCGTCCTGCACCAGCGTCTCGGAGAATGCCGAACGCAGCACCGCAGGATTGGCGGCGATACCACTGGCATCGGCGCGCGAGAACGGGCCCAGCGTCTGCACCGGCAGACCGACCTGCTTGGCCGCTGGCTCCAACGCGGTGGGGTTCTTGTAGACCTGATCCACCAACTTGCCGCTCACATCGGCAAACGCCTTGTCGGCATCGGCCTTGAGCTGCTCGGCAGCGAGCTGATCGCGCACCTGCTCGAACAACTTGCCCTGGCCGCCCTTGACCTCGCGCAGCTGGATCACGTGGTAACCGAACTCGCTCTTGATCGGGCCGACCACATCGCCAGCCTTCATTGCGAACAACGCGTCTTCGAACGGCTTGACCATCGTGCCCTTCTCGACCCAACCCAGATCGCCACCAGCCCCCTTGGAGCCCGGATCCTGCGAGTTGGCCTTCGCCAATGCAGCAAAATCGGCGCCCGGCTGCTTGGCTTGTGCGGCGAGCTTGGCTGCCTTCGCTTCGGCAGCCTTCTGCGCGGCGGGGTCGCTGCCAGCGCTGATCAGGATGTGCGAAGTCAGACGCTGGTCCGGCTCGACGAAGCGGCCCTTCTCTTCTTCATAGCGCTTGCGCAAGGTCGCCTCGTCGGCGGCGGTTGCCGGCGGCAACTTGGCCGCATTGATCTCGACGTACTCGATCGTCACGGTCTCCGGCTGACGGAAATCCTGCGCATGCCCGTCGTACCACTGCTTGATCTGCGCATCGCTGACCGGCGCGGTATCGGCGGCCGGTGGGGGCAGCATCGCCAACTCCACGTCGCGCGTTTCGCCCATCAGCTTGAGCAGGCGCTCGAACTCGGCCTTGGTCGCAAAGCCCGACTCGGCAATCGCCTGCGGAATCACCGACTGCTGCAAGCTGTCGCGCACCAACGCATCGAACTGCGCCGGCGTGCGCGGTGGCGTGCCTTGTGCGAGTGCGGCGCGGTACTGGTCGGGGCTGAACTTGCCATCGACCTGGAAGGCCTGAATGCCGGTGATGTAATCGCGCACGGTCGCATCGCCGATCACGATGCCGGCATCTTCGGCACCCAGACGCACGACTTGCTCGTCAACCAACTGATCGAGCACCTGCAGCTTGTTTTCGCGCGATTCGAACGTGCGCGGGTCGAAATTCTCGCCCTGGCGCTGCCGCTCCTGCATACGCGCCTGCTCGAAGCGTGCGCGGAAATCCTGCGTACTGATTTCATGGTGCTGCCACAGCAGCGACACCGGCCACCAGGACGGTGCCGATTTCCACCACGTTGGCGGCGCCTGCACCTTGGCCACGTTGTTGGCGCCAATGCCGCCGAGGTAGCTGTTGTCGATGACGAACAGGAACGGAATCATCAGCAACCCCAGGATGGCGGTAGCGATCCAGCCTGACGTCTTGTCGCGAAGTTTCTGCAGCATTGGCAAATCACGGCCTGTGGGCGAGCCGCGCAGTGTAACGCGCTTGGCGCCGAGCACCCAGCCCAATGCTCCACGCGCATCGGCCGCGATGCGCTATTAAACGCCTAACCTCGGGCAATGCTGCAAAAAAAAAAGCCCCCGACACAAGGCCGAGGGCTTTCGTATAACTGGCGGAGCGGACGGGACTCGAACCCGCGACCTCCGGCGTGACAGGCCAGCATTCTAACCAGCTGAACTACCGCTCCGCTTTAAACTTGGACTTCTCTCTCCGCATCATTCGCAATACGAATGCTGTGGAGAAAACGAAGCCCCCAATTGCTCAGGGGCTTCGGGTGTAACTGGCGGAGCGGACGGGACTCGAACCCGCGACCTCCGGCGTGACAGGCCAGCATTCTAACCAGCTGAACTACCGCTCCGCACTTGAAACGTTTGCCTGGTGCTTAATGGTGGGTGCTGAGGGTTTCGAACCCCCGACCCTCTCCGTGTAAGGGAGACGCTCTACCGCTGAGCTAAGCACCCTAGCGAGTCGATTAGTTTACTGCATCCTTCAGGGCTTTGCCAGCCTTGAACGCAGGATTCTTCGAAGCCGCGATCTTGATGCTGTCGCCGGTCTTCGGATTGCGGCCGGTGCGCTCAGCGCGCTCGCGGACCTGGAAGGTACCAAAGCCGACGAGGGTGACGGCTTCGCCCTTCTTCAGTGCCTTGGTGATTTCGCTCACAACCGCGTCGACAGCACGGCCGGCTTCAGCCTTGGAGATGTCAGCGGCAGCGGCAACGCCATCGATCAATTCGGTTTTATTCATTCTTGAAACTCCCTTTGCGGCAGATGCCGCGGAATCGACAATCGGCGCTCTTGCCGTTAGCGAAGAACCCGACACAAGTGGTATCGCGTGACGCATCACAATTTGCCGCGCCCACGAGTCGTGCATTTATACCAGCGCCCCCAACCGCACGCAAGCCAAAACCCAATAACGACGCGGGTTTTGGCTTGTTTTGCCTGGGTTTAGACAAGCGCTTTTAGTGCTTGACGCGGGTACCCGGAGTAGTGCGGGACTTGCCACGCACGGCGACGCGCGAGGCAGTCTTGCGGGCCTTTTCCTTGCCCGCCTTCTTCGGTGCCAGCGGACGCTCCAGCGCAAGATCCAGCACTTCGTCGATCCACTTGACCGGCACGATCTTCAGATCGCGCGTCACGTTGGCAGGAATGTCGGCAAGATCCTTGCGGTTCTCGTCGGGGATCAACACGGTGCGGATGCCGCCGCGCAAGGCAGCCAGCAGTTTCTCCTTCAACCCGCCGATCGCCGAGACGCGACCACGCAAGGTGATCTCGCCGGTCATCGCCACATCGGCGCGGATCGGCACCTTGGTCAGCACCGACACCAGCGAGGTCACCATCGCGATACCTGCGCTGGGCCCGTCCTTCGGTGTGGCACCATCGGGCACGTGCACGTGCACGTCCTGCTTCTGCAGGAAGTCCACATCGATGCCAAGTCGCTCGGCGCGCGAACGCACTACCGACAACGCAGCCGATGCCGATTCCTTCATGACGTTGCCGAGCTGACCGGTGAGGATCAGGTTGCCCTTGCCCGGCACCAGCGTGGATTCGACCTGCAGCAACTCGCCGCCGACTTCGGTCCAGGCCAGACCGGTGACCAGGCCGATCTCGTTCTCTTCTTCGGCGCGCCCGAAATCGAAGCGGCGCACACCCAGGTACTTGTCGAGATTCTTCGAGTTCACCACCACCAGTGCCTTGGGCTTGCCCTTCTTGGCGACGGCCTTTTTCACTACCGGCTGCGGACCGGCGAGCGCGATTTCCTTGACCACCTTGCGGCAGATCTTGGCGACTTCGCGCTCGAGGTTACGCACACCCGATTCGCGCGTGTAATAGCGCACGATGTCCTGGATGGCGTCGCTGCCGATCTCGATCTCTTCCGGCTTCAAGCCGTTGGCCTTGATCTGCTTGGGCACCAGGTAACGCATGGCGATGTTGAGCTTCTCATCCTCGGTATAGCCGGGGATGCGGATCACTTCCATGCGGTCCAGCAAGGGACCCGGAATATTGAGCGAGTTGGAGGTGGCGACGAACATCACCTCCGACAGATCCAGATCGACTTCCAGATAGTGGTCGTTGAAGGAATTGTTCTGTTCGGGATCGAGCACTTCCAGCAACGCCGCCGATGGGTCGCCGCGGAAATCCATCGACATCTTGTCGATCTCATCGAGCAGGAACAGCGGGTTCTTGCTGCCCACCTTGTTGAGGTTCTGCACCAGCCGGCCCGGCATCGAACCCACATAGGTCCGGCGATGGCCACGGATCTCGGCTTCGTCGCGGATACCGCCCAGGCTCATGCGCACGAACTTGCGGTTGGTCGCCTTGGCGATCGACTGCCCGAGCGAGGTCTTGCCCACGCCAGGCGGCCCGACCAGACAGAGGATCGGCCCCTTCATCTGCTTCACGCGCGACTGCACGGCCAAGTACTCAAGGATGCGTTCCTTGACCTTGTCCAGACCGTAGTGATCGGCGTCCAGCGTGTCCTGCGCAGCCTTGAGATCCTTGCGCACCTTGGAACGCTTCTTCCACGGCACGCCCAACAGCCAGTCCAGATAGTTGCGCACCACGGCCGCCTCGGCGGACATCGGCGACATCTGCTTGAGCTTGTTGAGCTCGGCCTTCGCCTTGGTCTCGACCGGCTTGGGCATGCCCGCCTCGGCGATCTTGCGGGCGAGTTCTTCCAGTTCGCCCGGCGCGTCGTCCAGATCGCCCAGCTCCTTCTGGATCGCCTTCATCTGCTCGTTGAGGTAGTACTCGCGCTGGCTCTTCTCCATCTGCGACTTGACGCGGCCGCGGATGCGCTTTTCCAGCTGCTGCACATCGATCTCGCCGTCCACCAGGCCGACCAGCAACTCCAGGCGCTCGCCGATTTCGGTGATCTCCAGCAGGCGCTGCTTGTCGGCAAGACGCACGCCAATATGCGCGGCAATGGTGTCGGCCAGACGGCCGGGCTCATCGATACCGGCCAGGGTCTGCAACAACTCCGGCGGCAGCTTGCGATTGGTCTTGACGTATTGCTCGAACAGCGACATCAGCGATCGCGCGATCGCCTCAAGTTCGCGCGGCTCGCGCGCATCGCTGGCTTCGACCTCGATGCCCTGCCCCTGCAACGCGCCGTCCAACTCGACGACCTTGTCGACGGTGACCCGCGACAGCCCTTCGACCAGCACCTTGATGGTGCCATCGGGCAGCTTGAGCAACTGCAACACCTGCGCCAGCGTGCCGACGGTATAGAGATCGGTTGCGGTCGGGTCGTCGGTCTCAGCCGACTTCTGCGCCACCAGCAGGATGCGCTTGTCGGCCTCCATGGCTTTTTCCAGCGCGCGCATCGATTTATCGCGACCCACGAACAGCGGAATCACCATGTGCGGAAACACCACCACGTCGCGCAGCGGCAACACTGGCAGATCGAGAACTTCTGGTTGGGACTGGGCCATGGGGCGCTCCGCTGGAATCGGGAAATAGGGCGTAAAAAAAGCCGATGGCCCCGTTATGGGGCCATCGGCGAGGTCTTGCAAGTAGCGGTCGGAAACCCTTTATCCGCGAGCGAGGCCAAGGCCTGGAGACGCGGCATCAGGGGCTCAGTCGCCGGACGCTGCCTTGGCCGGAGCCGGTTGCGCCTGGTAGATCAGATAAGGCTCGGACTTGTGCTCGATGACCGACTCGTCCACCACCACCTTGCTGACATTTTCCTGCGACGGCAGCTCGTACATCGTATCCAGCAACACCGATTCGACGATGGTGCGCAGGCCGCGCGCACCGGTCTTGCGCTTGAGCGCCTTCTTGGCGATCGCAGACAGGGCGTCGGGGCGGAATTCCAGCTCCACGCCTTCCATATCGAACAGCTTCTTGAACTGCTTGGTGATGGCGTTCTTGGGCTCGGTCAGGATCTTGATCAGCGCCGGCTCGTCCAGCTCCTCGAGCGTGGCCACCACCGGCAGGCGGCCGACGAATTCGGGAATCAGGCCGAACTTGATCAGATCTTCCGGCTCGACTTCGGCCAGGATCTTGCCGACCTCCTGCTTGCGCTCGCTGCTCTTGACCTTGGCACCGAAGCCAATGCCGCCGGCATCGTTGGACCGCTGCTGAATCACCTTGTCCAGGCCGGCGAACGCGCCGCCGCAGATGAACAGGATGTTCTTGGTGTCGACCTGCAGGAATTCCTGCTGCGGATGCTTGCGGCCGCCCTGCGGCGGCACCGAGGCCACCGTGCCCTCGATCAGCTTCAGCAGTGCCTGCTGCACGCCTTCGCCGGACACGTCGCGGGTGATCGACGGGTTCTCGCTCTTGCGCGAGATCTTGTCGATTTCATCGATATAGACGATGCCCTGCTGCGCCTTCTCGACGTCGTAATCACACTTCTGCAGCAGCTTCTGGATGATGTTTTCCACATCCTCACCGACATAGCCGGCTTCGGTCAGCGTGGTCGCATCGGCGATGGTGAACGGCACATTGAGCAGGCGCGCCAGCGTTTCGGCCAGCAGCGTCTTGCCTGAGCCGGTCGGACCGACCAGCAGAATGTTGGATTTCGCCAGCTCGACTTCGTCGTTCTTGCTGCGGCTCTCGATACGCTTGTAGTGGTTGTACACCGCCACTGCGAGCGTGCGCTTGGCGCGCAGCTGCCCGATCACGTATTGATCCAGCACATCGAGGATCTCGCGTGGCTTGGGCAGGCTGGAACGTGCCGACTGCGCCTTCTCTTCGAGTTCCTCGCGGATGATGTCGTTGCACAGCTCAACGCACTCATCGCAGATGAATACGCTGGGACCGGCAATCAGCTTACGGACTTCATGCTGACTCTTACCGCAGAACGAGCAGTAGAGAATCTTGTTGCTGTCGCCGGAACGACCTTGGCGGTCTTCGCTCATGCTTCTGTTACCCAGTTACCCCACCCGATGCACGGGGGTTCGATTTCGAGAATAGCACAGGGTCGAGAGGACATCCGTCCAGCCCGACCCTGCCGTTTTTCCTGCAATTTCAGGCATCTGGCGATCAGGACGGCTGGATCGACTCTTCCGGACGACGCTCCAGCACCTGATCGACCAGGCCATAGGCCTGCGCATCGACCGCGCTCTTGAAGTTGTCGCGCTCGGTATCGCGCCCGATGGTTTCCAGCGACTGGCCGGTGTGCTTGGCCAGGATCTCGTTCAAGCGCGAACGCAGCGTCAGGATCTCGCGCGCATGGATGTCGATATCGGTCGCCTGACCCTGGAAGCCGCCCAGCGGCTGATGGATCATCACGCGCGAGTTTGGCAGCGCATAGCGCTTGCCGGCCGCGCCCGATGCCAGCAGCAGCGCGCCCATCGATGCAGCCTGGCCGACGCAGATGGTGCTCACGTCCGGCTTGATGTACTGCATGGTGTCGTAGATCGCCATGCCGGCGGTGACCACGCCACCGGGCGAGTTGATGTAGATGCTGATGTCCTTTTCCGGGTTATCCGCTTCCAGGAACAGCAGTTGCGCCACGATCACGTTGGCCATGTGGTCGTCGATCGGACCGACCAGGAAAATCAGACGCTCCTTCAGCAGACGCGAGTAGATGTCGTACGCACGCTCGCCGCGGCTGGTCTGTTCGACCACCATCGGGACGAGGTTCAAGGCTCTGGTTACATTGTCCACGCGAGGGGAATCTCCTGTGTCTATTAGTTGAATCCCCGCACATGGATGTGCGGGCTCTTGCGAGGGACTCGCATTACTGACGGATCGCATCCTGGAACGACATCGGCTGCTCGGTATGCTGGGCGCGCTCGGCAATCCAGTCGATCACCTGCTCTTCCATGACACGGCTCTGCAGCCCACCCATCAATTGGGGGTCGTTGCGGTACATCTCAATGACCTGTTCCGGTTCTTCGTAGGTCGAGGCGATCAGACGCAGCGTTTCGCTGACGCGCTTGGATTCCAGACGCAGCTCGTTACGACGGGCCACCTCGCCCACCAGCAGACCGACCAGTACGCGCTTGGCGGCCGCGTCCATGAAACCCTGATGGGCATCGGCCGGAATCTCGCCCGGGTTGCGGCCGCTACGGCGGACCTGCTCCACCTGCTGGGCCAGCATCGAACGTGCTTCGTTCTCGACCAGACGCGGCGGCATTTCCACATGCGCATAGGCGGCAATCAGCTGCTCGCCCACTTCGCGCCGCAGACGATTCATCAGCGCACCCTTGAGCTCGCGCTCCAGGTTGGTACGGATGTCGGCGCGGAACTGCTCGGCATCGCCACTCTTGACGCCGAAGCTCTTGATGAACTCCTTGTCCACCACCGGCAATACCGGCTCGGACACTTCGACCGCCTTGACGTGCACCTGCACGGTCTTGCCAGCGAGCTGCGGCACGCGCCACTCGGCCGGGAAGTCGATGGTCAGGGTCTTGTCTTCGCCCTTGGCCAGACCTTCCAGGCCCTTTTCGATCTGATCGAACATCACGCCCGAGCCCAGCACGCTGCTGCCGGTCTCCACGCCTTCGGCGGGCAGACGCTCGTCGCCGGCCTGCGACCAGGTCTCCAGCGCCACCAGGTCACCGACCTGGGCACCACGCTCGACCGGGTTCCAGGTGCGACGCTGCAGACGCAGGTTCTCGATCATCTGGTCGATGTCTGCGTCGGTCACTTCGGCGGTATGGCGCACCACCGACAGGGTGGTCACATCGATGTCGCCGAAGTCCGGCACCACTTCAAAGGTGGCGACGAAATCGAAATCGCTCTCGCCGGCCTTGTCGATCCGCGGATTGCCCGCCAGGCGTAGCGCATGCTCGCGCACGGCCGAATCGAAGGTCTCACGCAGCAAACCATCCATTGCCTCGGCACGCACCTGCTGACCGAAACGCTGCTCGATGACCTTGGCGGGCACCTTGCCGGGGCGGAACCCCTTGATGCGCGCGGTCCGCGCGATCTCGCGCAGGCGGCCACCGACGTGCGTCTCCAGACGCTCCTGCGGCAGGGTGAAGGTCAGGCGGCGTTCCAGATTGCCGGTGGATTCGATCGATGCTTGCATGTTGACTCCTGCCACCGACAGCACAAGCGTCGGCACGAGATGGAAGATGCGGGTTGACGGATGGCGAGAAAGCCGCCGAGCCTTGTAGTTTCGCCGATAACGGCTGCCGCTGCCAGCGGAATGCGCACAACCGCGTCGCTCAAGTCTGGACAGCGGGTTTTGCGGATCATGCAGCGGCCGGAACACTCACGGCCGCACTGCATTGGTGCGAAAGGGGGGACTCGAACCCCCACGCCTTGCGGCGTCAGAACCTAAATCTGGTGCGTCTACCAATTCCGCCACTTTCGCGATGCTGCGCTTGCCTGCGCATTGTTGCAGGGATGCCGGCAAAGAAAAAGCGTCGTGATGCCGCGGCGCACCTTCAATCGGCTTAAGCCCAATAGGCTTGAAGCCGACCCGCAGGCTTTTGCAGCCGATCGTCCAAGCTATCGCGGATGCACTTGCCCGGGAAGCGAGGTGAACCGTTAAACTTTGCATCGCCGCAGCGATCGAAGCCTCGTACTTTTACTCGTACACGGTAAAGGTAGGATTTGCGAAAATTCCGTTAAATCTAGATGAGTGAGGCAGCAGTCGCGATGAGAGACCGATATCGCCAGATCGTGGCACTGTCCCGCGATTGCATCAAAGAGATCGACCTCGATGGGCGGATCACGGCAATCAACGTCAATGGGCTGGCCGGACTCGGCGTCAGCCATCCCGACCAGCTCATCTCGCAGCCATGGCGCGAACTGTGGCCACCCGAGGCCGTGGGCCTGGTCGATGCGGCGATCGCCGGTTCCGCGAATGGCTTGATCCAGGAATTCGAGGCCGCCTGCGTGAACTTCGCCGGTGTGCGTCAGACCTGGCAGGTGGTCACCAGCCCGCTGTTCGACGCCTTTGGCAACGTCGAGGCGATTCTTGCGGTGAGCAAGAACATCTCCGACCGCAGGGCGCTGGAGGCGGCGTTCCATACGCTGGATTCCATGCTGAAGGCCGAGCGCGAGTTTTCCACCGGCGCCTTGATGCTGGCGCGTGCGCGCGAAAATTCGCTGTCGACCGAACTGCATACCCTGCGCGACCTGCAGGAGCGCATCGAAGGCGATCTGGACATTGCGCGCGCCGCACAGGGAGCGGCCGAGAAAATTTCCGAGCAGGCACAGAAAGGCGAAGCGGTCGGCCAATTGCTGGCAGGCGTCGTTCACGACTTGAACAACGTGCTGCAGGCGGCGACATCGGCTATCGACCTGGTCGTACAGCGCGCAAGGATCGATGCGCACGATGCCAAGCTGTTGAGCGTGGCCGACGCGGCGCTTCAACATGGCTCGGTTATGGCGCAGCGGCTGGTCGGATTTTCGCGCCAGTATCCGTACAGCCCGGAGGCAGTGGACCTTGCCGCATTGGCCGAACAACTGAGCCCATTGCTGGAACAGGTGATCGGCGCCGAGTTGCAATTGCAGTTGCGCACCAGCGAAGGCGGATGCTGCGCCATGGTCGATCGCCATACGGTGGAGCGCGCGATCCTGAATCTGGTGATCAACTCCCGCGATGCCTGCAAGAGCGGGGACACCATCCGTATCGAAACCGGCGACACCGTCGTGGCGGCCGAGGACGCGAGCCTGAGCAAACCGGGCGGGCATTACGTCACCATCACTGTTGCCGATAGCGGACATGGCATGGATGCAGGTGTGCAATCGCGGTTATTCGAAGCCTATTTCACTACCAAGGACGCAGGCAAAGGTGCCGGTCTTGGCTTGACGCAGGTGTATAGCGCGGTGCGTCAGGCCGGTGGCTTTGTCGAAGTGAGCTCGGCTCCCGGTAAAGGTGCGCGCTTCTTGCTGGCGTTCCCGCGTATGCAACGAAGCCAGACGTCTGAGCTGACCGCATCGCCCTGAGCGGCTACAGGGGTGTAGTTGTACGCGACAAGCGTGACCTGAAGAGCCACGCAAGCAATGCGCAGGTGCCGCCGCCCCATAGCCCGCTTCGTACCAAGGCCAGGATCAGATCGCGATCCGAGCCCATGGACCAGCCGCCAACGACCGCTGTGAGCAACACGACCAACCCAGCCGAGAACAGGCCGCTCAGCGCGCCGATTGCGATCTGGACAAAGGGGTTTGGCCCACGCTCGCGATACAGACGATGGCACGTCAACGCGCACACCAATCCCGCACCAGCGGCAGCAATCACCGGCAACACCAGAACGTAGGACAAGCCTGCGATCAGAAAAGCAGTCTCACCATCTAACCGCGCCCACTGCAGAAAGCCCAGCACTCCGCCTAGCGGAGGACCGACCACTGCGAAGATCACGACCTGCGGGAGGATCGAGCGCCGTGTTGCTCTGGACACATCACGCCTCATCTGAGTTTGCCGGCCTGGGCTGCAGACCACAGGTCGCCAGGCATCCGATGCACGCAGACTTAGTGCCGGCCAAGCAACAAGCTTGATCAGGCAACTGCTGAACAGACACAGCAGCAGAATTCGCTGCAAGCGAACCACTCGCGCAGTTCCTGCCTTAAGACGTCTCTTCTTGTTTCCAGTACCGGAAAAAAGAAAAGCACCTAGGTGTTTGCCTAAGTGCTTTTATTTGGTGGGCCGTCAAGGATTCGAACCTTGGACCTATTGATTAAGAGTAAACACGTTTTTGTTTCAAAATCAAGTAGATATTTGGAATTTTTTTCCCGCGCCGCGTATCGAACGCCTTAGTGCTACAAGGCTTCCCAGGTGAATTCTCCCGGCGACATGGGGCGATAAGTGGCAGCCCGCCTGTGCTGGAGTCCTCCTAACGTATTCCGCTTAGAACTCTTGCCAGCTTGCTTCATGGCTTGCTGCCAGGGGCACAACACGTAGCTTTGATTTCGGACTTGGCACTGCCACGGAGGCTTTCCCCTTCACCGCGATGGACGAACGGGTAGTAGAAGAAGCCGTAGTGGGTGCGGCCGTTTCCTCGATTTTGAACACGGCAACCGCCTCGGTCAGGCCAACTGCCTGTTCTTCCAGCGCACGTGCAGCGGCGGTGGCTTCTTCCACCAGGGCTGCGTTCTGCTGGGTGGTTTCGTCCATCTGGGTGATGGTCTGGTTGACCTGTTCGATGCCGGCCGATTGTTCCTGCGAGGCAGCGGAGATCTCACCCATGATGTCGGTGACGCGCTGCACGCTGGCCACCACTTCGCCCATGGTCTTGCCGGCGGTGTGCACCAGCGCGGAGCCTTCGGCCACGCGCTGCACGGAGTCGTCGATGAGGTCCTTGATCTCCTTGGCCGCACCCGACGAACGCTGGGCCAGCGTCCGCACTTCCGAGGCGACCACCGCAAAGCCGCGGCCCTGCTCACCGGCACGTGCCGCTTCCACTGCGGCATTCAAGGCCAAAATGTTGGTCTGGAAGGCGATGCCGTCGATGACCGAGATGATGTCGGCGATCTTCTTGGACGAGGCTTCGATGCCGGACATGGTGTCGACCACCTTGCTGACCACTTCGCCGCCTTGCACCGCCACGCTGGCGGCACCGATGGCGAGCTGGTTGGCCTGACGCGCACCCGCGGCATTCTGTTTGACGGTGGAGGTGAGCTCCTCCATCGAGGCAGCGGTTTCTTCGAGATTGGCGGCCTGTTGTTCAGTGCGCTGCGATAGATCCTGGTTGCCGGCAGCGATTTCGCTGGCCGCGCCGTTGATCGAGATGGCCGAGGTCTTGATGCTGCCCACGATCTCGGCCAACTGTGTGGCGGTGGCATTGGCGTCGTCGCGCATCTGTGCGAACACGCCGCGGAACTCGCCGCTCATGCGTGCGGTGAGGTCGCCCGCAGCGATGGACTGCAGCAGGCCGGACAGCGATTGCAAGTTGCCATCGGCGGTGGCCATCAAGGTGTTGAGGCTGTCCACCATCACGCGGAAGTCGTACTGGAAGCGCTCGGCATCGCCACGAGCGCTGAAGTCGCCGTTGGCTGCGGCCTGTGCCAATTGCTTGATCTCCCCATTCATCGCGCCGAGGTTGGCCTTGACCTGCGCCATGGTGTCGGTGAACACGGCCTTTTCGCCCGGCAGCTTGCTCATGTCGTCGCTGAGGTCGCCAATGGCATAGCGCCCCATGATGCGTGCCAGATCGGTCTGCACGGCGACGTGCGAGGCCACCAGCAGGTTGGTGTCGTTGGCCATGCGACCGTAGTCGCCCGGGAATGCGGAGGCATCGATACGGAAGCTGATCTGGCCATCGTCATGCCGCTTGGCCATGTCGGTCTGCGCGGCGATGAGGTTACGTAGCTGTAGCTGCATCTTCTCCATTGCCTGCAACAGACGCCCTGTCTCATCCGTAGCAACACTATGCACATCGTTGTTTAAATTGCCTGCGGCAATGGATTCTGCAGTTTGGGTAGCTTGGCTCAGCGGCGCAGTGAGGCTCCGCGTAATTAGCCAAGCCAGTAGCGCACTGATCAATAGAGCTGCCGTGCCACCGGTCGTGAGGATAATCTTGCCACGGTGCATCGATGCTAATGCTGCGGCATATGCGTCCTGGCTGAGCTGACGCTCTAACGACGCATTGGCACGGATAGCCGCCTGCTGCTCGTCCATTGCAACCGCGCCCGCTCCCACAAGAATCGCCTTTGCCTCGTCGTTCTGATCGCGGCCGCCGTACTCAAGCACTTGATTGTTGTACTTGACTGACACGTCGCGCTTCTCGTTCACAAGCCTAAGCGCTCCTTTCTCTGCATCACTGCTAGGCAGGGCAGCTAGAGCATCATGGGCGTCTTTGTAGCGCTTACGATTGGTCTCAACTAGTGCCATCGCTCGGCGATTACCCTCTTCGCCATCGACCATCACGATGTCGCGCAGGCTGATCGCCACATTGGTATTTGCATCGAGCATTTCGTTTGAGAGTTGAATGCGCTCCATGTTGCTGTTGACAATCGCATCAAGCTCGGTGCGAGCGTTGGACATGGCCATTAGGCCAGTGGCAACAAGCAAGCCCGACAGCAAAATCAAAAGGCCGAAAGCCATGCCCAAGCGGCGGCCAACGTTAAGGCGTTGCAGGAAAGCGTTCATCAAATGTCCTCGGCACTGTGGGTGGGCTCAGTTGCAATAAATGCTTCATCGAGCGTCTAGCCCAGCTAGCGGCCTCCAGAGCTTTCTCTAAAGTGCTCGTATGCATAATGGTCATCTCAGCTTCACTGCATCGCATCGGGTCGCCCAGTTCGCTGGGTAATCGCCGATTCGTGCGAGGTACTGCTAGGCTCGGAACAAGCGGGTGGCAGTCGTAGCCGGCTTGGGCATCGCGGCAAGACCCCCTCTCCGGACGGTTCACTTCCTCCCTGGCTGATCTTCCCCGCGCCACTTGTTGATAGCGCCAAGGCCTCATTGAAGGGCCGGCCCCTACCCTCCTGTGTGACCCGGCCATGCACTCAGGTGCTGCGCTGCGCATGGATGCGCAGATCTCCGACGAGGCGAGCGGCCTGGACAATACAGCCGGGCAAATTGGGGCAATTTTGGAAGCGGCCATCGGGGTGAGGTAATTTAGGTAATCGGCCTGAAAAACAGGACATTTTTTCTTGCATATCAAATGCTTATATGAAATCTCTAAAGGTAATAAAAGAGTAATTTCAAGGTAACCCCATTGCCTTTTGGCCAGGTAATCTGACAGTCGAAAAAATCCTTATAAATCAAAGAGATTACCTTTTAGAAGCTAAGAGATTACCTTTGATCACCTCAAAAGGTAATCAGCTATTTTCCTTTAAAATCAACCCCCTATGCCGGATAGCAGTGGGGAAATTACCGATTACCCTATCCCGATGGCCACATCGAAATTCCCGCACTCACTGGACCTGGTTCTAGTGATCCCAAACCGTCGAACCAGACCCCCGTCTCATGCAGGGTTCCGCAGGGACTGCAAGCAGGTGACAAGGCGCCGCAGCGCCAATGCAGGCGGTCTGTTTCCGCCGGTGCAGGCGTGCAGCGAAACCCACCCATGAAGACCGCAGGCGTGGCGGGGCGACGATTGCGCGCGCCACGCCCGGTAGCATTAGCACCCTGAGGTCTGATAGACCGACAAGTGAATTGGTGTGACGCATGGACCCAAAGCTCTACCCCCAACTACTGACCGGCGCATTCGGTTTAATCGGCGTGATCATTGGTGGACTCTTCCAAGCGATAGTCGCGTGGCGACGGGAGAGTAAGCAGAAGGAAGAGGATCTGGTCTACCTGGCTATCACCGTAGCAAGTGAACTCAACGCCTTCGCGAGCCGTTGCGCCGATGTGGCGGCTGATGTGGGATACCCTGACTCAAGAGGGTTTCAGGAGAGTACGGTCAGTGCACCGGCTCTTGACATGCGCGCCCTCGACGTCAATTGGAAATCGTTGCCGTTCGACCTCCTTGATCGGGTTTTCGCGTTGCCAACCGCATACAGGCAAGCCAAGGAGCTAATCGCTTTCGAAGCTGGACAAGATCCCGATTCTGGGTTCTTACAGCTAAGACTGCAGTACGGGAAACTTGGCATACAGGCGTCAACGCTGGCAGCTGCGCTCAGGAATCACGTCGGCCGACCAGCCCCGGCACCTGGCGCGCATGATCTGAGCCCGCAACTACGTGAAAGCGTTGCAAAGTTGGAAGAAATGGAACGGCGCTTCTACGCACAACCGAACATCTTCCCTGGAAGCGACGCATGAAAAAGCCGCCCTGACGGGCGGCTCGTAGTGGGTGCCTTGGGATGCAGGTTCAGGCGTGCGCCAGGCGATCGCGGGTCAGGGCCGCGTAGTGGCTGGTCATCTCGATCCCTACCGACTCCAGGCCCTCCAACTGCGCAGCGACCAGCGTCGTGCCGCTGCCGGCGAACGGATCGAGGACCCGGCCGCCGCTCTCGCAGATTCGCACCAGCTGCCGCATCAACTCTGTCGGCTTGCCGGTCAGGTGGTGCTTGTCGGCTTTTCGCACTGGCTCACGGATGACACCAGGCAACACCGGCGCGCGGCGATCCAGCGGCATGTTGCCTTTGCTGCCCCACACGATGTATTCGGCCTGGTTCCGGAACCGGCCCAACTGCGGCCGCACGCCTTCGGTCTTGTCCCAGACGGTGATGCCGCGCCAGGTGAATCCGGCGATCTGCAGCGCGTCAGTGGTCAATGGCAGCTGCCGCCAGTCGGTGAACAGCAGCACCGGCGCGCCATCCTTGAGCACGCGCGCGCATTCGGACAACCAAAGGTGCATCCATTGCAAGTGCGAGCGTTGGTCGCGTTCGTCACCAACGAAGTCGGCATGTCCGCCATCCCGGCAATACTTTGTCGAGGGCGACCGCGCACGGGCAGCGGCAGTCAGGCCGCCGCTCGCATAGGGCGGATCAGTGATCAGCGCGTCGAACGAATTCGCTTCGAGCGTGGGCAGGATGGTCAGGGCGTCGCCCTGGAGCAGCTGGTTTTTCATGGTGAGAGCCTTCTTGGATTCGCTCGCGGCGATCGGAGGTGAGGCTCTCGGCCTTCAGGTGATTGAGCGTGCCGCAACGCGGGCACTTGATCTGAATTTCATCGAAGGCGCCGGCCTTGCACAGCAGGCGGGCGCATTCGCCACAACGGAGGTTCTTGAGCATTGCGTGGTCTTGCAGTGGGAAAGGATTACGCGGCCGCTGGCGGCGCGTAGGGGGCGAAGGCGATCACCTCATCGCCCACCCAGTCGTTGATCTTCAGCATGCGCGCCTGCAGCGGTTCCAGCTCGTTAGCGGCCCAGACGGCAGCGGCCTCACGGATCGACCCGAAGCCGCCAGCGTTCTGCGGCACTATGCCCATGAGCTGCGGCGGGATGCGCAGCGCGGCCAGCATGTCGTCGCGGGTGATGCCCTTGATGCCGCTGAACTCGTCCTTGGCCGCCACTTCGCTGACCGGGATCAGCTTCAGGCCGTCCTTGTTGCCGCCCGGCGAGTACAGGAACAGGTTGCGGAAGTTGCCTGGCCCCTTGGCGCCCTTCATGGCATTGCGGAGCGCGTCGACGTCCTCCTGGCTCTGCTGCGGGTCGGTCAGGTACAGGATGAAACCGGCGTGCGAGCCGTTGTTGTAGTACTTGCGGCGGAACAACGTGGCCGACTCGTTGAGCAGCGCCGACTGCATCGCCGGCATCCACTCAGGCAGGCCGTAGAGCTCCTGATCGACATCGGCCTCGCGCAGCTGGAACACGCTACCCGGCTCGAAGGCGTGCTCGTCGTGCCAGGTGCGCACCTGGAAGTACTCGCCATCGGTGACGCCACGCCGCATGTATTTGGACAACGGCGCGGCCAGCGACAGCGCACCACCCATGCGATTACGGCGGCGCTCAAGGTAGCCATTGCCCAGCGTGATCCAGTCCAGCGACAGCTGCTCGAAGGCCTCGCGCGTCAGCAGCCGGTGCGGCTTGAAGGTGCGCGCCAGCATGTTGCGCTTGAAGATCAGCCCGGACTGCAGGAACGGATTGCTGCGCGTGGTCTTGGACAGGCCATCCAACGCCACCGGCGGCTCGTACCAACGCCCGTTCTGCCAGCACTCCAGATAGTCCAGCACCCCGCGCCCATCGAGCACCGGCGTGGGGTCGCCAAAGGTGAACGCCTCGGTGCGTGCGGGCACTGCTGGCGCTGCAGGCGCGGTCGCGGGCAGCTGGTCGGTCAACATCAAGAGATCTCCATGAAGCCGGAGTTGCGCGCGGTGCGCCCTTCCAGCGGTTCGTTCTGCAGCGCGTGGAACAGTGCCCACGCCAGGTCCGCGTGGCCGGTCTCTTCCGAGCGGCCAGCAGTGAAGGTGGATTGCCGGCCGCTGGCCGTCATCGTCTTGCGGATGGCCATCAACGACTGGGCCACGTCGGTCCAGCCGGCGTCGAACTCCAGCCGGCCGTTGTGGATGACGTCGAAGGCCTTGAGCACCAGGCGGGTTTTGACCTCGGGCGAGTAGCTGAAGGTGACCAGATTCGGGAAGAACTGCTTCACCAGCTGCGCCACACCGCTACCCATGCCGGTGGTGTCGATGCCGATGTAGGTCACCCAATAGCGGCGCGTGATGCGCTCGATCTCGGCCGCTTGCTTGGCAAAGTCCATGCCCCGGAACTGGATCCGCTCCAGCAAGCGGAACTTGCCGCCGGGCAGCTGCGGTGGCGCCACCACGACCAGGCCGGCGGTGTCACCGGTCTCGGCCGGGTCGTAGCCGATCCAGACCGCGCGATCGCCGTAGGGGCGCGCGGCGAACGGTTTGTAGTCCTCACCCCACTCGACCCAGCTATCGACCATGCACGGCTGCAGCATCGCCAGCGGGAAGATGCTGGCGCCATCGTCGACGAACTCGCACATCAACAGGTTGGCGAAGGCGTCCGGGCTGTATTCCTCGCGGAGCTCGTCGATGTCGAACAGGTCGCAGCCACGGCGCTGGGCATCGAGGATGTTGACGATCTGCCGCCACGCGCGGTCCTGGCAGCGGCGACCGCCGGCGAGCGCATCGTGCGAGACATCGATCTGAATCCGCTGCGCGGCCGGCTTGCCCTTGTTGCGGCGCTCTCCGGTCCAGAACGTGTAGGCCTCGTGGGCCATGCTCGATGGCGTGCTGAAGTAGGTCTTGCGCCACTTCATATGCATCGCCATGCCGCTGGCGACCTTGTTCAACTCGTTGAAGCCGTAGGTCCAGAAGAATTCGTCGAAATAGAAATTGCCGTGGTAGCCCTGGGCGGTGCGCGCATTGGTGCCCAGGAAGAACAGCTCGGCGCCGTTGGGAAACACGATGCTGTCGCCGCCGGAAAGCGTCTCGTCGATCGTCTCGCGCACGAACTGCTGCATGTAGCCGCGGAACAAGTGCGCCTGCGCCTTGGACGCACTGAGGAAGATCTGATTGCGCCCGGTGGTGAGCGCATCGATCAGCGCCTCGCGGGCGAAGTAGAACGTGGCACCGATCTGGCGCGACTTGAGGATGATGCGGGTGCGCTCGTTGCCTGCCCGGTACCAATCGCGCTGATAGTCGAAGCAGCCGTCGACGAATGCCGTGGTCAGCTGCTCGATCTGCTCCTCGGTGAAGTCGTTGCGCTTGGGCTTCTTCTTGGGCGCTGCGTTGCGGTTCGCCACAGCCGGATTCAGGTCGGCCTCGTTGCCGCCGCCCTGGTAACGCTGGATGCGCGCCTGGCGCTCCAGCTGACGGTGCAGCAGATCAATTTCCTTGAAGTCGCCGCCGGACTTTTCCGGCTTCATGATCAGCACGACCAGGCGCGCTTCGAGCGCACCACCGATGCGCTCAACGTTGTCTGCGCGATCCCACTCGTCACGCGACTTCCAGCTGTGTACAGTCTTCTCGTTCTCGCCGATGGCCTGCGCAATTTCGGTCACGCGCCATCCCATCCAGTACAGGAACTTGGCCTGTCTGCGGGTGTCCATCGGGAGCTGGGTGGCAACGCTTTGCATGCCGACCAGGGTGCGGCCCACCTCTTAATCCGGACAGTTGAACGACGCGTAATCGCCTTGTTTACATGGTGGTTTCGTTGCTGCGCTGTGCGTCGCGTTTGACCATGGGTCATCGCAAACGCATCCAGCGCAGAGGACACCCATGTCGGGTAAGACCAAGAAGTTCCGTTCCAACTGGTTCCGCGTGGCCGTCGAAGGCGCCACCACCGATGGCCGCACGATTCAGCGCAGCTGGATCGACGACATGGCCGCCACCTACAACCGCGAGACCTACAACGCCCGCATCTGGATCGAGCACATGCGCAGCCTGCTGCCGGACTCGCCGTTCCGTGCGTATGGCGACGTCACCGCCGTCAAGGCCGAAGAGGTGGAGATCGACGGCACCAAGCGTCTGGCGCTGTTCGCACAGATCGAGCCGACCCCTGACCTGATCACCATCAACAAGTCCAAGCAGAAGCTCTACACCAGCATCGAGGTGCAGGAGAAGTTCGCCAACACCGGCAAGGCGTATCTGGTCGGCCTGGCCGTGACCGATTCGCCGGCCAGTCTGGGCACCTCAATGCTCAGCTTCGCCAGCCAGAACCCGGACGCCAACCCGCTGGCCGATCGCAAGCAGTCACCGGGCAACCTGTTCACCGTTGCCGAGGAAACCGCGCTGGAATTCAGCGAAGTCAGCGAAGGCCCGGTCGCCAATCTGCTCAGCCGGATCCGCACCGCACTCAAGAGCGAGGACGCCACCAGCATCACCGCCGAACAGTTCGCCGACCTCGGCCAGGGCGTCGAAGAGATCGCCGAGCACGTGCGCGGCCAGGACGAACGCTTTAACCGCCTGCAGGCCGAACACGCCGAGCAGAAGACCAAGCACGAGCAGCTGGCGAACGACCTGGCGCAGCTGCGCGAGTCGCTGTCGCAGCAGCCCGACCCCGCGCAGCCCGCACGGCCGGTGGTCACCGGCAGCGGCGCGGCCGTGCTGACCGACTGCTGATCCCACACCACACACACGCCGCAGCGCCACACCCTTCGGAGCCACCATGCAAAACGCCACCCGCCTGCAGTTCAACCAGTTCGCCGAGCAGATCGCCAAGCTCAACGGCATCACCTCCGCTTTCCATTCCTTCGCAGTCGATCCGACCGTGCAGCAGAAGCTGGAAACGCGCATGCAGGAGTCGAGCGAATTCCTGTCCAAGATCAACATCATCCCGGTGGACGAACTGTCCGGCCAGAAGGTCGGCATCGGTGTCACCGGCAGCATCGCCAGCCGCACCGATACCGGTGCCGGCAAGACCCGCACCCCGCGCAACATGGCCGCGCTCGACAAGAACGAATACGTCGCCAAGAAGACCGACTTCGACACCGCCATCCCGTATGCGCTGCTCGATACCTGGGCCAAGTTCCCCGACTTCCAGGCGCGCCTGCGCGACGCCATCGTCAAGCGTCAGGCGCTGGACCGTCTGCAGATCGGCTTCAACGGCACGCACGCCGCTGCCGACACCGACCGCGCCAAGTTCCCGCTGCTGGAAGACGTCAACATCGGTTGGCTGCAGCAGTACCGCACCAACGCCGCCCAGCGCGTGCTCGCGAGCGGCAAGACGGCAGGCAAAGTGCTCATCGGCGCTGATAAAGATGCCACCGACTATCGCAACCTCGACGCACTGGTTTACGACGTCGTGAGCAACTTGCTCGACCCCTGGCACCGCAAGGATCCGAGCCTGGTGGTGGTGCTGGGCCGCGACCTGATGCACGACAAGTATTTCCCGATGGTCAACAAGGACCAGCCGGCCAGCGAGAAAATCGCTACCGACTTGATCTTGAGCCAGCGCCGCGTGGGCGGCCTGCAGGTCGCCGAGGTGCCGTACCTGCCCGACGGCGCGTTGATGGTCACTTCGCTGGCAAACCTGTCGATCTACTACCAAACCGGCGGTCGTCGCCGTCACATCAAGGAAGCGCCGGAACGCGATCGCATCGAGAACTACGAGTCCTCCAACGATGCCTACGTGGTCGAAGACTACGGCCTGGGCTGCGTGGTCGAGCATATCGAGATCGAGGCCTAAGCCATGGCCGACAGTCCCGCCAAGCGTCACCACAGCCGCGTGCTCGCCGAGCTGGAGGCCGCCCAGCGTGCCCCGCACCAGCTGATGGCCGGCGCCACCGCCTACGAGCAGCATATGGCGCAGCTGCAGAGCGATCGCCTGCGGCTGAAGCAGATCCAGTCCGACCAGGGCAAGGCCGCGCTCAAGGTGCAGCTGCTGCCGGCCTACGTGCCGTATTTGGCCGGCGTGCTGGCCGGTGGCCAGGGTGCGCAGGATGAGATCGTCACCACGTGCATGGTGTGGCGCATTGATGCCGGCGACTATGCCGGCGCGCTGGAGCTGGGGGCCTATGTGCTCAAGCACCAGCTGCAGATGCCCGACCGCTTCACCCGCACGGTGGGCTGCGTGCTAGCCGAAGAGATCGCCGAAGCAGCATTGTCGGCACAGAAGACCGGCCAGCCGTTCGATGCGGCCGTCCTGGCCGACACCGCCACGCTGACCGCCGAGCAGGACATGCCCGATGAGGTGCGCGCCAAGCTGCACCTGGCACTGGCCCGCGCATCGCTGGCAGGCATCACCGATGACACGCCCGCCGACCAGGCGCAGCCGATCGTCGCCGCCGCTGTCGCCGGCCTGCAGCGTGCCATCGCCCTGCATGGCAGCTGCGGCGGCAAGAAGGATCTGGAGCGCGCCGAGCGCCTCTTGAAGAAGTTCAGCGTTGAGCCTGCGGGCACCAACGCATAACCGAGCGTCCCCGCAACCCTCGCCGGCTCGGGGCAGATCCACAGCAATGCACCGCTGCGGTGACGCCCCGACCACCGGCGATCTATTCCGAGCCATCCATGAGCGGATTCACTGCCACCGGCACCACAAGCGCCACGCTTGATGCGATCGCCAATGCGCCGTTCTGGCCGGCGATCGCACCGGCGACTGTGCGCGCGAGCATGCGCCTGGATGGCACCGTCACCGATGCGCGTCTACGCCACGCCATTGTTGCCGCCATGCTGGCGGTCAACGATGAACTGGATGCCTGGGCGCAGGCGCAGCAGGCCGGCGGCTACGCAGCGCTGGCTGATGTACCCAGCACCACCGTCGACGGCGTCTCGCGCCGCGTGCAGCTGTACCTGCGCGCCGTCGCGTGTGCCACGGCGGTCGAAGTGGCAGAGCGTTATCGCAGCTTCGACGCGACCGACAGTGCCAACCAGCGCGCCGATGACCTGTCACCGAGCATCACCGAGCTACGCCGCGACCAGCGCTGGGCCGTGCGCGACCTGCAGAACCTGCCACGCAGCACGGTGGAGCTCATCTGATGCGCGTGCACGCCATGCAAGGCGACACCGTCGACCTGCTGTGCTGGCGCCACCTGGGCAGCACGGCCGGCTTGGTCGAGCGCACCTACCTCCTCAATCCCGGCCTGGCCGAACTGGGCGCCGTGCTGCCGCATGGCACGCCAGTGGAGTTGCCCGAGGTAACCACCACCACAGCGGCGATGACGCCGCTTGTGCAGCTATGGGACTGATCTGATGACCGAACCCACCTCCGTATCGAGCGGCTTTTTGATCGCCACCGGTGTGGGCCTTGCCTCCGTGCTGCCTGGCATCGACGGCGATGCGCTGATCGGCGCCTTCGCCGGCGGCGCGTTGTTCGTGGTGTCCGCCGCCAAGCAACCGCTGCTAGCGCGGCTGATCTATTTCCCGGTGAGCGTGATCGCCGGCTACCAGCTGGCGCCGGAAATCCTGCGCTGGTTGCCGATCAAGTCCAGCGGCGTGGCCGCCTTCGCCAGCGCGGCGTGCGCGATCACCGTCACGCTGGGCCTGATCGAAAAGAGCAAGTCCTTTGACTTTTCCTTCCTACGTCGTGGAGGTCCGCCCAGTGCATAGCCTGGTCACCGTCCTGACGTTGATGGCCTCGCTCGCCATCTGCGTCCGCCTGCTTACCTACCACCGCCCGGTCGATGCGCGCCATCGACGCGGCGCGGGCTGGTGCGCGTGGTTGCTGATCGCCAGCACCGGCGGCCAGGCACTGCACATCCTGCTGGCCGGCGCCGGCTCGCAAGTCAGTCTTTGGCACCTTGGCACGTTGATCGTGCTGGCGGTACTCACCTACCGCGCCCAGGGCAATGTGGCGCGCATCCTGAAGGTCGATTGATGTTCACCGATACCCAGCTCGCCTCGATCATGCAGTGCTCGGCGCAACGCGCACAGCGCTGGCACGGCCCACTGCTCGCCGCCGCCAACCGCTTTGGCATCACCAACAAGCGCCGCGCCGCGCACTGGCTCGGCCAGGTCGGCCACGAAAGCCTGAGCCTGTCGCGCATGGAAGAAGGGCTGACCTACACCACCAGCGCTCGGCTGTTGGAAGTGTTTGGCGCACGTGTCACGCCGGCCCAGGCGCCCAAGTTCTTGCGCAATCCGGTCGGCCTGGCCAACTTCGTCTACGCCGACCGGTTGGGCAACGGCGACGCCGCCAGCGGCGATGGTCATCGCTACAGGGGCCGTGGCCCGATGCAGCACACGTTCCGTGGCAACTACCGCCGCATCGGTGTGCTGATCGGCTTGCCGGTGGAAGAGCAGCCGGATCTGCTGCTGCAGGTCGAACCCAGCGCATTGGGTGCAGCGGCGTACTGGCAAGACAACGGCCTCAATGCGCTGGCCGATGCAGGTGATGTGCTTGGCCTGGGCCGCAAGATCAACTTGGGCAACGTGCGCGCCAAGCGCTTGCCCGAGGGCCACAGCGATCGCGTCACGCGCACGCAGCGCGCCCTGCAGATCCTGGGCGTCAGCTGATGGTCACGCGCCTGATCATCCTGCTGGCGCTGATTGCAATGCTAGTCGGTGGCTGCGTGTGGCAAGAGCATCGCGTCAGCGCCGCTCAGAAGGACCGCGACGCCGCGCTGGAGGCCAAGCGCCAGGCTGAGGCCGAGCGCAACAGCGCGAAGGCGTCCACCACTGTCGTCACCCAGTACGTCGACCGCGTGCAGATCGTGCGCGAAGCCGGCGCCACCATCACCCGCGAGATCCCGATCTATGTCACCCAGAAAGCAGACGCTGCTTGCGCTATCCCTGCTGGCTTTGTGCGGCTGCATGACGCCGCCGCCTCGGGCAACCCTGCCGGGCCGCCCACCGGAGATCCTGATGCGCCGGCCGCCGGCATTACGCTCTCTGGCATTACCGGTACCGTCGCCGACAACTACACCAGCTGCCACGCCACCGCCGCGCAACTGAGCGCGCTGCAGGACTGGATCGATCTGCACTTGCCGGAGCCGGAGCCGTGATCAAGCCCGCCAGCCTGCGCGCGCATCTGGTTGCGGCCTTGCCGGACCTGGCACGCGATGCCGACCGGCTGCTGGTGTTTATCGACGCCGGTAGCCTGGTCAGTACGTTCCAGCCGGGGCTGTCGTTCGAATATCAGTACACGCTCAATCTGATCTTGACCGACTACGCCGGCCACCCGGATAGCGTGATGCTGCCGCTGCTGGAATGGGTGCAGGTCAATCAGTCCGAGTTGCTTTCCAATCCGTCACGCCGTGGCGACATCGCCTTCGAGGCCGACATCCTCGCCAACGACGCCGTGGATCTGTCGATCAAGTTGCCGCTGACCGAACGCGTGGTGGTGACGGCGAAGGACGGCGGCGGGTATGACATGACGCATGCGCCCGAGCCGGTGATCGATACGACATGGATGAGCTGACCGCGCTGGAGAACTGGGCCGCGCCGTTGTTGGCGCGTCTGCAGCCCGGTGAACGCCGCACGCTGGCGCGCAAGATCGGAACCGAACTGAGGCGCTCACAGAGCCTGCGTATCGGCAAGCAGCAAGCGCCCGATGGCACGCCGTACGCACCACGCAAGCAGCAGCTGCGCCAGAAGTCCGGGCGCGTCAAACGCGCAACGATGTTTGCAAAGCTTCGGCAAGCCAAGTTCTTCAAGGTCAGTGCAAGCCCCAACGCAGTGAGCGTGGGCTTTGTGGGCCGCGTGTCGCGCATTGCCCGCGTGCATCAAGACGGCTTGTCCGAGCGCGTGCGGCCTGGTGGTCCAAGGGCGCGTTACGAGAAGCGTGTGCTGCTGGGTCTTTCCGCAGAAGACAGGCAGCTCATACGCGACCACCTCTTGAACCACTTAGCCTAGACCAAGGCTATCAATCACGCCCACTAACAAACTCGACCATGCGCAGCCGTTGAGGGCGTTCAACCAGACTGCTAAGGTGGCGTCTCAATCCAAATCGCAAATAGGATGCTGCACGTTTACGGACTTGGATTAGGCATCGTGATCGGGGCAAAGCAGAAGTGGTACTGGATATCCTGGAAGACGGGGCAAAAAGCTCCGATTTAGACATCGGGCTTATTTCCTATTTTGACCTCGAACATTCGTTAAACGCTCGGCAAACTCAAGGAGATCTCGAGCATGAAGCAGCCGTCCAGACTTACTCGTTGGCTAGACCGACTTGCCAACGTAGAGTCGCGAGCGAGCAACCGCACTCTTTGGGCACTCATCCTCATCTTTTTAGGTACGGGCATGTTTGCAGCGTACATATTGAAAGAGGAAGGATTTTTAAAGGCTGCCATTGGCTTTGCGGTTTTCGCCGTTGCGCTTTTCCCGTTTGAGACGAGATTTAGCGAGCACCCTACATTCGCAACGATGGGAATAGTTCCAGCAGACTCGCCCGATCCATCAATTACCTTCGGGTCCTACGAGTACTACGATGCTAAAAAAGAGCCAATCCCCGAGATGGTTGTGCAATATCGGGAGTTCAATCGCGCAAAATTTATACACTTTCCGCTCGGAATGTTTTTGTGCATGTCTGCTGACTGGATTGGACTTGTAATTACGTGAGCCGTTTGCGATCTATAATTCGTCGCAGCCGGCTACCTCCGACGGCGGATGAACTCAGGCCGTTAGGCTGCAAGGAGAAATTCATGACTGTTGAAACGGATAACTTCATTATTGATGACGCGATCTGGAGCTACATTGAATCGCGCAAGATCACTGGTAATCGCATGCGTCCGCCCCCGACCAAAGGAGGGCTTAAATCGTTGAGCGTTACCTGCAAAGGCTGCACATACAATTGGACGGCCCGCCAGGATGGTGAGGGCGGGTTTTCTCCTTACATCGGCGGAGTCATACTCACATGCCCGTCCTGCTCCGTTGAAGGTAGGGCTGAACTACGGCTGCTCGCATAGTTGCATTGCAGCCGAATAATTCATTCAAACGGCGCCGCTTTGCGGCGCAGCTTAAAAGCTGCCACTGGCAATTGAGGATCAGACTGATCAGGAAAGATTCTCCAAATTCAAAACGGTGTAGTTCCGTAAAAAGTCGATCTACATAGAAACGCTCTGGATCGCTCAGGTCCATGCACGAAGAATATAGCTTCGTACGTGGACCTAATATGGCTTCCTTTACTGCTGTCGATCTCTCAAAGCTACAAGCACCAGATCTAATCGAAGCGCTGGACTTCGAGACGATTTTCGCCGAAGCGCTTGCCCAATTTCGCAAGCTGCTTCCGGAGTTCTCCGCACTCACTGAGTCGGATCCGGTCTACAAGATCCTGCAGCTGTTCGCAGCCCGCGAGCTACTGATCCGCCAGCGCGCCAACGACAAGGCCCAGCAGACCATGCTGGCCTTCGCCACCGGCACCAACCTCGATAACCTGGGCGCACTGTTCGGCGTCGCGCGCCTGGTGCTCGATCCGGGACAAACCGAGAACGGCATTGCGCCGAGCTACGAATCGGACGTCGACTTCCGCCGCCGCATCCAGCTAGCGCCCGAGGGCTTCAGCGTTGCCGGCCCCGAGGGCGCGTACATCTATCACGCGCTCAGTGCCGCAGCCGATGTCATGGATGCCAGCGCGACTAGCCCCGCGCCTGGGCAAGTGCTGGTCACGGTTCAATCGCGCACCGGCGATGGCACGGCTCCCCAGGCATTGCTGGACGATGTAGCGGCGATTCTCATCAACGATGACGTGCGCCCGCTGACCGACAATGTCACGGTCCAGAGTGCCCAGATCGTCCCGTATGCCATTCGTGGGCGCGTCTACACCTATGCTGGCCCCGACTCGGCGGTGGTCATGCGCGAGGCGATGCGCAGCCTGCAGGCGTATCTGGACGAGGCGCACCGCATCGGTCGCGACGTACCCGAGTCGGCCATCAAGGCAAAGCTATTCGCAGATGGCGTGCAGCGCGTGGAGCTGGACTCGCCGGCAGCCGACATTCGGATCAGCCGCACGCAGGCTGCGTACTGCACCGCGATCGACATCGTGCACGCCGGCATCGATGAGTAACTCCCCGCTGCCGCCCAATGCCACGCCGATGGAGCGCGCCCTGGCCGCCGTTGCGGCGCGCCTGGAAGCGATCCCGTTGCCATATCCAGACCTGTGGAATCCGGACACGTGCCCAGCCGGCCATCTGCCGTGGCTGGCGTGGACGCTCTCGGTTGACGACTGGAAGGCCGACTGGAGCGATGCGGTCAAGCGCTCGCGCTTACGCAGCGCCATGGCGATCCAGCGCCGCAAGGGCACAGCCAACAGCGTCCGCATGGTGGTTGCCTCGTTCGGGGGTGCGGTGACCATCCGCGAGTGGTGGCAGCAGCAGCCACGCGGCCAGCCGCATACCTTCGAGCTGACGCTCACGCTCAATGGATCCGATGGGCGGGCTGCGAGCGCTCGATTTGTCGATGAGGTCATCGCCGAGGTTGAGCGCACCAAGCCCGTTCGCTCGCACTTCGGCTTCGTGCAGGGGCTGCAGGCCACCGGCAACGTCACGCTGGCCACCGGTATTCGCATCATCAACTACCGCCGTCTGTCGATGACGGCGCAGGGACAAGCCATGGCATTACAACTGGTTCTCACCACCGCTGGTCGTGCAGCGCTGATCAACGCCGAGAAGAACGGCACCAATGCCGTCAAGGTGTCCAGCATCGGTTTCACTGCGGCCGCATTCGCTGCAACGGAAGACCTGAAGACAGTCCCAGGCCAGCACCTGACGCTCTCCAGCATCTCGGGCGGCACCACGTCGTCCACCACCATCCACGTCACTGTCAGCGACACGAGCCGGGCAACCTATGAGGTTCGCGGCTTTGGGCTGTACTTGGAAAACGGCACGCTACTGGGCAGCTATTCCCAGCCCGAGCTGATCATGGAGAAGGCCGCCGCCTCGGATCTGCTGATGTCCGCCGACATCCTGTTTTCTGGGGTCACGGTGTCTTCGGTGACGTTTGGCAATGCCAACTTCACCAACCCGGCCGCGACCACCGAGAAGGAAGGCATCGTCGAACTTGCCACGCGCGCAGAGACCGTTGCAGGCACAGATGCGCAACGTGCCGTCACACCCGACGCTTTGAAAGCAGCGATCGACAGCCGCAGTGGCCGTGCGCGCTTTGAGGCATCCGGAACCTTCGTTGTTCCGGCAGGGGTAACGGCGGTTTACGTCAGTGCTTGTGCCGGCGGTGGCGGCGGTGGTGGCGGTGCAACGCGGGCCGAGAAAGTCCTTGGGTCAGCGAGTTACACCGCGACCGGTGGTGGCGGTGGCGGCGCTGGGCAATCGATTCAGCGCGTGCGCTTCGCGGTTGTGCCTGGCGCCAGTGTCCCGATCGTCATTGGTGCCGGTGGATCCGCTGGTGCAGGCTCAAGGACGGACGGGACAAACGGCGTAGCCGGCAGTGCAGGCGGAGCAACCGTCATCGGCAATCTCATCACCCTGGCTGCGGGTCAGGGTGGCGGCGGCGGTCTCGTTGGTGCAACGCAGGTCGGCGGTGCAACCGGTGGAGACGGCTACCCAGCCGGCGGCGATTCGGCATCGATCTCAGTCAACGCACCCTATGGACCGGCAGGTACCGGTGGCTCCTGTGCATTCGGCGGCGGCGGGCCGGGCGGGCGTAGTGCAGGAGAAACGACATCGGCCAGTCGTAAAGGCTATGGCTTTGGTGCTGGCGGTGGCGGTGGGGGCGGCGTGTCCAATGGCTCCACGGCAAGCACGTTTGGCAAGGATGGTTCCACCGGGTGCCCCGGCTTTGTTTTCATCGAGTGGTGCTGAGATGACGATTGGACGTTACGCAATGATTCAAACCGGGACCGACGTGGTGGTCAACATCATCGTTTCCGATAGCGCCTTCACCATTGACGGTTTCGAGTTCCGCACACTCCAGGACAAGACCGTGTGCGAGCCTGGCATGTACTTCAATCGCGGTGACGGGCTGTACTACTTCGACGCGCAGTTCACCCAGCGCGAAGTGATCGCACCGGAACCGCCTGCGAATTTGTAGCACCGGTGCGCTGCGTAGATCACGCAGCTACAGCACAACTGCAGTGTCATCCTGCACGCGCGCGACGACCATGACTGCATGGGCAACGCATCCTCCGCACTGAGTAACGCCATTCGCCTCGGCACCGTCGCCGAGGTGAATCTCGCCACCGCGCGATGCCGTGTACAGGTCGGCGAGATGCTGACCGACTATCTGCCTTGGGTGG
Source organism: Xanthomonas sp. NCPPB 2933 (assembly GCF_056725225.1). NCBI lineage: Bacteria > Pseudomonadati > Pseudomonadota > Gammaproteobacteria > Lysobacterales > Lysobacteraceae > Xanthomonas > Xanthomonas sp. NCPPB 2933. Next base: position 4,158,047 of record NZ_CM161518.1, read on the forward strand.
TCACACTGGCCGGCACCACCATTATCTGGTCGGCACCGCCGATCGGCGAACAAGTCGTGGTGCTGTCGCCGGCCGGCGACCTGGCCGATGGCCTGGTGCTACGCGGCCTGTACTCCGACCAATTCGCAGCGCCTGCCGCGTCCGACACGCTCCACGTGCTGCGCTTTGCCGATGGCGCGCAGATCCACTACGACACCGAGGCGCATGCGCTGCAGGCCACGCTGCCCAGCGGCGGTACCGCGTCCATTACCGCCAATGGCGGCATCACGCTCAATGGCCCGCTGACCGTCAACGGCAAGACGATGCTCAACGGTGATGCGACCATCACCGGCACCGCGAAGGCGACCACTGATGTCATCGGCGGCGGGATCAGCCTCAAGAACCACAAGACCACCGGCGTGACCGCCGGCAGCGCACTGAGCGGTGGCCCGCAGTGATCGGCGTTGATGCCACCACCGGCCGTGTGATCGAGGGCGAGCAGCACCTGGCCCAATCGATCGCCTGCGTCCTCACCACCCCCATCGGCACGCGCGAGCAGCGCCGCGATTTTGGCTCGCTGCTGCCCGAGCTGATCGACCAGCCGTTCAACGGCGCCACCCGCACGCTGCTCTACGGCGCCACCGCCACCGCGTTGATGCGCTGGGAGCCGCGCCTGCGCCTGACCCGCGTCACCCTGGTCATCGGCGATACGCCTGGCAGCTTCGTGCTGACGATTGAGGGCGAACGCACCGACGTTGCTCCCGCCAATGCGCGCTCGCGCATGACCATCCCGCTCCGCTTCCGCTCGTCCTGATCGAGGAACCTATGTCTACTGTCTACCACCACGGCGTTCGCGTCATCGAAGTCAGCGCAGGTGCGCGCGTCATCCGCACCGTCTCCACTGCCATTGTCGGCCTGGTCGCTACGGCGTCCGATGCGGACGAGAAGATCTTTCCGCTCGACAAGGCCGTGCTGGTCACCGACGTGCTGAGTGCCATTACCAGTGCCGGCACCAAAGGCACCTTGCGCGACTCCCTGCGGGGCATCGCCGACCAGACCAATCCGGTGACCGTGGTCGTGCGTGTGGCCGAAGGCGAAGACGCGGACAAGACCTCGTCCAACGTCATCGGCGAGGCCAAGTCCAGCGGCTATACCGGCCTGTATGCGCTGCTCGCGGCGCAAGCACAGTTGGGCGTGCGTCCGCGCATCCTGGGCGCGCCGGGCCTGGACACGCTACCGGTGGCCAAGGCGCTGGCGACCATCGCCAAGAAGCTGCGCGCCATGGCCTATGTGCGGCCAGTCGCCGAAACCGTAGCTGAGGCCATCACCTACCGTGGAAAGTTCGGGGATCGCGAGTTGATGCTGATCTGGCCCGACTTCATGGCCTTCGACACCGCTACCAGCACCACGACAGCGGCGTATGCCACTGCACGTGCGCTCGGCCTGCGCGCCAAGATTGACACCGAACAAGGCTGGCACAAGAGCCTATCCAATGTGCCCGTGGCAGGAGTCACCGGCATTTCCGAGGACGTGCACTGGGATCTGCAGGATCCGGCCACCGATGCGGGTTTGCTCAACGAGGGCGATATCACCACGTTGGTCAACTTCAACGGGCAACGCTTCTGGGGTTCGCGCACGTGCGCGGAGGACAACATGTTTGCCTTCGAGACGGCCACGCGTACCGCCCAGGTCCTGGCCGACACCATCGCCGAGGGCGTGGCGTTCTACGTCGACAAGCCGATGCATCCCTCGCTGGTCAAAGACATCGTCGAAGACATCAACGCCAAGTTCCGCGACCTGAAAGCGTCCGGCTACCTGATCGATGCCACCGCTTGGTTCGACGGCACCGTCAACAGCGCCACCACGCTCGCCGATGGCGCGCTGCGCATCGACTACGACTACACGCCAGTACCGCCGCTGGAAAACCTGCAGCTGTACCAGAAGATCACCACCAGCTACCTGGCCGACTTCGCCGAACGCGTCAACGCGTAACGCACCCGCCTTAGATTCCCGGAGAAACCCATGGCTTTGCCCAAGAAACTCAAAGCGCTCAACCTGTTCAATAACGGTGAGAGCTATCTCGGCCAGGTGGTCGAAGTGAAGCTGCCCACGCTGTCCCGCAAGATGGAGGAGTATCGCGGGGGCGGTATGAATGGCCCGGTCGACATCGACTTCGGCCAGGAGAAGATCGAGCTCGAATGGAAATGCGGCGGCATGATGCGCAGCGTGCTGAATCAGTACGGCGCCACCACGCACAACGCCGTGCAGCTGCGCTTTGCCGGCGCCTACCAGCGCGACGACAGCGGCGCGGTGGATGCCGTCGAATTTGTGGTGCGCGGCCGTCACAAAGAGATTGATCCCGGTACCGGTAAGTCCGGCGACGACACCGAGTTCTCCGTCAAGACCTCCGCCAGCTATTACAAGCTGATGATCAACGGCTCCACCGTGATCGAGATCGATCTGATGAACATGATTGAGATCGTCAACGGCGTGGATCTGCTCGCCCCGCATCGCCGCGCCATCGGCGCCTGACCCTTTCGGCCTGGCGCCGCCAGGCCTCAGCCCTGAGACCTTCCGATGACCCCGACCTTTTCCCCAGCCATTCCTCTCGACCAGCCGATCGTGCGTGGCGAACAGACCATCACCGAGCTCAAGGTGCGCAAGCCCGGCGCCGGCGAACTGCGTGGCCTCAAGCTCGCGGATCTGCTGCAGATGGATGTCACCGCGTTGGCGACACTGTTGCCGCGCATCTCTTCGCCCGCACTGACCACCGCAGACGTCAACGCGATGGATCCGGCCGACTTGGTGGCGGTCGGCCAGGAGGCCGTGGTTTTTTTCTTGCCGAAGGCGATGAGGGAGACGGACTTCCCAACTGCGTAGAGGATGCGATGGCCGATATCGCGGCCATCTTCCATTGGCCGCCGTCTGAAATGGACGGCTGGTCGCTGCACGAACTCACGGCGTGGCGCGAGCGTGCCCGCCTGCGAAGCGGAGCCGAATGATGCCCCACCCGAACCACGAGGCCGCCTAAATGGCGGCCTCCGACAATCTGCGCCTGCAGGTCATCCTGGCCGCTGTCGATCGCGCCACCGGCCCGTTCCGCCGCGTGCTCAATGGCAGCCGTGGCGTTGCCACCGCATTGCGCAATCAGCGCGACGCGCTGCGTCAGCTCAACAGCCAGCACCGCGACATCGGCGCGTATCGCGAACAGGTGGCGTTGGCACAGCGTGCCAAGACCGCGCTCGATGCGCAGCGCCAATCGGTGCGCACGCTCGCCCAACAGATCAAGGCGACCGGCACGCCCACCGCTGCCATGAATGCTGAGTTCGAACGCGCCGTGCGCACCGCACGCGAACTCAAGACCGCACACGGCGCGCAGGAGGCCGGCCTGCAGCGCCTGCGTGGTCGTCTGGAGACGGCCGGAATCAGCACGCGCGAGCTGGTCACGCACGAGCGGCGCCTGCGCACTGAGATCGAGAGCACCAACACCGCCATGCGCGCCCAGCAGCAGCGCCTGGCGGCGATCGATGCCGCGCAACGTCGCAGCGCCCGGATCCAGAGCGCTGGCCTGCAGGCGAGCGCCTACGGCGCCGGCATGGCGTTCGCCGGCCAGCGCGCACTGGGTGCCACCGCGCTGCCGATCAGCGATGCGATGGAATTCGAGTCGGCCATGGCCGACGTGCGCAAGGTCGTGGACTTCAAGACGCCGCAGCAGTTCTTGCAGATGGGGCGTGATGTCGAGAACCTCTCCATGCGCCTGCCCATGCTGCCGGCCGAGATTGCCAAGATCGTGGCGGCCGCCGGCCAGGCGGCCATCCCGCGCCAGGAGCTGGTCCGCTTCGCCGAGGACGCTGCGAAGATGGGCGTGGCCTTCGACAGCAGCGCCGAGGACGCCGGCCAGACCATGGCGACCTGGCGCACGGCGTTTCGCATGGGCCAGGCCGAAGTCGTCGTGCTGGCCGACAAGATCAACTACCTCGGCAACACCGGCCCTGCCAGCGTCAACAAGATCAGCGCGGTGGTGAACCGCATTGGTGCCCTGGGCGAGGTCGCCGGCCTTCAGAGCGGGCCGCTGGCCGCGCTGGGCGCCACCGTTGCCGGCATGGGCATCGAGTCGGAAGTCTCGGCCACCGGCATCAAGAACATGCTGCTCACGCTGGCCTCGGGCGAGTCGGCCACCAAGAGCCAGCGCGAGGCCTTCGACAAGCTGGGCATCAAGGCCACCACCATGGCCGAGGTTATGCAGAAGGACGCAGGCGGGGCGATCATGTCGGTGCTGCAGAAGCTGCGCGCACTGCCCAAGGCCGAGCAGGCCGCGACCATGACGCAGCTGTTCGGACGCGAGTCGATCGGTGCAATCGCGCCACTGCTGACCAATCTGGAGCTGCTGCAGGGCAACTTCGCCAAGGTCGCCGATGCGCAGCGCTACGGCGGCTCGATGTCGGCCGAGTACGCATCGCGGGTGGCCACCTCGGCCAACTCGCTGCAGTTGCTGAAGAACACCGCCGTGGTGGTGTCGCAATCGATCGGCCAGACCCTGCTGCCGCAGTTCAAGCAACTGACCGAGCGCACGGCTGCCGTAGTCGGCCAGGTCACGACGTGGATCCGCGCCAATCCGGTGCTGGTGGGTGCAATCGCCAAGGTCGCAATCGGCGGCGCGGCATTGCTGACCATCCTAGGCGGGCTATTGGTCGCTGGCGGCGTGGCCGCAATGGCGTTCTCGCAGATCCACGGCGCCGTGGCGCTGCTGTCGGGCGGTGGTGGCTTTGGTGCGCTGCTGCGGCAGGGGCTGGCGTTCGGCGGCCGCGTGCTGCCCATGCTCGCCAATGGCGCGCGCCTGCTGCTGCCGCTGCTCGGCGGCGTCAGCCTGCCAGTCCTGGCGATCGGTGCGGCCGTCGCGGCGGTGGCGCTACTGGTGTGGAAGTACTGGGGGCCGATCAAGGCGTTCGCCATCGGTGTGTGGCAAGGCATCGTCGATGTGGCCGCGCCGGTGCTGGCAGAGCTGCAGGCGGCGCTCGCGCCACTGGCGCCGGTGTGGGACACCGTGGCCGCTGCGATGGGCCAGGCCTGGGCGTGGGTCAAGCAGCTGCTGACGCCGTTCGAGGCCACCACCGCGCAGTTACACGGTGCAACGCAGGCCGGTCGCGGCTTCGGGCAGATCATTGGCGCGGTGCTGGTCACCCAGCTGCAGCTGGCCGTCAAGGCGATCGGCTGGCTGGTGCAGGCGTTTGTGTTCGTGCTGCCGGTCATCAAGCAGATCCTCGGCGGCGTGTGGCAAACCGTCCAGGGCACGTGGTCGCTGATCGTGGGCGTGTTCACCGGCAACGGCGATCGCATCCGCCAAGGGCTGCTGCAGCTGTGGGCCGGCATCAACCTACAGCTGGCCAACTGGCCGGCCCGGATGCTGCAGGCCGGGGCGGACATGATCAGCGGCTTGCTCCAGCCGTTCGCGTTCGTCCTGCCGGTGATCAGGCAGATCCTGGGCGGCGTGTGGCAAACGGTCCAGGGCACCTGGTCGCTGATCGTGGGGGTGTTCACCGGTAACGGCGATCGCATTCGCCAAGGGCTGCTGCAGCTGTGGGCCGGCATCAACCTGCAGCTGGCCAACTGGCCGGCCCGGATGCTGCAGGCCGGCGCCGACATGATCAGCGGCTTGCTCCAGCCGTTCGCATTCGTCCTGCCGGTGATCAAGCAAATCCTCGGCGGCGTATGGCAAACGGTCCAGGGCGCCTGGTCGCTGATCGTGGGCGTGTTCACCGGTAACGGCGATCGCATTCGCCAAGGGCTGCTGCAGCTGTGGGCCGGCATCAACCTGCAGCTGGCCAACTGGCCGGCCCGGATGCTGCAGGCCGGCGCCGACATGATCAGCGGCCTTGTCCAGGGCATCCGCTCCAAGCTCGGCGCCGCCAGCAATGCGATCGCCAGCGTCGGCACCGGCGTGGTCGATCGCTTCAAGGGCCTGCTGGGCATCCACAGCCCCTCACGCGTGTTCGCCCAGCTGGGCGACTTCACCATGCAGGGCCTCACCGTGGGACTGCAGCGCGGCCAGGGCGCGCCGGTGCAGGCCGTCATGGCGCTTGGCAACCGGATGCGTGCGGTGGGCGCCGGCCTGGCCCTGGCGACGGCCACAGCACCTGTGGCGGCGATCGATAGCCGGGCGCCGCTGTCGGCGCCTACGCGCGCCGCCAGCGCGCCTGCAGGCGGCAACAGCTACGTCATCCATGTCCATGCCGCACCGGGCATGGATGCGACTGCACTGGCACGCGAAGTCGCCCGCCAGATCGAAGAGCGCGACCGGCGTACAGCGGCCACTCGCCGCTCCAGCTTGCGCGACGACTGAGGATCCACCCGATGATGATGTCCTACGGCACGTTTGTGTTTGCCCTCGATAGCGCCGCCTATCTGCAGCTGCAGCGGCAGATGAGTTGGCGCCACCCCACCAGCGAGCGTGTCGGCGCGCGAGCGGCCAGCCAGTTCCTGGGTCCAGGCGATGAAACGATCGAGCTATCAGGCCTGATCGCGCCGGACCTGACCGGCTCACGTGGATCACTGACCACGCTGCGCAGACTCGCAGCAGCCGGTGAGCCGCTGCCGCTGGTCGATGGCACGGGCTGGGTGTATGGGCCGTATGTGTTGCTGGCGGTCAACGAGACGGCATTGCTGTTCTTTCCGGATGGCACGCCGCGCCGAGTCGAGTTCCAACTGAGCCTGCGCCGCACCGACGACGTCGCGCCCGAGGCGACCGCTGCATGAGCTACCCGATTCCGCAGTGGCGCGTTGTGCTCGATGGCACGGACCTCACCGAGCGCATCGCGCCACGCTTGCTCGATCTCACACTCACCGAATGCCGTGGCGGCGAAGCCGACCAGCTGGATCTGCGCATCCACGACCACGACGGCAAGATGGCGCTGCCCAAACGCGGAGTGCGCCTGGCTGTGGCGCTGGGCTGGAAAGCCACCGGCCTGGTCGAGAAAGGCACCTTCATCGTGGACGAGGTGGAGTACAGCGGCGCGCCGGACATCATCACGGTGCGCGCGCGCAGTGCAGACCTCACCACTGACATGCGCACGCGGCGCGAGCGCAGTTGGCACAACACCACGCTGGGCGCGGTGCTGAACACGCTGGCTGGCGAGCATGCACTGATGCCGCGCGTCGCCGATGCACTGGCGCGTATCAAGTTGCCGCACCTCGACCAGGCCAACGAGAGCGACATGAACCTGCTCACCAGCTTGGGGCAACGCTTTAACGCGGTGGCGACAATCAAAGCCGGTGCGCTGCTGTTTGCCCCGATCGGCGCCGGCACCACAGCAACGGGCAAACCACTGCCGACCGTCACGCTGACGCGGCGCGATGGTGACCAGCACCGCTACTCGGTAGCCGACCGCGATGCCTACACTGGCGTGCGCGCCTACTGGGTGGACAAGGGCAAGGCGCGGCGGCAGTCGGTGCTGGTGGGCACGGACGACAACGCAAAACGTCTGCGCGAGTCGTATGCCGATGAGGCAACGGCACGCCAGCATGCGCATGCAGAACTGGAGCGCGTCAAACGCGGCATGGCGAAATTCGACTATGTGCTCGCCATTGGCAGAGCAGAGATCTCACCGGAACAAAGCGTGGCTGTCAGCGGCTTCAAGCCGCAAGTTGACGCACAGCGCTGGCTGGTTGCAAAAGCCACACATGCTCTCGGTGGTAACGGGTTCACAACGTCGCTTGAGTTGGAAAGCGTCGTCTGACGCTTTCATCTTCTCTACTGCAACAGCTGGTTTTCAGCGGCTACCGGCATCAATAGCGTGCCGTCGCCCGAGACTCTGCATTTGCGCATTTGGCTCAGCGCGTAGGAGGTCGCCTCGGCGTATGAAGTGAATCCGGTGACTGGCAATCTGTGCTGCCGTAACGTGATGCCACCGCTCTTGGAGACAAGAATTTCTGCGCAGCATTCATCGCCGAGCCAAACAACGTGTGCAGTCAACACGTATTCGCCCGACAGGCGAACCATTGCATCATCCATGTGTCTCTCCAGAATTTAGGGGCGTCTCACCGAATCGGGCCGCTGGGCAGCCACGCAGTTCAACAGCTCATCGAGACAATTATCTCAAATAAAACGCAGCGCACACTTGATGCAAATCAAGTGCAATCCCTACACCGCGTGTAGGGTTTATCTGACAGCCAACGCTATTCGATCGTTATAGCGTTCGATCTAAGGATGTCCGGTCATCTCGCGTTGCCAGGACGGCGACGGCTCGATCACATGGAGTGAGGCACCGACACCTCAACAAAAGCCGCCGGTTGTAGACCGGCGGCTTTTTTTATCACCCTGCCTCGAACTTTCTGCGCACTTTCAGTCTTTCAATCTGAATCGCCAATTCCATCTGCCTTTTCTTTTCCGACTTGATCGTGGCGCGAGCTTGCGCATATTTCTGGCGGAAACCGACCGGCATTAGAAGCCTGATTGTGATTGGAACTGCGATCCAGAGAGCAAGATAAGCAATCTGTTCACCCATCACTGAAGATGGGGAAATTCCCTGAAGCTTCATCCATACGAGCATAGACCCCACACCCCAGGTGATTGTGTACAACCCATCCCAGAAGCGTGCCTTCTTCAAAACCTCATTGACAACCAACTGCTCAATTTCCAGCTCTTCAAGCGATGGACTCGGCGTTGCTTGACCGTAATTGATCTGTTGATTTTCGATGTTTGCAGTCTGGATAAGCTGGCCGATTTCAGATTTCTTAACGTCCATTCGCTCGTTGTGGTCTCGCATTTTTTCTCTCTCTTCTTGAAGACGCCTTCGACGTGTGTCAACAGGCTAGAAATCAATTGAGGCGTCGGCCTCATCTCGTGCCACGAGCACTTCAGACCGCCAATTTTGTGCCGATATGGATCGCCCGGCCGATGAGCAGCTGTCCGACCACCAATTGCATCACGTCCGATTTTTTTTACGTCCGCCACCGACGTTTATCGTCAGATTGGGCTGGGATATTTCGCCCCCGGACAGGACCTGACCTACCTCTGATTGGTGCATCACAAACTTTGCTCGTCCAGCAGCCCTGGCTGTCGCTCCTAAAGCAGCAGCAACGGCGAGGCGCACTTCCGGCGGCGCAAGGCGGTAAGCGGACACCAACTGCACCTCTTCCGTGCTCATACCATGGCGCTGACCAGTGAGGACATACAGCACATCAATGCCCACTTCGCTCGCGGCGGCTAAATAGGTTCCGCCCGGCACGTGCTCGTCCTTTTCGATGTTGACCTGGGAACGCTTTGTCAACCCGCAACGCTCCGCCAATTCGGTCTGCGTCAGACCGATACGTTTGCGCTCATCCTTCAATCGACTTCCGACCGACACAATTTACCCCTTGAAAGGTGCAGTTTACTTCCCTATCATTCCGGAATGCCTACCAAGCTTCCGTCATGAAAACATCCAACAAGTCATCCTCCCTGCGCACACCTGACCAAGCTAAGTCATGGTTGCGCGACAACGGCGTCACCGTCTCCCAGTTCGCCCGAAGCCATGGCATTAGCCGTGATGTCGTGGCAGATCTTTTGCGAGGGAGGACACGCGGCAACTACGGCAAAACACACAGCGCCGCAGTAGCCCTCGGGCTGAAACCGCGCCCAGATTCTGCCATAGAAATCCCTAAAGCTTCGCAGAAGTAACGCACATGTCAGCCGCTCTCCCACGACGCAAAGCAGTCTTCATCTGCGAGGGCTGCGGGTCGTCACTTCACAAGCGCAGCAGCTACCTCACGCATCGCTTTCTACGCAATGACGTGTACGTCTGCGACAACCCGGTCTGCGGTGCCAGCTACACCGGCCACACCGAACTGACCGGCTTGTGCAGCCCCAGCGGCATCCCAAACGCACACAGCGATTTGCCACCGACACCAGGCTACCTCCGAGCACTTGCATTGAAGGCGTACCGCGACGCAGCCAACGCTGCGCAGATGGACCTTCTGGATACCGTAGCACCGTAGTTTTTCAGCCTTCAGGGGGCTTTGATGATGAGCAAGATCGAGCTTGCGGACTTTACGTCCGCTCAACAGTTGTGCCTGCAATCCGCCGTTCGTTGCGGTGGGCTGGCGAAAATCGGTACCGAATACGCACCGCGCCATCACCATGAGCGCGAGACCGGGCGCACCTACGACACCGCCACCGTGGCGCAACTGATGGTGCGCGGCATGCTCACCAGCAGCCGCACGCACTCGATGCACGTGCTGGCAACCGATGCGGCGATGGAACTGCTGGACTACGGCAGCGTGGCGCGGGAGATCAGCGCATGAGCCAGAGCAACGGATGGGCCACCGCACAGGCGCCGCATTTTGTCGATGCGCCATCGCAGAGCAGCCAGCAGTACGTGTCGCCTCACAAGAAGCGCGAGCAGGCCGACACCCTCCGCCGTCAGGTCGACGCGCACCTGGCACAGGGTGGCGCCTATGAGGTGATCACCACACCACGCCCGATCGGCAAGAGCCTGGCCGCATTGGCGCTGCGCTCCACTGTGCGCAAGGGCGGTTGATCCATGCAGGAAGATCTACGGCAACTTGTGCTGCAGCGGCTTGAGCGCGACTACGCGCTCAAGCATCGCAGCGGCACCAGTTACATGCGCGGCGGCAAGTGCCCCGCCTGCGGCAAGAAGGAGCTCTACGCATTCGAGCCGAAACCGTGGGTCGTCAAGTGCGGCCGCGAAGCCAAATGCGGCCACGAATTGCACGTCAAGGATCTCTACGACGACCTGTTCGACGATTGGTCCAAGCGTTACCCGATCACGCAGACCTCGCCGACGGCGTCGGCCGACGCCTATCTGCAGTCCTCGCGCGGCTTTGCGTTGGCGCCACTGCGTGGTCTGTACACGCAGGAAACCTATTACGCCATCAAGATCAAGGAAGCCACCGCCACGGTGCGTTTCGCGCTCGACAAGGGCGGCTGGTGGGAACGCCTGATAGATCGGCCGCACCGGTTCGGCAAGCAGAAGGCGCGCTTCGCACCAGGCCAGAGCTATGCCGGCATGTGGTGGTGTGCGCCTGCCGCTGCAGCGTTGATGGCCACCGCAGCCGAGGTGTGGATTGTCGAGGGCATCTTCGACGCGATCGCGCTGCTGCAATACGGCGTGTGTGCTGTGTCTGCCATGTCATGCAATGCCTACCCCGACGAGTCGCTGCGGCAGCTGGCAAAGCAACGCGCCGGCAACCTGCCAACGCTGGTGTGGGGCCTGGATAACGAGGCCGGTGCCCGCGATTACACCCACAAGCACGCCCGTCGCGCCGATGCGCTTGGCTTCAAGAGCCGTGCGGCGCTGATCGAGCAGCCGGCCACCGGCAAGAAGATCGACTGGAACGATCTGCATCTGCGTGCGCAGGCCGCGAGCGACCATGCCAAGCAATGGGACGCGGCCGTTGCCGAGGCGCGTTACCAGGGCGACCTGCTGATGGCCCGCTCGGCGATCGAGAAGGGCTTGCTCATGTATGACCACGACCAAGCGTCCGAGTTCTGGCTGGAGTACCGCTCGCGCCTGTATTGGTTCGAGTTCGACGCGGTGCGCTTTGAAAAGCTGCAGCGCGACGTGGAACCGGATGAGGATGGCGAGATCGACCCGGACAAGCTCGCCAAGATCCGCCGTGCCGCCTGCTCAGTGAACAAGATCGCCAACTGCTACCCCGAGGCGCTGTACTTCCAACGCCAGGAAGTCACTGACGAAAGCTGGTACTACTTCCGCATCGACTTCCCGCACGATGCGCCCAGCGTCAAAGGCACCTTTACAGGCGGCCACATTTCCAGCGCCAGCGAGTTCAAGAAGCGCCTGATCAGCCTGGCTGCGGGCGCAATGTTCACCGGCAGCGGCCACCAGCTCGACCGGCTGATTGAAGACCAGACCGAGGCCATCAAGACCGTCGAGGCCATCGACTTTGTTGGCTATTCCAAGGAACACCGCGCCTATCTGCTGGGCGATATCGCCGTGCGCGATGGCGAGGTGGTCACCGCCAACGAAGAGGACTATTTCAGCTTCAAGAAGCTGCGCCTGAAGAGCACCCAGAAGTCGATCCGCATGGAGATCCAGCGTGACCCGGAGGCGTTCCGCACGGATTGGTTGCCCTGGCTGTGGCAGTGCTTCGGCACGCACGGCGTGGTCGCGATGACGTTCTGGTTCGGCTCGCTGTTTGCCGAGCAGATTCGTGCCAGCCACAAGAGCTTTCCGTTCCTCGAAGCCACCGGTGAAGCGGGCGCCGGCAAGACCACCTTGCTCACGTTTCTATGGAAGCTGCTGGGCCGTTCCGATTACGAAGGCTTCGACCCAGCCAAGTCATCCAAGGCGGGCCGTGCACGTGCCATGGGGCAGATTTCCGGCATGCCGGTGGTGTTGCTGGAAGCCGACCGCAGTGAGCCAGACAAGGCGCACGCCAAGACCTTCGAGTGGGACGAATTGAAGGATTTCTTCGGTGGCGGCACCCTGGCGACGCGCGGCGTGCGTAACGGCGGCAACGACACCTACGAGCCGCCGTTTCGCGGCACGATTGTGATCAGCCAGAACGCGGCGGTTGACGCCTCAGAAGCGATCCTCACGCGTATCGTGAAGCTGCACTTCAAGCGCCCACAGGTCACCACCGAAAGCCGCATTGCGGCCGACAATCTCAACGCGCTGCAGGTCGAAGAGCTCAGCCACTTCCTGATCAAGGCCGTGCGCAGCGAAGGCGCGATCCTGGACAAGTTTGCCGAGCGGGTGAAGTTCTACGAGGCGCGTTTGCGCGAGAAGCCGGATCTGCGCCTAGAACGAGTGATCAAGAACCACGCGCAGATGCTTGCGTTGCTGGACTGCCTGCGCCTGGTGATCACGCTTCCGGAAGAGATGGTCAAGGCCACGCGCGATGCGTTGTTGGACATGGCCTTCGAGCGGCAAAAGGCGATCAGCGCCGACCACCCGATGGTGAATGAATTCTGGGAGGTCTACGAGTATCTGGAGGCAACTGGCAATGGCAAAGCCGTGGTCAACCACAGCCGCGATGCCAGCCGGATTGCAATCAATCTCAATCAGTTCGCTGGCAGGGCTGCGCAGTTCAGTCAGGCAGTGCCGGATCTCAAGATCCTGCGCGGTCTGCTGGCCGATTCACGCCGCCACAAGCTGGTGTCGGCCAACACCGCCGTCAACAGCGCCGTGCTCACGAACGGCTTCGGCGCGGGCACGACTGTGAAGTGCTGGGTGTTCTCGAAATGATTGCCGCAGATTTCCGCATTTTCCCGTTGACACGCCCCAAGGATCGGAGCGAGTATTCCTACGTCGCCGCACAATCGGCGACCGGGGTTAGAAGCCCGAATCAAAAGGCGCACCAGCGCCCATCGACCGATGCATGGCGCTTTTTTGTTGCCCGCATCGTCGCGGGCGCACGCAAGCCAGTTTTATGGCGGGCGGTGCGCGGGGGCCGCAAGGCCCACCGGTTCCCTTTTGGCCGGTCTTCTAACCGCGTACCGTCCGCCACCTCGTTTAGAAGCGAGTGGGCGGATTCCAAATTACAAAAGGAATCCTGCATGTCCTACGACGCTCAAGAGGCGCCGGCATCTGCCGCGCGCCAGGTCGCTTATTTCTTTGGCTTGATCGCCAACACCCTCGACTGGAATCACGCCGCCTGGCTGGCCCTCATGGCACGCCTGGAAGGCACTGGCAAGGCGATTCACGCACTCACGCTTGCTGACATCGAAACTGCCGTCGCAGCTGTCGACGCGCTGTTCAAGGAGGCGCAGCGATGAGCGCCAACAAGCAGTTCCGCGTCTGTGCCGGCGTCGTACTCAGCTTCGAGCTGATGCATGGCTACGTGCTTGTGATGCTGCATTCCGATGCACAACACGACGTCGCCCCGGTACTGATCGCCTGCGAATCCGCAGGCCTTGATGACCTACTACTGGGCGGTGACGGGCAGAGCCTGGTGCTTGGCAGGCTACATGTCTGCATGCGTGTAGATCCCGCAGGCACGGTGCTCGACTGGCTGCGCAAGCAGACACGCACCAACGGAGCCGGACGATGAGCTCGGCCGGTGCAATCGCATATCCAGAAGACGCCGACTACGCGCTCAGCGAGGAAGAGCACGATCGCCTGTGGCGCGTGCAGCAGGCTGCCAGCCTGCTCGCTGCACTGAACCATGAAGTGGCGACCCGCGCCGGCATCAGCTACGACAGCGTCAGCGCTGTCGCTGACTTCATGCGCGAAGAACTACTCGACATCGCTTCAAGCGCCAGATGCCTGCGCGAACCCACCGAGCCGCCCAAGGGCGCCGATTTGATTTGACCTGTCCCAGCGGGTCCGGCGGGCGGTGCGTCAACACCACCCCTGGACCTTCCATCAACGAAGCTCGAGGAGAGCCACATGCAACAGCACGCTGTCACACGCCCGCAGATTTCCAGTGCCGGACCCGGCCAGGAGGCTATCACGCCCGCCGTATCCGGCTTCGACCTTGCTGCAGGCAAGGACTGCAGCGCGATCGCAACGCTCTACATCACCCACGACGCGGTCGTGGTGGTGGCTGTTCTCAACATGGGTCACCACACCAGCGCCACCCAGCGGTGGGAGCGCCGCCGTGGTCCCGGTAAGGGCTGGAAACTGATCAGCGGCCCGCGGCGGTTCAGCAATGAGGCCGATCGGATCAGCAACGCGCTGGCTGACTTCATGGACGATCTGGACTTTCCGTTCGACTTGGCCAACATGCTGCCGCGCCGGCCCACAGCGGCCGCCGAGGCCGCGATCGCGGATGCTGCGCGGGAGGTGGCCCATGCTTAATTTGGCCCTGATTTTGATCGCGCCAACAATCGGTGGAGCGCTGCTGTATCGGCTGTGGCTCACGCGTCCGGCGCGCGTTGCACACATCGGGCTGGCCGTGGGGCAGATCCCGCAGCGCCTGCGCCGTCGCCGCGCCATGGCCGTGCGCCGGGTGGTGACCCATGGCTGAGTCGATCGTTGTTTGCGGGCCAATGGGTAGCGGCAAGACGCTCAACGCTGACGCAATCCGCCAGGCCTACGAGCTCAAACGCGTGGTCGAGTTGGACGAGCGACTGCAGCGCAAGGGGGATGACTGGCAGCTGGCCCAGCACGACGTGCTCATGCTGACCAATGACCGGTTGCTGGCCGAACTGACGGCGCAGCGTCTGCGCATTGAAGTGATTGCTATCGCCGACGCGCGTGTGCGCGTCGGCGGTGCTTGGAGGTCGCCACGATGACGCTCGATCGCGTGATTGCTGTGAGCCGGGCAGCGCAGCACTACGGCGGCCCCGGCCCACTGTCAACGGGCGAGGCCTTGACGGCCGCGTTGGTGCTCAATCGATACGACTGGCTTGCAGACATGGACTACACCATCGCTCAGGCGCTTGACCGGATTGACGAGGGCACCATCGCGCACCTGCGCCAGGCAGAGCGGGCGATCGGCAGTGGCGCGGGAGCCGTGGAGGAAGGCCTGCGATGACCCAGCGCGAGATATCGCATGCCGAACCGCTCCCCGCCTGCAGGGCCGGTCACGCGGGCCGACACATCGTCGACAGCCGCCGTCTGCAGGCCGGTGGCGGGCATGCCATCGAATGCCGATGCGGGCGCACCAAGAAGCACGCCGACTTCGTCCAGGCATTGGCCGAATGGAAGCGTATGCACCGCATCCGTGTGCCACGCCAGGCGGCGCCTGCAGACAGCAACGTGGTGCAACTTGGCCTACGCCTTCGCGGAGGCGCCAGCCGGTGAGCAACGAGGACACAGAAGCGCACCGGCGCCAGTGCGAAGCGCGCTACTGGCTGCGACAGGGATACACCGACGCCAGGTCTGTTTCCCTGCTGCAGCAGCTGATCGCCGCCAAGGGCGGCGACCAGGCGGCGCAGGATCTGCGCGACGAGATGCGCGAGCAGTGGAAGAGCCGCCAGCAGTGGCAGCAGGAGCAGCTGCTATGACCGGGCGAATCCTACATTTCGCCGACCTGCAGCGGATCTGTTCGCCGGACGGCCCAGCCCCGCGCCTCATGGTGGTCTGCCGCTGGGCGGACCGCGAGGGCATCCGCTACCGCTACGACCGCAAGGGCCGGATCTGGACAACGATTGACGCTGTGAACGCCGCGCTCGGCGTCGCCGAGCCTGCGGCCAACCAAGAAAATGCCATGGAGCTGATCTGATGGGACGCGGTAGAAAAAGGAAGTTCAACCCTGCTATTCCGGCGCACATTGACCAGGCAGCGCTTCCCAAGGGCGTCTATTGGGAGGACAACCGCTGGTATCTCTTAGAGGCTCATCCCGAAGGGGGGCGTCCGCGAAAGCGGACGGTCGCCCACGCTGAGATCCGGCTCTCTGAGCTCCACGGCATCGCTGAGGCCGCGGCCGGCAATGAGGTCCGAGGCACATTGGCTTACCTTACAGAGCGCCTTGAGGAATCCACCGAATTTGCCGAACTGTCGAAGGACACACAGCGGGATTACCGCTGGTGCGCGGAAACCGCAATTACCTACGTGCTCAAGGACGGATCGACGCTCGGCAAGATGCAGATTGCGCGCATCAACGTGCCGGCGATGCAGCGCCTGGTCGAGACGCTAGCGGGAGGTCGGCCGGCAACCAAACTGCAGCCGGCAATCGAACCACGCCCCAGCAAAGCCAACCACGTGTTGCGCTACCTGCGCCGCGCGTTCGGCTGGGGCATCCGAATGGGCTTATGCGAGCACAACCCTGCCAAGGGTGTCCGCCAGGCAAAGGAGCGCGGCGAGCACAACATGCCCGAATCCGATGTGTTTGCCACTGTGCTGACCTTCGCGCTCGAACGCGGCAGCCTCAAGGCGCATACACGCGGGAGCGTGCCGCCTTACCTCCACGCCGTGATGCTGCTCGCCTACAACGTGCGCCTGCGCGGCATTGAGGTTACAGACCTGACAGATGCGCACGCAGAGGCCGAAGGCATACGGAGCAGTCGCCGCAAGGGCTCGCGTGACACGGTTACAGCGTGGAATGACGACTTACGCCAAGCATGGGCCTGGCTAGCCGCCTATCGCCAAAGGGCAATGAACGCTCAGGGGCGGCCCGTGCACATGAAACCTGAGCGTCGGCGGCTACTGGTAAATCAGTCGGGTACGCCCTTGAGCAAATCAGCCCTAGACAGCGCTTGGCAGCGGATGATCACGCTCGCCGTTAAGGATGGCGTCATTACAGCCGAACAGCGGTTTAGCTTGCATGGTTTGAAGCACCGCGGCATCACGGATACCGCTGGCACCCGCGCCGACAAGCAGGAGGCTGCCGGTCACGCGACGCAGCAGATGACCAATCGCTACTCACACGACGTACCGCTAGTTCAACCACCAAAGAAGAGATGAGCCCTGCAAGTGGGCAATTTCAATCACTTTTCTGAGCTTTTTTGAGCCTGCCAAGAACTGCCGCCACCTGCTCGCTTGCGGACTTTTGGCGGTCTAGTTCAGCGTTGAAGTCACGAACGTTCAGCCACGTCGCTGGCACGTAAATGAAGAAAAAAAGAGTGCTCGCAACGGATAGGCCTACCGCCCCTATGAAGAATTGCTTGCCGTTGCCTACGCCTAGATGTGCATTAAGCAAAGCAAATG
This sequence comes from Xanthomonas sp. NCPPB 2933, assembly GCF_056725225.1. NCBI lineage: Bacteria > Pseudomonadati > Pseudomonadota > Gammaproteobacteria > Lysobacterales > Lysobacteraceae > Xanthomonas > Xanthomonas sp. NCPPB 2933. The sequence goes on from NZ_CM161518.1 coordinate 4,175,578, forward strand.
CCAAGGGCGCGATCACGGCAGCCACAAGCAGCCACAACCGTATGACCTTGCCTCGCACGATCTTATCAATCTCGTAGCGCTGCCGACGATCGAGCTTTCCAGTCGAAGCTGTATCGGCAAGAAGCTTGTAAAGCAATGCAAGTGCCGCGCCTGACAACAAACCCGAGACAGGCCAGAGCGCTACGATCAGCGCTCTGATCTGAGCAATATCAAATTTCTGTACACACAGGACGGCACATGTAGCAGATGCAGCCAGCACCGCAAGGATCACCAAAAAGTTGCGGGCAGCCCCTTCTCGGTGGTGGGTGTACGCACTCATGCCTAAGCCCCAACTACCTGCCCATTGATCGCGGACTGCAGCCATTCGTAAATAACCTCCCAGACTGCTGGTTCTTCAAGTCGCCCATCTGCCAACACCGTAAACGAGAGCGACCTAGCTACCTTTATGTCGTCGCCCTCCAGCAGGCCGCCGCCTTCCAAACGCACTACGCACTCGCCTGCATCGAAATGGCGACCGAACACTGCCAGTTGATCCATCAACTCATATCCCTCCCGCGTCTTCTTGCGGTTTCGATACTGCAGAGACATCTTAAACCCAACATGCTCCTTGTGCTTAAGCGGAGATTTGAGGCTGGCATCAGCGAAGATGGGGCCAAACACTGAAGCTGCTGCGTCGGCAAGAGCTCCGATCGGCTTCATGATTTTGTGACCCGGTTCAGTTTCGCGATCTTTGGTGCGGCGCTTTGTCGCTACTCGTTCAGTTTCCTCGAACTCGATCTCACCGCCAATTTCGATTGCTTTAACAGGCGTGCTGCGAAGAACTGCTACAGCCTTTTCAGATTGCTGATCCTCTAGGAAGAGAAAGTCTTCGGGGTCAAGCAACTCAGCTTCTTTGAGAAGCCAGTTGAGGTGGCTCTCAAGCTGAGACGATCTTAGCGACGTGCTGCCGATGAACATCACATGGCGCTCGAAAATCGCAACGTAGAGAATCGATTCAACAAACTCGCGAGGCGCCCCGCCTTCACCCATTCCAACCGGCAAGGCATCAAGTTTGTAGTCTTGCGTCGTGTCGTCGAGCTCAAGGAACTTCTGTTGTTGGCCTGGCGTGTAAAGCATCAGTTTGCCAACCAGCATACCCAAGCTCGACCGCACACCGGTCAATACAGTTCGTGTGCCTTGCAGGACATCTATCTGCTCGCGACGCTGCACGCCGCCTAAACGGGTAACGGCCTGCTGGACCAGACTCTGCAAATCGTGACCACCTTTCCGCAAGTAGTCAGCCTTCTTGTACCGCAACGTCCTTGACTTGGTGTTAGACATCCAACTGTCTCCCGAATCAGGGGGAATTTTCCCGACAATTTCCCCGGCTTATAGAAAAACAGCCACTTCGCTTGCGCTAAGTGGCTGTTTTATTTGGTGGGCCGTCAAGGATTCGAACCTTGGACCTATTGATTAAGAGTCAACTGCTCTACCAACTGAGCTAACGGCCCTGAAACTGGTCGCACATTGTATGTGCGTTTTTGCTTCGTTGCAACACCCCGCGATGCGTCGGGTCCAACATTTCCTACAATCAGTGGGGTGGCTGAGGGGACTCGAACCCCCGACATCTGGAATCACAATCCAGTACTCTAACCAGCTGAGCTACAGCCACCACTGAAAACCTACTTCCTACCGCACCGCCGATGGCGCGCCCGACAGGACTCGAACCTGTAACCGCCGGCTTAGAAGGCCGGTGCTCTATCCGGTTGAGCTACGGGCGCCCGGACCGAACGTTGCATTCCCACGCCGCAAGAAGCTCGGAATGGTCGGGGTAGAGGGATTCGAACCCCCGACATCCTGCTCCCAAAGCAGGCGCGCTACCAGACTGCGCTATACCCCGGCGGGACCTTTCAATCCCGAAGGCTGGAAAGGTCGGCTATTTTGGGAACGATTGGCCTCGCTGTCAATCACTCTGCGTCAATTCGCCGATCCGGTATCCTCGCGACAACGCTCACCATCATGGCGAGCACCTACATTTCATGGAGAACACGCATGCGTAGCGGCAACCCTGCCCTTCGGGAATCCACATTCCTCGACCTTGGCTCCGGCTCGGTCGTCACCCGCGACGGCCAGGCGATGACCCTCAACGGCACCGTCAACAAGACCGGTGCGTTGTTGTTGATGGCCGTGCTCACCGCCGCTTTCGCCTGGTCGCAGTCGATCGGTGCCGATGGCATGCCATTGCCTGCAGCCAAGCTGTACATGATTGCCGGCGCGATCGGCGGGCTGGTGTTCGCACTGGCAACCAGCTTCAAGCCGACCTGGGCACCGATCACCGCGCCGCTGTATGCGCTGGTGGAAGGCTTCTTTCTTGGTTCGATTTCGGCGGTGTACGAGGCGCGCTTCAACGGCATCGTGTTCCAGGCGGTGCTACTGACCTTTGGCACGATGTTCGCGCTGCTGTTCGCCTACCGCAGTGGGCTGATCAAGGCCACCGAGAACTTCAAGCTGGGCGTGGTTGCGGCAACCGGCGGCATTGCACTGGTGTATCTGGCGACCATCGTGCTGGGCTTGTTCGGCGTGCGTATTCCGTTCATCCACGACTCGGGGCTGATCGGCATCGGCTTCAGCCTGTTCGTGGTGGTGGTGGCAGCACTGAATCTGGTGCTGGACTTCGACTTCATCGAAAGCGGCGTCGAGCAGGGCGCCCCCAAGCACATGGAGTGGTACGGGGCGTTCGGCCTGATGGTGACGCTGGTGTGGCTGTACATCGAGTTCCTGCGCTTGTTGTCGAAGCTGCAGTCGCGCAACTGAGCCGGGAATCGGGAATCGGGAATCGGGAATCGGGAATCGGGAATCGTAAGAGCGGATTCCCTGTGCATTCTGGTTACGCGCAAGTCTCGAGCAAAAAGAAAGGGCGCCTAGGCGCCCTTTCTTTTTGCAGCTCGCTTCGATGCTCAGAGGCGGCTGGCGATGGCCTTGGCGAAGCCCATGGTGTTGCCGGTGCCGCCCAGATCGGGGGTCAGCGAGTCCTTGGCTTCCAGGGTGGCCACGATGGCTTCGCGCAGGCGCTCGGCGTTTTGCGGCTGACCGATGTGGTCCAGCATCTGCGCGGCGCCCAGCAGCAGCGCGCACGGGTTGGCCTTGCCCTGCCCTGCGATGTCCGGTGCCGAGCCGTGCACGGCTTCGAAGATCGCCGCGTCCAGACCGATGTTGGCGCCCGGGGCCAGACCCAGGCCGCCGACCAGACCGGCGCACAGGTCGGAGATGATGTCGCCGAACAGGTTGGTGGTCACGATGATGTCGAACTGTTCCGGACGCATCACCAGCTGCATGCAGGTGTTGTCGACGATCATTTCCTGGAATTCGATTTCCGGGTACTGCGTCGCCACGTCACGTGCCACCTTCAGGAACAGGCCCGAGGTCGACTTGATGATGTTGGCCTTGTGCACCGCAGTGACCTTCTTGCGGCCAGTGGCGCGGGCAAGGTCGAAGGCATAGCGCACGATGCGCTCGGAGCCCTTGCGGGTGACGCGGGCACCGGAGAACGCGGTCTCGCCATCCTCGGACACGGTCTGGCCTTCGCTCAGGTAGGCGCCTTCGGTGTTCTCGCGCACCGTGATCAGGTCCACGCCATCGGCGAAACGCGACTTGGTGTTGGGGAACGACTTGGCCGGACGCACGTTGGCGTACAGGTCGAACTTGCGACGCATGGCGACGTTGATCGAGCTGAAACCTTCACCGACCGGCGTTGTCAGCGGGCTCTTCAGCGCCACCTTGTTCTTGGTGATCGAAGCCAGGGTGGACTCGGGCAGCAGATCGCCGTGCTTTTCCAGCGCGACCAGGCCAGCGTCGGCGTACTCGTAGGTCAGGCCAGCTTGCAGCGCGTCGAGCACGAACAGCGTGGCATCCATGATCTCCGGGCCAATACCGTCGCCGCGGATGACCGTGATTGTCTGCGTCATAACGTTGGGTTTCCGAACTTGAAGGGGGGAGCGCCAGCCGCAAAACCCGGCAGAGCGGCGCAAGGAGGTTTCACAGGCAATTATGCCCGATGCCGGTGAAGGCGCCCAAACCGACCTTGGTCTAAGAGCGGCGCACACCCTCCACAACGCAACGCGCCGCCTCGATGGGCGGCGCGCGCGACCGGCTCGCTTTTACGAATCCCGAATCCCGAATGACCAATCCTGACTCACACGCCGGTCGACACCCGACCAGTCACGCATTAGGCGTGCGCGTGCTGCGCCGGGGCCTGCGCGCCGCCTTCGAGCTGGTCGAGAAAATCCACCGCGCGACGCAGATGCGGGATGACGATGGAGCCGCCGACCACCAGGCCGACCGAGAAGGTTTCGAAGAACTCTTCGCGGGTCACGCCGGCCTCCTTGCATTGGGCGACGTGGTAGCTGATGCAGTCGTCGCAGCGCAGCACCATCGAGGCGACCAGGCCGAGCAGCTCCTTGGTTTTGACGTCCAGCGCGCCGGCCTGATAGGTCTGGGTGTCCAGCGCGAAGAAGCGGCGCACCACCTGGTTGGGCTCGGCCAGGATGCGTTGATTCATGCGCTGGCGGAATTCGGTGAACTCGCGCAGACGGTCGTCGCTGCCGCCCTCGTGCTCACTCATGCCTGGCCGCCCGTGGCGCCGGCCAGTAACGGTTCGAGCTTGCCGGCGCGATGCATGGCCATCATGTCGTCGTAGCCGCCCACATGGACGTCGCCGACGAAGATCTGCGGCACGCTGGTGCGCTTGGCCAGGGCGACCATCTTGTGACGCTCGGCCGGGTCCAGGTCGATGCGCACCTCGGTCCAGGTCCGGCCCTTGCTCTTGAGGAAGTTCTTGGCCGCCACGCAGTACGGGCAGATCGCGGAGGAATACAGGGTGATCTGCGGGCCGGTGGCCGCATCCTGCACGTTAGGGTCTTGGCTCACGGGAAACTCCGTGGTTGGTCTGAGGTCTGACAATGGTACCGGGCGACTGGAATTTCCATGTCGTCACCGCAACACTGTGGATTAACTGTCGATTCACGCCCCTGCGCCTTGCTGCCCGCATGCTCCGCGCATCACCTGGGAGTTCCACTTGCGCCTGCTACCGCTCGCCACCGCCCTCACGCTGGCCGTTGCCATGGGTGTGGCACCTGCGCAGGAAAGCCGCCTGCCCGATATCGGTTCGTCTGCCGGCGAGTTGCTGACCCCGGCGCGCCAGGCCGAATACGGCAAGATGATGCTGGCCGAGCTGCGTAACTACGACTATGTGCTCGACGACCCGCTGGTCACCGATTGGCTTCAGACCATGGGCACCCGGCTAGGCGCCAACAGCGACCAACCGCAGCAGCCGTTTACGTTTTTCATGCTGCGCGACCGCCAGATCAACGCCTTCGCCACCTTGGGCGGCTACATCGCGGTCAACGCGGGGCTGGTGCTGACGGCCGAGCGCGAGGACGAAGTGGCCGCAGTGCTGTCGCACGAAATCGCCCACGTCACCCAGCAGCACGTGTTGCGCGGGGTGGAGCGGGCGCAGCGCGATCAGATCCCGATCCTGCTCGGCATGCTGGCGGCGGTGGTCGCCGCGCAACAGGCCGGCGGCAATTCCAAGGGCGATGCCACCATGGCCGGCATCACCAGCGCCATGGGGCTGATGCAGCAGCGCCAGATCGACTACACCCGCTCCAACGAATCCGAAGCCGACCGGCTGGGCATCCGCACGCTGGTGCGCAGCGGCTACGACGTGGATGCAATGGCCGGCTTCTTCGAGCGCATGTCGGTGGCGATGCGCGCCAACGAGGGCGGCTACAGCGCGCCGGACTTCCTGCAGACCCACCCGGTCACCGTCACCCGCATCAGCGAGGCCAAGGCGCGCGCCGAGCAGATGAAGAAGAACACCGTGGTGCTGACCACCTCGGTGCCGGGCGGCACGCGCCAGGAGCGCGTGAATCCCTCCGACCCGTCGCTGTCGGAGCCGCTGAGCCACAACGGCAACGCGATTCTTCCGTATGCGCTGCGGTTGCCGGTGGATGCGCTCAGCCGCAGCGGCGAACATCAAGGCTTCGATTGGGCCAAGGAGCGCCTGCGCGTGCTCAGCGCGGCCACGCCGGATGCGGCCATCCGCGAATACGAGACCCTGCGCCGCAGCGCCAAGGGCGGCCTGACCGATGCGCAGCGCTACGGGCTGGCCCTGGCGCGCTTGCGCAACAGCGGCGGGCGGCCAAGCGAGCCAGTGGCCGAACTGGCCAGCCTGCTGGAGGCGCATCCGGATAATTTATGGCTGACGCTGGGCCTGAGCGAGGCGCAGGCGCGCGTGGGCCAGCGCGAAGTGGCCAATGCGCGTTTCGATGCGCTGCTCAAGCAATTGCCGACCAACCGTGCGGTGGCGCTGACCTATGCCGGCGCGCTCAACGAGCAGGCGACCGAGACATCCGGCCAGCGTGCGCGTCAGGTGCTGGAACCGCTGCTATATCGCAACGGCGATGATGCGTTGTTGCAGCAGACCTACGCACGCGCCTGCGAATTGGCCGGCGACCAGCTGCGCGCCAGCGAGGCCTATGCCGAATCCGCGTACTTGAACGGCCGCGCCGAACAGGCGCTAATCCAGCTGGAGGCGCTGAAGAAGAAAGATCTCGATTATGTGACACGTGCGCGCGTGGACGCCCGCATTGCCGCCATTACGCCCACGGTGCTGGAACTGCGCCGCCAGGGCATCCGCGACCCGGATCTGTCAACGCGTTAGCGCATGTCATGCAGTGCGGTAATGTCACTTTGCGGGATGACAAATCGCGTGCTCGATGCCGCAACGCCTGCCTGTCGCCTCGCAGCACAGCCCGCTTATTAGTGTCGCGAACGACGTAATGCGCCCGCCATGTCACATTAGAGTCACAAAACCGTAGTCTACTGGCGACCATCGAAGCCAGACGGTAAGCCCCGCGTGCAGAAACGCATCCTGATCGTCGACGACGAACCCGCAATCCGCGACATGGTGGCGTTCGCGCTGCGCAAGGGCGAGTTCGAACCCATCCATGCTGGCGACGCCCGCGAGGCGCAGACCGCCATCGCCGACCGTGTGCCAGACCTGATCCTGCTGGACTGGATGCTGCCAGGCACCAGCGGGCTGGACCTGGCGCGGCGCTGGCGCAAAGAATCGCTGACCCGCGAGATTCCGATCATCATGCTGACCGCGCGCGGCGAAGAAAACGACCGCGTCGGTGGCCTGGAGGCCGGGGTCGACGATTACGTGGTCAAGCCGTTCTCGGCGCGCGAATTGCTGGCGCGCATCCGTGCGGTAATGCGCCGCACCCGCGAAGACGACGAAGACGGCAGCGTGGCCGTGGGCCGGTTGCGCATCGATGGCGCCGCGCATCGGGTGTTCGCCGGCGACGCGCCGGTGCCGATCGGCCCGACCGAATACCGCTTGTTGCACTTTTTCATGACACATCCCGAGCGCGTGTACACGCGCACCCAGTTGCTGGATCATGTCTGGGGCGGCAGCGTGTACGTGGAAGAGCGCACCATCGACGTGCATATCCGCCGCCTGCGCAAGACGCTGGAACCGTTCGGCCTGGAAAACATGGTGCAGACTGTGCGTGGCTCGGGCTACCGTTTCTCTTCGGCCGCCTGATGCCTGCCGCACAGGCCGGCCCGGCCGCTGACACCGGTCGGGCTGCGTGCCTACCCGACGCTCCGTGGTAACGCCTTCCATGCCTCAACATATTCGTTCCGCCTGGTTCAAGACGCTCGGTACCCTGGCGCTGTTGCTGGGCGCTGCCGTGCTGACCGGCGTGCTGATCGAGCATGTGTGGATGGCGCTGACGCTGACTGCACTGGGCGTACTGGCCTGGCATTACTGGCGGCTGCGTCAGGTGCTGCGGCGGCTCACTGCGCGCCAGCGTGCCGAGCCGGCGGCCGGCGTCGGTGCCTGGAACGAACTGGATCGGCTGCTCTATCGCAGCCAGGCCGAAATGCGCGGGCGCAAGCGTCGCCTGATCGACATGCTGCGCACCTACCGCGCCGCCGCACAGGCGTTGCCCGATGCGGTGGTAGTGGTGGATCGCAACAGCCAGCGCGTGCAGTGGTTCAACAAGGCGGCCGGCGGCCTGCTTGGCCTGCATCATCCCGGCGATATGGGCGTGTCGGTGGTGGAGCGGTTGCAGCCGTTGCCGTTGGCGCATTGGCTGGCGGCCGGTCGCAATGCAGAACCCATGCTCGATGCCGCCTCGCCGGTCGATCCGGATCTACGTTTGAATCTGCGCCTGATCCCGTATTCCGACGATTACTGGCTGCTGGTGGCGCGCGATGTCAGCAAGCTGCTGCGGCTGGAGCAGGTACGCCGCGACTTCGTGGCCAATGTCTCGCACGAATTGCGCACGCCGCTGACGGTGGTACACGGCTATCTGGACATGCTCGACCCGGAGGACTTCCCCGACTCGGGCCCGATGCTGGCGGAGATGCGCAAGCAATCGCAACGCATGGCTCAGCTGGTCGAAGATCTGCTGACGCTGTCGCGGCTGGAATCGCAGGAAGAACTCGGCGAGGAACACGTGGCGATGGCGCCGATGCTCTCCACGCTACGCCGCGAAGCAGAAGCGCATAGCCAGGGTCGCCACACGGTGGAAGTGTTCGACGAGGCCGGCGTGGATCTGCTTGGCTCCAACAAGGAACTGCATAGCGCGTTCTCCAATCTGGTCACCAACGCAGTGCGCTATACGCCGGGCGGTGGGAAGGTGACGATCCGCTTCATGCGCGATGGCGATGGCGCGGCACTGGCGGTGCGCGACACCGGCTACGGCATTCCCGCCTCGCATCTGCCGCGCATCACCGAGCGGTTTTATCGCGTCTCCAGCAGCCGCTCGCGCGAGAGCGGCGGTACCGGGTTGGGGTTGTCGATCGTCAAGCACATCCTGGGGCTGCATCAGGCGCGGCTAGAGATCGAAAGCGAAGTCGGGCGCGGCAGCGAATTCTCGTGTCATTTTGTGGCTGCACGCGTGGTACAGCGCGATCAGTCCCTGCCACTGTCACGCTCGGCGTGATATGTAGTGGGTGCGCGCCGCAGCGCGGTGCGATGCACCTGCGCAGCGCGCGCCAAGTCGCACCGTGCTGCATGTTGCGCGCGCTAACGACGCATTCCATTCCGTCTTGATGATCGACTCCATGGGCCACGCCAAACACTCCCACGACACTGCTTCTTCCGAAGAGATCGCCGCCGATCCGTTGCGCGAGCCGTCGCTGTATATCAACCGCGAACTGTCACAGCTGGATTTCAATTTCCGGGTGCTGGCGCAGGCGCTGGATGAGCAGGTCCCGTTGCTGGAACGGCTGCGCTTCCTGTGCATTTCCTGCACCAACCTGGACGAATTCTTCGAAATCCGCGCGGCCACCGTCCGGCACGCGCAGGAATTCGGATTGCCGCCGGCACCCGATGGGCTGAGCCCCACCGCCATCCTCAATGCCGTGCACGATCGCGCGGCGAAGCTGGTCGAGCAGCAGTACCACGCGTGGAACGAAGTGCTACGCCCGGCGATGGAAACTGCCGGGGTGGCGGTGCTGGGCCGCTCGACGTGGAACTCGCGCCAGAAGCGCTGGCTGCGCGCGTACTTCCGCAACGAGATCATGCCGGTGCTGTCGCCGCTCGGCCTGGACCCGGCGCATCCGTTCCCGAAGATTCTCAACAAGACCTTAAACATCGTGGTGGTGCTGGATGGCCAGGATGCGTTTGGCCGCGCCGGCCATCTGGCCATCGTGCGGGCGCCGCGTTCGTTGCCGCGCATCATCCAGTTGCCGGCCAGCCTGTCGCCGGAGGGAACGCAGAGCTTTGTGTTTCTGTCTTCGGTGCTGTCCGAGTTTGTGGATGAGCTGTTCCCGGGCATGCAGGTCAAGGGCTCGTATCAGTTCCGCGTGACCCGCAACTCCGAGTTGGTAGTGGACGAGGAAGAAGTCGAAAACCTGGCCTTGGCCTTGCGCGACGAATTGGTCACGCGCGGCTACCGACCGGCGGTGCGGCTGGAGATCGCGCACGACTGCCCGTCGCCGATCATGCGTACCCTGCTGCAGAACTTCGGCTTGAACGAAAACGCGGTGTACCGCATCGTCGGGCCGGTCAATCTGAGCCGTGTCACCCAGGTCTACGATCTGGTGCAGCGCCCGGAACTCAAGTACCCGTTGTTCAATCCGCGCACCTTGCGCGACAACGACGGCATCTTCGAGATCGTCAAGAAGGGCGATGTGTTGTTGCATCATCCCTTTGATGCGTTCACTGCGGTGCTGGACGTGATTCGCCAGGCCGCAGTCGACCCGAACGTGCTGGCGATCAAGCAGACGCTGTACCGCACCGGCAAGGATTCGTTGATTGTCGATGCGCTGATCCTGGCCGCGCGCAACGGCAAGGACGTCACTGTGGTGGTGGAACTGCGTGCGCGCTTCGACGAAGAAGCCAACCTGGGCCTGGCCGACAAGCTGCAGGAAGCCGGCGTGCAGGTGGTCTACGGCGTGGTCGGCTTCAAGACGCACGCCAAGATGCTGCTGATCGTGCGACGCGAGGGCCGCAAGCTCAAACGCTACGTACATCTGGGCACCGGCAATTACCACAGCGGCACCGCGCGTCTGTACACCGACATCAGCCTGATCACGGCGGATGTGGAAATCGGCAACGATGTGCACATGCTGTTTCAGCAATTGTCCGGTCTTGCACCGCGGATGAAGCTGGAGCAGCTGCTTCAATCGCCGTTTACCCTGCATACCGGCGTGCTGAAGCGGATCGAACGCGAAACCCGGCTGGCCCGCAATGGTCGCCCGGGCCGCATCATCGCCAAGATGAATGCACTCAACGAGCCGCAGGTGGTGCGCGCGTTGTACGCGGCGTCGCAAGCCGGTGTGCAGATCGATCTGATCGTACGCGGCGCCTGCACGCTGCGGCCGGGCGTGCCGGGCTTCTCCGACAACATCCGCGTGCGTTCGATCGTGGGGCGTTTTCTGGAGCACAGCCGCGTGTACTGGTTCGGCAACGATGGTGCGGCGGAACTGTATTGCGCCAGCGCCGACTGGCTGGAACGCAACCTGTTGCGGCGCGTGGAAACCTGCTTCCCGATCCTGGACCCGGACCTGGCCAAGCGGGTCTATCGCGAAGCGTTGCAGAACTACCTGGACGACAACGTCAACGCCTGGGAGCTGGATGCCGAGGGCGTCTATCACAAGCGCACGCCGGGCCCTGGCGAGCCGGCGCATTCGGCGCAGATGACCTTGCTCGATCGGGTCTAAAGAGCGGCTGACAACGCGTAGCGCGCAGTCGTGCGTTGGTGCCGGCAGCGCAGCGCAGCCGCCTTGTGGTTGGTGCGCGACGCCACACAAGCCTTGCCGGCGGTGTGCGCAGTCGTTTTGCCGGTGCCTCTCACGGGGCCAACCATCCATCGGCTACCATGCGGCCATGCCAACACCCTCCCCCACGATACCGCCACTGCGCGACGGCGATTACCTTGCCGCCATCGACTTAGGCTCCAACAGTTTCCACATGGTCATTGCGCGCTACCTGATGGGTCAGCTGCGCGTCGTTGATCGCCTGCGCGAGACCGTGCGTATGGCCGATGGCCTGGATGGCAAAGGTGGCATTTCCAACGAAGCGCGCCAACGTGCACTGGAATGTCTGGCGCGCTTCGGCCAGCGCATTCGTGAAGTGCCGTCGTTGCGCGTGCGTGCGCTGGCCACCAACACGGTGCGTCAGCTGCGTTCGCCACAAGCGTTCCTGATGCCGGCCGAAACCGCGCTCGGGCATGCGATCGAAGTGGTCAGCGGCCGCGAGGAAGCGCGCCTGATCTATCTGGGCGTTGCGCATGCGCAGCCGCCTAAGCCCGATCAGCGCCGGCTGGTGATCGATATCGGCGGCGGCTCGACCGAGTTCATCATCGGCCGCGGTTTTCAGACGCTGGAACGCGAAAGTCTGCAGGCCGGCTGCATTGCCAGCACACGACGTTTTTTTCCCGGCGGCAAGTTGTCGAAAAAGAAATGGAAGGACGCGCTGACCGAGATCGGCGCCGAGTTCCAGCAGTTCGCCAATCAGTACAAGGCGCTGGGCTGGCATGAGGCGATCGGTTCGTCCGGCACCCACAAGGCCATCGGCGAGATTTGCGCGGCGATGAAGCTCACCAAGGGCGCGATCACCGCCGAGGCGCTGCCGGCGCTGCGCGATGAACTGCTCAAGGCCAAGCGCATCGAAGACATCCAGTTGCCCGGATTGGCTGCCGAGCGGCGCCCCATTATTGCCGGCGGCATTCTGGTGCTCGAGGCCGCATTCCAGGCCCTGGGGCTGGAGAAGCTGATGGTCAGCAAGGCGGCGATGCGCGAAGGCATCCTCTACGACATGCTCGGCCGCGGCGGCGAGAACGATCCGCGCGACAGCTCGGTGGCCTCGTTGGTGCAGCGCTACGGGATCGACGAAGTGCAGGCCCAGCGCGTGGAAGCCACCGCCTGCCGCCTGTTCGATCAGGTCTGCGAATCCTGGCAACTGGATGGCGACGATGCGCAGGTGCTGCGCCGCGCCGCGCGGTTGCACGAGCTGGGTTTGATCATCGCGCACAGCCAATATCACGTGCACGGCAGCTACATCCTGGAGCATTCGGATATCGCTGGTTTCTCGCGGCAGGAGCAGCAGGTACTGGCGTCGCTGGTGCGCACGCACCGCCGCAACGTGCCCAAGACCGCGTTCGAGGCGCTGCCGGATCGTTTGTTGCTGCCAACCCGACGCAAGGCCGCATTGCTGCGGCTGGCAGTGCTGCTGCATCGCGCGCACGAGTCTGACCCGATTCCGACCCTGGAACTCACTGCCGATGACACCCGGCTGTCATTGATCCTGTCGCAAAGCTGGATCGACTCGCGCCCGTTGCTGCGCGCCGACCTGATCGGCGAAGTCGAAAGCATGGCCGGGCTGGGAATCGCGTTCAAACCGTTTGTGACCTGAGGCCTGCGGCCTCAGGCGGGATTGGAGATTCGGGATTGGGGATTTGTTGATCCCGGCAGACCATGTGTTGCGGGCTTGCTGACGTTTGCACAGCCCCCTTCTGCGAATCTCCAATCCCGAATCCCAAATTCCCACTCCCGTCGCGCTTGTCACCGCCGCGACTTATCGTCGCAACATCCATGCCATCGCTCTCCCGGAAGCTAGACAAAACCGGAGAACGGGCATGCGCTACGCGATCGTTACCGAAACCTATCCCCCCGAAGTCAATGGTGTGGCGCTGACCGTGCACGGCCTGGAAACCGGCCTGCGCGCACGCGGACATCAGGTGGACGTGGTGCGCCCGCGTCAGAGCGGCGATACGGAACCGGCGACTGCATTGTTGGTGCGCGGCGCATCGCTGCCGCGCTATCCGGGGCTGAAATTCGGGCTACCGGCAACGCAGCGCCTCATCCGTCATTGGCGAATCACGCAACCGGATGCGATCTATGTGGCCACGGAAGGCCCCTTGGGCTGGTCGGCGATGCGTGCAGCGCGCCGGCTCGGCATCCCGGTCGCCACCGGCTTCCATACGCGTTTCGACGAATACCTGCCCGACTACGGCGCCGCCTGGCTGCAAGGCACCGCGTTGCGCTGGATGCGGCGCTTTCACAACCAGGCCGACGCCACCCTGGTGCCAACGCGCGAACTGCAGCAGTTCCTGCGCGAAGGCGGATTCGAGCGCGTGCAATTGCTGGCACGCGCGGTGGACAACCAGCAGTTCGATCCGGCGCGACGCGATCACGCGCTGCGTGCCGAATGGGGCATCGAAGGCGAAGGCTTCGCTGCAATCTACGTCGGACGCATCGCCAACGAAAAGAACCTGCCACTTGCCATCCATGCCTTTCGCAAGCTGCAGCAGATCCGCCCGAAAGCACGCTTCGTGTGGGTGGGCGATGGCCCAGCACGCGAAAAGATCGCGCACGAGAATCCCGATTTCATTTTCTGCGGCATCCAGCGCGGCGAGGCGCTGGCACGCCACTTCGCCAGCGGCGATCTGTTTCTGTTCCCCAGCCGCAGCGAGACCTTCGGCAACGTGACCCTCGAGGCGATGGCCAGCGGTGTGGCCACGGTCGCTTTCGATTACGGCGCCGCACGCGAGTATCTGCGCAGCGGTCACAGCGGCGCGGCAGTCGAGACCGACGCGGCGTTTATCCAGGCCGCCATCGCACTCACCGACGACGACGCGATGCGCCAGCGCATGGGCGCTGCGGCCGCGCAGGCGATGCAGAAACTGCACCCGGACAATGTGGTGTCCGACTTCGAAGCCTTGTTACTGGGCATCACCGCTGCACGGGGGCGTTATGTCGGCAACGCGGCTTGAGGTCTTACGCGGTCACGAAGCGCGCTGGTGCCGGCGCGCCAATCACTGGTGCCGACGCCACCCGGTGCGGCGCGCGTTCGCCACCATCAGCCGGCTCGGCGATGGGGTGTTCTGGTATGGCCTGATGGGCCTGTTGGTGCTGCTCGACGGCATGGACGGCGTGCGCGCATCTGCGCACATGGCGGCCACCGGCGTGCTCGCGCTGACCTTGTACAAGTCGCTCAAACGCTGGACGCGGCGGCCGCGCCCGTATGCAGCCGACGTGCGCATTCGCGCCTGGGTCGCGCCGCTGGACGAGTTCAGTTTTCCGTCCGGCCACACCTTGCACGCGGTGTCCTTCAGCATCGTGGCGCTGGCCTACTATCCGTGGCTGGCACCGTTGCTGGTGCCGTTTTCGGCGGGCGTGGCGCTGTCGCGGGTGGTGTTGGGGCTGCATTATCCAAGCGATGTGCTGGCCGCGACCGCGATCGGGGTGGTGCTGGCCAGTTTGTCGTTGTGGGGATTGCCGGTGTTGTTGGGGTGATGAATCAGGCCGGGTCGGCCCGAGTGATCCGCCCAGATAAGTAACGCGTCTCAGCACTCCCTTCTCCCCTCGGGAGAAGGTGCCCCGCAGGGGCGGATGAGGGTACGTGCGAAGCCTCGCGCACTCGCCGTAGAAGATCTCGCGCGAAGGTTGACAAAAAGCCAACACGCAGCAATTGCAACTTCAGCGTGTGGCTTCGCCCCGTACCCTCACCCCTACCCCTCTCCCACAGGGAGAGAGGATTTCGCTCCGTGCTTGTCCTGCTCACGCTGCCTACCCCAGCGTCCCGGTTCCCGTCCCGCGCTGCCGCCGTACAATGGCGCAATGACGACCCTGTTCATTTCCGACCTGCATCTGGATCCGGCCCGGCCGGCCATTACTGAGCTGTTTCTGGACTTCCTGCGCACGCAGGTACCCGGCAGCGACGCGCTCTACATCCTCGGCGATCTGTTCGAAGCCTGGATCGGCGATGACACCCCGTCGGCCGCCGCAGACGCGGTCGCCACTGCGCTGCATGCCGTCGCCGATAGCGGCGTACCGGTGTTCTTCATGGCGGGCAACCGCGATTTTCTGGTCGGCCAGACCTATGCGCAGCGTGCCGGCTTCCGCATCCTGCCCGACCCCACCGTCATCGAGCTGTACGGGCATCCGACGCTGCTGATGCACGGCGATCTGCTATGCACCGACGACACCGCCTATCAGGCGTTCCGTGCACAAACGCGCGACCCGGTGTTTCAGGCGCAGTTCCTGGCCCAACCGCTGGCCGCACGGGTGGCGTTCGCGCAGCAGGCGCGCAGCGCCAGCCAGGCGCGGCAATCGGAACTCAAGCAGGGCGATCAATCGCGCTTCGAAACCGTTACCGACGTGGCACCGGCCGAAGTGGAAGCGACTTTCGTACGTTACGGGGTGGATCGCTTGATCCACGGTCATACCCATCGCCCCAACGTGCACACGCTGCAGGCCGGTGGCCACACCTGCACGCGCATCGTGCTGGGCGACTGGTACGAACAAGGCTCGGTACTGCGTGTGGATGCCGATAGCATCGCGCTGGAGCAGTTGGCGCTTTAGCGTGGCTTAGAGAACCTAGCGAGCAAAGGCATCACTGCACGCTACGTGCATGCTCGGCGTAGTCGACAAAATCGGCATTGACCACGTCGTACCAGAGTACTGTGCCGTCGGCCTGGACGCGGAAGCGGTCACGTACCGGGCTGGTCTGCGGGTCGCCAGGGCAGTCGTTGCCATGGCGCTCGTGCACTGCGAATTCGAAGGCACCCGGAGTGGGCGCGTCGCCCTGTTCGGACAGGATGCTGATGCAGTTGTCCGGATAAAAATGATCGCTCTGCAAGCGCGCTTCCAGCACATGCAGCGCGCGCGCTTCGGCATCGTTGCCGGTGGGCGTTGCCGTCGCCACAGCAGCGGGCTTGGGTTGCGAGGGAGCTGGCTCGGCGGGCTGCTGTTTGCAGCCGGCAACCGCAAGTACGGCCAGGCACAGCGCCGCATAACGCAAGGACTTGGACATGAGTGCTCCGCTCCACAAGACAAGGCCGGCAGTTGCCGACGGTGCGCCTAGTCTGCGCTACACCCGCACGCGGGTGTAGCGGCAAAAGCCCGGCACATGGAGTGCCGGGCCGACAGCGAAACGCTCAACGTCAACCTCAGCGGAAGCCGGCAATCGTGGCCTTGGTGTTGACCAGCACGCGCTGATTGTCGGCGGTGCTGGCATTGCCCATCGGGATGCCGTTGTAGTTGATGTTGGGGTTGGACCAATAGTTCAGGCGCGGGCAACCGCTGCTGCAGTCGTAGGCCATGATGGTGCGCCAGCTATTGCCGTAGCGATAGCCGTGACCGTAGGCATACGGCGAGGTGCTCGGGTCGTTGGTGGCGTCGTGGCGTGCGCTCTGCAGGTGCCCGATTTCATGCGCAAAGCTGTAGTAGCCGGTGGCGCAATCCCAGTACACCGATGCAAACGCGGTTGCGGCGGTCGAACCAATACCCGATGCCAGTCCGCAGTAAGTGGCGTTGTTCAACACGATCACGCCCACATCGGCGGTATACGTGTTGCGGCTGGTGTGGATGCTGTCCATGTAACCGTCGTTGGTCACGCGGAAGCGCTGCAGGTCGGTGGTGAAGTTGCCGGTTTCGCTGTAGCTGGTGGTCTCGTAACGCGCCAGCTGCAGGGTGATGCCGACGTTGCTGTTGGTGTAGCCCTGGTTGGCCTCGGCCACCGCCAGCTGCACCAGCGCTTGCATGTTGCCGCCGTACGCAGTCACCGCCTGATTGGTGGCGACCACCAGCACGCGAATGGTCGCCGGGCTGCCGGACGAGGCGGCCGCTGCGGTGACACGACCTTCGCCGGGCATGTCGAACTTGGGCAGCAGGCTGTATTCGGCCGGATGCTCCTGCGGCATGCGCTGCTCATCCACCTGCACCAGCACGTGGCGACCATCGGCCAGCGGACGCAGGCGATAGAGTTTGCCGGCGTAGCGAATGGTGCCGGTGACGGTGTCGCCGCTACGCACCAGAATGGCCGAGTTCAGCGGATCCACACCCGACAGCGTGCGTGCACGCGTGCCAGCGCGTGGGCCCAGGTTGCCGTACCACACGCTATCGCCGCCTTCCAGGGCATCGACCTTGGCCTGGGTGGCGGTGATGGTCTGGCCGTCCAGTTGCAGTTCCAGCAGCTTTTCCGACGCGGTGACTGCGCCGGCATCGAGCTGGACCACCTGCGCGGTGGCTGTGGACGGTGAGCTCAACACCCGTTGCAGCGAGGGTTCGGTGGTGGCAGTGGCGGCTGCACTGCGGCTCAGCGCAGGACCGGATTGATACAGCGGTTTGCCGGCAGCGGCGGCCGAACCGGCCAGACACATGGCAATCAGACCCACCGTGGTGCACATCGACTTCGACTTCATCGTCTCTCTCTCCTTAGACATGGAAGTAACGGATGTGAAACACCGGGCCCCTGCCCCCGGGACGCCATTAAGGCCGGAGTGACAGTACACATTGCAAGTAGTTGCAAAGGAAAATTACAGTTCTGTGATGCTCGCCTTGAATGCATGCGATTCCGGCGGCTGCGCAGAGGGAACCCGCGCACATTTTTTCAGCCAGCCTGCTCCACCAGACTGGCCAACTCATCCTCATCGAAACCGGCAAGCAGCCGCGCTTCGATATTGAATGGTCCATGCAGATAGCCGCCGGCGTATTCGCGCAGTAGCGCCTTGAAACGCGCGCGCGGCTCGATGCCGGCCTGCGCGCAATACCAGCGATACCAGCGCGAGCCGGCCGCTACATGCGCCACTTCTTCGCGCAGGATGGTTTCCAGCACCTGCGCAGTGGCGATATCGCCGAGCGAGCGCAGCTTGACGATCATGGCCGGTGTCACGTCCAGACCACGCGCTTCCAGCACGCGTGGCACCAGGGCCATGCGTGCGAGGCCGTCATGCGCGGTTTTCTCGCACATTTCCCACAGGCCGTTATGCGCGGGGAAATCGCCGTAGTCGTGGTCGTGCGCCTGCAATCGCGCGCGCAGCAGCATGAAGTGACGCGATTCGTCGTCGGCCACCGCTACCCAATCCGCATAGAACGCATCCGGCAACCCGCGGAAGCGATACACCGCATCCCAGGCCAGATCGATGGCGTTGAGTTCGATATGCGCGATGGCGTGGATGAAGGCGGCGCGCCCTTCCGGCGTGCCCAATCCACGCCGTGGCACCTCGCGCGGATGCACCAGCACCGGCGTTGCAGGCCGGCCAGGCATGCAGATCGGCGCGGGGGGCGCGGCCTGCGGCGATGGCAACGACAGCGTGCCGGCGCGGAAGGCGGCCGCATGTCGCTGGGTCAGCGCGACCTTCTCCAGCGGATCGGCCGTTTGCAGGCAGGCGTGTGCGGCCTGCAAGAGATCCATCGTCACGTCAGCGCTCCGTCATTCGCCGGCAGCGCAACTCCACGACGCTGCCGCACCACCATCACGCGCGACGTTTGCGCTTGGCTTCGTCGGAGCGCAACTGCTGGATCCGCTGGAAATAACCCGGCTCGATCCCGGTGATGTACTCGCCGTTGAAGCACGAGGAATCGAACTGCTTGATATCCGGGTTGCCTTCGCGCACCGCCACTTCCAGGTCTTCCAGATCCTGATAGATCAGCCAGTCGCAGCCGAGGAATTCCTGGATCTCGTGCTCGCTGCGGCCATGCGCAATGAGCTCTTCGGCGGCTGGCATGTCGATGCCGTAGATGTTGGGGTAACGCACCGGCGGTGCGGCCGAGGCCAGATACACCTTGCGCGCACCGGCATCGCGCGCCATCTGCACGATCTGCCGGCTGGTGGTGCCGCGCACGATCGAGTCGTCGACCAGCAGCACCACGCGATTGCGGAATTCCAGGTGGATCGGGTTGAGCTTGCGGCGCACCGATTTCTGCCGTTCGCCCTGCCCCGGCATGATGAAGGTGCGGCCCACATAGCGATTCTTGACGAAGCCTTCGCGGTACTTCACCCCGAGCACGTTGGACATTTCCAGCGCCACATCGCGCGAGGTATCCGGGATCGGAATGATGGTGTCGATATCGTGATCCGGGCGCAGGCGCAGGATCTTCTCGCCCAGCTTCAGGCCCATGCGCATGCGCGCCTTGTGCACCGAGATGTTATCGATCATCGAATCGGGACGCGCGAAATACACGTACTCGAAGATGCACGGCGCATGGTCGGTGGGCGCGGCGCAGATTTCCGAAAACAGCTCGCCGCGCGCGGTGATCACCAGCGCCTCGCCGGGGCGCACGTCGCGCACGCGCTGATAGCCGAGGATATCCAGCGCCGCCGATTCGGAGGACACGATGTATTCGGTGCCTTCCGCGTGATCGCGCTTGCCCAGCACCAGCGGACGAATGCCGTGCGGGTCGCGGAATGCCACCAGGCCCAGGCCCAGCACCACGCTCACCACCGCATAGCCGCCCTTGCAGCGGCGGTGCACGCCGGCCACCGCGCGGATCGCCGCCTCGGGGGTGAGCATGCGCTGCGCGTCCAGCTCGTAGGCGAACACGTTCAGCAGCACTTCGCTGTCCGAATCGGTGTTGATGTTGCGGCGGTCGGCCTCGAACACCTGCTGGCGCAAGGCCTCAGTGTTGATCAGGTTGCCGTTGTGCGCCAGCGCGATGCCGTAGGGCGAGTTGACGTAGAACGGCTGCGCCTCGTCCATGCCTTCCGAACCTGCGGTCGGGTAGCGGCAATGCGCGATGCCGACGCGGCCTTCCAGTACCGCCATCTTCTTTTCGTCGAAGACATCGCGCACCAGGCCATTGGCCTTTTGCACGCGCAGGCGCGTGCCATCGGCGGTGGCGATGCCTGCGGCGTCCTGCCCACGATGCTGCAGGACGGTCAGGCCGTCATAAAGCTGCCCGGCGACGTTTTGGTTGCCGACAATACCGACGATGCCACACATGGTGCGCGTTCTCCGCTGCGGCTTGCGCCGTTACTGTGAAGGTGGCCGTGCCTGGCCTTGAGACTCGACCCGAGCCGGGTCGCTTTCTCCGCCGCGAATCTGCGCCGGATCGATATTGGCCGGCATCGCCTGCGTCGGATCGCGTCCGTCGCTGGCGGCTTTACCGGGTTGCCCAAGCGCACGCGTGATGGTGTCGCTCAGACCGGACCCGGACAGCGCCTTGCCCAGATCCGTATTATTGCCTGCCGAGGGCAACTTCCCCAACTCCGTTGGCAAGTTGCCGAGTTCCATCGATGGCATGTCCATCGACGGCATCCGCCAGGCCGGCAGTTGCGCCCGCATCCAGCCCGCACCCGGCGACAGCATCGGCATCAGCACCGATTGCCGCCACGCCGGCTCGCGCGGCAACGGGGTGAAGCTCATCAGCAGCACCAGCACGCTGGCCAGAAAGCCGCCGCGCACCACGCCCAGGCCGAAGCCGAGCATGCGGTCCATCCCGCCGAGCCGCACTGCGTCCACGCCGGCACGGATCACCATGCCGATCACCGCTACGGTGATCAGCACGCCGACGAACACCATCGCGTAGCCGCCGAACGACTCGGTGGCCGACGGATGCTTGCCGTCGGCGATCCAGCGCGCGGCCGAGCCGCCGAACTGGAATGTGGCCCAGCCCGCCAGCAACCACGACAGCGTGCCGACCACGATTGCGACAAAGCCGCGCAGCAAGCCCAACAGGGCCGACACCAGAATGATGACGCCCAGCACCATGTCGATCATTGCCAACTTCTCCGCGCGGCGCGCGCGCCGTTGCTGCAACTTGGCTCGGTGTTCATTGCGCTCCCCTCCATGGGTATGAGGCGGTCGGGAATCTGACAGCCACCGACGACATGTCGTGAGTGGCTGTCAGGCTTGATGCGGACGGCCTGCAGCACGCGCAGTGTACGAAGGGTCGCGCCGATGCAGATGTCTGATTCCGGCAACGCACACCCGATGGCGGCGCAGCCGTTTTACGGATGCGGACGCACCATGCCGGAAATGCCGACCTTGGCCGCCACCTGCGCACGCAGCTGTTCGGCATCGCCACGGTTGGCCACCGGGCCGACACGCACGCGGTTGAGCGCGCCCTTGTCGGTGCGGACCTGTTCGACAAAGGCGCTGAAGCCGGCGGCGCGTACGCGGTCGCGCAGGGCATTGGCGTCTTCGGCTCGGCCAAACGCACCTAACTGCACCGCAAAACCGACCGAACTGGCCGCAGGCGCTGCCGGCGCGGTAGGCGCAGCCACGACCGGCTTGGCAGGTTCGGGCTTGGCCGGCTCGGCTTTGGCGACCTCCGGCTTGGCCGGCACAGGCTTGGGCACTTCGGCCGGCTTGGGCGCGGCGGCTACCGGTTTGGCTGGCTCCGGCGGCAGGCTTTCGGTCTTGGTCGGCGCGGTGGTGCTGGCGGCTGCCACACTGCTGCTGGGCTTTGCGGCCGGTGCAGGCGTTGGTGCAGCTGCAGGCGCTGGCGCGGCGGCATTGGCATCCAGCGTTACCACCTGCGCGTTGACGTCGCCGCGCACCTTCACTGCCTGCAGGCGGGCCGATTCGGCCTGGGCCTGATCGACATACGGCCCCACGCGCACGCGCCACGCCGGGCGGCCGTTGATCTGGGTCTTTTCGCTGAAGCCCGGCAGTTGCGCCTGCTTGAGCCGCGCGATCACCGCATCGGCATCGGCACTGGTGGCGTAGGCACCGAAATTCACCGCGTAGTTGCCGGCGGCCACATCAGGGGCCGATGGCGCGCTGGAGGGCTTGGCCAGGTCGGCCGCATCCGGGTTGTCCTGCACCGCTGCCGGCGCCGTGGGGGCACCGCGCATGCCAAGCGCACCGCCGGCCGGCGCATCGCCCGGGGTGACCAGCGGCAATTCGCGGGTTTCGAACTCGCCATTGGCAGGCGCTGCGGGTGCCTCGAGCGGCACATCGGCCACGCCGCTCGACGGCGCAGGGCCCTTGACCAGCATCGGCAGGAAGATCACGGCAAGCGCCACCAGAACGATGGCGCCAATCAATCGCTGTTTCAGAGCAGTATCCACGTAAAGAGACGAGAGGCGGCGTGGCGGGTTGCCGCGGCGATTATAAGGCCGCAGCCGGGCTACCGACCTTGGTGGCCTGAATGAAGTGCGTGCAGCGCGT
This sequence comes from Xanthomonas sp. NCPPB 2933, assembly GCF_056725225.1. NCBI lineage: Bacteria > Pseudomonadati > Pseudomonadota > Gammaproteobacteria > Lysobacterales > Lysobacteraceae > Xanthomonas > Xanthomonas sp. NCPPB 2933. Next base: position 4,197,972 of record NZ_CM161518.1, read on the forward strand.
CGGCGACGGTATGAAACGAGCCGAACACCAGCACGCGATCACCTGGTTTGGCCGCCGCGAGTACCGCGCGCAGTGCGCTTGCGACGTCACGATGGCACGGCGCCTGCGCCGCGGCGGTGCCTTGCAGGCGTTGCTGCAGTGCCTCGGCCGACTGCCCACGTGCGCCTTCCAGCCCGGCTAGCACCCAGTGGTCGATCTGCGTGGCTACCGCCGCCACCACGCCCGGCACGTCCTTGTCTGCCAATGCGGCGTAGATCGCATACGTGCTGCCTGGGTGCGCTTGCGCGCCGAGTGCGTCGGCCAGCGCGCGCGCCGCCTGCGGGTTGTGGCCGACATCCAGCACCACCTGCACGCCAGCGACATCGATGCGCTGCAGGCGCCCGGCCACTTGCGCGTTGGTGATGCCCTGCGCCCAGGCCGCATGGGGTACCTCGACCGGCAATGCCTGCAGCGCGGCGATTGCGGCGGCGGCGTTGGCCAGTTGCACCGGCGCGTGCAGGGCCGGCATCGGGAGTTCCAGGGTCACTGCGACATCGCGCCAGCGCCAATGCTGCGGGTTGGAATGCTGTGCGTTGGATTGTTGTGCATCGGTTTGCTGCGCGGCGATCCGCTCGAAGAAGTAATCGCTGCCAGCGCGGATTGCATTGGCACCCAGCTGATAAGCACGCCGCAACACGCTCGACGGCGGATCGATTTCGCCCAGCACCACTGGTTTCCAGGCGCGGATGATGCCGGCCTTCTCGGTGCCGATCGCCTCGCGGTCTTCGCCCAGCCAATCGGTGTGGTCGATATCCACGGTGGTGATCACTGCCACATCCGAATCGATGATGTTCACCGCATCCAGACGCCCGCCCAGGCCGATTTCCAGCACCGCCAGGTCCAGCGCGGAGCGCTGCAACAGCCACAGCGCCGCCAGCGTGCCGTACTCGAAATACGTCAGTGCGGTCTCGCCGCGCGCCGCTTCGACGGCTGCAAATGCATCCACCAACTGTGCATCGCTAGCCTCGTCTCCGTCGATACGCACGCGCTCGTTGTAACGCAGCAGATGCGGCGAAGTGTAGGTACCCACCTTCCAGCCGGCCGCGCGCCCGATCGCCTCGATAAAGGCCACGGTCGACCCTTTGCCATTGGTGCCGCCGACGACGATGACGTGGGTGGCCGGCGCTGCAAGCTGCAAACGCGCAGCGACCTCGCGCACGCGCTCCAGGCCCATGGCGATGTTCTGCGGATGCTGTTGCTCGATGTAGGCGAGCCAGTCGGAGAGAGAGTTGGGTGCGTTCACGGCGAGGACTGCGCAGGAAGAACTGCATTATCGCGAATTTCCAGGCCGCCACGTGCTCGGACAAAAGACGACGGCGTGCTCAGGCACATGCGCTTGTCGTTGCCAAATCCAATTATCTGTGTCGAGACGTCCTCGCTCACGGAACGTCTTCGATCGCTGCAATCCGCATTCCCAGCACCGAGCGCTGACCGGTCAACACCACGGTCGTTTGCTGATCGGGATGCCGACGATACAGCGCCTCACTGATGCACAGATGGCTGGGGAACCGATCTTCCAGCGGCCCGCCACTCAATCGGTATTTGCACGAACGCCCGCTTTGAAAGTACTCAGTCTGCATGACATGCGTTTCTTGAAAACCGGCACCAGCGATGCGCGTGTACACCCACGGCGCACCTCGGGCCAGCATCAGCCAGCACACGCAGCCCAGCAACGGCGGCGCCACGACGATTGCCAGCAACGTATTGAACACGCCCTTGCTGACAACTGCCTTAAGTCGCCCGTAGCGGTAGGCATGCAGAAAAGGCAGGGCCGTCAGAATGGCTCCTGTCAGCACCATCGGCGCTACCCATTGCCGACCAGATAAAAAGGTGGCGGGGATGAAATCGCCGAAGACTCCCAGCACCAGCAGGCCTAAGAGTCCGAGCACCAGTGCCAGCTTGATGGGCTTTGTACGCTTGGAGGTTGCTCCACTGTTGCGCGCCACCGAACTGCTTACCCCCTTCCAATCGAAGCCTTACAACGCCCGATGCTTGGCTTCACCGAAAAACGGCGTGTGATGCGCGCAATCGTTCAGGCGCACCACTTCCAGATGATCCACGTCCTCGCCTTCGAGCAGGTTGAGCGTGGTCGGTGCCTGGCGGAAGGTCCACAGCTTCGACAACGGCAGCCCCAGAATCTTGCACAGGATCACGCGGTTGACCGCATCGTGCGCCACCACCAGCAAGGTGTCGTCGGCGCCCAGGCCATCGGCGGCGCGTACCAGCCCGCGCCAGCTGCGGTCCAGTACCTGACGCAAGGATTCGCCGCCGGGCATCAGCACCGTATCGGGCTCTTCGCGCCAAGCACGCAAGCGCGCCGGATCCTTGTCGTTGATCTCGCTGGCCAGCAAGCCTTCCCATTCGCCATGCGCGATTTCCTGCAGGTCCGCGTCGGTCTGCAGCAAGCTCTCGCGCGCACTGCCCAGCGCCAGCTTCGCAGTGGCCTGCGCACGCGACAGCGGCGATGCCACCGCGCGGGTGATCTCCAGCGACTGCAGACGCGCACCAAGCGCGGCGGCCTGGCCTTCGCCGACCGGCGACAGCGGGATATCGATCTGGCCCTGGTAACGGCCTTCGGCGTTCCACGGCGTCTCGCCGTGACGAGCAAGCAGGATGCGCATGCGCGAGAGATTCCTTGGGGGGAGGGTCCGGCTCGCCGCAGCGAAACGGGAGCGCATCATAACCCCTCCCGCCCCCGTGCCGGCCGGCCGCCTCAGCGCACGCCGAGTTCCTTCAACAGCTGCGGCGCCGGGGCGACTTCGGTCATGACCCAGCGCAGATACCGGCTATCCACGGCGATCATCCGGGTCATGGACGGATCGAAGATCCAGTTGCTGCTCACCGACTCCCAGTTCCCATCGAACGCCAGCCCAACCAGCTTGCCGTGGGCGTCCATCACCGGCGAACCGGAGTTGCCGCCGGTGATGTCCAGATCCGACAGGAAGTTGACCGGCACCGAGCCCAGCCGCTTGTCCTCGAGCCCGGCATAGCGCTTGGCCTTGACCGCCTCCAGCAACGCCTTGGGCGAATCGAACGGATCGGCGCCGGTGTCCTTGGCGGCCACACCTTCCAGAGTGGTGAACGGGGTATAGGCCACGCCATCCTTGGGGGTGTAACCCTTGACGTTGCCGAAGGTGATGCGCAGCGACAGGTTGGCGTCCGGATACACCGACTCGCCCTTGCTCTTTTTGTAATCGGCCAGGGCCTGCAAATACACCGGCCGCGCCTTGAGCTGCTCGCCGGTGTGCAGCTTGGTTTCGCGCTCGATCTGCAACAGCGCCGGAGTCACCGCCACCGCATATTGGATCGCCGGATCGGTACTAGCCTCGAACGCGGCACGATCGGCGGCCAGCCACTTCAGGCGGGCCTCGGTGCTGCCCAACGTGGTGGCATCGAGCTTGCCCAACGCGGCCTGCACGGCGGCCGCATCGCCGCCGCCCAGCCATTGGTCCAGTGCGGCAATGCGCTGGTTGGCGGGCAGCTTCAGATACTGGCTGAGCCAGTACTGCTGGAGCTGCCGATCCATGGCCGGCACGTAGCGGCGCTCCATCTGCTTCATCGTCCCTTCGATGGCGGGCAGGTCGCGGTCCTGGTACCCGGATTCGCGCTCGGCATTGGGCTTGGCGCGTTCCAGCGCCAGCCGATATAGCGTCACTGCCGCCCCCACCGTGCCGGTGGCGTCGAACTGCCGCAGCACGAAGTCGCGCTGCTGGGTGGCTTGGTCGCTTTTGAGCAATTTGACCAGGTTGTCATGCGCCGCGAGCGCCTGCCGCCCGCCTGCGCCACGCCCCTTCAGCCAGGCCAGCACCGCGGCTTCGTCGGCCTGCTTCTGCGCCTGCGCCCCGATGCGCTTGAAGCCTTCCAGTTGCCCATCGTAGTTCTTGGCGGCGTTATTGAGGCCGGCCACGGTGCTAGCGTATTTCACCTGGATGTCGGGATTCTGCTTGCCGGCCTGTTCGATCAGAGCGATCACGTCTTTGTAATGTCTGCCCACCACCGGATAGGTCCAGCCGGCGGTGTTGTCGAATTCGGCGGCCAGCGCGTAACGATTGGTACGGCCCGGGTAACCGGCCACCATCACGAAGTCGCCTGCGCCCAGCGGCTGGTCGGCAAACTTCAGATAGTGCTTGGGCTGGTACGGCACGTTGTCCTTGGCATAGGCGGCCGGCTTGCCGTCCTTGCCCACGTAGGCGCGGTAGAACGAAAAATCGCCGGTGTGGCGCGGCCACATCCAGTTGTCGATATCGCCACCGAACTTGCCCACGCTGCCTGGCGGCGCATAGGCCAAACGTACGTCCTTGATCTCCAGATTCTTGAACAGCCGGTAGGCATTTCCGCCGGCGAAGCTGAAGAACTGACAGCGGTAACCGGGCTGCGCCTCGCAGGCGGCGATCTGCTGCTTGCTGAAATCCTCCAGGGCCAGTGTGCGCTTGAGCGGATCATCGCCGGCTGTCGCCATCGCGGCCTTGGCAGGCGCGGTCACGTCGGTGATGGCATCGAGCACGTAGATGCGCGCGGTGGGGCCTGCGCTCAGTTCGTCGGCAGGTCTGGCGGCGCTGAAACCGTCCTTGATCAAATTCTTTTGCGCTGTGGAATTGAGCTGGATCGCGCCATAAGCACAATGGTGATTGGTCACCACCAGGCCCTGCGGCGACACGAAGCTGGCAGTGCAGCCACCCAGTGCGACCACCGCGCCCATCGGATCGCCGGTCAGGTCGGCCAGTTGCTGCGGCGACAGGCGCAAGCCGGCCTGCTGCAGCGGGCCGGCGATGTCGGGCAGTTGCTGCGGAACCCACATCCCCTCGCCTGCCTGTGCGGATGCCGCGAGCGCGAGTGTTGTCAGCATGGAAACGGCAAGCAGGTTCGGACGCATCGCACAGCCCCGGAAAGGTGAGCGTTACAGTGTAACCCTCACATCTGCAGCGGACCCCATGACCAACGGCAGGGTCCGCGCCCTGATCCAGCGCTCCTGCGGTGTGCTCGCTGCGCGCCGCCCCGCCTGCCGGGCAGGCGTCGTTCAGCCGTGGCCGGGCGCCGGCTCAGGCGCGACCGAACGCCGGGTCGCTGCGGCTGGGCTTGCCGGTTTCCAGATGCCCGGCCAGACGCCGGCGGAATGCCCCACCCGGCTGCTCCACGACAACGTCATACCAGTGATCGCTTGCTGCCAACGGCAGGCGGATGGTTTGCCGCTGGCCTGCGGCCAGCTGCACGGCGCGCGCGGTCGGGTCTGCGTAATCCAGTGCGCGCAGTTGCAGCGTGCACGGTTGGCGCCCGGCATTGCCGAGTTCCAGCACCAGCATTTCGCCGTCCTGCCTGGCTTCCAACCACGGCGCTGCCGATTGCGTCACAGCAGCTGCGAGTTCGCCAGCGAACTCGCGCAGGAATCCATTCGGCCCATGCACGCTCAAGGCATAGGCACCGTTGTATGTAGCGCCAAGCGGTACATCGTCGAGCTGCGTGCCGGGCAGCACGGTGTAGTACCACGGGCCGCCATTTGCAGCGCTGGTGTAGACGTTGAACGCGGCTGCAGCAGCGCCGCTGTTGACGAACTGCAGTTGCACGCCAGTGTCGTTCTGCACGCGTGCATGCACCTGCAAGGCGTACGGCAGCGCGCGCGCCGGACGTTGTCCCGGCTCCTGTCGCGGCATGCGCGCGGTGGTCGGCGGTACCGGCAGCGGTTTTCCGCTCACCGCAGCAGTGCGTGCGCGATAGTCGCCGATCGCCGGCAACGCGCTCAACGCCGAATCGTCCGGCTTGCGGAAATCGAACACGCTGGTCAGATCGCCGCTCACCGCACGCCGCCACGGGCTGATGTTGGGCTCGGCCACGCCGAAACGGCGCTCCAGCAAGCGCAGTACCGAGGTGTGATCGAACACCTGCGAATTGACCCAGCCGCCGCGCGTCCACGGCGAGATCACCAGCATCGGCACGCGGATGCCAAGGCCGATCGGCAGCCCCTCGTAGACTTCGCCACGCGTGTCGACATTGCTGCGCCCCATGCGCGCATCCAGCGCCGGCAATGGCGCGGGCACATGATCGAAGAAGCCGTCGTTCTCGTCGTAATTGATGATCAGCGCAGTCTTCGCCCAGACCTCCGGATTGGCGGTGAGCGCATCGATCAAACGCGCCACCAGCGATTCGCCGTAGGCCGGCGGTGCCTCCGGATGTTCGCAATAGGCAGTGGGCGGAACGACCCACGACACCTGCGGCAAACGATTGGCCTGCACGTCGGCGGCGATCGCGGCGACCAGATGCTCGGCCTGCGTGGTGGCGGCGTTTTCCGCGGTGGAACCGGGCACGCACGCACGCGCGCGCCGATAGCGTTCGTCGCCGGGCTGCAGATCGCGATAGTGCGAAAAATACGCCAGCGAGTTGCAGCCGAAGTTGTCGTATTCCTGATACACGCGCCAATCCACGCCCGCGGCCTGCAGGCGCTGCGCGTAGGTGGTCCAGTCCATCGCCGCGTAACCGGGTTTGTCGCGCGCCATGTCGGCGGTCCAGTTGCCGTCGTCGGCATTGGTCACCGCTTGCGCACCGACATTGCCCACGCTGGGGCCGCTGGTGCCGGTGAACAGATACATGCGATTGGGATTGGTCGGCCCGTGCAGCGAACAGAAATAGCCGTCGCAAATGGTGAACGCGTCGGCGAGCGCGTGGTAGTACGGAATGTCATGACGCTGGAAATACCCCATCGTCAATTCGCCCTTGTACGGCACCCAGGCGTCGTACTCGGCCCAGCGTGCCGGGTCCTGCCCGTGGCCGGCTTTCCAGGAGTGATCCAGGCTCTTGATCAACGGCGCGGAGGTGTTTTGTGAATCGAAGGCGAACGGCAGCAAGCGACGACCGTCCTTTGCCGGCTGGCTCCATACCGGATGCCCATCGCGCAATTGAAGCGGACGCGGATCGCCGAACCCGCGCACGCCGCGCAGCGCACCGAAGTAATGATCGAACGAGCGATTTTCCTGCATCAGGATCACCACGTGTTCGATGTCGCGCAGCGTGCCGGTGCGTGAGTTGGCCGGCAGCGCGAGTGCGCGGCCGATCGAAGACGGCAAGGCGCCGGCGGCGGTCAGCGCGGCGACGCGCTTGAGGAAATCACGGCGCGAGGGGGAAGACGTCATGGATGCGAAACCTGGCAGAAATACGGGTGCATGGCCGCAGGTGGCGGCTGGACACGACACGTATAGCGGGCGAGCGCGACAGTTTTAAGACAGCGACCGTCATCAATGTTTCATGAGTCGTTGACACCCTGCGTCGCGAAACGTCGGTCTTGCACCGTGCGTCCGCCCTCAGCCGTGCCCGAACAGGATTCCCCCATGACTTGCACTCGTCGTTTTCATGTCACTCCGCTGGCGCTCGCCCTGGCAGCGCTGCTTCCCGTCATGGCATCTGCCGCCACAACGGCTACCGATCCGGCTGCCGTTGCAGACGCACCGGTCGCGGATGCGCCGGTCACCACCGCCGATACCGCAACCAATGCCACCCAGCTGGATGCGATCAACGTGGTCTCGCAAGGCAGCACGCGCCAGGTGCAGCGCATCAGCCGGCAGGACATCGAGCAGTTGACACCGGGCAGCAGCGCCTTCAAGGCAGTGGAAAAATTGCCGGGCGTGCAGTTCCAATCGGCCGACCCGTTCGGCACCTATGAATGGTCCACGCAGGTGACCTTGCATGGCTTCGATCAAAGCCGGCTCGGTTACACGCTAGATGGCATTCCGCTCGGCAACATGAGCTACGGCGTCACCAACGGCCTGCACATTACTCGCGCGATCATTTCGGAAAACCTCGGCTCGGTGGAAATCGCGCAAGGCGCCGGCGCACTCGGTACTGCGTCCAACACCAATCTCGGCGGCACCATGCAGTTCTATTCGGCCGACCCGCAGACCACGCCCGGCCTGCGGCTGGTGCAGACAGTGGGTAGCGATGCGACGCGTCGCACCTTCGTGCGCGGCGACACCGGCGATCGCAATGGGTTGTCGGCATATCTGTCCTATGCCAATGCCACCACCGACAAGTGGAAGGGCTTTGGCGACCAGCAGTCCGAGCAGGCCAACCTCAAGACCGTGTATCAATGGGGCGACGGCAATCGTCTGAGCCTGTTTGTGGATACTTCGCGGCGCAAGGAATACGACTACATGGATCTGTCGTTGACCAGCCAGCGCGCGCTGGGCTGGGACTACGATTATCTGCAGCCGGATTGGGCCACTGCGGTGCAGATGGCGCGTGCGTATCAAAACACCGGTGCCACCAGCGGCGTGGCCAACGGCTACCCGCAATCGCTGGCGGGGCTGCCCGATGATTACAGTTGGTTGGATGCCAGCTACTACGCAGGCGGTGGTCTGCGTCGCGACAACCTGGCAGGCTTGTCGGGCACGTTCGTGTTCGGCGGTGCAACCCTGGATGCTGCCGGCTACTACCACGCCAATCGCGGCGAGGGGCAATGGGTGACGCCGTATGTCGTCACCTCGGCGCAGATCCCGGTGTCGATGCGCACCACCGACTATGGCCTGGACCGTTTCGGCGGTACCAGCGCACTGAAGTGGTCGTGGGGCAATCACGATCTGGAAGCCGGCGTGTGGGCCGAGAATGCACGCACCACGCAAGGGCGCAATTACTTCGCGCTGGGCAACGAGGGCTACACCTCTCTGTACAACGTGTACGAAGCGCAGACCCCATTCCGTCGCGACTTTTTGCAGCGCTATACCACCCAGACCCGCATGCTGTACCTGCAGGACACCGTGCGCCTGCTCGACGATCGCCTGACCCTCAACTACGGCGCAAAGGCGCTCAGCACCACCACGCGTGCGCAATCGCTGGTGCCGACAACCGCGCTTGCACAGGGACGCATCCGCGCTGAAGACAACTTCCTGCCGCAGGTTGGCGTGAACTACAAGCTCGACGAGCGCCAGGACATCTACGCCTCCTACAGCAAGAATATCGCCGCCTTCGGTTTCACCCCGTTCGGCACCTCGCAAGCCGCGTTCGACCGCAGCCGCTCGACGCTGGAGCCGGAAGAATCGCAGACCGTGCAGGTGGGCTACCGCGTGCAGGATGCGCAGTTCCAGCTGTCGGCCGACGCCTACTTCACCAAGTTCTCCAACCGCTTGTTGACCACCTCGCCGTGCACCGCGGTGCAGACCTGCGCGGCGATCCTGAGCAATGTCGGTGCAGTGCATAGCGCCGGTGCCGACCTGGCGTTGATGTGGCGCCCGATGGAAGGCCTGAGCTGGTTGAACTCGCTGTCGTGGAATCGCTCGCGTTATCAGGACGACTACCTCAACAACGGCGTGGTCGCCACCTCCGGCAAGGACGTGGTCGGCATCCCGGCGTTGATGTTCTCCTCCAGCGCCAGCTACCAACTCGGCAACCTGCGCCTGGATCTGGACGGCAAGTACGTCGACAAGCGCTACATCACTTTCCTCAACGATTCGCAGGTGCCCTCGTACTGGCTGTTCAACGCCGGCGCGCGTTACGACTTCGGTCGTGTGGGCGGAGTGGCCGATGTGGCGCTGGCGCTCAACATCACCAACCTCACCGACAAGCGCTACTTCGCCAGCACCGGCACCAACGGCTACGTCGCCTCCGATCCGGATGGCTACAACCAGACCATGGTCGTCGGCGCGCCGCGGCAATACTTCATGAGTCTGGATGTGAAGTTCTGAGTTGCCGGCGCCTTTTCCCCTCTCCTGCGGGGCGAAAAGGCGCGGCTTGCGCGCCACTGGCGCGCGTGGCTGGGAGCGTCCGCGCCGCAAGCGCGGGCCGGGCCGGGCCGGGCCGGGGCGCGGAGCGGGGGTTTGGGTGAGGGTACGGGCGAAGCAGTCGGCGCGTCACTTCTGAAGGCGCGTAGCGACGCGTTGGTCATTGCAGGCACTGGTAAATCTCTGAGGCGCCCTTCATCCGGCGCTGCGCGCCACCTTCTCCCGATGGGAGAAGGACTACATCGGCCCCTACCCCGCCATGATCCGGGTCAGCCAACACCGTCAATTCCCGCACCGCCGCATGGCGCAAACCTCGCGACGCCTATAATCGCCGCCTTACTTTCACTCAGCAGGTCCCGCCAGATGGCGCAGACGATGAAGGCGCTGGTCAAGCGCGAAGCGAACAAGGGCATCTGGCTGGAACAGGTTCCCGTCCCCAGCCCGGGCCCCAACGAGGTGCTGATCAAGCTGGAAAAAACCGCAATCTGCGGCACCGATCTGCACATCTACCTGTGGGACGAGTGGAGCCAGCGCACCATCACACCCGGCCTGACCATCGGCCATGAGTTCGTCGGCCGTGTGGCCGAGCTCGGTTCGGCCGTGACCGGATACCAGGTCGGCCAGCGCGTCTCGGCCGAAGGCCACATCGTCTGCGGCCATTGCCGCAACTGCCGCGGTGGCCGCCCACATCTATGCCCCAACACGGTCGGCATCGGCGTCAACGTCAATGGCGCATTTGCCGAATACATGGTGATGCCGGCCAGCAACCTGTGGCCGATCCCCGACCAGATTCCCTCCGAGCTGGCCGCGTTCTTCGACCCCTACGGCAACGCCGCGCACTGCGCGCTGGAATTCGACGTCATTGGCGAGGACGTGTTGATCACCGGTGCCGGCCCGATCGGCATCATTGCCGCCGGCATCTGCAAGCACATCGGTGCGCGCAACGTGGTGGTCACCGACGTCAACGATTTCCGCCTCAAGTTGGCCGCCGACATGGGCGCCACCCGCGTGGTCAACGTCTCCAAGACCTCGCTCAAGGACGTCATGGCCGACCTGCACATGGAGGGCTTCGACGTGGGCCTGGAAATGAGCGGCAACCCGCGTGCCTTCAACGACATGCTCGACTGCATGTATCACGGCGGCAAGATCGCCATGCTCGGCATCATGCCGCGCGGCGCCGGCTGCGACTGGGACAAGATCATCTTCAAGGGCCTCACCGTACAGGGCATCTACGGCCGCAAGATGTACGAGACCTGGTACAAGATGACCCAATTGGTGCTGTCGGGTTTCCCGCTGCACAAGGTGCTGACCCATCAACTGCCGATCGACGACTTCCAGAAGGGCTTCGACCTGATGGAAGAAGGCAAGGCCGGCAAGGTCGTGTTGAGCTGGAACTGATCGGCCAATACGCTTGAACGCAAAAGGCGCCGCGAGGCGCCTTTTGCGTGTCCATCTTCAGAGTGCTGACAAACGCAGCGGGCAATCCTCAGGTGCGAGCGGAGCGCTTCAAGAACGCAGGGTCGGCGAGGATTGCAGGCAAAGGCTCAGTGGGTCGAGGGCGCGGTGCCCTTACCGCTCGCGGGACACGCCGCAAGTACGTCCGTGTAGGCTCGGTGGCGGCATCCATGCCGCCACACGGTCCCGCAATCGGTGAGGACACCGCACCAGACAGTTTGCTGGTTGCTTGGAAAAGAGCTACGCGCACCGACTATCTCGACTGGTCCTTGCCCGCCCACCGTCGCGGGACCTTACGCGGCATGGATGCCGCGTAAGAGCCTACACGGACGTACTTGCGGCGTGTCCCGCGATGGTGGACGGACAAGGGCCCTGCAACCAAGCCGCAGATCAGCCGCTCTACAAGCGACTTGTCTGCACTGTGCAAGCACTCCAAAACAAGCCAGCCGAAATCTAGATTCCTAAGCATCCCTTAGATGTAGATGCTGAAGCATCCGAGCATCAACTCTTCCCGCCTCACAACTACACAACCAATTGGTCAGAGCGGCTATTTAGTCGATCGCCATCAAGGCCAGGTGACCGTGGCAGTCGCCACCAGATGGTTCTGCGAATTCTGCCGACCGAAGCCGAATTCGGCCGCTTCGCTGGTGTCGTAATAGCCCACGCTCAAACCCAGCGGACCGAACGCCTTGCCGACATTCACGCCGAAGTCGTTGTAGTCGTGATCCACCTGACTGAGCGCCGAGGTGTATACGCTGTGCCCGGCGTGCGCGCCGAAAGTGAAGTCGTACGGCAACGTCCAGTTGGCATCGAGTGCGTAGTAATAGCCGTCGGTCTTCGACCCATACAGATCGTTGGTATAGGCAACGGTCAAGCTATAGGTCTTCAAAAACGTGGTCTTGGTGATCAGTTCGGCGTAGTTGGACGCGCCCGCTCCCAGGTACTGGTAGCGGTTGACCATCACATCGAAATTCCAGTTCGTGCCCAGATCGGTGTTGTAGCCCACAAAGCCATCCACTTCCCAATCCGGATCGCCCGCACCGTAATCGACATTGGAGGTCCAGGTGCCGATGTACACGCCGAACGGCGTTGTGTACGTGAGTCCAGCCTGGAAGGCGGGCTCTTCATTGGTCTGCGAGATACCACGGAACAGATAATCGCTGGTGACCGCAAAGGTGCCACTGAAGGGCGACGCTGGCGCTTCTTCATCCTGCGCATGCGCCAACGGCACGACACCGAGCAACAGCAACGACAGACAACACGCGAGGGGGGACGGCTTCATGGAGCATCTCCTGGGACGATGGGCGGTCGGATGACGCGAAGCGAGGTTGCAGTGACTTTATTAGTCCAACTGTCATTGCAGCGCAACATCAACGTCGTGCGCCTTTGAACCAGCACACAGGCTTTAACCAGCGAGGGTGCTGATCAGGATGCCCATCTCATCGACTGAATGCGCAGGATCTTGAGATTGGGGATTGGGGATTCGTAATGCCAAAACAAAGGCGGATCCCGCTCTGCGAATCCCAAATCCCAAATCCCCATTCAATGCCGGCCCCAGCCGGCGTTGAATCACACCGGAAACACCCCGTAATGCCGCGCCGCCAGCCTTAGCTGCTGCCCTGGCTGAAAACTCCCCGCCGAGGCCGGCAGTTCCACTTCCACCTCGTTGCCCGCCGGCTCCAGCGTTGCGCGCAGACGCAGACGCGCCCCGCTGCGCTGCGACCAAGCCACCGTCGCCGGCCAACCGGCGTCATCGGGCACCAGATCTTCCGGTCGCACATACACCTCGACCGGGCCGGCAGCCAACGCGGCATTGGCCGCCGGCAATGCATGCCCGGCCACCTGGATCCGACCTTCCGCCAGCACACCAGGAATGCGGTTCACCGCGCCCACGAACGAATATACGAACGGCGAGGCCGGCTTGTCGTAGATCATCGCCGGGGTGTCGAGCTGCTCGATGCGGCCGCGGTTGAGGATCGCCACCCGGTCGGCCAGTTCCAGCGCTTCTTCCTGATCGTGGGTCACGAACACCGTGGTCAGACCGGTACGTTCGTGCAGCTCGCGCAGCCAGCGGCGCAGGTCGCGGCGCACCTGCGCATCCAGCGCACCGAATGGCTCGTCCAGCAACAGCACACGCGGCTCGATCGCCAACGCACGCGCCAGTGCCACACGCTGACGCTGACCACCGGACAGCTGGGTGGGATAGCGCTGCTCCAGGCCATGCAACTGAACCAGCGCCAGCAATTCTTCCACGCGTGCGCGAATACGCGCTTCAGCCCAACGCTCGTTACCGCGCCGCACCCGCAAGCCGAAGGCGATGTTCTCGAACACGTCCATATGCTTGAACAACGCGTAGTGCTGGAACACGAAGCCGACCCGGCGCGACTGCACACTCATGCGCGTGGCATCTTCATCGCCGAACAGCACCTGCCCGCCATCGGCATGCTCCAGCCCGGCCATGATGCGCAACAACGTGGTCTTGCCTGAGCCCGACGGCCCCAGCAGTGCCAGCAACTCACCCTGACGCACGTCCAGGGTGATGTCGTCCAACGCGGTGAACGTGTCGAACTGCTTACGCAGGCGGTGGATGCGGATGCCCATGTTCACCTCAATGTCGGTGGTTGGCGGCGAGCGAATCGCCATGCCGCCATTCCAGATACGTCTTCAGCGCCAGCGTCAGCAGCGCGGTCAATGCCAGCAGCGAGGCACACGCAAACGCGGCGCTGTAGGCGTATTCGTTGTAGAGAATTTCCACATGCAAGGGCAGCGTGTTGGTACGCCCGCGGATATGCCCGGACACCACCGACACCGCACCGAACTCGCCCATCGCGCGCGCCGCGCACAGCAGCACGCCGTACATCAGGCCCCAACGGATATTGGGCAAGGTCACCCGCCAGAACATCTGCCAGCCGCTCGCGCCCAGGCTCAATGCCGCCAGTTCTTCATCGCTGCCTTGCTGCTCCATCAACGGCATCAGCTCGCGCGCGATAAACGGAAACGTGACAAAGGTCGTCGCCAGTACGATGCCCGGCAGCGCGAATACGATGCGCGGCAGCTGAATCAGCATCTCGCCAAAAAACGGCAGCTGCAGCTGCCAACCTTCGTCGATCAACGGCCACGCCCAACCGCTGCGCCCGAAGATCAGCACGAAGATCAAACCCGCCACCACCGGCGACACCGAGAACGGCAGATCGATCAGGCTGATCAGCAAGCGCTTGCCGGGAAAGCGATGCTTGCTCACCGCCCACGCCGCAGCCACCCCGAATACCAGATTCAGCGGCAGCACGATCGCAGTCACGACCAAGGTCAGCTTGATCGCTGACAACGCATCCGGATCGACCACCGCGCGCAGGAAAGTTTCCCAACCACCCCGCAGCGCCTCGGCAAACACCAGCACCAGCGGCAGCAGCAAAAACGCCAGCAGGAACAGCAGCGCGCCCAGAATCATCAGCCACTGCACCCAGCGGGGCTCGTTGGTGGCCGAGTCGGTGATGCGGCGCGCCTGTTCGGTCATTGTGCGGTTCTGCAGCATGGAGGGCAGCGACGAAACAGCATCGTTCATGCAGGCCTCCGTTGATAGCGCAGCAGGCGTGCCTGCAGCGTATTGACCACCAGCAGGATCACGAACGACAGCAGCAGCATTGCCGCCGCAATCGCGGTGGCGCCGGCATAATCGAATTCTTCCAGCCGGATGGTGATCAGCAGCGGCGCGATCTCGGTGGAATTGGGCAGATTGCCGGCGATGAAGATCACCGAGCCGTACTCACCCACGCCGCGTGCGAAGGCCAGCGCAAACCCGGTCAGGACCGCTGGCCACAGACCCGGCAACACCACCCGCCAGACCGTCTGCCAGCGCGACGCACCAAGCGTGGCGGCGGCCGCTTCCAGTTCACGCTCGCTCTCGGCCAGCACTGGCTGCACCACCCGCACCACGAACGGCAGGCCGACAAACACCAGCGCCAGCACGATCCCCAACTGCGTATAGGCGACCTTGATACCGATCGCCTCCAGCCAGCGCCCGACCCAGCCGTTGCCGCCATACAACGCAGTCAGCGCAATACCGGCCACTGCGGTGGGCAACGCGAATGGCAGATCGATCACCGCGTCGAAGAAGCGCTTACCCGGGAAGTTGTAGCGCACAAACACCCACGCCACCCAGGTGCCCATTAGCGCGTTGAAGGCGCCGGCCACAAATGCCGTACCGAAGCTCACCCGCAACGCCGACAACACCCGTGGCTCGCTCCACACCCGCCACAGGCCGTCCCAACCCAATCCGCTGGTTTTGATGAAGATGCCCAGCAGCGGGATCAACACAATCAATCCCAGCCAGGTCAGCGTAATTCCAAGACTCAAGCCCAACCCCGGCATCACGCGTCGGCGCGATGACGGCGCTGGATGGGGAGCAACCGACATCTGCATTGCCTACTTTTTTGCCTGGATCTGATCGAACACACCACCGTCGGCAAAGTGTTCCTGCTGCGCCTTGTCCCACGACCCGAACGCTTCCTGGATGGTCACCAGCTTGATGTCCGGGAAACGCGCCAGATCGGCCGGGTCGGCAAATTCCGGGTGACGCGGGCGATAGAAATGCTTGGCTGCCAGCTTCTGCCCTTCCGGCGCGTACAGATAACGCAGGTAGGCCTCGGCTACATCGCGCGTGCCGTGTTTGTCGACGTTCTTGTCGACCAGCGCCACCGACGGCTCGGCCAGGATCGACAACTTCGGCACCACGATCTCGAACTTGTCCTTGCCCAGTTCATCGCGCGCCAGCAGCGCTTCGTTTTCCCAGGCCAGCAGCACATCGCCGATACCACGCTGCACGAAGGTCGTCGTGGCACCGCGCGCGCCCGTATCCAGCACCGGCACGTTGCGGAACAGCGCCTGCATGTAGCGCACGATGCGCTCGCGGTCGCCCTTGAAGATGCGGTCGGCATACGCCCAGGCGGCCAGGTAGTTCCAGCGCGCGCCGCCGGAGGTCTTGGGGTTGGGCGTCACCACCGCCACGCCGGAGCGCAGCAGATCCGGCCAATCGTGGATGTTCTTCGGGTTGCCCTTGCGCACCAGGAACACGATCGTCGAGGTGTACGGGGCGCTATTGTCGGGCAGGCGTTTTTCCCAATCGCTGTCGATCAGCTTGGCCTTCTCGGCGATTGCGTCCACGTCGTAGGCCAGCGCCAACGTGACCACATCGGCCTCGATGCCGTCGATCACTGCGCGCGCCTGTTTGCCGGAGCCGCCGTGCGAGGTTTCCACCGTCACCGTGTCCTGCGGATGTTGCTGCTTCCAATGCGCGGCGAACGCGCTGTTGTAGTCGCGATAGAACTCGCGGGTGGGGTCATAGCTCACATTGAGCAGACCGATGTCGCGCGCGCCAGCCGGGCCGGCCAGGGCCAGCAAGCTGCACAACAGGATCGACACGAAGCGGTAGCGGGGGTGGGTCACAGCAATCTCCTGGCCGGTTGGGCGCAGCTGAACAGCAAGCATGCCATGCTGCGCAGCGCTACGCGGGCGGTGAAATGACATACACGCCTGCGCTTATACCGATTTTGCATGACGTAGTGGTATGCCGCCGTGATCGTTAAAATCGCGCTTCTTTCTGCCACTGCGATCGCCATGACCAACGCTCCCGCCGCGCTGACCGCCCATTACGCCGCCGAACTGGAGGCGATCCAGGCCCAGGGCCTGTTCAAGTCCGAGCGCATCATCACCGGCCCGCAGTCGGCGCAGATCACCCTCGCCGACGGCCGCAGCGTGCTCAACTTCTGCGCCAACAACTATCTGGGCCTGGCCGACCATCCGGACATCATCCAGGCCGCCAAGGACGCACTGGACACGCACGGCTTCGGCATGGCCTCGGTGCGCTTCATCTGCGGCACCCAGGATTTGCATAAGCAACTCGAGCGCACCATCGCCGACTTCTTCGGCACCGAGGACACCATCCTCTATGCCGCCTGTTTCGATGCCAACGGTGGCCTGTTCGAACCGTTGCTCGGCGAGCACGACGCCATCATCTCCGACGCGCTCAACCACGCCTCGATCATCGACGGCGTACGCCTGTGCAAGGCCAAGCGCTTCCGCTACGCCAACTGCGACATGGCCGACCTGGAAGCGCAGCTGCAGGCCGCCGATGCCGCCGGTTGCAAGACCAAGCTGATCACCAGCGACGGCGTATTCTCGATGGACGGCTTCATCGCCCCGCTGGACGAGATCACCGCCCTCGCCCGCAAGTACAACGCGCTGGTGCATATCGACGAATGCCATGCCACCGGCTTTTTGGGCGCTACCGGCCGCGGCTCGGCCGAGGTCAAGGGCGTGCTGGACCAGATCGATATCTTCACCGGCACGCTGGGCAAGGCGATGGGCGGCGCACTGGGCGGCTTCACCACCGCCAAGCGTGAAGTCATCGAACTGCTGCGCCAGCGCTCGCGTCCTTATCTTTTTTCCAATTCACTGCCGCCGCACGTGGTGGCCGCAGGCATCAAGGCGTTCGACATGCTGGATGCCGCCGGCGAGCTGCGCACGCAACTGGTCGAGAACACGCGTTACTTCCGCGAGCGCATGACCGCCGCTGGCTTCGACGTCAAACCTGGCGTGCATCCGATCAGCCCGGTGATGCTCTACGACGCACCGCTGGCGCAACAATTCGCCGAGCGCTTGCTGGAAGAAGGCATCTACGCCATCGGCTTCTTCTTCCCGGTGGTGCCCAAGGGCCAGGCGCGCATCCGCACCCAGATCAGCGCCGCGCACACCCGCGAGCATCTGGATCAGGCGATCGCTGCATTCATCAAGATCGGCCGCGAACTCGACGTCATCAAAGACTAATGCGCACGGTGCTGCGCCAACGGCTGTTGCTGGCGGCGCACACCGATGCCCAGGCGCATTTACTGGACGGCAGTTGGGAAACCCGCTGCCTGCATTGCCGTCGGCGCTTGCAGCTGCGCGCCGATGGCGAACCGCTCGGCCACACCACCCTGGAACACGTAATCCCGCAGGCCTGGTTCGGCCGTCACGCGGCGGCCGCGCTGTGCGCGATGGTCGGCGACGATGCGAATGCGGCGCGCAACCTTGCCCTGGCCTGTGCCAGCTGCAATCACGCCAAAGGTCGCCGTCACGATGCCAACGGCGCCGGCGACGCACGTGCTTTTGAAGTCGTCAGCGCCTTGCTCAGCGCGCGTCTGGCGCGCTGGCGGGAGCCGCCGTCAGCGCCCTGACTTCCTCGGCGCTGAGCATGCGCCACGCACCCTTGCCCAACTCACCCATCGCCAGCGCGCCGATCGCCACCCGCACCAGCCGCAGCACCCCGATCTCCAGCGCCGCCAACAAGCGACGGATCTGCCGATTGCGGCCCTCGTCCAACACGATCTCCAGCCACGCATTGCGCTCGCCTTCGCGCAGCACGCCAACGTGCTTGGCGCGCAGCAGCGCACCATCGCTCTCAGGATCGGGATCGACCACACCGGCCTGCAACTGTGCCAGTTGCTCGGCACTCGGGCGGCAATCGATCTGCACGTGATAGGTCTTGTCCGGCCCGGTCGCAGGGTCGGTCACCGCCGCTGCCCATTGCGGGTCGTTACTGAAGAGCAGCAGCCCTTCGCTGGCCTTGTCCAATCGCCCGACCGGCGCGATCCACGGCAATCCGGCACCATCGAAGCAGCGATACACCGTGTCCCTGCCCTGCTCGTCGCGCACGGTCGTGACCACGCCGCGCGGCTTGTTGAGCATCAGATAGCAGCGCGCCGGCCCTGCCAACGGCTGCCCGTCGACGGTGATGCTCGACTGCTGATCGGCGCGGATTGGATATTCGGGGTCGTGCACCACACGCGCAGCCACGCTGACCCGCCCTTCGGCGATCCAGCGTGCCGCTTCGGTACGCGAACACACGCCCAATTTGGACAGCACGCGCGCCAGCCCGTGGCGCGGTGCGCTGGTCGCCGTGGCCGTCGCGGAGGCGCGCGAAGCACCAGCCGGACCACGCTTGCGTTGCCGGGACGTCGCCGGCGGAGGCCGCCGGGTCATGCCGTCCCGACCGTGCCGCTTACTTGTTTTCGACCGACTTGACGTCGGCCGCAGGCGTTGCAGTTGCCGCAGCGGCCGGAGCCGGCGCAGCCACCGGACGCGCCTTGACCACACGCACACCGCGCGCCTTCATCCAGGCATCGAATTCTTCGGCGGTCATGCGCTTGCCGTTCTGACTCATGTCAAAGCGCCACGGCGTGTTGTCGAATGCAGTGGTGGCCTTGTAGGCGGCCGGATCGTTCGAATTGACGGTGCCGCCGGGCGGAATCACCTTGGCCAGATCCTGGCAGCCTTCCACACGCAACCGCAGCAGCACGCGGTCCACCGATTGCTCGCTGGTATAGGGCTGGGCCAACACGCCGGTGGGCATGCCCAGCTGGACGCTACGGGTGTAGAACTCGGCGGCCGCCGGCGCAATCACCGTGGCAGGCAACGGCAGCGGCTGGGACACCGTGCTGCCGGCGCAGTTCGGGGCGGCGTAAGCGGCAGGAATCAAAGCGAGACAGAGCAAACCTGCCGTGGCGGTACGCAGCATCGGGTTCTTCCAATTATGAGTTTGGTGTTGACGCGGCGAGTGTAGGCAGCGATGAACGCTGTTTCAACCGGAACCGTGCCTGGATGGCAACACAGACAGGATTGGCGGCGACTCGACGCACTTTTCCTGGTCCTACAAAGACAAAACCCGGCACAAGGCCGGGTTTTGTATGTAACAGCTAGCGGTCCAATTAGTTCTGGACGTTCAGCTCGGTACGACGGTTCTTCGCACGGCCTTCCGGATTGTCGGAACCATCCGGGTTGGCGTTCGGAGCAATCGGACGGCTCTCGCCGTAGCCGATCGGGCCGACCAGACGCGACGCATCAACGCCGTTCTTGGTCAGGTAGTCATACACGGTGGTCGCACGACGCTCGGACAGCTTCTGGTTGTACGCGTCGGTACCCTTCGAGTCGGTGTGACCGGCAACCTCGACCTTCAGGTCGGGGTAACGCTTCAGGATCTCGGTCGCTTCGCTCAGGATGGACTGTGCGTCCGGACGCAGGGTCGACTTGTTGAAGTCGAAGTTCACGCCCTTCAGGTCGATCGACACAGGAACCGGGCAACCGTCCGGACCGATGGTCTGGCCAGGCTGCGAAGCCGGGCACTTGTCGTCGCAGTTGTTGACGCCGTCACCGTCGTCATCCAGGTCTGCGCAGCTCGGAGCAACCGGAGCCGGAGCCGGCGGCGGAGCGGTCGACGGAGCCGGTCCCAACGGGATCACGACGCCGACCGAAGCCAGCACGTCGCCGAACCAGTCTTCCTGCGGAGCAGCAACGCTCTGGTCGTTGAAGTCAGCGCGGTAGGCCAACTCGGCACGCACGGCAACGCGCTTGTCGAAGGTGGTCTGCAGACCGACACCAGCCTTGGCGGCAAAGTTGCCGTCTTTCTGCTGGCCCGGCGAAACCGGGTTCGGGGTTGCGTCGAACTCTTCTTCCGAACGCTGGTAGCCCAGGCCGAACAGGAGGTAGGGGTTCCAGCCGCGGCCTTCAGCGATGAAGTGGCGACGCAGGTCGAACGAGATGCCGTACTGGCTCCAGTTCTGGTCCTGGTTGGCATCGAAATTCGGGTTCTGATAGTTCAGCTCGCCGTCGATCGACCAGTTCGGGCTGACAAACTTGCCCAGACCCAGGGTCACGAACGGAGCATCATTGGTCAGACGATCGCTGTCCTGGAAGTTGAAGCCAGCGCTACCGGTCAGGTACCAACGGTCATCGAATTCCTGCGCGGAAGCAGCCTGGGCAAACGCCAGGCCGCCAAGCAACGCGGCAGTGAGAATTTTCTTGTTCATGTATACAGCTCCTTCTTTGGGAGATAAACCGATAGAGGCATTGTTCTTGGTAAAGATGCTCGTCACATCCAGAGCCATCGGGGCGCAGATTAAGCCGGCTTCAGTGAAGATCGCGTTAACGGACATATAACATGTGGAAGCAATCAACAGAGACGGCGATCCCACTCAATACTACGTATACAGCTTCATGAAGGAAAGGACCGGGCGCCCAGTTAGCACAATTGCCTCGCATGAACGGCAGCCCAATTAAGCCAGTTGAATACGCTTGCGCTCTGACCCCCGGGGGACAGGCGGCATGACTCCGCGACCACATTGGTGAATGCGAGCCCTAGTCCGAGCTGAATTGTGGGCTTGGTGGTTGCGGGCCAACAGCATCACAACGCACCCTGAACTCCCCCACACAGAGCGCCTCGATGAAAGCCATCGCCATCACTCGCCATCTTCCAATCGACGATCCCGAGTCGCTGCTTGACATGGAGCTTCCGACGCCTGCGGCGCCGTCCGGGTATGACTTATTAGTGCGTGTGGAGGCGATATCGGTGAATCCGGTCGACGCCAAGGTGCGTGCGCCCAAGCCGCAAACGCTGGATGCGCCGAAAATTCTCGGCTACGACGCCGCTGGCGTGGTCGAAGCAGTGGGCCCGGAGGTCACTGCATTCGTGGTGGGCGACGAGGTCTATTACGCAGGAGATATCGGAAGGCCGGGCAGCAACGCGCAGTACCAATTGGTCGATGCGCGCATCGCCGGCTGCAAGCCGACCTCGCTCAGCTTCGCCGAGGCGGCTGCGTTGCCGCTGACCACGCTGACCGCGTGGGAGTTGTTGTTCCAGCGCATGCCGTTCGCCTTCGACGGCGCACGCAATCGCGGCAAGCACTTATTGATCATCGGGGGTGCCGGTGGCGTGGGCTCCATTGCGATCCAGCTGGCGCGGCATGCCGGCTTCACGGTCATCGCCACGGCATCGCGGCCGGAGACGATTGAATGGGTGCGCCAGATGGGCGCGCAGCATGTGATCGATCACCACCAACCGTTGCACCCGCAATTGCAGGCGCTAGGCCTGCAGAGTGTGGATGCGGCGCTCAATCTGGCCGACACCGACCGCTACTGGCAGCAGTTGGGCGAGATCCTGGCACCCCAGGGACACGTGGGCTTGATCGTGGAGCCGCGCGGCCCGCTGTCGATTGGCGACCCCTACAAATCCAAGTGCATCGGCATCCACTGGGAACTGATGTTCACCCGCGCCCGTTATGCAACAGAAGACATGGTCGAGCAGCACCGCATCCTCAATCGTGCCGCCAGCCTGATCGATGCCGGCGAACTGCGCACCACGCAGACCGAGACGCTGTCGCCGATCAATGCGCAGCAGTTGCGCGAGGCGCATCGGCGGCTGGAAAGCGGCAGCACGATCGGCAAGTTGGTGCTGGCGGGCTGGTAATCGGCGTCACTGGTTTAGTTTGCCCGCTGCGTTTGCGCGGGCTTGCGGGTCCGGCCCTCTCCAGCAGACTGCCGCCAGCACTGGCCGCGTGCGTCAAGACTTGCCGACACGCCCGTTTGCCTGCATCGTGCGCACTCCGTACGCCAGCGTATCCATATCATGTCGCCCGCCACCGGCCTGCCTGACTCGCCCTACCCGCACCTGTTCACCCCACTCGATCTGGGTTTCACGCAATTGCGCAACCGCGTCCTGATGGGCTCGATGCACACCGGTCTTGAAGACCGTGCGCGCGATTTCCCCAAACTGGCCGCGTATTTCGCCGAGCGCGCGGCCGGCGGCGTCGGGCTGATCGTCACCGGTGGGTTTTCGCCGAATGTGGTGGGCTGGCTCAAGCCGTTCGGCGGCAAGCTGTCGTGGCCGTGGGAAGTGCGCCCGCATCGTCAGGTCACCCGTGCGGTGCACGCACATGGCGCCAAGATCTGCCTGCAGCTGCTACACGCCGGGCGCTACGCCTATCACCCGTTGTCGGTGGCGCCGTCTAGGCTCAAGGCGCCGATCAACCCGTTCACTCCGCGCGCGTTGTCGGCCCGTGCGGTGGATCGGCAGATCGCGGCCTATGCGCGCGCGGCGCGGCTGGCGCGCGAGGCCGGTTACGACGGCGTGGAAGTGATGGGGTCGGAAGGCTATCTGATCAACGAATTCACCGCCGCGCGCACCAACCAGCGCAGCGATGCCTGGGGCGGCGATGCGACCAAGCGCATGCGCTTTGCGGTGGAGATCGTGCGACGCATCCGCGAGGCCTGCGGGCCGGACTTCATCATCATCTACCGGCTATCGCTGGTGGATCTTGTCGATGACGGCAACCAGTGGCAGGAGATCCTTGCGCAGGCGCAGGCAATCGAGGCGGCCGGCGCCACCATCATCAATTCCGGCATTGGCTGGCACGAGGCGCGCATCCCGACCATCGCCACCTCGGTGCCGCGCGCGGCGTTTGCCGGGGTGACCGCCAAGCTCAAGCCGCACCTGCGCATCCCGGTGGTGGCAACCAACCGCATCAACATGCCGGAAGTGGCCGAGCGCATCCTGGCCGACGGCGCAGCCGACATGGTGTCGCTGGCGCGCCCACTGTTGGCCGACCCTCAATGGGCCAACAAGGCCAGCGCCGGCCAATCGCACACGATCAATACGTGCATCGCCTGCAACCAGGCCTGCCTGGATCATGTGTTCGACAACAAGTTGGCCAGCTGCCTAGTCAACCCACGCGCAGTGCACGAAACCGAGCTGATCTACACACCGACCACCACGCCAAAGCGCATCGCGGTGGTCGGTGCAGGCCCTGCAGGACTGGCCTGCGCAACGGTGGCGGCCGAGCGCGGCCACCAGGTGACCTTGTTCGATGCAAGCGATGAAATCGGCGGGCAATTCAATGTCGCAAAACGCATTCCGGGCAAGGAAGAATTCAACGAGACGCTGCGCTATTTCGGTCACCGTATCGAAGCCACCGGCGTAGCGCTGCGGCTGCAGACACGCGTGCAGGCGGACGACCTCAAGGCCTTCGATGAGATCGTGCTGGCCACCGGCATCGAGCCGCGCAAGGTGGACTTCCCCGGTGCCGATCATCCGATGGTGGTCAATTACCTGGACGTCGTGCTGGGCCGCCATGTAGCGGCCGAGAAGGTCGCCATCATCGGCGCCGGCGGGATCGGTTTCGATGTCGGCGAATTTCTGGTGCACGAAGGCGTCTCGCCATCGCTGGATCCGGCGCGCTGGATGGCCGAATGGGGCGTGGACCCCAGCTTCGAAACACGCGGCGCGTTGGCCAAACCGCAACCCGAGCGCCCTGCCCGTCAGGTCTGGCTGCTGCAGCGCAGCCCCGGCAAACCCGGCGCGCGTCTGGGCAAGACCACCGGCTGGATCCACCGCGCCACGCTCAAGGCCAAGGGCGTCAAGATGCTCGGCGGCGTGGCGTATCTGGGCGTTGACGATACCGGTCTGCGGATCCGCGTGGAAGGCACCGAACAACTGCTCGATGTCGGCACGGTGGTGGTCTGCGCCGGGCAGGAACCGCGTCGCGAGCTGCTTGCCGCGCTGCAGGCAAACGGACAGCAACCGCATCTGATCGGCGGTGCGGATGTTGCCGCCGAACTGGATGCCAAGCGTGCGATCAATCAGGCGTGCCGGTTGGCGGCAACCTTGTAACGCGCTTGCACGCGATGTCGTAGAAGCTACAGCCGTTCTTCATTACAACGCCAGAGCGGGTTTGTGCGTCTGCAAGAGAGCCGCATTGGTTTCACTTCGATGCTGATATCGGCGGTCTTTAAGGCAACCGCCGGTCTGCTCGGCAGACGCTTGCGCAAGTGCACGCGCGGGCGTCTTAAAGCGGCTAACAAAACTAGCGAGCAGTCGTCAGGTAGGCGTGGATGGCGCGCTCAGAACCGCAATGTACGAGTGGTACATGCCGATTCCTAGCACCGGCCGCACCCACGTGGCGGTGAGCGCAGTAGCTTTGTTAGCCGCTTTAGACAGAGACAGATCGGTGCCGGCGTCGACGCTGCCATCAACAGCGCGACACCACCGGGTACGCCGCTGGTCGGAGCATGCTCGGTACATTCTTTTTTCTGTCGCGCGGCTCGGCTATAAACCCGGCATGCCATCGACCCGGACTGCATCGCCGCCGCCTACACTCCCGCCCGCAGCGTTGCTGGCCTACGCTGCGGCGCATTTCGGCAAGAGCCTGCTCTGGTACACCGCAGAATTGCTGCTGATTTTTGCGTTGACCGAATACGTCGGACTGGGCGCGATTGCGGCCGGCGTCTCGGTCGCCGGCGGCCTGGTCGTGAGCGCAGTGATGGGCGTGTTCGCAGCGAAGCGCTGGAGTGCTGGCGCCAGCCTGGCGTGGGCTGGGCGGTCGCAATGGCGCGGCATTGCGTTGGCAGCTGTCGCTTTGTCGTTGGTCTTTGTCACGCCGGCATTTCCGCCCGATATCCGCTTGATCAGCGTCCTGCTACTCAGCCTGCCGTTCCGCGCCGCATATGCGATCGGCGACGTGGCTCAGAACACCTTGTTGGGAATGGGGCACTGGCCTTGGCATGGCGCGCGCGGCGTCAGTGCGCTGCGTCTGATCGGGAGCGGGTTGGCCGCGTTGCTGGTCAGCGCAGCGATCGGCCTGCTACTGAAAGACGGCACTAACACCGCCGCATCGACTGCACTGATGATCGTCGCGCTCTCCGGCAGCATCGCACTGCTATCGGCGTGGTGGTTACGGCAGACGCTGCAGCGCCACGTACACGTACACGTGCTTGCAAGCGCTGCAACACCGCCATCCGCGCCACGATGGCAGCGCGATCAGTTGCTGCCGTTGGCCGTCATCGCAGCACTGGCGTTGGCGCTGCCGACATTTACCAAATTGGCGCCGTATCTGGCGCAGTCGCGTATGGGCTCGGCGGGATGGGGTAGCGCGGTGTTGATTGCCTATGCGCTTGGCAGCGTCTTCGTGCAGCCCTTGGCTGCCCGCTGGCCGACTGTGGCAATGCGTCGACTAGGCGTCAGCGGAGCGGCGTTGGCCGCACTTGGGCTGGTGTTCGCCATGGCTGTCTCTCGCCACACCGTGGTGGATGCCAGCCTGGCCTTCGGCATGGGTCTGGCGGCGGGCAGTGCCGGGCAATGGGTCTGGGCACGGCATGCAGAACTCGCCTCGCGCCACGGCCCAGCACAGCAGGCGCGCGGATTCGCCGCACTCACTGCCACCGCCCAACTTGCATTGGCAGCAGGCAGTGCATTGATCGGATTGCTACTTGGCGCATCCGACTATCGCTCTGGTCACAACGCACATCTGGCGTGGGCAATGGCATTGGGTCCGATGATTTGCGGTGTGCTGTGCGTGTTGATCGCCTGGGCCGGCAGCACCTTTGTGATGTCTGGAAAACGCCGGTCTGTCGCAGCGCTGCCTTCGCGCCACGTGTAATCGTCCCGATACCGCACCAAGAGCTTCAGCGATTGCGCCTGACATTCTTCGCTGATTGCGATGCGCATCAGCAATCGCACTGCATGCAGTACATGCACAAAATCTCGGTGCCACACTGAATTGAGGCGACTCATTCATTACGCACGATGCGGTCAAAACTTTAGCGACTCAGAGCAGCTGACAAAACATCGTCGTACGCTGCTGACACCGATACGCCTGCGCGAAGCTATCAATGCAAGCCATGTGCGGACCATTGTGTTAAGCACATCGGTCTGCACATCTCGATATGTCATCAACGCGCCTGAAGTCGGCGCTTAAGCACACTAGCAAGTGATGATGGCGTGTAGAACAGAACACATTTGTTGCGGCATACGCACTTTTTCATGCATGCAACGCAAGACAATTACCCTGCACACTTGCCACACATCGCATGCGTATCGCGCAGTTCTAAATTTCAATATGTGCAGTCGCTACATCGATGCGACGCATCTCAATGTTGCATCGCAAAGCTCTCATCCAGCGAAGCACTAGACACAGCAGGCAATCACGCGCGTCAACCCTGCCCATTCAGCAGGGATTATGTGATCGCCGCCTACCTTGCGCCAACTTTTTGACCCACCGCATTTGGTGGGCACCTTCGGCAGATGTGTCTTTCGCCGGAGACTTGGCGGCCCTTGGCAGGTCGCCTCCCCATGACGCCAAGCCCTTCGCACTGGTGCATCCACTTTGGATGGCCTGCGGATCGGCCCATACGGAGCAAGGAGTTCTATGAAACTGGCTTGGATACTTTGGCTGTCGCAATTATTGCCGCAGCCGGCTGCAGATTCGTTGTGTTTGAGTACCACCGTATACCTGGAAGCACGCGACCAGACCGTACGTGGCCAACAAGCCGTTGCAGAAGTCGCGTTGCGTCGTCTGGACAGTGGTTTGTGGGGCGATTCGATGTGTCAGGTGGTCACCGCGCGCAAGCAGTTCGCGCCGACCATCGTGTCACCGGGAACTCAGCTCAAGAATGACGATGCCTGGAACAAGGCGTTAGGTGTGGCATTGGCCGCAGAGCGCAACTGGGCGTTACCGGTAGGCCAACGCAAAGAGATCGTGCCAGGCGCGAGCCACTTTGCCGCCAGCGCGATTGCGAGCCCCAGCTGGCGCAATGCGTATCAGGTTGCCACCATCGGCGACCACACGTTCTATCGCGTGCAGAAGCTGCGTCCACGCACTGCATCCTGACTCCTTCCACGCACGCGCGCATGCGTTGCCGCTAAGCTTGCGCCTTCGTTCTCGCGTGGAATTCCTATGAAGCTGTACACCAAGCCCGGCGCGTGCTCGCTGGCAGATCACATCGTGTTGCGCTGGTCGGGCCTGCCGTTCGAGTTGACCGTTGTCGATGCCGCCACGATGAAGTCCCCCGAGTATCTGCGCCTGAATCCGGCCGGCGCGGTTCCGCTGTTGGTGGTCGACGATTGGGCGTTGAATCAGAACGCGGCCATCCTCAACTACATCGCCGACATTGCACCGCTTACCGGTCTGTCCGGCGACGGCACTGCGCGCAGCCGCGCCGAGATCAATCGCTGGATCGCCTTCGCCAATGCCGATGTGCATCCGACGTTCAAGCCGATCTTCGGCAGCACTGCGTATCTGCAGGACGACGCACTGCTTGCGCGCAGCCACGACGACGCACGCAGCAAGTTGCGCACCTTGTACGAACGTGCCAACACGCATCTGCAGGATCGTACCTGGCTGGCCAGCGACACCCATACCGGTGCCGATGCGTATCTGTTCGTGACCTTGTTGTGGGCGCAGAAGGTCGGCGTGGATCTGAGTGGCTTGAATGCACTGGATGCGTTCGTGCAGCGCATGCTGGCCGATGCCGATGTGCAGGCCGCATTGAAGGCCGAAGGTCTGGCGTAAGCCGAGCGCATCGCGCGAGTTGATCAGAGTGCGGCGGCAGCCCCTACCGCACGGAGAGTCCCACATCGACGTGCGTGATTGATTTTTGGCGCCACAACGCAACGCATCACCTACACGACGCATAAAAAACGCCGGGCACTGCCCGGCGTTTTCGTTACAACCTAAAGCAAAACTCAGCCCAGCAGATGCGACACGCCGCTGCGCTCTTCTTCCAGCTCGGCCAGGGTCTTGTCGATGTACTTCTGGCTGAAGTCGTCGATCGGCAGATCCTTGACCAGGGTGTACTCGCCATTGGCGGTGATCACCGGGAAGCCGAAGATCACGCCTTCGGGAATGCCGTAGGAGCCGTCGGACGGCACGCCCATGGTCACCCACTTGCCGTCGCTGCCCAGCACCCAATCACGCACGTGATCGATGGCGGCATTGGCGGCCGACGCAGCCGAGGACAGGCCGCGTGCTTCGATGATCGCCGCGCCGCGCTTGCCCACGGTCGGGATGAAGGTGGACGCGTTCCATTCCTGGTCGTTGATCGCATCGCCGATGGAGGCGCCATCGGAGGTGGCGAAACGGTAGTCCGGGTACATGGTCGGGCTGTGGTTGCCCCACACCACCAGCTTCTCGATACCGCCGACCGGCTTGCCGAGCTTTTGCGACAGCTGGCTCAGCGCGCGGTTGTGGTCCAGACGCAGCATGGCGGTGAAGTTCTTCGGGTTCAGATCCGGCGCCGACTTCATTGCGATGTAGGCATTGGTGTTGGCCGGGTTGCCGACCACCAGCACCTTGACCTCACGCTTGGCGACCTTGTTCAGGGCAGCGCCCTGCGCGGTGAAGATCTTGGCGTTCTCCAGCAGCAGGTCCTTGCGCTCCATGCCCGGGCCGCGCGGACGCGCGCCAACCAGCAGCGCAACGTCGATGTCCTTGAACGCCACTTCGGCGTCGTCGGTGCCGACCACGCCGGCCAGCAGCGGGAATGCGCAGTCTTCCAGCTCCATGATCACGCCCTTGAGCGCGGCCTGGGCCTTTTCATTTGACAGTTCCAGCAATTGCAGGATCACCGGCTGATCCTTGCCCAGCATTTCGCCGGAGGCGATGCGGAACAGCAGGGCATAGCCGATCTGGCCGGCAGCGCCGGTCACGGCAACACGAACAGGTGCTTTCATGGGGAGTTTCCTCTGCTAAAAAACGTGGGTGGAGGTGCACGCTGGCGTGGCGCAAGGCCTGGCGGCGCGCAATGACAAGCGAACGGCCGCACTTGGCGGCCGTTCGGGGAAAGACATCAGGCGGCGAGGATCTTGTTCCACTCCGC
Source organism: Xanthomonas sp. NCPPB 2933 (assembly GCF_056725225.1). Taxonomy (NCBI): domain Bacteria; kingdom Pseudomonadati; phylum Pseudomonadota; class Gammaproteobacteria; order Lysobacterales; family Lysobacteraceae; genus Xanthomonas; species Xanthomonas sp. NCPPB 2933. The sequence continues at coordinate 4,227,620 of NZ_CM161518.1, forward strand.
GACGCGGTCGGCCTTGGCGGCCAGCACGGCGTCGGTATCGCCTTCGATCGTCACCTTGTTGATCACATCGCCCTGGGCGACCGCATCGACCACGTCCAGGCCCTGGGTGACCTTGCCGAACACGGTGTGCTTGCCGTCCAGCCAGTTGGTGGCGACATGGGTGATGAAGAACTGGCTGCCGTTGGTGTTGGGGCCGGCATTGGCCATGGACAGCACGCCGCGGTCGTGACCGACGCCGTTGTTGGCTTCATCTTCGAAACGATAGCCCGGGCCGCCGCGGCCGGAGCCTTCCGGGCAGCCGCCCTGGATCATGAAGTCGGCGATGACGCGGTGGAAGCTCAGGCCGTCGTAGAAGCCGCGCTGGACCAGGTTGACGAAGTTGGCAACGGTCAGCGGGGCCTTGTCGGCGAACAGCTCAACCACGATTGGGCCGCGGGTGGTGTCGAAATGGGCAATCAGGGACATGGAAATCCTTGCAGGTTTCAGGGTGTATGACAGCCCATTAGAATACACCCGGGCGTGCAGCCGGCCGTGCAGACGTACGACCATTGTCGGGGGGTGCACAGCAAGCTGAATGGGCGTTTTGAACCATCTGACGGCCGGGCGCAACGGCACGGCAACGAAACCGCTATAATGTCGGGCTTACCTTCTCAAGACTGGCGCCAGACAGGGGCCCTTTCCGCATGTCCATCGAAAAACTCCGCAATATCGCCATCGTCGCGCACGTCGACCACGGCAAGACCACCCTCGTCGACTGCCTGCTGAAGCAGTCCGGCACCCTGTCCGAACGCACCGTGTTGGCTGAGCGCGTGATGGACAGCAACGATCAGGAAAAGGAACGTGGTATCACGATCCTGGCCAAGAACACGGCCATCACCTGGAACGGCAACCGCATCAACATCGTCGACACCCCGGGACACGCCGACTTCGGTGGCGAAGTCGAGCGCGTGCTGTCGATGGTGGACTCGGTGCTGATCCTGGTCGACGCGATGGACGGCCCGATGCCGCAGACGCGCTTCGTGACCCAGAAGGCCTTTGCGATGGGCTTCAAGCCGATCGTGGTGGTCAACAAGATCGACCGTCCCGGCGCGCGCCCGGACTGGGTGATCGACCAGGTGTTCGACCTGTTCGACAAGCTCGGCGCAACCGACGAACAGCTGGACTTCCCGATCGTCTACACCTCCGCATTGAACGGCTACGCCAGTCTGGATTCGAGCGTGCGCGACGGCGACATGACCCCGCTGTACGAAGCGATCATGCAGCACGTGTCGGCACCGGACGTGGATCCGGACGGCCCGTTCCAGATGCGCATCAGCCAGCTCGATTACAACAACTTCGTCGGCGTGATCGGCATCGGCCGCATCCAGCGCGGCGTGTTGAAGAAGAACATGCCGGTTAGCGTGATCGACCGCGAAGGCAAGAAGCGTCAGGGCAAGGTGCTGCAGGTACTGGGCTTCCTGGGCCTTGAGCGCATCGAGCAGGACACCGCCGAGGCCGGCGACATCGTGGCCATCTCCGGCGTGTCCGAGCTGACCATTTCCGACACCGTGTGTGCGCTCGACGCGCCGGAAGGCCTGCCGCCACTCACTGTGGACGAGCCAACCATCTCGATGACCTTCCAGGTCAACAACTCGCCGTTCGCCGGCAACAAGGACCTGTCTGGCGGCAAGTTCCTGACCAGCCGCCAGCTGCGCGACCGTCTGGACCGCGAGAAGGTGCACAACGTGGCGCTGAAGGTCGAAGAAGGTTCCGACGCCGACAAGTTCCTGGTCTCCGGCCGTGGCGAACTGCATCTGTCGGTGCTGATCGAAAACATGCGTCGTGAAGGCTACGAGCTGGCCGTGTCGCGTCCGGAAGTGATCATCAAGGAGATCGACGGCAAGCAGATGGAGCCGATCGAACAGCTTGTGGTCGATATCGAAGAGCAGCACCAGGGCGGCGTGATGGAAAAGCTGGGCAGCCGCAAGGGCCAGCTGAAGAACATGGAGTCCGACGGCAAGGGCCGCGTGCGTCTGGATTACATGATCCCGGCGCGTGGTCTGATCGGCTTCCAGAACGAGTTCCGCACCCTGACCCAGGGCTCGGGCCTGCTGTTCCACGTGTTCGACCATTACGGTCCGAAGGAACAGGGCGCGATCGCCAAGCGCCAGAACGGCGTGATGATTGCCAACGCTGCAGGCGCCACCCCGGCCTATGCGCTAGGGCCGTTGGAAGAGCGTGGCCGTCTGTTCGCTGCCGAAGGCGACAACGTGTACGAAGGTCAGCTGGTCGGTATCCACTCCAAGGACAACGATCTGACCGTCAATGCGATCAAGACCAAGCCGCTGACCAACATGCGCGCCTCGGGCAAGGACGATGCGATCAAGCTTACCCCGGCGATCAAGTACACGCTGGAGCAGGCACTGGACTTCATCGAGGACGACGAGCTGGTTGAAGTCACCCCGAAGGAAATCCGTCTGCGCAAGAAGGGCCTGACCGAAAGCGACCGTAAGCGCTCCGGCCGTTCGGGCTGAGTTGCTGGTTAGCCCACGGTCGTGAGCAACAAACCCTACAGCCCGGATCCGCGTGCGCATCCGGGGCTGCATGTGATCGCCTTGCTAGAGGCGGTCAAAGGGACGCTTGCGCTGTTGGCGGCGACGGGCCTGGAAATTCTGGGCCCGCTCCCGCTGCAAAACGCGGTCAGTACCCTGATCCGCCGCTTTAGTCTGGATCCCGACCACGGCGCACTGCCGTCGTTGCTTAAAACCATCAGTCCCGACGCTGTCCATCTGGCCGCTGCCGCCATGCTGGCCTACGGCCTGCTACACGTCGTGGAAGCCTGGGGGTTGTGGCGTGCCAAGGCATGGGCCTCGCTATTGGGCTGCCTGTCGGCGGCCATCTATCTGCCATTCGATATCTACGCCATCGTCCGCCATCCCGGCTGGACCGCCTGGGGCGTACTGGCAATCAATCTGATCGTGGTCGGCGTGCTGGCACGCGATCTGCTCAAGCGCCGGCGTCGCTGACGCACCCTGCCCGTCTGCGGGTACGTCCTACACGTTGTCACCCCGACGCAGCGCCGTTAGCCTGCGAACAGTCCCCCGGGGAAGACCATCAATGCAATCCACCACCTTGTCCTTTGCGCTATTGCTTGCGCTGTGCGCATGCCGATGGCTCTGCGCTCGTTGATGGCCTGACACAGGTCGATGCGAACGTACCGACCGCCGAGCAACTGGATCTGACCGATGCCGACATCGCCGGCCTGCAGGCGCGGATGGCTTCCGGCAAGACCAACAGCCTGGAACTCACGCGCGCGTACCTGCAGCGCATCGCCACGCTCGATCGCGCCGGCCCCAAACTCAACTCGGTGATCGAACTCAATCCACAGGCCGAAGCGGACGCCCGCGCATTGGACGCCGAACGCCGCGCCGGTCGCGTGCGCGGCCCGTTGCATGGCATTCCTGTGTTGCTCAAGGACAACATCGATGCTGTGCCGATGGTCAACAGCGCAGGCTCGCTGGCCCTGGCCGATTTCAAGCCCAGCCGCGATGCGTTTCTGGTGCAGCGCCTGCGCACGGCCGGCGCAGTGATCCTGGGCAAGACCAACCTGAGCGAATGGGCCAATTTCCGCTCCACCAAGTCCAGTTCCGGCTGGAGCGCGCGTGGCGGCCTGACCCGCAATCCTTACGCGCTGGATCGCAATCCCTGCGGCTCCAGTGCCGGCACGGGCGCGGCGATCGCCGCCAGCCTGGCCACCGTCGGCATCGGCACCGAAACCGATGGCAGCATCACCTGCCCGGCCTCGGTAAATGGATTGGTCGGACTCAAACCGACCGTGGGCCTGATCAGCCGCGACGGCATCATCCCGATCTCAGCCAGCCAGGACACCGCCGGCCCGATGACGCGCAGCGTTGCCGATGCTGCCGCGTTGCTGCAAGCGATCGCCGCGCCGGATCCGCAGGATCCGGCCACACGCGATGCGCCGTCTTCAACACCGGACTATCTCGCGCACCTCAAACCCGATGGCTTGCGTGGCGCGCGTCTGGGCCTGTTGCGCAACCCGCTGCGCGAAGATCCCGCCATTGCCGCAGCACTGGATCGCGCCGTGCAGAGCCTGCGTGCAGCGGGTGCCACCGTCATCGAAACCAGCCTGGCCACCGATGGCAAGTGGGATGCCGCTGAGCAGACGGTGTTGTTGGTCGAATTCAAGGCCGGGTTGAATGCCTATCTGCGCAGCCACGCCGCACCGGTGTCGAGCCTGGAACAGCTGATCGCCTTCAATCGCACGCATGCGCAGCGCGAGATGCCCTACTTCGCGCAAGAGCTGTTCGAGCAGGCGCAGGCGGCACCCGGCCTGGAAGACCCCGCGTATCTCACTGCGCGCTCCACCGCCAAACGACTGGCCGGGCCGGAAGGCATCGACGCCGCACTGAAGGCCCATCGCCTGGATGCGCTGATCGTACCGACCACCGGCGCCGCCTGGGTCACCGATCTGGTCAAGGGCGATACCTTTCCCGGCGCCGGTTACGGTGCCGCCGCGGTGGCCGGTTATCCCAGCCTGAGCGTGCCGATGGGGCAGACCCAGGGCCTGCCACTCGGCCTGCTGTTCATGGGCAGCGCCTGGAGCGAGCCGCGCTTGATCGGACTGGCCTACGCCTACGAGCAGCGCAGCAAGGCGCGCTTTGCGCCCAGCTATGCGCCGAGCGCACCGGCCGCGGCGGTGCCTGTGCCTAAGCCGTAGTCGCAGGCTCGCCGTCTTCTGCACCGGGCGAGCGCACGCTCTCCTGGGCGATCGGCTCGGCTGCATGCACCGGCGGTTTTTCCTGCGCCGCGATCTCGGCGCGGATCCTGGGCAGCGCGTAAGGATGCTCGCGGGTGAGGAAGTCGATCATGCGCTCGCGCGCGATGCAGCGCAGATCGAACGCATCGCCGGAATTACGTGCGCTCACCAGCAGACGCACCTGGATCGTGCTCTCGCTAGTTTCCGTCACCTGGGTCACGCATACGCGCCCATCCCAGAGCGGCTCGCTTTTGCAGATGCGCTCAAGCTCGGCGCGCACCGCCGCGATCGGGGTGCGGTAATCCAGCCACAGGAACGCGGTACCGAGCAGATCGGCGCTGCTGCGTGTCCAGTTCTGGAACGGGTGCTCGATCCACCAGGTCAACGGCACCACCATGCGCCGCTCGTCCCAGATCCGCACCACCACGTACGAGCTGCCGATCTCCTCGATGCGACCCCACTCGCCCTCCACAATCACCACATCGTCCAGCCGGATCGGCTGCGTCAACGCGATCTGCAGACCGGCGATCAAATTGCCGAATACCGGCTTGGCCGCGATACCGGCCACGAGCCCGATGATGCCGGCCGAGGCCAGCAGCGTCTTGCCGATCTGGCGCACTTGCGGAAACGTCAGCAGCACCACCGAGATACCGAGCAGGATCACCGCTCCCATCACCACCCGGCTCAGCACACGGGTCTGGGTCTGGATACGCCGTGCGGTGAGGTTGTCGGACACCTCGATCGGGTTGCTGCGCAGAATCGCCATCTCGCCGGCGGCGACCGCGCGTACCAACAACCAGGTCACGCAGCCGACGATGCCGACATGCAACAGATGCTGCACCGCTGCCAGGCCTTTGCCCGATAGCGGCGTCGCCTCGGTCGCGATGCCCAGAAACAGCAACGGCAGGATGAAGGCAGCCGGCAGTGTGACCACGCGGATGATGCGTGCGCGGCGATAGTCGCGGCCTTGCATGCGGCGAAACAGCCACAGCATCAACGACCAGACGACGATGCCCGCCAAGAGCGAGGCACCAAGCGGGATTGCGTATTCGCGGATGACGTTCCAATCGGCAGTCAAACCGTTCCTCCTGTGGGGGGAAAGAGGGATGGCTGCAGGATCATGCCGCAAGCGGCATGAGCATCACGTCATACGCACATCGAAATCACGCGCCCAGCGGTTGCGCCACCACCTGTTGTTGCTTACGTACGATCGCCATCGCAATTTCCAGCGACTGCTCATAGTTCAAGCGCGGATCCACGCTGGAACGATAGGCACGCTCCAGATCGCGCTCGGTCAACTCGCGCGCGCCGCCGGTGCATTCGGTGACGTCTTCGCCGGTCAATTCCAGATGCACGCCGCCCAGCCGCGTCCCGGCCGCCGCGTGCAGATCGAACGACAACTCCACCTCGCTGCGGATATTGTCGAAACGCCTCGTTTTGTAGCCATTTCCGGTACTTTCGGTATTGCCGTGCATCGCATCGCACACCCACAACACCCGCCGTCCATCGCGCTTGACCGCATCCAGCAGCGGCGGCAACTTTTCGGCGATCTGCGCCGCGCCCATGCGGTGGATGAAACTCAAGCGGCCGGGTTCGTCTTCCGGATTGAGCACGTCGATCAGACGCAACAACTGGTCCGGCTGTACCGACGGCCCGACCTTGATCGCGATCGGATTGCGCACGCCACGCAGGTATTCCACGTGCGCGCCATCCAGTGCGGCAGTGCGCATGCCGATCCACGGGTAATGCGTGCTCAGGTTGAACCAACCCCACTGGCGCGGCACCTGACGGGTCAGGCCTTCCTCGTAAGGCAGCAACAGCGCCTCGTGCGAGGTGTAGAAATCGATGCGATTGAGGTTGTACACCTCCGCCCCGGACAAGGTTTCCATGAAGCGCACTGCATCGCCGATCGAGGACACCATCTTCTGGTAGTCCGCCGCCAGCGGCGAATAGCCCACCCAGTCCAGATTCCAGTATTCGGGGTGGTGCAAGTCGGCAAAACCACCGTCGATCAATGCGCGCACGAAATTCATCGTCATCGCCGAGCGCGAATGCGCGGTGATCATGCGGCGCGGATCCGGTATGCGCGCCGCTTCAGTGAACGCCGGCGCATTGATCACATCGCCGCGATAACTCGGCAAGGTCACCCCATCGCGGGTTTCGGTGTCGGCCGAACGCGGCTTGGCATACTGCCCGGCAAAGCGTCCTACGCGCACCACCGGTAGGTGCAGGCCGTGCACCAGCACCAGGCTCATTTGCAGCAGCACTTTCAAGCGGTTGGAGATCGTGCCCGATTCGCAATCGCTGAAATTCTCCGCGCAATCGCCACCTTGCAGTAGAAAACGCTTGCCCTCCTGGGCCTCGGCCAGCTGGCGCTTGAGCGCAAAGATTTCCCACGAGGTCACCAGCGGCGGCAGCTGCCGCAACTCGTCCAAGGTGTGCTCCAACGCAGCTGCGTCCGGGTAGGTCGGCATCTGCAGCGCCGGACGCTGGCGCCAACTCTGCGGCGACCACTGGTCTGCCTCGTTGACGGACGGATGAAGGGAAGCGGACATCGTGAACTCCAAAAATCTCGGGAGCCGGCCATTGCCGGAACGGTTAGAACAACTTGCGCTGACCGCGCTGCTTGAACCCGGCATACAGCGCCCACAGCGCCAGCGCCACGAACCACAGCATGCTCCACATCGGCATGCTCAGGCCCAGAAAGCGCCAATCGATATTGCCGCAATCGCCGGTGCCGGTCAGCACGGTGCGGAACACTTCGAACGGCCCCATCGTCTCGCTCAGAAAGCTCAGCGGCGGCCCGCACGACGACATCATGTCCTTGGGCCGGACCTGCACCCAGACATGCCGCGCCGCGATACCCATGCCCACGCCGGCAGCGATGAAACTCAGCACACCATAGAGCTTGCGCGTGCCAGCAGCGCGTGGCCCATGCAACGCACCCAGCAGGAAAAACACCGCCAGTGCCGCAAATGCGATGCGCTGGAAAATGCACAGCGGGCATGGTTCAAGCCCAAGATGCAGCTGCACGTAGATCGCATAGGCAAGCAATCCTGCGCATGCAAGAAAGCCCAGCAGAAACTGTGCCCGGAAACCCCAACGAAATGGATTCATCGTTACCGCTTGCCTAGGATCGAGTCATCGATTATCTGCCATCGCCGCCGCCATGACCACGCAAGCCTGCGTCTGCCGGGTCCGACGGCGCGAAGCACACAGAGCGCATCTGCCTGACAGCATCAAGACAACGCGCGTGCGTGATCGCATCCAGACCCGCGCGGCATCTGGCAACTGCGTGCTGCCGTCATCGCGCAGCCCTAAGCATCCCTGCCACCAACGCAATCACGTTCGACGCACCAATGAAAAAAGCCCGGCGCTAGCCGGGCTTTTTCAAGAATCTTTGCGAAGAGCGATCCGATTACTCGGCCACTTCCTCGGCGACGACCGGACGGTCGACCAGCTCGACATACGCCATCGGCGCATTGTCACCGGCACGGAAGCCGGCCTTCAGGATACGCAGGTAGCCGCCGGGACGGGTCGCGTAACGCGGGCCCAGCTCGACGAACAGCTTGCCCACTGCTTCCTTGTCGCGCAGGCGCGCGAACGCAAGACGACGATTGGCAACGCCATCGACCTTACCGATGGTGATCAGCGGCTCGGCGACGCGACGCAGTTCCTTGGCTTTCGGCAAGGTGGTCTTGATCAGCTCGTGCTTGAACAACGAAGCGGCCATATTGCGGAACATGGCTTCGCGGTGCGCGCTGGTACGGTTGAACTTACGACCGGATTTCTGGTGACGCATGAGTGTGATTTCCTAAGAATATTGAGACTGCTTGAGAGACGTTGTCGCCATCCTGGCGCTGTTGAATGGACTGCGGTTGGTCCGAGCCGGCCGTCCTTTGACCGGATGTCACCGCGGGCTTTGGCCCGTCGATGTGGAAAAAACAAACATGGGCGCCCGAAGACGCCCATGCGGTGACACATTAACCAAGCATGCCGTGCTGGGCGACTCCGGCCGGCGGCCAGTTCTCCAGCTTCATGCCCAGTGCAAGGCCGCGCTGTGCCAGCACTTCCTTGATTTCGGTGAGCGACTTTTTGCCCAGATTCGGGGTCTTGAGCAGCTCCACTTCGGTCTTCTGGATCAGATCGCCGATGTAGTAGATGCTTTCGGCCTTCAGGCAGTTGGCCGAACGCACGGTCAGCTCGAGGTCGTCGATCGGGCGCAGCAGCACCGGATCCACGCCGCTGGCAGCCGGCTTGGCCGCACCGCGATCGCGGTGGGTGAAATCACCGAACACCGACAGCTGATCGCTAAGGATGTCGGCGGCGGTGCGCACGGCTTCCTCGGCATCGATCGTGCCGTTGGTTTCGATATCGATCACCAACTTGTCGAGGTCGGTGCGCTGTTCCACACGCGCAGCTTCCACGGCATAGGCAACGCGACGCACCGGCGAGAACGACGCATCCAGCATCAGACGACCGATGGTACGGGTCTCTTCGTCCGGACGACGACGTGCGGCAGCCGGCTGATAGCCGAAGCCACGCTCGATCTTCAGGCGCATGTTCAGCGCCGTGTCCTTGGTCAGGTGGCAGATCACATGGTCGCCGTTGACGATCTCGACGTTGTGATCGGTCCTGATGTCGGCCGCAGTGACCGTACCCGGACCCTGCTTGGACAGCGACAGCGTGGCGCTATCGCCACTGTGCATACGAATCGCCACGTCTTTCAGGTTGAGCAGGACGTCAAGCACGTCTTCCTGCAGCCCTTCGACCGTGGTGTACTCGTGCAGCACGCCATCGATCTCGACCTCGGTGATCGCAAAACCCGGGATCGACGACAACAGCACACGACGCAGGGCATTGCCCAGCGTGTGCCCGTAACCGCGCTCCAAGGGCTCGATCACGACCTTTGCGCGATTGTCGGTAAGACGTTCGATCTGCGGACCACGGGGGCGCAGAACCTGGTTGGCGGTAACCGTCATGTTGCGGGGTCTCCTGCGAACCTCCGGCGGTGCCGGAGGCTCTCCAATGTGAATTACTTCGAATACAACTCGACGATCAGCGCTTCGTTGATATCCGAAGGCAGGTCGGCACGATCCGGAACAGCCTTGAACACGCCGCTGAACTTCTTCGAATCGACTTCGACCCACGACGGCGTCATGTCGTGCTGCTCAGCCACGGTCAGGGCTTCCTGCACGCGGAGCTGCTTCTGTGCCTTTTCCGACAGCGTGATCGCATCGCCAGCCTTGATCTGGTACGAAGCCAGATTCACCGACTTGCCATTGACCAGCACGCCACGGTGCGACACCAGCTGGCGCGCGGCCGGACGGGTGACGGCAAAGCCCATGCGGTAGCAGACGTTGTCCAGACGGGTTTCCAACAACTGCAGCAGGTTCTCGCCGGTGTTGCCCTTCTTGGTCGAGGCCTTCTTGTAGTAGTTGCGGAACTGACGTTCCAGCAAACCGTAGATGCGCTTGACCTTCTGCTTTTCACGCAGCTGGGTAGCGTAGTCGGAGAGCTTGCCTTTGCGAGCCGCGCCGTGTTGGCCGGGCTTTTGCTCAAGCTTGCACTTGGAGTCCAGCGCACGCGCCGGGCTCTTGAGGGAAAGGTCGGCGCCTTCGCGGCGGGCGAGCTTACAGGTAGGACCGATATAACGAGCCATTTCTTATCGCTCCCTTAGACGCGACGCTTCTTCGGCGGACGGCACCCGTTGTGCGGGATTGGCGTCACGTCGATGATGTTGGTGATCTTGTAGCCCACGTTGTTCAACGAACGCACGGCCGACTCACGGCCCGGACCCGGACCCTTGATACGCACTTCCAGCGACTTCACGCCGTAATCGAGCGCAGCGCGGCCAGCCTTTTCGGCGGCAACCTGAGCAGCGAACGGGGTCGACTTACGCGAACCACGGAACCCGGCGCCGCCGGACGTAGCCCACGACAGCGCATTGCCCTGGCGATCGGTGATGGTGATGATGGTGTTGTTGAACGAAGCGTGGACGTGGGCGACGCCATCAGTGATGACGCGCTTGATCTTCTTCTTCGTTTTCTTTTCTGCTGGCTTTGCCATGATCTATCCCTTACTTCCTGATCGCCTTGCGCGGACCCTTACGGGTGCGGGCGTTGGTACGGGTACGCTGACCACGCAGCGGGAGACCACGACGATGACGCAGACCGCGGTAGCAGCCCAGATCCATCAGTCGCTTGATCGCGATACCGATTTCACGGCGCAGGTCGCCTTCGACGACATACTTGCCAACTTCGGCGCGCAAACGCTCGATTTCGGGTTCGGACAGATCACGAATCTTCGTGGTCGAGGTAACGCCTGCGGATTCGCAGAGCTTCTTCGAACGGGTACGGCCGATGCCGTAGATGCTTTGCAACCCGACCCAGACGTGCTTCTGGGCTGGCAGGTTGACGCCTGCAATACGCGCCATGACGCGATTCTCCAACTGAGTGATGGCCCGACAGCGCCCAGGCGCCATCCGGCAGGATGGATCAAAAGTGAACTCGGAATTGTAGCAAGGCCTCGGATTGCTTTGAAGCCCGTGGAACCAGAAAGTTCCATGGACCCGGCGTGGGGAGTGTGCCCTCGCTCCGGCGCCGGACGATGTTGATCCAGAAAACTTCTCCGAATCGCCTGTACTACTCCCGCACAGGACCACCTCGTCACACCCGCGCGCGAGACGTCGCGCGAGCCGCCCTTCTGATCGGAAGATCGTGACCCGGGAACCAGGCCGTCTTCACGCAATGAAGATCTAGTGTACCACTTAACCGCGCGCCAGACCGCCGCGCGAGCCGCCCTTGAGGTTGGCCTTCTTCAGCAAACTCTCATACTGGTGCGACATCAGATGCGCCTGGATCTGCGCAATGAAATCCATCACCACCACCACCGCAATCAACAGCGAGGTGCCACCGAAGTGGAACGAGGTGCCGAGCTGCGTGCGCATGATTTCCGGCAGCAGGCAGACGATCACCAGGTACAACGAACCAGCCGCAGTCAAACGCGTCAGCACGCCGTCCACATAATCCGCAGTGGCCTTGCCCGGACGAATACCCGGAATCAATGCACCGGACTTCTTGAGGTTATCGGCAGTTTCCTGCGAGTTGAACACCAGCGCGGTATAGAAGAACGCGAAGCCGATGATCAGTGCAGCGAACACCAGCATATGCACTGGCTCACCAGGTCCAAGCGCGTTGGCGATCTTCTGCAGCCATGAACCCACACCACTGCCCGATGCTGCCTGACCCGACCACATCGACAACGTCGCCGGGAATGCCAGGATGCTGGATGCGAAGATCGGCGGAATCACGCCTGCCATGTTGAGCTTCAACGGCAGGAAAGAGGTCTGATTCATGTAGGCATTGCGGCCGCCTTGGCGACGCGCGTAATTGACCGTGATACGCCGCTGGCCACGTTCGACAAACACCACAAACAGCGTAAACGCCAGGATGGTGATGACGATCAGCAACAACGAGATGAAGCTCAGATTGCCTTCGCGGAACGCTTCGACAGTCTGGATTGCGCCCGACGGAAGCCCCGCGACGATACCGGCGAAGATGATCAGCGACACACCGTTACCGATGCCGCGCTCGGTGACCTGCTCGCCAACCCACATCAGGAAGATGGTGCCGGCGGTCAGTGCAATCACTGCAGTCAGCACAAAGCCCATGCCCGGCGCGTACACCACCGGAGCGCCACCCGGCGCGGTCTGATTCTGCAGCGCCAACGCGATACTGCCGCCCTGCACCACTGCCAGAAGCACCGCACCGATACGCGAATACTGGGTGATCTTGCGTCGGCCGGATTCGCCTTCTTTCTGCATCGCCTTGAGGGCGGGAAAGATGTGCGTGGCCAACTGGATCACGATCGATGCCGAAATATACGGCATCACGTTCAACGCAAAAATACTGAAACGGTGCAGGGCGCCGCCCGAGAACATGTTGAACATGTCCACGATGCCGCCACCCTGCGCCTGCATCAACGAAAGCATGGCATCGGGATTCACGCCAGGCACCGGCACATAGCAGCCGATGCGATAGACGATCAATGCCCCGAGGACGAACAACAGCCGCTGGCGAAGTTCCGTGAACTTGCCAAGCCCGCCACCCAGGTTACCAATGCCAGCCTGCGCCATCTGCCGATTACTCCTCTACGCTGCCGCCGGCAGCTTCGATTGCTGCCTTGGCGCCTGCAGTCGCAGCGACACCCTTCAGCACGAACTTCTTGCTCAGCTCGCCCTTCAGCACGATCTTCGCCTTCTTGGCGCGGCTCGGGACCAGATTGGCCGCACGCAACGCTGCAAAGTCGATCTCACCGGCTTCCAGCTTATCCAGCTGGTAGGACAACACTTCAGCGCTGTCACGCGCCATCTTGGAGCGGAAACCGATCTTCGGCAGACGACGCTGCATCGGAGTCTGGCCGCCTTCGAAACCCGCCTTGATCTTGCCGCCACCCTTGCGAGCGAACGAGCCCTTGTGGCCGCGGCCGCAGGTCTTGCCAAGGCCGGAGCCGATGCCGCGACCGACGCGCGTGCGCTCGGTACGGGCGCCGTCAGCGGGCTTGAGGTCATTGAGATGCATAGTCATGGGATTAGTCCTCAACCTTGACGAGGTAGTGAACCGTATTGATCAGGCCACGCACCTGCGGGCTGTCCTTGAGTTCACGCACATCGTTGATCTTATTCAGGCCCAACGCATGCACCGACAGGCGGTGACGCGACTGGGTACCACGCAGGCCGCGCACCAGGCGCACCTTCACAGTCTTGCCAGTGTCCTTAGCCATGGTTGAGCTCCTCCACCTTCTTGCCGCGCTTGGCCGCAACACGCGCCGGCGACTGCACTTCCGACAGACCCTTCAGCGTTGCACGCACCAGGTTGATCGGATTACGCGAACCGACCGCCTTGGCCAGCACGTTCTTCACGCCAACCGCCTCAAGCACAGCGCGCATGGCGCCGCCAGCGATGACGCCGGTACCTTCCGAAGCAGGCTGCATGTAAACGCGAGCTGCGCCATGACCGGACTTGACGGCATGCCACAAAGTGCCGTTGTTCAGATCGACAGTCGCCAGATTCTTGCGCGCCTGTTCCATCGACTTCTGAATGGCGACCGGCACTTCGCGCGCCTTGCCGTACCCGAAACCAACCTTGCCCAGACCATCGCCGACCACGGTCAACGCGGTGAAGGTGAACTGGCGACCGCCCTTGACCGTCTTGCTGACGCGATTGACCGCGACCAGCTTCTCGATCATGCCATCGTCGACTTTCTCTTCGCGGTTACGGTCGCGATCACGACCCCGCGGTGCACGTTCTTCTGCCATCTTGATTCCTTGATTGATTGAGTATGTACGGCTCGGGGCCGCTTATGGTTGTGGAATGGAACTGTGTTCCCGGCACCGTTGCAGAAGAACGGGACGGTCCGGCATCTCCCTGCCGGCGGTAACGCGACTGTGGCCGCTGGCCACAGTCGCAGCAGTGCTTAGAACTTCAAGCCGCCTTCGCGAGCTGCGTCAGCCAGCGCCTTGATACGGCCGTGGTAGCGGTAGCCCGAGCGATCGAATGCGACCTTCTCGATACCCGCAGCCTTGGCGCGCTCGGCGATCAGCTTGCCGACCTTGACGGCCGCATCGCTGTTCTTGCCGTTCTTCAGACCTTCCTTGACGTCGGCCTGCAGGGTGTTCGCAGCAGCGATCACCTTGGAGCCGTCGGCAGTGAAGACCTGCGCATACAGATGCTGGCCGGTGCGCAGCACCGACAAGCGGGCGACGCCCAGCTCACGAATGTGCGAACGGGTGGACTTGGCGCGACGCAGACGGGCGATGTTTTTGTTGATGCTCATGATATTTATCCTACGGAAGCTGAAGGAAAACAGGCTTTTGCATTGAGAAGTCCGGCCATGGATGGCCGGGCTCCCAGCAGAGGGACCTGCCTTACGCCTTCTTGGCTTCCTTGCGAATGATGACTTCACCGGCGTACTTCACACCCTTGCCCTTGTAGGGCTCCGGCGGACGGAAACCGCGAATCTTGGCGGCGACTTCGCCGACGCGCTGCTTGTCGGCGCCCTGCACCAGAATTTCGGTCTGGGTCGGGGTCGACAGCGTGATGCCTTCCGGCGCCACGAACACCAGCGGGTGCGAGAAACCGAGCGCCAGGCTCAGATCCTTGCCCTGCATGGCGGCACGGTAACCGACGCCGACCAGCTCAAGCTTGCGCTCGAAGCCGTCGGACACACCCTTGACCATATTGGCCAGGATGGCGCGCACGGTGCCGGTGATGGCCAGCTGCGACGGATCGTTGGCCGACAGGGTTGCAACATCGCCGTCGATGGCGATTTCGACGCCAACCGGCTTCGGCAGGGTCAGGGTGCCTTTCGGGCCCTTGACGCTGACCAGCTCAGGCTGGACGTTGAGCTCAACACCCTTCGGAAGGGACACAGGCTTCTTGGCTACACGGGACATGTTCGATTCCTTCCCTTAGGCCACGAAGCACAGGACTTCACCACCAACGCCGGCTTCGCGAGCCTGCGCATCGGTCATGATGCCTTTCGACGTGGAGATGATGGCGACACCCAGTCCACCCAGGACCTTGGGCAGCTCGGTCTTGCCGCGGTACTGGCGCAGACCCGAGCGCGAGAAACGCTTCAGGGTCTCGATGACCGGACGGCCCTCGAAATACTTCAGCACGATTTCCAGCTCCGACTTGTTGTTCTCGGTCGCTGTCACGCGCAGGTCGGTGATGTAACCCTCGTCCTTCAGGACCTGGGCGATCGCAACCTTGATCTTGGACGACGGCAATTTCACCGTCTGCTTACCAACCGCGGCCGCATTCTTGATGCGTACCAGCAGGTCGGCGATGGGATCAGTCATGCTCATATGAGTACCTTTGAGTGCACCGATATCCGCTTTCGCGAAAATCTTGTGTTTTCCTGGGGATGGGCCAGGACCCTTTACGCCATGCCAAGCCTGTACAGGCAAGACAGAAGCGGAAGTATACGACAAAAGAGCCCGACTTGCGTCGGACTCCTTTGTTGAACAGAACCATCCTGTTCAAACCGGCCGCGAACGGCCGGAAAGCTGTTACCAGCTTGCCTTACGCAGACCCGGAACGTCGCCGTTCATCGTGGCCTTGCGCAGCATGTTGCGCCCCAGACCGAACTTGCGGTAGACACCGCGCGGACGACCGGAAAGTTCGCAACGGTTGCGGTGGCGGCTCGGCGACGAATCGCGCGGCAGCTTCTGCAACTTGGTCGAGGCATCGATCTTCTCTTCGTAGGACGCATCCTGACTGGAGAGGATCTTCTTCAGCGCATCACGCTTGCCGGCAAATTTCTTCGCCAACTTTGCACGCTTGATGTCGCGGTGGATCATGGAGGTCTTTGCCATTTCGGATGTCCTCTACGGTCAGTTACGGAACGGGAACTTGAACGCTGCCAGCAGCGCCTTCGCTTCCGCATCCGTCTTGGCGGTGGTGGTGATGGCGATATCCATACCGCGGATCGCATCGACAGCGTCGAAATCGATTTCCGGGAAGATGATCTGTTCCTTCACACCCATGTTGAAATTGCCACGACCGTCAAAGGAACGACCGGAAACACCACGGAAGTCGCGCACGCGCGGCAGCGAGATGTTGATCAGACGATCCAAGAACTCGTACATCTTGGCGCGACGCAACGTGGTCTTGCAGCCGATCGGCCAACCGTCGCGGATCTTGAACGATGCGACCGAAACGCGCGACTTGGTGACCACCGGCTTTTGACCGGAGATCTTGGACATGTCGCCGACTGCATTTTCCAGAATCTTCTTGTTGGTTGCCGCCTCGCCCACGCCCATGTTGAGCGTGACCTTGACCAGCCTCGGCACCTGCATCGGATTGGTGTAGCCGAACTCCTTCATCAGGGCCGGCACCACGTTTTCCTTGTAAAACTTTTCGAGACGAGTGTTCATGATCGCATTCCTCAGGCGTCGAGCGCCTCACCGCTGGAGCGGAACACACGCAATTTGCGTCCATCCTCCAGCACCTTGAAGCCAACGCGCTCGCCCTTGCCCGTTGCCGGGTTGACGATATTGACGTTGGAGATATGGATCGACGCTTCACGCTCGACCACGCCGCCGGCGACACCCGCCTGCGGATTCGGCTTGGTGTGGCGCTTGATGATGTTCGCATTGGAGACGATCACGCGATCGCCATCCACACGCACAACTTCACCCTGCTTACCCTTGTCCTTGCCGGTGTTGATGACGACCTGGTCGCCCTTCTTGATACGGTTAGCCATGTATATGTCCTCCGCTCACAGCACTTCGGGAGCGAGCGAGACGATCTTCATGAACTTCTCGGAACGCAGCTCGCGCGTCACCGGCCCGAAGATGCGGGTCCCGATCGGCTCCTGCTTATTGTTCAACAGCACAGCGGCGTTGCCATCGAAGCGAATCAGCGAACCGTCGGGACGGCGCACACCCTTGCGGGTACGCACCACGACGGCGTCGTAGACTTCGCCTTTCTTGACCTTGCCACGCGGAATGGCGTCCTTGACGGTCACCTTGATGATGTCACCAATGTGTGCGTAGCGGCGCTTCGAGCCGCCCAGCACCTTGATGCACATCACTTCCTTGGCACCCGAATTGTCGGCCACATCGAGGTAGCTCTGCATCTGGATCATGATTCAGATCTCCCTTAGCCGGCCGAACGGGTGACGATTTCAACCACCCGCCAGTTCTTGGTCTTGGACATTGGAGCAATCTCGGTCACACGCACGACGTCGCCTTCATTACAGGCATTGTCGGCGTCGTGTGCGTGCAGCTTGGTCGAGCGCTTGATGTACTTGCCGTACAGAGCATGCTTGACCTGGCGCTCCACCAACACGGTGACCGTCTTGTCCATCTTGTTGCTGACGACACGGCCTTCGACCGTGCGCAGCGCTTGCTTTTCGTTGTTATCGCTCATCGCGGCCGTCCTTACTTGGTGCTGCCGAGCAGGTACTTGACGCGAGCAATCTCGCGGCGTACCCGGCGGGTATCGTGGGTCTTCGGCAGCTGGCCGGTGACCTGCTGCATACGGAGCGAGAACTGCTCCTTACGCAAATCGGTCAGGTGGGCCTTCAGTTCGTCAGCCGACTTCTCGCGGAGTTGTTTGATGTCCATCAGCGCACCGTCCGGGTCACGAAAGTGGTAGTCACCGACAGCTTCGCGGCGGCAAGGCGGAATGCCTCACGTGCGACATCTTCGGGAATACCTTCGATTTCATAGATCATGCGACCCGGCTGAATCTGCGCGACCCAGTACTCCACGTTGCCCTTACCGGAGCCCATGCGGACTTCGATCGGCTTCTTGGTGATCGGCTTGTCGGGGAACACACGAATCCACATCTTGCCGCCCTTTTTGACGTGGCGGCTGATCGTACGACGTGCTGCTTCAATCTGACGCGCGGTCAGCTGACCGTGCGCGGTTGCCTTGAGGCCGTACTCGCCGAAGCTCACGGCGTTTCCGCTCCATGCCAGGCCGTCGTTACGGCCCTTGTGCATCTTGCGATATTTGGTTCGCTTGGGTTGCAACATTGCCGTTACCTCGCTTCACGAGCCGGGCGCGAAGGACGGTCACCACGGTCGCCGCGATCGTTACGATCGTTGCGCGGGCTGTCGTCCTGCTTCTCCTGGCCAACCTGGGAGAAGTCAAAGACCTCACCCTTATAGATCCAGACCTTGATACCGATGATGCCGTACGTCGTGGACGCCTCGGCAAAACCGTAATCAATGTCGGCACGTAGCGTGTGCAGCGGCACGCGGCCTTCGCGGTACCACTCCGAACGGGCGATTTCTGCACCGTTGAGGCGGCCAGCCACGTTGACCTTGATGCCCAGGGCACCCAGGCGCATCGCGTTACCGACCGAGCGCTTCATTGCACGGCGGAACATGATGCGACGCTCAAGCTGCTGCGCGATCGACTCGGCGACCAGCTGCGCATCCAGCTCCGGCTTGCGCACTTCGGTGACGTTGATGTGGGCAGGAACACCCATCATCGCGCTCACTTCCTTACGCAGCTTTTCGATGTCCTCACCACGCTTGCCGATCACCACGCCCGGACGGGCAGTGTGGATCGTCACGCGGGCGGTTTTGGCAGGGCGCTCGATCAAGATCTTGCTGATACCTGCCTGCGCGAGCTTCTTGCGCAGCATTTCACGCACTTTCAGGTCGGCTGCCAGATAACCGGCGAAGTCGGCCTTGTTTGCGTACCACTTGGAATTCCAGTCCTTGGCGATGCCAAGACGGATTCCAGTCGGATGAACTTTATGACCCATGGTCTTTTCCTTTCCGCTTACTTGGCGGCGCCAACAATCACAGTGATGTGACTGGTGCGCTTGAGGATGCGGGTACCGCGGCCTTTCGCCCGCGCCATGAAACGCTTCAGGGAGGGACCTTCATCAACCATGATGGTCTTGACCTTCAGCTCGTCGACATCCGCGCCCTGATTGTTCTCGGCATTGGCAATAGCCGACTCCACTACCTTTTTGATCAGGTGTGCAGCCTTCTTGTCCGAGAACTTCAGCAGATTGACCGCACGTTCGGCGGACAGTCCACGCACCTGGTCAGCGACCAGGCGGGCCTTCTGCGGGGAGATGCGCGCGGTGCGCAGGATTGCTTTCGCTTCCATCGTCATCTCTCCTTACCTGCTCGACTTCTTGTCGCCACCGTGACCCTTGAAGGTCCGGGTGACGGCAAATTCGCCGAGCTTGTGGCCGACCATATTCTCGTTGACGAGCACCGGAATGTGGTTCTTGCCGTTATGCACGGCGATGGTGATGCCTACCATTTCGGGCAGGATCATCGAACGGCGCGACCAGGTCTTGATCGGCTTCTTGCTACCCGCAGCGGACTCCACCTTCTTTGCAAGGTGGTGATCGACGAACGGGCCCTTCTTAAGTGAACGTGCCATGGTCGATTAGCCCCTACGATCGCGGACGATGAATTGCTGGGTGCGCTTGTTCTTGCGCGTCTTGTAACCCTTGGTCGGAACACCCCACGGGGTGACCGGATGTGGATTACCCTGACCAGCCTTCGCTTCACCACCACCGTGCGGATGGTCGACCGGGTTCATGGCCGCACCGCGAACGGTCGGACGAACACCGCGCCAGCGCTTGGCGCCAGCCTTGCCCAGCTTCTCGAGGTTGTGCTCGTCGTTGCCGACTTCACCGATGGTGGCGCGGCACTCGACCGGCACCTTGCGCATTTCACCCGAGCGCAGACGCAGCGTGGCATAGATGCCTTCGCGAGCGACCAGCTGGACGGCAGCACCGGCAGCACGTGCGATCTGAGCGCCCTTACCCGGCTTCAGCTCGATACCGTGAACCGTCGTACCGACCGGGATGTTGCGCAGCGGCAGCGTGTTGCCGGTCTTGATCGGTGCGTTGGCACCGGCAATGACCTGATCGCCAGCCTTCAAGCCCTTGGGGGCAATGATGTAGCGACGCTCGCCGTCGACATAGCACAGCAGGGCGATATGAGCGGTACGGTTCGGATCGTATTCGATCCGCTCCACACGCGCCGGAATGCCTTCCTTGTTGCGCTTGAAGTCGATGATGCGGTAGTGCTGCTTATGACCACCACCGACGTGACGCACGGTGATGCGGCCATGGTGGTTACGACCACCGGACTTGCTCTGCGAATCGAGCAGCGCCGCGTGCGGTGCGCCCTTGTGCAGATCGGGAGTAACCACACGCACGGCGGAACGACGGCCGGGAGAGGTGGGTTTGAACTTCATCAATGGCATGGGATGGACCTCAGGCCTTAGCCGTTACGTCGATGGACTGACCATCAACCAGGCGGACGTACGCCTTGCGCCAATTGCCGCGGCTACCAGCACGGTTACGGAAGGACTTGCTCTTGCCCTTGACGTTGACCACGTTGACAGCCTTGACCTTGACGTCGAACAGCTGCTCAACCGCGGCCTTTACATCGGCTTTGGTGGCTTCGTTCGAAACTTCGAAGACATACTGGTTGGAGATTTCCTGCAGGCGCGCGGTCTTTTCAGAGACTCGCGGAGCACGCAGCACGCTGAAGATTTTTTCGTTGCTGCTCATGCCAGCCACTCCTCGATCTTCTTGACCGCATCGGCGGTGATCACGACCGTATCGGCCCCGACCAGAGCGACCGGATCCAGACCCTGCACATCACGCACCTGCACATACGGCAGATTGCGAGCGGACAGGTACAGGTGCTCGGAAGCTTCTTCGGTAACGATCAGCGGGCGCTTGCCCACATCCAGTCCCTTCAGCTTCTCGATCAGACCCTGGGTCTTGGTTGCTTCGACGTCGAACGCTTCGACGATCATCAGGCGACCCTGGCGGTTAAGCTCAGAGAAGATCGCGCAGATGGCCGCACGGTACATCTTGCGGTTGACTTTCTGTTCGAAGCTGCGCGGCTTGGCCGCGAAGGTCACGCCGCCACCGACGAAGATCGGAGCCGTCAGCGCGCCATGACGCGCACCGCCGCCCTTCTGCTTCTTCGACTTCTTGGTCGTGCCCGCAACTTCCGAACGCGTCTTCTGAGCCTTGGTACCAGCGCGACCGGCATTGCGATAAGCGACGACGACCTGGTGAACCAGATCTTCGCTGAATTCGCGACCGAACACGGCATCGGAGACCGAGACCTTGTTGTTACTACCCGTGATAACGAGTTCCATCGTCATCTCTCCTTATGCCTTGCTCGCCGGACGGACGATCACGTCGCCACCAGCTGCGCCAGGCACGGCGCCGCGGATAGCAATCAGACCACGCTCGACGTCGACCTTGACCACTTCCAGGTTCTGCGTGCTTTGCTGCACGGCGCCCATGTGGCCCGACATCTTCTTGCCCGGGAAAACACGACCCGGGGTCTGGCGCTGACCCAACGAACCCGGCGCGCGATGCGACAGCGAGTTACCGTGAGTTGCATCGCCCATACGGAAGTTGTAGCGCTTGATGGTGCCCTGGAAACCCTTACCCTTGGTGACGCCCTGGACATCGACCTTCTGGCCGACCTCGAAGATGTCCGCCTTGATTTCGCCGCCGACGGCGAAATCGCCGAGCTGCGCATCTTCAACGCGGAATTCCCACAGGCCGCGACCCGCTTCCACCTTCGCCTTGGCGAAGTGACCAGCAGCTGGCTTGTTGACCAGTGCGGCGCGACGGGCACCAACGGTAATCTGCACTGCGCTATAGCCGTCAGCTTCGACGGTCTTGATCTGCGCGATGCGGTTTGGAGTTGCTTCGATCAGCGTGACCGGTACCGAGCGGCCGTCCTCAGTAAAGACGCGGCTCATACCAGCCTTGCGGCCTACGAAGCCCAACGAATATTTCTTCGTCATGGTCGTAGTCCTCAGGTCAGCTTGATCTGGACGTCGACGCCAGCCGCGAGTTCGAGCTTCATCAGCGCGTCCACGGTCTTGTCGTTCGGGTCGACGATATCGAGCACACGCTTGTGCGTGCGGGTTTCGTATTGGTCACGCGCATCCTTGTCGGCATGCGGGGATACGAGGATGGTGTAACGTTCGATCTTGGTCGGCAACGGGATCGGGCCACGCACTTGCGCGCCGGTCCGCTTAGCCGTTTCGACGATCTCGCTGGCCGAACGGTCGATCAATCGATGATCGAACGCCTTCAACCGAATCCGGATCTTTTGTTCCGACATGACGGAAGCTTCCTTCGTTAAAAGAGCGACGGGCAAGGCCTCTGGGATACCTGCCCCGATATTCCTGCGTAGATGAAATCGCCGTGCGTCCTGCCAGCGAGGGCATTTCCTCCGCCCAAAAACTGAGGCAGGCCGGTAAACCGGTCTGCCCAGACGGAAAAGTATAGTGCGCAACGAGAGCACCGTCAACAACACGTGAGTTGTTGAGTGCTCCATGCAACGCGACCTTCCCGGTCTGGCGAACACGAGCGGCATCCTGCCGTTCTTTTCGCTGTAACTCTGCGCCCTACCCAGGGACACCGAGCCGCGCATTATAGCGAGGTGTTTTTACTGGCGCAAGCGCTCTACCCTGCGAATTGCATTGCACGCGCATATTTCCGCTCAACAAAAAGGCCGGCTTGCGCCGACCCTTTGCATTACTTACGTGCTGATCCGGCGACGAGGCGTCGCCGGATCGCAGGCACTTACTTGATGATCTTGGCAACCACGCCGGCGCCGACGGTGCGGCCACCTTCACGAATCGCGAAGCGCAGACCTTCATCCATCGCGACCGGGTTGATCAGGGTCACGACCATCTTCACGTTGTCGCCCGGCATCACCATTTCCACGCCTTCCGGCAGCTGGCAGGCGCCAGTGATGTCAGTGGTGCGGAAGTAGAACTGCGGACGGTAGCCCTTGAAGAACGGGGTATGACGACCACCCTCATCCTTGGACAGCACGTAGACTTCGGCTTCGAACTCGGTGTGCGGCTTGATCGAACCCGGCTTGCACAGCACCTGGCCGCGCTCCACGTCGTCACGCTTGGTGCCGCGCAGCAGCAGACCGGCGTTGTCGCCTGCCTGACCCTGGTCCAGCAACTTGCGGAACATTTCCACGCCGGTGACGGTGGTCTTCTGCGTGTCGCGGATACCGACGATTTCGATTTCGTCGCCGACCTTGATGATGCCGCGCTCGATACGACCGGTCACCACGGTGCCACGGCCCGAGATCGAGAACACGTCTTCGACCGGCATCAGGAACGGACGGTCAACGTCGCGGGTCGGATCCGGAATAAAGGTATCCAGAGCTTCGACCAACTTCAGGATCGCCGGCACACCGATTTCGCTCTGATCGCCGTCAAGCGCCAGACGAGCCGAACCGTGAATGATCGGAGTGTCGTCGCCCGGGAAGTCGTACTTGCTCAGGAGCTCACGCACTTCCATCTCGACCAGCTCAAGCAGCTCGGCGTCGTCGACCATATCGGCCTTGTTCAGGAACACGACGATGTGCGGCACACCGACCTGACGCGAGAGCAGGATGTGCTCACGGGTCTGCGGCATCGGGCCGTCAGCGGCCGAACACACCAGGATCGCGCCGTCCATCTGCGCTGCACCGGTGATCATGTTCTTGACGTAGTCAGCGTGGCCGGGGCAATCGACGTGCGCGTAATGGCGCACTGCGGACTCATACTCAACGTGTGCGGTCGAGATCGTGATACCACGCGCCTTCTCTTCCGGCGCTGCGTCGATCGCGTCGTACGCCTTGAACTCGCCACCGAAACGCTCGGCACCGATCTTGGTCAGCGCAGCGGTCAACGTGGTCTTGCCATGGTCGACGTGACCAATGGTGCCGACGTTAACGTGCAGCTTTTCGCGAAGAAATTTAGCTTTTGCCATGACTCACTAACCTCTAATTGGAAAATTTTGTTTGAAGCGGCTGAGCGAACTCAGCCCTTCTTGGTGACAGCGTCGGCGATGTTGGTCGGCGCTTCTTCGTAATGGTCGAATTCCATCGAGAACGTTGCGCGACCCTGGCTCATCGAGCGCAGCGAAGTCGCGTAACCGAACATTTCACCCAGCGGAATCATCGCATTGATGATCTTGCCCGACGGGCTGTCGTCCTGACCCTGCAACACGCCACGACGGCGGCTCACGTCGCCCATCACGTCACCCAGGTAATCCTCCGGGCTGACGATCTCGACCTTCATGATCGGCTCAAGCAACACCGGGCTGGCTTTCGCAAAGCCCTGCTTGAACGCCATCGACGCGGCCAGCTTGAACGCCATTTCCGAGGAGTCGACGTCATGGTACGAGCCGAACACCAGCTTGACCTTGACACCCACCACCGGGAAGCCGGCGATCGGACCACTGGTGATCGTTTCGCGCAAACCCTTTTCGACCGAGGGGATGAATTCCTTCGGAATGATGCCGCCGGTGATGTCGTTGATGAAGAGGAAATCGTCTTTGACGTTGTCGTTCTTACGATCTTCTTCGGTCATCGGCGACAGCTCGATCACCACGTGACCGTACTGACCCTTACCACCGGACTGCTTGGCGTGCTTGTAGTCGGACTTGACGTCGGTCTTGCGGATCGTTTCGCGATACGCAACCTGCGGCTTGCCAACGTTGGCCTCGACATTGAACTCGCGACGCATGCGGTCGACGATGATGTCCAGGTGCAACTCGCCCATGCCGGAGATGATGGTCTGGCCGGATTCTTCGTCGGTCTTGACGCGGAACGAGGGATCTTCCTGCGCCAGACGACCCAGCGCCGTACCCATCTTTTCCTGGTCCGACTTGGTCTTCGGCTCCACCGCCATCGAGATCACCGGCTCCGGGAAAATCATGCGCTCCAGGGTGATGATCTTGTCCTGCGCACACAGCGTATCGCCGGTGGTGACGTCCTTCAGACCCACGGCTGCGGCGATGTCACCAGCGCGCACTTCCTTGATCTCTTCGCGATTGTTGGAGTGCATCTGCAGGATGCGGCCCACGCGCTCTTTCTTCGACTTGACCGGGTTATAGACCTGGTCGCCGGAGTTCAGCGTGCCCGAATAGACACGGAAGAACGTCAGCGAGCCCACGAACGGGTCGGTCATGATCTTGAACGCCAACGCCGAGAACGGCGCGGTATCGGTCGCCGGACGGGTGTCTTCCTTCTCGTCTTCGTCGATGCCCTGGACCGGCGGACGGTCGGCCGGCGACGGCAACAGGTGCACGACGCCGTCGAGCATGGCCTGCACGCCCTTGTTCTTGAACGCCGAGCCACAGAACACCGGCACGATCTCGACCTTCAGGGTGCGCTCGCGCAAACCCACCAGGATCTCTTCTTCGGTCAGGTCGCCTTCGTTGAGGTACTTGTCCATCAGGTCTTCGCTGGCTTCTGCAGCCGCCTCAACCATGAACGAACGCGCCTCGGTCGCAATCTCGACCAGATCGGCCGGGATGTCACCGTATTCGAAGGTAGTGCCCTGCGAGGCAACATCCCAATGGATCGCCTTCATCTTCAGCAGGTCGACCACGCCCTCGAAACCGTCTTCAGCACCGATCGGCACCTGCATCGGCACGGCGTAGGCTCCCAGACGGGCCTTCAGCTGCTCGACGACCTTGTCGAAGTTGGCACCGGTACGGTCCATCTTGTTGACGAAGGCCATGCGCGGCACGGAATACTTGTTGGCCTGGCGCCACACGGTTTCGGACTGCGGCTGTACGCCGCCTACGGCGCACAGCACGAACACCGCACCGTCGAGCACGCGCAAGGAGCGCTCCACTTCGATGGTGAAGTCGACGTGCCCGGGGGTGTCGATGATGTTGAGGCGATGCTGCGGCATGGACTTGTCCATACCCGACCAGAACGCGGTGGTGGCAGCGGAGGTGATGGTGATACCACGCTCCTGCTCCTGCTCCATCCAGTCCATCACCGCGGCGCCGTCATGGACTTCGCCGATCTTGTGACTGACGCCGGTGTAAAACAGGATGCGCTCGGAGGTGGTGGTCTTGCCGGCATCGATGTGAGCCATGATGCCGAAGTTGCGGTAACGCTCGATAGGGGTGGTGCGGGCCACGGGGAGCCTCTCAATTTCTTGGATTTCGGATGGCCGAACGCCGCCTTTCGGCGGCCTTCGGATTTAGATGCGACGCTAATCGCGCGTCGCAAACAGCACTCAGATGGTGCTGAAGGGCCCCGTTACCAAGGCCCACGAGGTCACCAGCGGTAGTGTGCGAACGCCTTGTTCGCCTCCGCCATACGGTGCGTCTCTTCGCGCTTCTTGATCGCGCCGCCACGGCTTTCCGAGGCGTCCAGCAGTTCTGCAGCCAGCTTGCGCGGCATGGTGTTTTCGCCACGCTTGCGCGCGGAATCGATCAACCAGCGCATTGCCAGCGCCGTGCGACGGGAGGAGCGCACTTCGACGGGCACCTGATAGGTAGCACCACCGACGCGACGCGATTTAACTTCGACAGCCGGGGCCACGTTGTCCAGTGCTTTCTGCACCAGCTCGACGGCATTCGGATTCTTTTCGCCAATGACGTCCATCGCGCCATAGACAATTTTCTCAGCAACCGACTTCTTGCCACTTTGCATCACCATATTGATGAAGCGGGCAATGGTTTCGCTGCCATGCTTTGGATCAGGCAGGACGGTGCGCTGCGGAGTAGAACCTTTACGGGACATTGGAGTATTTCCTTAGCTCTTCGGGCGCTTGGCGCCGTACTTGGAACGACCTTGACGGCGCTTTGCGACGCCGGCGGCGTCCAGCGAACCACGGACGGTGTGATAACGCACACCGGGAAGATCCTTGACGCGGCCACCGCGAATCAGGACCACGGAGTGCTCCTGCAGGTTGTGGCCTTCACCACCGATGTAGCTGATGATCTCTTCCTGATTCGTCAGGCGCACTTTGGCAACCTTACGCAGGGCCGAGTTCGGCTTCTTCGGGGTAGTGGTGTAGACGCGTGTGCAGACGCCGCGGCGCTGCGGACACTTGTCCAGTGCCGGGGAGGCACTCTTGTAGGTGGTCGCTTGCCGAGGCTTGCGGACCAGCTGATTGATCGTCGTCATCAGTTGATTCTTCTGATAGAGAGGCCGAGACGGCCTTGCACGAAAACAAAGGCAGGCCGAAAAACGGCCCACCGAGACAGAGAAGTATAGCTGGCAGGACGAAACTCCGTCAACTTCACGGAAATCTAACCCTGCTGGCCCATCCAAAGGCCGGAAAACGGAGGGCCTCCTGCCCTCCTTTTCGCTTGGCTTACGGCGATCTTGCGACCGCCGTCGGAGCGCTTACTCCTCGTCCGCGCCAGCGTCGGCCACCGTGGCGACCGGTTCGGCCACTGCCGGCTTGCCCGACAGCGTTTCCATTTCCGAGTCGGTCAGACCCGAAGACTTGCGACGTCCGGCATGGTAGGCCAGACCGGTACCGGCCGGGATC
This sequence comes from Xanthomonas sp. NCPPB 2933, assembly GCF_056725225.1. Classification (NCBI taxonomy): domain Bacteria; kingdom Pseudomonadati; phylum Pseudomonadota; class Gammaproteobacteria; order Lysobacterales; family Lysobacteraceae; genus Xanthomonas; species Xanthomonas sp. NCPPB 2933. The sequence goes on from NZ_CM161518.1 coordinate 4,255,222, forward strand.
AGACGACCCACGATCACGTTTTCCTTCAGACCGCGCAGGTTGTCGCGGGTACCGCGCACGGCAGCCTCGGTCAACACGCGGGTGGTCTCCTGGAACGAAGCCGCCGAGATGAACGACTCGGTGGCCAGCGAGGCCTTGGTGATACCCAGCAGCACCGGATCGTACTTGGCCGGCAATTCGTTGCGCTTGACCAGGCGGACATTTTCCTCGATGACGCGCTGGCGCTCGACCTGCTCGCCGTTGAGGAACTTGCTGGTGCCCTGATCGGTGATCTCGACCTTACGCAACATCTGGCGCGTGATCACCTCGATGTGCTTGTCGTTGATCTTCACGCCCTGCAGGCGATACACGTCCTGGATTTCCTTGACCAGATAGGCGGCCAGCGGCTCGACACCCAGCAGACGCAGGATGTCCTGCGGACTCGGCTCGCCGTCCACCACGGTCTCGCCCTTGGTCACGTGCTCGCCTTCGAACACGATGATCTGGCGATACTTCGGGATCAGCTCTTCGTGTTCCGAACCATCGGTGTCCTTGATGATCAGGCGCTGCTTACCCTTGGTGTCCTTGCCGAAGCTGATGATGCCCGAACGCTCGGCCAGGATCGCCGGATCCTTCGGCTTGCGTGCTTCGAACAGATCGGCAACGCGCGGCAGACCACCGGTGATGTCGCGGGTCTTGGACGCTTCCTGCGGGATCTTGGCGACCACGTCGCCCACGCCAACGGCGGCGCCGTCCTGCAGGTTGACGATGGAGCGCGGCGGCAACAGGTACTGGGCCGGCAGATCCGTGTTCGGGATCGTCAGATCATTGCCCTTGCCATCGACGATGCGCACGATCGGGCGCAGTTCCTTGGCATGTGCACCGCGACGCTTCGGGTCGGTGATTTCGCGCGAGGCCAGACCGGTCAGTTCGTCGGTCTTCTCGATGACGGTGACGCCGTCGACGAAGTCGATGAAGCGAATGAAACCGGCCACTTCCGACACGATCGGATGGTTATGCGGATCCCAGTTGGCAACGCCCTGCCCGGCCTTGACCGCATCGCCGTCTTTGGCGGTGATGGTGGCGCCGTACGGCAGCTTGTAACGCTCGCGCTCGCGGCCATGGCCATCGAGCACGGACAGTTCGCCCGAACGCGAGACCGCAACCAACGCGCCGCTGGCGTGCGCCACCGACTTGAGGTTGTTGAACTTCACCGAACCGGTGGTCTTGACGGTGATGTTGTCCACCGCAGCCGCACGCGATGCCGCACCACCGATGTGGAACGTACGCATGGTGAGCTGGGTACCCGGCTCACCGATGGACTGTGCGGCAATGACGCCGACCGCTTCACCGATGTTGACCTGGTGACCACGTGCAAGATCGCGACCGTAGCAACGTGCGCACACGCCGAACGAGGACTCGCAGCTGATGGTCGAACGCACCTTCACCGACTGCACGCTGGCCTCTTCCAACTTGGCAACCCAGGCTTCGTCGAGCAGCGTGTTGCGGGTGACGATCGGTTCTTCGTCGTTGCCCGGCAGGTACACGTCCTCGGCCACCACACGGCCCAGCACGCGCTCCTTCAACGGCTCCACCACATCGCCGCCTTCCACGATCGGGGTCATGATCAACCCTTCGGTGGTGCCGCAGTCGACTTCGGTGATGACCACGTCCTGCGCCACGTCGACCAGACGACGGGTTAGGTAACCCGAGTTGGCGGTCTTCAGCGCGGTATCGGCCAGACCCTTACGGGCACCGTGGGTGGAGTTGAAGTACTCCTGCACGTTCAGGCCTTCGCGGAAGTTCGCCTTGATCGGCGTCTCGATGATCGAGCCATCCGGACGCGCCATCAGGCCGCGCATACCGGCCAGCTGACGGATCTGCGCCTGGCTACCACGCGCACCGGAGTCGGCCATGATGTACAGCGAGTTCATCGACTTCTGGTCGATGGTCTCGCCCTTGGCGTTTTCGACCTTCTCGGTACCGATGGTGTCCATCATCGCCTTGGCGATGCGCTCGCTGGTACGCGACCAGATGTCCACGACCTTGTTGTAGCGCTCGCCGGCGGTGACCAGACCGGACTGGTACTGCTCCTGGATTTCCAGCACTTCGGCTTCTGCCTCGGTGAGGATGCCCTTCTTCTCGTCCGGGATCAGCATGTCGTCGATGCCGATCGACACGCCTGCACGGGTGGCGTAGGCATAGCCGGTGTACATCAGCTTGTCGGCGAACACGACGGTGTCCTTCAAGCCCAGCAGACGGTAGCTGGAATTGATCAGACGCGAGATGTTTTTCTTGGTCATCTCGGTGTTGGCCAGCTGGAACGGCAGGCCTTCGGGCAGGATTTCGCTCAGCAGAGCACGACCGACCGTGGTGTCCACAATCGAGGTACCGCTGGTGCGCTTTCCATCGACCGCGTCCACGTCCACCTGGGTGATACGGACCTTGACCTTGGCGTGCAGTTCCACCACGCGGTTGTCGTAGGCGCGCTTCACTTCGCTGGTGTTGGCGAACACCATGCCCTCGCCCTTCTTGTTCTCCAGGGCGCGGCTCATGTAGTACAGGCCCAACACCACGTCCTGCGACGGCACGATGATCGGCTCGCCGTTGGCCGGCGACAGGATGTTGTTGGTGGACATCATCAGCGCACGCGCTTCCAGCTGGGCTTCCAGCGAGAGCGGCACGTGGACGGCCATCTGGTCACCGTCGAAGTCGGCGTTGAACGCGGTACAGACCAGCGGGTGCAGCTGGATGGCCTTACCTTCGATCAACACCGGCTCGAACGCCTGGATACCCAGGCGGTGCAGGGTCGGCGCACGGTTCAACAACACCGGATGCTCGCGGATCACTTCTTCCAGGATGTCCCAGACTTCAGCTTCTTCGCGCTCGACCAGCTTCTTGGCGGCCTTGATGGTGGTGGCCAGGCCGCGACGCTGCAGCTTGGCGAACACGAACGGCTTGAACAGCTCCAGCGCCATCTTCTTCGGCAGGCCGCACTGGTGCAGCTTGAGGTACGGACCGACGGTGATGACCGAACGACCGGAGTAGTCCACGCGCTTGCCGAGCAGGTTCTGACGGAACCGGCCCTGCTTGCCCTTGATCATGTCGGCCAGCGACTTCAGCGGACGCTTGTTGGTGCCGGTGATGGCACGGCCGCGACGGCCGTTGTCCAGCAGCGCATCGACCGATTCCTGCAACATGCGCTTTTCGTTGCGCACGATGATATCCGGCGCATTGAGCTCGAGCAGGCGACGCAGGCGGTTGTTGCGGTTGATCACGCGGCGGTACAGATCGTTCAGATCCGAGGTCGCGAAGCGGCCACCATCCAGCGGCACCAGCGGACGCAGGTCCGGCGGCAGCACGGGAAGCACGGTCATGACCATCCACTCCGGACGGTTACCCGATTCCAGGAAGGCTTCGATCAGCTTGATGCGCTTGGTCAGACGCTTGAGCTTGGTCTCCGAACCGGTGCTGGCGATTTCTTCGCGCAGACGGGTCATTTCCGACTGCAGCTCGATCGTGCGCAGCAGTTCGTACACGGCCTCGGCGCCCATGGCGGCGTCGAAGTCGTCGTTGTACTCCTGGCGTGCGGTCAGGTACTGCTCTTCGGTCAGCAGCTGGCGGCGCTCGAGGGGGGTCAGGCCCGGCTCGGTGACCACGTAGGCTTCGAAGTACAGCACGCGCTCGATGTCGCGCAGGGTCATGTCCAGCATCAAACCGATGCGCGAGGGCAGCGACTTGAGGAACCAGATGTGCGCGACCGGCGAAGCCAGGTCGATGTGACCCATGCGCTCACGACGCACCTTGGCCAGGGTGACTTCGGTGCCACACTTTTCGCAGACCACGCCACGGTGCTTCATGCGCTTGTACTTGCCGCACAGGCATTCGTAGTCCTTGATCGGACCAAAGATGGCAGCACAGAACAGGCCGTCACGCTCGGGCTTGAAGGTGCGGTAGTTGATGGTTTCGGGCTTCTTCACTTCGCCGTAGGACCACGAACGGATCAGGTCAGGCGAGGCCAGCGCGATCTTGATCGCGTCGAAATCCAGCGTCTGGCGCTGTTGATTGAAGAGGTTGAGCAGGTCTTTCATTGGATATCTCCGGGTCGGAGGAATTTCGTATCTGAGATGAAACCGAGGGCATTACGTTCCGGATCCAGGCACCGCATTACGGCGCCTGGATCCAGCTCGATCACTCTTCCAGTTCCATGTTGATCGCCAGCGAGCGGATTTCCTTCACCAACACGTTGAAGGATTCCGGCATGCCCGCGACCATCTCGTGCTCACCATCGACGATGTTCTTGTACATCTGGTTGCGGCCCTGCACGTCGTCGGACTTCACCGTCAGCATTTCCTGCAGGGTGTAGGCCGCGCCGTAGGCTTCCAGCGCCCAGACTTCCATCTCACCGAAGCGCTGACCACCGAACTGCGCCTTACCGCCCAGCGGCTGCTGGGTGACGAGCGAGTACGGGCCAGTCGAACGTGCATGCATCTTGTCGTCGACCAAGTGGTTCAACTTCAGGTAGTGCATGTAGCCGACCGTGGTCTTGCGATCGAACGCTTCGCCGGTACGACCGTCGTACAACTGGGTCTGACCGCTCTGCGGCAGTTCGGCCAATTCCAGCATGCGCTTGATTTCCGCTTCGCTGGCGCCGTCGAACACCGGGGTGGCCATCGGCACGCCGTCGATCAGGTTCTTGCCCAGGTTGAGCAATTCCTCATCGCTGAACTGCGACAGATCCACGCGCTGTGCATTGATCGCGCTGTCGTGGTTGTAGATGTCGTCCAGGAACTTGCGCAGCTCGCTGACCGCCGCCTGGGCTTCCAGCATGCGCTGGATCTTGCGACCCAGGCCCTTGGCGGCCCAGCCCAGATGCACTTCCAGAATCTGGCCGATGTTCATACGCGACGGCACGCCGAGCGGGTTCAGCACGATGTCGACCGGCTCGCCGGTGGCCATGTACGGCATGTCCTCGACCGGCACGACGTTGGAGACCACACCCTTGTTGCCGTGGCGGCCCGCCATCTTGTCACCCGGCTGGATGCGGCGCTTCACTGCCAGGAACACCTTGACCATCTTCAGCACGCCCGGTGCGAGGTCGTCGCCCTGAGTGATCTTGCCGCGCTTGTCGGCGAAGCGTGCTTCGAATTCCTTCTCGTGCGCCTGGATCTGCTTCTGCGCACGTTCGATGGCATCGGCTGCGTCTTCGTCCTTCATGCGCAGCTGGAACCAATCGGACTTCTTCAGCCCGTCCAGGTACGCGTCGGTGACGTTGTCGCCCTTCTTCAGGTTCGGACCGCCGTTGGCGACCTTGCCCACGATCTGCGAGCGCAGACGTGCGTAGATGGCCGCTTCCAGGATACGGAACTGGTCGTCGAAGTCCTTCTTGACGCGCTTGATCTCGGACTCTTCGATCTGACGCGCACGCTTATCCTTCTCGATGCCGTCGCGGGTGAAGACCTGCACATCGATGACGGTGCCGTCCATGCCCGGGGGCACGCGCAGCGAGCTGTCCTTCACGTCGGACGCCTTCTCACCGAAGATCGCACGCAGCAGCTTTTCTTCCGGGGTCAGCTGGCTTTCGCCCTTCGGCGTGACCTTGCCGACCATGATGTCGCCGGCACGCACTTCCGCACCGATGTACACCACGCCGCTTTCGTCCAGACGGTTCAAGGCCTGCTCGGACACGTTCGGGATGTCGGCGGAAATTTCCTCCGGCCCCAGCTTGGTGTCGCGCGCAACGCAGGTCAGTTCTTCGATGTGGATCGTGGTGTAACGATCCTCTTCCACCACACGCTCGGAGAGCAGGATGGAGTCTTCGAAGTTGTAGCCGTTCCACGGCATGAACGCGATCAGCATGTTCTGGCCCAGCGCCAGCTCACCGATGTCGGTGGACGGGCCGTCGGCCAGCACGTCGCCGCGCGCGATCACGTCGCCCACGTTCACCAGCGGACGCTGGTTGATGCAGGTGTTCTGGTTGGAGCGGGTGTACTTGATCAGGTTGTAGATATCCACGCCGGCATCGGTGCCGCCGCCGATTTCTGCCTCGTTGACCTTGACCACGATACGGGCTGCATCGATCTGCTCGATCACGCCACCACGCAACGCATTCACGGTCACGCCCGAGTCGCGCGCAACCGCACGCTCGATGCCGGTACCGACCAGCGGCTTTTGCGAACGCAGCGTCGGCACGGCCTGGCGCTGCATGTTGGCGCCCATCAGTGCGCGGTTGGCGTCATCGTGCTCGAGGAACGGCACCAACGCCGCTGCGACCGACACGGTCTGCATCGGCGAGACGTCCATGAAGTGCACTTCAGCCGGCGGCTTCAGCAGCGACTCGCCCTGGAACCGGCACGGCACGAACTGCTCGGTGAGCATGTTCTTGGCGTCGGTCAGCGCGTTCGCCTGGGCGATCACGTACTCGTTTTCTTCGATCGCCGACAGGTACTCGACGTCGTCGGAGACCTTACCGTCCAGCACCTTGCGGTACGGGGTTTCAAGGAAGCCGTACTGGTTGGTGCGGGCGAACACGGCCAGCGAGTTGATCAGGCCGATGTTCGGGCCTTCCGGCGTTTCGATGGTGCAGACGCGGCCGTAATGAGTCGGATGCACGTCGCGCACTTCGAAGCCGGCGCGCTCGCGGGTCAGACCGCCCGGGCCCAGTGCGGAGACGCGACGCTTGTGCGTCACTTCCGACAGCGGGTTGTTCTGATCCATGAACTGCGACAGCTGCGAGGAGCCGAAGAATTCCTTGATCGCGGCAGCCACCGGCTTGGCGTTGATCAGTTCCTGCGGGGTCAGACCTTCGGATTCGGCCATCGACAACCGCTCTTTGACCGCGCGCTCGACGCGGACCAGGCCCACGCGGAACACGTTCTCGGCCATTTCGCCGACCGAACGCACGCGACGGTTGCCCAGGTGATCGATGTCATCGACCACGCCGCGACCGTTGCGGATCTCGGTGAGCACCTTGAGCACTTCCAGGATGTCGGAGGTGTCGGTGTGTTCGGCGACCAGGCGCTTGGACTCTTCGTCGTTACGCTCGGCAAAGTACTTCTTGTCGTACAGCACCGACTCGCCAAGAACCTCCTTGCGGCCGACGCGACGGTTGAACTTCATCCGGCCGACCGTGGACAGGTCGTAGCGCTCGAAGGTGAAGAACAGGTTGTGGAACAGGTTCTGTGCGGCTTCCTTGGTCGGCGGCTCGCCCGGACGCATCATGCGGTAGATCTCGACCAGCGCTTCCAGCTGGGTCTTGGTCGGATCGATACGCAGGGTGTTGGACAGGTACGGACCACGATCCAGATCGTTCACCCACAGGGTGCCGACCGCATCGACACCGGCCTTGCGGAACGCAGCCAGTTGGTCTTCGGTGATCTCGTCGTTGGCATTGGCAAGCAGTTCGCCGGTCGAGCTATCGACCACGTCGTGCGACAGGATGCGCGTGACCAGGTAATCGTCCGGCACGGCCAGCGCGGCGACGCCGGCGGCTTCGAGCTGCTTGACGTGACGCGCGGTGATGCGCTTGCCCGCTTCCACGATGACCTTGTCGCCATCGGCCAGGTCGAAGTTCAGCGTTTCGCCACGCAGACGCTCCGGCACCAGCTCCAGCTGCACGCCTTCGTCCGGATTGATGTGGAAGGTGTTGATCTCGAAGAACTCTGCCAACATCTCTTCGTTGTTGTAGCCAAGCGCACGCAGCAGGATCGATACCGGCAGCTTGCGACGACGGTCGATACGGGTGAACAGCGCATCCTTCGGGTCGAACTCGAAGTCCAACCAGGAGCCGCGGTACGGAATGATGCGGGCGCTGTACAGCAGCTTGCCCGAGCTGTGGGTCTTGCCACGGTCGTGGTCGAAGAACACACCCGGCGAACGGTGCAGCTGCGAGACGATCACGCGCTCGGTGCCGTTGACGATGAAGGTACCGTTGTCGGTCATCAGCGGGATTTCGCCCAGATAGACCTCCTGCTCCTTCACGTACTTGATGGCCTTGGTCGACGACTCGCGGTCGTAGATCACCAGGCGCACGGTCACGCGCAGCGGCGCGCCGTAGCTCATGCCACGCTGACGGCATTCACGCTCGTCAAACACCGGCTGACCCAGCTTGTAACCGACGTATTCCAACGCGGCGTTGCCGCTGTAGCTAGAAATCGGGAACACCGACTTCAGCGCTGCGTGCAGACCGAGGTCCTTGCGCTTGTTCTGCTCCACGTCTTCCTGCAGGAATTCGCGGTAGGAGTCCACCTGGATCGCAAGCAGGAACGGCACTTCGAGAATCGAGCGCTGCTTACCGAAATCCTTGCGGATACGCTTTTTTTCGGTGAACGAATAAGACGTCATGAGGTCTTCCACCCTAGGTTGCGGGGGCAGCGTCGCCGCGGCCCTGAAATAACAAAATTGTCAGTTGGAAGTCGCTGGTATTGCCGGCACCAGCACGCCTTCTCTTGCTACTTCCAACTACCAACTCGGTGAAGCGGAGATTGGGATGACCAGATTGGGGATGGCGAAGATTGCCTTCGCATCCCGAATGCCGACTCTCAAATCCCGGCTTTCCATCAACGGCCAAAGGCCGGGAGCTTTACGCTCCCAGCCTTCAGTGCATCACCCTGAAACGCTGGCGATGCAAGATGCTGCTTACTTGACTTCGACGGTCGCGCCGGCTTCGGTCAGTTCCTTCTTGATCTTCTCGGCTTCGTCCTTGGTTGCGCCTTCCTTCAGGATGCCACCGGCTTCGGTCAGATCCTTGGCTTCCTTCAGACCCAGGCCGGTCACGGCGCGGACGGCCTTGATGACGCCGACCTTGTTGGCGCCGCAGCTGACCAGCACCACGTTGAATTCGGTCTGCTCTTCAACCACGGCAGCCGGGCCAGCTGCAGCAGCAGCGACCGGAGCGGCGGCGGAGACGCCGAACTTCTCTTCGATGGCCTTGACCAGCTCCATCACTTCCATCAGGGACTTCTCGGCGATAGCTTCGACGATCTGTTCGTTGGTAAGGGACATTGTGATTACCTTTAAATAATTTTCTGGATTGGGGTTCTAGCAAACGCTAGGACATCAAGCTTCGGCAGTCTCGGCGACCGGCGCGGCGGCTTCGTCGCCACCACCCTGCTTGTCGCCAACGGCCTTGACGGCACGGGCGAACATGGCAGCCGGTTCGGACAGCACGCGGGCCAGCATGGCCAGGGCCTGATCGCGGGTCGGCAGCGATGCCAACACGTCGACGTGACCAGCCGGGAACAGTTCCCCGCCGATGGACACGACCTTGGCCTGCAACTTGTCGTTGCCCTTGGCGAATTCCTTGATCAGGCGACCGGCAGCGCCGGGCTCCTCCATCGAAAACGCATACAGCAAAGGACCGACCAGCTTGTCAGCGACGACAGCGAAATCAGTACCTTCAACGGCGCGCGCAGCCAGGGTGTTCTTGACAACTTTCAAGAACACACCGGTTTCTCGGGCCTGCTTGCGCATCGCGGTCATCTGGGAGACCGTGATGCCAGCGTATTCGGCGGCGATCAAGGAGTGGGCCTTGGCGGCGATGTCTGCCAGCTCGGCGACTACTTCTTGCTTCTGAGACAGATTGAGAGCCATTGCACTCCTCCGTTAAAGCCGGGATTCGGGATTAGCAATTCGGGATTGGTCAGAGCTGATGAAGCCGCTTCTGCCAATCCCCAATGCCGAATCTCCAATCCCCGCTTCAAACTACTCCGCTCGCGGCTCCTGCCGGTTGCGGTCCAGGGCAGCCTCCATCCTGGAAGCCGGGAACATCGACCGATGTTCCTTTGGTGGCCTTTCTAGACCTGGAGTGGGCTCGATCCGGGATGTCCCAGACGCGCGTAAACCAGAAAGCTCCAGAAGGGCGACACCATCTACGCCGGCCGGCTCATACGAACCTGATTAAGCGACCCCGCTGCATCGACGGCGACTCCTTGCCAATGTGAGCATCCCTGCCCGTCGTCGATCTGCGCTGACCGCGCCTGCGGTCTTTGACGGCTACCGCCGGACATGCCGGCGATCGCCTTCAAAATGTCCGTTACCCCAAAGGAGGGAACGGACTCCCAGCACACGGTGACCCGGGCCGGAAAAACAATGCTGTACTCCATCGACGGGTCAGGCCCATGACAGGCCCGACCCATCAACTCACTTCAGCGCAAGGCTGGACTGGTCGACCGTCACGCCAGGGCCCATCGTCGAGCTGACCGACACCTTCTGCAGGTAGGTCCCCTTGGAGGTGGCCGGCTTGGCCTTGATCAGGTCCAGCAGCAGCGCCTGCAGGTTCGACTTCAGCGCTTCGTCGTCGAAGCTGGCCTTGCCGATGGTGCAGTGGATGATGCCGGCCTTGTCGGTGCGGTAGCGCACCTGACCCGACTTGGCATTCTTGACGGCTTCACCCGGGTTGGCAGACACGGTGCCGACCTTGGGGTTCGGCATCAGGCCACGCGGGCCCAACAGCGTGCCGAGCTTACCGACGACGCGCATTGCGTCCGGGGTGGCGATGACCACGTCGTAGCTCAGATCGCCGGCCTGCATCTTCTCGGCCAGGTCGTCCATGCCCACTGCCTCGGCGCCTGCAGCCAGGGCTTCGTCAGCCTTGGCGCCGGCCGGTGCGAACACTGCAACGCGCACGCTCTTGCCGGTACCGGCCGGCAGCACGGTGGAACCGCGCACCTGCTGGTCGGACTTCTTGGCGTCCACGCCCAGGCGCACGGCAACGTCGATCGACTCGACGAACTTGGCCTTGGTCACGGTCTTCAGGATCTTGATTGCGTCATCGAAGGCATAGGTCTTGCCCGGAACGACAGCGGCCGCAATGGCCTTAACGCGCTTGCTCTGTGCCATGTCTTAGCCCTCCACCGTCAAACCCATGCTGCGGGCAGAACCCGCAATCGTACGCACCGCTGCTTCCAGCTCGGCCGCAGTCAGATCGGCTTCCTTGGTCTTGGCGATCTCTTCCAGCTGCTTGCGCGTCACCTTGCCCACCTTGTCGGTGTTGGGACGCTTGGAGCCGGAGGTCACACCTGCGGCCTTCTTGAGCAGCACGCTGGCCGGGGTGCTCTTGGTGACGAAGGTGAAGGTACGGTCGGAATACGCGGTGATGATCACCGGCGTCGGCAAACCCGGCTCCAGCTTGGACGTCGCTGCATTGAACGCCTTGCAGAACTCCATGATGTTCAGACCGCGCTGACCCAGTGCAGGGCCGACCGGCGGCGCAGGGTTGGCCTGACCGGCCTTGACCTGCAGCTTTACATAACCAACGACTTTCTTACCCATTTCGATACTCTCCGGGTGCTAGCGCCTTGACGACAGGCTCCCCATCGGACCGGGAAATCACGTGTCCCGGCTTCACGTTTCTGGTAACACGCAGATGGCTGCCATACGGCAGCCATTGTTTCCCGGCGGTTCGCCAAGTGAGCGAGCCGCGCACTATAGCAGCAATTGTTGCGGGTGCCTAGGCGGCACCCGACTGAGTCAGCCCTTCTCGACCTGACCGAACTCGAGCTCGACCGGCGTGGAGCGACCAAAGATGAGTACGGCAACCCGCAACCGACTCTTCTCGTAATTGACTTCTTCAACAACGCCATTGAAGTCGTTGAACGGGCCATCGGTGACGCGCACCATCTGACCCGGCTCGAACAACACCTTCGGACGCGGCTTCTCGACACCGTCCTGCACGCGCTGCAAGATTGCATCCGCCTCTTCGTCGCGAATCGGCAACGGGCGGTCGGCCGTGCCACCAATGAAACCCATCACTTTGGAAGTTTCCTTCACCAAGTGCCAGCTTTCATTGTCGATACGCGGGATACCGGCTTCTTCGTGCGTTTCGATCTGCACCAGCACATAGCCGGGGAAGAACTTGCGCTCGGACCGACGCTTCTGGCCGGCGCGCATCTCGATGACTTCTTCGGTCGGCACCAGCACGTCACCGAAACGCTCTTCCATTTCGGCGCGTACGATGCGGTCGCGCAAGGCTTGCGCAACAGATTTTTCAAAGCCTGAATAGGCGTGAACGACATACCAACGCTTCACTGCTTGATTCTCCTCAACGAGCCAGGAACCACTGCGTGAGCTTCTGGATGACGAAATCGAAGCCGCCCAACAGCAAACTCAGAATGATCACAACAACAATCACGACCCAGGTGGTACGGATGGCTTCCTGGCGCGTCGGCCAGACCACCTTGCGCAACTCGAACCTGGATTCGGACATGAATTCACGGGTTTCACGGCCTTTGCCGGTCCCCAGAAACACAAACGCACCCGCCGCCAACCCAACGATCACAGCCAGCGCGCGCAATTGCGGCGTCCAGGCTCCAAACTGGGTTGCGCGTTCAGGCGCAGAAAACCAGAACCACACAAACAACCCCGCAATCACCAGGAGCGCGGAGAGGACGTATTTCACGATATCAGCGCTGGCAGCAGACGCGCTTTTGGAAGGCTCGATTTTGCTATTCATCCGGCTCTAGTTACCGATCTGACCCGAATTACTGGGCCGGAAAGAGGAGTGGCACGCCAGGAGGGACTCGAACCCCCAACCTGCGGTTTTGGAGACCGCTGCTCTGCCAATTGAGCTACTGGCGTATGTACTCGTTTACCGCAAACCCTAAGACAACGAAGGCGGACCGAGGTTCAGCCGGCCCGCCATTCGTTTGAATCCAGCCGCCGCGAGGCGACTGGATGCAGGCACTTACTTGATGATCTTGGCAACCACGCCGGCGCCGACGGTACGGCCACCTTCACGAATCGCGAAGCGCAGACCTTCGTCCATCGCGACCGGGTTGATCAGGGTCACGACCATCTTCACGTTGTCGCCCGGCATCACCATCTCCACGCCTTCCGGCAGCTGGCAGGCGCCAGTGATGTCGGTGGTGCGGAAGTAGAACTGCGGACGGTAGCCCTTGAAGAACGGGGTATGACGACCACCCTCATCCTTGGACAGCACATAGACTTCGGCTTCGAACTCGGTGTGCGGCTTGATCGAACCCGGCTTGCACAGCACCTGGCCGCGCTCCACGTCGTCACGCTTGGTGCCGCGCAGCAGCAGACCGGCGTTATCGCCTGCCTGACCCTGGTCCAGCAACTTGCGGAACATTTCCACGCCGGTGACGGTGGTCTTCTGCGTGTCGCGGATACCGACGATTTCGATTTCGTCGCCGACCTTGATGATGCCGCGCTCGATACGACCGGTCACCACGGTGCCACGACCCGAGATCGAGAACACGTCTTCGACCGGCATCAGGAACGGACGGTCGACGTCGCGGGTCGGATCCGGAATGAAGGTATCCAGCGCTTCGACCAGCTTCAGGATCGCCGGCACACCGATTTCGCTCTGATCGCCGTCAAGCGCCAGACGGGCCGAACCGTGGATGATCGGAGTGTCGTCGCCCGGGAAGTCGTACTTGCTCAGGAGCTCACGCACTTCCATCTCGACCAGCTCAAGCAGCTCGGCGTCATCGACCATGTCGGCCTTGTTCAGGAACACGACGATGTGCGGCACACCGACCTGACGCGAGAGCAGGATGTGCTCACGGGTCTGCGGCATCGGACCGTCGGCAGCCGAACACACCAGGATCGCGCCGTCCATCTGCGCCGCACCGGTGATCATGTTCTTGACGTAGTCGGCGTGGCCGGGGCAGTCGACGTGCGCGTAATGGCGAACTGCGGACTCATATTCAACGTGCGCGGTCGAGATCGTGATACCACGCGCCTTCTCTTCCGGCGCTGCGTCGATCGCGTCGTACGCCTTGAACTCGCCACCGAAACGCTCGGCACCGATCTTGGTCAGCGCAGCGGTCAACGTGGTCTTGCCATGGTCAACGTGACCAATGGTACCGACGTTAACGTGCAGCTTTTCGCGAAGAAATTTAGCTTTTGCCATGGGTGCGTGTCTCGGTAATCGTTTGGAGTTGAAGACGATTGAGTAATGGTGCTCACGAAAGGAATCGAACCTTCGACCTCCTCCTTACCAAGGAGGTGCTCTACCGACTGAGCTACGTGAGCGAGTTTTGCATTATGCCATGCATTTACGTTCAATGGAGCGGGAGACGGGAATCGAACCCGCACCATCAGCTTGGAAGGCTGAGGTTCTACCGTTGAACTACTCCCGCGCCGGGAACTGCAAGACACAACATGAAACTGGTGGAGGGAGGTGGATTCGAACCACCGAAGGCGTAAGCCAGCAGATTTACAGTCTGCCCCCGTTGGCCGCTTGGGTATCCCTCCAGCTTTTACTACCGGACCGGGGCGCGATGAAGCGATTCGGTTCGGGGTGAAGCAGCCCGCTATTTTGTTGTGGGAGACAAGCAGTGTCAACAAAAATTTCGCGCTATTTGTCACGCCTGAATGTGCGCAGCCATGCCGGCCGCGCGCACCCGCTCAGACGTTGAAGCGGAAGTGCAGCACATCGCCTTCCTTGACGCGATATTCCTTGCCTTCCAGCCGCAGACGACCGGCATCGCGCGCGCCGGTTTCGCCGCGGTACTTGATGAAGTCGTCGAAACCGATCGTCTCGGCGCGGATGAAGCCCTTCTCGAAATCGGTATGGATCACCGCTGCGGCCTGCGGCGCAGTGGAGCCGGCCTTGACCGTCCACGCACGCACTTCCTTGACGCCTGCGGTGAAGTAGGTCTGCAGGCCAAGCAGCTTGTAGGCCGCGCGAATGACGCGATTCAAGCCAGGCTCGGCCAGGCCCAGGTCGGCCAGGAAGGTGTCGCGATCTTCGTCGTCGAGCTGCGACAGTTCTTCTTCGATCGCTGCGGAGACCGGCACCACTTCGGCGCCTTCGGTCACTGCATGCGCACGCACCGCATCCAGGTGCGGGTTGTTCTCGAAACCGTCTTCTAGCACGTTGGCGATGTACATCACCGGCTTGAGCGTGAGCAGGAACAGATCGCGCACCAGCGCTTTTTCTTCCTCGTCCAGCCCAGCGGCGCGCCCGGCTTTGCCATCGGCCAATGCGGCCTGCAACTTGGCCAGCACCGGCTTGCGTGCCGCTGCATCCTTGTCGCCGCCCTTGGCACTGCGCTCGGCACGGTTGAGCGCCTTTTCCACGCTATCCAGATCGGCCAATGCCAGCTCGGTATCGATGGTTTCGATATCGGCGATCGGGTCGACCTTGTTGTTCACGTGGATGACGTCGTCGTTCTCGAAGCAACGCACCACGTGGGTGATCGCATCGACTTCGCGAATGTGGGCCAGGAACTTGTTGCCCAGCCCTTCGCCGCTGGCCGCACCCGCCACCAGCCCGGCGATATCGACGAACTCGACCGCAGTCGGGATCAGCTTCTGCGGCTTGACGATTTCAGCCAGCTGATTAAGGCGCAGATCCGGCACCGGCACGATGCCGACGTTCGGCTCGATGGTGCAGAACGGGAAATTGGCCGCCGCGATGCCGGCTTTGGTCAGCGCATTGAACAGGGTCGACTTGCCGACGTTGGGCAGGCCGACGATGCCGCATTTGATACCCATGGTGCACGTCCGGGATTTGGGATTCGGGATTGGAGATTCGCAATGCCGCATGGCCGCAAATCCCCAATCCCCAATCACGCGTCCTTACTGGTATGCAGCCGCTTCATCGCCTCATTGAAATTCCCTTGTATTGCCAGCGGCAGCACATCGATGGCGGCGTCCACTGCAGTACCAATCGCCGCATCGTCGTCGCGCCCTGCCCGTCCCAGCACCCATGGCACCACGCGATCCTTGTGACCGGGATGACCAATGCCGACACGCAAGCGGTGAAATTTGCCGTGCCCCAGCAGGCGGATGGTATCGCGCAGACCGTTCTGGCCGCCGTGGCCACCATCGAACTTGAGCCGCGCAGTGCCCGGCGCCAGATCCAGTTCGTCGTGTGCAACGAGCAGCTGTTCCGGCTCGATCTTCCAGAACCGCAACGCGGTGGTGATCGATTTGCCGCTGAGATTCATGAAGGTGGCCGGCTTGAGCAGCCAGACCGGTTGACCGGCGATCTCGACCTTTGCGGTCTCGCCGAACAACTTGGCATCCAACCCCCAGCGCGCGCCATGGCGCTCGACGAGGGCATCGACGAAACGAAACCCGGCGTTGTGCCGGGTTTGCGCGTGTTCCGGACCGGGATTCCCGAGTCCCACAATCAGGCGGAGTGCAGACATGCCAGTCACCGCAGCCGATCCCCCGCGCAGTGCGAGGGATCGGCCGACGGATTACTTGGTCTCGGCGCCTTCGCTACCTTCTTCACCGGCAGCGTCTTCTTCTTCGATGCGCACGTGCTTGGCAGCAACCACCGCCACGTCGTGTTCCTTGCCCAGCTTCAGCTCCGGAATTTCCACACCGGCCGGCAGGGTGATCTCGGACAGATGGATCACGTTGCCAACTTCCAGGGCACCGAGGTCCACTTCGATGAACTCCGGCAGATCCTTCGGCAGGCAGACGACCTGAACTTCGTTCAGTTCGTGGGTCACGACCACTTCGCTGGACTTACCGGCCGGCGAGGTTGCTTCGTTGACGAAGTGCAGCGGCACAGCGGCGCTGAGCTTCTCGTTGGCGCTGACGCGCTGGAAGTCGATGTGGATGATCAGCTGCTTGAACGGATGGCGCTGCATGTCACGCAGCAGGACCTGCTGCACGTCGCCATTGAGGTTCAGGTCGAGGATCGACGAGTAGAACCACTCGTTCTGCTGGGCAAGCCAGATCTGCTCGTGGTTGAGCTGGATGCTGACCGGCTCGAGTTCGCCACCGTAGACGATGGCCGGAATGACGCCAGCGTGACGTAGGCGGCGGCTCGCACCCTTCCCCTCGTTCGCGCGGCGCTCGACCTTGATTTCGTGTGTCTTTGCCATTGGATTTCACTACCTGGATTGGAATATCGCCTCGCGGCGATGAAGCGTCTCACCCGCGACCAGGTGAGACGTCGTGCAGGCACCCGGAGAACCGGGTACCGAATGAAAAATCAGTCGACGTAGAGCGAGCTGACCGACTCGCCGAAGGCGATGCGGCGAATGGTCTCGGCGAGCAGTTCGGCCACGCTCAGCTGACGAATCTTGGCGCAGGTGCGCGCGGCTTCGTTCAACGGAATCGTGTCGGTGACCACCAGCTCGTCGAGCTGCGAATTGTTGATGTTGTCCACCGCCGGGCCGGACAGCACCGGGTGGGTGATGTAGGCCACGACCTTGAGCGCGCCGCGCTGCTTCAGCGCTGCAGCGGCTGCACACAAGGTGCCGGCGGTATCGACCAGATCGTCCACCAGCACGCAGGTCTTGCCCTGCACGTCGCCGATGATGTTCATCACCGTGGCGACATTGGCGCGCGGACGGCGCTTGTCGATGATGGCCAGGTCCGCATCGTCCAGACGCTTGGCGACGGCGCGCGCGCGCACCACACCGCCCACGTCCGGCGAGACCACGATCAGGTTATCGGTGCCGTAAGCGCGCCAGATGTCGGCCAGCAGCAGCGGCGAGGCGTAGACGTTGTCGACCGGAACATCGAAAAAGCCCTGGATCTGGTCGGCATGCAGATCGACCGTCAACACGCGGTCGGCCTCCATCGCGCAGATCATCTTGGCGGCGACCTTGGCGGTGATCGGCACGCGCGAGGAACGCATGCGGCGATCCTGGCGCGAGTAACCGAAGTACGGAATCACCGCAGTCACCGATGCGGCGCTGGCGCGCTTGAGCGCATCGATCAGCACCAGCAGCTCCATCAGGTTTTCGGCGCTCGGCGCGCAGGTCGGCTGGATGACGAACACTTCCTGCCGGCGCACGCTCTCTTCGATTTCGACCTGCACTTCGCCATCGGAGAAGCGCGTGACCAGCGCCTTGCCCATGCGAACGCCAAGCTCCTTGCAGATGCTCTTGGCAAGCGGCTTGTTGGCATTGCCGGAGAACACCAGCAGATTACGTTGGTCTTGCATGGGATCTCTCGGGCGGCGGCAAAGAGCGGGTGGGTCGATGGTGGAGCGGAATAAAGCCGAACCAATGCCAGGCTTTGCTTTTCTTTCAATCCCCGCACATGGATGTGCGGGCTGTTGCAGAGGGACCTGCATAAAATGGCAGGGGCGGTAGGATTCGAACCTACGAATGCCAGGATCAAAACCTGGTGCCTTGGGCCTCTTGGCGACGCCCCTGCATCAAACTTGTCTCGCGTCCAGTGCGTCGAGCAGTGGCGAGTGCGCTGCACCTTCCACGACCCACGCCCTCAGGTTGTCCGGCAATTGCGCCAAGGCCTGCTCTGCAGCAGCGCGCGTGGCGAATTCGACGAAACAACCGCTCCCTGACCCGGTCAAACGCGACGTCCCGATCCTGGAAAGCGCCTGGAACACCGCCTCGATGGCGGGTTCACGGCGCCGGAGGACCGGCTCGAACGCATTGTCGAGCAGAGAACCCGAAGCGAAGTCCGCTATTTTCACGGGCGCAGCATCCCGCGTCAATTCCTGTGATTGAAATAAAACAGGTGTGGGCACGTGAATGCCTGGATCGACCAGCACATAGGAGGCTTTCGAGAGGCTGATCGGGGTCAGTTGTTCCCCGATGCCCTCGGCCCAGGCGTTGTGTCCGCGCACGAACACCGGCACGTCGGCGCCAAGGCGCAGGCCTAGCTCGGCCAGGGCATCGACCGGCAAACCCAGTCCCCACAAGGCATTGAGCGCGACCAGCACGGTGGCCGCATCCGACGACCCGCCGCCGAAACCGCCGCCGGCAGGGATGCGCTTGTCGACCCGGATGTCGGCGCCGGCCTGCGCGCCAGCGCTGGATTGCAGCAGGCGCGCGGCGCGGATCACCAGATCATCGTCCTCGGCCACGCCCGGCAGACTGTCGCCGATGCGCCGGATCAGGCCGTCGCTGCGCAAACGAAGATGAATGGTGTCCCCCCAGTCCAGCAGCCGGAACACGGTTTGCAGCAGGTGATAGCCATCGGCGCGACGCCCGATGATCCGCAGGAACAGATTCAGCTTGGCCGGCGCAGGCCACGCCGACCAGCCCGCTTCCAACGCTGACATCAGGGCGAGACCGTCCATTGGTCGACCAGCAGGCGCACCTTGGCCTCGCCGTTGCGGGCTTCGATGCGCTGCGGCAGCTCGGGCTGGCCGGCGCTGGCCGGGGCCCAGGCCAGAAAGTCGATGGTCCAGCCGTCCTGCTGCACGGTGCGCGGGCGGCCGGCGGCGTCCAGATCCACACGTTCGGCACTCGTGTCGGCGATGCGCAGCGCACGCACCCAATCGGGCATCTGGTTGACCGGGATGGTCCATCCGGTTGCTTCCAGCAGTACCTGCTCGGCGTCGGCGCCGCTGCGAGGGCCGCCTTCCAGACCCTCCAAACGCCCGGCACCGGTGGTGGTGTCGCCGGTGAGCACCCAGCTCTGCCGGGTCACCGGCGCACTGAGCTGCACGCGATAGCGCGGGCCGTCCTGCTGCCAGTCGATGTGGCCGCTGCCGCCATTGCTGCCCTTGCTGATCGCCACCCGGCCCTGGAACGACCAGTTCGGGTGCGCCTGCAACCAGGCCTGACGTGCGGCTTCGGCCTGACGCGCGCCATCGGAGACCTGCTCGACCACGGCCGCACCACTGCCCTGCCCGCGCGGCACGCTCACGCAGCCGGACAAGCCTGCGAGCACCAGCCCGCTCAGGGCCAGTGTGCGGACTACACCACCCCTCATAACCCGAACTTTTCCACGGCGCGTTGCAGCGCTCGGTTGTCGGGATCGAGACGGCGTGCCTCATCGAAATAGCGCCGTGCTTCGTCCTGCTTGCCGCTGACCCACAGCACTTCGCCCACATGCGCGGCGATTTCCGGGTCCTTGACCAGCGCC
Source organism: Xanthomonas sp. NCPPB 2933 (assembly GCF_056725225.1). NCBI lineage: Bacteria > Pseudomonadati > Pseudomonadota > Gammaproteobacteria > Lysobacterales > Lysobacteraceae > Xanthomonas > Xanthomonas sp. NCPPB 2933. Next base: position 4,274,974 of record NZ_CM161518.1, read on the forward strand.
CAGGCGCGGCGCAGCTGCACCAGGGCTTCCTTGAGGCGGCCCATGCGGTACAGCACCCAGCCGTAGCTGTCGACGATGGCCGGGTTGTCCGGATCGGCGGTGCGGGCGCGGTCGATCAGCGCCAGCGCCTCCTTGTAACGGGTGGTGCGGTCGGCCAGGGTGTAGCCCAGCGCGTTGAGCGCCCCGACATTTTCCGGCTCGGCGACCAGGATCTTGCGCAGATCGGCCTCGGCACGGGGGACGTCGTCGCGGCGTTCCCAGGCCAGGCCGCGGGCGTACAGCAGCGCGCCATCGTCCGGATACGCAGCCAGGCCGCGCTCGAAAGCATCCAGTTCGCCCGGGGCATCGCCGGCACGTTGGTGCAGCTCGGCTTCGAGCACATAGGCGTCGCGACGCGCATCGTCGTCGGCGCTGGCATCGCCCTGCAGCGCGCGGGCTTCGGCAAGCGCCTCGGGCTTGCGGCCCAGTTCGTACAGTGCGCTGGCCGCGCGCAGGCGCGCTTCGCTCAGCTGCGGGCCGCCGGGCACGCCGCGATACCACTCCACTGCTTCGTCGTACCGCTTGAGGAACTCGGCGATCTTGCCGAGCAGCAGGCGACGGTCCGGATCGGGCTTGGTGGCATTGCGCTTGAGCTCGCCGTACAGCGCCTCCAGCGAGGTGCGGTCTTTTTCCTTGGCGAGCATGGAGGCACGCAGCCCGTAGGTCTGGGTGTCCTGGGGCCCGGTCGAGAGCACCCGTGCGGCCGCCTCGGTCTGGCCCATGGCGTCGTAGGCGAATGCCAGCGCACCACGCAGTTCGGAGTCCTTCACCGCCTGCGGCTCGATGTTCTTCAGCAGCGCCAGCGCGTCGTCGTTCTTGCCTTCCTGCTGCAGCTGCGTGGCGTGCAACAAGGCCACGCGCGGCTCTTCGGGGAAGCGGCGCACCACTTCGTCGACGATGCGCTTGGCCAGCGCCGGGCGCTCCATGCGCAGGGCGAGGCGGCCGAATTCCTGCCAGGCCTCGATCTGATTGGGGATGGCGCCAGCCTTGACCAGGTCTTCGAGCGCATCGGCAGAAGCTTCCGGCTCGCGTCCGCCATTGGCCAGGGCAATCAGGGCGAAGCGCCAGCCGCGTGGGTCGGGCTCCTTGAGCAGGCCAAGCAGATCGCGGCGTGCGGTGCGCAGGTCGTTGCGGCGCAGGGCCAGCGAGGCTTCGGTGCTGCGCATGGCCATCGACGAGGGCGCACGCGCGCGCCACAGCGCCAGGGCTTCGACCGCGCGGGCATCGTCGTTGGCCAGCATGGCGATGCGGGCGGCGCGTTCGGCCAGCCCGGCGTCGCCGGCTTCGGCCTTGGCCGCGTCCAGATAGGCGCGGGCGGCATCGTCCAACTGCCCGGCCTGCAAGGCGAATTCACCGGCGAGCACGGGTTCCAGCGACGTGGTGCCGGCGCTGCTGGTCGGCGGCGTGGGCGGAGCTTTTTTGGGTGCTGCAATGGCGTTGGCGGAGACTGCTACCAGCAAAAGAACACTCAGGATGCGAATCGGTACAGGCATCGGGGGCAACCGGGCCGTAAAATGGGGCCCTGAATGGCCGCCAGCTTATCGCAAGCAACTGAACAATGACGTTGTGGGTGCTCGGACTGAATCACCAGACCGCACCTGTGGACCTGCGCGAACGCGCGGCGTTCGCAGGTGAGGCGCTGCCGCGCGCGCTCGAATCCTTGCGCGCGTTGCCGCAGGTGCGCGAGGCCGCGTTGCTGTCCACCTGCAACCGCACCGAGCTGTACGCGATGGCCGACGACCCGCACAGCCTGGTGACCTGGCTGGAGACACATGCGCCGGGCTTGAGCGGTTATCTGTATCAGCATCAGGAAGAAGCGGCGGTGCGGCATCTGTTTCGCGTCGCCACCGGGCTGGATTCGATGGTGCTGGGCGAGCCACAGATTCTGGGTCAGGTGAAGGACGCCTGGGCGGTAGCACGTGCGCACGGTGCGCTGGGCAGCGGGCTGGACCGCCTGTTTCAGCAGACCTTCTCGGTGGCCAAGCGTGCGCGCACCGACACCCGTGTCGGCGCCAATCCGGTGTCGGTGGCCTCCACTGCGGTGCGGCTGGCGCAGGAGTCCTTTGCGCGGCTCAACGAATCCACCGTGCTGCTGATCGGCGCTGGCGAAACCATCGAGCTGGCCGCCAAACATCTGAGCGAAGGCCGCGTGCGCCGCTTGCTGATCGCCAACCGCACCCTTGCACATGCGCAGACGTTGGCGAGCCAGCACGGTGGCTATGCGTTGCCGCTGACCGATCTGGACCGCCATCTGGCCGAGGCCGACGTGGTGTTTTCGGCTACTGCCGCACGCGAGCCGATCGTGACCCGGATGCAGGTGGAACAGGCGCTACGCGCGCGCAAACGCAAGCCGATGCTGTTGTTCGACCTGGCAGTGCCGCGCGATATCGAGGCCTCGGTGGCCGAGCTTGGCGATGCCTACCTGTACACGGTAGACGATCTGGAACGTGCGGTGGAAGACAACCGCCGTGGCCGCCGCGAGGCCGCAGACCAAGCCGAAGCGATCATCGATCTGCAGGTCGCGCGCTATGTCGAAACGGTGCAGGCCAACGCGCGCCAGGCGCCGCTCAAACGGCTGCGCGCGTTCGGCGACAGCACCCGCGACGAATTGCTGGCCAAGGCACGCCAGCAATTGCACAACGGCAAGCCAGCCGATGAAGTCCTGGAACAACTGGCGCATGCGCTGACCAACCGTTTGCTGCATCCGCCAACTGCCGCATTACGCGATGCGGCGCTCAACAACGACCTGGAACTGACCAGCGCGGCCGACCGGCTGTTTCCGGAAAAACCCGGTTACCAACATCCCCCTGTAGCTACCCCGATCGTGAGGACTGATGACGCCGACCCTGCGCCGTAAGCTCGAAGCGCTGGCCGAGCGCCGCGAAGAACTGCAGCACCTGCTCTCCGACCCCGAGGTGGTGAGCAACAACGACAAGTTCCGCACGCTGTCGCGCGAGCTGTCGCAGCTGGAGCCGGTGGCCGTCGCCCTGGAAGACGAAGCGCGCGCCAAGGCCGATCTGAGCGCAGCCGAAGCCATGCGCAACGATCCGGAAATGCGCGAGCTGGCCGAAGAGGAAATCGCCGCCGCTCAGGCACGCCTAGACGAGCTGGACGCGCAGCTGGCCCTGCTGCTGGTACCGCGCGACCCGCGCGACGAAGGCAATCTGTTTCTGGAAGTGCGCGCCGGCACCGGCGGCGACGAGGCGGCAATCTTTGCCGGCGATCTGTTCCGCATGTATGCCCGCTATGCCGAGCGTCAGGGCTGGAAGGTGGAAATCGAATCCGACAGCCCCGGCGAACACGGCGGCTACAAGGAAGTGGTGGCACGGGTGGTCGGGCGCGGTGCGTATTCGCGATTGAAGTTCGAATCCGGCACGCACCGCGTGCAGCGCGTGCCGGCCACCGAATCGCAGGGCCGTATCCACACCTCTGCCGCCACGGTGGCGATCATTCCCGAAGCCGACGATGTGGAAGAGATCGTGATCAACCCGGCCGACCTGAAAGTGGACACGTTCCGCTCCTCCGGCGCCGGCGGCCAGCATGTCAACAAGACCGAATCGGCGATCCGCATCACCCACGTGCCCAGCGGCGTGGTGGTGGAATGCCAGACCGAGCGCAGCCAGCACGCCAATCGCGACAAGGCGATGAAGCGCTTGAAGGCGCAACTGGTGGAAGCGGAGCGCAGCAAGGCGGCGGCCGCCGAAGCGCAGACGCGCAAATTGCAGGTAGGTAGCGGTGATCGTAGCCAACGCATCCGCACCTACAGCTTCCCGCAGGGCCGCATCACCGACCACCGCGTGGAAGGCCTCACGTTGTACGACCTGCCCAACATCATCGAAGGCGATCTGGATGCCTTGATCGCACGCTTACTGCACGAACATCAGGCCGACGAACTGGCGCGGTTGAGCGACAGCCCGTGAGTGCACAGGTCCCGCGCGAGCTGTTGCAGCTGCGCGAGGCGGTGCAACACCAGCCCGGCGATTTCATCGCCTGGTTGATGCTGGCCGATGCCGAACTCGGCATGGGCGCGATCGCCGCCGGCGAAGCCGCGGTGCAACGCGCGCTTGCACTGCACCCGGGCCATCCGGAAGCGGTGGCGCGGCTTGGACGGGTGCGCTGGGCGCAGCAACGGCATGCAGAAGCAGCGTCGTTATTGCAGCAGGCATCGGACCTGGTGCCGCAGCATCCGGGCATTGCGTTGTGGCTTGGGCATGCACTGGAAGACGCGGGCCAGGCCGAAGCTGCGGCGGCCGCGTATACGCGTGCACATCAATTGCTGCCCGACGAGCCCTACATCACTGCGCAACTGCTCAACTGGCGCCGCCGCCTGTGCGATTGGCGCGAGCTGGATGCACTGGCTGTGCAGGTGCGTGCCGCCGTGGCGCAGGGCGCTGCGGCGGTGGAGCCATTCGCCTTCCTGAGCGAGGACGCCAGCGCTGCCGAACAGCTCGCGTGTGCACGAACGCGCGCGCAGACAATTGCTTCCGTCCTGCGCCCGCTACCACCGACTGCCGTGCGCCGCCAGGGCGCGTTGCGGGTCGGCTTCGTCTCCAATGGGTTTGGTGCACATCCCACCGGCTTGCTGACAGTGGCGTTATTCGAAGCGCTGCAGCGGCGTCAGCCGACCTTGCACCTGCATCTGTTTGCGACCAGCCATGATGACCACAGCGAGATTCGCGCGCGCCTGGCGCAAGCCACGGCCTTGCACGATGTCACCGCGCTCGGGCATCTGGCCACTGCGCAGCACATCCGCGACCAGGGCATCGATCTGTTGTTCGATCTACGCAGCTGGGGCGGCGGCGGGCGACCGGAAGTGTTCGCGCTGCGGCCAGCACCGGTGCAACTCAACTGGCTGGCGTATCCGGGCACATCCGGCGCACCGTGGATGGACTACGTGCTGGGCGATGGGTTCGCGCTGCCGCCGGCACTAGAGCCCTTTTACAGCGAGAAGGTGTTGCGCTTGCGAGGTGCATTTCAGCCATCGGACACCTCACGCGTGGTTGCCGAGCCGCCTTCGCGTACGCAGTGCGGCTTGCCCGAGCAGGGCGTGGTGCTGTGCTGTTTCAACAATAGCTACAAGCTCAATCCGCGCAGCATGGCACGCATGTTGGCAGTACTGCGCGCGTTGCCGGGCAGCGTGCTGTGGTTGTTGTCCGGGCCAGGTGAGGCCGACGCGCGTCTGCGTGCGGTGGCGCAGGCCCAAGGCGTGGATCCGCAACGCCTAGTATTCATGCCGAAGTTGCCGCATCCGCAGTATCTGGCGCGCTACCGACATGCGGATTTATTTTTGGATACGCATCCTTACAACGCGCATACCACCGCATCGGATGCGTTGTGGGCGGGTTGCCCGGTGTTGACGACGCCTGGAGAGACGTTTGCGGCGCGCGTAGCCGGCAGCTTGAATCATCATCTTGGGTTGGATGAGATGAATGTGGCGGAAGATGCCGCGTTTGTTGCCAAGGCGGTGGCATTGGCGGGTGATCCGGCGGCGCTGGGTGCGTTGCGTGAGCGGGTGGATGTACTGCGGCGGGAGTCCGGGGTGTTTGAGATGGATGGGTTTGCCGATGAGCTCGCGCAGTTGGTACGTGGGGTGGCGGGGCGGCATGGTTGGCTGGTTAATTAGTGGGGGCTTCTTATTTTCAAAGTAGATAGCTGTCTTCCGCCGTACCCTCACCCCAACCCCTCTCCCAGCGGGAGAGGGGCTCTAGAGCGACTCGTCAGTAAGCTACTCAAAACTTTCTTTGCTCAACACTTTCCAAGCCACGGCAACAACGTAAGTCACAGCAATAACGCGCCGAGGCGGCAGCGTGGCCGGGGATTGGCGGAGAGCGGCACATGGATGTGCCGCGGCGGCGAGTCAGACAGGATGTCTGACCGAGCCGAGGAGCCAGTCCCCGGCCGCGCTGCCGCCCTTACCGAAGCCGGCAACTGACACGGCGCGCCTGGACGTACCCTCACCCCAACCCCTCTCCCGGAGGGAGAGGGGCGTCCAACCTTGTGGCGTGGGCGCTCGGCGGCACGCACACCAGTGGCGCGCAAGCTGTGCCTTCTCGCCCCCAGGGAGAGCGGCTTATCGATTTGCCACGAACTGTCAGTTGCTAACTGCCAGTATCAGCGGATCCTCGACTGCGACTGACTTGTGCGGCTTCACGCCGTACTGCTGTACCCGGCCGTCCAGGCTCGCTAGGCTGGCGGCATGCCTTCCAATCTCGACTTCATTCCCTTGCACCTGTGCGTGCTGACGGTGTCCGACAGCCGCAGCCTGGCCGATGACCGCTCCGGCGATTATCTGGTCGAGGCCCTCACTCACGACGGTCACCTGCTGCACGAACGCGCGTTATGCCCGGACGACCGTTACCGCATGCGCGCGATCGTCTCGAACTGGATAGCCGATGCGCAGGTCGACGGCATCCTGATCACCGGCGGCACCGGCTTCACCGGCCGTGACAGCACGCCGGAGGCGATCACGCCGTTGCTGGACAAGACCATGCCCGGGTTCGGCGAATTGTTTCGCGCCATCAGCGTCGAGGAAATCGGCACCTCGTCATTGCAGTCGCGCGCATTCGCAGGCCTGGCCAATCACAGCTTCGTGTTCTGCCTGCCCGGCTCCACCTCGGCCTGCCGCACGGCGTGGGAAAAGATCGTGCGTGCACAACTGGATGCGCGCACCAAGCCTTGCAATCTGGCGACACTGCGTCCACGTCTGGGTGAATAGCCTGCGCGCTCCATCGCTGTTGGAACGCGCATGTCGCACCTGAAACGCAAGGCCTACAAAAAACTGCTGGCACCGCTGCAGCTTGAACTGGTCAACATGGCGCGCTGGCTGCGGCATACCAACCAGCGCGCACTGGTGCTGGTGGAAGGCCGCGATACCGCCGGCAAGGGCGGTGTGATCCAGACCATCGCCAGCCATCTCAATCCACGCCAATGCCGGGTGGTAGCGTTGCCGACACCCAATGATCGCGAAAGCACGCAGTGGTATTTCCAGCGCTATGTGGCGCATCTGCCGGCGGCCGGCGAGTTGGTGCTGATGGATCGCAGCTGGTACAACCGCGCCGGCGTGGAACGGGTGATGGGCTACTGCACCGACGCCCAATACGAGGCATTTCTTGAGCAGGCGCCGCGCTTCGAACAACTGCTGGTCGACGACGGCATTTTGCTGTTCAAGTATTGGCTGTGCGTGGATCAGGCCGAGCAAGAACAGCGCTTTGCCGAACGCCACGAAGATCCGCTCAAGGGCTGGAAGCTGTCGCCGGTGGATCTGCAGTCACGCAGCAAGTACGACGACTACACCGCTGCACGCGAGCGCATGCTTGAGGTGACGCATACGCCGGACGCACCGTGGACGCTGGTGGAATTCAACGACCAGAAGCTGGGCCGATTGAGCCTGATCCGCGACCTGCTGGATCGGCTGCCGGACACCAAGGTGCCCGAAGAAAAAGTGCAGCTGCCGCCGTTGGACGGCAAACCGCACAAGGAACGTTATGGCGTGCTGGAACCGATCGACGATTACGCCGGCCAGTCCTGAGAGAGTTCGTCGCTGGCAGCGGTGGTCCGCGGCAACGGATACAGGCCGGCCTGACGCTCGGCCTGCTCGGCCTGCAGCACCAACTGACTCAGGCGCTGACTGAACAGCTGCATGAAACCGCGGTGCAGTGGCCGCATCGCCTCGATGTAATCGACGTCGTCGGCCTGCGCGCCGAGCGGGCTACAGGACGACAGCAGCACTTCGTCCAGGCGCAGTGCGCTGTCGGGCAGACGCACCAGCGCGGCGCGGCGCAACCAGTCGCGCATGCCCTGGCGGTACTCGGCGGCCAGGATATAGGCCACTTCGACCTGATCCAGGTCCACGTCCGGATTCCACGCCAGCACCTGGATGACCTGCGAACGCTCGTCCAGCATGCGGCTTTCGGCGACCAGACCGTGTAGTTGCTGTAGCAAACGCCACTGCACGCCAGCGGCCTCGCGCTGCGGCGTCGGCATGGTCTCGATGGCCAGCGCCAATCGGCGTGCAAACAACGCCGGCACATCGGCCAGCACGATCGGGCCGGCGTCGGCGCCGAGCAGGAAGCGCTCGGTACGCAGCGTGGCGGTATCGGGTAGATAGCCGTCCTGCAGCGGACGGGTGACGCCGTGATCGAGCAGCGACAGCACCACATCCAGCCAGTAGCGACGCTCCTGCTGCAGCGCGCGGTTGGCGCTGGCGTTCTGCCAGGCCGGGCGCACATCGTCCAGACGGGCGATGCAGGTCTGCGCGTCCAGGTTGTCCCAGGGCGCGCGGGTGGCGTCGTTGGGATCGAAGTTTTCCACGCTGAGCATGCCGCCGCCGAACCGGTGCCAGGCCGCGCCGCGCTGGGTATCGGCCGGGTCGGGCTTGGGCGCGGAGAGCGGCGCAGCGTTGGCCGGGCGCAGCAAGGCAGCGTAGGCGTCTGTCCACGAATCGGGCAGGCGCGCAGACATGGGATAGCTGGCCGAAGACGCCTGCCCCAGGCCGTCGCGCGCCAGCCGCAGGCTCCACAGCACCGCGCCAATCACGATGCCGCCGAAGATCCAGGCCAGCAGCCAGCTCGTCGCCGCTTGCTCGGGTTGCAGCACGCGGGTCTGCGGTTGCAGGAACAACAACCAGCCGCTGCCCAGCAGCACGCCGAGATACAACCACGGCGCGAGCTGCGTCAGTTGACGGTTGCTGCGGTGTGCAGGCGACACGTGCCTGTCATTGCGGTCTTGAGATGGAGCGGCCATACATTCCCCCTGCACGCTGTGATCGCGTTGAGAAGGTTATCGGCGAGGCCATGCAAGTCTGTTGCCCTGCTCCAACGGCGAATGCTCAGCCAGTTACAAAGTCTTCAGTCGGCGGCATCGCGCAAGGCGTGCGCGTCACGGTCGCGACCTTGGCCGCTGGCGGGCCCTGCCAGAGCCAGGTTTCCAGCGCGTTCAACGCGGCATCGGTACCGGCGGCGATCACTTCCACGCTGCCGTCCGCCTGATTGCGCGCATGTCCGCGCACGCCCAGTGCAACGGCACGCTCGCGGGTGGAGGCGCGGAACCACACGCCCTGCACCACGCCGGTGACGACGAAGCGCGCCGCCTGCATCAGCCGGCCTTGCCGGTGATGCCCACGGCGGTTTCGATATCACGCGCGGTGACCGGGCCGAGGAACTGCTTGGCGACCTTGCCATCCGGGCCGATCAGATAGGTCATCGGCAAGCCGCGCGGCGTGGCGAAGTCCTGTGGCGGCTGGTAGGGGTCGAGAATGGCCACCGGATACGACACCGGGTGATCTTTCAGAAACGCCTGCATGTCGGCGCTGGTGATGTCTTCGTAGGCCAGGCCCACCACTTCGATGCTGTCGCGCATGGTGTGCAGCGCCGACAGCTCCGGCATCTCCTTCAGGCACGGTGCGCACCAGGTGGCCCAGAAATTGACCACCACCCACTTGCCGCGATGCGCAGCCAGGTCGTAGGCCTCGCCAGTGACGGTGGGCAGCGACAACTTCGGCATCTCGGCGGTCTGCTGCACCACCGAGGTATCGGGCGCAGTTGCCGGGTCTGCGGCTGCGGCAGGTTTGTCCGGCGCCTGGGGAGGCGCTGCAGGCGCGGTGCTGGTGTCGGCGGCGGGGGCGCCCTCGCCGGTAGGCTTGCAGGCGGTCATCAACAACAGCGGCAACAGCAGCGCACAGGCGCCGCGCACAAGGCGCAAGGTCATGGAAGATCTCCGGGAAGATGGGTGTAGAGGTCGCCGACCGGTTGCGCCAGCACGCTACGCAGCGGTTGACGCAATTGCTCCAACGCAGCGGCGGCAGCCTGGCCGTAGGCATCGTCGCGACACGGCAACGGGCGGTCTTCGATCGGCACCCGCAGTTGGCAGCTTTCGTAGAGTTCGGCCAGCGGCACCACGTCCAGATCGCGCGCCAGCAACCAATGCCCACGTTCGTCGCGGCGCAGCAGGCGGATGCGTTTGAGCTCGCACAGCAGCTCCTGCATCAGCGTATCGGTGAGCATGGGTTCCAGCGCCAGGATGCGGTCTTCGTCGAGCCCGTTGCCGTGGATGCGCGCCTGGCGAAAACGGCCGAGCAAGCGCAACAAGCCATAGATTTCAAAGCCAGGCGGCAGGCGCATGGCTTCGGGTTGATAGCGGAACGCCGCCATCGAAGAGGCCAACGACGCGCCCAGCAACACCGACACCCAGCTCAGATAGATCCACAACAGCAGGATCGGCAGCGCCGACAACGCGCCGTAGATGCGCTGATAGGTCTGGAAATTGCCCAGATAAAAACCGAAGCCCCATTTGACGATCTCCATCAGGATCACCGCCAGCAGCGCGCCCGGCAGTGCATGCCGCAGGCGCACCGCATGCTGCGGCACCACGCGGTAGATCAGCACGATGCAGACGAATTCCACCGCCATCGGCGCCAGCCGCCAGGCGAATTCGGCCAGCCATTGACCTTCGGTGGTGCGGAACAGCGGCAGCGCGAACACGTAGGCGGCCATCGCCATCGAGGCGGCCGCCAGCATCGTGCCCAGGGTCAGCACGGTCCAATAAATCAAAAACCGCGTCACCTTGGGCCGCGCGGCAGCCACGCGCCAGATGCTGTTGAAGGTCTGCTCGATGCTGTGCAGGGTGATCAGCAACGAAGCCACCAGCGCGACCATACCGGCCACGGTGAACTTGCCCAGATCTTCCAGCGAACGGTTGAGATAGTTCTGCACCGAGCGCGCTGCGCCGGGCACGAAGTTGTTGAAGATGAAATCGGTCAGCGCGTCCTTCCACTCGTTGAAGGCCGGAAACGCCGACAGCACCCCGAATACCACAATTGCCAACGGCACCAGCGCAAACACCGTGGTGTAGGCGAGCGACGCGGCGGCCTGGAACAGGCGGTCATCGAGAAAGCGGCGCCACAGGAAGCGGCCGAAACTGACCGTCCGCGCGCGGTCGCGCAGACGTTCTTTCCATTGGTGGAGTTTGTTCACACGCGACATCGCGCAAGGGTACCCGATGCGCCGTCATCGCGGCCTTGTCGCACCTGCGGCGTGCAGCCCGACCGCGCCATCGCCGATACTGCGGCAACTCACACAAGCGGTAGATGCGCGATGGCGGAGATTCTGGTGCTGTATTACAGCCGTGGCGGTTCGGTGGCGCGGTTGGCGCGGCAGATCGCGCGCGGCATCGGCGAAGTGCCCGGCATGAGCGCGCGGCTGCGCACGGTACCGCCGGTGGCGGCGGTCACCCAGACCAGCGCCCCGCCGGTGCCGGACGATGGCGCGCCGTATGTGGACAAGGCCGATCTGGCCGATTGCAGCGGCTTGCTGCTGGGCAGCCCGACCCGCTTCGGCAACATGGCCGCGCCGATGAAGCATTTTCTCGACAGCCTGGGCGCCGAATGGGCCAGCGGCACACTGGCCGGCAAACCGGCGGGCGTGTTCACCTCCACCGCCTCGATGCACGGCGGCCAGGAGTCCACGCTGTTGTCGATGCAATTGCCGCTGTTGCATCACGGCTGCCTGATCGTCGGCATTCCGTTTACCGAAGCTGCGCTGAGCCACACCACCAGCGGCGGCACGCCTTATGGCGCCAGCCATGTCTCCGGCGCAGCCGGCGACCCGCAGCCCAGCGACGACGAAGCCCTGCTGGCGCGCGCGCTCGGCCGCCGGGTGGCCGATATCGCGCGGCGGCTGGCCAGCCCATGAGCCTGCGCGCCCTGCATTGGCTGCTGACCGCCGCACTGCTGGCGCTGGCGGTGGTGTTCGTGGTCTGGTTTCACGACGACCGCCATCGCACCGCAGCACTGCTGGTATTCGCGTTGCCGCCGGCGCTGTTGGCCGCGCTGGCGCTGCGCAGTGCGCTCGCGCGGTTCTGGGCAGGGGTGTTCGCGCTGGGCTGGTTCAGTCATGGCGTGATGGCGGCCTGGAGCCAGCCGCAAGCGCGTGGGCTGGCGTGGCTGGAATTGCTGCTGGCCCTGCTGGTGGTGGCGCTGGTCAGCGGCCCGGGCGTGGCGGCGCGGTTCGGCAAGCGGCGCGCAGCGCGCTAGCCCAGCGTCCTGCAGCGCGCGCGCCGGGGTCGTATCATGGCGACCCTCGCGCGTTTTTATACCGCGCCGATGCTGCGTCGCCTGGCTGCTTCATCGCAGCATGGGACGTCTCGTTTGCATCTCACACTGCACCACCCGCTTTAAGGATTCCCAGCAATGGAAGACCTCCTGATCGTCACCACCGGTGGCACGATCGACAAGATCTACTTCGACGACAAATCGGACTACCAGATCGGCGACCCGCAGATCGGCCAGATCCTCCAGGAACTGGGCGTGACCTTCCGCTTCTCTGTGATCCCGATCATCCGCAAGGATTCGCTGCACATCAACGCTGCCGACCGCGAACTGGTGCGCGCCACCATCGCTGCCCAGCCGACGCGCCACGTGCTGATCACCCACGGCACCGATTCGATGGTGGAAACCGGCAAGGTGCTGCAATCGATCGCCGACAAGACCATTGTGATGACCGGCGCGCTCAACCCGGCGCGCTTCCGCGGCTCGGATGCCGAATTCAATATCGGCTGCGCAGTCGGCGCCGTGCAGTCGCTGCCGGCCGGCGTGTATATCGCCATGAACGGGCGGATCTGGAACCCGGAAAAGGTGCGCAAGAACGTCGCCGCCAACCGCTTCGAGTCGCTCTGAAGCGATGAGCAAGGCGACCCGCGCGACCGCAGCATTGGACGCAGCCGGCGTGGCCTATGTGCTGCATCCCTACGCGTACCAGGCCGATGCCGACGCGAAGGGATTGCAAGCGGCCAACGCGCTGGGGCTGGCGCCGCATACGGTGCTGAAAACGCTGATGGCCTGGGTCGACGACCAGGCCGTGTGCGTGGTGATCCCATGCGATCGCCGGGTGTCGTTGAAGAAATTGGCCAGCGCATACGGCGGCAAGTCGGCGCGCATGATGGAGGTGGCCGATGCCGAACGGCGCACCGGTTACAAGGTCGGCGGCATCAGCCCGCTCGGGCAGCAACGTCAGACGCCGGTGCTGATCGAAGCCACCGCGCTGGATGCACCGTCGCTGTGGATCAACGCCGGGCAACGCGGTTTGCTGCTGGAATTGCCGGGCGACCAGCTGTTGCACACACTGACTGGGCGCGCCTGCCTGCTGTGCGAGTGAGCGCATACACCACGATGCCGCGCGCACCGGTCGGTGCGCGCGTCCGACACTGAGAATCCAGGGCCTACCGTGTACATCGCAGTCGCCCACTGCGACCTCTGACCGACGTCGCAGCGCACGTCCGCGTGCACTGACCAGTGCTCGCGATCCAGAGGTTTCAGCATCTGCCCGGCGCGGCAACACCATCGCGCCGGGATCGCTCAATACGCCGCAGTGACGCTGACCGCAGAAAAGCCCAGCGTCGCCTTCAAGCGCACGTAATAGATGCCCGCCGCGGGCGCGGCCAGCGTGCAGCTGTCGCCATTGCCCGGCAGCATGCTGCGGCAGCTGTAGGCCGCATCGGTGGGCAGCGCGCCCGCCCGCACGGAGAGGTCGGCATTGCCGCTGCCACCGGCAAGCGTCACTTTGAGCGAGCGCGTGCCGGCCGGCACGTTGACCTGGTAATACAGCGAATCGGAGAGCGCCGCGCTCAGCCCGGTGCGTGCCACATTCCTGGTCAAGGTGGTCGAATCGATCACCGCCGTCACCGCGCCATCGGCATTCACCAGCCCTGCCCCGCAGCCCTGGGGGCAGGCGACCGGCAGTGGCCGTGCGCTGCTCTTGAGCAGAGCCTTCACCGTTGCCGGGGTCAGCGGATTCAGTGCTACCGACTGCATCAACGCTACCACGCCTGCCACATGCGGCGCCGCCATCGAGGTGCCGCTGTATACCGCGTACGCGGCGTTGCCCGGTACCGTGGTGCCGGTATTGAGCGTGGACACGATCGATTGCCCGGGCGCGGCGATATCCACGCCCTTACCGAAGTTGGAGAAGCTGGCCTTGGCGCCGGACGAGGTGGTGGCCGCCACCGCGATCACGTTCGGGCAATTGGCCGGTACGCTGGTGGAGACATCCATATTGCTGTTGCCGGCGGCCACCACCACCGCGCTGCCGCGCGTCACCGCAGCGGTGATGGCATTGCTCAACGTCGTCGAGCACGTGCCGAAGCCGCCCAGCGACAAATTGATCACCGTGGCCGGGTTCGGATTGTTCGGCACGCCGTTCACCTTGCCGCCCGACGCCCACACGATCGCATCGGCGATATCGGACATGTAGCCGCCGCATCGCCCCAGCACGCGCAGCGGCAGGATCTTGGCATTGAAGGCAGTGCCGACAACACCCACCGCGTTGTTGCCCACCGCTGCCACGATGCCCGCCACATGCGTGCCATGCCAGCTGGAATTGGAGGCCGATGCGCCGGGTCCGCATTCGTTGGCCGCCGCCCAGTCGCCCTGGTCAGCGGCAGTCGCATCGCGCGCATTGCCGTCGCGCGCGATTGCAGGGTCGATAATGAAGTCGTAACCGGGCAACACGTTGGCCGCGAGGTCCGGATGGTTGGTGATGCCGGTGTCGATCACCGCCACCACGATGCCCTTGCCGGTGGAACGGTCCCAGGCCGGGCGCACGTTGAGGCTGGCGGCGGTCGCGCCCATCGCCCACTGCTGCGGTACGCCCGGGTCGTTGGGCACCAGCAACGGCCGCATCAGGATGTCTACTTCCACGCGTTTAACGGCCGGGTCGGCGGCAAGACGCCGCATCAGGCTTTCCGAATCCACGCGGTCCAGCTTGCGGTCGGCCACCAGCAGCATCGGGCCGGTACTGAGCCGGCGCGTGGCCGACAGACCTAGCGCACGTCCGCGCACTTCCGGCACGGCGCGCGCGATGTCGCGCCAGGGCGCCGACAGGCCGGTCGCCCGGCTGCTGCCGACACGGTCCTTGTAGCTGACGATGAAGCGCTGATGGGTGCTGCTGGAGCTCAACCCTTGCAGATTGACCTCGCCAGCGGCGGCATGAAACGTGCATGACAATGCGCAGACGAACGCCGCGCGGCGCAGTGCGCCAACTGAGTGATACGACATGAATCCATCCCTCCCCAAAGATCTGGCAACCCGGATGGCAACGCGCTAACGCCACTGCAATGCGCCCTGCCCCATGCGTGGGCATGCATACCGCCGCGCCTCACGTGGGGTGGCTATCGGCGTGCCGCACGCGGCACTGAAGCGGCCAACCTGCACTGGCGAGCGCTTCGTTCAGCCATTGCCGTCGGCGCTGCCTCGCAGCCGGGCAATCGCCGATGCCCGAACGCACACTGCCCCGCCGAAGCGGGGCAGTGCAGGTTTCAAAACACCGACAGTGCAGTCGGGGCAGACCCGACGTGATGCCGGCAACAACACCGGCATCGGCGTCGTCAGCGCAGCGTTACGGGGTCTGGCTGACCGCGCCAGCCGCGTTGACGATGCCCGCACCGCAGCCGCCCGAGCAGGCGCCCGGCAGCGGACGCGCGGTGTTCTTCAGCAAGGTTTCCACCGCCGCCGGGGTCAACGGACGGGTCGCCGCCGACTGCACCAGCGCCACCACGCCAGCCACATGCGGGGCCGCCATCGAAGTGCCGTTGTAGGAGGCATAGCTGGCGCTGCCGGGCGTGGTGGTGCCGGTGTTGAGCGTGGACAGGATCGCCGAGCCCGGGCCGGAGATGTCGATGGTGGTGCCGAAGTTGGAGAAGCTGGAACGTGCGCCAGCCGAGGTGATGGACGCCACCGAGATCACGTTGGCGCAGCTGGCCGGGGTGAAGTTGGCCACGTTGGCGTTGCTGTTGCCGGCCGCCACCACCACGGTGGTGCCGCGCGAGACCGCACCGTTGATGGCGTTCTGGTAGGTGCTCGAACACGTGCCGTTGCCGCCCAGCGACATATTGATCACTTCAGCCGGATTGGCATTGGCCGGAACACCCGAGACCGTGCCGCCGGAAGCCCAGACGATCGCATCGGCGATGTCGGAGGTGGTGCCGCCACACAGGCCCAGCGCACGGATCGGCACGATGCGCGCGTTGAACGCGGTCCCGGCCACGCCGGTGCTGTTGTTGGTCACTGCCGCGATGGTGCCGGCCACGTGGGTGCCGTGCCAGCTGGAATTGGCTGCCGGCACGCCGGTCCCGCACTGATTGGCAGCGCGCCAGTCGCCCTGGTCGGCGGCATTGTTGTCACGGCCGTTGTTGTCGCGCGCCCGCGCCGCGTCGCTGATGAAGTCGTAACCCGGCAGCACGTTCGCGTTGAGGTCCGGATGGCTGGTGATGCCGGTGTCGATCACTGCGACCACCACGCCGGTACCGGTGGCGGTGTCCCAGGCCGGACGTACGTTGATGCTCGATGCGGTGGTACCGAAGCCCCACTGCTCGGATAGACGCGTGTCGTTCGGGGTCAGCGTCGGATACATGATCTGGTCGACTTCCACGTACTCCACGCCCGGGTCGGCAGCGATCCGGCGCATCAGCGTCTCGGCTTCGGCACGATCCAAACCGCGGGTGGTCTTGAGCACTTCCGACCCCAGCGCGGTACGACGCACATGGTTCAGGCCAAGCGCACGGCCGGCGCGTGCCGGTACCGCACTGGCGACTGAATTGAGCGATGCGCGCATCGAGGTCGGGCTCACCGACGCACTGCTGCCATCCCGGTATTTGACGATGAAACGGTCCAGCGTGGGCTGCGAATCCAGCCCGGACAGATTCACCTGACCGGCGAACGCCGGCACGGCCAGCAGCGAGGTCAGCGCGGAAACACCCAGGACCACCAGCGCGCGCGTAGGCGCACGACGTTGCGACACATTGGACATCGATCGTTCCTTAAATTATGAGAGGTGCCGCAGCTGCGGCGAGATGGCCAGACCCTCACCGCGCACTGCGGATCGGGTCGGGAATTGCACGGGCGCGTACACCCGCTGAGACGATTGGCCGATGTCCATTCCGGCCGAGCGGCAACACATCCCCTGCGCCTGCCGATATGGCAGACGTGGGCGATACATCGCTGATGGGGTGACGCGGCTACGGGGCGGCAGGCCGGCACTGCCTGACAACAGCCAGGCAGTGCCGACGCGGGCCTCAGTAACTGGCTCTCAGGGTCACACCGGAGAACGTGCTGTAAGCCTTGACGCGCACGTAGTAGGTGCCCGAGGGCGCGCTGATGGTGCAGGTCTCGGCATTGCCGCTGCGGTACGGGCGGCAGGTATAGGTACTGTCGGTCGGTGCACTGCCGGCACGCACGTACAGGTCCGCATCGCCGCTGCCGCCGCTGATCGCAACGGTCAGCGTGCCGCTGCCGGCCGGAACCGCGATGGTGTAGTTGAGCTCCGCGCCGGTGGAAGCGCCCAGGCCGGTGACCGGGGTGCCGTTGGTCAGCGTGTTGCCGGTTCCGCCACCGCCACCACCGTTGCTGCCACTGATGGCTGCCGTCACTGCGGCATCGGCATTGACGATGCCGGCACCGCAACCGCCCGAACAGGCACCAGGCAGCGCACGTGCAGTGTTCTTCAGCAAGGTCTCCACCGCTGCCGGCGTCAACGCGGTCGGCGCAACCGACTGCACCAGCGCGACTACACCGGCCACATGCGGCGCTGCCATCGAGGTGCCGTTATAAGAGGCGTAGCTGGCACTGCCCGGGGTGGTGGTACCGCTATTGAGCGTGGACAGGATCGCCTGACCCGGCCCCGACACATCGATGCCGGCACCGAAGTTGGAGAAGCTGGCCTTGGCACCGGCCGAGGTCGTGGCGGCCACTGCGATCACATTGGCGCAGTTGGCCGGCAACGAGCCGGAGACGTTGGCCGAATCGTTGCCGGCCGCCACCACCACGGTGGTGCCGCGCGAGACCGCGCCGTTGATCGCGTTCTGCAGGGTGGACGAACAGGCACCGCCGCCGCCCAGCGACATGTTGATGACTTCGGCTGGATTGGCGTTGGCCGGAATGCCGCTGACCGTGCCGCCCGAGGCCCAGACGATGCCGTCGGAGATATCCGACAACGAGCCGCCGCACTTGGCCAGTACGCGCACCGGTACCACCTTGGCGTTGAAGGCAGTGCCGGCCACGCCGGTGCTGTTGTTGGTCACCGCTGCGACCGTGCCGGCCACATGGGTCCCGTGCCAGCTGGAATTGGAGGCCGGAATACCGGTGCCGCATTCGTTGGCGGCATACCAGTCGCCTTCGTCGGCCGGGTTGCTGTCGCGGCCATTGCCGTCACGCGCAGCGGTCGCGTCGCTGACGAAGTCGTAGCCAGGCAGAATGTTGGCGTTGAGGTCGGCATGGGTGGTGATGCCGGTATCGATCACCGCCACCACCACGCCGGTGCCGGTGGCCTTGTCCCAGGCCGGGCGGATGTTGAGGCCGGCGTTGGTGGTGCCGAAGCCCCACTGCTCGGACAGGCGCGTGTCGTTGGGGGTCAGCGTGGCATGCAGGATCTGATCGACTTCCACGCTCTGCACGTTGGGGTCGGCGGCCAGCTGGCGCATCAGGGTTTCTGCTTCCTGACGGTCCAGCGCGCGGGTGGATTGGACCAGCTCCGGTCCCAGCGCCAGGCGGCGCACCGAGTTCAAGCCCAGTGCCTTGCCGGCCTTGGCCGGAACCGCGCGTGCAGCGTCTCGCAGCGAAGTGCTCAAGGCGGTGGGACTGGCCAGCGCGTTGCTACCGTCCTTGTAAGTCACGATGAATTTCTGATGCGTCTGTGCGGTGGCCAGGCCGTCTAAGTAAACCTCGCCTGCAAAGGCCGGCGTTGCCAGCAGCAGCGAGGTGAGTGCCGACACACCCAGGATGCGGAGCGCATGGTGACGCAGACGAAACGTCTCGTTGAGCATTGAATTCCCTTCCAGTCAAGAGAACCGCCGAAGCGGTATTTCCGGAAACGCCGCCTTGGGCGAAGATCCGGAGTCCCGGATCGCCCCTGTTATCGATCCGTTCAGCGAACCTATACCAACTAAACCGGACTGGACAATACGCAGTTGGTAATTTTAGAAATCAAATTACGTTTCTGTGACATTAATCACAGGTAATTCATGCTGAATTCGACCCGATTCCTGTCGAAATCCTCCCTTTTGTTGTCTCGCAAACAAAAAAGGGCCCCCGCACTGACATGCGGGAGCCCTTTTTGACGAAATGTGTCGGCTTACGACAAACGCACCAACCACCCATGGCGGTCAGGAATACGCCCGTACTGGATATCGGTCAGTTCCTGGCGCAGCGACATGGTCACCTCGCCGGCCGGCGCGGACAGATCGCCCACCGCAAAGCCATCGCCCTTCAGCTCGCCGATCGGGGTGACCACCGCCGCAGTGCCGCAGGCAAACACTTCGGTGATGTCGCCCGACGCTACGCCCTGCTTCCATTCGTCGATGGCGACCTTGCGCTCGATCACCTGCATGCCGCGGTCGCGGGCCAGTTGGAGGATGCTGTCGCGGGTGATGCCTTCCAGAATGCTGCCGGACAATTCCGGCGTCAACAACGTGCCGTCCTTGTAGACCAGGAACACGTTCATGCCACCCAGTTCTTCGATGTACTTGCCTTCCACCGGGTCCAGGAACAGCACCTGCGAGCAGCCCTGCGCATAGGCTTTCTGCTGCGGCAGCAGCGAGGCGGCGTAGTTGCCGCCGCACTTGGCCGCACCGGTGCCGCCCTTGGCCGCACGCGCGTATTCGGTGGACAACCAGATCGACACCGGCGCCACGCCCTTGGCGAAATACGGGCCGGCGGGACTTGCGATGACGTAGTACGAGGCCTTGTGCGCCGCACGCACGCCCAGGAACGCCTCGTCGGCGATCATGAACGGGCGGAAATACAGGCTGGTTTCCGGCGCTGACGGCACCCAGCTGGCATCCACCGCCACCAGCTGGCGCAGCGATTCGACAAACAGATCAACCGGCAGTTCCGGCAGCGCCAGCCGGCGCGCCGAGCGCTGCAGGCGTTCGCCATTGGACTGCGGGCGGAAGGTCCAGATCGAGCCGTCGGCATGCCGGTAGGCCTTGATGCCTTCGAAGATCTCCTGGCCGTAATGCAGCACCGAGGCCGCCGGATCCAGCTGCAGCGGGCCATACGCGCGCACCTGCGCGTCGTGCCAACCGAGCTCGTTGGTCCAGGAAATGGCGACCATGTGGTCGGTGAAGTGCAGCCCGAAGCCGGGGGCGGCCAGGATCACGGACAGCTCGTCGGCACTGCGCGGCGACGGGGAACGGGTGGAAGCGAAGGACACGGACACCGGAAGTTTCCTGTATGGCGGGCGAAAGGACGCGGCGCCACCTCTTCGACATGGCGCCTGACGATCAGAGCATGCCGGTCTCGAGACGGGCCGCTTCGGACATCATATGCCGGCCCCACGGCGGGTCGAAGACCAGCTCGACATCGGCCTCGGCGATGGTCGGAATCATCTCGACCTTGCTGCGCACGTCGTCGACCAGGATCTCGCCCATGCCGCAACCGGGCGCGGTGAGGGTCATCTTGACGTCGACCCGGCGCTGATTGTCTTCTTCGCGATGGCTGATCACCGCCTCGTAGACCAGGCCCAGATCGACGATATTGAACGGAATTTCCGGGTCGAAGCAGGTGCGCAGCTGCTGCCACACCAGCGCTTCCACCTCTTCATCGCTGGCATTGGCGGGCAATTCCAGCCCCGGCGGGGCCTCCTTGCCGATCGCATCGCCATCCTTGCCGGCAATGCGAAACAGATTGCCTTCGACAAAGACGGTATAGCTGCCGCCCAGCGCCTGGGTGATATAGCCGTAACTGCCTGCGGGCAGGGTCACCGAATCGCCCTGCGGCACCATGACGGCATCGCAATCGCGTTCGAACTGGACGGGTTCGCTGCTACGGGAATACATGGGCTGGATATGGGGCCGCGGCGGATGCGCGCAAGTCGGCCATTCTAGCCGACCACGGCGATGCCGCTGCCGGTCGTGCCGCCGACGCTGCATTCCATCTGAAACACAGTCATCTGCCGCCACCGTGGCTCACACCGGCGGTGCAGCGCAAAACGCGCCACGCGCTCTATCATGTGCGCACTGTCAGGAGCTCCAATGCCGCCCACCACCGCGTCCGCCAGAACCGCCCACTGGCTCTGGCCCCCGCTCCTGCTGCTGGGATGCGTCACCGCCCTCATTGCCTGGATGCTTATCGCCCTTGCGCTTGGTCATCAGGCCGGCTGGATGGCGCTGCTGGTCGCGCTGGAAGTGGCCTGGATGCTGCGCCTGGGCACGTTGCGCGCCGGCAGTGTGCGCATCGGCATTACCTTGGTGGCCACGGTCCTGGTGATCGTCGGTGCCAACTGGGGCATTGCGTCCGCACAGCTTGGCGGCTCGCTGGGACTGGACCCATGGACCTCGGCGCAGAAGATGGGCGCCGGCCTGGCCTGGACCTTGTTGCAGCTGGCCAATAGCGGTTTCGACCTGGCCTGTTATCTCGCGGCGCTGGTGCTGGGCTGGTGGGCAGCGCGCTGAGCAGCTGAGATCAGCTGGTCTTGACTGCCGGATCGACGGCAGCGCTCGCCAGCGGCGACGAGGCCGCCGATCTCCGCCCGCGCCGCCACGGCCGGTGAAAGACAGCACACGGCTGATCCTCTTCGCATCGTCTGGTGCGCGGCATGCGCACGGCCGCCCATCCACGCGGCGACAGCGCGCAGGCGTGTCAACCGAATCCACCCTCGCCCGTTGACGTTGTATCGTCTCCGCGGAAGCTACGCTGTGCTGGTGGGAACCCCTTTCGATCCGCAGCTCTCTCCACCGGCCGTCACTACGCCCGTGTCGCTGGACGCCTTTCTGGCCGGCATCGGTCCGCGTGCGTTCCGTTTTGCCGAGGCCGGCCTGCGTCACCGCGAAGACGCGCTGGATGCGGTGCAGGACGCCATGGTGAAGCTGCTCGGTTACCGCGAGCGCCCGGCCGCCGAATGGACGCCGCTGTTCTGGAGCATCCTGCGTAGCCGCATCATCGACCTGCAGCGGCGGCGTACCTTCCGCCTGAAATTCTGGGCGCCGGCCGAACGTTCCGACGACGAAGGCACCATCGACTGGGCCGACCCCGGCACCGGTCCGGTCGACCAACAGCAACACCAACAGGCCTACCAGCGCCTGGTCGAGGCCCTGCGCAGCCTGCCGGCGCGCCAACGCGAAGCGTTCACGCTGCGCGTGCTGGAAGAGCTGGACGTGGCCACCACCGCCAAGGCGATGGGCTGCTCCGAAGGCTCGGTCAAAACCCACCTGTCGCGTGCGCGCGACGCGTTGCAAAAACAGTTCGAGGATTTCCTGTGAACCGCTCTCACGATCCGGCCCGGTTCGACGCGCAGCTGCGTCAACTGCACACCGCAGCGCTCACCAGCCTGCCGCCGCAGACCCTTGCACGCCTGCGCCAGGCACGTCACGCAACTGCGCCCTCGCGCAACCGTCGCGGTTACTGGTTATTGGCGACCGCGTGTTCGGGGTTGCTGGCGATCGGCATCGGCCTGCAACTGCGTCCGGGCGAATCGGCACCCTCAGGCACCGCCGGGACCCAGGCGATCGCCAGCACCACCACCGATACCGACGACATGCTGACCCAGAACCCCGACCTGTACGTCTGGCTCGGGTCCGACACCGCCTTGGCCATGGAATAAGCACGATGACCCGCACCACCCGCCTGCTATTGACCCTGCTGCTGTGCGCCGGGCCCTGCGCGTCGCTGTTGGCCCAGGCACCTCCGCCGGGCCCGCCGGGGCCGCCCCCCTCCGATGGCCCCGGCCCGCGGGGTCCGGGACCGCGCGAGGCGGAGACGCCGATGCCCGAGTGGGAAAAACTGACCCAGCAGCAGCGCCAGGTGCTGATCGATGCGCTGCGCGAACGCTGGAACGAGGTGCCCGAAGAGCGCCCGCGCATGTATCGCCACGCACGCCGCTGGCTGGACATGACCCCTGAACAGCGCAAGCAGGCCAAGGCCGGCATGGACCGTTTCCGCAACATGAGTCCCGAGCAGCGCCGCGAAGCCAAGGCCTTGTTCGAACGCATGCGCACGCTCAACCAGCAAGAACGCAACGCGCTGCAGCAACGCTGGCAGAAGATGAGCCCGGCCGAACGCAGCGCCTGGCTGCGCGAGCATCCGCCGGTAGACGATTGAGCGACAGCTGACGATTGAGCGATATCGCAGGCGATCCCGCGTGCTGTCGTGCGAACTGATTCACGTGTCAGGCAGCAAAGCGGATCGACGACGCGATCCGGTCATGACAGCGCCCATCGCGCGCAATCAGGGCATCAGCACCGCTTGCAGCAGCGGCGCCAACACCTGTTCGGGCGCAAATGCGAGCAGCCCGGCGTGCTTGCGGTCAATCGCAAGCGAGGCATACCCATGCACCGTGCTCCAGGCCAGCAGCGTGCGTTGCTCCAGCACCTCGGCACTCGGGGCGCTGCCGTGCCGCGCGATCCACTGCATCCGCAGTGTCTCGCGCAGGCAGGCCATCGCCGCTTCACTGGCATGCAACAGTCTGGGCAAGCTGCGCGAGCGTAGATCCAGCCCCAGCATCAGCCGGAAGTGCTGCGGAAACGCGCTGGCGAAGCGGATATAGCCCAGCCCGCATCCCAATAGCGGATCGGCCAGTTCCTGCTGGGTCGCGAGAATCTGATCGAGCATGCGCTCGTAGCCATCGGCGGCCAGTTCCGACAGCAGCCCTTCGAGCGAGCCGAAATGATGCGCCGGCGCGGCATGCGAGACACCGGCGCGGCGCGCGCACTCGCGCAAGGTCAACCCGCGCGCACCGGCCTCGCCCAACAGTTCCCACCCTGCGCGCCGCAACGCAGCCGGCAGATCGCCATGGTGATACGCAGCAGGCACGGATGATTGCGACATGGGCAACTTCGTTTGCAGAGACCTCAGTGGAGCAGATCATCTTGACGCTGACAAGATGGACTAGGCAGACTCATGTATATCTTGTCGACGACAAGATGCATACGACGTCGCCCACTCCAAGGATCTCGCCATGTCCTCGTCCATCGCCAAATTGCGTGCGCGCCTGCTGCGCGGCGTGCTGGCCAGCGCCAGTCGGCTGGCCCCCGGCCCGACCGGTCGGTTTCTGGCTCGCCGCTTCGTGACCCCGGCAGCGGCCGGCCGCCGGCAGGCCGCCGGACTCGCCGCCCAGTTGCCCGATGCGCATCGCCAGAATCTGCGCATCGATGGCGTCGACATTGCCGTTTACCGGTGGGGCGACCCGGCGCAGCAGCCGTATGTACTGCTGTCGCATGGCTGGGCCAGTTACGGGCTGCGCTTTGCGGCATGGGTGCCGCAGCTGCGGGCGCTCGGCTATGCGGTGGTGGCGTTCGATCAGGCCGCACATGGCTTGAGCGGCGGCAGGATCAGCAACATGCCGCATTTCGTGCGGATTTTGCGCGACATCGGCGGCCGCCACGGTCGCCCGGCCGTCTTGATCGGCCATTCCCTAGGCGCGGCAGCGGCGGTCTTTGCCGACGACCCCGCGTGGCGGCCGGCACGCTATGTCCTGATCGCCCCGCTGCTGGCGCCGGCGCAGAGTGCGCAGCGCCAGTTCCGCGCATTCGGTATTGCACCCGGCACGTTCGCACCGTTTGAAAATTGGTTGCATCAGCTGACCGGGAAGCGCTTCGCCGATTTCGACGCAACACCGCGCCTGCCGCACTTTGATGACCGCCCGGCGCTGATCATTCACGACCGCCGCGACCGCGAAACCCCCTGGGAAGAAGGCGCACGTTTTGCGGCGCTCTGGCCGGGCGCGCAACTGGTCAGTACCGAAGGACTGGGCCATAACCGCATGGTCGACCACGCCTCGGTGATCGATCAGGCGTTGCAGTTCATCGGCCCGGCATCGCCCTGATCCAGACCGCAAGGGCACCCACATCGCGAGCGTGCCGGGCCTGTTTGAATTGGCTGAACCACCTGGCGATCGGTCGCCAGCTGGATGCGGATGGAACGCTTGGAACCGCCGCGTACGGGTGGCATTGCCGCATCGCGTAATGGCAGCACACCTGGCGGCGCGCGCAGGTGCCTTGATCGCGACTCTCAGTGCACGGTGCCGTTATGCAACGGATCAAGGCGGTCGATCACGCCCTGCATCGCGCTGTCGAAGGCGCCGTCGTTGATGTGCTCGCGCAGGCGGCCCAGCCGCACCATCACCGCCAGCTCTTCCGGCGAGGCGACGCAAAAACGCACGCCGCGGCGGTTGACGAACAGCAGGCGTTGCGAGATCGGACTCACCCAGGACAGCTTGCCGGCCTGCACCTTGCCGTCCTTGTCGACAAAGTCCAGCCAGGTGCCGATATCCATCGCGCGAAAACGCGTGGCGTCGGCGCTGTCGATGCTCTGCGCCACCGCTTCGGCGCCCAGCACCACATTGATGCTTTCGGCGGCCGGCGGCGGCAGGTTGACCTGCGGCAAGTCGGGCAGCGACTTTTCCAGTTCAGGGCGCGCTTCGGCAATCGCCTGCAAGGTGTCGTGCAGCGCACTGATCGCCACCACTACCGCATCGCCATGCAGGCCGATGCTGGCGAACACGCGATACAGCGCCGGCTGCCAGACCTGCAGCCACGGCTTGCCGACGATATGGCGACGCGCCTCGGCCAGTTCTTCCAGCACGCCATCGGCCAGCGCCAGCGCTTCGACGGTGCCGGGACCTTCGTCGCCGTCGCGCAGGATCGCCATGGTCAGGTGATGCAGCCAAGGCTGGCGAAGGAAATCTTCTACTGCCTTGGGCAATGGCGCGCCGGCCAGCACCCGTTGCTCCAGTTCGAACAACGCGCGGCTGCGTGCCAGTTCGAGTTTCTCCTGGCCACGCTGGGTTTCGGTGGCGCGGCGCTCGGCGATCTCCACCCGGCGCCGGTGCTGCGACAGGAAGTCGCGGAATTCTTCTTCCAGGGTCTGGAAGATCGCCAGGTTCTCGTTGAATTCGGCGACCAGGCGGTCGACGATTTCCTCGACCTTGCCCATCAGCACGCGTTCGGCCGCGCTGTCGCCGGTATTGCCTTCGCAGGCCTCGGCCAGCGAGTTGAGCAGGCGCCGCGCGGGATGGGTCTTCTGCACGAACATCTTGCGATCCAGCAGCGCGACCTTGACGAACGGCACCACCAGCCGGCCGATCATCTCGCGCGAGCGATTTTCCAGATCGCGCTCGTCCAGCATCACATCGAACAGCATGCCGACCAGATCGATCGCATCTTCGTCCATCGGGTCGAGTTTTGCGGTGGCCGGATCCACGCCCAGCCGCGTGGCGCTGGACAGCACTTCGTTCTTCAATCGCTGCGCCAGCGATTCGTTGTCATCGCCCATGGACGCGCCCAGCGTCCCGCTCGGCGTGGCCTGCAGCAGCGACAGCACCGACATCATTTCGCGCTGGCTCAGGGGGCGTTGCTGGCCCACCGCCACCGTTGCCGCAGACGCGGCGCTGTCGCGCACGCTACGGGTCTGCTGCAGCAGTTCGTGCAGCGCTTCGAGCAGCATGCCCTGGCTACCGCCGGGATGATCGCCATCACCGTCCATCCCACCTGCGCTGCCGCCGCCATCGCTATGACCGCGCTGGGTGGCAGCCTGCATGCGGCCGCGGCTATGCGCCCAGCGGTCCAGAAAACGGTTGGCCCAGGCCGGTGCGTATTGGTCGTTCTGATCGTCGCCGCCCATCTCGGCAGCCGCGCCCTGCCCCTGGCCATCGGGCCGCGCGCGCTCTTCGGGCGTGTCGCCGCGCGGCTGCGCGCGGGGCGGCTGACGCTTGGGTGGCGACATTTCCGGCATGACGCCGGCCTTGAGCAGGGTTTCGTCCAGGCGCGCGTACAACTTGCCGATCGGCTCGGCCAGGTCGCGCTCGCAGAGTTTGATCAGCACCAGGCGCACTTCCGGCGCCAGGTCGCAAATGGCGAAGGCTTCGTGGATGGCCACGCCCAGGTGTTCCGGGCCGATCGGGTTGGTATCGGCCACCAGTTCCAGGCCGCCGGCGATCCAGCCCAGGCGGCGGTCCACCCGCGCCAGGACCTGTTTGAAGTCGCGCAGCAGCACGGTGGCCAGATTGCGCACTGCCAGCCGCGATTCCAGCACATGTTCGGGCACCAGGCTCAGCGGACCGGTGCCGACTTCGCCAGCCAGCACCACTTCGGCCGACAGCGGCATGCCCAGTACCAGCGCCTGCCAGCCGTCTTCGAGCTGTTGGCGGAAGCGGTCGGCCACGTCGTCGCGTTTGCGACGCAGCTCGCGCATGCCATCGAGAAACAGCAACTGCGAGGTGCCCGCAGATTCGGCGCGATCGAACAGCACATCGTCGAAATGTGCGACTGCAGCGGCAAATACCTGCGCAATTGCCGGCACGAACGCGGCATGCGCCTGTTCAAGCAAGCGTTGGTCACGGCCCGGGTGTCCCGACGGACTGGGCTGAAAAGTCATGCGCAAAGGCTCCCCGCCCCTGCAGGCGTGAAAATATTCAAACAAGAAAAAACGGACGCGGCCCCAAATTCCGCTACTGCATGGTAGGCGTTTCGCTCATCCATTAAATGTGATGAATCTCTCACTTTATTCGTGACCGCCCGTGGTTTGCGTGTCAAGTGAACATCGTAGCTTGCAGCGCCGCTGTGGCGCTTGCCAAGCCCTTTATACGCTGGCGAGGGTTAAGCCTTGCGCTTGGCAGGCTCGCCCACGCCGTCGGCCCTGGCCCGGTTGCGCCTGCAGGTGCCTGGCCGGGCACAACGCGGCGGGCGTTGGGAAGGGCCCGTCTATAATTGCCGTTTCGCTGCCTCGATCCGGAACTATGCACGCACCGTATTCGCTCCAGGCGCTGGACGCGCGCCGTTCGGTCCCTTCCAAACAGCTCGGCGAGCCCGGGCCGGATGAGGACACTCTGCTGCGCATGCTCACCTCGGCGGTGCGCGTGCCCGATCACGGCAAGCTGGTGCCGTTCCGCTTCTTGCGCATCAGCGGCGACGCGCGCCAGGCACTGGGCGATTTCCTGGCCGAACGCACCCAGGCAGCCGACCCGCTGGCATCGGCTGCGGCGATCGCGAAAGAACGCGGGCGCTTCAACGATGCGCCATTGGCGATCGTGGTGATCGCTTCGCTGCGCACCGAACACAAGGTGCCCGAACAGGAACAATTGCTGACCGCCGGCTGCGTGTGCTTTGCACTGCTACAGGCGGCGCAGGCGTACGGTTTCGGCGCGCAGTGGCTGAGCGCATGGATGGCCTACGACCCGGCAGTGACCGGCTATCTGGGCCTGGAAGAAAACGAGCGGATCGCCGGCTTCATCCACATCGGCACGCCACGCATGCAGGTCCCCGAACGCGAGCGCCCGGATCCGCGTGCGTTGCTGCGCGACTGGACACCGTGACCTCGTACACCACCACGATCGACGGCGCGCCGCCCACCAGCGCGCGCCCGACCCCGCTGTATCTGGTCGATGCCAGCCTGTACGTGTTCCGCGCCTGGCATTCCATCCCGGACGAATTTCAGGATGCGCAGGGCTGGCCGACCAATGCGGTGCATGGCTTTGCGCGTTTTCTGCTCGACCTGCTCGAACGCGAAGATCCCACGCACATCACCATCGCCTTCGACGAAGCGCTGGACAGCTGTTTTCGCCACGCGCTCTACCCCGCTTACAAAGGCAATCGCACACCCGCGCCGGATGCGCTGCGGCGCCAGTTCGCGCATTGCAAGGCGCTGTGCGCGGCATTGGGCCTGAGCGTGCTGGCCCACCGCGACTACGAAGCCGACGATCTGATCGGCAGCGCCTTGCACAGCGCGCGTGCGCAGGGCTTGCGCGGGGTGATCGTCTCGGCCGACAAGGATCTGTCGCAGCTGTTGTTCGAACACGACGAACAATGGGATTACGCACGCAACCAACGCTGGGACATGCACGGCGTCAAGGCCCGTTATGGCGTGCATGCGCACCAGATCGCCGATTATCTGGCGCTGTGCGGCGATGCCATCGACAACATTCCCGGCGTCACCGGCATCGGCGCCAAGTCCGCCGCAATATTGCTGGCGCATTTCGGCAGCCTGGATGCCTTGCTGGAGCGCGTGGACGAACTCCCATTTTTGCGCCTGCGTGGCGCCGCGCAAATGGCGGTGCGGCTGCGCGAACAGCGCGAACACGCCTTGCTGTGGCGCCAGCTCAGCACCATTGCGCTCGATGCGCCGTTGGCGCTGACCGCAACAGGTTTCACGCGTGCGCAGGCCGACGCGGACATGCTGACCGGATTGTGCGAGAGCTTGCGCTTCGGCCCGCTCACCCGGCGTCGGCTGCTGGCCGCGTGCACCGGCGCACCCGCAGCGCTTCCCACCGTTTCCCTGGAACAAGGTCTGCACCCATGAACCGACACGACACCCCGCCCACCGTGGTCTACGAAGGCAAGTACCAGCGCATGGTCGTGCGCGGCACCTGGGAATATTCCGAGCGCGTGCATGCCGGCGGCCTGGCCGCGATCATCGTGGCGGTGACGCCGGACGATGCGATGTTGTTCGTCGAACAGTTCCGCGTGCCGTTGCAGGCGCGCACCATCGAAATGCCGGCTGGCCTGGTCGGCGATGTGCATGCCGATGAATCGATCGAGCTGTCGGCGATTCGTGAACTCGAAGAAGAAACCGGCTGGACCGCCGAGCACGCCGAAGTGCTGATGATCGGCCCGACCTCGGCCGGGGCCAGCAGCGAGAAGATCGCCTTCGTGCGCGCCACCGGCCTGCGCAAGGTCGGCGAAGGCGGCGGCGATGCCAGCGAAGACATCACCGTGCACGAGATCCCGCGCGCACAGGTCGGCGCCTGGCTGGTGCAGAAGATGGCCGAGGGCTACCAGATGGATCCCAAGTTGTGGGCCGGGCTGTATCTGGTCGATCACGCACTGGACGGCACTCCGCGTGGTTGAAGTGACGACTGAAGTCACCCCTGCCCGCTTGCTGGGCGCCGACGATCCCGCAACGTTCACCGTATTCAACGCGCACGCGACATCGCCGTGGCTGCTGATCGCCGATCACGCCGGTCAGCGCGTGCCGGCGCGGCTGGCAAACCTGGGTTTGCCGCAGCATGAGCTGGACCGCCATATCGGCTGGGATATCGGCATTGCCGAAGTCACCGGTTTGTTGGCCGATGCGCTGGATGCGTTCGCCATTGCCCAGACTTATTCGCGGCTGGTGATCGACTGCAATCGTCCGCATGGTTCGACCACGCTGATGCCCGAGGTCAGCGACGGCACATCGATTCCAGGCAATCTGGCGCTATCGGCCGATGCGCGGCGGCAACGCATCGACGAGATCTTCGCGCCATACCACGCGCGCATCGCTGCAGAACTCGATGCACGCCAGGCGCGCGATCAGCCCACGCTGCTGGTCTCGATGCACAGCTTCACACCGGCGATGGCCGGCAACGCACGGCCCTGGCATGCCGGCGTGCTGTACCACCGCGACACACGGCTGGCACACCGCTTGTTGCATGCCTTGCGCAACGAGCCGGATCTGGTGGTCGGCGACAACCAGCCCTACGCGGTCAGCGACACCAGCGACTATGCGATTCCGGTCTACGGCGAAGGCCGCGGCCTGCTGCATGTGGAACTGGAACTGCGCCAGGATCTGATCGCCGATGCGGCGGGGCAACGTGCTTGGGCAGATCGATTGGCGCGCATCCTGCCGCCATTGGCGGATGCGCTGCTGCCGCGTTAGAACCGGCAATCACTGTAGGAGCGCGCTTGCGCGCGACGAGGTTTTTACCGGTAACGCCTCATCGCGCGCGAGCGCGCTCCTACAGGTCATGCGCTGATTGCGTTAGGCGCATGCCTCGGCGGTGATCGACGTCGTCGCTCAGGCAAACTCGTCGGTCGCACGCACCAGCGCATCGACGTTTTCCGGCTCGAAGCCCGAATGGCCGGACGCCGGGCTGATCTGCAGTGTCGACTTCGGCCATACCTTGTGCAGATCCCACGCGCTTTGCAGCGGGCACACCACGTCGTAGCGGCCGTGCACGATCACGCCGGGAATGTCGGCGATGCGGTGCGCGTCGCGCAGCAGCTGATCTTCGACCTCGAAGAAACCGCCGTTGACGAAGTAGTGGTTCTCGATGCGCGCGAACGCCAGTGCGAAGTGCGCGTCCTCATGCCCGGTGACGAAATCCTCGTCCACATGCAGGAAGCTGGTGGCGCCTTCCCACACGCTCCACGCCTTGGCTGCGGCCAGGCGCGTGGCTTCGTCGTCGCTGGTGAGCCGGCGATGAAAGGCGGACATCAGATCGGCGCGTTCCACCGGCGGAATCGCATTGACGTAATGCTCCCAGGCATCCGGAAACAGCCGGCTGGCACCTTGCTGATAGAACCATTCCAGCTCGAACCGACGCAGCAGGAAGATGCCGCGCAGCACCAGCTCGGTGACCTGCTGCGGGTGGGTCTGCGCGTAGGCCAGTGCCAGCGTCGAGCCCCAGCTGCCACCGAACACCTGCCAGCGCGCGATGCCCAGGTGTTCGCGCAAGCGCTCGATATCGGCGACCAGATCCCAGGTGGTGTTGTCGACCAGATCGGCATGCGGGGTCGAGCGGCCGGCGCCACGCTGATCGAACAGCACGATGCGGTACTTGGCCGGGTCGTGAAAGCGCCGCATCTTGGTGTTGCAACCGCCGCCGGGGCCGCCGTGCAGCATCACCACCGGCTTGCCCTGCGGGTTGCCGCACTGCTCGAAATACAGCGTGTGGCGGTCGTCGACCTGGAGGGTGCCGTGGTCGTACGGCGTGATCTCGGGATAGAGCGTGCGCATGCGTCGGTCCTGCGGGAAACCGCTAGTGTATCGGCAGCCGGCGCATGCCCACGGGCAACCGACGACACGCACAACGCGATTGGCGCACGCTTAGACCGCAGCGTGCGCCCAGCGCCCCAACGTCACCCGATCGCGCTGCTCCAGATCCTGATGCGTCGCCACCGCCTCGAAACCGCGCGCGCGCAGCAGGTCGGCCACCGCCGTGCCCTGGTCCCAGCCGTGTTCGAGCAGCAGCCATCCGCCCGGCAACAGATGCATGGGCGCATCGGCGACGATCAGCCGGATGTCGTCCAGTCCATCGGGGCCGGAGGCGAGCGCGCTGGCCGGCTCGTGGCGCAGATCGCCTTCACTCAGATGCGGATCGTGCGCTGCGATATACGGCGGGTTGCTGGCGATCAGATCGAAGCGCTCACCCGCCAGCGGTGCAAACCAGTGACCCAGCCGGCATTCGACATTGCGTAGCTGATGGCGGCTGGCGTTCTGCTGGGCGACAGCAAGCGCTGCGGCACTGGCATCGGTGGCGATCACCTGGGCGTGTGGCCGCTCACTGGCGATGGCCAGTGCGATCGCGCCGCTCCCGGTGCCCAGATCGGCGGCGCAGCGGCCTGGCATGTTGTCGAACCGCTCAAGGGCGAGCTCGACCAGCGCCTCGGTATCGGCGCGCGGGATCAAGGTGGCAGTCGAGACCGCCAGATCCAGCGTCCAGAATCCACGCGTACCAGTCAGATACGCGACCGGTTCGCCGGCCTGACGCCGCTGCACCAGCGCCTCGAACGCCTGCGCGACAGCATCCGCAACCGGATCGCGGCCATGCGCAAACAACCAGGCGCGGTCGCGCCCCAGCGCATGCAGCAGCAACGGTTCGGCATCGCTGCGCTCGATCCGCTCGGCTGCCCGCCGCAGCAGCTGGTCTGCAGCAAGGCCGGCTGGGTCGTCGCTCATACGGATCATTCACTCCTGCGAAACATCGGCTGACCATTATCGGAGATGGAATGGCCCCCTGCAGCGGCAGAGACAGCCTGCAAAGTCGATAGCCACAGCCTATCTATGCAATCCCATTAATCGATTTGAGAAATCTATCGATCCTACCTACCATGGCGGCTGTTCCATCCCCCGCCCCCCTTTCATCGCTCGAGGAAACTCAATGTCTCTCATCAACACCCAGGTCAAGCCGTTCAAGGCGAATGCGTACCACAACGGCAATTTCATCGAAGTCACCGAAGCCAGCCTGAAGGGCAAGTGGTCAGTGCTGATCTTCATGCCGGCCGCCTTCACCTTCAATTGCCCGACCGAAGTGGAAGACGCCGCCGACAACTATCCTGCGTTCCAGAAGGCCGGTGCCGAGGTGTACATCGTCACCACCGACACGCACTTCTCGCACAAGGTGTGGCACGAGACCTCGCCGGCCGTCGGCAAGTCGCAGTTCCCGCTGATCGGCGACCCGACCCACCAGCTGACCCGCGCGTTTGGCGTGCACATCGAAGAAGAAGGCCTGGCCCTGCGCGGCACCTTCATCATCAACCCGGAAGGCGTGATCAAGACGCTGGAAATCCACGACAACTCGATTGCCCGCGACGTCACCGAGACGCTGCGCAAGCTGACCGCTGCCCAGTTCGTCGCCAACAACCCTGGCCAGGTCTGCCCGGCCAAGTGGAAGGAAGGCGCCAAGACCCTGGCTCCGTCGCTGGACCTGGTCGGCAAGATCTAAGTCGACGCACCCCTTCGGCCTGTCGCCAGGCCGGAGGGACATCTCCGGCCCAGCGATGGGCCGGGGGTGAACCGGAGCCGGTGCCGGGCTGCCCGCCAGCCATCGCCAGCACGCATTCCCGAGCATTGCGCCGGCTGCGGTTCATCCCCTCCTCCCCGGCGACCTGCCTCATCGCAGCGACGCCACGCCCTCCCCTTGCCCATTCCCAGGAGTTTTCCATGTTGGATGCCAAC
This sequence comes from Xanthomonas sp. NCPPB 2933, assembly GCF_056725225.1. NCBI lineage: Bacteria > Pseudomonadati > Pseudomonadota > Gammaproteobacteria > Lysobacterales > Lysobacteraceae > Xanthomonas > Xanthomonas sp. NCPPB 2933. The sequence continues at coordinate 4,308,644 of NZ_CM161518.1, forward strand.
CTCAAGACCCAGCTGACCGCCTACCTGGAACGGGTCACGCGGCCGATTCAGATCAATGCCTCGATCGACGAGAGCGCCGGCTCGCGCGAGATGCTCGACCTGCTCGAAGACCTGGTGCTGCTGTCGGACAAGATCAGCCTGGACATCCACCGCGACGACAACCAGCGCAAGCCGTCGTTCGCGCTGACCACGCCTGGCCAGGACATCTCGCTGCGCTTCGCCGGCCTGCCGATGGGCCACGAGTTCACCTCGCTGGTGCTGGCGCTGCTGCAGGTCGGCGGTCACCCCTCCAAGGCCACCGCCGAGCTGATCGAGCAGGTGCAGCACCTGGATGGCGACTACCAGTTCGAAACCTATTTCTCGCTGTCGTGCCAGAACTGCCCGGACGTGGTGCAGGCGCTGAATCTTGCTGCCGTGCTCAACCCGCGAATCAAGCACGTCGCCATCGACGGCTCGCTGTTCCAGGAAGAAGTCGAAACCCGCCAGATCATGTCGGTGCCCACCGTCTACTTGAACGGCGAATTGTTCGACCAGGGCCGCATGACGCTGGAGCAGATCGTCGCCAAGCTCGACACCAACGCTGCAAAGCGCGACGCGGTCAAGATTGCGGCCAAGGACGCCTTCGACGTGCTGGTGATCGGCGGTGGCCCGGCCGGTTCGGCAGCGGCGGTGTATGCCGCACGCAAGGGCATCCGCACCGGCGTGGCCGCCGAGCGTTTCGGTGGCCAGGTGCTGGACACCATGTCGATCGAAAACTTCATCTCGGTGCCGGAAACCGAAGGCCCGAAGATGGCCGCCGCGCTCGAGCAGCACGTGCGTCAGTACGACGTGGACATCATGAATCTGCAGCGTGCCGAGCAGGTGATTCCGGCCGGTGCCGATGGCCTGATCGAAATCAAGCTGGCCAATGGCGCCTCGCTCAAGAGCAAGACCGTGATCCTGTCCACCGGGGCACGCTGGAGGCAGATGAACGTGCCGGGCGAAGATCAGTACAAGAACAAGGGCGTGGCCTATTGCCCGCATTGCGATGGCCCGCTGTTCAAGGGCAAGCGCGTGGCGGTGATCGGTGGCGGCAATTCGGGTGTCGAGGCCGCGATCGATCTGGCCGGCATCGTGGCGCATGTCACGCTGGTGGAATACGACGACAAGCTGCGCGCCGACGAAGTGCTGCAACGCAAGCTGCGCAGCCTGCACAACGTGCGCATCATCACCAGCGCGCAGACCACCGAAGTGCTGGGCGATGGGCAGAAGGTCACCGGCCTGGTCTACAAGGACCGTACCGGCGGCGACATCCAGCATGTCGACCTGGAAGGCGTGTTCGTGCAGATCGGCTTGCTGCCCAATACCGAGTTCCTCAAGGGTGCGGTGGCGTTGTCGCCGCGCGGCGAGATCATCGTCGACGACCGTGGCCAGACCAATCTCCCCGGCGTGTTCGCTGCCGGCGACGCCACCACGGTGCCGTACAAGCAGATCGTGATCGCGATGGGCGAAGGTTCCAAGGCTGCACTGAGCGCGTTCGATTACCTGATCCGCTCCAGTGCACCGGTCAGCGCCGAGGTTGTGGCTGAGGCCGCATAACCGCCCACAACACAGCGCCCGGCACCGCCCAGGCGTTAAGCTCGCCAAGTGCTCACGTCGTTTCCCGTCAACGCAACAAGGGCTGCTGCACATGAATCTGCGTGACCTGAAGTATCTGGTAGCCCTGGCCGACCACAAGCATTTTGGTCGTGCTGCAACGGCGTGTTTCGTCAGTCAGCCAACCCTGTCCACCCAGATCAAGAAACTCGAAGACGAGCTCGGCGTCTCGTTGGTGGAGCGCGCGCCGCGGAAGGTGATGTTGACGCCTGCCGGCCGTGAAGCCGCGGTGCGCGCGCGCAGCATCGTGGCCGAAGTGGAACAGATGAAGGAAGCCGCACGACGTAGTCAGGACCCGGAAGCGGGTACCGTGCGGCTGGGCATTTTTCCCACGCTGGCACCGTATCTGTTGCCGCATGTGGTACCGGGCATTCGCCAGCGTTTTCCACGCCTGGAACTGCTGCTGATCGAAGAAAAAAGCGACCAGCTCATCCATCAGTTGCGCGAAGGGCGGCTGGATGCCGCGCTACTCGCGCTGCCAGTGCAGGACGATCAGCTGCACGCAGAATTCCTGTTCGAAGAACCCTTCGTGCTGGCGGTGCCGGAAGGCCATCCGCTGACGCGCCACGACAGCATGACGCTGGACGACTTGTCCGAGCAGCGCCTGTTGTTGCTGGAAGATGGCCATTGCCTGCGCGAACAGGCCCTGGACGTGTGCCATCTGGCCGGCGCGCTGGAAAAATCCGAGTTCCAGGCCACCAGCCTGGAAACCCTGCGCCAGATGGTGGCCGCCAATGTGGGCGTCACCTTGTTGCCGCTATTGGCAGTCAAACCGCCGGTGGCACGTTCGGAAAACATCCGCCTGATCCGCTTCCGCGAAGACAAGCAGCCCAGCCGGCGTATCGCAATGGTCTGGCGCCGCAGTTCGGCTATGACCGCGTTTCTGGAGCAGCTGTCGCAGCTGTTCAAGGAATTGCCTGAAAGCCTGTTTACCCTGGACCAGCCGACCACCGGCCCCAAGGCGGTCGCTGCCTGAGGATTTGGGATTTGGGATTTGGGATTTGGGATTCGGGATTCGGGATTCGGGATTCGGGATTCGGGATTCGGGATTCGGAAAATTGTTTCACGGCTGCGGTCGCTTCGCACGATGCTTTCTCACCTGCCACCGGACATAAGCGACGCGCGAGCGTCGTTTTTTGTTTAGCTTTTGGTTACTGCGCAAGGCATCTGAACGCGCACGGCGGCCTCCGCGTCATGGGCATGCGGCAGACTTCAACCTTGTTGCTTGCGACCGCGGCTGACGCATTGGCGTGCTTGCCTGACCCTTTGGCCAATGCCTGCAATTCGCAAAAACCGCGTCTGCCTCACTCAGCAAGCACTATGGCTTGCGCTACCTGGCCGCGCATTGCGATCGACCAACGGCGCCCTCATCTTGTAGATGACGCTCACCGTGTTGGCGAGCCGTCGTCGTCAGGAGATTGCCATGCCTTCGCAACACCACAGCGGCTTGCCGCCGTCCATTCTTGTTTCCAGCCATGACCTCGCCCGTCTCGAGGCATTGCTCGATTCGCCCGCATTCAACAAGCATCCCGCCGCCACTGCGCTGAGCGACGAACTGGGCCGCGCACGCGTTGTGCCAGCCGATCAGATTCCCGGCGATGTCGTCACCATGTACTCCCGCATCGACTGCGAAGATGAGCTGCATGGCGAACGACATACGCTCACCCTGGTGTATCCGCACGAGGCCGATGTACAGCACGGCCGCATTTCGGTGCTCGCGCCGGTTGGCAGTGCGCTGCTTGGCCTGTCGGTCGGCCAGAGCATCGACTGGCGCACGCCAGACGGACGCGACCTGCGCCTGCGTGTGACTGCCGTGCACGACCAACATGCATTGGCCGACGACTTACAACGCTGAGCGCGCTAACGTAACGCGCTGCGTCCTATCCACGACCCGTCCACGATTCGAGAGAACCCGCATGACTGCATCCCCGTCCAAGCTTGCTCAACTGCGTGAGCTGTCTGTCGTCGTTGCCGACACCGGCGACTACGACGCCATCAAGCGCCTGAAGCCGGTCGACTGCACCACCAATCCCACGCTGGTCAAAAAAGCGCTGGACCTGCCGGTCTATGCGGAGTTGATCGAGCAGGAACTGGCCTGGGGCCGCGAACACGGCGGCGAAGATCGCACGGCCACCGTCAACGAAGTCGCCGACCGTCTCACCGTCGGCGTGGGCACCAAACTGTCCGAATTGGTGCCAGGCCGCGTCTCCACCGAGGTCGATGCCGACCTGGCGCACGACACCCAAGCCACCATCGCCAAGGCGCGCAAGTTCATCGCGATGTATGCCGAGCGCGGCGTGTCCAAAGACAAGATCCTGATCAAGATCGCAGCGACCTGGGAAGGCATCGAAGCGGCCCGCCAGTTGCAGCTGGAAGGCATCGACTGCAACCTCACGTTGATCTTCAACCGCTCGCAGGCGCTTGCCTGCGCAGAAGCCGGCGTGTTCCTGATTTCGCCGTTCGTTGGCCGCATCCTGGATTACTACGTCGCCCAAGGGCAGACCCCGGCCAGCATCGACGAAGATCCGGGCGTGGTGTTCGTGCGCACGGTGTACAACGAATTCAAACAGCGTGGTTCGTCCACGGTGGTGATGGGCGCTTCGTTCCGCTCCACCGCGCAGATCGAAGCGCTGGCCGGTTGCGATCGTTTGACCATCTCGCCAGAGCTGTTGGAAAAGCTCGACGCCGAACACGGCGAGTTGCCGCGCAAGCTCTCCCCTGCGCAAGCAGACAACGCACAGATCACCCCGATCGACAGCGACAGCTTCGCCACCGATCTGGCCGCCGACCCGATGGCCACCGACAAGCTGGCCAGCGGCATCGACACCTTTGCCAAGGATCTGCAGGCGCTGCGCAAGACCATCGCCGACAAACTCGCCGGCTGATTGCCTATCACGGTTGTGTGACGCCAACGCTCGCGGCTTATCAGCCTGCGGGCGTTGTCGTTTCTGGGATTTCGTTCAGCGCCATCCTCCACACAACGCTTACAACCGCCGCGCGCGCACTGCCTAGAATCCGGATTCCTCAACTGGCGTAGCGGACAATGGCAAACATTGCAGTGGTGATGGTCGACGGCGTGGCCGATTGGGAAATCGGCGTCGTACTGCCGGCGGCGCGTGAATGGTTCGGCGACCAGGTTGCCATCGCCAGTATCGACGGCCAGCCGGTGCAGTCGATTGGCGGCTTGCGCATCACACCGGACTTCGCGCTTTCCGATCTGGCACCGCTGGAGGCCGATCTCTGGATCCTGCCCGGCAGCGAACGCTGGCAGGCCGGCGAGATTCCCGGATTGAGCGGCCTGTTGGTGGAACGCGTGCAACAGCAGCGCCCGGTCGCTGCAATCTGCGGCGCCACCATCGCATTGGCCTATGCCGGTTTGCTCGACGACCGCGCGCATACCAGCAACACGTTGGCCTTTCTGCAGGAACACGTGGTGCCTTATGCAGGCGCTGCACACTATCGCCACGAAAAAGTCGTCGCTGCCGACGGCGTGATCACCGCGCCCGGCACCAGCCCGGTCGGTTTCGCGCTGGCCTGCATGCGACTGCTGCATCCGGAACGCACCGACATGCTCTCGCAGCTGCGCGGCATGTTCGCCGGTGAGTTCGTCTGACCTGGAAGATGTGAGCCGGCGGATCTGAACCGGCACAGCTGATTGTCTGCACGCATTGCATCGCTGCTCCCCGCCGCGTCGCAGACATTGCCTTGCGACCGCCGCAAAAAAAGATGGCCACGTTGTCTCCAACGTAGCCATTCAAGTTGCCTGGCATGCACTCCCATGCGCTGCCTGATCGTGATAACGCTGCCGGTCACTGTTGGCCATCGGCACGTCACCACAATGGATGACAGCGCTCAATCCGACCCGCCTTTCCGTCAGGCATCCAGCCCGATCGGGCAGCTCACTCCCGTTCCGCCAAGCCCGCAATAACCATTGGGATGTTTGGCGAGATATTGCTGGTGATCGTCTTCGGCGTAATAGAACGTAGGTGCCGGGAAACGGATCTCCGTGGTGATTGCGCCATACCCGGCTGCGTCCAGTTGTTGCTGGTACGCATCGCGGCTGGCCAGCGCAGCGTCGTATTGCTCCTGTGTCGTGCAATAGATCGCCGAGCGGTATTGCGTGCCGACGTCGTTGCCTTGCTGCATGCCCTGGGTGGGGTCGTGGCTTTCCCAGAAGGTGCGCAGCAATTGCGCAAACGACACCGCCTGTGCGTCATAGACCACCAGCACCGCCTCGGTGTGGCCGGTCTGCCCTGAACACACTTCGCCGTAAGTGGCATTGGGCGTTTCGCCACCGGCGTAACCCACTGCCGTGCTGTACACCCCTGGCACGTTCCAGAACTTGCGTTCTGCGCCCCAGAAGCAGCCAAGCCCGAATTGCACCTGGGCCAGGCCGGTGAACTCCCCGCGCAACGGATGGCCGTTGATCAGGTGCGTGTTGTGCAGCGGCAGCGCTTGCTCGCGTCCCGGTAGTGCTTCGCCTGGACGTGGCATGCGTTGCTTGAAGGCGCCGATTCCCAGCATGGTGCAACTCCCGCGTGTGTAAGGGTTGCCTGCTGGATGGCGCCGGCCGTAGCGGCTTTCAAGCCACTACGGCCAATACGGCGTTACTTCTTGGTCAACGAGGCAGTGGCGGTGTCCACTTCCGGCATCGCCGAGCTGTGGTGGTTGATGATCAGCCACTTGTCGTCGCGCTTTTCGTACACGAAGGTGTAGCGCGCCTGCACCTTGCTCTTCTTGCCGTCCTTGTCGGTCAGCGTGAAGGTATAGACACCGGCATCAACTGCGCTGTCTTCATCGAGTACGCGCACAGTGCGGTAGTTGACGACGCCCTGCGGCTTCTTGGTCAGGAACATCTCGAAGTACTTTTCGATCTGCGCCCGCGAAGCGCGCACTTCGTTGGAGACGGTCGGCAGCAGCACACCGTCCGGTGCGTACAGATCGGCAACCTTGTGCGGGTTGCCGGTGGCCAGCGCCGCGTTCCAGGTGTCGAACAACGCAGCCACTTCGCGCTCTTCGCCATCGGCAGGCAGCTTGGCCTTGTCGGTGTAGTGCATCACGCCGCCAGCCAGCGCCGGGGTGGCAGCCAGAGCCAGAACCAGAGAGATAAAGGTGCGACGCATGGGGAATCTCCGTGTAGTTGATGGGGGTGCCTCATCGGGCAGGCTCAGTATCGAAATCGCCTGGCCTCGAAAATTCTGCCGAGTGGCATATACTCAAATATGCTGATCGGCCTAGAGGCAAAACATGGAAACCCCCACCAATGCTGGTGATTGGCGCCTTGCGCTACGGCGCGACGCCGCCGATAGCGCACGTTGGCAAGCGCTCTGGGAGACCGCTGTGGCGCTGCGGCAGGCACAGACCCCGGAGCAGGCCTGCGATGCGGTGCTGGGACGCGTGTTGCTGTTGCTGGGCCTGGAACACGGCGCGGTGCTCGCGCAACGCGGTCCGCGCGCGCAGGTACTCGCCAGCCGCGGCCGCGCACTGCCGCCCGGCGCCAGCGCTGCCGGCGACAGCCATGAGGCGACCTGGTTGATGCCACCGCGCCCGGCCGATATGCGCGAAGCCAAGGTACAGATCCATGCGCTGGGTACCACCCACGGCATGCTGTGCGTTGCCTGGAACGACAGCCGCCCCGCACCTGGCAACGACGATGTGCAGGCGCTGCAGGCGTTCGCGCTATTGCTGCCGGCAATGGTGGCCGAACCGGCCAAACCGCTCGCCACGCGCCGGCGTAAACCGGTGCAGGACGATCGCCTCAGCGCACTGAGCAAACGCGAGAAACAGGTGCTCTCGCTGCTCCCGCGCGGGCTCACCAACGCTACGCTCGCAGCTGAACTGGGGATTTCTCCCGGCACGGTAAAAGTGCATGTGGAGCGAATCCTGCAGAAACTTGAGGTAAAAGATCGCACCCAGGCCGCGGTGTACGCGGTCCATGCCGGACTCGCGCTATGAATGCTTTGGCGGTGCGTTGGAACGATTGGCCGATCACCCGCAAGAGCCTGGCGGTGGTGACCTTGCCGCTGCTGCTGCTGGCGGTCGCACTGATGGCGATCTACAGCGTGGAACGGCAGAACATCGCCGCCGAAAACGATGTGCGGCAGACCCTTGAAGTGCTGAGCGATCTATACGAAGCGCACGCACTCTTGGCAGAAACTGCAGCCGGCGTGCGCGGTTATCGCCTGGTGCGCCGCGATGAATTCCTCACCCCGTATCGCGATGCCGAACCGCGTTTGCAACGCGTGGCAGAGCGGCTGTCGCAACGCATCACCGACCCGGGGCAAGCGCAGCGGTTTGCGCGCATCAAGCCGTTATTTGCCGAAAAAATGCAGGGCTGGCGCCGTTTGCTGGCACCGGATCTGAGCCGCGAAGAAGAGATCCGCCAGCTCTGGGACGGCAAGTACAAACTCGACATCCTGCGCGCCGAATTGCGCGAACTGCGCAACTACGAAACCGCGCAGTTGCAGGTGCGCACCGCCAAGGCGCAGGGGCTGCGCCAGCGCAATCTCATCATCACCTTGAGCGCGGCGATGCTCGGTGGCCTGGGCGCGGTCTTTGCGGTGGCGTGGTTCGCATCGGCGTTGTCCGGGCGCTTGCGCACGTTGGCGGCCAATGCGGATCGGCTGGGCGAAGGCTTGCCGCTGGCACCGCAGCCGCGTGCAGGCGATGAACTGGGCCAGGTCGGTCAGCGCCTGGCCCAGGCCAGCGAACTGCTCGCCGCGCGCGCGGCCGAAGCGCAATTGGCACGTCGCGAGGCCGAAACCGCCAACCGCGCCAAGACCGAATTCCTGTCGCGCAGCAGCCACGAATTGCGCACGCCGCTCAATGCGATTCTGGGCTACGCGCAGGTGCTGGAAATGGATCTGCCCGAACCTGCGCACCGACGCCATCTGCAACACATTCTCGGTGCCGGCCGGCATCTGCTGGGGCTGATCACCGAGTTGCTGGATATCGCCCGTATCGAAGCCGATCAGCTGGATCTGAGCCCGGAACCGATCTCGGTGCGTGCCGCCGTCCACGAAGCCCTTGGCCTGATCGCGCCGGACGCGGACAAGCACGGCATCGCGCTGCAACCGGCCGCCATCGATGGGCCATGGACAGTGCGCGCCGATGCGCAGCGGCTGCGTCAGGTGCTGCTCAATCTGCTGTCGAACGCGGTCAAGTTCAATCGCACCGGCGGCCAGGTGCAGGTGAGCGCGCAGCCGGATGGCGAGCAGGTGCGGATCACGGTCGCCGACCAGGGCGCGGGGCTCACGCCGGCGCAGATCGAACGCCTGTTCACGCCGTTCGAGCGGCTGGGTGCGGAGCGTTCGGCGGTGGAAGGCACCGGCCTGGGCCTGGCGTTGAGCAAGCGCCTGATCGAGGCAATGGGCGGGCGCATCGGCGTGGACAGCAGCCGCGATGGCGCGCGCTTCTGGATCGCGCTACCGCAGGGTGACCCGCAACGTAGCGAACCGGCGCGCACCATCGTGCCGCCGAGCAGCGCCGGCAGCGGTGTGTGCCGGTTGCTGAGCATCGAAGACAACCCATCCAACCAGGCTTTGATCCGCACCCTCAGCGAGCGTCGCCCGCAGTGGCAACTGCTCGAAGCGGCCAGCCTGGCGCAGGCGCGCGAGCTGCTGCAGCAAGGCCTGCCGGATCTGATCCTGCTGGATCTGCATTTGAGCGACGGCAACGGCGAAGAATTGCTGCGCGAGTTGCAAAGCCAGCCGGCCACTGCGGAGGTGCCGGTGGTGGTGATCAGCGCCGATGCCACCACTGCCACATTGGCACGTGTGGGCAATCAGGGCGTACGCGCGTATCTGACCAAACCGCTTGATGTGGCGGAATTCTTCACTGTGATCGACGAGCTGCTGGCATGACACGCGACGAAATCCTAGGTTCCCGCATCCTCATCGTCGACGACGAGCCGGCCAATGTGCGGTTGCTCGAAGACCTGCTGCAGCGCGAAGGCTTCCAACAGGTGATCGCCACCACCGACCCATTGCGGGTGATGGGGCTGGTGTCTGCATTCGCGCCGGACCTGATTTTGCTGGATCTGAAAATGCCCGAGCTGGATGGCTATGCGCTGCTGGAACAACTGGCGCGGCTGTCCGACCCCGGCCACTTTTTGCCGGTGATCGTGCTCACCGCCGACCCCAGCCGCAGCGCGCGCCACCGTGCGTTAGGCCTCGGCGCGAAGGATTTTTTGACCAAGCCCCTGGACACCTTCGAGGTCGCGCTGCGGGTCTGGAACGTGGCCGAAACTACGGTGCTGTTCAAGCGTCTGCGCGCCCTCGCTGCGCCTGATGCTGCGCCGCCGGGGTGGCGTCAGCAGAGTTAAGTTTTTAGAGCCGATGGTCTGCGGCTTGGCTGTAGGGCCCTTGCCCGCCGACCGTCGCGGGACACGCCGCAAGTACGTCCTTGTAGTAGCGTCTGCGCGTCGGATGCTGCGCCGCCGGGGTGGCGCCAGCAGAGTTGGGTTTTTAGAGCGGATGATCTGCGGCTTGGCTGCAGGGCCCTTGCCTGCCCACCGTCGCGGGACACGCCGCAAGTACGTCCGTGTAGGCTCTTACGCGGCATCCATGCCGCGTAAGGTCCCGCGACGGTGGGCCGGCAAGGGCCAGTCGAGAGTGTCGGTGTGCATGGCTTTCAAAAAAGCAACCAGCAGACTCTCTGGCGCGGTGCCCTCACCGCTTGCGGGACCGTGTGGCGGCATGGATGCCGCCACCGAGCCTCCAGGGACGGATTTACGGCGTGTCCCGCTAGCGGTGAGGGGCATCGCGCCCTCGACCACCTAGGCTCATGACCTAGACATTTGACTGCATCTAAGCCACACCACGACTCGAAAGAGTCGCTAACAAAACGACTACTCAACCGCTCGCTACGTCCTGATTGCCGCCATGAACATCACACCGCCCGCGTAACCTCGCCGCACAACCCGATCTGAGCCAGCACCGCCTGCGCCTGACTCAGATGCAGGTCGGCCACGCAGACCTGCAGTACGCCGAATGCGGGTAGTTCGCCGGCGCCGCCCAATAGCGACTCGCCGAACACAAACGCGGTGATGCCCGCATCTTCCAGCGCGTGCTTGGCCAGATGCGCGTCGATGATGTGACTGGCGCGATACGCGATCTGCATGATCAATGATGCCCCAGACGTTCGCGCTCGGCGCCCTGCTTCCACTCGCGCAGTGCCGGCAATGCATCGAGTGCGGCCAGATAGTCGCCAGCGGCTTCGAACAGCGGAACGCCGTAGCCGGCAAAGCGCAGTGCGACCGGGGCGAACATGGCATCGACAATGCCGAACTCACCGCACAGGTACTGGCCTGCGTGCCCATGCTCGGCGCGCAGGCTTGCCCACAGCGCCTGGATGCGGGTGATGTCACGCTCAGCGGCCGCGTCCCAGTGCGCGGGGCCGGGCGCGCGGGCCAGATCCATCGGCAGTTGGGTACGCAGGGCGGCGAAGCCCGAATGCATTTCCGCGGCGGCGGCGCGCGCCTGCGCCCGCACGGCCAGGTCGGCCGGCCAACCGCGCCCGGCGAGCCAGCGCTCGTTGACGTATTCGCAGATCGCCAGCGAATCCCAGACATGCAGGGTGCCGTCCCACAGCACCGGCACCTGCCGGGTCGGCGAATAGCCGGCGATGCGGGCCTGGAACTCGGGCGTATTCAGCGGCAGTGCGATTTCCTCGAACGGCACCTGGAAGTGCCGCAGCAACAGCCACGGGCGCAGCGACCAGGAGGACAGGGTCTTGTCGCCGATCACCAGGCGGGGCAATGGCATGCGTGGGGCACTCCGAAGGATCGGCGCAGCGTACGCGTCGGCGGCGATGACGGCCAGCCTGGTTATCGCTCGCCAATGCAGTTGGTCCTGCATGGGGTCGACCACACGGAGCCCTTGCCAGCCCGGTGATTGCCCGCAGGTAACGAAGGCGCGCGATCGCCGCAAACTGCCCGGCTACCGACACGCGTCCTACCCCTAAACCGGTGCCACCGCCTAAACTTGTGGTTTACCTATTGCTGATGCGCGCATGTCCGAGACCCTAGCCACCGACGCCACCGCCCCGGCGGAGAAGAAAGACTTCATCCGCCAGATCGTCCGCGAGGATCTGGCCAGCGGCAAGCACACGGTCATCCGCACCCGCTTCCCGCCCGAGCCCAACGGCTACCTGCATATCGGCCACGCCAAGGCGATCTGCCTGGATTTTGGCCTGGCGGCCGAGTTCGGCGGGCTGTGCAATCTGCGCCTGGACGACACCAACCCGGCCAAGGAAGACCCCGAGTTCGTGGTCGCCATCCAGGACGACGTGCGCTGGCTGGGCTTCGAATGGGCGCAGCTGCGCCACGCGTCGGACTACTTCGAGGTGTATTACCTGGCTGCGGAAAAACTGATCCGCGACGGCCATGCCTTCGTCTGCGATCTGTCCGCCGAGCAGGTGCGCGAATACCGCGGCACGCTGACCGAGCCCGGCCGCAATTCGCCGTTCCGCGAGCGCAGCGTCGAGGAAAACCTGGACCTGTTTCGGCGCATGCGCGCCGGCGAATTCCCCGATGGCGCACGCACGCTGCGCGCCAAGATCGACATGGGCAGCGGCAACATCAACCTGCGCGATCCGGCGCTGTACCGCATCAAGCATGTCGAGCACCAGAACACCGGCAACGCATGGCCGATCTACCCGATGTACGACTTCGCACATTCGCTGGGCGATGCGGTGGAAGGCATCACCCATTCGCTGTGCACGCTGGAATTCGAAGACCACCGCCCGTTGTACGACTGGTGCGTTGACAAGGTGGATCTGGCCGCGCATCCGGAGTTGCTGCAGCCGCTGCTGGACAAGGGCCTGCCGCGCGAGGCCGCCAAGCCGCGCCAGATCGAATTTTCGCGCCTCAACATCAATTACACGGTAATGAGCAAGCGCAAGCTCACCGCGCTGGTGGAAGAACAGCTGGTGGACGGCTGGGACGACCCGCGCATGTACACGCTGCAGGGCCTGCGTCGACGCGGCTACACGCCGGCGGCGATGCGCCTGTTTGTGGATCGGGTCGGCATCAGCAAGCAGAATTCGCTGATCGATTTCTCGGTGCTGGAGGGCTGCCTGCGCGAGGATCTGGATACGGCCGCCGCGCGCCGCATGGCGGTGATCGACCCGATCAAGCTGGTGCTGAGCAATCTGCCGGAAGGCCACACCGAGACGCTGACCTTTTCCAACCACCCCAAGGACGAGAGCTTCGGCACGCGCGAGGTGCCGTTCTCGCGTGAGCTGTGGATCGAGCGCGAGGACTTTGCCGAAGTGCCGCCCAAGGGTTGGAAGCGTCTGGTGCCGGGCGGCGAAGTCCGCCTGCGCGGTGCCGGCATTGCGCGCGTGGACGAGGTGATCAAGGACGCTGCTGGCGAGATCGTGGAGCTGCGTGGCTGGCTGGATCCGGAATCGCGTCCGGGCATGGAAGGCGCCAACCGCAAGATCAAGGGCACCATCCACTGGGTCAGCGCCGCGCATGCGGTGGAAGCGGAAATCCGTCTGTACGACCGTCTGTTCTCGGTCGAAAAGCCCGACGACGAATCCGAAGGCAAGACCTACCGCGACTATCTCAACCCCGAGTCCAAGCGCAGCGTGCGCGGCTATGTGGAGCCGAGCGCCGCGCAGGCTGCGCCCGAGCAGTCTTTCCAGTTCGAGCGTACCGGCTACTTCGTTGCCGATCGCCGTGACCACGGTGCCGCCACGCCGGTGTTCAATCGCAGCGTGACCCTGCGCGACACCTGGGCCAAGTGAGTCAACTCCGCACCGGATGGCAGCCATCCGGTGCGGCTGCGGCAATGACAGTCGCAGTGACGCGTGGCATCCGGTTAGCGGCGCGTTGATGGCTGCCACGCGCGTCACGCACCCCACGTGACACCACCTCAGAGCGTTGTCTTCTGAGCTAATGAACAATTGAACAAGCGCAATGGAGCCTGCGTGCAGCACTTCATTGCATGCTGCACGGCATAAAGGAGCAGCACGATGCGTGAGCGCTTGATGGTGGGTGTCGCCTGCGGGATCGGTGCAGGCGCGCTGTGGGGATTGGTGTTTCTGGCACCGCAATTGCTGGCGGCATTTACGCCGTTGCAACTGGCCGTGGCACGCTATCTGTCGTATGGCGCAGTGGCGGCGTTGGTGCTGGCACCGCGCGCACGCCAGACCGCTGCACGGATGGGGCGCGCCGAATGGTGGGCGCTGGTGCGTCTGAGCTTGTTGGGCAATCTGATCTATTACGTGCTGCTCGGCAGCGCAGTGCAGTGGGCCGGCAGTGCGGCCACCGCGCTGATCATCGGCCTGTTGCCGGTGGTGGTCACCGTGATCGGCACGCGGGCCGCCGGCGCAGTGCAATTGCGGCGCCTGGCTGCGCCGTGCCTGTTGTGCGTCATTGGCGTGGCGCTGGTCGCACTGGACACCTTGCAACACGATTCCGGCCAGCACGCCAGCGATCGCGCCACCCGCATTGCCGGCCTGCTGTGCGCATTCGGTGCGTTGGCATCGTGGTCGGCCTATTCGATCGTCAATGCGCGCTGGCTGCGGCGGCGCCCGGACCTGTCCGGCGGCGATTGGTCGCTGCTGACCGGCGTGGTCACCGGTGCACTGGCGCTGGTGCTGGCGCCGGCCGCGCTGATTGGCAGCGCGACGCACGCGCCGATCGAATGGGCGAGTTTCTGGGGCATCTCGCTGTTGCTGGGCATCCTGGCCTCGGTGATCGGCAACGCATTGTGGAACCGGGCCAGCCGGGTATTGCCACTGACCCTGGTCGGCCAGATGATCGTGTTCGAAACGATCTTTGCGCTGCTGTACGGCTTTGCCTGGGAAATGCGCCTACCCACGCCGCTGGAGCTCGCCGCTATTACCTGTTTATTGGTCGGCGTGTTGTGGTGCGCGGCGCTGCATGCGGAAGCGAAATGACACAGTCGGCTTGCAATGCGTGATGAACCGCAATGGACTCCACTGAGACGGATTACCCGGCCTCATTGTCTGCACAAGATCAGCTGGTGATAAATCGCTACTACGGACACGACCAAACCGCCGTAAGGCCTGAAGCATGCACGAGTGCGCGGTGCCCTCGCCGCTCGCGGGACACGCCGTAAATCCGTCCGTGGAGGCTCGGTGGCGGCATCCATGCCGCCACACGGTCCCGCAATCGGCGAGGACACCGCACCAGAAAGTTTGCCGGCTGTTTTATTGAAAACCCTGCACACCGACCATCTCGACTGGTCCTTGCCCGCCCACCGTCGCGGGACCTTACGCGGCATGGATGCCGCGTAAGAGCCTACACGGACGTACTTGCGGCGTGTCCCGCGATGGTGGGCGGGCAAGGGCCCTGCAACCAAGCCGTAGATCAGACGCTCTACGACCGATCTCTCCGCAATTCCACAAGTGCTCCGTCACCAGTTGCCCGAACTAGACCAGGCAAAGCAGCCGTCACTGACCCAAGTCTCGCCACACTCCGCACATCAGGGGCTTACCATGGCAGCTCACATGTCCTGATCGGAGCGGCCGCATGTCCCGTCCTTTGTCCTGGTGCCTGAGCACGATATTGCTGCTGGGCTGCCTTGTTTCGATCGGCTGCGTGGCCGCACCACCAACCGATACAACCACGCCGCCTCCGGCCACCGGCTCGGCAAGCGGGCCGGCAACCGGCAAGCCGATCACCGTCACCACCACCTGCCGCACCGATGCCGATTGCACGGTGAAGAACGTCGGCAACTGCTGTGGCGCATTTCCCGCCTGCGTCAACGTCGACAGCGCCACCGACCCCAAAGGCGTGATGGCGCAGTGCCAGGCCAGCGGCATGATGAGCGTGTGCGGATTCCGCGAGATCAGCGCCTGCCAGTGCGTGGCCGGGCAATGTGCCGCAAAGGACGCCCAGGCCGATACACTGCGCCCCGCTCCCCCCTCTACCGAAATGGTCCACTGATGCTTTACGCGCAAGTCCACCTCACGCTGCCCGATTGGATCCACGCGCATGTCGACGACAGCCGTGCCTATCCCAGCGACGCCGACAAGGTGGCGCTGGCGATCGAGCTGTCGCGGATGAACGTGCAGGAACGCAGCGGCGGCCCATTCGGCGCGGTCGTGTTCGGCCCGGATCACCGCATCATCGCTGCGGCAGTGAACCGCGTGGTGCCGCAGACCACCTCGCTGGCGCATGCCGAAAACATGGCCTACATGCTCGCGCAACAGCGCCTGCAGACCCCGCGCCTGAACGACGTGCTGTCGCCGGTGACACTGGCCACCTCTGCGCAGCCGTGCTGCCAGTGCTACGGCGCCACGGTGTGGGCCGGCATCGATCGCCTGCTGATCGGCGCACGCGCCGAAGACGTGATGGCATTGACCGAATTCGACGAAGGCCCGCTGCCCGCCGATTGGGTGGGCGAACTCACCCGCCGCGGCATCGAGGTGGTGCGCGACGTGCATCGCGACCAGGCCTGCACCGTGCTGCGTAACTACGGCGAGGGCGGCGGTGACCATTATTGATCTCGAACGCCTCGATCAAGCACGCCAGGCACTGCGATGAGCGGCCTGCTGTGTTATTGCCGCCAAGGCTTTGAGCCGGAGCTGGCTGCCGAGTTGAGCGCACGCGCCGCATTCGTCGGCATCGCCGGCTATGCGCGCACGCAACGCAACGATGGCTATGTGCTGTTCGTCTGCGATGAGGCCGCACAACTGGCCGCCAAGCTGCACTGGCGCGAGTTGATCTTCGCGCGGCAGAAGCTGGTGGTCATTGCCGAGCTGAAAGGCATCGACCCCAAGGACCGCATCACGCCGATCCTGGCCGCACTGGAAGGGCAGCAGCGCTTCGGCGATCTATGGGTGGAACACCCGGATTCGGACGCGGGCAAGCCGCTGGCAGGGCTGGCACGCAGCTTCGGCAATGCGCTGCGTCCGGCCTTGCGCAAGGCCGGCCTACTCACCGACAAACCGCAGCCGCGCCAGGCACGCCTGCACATCTGCTTTCTCGATGGCGACCACGCCCTGCTGGCGGTGGCCGACAGCGCCGACAGTGCGCCGTGGCCGCTGGGCATCCCACGTTTGAAACTGTTGCCAGAGGCGCCATCGCGCTCGGCGCTCAAACTCGACGAAGCACTGCTCACCCTGCTCACACCCGAAGAACGCGAAGCACTGGTCAAGCCAGGTATGCGCGCGGCCGATCTGGGCGCGGCGCCTGGCGGCTGGACGTGGGTGCTCACGCGCCAGCACGTGCATGTCACCAGCGTCGACAACGGCCCGTTACGCGAGCATGTCCTGGAAACCGGTCTGGTCGAGCATCTGCGCGCCGACGGGTTTCATTGGAAGCCTGCGCAGCCGCTGGACTGGATGGTCTGCGACATGGTCGAACAACCGCGTCGCGTCGCCGAACGCATGGCCACCTGGATCCGCGAAGGCTGGTGCCGCAACACTATCTTCAACCTCAAGCTGCCGATGAAAAAGCGCTGGGACGAAACCCGCCTGTGTCTGGATCTGTTCGAGCAACAGTCCGAGAAATCGCTGATCGTGCGCGCCAAGCAGCTGTATCACGATCGCGAAGAGATCACGGTGCTGGCGATGCGGGGCTGAGAGCTGGGATTGGGGATTCGGGATGGGGGATTCGTAAAAGCGGGGGATTGGTGGCGTCATTGCTTTGGGCGCTGGTGAGCATTCGCGTGGCTTGATGTGATGTTTCACCCGCGCGCAGTCGCAGTGTTGGCAGTCCGGCGTGATTGCTGGCAGCCGCTCCGTTAGTGGACTGCACGGCCTGTGGTACGTCATCGTGGCAGGCTGGTGCGCGCCAGCCTGCTCGCTTGGCTCAGGCGGGCCTGCCCCGTCGATTGACGAAGCGAGGCGCGATCACAGCACGATCCGCTTGCTGCCCTCGCGTGCCGAGCGGTAGATCGCATCGACGATGCGGATGTCGCGCAGGCCTTCTTCACCGGGCGCACGCAGCGGCGTGCCGTTGATGATCGCCAGTGCGTCTTCATCCATTTGCAACGCCTGCTGGTGCGGCACCTTGGCGTCGAACACGCGTCCGTCGCTGGCCTTGCCGGTCACGCCCTGATAGCTCTGGAACGGCGACAGCTCGTACCAACCGCGCTCGCACTCGGCGCGCAGCACATTCATGTTTTTGCCGAAGCTGGTCTTGCACTCGGCGCGCACCGCATTGGGGAATTCCAGGGTGAAGTCCATATGCTCGTCGACTTCGTCGAATAGGTCGGGACGATCGGTCCAGCGCTTGGCCGTCACCGCAAGTGGTTCGGTGCCCACCGTGTAGCGAGCGGCATTGAGCGGATACACACCCATGTCGTACATCGCACCGCCGCCGAATTGCGAACGCAACCGCCACGGACGATCGGCCTTGGTCGCATCGTGATAACCGTTGTAACCGGCCTCGGCACGCACACGCTGCATCGCGCCGAACGGCTTTTCGCCAGCCATCGCAATCAGGCGACGCGTATTGGGCTCGTGCTGCATGCGGTAGCCGATCGTCAATGCCACCTTGTTGCGCTTGCAGGCCTTGATCATGGCCTCGCATTCGCCGGCATGCATCGCCATCGGCTTTTCGCACCACACATGCTTGCCGGCCGCCGCGGCGCGCAAGGTCAGCGGCGCATGCAGATGGGTTGGCGTGACGATGTACACCACGTCGATCTCGTCGTTGTCGGCGATGCGATCGAAGTTCTCGTAGTTGTAGACGTTGCGATCGGCGATGCCGTACTTGGCCTGCCACTGCGGAATCTTCGAGGGAGTGCCGGTGACGATGCCGGCCAGTTTGCAATGTTTGGTCAATGCCAGACCCGGCGCGAGTTGTTCGCTGGCATAACTGCCCAGGCCGGCCAACGCCACATTGAGCGGCTTGCCCGGCTTTTTCTTCGGCAATGCCCAGCCAGGCGCAGCAAGCAGAATGCCTGCACTGCCGAAAGCGGCGAGCAAACGGCGACGTGTGATCGATTCCACGGACATGCAAACCTCCTTCGCAAGATGAGAGCGGCTGACACAGCCAGCGCGCGCAATCGTCATCTGACGACGACGCACCCAAACCGGAGTGCCAGCGGATACATGCCGCACCGCGTCCCGATCGCGCCACCCGAAGGTGGGCGCCATCGTGAAACTGGTCGCCGTCGGCCAATGCTGCCCGGGCACCTTACTTGATCGTGCATGATCACCGCCATGGTCGCTGCGCACGTTCTGGCACACTGCCAACGATCCCATCCGGAGCATGCCGCATGATCGCTGTCGCACGCCGTCGTTTCCTTCCCTTGGCATTGCTGTTGTCCAGCTCGCTGGCGATTGCCGCCGATGCGCCCTTCGTTGCGCGCGACCTGATCGGCGATGGCGCCTTCACACATAACGCCGAGGGTCCAGCAGCCGGGCCAGATGGCGCGCTCTATGCGGTGAATCTGGGCAAGGACGGCACCATCGCACGCATCGTCTTGCACGCCGATGGCAGCGCAAAAGCCGAGGTCTTTGTGACCTTGCCCGAAGGCAGCACCGGTAATGGCATCCGCTTCCGCGACGGCGTGATGTATGTGGCCGATTACACCGGCCATAAAATTCTGCGCGTGAACATGCAAACGCGCGCAGTGAGCACCTTCGCCGCGCTGCCCGACGCCGATGGCCCCAACGATCTGGCACTCGCACCCGATGGCAGTTTCTATGCAAGCGACCCGAACTGGAAGGACAACAGCGGGCGCCTGTGGCAGATCAGTCGCGAGGGCGTCGTGCAATTACTGGAAGCCGGCATGACCACGCCCAACGGGCTGGACGTCAGCCCCGACGGCAAGCATCTCTACGTCAACGAAAGCATGTCGCGCAAAGTGTGGGTGTACGACCGCGTCGACGGCGCATTGCGCAACAAACGCCTGCTGATCCAATTCCCCGACTTCGGCATGGACGGCATGCGTTGCGATGCCGACGGCAATCTCTACATCGGCCGCTACGACGCCGGGCAGATTGCGGTTGTCTCGCCACAGGGCAAGTTGCTGCGTACGGTCGCACTGAAAGGCCGCAAGGCCAGCAATGTCGCGTTCGGCGGCAAAGATGGCAAACAGGTGTTCGTCACCTTGCAGGATCGCGGCGCAGTTGAAACGTTCAGATCCGATCGCCCGGGGCGCGAAACCGGACGCTGAAACTGCTGCCCGCGTCGCATTGGTTCTCAGGTCGCGCAACAGCGTCCTGGCATCCTGCAGATCACCTGTAGAGGACTCCCCCATGCAACCGATCGAACTCAAGGACGCAGCCGCCTTCGGCAACGAATTCCTGCGCCTGACCCTGCTGCAGGGTTTCCAGTCGCTGACCAAGCGCGATCTGGAATTGCTTATCTTCGTGCTGCTAGAACGCGACGGCGCCATCTCGCGCAACAGCTCCAACGCGATGGTCGCATTACACCTGCGGGTGACCTCGGCCAAGGTCAAGGCCTTGCGCCGCGACGGCTATGCGCGCTGGCGCTCGCTGGTGCCCGAAGAGGGCGACGCGGCGATGCAGCGCATCGTCGCCAACGTGCTCACCGAAGACAATCTGCGCTCCGGTGCCAAGCACGTCAGCGAACGCAGCCGCAAGGAAGGATTTCTGGCGGTGCGTATCGAACACCCGGATGATGCGCAGCAATTCGAGCAGGCCATTCTCGATGTCGGCGCCCTGCCGGTGTACGAGCGCAATCGCGAAGTGGTTGCGGTGCGCTTCGACACGCTGCTGAAGATCGCCGAACGCTGGGGTTATCTGCAGCCGGATCCGCAGGCCACCGTGCGTGAACTGCAAAAGCTCACGCCCACCGCTGAAGAAGTGGGGGATCTGTTGAAGAAGGACATCGCGCAACTGCGGTGGGAAGACGTGCGGCGCGCACTCAACAGTCTCGGTGCCAAGGCCGTGGCCAGCACCGCCGAGGGCGGCTTGAAGGGTCTG
Source organism: Xanthomonas sp. NCPPB 2933 (assembly GCF_056725225.1). Taxonomy (NCBI): domain Bacteria; kingdom Pseudomonadati; phylum Pseudomonadota; class Gammaproteobacteria; order Lysobacterales; family Lysobacteraceae; genus Xanthomonas; species Xanthomonas sp. NCPPB 2933. The sequence continues at coordinate 4,329,158 of NZ_CM161518.1, forward strand.
TTAAAGATCGTGTTCCCGTTCATTCCTGGCTGAGCAGGACGCACAGTGGCGTGTCCCCCGGTGGCGCGCGATCACCGTGGCGACACGCCATGCATCATGGCTCATCACCAACGCAGATCCTCGCAAGGGGCGCCACACGTTCTAGACTTGCGGGCTGTTCCACATCAGGGGGATCTGATGACCATCACCACCCGCATCACCGTAACGACCATCTTGCTGCTTTTGGGCAGCAACGCTTTCGCGCAACAGACGCCCACACCCGCCAGCAGCATGCCGCTGGTCGACGTTCCCAACGTCATTCGCACCCAGCCGCTGTCCAGCGGCGACGTCACCCACCAGACTCAGTTGGAGCGCCCACGCGGCGAATCCAGCGTGATCGTGCGTTCGATTCAACCCAGCAGCGTGGTCGGCAGCTACCGCATCGACTTTCAGGCGATGGATACCGATGGCGACGGCCGCATCAGCCGCGCCGAAGCGCAGGCCAACCCCGCGCTGGCCGACGAATTCGATGCGCTAGACACGCGCCATAGCGGCCACCTGACCCGCGAACAACTCGCCGGCTGGTTGATCCAGTAACCAAGAGCGACCAACAAAAACTGCCAAACGCCGTAGCGATAGCTGCAAGTGTTTGGCCACACGAGCCTTCGTTGACGGCTGGTGTGATGTCGAAAATGGAAGTGGCCTTGTTCGGATCGAAAGGACCGATCGACCGCACCTCATCGAACGGCCGCAAAACGCACACTGCTCGCAACCAAGCTCACCGACCACCTCCACTGGTCCTTGCCCGCCCACCGTCGCGGGACCTTACGCGGCATGGATGCCGCGTAAGAGCCTACATGGACGTACTTGCGGCGTGTCCCGCGAGGGTGGGCGGGCAAGGACCCTGCAGCCAGCCTGCAGATCAGTCGCTCACACGAGCCAACACACCGACACTACGCCATCGCGCACCACGCTTCGTTTGTCATCGCATTTGCCTAGATGGACGTACCTGCAGCAGGTCCCGCGATGCTGGGCGGGCAATGACCTTGCAGCCAGGCCAAAGATCAGTCGCTCTACACGTGCCAACACGCCGCCGCTACGCCATCGCGCACCGCGCTTCGTTTGTCGTCGCATTTGCCTCTTGCAGCGCCCGCTTTGGTCGGCTAGATTGTATTTAACGGATACAATTTGGATGGATCGATGACCGCTCGCCTGGCACTTGCCGCAGACCTTGGCTACCAACTGCAACTGGCCGCATTGGCGTCCAGCCATGCCGCGCGCCAGGAGCTGGCCGAGCTGCAACTCACCCCGGCGCGCGTCACCGCGTTGATCCATATCCGCGACCAGCCCGGCTGCGACCAGACCGAACTCGGTAACCGCCTGCTGGTCAATCGCGCCGCCGGTATGAAGATCGCCAACCTGCTGGCCGAGCAAGGCCTGATCGAACGCCTGGCCGGTCGCGACCGGCGCAGCAAGGGCCTGTATCTCACGCCATCGGGCGAACGCACGCTTGCCATGGCGCAGGCCTGCCTGGCGCGCGCGGTCGAGCGCACCTGCAGCGATCTGCAGGCCTCCGAGCGACAAACACTGCTGCGCCTGCTGTGCAAATTGAACGCCAGCGCCGCACTGGAACGGGCCGGCGTGGCAGACACCGCGCTGACCGAAGAACTCTGATCCCCGCACCATTACGACTCCAAGGAGACGCCGCTTGAACGAGCATGACGTGGTATCGGTCCGCATCGAAAACCGCATTGCCTGGGTGAAGTTTGCACGCCCCGACAAGCGCAATGCGATGAGCCCGGCGCTCAATCGCCGCATGATGGATGTGCTGGACGAGCTGGAATTCGACGACAACGTCGGCGTACTGGTGCTCGGTGGCGAAGGCACCGCCTGGTCGGCCGGCATGGACCTGAAGGAATATTTCCGCGAAACCGAAGCCCAGGGCCTGCGTGGCGTACGCCGCTCGCAGCGCGAATCCTACGGCTGGTTTCGCCGCCTGCGCTGGTACCAGAAGCCGACCATCGCCATGGTCAACGGCTGGTGCTTCGGCGGCGGTTTCGGCCCGCTGTTCGCCTGCGATCTGGCGATTGCCGCCGATGAAGCGCAGTTTGGCCTGTCTGAAATCAACTGGGGCATCCTGCCCGGCGGCGGCGTCACCAAGGTCGCGGTGGAATTGCTGTCCATGCGCGATGCGATGTGGATGACGCTGACCGGCGAAATGGTGGACGGCAAGAAAGCTGCCGAATGGCGCCTGGTCAACGAAAGCGTGCCACTGGAACGGTTGGAAACGCGTACGCGCGAAGTGGCCGAGCTGCTGCTCAAGAAAAACCCGGTCGCACTGAAATACGCAAAAGATGCAGTGCGCCGCGTCGGCACCATGACCTACGACGAAGCCGAAGACTATCTGGTGCGCATGCAGGAAGCAGCCAATTCCTTCGACAACAACGCCCGCAAGGAAGGCATCCGTCAGTTCATCGACGAAAAGAGCTACAAGCCCGGCCTGGGCGAATACGACCTCACTAAAAACAGCGCCTGAGTAACGCCTACGGCGCCTGGCGCGATGCGTGCACAACACGCATCGCTGGCGCTGCCAGTGGTTTTTCGCACCGAGGAGGCAGTATGGAAGCCTTGTCCGCAACCCTGCGCGGGATTGCCGCGCGTGGGCCGTTGGGTCTGTTCATCGATGGTCAGTGGCGCGCCAGCACCGGCGATCGCCATGTCGATGTGATCGCGCCGCACACCGAAGAGCGCCTGCTGCGTTACACCGAACCCTCCTCTGCCGATACCGATGCGGCAGTCGCTGCTGCGCGTGCCGCGTTCGACACCGGCCCCTGGCCACAGCTGTCGCCGCCCGAACGTGGCGTGGTGCTCAAGCGCATTGCCGAACACCTGCGTGCACGCATGCCGGAACTGGCCGAGGCCTGGACCGGCCAGGTCGGCGCCACCATCGGCTTCAGCCGCCGCGCCTCGCAGCAAGCGCCCGGCCTGTTCGATTACTACGGCGACCTGATCGCCACCCATCCGTTCGTGGAGCCGCGTACACGCGCCAACGGTGGCCGCGTGCATGTCGTGCAGGAACCGGTCGGCGTGGTCGCGGCGATCACGCCATGGAACGCCCCATTGGTGCTGCTCTGCTACAAGGTCGCCGCCGCATTAGCCGCCGGTTGCACGGTGGTGGCCAAGCCCTCCCCGGAAACACCGATCGATGCCTACATCCTGGCTGAATGCATCAGCGCCGCCGGTGTCCCCGATGGCGTGTTCAATCTGTTGCCGGCCGGTCGCGAGGTCGGCGAACAACTGATCGGTCATCCGCAGGTGGACAAGGTGAGCTTTACCGGTTCCACCCAGGCGGGCCGAGCGATCGGCATTGCCTGCGCGCAGCGGTTGGCACGGTGCGGGCTGGAGCTGGGCGGCAAATCCGCAGCGATCGTGCTCGACGATGCCGATCTGGCCAAGGTGCTGCCCAGCCTGGTGCCCTACTCCATGCCGATCACCGGCCAGGTGTGCTTCGCGCTCACTCGCGTGCTGGTGCCGGCGCAGCGGCGCGAAGAGATCCTGCAGGCCTATTGCGCGGCATTGAGTGCGCTCAAGCTCGGCGACCCGTTCGCCGCCGATACCGGCATGGGCCCGTTGGCGCTTGGCCGCCAGCTCGAGCGCGTGCAGTCCTACATCGCGCAAGGCAGCGCCGAGGGTGCGCGCCTGGTCATGGGTGGCGGTCGTCCGGCGCACTTGCCGCGCGGTTTCTTTATCGAGCCAACGGTATTTGCCGAAGTGACACCGGACATGACAATCGCTCGCGAAGAGATCTTCGGCCCGGTGGTCAGCTTTATCGATTATCACGACGACGCCGACCTGATCGCCAAGGTCAATGCCAGTGACTTCGGTCTGCACGGCACGGTCTACAGCGAAGATCCCGAGCGCGCGTATCGCATCGCACGCCGTGTGCGCAGCGGCAGCCATTGCATCAATGGCATGTGGGTGGATATCGAGATGCCATTCGGTGGGTTCAAGAATTCCGGTATCGGCCGCGAAGGCGGTATCGAAGGCCTGCACGCATTTCTTGAAACCAGGACCATTTATCTCAGTTAGAGCGTCCATCGACACAACGACGCGTCCGCTACATAAACGCTCGCTACGTTCTGTTGGCCACCTCTGTCAGCCACGTTCAACCTTCAGCTCTCAGCAGTCGCACTCACGCCAGTCACTCCCCAACTCCGCACTCCGGAAGACCGCGCCATGACCATGCCGACCGACTCGATCGCTTTTCACGCCCGTCTTGCGCCACACACGCTCGCCGCACGCGACCTGTTGCTCGGCGTGCAATGGACCTACGCCGAACTCGATGCGTTGATCGGCTGCTTCGCCGCGTTGCTGCAAGCGCGCGGCTGTGCGGATGGCGAACGCGTCGCGGTGCTGGCACGCAATTCGGTCTGGCAGGTAGCGCTGCATTTTGCCTGCGGGCGGGTCGGCGCGATCTACGTGCCGCTCAACTGGCGATTGAGTGCGGCAGAGCTGGATGCCTTGTTACAGCGTGCCGAGCCGAGGCTTTTTTTAGGCGATGACGTCGCCGCCGGGCGCGCCGATGTCGTGCCGCTGATCGACTTCATCGAAGAGGCCAACGCACGCGAACCCGCCGACACCGCGCCGATTCCGCCCGATCGCGTCAGCCTGATCCTGTTCACCTCCGGCACCTCCGGCCAGCCCAAAGGCGTGATGCTGAGCGAGCAGAATCTGCAGCAGGTGGCGCACAACTTCGGCGTCACCACCCGCGTGGATGCGACCAGCAGCTTTCTGTGCGAGGCGCCGATGTTCCATATCATCGGTCTGGTCACCAATGTGCGCCCGGTATTGGCCGTCGGCGGCTCGATCCAGGTGTCCAGCGGCTTCGAACCAAAACGTACCCTGGGCTGGCTGAGCGATCAATCGCTGGGAATCACGCATTACGTCGGCGTGCCGCAGATGATGCAGGCCTTCCGCAGCCAGCCCGGTTTCGATGCGGCCTCGTTGCGTCACCTGACCGCGCTGGTCAGCGGCGGCGCGCCACATGCCAGCGAGGATCTGCTCGGCTGGTTGGATGACGGCATCCCGATGGTGTGCGGTTTCGGCATGAGCGAGGCCGGTACGGTATTCGGTATGTCGGTGGACTGCGCGGTGATCCGCAACAAGCTCGGCGCGGTCGGCATTTCGACACCGGCGGTGCAGACGCGCGTGGTCGATGGCGATGGCAACGACTGCCCGGCCGGTGTCCCCGGCGAGCTGTTGCTGCGCGGGCCAAATCTCAGCCCCGGCTATTGGCGCGACCCGCAGGCAAGCGCCGAGGCGCTCGATGAGCACGGCTGGTTCCGCAGCGGCGACATCGTGCAGCGCGATGCAGATGGTTTTTTCTGGGTCGTCGACCGCAAGAAAGACATGTTCATTTCCGGCGGCGAGAACGTCTATCCGGCAGAAATCGAAGCCGTGCTCGCCGAGCATCCGCAAGTGCGCGAATGCGCGGTGGTGGGCATCGCCGACCAGCAGTGGGGCGAAGTCGGTTACCTGGCAATCGTGCCCACCGATGAGGCACCGGATCTAGACCAGATCCGCGCCTATCTGGTCGAACGCCTGGCCAAGTACAAGGTGCCCAAACACCTGCGCGTCGTCGAGACGCTGCCACGCACCGCGACCGGCAAATTGCAGAAGGGGCGTTTGAAAGAGGCATTGGCGAATGAGGCGTGACATGCGTTGGGCGCGTGCTGCGCCCAGCCATCTTCAAGCCATCAATTCAGCGGCCGGATGCGGACGACTTGGCCGCGCACAACAAAACGGGCAGCCTGGGCTACCCGTTGTTCGCTTGAATCAGACCCACAGCGCAGTAATCGACAGCACGCATCAAGCCCTTACCACGGCACTTTCAGTCGATTACGCAGACGCGTCCAGCAGCATATCGTCTTCGCCGATCTGCTCATCCACCCACACCGCACCCTGCTCGGCCATCACCCCCAACTGGTGCTCCAGCTCGCGCATCAACAAGCGCACGCCGGGTTTATGGATCGCTGCGCCATCGCGGTAGATCACTCCGCCTGCGCGCGCCTGCGAGGGCTGCTGCAGCTGGAACGCGCGCAGCTCGCCACGTGCGATATCGCCGGCCACCATCATGCTCGGCATCACCGCAATGCTGTCGGTGCCGAGCAAAATCTCGCGGGTGAAACTGGCCGAGCTGGAACGCAACTGATCGCGCGTGGCCAGGCCGTGTTCGCGCATCACCTGGGCCACGTCGCGCTCCACATGCTGGCTCAACGTCGGCAGCACCTGTCGATAGGCCGCGGCTTCAGCAATGCGCACCGGGCCGTTGGCAAACAAGGGGTGATCGCTGCGCGCGACCAAGGCGATCGGATCCTGGTACAGCACCTTGCGGATCAGCGCATCGTAACGAGCCAGCGGATACAGCCGACCCACGACCAGGTCGATCTCGTTGCCGGCCAGCTTGGGCAGCAACTCGTCGGTGCGGCCGTGCAGCAGGCGCACCCGCAACGTTGGCTCGGCGCGGTACAACGCGGCCAGCACGGCCGGCAATAATCCGCTTGCCGCCACCGGCAATGCGCCCACGGTGATGGTGAGCGCATCGTCCTGCAGCAGACCCTCGAAGGTATCTTGCGCACGCCGTAGCTGGCCAAGAACGACATGCGCGGTCTGTACCAGCACCTCGCCCATCGCGTTGGGGCGCACACCGCGCGAATGGCGCTCGAACAACGGCGCGCCGACGATCTCTTCGATCTCCTGCAGGGCGCGCGTTAATGCGGGCTGGGTGACGTTCAATACGCGTGAGGCGCGCAACAGGCTTTTTTGCCGGTCCAGCGCCTCGATGACACGTAGATGCCGGACCTTGATGCGGTGTTCGAAGAACACAGAGGACATGGTCATGGGGAGGACCTTACGTTTGGGAAGTCGGGTGAAGCCGCGCTGCGGCACAGGGCCGACGCGTGCAGATCAGCGTGCATCGGGCACACGCCGCGTCTGCATGAAGTCTTCGAAAGATTCGCCGCGCATGATGGCGTAAACCTGCAGATTGGTCATACGCACCACGCGTGCAAATTTCTCGATCACAAAAAAATTGGCGCCATACTGCACCAGGCCGAGCCAGTCGCGCGCACGGATCAGCGCTTTTTCCTGTTCGGTGAGCTCGGCTTCCTGCATCAGCGTTTCGGCATCCTGCAAAAAACGATCGCGCCAAGGGGCGCGGATCATGTGCCAGAAAAAACGATTGATGCGCAGCGCGCGGTTGCTGGTGCGCAGATCGAACACATAGGTGCCGCCAATCTGCTCCATGCCCTGTACTTGCGGATTCATCGTCAGGTCCTCATGCCGCGTTCGCGGTGTGTGCGAGCAACTCTGCCGAGCGCAGCGCGCCGGCGGCTTCTTCGCCAGGCTCGTACAGCACCACGGTCATCGCAGTGGTGGTCATCAGGTAGTAGTTCTGATGCAGCTTGCGGATCGGCCCGTCCAGAGCACCACGCATCGCCAGCCACATGATCTGCTCCACGCTCTCGGCACCGCCCAGGCGCACGTAATCGGTGTGGGTCAACTCGGTCAGCGTTTCCGGCGCATGCTGGAAGCGATCCAGAAATTCCATGTCCCACTCGGTGTTGTTGAAGCCGGTGCGTTCGCCATGGATCTGATGCGAGAGCCCGCCGGTGCCCACCACCACCACCTTGAGATCTTCCGGATAGGATTCGATCGCGCGGCGCACGGCCTGGCCCAGGCGGTAGCAGCGGCGCGCGGTCGGCAGCGGGTACTGCAGCACGTTGATGGCGATCGGCACCACCGTGCCCGGCCAGTCCGGCACGTGCGGCCACAGCAGTGGCAATGGCGCCGCGCAGCCGTGGTCGATCGGCTTGTCCTGGAACACGGTCAGGTCGAATTCGTCGTTGACCAGACATTCGGCGATATGCGCCTGCAGCTGCACATCGCCGCGGATCGGCGGCAGATTGCGCAGCCCCGCGCCTTCGTCGGCGACCGGAAAGCGCTCGCCGATGCCCAGTGCGAAGGTCGGGTACAGATCGAAGAAGAAGGTCGTGCAATGGTCGTTGTAGAAGAACACCAGCACGTCGGCCTGTTGTTCGGCCAACCAGGCGGCCACCGGTGTGTAACCGTCGAACAGCGGCTTCCAGAGCGGATCCTGCTGCTTGCCCTTGTCGTAGGCCACCCCGATGGTGGGAACGTGCGAGGTTCCGATGCCGCCGATGATGCTTGCCATGTTGCACTCCTGCGACGCGGGCCGGCCGCTTTTGGGGCCAAACGCGCGTCATTGGTTGAGTCGGGATCAGCGACGCAATGGATCCCAAAGAAGGAAGGACAACGACTCCGGACCGCCAAAACGGTATCCTTGGGATCCAAATTGCCATCAAGCGTTCTCATCCGCAAGGTTTTTATACAAGTAATTGCAAGTTTCCCCGCTCGAAGGAACGTGCGCTGCGGTACGGCGCGAGAGAATGGAGCCAATGGCGAACAACCACCGATTGCAAGCGGTCCAGCAACTACGCGAATTGATCCTGTGCGGCACCTTTGCCCCGGGCGAACGCATCACCGAAGCGGCCTTGGCCGAGCGTCTGGCCATTTCCCGCACCCCCATCCGGCAGGCACTGCCGGCGCTGTGCCAGGAGGGCCTGCTGGTACAGACGGGCAACCGCGGTTATGCGGTGCGGCGTTTCAGCCAGCAGGAGAGCCTGGACGCGCTGGCGGTCCGGGCGTTGATGGAAGGTATGGCCGCACGCGCCGTGGCCGAACAAGGCGCCTCTGCCGACCTGCTCGCCGCCCTGCATGCCTGCCTGGACGAGGGTGACCGCATCCTGGCAAAGCGCACCCTGGATGCCAGCGACGAGCTGGCCTACGGCGACATGAACGCGCGGTTCCACCGCATGATCGTGATGGCGGCCGACAAACCGATCCTGATTGAGACGGTGGACCGCTGCACGCTGGTACCGTTTGTCAGCCCCACCAACGTGGTGTTCGGGCAACGCTCGCCGACGCTGGCCTACGACGATCTGTTCTACGGCCACCGCCAACATGGCGCGATTGTCACCGCCATTGAGCAACGCGACGGCGCGCGCGCCGAACTGTTGTTCCGCGAGCATGCCAACACGCAGCGGCACAGCATGGGGATGTAACTCTGCGGCTTGGTTGCGTTTTCAGCGCAGCCAAACCGCGAAGCCAGCCGACGTCAACACTCACGCGCGTCTGCTCCCTTGCGTTGCGCAAGCGCGCAGTGCGACTCACGTCACTCCCGCGCTGCACGTCACGTGCATGCCGACTTTGCGCCCGCATGCACGCCGTTGGGCCGCACTACAACGAATGCACGTACATCAGGTTCACGCTGTTACCGGCGACCGAATTCTCCACGTCCAGCGGGATGTAAAGGTTGAGGTTGAACAGGTTCTTTGCATCCACGCGCCATGAGAGCCCGGGCCCCAGATACAGCTGCATGCGCTTGCTGTCCGCCACGCGCGTGCCATTGGTCCGGTTGTCTTTGAGCTGCTGCAGGAAATAGCCGTTCACACCCACGCGCAGTTGCTCGCTCACTTTCACCGAGCTGGCAAAGTTGACCCAGACCGCGTCGCCGGCCTGGCCATTGCGAAACCGAAAGCCCGGGATCGGCGGCACGCCACCGGCACGGTCGGTGCGGAAATTGTAGAGATAGTTGATGCGCGCACTGATTTCCCAGTTATCGGTGGGCTGCACCGTGAATGCCCAGTGCGGTGCGATCGACCAAAAGCCGGTGCCCTGGTTGATGGCAGTATCGCGATCGAACTTGCCGACCGGTGCGAACAGATCCAGCGCAAAGCGCTGAAAGAAGAACACACGCCCGTCCCGCATGACCGGCGGCATCTGCAGCGCCGGACCGAACGAAATATCGCCCATTCCAAATCCATTGCTGCTCAATCGCACCGGGCTGTCGGCTGCGAACGAGGTGTCGTAGTTCACCAGCGGGATGATGGTGTTGAAACTCAGCGAACCGCGCCCCAGCGAATACGGCGTCACATAGATCAACTGGGTCAGTAAGGCGCTGACCCCGACCTGCGGGTCGCGAAACGCAGGCGAGTTATCCCCGCGCGCATTCTTGATCGTGTTCAAGTCGTAGTAACGCAGGTATTCCAGCACCGTCCAGCCCGGCGTGGTGGAGCCGAAGCCATCCATGAAACTGGTGCCGCCCAGGTTGATGCCCTGCGGCATGGCCACTGTGTCGGGCGCTGCCTGCGCGAGGACGACCGCCGGTGCCAGCGTGCCAAGCAAGAGGGCCAGCCTGCCCGCATGCTGGCGGCGCGACCGGGACGATGAAGGACGACGACCAACAGACAAGCGTGCGCGTTCCACTAGGCGATTCTCCGATAAGGATGGGCGATTGAGGCAACGCGACAGGGGGGGAGGAGCAGTGGTGCGATGCCACCCGGGTTCGCCGGGGCAACGTTGAACAGCGGTGGTGGGTGTCTAGTGCGCTTCCACGCGCACCAGCAATGCGCCGAGGCGTTGTTTGAACAGCCAGTGGTCGTCCTGGCGCACCAGCACATCGTCGAACGTGCCAATCAATGCCGGCGCCTGTGCGGTCCACGGCGGCGGCGCGGTGGCCTGTGGTGCGCTGTACAGCACCACGTAGCTGTGTGCATGGGCCAATGCGTCTGAGTGCACGCTGACCAGGGTATTGAGCATGAGATGGCAGGTACTACGCGGCGCCCGTGCACGGAATGCCTCGCGGATCGCCTCGCGCCCATGCACGGGCGCGTCTGGTGCGCTAGGCCTTGCAAAGACGCCATCTGCGGTGAACAACGCAGCCAGTGCGTCATGTTCATGGCGATCGTTGTGCAAGGCGAACCGGCGGATCAGCTGTTCGCAAGCAACGATGATCGAAGCGTCTGGGGACACGCGGTGGCCTCACTGACAATGGGTGATACGAGAAAAAGTGGCGGGCGACGCTGACGTCAGCCAACGTGCATTCGCGAGCCGATGGGTGTGACGCCGCACGGGGAGACGGTGGTCATGCAGCCAGCCAATCGCGCAGCGCGGCACTGACCGCAGCAGGCGCTTCCACCGGCGTCATATGCCCGCTGTGCTCGAACACCACCAGCTGCGCGTGCGGGATCTGCCGCGCCATGTCCTGATGACGTTCCAGCGGACTCCAGCTGTCTTGCCGGCCAACGCCAAGCAGCGTCGGGCAATGCACCTGCGCCAGCACGGGCGCGGCATCGGGCCGATGCAGTAGCGCGGTCACCTGGGCGGCATAGCTCTGCGGGGTCTGCCGCATGACCATGGCGACCAGTGCCTGCATCAGTTCGGCGTCGTCGTGGCGGTCGGGGTGCAGCATCGGCGGCAACCACTGGCGGGCCAGCGCCTGCATGCCGTCGCGGCGCGCCAGCTCCACGAGCGCACCACGCTGCGCATGCTCCTGCGCGTGCGCCGGATGCACGCCGGTGTCCAGCAGCGCCAGGCGCTGCACGCGCTCCGGCGCCTGCCGCACGATCTCCAGCGCCACCCGGCCGCCCATCGAATGACCGGCCAGCGCAAACTGGTCAGGCGCCGCGGCCAATGCCTGTGCAGCCATCTGCTGCACGCTTTCGATGCCCGGGAAATCGAGCACGCGCACCTCGGCGATGTCCGCCAGCGCCGCACGTTGCGCGTCCCAGATGCTGGCGTCACACAGCAGCCCGCTCAGCAGGAGCAGCGGCGGGGTGAGTCGTGCGGAAACGGCGGAGGTCATGGCCCGACTGTAGCCAGCCCGGGCGCGTCCGTCGTATGGAAACTGCGGCCTTCGCTATTAACGCTGGAACATAGCGGCCAGCAGACCGTCAGCGCGGTGCGCTCACGCGTTGCCGGACGCGCGTTTCCACAACAGGTCCACCAACGGCGGGAGCTTGCCCGCCGCCCCCAGCACCGCGCCACGCAGCAGGGTCAGATGCATCTCGTCGTTGGAGAACACCGTGTTGATCGCGTCGAAGCCGTACGCGGCAACGGTGTTTTCGCTGCGCCGCGTGCGTGCCCAGCGCTGCAGGCGATGTGGTGCGGCCCAGTCGGCGCGCTTTGCAAGCGCGTTGCGCACCTCATCGCGCAACGCCGCCACATCGCGCAGGCCCAGGTTGACGCCCTGCCCGGCCAGCGGATGCACCACGTGTGCGGCGTCGCCCAAGGTCAGCACGCGGCCGCTGACGTATTGCTCCACCAACTGCCGCTGCAGCGGAAATGCCGCGCGCGCAGACACCACCCGCACGTCGCCCAGTCGCGCGGCAAAGGCCTGGGTCAACTCGCGCGAGAAGTCGGCATCGTCGAGTGCCAACACGCGCTCGGCTTCGGCATCCGGCAAGGTCCACACGATCGAACTGCGGCCATCGGCGAACGGCAGAAATGCCAGCGGGCCGGTGGGCAAAAAGCGCTGCCAGGCGGTGGAGTGATGCGGCTCATCGGTCTCCACGAACGCCACCACGCCTCGCTGTGCATAGGCATGCCGCGCCACCGGCAGGCCGGTCAACTCGCGCAACGTGGATGCCGCGCCATCGGCAGCAATCGCAATCGCCGCCTCCAGCCGGCTGCCGTCATCCAGGCGCAGGCGCACGCTGCTTGCGTCCTGCTCCAGCTCGGTCACGCGCGCCGGGCAATGCACTGCGATGCCTGCGGCATGCACGGCGGCCCACAGGCGATCGACCAGCAACGCGTGTTCGACGATCCAGCCAAGTTGTTCGCGGCCCAGCGTGTCGGCATCGAAGCTCAATTCGCCGCCACCGCCTGCGTCCCAGACCCGCATGCGCCGGTACGGCTGCACACGTGCGGCGCGCACGGCCTTCCACACGCCCAGGCTCTCCAGCAGAGCGGCATTGTCAGCGGCAAAGGCGTACACGCGCAGATCGGGTTGCTCTGCGCGCCACCGCGCAGGCTCACGGCCTTCGACTAGAACGACGCTCAAGCCCGCATCGGCCAGGGCCAGCGCGCAGGCGGCACCGACCACGCCACCGCCGACGATCAACGCATCGCGCATGCCACGGCGGCTCATGCGATCCCCCGGCACAACTGCGGCACATCGCCACGGAAGCCCATTGCCCCGCCGACCAGCATCGATTGCAGCGGTGCCGCCTGCGAGGTGGCCAGCAGCCCGAGACTGCGCAACAGCTGCAGCAACGGCGCCGGATTGCCGGTGAGTCGTGCCAATCCGCTGGAAAACCCGATGGTCTGTTCGCGGTCCACGCGCCGACGCGCCAGATACTCGTTCAACAGCGCGCCGGCACCGGCATCGCTGCGATCGTGTTCGATCAATTCGGCCAGCGTCAGCGCATCGCGCAAGCCGAGGTTGAAGCCTTGTGCGCCGATCGGGTGCAGCGTCTGCGCCGCATTGCCGATCAGCACCACGCGCTCGGCCACCAGGTTGGTCGCCAGCACCTGCACCAACGGATACGCGCTGCGCTCGCCGCTGGCGACAAAACGCCCGGCGCGCCAGCCGGCTGCGCGCTGCAGGCGGGCCAGCCAGCCTGCCTCGTCGAGCGCAGCCACCGCCTCGGCGTCGGCACGCGCCACGCAATGAATAGCACCGTAATGTCGGTCGCCGCGCGGCAGTAATGCGGTTGGCCCGTGCTCGCCGAAGCGTTCCCACGCGGTGCCATCCGGTGGTCGAGAGGCACGCACCCGCGCCACGAACAGGGTCTGGAAAAAGTCGTGCGCGTCGCTGCCGATATGCAGCAGCTCGCGCACTGCGCTGTCGCGGCCATCGGCGCCGACCACCAGCCTGGCCCGCACAAGCTGCTCGCCTTCATCGGTGGACAGGCGCAGTGCGCGCAGGCCGTCCTGCACCGGTTCGACCCCGATGCAACGCGCCGGGCGATAACGGCGTAGATGGGTCAATTCGTCCAGGCGTGCCTGCAAGGCGTCACCGAAGTCGCGCGCCACCACCACTTGGCCGAAGCTGTCGCGCCCGTAGTCGGCGGCGTCCAGCTGCACCCGGCCAAAGTCGCCGGCGCGGCTGACATGGATGCGCCGGATCGGCCCCGGCGGGCTGCGCAGCTTGGCCATCACCCCAAGTACGCCGAGCGCGTTGACGGTGGCGGCGGCAAAACTGAGGTTACGTTGGTCGAACACCGCTGGCGGAGTGCCGGCCGGGGTGGCTTCCACCAGCCCGACATCCAGGCCGATGCGGTCCAGCGCGATCGCCAGGCTGGAGCCGACCAGGCCGCCGCCAACGATCAGAACGTCATGTAGGTGTGTCATCCCCACATGATAAGCCTTCGCCCATGGCCTGTTGGCGTGATCGGGTGGGACAGCTTGACGCGCCAGGCGCGCGTGGCGCGGCAGGTTCCACGCTACACTCCCGGGCCTGTGATCCGGCTCCTTTCGCGCATGACTCCTCGCTCGCACGACACCCTGATTTTGAGCCTGCTCGCCATTGCGATGGCGGCCACGCGGATCAACCACTTCGCGCCGGTCCCGGACGCGTCCTGGGCGGTGTTCTTCATTGGCGGATTCCATCTGGCCGCGCGTAGCAAACTGGCGTTCCCGCTGCTGATGCTGCTGGCGGTGGCGGTGGACTGGCTGGTGATCACCAACCAGGGCCTGAGCTTCTGGCAGCACTACTGCGTGTCGCCCGCTTACTGGTGCCTGATCCCGGCGTATTTCGCGCTGTGGGCCGGTGGCGTTTGGCTGCGCCGGCATTACCATGGCGCCGAGTGGAGCGCGCTGGGCAGGCTGGTGCCTGCATTGCTGATCGCCGTGGCGCTGTGCCAGCTGATCGCCCAGGGCAGCTTCTACTGGATCAGCGCCAGCGTGGCCGAGCCGACCGTCGCCGGCTGGTTCAAGAACTACACCGACTGGCTGGGTCCTTACCTGCGCAGCGCCGCGCTCTACGTTGTGGCGGCCGCAGTGATCCAGGTCGCCGCCGAGCGCCTGACCAGCGCGCACGGCCAGACCCAGGCCGGCTGAGATGGGCAACCGGCTCTCACGCATCTATACGCGCACCGGCGACGACGGCAGCACCGGCCTGGGCGACGGCAGCCGCACCGGCAAGGACGCGCTGCGCGTCACTGCCTACGGCACCGTAGACGAAGCCAATTCGGCCATCGGCGTATTGCTGGCCGCCCCGGGCGTGCCGGAGCCGATCGCCGCGCTGCTGACGACCATCCAGCACCAACTGTTCGATCTGGGTGGCGAGCTGTGCATCCCCGGGCACGCAGCGATCGACGCCGCCGATATCGAGGCGCTGGAGCGTCAGCTCGACCACTTCAACGACACGCTTCCCCCGCTGCAGGAATTCATCCTGCCGGCCGGTGGCGAAGCGGCCGCACGCTGCCATCTGGCCCGCACCATCGTGCGCCGGGCCGAGCGCGAGACCATCGCGCTGTCGCGTCAGGAGGAAGTGCGCAGCGAGGCGATCGGCTATTTGAACCGCCTGTCCGACCTGCTGTTCGTACTCGCCCGCGTGCTGGCGCGTGCCGATGGCCAGCAGGAAGTGCTTTGGCGGCACGACCGCCGGCGCGGCTGACATGCACATGGCACGGCGGACAGGCTAGATTTGCCCCATGTTGGTCTTTACCCATCCCGCCTGCCTCGGCCACGACGCCGGCCCCGAGCATCCCGAGCGCCCCGCCCGTCTGGAAGCGGTGGTCGATGCCCTGCGCGACGCCTTCCCGGATCTGGACTGGCGCGAGGCGCCGCTGGCCAAGCTCGGCGACCTGTGCCGGGTGCACGAGCGCGAACAGGTCGATGCGGTGCTGGAAACCGCCTTCGAAGGCCATCACCGGCTCGATGTGGACACCGTGATGTCGCCCGGCTCGCGCGCGGCCGCCTTGCGCGCGGCAGGTGCCGGCATCGCGGCCGTGGACGCGGTCATGCACGACCTCACCCGCACCGCGTTCTGCGCGGTCCGCCCGCCCGGCCACCACGCCACCGGGCAGGTGTCGATGGGTTTTTGCCTGTTCAACAACATCGCCCTGGCCGCCGCCCACGCGCGCGACCGACATGGGCTGGAACGCATCACCATCGTGGATTTCGACGTCCACCACGGCAACGGCACGCAGGCGATCTTCGAGCGCGATCCGACCGTGCAATACCTCAGCACCCACCAGTCCGGGCTGTATCCGCACTCGGGCAGCGTCTATGAACGCGGCCTCGGCAACATCCACAACCTGCTGCTGCCACCGGGCAGCGACGGGTTGCGCTTCCGCAACGTGTGGGAAGACGAGATGCTGCCGCTGATCGACGCCTTCCGCCCGCAACTGATCCTGATCTCTGCCGGCTTCGATGCGCATCTGCGCGATCCGCTTGCCGATCTGATGCTCGACGCCGACGATTTTGCCTGGCTGACCCGTGCCTTGCGCACCCTGGCCGAACGGCATGCGCGCGGCCGCGTCGTCTCCATGCTGGAGGGCGGCTACGACCTGCAAGCCTTGCGCGAGAGCAGCGTGGCGCACGTGGCCGCACTGCGTTGAACCCCAACGGCGCGTTGGTCGCGCCACCCATTGCGATGAACCTCGCCCTCCCGATGCTGGGGCTTTTCATTGCCCCCATGCGGGGTATACGGCAAGCTAGTCGCCATTTTACTGGTTGAACCCACGCGTGCGCCGAGTCCTTCGCCTGCTGCCCCTGCCTTTGAGCATTGCCATCTGCCTCCCGGCCATGGCTGCCGACAAGCCGCTGAACTGGGGATTGTGCCCTGCCGTGGACCCGCTTCCCGGCTTCGACGGCGCCCCGGCCGCCGATGCCAAGGCCGCCGAGATGCGCCAACAGCTGCCCACCGATATCGAAGGCGATCAGCTGTCCGGCACCAGCACCACCCCGCAATACCAGGGCAACGTGGCGCTCAAGCGCGGCGACCAGTTCCTGGGTGCGGACAACCTGCGCATGGACACCGAAACCGGCAATTACATCGCCGAAGGCAACGTGCGCTATCAGGACACCTCCTTCCGCATGGTCGCCGACCGCGCCGAAGGCAATCAGGACACCGACGCCCACAAGGTCAGCAACATCCAGTACCAGTTGGTGGATCGCCGCGGTAATGGCGCGGCGGAATCGGTGGACCTGCAGGGCCAGGTCGGGCAGATGCACCGCTCGACCTATACCACCTGCGATCCCTCGCAGCCGATCTGGCGCGTGCGCGCGCCGGAGATCGACGTCGACAACGAAGAAGGCTTCGGTACCGCGCGCAACGCCGTGCTGCAGATCGGCAAGGTGCCGGTGCTGTACTTCCCGTGGTTCAAGTTTCCGATCGACGACCGCCGCATGACCGGCCTGCTGTTCCCGCAGTTCGGCCTGTCCGGCCGCAACGGGTTCGATTACCTGCAGCCGATCTACCTCAACTTGGCGCCGAATTACGACGCCACGCTGCTGCCGCGCTACATGAGCAAGCGCGGTTTCATGTTCGGTACCGAATTCCGTTATCTGTACGAGGGCGGCCGCGGCGAGATCACCGGCAACTATCTGCCCAACGACAAATTGCGCGACAAGGACCGTGGCAGCGTCTTCTACAGCGGCTATCACAACGTCAACAAGTACTGGCAGGCGCGCAGCAGCATTGCCTGGGTCAGCGACACGCGCTATGTGGAGGACTTCACCAGCCGCATCAATGGCATGGGCTCGGCTTCCAGTGTGCAAAGCACCGTGGGCATCTACGGTACCGGCGAGACCTGGACCGCGGGCCTGATGGCAGACCGCTGGCAGCTGACCGACTACACGCTTGATGAGCAGTCACTGCCCTATAACCGGCAACCGCGTGCGTATTTCACCTGGGAGAAGCCGTTCGGCATTTTCGAAGCTGGCGTATATGCCGAAGCGGTGCGCTTTACCCACGACGACTCTTATTTGGTCAGGCCTCCGACCGACGGAAACACCAACGGCGATGACGGGGACGATTACGTCCGCACCAATATCCGCAACAAGGAATACGGCAGCGGCTCACGCCTGGACATCAAGCCTTACATCTCGATGCCTTTGTCAGGTGCGGCGTGGTTCCTGACGCCGACCGTGGCCTGGCGCTATACCACGTACCAGTTGGATTCGACGCTGGCCAACACGGCGCCGCTGACCGGCGATCGCTCGCCCTCACGCAGCCTCCCGATCGCCTCGGTGGATGCCGGTCTGTATTTCGACCGCGAGACCTCGCTGTTCGGCACCAACTATCTCAATACGTTGGAGCCGCGCATGTATTACCTGTACGTGCCCTACCGCGACCAGGACGACCTGCCGGTCTTCGATACGCGTCCGTTTACTTTCAGCTACGGGCAACTGTTCCGCGATTCGCGCTACACCGGCGCCGACCGCCAGAACGATGCCAACCAGTTGACCTTGGCGGTGACCTCGCGCTGGCTGCGCCAGGACGATGGTCGCGAAAAGTTGTCATTGAGTGCAGGCCAGATTCTGTACTTCAACGATTCGCTGGTCACCATCAACAACAGCACCAACTCGGCGGCCGGTAGCGAGCAGACCATCGAACAGGGCAAGTCCGCCTGGGTGGCCGATGCCAACTACATGATCAACGATCGCTGGTCGATGGGCGCCACCTATCAGTGGAACCCCAACTCGCGCAAGGAAGATCTGGCCAGCCTGCGCACGCGTTATCTGCTCAACAACGACGGCGTCATCAACCTGGCGTATCGCTACCGGCGCAACCTGATCGACGAAAGCGATCAGCTCAAGCAGGCTGATTTCTCGTTTCTGTATCCGATCAATCCCACCTGGAGCGCTGTCGGTCGTTATTACTACTCGCTGCTGGACCGCAAGCCGCTGGAAATCATCGGTGGCGTGCAGTGGGACAGCTGCTGTCTGGCCGTGCGTGGGCTGGTGCGCCGGTTCGTGCGCAACCGCAATGGCGAGATGGACAACTCCATCCAGGTGGAGTTCGTGCTGAAGGGCTTGAGCTCGTTCGGGCAGAACACGGACCGCACTTTGCGCCGTGCTATTCTCGGCTATTACCGCGACGACCTGTACTTGGTCCCGCCCAGCAACACCACGACTAATCCGGACGATTACGATCCGAACTTGATTCCATGACCAAGCCTTTCTCTGTGTTACTTGCCTCGCTGCTGGTGATCACCAGCACGGTTTCGCCGCTGGCCTCGGCACAGCAATCCCAGCCACTGGATCGCATCGCTGCCATTGTGGACGAAGATGTGGTGCTGCAGAGCGAGCTCGATCGCGCTGTACGCAACGTCAAGTCGCAATACGCCGGCCGCGATAATCAGCTGCCGCCGGACGATGTCCTGCAGCGTCAGGTGCTCGAGCGTCTGGTGCTGGTCAAGTTGCAGGTCGGCCGCGCCGACAGCACCGGCATTCGCGTCAGCGACGAGGAGCTCAACCGGGCGATCGCCAGCATTGCGCAGCAGAACGGCACCACGGTGGATGGCTTGCGCCAGAAGCTGGCCGCCGATGGCATGGGCTATGGTGACTTCCGTGCCTCGGTGCGCGACGAAATCATCGTGCAGCGCCTGCGCCAGAGCTTTGCGCAGAGCCGTATCAGCGTGAGCGAAGGTGAAGTGGATACCGCGTTGGCCCAACAGGCCACCACCGGTAGCCAATATCACCTGGCGCACATCCTGGTCGGCCTGCCGGAAGGCGCCAACGCCGAACAGATCGCCACCGGTCAGAAAAAGGTCGATGGCGTGAAGGCATTGATCGATAAGGGTGAGCTGGATTTCTCGGCCGCTGCGGTGCGTTATTCGGACAGCCCGAATGCACTGGAAGGCGGCGACCTGGGCTGGCGCAGCCTGGACGAAATTCCCAACGCGTTCGCTCAGCTGATCCGCGACATGCAGCCTGGCCAGGTGGCCGGACCGCTGCGCGGCCCGAGCGGCTTTCAGCTGCTCAAGCTGGTGGAAATGCGCGACGCCAATGCCGGTGGCGAAAAGAAACTGGTCACTGAGTACAACGCACGCCACATCCTGGTGCGTATCGGCGACAACCAGACCGAGGCGCAGGCCAAGGCCAAGATCGATACGCTGCGTGCACGCATCACCGGTGGCGCCGACTTCCAGGCCACGGCGAAGGAGTCTTCCGAAGACACCAACAGTCGTGGTCAGGGTGGCGATCTGGGCTGGTTCCCGGCCGACGCGTTCGGCCCGGATTTCGGCAAGCAGGTCGAAGGCCTGGCAGACGGCGCAGTGTCCGAGCCGTTCCGCACTCAGGCGGGCTGGCATATCGTGCAGCGCGTCGGTAGCCGCCAGACCGATGTCAGTGCCGAGAGCCAGCGTGCGCAGATCCGTGAAACGATCGGCCGTCGCAAGCTGGAAGAAGAGTACAACCGCTACCTGCAGGAACTGCGCGGCGAAGCGTATGTGAGCTTCCGCACCGGCGACCGTGCCGATGGCGACGCCACTGCCGCTCCGGCCAAGCCGGCAGACCCTGCGGCGCCTGCCGCACCAACGCCGCCGCCGGCACAGCCGACGCGCTGATTCGATGCTCCCGTCGCTCGCGCTGGTGCCAGGCGAGCCGGCCGGGATCGGGCCGGAACTCTGTGTCCGGCTCGCCCAGCGGCCGCGCTCCGATGCGCACCTGATCGCCTACGCCGATCCCGATACCCTGCACAGCGCCGCAAAGGCGCTGTGTTTGTCTATGCGCCTGCTCGATCCGGATCAACCTGCGCGTGCACCCGGCGATCTGCCGTTGCATCCGATCCGCCAGACCGTGGCAACCCGCTTTGGCACACCCGACCCTGCCAACGCGGCGGCGGTCATCGCCGGCCTGCGTGGCGCGGCCGGCGACTGCCTGTCCGGCAAGTTGCAGGGAATTGTCACCGGCCCGGTGCACAAGGCAGTGATCAATGCCGGCGGCATCCCTTATTCCGGCACCACTGAATTGCTGGCCGAACAGGCCGGTTGCCCGGTGGTGATGATGCTGGCCAATGCGATCGTGCGTGTGGCGCTGGTGACAACCCATCTGCCGCTGCGCGCAGTGGCCGACGCGATCACCGCCGACACCGTTGCACGCTGCCTGCGTATCACTGCGGCGGCATTGCAGCGCGACTTCGGTCTGGAACACCCGCGTATCGCCGTGCTCGGCCTCAATCCGCATGCCGGCGAAGACGGGCATCTGGGCCGCGAGGAACTGGACATCATCATCCCGGTGCTGGAGCAGCTGCGCGGCGAAGGCTTGCAGCTGATCGGCCCACTACCGGCCGACACCGCATTTTTGCCGCAGAAGCTCACCGGTTTCGATGCGGTGGTGGCGATGTATCACGACCAGGGCCTGCCGGTGCTCAAGTACAGCGGCTTCGAGCAGGCGGTGAATATCACGCTCGGCCTGCCCTACCCGCGCGTGGCGGTCGATCATGGCACCGCGCTGGAGCTGGCCGGGCGCGGGATTGCCGACCCGTCCAGCCTGATGGCGGCAACCGCCTTGTGCGCGCGATTGGCCGCACGCGGCTGAGCGATGCCTGATCGCGTGCGCATTTGCGCGCCGATCGTCCTTTAGATTCGTCAGGCAGTCAGAAACGACACCGCTTGCATGCACTGGCTCCGTTAAACTGCGCACATGAATCATTCCTTCAGCGCTCCGGCCAAGAAGTCGCTTGGCCAGCACTTTCTTGCCGACCGGTATTACATCGACCGCATCGTGCAGGCAGTGGCCCCGCGCGCCGGCCAGCATCTGGTCGAAATCGGCCCTGGCCAGGGTGCGATCACCTTCCCGCTGCTGCGCAAGCACGGCGCGTTGACCGTGATCGAGTTCGACCGCGACCTGATCGCGCCATTGACCGACGCCGCCGCACCGATCGGCGCGTTGAGCATCATCCATCGCGATGTGTTGAGCGTGGATTTCACCGCGCTGGCCAATGGCACGCCGATCCGGCTGGTCGGCAACCTGCCCTACAACATTTCCTCGCCAATCCTGTTCCATGCGCTGGACCATGCAGGCGCCGTGGCCGACATGCACTTCATGCTGCAAAAGGAAGTGGTCGACCGCATGGCCGCCGGCCCCGGCAGCAAGGTCTATGGCCGGCTGAGCGTGATGCTGCAGGCGTACTGCGAGGTCACCGCGTTGTTCGTGGTGCCGCCCGGGGCGTTCCGGCCGCCGCCCAAGGTGGACTCGGCGGTGGTGCGGCTGGTGCCGCGCGACCCGGCCACGGTGCTGATCAAGGACCGCCGGCGCTTTGCCGACGTGGTGCGCGCCGGCTTCGGGCAGCGCCGCAAGACCTTGCGCAATGCCCTGTCCGAGGTCTGCGAGCCGGCGCATTTCGAGGCCGCGCAGGTGCGCCCGGATGCACGCGCCGAACAACTCGAGGTCGCGGATTTCATCCGTCTGGCCAATGTCGAGCTGGCTTGAGCGCCCCTCCCACATCGTTTTCCTTAGACTTTCCCCATGCAAGATGATCCGCGCTATCGGGTCGAGGTCGAGGTATCGCCCCGCTTCCTCGCTCATCAATCGACCCCGGAAGAAGGCCGCTATGCCTTCGCCTACAGCATCCGCATCCAGAACGCGGGCGCGCTGCCCGCGCGCCTGATCGCGCGCCATTGGCAGATCACCGACGCCAACGGACGCACCGAGCAGGTGGATGGCGAAGGCGTGGTCGGCGAGCAGCCATGGCTACGCCCGGGTGAGGCCTTCAACTACACCTCCGGCGTGCTGCTGGAAACCGAGCAGGGACAGATGCAAGGTCACTACGACATGGTGGCCGACGATGGCACCGAATTCACCGCCCCGATCGCCGCCTTCGTGCTGAGCGTACCCAGGACGCTGCACTGATGGATGTTGCAATGAGGGAGCGCACGCGATGAGCGTCTGGGCAATTGGCGACCTGCAGGGTTGCTACGACATCACCCAGCGCCTGCTGGAAAAAATCAATTTCGATCCCGCCCAGGACACGCTGTGGTTCTGCGGCGATCTGGTCAACCGCGGTGGTCAATCGCTGGAAACGCTGCGGCTGGTGCATTCGCTGCGCGCGCACAGTGTGGTGGTGCTGGGCAACCACGATCTCTCGCTGCTGGCGATTGGCGCGCGTTCGGAAGAAGAACAGCGCAAGGTCAATCCGGATCTGCTGCGCATCGTGCTGGCCGAAGATCGCGACGTGCTGCTCGACTGGCTGCGCATGCAGAAACTGGCGCATGTAGACCGCGCGTTGGGCTGGATGATGATCCATGCCGGGCTGGCGCCGAAGTGGACCACGCAACTGGCCGAGAAGCATGCGCGCGAGGTCGAGCAGCAATTGCAGGGCGGCGGCTATCGCAAACTGCTGCGCAACATGTACGGCGATCAGCCGGGCTGGTCGCCGGGCTTGAGCGGTTACGACCGCAGCCGCGCAATCATCAACCTGTTCACGCGCATGCGCTACTGCACCCCGCGCGGGCGCATCGCCACCGACGACAAGGGCACGCCGGGCACGCAGGCGCAGGGTCTGTATCCGTGGTTCGAAGTGCCGGGCCGGGTGGAGCGCGATCTGAAGATCGTCTGCGGGCATTGGTCCGCGCTTGGACTGACCATCACCCAGGGCGTGCACGCCATCGATACCGGTGCGGTGTGGGGCGGCAAGCTCACCGCCCTGCAGCTGGACACCGACGACCTGCGCGTAGTGCAGGTGCCGGGAATCCCGATCACGCACCCGCCGCAGGCAGCGCAGCGCGCGCGACCACCGCGTCGTCGGCAACGCCAGCGTGGTGGCGGTGGCGACACCGCGAACGCGAACGCAAGTTCCACCACTGCTCCCAACACGCCCCCGCCCGCCGCAGACTGATAAGCGGGATTGGTCGGCGTGCTGGTTGCAGCATGCCGAGCGTTTGCTTGGCGGCAGCGTGGCGGCGTTATCGTGGCACTGCCACGTGACGGGAATGCCTGCGCTCTCGGCTTCCAGCACGCGTGCATGCCGAGATACGTTGCGACTGAAGTAATCGGCGCTTCGATGAAATGCGGGAAGCCGCAAAGCCACGCCGATGCCCTGCCCAACGACGCCACGTTCGGCGAACTGCGGCGGAGTTTCGATCAGGTTCGCAGCGCTGAGTTAATCGTGCTCCACCCACATTCGGTCTGCACTTATCTCCGCAGGCAGTTTCGTCATGCCATCGGCATCATGAGTGGCGATGGAAAGATCGATAAAACACGGCGAATGACGCGTTTTTCATAAAGTCATTCTCAAATCTGATAAGCCATCAGCGCATTTGAAGGTAGCGTGCATTGCCATATCTGCCAGTGTGCAGTCAGATGGGATGCCACGCTGTCGATACAGAAAACAGTGTCGACGCACTGCTCTTTACCTTGCAGCAACACTGTTGTTATCCGGATGACACAGATTACGTGACCGCCCGATACCGCCACCACAGGACTCTTGCATGCGCACTCCGTTGAATGTCGTTGCCGTTTCCGGCGGCACCTCGCGCCCTTCGCGCAGCCTTGCGTTGGCTGAGGCAACGCTTGCCGAACTTGCACAACGACTGCCGATCAAACCAAGCATTCTCCAACTCGGCGATATCGCCCGGCCACTGGGCGCGGCGCTGTGGCGCAGCGAATTGGATGAGACGACCGAACAGGCGTTACGCCAGATCGAATCGGCCGACCTGCTGCTGGTCGTCGCGCCGGTGTATCGCGGCTCCTATCCCGGCCTGCTCAAGCATCTGTTCGATCTGATCGACATCAACGCGCTGATCGACACACCGATCCTGCTCGCTGCCACCGGCGGCAGCGAGCGGCATGCACTGGTGATCGACCATCAACTGCGCCCGCTGTTCGCCTTCTTCCAGGCATTGACTTTGCCGATCGGCATCTACGCCACGGAGACCGATTTCCAGGAGTACCGCGTGGTCAATCCGGCCCTGCGTCAACGCATCGAACTGGCCGCCGAACGCGCCGCAGGCGTACTCGGCGCCCGCCCCGACGCGCTGCGGCGTATTGCCTGAGCAAATCCTGCATGCGCAAGTGCGAGTTCTGATAGGTCAGCCGCTTATTAAGTCCCCGCGCACGTAATGACGGACTATTCCTGCAAAGAACTCGCCTAGCACACGTACGCATAGATGCGATGGCTCGCGCAACGAATTGGCCCGTTCCCCACACGGATGTGCGGCTCCTGCGACGGACTCGCCCGATCTAATCCCCGCACATGGATGTGCGGGCTCCTGCGAGGGACTCGCACCGAATGCTCGCACCAAAGAGACCAACCATGGACATGTTCTGGTTCATTCCCACACACGGCGACAGCCGCTATCTGGGCACCAGCGCCGGCGCACGCCAGGTCAGCGCCGAGTACGTGACCCAGGTGGCGGTTGCGGCCGACACCCTGGGCTACGACGGGGTGCTGATTCCCACCGGGCGCTCCTGCGAAGACCCGTGGGTGGTCGCGTCCAGTCTGATCAACGCAACACGCCGGCTGAAGTTTCTGGTCGCGCTGCGCCCTGGCCTGATGGCGCCAGCGCTGGCCGCACGCATGGCCGCCAGTTTCGATCGGCTGTCCGGAGGGCGCCTGCTGGTGAACCTGGTCACTGGCGGCGACCGTGGCGAGCTGGAAGGCGATGGCGTGTTTCTTGACCACGCCGAGCGCTACGAGGCCTCGGCAGAATTCATCCGCATCTGGCGCGAGATCATCGCCCACAGCCACGCAGGCGACAGCTACGACTTCGACGGCAAACATCTGCAGGTGAAGGCGGCCAAGCTGCTGTATCCCACCGTGCAGCAGCCGTATCCGCCGGTGTGGTTCGGCGGTTCTTCCGATGCTGCGCATGAGTTGGCCGCCGAACAGGTCGATACCTATCTCACCTGGGGCGAGCCGCCGGAAGCGGTGGCGGAAAAGATCGCCTCGGTGCGCAGCAAGGCCGCCGCGCTCGGGCGTACGCTCACCTTCGGCATCCGCCTGCATGTGATCGTGCGTGAGACCGATGAACAGGCGTGGGCGGCAGCCGAGTCGCTGATCAGTCACCTGGACGATGACACCGTAGAGCGCGCCCAGAGTGCCTTCGCACGCATGGACTCGGTGGGCCAGCGGCGCATGGCCGCGCTGCACAGCAGCGGTCAGCGCCGCACCCGCGCCGATCTGGAAGTCAGCCCGAATCTATGGGCCGGCGTCGGCCTGGTGCGTGGTGGCGCCGGCACCGCGCTGGTCGGCGACCCGCAGACCGTGGCCAAGCGCATCGAGGAATACGCAGCGCTCGGCATCGACACCTTCATCTTCTCCGGCTATCCGCATCTGGAGGAGGCCTACCGCTTCGCCGAGCTGGTGTTCCCGCTGCTGCCGCGCGCGCTCAAGCAGAAGCTGCCCGGGCAGGCCCTGAGCGGCCCCTTCGGCGAGGTCATCGCCAACACCATCGTGCCGCGCGCTGCGGCGCGCTGACTGGAGCATTTATGAAGCGCCGCAACCTGCTGAAATTCGGAACCCTCGCCAGCGTCGCGCTCGGCGCCTCGCCGCTGTTGTCGAGCACCGCCCTTGCGCAAGCCAACGGTGCGGTTCCCAAACAACTGCGCCTGGACTACGCCTACTACTCGCCGACCTCGCTGGTGCTCAAGCACTTCGGCTGGCTGGAACAAGCGCTCAAGGCGCAGGGCACGCAGGTCAAATGGGTGCTGTCGGCCGGCAGCAATCGCGCGCTGGAATACCTGGGCGGCAACAGCATCGACTTCGGCAGCACCGCCGGCCTGGCCTCGCTGCTGGCGCGCGCCAACGGCAATCCGATCAAGGCCGTGTACATCTATTCGCGCCCGGAATGGATCGCGCTGGCGGTGGGCAAGAACTCGCCCATCCGGCAGCTGAGCGAACTCAAAGGCAAACGCATCGCCGCCACCAAGGGCACCGACGCCTACCTGTTCCTGCTGCGCGCGCTGCGGCAGGCCGGGTTGAGCAAGAACGCGGTGGAGATCGTCCATCTGCAGCATCCCGACGGGCGCGCCGCGCTCGAACGCGGCGATGTGGACGCGTGGTCCGGCCTGGACCCGCACCTCGCCGCGAGCCAGATCGAAGCCGGCACGCGGTTGATCTACCGCAACGTCGCCTTCAATTCCCGTGGCTTCTTGAATGTCAGCGAGACCTTCGCGGCCGCTTACCCCGATCAGATTCCGCTGGTGATCCAGGCCTATGAAAAAGCGCGCAAATGGGCGATCGCCCACCCCGACGAACTTGCCGCGCTGATCGCCACCGAGGCCCGGTTGTCACCCCAGGTCGCCAGGCTACAGCTGCAGCGCACCGACCTGCGCAATCCGGTGATTGGTCCCGAAGAGCGGGCGGCGCTGCAGAGCGCGGCGCCCATCCTGCTGGAAGAAGGCCTGGTCCGGCCCGGCACCGATCTGAGCAAGGTGCTGGCCGCACTGATCGATCCCAGTTACGCCACACGCGCACGTGTGGCGCAGGGCTGAGCGCGGCGATGAACGACACCTCCTTGCGCGTTACACGCAGCTTACCGACCACGGCGCCGTCGCGACTGCGACTCGGACTGCCGGCCAGCAGCCTTGGCTGGCTGTTGCCATTGAGCTTCTTCGGCGCGCTCGAAATCGCCTCGGCGCTCGGCTGGACACCGCGCTACCTGCTGCCGCCGCCAAGCCAGATCCTGGCCACGCTGGCAGACGAGGCCGGCCGCGGGCTGGCCAGCCATATCGGCGCCAGCGTATTGCGGGTGCTGGCCGGCTTCGCCATTGGCGCCGGCCTGGGCTTGCTGATCGGCGTCGGGGTTGGACTGAGCCGCTGGCTGGAACAGCTGATCGACCCCAGCTTCCAGGCGCTGCGTGCAGTGCCCAGCCTGGCCTGGGTGCCGTTGCTGTTGCTGTGGATGGGTATCGACGAGGCGCCGAAGATCACCCTGATCGCCATCGGCGCGTTCTTCCCGGTGTATCTGGGCGTGGTCAGCGGCCTGCGCCAGGTCGACCGCACGCTGGTGGAACTGGGCGAAAGCTACGGCCTGTCCAAACCTCGCCTGGTGCGGCGGATCCTGCTGCCGGCGGCGCTGCCGTCGATCTTCACCGGGCTGCGCACCAGCCTGAGTCTGGCCTGGATGTTTCTGGTGGCGGCCGAACTGATCGCCGCCACGCGCGGGCTGGGCTATCTGCTGAGCGACGGGCGCGAAACCTCGCGGCCGGACATCGTGATCGGTGCGATCGTGCTGCTGGCCCTGCTCGGCAAGCTCAGCGATAGCGTGCTCAAGGCGATCGAATCGCGCACCTTGCGCTGGCGCGACAATCTGCAGAACCGCAGCGTGCCTGGCCATGCAGGAAACCACACGTGAGCAGCACCGGCCTGCAGCTGCGCATCGCCAGCAAACAATTCGGCGCGCGCCAGGTGCTGCGCGACATCGAGCTGCAGGTGGCACCGGGCGAGATTGTCAGCCTGATCGGCGCCAGCGGTTGCGGCAAAAGCACCCTGCTGCGCATCGTGGCCGGTCTGGAACGCGATTACGCCGGCGATGTGCTGCTGGATGGCGCGCGCGTGCGCGGCATCGACCGGCGCATCGGTTTCATCTTCCAGGAACCGCGCCTGCTGCCGTGGCTGGACGTGGCCGCCAATGTCGCCTTCGCCGACGATTCGGATCTGTCGCCAGCTGCGGCGCGGCAATCTCCACGCGTGCAGCAGTTGCTGGGCGAAGTCGGCCTGCTGGACTATGCAAGCGCGCTGCCCAAGCAACTGTCCGGCGGCCAGGCGCAACGCGTGGCGCTGGCCCGTGGGCTGTACCGGCAACCGCGCGTGCTGCTGCTCGACGAGCCCTTCAGCGCGGTGGATGCGTTCACCCGCATCAAGCTGCAGGACCTGCTGCTGCGTCTGGCTGGCGAGCATGGTTTCAGCGTGTTGCTGGTCACCCATGACATCGAAGAAGCGGTCTATCTGAGCGACCGTGCGATTGTCATCGGCGGCCAGCCCGGATCGATTGCACATGCACTGCAGCTGGACACGCCGCGTCCGCGCGACCGTCAGGCCGACGAACCGGCACTGCGTCAGGCCCGCCAGACGCTGCTCGCGGCGCTGCACGACATTCATGTGTTTTGAAGTGATGATCAGGCGCGAGAGCGGCCGTCGGCCGGCCTTGGACAAGTCGCAGACAACGTCATGCAAGCGTGGCACATGAGATTCCGAGTACCGTGCATGCCGATCTGATGAGCGCACAGCCGTTTTGCTCGCCACGCCTGATGCGTCTGCCGAACTGGAATGCAGGCGCAAGACCCTGCTTGGCTGCCGCCCGATCATCAGCACCCAACACTTGCTACTGGTCAACCCGCACTGACCGCACTGTTTCCCATCCGACAAGGCCATCGCGCATGACGAGCCTCCCACCACAACCACCCCTGCTCACTCCGCTGCAGACCGCCCAGCGCCTGGCGGCCGAATTCGCCGAGACCGCGATCGAACGCGATGCACGCGGCGGCACGCCCAAGGCCGAACGCGATGCATTGCGCGCCAGCGGACTGCTCGCGCTGAGCATTCCCGTGCAGTACGGCGGCCTTGGCGCCAGCTGGAGCGAGGTGCTGCAGATCGTGCGCGCATTCGCCAAAGTCGACAGCTCCATCGCGCATGTCTTCGGCTTCCATCATTTGATGCTGGCCACCGTGCGCCTGTTCGGCCAGCCAGCGCAGTGGCAGCCATGGCTGGAACAGACCGCGCGCGCGCACTGGTTCTGGGGCAACGCACTCAATCCGCTGGATACCCGCACCGTCGCCGTGCACCACGACGGCTGGCGCGAGTTTTCCGGCAAAAAAAGTTTCTGTTCCGGTGCCATCGACTCGCAGATGCTGATCGCCTCCGCATTGGACGAACGCAGCGGCAAACTGCTGATCGGCGCCATTCCCACTGCGCGCAGCGGCATCTCGCTGGGCCACGACTGGGACAACATCGGCCAGCGCCAGACCGACAGCGGCAGCGCCACCTTCGAACGGGTGCGCGTGGAAGAAAGCGAACTGTTGCTCGATCCCGGCCCATTGAGCACACCGTTCGCCTGTCTGCGCCCATTGATCGCGCAGTTGCTGTTCGCGCATCTGTTCCTGGGGATTGCCGAGGGTGCGTTCGAAGAAGCGCGCACCTACACCCTGACCCAAGCCCGCGCCTGGCATCGCTCCGGTGTCGAACAGGCCAGCGAGGATCCCTACATCCTGGCCCATTACGGCGAGTTCTGGCTGGGCCTGGAAAGTGCCCGGCTACTCACCGGCCGCGCCGCCGAGCTGCTCGATGCCGCCTGGCGCAAGGAACACGCACTGAGCAGCGACGAACGCGCGCAGGTCGCGTTGGCGGTGGCTGCCGCCAAGGTCGCCACCACCCGTGTCGGGCTGGAGGTCTGCAGCAAGCTGTTCGAAGTCACCGGCGCACGCGCCACCCACGCCGCGCTGCGGCTGGACCGCTACTGGCGCAACCTGCGTACCCAGACGCTGCACGACCCGGTCGATTACAAGCTGCGCGAGCTCGGCGAATGGGCGCTGCGGCAGCAGCCGCCGACGCCCAGTTTCTATTCCTGAGTGTTCCATTCCTGAGTGCGCTGATGTTTCGCCTGCATCCACGCACTCGTTGTGTCAGCCGCGCTTGGTTGCTTGAACGTGATGCGGCGGTAGCGACCAACCGCTCATTCAACGCACGCGCCACTGCGCACTGCAGCGATCGGTCTTTCAGCAACGCGCATGCCTCAGCGCCGGCGATAGTCCACATAATCGAATGCGAATGCATGGCGGGCATCGGCCGTGTGTCGCTCGCGCTGTACCGGTTCCCACACGGCCGGGTCGATCGGCGGAAAGTGGGTGTCGGCCTGCTCCACGATCGTGGCGACCTCGGTCACGGCCAGAACATCTGCCAGTTCCATCGTCAGGCGATACACCTCGCCACCGCCGATCACGCACAGCTCCTGCGCACCGGCCGCATCGGCCTGCACGATCGCTTCATCGATCGAACTCACCGCCTGCATGCCCTCGAACGGCACCTGCGCGGAACGCGTCAGCACCAGATTCAAGCGCCCCGGCAACGCACGCCCCAAGGACTGCGCGGTCTTGCGCCCCATCAGGATCGGCTTGCCTAACGTCAGCGCCTTGAAGCGCTTGAGATCGTCCGGCAACTTCCACGGCAATTCGTTATCGCGGCCAATGGCGTTGTTGCGGTCGAGGGCGACGATCAAGATGATTTTCATGCCTCAGCATACCGCGCAGGCAGGCTGCATCATGCGACCGCCGCTCACACCGCAACCGGTGCCTTGATCGCCGGATGCGGGTCGTAACCCTCGATGGCAATGTCGGCGAAGCGGAACGCGAACAGATCGGTCACCTCCGGATTCAGGCGCAACGTGGGCAACGCGCGCGGTGTGCGCGTCAGTTGCTCGCGCGCCTGATCGAAGTGATTCGAATACAGATGTGCGTCGCCCAAGGTGTGCACGAAATCGCCAACGCCCAGCCCGGTGGCCTGCGCCACCATATGCGTCAGCAATGCATAGCTGGCGATGTTGAACGGCACGCCCAGAAAGATATCGCCACTGCGCTGATAGAGCTGGCAGCTGAGCTTGCCGTTCACCACATAGAACTGGAACAGGCTGTGGCACGGCATCAGCGCCATCTGAGGTAGCTCGCCCACGTTCCAGGCGCTGATCACCAGCCGGCGCGAATCCGGGTTGCGCTTGATCTCGTCCACAAGCCATTGCATCTGGTCGATTTCCACACCATCCGGGCCGGTCCAGCGCCGCCACTGCTTGCCGTAAACCGGGCCGAGATTGCCATCGGCGTCGGCCCATTCGTCCCAGATGCGGACCTGGTTGTCCTTGAGATAGCCGATGTTTGTGTCGCCTTGCAGAAACCACAGCAGCTCGTGGATGATCGAGCGCAAGTGCAGCTTCTTGGTGGTGACCAGCGGAAAGCCGTCGTTGAGGTCGAAGCGCATCTGCCAGCCGAACACGCTGCGCGTGCCGGTGCCGGTGCGATCGGACTTCTCAGCGCCGTGTTCCAGCACATGCTGCAGCAGGTCCAGATACGGCTTCACTTGGCAGCTCCCGCCACGGCGGTGTCCACCACCACTGGCTGCAACACCGGCGCGCGGCGCGACATCGCCAGCAACACCAGCCCGCCGATGATCAACGGCAGGCTCAGAATCTGCCCCATCGTCAGCCAGTTGAAGGCCAGGTAGCCGATCGGCGCGTCGGGCACGCGCACGAATTCCACGATGAAGCGGAACACGCCATACAGCAGCGCGAACATCCCCGACACCGCATAACGCGCACGCGGCTTCAGCGAGAACGCCCACAACACCACGAACATCACCACGCCTTCCAGCGCGGCTTCGTACAGCTGCGAGGGATGGCGCGCGAACTGATTCAACGCACCGGTGGCGTACTGCGCCTGGATCTGGGCAGGCAATTGGCCGGCCAATTCCGGCGCAAGCGGGAAGATCACGCCCCATCCGGCCTGGGTGAACTTGCCCCACAACTCGCCGCCGACGAAATTGCCGAGCCTCCCGAAGCCCAGACCCAACGGCACCAGCGGCGCCACGAAGTCCATCACGTCGAAGAAGTGCAGCCGGTGCTTGCGCGCCCACAGCCCGCAGGCGATCAGCACGCCCAGCAGGCCGCCATGGAAGCTCATGCCGCCCTGCCACACCTTGAACAGAATCAGCGGGTTGGCCAGCAGGCTGTCGAACGCATAGAACAGCATGTAGCCGATGCGCCCACCCAGTACCACACCGAGCATGCCGTAGAACAACAGGTCGGAAAATCCGTCCATGTCCACGCCCGGCAGGCGGCCGCGCAGGATGCGCGAGCGTCCCAACGCCCAGGCGGAGAAGAACGCGGCCAGGTACATCAACCCGTACCAGTGCACCTGCACCGGGCCAAGCGAGAAGGCGATGGGGTCGATGGCGTGCAGATAGATCATGCGGACCGCGGATCACAAAAAAGCGAGGCGTCTATTCTGACATCTCGCACGCGCTCAGCCTAAGAGCTGGGGACGATCGGGCAGCTCGTCTTCATGCTGCGCGTTCGCAGCAGCCGGGAAATGCTCGCTCAACAGCTCGGTCGCCGCCTCGATCCCGGCTAGCACCGCCGCCTCGTGCTCGCCGTCGCGCAGAAATTCCTGCATGCGCCGACACACCTCCGCCCACTGCGCATCCGGCACGCGGCTGCGCAGACCGCGGTCTGCGACCACTTCGATGGCGTGGTCGGCCAGCAGCAGATAGAGCAGCACCCCGTTATTGGCGTCGGTGTCCCAGGTGCGCAATTGCGCGAAGGCCTGTTCGGCGCGTTGCCGGGCGGTGTGCCCACGCCATAGCGCGCTCAGCGGCAGATCGGCTTCCACCGCCACCATGATCTGGCCGGTATGGGTACGCTCGCTGGCTGCAACGGCTGCGGCAATCGCGTCCATGCAACTGGCCGGGAAACTACGCTGCGCCGAGGGCGCAAAGACATGCCTGAGCCAACGCATTACCAGCTCCCCGAGGCGCCACCGCCTCCCGATGACCCGCCACCACCACCCCAACCGCCGCCGCCGAACCCGCCACGGCCGCCGCCCCCAAATCCGCCGAACCCGCCGCCGCCCCAGCCGCCGCCGCCGACAAAGCGCCCCGGCGAGCCGGATGCCAGCCCCGCCAGCAGCCCGATGACCGCAGCGCCAACGCTGGCGAACAACAATGAGGTGAAGAGCAGTGCGGCACCGCCGGCTGCGACGCCGGTCAGCAACGCGCGCAGCGGCCGCGGCAACGCGCCGAGAATGCCGCGCGCCACCATCGCGACGACAAAGCCGATGAACAACGCCATGATCCAGCCGCCGCCACCGCCCGAGCCATTGCCCAAGCCGCCATCGGCATGCCCGCTGACCGGCGCAGGCAAGGCCTCGCCCTCGATCAAACCGGCCAGCGTCGCGGTTGCAGCGCTGATGCCGCCGGCGTAGTCGCCCTCACGGAAGCGCGGTGCCAGATACTCCTGGATGATGCGGTTGGCCGTGATGTCGGGGATCGCGCCTTCCAGACCGTAACCGGGCTGGATCCGCACGCGGCGGTCGTCCTTGGCCACCAGCAGTAACACACCGTCGTCCACGCCCTTGCGGCCGATCTTCCACTGGTCGAACACGCGCTGGGTGTACTGCTCGATCGCCTCCGGCTGGGTGGTCGGCACGATCAGGATCTGCAACTGCGCGCCCTTGCGCTGCTGCAAGGCAAGTGCCTGCTGCTCGAGTTGCTGGATCTGGGTGGCGTCCAGCGTGCCGGTGACATCGACCACTGGCGAGCGCAATGGCGGAATCGCCGCTAGATCCTGCGCCAGCAGCGATGCCGGCAATAGCAGTAGCGCCATCAGCCACAACACCCATCTGTGCGTTTGCCGCATTAGCTAACTCCTACCTGATGAGTACTGAAACTCAGCCGTTCCCTTCTCCCATCGGGAGAAGGTGCCCCGAAGGGGCGGATGAGGGTACGAACGAAGCCTCGTGCAATTAGATGACACAGAGGCTTCGCGCCGTACCCTCACCCCAACCCCTCTCCCGCTGGAGAGGGGCTTGATGCCCAGCTTCTGAAAGTTGGTTGAGCAAGCGGACGATAGATAGATCGACATGCCTAACCTAACAATTGCCTCGACATGCCGTGCGGCCAACCCCGCAGTATTTGATGCTGCGCAAATCGCAATTACTTACTGCGCAGGCTGCGGTTGCTGCACAGGCTGCTGCTGCGGCGCTTGTTGATTACCGAAATCCACCTGCGGCGCACGCGAGATCTGCGCTTCGTTTTCCACAGTGAAATTCGGCTTGGGCTGATACCCGAAGATCTTGGCGGTGATCACCTGCGGGAACGAACGGATATAGGTGTTGTACTCCTGCACCGTCTGGATATAACGACCGCGCGCCACGGTGATGCGGTTTTCCGTGCCTTCCAGCTGTACCTGCAGATCGCGGAACGACTGGTCGGATTTGAGCTGCGGATAATTCTCGCTGACCACCAGCAGACGCGACAGCGCGCTACCGAGTTCGCCCTGCGCTTGCTGGAAATTCTTCAGCGACGCTGCGTCGTCGGCGTTGACCTGAATCTGCCCGACGCGCGAACGCGCATTGGTCACTTCGGTCAGCACCTGGCGCTCCTGCTGAGCGTAGCCCTGCACCGTGCGCACCAGATTGGGAATCAGATCGGCGCGGCGCTGATATTGATTCAGCACTTCCGACCAACCTGCCTTGACGCCTTCCTCCTTCTGCTGGATCGCGTTGTAACCGCAACCGGACAGCGAGACGGTCAGCATCAGCAACACCAGGGCGCGAATCAGGACAGGCATGCAGGCGACTCCGTAGAAGAGAGCCGCAGCATGCCATGTGGCAAGTCAAGCCGGCATGCACATGCGCCCGCCTGGCGGGTTGTTCCACTGGGCGAGCAGTTCTTGGATTAAGAACACCCTCAGTTCGAACGCATCGGTGCGCGCGCGCTCGCTAGGCGCGGCAGAGGCTGGCAATTGTTGAAGAGAGTCACTACGCGCCACACGAACGCCGGGCTCTTCCGCTGACGCACTCGCACTCGCACTCGCACTCTGATGCGTCGCATCGCCATGTACGTCTCCACGCTTTCGCTAAGCAATCGCCTACAAGGGCCTGGCTGCCACGGCGCGCGCGTGACCAATCGCTCTCAGAACACCCGCGGCAACAGAATCAGCCCCCAGCACAGCAGCACATTGATCAGCAGCAAGAACACCGCCGCCGAGCCCATATCCTTTGCGCGGCCGGCCAGTACATGGTGTTCCGGGCCGTAGCGCTCGATCACCGCCTCGATCGCGGAATTCAACAATTCGGCGGCCAGCACGATCAGCAAGGGCGCAATCAGCGCGATGCGCTCCAGACCGGACTGACCGAGCCACAGCCCCAGCGGGGCCAGCACCACGGCCAGACAGACCTCGAGCCGAAACGAAGATTCATGCAGCCATGCCGCGCGCAATCCCTGCCACGACCAGATTGCCGCCTTGAGCATGCGGCGCGGGCCGCGCGGCACGTGTCCCAGTTGATCGGCCACGCGTCAGCGCTTCCGGCCGCAAGGGCGTATCAGGGGACGGATCGAACGCATGGTGTGGTCGCTACTCAGGAAAGGCCGAATTTTGCACCGTGGCGCTGCGCACCGCCAGGGCGTGACACCTGTCCGAACAGGTGGCGTTGGGCCTACAAGGCAGTCGGATCCTGCCGCAAGGCGCACCATCTGCCGCATGGTCGGGCCAGGCCCGAAGAAGCGATCTGCGCGCAAAGCGATGCCACGCCATGGAAGCCGGCAGGTTTGCCCTCCGCTTCCAGCCTGTCGCACCATGGCGGTCCGCTTCACTGCCGCAGGCTCTCTCGCATGATCAAGCATCCCTTGCGCACACTGCTGTGCGCCCTTGCGTTGTTGTCCGGCCACGTCCACGCCGACACCACACACACCGCGCCGCAAGTCCCGGCGCAGGTCTCCAATGCCGCATGGGAAAACGACATGCAGCGCTTTGCCGACAGCGACGCGCAGCAGCCGCCACCCAAGCACGGCATCGTATTCGTGGGCAGCTCGTCGATCCGTTTCTGGGACACCTTGCCGCAGGACTTTCCCGGCAAGCCGGTGATCAATCGCGGCTTCGGCGGCTCCGAAGTGCGCGACAGCACCTGGTACGCAGACCGCATCGTGCTCCCCTACGCGCCGCGCCAGGTGGTGCTGTATGCCGGCGACAACGATCTCAACAGTGGCCGTACGCCGGAGCAGGTGCGCGACGATGTGCTGGCATTCGTAACGCGCATTCGGCGCGATCTACCGAAGGCGTGCATCAGCTATCTGTCGATCAAACCCAGCCCGTCGCGCGCGCATTTGCTGCCGGCAATCGTGACTGCCAATCGCCTGATCAAGGACGCACTCGCGCCGCTGCCGCGCGTGGACTACGTGGACGTTTACACGCCAATGCTGGATGCCAGCGGCAAGCCGCGCCCGGAGTTGTTTCGCGAGGACATGCTGCACATGACCGCCGATGGTTACGCGATCTGGCGCAAAGCGGTGGCACCGGTGTTGGAGCAGAAGTAAGACCAGGCAGATCGGCCGACAAAAGATGCCCTCAGGCCACCACCACCGCCACCGACGTCCCCACATCGGCCTCGCTATGCAATTCGATCCGCCAACCGAAGCGGTCGCACAGCCGGCGCACGATCGACAGGCCCAGGCCGGTGCCCTGCGGGCGTGTGGGATCGGCGCGGAAGAATGGCTCGAATGCACGTGCACGTGCTTCTTCGCTCATGCCGATGCCGGTGTCGCGCACGATGATGCGGTCCTGGGTCACTTCGACTTCGATGCTGCCGGTGTCGGTGTAGGCACAGGCATTACGCAGCAGGTTGCTGAGCACCACGCGCATCACCCGCGGCGGGGCGAACATCTGCAGGCTGCGGTCGCCGACCATCTGCAACGACACCGGCTTGTCGCCAAGCAATTCACGCGCGCTGTCGACTTCTTCGCTGGCCAGTTCGGCGGCGTCGAAGGTTTCGCTTTGCGGGTCGATTTCGGCCTCGCGTGCCAGGATCAAAAACGCATCGATCACCGCTTCCATATCGTGGCCGGCGCGCTGGATACGGCGCAGGCTGCGTTGCGTGCGCGGCGACAATTCGTCGTCGGCCAGGGCCATGTCGCTGGCCACGCGGATCACCGTCAGCGGCGTGCGCAATTCATGACTGGCATCGCGGGTGAAATTGCGTTCGCGCGCAACGTGGTCGCTGACCCGTTGCCCCAGCGCATGTAACGCTGCGGCCAACTGCCGTGTTTCGCCCTGTAATTCGGCAGGCAATCGCTCCGGTGCCAACTCATCCACATCCGGATTGCGCGGGTCCCACTGTGAAACGCGCCGTGCGAGCCAGCTGATCGGCGACACCAGGCGTTTGGAGATGCGATAGGTAAACCACGACACGCCGTAGATCGACAGCAACACCACGATCGCCGGCACCACGCCGTACCACAAGGTCAGATGGGCGGCGCGCGAACGCGAAAACACCAGATACAAGCGTCCTTCCGGACGTTGATCCACATACACCAGCGCGTCGGCAGCGGCCACTTCGCTGAAGCCGCGCGGCAACCGTTGCAACACCGGCGGTGCGTTGTCGCCGAGCTTGCCGGCAGGCGAGAAATAGCCCTGGATATTGCGGGTATTCGGCGGCGGGTTGTTCGGCGCACTCTTGTGCAGGCGCCAAAAATGCACCGCCTCGTCTGCCAGTACGGTGCGCACCAGGCTGTACTTGATCACGAAGGAGATCAGATAGCCGCCAAGGACGATCGCCAGACTCGCCAGTGCGACCTGCAACAGGAAGGCGAGACGTATTTTTCGTGGGAGCCCGTGCGGCATTGCGGCATCCAGGGAGAGCGCCGGATTAGAGGCAACGCTTCCGTGAGCCCGTCGTGCAACCAGCCGGCAGCACGCGGAAGCGAGCGGCGCGTGAGCGCCTACAGGAAAAGCCGGCCGCCAGAAGGCGACCGGCCAGTGACATCAGGCCATCGGTTGGGCGATGTCGGCGATGCGATAGCCGGCGCTTTGCACGGTGTGCAGCAGGGGGCGATCGAACGGCTTGTCGATGATCTTGCGCAGGTTGTACAGATGGCTGCGCAAGGTGTCCGAATCCGGCAACCCATTGCCCCAGATCTCGCGCTCGATTTCCTGGCGGGTGACCACACGCGGCGATTCGCGCATCAGGATGGTGAGCAGACGCAGGCCGATCGGCGAGAGCTGCAGCTCGGTGCCGGCACGGGTGGCGCGCATGCTGACCGGATCGAGCACCAGGTCGGCGACCTTGAGCACTTCCGAACCCACCTGGCGGCGCTCGCGACGGATCAGGGCACGCAGGCGCGCTTCCAGTTCCTGAATCGCGAAGGGCTTGGTCAGGTAATCGTCGGCGCCGAAGCCCAAGCCGGTGAGCTTGTCGTCCAGCGTGTCGCGGGCGGTCAGCATCAGCACCGGGGTGGACTTGCGTGCGTCGTTGCGCAGTCGGCGGCACACTTCGATGCCGTCCAGGCGCGGCAGCATGAGATCCAGCACGACCACGTCGTAGCTGTTCTCGGCGGCCAGACGGTAACCGTCCAGTCCGTCCTGCGCATAGTCGACCTCGAAGCCACGGCCTTCCAGGTACTCGCCGATCATTTCGGAGATATTGCGATTGTCTTCGACGACCAGCACGAGGCCGGACGTTTCCTTGGTCTGACGCATGGACTTTCCTCGGTCTTCAGCTTTGTGAAACATGCCGGATCGACGGTGGAAAGGGCGTGAAGGACCGGCGACGTTCTGTGACAGACGACGCCTAGCGACCGAGCAGTGGACGCAGCGCCGGCAAGACCGTTTCCAGCACCTTCGGCTGAGCCGCAGCGGTCGGATGCAAGCCGTCAGCCTGCATCAGCCCAGGCTGTAGCGCGACCTTTTCCAGGAAGAACGGCACCAGCGCGGTTTTGTACTGTCTGGACAGGTCAGCATAGGTCGCCTTCAGGCGTTCGCGGTAGGCCGGGCCGTAGTTCGGCGGCACATCGATACCGAGCAGCAGCACCTTTGCGCCGGCCTGCTGGCTGAGCTGGATCATCTTTTCCAGGTTGCCCTTGAGCTGGGCCGGGGTCAGGCCGCGCAGCGCATCATTGCCGCCGAGTTCGATCACCACCACGCCGGGGTGGTGCTTTTGAAGCAGGCCCGGCAGTCGCGTCAATGCGCCAGACGTGGTTTCGCCACTGATGCTGGCATTGACGACCGCCGGTGGCGTCGCCATGTCACGCTTCAGGCGTTGGTCCAACAAGGTGACCCAGCCGGACTGCAACGGGATGTTGTGCGCAGCGCTCAAGCTGTCGCCCACGACCAGGATCGGTGCGGTTGCCACCGGACTTTTGGCAGAGGCAATTCCCGGCGCAAGCAGGGACAGTGTCAGCAGCCACAGGACCAGCCCGCCATATCGCAGTGTTCTTTCACGCATTCGGAGATTCCTCATCGACAGTCTGGCCCCCCGCTCCAGCACCCGCACCGCCATCGACGTCCGCGAGGTCGGCAAGTCCGTCAGTGGACCGGAGGGAACACTCCACATCCTCGACAACGTGAGCTTGACGGTCAGTGAAGGCGACAGTATCGCCATTGTCGGCGCATCCGGTTCGGGCAAGACCACCCTGCTCGGCCTGCTTGCCGGGCTGGACCTGCCCAGCCGCGGCAGCATCGCGCTCTCCGGCCAGGACCTGGGCCAGCTCGACGAAGAAGCCCGTGCCGCCCTGCGCGCGCGCGAAGTCGGCTTCGTGTTCCAGAGCTTCCATCTGCTGCCGGCACTGACCGCCGAAGAAAACATCGCGCTACCGCTGGAACTGGCCGGGCGCGAAGATCCGGCACGGGTGCGCGAGGTGTTGGAGGCGGTCGGCCTGAGCGCACGTGCGCGCCACTACCCGCGCCAGCTATCCGGCGGCGAGCAGCAACGCGTGGCGCTGGCACGCGCCTTCGTGGCCAAACCACGCATCCTGTTCGCCGACGAACCCACCGGCAGCCTCGATCAGACCACCGGTGCGCAGATCAGCGACCTGCTGTTCGCGCTCAATGCCACCAGCGACACCACCCTGGTGCTGGTCACCCACGACATGACGCTGGCGCAGCGCTGCCATCACATCTACCGCATCGACAGCGGCCGCCTGCACGCTCAGACCGGTCCGGCCGCATGAATGTGCTGCGACAGGCCGCGCGTGCGGTGCGCCGCGAGTTCCTGGCCGGCGATCTGCTGACCGTGTTCGCAGCGCTGGTGCTGGGCGTGGCGGTGATGACGGCGGTCGGCACGCTGGTCGACCGGGTGACGTTGGCGCTGACCTCCAGCGCGGCCGAAGTGCTCGGCGGCGATCTGGGCGTGACCGGCCGCCAGGAGATCCCGGCCGACTTCGCTGCTGAAGCGCAGCGGCGCGGGCTGCAGAGCACGCGCATGGTCAGCTTCCCCAGCGTGTTGTTCCATGGCGAATCCAGCCAGATGGCCAACATCCGCGGCGTCGGCGCTGGCTACCCGCTGCGGGGTCAGTTGCTGGTCTCCAAGGACAGCACTGGCACGGAAGGCAACGTCGCCAGCGCACCGCCGCCGGGGCAAGCCTATGCCGACCCGCGTCTGCTCGAGGCGCTGGGCCTGCGGGTGGGCGAGCAGCTGGAATTCGGCGCCGGCCATCTCACCATCGCCGGCGTGCTGCGTGCCGAACCGGATGCCT
The DNA here is from genome assembly GCF_056725225.1 of Xanthomonas sp. NCPPB 2933. NCBI lineage: Bacteria > Pseudomonadati > Pseudomonadota > Gammaproteobacteria > Lysobacterales > Lysobacteraceae > Xanthomonas > Xanthomonas sp. NCPPB 2933. The sequence goes on from NZ_CM161518.1 coordinate 4,370,121, forward strand.
CCGGCGAGCTGATGCAGTTGTCGCCGCCGTTGTTGGTCAATCGCGCCGATATCGACGGCGCCGGCCTACTCGGCCCCGGCAGTCGCGCTTCGTACCGGCTGATGTTTTCCGGTGCGCCGGAAGCCATCGCCGACTTGCGCGCCTGGTTGAAGCCACGCGCCAGCGAATACCGTCTGGTCGGCATCGAAGACACCCAGCGCGGCATGCGCGCGGCGTTCGACCGCGCCGGGCGCTTTCTGGCCTTGTCGGCGCTGCTGGCGGTGCTGTTGTCCGGCGTGGCCACCGCATTGGCGGCCAACCGGTTTGCGATGCGCCGCATCGACACCGTCGCCGTGTTGCGCTGCCTGGGCGCACGCCAGCGCGACATCCTGGCGATGCTGTCGCTGCAATTGCTGTTGACCGCGATCCCGGCCTGCCTGGTCGGGATCGGCCTGGGCATGCTCGCGCAGGAAGGCCTGGTGCAGGCGCTGGGTAGCCTGATCCCGAACCGGCTGCCGCTGCCGCAGGCCACCCCTGCCCTGGCGGGCGCAGGCATCGGCTTGGTGCTGTTGCTGGGCTTCGGCCTGCCGCCGCTGCTGCGGCTGCGCAACGTGCCGCCGATGCGCGTGCTCAACCGCAGCTTCGCCGCAGTACCGCCGAGCTCGTTGCTGGTCTACGCCGCTGCGTTGGCGGCCACGCTGGCGCTGACCGTCTATGCCACCGGCAATCTGGTGCTGGCCGGCTGGGTGCTGGGCGGGCTGGCTGCATTGGCGCTGGTGGCGATGGCCCTGGGGCTCGGGCTGCTCACGTTGTTGCGGCCGATCCAGCATCGCCTGCGTGGCGCCTGGAAGTTGGGCTTGGCCTCGCTGACGCGGCGGCGTGGCCTGAGCGTTGTGCAACTGGTCGGGCTGTCGCTGTCGCTTTGCGCGCTATTGCTGCTGGCGGTGGTCGGCCCCGGATTGCTGGGGCAATGGCGCGAGCGTCTGCCGGTGGATACGCCCAACTACTTCCTGATGAATATCCAGCCCGAACAAACCGCGCCGGTGCTGCAGACGCTACGCGGCTTGGGCGTCAACGATGCGGCCGTGGAGCCGTTTTCGACCGGGCGTCTGGTGGCGATCAACGACAAACCGCCTGCGCGCGGCGACCGCGATCCACAGGACAATGGCGACGGCGACAACCGCCCGGTCAATTTCTCCTGGCGGCATGCATTCCCCCCCGCAAATACCTTGCTGGAAGGCAAATTCTGGGCCGCCGACAGCACTGCGCCGGAGGCCTCGGTGGAAGAAGGCTGGGCGCAGCGGTATCAGCTCAAACTCGGCGACCGCATCACCTTGCTGCTGGGCGAGCAGCAGCGCAGCTTCACCGTTACCAGCATCCGCAAGGCCGACTGGGATTCGTTCCGGGTCAATTTCTTTTTGCTGCTCAATCAAGGTTCCGTCGGCGATGCGCCATACAACCTGATTTCCAGCTTCCATCTGCCACCGGGCAATGCGCCCAAGCTGGCGTCGTTGAGCCGCGACTATCCCAACATCTCGGTGCTGGATATCGACGCCATCCTCGGCCGCGTGCGCGAAGTCATCGACCAGGTGGCGCAGGCGGTGCAACTGGTGATGGGCTTCAGCCTGCTGGCCGGCGTGCTGGTGCTGCTGGCGGCGTTGCAGGCCACCGCAGGCGAGCGTCGCTACGACAGCGCGGTACTGCGCACGCTGGGCGCGCGGCGCGGGCAGCTGCGTGGCGCGGTGCTGGTGGAATTCGGCGCGCTCGGCTTGCTGGCGGCAACGCTGGCGGTGACCGCAGCGGCGGTGATCGGCGCGGTGGTGGGGCGCCAGGCGTTCGAAATCGCGTTGACGCCGGATTGGCCGCGTCTGCTGATCGGCGGCGCCTTCGGCCTGGCACTGAGTCTGTTGGCCGGTTGGTCGGGCACCCGGCGCATCCTGTCGACGCCGCCGGCGTTGGCGTTGCGGGCGGAATAAGAGTGCACCACAAAGCGACTGCGCTGCCCCAGGCGGCGCTCGCTGCGTTGCTACACACTCATCGACGTAAAGCAGTTGAGCTCGAATCGGGTGGCGCCAAGCTGCGTCGCCCGTCATGCCGGGTCGCATATACCTGCAGCGCATAAGCACGTTGCCAATCGTACGTTCGCAGCGGCGGCACGACTGCCTAGAGTGGTCTGTCCGGTCGCCGGCCCAGGCGGCCTTTCGTTGCCGTCGAGGTGCCACCGTCATGGCCAGCGTCACTTCCGCCGCGCGTGCGCAGACCCCGCGCGATGCGGTTTCCACAGTGCAAGCTTCCGGCGTGCAGATCGTGCCGTTCGATGCCCCGCTGGGCGCCGAAGTGATCGGCCTGGATCTGTCGCAGCCGCTGGATGCGGACACCTTTGCGCGTATCCATCAAGCGCATCTGGACCACCACGTGCTGGTGTTCCGCGACCAACGCATCACCCCGGCGCAGCAGGTCGATTTCAGCCGTCGCTTCGGCCCGCTGCAGATCCATGTGCTGCGCAATTTCCAGTTGCGTGGGCATCCGGAAGTGCTGGTGGTGTCCAACATCAAGGAGAACGGCGAACCAATCGGTCTGGGCGATGCCGGGCATTACTGGCACTCGGACCTGTCGTACAAGGAAACGCCCAGTCTGGGCTCGCTGCTGCACGCGCAAGAGCTGCCCAGCGAAGGCGGCGACACCTTGTTCGCCAATCAGCATCTGGCCTGGCACACCTTGCCCGATGCGCTCAAACGCACCGTGCAGGACCTGCGCGCCGAGCACAGCTATCTGGCCAAGTACGAAGAGCTGCGTGCGCGCAATCCGTGGCGTCCGGCGCTGACGGCCGAACAGATCGCCGAAGTGACACCGGTGCAGCATCCAATCGTGCGCACGCATCCGGAGACAGGACAGAAAGCGCTGTTTGTCAGCGAACATTTCACGACTCGCATCGTCGGCTTGCCCGACGACGAAAGTGATGCGCTGCTGCAGGCTCTGTTCGAACACAGCACCCGCGAAGCATTGGTGTATCGGCATCGCTGGCAACCGCACGACATGGTGTTCTGGGACAACCGCTCGGTGATGCATCTTGCCGCCGGCACGCCGGATCACCTGCGCCGTCGGCTCAACCGCACCACCATCGAAGGCGATGCGCCGTTCTAGAAACGCGCTGCCTCGAGCGCGTCTCACGGCACGTAACGCGTGGTGAGACACGCATCTTCCCTCCCCTCTCGACTGGAGCGCCGCATGCGTTTGACCGTCACTTCTCACGCAGCTCCGCAGCGCCGACGTTTCTCCCGGCGTATTGCATTGCTGCTTCTCGCCGCGTTACCGCTGCTGCTCAGCGCGCATGCGCAGGCAGAAGGAAAACTGCGCGTTGCCAAACAGTTCGGCATCGTCTATCTGCTGCTGGACGTGGCGCAGGATCAAAAACTCATCGAGCAGCAGGGCAAGGCGGCTGGCGTGGACATCGACGTGCAGTTCCTGCAGTTGTCCGGTGGCGCGGCGGTCAACGATGCCTTGCTGACCGGTTCGATCGATATCGCCGGTGCCGGTGTCGGGCCGTTGTTCACCATCTGGGACCGCACGCATGGCCGCCAGAACGTGCGCGGCGTGGCATCGCTGGGTAACTTTCCGTATTACCTGATCAGCAACAATCCGCGCATCAAGTCCATTGGCGATTTCACCCCGCAGGACCGGATTGCGGTGCCGGCCACCGGCGTGTCGGTGCAGTCGCGTTTTCTGCAGCACGCTTCGCAGCAACGTTGGGGCGACAAGGGCACGCATCAGCTGGATCCGCTGCAGGTCGCATTGCCGCATCCGGATGCTGCCGCCGCGATCATCCGTGGTCGCACCGAGATCACCGCGCACTTTGCCAGCCCACCGTTTCAGGAGCAGGAACTGGCGCGTAACCCGGCCGCGCATATCGTGACCAGCTCCTACGAGATCGAAGGCGGCCCCTCGTCGGCGACGGTGCTGTATGCCACCGAAAAATTCCGCCGCGACAATCCCAAGACCTATCGCGCCTTCGTCGCTGCGCTGGATCAGGCGGCACGTTTTGTCACCGCGCACCCGGAACAGGCGGCGGATATCTTTCTGCGTCGCAATGGCTCAGGCATCGACCGCGCGCTGGTGTTGCAGATCCTCAAGGACCCGAAAGTGCAGTTCACCGTGGTGCCGCAGAACACGCTGGGGCTGGGCAAGTTCATGCAGCACAGCGGCGCGATCAAGCAGACGCCTAGCAAGCTGAGCGACTACTTCTTCGACGACCCGCTGATTGCGGGCGGGAGCTGAGCGATGCCCACGCCGACACCATTGCTGCAAGTCGACCACGTCAGCCTGGAATACGCCTCCGCGCAGCGCGTGGTGCGTGCCACCCACCGCGTGCGTTTCGATGTGCATGAAGCCGATCGCTTCGTGCTGCTGGGGCCGTCGGGTTGCGGCAAATCCACCTTGCTCAAGGCGGTGGCCGGCTTTGTGACCCCGCGCGAGGGGCAGATCCGTCTGGATGGCAACGCGGTCACCGGGCCGGGGCCGGACCGGGTGGTGGTGTTCCAGGAATTCGATCAACTGGCGCCGTGGAAAACCGTACGCGAGAACGTGGTGTTCGGCCTGCGCGCGGCACGCAAGCTCTCGCGTGCCGAAGCGCGCGAACGTGCTGACGACAGTCTGGCGCAGGTCGGTCTGAGCGCCTTTGCCGATGCCTATCCGCACACCTTGTCCGGCGGCATGAAGCAACGCGTGGCGATCGCGCGCGCATTGGCGATGCGCCCGCGCGTGTTGCTGATGGACGAGCCCTTCGCTGCACTCGATGCATTGACGCGTTCGCGCATGCAGGAGCAGGTGCTGGAGCTGTGGGAGCAATCGCGCTTCACCTTGCTGTTCGTCACCCACTCGATCGAAGAAGCCCTGGTGGTCGGCAATCGCGTGTTGCTGTTGTCGCCGCATCCGGGGCAGGTGCGGGCCGAACTCAACGCGCATGCGTTCGGGCCGCAGAGTGCCGGCAGCGTGGCGTTTCAGCAGACCGCGCAGCGGATTCATCGACTGCTTTTCGACTTGCCCGACGACACCCTGGACGACGACAAGGTGGCACCATTGCGTCGCCCGGCCGTGCGTCAACGCGAGGCGCTGCCATGAGCCGTAGCGACGCCACCGCGCTGCCGCCGATCCCGCCGGTGCGGCCCGAGTACGAACGTGCACTACAACCGCTGGACCCCGCATTGATCGCCACCGCCGCGCCGACGCGCTGGCAGGCGCCGCCGTGGCTGCGCAAGGCGCTGGTGCTGGTGGTGCTGGTCGCCATATGGGAGATCGCCGCACGCGTGGTTGGCGACGACCTGATGCTGCCAAGCGCGCTGCAGACCGCACGCGCGTTCTACGACGGGCTGCTGTCCGGCGAGTTGCTGCGCCGCGTGGGCGCTTCGCTGCGCGTGCTGGCGCAGGGCTATGCGCTCGGCGTGGTGCTGGCCTTCGTGCTGACCGCACTGGCCGCCTCCACGCGCTGGGGCCGCGACGTGCTCGGCACGCTGACCGCCATGTTCAATCCGCTGCCGGCCATCGCGCTGCTGCCGCTGGCCTTGCTGTGGTTCGGCCTGGGCACCGGCAGCCTGGTGTTCGTGCTGGTGCATTCGGTGCTGTGGCCGCTGGCGCTGACCACCTATGCAGGCTTCCAGGCAGTACCGGAAACGCTGCGCATGGCCGGGCGCAATTACGGGCTGCGTGGGCCGCGTTACGTGGCGCAGCTGCTGATCCCGGCCGCGCTGCCGGCGATCCTGTCCGGGCTGAAGATCGGCTGGGCGTTCGCCTGGCGCACCTTGATCGCCGCCGAGCTGGTGTTCGGGGCCACCTCCGGCCAGGGCGGTCTGGGCTGGTACATCTTCCAGAACCGCAACGAGCTGTATACGGATCGGGTGTTCGCCGGCCTGGCGATGGTGATCGTGCTGGGCCTGCTGGTGGAAGGGGTGGTATTCCAGGCGATCGAGCGGCTGACCGTGCGCCGCTGGGGCATGCAGCGCTAGGCGGCACCGGGCTCATCGGCACGGTCGCGTGCGCTTAACGGAGCTGGATTATGCTGCCGGCCCGCTCACACCCCGACCGCCGTCATGCCCACCGCGCCCTTCACTGCTTACGTCTACCCGATCCTGCTGTTGCTCGCCAGCAATGTGTTCATGACCTTTGCCTGGTACGGGCATCTGAAGTACAAGAGCACGCCGTTGATGATCGCGATCCTGGTCAGCTGGGGCATCGCGTTTTTTGAATACTGCCTGCAGGTGCCGGGCAACCGGCTCGGGAGCGCGGTGTATTCGGCCCCGCAGCTCAAGGGCATGCAGGAAGTGATCACGCTGCTGGTGTTCGCCGGCTTCTCGACGTTCTACCTGGGCCAGTCGTTGAAATGGAATCACTGGGCCGCGTTCGGTCTGATTCTGGTGGCCGCGTTCTTGATGTTCAAGGAATAAGGCTAATGCCCCGTGGGAGCGCGCTGGCGCGCGATGAGGCGTTACCGATAAAGCCTCAATCGCGCGCCAGCGCGCTCCTACGACATGCGGGTGCCTAGTTCGCCGGTTCCACCCACTGCGCGAACACCGCATCGAGTTGCGCGTCCTTGACCCGCTTGCCCTTCTGCACGGTCTCGGCCTGCTGGAACATCGGCATGATCATCGCCATGCCGTCCGGCTTGGTCTTCAGATGCAGGCCGGGCGGCGTGTCCAGGAACCTGGCCCAACGCGTGCGCACCTTGGCCCAGTAGCCCTGGGTGCCTTTCCAGTAAGCATAGGCCGGGGCGAAATCGACCTCGGTGGTCTTGCGGTAATCGTTGAAGCCGAACTCGCGCGCGATCGCCTCCTGGCTGCCATCGGGCTTGCGCAGCACCTTGGTGTTGAACTGTTCGTGGGTCCAGCCGTTGGGCGTGAGCGTGTGGCGATTGATCACCGACAGCGCGTTGTAGTCGCTACGCTTGGTGTATTCGCGGCGTGGCAACGGGCGCCAGCTCAGATCGCTGGTCCAGGTGGGATGACCCTCGGCATAGTCCCAGCGACCGGTGCCGCAATAGCGGGGCGCATCGCTGACTTCATACACGCATTGCGTCCATGCGCCAGACGTGACGGCTGCCGGCAATGCATGCACCGTCCAGGTCTGCTCGGCAGTGAACTCGAAACGCTGCGGCGCCTCGAAGATCCAGTCCTGCCGCCAGTGCTTGGTCACATACTTGCTCTTTTCGTCGACCAACAAGTGCTGCAGCACCACTTTGCGCGGTGAATCTTCGACCACGATGACCACTTCGCTGGCGCCGCTGCGCATGGCCGAGGCACGTTCGTAACCGGGCTTGAGCAGCACGGTTTCGTCGAAGGCGAAGTCCACGGCGTATTCGCCCTGCATCGCCAGGATGCTCTGGCGATCGCGCTGGGCGTCGGCGGCGGCAATCAACGGCAACAGGCTCAGCGTCAGTGCGATACAGCGGGGAAACAGTGGGCTCATCGGAACTCTCGGTGGTGGTCTCAGGAACGTCAGCGGCGCAAGCGCACCAGCGACGTCGTCATGTCGGGTGGATCAGTATTGCTTGATGAGGTGGAGTCAGCGCGCAAGGCCGCAGCGCGTGCGCAGCAGCAATCATCCACCGCCACGCGTCCGTCGATGCCCTCCTCGCGCGCCAGGCGTGCGGCCACTTCCGCGCCCAGTGCCGAGACTGTCGCCAGGCTGGCGACAAACGGTTGCTCGCGAGTGGCTGCGGTCTGCAAACGCAGCGCGCTCAATCGCCAGGCCTCACCGCGCATGCGCCCGGCCAGGCGCCGCCATAGTCGCTCACCGACGCCGAGCTCATGGGTTTCCATCGGCAGCGGCGGCAAGCGCGAGACAAGGCGATCCCAGATCAAAAAATCGCTGTCCGGCAACAGACAAATCCGCCAGCAGCAGTGTCCTTCGGCATCGAAGAACCAGATGCTTTCGCGCACGCCGTCGCTGTCGACCTGCCGGCATGCCGCCGCATCCACCGCGTGCTGCCAGCCATCCAGCTCGTTGCCCAGCGCGGGCCGATACAGACATAGCACCGTGCCCAGTGCCGCCAGCTGCTGCGGACGCGGCAGCGCGGCGCGGGTGGCACGTGCATGCGACAACTGCGGCAGTGGGCGGGCGCTGGTCATGGCCGCTACCAGCTCACGGCCAGGCTGACCGAGGCGGTACGCCCGGCGCCGGTGAAGCGGTCGAGCACCGTGCTGCTGGCCAGCGTGCCGTTGGGCAGCGCGTTCCAGTCCACATAGCGGCGGTCGGCCAGATTGAAGATGCCGGCGGTGACCTTGGCGCCGGGCGCAAATTCCCAATGCCCCATCAGATCCAGCGTGGCGTAGCCGGCCGGCGTGTAATAGCTGTCCAGCTGCGGGCGGCGTTTGCGTGCAACGACCGTGCCGATCAACTCTGCGCCCCAGCCATCGCTGTCGAAGGCCACGCCGAGCGTGCCACGCAGCGGGTCGACCGAATTAAGCGGGGTGTCGTCGGTGAGATTGTCGCCTTCCGAGTAGGCGACGGCGCTGTTGAGCGACCAGCCCTGCCAACCCGCCAGCGCGCCCAGATCGACACCGGCGCGTGCTTCGGCGCCCTTGATCACCACATCGTCCACGTTGCGCGACTGGAACAGCATCAGCCCATCGGCGTTGAAGCCGGCCGGCGCATACGATTCGATGAAGTTGCGGTAGTCGGTGTAGTACACGGCGACGCCCAGATACCCGATCGCGTCGTTGAAGCGCAGCCCCAATTCGCCACCGCGACTGGTCTCCGATTTCAGGTCCGGATTGGCGATGGCGGTGTAGCGCGCCTGCAGATTGGTGAAGCCGATATTGACGTCGTTGTACGGCGGGGCGCGGAAGCCGTGCGCGTAATTGGCATACGCCGACCATGCGTCCGAAAACCGCCACACCGCACCGAACTTGGGCGAGACCTGGGTTTCGTCGATGGTCGCAGCGGCTACGCCGGGATTGTCTTCGCGGAAGATATCGTCCACCTGTGGCGAGAGGCGGAAATAATCCACGCGCACGCCGGGTGTCAGCGACAGCTTGCCGTCGAACAGGCGGATCTCGTCCTGCGCGTATAACCCGAGCTTGGTGGTTTCGCTGTTGGGGAAATCACGCACCGGGAACACGTCCTGACCGACCCGGTTGGTCACCACGCCATTGGCCAGATTCACCGAATACCCGTCGCGCTTGGCGCGGGTGTCGGTCCAGGTGCCATCCAGACCGTAAGTGATGTCGTGGCTGAGCGTGCCTGTGTCGATGGACTTGTGCGCGTTGACCAGCAGCCCGTACACGCGCTGATCGAAATTGTGTTCGTTGTGGCGGCGCGTGTTGTTGCCGCGCAACTCATCGGTACGCTGCAGGCTTTTGCTGTCCTGGCGATACAACTGCCACTGCAGATCGTCGGCGAGCGCCCACTCCAGTGCATCCAGCTCGTGCCGCAGCGAGACGCGCGCACGGGTCTGATGGTCGCGCCCTTCCTGCGACAGAATGCGCAGCGAGGCCATCGCGTTACGCGGGTCGATACCGGTGAGCGCATCGATGCTGCCGTAGTCTTCGTTACCTTCCACGGTGAGCTTGAAGCGCTGCTGCGCGCTCGGCGCGTAGACGAGTTTGGCGAGCACGCTGCGGCCGTCGATGCGCTGCGGATTGGCTGCGGTGCGGGTGAAATCGCGGCTACGGTTGTCGCCCTGGTTCTGCGCTTCCTGACCCTGGCGGTGACTCACCGCCACCATGCCGCTCCAGCGCTCGCCGCCGAACGCGCCGGTGGCACCGGCGAACAGGCCATTCCAGTCGCCCTCGTAGCCGAACTTCAGCCCGACGTAGCTGTGCTTGTCGGCGCTGAGATAATCGGCCGGGTCCTTGGTGACGAAGGCCACCACGCCGCCCAGCGCATCGGAACCGTACAAGGAGCTGGCCGGCCCGCGCACCACTTCGACGCGCTTGAGCGTTTCCAGATCGACGAAATTGCGGTTGGCGTTGAGGTAGCTGCCGAAACTGAAGGTATCCGACACTGGCACGTTGTCGACCAGGATCGTCACGCGGTTGCCGTCCAGCCCGCGGATGCGGATGCCGTTGGCGCCGGTGAAGCGGCCGCTGGTACTGGTCACCGACACGCCCGGCGTGTAACGGAACAGATCCTTGAGCTCGCGCACCAGTTGGTTGTCGAGTTGTTCGCGGTCGATCACATCCACCGTGCTCGGCACATCGACCAGGGCGCGCTGGGTGCGCGTAGCAGTGACCTGCAGCCGGTTGAAGTCGTGCACCTCACGCGCGGCATCCCCGCTGCCGTCGAGTTCAGCAGCATGGGCACACAACGGAACAGCAGGCAGCGCCAGCGACAGCGCGACCACCAGCGGATGCAGGCGGATCATCGGAGACCTTCGAGAAGAACCCCCGACAGCGCGCGCTGTGGCAGACGCCGCGTGCAGCAGCCGAGGGGAGATAATGAAGTGGCGGGCGGCGGCGGCAACGCCCGCGGCAGACAGCTCCAATACCTGCGCGAGCGGGCATCGGTGGGGTGAAGCGACTTAGAACATCGTGCGCGGCAATCAGGCTGCGGGAGCGAACGAGTCCGGCTGATGCTGGGCACCTGCCGATCTCGACACCGCCCGTGCCCGCTTGGCGGTGCGCAGCGGGTTATCGGCGGTGTTACTTAGTCAGGATGAGCTTGTCGTTGCTGGTATGGCGCAGGCGATAGACGCGATCGCCATGCTGAATCAGCACTTCGCGACGGCCCTTGAGCAGCGCCTCGCTGCTGATGACGTCTTCTGCGGGGACAGCGCGCGGGACGGCGCGGTCGCGCAGGTTGACCGGTTCGGAGCGAAGCAGCACGGGGTGAGCGGTCATGATCTGGATCTCCAGTCGGTTGGCCAGACAAATAATAACCATTCTCATTTAATGATCAAGAGCCATTCTCATTTGAATGCCTGGATCTTTAGATGAATACCCCCATATCGATTGCATTTATCAATCGATGTGCGCAGCGGTCGTGGCGCAGCTCCATCGTCCGTCATGAAAAGCCTGCCGTCTCACATTCCAGCCGGAGCCGACCTCGCCCAGTTGGATCAACAACCCCACCTCTCAGCGCGTGACCTCTTCCACCCGCGCCCAGTCAGCTGCATCGACCTTGGTCAGCGTTTCCAGCGCGCCGAGGTTTTCTTCCAGTTGCGCTACGCGGCTGGCGCCGAGAATCACCGTGGATACATGCGGATTGCGCAGGCACCAGGCGATGGCCAGGCGTGCGGGCGACTGGCCCAACTCGGCGGCCAGCGCGCAGAACGCGCGGGCACGTTCCAGGCGGCGGGCCTCCGGTGCACCCAGCACTTCGTCCTGCAACCAGTGATTGCCCGGCTGGCCCAGGCGGGTGTCGGCGTCCACGCCGGCGTTGTACTTGCCGGTCAGCAGGCCCGAGGCCAGCGGTGACCAGATCGTGGTGCCCAGCCCGGCTTCGCATAGCGGGGCATACTCGCGCTCCAGCCGGTCGCGATGCAGCAGGTTGTACTGCGGCTGTTCCATCGACGGGGCGTGCAGATGCTCCTGCTCGGCGATGGCGATGGCGGCGCGCAACTGTTCGGCGCTCCATTCGGAGGTGCCCCAGTACAGCACCTTGCCCTGGCGGATCAGTGCGTCCATGGCGCGCACGGTTTCCTGGATGGGCGTCTCCGGGTCAGGCCGGTGGCAGAAATACAGATCCAGATACTCCACGCGCAGGCGCTTGAGTGCGGCATGGCAGGCGTCGGTGATGTGCTTGCGCGAGAGTCCGCGCTGGGTCGGGCGCGGGCTGTCCACCGCGCCGAAGAACACCTTGCTCGAGACGCAATAGCCATCGCGCGGCAGGCGCAGGTCGGCGATGACATCGCCCATCACTTCTTCGGCGCGGCCGCGTGCATAGACCTCGGCGTTGTCGAAAAAGTTGATGCCGTTGTCCCAGGCGGCGGCAATCAGGTTGCGCGCTTCGCTGCGCCCGATCTGCTTGCCGAAGGTGACCCAGGCCCCGAACGACAAGGCCGACAGCTGCAGCCCGGTGGAACCCAGACGACGGTAATGCATTGGCAGACTCCAACAACCTCCGCGGCGCCCTGCCCCGGATCGGCGTGCGCAGTGTAGGACGTGAGGTTGCTGGGGCGACAGGGCATGTCGTACTGGCCTAATAATCACTGTGGATCCGCAGGTACGCTGTTTGCCCGAAGGCATCGCTTTCCGATCAGCAGCCACGAAGAGTGGAAGCGCGGTGTCGTATCCGGGGGCGGGACCGTGTGGCGGCATGGATGCCGCCACCGAGCCTCCAGGGACGAATTCACGGCGTGTCCCGCTCCCGGATGCGGCGCCGCGCATCTACCGCTCCCACCCGCGACGTCTGACCGGTTTTTGAGAAAGCCTCGGTCACTGCGGGGCGCTTGCACGCGTACCGGCGTGGGACACGCCGCAAGTACGTCCATGTAGGCTCTTCTGCGGCATCCATGCCGCATAAGGTCCCACGCCGGTACGCGCGCAAGCGCCACCGATTGTGGTTGGTGGCTGGAAGAACAACGTATTTGTGGCCGCCGGCTGCCGGAAGGCGGCGTCTGGCTGGCTGATCGTGCTTGGGAACGTGCCCTTGCTGGCGGCATACGGCCGGCGAGTCGACTCGGCACATGCCCTACTTTGCGCAAGCGTGACTCACCAGCTTGCCAACTCCACCCTACCCGCGCCCGCTGCATCTCGGTTGCGGGCTGACGGGGAACGTCTGAACACCGCTCGCCTTGCCCACCGTCACCCCCTGCTCTAGGCTTCTCGGTTTGCCGTCTGCGCCGGGGAATGGAATGGTCGAAGGTTTGGGAAGGATCGGCTTTGGCCTGTTCGGTCTGGCGGTGCTCATCGGCATCACCTGGCTGTTTTCGAACAACCGCCGCGCGATCGACTGGAAGCTGGTCGCCACCGGTCTGGCGCTGCAGATTTCGTTCGCCGCACTGGTGCTGCTGGTGCCGGGCGGGCGCGACGTGTTCGACTGGCTAGGCCAGGGCTTCGTGAGGGTGCTGAGCTTCGTCAATGAGGGCTCCAGCTTCATTTTCGGCAGCCTGATGGACATCAAGAGCAACGGCTTCATTTTTGCGTTCCAGGTGCTGCCCACCATCATCTTCTTCTCCGCGCTGATGGGCGTGCTCTACCACCTGGGCGTGATGCAGGTGATCGTGCGTGCGATGGCCTGGGCGATCACCAAGGTGATGCGCGTGTCGGGGGCGGAAACCACCAGCGTGTGCGCCAGCGTGTTCATTGGCCAGACCGAAGCCCCGCTGACGGTGCGCCCGTACATCCCCAAGATGACCCAGTCCGAGCTGCTGACGATGATGATCGGCGGCATGGCACATATCGCCGGTGGCGTGCTGGCTGCGTACGTCGGCATGCTCGGCGGCAGCGACCCTGCGCAGCAGGCGTTCTACGCCAAGCACCTGCTCGCCGCCAGCATCATGGCCGCGCCCGCCACCTTGGTGGTGGCCAAGCTGCTGGTGCCGGAAACCGGCACCCCGCTGACCCGCGGCACGGTCAAGATGGAAGTGGAAAAGACCACCAGCAATGTCATCGATGCGGCTGCGGCCGGCGCCGGCGATGGCTTGCGGCTGGCGCTGAATATCGGCGCGATGCTGCTGGCTTTCATCGCGCTGATCGCGTTGATCAACGCACCGCTGACCTGGTTGGGCGATGTCACCGGCGCCGCCAAGGCACTGGGCCATCCGACCAACCTGTCTACAATCTTCGGCTACGTGCTGGCGCCGATCGCCTGGGTGATCGGTACCCCATGGGTGGACGCGACCACGGTCGGTTCGCTGATCGGCCAGAAGGTGGTGATCAACGAGTTCGTCGCCTACAGCGAGCTGTCGCGGATCGTGAAGGGCGAAGTGCCGGGCGTGGGCCTGAGCGCCGAAGGCCGGCTGATTGCCACGTATGCGCTGTGCGGCTTTGCCAACTTCAGCTCGATCGCGATCCAGATCGGCGGCATCGGCGGTCTGGCACCGGAACGCCGTCACGATCTGGCCAAGTTCGGGCTGCGCGCGGTGCTCGGCGGTTCGATCGCAACGTTCATGACCGCTACCATTGCCGGCGTGCTCTCGCATTTCGGTTGAGGTGGCGCGGGTTCATCGGTGTGCCGGTCTAATCGCCGCACGCCACGTTTTATTCAGTCATTCAAGTTAAGGGTATTTATGAGTTCGGTCGTCGTTGTCGGGTCCTTCAATGTCGATCACGTGTGGCGCTGTGATGTCCTGCCCGCGCCGGGTGCCACCATCGCCGGTCGCTACAGCACCGGCCCGGGGGGCAAGGGGTTCAATCAGGCGGTCGCGGCCGCGCGTGCCGGCGTCAAGACGCATTTTTTGTGCGCGCTGGGCGACGATGCCGGCGGTGCGCTGGCGCGCTCGCTGGCGGCGCACGATGGCTTCGCGCTGATCGCCGAGCCCAGCAATGAGCCGACCGGCACCGGCGGCATCTATGTCGATGCGCACGGCCGCAACACCATTGTGATCGGTGCCGGTGCCAACTCGGTGCTGAGCGCCGCGTTCGTCGACAACCAGCGCGCGCTGGTCGCCTCGTCCCGGGTGTTGCTGGCGCAGCTGGAATCGCCGGCGGAAACCATCGAATCGGCGTTGGCCTTGGCGCGCGAATGCGGCGTGCTCACTGTGCTCAACGCCGCGCCGGCCAATGCGCCGACTTCGATCGGTCTGCTCAAACTGTCGGATGTGCTGACGCCCAACGAAACCGAATTCGCCGCCCTGCTCGGCCGCCATGTTGGCGAACGCATCAACGCCGACGATGTGGCGGCGCTGGACGGCAACACGCTGCATTCGCTATGCCGCAAGTTGCTGCCGGGCGGCACCGTGGTGGTGACGTTGGGTTCGGTGGGCGCGTTCATTTCGCACGCAGAAGAACAGCTGCGTGGCGATACGGCCGCGCATTACCGCGTGGGTGCGGAAAGCGCGCAGACGGTCGACACCACCGGCGCCGGCGATGCCTTCAATGGCGCGCTGGTGGCCTCGCTGGCGCAATCGCCCACCGCCAGCTTCAACACCCACGTGCGCTTTGCCACCCGCTATGCCGCACGCTCCACCGAAGTGGAAGGCGCTGCTACTTCGATGCCGCGAATGGTGCCCGAACCGGCCGTTTGATCCGCACGCTTCACGCGACGACGAAGGCGACCGCAGCGATGCGGTCGCCTTTTGCGTTCAGGGCGTTGGACTGCATGTTAGAGACTGTTTTTGATTGGAGAACGGCATGTTGAGACCTGTCTGCCGACGGATGCTGCGAACACTGTCAGCAACGAAACCTCTGTCCTCTTCATCGGACAGTCGTCTGGGGTAAACAGGACGAGGCCTGATGCAGTGTCGGCGCCCGTACCCTCATCCGGCGCTAACGCGCCACCTTCTCCCGATGGGAGAAGGAAACAAAGCCCCTCTCCCCGCGGGGCGAAAAGGCGCTGCTTACGCGCCACTGGCGCGTGTGCCTTGGAGCCCGCGCCGCAAGCGCGGGCAGGGGCGCGAAGCGGGGGTTGGGGTGAGGGTTACGACGGAAAACAGTCAACTCCACAGCACAGTTGGAGTGAGGTACGGCCAACCAATACTCCCGTCACTGTCGTCCTTTACACGTCGCACTTTGCCAATCACGCCGACATCGCTCGAACGACTCCTAGCAATCGCTCAGGCCGAAGCCCGCAAGCGCTCTTACGATTCCCCAATCCCCATTCCCGACTCCCCCTTCCCCTCCCAGCTACAATGCCGCCATGCACATCGGCCCCTACTCCATCGACCCCAAGGTGATCCTGGCCCCGATGGCCGGCGTCACCGACAAGCCGTTCCGGCTGTTGTGCAAGCGGCTGGGCGCCGGGCTGGCGGTGTCGGAGATGACCATCTCCGATCCGCGTTTCTGGGGCACGCGCAAATCGCTGCACCGCATGGACCATGCCGGCGAGCCGGATCCGATCAGCGTGCAGATTGCCGGCACCGAGCCGCAGCAGCTGGCCGAGGCCGCACGCTACAACGTGGACCACGGCGCGCAGCTGATCGACATCAACATGGGTTGCCCGGCAAAGAAAGTCTGCAATGCCTGGGCCGGCTCGGCGCTGATGCGCGACGAAGACCTGGTGGCGCGCATCCTGCGCGCAGTGGTGCAGGCGGTGAATGTGCCGGTGACCTTGAAGATCCGCACCGGGTGGGATTGCGATCATCGCAACGGCCCGACCATTGCGCGCATTGCGCAGGACTGCGGCATCGCCGCGCTAGCCGTGCACGGGCGCACCCGCGATCAGCATTACACCGGCAGTGCGGAGTACGCGACCATTGCCGAAATCAAGGCTGCGTTGCAGATTCCGGTGATCGCCAATGGCGATATCGACTCGCCGCAGAAGGCTGCGCAGGTGCTGCGCGACACCGGCGTGGATGCGGTGATGATCGGCCGCGCCGCGCAGGGGCGGCCGTGGATCTTCGGCGAGGTGGCGCATTACCTGGCCACCGGCGAGCTGTTGCCGCCGCCGTCGTTGGCGTTCGTGCGCGACACCTTGCTTGGCCATCTGGAAGCGCTGCATGCGTTCTACGGGCAGCCGCAAGGTGTGCGCATCGCGCGCAAGCATCTGGGCTGGTACGCCAAGGATCACCCGCAAAGCGCCGACTTCCGCGCGGTAGTCAATCGCGCCGAAACACCAGAGGCGCAGCTGGCGCTGACCCGCGATTATTTCGATGCGTTGATCGCCGGTGTGTCGCCGGCGCTGTCGGCCGCAGCCTGAACCTGATTTTCTAGCTTCAATTTTTTGAGAGCTGCACGCATGAGCGCACCTGGCGATACACCCACCTATCTGCATGGTTTTTCGCCCACCGAACAGGCACGCCTACTCAAACAGGCGCGCTTGCTCGAAGCCACCTTGTTCAATCAGATCGACTACAGCGGGGCGCGACGTCTGCTGGAAGTGGGCAGCGGCGTAGGCGCGCAAACCGAGATCCTGCTGCGCCGCTTTCCCGACCTGCATGTCACCGGCGTGGACTTGAGCGAGGCGCAGTTGGGCGCGGCACGCGCGAATCTCGAGCGGCTGGCGTGGTGCCGCGAGCGCTACACCTTGCAACAGGCCGATGCGACCGACCTGCCGTTCGAGGCGCGTCAATTCGATGCGGCATTCCTGTGTTGGGTACTCGAACATGTGCCCTCACCCGCACGCGTGCTCAACGAAGTGCGCCGCGTGCTGTTGCCCGGTTCGCCGGTGTACGTCACCGAGGTCATGAATGCCTCGTTCCTGCTGCATCCTTACTCGCCGAATCTGTGGCGCTACTGGATGGCGTTCAACGATTTTCAGCACGACCAGGGCGGCGATCCGTTCGTCGGCGCCAAGCTGGGCAACCTGCTGCTGGCCGGCGGCTTTCGCGATGTGCAGACCGAGATCAAGACGCTGCACCTGGACAACCGCGAGCCGGGCCGGCGCAAGACCATGATCGGGTTCTGGGAAGAAGTGCTGCTGTCGGCGGCCGAGCAATTGCTGCAGGCCGGCGCGGTCAACGCAGACACCGTGGACGGCATGCGCCGCGAACTGGCGCAGGTGCACAGCGACCCGAATGCGGTGTTCTTCTATTCGTTTGTGCAGGCGCGCGCCACGGTGTATTGAGCGGGCGCCGAGAGGGTCTACTGCGCGGTTCTACTGAGTCACCGGCGCAGGCGCGGCGGCATGTTCCAGATCGCCGGTCAGTACCGTGCCGGCCGGCTCGTGCCAGATGCGGTGCCACATCTGCGCCAGCACTTCGCCGATCTGATCGCGTGCCACCGGCGCCCGGTAAGCCGCCTGGACCTGCCGCGGCGCAATCGGCTGCCACTGCCCGTCTTCGCGATGGGCGACCACGAAGTTGAAGTTGTAGTCCGGCTCCAGGCCCATGCGCAGATCGCTGAGCATCAACTCGTCGTCGACCAGGCGCGCGCGCATGAAGCCGCGATTGAACCAGGTCAGCCGGCGCACCGAATCGAACCTCGCCACTTCGCCCAAGGCCTGGGTGTTGCTGGAATAGCCGCGGAACTGCATCGGGCCCTTGTCGGCCACCAGCGAGCGCTCGCCGATCACATAGCCGTTGGGCGTCATCGCCACCACCCGCCATAACAGAGTGTTGAGCGGCATCGGCACCGAGAAGCGCGGCGCATCCTTCAAGCCGAGTGCGGCCAACGCGCGGTCGGCTTCGCGGTCGACCAGGTGCTTGGCCAGCAGCGACCAACCCAGATACGCAGAACTCAACGCAAGCCCGATCACCAACGCGTGCTGGGCAAGCGGCCGCGCACGTGCAAACCACGCCACTGCACAGGCCAGCAACAGCCATAGCGTGTAGCCCGGATCGATGATGAACACACTCGACCACATCGCCGGATGCGGCTGCAACGGCCACCACAGCTGGGTGCCATAGACAGTGAAGGCATCCAGCAAGGGGTGCGTGATCAAGGCCAGTTGAATCGCCCAGAACCAGCGCTTGGGCGCACTGGCCACGCGCCGGTTGCCGTAGCGGCGGTATAGCCACCAGATCAGCCAACCGACGAATGGCAGCACCAACAACGAATGGCTGGCGCTGCGATGCACGGTCATCTGCGTGACCGGGTCACTGGTAAAGGGCAGCAGCGCCAGTGCGTCGAGATCGGGCAAAGTGCCCAGTGCCGCGCCGGCCAACAGGGCGGCACGGCGCTGTCCGGCCGGGGCGATGGCGGCAGCGACGGCGCCGCCGAGAACGATCTGGGTCAATGAATCCATCGCCCGATGCTAGCAGGCCCAACATGCATTGGCAGGCATGTTTGTACGCGTTTTCAGTTGAATGCAGGGCGATCAGTGGCGAGGCTTGGCTGGTCGTCCTGCACGGCAGCGCCTTGCTGTCACCGACGTCTGCTTAACTCCATTGCCACCTGTTCAGGCGCACAATGCAACGGACATGCGGGGCGTGTATCATCCGCAGCCATCTTTTCATCCGAATCAAGGGATATAAGCCAGATGTCCAGCTACCTGTTCACCTCCGAATCGGTCTCCGAAGGCCATCCGGACAAGATCGCCGACCAGATCTCCGACGCTGTGCTGGATGCCATCCTGGCCCAGGACAAGCGTGCCCGCGTGGCGTGCGAGACGATGGTCAAGACCGGTGTTGCGATCGTTGCCGGCGAAGTGACCACCAGCGCCTGGATCGACCTGGAAGCGCTCACCCGCAAGGTGATCCTGGACATCGGCTACAACAGCTCCGACGTCGGCTTCGACGGCGAGACCTGTGGTGTGCTCAACCTGATCGGCAAGCAGTCGCCGGACATCAATCAGGGCGTTGACCGCAAGAACCCGGAACAGCAGGGCGCCGGCGATCAGGGGCTGATGTTCGGCTATGCGACCAACGAGACCGACAGCCACATGCCGGCGGCGATCCACCTGGCACACCGTCTGGTCGAGCAGCAGGCCAAGATCCGCAAGAAGAAGAACTCGGCGCTGTCCTGGCTGCGTCCGGATGCCAAGTCGCAGGTCACCTTGCGCTATGAAGACGGCGTTGCGACTGCGATCGATGCGGTGGTGTTGTCGACCCAGCACGATCCGGGCGTCAAGCAGAAAGACCTGATCGAAGCGGTGCGCGAGGAAATCCTCAAGCCGGTGCTGCCGGCCAAGTGGCTGCACAAGGGCACCAAGTTCCACATCAACCCGACCGGCAAGTTCGTGATCGGCGGCCCGGTGGGCGATTGCGGCCTGACCGGTCGCAAGATCATCGTCGACACCTACGGCGGCTGGGCACGTCACGGCGGCGGTGCGTTCTCGGGCAAGGATCCGTCCAAGGTCGATCGTTCGGCTGCCTACGCTGCGCGCTATGTGGCCAAGAACGTGGTGGCTGCCGGCCTGGCCGACCGTTGCGAAGTGCAGGTTTCCTACGCCATCGGCGTGGCCGAGCCGACCTCGATCTCGGTCACCACCTTCGGCACCGGCAAGATCGCCGACGAGCAGATCGAAAAACTGATCCGCAAGCATTTCGACCTGCGCCCGTTCGGCATCATCCAGATGCTCGACCTGATCCACCCGATGTACCAGCAGACCGCCTCCTACGGTCACTTCGGCCGCAAGCCGAAGGACTTCAGCTACACCGACGCAACCGGTGCGCAGCACAACGCCACCGCGTTCTCGTGGGAAAAGACCGACCGTGCCGACGCGCTGCGCGCCGACGCCAAGCTGAAGTAAGTCAGCGGCTCCTGCGGGAGTGGATGTAGTGAGTTGCACATGGGCCGCTGATGCGGCCCATGTGCGTTTTAGCGGAACGCGTATCGTGATCAATGCTTGCGTGGGGAGCATCGCCTGCCGATCAGCGGTAGCAATACTGGGAGCGCGGTGTCGCGTCCGGGGGCGGGACCGGGTGGCGGCATGGATGCCGCCACCGAGCCTCCAGGGATAGATTTACGGCGTGTCCCGACACCGGATGTGGCACCGCGCCGCCGACCGACTCCGCATACCGATCGGCCTTGCACACGACATCTGGCGTTTTCATGCGAATGCTTCGGTTTGCTGCGGGCGCTTGCACGCGTACCGACGTGGGACACGCCGCAAGTACGTCCGTGTAGGCTCTTACGCGGCATCCATGCCGCGTAAGGTCCCACGCCGGCACGCGTGCAAGCACCACCGATCATTGTCGGCGACTGAAAGAAAAGCGGGGTCTGGTTGAACTGATCGAGCTTCGGAGCGTGGACTTCGCTGGCGAAGTGATAGTTCAACGACTGGCACTATGGCAGCAGCGTCGAATGGCAACGTGTTGAATTGATACCGACAACATCGCCTGCGGAATCAGTAAGCATTAGGCCGCTTGAAAGCCTTTAGCTTTGCTTTGCGACAGCGACAATTAGGAACGTGGTGTCATTTCCGGGCAAGACCGTGTTTCTCGCCCCTCTCCCCTCGGGGCGAGAAGGCACTTCTTGCGCGCCACTGGCGCGCATGCCTTGGAGCGCCCGCGCCGCAAGCGCGAGCCGGGGCGCGAAGCGGGGGTTGGGATGAGGGGTACGGGGCGAAGCCTCCTTGAGTAATCGATGACGCCAGGCTTCGCACGTACCCTCATCCGCCCCTGCGGGGCACCTTCTACCGGTGGGAGAAGGAACGGCCACTGATCGCCTTTTTCGAGATAAAGATTGCTGCTACACGGTTTACCGATCGAGTTGCAGCTGCTTCTCAAGCGCCTGCGTGAACTCCGGCAACGGGCACGCCATGCGTTGCTCTGCTGTGCAAATGCCAAGCGCCAACTTCTGCTGCAACGGCGGATGCTCCAGATTGAGCGGCGCCAGCGTCCGCAGTTGGTCCAGCGATTGCGCCAGATACTGCGCACGCACCACCTGCTTCCCACTCGGCTCGCGCCATAGGCTAAGCACCAACGCACCGCCCGGCGGCGGATCATCCACGCCGTAGCCGGGCAAGTGAAAGTGCACACCCAGCAAACTGCTCAACGCGGCGATATGCGTGTCGCTGCCGACGAACAGCGACACCTTCGCCGCCTGCGCGTCACCGAAGCGTTGCAGCACTTCGCGCGCCAGCGGTGCGCCCGAGCGCGCGGCTATGTAGTGCGGCCGTGCATAGATGTCGAACAGCAGCGCATGCAGCCGCGAGACCTGCGCCAGCCGCTCGGGCGTGGCGCGGCCCCAGCCGACCTGCGACTGCGGCAAGCCTTCGGCGTATTGCAGCAGCAGGACCTCGCCGGTGCCGGAGGTCAGATCGATCGGCCCACCCAAGGCCAGGCCGCGGCCATTGGCAGACGGCGTCAGCGTGGATGGCATCTGCGCAAAGTCGCAGGGCGTGCGGGTGCAGCCCAGAATCTGCTGCATCGCCTGCAGTTCGGCCGCATGCCCTTGCAGCAACGCGGCAGGACCACCGGTCTGCTTTTCGATCGATGCCACTGCTGCGGCGGCATCGAATGCAACCGCGCCGGCTTCGATCGGTCGAAACAACGGGTCGTTGCTGCCGGCCTCACGGTGCCCGGCCACGATGCCGCAACCGGGTGCCAGCGCCTCGGCCAGCAAGGCGCCGCTGTCGATGGTGCGCTGATCGGTGTTGGCCCAGATCGACACGCTGCCTGGCGCCGGGCAACCGCTGCTCGGCAACACCTTGTGCTGCGCCAGCCATTGGCGCAGATACTCGCCGCTTAATTGCACACCGATGCGCCCATGCGCAGTGAGCAGGCTGGCCGGGGTGGACCACTGCGGCCACGGTGCGTCTGCGTAGTGCGCTGCGGCGGCTTCGCCCTGCAACGGCGCACGTACACCATGCCGGAACACGACAACCACGCGCTCCAATTGCGCGGTCTGAACGACTGCAGGCGGCGCAGAGGGCCGCGGCGTGCAAGCGATCAGCAGCACGCCAAATACGAGTGCCGGCATCAGCCAGCGCGGCCGAGGCGCTGTCTTCGAGTCTTGCCTGACACCTGCGTGCAACGGCGCAGTGATCCCACGCGACGGCAACAACGCAATCCCCAGCGCGTCGCTGCTGTCATCGCCTGCGGGCGTCTGTTCACCACCCTGCCCCGTTTTCATCGCTTGCCTGGAACACATACTTGGCGGTCATCCCGTTGGTCATGGCGGAATGTACGGTGCCAATATGCAAGGCAGACGACACCTGGCGAAACTTCCTCAAATGTCCGGGCAGCCGCCACGCGGCGATAGATCCCCGGAATCAGCCGCAGTTGCGGTACTAAGTGGGGTATCACTCTTGTCTAACCATGACTCGCCGCAGGGTGCGCTGCCTTGCGTGGCTAACCCGACACACCGGTCGTCAGGACGCACTGCACAAGGCAGCAGCACGATGACATGCAGATGGGCCGGCATCAGCCCATCGACACACGCCCAAGCCGCGTGCGTGGTACGTCACCTGTCCGCGCTCGCACGGCCCTGCGTCTCCATGCGAGCGATGCCGCGCAGATCGGCTCGCACTCAGGTGCGCAGGAATATCTCCACACGCCGATTGAGCTGCCGCCCGCCCGGGTTGTCCTGTCCATTGAGCGTATTCGGTGCTACCGGCTGCGATTCGCCGTAGCCCTTTGCGCCGGCCGACTGCGCGGCACCGCGTGTGCGTAATGCGGCCAGTACCGCATCGGCGCGGCGCTCGGACAGCGCTTGGTTATAGGCGTCGCTGCCCTTGGCATCGGTATGCCCGCGCACTTGCATGTCCTTGGTGCTGACCTTGCCGAGTGCGGCGGCCAGCACGTCCAGTACGCGCACGGCATCGGGGCGGATCTCGGCCTTGTCGAAGTCGAACAGGATGCGCTCGTTCAAGGTGATCAGATAGCCGCACGGCGCACCGGGAGGTGCGAATTTCTGCAGCAGCGGAAAGCGCCCGGCGGGCGGCACCTTCGGCAGCGGCGGCATGCGTACCTCGCGCGGCGGTGTGCCGACGGTACCGGTGCCATCGCCGCGGTTCTGCACCAGCCCGTCCGGGCCGTTCCAGGTTCCCGAACCGTCGGCGTTGATGGTGATCAGGCCGCGTGGACCGTTCCAGGTGCCGCTGCCATCGCCGTGATTGTTGACCAAGCCGCTCTTGTCGCTATTCCAGGTACCCGCACCCTTGGCGTCCAGGCTGATCAGACCGGCCGGGCCGTTGTAGGAGCCGGCACCATTGGCCTGCACCTGGATGATCGCATCGTCGCCACCGGCGCCGCTCGCATTGATGGTGCCGCTGCCGTCGGCGTTGACGCTGATCAGGCCGCCCTCGAAGTTGGCGGTGCCGCTGCCGTCGGCCTTGAGGTCGAACAGCCCGCCGTCGCCGTTGCGCAGCAGATTGCCGTTGGCATCGACGCTGGTGATGCCGGCATCGTTGATCAGCGTGCCGCCATCGCCGCAACGTGCCGGCGCAACGCTGACGCCTTCGATCGGGTCGAGAATGTCCTGCAGCGAGGCTTCCAGCGCGCGTTGCGCCGGGGTCACGCCGGCGATGTCCGGCACCACGATCAACGGGATGGACGGGAACTCGGGCACCGCCTCATCGGTGGCCGGCGGCGCATCGGATGTACGCGCTGCAGTCTGCGCGGCCGGCGGCATTGCACCCGCAGCGTCTGCCGCGCTCTTCTGACCTTCGCCGCGGCCGCAACCGGCCAGCAGCAAGGGCACCCAGATCACTGCCGACAGCGTCTTGCGCATCGCGTCTTCCTTGTTGGAGCGTGTTCGAGAGAACCGCCTGATAGCATGAGACTGGTAAACAATGCGCTAAGAACGGCGAACAACACCGCTGCGCGGCTGCCAGGCGTGAGTGCAGTGATTTTGTCGGCCATTTTTTGGTGAATGCAGTCAAAAGCCTAGTTAGTCGAGGGCGCGGTGCCCTCACCGCTCGCGGGACACGCCGTGAATCCATCCCTGGAGGCTCGGTAGCGGCATCCATGCCGCCACACGGTCCCGCAATCGGCGAGGACACCGCACCAGACAGGTTGCTGGTTACTTTATTGAGGACAGGACACGGCGTCAGCCAGTCTGCTGGTTGCCTTATTTAAAACACTGCACATCGACCATCTCGACTAGCCCTTGCCCGCCCACCGTCGCGGGACCTTACGCGGCATGGATGCCGCGTAAGAGCCTACACGGACGTACTTGCGGCGTGTCCTGCGATGGTGGGCGGGCAAGGGCCCTGCAGCCAACTCGCAGCGTCGAGGGCGCGGTGCCCTCACCGCTCGCGGGACACGCCGTGAACCCATCCCTGGGGGCTCGGTGGCGGCATCCATGCCGCCACACGGTCCCGCAATCGGCGAGGACACCGCACCAGACAGTTATAGGTTGCCTTGTTGAAAGCCTGCCTATTTCTCGGCTTGTCTTGGAAGCTGATCGGGCGCGCCGTCACCTAAACCACGCACGTCATGCATTGCTTGCACCATGCAAAACGACACTCTCGACTGGTCCTTGCCCGCCCACCGTCGCGGGACCTTACGCGGCATGGATGCCGCGTAAGAGCTTACAAGGACGTACTTGCAGCGTGTCCTGCGATGGTGGGCGAGCAAGGGCCCTGCAACCAACTCGCAGCGTCAAGGGCGCGGTGCCCTCACCAGAGAGTTGGCCGGCTGTTTTCTTGAACGCAACACCATGCGCACCGACCATTCGCTGACAACAACGGCGTTTCAATTCTGCTTGCTTTCAGAACGTTGCCGAGGGTGCAGCCGGTATCTCGCCTTGCGCGCCGTGCGCACTCGTGTTTCCCGCCTCCTCGGCCTGCAGCTGCGCATGCAGGATGCGGCGAATCTCCAGAATCGCCTGCGGCGTTTCCTGCACGCTATGCCAGGAGGTCACCACCAGTTCCGACTCGGCGCCCTGCAAATGTGCGCTGCGATAAGGCACCAGACCATCGTCGGAATCGGCCAGCGGCACCTGCGGTTTTTCGCGCCCGACGATGGTGTGGTAATGCACCTGTGGGGAGATCGGCAGGTCCATGCTGGCGCGCACGAACGGGTCGGTATCGCGCAGGTTGTCGATGCTGGTCGGCGGCAACAGCCGGCCTTTGCGTCGCGGATCGCCGCCCTGCCCGTCACGCTCGCTGTTGGCCAAGTCCTGCAGCACATCGCCGAAGCGATCCAGCAAGGCGATCGGCAAACGCACCAGGCGGCCGACAAAGCGCCCCAGCCCGCCTTCGGCCAACGGCGTGCCGCGATGCGGCGCGGCGATGAAGATGGCGCGGTCGACCTGCGGCAGTGGCGAAAAATGCAGCAGCGGCGACAACTTCGCGCGCACGCGTGCGCCGCGCTCGCCTTCCAACCGGTAGTTTTCCAGCAATGAATTCCACAACGTGTCGCCGGAAGACGACACCAGCAAGCGCCCGATCACCCCGCCCATGCTGTGGCCGATCAACACCATATCGTGCGATGCGATCGCAGTGCCGGCCGGGTCGAAGTGCTGCAGGCTGCGCTCCACCAATGCATGGATTTCTGCGCGGTTGACCGCCACCGGCGCGTTGGTCGGGTAATACACCTGCCAGATCTGATAGCGCTGGCGCAGCGTTTCATCGCCCATCACCTCGTTGGCGACATTGACCCAGGCTTCCGGGCTGCTGGCCAGCCCGTGCAGCATCAGCAGCACGCGTCGGTCCGGATCGTAGGGCTGCATCAGATACAGATGCGGGCGATCGATGCCGCGCGCACTGCCCAGCATCGAGCGCAACGACTGCGCGGCAAAACCGGATTTGGCCAGCCACAAGCCATAGGCGGCAGTGAAGTTGGCCGCCAGCGGCACGCGCTGCCCATGCAGCACCACCTCGTTCTGGCGATACGGGTCGTACGGCACCACAGTGGCGATGTTGCCGCGTAGCACGGCATCCAGCGTCTCGCCTTCGAAACGCAGCAGCAGCGTGGCCGGTGCGTACGGCATCTCGCTGAAAGTGGGCAACGGGCGCTCTGGCGATGCGACTGCAGTGGCGGCTTGTTGCAAGGCCAGCCCGGCGGGATCGCCGACCACTTGCGGGTCCACTTCGGCCACCAGCTCGGCACCGAAGCCATCGCGCCGATAGGTGCTGCGCAGTCCGTTGAAGCGCAAGGCCGAGGCGGCGAAGATTGCGCGTGGCGTGTTGCCGCCGCCCGGTAACCGATACGCAGACATGTCGATACCGACCTGCCAGCGGCCTATGCTGGTCGGTTCGCGCTCGCTCTGGCCGGTCTGCTGCGCGCGTGCGAACAGGCGTTCGATCACCTGCTGCACGGCGTAGTTGTAATAGTCGCGCACCTGCGTCTGGCGATTTTCAAACGCACGCGCACTCGGCGCCCGATCGGTGAAAAACAGGTACGCGTACGCATGCCGCGCGGCTTCCAGCCAGGCGTCGACTGCTGCGTCGCTCATCGTTGTCGGGTCGCGCCCGCCCAAGGCAATCGCATGCGCGGTCCATAGCTCGGCTTGCGTTGCCAGACGGCGCTCGTCGCCGATGCCCGCCACGCTGGTGAGTTGCTGCAGGCAGGGCAGCGGGTCGCTGCGGCAGGCCTTGGGTTGCAGCCCGGCCACCTGCAGGGTCTCGCTGCTGGCCTGGCTCAACGCGCCGGTGCTGAGCACATCTCCGCGTGTACGCGCGATGTAGTCGCCGCTGCTGTGCGATTGCACCGTGACCATGGCACAGCCGCTCAGCAACAGGCTGCCCAGCACACCCGCCAACAATGCAGCGGTGCGGCGTCCACGCAGGCGCGACGTCACCGGGGTGCGCTCGTGGTGGCAGCAGGCGCCGGGGCCTGCGGCATGCCGACACGAATACGCTCGGAGAAATCTGCCGCCTTATCGGCTGCGATCGCACGTGCGGTGAAATGCCCGCGCTGCTTCAAGGTGGCAAAATCGTAGCCGGGCAGCAGGCCCTGATGATCGTAGGCGTATGCGTCCACGTAGCCGGACAGCAGCAGGCGATGATCCAGCGGCAGCGTCGGCTGCAATTGCCGCGCCAGCGCAAACACAATCGTGGTGCAGTTGCTGGTGAGCGTGTTGTAGAACGCCGGGGCGCGATTCAAGTCGTTGGCCATGCGCACATAACCCATGAACATGCGGCGCAGACCGGCCTTGGGAATCGCCAGCCGATACAGATACATGTCCTCGCCACGCACGTTGGTCCGCACGCGCAGAATGTCGCGCTCGTCGGCGGCCACCAGGGTTTCTTCGAAGCTGCGGAAAAACCCGCCCAATGCAGAAAACGACTCGCCGCGTTCCTTGCGGATTTCCAGCGAGAACACCACGTGCGAGCCGTCGTCGAAGCCGAACGACACCAGCGTGTGCGCAATGGCAGGCCCCATCCAGTACGACAGCGCCAGATCTGCGCTGACCAGACGGTCCAGATCGTACTGGCGGGTTTCCCAACGCGGCTGGTAGTCGGTTTCGCTCTGCCAATCGAAATTGCGCACGCTGCGCAATGTGACGATGTTGCCGTGCACTTCGGGCTGCAGCCGCTGTGCAACATCGTCGGCCCAGTCGCGGTCCTGGCTGGGCTGCATCATCCACCACGACACCGCCAGCACCGCAAACGCCGCACTGAAGATGCCCACCAACGCCCAGTTCTCGCGGCCACGGCGCAGGCCCCACAACGCCGCCAGCGCCATCGCGCACCACGAGCCCACCCAGGCCGCGCGCACGAACGCATTGCCAGTGATCGCGAAGTAGATCGCAAGTCCACCCCATAGCGCGGCCAGCACCAGCGCCACGCGCAGCGCCCAGCGACCGAGGCGGGACCGCGTGGCCGGTGTCATCGGGTGCCGCCTTCCGGCACCTGCATGCCCAGCGCATGCATCAGCAGATCGGCCGAGCGATGGGCAAGCCGTTTGCGTTCGGATTCGTCATTGCCACGCAGGCAACTGCCCAGCATGTCGATCACCAGCAGCAACTGCTCGTCGTCGACATCGGCGCGGCACAGGCCGGCGTCGCGGGCACGATGCACGAACGGCAGGAAGATGCGCACCACACGCCGGTCGGCCGCTTCCACGGCCGGGTGCGCGCGTTCGATCGAACGCCAGAAATCCACCAGCGGTGCGGATTGGGCGATGTGCTCGGCCACGTCGTGCAGCAGCACGGCCAGCCCGTCCGGGCGCTCGCCCAGATCGGCGGCCAGCCGCTCCAGCCCGTCCAGGCCGCGGGTCATCAGCGCGGTCATCAGCGCGAGCCGATCGGGAAAATTGCGATACAGCGTAGCGCGGCCAAGGCCGGCACGTTCGACCACCAGTTCCAGCGGGGCATTGACGCCGTGTTCGCTGAACACTTCGTCGGCGGCATCGAGTATCTGCCGGCGGCGCAGCGCGGCATCAGGGCGGGGAGTCGTCATGGCGGCATTATCGGACAGATTTGTCCGGTAACGCCAGAGTCCGCTTGACGAATCCGCACCCTCTCCGACCAACGGTCTGATCCGGCCGTCGGAGCGGACGGCCGGAGCAGCAGACCGGATCAGCCGGTGTTCTGCACGCCTTGCGAGACGCCGTTGACGCAGGCGACCAGTGCGCGCAGCAGCTCGTCGTCTTCGCCATCGGTGGCACGCCAGCGTTGCAGCAGATCCACCTGCAACACGCTGATCGGGTCGATGTAGGGGTTGCGCAGGCGGATCGACAAGGCCAGCCGCGGGTCGTGCTGCAGCAGCGATTGCTGCCCCGTCAACGCCTTCACCCAGCCCTTGGTCAGCGCCAGTTCGTCGCGAATGCCCGGGAAAAAGCGCTCATGCAGTTCACCCGACAGCCGCGAAAACAGCTCGGCGATGTTGAGATCGCCCTTCGACAGCACCATCGCCACGTCGTCCAGAAAGGTGCGGAAGAACGGCCAGTCCTGCGCCATCTCGCGCAAGGTCTCTTCATGTCCCGCATCCACTGCCGCCTGCAGGCCGCTGCCCACGCCGTACCAGCCCGGGATCACCGCACGCGCCTGGCTCCACGCGAACACCCACGGAATCGCGCGCAGGTTGGACAACGCCGCGTCCTGGCCCAGGCGCCGCGACGGGCGCGAACCCAGGGTCATGCGTTCGATCACGTCGATCGGCGTGGCGCGGCGGAAATACTGCATGAAATCCGGCGCGCCAACGAACGCGCGATACGCCACGGTGCTTTGTTCGGCGACCAGATCCATCACCGGCCGCCAGCGATCCTCGCGTGGCTCGGGCGCACGCGGGCGCAGGCTGGAGAGCAGCACCGCGCCGGTCATCTGTTCCAGCGAGCGCAATGCCAAGGCACGAATGCCGTACTTGCGATGGATCACCTCGCCCTGCTCGGTGACGCGCAGGCGGCCATCGACACTACCGCGCGGTGCGGCATCCAGCGCGCGGCTGGTCTTGCCGCCGCCACGCGCGATCGAGCCGCCACGGCCGTGGAAGAAGGTCAGCCGCACGCCCAACTCGGCAGCAGCTTCAAGCAATTCCACCTGCGCGCGCTGCAGGCCCCAACGCGAGGCGGTGATGCCACCGTCCTTGCCGCTGTCCGAATAGCCCAGCATCACCATCTGCGTATCGCCGCGCGCGGCCAGATGCTGGCGATAGACCGGATCGGCGAGCAGATCCTGCACGGTGCCGGTGCCGCCGCGCAGATCGTCCACGGTTTCGAACAGCGGCACGATATCCAGCGGCACGGCGCCGGCGTCGTCGACCAGGCCCCCGCGTCGCGCCAGCGCGAGCACGGTGAGTACGTCGGCGCGGTTGTGCGCCATCGAGATGATATAGCTGCCCAGCGCATCGGCGCCGTGGCGGCTGCGTGCATCTGCGAGCGCGGCGAACACCGCATCCAGCCGTGCATTGCCTTCGTCGGCTACGCGCGGCAGCACCTGCTCGCCGGAGGCATACGGGCCGAGCAAGGCAGCGCGCTGCTTGGCGTCCTGGTCGTCCCAATCGGCCTGGCCCAATGCATCGGCCACCGCACGCGCATGCACGCTCGATTCCTGGCGCACATCCAGACGGGCCAGATGGAAGCCGAACGTGCGCACGCGCCACAACAGACGGCGCACCGCGAACCAACCGGCGTGCAGCCCCTTGTTGGCCTGCAGGCTGTCCAGGATCAATTGCAGATCGTGTTCCAGCTCGGACGGTGCGGTGTAGGCGCCCTCGGCATCGTCCAGCGTGGCCTGCAGACGCGCGCGCATCAGATCGTTGAGCAGCCGGTACGGCATGTCGCCATGGCGCGGGCGCGAGCGTGCGGCGTCCTCCGGCAGCAGTGCGCGGTAGCGCTCCAGTTGCTCGCTCAATTCCGCACTGACTGCCACCAGCGTGGTCGACTGGCTGAGCAGGCTGGCCAGTTGCCACAGCTCGTTTCGATAGCGATCCAGCACCGCGCGTCGCTGCGCATCCAGCGTGCCGGCAATGGTGGTGGCATCCACATTGGGATTGCCATCCATGTCGCCGCCCACCCAGGTGCCGAAGCGCAGCAGGCGCGGTAGGGTCGGCACGCTGCCGTAGGTTTCTTCGATGGCGTGTTCGAGGGTTTCGTACATCACCGGCACCACGCGATACAGCACCTGGGTGAGATAGAACCCCACATGCTCGCGCTCGTCTTCCACGGTGGGACGCACCGGCGAGGAATCGGCGGTCTGCCAGGAGGCGGTCAGGGCCATGCGGAAGCGCGCCGCATCGGTGGCGCGCTCGTTGGGCGTGCGCATGCCATCCAGGTTGTCGACCAGGCTGGCGACCATCAGCTGTTCTTTTTCCAGCAGCGCGCGCCGCACCGCTTCGGTGGGGTGCGCGGTGAACACCGGCTCCACGTCGATACGCGGCAGCCATTCGCTGAGTTCGTCCAGCGTCACGCCCTGCGCCTTGAGCCGGCGCAATGCATCGTGCAAGCCATCCGGCTGCGGGGTGTCGGTACTGCTGCGCTGGTACTCGCGGCGGCGGCGGATGCGATGCACGCGCTCGGCGATGTTGACCACCTGGAAATAAGTGCTGAAGGCCCGCACCAACGACTCGGCTTCGCGCGGCTCGCGTCCGGTCAGTTGCTCGCTCAGCGTGGACGGCGGTGCATCGCCCTCGCGCCGCGCAATCGCCGTGGTGCGGACATGTTCGATCTCTTCGAGGAATTCCGCAGAGACCTGCTCGGCGAGCAGATCACCGACCAGTGCACCGAGCCGACGCACATCGTCGCGCAAGGCAAGATCGGGGGTAGCGAACACAAGACTGCTGCGGTACTCGTTCATCGGAAACGCACACCCTCTTCAAGCGCAAAGTCGTCGAAGACTAACCCAAAAGGATTAGATGGTTGCGACAAGCGCGACGGTTTCAACGCCAACCATCGCGTACCAGAGCCCCCTATCGATGGCTCTCGTAGGAGCGCGCTCGCGCGCGACGTGGCTTTCCCGGTAATGCCCCGTCGCGGGCAAGCCCGCTCCTCCGCGGTGTGGCTGTCCTGGTCATGCCCCGTCGCGCCCAGGTGCGTTCCTACGGGTGATCGCGAGAATCGTGTGGACGCCGCAGCGAATCTTCCCGGGACGCGCGGCGGCCGCATCCACCGTAGGAGCGCACCCGGGCGCGACGAAGCTTTATCGGTGACGCCTCATCGCGCGCGAGCGCGCTCCTACGGGTGCCAGCGCACTCTCGATCAACGCGTGCGCGTCGCGCCGGTCTCCTTCACCGGCTCGCCGAGATTGGTCTTCAACCATTGCTCGCTCTCGGCCAGCATCTGCAGGATCGATTGCCGCGCACGGTAGGCATGCGACTCGTTGGGCAGCATCACCAGGCGTGCGTTACCGCCCAGCCCCTTGATCGCAGCGAACATGCGCTCGCTCTGAATCGGGAAGGTGCCGGTGTTGTTGTCGTCCTGGCCGTGGATCAGCAGCAGCGGGTCCTTGATCTTGTCGGCGTAGTTGAACGGCGACATCGCCTGATACACCGATTGCGCCTGCCAGTAATTGCGTTCTTCGGCCTGAAAACCGAATGGCGTGAGCGTGCGGTTGTAGGCACCACTGCGCGCGATGCCGGCCTTGAACAACCGCGTATGCGCGAGCAGATTGGCGGTCATGAAAGCGCCGTACGAATGCCCGCCGATGGCGATGTGTTCGCGGTCGGTGACACCGCGTCGCACCACTTCGTCCACCGCCGCCTGCGCGTCGGCGATCAACTGCGGCACATAGGTGTCGTTGGGTTCGGCATCGCCTTCGCCGACGATCGGCATGGTCGGGTTGTTGAGCACCACATAACCGATCGCCAGAAACGCCTGCGGCCCCCAGTAGCTGATCGCATTGAAGCGGTACGGCGAGTCGGTGACCTGGCTGGCGGTGTCGGCACTCTTGAACTCACCCGGGTAGGCCCACATCAGCAGCGGCCGCGGGCCATCACGCTTGGGGTCGTATCCGGGCGGCAGCAGCAGCGTGGCGGTGAGGTCCACGCCATCGGCGCGTTTGTAACGGATCTGCTCCTTCTGCACGCCGCGCAACTGCGGCAGGGGATGCGCGAAATGCGTCAACGCGCGCGGCGCAGGCGCTGCATCGCCCAGTGCCTGCACGAAGTAATTGGCCGGCTCCTCGGGCGATTCGCGGCTGAGCAGCAACTGCGTGCCCTGCGCATCCAGCAATGCCAGCGGCGCGGAATAGGTCGGCGCCTGGGAATGGAACAGACGCGCGGCGCGTTTGCTCTGCAGATCGAAGCGATCCACGAACGGGCGATCGCCTTCCGGCGAGGCGCCCTTGCCGAGCAGAAACAGGCTGTTGCCATCGGCACCGGTCTGCAGCAGCGCGCGGCCCTTGCCATCGGCCACCGTCGCCGGCGTGCCGGGGTCGTTGTAGCGGTCCTGCGAGGAACGGTCCCACAGCAGTTCGGGTGCGCGCTGCGGCTGATCCGGCGCGATGCGCCACTGTTTGGTGCGGCGGGTCTTCCACCAGCTCTCGCTGAGGATGGCCAGATCGCCCCGGCCCCACTGGATGCCGTCAAAACGGCTGCCCAACTGCGCCAGCGTCACCGGTGCACGCGCGAACGGCGCGGCCTGCATCAGCACCGCATCGCGGATCTTGCTGGAGCGTGCCGGGTCGCCATCGTCCTGCGCTTCGGCCCAGACCAGCGTGGCCGGTGCATCAACGCGCCAGGCGATATCGCGCACGCCGGTGGGCACTGCGTCGTTGCCGGTCGGCAGGCCTTCCACCAGCGGCAACTTGGCGATCTGCCGAACCAGCTTGCCCTGCAGGTCCAGCACTTCGATGCGACGCGCGAAATTGTCCACCGGCACCACATACGAGAACGGCCGCTCGCTGCGTTCGCTCAGGATGTAACGGCCATCCGGCGACACCGACAGATTGAGATAGATGCCGGGCGCGGCAATCGGGCGGACCTGCCCGGTGACGCTGACGATGATCGGCTGGCCGGTGGCGTAGTACTCGAATACGCGCGCATCGGCCTCGTTGCGCAGCAGGTCCTGATAGGTCGGCAGCGAACGCACGCCGGCGGCGGCGCTGGTCTGCTGGGTCGCAGGACCGTCCGGCACCGCATCGCGCGTGGGCGGCGCGCCCTGCCCTGCCACTTGCTGCTGAACCAGCAGCCCGCTGCCATCGGGCAACCAGCCCAACTCGTCGTTGACGCTGGTGTTCAAGCCGGCCACCAGACGCCGCGCCTGCCCGGCCGACACATCCACCAGCCACAGCTCGTTTGCACCGCTGGTCGCATCCTCGCGGCGGAACGCCAGGTAGCGTTGATCCGGCGACCAGCTCAACGTAGCCAGCGACAGTGGCGACGGCAGCCCGGCAATCTGCCGCTCGCTGCCGTCGGCTACCGACAGCAGCCACAGCTTGCCGGCGAAGGCAAACCGGCTGCTGGTGAAGGTCTTGGGATGGATGCGCAGACCGGCCAGCTTGAGCTCGGGCTGGGCGACCTCGGCGATATCCGGCAGCGCCGGCATTTGCAGCATCGCAGCCAGATCACGTTTCGGCGAGATGTGCAGTAGTGGCGCGCGCGGTGCGTCCACCACCGCCTGCAGCGCCTTGGAGGGCAACTGGTACCCGCTGGCCGCCGCAGTGGGTTGCACAGTTGGCGTGCTGGCCGCCGATGCCAGCAGCGGCGCGCTCAGCGCCAACACGCCCGCCCACGCCCACGTGTATTGCCGCCTGCCCTGCGCATTCCGCTTTGCCTGCATTGTCCGTCCCCGGTCTCGATCGACCCTGGACCATAGCAGCCGTTGGTCGGCGACTCCCCTGCCGTTGGTTGGGGGTCATGCCAATTGATGCCGGCCAATTCATGCCGGAGGGGGGTGCTGCCGATATAATCAACGCTCTCGTCGAGGGGCGCTGCGACCGGTATGGCGGACTGATCCGCCAACTGCACAAACCGTGCAGGCAATACGGCCAGGCTCGACAAGCATTCATCGTTCAACGGCGCCCCGAATTGCAGACATTGATCTGCTTACCGGAGCTATTGCATGAACGCTGTCACGAAAATCGCCCCACATACCGACTACAAGGTCGCCGACCTCTCCCTGGCCGATTGGGGCCGCAAGGAGCTGGACATCGCCGAGCACGAGATGCCGGGCCTGATGTCGATCCGCCGCAAGCATGCGCAGAGCAAGCCGCTGAAGGACGTGCGCATCACCGGCTCGCTGCACATGACCATCCAGACCGCCGTGCTGATCGAAACGCTCAAGGACATCGGCGCCAACGTGCGCTGGGCCTCGTGCAACATCTTCTCCACCCAGGACCATGCCGCCGCCGCGATCGCGGTCACCGGCACCCCCGTGTTCGCCTGGAAGGGCGAGACGCTGGAAGAGTATTGGGACTGCACCCTCGACGCGCTGACCTTCACCCTGCCCGACGGCACCCAGACCGGTCCGGAACTGGTGGTGGACGACGGTGGCGACGTCACTCTGTTGATCCACAAGGGCTATGAGCTCGAAAACGGTTCGACCTGGGTCGACGAGCCGGCGGCTTCGCACGAAGAAGGCGTGATCAAGGCGCTGCTCAAGCGCGTTGCCGTCGAGCGTCCGGGGTACTGGACCCGCGTGGTCAAGGACTGGAAGGGCGTCTCCGAAGAGACCACCACCGGCGTGCACCGCCTGTACCAGATCGCCGAGGCCGGCAAGCTGCTGATCCCGGCCATCAACGTCAACGACTCGGTCACCAAGAGCAAGTTCGACAACCTCTACGGCTGCCGCGAGTCGCTGGCCGATGGCCTGAAGCGCGCGATGGACGTGATGCTGGCCGGCAAGGTTGCCGTGGTCTGCGGTTACGGCGACGTCGGCAAGGGCAGTGCCGCCTCGCTGCGCGCCTATGGCGCCCGCGTCATCGTGACCGAGATCGACCCGATCTGCGCCCTGCAGGCGTCGATGGAAGGCTTCGAAGTCAACACCATCGAATCCACCCTAGGCCGCGGCGACATCTATGTCACCACCACCGGCAACAAGGACATCATCACCGTCGAGCACCTGCAGGCGATGAAGGACCAGGCCATCGTGTGCAACATCGGCCACTTCGACAACGAGATCCAGGTCGATGCGCTGAACGCACTGCCGGGCGTCGAGAAGATCAACATCAAGCCGCAGGTCGACAAGTACGTGTTCGGCAACGGCAACGCGATCTTCCTGCTGGCCGACGGCCGCCTGGTGAACCTGGGCTGCGCCACCGGCCACCCGAGCTTCGTGATGTCCAACTCGTTCGCCAACCAGACCCTGGCGCAGATCGACCTGTGGGAAAAGCGCGACAGCTACGAAAAGAAGGTCTACATCCTGCCCAAGCACCTGGATGAAGAAGTGGCCCGCCTGCACCTGGAGAAGATCGGCGTCAAGCTGACCACCCTGACCAAGGACCAGGCCGATTACCTCGGCGTGGACGTGGCTGGCCCTTACAAGCCGGATCATTACCGCTACTGATCACCTGGGCTGATGATTGGCCGGATGTCACAGGTTGAGCAGAACGGGCGCCGAAAGGCGCCCGTTTTCTTTGTAGGATGCTGGATGGCTATGCGTAGAAGCGGACCCACATGGCAATCAAACTATGCTCGCAACATGCGGCGACATCAAGGCGCGTCGCAAGTGCAACGCCTTGAGCAACACCATGGAAACTCAAGAGCTCCCGCGATAGCTTTGCCGTGGGCGTGCCAGCTATTCCTGTATGCGATACTCACTCAAGGCTTGCAAATTACCCGGCGTGGCGGCAAGACTGACCGATAACTACGTAACACCCATCGTCGAAAGGAAACAACATGGGCGGCTTTAGCATCTGGCACTGGATCATCGTTCTCTTCTTTTTTTTCAGCATCGCTGCTGTCATCAGCCTGATCGTCTGGGTCGCAAAGCGGGCGTCGCGCAAATCACCAATCGCGACGACAGGGTCAGCAGTGCCAAAGACCGCTCAATCCAGACTGTTGGAACTGGACACGCTAAGGTCCCAGCAGCTGATCACGGACTCGGAATATCACCAGCGCCGCACCGACATCCTGAGCGAAATCTGAGCAGCAGCTGCAGCGCATGAACTATGTCTCCGCTGTGCTGGATCAACATGTCCATGTCATTTGCGAAGTTGCCATGCGCCAGAAATTACTGGCGCGCGGCACTTCGATACAAGACGGCATGAGTCTGAGCTTCAAGACCCCTCAAGAACTTTCCAAGATCCTCAGCCTGCTGCAATCACTGCAGATTCCCTTTGCCGACGCACCTGCAGGTTGGCCGCCTACTGCCGTGTTCGCGCGGCTCAGAGATCAGGGACTGGTGCAAGGCGCGATCACTACCGTTGCATGGGTCGCCCCCGACATGCCCGTGCTCGGCGTCGGCTAGCGCGCATCTACGCGAGGGTTACCGGCGGCTCGCCAGGCGCAATCAACGCAATGGTGGGCTTGAGAATGTCGGCCGCTGCGCGCACACGCCTGCGGCTAATAACTTTTCAAACTCCGCTGATTAACGTCGCGCTGCAACGCTTGCGCCGACTCATTGCCTGCGTTGGTGATTCCCTGCCGCACTCGTATTCTCAAGAGAACTTGTCATGAAAAAAAGCATGCTCACGTTGGCGCTCTCGGCGCTGGTCCTGACAGCAGCACCCGATGTCTTTGCACAGGGCGCATCCGGCGACGGATCAGGGTGGTTCGTCAACGGCGGCGTCGGCCGCACCTCGCTCAAGAGCGGGCCATACGATGGTAGCGATACCGGCTACAACGTCTCCGCCGGGTATCGCTGGAACGTGCTGTTCCCATGGCTATCGATTGGTCTGGAAGCTGGTTACAACGATCTTGGCAATATCCAGGCAAAAAATCTCTTCAACGGTGACGCGGTCGTCGAAGACGAGAGCCAGCTGCGTGGATGGACGGTAGGCGTGAATCAGCGCTTTGCACTGGGCGACAAGTGGTATGCCAGCATGCGCGGTGGGCTGTATGGCTGGAAGGGTCAAGGCCTGCGCAATGACACCGTGTCGGACCGCGCCGACCTGGACAAGCTGTCGTGGTATGCAGGCGCCGGCGTGGGCTACAACCTGGGCCAGCACTTCAGCATCGGCGCCAACTACGACCATTACAACGCCAAGAAATTCGAAGTGGACTTGAGCACCGACATGGCGTCGGTGAATGCCGAATATCGGTTCTGACAGTCATCAGAATGTCGAGCTGCGGCGAGTCCGAAAACAGCACACGCAGCTCGGCTCTGCAGTCGTAAGTGCAACCACATCTCACGCTCAGGGAAAGGATACGCGCGCGGCGGCGAAGCAGCACCGCGCCGCTGACAGGCCTGAGTTCGAGAGCAGTGCTCTTTTGTCTGCCGCGCGAAAATCGCACGATACGACACGAGCGATCTGCCTGCTACGGCCGCCAATTCGCATTGCGTTCCCAGAACGCAACGCTGCGCCGATACGCGTCGCGATCCAGTGGCGTGCCGGAGCCGCCCTCTTCCACGCCCAGTGCGTTGCGCAACATCGTGATCGGCGCCATCGGGATTTCCTCCGGCTCGGTGGTATAGAGGCAACCGACTACGCCCCAGTCAGCGTCGATGGGCGAGCCTTCTTTCGCTAGCTGATCGCGGCTATACAAAATCGGCAAGAGATACGTGGCCACCGGCGGTTCGACACCTTCGAACCAACGCACCAGCACCGGCAATTCCTGCGTACTGCGCGCCTCGTAGCCGGAACGCAGCAAGTGACGATTGTCGCCGGTGATCGGCGCGGTAAGGCAGCGGGTCGAGGTCCAGTTGCGGTGCACGTGCAACCGGCAGAACGGCGCATAGCCTTCGATCACGCGTACCGGCGCTTCATCATTGAGCCGCTGGATGAACTGCTCGGGCGTGCAGTCCTGGATGGCGTTGCCGCGACCACCGCGCGGGAACAGGCGGGTACGGGCGAACGGCGTTAGAACGATCGACATGGCAGTGTTGGAGGCGACAAAGACCGCCAGGGTAGCGTGCAGCCTTGCACGCGGCCACTTACCAGATCAGATCGTCCGGCACCTTGAACTGGCTGTAATAGTCATCGTCGCTGTCTGTCGCTGCCGGGGCGCTGCCGCAGCCATGGTCCAGCACCACGGTGTCCGCATCGCGGCTGTAGACCTTGTCGGCGGCTGCGCGTGGAATCAGCTCAAAGCTGTCGCCGTGGCGTGCGATCACCAGTGCGCCACTAGCCAGCTGGCTGCGCAGCGTGGGATTGACCAGCACGCTGCGGATGACGCTGCCGTCGTTGAAACGGTAGTCGATCTCGCCCTCGCGCTTGACCTTGCTGGTCTCCACGATCTGCCGGACCTGGGCCAGCACCTCCTGCCGCCGAAGTTGCACCTTGCGCTCCTCGGCCAGCGCGCGATCGCGTTCGGCGCGCTCGGCCTGCAGACGCACGGTGTCCACCTTGTCGACGTCTGCCGGCGCCACCGCTGCGCCCTTGGCGTGACGCTGCTTGAGCTGCTCGCGTGCGACCTTGTCCACCTGGGCCTTCTTGACCAGGCCAGCCTTGAGCAGTTGTTCTTGCAGTGGATTGCGCATGGGAATGGGTCGGCAGGTGGGTATGGGCATAGTTTAGCGGCCAGCGCGTGGTCCTGGTGCTCGGCGCGCTTACCGGGGGCATCTGCTTCATCCGCCGGCCACGCCTGGACAGCACGCGTCATCCCCATCCCCTGCCCGCGCGCGGGGCACGTATGTGGCGTCGTTGAGTTGCGAAGCAATCCAGGCGAAGACGCCACACGCCACTGTTCTCATCGCACGACAAGGTGACTTGTAGCGCACCTGTGAACCTGCCAATACACCGCCTTGTTGAGATCGACACGGTGCCTCTGCCGCGTGATGGCCCGCGAATGATTTTTTATCTCCCGAATAATTTGCGTAGTTTTCCTATGTTTTCAGTAACGCTCGCACACGTGATGCGGCAACGCAGAAGGAGCGAAATATCGCAGCACCATCAACGCGCGCTCGCGTTCAACTCGCATTGATTGAAAAAAGAAATCTCACGACTGCAACGAAGCCGCTTGTTCGCCGGACCTACGGGGGCAACTCGACGCATGCAGTGTCATCAGCACATCGCATGCGCCGCAGCTATCCCCCGATGAGGCGACGCCGCCTTGCTTCAGGCAGCGACGCCTCAGTCTCGATGAACTATGCAGCAGACCGGAGCAATGCGATGCCTCTCTATTTCGTGCGCCATGGTGAGTCGCTCGCCAACGAACAGAACTATTTTGCCGGTGCGCAGAACTCACCGCTCACGCAGCTCGGCCGCCGCCAGGCACAGCAGGCAGCACGCTACGTGTGCCAGCGCGCATTACGTTTCGACGAAGTGCATGTGTCCACATTGGAGCGTGCACAGGCCACAGCGGCCATCATCTTGGAGGGTGCGCAAGGCAACCCGCAGGTGCGCTCGAGCGCCGCCTTGGTGGAGCGCGATTTCGGCATTTTTGCCGGCAAGAACAAGACCTTGATCAAGAAGTCGATCGGCCACCGTCTCTACGACGCCTGCTTTCACGACGCCGATGGAGCGCCACCCGATGGCGAACACTGGATGGACATGTATGCGCGTTGCAAGCACTACTACGACACCGTGCTGGCACCGCTGGATCGACAAGGCAAGCAGGTCCTGGTGGTGGCGCACAAGTACATCGTCGAGGTGTTCGCGCTGATTGCCTCTGGCCTGCCGCCTGCCGAGTACATCGACTTCCGCCTGCCCAATTCGCGCCCGCTGTCGTGGGACGAACTCAAGCAGATGACGGCGCGCAGCTCCTCGCGCATGAATTATCTGGGCGAGCAGACCGAGATCCGCCTATTGCAATGGATGTTGCTCGCGGCAATCAGCGGCTTCGCACTGTCGTGCCTGGGCGTCAGTCTTCCGCATGTCGTCACCACCACCGCCATCGTCGCGCTGCTGGCAGCGAATGCCTTCTTCCTGTCGCTGCGTATCGAACCGGGCGCACTGCGCCTGACCCGAGGTCCGGAAAACATCGCACTCAGCATCATCAGCGTGGCACGCGCGCTGTGTGCCATGTTCCTGCTCACACAGTTCCAGAACGAATGGATCCATGTGATCGGCTTGCTGCTGATCGTGCCGCCCGCCTTGTCGGTACCGACCTTCTCGCTGGCGCGCGGTGGCGATTACTTTTTTGCGGCACGCTACACACTGGTGCTGTCGATCCTGCTGCCGGTGCTGTTATTGGTCTTGTATGTGGACCACCGTGAAGTACTGGGCAACGCGCATGCGCTGGAGCGCTTCTTCGTGGTGCTGTTGCTTGCCTTGGCGTTGCCCTCCTTGCTCGCTCAAGGATGGCGGCGTACGCGCCCGATCGCGGCCGGCAAGCTCGCAACCAACTGGGGCTGGGTTGGCTCATTGACGATGGTGCCGATGGCCTTGCTGGTTTCGCCGCGCGCCGACGGAGCGGCGCTGGCCGATGCATTGCTGCATGGCGGCTGGCAGGCATGGGCTGCATTGCTGCTGCCGTTTACGCTATTGATGGCATGCCGCGTGGGCAGCGCGTTGTATCTGCACGCGCACCAGGTGGTGACCGGCAAGCGCATCAGTGCGGCCATCGCATCGGACATCCATCTGCTGCAGACCTCGCCCAATATCTTTCTGTGGCTGAGCCTGTTGCTGCCCGGCACGTTTGCGCACGCACCCACGCTGGTAGCCGGTACCTTGCTGGGCTTCTTTGCGTTTGCGCTGCTGGACGAGGCATGGGTGGTCAGGCGCTTCCGCGCGCAGATCGCACCTGCGATGCACAAGCTTGCAAGTCGTTCCACTTCAGCCAATGGCGTGACCACTACCGCCACGGTCGGGCAGGACGAGGCGGTGCTGGACAGTCGCTGAGACATGCCGGCAGCAGAAGTGTCGACCCGAGGCGTTTGCTACCGATTCGCTGGAATACGCTCGTGCAAACGCGCGGTCTCTGACGCAGAAAAAAAACACCGGCCAATGGCCGGTGTTTGCAATGCTGCAGCACCCTGGAGAGCGCGGCCGACTACCAGGCAAACGGCGCGGTAACCTTGCGTGCAGCCAGCAGAAACGCGTCGGCCACGTGCACGAATGGCGCGACATCCACTTCCGACTCGCCGCTGCGCACCAGCTGCACAAAGCGCCGATACAAGCCGTCATATTCGCCGGCCGCATCCACTGCCTGCGCCTGCCCATCGATGCTTAGCTTGGCACCGCCCTCGCTGAGCATGAGCAGGCCTGCGGTGGTTTCCACCTCGATATCCCAGCGCTGATGACCGGTTTGCAGGAAGTCGAATTCGGCCGTCACCGGCACACCCGCAGTATCGACAAAGGCGAGCTTGGCATATAGCGGTGCCTGGCGGTTTGCCGGCGTATGCAACTCGGCCTCGCGCAGCGCGAAGGGGCGTGGCAACAGATGCGTGACGATGGACAACGCATTGATGCCGGGATCGAACACGCCCATGCCGCCCGGCTCCAGAATCCAGTCCTGCCCCGGATGCCAATGACGAATGTCTTCTTTCCAGGTGATGTGCGCGCGCAGGATCTGCTTGTCGGCCAACCACGCCCGCGCAGGCTCCACAGCGGCGGCACACCGCGAATGCCAGCTGGTAAACAGGCTACGTTGCGCACGCTGCGCCACTGCACGTAGATCATCGATTTCTGCGAGCGTGGCGGCGGGGGGTTTTTCCAGGAACACATGGCGGCCAGCGCTCAGTGCGGCTTGGGCAAGCGCATGACGCCCGACCGGTGGCGTGCACAACGCCACTGCCTCGATCTGCGGATGCGCAGCAAACGCCTCTTCCAACGTGTGATAGGCCGGCACGCCATCGACCGTGCCGTGACGGCTCACGGTGGCGACCAGCTGCACATCCTCGCGCGCGGCGATGGTGGGCACATGCTGGTCGCGGGCGATCTTGCCGATACCGACAAGGGCAATGCGCAATGCGTCTGGATGCTTCATCGAAACCTTCGTGCTGATGTGGAAGTGACAGCGCCGCTTCGATCGCATGAAGCAAGCGATTGCGCGGGGCCAACGCGGCAATGGCGCAATGCAGCTCCGCAGCCCTGCACGCGAGCACGCAGTGTACGGTCAGGGTGCGGCTCGCCGCGAGACATCGCTCCTGCTTGTTTTGCTATACCTGCGGCGCGTGGTGGCCGCGCAAGGACGGCCATTGCTGCGCGCTTTTACGACTCCGTGCTCGGCGCGCTCGGCTATGTGCGGGTGTGGTCCGATCTGGAGCCAGGCACGCCCGATCAGGGGTCGGCTACGGCCGGCCCGGCGGCAAAGACAGCCTGGCGTTGAAGCATCGTGAAGCCGGCGTCCGGTGGATTGATCCATACACAAACCCGCTTGGGTGCGCATTGCAATGCGCTATCCGACAACCTCACGCCGCGACAGGAGTCGGCTGCCTGACACGCGCCCGCATGCCAGGCAGCTGACCGCAGGCAGTCACATCTCCAGCACCACCTTGCCCAGGTGGCTGCCCTGTTCCAGATAGCGATGCGCCGCAGCGGCCTCGCTCAGCGGGAAGCGCTTGTCGAGCAGCACGCGCAGCTTGCCCTGCGCGATCCACGGCCACACCACGCGCTCCACTTCCGCCGCCAGACGCGCCTTTTCGTCGGCACTACGCGGGCGCAGCGTCGAGCCGGTGAGGATCGCCTGCTTGCGCATCAGCAGCGGAATCGGTACCTCGATGGTCGAGCCGGCCTGCGAGGCGATGTAGACGATGCGCCCGCGCGGATTGAGCGCCTCCAGGGTATCGGCGAACACCGCAGCGCCCACCATGTCGAGCGACACATCCACACCGCCGTGCGCCTTGGCTACGGCGACAAAGGATTCGGCAGTGGAGTCGATCGCCACATCGGCGCCCAGTTCGCGCGCCTGTGCCGCCTTGCCCGCCGAACGTGCGGTAGCCAATACATGCGCGCCGGCGGCCTTGGCCATCTGGATCGCGGTGACGCCGATCCCGGAGGTGGCGCCATGCAGCAACAGCCACTCGCCGGCCGCGAGCCGGCCGTGCTCGAACAGGTTGGCGTAGGCGGTAAAGATGGTTTCCGGTAATGCGGCGGCGTGCACCAGATCCATGCCGGCCGGAATCGGCAGCA
Organism: Xanthomonas sp. NCPPB 2933; assembly: GCF_056725225.1. Taxonomy (NCBI): domain Bacteria; kingdom Pseudomonadati; phylum Pseudomonadota; class Gammaproteobacteria; order Lysobacterales; family Lysobacteraceae; genus Xanthomonas; species Xanthomonas sp. NCPPB 2933. The sequence goes on from NZ_CM161518.1 coordinate 4,413,893, forward strand.
CATGGCGCGCGTCGACCGCTGCGTACTGCGCGTAGCCGCCGCCGCCCAGCAATGCACACACGCGATCGCCCACTTTCCAGCGCCCAGCCGGCTCCACGATTTCACCTGCGATTTCCAAGCCAAGGGTCTCCGGCGCGCCGGGCGGCGGCGGATAGTGGCCGGCACGTTGCAGCAGATCGGGACGATTGATGCCGGCGGCGTGCACGCGGATCAACACGTGCCCCGGCGCGGGACGCGGGCGCGGTTGCTCGCTGACGTACAGCGCATCCGCATCGCCCTTGCCATCGCGGATGGCGATGGCGGTCATCGTGGTGTCGCTCATGCAAGGCGCTCCGTAGAAAGTGCGCCCAGTGTAGGCATGCAGGCGTCAACGTTTGGCGCAGGTCGGCAGCGATGCTGCGCAGCGCAAGACCACATGAATCGCCACGCGCGCCTGCACCGACGCAGACGCGCGTGGCACGCATCACTCCTCGCTGGGAGCGACGCCCTGGTCGATGTACTGGCGAATCGCCTCGAACACCTTCGAGGTGCCGTCGTCCTGCCCGGAGGGCAGGCGCGCAGCGAAGTCGCTCAGCAACTTGTCGCCATCCACACCGGGTTGCTCGGCCAGGGCGAGCGCCAGGTCGCCGACGCTGCGCGCCAGCGCGACCCAGATGCGGCCCAACGATTCGGCGATGACATCCATTTCCTCTTCTTGCATGTTGCGCTCCGATCAAGTGGCGTGGGGGTGCCGGAAGCTTACCGCGTGCGCCGCCCAGTGATGCCCTCGCGCAAGCAGCCGCAGCCATGCGGATATCACGCTTGCACCCGGATGCCCACATGAAGGCGAACGCGAAAATCGGGACGCCCGCAACCAAATATGCATTCATCGCGATGAAGCGATATTATGCGCGCACGCTCTGCCGGACCCGCCGCGATGACGCATCTCAGTTTCGAGTTTTACCCGCCCAAGACCGACGACCAGCGCGCGCAGCTGGACCGCACCGCGGCCAGGTTGAAGGGCTACGCGCCGGAGTACGTGTCGTGCACCTTCGGTGCCGGCGGCTCCACGCTCAGCTACACCTCCGAGACAGTGCGCCACCTCAAGCAGAAGCATGGCTTCGAAGCCGCCCCGCATCTGTCCTGCGTCGGCGGCAGCCGCGAGGAAATCCGCGAACTGCTCAAACTCTATCGCGCGATCGGCTGCACACGCATCGTCGCGCTGCGCGGCGATCTACCTTCGGGCATGGGCCATCCGGGCGACCTGCGCTATGCCTCGGACCTGATTGCCTTCATCCGCGCCGAACACGGCGATGCGTTCCGTATCGAAGTCGGTGCGTACCCGGAAACCCATCCGCAGGCGACCGATGCGCTGAGCGATCTGCGTTACTTCAAGGCCAAGGTGGATGCCGGCGCCGATGCGGCGATCACCCAGTACTTCTACAACGCCGACGCGTACTTTCATTTCCGCGACACGGTGCAGCGCATGGGCGTGGAGATCCCGATCATCCCCGGCATCATGCCGATCTCCAATTTCTCGCAGCTGCGGCGTTTTTCCGAGCAATGCGGTGCGGAGATTCCGCGCTGGATCGGCAAGAAGATGCAGTCCTACGGCGACGATGCCGATGCGGTGCGCGCCTTCGGTGCGGAAGTGGTGGCCACGGTATGCGAACGCCTGATCGCCGGCGGCGCGCCGGCCCTGCACTTCTACACGCTCAACCTGGCCAAGCCGACCACGCAGGTGTTGCAGCTGATCGGGCGCTGAGTGCGGGCTTTGCGCGCGCGTGCGCTGCTGGCGCGCGTTTGGCCGGCCTTGCATCACAACCACAGCACGTCCCACACCGACGCGCAGGCCCTGATGCGCACGCGTGCTGCCGAGGTTGAACGCGTGACCGGCCGGTATCGCATGCACGTCTGCGCGCGCACGTATCTCGCCAGCTCACACGCCCCCCGCTACGCTGCGCTGATGCATCGCCTCCTGCTGCCTTTGTTGCTGTTGTTCTGCCTTGGCTCCGCCATGCGCGTGCAGGCGCAGGAGATCCGCCGCTGCGTCACGCCGGATGGGCAGACCATGTTCACCGACCGCCGCTGCGAAGACGTCGGCGCCGCTGCGCGTCCGCCACCGGCCACGCGCACGCAGGGCAACACCGGCCTGTATCGCTACGGCTGCCCGCGTCGGCTAAGCGAACTGGTGTCATTGCTGCAACTGGCGGTGGACGGCCGCGACGTCAACCGGCTCTCCAGCCTCTACCTCTGGAGCGGGCAGTCCGATGCCGCTGCCAACCAGGTCTTGAGCCGCCTGGAAGCCATCGTGCAACGCCCGTTGCTGGATATCGTCCCGATGTACCCGCAAAGCGAGACACCAACCTGGGAAGCCGAAGCCGGCAGCACAGCCACAGCCGCTCCATCGTTGGACGGCAGCGCCATCGACGCCCCGCTTCCCGCCCCCCCGGGACGCCCACGACCGTGGGGCCTGCGCCTGGAACAGAACCTCCCCAGCGGCACCCCCGCACGCAGCGTGCTGCGCCTGCGCCGGCAGTACAACTGCTTCTGGGTGACGTTTTAAAGCCGCCCATAAACGACTGCACTCATCGCTGCCAGCCCTCGGAATCGGCATCTACCGCGCTGTGATGCCCCCCACACCTGCATCACGACTGCTCGCTACGCACTGTCAGCAGTTCTCAAAATGGCAGCGAGATTGCATCTATCTATCGCACGCGTGGGCTGCCATGACCGTCTCTGCTTCGAACAGCCCTCTCAAATGACGTTGTCCGCACGTAGGCACACAGCTCGCCAAACGCTTTCAGACTAAGCAGCAAACCGACGCATGATCTCTGCAACCGCTTGCTCTGGACTCAGCACCGCGCTGTCGATCACCCAATGCGGCTCGGTCCAGGCTACATAGTCATGCGCAAGTACGGACGACCACTCCGGCGTGCGCAGTCCGGGGATTTCGCTATGCCGCGATTCCACGCGCTGCCGATGAACGTCGCGATCGCTGCACACCACTTCGATCTCCAGCAGGCGGCTTTGTGTGCGACGCGCCACGCCACGCCATGCCTCGCGGGTGACCGGCAAGGGATTGACGCTATCGGCAACCACCACCTGGCGTTGGCGCAGATTCGCCTCTGCAATGGCGTAGGCAATCAGATAGCCGGCTGGCCCGACGTCGTGGGCGAGTGCACCGCTGTCGCGCAGCGCTTGCTCGATGGTGTCGATGCGTAGATACATCGCATTGCAGTGCGTGAGCAGCAGCTGCGCAATGGAACTCTTGCCGACGCCCGGCAATCCGCCGAACACCACCAGGGTCGCCGACGGTGCAATCACTGCGGCCAGAGCGAGCGAATCGCCGCAATACCTTGCGCGCCATGCGAGCGTGCTTCACGCAGGTCGTCGATCTGCATGCCGCCGAGTGCGTAGATCGGTAGCGAGACCTGCTCGCGCAAGGTTTCGAAACCGTCCCATCCCAACGGTGTCGCACCCGGATGCGAGGGCGTCGTCTGCACCGGACCCAGTACCGCAAAATCGCAGCCGAGCCGCTGTGCGTGACGCAGATCTTCCAGTCCGTGGCACGAGGCGGCAACCAGCTGTTCGGCCGGCAGCGGGCGCTGTTGCAGTGCGGCCAATTGCTCAGATCCCAGATGCACACCGATGCCGAGTTCGCCGGCCAGCGCGATGTCGCGATTGAGCAGCAACTGCGCGCGCGCACGACCACGCAGGCGCATCACCTGTTGCAACAATGCCAGCCAACGCGCGGGCTCGGCCTGGCGAGCACGCAACTGGATGCGCGTAACGCCCTCTTGCAGCGCACGCTCCAGACCTTCCAGCCACAGCATCTCGTCATCCGGTTCGGGCGTGATCAGATAGCGGTCGGGCTGGCGCAACGCACCGACCACCGGCACGTCGGCCGGCGGCATCGAATAGCGGGTCAGCTTGTCTGCGGCCACCCAGGTCATCGCCTGGCCTTCGCGCCCGCGCGGGCTGCCCTTCCATGCGGTGATGTGGCGCACTTCCAGACGCAGCCGCTTGTCCGGGTACAACTGCGGCACATCCATCAGCCACTCGCCCACCTGCGCCTCGATACCGAGCTCTTCATTGAGCTCGCGTACCAGCGCCTGTTCGGAGGTTTCGCCAGGTTCGCGCTTGCCGCCGGGAAACTCCCACAGGCCGGGCATGTCACGGGTTTCGGTACGGCGGGTCAGCAGGATGCGGCCGCGGGGATCGGTGATCACGCCGGCAACGACGTGGATGGATCTTAGAGAATCGGGCATGGGCACAAGAGTGCCGCGAGTGAGCCGTTCAGTGCAATCGCTTGAGGGCGGGGATTGGGGATTCGGGATTGGTCAAAGCCCAGCATATGTGCTTCTGCCAATCCCTAATCCCTAATCCCGGCCCTACAGCGGATGCCCGATGCGCCAGAGCACTCCGCTGGGATCGTGCAAGGTGAAATCGCGTGCGCCCCATGGTCGATCTTCCGGCGCACTGCAGGTCACCCCGAACTGCTCGCCCAGCCCGGTGTCGTGCACGTGCTGCCACCAGCCATCGGCGTCGTCCACCCACAGGTGCAGCATCAGATTCTCGGCCAGCTCGCGCAGATAGAAATCCTGCAACAAGAACGCGCAGTGCGTGCCATGCCGGAAGCAGGTCACGTTACCTACCTCGTCTTCCTGCACGAAGCCCAGCGCGCGATAGAACCGCTGCGACAACGCGTAGTCGCGCGCAGGCACGAACACCTTCAGTTGCTGGCTGGACAGCGACATGACCGCACTCCACGCAAGACGTGGAATGAGCATACGCCCCGCAGTCATACAGTCACGCAAGGCGGCGCATGTTTCTATGCGGACGGCACAGTCGGCGCCACAAGAGATGTAAAAGCGTGCGATGTATGGGCGTAAAGCGGACTTGCCGCGCTGACGCTCACCGGGGTAGAGCCCGCCAAGCGTGCCCTCCTCGCCCCTCAGCCGTGCTTTCCAAACAAACGCCACCGACTCTGCAAGCAACGCTCTTGGTGGCTAGTTCGCCAAACGCAAACGGAATCTGGGGACAGGGCCTTGCACCCAGCCTCCGACATTCAATCCCGCTGTCCAAACAATTCCCGCTTCTCAACAAGCCCCACGAATCCCCTCGTCAGTAGAGCCCCCTTGGTAAGGGGGCGCGCCAAAGGCGCGGGGATCGGAGGAACACCGTGCACCCAGCGTCCGCTACGCGGACACTGGGTGTGCAGCCCGCCAAGCGGGCTGCACCACGGTCAACTCAGCTCAGCTGAGTTGACCGTGGCAGTGCTTGTACTTCTTGCCGCTGCCGCAGGGGCACGGGTCGTTACGGCCCACCTTGGGCTCGTCGCGGGTCACCTGCGACACCGGCACCGGTGCGTTGCCGGCCTGCATCTGTTCCACTTCCTCGTCGGCACCGTAACCGCCCGCGTCCTGATGCTGGAACTGCGAAGCCATCAAGCGCGCTTGCGCCTGCAGACGCTCCTGCTCTTCCAGCTCGGCCACTTCTTCTTCGCTGCGAATGCGCACGCGCGCCAGCAGGTTGATCACTTCGCGCTTGACGTTCTCCAGCATCTCGGAGAACAGCTCGAAGGCTTCCTTCTTGTATTCCTGCTTGGGCTGCTTCTGCGCGTAACCGCGCAGATAGATGCCCTGGCGCAGGTAATCCATCTTGGCCAGATGTTCCTTCCAGCCCTGGTCGAGCACGGTCAGCATCACGTGCTTCTCCAACGCGCGCATGGTGTCGTTGCCCACCGCCGCTTCCTTCTCGGCAAAGTGCGCATCCACCGCCGCCTGCACCTTGGCCGCAATCTGCTCGGCGTCCAGTTCTTCCTGCGTGCGCGCCATCTCGCTCAGCGCCAGCGGCATGCCCAGTTCCGATTCCAGCGTGGCTTCCAGACCCTTGAGGTCCCACTGCTCGTCGACCGAATTGGGCGGCACGAAGCGGGCGACCAGGTCATAGATCACATCGCCACGGATGCCGTCGACGTTGTCCTTGACCGATTCGGCATCCAGCAATTCGTCGCGCTGGGCGTAGATCACCTTGCGCTGATCGTTGTTGACGTCGTCGAAATCCAGCAGGTTCTTGCGGATGTCGAAGTTGTGCGCTTCCACCTTGCGCTGCGCCTTTTCGATCTGCCGGCTGACCAGGCGATCTTCGATGACGTCGTCTTCCTTCATGCCCATCATGCGCATCGCCTTCTGGACCCAGTCCGAGGCGAAGATGCGCATCAGGTTGTCTTCCAGCGACAGATAGAAGCGCGAGGAACCCGGGTCGCCCTGACGACCGGCACGGCCGCGCAACTGGTTGTCGATACGGCGCGACTCGTGCCGCTCGGTACCGATGATATGCAGGCCGCCGGCCGCCTTGACCGCGTCATGCCGACGCTGCCATTCGGTCTTGGCCTGCAGCCGCTGCTCGTCGCTGATGTCCTCGCCCATGCCGTGCAGCTCGGTTTCCAGCGAACCGCCCAGCACGATGTCGGTACCGCGACCGGCCATGTTGGTGGCAATGGTCACCGCACCCGGCTGGCCGGCGTTGGCCACAATGGTGGCTTCGCGCTCGTGCTGCTTGGCGTTGAGCACTTCGTGCTTCACACCTGCATTGCGCAGATGCTCGGACAGCATCTCCGAGGTTTCGATCGAGGTGGTCCCCACCAGCACCGGCTGACCGCGCTTGGCGCAGTCTTCGATGTCGGCCAGCACCGCGTTGAACTTGCCCTTGCGGTTGAGGAAGACCTGGTCCGGATGGTCCTTGCGCACGGTCGGGCGGTTGGTCGGAATCACCACCACTTCCAGGCCGTAGATGCTCTGGAATTCGTAGGCTTCGGTGTCGGCCGTACCGGTCATGCCGGACAGCTTCTTGTACATGCGGAACAGGTTCTGGAAAGTGATGCTGGCCAGCGTCTGGTTCTCGCGCTGCACCGGCACGCCTTCCTTCGCCTCGACCGCCTGATGCAGGCCATCGGACCAGCGACGCCCTGACAGCGTACGGCCGGTGAATTCGTCGACGATCACCACTTCGCCATCGCGCACGATGTAATCCACATCGCGCTGGTAGATCGCATGCGCACGCAGTGCGGCGTTGAGGTGATGCACCACGCTCAGGTTCTGCGCGGCATACAGGCCATCTTCGGCATTTTCGAGAATACCGGCCTGCATCAGCAGTTCTTCGGCGTGGCCCATGCCCGCTTCGGACAGGTGCACCTGCTTGCCCTTCTCGTCGATCCAGTAATCGCCCTCGCCCTCTTCGCTTTCCTGCTTGGTCAGCTGCGGCACGATGCGGTTGACGCGGATGTACAGCTCCGGCGATTCGTCGGCCGGGCCGGAAATGATCAGCGGGGTGCGCGCTTCGTCGATCAGGATCGAGTCGACTTCGTCGACGATCGCGTAGTGCAGATTGCGCTGATAGCGGTCTGCACGCGACAGCGCCATGTTGTCGCGCAGGTAATCGAAACCGAATTCGTTGTTGGTGCCGTAGGTGATGTCGTTGCCGTAGGCCTCGCGCTTGTCGCTGTGCGGCATGCCCGGATACACCACGCCCACGCTCAGGCCCAGCCAGTTGTACAACTTGCCCATCTGCGCGGCATCGCGGCGCGCCAGGTAGTCGTTGACCGTGACCACGTGCACGCCTTCGCCCTGCAGCGCATTGAGGTACACCGGCAGCGTGGCCACCAGGGTCTTGCCTTCGCCGGTGCGCATCTCGGCGATCTTGCCCAGGTGCAACACCATGCCGCCGATCAGCTGCACATCGTAATGACGCATGCCGAGCACGCGGCGGCTGGCCTCGCGGCAGACCGCAAAGGCTTCGGGAAGAATCTTGTCCAGGGACTCGCCGGCGGCAAGTCGCTGCTTGAACTCCGGGGTCTTGGCTTGCAGCTCGGCGTCGGAGAGCTTCTCGATCGTCGGCTCCAGCGCATTGATCTGGGTGACGAGGCGGGTGAGCTGGCGCAGCTGGCGTTCGTTACGACTGCCAAAGACACGGGTAAGCAGACTGTTGATCATTGAAGAAACCGGTTGAAAAGGAACGGTTTGACCGACGCCGGTCCCCAAGACCCGGCCGCCGTAAACGAAACAGGGCGCACTGCGCCCTGTCGATGGCAACACCCTATTGTAGCTTGGGGCGGGCCTTCACGAATCAAGCGCTGAGCGCGCCTTCGTCAACCGCGCCCGCGGCGTCCCACCGGCGTGTTGGTGTCACCCAGGAACTTGCGCGGATTGACCACCCGCCCGTCCGCCCACACTTCGAAATGCACGTGTGCGCCGGTGGAACGGCCGCTGGAACCGGCCCTGGCCACCTGCTGGCCGGCGCGCACCAGATCGCCCACCTTCACCACCAGCCGCGAGTTGTGCGCGTAGCGGGTCACGTAACCATTGCCATGGTCCACTTCGACCACGTTGCCATAGCCGCCGCGCACGCCGGCGTAGCTGACCACGCCATCGGCGACCGACATCACCGGGTCGCCCACGTTGGCATGGAAGTCCACACCCTTGTGGAAGGCCGAACCGCCGTCGAACGGATCGGCGCGGCCGCCGAAGCCCGAGGTGATGTAGGTGTTGCGGATCGGCATCCGCGAGGGCACCGAATTCTGCTCGAGCTGATGATCGAACATCAGCGAGGCAAGCACGTTCAATTGCTGGCCGGAGGCGGAGAACTGCTGTTCCACTTGCCCTAGGGTCTCCTTGAGCGATTCCACCGGCATGTCGCTGACCGGCTCATCGCCGCCACCGACGCCGACCGGCGCATCGAAGTCGAACTCGCCGTCCTTCAACTTGCCCATTTCGGTCAGCCGCTCGCCCAAGGCATTGAGGCGGGTGGCCTGCGCCTGCAGCTCACCCATGCGCGCGGCCAGTGCATTGACCTGCGCCTGCGAAGCGCGCTGCGCCTGGGCCAGCTCGACCTGCTGCTGCGCAACCTTGGCCTGCAGCGCGGAATTGGTCACCATGCCGGTGGCGGTGCTGGCACCGACGCCGATCAACATCCCCAAGCCCAACACCGCGCCGAGGACTACCATCGGTCGATCTGCGGCGAAGCCCTGGAACTGTCGGACCACACGCTGGGTCCGGGTTTGCCGAGATTTGATTACAACTTTCTTCAACGCCATATGAGTGTCATGTCCAAGCCCAAGTCCAACGCACGCAACCCTTCCGCTCCACAACCGGCCATCGAAGCCGCGTTGGGTGAAAAGGCTGGCGACCCCTTGCGTCGCGCCTTGTGGCTCGATGCGCTGGACCGGCAGTTGCGCCCCCTGTTACCGCCTCATCTGGCCACCCGTTGCCGGTTGGCCAATGTCCGAGGCGAACAGCTCGTTTTTCTGGTTGATTCACCTGTCTGGCATGCCAAGTTGCGGCTTGCCGAGACCCAATTATTGGATGCCGCCCGATCCATCGGACTGAAGGCCACCGCAGTGACCATCAAGACCATCACGACCCCGCTGCATTCCCCAATGCCGCAGAACCGTGAGAGTCCACGCCCTGTCTCCGAGGCGACGCACAAAGGACTGCGCGACGCCTTGGCCTCCTTGCAGGACGTTCCACCGACCAAGCGGTGATGTCCGTGCCGCCTTTTCGAAACGGCCGCCGGTGCGTGAAAGAATTGCGAAGACCGCACACGACCCGACGCATCCTAGCGGGCATAGGCCACGCAGGAGTTAGAGAAGTCTTAAATAAACGTTAAGAACGGGCCGGAAATCCGACGGAGTTCACACTTCGAACGCCAACTAAGGCATTCCCTGACATCAGGCGTAGACGGGGCTGGCGTAGGTGACCGGCGGCTGCACGCTGCCTTCGGGGAAGCTGACCCATTCCCAGGCGGCTTGATCGGCCAGCAGCGCACGCACCAGCTTGTTGTTGAGCGCGTGGCCGGATTTGAAGCCTTCGTAGGCGCCCAGGATGGCACCGCCGGCCAGATACAGATCGCCGATGGCGTCCAGGATCTTGTGCCGCACGAATTCGTTGGTGTACCGCAGGCCGTCCTCGTTGAGCACGCGGAACTCGTCCAGCACGATGGCATTGTCCATCGAACCGCCCAGGCCCAGATTGCGCTCGCGCATGTACTCAAGGTCGCGCATGAAGCCGAAGGTGCGGGCGCGCGAGATTTCCTTGACGTAAGCCGAGGTGGAGAACTCGATTTCCTGGCGCGACTGCTTGGCCGGGATCATCGGGTGATTGAATTCGATGGTGAAACCGAGCTTGTAGCCCTCGTATGGCTCGAAGCGCGCGACCTTGTCGCCCTCGCGCACTTCCACCGTGTGCTTGATGCGGATGAAGCGCTTGGCCTTGTTCTGCTCGACGATGCCTGCCGACTGCAGCAGGAACACGAACGGGCCGGACGAGCCATCCATGATCGGCAACTCGGCCGAAGACAGTTCGACGATGACGTTGTCCACACCCAGGCCGGCCAATGCCGACATCAGATGCTCCACGGTCTGGATCTTGGCGCCATTGCAGGTCAAGCCGGTGCACAGCGTGGTCTCGGTGACCAGCTCGGCATCGGCGGGGACTTCGACGACAGGTTCCAGGTCCACACGCCGGAACACCACGCCATGATCGACAGGAGCCGGTCGTAGCGTCATATACACCTTGTCGCCGCTATGCAGGCCGACGCCGGTGGCACGAATGGTGTTTTTGAGAGTGCGTTGCTGGGTCATATGCGAAGTCTGGATGAACAATGCAGACAGGCGCTGAACCGGCTGTCCAATCGTTGAGATTATCCGAATTTTAACAAGTCACGCGTGACGGCAACTGTAATCGACCGGTCACGCCACTGCAAAAGCTGCCGGATCAACGCGTCGATCCGGCAGAAAGAGGACATGGCATTGCAACCCCGAAGCGAACCTCGGGGCATTGCGGGCGGCGCCACCAAGGTGGCATCGCAGTGAAGCGTCAGTCTGCCTGGCGGCGCAGGAACGCCGGGATATCCAGGTAGTCGTTGGGCAGGTCTGCCGCCGGCGCAGAGGAACCGCCGCCGTTGGTGTTGCTGCTGCCGACCGAGTCGCTGCTGGGACGACGCAGGCCAAGGCCCATGCTGCCGCCAACGGCCTTGGACACCGCATCGCCGCTGGTTTCGAAATCGCCGAATTCCGGCTGGCCGGTGGTGGCGTTGCGCACCAGCTTGATCGGCGCGCGCTGGTCCGGACGCTGGGTCTGACGTGCAACCGCACGGTTCAGGCCAGTGGCGACCACGGTGACGCGCACTTCGTCCTGCATGTCCGGGTCGAGCACGGTACCGACGACCACGGTGGCATCTTCCGAAGCGAACGCTTCGATGGTGCGGCCGATCTCGTCAAACTCGGCCATGGTGAAGTCCGGGCCGGCGGTGATGTTGACCAGGATGCCGTTGGCGCCGGCCAGGTTCACATCGTCCAGCAGTGGGTTCTGGATGGCGGCTTCGGCAGCGGCCTGCGCGCGATCGTCGCCGCGTGCCGAACCGGTGCCCATCATGGCCAGGCCCATTTCCGACATCACGGTGCGCACGTCGGCGAAGTCGACGTTGATCAGACCCGGACGCACGATCAGATCGGCGATGCCCTGCACGGCGCCCTGCAGCACGTCGTTGGCAGCGCGGAACGCCTGAATCATGGTGGCGTTGCGGCCGAGCACGGTGATCAGCTTTTCGTTGGGAATGGTGATCAGCGAATCGCAATGCTGGCTCAGTTCCTCGATGCCCTTCAGCGCAACCTGCATTCGGCGGCGGCCTTCGAACGGGAACGGCTTGGTGACCACGGCCACGGTCAGGATGCCCATTTCCTTGGCAAGCTGTGCAACCACCGGCGCTGCACCGGTGCCGGTGCCACCGCCCATGCCGGCGGTGATGAACACCATGTCCGCACCCTGCAGCGCGTCCATGATGCGCTCGCGATCTTCCAGCGCGGCCTGACGGCCGACTTCCGGATTGGCGCCTGCGCCCAGGCCCTTGGTGACATTGGTGCCGAGCTGCAGCTGCAACTTGGCGCCGCAGTTCTTGATCGCCTGCGAGTCGGTGTTGGCGGTGATGAATTCCACGCCATCGACGTTGGTGTTGACCATGTGTGCAACCGCGTTACCGCCGCCGCCGCCCACGCCAACGACCTTGATTACCGCGTTGGGAGCCATCTTTTCGATCAGTTCAAAATGTGCCATGTCAGTGTCCTCTTGAGCCGGGATTGGGGAGTGGGGATTGGGATTCGCAAAAGCGTTGGTCCCTGTCCACTCCGCACCACGGCGAGTGTTGTTGTTTGAAAGTCGGGATTCGTGTGCGGGACCGTAGATGCGCTGTTGCGCTCTACGACTCACCTCACCTACTCCTCGACGCAATGCCTGCAAAAAAGTTTACCGCCTACCCGCTCGCCGCTCTCTACTTGATCTTTGCTGCCACTCTGCTTTTTCTTTTCGCTCTTACCAATCCCAAATCCCGAATTCCCAATCCCGGCCCCTCAGAATTCGCCGCGATACCAGTTCTTCAATTTCTTGAACAAACTCCCGGCACGTCCGGTCGGGATCGACGGACGACGCGGGTGTTCGATCTGGCTGCCCATCAGCAACAGGCCCACGCCGGAGGCGTGCACCGGGTTGCCGACGACTTCGCCCAGGCCGGTGACGTGCTGGGGAATGCCCACGCGCACCGGCATCTGCAGCATTTCTTCGGCCAGTTCGACCACGCCTTCCATCTTCGACGCGCCACCGGTGAGCACCATTCCGGCGCGCACCATCTCCTCGAAACCGGAGCGGCGCAATTCGGCCTGCACCATTTCGAAAATTTCTTCGTAACGGCCCTGTACTGCCTGCGCGAGCGCATGCCGTGGCATGCGGCGCGGCGGGCGATCGCCGACCGAGGGCACCTGGATGCTTTCTTCGGCGGTGGCCAGCTGCGCCAGTGCGCAGGCATAGCGCACCTTGATCTGCTCGGCTTCCGGGGTCGGCGTGCGCAGCATGTGCGCGATGTCGTTGGTGACATGGTCACCGGCGATCGGCAGCGATGCGGTGTGGCAGATCGCGCCCTGCACGTAGACGGCGAGGTCGGTGGTGCCGGCGCCGATATCCACCAGCACCACGCCCAGTTCGCGCTCGTCGGCAGTCAATACCGCCACCGACGATGCGAGCGAGGACAGCACCAGATCGTCGACCTGCAAGCCGCACTTCTGCACGCACTTGGTGATGTTGGCCGCGGCCGACTGCGCGCATACCACCAGATGCGCATGCACCTCCAGGCGCACGCCGGTCATGCCGACCGGATTGCGGATACCTTCCTGCGAATCGTCCAGCACGTATTCGCGCGGGATCGCATGCAGGATGCGCTGGTCGGCAGGAATGGCCACGGCCTTGGCCGCATCCAGCACGCGCTCCAGATCGCTCCAGGTCACTTCTCCGTCGCGGATCGGCACGATGCCGGGCGAGTTCTTGCACTGCACGTGGTTGCCGGAGATCGATGCGTACACCGAGCGGATTTCGCAGCCGGCCATCAGCTCTGCTTCTTCCACCGCGCGCTGGATCGACTGCACGGTGGATTCGATATCCACCACCACGCCGCGCTTGAGACCGCGCGACTCATGCGAACCGATGCCGATCACTTCGATCGGATTGCCGGGCGAGTACTCGCCGACCAGCGCGACGACCTTGGAGGTGCCGATGTCCAGTCCAACGATGAGGGATTTGTCGCCTTTGCGGTTCATGTCTTAAAGCCGGGATTCGAGATTCGGGATTCGGGATTGGAGAAGATCGGTCTACGGTTACGGGGCAATTCCAGAACAACCGTGTGGTGTGCGGCAGGCGCAGCCGGCGGCACCTTTTTCTTGGTTTCCGGCAAGCCCTCTTCCATTTTTCGTTCGACCGTAAAGCCATTGGTGTAGCGCAGGTCGGCGCGGGCGATCGGGCGTTGCGGGTCGGCCAGTTGCGGCAACACGCGGGCGAAGCGTTGCAGACGGGCGCGTGCATCGTCGCGGCCGATCACGATCTGCACGCCGTTGCTCAGTCCCAGCGACCAGCTGCCGCGTGCGTCCATTTCCAGGCGCTCCACATCCAGCCCGGTCGGGGCGAACAGCGCGCGCGATTCGTTGTACAGCGCCACCACGTCCTGCGTCTTGCTGTCCGGGCCGCCGAGTTGCGGCAGCTTGAAGTCCTTCAACAACGGCGGGGTGCGGAACAGCCGGCCCTGCTCGGACAACATGCGGTCGGTGCCCCAGCGCGCGAACGGCTTGTGCTCGGTGACGCGCACTTCCAGCACGTCCGGCCAACGCTTGCGCACCTGCGCACTTTCCACCCACGGCAACCGTGCGATGGCGTCCTGCGCGTTCTGCAATTTCACTGCGAAAAAACCCGAGCGCGCATACGGCAGCACCACCGCACGCAGCTCTTCGGCCGGCACCCGCTTGAAGTCGCCGGAGACCCGCAACCGCGCCAACGGCCAACGCTCGGCGCCGACCCAGCCATTGAGCACGGCCACCACAGGCAACGCGACCAGCGTCACCGCGATCAACCAGGCCAGGATGCGCAGGGTGGCGTTCATGGGCGCGCTCCGCGCGCAGGAATGGGGAATCGAGAATAGGGAATCGTCAACAGCGGCGCACTGCCGGCTGTCGCTTTTGCGATTCCCGATTCCCGATTCCCCAATCCCGTCTTCATAGCGTCTGCTCCAGCACGCGCCAGACCAGTTCTTCGAAATCGATACCGAGCTGGCGCGCGGCCTTGGGCACCAGCGAGTGGCTGGTCATGCCCGGAGCGGTGTTCACTTCAAGCAGATACAGCTGGCCGCTGGCGCGGTCGCGCATCACGTCGACGCGGCCCCAGCCACGTGCGCCGGCAGCGCGGAAGGCGTCGAGTGCGAGCTGGCGGATCTGCGTTTCGGCATCGCCTTCCAGGCCCGGGCACAGGTACTGGGTATCGTCGGCCACGTACTTGGCGTTGTAGTCGTACCACTGGCCCTTGGGCACGATGCGGATCGACGGCAGCGCGACCTCGCCGAGCACGGCCACGGTAAGTTCGTCGCCTTCGATCAGCTGCTCCATCAGCAGCGCGCCGTCGTAACGCGCCGCCATCAGCACGGCTTCTTCGAGCTGGGCCTGGTCGAACACGCGGCTGATGCCGACACTGGAGCCTTCGTTGGCCGGCTTGACGATGACCGGCAGGCCAATCTGCTGTGCGGCGGCATGAATTTGATCGGCGCTGGCGCCGGCGGCCAAACGCGCATAGCGCGGTGTGGACAGGCCCAGCGACAGCCACACCTGCTTGGTGCGGATCTTGTCCATGCTCAGCGCCGAGCCGAGCACGTTGGAGCCGGTGTACGGCACCTTGAACGCTTCCATCAGGCCTTGCACGATGCCGTCTTCGCCGCCGCCGTTATGGCCGTGCAGCACGTTGAAGACACGGTCGAAACGTTTTTCGACCAGGGCCTGCGCCAGTGCCGGAATGCCGTCGACCGGCTGCGCATCGACACCGCGTGCGCGTAATGCATCGAGCACGTTGCTGCCGGAGTTCAACGACACTTCGCGCTCGGACGAGGTACCGCCGAGCAGCACGGCGACACGGCCGAACGCAGCCGGATCGGTGCCGCGCACGTTGGCGACCGTCGCGCTCATGCAGCCGCTCCGGTGAAGCCGTTATTGATGATGTGCTGGGCCACGTAACCGATATCGCCGGCCCCCATCATCAGTAATAGATCGCCGTCCTGCAGCACGTCCGGCAACACTTCGGCCAGGCCCGAAATCTGGCCGACCACCACCGGCTCGCTGCGGCCGCGCGCACGGATGGCACGCGCCAACGCACGCGAATCGGCGCCAGGAATCGGCGCTTCGCCGGCCGGGTAGACCTCGCTCAACACCAGCGCATCGACGGTACTCAACACCGCGGCAAAGGCATCGAACTGATCGCGGGTACGGCTGTAACGATGCGGCTGGAATGCGACCACCAGACGCTTGTCCGGCCAGCCACCGCGGGCTGCGGCGAACACCGCTTCCAGCTCGCGCGGATGGTGGCCGTAATCGTCGACCACGCGCACGCGTGCACCGGTGCTGGTGGTGACTTCGCCCAGATCGTTGAAGCGACGGCCGATGCCGGCGAAGTTTTCCAGCGCACGCGCAATGGTTTCCGGCGCCACGCCCAATTGCCAACCGATCGCCGCTGCTGCCAGCGCATTGAGCACGTTGTGACGGCCCGGCAGTGCGAGCGTCACCGGTGTGGTGGTGCCCTCGGGCAGGCGCAGCGTGAAGCGCATGCGCGGGCCATCCTGCACCACATCTTCGGCGCGCACGTCGGCGTTTTCGCTCATGCCGTAGCTCATCACGTGGCGCGGCGTCTTGCTGGCCAGTGCCGCTACTTCCGGGTCGTCGATGCACAGCAGCGCCAGACCGTAGAACGGCAGGCGCTGCAGGAATTCTGCGAATGCCGCCTGGATGCGCGAGAAATCGTTGCCGTAGTTTTCCAGGTGATCCGAATCGATATTGGTGATCACCGCCATCAACGGGTTCAGGCGCAGGAAGCTGCCATCGCTCTCGTCGGCTTCGGCCACCAGCCACTGGCCGCCACCGAGTTTGGCGTTGGCACCGGCAGCCAGCAACTGCCCGCCGATGACGAAGGTCGGATCCAGCCCGCCTTCGCTCAGCACGGCCGCCGCCAGGCTGGTGGTGGTGGTCTTACCGTGCGTGCCGGCCACCGCGATGCCGCGACGGAAGCGCATCAGCTCGGCCAGCATCGCCGCACGCGGCATGATCGGAATGCGCTGGCTGCGCGCTTCCATCAGCTCGGGGTTGTCTTCGCGGATCGCGCTGGACACCACCACGCAATCGGTGCCGAGCACATTGGCCGCCGAATGCCCACGCATCACCCGCGCACCCAGCTTGGCCAGCCGACGTGTGGCCGCGTTATCGGAGTTGTCGGAGCCGGAGACTTCATAGCCCAGCGTCAGCATCACTTCGGCAATGCCGCTCATGCCGGTGCCGCCGATGCCGACGAAATGCACGCGCGGGAAGGCGCGCACCAGATCGCCGCTGTCCTGCAGACGGCGGATCACGCTGCACCTCCTGCGGAGGTGCCGGGATTGGGGATTCGGGATTGGAGATTGGTGGCGATCAACTGCGCGGAGTGGTCGCCATTAACGGATTTCTGCATGCTGTCCTGCTTGTGCTGTTGCTCTGTACGAATCCCCAATCCCGAATCTCCACTCCCGGCCTCTTGAAGAATGATGTCGGCGATGTGTTCGGCGGCATCCGGTTTAGCCAAGGTGCGGGCGGCTTGTGCCATCGACAGGCGGCGCGCGGGGTCGGCGAGCAAGGTCTGCAAGACCTGCTGCAGACGCACGGCCAGGGTGTCGTCCTGCTTGAGCAGCACGGCGGCGTCGGCGCCGACCAGGTATTCGGCATTGCGGGTCTGGTGATCGTCCACCGCTGCAGCGAAGGGCACCAGCACGCTGCCGATACCGGCGGCGCACAGTTCAGCCAGCGTAGATGCGCCAGCACGGCACACGACCAGATCGGCCCAGGCGTAAGCAGCCGCCATGTCAGCGATGAAGGGTTCGACACTGGCGTTGACGCCGGCCTGCGCGTACGCCGCTTCGGCTTCGGCGCGCAGCTTTTCGCCGCACTGATGACGCACGTCGACATCCGGGTGACCGAGTGCCGCCAGTGCCGCCGGCACAGCTTGATTCAATGCGCGTGCACCCTGGCTGCCGCCGAGGACCAGCATGCGTACCGGGCCACCACGACCGACGAGGCGCAGAGCCGGCACGGGGAGCGCTGCGATTTCCGCGCGCACCGGATTGCCCACCGCTTCTTCGCCAGCGAAGCTGCCCGGAAAACCGGTCAACACGCGACGCGCGAAACGCGACAACACCTTGTTGGTCATGCCGGGTGCGCGATTTTGTTCGTGCACCAGCAATGGCACGCCGAGCAGACGAGCAGCCAGGCCGCCCGGGCCGGCCGCAAATCCGCCGAAGCTGATCACCGCACGCGGCTGGCGCTTGCGCAGTACGAAGCCGGCGGCGCGCACCGCGCGCATCACCCGGACCGGCGCGCCGAGAAGTTTCACGATGCCTTTGCCGCGCAGCCCGGTGATGGCCAGCGTGTCGAGCTGGATATCGTGCTGCGGCACCAGGCGGGTTTCCATCGCGCCATCGGCACCGAGCCAGGTCACCGGCACGCCACGCGCGCGCAGCACCTTGGCCACGGCCAGGCCCGGGAAGATATGCCCACCGGTTCCGCCAGCAAGGATCATGACCGGACGAACCACAGCAGACTGCGCGGGCGCTTGTGCGGGATTGGCGTGCTTATTACTCACGCGATCCTCCCGAACGTCGGTTCCACACGCGGCTGCATGCGGCTGGTGCCGCGCAGGATGGCCGATGCCGGCGCCACCGATGCTGCAGCGACCGGTGCGGGTGCGGGTGCGGGCGCAGCGGCAGCCACGGTATCGCGCTGCGGTTTGCGCGCTGGCGCATACGCCGGCGGCACTGAGTCGACCACCGGCTCGGCAGGCTCAGTCGACGGCGCGCCTGCACCCTGCGGCGACAACTTGCTGCGCAGGCGCTCGGCGCGATCCATTTCGTAGGACACGCGCAACAACAAGCCCATCGCCACGCAGGTCATCAGCACCGACGAACCGCCGGAGGAAATCAGCGGCAAGGTCAGGCCCTTGGTCGGCAGGATGCCCAGATTCACGCCCACCGAGACGAAGCTCTGCAGGCTGATCCACAAGCCGATACCGAAGGCGATGTAGCCCGAGAAATGACGCTTCATTTCCACGCAGCGCATGCCCAGCCAGAACGCGCGGCCAACCAGTAGCGCGTACAGCGAGATCACCCCGCACACACCGACAAACCCGAGCTCTTCGGCAATCACCGAAAAGATGAAATCGGTATGCGCTTCGGGCAGGTAGTTGAGCTTTTGCACCGAGGCGCCCAGACCAACGCCGGTCCATTGGCCGCGGCCGACCGCCATCAAGGCGTTCGACAACTGGTAGCCGGAGCCGAGCTGGTCAGCCCATGGATCCAGGAACGAGGTGATACGACGCAGGCGGTACGGCTCCAGGATCGCGATGAAGGCGAACACCGGCAGGCCGAACACGATCGGCATCGACATGCGCGGCAGGTTCACCCCGCCCAGCACCAGCATGCCGGCGGTGATCGCCAGCAACAGCGTGGACGAACCGAAGTCCGGCTGCATCAGCAGCAGGCCGACCAGTGCGATCGCCACGCCCAGCGGCTTGAGCATCGCCGGCCAGGTCGCATTGACCTCGTCGCGAAAGCGCACCAGGTAGCTGGACAGCCACACGATGTAGAGCACCTTGACCGCTTCCACCGTCTGGAATTTCGACACGCCCAGATTGATCCAGCGTTTGGCGCCGTTGACGCTGCTGCCCAGGCCCGGCACGAACACCACCATCAGCAAACCGAAGCAGGCCAGCAGCAACACCTGGTTGTACTGCTCGATGGTCTTGAGCTCGGTCCGCATCGCCCAGAACGCCAGGCCAATGCCGATGCCCAGAAACAGCAGATGGCGAGTGAGGTAATAGAACGGGTTGTCGGACAGTTCGATCGAGCTGGATGCCACCATCACCACGCCCAGCGAGGCGAGCGTGGCCGCGGCGCCGAGCAGCCACGGGTCGTAGCGGCCGCCGATGGCTTCGAGTCGAGTGGCTTGACGCGCGTTGTCGTTCATCAGCGCACCTTCAACGTGGCAAGGCCGATCAGCACCAGCACCACCGAGATGATCCAAAAGCGCACGATCACGCGCGGCTCCGGCCAGCCCTTCAATTCAAAATGGTGATGGATCGGCGCCATGCGGAACACGCGCTTGCCGGTCAGCTTGAAGCTGGCGACCTGGATGATCACCGACAGCGTTTCGATCACGAACACGCCGCCCATGATCACCAACACCAGTTCCTGACGCACGATCACCGCGATGGTGCCGAGTACTGCGCCCAGCGACAGCGCGCCGATATCGCCCATGAACACCATGGCCGGATAAGTGTTGAACCACAGAAACCCTAACCCTGCCCCGGCGATCGCCGAGCAGATGATGATCAGCTCGCCGGCCCCGGGAATCAGCGGGATTTTCAGATATTCGGCAAACACCACGTTGCCCGAGGCATACGCGAACACACCCAGCGCGCAGGCCACCAGCACGGTGGGCATGATCGCCAGACCATCCAGGCCGTCGGTCAGGTTCACCGCGTTGGAGAAGCCGACGATCCAGAAGTAGGCAATGACCACAAAGCTCACGCCGGCCAACGGCAACGCCACCGCCTTGAACATCGGAATGTAGAAGGTGATCGCGGCCGGCACATCGGCGGTGTAGTACAGGAACAGGCCGGCAGCCAGGCCGAAGATCGACTGCAGCAGATATTTCCAGCGCGACTTCAGGCCGTTGGGGTCGCGACGCACGATCTTGATCCAGTCGTCATACCAACCGATCGCACCAAAACAGAGCATCACCGCCAGCACCAACCACACATAGCGGTTACGCAGATCGCCCCACAACAGCACCGACAAGGTCACCGTCAACAGGATCAGCGAGCCGCCCATGGTGGGCGTACCGGCCTTGGAAAAATGCGTCTGCGGGCCGTCCTGACGGATCGGCTGGCCGCCCTTGAACTGGCCCAGCTTGCGGATCACCGCCGGGCCCATCCACAACGACAGGAACAACGCGGTCAGCGCCGCTAGGATGCCGCGGAAGGTCAGATAGTTGAACAGCCCGAACAGGCTCTCCAGTTGCTGTAGCCAACGGGCCAACTCAAGCAGCATGGGAAGTGTCCTCCGCCGCTGCGAGCAACGCGGCGACGATGCGATCCATCGCACTGCCACGCGAGCCTTTCACCAACAACGTGGGCGGGACCTGAGCCGTGGTGGCGGCAGTCTGCGCCGCCGCACCGGTGTGTTCGTGCATCGAAGAAGATTCCTGCGTTTGAGTCGGCGAAACGGCGACCTGCGCCAGATCCGCCTGCAACGCCGCGACCAGCGCGGCATGAGTGGCGAACACGCGGCCGCCATCGCCGAACGCCTGCGCGGCGGCGGCGCTGAGCTCGCCCAACGCGTACAGCCGCTGCAGCTTGGCCGCGTGTGCGCGACGCCCGGCGGCGGCATGCAATGCCTTGCCTTCCGGGCCGAGTTCGCGCATGTCGCCGAGTACCAGCCAACCAGCGCCCGGCGCGGCAGCCAGCGTGTCGATGGCCGCATCCAGCGAACCTGGATTGGCGTTGTAGCTGTCGTCGATCAGCACCGCGCCGCTGGGCAGCGTATGTGCGATCTGACGACCGGCCACCGGGCGCGCCTGCGCCAGACCGGCCGCGATAATCGGCAATGCAATGCCCGCGCCCAACGCCAGCCCGGTCGCAGCCAACGCGTTGAGCACGTTGTGGCGGCCCGGCAACGGCAGCGCGATCTGCGCTTCGCCTTGCGGCGTCACCAGCGTGAACTGCGCACCACCGTCCTGCAGCCGTAGCCCACGTGCAGTGAGGTCGGCGCTGGCCTGCAAGCCATAACGCAACACGCGGCGCCCGTGCACCGGCTGCGCATGCAATTGCTGCTCGAACCAGGCGCCGAAGGCATCGTCGGCATTGATCACCGCCACACCATCGGCCGGCAATGCCGCGTAGATGGCGCCCTTGGTGCGGGCGACGCCGAGCAGGCTGCCCAGGCGTTCCAGATGGGCGGGTGCGATATTGTTGACCAGGGCTACGTGCGGCTGCGCGATGTCGGTGAGATAGGCGATATCGCCCGGCTTGCCGGCGCCCATTTCGTAGATCGCAACATCCGCATCGTCCGGCGCGGCGATCACCGCCAGCGGCAGGCCGATTTCGTTGTTGCGGTTGCCCGGATTGGCGTAGACGGTGGTGCCATCGACACGCCCGGCCTCTTCCAGGATCGACAGCAACAAGGCCTTGACGCTGGTCTTGCCGTTGGAGCCGGTCAACGCGATCACGCGCGTGGCGCGGTCGCGCTGCATGCCGGCGGCGATACGCGCCAGCGCGAGTTCGGTGTTTTCCACCAGCACCTGCGGCACGCTCAGCGCAGGCAGCAGGCGATCCACCAGCAACCCACTGGCGCCCTGCGCCACCGCGTCTGCGGCAAAGTCGTGTCCATCGAAACGCTCGCCGCGCAGCGCCACATACAGGCTGCCGTTGGCGAGCGTGCGGGTGTCGTTGCCGACCGCGTCGATCATGGCGTCGTCGCCGTGCAACTCGCCGCCGGCCCAGTGGGCGATCAACGACAACGGAGTGAGCTTCATGCGCGCACTCCCAGCACGGTGCGCGGCAGCAAGGCCTGCGCCGCCACGATGGCGTCGTCGAAGGCATGCCGCACGCCGGCGACTTCCTGATACGGCTCGTGGCCCTTGCCAGCGATCAGCACGATGTCGGAGGCACCGGCCATGCTGATGGCCTGATGGATCGCCGCGGCGCGATCGCGCTGCACGATCGCCGCATCCGGACGCGCAAAGCCGCGCAGGATGTCGGCCACGATCGCATCGCCATCTTCGCCACGCGGGTTGTCGTCGGTGACGATCGCTACATCCGCATTGACCTCGGCGATCGCCGCCATCTGCGGGCGTTTGCCGGTATCACGCTCGCCACCGCAGCCGAACACGCAGATCAGCCGGTCCTGCGCATGCGAACGCAGGCTGGCCAATGCCTGTTCCAGCGCGTCGGGCGTGTGTGCGTAGTCCACCACCACCAACGGGGCGCCATGCGCGCCACCGAGACGATTCATGCGGCCGTGGATCGGCTGCAGCTGACCAAGCACTTCAGCAATCTGTGCCGGCGCGATGTCCAACGCAGACAACGCGCCGGCGACCGCGAGCAGGTTATCGACGTTGAAGCGGCCAAGCAGCGGCGAGTGCACCGGATGCACGTGGCCGTCGATATGCAACGCGAAATTGATGCCGTTGTGATCCAGCTGCAGCGCCTGCGCACGCACCGCTGCCTGGGCTTGCGCGCGCGAACTCACACCGATCGCGCGCAGCGCCGGGTCGAGCGCTGCGAACAGAGTGCGGCCGAAGTCATCGTCCAGATTCACCACGGCTGCTTTCAATCCAGCGCGCGTGAACAGCTTGGCCTTGGCCGCGCCGTACTGCGCCATGTCGCCGTGGTAATCGAGATGGTCGCGGGTGAGATTGGTGAACACCGCCACGTCGAAATGCACCGCATCCACGCGGCCCTGATCGAGCGCGTGCGAGCTGACTTCCATCGCCACGGCCTGCGCGCCTTCATCGCGCAATTGCGCCAGCAACGCATGCGTGGGCAGCACCAGCGGCGTGGTGAAACCGGTCGGCACGGCGCTGCCATACAGGCCGACACCCAGGGTGCCGAGCGTGCCGGCAGGGGTGCCGAGCAGCGTCAGCGCCTGCGCCAGCAACTGCACGGTGGAGGTCTTGCCGTTGGTGCCGGTGACGCCGATCATGCGCAGCGCCTGCGAGGGCTGGCCATGAAACTGATCGGCCATCGCGCCCAGGCGCGCGCGCAAACCAGGCACGGCGATCGCATCGGCCGGTGCCGGCAACTCGGCAGGCGCTGGCGGCTCGAACAACACCGCCGCTGCGCCATTGGCACGCGCCTGTTCGACGAAGCCCAGACCATGCGCGCCGAAACCGGCGATCGCCACGAAGGCATCGCCCGCACGCACCGCACGGCTGTCCATCACCAGACCCGAGACCTGCACGTCGTGCGCGAGCGGCACGTCCGGCAACAGCTGCGACAGCGGCATGGAGCGGCTCACTGGCGGCTCTCCTGCAACGGTGCGGGCTGGGCCGGCGCGGGTAGCGCGGCAGGTGCAAGTGCGGTGGGAATACCGGCAGACACTTCATCCACCGGATCCGGCATCAATGCCGGGTCCAGCTCGGGCGGCTGCGGCTTGGCGATCGGCTGCCCGGTCTTGCCGGCGGCCTGCGCGGCCAGCCACGACTGGATGTCGTCCGGCGGCACGTCCATCAGACGCAGCGCGCCTTCCATCACCTTGTGGAACACCGGTGCCGACACCAGGCCGCCGTAGTACACCTTGCCCTGCGGATCGTTGATCACGATGACCGTAGCAAAGCGCGGGCGCGTGGCCGGCACCAGACCGGCGAACAGCGCGTTGTAATGCCCGCGCTCGTAGCCGTTGGCGCCGTTCTTGCGCGCGGTACCGGTCTTGCCGGCCACGTGATAGCCCAGGATGGCCGCGCCCTTGGCGCCGCCCTGGGTGACCACGGTTTCCATCATGTCGATGACCTGGCGCGCCACTTCAGGCGTGACCACCTGGCGGGTTTCGTTGTGCTGGCCGCGTACGAAGGTCGGCGGGGTCAGCTTGCCGCCGTTGCCCAGCGTGGCGTACGCCTGCGCGATCTGCAGCGGCGTCACCGACAGGCCATAGCCGTACGACATCGTGGTCTTGGACGGGCCGCTCCAGCGCGCCGGCTGCAGCACCACGCCCGACGATTCGCCGGGAAAACCGCTATGCGGCGCGCTGCCGTAACCGAAATTGCGGATCGACTGATAGAACGTCTGATCCGGCACCTTGGCCGCAATCTTGGCCGCACCGATGTTGGAGCTGCGCGTGATCACGCCGGTGACGTTGAGCACGCCGTTGTTGCGTGGCACATCGCGGATGGTGAAGCGCCCCACGGCCATGTAGCCGGGGTTGGTGTCGATGATGGTGTCCTTGGTCACCACGCCGGCAGTCAATGCGGTGGCCACGGTGAGCGGCTTCATCGTCGAACCCGGCTCGACCAGATCGGTGACCGCGCGGTTGCGGCGCGCCGACGGATTGATGCCGGTGACCGAATTGGGGTTGTAAGTCGGCAGGTTGACCATCGCCAGCACTTCGCCGGTGGCCACGTCCATCACCACCATCGACCCGCCAGCGGCGTTGTTTTCGACCAGCGCGTTGCGCAGCTCCTTGTAGGCCAGGAACTGGATGCGGCGGTCGATGCTCAGCGTCAGGTCCTTGCCCGGCTGCGCAGGACGCACCAGATCCACGCTCTCCACGATCGCGCCGCGCGCATCGCGCACTACTTTCTTGGAGCCCGGCTTGCCGCGCAGCCATTCGTCGAAGGCCAGCTCCAGGCCTTCCTGGCCGCGGTCGTCGATATTGGTAAAGCCCAGCACATGGGCCATCGCTTCGCCTTGCGGATAGAAGCGACGGAACTCGCGCTGCGAGAACACACCGGGAATCTTCAGCTCCACGATGGCATGCGCCTTGTCCGGATTGATCCGGCGCTGCAGGTACATGAATTCCTTGCCGGCCTTCTGCGCCAGCTTGGCGTTCAACTCGTCCAGCGGCTGGCCGAGCGCCTTGGCCAGCTCGATAATGCGGTCCGGATTGCGCAGCAGTTCCTGCGGATTGACCCAGATCGACTCCACCGGCGTGGACACCGCCAGCGGCTCGCCGTTGCGGTCGGTAATCATGCCGCGCGAGGTGGCGATCGGCAGCTCGCGCAGGTAACGCGCCTCACCCTGGCGCTGATAGAAATCGCGATTGACCAACTGCACGAACGCCGCGCGGCCGATCAGCGTCACCGAGCACAGGCCCAGCGCGATACCGACCAGCGTCAGGCGGCCACGCAGGTTGAAGTTGCTGCGCGCGCGGTTGCGGCCGGCCTTCATGGCGTACCTCCGTGTGCGCCACCCTGCAGGCGGCTGCGCCGTGCAAAACGGCTATCCTGCCGTTGTGTCATGGGCGCACCACCACGATGTCGTTGGTCTCCGGGAACTTCATCCCGATGCGCGCACGCGCGACCTGATCGACCCGATTGCTTTCCGCCCAGGTGGCCTGCTCCAGCTGCAGCCGGCCGAATTCGATATTCAATTCATCACGCGTGTGTTCGAGCTTGGACAACTGCACGAACAACTTGCGATGCATGTGGCGCATGTACACCACACCGATCGCCGAGGCGATGCTGCAGGCGAGCAGCACGATGAGCAGCAGGCGGCTCATGCGGCGTCTCCGTTGGGAGACGCCAGGAATCGGGATTCGGGATTCGGGAATCGGGAAGCAGCGGCGCTGTTGCCTTTGCCCATTCCCGATTCCCGATTCTCCATTTCCAGCTTCTCGGCCACCCGCAACACCGCACTACGCGCGCGCGGGTTGACGCTCAACTCGTCGAAGTCGGCTTTGACTGCGCCGGTCACCAGTTGCAGCGTCGGCACGAACGGCTGCGCTTCGGGCAGGCGGCGGTTGCTTGGCGGGGCCTTGGCGTAGCGGGCCATGAATTGTTTGACGATGCGGTCTTCCAGCGAGTGGAAGCTGATCACCGCCAGGCGGCCGCCGGGCTTGAGCGCGCCCAGGGCGGCATCCAGGCCGGCTTCCAGATCGTCCAGCTCACGGTTGATGTAGATGCGGATCGCCTGAAAGCTGCGTGTGGCCGGATGGGTCTTGCTGTCGCCACGCGGCATCACCGAGGCAATCAGGTCGGCCAGCTGCGCGGTGCGCAGCAGCGGCTGTTCGGCGCGGCGCGCCACGATGGCACGTGCGATGCGGCGGCTCTGGCGTTCTTCGCCATAGGTCCACAGCACATCGGCAATCTCGCGGTCGCTGGCGTGCGCCAGCCACTCGGCCGCGCTCTGGCCGGCATCGGGGTCCATGCGCATGTCCAGCGGGCCGTCCTTGCCGAAACTGAAACCGCGCCCGGCCACATCCAGCTGTGGCGAGGACACGCCCAGATCCAGCAGGATGCCGTCGACGGTTGCCGCAGCGACCACCTGGCCCAGACCGGCAAAGCTGCCGCGATGGATGGACACGCGCGCATCGCCACCGAACGCCTGTTCGGCCACCGCGATCGCGTCGGGGTCCTTGTCCATCACCAGCAGTCGACCTCCCGGGCCAAGGTGTTGCAGCACGCCACGGGCGTGTCCGCCACGCCCGAACGTGCCATCGAGATAGGTTCCGTTTTCGATCACCTGCAGGCCATCCAGAACCTGCGTGTACAGCACCGGCACATGGGCTGCCGGCGGCTGCGACACCGGGTGACCGGGCTGCGCTTCACCGCGCATCCGGGCACCCCGGCTCACAACCTGAGATCGAGCAATTCATCGCCCAGATCCCCGTCAGACAATGTCTGCTGGATCAGTGCGCGATGTGCCTGCTCGCTCCAGAGTTCGAATTTGTCGCCCATGCCCAGCAGCACGGCCTTTTTCTCGATGCCGACCGCATTGCGGTGGCTGGCCGGGATGCTCAGACGGCCGTTGGCGTCCAGCTCCAGCATTGCGGAAGAACCCACCAGTTTCTGCTGCAGCGTGCGGACCACGCGCTGGGTATTGGGCTTGGACATCACATCGTCACGCACCCGCTCCCACTCCTTTTCCGCATACAGCCACAGACATCCGGCTTCGAACGGGTTGTAGGTGAGTACCAGGCGGTTGCCACTCGCACGCGTGACGAGGTCGCGGTACGCGGTTGGCACCGCCATACGCCCCTTGTCGTCCACCGTGATGGCAGTCTCGCCCTGAAACACCGAATGCAACCTCGAATACCCGCTGGGGGATCATTGAACCACGAAAAACCACAAAACACCTGGTTTTCCCTCCGTTGCCCACCTTAGCAGTGCGCCGAAGGTTGTCAACAACTTTGGAGGCCACAAATCGCCAGTTGCATCAATGAGTTGCAGCACTCTTTAGAGACTTGTTCAAAGGTTATCCACAAGTTGCTGTTTCGTCTCAGATTTTGAGATTGAACAAAAGTTCAGGGGTGTGAAGGCCATGTAGACTCGACCGTGGTCTCACTTCACATTGAGCCGGCTACACGTCATGACTGCGCAAACCGGCGACAATCGGCGGCATGTGTCTGGTCGCTCTCGCCTGGAAAGCCCACCCCCGCTGGCGTTTGCTGCTGGCGGGCAACCGCGATGAATTCCACGAGCGCCCCACCGCGCCGCTGGCACGTTGGGCGGCGCCGGCCGACGGCGTGCTGGCGGGCCGCGACCTACGCTCGGGCGGCAGCTGGGTAGGCCTGGGCAACCACGGCCGCGTCGCGGTGGTGACCAACGTGCGCGACCCGCTCGCCACAGCGTCCGGGCGCTCGCGGGGTCATCTGATTGCCGATTACCTGGCCGGCAGCCTGGATGCCGCGGCCTACGCCAGCGATCTGGCAGCGGCCGCGCATGAGTTCCCGCCCTTCAACTTATTGCTGTGCGATGCCGAGCGTTGCGAGCACCTCAGCAACCACCCGCCATTTGCCCGCACGCTGGCGCCCGGCATCCATGGCATGTCCAACGGCCCGCTGGACGCGCAGTGGCCCAAGACCGCCGCACTGACTAATACGTTGCACCACTGGTGCGCCACCGACAGCGACGACCTGCAACCCTTGTGGACCGCCCTGGGCAACCCTGCCATCGCACTCGACGCCGCGCTTCCCCACACCGGGGTGGACTTGGCCACCGAACGCCTGCTCTCGGCTGCCTTCATCACCGGCGCCAGCTACGGCACGCGCGCCATCACCATCGTGGCGGTGGACCAGCAAGGCCGCGGCTTCATCCACGAACGCCGCTTTGGACCAAACGGGATCTTCCAGGGCGAAACACGACTGGACATCGCCGGCACGCATTGACAATCCGCAATCATGCGCATAGCGTGCGCATACTCCACTGGAGACTGCTCATGAGCCGTTATTACGATAGTTCCGCGCAAAAGAAGCCACTGAACCTGACCATCAACTCGGACTTGGCCGCGCAGGCACGGGCGATGACTGGCAACCTGTCGGCAAAGGTCGAGGAACTGCTGGCCGAGTACGTCACAAAAGAACGCGACAGCCACAGCGCCCGAGCAATGGAGCTGCAGCGCGCTGCAGGCGAATGGAAGACCTACACCGAAGCGCACGGCTCCTTCGCAGACGAGTTCTCCACGCTATGACCGGCCAGTTCGATGTCTACGCGAACGTCGGCCAGAACAAGAACATCCCTTATGTGGTCGTCGTCCAGTCAAAGATCTTCGACGCCTCACCTCGCCGCGTTGTCGTGCCCCTGGTCCGAAAGTCCAACCACTCCCCGACCCCCTCCCGCTTCACCCCGGAACTCACGGTGGCCGGCCAACCCGTCATCCTGCAACCCCTGGAAATGACCTCGGTGCCGCTGGCAGTGCTCAGCAAACCTGCAGGCTCCCTGAAAAACCAGGGCCAAACCATCATCGACGCCCTGGACGAACTGTTCACCCGCTCGTTCGGCTAAGCGCCAACGTCAACGCAGGCGAAGCGAATGTCAGCCGCGAGGGCAAAGCCCAAGCCAAGCAACAAAGATCGAAGCATCAAAAATCGCGCTGATCGTAAAAGGCTGAACGCACCGGATAATTCACCGAGTGCAAGCCCCCTTGAGTCAAGGGGGCGCGGCGATAGCCGCGGGGTTCTGGCATGCCCGGAGCGGGACCCGCGTTTTGTACCGCCAACGGCGGTACAAAGCGTGGGCGCCTTTATTTTGGGCCTACGCCCAAAAAAAGGCGGCGGAGCCGGCCGATAAGCCGGGTTCTGTCGTGGACAGTCATTCGTCTAGGCGCTACGTCACCGCAGCGCTCAAGCAACCTACCCGGATCCAGCGCGGGCCACGCCAATGGATCCCTATTTGGTCTTGCTCCAGGTGGGGTTTGCCGTGCCGGTCCGTTACCGGACTCGCGGTGCGCTCTTACCGCACCATTTCACCCTTACCGGCTCCTCGAAAGGAACGTAGGCGGTATCTTTCTGTTGCACTTTCCGTCGGCTTGCGCCGCCCAGGCGTTACCTGGCACCTTGCCCTATGGAGCCCGGACTTTCCTCGGCACTCTTGCGAGTGACGCGACTGTCTGGCCGACTCCGCCGGGGCGCACTATACGCTATCGCCACCTTGCAGAACGGCGCAGCGATGCCAGCCCCGCCATTGCCGGTAGGAGCGCACCCGGGCGCGAGAGGCCTTACCGAGAAAAATCCCAGTGCACGTAAACGTGCTCCTGCGATGGCAAACCTACCCGCCATACAACGCCTTGCGCGGCGCACCGGTCAGCTCGGCGGCCAGCTTGGCGGCCGTGGACGGCGGCAGGTGCTCGGCGAGCTTGGCGTAGACGCGGCGGCCTTCGGCGAGTTGGCCTTCGGCGGCGTCGGCGGCGCCCTGCACCATCACCACGAACTCGCCCTTGCGCTGGTTGTCGTCGGCTTCGACCTTGGCCTGTAGCTCGGCCAGGGTGCCGTCGAGCACGGTTTCGAACAGCTTGGTCAGCTCGCGGGCGATCACCGCCGGGCGGTCGTCGCCGAAGGCCCCGCGCAGGTCGGCCAGCGAGTCGACGATGCGGTGCGAGGATTCGTAGAACACCAGGGTGCGGGTCTCCCCGGCCAGGTGCGCCAGGCGTTCGCGGCGGGCAGCGCTTTTGGCGGGCAGAAATCCTTCGAAACTGAAGCGGTCGCTGGGCAGGCCGGCCACGCTGAGCGCAGCGATGGCGGCGCAGGCGCCAGGCACCGGGCTGACCCGAATCCCGGCCGCGCGCGCGGCGCGCACCAGCTTGAAGCCGGGGTCGCTGACCAGCGGGGTGCCGGCGTCGCTGACGATGGCCAGCGACTCGCCCTCGCGCAGGCGCGCGACGATGCGCTCGGACATGGCTTCTTCGTTGTGGTCGTGCAGGGCCAGCAGCGGGCGGTCGATGCCGAAATGGCCGAGCAACTGGCGGGTGTGGCGGGTGTCTTCGGCGCAGATCGCGGCCACGCCACGCAGCACCTCCTGCGCACGCGGCGACAGGTCGGCCAGGTTGCCGATCGGCGTGGCGACCACATGCAGGGTTCCGGGGGACGTCATCAGCGGTATTTCCGGGGGCAAAGGGTAGAATCGTAGCGTTTTTAACGGTCCGCCCCGGCGGGCCCCGTCCAATGGATCTGAAATGAACAAGCGTGTTGCAAGGATCTCCGCCCTGTCGCTGCTGGTCATGCTGGCCGCCGGTTGCGCCACCAGCAGCGTCACCCAGACCGCTTCGCCCACGCAGAGCGCGGCGCTGGCGTTGCTGGACCAGGGCAAGCCGCGCGAAGCCGCGCAGCAGTTGGAAGCCGAGGCGGCCAGCGCCAGCGGTGCGCAGCGCAGCCGCTTGCTGGCCGCCTCGGCGTTCGGCTGGCACGACGCCGGCGATGACGCACGTGCACGCACGTTGCTGGCGCAGGTGACTCCACGCCATCTCACTGGCGAAGACCGCGCCCGCTTCGCGCTGTTGACCGGCGAGCTGGCGGTGATCGACAAGCAGGCCGCGCAAGCGCTGCAGGCGCTGGGCGACAGCCCGCAAGGCCTGCCGCAGCCGTTGCAGACCCGCTGGCTGCTGGCACGCGCCGCCGCATTGGAAGGCACCGGCGACCTGTTCGGTGCCGCCGCCGACCGCGCGCGCGCAGATGCCAGCCTGACCGGCACCCCGCGCAGCGAGAACCAGCGCGCAATCGTGCGCCTGCTCGCCGCGCTCGACGACGCCACGCTCAAAGGCCGCACCGCCGCACTACCGGCCGGCGACCCGCTGTACAACTTCGCCGGCCGCGCCCTGATCAGCCGCGGCTTGGCGCTGCCGCGTGCGTTCGAGCGCGACGCGCAGTGGGGCTTCGACACCAGCAAGCGCCCGCCGGCCGAGCGCGATGGCTATCGCCCGCCGATCAAGCTGGGCGTGCTGCTGCCGCTCAGCGGCAATCTGGCCACCGCCTCGGCGCCGGTACGCGACGGCCTGCTGGCCGGCTACTACGCCGAAACCCGCCGCCGCCCGGAACTGCGCTTCTTCGATACCGCCGGCACCGCCGCCGGCGCCAATGCCGCCTACGACAAGGCCGTGAGCGCCGGTGTGGACTACGTAGTCGGCCCGTTGGGTCGCGACGAAGTCAGCGCGGTGTTCGCACGCGGCCAACTGGCGGTGCCGGTGCTGGCGCTCAACCGCCCCACCGACAACAAGGCGCCGCCCAGTGGCAGCGCCGGGTTCTCGCTGGCGCCGGAAGACGACGGCATCATGGCGGCCGAGTACCTGCTTTCGCGCGAGCGCCGCAATGTGCTGATCGTCGGCATCAGCGACGACAACGGCAAGCGCACCATCAAGGCCTTCCGCGACCGTTTCACCGAACGTGGCGGCAGCGTGGCCGGCAGCATCAGCGTGGCCGAAGTACCGGGCGATATCGGCGCCCAGCTGCGCAATTACGGCACCGCCGATGCGGTATTCCTGGCAGTGCGCGGCAATACGGCGCGGGCGCTGGCGCCGCAATTGGCCTTGAGCGGCTTCGCCGGCAAATCGCGTGTGGGCACCTCGCAGTTGGTGGCCGGCACCGGCAAGGTCGAAGACGATTTGGCGCTGGACGGCATCATCTACCCGAGCGAAACCTGGACCGCCCTGGGCGTGTCCGGCCTGCCGGCCTCCACCCAGGTCGCCAGCACGCTGCCCAGCGCACGCGGACCGGGCGCGCGCTTGTTCGCCTTCGGCTACGACGCCTGGAAGATCAGCGCGTATCTGGAAAAGCTGGCCACCGGCGCCGACGGCGGCCTGCGCGGCGCCACCGGTACCTTGCATCTGGATGGCTTCGGCAACGTGTTGCGTACACCGGCGTGGTCCACCTTCAACGGTGGCCGCCCGGTGCCGATCGCCGACGGCCGCTGACGCCATGCCGGCAGCACGTCAGCAACGTGGTGCGGCGGTGGAAGCGTTGGCACGCGCGCTGCTGGAGCAGGCCGGCTTGCGGCTGGTCGTGGCCAATGCCAACTACCGCGGCGGCGAACTCGATCTGGTGATGCGCGACGGGCAAGCCCTGGTGTTCGTGGAAGTGCGTTATCGGCGCGACAACCGCTTCGGCGGCGGCGCTGCATCGGTGGACCGGCGCAAGCGCCGCAAACTGGTGCTGGCCGCGCAAGTGTTCCTTGCCTATCACCCGGCACTGGCGAGCTTGCCGTGCCGCTTCGATGTGGTCGAAGCCAGCGGCGAGCCGCCGGTGCTGAACTGGATCCGCGACGCCTTCCGCGCCGACGATTGCTGACAACGACCCACGCGCGATGCCCACCATCCTCACCCACGCCGCGGTGCCGCTGGCGCTCTGGTGCGCCAGCGAACGCGGCCGCCTGTCGCCGCGCCTGCTCGGTGCCGGCATCGTGGCGGCGATGTTGCCGGATGCCGATGTGCTGGCGTTCGCGCTGCACATTCCTTATGCCGATGCATTCGGCCACCGTGGTGCCAGCCACTCGTTGGTGTTCGCCGCGGTGATTGCATTACTCGGTGGCATTGCGCATCGCGTGTTGCGCGCGGATGCGCTGCAGGCCGCAGCGTTCTTGTTTGTCTGCACCGCATCGCATCCTGTGCTGGATGCGATGACCTCCGGCGGTCTTGGCGTTGCACTGACCTGGCCATGGAGCGAAGCACGCTGGTTCGCACCATGGCGGCCGATTCGCGTGTCGCCGTTCGCCAACGGTTTCTTCAATGCGCGCGGCCTCAGCGTCCTGCTCTCCGAGCTGCGCTGGGTCTGGCTGCCGCTCACCGTCGCAGTGCTGGGATGGAAATGCATCCAGCGCGCGGCACCACAGGATCACCCGTCATGACCGATGTGCTTCCCACCGCGCTGGCCGAACTGCTGGCCGCACGACTTGGACCCGATGGCTGGTTGACCGGCGACGATGCGCGGCGGCGTTATGGCGAAGACGATTCGCGCCGCTGGGCATTGCCCGCCGCCGTCGCCTTGCCGCGCGATACCGATGAGGTGGTCGCCATCGTGCAGGCCTGCCGCGCGCATGGCGTGCCGATCGTGGCGCGTGGCGCGGGCACCGGCACCACTGGCGCGGCAGTGCCGTTTTCCGGCGGCGTGGTGGTGTCGATGGCGCGCATGAACCGCATCCTTGCGCTGCGTCCGGCGGATCGCTGCGCCATCGTGCAACCGGGCCTGCTCAATGGCGACTTGCAGCAGGCATTGCAGCCGCACGGCTTGTTCTGGCCACCGGATCCGTCCAGTGCGGACATCTGCAGTGTCGGCGGTAATCTCGCCACCAATGCCGGCGGCCCGCGCGCAGTGAAATACGGCGCCACCCGCGACAACGTGCTCGGTTTGGTGGCAGTGACCGGCACCGGCGAGGTGATCCGTTGCGGCGGTGCGTATACCAAGAATTCCACCGGCTACGACCTCACGCATTTGCTGGTCGGCAGCGAAGGCACCTTGGCGATCATCGTCGAAGCGACGTTGAAGCTGACGCCGCGCGCAATCGCACAAGCCGGTTTGCGCGCGCTGTATCGCGATGCGGCCACCGCTGCAGCCGCGGTGTCGCGCATCATGGCGCAACCGACCACGCCGACGATGCTGGAATTCATGGATGCCAGCGCAATCGCACTGCTGCGCCGCAACGGCAGCGATGTGCCCGAGGCTGGCGCGATGTTGTTGATCGAAGCCGACGGCGATCACGACACCTTGCCTTATGCATTGCAGGCGTTGCACGACGCCGCCAACGGCGAGGGTGTGTTGAGCCTGGACGTTGCCGCCGATGGCAGCGCGCGCGACAAGTTGTGGGCGGCGCGACGCGCGCTGTCGCCGGCGCTGCGCACGATCAAGCCGGGCAAGATCAACGAAGACGTGGTGGTGCCGGTCTCGCGCATTCCCGAACTGGTGGCCGGCGTGGAAGCACTCGCTGCGGAATTCGCATTGCCCATCGTCGCCTTCGGCCATGCCGGCAACGGCAACCTGCACGTCAACATCATGTACGACCCGGCCGATGCCGATGAAGACGCACGCGCACACGCCGCATTGCCGCGCCTGTTCGCATTGGTGCTGGCGCTGGAAGGCACGCTCTCCGGCGAGCACGGCATCGGCGTGGCCAAGCGCGATTTCATGACACAGGCGTTCAGTGCACCGACACTGGCCGCGATGCGCGCGATCAAGGCCGCGCTGGATCCGGATGGGATTTTGAATCCGGGGAAAGTGCTGCCGCCGCTGGAGTGAGCGATTGCTCCCCGGCGACACCGTAGCGCACGACAACGATGCACCGCTGACGAAAATCGCACAGCTTTCGGTTTGCGTGATGCACGCAGCGCACCTGCACAGGCGCTATTACCGCGAGCTGGATCGCATCGTCCTGGCATCTGCTCCACTGCGGCGAACTGCATCGGGCGATACGCGCAGCGCCGTGCTCGCGCGGTGACGGGCACCTGGTTGGTCAAGCGGTGCGATCAGCTCAGCGCGTCACACCGATAAAGCGCAAACCCACACCCGGCTCGGTCACGATGTACTGCGGGTCGGCAGCATCGTCGTGCAGTTTCTGGCGAAGCTTGCCGACCAGGATGCGCAGGTAATGGGTGTCTTCTTCGTGGGTAGGGCCCCACACTTCGCGTAGCAGTTGCGGCTGGGTGACCACGCGGCCGGCGTGCTTGAGCAATAGCGCGAGCAAGGCGTATTCCTTGCGACTCAACGGCACCGCTTCGCCCGCCAGCGTCACTTCGCGCAGGCCCAGATGGATGTGCAGGCGGCCGTCGTCGAACACGCTCTCTTCCACCGTGCTGCCGGCACCGGCCTGGCGTAGCAGCGCGCGGATGCGTGCCATCAATTCCTGCACGCCGAACGGCTTGGTGACGTAGTCGTTGGCGCCGGCATCGAGCGCGGCCACCTTTTCGGTTTCGCCGGCGCGCACGGTGAGCATGATCACCGGTACGTTGGACCACTGGCGGATCTCGCGCAGCACTTCGTGGCCGTCGCGATCGGGCAGGCCGATGTCCAGCACCACCAGTTCAGCGCCCTGCCCGGCCAGCAGGGCCAGGCCTTCTTCGGCGGTGCCGGCCTGCAGCACGCGGTAGCCCTGCGCGCGCAGGCTGATGTCGAGAAAGCGGCGGATCTGCGGCTCGTCGTCGACGATCAGCACGCGGGCAGGCGGGATGGCAGTGGGGTCAGTCGGCATCGGGGCGAGGTGGCGCGGCGGGAACGAGCAACGGCAGCGTAATGCGGATCGTGGTGCCGTGACCATCTGCGCCGGCCAGCGCCTCCACGCTGCCGCCGTGCGCGCCGATCATGCCCTGGCAGATGGCAAGGCCCAGCCCGGTGCCATTGCGACCTCGGTCGCCACGCTCGACGCTGTAGAACATGTCGAAAATGCGTGCGCGCTCGTCTTCGGGAATGCCCGGCCCCTGGTCGCCGATATCGATCTGCAAGGCGCCGGCCTGCAGCCGCGCCTGCACGGTGACGGCCACGCCGGGCGGCGAAAATTTCGCCGCATTCTCCAGCACGTTGAAGATGGCCTGTTCCACCAGTGCCGGATGCACCCAGATCGCCGGCAGGTCGGCAGCCAGATCCAGTTGCAGGCGCACCGCCGGCTGGTAGCGCTGCAGCCGGCGTGTGGCCGAGCCGATCAACTCGTCCACGCCGATCCAGTCGCGATTCAAGGTCAGCCCGGTGTGGCCGAGCCGGGTCATATCGAGCAGGTTTTGGATGTAGCGATCCAGCCGCTCGCCTTCGAGCTGGATGGTGTCGAGCAGGCTGTGGCGGTCCTGCGCGTCCATTGCATCGCCATAGCTGGCAAGGCTGCTGGCCGAGCCGATCATCGAGGCCAGCGGCGAGCGCAGATCGTGCGAGACCGAGGACAGCAACGCCGAGCGCAGGCGCTCGGTTTCGCCACTGACGCGCGCGCCTTCCAGATCGGCGACCAGGCGCGTGCGCAACGCCGCCTGGCCGATGTCTTCCACCATCGCTTCGGCCAACCGGCGTTGCTCCAGGCCGGGCCGCTGCACGCTCTGGCGGAAGCGCAGCGCGGCCACACCCAGGCTACCGCGTTCGTGCCGCACCGGCAGGCACCACCACTGCGCGCCGGCAAGCGTATCGGTGAAGCGGCCGGCCGGTTGACCGTGGCGCTGGGTCCACTCTGCCGCGCTGCGATCGAGCGTGCCGAAACTGGCGGGGGCGTCGCTTTCGCGTTGCTCCAGACGCAGCCAGGTTTCTGCATCGAGCGCTGTCGCCAACGCGCGGCGTCCGGCTTCCAATACCTGCCCCAGATCGGCCGCGGTGCTGAGTTCGCGCGCCAGCGTCTGCAGTGCATTGGCATGCGTGTTGGCGGCGCGCAGTGCCAGCACCTGGCTACGCAGGCGCGAGGCCAGGCGCCCGGCCACCAGTGCGGCGATCAGGAACAGACACACCGTCACCACGCCCTGGCGCGCGCTGATATGCAGGGTGAAGCGCGGTTCGATGAAGAAGAAGTTGTAGGCGACAAAACTCAGCAACGCGGCAATCACCGCAGCGGCCATGCGCGTGCGCGAGGCCACCAGCACCACCGCCACGATGAACACCATCGACAGATCGTCGATGTCGGTCCAGCGCTGGATTACCCATGCCACCGCAACCGCTGCAGCAGCCGCGATCGCCGCAAACGCCAGGTCGTAACGCTGCAGCCACTGACGCGGATTGCGCCAACGCTGGCGTGCGCGTGCACGCGCATCGGCGGAGCTGACGATGACCAATTCGTAATGGGCGCCACGCTGCAGCAGTTGTTGGGTGAGCGTGCGGTTGAACATGCGCGCAAGCGGGCGTTCCCGCGTGCGCCCCAGCACCAAGGTGGACACGCCGTTTTGCGCGGCGAAATCCAGTAGCGCCTCGGCGACGTTGGCGCCGTGCAGCAACGCGGTGTCGCCACCTAACCGACGCGTCAGTGCGAACGCGCGGTCGATTTCCAGCTGCCACGCGGCATCGGCCACGGTGCGCGTCTGCACGGTGACCACCGTCCACGGCGCATCGCGGCGCTCGGACAACCGCCGCGCCACCCGCACCAGATAATCCGAGCTGCCACGCCCGTCGATGGCCACCACCACGCGGCGACGCAAGGCGGCGGTGCCGGGCAAGCCGCGCGCGGCCTGGGTGTCGCGCAGATCGCTGTCGACGCGGTCGGCGGCGGTCTGCATCGCCAGCTCGCGCAACGCTGTGAGGTTGGAGGGCGAAAAAAATGCCTGCAAGGCCTGTGTCGCCTGCTCGGGCAGATACACCTTGCCCTGCTGCAGGCGTTCGATCAGTTCGCGCGGCGGCAGATCCACCAGCACGATGTCGCGCAGGCGATCGAACACCGCATCGGGCACGGTCTCGGACACGCGCACGCCGGTGATGCGCAGCACGATGTCGTTGAGACTTTCCAGATGCTGGATATTGACCGTGGTGTAGACGTCGATGCCTGCATCGAGCAGTTCCACGATGTCCTGCCAGCGCCGCTCATGCCGGCTGCCCGGCACATTGCGATGCGCCAGTTCGTCGATCAGGGCAAGCTTTGGCTTGCGCGCCAGCAGCGCGTCCAGATCGAATTCCTCCAGCACGCGACCCTGGTAACTCACGCGAGCGCGCGGTAGCAGCGGCAGGCCCTCCAGCAGCGCAGCGGTTTCGCTGCGGCCGTGGGTTTCGATCACACCGGCCACCACGTCCATGCCCTGCCGCAAGCGCTCGCGTGCGCGCGACAGCATGGCGTAGGTCTTGCCCACGCCGGGCGCCGCGCCCAGAAACACCGTCAGGCGCCCACCATGTTCGCGCTGCAGTTCGCCGATGAGTGCGTCGGCTTGTTGGGTACGGGCGTCGGGCATTGGGGCCGGGATTGGAGAGTCGGGATTGGGGATTCGTGGAGCCTACCGCGACCGGATGGCTCTAGCGTTGTTGCTTTGACCCATTCTCGATTCCCGACTTCCGATTCCCAGCCGCATCAAGCGCCAGATTCAGCGCCAGAACATTCACTCGCGGCTGCCCAAGCAGACCGAACTGTGGGTGTTCGGTGGCGGCTTGCACCAAGGCGGCGACGCGTTGCTCCGGCCAGCCACGCGCGGTGGCGACGCGGCGCAGTTGCACCTGCACGGCGGCCGGGCTCAGGTGCGGGTCCAGGCCGCTGCCTGATCGGGTGAGCAACTCGCTCGGCACAGCCTCTGCTGCGATACCGTCACGTGCAGCAACTTCTGCACGCGTTGCCGCGATGCGCGCTTGCAACTCCGGATTGGAACGCGCCTGGTTGCTGCCGGCCGCCGCAGTCGGGTCGTACTTGGCAGCCGAGGGGCGTGGCTGGAAATAACGCGCATCGGCGAACGGCTGGGCCACCAGCGCCGAGCCGACGACGCGCGCGTCCACACGCAGTAATGAGCCATGCGCCTGCGCAGGAAACAACGCGCCGGTGATGCCGGTGGCGATCAGCGAATAGCTCAAGCCCAGGCCGAGCAGGATGAACAACGCGAGCATCACCGAGCCGCGCAAGACCCCGTCGTCGCGCAACGGCAGCGACGTGGAAAGGTTGGTGGTTGAAGAAATCGTCATGACTCAGTTTCCTATAGCGGCGACAAGCGCCAGGTCGATCAACTTGATTGCGGCAAACGGCAGCAATATCCCGCCCACGCCGTAGATCAGCATGTTCCGGCGCAACAAGGCCGTGGCGCTGGAAGGACGAAAGCGCACGCCGCGCAAGGCCAGCGGAATCAATGCCGGAATGATCAGCGCATTGAAGATCAGCGCCGCCAGCACCGCATGCCGCGGGCTGGACAACTGCATCACGTTGAGCGCCGCCATCGAGGGAATTGCCGCAGCAAACAGCGCCGGCAGGATCGCAAAATACTTGGAAACGTCGTTGGCCAACGAGAAGGTGGTTAGCGCACCGCGCGTGATCAGCTGCTGCTTGCCCACTTCCACCACGGCCAGCAATTTGGCCGGATCCGAATCCAGATCGACCATGTTGCCGGCTTCCTTGGCCGCCTGCGTGCCCGAGTTCATCGCCAGGCCCACATCGGCCTGGGCAAGCGCCGGTGCATCGTTGGTGCCGTCGCCCACCATCGCTACCAGCCGTCCACCAGCCTGCTCGGCACGGATGCGCGCCAGCTTGTCTTCCGGGCGTGCCTGCGCAATGTAATCGTCCACGCCGGCTTCGGCGGCAATGGCAGCGGCGGTGAGCGGGTTGTCGCCGGTGATCATCACCGTCTTGATGCCCATCGCACGCAGCTGCGCGAACTTTTCCTTGATGCCCTGCTTGACCACATCGCTCAGCTCGACCACGCCCAGCACATGCCGGCCTTCGGCAACCACCAGCGGCGTGGCGCCGCCGCGTGCCACTTCCTCGATGCGCCCGTTCAATTCCGGCGACACCGTGACGCCCATTGCCTGCACATAGGCCACGATCGAGTCGCCGGCACCCTTGCGAATACTGCGCCCAGCGATATCGACGCCGGACATGCGCGTTTGCGCAGTGAACGCAATGAAATGCGCGCCGTCCGGTTCGACTGCCACCGCACCCTGCTGGCGGGCCAGCTTGACAATGGATTTACCTTCCGGCGTCGGGTCGGCCAACGAGGCGAGCATTGCCGCATCGCGCAGCTGCGCACGGTCGATACCGGCCAATGGATGAAACGCAGTGGCCTGACGATCGCCGTAGGTGATGGTGCCGGTCTTGTCGAGCAGCAACACATCCACGTCGCCGGCCACCTCCACCGCCTTGCCGGATTTGGCCAACACATTGGCCGACAGCGCGCGGTTCATGCCGGCGATGCCGATCGCCGGCAACAGGCCGCCGATGGTGGTCGGAATCAGGCACACCAGCAGTGCGATCAGCAGCAGCGGATCCAGCGTGACACCGACGAACCCGGCAATCGCCGGCAACGACGCCACCACGATCAGGAAGGTCAGCGTCATCGCCGCCAGCAACAAGGTCAGCGCGATTTCGTTCGGCGTCTTCTGCCGGTTGGCGCCTTCCACCAAGGCGATCATGCGATCCAGAAAGCTGTGCCCCGGCTCGGCGGTGACCTTGAACACGATCTCGTCGGAGAGCACGCGCGTACCGCCGATCACGCCACTGCGATCGGTGCCGGCCTCGCGCAGCACCGGTGCCGATTCGCCGGTCACCGCCGCTTCGTTGATCGTTGCAACGCCGCGCACGATTTCGCCATCGGCCGGGACGAATTCGCCCTCGGACACCATCACGTAATCGCCCGGTCGCAGCTCTGCCGCCGGCACACGGGTCTCGCGGCCGCCGAGCGCGGTTTCCACGCGACGCGCCACCAGATCCTTGCGCGCACGCCGCAGCGATGCGGCCTGCCCACGCCCACGCGCTTCGGCGATG
Organism: Xanthomonas sp. NCPPB 2933; assembly: GCF_056725225.1. Taxonomy (NCBI): domain Bacteria; kingdom Pseudomonadati; phylum Pseudomonadota; class Gammaproteobacteria; order Lysobacterales; family Lysobacteraceae; genus Xanthomonas; species Xanthomonas sp. NCPPB 2933. The sequence continues at coordinate 4,454,772 of NZ_CM161518.1, forward strand.
GCCTCGGCGAAATTGCCGAACAACACGGTGACAAACAGGATCGCCGTCACCGCCCAGCCGAAGCCGGCATTGCCATGCCCGCTGGCGGTGATCACTGCCGCCAGCAAGGTGCCGCCCATCACCACCGCCATCACCGGGCTGCGCAGCAGATGCCGCGGCGCCAACTTGAGGAAGGCCGCACGCATTGCCGCAAGTAGCACGGCAGCATCGAACAACGCTGCGTCACCGCGCTCGCGTTTTTCAGTCGTATCGATCGTAGACATTGCTCAAACTCTCAGGACGCCGCCAGGGCGAGGTGTTCAGCGATAGGACCCAGCACCAGTGCCGGCATGAACTGCAGCACGGTGAGCACCAGCACGATCGCCATCAGGGTCAACGCAAAGGTGGGCGTTTCGACCTGCAAGCTACCGGCAGACTCCGGCGCGCGCCGCTTCACCGCCATGCGCGCCGCCACCATTAACGGCAGGATCAACGCCGGATACCGGCCCAGGACCAGCACCACCGAGCAGCTCAGGTTCCACCAATACGTGGCATCGCCCAGCCCTTCGAAACCCGACCCGTTGTTGGCGAAGGCAGAGGTGTACTCGTAGAACACCTGGCTGATGCCATGGAAACCGGGATTGGAATTTGCGGTGAAAGACGGCACTGCCAGCGCCACTGCGGTGAAGCCCAGCACCACCAGCGGTTGCAACAGAATCAAGAGCGCAAGCAACTGCACTTCGCGCGATTCGATCTTGCGGCCGAACAACTCCGGCGTGCGTCCGGTCATCAACCCAGCCAGAAATACGCTCAACAGCAGATACACCACAAACTGCTGCAAACCGCAGCCGATGCCGCCCCAGATCGCATTGATCAGCATGTTCACCAGCGTGACCAGGCCGCTTAATGGCGCCAGCGAATCGTGCATCGCATTGACCGAGCCGTTGGAGGTCTGCGTGGTCAACGCCGCCCACAACGCCGAGGCATCCGCGCCGATGCGCACCTCTTTGCCTTCCATCAAGGCAGGCGAGTTCGCGCTGGCCGAATGCGCTTCGGACCACAGCAACAGTGCGGTGGATGCGGCCGACATCGTCAACATGGTGCCGAACACCAAGGCGGTGAGACGTTTGCGCCCGGTCAGATAGCCGACCATGAACACCACGCTCATCGGCAACAACACGATCGCCAACGTTTCCAGAAAATTGCTCAACGGCGTGGGGTTTTCCAGCGCCACCGAACTGTTGGGGCCGTACCAGCCACCGCCGTTGGTGCCGAGCTGCTTGACCGCGACCATCGCGGTAACCGGGCCGACCGGAATGGTCTGCTTGGGCATGCTCGCACTGCTATCCAACGGTGTCGCAGTTGCCGCGCCCTGCAGCGTGGACGGCACACCTTGCCAGCCGAGCAGTACGCTCCACAGCAGGCACAGCGGCAACAAGACGCGCACGCTGGCGCGGATCACATCGGCCCAGTAGTTGCCAACGTCTGCTTCGGGCAGGGCTTCCAATCCGGAACTCGACTGCTGCCGTCCCTGGCGCGACATGACGATCTCCGGATCGTCCGGCCCGGCCATCCGCGGCGAGGTACTCGTCGGCGCGTTCGATACCAGCGAGGCATTGGACACGCTTGCGACAGCTCGCCCGCCGAACAAGGCACGCAAGGTCGCCACCGCCAACGCCAGGCCCATCATCGGCGTCACCACCTGCAGGCCAACGATGCCGGTCATCTGTGCCAGATACGACAACTGCGCCTGGCCCGAATAATGCTGCTGATTGGTGTTGGTGACGAACGACACCATGGTGTGCAGCGCGGTATCCCAGCGCATGTTGGGGATGCCGTCGGGGTTGAACGGCAGCCACGCCTGGGTCATGAACACCGCCCAGGTCAGCAGACCAACAACCAGGTTGCTGAGCAAGAACGCCACGGCATAGCCGCGCCACGACATGCCCTGCTGCGGACGGGTACCGAGCAACGCATACAACGGCCGCTCGATCCAGCCGAACAGCGCATCGCCACGCATCGGGGCGCCACGCATCACCGCCGCCAGATAGCGGCCTAGGGGCCACGCCAGCACGATGGCCAGCGCATAGATAAGTAGGGTTTCAATCATCGGAGCGCACTCGCATCAGAAGTCTTCGGGCCGCAGCACCACGTACAACAGGTACGCAGCGGCAACGAGCACGGCCACGCCGCACAACAGGGACAACCAGGCAGGCATGTCGGCTACTCCCCGAGACGCGCGCAACGCGGCGCGATGGATGCGATGTGCGACGGCGCATGCAGCGTGTGCATGCCAACAAGGCAAAACGCTGCCGCACCGTGCGCGCAGCGCCGATGGAGCAGACAGGTCAAGGGATGCATCGGGATCGTCCAGGGCGGAACCGCTCCGCCAACCTGCGCAGTGTCTTCCCGGCCTGCGTAAAGTCGCTATGGACCTACCAGGGCGGCGGCGTAAATTCCGCATAAATGCTGCGTGGCGATGGCATTTAATAACGCATCCACACTTTTCAATCTTCTCAAGACAGCTACGGCCACTGCCTTATCCACACTTTCCGAGCTCAGCTCAGGATGACCAGCTTTCGAATCATGGCGTTATGACGTTGTAGCAAAGCCTTGTTGGTCGAGGGCGCGGTGCCCTCGCCGCTCGCGGGACACGCCGCAAGTACGTCCATGTAGGCTCAGTGGCGGCATCCATGCCGCCACATGGTCCCGCAATCGGCGAGGACACCGCACCAGGACGTTTGTAGGTTGTTTTGTTGAAAGTTTGCCTGATGCTTGACTTGCTTGGGGTGCTGATCGGTCGAGCCGTTATCCGAACAGCGCATGTTGTGGCTTGCTTGCACCTTGCACACCGCCCCTCTCGACTGGTCCTTGCCCGCCCACCGGCGCGGGACCTTACGCGGCATGGATGCCGCGTAAGAGCCTACACGGACGTACTTGCGGCGTGTCCCGCGCCGGTGGGCGGGCAAGGGCCCCGCAGCCAAGCAACAGATCACCCGCTCTCCGCTCTGCAACCGGATAAAAACGCAGGTGCGAGAGGGTGGGATGAAAACTACTCAACGCAATCACCCAATCAGATGCAAACCGGCAAAGACTTACCGCGTTACTGGCCGACCGCAGCCTTATCGCAGCGGCACGTTCAACACCGATGGCGTTGCCACCGGCGAAGTAAACGTCACTGTGCCGCCGCCATCGCTTGCGTCGGTGTAACGCACGTCGCGCGTGTCGATGACCAGCACCAGCCGCTGCCCGGCCGGAATCTCCGCCGCGGCCGCCTGTAACGACCAATCCAGCGTTACCGCACTACCCGGTGTGGCCCCGCGCAACGAATACGGCGCATGCGTGATCAATTGCGCCACGCCCAGTGCATCCATGCGATACAGATACGCGAACAAACTCACCTTCGACTGACTGGGCACCACGGTCACCCGTAGCGACGGGCTACCCGCCAACCGCCGCACACCGCTTGATGGCGCGCCAACCCACACTGCAGCCCCAGCACGATTCACTAACGGAATCGAAGTAGTCACCGGCAGGCCAATGCCCTGCAACAGACCACTGACCAGCACCACGCCCGAATCGGCCAACGTCGGCACGTCGGTGGCGATGCGCGACTGCCACCCGCTGGTAGTGCCGCCGATCAAACCGCCGGTGGGGCTAAGCAGTCCTGCCGGTGCGGATAGCCCCAAGCGCGTGCTGCCCTGCTGCACCGACGCCCAGTCTGTGTATTCCAACCATTGCCCCGCACGCGGCGACAACCGCACCGGCGCCTCGGCATCCACCCCGTTACGCACTTGCTTGAGATGACGATCGAACCAACGCGTGGTCGCCGTATACACCTCGTTGGGCAGGCCCAACGCGCCCGGCAGTTCTGCCGTGGCGTGATCGCCTTGGCTGAGCAGCAACTGCTTGGGCCCGCGCAGCTGGTTGAAGAACGCGATGGTCTGGTTGGGCGGAAACAAGCCGTCGTTGAAAGCATTGCCCAGCAGTACCGCCGTGCCACGCGCATTAAGTGCGGCCACATCGCTTGCCGGGCTCCGCGAGGCCGCCTGCGGCAGGAAGCCTTGCACCGCGCCGTCGTAATCGCCCACCGCAACCCGTGCGCCGATCTGCGCCAGATCCGGCCCGGGCCGCCCGGTCAACGCGCCGGCACCGACCAACAGCCCCACCCCTTGCTGGCTGACAGTGCGGTTGGAATACAGCGAGGCTTCCAGATCGGCCCAACCACTGAGCGCAGCCACCGCCTTGATGCGCGGGTCGCGCTCGGCCGCCAGCAGGCTGATGCCCGCTCCATACGAAATCCCCGATGCACCGATCGCATTCGGGTTGGCCGGCGTATGCGCCAACGCCCAGTCGATCACCGCACTGACGTCCTCCACGGTGTCCGCACCGGCAATGTCGATCTGCCCGGCCGAATCCCAAAAACCCCGCGAGGTGTAACTCACCACCACGTAGCCGTCGCTGGCCAGTTGGGTCGCACGGCCAAGGTATTCCAAGTTCGGCAACGACCAACTGGCCGGCATCACGACCAGCGGAAACGGCCCGCTGCCCTGCCCTTGCGGCACCAGCACCAGCGCGCCCATCGGGGCGCCATCCCAGCCGGGAATGCGTTCGTAAGTCTTGCTGAAAGCGCCCGCCACTGCCGACGCCGATGCCACCAGCAACGCCAGTGCGGCGATGCTCCCGATCCAAGGCTTGTTCATGCTGCTCTCTCCCACGCAAGGCCAGGCCGGAATGGCCCAGCGGCAACTGCCATGCATCCGTGGTTCGGGGGAGAACGTCGCGAACGTACCAGACGGTACGGTATGGCTCAAGGGCCGGGATTCGGGATTGGGGATTGGGCAGGCGGCAAATTGGACCAGAAGAGTGGGCGGCATCGCTGCGTGCTTGTTTTGCTGCAGCCTGACCCGTGGCGCGTGCGCGCCGTACTTACGGGCCGGCCCGCAAGTGGAAACAGCGTGCGCTTATCGTCTGGCTGATCCCGACCCGCAGACTTTGGCTGCGATGCAGCACGCCCGCGCAACGCCTCTTGCGCGAACAGCTCAGCCCACGAAGTGCTGATATCCGCGTTGCGGCGGCTGCCACGGCTTGCCGTCGGCGTCGTGGACCACCACGCCCGGCGTGGCGACGATCTGGCCGATGCGCGTGACCGCGACTCCGGCGAAGTCCATCGCCTGCACCACCGCGTCGCGGTGTTGCACGGCGGCGGTGAAGCACAGCTCGTAGTCGTCGCCGCCGCCGAGTTGCCAGCCGATGCAGTGCAGCACGCTGATCCCGGCACTGCGTGGCATCGCCGGCAATGCCGCCAGCGCGAGCTGCGCGCCCACGCCGCTGCGTTCGCACAGATGTCCCAGATCGGCCAGCAAGCCGTCGGAGATATCCACACAGGCATGCGCAAGCCCACGCAAGCGCAGCCCGGCCTGCACGCGCGGCTGCGGGCGCAGCAGGCGGCTGCGCCACTGCTCGTGCAACGGGTCTGTAGCCACACGGGTCACATCCAATTCCCCGGCTTGCCACAGCGACAACGCGGCCGCCGCCTCGCCCGGCGCACCAGTCACCCACACATCGTCGCCCACGCGCGCGCCATCGCGGCGCAACGCCGCGCCCAGCGGCACACTACCGATCGCGGTGACCGCACACGACAACGGCCCGCGCGTGGTGTCGCCACCGACCAAGGCGATGGCATGCGCATCGGCCAGCGCAAAGAATCCATCGGCAAACGCGTCGACCCATTCGGCATCGTCGTGCGGCAACGACAGCGACAAGGTGCACCAGCGCGGTTGTGCACCCATCGCGGCCAGATCGGAGAGATTGACCGCCAGCGTCTTCCAGCCCAGATCGTCGGCGCGCGTCTCGTGCGGAAAATGCACACCCGCGTTGAGCGTATCGGCGGTGATCGCCAGTTGCTCGCCGGGCGGCGGCTGCAGCAACGCCGCATCGTCGCCAATGCCCAACGGCACATCGGCACGCGCCGCGATGCGCGTGCGCAAGCGCGCAATCAGATCGAATTCAGGCATTTGAAGGGCCGGGAGTGGGAATTTGGCATTGGAGATTCGTAACCGCGTGCATTGGTGGGACTAGCCCGACGGCCAATCCCGAATCCCAACTGCCGAATCCCGCGGCGCCTCAGGCGCCGCTCGCGCCCGACTCCACCTTGCGCCACTCCACCGACGCGCGATCCAGCACGCCGTTGACGTAAGTGTGGCCATGCTCGGAGCCGAAGCGCTTGGCGGTTTCGATCGCTTCGTTGATCACCACGCGGTACGGCACGTCCTGCCGATACAGCAATTCGTAGGCGGCCAGCCGCAGCACCGCGCGCTCGATCGCGTCGACCTCTTCCACGCCACGATCCAGATACGGGGTCAGCGCGGTGTCCAGCTCGGCACGGTTGGTCAGCACGCCCTCGACCAGGCTTTCGAAATACGCCAGATCGGCCACTTCGTGCGCCTGCTCATGCGCGAACTGGGAGATCACCTGCTTGGCGAACCCACCGGAAATCTGCCACGCATACACCGCCTGCAAGGCACGTCGGCGCGCGCGCGAACGCAGCACCGGGTCGATGCCATCGCGACGGACGTGGCGGGCGTGTCCACCGGGCTTGCTCATGGCAACAACTCCATCAGATTGGTCAATTCCAGCGCCGCAAGTGCGCATTCTTCGCCCTTGTTGCCATGGCTGCCGCCGGCACGCGCCTCGGCATCTTCCACGCGCTCGACAGCGAGCACGCCGTTGAGCACCGGCACGCCGGTCTGCAACTGCACGCTCATCAGGCCTTCGGCACACAGGTCGGCCACGTGTTCGTAATGGCGGGTGTCGCCGCGGATCACACAGCCCAGCGCGATGATCGCCGCGTGCTGGCCGGATTGCGCCAGACGATTGGCAGCGATCGGAATTTCCCAGGCGCCCGGCACGCGGACCACGTCGATGGCGTCCTCGCCGATGCCGTTGCCGGCCAGGCTCTGGCGCGCGCCGGTGACCAGCGCGTCGGTGATGCGGGCATTCCAGCGGCTGGCGATGATCGCAAAGCGCGCGGTGGTGGGGCGGAGATCGCCTTCGTAGTGGGTCATGCGGGTCGGCAACTCAAGGGGGTGGGAAGTTTAACAGCTGCCGGGGCCTGGCCCGGCCGACGCGTGCAGGCCAGGCCCGCCGAAGCAGACCCGGCCATGTGCCCCAGACGCGATGTTGGAAGCGGGCAGCAAAGGCTGGCGTAGCCGGCAGATGGCGCGGTCGATGCTCGAAAACAGCAGGAAGCGCTCGAACAACCCGGTTCCTGCGTAGCGTGCGCACCCACCTGACGGCAGCTCACTGCCTGCCGTCAGCCACACTCAGGGCAGCGCGGCCGCCGGTACCGAACGCACGCCTTCGCCGGCATGGCATTCCAGATACTCCACCACCTCCAGCCCGAAACCGGCCAACCCCACCTGACGTCGCGGCGTGCCCAGCACGCGCAGCTTGCCCAGGCCCAGCTCGGCCAGGATCTGCGCACCGGCGCCATTGCGACGCCACTGGCTGACGTCCTTGGCATTGGTGGCGGCCTCGGGCTGCTGGCGCAGCCGCGCCAACAACGATTCGCTGTCGCGCGGCGCCGACAGCACCACCATCACGCCCTGCCCTTCGGCGGCGATCGCACGCAGCGCATCGGTGGCCGCCACGCCGAAATCATCGCGCTGCCAGTGCAGCAGATCGGCCAGCGGGTTTTCCACCTGCACGCGCACCAGTGTCGGGGTATGCGGATCGGCGTTGCCTCGCACCAGTGCAAAGTGCAGATCGTGCGCGATGCGGTCGCGGTAGGTCACCAGCTTGAACGGCCCGAACTCGGTGGTGATCTCGCGTTCGTCCACACGCTCGACGGTGTGCTCGTTGGCCAGCCGGTAGGCGATCAGATCGGCGATCGAGCCCATCTTCAGCCCGTGCTCGCGCGCGAACACTTCCAGTTGCGGGCGGCGCGCCATGCTGCCGTCCGGGTTGAGCACTTCCACCAGCACACCGGCCGGTTCCAGCCCGGCCAGCATCGGCAGATCGCTGGCCGCTTCGGTATGGCCGGCACGGGTCAGCACGCCGCCGGGCTGCGAGATCAGCGGAAAAATGTGACCCGGCTGGCTCAGATCCTGCGGCTTGGCATCCGGACGCACCGCGGTGCGCACCGTGTGTGCACGGTCGTAGGCGGAAATGCCGGTGGTCACGCCCTCGGCAGCCTCGATACTGACGGTGAAGTTGGTCTGGAACTGCGCGGTGTTGTTGCGCACCATCGGCGCCAGACCAAGCTGCGCGCAACGCTCACGGGTCAGCGACAGACACACCAGCCCACGCGCATGGGTCACCATGAAATTGATGTCTGAGGGCTTGACCAGCTCGGCGGCCATGATCAGATCGCCTTCGTTCTCGCGGTCCTCGTCATCGACGATGACCACCATGCGTCCGGCGCGCAGTTCTTCGATCAATTCCGGAACGGGCGCGAAGTTCATGCCGCACCCCGCGTGCCGAGCAGGCGTTCGACATAACGCGCCACCAGATCGATTTCCAGATTCACCGCCGCACCGACTGCGGTCTGTGCAAACGCGGTATTGGCCACGGTGTGCGGAATCAACGCGACCTCAAAGCCGTCTTCGTCCACTTCATTGACGGTGAGGCTGACGCCATCGACGCAGATCGAGCCCTTCTTGGCGACATAGCGCAACACGGCTGCCGGCGCGGCAAAACGCCAGCGCTGCGCACGCGCATCGCCATGCACCGACTGTACTTGACCCAGACCATCCACATGTCCGCTGACCAGATGCCCGCCGAGGCGGTCGGTCGGGCGCATCGCGCGTTCCAGATTGAGCAACGCGCCTTCCGGCAACGCGCCCAGCGTGGTCAGCGACAGAGTTTCGGTGGAGGCATCGGCCTGGAAGCTGCCGGCATCGAACGCAATCACGGTCAGGCACACGCCGTTGACCGCGATGCTCTCGCCCAATTGCACCGCTTCGAACGGCAGGCTGCCGGTGGCGAAGGTGAAACGCACATCGCCGCCTTGCGGCTGACGCGCAGCCAGATGGCCGACGCCTTCAATGATTCCGGTAAACATCAGCGCGCCTCCGTTTGCAGTGACAACGGAGCTAACGCAGTGCGGTGGAAAGTCGCGGCGCAGCGCGACAGGTGATGCATGGACATAGTCGTTTCTCGCAAAAGTTGAGCGAAAAACGCCACAAGGCAAACAGGCGCGCGCACAGCCGCAAGGCTGCGCGTTGGCCGTCTTCTTTCATCCGGACTATACCGTCGGCCCCGGCATCGCACCGGATCTGCTGACCTTGCGCTTCAAGAGTTTCGCTTGGATTCGCGTAACTCCGCTGCGCAAGCGCTCGCGGGCTCGCACGCTTGCGCATGCCTACCGCCGGTGGGGAATCGCACCCCGCCCTGAAGACGTTCGTGATTACCGGCGAACCGGCCAGCGCAGTCTAACAGGGCACCTTGGCGCGATGGCTGAGCGTTGGTTAAGGCCGGCAGGACACTGCGTCATGTCAGGGAATCCCCCATAGCCAGGATTGTGAAGGATCTGTTAAATTGCGCCCCGCGACGGGAGACGTCGCTCTTTCCACCTCGCAACGGGGCGGAGACACGGACATCAATTCGGAGAGAACACCCAATGCGTCACACCCTGATTCTGGCTGCCCTGCTGGCCGCCGCACCGTTTGCCGCGTCTGCTGAAGGCCTGAGCTACAGCTACGTCGAAGGCGGCTGGAACCGTACCGAGATCAACGTCAACGACGATTCGGACGACATCGATGGCGGCTACATCCGCGGCTCCTGGAAGATTGCCGAGCCGGTGTACGTGCTCGCCGGCTATCAGCGTGCCACCAAGGATTACAACCTCGGCGGCGGCTTCGAGATCGAAGGCACCCTGGAGCAGGCCACCGTAGGTATCGGCTACCGCCAGGAAATGACCGAGCGCGTCGAGTTCATCGCCGACATCAGCGTGCTGCGCAGCAAGGTCGAATCCGATCTGCGCTTGCGCGGCCGCTCGATCGACGATGCTTCCGACTCCACCAATCTGGGCTTCGCCAACCTGGGCCTGCGTGGCAAGCCCTCGCCGCGTACCGAAGCCTGGGTCAAGGCTGGCTATATCGACGGCAACGACGTCGACCAAGGCGAGTTCGTCGGCACCCTGGGTGGCCAAGTCAACTTCACCCCGACCTGGGGCCTGGTTGCCGAAGCGCAGTTCATCGACGACGCCAACCAGTACCGGGTCGGCGTGCGCGCAAGCTTCTGATCGACGCGTCGCAGATGCACTTAAGGCCCCGCATGCGGGGCCTTTTTTATGCATGCAATTGAGCGCATCACGGGTACGGAAATTTATCGTCAGGCGTATGAGAGCAGCAGCGGTGTTGATGCTTTAGAGCGGCTAACAATGCTTTTGAATGCTATATCGATGGCGGTAAACGAGTAGATCAACGCTTGCTCGGTCGAGGGCGCGGTGCCCTCGCCGCTCGCGGGACACGCCGTGAATCCGTCCCTGGAGGCTCGGTGGCGGCATCCATGCCGCCACACGGTCCCGCAATCGGCGAGGGCACCGCACCATAGAGTTAGTCGGTAGCTGGTTAAAAAGCTGCCCGTCTCGCAAGTTGCCTTGGCTTGCCAGTGCTGATCGCATAACTGCATGTGAGCTAAAAGCACGCGATGCATTGCTGCACCATGCGCACCGATCATCTCGACTGGTCCTTGCCCGCTCACCGTCGCGGGACCTTACGCGGCATGGATGCCGCGTAAGAGCCTACATGGACGTACTTGCGGCGTGTCCCGCGATGGTGGGCGGGCAAGGGCCCTGCAGCGAGATCGCAGATCAACGCTCTACAACTGATCCGCGCAACGTCCTTACGAAACGAGAAACTTCGCGCTGGCAAACCGAAGTCATTGCGGCAACCAGGAGCTTGTACTTCATGCAAGGCACGTCGCACCCGCAAGCCAACGCCAATCAAGCGACACCTGCGAGCCGATCCGCCCCGAAACATCGAGCGCGCTATGCAGCACTCACTCGGCGGTAAGAGGCACGTAACGCAATCGTAGATCCTGACCGAGCTGGCGCACGTCGAGCAGTTGCAAGGGATGGCGCTGCGCCATCGTTTCGATGCCGAGTCCGGCGAGCAGCGGTCTGGCGGTATCGCCTAGTAAAACCGGCGCCATGTAGACCAGCAGTTCGTCGACCAGGCCGGCGTGCAGCAATGCACCGCTGAGCATCGCGCCGGCTTCCACATGCACCTCGTTGATCCCGCGTTCGGCGAGCGACGCCAAAACGGCAGACAGATCGAAGCGGCCCGCGTGCAGCGGCATCGCAACGAACTGTGCATCGTCGAGCGATGGCGGCAGCACATCATCGCCATGCACATAGAGCGTCGGCGCATTGCCTTGACGAATGTTCTCGCACGCCAACGTGCGCAAACCGGCATCGAGCACCACGCGTAACGGCGGCACGAAAGGCGTGTCGTCGCCCAGCCGCACGGTCATGGATGGATCGTCCGCCAGCACCGTGCCTGCGCCAGTGAGAATCGCGCCGGCACGTGCACGCCAGCGCTGCACATCCGCACGCGCATCTGCGCCGGTGATCCATTTGGACTCGCCGCTGGCCAGTGCGGTTCGCCCATCCAGGCTGGCGCCGAGCTTGACCCGCAGCCACGGCCGGCCACGTTCCACCCGCGACAGAAACCCCTGATTGAGCACGCGTGCCTGTGATTGCATGACACCGCTCAGCACCTCGATCCCGGCTTCGCGAAGCAACGCAAAACCGCCGCCGTTGACCTGCGGAAACGGGTCAGCCATCGCCGCGACCACACGCCTCACCCCGGCCTCTATCAGGGCCAATGCACACGGCGGCGTGCGCCCGTAATGCGCGCACGGCTCCAAGGTCACATAGGCGGTGGCACCGCGCGCCAGCGCGCCGGCTGCGCGCAACGCGAACACTTCCGCGTGCGGGCCACCAGCGCGTTGATGAAACCCTTCGCCCACGCACACGCCATCGCGCACGATCACACAGCCCACCATCGGGTTGGGGCGCGTGGTGTACGCACCACGCTCGGCCAAACGCAGTGCCTGCGCCATCCAGCGGTGGTCGTCGGCCGTTGCGCTCATTGCAGTGCGGTTTGCGGTTCGATGCACATCACCACGATCTGCATCGGCCCCAGCAGTAATTCCGCATGCGTCTGCCAGCCCAACCGCTGATAAAACGGCACCAGCACCGGTTGGCAATACAGGTACAACGCACTCACGCCCAATTGCGCGGCGGCTTGCACGCAATGCGCAACCAGCGCTTCGCCGATGCCCTGCCCGCGCGCCTGCGGCTGCACGTACAGCGATGCCAGCCACGGCGACCACTGCCGGATACGCGCGTCGTCGTTCTCCAGCAGGCTCACCGAGCCCAGCCACTGCGTCTGATCGAGTGCCACCCACGTCGTCGGGATCACGCCATCGCGGGTGTGGCTGCGCAACTCGCGCAATGCCTCATCGAAATCCCAATCCGGCAACAGACTGCCGAAGGCCTGCAGATGCGCCTGCGCGATGGCCGGCAGATGCTCCGGCGTGTCGGCCACACAGGCGATGCGTAATGCGTTCACCGCTTGCCGGGCTTGCCGGCACGCTCCAACGCCGCTTCCAGCAGCGGCAACTGCTCGATGCCGACCGGAAGCTCGCGTTCGAGCTTTTCGATTTCCTCGCGGAAATCGGCCACGTCCTGGAAGCTGCGATACACCGAGGCAAAGCGCACATAGCCCACGTGATCGAGCTTGCGTAGCTCGACCATCACGTATTCGCCCACCCGCAGCGAGCCCACTTCGCGCTCGCCGGACATGCGCAGCTGATGCACCACCGCACGCACGGCCGCCTCGATCTGTTCTTCGGACACCGGACGCTTTTGCAGCGCGCGGTCGAAACTGGTGCGCAACTTGCGCGCATCGAACGCCTCGCGCCCACCGTCGCTCTTGACCACGGTGGGCAGCTTGAGTTCGATCGTCTCCAACGTGCTGAAACGCTCACCGCACGCCTCGCACTCGCGGCGGCGACGAATCGTCGTGCCGTCTTCGGACACGCGCGAATCGATCACGCGGGTGTCGTTGTGCTGGCAAAAGGGGCAGTGCATCAGGGCGCCGGGAGTGGGAAGTGGGGATTAGGGATTGGCAACAGCAGGAGCAAGGACGCGCTTGCCGCGCATCCCCAATCTCCAATCACCAATCCCGGCACCTCAGCCATACACCGGATACTTCTTGCACTGCGCGGTCACCGCGTCGCGCACCTTCGCCAGCACCGCTTCGTCGGTGGGAGCGTCGAGCACGTCGGCGATCCAGTTGGCCAGATCAATGCTGTCCTGTTCCAGATAACCGCGGGTGGTGATCGCCGGGGTACCCAGGCGCAGGCCCGAGGTGACAAACGGCGAACGCGGGTCGTTGGGCACTGCGTTCTTGTTGACGGTGATGTGGGCCTTGCCGAGCGCGGCTTCTGCGTCCTTGCCCGACACGTCGCGGCCGATCATGTCGACCAGCATCAGATGATTTTCGGTGCCGCCGGAAACAATCTTGTAGCCGCGCGCGATCAGCGTGTTGGCCATGGCCTGGGCGTTCTTCACCACCTGCTGCTGGTAGGTCTTGAACGCAGGTTCCAGCGCTTCCTTGAACGCCACCGCCTTGGCCGCGATGACATGCATCAGCGGGCCGCCCTGGATGCCCGGGAACACGATCGACTGCAGCTTCTTCTGCAGTTCTTCGCTGGCGCCCTTGGCCACGATGATGCCGCCGCGCGGGCCGCGCAGCGTCTTGTGGGTGGTCGAGGTGACCACGTGCGCATGCTCCATCGGGCTCGGATACACGCCGGCAGCGACCAGGCCGGCCACGTGCGCCATGTCCACGAACAGATACGCACCGACACTGTCGGCGATGGCGCGGAAGCGCGCCCAATCGATCTTCTGCGAATACGCCGAGAAACCCGCCACGACCATCTTCGGCTTGTGTTCGGTGGCCAGGCGCTGGACTTCGTCATAGTCGATCAGGCCCTGCTCGTTGACGCCGTACTGCACGGCGTTGAACAGCTTGCCGGAGACATTAACCTTTGCCCCGTGGGTCAGGTGGCCGCCATGCGCAAGGCTCATGCCCAGTATGGTGTCGCCGGGCTGCAGCAGCGCCAGATACACCGCCTGGTTGGCCTGCGAGCCGCTGTGCGGCTGCACGTTGGCGTAGTCGGCACCAAACACCTGCTTGATACGCTCGATCGCCAGCTGCTCGGCAATGTCGACGAACTCGCAGCCACCGTAATAGCGCTTGCCCGGATAGCCTTCGGCGTATTTGTTGGTCAGCTGGCTGCCCTGGGCTTCCATCACCAGCGGGCTGCAATAGTTTTCGCTGGCGATCAGCTCGACGTGATCCTCCTGGCGGCCGGCTTCGTCGGCGATGGCCTTGGCCAGTTCGGGGTCGTAGGTTTCCAGTCGGACGTCGCGCGAGAACATGCAGAGCTCCGGGGCAGCTGTTGCCAGTAGGGGCGCAGATTGTAAGCCCCCGCATGGACAGGTGACCAATTGCGATGCTGGCACGCCCCACGCACCATGGCGCCCGCGCCTTCAAAAGACAAAGGCGCACCGGAGTGCGCCTTTGTGTGATGGTCCGCCCGCTTGCCGGGCCGGACCAAGCCGATCGCCAACACGCCGATCGCCAACGCTTAGTTGTTGAGCACCAGATCAGCGATCACGCCGGTTGCGATGGCCACCAGCAGGAAGTTGCCGGTGTTGTCGCGTTGCCAGCGATAGCCGCGCGGCGGGTAGCGCAGGTTGTAGCGGTCGTAATCGTTGACCACGTAAATCGGACCCTGATAGCGGTGACCACGCACATAGGCCGGACGGCCGTAGTAGACCGGCGCCGGTACGTAGGCATACCCGCCACGGTCGTAGTGGCGATCACGGTAACGCGCGTCGCGATAGCCCTCACGGTAGCCATTGCCGTAGTAGCGGCGATCCTGGCGCCAGTCGCGGCGGTCGGCCTGGCGGTCGTCCCGCCACTCACGACGGTCGTTGCGATGGTCGTCGCGACGATCATTACGCCAGTCGCGGTCATGGCCGCGGCGATCGTGGTCGCGGTCCCAGTCTCCGGCGAATGCGGCCGGTACCACGGAGCCAAGCGCCAGGATGGAGGAAAGCACAACGGTAACGATGCGTTTGCGGTTCATGACAGCTCCTGTTTGCGATGTCGCAACTGCATTAATGCGCCCGGCGCCTTAACGCTTTCTTGCTGGAATCGGTTACGAAAACGCCCATTCAGGTGACAAGTAAGCTGCCGTTTAGCCGCAACCCTGCTCCCGCGTGCCAAGGCACTTGCCCGTATAATCGGCGCAATCCCTTTTCCGCTGCCTCCGGCCTCGGCCGGCGGGCTGCCTGCGTCCACGGAGTCCCCATGTCGCAATACATTTACACCATGAACGGCGTCAGCAAGACGGTGCCGCCGAAGCGCCAGATCATCAAGGACATCTCGCTGTCGTTCTTCCCGGGCGCCAAGATCGGCCTGCTCGGCCTGAACGGCTCGGGTAAATCGACCGTGCTGAAGATCATGGCCGGCGTGGACACCGATTTCAGCGGCGAAGCGCGCCCGCAGGCCGGCATCAAGGTCGGTTATCTGGCGCAGGAGCCCGAACTCAACCCCGAGCACACCGTGCGTCAGGCGGTGGAAGAAGGCGTCGGCGAAGTGCTGCAGGCCCAGGCCGCGCTGGACAAGATCTATGAAGCCTACGCCGAAGAAGGCGCCGACTTCGACAAGCTGGCCGCCGAGCAGCAGCGCCTGGAAGCCATCCTGGCTGCCGGCGATGCGCACATGGTCGAACAGCAGTTGGAAGTGGCCGCCGACGCGCTGCGTCTGCCGCCGTGGGAAGCGCTGATCGGCCCACTGTCCGGTGGCGAAAAGCGCCGCGTGGCGTTGTGCCGCCTGCTGCTGCAGAAGCCGGACATGCTGCTGCTCGACGAACCGACCAACCATCTGGACGCCGAATCGGTCGAATGGCTGGAACAGTTCCTGGCGCGCTACACCGGCACCGTGGTGGCGGTGACGCATGATCGCTATTTCCTGGACAACGCCGCCGAGTGGATCCTGGAACTGGACCGCGGCCGCGGCATCCCGTGGAAGGGCAACTACACCGACTGGCTGACCCAGAAGGACGAGCGCCTCAAGCAGGAAGACAACCAGGAAAAGTCACGCCAGAAGGCGATCCAGAAGGAACTGGAATGGTCGCGGCAAAACGCCAAGGGCGGGCGCACCAAGGGCAAGGCGCGTCTGGCCCGGCTGGAAGAACTGCAGTCGGTGGATTACCAGCGCCGCAACGAGACCAACGAGATCTTCATTCCGCCGGGCGAGCGCCTGGGCAATGCGGTGCTCGAGTTCAAGAACGTCACCAAGAAGTTCGGCGACCGCCTGCTGATCGACAATCTGAGCTTCCTGGTGCCCGGTGGCGCGATCGTCGGCATCATCGGCCCCAATGGTGCCGGTAAGTCGACCCTGTTCAAGATGATCACCGGCATGGAGACCCCGGATTCGGGCGAGATCGTGCTCGGGCCGACCGTGAAGCTGGCCTACGTGGACCAGAGCCGCGACAAGCTGGAAGGCAACCACAACGTGTTCCAGGAAATCGCTGGCGGCCTGGACATCCTCAACATCAACGGCGTGGAGATCCAGTCGCGCGCCTACATCGGCCGCTTCAACTTCAAGGGCCAGGACCAGCAGAAGATGGTCGGCTCGTTGTCCGGTGGTGAACGCGGTCGTCTGCACATGGCCAAGACGCTGTTGCAGGGCGGCAACGTGCTGCTGCTCGACGAACCGTCCAACGACCTGGACATCGAAACCCTGCGTGCGCTGGAAGATGCGTTGCTGGAATTCCCCGGCAACACCTTCGTGATTTCGCATGATCGCTGGTTCCTGGATCGCATCGCCACGCACATCATCGCCTTCGAAGGCGACTCGCATGTGGAGTTCTTCCAGGGCAACTACCGCGAGTACGAAGAAGACAAGAAGCGCCGCATGGGCGACGACGCCGGTCCCAAGCGTCTGCGCTTCAAGGCGCTGAAGTAAGCAAGAGCGGCCAACAAAACTGCTGCGCTCGCCGCCAGGCGACTGCTCGCTACGTTTTGTCAGCCACTCGTAAGACTAAGGGCGCCGAAAGGCGCCCTTTTTACGTGCGGAGTGCAGTTGCGTATCGCGTCGACGAACCGCGTCGTCGAGGATGAAGCGCACGTTGGTCGCTGCGTCACAGCTCGTAAGACAGCACGTCTTCGAAGCCAAAGGTGTCGAAGTTTTCGATGCGCGAGGGATACAGGCGGCCGACCAGGTGATCGTATTCGTGCTGCACCACGCGCGCGTGGAAACCTTCGGCCTCGCGTTCGATCGGGCTGCCATCCGGCGCAAAGCCGCGATAGCGAATGAAGCGATAGCGTGGAATCACCGCGCGCAATCCGGGAATGGACAGGCAGCCTTCCCAGCCGTTTTCCATCTCCTCCGACAGCGGTTCGATCTGCGCATTCGCCAATGCGGTGCGCGGCACCGTCGGCGCTTCGGGGTAACGCTCGCTGGCCTCGAAACCGAACACCATCAATTGCAGATCCACCGCGATCTGCGGTGCGGCCAGACCCACACCGCGCGCATCGTCCATGGTCTCGAACATATCGGCCACCAAGGTGTGCAGCTCGGCGCTGCCCAGGTTGGTGACCGGTGGCGCCACGCGCAGCAGGCGTTTGTCGCCCATGCGGATAATCTCGCGAATCATCTAGCTGCTCCCGAAAAACGTGACGGGATTTTAGGACCTGTTCGGTAGGCGTAGGTGAGGTTCGGGATTGGGGATTGGGGATTGGGGATTGGGGATTGGCGGATTCGCAGCTGGGACATCGGATACCGCTGCGTTGGCACTTCGCGTTTTGATCTCAGTTGGCTGCCCGGCTCGGTTTCCTTCTCCGGCAGAGACGGGCTTCGCTCGTACCCTCATCCGCCCCTTCGGGGCACCTTCTCCCGATGGGAGAAGGAATCAGCTGTCGGAGCCTTGGCCTGCTGCCGGAGTGAAGGAGACAGCGTTGTCGATGCGAGGCGTTGCACGGACCAAAGCCGGCTTGCTGTTCATCAGCCGCACACCAGCCGCCCAGCACTCGGTTCGCGTCAAAAATCCGACCAATCCGGGCCCGGCCGCTGCTGAGTTATCCAAAAAATATCCCATGGCAAGCGACTGACTGACTGTTTCAGGTCACCGCTTCGCATTCAGTGGCTTGCATGTCAAAAGATTGACACAAGTCACGGATTCATGATTCAGTCATGAACAGACTGAAACGGAAGGATCCCCCGAATGCCGGTGTCTGCACGGCATCCCTTTTCCCCTGTTGGACTCAAGGAAACCCCAACGATGATGAGCTTTCGCAAGCCCGGATGGATGCTGTCCGGCGTGTTGTGTGTTGTCTGCCTGCCGGCCCTGGCCGTCGCGCAGGAGGCCGCAACCAGCAGTTCCAAGGTCGGTATCGACCTCGCCACCGGCAAGCTGCGCCCGCTGACCGACGCCGAGAGCGCGGCGCTGGATCAGCAGGCTGCGTCGTCGGCCCGCAGCAGTGCTGCCCGCACCACGGTTCCGCAGACCGAAGCCGCCGCGCGCGCAACCGAGCGACGCCTGCCCAACGGCACCGTGGCGCGCAAATTGCCGGCCACGCAGATGAGTTCGCTGGCCGCGACCCGTCAGGCCGATGGCCGCATCGTCATCGAACACAGCAACGACGCCGACACCCAACCCGCCCACGCCGAGCACGGAGCGCTGCCGCATGAATAAGCCCTTGTTGCTGTTGTCTCTGGCCGTGGCCGCCGCCATCGCGCCGCTGCACGCAAGCGCCGCCAACGTCACGCTGATCAATGGCGATGCCGGCACCAGCGTCGGCTTGAACGATCCCACCACCGCAGCGCCATTGGGTGGCAATCCCGGGCGCTCGGTGGGCGAACAGCGCCGCATCGCCTACCAGTACGCCATGGACCTGTGGGGTGCGGTGCTGCAGAGCAACGTCGAGATCAAGGTGTATGCCTCGTTCGCGCGGCTGACCTGTACCGCCACCGGCGGCACGCTGGGTCAGGCCGGCCCGAATTGGATCGTCAACGATTTCCCCGGTTCCAAGCCCAATACGCTGTATCCGTCCGCGTTGGGCGATGCGATCGCCGGGCAGGATCTGGTGCCCGATCCGAACGATCCGGCCGACGTGTTTTCGCAATTCAACGGCGACCTGGGCAAGGAAGATTGCCTGGCCGGCTCGGGCTGGTACCTGGGTCTGGACGGCAAGACGCCCGAAGGCCAGATCAACTTCCTCAACGTGGTGATGCATGAGATCGGCCACGGCCTGGGAGCGGCGGGCTTCCTCAACAAGACCACCGGTGTGCTCGGCTCGGGCACCGGCCTGACCGACGTCTACACCGCGCAAGCCTACGACAACGTGCAGAACAAGCGGTTCGACGACCCCACCATGACCAACGCATTGCGTGCAGAAGCGATGCGCACACCGGGTCGTACGGTGTGGGCCGGCACGCGCGTCAACCGCGAGGCGGCGTTGATCCTGGATCCGCGCACCTTGCTGCGGGTGACCGCACCGGCCAGCGCAGCCGGCAAGTACGAAGTGGGCTTTGCCAGCTTCGGGCCGCTGGCCAGTGCGGCCAATTTCCCGGCCAAGTCGGTGGTGACGGTCAACGATGGCGTGGCGGCACCGTCGGCCGGCGATGGCTGCGAGACGCCGTTCGCCAATGCGGCCGCTGTGGCCGGCAAGGTGGCACTGATCGACCGTGGCACCTGCGCGTTCGCGATCAAGGTCAAGAATGCCCAGCTCAACGGCGCGGTGGGCGTGATCGTCGCCAACAACGCAGCGGGCGTGCAGACCATGGGCAATGCCGCGCCGCCGATCACCGACATCACCATCCCGGCGATCATGGTGTCGCAGGCCGATGGTGCGCGTCTGAAGAGCAGCACCGCAGTGGTCGCGGCGTTGTACGAAGATCCCGAGCTGTTGCAGGGCACCGACAGCGAAGGCCGTACACGCTTGTACGCCCCCAGCGTGGTGGCCGGTGGTTCGACGTTCTCGCACTTCGATACCGACCTGCAGCCGAACGCGTTGATGGAACCGTTCGATACGCCGGAAGTGCAGGCGCATTTGAACATCGACCTGACCCCGGCGATGTTTGCCGATATCGGGTGGACCTTGAACCGAGGGCTGGCCAAGCTCGGCAGCTGCAACACGCTGGTGCCGACGCTGGAGACCGGCGGATTGATTCCCGGCGCGAACATCTCGGCCGAAAGCAGCCTGTGCAAGACGCAGAACGCGGGCAACCGTCTCGGTTACCTGACCTGCATGGACGAGCACGCGCGCGAATTGCAGAACCAGGGCGCCATCAGCCGCGTGCAACAGGCGTCGGTGTTCGTCTGCGCCACCAAGGTGCGTCCGTAAACAGCAAGAGTCACTGCATGTGATGCGAGCGGCGCCGAAAGGCGCCGTTCGTTTATCTGCATCACGCTGATTCCGGTACCGGCGGCAGCCCGAACACATCGCGCAGATAGCGCAGGTAGCCGGGGTCGTCGCACATGCTCTTGCCGGGCGAATCGCTGAGCTTTGCCACCGGCTGGCCATTGCAGCGGACCATCTTGATCACGATCTGCAGCGGCGTCGGCCCCAGGTCGTTGGTGAGGCTGGTGCCCACGCCGAACGCCAGCCGGCAGCGGGTGTGGAAGTGCGCGTACAGCCGCATCACCTTGTCGATGTTGAGGCCATCGCTGAACACCAGCACTTTGGTCGCGGGGTCGATGCGGTGCGCCTGGAAGTGCGCGATGACCCGCTCGCCCCAGTCGAACGGGTCGCCCGAATCATGGCGCATGCCGTCGAACAACTTGCAGAAATACAGGTCGAAATCGCGCAGAAACGCGTCCAGCCCGACCACATCGGACAACGCGATACCCAGATCGCCGCGGTACTCGCGCGCCCACGATTCCAGCGCCGCCACCTGCGAATCGCGCAGCCGCGGCCCCAGCGCCTGGAAGGCCTGCAGATACTCGTGCGCCATCGTGCCCAGCGGGGTCAGGCCGTAGTGCTTGGCGAAATAGACGTTGCTGGTGCCGACGAACTGTTCGCCCAGGCCGTCGCGCAGCAACGGCAGCAACTCGCCGTGCCACTGCTGCGAATAGCGGCGACGGGTACCGTAGTCGGCGATCTTGCAGCCGGCCGGCATGCTGCGCAGGCTGCTCACCTTCTCGCGCAGGCGGCTGCGGCCTTGCTCGAAATCCGGCTCGGAGGTGTTGCGGAACCACACCTCGTTGATGATCGCCAGCAACGGCACTTCGAACAGGATGGTGTGCAACCACGGGCCACGGATGGTCAGCTCGATCTCGCCCGGATGGGTGGTCGAGGCCGACAGCTGCAGATACTTGCGATCCAGATGAAACAGCGCCAGGAAGTCGGCAAAATCCGGCTTGATGAAGCGCAGGCTGCGCAGGTACGCCACTTCGTCCTCGCGTAGCCGCAACCGGCACAACGCATCGATCTCGCGCGAGATCTCCTCGATGAACTGCGCCAGATCCACACCGGGCGTGCGGCACTTGAAGCGGTAGTCGACCTGCGCGGCCGGGTGTTGATGCAGCACCGCCTGCATCATGGTGAATTTATACAGGTCGGTGTCGAGCAGCGAGTGGATGATCATGCCGCCGGATTATGCCCGTAGCGGCGATCGCGCTGCGTGCAAGCCAATCCGATGCCCTGGGCGCCGCCGCGCTGCAAGGGCAGCGCAGCGGCAGTGCGCTGGGCGAACTACATCGGCGATACCTAGGCAATGGCGCTCAGCGCGCCAGCACCTGCTGCGCCGGCTTGCCCTGCACGGTGAAGTCGCTATCGCCCGGCCCGCCGGCCTTGGGATCGGTGTACCAGCACCACAGCGCGATGCCTTCCACGCCATGCGCCTGCAGCACCTTGCGCCACTGCTGCAACACCTGCAGTTGCAGCCGCGTATCGACCGCGGCGGCACGTTGTTCGGGGCTTTCCCAGGGCGCGGCCAGGCTGCCGCGTGCAGAGCGCAGGCCCAACTCGGCCACCCACACCGGTTTGCCCACGCGTTGTCCCAGCTGCTGCAGGCGCTGCGCAGCGGCGTTCATCTCTGCCGTGCGCGTGGCGGCCGCGTCGGACAGACGCGGATACAGGCTGGTGCCCACCGCATCGAACAACGCCCAGTAGCGGAAGCTCTCGGCATGCTCCATGCCGTCGGCCACGTACAACACTTTGCCGCGATAGACCTTGCGGACTTCCGCCACCAGGCCGGGCCATTGCGGCGCGTCCTGCAGCTTGCGCAATTCGGTGCCGATCACCAGCGCTTCGGCGTGTTCGTCTTCGGCCAGTCTGGCCAGCGGCAACAGCGCGTTCTGATACGCGGCAAACCAGGCCGCCTGATCGGTAGGCTCTGTATCGCCCGCCCAATGGCCCGGAATCCACACATGCACCTTGAGCGTGGTTTGCAACCCGGCGCGGTGGCTTTGGCGCAATGCGGCGCGCATGGCTTCCACACTGCTGTCGCTGCCGAGTACCGGGTCGTTGGACTGCGGATTGGCCTGCCACACAAACGCCACCAGCAGCGCCTTGCTGGCACCGGTCTTGGCCAGCGCGTCCAGCGACTGCGCCGCAGACGCGCTCTCCCACGGCGCATTCGCCGACACCTTGACGTTGGCGCCCATCCACGTCGATGCGTCCGCGTTGCATCCGGTTGCCAGCATGCACACGCCGGCCAACAACACGCTACTTAGAACGCGTTTGAACATGCGGCAGAGGCCTCGCTGGTCAACGGTGTCGTAGGATGCGCGCACTCCGTTGCACCCAGAGTTGCCGTGCGCTTGCCCGGCTGCACGACCGTGTCCGTCGCAGCGCCGGACGACGCGCCATCGGCAGCAACACGCGTTGCCGCAGTGGCATCAACCTTAGCCATGGCGGCATCTGCCGGCTGCACCACAGCGGCATTCGCTGCTGCAGGCGCCACTGTGCGACTCGCCGGTAGCGACACCGGCGCGGCCATCACCAGCGCCTCGCCCTGCAACAGCGACTGCGCATCGGCAGGCGCTGCACGCAGCCAGCTACCCCAGCCCTGCGGCTGCACCCACGCCGCACCGACCAGGCCAAGCAACAACAAGCCAGCCGCCTGGCTGCGCTGATCGGCGCGCAGCGCGCGCAACAACAACGCCGCCGGCACCCACAGCAGCAACAAGGCATCGAAGCCGGCCCAGCCGAAGGCGAACGACAACGCCGCCGCACAGACCACCGTGCCGGCACTGGCCACCACGCCGCGCGTGAGCGCGCCACTACGGCTGCGTGCCAGCAACGCCAGGATCGGGAAGCACACCGCCGCCGCCACGCCCCAACGCACGGCCGGCAACCAGCCTTCTGCATGCTCCGCCAAGGGCAACGGCAGTGGATGCGCACCCTGCGCGATGCTGGACAGCGTCGGCCACGGCGCATTGAACACGGTCAGATTGACGTAGGCCCACATGCCCACCAGAAACGCGAACGGCAAATAGCACACCAGATAGAACGAGCCCGGCGCCTTGCGCAGCATCTGCGGCGGCATCACCAGCAGCAGCCACGGCGCCACCATCGTCGACAGCGCCAGGGTCTGCAGATCCAGGCACAGTAGGATGCACAACCAACCGGCGATACGCAGGTAAGTGAAGGCCTCAACCGGCGTCTGCAAGCGCCGCAGGGTGCGGCACAAGCCATAGAACGCGAGCAGGCCCACCGCCTGGCTACCACCTGCGGCGATCGGCAGCAGGAACATCGGATTGCAGCCCACCAGCAGAGTCAATCCGCTGGCCCAGCCGCGTCCGAACACGCCGGCCAGATCGCGCCACAGCAGCGACAGGAACAGCGCATTGGCAGCCACCGCCACGAACGGCCACACCTGGAACGGCAGGTTCCAGCTGTGCAGCCCAAGATCGATCGCCCACGACAACAGCCCGGTCGCCGGCAAGCCTGCACCCGGCGCCATCGCCGGTGCGGCCGTGCCCACCGACTGCACCAACAACGGCTGGCTCAGCAGCGACAACGCCACCACGGCGACCAGAAACGCTGGTAGCCCGCTGTCGCGACGCGGTGTGACCGATTCACTCGTCGAGTGCGGCGCGACGCTCGTTTTCCGAATGCTTGCTGAGGCCATGAGTGGTCTTCTCCCAATAGAACGGATTGTGGATCAGCTGCCAGAGACCCTTGTAAGCGGCGATCGACTGCAACGCCCAATAGAACGGCACCGTCAGCGCGTAAGGCGCCAGCTTGAAGTAGTCGCGCTTGAACGCAGCCACCAGCGTGATGTAGATGAAAAACGCGTTGGCCAATAACAGATTGACCAGCGAGATGGTGGCCAGCCACGGCGGGAAGAAGCGCTCGAACGCGTTTGTTCCGGTGACCGCCCAGACCAGATACAAGGCCCACAACACCGGCACGCCCAGCGCGGTAAAGAAGCCGCCGCCGATGAAGAACTGAAAGCCCCAGAAGCCCTTGAACCCGGTGCTGCGATACAGATGCACCGGGTCGCGCATGTGCACCAGCCAGGTCTGCATATAACCCTTGAGCCAGCGCGAACGCTGCCGGATCCAGTTGGGAATGCTGACGTTGGCTTCTTCGAACGTGGTGGAGTTCACCACGTTGACGCGATACCCGTTCTGGATCAGCCGCACGCCCAGATCGGCGTCTTCGGTGACGTTGTACGGATCCCATGCGCGCACCTGGCGCAACACATCCAGACGGAAGTGATTGGAGGTGCCGCCCAGCGGAATCGGGATGCGCAGGTATTCCAGCGCCGGCAGGTAGAAGTCGAACCAGAGCGTGTACTCCAGCGTGAACATCCGCGTCAGCCAGTTCTCGTCGGCGTTGTAGTAGTTCAGGCGCGCCTGGATGCACACCACATCCTTTTCGGCCTTGCGGAATGCCGCCACCACACGCTTGAGCTGATCCGGCTCGGGCTTGTCTTCGGCGTCGTAGATGGTGAGCAGCTCGCCACGCGCAAAATGCAGCGCGTAGTTGCAGGCCTTGGGTTTGGTCTTGGGCTGCGACGGCGGCACCCGGATGATTTCGAAGAACGCTTCCAGGCCGAGTTTCTTGGCCGCATCGATGGTGTCGAAGTCGTCTGCTTCCAGTACCAGCTTCACGTCGAGCTTGCTGATCGGATAATCCAGCTTGCGCAGCGCGTTGGCCAGAATCGGCAGGACTTCCGGCTCCTTGTACATCGGCACCAGCACGGTATAGACCGGCAGGTCGTCGTCGCGCAGCGCGGCCACTTCGTCCTCGGTGACCTTGATGTCGATGCGGTGGCGCGAGCCGAACCACACCAGCAGCAGCTTCAGTCCGAACGTCGCAAGGAACCCGAGCGCCACCAGCACGTTGACCGTGATCAACGCCGGCACCGGGAACAGCACGAGCGCTGTGACCAGCACCGCAGCGATCGCCCATAGCGTGAACTTCTGTCCGCGCGTCACCACCTGGCGTGCCGAATAGGTCGGCGCATGCGCGGCGAGCAGGTTCAGTGCGTTGTCGGTGAGCTGCTCGTCGGCGTAGCGCTGCAGGCTCCAGATGATGTCGAACTTGGCAGTACCGACAAACCGCACCTCTTCGCCGTAGTGCGCGCGCGCCCAGGCAAACAGCGCCGGGTCGGGATCGGCCACCGCCAGCACCAGCACGCCGTCTTCGCGCCGCCACGGCAACAGCAGACGCTGCGCATAGCTTTCCAGATCGCCGGGGGTGAGCAGGTCCGGATCCGGCGGCTGCTGCACCAAGTCGATGAACTCAAGACCGAAGTGCGCGGCGACGATGGCGTAGAACCGCTGCGCCGGCACGCCGCGCTGGGCCAGGATCACATCGCCCAGACGCGAGTTCCAGCGTTGCTGCAAGGCCAGCGCCGAGCGCAGCTGTTCGTCAGTGATGACGCCTGCCGTGACCAGCGCGCGACCCAACAGACCGCGTTCGCGGCCGATGTCCGGTGCCCGTCCCAGCGCTTCCATTTCGCAGGTGACCGTCATTGTCATGTGTCCTTAGAACCGCCACCAGGCGGCCACGAATGGCCCGCCTGCAGCAGCGGTGTTGCGGCCCATCACCGGCTGCTGGTACCCCACCTGCCACTGGCTGCCGCCGGGCGCGGTGTACAGCGTGGACAGCTGCAGCTTGGTGAGGTCGTAGTTGGTGCCGGTGGCGACGTAGCCATTACCCGTGGCCAGATCGGTAACAACATTGGCGTTGTTACGCCCGTTGCCCAGACCCTGGATCACATTGACTTCGCCGAGCAACAACCAGCTCGGGGTCAGGCTCAGACCGGTGGACGCGTCCACCCGCACTTCGTCGGAGGCAGCGCTACCGCGCAGGCGCACTGCGCCGCCCAGATCGACGTAACCGTTACGCCCGCCCAGCGTGTAACCACGCCCACGGCTGTAACGCAGCTCCAGGCCATAGTCGCCAAGGCCGAGCGCAGGATCGGAGTTTGCGCCGGGAACCGGAGTGGGATGGTAGGTCTTGCTGCGGCCATAGGCCGGGATGCTGACCAACGCCTGCACCGAACTGCGCCAGACATCGTCCTGCGCGCTCGGCAGCGCGTAGCGCAGGCCGATTTCCTGATCGGCAAGACCGGTGGTGCTGGTTTGCTGCCGACCGTTGACAGTGTCGTAATTGCTGAAACCGACGTCGGTGAAATAGAAATTGCCGATAAAGCTGAGCTTGTCGGTCAGACCATGCTCGACGTAGACATTCAGCTGGTCCTGGCGGCTACGCCCGTTTCCATCGAATTGTTGGCCGTCACCGAAGGTGGTGCGGTGATGGCTATCGTCGAACCAGCCACGGCCATCGCTATGCAGCGCCTTGACGATCACCAGCGTGTCGCCCTGCGGCTGGGTCCAGGCACCGGCCAACGCCGTGCCTGGCAACGCGGCCAGCGCACAGCCCAGCGCAAGCGCCGAGGCAGATGCCAGCGGCAAACGGCGGAGGTTGCGAGTGAGGCGCGGCTGTAAAGCAGCCGAGCCGGAGTGCGGCAAGGCGAGGCACGACTGACGTACCCGCAAGCGCGGGTCGTTCTGTAAAGACATTTGTACGATTCCTGATGGGGGACCCGGAAGGGACAGGAAGCTAGGGATTGATCACACTTCTAGGCGAAACGTATCACAGTTTCGGCCTGCCGCCATCACTGATTTATCACAAATTTAACACTGGCGAACTCATCTCTTTTGCAACAAACGCGGTACCTGCACGGCGGCGTGGGTCCAAATGGCAAGCCAGACGCCGAGCCGGGTCGCAAGCCCGCGTTGACCGGCCTCGAACTTGCGGAAATAGCGCCACAACCCGCGGTGCTTATGCCATTCGACGAAGAACGGCCGCGCCCGGCTGGAGACGCCGCGCACGTGCACCACCTGCAGATCGTTGGCCACCGCGACCAGCGCACCGGCCTGGCGCGCGCGCCGGCACAGGTCCAGATCTTCGGCGTGCAGGCGGTAGTCACCATCCCAGCCGTCGAGTCGGTCGAACAGGCTGCGTTGCATCAGCATCAAGGCCCCGGAAATGGCGTCCACAGGCTGCAGCGCCAGCGCCGGGTCGGCTGGCACCGCCAACTGGGCGGCGGCACGCGGCGCGCGCAGCATCGCGGCAAAGTCCGGATCGCGGCGGCGCACTGCGGCATCCGGCTGCCCCTGTTCGTCCACCTGTTCCACGCCCAACAGCACCGCCGGGTGCCCGACCGCGCGTGCGCGCAGCTGCACCAGGGTGTCGGGTTCGACCATCAGGTCCGGGTTGATGAAGACCAGCCAGGGCGCTTGCGAGTCGCGGGCGCCTTGATTGCAGGCGGTCGCAAAGCCGGGGTTGTCGGGATTGGCGATGAAATGCACCCGCGCATCGGCCAGCGCATGCCGCTGCACGACCTCCAGGGTGTCGTCGCTGGACGCGTTGTCGACCACCCGGATTTCGCTGATGCCCTCGGCCGCGCGCAACCGCGACAGGCAGGCATCGATGGTGCTGCTGCTCTGATAGGTAACGACAACGGCGGCGATCTGGACAGGTGTCATCCGGCAATTATCCCGTGCCAAGGCCGCGCAGCGCCATTGCCATCTCCATCGCCGTCGTCGCTGCCGCCGCTCCTGCAAGGCCGGCATGACGGCCGCCTGCTTGAGCAGGCATACTGCGCGCCCGAAAGCCGCCAGGCGGTTTTCGGTAGCGCCGCCTGCGGCGCACCCCCTACACCTGATCCATGAGATGACGGCCAGCGACCTTTCGGTGTTGCGCTGCCTTATCAATCCATGCGTCGCGACCGCCTGATGGCGCGCGCGATGCAACGACGGCCTGGCAGCGCCGTCTGTGTCGTTGCTGGCGTGCGCGCCGGGTCTGGTGCATCGGCCCCGCTCTTTTGGTCTATACCACTGACGCTTCCTGTCAGCGCTCTCTTGCCGAGCGTGTGCCCATGAGCACCGAGCATCAGGTGCATGGCATGAGCCTGGAATTGGCGCTGCCAGACTGGCCGATGCTGACCGCCGACGAGATCCATCGCGTGTTGCAGCGCGTGTCCGGCCACGCCGGTGGCGAGGTGATCCGCTGGCATAGCGCACGCCCCTTTTCCGCCGCTGCATGCGTGGACACCGCAACCGGCACGCTGATCGTCAAACGTCACCACTGCCGCGTGCGCACGGTCGCTGCGCTGCGCGAGGAACACGTCTTCATGGCGCATCTGCGCTGGGCCGGCGCGCCGGTGGTCGAGGTGCTGCACGATGCCCAGGGCCGCACCGCATTGACGCAAGGCGATTGGGTCTACGAAGTGCAACGCGTCGGCGCCGGGGACGATCTGTACCGCGATGCGTTGTCGTGGACCGCGTTTCACAGCGACCAGCATGCGTTCGCAGCCGGTGCCGCCTTGGCACGCCTGCATCTGGCAGCACAGGGATTCGACGCGCCGCCGCGCGACACCAGCGTACTGGTCGCCAACTTCAGCGTGTTTGCGCAGGCAGACCCGATCCAGGCGCTGGAACAGGCACTGTTGTCGCGTCCTGGCCTGGCCGCCGATTTTCAACAGCGTCCGTGGCGCAGCGATCTGGCCGCACATCTGCTGCCCTGGCACGCACAGGCATGGCCGTTGTTGTCGGCACCGGGGGCGATGCCGCCGCTGTGGACGCATGGCGACTGGCATGCCTCCAACCTGTTGTGGCGCACGCAGGACGGGGACACCGAGGTCAGCGCGGTATTCGACTTCGGCCTGTGCGATCGCAGTTTTGCGTTATTTGATCTGGCCACCGCGATCGAACGCAATCTGATTCCGTGGCTGAATCTGGACAACGGGCAGCGCGCGCAACCGCAGCTGGACCAACTCGACGCACTGCTGGACGGGTACGCACAGCACTGTCCACTGGACGCTGCGCAACTGCGCCTGCTCGCCGCCTTGCTGCCGATCGTGCATGCCGATTTCGCCTTGAGCGAGATCGAATACTTCGCCGGCATCACCCGCTCGGCCGGCAACGCCGACATCGCCTATCACCGTTATCTGCTTGGCCACGCGGACTGGTTTGCCAGTGCCGATGGCCAGCGTCTGATCGAACACCTGCACGCACGTGCGCGCCGTTTGCCATGAGCGTTTTTCTTTCTTCTTTTCGAGTCTTGCGCATGCCTGTGTCCCCCACCACCCTGCTCTCTCGCTGCCCGCTCGCGCTTGCACTGGCGCTGTGTATCGCAACACCGGCGTTGGCGCAGCAGCAACCCGACGACGCAGCGGTCGAACTGGACGCAATCAACGTGCGTGGCGAGCGTGCTGATGCAAACACTGCATTGACCGGATTCGGTGCCACGCGCCTGCTGGATGCACCGGCCTCGATCGCGGTGTTCGATCGCCAGCAATTGCTCGATCGTCAGGCACGCGTGCTCAGCGAGGTCTTGCGCGCCGATGCCTCCGCAGGCGATGCGTATGCGCCGATCGGCTACTACGAAAACTTCGTGGTGCGTGGCTATTCGCTCAACGCCGCCAACAGTTACCGCATCAATGGCCTGAGCGCGGTGGGCGAGCAATCCATTGCGCTGGAAAACAAGCAGCAGGTGCAACTGCTCAAAGGCCTGGCCGGCCTCCAATCTGGAGTCAACGAACCGGCCGGGTTGATCGACTACCGCACCAAGCGGCCCGAGCATGTGCGCAGCGTGACCCTGGGCACCGACGAGCAGGGCTCGCGCTATGTCGCGGCCGATCTGGGCGACTGGTTCGACGCCGAGCGCACGCTGGGTGTGCGCGTCAATGCCGCGCGCGAAGACATCAACAGTTATGTCGACCATGCCGATGGCTACCGCAATTTCCTCTCGCTGGCCGGCGACTGGAAGATCAGCCCGCAATCGCTGCTGCAACTGGACGTGGAGTACCAGCATCGGCAGCAGCGCTCGGTGCCGGGCTATCAGCTACTCGGTGGCACGCAGGTGCCGCGCGACATCGATGTGCGTCGCCTGCTCGGCTACCAGCCGTGGGCGCGGCCGGTGGAGATGGACTCGCTCAATGCGCAGCTGCGTTACGCCTACCAACTCAACGACAACTGGCGCGCGACTGCCGAGGCGTCGCGCAGCCGCTCGGTGATCAACGATTTCTCGGCCTTTGCCTGGGGCTGTTATGGCGCGGCCAGCTGCGCCGACATCGTCACGCCCAACTTCTTCAGCGCGCAGGGCGAGTACGACGTTTACGACTACCGCAGCCCCGACGACACCCGCGTGCACGATCAGGTGCGCGCCACATTGGAAGGCCATTTGGTCACCGGCATGCTGGATCACCGTCTGAGCATCGGTGGCGATTGGTTACGCCGCACCATCGAGCGTTTCGGCTCGGTCAACGAATTTGTCGGCAGCGGCAGTATCGAGCGCGACCCGGAGGTGTTTGCACAAACCGACGTGGCACTGGACCCGAAGCAACGCCGCCTGGATAGCCGTCAACGTGCCCTGGTGTTGGCCGACCGGATTGGCTTCGGTTCGCAATGGGAGCTGTCGCTGGGCGCGCGTTATGTGCGGCTGGACGAGCGCGCGTTCGATCGCGACGGGCTACTGGAACGACGCACGCGCAAGGACGCAGTGCTGCCGCAGGCGGCGCTGCTGTTCAAGCCGCAGCAGCAGGTGGCGTTGTATGCCAGCTACGCCAAGAGCCTGGCAGCCGGCGGCGCCGCACCATGGTTTGCCGACAATGCCGATGAAATCCTGCCGCCCACCAACGCGTATCAGCTGGAAACCGGCGCGAAGATCGAGCTCGATGGCCTGCGTCTTGGCGCGGCACTGTTCGACATCCGCCAGGCCTACCAGTTCACCCAACCGCAGGCCGACGGTGGCCTGCTCTACGTGCAACAAGGCCGCCTGCACAATCGCGGCCTGGAGCTGTCGGCCGATGGCGCGGCCACCGAACAACTCCGCATCTTCGCCAGCGTTGCGGCGATCCGCTCACGTGCAGAAGACACCGACATTGCCGAGTACGAAGGCCATCAGGCGATCAATGTGCCCAAGCTGCGCGCCAGCGTGCAGGCCGACTACAGCGTGCCCGGTGTCGATGGTTTGGCGCTGCTGGCAGGCGTGCAATACAGCGGGCGCAAGTTCGCCGATCGCCTCGGTAATGCCAGCGTGCCGGCCTACACGGTGGCCAATCTGGGCGCACGCTACGCCACTGCACTGGGCGGCTTGGCAACGACCTGGCGCTTGAACGTGGACAACGTGTTCGACAAGCGCTACTGGCGCGATAGCGGTGAATACCAGGGCGATGCGTATCTGTTTCCCGGCGCGCCGCGCACTGCGCGATTGACGGTGCAGGTGGATTTTTAAAAAAGCGTGCTCCCCCATCCGCCCTGCGGGCAGCTTGCTCCGTGGGCGCGGGAAGAGAACAGCATCGGCGTTGTTGGTTTGGGTCTTTCTCTGGCGACATGCGGGCAGCTGCGATCTGACCCTGGTGTGCACTGCAGCTGCAATTCGCGCAGTGAACGACCTCCACCGTCTGCACGCACTGTCGCATTCGCATCTTCCTCCCTTGCCGCCACTGATCCACTTTCCATCAGGCTTTGCATGTCACTGCTCGAATCCATCGCCGTCGTGATCAACCTGCTGGGCGTCTGGCTGACCGCGCGGCGCATCCGCTGGTGCTGGCCGGTCGGCATCGTGGCGGTGGCGCTGTACGCCTGGCTGTTCTATCAGTGGAAGCTGTACTCGGACATGCTGCTGCAAGGCGTCTACGTGCTGACCCAGCTGTACGGCTGGTGGCACTGGCAGCGCGGAACCGCCGCAGACACACGCATCCGTCCGTTACCGATGCCGCACGCGGAACTGTGGGTGTCGCTAGGCATCGGCGCACTGTTTGCCGCAGCGCTCGGCGCCTACATGCATCACCGCACCGATGCTGTGCTGCCGTGGCTGGATGCGGCGCTTGCCAGCTTCAGCCTGGTGGCCAGCGTGTGGGCCGCGCGCAAACGCATCGCCAACTGGGTGCTGTGGATCGTGCTCGATTGCATTTACATAGGCGTGTTCGTCAGCAAAGCGCTATACCCCACTGCCCTGCTCTACGCCGGTTTCGTGCTGCTGGCGGTGTATGGATGGCGTAGCTGGAACACCCAACAGAGACAGAACCCGGCAGGCATCGACTGAGCCATGTGCGGTTTGTGGGCGCGTTCTTCTTTACCATCGCAACATGCATCTCTTTCATTACACTGCCTTGCACATGCGCTGCACCCGTCATCGGTGGATCGCCGCATGAGCGTGTCGCGCCAACACGCCATCACGGAAATCATTTCCGCGCAGATCGCTGCCGGCGAATGGGGCCCGGACCAGCGCCTGCCGGTGGAGCGCGAGCTTGCAGAGCGCTTCGCCTGTACCCGTATCACCTTGCGCGAGGCCTTGCAGCAGCTGGAAGCCGAAGGCCGCATTTACCGCGAGAACCGTCGTGGGTGGTTCGTCAGTGCACCGCGCGTGCGCTACGACCCCACCAGCATCGCCGGTTTCATGCAGTACGTGGCCGCGCAAGGGCGCAAGCCGCGCACCGAGCTGCTGAGTGCCACTCGGCAGGCAGCCGGTGCCGCGTTCGCTGCGGCATTGCGTTTGGAAACAGCGTACGAAGAGGTCTTCGTGCTGCAACGCCGGCGCTGGATCGACCGCCGCGCGGTATTGCTGGAAACCAACGTGGTGCTGGCCGCCTGGGCGCCTGGTTTGCTGGAACATGATCTGGCCGGTTCGCTGTCCAGCGTGTTCAACCAGAAACTCGGGTTGTTTCTGAGCCGCGCACATGTCTCGATGCACCCAGCCGGGCTGGATGCCACGCAAGCCATATTGCTGCAATCCACCACCGGCACGCCGTGCTTCCGGCTGCAGCGGGTCAGCTTTGCCGAAGATGGCCGCGCGGTGGAGCTGGATATCGAATCCTGGCGCCACGACGCATTGGACGTGGTGGTGCGCACCGAGGCGCCGACGCGGTCGGCTTATTAAGGGCGACTAACAAAACTACGTCATGCCAGTCTACTGCAGAGCGGCTGATCTGCGGCTTGGCTGCAGGGCCCTTGCCCGCCCACCCTCGCAGGACACGCCGCAAGTACGTCCGTGTAGGCTCTTACGCGGCATCCATGCCGCGTAAGGTCCCGCGACGGTGGGCGGGCAAGGACCAGTGGAGATGGTCGGTGTGCATGTTTTCAACAAAGCAGCCGGCAAACTTTCTGGTGCGGTGTCCTCGCCGATTGCGGGACCGTGTGGCGGCATGGATGCCGCAACCGAGCCTCCACGGACGGATTTACGGCGTGTCCTGCAAGCGGCGAGGGCACCGCGCCCTCGACCCACTCAGCGTTTGATCTGGACTTCCGACCGAATCCACCAGGATGCGGCCGATAACACCACTGCACTCACCGCACGGCGAGCAGTCGTCAGCTTGCAGGGACAGCGCTCAAGGAACCGCACTGTACGCGTGGTACATGCCGCACCGAATACCGGCTGCGCCCGCCTAGCGGTGAGCATGCTGCTTTGGCAGCTGCTCTACGCGTCAAATAGCCTGCGTTGTGGATCCGGCGGCGGTAGATCGGCCAGCAATTGTGCGAGTTGATCGCGCTGTGCACGCAACGGATCGTGCATCAGGAAGTTGGCCAGGCGTGCGTGCCAGGCCGGCCAGCGGGTGGCCAGTGCATCCATGTCGCCATCGGCCGGGCGGCCTTCGTGCGGCGAGGCGACGAAGGCGGTTTCGCACAGGACATTGCGCCATCCCAGCCCGCCCACGCGCAGGCTCAGATCCACCAGTGCGGCGTACCACGAGCCGTAACTGCTGGCATCCAGACCGCCGGCCTTGCGCCGCGCACTGCCGCGCAGCAGTACCGCGTGGCCGGTGGCCGAGGGCAGTTCCGGGTGCAGCGGTGGCATTGCGGCGCAGGCGGCGGCAAGCCGGTCCGGCGCGGCGGGCATGGGGTTGAGTTCGCCCAGTCGCGGCCAGCCGCAGGCTTCGCCCACATTGCTCCAGGGCGTGGCGGTGGCAATCGCCGCATCGCGCGCAAAGCAGGCGTTGAGCTGATTCAGCCACCCCGGCAACGGGCAGGCATCCACACCCAGCACCACCACATCGGCATCGCCGCAGCCGCTGAGCATTTCGTCCAGATGGGCCACCTCGCCGAGCATGCGCTGACGACGGGTGTGATGCGCCTGCAGGTGTGTGCGCGCCAACCAGTGTGCGATCACCGCGCGGCCGCGCGGGCCGGCCTGCGCGTCGTCAGCCAGCCACACCCGCGTGCCGGCGGGCGTGGCGGCATCCAGTGCACCCAGACAGGCATCCAGGGCCTCGTCGTCGGTGCCGACCGGCACCAGCACGACGGGCAGAACCGCACTCACTGCGGCTTCTGGCTAGGTTTCAGCGGCTCCATGGCCTTGAACTTCTGACCGTATTCGTCGGTGAGATTGCGCGCTTCCTGCGGGTTGCGCACGATCGACGGGGTGATCAGCACGATGACTTCGCGGCGTGTGTTGTTCTTGCCCTTGGTCCCGAACAACCCACCGACGACCGGAAGCCTGCTCAGGAACGGTACGCCGTCGCTTGTATCGGTCGTGCTGTCGTCGATCAAACCGGCAAGCATCATGGTGTCGCCACTTTGTACCGCAGCTTCGGTTTTGACCCGACGCGTATTGATATCGACGTTGCAAGCCGCGCTATTGACTGTCGTGGTGGTAGCAGCAGTACACGCTGCCGGACGCGAGCCGGGGGTGCTAATTTCCTGCACGATGTCCAGGAACACCATGCCGTCTTTGGTGACACGCGGACGCACCTTCAGGATCACACCGGTATCGATGTACTGCACCGATGAGAAGCTGCTGTCGCTGCCCAGCCCCGTGTTGATCGATGTGGAATTGATCGGGATACGGGAGCCGACGTTGAGCGTGGCTTCGGCATTGTTGCGGACGAAAACCGATGGAGTCTGTAGCAGGCGCACGTTGGTGACACGATCAAGCGCACTGATGACCGCAGCGGCATTCTTTCCAAGAAATGTCCAGCCAAGACCATTGTTAGTGACCGTCCCTGCTATGTCGCCCCAGATGTTACGGCCCGCTGCCGGTGGCAGACCTGCACCTCCGGTCGCTGTGGCAGCACTCACCGCGTTTTCGAAATACCAATTGACGCCGTAGCTGAGGTCGCCGGTCAAATTCACCTCAGCCACCTGCGCTTCGATATGTACCTGCATCGGCATCACGTCGAGCTTTTCGATGACGTCGCGGATCGAGGTCCATGCCTGCGGTGTGGAGCGCACCAGCAAGGTATTGGTTTCGGCTACCGCCGAGACACCGACCTTGTCGCCGGACACCTCCAGCGTCACCGCACCATTGCCGTTGCTGCGCGGCGACAACTGCAAGCTGCCATTGCCCAGGCCACCACTGCTGCTGCCACTGCCACTGCTGCCGCCGAAGCTGCTGCCGGAGGAGCTGCCATCGTTGCTTTCGCCGATGCTGCCGCCGGTGGTGCCGGAGCTGCCACCCATGCTGCTGTCGCGATTGCCGGCCACGCCGCCGAGTACGCTGGTTTCCGAACCCGGGGCCAGCGATGCATTCGAGTCACTGCCATTGCCACGCCCGCCGCCAAACACTTCCGACAGGCGGTCGGCCAGGTCCTTGGCCTTGATGTATTTCAACTCGTACGAAAACAATCGCACGCCGCCGCCGGCGCTGTCGATGCGGTCCAGCCA
Organism: Xanthomonas sp. NCPPB 2933; assembly: GCF_056725225.1. NCBI lineage: Bacteria > Pseudomonadati > Pseudomonadota > Gammaproteobacteria > Lysobacterales > Lysobacteraceae > Xanthomonas > Xanthomonas sp. NCPPB 2933. Next base: position 4,490,916 of record NZ_CM161518.1, read on the forward strand.
CTGCTGGATCTGGTCCAGATAGCGCGGCTGCGGGGTGATCACCAGCACCGCGTTGGCGTTTTCCAGCGGCATGAAGCGGAACATGCCGGCGCTGGGCGTCTTGCTCTGTTCGCCGAAGACTTTTTCCAGATCGGCGGAGACTTTTTCGGCCTTGCCGGACTGGATCGGGAACACGCCCACCGACATGCCCGACAGCCAATCCACGTCGAAGATCTGCACGGTGCGCAGATAGTTTTCCAACTCGGCGCGAGTACCGCCCAGGGTGATCACATTGCGCGAATTATCGGTGCCGACGATGGCGTTGGGCCGTGCGTACGGCTCCAACACCTTTTTCATTTCGCTGGCGGAGATGAACTTCAACGGCACCACGCGCACCTCGAAACCGCGCGCGGACGACGGCGATGCGGTGCTGGGTGCGACGGTGCCGGCGAGTGCCTGGTCGGCCGGCACGATGTTGTAGCGGCCACCGTTGAACACCATGCGCGCGTTGTTCCAGCCCAGCACCATTTCCAGCAGGTTCAAGGCTTGCGCCGGCGAGACCGGGTTGGGCGTGGCCAGGGTCACGGTGCCTTGCACGCCCGGGGCAATGACGTAGTTCTGGCCGAGCATGTCGCCCAGGATCGCCTTGACCACCGCCTGCACCGATTCGCCTTCGAAATTGAAGGTGGCGCTGCCGCTGCTGGCCATGCCCAGCGTGGGCGACGGCGCGGCGGCCGCGCTCTGGTTGATCATGCTGCCGCTGCCGCGACGGATCACCGGCACCGGCTTGGCGCTGGTGTTGCCGTCGGCGGCTTGCTCGGCGCTAGTCTGGGTGGCGCCGGCAGCGCCGACTTGCGGATCCAGGCGCGCGTCGCGGCGTACGTCCGGCGGCGGAGTGGTGGCACAACCGGCCAACAGGCCAATCAGCAGGGACACGGGGAACAGGCGCGGCGTCATGCGTTCACTCATTGGGTCTGACCGGGGGTTGAGCCGCTCTGGCGCTGCTGTTGCAGCTGGCGGCGTCGGGCTTCGATGCGTTCGCGGATGGCACGCATCTGATCGTCGGAGGGACGTGGGGCTTCCTGGGCACCGTCGCTGCGTTGCGGCGGCACCGTCGGCGGTGCCTGCCCGCCGGGCTGCTGGGCAGGCGTGGCAGGCTGGGGCTGCGGCGGCTGCACCGCGGCGGCGTCGGGCGATGGTAACGGTGGCGTGGCGCCGGGTGCAGCCGGCGCGCCGGCATTGGCGGTGGGCGGCTGCCCGCCCTGGCCGTTGAACACCTGCAGTTCCAGGGTCTGGGTGCCGCCCGGGCCTTCTATGGTGGCGCTGCGCGGCTGCAGTGCGAGCAGGCGCCAGCCCTTGACCGCATCGCCGCCGAGTTTGACCCGCACCGAATCATGCGGGTCCAGGGTCAGCGTGGCCATCTTGAAGTTGTCCGTCAGCAGCACGCCGGTCAGCCGCACCGTTGATGCGGCGCCGCTGCCGTCGTTGCCGGACAGGAAGAAAGGATGCGGCAGGCGATCTTCGGCGAAGGCCGGATGCGCGGCGATTTCCGAATATTTCTCGAACGCGCCCAGCCGCTCCGGCGCCGGTGCCGGCAGGGTGGGCAGGCGCTGCACCAGCGCCGGGTCGTCGGGCAGCAGCTCCACCCGCTTGCCCAGGCCGGCCACCGCCAGCACGCACACCAGCAGCGCCCAGCCGACCACGGTGGCCAGCAGCCAGGTGCGCAGCCCGATCAGGTCAAGGCGCATTGCTGGCCTCCGCGGCGTCTGGGGCGGCGGGTGCAGCGTCGGTATTCAACGGCGCTGCACTGGCGCCCGGGCGCAGATAACCGGCCAGTTCGAAGGCGATATCCAGGCCGTTGCCGCTTTCGTTGGGCGAGAGTTGGTAGCGCTGCGCCATCACGTTGAGGTTGTCCACGAACAGGCGCGGCGTGCCGTTTTCCAGGCTGTACAGCACCGAGGCCAGTTCCGGGGTGCCGCAACGCAGGCGCACCTGCACCGCGACGCGGGTGAAGCGGTCCTTGCTCTCCGGCTGCAACGGCGAGCGGTTGCTGATGGCGCAGCTGCGGTTGCCGGGGCTGGCTTCCACCACCGCGCGTTCCAGCCGCTGCACCAACCCGGCCGAGGCCAGTTCGGCAGACGTTTCCGGCAAGAAGCCGGGGCGGCTTTCCAAGGTCTGGCGCGCCTGACGCAACCGTTTGCTCACTTCCGGCGCCTGCTGCAATTGCACGCGCACGCGCAGCTCGCGCTCGCGCAGCGCTTGCAGGTCGTCCTGCACCGCGATCATCGGCTGGGTGAACCACGGGTGCACCAGCACCAGATAGGCCACGCCGATCACCAGCAGCAACAGGCCCAAAGCGATCCAGCGATCGCGCTTAACGCTGCGTGGCATCGGCCGCCTCCTTGGCATCGGGGCCGGCCAGCTCGGCGGTGATGGTGAAGCGGTCCACATTACGACCGGCATCGCTCTGCAGCACGCCAGTCAGCGAGGGCGTGCGCCACAGCGGCGAGCCTTCCAGACGACGCACCAGCGAGGACGCTTCGTTGCTCAATCCGATCAACTGCAATTGCCCGCCTTCGACCGAGAATTTTTCCAGATAGGTGCCGCCGGGAAGACGCCGGCTCAGCTCGTCCCAGATTTCCACCGAGGTGGGGCGGGTGGCGCGTTGCTGCTGGAAGAAGGTGGCACCTTCGACCAGATCCAGCAATTGCTGGCGTTCGGCAGCGACCTGGCGCGCACGTGCGGCGTTGGCCTGCACCTTGGCACGCAAGTCGTCGGCGGCCTGGCGGCGGTTGTCGAGCAGCAGCCAACCGGCCACTGCCAATAGCACCAGTGCGGCGGCGGTGAGCAACAGATTCCAGCGCTGCATCGGGTCGCTGCGGCGCAGGCGACGCGCCGGCGGCAGCAGGTTCACGCCTAACGGCAGGCCATGCGCATCGGTCACATCGATGCCGGACAACGCGCTACTCCATGCGTCGGGCACACCGTCCGGGCCATCAATCATGCGGCGCGGCACCACCACCAGTTCAGCATCGAGCTGGCCGTCTTCGCGCACATCGAGCACGCGCGCGTCGAAATACACCTGGTCGGCGGTGAACGGGGTTTGCCGATCGATTTCAAAACGCGCCACATCCTGCAAACGCGCGGCGGCGGCGGCAGGCAGGCGCAACGGACGACGCAAGGCGTGCGCGGCCGGCAGCAACCAATGCCGCGGCAAGCCCTCCAGTGCGGTGGGCAGCAGAGCATTGACTTCCTGCGGCTGCACCGGCCACGGCAGGCTGGCGATGGTCTCGCTGCTGTGGTCGCGCTGGCGCAGCAGTTGCAGCGCGTCGCCGTCCGGTTGCAACAACAGGCGTGCCTGCGACAGACCCAACTGCCATTGCCAGCGCTGCGGCAACCAGGCCAGCAACGATTGCTGCCACCAACGCCAGAAGCCTCCGGCTCCCGGCATGGCGCGTACGCCGATACGACCCAAGGTATCCCGCCATGCGGTCATTGCACTGCTGCTCCCTCTTCCCAACGCAACACGGTATAGGCCGACCCAGGTAATGCGGACGCACTGATGGACACGACCGCCCGCAATACGGCCTCGCGTCCCTGACTCAGTCGCGCCCGGCTCTCGATACTATAAGTGTCAGAGCCACCGAGCGTCGCCTCGCTGCCCGGCAAACCCGGCGGCGCATCACGCTGGGCCAGCAATTGCCGCGCATCCAGCCCCATCGCGGTCAACACCGGGCCGGGCGCAAAACGCGCTTCAGGCCGCGAACGGCCGCTGTACAGCGTGAGGTTGGGCAACAGCTTGCGATACAGCTCGCCATCCATGCCCAGCACCAGGCGCAACTCGCCCAGCGTTTCGAACGGGCCGTCTTTTGCGCCGTACGGCAACCCGGCATCGGCGTAATCGCGATCTTCTGCGCCGCCGCCCGGCTGGCTCAACGAGTCGCCATCACGCCAATCGACGATGGCGCCGGCAATGCGCGCATCGCGGCCCTGCTCGCCACCGACTGCGCGCACCAATCCCGCCAGCAATGCAGGCTCGGCCATATTCAAATCCACCTTGCCGCTTTCGTCGGTAATGCGGATCTCCACCGTGGCATCGTCCATCTGCCAACGGTAGCGCCGGCCGTCTGCGCGCCAGCGCGCCTGCGTGTCGGTACTTTGCAAGCGAAACAATGCGTATTCCAGGCCGGAGCGTGCATATTCCTGCGCCTGCGCGCCGTTGCGCAGCATGCTGCCCTGCAGTGCTTCCACCCGCGCGGTCAGCGCGAATGCGCCGATCATCGCGGTGAGCAAGGCGATCAACCACAACACCAGCACCAGCGCGGCACCGCGCATGCGGCTCATTGCCCCGCTCCCGGGTTGCTGGACTGCGGCAATGCCACCACCAACGGCGGCCACGCGGCATTGCCGCTACGAATCTCGATGCGCACCAGCAGCGGCAGACGGTCGTGCCATTCCCACTGCGGCAACCACGCGCTCAGGCGGCCGCTTTGCGGATCCATGCCGCGATAACGAAAGCTCACGTGCTGCACGCCTTCGGCGAGTGTTTCCGGCGGCAGCGTGGTGCCCTCTTCGATCGACTTGCCCGACTGCAGCATGGTCAATGCGATCAACAGATTGCGCTGCTCGCCATCGCCGGCCACCGACAGGTCATGCAGATACGGTCCGCCACGGCCCAGATAATCCGGTACATCGGCGGCAAAACGCATGCGCTGCGGCTCGCCGATGAACAACATCGGTTGCTGGCTTTGCGGGTCGATGCCCATCGCAATCGGCAACGCGGCCGCCAGCCGGCGGCGCAGGAATTCTTCCACCGCGCGCACGCGCTCGCTGCGCTGGGCGATCGCTTCGCCGCGCTGACTCACCGCACTGGCCGAGCGCAAGGTGGCGAACGCCAATGCCAGCCCGCCGACCAGCAACATCGTGGCCAGCAACACTTCGATCAATGTGAAGCCTGCGCTGCGCGAACGGCTCATGGGGCGCTACCCGGCTGCGCCGCAGCGACCAACCGCAAGGTGCGCCATTGCAGCACCTGATTGGGCTGCTCGCCCCAACGCACCACCAGGGTCAGTTGCAGCAACGTATGCGCACCGGGGGACACCGGCGCCTGCGGATTACGCCGCGGTTCGTCGTACGGGCGCACATCCATCGACCAGCGAAAATGCCCGTCTTCGAAAGTGCCTTGTTGCTGCTCGGGCACCAGCGGTTTGTCCATGCCCTGCGCGGCCAGCAACGATTGCGCATGCAGCGTGGCGCGCGTGCTTTCATCGGCCGCGCGCACCTGACGTGCAGCGCCGGATAGCGATCCCAGCAACAGGCTCAACGCCAATGCCAGCAGCGCAAAGGCGACGATCACCTCGATCAACGTGTAACCGCGCTGGCGCTTCATGGCGCCGGCGTCCGCAATTGCCCGGAGCGCACTTCGCCGGTGATCCAGCCCACGTCCACACGCCAGGCGGCGTCCTTGACGCGCAAATCGATGCGCCCACCGGTGGAGGCGCCATCCGGGAAGAACTGGATGGCGCCCTGATCCTGCCGCGACTGCACCTGCCGCGCGCCGGTGAAACGCACCTCCAGCGACGCCGGCAGATCGCCGTGATGGCCGCCAGGTGCCTCCCAACGGCGCTGCTGCGGGTCGATCAAAAAGCGCTGCGGCGTGCCGGTGGCGATTGCCTGGGTGCGCGTGTAGCGCAGCTGCGAGGCGATCGCCTTGCCGGCGGTGCGCAGGCGCATGCCGTCGATCCCGCCATTGAGCGCGGCAGCGGCCAGTACGCCGGCCATCGCGATCAAGGCGATGACCAGCAGCATTTCCAGCAACGAACTGCCACGCGTGCGTCTGCCACCAGGACCGACCACTCCATGCGGATGACGCAACGGCTGACACGCTACGCGCATGGCGAAAGGCTTATTGGTACTTGATGTCCGCGTCGTAGCTGCTGCCGCCGGGGCGGCCGTCCTTGCCCAGGCTGATCAGATCGAACGGCTGGCCATCGCCGGGCACGCGGTATTCGATGGTGTGGCCCCACGGGTCGTTGAGTTCGACCGGCTTGGCGTACGGACCGAGCCAGCCGCTGCTGCCGCCCGGCTGGGTGACCAGCTCATCGAGCTTGCCCGGCAACTTGCCGGTGTCGAGCTGGAAATTCTCGATCTTGCCGGCCAGGGTCTGGATCTGCGATTTGGCTAGATTGGCCTTGCCGCGATCGGCACCACCGAGCACACGGCTACCGACCAGAGTGAGCACCGCACCGATCAGCACGATGACGATGATAATTTCCAGCAAGCTCATGCCGGCCTGGGCTGCACGCGATGGACTACGGGTAATGGAGCGCTTGATCATGAACGATTTCCTTGCACGTCGATGAAAGATGCTGCCGCCAGAAGATGACACGGCGGGCATTGCAATGGTTCCCGCATGGGTGTCGTGCGGTCACCTGAAAGTTGTTGTGAATCCACCGCCACGTTATCCGATGGCATTGGTCAGGTCATACAGCGGTACCAGCACCGAGATGATGACAAGCCCCACCACCGAGGCCAACACCAGCGTGATCAGCGGCACCAGGGCGGCCAGTGCGCGGTCGATGGCTTGCGCGGTTTCCAGCTCGAAGGTGTCGGCGGTCTTGAGCAGCATCGTGTCCAGCGCGCCGGACTCTTCGCCCACCTGAATCATCTGCAGGGCCAGCCGCGGGAAGCGCTTGCCGCGTGCCAGCGACATCGCCAGGCCATGGCCGTTCTTGACGTCGTCGGCAGCGGCGTCGACATCTTCGACCAGCGCCAGATTCGACATCACATTGCGCGCAATGCCGATCGCGGCCAACAGCGGCACGCCATTACGCAACAAGGTGCCCAGCGTGCGCGTCAGCCGCGCGGTTTCCAGGCGTGCGATCAGGCTGCCGACGACTTTCTGCCGCAGCAACCATTCGTCCAGCGCGGCACGAAACGCCGCATTGCGCCGCTTGCGATCCAGCCACAGCCCGAGCACGCCCGGCACCACGATCAACACCACCCACCAGTCGCGCACCAGCAGGCCCACGCTCAAAACGGCTTGCGTGAACCACGGCAAGGCAACATCCAGGCTTTCGTACATCTGCGCAAACTGCGGCACCACATAACCGAGCAGGAACAGCAACGCACAGCCGACCACCGCCAGCAGAATCGCCGGATAGATCAGCGCATTGATCACCTTGCCCCGGAGTGCGCGGCTGCGCTCCAGATAATCGGCTAGGCGTTGCAGGGTGTCCTGCATGCTGCCGCCGGCTTCGCCCGCGCGCACCATGTTGATATACAGCTTGGAAAACAGCCCGTGCTGGCGCTCCAGTGCCGAAGACAGCGGCGCGCCGCCACGCACGGTGTCGCGCACATCGCCGATCACGCGCCGGCTTTTTTCGTCTTCGGGCAGATCCATCAGGATCGACAGCGCGCGATCCAGCGGCTGGCCGGCACCGATCAGCGTGGACAGCTGTTGGGTGAACTGCACCAGCGCGGCGTTGTCGAACGGCTTCTTGCGCAACAGCATGCGCAGCGACGGCGAGTCGCTTTCGCCGGTGGCCAGGCGCGTCTCCACCGGCAGATGGCCTTGCTCCTGCAGACGCAGCACCACTTCTGCATCGCTGGCCGCCTCCATCTGGCCATCGAGCATTTCGCCGTGCGCGTCGAGCGCCTTGTAGCGGTACAGGGGCATCAGGCGTTGGAGCTGGGATTGGGGAGTCGGGATTGGGGAGTGGTAAACGGCGCGGCGTTGCGTTTTTTTGATGCGACCGGGGTCGCGCGCGCGCGCAACTTGGCCAGTGAGTCGCTGCGCTGGTTATTCTCCGATTCCGAGCATCCGCTGCTCACTGCTGCTCCATTGACTCTCACGCATCCTCCGTCACGCGCAGCACTTCTTCGATGGTGGTTTCGCCGCGCAAGGCCTTGGACAGGCCGTCTTCGTACATGGTGCGCATGCCAGCCTTGCGGGCCAGTTGTTCGATCTCGCCCATGCCGGCACGGCGCATCACCGCGCGCCGCAGCTCGTCGTTCATCACCAGGAATTCGACGATGGTGGTGCGGCCGAGATAGCCGGTCGGCGCCGCTGCCGAGGCACGCGGGCGATACAGGTAAATCTCGCCCTCCGGCTGCAGGCGGCGCAGGTTGAAACGCTCAACCTCCTCCGGCGATGCCAGGTAGCGTTCGGCATTGGGCAGGTCGAGCTTGCGCACCAGGCGCTGCGCCAGGATGCCGTTGATGGTGGAGGTGAGCAGGTAGTCTTCCACGCCCATGTCGAGCAAGCGGGTGATGCCGCCGGCCGCGTTGTTGGTGTGCAGCGTGGACAACACCAGATGGCCGGTGAGCGCGGACTGGATCGCGATGCGCGCGGTTTCCAGATCGCGCATTTCGCCGATCATGATGATGTCCGGATCCTGACGCACGATGCTGCGCAGCGCATTGGCGAAATCCAGCCCGATCTGCGGCTTGGCCTGGATCTGGTTGATGCCTTCGATCTGGTATTCCACCGGGTCTTCGACGGTGATGATCTTCACGTCCGAGGTGTTGAGTTGGCTCAATGCGGTGTACAGCGTGGTGGTCTTGCCCGAACCGGTGGGGCCGGTCACCAGCATGATGCCGTGCGGCTGCTCGAGCACCTTGCGGAACTGCGGCAGAAAGTCTTCGGTAAATCCAAGCTTGTAGAAGTCGAACACCACCGTTTCGCGGTCGAGCAAACGCATCACCACGCTCTCGCCATGCGCGGTGGGCACGGTGCTGACGCGCAGATCCAGCTCCTTGCCCTGCACGCGCAGCATGATGCGGCCGTCCTGCGGCAACCGGCGTTCGGCGATGTTGAGCTTGGCCATGATCTTGACGCGGCTGATCACCGCGGCGGTGAGTTTGGCCGGCGGGCTTTCGCCTTCCACCAGCACGCCGTCCACGCGATAACGCACCTTGAGCCGGCTTTCGAACGGTTCGATATGGATGTCGGAGGCGCGCAATTCCACCGCGTGCTGGATCACCAGATTCACCAGCCGGATCACCGGCGCTTCGGAGGCCAGATCGCGCAATGCTTCGATGTCGTCGCTGCTGTTGGCATCGCCATCGGCGGTTTCCACGATGGTGCCCATCGCGCTGCGGCCCTGGCCATACCAGCGCTCGATCAGATCGTCGATTTCAGAGCGCAACCCGACCTGCAGAAACAGCGGGAATCCGGTCGCAAGACGCACCGCATCGATCGCGTAATCGTCGTACGGATCGGCGATCCACAGATCCAGCCGGCCATCGCGTTCGCCGACCGGGCACAGATGAAATTGTTTGAGAAAACGCAGCGACAGGCCCTGCACTTCGGGCAGCATTTCAGGCGGGGTATCGCCGAGTTGGCGTGCGTCCACCAGCGGCAGGCCGAGCACGTCGGCGCAGGTCTCTGCGTGATCGCGTTCGGACACCAGGCCCAGACGGCCCAGCAAGGCCAGCAGGCCCATGCCGGATTCGGTCTGCAACTGGCGCGCGCGCAGCAGATCGGTGTCTTTCAGACGACGGCGTTCAAGCAATGCTTCGACGATGCGCGTCTCCGCACTTCGATGCTCAATTGGATCGACGGCAACCGCGTTCACACTCGTCTCCACTGGTTCGGCGCCGACTGTAGCAGTTTGCCGCGACGATCAACCGCACCCATCTGAATCGCCCTGAAAAACAATGCCCCCGGTGATTGGCCGGGGGCATCGGTCACACTATTTCACCGCTTACTGTCGTGCAACGAGCGTCAGCTTCGCGTAGTCCTTCGCACCGACCAGCTTGATGTAGTAGGTGCCTGCCTTGGGTGCAGTGAAACGCACGGTTTCGCTGTTGCCCGGGCGGGTCGACTTGGCATCGTAGGAGGTAGCAGTGGGCTCGGCTTCGAAGCTCACGTACACCGACACATCGCCGGTGCCGCCGTAGGTCATGAAGCTGAGCACCGCGCCGGCCTTGGCGTCGAAGCTGTACAGCGTGGAGCTGCCGGCAGCGCCGCTCAGCCCAGCCAACGGTGCCTTGTTGGTCAGCGCGATGGCGGTCGGTGCGCAGCTCTCGGTGGCCGGGTCGCAGGGTTCCACCAGCACCGCTTCCAGCGCGGCCTTGGCATCGACGATGCCGCTGCCGATCGGGGTGCTGGCCGGCGGGGTCACCGGGAAGCGACGGCTGGTCTGCTTGAGCAGGGTTTCCACTGCGGCCGGGGTCAGCGGGCCATCGCCCAGCCCGATCGACGCGCTCTGCACCAGCGCCACGACGCCGGCGACATGCGGGGACGCCATCGAGGTGCCACCTAGGCCCATATAGGTATAGGTACCCGAGGTCGGCGTCGTCGCACCGGTGTAGCCGGCCTGCCAGATGTAGCCGCCCGGATTGCCGTCCACGCTACCGCCGCCGCCCGGACCCGACAGGTCGACCTTGCTGCCGTAGTTGGAGTAGTAGGTGATGCCGCCGGTGATGCGCGTGGCGCCCACGGTGATCGTATTGTTGCAGCTGGCCGGCGAATGGTTGGCCGCATCTTCGCCGCTGTTGCCGGCCGCCACCACCACGGTGGTGCCGCGCGACACCGCGCCGTTGATCGCCACCTGGGTGGCCGGATCGCAGGGCTCGCCGCCGCCCAGGCTCATGTTGATGACTTCGGCCGGGTTGGTGTTGGCCGGCACGCCATCCACCGCACCGCCCGAGGCCCACACGATGGCATCGGCGATGTCGGAGGTGTAGCCGCCGCAACGGCCGAGCACGCGCACCGGCAGGATGGTCGCCTTCGGCGCCACGCCCGCCATGCCTACTCCGTTATTGGTCGCCTCGGCCACGGTGCCCGAGACATGGGTGCCGTGCCAGGAGCTTTCCTGCGCCACCGAGCCGTCGTAGCAGACGTTATCGGCTTCTTCCCAGTCGCCGTAATCCAGCGCGCCGGGCACGCGGGCATCGGTCGGGCGACGCGAGACTTCAGCGTCGGTGATGAAGTCGTAACCCTGCAGCAGGTTACCGGCAAAATCCGGATGGCCGGGCAGGATGCCGGTATCCAGCACCGCCACCACCACGCCGGCACCCTGCGAGAGGTCCCATGCGGCCGGCGCGTTGATGCCGCCGTTGGGGTTGCTCAGGTGCCACTGGTACTGCGCATACAGCGGGTCGTTGGGCACCAGCTGCGGGCTCACGTCGGTCGCGGCAACACTCGTCTTGATCTCGACCGGGCGCAGCATGCGATCGATCTGCACGTCGGCCACGGACGGATCGTTCTTGAGCTCGACCACCACCTTGTCCACCTGTGCGGCAGTCAGCGTGCTGGACAGCTTGATCAGGTCCGAGCCGATGCCGAGCTTGCGCACATACGTCGCCTTGACGGCGGCTGCGCTGGCGCGCGCACCACTGCTGGCGCCAACGCGGCCGACAGCGGCCTGCACGGCGCCGAGCTTGCTGGCGCGATCGGTCGCAGCGGCCGTGTTGTCCTTGTAGCGCACGATCAGGCGGCTACTGAATGCGTCGCCGGCCGCTGCTGCCTGGGTCGGTTCCTTGACCAGCAGTTGCGGGGCGGCAGCGAGGGTGCCCGATGCACCGAGCGCCATCATCAGGATGGCGCCGGTCAGCGGGTTGAAACGGAAATTCTTGTCGATCACGGTGAAGTCCTCTTCGTGTGTTTCGTCAGTCAAGTCAGGCTTGGAACGACCCTCGAAACTGCTGCGCAACCGCGGACGGCACGCTGCGTTTCGTCAGCCACTCCTGGTACGGCCATCACTCCATGCGAATCCGTTGGCCGGCCCAGCCACGGTCCTTACCCGCCCCCTCAGGCCTTGCTCTACCGCAGCGGCGCAACTCGGCGCCGCTGCGTTTCATGCAGCAGCGCGTTACCAGCCGAAACCAGCACCCACGCCGATCGAGCTGTCGTCGCCACTGAGTGCGCCGCCGACCGTCACCGTGGCGCGCGGGCTGATCGCTCGCTGGTACCCCACCGACAACGCCGATTCGCCGTTCTGGAAACCGACGCCGGCACCGACGCGGTTTTGCGAGGCGATACCGGCCACGCTGGCGGACATGTTCAACATCGCCGAGCTCATCGCGCCCTGACGATCCAGGCGGCGGTTCTGCCGACGCAGGCGGTCTTCGATATCGCCCTGGTAGCTTTCGAAGCTGTCGGCCATCGCGCTGTAGCGGCTGTCGGTGTAGCTGTTGGCAGCGGCAACGCCGTTGTCCAGCTGGCCCTTGTTGACCGCATCGGTGGCACGCGTACCGGCGGCCACATTGGCCACCTGGCGCTCGCCGCCGACGCTGCCCACCGACACCGTATTGGCACGATCGGCGACCGAGCCCTGGCCGAGTGCAACTGCACCCTGCGCACTGGCACGTGCGCCCTGGCCGATCGCCGTGCCGGAAGCCGCACTGACCTGCGCGCCTTCGCCCATCGCCACTGCATTGGTCGCCACTGCCGCAATCTGCGTGTTGGCGCCGACCGCCGTGCTGCCATCGGCATTGACGCGTGCATTGCTGCCGATCGCAGTGTCATTGGGGCCATGCGCATACGCGCTGCCGCCGATTGCAGTACCGGTCACGTGGTTGGCCACTGCCGCCGTGCCGACGGCGGTGGACGTGGCGGCCGGCGTGATGCTGCCGACCACTGCTGCGGTCGGCGTGCCCTGCACGCTTGCGCTTGCAGCTGCGACATCAGTGACCGCGTCGATCTGCGCAGCCGCCGCAACCGCAGGCACCGATGCAGTGCGCAGCGACGCCGTGCGTGCAGCCGTGCTGCCCGTTGCGGTACCACCACGTGCATCGAGCTCGTTGACCTTGCTGTCCAACGCGGTCAGTGCAGCACCGACGTTGTTGTAGCTGGCACCTTGAATCACGTAAGTCGGCGCAACGAACACGCCTTGCGCACCGATCGCCGCACCACCACCGAGGAAGCTGGCCGCATTGCTGAGCGACTGGAACAACTGCCCGCCGTTGATCGCATCGGTGCTGGCAGTGGCAATCGCGCCGCTGCCCACATTGACGATGCGACGCGTGGCCGGACCACCGCGGCCATCGCCGCTGCCGACCGACACCACGTTGGCGTCATAGGTGCGCGAACCGGAGCCCAAGGCCACCGAATCGGCACCGCTGGCACCGGCATTGGCACCGAGTGCGACCGCATTGCTACCGCTCTGGCGCACGAAGGAGTTGTAGCCCAGCGCCACGCCGTTTTCGCCGATGGAATTGGTCTGACGGCCCATTGCGGTGCTGTTGACGCCGCTGGCGCTGCTGTCCACACCCAGCGCACTGGCACCGGTCGCCGACGCCCGGCTGCCGGAGGCAATGGCAACGCTGCGCGCGCCGCTGGCGCTGGCACCTGCACCGACCGCGCTGCTGCGATCGCCGGTTGCCGAGGCCACGCCTTCACCGGTGGTTTGCACCATGCCGTTGGTGGTCTGCACATCGGCCGCCAGGGAATCCAGCTGGCCCTTGTTGACCGCATCGGTGGCGGCCTGGCCGTCGCTGACATTGACGATGCGACGCGTGGCCGGACCGCCGCGGCCATTGCCGCTGCCGATCGACACCGTGTCGGCCTCATAGGTGCGCGAACCCGAGCCCAACGCCACCGAATCGGCGCCGGTTGCGCCGGCATTGGCACCGAGCGCCACACCGTTGACCGCGCTTTGGCGCACGAACGCGTTGTAGCCCACTGCCACCGCGTTTTCGCCGATCACGTTGACCTGACGACCGACACCGGTGCTGTTGATGCCGGTCGCCGAAGCGTCCACACCGACGACGCTGGCACCGATCGCGTCGGCGCGGCTGCCGCCACCCAATGCCAGCGTGTTGTCGGCCAATGCTGCGGCGCTTTGACCCAATGCGGTGGCGTTGACGCCATCGGCATACGAATTCCAGCCGATCGCGGTGGTGTAGTCGGCCGTGGCCCACGCACCCGCACCGAATGCAGCAGCGCCGGTGCCGGAAGCACGCGCCGGGATGAACCCGAAGAACGTGCTGCCACCAACGGCCACGCTTTCTTCGCCGGTGGCTTCGCTGAATTCACCCACCGCCACGGCGCTGGCACCAGAGGCCAGCGCTGCGGCACCGACCGCAGTGCTGTAGTCGCTGGACGCAACCGCGCCATAGCCCAGTGCCGACGACAGCCTGCCGCTGGACTCGCTGTACCCGCCCAACGCGGTGCTACCGACATTGGAAGAAGCACTGCGGAAACCGACCGCGGTTGCCTGGTTGTCGGAGGCCACCGCTTCGCTGCCGAGCGCGGTGGTGTAGGTCGAAATCGCCTGCGCGCCGGCACCGTTTGCGGTGGCGCCAATGTCGCTGGCCAAGGCATTGCTGCCGATGGCGCTGCTGTTTTCGCCGGTCGCCTGGGCATTGTTGCCCAGCGCCGCTGCGCCGATTCCGCTGGCCAAGGCGCTTACGCCGAGCGCCGTTGCGTTGTCGGCAACCGCTTGCGCGCCTGCACCCAACGCCGTGGTGCCGGTGCCGGTGGCATTGGCGCCCTCACCTGCAGCCAATGCATTGTCGCCTTCCACATAGGCACCGGCGTCGCTGTCATCGCTGCCGCTGGCCTTGAAGTACTTGCTGGTGGATTCAGCGGTTTCGGCTACTGCGGTGAGCTGGTCCAGATTCACCGCATCGGTGCCTTGCGTACCGGCCGCCACGTTGGTGATCTGACGTTCGTTGCCGGTGCTGCCCACCGACACTGCGAAATCGCGATCGGCCACCGAATCGGCGCCCAGCGCCACGCTGCTTTCGCCAGTGGATTCGGCAAAATTGCCCAGCGCGGTGCTATTGAGGCCAGGTGCCCATGCGGCGCCGCCGAGTGCGGTGGAGAAGTCGCCGGACGCTTCGGTCGGCAACAGGCCGAGCAAGGCGCCACCGACCGACACGCTGTTGTAGCCGCTGGCCACACTGCCCTGGCCGGCCGCCAGACTGTAGGTGCCCGATGCGGTTGCATCGCCACCCACCGCCACGCTGCTGGAGCCGCTGGCAGTGCTGAAATTACCCAGCGCGGTGCTGTTGAAACCGGTCGCGCTGGAATAGCCGCCCAGTGCGGTGGAGTAATTGGCGCTGGCCTCGGCGCCGAAGCCGAAGGCGGCTGCGCTGGTGCCATCGGCAATGCTTTCTGCACCCACTGCCGTGGCCGAGTCGCCACTGGCGCTGGCGAAGTAACCCAGTGCCGTGGTTTCGCTGCCATTGGCAACGCTCAACGCACCGGCCGCCAGCGATCCATCGCCAGACGCATCTGCCGCTGCACCCAACGCGGTGCTCTGCGCACCTGCTGCTGCACTCTCGCCGCCCACCGCCACCGCATAGTCGCCGCTGGCCTGGCTGTAGGCACCGCTGGACACGCTGCCAAACCCGCTGGCCGCCGCGTTGTAGCCCGATGCACTGGCAAACTGCGCAGTGGCGCTGGCGCCGCTGCCCACTGCCAATGCACCGGTACCGATCGCCTGGCTGCTGGAACCGAACGCGCTGCTGTAATCGCCCTCGGCAGTGGCGTTGGAACCGGCAGCGGTGGCGTCTTCGCCCTGCGCATCGGCCGTGCCGGCGCCGGTGCCGGTGTACAGACGCGCGGTGGCTTCTGCGGTTTCACCGACCGCGTTGAGCTGGTCCAGGTTCACCGCATCGGTGCCCTCGGTACCGGCGGCGACGTTGGTGATCTGACGCTCGCCACCGGCGTTGCCTACCGACACCGTGTTGGCGCGATCGGCGACCGCGCCAACACCCAGCGCAACGCTGTTGTCGACTGCGGTCCGCGCACCGTCGCCGATCGCAATGCTGCGATTGCCTTCGACGAAGGCCTCCGCGCCAATCGCCAGAGTGCTATCGCCATAGCCAACCGCGTTCGAGCCGAGAGCGATCGAACGCGCACCGGCCGTATAAGCGTTGTCGCCGATGGCGATGGAGAGGTCACCACCGGCAGAGGCGGTAATACCGAGCGCAACGCTGCGGTTGCCGTACGCGGTGCTTTCTGCACCCACCGAGGTGCTGGTGTCGCCCCACGCGACGCTGGCAAACCCCAGCGCGGTGGATTCGAGACCATTGGCGATGCTTTCAAACCCGATCGCAGTGCCGCCACGCCCGTTGGCCACGCTGGTCCCGCCGATGGCAGTGCCGTAGAAGCCGGTCGCCGTGCTGTCGGCGCCCAACGCGGTGGAGTACCGATCGCTGGCAACGCTGTTGAAGCCGATCGCAGTGGCGTTGTTGAAGTTCGCATTTGCGCCGCTACCAATCGCAGTGGTGCCCAACGCAGACGCCTGACTGCTCGAACCAAGCGCAACGCTGTCATCGCCCGACGCATTGCTGGATCCGCCCAGCGCGACAGTGCGCTCACCGAAAGCACTGCTGCCAGCACCAATGGCGGTGGATGCGGTACCGCCGGCAGCGGCATTGGAACCGAAGGCAGCGCTGTCCTCACCGAACGCCACGCTCGCTCCGCCGACCGCGGTGCTGGTGTCGCCAAACGCCACGCTCCCCGCACCCAGCGCGGTGGAATCGGCACCGTTGGCGATGCTCTCGTAACCGAGCGCGGTGGCGCCGCTGCCGGTTGCCAGACTGGCGCCGCCAATCGCCGTGCCAAACTCGCCCGATGCACTGCTGTCAGCACCGAGCGCAGTGGCGTAATCGGCCACTGCAGTGCTGTTGAAACCGAGCGCGGTTGCATTGTCCACAGCAGCGATCGCGCCGCTACCGATCGCAGTGGTGCCCTGCGCCGTTGCGGAGCTGGTCGAACCGAATGCGGCGCTGTAGTCGCCGGTTGCCGATGCATTGGAACCGGCAGCAACGCTGTCGATGCCTTCGGCAATCGCGGTGCCGTCACCCGTGGCGACGAACGTGCGCGCAGTGGTATCGGCAACCTCGGACACGGCAGTGAGCTGATCGAGATTCACCGCATCGGTGCCTTCGGTGCCGGCGGCGACGCTGGTGATCTGACGCTCATCGCCGGCCGCGCCGACCGACACGGTATTGGCGCGCGTGGCCACCGAGTTGGCGCCCAACGCAACCGAGTTGGCGCCGCGTGCGGTGCTGTAATAGCCCAGCGCCGTGCTCAATTCACCGCTGGCCCAGGATTCCGGGCCGACCGCAGTGGCGCCTTCGCCAGGTGCGTAGGCGAAGTAACCCACCGCCGTGGCTTCGGTGCCGGAGGCTTCGCTGAGCGTGCCCACCGCCGTGGTGTAGGTACCCGACGCGATCGCACCGGCGCCGAGCGCGGTGGATGCTTCGCCGCTGGCCTGGGTCTGCACGAAGAAACCCAGACCTGGAATGAAATCGACCGGGCCACCGACCGCAGTGCTGCTGGTGCCGCTGGCGCTGGTCTGCGTGCCCACCGCGGTGGCGTAATCGCCGGCCGCATTGGCAACCGCACCGAACGCAGAGGACTGCGCACCGGCGGCATACGCGCCGACGCCGAACGACGATGCAGCAAATCCATCGGCATTGGCGCTGGCGCCGACCGCGGTTCCGCCGACGCCGGCACTGGTGGCGCCGGTCTCCACCGGCACCCCGCCGTTGGTGATCAACGGCTGGCCATCTTCGTCCACCGCAGCGCCGCCAACGGCCACGCTGCCCGGGCCGTTGGCCTGTGCGTTATGGCCGAATGCTGCGCTGTTCTGCCCGGAGGCGAGCGCATTGGCGCCCACGGCGGTGGCGTTGTCGGCCACGGCATTGGCACCGGTTCCCAACGCGGTTGTCGCCGTGCCCACCGCGTTGGCCGCATCGCCGGCAGCCAGTGCGCTGTCACCTTCGACATACGCGCCGACGCTGTCTTCGCCCGGGGTTGCCTTGAAGAACGTTGCGGTGTCGTCGGCCACATCGGCCACGTCCTGCAACTGCGCCAGGTTGACCGCGTCGGTGGCGTTGACGCCGGCGCTGACATTGGTGATGCGGCGCGTGGCCGGGCCGCCGCGGCCATTGCCGCTGCCCACTGACACCACGTCGTCTTCGTGGGTGCGCGAGCCTGCGCCCAACGCCACCGAGTTGGTACCGGTCACGCCGGCATTGGCGCCGAGCGCCACGCCGTTTTCGCCGCTCTGGCGCACAAAACTATTGTAGCCGATGGCCACCGCGTTCTCGCCGATGGCATTGGTCTGGCGCCCGATCGCGCTGCTGTTCACACCGCTGGCGCTGCTATCGGCGCCGGCTGCCACTGCGCCGGTGGCGCTTGCATGGCTGTTGCTGCCGATGGCGGTGGTCCTGGTGGCAGATGCCGCTGCACCGTCGCCGACTTCGACCGACTGCGCCATCGCGGAAAGAGGAATGGCGATCCCGGCGCTACCCAGCGCCAGAGCGATCGCGGCGACCAGGCAACGGCTCTGGCGGCGGTCGATGAATGCGGCAGGGGTCACTGCTCCCGGGCTATCACCACTGGCCAGTTCCGATGCCACGGCCCACACGCCCAACGCTTTGTTCCAAACCTTGCGATAAATCCGATTCATCGACGCACGACTCCTGAAGTTGGGACTGGTTTGTTGGCGAACACCCACCATCGAACGGCCTTCCAGCCATGCGATTCCCCTGGTGATTGGCGCCATGTGCCTAACGGCGGTGGGCGGCTTACGCCTGCACCCTGGATAGTCAAAAAGTGAACGCTACCCAACCATAGAACTGAGCGAAGTGTTAACAGCGCTCAAATCGGGCGTCAAGTTTTTGACGAAAAGCGAAGTTAAGTGTGTTTTTCATCACACTTCTGTTTGCTTTTATTATTTTTTTGATAAATCTTTGGAAAACAGCGACCTAGATCATGTCTCGCAAGACATTTCTAAGCTGAATACGCATGTCCAAAGCAGACAAAAAAGCCCGCTGGCGGGTCGCCAGCAGGCTTGATTGCGCAAAATCGGATGCGAAATGCGTCAGCGGGCACACCAGCGCTCCCCACGCTGGCAAACCGGTGCCACGCAGGCGCGGTACCGGCCGCTTTTCAGCCTAATTGCGCCAGGGAAATGACGGAATGCCGCCGGTATGCCCTGATGCGTCAGATCACTGACGCGCCAGCAGGCTCACCCCATCGAACTCGGTGCCGTCGAGCTTGAGGATGTAGGTGCCGGCGCGCGGCGCGGTAAAGCGCACGGTCTGGCTGGTGCCACTGCGCGTTGAGGCACCGTCGTTGTCGGTGGCGCTGGGCTCACGCCCGAACGCCACGTACAACCCTGCCTGCCCGCTGCCACCGAAGCTGATGAAACTCAGCACCGCACCCGCGCTCGCTTCGAAGGTGAATACCCCGCTGTCGCCGGCCAGGTTGGACAGCCCGCGCTCGGGCACGCTGTTGCGCAGGGGTTGCGCATCCACCTGGCACCCCACGTCTCCTGCGTCGCAACGGCGCAGCGCGCGATCGATGGCAGCCCCCGCATCCACGATGCCGGTACCGGCCGGCGTAGCAAGCGGCAACTGCACCGGGAACGCACGCGCACTGCGCTTGAGCAGGCGCTCCAGTGCGGCCGGTGTCAGCGGCGCCTTGCCATCGGCGATCAACGCGCTTTGCACCAACGCCGCAGTGCCGGCCACATGTGGCGACGCCATCGAGGTTCCGGCAAATCCTGGGCCGATATAGGCGAATTGACCGGAGGTGGGCGTGGTTTTCCCGGTGTAACCAGTCTGCCAGATCCAGCTGCCGATCGGGCCATCGTACAAGGTGTCGGTTGCCAGATCTCGCGCGCCGCCGCCGGGTGCGGCCAGATCGATCAAGCTGCCGAAGTTGCTGTAGTACGCCAGGCCACCGGTCAGGCGGGTGGCCGCCACCGACACCACGTTGGCGCAGTTGGCAGGTACTGCGCTGGACACATCCGAGCCATCGTTGCCGGCCGCCACCACCACCGTGGTGCCGCGCGACACCGCAGCATTGATCGCCGCCTGGGTGACCGAATCGCAAGGCCCGAAACCACCCAGGCTCATGTTGATGATTTCGGCCGGGTCGCGATTGTCCGGCACGCCCTCCACATGGCCGCCGGAGGCCCACACGATGGCGTCGGTGATGTCCGAAGACGAACCGCCGCAATGGCCGAGCACGCGCACCGGCAGCACCTTGGCTTTGTAGGCCACACCGGCACCGCCAATGGCGTTGCCGGTGGCTTCGGCAATCGTGCCGGCCACATGCGTGCCGTGCCAGGAACTGTCGCGAGCAGCTGAAAAAATTCCGCATTCGCCGTCGGTTGCTTCCCAATCGCCGTAATCCAGCGCACCCGGCACACGTGCATTGGTGGGGCGGCGCGAGACGCCGCTGTCGCTGATGAAGTCGTAGCCCTGCAGCAAATTGCCGGCCAGATCCGGGTGCCCCGGCAAGATGCCGGTGTCGATCACCGCCACCACCACGCCTTCGCCTTGGGCAGTGGCCCAGGCTGCCGGCGCGTCGATGCCGCCCACCGGATCGGTGAGATGCCATTGATTGGTTGCCAGCAGCGGGTCGTTGGGCAAGCTGCCGCCGCTGCTCTGCAACGGATACATGCGTACGTCGATTTGCGCGTATTCCACCGCAGGATCGGCCTGCAGTTCGCGCACCAGGTGATCGGCGTCGCTGCGGCTGAGTTGTGCGGGCAGCTTGATCAACTCACTGCCCACCGCCAAAGTGCGCACATACGTGGGCACGGCCGCCTTGCCGCTGCGTGCCGCCGGTGCCAACTGCACTGCTGCGCGCGATGCCGCTGCAGTGATCGTGGCCACCGATGCATTGCCAACGCTGCGTGCAGTCACTTTGCCGCTGCGGTATTTGACGATGATGCCGTCGACCGGCGCATCGCGCATGGCTTGCTGGCGTTGCGCAGTGCTCACACTGGAATCCAACGTGGCGGCAGTGGCAATGCCGCTACCGAGCGAGAAGACCGCGCTGCAAGCGATGGCAAGAGTCCGGGAACGATGGTTATGAATCACGATGAAGTCCTCTTCAAGATGAAATGCGACAACGAATGAGTGAGCACGCAGTTGCCGCACACGCAGCAGCTGCGAGATGCAATGCAATGCGCGTTACCAGCCGAAACCGGCACCCACGCCGATCGAGCTGTCGTCGCCACTGAGTGCGCCGCCAACCGTCACCGTGGCGCGCGGGCTGATCGCACGCTGATACCCCACCGACAGCGCCGATTCGCCGTTCTGAAAACCGACGCCGGCACCGACACGGTTCTGCGAGGCGATACCGGCCACGCTGGCGGACATGTTCAACATCGCCGAGCTCATCGCGCCCTGACGATCCAGGCGACGGTTCTGCCGACGCAGGCGGTCTTCGATATCGCCCTGATAGGTCTCGAAGCTGTCGGCCATCGCGCTATAGCGGCTGTCGGTGTAGCTGTTGGCAGCGGCAACGCCGTTGTCCAGCTGCCCCTTGTTGACCGCATCGGTGGCACGCGTGCCGGCCGCCACGTTGGCCACCTGACGCTCACCGCTAACGCTGCCCACCGACACCGTGTTGGCACGATCGGCGACCGAGCCCTGGCCGAGTGCAACCGCACCCTGCGCACTGGCACGTGCGCCCTGGCCAATCGCCGTGCCCGATGCCGCACTGACCTGCGCGCCTTCGCCCATTGCCACCGCATTGGTCGCCACCGCCGCAATCTGCGTGTTGGCGCCCACCGCCGTGCTGCCATCGGCATTGACGCGTGCATTGCTGCCGATGGCGGTGTCGTTGGGGCCATGCGCATACGCGCTACCACCGATTGCAGTACCGGTCACGTGGTTGGCCACTGCCGCCGTGCCAACAGCGGTGGACGTTGCGGCCGGCGTGATGCTGCCGACCACTGCTGCGGTCGGCGTGCCTTGTACGCCATCGCTTGCGGCAGGCCCGCTTGCCGTTGCAGTCGCTGAAGACAGCGCGCTGTCGGTTGTCACGTCGGCAGCCATCAGCGTCGACTGCACGCCATCGTCTGTCGCCGCATCTGCAAGACTGCTGGCGGCTGCCGGGGTTTGCGCAACTGGTGCAACCGTCGTCGCCGTTGCTGTCGCCCGTGCGACGCGCGCAGCGGAGGAACGTGCCGCAACGCCCGTTGACGCCGTCGCGTTACGCGCATCCAGCTCGCTGACCTTGCTGTCCAACGCCGTCAATGCCGCACCGACGTTGCTGTAACTGCTGCCCTGGATCACATAGGTCGGCGCAACGAACACGCCTTGCGCACCGATCGCCGCACCGCCACCAAGGAAGCTGGCGGCGTTACTTAAGGCACCGAACAACTGCCCACCGTTGATCGCATCGCTGCTGCCGGTGGCGATTGCACCAGCACCCACATTGACGATGCGACGCGTGGCCGGACCACCGCGGCCATTGCCGTTACCCACCGACACCACGTTGGCCTCGTAGGTGCGCGAGCCGGCGCCCAAGGCCACCGAATCGGCACCGCTGGCACCGGCATTGGCACCGAGTGCGACCGCGTTGCTGCCGCTTTGCCGGGTAAAGGCGTTGTAGCCCATCGCCACACTGTTGTTGCCCAGCGCCGTCGATTGCACGCCCAAGGCCATTGCGGCACTGCCCGTATCGCCGATGAACACGCCCACGCTGGCATCGCGCCCGATCGCAATCGCATCGGGCGCCTCGGCCCTGGCATTGGTTCCCAACGCGATATTGTCGCCAGAGAAGATCGACGTGGTGGCACCGCTGCCGATCGCGATACTTCTGCTGGAGACGGCACGCGCGTCGTAGCCGACTGCAATCGCCTCGGCGCCCTCGGAAGACGACAGCGTTCCCAACGACACGGTGCGCGGCGCAAACGAGGCAGCGCTATGGCCGATCGCCACCGCGTCGGTATTGGTGTCGTTGGAGAAGACGTTGGCGTTGTAGCCCAGCGCGATGGCGTAATCGCCGTCGCTGCGCGCACCTGCGCCGATGGCAACGCCACCGACGCCGAGGGCGCCTGCAGGCCGCAAGTTGGAGCTGATCAGCGACATGCCGCCGACAGTCACACTGCGCTCGCCGGCGGCAACCGCCAGGCTGCCCACGGCCACGCTGCTCTCGCCGATGCTGGAGGCATTGAAGCCTACCGCGGTGGTCAGACTCGCATTGGCCAGCGCACCGAAACCGAAGGCCGACGCCGCCGAACCGCGCGCTGTCGAGAACGCGCCCACAGCGGTGGCAACATCGTCCTGCGCTCGTGCGCTGAACCCCGCCGCCATCGACTGCTCGCCACTGGCCGCGGCCCCCGTGCCGACCGCAGTAGCGAAGGTACGCGCGGCAACCGCCCCGCTCCCCAGCGCCACGGCACCGCGCGCCTGTGCCAGGGTGGCCTGTTCCTGCGCGCCCACGATTGAGCCAGAGGCGTCGAACACCGGCACAGAGGCAACACCGCCCACCGCCACCGCCGATGCATCGGCCGCGCTGGCGTTGTGCCCGACAGCGACCGTATCGCGCCCCAGCGCCAGACTGCCCGAGCCCAGCGCATTGGCGCCATCGCCGATCGCGTTGCTTGCGCTCCCCAACGCGATCGCATTCAGGCCGTCCACGTAGGCAGCGGTTTCATCCCCGTCGGTTTTGCCAATCGCCAGCGTGCTGTCGAGACGATCGGCGACAGCACGCACGCTGTCGAGCTGGGCGAGATTGACCGCATCGTTGGCTTCGGTGCCTGCAGCAACGCTGGTGATCTGACGCGTCAGCCCCGCCTGCACATCGCCAACCGAGACCGTGTTGCTGCGGTATGCGTAGGAACGCGCACCCAACGCCACGGCGCTGGATGCCGAGCGATTCCAGGCATCGTCGACAAAATCGCCTACGCGCGCGCCATAGCCGATTGCCACCGCATCGATGCCATTGGTTTCGGAATCTGCACCAATCGCCGTATTGTTGCCGTTGAACCACGAGGTACCGGCACGCGCGCCTAACGCGATACTGTTTTCAGTGTAGGCGGTGCTGTCGTGACCGATCGAGATGCCACCATCGCCCATCGCCAATGAGAAGCCACCCAGCGACACCGTGCGTGGCGCAAACGAACCGGCGCTGTGCCCGATCGCCACCGAATCGGTGTTGCCTGGCTGATTGGGGAAGATGTTGGAATCGTAGCCAATGGCAATCGCATAATCGGACTGGCTCTGCGCCCCTGCGCCCAGCGCGATGCCGCCTGTTCCGGTGGCGGCGGTGATCGAACCGAAGTTACTGATGCCACCGACCACCACGCTCTGCACGCCACTAGCCAATGCGGTGTCGCCGACCGCGATACTGCTGCTACCTTCGCTGCGCGCTCTATAACCGAAAGCGGTGGACGCATCTCCACTGGCACGCGACAAATAGCCGCCTGCACTGGAGAGGAATCCACTGGCCGTGGACAAACCGCCGATCGCAGTGGCCCCATCGTCGAACGTCTGCGCGCGGTACCCCAGTGCCGTGCTCTGCACACCGTCAGCACCAGCACCACTGCCCAACGCCGTGGAAAACGGATCGCTGGCCAGTGCACCACCACCGATGGCGGTAGAGCCCACACCGGATGCCTGCGCGGCTTGTTCGCGTTGCCCGATGACAAAACCGGACGCGTCGTAATCGTAGACCGTTGCAACGCCGCCAATGGCGGTAGCCGATTCTCCTGCAGCCGAGGCGTTATGCCCGATCGCCGTCGCATCGCGCTCCAGTGCCAGGCTTCCGCCGCCGAGTGCGCTGGTTCCATCGCCCAGGGCATTGCTTGCGTTGCCCAGCGCCAGGGCGTCCTGACCCTCTGCGAACGCCGGCACATCCGTCTCGGCGTTCGGTATGGCCGAGGTCTGCGTGGTCGCGGCTGCGGGATCTGCGTTACCGGCCGCTGTTGCAGTCCCGGTGTCGCAATGCTGCTGACCGTTGGCCACCGTGCAGCGCGTGATCGCGGTCGCTTGCGGGGATGCGGCCTCGGCAACTCCGGCCATGCCGACGAGTACCAGCATCATCGCCGCCGCCAGCCCACCGCTCGCGTGCAGATGCACTCGACTGAAGGGTGGGTTTATCAAATCGCAGACACGTCGCGCCGTTCGGCGATGAGCACACTGCTCACCACCGGCATTCAATTGAATTCGCTTCATTAACGCCTTACTCCCCATTGGCCTGGTATGTAGAAACCGACCACCGCACGACTGCGTCGCACGGTCCCCCTGAGGTTTATCGAAAACGCACTCGCTTACCTTCTACATCGGGAAAATCCCGCGCAAAAGAATCAGCGATAAAGACGTGAATTTGCAGCGGAAACCGTGCGAATCAGAGATTCATAACGTTGGATGAATTTATTGAAAAACCAAAAGTTCAGATGAGATTAACGTCACACAAGCGACATCATCGAACGCACCAACTAAATACCTAGTATTTTTTATAGTTACTTAAAGTAAACCACGTATCGACATTCAAAAAATGTAGCAGCGACGCACCCGACTGCGATGCGATCACGCGCGGCTGCAGCTGCACTGATCGGGAGTTATCAATCGAAGGTCATGCCTCAGCTGCAACGCCCGCCGGACATGCGCAGTCCCGATGCACGGGCGCTCGATGGAATTAGGAAACCTTGCATGCGCCTGCCGCAGACAAGCCGGCTTGCATCGCTTGAAAGCGGGTCTGACCATGCGCGGCTGGACCGGCGTTCGATGCGCTCTTCTGGACGACGCGCATCGCGGGCAGGATCAAGCGACCCGCGAAAACCGCGTGCAGATGCATGCACGCAGCAGCCGAAACGACGACGGCCGTGTGCATCGCTGCACACGGCCGTCGAATGAAGCGGTTGCTTCGGGCGCTCTAACTCACACCGCAGAGCTGCACAGCATCAACCACACCACACGCGCGCATTGCGGAACATCCGCAGCCACGGCGAGTCCTCGCCCCAGTCGGCCGGGTGCCAACTCAGGTTTGCCGTGCGCGGGCTGCGCTCGGGGTGCGGCATCAGGATGGTGGCGCGGCCGTCGGTGCTGGTCAGGCCAGTGATGCCGTCCGGCGAACCGTTCGGATTGAGCGGGTACTGCGACGCCACTGCGCCGTCGCCATCGATGAAACGCAGGGCCACACGCACGGCCGCCTGATCCACCACGGTGTCGAACTCGGCGCGGCCTTCGCCATGCGCCACCGCCACCGGAATCCGCGAGCCAGCCATGCCGCGCAGGAACAGCGACGGCGATTCCACCACTTCCAACAACGCGGTGCGCGCTTCGAACTGCTCACTACGATTGCGCAGAAAGCGCGGCCAATGCTCGGCACCGGGAATGATGTCCTTGAGCTGGCTGAGCATCTGGCAGCCGTTGCACACGCCCAGCGCGAAGGTATCGCTGCGCGCGAAGAAGTCGGCAAACGCATCGCGCAAGGCCGAACGCTCCAGGATCGAGGTGGCCCAGCCACGGCCGGCACCCAGCACGTCGCCGTAGCTGAAACCGCCGCAGGCCGCGAAACCGGAGAACTGCGCCAGATCCACACGGCCTTCGATCAGGTCGCTCATATGCACGTCGAACGCACGGAAACCGGCGCGCTCGAAGTTGTAGGCCATCTCGATCTGCCCGTTGACGCCCTGCTCGCGCAGGATCGCCACCTTGGGCCGCGCACCGGTCGCCACGAATGGCGCGGCCACGTCTTCAGACGGATCGAACACCAGCTTCGGACGCAATCCCGGTGCCTTGAAGTCGCGTGCCAGCGCGCGCTCTTCGTCGGCGCTGTCCGGGTTGTCGCGCAGTTTCTGCATGGCGTGCGTCACCGACCACCAGGCATCGAACAATTCTTCCCAACGCCACTCAGCCAGCACCCGGCCCTGTCCGCTCACGCGGATGCGCGGCGCACCGGTGGGGCGTGCAATGCGCTGCGCGCATTCGGTCAAGGCATGCCGCTCCACCAGATCGGCGAACGCGGCGCGATCCTCGCTGGCGATCTGCACCACCGCGCCCAGTTCTTCGTTGAACAGACTGCGGAACGCATCGTCGCCCCACGCATCGAGCGTGATATCCAGACCCTGCCGCGAGGCGAACGCCATTTCGCACAGCGCCGCAAACGCACCGCCATCGCTGCGGTCGTGATACGCCAGCAACAAGCCGCTCTCGCGCGCCGCACGGATCAGTTCGAAGAAACTCCGCAGCCGCTGCGGATCGTCCAGATCCGGCACTTCGCCACCGAAGGCCGGCAACGCCGCATCATCGGCATATACCTGCGCCAACACCGACCCGCCCAGGCGCTGCTTGCCGCCACCCAACCCGATCAACCACAGCTCGCTCTCTTCGTCGCTGCGCAACAACGGCGTCAGTTGCGTGCGCACATCGCCCACCGGTGCGAACGCACTGATGATCAGCGAGACAGGTGAAACGCTCTTGTGCGTGACGGGATTGGAGATTGGGGATTGGGGATTGGCAACAGCGGAAGGCTCTGACGTTTGGCCAATCCCGAATGCCGAATCACCAATCCCGGCTCCTTGCCACTGCGCCTGCATCGACAGCGAGTCCTTGCCCACCGGCACGCTCAATTCGAGTGCCGGGCACAGTTCCATGCCGATCGCACGCACCGCGTCGTACAACAAGGCGTCTTCGCCGGCGTGACCGGCGGCGGCCATCCAGTTGGCCGAGAGCTTGATGCTGTCCAGCGTCTGCACCGGTGCGGCGCACAGGTTGGTGATCGCCTCGCCCACCGCCATGCGCGCCGACGCCGCAGCGTTCAACAACGCCAGCGGGGTGCGCTCGCCGATCGACATCGCTTCGCCGGCAAACGTCTCGAATCCAGCCATCGTGATCGCGCAATCGGCCAGCGGCAGCTGCCACGGCCCGATCATCTGCTCGCGCGCGGTCAAGCCGCCCACGCTGCGATCGCCGATGGTGACCAGAAAGCTCTTGGACGCGACCGTGGGATGGGCCAGCACGCGCAAACCGGCCTGCTGCAGGTCCAACGTGGCGGTCTGCAGCACCGGCCACTGCGGCGCGGCCGGATGCACCGCATCGCGATGCATCTTCGGCGCCTTGCCGAACAGCACGTCCATCGGCAAATCGATCGGGAGCCGGGATTGGGAATTCGGGATTGGGGATTGGTTGAAAGCAACGGCGGACCCGGCAACTGACGAATCGCTTTTGCGAATCGCCAATCCCGAATCACCAATCCCGTCCCCAAACACGCCATACCCAACCACCAGCCGCTCCTCGGACGTGGCCACGCCCACTGCCGCAAACGGGCAGCGTTCGCGGGCGCAGATCGCGGCGAACTCGTCCAGGCGCGCCTGCGGCACACCCAGCACATAGCGTTCCTGCGATTCGTTGCACCACAGTTCCAGCGGCGACAACGAGGGGTCGTCGCTGAGCACGCGGCCCAGGTCGATGACGCCGCCCACGCCGGAGTCGTGCAGCAACTCGGGGATGGCGTTGGACAGGCCGCCCGCGCCCACGTCGTGGAACCAGCGGATCGGGTTGTCCGTGCCCAGCGCCACGCAGCGGTCGATGACCTCCTGGCAGCGGCGCTCCATCTCCGGGTTTTCGCGCTGCACACTGGCGAAATCCAGAGCCTCGGCACTGTCGCCGGCCGCCACCGAACTGGCAGCGCCGCCGCCCAGGCCGATCAGCATCGCCGGCCCGCCGAGCACGATCACCGCATCGCCTGGCTGCAGGCGCAGCTTCTCGACCTGATTGCGGTCGATCGCGCCCAGGCCGCCGGCCAGCATGATCGGCTTGTCGTAGGCGCGGGTCAGACCCTCGCCTTCGGCGAGCTCGAAACTGCGGAAATAGCCGAGCAGATTCGGCCGGCCGAATTCGTTGTTGAACGCAGCGCCGCCGAGCGGGCCCTCGAGCATGATGTCCAGCGCCGGGGCCATGCGCGGGTTCAGCGCGCGCGGCGCCTCCCACGGCTGCGGCAGGGTCGGGATGCGCAGATGCGACACCGTAAAGCCGGTCAGACCGGCCTTGGGCTTGCCGCCGCGGCCGGTGGCGCCTTCGTCGCGGATCTCGCCGCCCGCACCGGTCGCCGCGCCAGGAAACGGCGCGATTGCGGTTGGGTGGTTATGCGTTTCCACCTTGATCGCAAATGCCGACGGCACTACCGCTTCGCTGCGGTATTCGCCGCTGGCCGGATCCGGGCGGTAACGCGCGGCCGGCACGCCTTCCACCACCGCGGCGTTGTCGCTATAGGCCGACAAGGTGTGCTGCGGGGTCTGCTGGTGGGTGTGCTTGATCATGCGGAACAGCGAGCGTTCCTGCGGCTTGCCGTCGATGCTCCAGCTGGCGTTGAAGATCTTGTGCCGGCAATGCTCGGAGTTGGCCTGGGCGAACATCATCAGCTCGACGTCGGTCGGGTCGCGGCCCAGCGCAGCGAAGCGTTCGCGCAGGTAGTCGATCTCGTCCTGCGCCAGGGCCAGGCCCAGCGCGCGGTTGGCCTGCTCCAGCGCATCCAGCGCCACGTGCTGCAACTGGCCACGATCCGGCTCGTTGAACAGCGCCTCGGCAGCGGCCGCCGAACCGAGCAGCGATTGGGTCATCGGGTCGTGCAGCAGCTTGGCCACGGCGGCCTGGTCGGCGTCGTTGTCCGGCCAGCCGGCCAGATCGATGCGGGTACCGCGCTCCACACGCTGGATCGGCTGCCCGGCCCCGCGCACCAGTTCGGTGGCCTTGCTCGACCACGGCGATAGCGTGCCCAGACGCGGCACCACATAGCGCGAGGAGGCGTCTTCGGCGCGCGGCGCGGGCGCCGCTTCGGCCTGCAGGATCCGCTGCAAGGTGGCCTGGTCGGGCGCTTGCCCGGCCTCGACGCGGATGAAGTACACGTGCCAGGCGCCAGTGATGCGCAGCGCGGGGACGAGGGTTTGCAGGCGGGTTTCGAGCCGAGCGCGGCGGAACGGCGAAAGGGCGGAAGCGCCCTCGAGGACCATCATGTCCGGGGAACCGTGTCAGAAACGGGGCTGCAGATTGTAACGGAGGTTGAGGGGCTCAGCGCCCGGCCGAGCGTGGGCCGGCTGGCGATCGGCTGGGTAACACCCGCCCTGCAACGCAAAAGGCAGGAATGCGTGCGCATCCCGGCCTTTCTGGCAATCACGCTGGCGGTCGAAGCCACCAGCGCCGAAGCGGCATCACAACGCCGCTTGCAGAGACATCAGCGGCTTCCGCCCGCCGTGGTGACGGCGCGCTTTTCCAGCGCCTCACGCAGCTGCGCCGGCGGCAGGTAGCCACCGAGCTGGGTGCCGTCCGGCGCAAAGATCGCCGGGGTGCCGTTGACGCCCAGGCGCTGGCCCAGCGTGTACTCCATCGACACCGGGTTCTTGCAGTCCTTGGAACTCACCGACTGACCGGACTTGGCGTTGGTCAGCGCCTGCTTGCGGTCGGCCGAGCACCACACCGCCACCATGTCCTTGTAGTCCTGGCTGCCCAGGCCCATGCGCGGGAAAGCGACGTATTCCACCGCGATGCCCTGCTTGTTCAGCTCGGCGATCTCGCTGTGCAGCTTGCGGCAGTAGCCGCACTCCACGTCGGTGAACACAGTGACCGCGTACTTCGGATTCGCCGGCGCAAACACAATGCGGTCGGCCTTGGGGATGGTTTCCAGCTGCTTACGGCGATAGGCCAGCAGACCGGCGCTGGCGGCAAACTGCTTGTTCTGGATATCGAACGGCTGCGCCTGCATCAGGTAACGGCCGTCGTCGCTGACGTACAGCACCTGCCCGCCCACCACCACTTCGCGGAAACCGGGGAACGGCGCGGCACCGATGTAATCGGGCTTGAAGTCCGGGTCCAGCGCCTTGAGCGCCGTGCTCACACGCTGATCCACATTGCCGGTGGCGGCAGGCGCGGCGGCTGGCTTGGCGCCGGCATTGCTTGCCGCAGGCTGCGACGATTGTGCGCAGGCGGTAAGACTGATCGCGCCCAGCAGCGCGGCGATGGCAAGACGATACATTCACGCATCCAGTGGAATGGGGTACCCGGATTCTCGCACAGCGCAGATGAAGCAAGGCAACGCCCGGCTCAGTTTATTGGCCACCCGAACGGCCGGTTCGTTGCGGGGATCGGCGCGCGGGTCGTGGCGATTGCGCATTGACCGGCTCGCTGGCAGCCCCTTACCTGGCGAGATGCATCACCACCGGCCTGCTGCAGTACCCGTTCACCCGCGAGGATGATGCTTGGCGTGCAACTTTTGCAGATGCTGGCGCGCCACCAGCGTGTAGATCTGGGTGGTCGACAACGAGCTATGGCCGAGCAGCATCTGCAGCGCGCGCAGGTCTGCGCCGTGGTTGAGCAGATGAGTGGCGAAGCTGTGGCGCAACCCGTGCGGGCTAACCGTGTCCGGGTCGATCCCGGCCACCGCCGCATAACGTTTGACCAGCGCCCAGAACTGCTGGCGGCTGGGCGGCTGACGTGCGGCGTCGATGAACAGCGGCACCTGCCCATCCACCGGCGGCACCGGCTTGTGGCTGGCCAGCACTGGGCGCGCTTCATGCAGATAGCGCTCCAGCCAATGCTGGGATTCCTCGCCCAGCGGCACCAGCCGATCCTTGCTGCCCTTGCCGGTCACCCGCAGTACGCCTTGTCGCAGATTGACCCCCACCGCCGGCAGGTTGACCAGCTCGCTGACGCGCAGGCCGGCGGCATACATCAGCTCCAGCATGGCACGATCGCGCAGGCCCAGCGGGCTGTCGATGTCGGGAGCGGCCAGCAGTGCTTCGATCTGACTTTCGGTCAGCGCCTTGGGCAAGCTGCGCGGCAAGTGGGGCGGATCGATCAGCGCGGTCGGGTCGTCGCTGCGCAGGCCCTCGCGCAGACACAGCCCGTAAAACGCCCGCAGCGTCGACAACAACCGCGCCGTGCTGCGTGGCGAATAGCGCGCCTCGGAGCGCCAGCGTAGATAGTCGAACACCGCAGCCCGATCGACGCCCAGCAGCCCACCGCCGGCCCCGTCGCGCCAACGCGCCAGCCCTTCCAGATCGCGCCGATAGCTGTCCAGGGTCTGCCGCGCCACGCCGTTCTCGGCCCAGAAACGATCCAGGAAGCGCTCGATGGCAGCAGCATCGGCTGCCTGCAGGGGCGGCAGCTGTTGGGCGAGTTGGCGACGTTCGGCAGGACTGCTGGCAGACATCGCAACAGCATAGAGCCTGTCGCGTGGGTTGCGATGTGCTGCGTTGGCGGTGATGAAGTGTTGGCAGCGCGCTCCTCGGCGCAACGAGCCGCCGTTGCTGCACGCCCACACTTTGCGCAGTCGCTTTGCCGGCCGCCAGCAACACCTTCGGACGACCGCTTGATGAAGTTCACCGGCCACTTGGTCGCTCCTATTCCTCAGCATGGCGCTGCCGCAACGCGGCGTTGCTCGATCGCCCGTGCCGGCTATGCTCGCGGCATGACCTCGATTCCCTCGCCTCGCACTGCACGCGTCCCTGCCTTGATCGGCTGGCGGCTGCTGGCCATGTGTTACGACGCCTGGCCGGTGCTGGCGCTATGGATGCTGATTTCCGCCGTTTTCACCCTGGGCTTCACGCTTGCCGGGCATCCCGCACGCGAAAACATCGCCCCTTTCAGCGGTTGGCAATGGTTGTTGTGGCTGTGCTGCTGGATCGCCGCCGGCATCTACGCCACGGTGAGCTGGCGGCGCGGCGGCCAGACCCTGGGCATGCGCCCATGGCGGCTGTCGCTGATCGGCCCGCAGGCCTCCTGGCGCGCGCTATGGATCCGCTATGCGGTGGGCACGTTGTCGCTAGCCCTGGGCGGACTCGGATTCTGGTGGGCGTGGGTGGATCGTGATGGACTGGCGTGGCACGACCGTGCAAGTGGCACGCGGTTGCAGAGGATTCCCAAACCCAAGAAATAAGCTCGATCACGCGAGCGCATGGCCGCCGCCACAAGCCACTGATGCAAGGCGGCGCGACCGAGAATCGCTGACACAACGTAGCGAGCGGTCGTCAGGTGGATGTTCAAGGCGCGGAGCAGGCGACGTGCATGCGTATTACATGCCGATCCCGAGCAACGGCCGCGCCACCTGGCATTGAGCGCTATCGTTTTGTTAGTCGCTCTAGCTACTGCGCCGCCGGAACAACCATGCCGACACCCCCAGCATCACCATCGGCGGCAGTGCATAGGCGATGCGGTAATCCAGCTTGAGCGCACCGGCCATGCGGCCGAAGAACAGTTGCAGCAGCCAGAAGCCCAGCGCGAACAGGATGCCCAGGAACAGCCGCTTGCCCAGACCGCCGCTACGCAGCGAACCGAACGAGAACGGAATCGCCGCCAGGCACAGCGCCAATACATTGAGCGGATAGAACCAGCGGCTCCAGTACTGATCTTCGTAGTCGCGCGCGTCCAGGCCATTGCGGCGGCGGTACTCGATGCTCTGTTCCAGATCGCGCGCGGACAGGTTGCGCGGCTTGGCCAGCCCGGCTGCCAGCGCCGCAGGGCTGAGCTGCGATTGCCACGGCAGCTCGGGGAAGGTTTCGCGCTGCACCGAGCGCTCCTGGAAGGTATCGCGGCGCACCTGGCGCAGCGTCCAGGCGCCATTGCGATTTTCTGCCAACGCCGCGTAGGTCAGCTGCTGCAGGCGGCCGCTGGCATCGAGGTGATACAGCCGCACATCGTGCAGATCCAGCGCGGTACCGCCGCCGTCGAGCAACTTCTCCTCGCCGCTCAGCGCATTGAGGAAGGTATCGCCTTCGCGCGCCCACAGGCCCGAATAGCGCGCCATTGCCATATCGCTGTTGTAGCGGGCGCTGGTCTTGAGCGTATCGGCCTGGTTCTGTGCCCACGGCCCCACCGTCTCGCCGCTGATCACCATGCCGGCGGTCAGCAACGCCATCGCAGCGACCACCGAGGCCGACATCCGCTTGCGCGACACGCCCAGCGCACGCAAGGCGGTCAGCTCGGAGGTGGCCGCCAACTGGCCCAGCCCCATCAAGGCACCGATCACCGCCGCGGTGGGGAACAGGGTGTAGGCCCGCCGCGGCACCGTGTACGCCACATAAGCGAACGCATGACCAAAGGTATAGCTCCCCTGGCCAATATTCTTGGCCTCGCTGGCAAACGCGTTGACCAGATCCAACCCCAGCAGCACGGCCCAGGTCAGCAGCACGGTGAACAGCACCGCGCGCCCGACGTACCAATCGTGTACCCGTGGCATCAGCCTCATGCGCGCACCCTCGGCCGACGCACGCGGCCATCGCGTGCATACGCCCAGATCGCCACTGCCAGCAGCGGCAGCGTCAGCCACCACAGACCGAGCGCGGCCGGTGTCTTGCCGTTGGCGATCCACTGGGTGCCGACGATCATCAGGTTGGTACCCACCATGTACGCCAGGAACGCCAGCATGATCCGGCCGTAGCGCTGCTGCCGCGGCGCACTGCGCGACAGCGGCAGGGTCAGCAGCGCGAACGCCAGTGCCAGCAGCGGCGGCGCCAGACGCTCATGCAGCTGCGCGCGCGCGGCCGGGCGCTCGTCCGACAGCAGCTGCGTGGTCCACATCACTTCCGGATCGTTGGCGTCGTGCACCTGGCTGCGGTCGGGCAAGGCCACGTCGTTGCTGGCGAACTTCATCAAGCGGTAGTCCAGGGTGTTGCCGGCGGCCGGGCCTTCGATGCGGTAACCGTCCTCCAGGCGCAGGTAGCGGTTGGCCTTGCCTTCGAAGAACATCGCGCCACGCTCGGCGGTGACCACATCGATGCGGTCGTCCTTCTGGCGCTGCATGAACACCTTGCCCAGGCCCTTGCCGTCGGCCGAGATCGTGGTCAGGTAGACCACCCCACCGCCGGACAGCGGAGTGAACTTGCCCGACTCCAGGCCGGCCATCAGCACGCTGCGGTTGGCGTCTTCCAGCATGGTCTCGGCGGTACGGCTGGCCCACGGGCCCAACCACAGCGAGCACAACCCAATCAGCACCACCACCGGCACCACCAGCATCAGGATCGGGCGCAACATGCGCCGCGGGCCGACGCCAATGGCGGTGATCACGGCCATTTCTGAATCGCGGTACAGCCTCGCCAGTGCCAACAGCAGGCCGAGCATGAGCGCCAGCGGCAGGATGATCGGCAGGTAGGCCACAAATTGCAGGCCCACCTGAGACAGCAACAAGCGAGCGGGGATGCGGCCGTCGGCGATATTGCCGAGGATATCCACCAGCACGCCGCCCACGCTGACGACCAACAGCACGATCAAAGTGGCCAGGAAGCTCTGGGTGAAATCGCTAAGCAGATATCGATCGAGCTTCGGCATAGGGTGGGCTTGTTTTAAACTCTCGGATTCGTTCGCGGCGGCGTCAGCCTAATCAGGCTGGCGTAAACAGTCCGCGATTGTACGGATTTGCCTACGGAATCTGATCAATGGCCCTGCAATTCACCCTGAACCAAGACGCGCCGGCAAGCGCCGCCGTCGACTGCATCGTGGTTGGCGTGTTCGCCGACAAGACCCTGTCGCCCGCTGCGCAGGCGCTGGACAGCGCCAGCCAGGGCCGTTTGACGGCGCTGGTGGCACGTGGCGATGTGGCTGCCAAGACCGGCAGCACCACCCTGCTGCACGACCTACCTGGCGTGGCCGCCCCGCGCGTACTGGTGGTCGGCCTCGGAGAGACCGGCAAGTTCGGCGTGGCGCCCTACCTCAAGGCGATCGGCGATGCGGCCCGTGCGCTGAAGACCGGCGCGGTCGGCACCGCCCTGCTGACCCTGACCGAATTGCCGGTCAAGGCGCGCGATGGCGCGTGGAATATCCGTCAGGCGATCATCGTCAGCGACCACGCCGCCTACCGCTACACCGCCACGCTGGGCAAGAAGAAGGTCGACGAGACCGGCCTGACCACGCTTGCGATCGCCGGCGACGACGCCCGCGCACTGGCGGTTGGCGTGGCCACCGCCGAGGGCGTGGAGTTCGCCCGCGAGCTGGGCAACCTGCCGCCGAACTACTGCACCCCGGCCTACCTGGCCGAGACCGCCGCCGCGTTCGCCGGCAAGTTTCCCGGCGCCGAAGCCGAGATTTTGGACGAAACACAGATGGAAGCGCTCGGCATGGGCTCGCTGCTGTCGGTGGCGCGCGGCTCGGCCAACCGCCCGCACCTGATCGTGCTGAAGTGGAACGGCGGCGGCGACGCGCGCCCGTATGTGCTGGTGGGCAAGGGCATCACTTTCGATACCGGCGGCGTCAACCTCAAGACGCAGGGCGGCATAGAGGAAATGAAGTACGACATGTGCGGCGGCGCCAACGTCATCGGCACGTTCGTGGCCACGGTCAAGGCCGAGCTGCCGATCAACCTGGTGGTGGTGGTGCCGGCGGTGGAAAACGCCATCGACGGCAACGCGTATCGCCCCTCCGATGTGATCACCAGCATGTCCGGCAAGACCATCGAGGTCGGCAACACCGACGCCGAAGGCCGCCTGATCCTGTGCGATGCGCTGACCTACGCCGAACGCTTCAACCCCGAGGCGCTGGTGGACGTGGCTACGCTGACCGGTGCTTGCATGGTGGCGCTGGGCCACCAGACCGCCGGCCTGATGAGCAAGCACGACGACCTGGCCAACGAACTGCTGGCCGCCGGCGAGCACGTGTTCGACCGCGCCTGGCGCCTGCCGCTGTGGGACGAATACCAGGGCCTGCTGGATTCCACCTTCGCCGACGTCTACAACATCGGCGGCCGCTGGGGCGGCGCGATCACTGCTGGCTGCTTCCTGTCGCGCTTCACCGAAAACCAGCGCTGGGCGCATCTGGACATCGCAGGCGTGGCCAGCGACGAAGGCAAGCGCGGCATGGCCACCGGCCGCCCGGTGGGGCTGCTGACGCAGTGGTTGCTCGACCGCGCAGCCTGATGTCGCCACGCGCTGCACTGGCCCTGATCGCCGGCTTCGTGCTGGTGGACGGGGCCGCCAGCGCGGTACCCGGCTGGTGGAACGGCGATGCCGCCGACCTGGTGCGGTTTGCGCTGTTGCTGGTGCTGATCTTCGTCTGGCTGGCGGCCGACAGCCGCCAGCACGGCTATCGCCGCCCCATGTGGCTCAACATCGGGATGGTGCTGGCCTGGCTGGTGTTCATCCTCATCTATCTGTATCGCTCGCGGCCTGCCGGCCGACGCCTGCGCGCCACAGGCGGGTTTCTGCTGGCGATACTGGCGTCCGGCCTGCTGTTCACGCTCGGCTGCGTCGTTGCCGAATCTGTTTTCCCTTTCGTTTCGTGATCTGACCATGCCCCGTGCCGACTTTTATCTGATCGCCAAACCGCGCTTCCTCAATGAACCGCTGCGGCTGGTCTGCGAGCTGGCGCGCAAGGCCTACGACGCCAATCTCTCCACGCTGATCCTGGCGCGCGATGCCGAACAGGCCGAAGCGCTGGACGACCTGCTGTGGGCGTTCGACGACGAGGCCTATATTCCGCACCAGATCGCCGGCACCGATGAGGAAGACGAACTCGCCCCGGTGCTGATTGCCGCCCCCGAGTTCACCGCGCCCTCGCGCCCGCTGGTGATCAACCTGCGCGACGACCCGTACCTGGGCGCCTGCGACCGCGTGCTGGAAGTGGTGCCCGCCGATCCCGCCGCCCGCGAACCGCTGCGCGAACGCTGGAAGCAGTACAAGGCCCTGGGCCTGGAACTGACCAAGTACGACATGTGAGAGGGGCGGGGATTGGGGAGTTGGGATTGGGGATTCGCAGGAGCGCTTTTGCGCGCATCCACAAGTCCTTTCCAACGACGAATCCCAACAGCCAATCTCCGTTCCACAGCGCCACCGCTGAGGTTGATGCAATGGCTTGCCAGCGATCTCTGCCGGCCCCATGACTCAACAAATCCCGAATCCCGAATCAACGAATCCCAGCCCCTCTATGACCACCCTAGCCTCCAGCTACGACCCCTCTTCCTTCGAATCGCGGCTGTACGCGCAGTGGGAGGCAGCCGGTTACTTCGTGCCGTCCGGCAAGGGAGAGCCGTACACGGTGCTGCTGCCGCCGCCGAATGTGACCGGCACGCTGCACATGGGCCATGCGTTTCAGCAGACGCTGATGGATGCGCTTGTGCGCTATCACCGCATGCGCGGCTTCGATACGTTGTGGCAGGTGGGCACCGACCACGCCGGCATCGCGACCGAGATGGTGGTGTCGCGCAATCTGGCGCTGGAAGGCAATGGCGAAACGCGCGACTCGCTCGGGCGCGAGGGCTTCATCGCCAAGGTGTGGGAATGGAAAGCCGAATCCGGCGACACCATCGAGCGCCAGATGCGTCGCCTGGGCACCTCCAGCGACTGGTCCCGCAGCACCTTCACGATGGACCCGCAACCCTCGGCCGCGGTCAATGAGGCGTTCGTGCGCTGGTACGAACAGGGCCTGATCTACCGCGGCCAGCGCCTGGTCAACTGGGACCCGGTACTGAAAACCGCCATCTCCGATCTGGAAGTGGAAAACGTCGAAGAAGACGGCTTCCTGTGGTCGATCCGCTATCCGCTGGCGGATGGCGTGACCTACGAGCACGTCGAGCACGATGCCGACGGCAACGAGACGCTGCGCGAAACCCGCGATTATCTGGTGGTGGCCACCACGCGCCCGGAAACCATGCTGGGCGACACCGCCGTGATGGTGCACCCGGACGATGCGCGCTACGCCACGCTGCACAACGCCCGCATCGTGCTGCCGCTGACCGGCCGGCAAGTGCCGGTGATCACCGACGATTACGTCGACCGTGCCTTCGGTACCGGCGTAGTCAAGGTCACGCCTGCGCATGATTTCAACGATTACGCGGTAGGCGTGCGGCATGACTTGCCGATGATCAATTTGTTTACCAAAGATGCCCGCATCAAGTGGAGTCGTTGGCAAGATGGTGCACAGCCGCAAGGCGATACCGTGCAACAAGATGGCAGCTTGTTAATAGCAAATAAAATTTCGCTCGGACCCGAGTTTTTACTCGATGGGACCGTCGATGAAATACCTGAAAAATTTCAAGGACTGGATCGTTTCGAGGCACGTAAGCTCGTGTTGTCAGAACTAGAGGAGCAAGGACTTCTAGTTGAAACCAGACCGCACAAGTTGCAGGTACCACGTGGCGACCGCACCGGCCAAGTGATCGAGCCCTATCTCACGAGCCAGTGGTTCGTGAAGATGGACGCGCTGGCCAAGCGTGGGCTGGAGCTGGTCGAAAGCGGCCAGATCAAGTTCGTGCCGCCGAACTGGATCAACACCTATCGTCACTGGATGGAGAACATCCAGGATTGGTGCATCAGCCGTCAGCTATGGTGGGGCCACCGAATTCCGGCTTGGTTTGACGCTGATGGCAACATCTATGTTGGCCGTAATGAGGAAGAAGTCCGTCAAAAATACGGACTCGCCCCAGACGACGAGATTCTTCAGGATGACGACGTGCTGGAAACCTGGTTCTCCTCGCAACTGTGGCCGTTCTCCACGCTGGGCTGGCCGGATGCGAACGCGATGGCCGAGCGCGGTTTCGAGCGCTATCTGCCGTCGTCGGTGCTGGTCACCGGTTTCGACATCATCTTCTTCTGGGTGGCGCGCATGATCATGGCCACCGACAGCTTCACCGGCCAGGTACCATTCCGCGATGTCTACATCACCGGCCTGATTCGCGATGCGCAAGGCCAGAAGATGTCCAAGTCCAAGGGCAACGTGCTCGATCCGCTCGACATCATCGACGGCATCAGCATCGAGGCCTTGGTCGCCAAGCGCACCACCGGCCTGATGAAGCCCAAGGATGCGCCCAAGATCGAAAAAGCCACGCGCAAGGAATTCCCGGACGGCATCATCGCGCACGGCGCCGACGCGCTGCGCTTCACCATCGCCGCACTCGCCACGCATGGCCGCGATATCAAGTTCGATCTGGGCC
Source organism: Xanthomonas sp. NCPPB 2933 (assembly GCF_056725225.1). Lineage (NCBI taxonomy): Bacteria > Pseudomonadati > Pseudomonadota > Gammaproteobacteria > Lysobacterales > Lysobacteraceae > Xanthomonas > Xanthomonas sp. NCPPB 2933. The sequence goes on from NZ_CM161518.1 coordinate 4,530,466, forward strand.
GCGCCGAAGGTTACAAAAACTTCTGCAACAAGCTGTGGAATGCCACGCGCTTCGTGCTGATGAACACCGAGGGCGCGCGTTTCAACGGCGTGCCGCAGCCGCGCACCGAAGCGGAGCAGTGGATCCTGGCGCGTCTGGACAAGGTCACCGCAGAAACCCACGCGCACTACGCCAACTACCGTTTCGATCTGCTCACGCAATCGCTGTACGAATTCGCCTGGAATGCGTTCTGCGATTGGTTCGTGGAACTGGCCAAGCCCGCACTCAACGGCGCGGTGCAGGACAGCACGCTGGCCGCTGCAGGCAGCACGCCGGAAGTGATTGAGCACGCAGAAGATGCCGCCAGCACGCGTCACACCCTGCTCTATGTGCTCGAAGCCTTGCTGCGTCTGTTGCACCCGCTCACACCGTTCGTCACCGAAGAACTGTGGCAGCAAGTCGCACCACGCCTGGGCATCACCGCCGCGACGATCTCGTTGCAGGCGTTCCCGCAGGCCGGCGATATCGACACCCACGGCTATGCCAGCGCGGAGGCCGATGTCGAATGGCTGAAGTCGATGGTGTCGGCGCTGCGCCGCGTGCGCAGCGAGTTGAACGTGCCGCCCTCCAAGCAGGTGCGCCTGCTGTTGCAGGCCGGCACGCAGGACGATCGCACCCGCGCTGCCCGCTTCGCCTCGCAGCTGTCGTTCTTGCTCAAGCTAGAAACGATCGACTGGCTGGACGCCGGCCAGGAGGCACCGCCATCAGCCGCCGCCATCGTCGGCGAGCTCACGCTGCTGGTGCCGCTGGAAGGCCTGGTCGACATGGATGCCGAACGCACGCGTCTGGACAAGGAAATCAGGCGTGTGGAAGGCGAAATCGGCAAGTGCAACGGCAAGCTCGGCAACGCCACGTTCGTGGAAAACGCACCGGCCGTGGTGGTCGAACAGGAACGCGCGCGCTTGAACGACTGGACCACGCAGTTGACCGGTCTGCGCGAGCAACGCGCCAAGATCTAGCGAAGTCGCTCAGCCGACTGCATCGCCACCAGGCGACCGCAGTCGGTATTCGAAGGGACAACCGATCAGTTGATCGATGGTCGAGCGCGCGGTGCCCTCGCCGCTCGCGGGACACGCCGCAAGTACGTCCATGTAGGCTCGGTGGCGGCATCCATGCCGCCACACGGTCCCGCAATCGGTGAGGACACCGCACCAGGAAGTTCGTAGATCGCTTCGTTGAAAGCCTGCCTGTTGTTCGTTCGCGTTGCGACGCTGGTCGGACTAACCGTCATTCGCGCCGTCATCCAAAAACGCGCGTCATGCACTGCTTGCAACCATGCACGCCGACCATCTCCACTGGTCCTTGTCCGCCCACCATCGCGGGACCTTACGCGGCATGGATGCCGCGTAAGAGCCTACACGGACGTACTTGCGGCGTGTCCCGCGACGGTGGGCGGGCAAGGGCCCTGCAGCCAAGCCGCAGATCAGCCGCTTTACAAGTGATCTATCCACACTGCTCAATCAGTCCAACAAAACCGAGATTCCGGTCGCGACGGCGTTATAAATGCAGTTGGAGCTCAGGTCGAAAGCTTGGTTAGTCGAGGGTACGGTGACCTCACCGCTCGCGGGACACGCCGTGAATCCATCCCTGGAGGCTCGGTGGCGGCATCCATGCCGCCACACGGTCCCGCAACCGGTAAGGCCACCGCACCAGAGAGTGAGTCGGTTGCTTTCTTAAAAGCTTGTTGATTGCTCGGCTTTTCGTTGAAAAGCAAACCGAAACCACGGTGATCGAACAACATGCATCGTGCATTGCTTGCACCATGCACACCAACCATCTCGATTGGTCCTTGCCCGCCCACCGGCGCGGGACCTTATGCGGCATGGATGCCGCATAAGAGCTTACAAGGACGTACTTGCAGCGTGTCCCGCGATGGTGGGCGGGCAAGGGCCCAGCGATGTCGCAGGACATCGACACATCAATGAGGACATCGCGCAAACGCACAACGCCCGCATCGCTGCGGGCGTTGTGGGAGCTCATGCAATGCTGAAGGTCATCGCAGCATTGCCTAGCGCAGACGCGTTACAGCTTGCCTGCGCCGGCCTTTGCCTTCACGTCTGCAGCCACCTTGTTCGCAGCCAGCAGGTTGTAGGTATACGGCGGCTTCCAGCCGATGTTGCTGTTCCACGAACAGGTCAACGCCTTGCCATTGATCAACGACCCCTGGTCGCGATACACGCTGCCCTTGTAATCGCCGGCAATCTTGTCGCAACTGCTCACACCGCTGATATCGAACGCATTGTTCTCCGAGAAGATCTTCGACTCCTTGCCCACGCCATGCGCATGCGAGAACGGATACACCTTATTGCCGGTGCTACCGACGTGGTAGTTGTTGTACAGATGCACCTGGCCGAAACGCACCCGCGGCGCGCGTGCCGAGATGTTCTCGAACAAGGTGTTGTGGATGGTCACCTTGAGTTTGCCGCTGTCGGTGCCGGAGGCGCTGTCGCTGGAGCCGATCAGGCTGTTCTTCTCGTGCGACTTGAACGCCGAGTACGAGATGGTGACGAAGTTGGCGCCCTTCTTGACGTCCATCGCACCATCGTGATGCTGCTTCGGGCGCCCGTTGGCGGTGCCGTTCTGATCGTCGGTGCGGCGACCATCGGTAAAGGTGACATGGTCCACCCACACGTTGGTGGCCGCTTCCACGGTCAGGCCATCGTATTCGGAATTCCAGTTGCCGTTGTCGCCGTCGTCGGCATCCCACTTCGGCTCCGGATCCCACGGATTTTCGATGGTGAGATTGCGCACAATGACGTCGTTGGCCTTGACGTAGAAATAGCCCTCGCGGATTTCCGCATTGGTGCCAACGCCAATCAGCGTGGTCTTGGTCGGGATGTCCAGGCGCGCACGGGTCTTCATGTCCGCAGTCTTGGTGTAGGCCTTGCCTTCGCTGATGTCGATGACACCCTTGACCTTGATGATGCGGCCATTGCTGCCGGCCTTGGCTTTCAACGCAGCCTTCAACTGCGCTGCCGTGCTGACGGTGTAGATGTCTGCAGCTGCGGCTTTGGAGCCGCCTTTGGTGCCGCCGTTCTGGGTCGCCCAGCCGGTGGTGGCCACTTCCAAGGAGGGATCTGCAGCGTGCGCTGCGGGGGACAACAACGCAGCGCCCAGAACGACGCCCACAACGGTACGACCAACGACTGTCGATGCTTTCGACATGGTGATGAATTCTCTTGAATGAGTAACGCGATGGCGCGCCGCATGAGACGACGCGCTCCCCGGTGCAATCGCCCAGGCCATCAAGGCCAGTCCCCTAGCGACCGCAACTCGATCCTAATGCTTATGAAAACTATTGAATAGTCTATTTTTGAAAATTATTTTTATGCTTGCGTGTACTTCGCATACATCGCACACACGCAAATGCAGCACCCGTTTTGCAGGCGCTGCATTCGATGTTGCGTTGGTACCGCTTACAGCTTTCCGGCGCCGGCCTTTGCCTTGACGTCTGCAGCGACCTTGTCAGCCGACAGCAGGTTGTAGGTGTACGGCGGCGTCCAACCGATGTTGGTATTCCACGAGCACGACAGCGCCTTGCCGTTGAGCAGCGAGCCCTGATCGCGGTACACGCTGCCGCCGTAATCGGCCGCGATCTTGTCGCAGCCGCTCACACCACTGATATCGAACGCATTGCGCTCGGAGAAGATCTTCGATTCCTTGCCCACACCATGCGCGTGCGAGAACTTGTAGACCGGATGAGTGGTGCTGCCAACGTGGTAGTTGTTGTACAGATGCACCTGGCCGAAGCGCACCCGCGGTGCACGTGCGGAGATGTTTTCGAACAAGGTGTTGTGGATGGTCACCTTGAGCTTGCCGCTGTCGGTGCTGGAGGCGCTGTCGCTGGAACCGATCAGATCGTTCTTCTCGTGCGATTTGAAGGCCGAGTAGGAAATCGTCACGAAGTTGGCGCCTTTCTTGACGTCCATCGCGCCATCGTGATGCTGCTTGGGGCGGCCATTGGCGGTGCCGTTCTGATCGTCGGTGCGGCGACCATCGGTGAAGGTGACATGGTCCACCCACACGTTGGTGGCACCTTCCACCGTCAAGCCGTCGTACTCGGCATTCCAGTTACCGGCGCTGCCATCGTCCGGATCCCAGACCGGTTCCGGATCCCACGGATTTTCGATGGTGAGATTGCGAATGATGACGTCGTTGGCCTTGACGTAGAAATAGCCTTCGCGAATTTCCGCGTTGCTGGTGACGCCGATCAGCGTGGTCTTGGTCGGCACGTCCAGACGCGCGCGTGCCTTCATATCCGAGGTCTTGGTGTAGGGCTTGCCTTCACTGACATCGATGATGCCGCTGATCTTGATGATGCGTCCGTTACTGCCCACGCTGGCCTTCAGCGCGTTCTTCAGCTCGGCGGCATTCTTGACCGTGTAGATGTTGGCAGCGGCCGCTTTGGAGCCGCCTTTGGTCCCACCGTTCTGTGTTGCCCAACCAGTGGTTGCAACTTCGAGTGCAGGATCGGCGCAGGCAACGCCAACGACCAGCAACGACCCGACAAACAGCGACGCGGCGGCCGCCGTTGAAAATTTCGGCTTCATCTTGATGTCTCCCTCGGATAGGTTCGATGCGCCGCGCGGCGGCACACCCCTCGTCTAACAGGCGCGGAACATACTTTTCATCTATGTAATGTTCAGTTCCGCGAAACCGATACTAGGAGCATCGCAATCGCTTGTATCTAGCCGATGTATCGATGTGGATGCGCAGTCACGCAAACGGTTGCGAGACACCCAAGAGAAGACAAAACGTTGCGCTCAAGACACGCAGAGACAGCGACAAGGACACTGCAGCGCAGCATGATTCGAGTCGCTATGCAGACGGACGCAGGTTCAGTACGGTGTGCCGCTGCGATCACGTGCTGCGTGTTTTCTTCGACGTCCATGCGTGTTGCGATGCGACGTATCGACACCGCAACGCACGCACTGTGATCGGGCTTATGCGATCAGCGCAACCAAAAAAAGAATTGGAATATGGCGAAAATATCGCCATCGATCAGCGCGGCGCGCCACGCTGCATAGGGGATGATGCGCACGACGGGCAATCAATCAAGTGCAGCAGTTGCGCGCATCGCAATGCCATCGATTGCAACCACGCGACAGCCTGAGTCAGAGTGACGGCAAGCGATTGATTGCGGGCGGCGACATCGTCGGTGGCGGCATGCGGTAACGGCACCCGATCGCAAGCGCAGCCTGTTGCTGCGATGGACATTGCGCACGCGAGCTGCAGCGCAACCGCAATGGATGCACGCAGGCATCAGCATGAATCACATCAACCGTCACTAACGCAGCCCATCGACGAACGCGGTCAGCAACTGCCAATGGCGCTCAGGAGAACCCTTCGAAGAACAACTCGATCGCCATCACCAACGCATCCTCGCGCCCGGTGTTGGAGGGGTAGTAGCGTGGGCGCCGCCCGATTTCGTTGAAGCCTTCGGAGTGATACAGCGCGATCGCCGAGGGGTTGGACGGGCGTACTTCCAGAAACGCACGCCGCGCGCCGCGATCGCAGGCACCCTTGATCAGCGCGCGCAGCAACACGCGGCCATGGCCTTGCGATTGGGCTTCTGGTGCGATGCAGACGTTGAGCACGTGCGCCTCGTCGGCGGCAATGCTGATTACCCCATAGCCGATGACCTGGCCACCCTGCTCCATCACCCAGCCGGGGTAGCCGGCCTGCAGGCAGTCGCGAAAGATGTTGCGCGTCCACGGAAACGGATAGGCGCGATGCTCGATCTCCATCACCACGTCCAGATCGCTCTCACGCATCGCGCGCAGCGCTGTGGGCAGGGGTGCGTTCAATGCGCTCACGCCGGGTCCTGACGCCGCCGTAGCGCACGCAACTGCGGCCACAGCGCGCGCTTGGCTGCCGGGTTGCCACGCAACTCGGCCAGCGGCCAGGTGGCCATCAAGGCCTGGGTATTCGGGTCGCCGGGGTTGCAGCCGGAAGCGCGCAGCAACGCGATCTGCAAACGATCCGGCAGGCCGACACGACTACGCCGCGGCGGCGCGGCCGACGGCGCGGTATTGGGCGCACGTGGGGCCTCGGCGGGTGCAGCCGGTGCGGTGCGGCGTGCGACAGGCGCCGCAGCGTGCGCCACCGACGGCGCCTGCACCGCACGCTCGACGCGCATCGGCGCGGCTGCCGGCGCGCTCTCTACCACGTCGGCAGGCGCAGGCAATGCATCCACCGTGTCGCGGTCCAGATACACGGTGTGCCCCAACGCCTGCAGATACGAGACCTGCAGATCGGACCACATCGGCTCGGACGCCATCTCACTCATGACAGCACGCTCATGACAGGTTGCTCATCACAGCCGGGCTCATGGCAGCTCGGGGACGCGCCGCCAGCGCCGCCACAGCCACATCACCGGACCGGACAGCGCATACAGCACACCGATCACCAGCAGCGAACGGGCCAGGTCGATCACCAGCAGCGCGATCACCACCGTGGCGATCGCCAGCGCCAGGAACGGCACGCGGTCGGCACGCGGCCCACGCGCACCGCCCTTGAAGCTCCAGAAGCGGATCCGGCTGACCATCAACAAGGCAGAGACCACCGTGATCGCCAATGCCAGATAGCGCAGCTGCTCGCCATCGAAGCCCAGGCTGTCGTCGGCAAACGCCCACACGAACGCCATCATCAAGCCGGCCGCCGCCGGACTGGCCAGGCCGATGAACCAGCGTTTGTCGACCACGCCTACTTGCGTGTTGAAGCGGGCCAGCCGCAAAGCCGCGCAGGCCGCATATAGAAAGGCGGCCGACCAGCCGACCCGGCCCATCACGTTGCTGTCGTACTTCAGCGCCGACAGCGACCAGTGGTACATCACCAGCGCCGGGGCCATGCCGAAGCTGACCAGATCGGCCAGCGAGTCGTACTGCACGCCGAATTCGCTGCTGGTATTGGTCAGGCGCGCGACCCGGCCGTCCAGCCCATCCATCACCGCAGCCACGAACACCGCCATGGCCGCCTGGACGAATTGCCCATTGGCGGCGGCGATGATGGCGTAAAAACCGGAAAACAGCCCGGCGGTGGTGAACAGGTTCGGCAGCAGGTAAATCGTGCGCGAGCGCGGGGGCGGTCTCATTTCATCCATCCGACAAGTGTAGGGCCTGAGGTCCGTTCGGCGGTAGCGCGCCCTGCCCTTGACGCATACGCCGGGCGGCATCACTTGCCAGCGCAGGCCGCGGATGCTGCAATCGCCGCGGGAATCATCCAGGGGAAGCCACATGCAGCTGTCGTCCGGGCTTTGCGCCCTGTTGATGCTGGTCAGCGCCGGCGCCGGCGCGACCGATCTCTATAAGTGGAAGGACGCCAAGGGCGTGACCCACTACACCGAAACCCCGCCGCCGTCCGGCCAGCGTTACGAATCGCGCCGGATCGACGCCCGCAGCGGCACCGCCGCCATCGCCGCGCCGGAAACCGCCGCACCCGAATCGGCCGATTGCCTCACCGCACGTCGCAACCTGGAGCTGCTCAGCGGCAAGGGCGAGGTGACCATGGGCGCTGGCGCCGACGGCAAGCCCGGCACCCCGCTGGACCCGGACGCTCGCACCGCACAGCGCAACCTCGCCGAAGCGGCCGCCAAGGCTTATTGCAAGCCGGCACCGACCAGCGGCGGCCCGGCCACCTGAAGTCCAAAACACATGGCGGCCCCTCTGCTGGGTGGACACTGCGCACCAACCGCCGTCTACGCAGGGCACACGCCGATTTCAGTACTGGCCGTGTCAGAACGCCGGCCACCCGTGTTTGGGTGAATGGCGCTTGGCCAGACCGATCACGTACCGGTCTTTCCAGCCCTGCCGAGACGGGGCAGCGCCCTCGCCGATGACCGCCAGGGCGCGACACTGGCAAACTATGGGCTTTCCGCCCAAGCGAAGCCCGATGCGTCTTTCCCAGTTTCACCTGCACACCACCAAGGAAACCCCGGCCGACGCCGAGCTGGTCAGCCACCGTCTGATGCTGCGCGCGGGCATGATCCGCAAGCTGGCCTCCGGGCTGTACACCTGGTCGCCGCTGGGCCTGCGCGTGTTGCGCAAGGTCGAGGCCATCGTGCGCGAAGAGATGAACCGCGCCGGAGCGGTGGAAGTGCTGTTCCCCACCATCCAGCCGCGCGAGTTGTGGGACGCCACCGGCCGTTGGGAAAAGTTCGGCGGGCAGTTGCTCAAGATCAAGGACCGCAAGGAACAGGAGTTCTGCTACAGCCCCACCGCGGAGGAAGCCGCGGCCGAGTTCGCGCGCCAGGAGATCAACAGCTACAAGCAGCTGCCGCTGAACTTCTATCAGATCCAGACCAAGTTCCGCGATGAAATCCGCCCGCGCTTCGGGGTGATGCGTGCGCGCGAATTCCTGATGAAGGACGCTTACTCGTTCCATCTCACCGACGAGGACATGGCGCGCGAGTACGACAACATGCGCGCGGCCTACACCCGCATCTTCACCCGCCTGGGGCTGGAATTCCGCGCCGTGCAGGCCGATTCCGGCGCCATCGGCGGTGACGCCTCGCAGGAATTCCACGTCATCGCCGCCTCCGGCGAAGACTCGCTGGCGTTCTCCACGGCTTCCGATTACGCCGCCAACGTGGAAACTGCCAGCGCCGCCCTGCCCGCCCCGCGCGCCGAGGCTGGCGAGGCGATGCGCCAGGTCGCAACGCCCACCCAGAAAACCTGCGAAGACGTCGCCCAGCTGCTGGGCATCGCGCTACAGCGCACGGTCAAGTCGGTGGCGGTGATGACCGAGGCCGGCTTTGTGCTGGTGCTGGTGCGTGGTGACCACGCGGTCAACGAGATCAAGCTGGGCAAGGTCGCCGGGCTGGCCGGTTACCGGATGGCCAATGAGGCCGAAATCCGCGACCACCTCGGCTGCGAGCCGGGTTTTCTGGGCCCGGTGAATACCGCGCGCCCGGTGCGCGTGGTGGCCGATCGCGATGTCGCAGCCCTGGCCGATTTCGTGGTCGGCGCCAATGTGTCCGGCGCGCATCTGGCAGGCGTCAACTGGGGCCGCGACCTGCCCGAGCCGGACACCGTGGCCGATGTGCGCAACGTCATCGAAGGCGAACGTGCGGCCGATGGCGGCGAGCTGCGGCTGGCCCGTGGCATCGAAGTGGGCCATGTGTTCCAGCTCGGCAGCCAGTACGCGCAGGCGTTGCAGGCCACCGTGATCGACGAGAACGGCAAGGTCGCGGTGATGAAGATGGGCTGCTACGGCATCGGGATTTCGCGCATCGTGGCTGCGGCGATCGAACAGAACCACGACGAGGCCGGCATCATCTGGCCCGCACCGATGGCGCCATGGCAGGTGGTGGTGTGCGTGATCAACCCGAAACAGGACCCACAGGTGATTGCCGCAGCCGGCGCGCTGTTGGACGAATTGATCGCCGCCGGGATCGAAGCCGCACTGGACGATCGCGGTTTGCGTCCGGGCGCCATGTTTGCCGATATGGAACTATTGGGCATTCCGCATCGGGTGGTGGTCTCAGAACGCGGATTGGCGGCCGGCACATTTGAATATCGCGCGCGCACCGCCGAGGCAGCAGAAAACCTGGATAAGGCCGGGTTATTCTCCCGCCTGGAACGTTGATCAAACACCCCGAACCCGCTTCAAACAGATGAACACAAGGCGCCGAATTATTTCGGCGCATTTGTCACGCGGGTTTTCTGACATTATGATGGCCAGCGCTGCCACGGACCGGCATTCTTTTCTCTCTCATTTTCCGGAGTAGTGATGTCGATCGATCTTAGCGGCCTGTCGGCCAAGCAGTTGGGTGCACTGATCAAGAATGCGAAGAAGCAGCAGACGGTGGTTGCCAAGCGCACCCCGATCGCAAAGGTCCGCACCCAGCTGACCCGCGCCGCGAAAGCGCATGGTTATTCCATTGAAGAATTGTTTGGCGCTTCCGCCACTGCCAGCGCTGGTCCGGGTCGTCCGGCTGCCGCTGCCAAGCCGGGCCCGCGCGCCGGCCGCAAGCTGGGCAAGGTGCCGCCGAAGTATCGCAACCCGGCCAATCCCCAGGAAGCCTGGACCGGCCGTGGCAAGCAGCCGCGCTGGCTGGCCGAATTGACCGCCGCCGGCAAGAAAGTCGAAGACTTTCTGATCAGCAAGGTCGGCGCCAAGAAGACCCCGGCCAAGAAGACCTCGGCACGTAAAGTTGTCACCAAGCGCGCCACCAAGAAGTCCAAGGCCGCTTGATTCAAACCAATAAAAACGCCGGCATTGCCGGCGTTTTTATTGCGCGCGTTTCCTGCGCCTCATAAATTCTTGCGGGCCGGAATCAACAGATTGCCGAATAGCAATCCGGCCATCAATGCCATCACGATATTGGTCACTGCCAATAGTGCCGCTTGCCCGACACTGACATCCTGTTGCTGCACCAGGGTGAGAAATCCGCGCAGGCTGGTACTACCTGGAACCAGCATGATGATGCCCGGCAAACGAATCAATGCACCGGGTCTTTGCACCACCCGCCCGAATAGATTACCGGCGGCAGTCAATGCCATGGCCGAGGCGAATACGCCGGCCGGGCCGCCCCAGGCATGCCCCGCATAACGCGCAATGACATAACCGGACATGGCTGCGGCCATGATCCAGGGATAATCGCGTCGACTGGCTTTGAACAACACTGCAAACGCATAAGCGGCCACCAGCAGCGAAGCCCATTCCACCCAACTGGCCTGCGGACGCACCGCGGCGAGCTGTGGCTGCAAGCCGACCAGCTGCGTCAGCGTCACGGCGATCACCGCACCGACGGTGAGCTTGAGCACCGTGGTCACCGCGCCGGCCAGGCGCGCGGTTCCTGAGACCCAGTGCTGGCTGGCCAGCTCGTTGAAGGCATTGGTCAGCGACATGCCGGGCAGCAGCACCACCAGCGAGGCGATGATCACCGTATTGAGATTCAACGGGCCAAGCAGCGAGCCGACCACCGTCGCCACCACCCCGGCCAGCAAGCCGGCCAATGCTTCTCCGGCCTCTTTGGTGGCCGGGCGTTTATCGGTGTATTGGGTCAGCAGCCCGATCGACATACCGATCGCGCCAGCGGTGGCGATATCCAGCCAGGGCAATTTCCACAGCCCGGCCACGCCGGCTGCAGCCAGCCCGAAGGCCAGCACCTGCATGGTCTTGCCACGCCGGTCGACCTCGCGGTCCAGCCGGCGCAGCGCTGTGTGCCCCTGCGCGATGCTCATGCGTCCATTGGCCACGCTGTCGGCGATGTAATCGGCCACGCTGAGTTTGTACAGATCGTTCTCGCCCGGGGCCAGCCGGATCACCCGGGTGATGTCGCTGGAGCCGATCGACTTGGTCGGGTCGCTGAAGCTCAAGATAATCCCGGTGGGATTGGACCAGGGCTCGCAGTCCAGCCCCAGCTTCTGCGACAGCCCGACCACCGCGGCCTCCAGCCGCTGCGCGGTGGTGCCGTAGGTATGCAGGCGCCCGGCGATTTCCGAAACGAAGGCGACGCGCTGCGCGTAGGTGGCGCTGGCGGACGGTTGGACAAGGGTGGCGGCGGACATGCGTAGCGGGTCGGATCGGAGAAACGCCGTCTGGCGAGGCCGCCAGTGTATGCCGCAGTGCGCGTGGCCGGCGCCCCGATCGCCCACGCCGGAGCCGCAGGTGCGAAGCGTCCCCAACATTCGCTCACGCCGGGCGCGGTATGCTGGCGCCACGGACAGGCCACCCATGATCAAACCGCAACCTCCACGCATCGAACAAGACTCGCAGGATCACGCACAGGTCCGCCTTGCCGGCAGTTGGGTCCTGGCGACCGCATTGCCGCAGGCAGAACTGCTGCAGGCCGTGCCCGATGGCATTCGTCGCATCGACGCGCGCGGCATCGCGCAACTGGATTCGGCCGGCGTGCTGCAGTTGCTGCGCTTCGCCAGCCGCATGGGCTTGAAGGAAGACGCGATCGATTTCCGCGATGAGCACCAGGCCCTGGTGTGCACCATCGAAGAACTCAACGACGAGCGCCCCAAACCCAAGCGTGATTACGGCTTTGTCGCCGCGCTGGACCGTCTGGGCCGCACCACGCATGGCGTGGGCCAGGGCATTCTGGAGCTGAACAGCTTTCTGGGCGAGAACCTGGTCAAGATCGCGCGGCTGATCCACGAGCCGCGCCGCTTCCGCCTGACCTCCACCGTGCACCACATGGAACAGGTCGGCCTGGATGCGGTGCCGTTGGTGGTGCTGCTGTCGTACCTGGTGGGCGCGGTGATCGCGTTCCTGGGCTCGACCATCCTGCGCGACTTCGGCGCAGAAATTTATGTGGTGGAGCTGGTCTCCATCGCCTTCCTGCGCGAATTCGCGGTGCTGCTGACCGCGATTGTCCTGGCCGGGCGTACCGCCAGCGCCTTTACCGCGCAGATCGGTGCAATGAAATCGCGCGAGGAAGTGGATGCCATCCGCACCCTGGGCCTGGACCCGATCGACCTGCTGGTGATCCCACGCCTGCTGGCGCTGATCTTCACCCTGCCGCTGCTGACCTTCATCGCGATGATCGCCGGCCTGGCCGGTGGTGTGACGGTGGGCGCGTTCGATCTGGATATTCCGCCGCAGATGTACCTGGCGCGCATGCACGACACCATCCAGTTGCGGCATTTCCTGGTCGGGCTGTCGAAGGCGCCGCTGTTTGCGCTGGTGATCGGCCTGATCGGCTGTCTGGAAGGCTTGAAGGTCAGCGGCACCGCGCAGTCGGTTGGCGAGCGCACCACCTCCTCGGTGGTGCAGACGATTTCCTTGGTCATCATCCTCGACGCGATTGCCGCGCTGTGGTTCATGAAGATGGGGTGGTGATGAGACCGGGATTCAACATTCGGGATTCGCGATTCGTGCAAGGCACAAGCGCAGCTGGCGCTTTGACACTCGGGAGAGCCGTGCTGTGACCAATCCCGAATCCCCACTCCCCAATCCCGGCACAGAGACCGACGCCGACGACGACCAGTTGGCGATCTCGGTGCGCGGGCTGACCAATCGCTTCGGCAGCCAGGTCGTGCACGAGGAGCTGGATCTGGACGTGCGTCGCGGCGAGATCCTGGGCGTGGTCGGCGGCTCGGGCACCGGCAAGTCGGTACTGATGCGCAGCATCCTGGGCCTGCGCGAGCCGGACGCCGGCAGCATCCAGGTGCTGGGGGCGGATGCGCGCTCGGGCCGTTTCGCCGACCGCCAGCACATCACCCGCAATACCGGGGTGCTGTTTCAGGACGGCGCGCTGTTCTCGTCGATGACCGTCGGCGAGAACGTGCAGGTGCCGTTGAAAGAGCATCACGGCGAGTTCCCGGAGCGCTGGTATTTCGAACTGGCACTGCTGAAGATCAAGCTCGCTGGCCTGCCGGCCGATGCGTTGGACAAGCTGCCTTCGCAATTGTCCGGCGGCATGCGCAAGCGCGCCGGCCTGGCGCGCGCGTTGGCGCTGGACCCGCCGCTGCTGTTTCTGGACGAGCCCACCGCTGGCCTGGACCCGATCGGTGCGGCCGCCTTCGACCGTTTGATCCGGACCTTGCAGCAGGCGCTGGGCCTGACCGTGTTCCTGATCACCCACGACCTGGATACGCTGTACGCCATCTGCGACCGCATCGCGGTGCTGGCCGATCGCAAGGTGATCGCCAACGCACCGCTGGCCGAAGTCGAACAGCTCGACCACCCCTGGATCCAGGAATACTTCCACGGCCCCCGCGCGCGCGCCGCGCGCGCAGCCAAGACCGACTCCACCGAGACCGCCTGAGCATGGAAACCAAAGCCAATTACGTCCTGATCGGCGCCTTCACCATCGTGGCAGGCCTGGCCTTGCTGCTGTTCGGGCTGTGGGCGGCCAAATATTCCTCCGACCGCACCTGGCAGCAGTACCGGGTGGTGTTTCGCGAGGCAGTGACCGGCCTGACGGTCGGCAGCCCGGTGCAATACAACGGCATCGCGGTCGGCTCCATCACCGAGCTGACGCTGGCGCCGAACGACCCGCGCCAGGTCGTGGCGCACGTGCGGGTGAACTCCACCACGCCGATCAAGAGCGATACGCGCGCCAAGCTGGCCATCACCAGCCTGACCGGCCCGTCGATCATCCAGCTCTCCGGCGGCACGCCCGAAGCACCGTCGCTGACCACCATCGACAAGAGCGACGCGCCGATCATCCAGACCACGCCCTCGGCGCTGCAGAACATCACCGACACCGCCAACCGCATCGTCGAGCGCATGGACCAGATGCTCTCGGACAAGAACGTGGCCAGCATCACCGCCACCTTGCAGAACCTGGAAAAGATCAGCGGCGGCATCGCCGATCGCGACGAAGGCATGCAGGCGCTGATCGTCAGCGCGCGCGATGCCGCACGCAATCTGGACACCACCCTGACCACCACCAACGGCACCATCAAGCGGCTGGACCAGAACCTGGTGCAGCAGCTGCCGGGCATCCTGGCCAAGCTAGACGCCACGCTGGTCAAGCTGGATTCGGCTGCCGGCAACGCCGACAACATCCTTGGCGAGAACCGCGCGGCCATCAATAGTTTCGCCAACGATGGCCTCGGCCAGCTCGGACCGACACTGACCGAATTGCGCGGCCTGATCCGCGACCTGCGCCGGGTCAGCGACAAACTGGACAACAACCCTGCGCGCTACCTGCTCGGCCGCGACGCACCCAAGGAGTTCGAACCGAAATGACTGCCATGCGCCTGTTGCGTCCCTTGTTGTGCGTCTCGTTGCTGGCGCTGGGCGGCTGCTCGCTGCTGACCGGCGGCGACCAGAAACCGGCCACGATCTACGCGCCCACCGTGCGGATCACGCCGAACCCGTCCTGGCCGCAAGTCAGCTGGCAACTCTCGGTTGCCAAGCCCAGCGCCGCGCGTGTGATCGACAGCCCGCGCATCAACGTGCGCCCCACCCCGGGTGAGTTGCAGGTCTATCACGGCGCCGGCTGGGCACAGCCGGCCACCGACATGCTGGAAGACAGCGTGGTGCGCGCGTTCGAAGACTCCGGCAAGATCGCGGCGGTCGCCCGCATCGGCACCGGCATCCGCTCCGACTACAAGCTGGTCATCGACCTGCGCCGCTTCGAGTCGGACTATGCGGGCCAATCGCTGCCCTCGGCCACCATCGAACTCAACGCCAAACTGCTGCACGCCGCCGATCAGCGCGTGGTGGCCTCGCGTACCTTCCTGGTTGCACGCCCGTCCACGGGTACCGACACCGCGACGGTCGCCGCAGCCTTCGAGCAGGCGATGACGCAGGTCACCACCGAGCTGGTGGGCTGGACCTTGATCACCGGTCAACAGGACAGCCAGAACCTGCCGCGTTCGTTGTAAGCGGAAGCGACAGACCTGGAGCGCCTAACAAAACGCAGCGAGCTGTCGTCAGGTGGGCGCGCAGAAACCGGAGTGTATGAGTGGTACATGCCGATTCCGAGCACCGGCCGCGCCCGCCTGGTGGCTGTCGCAGAGCGGCTGATCTGTGGCCTGGCTGCAGGGCCCTTGCCCACCCACCATCGCGGGACACGCTGCAAGTACGTCCTTGTAAGCTCTTACGCGTAAGGTCCCGCGACGGTGGGCGGGCAAGGACCAATCGAGATGGTCGGTGTGCACGGTTGCAAGCAGTGCGTGACGTGCTTCTAATTGACCAGCTATCGTGTTCTGCGAACTATGCCCGCAAGCCAACGCAAGTCGCGAGATGACCGGCTTTCATCCAGCTACCGACAAACTCTCTGGTCCGGCGTCCTCGCCGATTGCGGGACCGTGTGGCGGCATGAATGCCGCCACCGAGCCTACATGGACGTACTTGCGGCGTGTCCCGTAAGCGGTGAGGCACCGCGCCCTCGACCGACCCAGCGTTTGACCTGGCTTCTGACTGCACCCAACAAGATCCAGCCAACGAAACCACTGCGCTCCCCGCCGGCCGAGCGCTCGCTACGTTTGTTAGCCGCTCTTATCGCTGGGACACGCGCATCGCAATCTGCCGAAAGGTCAGATTGATGCGCTCGCCGACTGGCTTTACGGTGCGCGGCAAGGCGTGCTTGTAATGGCGCTGGGTATCGCCGCCCATCAGCAGCAGATCGCCGTGGCCCAGCTCCAGCGTCTGCTTCAACGCCGCATCGTCGCGATGCTTGAACGCAAACCGCCGCGTGCCGCCCAGGCTCACTGAGGCGATCAGCGGCTGCGCCCCCAGCTCCGGTTCGTCGTCGCTGTGCCAGCCCATCGCATCGTTGCCGCTACGGTAGCGGTTGACCAACACGCTGTTGAACGGATGCCCGGTTTCATCCTGCAGGCGCGTGCGCACTGGCTGCAGCGCGTCCAGCCACGGCTGCGGCGCAAATCGGGTGCCCGAATAGCGATAACTCGCCTCCGCATCGCCGATCCAGCTACTCAAGCGTGGCGAATCCACCAGACGCCCGAACATCCGGATGCGGTGCACTTCCCACCGCACATCCTGCAAGAGCGCCTGCATCAGCACATCGGCCTGCGCCGCCTGTAACCAGCCGCGACACCAGGCGATCTCCGCTTGCGGCAGTGCAACCCGAATCTTCATGCGGCAAACGCTAGCACGCGTCCGCTGAGCGGTGCCGCGCGGTACGGATGAATCGATCCGATTTGCCGCCGTCACATCGAATCCCGGAAAATGCGCGTTAGCCATCGAGCCAACGGGAGCGGAGCAATGTCGGAAGCGGGAGTCGGCGCACATGCGTCAGAGACGGTCGAGCGCGACGTGATGGAGTACGACGTCGTCACCGTCGGCGCCGGTCCGGCCGGGCTGGCATTTGCGATCCGGCTCAAGCAGCTCGATCCGAACATCAGCGTGTGCGTGATCGAAAAATCCAGCACCATCGGCGCCCATATCCTCTCCGGTGCGGTGATCGAACCGGGTCCGCTGGATGCCTTGCTGCCCGGCTGGCGCGACAACCCGCCGCCGATTTGCGTGGCCGCCACCGACGACGAATTCTGGTTCCTCGGCAAGGACAGTGCACGCAAGTTCCCGGTGGTGCCGCCGGGCATGCGCAACCACGGCAACTTCATCGTCAGCTTAGGGGCGATGTGCGCCTGGCTGGCGCCGCAGGCCGAAGCGCTGGGCGTGGAAATCTACCCAGGCTTTGCCGCCGCCGAAACCCTGCACGACGCCAACGACCAGGTCATCGGCGTGCGCATTGGCGACATGGGCGTGGCCAAGGATGGATCGCACAAGCCCGGTTACACCGCCGGCATCGACATCCGCGCCAAGGTGACCGTGCTGGCCGAAGGCGCCCGCGGCCATCTGACCAAGCGCCTGCTCAAACGCTTCGACCTCACTGCCGACGCCGACCCACAGGGCTATTCGATCGGCATCAAGGAACTGTGGCAGGTACCGGAAGGACGCGTCAGCCCCGGCAAGATCGTGCACACGCTCGGCTGGCCGGCCGACAACCGCACCTATGGCGGCAGCTTCCTATATCACCTGGACAACAATCAGATCGCACTCGGCTATGTCAGCGGCCTGGACTATAGCGACCCCAAATACCAGCCGTGGGAAGCCTTCCAGCAATGGAAGAACCACGCGCTGATCAAGTCGTTGCTGGAAGGCGGCAGCATTCTTTCGGCCGGCGCACGCGCGATCGTCACCGGCGGCTGGCAATCGCTGCCAAAAGTGGACATGCCGGGCGCATTACTGATCGGCGACACCGCCGGCCTGCTCAACGTGCCCAAGATCAAGGGCACTCATCAGGCGATCCGCAGCGGCATGCTGGCCGCCGAACATCTGGTGCAATCGCAACTGGCCCCGCTAGGCTTCGACGCAAAACTGCGCGCCTCCGATGCGATGGCCGAGTTGAAAGAAGTGCGCAATATCAAGCCTGGTTTCAAGAAAGGCCTATGGTTCGGCCTGCTCAACGCGGCTTGGGAGACCGCGCTTAAGGGCGCGTCGCCCTGGACGCTGAAAAACAAGCCCGACTGGTCGGCACTGCACAAGATTGGCGAGTACGAGCAACCCAAGCGCGACTACGGCACGCGCGAACTCGCACCACGCGATCGTCTGCAGGCGGTCTACTTTGCCGCCACCGAACACGACGAAGACCAGCCCGTGCATCTGAAGGTGCTCGACACCGACATCTGCGCCACCCGCTGCGTGCAGGAGTACGACAACCCCTGCACGCGCTTCTGCCCGGCCAACGTCTACGAAATGGTCGCAGATACCAATAGCCCCTCCGGCAAGCGCCTGCAGATCAACGCCGCCAACTGCGTGCACTGCAAGACCTGCGACATCAAGGACCCCTACGAGATCATCACCTGGGTCACCCCGGAGGGTGGTTCCGGGCCGAACTACCAGAATCTATGAGCAACGACTGGCATGCCGCGTGACTAGCAGTCTCTCCAAACTCGTGGCTGCGGCACGTCGCTCGGTAGAGCTCCATGGCGGCGGTTTCTCCGGCGCAACTGCAGTTGCGATGCGGGCGTTCAAAGTGATCCGCGCCCTCGGAATACGCGGATTTCTTGGGCGAGTGCGATTGGCCGGACGCAAGCAGCCAACGGCTTCACGCCTGTCGGACCAAGCGCCGTTCGTCGCGCCTGTGCCCTTGTCGCAGCTGCAGTTAAAAGTCGGCGTGATGGTGCACGTCTTCTATCCTGATCTGATCGACGAATTCGCACAGTCACTCCAGCACATGCCGGTTGGCTATGACCTGCTGGTCTCTGTGATGGACGAAGCCGCCGCAGATCACTCACGCGCCCGCTTTTCCAAGCTATCGCATGTTGAGAAACTGGATGTGCGCATCGTGTCCAACCGTGGCCGTGATATCGCGCCACTGGTGGTGACGTTCCGCGAGCAGATCCTGGCATTGGATGTTGTCGGCCATCTGCACACAAAAAAGTCCCTGTATACCGGCAGCGAGCAAGGCCAGTGGCGCCGCTACCTGGTCTCGTCCCTGATGGGGAGCCCGGAGCGCATCGCCTGGCAACTGGGAATGTTTCAGGCCGAGCCGCGCCTTGGCATGCTTTACCCCGAAAGTTACGAACGGGTGCCGCTATGGGCACATACCTGGCTGAGTAATTTTGAGGTTTGCCGCGCGCTGGCCCAACGTCTCGGATTCGATATCAGCGCCTCGGAGTACATCGACTTTCCTGCAGGATCGATGTTTTGGGCAAAGGTGGATGCACTACGGCCGTTGTATGCGCTGAACCTTGAGCTGAAGGACTTTCCCGAAGAGCGCGGCCAGATCGATGGCACCTTGCACCACGCAATGGAGCGCATGTTCGTCGCCATCGTGCGGCACCAGCAGTATCGCATCGGCATTTTGCCGCAAGACGGCACGCTGGCGCTCAGCGGCGAAGGTGGGCGCAACTGGCAAGCTGCGTTCGAAACGCCGATCGCCACGCGATTCACACTGTCCTCTCTTCAAGCTCGACTGGTGTCATTGGACATCTTCGACACCTTGGTGGTGAGACCGTTCCTGTTTCCGGCGGGTGCTCGCGCCTATCTTGCCCACTTAGTAGCATGCAAATTCGGGGTCGAGAACTTTCTTGAACTACGCGACCTTGCTGAGTCCAAGGCACGCCATCAACGTGGCGCCGATGTCGATCTATCGAGCATCTACAACACCCTGTCTGGCCTACCTGATGCGGAAGGACTCCCAATCGGCGCCCTCCAGGCATTGGAAGTGGCGCTGGAAGCCAGACTGCTACAACCACGTCGGGCTGTGATCGCAGCAGCTACACAGTTGCAGCAACGCGGCACCCGCCTGGTTGCGCTGTCGGACATGTATCTGGATAGCACATTGCTGCAGCAGATCCTGCCGCCCGAGGCCAGCGCGCTGCCAGCGGCCTGGTATGTCTCCTGCGAGACGGGTTGGCGCAAAGATGCTGACAGTGCCTGGAAGAAGCTGCCAAACATTGAAAAAATCGACACCTCGCAGTGGCTGCATGTCGGCGATAACGAACACGGCGATATCCAGCGTCCACAGATGCACAAATTACTGACTCCAGTGCATGTGCTTCGCCCATCTGCGTTACTGGATGTGGTTCCTGCATTGCGCCCGCTTCGGCCACCGTTGGGTGCGGCAACGCGGTGGCAGGACCAGTTATGGCTTGGCTTGCTGGCTAATCGGTTCGCCGATCTTGCCGACCGGCAGCCGGAAACATTGATGCCGTTGCCGACACTCTCCCCGGCAAGTCTTGGCTACATAGTCATCGGCCCGTTGATCTTCGATTATCTCGCTTGGCTGGTCCGCATGGCGAAGCAAACCAACATCGAAACGATTTTATTTTTGAGCCGAGAAGGCTACCTGCTGGAGCAGGGTTTTCAGCTCGTGAAACAAACGTCCCCGGCGCTTGACCAGCTTCATGGCAAGTATCTGCTCGCATCGCGGCGGGGAACCGGAACACCCTCGCTACACACGCCGGACGATCTTGCATTGCTGCTGGACAGTACCTACACCGGGACGCTGGGCAACATGGTGCAGGCCCGCCTGGGAGATGCCGCGGCACATATTCTGGAGCGCCGGTTAGGCCAGTCGGTCATGCAACGCGATGTCTACCTGCCGGAGATGCACGCCGAACTTCTAGAGCTGATAGCTCCAGCAATAGATGAACTGCTGGCGCTTGCCGAAACTGAAAGGACGGCCTACCTGCATTACTGGAGAGCGACCGCAGGTAACGGTGCAGCCATGGTGGCCGATATAGGTTACTCAGGCACCATCCAGGCCAACCTTGCAAGATTGACTGGGCATCCGCTGGGTGGCGCCTATTTTGCATTGAACGGGCGCGCCACAAAGATCACTGCCCAGAGTTGGGCCGCCGCCCGCTATTTTGATGGCCGTACCGAGGGTGATCCGGAGCAATCCACGATCCTGCGCCACGATCTGCTTCTGGAAACACTTCTCACCGCTCCTTCGCCGCAGTTTTCCTACTTCACAGGCACCACCGAGGTTCCGACTGCGGTCTACGCCAGTCCGGAGCTATCGCCAGCGCAATGGGCGACGATCGCGCAGGTGCATGAAGGTGCGTTAGCATTCATTGCAGACGTTTGTCAGGTTGCGCAGGACGAAAGCTACCTGCTGGACTTCGATCGAGCCTCGGTCCAGATCCCGCTGCAGTGCGTCGGCTCCGGACGCTGGCAGGCACCGTGGCTGGCAGAGCTGCAACTGGACGATCGCTTCACTGGACGCGGATCGGTCCGGGCCGGATGACCTGACGACCATCCGGCCTTGCCTCACGGTTGAGGCGTCAGGATTGCCACACCGGTCTTATGGCGCAACTCCTCCAGATCCACCCCATCTGCCGCCTCCACCAGCACCAGCCCGCCGTCGGTCACATCGAAGACTGCCAGGTCGGTGATGATGCGATCGACCACGCCCACGCCGGTCAACGGCAAGTCGCACTCGGGCAGGATCTTGTGGCTGCCGTCCTTGGCCACGTGTTCCATCAGCACCACCACGCGCTTGACCCCGGCCACCAGGTCCATTGCGCCGCCCATACCCTTAACCATCTTGCCGGGCACCATCCAGTTGGCCAGATCGCCGCGCTCGGTGACCTGCATCGCACCGAGAATCGCCAGATCGATGTGCCCGCCGCGGATCATCGCGAACGAGTCGTGGCTACCGAAATAGCTGGCGCCAGCGCGCGCGGTGACGGTCTGCTTGCCGGCATTGATCAGGTCCGCATCCACGTCGTCTTCGGTGGGAAACGGGCCGATACCGAGCAGGCCGTTCTCCGATTGCAGCCACACGTCCACGCCATCGGGAATGTGATTGGCCACCAGTGTCGGCAGGCCGATGCCCAGATTGACGTAGGCGCCATCGGTCAATTCGCGCGCCGCACGCGCGGCCATCTGATCTCTGGTCCAGGCCATCAGTGCTGTCCTTCGCGCACGGTGCGCTGTTCGATGCGTTTTTCCGGCGTGGCGTTGAGCACCAGGCGGTCGACATAGATGCCGGGCAGATGCACCTGGTCCGGATCGATCGCGCCCAACGCCACGATCTCCTCGACCTCGGCAATGCAGACGCGACCGGCCATTGCGCAGGCGGGATTGAAATTACGCGCGGTCTTGCGAAACACCAGGTTGCCGGCGGTATCCGCACGCCATGCCTTGACCAAGGCCACATCGGCCTGCAGCGCGGTCTCCAGCACGTAATGCTTGCCGTCGAATTCGCGGGTTTCCTTGCCCTCAGCGACGATGGTGCCGTAGCCGGTCGCTGTGTAGAACGCCGGGATTCCCGCACCACCTGCACGCAAACGCTCGGCCAGCGTGCCTTGCGGGTTGAACTCCAGTTCCAGTTCACCGGCCAGATACTGGCGTTCGAATTCCTTGTTCTCGCCCACGTAGGACGAAATCATCTTGCGGATTTGCCGGGTGGCTAATAATTGGCCAAGCCCAAATCCATCGACTCCGGCGTTATTGGAAATCACGGTCAGCCCGCCGACTCCGCTTTCGCGCACTGCCGCGATCAGCGCTTCGGGGATTCCGCACAAGCCAAAGCCGCCCACCGCCAGGGTCTGGCCGTCGGCCAGCACCCCGTCCAGCGCCGCCTTGGCATCAGCATAGCGTTTGCCGCTTGCCTTACCACGTCCACTATTGCGCATCACCGCCCTCGCCTCGCTGATGTGAAGCGACCATTCTAGCCGCTGACTGTTCCCTGTCCCCGTTCGCAATTCCGCCACACCCAAGACACGGCGCAGCCGCTAAACTCGGATGTCCCCCACCCCAGGAATTGCCCATGACGCTACCCGCCTTCAAGGCCTACGATATTCGCGGCCGCGTGCCGGATGAACTCAACGAGGACTTGGCTCGCCGCATCGGCGTGGCGCTGGCGGCGCAGCTGGATCAAGGGCCGGTGGTCCTGGGCCATGACGTGCGCCTGGCCAGCCCCGGCTTGCAGGAAGCGCTCTCGGCCGGCCTGCGCGCCAGCGGCCGCGAGGTGATCGATATCGGCTTGTGCGGCACCGAGGAAGTCTATTTTCAGACCGACTACCTCAAGGCCGCCGGTGGCGTGATGGTCACCGCCAGCCATAACCCGATGGACTACAACGGCATGAAGCTGGTACGCGAGCAGGCGCGACCGATAAGCTCAGATACCGGCCTGTTCGCGATTCGCGACACTGTCGCCGCCGATACCGCCGCACCGGGTGAGCCCACTGCGAGCGAACAGAGCCGTACCGACAAGACCGCCTATCTGGAGCACCTGCTCAGCTACGTGGACCGCAGCACGCTCAAGCCGCTCAAGCTGGTGGTCAACGCCGGCAACGGTGGCGCCGGTCTGATCGTCGATCTGCTCGCACCGCATCTTCCCTTCGAATTCGTGCGCGTCTTCCACGAACCCGATGGCAACTTCCCCAACGGCATTCCCAACCCGTTGCTGCCGGAAAACCGCGCTGCCACCGCCAAGGCGGTGCAGGAACACGGCGCCGATTTCGGTATTGCATGGGATGGCGACTTCGATCGTTGCTTCTTCTTCGACCACAGCGGCCGCTTCATCGAAGGCTATTACCTGGTCGGCCTGCTAGCGCAGGCAATCCTGGCCAAGCAGCCGGGCGGCAAGGTCGTGCACGACCCGCGCCTGACCTGGAACACCGTGGAGATGGTCGAAGACAGCGGCGGCATTCCGGTGCTGTGCAAGAGCGGGCATGCCTTCATCAAGGAAAAGATGCGCAGCGAAAACGCCGTCTACGGCGGCGAAATGAGCGCGCACCATTATTTCCGCGAGTTCGCCTACGCCGACTCCGGCATGATTCCGTGGCTGTTGATTGCCGAGCTGGTGTCGCAGTCCGGTCGTTCGCTGGCAGATCTGGTCGAAGCACGCATGCAGAAGTTCCCTTGCAGCGGCGAGATCAACTTCAAGGTGGAAGATGCCAAGGCCGCAGTTGCGCGCGTGATGGAGCATTACGCGTCGCTGTCACCCGAGCTGGATTACACCGATGGCATCAGCGCGGACTTCGGCCAGTGGCGTTTCAACCTGCGTAGTTCCAACACCGAACCACTGCTGCGTCTGAACGTGGAAACCCGCGGCGATGCCGCACTGCTGGAAACGCGTACGCAGGAGATTTCCGATCTGCTACGCGGCTGATTTACCATCATCCCCCACTTTGACGCACTGGAGTTTCCCCCGCTCATGAGCGACGTCCTTCCGATTATCCTGTCCGGCGGTTCCGGCACGCGCCTTTGGCCGTTGTCGCGCGAATCGTACCCGAAGCAGTTCCTGCCGCTGGTCGGCGAGCACAGCATGCTGCAGGCCACTTGGCTGCGTTCCGCTCCAGTAGCGGCGCATGCACCCATCGTGGTGGCCAATGAAGAACATCGCTTCATGGCCGCCGAGCAGCTGCAGCAGCTGGGTGTGAAGCCGTCTGCCATCCTGCTTGAGCCCAAGGGCCGCAACACTGCGCCGGCAATTGCCGTCGCTGCATTGGAAGCCACCCGTAACGGCGGCGATCCGCTGTTGCTGGTGCTGCCGTCCGATCATGTGATTCGTGACGAGGCTGCCTTCCAGGCTGCCGTGACCGTCGCGGCAGCTGCCGCAGAACAGGGCAAGCTGGTCACCTTCGGCATCAAGCCGACCGCGCCTGAAACCGGCTATGGCTACATCAAGGCCGGTGCCGGTACCGGCGCCACCGCGGTCGAACGCTTCGTCGAAAAGCCCGACCTGGCTACCGCGCAAGGCTATCTGGCCAGCGGCGAGTATTACTGGAACAGCGGCATGTTCCTGTTCCGTGCCTCGCGCTATCTGGAAGAACTGCGCAAATTCCATCCCGCCATCGCCGACGCGTGTCAGAAGGCGTGGGAAGGCGGCAAGCGCGATGCCGACTTCACCCGTCTGGACAAGGATGCGTTCGCCTCCAGCCCGTCGGATTCGATCGACTATGCGGTGATGGAAAAGACTGCCGATGCGGTCGTCGTGCCGCTGGATGCCGGCTGGAATGACGTTGGCTCATGGTCCTCGCTGCTGGACGTCTCCGAGCAGGATGGCCAGGGCAATGCGCATCATGGCGATGTCATCCAACTCGATTGCAAGAACACCTATGCGTATGGCTCGCGCCTGATTGCCATGGTCGGTCTGGAGGACGTGGTTGTGGTGGAGACGCCAGACGCCGTTCTGGTCGGTCACCGCGATCGCATCCAGGAAGTGAAGGATGTGGTCGGCCGGATCAAGGCCGACGGTCGCTCCGAGGCGACCTGGCATCGCAAGGTCTATCGTCCGTGGGGTGCTTACGATTCGATCGACATGGGCCACCGTCACCAGGTCAAGCGCATCACCGTCAAGCCCGGTGCCGTGCTCAGTCTGCAGATGCATCACCACCGCGCCGAGCACTGGATCGTCGTCAGCGGCA
The DNA here is from genome assembly GCF_056725225.1 of Xanthomonas sp. NCPPB 2933. Lineage (NCBI taxonomy): Bacteria > Pseudomonadati > Pseudomonadota > Gammaproteobacteria > Lysobacterales > Lysobacteraceae > Xanthomonas > Xanthomonas sp. NCPPB 2933. The sequence goes on from NZ_CM161518.1 coordinate 4,555,764, forward strand.
CCGCAGAAGTCACGCGTGGCGAAGAGGTGCTGCTGCTCACCGAGAACCAGAGTACCTATATTCCGCTTGGCGTGACCCATCGCCTGCGCAATCCAGGCAAATTGCCGCTGGAACTGATCGAAGTGCAGTCCGGCAGCTATCTGGGCGAAGACGACATCGTGCGTTTCGAAGATACCTACGGGCGCACCTAATCGGTCGCTTTCGGGATTCTGCAATACATAAACAAACAGCCGGGATTCCCGGCTGTTTGTGTTTGCGGATTGTGTTGGTCGGCGCGGATGTTGCCACCAACCAGCATCGCGACTTTACTGTTTGGCAGCAGCGATTTCGGCAATCACGCGCTGCAGGCCGACTCGCCAGTCCGGCAACACAAGGTCGAAATCGCGCTGCAGTTTGTCGATCGACAGCCGCGAATAGGCCGGCCGCCTTGCGGGCGTCGGGTAGTCGGCGGTCGTGATCGGCACCACGCGCGGCGCACGCGACAGCAATCCTGCTCCGACAGCTTGTTGGAAGATCGCCTCGGCAAAGCCATGCCAGCTGGTCTGTCCTGCAGCCGTGAGGTGCCATGTGCCCGAGGTGTCGGGTGTGCGTTGGCGCAGCAACTGCGCGGTGACATCGGCGATCAATGCCGCCGGCGTCGGCGTTCCGATCTGATCGGCCACCACGCGCAGCTCATCGCGCTCGGCGCCGACACGCAACATCGTGCGCAGGAAATTGGCGCCATGCGAGGCGTACACCCAGGCCGTGCGTAGGATCAGATGCTGCGCACCGGAGGCGCGGATGGCCTCCTCGCCAGCAAGCTTGGTTTCGCCATACACGCCTAGCGGCGAGGTCTGCGCATCCTCCAGATAGGGGGCGCTGCCCTGGCCGTCGAAGACGTAATCAGTCGAGTAGTGCACCAACGGCACGTTACGGGCAGCACACCATGCCGCAATGACGCCAGGCGATAGCGCATTCGCCCGCATGGCGCTATCGCGATCCTGCTCGGCGCGATCTACTGCCGTGTAGGCTGCAGCATTGACCACCCGCGACGGGGCAATCCGGTCCAGCAAGGCTGGCAAAGCTTCCGGTGCGTCGAAGTCCGCCGTCTCGCACGCGCTGCCATCAGGCAACCGGCCGCTGCGTGTCGTTGCCTGCACCGCGCCATTGGCCGCCAGTGTACGCAGCAGTTCCGTCCCGACCTGCCCGTTTGCACCGAAGACCAACGTGGTCACGGCGTATACACCGGCAAGCGATCGACGGGCACTTCGCTAAGGAACGGTGCGTTGGCATCTTTGGCGGACAGCAATGGATCGCTGATCGGCCAATCGATCCCGATCTCCGCGTCGTTCCAGCGCACGCCAGCATCAGCCTCCTTGACGTACACGTCGGTGCACAGATAGCTGAACAATGCTTTCTCCGAAAGCACCGCGAAGCCATGCGCAAAGCCTTCAGGTATCCAGACTTGACGTCGGTTTTCTGCACTCAGCAAGACTGCGGTCCAGTGCCCGAAGTGAGGAGATCCACTGCGGATGTCCACTGCAACGTCGTAGACCTCGCCTTCAAGCACGCTCACCAATTTGCCCTGCGGGCGAGGCCACTGATAGTGCAGACCGCGTAGTACGCCCCTGGCAGATGTTGAGACGTTACTCTGCACAAAATTTGTCGGTAGGCCGTGCTGTCCGAAACGCTCCGCATTCCATGTTTCGAAGAAATAACCGCGCTCATCGCCAAAGACTGCAGGCTCGATGACGACGCAGCCGGGCAACGTTGTTTCGATCACTTTCAAGGGACAACCCCGCGCTTGGCTAATGCATTCAAATATTTTCCGTAGTCGTTTTTCAGCAGTGGCGCGGCCAGGCGTTCCAGCTGCGCAGCATCGATCCAGCCCTTCCCAAATGCGATTTCCTCCGGGCAGCACACCTGTAGACCCTGACGCATCTGGATGGTCTCGATGAAATTGGCCGCTTCGTGCAAAGACTGATGCGTGCCCGTATCCAGCCACGCGTATCCGCGCCCCAGCGGCTCAAGATGCAAGTCGCCGGCATCGAGATAGCAACGATTGAGATCGGTGATTTCCAATTCGCCGCGCGGCGACGGCTTCAAGGCAGCCGCATAGTCGCTGGCCTTGCCATCATAGAAATACAAGCCGGTGACCGCATAGTTGGAACGCGGCTTTTCCGGCTTTTCGGCAATGTCGATGACCTTGCCCTGCTGATCGAATTCGGCAACACCGTAGCGCTCCGGATCGTTGACCCAATAACCGAACACCGTTGCGCCCTGCTCGCGCACATCGGCGCGGCGCAAGGTCTCGGTCAGACCATGCCCATGGAAAATATTGTCGCCCAGCACCAGGCAACTCGGCTTGCCGTCTACGAAGTCGCGTCCGATCAGATAGGCCTGTGCCAACCCGTCCGGGCTGGGTTGCACGGCGTACTGGATATTGACGCCCCACTGCGAGCCATCGCCCAACAGCGATTGAAACAGCGTCTGCTCATGCGGCGTGTTGATGATCAGAATGTCCCGAATGCCCGCAAGCATCAGCACGCTCAGCGGGTAGTAAATCATCGGCTTGTCGTACACCGGCAACAGCTGCTTGCTGACGCCTTTGGTGATCGGATACAGGCGCGTGCCTGACCCGCCCGCCAAAATGATGCCTTTACGTTGTGTCATGAGGTACTCCTGTTGAGGCCCGCGCGCATGCGCAGGCTCTTGCAAGGGACGCGCGTTATGCCGCGGCGCCGATCCGTTCCAGACGATAACTGCCATCCAGCACGCCCTGCACCCACGCCTGGTTGGTCAGGTACCACTCCACCGTCTGCGCGATGCCCTGCTCGAAGGTGTACGCCGGCTCCCAGCCCAGCTCGTCCTTCAACTTGGACGCATCGATTGCATACCGCCGGTCGTGCCCGGGACGGTCAGTGACATAGGTGATCTGGCTGGCGCGCGGCTTGCCGTCTTCGCGCGGACGATGCTGATCCAGCAGTGCGCAGATCGCCTGCACGACTTCGATGTTCTGGCGCTCGGAATTGCCGCCCACGTTGTAGGTCTCGCCGACCCGGCCCTTGGTCAGCACGGTGCGGATCGCTTCGCAATGATCGCTGACGAACAGCCAGTCGCGCACCTGCTTGCCGTCTCCGTACACCGGTAGCGGCTCGCCGGCTAGCGCCTTGGCAATGACCAATGGAATGAGTTTTTCGGGGAAGTGGTACGGACCGTAGTTGTTCGAGCAGTTGGTGGTCAGCACCGGCAGCCCGTAGGTGTGGTGGAACGCGCGCACCAAGTGATCCGATGCTGCCTTGGAGGCCGAGTACGGCGAGTTCGGGGCGTAGGGCGTGGTTTCGGTGAACTTGCCGGTCTCACCCAGCGTGCCATAGACCTCGTCGGTGGACACATGCAGGAAGCGGACCGCATCACGGCGCGTATCCGGCAACGCTTTCCAATAGTCGCGCACTGCCTCAAGCAGGGCCAAAGTGCCGACCACGTTGGTCTGGATGAAGGCGCCAGGGCCTTCGATCGAACGATCGACATGGCTTTCGGCCGCGAAGTTCAGCACCGCGTCCGGCTGATGTTCCTGCAGTAGGCGAGTCACGAGCGCGCCGTCACCGATGTCGCCCTTGACGAAGACATGGTCGGCATTGCCTTCCAGCGACGCCAGCGTGTTCAGGTTCCCCGCATAGGTGAGCGCGTCGAGGTTGATTACGCGGATCCCGCGCGCGACCGCCTCAAGGACAAAATTTCCGCCGATAAAGCCGGCCCCGCCGGTTACTAGCCAAGTCGCCACTGTCTACCCCTCCTGGTCGCGCGCACCCGCGCTGCATTTTCAAACCACACAGGATATATGGTCCGGGCAAGACCGAGCTTAAGCATCGCCCACATCGCTGTGTCTGACTGCCGCAGCGCAGCATCCATACGCCATCGCATGGTGCGCCCTCCCCGGTTAGAATGGCGGCACTCCCGAGCCTGCCGCCGCGGCCGGGCCTTCCCGCAACAGCTGAAGGATCTCGTACACGATGAAAATCCTCGTCGCCTACAAGCGCGTGGTGGACTACAACGTCCGCATTCAGGTCAAGCCGGATGGCTCCGGCGTGGTCACCGACGGCGTCAAGCTCTCGCCGAACCCGTTTGACGAAATCGCCCTGGAAGAGGCGTTGCGCCTGCGCGATGCCGGCATCGCCACCGAGGTGGTAGTCGCCACCCTGGCACCGGCCGACGCGGCCGCGCATCTGCGCAACGGTCTGGCCATGGGCGCCAACCGGGCCATCCACGTGGTCACCGACGCTGCGATCCAGCCGCTGACCGCAGCGCGCACCTTGCTCAAGCTGGTCGAGAAGGAACAGCCGGACCTGGTCATCCTGGGCAAGCAGGCGATCGACGACGATGCCAATCAGACCGGTCAGATGCTCGCCACGCTGTGGGGCCGTCCGCAGGCGACCTTCGCCGGCAAGCTGGTGGTCGCCGATGGCAAGGCCACCGTGACCCGTGAGGTCGACGCCGGCCTGGAAACGCTGGAAGTGGATCTGCCGGCGGTGATCACCACCGACCTGCGCCTGAACGAGCCGCGCTTCATCAAGTTGCCTGACATCATGAAGGCCAAGAGCAAGCCGCTGGAAACGTTGGCCTTTGCCGACCTCGGCGTCGATGTGCACGACAGCCTCAGCACCACCCACTACGCCGCGCCGTCCAAGCGCAGCCGTGGCGTGATGGTCAAGGACGCCGCCGAACTGGTGGCCGCACTCAAGCAAAAGGGGTTGTTGTAATGGCCAAGATCCTCGTCGTCGCAGAACATCTCAACGGCCAGCTCAATTCGGCCACCGCCAAGACCCTCAGCGCTGCGCTGGCGGTGTCGGCCGAGTCCATCGACATCGTCGTCTTGGCGGCCGATCCGGCTGCGGTTGCCGCCCAGGCCGCGCGGCTGGCAGGCGTCGCACGCGTACTGACGGTGACGAACGCCGCCAACGAACACGCCGTCGCCCAGGTGCTTGGGCCGCAGATCGCACAGCTCGCCTGCCAGGGCTACAGCCATGTGTTCGGCCCCTCCACGACCTTCGGCAAGGATCTGATGCCGGTGGTGGCCGCGCTGCTGGGCGTGAACCAGATCTCCGACCTGATGTCGGTCGAAGATGCCTACACCTTCAAGCGCCCGATCTACGCCGGCAACGCGATCATCACAGTGAAAGCGCCGGCTGACCAGATCGTAGTTGCAACCGTGCGCAGCGCTTCGTGGCCGGAAGCGGCAGCCGGCGGCAGTGCGACGGTCGAGGCAGTCACTGTCGATGCCGCGCTGCCGACCCACACCCGCTTCGTCGGCCTGGCCGCAGGCAGCTCCGATCGCCCCGACCTGCAGAGCGCCAAGCGCGTGGTCTCCGGCGGCCGCGGCGTCGGCTCGGCCGAGAACTTCCAGCACATCTACAGCCTGGCCGACAAACTCGGCGCCGCCGTGGGTGCCTCGCGCGCCGCCGTGGACGCCGGCTACGTGCCGAACGAACTGCAGGTCGGCCAGACTGGCAAGATCATCGCCCCCGAACTGTACGTGGCGATCGGCATCAGCGGCGCGATCCAGCATCTGACCGGCATCAAGGACGCAGGGACGATCGTGGCGATCAACAAGGACCCGGAGTCGCCGATCTTCGAGATTGCAGATATCGGGCTGGTGGGGGATCTCTTTACGTTGTTGCCGGAGCTGGAAAAGGCTTTGGGCTAATGGCAACGCGCAGGGTTACGACGGCCGCCACAGTGGACGGTATACTGCGCCGTCAACGTGGCGGTGGCACTGCTTGCCGCTTTCATGCCTGATGGGCGCGCGCTACGGTCGGAGCGAGTGCTGGCCCGGACGATCGTATAGCGCTGGCGGCCTTGTAGTTGTCCGGCGCTGTGTAAGGACAAAGTCGATAAATGGGAAGTGGTAATTAAGTGATCATCGGTAATGGCCTGCTGGCCAGATCCTTCGCAGCAGATAGGCTCGCTGAGCTCAACGCCACGGTATTCGCCTCCGGGGTGTCCAATTCATCTGAGACCGATCCTGCGGCATTCGAAAGGGAAGCACGTCTGCTGGTCAAGGCCCTGGACGACGCGCGGGGCCGGTTCGTCTACTTCAGCACCTGCAGCGTGACAGACCCCGACCGTGCCGAAACCCATTACGTCCGTCACAAGCTGAAAATGGAACAGCTGATCGCAGAACGGGACGAGTCTCTGATTCTGCGCCTGCCTCAAGTCGTGGGACGCACCGACAACCCTCACACCCTGTCCAACTATCTCGCCAGTGGTATCCGCAACGCAGAACCGTTGCGCATCTGGGTCAAGGCAGTACGCTGCCTGATCGACGTGGAAGATGTCGCCCGATTGACCCTTCATCTGGTTGAGAATCGCCTCGAGAGCAATGCCGTGCTGGATCTGGCTCCGCCAGAAAACGTCACCCTGCTCGAGCTGGTCTCGATGCTGGAGGCCACGCTGGGCAAGAAGGCAACCATCGACTTTGTGGACCGAGGCGGCGGTGCCACACCTGATTCGGCGCCGTTTGTTCGTTATGCAACTGCCACCGGCATTGATTCCTCCCCCGGATACATCGCCAGGCTGATCCGCAAATACTACGGAACGAGCGATGCAACCTGATATTTCCGTCGTCATCCCGGTCTATGGCAGCGCCACCATCCTGCCCACGCTTGCCGAGAAACTCGAGGAGTCGCTGACTGCGCTCACCGAGGAGTTCGAAGTTGTATTGGTGTACGACTGCAGCCCGGATAGTTCCTGGCAGGTCATAACAGCCCTGTGCGCCTCCCGGCCCTGGTTGAAGGGAGTCCGGCTGCGCAAGAACGCGGGGCAGCACAATGCGTTAATGGCCGGATTCGGTGTGGCACGCGGCCGTTACATCGTCACCATGGATGACGATCTGCAGCACTCGCCCTCCGACATCGGGCGCGTAGTGGCAGAGCTGCGCAATGGAGCGGATGTTTGCTACGTGCAGTTCAAAAGCCGGCGACACGCTCTCTGGAAGCGCCTCGGCAGCCAGTTCAACGACCGCATGGCTTCGTGGCTGCTTGCCAAACCTCGCGGGCTCTATCTTTCGCCATTTCGCGGCTTGATCAGCGAAGTACGTGACGAAATATTGCGCTACGGTGGCCCCTTCGTCTATGTCGATGGGCTTATCGTCCAGAGCACCAGCAATATCACCACCATAGAAGCGGAGCACCACGCCCGAAGCGACGGCAAGTCTGGATACAGCCTGCGCAAATCAATCTCGCTGTGGATGCAGATGGCCACGAGCTTCTCGATAACGCCATTACGGGTCGCGTCGCTGACAGGAATCGTCTCTTCCGGCCTCGGCTTCCTGTGCGCCATCGTGCTGATCTTGCAAAAGCTGCTTTGGCCGCACACCGTCATCGGCTGGACCTCATTGATCGTCGCGGTATTGATCATGGGCGGCATCCAGCTACTCGCGCTGGGCGTGGTGGGCGAATATGTGGGGCGCGTGCTGCTGAACGTCAGCAATCGCCCCCAATACATAAAGGGCCAGCAGCTCAACGTAGGCCAAGAGCAAGAGAACGTGCAGTGATACCGCAGCGCCACCGCGCCCTGGCCGCACGCTTTTTGCGCTTTTGCATCGTTGGCGGCGCCAGTACCGTGGCCTTCAGTGCGCTCACCTGGTTGGCTGTATCAAAGCTCGGCATGCAGCCGACCATGGCGACGGCGCTCTGCTACCTGGTGTTGGTGCCAATCAATTTCGTCGTGCACCGCAGCTTCACGTTCGTCTCCTCTGGCCATCTGAGCTCGGAAGGCTTGCGCTTCATTTTGCTGCACAGCTTCAACCTTGCCTTGTCCATCATCGGGATGGGCGTGGCTGTGAACAGTCTGCACTTGCATTACGCGTGGGGCATTGCGTTCTCGGCCGTCGTCGTGCCTGTCGTGGTATTTCTCGTGATGAATTTCTGGGTCTTCAACCGGGACCGACGTCGCGATCACGTCTAAATCCAACCTACGCCGCAACTGCAGCCAAACAAGCCATCGAATGTCCAACCTCCTTAACCGCAACGACGTTTCCCAACGCACCATGCTGTTCATCGCTTGCTCCATAGCGATCGTCATGCTGCTTTGGCTTCCCTTCGGCTTCAACATGATGGGGCATATCGAGGAATGGGATCTTCTGAGCCTGTTCACTCGCCACGGCGTGTTCTACGTTGTTGGCGAGGGCGGGCCGCTTCCCACTCACCGCATGCGGCCTCTCATGCTGTTGCCGAATGCGATCGCGTACCAACTATCGCCCAATTCCTTTTTCGCCATGCATCTACTGCAGATGCTGGCCTTGGTGTTAAAGGGCGTTTGCGGCGGAATCATGGGGTGGTGGCTACTGCGCTCGCGGCTCTATGCCGTGTTATTGGCGCTGCTGGTGGTCATCTATCCCGCCGATACGATGCAGCTGTCGTTCCGCTCCTTCCATATCAACTGGTCTGTCGGGTTGGCCTTGGCCGGCGTGATCGGGATCGTGCATGCATATGAAAGTGAACGGATGGCCAGCAGGACCAAAGCGATCCTGTTGTCGCTGCTGTCCACCGCCATGCTCGTCGTCGCCACGCTGATCTACGAGTTGGCGTTGGCATACGCAATCTTGCCCCTGCTGTTGCTGTGGTGTCGGTTGGGGTTGGTGGAGACGATCCGGGTGCTGTTACGCCGCTGGCACGTTTCGCTGGTCTGGTGCATCGGCGTCCTGGCTTGTGCGGCTTACATCTACTACGTTGCCAAACACGGCTCGACCTACCAGGGTGACGTGTTGAAGGGTCAGGCGGGTGGTATTGCCCTGCTCAAGGAACGCGCCCACGTGATGTTCTACACGGGCATCGGGCGCAGCGTGGTGGGCGGCTGGATCGACGCGGCGCGGATTCTCTTCGTCGAGTACCGTAGCTTCTGGTATCTCTCAGCCATTGCGTTGATGGCAGTGGCTCTGCTCCGCTACGTGCGCGAGCCTGCGTCAACGCCAACGTCGGGAAAGCACATCGGCGTACTCTGGTCGCTGCGGGTGCTCTTCACTGGCGTGGTGTTTGCTGCCGTCGGTTATCTTCCCTTTCTTGCGTCTCCAGCGCATACCAGCATCAGTCAACGCACCTTCCTTTTCGCTACGCCAGGCGGGGCACTAGCAACTGTGGCTCTGGTCATGCTCTTCTCTGGAGGGCGTCGAACCTTGGCGGTGCTGTTGGGAACCGTGCTGATCGTATTGGGCATGGCGGCGCAGATGTTCCAGTTCCATCACTACGAACAGATCTCCGATACAGAGCGCGAGGTCCTCAAGAACGTGGCGGTAAGCCTGCCGGACATTGCCAACGAGCGCGACCTCCTCATTCTCGATGGCTCCCACCGGATCAATAGCGTGTGGATGCTCCGGGAAAACATGATGAACGCGCTGACGTACTTGTACGGGAAGCCGATCAACCGGGTACAGATCTGCAATCAGCCTGAGAACGACTGGCAACGCACGGATGAAAGAGGTCGCACCGGCCAATGTGCCGAGTACCCGGACCACTGGGAGTTCAGCTCAGGCGCAACCGTTGATGGGCCCGGCTATACGTCGCCGCCGCAAAGCGTTATGTATCGCGCAGACAAGAGCACGACGCAGGTCGTACGCATTCCCGAAAACGGCATCGTGCCTCTGGCCAGTGCACGTAAAGACGAGCTTTCCTTGCGCAACGACACCGTTTCGCGACGTTATCGCGCCATGCTCGCTCCGTCCCCCTGGCTTCTGGCTTTCGATCAGTTCCGCCACAGGGACCAAGAGACCAGCTTCAGGTGGGATTTCGGCCGCTGGTGGAACTTGGATGTGCCTGCACCCGGTCGAGGTTGGCAGGATGCCCAGTGGCAATCCGAAGGTTCCGCAGAACGGGCTTCGTTCTCGTGGAACGTGGTGGAGAATCCGTGGCTTCAATTCCGCCTCAAACCTGCTGGCGGGACATATCGGGTTCGCGGAAAGGTCAGGGCCATTGCGCCCGGGATACACCCCGAGCAGCTCGCCGTTTCAGTGAACGACCATGTGATCCCACTACGTTGGATCAATGCCAATGAATTTTATGGGGAATTGCCCTCGTCCTTCCTGAAGAATGGCGACAATCGGGCTACCTTCCTGCTCGCCGTCGATAATCACTCCTACGGAATCGGTATGGCTTTCGATTGGATCAAGGTCGCGCCAATAGAGTCGGCCAACTGAAAGACATGCGCGCTCCTTCCCACACCATTAGCCGCCAGGATTCAAAATGATTACCGCAAACCACGGTGTTAGGGTTGCCGTGCTGGCTGCCGTCTTATACGTGTTACTTCCTGGCTGTACGGCGAGGGAGACCGAGTCTTCCCTGGATGCCGCTTCGATGAAACCCGCCATGCTTTCGGCAGGTAAGACAGTAGGTCCTGCTGGTTTGCGGCCCTTTTTGACAAATGGCTGGTCCAGCGATGAACCATTCGGAGTCTGGTCTATCGGCGAAGATTCGGGGCTTTTGGTGCGAATCGAGAAATCGGCGGCAGCGGGCACCCAGCTTGTCTTGCAGGTTGGCGGCCTATGGGCTCCGCAACGCCAATCCATGGAGGTCAGCATTCGCGTCAATGGCGGAAACTGGCAGAATCAAACGCTGACAGCATCCGCGCCAGAGCCGCAGCAGATCAGCATTGCCTTGCCAACGTTGGCGGCTGGCGATGAGGTCAGGGTCGAACTGCACTACGATCGCCCCGCCTCCCCAGTTGAACTTGGACTGTCTTCGGACACGCGTACTCTGGGCATCTCACTCAGGTCTTTGCAGCTGGCAGCCCGCACGCCCTAGCAGCCGTTGGCCATGGTTGGGCAAGCCACCAAGTGCACTTGCACCTGACTCACTAGATGTAGTTGTTGGGCGCCTCTTAACGTGGCTAACAGCGCGCGCGGTGGAGTCATTCAATTTCCAGGTCAACCACTTGGTCGTATGCCTGCCGACCAATCAACAAGCCTGCGTCACGTCAGACTCAACGTGACGCAGGCCATCTGGCCGCATCAATCATCGTACTTCAAGCTTCTCTGCGTCGGCACCGTACATACGCGCAGATAGATCACCAAGCCCAGCAAGCTGCCGAGCTTCGCTCAGCCCTCTTCCAGCATCCATTCCAGGGTTTTGCGCAGCGGCGGAGACGTCCAACTTCCTGCAAGTTCCTGCAGCAACCGGTTATCGCCGCATAGCATCTTGACTTCATTGCTACGGACGAACTTCGGATTCACCGAGACTTCCAACGAGTGGCCAGTGATCTGCGTGCACAGGTCAATCACTTCCCGAAGGGAATAAGCCGTTCCGGAACACACATTGACCGTACGACCGATGGCATCGGATGACTGCAACAGCTTGCCGTAGGCGGATGCCACCGCCCTGACGTCGCCGAAATCGCGCGACACATCCAGATTTCCCAGCTCGATCCGCGACTCGCGCCTGACAAAGTGCGAGACGATCTTGGGAATCAGGAAGTTTTCCGATTGCCCCCTGCCGGTATAGTTGAACGGCCGGACCACGATGACAGGCAACCGACTCTGCCAAAGCCGAATCACGTACTCCATGCTCAGTTTGCTGATGGCGTAATCGTTTGCCGGCGCGGGGGCTACAGACTCGTCCAGGCGTCCCTCCGAGGAGTTGCCATACACGTTGGCACTGCTGGCGATTAGCAGGCGCCCGGGAGAGATTGCAGCCTCGTCCACTGCCTGCAGCAAGTGCCGCGTACCCACGAGATTTACATTGTAAAAATCATCCGCACTACCATGCCCCACGAATGCAAGCGCGGCCAAGTGAATGATGATGTCCGGAGAAGTCTCTTTCAGCACCTCACGCAAAGCATCCTGATCACGCAGGTCGGCCTGGTAATGACGGTCGACCGGCGCCAAGGCGCTGGCCCAGCGCGGTGCGGGCTGATCAGACCCGCCAAGCCCCAGCACTTCGCAGCCCAGGTTTTTTAGTTCATCGGCCACATAGCGGCCGGTAAAACCGGACGCGCCAGTGACCAATACCCGCTTTCCAGCAATATCAGAAGGAAGCACCACGTTCGTTCCTTTTCAGATCTGCTTCCACCATCATTTGGCAAAGCGACTCCAGGCTCGTCTCAGGACGCCAGCCCAGTACGCGCTCGGCCTTTTCTGGATTGCCGATGAGTAATTCCACCTCGGCAGGACGATGGAACTTCGGATTGATTTTCATCACCGTCTTACCCGTCTGCACATCCACAGCAATCTCGTCCACATCACTGTTGCGGAACTCGACATCGATCCCGGCGCCCTTGAACGCCATGCTGACAAAATCACGCACGGTCTCGGTGCGATTCGTCGCAAGCACAAAGGTGTCCGGCTCGTCTGCCTGAAGCATCCGCCACATTCCTTCGACATACTCGCGTGCAAAACCCCAATCCCGCTTCGCGTCGAGATTACCCAGCTCCATGCAGTCCAGCAGGCCGAGTTTGATCTTCGCGACGGAGTCGGTGATCTTGCGCGTCACGAACTCGCGTCCACGCAGTGGGCTTTCGTGATTGAACAAGATGCCGCTCGAACCGAAGATGTCGTAGCTTTCGCGGTAATTAACGGTCATCCAGTGCGCATAAAGCTTGGCCACGCCATAAGGACTACGCGGATAGAACGGCGTGGTCTCGATCTGCGGAACCGCCTGCACCTTGCCGAACATTTCCGAAGTCGACGCCTGGTAAAAACGAATATCCCGATTAACCTGGCGGATCGCTTCGAGCAGGTGAACCGGACCGATACCGGTAATCTGCGCGGTAGTCGTCGGCTGGTCGAACGACACACCGACGAAACTCTGAGCAGCCAGATTGTAGACCTCTGTGGCGCCAGCGCTTTCAAGCATGCGGATGCTTGAACCCAGATCGGTCAAATCGTATTCGATCAGATGAAGGTTCGGGTGGGCTGCGATTCCCAGCTCCTCGATCCGCCAGAAATTGACGGAACTCGTTCGGCGATAGGTGCCGAACACACGATACCCCTTGTCCAGGAGCAATTGGGCCAGGTAAGCCCCGTCCTGACCAGAGATTCCAGTAATCAACGCAGTCTTCATTAACACAGTCTCTTATTTACGAAATAGTTCCAGTTCCAAGCCTAGCGCAGCAGGCTCGCGTCGATGGCGTCACCGTCACTGCATAGTGAGCGGCTTTCCATCTTTGCCGCAAAGGGTCGGCTTGCCCTGATCTTCGCAGCTATTAAACGGGCCGTAGTCCAACGGCTGGATCTTGTAGTCGCTGTACCATGCGACCGCCTCCTGTACGAGACCGAAGCGCAGCGTGTTGCCTGCCACGGCCTGGGCCGGAACCTCAGCGACGACGTCAGCAGATCCGCCAGCAGGGATACCTTGCGGCGGCAGCGTAGCGCGCACGAACTCCTGTTTTACCATCGCGCCGGCACCATCAACCAGCGAGATCGCGAGGTTGACCGGCATCTTGCCTTTCGAGTTGACCGCGACCTTTCCGGTGTTGGTGACATTGACCACAACTTTCAGGATCTCACCGTTTCTAACCAGCACAGGCTCGGCCGAAACGGCATATTGGGCGCCTACTTGATCCTGCGGGATCGGGGCCGAGATGCCTTCAACTTCCGGAGCCGCCGCCGCAGCAGCAGGCTGCTGTGCGTCAGCTGCCGGCTGGGCGGTGTCGTTCGGGGATTTGGAGCAGCCAGTAACAGCGATCGCCGCAGCCAGCGCGATAGCTGCACCAACGACACGACGGGATTTGTTCATTTTTTTCATGATTGGGGACTTTTTGTGGATAGATAAGATTTTCATGGCGAGGCCGCCTCTACTTGGACGCTGGCCCGCGCAGGCGTGAAGCCCTTGTACTTGAACCAGCAGACAGATTCTTGAACGAGATCAATTTCCAGCTGATACTCCCCGGGAACGTCAGGCGCACGGATAATGATCTCATGGATACCGGATGACGACGGGCGTACTACATCCTCCAGAAAATGACGGGCCTGCTCGACCTGCTCCAGCGAAGGGTCGGACGAATGCCAGAAATAGCCCAGATATATTCCAAAGGGCTTGATAGTGTGGTCGGACGGGCTGAGCCAGGGGAAGTCCCCCTCATTGGTAAGCTGAACGCGCAAGGGAATCACGTTCGAGGCCTCCACGACGCTGATATCAGCATCAACAACAGCCGCGGAACCCTGGAATGCCGTGTCAGGCAGGGGCTCTGTATAAGGATACGGCCCGACCGTCTCGCCGGTGATCCGCGCATGCGAGTCCAGCTTCTGGTCGTCAAGAACTGCCAACGCCGCATCCACCCAGCGATCCCCCTTCAGGCCGGCGCGAACGTCGATCCGCTGCAGCTCACTGCCGAGCGGGGAGTTGGCGTCCACCCTCATGCTCGCTATCGCGTCTGCCACCCTGTCGCGGAAATCGGAGAAGACGCGATGGGTGCGCAATAGCCGCGCATACTGCTCCGCCGCAGCAATGGGGGCCAACGAAGGCCGTCCTGCCGAATCGGCACATTCCTCAGCCCAGCGGGCATACGACTCGGGATACTGCGCTAGATGCAGCAGCAGTTCCGCCAGCGCGATCACACAGTCATTGTCGGGAACGATCTTTTTTACACATCCGGGAAGCTCGGCATACCAGCCATGGTCGGATACGATTGTCGGAAGTCCGGCCTGCATGGCCTTGGAGACCACAGCAGACGCTTCGCCCATGGTGGGCTGCCGCAAGGCGATCATCAGGTCGGCCCGTTCGAAGACCTTCCAGAAATTTTCGTCGTCGACACGGCCATGGTTGATCAATCGAACGTTACGTAGCCCTGTCAACGCCTCAAGCTGGCTCGCCACCGCAGGCTCGACATCTCCTGCGATCTCCAGCGTGAGCGGCTCGTCCAGCGCCTCGTCGATCATGGCCAGTGCCTGCACAACCCAATCAAAGCGGCGGTTTACCTGACCTCCGCCAAGAAGCGCGATGGTATTCAGCCGGCCGCGGACGCGGTGGGGTGCCACTATCGGATAGAGCTGCGGCACCACCGTGATGGGGAGCCAAGGAAAATCCTTTGCGATCCGGTCCGCAGAGTACCGGGAATGCACGACCATTTCGGTCGCATACTGGGTTGCCACCTGATGCAGCGGATAATCAACCACCTGGGCGCGGCTCCATATCGGCGTGCCGATACGAAGAGCCACCGTTGCGGCTCTGACCTGCGATGTTGAATGCCACTTTTCCAGCAAGCCACCGTAACTGGCGCTGTCCAGTCGCCCCGCATCGCTCAATACGCCAGCCGCCATATGGTGAAGCACCAGGTCATGCAAATGCACGATTCCGGGCACGGCTGCCATGAGGGGAAGCATCCAGCCATGGAACGTCGGGTGGTTTCCCATCTGATACACGACGGCGTCTGCCGCGCGCAGACTGGCAACGATCTGCGACGCGCCTTTCTGCTCGACATCCGCAACAGTGACCGTCTCAACCGACAGGCCACAATCACGCAACATGTCGACCAGGCCAGCCGCGTACTCGGCAATGCCGGACCGATCAGGAGGCTGGGGCCCGACCATTGCGACTCGGAACGGAGCACTCAAAGCCTGCTCTCCACGAGGTGACGGATCACGCGGTCCCAGGTGATGGTCTCGCTGAGGCGATGTCCTTCCTCAGCCAGCACGCGAAGCTGGGCGGGTGTCTTGGCATAGCAGTCCAGCAGGCTCTCGGCAATGGCCTCCGGTGTCGGAGCGGTCACCCAGCCGCTGCCGGTGGACCTCACGATACGGCACACTTCGCCGCTGTCATCAACGGTAATCACCGGCTTATGCGCGGCGAAACTTTCGAGAGTCGCGAAACCATAGTCCTCGTCGACTGGCGAATAGAACACCGCACGGCAATTGGCGATCAGCTCGAGCAAGCGGACATCTTCGATAAAGCCGGCCAGCTCGACCCTGTTTTCCAGGCACAGCTCGCGCACCAGCGGGGCCAGTGAGCGGGCGTAGTCGCTTGCACCGGTTCCGGCGATGACCACCTTTGCATGTGGTACGTGCTGGGCTGCCCGGATCAACAGGTCCGGCCGCTTCATCGATTCAAGACGACCGATACACAGTACGAAATCCCCGTATTCGCCCGACTTGATGTGTGGCGCCAGCTTGGACGGCGGATACAGCACTTCCGAAGACAGGCCGCAATACTGCTTCAGCCGGTCAGTAACCGTCTGGGAAATTGTAAACCGCGAATCAATGTCGGACAGCATCTCCTTGTCCGACAAACGCAATGCATCGCGCACCGCAGAATCCCTGCTGCTCAAATGGGGCTGATCGAAGCGCGTATGTGCGAGGTCGTAAAGCACCCTGTGCTGGTGCACAAGCCACAGCGTCTTGTTGGCATGCGACGCAGCGTAGGTCGGAAACTTGGTGCAGATGCACAAGTCAATCTTCTGCCCGTTGGCCTCGCTGAGGTCCAGCAGCCGCCAGGAAAGCATCGCAGAGAGGATCTCGGTTTCCGGATACCACTTATAGGGTAGTTGCACCAGCTCAGCGACGACCTGGCGCTGCTTGCCCCACAGATTGATCTGACGCACCAACTCTTCATTGAGGAGCTCGGCGCCTCCGCGAACAAACGGCACCTGCGCGCCAAGTACGATAATTCTTTTCAAAACTGAGTCCCCTTTCGATATTGCCCTTGCCACTGCGATGACTTCCGTGAATTACTGCTAGGGTTTCCTTACTCGGCGCCCGATTTGGTCGAGCGCGGCCAGCCGCTTCTCCAGCGCAGCATCAGCAGGACTTGGCAGGTCCTCGCCATAAGCGATGGCATTGGTCGGTTCCGTCTTTCTGGTCACCATCTGTGCCAAAGGTTCATCTCGCCTGAGCACCTTGGTGGTCACCCATCTCAGCGGCGCAGTAACGCGCCACGAACGACTGGTATGGAAATCGGCAATGAGCCCCTCTAATCCACCGACAATGTACTCAAGTTCGCGAATCCGAGCACGCGACGTTTCCACGTCCTGATTGCGCTGCGACAGATTGGCCTGCAGCTCATTCAGCCGACGCCGATCGTGTTCGCCGGATGTTTCGGAGCGCTCAATCCGCTGCAGGAGGGAATCCACATTGGATTGAAGCTCCACAACCTTGCCTTCCAGGCGTTCATTGGACAGCTGCTTTTCAGCCACTTCTTCCTGCAACTGGTCTCGTTCTGCCGTCAGTCTGCCTACATCGGCTGCCAACAACTCTGCGAGCTCGCGGGCGCGCTGCCGTTCTTCCAGCTCAACCTCAAGTTCGGTGATGCGACGGGAGAGCTCCAGGTTGTTGGCCTCGAACGTTGCAGCGTGCGCCTGCAGTTCGGCGGCCTGTTCGCGGAACCCGTCCCTGCCCGCCTCGGCCTCAAGGGCTCGACTCTCCATTGCCGCTGCCTGCTCACTCAACTGGCCAATGCTTTTTTCCAGGACTTTCGCACGCTCCTCGAGCTCTTTCGCGTGTTCTTCGAGTTCCTTGGACCACTCGGCCATGCGCAGGCTGTTCCCCTCCAGATCGTGATAACGGTGAGCCGCCATCTCGATCTCGGCCTGAAGCGCGACAAGCTTCTCTTGTGCCTGCTGCGAGTCGTCGAGAACGCGCGCCAGCGAAGACTCGCTTGCCATTAATGCGGCGTGTCCGTGCTCGCTCTGTGTAGACAGTGCACGCACATATCCGCTGTAGGTGCGCAGGGATCGCTGCAGGTACTGATAGATCGACATCCACTCCGGCACTTCATCGGATACCGACTCCGGCAACGCCAGATTGTCCTGTAGCTCCTTGAAGGTCCAGTGCGTCTGTGCTCGCCCGAACAAGCGAATGAATGCATTCCGATACCGGAAAGGCAGCGACATCAGGTCCAGCGCAGGCTCTCGGCTCGGGCTGGTAGGCACGATGTGACGTTCGAGAATCTCCTTCACAGTAATCAGGAAAGCCAGCAGCGGATCGTCCAGCCAGGAACTATCCGTCGCTTCGGAAGAAATGGCACCGTAATCAATCAGGACAGCATCCCCGTCCCGGGTCATGAGCACGTTCCAGCAGCGCACATCGTTGTGATACAGACCCGCGCGCTCAAGCGCCACGAGCTGATCCAACAGTTCCGATACGACCCGGTCGGCATCGTAGAGCGTCTCATCGTCAATCAGCTCCGACAGCAGGCGACCCTTCATCATCTCCCTGGCAAGGAAAAGGTCGGAGCGGTCATCCAGCGCTGCAATCAGCCGGGGAGCACGATAACCGTCGGGTGGGTTTCGAAGAAAATCGACCTCATTATGGAACTCCTTGAGATTGATCTCCGCGCGGTCGCCCATGCCGAGCGTCATCTTCTTCACAAACACGCCGTCGCCGAAGTAATAGCGCCTGCTGTATTGGTGGGTGCCCCTGCCATGGGCATGCGATTCGCCTGACCACGAATTGAATTTCCCAACGACCTCGTCCACATACCACAGCCTGCTGCTCGCAAAATACAGCGGCCGCGCGATCGCCGACAGGTGAGTCGTCTGCCGGGACAACAACCGGGTAAAGGAATAGCCAGCCAGCAGTTCCGCTGGATCGCTAGGCAAAGAGGCGGCCCAATAGAGCGGCTCCTCGCGCAAGGCCATCTCAAAGATGCCCGCTTCGGTGGAATCGGCAAGCTTTTGACACAACCCGCGGACGCGCTCAACGCCCTGGGCATGCACCAGGTGGTGGAACACGCTCAGACCCAGCACCAGGTCGTATTCCCTGTCTTCAAGCCGCTCGATCACTTCCTCGACCGTTGCATGTTCGAAGCTGGCTTCAAGTGCAGGGTTGTCGCTAGCAAGCGCTTGGCACAGCGCAATGTTCCGATCAAGGAAATCCACACCATGCACCCGGTGGCCTTCGGCGGCCAGGCTCAGGGAGAAAAAACCCTGAGCACAGCCGAAGTCGAGCACGCGGAGTGGGCGTCCAAGCGCGTCCTGCATTCGCTTCGCGCATTGGGCAATCAGCACGAGTCTGTCTTCGCACCCCCTTGAGCTTCCCTCCGAAAGTTCCGGGTGCCCGAAGATCGGCTGGTACTTTTCCGGCAGCGCCGTCACCAGCGCGCTGATACTTTCTGATTCGGTCATGACTCTTTGATCTTTGAGTTGATATGAAAACGCCAGAGGCTCATGCAGATGCCTCCACGATCTCGAAATCTGCCTTGAGGTCCATCATTCCCCAGAACAACATGGCTCTGGCGACATCGAGCACGATCGAGTCATAACGTCTGTCCAATGGCACCAATTCGGTCAGCGGGTCGCCACTGGACACGCCCAGCGACACCAGATAATTTGCTTCATTCAGGTCCAGCGGCATGGTGAACTTGCAGACGATTACATCGCCAGCCTTGACGGCCATGCCTACTCTTCCCTCACTGGACAGGAAGGAGTTGGTCCCGTACAGAAATAATCCTTCGAGCGTTTTTACGAGAAAGCCTGGAACAACATTATCGAAATCGCGGTCAAACGCGATCTTCACATAGAACGCCGTCCTTGAGCCGCTCTCCAGCCGCGGCGGAAACTCCTGCCCTTCGCTGACAACCACGTAATCGAGGATTCTTGCGCCACCATGTCCCCAACGGTGCTCATTTGCGTTGTAGTAGGGCCGGGTGTGAAACACATCTTCGCTGCCGCCGGCCATCGCCTGCGGCGCGTCCTTGGTATCGGCCTGGAGTGAGGCGGGCTTCTGACCAAACAGCTCGTCCAGATAAAGATTGGATACATCGCGGGAGGGTCCGTCGGCATAAACCCGGCCTTCCTTGATCAGGATTGCACGATCGCAATGCTTGACGATATCACCCGCCGAATGGCTAACGAGAATGAGGGTCGTGCCTTCGTCCTTAAATGACTGGATGCGTTTGAAACATTTGGCCTGGAAGTACGCATCGCCCACCGACAATGCCTCGTCGACAATCAGGATGTCGGGACGAAAAGCAGTAGCAACGGCGAAGGCAACACGCACCTGCATGCCGCTGGAATAGGTACGCACCGGTTCATCAAAGTACTCTCCGATCTCAGCGAAATCCTGGATCTGTGGCAATACTGCATCGATCTGATCGCGCGCGTATCCCATCAGGCCTGCGGAGTGGCGCGCGTTCTCCCGCCCACTGAGCTCAGGATTGAACCCCATGCCAAGTTCCAGGATCGCGGCAATACGCCCGCGACGCACGATTCGTCCCTCGGTAGGCTGGGAAGTTCCCGTGATCAGCTTGAGCAGCGTGCTTTTGCCGGCACCATTGCGTCCCATGATGCCGATCGACTCGCCGGCAGCAATCGAAAAACCGACGTCTCTCAGAACCCAGTGCTCCTCGCGTGGCTTGACCTGCAGACCGAACCAGCTGGCGGCACGCAGCCATTCGCTGCCCCAGACGCGATAGGATTTCCCCAGTCCTTCAACCGTCAACATTGCGCTCATAGTGCATCCACCATTTCCGCGCTTGCGCGGCGGAAAACTACCAGAGACAAAGCGCCCAGCACCGCTGTCGCCGCCATCAACGGGAGAAGGTCGATCCACTCGGGAGAGCGCCCGTAAAGTAGGACCTGCTGATATGCACTAACGAGCGGAAACAGCGGGTTGAGCTTGAACAATTGCTGCGTCTGCTCTGGAAGGATATCGATGGTGTAGACGATAGGTGTCACCCAGAACATCGCCTGCAGAACGACCGGTACAACCTGCCCAATGTCGCGCACGAAGACATTGAAGACGCCAAGCAGCAGTCCGATCGACATCGCAAAAGCCAGCGTCAGCAGCATCAGCAGCGGCAGCCACGCTGCTTGCGGCCCCAACGTGTGCCCCAAAATAGCGAAAACGATGAAGATCGCCAGGAACAGCAGAAGGTTGTTCACCATAACGGTGCCACCTGCAATGAGCGGAAGACAGATCCGCGGAAAGGCCTGCTTCTTCATGAGATTGCCGTTATCCACAAACAACGAAGCACATTTACCGATGCATTCGGCAAACAGGGTCCAGCAAAGCGTTCCGGCCATCAGGTACAGCGCGTAAGCAAACTTGTTGTTGACACCGGGCAGCTTCGCCGCAAGAACCTCAGAGAGGATCGTCGCAAAGATCAGTACCTGCATGAGCGGATGGATGATCATCCACAATGCGCCCAGCTTGCTCTGCACAAAACGGAGACGCAGATCGTTCCTGATCGACGACAGGATGAAGTAACGGAAGGCCCATACGGACCGGATCATGTCCAACGTTGCTACCTCAGAAATTGTTCAGCACTTTGTTGAAGCAGGTGCACGCAAATCGATGCATGCCTGGTTAAGGCCACAATGTTGCCTGTGCGGTCAGTCCATTACTTCGGTTACTTCCGCGACCCTTGCCAACAGGTGTCGCGCCGCACGCTCTGGTGAAAGTCGCAAGCGGATATCGTCTCTTGCCGCCATGCCCAGCGCGCGCGCGCGCTCTGGATCGTCGGCAAGGCGACGCATGGCATCAGCTGCACTTTCAATTCGCGGCTCGGCCCAGCGCGCGCCGTTCGAATCGGGATACTGCCCGGCAACTGAGACCAAATCGTACTCTACAAGACACGAGTTGCTCTCGGTCATGAATTCCATATTGCCCGACCATCCGGTAGCAATGACGGGCTTACCCAGCGACATGCACTCGGCAAGACCCAGTCCGAAACCTTCAGCACGATGCAACGAAACATAGACGTCGCAGCATCGCTGAAGTGCACGCACATGCATTTTGTCGATCACCTCGTCACGTAACAGAATCCGTGAATCTCCCATCACAAGTGTGAGGAGTTCACGCATCTGATCGAGGTGCATGTGGCCGTTGCTTGACTTCAAAACGAGACGAATATCGTCACGGTCGCGTGGGAATGCCTGTTGAAATGCATGCACAACGGCTTGGGGATTCTTTCTGGTGACAAAAGAATGAAAGTCGAAAGTGAAAAGAAAGACGAACTTGTCGACTTCCAGCCCGAAGTCATGCCTCTGCAGGCCACTATCGCGGCAGTCGGACAACGGCAGAGGCAGCCGCATGATCGGCTTGTCTGTGATGCGTCGGAAGGCGTTCTCGATGAACTGTGAGGCAACCATGATCTCGTCCACTAGCGCGATGGCACCTAGCCAGCTCTGGGGAACCACTTCAAGCTCCCAGAACCAGCAGGCGATCACGTAGTGCCCCTTCATTCTCGCGCGACCGACGTGCTCGAACGCGGCCTCCAGGTAGTCAGGATTCACGAACACGACGGTAACCCGGTGCGGCATGTGCTGATCAATGAAGCCGTCCATGCTCCGGTCCTGGCAGGAGTGTGGCTGCCCTATTTCCAGGTCATACAACGACACTGGAACCCCTGCATTGATGAGCGCGCGCGCATACATCCTGGCACTCTCTGCCAACCCGAACTCGCCGCGGATATAGCCAAGGATATTGATTCCCGCTGACGCATCGAACGTGGGCGGGGCGCTCTCTTTCTCGACCCGCCAAGACGCATCGTTGCCGGTTGGGGCTTGCTCCCAGGCATCCGTGCGCTGGAAGCGCGTCTGGACGATGGAGCGGGCGGACAGAGCTGCCGATACGCGATCGCGCAAACTGCGCGGAAACAACCGATAGATGCCTTGCAGCCAGGACTGCTGACGTACCCATGCCTGCAAGTGAAGTCCTGCCAGCCCTGTTCGCCAGGAAGCAGAGATGCCCTGACGTTGCGGAGACGCCGTCATGGAGAACCGGAAGCCTCGAGCGCCCGCTCCAAATCCACCCGCAAATCCCCCACATCCTCAACGCCCACACTCAGCCGCACCAGCGCATCGCTGATGCCGAGATTCGTGCGGCGTTCTACCGGAATGGAGGCGTGGGTCATCACAGCCGGATGGTTCACCAGGCTTTCCACACCACCAAGGGACTCGGCCAGGGTGAACAGTTCGGTCTTTTCGCAAAACCGCTTGGCTGCGTCGAAGCCGCCCTTGAGCACGATCGAGACGATGCCGCCGAAGCCTGACATCTGGCGTTTGGCGAGCGCGTGCTGCGGGTGCGAGACGAGGCCGGGGTAGATCACTTTCTCGACGGCGGGATGGGTTTCCAGCCACTGGGCCAGCGCCAGCGCGTTCTCGCAATGCGCGCGCATGCGCAGCGGCAGGGTCTTGAGGCCTCGCAGGGCGAGGAAGCTGTCGAACGGACCCTGGACGCCGCCGATGGAGTTTTGCAGGAACGCCAGTTGCTCGGCCAGTTCTGCGTTGTCGCCGACCACTGCGATGCCGCCGACCATGTCCGAGTGGCCGTTGAGGTACTTGGTGGCCGAGTGCACG
This sequence comes from Xanthomonas sp. NCPPB 2933, assembly GCF_056725225.1. Lineage (NCBI taxonomy): Bacteria > Pseudomonadati > Pseudomonadota > Gammaproteobacteria > Lysobacterales > Lysobacteraceae > Xanthomonas > Xanthomonas sp. NCPPB 2933. The sequence continues at coordinate 4,578,960 of NZ_CM161518.1, forward strand.
ACGATATCGGCGCCCAGCGCTAGCGGGCGTTGCAGCATCGGCGAAGCGAAGGTGTTGTCGACCACGATCAGCAGGCCGTGCGTGCGCGCGATCGTGGCGATTGCCGCGATATCGACCAGCTTGAGCATCGGGTTGGTCGGGGTTTCGATCCACACCATCTTGGTGTCGGGGCGGATCGTCGCTTCGAAGGCGGCCGGATCGGTCAGGTCGACGAAGCTGAAGTCCAGGCCGGCGGTGCGGCGACGCACGCGCTCGAAGAGGCGGAAGGTGCCGCCATACAGGTCGTCCATCGCCACCACATGGCTGCCGGCATCCAGCAATTCCATCACGGTGGAGGTGGCGGCCATGCCGGAGGCGAACGCGAACGCGCGCGTGCCGCCTTCCAGCGCGGCGACGCAGCGCTCATAGGCGAAACGCGTAGGGTTGTGGGTCCGCGAGTACTCAAAGCCCTGGTGCTCGCCCGGGCTGGACTGCGCATAGGTGGACGTCGCGTAGATCGGCGGCATCACCGCGCCGGTGCTGGGATCCGGCGACTGCCCTCCATGGATCGCCAGCGTGGCAAGCGAGAGTTCGCGCTCGCTATCGTGGCTGGTTGTGGTGCGATTGGACATGGAGGTTCCCGGAAAAAGTGGCGAATTGTAACAAGCAGGTCTGAATGGCCGGTGCCGCGCGTCTCATCCGGGCGCGCGGCGCTACCGATCACTGCATGCGATCACTGCACGCGGCGGCGCAGGTAGTTGAGCAGGTCGATACGGGTGATCAGGCCCAGGAACTGGTTGCCGTCCATGACGATGGCGACCTGGCCGCGGTCGAACACCGGCAGCAGCGCTTCGATCGGGGAGGCGACGTCCAGGCGATCGAGCTTGCTGACCATGGCGGTGGAGATCGGGTCGCGGAAACGCGCCTCGTCGCCATACACATGCAGAAGCACGTCGCTTTCGTCGACGATGCCGACCAGCTCGCCGTCGTCGATCACCGGCAGCTGCGAAACGTCGTACAGCTTCATGCGCTGATAGGCGGTGGTCAGCAAGTCTTTCGGGCCCACCACCACGGTGTCGCGCTTGTTGTAAGGGCGCAGGATCAGGTCGCGCAGATCGCCGTGCTGCGGGCGCTCCAGAAAACCGTTGTCCAGCATCCAGTAGTCGTTGTACATCTTGGACAGGTACTTGTTGCCGGTATCGCAGACGAACACCAGCACGCGCTTGGGCGTGGTCTGCTCGCGGCAATACTTCAGCGCCGCGGCCAGCAAGGTGCCGGTGGACGAGCCGCCGAGGATGCCCTCCTTGGCCAGCAATTCGCGCGCGGTGTGAAAGCTTTCCGCATCGGTGATCGAATAGGCCTTCTTGACCCGCGAGAAATCGGAGATATCCGGCAGGAAGTCCTCGCCGATGCCTTCGACCAGCCAGCTGCCGGATTTCTCGCTGACTGTGCCTTCTTCGATGTACTGGGTCAGGATCGAGCCGACCGGGTCGGCCAGCACCAGCTCGGTGTGCGGCGAGGCGGTAGCGAACGCACGCGACAGGCCGGTCATGGTGCCGGAGCTGCCGCAACCGAACACGATCGCGTCCAGATTGCCGTCCATCTGCGCCAGGATTTCCGGCCCGGTGCCGAATTCATGCGCGGCCGGGTTGTCCGGGTTGCCGAACTGATTGATGAAGTAGGCGCCGGGCGTCTCGGCGGCGATCTTGGCGGCCAGGTCCTGATAGTACTCCGGGTGGCCCTTGGCCACGTCCGAGCGCGTCAGCACCACCTGGGCACCCATGGCCTTGAGGTTGAAGATCTTCTCGCGGCTCATCTTGTCCGGCACCACCAGGATCAGCTTGTAGCCCTTCTGCTGCGCCACCAGCGCCAGGCCCAGGCCGGTGTTGCCGGCCGTGCCTTCGACCAGCGTGGCGCCAGGAGTCAGATCGCCGCGCTGTTCGGCCGCTTCGATCATCGACAGGCCGATACGGTCCTTGATCGATCCACCGGGGTTGGCCGCCTCCAGCTTGAAGAACAGCTCGCAGACGCCGGTGTCCAGGTGCTGTGCCTTGACGATCGGCGTGTTGCCGATCAGTTCGAGTACGGAGGAGTGGATCGCCATCGGGATATCGTCGCTGCGCCGCGTGGGCTAGGCCGCCCATTATCCGACGAACGGCTGGGGAATGCTCATTCAGACTGGAAACGATCGCGCTCGCCTATGAACGAGCGTGCTCAGCCGCCGCTCCGACGGCCGCACACATAAAGACGCGGACGGTGGCGAGCCGACGAGGAGGCTGCCACCGCCCGCGGCGGTGAACTTGTTCTGGATGTGGGGAAGGATCAGTGCGTGAGCTGGTCGTACATCCGGGTGAGTTTTTCTTTGGCCTGCAATTTCTCGCGTTTCATCTGGCCCAAGGTCACGTCGTCGATCGGGAGCACCCCGAGTTCGGCATCCATGCATTTCTTGTTCAAGAGCTTGTGGCGTTGGTACAGCTGCTTGAACTCGGGATCGGACTTGACCAATGCGTCGATTTCGGTCTGCGGTTGCCCTTCGAACATGGCGTTACCTCCTTCACTTAAAACAAGAACGCCCCGGCCACGGATGGCACAGGGCGCAGCTTGGGGATGGAAGACTCGCGGATCACAATGGCAAGCGCACTGGCGGAACCAACAATCTTTCCACCGAATTGCGTTATTGCGTGCCCTTGCGTCACTGGCCCGGCCCTCCGTACTTCCAGGCAGCGGAGTGCTACCCGGGAGTACGACCCTACGCCGGTCGCGGAGGGGGTTCAAGGCCAGAACGGCTGCTTTTGCCGTTCCCTGTGTCAATCAGTGACCGCGGTTCAACCGGGCGTCATGCCAGGGTTAAAAGACCTTAACTTCCAACCACTTGCATTACGGCGAGACGACCACCTCGGCAGCGCGCGTCTTGCTGGCGGCAGCCTTGGTCCCGCTGACCTGCAAGCGTCCACTGGCCACACCCGCGGCGACCAGGGCATCGCGCACCGCTTCGGCCCGCTTCTTGGCCGTGGCTGCATCGCTGTCGAAACCGACAATGCTCACCCGACCCTTCTTGCCGATGTTCAGATATTCGGCCAACGCCTTGGCCTGCCCTGCAGCATCGCCGGACAGCGCGGTCTTGCCGCCGAACGCGCCGCTACCCAACGAAAACACTTCGCCGCGGGGTTCGAACCTGGCGGAGGGCAACTTGGCCCCGGACACAAGTTCGGCTTCTTCGTGCGCCAGTTGCACGGCTTTCTGCTGGGCCGCATTGAGTTTGGCGGTCTGCTTGCCGGCCACGCTGGTCAGCGCCAGCTCGGCGTCTTGGCGGGCCAGGGTTTCCTGCTCGGCCGCCTGTCGCATGCGCTCGGCTTCTTCGGCCTGGATCTGCGCCTGCACGCGCAGACGCTCGGCCTCTTGCCGGGCGCGTGAGGCATCCCGGCGGCTGGCTTCGATCAGCAGATCGTTGCGGGTGCCTTCCAGCCGATCCAGCTCGCGCCGCGCCAGTGCGGTGCGGGCGGTGCGTTCGGCGATTTCGACCCGGCGGTCGGCCAGAAATACCAGTTCGTCGCGGTCGCGCCGCTTGGCTTCGGCCAGCGCCGCCACGCTCTGCTGCGCCTGCAGCCGCTCGAAGCGGGCCAGTTCATTGGTCTGCGGGTCGTTCTGCAGCGCAGCCAAACGCCGGTTGAGCGCGTCGGCCTGCGGGTCGTCCTTGGCGGCCATTGCCAGCGACGGCAGTGTGGCCAGGCTCATGACACCGATATAGACAAGAGGACGCAGTTTCATCGGCCACCCTCCCCGGTGTTGAGGCTGTTCTGCAGCTGCGCCACTTCCTTGCGGCGCTGTTCCAGCTGGGCGGTGACCACCGCTTCTTCGCTGCGTGCCTTGGCCAGATCGGCATCGGCAGCAGCGCGCAAGGCGATCTGCGGCACCTGCTTGCGCTGGCGCTTGTCCAGTTGCGCCTGCTGGGCCTGCATCAATTCCTGTCGGGCCAGATTGACCAGATCGGGGGCGTATTGGTCGGCATCGGCCTGGGTGGCGCGTTGCACGGCCTGTTCGGCGGCGGTGAGCTCCGGTGCCACCTGGGCGGCGGCGGGAGAGGAAAGAACCATGAAACAGGCGATGCCATACAGGGATCGCCGCAAGTATGCGAAGCTAGCCGTCATTAGGGGAGCCGTAGCGAGAAGTCTCGAGCACGGCCATTGTCGGAAGCCTGCGGCGGACTTGCAACGAGACGCTGCTGTTTGTTGGGGAACCATTGCGCATGGATATCGGCTACTTCCTGAAGCTGATGACCGAAAAGAATGCCTCGGACATGTTTTTGACCACCGGCGCGCCGGTGTACATCAAGATCGAAGGCAAGCTCTACCCGCTCGGCAATACGGGGTTGCCGCCGGGGATGGTCAAGAAAATCGCCTACTCGTTGATGGACGAGGGCCAGGTGCCGCAGTTCGAGCGCGACCTGGAACTCAATATGGCCATCTCGCTGCCCGACGCCGGGCGCTTCCGTGTGAACGTGTTCAAGCAGCGCGGCGAAGCAGGCATGGTGATCCGCGCCATCCGCAGCCGGATCCCGAGCATCGAAGAGCTCAACCTGCCGCAGGTGCTCAAGGACGTCATCATGACGCCGCGCGGCCTGGTGCTGCTGGTCGGCTCGACCGGTTCCGGCAAGTCGACCTCGCTGGCGTCGATGATCGACCACCGCAACAGCACCACCACGGGGCACATCCTCACCATCGAGGACCCGATCGAGTACCTGCACAAGCACAAGATGTCGATCGTGAACCAGCGCGAAGTCGGCCTGGACACCCACACCTTCCAGAGCGCGCTGAAGAACGCGATGCGCGAGGCGCCGGACGTGATCCTGATCGGCGAAATCCTGGATGCCGAGACCATGGAGGCGGCGATTGCATTTGCCGAAACCGGTCATCTGTGTCTGGCGACGCTGCATTCCAACAACGCCGACCAGACCATCGAGCGCATTCTCAATTTCTTCCCGGAAAGCGCGCACAAGAACGTGCTGATGAATCTGGCGCTGAATTTGCGTGCGGTGGTGTCGCAACGCCTGGTCAAGGGCCAGGACGGACGCCGCCGCCCCGCCACCGAAGTGTTGCTCAACACCCCAATGATTCGCGACCTACTGCGACGCGGGCAGGTGCACGAGGTCAAGGCGGCGATGGAAGAATCGCTGGAAGAAGGCATGCAGACCTTCGACCAATGCCTGTTCCGCATGGTCAAGTCAGGCGAGATCGAGCAGGAGGAAGCGCTGCGCGCCGCCGACTCGCGTGATGGTCTGGCACTGAAGTTCCGCCTGTCCGAAGGTGGCTCCGGCGAGCACGACCCGTATGCGGATTACGAAACGGCAGCGGCGCCCAAGATCAGCCACGGGTTTGTTTAGAGCGACCAACAAAATGTGGCGTGCGGCCGCCTGGCGGTGAGCGCAGTGGTTTTGTTGGTCGCATCTTGTCTGGATGCAGTCAAAAGTCCAGATCAACAGGCCTAGTCGGGTCGAGGGCGCGGTGCCCTCACCGCTCGCGGGACACGCCGTGAATCCGTCCATGGAGGCTCAGTGGCGGCATCCATGCCGCCACATGGTCCCGCAATCGGCCAGGACACCGCACCAGAAAGTCTGCTGGTTGCTTTGAGAATAGCTACGCGCACCGACCATCTTGACTGGTCCTTGCCCGCCCACCGTCGCGGGACCTTACGCGGCATGGATGCCGCGTAAGAGCCTACACGGACGTACTTGCGGCGTGTCCCGCGATGGTGGGCGGGCAAGGGCCCTGCAGCCAAGCAACAGATCAGCACCCTGCAGTAGACCGGCGTGAGCATCAGCGGCCGCACGCGCGTCGATCGCTCTGCGCGCCCCCGCATTGCGGGAGGCTGCCCGAAGGGCAGAGCAGCCGGCAACTCCCCGCGTCTACACTGCAGCGTCAGGCTGCACTTCCGGCCGCGCCGCATCGAACGCCGGCAGTGCCAGGCAGGCCTGTTCGATGCGTTGCAGGGTTGGATACGGCGTCAGATCGACGGCGAAACGGCGCGCGTTGTAGAGCTGCGGAATCAGCACGCAATCGGCCAGACCAGGCGTGTCGCCGTGGCAGAACGCGCCGGTGTGCAGGTCATTGCCCAACTGCGCTTCCAATGCCGCAAACCCGCGTTGCATCCAGTGCTGCGTCCACTCCTGGCGTTGTGCGGCAGCCAGTTGCCATTCGCGTTCGAAAAACTGGGTGACGCGCAGATTGTTGAGCGGATGCACATCGCAGGCGATGACCTGCGCCAATGCACGCACGCGGGCGCGCTCGGCCGGCGCGGCGGGTAGCAACCGCGCACTGTCCGGGAACGCATCTTCCAGATATTCCAGGATCGCCAGCGACTGCGGAATCACCACCGCGCCATGCCGCAACGTGGGCACCAGTTCCTGCGGATTGAGCTGCGCATACGCCGGCGCGTGTTGCTCGCCGCCATCGCGCACCAGGTGCACCGGATGCGCGATGTAGGCCAGCGCCTTCAACTGCAGGCCGATACGCACGCGATACGCCGCGCTGGAGCGCCAGTACGAAAACAATTCCAGTGGCGCGCTCATGCCCTGCCCCGTGTGCAGTTCTTCGTAGCAAACTTCGCACACGCCTTTGCCGATGTCATGGCAGCGGCTGACGTTCGATGCGCTGTTCGATCGCCCCGAAGATGCTGGTGCCATCGGCATCGAACATTTCGATCCGCACCACGTCGCCGAAGGACATGAACGGCGTGCTCGGCTTGCCGTCGCGCAAGGTTTCCACCACGCGCTGTTCGGCAAAACACGAGGCGCCCAGCGTGGTGTCCTGATTGGCGATGGTGCCGGAGCCAACGATGGTGCCGGCCGACAGCGGCCGCGTTTTAGCAGCGTGGGCGATCAATTGGGCGAAGTCGAACTGCATGTCGTTGCCGGCTTCCGGCGCACCGAACCAGGTGCCGTTGACGTGGGTGACCAGCGGCAGATGCACCTTGTTGTCGCGCCATGCTTCGTCCAATTCGTCCACGGTGACGAACACCGGCGACAGCGCCGAGCGCGGCTTGGATTGCACGAAACCGAAGCCCTTGGCGAGCTCGGCCGGAATCAGGTTGCGCAGCGACACGTCGTTGACCAGGCCAACCAGCTGGATGTGCGCAGAGGCCTGCTCGGGCGATGCGCCCATCGGCACGTCGTCGGTGATCACCACCAGCTCGGCTTCCAGATCGATGCCGTGCTCCTCGCTGATCACCTTGATGGCGTCGCGCGGGCCGTAGAACCCGGCGCTGGTGGCCTGGTACATCAGCGGGTCGGTGTAAAAGCTCTCCGGCACCTCGGCATTGCGCGCACGACGCACCCGCTCCACATGCGGCAGGTAGGCGCTGCCGTCGACGAACTCGTAGGCGCGCGGCAACGGTGCGGCCAGTGCCTGCAGATCCAGATCGAACACGCCATCGGCACTGCCCTCGTTGAGCGAAGCCGACAAGGCATTCAGGCGCGGCGCGACATTGCTCCAGTCCTCCAGCGCGCGCTGCAGCGTGGGCGCGATACCGGTGGCGCGCACCGCCGTGCGCAGATCGCGCGAGACCACGATCAGGCTGCCGTCGCGGCCGCCTTCCTTCAGGGAACCTAGCTTCATGACCATCCTGTGCTGTGGCTGATCGGCCGATTGTACGGCCTGCTGCAACACTGGTTGCAGTTGAAACAACTGACCCGTAGCCCAACCGATGAACTCGCCTTTTGTGCAGCGCGCCAAACGCGCGTACACTTGCCGGGTCTGCATGCGGCCGTCCGTTTCCCTTAGGGACAGCCGGCGAGGCCAGGATCGATCGATCCGCTCGCCCGCCCCACCCGACGCCTTTCGTGGTGCCGACAAACCCATCGCTCTTTGATTGGGTTGTTCCACCATCTCGCAGCGCGGTTCACGGGAACGCTCCGAGCCTCACTTTTTTGCATCTGCAATGCGTCTGCGCTCCGGGCTCTGCCTGGTGGCGACGCTTTACTTGGAGCTTCCTGATGTCTTTTGAATCCCTGGGCCTTGCGCCCTTCCTGCTGCGCGCGTTGGCCGAGCAGGGCTATGAAACCCCCACCGCGATCCAGCAGCAGGCGATCCCGCTGGTACTGGCAGGTCACGACCTGCTGGCCGGCGCACAGACCGGTACCGGCAAGACCGCCGCGTTCGGCCTGCCGCTGCTGCAGCACCTGGGCACCACGCCGCAGCCGGTCAACGGCCCGCGCAAGCCGCGCGCGCTGATCCTGACCCCCACCCGTGAGCTGGCCACCCAGGTGCATGACAGCCTGCGCGGCTACAGCAAGTACCTGCGCATTCCGAGCGCGGTGATCTACGGCGGCGTGGGCATGGGCAACCAGCTCGACACCCTGCGTCGTGGCGTTGATCTGCTGATCGCCTGCCCGGGCCGGCTGATCGACCATATCGAGCGTCGCAGCGTGGACCTGTCCGGCATCGAAGTGCTGATCCTGGACGAAGCCGACCGCATGCTCGACATGGGCTTTTTGCCGTCGATCAAGCGCATCCTGACCAAGCTGCCGCGCCAGGACCGCCAGACCCTGCTGTTCTCGGCCACGTTCGAAGAGAACATCAAGCAGCTGGCGCTGGAATTCATGCGCAACCCGATGCAGATCCAGGTCACCCCGAGCAACACCGTGGCCGAGAGCATCACCCACCGCGTGCACCCGGTCGATGGCGCCCGCAAGCGCGATCTGCTGCTGCACCTGCTGGCGCAGGACAGCCGCGAGCAGACCCTGGTCTTTGCGCGCACCAAGCACGGCAGCGACAAGCTGGCGCTGTTCCTGGAAAAGTCCGGCATCAAGACCGCGGCGATCCACGGCAACAAGAGCCAGGGTCAGCGCATGCGTGCCCTGAGCGACTTCAAGGCCGGCCGTGTGACCGTGCTGGTGGCCACCGATATCGCCGCGCGCGGCATCGACATCAACGAGCTGCCGAAGGTCATCAACTACGACCTGCCGATGGTGGCCGAGGATTACGTGCACCGCATCGGCCGTACCGGCCGTAACGGCTCCACCGGCGAGGCGATCTCGCTGGTGGCGCAGGACGAGGCCAAGCTGCTGCGCCAGATCGTGCGCATGCTGGGCCGCGACGTGGAAATCCGCGACGTGCCGGGCTACGAGCCGCAGACCCCGATCCGTTGGGGCAACAGCGCCCCGGGCCGTGCCGAACAGCCGGGTGGCGATCGCGCGCCGCGCAAGAGCCACGCCCGTCGTCCGCATGGCGATGCACCGCGTCAGGCGCATGCCCATGCCGGCCCGAAGAAGCCGGGTGGCCAGCGCAGCAGCGGGCCGCGTCAGGCCGGTGTTGCCGCCGGTGCCGGCGCAGGCCGTCGCGATGGTGGCCGTGGTGGTCAGCGTCCGAGCGGCACGCGCTGAATCCTGCGCGCCGGTGCGACCGGCGCTTAGGCATGCGGTGAACTGAAAAAAGCCGCCCTTCGGGGCGGCTTTTTTGTGGGCGCAAGCGGGGCAATGTGGGCATGTCGCTAACGGCGCATTCCAAAGATGTGCGACGCAGCTTGCTTCCACACGGATGACACATGCGTGCCCGCGCGCGCGCGCTGCCTAGCCTTCGATCAATGCCGTATTGCGATCGATCGCCTCGCGATACCGATCCAGCACTGCGGCGGTCTGCACGATGTATTTGCTCAGATCGTCCCAACGCCGGTCTTCCAGCGCTTCGCGAATACCCGGCAAGGTCTTGACCTCGTAGCCGGTGGCCAGGCCCGGTGCGTAGATCAGGTTCCGGTACCACGGCCGGCCCGGCAAACCGCCTTCGGCCAACAGCGTCTGGTCGATGCGCTGCAGCGAGGCATTGAGCTTGCCGCGCACGCCTGCATCCAGGCTGCCGCCGCGCGATGCGAGTGCACCGTCGTAGCGCTTGGCACTGGTCTGCAGGCGGGCGATGGCCTGATCCAGCGCGGTGAAATCGATCTGCGGCACTGCGACTTTCGGCTCGGGGGCACGTTGCGGGCGATTGGGATTGTCGACCGCGGCGTAGGCACCGGCCTGCAACAACTCAGCCTGCGTGCGTGCGGCAGTGCGATCGCTGTCGGCCTGCTGCTTGAGTTCCTGCGCGTAACCGGCCACCGCATCGGCAAAGTCGCCGAAACGCTGCGGCAACACCGGTGCATTTGCCACGCGCAACACGGTGCGGCCTACGGTCTGCGACAACAGCGGCAGATAGCTGAAATCCGGATCGATATAGCGCGCGAAATAATCGTAGGAGTCGTACAGCGAGTGATAGACGCCGCTACCGCCGCCCTGCCCGCCGTAGCCCAGATCCAGCGTCGCCAGCCCCAGATGCTGCAGGAACGGGCTGTAGTCGCTGCCCGAGCCCAGCGCCTTGAGCGGCACATCGCCACCGGCCGCGGCCTGCTTGGCGATGTCTTTTTGCGCCGGCTTTGCGGCCGGTGCCAAGGCATCGATGCGGGCACGTGCGCGTTGCCGTTCGAGCACGCTCACGCCGCTGTCGGGGTCGCGCAGATCCGCTGCCACGCCGTTGACCAGGCGTTGCAGCGCATGGCTGCCGCCGGCATTGAGAAAGCCGCGTCCGTTGCCATCGGTGTTGACGTACAGCACCGCCTTGCGGCGCAGTTCGTCGGCGTGCTGTTCGGCCCACTCTGTGGAGCCGAGCAGGCCGGCTTCTTCGCCATCCCAACTGGCATACACGAGCGTGCGCTTGGGGCGCTGGCCTTGCTTGGCCAGCTCGCCAATCGCCTTGGCTTCGGCCAGCAATGCGGTGGTGCCTGAAAGCGGATCGGCCGCACCGAACACCCAGCCGTCGCGGTGATTGCCGCGCACCACCCACTGGTCCGGATACTCGCTGCCGCGCAGGGTGGCGATGACGTTGTAGATGGTCTTGCTGCCCCAGTCCGCGTCGACCTTGAGGTGCACACGCGCGGTGTCGTCTCCGCCGATGCGGTAGGTGATCGGCAAGGCGCCGCGCCAGTCCTCCGGTGCCACCGGCCCGCCCAGGGCGGCCAGCAAGGGCTGCGCGTCGCCCCAGCTGATCGGCAGCGTGGGAATCTTCAAGACGCTGCCGGCCTGGTCGATCTTCAGGCGTTTGGCGCCCTTACTTGCACCGACGCCCGGGGTGAGCGGGTCGCCGGGATAGATCGCGAAGTTGGCGACCGAGCCGCGTTGCACGCTCCACTGATTGCGCGCCGGGCCATCCGGATAGGCCTGATCCTGGAAGTAGCCGTCGTCGCGCGGATCGGAATAGATGATCGCGCCGATCGCACCATGCTCCTGCGCCAGCCGCGGCTTGAGCCCGCGCCAACCTTTGCCGTAGCGCGCAATGACGATCTTGCCGCGTACGTCCACGCCGTTGCGCGCGAGCGCTTCGTAGTCTTCGGCAATGCCGTAATTGACATAGACCAGGTCGCCGGTGACATCGCCATTGCCGCCATAGATCACATACGGCGGCAGCGCGTTGTCGGTCTGAGTAGAGGTACTGTCGCCCGGCAGCGGCGGCTCCTTGAGACGGGCGACATACGGCTTGGCCCCGAGCAATTCCAGCTGCGAGCTCTTGGGCGAGGGCCACAGCACCTCGAAGGTTTCGATGCGCGCATCCCACCCGTAGGCGCGCAGGCGCGTTTGCAGATCGCGGGCGTTTTCAAGGTTATGCGGCGAGCCGACCTGGTTGGGCGCCGACGCCCATTGCTTCAACCAGCCGCGATAATCGGCGTCCTTCAATCCGCTGTCGAAACGTGCTTCCAGCGCGCGTTGCGCCTGTGCGGCATCGGCGTCGTAACCGGGCAGCGCGGCGGGTTGTGCTGCAGGTTGAGCCGCCAGGGTAGGCGCGACGAATGCCAGGGCGAGTAGCCAGGCGTGCTGCGAAGAGGTCATCGTAGTTCCTTGAATAAAGTGTCCGGGGTAAACGGCGATTGGTTTGATACAGGGCGCTGGCGAGCACACAGCCACCATCGCACGGCCGCACACGGGCCGTGCGTGCGCCGATCAGAATCGATAGTCCAGGCCCACGGTGAAATAGCGCCCACGCAGGTCGTACTGGGTGAAGTCGTACGGCGCGCGAATACCCGGGAACGAGGCATCCACCGGCGGCTGCTTGTCGGCCAGATTCTCGACCTTGGCGTAGAGCGTGAGTTTGTCGATGCCGGTGTAAGCCAGATACAGATCGAACTGGTTGTAGTCGCCCACGCGCGACTGCAATGCGCTGGCCGCCGCGCTGGCTTTCTGGTCGTAGCCGCCGGTGTAATACCAGGTCAGTGCGGCGCTGACGGTGCCCAGGTTCCAGTCCAGCGTGGTGGTTGCCTTGTTGCGCGGCAACGAGGGACCGAGGTTGCTGCCGGCGTAATCCTGCAACGGCCCACCGACCACGGTCGGGCGGCGGTAATCGCGCACGTGGGTGTAAGCGGTATTGAGGCCGAAGTTGCCGGCCGCTTCGGTGCGCCAGCGCTGGCGCAATTCGACATCGATACCGGAGGTGGTCAGCTCGCTGAGGTTTTGATAACGGTTGTACACCGCCACCAGCGTGCCGCGCTCGTTGCGGATCACATCGGCCGGGTTGTTGTTCTGCACGATGGTGGCGTTGTTGCCGGTGCCGACCAGATTCTCCAGTTCGATCTTGTACCAGTCCACGCTCAGGCTGGTGTCGGCCCACGGCGACAGCACCACGCCAAGGTTGTAGCTGCGCGTGCGCTCCGGATTGAGCTCGGTGTTGCCGACGGTGAAGAAGGTCGGGTTCTGGCGCGAGCCCGGCACGTCCGGATCGAACGGATCGACCACCGAGCCGTAGGAGATATTCGTACTGGCCGCATTCTCCGACAGCGACGGCGCGCGAAAGCCACGCGAGGCCGCGGCGCGTACCAGCACGGCATCCAGCGGTTGCCAGCGCAGGCTGGCCTTGGGCGAAAACGCATTGCCGAAATCGCTGTAATGATCGCCGCGCCCGGCAAGTTGCAGTTCCAGCGATTGCAGCAGCGGCACATTGACCTCGGCATACAGCGCCGACACCTTGCGCTCGCCGTCCACCGCGGCAATCGCCGGGCGGATCTGCAGGCCTTGATCGATCTGCAGCGGATTGCGCGAGACCAATTCTTCCTGCCGCCACTCGGCACCGGCGGCAAATCCGACGCTGCCGACCGGCAGCTCGAACAGATTCCCGGACACTTTGGCATCGACGCCGCGCAGCGTCGATTGCGCCGGGCGCAGCGTGCTGAGGTTGATGCCGTCGATCACCGATTGCGGCGTGGTGGACGGGTTGAGCAGGTTGTAGCTGCCGTCAGCCAGCGCCTGCGCCAACGTAAAGCGATTGGCGAAGCCACCGGACACGGTTTCGTGCTCGGTGCTGCGCGCGGCGAACGCCGCCGCTTCCCAATCCCAGCGTTCGGTCTTGCCGCGCACGCCGCCGAGAAAGCGGTAGGACTGCGAGCGGTTGGTTTTGACCGTCTGGCCCAGATCGAAGAAGGTGTATTCGATCGGCACCGCGGTGCCGTACGGGTTGTACGGGCTGGAGGCCGGCAGCAGGTTGGACACCGGCTCGGCCAGCCCGCTGCTGGCGTTCAACGCAAAGCGGCCGCCTTCCAGAGTGAAGTACGGGCTGGAGCCGAAGATCGACACGCCCTTGACCTCGCTATAGAGCGCCTCGCCAAACGCTTCGACGTTGTCGCTGAGCCGGAACGTGGCGTTGGTATAGGCCTGATAGCGCTTGGTCGAGGGGATCAGCGTGGTGAACGGGGCCTGGTTGAAGCCGCAGGTGTCGCCGGCCAGGCCGTCGATCGGCGCGCTGGCGGTCAGCACCGTGCCGGTGGGGCAGTTGCCTTGCGCATCCAGCATCGGCACCGAGCGGCCGCCGACCAGATAGCGCGCGCCCTTGGCCGACCAGCCGTTCCAGCGCCCGCCGGGCAGATCGGTATAGATGCCCGAGCGGGTCAGTTCGCGCTGGTCCTGATCCAGCCGGTCGCGGTTGTAGGCGTCGAAACTGAAAAGGATGTTGTAGCCGTCGCTGTCGAGATCGCCGATGCCGCCAATGAACTTGGCGCGCTGGGTGTCCATGCCACCCTGATCGGAGGTACCCCCGCTGATGCCGAGTTCGGCGCCCTGGAAATCCTGCCGGGTGATGATGTTGACCACCCCGGCCACCGCATCGGAGCCGTACACGGCGGAGGCGCCGTCCTTGAGCACTTCGATGCGTTCCACCGCCACCAGCGGCAGCGCGTTGAGGTTGACGAAGGTGTCGCCCAGACCATTGGCAGGAAAGCCGTAGTTGGCCAGGCGGCGTCCGTTGAGCAGCACCAGGGTGTTCTTCTGCGACAGCCCGCGCAGGCCGATGCCGGCCGAGCCGGAGGCCCACCCGTTGTTGGTGGTCTCGTTGGTGGCGTTGCCGGTGTTGGCGGAGATCGAGCGCAGTGCGTCGGCCACGGTGACCTTGCCGGACTGCTCCAGCTGCTGGCGGTCGATCACCTGCACCGGGTTCGGGCCTTCGCTGTCGGTGCGCTTGATATTGGAGCCGGTGACGCTGACGGTGGCCAGGGTCTTGCCCGTGTCGGGTGTCGCGTCGTCGGCATGAGCGAGGGGAATCAGCGCCGAGAGAACGGCAAGGGACAGCAGGTAAGGCGTAGGGCGCTTCACGCACGGCATCCATGAATGGGGGTTTTGCAGTGGGCCATGCGCGATTGATTAACAAAAATTACATAACTGCATAGGGATATGACGCGCTGTGACACACGCTGGCAGCAAGACGCGGTAAGACGCGCGTCGGACGTGGTGCGCTGCGTATGGCGATTGAGCACATCGAGAACAACGCCCTGCTGTTTGCCTTCAAGAGCCCGCAGATGGGCTGTCTCGCTGCGATTGGCACAGCCCGAAAAGCACTGGCGCACTTACAATGGCGCGCATGGATATCTTCAAAGTCTTTACGCTCGAAGCCGCGCATCGGCTTCCCAATGTGCCGCCCGGGCACAAGTGCGCCCGCTTGCACGGGCATTCCTTCCGGATCGAGCTGCATGTCAGCGGCGAGCCGGGTGCCGAGACCGGCTGGATCATGGATTTCGGCGACATCAAGGCCGCCTTCAAGCCGATCTACGACCGCCTGGACCACCACTACCTCAACGACATCGAGGGATTGGAGAACCCGACCAGCGAGCGTCTGGCGATCTGGATCTGGCAGCAGCTCAAGCCGGCGCTGCCGCAGTTGAGCGAGATCGTGGTACATGAAACCTGCACGTCTGGCTGCCGTTATCGCGGCTGATCGCCTGGCGCAATCGTGTGACGCAAAGCCGCCTACTGGGCGGCTTTGCCGTTTCTGCGGCCTGGATAGTGCATTGATTTCAAGAGGTTTTTGAAGCCGTTTTGGAAATTTTCAGCAAACGTGTTGCATCGCAACAATATCCGCGTATGCTGCAATGCAACAAACGGTCACAGCATTCCCCAAGGGGTTCGCAATGTCGGCGCAGTTCGAAAACGGCTTCAGCAGCTTTGCTTCCGCAGCGGCACGCGCCAACCAGTTGGCGATGGAACACGCAGAAAACGCGTTTGGCCTGCAGCTGAAGACCTTGGAGCAAAACGTGAGCGCGACCACCAGCTTCTTCGGTGAGTTTGCCCAGGCACGCGACCTGGGCGCCTACCAGACGCTCTGGCCGAAGGGGCTGCAACTGGCCCGCGACAACCTGGAACGTCTGGCGTCGGTCAATCAGGAAGTGGTCGGCCTGGGCTTGAAGGCCTCCGATGCGCTCGGCCAACTGGCCAAGCAGCAGTTCGAGACCAACAGCGAGCATGCAACGAAAGGCAAGACCCGGCGCACGTAACCGCCACCAAAATTCAGCGTCTTTGCATGGGTCCCTCCCCCCATGCAATCCGGCCCGACAGATCCCTCCCTCTGTCGGGCTTTTTTATTGTCTGATCGCTGGCTTATCCCAAGTCATCGGACCATGCAGTCACCAAGACAGAGTCGCGGCCTCTCGACGGTTTTTCGTGCCGGTGTCGCTTTGCGATGCCCACCAGGCTGTCAGAGAACCGTGCGGTAAATGGTCAACGCTTTAACGGTCTGGACGAGTCCTTGTCGTAGTAGCACCTCCAGATAGCGCTCCACGTCCATCCCTGGATTGCACAGCTGTGCACGCTGGCGTTGAGCGGCAGAGACAACGGCCGCCTTGTCCAGATCGAACAGATTCTCAATGAACTCGTCCGGGTGCTGCGCCTCGATCCCAAAGGGAGCGAGCGTGGCGGACGGGAAATCTTTCAGGTTGAAGGTGACGATCACGCTGGCGCTGCAGCGGATCGCAGCGGCCAGCACGTGGCGATCGTTTGGATCGGGCAGATGCAGCGCCTCAATCAACGGTTCGTAGCCACTTACTAGGCAATCCGGAATGGCTCGGTCCATCAGCGCCGAGGTACGGTCCACCTGCTCTGCTGTGAGGTCGCGCCGGTTGAGCAATAAATTGCGCTTCCATTCCTGGTGAATCTGCACGCTCCAGCGCGCACGGAACCTGCCCGATAGTCCAAGCCACATCAACAAGTCCCGGAGCGGCGCCGGGTAAAGCACGCACGCATCGTAGACTGCAGTGAACGGCGAATGCCTCACTGATATCCCAGCGCCAGCTCCTGGGCCTGCGTGGCCAGTTCCTGCATGGCCTGCTCACTGGCGCGCTCACGTTCGCGCTTGAACTGCATCAGGTCGGCAAAACGCACTCGGCGATGTCTGCCGGTGCGGTGGAACGCCAGCGCGCCCTCTTCCATCAACTTGACCATATGCGGCCGGGAAACGTTCAGCAGATCGGCAGCTTCCTGGGTGGTCAACTCGGCGTGGATGGGCACCACCTGCACCGCATTGCCATCGGCGAGCTCGGCCAGGATATCCATCAGCAGACGCAGTGCGGAGGTGGGCAATTCCACCTGATGGGCCTGGTTTTGGTCGTCGAAGATCTGGATGCGCTGGGTTTCGAAGCTGGTGGCAAGGTAGGCCGCCAAGGCGCGTTGGCCTTGCACTGCAGCGGCGACCTCGCGCTCGACAGGCAGGACCATCTTGGACGGAGCAATGTTCGACATGTGAGCACGCTGGTGCAACGGAAACGGGGTCCAGCATAAACGAAATGCCGGATATCCGAAATAAACGAAACATATTTCTTGTGATGGCGTGCTCTCTCTCGCCATCCTGAGATAGCTACCCGCCTGATTGCCCCCACCTCACTGCGGCAGCTGCAGCCCCTTGGCCTGGGTTGCAGCGTCGGCACCCGGACGCCATGCGATCCGGCCCAAGCACGGCATCGTCAGGCGCTGGCGCAGCATGTCGATGTTCTCTTCGATGCGCTCCATCTGCGGATCGATTTCGTTGGCGATCCAGCCGATGCACTCCAGCCCATCGGCGGCGATGGCGGCGGCAGTCAGGCGCGCGTGATTGATGCAGCCCAGCCGCACGCCGACCACCAGCACGACGGGCAGCTTGAGTGCGCGGACCAGATCGGCCTGGTCCAGATCGGCGCTCAGCGGCGCGGCCCAGCCCCCGACGCCTTCGACCACCACCACCTCGGCCTGCGCGCGCAATTGCGCGAAGGCGCGGGCGATCGGCTCCAGCGACAGGGTGACGCCGACATCGGCCGCAGCCAGCTCCGGCGCCAGCGGGGCCGGCAAGGCATAGGGATTGAGGGTGGCGTAGTCGGGTTGCGGCTCGCTGGCGTCCTGCAGCGCCAGGGCGTCCTCGTTGCGCCAGCCGTGCGCGGTTTGCTCGCAACCGCTGGCAACCGGCTTCATGCCTACTGCGGTGTGCCCGCGCGCGCGCAGTGCGTGCAGCAGCGCGGTGCTGCCCATGGTCTTGCCGATGCCGGTGTCGGTGCCGGTGACATAGAACGCCGAAAGCTGCATGCGTTTGTTCCTGCGGCCGCGCCGCGGTTGCCGTGAGGGCGCGCAGCATAGCGTGCAGATCCAAACGGAACGCTGAGTCGCAACGACCCTGCGGATGGCCGCTGCTAGACTTCGGCCATGTTCGCAACTTCTTCGCTGACCGGCAGCAAGCCGGAACAATACGCCCAGCTCACCGCCCAGGCCCAGGCACTGGTGCATGGCGAGCCGGATCGGATCGCCAATGCCGCCAACCTGGCCGCACTGATCTTCAACGCGTTGCCGTCGCTCAACTGGGCCGGCTTCTACTTTTACGACGGCCGCGAGCTGGTGGTGGGCCCGTTTCAGGGCTTGCCGGCCTGCGTGCGCATTCCGCTGGACAAGGGTGTGTGCGGCGCGGCCGCCAGCACTCGGCAGAGCCAGCGCATTGCCGACGTGGACGCCTTCCCCGGACATATCGCCTGCGATTCGGCGTCGCGCTCGGAGCTGGTGATTCCGCTGGTCAAGGGCGATGCGCTGATCGGCGTGCTGGATCTGGACAGCCCGGAGCTGGATCGCTTCGATGCCGACGACCAGCGCGGCCTGGAAGCCATTGCGCAGATCTTTGTCGGCGCGCTGACGTGACCACAGAACGGCTGCGCAACATCGGCCCGAAAAGTGCAGCGTGGCTGCGTCAGGTTGGCCTGCGCACGCAGGAGGATCTGCAGGCGGTGGGCGCGGTGGGCGCGTTCGTCAAAGTGCGCCGCGCCGGCTTCAAGCCCAGCCTCAATCTGCTGTATTCGCTCGAGGGTGCGTTGACTGACTGCCATTGGCAGGAGGTGCCAGAAGCGCGGCGGCATGCCTTGCTGGCCGAGTACGAAGCGGCCAGCGCGTTGCTGCCGGTGCGTGGGCGCGCGGTGGGTGGGCCGGTGGAGACCGTGCACTACGCGCGCGCCGATAACGACGATACGCATGGCGAGATGCCTGAGGCTGCCGATGACGATGCGGCAACAGGCGAGACGCACGACGATTGAGCGTCTGTGCCGGGTTGCAGCAGCTGTGTGCGCGTGGCGATGGTGATGCGATTGGCAGCAGCGTGATTGTTGGTTTTCTCGAGCGATCGATCTTCGATCGATCGCTCGATGGCATCATCAACGCGTCGCTGCATCCCGTAACGTTGGCGCAAGCGATGCACCCAGCGTCTGACCATGGCTAAGGCCGGGTAGCGGCTGGTACTCGGCGGTGAGGCCGGGTAACGACGACAACAGCGTGACGAGATTCCGTGCAGCGTGTGGATCTGCACGCGGCCGCCCGGGGCGATCCGGTGCTGCATCTTGTCCCGGTGGCCTGCCCTCGCCTGCCGTCAGCGTCAGACGACGCTTCGATGGCTGCATGTCTGCAGAAGCTGCTTGTGCCTGATCCACCACGCGCCGCGCCTGCTGGACGATAAACCCATCGCCCCACCACAGCGATGGATCGACCGCGACGTAGTGTTGAAACAGCTGCGGCTGCGTCAACAACACCTGCAGCACGAACAGCCCGCCATACGAATGGCCCCATAGCGTTTGCCGCTGACGATCGACCGACACGCGCGCTTCCACCTGCGGGCGAATGCGTGTGGCGATCAGTTGCGCGAATGCGGCCGCGCCGCCGGTCCTGCGCTGTGGATTCAGCGGATCGGTTTCCACACGGCCATCGGTAAAACGCGCAGGCGTGTAATCCAGACTGCGCCCCACCGCATCGATGCGCAGCGCACTGTCGTCGGCGATGAACACCAGCACCGGTGCAGCGCCGTGCGTGGACAGGCTGTCGAGCAGGCGCTCATCCAGTTCCATCAATGCCGCATTGCCATCCAGCAGATACACCACCGGATATCCCGCAGCGGGCGGCGCTGCCTTGGGTGAGGCAATCCGCACACGGTAACGGCGTTGGCCATCGACCGAGTCCAAACGCAACGCGCTGAAGACATACGAGGCGCTGGGACGCTCGGCAACGGTGCTGCCGAGCGTGCGGGTCAGATCCGGCTGCGCGAACGCCGGCATAGCGCCGGCGATCCACATCAGCGCAGCGGCACACGCAAGCCGCCAACGATGCTGTCGGGTCATCGCACTCTCCTTGTTGCGGCGCGCACGTTCACGCGCAGCGCCGCGTCGCTGTCAGAAGCCGAAACTCAGGCTCGCCCAGTACGCGCGCCCGGGTTCGTTGTAGGTGGCTGCACCCGCCGCGCCGCCGGTGTTGTTGGTGCCTTCGCGGAACAGACGGGTGTCGAACAGATTGTCCACACCGACGCCCACGCTGACCTTGCGGGTGATCCGGTAACGCGCACTGACGCCCCACAGGTCATAGGGGTCGCGCGTGTCGGGGGCGATGGCACCGCCGCTGGTGCTCGATTGCGTGGCCGACTCCTGCTTGCCGTAGAAGGTCCCGGTGAGCAGCAGCGACAAGGCCTGGGTCGGCTGCCAATCCAGCGTGGTGTTGACGGTGTATTCCGGGATCACCGACAGCGGTTGATCGGTGGCGGTGTTCTTGTTCTCGATCATGTAGGTGACGTTGGTATTCCACTTCAGCTCGCGGCCCTGCTCGCCCAGCAGCGGCAGGGTGAGATTGCCCTCCACGCCCTGCACGATCGCTTCCGATGCGTTGGTCCACTGGAACACCTGCCCACGTCTGTCGACGGTGATATTGACCGGCGTCATACCGGCGACGATCTTGTCGTCGTACGCGTTATGGAAGTACGTCAGCGAGGCGTGGTGACCGCTCTGCGGTGCCCACTCGATGCCGATCTCCTTGTTGATGCTGGTCTCCGGATCGAGGTTGTCGTTGCCCTGGATATAGCAGCCCGAGCCGAGATTGGGGAACAGCACCGGGCAGCCATTGCCGCGCGTGTAATACAGATAATTGGCGTTGGACTGGTACAGGTTTGGCGCCTTGAACGCGCGCGCGATGCCGCCTTTGAGCAGCCAGTCTTCGGTGAGTTTGTATTGCACGTTGAGGCTGGGGCTGAGGTTGTTGCCGAACTGGCTGTGGTGATCCAGCCGCAGGCCCGGCGTGAGCGTCAGCCGCTCGGTGGCGTAGATGTTGTCTTCCAGATACACCGCGCTGAGCGTGGCCTCGCTGCGTGGACTGCGTGCGCCTGCGGCAAGGCCGGGGAAGCCACCGCCGGCGGTGACGGCCTGCGACATCGAATAGGCATCGCTGAGGCGGCTCTGGCGGCGCTCGAAGCCCAGCGTGAGCACCTGTTCGGCCCAGGCCTGCAACGGCATGTTGAATTCGCCATCGATGTTGAGGTTATCGAGCGTGGCGGTGGAGTTGAGCAGGCCGGCGGCGATGGAGCCTTCCGGCCCGCCGGCCAGGCCTTCGTTGAGGCGGGTGTTGTCGGTGCCTTCATAGGCCGCGGTGAGGCGCGAGGTGCCCAGCGCCCAGGTGCCGCGATGGGTCAGCGATGCGGTGCGGCGGATCATGGTATTGGTTTCGCTGCCGAACAAGGCGCTGAGATCCGCGCCGGCCAGGCCGTCGGCACTGACCGCGCGATCGCCCGCGTACAGATTGCCCTGGCGGCTGAAACCGGCATCGAGTTCGAACACCTGGCCGTCCATCGGGTCCCAACGCAGCAGGCCGTTGATGTCCTTGTTGCGCACGCCCTCGCGCCCGGCCGGTGGCACTGCGGCAGCGTTGCTGGCGAAGCGACGATTGAGATCCAGCGAATCCGGATCGGTTTTGTTGAGGTTGCCGTAGAGACGGAACGAGAACGTGTCGGACAGCGGGCCGCTGAGCTGGAAGCCGGCACGCTGGCCACCGCCTTCGGCACTGTGCTGCGGCACAAGACCGAACACCGTCATCGAGCCGGTCAGATCGCCGGTGGGCTTTTTGGTGATGATGTTGACCACGCCACCTGAGGCACCCGAGCCATAGCGTGCCGCAGCCGGGCCGCGCAGCACTTCGATGCGCTCCACCGCTTCGGCCGGCACCCAGTTGGTGTCGCCACGCGTATTGCGCTCGCCGCTGCGGCCCATGCGCACGGCATCGCGCGATCCCACCGGCTTGCCATCGACCAGAATCAGCGTGTTTTCCGGGCCCATACCGCGCAGATCGATTTGGCGGTTATTGCCGTACTGGCCAGAGGCACTGTTGCCGGTGAGATTGACGCCCGGCATGGTGCGTAGCAGCTGCGACAGGTCGTTGACCGGCGGGCGCCGCTCGATGTCTTCGGCGGTGATCACCGATGACCCCAAGGCCTGGCGTGCGATCTGCGCGGCGGTGACGTGCACGGTGTCCAGCGATTGCGGATCGGCTGCGGCGTCTTCGGCAGATGCGCTGCAAATGCAGCCGCCACAACCGAGCGCAATGGCCAGCACCAGCTGACGGTGGGACAACACGGGACGGCGTGCAGGCACAGACATCCATGACCGGCGTGATGCGGACATTCTCAAACCTCTCGACAGGAGATGGACCTCTGGCGACGGCTTGAGGTGACACGGTGGGAGTGATGCGTGCAACGTGCACTGGGTACGTGCAAGGCGCTACAACGCAGTCAAGATTGTCCTCGCATTCTACACAGATGCGATTCATTCTCAAATGGGCGATCTGCGGTGGCGCTGCTGCGCACTACTTCAACGCAAGCAGTTCGCGCATGTCATCGACAATGGCAACCGCGCCGGAGGTCTGTACATCGAACCCACGCAAATAGCCGTAGCGCACCATCGCCAACGGCATTGCAGCCGCATTTGCGGCGGCCGCATCGGTCGCCGAATCGCCCACCATCATGCACTGCTGCGGGGTGTGCCGGAACTGGTTGGCCAGGTGCAGCAGCGGCGCTGGATCTGGCTTGCGCTGCGGCAGCGAATCGCCACCGAGCACCGTGCTGAAATGCGCCGCAATGCCCAGATGCTCCAGCAGCGGCGCGATAAAGCGCGACGGCTTGTTGGTGCACAACGCCAGCGTGACGCCGGCCTCGCGCAAGCCTGCAAGTGCCTCGGCAACGCCGGGATACACCTGCGGGTTGTGCAGCAGGCAGGCTGCGTAGTGCCGCATCATCACCGGCATTTCGGTATCGGCATCGTGCGTGCCGCCGGCTTCGCGCAACGCGGTGGCAAGCAGCACGTGCACGCCTTCGCCGATCCAGCTGCGGATCGTCGCCTCGCTGAACTGCTGCAGCCCAAGCTCCTGCAAGGTGGCATTGAGCGCTTCGGCGATATTCGGTGCGCTGTCCACCAGCGTGCCATCCAGGTCGAAAATCACCAGTGGATACGGATACATGCGGACTGCCTTGTGTGGGGAGAGCGAGGCGCAGTGTACGAAGTGCAGGATTCACAGCGTGTCACCGTGGAGCGATGGGGAGTGTGGATGCATCGTCGATGCAGTTATTGATGCCTACAGCACGCCAACGCCGCAGCAGTGCAGGCACCGCGCATCGCACTCACTGCGCCTGAGGCACCTCGCCGAACAACTCGCCCTGCACCGCGCCCTCTTCCGCATCGCTGAAACCGCTCAAACCCACACCGACCAGGCGATAGCGCGTGTCGGCAGGCAACTCCACGCGCCGGGTCAGCGCCAATGCAATCTCTGCCAGTGCCTCCAGTGAGGCCGGTGGCTGCTCCGGCGTGTACGAGCGGGTCAGAATGCGAAAGTTCGAGGTCTTCAATTTCAGCACCACGGTGCGCCCGATACGCTCGGTGCGCCGCGTGGCGAGCCAGGTTTTTTCGGCCAGGCGCAGGATGTGCGGATCCAGCGCCTCCAGCGCGATATCTTCGCTGAAGGTGTCTTCCGAGGACACCGACTGCACCTCCTGATCCGGCTCGACCGGACGCTCGTCGATGCCACGCGCGCGGCGATACAGGCTCTGCCCGAAGCTGCCGAAATGCGCCTGCAATTCTTCCAGGGGACGCAGCCGCAGATCGCTGACGGTGACGATACCCAACGCCGCCAGCTTGCCATCCATCACCTTGCCCACGCCGGGAATACGATTGACCGGCAGCGGCAGCAGGAACGCATCCACACGACTGGGCGCGATGACGAACTGCCCGTCGGGCTTGCGCCAGTCCGAAGCGATCTTGGCCAGGAATTTGTTCGGCGCGATGCCGGCCGATGCAGTGAGCTGGGTTTCCTCGCGGATCTGGGTGCGGATCAGTTGCGCGATTTCGGTGGCCAGTTGCATGCCGGTCTTGGCTTGCGTGACATCCAGATAGGCTTCGTCCAGCGACAACGGCTCGACCAGATCGGTATGCCGATGGAAGATCTCGCGCACCTGCCGCGACACCGCCTTGTAACGCGCAAAATCCGGCGGCACGAACACCGCATCCGGGCATAGACGCTCGGCACGCATCGCCGGCATGGCCGAACGAATACCGAAGGTACGCGCCTCATACGAGGCTGCGCACACCACCGAGCGCGCACCGCGCCAGGCCACCACCACCGGCTTGCCGCGCAGCGATGGATCGTCACGTTGCTCCACGGACGCGTAGAACGCATCCATGTCCACGTGCACGATCTTGCGCATCAAGCTGGCGTCTCTCCAAAAGCGTCAGCACATGATAAATCAGCCGCGTCTCACGCCTTGATCCGGCCTGCACAGACCGCTTGCCGCACCGCGCAACCGGTTAAACACAGCACGCATGCGTACGGATAAAACGTTTGATTGAACCGCGCGCCCTCATGCACGCTTGCCGGCTTCGCCTTATCGCTTCTTGCAGGAAACGTTCGTCATGACTCGTCAAAGTGCGTACTCGCGTGACCAATTGCTGGCCAGCGCGCGTGGGGAATTGTTCGGACCCGACAGTGCCCGCCTGCCCAACGACCCGATGCTGATGTTCGACCGCATCACCGAGATCAACGACACCGGCGGCGCACACGGCAAGGGCGTGATCCGCGCAGAACTCGATGTCCGCCCGGACCTGTGGTTCTTCGGCTGCCACTTCATCGGCGACCCGGTGATGCCCGGCTGCCTGGGCCTGGATGCGATGTGGCAGCTGACCGGCTTCTTCCTCACCTGGATCGGCGCGCCGGGTCGCGGCCGCGCGCTGGGTTGCGGCGAGGTCAAGTTCACCGGCCAGGTGCTGCCGAGCGCCACCCTGGTGAGCTACGAGATCGATGTCAGCCGCGTGATCAACCGCAAGCTGGTGATGGCGCAGACCGATGCGCGCATGCTGGTGGACGGGCGCGAGATCTACACTGCCAAAGACCTGCGCGTAGGCATGTTCACTTCAACGGAGAATTTCTGATGCGCCGTGTCGTCGTCACCGGAATGGGCATCAATTCGTGTCTGGGCAATGATCTGGACACCGTCTCCACTGCACTGCGCGAGAGCCGCTCGGGCATCACCGCATTGCCCGATCACGCCGAAGCCGGCCTGCGCAGCCAGGTGGGCGGCGCGGTGGCGCTGGACCTGGACAGCCTGATCGACCGCAAGCTCAAGCGCTTCATGGGCGATGCCTCGGCGTATGCCTATCTGGCGATGCGCGATGCGATCGCCGATGCCGGGCTGGATGCCGAACAGGTCAGCGCATTGCGTACCGGCGTGATCGCCGGCTCCGGTGGCGGTTCCAGCCAGTGGCAGGTGGAAACTGCCGATCTGCTGCGCAACCGTGGCGTGCGCAAGGTGGGCCCATACATGGTGCCGCGCACGATGTGTTCCGCAGTGTCTGCATCGTTGGCCACCGCGTTCAAGATTCGCGGCCTGAGCTACTCGCTATCGGCAGCGTGTGCGACCTCGGCGCATTGCATTGGCGCGGCTGCGGATCTGATCCGGCATGGCGCGCAGGATGTGATGTTCGCCGGCGGCGGTGAAGAATTGCACTGGACCATGAGCGTGATGTTCGATGCGATGGGCGCGTTGTCGACCGGCTTCAACGATCGTCCTGCGGTCGCCTCGCGCCCGTACGATGCGCAGCGCGATGGCTTCGTCATCGGTAGCGGCGGCGGCATGCTGGTGCTGGAAGACTACGACCACGCCATCGCGCGCGGCGCACGCATCCATGCCGAACTGCTCGGCTATGGCGTGACCTCCGATGGCGCGGACATGGTCGCGCCCAGCGGCGAAGGCGCGGTGCGCTGCATGCACATGGCCATGCAAGGCCTCAGCCAGCCGATCGATTATCTCAACACCCACGGCACCTCCACCCCACTGGGCGATGTCACCGAACTGGGCGCGGTGCGCGAAGTATTCGGCGACAACGTACCGCCGTTGTCCTCGACCAAGGCGCTGTCCGGCCATTCGTTGGGCGCGGCCAGCGTGCACGAGGCGATCTACAGCCTGCTGATGCTGCGCGATGGCTTCATGGCCGGCTCGGCGCATATCGATGAGCTCGACCCGCGCGCGGAAGGCTTCCCGATCCTGCGTGAAACGCGTGCCGCAACGTTGAACACGGTGATGTCCAACAGCTTCGGCTTCGGCGGTACCAACGGGGCATTGGTGTTCGGCCGGGTGTGACGATTGATGGCGTGACGGAAGCCGAACAGGAGCGAGTGACCTGTTCGGCATCTGCACGGCACGCATCGGCAAGCAGTCGGCGGCATGCCGGGCCGATACTTGCGCCAGTAGGCACACGCACTCTGATCGGCCCAGACACGGCCGCGCTAATGCGCATCCCAATACGTATCGAGCGAGATCGCCGCGTCTTTGCTAGCCTGCAATTGCACTATGCCAACATCGCAATGGTCGCGCTCGGGTTGGCCCATGGTGCATGGCGAAGATGGAGGTAGCGAAGATGGCTGACACGCGCTCTCCGGTGAGATCGGAATTCGCGGCGCTTGAGCATGCCGACTGGGATAGCTTGTTTCATGGCCCATCGGTGGTTTACCTGCTGGCGCATGCGCGGCGGGAGGCGTTTTACATCGACGTGGCAAGTGGTCTGGGCGCAATCAGCGACACGCGCCGGCGTATCATCGTGCAGCAGGAAGCCAGCTTGCCCAGGGAGCGCGTGATGCCGCTGCTGCTGGTGTGGTTCGAGGCCTGCACCGATCTGGCAGCTGCCCAGGCCCGCGCCACGCAACTTCGCGCCTGGCCGCATGCCTGGCGGCGGCAGTTGGTGGAGACGCTCAACCCTGCCTGGATCGAACTGGATGCCTACGCCTTGGGATTTCCTGGCGCACTGGCGCAGGTGGGCGAACGCCATGCCCAGTGCCGCGACTTGCAGAATCCTGAGGATGGAGAAGGCACCTGAGCGAGCGGGTGCCGGGTCCTGCAGCACGATGGGACGCGCTCGAACTCAAGGACACACGATGTCCAGTGCACTGCTTCGATCAGCTTTTTGCGCTCGCCGAAGCGTCGCTTCCGAATGCGTTGCACTGCAGCGGAGACGACGCTTTAGAAAAGCAGGGAGACCTGACTAAAAAAGCCTGCGATCAGCCCGCCATGCCGTTATGCCGCAACAGCGCATCGATGCTCGGCGCACGCCCACGAAAGGCACGGAAATTGTCGGCCGCACTACGACTGCCGCCACGCGACAAGACTTCGTGCCGGAAGCGCGCGCCGGTATCGGCAACCTGATCGGGTGCTTCTTCGAAGGCGGCGTAGGCATCGGCGCTGAGCACTTCGGCCCATTTGTAGCTGTAGTAACCGGCCGCATAACCGCCGGCGAAGATGTGGCTGAACTGATGCGGGAAACGATTCCACGCCGGCGGACGATTGACTGCCACTTCGTCGCGCACACGCTCGATCAGCTGCAATACGCTGTCCTGCAGCGGGTCGAAGCTGCTGTGCAGCTGCATGTCGAACAGCGCAAATTCCAGCTGGCGCACGGTGAACATGCCGCTCTGGAAATTGCGTGCGGCCAGCAGCCTATCGAACAGATTGCGCGGCAACGGCTCGCCGGTGCGCACATGCGCGGTCATCGCCTGCACGCGCTCCCATTCCCAGCAGAAGTTCTCCATGAACTGGCTCGGCAGTTCCACCGCATCCCACTCCACGCCGTTGATGCCGGCCACACCCAGCTCGCCGATGCGCGTGAGCAACTGGTGCAGGCCGTGGCCCATTTCATGGAACAGCGTGGTGACTTCGCCATGCCGTAACGTGGCCGGCGTATCGCCACTGCCGCGGCCGAAGTTGCACACCAGATACACCAGCGGGGTCTGCACGCCGTTGGCGGTGTCGCGGCGATTGCGGCAATCGTCCATCCACGCCCCGCCGCGCTTGCCTTCGCGTGCGTACAGATCCAGATAGAACTGCCCGACCAGCTCGCCCTGTGCATCTTCCAACCGATAGAAACGCACATCCTCATGCCAGACCGGCGCGCTATCGGGCTTGACGGTGAGCCCGTACAGGCTGTGGATGACATCGAACAGGCCGGCCAGCACTTTCGGCTCGGTGAAATACTGCTTCACTTCCTGCTCGGAGAAGCTGTAGCGCGCCTGCTTGAGCTTTTCGCTGACGTAGGCCAGGTCCCAGGCCTGGAGTTCGTCCAGGCCAAGTTCGTCGCGCGCAAAGGCTTCGAGCTCGGCACGGTCGCGTTGCGCATACGGCTTGGCGCGCACTGCCAGATCGCGCAGGAAGCCCATCACTTCGTCCGGGCTTTGCGCCATCTTGGTGGCAACCGAATACTCCGCATAACTGGCAAAACCGAGCAGCTGCGCCAGCTCGGCGCGCAAGGCGAGAATGCGATCGATATTGGCGCTATTGTCCAGCGCAGCATCGCCGAATTCGGAGGCGCGCTCGGCGTTGGCGCGATACAACCGCGCGCGCAGTTCGCGATGGTCCGCATCGGTTTGCACCGGCAGATAGCACGGCATCTGCAAGGTGAGTTTCCAGCCTGGCACGCCGTCTTTTTCGGCAGCAGCGCGCGCGGCGGCGACCACTTCGACCGGCAGGCCGGACAGCTCGCTTTCGTCTTCGCTCACGTACGACCATGCATCGGTGGCATCGAGCACGTTCTGCGAAAACTTGGCGGCCAACGCAGACAACTCTTCCTGCACTTGCGCAAAGCGCGCCTTGGATGCGTCATCCAGCTCGGCACCGCCGAGGCGGAAATCGCGCAGCGCGTTTTCCAGCACCTTGCGACGTGCCGCGTCGTAGTGCGCCGCTTCCGGTGATTCCGCGAGCGCCTTGTATTGCGCGTACAACGCCAGGTTCTGCGCCAGCGCGCTGCCGAAGCGGCTTAACTTGGGCAGATTGCTGTTGTAGGCCTCGCGCAGTTCCGGCGTATTGACCACCGCCTGCAAATGGCCCACCTGCCCCCACGCGCGCCACAGCCGCTCGGTGGCGTCGTCCAGCGGCACCACGAAGCTGTCCCAGCTGACCGGGCTGACCTGCTCGGCCGTTTTCACCGCAGCCTCGGCATCGGCCAGCAGGCGATCGATTGCCGGGCCCACGTGTTCGGGGCGGATCGCATCGAAGGACGGCAGTCCTGACAGGTCGAGCAGCGGGTTGGTCATGGAGCGCTCCGGCGGTGGACTGGATGACGGGTGACTGGATCAAGAATCAACAAGAATGGCTAGCAAAACGTCGCGAGGCGCAGCAGTGTTGATGGCAGCTTCTAGGATATGGCGGTCATTCCAGCGCCGCACAAGGCAACGTGGGCAAGTCACCGCCGCTGACGGCGATGGCAATGGCCGCATCGCTGTCGGTGACGTCGATGGTGTGCGCCACGTACCAGGCCGGGTCGTAATAGCTGTGCGCATAACGCTCGCCGGCATCGCAGAGGATGGTGACGATGGAGCCGGTGCGGCCTGCCTCGCGCATGCGCTGGGCGGCCTGCAGCACACCGACGAAATTGGTGCCGGTGGAACCGCCGACGCGGCGGCCGAGCGTGGCGCTGACGTGGCGCATCGCCGCCAGGCTCAAGGCATCGGGCACCTTGATCATCATGTCCACGCAGCTGGCGATGAAGCTGGACTCCACCCGCGGGCGGCCGATGCCCTCGATGCGCGAGCCGCCGGTGATGGCCAGCTCCTTGGGGCACTGCCCGTCCACCGCGCGACAATAACCGTCGAAGAACACCGACACCTCCGGGTCCACGCACAGGATGCGGGTTGCGTGGCGCCGGTAGCGCACGTAACGGCCCAACGTGGCGCTGGTGCCGCCGGTGCCGGGGCTGCACACGATCCACTCGGGAATCGGGTGCGGTTCGTCGGCCAGCTGCTTGAAGATCGACTCGGCGATGTTGTTGTTGGCGCGCCAGTCGGTGGCGCGCTCGGCGTAGGTGAACTGGTCCATGAAGTGCCCGCCGGTCTCGCGCGCGAGCTGGTGCGAGGCGCTGTCCAGATCGCAGGCGCGCTCCACCAGATGGCAGCGGCCGCCCTGGAATTGAATCGCGGCGATCTTTTCGGGCGAGGTCGAGGCCGGCATCACCGCGATGAAGGGCACACCCAGCAAGCGTGCGAAATACGCTTCGGAAATCGCAGTCGAGCCACTTGAGGCCTCGATCACCGGCCGCCCCGCACGCAGCCAGCCGTTGGTCAGCGCGTACAGAAACAACGAGCGCGCCAGCCGATGCTTGAGGCTGCCGGTTGGGTGGCTGGACTCGTCCTTGAAATACAGGTCGATGCCCGGATAGCCCGGCAGGTCCATCGGAATCAGGTGGGTGTCGGCCGAACGGTTGAAATCGGCTTCGATCTTCTGGATGGCGGCGGCCACCCACTGGCGCTGCGACATGGCAGGACTGTGCGGCGAAGGAAGCCCCAATTCTACCGCTGCCAGGCGCGCAGCCACGGCCGGCGGGTCATCGGGCGGACAGCTGGGAGCCGATGCTATGCTCATCGCACCTGTTCGCCTGCCCTGACCGCCTGTGCTGCGTTGCCTGCTCCGCCTGCTGCTGTGCCTGTGCCTGGTTGCCAATACGGCCACCGGCGCGTGGGCGTCGGTGGGCATGGCGATGCCGGCGATGGCCTCGGGTGCGATGGCACCGGCTGCGTCAGCTGCGCAGGCTTCCATGCCGGCCGCAATGCCTTGCCATGCCGACATGCAGCCGACTGCCGCCGTGCCTACCCACGACAACGCCAAGCACGCGCACGCAGCCGATTGCTGCAAGCTGGGCAGCTGCGACTGCCTGCAGCACTGCAGCCTCGCCTTGCTGACCCTGCCTGCGGTGCCCGCAGGCCTGCTCGGTCACTCGGCGTTGCCGGCCAACCTGGCCGAAGGACGCAGCAGCCCGGTGCCCGAGCAACCGGTTCGACCTCCCATCGCCTGAGCGCTGACGGCCTTGGCCGTCATCGGGCCCGCGTGCTTACTGCGCGGGGTTTCTAAGCGATGCGATGCGCCCACCCTCCTCGGTGGGCCGCAGCGGAGATGTCATGTCTTTCGATCCCAATTCTTTCGATCCACCCTCCAACGGCAGCCTGAGCCGACGCCGCTTCGTGCAGGGCATCGCCCTGGGCGGTGTTGCCGCCACCACCGCCCTGTGGCGCAGCGATGCGCGTGCGTCCAACCCGGTGAACACGCCGGTCCTGCGCGGCAGCAGCCAATCGCTGCAGATCGGCTGCATGCCGGTCAACCTCACCGGGCGCGCGCGCACCGCCATCACCGTCAACCAGAGCCTGCCTGCGCCCACGCTGCGCTGGCGCGAGGGCGACACGGTGAGCGTGCGCGTACGCAACGCGCTGCCCGACCAGCCTACCTCGGTGCATTGGCACGGCCTGTTGCTGCCGGCCAACATGGATGGCGTGCCGGGGATGAGCTTTGACGGCATCGCGCCGGGCCAGGAATATCACTACCGCTTCGCGCTGCGCCAATCCGGCACTTACTGGTACCACAGCCATTCGATGTTTCAGGAGCAAGCCGGCTTGTACGGCGCCATCGTCATCGACCCGCTGACACCGCCGCCGTATCGGCATGATCGCGAGCATGTGGTGCTGCTCTCGGACTGGACCGATCTGGAGCCGGCCGCACTGTTCCGGCGGCTCAAGCAGATGCCCAGCCACGACAATTACGCGCAGCGCACCGTGGGCGATTTCCTGCGCGATGCGCGCGAAGACGGCATGCGCGCAACGCTGGCCGATCGCGGCATGTGGGGGCGCATGCGCATGACCCCCACCGACCTGTCCGACGTCAACGCCAATACCTACACCTACCTGCTCAACGGCGTCGCGCCGGCCGGCAACTGGACAGGGGTGTTCACCCCCGGCGAGAAGGTACTGTTGCGTTTCATCAACGGCTCGTCGATGACCTATTTCGATATCCGCATCCCCGGCCTGCGCATGACCGTGGTGGCCGCCGATGGCCAGTACGTGCACCCGGTGAGCGTGGACGAGCTGCGCATTGCTGCTGCAGAAACCTTCGACGTGATTGTCGAACCCATCGGCCAGGATGCGTTTACGTTGTTCGCGCAGGACATGGGTCGCACCGGATTCGCCTGCGGCACGCTGGCGGTGCGGCATGGCTTGCAGGCGCCGATTCCTGCACTGGATCCGCGCGCAATCCTGACCATGCAGGATATGGGACATGGCGATGGCATGGCGCATGCAGATCACGCCATGCATGGCGGTGATGCGACGCAGGGCGATCCACACGCAGCGCACGCGATGGCAATGCCGATGCCGGCAACGCACATACATGGGCATGCGAACCAGACTGCGCAGAACAAAGTACCTCACCACCCCGCCAGCGAAGACGGCAACCCGCTGATCGACATGCGCAGCAATGCCACCGCACCGCGCCTGGACGACCCTGGCGTTGGCCTGCGCGACAACGGCCGCCGCGTGCTGTGCTACGCCGACCTGCACAGCGTGTTCGACGATCCGGATGGACGCGAGCCCGGGCGCGAGATCGAGCTGCATCTCACCGGGCATATGGAAAAATTCGCCTGGTCGTTCGATGGCGTCGGCTTTGCTTCGGCAGAGCCCTTGCGGCTGCAGTACGGCGAGCGGCTGCGCATCGTGCTGGTCAACGACACCATGATGCAGCATCCCATCCACCTGCACGGCATGTGGAGCGACCTGGAAGACGCCGACGGCAATTTCCAGGTACGCAAGCACACCATCGACATGCCACCCGGCACCCGCCGCACATACCGCGTGCGCGCCGATGCGCTGGGCCGCTGGGCCTACCATTGCCATCTGCTGTACCACATGGAAGCGGGCATGATGCGCGAAGTGCGGGTGGAGGCATGAGCGCGCCTCGTACGCAAGACGTGGTGCTGCTCGCACTGCTGCTGAGCGCATCGGCTACTGCACAGGAGCATGTGCCTGAGGCGATGGATTCATCCGCGCATGCCGATGGCACGCATGCAATGCAGATGACCGACCACGCAACGGCTGCCCAGCCGCAGACGTCCACCGCGACAAAGGCATCGCCGCCATCTGCGCAGGAGACCGCAGATGCCATGCAGATGGATCACGCGCATCTGCAGCACACCAGCGCCGCGTCGCCACCGGCGAACGCTGCCGACAGCACGCCTGCGCAACGCCCGGTGCAAGCCGACGTTTCGGCATCGCCGACATCGATGCATAACGCAGGCATGCAGCACGCCGACGTCAAGCATGCCGCACACCAGGCCTCTACGAATCCACAACCGGGTCACAGCCAGCAGCCCCAGGCAGACATGGACCACGGGGCAATGGACCATGCGTCGATGGAACACGCCCCGATGCAACATGGAACAGCGCAGCATGGGCCGATGGATCACACCAACATGCAGCACGCGCTGCACACCGAAGCGGCGACCCAAACGCCGGCATCGCCCACCACCAGCGCACTGCCGCGCGAGCCTATTCCCGAGCCCACCGCCGAGGAGATTGCTGCGGCATTTGCACCTCTGCAGCACCATGCGATGCACGCGGCAGGCATCAATCACTACGTGTTGCTCGATCGACTGGAAGCGTCCAATACCAACCGCGGCAGTGGTCAGGATTGGGAAGCACGCGCCTGGATCGGCGGCGACATCGACCGGCTCTGGCTGCGCAGCGAAGGCGAGCGGCAGGACGGGCGCACGCAGGACGCATCGTTGGAGGCGTTCTACGGTCACGCCATCTCGCCATGGTGGGATGTACTGGTTGGCGCACGTCAGGACATCGGCGCGGGCGCGCGTCGCAGCTGGGCCGCGTTCGGCGTGCAGGGACTGGCACCCTACAAGTTCGAGACCGAAGCCACGCTCTACATCGGCAGCGGCGGCCGTGCCGCACTGCGACTGGAAGGCGAGTACGAGGTGCTGCTGACCAACCGGCTGATCCTGCAACCACGCGTGGAAGCCAGCATCGCGCTGACCGACGATGACCGGCGCGACATCGACAGCGGATTGGAACAGGCCGAGTTCGGCCTACGGCTGCGCTACGAAATCACCCGCCGCTTCGCGCCGTACATCGGCTGGGTACACAGCCGTAGCTTCGGCGATACCGCCCGAGGCGCCACGATCGAAGACGAACCGGCGCGCGACAGCCGCTTCGTTGCCGGCTTGCGCATCTGGTTCTGAGACGGCAGCTGTGCGTGCATGGACCTGATCGTTCGGGTCCATGCAACACCCTCTAAGAGGGCAAGGAAGTCTGCTTACAGCGATCACCTAAAGAACAGCCGCGATGAGCGAAAGAAGCATAACGGCCAGATCACCGATTTCTCGCATTGCAGACATACCGACAACCATTGCCTCGCTACTATCGGCATCCACCGCAGACAGACCTGCTCCCCCATTCCATCGAGGAGACCGCAATGCCTTTGACCGACCTGCAACACGTTCCCGGCGCCAGCGCCGCACCTGCCGACACCGGCGGCTTCGTGTTCAACCACACCATGCTGCGCATCAAGGATGCCGGGCGTTCGCTGGATTTCTACACCCGCGTGCTCGGCTTCCGCCTGCTGGATGCACGCGATTTCGCCGATGCGAAATTCAGCCTGTACTTTCTCGCCTTGTTGCCGGAAGGCACCGCAATCCCCGAAGAAGATACCGACCGTCGTCTGTGGATGGCCGGCATTCCCGGCGTACTGGAACTCACCCACAACCACGGCACCGAAACCCAGGACGGCCCGGTCTACCACGACGGCAACAGCGAGCCGCGCGGCTTCGGCCACATCTGCATCTCGGTGCCCGACATCCACGCCGCCTGCGCCCGCTTCGACGCCCTCGGCGTGCCGTACCAGAAGCGCCTGGAAGATGGCCGCATGAAGCACCTGGCCTTCATCAAGGACCCGGACGGCTATTGGGTGGAGATTATCTCCAATACGCCGCTGGCCTAAGCACGCGGGCCACCCGGCAACTCTGACGTTTCAGCAGATGGGTAAGGCAACAACGGGGATGCGGACGTGAAAACGCCTCCCGTCCCCTGCCCGGAGGCTCTACGCCCAGCAGGAAGCCGGCACCGCCAGGTGCGGCGTGACGACTGGACACATCGCCGGGCTGGAGTAGACTTTCGCCGCCCTCCGCAATGGATGCACATTGATGCTCGCCAGGAAGATCCCACTGATCCTTGCGTTAGCGCTGCTCGCCGCCTGCAAACCGGAGCCACCGGATGCCGCGGCTTCGAAGACGCCAACCCCCACGGCCAGTACTGCCACTAAACCTTCAGACAAGGACGCTTCTCCCATGCAGGATGCAACCCAGGGTTCAACCCAACAGATCCAGCCGCCCCGTCCGGACAGCGTGCTGTATTTCATCAGCAACGTGGACGGCGACGGCGCGACGTCTTACGAGGTCGCCAATGGCAGCTGGATCAATTACTGGTATGGCTTCCAGTTCGAACTCGGTGGTACGCGTTATTACACCGGCTTTGCCTGGGAAACGCCCGAGCTCTATGGCGCCGAGCGTGAGAATCACTCTGCTGCGCCGGGTACCAAGGTGACCTTGGCCCACGCCACCTTTGTGACCAGCGAACCGGGGAGTAAATCGCCCTGGAAGCTTCTTGGCGCAGAGCCGTACATCGGCGAATTCGGCGGAATGGAACAAGGCAACACCGTCGACACGACGCGCAAGGCAGAGAACGTTGTCACTGACGACGGCCGGCTGGTCCTGGCCGTGCCCACATGGAGCCTGCAGTCGGGCGTACGGATCCTTTCCTACGATGCATTCGTGTTCAACCCGAAGGAAACCGATGACGTCAACGACAAGCATTGGACCTATATCGGCAATATCCCGGCGGGGCAGGACAACAGTGCAAATTGTGGCGAGGATGCGCCCGGGAAGATTGCCTGCGTCAAGAACAGCAGCACGCTTGCGTTCGTTAAGCAGCCCGGCCTGCCCGCGCTGCGGGTGAGCGTTTCTGCAGACCCGCCGACCAGCGGGGGTGACGAAACGCTTGAATACCGCTACGATGCGGCCCAGAAATCGTACTTGCCGACCCCTTAATACAGGACCAAAGGAATTGGTTCGGGCGGCGTACCGCTGCAGCCGCGTGGCTGCAGCACTCAATCAAGGACCTTGAGCGATGCCGACGAATTACTCACGAGCCCAAGTGCTCGACATCATCGAACGTGAAGCGACCGAGCGGAATATTCCGCGTGACGACTTCCTGCGTTTTGCCCACGTAGAGACTGGCGGTGCCTTCGACGAGTTGGCCAGCCGCGGAGCCGGTGGCGCGAAGGGGCTCTTTCAGTTCACTCCCCCGACTGCCGCGCAATACGGCATCGCTGGGCGCGAGTTGGACGCTGTGGTCAACACCGACGCAGCCGCGCGGTTGTATCTGGATAACAGGACGAGTCTGGTTGACCGGCACGAACGCGATGGCCGGCCTTACCTCTCGGGCAAACCTGCGCCGGACGGCCTGGACATGTACTTGGCCCATCAGCAGGGCGCCGGTGGCTACCGCTCTCTTCAGACTGCGATCGCCACGGGATCTTTTGGTCTGGAAAGCACACGCGCCAACATCATCAACAATGTCGGCGAGAAAGAGCTGAAGTCACTGACGGGTGTCGATTCGGCGACGTTCCGCAGTATGTCCGACAAGGATATGGCGCAGACGTTCGTGCAGTACTGGGATACGAAGATGGACCGTATCCGTATCCCTGAAAAAGGCATCGAGCCCATTTCGGCCACGCAGCAGACACCGTCGTCGCAGGCTGCGCCATCGCAGTCCGCGCCTGCCCAGCCGGAGAAGGCTGCAGCGCAGGGCATCGCGCTCCACGCCGCCTATGACCTCACCAACAAATACGACCACGTCAAGTACGGCCTGGGCGCGAAAGATCCGGACAAAGGCAAGGTCGATTGCTCTGGCTGGGTGGTCGAGATGCAGAACGCGACCATGGATGAGATCAACAAGGGCGCCGGCAAGGCTGTCTTCACCAAGGACGAAAAGTTCAGCCCTGGTTTCGACAGTGCATCCGAACTGCTGCGCAAGGCCGAGCAGCGCTCTGGTGTGCTGATCCAAGGCAAAGACGTCACTGCCCAGACCCTCAAAGAGGGCATGATCATTGGTGAGGACAATGGTCCCCAGAGCTGGGACAAGGGGCGCTACAAGGGCATCGACCACATCACCATGGTGGTGCGCGACCCCAAGGATGGCGAACTCAAGATCAGCCAATCGCGTGGTGGCGAGGGTGTCGAACTCAGCTCGTTGGATTCTTACCTTGAGCGCAAGCACGCCAAGGGGGTCAAGCTTTACGCCAGCGACCCGCTGTCTGAGGCGCGCGACCTGCTGCAGGACCGCAGCCAGGACAAGCAGCAGTCCCACGCAGCCACAGAGCACACACCCAGCCAGGCACGCGCCGCCGCTGATGCGCCGGGTGTCCTGCGCGAAAATGCACGTGGCACCGAAGTTCATGCCTTGCAGCAGACGTTGCAACAGCTGGGCTACAAGGACGCTGGCGGCAATGAACTCAAGGCCGACGGCGCATATGGCCAACGGACGAGTGACGCGGTCAAGGCATTCCAGCGTGCACAC
The DNA here is from genome assembly GCF_056725225.1 of Xanthomonas sp. NCPPB 2933. Classification (NCBI taxonomy): domain Bacteria; kingdom Pseudomonadati; phylum Pseudomonadota; class Gammaproteobacteria; order Lysobacterales; family Lysobacteraceae; genus Xanthomonas; species Xanthomonas sp. NCPPB 2933. The sequence continues at coordinate 4,616,443 of NZ_CM161518.1, forward strand.
GGGCTGCAGGACGATGGCGTGGTTGGCCGCGACACGCTCACTGCACTGAAGCAGGCAGAAAAAACGCCGCTGCTTTCGGAGAAAACCAACCCCGACCACCCGCTGTTCAACCAGGCCGTCAGCAAGCTGGAACAGCTGGGTCCGAACGCATTCGCCAACCGGCAGCAGCTGGTGAACGCTGCCGGCCACATGACCTTCGAAGCAAAGGTCAGCGGCCTGCAGCGCATCGACATGGTGGCGCAAAGCAAGGATGGCAACGGGTTGTTTGCCGTACAGGGTCAGCCACATGACCCGGCACACCAGCGGATCTACACGGACAAGGCGGTAGCTGCAGAACGTCCGTTGGAGCAAAGCAGCAATGCTGTGCGACAGGAAGCGCCGCAGCCGCAGGTTCAAGATCAGCACGAGCAGCAACGCAACCAGCCGCGCAGCGTAGTTTGATAGATCTGCAATCCAGAACAGAAGGGGCACTGATCGATAGATCAGTGCCCCTTCTGTTCTTAGTGATGTATTTACCGTGATTTTTTGTCAGATCACATCAGGCGCTGGATATCCGGCGTCGAACGATCTGACAATTCAATTGGATGCCGCAACAGCTTCCCTGTCGGGGAACCACTGCGGCAAACGCTCGGCTAATTTCGCCGCACACTCGTCGCTATAGGCTTGCGCAGCGGCTTTGACCAATGCGTAATCGTTGGCTTCCCATTCCTCGATCGACGCAGTGCGAGGAGTGGGCTGGCAACCCAAGCTATACGGACTGGCTTTGCGCTTCAGGAACCCGCTTGACTCACCACCGATGCTGACTTGGTAGCGTAGTTCGTACGGGGATTTATCGTCGCTCAGGCTCTGGTAGACCAGCCGCCATTCGGACATGAGCACCTGCAATGGAAACGAATCAATCGGCATTGCGCCGGGCTTTGCGGTGAAATAGCGCTTCAACTGCGCGTTGATTGCCTCGCGCTGTATCGCGCACCCAGGGTTGCCGATATTTTCTATCGACTCACCTTTCAACTGGCGTTTGTCAAAGGTGAATCCACCAACCCTGCCGAAGATCGCAGCAGCCATCACATTTCCAACAACCTGCCCAGCGATGACCGCGCCGGTATGACTACGACGGATCACGTGCAACATCTCATCACCGGCCGGCTGACCATTGGAGCTGACGACCATGCGCGCCTGTAATGGCAGCAGCAGGGCCCAGTCCGCAGAAAGCGATAGCGCAGCCGCTGCATCCCCACCGGCGATGGTCGCAGGCAGATCTTCTGCCACCACCACTACCGTCCCTGCCTCAGCAGCAACCGCATAGGCGGTTGCGGTTGAAAAATCCCCGCCCGCAAATGCAGGGACGACCGCGATGGCTTCGGCAACACGCGCAGCCGTACAGAACGCGCTGGAAGCACGCATCTGTACTTCATGAAATTCGATGCCGTTGATCTGATGCACGACCGCATCCTGGCCGTACTGCGCCACCAGTTTGGCAACAATGGCCTCCTGCTCGACCGGCTGCTGGCCGCAGACCTTGGCCGCGGCGATGCGCGACCAAGCGAACTGCAGCGCAGGATCCCACCCCATCGCGTCTTCGCCCACAAACCCGTGGTCGTAGTGGTAGGCGTAGATGGCCGGGTCGATTTCTTGCAAGGTCATCCCGCCCACACCCGCATAACCGGGCGGAACATCGCCAGCCATCGCAACGCCGCTCAGTGCCGAGATCGCCACCGCAATCAATGCTTTCATAGATTCCTTCCACTGGAAATGGCGTCGCATTGCGTGTCCCCCACGCAATGCGACAAGACACTGTCAGACCGCGCGGACAGCGGCCAATAGCACAGTGCTCGGTCCATCAGACAACGATCCGCAGTCGGCTTGAACGCTCAGTTGCGAACATAGTGTGGGCGCATCACGCGCACTTGGCAGTCGGGGCGGTCCCCACATCTGTAGGGACCGCCCCGGAAGTGGCGGTTATCTATGCATGCAACAGTCCGCCAGTACTGCGCTGCCACTCGCGCGGCGGGCGCAGTGCGGCAAGCGTGTGGACCAACTCGCGATAGCTGTGGGCCAATTGCGCGAACAGGCTGGCATCGCTGCAACGCGTGTCGGCCACATCGGAATAGGCGCCGCGCCCCAGGTCGATGAAGTAGTCCACGCTGAGCCGGCGACGTTGCGCCACGCCGGGAAACAGCCCGGCAATCAGCAGACAGCCATCGCCCACATCGCGTAGCAGATCGGCACGCACACTGCCCATCTGTTCCTGCGCATGCAACCACGCCAATGCCTGCGTGCGCGAAAGCAGATGCGCATCGCGCTGGAAGCGCAGCAACACGAACACCAGATAATGCTCGCGCGATTCGTCCAGCGGCCGCGCGATGCGCTGCCCTGCCTCACGTACCAACGCCTGCCACAACTCGGCCGGCGCGCCCTGTTTGAAAGACTCGTGCATACGTCCTCCTGCGTGGTGGGACCCTCGCCAAGACAGAAGCATATTCCGGGCCAAACGGTTGGCAGTGCCGGGTGTCGAGCGCTAATGCAACCCGTGCCGACGAGCGCAGATGGCGGCATGGTGCGTGGCCACATGCCAGCGGCATCGAAGCCGCATGTCCATCGCAACGGCCGGGTGGATCCGAGACACCTCACTGTGTCGATGCCTCGGCATGTCGACGAAAGCGCGCAACAGCACGACTTGTCCGAAAAAGTGACCTGGCTCGCGCAGCGAGACATTGGCATCAAACGAACGCGACTGTGTGATCCATGTTCGCATTCAAACGCGTGCGCCTCTCTAGGATGGCCGCTGCCCGGCGCGCCCGATGCCGCTGGACATCCAGGTTCTGCGGTCGCGGAGGCGCGATGCACATGCATGACGCCCAGCCCTTGCCGTGCTGCATCGGCGGTCGCAGAACTTCCCAGCGGGATCAATGCGCAGTGGTTTGGCGCGCTCCCGCAATTCCCGGAAGTCTTGTGCTTCCGCAACAGGAGTCATCCGAGATGGGTGTAAAAACGTCAGTCGTTTCACTATTCCTGGCATCCACGCTGTGGCTGTCCAGCAGCGATGGCCACGCCTTTGCACGGCCTGGCAGCGCGCCGGAGACGCGCACACCTGCAAGCAACAGCAAAACCACCGCGATCGGTCCTGCGTCCGCGGCGTATCCAGGTCCGACAGAGGTGCCCGCCGGCACGGCGATGACGTTCTGGGCATCGCAACCGGTCGACCGCAACGAGACGGTGGTAGTCAGCGGTGGCAACATCGACCCCAGCGCCACGGTGCGCCTCACGCGGCTCGACGATGGCGCGGTGGGTAGTCCGTTGGAGGCGACAGACAGCACCAATAGCGGCTGGAGCAGCGTGACACCGACGCAGGCCACCGAGCAATCGCTCAAGTTTCAGCTTCCCGATAGTGCGCGCGGCGTCTATGCGTATCAGATCGTCACCGGCAGCGGTGCGGGGGGCAACGACGCTGGTGAATGCGCCGGATATCTGGTTCGTGCAGGGCAATGTCGGCGGCGGTGCATCGCCGCGTGGCAGGCTCAATGTGTTCGGCACCGCCTTGGGCAGGATGTCGGCATCGAGCCAGCCGGTGCGGCTTGCGCTGGTCAAGAATGGCACCGTGCAGCGTATCGTGATCGCCGACGAATCGAATCCCAAAGAAGGCATGTACGCACAGAGCTTCGCCATTCCGGCCGACATGCCCGAAGGCGACTACGAGCTGTATTTGCACAATGGTTCCGGCGGTCCCAGCGCATGGAGCCGCTATCAGAATTTCGGCGTCGGCGCAGATCGCACCGCCCCACGTCGCACCATCACCACCGTCAGCATTGCCTATCCGACCAACTGGCCGAACATCCAGTGCAGGGTGGCCCCGGCGATCGGCAACGGCGCACCGGACGATGCGAGTTTTGCCGCCGCATTCGCCTGCGCGGCCAACGGCGGTGTGGTGTCGATTCCCGCCGGCAGATACACCTTGTCGCAGCAATACGCACAAGGATTCAATCAGACGATTCCTAACCACGTGGTGATCGCGGGCGCGGGCAAGGACGCCACGGTGCTGTCCTTTCCGATTGCCAATAACACCACGTTGTTCAAGGGCAACGGCATCTTTTACACGCCGCCACGTCAACCCAAGTGCGATCAGCAGATCAACTGGGCCACCAACCTGTTTGGCATACGCGACCTGGCCATCGAAGCGCCCGCCATGCGCGAAGGAACCGGCATCGTGTTCGAGCATATGCCGCTGACGGATCTGCGCTCGGTCCCCTTCGTGCGCGATATCCGGCTCACCCTCGGCAGGCAAACCGATCGCACGGCCAACGGGCCGCTGACGACCGGCATCCAGGCAAGCAATATCTCCAACCTGCAGATCAGCGGAAACGACATCACTGCCAGCAAGCCGATCACCATGGATAAACACGTCTACGGCGCCACCGTGCAAAACAACACACTGCGTTGGCATGAGCTGGCACTGACGTTCAATCATGATGTGCAAAACGCGCTCATCACGCACAACCGGCATCTGTCCGCCGGTGCGCCCTACCATCAAACGCCCTCGGAACTGGGTTTCGCTGCGCCCGGTCGTGATGTGTACTACGCAGACAATGCCAGCCAGTATCCACAGGATGCGCAGCAAACCTGGCAGCTGACGCTGGACGAGGGCATCGGCAACTATCTTGGCAAGGTCGCTGCCAGTTCGGGGACGACGCTGACGTTGGCCAACAATGCAAAAGACGTTCCGTATCTGTGCGATCCCGATGGCAACTCGGTGATGATCGTGTCCGGCAAGGGTGCCGGCCAGATGCGTTACCTGATGGGCAATACATCGCCGCTGGGTAACCGCGTGAACCTGGACCGTGCATGGGACATCCCGCCCGATCAGAGCTCCATCGTCACCATCGTGACCACCAACGGGCGGATGTTGTTCGTCAATAACGACCATGGTGGCGCCGGCCCGATCACCAACTTCTTTCCATCCGCCGACGTCATCCATGCATACAACCGGCTGCATCGCTTTGGTGCTGGAATCGTGCAGCCCACCGGGTTTTATACCGATGCCAACTCGCTACTGGCAGGCTGGCATTCGCAGATGCTCAATAATGAAATTACTGCAGATGCGGTTGCCAACCCGTCCTCGATCGGCGGCCAGACGGCAGTATTAAACCTGCAGGGGAGCAATCTCATGATCAGCGAAGGCAAGCGGGAAAATGCCTGGTACACCGATGCCGTCACCAGCACCGGCATCATCCGCAATAACCGCTTTGCCGCAGGCGCAACTGGAAGCGTGGGCCTTTGGGATCGGGTGAAGAACTCGCTGATCGAGAACAACATCACCCCGGAGGTCCGCATTCAAAACGAAAACGTCAAGGACGCATTGATCCGCGGCAACCGCACGGCAAGCGGGCAAACGTCGCCGGTCATCATGAATGAGCCCCGCCCGGGAAATGGAAATCTGATCGTGCCGTAGCTGACGCGGGTACCGGTACGCTGCGCCCATCGTGTCGCAGCGTACTGGCCTATTGCTCAGCCCGCACAACAGGCGCGTTACGCCGAGGACGCGGCTCTGGATAACACCATCTGGTGAACGCTCTTCGGCATGAATCCGCGTCGAAGGCGCCCATCTCGCAGTGAGCGCAGCGCTTTATCAGCCGTTCCTACTCCACCGTCACCGACTTGGCCAAGTTGCGCAGCTTGTCCACATCGGTGCCGCGCGCCAACGCGGTGTAATTACGCCAACAGTTGCACCGGAATGGTGTGGATCACCGGCGACAGCACGCCGGCGTGGCGCGGGGTGCGGATCACGTGCACGCCTTCGGAACTGCCACTGCAGGGCACGTCATCAGGTACGCAAGACCAGTGCCTTTCGCTCTTCACGATTCACGAGCCACGTGAGCAATGCACCGGGCAGCAGGAATCCCATCGTTACAAGCAAGCCGTGGAGCATATGTACCGCCGGCTCGTCTAGCACGGCGATGTGCTTCATCGGAGACAGCCACGGAGAAAGATTGAAGAACGCGATCGTCAAGACGACAAGCGACAAAGTCCAGTTCACCCCACGCTTGCGCGCCGAATTCCAGGCGTAAGCGGCCAGCACAACAACAAAGAGTCCTTCGATCACCCAAGAGGCGGTGCCAAGCCGTCCCCACAGTCCCAGACCAAAGTGGGTTTGGGAATGCGGCAACAGTGCCAGGTCATTGTTGTGCATTGGCCAGTCGGCAAGGAAGTGAGAGAAAGACGCGATGAACGCCAGAACTGCAACGCGCCTGTCTTTGCAGAAGAGGCCAGCCCAGACCAAGGACCAAACGACCGCCGCCAAGAGCGAATGATCCCAGTCGATGAATGTCAGGTCGAAGAACAGATAGGGGCCTGCAGCAAGGTTGGGCGTTACGATGTCCCAGCCAAGCATGATGAAAATACCGTCCAGGATGTCGAGAAAGCCCACGCCCAGCAGTAGCGGAAGCGTCGGGATGCTCGGAAAGCGGGCTTTCAAGGCTAGTCCGATCGCAAAGTGACCCACATACATGGCTGGTGCTCCAAAGATTAGGCCTGCATGGTGCCCCCGTTGAACCCTCCAGACTGTAAAATCAGAGCAGTTCGACCACGGTCCCGTGCTATGCCCGACGATGGCACCCTGAGTCCAGAGATTGCAGAGATTTTTCTCTCCCAGGCTTCGGTTCGAACGTGTGTTGCGGGGCAGCGCATCTTTGAGCTGGGCTCCTCCCCTGCCTGCATGTTCGGCATTCTCAGCGGCTCGGTCCGGGTCTCGCTGGAGCCGATCCAGCTCAGCGAGAGGCTGTCGCTGGTCCTTGGACCAGGCCAGTGGTTCGGGGAAGTTCCGCTGCTGGATGAGCGGGCACGGGCGTTCAGCGCTGTGGCCCACGGACGTAGCAAGATCGCCGTCGTCTCGACTGCCGCCTTCAACCGTGTGATTGCATCCAACCCGGCGGCGCTCCTGGCCATCACCCGCCTGGTGTGCTCACGCTATCGCCAGACCTTGGACTGGATTGAAGCCAACCAGGCACGTTCGCTCGAACGCCGGCTGGCGGCTCAGCTTCTCACTGCCCAACACAACGTCCGCATGCCACAGAGTGCGCTGGCCGACAGGCTGGGCGTCTCCCGTCCTACCGTGAACCGGCTCTTGAAAGCATGGAAAGCCCAAGGCTTGATCGACGTTGGCTACGGGAAAGTCAATGTGCTGAACATGGACGCCCTGGCATCGATCCTCGCAGGGGAGCTAGAGCGCGACTAGCGCCCCTTGGCGCCTGGATGATCAGGCCAAGCGCCCCACAGCGGAACCAGCATGCGCGATCCGATTCTGTGGATGGCAGACCAGCAGGAGTTGCAAGCGTCGCGCTGTAAAAACGCAAAAGGGCGGGAGCAATGACGCCCCCGCCCTTTCGCTCTTTTCGGGTTTGGACGAAGCATTACCCGTCCGCCCGCCACACATCGGCGCTGGTTGGACGAACCATTGTCCAGTCGGACCGAGAGTTCCCTGCGACCGCCCACGATGCTGGGCTTCTGCCGCTACTCCACCGTCACCGACTTGGCCAGATTCCGCGGCTTGTCCACATCGGTGCCGCGTGCCAGGGCGGTGTGATAAGCCAGCAACTGCACCGGGATAGTGTGGATCACCGGCGACAGCACGCCGGCGTGGCGCGGGGTGCGGATCACGTGCACGCCTTCGGAGTCGCTGAAGTGGCTGTCCTGATCGGCGAACACAAACAGCTCGCCACCGCGTGCACGCACTTCCTGCATGTTGGATTTGACCTTCTCCAGCAGGCGATCGTTCGGTGCGATCACCACCACCGGCATCGCCGCATCCACCAGCGCCAATGGGCCATGCTTCAACTCGCCGGCCGGATACGCTTCGGCGTGGATATAGGAGATTTCCTTGAGCTTGAGCGCGCCTTCCAGCGCGATCGGGTAATGCAGGCCACGGCCGAGAAACAGCGCATTTTCCTTGGCCGAGAAGCGCTCGGCCCAGGCCATGATCTGAGGCTCCAGATTCAAGGCATGCTGCACACTGCCCGGCAAAAAGCGCAGCTGCTCCAGATAATCGGCTTCATCTGCCTCGCTGATGCGGCCCTGCAATTTGCCCAGCACCATGGTGAGCTGGAACAGCACCGCCAGCTGCGTGGTGAACGCCTTGGTCGAGGCCACGCCGATCTCGGCGCCTGCGCGTGTGTAGCAGACCAGTTCGCTGGCGCGCGGGATCGCACTTTCGGGCACGTTGCAGATCGATAGCGTGTGCAGATGTCCCAGCGATTTGGCGTATTTCAGCGCCTCCATCGTGTCCAGCGTTTCGCCGGATTGGGAGATCGTGACGATCAGATGTTTGGGGTTGGCGTAGGCAGCGCGGTAACGGTATTCGCTGGCGATTTCCACGCTGCACGGCAGCCCGGCGATGGCTTCGACCCAGTAACGCGCGGTCATGCCGGCGTAGTAGCTGGTGCCGCAGGCCAGGATCTGCACGCCTTCGATGTCGCGCAACACCGCTTCGGCATTCGGGCCAAATAAAGACGCAGGAAATCCCTTGGCATCGATCGCCGCTTCGATGGTATCGGCCAGCGCACGCGGCTGCTCGTGGATTTCCTTCTGCATGAAATGCCGGAACGGGCCGAGCTCCAGCGATGCCAGCGACACATCCGACAGATGCAGCGGGCGTTCGACCGGCGCGTCGTTGCCATCGAAAATCCGCACGCCCTCGCGGCGCAGTTCGGCGGTATCGCCCTCTTCCAGGAAGATCACCTGGCGGGTGGCCTGCACGATCGCCGAGACATCGGAGGCGACGAAGTTCTCGCCCTCGCCCACGCCGATCAATAACGGGCAGCCCATGCGCGCGCACACGAAGCGCTCCGGCTCGGCCTGGCTCATCACCGCCAGCGCGTAGGCACCGGTGAGCTCCTTGACCGTGCGCTGCAGCGCGATCAACAGATCGCCTGCGCTGCCCAGATGGTGATGGATCAGATGCGCGATGACTTCGGTATCGGTCTGCGACTCGAAGGTGTAGCCGAGCGCGCGCAGTTTCTCGCGCTGTTCTTCATGATTTTCGATGATGCCGTTGTGCACCAGCGCCACGCCGGCGCTGATATGCGGGTGCGCGTTGGCCTCGGTGACGCCGCCATGGGTGGCCCAGCGGGTGTGGCCGATGCCCAGCGTCGCGCCGAACTGCTCGGCCTGCGCTGCCTGCGCCATCTCCACCACGCGCCCGGTACGACGCACGCGGCGCAGCTGCGCGCCATCGAGTACCGCAATGCCGGAGGAATCGTAGCCACGGTACTCAAGACGCTTGAGTCCTTCGATCAGGACCGGGACCACATCGCGCCCGGCGATCGCTCCGACAATGCCGCACATAGGACAACCCTTGAAGACGAAGCCGCGCATTTTAGCGTGTCCGATCTTGTCCGCTGCATGACCATGCCCGGACAGCGTGTCCGCGTTGGTGTCCGCGGACACTGCGGACACCTGCCACCTGAGCACAAAGACCTTTACTTTCAGCCACTTGGCAATTGGCACAGGTTCTGCTTTATCGCAGTGACGCCAACGAGCCAGCCGATCATGATTCGCGATACCTCTGCCCAGGACCAGGTTCTCCGTACATCCGCCCAGCGCGCGCCGTGGCGCCGTTGGCTGTGGCCTGGTATCGCTGCGGTCGCAGTGTTGGCCGGTATTGGTTGGGCGGTCACCGCATGGAGCGCCGGCAGCCGCTCGTTCGATGCCAGCCGGGTACGGATCGCCACGGTCAGCCAGGGCGACCTGGTGCGCGACATCGCCGCCGACGGCCGCGTCATCGCCGCCAACAGCCCGGTGCTGTACGCCATCTCGGCCGGCACGGTGACGCTGAGCGTGGTGGCCGGCGACGTGGTCAAGCAGGGCCAGGAGCTGGCGCGCATCGACAGCCCGGAGCTACGCAGCAAGCTGGCGCAGGAGCAGGCCACGCTGGCCGGTCTGGAAGCTGAATCCAGCCGCGCCGGGCTGGATGCCACGCTGGCCCGTGCCAACGCCAGCAAGCTCACCGACCAGGCCAAGATCGACAAGCAGGCCGCCGCACGCGACCTGGAGCGCTATCAGCGCGGCTACGATGGCGGCGCGGTGCCGCAGGTGGAACTGGCCAAGGCACAGGACACCTTGAAGAAGACCGATATCGACCTGCAGCACGCGCAGCGCGATGCCTCGCTGAAGAGCCAGGGCGCGGATCTGGATTCGCGCAACAAGCGCCTGCTCGCCGACCGCCAGCGCGCGGTGGTGGCCGAAGTGCAGCGCCAGGTCGATGCGCTCACGCTGCTGTCGCCGTTCGACGGCCAGGTCGGCCAGGTGCAGGCGGTGCAGCACACCCAGGTCGTGGCGAATGCGCCGATCCTGGGCGTGGTGGATCTGTCCAAATTCGAAGTCGAGATCAAGGTGCCGGAAAGCTTCGCGCGCGATCTGGCGATCGGCATGCCGGCACAGCTCACCAGCGGCAATGGCGAACCATTCCCCGGCGCCATCTCGGCGGTGTCGCCGGAAGTGGTCAACGGCGAAGTCACCGCGCGCATCCGCTTTGCCGACAAGCAGCCGCCGGGCCTGCGCCAGAGCCAGCGCATGAGCGCGCGCGTGGTGATGGACACCCGCCGCAACGTACTCAAGGTCGAGCGCGGCCCGTTCGTCGAACAATCCGGCGGCAGCTACGCCTATGTGATGGATGGCAACACCGCGGTGCGCCGCCCGGTGCGCATGGGTGTCAGCAGCCTGGGAGAGGTGCAGGTGCTCTCCGGGCTGCAGGCGGGCGACCGCGTGGTGGTGTCCGGCGCAGATAACTTCGGCGATGCCCCACGCGTCACCGTTCACTAAAAGCGGCCAGCAAACTTACTGCGGTTTGTTAGCCACTCTAAATCTCTTTCGCACACATCTCCTACGCAAAGGAATCGGCAATGCTCAAGATGCAATCGGTCTCCAAGGTCTTCCGCACCGAACAGGTGGAGACGCACGCGCTGCGCTCGCTGGACCTGCATGTGCGCGAAGGCGAATTCGTCGCGGTCACCGGCCCTTCCGGCTCGGGCAAGACCACCTTCCTCAACCTCGCGGGGCTGCTGGAGACCTTCACCAGCGGGCAGTATCTGCTCGATGGCGAAGACGTCAGCCATCTGTCCGACGATGCGCGTTCGCGCCTGCGCAATCAGAAGATCGGTTTCATTTTCCAGGGCTTCAATCTGATCCCCGACCTCAACCTGTTCGACAACGTCGATGTGCCATTGCGTTATCGCGGCATGGCCGCAGCCGAGCGTAAACAGCGTATCGAAGAAGCCTTGACCAAGGTCGGCCTGGGCTCGCGCCTGAAGCACTACCCCACCGAGTTGTCCGGTGGTCAGCAGCAGCGCGCTGCGATTGCGCGCGCATTGGCCGGCAGCCCACGACTCCTTCTGGCCGACGAACCCACCGGTAACCTCGACTCGCAGATGGCGCGCGGAGTGATGGAACTGCTGGAAGAAATCAACAGCCAGGGCACCACCATCGTGATGGTCACCCACGACCCGGAACTGGCCGCACGCGCGCAGCGCAACGTGCACATCGTCGACGGCCAGGCCACCGATCTGGAACGCAATCCCGCTCTGATGCGCTCGCGCGATAGCGCACCCACCCGGGCCGAGTAAGGGGCACCTCCATGTTCGGCTATTACTTCACTCTCGCGGTGCGCAGCTTCCGCCGCAACAAGATCCTCACCGCGCTGATGGTGCTGGCAATCGCGCTCGGCATCGGCGCCAGCATGACCACGTTGACGGTGTTCTACATCCTATCTGGCGATCCGTTGCCCGGCCGAAGCCAAACAATTTTCATCCCGCAATTGGATGCCCGGTCACGTGATCACCGCAGTACGGAAGCACTTGAGCAACTGACCCGCTTCGATGCCGAGGCCCTGTTGCGCGAGAAACGCGCCGATCGCCAGGCGATGATGAGTGGCGGCAATGTCGCCGTGGAGCCAGACAACGCTTCCCTGCGCCCGTTCTCGCTTGACGCACGCTATACGTCAACCGACTTTTTCCCGATGTTCGACACCCCTTTTCTCTATGGGGGCGCTTGGTCAACGAGCGATGACAGCAACCGTGCGCGCGTGGCGGTTCTGTCCGAAGCGCTGAACAAGAAACTCTTCAACGGCGAAAACAGCGTTGGACGCACAGTGCGTGTGGGCCGCAAAGATTTGCGCGTCGTCGGTGTCCTGCGCGCCTGGCGTCTTACGCCGAAGTTCTACGACCTCAACAACGGCGGCAACTACGGCAAACTCGAACAGATCTTCATCCCGTTCAGCACGGCGATCGAGCAGAAGTTCTCAACCAGCGGCTCGCGTTCCTGTTGGGGAGCAGGAGGTAGCGCAAACGGGGAAGACATCAATGAACCCTGTGCCTGGATCCAGTACTGGGTACAGCTGGACACGCCGCAGAAAGTTGCCGCGTATCGGCAATATCTGGAGAACTATTCGGAGCTGCAACGGCGTGCCGGACGCTTTGAGCGGCCTGCCAATGTGGAGCTGCGCAGTTTGATGGAATGGCTGGACTTCAAGAAAGTGGTACCGAGCGATGTCCGCCTGCAGACTTGGCTGGCATTCGGTTTCTTGCTGGTCTGCCTTGTCAACACGGTCGGCCTGATGCTGGCAAAGTTCCTGCGGCGCAGCGGAGAAATCGGTGTACGCAGGGCACTTGGTGCGACCAAGCGCAGCATCTTCGCGCAGGCATTGGTGGAGGCAGCGGCGGTCGGATTGACCGGCGGCATTCTCGGCCTGTGCCTAGCCGGTCTTGGACTGTGGGGAGTACGGCAACAACCGACCAACTACGCCGATCTCGCTCATCTGGATCCGGCCATGTTGTTCACTACGTTCCTGCTTGCCCTGCTGGCAAGCGTACTGGCGGGATTGCTGCCGGCATGGCGCGCCTGCCAGGTCGCCCCCGCCATCCAACTCAAGTCTCAGTGATGCCCTGACGGCCGGACGACTTTCGCGGCACCGGCCGCAGCCAGTAACCATCAAGGAACCCTTCCATGGAAATTCGCCCCATCCTTTCCACGCTGCGGCGTCACAAGACGGCCGCCGCGTTGATCGTCCTCGAGGTAGCGCTCAGCTGCGCCATCGTTTCCAATGCGCTTTTCCTCATCGGCAACCGACTGGAGCGCATACAACGTCCCAGCGGCCTGGCCGAGAACGAGATCGTCAGCATCAGCATCACCGGCATCGGGCTCGATGAAAACGCCAACGCATTGACCGAAACCGACTTGGCCGCACTGCGCGGGATTCCCGGCGTCAAGTTCGCCTCCTCTGTCAGCCAGGTCCCTTTCGGCAATGGCATATGGATCAGCGGCATCAAGCTGAGCGCTGACCAAAAAATACCAACCATCGACGTCAACGCCTACAACGGCGATCCCCAGACGCTCGATACGCTCGGCTTGAAACTGGTGCAAGGACGGCGTTTCACTGAGGGGGAATTCAGCTGGAATGACGACGAGACGGCCAAGGTTCCCAGCGTCATCCTGACCAAGAGTGCGGCAGAGAAATTGTTCCCCGGGCAATCGGCATTGGGCAAGTCCATCTACACGGGGGACACGCCAAGCAAGATCGTCGGCATCGTCGAGCACTTCGCACGTGTCAACGAATACGGTGGTGCTGCCGTCTACGACGACTCGATGCTGTCCCCCGTCAAGATTTCCTATAAGCAGGGGAATCGGTACCTGCTACGAACCGATCCAGAGCGGCGGCAGGAGGTGCTGCGTCAAGCGGTCGCCGTCCTGGAGAAGAACAGCACAAATCGCATCATCCAGGAACAACAGACGCTGGAAGACATGCGCCGGGACTTCTATAGCCAGGATCGCTCGATGTCCTGGCTACTGGCCACCATGAGCATCGCTTTGCTGGTGGTGACCGCATTGGGCATCGTCGGCCTGGCCAGTTTCTGGGTGCAGCAGCGCACCAAGCAGATCGGCATCCGCCGTGCGTTAGGCGCGACACGTGGTCAGATCCTGCGCTATTTCCAGATCGAGAATTTCCTGCTCGCCTCGATCGGCATCGTGCTCGGCATGTTGATGGCCTATTCGATCAACCTCTGGCTGATGGCGCGCTACGAGCTGCCACGCTTGCCGTTGATCTATCTCCCGATCGGCGCAGTCACCTTGTGGGCACTCGGCCAAATCGCGGTGTTCTGGCCGGCCCGCCGCGCTGCGCTGGTACCGCCGGCGGTGGCCACGCGTAGCGCGTGATGTACCGCTACCCATCATCGAGGCGATGCCGCCGACGATGGGTAGCGGCGGCGGTCAGCCGCTGATGCAGATTGCGCAATTGGCCGCTACGCTGCCTGTCGCTGCCGGCCGCACCATCACCAGCTAAATCCAGCGCAATACAGCGCAATACAGCGTCGATGTCATCGACCTGGACCGCTGAGGCGTAGGCGTCTTCGATTCCTTCGCTGAGGCATACAGCACCGCCACTACTTTGCCACCGACAGGATGCAGCACCTGCACGTGCCCGGACTGCTTGGGTCCGGCAGGTCATCCGTGTGACGACGCCCTGCATAACGGCACCTTTGCCAAACCCGCAACGACCTCTGCGCGCCAATCGCAGTGATGTGCAATCCAACCAAACGCATGCATTCAGACACCTAGGCTGCGATGCGCAACATAGTTCCGCCGCGCGCCGAATCCTGTTCTTATAGCTCTTTCCGCCCGCCCCACTATCGAGCAACGCGATGCCGCAGATTTTGATCATCGACGACAACACCGCCGTGGCCACCGCGCTGGAGGTGCTGTTTTCGTTGCACGACATCGAGGCACGGCACGCGCATTCGCCGCAGGCCGGGTTGGCGCTGCTGGACGAACAAGGGTTCGATCTGGTGATCCAGGACATGAACTTCAGCGCCGACACCACCTCCGGCGAGGAAGGCGAAGCGTTGTTCACGCAGATCCGTCAGCGCCATCCGGATCTACCGGTGATCCTGCTCACCGCCTGGACCCATCTGGGCAGCGCGGTGGGCCTGGTCAAGGCCGGCGCGGCCGACTACATCGCCAAGCCCTGGGACGACACCAAGCTGCTGACCACGGTCAACAACCTGCTGGAACTCTCCGAAGCACGCCGCGAACTCGAACGCCGCCGTGAGCGCGAACGCCGAGGTCGCGAGCAGCTGACCCAACGTTACGATCTGCGCGGCGCGGTGTTCGCCGACCCCGCCAGCGAACGCGCGATCGCGCTCGCCTGCCAGGTCGCACGCTCGGACCTGCCGGTGCTGATCACCGGCCCCAACGGTAGCGGCAAGGAGAAGATCGCCGAGATCATCCAGGCCAACTCGCCGGCCAAACATGGCCCGTTCATTGCGCTCAACTGCGGCGCATTGCCGGGTGAATTGATCGAAGCCGAATTGTTCGGCGCCGAGGCCGGCGCCTATACCGGTGCCAACAAGGCGCGCGAAGGCAAGTTCGAAGCCGCCGATGGCGGCACGCTGTTTCTCGACGAAATCGGCAACCTGCCGTTGGCCGGGCAGATGAAGCTGCTGCGCGTGCTGGAAACCGGCCGCTACGAGCGTCTGGGCTCCAACCGCGAACGGCATGCCAAGGTGCGCGTGATCAGCGCCACCAATGCCGATCTGCAAGCGATGATCCGCGAGGGCAGCTTCCGCGAAGATCTGTACTACCGCCTCAACACGGTGGAAATCGCGCTGCCGGCACTGGCCGAACGCCCCGGCGATATCGGGCCGTTGGCCGAGCATTTTCTGGCCGGCAATAAACCACTGTCCACGCAGGCGCGCGATGCGCTGCAGCGGCACGCATGGCCCGGCAACGTGCGCGAGTTGCGCAACGTGCTGCAACGCGCGTCCCTGCTCGCGCAAGGTGTGCGTATCGAAGCCAGCGATCTGAACTTGCCACGCGCTGCCGCGCCGCGCCCGGTTGCGCCGGCTGCAGGCGAGCCGGATCGTGCCCGCATCGAACAGGCACTGGCGCGCGCACAAGGCGTCATCGCCCAGGCTGCCGCCGAGCTGGGCCTGAGCCGACAGGCGCTGTATCGGCGCATGGACCGCTACGGCATTACTTCGGAATGATCCCCGGCATGTGGCAGCGTTCTTTCACATTTTCCCTGTTTTTGCGGCTGTTGCCGGTGCTGGCGCTAGCGGCCGCGTTGCCGTGGTTCACCGCGTACTGGCTGGACCGTGGCTGGCAAGTCGCGGCGCTCTCGGCGGTGCTCCTGTTGTCGGCGATGTGGTTCAGCCTCAGCCGCGCCACTGCGCCGATGCGCTCGCTGTTCCGCGCACTGGCCGGCACCACCAGCAGCTACCGCGATGGCGAATACAATTTCGGCGTGTACTGGCGCGGCACCGACGAACTGGCGCAACTGGTGCAGGCGCACGCAGAACTTGGCGAGGTACTGCGCGCGCAACGGCGCAATCTGGTGCAGCGCGAATTGATGCTCGACACCATGTTGCAAAACACCCCGGTGGCGATGCTGCTGGTGGTGGCCGGTGGCGATGGCGTGCGCCGTATTGGTTTCTCCAACAACGCTGCGCGCAAGCTGCTGCATGACGGCCGCAAACTCGAAGGCCAGCATCTGGACGACGTGCTCGGCCGCATGCCGAACGAATTGCGTGATGCCTTGGCACGCGGCGGCGATTGTCTGTTCGCAGTACGCGAAGACGGCGATGACGAAGACGACGAGCAGATCTATCACCTCTCCCGCCGCAGTTTTCATCTCAACGGACGCGGCCACGAGCTGTTGTTGATCCGCACCTTGACCAACGAACTGCGCCGCCAGGAAGTGCAGACCTGGAAGAAGGTGATCCGTGTGATCAGCCACGAGTTGAACAACTCGCTTGCACCGATCGCCTCGTTGGCACATTCCGGCGCCGAGTTGCTGCGTCGCGAACGCACCGATCGGCTCGGCATCGTGTTCGAAACCATCGAAGAACGCGCACGCCATCTAGAAGGCTTCATCCGAGGCTACGCACGCTTTGCCAAGTTGCCGCAGCCGCAGCTGCAGACCATCGAATGGGCGCCGTTTCTGGGGCGCTTGCGGCAACAGATTCCGTTTCAGCTGCAAGGCGCGCTGGCGGATGTCTCCAGTCGCATCGATGCGGCGCAGATCGAGCAGGCATTGCTCAACCTGCTCAAAAATGCACACGAGGCCTGCAGCGAGGCGCAGCCACCCAACAGCGACGTCGCTGTGCGCGTGACCCGCGTGCCGCAGTGGCTGCGCATCGAAGTGCTGGACCGCGGCAACGGCATGAACGAGGCCGTGCTGCATAACGCACTGATGCCGTTCTACTCGACCAAGCGCAACGGCACCGGGCTCGGACTTGCGCTCACCCGCGAGATCGCCGAAGCCCACGGCGGACGCATCTCGCTGCACAATCGCGAACACGGCGGGTTATGCGTCACCTTGTTGCTGCCGTCTGCGGTGGCCGGTTAGTTCGCTGCAAGCTGTAGCGAGCAACCGTTTGATAACGGCTTTCAGTCGCCGCGAAGCGTCCCGCGCTCTTCGATTCGCGGTTTCTTCAACGCACCACAGGCATCGTCTGCACCCGTCGTTCGCGTGGCGTCGATCGCGCCGTAATAGCCAGCCCCCACCGTGTTGTCGAAGAACTGCCCGCCTTGCGAGGGACATTCGCCGTCGGGTTTGATCCAGTCCGAAAACGCCGCGTACTTGCCGGCCCGGACGAAACGGTTGGCACTCACGTAGGTGTTGTCCGAAGCATCGCGGGTACGCACCGCATCGCCGTTGACGTCGGTAAACGTATTGCCTTCGATGCGATTGCCGGAGGAGTGACGCGCCAGATACAGCGCATGGATGAAGCCCGAGGTCTTGGTGTCGTTTTCGATGGACACGAAGCGATTGCGTTCGATGCGGTTGTCGCGCGAATTCTGCAAGCGGATCGCCGCGAATGAATACGCCGCTTCGCTGCTGCTGCCATGGATGCCGCCGATCCGCTCGAAGCTCATGTTGCGAATCACGTTGCCGCTGTTGCCGTCCTGGCTGCGTTTGCTGCTGCCCAGATCCATTGCCATCCAGTAATTGCTGACTTTCAAACCGGCAAAGGTCAGCCGCGTGGCGGCATTGGCGCCGCCCTTCAGCGTGAACCAGGTCGCGCCACCGCGTCCATCGAACCACGGTGGCGTGGCGGCATCGGATGCTGCGATGAAGCGAATGGACGCGCCGTTGGTGAATGTCCATTGCACCGACTGCCGCAGATACGTGCCTGCGGCAATCACCACATCTACCGCGCCGGTAGGCCGCCGTTCGAGCAAGCGTTGTTGGGCGGCACTCAAACTACGCAACGCCGTCGAGGCACTGGTGCCCGCAGCGGCGTCGCTGCCATCCGGCGCCAGATACAGCCGAAAGGTCTGTGCGGATACCGCCCCTGGTAGCAGCGCTGCCAAGAACACCATCAACAGCAGTGCATAGCGTCGCGTTTGCATTGGGCACCTCGTAATCGTTGGCGACGTGGGTGGTCTGCCAGTATCGTCAC
Organism: Xanthomonas sp. NCPPB 2933; assembly: GCF_056725225.1. Taxonomy (NCBI): domain Bacteria; kingdom Pseudomonadati; phylum Pseudomonadota; class Gammaproteobacteria; order Lysobacterales; family Lysobacteraceae; genus Xanthomonas; species Xanthomonas sp. NCPPB 2933. The sequence goes on from NZ_CM161518.1 coordinate 4,634,886, forward strand.
TGCACAGCGCAGGTGCAGCATGCGGTGCAGTACGACGACCAAGCCGCATGCACCCACCGCTATTTCTTGGTCGGACGCTCCCAGCCTTCGATCACGGTCTGACGCGCACGCGCCACGCTGAGCTGGCCGGCAGGCGCATCGCGGGTGATCACCGAGCCCGCGCCAATGTTGGCCATGGCGCCGATGGCGATCGGTGCCACCAACGCGCTGTTGGAGCCGACAAACGCGCCATCGCCGATGGTGGTCTGCGACTTGTTCACCCCGTCGTAGTTGCAGGTGATGGTGCCGGCGCCGATGTTGACCTTGCTGCCGATCACCGCATCGCCCAGATAGGTCAGATGGTTGGCCTTGCTGCCCACGCCCATCGTGACCTTTTTGGTCTCGACGAAATTGCCGATATGCACGCCATCGGCAAGCACGGTGCCGGGACGTAGCCGCGCGAACGGGCCGATCATCGCTGCGCCCTCGGTCACCACGCCTTCCAGATCGCAGTGCGCGCGCACCTGCGTACCGGCACCAAGCGTGACATCGCGTAGCCGTACGAACGGGCCGATCACCACGCCATCGCCCAGCGTCACCTCGCCTTCCAGAATCACATCGATATCCAGTTGCACGTCATTGCCCACTGTCACCGTGCCGCGTTGCTCCACGCGCGCCGGGTCGGCCATGCGCACGCCCCGCAGGCACAGCGCACGTGCCGCACGTGTCTGCCAGGCGCGCTCCAGTAGCGCGAGTTGCCACAGGTCGTTGGCACCTTCCACATCCTGCGGATCACTCACATGCACCATGTCGGCCGGGGTGAAATCGGCCGCAGCGCTGGCAAACACATCGGTGAGGTAGAACTCGCCCTGCGCATTCTGGTTCGACAAACCACTCAGCCAACGACGCAGCGCCGTGGACTCGGCGGTGAGGATGCCGGTGTTGATGGTGCGGATGCGGCGCTGCTCGTCGTTGGCATCCTTCTGCTCGACGATCGCGGCGACCTTGCCTTCGGCATCGCGCAGGATGCGGCCGTAACCGCTGGGATTGGGCACATCGGCCACCAGCACCGCCATGCGCCCGGGTGCGTGCAGCAGTTGCAGCAAGTCGTTGGACTGGATCAGCGGCACATCGCCGTACAACACCAGCACCGTGGCTGCGTCCGGAATCGCATGCATCGCCTGCTGCACCGCATGCCCGGTGCCCAGTTGCTGACGTTGCTCGGCCCAGTGCAGATCGCTTTGCGCAGCGAACGCCGCCTGCACCTGCTCACCACCGTGCCCGTACACCACATGGATCGCGGCTGGCTGCAACTGCCGCGCAGTGGCGATCACGTGCGCCAGCATCGGCTGGCCGGCAAGCGGCTGCAGCACCTTGGGCAGGGACGAGCGCATGCGCTTGCCCTCTCCCGCGGCCAGGATCACGACGTGCAGGGGCAAAGTCATCGAAGCGTTCCAAAACGTGAGATGGACAAATTCTAGTCGCTGTCTCGGCAGCGCGTCGTTACCGCATCGCCGTCTTTTGGTGATTACGATTTTTAAGCGCCGCTGCCGTTAGCATGAGCGCCCTCTCACGATCACCCGGCCCGCATGAGTCTGTTCCGCCAAGGCAGCCAGTTCACCCTGATTGGCGCCCTGCAATTGGCTGTGGATTGCGGCATCTTCATTGCCGCCACTGCGGCGGGCATGCCGACAGTACCTGCCAATCTGCTCGGGCGCATCAGCGGTGCAGTGCTTGGCTTCTGGCTCAACGGCCGCTACACCTTCGCCAAGGAAGGTGGTGCACGTCTGGGCTGGCAGCGCTTCCGCCGCTTTGCGGTGATGTGGCTGGTGCTCACACTGATCAGCACCTGGCTGCTGTCGGCGACGGTGGATCTGCTCGGCCTGCGTCAGGCCTGGCTGGCCAAACCGCTGGTGGAAGGCGGGTTGGCGATCGTGTCGTTTTTTCTTGGCCGGCATGTGGTGTATCGCTGAGCGAGCGCACTGACGCTAACGCAGTGACCGAAGACGCTGCTGCTTTCGGCTGAAGAAATCGCGATCCATGTCGCCGCCAGGTGCAGATCAGCCAATACACGTTTAGCGCATCGCTGATCGCGTGCTCGGTAGAGCGTCCCCCTCCTGAGGGGACGATCGGCACCTGGGTGCTGGTGGCGGTGCGGGGTTCAGTGGCAGAAATCGCCCAGGCTGCGCACCAGTGCGGCGCGATGCAGCGCATCCAGTTGCCATTGCGCCGCGTAATGCGCTGCTGCACGCGCGGTGCTGGCCGGGCACCCGGGCGCTGCGCGCAAGGGTGCAACGTCGGCCAATGCATCGAGCAATTCGCCTTGCAGCCGATCCAGACGCACACGCAACGTCGCCAGATCCGGACGTGCGGTGTCCGGCGCGCGTCCGCGTTCGCGCCAGTGATTCAACAGTGCGTACTGCACTGCCTTGTTGGCCTCGATCTGCGCTGCAAAGAACCGCGCCGCATCCTCGGCATCCAGCCCGTGCGCAGCGGCCTGATCGCGCACGCTCTGCAGCACCGCCGCCTCGCGGGTCTGATCCAGCACCGGCTTGCCGCTGTCCCACTTGCTCAGCGCCACCGCATCGCCGATCGCATTGCGCTGCACGATGCGATCCAGCAACGGATCCAGCGGCGGCTGGCTACGCGCCGGCAGTGCGCAACCCAGCAGTGCGACGGCCAGCAGGCCGGTCAGTGCGTAACTGCGAAAGCCATCGATCGTGCGGGTCATTGGGTGTTCCTCAACGTGCATGGGTGAGAGGCCGCGCCGCCTGCAGCAGGCGGCATCGCGCAAGGCACGCAGTGTGCCTGCTCCCCCGGTACAGGTGGGCTGCGCCACGCAGGCGCATCTCCAAAAACGAAAACGCCGACACGATGGTCGGCGTTTCCAGTGCCACACCTGCGTGTGGCTGTAGATCTGTTGTCACGCTTGCACGCGCCGCGAGGGCGCACGCCATCGTGCGTTTAGTGCTTCAGCGTACGACGCAAGCGCTCCAGCGCCTGCAACTGCACGGTCGCCTCGGCCAACCGACGCTGCGCTTCCGCCACATCCACCGCGTCGCCACGGTTGGCCAGCAGACGTTCGGCCTCTTCCTTGACCTTGCGTACCGCGGCTTCATCGATGTCCTGGGCACGCACCGCGGTGTCGACCAACACGGTCACCACCTGCGGCTGCACTTCCAGGATGCCGCCGGAAATGGCGAAGTCCAACTGCTCGCCGCTGGCGGTGGTGACCACCACCTTGCCCGGCTTCAGGCGCGTGATCAGCGGCGCGTGCTTGGGCGCAATGCCCAGCTCGCCCAACTCGCCGGTGGCCACGACCAGCGTCGCCTCACCGTGGAAGATTTCCTTCTCGGCGCTGACGATGTCGCAACGGATAGTGCTCATGGTGACTTACCTTGTGAGGCGGGGATTGGGGATTGGAGATTCGGGATTGGCAACCGCAGCTTTCACTGTGCCCACTCACCTCGTCTCCGCACCCCGCTCACCGCCGTACCAAATCCCGTGCCAAATCCCGGCTATTACGCCTTGGCGCTCATCTTGTTGGCTTTCTCGACGGCTTCTTCGATGCTGCCGACCATGTAGAACGCCTGCTCCGGCAGGTGGTCGTATTCGCCGTCGCAGATCGCCTTGAAGCCGCGGATGGTGTCCTTCAGCGAGACGTACTTGCCCGGCGAGCCGGTGAACACTTCGGCCACGTGGAAGGGCTGGCTGAAGAAGCGCTCGATCTTGCGTGCGCGCGATACCGACTGCTTGTCTTCTTCGCTCAGCTCGTCCATGCCCAGGATCGCGATGATGTCCTTCAGTTCCTTGTACTTCTGCAAGGTCTGCTGCACGCGCTGGGCGGTGTCGTAATGCTCGTGGCCGATCACCAGCGGGTCCATCTGGCGGCTGGTGGAATCCAGCGGATCCACGGCCGGGTAGATACCCAGCGAGGCGATGTTACGGCTCAGCGTGACGGTCGAATCCAGGTGGGCGAAGGTGGTCGCCGGCGACGGGTCGGTCAGGTCGTCCGCAGGCACGTACACGGCCTGGATCGAGGTGATCGAACCGCTCTTGGTCGAGGTGATGCGCTCCTGCAGCACGCCCATTTCTTCGGCCAGGGTCGGCTGGTAGCCCACTGCCGACGGCATGCGGCCGAGCAGCGCGGACACTTCGGTACCGGCAAGCGTGTAGCGGTAGATGTTGTCCACGAACAGCAGCACGTCCTTGCCCTTGCCGTTCTCGTCCTTCTCGTCGCGGAAGTACTCGGCCATGGTCAGGCCGGTCAGCGCAACGCGCAGACGGTTGCCCGGCGGCTCGTTCATCTGGCCGTACACCATCGCGACCTTGTCCAGCACGTTGGAGTCTTTCATCTCGTGGTAGAAGTCGTTGCCCTCACGGGTACGCTCGCCCACGCCGGCGAACACGGACAGACCCGAGTGCGCCTTGGCGATGTTGTTGATCAGTTCCATCATGTTGACGGTCTTGCCGACGCCGGCACCGCCGAACAGGCCGACCTTGCCGCCCTTGGCGAACGGGCACATCAGGTCGATGACCTTGATGCCGGTCTCCAGCAACTCGGTGCTGGAGGACTGGTCTTCGTACGACGGTGCAGCGCGGTGGATTTCCCAATGGTCCGAGGCCTGCACGTCGCCGGCTTCGTCGATGGGGCGACCCAGCACGTCCATGATGCGGCCCAGCGTGCCGGCGCCGACGGGCACCGAAATCGCACGCTCGGTATTGGTGGCCAGCAGGTTGCGCTTCAGGCCGTCGGTGGAGCCGAGCGCAATCGTGCGCACCACGCCATCGCCGAGCTGCTGCTGCACTTCCAGGGTGATTTCGGTGCCTTCGACCTTCAACGCGTGATAGACCTTCGGCACTTCATGGCGCTGGAATTCGACGTCGACGACCGCGCCGATGATCTGAACGATCTTGCCCTGACTCATTTTGCTGCTCCGGTTAGCTTTGTTCTGTCCGAGTGGCAGATGCCATCTCGTGGAATTTTGTGATCTGGGATTCGTGATTGGGGATTCGCAAGGGCGCCATCCGCTGCGCTCCTACCAATCCCGAATCCCCAATCCCGGCCGTGCCTATACCGCGGCCGCGCCGCTGACGATTTCCGAAATTTCCTGGGTGATCGCCGCCTGACGCGCCTTGTTGTAAACCAGTTGCAAGGTGCCGATCATCTTGTTGGCATTGTCGCTGGCGGCCTTCATCGCCACCATGCGCGCGGCATGTTCGGAGGCCACGTTTTCCAGCACGGCCTGGTACACCAGCGACTCGATGTAACGCGTCATCACGTGCTCCAGCACGCTGGCGGCATCGGGTTCGTACAGGTAATCCCAATCGTGATGGGCCACCTTGTGTTCGGCGGCCGGCAGCGGCAGCAGCTGATCGAAGCTGGCCTTCTGCGTCATCGTGTTCACGAAGCGGTTGTAGACCAGATACACGCGATCGACCTTGCCTTCGGTGAAGGCATCCAGCATCACCTTGATCACACCGATCAACTGCTCGATGTGCGGGCTGTCGCCCAGGTGGGTGACGCTGCCGACCATGTTGACCTTGATGCGGCGGAAGAACGCCGAGGCCTTCTGACCGATGGTCACCACGTCGATCTCGGCGCCCTGCTCCTGCCACGGGCGCACTTCGCCCAGCATCTTGCGGAACAGGTTGTTGTTCAGACCGCCGGCCAGGCCGCGGTCGGAAGAGATCACGATGTAGCCGACCCGCTTGACCTGCGCACGCTCCATCAGGAACGGATGCTGATAGTCGGTACTGGCCTGCGCCAGATGCCCGATCACCTGCTTCATGGCCTGCGCGTAGGGACGCGAGGTCTTCATGCGGTCCTGCGCCTTGCGGATCTTGGAGGCCGAGACCATTTCGAGCGCGCGCGTCACCTTGCGGGTGTTCTGCACGCTCTTGATCTTGGTTTTGATTTCGCGTCCGCCTGCCATTGCTCGCTCGCTTCGCTGGTGGGATTCGGGATGGGTGATTCGGGATTGGCCAAAGCCTCCCGCATCCCGCACCACGACTCCCGAATACCTGAATCTGGAGATTCGCAAGTGGTGCTTCGAGTGGCCTAAGCCCCCGAACCACCGCTCTTACGAATCCCGACTGCCCAATCCCAAATCCCGGCTACTGACTTACCAGCTACCGGTGGTCTTGAACTCTTCGATGCCCTTCTTGAAGCCGGCTTCGATGTCGTTGTCCCAACCGCCGGTGGTGTTGATCTTGGAGATCAGCTCACCCTGGGTGTTGGCGAAGTGGGCGTGCAGGCCTTCTTCGAACGCCAGCAGCTTGTTGACCGGCACTTCATCGAGGTAGCCCTCGTTGACGGCATAGATCGACAGCGCCTGGTTGGCGATGGACATCGGCGCGTACTGCTTCTGCTTCATCAGCTCGGTGACGCGCTGACCGCGCTCGAGTTGCTTGCGGGTGGCTTCGTCCAGATCCGAGGCGAACTGCGCGAACGCAGCCAGCTCACGGTACTGCGCCAGCGAGATACGGATGCCGCCGGACAGCTTCTTGATGATCTTGGTCTGGGCCGCACCACCGACGCGCGACACCGAGATACCGGCGTTCACGGCCGGACGGATACCGGCGTTGAACAGGTCGGTTTCCAGGAAGATCTGGCCGTCGGTGATCGAAATCACGTTGGTCGGCACGAATGCAGAGACGTCGCCAGCCTGCGTTTCGATGATCGGCAGCGCGGTCAGCGAACCGGTCTTGCCGGTCACCGCACCGTTGGTGAACTTTTCCACATATTCCTCGGACACGCGCGCAGCGCGCTCGAGCAGGCGGCTATGCAGATAGAACACGTCGCCCGGATAGGCTTCGCGACCCGGCGGGCGCTTGAGCAGCAGCGAGATCTGGCGGTAGGCCACGGCCTGCTTGGACAGATCGTCGTACACGATCAGCGCGTCTTCGCCGCGGTCCATGAAGTATTCGCCCATGGTGCAGCCGGCGTAGGGGCTGATGTACTGCATCGCGGCCGATTCGGACGCGGTCGCCGCCACCACCACGGTGTGCGCCAGCGCGCCGTTCTCTTCGAGCTTGCGCACGATGTTGGCAACGGTCGAGGCCTTCTGGCCGATCGCCACGTACACGCACTTGATGCCGGTGCCCTTCTGGTTGATCACCGCATCGATCGCCAGCGCGGTCTTGCCGGTCTGGCGGTCGCCGATGACCAGCTCGCGCTGGCCTCGGCCGATCGGGATCATCGCATCGACCGACTTGTAACCGGTCTGCACCGGCTGGTCGACCGACTTGCGCCAGATCACGCCCGGCGCAACACGCTCCACCGGTGCGGTCTGGGTCGCGCCCAGCGGGCCCTTGCCGTCGATCGGCTCGCCCAGTGCGTTGACCACGCGACCGAGCAGCTCCGGACCGACCGGCACTTCCAGGATGCGGCCGGTGGTCTTGGCCACGTCGCCTTCGCGCAGGTTCTCGTAATCGCCCAGCACCACGGCGCCGACCGAATCGCGCTCCAGGTTCAGCGCAAGCGCGAAGGTGTTGTTGGGCAGTTCGATCATTTCGCCCTGCATCACGTCGGCCAGGCCGAAGATGCGCACGATGCCGTCGGACACGCTGGTCACGGAGCCTTCGTTGCGCGACTCCGCGGACAGCTTGACCGTCTCGATGCGGGTCTTGATCAGGTCGCTGATTTCGGAGGGGTTGAGCGTGGTTGCCATCGTTCAGTCCTAGGTGCCGGCCGCGAGGGCCATGCGTTTATGTGAATTCAGTGGGCGAGCGAGCTTTGCAGACGCGCGAGCTTGCCCTTCAGCGAGCCGTCGATGACCACGTCGCCGGTGTCGATCACCGCGCCGCCGATCAACGAAGCATCCACCGCGGTGGTGATGTCCACCTCGCGGCCAAAACGCTTCTTCAGCGCAGCAGCGATCGTGTCCAGCTCGGTCGCGGTCATTTCAGTTGCCGAGGTCACCGTCGCCTTGACGACATGTTCGGCCTCGGCACGCAGCTGTTCGTACAAGCCTGCGATTTCCGGCAGCACCGACAGGCGCTGCGCATCGGCCAGCAGGCCAAGAAAGCGCAGATAGTCTTCGCTCGCCGTTGGCGGCGCCAGCAACGTCACTGCCTGTTCCTGGCGCAAGGCCGGGTTGAGCAGCAATGCAGCCACGCGCGGGTCGCCGGCCACCTGCGCCGAGAACGCCAGCGCATCGGACCAGAGTGCGAAGGTACCGCCCTCACGCGCGATCGCAAACGCGGCACGGCCGTAGGGACGGGCAAGTGTGAGGGCCTGGCTCATCGATTAAATCTCCGCCGCCAGCTCGTCGAGCAGCGCCTTGTGGGCGTTGGCATCGATTTCGCGCTTGAGCAGCTTCTCGGCACCGCTGACCGCCAGCACCGAGATCTGCTTGCGCAGTTCTTCGCGGGCACGGGTGGCAGATGCGTCGATCTCGGTCTGCGCCAGATCCTTCTGACGGTTGGCTTCGGCAATTGCCTCGTGCTTGGCCGCTTCGATGATCTGGTTGGCGCGCGCATGGGCCTGATCGATGATCTCGTTGGCCTTGGTGCGTGCGTCCTTCAGTGCTTCGTTGACCTTTTCCTGCGCCTGCGCCAGATCCTTCTGACTCCGATCGGCCGCAGCCAGACCTTCAGCGATCTTTTGCTGACGCTCTTCGATCGCCTGCAGCAGCGGCGGCCAGATTTTGGTCGCGACGATCCAGATCAGACCGGCGAAGGCCAGCGCCTGGGCAAAGATGGTAAGGGTGATGTCCATGGGTCGCTCAATCGCTCTTTAGGGGTGAAAGCGCCGCCGCATGGCGACGCTTTCCGACCTTCATCCGCGGAGACAACCGCACGCGGCTGCCTCCACATCCTGCTACCGCTGGATCAGCCAGCAGCCTGCGACAGACGCTCGATGAACACCTGGGCCAGCGGGTTGGCGAAGGCGAACAGCAGGCCGACAGCGACGCTGATGATGAACGCGGCGTCGATCAGGCCGGCGGTGATGAACATGCGGACCTGCAGCACCGGGATCAGTTCCGGCTGGCGCGCGGCAGATTCCAGGAACTTGCCAGCCATGATGGCCAGACCGAGGCCGGCACCCAGCGCGGCCAGGCCGATCATGATGCCGACGGCGAGGACGGTGGAGCTCTGGACTTGAGCGAGGTTGGTCAGGACGGCGAGGTACATGGTGATCTCCGAACGAAAGTTTCTAAGGGTGATGGATGAATCGGGATGAAGCAGATGAAGGGTGCAGCAAACTCAGTGACTGTCTTCGGCAAGGCTCAGATACACGATCGACAGCATCATGAAAATGAAGGCCTGCAGCGGAATCACCAACAGGTGGAACAGCATCCAGCCGAGGCCGAATACGCCGCCAGCAACCATGCCGGCGATGCCCGCACCGCCCAGCACCCAGATCAGCAGGAAGACGATCTCGCCGCCGAACATGTTGCCGAACAGTCGCATCGCCAACGAAATCGGCTTGCTCAGCCACTCGACGATGTTCAAAAGCAGGTTGAACGGCATCATCCACTTGCCGAACGGCGCCGTCAGGAATTCCTTGGTCATGCCGCCCACGCCCTTGGAGCGCAGCGAGAAGAAGATCATCAGGAAGAACACGCTGATCGACATGCCCAAGGTGGCATTGACGTCGGCGGTCGGCACCGGCTTCCAGGCGTGGATGCCGGCCCAGCCCAGCGGGATGGCGATGAAGTCGGCCGGGATCATCTTGATGAGATTCATCAACAGGATCCAGAAGAAGATCGTGATCGCGATCGGGGTCACCAGCTTGCTGGTGCCGTGGTAGGTGTCCTTGGCCTGCCGGTCGACGAACTCCAGGCAGATTTCCACGAACGCCTGCCACTTACCCGGCACGCCGGCGGTGGCATTGCGGGTCGCGGTCCAGAAGCCGACGACCATCACCAGGCCCATCAACACGGCCATGACCAGGGTGTCGACGTGAATGGTCCAAAACGTACCGCCACCCTCGCGAACCGGATAGATCAGGTTCTGCAAGTGATGCTGGATATAGGAGGTAGGTGTTGCTGCCTCGCCCGCCATGTGTCCGGAGCCCTTTAAGTTCGAATCAACGCCTGGCCAGAGCCAGAATCTGAAAAATCAGCCCGATGGCGATACCCGCCAACAAAGCCAGAGGAGGCAGCCGCCACAGGCCGAAGCCAAGCGCCAGCGCCACGAAAACCAATACCCACTTCAACACCATCGCCAGGATCAACCGGACCATGGCTATACCTGCCGCCTGGATCCCGCCCCCTAGCGCAGTCCGTGCTGCGACCCAGCCGCCCAGTACTGTCGCAAATCCGGTCAACGCCAGACCGGCAGCGTAACGGGGACCGACCAACAGCAACCCCAGACTGGTTATAGCTACAGCGGCAAGCGGATATACCGCAGCGCGCAGCATCAACCGCCGACCCGCGTCAACGGAGTTCAGCACTACGGTTACCTTACGTGTGAATGAGTGGGAAGCGCAGATGCGCCTCGTCGAGCCGCGAAAGTATAGCAATGGGACAAATTGCGAGACAACCGGCAGAAGTCACTGGCTGCTGCGGCGCACCATACAGGTGCTGCGGCAACGGGTGGGAACTTTGCCACAAACAGGCGGTCATAACCTACGAGGCCTGCACATCCTCGTCGAAAGGTACTGCCGCAGGCTGCGTCTAGGAGCCCTGGGAGACCGGGGCTCCTGCTTTTTACGCATTTTGTCGCACCCTGCGACCTTCCCATCGGCGGTCCAATCGACGCGTTCCTGGCGCGATACCAGCCGCATCGTTTCGTTATTGGCGCCTCGATTGCGCGGCGCATGACGAAAGTCGAACTGCCCGCGGCACCGGACCGTTTTGTCCGATTGCTATTTAGGCCTTCACATCGAATCGACAGCTCGTTCACTTGTGAACGACACCATTTTATCGATAGTGCGCGCCACAGGTCGGTTGCCTGCCTCTCTTAGAACTATGGAGCTCCCCATGAAACACCTTCTCGCACTGGTCATCCCGTGCGTACTGGCTGCCGCTTATGCCGCGCCTGCCCATGCCGAAGACACCGATGATCGCTTCCAGATTCGTCTCGGTGCGATGAACGTCGACAACGACAACACCATCCGTGGCAACACGCTGGTGGCAGGCAACAACGTGTCGGTCAATGAAGATTTCAAGCTCGGCGGCAAGGAATGGGAGCCGCGCATCGATGGCGTGTTCCGCATCAGCACCCGTCAGCGCCTGATCTTCGATTACTTCAAGTACGACAAGGATCGCCGCGAGACCCTGACCCAGGATCTGAGCGGCGGCGGCATCACCGTGCCGACGGGCAGCTTCATCAAGGGTGAGCTGAAGTATCAGGTCGCCACCCTGGTGTATGACTACTCGGTCATCGATTCGCCGGAATTCAGCCTGGGCCTGCAGCTCGGTGCCGAATACGCCAAGGTCGAAGCCAACGCCTATGCCGATCTGGGTAGCGTGTTCAGCGGCGACGTGTTGAACGAGAAGGCCGACGGCGTTGCGCCGGTGGTCGGTATCCGCTTCACCGCGCGTCCGAGCGAGCATTGGCTGTTCAACGTGCAGGGTCAGTACCTCAACACCAGCTGGGGCAACTTCGACGATTACAAGGGCGACCTGAGCCGCGCCAACGCGATTGCCGAATATCGCTTCACCAAGAACTTCGGTCTGTTCGCCGGCTACGACTGGTTCAAGCTCGATGTCGACCAGCGCGGCAGCGATGGCCTGATCGGTTTGAAGCAGGAGTTCAAGGGCCCGGTTGCAGGCGTGACGTTCGCGTTCTGAGTTACACCCACCGTTGAACCCAAAAGGCCCGCTTTTTGCGGGCCTTTTGCATTTTTCCATGTGCCGAATGCGCCGCTATGGCGTTGGGCAGAGGTGCGCGGCGACGCACGCATAATCGGCCAACGGCATCTCACCCACGCTGTCGCGCCGCACGTCTACCTGATCTGGATCCTCGATGGCCTGGGAATCCAACGGGCTTGCTGTGCGATCAACACCACGACGCCCAAACGACGACGCCCCGCGCAAGGCGGGGCGTCGTTGGCACTGCACGCAATGTGCGCGGCTTACTTCTTCTTCGGGATGTACAGGTCGGTGATGGTACCGTCGTAGACTTCGGCGGCCATGCCGACCGATTCGCTCAGGGTCGGATGCGCGTGGATGGTGTGGCCGATGTCTTCGGCCTCCGCGCCCATTTCGATGGCCAGACCAATTTCGGCCAGCAGATCACCGGCATGCACGCCGACGATGGCGCCACCGATCACGCGATGCGTTTCTTCATCGAAGATCAGCTTGGTGAAGCCTTCGGTGCGACCGATGCCGATTGCGCGGCCACTGGCGGCCCACGGGAACTTGGCCACGCCGACCTTCAGGCCCTTGGCCTTGGCTTCGGTTTCGGTGACGCCGACCCAGGCGATTTCCGGGTTGGTATAGGCAACCGACGGAATCACCCGCGCCACCCATTCCTTCTTCTCGCCGGCAGCCACTTCGGCGGCCAGCTTGCCTTCGTGGGTGGCCTTGTGCGCCAGCATCGGGTTACCGACGATGTCGCCGATGGCGAAGATATGCGGCACGTTGGTGCGCATCTGCCGATCGGCCGGGATGAAGCCGCGCTCGGTGACGGTGACGCCGGCCTTGTCGGCGCCGATCTTCTTGCCGTTGGGCGTGCGGCCCACAGCGACCAGCACGCGATCGTAGGCGGTCGCTTGCAGACCCGGCTTTTCGCCTTCGGTCGCGGCTTCGAACGACACCGTGATGCCGCTGGAGTCGGCCTTGACGTCGGTGGCCTTGGTCTTGAGATAGACGTCCACGCCCTGCTTCTTCAGGCGGTCGGCCAGCGGCTTGACCAGGTCCTTGTCGGCGCCCGGCATCAGCTGGTCCATGAACTCGACCACGGTGACCTTGCTGCCCAGCGCGCTGTACACCGTGGCCATTTCCAGGCCGATGATGCCGCCGCCGACCACCAGCAGGGTCTTGGGGATGTCGTGCAGCTCCAGCGCGTCGGTGGAGTCCATCACGCGCTTGTCGTCCCACGGGAAGTTCGGCAACTTCACCGCCTGCGAGCCGGCGGCGATGATGCAGTGCTCGAAGCGCAGCAACTGGGTCTTGCCGTCGTCGCCGACGATCTCCAGCTCGTTGGGCGAGACGAAGCTGGCCACACCGGTGACGGTGCGCACCTTGCGTTGCTTGGCCATGCTGGCCAGGCCGCCGGTGAGCTTCCCGACCACTTTTTCCTTGTACTCGCGCAGCTTGTCCAGGGTGATCTTGGGCTGGCCGAAGTCCACGCCGAAATCGCCGGCATGCGCCACTTCATCGATCACCGCGGCGGCATGCAGCAGCGCCTTGGACGGGATGCAGCCGACGTTGAGGCAGACCCCGCCCAGGCTGGCGTAGCGCTCGATCAGCACGGTGTCCAGGCCGAGGTCGGCGGCGCGGAACGCGGCGGTGTAGCCGCCGGGGCCGGCGCCGAGCACCACCATCTTGCATTCGATATCGGCCGGCTTGCCGCTGGCCAGCGCCGGCTTGGACGGCGCCGGCTCGGCCGGGGCGCGATGCGAGGGCGTCACCGGCGGCTTGCTGCCCGGCGCGGCGGCCGGTGCTGCAGCAGCCGGCGCAGGCTTGGTGTCGGCCTTGGCGGGCGCAGCCGGTGCGGCGGCCTCGCCTTCGGTTTCCAGCAGCAGCACGACCGCCCCTTCGGACAGGTTGTCGCCGACCTTGATCTTGAGTTCCTTGACCACGCCCGCAGCCGAGGACGGCACTTCCAGCGTGGCCTTGTCCGACTCCAGCGTTACCAGGCCCTGATCCTTGACCACGCTGTCGCCGACGGCGACCAGCACTTCGATGACGGGGACATCGCTGTAATCGCCGATGTCTGGAACCTTGATTTCAATGACCGCCATTTGCTTCTCCTGTGGCTCAACCGGCCGTGCCGGCAAGCGTCTGCTGGAGTTCATCCAGCGACGATTCGATTTGGGTCCAGCGCTTGTCACGCTTCTTTTCCTTGCCTTCGCTGGCTTCGATCAGCAACGCGGCCTGCTGCACCAGCAACTCGCCGGCGCCGCAGCCCGGACGCGCGCCGCTGTAACGCACGCCATCGACCTGGAACGACACCACCTCGCCCTCGCTCACCGGCGCGGTGCGTCCGGTCGGTGCGAGCTGGGTCAGTGCGGCGGCCCAGTTGCTGACCAGGCGCTTTGCCAACGCTGCCGGAATCGGAATTTCCACCGTTTCCGGGGTCTGCTCGGTGCGGAACTGCACGCTGCCGCGATCGCTCTGGCTGACCCAGCTGTAGACGCGCTCGTCGGCGCGGCTATGCCGCAGGGTCCAGTCGGCGCCGTCCTTGCCAGGGAGCAGCGAGACGCCGCTTTCCACGCCGCGGGTGGGCAGCGTGAGCAACGACAAGCTTGGCTTGCCGCCAGCATCGAGCAGCGTGGTCACCGCGGTGCCGTAGTTGCCCACCGCCGGCGGCCAGCCGCGCCCGAGCGTGCTCTCGCACTCGCGTGCCGCCGCAGCCGTGCACGGCAACACGCCCAGCAGGGCGAGCGTCAGCAGCGCCGCTCTCACAGCAGGACGCGTCGCATGTCGGCCAGCACCTGGGCGAGATAGGTGGTGAAGCGTGCGGCCAGCGCGCCGTCGATGACGCGGTGGTCGTAGCTCAACGACAACGGCAGCATCAACTTGGGCGCGAACTCCTTGTCGTTCCAGACCGGCTGCATCGCCGACTTGGACACGCCCAGGATCGCCACTTCCGGCGCGTTGATGATCGGCGTGAACGCCGTACCACCGATGCCGCCGAGCGAGCTGATCGAGAAGCAGCCGCCGCTCATGTCGGCCGGGCCGAGCTTGCCGTCACGCGCCTTCTTGGCCAGCTCGCCGCTTTCCTGCGCGATCTGCAGCACGCCCTTCTTGTCGACGTCGCGGATCACCGGCACGACCAGGCCGTTCGGGGTGTCGGCGGCGAAACCGATGTTGATGTACTTCTTCAGCGTGAGGTTTTCGCCGGCTGCATCGAGCGAGGCGTTGAACTCGGGGAATTTCTTCAACCCCGCGGCGCTGGCCTTGACCAGGAAGGCGAGCATGGTCAGCTTGATGCCGGCCTTCTCGTTTTCCTTGTTGAGGGCCACGCGCAAGGCTTCCAGGTCGGTGATGTCGGCCGATTCGAACTGGGTGACGTGCGGAATCATCGCCCAGTTGCGCGCCAGGTTGGCACCGGAAATCTTCTTGATGCGCGACAGCGGCTGGGTTTCAGTCTCGCCGAACTTGCTGAAGTCCACCTTCGGCCAGGCCAGCAGGTTCAACCCATTGCCACCGCCGGCCGGCGCAGCACCGGCCGCGGCAGGCGCGCCGCCACTAAGTGCGGCCTTGACGAAGCGCTGCACGTCTTCGCGGGTGATGCGGCCGCCCTTTTCGCTGCCCTTGAGCTGGTTCAGATCCACGCCCAGCTCGCGTGCGAACACGCGCACCACCGGGCTGGCATAGGCCACCTTGGACGGCAGCACGCTGTCGGCATCGAAGGTCACCGGCGGGCTGCTCGGGTTGCCGGCCGACGGCTGGCCGCCCTGTGCAGGCTGCGACGCTTCGCTGGAGCGCGCGCCCTGTACCTGCGCGATCTCGCGCTGGGCCAGCTTGTCCGGTACCGCGGACACGGCGACCGGCTCGACCTTGCCCGCGGTTTCGGAGGTCTCGGTGGTGGGCTTGGCCGGGGACTGCGCCGCACCGGCGCCGCCATCGCTGGCCGCAATGATCGCGACCACATGGCCTTGCGAGAGCGTGTCGCCGACCTTGACCTTGAGTTCCTTGACCACGCCGGCGGCCGAGGACGGCACTTCCATCGTGGCCTTGTCCGACTCCAGCGTGACCAGGCTCTGGTCCTTGGCGACGGTATCGCCGACGGCGACCAGCACTTCGATCACCGGGATGTCGGTGTAGTCGCCGATGTCGGGCACAAGCGCCTCGATCAGGCCGCCTTCCGAAGATGCGGCAGGCGCAGCCGGCTCGGCCTTGGCGGCAGGCGCCGGGGCAGCCGCGGGCGCGGCCTTGGCCGGAGCAGCGGGCGCAGCCGCCGGAGCGGGGGCAGCCGCGGTTTCGGCACCGGCATCGGCCACTTCGATCAGCGCCACCAGCGCGCCCTGCGACAGCGAATCGCCGACCTTGACCTTGATCTCCTTGACCACGCCGGACACCGACGAGGGCACTTCCATCGTGGCCTTGTCCGATTCCAGCGTGACCAGGCTCTGGTCCTTGCTGACCGTATCGCCGACCGACACCAGCACCTCGATTACCGGGACATCGCTGTAGTCACCGATATCGGGGACAAGTGCTTCCTTGATTTCGGCCATACGGGGAACTCCGGCAACAGAATGGGGAAACCCCTATTGTGGCCGGCTGCGGGCCGCAGCGCCAACCATTGCCGTGGAAAAAGTCGCACGCCGGATGGGATGCAGCGTTTGCGCACGCACGCGCCGGATCATTTCGAGGCGTGTCGATCGACCCGCAACAGTTGCAGTGGCTCGCCTGAGGGCAAACGATACGCCAGCGCATTGTCCAAGCCATCGAGCGCTTCCACCCGCTCGCACAGTTGCTGCGCGCGCGGCCGCAATGCACGTGCCTGCGGCTCAATCAGGCGCTCGATGCGCGCTTCCACGCCATCCAGCGACCGCAGCTGCACATCGTTACCGGTCAATGCCGACTGCACCGCACCGGCGACGACATCGCCGATCAGTTGCGGCAGCAGCTCGGCCACCATGGCGCCGATGTCGTCATCGATGTCGATCGTGGTGAGCTGGCTTTTGCTGAAGCTCTGCTTCAGGCGCGTATCGATCTTCTCGCGCACGTTCGCCATCTGGGTGCGGGTGGCCTCCGGGGTGCGGCTGAAACCGGCTGCCACTTCGCCCAGCGCAGTGACGGCGATATCGGCCGCTTCGCGCCCGACCTCCTGCGCCAGCGGCACCACCTCGCGGGTCTGGCGCTCGAACTGGATCAAGCGGGCGCGATCGTCCGCGCTCAGCGCCACCCAGCGGTCGTCGACGAACAACGCGCCCTGGCGCAGTACCAGGCGCTGCGGCGTGCCCGATTTGCGGATCAGGATCAGGCTGCGCGGGTTGAGCGTGAGGTCGTAGTCGCTGCTGACTTCGCAGTGCAGGTCCTCGGCCGCTGCCGCGTCCACGACACCGAACATGCCTGCCAGCAGCCCTAGCGCCATCATCAATTCGTGCTTGCTCGTCATCGCGCTGCTCCGTTGTGCATTGGGTGCAGCATGCCCGCGCGTGCCGGACGCGTGCCTGTGCCGGACGCTGGCATGACTTCTGGCCGATAGCGGTGCCGCAACCGGTCAAATTGGCGCTGCAGTTGGTATGCGCGTTGGTTCAAGCCGCTAAAACGCGTGCACATCGCTCGACCGGCACCATGCGCCTCGCTCGTGTCCCGATCATGGGCATGTCTTCGATCACGACGTCGATGCATACCTGGCCAATGTCGCTAATCCAAGGCATCGCGCAACGGCTGCCAGGCGTCGCACAAACGTTGCAACGACCACGCTGCGTTGGCCGGGCTGGTGGACGGCAACGCCCAGACCGGCACTGCCTGCAATTGCAGTGGCAACAGCGGTTGCACGTGCCGACGCCACGCCTGCGCCGCAGCGGCACCATTGCAGGCCACCGCGCGCAGCTGCGGCAGCGTCGCCAGGCGCGCCGCCAACGGATTGACCACGATGCTGCTAGCGACGATGGCCGTATCCAGGCTGCCGCGCCGTTCGCATTGGCCGATCACATCCCACACGCCGACGCCGCAGTGCGCCAACGCCTCCAGACACTCGACATATGCAGCGCTTGCATCGATACCCAACAAAACCTGCATCAACGGCCAGAACCGATTGCGTGGGTGCGCGTAGTACATCGCCGCGTCCAGCGAGGCGTTGCCGGGCATCGAACCGAGCACCAAGACACGGCAATCGCCAGGAATGTGCGCTGGCAGGCCTTGCAACACGTCGTTTTTCGTCACGGCGATCGCACCTGGGTGAATGTCTTTTTCAGCTTGCATGTCGCAACCACGGCCTTCTTCGGAAACTTGCTGAACAAACGAAATTTTAGCGAGCTGCGGGTGGGCGTGGATTCAGATTTTCAGGAATAGCTTTGGCGCGGCCCACTCCACGGGCCCAACAAGAACACGAGGAGACCCCCAATGCGTTCCATTTCCATCCTGAGCCTGGCTGCCGTATCCGCACTTGCGTTTGCGCCGTCTGCATTTGCACAAGACACCACCTACACCGGTGACACCTCCTCGGCTTCCACCAGCGCCGATAGCGCCTCTGGCAAGCATTGGGCAGTGGTCGGCGGTGTGGCCCTGATCAAGCCGAAGAACGACCCGGCTCCGGGCCTGGACGTCGATGGCGGCCCGGCGCCGACGCTGAGCGCCAGCTACTACATCAACGACAACTGGGCCGTTGAACTGTGGGGCGCAGCCGACAAGTTCAACCACCGCGTCAACGCCGATGGCGTGGGCAAGGTCGGTACCGTCGAACAGCAGCCGATCGCCATCAGCGGCCAGTACCACTTCGGCCAGGCCGATAACGTGTTCCGTCCGTTCGTGGGCGTGGGCTACTACGAGTCGAACTTCAGCAACGAGAAGATCGACGCGGCGTCGGCCAGCGGCCAGCACGTGGGCCTGGACACCGCCAAGGGTGTCATCGGCACCGTCGGCGTGGACATGAACATCAACTCCACCTGGTTTGCACGTGCCGACGCCCGCTACATGCGTTCGCGTCCGGAACTGCGCGAAGGCGGCCAGGGCACCGGCAGCGAGCTGGAACTGGATCCGTGGACCGTCGGCTTCGGTGTCGGCGCGCGCTTCTAAGCACGTTCGACCAAGCTAAGTGTCAGTTGAAGAAAAACGGGCCGCAAGGCCCGTTTTTTTTATGCGTGGAAAGCGCGGCGCTCTACACATTCCGGAGCACTGAATCGCGCGCGCTCTACGTGCAACTGCCGGGCGAGATGGGCGGTTCCCGCGCCGGTGCCTACTGCGTGCCAGTGTGAGTGCCGCCGGCGCCAGTGCCAGCGAAGCATCGACATGCACTCACGTGCAGGCGCCAGCTCAACGCCAGTAAACGCTGCCGCGCAGGCGCGCACTGCGCCAACGCCACCACAGCAAGGTGGCATACGCGAGCGCATAACCAAGCAATACGCCGGCCGCGCCCAGCAGACTGGCATGACTGAGCCAGCCTTCCGTGGGCCAGGCCACGCCCTGCCAGGCGCTGCGCCAGCCCTGCACCATGCCGGCGATGACGCGTACCACCACCAACGCCGTCACTGCGAGCACCAGCCACAGATTGGGCCGGTAAAACAGGCCCTGCTGGGTGCGCTCGAAGCGGGTCAATCGCAACGCCAGCAGACCCAAGGCCAGCCCGCAGGCCCAGCCGAATGCGGCGTGGCTGATCGCGCCGGGCCAGAACGCCGCAGCAACCAGCGCGAAAATGACGAACAACACATTGGAGAGCGCAGCCGAGGCCAGATTGATCATCAACAACCAGCCACGCGCCTGTCGCCGCGCAGTACCGACACGGAAGCGCTGCACCAGCGACAACGGAAACAGCACCGCGAACACCGCCAGAGCGATGATCACGGCCAGCGGAATAGCGAGGAGAAGTGGCATCAGATGCTCAGTTGCTGCAAACAGTGGTTAGCAAAACGTCGCGGGCGCACGTCAGGCGGACGTGGACGGCGCGCTCAAAACTGCAGTGCACGAGAAATGTGTGCCGCGACGGGTACCGATCGCACCCGCCTGGCCACTGCACAGCCGTGTTGATGACCGCTCTTAAAACGCCGGCAGTACCGCGCCTTTGTACTTCTGCTCGATGAAGGCCTTCACTTCCGGGCTGGTCAAGGCCTTGGCGAGCTTCTGCACGCGCGCATCGTCCTTGTTGTCCGGGCGCGCCACCAGGAAGTTCACGTACGGCGAGTCCTTGCTTTCGATCGCCAGCGCATCGCGGGTCGGATTGAGCCCGGCGTCGAGTGCGTAATTGGTGTTGATCAGCGCCAGATCGACCTGGTCGAGCACACGCGGCAGCATTGCCGAATCGAGCTCGCGGAACTTCAGCTGCTTGGGGTTCTCGACGATGTCGCGCTGGCTGGACAACGCGTTGCTGGGATCCTTGAGTTTGATCACGCCGGCCTTGTCGAGCAGGATCAGCGCGCGGCTGTTGTTGCTCGGGTCGTTGGGGATCACCACGTCCGCGCCGGTGGGCAGTTCGGCCAGCGTCTTGAACCGGCGCGAATACGCACCGAACGGTTCGATATGCACGCCGACCACGGTCACCAGCTGGCTCTTGCGGTCGCGGTTGTAGGCGTCCAGATAGGGCTCGGTCTGGAAATAATTGACGTCGATCTGCTTCTGCACGACCTGGTCGTTGGGCTGCACGTAGTCGTTGAACACGCGCACGTCCAGCTTGACGCCCTGCTTGGCCAGCAGCGGTTCGACCACCTCCAGGATCTCGGCATGCGGCACCGCGGTGGCGGCCACGGTCAGCGTGTCACCGCCGCTGCTGCCACCGTTACCGCCGCAGGAGGCCAGGGCCAGCGTGGCCGCAGCCAGGAGGGAACGAAACGCGAATGTGCTCATGTAGGGATCCGTGGGAGGAGGAATGCGGCACTGCCGCAAGAGGTAAACCTAGCAGACCGCGGGTGCAGCGGCGATTCGCAAGCCCATGTTTCGTGCGTGACCCTCCACGCCACGCGGCACCCGGTCGCAGCCGACCTCAGCGCCGGCTGTAACGCGCCACCAGCCGGTCGCCCAGCATCTGCAGCAGCTGCACCAGCACCAGCAAGGCGATCACGGTGACCAGCGCGACATCCGAATGCGAGCGCAGATAGCCTTCGCGATACGCCACATCGCCCAGACCGCCGGAGCCGATCGCACCGCCCATCGCAGTGAAGCCGATCAGCGCGATGGTGGTCACGGTGGCACCGGCAATCAGCCCGGGGCGCGCCTCGGGCAGCAATACACGCAGCACCAGTTGCCAGGTGGTGGCGCCCATCGCCTGGCTGGCCTCGATGATCCCGCGGTCCACTTCGCGCAGTGCGGTTTCCACCAGCCGCGCGTAGAACGGTGCAGCGCCGACCACCAACGGCAGGATCGCGCCGCGCACGCCCAGCGAGGTGCCCATCAACATCAGCGTGAGCGGAATCATCGCAATCATCAGGATGATGAAAGGCACCGAGCGCAGCAGATTGATCAGCGCCGCGAGTGCGCCGTACAGCACCGGGCGGCGGCGTAGTTGGGGCGCGCCGCACAGGAACAGCGCCACACCCAGCGGCAGGCCGATCAACAACGTCAGCGGCAGCGCGCCGGCCAGCATCAGCAAGGTGTCGAGCGTGGCCTGGCCGATATCGCCCCACTTGCCGGCATCGAGATTGCGGAAGAACCCATCGGCAGCGGCGATCAACAGAGTCATACGCGTAGATCCTCCACTTGCACACCAGCCGCGACGAAGCCGGCACGTGCCGCGTTATGGTCGCCGCCGGTCAAGGCGACGATGAGCTGGCCGTACGGGGTGTCCTTGATGCGGTCCACGCGCCCGGACAGGATGTTGTAGTCCACGCCGGTCTCGCGCGCGATGCGGCCAAGCACCGGTTCGTAGGTGCCATTGCCCAGGAAGGTCAGCCGCACGATGCGCCCGCCCACCGCAGCGAAGTCGCGATGCAGCTCGGCTTCGTCCACGTGCTCGGCTTCGGAGACGAAGCGCCGCGTGGTGGCATGCTGCGGATGCAGAAACACCTCGGTCACCGGCCCGGTTTCGACCAGCTTGCCGGCGTCCAGCACTGCCACGCGGTCGCAGACGCGGCGGATCACGTCCATCTCATGGGTGATCAACACGATGGTCAGGCCCAGCTCGCGGTTGATCTGCGCCAGCAGTTGCAGCACCGAGGCGGTGGTCTGCGGGTCCAGCGCGCTGGTGGCCTCGTCGCACAGCAGGATCTGCGGCCGGGTGGCCAGCGCGCGCGCAATGCCCACGCGCTGCTTCTGCCCGCCGGACAACTGCGCCGGGTACTTGTTGGCGTGCTGTTCCAGCCCCACCCGCGCCAGCAACTCGGCCACACGCGCATCGACCTCGGCGCGCGGGGTGCCGGCCAGTTCCAGCGGAAACGCCACATTGCCGGCCACGGTGCGCGAGGACAGCAGATTGAAGTGCTGGAAGATCATGCCGATACGGCGGCGCAGCGTGCGCAGGCCCTGGCTGTCCAGCGCGGTGACGTCCTCGTCGCCGATCAGCAGGCGCCCGCCGCTGGGTTCTTCCAGCCGGTTGATCAGCCGGATCAACGTGGATTTGCCGGCGCCGGAATGGCCGATGATGCCGAACACTTCGCCGGGGCCGATCCGCAGATCGAGCGGGTGCAGCGCCACGATCTGGCGACCGTCAACGGAATAAGACTTGTGCAGGCGCTGAAACTGGATCACCGCGCGTGGCCGATTGGGGGGCCGTGAAGCCTATCAGTCAATGTTTGCGGACGATATTCCATTGAGTTCTAAGGTGGGGATTTGGGAGTCGGGATTGGGGATTCGTAACAGCCAAAGCGCCTTGCCGTTGCTCTAGCGAATCCCCAATCCCCAATCCCCGCCTCACGGCCTATCCAACGGCGGCGGCCGATCCGCCTTCCGAATCCGCTCCCGCCGCAGCAAATACAGCCCGCTGGCGACGATGATGCCGGCGCCGGTCCAGGTCCAGTTGTCTGGCAGGGTCTGCCACAGCAGCCAATCCCAGCCGATCACCCAGACCAGGCCGGTGTATTCCAGCGGCGCGATCATCGAGGCCTCGCCGCGCAGGAAGGCCTGGGTCAGCGCAATCTGCCCCAGCGCCCCGGCCAGGCCCATGCCGGCGATCAGCCAGGCGTGCCCGCCCCGCAACGGCACCCAGCCGGGGATCGCCAGCAGGCCGGCACCGATCGCCATGAACAGCAAAAACCACACCACCATCGCCTGCGGGGTATCGGTACGCGTCAGCAGGCTCACGGTGATAGCCGCGATGGCGTAGGCAGTGGCCGCCAGCAGCACCATCAGGCCGGGCAGCGAGATCAGCCCGTCCACCCCGGGGCGCAGCACCACGATCACCCCGACCAGGCCAATGCCAATGGCGGTCCAGCGCCGCGGGCCCACATGCTCGCCCAGCAGCGGCACCGATAGCGCCGCCACCAGCAACGGGGCGACGAAATACAGCGTGTAGGCGGTGGACAGCGGCATGCGCTTCAGGCCGTAGACGAAGCACCCAATCATCACCATGCCCAGCACCCCGCGCAGCAGATGCAGCCCCCAGCGCACCGGCACGATTGAACGCGGCCCGGCGGTGGCGAACACCCATACCAGTACGAACGGCAGCGAGGCGGCGCCGCGCAACAAGGTGACCTGCAGCGGTGGGTAATGCGCCGACAGCAGCTTCATGCCCGCATCCATCAGCGAGAAGCAGGCCACGGCGGCCACCATCCAGGCGATGGCGGGAAGCGGAGAACGGGTGGTGGGCATGACGCATTATCGCTGCGCCTGCGCACCGACCGCCAACCCCCGTCTCGACAGTACGCACGACGCGATGCCCTAGAATGGCGGCTGTTTTCAGATAGCAGGAGCTTTGCATGCCTTCCTTCGACGTGATCTCCGAAGTCAACAAGCACGAACTGACCAATGCGGTGGATCAGGCCAATCGCGAGCTGGATACGCGCTTCGATTTCAAGGGCGTGGAGGCCAGGTTCGAGCTGGAAGACGACAAGGTGATCAACCAGTCCGCGCCCAGCGATTTCCAGGTCAAGCAGATGACCGACATCCTGCGCGCACGCCTGCTGGCACGCGGCATCGACGTGCGTTGCCTGGAGTTCGGCGATATGGAAACCAATCTGGCCGGTGCGCGCCAGAAGGTCACCGTCAAGCAGGGCATCGAGCAGAAGCAGGCCAAGCAGCTAGTGGCCAAATTGAAGGAAGCCAAGCTCAAGGTCGAAGCGCAGATCAATGGCGACAAGCTGCGCGTGAGCGGCAAGAAGCGCGACGATCTGCAGGATGCGATGGCGCTGCTGAAGAAGGCCGATTTCGAGCTTCCGCTGCAGTTCGACAACTTCCGCGACTGAGCTAACCATCGACAGCACCGACCTCAAGCCTGGCAACGCCGCACGCTGCCACTGGCAACATGCGGCGCAGGCACGCACGCCGCTGTCGCTGCTGTACCTGCACGGCTTCACCGCCAGCCCGGGCGAAGCCGGCGCACTGCCCGAACAGATGGCCGATGCGTTGGGCGCCAACCTGTACGTGCATCGTTGGCCTGGGCATGGATGCAGCGCGGCCGATGCGATGCAAGGACTCACGCCTGCCACGTTGCAGGCATCGGCACTGGAAGCATTGGCGCAGGCGCAGCGGATGGGCGAGCGCGTGGCGATCGTCGGCTCGTCGATGGGCGGCACTCTGGGGTTATGGCTAGCAGCGCAGCAGCCCGACGCGGTGGCTGCGGTCATCGCATGGTCGCCCGGCATCCGGCCGGCCGACCCTGCACTGCTCGATCAGGTCTGCGCGGCGCAGGCGCCATTGACCGATCCACGCCCACGCAACGCCGCATCCTTGGCGTTCTGGTCGAACATCATCCACCCGGATGGATTCCGCGCGCTGCGCAGTCTGTTCGCCAGCGTGGCCGCCGATCCTCCGTGGTCGCGCGTGCGCTGCCCGGTATTTGTGGGCTACTACCGCGCGGCCAACGGCGAGGAAGATCCAACCGCCTCGGTGCCGGCAATGCTGGACATGTTCGATGCGCTCGGCACCGCGGCAAGCCGCAAACAGGCGATGGCGTTCGACACCGGCGCGCATGCGATCGGCTCGCCGCACAAGACGCCGCATGCCGATGCGGTTGCACAGGCATCAATCGCGTTTGTGCGTGCGCATGTGGCAGCTCCTGCGCAAACCGAAACTCGATAGGCCCGCGGCGCCAAGGCCGAACTGCACGTTGCAGTGACAGGGCGCAACGCCATCGCTCGCGCCTGCTTCACCGGAGCACCGGAACAACCGCGCGCGGCCGCGAAAACACCGATCGCATACACTGGCGCTCCATCACGCCGCCGCCACGATGACGTCCACACCTTCCACGCTTGACCCGTTGACCGCCACCCGCCAGTGGATCGAGCGCGCGGTGATCGGTTTGAACCTGTGCCCATTCGCCAAGGCGGTCTATGTCAAGGAGCAGGTGCGCCTGGTCCTCAGCGACGCCAGCACGCCCGAAGCGCTGCTTGAACAACTGGCCGAAGAACTGGTGTTGCTGCGCGACACGCCGGCCGAGCAGATCGACACCACCTTGATCGTGCACCCGGACGTGCTCACCGATTTCCTGGATTACAACGACTTCCTCGACAACGCCGATGCGGCCGTGGAAGCGCTGGATCTGGATGGCGTGTTGCAGGTGGCCAGCTTCCATCCGGACTATCAGTTCGCAGGCGCGGCCGTGGACGATGTGGCCAACTTCACCAACCGCTCGCCCTTCCCCACCTTGCACCTGCTGCGCGAAGACAGCGTGGAGCGTGCGGTGGCCGCCTTCCCCGACCCGGACGTAATCGTCGAGCGCAATATCGAGACGCTTGAACGCCTGGGCCAGGACGGCTGGGAACGTCTATTGAACGCATCGACGCACTGATCAGCCGAGACACGGCGCGCGCAAGCGCCGCCGATGCAGCGACAGATCGCACGCGCGTCTTGCTGCGACCACCACAACGCACGCGTTACAGTGCCGACGACCTCACTGACGCGATGCTCCGATGCCCTTGATTCCGGCTGTTTCCGCATGGAACCCGTCCCCGCTGCAGGACCGCGTGGTGGTGATCACCGGTGGCGCGCAAGGCATCGGCCGCGGCATCGCGCAGGCAGTGCTGGGTGCGGGCGGCAGCGTGGTGATCGGCGATCTGGATGCGGACGCCGGCAAGGCCTGTCTGCACGAATGGGCACTGCCGCAACGCAGCGCCTTCGTGCGTTGCGACGCTGCGCGCGAACCCCAGGCAACGCGCTTGATCGCCACTGCACTCAAACGCTTCGGTCGCCTCGATGGCCTGGTCAACAACGCAGGCGTGGCCGATCCGCATGTCGCGCCATTGCCGCAACTGGAGTGGGACGAGTGGAATCGCCGGCTGGCGAGCCTGCATGGCGCATTTTTGTGCAGCAAGCAGGCCTTGCCCGCACTGGCGCAAGCCGAGGGCGGCGGTGCGATCGTCAACATCGCCTCCACCCGCGCCTGGCAATCGGAGCCGCATAGCGAAGCCTATGCCGCCGCCAAGGGCGGCCTTGTGGCCTTCACGCATGCATTGGCGCTGAGCGAAGGCCCGCAGGTGCGCGTCAACAGCATCAGCCCGGGCTGGATCAGCACCGATGCCTGGCGTGCACCGGAGCGCAGGCGCACGCCCAAGCTCTCACGCCGCGACCACGCCCAGCATCCGGCAGGCCGGGTGGGCACGCCGGAAGACATCGCGCAGCTGGCGGTGTATCTGCTGTCGCCGCAGCTATCCGGCTTTGTGACCGGTCAGGACTTCGTCGTCGATGGCGGCATGTCGCGCAAGATGCAGTACGTCTAAAGGTCTGCTACTTGTAGCGGGGCGCCAAAATGAAGTGCACCGCCAGGCGAGCACGGCCGTCTTCTTGGTTCCCATCAGCACACGAACACGTTGGCGGGTGCGGTGTTCTCACTGCTTGCGGGACCTGTGGGGCATCGATCATGCCTGCTCGCTGCGGCCGAACAACACCTCGAGATCGGGCGCTTCCAGCGTGCGCCATTGCCCGGACGGCAGACCGTCCAGCGACAGCCCGCCGATACGGCTGCGGTGCAGCGCCACCACATGATTACCGGCAGCGGCGAACATGCGTCGCACCTGGTGGTAGCGGCCCTCGTGCAAGGTCAGGCGCGCTTCGCGTGGGCCGAGCACATCCAGTTCGGCCGGCAGCAATGGTTTGGTTTCGCCTTCCAGCAGCAAGGTGCCGCTGGAAAACAGCGCGGCTTCGTCGCCACGCAAGTCTTCGGCCAGGGTGACGTCATAGACCTTGTCCAATGCGGACTTGGGCGAAATGATCCGGTGCAGCAGCGCGCCGTCGTCGGTCATCAGCAGCATGCCGCTGGTTTCGCGATCCAGCCGCCCCACCGGTGCCAGTACCGGTGCACGCGAACGGAAGCGCAGCGGCAGCAGTTCGTAGATCAGCCGGCCGGTGTCCTTGGTCGAGCAGGTGTAGCCGCTGGGTTTGTGCAGCAACAGGCTGAAACCCGGCGGCGGATCCAGCGGCTCGCCATCGATGCGGATCGCGTCGTGCTCCACCTGGTCGTCGGCATACAGCACCTCGCCCTGGACATCGGTGACCACGCCCTGGCGAAACAGCTGGGTCACCTGCTTGCGGCTGCCATAACCGAGATTGGCGATGTGCTTGACCAGCTTCATGCGCGCGCTCCACGGCCACGGATGGCAGAGATCAGCTTGAAACCGTGGCGTTCGGCGGCCACGCGTACCTGCCCGAAGCTTTCGTTGAGTACGTATTCGTAAGGCAGATGCCGGTTGGCGACCAACAACAACTGCCCGCCCGGGCGCAGCGCCTGCGCGGCCACCGAGATGAAGCGCTGCCCGATATCCGGGCGATCGGCACGCGAGGGCGTGTGGAACGGCGGATTGCTGACGATGAAGTCGTACTGCGCCACCAGGCCGGCGGTGACGTCGTGCCAGTGGTACTGCAGCTGCGCCGGATGCGCGATGCCCTGCAGATTGCGCTGCGCCAGGGTGAGTGCGCGCGCCTCGGCCTCGTACAGATCCAGCGCGGTGACCTTGGGGCAACGCGCCAGCACTTCGGCCGACAGATAGCCAAAGCCCGCACCCAGATCGGCGCCGTGCCCGGCCAGGGTGGGCGGCAGATGCTCAACCAACAGCGCAGAGGCGGGATCGATGCGGTCCCAGGCGAACACGCCCGGGCGGCTGACGAAGCGCCCGTCCAGAATGGTGCGCGGTGCATCCAGCGCGGCCCAGCGCGCCTGCAGCGCCACATCGGTGTCGGCAGGCAGCGGGGCGCTCCAGTAGGTGCGGCAATGGTGCTTGGTCAGGCTGCCGGCCAGACCGGTAAGCTGGCGCAGATCGGCTTCGCCCGAGCGCGCGCCCTCGTTGTTGGACTGGCAGGCCACCACCCGGCCACCCGGCGCGGTCAGCGCCACGGCGCGCGCAAACAACGCACGCGCTTCTTCGCGCTGACGCGGCGGCAGCACCAGCACCAGTGCGTAGCGCGTGCTGTCGGCTTCGATCTCGCTCTCTTCGCGCACGTTCCAGCCGCTACGCTCCAGCGCCTCGACGAACGGCCGAAAGCTCTGCTCGCAGGTCAGCGTATCGGCGGCGGCATACTCACTCAGCGCAAAGCCATCGCGCGCGCGCAGGAACAACACCGGGCCTTTCGGCCACGGCAGCACGCCCTGGGCGAAGGGCAGGAACAGGGTTTGAAGCGGGGCGTCGTGCGGGCCAGCCATCGGATCATCGGGTCGGGAACAGGCGGCCATTGTAAGGGACCGCTGCCGGCTACCCGGCGGCGCCGTCCGCTGGGAGCTCTCAATTGCGCCGATCTTGATTGAGCGAGTCAGAAGCTTAGTCGGTCGAGGGCGCGGTGCCCTCACCGCACCGGAGGGTCGCGTCAGAAGCCTGCTCGGTCGAGCGCGCGGTGCCCTCACCGCTCGCGGGACACGCCGTAAACCCGTCCCTGGGGGCTCGGTGGCGGCATCCATGCCGCCACACGGTCCCGCAATCGGTGAGGACACCGCACCAGAACGTTTGCTGGTTGCTTGAAAACATGCAAACCGACCATCGCGACTGGTTCTTGCCCGCTCACCGTCGCGGGACCTTACGCGGCATGGATGCCGCGTAAGAGCCTACATGGACGTACTTGCGGCGTGTCCTGCGACGGTGGGCGGGCAAGGGCCCTGCAGCAAACCCACAGATCAGCCGCCCCGCAATCGACTCGCCGACTGCTTCGCTTAAACCACACACACCGACCATCTCGACTGGTCCTTGCCCGCCCACCGTCGCGGGACCTTACGCGGCATGGATGCCGCGTAAGAGCTACAAGGACGTACTTGCGGCGTGTCCTGCGACGGTGGGCGGGCAAGAGCCCTGCAGCAAACCCGCAGATCAGCCGCTCTGCAGGGAAGGCCAAATCCTCCGCTTTGTAATCGACCAACGTGAAATAGTTCTGTCAGCCACTCCAAGCCGATTCCAATTGCGTGACCTAGCAACGGCATGCCTTCCAATGTCTATACGGACTATTGATGCCCACGCAACATCCGCACGCCTAGGCTGAAAGTACGCCCACACCGGAGAGACGCGATGCGAGCCTTGTTCGTAGGTGGAGTTGTCGACAACAGCGAAATGGATCTGGACGACACCCCGCCACCGATGCATTACCCCGAAAACACCGGCGCCGGCCGGCCGCGTTATCGCCTGCATCAGGTGGGCGAACGCGACGATGGCAGCTTGGCCTATGCGGTCTATGGCGCACCGGAAATGGCCGACGATGACATCAGCCGGATCACCGAGGAGCGTGGCTACGCGCGTCGCTTCAGTGCGTCTCCGGAGGCGCCGCGCTAATTGCGCTTAAGCGACCTGATTGTGTTTGAGTGAGAACGCGCATGAAAAAACCGGGCCTGAGCCCGGTTTTTTTGTTTGAACGCCTGGATCAGCGCATTGGGATCAGCGTGCCTTCGGAGTCACGCGCCAGATCACATTGCCCACATCGTCGGCTATCAGCAGCGCGCCGCTATTGTCGGGCGCCACACCGACCGGGCGGCCCTGTGCATTGCCTTCGGCATCCAGAAAACCGTCCAGCACCGTGATCGGCGTGCCGTTGGGCTTGCCGTCCACGAACGGCACGAACAGCACCTTATAGCCGCTGGGCGGATCGCGATTCCATGAGCCATGCTGGCCGATGAAAGCGCCCTGGCGGAAGCGCTCGGGGAGCAACGTACCGCTGGCAAAGCTCAGACCGAGCGAGGCGGTATGCGGGCCGAGCGCATAGTCGGGCTTGATCGCCTTGGCCACCAGTTCGGCATTCTGCGGCTTGACCCGCTCGTCCACGTGCTGGCCGTAATAGCTGTAAGGCCAGCCGTAGAAGCCGCCATCGCGCACCGAGGTCAGATAGTCAGGCACCAGATCGCTGCCGATTTCATCGCGCTCGTTCACCACCACCCACAACGATTTGCTCTGCGGCTCCCACGCGGTGCCGACCGGATTGCGCAGCCCGCTGGCGAACACGCGGCTACTGCCGGTGGCCGGGTCGATCTCCAGAATCGCCGCGCGGTTGAGCTCGGCTTCCATGCCGTTTTCGGCCACATTGCTGTTGGAGCCCACGCCTACATACAACTTGCTGCCATCGGCGCTGGCCAGCAGCGACTTGGTCCAATGGTGATTCAGACCACCAGGCAGATTGGCCACGAAGGTCGGCTTGGCGGTGATATGCGTATCGCCGGCCTTGTACGGAAAGCTCACCAGCGCATCGGCATTGGCGACATAGAAACGATCGCCGACCAAGGCCATGCCGAACGGCGAAAACAGGCCACTGACAAATTGCGTACGCACTTCGGCCACACCATCGCCATCGACGTCGCGCAGCAGCGTGATGCGATTGGCGCTGGGCACCACGGCGCCGGCCTTGCTCATCATCGCGCCCTGCACTTTCTTGCGGATCCCGCCACCGCCTTCGGCATCGTCCGGCTTGGGCGGCTCTGCAGTTTCGGCCACCAGCACATCGCCGTTCGGCAGCACATAGACCCAACGTGGGTGGTCGAGATCGCGTGCGAACGCGGCGACCTGCAGATCGTCGGCAGCGATCGGCTTGGCGTTCTCGGCCCAGCGTTTGACCGGCGCCACCTTGACGGTGGGGATCAGGCGTTTGACCGGCTCGGGCAATTGCGGGTTGGGTCCGGTTCCCTGTTCGATGGCAAGCGTGGCGGTATCGCCGCAGGCGGCGAGAACGGCGACAGTCAGCAACGACAGCGGCCAACGAGCGAGCTTCAACGAGGGTGCATTCATTGCGGGGGCAATCCTGAACAGTTGCGACAATCGGCCATCATGCCGTCAACACCACGTTGAGAAGTAAACACATCGTCAATGCAGGCGTGTCAGGGCTTAGATTGCGGAGCGGCGCCCACTGGGAGCGGGTGCACCGCCACGATGCGATCCATCCAGATCCACTGCGGTTCCTGCGCTGCATCCAGGTGATCCAGGCGCAACTGGCCGTTGATGCCTTCGCGCTGCTGAGCGTCGAGATAGGTCTGGATGGTCGGGCGCACGGCAACCGTGCCGCTGATGGTGCTGCCATCGTCCAGTTCGATCTGCACACGCTCCTGACCACCGAGCAGCGACACCCAGTGTTCGAGCGTTGCGATCTGTACCTGTTCCGAATAAACGTGCGGGGCGTATTTGGACATCGCGGCATCTCCGAAGAAAGAAGTTGCCACGCTAGGCCACTGGCTGTGAAAGACGCACAAAACAGCGTCTTGCTCATGCAATCGCCTGGCGACACATGATCGCGCGACGTGGATGCCGCGCGTGGATCACTCCACCGATTCGCGCGCCGCACGCACAGCAGTGACAAGTTGCGCAACGCTGTACGGCTTGGCCAGATGCTCCTGAAAACCGGAGTCCAGCGCGCGCTTGCGATCGTCGTCGCGTGCCAGTGCAGTCACCGCCACTGCCGGCAATGCACTGGCGTCCAGCCCCAGGTTTTCGCGCACGGTACGGATCAGTCCGTAGCCATCCATGCCCGGCATGCCGATGTCGGTGAGCATCAGATCGAAGCGTGCGTAACCGCGATGATCGATCAGCGCCAGTGCATCGGTGGCGCTGCCGGCGGTGACCACTTCGGCCCCCTGCTCTTCCAGCAGGCGGCGCAGGTAATCGAGCATGTCCGGCTGATCTTCCACTGCCAGCAGACGCAGGCCATTGAGCGCACGTGCTTCGATGATCTGCTCGGACATCAGCCGCCGACGCAGCTCGCGCCGCGGCCGTTTGGCCTGATCGGGAATGTGCTCCGGCAGGCGCACGGTAAACGTGGCGCCCTTGCCGCGCCCGCCACTGGTGGCGCCCACCTGGCCGCCATGCATTTCCACCAATTGCTGCACGATCGCCAGGCCCAGGCCCAGACCGCCGTGCTGGCGCGTGGTGGTGCCGTCTGCCTGGCGGAAGCGCCCGAACAGATGCGGCAGGAATTCGGCGGCGATGCCGTCGCCGGAGTCGCGTACCGACACCAGCAGATGGCCGTCGTCGCGCTCGATGGTGACGTCGATGCGGCCGTGTGCCGGCGTGAACTTGATCGCGTTGGAGAGCAGATTCCACAACACCTGCTGCAGCCGCGTGGCATCGCCGAGTACCAGGCACGGGGTGTCCGGCACGTGCACCTCCAGGACTTGGTCCTTGCCTTCGGCAGCCAGTTCCTGGGTAGTCAGCGCTTCGTGCACCTGCTCGGCCAGATCCAGCGATTCGACCTCCAGCTGCACCTTGCCCAGCAGCATGCTGCTGAGATCGAGCATGTCCGAGATCAGCCGCTTTTGCGCGCGTGCGCTGCTGGCGATCACCGACAGACCCTTGTAGGTGGGTTGGCCTTCTTCGACCCGCTGCAGCAGCAGTTCGCTCCAGCCCAGAATCGTGGTCAATGGCGTACGCAATTCGTGCGACAGCGTGGCCAGGAACTCATCCTTGAACCGCGCCATGCTCTCGGCCTCGTTGCGCGCAGTGCGCTCGGACTCGAGCAATTGTTCGCGCGCCAATTCGATTTCGCGCTGCTCGGTGACATCCGGACTGCTGCCGGCAAGACCGATAAAGCGACCATCGGCCGAATACCGCGGCGTGGCGGCCATTTCGATCCAGCGCCACTGGCCATCGTGGCGGCGCGCACGTACCAGCGCATGCAACGCGCGCTGTTCTTCCAAGGAAGCGGCCAGTTCGAACTGGAAGATCGACAGATCGTCCGGATGCAGCAATTCGCTCCACGCCGAGACCGTGCCGCTGGAAATATCGATGCCGAAAAATTCGCCGTAAGCACTGTTGACGAATCGCACCACGCCCTGCGCGTCCAGCACCCAGACCGGCATCGGCAAGCCATCGGCCAGTGCGCTGAAGCGTGCCTCGCTCTCGGCCAGCTCGCGCTCGACGCGCTTGCGTTCGGTGATGTCCATGAACAGCACCGCCACCCGCGCCTGCTCCGGTTGCCCGACCCGGAACGCATCCACCGAATACCAACGCCGCAACGCCTTGGCCTGCATTTCGAAG
Source organism: Xanthomonas sp. NCPPB 2933 (assembly GCF_056725225.1). Taxonomy (NCBI): domain Bacteria; kingdom Pseudomonadati; phylum Pseudomonadota; class Gammaproteobacteria; order Lysobacterales; family Lysobacteraceae; genus Xanthomonas; species Xanthomonas sp. NCPPB 2933. The sequence continues at coordinate 4,668,103 of NZ_CM161518.1, forward strand.
TGGATACGGTTGCCGGTGCGGGCAACGTGCCCGTAGCGGTCGAACCATTCCTGCTCATGCTCGGCGAGCATGCCGCGCACGGAGACGTTCACCGCATTGGTCAGACCGGTGTAGCGCTCGAACGCGCCATTGGTCGAGCGAATCACGTAATCGACTGCTTTGTCGCCATCGAACACCATGTCGATGACGCAGAACCCCGCGTCCACGTTATGGAAGATCTCGTGGTACATCGCAGGATCCAGGAACGGCTCGGCGATGGCGGCAGGCAGGCCGGCGGCCAATTCAGGGCTGGGACTGGAAGTGCTCAAATCGGGGTCCACGGGTGATGCCGATGCGGATGACGGGCAGATGAAAACACGCCCGATGTCGTCAGCGGGTGCACGGGCAACTGACCGGATTCACGATTCACCCACAATCCCGAGTCGCCTCACCACAGTAAGGCCGCAGACAGCGCGATAGCGGCGGCCAGCAACACGATGCCGGCAATCACGCCGCGCAAGACCCATTGCCCTTCGCGCCGCAACTGCTCATCCATCCAGCGTTGGGCTTCTTCGCGCCAGGCAGTCGAGCGCGCATGGTCGGCATCCAGCAACAACAAGCGCACGCGCGACAGCCCCAGCTCGGCGCATTCGCTGCGACAGCGCAGGCTGAAACCGTCCACGCCGGTGGCGACCTGGGCGTCGAGCGGAAGCTGCAATTCGAATTCAGGCCTGGACATAACGGGGACGCTCCTGATCCAGCTCGTGTTCCAGCGCCATGCGCGCCAGTTGGGTGTAGTTGGCACGCGGGCCCTGGCCGCGACCGGTGAGCATTCCCTGGTAATCCAGGTCCTGCCAGACCCGCCCGGTCCACTCGACGCAATCCTCGGCGATGACCAGCATCAACGAGTAACGGTAGTCGAGCCCATTGGCCGAGGTGTAGGCATAGACCGGCGGGAACTGCACCGCCACATCACCCTGCCGCGCCAACGCAGCCAGATGCTCACGCAGTGCATCCCGTGGGTCGGCACCCGGCTCCAGACGCATCCCGCGGGTTGCCAGATCCAGATCCACATCGCTTTGCAACGCGACGAACGCGGCGGCACCGGTGGCCGGGTTGTGGCCGTGCTGCTTTGCCCAGTCGATGAACTGCAGGCGCACGTCCGACGGCATGTGTGCCGGCGCCGAGGAAGCTGACTTTGTGCGGAAAGAGTGGGTGTCCATGCTGGCGATCATCCGGTCCGCGCCGTGAAGCGCGGGCGCAGGCGCAGTGAACCCGCCGTCATGGCGGCGCGGCCGTGGATTAACCGCGCGCAACACCGATGCATGCCCGGTTGCTACCGCGTTGCGGGCGATCCAGCGCACCCCCACACTGCTGGAACACCCGGTACGCCATGTACCTTCCGCTTGGAGATTTTCCATGAAACGTTCCAGCCTTTACGGCGCCAGCCTGTTGCTGGCAGGACTGCTCGCGGCGACCGGTGTGCAGGCCCGCGTGCGTAATGTCACCGACCCTCAAGCGCCACGCGCGCTGAGCAGCGAAGGAAACGTGGATGTGCGCTGGACCGACCCGGCACAGTTTGCCGAGATGCGCTTCAGCGGCAACCGCTGGGAGGCGCAGCGCGGCGATTGGGTGACCCAACTGGCGACCCATTTCCAGCAAAGTGCCGCCCGCCGGCTTCCCGACGGCCAACACCTGAGCGTGACCATCACCGACATCCGCCGCGCCGGCCAGTACGAGCCCTGGCACGGCCCGCGCATGCAGGACGTGCGCATCGTCAAGGACATCTACCCGCCCCGCCTGAGCTTCAGCTACACGCTGACCGGCGCCAATGGCGAGGTGATCGATCAGGGCGAGCGCAAGCTGGTGGATTCGGCATTTCTGATGAGCGGCCCGCGCCTGACCGACAGCGACCCGTTGCGCTTCGAAAAAGCCATGATCGACGACTGGGTGCGCAAGCAGTTCCGTGGCGATCGGAGTACGGCCGGGGTGTGAGCTCCGCTTGAGCCCCTCTCCTGCGGGGCGAGAAGGCACAGCTTGCGCGCCACTGGCGCGCGTGCCTTGGTGCGCCTGCGCCGCTGGCGCAGGCCGGGGCGCGGAGCGGGGGGTTGGGGTGAGGGTACGGGGGCGAAGCCCTCGTGTTGTTCCGACTGCACGAGGCTTCGCTCGTACCCTCATCCGGCGCTGCGCGCCACCTTCTCCCGATGGGAGAAGGGATGCAACTTACCGGGTCACTTCATCGCCTACTGCCACCTCACCCACATACGTCCGCGGCACGCGTTTGAGTCCACACAGCAGCTGATACGCGCTGACATTGCACTGCGTGGCCAACGGGGCGACGCGCGGTGCATCGCCCCAGAGCTGCACAGTAGCGCCAATCTCCGCCTGCGGATGCTCGGTGAGATCCACGGTGAGCATGTCCATCGAGACGCGACCGATCAGCGGGCAGACCTGCCCATCCACCAGCACCGGCGTGCCATTGGGTGCGAACTGCGGATAGCCGTCGGCATACCCCATCGCCACCACGCCCACGCGTGTGGGCCGTTGCGCAACGAAGCGGGCGCCGTAGCCCACCGGCTCGCCGGCCGGCAGCTCCCGCACGGAGATGATGCGCGAACGCAGCGTCATCACCGGGCGTAGTTGCGCAGTGCTCTCGGTCTCCTGCAGGAACGGGTTTGCGCCGTACAGCATCAGCCCAGGGCGCGACCAATCGTTGCGCAGCGCCGGCCAACCGAGCAGGCCGGGCGAATTGCGCAGACTGGTTTCCGCGCGCATGCCGCCTGCGGTGAGCGCGAAGGCCACCGCCTGTTCGTCGGTGCGGCTGCACTCCAGTTCGTCGGCGCGCGCCAGGTGGGTCATCAGCACCAGCGAGGCAATCTGCGGCAGCCCGCGCAAGCGCAACCACGCGGCGCGAAAATCTTCCGCCGACAGGCCCAGCCGATGCATGCCGCTGTCCAGCTTCAACCACACCCGTAACGGACGCGGGCTCTGGAACTCGGCCAGCGCGCGCACCTGCTGCGTGGTGGCTGCCACCGTCCACAGATCATGCTCGGCGATCAGGCGCAGTTCGTCGTGTTCAAAAAAACCTTCCAGCAGCAAAATCGGCGCGCGGATACCGGCCTGGCGCAGCTCCAGGGCCTCTTCGATACAGGCCACCGCAAAGCCGTCGGCTTCGGACTCCAACGCCTGCGCGCAGCGCACCGCGCCATGCCCGTAAGCATCGGCCTTGACCACCGCGAGGGCCTTGCTGCCGCCCAGGCGCTTGGCCAGGCGGTAGTTGTGACGCAATGCATCCAGATCGATCAACGCTTGCGCAGGACGCACTACGCGGCCTCCTGCTGCGCGCGGGCGCTGCGTGGCGAGAGGTAACGGAACACATCCAGGCCTTCGGTATCGATGTCGGGGCTGCGGCCCTGCATCAGGTCGGCCAGATAGCGGCCCGAGCCGCAGGCCATGGTCCAGCCCAGGGTGCCGTGGCCGGTGTTGAGGAACAGGTTGGAATACGGCGTGGCACCGACCACCGGGGTGCCATCGGGCGTGGCCGGGCGCAAGCCGGTCCAGAACTCAGCCCTGGCCAGATCGCCGCCGCCGGGGAACAGGTCGTTGACCACCATTTCCAAGGTGGCGCGGCGGCGCGGATTCAACGACAGATCGAACCCGGCCACCTCGGCCATGCCGCCGACGCGGATGCGCTCGTCGAAGCGGGTGATGGCGATCTTGTAGCTCTCGTCCAGCACCGTGGAGGTCGGCGCGCGCTGCGCGTCGACAATCGGGATGGTCAGCGAATAGCCCTTGAGCGGATACACCGGCAGATGCATGCCGAGCGAGAGCAGCAGGTCGGCCGAATAGCTGCCCAGCGCCAGCACATAGCGGTCGGCGGTTTCGAGACGGCCATCGATCTGCACGCCGGTGACGGTGCGGCCGTCGTGCTCCAGATGCTCGATCTGCTGCCCGTAGCGGAATTGCACACCGGATTGCGCGGCCAGCGCGGCCAGGCGCTGGGTGAACAGCCGGCAGTCGCCGGTCTGGTCTTCGGGCAGGCGCAAGGCGCCGGCCATCTGCGCACCGCCGCCGGCCAGCCCGGGTTCGAACTGGGCGATCTGCGCCGGGGTCAGCAATTCGTACGGCACGCCGTACTGGGCCAGCACTTCGATGTCCTGCGCGGCGGCGTCCAGCTGTTGCTGGGTGCGGAACAACTGGGTGGTGCCGAGCTGGCGGCCTTCGAATTCCAGCCCGGTGCTGGCGCGTAATTCGTTGAGGCAATCGCGGCTGTAGTCGGACATGCGCACCATGCGCGCCTTGTTCACCGCATAGCGCTCGGCGGTGCAGTTGCGCAGCATCTGGGTCAGCCAGGCCAGCTGGCGCAGATCGCGGGTGGGCCGGATCGACAACGGCGCGTGCTGGGCGAACAACCACTTCATCGCCTTGCCCGGCACGCCGGGGGCGGCCCAGGGCGAGGTGTAGCCGAACGACAGCTGGCCCGCGTTGCCGTAGCTGGTTTCCAGCGCCGAGGCAGGCTGGCGGTCCACCACGGTGACCTCGCAGCCGGACTGCGCCAGATACCAGGCGGTGGTGGTGCCGATGACGCCGCTACCGAGAATGAGCACCCGCATGTCGTTCTCCTGGAAAGGGTATTCCCCCACAACCAAGCGCCGAGGGAGACAGTTAGACGCAGTATATTGCGAGCCAGGCAGTGCCGTTTCTGGAATCGACGCTACTTCGCAGTGAAATTTCCTGCCAAATCTGTAGGGAGACAGACCTCATGGCCACCCGTGTGCGCGAGCTGGACAAGATCGACCGCAAGATTCTGCGCATCCTGCAGCAGGAGGGGCGGATTTCCTTTACCGACCTGGGCGAACGGGTGGGCTTGTCCACCACGCCCTGCACCGAGCGCGTACGCCGGCTGGAGCGCGATGGCGCCATCACCGGCTACTACGCGCGGCTGGACCCGCACCTGCTCAAGGCCAGCCTGCTGGTGTTCGTGGAGATCAGCCTGGCCTACAAGTCCGGCGACATCTTCGAAGAATTCCGCCGCGCCGCGCTCAAGCTGCCCAACGTGCTGGAATGCCATCTGGTCTCGGGCGATTTCGATTATCTGCTCAAGGCGCGCATCAGCGAGATGGCGTCCTATCGCAAGCTGCTCGGCAGCACCTTGTTGACCTTGCCGCATGTACGCGAGTCCAAGAGCTACATCGTGATGGAAGAGGTCAAGGAGACCCTGGCGTTGCCGATTGCCGATTGAGGCGGGGATTGGGGATTGGGGATTCGTGGTCGGCGACGCAGCGAAGCTTGGGACGGCGCTTGGATGTAGACCGATCTGATTGCTGCGGATCAGACATCGACTGATGCCGGATCTCAGCGCACCACGCGCATGCCGTCGCCGGCCGGAACCGCGTCGTAATAACGACCGGTCTTGGTGTCCAGCACCCGGTTGGCGCCGGCCGGCTGCATGCCTTGCAGCAAGCGGCCATTGCGGTCGTAGACCATCGGCGCGCTGGCAGGCAACACCTGGCTACCGGCCGGAGCCACCGGTGTCTGTGCCGGGCCACGGGTGGGGATGGTCGGCGCGGACGGGCGCTGACCGAGCTGAGACGGCACCGGACTGGTGCCTGGCGCTGGTTGCACTGCGCGCGGCGCGGTCAGCGTGGGCTGCGCGGGCGTCGGCGTGGTGATCGGCTGCAAGGTGTTGGACGAGCGAGTGGTAGTGGCCGATTGCGCCAGCGCCGCGCCGGCAATCGCCAGCAGGCCGCACAGCAGCAGGCCGCGCGTTGAAGAATGGATCGCCATGACGGGCACCGTGATTGATTGGGCAGTATTGACTGGGTGGGGGCGCCGGTGTGCTGCAGCAATGCACGGGATCGGCTGTGGGATGAACGCTTTCGCGAGATGAGTGCAGCGCGAAGAGTCCCTTCTCCCATCGGGAGAAGGTGGCGCGCAGCGCCGGATGAGGGTGCGAGCGAAGCCTCGTGTTCTCACCTATCCGATGTGGCTTCGCCCCGTACCCTCACCCCAACCCCTCTCCCGCAGGGAGAGGGGCTTGATTCTCTACGGACGGAAGAAGGCTTCGAGCACTTAGGTTGAACGCAGGCTTCCGCGCCCACATCACTGAGGGCAGACGCGGCACACCGCCAGCGCGCGCATGCGAGAGCCCCCATGAGCCAGTTCGATCTGACACCGCCCTCCCCCGCCCAACGTGATGCCCTGATCGCCGGGCTCAGCGACGAGGAACAGCGCGTGCTGCTGCAGCACGGCACCGAGGCGCCGTTCTGCGGGGTGTTTCTGGACAACAAGCTGGAGGGCGTCTACACCTGCCGCCTGTGCGGGCTGCCGCTGTTCCGTTCCAGCGCCAAGTTCGAATCCGGCACCGGCTGGCCGAGCTTCTTTGCCCCGTACGACGCCGCCCATGTGCGCGAGATCCGCGACATCAGCTACGGCATGATCCGCACCGAGATCGTCTGCGCGCGCTGCGACAGCCACCTCGGCCACGTGTTCCCCGACGGCCCGCCGCCGACCGGCGAACGGCATTGCCTCAACTCGGTCTCGCTGGGCTTCACCGAAGATGGCCACGCACTGCCGAACCCGCTGCAACGCGACGGCGCCGAGGCGCAACCGGCCTGACCTCGCGAGGCCGCCCAGAAAGCAGTGGCGACCCACTCAGAGCGACTCACAGAACTACAGCGCAATCGTCAGGCGGGCGCGGCCGGCGCTCGGAATCGGCATGCACGGTTCATTTCGGTTCCTGTGCGCCGTCCGCACCCACCTGACGGCCGCTCGCTACGTTCTGTTATCCGCTCTTACTGCCCACACCATTGCTCGCTGTAGTGCTAGAAACTGCCACGACAATGCGCTCGACGCTCGGCGGCGGGTCATCCGGGACATGGTGCAGACGCTGAAATTTGCTGCCGAGCGCAACCTGCGCATCAAGTCCGCCGATGCTGGTGCCACCGCCAATGCAGAGGCCGCTTGCTGCAATGCGCTGTCTCGACGCACACAGCAGTCGATGCAAATCGCAAGCTCAACCAGGCAGAGATTTTCATCACAAGCCCCATTGCGGTGAACGCCTTGCCGCAGTAAGCGCGATGCCGCTGATCGCCCTATGTGAAGCCGTCATCGCACCACCCGATCGTTCAGTTACAGCGCACACCTTCACGCCGTGCACTTCAAGAATCCGCCGCGCGCGCCGAAACAACAGCAACCCTGTTTGCTTTTGGCTGCGCCATGCTCATCATCATCGGCTTCATCGTCGTCATCGTCAGTGTCCTCGGCGGCTATGTGCTGTCGCACGGAAAGCTGGGCGCGTTGTGGCAGCCGTACGAGCTGTTGATCATCGGCGGCGCGGCGTTGGGCGCGTTCCTGGTGAGCACGCCGGGCAAGATCGTCAAGGAAACCTTCAGTAGCGTGCTGGGCGTGTTCAAGGGCCCGCAGTACAAGTCCGAGGACTACAAGGACACCCTGAGCCTGGTCTACGAACTGTTGAACAAGGCCCGCCGCGACGGCTTCATGGCCCTGGAAGATCACGTCGAAAAACCGCAGGACAGCACCATCTTCGGCAACTATCCCAAGGTGGTGGCCGACCATCACCTGCTGGACTTCATCACCGACTGCCTGCGCCTGATGATCGGCAGCAACATCGAGCCGCACGAGCTGGAGCCGCTGCTCGAACTGGAACTGGAAAAGCATCACCACGAGGCGATGGCGCCCTCGCATGCCTTGAGCAAGGTCTCCGACGGCCTGCCCGGCTTCGGCATCGTGGCCGCCGTGCTCGGCATCGTGATCACCATGGGCTCGATCGGTGGCCCGATCGAGGAGATCGGTCACCACGTCGGTGCCGCACTGGTCGGCACCTTCCTCGGCATCCTGCTGGCATACGGCTTCGTGGCGCCGTTGTCGGCAGCGATGGAAGCGCGTGCCGATCAGGACGGGCGCATCTACGAGGCGGTCAAGACCGCGCTGCTGGCCTGCCTGCGCGGCTACAACCCGAAGATTGCGCTGGAATTCGCGCGCAAGACGCTGCCCTCCAACGTGCGTCCGAGCTTTGCGGATTTCGAAACGCACCTGAAGACGATCAAGTAGGACCGCGGTCATGGCCGAGGGCAAATCCACCGTCGTCATCCGACGGGTCAAGAAGGTACAGGGCGGCGGCCATCATGGCGGCGCCTGGAAAGTGGCGTTTGCCGACTTCGTGACCGCGATGATGGCCTTCTTCCTGGTGCTGTGGCTGATGGCCGCCACCACCAAGGAGCAGCGCGCGGCGATCTCGGAATACTTCCGCAATCCCAGCCCGTTGTCGGGCAAGTCGCCGGCGCCTTCTCCCGGCATGAACGGGCCGGGCGGCGCCAGCACCTCGATGATCAAGCTCGGCGGCACCGCCGACATGGCCAAGGGGCAAAAGGACGAAATGGGCCGCAAGCGCGACAACGCCGCCGACACCACCGAAGACAGCCGCGCCAAGGACAAGAAGCGCCTGGAAGCGCTGATGCAGGACCTGAAGGAGGCCATCGACAAGAGCCAGGCGCTGGAGCCGTTCAAGGACCAGTTGCTGCTGGACCTCACGCCCGATGGCCTGCGCATCCAGATCGTGGACAAGCAGAACCGCCCGATGTTCGACATCGGCCGCGATCAGCTCAAGCCGTACACGGTGGACATCCTGCGCGAGCTGTCCAGCTTCATCAATCAGGTGCCCAACCACATCAGCATCACCGGCCACACCGACACCACCGCCTACAGCAGCGATGCCGGTTACACCAACTGGGAACTCAGTGCCGACCGCGCCAATGCCGCGCGCCGTGCGCTGGTGGGCGGCGGCATGGCCGATGCCAAGGTCACCCGTGTGGTGGGCTTGTCCTCGTCGGTGCTGTTCGACAAGACCAACCCGCAGAATCCGATCAACCGCCGCATCAGCATCGTGGTGATGACCCAGGACGCCGAGCAGACCGCCTTGGCCGGCGCCGGCCAGGGCGTGGCGCTGGGTAAATCCACCCACGATGCCGACACGCATGTGCCGGATCTGAGTGCGGCGGCGGCGACCGGGACTGCTTCTGTGGGCACGCCGGCTGCGGTGCCTGCTACAGGACCTGCTGCGGGTGCACTGGCGGGTGCGGGTGCGGCGGCAGCTGCGTCCACCGCAACCAACAAGCCGGCCGCGGCAGCGACCACGGCCACTGCCACTGCCGCAGCGCAGGCTGCACCGCGCATTTCCACACGTACCCAGGTCGCCTCGGCTGCCGCGCTGGCCAAGGCTGCCGAGGCCGCTGTGGCTGGGGCGCCGCGCACTGCGGTCAGCACGGCGCCCGAGCAGCGCTGACCGCAGTGCGACACCTGGCAGCAGGTGTCAGGTGGCTCAGGTGTCAGGTGGCTGAAGACGGCACGCTGTCTTGCATGCAGCTGCTGACCAGGATCCGCGCCGCGCATCGCTGCAAGCGAGACGCCCCGGGGGTGCTGAGAGCGGCTGAAAACACCTCCCCAGCAGTTGTGAGATGGCTGCGGGCGGCGCGTCGTCTTACATACCGATCCTGACAAGCCTCCGCGCTGCCTGACGGTGCGCGCACTCGCTGTGTCAGCCACTTCAGGCTGTCCCAGACCCAGGCATTGGCTGCCTTCATCACGCGCCGGGATCGATCGATGCATCGGCCCGGAAGGCCGCCATTGACGGGCCTGGCGGCGTCGAGCGAGCTGGGTCGCGCACAAGCGCCTAGAATGGCCGGCCATTCCCAGCGTCGAGAACACCGTGTCCCGCAATTCAAAGGCCAAGCGCGACAAGCGCAAGAAGCAGCTCCCCAAGCGTCCGATCGTCCGTCTGGGCCAGGCGCCCCAGGTCACCAACCACGCCGTGCTGCAGGATGCCGATGGTCGCGTGGTCGCTGCGATCGGTCTGCAGGGTGGCAGCGAGTGGATGCTGTCGATCGGCGGCCAGACCATGGGCAGCGCCGACAACCCGGTCCCGATGCTGGCCATGCTCAAGCACCTGGCCAACCTGCAGGAGGCCGAAGGCAAGACCATCTCGCTGGAATACTCCAGCCAGTTGCAGCAGATGATCGACGACCTGGCCGCCGAAGACGGCAAGACCGCCGAGGAATACCTGACCACGCTGGTGGCCGAATTCCAAAACGCCGATGCCGATGAAGACGGCGATGACGCTGCAGAAGACGCAGCCGCCGACGCCGGCACCGACGCCGTTGCGGAAGATTCGGCTGGCGACGACGCTGCCAGCGACGACGACAGCGCGGCAGACGCAGACGCCAGCGATGCCGCAACCGACGACGCCGACGGCGAGACGGCCGGCAAGAAGCCGAAGAAATCCAAGAAGGCCTGACCCGGCCGATGGCCGTCTACGTCGACGATGCGGTGCATCTGTGGCGCGATCAGCGCTGGGCGCACCTGCTCGGCGATACGCTGGACGAGCTGCATGCCATGGCGGCGCGGCTGGGCATTCCCCGCCGCGCCTTCCAGAACAAACTCAGCGGCGCGCACTACGACGTGCCGGCACCGTTACGCATCGAGGCGATCGCGCTCGGTGCCATCGCCATCTCCCGTCACACCGATCGCGTACTGCTCAAAGCCTTGATCGCCAACGCGCGTGCGCAGGCGCGTGGCGAGGTGCCGTGAGGCGGGGATTGGGGAATCGGGAGTGGAGATTCGCAACGGCAGTGGCTGCGGCCTGATCGGCGGCGTGCTTGAGTAAGCCTGCCTGCATGCGGTGACAAACCTATTCGAATGATGACTGTCGCGCGCAGGCACGCTCCTACGTGACAGATGTTCTGACCTGGAGGCCTTCTTCCATTTACAAACGGCATGCCTCTGTAGGAGCGCGCTTGCGCGCGAGAGGCTGTCCCGTTAACGCCCCATCGCGCGCCAGCGCGCTCCTACGTGGCAGTCGATGGGCCGTTGAATGCCTGCGCTAGACCCCGAGCTTCGCGTCCTGCCGCGCCAGCGCGCACAACTCATGGCTCAACCCGACCCGACACACCCCGGGACCGCTTTTGCGAATCCCCAATCCCGACTACCGAATCCCCAATCCTCAGAACGCCTCATTCCCCAGCCGCACTTCCACGTCCAGCAGCGAGGTCAGTGCCATCATCGCTTCATCGTCGCGGCTGAGGGCGATCCAACCGGCGTAGGCGTCGCCGCCGGTGTTCCAATTCCATAGCGAATAGCCGTGCTCGCGCAGGCGATCGAAGGCCACTGCCATCAGATCGGGCACGCTGAGGCCGTTGGCGAAGTCCTCGTCGTCCAGATCGCCGCCCCACGCAATACGCAGGTTCCAGCGCGCGCTGAGTTCGTCGATGGCGGCCACGAACGAGTCGGTGTCTTTCCAGTCGACGTAGAAGCCCGAGCGCCAGTCGATCGCGTCCTTCAACGCCCACAGCCAGGCATCGTCGCCCTCGTCTTCGTCCAGGTCGACCTGCGCCTCGCGCCAGGCATCGAACTGGGCAAGCGCAGTTTCTTCGTCGCCGGGATTGATCAGCAGCAGCAAATTCCAGACCCGCCCCGGATGATCGTCGACATCGTCTTCGTCGCCTTCGGGCTGCAGGCCTTCGTCGTCTTCGTAATCGGCACTGTTGTCGGGCATGGCGGTCTCGTTCAAGGATTGCAGGCGTGAAGTGTGAGGCCTGGCGCCGCGCAAGCAAACCGACCGGCGCGTGTGGATTCATCGGAAGGGGCTGGTCTTCGCGGCGCAGGCCCGTATCCTGTGCGGCCGAAGACGGCCATCCCGGCCGCCATGACGCCTTTCCCATGAGCGATATCCCTCCCGATCATCTGGCCATCGATGCGCGCAGCCCGTTCCACGATGCCGATGCACTCAACCGCGGCATCGGCGTGCGTTTCAATGGTGTCGAACGCGACAACGTGGAGGAGTATTCGGTCAGCGAAGGCTGGATCAAGGTGCAGGTCGGAAAGGCGCGCGACCGTCGCGGCAACCCGATGACGATGAAGATCAAGGGTGAGGTGGTGGCCTACTTCCTGGACACCAAGAGCGACGCCAAGCCTGCTGCCGAGTAAGAGCGGCTGACAAAACTACTTCAGGCCGACTGATCTGCGACTTGGCTGCAGGGTCCTTGCCCGTCCACCATCGCGGGACACGCCGCAAGTACGTTCGTGTAGCGGCGATGATTGCCGCATTAGCAGCTGATCTGTGCCCTGGCTGCAGGGCCCTTGCCCGCCCACCCTCGCGGGACACGCCGCAAGTACGTCCATGTAGGCTCTTACGCGGCATCCATGCCGCGTAAGGTCCCGCGACGGTGGGCGGGCAAGGACCAGTCGAGATGGTCGCTGCGCATGGTGCAAGCCATGCATGACGTGCGTCGTTTGGGTAACAGCGCGTCCGATCAGCTTCCCAAGGCAAGCCGAGTGACAGAAAGGCTTTCAGTAAAGCAGCCAGCAAACTGTCTGGTGCGGTGTCCTCACCGATTGCGGGACCGTGTGGCGGCATGGATGCCGCCACCGAGCCTACAGGGACGTACTTGCGGCGTGTCCCGCGAGCGGTGAGGGCACCGCGCCCTCGACCCCACTCAGCGTTTGATCTGGACTTCCGACGCGTTTGACCTGAACTTCCGACGGCATCCACCAGGATGCTGCCGACAACACCACTGCACTCACCACTCACGCCTTGAGCCGATAACCGCTGCGGAAGATCGCCGCCACCACGCCCAGGCACACGATCAGGAACAGGAAGGTCATGCCGGTGCTTACCACGATGTGCACGTCGGCCTTGCCGTAGAAACTCCAGCGGAAGCCGCTGATCAGATAGACCACCGGATTGAACAAGGTGACCTTCTGCCACAGCGGCGGCAGCATGTTGATCGAGTAGAAACTGCCGCCCAGGAAGGTCAGCGGCGTGACCACCATCAGCGGAATCACCTGCAGTTTTTCGAAGCCGTCGGCCCAGATGCCGATGATGAAACCGAACAGGCTGAAGGTCAGCGCGGTGAGCACCAGAAAGCCCAGCATCCACACTGGGTGGGCAATCTCATACGGCACGAACAGCCGCGCGGTGAGCAAGATCAGCAAGCCAAGCAGCACCGACTTGGTCGCCGCCGCGCCCACATAGCCGATCACAATCTCCCACCACGCCACCGGCGCCGACAACACCTCGTAGATGGTGCCGGCCCAGCGCGGCATGTAGATGCCGAACGAGGCGTTGGAAATGCTCTCGTTGAGCAGCGACAGCATCACCAGCCCGGGAATGATGAAGGCGCCGTAGCTGATGCCGTCGATATCGCCCATGCGCGAGCCGATCGCCGCACCGAACACCACAAAATACAGTGAGGTCGACAACACCGGCGAGGCGATCGACTGGGTCAGCGTGCGGAACGCGCGCGCCATTTCGAAGCGGTAGATCGCAGCGATTGCATACCGATTCATGCGCGTATCTCCTGCTGGCGTGCACCGTGCACCAGATTGACGAAGATCTCCTCCAGCGAACTCTCGCTGGAATGCAGGTCCTTGAAATCGATGCCCTGCTCGTTGAGCCGGCGCAGCAGCCCGCCGATGCCGGTCTGCTCGGCCTGGGTGTCGAAGGTGTAGATCAGGCTGTTGCCATCGGCCGACAGTTCCAATGGCAGATCGCTCAGCGCGACCGGGATGGCCTGCAGCGGCGCCTGCAGGCTGAGCGTGAGCTGCTTCTTGCCGAGCTTGCGCATCAGCGTGTGCTTGTCTTCCACCAGCACCAGCTCGCCGCGATTGATCACCCCGACCCGGTCGGCCATGTCTTCGGCTTCTTCGATGTAATGGGTGGTCAGGATTACCGTGGTGCCCTGCTCGCGCAGCCGCCGCACCATCTGCCACATGTCGTGGCGCAGCTCCACGTCCACACCGGCGGTGGGCTCGTCCAAAAAGAGAATGCGCGGCTCGTGCGCCAGCGCCTTGGCGATCAGCACGCGCCGCTTCATGCCGCCGGACAGCGTGGAAATCTTGTTGTTGCGCTTGTCCCACAACGAGAGCTCGCGCAACACCGTTTCCAGATACTGCGGATTGGCCGGCTTGCCGAACAGCCCGCGGCTGAAACGCACGGTGGCCCACACGCTTTCGAACGCATCGGTGGCCAGTTCCTGCGGCACCAGGCCGATGCTGGCACGCGCGGCGCGGTAATCGCGCACGATGTCGTGGCCATCGGCCAGCACGGTGCCGGTGCTCGGATTGATCAACCCGCAGATGATGCTGATCAAGGTGGTCTTGCCGGCACCGTTGGGACCGAGCAGCGCGAAGATTTCGCCGCGCTGGATTTCGAGGTCCACGTGCTTGAGCGCCTGAAAACCGCCAGCGTAGGTCTTGCTCAATCCCTGGATGGAAACGATTGGAGTCATGTGTTCTGCACTGGAACGATCAGCCGCACAGGGTAGGCCGTGCGCCATGAAGATGGGAGCAGTGTGGATGGGATGGTGTCTCCCGACGTGCGACGAGGAGCGTCAGCGAACTGGAGCGCGCACGCCTGCTGCGTCTGTCTGTTGGCGCACCTCCATGTAGGAGCGCGCTTGCGCGCGATGAGGCTTTCCTGCCAACGCCCCATCGCGCGCAAGCGCGCTCCTACACGACCCGGGCGTCACCACCGCTGCGGCTCCTGCGATTCCCCAATCCCGATTCTCCATTCCCGCGCGCATCAGCGCGCTCAAGCCCGCTTGCGCGACTCGATCAGATCCAGATTGCGCACCAGCCGGCGCGACAGGTCGTCGGAAATCTCGCGGCGGCGCGCGAGCTTGAACAACTCGTTGCGCTCGGCCACCAATGCTGCATGACGGAACTGGCGCAGCGCCTGTTCGTAGGCACCGGCCTCTTCCGGGTCGGTCTCGGCCATGTCCACCGCGCCGAGCTTGCGTTGATAGCGCTGGCTGACCTGATTGGCCGCCGCGTTGTAGCGCTCGGCATGCTTGCTGCCATCCACCAGCCGCTGGCGCAGTTTTTCCACCGCTTCCAGCGCGGCCTGCGAGGCGGCCTTCACCGCCAGGTCTTCCTTGAGCTGTTCGTCTTCTTCTTCGGGCAGCTCCAGCCCGCGCAGCAGCGGCGGCAACGCCACGCTGGCGACCAGCAACGAGACCAGGATCACCGAGGCGGCCAGGAAAATCGCCAACTGGCGGGCCGGGAACGGTGAGCCGTCTTCCAGCATCAACGGCAACGTGAGCACGCCGGCCAGGGTGATCGCACCACGCACGCCGGCCAGCGAGACCGCCACCACGATGCGCCACGGCGGGCTGACATGCTGTTCGCCACGCCACTGCGCCTTGAAGATGTTCCAGCGCAGCGACAGGAACACCCATACGAAGCGCAACGCCATCAGGCTGGCGCTGATGGTGGCCACGTACACCGCCAGCCACCACGGATTGAGGTGGCCGGCTTCCTGCACGCTGCGCACCGCCCCGTCCAGGATGCCCGGCAACTGCTCGCCCAGCAGCACGAAGATGATGCCGTTGAAAGTGAACTGCACCGTGTCCCACACCGCCGAGCGCTGCAGCCGCATATTGCCCGGCGCATTACCGGCCATTTCCACGTAGCTCATGGTGACGCCGGCGGCCACGGCAGCCAGGATGCCCGAAGCATGGAAGGCTTCGGCCAGCAGATAGGCCGCGAACGGGGTGAGCAGGTTGACCAGGATCGCCGAACCCGGCTCCTCGCCGAAGTGGCGCCAGATCCAGGCCTGGATGCGGCTCAGGCCGAAGGTGGTCGCCACGCCCAATGCCAGCCCGGCCAGCGCCACCCACAGGAAGGTCAACGAGGCGGTGGCGATCGAGAAGCTGCCGGTCAGCACCGCCGCCACCGCAAACTGGAAGCACACCAGACCCGAAGCATCGTTGAGCAACGACTCGCCTTCCAGGATGTGCATCAGCCGCTTGGGAATCGGCACCTTGGAGGCGATCGAGGACACCGCCACCGGGTCGGTCGGCGAGATGATCGCGGCCAGCGCGAAGGCCACCGCCAGCGGCATCGCCGGGATCAACCAATGGATCAGCAGGCCCGCGCCGACCACGGTGAACACCACCAGGCCCAGCGCCAGTTCCAGGATGGCCGCCTTGTCGCGGAACAGGCCTTGTTTGGGAATGCGCCAGCCGTCCAGGAACAACAGCGGCGGCAGGAACAACAGGAAGAACAACTCCGGTTCCAGCTCGTGCCCGGCATCGAACACACCGGAGACCACCGCGCCGAGCGCGATCTGGACCAACGGCAAGGGCAACGAGAACGGCAGGATGCGGATCAGATAACCGCTGGCCGCGACCGCCAGCAACATGGCGAGGACGACATCGATCGAATGCATGAAAAACTCGGAAGAAGAAACGGTGCGCGTAGGGCATCGCATCGTGCAACGCACAACTAACGCGCCGAAGGGAACATACCGGTTTGCAGGCGGCGATGAAACCACCACGCCGCCTGGGCCTGGGCGCGGCCCTCCACGGTGACCGCCACGAGGGTGTGCTGCTGCAGCTCTGTGCGGGTGTCTGTCGATCAGACACGGTGGATACGCTGGCGGATGGACAGGCCGAGACGAGGATGAAAGCAACCGGCAACGTGATCGCTCGCCACGTCACGCATGCCGGCTGCTTGCCTATGCAGGTTGGCTGGACGGGATCAGCTGTGGTGAACGTGCTTGTTCGCGTGCGGCTTCGATGGCCCAGTGCCCTCGACCGGGACCAGGAAGGTCGCTTCATGCAGTTTCAGCCTGGAATCGTAGTGACTCACCGTCACCTTGACCGCCTTGACCTTCTTCTTGAAGGCGTACGGCCACTGCGCGCCGACCATCTGCTGCCCGGGCTTCTGACCGTCAGCGTCTCCGACGAGCTTGATGCGCACGGGGTAATTGCCTGCGCCGCCGTTGTCCGCATCGTTGGCGTCGGACACGTCGATATGCGCTTTCGAAAACGCCAGCGTCGACGGGCCGACGTCCTTGACGTCCTTATAGTTGGCGCTGTCGTCGAATCCGATATTTTTATAGCTATAGGTCAGCAGGATCACTTGCGTAGGAACCCAGGAGCCACCGCCGTAATTGGGAATTTTCACCTTGGCCACGCGTGCGGAATCCACCGTGAATTCCCACTCGCCCGGGACGATCCATTTCTGACCTGGCCGATAGATGTCACTCGCAGGGACAGCAGCGGTCGCTGACGGCGCATGTGTTGGCGTTGGCGTGACGGCTGCTGCCTGTGCAGTGCCGGATAACACCAGCGCGCCTGCCGCCAACCATGCCGGCACCAATCGATTGAACTCACTCTTTTTGGATTTCATGTTCTACAGCCTCTGAGCACTGATCATCACGCAAGGGCATGAATGGTAATTGCACTGTCCGGCGCCGCTTCTGCCATTCGCGAACATTCGTGCAGCATTAGGGTGGTCGTGCGACGGCTACGACCCCGATGGGCTTGATAACGGACTGATCGCGCGGCCCTTGCATCACAGGTTCGCCATAGAGTGTTTAAACCGTTAGTCGGCATGTGTGGCCATCGCGACTCGAACAGACTCAACCGCAGGCCACCGATCTGCAGTCGCTACGACGGATGTGCGATGACATTGCAGCACAGCATCTCCATGTAAAAAACGCGTGATGCATCCGCGCCGCATCCGGCCGCGTATCCAGCTATACGATTGCCATCCAGGTGATCGCCTACCCAAAGGATCGATGCCTCATGAAGACCTCATTCCAGTCGCTTGCCATTGCCACCGCCATTGCCCTGACGAGCGCGATGGCTCCCGCCTACGCGGCGTCCAACCCAATGGTGGGTGGTGCGCCGATGCTGGTGACCAAGGACATCGTCGACAACGCGGTCAACTCCAAGGATCACACCACCCTGGTCGCGGCAGTCAAGGCCGCTGGCCTAGTCGAGACGTTGAAGGGCCCGGGCCCGTTCACCGTGTTTGCCCCGACCAACGCCGCATTTGCCGCATTGCCGGCCGGCACTGTCGACACCTTGTTGAAGCCCGAATCCAAGCCCACCTTGACCAAGGTGCTGACCTATCACGTGGTGCCGGGCAAGGTTGACGCCGCTTCGCTGATCGCCAAGATCAAGGCCGGCGGCGGCAGCGCCACGCTGACCACCGTGCAGGGTGAGCCGCTGACCGCAAAGCTCAATGGCAAGAAGGTCACCATCACCGACGTCAAGGGCAACACCGCCAACGTCACCATTGCCGATGTGGTGCAGAGCAATGGCGTGATCCACGTGGTCGACAAGGTGTTGATGCCGTAATTGCATCTGGCTGCAAGGCACGTCGTTGTCATTGCATGCGCAGGTAGTCCATCGGCGGAATGCAGGGGGATTCCGCCGATGGGGCGCAACCGTCATGTGCGCTGGCGTTATCGAGACATTTTGAACGCGCGCCGCCTCGGTGCATCCATGCATATGTCGACGTGGACAAACGCTTTTTGTAGGCCGATCCGCGTGTACCTGAAACCACGTTTCAGGTACACGCCACCCAACCGCGAAGCGGCGGTGATGGAGTCACTGGTTCCTCAGTGGCCCCACTTGGTGTCTTGGTTCTCCGACACCGTACGCGTGCCATTGCACGCGTATTTTTTTATGGCGCGGCCGAGCTGCCAGCCGACATCGGTACGTCCAGCAGCTGGCGCAGATCTTCCACAAACCCGCGATAGCCTTCTTCGCGTGCGGCTGTCGTTGGCTGACGCAACACCCATGACGGATGCACGGTAGTCAGCACCGGCGTGCCATCGTCCAGGCGCTGCCATTGGCCGCGTTCGCGCATCAAGCGAAAGCCGCTTCCTAACACCGCCTGTGCCGCGGTCGCGCCCAGGCACACGATCTGCGCCGGACGCAGTTGTGCGCGCTCTGCATGCAACCAGCCACTGCAGGCCTGCACATGCGCCCGTTCCGGGTTGCGATGCAGCCGCCGTTTACCGCGCTGCTCGAAGCGGAAATGCTTGACCGCATTGGTCACATAGACCGTGGCGCGATCGATGCCGATCTCGCCCAGCGCCATATTGAACAAACGCCCGGCCGGCCCGACGAACGGACGCCCGCTCAGATCCTCTTCGTCGCCCGGCTGCTCGCCGATCACCATCACCGATGCATCGTTCGGCCCTTCGCCAAACACCGTCTGCGTTGCCGGTTGCCACAACGCGCAACGCCGGCAATCGCGCGCGGCCACGCGCAACTGCGCCAGGCTTTGCGTGGCCACTTCCGGGACCGGCGCTGGCGCGACCGGCACTCGCCGCCGCACCGGCTCTGGCGCACGCTCGGCCATCTCGCGCACGCGCACACCCGCCTCGCGGATCAGCTCCGGCAACAAGCTCGCCTCGGGCAGATTCTTCCAGTATTTCTGTGGCATTTCCTGCCGCATCATGGTGGGATTGAGCCGCGCCGGATTGAAGATGTGCGCGTAATAGGTGCGCCACAGCGTCTCCTGCGCATCGTCGGCCGGCACTTGGGTGCGCACGGCGCCTTCGCCGAACGTCAACGCCTCGCCATCCCAGCGCACACTGCGATACGGAGTCAGAATCGCCCAGCGCATTCCGGCGAAACGGCGCGCGAAAAACGGCGCCACCCGATCCACGATCCAGTGTCCGGGCTCGAACCACGCCACAAAGTCTTCTTCTTCGCCGGGCAAGCGCCGGAAGCGCACGAATGCCTTCATCTTGTGCGTATCGCGTTGCACCGCCTTCTGCCACTGTGCCACACGGTGCACATCGACATCGGTCGCCCGCTCCAGCAACGCCCGCTCGCCGGACGCCACCCGCCACAACAACCGATACAACACCGCATAGCGCTGCGGATCGCGATGACACAATACCGAGCCCGCCATCTGCAAAAACTCTGCCGACACACGCGGGGGGGCAACCACCGCCGGCAGGTCCAGCAGCCCCTGCCCCATCAACAAGCCACCCTGCACGCCACCATTCCACGCAATGGAGTCAGGCTCCACCTGCGCGCACCACCCCGCCCGCGCCAGCGCACGCCATGCATCAAGACTCCAACCTGGCTCAACTTCAGCGCTGAACATCGCTTACACCTGACCTCAAGATTTTCGATCTCGCCATCGCTCTACTGGCGGCACTATCGTTGCGTTGTTGCGATTTTCTCGCGGGCTTTTGCGGCTTTTGCTGCTACTGATGCTGGTCGCTTGTCGCTTGTCGCTTGTCGCTTGTCGCTTGTCGCCGTTGATTTTGCTGCACCAAGTCGCCTTAGAGCGAGCCGAGCACCGCAGCCATGCGTGGCCGAAGAGGCGCCCTGTCTGAGCGCAGCGAGTTTGGGCGCCGTGCCGCGCATGGCGAGGAGCACAGGGCACCGGTGCGGCTGTATCGCACCGGATCGCGTCAGGCGACAGCGGTTTTGGTTACTTTTGCCAAGACAAAAGTAACCCGCGCCGCAAGGCGTGGAAGCTCTTGGCGCAGGAATTCGGTGGTGGAAATTGGGGATTCGTAGAAGCAATCAAGAACTTCCAAGTCATGCGTGCGGCCGTACCCTCATCCGCCCTTCGGGCACCTTCTCCCGACGGGAGAAGGGACAGGCGTCAATCGAACAAACTTGCCTGTCGCGGTGCCGGCGCCAACTGCGCGCGTAACCGCACCGGATCGTCCAAGCGCTGGCGCGGATGATGATCCAGCACACTCACAAACGGCAGCAGCTTCTTCATCGGCACCCGCAACCGCGCCAGATCTCCCACCCGCAAGCGCGCATGCCTGCGCGACAACAGCAAGCGCTCCACATTGCGCGTGCCCAGGCCCGGTACCCGTAGCAGCATCTCGCGCGGCGCCGCGTTCAAATCCACCGGAAAGCGCTCCGGATTGCGCAACGCCCACGCCAGCTTCGGGTCCACATCCAGATCGAGCATGCCGCTGGATTGCGCCGGCGCAATCTCTTCCACGCTGAAGTCGTAGAAGCGCAACAACCAGTCGGCCTGATACAGCCGATGCTCGCGCTGCAACGGCGGCGCCTGCAGCGGCAACTTGGAGGAGGCATCCGGGATCGGGCTGAACGCCGAGTAATACACCCGGCGCATCCGGTAATTGCCGTAGAGATTGTGGCTGGTGTCCAGAATGCTGCGGTCGTTGGCGTCGTCGGCACCGACGATCATCTGCGTGCTTTGCCCGGCCGGGGCGAAGCGCGGCGGCTTGGCGCGGCGCACTTTTTCGGCCTTGCGCTCGAGCTGATTCTCTTCGATGCGCCAACGCAGTTCACCCATCGCCGCGCGAATGCCGCCGACGCTTTTTTCCGGCGCCAGCAAGGTCAGGCCCTGCTCGGTCGGCAACTCCACGTTGATGCTCAGGCGGTCGGCGTAGCGACCGGCCGCGGCCAGCAATTCCGGCGTGGCATCGGGGATGGTCTTGAGATGGATGTAACCGGCGAAGTGATGCACCTCGCGCAGCTGCCGCGCCACTTCCACCAGCTGCTCCATGGTGTAGTCGGAGTTGCGGATGATGCCGCTGGACAGGAACAGGCCTTCGATGTAATTGCGCTTGTAGAAATCCAGCGTCAGCGTGACCACTTCTTCCGGCGTGAAGCGCGCGCGGCGCACGTTGCTGGACACCCGATTGACGCAGTACGCGCAATCGAAGATGCAGAAGTTGGTCAGCAAAATCTTCAGCAGCGAGACGCAGCGGCCATCGGGCGTGTATGAGTGGCAGATGCCCATGCCCTCGGTGCTGCCGATGCCGCCGGTGCCGAGCGAATTGCGCTTGTTGGCGCCACTGGAGGCGCAGGAGGCGTCGTATTTGGCGGCGTCGGCGAGGACGGCGAGCTTGTCGAGGATTTTCACCCAAGCAGCATGCAGCGATGGCGTCTCAGTCTGTGAGACTGCCCCGCACGCATCGTGAATGCTTCAGAGCGCTGTGGTGCGGGCGCCATGCCTTGGCGTTGTGCGGCTGGCTGGCTCCAATCGCCATACGTGATGGCGGTGGTGCCCAGTCCGCCGCCATACGTCATTGCTGCGGCGCGGCGCGCCGTCTGAGCCATGCGTGATGCCTATGGTGCCAGCGTGTCACCGGCACATGCCTGATGGCAACGGTATCGGCATGCTGCCGGCACTTTACGTGTCGGCCACAATGCCTGCGTGCTGCAAGCACGGTGGACTCATGCGGCAACCGGATCCGCAAGCGCGCGATCCCCATCGAACCGGTAGATATCCATGGCCAGAAGGCCGGCATCGATACCCGCATCGATGCGCTGCGCGCCAAGCCGGTCGTCGCCCGCCGCGCCCATCGCCACATACAGCGGCAACAGGTGCTCGTCAGTGGGATGCGCGCGCGCGGCCTGCGGTGCCTGGCGGCGATAGTCCAATAGCGCGGCGATGTCGTTTTCGACCAACTTGCGTTCGGTCCATTCGATGAAGGGCCGCACGTACGGCGCCTCGCGCTCGGCACTGTAGCCCTGGCGCGCGTCGTGCAGGTTGTGGGTGATGCTGCCCGAGCCGATCACCAGCACACCTTCATCGCGCAACGGTGCCAGCGCGCGGCCCACCGCGAACTGGTGGGCCGGGCCGAGCTCTGGCTGGATCGACACCGACACCACCGGAATCTCGGCAGCCGGATACAGCAGGCGCAGCGGCACCCACACGCCATGATCGAAGCCGCGCTGCGGGTCCAGGTGCGGATGCAGGCCGGCCTGCTCCAGCCGACGCAGGATCTGTTGCGCCAACGCCGGCTCGCCAGGCGCGGGATACTCCAGCTCGTACAGCGGCGCAGGAAACCCGCCGAAGTCGTGGATGGTGGCCGGCCGCGCCGCGCCACTGACCAGCGGGCGACGGCCAAGCCAATGCGCGGACGCAACCACAATCGCGCGTGGCCGCGGCAAGGTCTGCGCAAGCTCGGCCAGGCGCTCGCCGACCTGCCCCGGCTGCAGCGCAGTCATTGGCGATCCATGCGAGATGTACAGGGAAGGCAAGCGGGTCATGGACAACTCCTCGTAAAGAAAAACAAACCGCCTCAGCGCGCCGGCTTCAAGGCCAGGGCGCCATCGCCAAGCAGCGATTGCACGATCAGCAACACCGCCCATAGCGCCGGATATTCCCAGCCACCACCCGGATTGGAGAAGCCGAAGCCATTGGCGCCATGCACGCTGACGATGGTGCCCAGCAGCAGCGGCACGCCCAACAGCGCCACCCAGCGCGCGTAGATGCCCAACAGCAAGGACAGGCCCAGGCCGAGTTCCAGCGCGATGGTGAGGTAACCCAGCACGCCGGGCAGGCCGAGCGACTGGAAATAGGCCGCCGTACCGGCCGGGGTGAACACCAGCAGCTTGGTCAGGCCGTGCACCAGGAACAGCGCGCCCAGACTGATGCGCAACAAGGCCGTGCCGTAAGCGACGGTACGCGGGGATGCAAGGGAAGTGGACATTTGACAGACTCCGGTGAGGACCTGCACAGCCTATTGCTTACAAATTTCTGATAAATAGTTTTGATTCGGATAATTTATTGCGATCAAAGCAATAATCGGATCCAGCATGGATACCCTCGACGCAATGCGCGTGTTCACCGCAGTGGCCGAACGCAGCGGCTTCAGCGCTGCAGCCGATGCGCTGGACCGCTCCACCGCCAGCGTCACCCGCCAGGTCGCCGCGCTCGAGCAGCGGCTGGGCACCCGCCTGCTCAACCGCACCACCCGGCGGGTCAGCCTGACCAGCGCCGGCACCGCGTATTACCAGCGCTGCCTGCAGCTGCTGGCCGATCTGGACGACCTGGAGGCCACCGTGGGCGCTCAGGCGCTGGAGCCGGCCGGGGTGCTGCGCGTCAACGCGCCGGTGAGCTACGGCATCGAGCGGCTGGCGGCGTTGCTGCCGGGCTTTCGCGCGCGCTACCCGCAGGTGGAGCTCGACCTGTCGCTGTCCGACCGCCTGGTCGACATGGTGGAAGAAGGCTTCGATGTCGCCATCCGCATCACCCGCCAGCCGGCGCCGACGCTGATCGCCCGCCAGCTGGGCAAGGTGCGGCTGCTCACGTGTGCGGCGCCGGCCTATCTGGCACGCGCGGGCACGCCCAGGCATCCATCCGATCTGGCCGGCCACGAATGCCTGCTCTATCACTACTCGCCCAATGGCGACGAGGTGCGCTTCCATGGCCCCGATGGGGATACCACTGTGCGCATCCACGGCGGGCTGCGCGCCAACAACGGGCATGTGTTGAGCGCGGCGGCGGTGGCCGGCCAGGGCATTGCGATGCAGCCGGATTTTCTGGCCGACGACCACCTCGCCGCCGGGCGCCTGGTACGCATTCTTCCCGAGTACGAGCTGGCCGATATCGGCATCTTCGCGGTCTACACCAGCCGCAGCCATCTGGCGCCGAAGGTGCGCAGCTTCATCGATTACCTGGTCGAGACGATGGGCGAGTGCGCGCCTGGTCTGGCGGCCCCGGCAACAGTTCGTCCCGGCAGTGGTCATTAACCTGTCGGCCCACGTGTGCGCACAATCCCGATCCCCTCGGTTCAAGGACTGCCCATGAGCAAGATCGCCATCGTGTATTTCAGCGGCTACGGCCACACCGTCAAACTGGCCGAAGCCGTGCAGGCCGGCGCCGCCAGCGTCGGCGAGGCCACGCTGTATCGCATCGACCAGGACGGCAACCTGCCCGACGACGCCTGGGAGGCGATCGGTGCGGCCGATGCCATCATCTACGGCAGCCCCACCTACATGGGCGGGCCGGCCTGGCAGTTCAAGAAGTTTGCCGACACCAGTTCCAAGCCGTGGTTTGCGCAGGCGTGGAAGGACAAGATTGCGGCCGGCTTCACCAACTCGGCCTCGGTCAATGGCGACAAGTACGCCACCATCCAGTACTTCTGGACGCTATCGCAGCAGCACGGCCAGGTCTGGGTCGGCACCGGGTTGATGCCGGCCAACACCAAGGCCAACGGCCCGCAGGACATCAACTGGACCGCCGGCTGGGCGGGCGCGCTGGCGATCTCGCCGTCCGATGCCTCGCCGGAAGAAGCGCCGCGCAGCGGCGATCTGGAAACCGCCAGGCTGCTCGGCAAGCGCATTGCCGAATTCGCCGGCAAGCTCAAGGGCTGAAGCGACAGGTAGTTGCGTCCGCGTAAAAGGCCCGTGCATGGCGGCAGGCTTCGGTCTGCCGGGATGCGCGGGCTTTTGCGTCGTGGCGCAATCGGTGCGGTTGCCATGCCGCAACGGCCTGCAACGGCCGCAACCGCGACGCCTCACCGATCGAGCCACATCGCCCTAACGCCACCCGCGCCATGCTTGGCCCCGCCCTTTTGACCGCACGGAGTTCCCCCACCATGCAAACCCGCACGCTTGGCCGTTCCGGCCCCACCGTCTCTGCACTCGGCCTCGGCTGCATGGGGATGAGCGCGTTCTACGGCAATCGCAGCGACGAGGCCGGCTCGATCAAGGTGATCCATCGCGCGCTCGATCACGGCATCAGCCTGCTCGACACCGCCGACATGTACGGCCCGCACACCAACGAGATCCTGGTCGGCAAGGCGATCGCATCGCGTCGGCATGAAGTGTTCCTGGCCACCAAGTTCGGCATCAAGCTCGATGCCAACGACCCGTCGGTGCGCGGTATCGATGGCAGCCCGGCGTACGTGCAGTCGGCCTGCGAAGCCAGCCTGCGCCGCCTGGGTGTGGAGCATATCGACCTGTATTACCAGCACCGCGTGGATCCCAACGTGCCGATCGAAGACACCGTGGGTGCGATGGCGCGTCTGGTCGAACAGGGCAAGGTGCGTTTTCTTGGGCTCTCCGAAGCGGCTGCGGACACCATTGCGCGTGCGCATGCGGTGCATCCGATCACTGCCGTACAGACCGAATACTCGCTGTGGTCGCGCGAGCCGGAAGACAACGGCGTGTTCGCTGCGGTGCGCGAGCTCGGGATCGGCTTCGTGCCGTATTCGCCGCTGGGGCGCGGTTTTCTTACCGGCGCGTTCTCCTCGCCGGACGACTTCGACGCCGACGATTACCGGCGCCATTCGCCGCGTTTCCAGGGCGACAACTTCACTCGCAACCTGCAGCTGGCGGAACAGGTCAAGGCGATCGCTGCCGACAAGGGCATCACACCCGGACAGCTGGCACTGGCCTGGGTACTGGCGCAAGGCCAGGATCTGGTGCCGATCCCGGGCACCAAACGTCTGGCCTATCTGGAAGAAAACATCGGCGCGCTCGATGTAGCGCTGATGCCGGACGAGCTGGCACGCATCGATGCGATTTTCCCGGCACAGGCCGCGGCCGGCACGCGCTACCCGGAAGCAATGATGGCCACCGTCAACCGCTGAGCCGGCCTTCGCGTCCTGCCTGCGGCCGCACCGCTGTGGCGACCGCAGGCGCTCACGCCATTGCATCGGCGTGGCTCGCACACTTGGTGCACCCTCACCTGAGCCGTGCGCCAGATGCTGTCTTTCGTAATCCCCGCCCACGACGAAGCCGCGCTGATCGGCGACACGCTGCAGTGCCTGCATGCCTGCGCGCAGACCATGCAGCTGGACTACGAGGTCATCGTGGTGGCCGATGCCTGCGAGGACGACACCGCCGCCATCGCGCGTGCGCATGCTGCGCAGGTGCTGGAGGTGCAACTGCGGCATATCGCCGCCACCCGCAATGCCGGCGCGCAATTGGCATGTGGCGAGCAGTTGTTGTTTCTGGATGCGGACACGCTGATCAACCCGCAGGTGGTGGGCGCGGCATTGGCGGCGCTGGAGGCCGGTGCCGTGGGCGGTGGCGCGCAGGTGCACCTGCAGGGCAGGCGCGTGTGGTCCGAGCGCACCGCACAGGCGATCTTCGGCTGGTTGTTTCGTGTCAGCGGCATCGCGCCCGGCTGCTTTCTGTTCTGCACGCGCGCTGCGTTCGTCAGCGCGGGTGGCTTCGATACGCGTTACTACGCCGGTGAGGATGTGGCGTTGAGCCGCGCGCTGGCACGCTGCGGGCGGTTCGTGATCCTGCGCCAGACCGTGCATACCTCCGACCGCAAGCTGCGCAGCTTTTCCAAGCGCGAACACCTCGGCTTGCTGCTGCGTTTCCTCTGGCGCGGGCGGCGCATGCTGCAGACCCGCGATGCGCTCGGCTTCTGGTACCAGCGCCGGCGCTGAACCGGGCGTGTCCACCCATGCGGGCATATGTCCGTCGTCGTCCGCAAGCCGGGACGTGGCGCTGGCAGCCACTTACACTGCGCCGTCTGTTCTGGTTTCGAGCTGTGCCGCATGGCCCCTTTGCACCGCCCTGTCCTGATCGCTGCGCTGTCTGCGGTGCTGCTGATCACTGCCGCGTGTCACCGCGATGGCAGCACGCCCACGTCCTCTGCCACCACCAAGCCGGCACCCAGCACGCCGAAGTTGGGCGACTTCGGCTTCGATGTGGCGGGCATGGATCGCGGCGTGGCGCCGGGCAACGACTTCTTCGGGTATGCCAGCGGCAACTGGGTCAAGACCACGCAGATCCCCGACGACCGCTCCAGTTACAACAGCTTTGTCGGCATTGCCATCGAGACCGAGCGGCACAGCCGCGACATCATCGAAGGCGCAGCCGCCAACGACCGCGTCACTGGCGAAGACAAGCAGATCGGCGATTACTACGCGGCCTATATGGACGAAGCCGGCATCGAGGCCAAGGGCGTGCGCCCGGTGCAACCGGCACTGGAGGCGATCGCGCAACTGGACGACAAGCAGGCGCTGGCACGCACGTTGGGCGGCCAATTGCGCGCCGATGTGGACCTGCTCAATTCCACCAATTTCTACACCGACCGGCTGTTCGGGCTGTGGATCACCCAGGACCTGCATCACCCCGGGCGTTATGTGCCGTATCTGGTGCAGGGCGGCCTGGGCATGCCCGACCGCAGCTTCTATCTGGATGGCGGGCGCATGCCGCAACTGCGCGACGCCTACCGCGCGTACATCGTCAAGCTGTTGCATCTGGCCGGCATCAGCGATGCACCGGCCCGCGCAGAGCGCATCCTGGCGCTGGAAACCGCGATGGCGCATGTGCATGCCACCGCCGAACAGACCAACAACGTGCCGGCCGGCGCCAATGCGTGGAAACAGGCCGATTTCGCACGTCACGCACCGGGTCTGGATTGGACGCTGTTCTTCGAGGCGGCGGGCTTGAAATCGCAGCAGGACTTCATCGTCTGGCAGCCGCAGGCGGTGGCCGGGTTGTCGGCGCTGGTGCAGTCGCAGCCGCTGCAGACCTGGAAGGACTATCTGAGTTTTCGTGAGCTGGATCGCGCCTCGCCGTATCTGTCCAAGGCCTTCGCGGATGCACGCTTCGCGTTCTACGGCACTACGCTGGAGGGCACCCCGCAACAACGCCAGCGCTGGAAGCGCGCCATCGATGCGACCAATGCGGCGTTGGGCGAGGCGGTCGGCAAACGCTACGTACAGAAGTACGTGAGCGCGCAGACCAAGGCGCGCACCGAAGAGATGGTCAGGAACATCGTCACCGCCTTCGGCCAGCGCATCGATGCGTTGGCGTGGATGAGCCCGGAGACCAAGCAGCACGCCAAGGCCAAGATCGCCGGGTTGACGGTGGCGGTGGGATATCCGGATACCTGGCGCGACTACAGCGGCCTGGACGTGCGCCGCGACGATGCATTGGGCAATGCGGAGCGCGCCAAACTATTCGAGTACCGCCGCAACCTGGCCAAGCTGGGCAAGGCCGTGGATCACCGCGAGTGGTACATGCTGCCGCAGGAAGTCAACGCACTGAATGTGCCGCTGGAAAACCGCCTGCTGTTTCCGGCTGCGCTCCTGCAGCCGCCGTTCTTCGACCCGGCCGCCGATGATGCGGTGAACTACGGCGCGATTGGCGCGGTGATCGGCCATGAGATCAGCCACAGTTTCGACAACATGGGCGCGCTGTTCGACGAACATGGCGAGCTGCACAACTGGTGGACGCCACAGGATCTGAAAAAATTTGCGACCGCCAGCGATGCGCTTGCCGCGCAGTTCAGCGCCTACCGGCCATTCGACGACCTGGCGGTCAACGGCAAGCTGACGCTGGGCGAGAACATCGCCGATGTTGCCGGTCTGGCCACTGCATACGATGCGTATCAACTGTCGTTGCAGGGCAAGCAGCCGCACACCATCGATGGCTTCAGCCCGGATCAGCGCTTTTTCCTGGGCTTTGCGCAGGCCTGGCGCAGCAAGTACCGCGACGCAGCGCTACGCAACGCGGTGCTCACCGACGTACACGCGCCTGGACGCTTCCGCGCGCAGACGGTGCGCAATCTCGATGCATGGTATCCGGCGTTCGATGTGAAGCAGGGCGAGCAGTTGTATCTGGCGCCCGAGCAGCGGGTGCGGATTTGGTAGGTGGTGGACAGGGACGACTGCTGCTGCGTAAGGCGTAGAGCGGTTTTTTTTAGGAGGTCTGGAGCATCTGCCTCTCAACGTACCCTCACCCCAACCCCTCTCCCGGAGGGAGAGGGGCCAAGTCCGCTGCGCGCGTTGGCACCGTGGTGAATTTAGGGCTTCGAGCCCCTCTCCCGCCGGGAGAGGGGTTGGGGTGAGGGTGCGGCTGCCTAGCGCCCTATCCACTCTGGCAACACGCCATGCGCCAGGAGCGGCCAGTACGGCGAAGCAAACCACCATCCGCCGCTCACCCCTCCCCCGGCCACTGCAACAACATCGCCGACGGCAACTGCATCCGCCGACACGCACGCGCAGACAACCCATCACGGCGTAACGCAGTGCGAAACAACGGCGACAGGCTGCGCAACAGACGCGCCGAGGCACGCGCCTGCATGCGTTGCATCGTGGTGCGGCCAAGCATGTCGCTGGCCCAGCCCGGCAGCAAGGCAGTGCCGGCGCCGAGAAATACCCCGCGCGACAAACCTGCCGCAGGCACCGGCAGCTGGATACTGGTGAGAATGTCGAGTACCTCACGCGAGCGTGCGTCCATGCGCAGCTGACCGCGCACGCCGGCGAAATACGCATCTACCTGCGCCTCGCTGGCTGGCACGTCGGTGGCGCCCAGCGCCTCGGCCACACGTCGCGCTTCGTCGTAATAGCGGTCGGCGATGGCAACCGGCACGTCGCGGCAATAGCGCCGGCAGCCCTGCAAAAAGCCGTAGGCCTCGGTGACATGCACCCAGGTCAGCAGCTGTGGATCGTTGGCCTCGTACGCCACGCCGTCGGCGGTATGGCCGCGGATATGCGCATGAATCTTGCGCACGCGGGCGATCAATTGCTCGGCTTCCGCACGCGGTGCGTAGGTGGTGCCGGCAACGAAATTGGTGGTTCTGCGCAGCCGCCCGATCAGGTCGGCACGGAAGTTGGAATGGTCGTAGACCCCGGCCAGCGCGCGCGGGTGCAACAGTTGCAGCATCAACGCGCACAGCCCGCCGGACAGCATGCCGGGGAACTCCGAATGCACGCGCCAGGTGACGCTGTCGGGCCCGAAGATGCCGGGATCGCCCAACGGCTGGTCGTATTCGATACTGCTCTGGCCACGTGGAAACGCGCCCAGCACCCAGCGGCGGATCTGTTCGGCGGCGGGGGCGGTAAGGGTACGCAGGACGGCAGACATGCGGCGATGATACGCAGCCGTCTGCAACGCCATGTCGTGGTTGCGCTGCGTTCCCGCTCACGGCAGCACTGCGGCGGGCTGGTCCGTGCGGGCTGGCCGGCTACTGCAGCATGCGTCTCCACGCGCGCGCAGGTGTGCAGTGCAGCAAGAAACGCGCCGCAGCGTGGCCGCCCTGCGGATCAGAACGCGGCAAACCGCCTGAATACTGCGATTTGTGCGCGAGTGCGCAGGAATGCAGGGCGATTGGTTCGCATCGGGCATTGCCATGCACAGCGAAAGTGCTAGAACTAAGGCCGTCTGACAAAACGCCGCATGGTCCTGTGGTGTTGGGTCGGTCGCTCCAGCGCATCTGGCAACCGCCAGTGCAGCAAGTCGTTCGTACCAGCCATCCGTCGGGAGCTTGTCATGATCGCTTTGTTCCAGGGTTTAGGCCTGCTATTGCAGGACAACGCACTCCATCGCCTCTCCTTCGACGAGCAGGTCGCCAAGTGGCGCGAAAAGACCGACCAGCAGCTCGACGAGGAGCTCGCCCTGCTCACCGTCGCAAAGAAACAGTGGGTAATCGCCTCGATCATCGGCTGGCAGGCCATTTCGCTGGTGCTGCTGGGGGTGATCACGCACCAGTTGTGGCAGAACGACTACCACCTGACCTTCAGCCGCGTGGTGATCATCTTCACTTCGTGGGCGTCGATCCTGTTCGTCATGTGGTACATCGCCGATCTGTTCGATCACAGCGCCGGTTTCGAACGCTGGTTGCGCGCCTTCAATAGCCGCGCGCGGCTGACACCGGATGCCGATTCGGTCGAATGCGTCGCCGATGCGCTGGACATGACCCGCAGCTACCCGGAAGTGCTGCGCTACAAGCAGGAAGTCACCTCCAGGCGCGAGCTGCGCCACGAGGACATCGTCAACATGCGCGAGATGGGCCGGCTGCGCCGCTACACCGAATTGCTGCGCGATCTGGACCGCTTCGACGGTGCGCCGCGGCTGGTGGCCAACGCGTAGAAACCTGCCGAGACTAGCCGCGTGGCGTAATCAGTTTTTCCAGTCATTGAATCACCGCACGACAATGGCGTGCGCCATGAAGCAAAACAAAAACGGCCGGTGCAGCTGCACCGGCCGTTTCTATTTAGATGACGTCTGCTTCAAATGCTGGTCAACATCTGCAGCGACCAACACTACGTAGCCGAGAGTTGCCTACCTGGTGCAAACGTCGCGGAACAACTACAGCACACCAGCAATGCAAGCCTTACCAAGCACCGGCCGCACCTACCGAGGGTGAGCGCAGCCGTTTGATGCCGTTCTTACGCTTCCGCAACCGCCCGTTCCACCGACGGCGTGCGCCAACCGCTGCGCACACCCCAGATGTAGAACACCACGCCGACCGCCGCGACCACCGCCAGATCGGTGCCGTAGCTCAGATAGCCGTGGCCGCCGAAGTCGCTGCTGCCGGCCCAGGACAGCAGCGCGATCATCGGCAGGTAGCAGATCATCCAGGCGGCGCCCTTGAGGTTGCGGCCTAGATCCGGCCAGCCCTGCTTGGCCTGGTAATAGCAGTACACCGGCAGCGCCACGACCATCAGCAGGATGATCTCACCGGTCAGAGGCCAACGCGCCCAGTACAGCAACTCGGTGGCCATCACGAACGCGACGCCGGCCAGCACCGGCAGCGCGGCGATGCGCAGCGGGCGATGCAACTCGGGCGCATGACGGCGCAATGCCATCGCGCTGATCGGGCCGGTGAGGTAGGAAATGATGGTCGCCACAGAGATCACTGCCGCCAGCGTGCCCCAACCGCGGAAGAAGAACAGGAACACGAACGACACCGCCAGGTTGAAGAACATCGCCATGCGCGGCACGCCCCAGACCGGGTGCAGCTTGCCCAGCACCGACGGCATGGTGCCGTTCTTTTCCATGCCGTAGACCATGCGCGCGGTGGTGGCGGTGTAGGTGATGCCGGTGCCGCTGGGGCTCACGAAGGCATCGATGTACAGCAGCATCGCCAGCCAATGCAGGTTGACGATGATGGCCAGCTCGGCGAACGGCGAGCGGAAGTCGATGCCGTGCCAGCCGGCCTTGGCCAGCAACTCCGGCGGTACAGCGCCGATGTAGGCCACCTGCAGGATCACGTAGACCACCGTGGCCAGCGCGATCGAACCCAGCACCGCAAACGGAATGCTGCGGCCCGGGTTGCGCGCCTCGCCGGCCAGGTTCACCGGGCTCTGGAAGCCGTTGAAGCTGAAGACGATGCCGGCGGTGGCCACGGCGGTGAGCACCGCCGCCAGGTCGATCACGTGTTCGTCGCCGTGGATGCCGACGCTGAAGTTTTCGCTATGGAAGCCACTGGCGATCAAGGCCACGCCGGTCGCTGCCGGCACCACCAGCTTGAACACGGTGATCAAGGTATTGGAGCGCGCGAACAGCTTGACGCTCCAGAAATTCAGGAAGAAATACACCAGCACCAGCACCGCCGAGATCAGCAGGCCGGGCACCGACAACTCCCCTGCTCCACCGGGCGCCTGCACGTATAAGCCTTGCGCCCACGCCCACGGCCAGGAGGCCATGTATTGCACCGAGGCCTCGGCCTCGACCGGAATCACCGAGACGATCGCGATCCAGTTGGCCCAGCCGGCGATGAAGCCCACCAGCGAGCCGTGCGAGTAATGGCTGTAGCGCACCATGCCGCCGGACTCGGGGAACATGGCGCCTAGTTCGGCGTAGGAGAGTGCGATGGTGGTGATGATCGCCGCGCCTAGGATCCAGGCCCAGATCGCGCCGGGGCCGGCCAGGCCGGCGGCGCGCCAGGCGCCGAACAACCAGCCGGAGCCGATGATCGAGCCCAGGCCGGTAAGCATGAGGGCGAAGGGGCCAACGTCGCGGCGTAGCGATTGTTCGGACATGAAGAGCCTGGCTGTGAGGACGCCGTGAACCGGCAACAAGCCTGTAATGATCGCAGAAGCGGCCGCTCATCGTCAGTGCGTATTCAGGCTTGTATCCGACAACTGCCTAGCCGTGGCAATCGGCGCTGGGTGCCTTGGCATCCACGCAGGTATGCGCCTCACGCGGGACGCCGCGCAGTGCGCGTACCTGCCCTGCGGCCAACGCAAAGCTGTCCAGGGTCTTGCGTGCGCAGACGGGAGCGGCTGAGCCAGCGTCGGCCGTGCGCGCGGCGCAGTGTTCTTCATAGACCAGGTAGTGGCAGTGCCCGCTACTGCTGGCAAGGCAATGCACGTTGGTTTCGGTGGCGGTGGCCAGGGTCTTGCTGAAGATCACGTCCTGGCCATCGCGGGTGGCGCGGGTGATGGAGGTGGTGCCGTTACGGTCGTGGCAGCCGGCCAGAGCGAGCAGGCAGTAAACCAGTGAGGCGATCAGGCGCATGTCGGCAATCCTTTCAGTCGATGCGATGGGGGGAACTGGAGCGGCCAAAAAAACTGCTGTGCTCACCGTCGGGCGGGCGCTCGCCACGTGTTGCCAGCCGCTGTTACATGCCGCGGAACAGGGTCATGAATGGCTGGCTGACGGTGAGCGTTTCGCTGCGCCCGCGCAGGGCCAGCCGCCCCTTGCCGGTGTCGTCGCGTACCACCGAGGCGACCGCCTTCATGTTGACGATGGTGGAACGGTGGATCTGCTTGAACACCTGCGGGTCCAGCACGTCGAGCAACTCGCGCAGCGGCGTGCGCAGGATCGCTTCGCCGGCGGCGGTCATCACCGTGGTGTATTTCTGATCGGCCTGGAAATACGCCACTTCTTCCAGCGCGATCAAGCGCGTCTCGCGGCCGCTGCTGGCGGTGAGCCAGGCCAGCGGCGGTTGCGCGCTGGGCGCAGCCGGGCGTGCGGACAGGCGCTGCAATAGGGCCTCCAGCACGCTGCCATCCGGCTGGCCGGCGGCGGCACGCTGTTGCACGCGCTGCCAGGTGGCCTGCAGGCGCTCGCGGGCGATCGGCTTGAGCAGGTAATCCACCGCGCCGTGTTCAAACGCATCGATGGCGTACTGATCGTAGGCGGTGACGAAGACCACCTGGGTGTGCGGGCTGCTCTCGCGCATCGCACGCGCCACTTCGATGCCGGTGAGCCCGGGCATGCGGATATCCAGAAACACCACATCGGGTTGTTGCGCGGCGATGGTTTCCAGCGCGCTGGCGCCGTCCTCGCATTCGCCCACGATCTGCAGTTGCGGGCACACCTGCGCCAGCAACTGCAGCAACGATTGCCGCAGCAATGCCTCGTCTTCGGCGATCACCGCACGTAACGCACTCATGCCTGCACCTGCGTGGTGTGTGTCTGCGGGTTGGGCAATGGCGGCGGCATGCTCACCGCTGCGATATGCGCGGGCAGCGGCAAGGTGATCGTGGCGGCCACCCCGCTGGGGAAGTTGGAGACGATGGCAAAGCTGGCCTTGCCGGCGTAGATCAGCTGCAGCCGCTCGCGCAGGTTCTTCAAACCGATGCCGGTGCCCTGACTGTGGGTGTTGAAGCCCTGGCCATCGTCGGCCACGGTGAGCGTGGCATGGTCGTCGATGCGACGCGCCAGGATCCACACCGTGCCGCCGCCGGGCTTGGGTTCCAGGCCGTGCTTGATCGCGTTTTCCACCAGCGTCTGCAACATCATCGAGGGCAGCTGCAGCGCGCGCAGCTCGTACGGCACTTCCACCTGCAAGGCCAGCCGCGTGCCCATGCGGATGCGCAGGATTTCCAGATAGGCCTGGGTACGTTCGAGTTCTTCGCCCAGGCTGGAGATGGCACCGTCGGCACTGGGCAACGAGCTGCGCAGGTACTGGATCAGATGCCCGATCATGATCTCGGCGCGCGGCGGGTCGGTGCGGGCCAGCACCTGCGCGCTGGCCAGCGTGTTGTAGAGAAAGTGCGGCTCGACCTGGGCGTGCAGCAGATTCAGCCGTGCCACGGCCAGTTCCTTCTCCATCACCGATTGCTCGGCCGCGGCCTGCTCGTCGCGACGCTGCTCGCCAACCCGGCGTACCACCGCACGATTGATCGCCTCGGCGTTCTCGAAATTGCTGCCCTCGTCCACTGCGAACAAATCCACCCAGGCACCGGCATCGGGCTCGCACAACACGGTGACGCTGCTGGTGCCCTGCCCCGGCGTGATCGTCACCAGCACCTGATTGCGCTTGATCGCAAAGCGCGCGAACAGGTTCCAGCGCGAGGGCTGACGTCCTTCATAGGGATCGATACGGCGCACCTTGGCGCGGATCAGCAGGCTGCCCGGTGCGCATTCGATGTCCTGCACGCGCGGCAGTGCGCGCACCGCTTCTTCGACGACGGCGAAGCTGGCCTGCACGTCCAGTGGCACTTCGATCTGGCGCCGTTGGCGGGTGGACAAGGTGTCGTGATCCAGACGACCGGCGATCAGCCGCACCCGCCGCACATGCGTGACCGCACTCATCAAGGCCAGCGTCAGTAGCACCACGCAGATCAGCCCGAAGAACGCGCCGGTGGAACCGAACAGCTGCGCCCACATGATCCCGGCCACCACCAACGCGGCAGCCCAGGCGAACACGATACGCACGATCAGAAAGACGCTGGCAGACACGGGGGCGACTCGTTGGGTTGGGACGCGGCGAGCATAGCCGGCAAGCGCGCAGTCGAAAGCCCAAAGCGACGAATGGCCGCCAGCGGCGCCTCAATTGCCTGGATCGCGGCACGAAACCCGGCCTTCCCGGCAGTGGCAGGCATGCAGGTGCGCGGTATGCTCGGCGTCTGCGGCGTTGCGCCCTGAGTATTGAAGATGCCGGCTGCCGTGCATGAAAGAGGCCTGGCGTGTGCAGATGCCGCGCCGGGCATGTTGCTCCATGCGCAAGCCGCGTTGCCCTCTATCGCCTTGCCATCCACCACACACTTGGGAGTCGCATGCACCGTCGTCATTTTTTGCAGAGCGCCGGCCTTACGCTTGCGGCCGCTTCCACCACTAGCTGGGCCGCGACCGGCCCTGCCAGTGCAGCACCTTCTTCGCCGCTGCCGGCTGCGGCGCCTGGCGCGCTGCCGAGCCAGTTCGCCGCATCGCCGCCGCTGGCGCCGATCCACGCTTCGGTCGATCGCATCATTGCCATCAACGGTTGCACGCGGCCGTTCCGTGCGCAGGGGCCGCGGATCGAGGCCGAGCGCATCGGTCGCAAGACGGTGGTGCACAACTACGGGCATGGCGGCAGCGGGTGGTCGTTGTCGTGGGGTGCGGCCGAACACGCGCTGCGGCTGGTGCGTGCGGCCGATGCCAATGCGCGTGAGCTGGCGGTAATCGGCTGCGGCGCGATCGGGCTGACCACCGCGCTGGTGGCACAACGCGCCGGCTTGCGCGTGCGCATCTATGCACGCGAGCGCCTGCCGGATGTGCGTTCGTTCTACGCAACGGGCGTGTGGTCGCCGGACTCGCGCGTGTGCACCAGCGAGCACGCCACGGCCGACTTCAAGACACGTTGGGAAGAGATGGCGCGCATCTCGTTTCGCCGCTACCAGACCTTGCTCGGCTTGCCGGGCGAGCCGATCGAATGGCGCGATGGTTACGCGTTATCGGATGTGCCGTTCGACCAACCGCTTCCATCGGCCGAAGCGCACGAGCCGGACTATCCGCCGCTGGAGCGCGAATTGATCCATGACCTCGGCCCGCGCTCGCAACCGGTCGCTCCCGGCAGTCATCCGTTCCCGGTGCCGTTCGTGCGCCGCTATAGCCAGCTGACCTTCAACCTCAGCGCCTATGCGCGATTATTGATGGACGACTTTCTGCAGGCCGGCGGCGAGCTGTATACCCGCAGCTTCGAACACCCGCGCCAGTTCGGCGATCTGCGCGAGAAGATCCTGGTCAATGCCACCGGCTACGGTGCGCGTGCGTTGCTTGGCGACGACAGCGTCATCCCGGTGCGTGGGCAGACCGCGCGCCTGATTCCGCAACCGGACGTCACCTACGGGCTGGTCTGGCGTGGTCACAATCTCAATGTCGTGCCACGCCGCGACGGGCTGCTGGTGCAAGCGCAAGGCGCGAACGATTTCAACAATGCCGATGCCACACCGGATCACGCAGCCTCTGCAGCGGCGGTGCGCGAATTGGCGCGTCTGTTCCACTCGGCGTGAGCTGTTGCGCGAGCGCCAGAACTCACGCGTCGCTGAGTGAGGCCTGCAATGCGCGGGCCAGTGCGGCATCCCCGCTGACCAGTTCATCCCAACGCAACACCACGCCTTTGCGCTTTCCCTTTTCGACCAGCTTCAAACCCTGCGGGTCGATGATCAAGGTGTAGGTCAGCGCGCCGATGTGCAGTTCTCGGCGTAGCGGTTTATCCAATGGCGTCATGCCAACGGCTCGCGCAGTGATGGACCACCGTTGTAACGCATCGCGATCCCTGCACGGCGCTGTTTTTGCAGCCTCCCTGCACGGGCCACGGCACAGGCCGCCATCGCATCGGGATCACCGCATCCACCGATCCCGCTAACACGTCGGTGACTAGCTTAGCGACCCATGCGAGACAGCTTGAAATCCGGTCACCGCGACCTTGCAGCACTGGCGTGCGTCACGCCCGTGCAATGCGATGCCGACGTGACGGAGCCGCTGGCTCGCAGGCAGTTGAAGGCATGACGCGCACACGGTGCACCGCACTGTTGACCCACCTATCCACTCGAAGGAGCCGCCCATGGCGATCAAGACAATTGAAGAGCTTTTCATCCACGAACTGTCGGACATCTACAGCGCAGAAAAACAGCTGACCAAATCGCTGCCGCGCCTGGCACGTGCGGCGACCGAGCCCAAGCTGGTTGAGGCATTCAAGGTGCATCTGGAAGAAACCCAGGGCCAGATCGAGCGGATCGACCAGATCGTCGAACTGCTCGGCATCAAGCTCAAGCGCATCAAGTGTGCAGCGATGGAAGGCCTGGTCGAAGAAGGCCGTGAGGTGATCGAAGAGATCGAAGCCGGCCCGGTGCGCGATGCGGCACTGATCGGTGGCGCGCAGAAGGTGGAGCATTACGAGATCGCCTCGTACGGCACCATCGCGGCCATCGCCAAGCAGCTCGGTTACTCCGATGCGATCACGTTGCTGCTTGCAACCCTGGAAGAAGAAAAAGCCACCGATGAAAAGCTGACCCTGCTTGCAGAGCAAGGTGGCAACCAAAAAGCATCCAAGACCAGTAAAGCGGCCTGATGCATCGCGCAGTGCGGCACTGCCGCACTGCGTCTGCCCGCGTCTGCGGGCATCACCCCCGAAAGCCAGAGCCCCGCGTCTTCTGTCCGCTTACCGAGTGGCAGTCATCCCGGGTGCCAGCCATGGAGCACGACACATGTTTATGCATAACAAGCGGTTGATGTATACCGTCCGCGTTGCCGAACCGAATCCGGATCTGGCCACGTTGATGCTCGAGCAGTTTGGCGGACCGCAGGGCGAACTCGCCGCTGCGATGCAGTACTTCACCCAGGCATTGGGCGAAGACGATCCGGGCCGCAAGGATTTGCTGTTCGATATCGCCACCGAAGAACTAAGCCACCTGGAGATCATCGGCTCGATCATCGCCATGCTCAACAAGGGACCGAAGGCGGTGTTGTCCGAAGGCATGGAAGAGGCCATGGAGATGCGCTCCATGACCCAGAACAGCACCAGCCACACCCAGCAGATCTTGTACGGTGGTGGCCCGGCGCTGGTCAATTCCAGCGGTGTGCCGTGGACGTCGGCGTATGTGGACTCGATCGGTTGCCCGACCTCCGACCTGCGTTCCAACATCGCCGCCGAGGCACGCGCCAAGCTGGTGTACGAGCGTCTGATCACCGTCACCGACGATCCTGGCATCGTGGATGCGCTGCGCTTTTTGATGACACGCGAGGTGGCGCATCAGAAGTCGTTCGAGAAAGCGCTGTACTCGATCGAGCCGAACTTCCCGCCGGGCAAGCTGCCGGGCGACCCGCGCTTCACCGACACCTACTACAACATGTCGCAGGGCGAAGGCGACATGGTGGGTCCGTGGAATGCCGGCGAGCAATGGGACGTGGTTGCAGACCGCGAACTGCAGACTGCAGTGGATGGCGGTGACGGCTCGGCCACGGTTGCGTTGGACGCGACCCAGACCGACGCACTGGACGCGATGTCGTTGCGTCTGCTCTCCAATCCGGAGCTCGATCGCGTGACCGGTGCCGACCTGGGCGCAGGCCCGGGTGCCGGCTCCACCACCGGCGACATCCAGCGCTGAACCTGCTGAGTGCCAGCGCACCCAGCATTAGCCCGGGGCGTTCGCGACCCGGGCTTTTTAGTGCGACGACAGATCATTGCAACGACGGCATAAGCTGCACCAAGCCAGACAGTTCGGAGGCTGCTTGAAAACATCCACACCGACCATCTCGACTGGTCCTTGCCCGCCCACCGTCGCGGGACCTTACGCGGCATGGATGCCGCGTAAGAGCTTACAAGGACGTACTTGCAGCGTGTCCCGCGATGGTGGGCGGGCAAGGGCCCTGCAGCAAACCCGCAGATCAACCGCTCTGCCCCCGACGCATCCACACCGTTCAATCACCTCTCAAGGCCACCAAGACCGGTTCCAAGCCGAACCGGTCGAAGGCTTGATGCCCTAGCCGCGTGCGATGCATGCGAAATGCATGACGCATGACCATGCTGCCTTCTGCAGCTGACACAACATCGCACGACCAGAACGACGAGGGGCCCCCAGGGGCCCCTTTATATTTGCTGCCTGACATTCCCCACCTAAACGCGCGCGATCTGCGCCGAGTGTTCCTCGCTGGTCCAGTCCGGCCGTACGCCGGCTGCAGTCGTATAGCGACCCAACTGCCAAGGCGTGAGATGCAGCATGGCCACTTTGCCGCCGACATGCAGCCATTGTTTGACATCGCCATCGATGCAGAGCGGACGATGCGTGGGCATGCTGGCCGACGCGGCCACCAGCAAGGAGAACCCCATTTGCAGGCGGCCGCCGATATCCATCACGTTGCGCAGGCCCGCTGCATACACCGCGCCACTGTCCTGACTCAACCAGGTGGCGGCCGTACTGCCATCTGCAGAGGCCGTGCAGACGAATCCGCATAACGGAATCGCACAGCGCTGGGTTTCCCAGATCGCCAGATCCACGCCGCCCAGCCAGCTCGGCTCCTGCGTGTGGATCGAGCGCTGCTGTCCGGGAGCGCGTCGACCAAAGGTGGCACGTTCTTCGCGTTTGCCGCCCCGATCGGCGATCAGAATGTCCGCATCGGCGCCCACCCCGACCTCGACCCATGCGTTGCTCGCCACGCGGGCGGACAACTGAAGAATGCGCGTAATCATGACGACTCCACCGTGTACGTCCCAAGGACTCGGGGTCGGTACGCACAATGCGCGCCAAGTCTTCGACTGACGCGGACACCGGTGTTGCAAGGATTTCCGTGACTTCGGCTACATCTTCTTTTTAGCGACGATCGAACAGGTCGCAAGATGTGCGCTGTTGCGCAATATTTTCCGTGACCGGTGCATGTGCATGCAGATCTACATGTAGACATCCACGCACGCGTACTTACTTCCTGAAGTTGAAGAGATCGCTCTTTGAAGCGCCTGCTTACGCGCGTTATTAACGCCGGGTGCGCGCACGATGCCGGCGTGCGGCGTCAGACCGCACTTTAGTTCCGGAGTTTTTATGTCCAACACAACGCTACACGGCCGCCGCATCCTTGTGGTCGAGGACGATTATCTACTCGCCGAATCGCTCAACGACTTGCTGATCGAAGCAGGTGTCCACGTGCTCGGACCGATGGGCAATGTGCCCGACGCGCTATCGCTGGTGACATCGGGCGAGGAGATCGATGGTGCGTTGCTCGACGTCAATGTGAGGGGGCAGCCGGTGTTTCCGGTGGCCGACGCATTGCTGGAGCGCGGGGTCCCGTTCTCGTTCTGTTCCGGCTATGACCGCTACACGCTGCCAGCGCGCTTTGCGCATCTGTCGTACTGCATGAAGCCGTATAACCCGCGCGCGATCACCACGCTGCTGAGCGACCAGGCCCAACCGGCCGAGCATTATTGATCGATCCGCTGATCGGATCTCACCCACAACCCGTCACCGATCGGAAGTATCGGCCTGGGTGTCCTTCATCTGCTGCCGGGCGCGCTCTTCTTCGCCGAGCTGATTGAGCAGCTCCACCGCTGACTGGTGCGCGCTGCGCAAGGTCTCCAGTGGCTTGGAGACATCGTTGCGCAACGCATACAGCGCAAATCCCATCACGTTGAGGCGGTTGCGCAATTGGTGCAGCAACTCACGCCGCTGTCCATCGGATGCATCGGCCA
This sequence comes from Xanthomonas sp. NCPPB 2933, assembly GCF_056725225.1. Classification (NCBI taxonomy): domain Bacteria; kingdom Pseudomonadati; phylum Pseudomonadota; class Gammaproteobacteria; order Lysobacterales; family Lysobacteraceae; genus Xanthomonas; species Xanthomonas sp. NCPPB 2933. The sequence goes on from NZ_CM161518.1 coordinate 4,709,725, forward strand.
CTACGCGTCCTTGTCGCTGAGCCGGTTGTGCAAGGTACGCACACTGATGCCCAACTCGCGTGCGGCGGCCTTCTTGTTGAAGCGGGTGCGTGCCAATGCTGCTTCGATCATCGCGTCTTCGGCCTGCCGCATGGTCCAGCCTGCGGGAATCAACAATCCGTCCTCGTCGGCCTGCGGCACGGTCTGCTCCACATCCGGCGCACTCAACAGGTCGCCATCGGAGCGCAGATACAGATAGCGGATAAACGAGCGCAGCTCGCGCACGTTGCCCGGCCAGGTGTGGTACGCCAGATAGCGCAGCAATGACTTGGTCGGCAACTTGCGGGTGCCGTATTTGACGTTGAGTTCGTCGATCACACGCAAGCCCAACAACCGCGCATCGCCACGCCGTTCGCGCAGCGGCGGCACCTGGATCGGATATTCGTTGAGCCGGTAGAACAGATCCTCGCGCAGCACCGCATGCTCGCGCTGCACATGCTGGTGGGTGGCAGCAACCACGCGCGCATCGAGCGGAATCTCTTCGTTGCCGCCCACGCGCATGAAGCTGCGCGATTCGATCGCCCGCAGCAGATACACCTGCAGACGCTTGGGCATTTCGCCGATTTCATCGAGAAACAGCGTGCCGTCGGCAGCCTGCTCCAGAAATCCGGCATGGCGACGATCGGCGCCGGTGAAGCTGCCGCGCTCGTGACCGAACAGCTGGCTTGCCAGCAGCTCTTCCGGGATTGCGCCGCAGTTGACTGGCACAAAGCGGCCGCGACGACCGGAGACACGATGGATGGCACGCGCCACCAAGTCCTTGCCGGTACCGGTCTCGCCGGTCACCAGCACGTTCAAGTCGGTTGGCGCCACGCGCACGATGTCCTTGCGCAACAGCACGATGCTGTCGCTGTTGCCGACGATGCCCAGGTTGCCCTGCTGCGCTTCACGCAGACCGCCGAGCACACGCTCCAGGCGTTCCGGCGCGAATGGCTTGGTCAGGAACTCGCTGACCCCGAACTGCTGTGCGCGGCCCTGGGTCTCATAGGCGTAATCGCCCGACACCACCACGATCTGTGGCGTGTGATCCGGGTCGAGCCGTTCGATGAGATCGAAACCGCTGCCGTCGGGCAGGCCAACGTCCACGACCAACAGGTCGGGGAAATTGCTGTCCAGCCAACGGCTGGCTTCGCCAAGGGTGTGCATGCCCTTGGCCCGGAAGCCGCTATCGGTGGCTAACTCCACCACCTGATCGCAGAACTCCACGTCGTCGTCGATGATGGCGCAGGAAAGACGGTCCATGGGCGCTTCTGTCCGCAAAGTGCTGATACATGTTCAGTTGAGAATTGTGACGACGGCGCGAAAAAGCGCCGCTCACCACATCGAGTGGCACACCGGTGTCATCACCATCAGGGATGAGCGTAGCTCTTTCCCCAAAGTCGAGCCCGCCGTGCCGATTTTGACCGAAGTACGCATGGCAAATCCTGGTTACGCCAGTGCCAAGCGTCACGGTTGGGCTCGGTCGCCGCAGCGCGAGTGCCAAAACGCCACGAAGTGCAAGGTTTTGCGACGGCTGCCACGCCAGTCCGAGGCGGATGCCATCATTGATGAGCCACTGGATCAGCTCGTTTGCGCTGTTACATCGCGATCTAGGCGTCAGCTGGTGCTGACCTGGGCCAGCGCCATGCGAGGCGTTGGGCGAACCGCTCCAGCGGAGCCGGTCGGGTTCGATGTGCTATCCACAGCCTACGCACTCATCGTGGAGAGCGTGTGTACAGATCGCTCAACCCCGCGTCCTGTGCGGCTGTTGAAACTAAAAGCGCCCGCAACTGCGGGCGCCTTCATCGGTATCGCATCGCGGAGGACTCAGCGTTTTTCCGACCCATCCGGGCGTTCGTAGTCCTGCTCCGGATCCGCTTTGTTGACGTCGCGGTCTTCGTCGGGCATGTCGTGCACTTTTCGTTCGGCACTCTCGTTGCGCTGCTCTTGCGGCGTGAACGGCTTGCTCTGATCATCGTCCGGACCCCACGGCTTCTTCGGTTCGCTAGCCATCGCGGTTCTCCTGCTTGGTTATCGTGCCACCACGCTAGGCAGGCGGGCATTGCAAGGTGGTGAACAAACCTGCGTCACCGTGTGAAGTGATTGCGCAGATGGCCCCGCCAAGTACACCAAGTACGCATGATCCGAACATGCTCAGCCACCGGTTTGCGAATGCGGTGCCGCCACCGGTTTGGACTGCGGCGAATCCTTCTGCCGTAGCCAGATGGTCAACACCACCAGCGCGAACACCGCCAGGAATTCGCTCTGCCAGTTCTGCATCGATTCGAACCAGAACCCGGCGTCGGTGAAATGGTCGAGGATGCTGATCGGCGGCAACCCTTTTTGTGTGCGCTCCAGCAACGCAAGCCGCCAGCTGCCAAGCAGATGCAGGACAAAACTCATCAGGAACAGCGCGCCAAATGCCAGCGCCAACGAGTGCTCATACACGCGCAGCCACAGCCCACCGGCACGCACCGGCCACGGCGTCTGGCCCGGCTTGATCTCGGCGTCTTCTTCAGCAGGATCGAGCGGACGCGACTCGGCCGAACCCACCTGGCGCAGCTTGACGGTCAGCAGCACATACATGCCCATCTGCAGGAACTCGCTTTCCCAATTCTCGAACAGGGCCGAGACGAAATGCGGGCTGTGCAGATACGCGGCCAGCAGCAGCGTTGGCTGGCCCTGCTCCGTCAACTCCGCGTTGTAGGCATGCAGGCCGGCGTAGATCTGGCAACCGATGAAGAGCAGCGTCAGCGCAAGCAGACACAACGACAACCCATTGCGACGAAAGAACATGCGTAACTCCTGACGATGCGCGCAGTATCGAGCGTGATCGGCAAAAGCGCATGAAGTCTGCGCGCACTGCCCGCCGTGAGGTCGGCTGGCGTGCTTGCTGACAACGTGAACGCGCCGCGCGCAGCACACATGCCGGCGACATCGTCTAGCCCGGACGTTTACGTCTGCATGACCACACTGACACTCACTTCGTAGTGATCCACACCGTCAGGAGACCCCCATGCCCGTTCCCAATTACCCACGCCCGCCGTTCAAGCCGCAGCAGCAGGGCTTCCCCGGCCGGACCGAGAAGATGGATCCACGCCCGGACCATGGCGAAGACAGCTACGTCGGTCATGGGCAGCTGACAGGCAAGCGCGCGCTGATCACCGGTGGCGACAGTGGCATTGGCGCTGCCGTGGCGATTGCCTACGCACGCGAAGGCGCCGACGTGGCCATCGCGTATCTGCCCGATGAGCAGGGAGACGCGGCTAGGATCGGTGCGCTGATCGAAAAGGCCGGCGTCAAAGCGCTACTGGTCGGTTGCGATATCAGCGACCCGCACCAGGCCGCAGCATTGATTGAACAGGTCAACAGCGCCTTCGGCGGACTGGACATTCTGGTCAACAACGCCGGCTACCAGAAATATTTCCAGAATTTCGAAGACATTACGCTGGACGAATGGCGCAAGACCTTCGACACCAATGTGCATGCGGTGTTTCATCTGGTGCAGCTGTCGGTGCCGTTGATGAAGGACGGTGGCTCCATCATCAATACTGCCTCGGTGCAGTCCAAGAAACCGACGCCGAATATTCTTCCCTATGCCGCCACCAAGGGCGCGTTGGCCAACCTCACAATTGGTCTGGCCGGCGTGCTGGCTGACAAGCACATCCGCGTCAATGCGGTGCTGCCCGGCCCGATCTGGACACCGTTCATTCCGGCAGGCATGGACGAAGACTCGGTGGAAAACTTCGGCAGCCAAACCCCGATGGGACGGCCCGGCCAGCCGGTCGAGCTGGCCTCGGCCTACGTGATGCTCGCGGCCGACACTGCCAGCTACACGTCAGGCACGTTGCTGACCATTGCCGGTGGGGCTGTCACTCTGTAACCCGCTCCACGTTGTCGCTAAACCCGCGTTGCTCTCGCAGCAACGCGGGTTTTTTTGTGTGCAGCAGCGTGCGCATGTGCATTTTAGATTCGATCAAAGGCTTGGTTGGCCGATCGCGCGGTGCCCTTGCCGCTCACGGGACACGCCGTGAATCCGTCCGTGGAGGCTCAGTGGCGGCATCCATACCGCCACATGGTCCCGCAAGCGGCAAGGACACCGCACCAGGAAGTTTGCAGGCTGCTTTGTTGAGAGCTGTCTGTTGACAGCCTTGCGTCGCGAGGCTGATCGAATGCGCCTCCCTTATCCGAACAACGCACGTAATGCACTGCTTGCAACTATGCACACCGACCATCTTCGATGGTCCTTGTCCGCCCACCATCGCGGGACCTTACGCGGCATGGATGCCGCGTAAGAGCCTACACGGACGTACTTGCGGCGTGTCCCGCGATGGTAGGCGGGCAAGGACCCTGCAGCAAACTCACAGCATCAAGAGCGCAGCGAAGACATCGCACCAGACAGGTCGCTGGCTGCTTTGTTAAAAAACATGCGTACCGATCAACTCGACTGGCCCTTGCCCGCCTACCGTCGCGGGACCTTACGCGGCACGGATGCCGCGTAAGAGCCTACACGGACGTACTTGCGGCGTGTCCCGCGATGGTAGGCGGGCAAGGACCCTGCAGCCAAACCGCAGATCAGCCGCTCTTCACTGAAGACCCAACTCCCAAGCTCAGCAATAAATCGCCGGGAAATAGTTTTGCCAGCCACTCCTGGCACTCAGTGTGCGCGACTAAAAAACACACAGCGCCGGTGAGTAAATAGTCAACGCCTCACTCGCGTGGCACACACCTATCCCTGCGCCTGTTCTCACGTTCTGCCACCTACCGTAGATCGTGTTGGACAGTGATGCATTTAGTCCTCTGCTCGCCCAGACCTGGCTGCCGCCCAATGCGTGGCTGCTCATCAGCACGCTGCCGGCGCGATGACATCACCCAACACGCAGCCAAATGTGCGCGGTGGTGATCCGCGTCCTGGGTAAGCCGGCGCCTCAGCGCCCTCCACAAGGCAGGCAATCAATGAGAATTTTGGTCACCGGCGGCACCGGTTATATCGGCTCACATACCTGTGTGGAACTGGCACGACGTGGGCACGAAGTCTGCATTGTCGATAATTTGAGCAATTCATCCGAGCGCGTGCTCGACCATCTGCAGTATCTGATGGGAGCTCGACCGGAGTTTCACCGCATGGATGTGCGCGCACCAGAGCTCGCTGAGTTGCTGAGCAGCAAGCGTATCGATGCCGTGCTGCATTTTGCCGCACTCAAGGCCGTTGGCGAATCGGTACGCGAGCCGCTGCTGTATTTCAACAACAACGTGACCGGCACGCTCGCGCTGTTACGTGCGATGCGCACCGCCGAGGTATCCAACCTGGTGTTCAGCTCCTCGGCCACCGTGTATGGCGATGAAAACATCAGCCCAATCAAGGAAAGCGCGCCGTTGAAGGCGATCAATCCCTACGGCCGCACCAAGCTGATGATGGAAGAAATGATCGGTGATTTGAGCATCGCGTGGCCCGAATTCAATGCTGCGCTGCTGCGTTACTTCAACCCGGTGGGTGCGCATCCCAGCGGGTATCTGGGCGAAGATCCGCGCGGCGTGCCGAACAATCTGATGCCCTATATCGCGCAGGTGGCCGTCGGCCGCCGCGCTGCATTGCAGGTGTTCGGCGATGACTACCCCACTGCCGACGGCACCGGCGTGCGCGACTATCTGCACGTGATGGATCTGGCGCGCGCGCATGTGGATGCCATCGACTACCTGCAGCGCGAGCGCAAAGGACTGGTGGTGAACCTGGGCAGCGGACGCGGCCACAGTGTGCGCGAGGTGGCTGCCGCATTCGAGCGTGCCAGTGGCTGCCGCATCCCGTTGAGCATCGCACCGCGCCGCGATGGCGATGTGGCGGTGTATTACGCAAACGCCACGCTGGCCAATCGGCTATTGGGCTGGAAGGCCGAATACGACCTGGACCGCATGTGTCGCGATACCTGGCGTTGGCAGCAACTGCATCCGGACGGCTATGCGACCTCGCGCCTGACCAGACCGCGCACCCCGACCGCCGTGCCCGAGCGCGAGCTTGCGCGCGAGCTGGTCACACCGGCACGTCGCTTGTTGCCAACGGCAGAGGGACGCCGCCGCAACGAGGTGGCTCGCACCCTGCTGCCTGCAGACCGTCTCTCGCGCGCGTGATGCGCGCTGGTTCCTTTCCTTTTTGATTGAGGGCATTCCATGAGCTGGGCTGGTCAGTTTCACTACGACATCGGCAACACCCGCCGCGCTGTCACATCCGACAACACCCCGCAGTTCGACCCATCGCGACCCACGCTGTTGTGCTTGTCGCATCTGCGCTGGAGCTTTGTGTACCAGCGCCCACAGCATCTGATGTCGCGCTTTGCGCGTGATTTCAATCTGCTGTTCTGGGAGGAGCCCATCGCCTGCGACGAACCCGAGCCGTGGCTGCAGGTGCGTGGCGAAGCGGGCGGCCTGCATGTGCTGGTGCCCCGCCTGCCGGCCGGTTGCAAAGGCGAGGCGGCCGTGCAGATCCAACGCCAGTTGCTGGATGGCTATCTGGCCGAACTCGGTGTAGACGATCTGGTGCTGTGGTACTACACGCCGATGAGCCAGAGCTTCAGCGCGCATCTGCACCCGCGCGTGATCGTGTACGACTGCATGGACGAGCTGTCGGCATTTCGCGGTGCGCCGCCCGAACTGGTACAGCGCGAACGCGAACTATTGCAGCGCGCCGATGTGGTGTTCACCGGGGGCTACAGCATCTGGGAAGCCAAGCGCACGCTACACGCCAATGCACATGCATTCCCAAGTAGCGTGGATGTGGCACATTTTGCCGCAGCGCGTGCGCCACAGCAGGAGCCTGCCGATCAAGCCGGCATCGCGCATCCGCGCCTGGGGTTTTATGGCGTGATCGACGAACGCTTCGACGAGGAGTTATTGCGCAGCATTGCCGCGCAACGCCCGCACTGGCAGTTCGTGATGATCGGGCCGGTGGTCAAGATCGACCTGGCCGATCTGCCGCAAGCCGATAACATCCACTACCTGGGCGGAAAGAGCTACGACGAACTGCCGGCCTATCTGTCTGGTTGGGATGTGGCATTGATGCCGTTCGCGATGAACGCCTCCACCCGTTTCATCAGCCCGACCAAGACCCCCGAATACCTGGCGGGCGGCTGCCCGGTGGTGTCTACACCCATCCACGATGTGGTGCGCACCTATGGCGACACCGGCGTGGTGCGCATTGCCGACACTGCCGCGGCCTTTGTCGCCGCCTGCGAGGCCGCGCTGCGCGACGGCGCCGATCGCGAGCAGCTGCTGGAAACCGCCGACCAGGTGCTGGGCGATATGTCCTGGGACCACACCTATGACTTGATGAAGGAGAAACTCACGTGGAAGCAATGACACCGTCGGGCACCGTCCCGCTGGCGAGCACGCGCACCCTTGGCGGTACCCGGCGCGGATTCGATTACCTGATCATCGGTGCGGGCTTTGCCGGCAGCGTGCTGGCCGAGCGCCTGGCCGCAGGCCTGGGCAAACGCGTGCTGGTGGTGGATCGTCGCCCGCATATCGGCGGTAATGCCTATGACTTTCATGACGACGCCGGTGTGCTGATCCATCGCTATGGCCCGCACATCTTCCACACCAATGCGCAGCGCATCGTGGATTATCTGTCCAACTTCACCCAGTGGCGGCCTTACGCGCATCGTGTGCTGGCGCAGGTAGGCGAGCAGCAGGTGCCGATCCCGATCAACATGACCACCTTGAACCGGCTCTACGATTTGCAGCTCGCAACCGAACACGACGCCGCTGCATTTCTGGCCAGCCGCGCCGAACCGGTGGCCGATATCCAGACCAGCGAAGACGTGGTGATCAACCAGGTGGGCCGCGAATTGTACGAGACCTTCTTCCGCGGCTACACGCGCAAGCAATGGGGTCTGGATCCGTCGCAGCTGGACAAGTCGGTGACCTCGCGCGTGCCCACTCGCACCAATGACGACGACCGTTACTTCACCGACACCTTCCAGCAGATGCCGCTGCACGGCTACACCCGCATGTTCGAACGCATGCTCGATCACCCCAACATCAAGGTGATGCTCAATACCGACTACCGCGAGATCCGCGACGAGCTGGACTACGACCAACTGGTCTACAGCGGGCCGGTGGATGAATACTTCGACTATTGCTACGGCAAGCTGCCGTATCGCTCGCTCAAGTTCGAACACAGCACCGTGGATCAGGAACACTTTCAGGCGGTGGCCACGGTCAACTACCCGGCCGAAGATGTGGCCTACACGCGCATCACCGAGTACAAGCATCTGACCGGCCAGCAACATCCCAAGACCAGCCTCACCCACGAGTACCCATCGGCCGACGGCGACCCGTATTATCCGATTCCACGTGCGGAGAATGCCGCGCTCTACCGGCGTTACGAGCGCCTGGCGGCCGAGACGCCCAATGTCACCTTTCTCGGGCGGCTGGGCACCTACAAGTACTACAACATGGATCAAGTGGTCGGCCAGGCGTTGGCCTTGTTCAAGCGCATCGAAGAGGCAGAACACCAGCGTCACGCCGAACCGGCTGTCTGATCGGCAATACCCCGCCCCACCGCGCCCGCGCTGCGGGGCAGTCATCGATGGTCGGTTGCCAGCGTGCAACCGATCGTGCAGCAGGATGTCAGATGCATACCCCCACAGTGTTCGACAGTTTCTTTATGGCGGGGTTCGAGTGTTCGACCCATCGCCGCCGCGATGGCCGCCGGCTGGATCTGATCGCCGGCACCAAGCACGACCGCTGGGCCGCCAACGATTACCGTGCCGTCTCGGCGCACGGCTTGCGTACTGTGCGCGACGGCATGCGCTGGCACCTGATCGAACAACGCCCAGGCCATTACGATTGGTCTAGCTTTCTGCCGATGCTGCACGCGGCCAATGCCGCCGGCACCCAGGTGATCTGGGATCTGTGCCATTACGGCTGGCCGGACGATGTGGATATCTGGTCGCCGCACTTTGTCGATCGCTTTGCACGCTTTGCCGCTGCGGCCGCGCAATGCGTCAAGAACGAAACCGACGCGGTGCCGTTCTATGCCCCGGTCAACGAGATCTCGTTCTGGGCCTGGAACGGCGGCGACCACTCAGGCATGTATCCAAAGGCACGCGGACGCGGCTTCGAGCTCAAGCATCAGCTGGTACGCGCCACCATCGCCGCGATCGATGCGGTACGCCAGGTGGAACCGCGCGCGCGCTTCGTGCAGGTGGACCCGGCCATCCATGTGATCCCCTCCAACGACCGCCCCGGCCCGCGCCGCGAAGCCGAGCGCCTGCGGCTGGCCCAGTTCGAAGCCTGGGACATGATCTGCGGCAAGCAATGGCCCGGATTGGGCGGTACACCGCAGCACCTGGACATCATCGGCCTCAACTACTACGCAGACAATCAGTGGTATCTGGGCGGCACACCGATCCTGCGCAGCTCACCGGATTACCGCCCGTTTTCGGCCATCATCGACGAGTTCTGGCAGCGTTATCGGCGCCCGATGTTCGTCTCCGAAACCGGCGCCGAAGCCGACAAACGCGGCCCCTGGCTGGACCATGTCGGCAGCGAAGTGGCATTGGCGATGCAGCAAGGCGTGCCGATGGAAGGCATCTGCCTCTACCCGGTGCTGGACTATCCGGGCTGGGACAACTACCGCCATTGCCCCACCGGCCTGTTCGGTTATGCAGATGAGCAGGGCGAACGCCCGTTGCATGCCGGGCTGGCCAGACAACTGCGTCGCGAACACGAACGCTTTGGCCTGCAAGTGCCGCAGCTTGCACTGGCCGACATCGATACGTGACAACGCCCACTGCCCAGCCGGAATTATTGCCGGACACGCCGGCACGCTTTCTGTGGCATTACGTGCGCCAGCGGCCCTGGCATTTCAGTGGGTTGTTGTTGTTGATCATCGGCGCTGCCGGCTGCGCGGTGTCGGTGCAGTACGGCATGAAGGTGCTGGTCGATGCGATGGCCACCGATCAACGTAGCCAGGCCAATGTGTGGTTGCCGCTGGGCGTTTTCATCGGCCTGATTGCGGTGGAAAACCTGCTGTGGCGCCTGGGCGGCTGGTTGGGCTGCAGCACTGTTATTGCCAGCGTGGTGGATATCCGGGTGGATCTGTTCCGCCATCTCACCGGGCACCCCATGCGCTATTTCAGCGAGCATTTCGCCGGTGCGCTGGGTAATCGCATCACCGCGCTCGGCAGCGCGGCCGGGCAGATCTACGGCGGGCTGGCGTGGAAGATCGTGCCGCCGATCGTGGATTTCATCGGCGCCATCGTGTTGCTGCTGACCGTGGATTGGCGCATGGCGGCCACGCTGGTCGGCTTCATCGGGATTGTGGCGGCCATCATCACCAGCTTCGGCATCCGCGGCCGCGCCAAGCATCAGCGCTTTGCCGCGCAGGCCGCACGCGTGGGCGGTGAGTTGGTGGATGCGGTCTCGAATGTATGGACGATCAAGGCATTTGCCGCGCGCGATCGCGAAAGCGCACGGCTGGCCGAACAGATCGGCTATGAGGCGGTCGCGCACCGGCGCAGCTGGATGTATGTGGAAAAGGCCCGGGTCATCCATGACATCTGCCTGTCGCTGATGGCCGGCGGCATGTTGATCTGGGCAATCGGCATGTGGCGTGCCGGCGCGGTGAGCGCAGGCGATGTGGTGCTGGTCAGCGCGCTGACGTTTCGCATCCTGCATGGCTCGCGCGATCTGGCGCTGACGCTGGTGGATACCACCCAGCAGCTGGGCGCGATCGCCGATACCTTGCAGATCATCCTGCAGCCGCATGCGTTGGTGGATGCAGATGCGCCATTGGCGCTGGCCGAAGGCGATGTGCGTTTCGAACATGTGCGCTTTGCCTATCCCGATCGCCCTGCGGTGCTGCACGACTTGAATCTGCATATTCCCTCAGGCCAGAAGGTAGGCATAGTCGGGCCGTCCGGTGCCGGCAAATCGACCTTGATTGCGCTGATCCAGCGCCTGGACGATGTGGAATCCGGGCGCGTGCTGATCGACGGCCAGGACATCCGCAGTGTCAGCCAGGACAGCCTGCGCGAAAAGATCGCAGTGGTGCCGCAGGAAACCGCGCTGTTCAACCGCAGCATTGCCGACAACATCCGCTACGGCCGGCCGGACGCCAGCGATGCAGATGTGCAGGAGGCCGCGCGGCACGCCTTCTGCGATGGATTCATCCGGCAACTGCCGCAAGGCTACGACACCCAGGTTGGCGAGCGCGGGGTGATGTTGTCCGGTGGTCAGCGGCAGCGGCTTGGCATCGCACGCGCGTTTCTCAAGGACGCGCCGATCCTGATCCTGGACGAAGCCACCTCGGCACTGGACAGCGAATCGGAGGCGGAAATTCAGGCCGCGCTGGATCATCTGATGCGCGACCGCACCGTGCTGGCGGTAGCCCATCGTCTGTCCACGGTGATCGGCTTCGATCGCATCGTGGTGCTGCAGGAAGGCCGCGTGGTCGAAGACGGCAATCCTGCACAGCTGCGCGGGCATGGCGGCGTCTTCGATGGGTTGTGGCAGCGGCAGGCGGCTGGATTCGAGCAGGCAGCGCCTGACGAGACGTAAGCATGATGCGGCCTGCGCGCGGCGCCGCATCCGGTGTCGGGACACGCCGTGAATCCGTCCGTGGAGGCTCAGTGGCGGCATCCATGCCGCCACATGGTCCCGCCCCCGGATACGACACCGCGCTTCCACCTTTCGCGACTGCGGATCGGCAGGCAATACCGTCGCTCTTTCTGCAGCACCGACAACATCCGAAGGTGCTTGCACGCGTACCGGCGTGGGACCTTATGCGGCATGGATGCCGCAGAAGAGCCTACACGGACGTACTTGCGGCGTGTCCCACGCCGGTACGCGTGCAAGCGCCCGCAGCAAACCGAAGTGTCCGCGCAAACCGGCAAGCATCGTGCGCGGCGATAGTCAATTAGCGGGGTGCCATCCACCCTTTAAGGCTACTGAGAGGCAAGCAACATCTTCGCTTTTCCGCAGCCACCGACAAAACCTGAAAGGTGCTTGCACGCGTGCCGGCGTGGGACCTTACGCGGCATGGATGCCGCGTAAGGTCCTACATGGACGTACTTGCGGCGTGTCCCACGCCGGTACGCGTGCAAGCGCTCGCAGCAAACCGAAGCCTTCGCACAAAACCGGCAGGCGTTGTGCAATGCGATAGTCGATGCGTAGTGCCACATCCAGTGTCGGAACACGCCATGCATCCAGCCAAGACTGCTACGTACCGGCACTTATGACACTGCAGAGCCAATCAAGCGATGAGGACCTCGCACTTCCAACCTGCTCATCTGCGAACCGGAAACAAAAAAGACAACTGCGCCCACCTGACGGTGAGCGCAGTGGTTTTGTTGGCCGCCACAAGAGCGACCACCAATCAATCGATCAGTGCGGCTGGGTCGACTTGGTGCGCAGCGCCTTGGCATGTTCAAGGTGCTGGGCAATGGTTTCGCGGGCACGCTGCAGTTCCTTGCCCAAGTCGCTCGACCCCGGCTCGCTGCTCAATTGCGTGTCCAGCAGTGCCAGCGCCTGCTCATGGCTGGTCACGCTGGTCTGCAGGTACTGCGTTTCAAATTCCTTGCCGTTCAACCCGTCCAGACGCTTGCGGGTGCCGTCCGCACGCGCGGATGCAGCTTGCGCCAGAGTGCCATTGCGGTCCGGCGCAAAACGGCTGAGGTCGGTGAGCGCGGCGCTGTGGGCTTCATCCATTTTGCGTGCGAACTGCAGCGATTCGCCGCCGATGCCTTTCACTACAGCCAGTTGCGCCAGCGTGCGCTCCTGCTCGTTGAAGATGACCAGTGCACCCAATGCCTGCTTGCGATCGGTGGAGATGTTGGCGTCGGTGCGCAGTGGGTCGCCATGCGGTGGTGTCGCACTCTTGGCGGCAGGTCCGGTCAACGTCGTCTGTTGAATGTCGCGGTCGCTGCTGGTGTCGCTGGCCGCATCGGTCGATTGGCCCTGACGACGCTGCCATGCCTTGTATGCCACATAGCCCACGGCGCCGGCGGTTACCATCTTGAAAAGTCCCATTACTGCCTCCTGAGTGATCGTTGCTTGGCGATCATTGAATCGTTGCTTGGCGATCATTGATTGTCGGGTTCGCATCGCGATGTGTGGAATGACTGCAAGCGATTTGACGAGTGACGTCAGGGTGCAAGTGCGAGGGTTATCCAAACGTGACTTGCGCATCAACGCGGCGTCGCCAATCGGACGCGTCCACACCATGCGCACGCTGTGTGCTGATGGGCTTAACGATGCTGCACGAACACTGCATGGGTTGCCGCGCATCGACGGCCTTTTCGGGAGATCTCAATGCTTGCCCTCAACTATCACGGATCACGCGATGTACGGGTTGAAACCGTGCCGGATCCGGTTCTTGTCGAACGCGACGATCTGATCCTGCGCGTCACCGCAACGGCCATCTGCGGCTCGGATCTGCATCTGTATCGCGGCAAGATTCCCGATCTGCGCCATGGCGACATTCTCGGCCATGAATTCATGGGCATCGTCGAAGACGTTGGCCCCGATGTCACTGCAGTTAAACCCGGCGACCGTGTGGTGATTCCGTTCGTGGTCGCCTGCGGGCGCTGTTTCCATTGCGCGCTGCAGGAATTTTCCGCGTGCGAAACCACCAACACCGGCAAGGGCGCGGCATTGAATCACAAGGACATGCGCCCACCGGCGGCCTTGTTCGGCTTCAGCCATCTCTACGGTGGTCTGTCGGGCGGGCAGGCCGAATACGTGCGCGTGCCCAAGGCCAATGTCGGGCCGCTGGTGGTGCCCGATGTCCTGCATGACGAGCAGGTGTTGTTCCTGTCCGACATCTTGCCCACCGGTTATCAAGCCGTGGTCGATGCCGGCGTCAAACAAGGCTCCACCGTGGCCATCTTCGGCGCCGGCCCGGTCGGTCTGATGGCCGCAGCGTGCTGCCGCATGCTGGGCGCCGAACGTATCTTCATGGTCGACCACCACGCGTATCGGCTCGACTTCGCCTCCAAGGCATATGGCGTCATTCCGATCAACTTCGACGAGATCGACGACCCGGCCGATGTGATCGTCTCGCAGACCGATGGCCGCGGCGTGGATGCCAGTATCGAAGCGGTGGGCTTCGAGGCCGAAGGCAGCGCGGTGGAAACTGCACTGACCACCTTGAAGCTGGAAGGCAGCAGCGGTGTGGCGATCCGTCAATGCATCGCGGCGACGCGTCGTTGTGGCGTGGTCAGTGTGCCGGGCGTGTATGCCGGCTTTATCCACGCCTTCCTGTTCGGCGATGCGTTCGACAAGGGGCTCACCTTCAAGATGGGCCAGACCCATGTGCAAAAACATATGCCGCAGTTGCTGGAACATATCGGCAACGGCGACCTCAAGCCGAGCGCGATCATTTCGCACCGCATGCCGTTGGCCGATGCAGCGCGCGGCTACGAGTTGTTCGACAAGAAGCAGGACGATTGCCGCAAGGTCGTGCTGACGCCGTAACCATTGGCGAACAGGCAAACACAAGCGGCGCACTCGATGAATGCGCCGCTTGTCTACCTTACTCGTTTGAGATGCAGATCAATCCAGCGGCTTGGCCGGTACGAACGGCGACACCGGATCGCTGGCCGGAAAGGTCTCTTCCAGCGCATCGTCCTGCAGCGCATCCTGCTTTTCTTTCTCGCTGCGCTGGTCGTCGTGATCGCTGTTGTGATCGGGAGTGGACAAAGTTTGATTCGAGGTGCTCATCGAGAGTTTCCTGGCTAGGTGGATGCAGACTGCGCCACGCTACGGCGACGCAGCGATGACGCGGGTGAAAGCGGTCTTCGCATCGAGGCGACAAAGGCAACGCATTCCGCAAGCCCGCTGCGCGGCGCACCTGCATCGCATGCGCTGCGGCGTAACCGCCAAGCCATGCAAAGCGAATCCGTGGGCACGGTTCACACCCTGGCTCGCCCAGGGTGTATGGTGCAGAGGCGGCCGGAGCCCGGTGTCGCCTTCACTACTATCTGGCCTTCTCCATCAAGAATCTCTGCGAACGCTGCGACGCCGTCTGTTGCCGGCTCACCGTCATGGTCGACTCAACCGACCGCATTCCAAACCATCTGACCACCGTGACGCCGCAAGGCTGGCACGTGATGGCGCGTGACGAGGAAGGCTGGTGCGTGGCCATCGATGCTGCGCGCATGTGTTGCTCGATCTACGACACACGGCCGGCCATCTGCCGCCGTTTCGTCATGTCCGGCCCGTATTGCCGCGACGTGCGTGCCACCTACGACGATCAGCGCCGCCGGGGCATTCCCTTGACGCTCTACAACGCATGAGGATTTGCGATGAATAATTCCCGCCGCCAGTCGATGACCGTGAGCAATCAGCCAGGCAAGCCGCGCTTGTCCGAACAGCGCCTGGCTGCTGATCTGGAAGCGTTTCAGCAGTCCGGTGGCGCGATCGAGCGTCTGGGCGATACGCCTCTGCGTCGTGACAAGAAGCGTGGCGAATCCGACGCTGCACCGGCTGCTGCCGTCGCCGCAAAGCCGGCTGTCAAGAAAAACGACGCAGCTGAAGCGACAGAGACAGCGACAACCGAAGCAAGCGACGCCGAATAAGCGGCGCATCGCAGTGGCAACGCACCTGCGGTGTGGCTGTCGCTGCTGAGTTGGGCGATGGAGAGCGCGCTGCGTGCACACACCGCAGCCGCTGGAAGAACAGCGCCAGCCATCGTCATCTCGACAATGGCCGGTGCCCGGCAGGCAGACCGGCGCCGCCGGCCCGCAGCGCAATTGGCAATTACAGCAACTGCGCGTGCTTGATCACGCCAAGCCCCTGCGCCAGGGACGCCATTTCGTTGGCCAGCGCGATCACGTCGCCGCCGGCTTGCGCGGCACTGGTCATGATGCGCTGATACGCGTCCCAGAAGTCCGGTCCATTGCCATAGGCATCGTGGAACCCTTGCAACTCCAGGACCATGAGATCGGACACTTGCATGTCGGAGCGATCCATTGCGGTCACCTCGTTGGGGAGTCGTCCCCGGCCCGCAGCCTACACGCGTTCACCTTACAAAACAGGGTCGACCGTAAGACGGCGGATTTGAAGCTGAATTGGTTAGAGAGCACGCGCACACCGGCGTGAGTGGTTCGATCTGGCGTGCTGCAACGTGCTGCTGCGTGTAATGACGCGCGTACCAACGCGCACCTTGAATTGCATTGCAACCAACGCTAGTGGATGCATAGGGTGCACAACCCGAGGCAGCGCACGCCTCAGGCTTCGCTACGCACGGCCATCACGCCGCATCCTGCAATCCCTGCTGCAGACATTCCAGCAAGCGGCTCAGCTTGGGCAACAACTGGCGCGCGCGCATCCACACCAGATGCAGCGGCAGGCCTTCGGTATCGCACTGCGGCAGCACTGCGACCAGGCTGCCGCGCTGCAGATGGTGATCGATCAACCAGGTCGGCAGTTGCGCGATGCCCAGCCCGGCCGCCACCGCATCCACCTGCGCTTCTGCATTGCCGAACACCACCCGCGCGTCCATCGCGCGTTGTTCCACCGGTCCTGCGCCATGCCGCAGCAACCACGGGCTACTGCTCCCATCGGCCTTGCCGTACAGCACCGCGTCGTGCGCCAGCAATGCAGCGATGCTGTCGGGGGTGCCACGGTGCGCCAGATACTGCGGCGCGGCGCAGAACACGCGTTTTTCATGGCCCAGGTAACGGTGCCCCAGACTGCTGTGCCACTGATCCGGCCCACCGATGCGCACTGCGATATCGATGCCTTCTTCGGCCATGTCGACGAAGCGATCGGTGAACGAAATGCTTGGCTGCAGGCCGGGATAGCGCTGAAAGAACGGCAGCAACACCGGCAACACCTTGCGCCGGCCGAAGCTTACCGGCAGGTCCAGCCGCAGCCGGCCGGTGGGCGCCTGGCCTTCGGCGCGCAGGACGTGCTCGGCCTCTTCCAGCTCGTCGAGCACCTTGACGCAGACCCGGTAGAACGCCGCGCCGGCATCGGTCAGCGCCAGACGCCGGGTGGTGCGCGCGAACAGGCGCACGCCCAGGCGTGCTTCCAGGCGGGCGATGGCCTTGCCCACTGCCGAGCTGGTCAGGCTGAGCCGCTCGGCGGCGGCGGTGAAGCTGCCGGCATCGGCGGCGCTGACGAAGATGTCGATGCCTTTGACGCGTTCGGAGGGATGCATGACGGCACATTGAAGAACTGAAGTCCGCAATGTACGGAAAATACTCCCGATATACGACTTGGATTCTTTCTTATCATGGCCAGCCCACACTGCGGCGCATGCCATGTCTGCTGTCCGTTCCACCACGTCCACCGCCTCTGCCACCAATGCGCCGGCCACCGCGCGCAGCGGGCTGGCGATCTTCATCCTGGCGTTTGCCGCGTTCGTGATCGTCACCACCGAGTACCTGATCGTCGGGCTGCTGCCCGGCCTTGCGCGCGATATGGAAATTTCCATTTCCGCCGCCGGCCAGCTGGTGACGCTGTTCGCCTTTACCGTGATGCTGTTCGGCCCGCCGCTGACCGCGTGGCTGTCGCATGTGGATCGCAAGCGCCTGTTTATCGCGATCCTGCTGGTGTTTGCGGTCTCAAACGCGGTGGCCGCGCTGGCGCCCAACATCTGGGTGCTGGCCTTGGCGCGTTTTATCCCGGCGCTGGCATTGCCGGTGTTCTGGGGCACCGCCAGCGAGACCGCCGGGCAACTGGCCGGGCCGCGGCACGCCGGGCGCGCGGTATCGCGGGTGTATCTGGGCATTTCGGCGGCGTTGTTGTTTGGTATTCCGCTGGGCACGGTGGCGGCCAACAGCATCGGCTGGCGCGGCGCGTTCTGGATTCTGGCCGCCTTGTCGCTGGCGATGGCCACCGCGCTGGCGGTGTGGATGCCGACGGTGGCCCGCAGCGCACGGGTGAATCTGCGCCAGCAGGCCGGCATCTTCACTGAGCGCTTTTTTCTGGCCAATGTGGCGCTGTCGGTCGTGGTCTTCACCGCCATGTTCACCGCCTACACCTATCTGGCCGACCTGCTGGAACGCAGCGTGGGCGTGCCGGCGGCGAATGTGGGCTGGTGGCTGATGGGCTTTGGCGCGATCGGTCTGATCGGCAATTGGCTCGGCGGCCGGGTGGTGGATCGCTCGCCGCTGCGCGCCACGGCGGTATTCCTGCTGCTGCTCGCACTTGGCATGGCGTTGTGCGTACCGGTGGCCAAGACCGGGGTGCTGCTCTCTCTGACCCTGGCGGTCTGGGGCATTGCCTATACCGCGCTGTTTCCGATCAGCCAGGTGCGGGTGATGAACTCGGTGACCCATTCGCAGGCGCTGGCCGGCACCACCAATGTGTCGGCGGCCAATGCAGGCATCGGCATCGGCGCGATCATCGGCGGGCTGGTGATTCCGGCCTGGGGCCTGGGCAGCATCGGCTATGTGGCCGCTGCGGCGGCGCTGCTGGGCGTGGTGCTGATTCCGTTGGTGCATCGCGCCCGGCGTTGAGGGAGGGTGTTGCGGGCCAGGCGCATCTGGCCCGCAGCTGTGGTTTCGCTCGATGCGCGTGGCCACGAAAGCGTGCCGAGCCGGATACCGCCGCAGACGGCCCTGTCGTTGGGTGCTGCGCGCTCGGTCTGACGCAACAGTGCGCGCCGAAGTCCCTTGCGCTCCCTCACACCAGGCCGGCTGAATGCCGCCAGGGTCGGCCCTGCCGGCAGGCCCGCAACTGCCGCGCAAAGCGCCGAATGGCGCACATTCCCGTGTAAAATGCGCGGTCTTTGACCGGAAGAATGGCGAAAGTTTCTCCACGGGCGCCCCTCTCAGGCCCGGCGTTCATTCGCCTGCTTGCTCGCCTCAGCGACGTCCACGTTGCCCAGTCCAACCACGCGCTTGCCGATCGGCTGAGCCAGTGGATCGACTGGACGCGCGCGGTGGCGGTGTCAAAGGCGCTGGATGGCAAGCTGCCCGATACCGACGATCTCCCCGAGCCGCGTGCTGCCGATGCCCAGGCCTGTGCCCGCGTGCGCGCCGGGTTGGCGACCAGCAGCGTGGCCGATCTGGATGCGCTGGTCGTGCGTTTGCGTAGCGATGCGCGCAACGCCACCGATCTCCAGGCGCCGGCCCCAATGCCCGACTACGCCCCCTTCCGGCAGCATTACCTCGCCATGCAACGCGCGATGCGCACCGCCACCGGCGATCTGCGTGGCCGTCTGCGCGACATGCTGGCGCTGACATCCGGCGAGATGGCACGGCTGGCCGAAGTGGATGCGGCAATGGAACTCACCCTGAGCCCGCGCGAGCAGAGCTTGTTGAACACCGTGCCGAGCCTGCTCGGTGCGCATTTCGAACGTCTGCGCGATGCCGCGCAAACCCAACATTCGCCAGCCGATAGCGATGCCACACCACGCGCCGTCTCCGATGGCTGGCTGGATGTGTTTCGCAAAGACATGCAGAGCGTGTTGCTCGCCGAGCTGGATGTTCGTTTTCACCCGATCGAAGGCCTGCTTGCAGCGCTTCGTACCCGCTAACTGGGACCTCATGTTCAGAACTATCGTCCACCTGTGTGTGTTTCTCGTCGGCCTGTTGGCGGTTTGCTGGGTCGGCATCGGCTATCTCGGCTCCAATCCGCTGGGCGCCTGCATCGCAGCGGTGATCGGCGCCTGTTATGTGGCCGGCGCGCTGGAGCTGTACCGCTATCGCCAGGCCAGCGCCACGCTGGACGAAGCGGTCACCGCATTGACCACCGCACCGTCGGCATTGAGCGAATGGCTGGAGCGCCTGCACCCAAGCCTGCGCAACGCGGTGCGCCTGCGCATCAAGGGCGAGCGCGTCGCCTTGTCCGCACCGGTGCTGACGCCGTATCTGGTCGGCCTGCTGGTGTTGCTGGGCATGCTCGGCACCCTGCTCGGCATGATGGCCACGCTCAAGGGCACCGGCTTCGCATTGCAGAGCGCCACCGACCTGCAGGCCATTCGCGGCTCACTGGCGGCACCGGTGGAAGGCCTGGCGTTCGCGTTCGGCACCTCTATTGCCGGCGTTGCGACCTCGGCGATGCTGGGGCTGTTGTCGGCATTGTGCCGGCGCGAGCGGCTGCAGGTTGTGCAGCGGCTGGATCTGAAGATCGCATCCGAACTGCACCCGCATTCGGACGCGCATCAGCGTGGCGAAGTGTTCAAGCTGCAGCAGCAACAAAGCGCCTTGATGCCGACGCTGATCGATCGCCTGCAAACGCTGATGAGCAGCATCGAACAGCAAAGCATCGCCGCCGATGAACGCCTGGCCGCACAGCAGGCCGAGTTCCACGCCAGAAGCGAAGCGGCGTATGCGCGCCTGGCCACGGCGATGGAGCAATCGCTGCAGGCTGGCGTGGCAGAGAGCGCACGCGCGGTCGGCGCGGCCTTGCAGCCGGCGATGGAAGCCACCATGGCCAGCATCGCGCGCGACACCGCCGCGCTGCAGGAGCGCGTCACGCACGCCGTGCAGCAGCAGCTGGACGGCATCACCAGCGGCTTCCAGCACAGCGCCAGCACAGCGGCCGAGCACTGGACCACCGCCCTGGCCGCACAGGAACGCGCGCAGCACGCGCTCAATGCGCAGCTGCAGACCACGCTGGAGCAGATCGCACAGCAGACCACCGCATTGCAGGAGGGCGTGGGCACGGCCATGCAGCAGCAATTGCACGGCATCAACGCAGGCTTCCAGGCCGGTGCGCAGAGCGCAGCCGAGCAGTGGCAAACCGCATTGGCCGCACAGGAGCGTGCGCAGCAAGCGCTCACCGAGCAGTTGCAGCACACGCTGGAACAGATCGATCAGCGCAGCATCGCTGTGCAGGACGGCGTGACGCAGGCGGTGCAGCAGCAGTTGAGCGCACTCAATGACGGGTTTGAACGCAGCAACGCCGCCACTGCAGACAACTGGGCGGCAGTGCTGGCCGAGCAGCAACGCGCAAGCGCAGCGTTGAGCACGCAATTGCACGCCACGCTTGAGCAACTTGCGCAGCAGACCACGGCGCTGCAGGACGGCGTGCAGCAGGCCGTGCAGCAACAACTCGATGGCCTGAGCAGCGGCCTGGAAACCAGCACCGCCGCTGCAGCCGCCACGTGGACCGCGGCAGTGGCCGAACAGCAACGTTCGAATCACGCGCTCACGCAGGAATTGCAGACCACGCTCACGCAGTTCGCCAGCACCTTCGATGCGCGTTCCAGCGCCTTGGTCGATGCGGTATCCAAGCGCATGGATCAGTCCAGCAGCGACACCGCCAGCGCATGGACCGACGCACTGGCGCAACAACAAGACGCCAGCGCGGCATTGGCAAGCCAACACCAGAACGCACTCGCTGCCGCCACCGCCAGCTTCGATGCGCATGCCGCTGCCCTGGTCAGCACCTTGCAGCAATCGCATACCGACCTGCAGGCCGCACTGGAAGCCCGCGACACCCAGCGCCTGGCGCTGTGGAGCGAGCGTTTTACCGCGATGAGCGCGGACCTGAGCACGCAGTGGGAACGCACCGGCGAGCGCGTAACCCAGCAACAACAGGCGATCTGCGACACCCTGGCCAGCACCGCCAGCGAGCTGTCCACGCAGGCGCAGGCGCAGGCCAGCGCCACCATTGCCGAAGTGTCGCGGCTGATGCAGATCGCCTCCGAAGCACCCAAGGCCGCCGCCGACGTGGTGGCCGAGCTGCGCCAGAACCTGTCCGAGAGCATGGTGCGCGACACCGCCATGCTGGAAGAACGCAGCAAGCTGCTCGCCACGCTGGACACCTTGCTCAACGCGGTCAATCACGCCTCCACCGAACAACGCGAAGCGGTGGATGCGCTGGTCACCACCTCGGCCGATCTGCTGCAACGCGTGGGCACCCAGCTCACCGAACAGATCGGCAGCGAGACCGGCAAGCTCGGCGCAGTGGCCGCGCATGTCAGCGGCAGCGCTGTGGAAGTGGCCAGCCTGGGCGAAGCCTTCGGCATAGCGGTGCAGCTGTTCAGCGGCTCCACCAGTGCGCTCAACGAGCGCCTGCAACACGTGGCCAGCGCACTGGATGCCTCGCTCGCCCGCAGCGACGATCAATTGGCGTATTACGTGGCACAGGCGCGCGAGGTGGTCGACCTCAGCATGCTCTCGCAAAAGCAGATCATCGAAGAACTGCGTCAGCTCGATCGCGGTCGCAGCGACGCCGGCGATACAGGCGATGCCGATAGCAGCCAGGCCACCACGGCATGAGCGATGAGATCGACATCGACGGCGAATCGGGCACACCGATCTGGGCCGCCTTCGGCGACCTGATGTCGGTGCTGCTGGGCGCGTTCGTGCTGATCCTGGTCGGGGTGATCGGTGTGCAATTGCAGCTCTCCAGCCGCCTGGACGAAGAGGTCAAGCAACGTCAGGTCGAAGCGCAGCGTCGCAAGACGCTGGAGCAGGCCCTGGCCGCACCGCTGGCGGCCGGCCGCGTAACCCTGGTCGATGGGCGTATCGGCATCCGCGGCAATGTGTTGTTCGCCTTCAATTCCGATCAGTTGCAGCCGGAAGGCCGCGAGGTGCTGAAGACGCTGGCCGCACCATTGACGGAGTACCTGGCGGCGCGCGAAGAGATCCTGATGGTCAGCGGCTTTACCGACGACCGCCCCGTGCTGGGTGGCAATCGCCGCTACGCCGACAACTGGGAACTGTCCGCGCAACGCGCGCTCACCGTGACCCGTGCCCTGATCGCCGAAGGCGTGCCGGCTTCGTCAGTGTTCGCTGCGGCCTTCGGCTCGCAACAGCCGGTGGATTCCAATGCCGATGAAACGCGCCGCGCCATGAACCGGCGTGTGGAGATCGCACCGATTGCGCGTCCTTCCACCTCGCGCGCTTCCGCCACGTCACAGCCAACACCGGCCGCAACCACGCGATGAGCACGCAGGCGACCTCCGCACACGCGCGTCTGCAGCATTGGCGCAGCCAGGGTGCCGACCGGCTGGATCCGGTACGTTTCCATCTGATGGAAACACTGGCCGCACGTGCCGGCACGCAGGCGGATGCGGTGCGCGAAGTGCTGGAAGAAAAGCTGCGCAACTTGATCGATGCGTATGCGGCGGCAGTCAAGACAGCAGCGCGCCGTCGTGCAACTACCGATACCGCGCAGCCGTTGCAACGCAGCGCGCTGGGCGCGTTGGCCGACCAGATGGCAGGCCATGCGGCGTTGATGGAGGTGGACAGCAGAAAGACCGCGACACCCGATGCCACGCTGTTTCCCGAGCTGCCGGCGCTGGAGGATTTCCGCCGCACCTGGACCACCGTACGCACCGCCAGCCAGGTGCGGCAATCGCTGCAGGACGCACCCAAGGATGCCGGCCCGCTCAATTCCAGCGTGCTGGTGCATCGCTGCATCAGCCTGATGCGCGAATGCTCCCCCGGTTATCTGCAGCACTTCCTCGGCTATGTCGATGCGCTGTCGTGGCTGGAGCAACTGCACAGCGGCGGCGCGTTGGCCAGCGATGACGCCGCACCCGCCGCGCCTGGCAAGAAGCGCAGCAAGCGTCCGCCCACGCGTCGCAGCTAAGAGCGACTAACAAGACGACTGACGACCGCTCGCTACGTTTTGTTAGCCGCTCTAAGAGCAACCGATCGAACCCACGGTCCGTCTCAGAACCGCAACCGCACACCCACCGTCCAGCTGCGCGGCGCGCCGGGATACACCCATTGTTCGCTGTACGAGAACGCGGCGTAGCGGCGGTCGGTCAGGTTTTCGACCTTGGCATACAGGCGCAGCCGCTCGCTCAGATCGTAGTGACCGACCAAGCGCCACACGGTGTAGGCCGGCAGCACGAAGTCGGTATTGCTATCCACCGACCCCAGCCGCTCGCCGGTGTGCGAGACACCCACGCCCACCGCCGCACTGCGCTTGCCGGCCAACGGCTGCTCGTAGTTGACGAAGGCATTGCCACTGAAACGCGGCACATTCGGAAAACGTCGTCCCTCGGCCAGGCCGGTACCGGCGGCGGCCTCGCTGCTGCGCGTCACCTGCGAATCGGTGTAAGCCAGGCCCACCGACGCGGCCAGGCGCGGGGTCAGCCGCCCGAGCAGATCCAGCTCCACACCCTGGCTGCGCATCTCGCCCACCGGCAGCGAAAAACTGGTGTCGGCCGGATCCAGGCTCAGCACGTTCTTCTTGTCGATACGGAATGCCGCCAGCGTCGCTTCCAGGCCATCGCCGGGCTGCACGTATTTCAAACCGGTTTCCAGCGAACGGCTTTTCTCCGGCGCAAAACTCTGCCCGTCCGCACCCACCCCACTGTTGGGGCGAAAGCCCGCCGCCGCGCTCGCATACAGCGACAGCGCATCGTCGACATGGAAGATCACGCCCGCACGCGGGCTGACCACCCCATCGGAGGCGCGCTGCGTGGTGCCGCGCAATTGGTTGTCGAGATCCTGCTGATAGTGGTCGTAGCGCAGGCCGAGCAAGGCCTTCCAGCGCGCGCCAAGATCGATCTGATCCTGTGCATACACGCCCCACACCTGTTGCCGCTCTTCGGTGTCGGTGATCGTGGCCAGCCGCCCCGGCTGAGCCACACCGTACTGCGGTGCGAGCACATCAATGCTGTACGGTGTGGCGGCCGAGCGTGCACGCTGCTGAAAGCGGCTGTCGTCGAAGCGATTGCCGTCGACACCGAACAACACGTTGTGGGTGACGCTGCCCGCCTGCAAGGTGCCGAGCAATTCGGCACGCCCGGCGATATCGCGGCCCTGGTAATCGCGGTAGCGACGCTCGCGGCGCAGCGTGCGATCGTCGGCCTGCAGCGTCCATGGCTCGGTGGAAAAACCGCGCATGCCGCTGTCGCGATACGTCGCCCCGCCCTGCAGCGACCAGGTCTGATTCAAGCCGTGCACCACAAACACCTGATGCCCGGTGGAGTGCAGATCGATGTCGCCATCGCGCGGTTCGCCCAGAAAGCGCGACGCCGGCAGGCGATTGGCATCGCCATCGATGGCGGTGACGCCACGATCGAACGGCGCATGGATGCGCACGAATTCCAGCTCATACGACACCGTGGTATCGGGCGTGGGCATCCATAACAACGAGGGCGCCAGCAAGGTGTTATCGCTATCGACGGTGTCGCGGAAGCTGTGCTGATCCTTGTACATCGCATTCAAGCGATAGGCCAGGTTCTCGCCCAGCGGGCCGGTGCTGTCGACCGCAGCGCGATAACTGTCGAAGCGCCCTGCGGACAGATCCACACTGTGCTGCGGCTGGAACAAGGGCTTTTTGGTGACGATATTGACCGCCCCACCCGGCTCGCCGCGCCCGTACAACGCCGAGGCCGGGCCCTTGATCACTTCGATACTTTGCGTGTTGGCCGCATCGCGCAGGCCGTTGTAACCGCGGCTGGCATTGAAGCCGTTGACCATGTAATCCGAGCTGAAATTCGGGTCGCCGGTGAAGCCGCGCATCGAGTAGCTGTCCCACAGACCGCCCAGGTTATTGGCCTTGGTGATGCCGCTGGCCATCTCCAGCGCGCCGGCCAGATCGTTGACGCCGGCATCCTCCAGCAAGGTCTGATCGAGTACGCGCGCACTGATCGGCAGATCGCGCAGCGGCGCATCGGTCTTGGTGGCGCCGGTCACGCTCAATGCGCGGTACGGCGTGTACTGGCTGCGCACCTGCACCGCATCCAGATCGCGCGCCTGCGGCTCGGCGGCGGCGGCGTCGACGCAGGCAATGACGCATGCGCAGGCCAGCATGCTCAGCAACGGCACGGTGTGTGGCATGCGTTGGCGCGACGAGAACACGGACATCGGGCAGGACTCCTGAAGGACCCAGGCACGCAATGCCCGGGGCGCAAGTGAAAGAACCAAAGGTGATGGGTGAAACGCAACGGCCGCTATGACGCGGGATCGGCCCTTGCATCGAAACGCAGCGCACGCCCGAAGTTCTCGCGCGTAAATGGCCGATCGCGAAACAGATAGCCGTAGTAGAACGTCCGCAACGCCCGATGATAGGCGCGAATGCGATCTTGATAGGCCAACTGCGCGCGTAGATCGGTACCTGCCAGGCGCGTCAACGCCGCCTGCAACGCAACCGGTGGCAGCGCGCTGGCCACGCGCTGCGCCAGCGCTTCGCGTCGTTGCAAACCTTGCCGATACGCCGCGACCTGCGGCGCCACCTGCTGATCGCCGTTTTCGTGGAAGGCGAAATACCACTTGTAATGGAACGCGCTGGTCAGCGGCGCAGAATCTGCCCACTGCGGGTTCTGCGCATAGAAGGCCCGCATGGTGTCCTGGCGCGGAATATCCCAGGCGTGGTTGACCGCCTCGCGCTGCAGCCGCGCGATCTCGCTACCCTGGTTGACCGGCACCGCCTGATTGATCGCCACATGCGCCAGCGCCGGTGCGACCAGTGCCAGCACCACCCAGCAGCTGGCCAAGGCGGTGGCGTGCGCTGCGGGGCGCCAGTGGATGCGCCCGACCAGCACCGCCAGCAACACCCAGAACAGCAGATAGACGCAGCTCAGTGCCAGCACCGCGAGTTGTTGCAGCAGCGGCACCGCATTGAGGGTCGCGGCAATGGCAAACGGCACGCTCAGGCACACCAGCACCGCAGCGGCACGCACCACCACGCGCCGCACCAGCAACGCGGCTCCGGCACCCGGCAGCGCGGCCAGCATGCGTGCGCGCCCGGCCTCGCGTTCGCCCGAGCGCAGATCGAACAGCAACGCGATCACGAACAACGGCAGCAAAAACACCAGCACAAAGGCGTAGTCGAAGCGCCCGGCCAATGCCAACTCCGGGTTGTAGCTGTCGCCATCGTGGATCTGCGCCTCCAGCCCCAGCGCGCGGACACGCAGGATGTACGGCGAGACATCACGCATGCCCACCGCGGCGAAGGCCAATGGCGAGGGCACATCCCAGGTCGGGTGGAAGCTGTAGTAAGCCGCGCTGCCAGCGTCGTTGGTGCGCGCCACATAGTCCTCCACCGCTGCGATGTCTTCCTGCTGCAGCGCTGCGATGCCTGCGATGTTGTCGCGCTGCGCAGCGATGACGTGCTGGCCGGAGATCAGGCTGCACACCGTCAACAGGGCAAGCAACAGCAATCCGGCCACCGCGGCACGTGCACGCAGCAACAGCAGAAGTTCGTACTTCCACAGCACCATCAGCGCGCCACTCCCACACGCCGGCTCGCTGCGATCAGCATGCACAGCGCAGCCAGCAGCCAGGCGCCGACCAGGCCGAGCGCAGCGCCTGCAGCCCTCAGCACCTCTGTGGTGGCCGGCGGCTGGAAGGCGAACACCGGAATCTCATGCCAATGCGCGGAGGAGATGCGCTTGCGTTGGTCGGCGCCGGCATCCTGGGCGGTGTCGTCGGCCATGCTCACGGCGTCGGCCTGCAGTTGATTGAGCTGCTGCACCAGCCTGTAACGGTAACGCTCGGCCTGGGCAAGAAAGCGCTCATGTGCGCGCAGATCGGTTTCCGCCAACGTCATCGAGAGGTCGCGCAGGGCAACCGTCGGGCTCAACAGGGCGAACGTGCGCACCAGCAGATTCTGTTCCTGCTGGATGGCCGAATCGCGTGCGGCATACCGTTCGAACAGGCTGGAGGTGAGCCGCTCGCCTTCCAGCGCCAGCAGGCCCTTGTAGTTCACCGGCAGGTCTTCCACGCGCTGTACGCCGTAGCGTGTCAGGGTCTGCTGCTTGAACTGCGCAAAGTGCGGGTCGTCGGGATTGTGGCTGTCGCCGAGCGTGCGCAGATCGCGCTGGATCGCCACGTCTGTTTCGAGGCGCGTTGGCAATCGGTACGCGGCACTGGCCACATCCGGTGCCACGCGCGGCACCAGCAACGCCAGCCACACCCACACCGCCAGCGATACCAGCAACGCATCGCGGCCGCGCCGGCACAGCATCGACACCGACAGCACCAGCGCGCACCACACCAGCAGATAGACCGCATACGCCAGCACCAGCAGTGCGACCCGCAGCGCCTGGCCCGGCAACAACGCGATGGGCACCAGCCCGACCAAGGCCGGCAACAGGCACGCAGCGGCCACCGCGGCGAGCGCGAGATATTTGCCGCCGAACAATTGTCGGCGCGTCGCGCCCTGCAACAACAACGCAAGCAGCGTGCCGGTTTCCTGCTCGCGCGCCACTGCGCCATAGCCCAGAAACACCAGCATCAGCGGCGCCAAGACCTGCAGCACAAAGGCAGGCGTCAATTGACCGAAACGCACCAGCAGCGAGCTCTGACGCACGTCACCGAAATTGGCGGTGTTCTGGCGATGGCCCTCCAGAAACATGCTGTTGCCGGTAAACGCATCCACGCCCGCATCGAACGCGGCCAAAGCCGGCAGCGGGCGATAGATGAAGTGACCGTAATGCACCACCCGATGCGGATGGCGGTCCGGCTGCGCTTCGAAGGCCTGCTGCGCGGCCAGTTGCTGGCGCGCGCGGAACTCGGCGACCTCGCGCTGATGATGCGCAGCGGTCAACGCCGCCACCAGCGTGAGCAGCATCAACAACACCACACCGATGGCGGCGGAACGGTTGCGCGCCATGAAGCGCAGCTCTTCGCGCGCGACCAACAGCACAGGACTCATGCGGTAACGCTCATGCAGCCTGATCCTGCTCACGCGCAAAGCGTGCATGCAAGGTACGCACATCGAAGCCGCTGTCGCCGGCGCCGATTTCTTCGGCAATACGTCCGTTTTCCAAAAAGCCGATCCGGTCGGCCACATCCACCGCGCCGAGCAGGTCGTGGGTGACCATCAGCACCGCACCGCCGCGCTCGCGCACGCTGCTGACCAGGCGGTTGAAATCGGCGATGGCGCGCGGGTCCAGGCCGGAGGTGGGCTCGTCCAGCAGCAGCACCGGCACCTGGCGCAAGGTGGCGACCGCGATCGCCACTTTCTGGCGCATGCCTTTGGAGAATCCCGCCAGCCGCTGGCTCCAGGCTTCGCCTTGCAAACCGGCAGCGGCGAACGCCTGACCGATCTCGGCCTGGCTGCGGCGTTGGCCGGCCAGCGCAAGCAGATAGTCGGCATTTTCGATTGCGCTCAGATGCTCGTAGAGCGCGACGTTTTCCGGCAGATAGGCTAGCCGCGCACGCGCAGCGCCGGGGTTGGCGACCGGGTCGATGCCATCCACCAGCAAGCTGCCGGAGCTGGGTTTGACGAAACCGAGCAGGGTGGAAAGCGTGGAGGATTTACCGGCGCCGTTGCCGCCCAATAAGGCATAGACACTGCCCGGCGCGACCTGCAGATTCAACCCCTGCAACACCGCGCGGCCGCGGTAGGCCACGTGGAGGTTACTGACGGAAATCGCGGGGGTCGATGTAGCGCTGAAGGGCATGATAAGGAAGCTCGCTTACTGAAATGATATGTTATCACATTAGATGCAGGCGCCTACGCAGCGCCAGCACGTTTCCCCTTCGATCGAGACCCCTACGCCGCACATGACCTCCGATACGCGTCCCTCCTGCCTGCACGGCTCACCTGCCCCTCCACGCAATCAATACGCGCCCGCCAACGCTGCAACCGCTCACGCAGCCCGTACTTACCGGCACGCCTGCGCCAGCTTGCTCGCAGCAACGTTGTTCGCCGCCGCACACGCCAACGCGCAGACCATCGATACCAGCGCACCACTGCCGCCGGTGCGCGCCTGGCATGGCGCGAGCGAGGGGTTGATCGTCAAGCCGGACGATCCGTGGAGCACGCCGGTGGAGCGCAACGATTTCACCAGTACGCCGAATTACGACGAAACGCGCGCATGGCTGGAACGCCTGGTCGCCGCCTCGCCGCTGCTGTCGCTGGAGGTATTCGGCAAGAGCAGTGAGGGCCGCGATCTGTTGCTGGTACGCGCGCACAAGGGCGCGCCCGGCAAGCCGGTGGTGCTGGCGCAGGCGGCCATCCATGCCGGCGAAATCGACGGTAAGGACGCAGGCTTGATGTTGCTGCGCGATATCGCCCAACGCGGCAAGGACCATCTGCTCGATCAGGTGGATTTCGTGTTCGTGCCGATCTTCAATGCCGATGGTCACGAGCAACGCGGCCCGTTGATCGGCGCCGCCCTGCGCGGCCCGCAACAGATGGGCTGGAACACCACCACACGCGGCATCAATCTCAACCGCGATTACCTCAACCTGGAAGCGCCGGAAACGCGCGCGATGGTCGCCTTGTTGCACACGCTGGATCCGGCGCTTTACATCGACCTGCATGTCAGCGGCGGGCTGGATCATCAGTACGACATCACCTTTACCTTCGCCGGTTGGGGCACCTATGCACGCTCGCGCGCCACTGCCGACTGGCTGCAGCAGCGCTTCACGCCGGCAATGAACACCGCGCTGCGAGGCCAGGGTCACGAGCCGGCCATCTACCCGAGCCTGATCGACGAAGACGAACCGCGCTCGGGCCTACGTTACGCACCGGAAGGCGCGCGTTATTCCACCGGGTATGGCGATTTTGCCGGCATCCCCACCGTGCTGGTGGAGAACCATCGTTTGAAGTCGTACCGGCAGCGCGTGCTCGGCGACTACGTGTTGCTGGAAGAAGCGCTGCGCGTGGTCGGCCGCGATGCCAAAAAAATCGATGCAGCCAAGCGCGCCGATCGTGCCGCACGCCCGCAGGAATTGATGGTTGCCTGGGAACGCCTGCAACAGCCGATCGCCCAGGTGCCTTTCAAGGGGGTGAGCTATACCCGCGCGCTCTCACCGGTGTCCGGCCGGCAGGAGCTGCGTTGGGAAGGCCGCGACGAAACCTGGACCATGCCGGTGATCGGCTATCGCCAGGCCCAGGCGGTGCGCTACCCGCTCGCTTGGTGGATTCCGCCCGGCAACGACGATGTGGTCGAACTGCTCAAGGCACACGGCATTACATTCGAACGCTTGCAGCAACCGCGCAAGATCAACGTGCAGCAAATCCGCGTGGTGAAGGAAGCTGGCACCCAGACACCGCACGCCGACCACATGCACGAAACCTTCGTCGCCGGCAGCATCCGCGTGCCTGCCGATCAACCGATGCGCATGTTGGCGGCCGCGTTGCTGGAGCCGCAGAGCAGCGATTCGCTGCTGGCCAGCGGACGTTTTCGCAATGCCGGCAGCCCCGACAGCGGCTTGTACGGCACCGAGCTGGTGGACTTCACCGAGCGCATGTTGCGCAGCGATGCGGCCCTGCGCGCCGCGTTCGAACGCAAGCTCGCCGACGATGCGGCATTCCGCGCCGATGGCAATGCGCGCTTGCAATGGATCTATGCACGCTCGCCGTATGCAGCGATCAACGGCTGGCGTTATCCGGTGCGGCGTCAGCTGGCAGAATGATTCATCGGCATTGCCGATTCCACCATGGGGGATCGGCAATGCAGTGCGCAGTTCTATCGCATCATCCCGGTCACCGCAGTGCAGGCGCCACCACCGGTGCATGCTCGGCCATCAACGCAATCACCCAATCGATAAACACCCGCAGCTTGGCGCTGACATGCCGGTTGGGCGGGAACGCGATCGACAGCGGCATCGGCTCCAGTGACCAGTCGTCGAACAGTTGCACCAGCTCGCCACTGGCGACATGCGCCCTGGCCATGTACACCGGCAACCACAGCACGCCCATGCCGGCCAGGCCTGCGGCCAGATAGGCGTTGCCATCGTCGGACGCCACCACGTAACGCCCCTGCAGATTCACCGCTTCATTGCCGCGCTGCATGACATAGGGCACGGTCTTGTTGTTGCTCCAACGCATGAAACCGACACAGCGATGCTGGGTGTTTTCCAACTCCTGCGGGTGCGCCGGCATGCCCAGCCGCTGCAGATACGAAGGCGCTGCATACACACCCGCCTGCAGGTCGCCCACACGGCGCGCAATCAACGATTGATCGGTGATGATGCCGCCGCGCACCACGCAATCCACGTTCTCGCCAATCAGATCCACGCGGCGGTCGCTCACGCCCATATCCAGCTGGATATCCGGATAGCGCGCATGAAATGTCGGCAGCGCCGGCATCAGGATCAGGCGCGCCAACGGACTGGGTACATCCACGCGCAAGCGCCCGCGCGGCAGCGCCGATGCATCGGACAGGCTGGTCTCCGCATCGTCCATGTCTGCCAGCAGCCGCAGCACGCGCTCGTAGTACGCCGCGCCATCGGCGGTCACATGCACCCGGCGCGTGGTGCGGTTGAGCAAGGTCACGCGCAGGCGTGCCTCCAGCTGCTGCACCAACTGGGTCACGCTGGCCCGGCTCATGTGCAAGGTCTCGGCTGCCTTGGTAAAGCTGCCGGTCTCAACCACACGCGCAAACGCCTGCATCGCGTCGAACCGATCCATCGCCGCCCCCAACCCAAAGATTGTTTGGATTCTACAAATAGTGTTGGCCGGGGTTGCCGATTTATCGCAGGCGCGCAAGCGCCTACCGTGGCTGTCTGTTCCGACTAGATGCTTGATGGAGATCCTCATGGCAACCCGTGACGTTGTTTTTCCGCAAGGGCGCCACGCCCTGTATGAGCGCCATCGCTATTCCCCGGCGGTGCGCGCCGACGGCTTGCTGTTTGTCGCCGCCAGGTCGGCAGCCGCGAAGACGGCTCGCCGGAACCGGAGCTGCCCGCAGAGATCGCCCGCGCTTTCGACAATCTCGATGCCATCCTCGCAGCGGCCGGTTGCACCTCGCAGGACGTCGTCGACGTCACCTTGTTCATGGTCAACCCGGAGGTGGTCTTCGAGGCCATGTGGGAGAAGTGGGTGAGCTACTGGGGCCCGGCGCCCTACCCCACCGTCACCGCAGTGGGCGTGACCTGGCTGGCTGGTTTTCGGTTCGAGATCAAGGTGGTGGTCAAACTGCCGGCACAGCAGCAGTAACCGGTTTCAGTAACTCGTCGGTGGTTACTTCGTCGCTCCTGCGTACTACTGAAAAGTCCTTGATGGCGAAATTCCCACTAGCGATAAATCACTAGCACGGTCGATCGAAGTAACTCAAAAAAATCGCCACGCCTGGCTTGCCAGTGCGTGGCGATTTTGTTATCGCGCGCGCTCAAGGCAACAGCAGCACTGTCCAATTCGACTGCATAAAAAGACGGCCTTGGCGTTCTCACGCCATCACTTATCGCGCCGGCAACAGACAGGCCACAACTGCGGACGATTATGTCCGTAGATACTGACGCAAGCTGTTTCAAACCCGTGAATCAGGCGTCTCGATAGAGCATCACTATCGTCAATTTCTACAGCCCTTCGAAATCTTAACCAGTCAATTTGAATTGTAAAAATCTCGCTAAAGCAACGATGCAGACGGCCGCTACCGCAATCCAGGGTGTTGCGACGCCCATCACCGTTCTGCCCACGCGTCGCCATGGCGCTGCGTCCATCACACACAGCCGAGATTTCAATGAAATTGACCGTCAAGCTTCTCAGTGGCGCCATTGCCCTGGTTTCGTCGACCTGCGCCTATGCGCAGCAGGACGCGATGTTTTCCTTTAGCGGCTTCGGCACGCTGGGCGTGGTGCATTCGACCGAGGACCAGGCCGACTTCACGCCCGACATCCAGACCGAAGAAGGCGCAGGCGCCAGTCACTCCACCTCGGCCCGTCCGGACTCGCGCATCGCCGGCCAGGTCAATGCCAACTTCACCGAGAAGTTCACCGGCGTATTGCAGGTGACCAGCGAGTACGCCGAGCGTGGCGATTACGATCCCAAGGTCACGCTGGCGCATGTGAAGTATCAGTTCGGCCCGCAGTTCGCCGCCCGCCTGGGCCGCATCACTGCGCCGCTGTACATGCTCTCGGAGTACCAGCGCGTCGGCTACGCCACCCCGTGGGTGCGTCCGCCATACGAGGTCTACAACTACCTGCTGCCGATGGACGGCGTCGAAGGCGTGTACACCATCAATGCGGGCGAAAGCGTGGTCAGCGTGCAGGGCTTTTACGGCCGCATCAATTCGAAGAAGGCCGATGTGTACGCCATGCGCGGCCTGGCGCTGGGCCTGGAATCGGGTGCGTCGACGTTCCGCGCCGCCTACATCGTGGGCACCACCGATTTCGACACCCCGCAGCTGGACCGCCTGTTCTCGGCCTATCAGCGCATCAATCCTGCGCTGGCCGATCGCCTGACCACCTACGGCGTGGACGGCAGCTTTGCCAGCGTTGGCTACGCCTACGATCCGGGCAGCTGGTTCCTGCGCAGCGAAGTGATTCGCGCCGATTACTCGCCTTCGCTCAACGGCAAGACCACCTCCGGCTATCTCAGTGTGGGCGGACGTTTCGGCACGCTGACGCCGTCGATCACCTATGCCAATGTCGATCGCAAGGGTCCGACCATCGCCCCCGGCCAGGATCCGGTCGGTGTGATGACACGCGCCCTGGCGCAGGCCGAAAGCGGTCGTCACAGCTTCACCGCTGCGCTGCGTTGGGACGCGCGTGAGAGCGTCGCGTTCAAGTTGCAGGCCAGCCACATCAACAACAACGCGGGCTCGTTCGGGTCGTTGAACAACATCCAGCCGGGCTTCCGTCCGGGCGGCAGCTACAACCTGCTGTCGGCATCTGTCGACTTCGTGTTCTAAGAGAGCCCCCATGACCATTTCCAAGTGTTTTGCAGTCTCCCTGCTTGCCGCGTTGTCGCTGACCGCGTTCTGTGCCAATGCCGATGTGGTGGTGGTGATGTCGGCCAAGGATGGCCCGGACAGCCTGAGCGCTGCGCAGGTGTCGCAGATCTTCCTGGCCAAGTCCAACAGCCTGCCCGGCGGCGGCGCGGCCGTGCCGATCGACCAGGAAGAAGGCGTCGCCACCCGCGATGAGTTCTACAAGAAAGTGGCCTCGCGCGATTCGGCGCAGCTGAAGTCGTATTGGTCGCAGCTGATGTTCACCGGCAAGGCGCAGCGTCCCAAGCGTGTCAGCGGCGATGACGCGGTCAAGAAGGCGGTTGCGGCTACACCGGGCGCCATCGGTTACATCAGTGCCAGTGCAGTGGACGCCAGCGTCAAGGTCGTCCTGAAGCCGTGACCCGCCACCTGCTCGAGACTCAAGTCATGAGACGTATTCTGTCGCTACCGTTGTTCTGGAAAATCCTGATGCCGGCAGCGGTGGCGATCCTTTGCCTATCGAGCTATGTGGCCTTCAGTACGCTGGTGTTTCACCGCAACAACGACCGCCTGGAAGCGGTGCGCGACGTGCATTTCCCCATGCTCGATGCGATGACGCGTAACGTGGCGGCGCTGGACAAGCTCATCAACGGGCTCAATGGCGCCGCCGCTGCGGGCGATGCCGATATGTTGGCGGCCACCAAGCCGGTGGCCGACGAGATCCACAGCTCGTACGTAAAATTGCAAAAGGCCGACCCGGCCAATGCAAAAGAGCTGGCACGCCTGGGCAAGGAGTTCGATCAGTACTACAGCCTGGCACATGGCGTGGCTGCGGCGTTCGTGGAGCAGCGCGAACCCGATGCGCAGCAGATGAGCGCGATGGCGCCGGCGCTGGAGACCTATCGCACCACCCTGACCGCTATGCAGAAACGTGCCGATGCACGCTTCCGCGGCACCGTGCAGGAAGCGCTGGACAGTTCGGTCACCGCAAGCATGGGCGGCCTGATCCTGGGCCTGGTCGGCGCGGTGGTGTGCATTGGTTTTGGCTGGATCGTGGCGCGTGCCATCACCCAGCCGCTCAATCGTGCCATCGGCATTGCACATGCGGTGTCGTCGGGCAAGTTGGAAAACACCATCTCGATCGACCGCAACGACGAAGTCGGCCAACTGCTGCAGGCGATGGACAGCATGCAGCGTCAGCTGCGGCGCGTGATCCAGGCGCAGACGGAGATGGGCGACAAGCACGAGGCCGGCATGGTCAGTCACCGTATTGCCGAGCAGGAATTTCCTGGCGAATTCGGCAGCATGGTGCGCGCCAGCAACACGCTGGTGTCCAGCCATCTCGCCGTGACCATGCAGATCGTCGCGCTGACCGAACGCTATGCCGCAGGCGATCTGTCGCAGCAGCTGGCGCCGTTGCCTGGCGAAAAAGCGGTGATCAGCCAATCGATCAACGATGTGCGGGCCAGCCTGTTGTCCATCAACGGCGAGATCAAGCGCTTGGCCGCGGCCGCGGCGGCGGGCGACTTCAGCGCACGTGGCGACGAGACCGCGTTCGAACATGATTTCCGCCAGATCGTGGTGGATCTCAATCACTTGATGAGCACCTCGGACAAGAGTCTTGGCGAGGTGTCGCAGGTGTTGCAGGCCATTGCCAGCGGCGATCTGACCACACGCATGCACGGCACCTCTTCCGGCGTCTTTGCGCGCATGCGCGACGATGCCAACACCACGGTGGATCGCCTGACCGATATCGTCGCGCGCATCCAGCATTCGTCCTCGGAGATCGATACCGCTGCCGGCGAAATTGCCGCAGGCAATCAGGATCTGTCGCGGCGTACCGAGTTGCAGGCCGCCAACCTGGAAGAAACCGCTGCCTCGATGGAGGAACTCACCGCCACCGTCAAGCAAAACGCCGAACACGCCCGTCAAGCCAACGCGCTTGCACGCAGCGCTGCCGGGGTGGCCTCGCAGGGTGGCGAGGTGGTCAGCCTGGTGGTCGGCACCATGTCGGGCATCGAAACCTCGTCCAAGAAGATCGCCGAGATCATCAGCGTCATCGACGGCATCGCGTTCCAGACCAATATCCTTGCCTTGAACGCGGCGGTGGAAGCCGCACGTGCCGGCGAACAGGGCCGCGGTTTTGCCGTGGTGGCAAGCGAGGTGCGCACCTTGGCACAGCGCTCGTCCGGGGCGGCCAAGGAGATCAAGGGGCTCATCGATGCATCGGTGGGCAAGGTGGCCGAAGGCTCGGCACTGGTGCGCAAGGCCGGCACCACCATGACCGAGATCGTTGCCAGCGTGAATCGCGTCACCGACATCATGGGCGAGATCACCGCAGCTTCCAGCGAGCAATCGGCCGGCATCGAACAGGTCAACCAGACCGTCATCCAGATGGACGAGACCACGCAGCAGAATGCGGCATTGGTGGAAGAAGCCATGGCTGCGGCACGGGCGATGGAGAAGCAATCCAGCACGCTCACGCAACTGGTCTCGCAGTTCCAACTGGCGCCTGCCACCGAACAACAGCTGGTACGACACGTCGCATAGCGGGTCGCTCGATCGCTCGATCGATCGACCCGAACGCCTCGCCACACCCTCGACGCCCCTCTCTGCACGCACTGCAGACGAGGGGTTTTTCGTTTTGGGATCATGCGAATGCAAAGCTGAGGCGATGCGGTGATCCGGCAGTGTTGCCCGGCGAGCCGCCCCCCTTTCCCATCGAGGAGTGCCCTGCGTTGCCGACAGGGCCAGCCGAAACTGGCGTACTTCCTGACCTTCACGTCAGTGGTCCTCCGACATTACCAACAGCGCATTGCTGATTGCGCGCCGCTGCAAAACGCGTGGTTCGGACGCGCATCTGCCCGGTCCGGGCATAACCAATCGCTTATCGCCTGCGCGCCGTATGCACGAAAAATCCTGATAAACATCACACTTTTATCGAAAAAAGTGGTGCGACTGCACATTCCTCACGCCTACGTCACCAACAAGAAACATTTGCGTGAGATAGCTGTTGCGCTCGCTAACCACCGAGCCAACCTGTCCCCCTTCCAGCGCGCGTTCCGCTGAACGTCGATCTGCTTACCTGCAGCCGGCGGTGGCTTCGTGCGTCCGAATGATTCCAAGGAGATTCACTCCCATGCGCTTCAGGACCTTCTTCGCCGTTCTGCTTCTCACCGCTTTCAGTGCCACCGCAAATGCACAGGTCGTCACCCTCAACAAGGGCGGTTACACCCTGAGCTACGACTGCACCAACCACACCGCGCTGCGCTACGAATACGTCCTGCAGGCCGATACCGGCTCGGCGGCGCGTCCGTCCAGCTTCAATCTGGATACCGAACTGCCCAGCGGCTGCGCCGGCCAGACCTCCACTGCCTCCTACGCCAGCGTGCGCACCGGCTACGATCGCGGCCACCTGGTGACCTCCAACCACATGGACTACAACGCGACCTACATCCGTCGCGCCAACCTGATGTCCAACATCGTGCCGCAGGTGGCCAGCTTCAATCAGGGCATCTGGGTGCGTGCCGAAAACGTGGCCGAGTGTTACCGCGACATCGCCAGCGTGCAGGTCTACGGCGGGGTGATCTACAGCGACACCACCAACGATTACTTCCTGAGCAGCCACGGCATCCGCACCCCGGATTTCTTCTGGAAGACGATCATCACCGCCAACCCGGGCGGCGGCACGCGCGCGATCAGCTGGCTGATTCCCAACAGCGCCACGCTCGGTTCGCTGGACAGCTACATCGTCAGCATCGACGAACTGGAAGACCTCTACGGCGCCAGCGCCATCGGCATCACCGCTCCGGCCGCCGTCAAGGCCATGCTGCCTGCCGCCACCTGGCCGCAGCCGAGCAATTGCGACCTGAGCTGATCACCGGTCAAGGACGCGATGTAGAAAAGCCCGGGCATGCCCGGGCTTTTTGATTGGCTTCACACCAACGCCATGCACGACGAAAGATCAGTTAAAAGATCGGCTCGTAGCGTAGTGAGTTGCAGGCAACCGCTACTCCACAAACTCAAACCGCGGGCGTTCAATCCCCTTCACTTCAACCTGCTCGACAAATATCGCATAGGGCCGCACCCACATGCCGATGTCGCTGTCCAACGGGCGGTAGAGCACCAGCGGCTCAAGCGTTTCGCTGCTGCGCACGACACCCAGCACCTCGTAACGGCCACCCTTGAAGTGGCGGTACTGCCCGAGCGCAATGGAAGGCAGTGGCGGCAAATGATCCATGGACGTCAACGTGATCGAGGGCCATCCAGTTTAAGCAGCCAGCGCGACCACAACCAGAAGATGCCGCAAGGCGCGCGGCATCTTCGTGACCTCAGCAGCGCACCGGTGCTCATGTTTATTCAGAGCGGCTACTGCTCATCCTCTTCGTCTTTGTCGTCATCGTCCAGATCCACCTCGGCATCCACTTCGTCTTCGATGGCATCGTCGTCGATCTCGCTGTCCTGCGCCGGCCCGTCCTGGATCGCTGCATGATCCTTGCCGGGTGCCTTGACGCCGTTAGGCGGTGTGGTCGGGTCGTCTACGCCGTTTTCGTAACTGCTCATGATCAGCTCCAGCGGCGAAAGACCGCAAAGCCACCCTCCTCCCGGCCATGTGACGCGCACGTGTGTCCTGCGCACCGGCCGGACCGCTCGTCGCAGCCACGTCATCCGGTGACGCATGAGGCCGTCTCGCCGGCACTGCATCCGGCCCGCGCTTCCGTCCGTAGCTACCATCACGCCTACAAAGGAAACACCATGCCGAGCCTGATCCACGATCTGCACGACCTGCTCGCATCCTGGAAGGCCGAGGCGCAAACGTTCGACGCCTGCGACATGCCGGCCTCTGCGCTTGCCTTCCGGGAGTGCCACCGCCGCCTCAGCGCGCTGCTCGGCGAGCATGCGTCTGCTACAACTGCGCCGGGCGCCGCCATCGCCGCGCACGAGCGACAGACCTCAGTGACCCACCCGCAAGCGCGCGCCAGCGTGCCGGTGGGTTCCTAAACGCTCGATCAGCGTGTCGCTGGCCTGATTCAAGCCGACGACCTCGACGGCCGCGCCGTGCGCGCGCAGCTTGAGCACCACCCGATCCAGCGCTGCCACCGCGCTGATATCCCAGAAGTGCGCGTGGGTGAGGTCGATCAGCACCCTGGGCGGCGTGCGCAATATATCGAAGCTGGCGGCGAACTGTGCGGCCGAGGCAAAGAACACCTGCCCGCGCACGGCATAGACCCGCACACCGTCGTCGCGATCGATCTCCTGCACCTGCAACATGCGCCCGACCTTGCGCGCGAAGAACAGCGCCGACAGCAACACCCCCGCAAACACGCCTTTGGCCAGGTCGTGCGTCCAGACCGTGACCACGACGGTGCCGAGCATCACCACCGACGAACTTTTGGGGTGCGTGCGCAGATCGCTTAGCGATTCCCAGCTGAAGGTGCCGATGCTGACCATGATCATCACCGCCACCAGCGCCGCCATCGGAATCTGCCGCACCCAGTTGGCGCCGTAGACCACCAGCAGCAACAGCACCACGCCGGCCACCATGCACGACAGGCGCCCACGCCCACCGGAGCGCACGTTGATCACCGATTGCCCGATCATCGCGCAACCGGCCATGCCGCCGAAGCAGCCGGCAAGCATGTTCGCCAGCCCCTGGCCGGCACATTCGCGGTTGCGTTGCGAGGGCGTATCGGTCATGTCTTCGACGATCTGCGCGGTCATCAACGACTCCAGCAATCCCACCACCGCCAGCGTCGTCGACACCGGCAGCAGGATGCGCAAGGTCTCCCAGCTCAGCGGCACATCCGGCAACAGAAACACCGGCAAACTGTCTGGCAGACGGCCCATATCGCCCACGCTGCGGATATCGATCTGCCAGTACGCACATGCCACGGTGAGCACCACGATGGCAACCAGCGGCGAGGGAATCGCCGTGGTGAGGCGCGGAAGCAGATAGATGATGGCCAAGCCCGCTGCACACACCGCATAGACCGGCCATGGCATGCCGATCAGCTCCGGCAACTGCGCAAGAAAGATCAGGATTGCCAACGCATTGACGAAGCCGGTGATCACCGATCGCGACACAAAGCGCATCAATGCGCCA
The DNA here is from genome assembly GCF_056725225.1 of Xanthomonas sp. NCPPB 2933. NCBI lineage: Bacteria > Pseudomonadati > Pseudomonadota > Gammaproteobacteria > Lysobacterales > Lysobacteraceae > Xanthomonas > Xanthomonas sp. NCPPB 2933. The sequence continues at coordinate 4,750,317 of NZ_CM161518.1, forward strand.
AGCCGAAACGCCGCCGCGATCAGCTGCAGCGCACCCGCCAGGACGGTAGCCGCCAACAGATACTGCACCCCGTGATCCTTGACCAACTCCACCATCAACAGCGCCATCGCACCGGTCGCTGCGGAAATCATGCCAGGGCGGCCACCGGCGATGGAGGTCACCACCGCAATACAGAACGCAGCGTAGAGCCCCACCTTGGGGTCGACACCGGCAATGATCGAAAACGCGATCGCCTCGGGGATCAGGGCAAGTGCAACCACGATGCCGGCGAGCACATCGCCACGCACATTGCCGAACCATTGCTGGCGCAACGAGAAAAATCTGGACATTGAAACGACTCCGCGCACCGGCAAACACACGGCGCGAATACATGAACGTCGAACACCTGGACCTTCGCAGAGACTGCGAGCGCGTGATGCGTCAGATCAGGGTGGCGTCATGGTGTCGGAGGAGATCGCTGTAGACGAATGTCGATGCTAACGCGTTGAAGCACTGCAGAACAAGACGGGCCGCGCAGCCCGCATGCCGAGTTGCTACAGTCGATTCAACACTCGACAATGGATGCCCGATGTTCAAGCTGTTGCTCGTGCTGTTAGTGATCGAAGGCGTTCTGCAGATCGCCTGGAACCGGCTGTATTTCAGATGGGGACTGCCCGTGTTCAAACGGCGGATTCCGGTGACCAGCGCCCAGCTGGCCTGTTTTTCATTAGCGCAAGTCGAAAACGCGGTTGAGCAAACGCGCTGGCCAGACCTCAGGTTCCATCCGCTGTCCGAGCATGCCTACGCATTTCGTGAAACGTTTCTGGTGTTCGTCGGTCCTGTGTACCCGCTGGTGATGCGAGGGCACATCGCGATCGACCGCAGGCGACGTGAAATCGTCATTACCGGCTTCTGCAACTGGGCCGTGCTGTACATGATCGCCGTTATTCTTGTTCCAGCGCTGGCGATCAAACCGGGCGCTGCATTGATGTTCCTTGGACTTCTCGCACTCGTCTATCTTTTACAACGCAGCCGATTCGGCAATGTGGAAGCGGCGGTACAGAGGCTATTGAGCACCAACACGACTCCACTCATTCCGCGAAAACGCAAATCGCTCACCTAACGCTTCGCAAAAGACACAGACCCGCCTGCTGCCCCTGCAGTCGCCAAGCCAGACATCAATCGATCACACACAACGGTTTTTCCCCAGGCCGCAGCGTCAGCACACGCACGCCGGTACGCGTCACCGCCACGGTGTGCTCGAACTGCGCCGACAACTTGCCGTCGCGCGTATGCACCGGCCATTGATCCGGCTCGGCGCGAATCGCCGCCCTGCCCTGATTGATCATCGGCTCGATGGTGAACACCATGCCTTCCTGCAGCTCCATCCCGGTGCCGGCGTGGCCGTAATGCAGAATCTGCGGGTCTTCATGCATCTCACGCCCGATGCCGTGCCCGCAATATTCCTTCACCACGCTATAGCCGTGCTCGCGCGCATGCCGCGCAATTGCATGGCCGATGTCGCCTAATCGCGCACCAGGGCGCACCGCCGCGATCCCTTTCCACATCGCCTGATACGTCGTTTGCACCAACCGACGCGCCGGGTACGCCACCTCGCCAACAAGGTACGTGGTGCTGGAATCGGCAATGAACCCGTTTTTCTCCAGCGTGATATCCAGGTTGACGATCTGTCCATTGCGCAGCACATCATCGGCCGATGGCACACCGTGGCAGACCACATCGTCGATCGAGGCGTTGAGCACGAATGGAAAATCGTACTGGCCCTTGCTGGCCGGTCGCGCATCCAACTCATCGACAATCATCCGCTCGACAAAGTCGTTGAGTTCCAGCGTGCTGCGGCCTTCGAGCGGCAGCTGATCCAGCGCATGAAACACCTGCGCCAGCAGCTGACCGGAGGCAGCCATCAAGGCAACTTCGTCCGGCGACTTGATCATGCCCGTGCTGGCTTCAAGGCCTGCGGCCGCACCCCCGCCGCACGCAGCTCCTGCGCCACGATCTGCTGAAACGACGCCTCCGGATTCATCTCGCACAACATGCCGACCTTGATCCAGAAATTGGCCTGCGCATTGATCGAGCGGCTGGTCACCGTGCACGCGCGGCGCAACTGATCGTGAAGCTCGTCGTCGATGTTGACGATGCCCATGACTACTCCGAAAGTAACGATATACGAATCATATACGAAACATATATTGCCGCACAATTTCAGTTCTCTCGAAGATGAAATGCGCGACCGATCGCCCCACCGACTTTTCTTTCACGCAACTGAATCGGCATTCATAACGCCAACAGTTGGATGCAACCAATTTGTCACATAGGCGCACTCACACGGGAAGGTTCCCCGGCCGCCAAAGACAAACCATCCATGCCCCACGCAAACCCCTGTTTTCCGCAACTCCCGATCAGCAGGAAAGATTGATGAGCTCCGCACAGCGCATTGATGCGCTCACCGGAATTCGCGGACTGGCCGCCCTGCTGGTGGTCTATTCGCATCTTGCGGAAGACGGATTCTTCTCGCGTAGCCATCTGTATCCGGGCGAAGTGGGCGTCATGGTGTTCTTCACCCTGAGCGGATTCCTGATGGCCTTTCTCTACGGCCACAAGCAATTCGACTACTCTTCCGTGGTGCGCTACGGCATCTCGCGTTTTTCGCGGATCGCTCCGGCCTATCTGTTTGTCGTGATCGGCTCCTATCTGATCTACAACCTGATCGATCCATCGTTCGTCTACGCGATCACCCATCAGAACCTGCTGCGTCACCTGCTGTTCTCCGGCAACGTGTCCGCGCTGTGGAGCATTCCGCCAGAGGTGCAGTTCTACGCGGTCTTCGTGGGCCTGTGGTTCGCACTGTGGAAATTCAGAAACCAAGGCAACGCCTCCGTGCTTGCAATCGTGCTGACCGCGATTTTTCTGCTGATCTCCTACCGCGACCAACTACCCGGCACCTTTGTCGGCTCCAAGATGCAGTACTTCTTCTCGGGCGTGCTGTTCGGGTTGTTCCGCAATCAAGCCTGGTCCGACAAGGGCATGCGCACGCTTGCGTTGCTGCAAGGCCTGACGCTGATCGTTATCGGCCTGGTCATCGCACGCATCCTGCCGGTGGAATTCGGCAGCAAGCGCGAGTTCTACAACTATCTGGAAGGTGCGTTGTTTTCGGGCATCTTCGTTTTCATGTTCTCCTTCGATACACCGCTGAGCAAGCTGCTGTTCGGCCACCGGCCCATCATGATGTGTGGCGAATTCAGCTTTTCGATGTATCTGCTGAACATTCCGGTGATCTATGTCGCCATGAAATTACTGGGCGACCACGCGCATACCCCGGCCATGGCCGCGCTGATCACCTTGGTGGTTTTCTTGCTGGCATGGCTGATGTATCGCGTCATCGAGCTGCCCGGTAACACGCTGTTGCGACGCATTGGAACCAGGCTTTTCGAATCGCGTCCGTTTGTGGCTCCTGCGCGTACCGAAGCGACCGATACCATCAAATAACCTACCGCTTTGTTTGAAGTAGCCGTGCGTTGGGAGCGTCGTGGCCGAGGCTCTTCCCGACGTTCTCGCATCGCGTACTCGCAACGATGAATGCATCAGGCGATGGCGAAACGCTCGTCCGCTGCGGTGCCCTGGAAGCGATCCCGGTAGTCGCCCGGGGCTACGCCCAAGACACGCAGGAAGGTGCGACGCAGTGTCTGTTCGTCCGATAAACCGGTCAGCGCCGCAATGCGCTTGATCGGCGCGTTTCCGGATTCCAGCAGGCGGCGCGCCGCTTCCACGCGTAGCGTTTCCACCGCCTTGGCTGGGGTGACACCGCATGTGCTGCGGTAGACGCGTGCGAACGTGCGCGGCGACATCTTCATGCGGCCGGCAAGCGTTTCCACCCGCAGATCCTCATGCAGGTTGGCGGCCATCCACCCGTGCAGTTCCGCAAAATCGCCGCCCGCGCTGGTCTGCGCCGACAACGGTGCGCTGAACTGCGACTGCCCACCCGAGCGCTTGACGAACACCACCAGCTGACGTGCCACATCGATCGCAAGCCGGTGGCCATGATCGTCCTCGATCAGCGCAAGCGTCAGGTCGATGCCTGCCGTGACGCCGGCCGATGACCACACATGTCCATCGCGCACGAAGATCTTGTCGGCATCCACACGTATGTCGGGGTGCAGGTTGGAGAGCCGGTCCGCCCAACCCCAATGGGTCGCTGCGCGTCGACCATCCAGGTGCCCTGCGGCGGCAAGCAAAAACGCACCGGTGCAGATCGAGCAAAGCCTGCGAACGCTGGCGCCGCGCGCGGCCACCCACTCAACCAATCCAGGCGAGACGGCGTAAACCGCGCCGCGGCATCCACCTGGCGCCATCAGCGTATCGATGGCGAAATCGTCCAGCGAGGCAATCGCCACCGACATCACCTGCAGACCGGAGCTGGTCGTCACCAGGCCACCGCTCTCGGACGCGACGGTGATCTGGTAGCGCGAACTGCCCCCAGCCAGGGGCGCGCATTGATTTGCGGTGTGCAGTGCCTGCACTGGCCCGGTGAGGTCAAGGACATTCATGTCTTCGTGCGCAAGCAGCACAACGTGACGCGAAGGAGATGAGTCGGACATGGAGGCCTTGCGCGTTCAGCGCGGATAGTCGGGATATTCAAATGCCAGCGCAACGCCCTTGGCAGTTGCTCGACCATAGCGTTGCATGATGCCATCGAGCGCACCATTCAAAGCTGGCACCGGCATCGGGTCGGCCGGGGCGACGAGTGGGACTGTGCTGCCCCGCTCGCGCTGTCGGTCGGGCACGATGACAAGTCCATGCCGCGTGACAAAGGATGCGCCAGTGGTAGAGATGACGGACGCGCGGCTTCTCCCAGTGGTGGAGTACGCATCCACGGTCAGCGCAAGTGTCGCCTCATCCATCCCGGGTGCGCCCAGCACATCGATCTGCTCGCCACTGTGCAGCCATCGGTTGGTATACAGCACCTGTGCCAGCGGCCACGCGGTTGTGCCAAGGCGGGGACGGAATGCATCAGTGTCGTGCTGCGGCGACCAATCCTTCGCACCGAGTGTCGATGCCAGTTCCTGCGCCTTCGCCTGCCCGCTGATGGCCTCAACCAACGCGATCGATGCCGGAATCGCGGCGCTCACGCCCGCGGTAGAGATCCACGTTCCGTCCGCGACATAACGCCGATTCGGCGTCCAGCGGATGGCGGGAAACGTCTCGGCGCGGCTGGCGCTGGTCGACCAATGCGCCGTGGCGCGGCGACCATCGAACACGCCCATCTGTGCGGCGATGAGTGCCCCGTTGCAGATGGTGACGATGGTCGCGCCGTGCGCAGATTGCTGTTTCAACCATGCAAGCAGTCGCGGTTCGGAAGCCTGAGCGGCCACGATGACGTAGTCGGCGCCTTCGGGCTGCGCGGCATCGAACTGGGCCACGGTTGTGTCTGTCGCGATCTTGAAGCCGGGGCTGCCAAGGTCGGTGAAAGTTGCCAGTGGCCCCTCATCGAGGGTGACAGCGACGACGTCCATGGTGCCGGCACGCGAGAGAATCGCGAAGGGCACCAGAAAGTCACTGACTTCCACACCGGCATTGTTTGCCACCACCGCAATCACCGGGCGGGCACGTGCCGTGCGAGCACGGTAGGGCGGCAACGTCGCCTGTGCCGTTGCAGCGATATCCGGGGCGCCGCGCGCAGGCAGTGCAGACCGCGCCGCCGGCTCGGCACACCCGGCAAGGATCATGCACGCAGCCCAGGCAGCGCGACGGATAACGCGTTGAAACATCAGGGGGGCCATGGCGATGCCGCAGAGGAGATATCCGCTGATTCTTCGGCCACAACCTGCTGTCGGCAATGTCGCTGACCCGTCATTTACTGCCACGGCTAACAGGCTAATGGCCGACGACTGGCGCGCGTGTGCCCGCAGCAAACCCGTGACTTCGAGCGCGCCATGCAATGCAAAATCCAACCGCCAGCAACAAGGCCATGGCCGCCGGAAAGGTCTGCGCGCCCCATTGGTCCAGCAGCACGCCGCCGACCACACCACCACCGGCGATGACACTGTTCCAGGCAACGACATTGAGCGACAGCGCAACATCGGCCCCTTCTCCTGCGCTATCGGCAAGTGCAGTCTGCAGCAGCGTCGCCGCTCCACCGAATGTCAGACCCCACACCGCCACACACCCGTAAACGACGGGCTGCATGTCCTGCAGTAGCGCCAGCACCACAGAGAGTGCGAAGAACGTCGCCAGCGAGATCAATACGGTGCGACGCAAATGATGCTCCACCAGCTTTGCTGCCACGCCGATACCAACTAGTGCGGCTGCGCCGAAGACCAACAGCAGCACGTCCACACGATGGCCCAGCCCCGCGTGTGCGGCAAATGGCGCCACATAGGTGTAGAGGATGTTATGGGCCAACATCCACGCCATCACGGTGGCGAGCACGGGACGCACGCCAGGAGTGCCAAGCACCTTGCGCAGCGGCACACGCTGCGCTGCCGATTGGCCGGGATAATCGGGCACCTTTACCAGCACCCAGACGATCAGCACGACCGTCAGCACCGACATCGCGGCAAATGCGCTCCGCCAGCCCAGCATGCCGCCCATCCAGGTGCCCAGCGGCACGCCCAGGGAGAGCGCAATCGGTGTGCCCACCATCGCAATCGCCATGGCCCTGCCCTGCTGTTCCGGCTGCACCATGCGCCGGGCGTAACCGGCCAGCAGGCTCCAAGCCAGGCCTGCGGCTGCGCCAGCAAACAAACGCGCCACCAAGGTCAGGCTGTAGTTGGTTGAGAGTGCAGTGATGGAGTTGAACACCAGGAAGCCGACAATGGTGAGCAGCAGCACGTTACGTCGCCTCCACTGCTGGGTCGCGATAGTCAGCGGGATTGCAGCCACCACCGAACCCAACGCATAAGCGGTCACCGTCTGCCCAGCCAGGGCGGGAGTAATGCCAAGGCCTGCGGACATATGCGGCAACAATCCTGCAGGAAGGGTTTCGGTCACGATGCAGATGAAACCGGTCATCGCCAGCGCCAACAGGGCGGCGATGGGTAACGGCGCGGGGATCGCACTGGCCGTTGATGTGTTTGGGGAGATCACATGCTGTCCTTGGTTGAGATAAGTTTCGGGTCAGATCCCGCCGATCCGTATCGATCGGTACATATATAAGTCAAAAAGAAACAGGCCATCTACCGAACAGCCTGTCCGTGCCTGCTATCGAAAGCAAAATATATGTATCGTTCGGTATGTATATTACGAAGCGGCCATGTTGTCAACGATATATGTATCGACTAGTCTGTATGTAGGTATCGGAGAGTGCAATGGCACAGATGGGAAGGCCACGCAGCTTCGACCGCGACACCGCGGTTGAGCAGGCGCTTCACCTGTTCTGGGAACAGGGCTACGAATCCACCTCGTTGAGCCAACTCAAGGCGGCGATTGGCGGCGGCATCACCGCGCCCAGCTTCTACGCAGCGTTCGGCTCCAAGGAGGCACTCTTCAAGGAATGCATGGAACGCTACCTGGCGAGCTACGCGAAGGTGACCCACTGCTTGTGGGACACCTCGCTCGGTCCAAAGCAGGCGGTGGAGCTTGCACTGCGCCGCTCAGCCAAGATGCAATGCGAGCGCGGCCACCCAAAGGGCTGCATGGTCACGTTGGGAGTGATGAGTGCACCATCACCGGAACTCTCTGCGCTCTGCACCCCCCTGACGCGCTCGCGTGCCCGCACACGCGCCGGCATCCGCGCCTGCGTGGAACGCGCCATCGTCAACGGAGAACTCGGGCCGGATGCCGACCCCGCTGCACTCACATGCGTGTTCGACAGCTTCCTGCTTGGGCTATCCACACTCGCCAGGGACGGCATGAGCTTCAAGGCGATGGATGCTGCCATTACGCAGCTCATGGGGTTCTGGGACGCCCAGACCCACTAGGCAGCACTTCAACCCGTGCGCCGCATAACGCCGGGATGGCGTTCGCGCGGGATGACAGAGCTAGATTCATTTGAGAGCCCGCTTGCCTCGCTGCGCCTGGCTCTCAAGGTCAACTTTCGCAGTGAATGACTCAAGCCGCCGGACCTGGTTACAGGTATCGATGGTAGCGGCAGCGCGCATTGCGTGACTTTTTAGTCGAAAGTGCCGATAGCGGAAAGCCGCACCAACTCGTCCACCACGTAGCGCACCTTCGGGCGCAAGTGGCGCGTGCGCGGCCAGAGCGCGAAGATTTCGATGCAATGGGCCGTGCACTCTTCCAGGACGAGCTGCAGCCTGCCCGACTGGACGTGCGGGCGCACCAGCGAGATCGGCATTTGGCAGATGCCCAGACCTGCGAGCGCAGCATCGATGACAGCGTCCCCGTCATTCAACTGGTGCGTTCCCTGGGGCACAAAAAAATCGCCGGCGGTCACCTCATCGCCAAACCTCCAGCCGACAGGCTGGCCGTTGCGGAAGCCGACGATGCTGCGATGCGCCTGCAGCTCCTTGATCGTGCGAGGCGTTCCGTGTGCAGCGAGATACGCGGGTGATGCACATAACACCAGCCGCTGGCGTCCCAGTTTGCGCGCAACCAGGCCACCCGAACTCTCAAGTCCGCCAAACCGAATCGTCAGGTCGATGCCTTCCTGGGCCGGGTCGATCAGATGGTCGTTGAAGGAGAGCGTGTAGTGGAGATCGGGGTGCGCTGCGCCGATGCGAAGCAGGATCGGCAACATGACGTGGCGGCCGAAGGACGACGGCATGTCCACACGCAGCCGGCCGGTGGGTAGTGACGACTGAGAGGCCAGGCTGGCTTCTGCGCCGGCGATCTCTTCCAACGCAGCAGCGCATGTCGCGAAATAGGATTCACCATCAGCAGTGAGCGCGATGCGTCGCGTGGTGCGGTGGAACAGGCGCACGCGCAGCCGTGCCTCCAGGCGGGCGATCGCTTTGCCTACCGCCGAGCGCGAGATCCCCAGGGACTCGGCCGCCTCGGTGAACGTCCTGGAACGTGCCGCGGTGACGAAGGTGACCAGCCCGTTGAGTGTCTCGACAGGAAGCATCGGAAGTCCTTTGGAAAATTGGTGTCCCCAATGGCTCCGCCCTCGTGCATACGGCGGGCACAACGATGGCCGAGATCGTCTCCAGCGTGCAGCGCGTCACTGACATCATGGGTGAGATCTCCGCAGCCTCGCAGGAACAGTCGGCCGGCATCGAGCAGGTCAACATCACCGTGACGCAGATGGATGAAACCACCCAGCAGAACGCGGCCCTCGTGGAAGAAGCCACTGCCGCCGCACGCTCGATGGAAGAGCAGGCCGTCTGACCTCCTCCCTATAACTTAGACCAGCTAGACCTAGAAAATTCGGCGACACTCAGGCCCAAGGAGGCCCGTCGCCATGAAGAAGTCGAAGTTCACCGAAGAGCAGATCGCGTTCGCCCTGAAGCAGTCCGAGACCGGCACGACGGTCGAGGAGATCTGCCGCAAGATGGGCATCAGCCAGGCCACGTTCTATGCGTGGCGCAAGAAGTTTGGCGGGCTCGGTGTGGCCGAACTGCGCCGGCTACGCCAGCTTGAGGATGAGAACCGCAAGCTCAAGCAGCTAGTGGCCGATCTGAGCCTGGACAAGGTGATGTTGCAGGACGTGCTGTCAAAAAAGTTCTGAGGCCCACGCAGCGCAAGACGCTCGTGGGCCGTCTGGTCGACCGGTATCGCGTCGGGGTTCGCCGCGCTTGCGGGGTCGTCAAGCAGAGCCGTTCGGCGTGGTATTACCAACCTCGGGACAATGATGATGCACCACTACTTCGACGGATCGAAGAGATCGCTGCGGTGCGGGTTCGCTATGGTTTCTGGCGGATCTTCGTGTTGCTGCGCCGGGAAGGCTGGAAGGCCAACCACAAGCGTGTGTATCGACTGTACTGCCAAGCTGGCCTCAACCTGCGGCGCAAACGACCTCGCCGCCGCAAGGCGGCGGCCCACCGCCTGGAGCGCACGGTGCTGACGGGTCCTAATCAAGTGTGGAGCATGGATTTCGTGGCTGATGCGTTATTCGACGGACGTCGCTTCCGGGCCTTGACCGTTGTGGACAACTTCACCAAGGAAAGTCTGGCCATCGAAGTGGGTCAGCAACTCAAGGGCGAAGACGTGGTGGCCGTGATGGAACGACTGCGACACGAACGCAAGCTACCGCAGCGCCTCCAGACCGACAATGGCAGCGAGTTCGTCTCGATGGTGATGGATCGCTGGGCCTACGACAACGCGGTGACCATGGATTATTCCCGGCCCGGCAAACCGACCGACAACCCCTTTATCGAGTCGTTCAATGGCAGCTTCCGGGATGAGTGCCTCAACACGCACTGGTTCCTGTCGCTCGACGACGCCCGTGAGAAGATCGAAAACTGGAGGGTCGATTACAATCATTTCCGGACGCACTCATCGATCGGCGATGTCCCGCCGGCCGAGTTCGCCGCCCGATTCACTTCCCCACTCAAAGCCGAATTTTCCAGTTCTGCGAGGGCCTAACGCGGGGAGGAGGTCACGTCCAGCTCACGGAGGCCGTTGCGGTGTTCAAGATCGATGGAGCAAGCACACGCAACATGCGCCCCTCCGCGGTGACCGCACCGAAGCCGAGCGTTATCCACGCCAAGGCACCTACACAATTCAAGGCACCAACTCGCCTAGCTGCGGCACCAAAGCCGCTGGCAGCTGTTGCATCCATGGATGGTGCTAACTGGCAGGAGTTCTAAGCCACGTTATCAAGAGGGCCCGGGTAACCGGGCCTCTCGTTGATGCCTGCTGGCCTAAAGCACGACATGTTACTTGCCACCTCTGTCGTAACGATGGGCTCGCGATGACAAGATGGGAGCCTTGAACGAGCGAGAGCAGTGCATGGGATTGCATCTGCTGCTGCATGTTTGAGGGGGGAACGACCGTCCTAGCGTTCGCTGCAGGCATGGTCAACGTGTCGACTCCTCGTAATTCAATGCCAGCTAAAACTAGAGGTCTGCGGTTGATGTTGATCACGGAGCTCGGCGGGCGTTAGCCCGCCCAGGCTGTCGTGCGGTATCTGTTGGTTGTAGTCGGCCAGTCAGTGTTTGGTCTGTTCGTGGACCTCGCTCAGCGTGCGCAAGAAATGCATGTCCAGCACGCCGCGCCTGTAGCTGCCGTTGAAGCGTTCGATGAAATCGTTTTGCATCGGCCGTCCCGGCTCAATGAAATCTAATGCGATGCCTTTGCGCTCGGCCCACTCGGCCAAAGCTAATGCGACAAACTCCGGGCCATTGTCCAAGCGAAGTTTGACGGGATAGCCGCGCCAGGCTGCGATTTTAGATTAGCGATCAATAGTTAAACCGACTAATTTCCTCATCCGCTTGGCTTCGACCTGTTGTAGCGGCTGGGTCTATGGGGAAATTAATCCAAGCGTGCGCTCCCCGATAGAACAGCGTATTTGGGTGGGTGTATTAGCTTACATCGATGCCAGCGGCGTTGCTCGCTAGCCGCTGCATTCTCCCCAGTACGGACTTCATTGCTCGCGAGCTATCTTTTCGATCCAAGCCTTTACAGACGCGGTGTCAGCGATATTTCCTTTGTACTCGATCTCAGGCTGCTGAGGCACGTTGTCGTTGCGCTGTCGGCCGTCACGTGTCACATAGGGGACCGCAATAACGCCGTTACTGCTGGGTAGGTCAGCTTCGACTGGAGAACCTGTCCGCGTATCAACAAACGTTTCAAGGCCAACCTGTTTGACCCCAGGGAAGTTCTTCAGCTCATCTACAAACGCAATACACGCACTTCCGCAGTCGTAGTCAGTCAGGACGAAGACCTTTGCCCTGACAGGGTTGGCGGGTATGCGTCTGGGCTTCGGAACCTTGTTAGCGTTCACCGGCTCTTTGATTACTGTCTCTCCCCGTGCCACTGCGGCGGCGTATAGGCTGTTGTCGGCGTCATAGGGTGTGCCGTCTTTCGGCCCCTCTGCCGGGGCGCTGGGGTCGGCTTGTCCCTGTGGTGCTGCTGCGTCGCGCTGATGCTCCTTGCTGACTCGGAGGACAGCAGAAATCTTCAATCGTTCACGGGCATAGTAATTTGCAGACTCTCTGCCATAGAGCGCACGCAATACACCCATAAACCATTCGTAAGGCCCGCCAGTGTTTCCGCGGACATCAAGCACAATGATTGACTTATCACGCAGTGACGGGGCCACCTTGTAGAGCGCCTCAAACTGATCTGACTCCTTCCGGTCTCGTGGAGAGAAATTTCCGAGCCGCACCCATGCGCCGTCGTTACCGAACGGTTCGACAGTGACGCTTCTTCCCAGCTGAGGGACCAACTGTGACCGGATTTTCGCGAGCTCGGTGGTGGGGATGATATGCCACTGCAAATCAACGCTGCGGCCGTCGACGATGCAGCTGCGGGGCCTGGCTATGAAGGGACTCGCTGAATCCCGAAAGAGGTTCAGTGCCACACGTGCATGCGTGGACTCCAGGCCTGGAATCATGTTTTGGTAGGGCGCCACGCGCTTTGACCATTCGGCCATAGGCAGTCCGTCGCATTCCGTGATCTCAGCTCCGTTGGCTATTGCACCTTCCGATCCAGCAACAAGGAAACGGCGTCCCTGATAGACCGCGAGAAAGCCCGGCCATTGGTAGAACACAGGTGTCAGCTCAATAGAGACGTAAGCATGCGCATCGTTGAACGTTGAAAAAAGGTGAGCCATCGTTTGTCGATAGCCCTCAAAATTCTTGACCTGCTGTAGGTCCGCATCGGCTTGTTTGCGGGCTTTCGACAGAGTGGCCTCAAACCCTGAAGGATCTGGGTACACGGCCATGATGGATTGGTCCCGAAACCACTGCAGCGAGAAGTCGACATCTTTGTCCGCCATGGCAGCCCATCCCTGATAAGTAGTGCTCGACTGTGGGGCCTGTTGCGCGCTAGCAGGGGAAAGCATCTCGGACCAGAGCACCAACGCGGCGCAGAAGGCAGGGAGTACGCGGCTCGAAGACGGGCGGTGCTTTGGAACGGATGCCATTAGATGAGAGCCTTGATAGATCAGGTAGGTCAAGCAGGATCCATGCCAAGCTCTTCCGCGACAGATGTTATCCCTACTGACTGCACGGTGTCCGCGGACGTCCGAGGGGTGTCCGCCTGTCCGCAAGTAGACACGCCACAAGATTTCCGCATGCTTATTGAGGAAAGTCTCGCGCCTTTTGCAGCCGGCCGGGTCAGGCCAGCTGCATGAAGGCATTAGTCAGCGTAATCCTCCGGTGACCAGGATCTCTTCACCGGTCACGAATCGGGCATCGTCAGATGCAAGGAACGTCACCACGCTTGCGATGTCTTCCGGCTGGCCTGCACGTCCAAGGGGCGTCTGCGCCACGATGCCACTTGCCATTTCCGAACCGACGATGCCGGCAGTTGTCGTTCCTTCGGTGATTACAAATCCTGGGCTGACGACGTTGACGCGGATCTTGCGGGGGGCAAGTTCCTTGGCTAATACGCCAGAAATTGCGTTAACGGCTGCCTTGCTAGCGGTGTACAGCGATGTACCTGGCGATCGCAAGGTGGTGATCGAAGAGGAGATGTTGACGATGCTACCTTCGTTTCGAAGATGCTTGATGGCCGCCTGTGTGGTCATGATCATGCCCAAAACATTGACATCGAACAGGCGACGGTACTGATCCTCTGTGACGTGCTCTACCGCTCCCACATCCCAGACCCCGGTGTTGTTTACCAGGATGTCGAGACGCCCGAACTGCGTCACCGCAGATTCAATAAGTGCCTGTGCTTCGACGGCGATGGAGATGTCCGCCCGGACTGCAAGCGCCTTGCCGCCTGCTGCGGAGATAGCGTCAACCACGGCATCTGCTCCCGCCTTGCTCGACGCGTAGTTGACCACTACTGATGCGCCTTCTGCCGCCAACGCCTTTGCGATGCCTGCGCCGATCCCCTTTGAGGACCCCGTCACCACTGCCACCCTACCTGCCAGCTTCTTCATGTTGCTATCCTCGATTGCTACTTTTGACATCGACATTGACCAGAGCTGCAGAACGCGCACCCTAGTCCCATAGTTCGGATATTATGAACTATGGTCACCGAGGTCAAGCGTTGCAGAAAATCACCATGAGACCGTTACTTCATCCTTCTATCGAAGACGTCCGACCCGCCGCGATTCTCCATGCGCTGTCGGACCCCAACCGTGCGGCGATCCTTGCCAAGATCCTCACTGCCGGCCATGTCGAGGCGTGTGCTTCTGTCGCCGAGCTGGGCGATCGCGTGATTCCGAAATCATCGCTGTCGAATCATTTCAAGATCTTGCGCGAGGCTGGACTGATCCGCAGCGAGCGTCACGGTGTTGAGATGCGGAACCATTCGAGATTTCCAGAAATCAACGCCCGCTTCCCAGGGCTGGTAGCAGCGATCATCAACGCCTATGCATCGGACAACGCAGATGGCGCGCCTAACTTGAAATCGTAGGTCAAGATCCTGCGATGGGTGAACCAGCCGCCGGTCAGCGACCGCAAGCGGCGGCTTGTACGCATCCTGGAGCGGAGCGATATCAGCCTAGCCAGTTCATGCATTCACTATCAGTCTCACTCCTACACGCGGCCTCACCAGCCCCGGAGAAGCTAGCGATCTGCAGCGCTTCAGTGAGCAGCTGCAACTGATATCAAGCATTGAACAACAACACGGCGGGCGCAGTCTTTTAAACGCTCCCTAACCCCGATAAACATAGATGTGTCCACTTCAAGTGCGAGCGTTCGTCGCGCTCGTTGCGGACAAGATTGGCATGCATCGCGCCATCGCTCCGGACGCAGGTCTGTGACTGCGGCTCGGCCCACTCTGCCACGCAGGACAGCACCGGCATAAGAAGGTTATTCAGTGTGCCGAACGAAATTCATCTCAAACGTGGGCTTCCTGGTCGGCACGTTCTAGCCGAGGCCATTATTTCAACGCCAGGCGATAACTGCTTAAGACGAATCGAGCTCGCTAGTAAAAGTCGCATGCCAAATCATTAGTCAATCATTATCCCATATGCATTCACGTACTTTTTTACGAAGCTCTCGTGTAGCAGTGACGATTCTAAATTTTATTGCGCTTCCAAAAATCTTCAAACATTCGCTTCGCGGTCTCAATTTGCGTTACTAGGCAACAATATGATCAACGAAGATGTACGTTAGCCAGCTCATTAGTCGCCGGTCCGCTCCCCATGTCTGACCCATCCGCGCCCGATCATCTACAGCGCAGTCTTTCCAACCGCCACTTGCAGCTAATCGCCATTGGCGGGGCAATCGGCACCGGCTTGTTTATGGGTTCGGGCAAGACGATCAGCTTGGCTGGCCCTTCAATCCTGTTCGTCTACCTGATCATCGGCGCGATGCTGTTCTTCGTTATGCGTGCCATGGGCGAGCTACTGTTGTCCAACCTCGAATATAAGTCGTTCATCGACTTTTCCACAGATTTGCTTGGCCCATGGGCGGGCTTCTTCTGTGGATGGACCTATTGGTTCTGCTGGATCATCACCGCCATTGCGGATGTCATCGCGATCGCTGCCTACGCACAGTTCTGGTTTCCGGGCCTAGCGCCGTGGATTCCAGCGGTGATGTGTGTATTACTCTTGCTTGCGTTGAACCTGGTGACAGTGAAGCTCTTCGGCGAGCTAGAGTTCTGGTTCGCACTAATCAAGATTATCGCCATCTGCGTATTGATCATTACTGGCGCGGGGCTGGTGATGTGGGGGTTCCGTTCGCCTTCCGGCAACCTGGCATCGCTGTCCAATCTGTGGAATGACGGCGGCATGTTCCCAATGGGAATTGGCGGGTTCTTCGCTGGATTCCAGATCGCAGTGTTCGCCTTTGTCGGCATCGAGCTGGTCGGCACCACTGCTGCAGAAACCGCCGACCCGCATCGCAACCTGCCTAAAGCGATCAATTCAATTCCTGTGCGCATCCTGATTTTCTATGTGCTTGCCCTGATCGCCATCATGGCCGTGACGCCATGGCGGCAGGTAGTGGCCGGCAAAAGTCCGTTCGTGGAGCTGTTCGTACTTGCCGGAATACCAGCGGCGGCAAGTCTGATTAATTTCGTAGTGCTCACCTCGGCCACCTCGTCGGCTAACAGCGGTCTCTTTTCGACCAGTCGCATGCTTTACGGCCTTGCCGAAGAGCAAAATGCACCAAAGGGATTTGCGAAGCTCTCTCGTGCAGCAGTGCCAGCACGCGGCTTGCTGTTCTCCTGCGTTTGCTTGTTGTTGGGCGCGATGCTGGTGTACCTAATCCCCAACCTAGTCACCGCCTTTACTCTGGTCACGACATTGTCGGCGGTGCTCTTCATGTTCGTGTGGTCGTTGATTCTGTGCGCTTACATCGCCTATAGGCGCAAGCGCCCGGAGCTGCACGCAGGGTCAGCTTTCAAGATGCCCGGCGGTGTGCTGATGTGCTACGTATGCCTCGCGTTCTTCGCCTTTGTCATTGTCTTGCTGACCTTACAGACCGACACACGCCAGGCGCTGTTGGCCAGCCCGATGTGGTTCCTGATACTGGCCGTCAGTTATCTAGCCAAGTCGCGCAGCGCAAGCGAAAAGAAATTATCGATCCATCAATAAACGCAAGTATTCATGCCAAGGAGAGAGCACGCCTGCCGATTACCAGAAATTGCACTCATTGGGTTTGCAGAAGCCGCATTTGCATAAAATGCCTTTAGTGGCTCCGCGCTTAACAAGCGCGGAGCTTTTATTTTCTCGTTAAATTCCCAATGTATGTCTTGAATGCTATGGCATTCGGCGACCTAGTGACTCCCTCAGCGTCATAAGGAAAATTAATTTTCCGGCACTTTCCCCACACAAAGGAACAATGGCTTTCGATTTATTGCAAGCACAGCCATGTCAAATAGGACTAATCAGACTTATTGAGGATGAATCATTAAGTCCTGCGGATCGATGGCGTCCAGCCATTCAGCAGTTCGGGCGTCTTGCGGGCCTGAACTACGCTTCCGTGTAGAGTATTTCGCACCCTGCAATAATTTACTAATGTTTTTTTATAACTTTAGGTATAAGCCGAACATCGCGTCTACCTCTCCGAGGCAATCACTGTGCGACACATCCTGCAAGCTGCCATCACGTTGACTTTGATCAGTACTTCCCTGCCTTCCTCGGCTCAAGGGGATGCTGCTGCCCAACGCAGATCAAGCTCGCCGGTGAGCACAGTTACGACCCAGTTACCCCGCACCGCTAAGCCCACGCATTACGCGGTAGAGATAACGCCGCATGCCGATGCACTCACCTTTGATGGCAAGGTGACCATTGACGTCGTCGTGCTGCAACCCACTGACAGCATCACGCTACATGCGGCCAAGCTCACCTTTGTCAACGCCACGCTCACCCAGCGCAAGCGTGACACGCCGCAGCCAGCCAAGGTCACCGCCGATGAGGAGGAACAGACTGCCAGCTTCACCTTTAGAAAGCCGCTGGCGCCGGGTAAATACGTCCTATCCATCGCCTATCGCGGGGTGATCAACACGCAATCCAACGGACTATTTGCTGCTGATTACACGACGCCGCAGGGCCCACGGCGCGCGTTGCTCACCCAGTTCGAGGCAGCCAATGCGCGCAACTTCGTTCCCTCCTGGGACGAGCCCAACTTCAAGGCTACATTTGATCTGGCGGTTAATGTACCGGCTACTCAGATGGCGGTCAGTAACCTGCCGGTGGCTACCTCTACCGCGATGCCCGACGGGTTGAAGCGCGTGGTGTTCCAGCGCACACCCGCCATGTCCACGTATCTGCTGTTCCTGGGTGTTGGCGACTTCGAGCGCGCCACAGTGACGGCTGAGAATGGCACCGAGATCAGCGTGGTGGCTCAGGCCGGCAAGCTGGATCAGGCAAAGTTTGCGCTGGAGTCGTCGCGCAACATTCTGCATGAATACAATGCCTATTTCGGCGAACCTTACCCGTTGCCAAAGCTGGACAACATTGCCGCACCGGCACGCTACAACGCAGCTATGGAGAACTGGGGCGCCATTCTCAGTGCCGAAGCTTATCTGCTGCTGGATCCGGCAGTGGCTGGCATTGACGACAAGCAACGTGCCTTCGGCGTGGCCGCGCATGAAATCGCGCATCAGTGGTTTGGCAACCTAGTCACCATGGCATGGTGGGATGACCTGTGGCTCAACGAGGGCTTTGCCAACTGGATGGGAGCGCGTACGACGCAGAAGCTGCACCCGGAGTGGGACAGCAACAACATGCTTCCAGCTCTGCGCAGCCGCAGTGCTATGCAGGGCGACGCATCTGCCACCACTCACCCGGTGGTGCAGCACGTGACCACGGTGGAGCAAGCCGATCAGGCGTTCGACCAGATCACCTACAACAAGGGTGAAGCGATCATTGCGATGCTTGAAGATTACCTTGGTGCCGAGCAATGGCGCGATGGTGTCCGGCGCTACATCCGCCAGCATCGCTACGGCAACACCACCACCGATGACCTCTGGCAGCAATTCGATGCCGTAGCGCCAGGCAAGCAATTCACTCAGGTGGCGCACGACTTCACCCTGCAACCGGGCGTGCCCTTGATCAAGGTGCGCACCACCTGCACTGTGGGCAGCACCACGGTTGATCTGGAGCAGGGCGAGTACACGCTGGATCGCCCGAACAAGACGCCGCTGCGCTGGCGCGTACCGGTGGCTGTACGCGGTGCCAGTGGCACGCTCACGCGGGTGCTGGTGGACGGCACCGCGCAACTACAATTGCCTGGGTGCGGTGGGCCTGTTGTGGTCAATGCCGGGCAAAACGGCTACTTCCGCGCGCTTTATGCGCCCGCTGATTTCAAGGTGCTGCGCACAGGTTTCTCCACATTGCCGGTCGTGGACCAGATGGGCGCACTGATGGACACCAATGCGCTGGCCACCAACGCCCTGCAACCGGAGGCCGACCTGCTCGATCTCACCACCAGCGTGGCAGCCACGGCACCGCCAGACGTGTGGCAGGTGGTGGCCGAGCTGTTCGACGGAATCGACACGGTATTCGATGGCGCGCCCAAAGAGCAGGCCGCATGGCGTAGCTATGCGGCGTCGCGGTTGACGCCAGCTTTTGGCAACCTGGGCTGGGACAGCCGCGTCAACGAGCGCAGCCAGGTGAAGGTCGCGCGCGCGCAATTGCTCAGCGCGCTGGGCGCCATGGGCGAGCCTGCCATCGTCGCAGAAGCGCGGCGCCGCTTTGTCGCGTTTGAATCCGATCCCGATGCATTGCCGCCTGATCTGCGTAAGAGCGTGCTGGACATCGTGTCCCGCCATGCCGACGCCGCCACATGGGATCGTCTACACGTTCTGGCCAAGGCGCAGACCAGCAACACGCTGCGTACGCAGTACTACGTACTGCTTGCGAATACGCAAGATGCTGCGCTGGCACAACGTGCACTTGACCTAGGCATGACCAGCGAGCCTGGCGGCAACATCGGCATGCGCATGATTTCGCAGGTGGCACGCCAGCACCCGGACCTGGCGTTTGACTTCGCGGTCGCGCATCGCGAACAAGTAGACACACTGATCGGTGCCACCTCCCGCAGCGGCTTCTACCCGCGCCTGGTTGCCACCTCGGCCAACCGGCAGACCGCCGACAAGGTCAAGGTGTACGCAGACCACTATCTTGAGCCAGACGCACGCAGCAATGCAGAAAAAGCCATCGCCGCCATTCAAACGCGCGCCACGCTGCGAGAGCGACGGGTCCCGGAAATTGAAGCTTGGTTGAGAGGGCGTAAGGAGTGAGTGCATTTACAGACGCATCTTTCTGTTGCTACGCGTCCCCATGTCCTCAGTCCACGTCGAGTGGGGCTGAGGCTGGTTGATGGACGAAAGAGCGATCCAGCGCTTCACCCTATTTGTTTACTTAAGGATAGCCAGGCAATCAGTGTGCTACGGGTGTGTTGAAGAGCTACTAGAGCGATCGGCTATGTGGTGAGGAAAAACAAGCGTCTAGATCCGTGCTGACTCACGGGTTAAACGCATTTTAAACACAAAAATGGAAGATCTTAAACATTTCTCCTGATCTAGATACCCAGCTCTTCTGTCTCAGCACTTGCAAGCAGCAACAATGCGCTACTGTCATAACCTGTTGCGATCTTCCGGCGAGACATTCCATACTTACCCGCCACGTACACTTCCCCCTTAACATTCAGTTAAAATCATCTGAAGAAAAAATATCTATTCAATGCAAATGACGAGCAATCCACCTTAGCGACAACGCACAATCAGTCCGAAAACTGGATATCGATAGCGTGTATTGCTGTTTTTAGTGCAGCTCTTTATCGCCAGCACAATCTTTTATTAAAAATCAACAGGCCGGGTACAAAAATCATGAATTCATATAGAAAATACTTGAAGTATTCAGGCGAGATTTGTCGAGCGCAGTTTTTTTATTAGGTCGCGCCTGCCCAATGCTCCAATGATCTCAACAACATGGCGCGGCATCAATCCGCAGCAACACAGGCTTAGCTCGGGCCGGCTGAGGCTTGGCATCCGGGCAACGAGCAAGCGCTTGCCGCCGACTCGTTGCTATCGTTTTTTCGACAGCGTAGTGATTGATGAAGATAATGGGCGTCGCTGGCGCATTCGTATTGCACGTCCATGTGTGCAGCCACCCAGACGCGGTTTTCCGTCCCTGTGGATGCTGGACGGTAACCGGGCGCTTACCCACTTCGATACCGTCTTGCTGTGCCGGTTGTCGCAGCTGCCGGCGCCGCCCGTGCTGGTGTTTATCGATGCCGACCACGACCTGCTGATCGATTTGCCTACCCGCGCTCGCGATTATACGTTCCAGCCTGCCGACCATCCGTTTCTTAAAGCTCCCGATGCACCAGACGGGCTGGTAGGTGGCGGTGCGCAAGCATTGCTCAATGCTCTGCTGCTGAAAGCAATGCCTGCGATCACACACCACGTGCGGTTGGATCGCAGTAGGCAGGCGCTGTGGGGACATTCATTGGCCGGACTGTTTGTGTTGCACGCGTTGTATGCTGGCGACGGCCTGTTCACCGATTTCGCCACTGCCAGCCCGTCACTATGGTGGGGGCAAGGCGCACTGTTAGGCACGCCCGAGGAGCACTTCATTGCATGCGGGTCGCACTATCCCGCGCGTATATGGATATTTCTCGGTGGAGCAGAGCGAGCCGGCCAGATCGATCCGCGTAGCCGTGAACGTCCTGATCACACAGACTTATTGAATGCAATTCAAGGCGCGCCAGCTGACGCGGCATTGCACCTGGCAAAGCGCCTGGCGACGCTGCCAGGTCTTGCAGTGCGCTACCGCGAGTTCCCCGCCCTGCATCATGCGGCAGTGTTCCATGCTTCATTGCGCGCGGTGTTGCAACACATCGTCGGACTCCCGAGCCGGGGGGCTCGTAACCGCAGGTTATGAGTCGGCCGGGCTGTCGATGGCTACTACTGGCAGGCAGTCAAAGCCGGCATGTCCACACAGCCGTACTAAACGGCAATCGTGCGCTTCGCGCATGCAGCGGGAACTTTGCCGAGTAGGCGCGCCATCCCAAACCCTTTCTGATAGTGCGTACCGCCCCGTCGACCAGGAGCTCTGGCTATGGTTGGATTAACTTTACGGGGAGTCGACATTCCCGATGGAAAAGCTGTTCGAGACATATGTCGCCAAGCACTTCAAAAAGCAGCTTACCGCGCATCTCGTGCTGGGCACTCAGGTAAGGCGGCACCATCTGGTGCGCCACGGCGACGCACAGTGGTTCCAGCTGCGCCGGGATATGGTGATAAGCCGGCAGGGCATTGGCGAGGCGGCTCGGTACGAGCAAGCAGATCTGATACGCACTTCCTGACAGAAACGGCTGACACAGCCTTATCTCAGCTTGTCTGCCCCTGTGTCCGTAGACTGTCTAGATAGTCGGCCCACCCCTGCATCATCTTCTTGCGCTCTGGCAGGTGCGCCGTGCGGTTGTAGGCTCGCCCCAATGGATCACGCACGGCATGCGCGAGCTGGTGCTCGATATAGTCTGGGCGAAACCCCAGAACTTCATCCAGCACGGTCCGCGCCATCGCACGAAAGCCGTGACCTACAATGGTTTCGCCATCGAAGCCCAAATTGCGGAGCGCGGCATTGACCGTGTTCTCGCTCATGGGGCGATCGGCGCTGCGCACGCCGGGAAACACGTAGTCGCTGCGCTTGGTGAGTGGCCATAGTTCTTCAAGCACTGCCACTGCTTGTGCGGACAAAGGAACGACGTGCGCGGTCTTTGTCTTGCTAGTGACGTAGCGCCACTCACCGGCTTTCAAGTCGATATCCGTCCACTTGGCCTGCCGCAGTTCGCCAGGGCGCACAAAAAGCATGGGGGCCAGCTTGAGGGCCGCGCAGGTCACAAGCGAGCCCTGGTAGGCCCACAGCGCGCGCAGAAGCTCGCCAATTCGCCCAGGCTCGGTCAGGCTTGCGAAATGCTTGGTTTGCGGCTGCTCCAATGCACCTACAAGGTCTTCAGCAGGATTTCGCTGAGCCCTGCCCGTCGCAATCGCATACCGGAAAACTCGTCCTGCATGAGACCGTGCCCGGTGGGCAGTCTCCACCACGCCCCTCTGTTCCAACTTCCTTAGAGCAGCCAGAAGAATGGGAGCACTGACATCAGTGATCGGCATGTCAGCAATAAAAGCCAAATCCTTTTCGATCAGACGGCGTTCTCGCTTTACCGAACCTGGACCTAGCCCTTCCTTCGCTCGCTTAGCCAACAGCTCAAGCGCAATGGTTCCGAATGTGGTGTTCACGCGCTCGGCTTGGACGGCTCGCTCAATCCGAGCGACATGCGCTGGGTTGGCTCCACCCTTTAGCAGCATGCGTAACTTGTCGCGCTCTGCACGAGCCTGCATCAGTGAAAGCGCCGGGTACTCGTCGATGGTCACCATGCTTGGCTTGCCTGCGTACCGGTAGCGATATCGCCAAACCTTTGCACCAGTGGTACGCACCTCAATGCACAAGCCATTTGAGTCAGCTACCCGAAAGGCAGCATCCCTAGGTTTAAGCGCGCGAAGCTTTGTATCTGTAAGCATGTGAGTCAGGTAGCTGTGAGTCGGGCAGGCAAAATGCACTGGGACGACTCACAGCCTGACTCACTTCACACACGGATGCAACTGGATACAGCTGGACCTTGCTAGACCAAATACCAACGGTTTTCAGGGAATTTCTTGAACTTTCCGGACTACATCGGATGTTCTTGAACTTGAATTTGGTGGGCCCACCAGGATTCGAACCTGGAACCAAAGGATTATGAGTCCTCTGCTCTAACCGTTGAGCTATAGGCCCGGCAGGGTCGGTGGCGAGATGCGGGGCATGTCGGACCTTCCAGCTGACGCGAAAGTTTACCTGTCCGCGCGCGTCGCTGTCTGCTGCATCAGGTGTCAATGGGGACGAGTGGCCGCACCTACCTGTGTTTGCGCATGCAGACACAGAAAAGCCCGGCGTGAGCCAGGCTTTAAAGGTGTACGCGATCAATCTGTCCTGCCGCACTATTCGAGGGTGAACCATCTAGCGCTACACATACCTCAGCAATTCCGAATCACTAATCCCCAATCCTCAGCCCGGCCACTACGCCATCTCAAACTGCGCATCGATCAACTTCCGCCCCGCTTGAAACCCTTGCGCAATAGCGTCCTGATACGTCTCCCAACCAGGCCCCTGATCGTCGATGCGTGGCTGGCGTTGGCCGCCAAGCGCATACACATCGACCTGCAACGTCCAGTTGGCCTCCGGCGCAGCGCGCTCGACGCGTACGCGGATCTCGTGGTCGCGGTACGTGGTGGTTTCAAAGCGGCTTTGCCTGCTCATAAGGCGGTCTCGTGTGCGTGCGTCCGTCAACTTAGAAGGCACGGCTAGAACACCACGTGAGCTTTGGAGAAGCGCCGATTTCATGTTGCGGCGCCGTGCGGCTTCGTCGCTGATGCGTGAATGCCGTAGCGCCGCAATACGCTGCCGTGGCACGCATCCCCCACGCTTATTGCAAGTATCGTCCTTCGGCTGACCCATAACGCAACAGCCCCGCGATTGCGGGGCTGTTGTGATCACTGCGTTGAAATCGCGCTGATATCAGTCGATATCGAGGAACGAGCGCAGCTGCTCCGAACGGCTCGGGTGACGCAGCTTGCGCAACGCCTTGGCCTCTATCTGACGAATCCGCTCGCGGGTGACGTCGAACTGCTTGCCGACTTCTTCCAGCGTGTGATCGGTGTTCATGTCGATACCGAAGCGCATCCGCAGCACCTTGGCTTCGCGCGGGGTGAGGCCGGCCAACACATCACGCACCGTCTCGGAGAGATTGATGTTGGTGGTGTTGTCGATCGGGGACTCCACATTGGTGTCCTCGATGAAGTCGCCCAGATGCGAATCCTCGTCGTCGCCGATCGGGGTTTCCATCGAGATCGGCTCCTTGGCGATTTTCATCACCTTGCGGATCTTGTCCTCGGGCATGTCCATTTCCTTGGCCAGTTCCTCCGGCGTGGCCTCGCGGCCGAACTGCTGGAGCATCTGACGGGAAATGCGGTTCAACTTGTTGATCGTTTCGATCATGTGCACCGGAATACGGATGGTGCGCGCCTGATCGGCGATCGAACGGGTAATGGCCTGACGGATCCACCACGTTGCATACGTGGAGAACTTGTACCCGCGACGGTATTCGAACTTGTCCACCGCCTTCATCAGGCCGATGTTGCCTTCCTGGATCAGGTCGAGGAACTGCAGGCCACGATTGGTGTACTTCTTGGCGATGGAAATGACCAGACGCAGGTTGGCCTCGACCATTTCCTTCTTGGCCTTGCGTGCCTTGGCTTCGCCATAGGCCATCGCGCGGCTGATCTCCTTGATCTCGCCCAGGGTCAGGTAGTTGGCCTTCTCCATCTCGATCGAGCCTTGCTGCTCGGAGACGATCTGATCCTTGACATCGCGCAGCGCCGACGACCACTTCTGCTTGCGCTTGAGGGCGTCTTCCACCCATTCCAGGTTGGTCTGGTTGCCTTCCCAGGAACGGATGAAGTCCTTGCGCGGCATGCGTGCCACGGTGGTGGCCAGGTGCAGCACCTTGCGCTCGTGGTCCTTGATGCCGTTGACCACGCCACGCAGCTGGGTGACCAACGCGTCGGTCAGCGGCAGCGGCAGCTTGAGCGTGGTGAAGATGGCGGCCATGTCCTCGCGCGCCTTGACCACCAGCTTGTGCTCGGCGCCGTTCTTGGCATAGATCTTCTTGAACTTGGCGTATTCGTTGGCCAGGTTCTCCATGCGCGTTGCCACTTCCACCGGGTCCGGACCGGTCGGGCCGGCCTCTTCTTCGGCAGCGTCGTCGTCGCCATCCTCGGCATCGTCGTCGTCGGCAGCATCGTCTTCGGAGACGGCAACCGGGCCGGCGGCGGCAAGCGCCGCAGCAGCAGCGTCGGCTTCTTCAATCAGGTCGTTGAAGCCGACCACGATCTCGGCCAGACGCTTCTTGCCTTCTTTGTGCGCTTCGTAATCGGCCAGCAGCATCTCGGTCGACAGCGGGAACACGCCCAATGCTGCCTGGACCTGGCTCAGGCCCTCTTCAATGCGCTTGGCGATGGCGATTTCGCCTTCGCGGGTCAGCAGCTCGACCGTGCCCATTTCGCGCATGTACATGCGCACCGGGTCGGTGGTACGGCCACCTTCGGTGTCGAGCGCGGTCAGCGCGGCGGCGGCTTCTTCGGCGGCGGTATCGTCAACCTCGCGGTTGCCGGTGTTGCCATCGTTGAGCAACAGGGTTTCAGCATCGGGCGCAACTTCATGGACATCGATGCCCATGCCGTTGATCATGCTGATGATGTCTTCGATCTGCTCCGGGTCGACCAGGTCGTCGGGCAGATGGTCATTGACTTCGGCGTAGGTCAGATAGCCCTGTTCCAGGCCCTTGCTGATCAGTAGCTTGATGTCGGATTGCTGGGCAGGACGTTCGTTGGCCATGGATGCTCGCGCCACCGGCTTTGAGATTGGAAAGAGGACCTAGCATTATACCAGCGTGAAGCCCCGTCTGCCGGATTCAAGACGAGACCGCTGGTGTAGCGCTGGCTAGGGCCTGAGAAGGAAGGTCACCGGGCCATCGTTGACCAGGTCGACAACCATATGGGCACCGAAACGCCCGGTTTCCACCCCGCCGCGATGTTTTTCGCGGCAGATCGCCACCAATTGATTGAACGCCCGTTCAGCCTCCAGCGGTGGTGCGGCTGTACTGAAGCCGGGCCGGGTGCCGGAGCTGGTGTCTGCAACCAGGGTGAACTGGCTGACCAGCAGCAGCCCGCCCGCGGTCTCGGTGAGTGAGCGGTTCATCTTGCCGGCGTCGTCGGCGAAGACGCGATAGCCGAGCAGGCGTTCGGCCAGGCGCCGGATCTGCGCATCGCTGTCGCCGGGTTCGACCCCGACCAGGGCCAACAGCCCGGGACCGATCTGACCGACGCGCTCTGCATCGACAGTGACGCAGGCCCGGGTGACGCGTTGGATCAGTGCAAGCATGGGCATTGTGGTTGAGCAAACTGTGTCGCGCAGCATGCCCAGCACTGCCCGTACTGTCACGCGCGGGCCTTCGGCGACCGCGCTGTTTAGAATTACGTCGATGAAACCTGATGCTCGCGCTCGCCTGCTCTACGCCACCGCCGCCACCGTGGGTCGCCTGCCGTGGCCGCTGCTCAAACGTGTGGCCGATACGCTGGCCTGGAGCTGGCGCAAACTCGATGCGCGCGAGAGCCGCGTGGCACGTCGCAACCTGGAGTTGGCGTACCCGGAACTGGATGCCGGCCAGCGCGCGCAGCTGCATGCGCAGGTGCTGCGTTCGACCGCGCGGCAGACACTGGAAGTGCTGCGCACCTGGACCCGCCCGCCGGCCGAGAACCTGGCACGCCTGCAACGCAATGGCCAGGAGCTCTACGACGCAGCGCTGGCCTCCGGACGCGGGGTGATCGTGGCAGCACCGCACTTCGGTAACTGGGAACTGCTCAACCAGTGGCTGTCCGAACGCGGGCCGATCGCGATCGTGTACCGCCCGCCGGAGTCGGACACGGTGGACGGCTTCCTGCAACTGGCCCGCGGCGGCGACAACGTGCGTCAGGTGCGTGCCGAAGGCCCGGCGGTGCGGCAGTTGTTCAAGGTGCTCAAGGACGGCGGCGCGGTCGGCATCCTGCCCGACCAGCAACCGAAGATGGGCGATGGCGTCTTTGCGCCGTTCTTCGGCATTCCGGCCTTGACCATGACCCTGGTCAACCGGCTTGCCGAACGTACCGGCGCGATCGTGCTGTACGGCTGGTGCGAACGCGCCGGTGGCGATCTGCAGTTCGCGCTGCATGTGCAGCCGTCCGACCCGGCGGTGGCCGATGCAGACCCGGTGCGCGCGGCCAGCGCGCTCAATGCAGGCATCGAACAGATCGCCCGGCGCGACCCGGTGCAATACCAGTGGACCTACAAGCGCTACACGCTGCGCCCGCCAGGCAGCGGCGAGGCCAATCCGTATGCGACCGAGCGGCATCCGCACTAGATTGGCCAGCACACCGACGGCACGGCTACGTTTTGCTAGCCGCTCCTGGCTGCAGATCCTGTGCAACAGATCCCGTGCAACGCTGCGTTGACACGCAGCGCATTCCGATCGCCTCCATCGCAGACAGGCACTGGGTGAGGCCGCGTCGCAGTAACTCGCTACATCGCCCGACCGCTCAGCCCGGCTCAAACAAGGGTGCGAACAGAGCGCGGCACGCCGTGTCGGCGCCAGGCAGCACTATTCAATCGTCGTGTGGATCGGCCGGTGTGGCCAGAATGCGCTGATAGAACGCCAGATCCAGCCAACGCCCGAACTTGAAACCGGCCTCGCGCACCGTGCCGGCGTGGGTGAAGCCGAATTGTTCGTGCAAGGCGATGCTGGCCTGATTGCTGGCATCGATGCCGCCGACCAGTACATGCACACCGCGCTCCTGCGCCGCGGCGATCAAGGCCTGCAGCAGCGTGCGCCCCAGCCCTTTGCCGCGATGGTCGCGATGCACGTAGATCGAATGCTCCACGCTGTACTTGAACGCCGGCCAGGCGCGGAACGTGCCGTAGCTGGCAAAGCCCATCAAGGTGCCGTCGGTGTCTTCCACACCAATCACCGGAAAGCCGCCCGCCAGCTTGGTCGCAAACCAGCCGACCATGCTCTCCGGTGGCCGTGGCTTGTAGTCGTACAGCGCGGTCGAGTTGGCGATGGCATCGTTGAAGATGTCCAGGATGGCGCTGGCGTGGCGGGCTTCGCTGCAGTCGATAAGAGACATGGGGTCCTAGGCGGGCAGAGGGTCTTGGGATTAAAAAGCATTGCCGGGCGATGAACAACGCGACCGGCATGCAACCAATCGGCGCCTGCTGCGCCACCCAATCTGCATCCGCTGGATGCAGCGTTCCACAGCGCCGTGGCGACCGGGCGTTGCGAACCACGCGACAATGGCGTCACGCGACCACCCAGTGGCTGCGGCGGCGTCCGCCTTGAAGCGGCCGTGGCAATCCCCATCTGGAGTCGTGCATGAGCAGCCCCGTCCTCTCCCCCAGCGCACACGCCTTCGGTGATCCGGCGGCGATCCGCTGTGAGCGCGCCGCCTCCGAACTGCGATCCGGCCGCCCGGTGCTGCTGACGGCTGCCAACGGGCAGGCGCGCGCGGTGCTGGCGTTGGACAGCAGCACCGCGCAGTCGTATGCGGCCTTCGCGCGTGCGGCGCAGGGGCGTCACTATCTGTTCGTCACCCCGACCCGCGCCCAGGTACTGGGCTTGAGCGCGCCGCAGGGCGCGCGCGTGGCGCTGATCGAACACAGCTACGACCAGCTTGCCGCGCTGGCTTATCTGCGCGACACGCCGGTACCGACGCAGTGGACACCCGGCGATGCGCTTGACGCAGGCGCAGTGGAGATCGCGCGTCTGGGGCTATTGCTGCCGGCGATGCTGGCGGTAGACCTGCGCGACGCGGACGACCTGGCTGCCTTCGCCGGCTGCCAGTCACTGGCGTTGGACGACCTGGGCGCCGGCTGCGCCAAATCCGCCGCCGCCGGCTACGAGCTGGTCACGCGTACGCCGGTGCCGTTGCGCGGCCTGGGCATGAGCGAATTCGTGGTGTTTCGAGGCGGGGTGGCGCAGCGCGACCAGGTGGCGATCGTGGTCGGCCAGCCCGACCTCTCGGCTGCGGTGCCAGTACGCGTGCATTCCTCGTGCCTGACCGGCGATCTGTTCGGCTCGCTCAAATGCGATTGCGGCGACCAGCTGCGGCACGGCCTGGCCAAGCTGAAAGACCTCGGCGGCGGCGTGCTGCTGTATCTGGACCAGGAAGGCCGCGGCACCGGCATCGCTGCCAAGATGCGCGCTTACGGCTATCAACATGCCGGCCTGGATACCATCGATGCCGACGCGCAACTGGGCTTCGGCCCGGACGAGCGTCGCTACGGCAGCGCGGTGGCAATGCTGCGCGGCCTGGGCATCGGCCGGATCCGGCTGTTGACCAACAACCCCGCCAAGGCCGAACGCCTGCGCGCGGCCGGCATCAGCGTCGAAGACCGCATCCCGGTCACCGGCGACATCACCCCCGAAAACGAGCAATACCTGCGCACCAAGGCCGCCCGTGCCGGCCACGCGCTGGATGTGGATGCGCTGATTCTGGCCGCTCAGTAAGCACGGCCTGCGCCGGATGCGCCCGCCCTCGGCGCCCGGCTATGCTTGCGCACCGCTTCTGCAGGCCAGCCTAGTGCACGACGTTCCACCGCCGCACCCCGATGTCATCGTCCAGCCTGCTCCAGCAGAGACTCAGGCCGTGGACCACGCACAGTGGCAGGCGCTACCGCAGCGTGGCGCCTATGTGGCCGGGGTGAATGGCGCACTGGGCGGCGGATTCGCCGGGCTGATTGCCGCTGGCGTGATGGCCACCGCGCTGCACGCCTGGGGTTACTGGCCGGTGGTGCTGGGCGTGACGTTGATAGCCGCTGCACTGAGTGCCTG
Organism: Xanthomonas sp. NCPPB 2933; assembly: GCF_056725225.1. NCBI lineage: Bacteria > Pseudomonadati > Pseudomonadota > Gammaproteobacteria > Lysobacterales > Lysobacteraceae > Xanthomonas > Xanthomonas sp. NCPPB 2933. Next base: position 4,780,247 of record NZ_CM161518.1, read on the forward strand.
GTTTGCAGTCAAACGGCATCGGCTCACCCATTGGAAGCTCGACCAGCACGGCCTGGCGCTGCAACGCGGCCACCTGTGGCAGAGCGACACACGGATTCCGATCTCGCGCGTGCAGCATGTGGATCTGCGCCGCGGCCCGATCGAGCGCGCCACGCGCCTGACCACACTGGTGGTGCACACCGCCGGCAGCCGGCTCAATGCAGTGGCGTTGTCCGGCCTGGATCAGGACGATGCCGAGCGGTTGCGCGACCGCCTCGCGCGCCAGCTCGATCACGACGACGACGCGCTGTGAGCGCGATCGAACATCCCGGCGACGCCGAACAGCGCCTGCATCCGCTGTCGTGGATGTTCGTGCTGCTGCAGCAGATCCGCCAGTTCCTGATTCCGCTGGCCGCGCTCGTGTTGTTCGGCAGCCGCGACGGCAGCCGCGATTTTGCCGACCACATCGCCACCGGCGTGGTGATCGCGGTGCTGGTGGCGATTTCGGTGCTGCGCTACTTCACCTACCGCTACCGCATCGGCACCGACGGCGTGGCCATTCGCAGCGGCCTGCTGGAACGCAGCCGGCGCGACATCCCGTTCGCGCGTATCCACAACGTGGTGGTGCATCAATCGCTGCTGCACCGGCTGGCCGGCGTGGCCGAAGTGCGGCTGGAATCGGCCGGTGGCCACAAACCCGAAGCGGAAATGCGCGTGCTGCGGCTGGATCAGGCACTGGCGCTGGAAGACCTGATCCGTCGCCGCGCGCACCACACCGATGCCGCCGCGCCGCAGCTCGACAACAACAGCAACACGCTACTGCGCCTGCCGATGGGCGAAGTGATCCGGCTGGGGCTGATTTCCAATCGCGGCATGGTGGTGGTGGCAGCCAGTTTCGGTGTGATCTACCAGATGATTCCGCGCCGCACGGTGTCCAACTTCGTCGAACACAATGGCGAGCTGGCGTATCGCTATGTCAGCCAGATCCATCCGGGCACGGCAGTCACCGCTGCGCTGGTGCTGATCGGCTTTTTAGCGGTCTTACTCGCAATGCGCGCGCTCTCTGTGGCCTTGGCGGTGGCGCAATACCATGGCTTTCATCTCAGTGAATCCGAGCGCCGTCTCACCGTGGAGCGCGGCCTGCTGACGCGCGTCCGCAGCAGCGTGGCGTTGCGGCGGATCCAGTCGTGGACGCTGTACGAAAGCCGCCTGCATCGCCTGTTCGGCCGGCGCCAGTTGCGCGTGGACACTGCCGTGGCAGGCACTGGCGATAACGAAGGCAGCGCGTTGAAGGAACTCGCGCCGATCGCCGACCCGCAGCGCTGCGATGCCTTATTGCAGCGCCTGCTGCCCGGTGCTGCCTGGCCGCCTGCGCAGTGGCAGTCGATCGCCACGCATTGCTGGTGGCGGCTGAGCCTGCCCACGTTGCTGTTGCTGCTGCCGCTGATGGCCGGCCTGGCCTGGCAATTCGGCAATCAGGCGGCGTGGGTGTTGCTGTGGTTGCCCTGGAGTGCGTTCAAGGCGTATCGCCAGGTGCAACGCATGGGCTATGCGCTGGATGCGCGGTATGTGGCCGTGCGCGGTGGCTGGTGGAAGCGTTGGTGGCGGCTGGCCGAACTAGACAAGCTGCAGGCGCTGCAACTGCAACGCTCGCCGCTGGATCGGTTGTCCGGCACCGCCACGCTCTGGCTGGACACCGCCGGCGCCAGCGCAACCGGCCCGGCGTTACGCCTGCGCTTTGTGCCGTTGGCGCAGGCGCAGCAGCTGCAGGCACAACTCGGTGCGGCGTTGACGCGGCGCAAGTTGCGCTGGTGATTGGGGATTGGGGATTGGCAGGTCGGATCAACACCGCTGATTGGCGGCAACATCGCGTCACCGGGCAACCACACCAGCAATCAACGTTGCGCCGGCCCCCAATACCCGAGTTCGCGCCGAATCTGCAGCCCGCGCCATAGCGCACCCAACGGCTTGCGTCGCAACGGGCCGAGCTTGCCGGCGATAAAGTCCTCGGTCGCGGCAATCACACGCGCCGACGACTGCCCATCGCGATATGGATGGATCGCGTCGGCATAACTGGCCAGCGCGCTACGCAGCGCCGCATCCGGCGCCAGTGCGCGCGCCAGTTGCTCCGGCAACTGCTCTGCTTGCTGAAAGTCGAGCATATGCGGCTGCGGTACGCGGTTGCGAAAGGTCACCACCGGTTTGTGTTGCACCACGAATTCGGAGACGATCGATGAGGTGTCCGACACCAGCACATCGGCCGCACGCTGCGCGGCCATGACCTCTTCGGGTTCGACGAAGCGGGCATTCGGCCCGGCCAGCGCGCGATAGCGATCGAACAGTTCTGGCGCGCACTTCGGGTGCAAGGTCAGCAGCCAATAATGCGCGCCGCGCGCGATATCGGCGGCGATCTCAGCATAGAGCGCAGGCGCAGCGCTCAAGCGCTCGGTAAACGTGGAGCCGAACAGGATCACCGGCCGCCCGTTGGCTGGCGCGCGCAACGCGGCGCTGCGTCCGCCATCGTCGCGGAACACCGGGTCGAGCTTCGGCCAGCCGGTTTCGACCACTGCAAAATGCCCTTCGCGCGTGGCCAATGCACGAAACGGTGCCGTGGTGGCCGGACCTTGCGTGCAGTACAGATCGAACAGACCGCGCACGCGGAAATGCCCGCGATTGTCTTCGCGTTTTTGCACGTTGAAGCCATGGAAGAGCTGCACCTTGGCACCGGAAATAAACGGCGGCACCCAGTTGGCCGCGCTGAACACCGCACGCGGACGCAACGCCAGCGCCTCGCGCAGGCCGACCTCGCGCACACCCGGCAAGGCCAGCCCGCACGCACCGCCCTCGAACCAGGCCGACACGGAGTGACCGCGGGTCTGTAATGCCTGCGCCAATGGCGCCAGAATAGGCAACGCGTAACGCTCCGTTGCGAACAGCAGGTACTCGGCCATCACATGTCCTCTTTGACCGCACCCGACGAACGGCCGCGCATCAGCGCCTGCATTATCGCGTTCAACGAGGCCGATCGCCTACGCGACTGTCTGAGCTCGCTGGCGTTCTGCGACGAGATCGTGGTGGTGGACTCCGGCTCCACCGACGCCACCGTGGCGCTGGCCACCGCGCTTGGCGCACACGTGTTGCAACGCGACTTCGACGGCTATCGCAGCCAGAAAGCGTATTGCGTCGAACAGGCCAGCCACGACTGGGTGCTGTGCCTGGATGCCGACGAACGCATCAGCGATGCCTTGCGCAGCTCGATCATCGCCGCGCGCGATGCGGGCTTCACCGCGGCGGCCGGCTATCGCTTCGCACGGCTGTCAGATTACTTCGGCCGCTTTCTGCGCCATGGCAATGCCTATCCGGATCGCGTGCTGCGCCTGTTCGATCGCCGGCGTGGCGGCTGGCGCGGCAAGCGCGAGATCCACGAAGCGGCGAGTGTGGATGGAACCGTCGTCACCCTGCCCGGCGATCTGATTCATTACCCGTATCGCTCACTGGCGCAGCAGCTGGCCAAGACCCAGCGCTATGCGCAGATGATGGCCGAGCACGAGTACGCACGCGGCAAACGCGCGACCTGGAGCAAGCTGGTGCTGGCGCCGGCCTGGCGTTTCTGGCGCGGCTATCTGCTGCGCGGCGGTTTTCGCGATGGCTGGCACGGGCTGATCTACGCCTATGTGCGCGCCAACTACGTGCGCCAGAAGACCATCATGTTGTGGCTGCTACAGCACAACCAACCGGTGCAGGACCCGCCACGCGCGGACGATCAACGCAGCGACTGAGCTGCAGCCTGCTGTGCCTGGCGCGCTGCCAGGCCAACCAGCACACCGACCATCGCCGTGTAGAAACTTGCCGAGACCTGATGCGCGAACATCGATTGCGTCAGCCCGCACAGCGCGTAGCTGATCACGATCATCACGCCGGCCGCTGCCGGCCCACGGAACTGGCGCTGCCCGCTGCGCCGATGCAACCGCACGAAGATCCACAACGGCACGCCATATACCGCGATCAACAGCAGCAGGCCCGGAACGCCCTGCGTAGCGCCCCATTCGGCCAGATCGTTGTGCGCGTGACCCAGGTGACAACGCAGCAACCAGGTATCGCCGGCACACACCGGTAGCTCGCGCATCGCATCGTCGAAACGCCCGACACCTACGCCGGTGAGCGGATGCGCGCGCAAGGTGTCCCAGGCCACATGCAGGCGCTCGATACGGGCGCCTGCAGACGAATCGCTGTCGCCGACTTCGTAGCGTTGCAGATCTCGCTGCAATTCGCCCAGACGCATCTGATCGGTCAAGGCCGGCACGCTGACGATCACGCCCACCGCCAGCACTCCGCTGCCGATGAAAGCCAGCAAACGCATGCGCGGGCTATGCCAGGCCGCGCCCCAGATCAGCACACCCAGGGTCACCAGCAACGACAGGTACACACCACGGCTGCCACTGAGCACGATCACCACCACCGCCGCGACGGCCGCGCCGACCAGCCAGCGCACGTTGCCGACCGGGCGACAGAACACCGCCACCACCAGCAGCATCAGCGTGATATCGGCAAACACAATCGCGTTGGTAAAGCCTTCTGCGCGGTCGGCACCGTTCATCACCTGCAACAAGGCGATCAACATGGCTGCGAACACGCCGGCCAGTGCACCGCGCCACAACCAGACCTGGCGCGGTTGCAGCGCGTACGCCCACAACGCAGCCCACGGCAACACCAGAAAGCGCGAGCGGTTATCGACGTCGCGCAGCCCATGTTCGAACAGGGCGATCGACAGCAGCGACATCGCGATGACCGCCGCCGTCAGCCAGCCCAGCGCACGTAGCGACCCATCGCGCGTGACGATGCCCGCACGCAGGTTGCGCCAACCCACCAGCGAACCGAGCAGCAGGCACACGCCGAACGGCAGCAGGCCGCTCGGCATGCTGACCACCAGCGCGGTCATCAGGAACACGCCCAGTTCGGCGATGCGCACGCCTGCCCGCGATGCGATGGGGGCAGTCTGCGACAGCGAAGCGGGTTGAGTGGGCAAGGAATTCATCGAGCATCGGTGGCAAAAGGGAGGCTAAAGCGGGCAACACGCAGCGGCAACGCCGGCCAAGCTAACGATGCCCCGCATGAATCGTCGCTAGACAGCGGCCAGCGGCGGCATTGACGCGGCGCAAATCGCGCCAGGAAGGTGTGCTCGGCGCCCTCATTCGGTCTCCAGGTTGCCCTGCTCCTGCGCTTCCACCGCCCGCTCGTTGGAGCTCGCCACGCAGCTGCCGCGCACCGCATCGGCCGGCACCAGCCACCAGCGACGACGGTTGGCAACCCCCACCAATTGGCTGCGACTGCGATCCACGCAGGCCAGCAACGCCGTCTCCTGTACCAACAGCCAGCGTTGCGCAGGCTGCTCTGCCTGCCAGGTCACCCCGCGTTGCAGCTGTTGTTCCCACGGCACCTTGAAGCCGAAGGTCTGCGCGGGGCGGTCGGCCATCAGCAGGTTCTGCTCTTTCCAGGCCACCAGCCCGAGCTGCGCATCTACCCCGATCCGGCGCCCGGCTTCCCGCATCACCGCGCCCGACGAGCTGGAGTCGTTGAAGATCGGGTAGCAGACCAGCCCGAATGCCACCCACCACGCACCCAGCAGCGAGGCGACCGCAAGCGCGGAGCGGCGCATCCGCAGCAACAGCAGGCTGGCCACACCCCATACCCCAACCGCCAGCAACAGCCAGCCGAGCGGGTCGGTCGCCTCGCTGCCGACTCCGCGGCTGTCCATGATCTTCTGCTCGAAGCCCGGATGCCCGATCAGCATCGCCACCCCGCCAACGCTGAAGACCAACGTCAGCAGCAGCGCGAATCCGAACAACATGCGTTGCACCCCGGCGCGGCGCAACAGCCCCGCCGCCAACGGCGCCAGCGCCAGGCAGAACATCGGCAGCGCCGGCAGGATGTAGACATCGCGCTTGCCGCTGGGAATGGTGAAGAACACCAGCACCAACAGCCACCACGCCAGCGGCAGCAGATAGCGCGGATCGCGGCGCTTGAGCCGGCGCCGCCAGGCCGGGATCGCCCATGGCAGCAGCAGGATGGTCGGCAGCCACATCGTGGCCATGCCCTTCAAGTGGTACCAGACCGGTTGCGCGTGGTCCCAGGAGCTGGCGTAGCGCTTGGCGGTCTGGCGCAGCAGGATGTCGTTGAGATACACGCGGTATTCGGGCTGACCTGCGGTCAGCGCGGTCACCATCATCGGCACGAACCACAGCAGGATCGCGACAAAGAAAAACAGCGGCCCCAGCCAGAAGCGCCGATCGCGCACATGCACGCGTACGCCCGGCCAACCGCGCGCCGACGCAATGCCGGCCGGGATCAGCATCAGCAACGCGATCACCCCGACGCCTTTGGTGATCACGCCCAGCCCGGCGGCGAACCAGCCCAGCGTCCACCAGCGCCAGGCCGGGCCCATCAACAGATGGCGCAACAGCCCGTAATTGGCCAGGGTGATCCAGAACACCACCAGCGGGTCGATCTGCGCCTTCTTGGCCTGGAAGGTGAAGTGCAACGTGAACAGCAGCATCCAGGCCGCATACAGGCCGACGCGCCGGGTCCACAGCCGCCGCCCCAGGTCGTACACGCAGGCCAGCGTGCCCAGGGCTGCCAGCAGCGACGGCAGCAGGAACGCCACCCGCCAATTGCCCAACAACGTGTAGAACAGCGCCTGCAGCCACATCAGCATCGGCGGCTTGTCCGAGTACAGCTCGTTGCCGCGATGCGGGAACAGCCAGTCGCCGCTCAGCACCATCTGCTTGGCGACCAGCGCAAAACGCGGCTCGTCCGCCGGCCAAGGGTCACGCAATCCCAGCCCGGCACCGATGACCAATACAGCGGTGATGGCCAGCAGCCAGAAATCGGTGGAAGCACGGGTCTTGAGCATGGCCGGCGGCAGTGGGAAACAGGAGGGAACGCCGACTCGGCGCGCGATCAGGAGGTTTTTAGCAAAAGCGTGTAGAAAAATCCGTCGCAGTGCTGCTCGCCTGGAAACCGCTGGCGCCCCGGCCCTGCCGCATGACCAAACTGCGCACCCAACGGCTGTGCCTGGGCATCAGGGGTGCGTTGCAAAAACGCCTCCACCTGGGCCTGGTTCTCACGCGCGAGCAAGGAGCAGGTGGTGTAAAGCAACTGCCCGCCCGGACGCAGCGTGCGCCAGGTCGCATCGAGCAAGCGTGCCTGCAAGGCGCACACCGCATCGATATCGTCGGCGCGGCGATGCAGCAGCACATCCGGTTGACGGCGCACCACGCCGGTGGCCGAACACGGCGCATCCAGCAGCACCGCATCGAACGGCTGCCCGTCCCACCACGCGGCGGGATCGGCGGCGTCGGCCGCATGCAGCACCACCTGCGCGCCTGGCACGGTGCGCTGCAGGGTCTGCTGCACGCGTTCCAGCCGGCGCGCATCCACATCCAGCGCGGTGAGCTGCAGGCCGGGATGACGTTCCAGCAGGTGCGCCGCCTTGCCACCGGGCGCGGCGCAGGCATCGAGCACGCGCGCGGACGCGGCCAACTGCAATGCATCGGCCACCTGCTGCGCAGAGCCGTCCTGCACCGAGACCTCGCCTTCGGCAAAACCCGGCAATTGACTCACCGGCAGCGCACTGTGCAAGCGCACCGCATCCGGCAACACCGGATCAATTTCGGCAGCGATGCCCAGTTCGGCCAGGCGCGCGACATATGCGGCCGGATCGGTGCGCCCGCGATGCACACGCAGCCACATCGGCGCCATCAGCGCGCTTGCCACAAAGATGGTTTCGGCGTGGTCGCCCCAATCGGCGCGCAGCTGCTTGCGCAACCAGGACGGCCAACCGGCATCGGCAGACACTGCCGGGAAACCCTCGCGCTGCGCACGCCGCAGGATCGCGTTGACCATGCCGGCCTGACGCGGCCGGCCCAGCGCACGGCACGCATCCACGGTGGCCGACAACGCCGCATGCGCGGGCAGTTGCAACACGTCGAGCTGCGCGAAGCCGGCCATCAGCAGCGCTTTCAGTTCGGCATCGCGCGGCGGCAACGGGCGCTCCAGCCACTGCCGCAGCGCTACGTCGTAGGCCGGGCGGCGGCGCAGCACCGCAAAACAGATCGCCTCCACCAGCGCGCGGTCGCGTGGATCGCTTAGGCCGGGCAAGCTTGCGGCCAGCTCGGCCTTGAGCGAGCGGCCCTGGTCGAACACCGCCGTCAGCACCCGCGCTGCGGCCAGACGCGAGGCAACGCCGGCAGTGGCAGCTTCCGTCGACATCAGGTCAGCGCCGGCAGATCGCGGCGCGCGTTGAGGTAGTCGGCGGCGGTGATCGCCTTGCCGCCCTCGCGCTGCAGGACGCGTACCCGCAACGCACCCGCACCGCAGGCGATATCGATGCCCTGCTTGCTGGCAGCGAGCAGGGTGCCCGGCGCCTGCCGATGTGCCAGCTCCAGCGCCACTGCGCCATGCAGGCGCACACGCTCACCGGCCAGCATCGCCTCGGCCACCGGCCACGGATTGAACGCGCGCACGCGCCGCGCCAGTTCCTGCGCCGGCTGCGCCCAGTCCAGCCGCGCCTGCGCCTTGTCCAGCTTGTGCGCGTAGGTCACACCCTCGGCCGGCTGCGGTTGCGCCACCGGGCGAACGCCGGCACGCAGCAACCCCAGTCCATCGGACAGCACCTGCGCACCCAGCGCAGCCAGGCGGTCGTGCAGCTGCCCGCCGGTTTCCTGCTCGCCGATCTCCAGACGTTGCGACAGCAACACCGGGCCAGTATCCAGACCGGCTTCCATCTGCATCAGGCACACGCCGGTTTCGGTATCGCCGGCCTCGATCGCACGCTGGATCGGCGCGGCGCCACGCCAGCGCGGCAGCAACGAGGCATGCACATTCCAGCAGCCGTAGGTCGGCGCGGCCAGCACTGCCTTGGGCAGGACCAAGCCGTAAGCCACCACCACCATTAGGTCGGCATCGAGCGCGCGCAGCGTCGCCAGGGCCTCGGGCGAGCGCAGCGTCTGCGGCTGAAACACCGGGATGCCGCGCGCAATCGCTTCCAGCTTGACCGGCGAGGCGGTCAGCCCACGGCCGCGGCCGGCAGGCCGATCCGGCTGGGTATAGACCGCCACCACTTCATGTCGCTGCGCGGCAGCGCGCAACGAGGCGACGGCAAAATCCGGCGTACCGGCGAAGATGATTTTCATTGGGCGGGGGATTCGGGAGTGGAAATTGGGGAGTCGCAGGGGCGGATTCGGCAATCGGTGAGAGAACCGGCTTTCCGAATCCCGACTCCCAAATCCCGGCCGTCAGGCAACGTGTTTGCGCTGCTTGGCCAGTTTCTTGCGTACCATTTCGCGCTTGAGCGGCGACAGATAATCGACAAACAACTTGCCGTCCAGGTGATCCATCTCATGCTGGATGCACACCGCCAGCAGGCCTTCGGTGCTCAGTTCCTGCGCCTGCCCGTGGCGGTCGACATAGCGCACCGTGATCGCATCGGCACGGCTGACATCGGCATAGATGCCCGGCACCGACAGGCAGCCTTCCTGATACAGCTGCTCGCCCTGTTTGCTGACGATTTGCGGGTTGATGAATACCTGCGGCAGGTTCTTCTCGTCGCTGACGTCGATCACCATGAAACGCTTGTGCACATCCACCTGACTGGCGGCCAGGCCGATGCCGGGCGCCTCGTACATGGTCTGGAACATGTCGTCGAGCAAGCGTTGAAATGCCGGGCTGGTGACCTCGGCAGCATCGACCGGCACGGCCTTGGTGCGCAGCCGCGGGTCGGGAAATTCGAGAATGGGGAGCAAAGCCATGGGGTTACCCGTGCTGGGAACACCGGCGCGGCGCCGGCAAGACGCTCCTATTCTAGCGCACTGCTTGCGTAGCGCCGGGGTTTCTGGACTATAGTGCGCGGACCTGTTGGGGAATCAGGCAAGAAGGCACTCATGTTGAACCGACTTCGTACGGTCGTCGCTGCGGCGATGCTGACCGTCGCGACCTACGCTGCCGCGCAAGCGGTGGGCGAACATCCAGAGACTTACGTGGTGCGCAAGGGGGATACCCTTTGGGACATCGCTGGGCGTTTTCTGCAAAAGCCGTGGCTGTGGCCGGAAATCTGGCAGGCCAATCCGCAAATTCAGAATCCGCACCTGATCTACCCGGGCGATGTGATCAGCCTGGCCTACCTGGATCGCGTCGCCAAGGGCACTGTGCAGCCCGGCCCGCGTCAGGAAGCGCCGATCAATGCGATTCCGCTATCGGACGTCGAGCCGTTTCTCAAAAACCTGCGCGTCACCGACGACTTCGACGGCCTGCCGTATGTCGTGGGTCTGGAGGGTGGTCGTTCGCGTGCCACCACTGGCCAGTTGGCGTATGTGGTCGGCCTGGACGACGCACAGCCGGGTCAGCGCTTTGCGGTGGTTCGCCCAACGGTGAAATTCAGTTTGCCCAAGCCCAACGATGATCTGGATATGGCCGGCAATAGCGTCGCCGGCTCCGGCAACATCTGGAAGAACTACATCGCGCCGAGCAGTCGCCGCGAGTTTCTGGGGTATGAACTGGCGCAGGTCAACGTCGGCACCATTACCCGCAGCGCGGCAAGCGGCAATTCCAAGGCGGCAACCTTGCTGTTGCAGGACAGCGGCCGTGAAGTGCGGGCGGGCGATCGCATCATCGCGGTCGAGGCGCAGCCGTACGATCTGCAGTTCATTCCGCATCCACCGTCGGAACAGGCCACGCAGACCGAGTTGCGCGTACTCGCCATCTCCGATGCCTTTATCGTCGGCGGTACCCGCGACGTGATCGCCATCTCCGGTGGCGCGCGCGAGGGCATCAACAACGGCACCGTGTTCTCGATCTGGCGCAAGGGCCGCACGGTCAGCGACCGCGTCAAGCACTCGCGTTTTTCGCGGACCGATGACGATTTCAGCGGCCCGGCCGGTTCCACCGTCGGCCTGCCCGACGAATACGTCTCGCACGCGATGGTGTTCCGCACCTTCGACAAGGTCAGCTATGCGCTGGTGATGGAAAGCGTCAAGCCGACCGGCCTGGGCTACATCGTCAAGCATCCAGACGCGCAGTAAGCGCGACAAAATCCGATGCTGTAACGCGACGGCGCCTGAGGGCGCCGTCGTCGTTTGCGGCCTACGCTGACTGCATGACCCTGATTGCTCCAGACCTGCGTGCGTTGTTGATCCTGCTGCTGGCCGGCGGCCGCAGCCCGCCGCGCCGTACGCTGCTGACGACGTTCGCCTCGCCGGCCGAGATCCTTGCCGCCGGCTCCGATGCATGGCGCGCTGCCGGCTGCGACGCGCTGCAATCGGCCCTGCTGCGTGTCCCCGACGCGCAGGCGCTGGACGCAGCGCTGCACTGGTGCGCGCAGCCCCGGCATCACCTCATCGGCTGGCAGGATCCGGACTATCCCGCGCTGCTGCGGCATCTGGTCAATCCGCCGCTGGCCTTGTTCGTGGACGGCGACCCCAATGCGTTGTGGCATCCAGCGGTGGCGGTGGTCGGCAGCCGCGCGGCCACCGCCGGAGGGCGGGAGCACACCCGCGCGTTCGCTTCCAGCCTGGCGGGCGCCGGGCTGGGCATCGTCAGCGGCATGGCGGCAGGCGTGGATGCGATCGCCCACGAGGCCGCGCTGGCCCGCGCCGACGGCATCACCGTGGCGGTGGTCGGCACCGGCACCGATGTGGCCTATCCCGCCCATCATCAGTTGCTGCGCGATCGCATCGCCGCGCGTGGTGCGATCGTCAGCGAGTATCTGCCTGGCACAGCGGCGGCCGCGGGGCACTTCCCGGCCCGCAACCGGATCATCGCCGGGCTGGCATTGGGCACGCTGGTGGTCGAAGCGGCCATGCGCTCGGGCGCGCTGATCACCGCGCGGCTGGCAGCCGAGGCCGGGCGTGAGGTATTCGCCCTGCCCGGCTCGCTGCACAATCCGCTCGCGCGCGGCTGCCATCACCTGATCCGTCAGGGTGCCACCCTGGCCCAGGAGCCGGCCCAGATCATCGACGGGCTGCGCCTGCTCTCGGGCGAGTTAGCCGATGCCTTGCGCCAGCGCCTGGCCGCCCCCACTGATCAGGCCAGGACGGCGCCCAAGGCCTCTACCGCGCGCCCGGATCCGGACTACCAGCGCTTGTGGCAGGCACTTGGCCACGACCCAACCCCTATGGATGCATTGGTCGAACGCACCGGATTGACGGCCGCCACGCTGTCCTCCATGCTGCTCATCATGGAACTGGAGGGAGACGTGGTCACCGAGCACGGTCGCTATACCCGCAATCCCTAGTTTCTTCACCTCCACAGCGTCGCGCGACGCAGGCCGAGGGGCAATGAAAGAGAGCATTCTTGATGTACTGCTGTACCTGTTCGAACATTATTTCAGCGAAGACGCGGACCTGGTCCGTGACCGTGACTCGCTTCAGAATGGCCTGATCCAGGCTGGCTTCAGCCCTGCAGAAATCAGTAAAGCCTTCGATTGGCTGGACGCGCTCTCCGAGCAGCGACCTAGCGTTGCGCGCCCGCACGTCGACGGACCGGTGCGTATCTACCACGGCCCGGAGCTGGACAAGCTCGATGTGGATTGCCGTGGGTTTCTGATGTTCCTGGAGCAACACCGCATTCTCGATGCCGATCAGCGCGAGTTGGTGCTGGACCGCGCCATGGCGCTGGACCAGGACGAGCTTGATCTGGACGACCTCAAGTGGGTGGTGCTGATGGTGCTGTTCAACCAGCCGGGCGCCGAAGCGGCCTATGCATGGATGGAAACGCAGATGTTCCTCGACGAGCCTGAACCCGTACACTGAGGGTCGAAGCCGCGATGGAAGCGCGTGCGTGGGGACGGGAATGAGCAGTTGGTATTACGCCGAGGGCAACCGCCATCGGCGTGGCCCGGTGGCCGGCGAGGCCTTGCTGGGCCTGTATAGTGATCGCGCGATTGCCTTGGATACCCTGGTCTGGCGCGAAGGCCTGGCCCAATGGGTGCCGCTGTCCGCCTGCGCCGATGAACTCGGACCGCCGATCTCCACCGAGTTGAGCGCTGCAGCGCAGCCTCCGCCACTGCCATCGGCGGCGGCACACATGTCGCCTGCCCACGTGTCTGTACTGCCAGCGCATCGCCTGCCGAACCACGGGCCGGGATGGGCGTTGGTGCTGGGCGCGGTGGTGGGGATGTTTGTCCTGGTGGCAGTGATCGGCATTCTGGCTGCAATCACGCTGCCGGCTTATCAGGACTATGTGGGACGCACCAAGGTCGCCAAGGCGGTGGCCGCATTGGCGCCATTAAAGCCGCAGATCGCCGAATTTCTCGCGCAGGAAGGCCGTTGCCCAGTCAATGGCGACAGCGGGTTCCAGGCGCCCGAGCATTATGCAAACGACGTGCTGACCAGCGTACGGGTCGGCCGTTTCGACACCACCCAGTGCGGCATCGAAGCGGTGATGCATGCACCGAAATCGGCCAAGCTCGATGGCAAGGCGTTGTGGCTGGATTTCGACGCTGATGCCAGCAGTTGGCAGTGCAGCTCCGAGATCGACGACAACCAACTTCCGCCGGACTGCCGCGGTTAGAGCGCGTTAGCTCAAATGCATCTCACGCTCTAGCCAATCGTTTCACCCAAGGGGACATCAATGACGCAGTGGTATTACGCCGACGCCCAGCGCGAACGCCAGGGCCCGATCGACACCGACACGCTGGTTGCGCGCCTGTCGCAAGGCATCATCGACCGCTCCAGCCTGGTCTGGCGCGAAGGTCTGCCGCAGTGGGTGGCGCTGCGCGAGGTCGCGGCCGAACTGGGCGTCGATACAGCAGTGTCGGCGCCCCCCGAGCCGACCGGATATATGTCAGTGGACGTTCCGGGCAGTGAACCGCAGGCGACGGTTTACCCGACCAGCGCCCCAGTGGATAACGCGCCCACCGCAGTGGCGCCGTTTGCCGGCTCCGCTCAAGACGCCTCGCTCGCGCGGACCGAATCTGGCCTTGCCGATCACCCTGCAGCAGTCGATCAGCAGCAGATTCCGCCAAGCGAGCACACTGCATCGGCAGATCCAGTAGCGTGGTCCACCACGCCGGCAGAGGCAGCGACACCCCCGGCGGCCTCAAGCCCGCTCCTGACCGAGGCCTCGGACGCGCCTGCCACGCCCGCCGATGCCTCGTCGCAGACACCCGCTGGCGTGCCAATTCCCAGCGCCTGGGACTCCGTAGCCGCCGCCGCACCCACCGCAAGCGTTGCTTTGCAGGATGCCCCGGTTGTCTACGCCGGCCTGTGGCGGCGCGTGGCGGCCAGCATTCTGGACAGCTTCGTGACCACCTTCGCGGTGTATCTGATCGTGATCCCGTTGGTGTTCGTCGTGGCGCTGGCAACCACCCGCGGCGATTCCGGTTCGGCGCTGGACGACGGCAGCGCGCTCGGCATCGCGATCATGGTGGTGTCGTATGGCATTGGTCTGGCGATCCCGACGCTGTATTTCGCCTGGATGCAGTCCAGCCGGCACCAGGCAAGCCTGGGCAAGCTCGCCTGCGGCATCAAGCTGGTGCGCGCCGACACCAACGGCGGCCGGGTCGGCTTTTGGCGCAATGTGTTGCGCTATCTGGCCTACATGCTGATCAGCGTGCTCACACTGGGCATCGGCGCGATCGTGGCGGCGTTCATGGCCGGCATGACCCAGCGCAAGCAGGCCCCGCACGACAAAGTGTGCGAGACCCTGGTGGTGGATCGCTGGGCCTTCACCGATCACCCGGAGCGGCAATCCACGGGGCTGGACACAGTCACGATTGTGGTGCTGGCCATTTATGCGGTGATAGTAGTGATTGGCGTGATCTTCGCCGCAATCATGATTGCAGCCATCGGAATGAGCCAGAACTGAGGGTTCGTGGCCGAAGCCGCTTGACACGGCGGCGTCTGCCGTGATCTTTCTAATAAGAGAACTGAACGCCCGGGCTACCATCCCGGGCGTTGACGTGTGGGAAACAGGCGATCTGCTTCCCTCCACCGGCCAATTAGGCCACGCTACCTGCCCCCCGGGCTCTGCCCAAAGAATTAACCACCATGCCCAAGCACCTGCTCATCGTCGAATCGCCCGCCAAGGCCAAGACGATCAATAAATACCTCGGCAAGGACTTCACCGTCCTGGCCTCGTATGGGCACGTGCGCGACCTGGTCCCCAAGGAAGGCGCGGTCGATCCGGACAACGGGTTCGCGATGCGTTACGACCTGATCGAAAAGAACGAAAAGCATGTCGAAGCCATTGCGCGTGCGGCCAAGACCGCCGACGACATCTTTCTGGCGACCGACCCGGACCGCGAGGGCGAGGCGATCAGCTGGCACATCGCCGAGATCCTGAAAGAGCGCGGTCTGCTCAAGGACAAGCCGATGCAGCGGGTGGTGTTCACCGAGATCACCCCGCGTGCGATCAAGGAAGCGATGCTCAAGCCGCGCGCGATCGCCGCCGACCTGGTCGATGCGCAGCAGGCACGTCGCGCGCTCGACTATCTGGTCGGCTTCAACCTGTCGCCGGTGTTGTGGCGCAAGGTGCAGCGCGGCCTGTCGGCCGGCCGCGTGCAGTCGCCGGCGCTGCGCATGATCGTCGAGCGCGAAGAAGAGATCGAAGCCTTCATCGCGCGCGAATACTGGTCCATCGATGCGCAATGCCGGCATCCGTCGCAGCCGTTCAATGCGCGCCTGATCAAGCTGGACGGGCAGAAATTCGAGCAGTTCACCGTCACCGACGGCGATACCGCCGAAGCCGCGCGTCTGCGCATCCAGAAGGCCGCGCAAGGCGTGCTGCATGTCACCGACGTGGCCAGCAAGGAGCGCAAGCGCCGCCCCGCCCCGCCGTTCACCACCTCCACGCTGCAGCAGGAAGCCTCGCGCAAGCTCGGTTTCACCACCCGCAAGACCATGCAGGTGGCGCAGAAGTTGTACGAAGGTGTGGCACTGGGCGACGAGGGCTCGGTCGGCCTGATCAGCTATATGCGTACCGACTCGGTGAACCTGTCGCAGGACGCGTTGGCGGAAATCCGCGACGTGATCGCGCGCGACTTCGGCACCGCCTCGTTGCCGGATCAGCCCAACACCTACACCACCAAATCCAAGAATGCGCAGGAAGCGCATGAGGCGATCCGCCCGACCTCGGCATTGCACACACCCGCACAGGTGGCGCGCTTTCTGTCCGACGACGAGCGCCGTCTGTACGAATTGATCTGGAAGCGCGCCGTCGCCTGCCAGATGATTCCGGCCACGCTCAACACCGTCAGCGTCGATCTGTCGGCCGGCAGCGAACATGTGTTTCGTGCCAGCGGCACCACCGTCGTGGTTGCGGGCTTTTTGGCCGTGTACGAAGAAGGCAAGGACACCAAGAGCAGCGAAGACGAGGACGAGGGCCGCAAGCTTCCTCCGATGAAGGCCGGCGACAACATCCCGCTGGACCGCATCGTCACCGATCAGCATTTCACCCAGCCGCCGCCGCGCTTCACCGAAGCGGCGCTGGTCAAGACGCTGGAGGAATACGGTATCGGCCGTCCGTCCACCTACGCCTCGATCATCCAGACCCTGCAGTTCCGCAAGTACGTGGAAATGGAAGGCCGCAGCTTCCGTCCCACCGACGTGGGCCGTGCGGTGTCCAAGTTCCTGTCCGGGCATTTCACCCGTTACGTGGATTACGACTTCACCGCCAAGCTCGAAGACGATCTGGATGCGGTCTCGCGTGGCGAAGCGGAATGGATTCCGCTGATGGAGAAGTTCTGGGGCCCGTTCAAGGAACTGGTCGAGGACAAGAAGGATTCGCTGGACAAGACCGACGCCGGCAGCGTGCGCGTGCTTGGCGCCGACCCGGTCAGCGGCAAGGAAGTGAGCGCGCGCATCGGCCGCTTCGGCCCGATGGTGCAGATCGGCACGGTCGAAGACGAAGAAAAGCCCACATTCGCCTCGTTGCGCCCGGGCCAGAGCATCTTTTCGATCTCCATCGAAGACGCCCTGGAACTATTCAAGATGCCGCGCGCGCTGGGCCAGGACAAGGAACAGGACGTCAGCGTCGGTATCGGCCGGTTCGGGCCGTTTGCGCGCCGTGGCAGCGTGTATGCCTCGCTGAAGAAAGAAGACGACCCGTACACCATCGATCTGGAACGCGCGGTGTTCCTGATCGAAGAGAAGGAAGAGATCGCACGCAATCGGGTGATCAAGGAATTCGACGGCAGCGACATCCAGGTGCTCAACGGCCGCTTCGGCCCGTATATCAGCGACGGCAAGCTCAACGGCAAGATTCCCAAGGATCGCGAACCGGCGTCGCTGAGCTTCGAAGAAGTGCAGCAGTTGCTGACCGACACCGGCAAGCCGGTGCGCAAGGGCTTCGGTGCGAAGAAGGCCACGCTGAAGAAGAATACGGTCAAGGATTCATCGCCGAAGAAAACCGCAGTCAAGAAGACCGCCACCAAAACTGCCGCGACCAAGACTGCTGCCAAAAAGGCCCCGGCCAAGAAAACCGCCGCCAAGAAGGCCGCCAAGCGTGTGGTCAAGAAAGTGGCGAGCAAGGCGGCAGGCTGAGTCGCACGATGCAATCGGCACCCAGCCCCGCGCTCAGTGTGGATAACGCCGTCGCTGCCCTGACCCGGGGCGGCGTGATCGCCTATCCCACCGAAGCGGTGTGGGGACTGGGTTGCGACCCGCGCCAGGAAGCGGCCGTGCTGCGGCTGCTGGCGATCAAGCGGCGCCCGGTCGACAAGGGCGTGATCGTGGTCGCTGCCAGCGTGGATGTCCTGCACGAATGGGTGGATCTCGACGCGCTGGAGCCTGCGCGCAAGCAGGAGGTGCTGGCCAGCTGGCCGGGCCCGCACACCTGGATCCTGCCAGTCACCGCACAGGCGCCGCGCTGGGTCACTGGCGCGCATGACGGGCTGGCAGTGCGCATCAGCGCGCATCCGGTCGTCGCCGCGCTCTGCGCAGCCTGGGGGGCCCCGTTGGTGTCTACCAGCGCCAACCTGGCCGGCGAGCCACCCGCACGCAGCCGGCAGGCGCTGGATCCGGCGCTGCTGGCCAGCATCGATGGCGTGGTGGATGGCGAGGTGGGCGCACTGGCGCAGCCGACCCAGATCCGCGATGCGCGCAGCGGGCAGATCCTGCGCGACTGAGTGAACTAGTGGGCGCGTTGTAGACCCAGGCCAGATGGCGCGTGCGGCGGGGCGCGAAGCCCTATGCGGTTGCCGCGTCGCTGATCCGCCCGCCTGCATGACCCAAACCAGTTCAGCCGCTCCCCCTTTGACACAGCCGGACAGACGCGCACACTGCGGTCATGCGTACCGTCCTGACCCTTCTGTTGCTGGCCACCGCGCTGCCTGCGTCGGCGGCCAGTACCGCGACCAAACCCGATCCGAATGTACGGATCTACCGCTGCGTCAGCAGCACCGGCACCGTGGCGCTGCAGGATGCGCCGTGCAGCAGCGGGCGCCAGCAGGTGCTGGACCTGCAACGCCCGCAGGATCCGCCGCCGCGACCGGAACGCGCTGTCGTCGCCCCTGCCGCCGTCGCGACGCAGCCACCGCGCGAGGTGCGCATCATCACCGTGCAGCCGCCGCAGCCGATGTACGAGTGCACCACCGAAGACGGCAACCGCTACACAAGCGACAGCCCGGAAGGCAATCCGCGCTGGGTGCCGACCTGGGGGCCCGCCTATGTGGGCAATGGCATTGCCCCGCCGGTCAACGGCGGCGGCATCCAGCGTCCGCCGATCTCGGTGAGCCCGCGCCCCGCGGCATCAGTGCGGGGCGGCTCCGGACGGGGTGGAAGCCTGCGCGGAAGCGCAAGCTTCGGAGGCGGCGGCTATCAGGGCGGCTACAACGGCGGCGGCTACGGCGGCGGCACGGTGATCGTGCCCTACGGCAATGTGCAGATCCGCGACGAATGCCATGCCCTGCCGGAGCAGGAAGTCTGCGGGCGGCTGGCCGATCGCCGCTGGGAGCTGATCCGGCGCTACAACAGCGCCTTGCAGAGCGAGCGCGAGGACCTCAGCCGCGAACAACGCGGCATCGACGCACGCCTGCAGCGCGATTGCGGCGGCGCATGAGGCGCTGGCTACTGTTGTTGTTGATGGGATGGATGTCGGTTGCCAGCGCCCAGGACGTGACCATCTACCGCTGCACCGATCCGACCGGCGCGCTCACGGTGCAGAACATGCCGTGCCCGAAAGGCGTACAGCAGCAAAAGAAAGTGATGACTGCGCCGGCCGCCGTGCCGTTTGCGCCCGGCGGATCGAGCGCAGCATCGCCTGCGCGCACAGCGCCCTCTGCACAACCGCGCGCCACTCCGAAAACCGAGGCGCCCGCTGCCGCGCCCGTTGCGGCGCCAGCACCGGTTGCGCCGACGTCACCTGCCTCGACCTCTACACTGCCACCGCCGCCGTTGTTCGAATGCACCGCGCACGACAACGGACGCTATTTCACCGAAGACCGCGAACCGGCTACGCGCTGCCTGCCGATGCAGACCACCAACCTGGCGGGCGGGCCGGCCACCGGCGGCGGCAGCGCCTGCGAGGTGGTCACCGATCGCTGCGCGCCGGTACCGGATCAGACCCTGTGCGAGGCCTGGCGCAAACGCGCCGAGCAGGCCGAGGCGACCTGGCGCTTCTCCGACGAGGCGCAATCGGCCGAACGCAAGCAGCGCTACGATCAAATGCGCCGGGTGCTGGACGAAAGCCGCTGCGCGAATCCGTCCACCACGCCTTGATGCTGCAACCAGCGGTCCAGCGCAGGTCAGTCAGTTCGACGGCGCTGCGTTTGCTGGACCGATGTTTTAAAGCCACTGGCAACCTACGGCGATCACCAGATGGCATGTGCGGTGCACCGACCAGCAGCGCAAGCGAGCAACCTCGCGGCCCCCTGACTCGCGCGCAGGCGGGTTAAAACCCGTAACGCAGGAATCCGCCATCCACCGCGATGCATTCGCCAGTGATGTAACTGGCTGCCGGCAGACATAGAAACCCGACCGCCGCGGCAACTTCTTCCGGTTCGCCGATGCGGCGCATCGGGGTGCGTTCGATCACCTGCTCGTAGTAATCCGGATCCGACAGCGGCCCGGATGTGCGACGGGTGCGGATGTACCACGGCGCCACCGCATTGACGCGGATGCCGTCCTCGGCCCATTCCACCGCCAGATTGCGCGTCATCTGCTGCAGCGCAGCCTTGGTCATGCCATACGGCGCGCCGCTGCGCACATGGGTGATGCCGGAGACGCTGCCGACGTTGACGATCGCCGAGGCCGCGTGGCGGGCAAGCAACGGGTGCGCATAACGCGACAATTCGAAGGCCGCGAACACGTTGGTTTCGAAGATGCCGCGCCACTGGTCTTCGGTGTAGTCGATCGCCGCGCGAGTGATGTTGCCGCCGGCATTGTTGATCAGCAGGTGCAGGCCATCGGCGTGGTCTTCCACCCAATCGAGAATCGCGCGACGTTCTTCATCGTCGGCCACATCGGCGGCCAGGCCATGCAATTCGCGCTCGGGGAATTCTTCGGCGAGCTCGTCGCGTGCCTGCGCCAGTGCATCGGCATCGCGCGCCACCATCAGCAGATCCGCGCCGAAGCCGAGCAGTTCGCGCGCGATGGCAAAGCCAATGCCGGCACTGGCGCCGGTGATGAGCGCGGTCTGTCCATCCAGCCGCCAACGGTGGGTTGTCACGTGGGTGATCCTCTTTCAAGACGCAGGAAACGGCCGCTGCAGCGTGATTGACGCCTGCGTGCGGCCTGAGCGTTAGGATACCGCCACCCCAAGCGAGGTCACGACGATGAAACTGCATTGGATTCCTGCAGCCAGCCTGGCGTTGCTGCTTGGTGCCTGTCAGCGACCGCAACCTGCGCCCACCGATCAGAAGCCCGAGCCGCAGGCCACCGCCTTGCGCGACCACATCCAGGAACCGTTGAACAAGGCGCATGCGGTGCAGGCGGCCACCGATCAGGCCGCAGACGACCAACGCAAGGTGATCGACGCGGCTACGCAGTAACCGAAATCTGCTGTCTGAAGCACGCGCGTTTTGTGTCGAAGCCGCGACTGCGCCCGCCCGCATCACTGCATCGCCTGAGCGCAGAAACGACAACGCCGGCGCAAAGCCGGCGTTGTAGATACATCACGTTGCAAACGTGCTGGGTTAGAACCCGCAGAAGCAATACGCCAGCGACTTGACCGGCGTGCCCCCGGCCTTGCTGTCATGCACGGCGTCTTCGACGAAGCGCAGCTGGGTGTCCACTTCCGGCAATGAACGCGCTAGCACAGCGCGTGCCATGGCCGAATCGCCCAGCATCCAGGCGCCCATGCGGCTGCCGGCAAAGCCGCTCATGAACTGCGAGAACGGCGTGGCCGGCTTCTCGACATAGCGCACGCGAAACTTGCCCTTGCTCAACTTGGCCCGATCGGCCGCATCGGCCACCGCTTCCTGCATGCCGCCGAACGCATCCACCAGGCCATGCTGCTTGGCCTGCGCCCCGCTCCACACGCGGCCGCGTGCGACCTTGTCGATGGCGTCCACCGACTGGTGACGCGCCTGCGCCACCTTGCCGGTGAAATCGGCATAGCCCTTGTTGATCACCGCCTGGATGACCTGGCCGGCGGCCGGGTCCAGCGGACGGGTGATGTCGAACGCGCCGGCAAAGCGCGTGGTGCCCACACCATCGGTATGCACGCCGATCTTGTCCAGCGCACGGGTCAGATTCGGCACCATGCCGAAGATGCCGATCGAGCCGCTGATGGTCGACGGGTCGGCATAGATGCGATCGGCATTCATGCTGATCCAGTAACCGCCGGAGGCGGCGAGATCGCCCATCGACACCACCACCGGCTTGCCGGCCTGCTTGAGCGCGACCACTTCGCGACGGATCTGCTCGGAGGCGAACACTTCGCCGCCGGGCGAATCCACGCGCAGCACCACCGCCTTGACCTCTTCATCGTCACGCGCCTGACGCAACAACGCGGCGGTCGATTCGCCACCGATGCGGCCGGCCGGCTGCTCGCCACCGCTGATCTCGCCAGCGGCCACCACCACGGCCACCTGCGGGCGGCTGTCCATCGAACGCCGGGCCTGCAACTGGGTGAGATAGCTGGCGAAATCGATGTTGCGGAAGCCGGCATCGGCATCGCTGTCGGCCACGCCGCGCTTGGTCAGCAAGGCATCGACTTCTTCGCGGGTTTTGAGCCCGTCGACCAGCTTCTGCTGCAGCGCAAACTTGGCCAGGTCGCCACCGGCGGCGGTCACGCCTTCGGGCAGCGTATCGATGCCGGCGGTCAGCTGCGCCGGGCTCAGCTTGCGCGCGGTACCGACGTCAGCCAGGTAGCGCTGCCACACGTCGTTCATCCAGAACAGATCGGCTTCCTTGGCGTCGGCCGAGGCCGCGTCGAGGATGTACGGCTCGGCAGCGGACTTGTACTCGCCCACGCGGAACAGATGCACGTCCACGCCCAGCTTGTCCTGCAGGCCTTCGCGGAAATACTGGCGATAGCGGCCAAGACCTTCCAGCAGCACGCTGCCCATCGGGTCGAGATAGACCTCGTTGGCCTGCGCGGCCAGCAGGTACTGGCCCTGGCTCATGCTCTCGCTGAAGGCCACGATCTGCTTGCCGGAGGCACGCAGCTTCTGCAGGGCGGCGGCGACTTCGCGCTGCGAAGCGAAACCGGAGGGCTGAAACTTGTCCAGGTTCAACAGCACCCGTTCGATCTTGCGATCCTTGCCGGCGGCCTCGATCACCCGCACCAGGTCGCGCAGCTGCACCTCTTCGGCGCTCTTGTCGCCGACTGCCTTGGCCAGCGAACGGCTCACCGGGTCGGCGCTGAACTGCTCGACCAGGGTGCCTTCCGGGTTGATCACCAGCGTGGTGCGCTCGGCCAGCGGCTTGGTGCCGTCGCCACGCGCGATCGCCACCACAAACAGCAGCAGCATCAGGAACAGAAAGCCGAAAAACGCCAGGTTGAAGATCAGGCGCCGGGTGAAATTCATCACATCCCACAGGCCAACGAAGAAACTGGCGATGGGATTGCGACGCACGGGGTGGTTCATGGAAAACTCCGTCGAAATGACGCTGCATGCAAGTAATGCTGCCCAGCATACCGGCTGCGCAGCACGCACGGCATGCGCTGGAAGTCAGGGGGTCGCGTCGGCAGTCAGGCGCCGGCTGGTCCGGCGGAAACGCAGGCCCATCAGGATCGACGCCACGGTCAGGCCCAGAATCAGGCCGATCCACATGCCTTGCGGGCCCCAGCCAAGTCCCAGGCCGAGCCCGGCACCGATCGGCATGCCCACGCCCCAATACGAGAACATTGCCAGGAACATCGGCACACGGGTGTCCTTGAGCCCGCGCAGCGCGCCGCTGGAGAGCACCTGGAGGCCGTCGGGAAACTGGAAAGTGGCTGCGTACAGCAGCAGCACCGAGGCCAGCGCCGCCACCGCCACATCGTCGGTATAGACACTCACGATGGCGTCGTGGCCCAGCAACAGCACGCTGGCCGACAACGCCTGGGTGCCCAGCACGATGGCGTAGCCGGCCCAGGCCGCACGCCGCATGCCGAGCGGATCGCCGCGCCCCACCGCATGCCCGACCCGCACCGTGGTGGCCTCGGCCACGCCCATCGGGATCATGAAACACAACTGCGCGACGTTGATCGCAATCTGGTGCGCCGCCGCTTCGGTGGAGCCGAGCCGGCCGATCAGCAAGGCGGTGACGATGAACAGCCCGCCTTCCATCAACACGGTAATGCCGATCGGCAGACCGGTGCGTAGCAAGTCGCTAATGGCATGCCAGCGCGGCCCCTCGAAATGGGTGAACAACTGCAGATGCGCAAAGCGGCGCGAGCGCCACAGATACAGCGCAAACGCGAGTGCCTGCACCCACATGGTGATCGCCGAGGCCATGCCCAGGCCTTGCGCACCGTGCTCGGCAAAACCGAACTTGCCGTAGGTCAGCGCATAGCCCAGCGGCGCCAGCACCAGCAGGCCGCCAAAACCCAGCAACATGGTCGGCAGCGTCCAGTGCATGCCTTCGCTGAGATAGCGCATGCAGAAGTAGAACGTCAGCGCCGGCCCGCCCCAGCGCACCGCATGCAGGAAGTCGGTCGCCCCCGGCACGATGTCCGGCGCAATCCCGAAGGTGGGCAGCAGCGGCGGCACCGCGCTCAGGAAGGCGAACATCACCGCGCCCAACCCTAGCGATAACCACAACGCCTGGCGGAACAACGGGCCGATCTCGCGCTCGCGGCCGGCACCGACCAGTTGCGAGACCGAAGCGGTCAACGAGATCAGCGTGCCGATCGGCACCAGCATTGGCAGCCACAACAGCGAGGTGCCGATGGTGACTGCGGCCAACGTGGCGGTGCCGTGGTGGCCGGCGATGACGTTGTCGACAAAGCCAATGAGGCCGGTAGAGACGTGGCCGAGCACCAGCGGCAGCGCGAGCAGGCCGGTGGTACGCACTTCCGCAGCGAAGCCTGGCGTCGCGGACGTGGGTGCAGAAGAAACAGACATGACAAACCGATCGCTGCGCGGACTACGGCCGTGCCGGGAGGCGCTGGCACCGGGTCGCGCGGGGCCGACATCTTACCCGCACTGTGCGACGTGGGTCAGTCAGCCTCCCATGCGCCAACGGCGCGTGGACGCGCGACGATGCGTTGAGGGTTTCGACAGCGAGGGTTTCGACATCACCGCGCCAGCTGCCGCTTCAACCATGCATTGCGCGTTGCAGGCGCCTCGGCCAGCAAGGCATCGCGCAAGGCATCGCGCTCCTGCGGCGGGGTGCGTTGTGCCAGCAGCGCCAACTGCTCCAGCTGCCCGGCATCCAGGCTGCGCAGCACGCTCAAGAGCGCGTCGCGCTGTGCCGGCGGTACGTAGCCGATCAACGGCTGCAACGGGGAATAGAACGCGCCCAGCTGCGAGCCCAGGCGCCAGCCATCGCGATGCAGGCGATCCATCACGGTGAACTGCGTGCGCAGTGCGCGCTGCTGGTCTTCGGGCAAGGCACGCAGACGCTCGCGTGCCTGCCGCAGCACCACCCGGTCGGTGGCGGTGAGCCCTTTCCACGCGCCATAGCGGGCGCGCAACTCAGCCTGCTGTGCCGGCGTCAAGGCGTCCCAGCGCGCGCGTTGCTGTGCGGCGCTCGGGGTCGCGGAAGCTGGAGTCGCGGCCGTCGCGGCGACGGGCGTTGGGGTGCCGGACGGCGCGGCAGCGCTGCCTTCTTCCAGGGGCGCCGGCAGGGCTTGCGCACTGGCCAGACGGGCGGCGGCGCACAACAGCAGGCCGCACCACTTAATTCTCGTCATCGACGGTCTCCATCGGGGCGGCAGGCGGCTCGGCGGCGGTGGCATGGGCGCCGGATTCGTCGGCCGGCACCGGATGGCCGGCCGCATACCAGGCGTAGAAATCCGCCGAGCGCGCCAGTTCCAGATCCGGGTCGGCCAGCATCGCCTGGTCGCGCGGGTCCATGCCGGGGGTTGCCGCTGCGTCCGGCAGGTCGGCGGCGGGAAGTTCTTCCACCAGCACCGGTGCGGCGTCGGTGACATGCAACACGCCGGCCGGCGCCTGCGAGACCGGCTCGGGCGGCAGTGCGGGCCGGCGATGGGCCCACCACCAGCCCAGCACCGCGAGCAACAGTGCCAACGCCAGCACCGCCAGCACGATGCCGGCGTGGCGGCGCGAGATCCGCGGCCAATGCCACTGACGGGCGGGGCGCGCACGTGGCGCCGCCGGACGACGCGGCTCGGCAGCGGCGACCACAGGCGCTGCCGCCGCCGGTTGCAGCGGCATGCCGGCCAGGGCCGAATCGCGGAGTTGCCCCAGTCGACTCACCTGGGCCGGGGTGAGTTCGCGCAACTCCTGCTGCGCCGCCTCGGCCAGCACCCGCCAGGCCTGCGCGTCCGGATTGCCGGCCGCATCGCGCGGGCAGGCGCGGGCCAGCGATTGCCGATACGCCGCCACGTCGATGCCCTGTACCTCGCTGGCGGGCTCTTCTTCCAGCCCGGCCACGATGCGCAGCAGCAGCGCCAGCCGGTCGGTGGTCTGCATCCGCCCCAGCGCGGTGAACGGGGGCAGCCAGGTGCCCGGCATGGGCTCGCGCCGCAACGGCGGGGCAGCTGCCAACAGGCTCCAGAAGCGCATCGGCCAACCGGCCATCGGGCGTCCTGCCGCCTGGCTGCTGAAGGCACGTAGCGCCGCAGCCAGGGCCCGCTCGGCCGCCGCCACATCGCCGCATTGCAGTTGCGCGAGCACCAGACCCCGGCGTTCGACACCGCGCAGGAAGGCTGACAACGCGGCAGGGGTGACAGGGGCGTCGGGGACTACGGTCATGAGAACTCCAGCATCGGCCGGCATGATACCGACGCAACTGGCCCCCGCCGATGGCTTGACAGATCGAGACGGCCTTGCTCCGCCCTCACCTTGGCCGCGACCGCCACCCGTGCGGGTTGTGCACAGCGGCAGACATACCGATACGCAGACGTCTGTCAACTGTTGTTTTTTCTTTGTTGCAATCGTGTTTCACGCCTAACTTGCTGATATTTATAAACTTATCCGTATTGGCTAAAAAATGTCCAAGAGGTTGCAGAGGCTAGTGAATCCGCCTTCAACGCGTGGAGCACGAGACTAATTCACAGGTTTATCCACAGGCAGTGTGGATAAACCGGTTTCCTTAACCCTCACATAGGTTTACGTCGTATTTATCACTTCCGTCACAGAAACGCGCCGTAAGCCAAGGTGCCGATTTGGGGCGATCTGATACCCGACTGCCGGCCTCTGGACAGGGTCGGTAGACTGACCGGATGTCTTCGACCGTCGCCACCCTGCGCGTCGCCTTGCCGGTGCCGCTGCCCCACACATTCGACTATCTGCCCCCGGCCGATGCCCCGCTGACCGATCCGGCGCGGGTCGGCTGCCGGGTACGGGTGCCGTTCGGGCCGCGCGAGCTGGTCGGGGTGGTGGTGGAGATCGGGCAGCTGACGTCGGCCGATGGGCTGCGCCCGGCATTGGCCTGGTGTGACGACGCCCCGCTTCTGGTCGAGGAGCTGGCCCGCTCGCTGCACTGGCTGGCGCGCTACACCCACGCACCGCTTGGCGAAACCCAGGCCAGCGCGCTGCCCGGCCCGTTGCGCCGTGGCGAACCGCTGGCCGATACCCATGCCTGGGCCTGGCAGCTGACCGAGACCGGGCGCACCGGCGCTGCCGGTCTGCGCGCAGGCAGCCGCCCAGCCTTGCTCGCAGCCCTGCTGCTCACCGGTGCGGTGGGCGAAGAACAGTTGGACCCGTTGCTGCCGCAATGGCGCGAGGCCGCGCGCAGTCTGGCCAAGCGCGGCTACGCCGAGCGCGTGGCGGTGCCCGCCGACGCCATCCCGCCGCGCCCCGGCACTGGCCCGCAGCTCAACGACGAGCAACAGGCCGCCGCCGCCGCCATCCGCGCACACACTGGCTTTGCCACCTATCTGCTCGATGGCGTCACCGGCAGCGGCAAGACCGAGGTCTATCTGCAGGCGATCGCCGATTGCCTTGCGGCCGGACGCCAGGCGCTGGTGCTGGTGCCGGAAATCGGCCTGACCCCGCAGACCCTGGGCCGCTTCCGCGCCCGCCTCGGCGTACCCGTACATGCGCTGCACTCGGGCCTGTCCGATGGCGAACGCGCCCGCGTGTGGGCGGCCGCCTGGCGTGGCGAGGCCAAACTGATCGTCGGCACCCGCTCGGCGATCTTCATTCCGCTACCCAAGGCCGGCCTGATCGTGGTCGATGAGGAACACGACGGCAGTTACAAGCAGCAGGACGGCATCCGCTATCACGCCCGCGACTTCGCGCTGGTGCGCGGCAAGGCGCTGGATGTGCCGGTGATTCTGGGCAGCGCCACGCCCTCGCTGGAAAGCCTGCATAACGCCTATTCCGGCCGCTACCAGCATCTGCGCCTGTCGCGTCGGGCCGGCGAAGCGCGTCCGCCGCGCGTGCGCGTGCTCGATGTGCGCAAGCGCCCGCTCAAGGACGGGCTGTCGCCGGAGGTGCTGGCCGGCATAGGCGCCACCCTGGCGCGTGGCGAGCAGGTGCTGGTGTTCAAGAACCGCCGTGGCTATGCACCGGTGCTGCTGTGCCACGACTGCGGCTGGACCGCCGCCTGCCAACGCTGCAGCACGCCGCTGCACCAGACCCCGATGACCGTGCACGCCGGTGGCCGGCGCCTGCAATGCCATCACTGCGGCGCGCGCCAATCCGCACCGCTGGCCTGCCCGGCCTGCGCCAGTCTGGCACTGCAGCCGCAAGGCATCGGCACCGAGCGGCTGGAAGAACGCCTGACCGAGGCGTTCCCGGAGTTTCCGGTGGTACGTATCGACCGCAGCACCACCCAGCGCCGCGATGCGCTGGAAACCCAACTCGCCCGGCTCGGTACCGCAGCCGGCATTCTGGTCGGCACCCAGATCCTGGCCAAGGGCCACGACCTGCCACGGCTGACCATGGTGGTGGTGGTCGGTATCGACGAAGGCCTGTTTTCTGCCGACTTCCGCGCCGCCGAAAAACTCTCCCAGCAACTGATCCAGGTGGCAGGACGCGCCGGGCGTGCCGACCGCCCTGGCGAGGTCTGGTTACAGACCCACCATCCGGAACATCCCTTGCTGCAGACCCTGGTCAACGGCGGTTATCACGCCTTTGCCGACGCCGAACTGCAACAGCGCGAGGCGGCGGGATTTCCACCTTTCGCGCATCTGGCGCTGTTCCGCGCCGAAGCCAAGGATGTGGCGGCCGCCAATCAGTTTTTGATGGCAGTGCGTGGCCTGACCACGTCAGACACCACGACGCAATCGCCCGCGTTTGCCGCAGTGGAATGCTACGGCCCGATGCCCGCACCCATGCCGCGCCGCGCCGGTTTCCAGCGCACGCAGCTGTTGTTGTCTGCGCAACAGCGCTCGGCCTTGCACCGTTTGCTCGATGCGCAACTGCCGGCCATCTACGCATTGCCACAGGCGCGGCGCGTGCGCTGGTCGCTGGATGTGGACCCGATCGATCTGTATTAGTGCAGGGCATGTCGCACACGCGGCTGCAGCCAGACTCACGTTTTGCGCGGTCTGTTCACGTTTTGTAGGAGCGCGCTTGCGCGCGATGGGGCGTTACCGGTAATGCCCTCGCGCACGAGTGCGCTCCTACAAAAAAAGCGAGCCGGCAGGCCGCACGGTGTATGTGGCCCACCCCTTTGCAACGCTGAGACTCGCAGCTCACGTCAGCGCCGTCATCACCCCACGCTGGTACGCGGGCCGCGCGCGCAAACGCTGATACCACGCCTGCAGGTGCGGCAACTCGGGCCGTTCGATCGGCATTTCGAACCAGGCGTAGATAAAGCTGCCGAGCGGAATATCGCCCATCGCGAACTGTTCGCCGGACAGATACGGCTGTTGCGCCAATGCCGCATCGGCGCGTGCAAGCAGTTCGCCCGAGCGCATCAAAGCAGCGGCGATGCGTGCGTGCTCGCGCTCGGCCTCGGGGGTGCGCAGCACGCCCCAGAACAGATCGCGAAACACGCTGGCAAATGTCGAGGTGGTCCAGTCCATCCAGCGATCGCCCAGCGCGCGTTCTGCCGGCGATTGCGGATACAGGGCCGGCGCATAACGCGCGGCCAGATAACGCACGATCGCGTTGGACTCCCACAGCACCAACTCGCCATCCTGCAGCGTCGGCACCACCCCGTTCGGATTCAACGCGCGATAGGCGGGCGTGTCGTTACCACCGAAGGCGCCGCCCACTTCGATCGATGTGTAGGGCACTGCGGCTTCTTCGGCGCACCACAACACCTTGCGCACATTGCTGGAATTGCGGCGCCCCCATAACGTGATCGTTGGTGTCTGCGCGGTGGGCTGCGTTGCAGCGGGTGCCAGGGTCATTTCCCTGCCGCCGGCTTGGACGTCGCGCGCGCCGCAGGCTTCGCAACCGAGGCTTGCGCTGATCCTGCAGCAGCGGACTGCGCAGCCTTCGCTCGCCCGCCCTTGGGTGCATCGCGTAGCCACAGCGCCTGCTCGTCCTGCTTGATCTCGAACAAGCCGATCGCGCGCACCAGGTCGCTGAGCTTGCGGTAGCCGTAGTTGCGCGGATCGAACGAGGCCTGGTTGGCCACCTGCTTGCCCACCGCACTCAGCAACGCCCAGCCATCGTCTTCGCGGGCACTGTCGATCGCATTACGCAGCATCTGCACCAGACGCGTATCGCTGCGCAACGCCGTGGCGTCCTTGCGCCCGGCAGCGGTGTCGCCGGCTGCTGCCGCCTGCTCGCCCAGCGCTTCGACATAGGTGAACTTGGAGCAGGCATTGACGAACGGCGCCGGGGTTTTCTTCTCTCCGAAGCCGTACACCTTCATGCCATCGGTGAGCAGACGCATCACCAGCGGGGTGAAATCCGCATCGCTGGAGACGATGGCAAACCCGTCCAGATTGCGCGCGTACAACAGGTCCATCGCATCGATCACCATCGCCATGTCCGAGGCGTTTTTGCCCGAGCTATAGGCAAATTGCTGGATCGGCCGGATCGCATAATCGTGCAGCGCCGCTTCCCAGTTTTTCAGGTGCGGGCTCTTCCAGTTGCCGTAGGCGCGGCGCACATTGGCCACACCGTAGCGCGCCACTTCGGCCAGCACCACGTCGATCTTGCCGGCCGGCGCGTTGTCGGCATCGATCAGCAAGGCGATGCGTTTGTCGGGGTTGTCGATCATGCTCATTGCTCCCAGGAATCGGCAGAGTCGGTTTCGGTATTTTCAGCAGTTGCGCCCGGCAACGCGTATTCGCTGCCATCGCGCATGGTGAGCGTCCCGTTGGTCAGCGTCTCGCTTTCTGCCCCGGCACTGACCCAGGTGGCATGCACCCGCCCCGCGCCACGATCGCCTTCCACATTGAAGACAAAATCATCGCCGCCCGGCGCAAGACCGGTGCGATACAGATCCACCCGCATCGTGTGGATCTGGCCGATCCGCTCCTGCACCACCGCATCGTCCTGCAGCGCGGTGCGCGCCTGATCGGCGAACAGCGACCAGCCGGTGACGGTCAGCCAGCCAAGCGCCCCGAGCACCAGCATGCCGAACAGCATCGCGCAGGCTGCCAGGCCGATCAGGCCGATCGCGACCCCGCTGAGCCGCTTTCGGACGGGACGCACTGCCGGCGCGGACGGCGCTGCGGCAGACGTGGAGGAGGGAAACGGCGATTGCGGCGGAGGTGACAACGGCGGCAAGGGCGGTGGCAGCAACAACATGCGGTGACCGGATCGACGGGATGCGACATGATGCCGCAGGCAGGCCGAATTCAGGCGTCATGTTCAGTGCAAATACGGCATGCTGATGAGCCCGCGTCGCATTCCATCGGACTCTACGATGACTTCTCCTCCCTCCCAAGCTCCACTGCATCTGGTCGTGGTTGGTGGCGGTTTTGCCGGCTTATGGGCGACCCGCGCGCTCGACGATCCCGGCATCCGCATCACCCTGATCGACCGCCAGAACCATCACCTGTTCCAGCCGTTGCTGTACCAGGTGGCCACCGCCGGCCTGTCGGCACCGGATATCGCAGCGCCGCTGCGGCACATCCTGCGCGAGCAGCGCAATGTCGAAGTGCTGCTTGGCGATGTGGCCGAAATTGCTCCAACCCGTCGCGAAGTGGTGCTCGCCGATGGCAACACGCTCGGCTACGACATGCTGCTGCTGGCCACCGGCGCCACCCATGCCTACTTCGGCAACGATCACTGGGCCGAGCATGCGCCAGGCCTGAAAACGCTGTACGACGCGCTGGTGCTGCGGCGCAAATTGCTGCTGGCCTTCGAGCGTGCCGAAGCCGAATCCGACCCGGCCGCACGCGCCGCCTGGCTCAGCTTTGCGGTGGTCGGCGGCGGTCCGACCGGCGTGGAACTGGCCGGCACGCTGGCCGAAATCGCCCGCCACACGCTCAAGGACGAGTTCCGCCACATCGATCCGCAGCAGGCGCGCGTGCGTCTGGTCGAAGCCGGCCCGCGCGTGCTGCCTTCGTTCCCGGAAGATCTCACCGACAAGGCGCGCAAGCAGTTGGAACGCTTAGGCGTGGAAGTGCACACCGGTACGCCGGTGACGCATATCGACGCGCTCGGCTATCAACTCGGCGACACCTTCGTGCCCGCGCGTACCGTCGTCTGGGCTGCCGGTGTGGCCGCCTCGCCGCTAGCGCGCACGCTGGGCGTGCCGCTGGATCGCGCCGGTCGCGTACTGGTGCAGCCGGACCTGAGCGTGCCCGGCCACCCGGAGATCTTCGTCGGTGGCGACCTGGCCTCGGTGCAGCAGGGTGGCCGCCCGGTGCCGGGCGTGGCGCCGGCGGCAAAGCAGATGGGCAAGCACATCGCCAAGGCGATCCGCGCGCGCCATCGCGGCCAGGCCACGCCGGCGTTCCGTTATCAGGACTACGGCAATCTGGCCACCATCGGCCGCATGGCCGCCATCGTGCATGTGGGCAAGCTCAAGCTGTCCGGTATCGTCGCCTGGTGGTTCTGGCTGGCCGCGCACGTGTACTTCCTGATCGGCTTCCGCAACCGCTTCGTGGTGCTGGTGAACTGGGCAATGGCGTACTGGAGCTACCAGCGCGCCGCACGCATCATCTTCGGCGGCGCAACCGACGACCCGCCGCCCAACAGCAAGGACGGATGACAGTGCGACGGGCGGTGCGCGATGCTGTGCCGCCCGTTCCCACTGCGGCGCCGTGACCACTCTCCTGTTCCTGCTGGATCTGCTCGGCACCTTCGTGTTCGCTCTCAGCGGCGCCACCGTGGCGGTGCGCAACCGTCTGGATCTGTTCGGCGTGCTGGTGCTGTCGTGCGCGGCCGCAGTCTCCGGCGGGATCGTGCGCGATGTGTTGATCGGCGCCACCCCGCCGGCTGCGTTGGTGCATCCGCAGTATCTGCTCATCGCCTGCCTGGCCGGGGTGGCCGGTTTCCGCTGGCATGCCGCGGTGGAACGGCTGCGCAACCCGGTGCAACTGTTCGACGCAGCCGGGCTGGCCTTGTTTGCGGTCTACGGCACCAGCAAGGCGCTGGACTACAACCTCAGCCCGCTGAGCGCCACCTTGCTGGGCATGCTCAGCGGCATCGGCGGCGGCATCGCGCGCGATCTGCTGGTAGCGCGTACGCCGGTGGTATTGCAAGCAGAGCTATATGCAGTGGCCGCACTCGCAGGCGGCGGCCTGGTCGCGATCGGGCATGTGCTCGACGTGCCGCAAGCCTGGTCGCTGGCGACAGGTGCGGGCGTGTGTTTCGGCCTGCGCTTCATGGCCATCCGCTATGGCTGGCATCTACCGGTGGCCCGTCTGCCGGAATAGCTGTCGTCGGCAAAAGCGATAATGCCGGGCGCATCATCCTGACGGTTCGTCAGCTTCTTGAAGGACATGAAAACTGCACACCTGCAACGCAAACGGCCCGGAAAACCGGGCCGTTTTTGCAACCTGACGCGCGTGATCGAACCGATCAAGCGACGAACAGTGCCTTCATCTTCTTCAGCGCGTTCGCCTCGATCTGGCGAATCCGCTCGGCCGACACGCCGTACTCGTCGGCTAGCTCCTGCAAGGTCACCTTGGAGTCGGAATCCAGCCAACGGCGCTTGACGATGTCGCGCGAACGCGTATCCAGACCGGACAGCCCTTCGCGCAACAGCTGCAGCTGGTTGTCTTCGCTGTCGTGACGCTCGTAGGCCTGCGACGGGTCTTCCTCGTTGGCGACCAGGTAGCTCACCGGCGACGGCGGGCCATGATCGTCGTCCTCATCGGACGAGGCATCGAAGCCGATGTCGCGACCGGACAGACGCGACTCCATCTCCATCACTTCGCGCTCGGAGACGTTCAGGTCCTTGGCGACCGCAGTCACTTCGGAGGCATTGAGCCAACCCAAGCGGGTCTTGGACTTGCGCAGGTTGAAGAACAGCTTGCGCTGCGCCTTGGTCGTGGCGACCTTGACGATGCGCCAGTTCTTCAAAATGAACTCGTGCATTTCGGCACGGATCCAGTGCACTGCGAAGCTGACCAGGCGTACGCCCATTTCCGGGTCGAAACGCTTGACCGCCTTCATCAGGCCGATGTTGCCTTCCTGGATCAGATCGCCCAGCGGCAGGCCGTAGCCGTTATAGCCGCGGGCCACATGCACCACGAAGCGCAGGTGGGAATGGACCAGTTCGCGCGCGGCGTCCAGATCCAGCTCGTCGCGGAAACGACGGGCGAGATTCTGTTCCTCATCGACCGACAGCACCGGGATCTGGTGCACGGCACCGATGTAGGCGTCCAGCGAACCGAGCGCACTGGGAATCGGGAGATTGTTTGCCACAAGGGCAGTCGAGGTAGTCTGGTTCATAGGCACCATCTTAGCAGTCGAACTATTGGACTGCCGGGTACAGTAAGAGTTCCCAGCGTTCCATTTATAGGACGTTCGGGCTTTTGACCATACCGGCGTTCCAGCGGCCAACTCCACGAATCGATGGATAAGTTATCACCGCCACGCTGCGAAGACCGTGACAAAAGCAATGCGAAATGCGGTGCCGCCCGACCTGTTCAGCCGCGGGCGGGCGTGGTGTCAAGCGCGTTACGCGGTGGGAGCGACCAGTCGATCGGGCCGAGCCCGCGCCGCTGCAGATGGTCGTTGGTCTTGGAAAAGTGCTGGCAGCCCAGAAAGCCGCGGTGCGCCGACAACGGCGAGGGATGCGGGGCCTTGAACACGCGATGGCGCGCCTGGTCGATGACCTTGCCCTTGGACTGCGCATAACTGCCCCACAGCAGGAACACCAGGCCTTCGCGCTCGCGGTTGAGCGTTTCCACAACGTGATCGGTAAAGCCTTCCCAGCCCTTGTTCTGGTGCGCGCCGGCACGCCCCTGCTCCACCGTCAGCACCGCATTGAGCAGCAGCACGCCCTGGCGCGCCCACGGCATCAGATAGCCGTGGTCCGGTCGTGCGATGCCCAGGTCGTCCTGAATCTCTTTGTAGATGTTGAGCAGCGACGGCGGCACCGGCACGCCGGGCAACACCGAAAAGCACAGCCCATGCGCCTGGCCTTCGCCGTGATACGGGTCCTGGCCCAGGATCACCACCTTGACCTGCTCGAACGGGGTGGCATCGAAAGCGGCAAAGATCTGCGGGCCGGGTGGAAACACCCGCGCGCCAGCCGCCTTGCGCTGACGTAGGAAGGCGGACAGTTCCTGCATTTCCGGGCGCAGCAACCAATCGCCCACGCGCGCCTTCCACGACGGTTCCAGCTGGATACGTGCTTCTACTTCGGCCACATCTAACATTTCAGTCATAGCGTGACAGCCTGATCCTCAAGCCGTGCCAGGCGCAGCTGGAACAACACCTTGGTCACCAGCAGCCGCTCTTCAATGGGTTTTTGCACCAGATCGTTGGCGCCGGCGCGTAGCAGTTCGGACTGGTTGCGCGGGTTGGTGTCGCCGGTCATCACCAGCACCGGCAGGCGGCGCTTGCCGTAGGCGAAATCGATGCGGATGCGCTCGACCACGTCGCGGCCGTTGAGCTCGCCTTTCAGGGTCACATCGGTCAGCACCACGTCGATGCGGCGCTCGGTGCGGCCCAGCGATTCGGCGGTGAGCAGTGCGAAGGCGTCTTCGGCGGTGAGCACATGGATGACCTTCAGGCTCTGGCGCTCGAGCATGCGCTTGGTCGCCTCCGCCACCACGCGGCTGTCTTCGATGTACAGCACGGTCGCGCCGACGATCGGCTCGGGCTGCACGTAGCCGCGGATGAAGGTCGCCAGGGCTTCGTGGCCCAGTGCCTTGTCGAAATAATCGGTGACGTACTCGGTGAAGCGACGCTCCACCAGATGCTGCTGCGCATCGCCGGAGACCACGATCACCGGCACGTAGGCCTGGCCGGCCGCTTCGCGCACGCTGCGCGCCAGGGTCAGGCCATCGCCGTCGGGCAGCGACAGCGAGGTGGTGACCAGATCCACCGTGCCGGCTTCCAGCGCCTGACGCGCCTCGGCAATGCTGGAGCAGCCGATCACCTGCACATTCGGCAGGTCGCGGGTCAGCACATCGGCAATCAGCTTGCGCACCAGCTTCGAGCCATCGACCACCATCACGCGCGGCGCGTCGCTGATCAGGTGTTTGAGATCTGGTGGATGCATGGCAGGCCTCAGGTCTCGGTGGGACGGGTCTGGCGAAGGAAATGGCCGGTCACCAGCCAGGCGCCCAGCCAACCCAGGACCAGGGTGCCGACCAGCACCATCGCAGAATGCAGCAGATCCAGCCCGTGCAGGGTAAAAGAACTGCCATAGCTATCGGCCAATGTCGCCAACGGTGCCTGCAAGGCCAGCCCGGAGGCGGTGATCAGCGCGAGCGCAACCGCGCCGGCACCCAGCCCGTACCACGCACCCAGATACAGAAACGGGCGCCGGATGAAGCCATCGCTGGCGCCCAGCAGCTGCAGCACGCCGATTTCCTCGCGCCGCGATTGGATATCCAGCCGCACGGTGTTGCCGACCACCAGTACCGCGCCGACGCCGAGCAGTGCCGAGAGCACCTGCACCAGACGCTCGCCAAAGCGCAGCCAGCCATCCAGGCGTTTGCGCCACAACGCGTCGTGCTGCACCTGGTCGGTCTGCGGCAAGGCCTGCAACGCGCCGGCCAGTTGCGCATCGTCGGCCGCATCGGTCGGGGTGACGATCAACAGCGTGGGGAGCGGGTTGTCGCCGAGCGCATCGATCGCCTCATTGAGCTTGGCGCTTTCGCGCAGCTCGGTCAGTCCTTGTGCGGGCGTGCGCAAGGTGACCTGGGCGACGTCCGGGCGCGCACGCAATTCGCCGGCCAGGGCCTGTGCGGCATCGGCGCCGATATCGACCTTCAGGAACAGATTGATCTCGCGCGATTGCTGCACGCTGCCGGCCAGCAGCTTGACGTTGTCCAAGGCGATCGACAGCCCCAGCGGCAAGGCCAGTGCCAGCGCCATCACCACGATGGTCAGCAAGGTGGCCCAAGGCTTGCGCATCGCGCGGCCCAGGCTGAAGGCGATGCTGTGCAGATGGTGGTCGATCCACACGCCGAACCGCGAGGGTGCGGCGGCTTCGGTATTGGCGGGCTTGCTCATTCGGCCAGATCCTGCGGCGAGATGTCGTCGACCAGCCGGCCGTGATCCAGGATCAGCACGCGCTTGCGCATCTGCTTGAGCAGGGCCAGATCGTGGCTGACCACCAGCACGCTGGTGCCGCGCGCCGGCAACTCGGCGAACAACTGCATGATTTCAGCGGCCAGCGCCGGGTCGAGATTGCCGGTGGGCTCATCGGCCACCAGCAAACGCGGCTCGCCAACAATGGCACGGGCGATGCCCACGCGCTGCTGCTCTCCGGCCGACAACTGCGACGGCAAGGCCTTTTCGCGATGAGCCAACCCAATCCGCTCCAGCGCCGAACGCACACGCTTGCCGATCTCGGCGCGGCGGGTGCCACGCAGGATCAATGGCAATGCCACGTTCTCGGCGATGCTGCGGTCGGTGAGCAGGCGATGGTCCTGATAGACCGCGCCCACCTGGCGACGATGCAACGGGATGTGCCGGCCGCGCACCTTGAGCAGGTTGCGTTCGCCCAGCAGCACCGCGCCCTGGCTCGGGCGCTCGCTGAGATGAATTAATTTGAGCAAGGTACTTTTGCCGGCGCCGGAGTGGCCGGTCACGAACAGCATCTCGCCATCGGCCACTTCGAAGCTGACATCGGTCAGCGCCTGGTGGCCACCGGCGTAGTGCTTGCTGACGTTGTCGAAACGCAGAACGGTCATCCAGCGATTATGCCGGAGCGCCAGCGCTTGCGTCGCATCGCCGAAGCCCGGCGATGCGATTGCAGCGGCAACAGATCAGTTGCCGGAGACCAGCGAACGCAATCTGCGGCCGATACGACTCAGCAGCGACGGGCTGCCCGACGGCTTGGTCGCACTGCGCACCGGCTTTGCGACCACCTGGGTCGGCTTGCGCGGTGCGGCCGGCGCAGCAACCGGTGTGGACGCCACGGCTGGCTCGGCACCTTCGACCGGACGACCGTTGCGGCGACGACGACGCTTGCGCGGTGCGCGCTCGGCATCGGCCACGATGGTCGACGGCGCTTCAGTCGTCGCTGCTGCGACCACGGGCGCTTCCGAGGCTGCTGCAACGGTTGCAGTCTCGGCGGCAACGTCGCCTTCGACACGCGGCTTGCGGCGCGGACGCGGCTTGCTATCGGCACTGCCGCCATCACGGCGACCGCCACCACTGCTGCTGCCACTGCGCGAAGCGCCACCCGGACCGCTGCGGCCACCGCCGCGACGCTGTTCTTCGGCAGCACGCTGTTCGCGCGCCTCGCGGAAGATCGTGCCCACGCTGTCGCCGGCGTCGTCGTCGACCTCTTCGCCTTCCACCGGCACGCGTGCGGTACGCGGCAACGGGATCAGCAGTTCGGAGGTCACCGGCTCGACCGGGATCTTCTGCGCGATATAGGCCTCGATGTCCGGCAGGCTCATCGCATAGCGCTCGCAAGCGAAGCTGATCGCATCGCCTTCTTCGCCCAGACGCGCGGTGCGGCCGATGCGGTGCACATAGTCTTCCGCATCGAACGGCAGGTCGTAGTTGTAGACGTACTTGACGCCATCGATATGCAGGCCGCGCGCGGCAACGTCGGTGGCGACCAGGATTTCGAGCTGGCCCTTCTGAAAGCGGTTGAGCAGCGACTCGCGCTTCTTCTGCGGCACATCGCCGGACAACACGCCGACCCGGTAGCCATGACGCTCCAGCGTGCGCGCGACGCGCTCGACGAACGCCTTGGTGTTGACGAACACCATGGTGCGCGCGCCTTCGCTACGCGACAGCAAGCCGAGCAGCAGCGTCTGCTTCTCTTCGTCTGAGGGGAAATAGATGCGCTGACGTACGCGTGCGGCAGTGATGGTCTCGGTTTCGACCACCAGCTTCTCCGGCTCGTTCATGTGCTCGTAGGCGAGCTCGAGCACGCGGTGGCTGAGCGTGGCCGAGAACAGCAGGGTCTGGCGGGTGCCGCGCTCGGGCATGCGCCGCAGCAGGAAGCGAATGTCCTTGATGAAGCCCAGATCAAACATGCGGTCGGCTTCGTCCAGCACGCAGATTTCGCAGGCGTGCAGCGAGACCACCTTGTGCTGCTTGACGTAGTCGATCAGCCGGCCCGGGGTCGCGATGATCACGTCCACGCCCTGCTGCAGCAGCTCGCGCTGCTTGTCGTAGTCCACCCCGCCGTAGACCAGCGCAAAGCGCAGGCCCAGGTCGGCGCCGAACTTGACCGCATCCTTGTGGATCTGGATCGCCAGCTCGCGGGTCGGGGCCAGGATCAGCGCGCGCGGGTCTTCCGGCTTGCGGTCGGCCAGCGCCGGGCGGTTCAGCAGGCGGTTCACCACCGTCACCAGGAACGCCAGCGTCTTGCCGGTGCCGGTCTGGGCCTGGCCGGCGACATCGCCGCCTGGCAGCGCGACCGGCAGCGTCAGCGCCTGGATCGGGGTACAGCGGGTAAACCCGGCGCTCTCCAGCCCGGCGATCAACGCCGGATGCAGGTCGAACGTGGAAAAAGTCAAATCGGTCAGCGGTTTGTCGCTCATTATTCCGTCTTCGTGAGGCGCCCTGGGCAGCCCGGGCGCGGCTTGCATCGATGCCGACAGCGTCGCAAACTGCGGCTGTTGTGGCGGACAGCGCGGCTTCAGGACTGACACTTGATTCAGTCGCGCAATGCCCCAGTTTAACGCAATGTAGCGGCCTGCCCGTTCGGGCGGGCCGTTTTGGTTTCCAGGAGACCCAACGTGAGCGACAAGGTTCAACATGTCGGCGATGCCGACTTCGATACAGCTGTACTGCAATCCGGCGAACCGGTCCTGGTGGATTTCTGGGCCGAATGGTGTGGCCCGTGCAAGATGATCGCCCCGGTACTGGACGATCTGGCCGATACATACCAGGGCAGGCTCAAGGTTGCCAAGGTCAATGTGGACCAGAACCGCGCCCTGGCCATCAAGTACCACGTGCGGTCGATCCCGATGCTGCTGCTGTTCAAGGACGGGCAGGTGCAGGCGACCCAGATCGGGGCGGTTGGCAAGGGCCAACTCACCCAGATGATCGACAAGACCCTGGGCGGCGCGGCCGCCTGAGCGAGCGGGCGTCCCAGCGATGGGCGCCCCCGATGTTTCGCCAGCAGTTAAACCCTGCCCCGGCAGACGCTTGCGCGGTTAAGCGCAGCGGTGATAGTGTCAGTCGATCCGGAGCACGTTCGTGCGCCGCCGTACCCCTCTAGAAACGTCTCTCTAGACTCCCATCACCATAGTTCGCCCCCCAGCCGGGCGCTCGCACTCTTAGCGAGGAATCAAGCACTTGTCCGATCATCCTTCTTCCGATACCGGGAGCGTCGACGCTCCTGTCGAGAAACGCGTGCGCAAGCCGCGCGTGAGCAAGACCGCCGTTGCCAATGACGACGGTGGCGCGCAACAGCCCAACCTGCCCTTGCCCGCCAGCCCCGCGCCCGATGTCCCGCGCGCGCCGCAGGCACCGTCGCACGCTGCCGATTCGGCACCGGCGCAGACGTCCAGCGATGGCGCATATGCCGGTAACGCCCCCAGCGCCAGTCAGGGCAACCAGGGCGGCGACAACCATGGCGAATCCCGCGAGGGTGGCCAGTCGCAGCAGCAGCGCTTCAACCAGGCGCAGAACCAGCAGAACCAGAATCAGGCGCAAAGCCGGGGCCAAGGCCAGAACCAGGGTCAAACCCAGGTCCAGGGCCAGCCGCAAGGTCAGGGTCAGGACCAAGGTCAGAACGCCGGCCAGAATCAGCAAGGTCAGGGCCAGGGGCAGAACCAGCAGGGCAATCGCCGTGACCGGTTCCGCAACCGCCGCGACCGTGGGCCGCGCGATCGGTTCGGTAATGAAACCGGTGGCGGCATGCCGTCGTCCGATGGCAGCAACGAGCCGTTTATCGCGCGTCCGCACCCGGCCGTGCCGGATGGCTTCCCGGTGTATTCGCTGAGCGATCTCAAGCGGATGCCGGCGCAGAAGCTGCTGGATATCGCTGATCAGCTCAACATCCAGGAAGGCGTGGCGCGTGCGCGCAAGCAGGACGTGATCTTCGCCCTGCTCAAGGTGCTGACCCGCCACGGCGAAGGCGTTGCCGCCGACGGCGTGCTGGAAATCCTGCCCGACGGCTTCGGTTTCCTGCGTGCCGCCGAAGCCAGCTACCTGGCCGGCCCGGACGATACGTATATTTCGCCCAGCCAGATCCGCCGTTTCAACCTGCGCACCGGCGACCATCTGTCCGGCCGAATCCGCTTCCCGAAGGACGGCGAACGCTATTTCGCGCTGTCGATCGTCGACACCATCAACGGCGAGCCGCTGGAAGCCAGCAAGAACAAGGTGCTGTTCGAGAACCTGACCCCGCTGTTTCCGCGCCGGCGTTTCCGTCTGGAGCGTGGCGATGGGTCCACCGAGGACATCACCGGCCGCATCCTGGATCTGATGGCGCCGCAGGGTAAGGGTCAGCGTGCGCTGATCGTCTCCCCGCCCAAGGCCGGTAAGACAATGATGATGCAGCAGGTGGCCACGGCCATCACCAGCAATCATCCCGAAGTGCACATGATCGTGTTGCTGATCGACGAGCGCCCGGAAGAAGTCACCGAAATGCAGCGCACCGTGCGCGGCGAGGTTATCTCCTCGACGTTCGATGAGCCGGCTGCGCGTCACGTGCAGGTTGCCGAAATGGTGATCGAGCGGGCCAAGCGCCTGGTCGAGCACAAGAAGGACGTGGTGATCCTGCTCGACTCGATCACTCGTCTGGCACGCGCCTACAACAACGTGGTGCCCAGCTCCGGCAAGGTGCTCACCGGTGGTGTGGACGCCAACGCGTTGCATCGCCCGAAGCGCTTCTTCGGTGCGGCCCGTAATGTGGAAGAAGGCGGTTCGCTGACCATCATCGCCACGGCGCTGGTCGAGACCGGCAGCAAGATGGACGAGGTGATCTACGAAGAATTCAAGGGCACCGGCAATAGCGAAGTGCATTTGAATCGTCGCATCACCGAAAAGCGCGTCTACCCGGCGATCGACATCAACCGTTCGGGTACGCGTCGCGAAGATCTGTTGATCGAGCCGGAGCTGCTGCAGAAGATCTGGATTCTGCGCAAGCTGCTGCACCCGATGGACGAAATCGCAGCGATGGAATTCCTGCTGGACAAGATGAAGACCACCAAGTCCAACGACGAGTTCTTCAGTTCGATGAAGCGCTGATTTCGATCGGCATTCTCGATAAGAAAAAGCCCCGCATTGCGGGGCTTTTTTTTGGGTGCGCGATTGCTTGCAGTCACAAGCCTGGTTGGCCGAGTGCGCGGCGCCCTCACCGCTCGCGGGACACGCCGTGAATCCGTCCGTGGAGGCTCGGTGGCGGCATCCATGCCGCCACACGGTCCCGCAATCGGTAAGGACACCGCACCAGAAAGTTAGTTGGCGGCTTTGTTGAAAGCTGTCTGTTGATTGCATTGCGAAGCTGATCGAATGCGCCGCCGTTATCCGAACAACGCACGTAATGCAGTGCTTGCAACTATGCACACCGACCATCTTCGATGGTCCTTGCCCGCCTACCGTCGCGGGACCTTACGCGGCATGGATGCCGCGTAAGAGCCTACACGGACGTACTTGCGGCGTGTCCTGCGATGGTGGGCGGGCAAGGGCCCTGCAGCCAAATCGCAGATCAGCCGCCCTGCCGCCAAGCATCAGATAATCCGCCCCGCAGCGAAGGCCCAGATCGTCTTCTCCGCAATAGACCGGCATGAAGTAGTTTGCCAGCCGCTCTGATGTTGGCGTTGCGCCTAACTTCCTTGCAGCGGTGTCACCAAGCGCACACCTACTCCGCGTGCCGAGAACAATCCACTTCCAGGTAGCGCATCCGGACTGTCGGTCGATGCTGACGCACCGCGCTGTTCGTGCCAGGGCGCCGGCTGACGCGGGCCCGGCAAATAGGATTGCCACTTTTTGGCTTGCTTTGCAGCGGTCAGATTGCCTGGCCAGGTTTCGATGTCGAAGGTGACCGGAACCCGCATGACCCAGTACGGCGCGTCGGCCTCGGCGCCTTGCGTAGGCAGCACAAATGTCCAGCGCTGCGCCTTGGCGATTGCGGCATCGGCAAACGCCTTGCGCCAGCGCGGGCGCTTGGATTCCGGCGCCAACGTGGTCAGGTTGACCTGCTCTGCGACCAGATCCTCGACCTTGCCATCGCGGCCGATCTTGAGCAGCAGATACACCACCCCTGTCGCACCCTCTCGAAACGCATGCTCAGGGTAGGCCGGTGGCGGCATGTCCTTGGCAGCGACGCTGGCGGCACCTTGCTCCTGGCTGCCGAAATGCGCGCTGCGAATCGATACCGCATACGTGTTGTTGTCGCCCGGCTTGGCGACCAGCAGCAGATTCATCGGTAGTTGCGCGGGCAATGCGCTTCCATCGTCTTTGACAGGGTCGAAGCGCCAGGAGGCGATCGATTGCTTGACGCGGTCGCGGACCACTGGCGGCAAGCTTGCTTCATCGGTGAGCTTGACCGCCGTGACAGTGCCGTCCGGAGTCAGCGTCAATTCGCCCGCGACATTCATGCTGGCCTCCATCTGCGCCTGCACCTGCGCGGCACTGGGACGTGCCTGCACGCCGTTGATACTCGCCATTGCCAACAAAATCCCCAGGCCCAAGCGTTGCTTCCACTGCATGACCGCGCTCCATCGTGATTGAATCTTCGTTGTACCAGCCTTGGTGCATACGCGTAAATCCTGGACCAGGTTTA
The DNA here is from genome assembly GCF_056725225.1 of Xanthomonas sp. NCPPB 2933. Lineage (NCBI taxonomy): Bacteria > Pseudomonadati > Pseudomonadota > Gammaproteobacteria > Lysobacterales > Lysobacteraceae > Xanthomonas > Xanthomonas sp. NCPPB 2933. The sequence goes on from NZ_CM161518.1 coordinate 4,823,962, forward strand.
TCCGTTTCTCCGTCGGTAACGGCGGCGTGTCGGGGTGCTTGAATGCCTGCGACGCGACTGCGCAGTTGCGATACACCGACAGCAGATGGAGGTACGCGCACACGCCTCAGCGCTGCAGCAAATGGACGTGCGCGATCTGCGCGGCATCGGACGATTCGGCAGTCAGCACTGCTGCGCCTTGCGTGAGTCGGATCGTCTGCAATTGCGGTTGCAGGCGACGCAGCGGATCGAGTTGCGCCAGTAGATCGCAGCCCGCCGATGCCCATGCGGCAGCCGGCCCGACCCAGCGACCATCGGCAGCGACCGGATTGTAGGGATAGGCCACGATCCAGCGCCCGGCGCCGGAGGGCGCAGTGACGACCGTGGGATCTGGTGCGTACATCGCGGGTGCCAGCTGCAACATGGACGTTGGCTGTGCGGAGATGTCGTGATCGGCCGCGACAGGGCGCAGCCACAGCCTGGTGGATTCATCGGAGTGCCAGGGACGCAGCGTCAAACCTGTGCGCGGCGCCAGTGCAACCACGTAGCGATACAGCTGCGCACTGAGTGGATCGTCGGGATCGTAGGTGATCGCAAGGCTGCGATGGCCACGCGCCTGCGCCACGTCGAGCAGGCGTGCCAGCTGTGCCTGTACGCCGGGAAATGCGTAATCCCAGCGCGCGCCCTGCGGTGCGTCCAGCATGGAGAACGGCAGCGCAGTGACGATGTTGCGACCATGCATCAGATCGGCGTACGTCTGTTCCCAGCCGGCGATAAACGGTGCCAGCAACAAGGTGTCGCGCGATGGATGCAGCTGCGACTGCAATAGCTCGGCGGCCTCTTCGGGCGTATCGAAAGACACCACGTCGAAGGCGGCAAGGCGCCCGGTTTCTGCAGGACGACAGCTGCGCAGCGCATCGTGCAATGCATCGGCAATCGGCTGACGGCCCGGGCGCGGCAACAGCAGCGCGATGCGCAACGAAGCATCGCGCTGCGCAACCGGATGCGACAGCTGCTGCAGATAGGCCAGCAAGGCCTGCACTTCGTCGTCGGCCAGTGCCACGCGCGGCATGATCGGGTCCAGACGGCGACCGTCCGGCGCGCTGCCGGCGCGCACCGCATGCGTCAGTGCTTGCAGGTCGTAGCGAGTCAATGGCGCATCGGCGCGGCGCGCGGGGAACCGCGCCGATAGTTGCGACCATCGAATATCCGGCGCACGCACGAAGCCCTCGGATTTACCGCGGCCGTCGTCGCCATGACAGCCGGCGCAGCCGTGCACGCCGAGACCGGCGACGTTGCGTCCGTCGCGCCCGACGCCGGTTGCATACAGCGACCGGCCAAGCTCGGCTGGCGGCGCGCCCTGGGCAAATGCAGAGGCCGCCGCACACGCGCACGCGGCAAGCAACCAGGCGCACAGGCGGCGATGCATCGGCGTGCGCTCAGGCTTCGTCGGCAAGCCGCAGCAGATCCAGCGCGATCCGCTCCGCCGGCGCATCCGGACGCAGCTTGAGCCAATGCTGACGCCCGGCACGCCCGGCGATCAGCAGCGTGCTGTGGCTCTCGGGCTCGCCACTCCATTGGCCCAGCTTGCCGAGCACCTGCTGCATCGTCTCGGGGGCGGCGACTACGAAGCGCCAGCCGTCCACGTCAGCACCGTACTTGGCAGCGAAGGCCTTCATCGATTGCGGGGTATCGCGCTCGGGATCGATCGACAGCGACAGAAAGCGCACGTCCTTGCCGAAACGCTCGCCCAGCTGCCGGCGCACCTGCTGCAGCATCTGCGTCTGCATCGGGCAGGCGTTGGGGCAGTTGGTAAACACCAGGTTGACCAGCACCACGCCTTCGCTCAACAGATCGGTATAGAAGCGGTGGCCGACGCCATTCTGGTCGACCAGGGTGGCGTCGCCGAAGTAGTCGCGTGCGCGCGTCTCGGGCGAGCCGGTGGAGGTGCCGCGTGCAGCCGCCAATGCCGGCCACGCCAGTACCAGCGCCAGACACAAGCGCCGCCGTTTCATGGCGCACCTCGCGCGCCGGCATCGGCCGCCAGCGCGTCGACGGCGGCCAGCAATCGCGCCGGCTCGGGCATGCCGACCCATCGCCACCAGCGTTCCTGGCGCGCATCGCCGACCAGCATCACCGGGCCGTGGTCTTCCGGGCGGCCACCGACCGGCAGCCCGAAGCCGCGCAATACCCGGTCGATATCGGAAGGCGTGCCGGTGAGCCAGTACCAGCGCTCGCCAGCGCGTACGCGCCGACTGAAATCGAGCAGTTGCGCGGGGGTGTCGTGGCGCGGGTCCAGGGTGATCGAAATCAGCGTGACCTTGCCGCGCGGCCGCAGCGCCAGCTCGCGCTGCACGCTGCCCATCACGGCGGTGAGCGCCGGACAGATGGTGGTGCAGCTGGTGTACATGAAATCGACCACCACGATGCCTTCCTGCAGCAGCGGTTGCAGATCGTGAGGCTGACCGTGGGCGTCCAGCAACGCCACTTCCGGCACCTGCACCTCGGTGGGACTAGCGGCCAGGGTCTGCGCCTGTGTCATGCGGTGATGCTCGGCGTGCGGGCCGTGCTGGGCCGCAACCGCCACGGCAGTGGAAGACAGCAGCATCAGGCCGCAGGCCGAGAGCAGGAACATGCGCATTTAGTTGGCTCCTTGCAAAACGGTAGGCTCACGAACGAACAAGGTGGCAAAAACCAGCTGCACCGGTGTAGCTGCGTCCAGATAGGCGTAGTAACCGCCGCTGGCCTGCAACGCACCGTGCGCAACCCAGACTCCTGGCTGCGCAGTGTCCGGATGCATTGGCCAGGTGGCGGTGACGTTGCCGTTGGCCATGACGATGCGTAGCCGCAATGGCTGGCCGGCGATGCGGGCGGCGGCCTGCGCATCGCGCGCGGCAACCCGCAATGCGAAACGTTCGCCCGGCGCCAACGAGCGCGTCGAATCGCCTTCCCAGCGCATCGCCACCTGCGCAGGCCCCGCTACAGGCGCGGCGGCGTCGACCTGCAGGCCGATGCATTCCTGCACCTTGGGCAGGGCGCTGGCGATGGCCATCACCATCTGCCCGGCGGCGGGCAGGCGCACGATCGCGGTGTATTCGCCCACACCGGTCTGGCGCAGACCGCGACGCGCCAGCAGTGCGGCCATCGGCGTATGTCCGTAGGTGCGCACGCCCGCATCCGGCGCGTTCATGCCTTCCATGTAGTGATACAGGGTGCGCTCGGCAGGAGTAGCGATGAAGGCGCCGTTACCCTCGTAGCTTTCGGCCATGCTGGAGGCGCGCGGCAACTCCGCACTGGCCGAGGGCGCGGCGGCACCGGCGGGGACGAATTTCAAAAACGGCGCGGCGGTGTCCAGGCTGGCCAGCGACAACAATGCGATCTGCTCGCTGTCCAGCGCGCGCACGTAGGCGTATTGCGCGGAGAAGGCGATGTCGTATGGCCGCCCGGAAATGGTGATGGCATGCCGCAGCGCGCCGCTGCCTGCATCGTGGGCGAGCAGGCGATGCTGCGCGGGGTTGGCCAGCAGCACGTGGCGGGCATCCGGGCTGAGCCGGGCCGGGCCGCTACCCCGCTCCACCACGCGCGTGTCCACCGCTTCGCCATCGCGGCTATAGCGCCAGATGCGCCCGGCGCGGGCGCTCACCACCCATAGCAAGCCATTGCCGGGGGCGAACAGCACCGCGGATGGTTCGTCGTCCAAAGACAGCCGGCGCACGATCGCCAGGCTCTCGGTGTCGACGATCGCCAGCGCGCGTCCTTCGCGACTGCTGACATAGGCCAGGCGGCCATCATCGGAGAACGCGATTTCGTGATGCCCGGCCGGCAGTGGCAACTGCGCCACGATGCGTGCCTCCACGGTGTCGAATACATCCACCCCGCTATCGCCGGCCTCGCCGACACGGCCGATCCACAACAGGCGTTCGCCAGGCTGCAACGCCAACCGGGTCGGGCGGCCCTGCAACGCGACATGCGCCAGCGTTTTCAGGCCTTGGACATCGAGCACGGCAAGTTTGCGCGCCTCCGGCAAGGCCACGTACAGCCGCGCATCGTCGCTGGTCTTGACCCAATCGAAGCCGCGCCCGTCCAACCGCATTGCGGCCAGCAGGCTGGTACGTCCGCTGAAACTGACCGCCGGGTCCAGCACCGAGACACTGGGTTCGGCGTCCAGACTGAGCAGGTAGTAGCCGGTCAGATCGAGCAAGGGGCGCTGCAGCAGATTGGCGCTGAGAAAACCGGCGATGCGCTGGTGGCAGACCGGCACCGCGCCGGACAGCGGATCGGTGGCCCGATCCAGCCAGGCACCCGGCGCCCAGTTGTTCAATGGCTGCCCATCGGCCAACCGCCTGGCATCGATACGCAGCCGCAGTTGCTGCCCGGCGACCGGCTGCCCCGGTGCGCCCGGCTCCAGCGCTTCCAGGCGCAGACGCAAGCCCACGCCTTCCGCTTCCAGCGCCCGATCCAAATAGACCGGCGGCGGCGGTTTGGGCGGCGGCGCGGCCAACGCCAGCGCGCACAGCAGCAGCCCGGCGAGTGCACTGCCTGTTCGCAGACTCCGGCGCGGGCGCGGCGGTGCCATCAGCGGCAATCGCGGCGTAACGGTGCGGCCGGATACGTCGCTGCCGCCGCCTGCACCCGCACGATCGCCCACAGCCCGTTGGTGATGCCGAAGCCGCCGTGGTCGCGCCACAGGTAATCGCCGGTGACGCCGGCTTGCCCACCGGCCTTGGGCAGCACGATGTCGAAGTGCGACAGCGGGGTGACGCTCTCCTGCCCGCCCATCGCCATCTGGATCGGGTTGTCGCCGATGCACTGCGATGGCACGCCCCAGTCGGCCGGCTTGCCGCCTTGCGGGAACCCCGCTGCGGTGACGCGCTCGGCCAGGTATGGGTCGCGCGGCCAGCTGTGACCATGCAGTTCCACCACCGAGGCGCGGCCCACACCGGTCGGCATCACACTGCGCAAGCGGGTTTCTTCACCTGCGTAGGCCAGCAGCACGGGCACGAACGGTTCGCCGACGTTGGCTTGCGCCGTCGTGGCAGTGCCACCGTTGCCGCAGCACTGATTATCGAATGCCTGCCAGGCCTCTGAGATACCGCCCAGTCCATCGCCGCCGAACGGCGCATCCGGTGCGATGCCGAAGCGGAACCACATCGGTTCGCTGCCGTAGTTGATCGCCATATGCCCGGAGTCGTGTGCATCCTCCGGTGCGGTGCGCAGTGGATCTTCGTTGGCGTCCACGCGTTCTGCAGCGATGTTCTGTACCGCTTTGCCATCGGCGTAGCGCAGGTTCAACCCTTTCTGATGGACCAGGGCCAGATCGCGGAAGCTGCGATTCTGGGTGGCCCCCGCCACATCGACGATGCGGTAGCTGACATCGGCGGTGGCACGGCTGCGGGTCTGCGGAAAGCTGGCCGATGCCGGGTCCTGGCGATTGCGCATGCGGTCGTCGCTGTACTCGCGCCAGCGCGCGCCCTTGGGCTCGATCACCAGCGCGCCCACTGCCGCCTTCTGGCCCTGCTTGATCCGGTCCGGCGGGGTCAGGTTGCTGCCGCCGAACTCCACGCCGACATAGCGGCAGGCCTTGGCCGACAACGCGACCAGCTCGGTGCTGTCCAGGGTCAGATCCGGGTAGCGCAGCTCGCGCCAGGCGTAGGCGCGCCTGGCGCCGGAAGGATCGTTGGCGGCGCTGTCCACGCCTTCGACTTCGTAGCGGAAACTGGCGGTGATGCGCGCGGTCAAGACGTCGGCTTCTTCGCGGGTTTTTTCCTGCAGCAAACGCTCCAACACCACCTGGCGCAGCGCAGGATCGGCGACGCATTTGCCACGCGTGTCGGCCAGGCGTTCGCGATACAGGTAGGCGTCGCCGTCGAGCAGTGCGGCTTCGTCGAGCTGCGCATCGGCGCCTTCCTTGGGGTCGCGCAACGCCGGTGGCGCGGCATAGGCGCGCAGTGCCTCGCCGGCCAGCGGTTTGCCGTCCGGCACGCTCTCCAGGCAGGCCTGCACGGGCGCCTGGCGCAGCAGATCGCTGGCAAGGGCACGCGAGCGCTCGTTGGCACTGCCCTCCAGTGCGTACCCGGGTTCGAGCGCGCTGAGCACCACGTCCTCGAATGCGGCGGCGGTCATCAGCTCGGTCAACGGGCGCAGGTTCGGCTCGCGTGCGAACTGGCTGAGCAGGTCCAGAAACGGCGCCTTGTCGCCTGCGTAGATCGGGCATAGCCCGGCCGAGGGCAGCGTGTCGATCACCCCGGCATACCACTGATAGACCTTGCTCCAGTTCGGCGAAATGGTGCTGATCTTGTTGGTGCCGACATTGTTGCCGTCGTAGGACTGCACGTCGTAATGCACCAGTTGCGGATGCAGACCGACACGGTTGGAGGCGTGCACAAGGTTGTTGTTGAACGACTGCATGCTCGAGCTACCGCTGCCGGCCGAGCGCCGCACCGTGCCGGACATCGAGGTATAGCCCTCCAGATCCGGCATGCCGGCACGCGCGCGCGGCAGGCGGTTGTGCAGCACCACCTGCAGGCACTCGCCGGCGGATGCGCGCAACACCAATGGCTCGACGGGGCGATCCGGCCGCAGCATGCCCTTGGCATCGAGATCCTCGTTGCGCACGAACAGGATGGCGGAGGGATCGTGCAGTGGGCCGCTGCCGTAGTGCTGGGTGGTGATGACCCCCTTCTCGTCGGTGGTTTGCAAGGTGATCTCGGTGGCGCGCGGGTTGTAGACCAGCGTGCCGCCGCGCGGGTTGAGCCGGCTGCCGGCCAGGCCTGCCGGAATCGTCACGCCCAATGCGTTGCCGAGCGCGGTATTGGCCAGCACTGCGGCCACGTGATACCGCCGCACCGGCGCATTGACCGGGCAATCGTTGAACAGCCCGCGCCCCTGTTGCGGGGCCAGCAAGGCCGGGCGCAATTGGCTGGGCAAGGCGACCAGCCGGTCGCTACGCACATCGCGGCGGTTGTGGCTGCGCAACACGCCCCACACCCCGCTCCACAGGCCGTCCTGGCTGCTGTCGATGGTGTACATGCGGTCGTTGAGATGGGTGGCGCTTTCGTAATCGGTGATCCGCGCCGAGAAGGTGAACTGCTCGGACAATCCGGCGTTCTGGCTGTTGCGCCAGCCCGAGTGCGGCGCCTGGCCGAAACCGGAGCCGCCCTGCATCCACGCCATGCCGTTGATGGACGCGTTGTGTTCGTGCTCGTGCGCGCCGGCCTGGATCTTCACCCGCACCAGATCGCCGGAATAGGCACGCAGGATCGGCGTATACGGATCGCCGGCCAGGCGACGCGCGTTGATGTCGGCGGGATAGTGCGGGCTGCTGCCGGCCAGCGACGGATCTTCACCACCGATGCCGTTGAGCACGCTGATCGCGCGATCGGTGCGGGTCTGCAGCGCGAACGCCAGATCGCCACGGTAGCTGTCGGCCTGCGCGCCGGACTTGCCATCGGCTGCGGTGGCGCTAGGGTTGTAGACGCGTAAGCCGAGCGGCTCGTTGCGATAATTCACCACCATCATGCCCACGTCGTCGGCCGAGATCGCCTCCGGACACGGCCGCGGCGGTGCGGTGCCGGGCACATACACCGCGCCCGGCAAGCCCGTTTCGCCACCGGGGCAGCGCGGCTCGTAGGCGACGATATCCGGCAACACGGGCGAAGCGGGTTTGCGCACCGATGGATGAATCGCCTGGCGGAAACTGTTGGCCGTGGGCAGCGCCGAGGCATCGATGGTGGATGGCACGCCCTTGCTGGTAACGCCGTAGAAATAGCCCTTTTGATAGGCGTGCTGGAAATCGCCGAATTGCAGGAAGAACTCGCGGTGCGCGTCGTCGCGGCCATCGCCATCGCTGTCCAGCGGCTTGCCGCCCTTGTCGGTGATCACCGCCTGCCAGGAGGTCGGGCCACCGTCCATGCGCGTGGCCGCGTCGTACAACACCTTGCCGGTTTCGTTGTGCCGCCATAGCGCACCGGGCGGCTCGGTGAGCATGGTGGCGTAGAGCCCGAGCTGTTGATGCGTGGAGGGGCCAAGATGGTCGTGGGTGAAGGTGATGCCCAGGCCGCGATGCACGCCCTGCGCATTGACCAGCGGGTCGGAGAACCAGCGTTGCAACGTGGTACGTGCACCCAGCCAGTCGCAGGCGCCGGGGAATCCATAGCTGTGTTCGAATTTTTCGAAATCGCCACCGAGCGCGCGCCAACGCGCTTCGCAATCGGCATATTGATGCCCGGTCAATGTGCCGAAATACGGATGCGAACTCGGCACCAGGGGCGCCTGCGTGCCGTCGTAGGGGTTGACCACGTCCGGCCGCCCCGCCGCGCGTTGCGCCTCGTTCCAGGCGTTGACCGCGTGGATGCGCTCGCGCACCGCACCGGGCGAAAACGTGCCGTCTTCGTAGTTCCAGCCATTGGCGCTGCCATCGGCCGAGGTCAGGTCCCACTTGGGCAGGTGGATATGCTGGCCGATGACATCGGTTGGCGTGGTGATCTGGTAATCGTCGGCATAGAAATCCTTCGGCACCAGATTGGTGTGCGCGTACATCGCGCAATCGAAGGTGTTCATGCGCAGCACCAGCGGCTCGGGCGGGCGGGTCTTGTCGAGCAGCGACGACACGTCTTCCCACAGGGTGAGGATGCGCTGCTGCGGATAGTGATAACCGACCTTGTTGAACACCACGTCCAGTTGCAGATTGGCGCCGCGATACACGCGTGGGCTGTCGGCGCCGAATTCGATACCGCCAGGCAATGCGGCCGTGGCAGTGATCCAGGCACCGTTGCTGCCACCGAAAAAACGCCCATCGCCGCCGCGCTTTAGCAAGCTGCCCTGATCGTCGATGCAGGGTTCGTTGTACGGCGCGCCCGGCACCGATGGCGCACCGTTGGTGATGAAACGCGAGGCGCTGACTGTGCCCGCCATATCCACCGCGTGGGTAGGATGCTCGCGCACCGCATGGAACTTCATCGCGACCTGTTCCAGATCGGTGCCAGCCTCGGGGTAATACACCGGCTTGGCCAGCTTGATGTGCTTTTCTGCGGTCATGCGATCGAGCTTGGCGTCGGTCACGCCGCCGGCCGAATAGCCGGCCAGCGCATGCCGTGGAATGCCGCCGTCGTGGCCTGCCACCACACCGGGAATGCTGGACATATCCAGCGGCGGGGTGGTCGGGCGCGAGCCCATCGTGGTTTCCGCACCGGCCACCCAGAACGGATAGCCCGGATTGCGATCGCGCTGCTGCACGCGCGCCACCGAGCCGTATTGCACGCCATCGACGATGCGCGGTTCCACCTGCACCGCCGCCGGCATCACCGCCATGCCCTTGCCCGGTAACGGCACGACTGCGGGAATCGGCGTGCCGGCGACAATCTCGCCATCGGGCAAGGCGCGCGACTGGCTGGCCGGGCGCCCGTTCTGCAAGCCGAACGGCGTTTCATGGAAGCCCGAACGGGTCTGGCTGACCTGCAGCCGCGTGCCCGCTTCGAACACATCGTGATTACGCCACATGTACCACATGCCTTGCGCGAAATGCGGGTAGAAATGGCAGTGGAAAATCGCATCGCCCACGGTCTTGTTGCGATTGCCCGAGCCGCCGTACGCGATCTCGTAGGTATAGCCCGACCCCGGCCCCAAGCCCTGGGCATCGATGTAGTTGGCGTTGTCGTCGTTGGGATTGAACAACCACTGATGGTTGTGCAGGTGGAAGATGTGCTGTTCCTTGCCGGCATGCAGGTTGCGGAACTTGACGAAGTCGCCGATGTAGCTGTGGTGCACGTTGGCCGGATCGTGCGGGTAGTACGCCTGGGTGGCGCGTTGCTCCTTGGGCTGCACGCAGTATTTGGCGCGCTGCGCCGCATAGCGCCGGTCGGTGAGATATTCCGGCTGGCACTGGCTGATCACCAGGTTGGCCGGGTTATCGACCAGCGTGGCGGCATCGCCAACCGCAAACGAAGAGAGAAAGAATTCTTCGTAGGCGCAATCCAGGCAATCCTGCATCGGGCCCGACTTGAGCCGGTTGGCGATGATTTCCGCACCAACGCCGCCGGAGCCGTAATTGATCATGAAGCCATCGCGCACGCCATGCAGCGTGTGCGAGAGCTCGGGGTGTTCGAAGAAATACGGAAATGCCTGGGTGGCAGCATTTTCGTCATGAAAGACCGAGACGAATTCGCGGAACGGCTCCAGCCGATTCGGTAGCGCGGGATTGCGCTTGCCCTGCCCTTCCAGCGGATAGGTCCGCGCAGGAAAACTGCCGTCTTTTTCCGGTCCCACCACAATCGCATTGACCTCACCGTGCACCAGGCGTTGCCCTTGCAGCATGTTGAGGATCGGCAGGCCCGCCTTGCCTTCGCGACACCACACCCCGGCGCTGGCGCAATCGTTGGGGTAGGTCGCTTCGTAGTTGAGGATCGGCTGCCCGGAGGGCGTGGCACCCACCGTGGCCAGGCGCAGTTCTTCTTCGGTCAATTGCGCGCGGTAGAAACGCGCATTGAGCGGCTGCACGGTGACCGCAGCAAACAAGCCGACGCCACTGTTGCCGGCACTGCCTTCGCCGCCGAACACTGCTCCATCGTTGCCGACCAGATAGGCGCCTTCGTGCGGCGCATGAAAGCAGTAGTCGCGGGTCTGTCCGGGCCTGGCCAGGCTGTCTGCATTTGCACCGGTGTTGGAACTGTCGCTGTCGATCGAGCCGACCAGTTCCAACCCTTGTGGATGGAAGCCGACGACGCGGCTGTCGACTTGGTCGTCGATGCGATAGAGCGTTTTGCTCGGGTCGGTGCCCACTGCATCCTTGACCGCATGTTCCATTGGATGGTCCACGCCCGGCAGCGGATCCGGGAAGGAATTGAACGGATTCCCCGGACCCGTTTCTGGCGGGACTGGCGTTACTTCGAGCAGATTGGTCAAGCGCACATGCAGATAGCCACCGGCGGCCACTCGCACTACCAACGGACGCGGACGCAGGTCAGGACGCAGCGCGATATCGCGGCTTCGATTGTTGGCAACTACGCGTGCAAACAAGGCCTGGCCCTGCGTGGAATAGTCGAGCACCTGGCTGTTGCTGCGGTGAATCAGATCGTGGCGCAACGCGTACATCGCCCAATTGACGTTCTGCGCGCCCAGGCGGTTGAACACCATCGGGTGGTCGATGGCCACGACATCGGCGAACACGGCCGATTGCGGGCAACTGAACGCGGCGCGCTGGGTCAGCTGCCCGCGTATGCGCTGCAGCGCGCTGTCTGACACGCGCAGGCCTTGATCAAGGCGCGGATCCACACGCTCAAGTGGCCGCGCCGGCTGCGCCATTGCCATTGCGGCAAGCACACACAGAGCCACGCAAAACAGACAGCGAGACATCGAGGAACGAACATCCATCACGTTCTTCTCCCACGCAAGACTGCACGAGTTGTCGCGGAGCAAGTCGCTCCGTCAGAGTGATGCACACAGGCAACAACAGCCGCACGAACGTACAGGCATGCACGTCGTCCGGCCGCGCCAGACGACGGATTGGTCTAATGCAGAAAGCGTGGTGAGAGGCATCCGACTGCCTCGAAGTGAACATCCACTGTCGTGCCGATATAGCACAGCCAATCTGAGGTGCAAACAAGTTTCGGAGCAACGGTCAGCACACTGCAACAGGCCCAAGCGTGTTGCAGCGCACTGTTTGCGATTTTGCACAAACCCGCAGAGATCACTGATAAGCGTCTCGGCTAGTCGGGTTCGTTACGTCGCATCGCCACGCATCGGCGATGCAATCGACGCTCAGGCCAGACGGCGCGAGTCCGCGTAGGGCGGCGTATCCGGGTAATCGTCTTCGCGCAGTCGCGCTTGCAGATCGCGCCACCATTGCGGCTCGAACAGTTCCGGATGCGTGTGCTTGACCGCTTCCAGCTGCGACGCCGGCAAGCCCATAAACAGCGCAAAACGCTCGGGAAACACATCGCGCGGGCCGACATGAAACCAGGGCTCGGCGGACATTTGTTCTTCGTAACTGGTGGGCATGGGCCAATCGCGGAACGTGCATTCGGTGATCAGGCACAGCTCGTCGTAGTCGTAGAACACCGCACGCTGATGCCGGGTGATGCCGAAGTTTTTCAGCAGCATGTCGCCGGGAAAGATGTTGTTGCGCGCCATGTCCTTGATCGCCTGCCCGTAGTCCAGCGCTGCGGCATGCGCGGCCTCGGGCAGTTGTTCGCGCAGGTACAGATTGAGCGGGCGCAGCCGGCGCTGCACGTAGCACAGCGCGATCAACACATCGGCGCCATCTTCGCTCAGGCTCATCGCGCAGCTGGTCTGCAGTTCTTCCAGCAACGCCGGTGAAAAACGCGCCTTGGGAAAGCGCAGAAAGCGGTACGGCTGCGCGTCGAGCAGGCGGCCGATGCGGTCGAGCTGGAACACTAGTTCGTATTTGCCTTCCACCTGCGCGCGACTCATGGTTTTTGGATACGCAAAGCGGTCGCGGATCAGCTTGAACACCAGCGGATAACTGGGCAGCGTAAACACCACCATGACCATGCCGGGCGTGCCATCGGCATGCACCAACTGCTCGGCAGGATGCGCCTGAAAATGGCTGAAAAACGTGCGATAGCGTTCGGTCTTGCCCTGCTTGGCACGCCCCAGCATCGTGTACAACTCATCGATGGGCTTGTGCGTCAGCAGGCTGCGCAGAAACACCACCGCATCACCGACGGTGGCTAGATCGGCCTGGAAATAACTGCGCGAGTTACTGAACAATTGCGCGACATCACTGCGCCGGGTCAGCACCGCTTCGGCACGCAGGCCGGCGCCATCGTTGACCAGTGCGATCACGCAGGGAGAAAAGCGATGTTCGCCGAACACGCGCCCGATCAGATAGGCGCGACGTTCGCGGTAGAACACGGTCTCCAGCAGTTCCACACTGCGCACAGGATGCTCGCCCCAATGCGCAAGATCGTCCTGCAGCCGCACTGCAATTGCCGCCGCGCAACGGGTGCGGTGCAGGTACGGTACATCGAAGGCATAATCGCCCAGCACGCGCACCAGCATGTCGGTCAGCCGGCCGGGCGAGACCGCGTAGGTATGCCGCGCAACCGGCAGCGTGATCGCATCGGTCGGCTCGATATCCAGCGCGATGAATTCGATCTCCGCATCCACACCATGGGTGCCGAAGTAACGCCGGGTCAGGGTGTTGTAAAAGGTCTTGTACAGCTCCTGATCGATCAACCCGGTCAGCAGCGCGGCGTAATGCTCGCGTGCGCGCATCCACAGCGCGCGATCGTGCGCCTGCCCCAGCAACACCGCACGCAGCCGCAGCATGCATTCGCTGATGTATTGATCGTAGAGCGCAATACGCGCCACCGCATCCTCGCGCGCGCCGTTCCAGTCACGTGTCTCGAAGCGCTGCTTAGCGCGTGCGGTAATCTGCGCAAAGCGCGCGTGGTAATCCTCGAAGGCTTCATACACGGCGCGGCCGATCGCCAGCGCGCGACGCTCGGACTGCGGCGGTAACGGAACAGGGCTCATGGTGGCAGTGTACTCAGCACTTGCGACGGCGCGCAGCCAGTGCGGGCGATCGAGCACGTAATAAGCGGGCAAACACCTGCATCACGCGTCAACCTGCCGCAGCACGCGGTGCACGCGCCGGCCCTGCTGATCCTGGCAAGGCAGCGCACGTTGCCAATAACTCTCGCCAGCCAAGGCCACACCGGGCAACACCCAGCCGCGGGCAATCCACTGCAAAGCGGCGGCAAGGCCGGATGCATGACGGTTGCGCTGTCTCCATTGCGCTGAAACGACAAGGCCCGCCTCTGAACGAGGCGGGCCCTGGATGTCGCACTTGCGAGCGCACCGAGACGCGGTGCGCTGGATCAGGCCTTCAGCGTCGCCAAGACGTCGTTGAAGGTCTTGCTCGGGCGCATCGCTTCGCTGACCTTGGCCAGATCGGGGTGGTAGTAGCCGCCGATATCCACCGGCTTGCCCTGCGCGCCGTTGAGCTCGGCCACGATGGTGGCTTCGTTCTCGGTCAAGGCCTTGGCAAGCGGCGCGAACTTGGCTTGCAGCGCGGTGTCTTCGGTCTGTGCGGCCAGGGCCTGCGCCCAGTACATCGCCAGATAGAAGTGGCTGCCGCGGTTGTCCAGTTCACCGACCTTGCGTGCCGGCGACTTGTTGTTGTCCAGGAACTGGCCGTTGGCCACGTCCAGCGCCTTGGCCAGCACCGTGGCCGACGGGTTGTCGTAGCGGTTGCCCAGATGCTCCAGCGAGGCGGCCAGGGCCAGGAACTCGCCCAGCGAATCCCAGCGCAGGCTGTTCTGTTCGACGAACTGCTGCACATGCTTGGGCGCCGAGCCACCGGCGCCGGTTTCGAACAGGCCGCCACCGGCCATCAACGGCACGATCGAGAGCATCTTGGCGCTGGTGCCCAGCTCCAGGATCGGGAACAGGTCGGTGAGGTAATCGCGCAGCACGTTGCCGGTGACCGAGATGGTGTCCTGGCCCTTGCGGATGCGCTCCAGCGAGAAGGTGGTCGCTTCCACCGGCGGCAGGATGCGGATATCCAGCCCGCTGGTGTCGTGATCCTTCAGATAGGTTTCGACCTTGGCGATCACCTGCGCGTCGTGCGCGCGCGCCTTGTCCAGCCAGAACACTGCCGGGGTATCGCTCAGACGTGCGCGCTCGACCGCCAGCTTCACCCAGTCCTGGATCGGTGCGTCCTTGACCTGGCACATGCGCCACAAATCGCCGGCTTCCACCGCGTGTTCGAACACGGTGGTGCCGGTGTCGTCGGTGACCTTGACGGTGCCGGCGGTGGGAAGCTGGAAGGTCTTGTCATGCGAGCCGTATTCCTCGGCTTTCTGCGCCATCAGGCCGACGTTGGGCACCGAGCCCATGGTGGACGGATCGAACGCGCCGTGCGCTTTGCAATTGTCGATCACCGCCTGGTAGACATGGGCGTAGCAGCGATCCGGGATCACCGCCTTGGTGTCCTGCAGCTTGCCTTCGGCGTTCCACATCTGACCCGAATCGCGAATCATCGCCGGCATCGATGCATCGACGATCACATCACTGGGCACATGCAGGTTGGTGATGCCCTTGTCGGAATTGACCATCGCCAGGGCCGGACGCTGCGCGTATTCGGCCTGGATATCGGCCTTGATCTGCGCCTGCTGCGCTTCCGGCAGCGTGGCGATGCGTGCGTACAGATCGCCGATGCCGTTGTTGGGATCGAAGCCGACCGATGCAAGCGCATCGGCATGCTTGCTCAGCGTGTCCTTGTAAAACTCGCCGACCACCACACCGAACAGCACCGGGTCGGAGACCTTCATCATGGTGGCTTTCAGATGCACCGAGAACAGCACATCCTTCGCCTTGGCATCGGCGATCTGGGCATCGATGAAGCTGGCCAGTGCGCGCTTGCTCAACACGGCGGCATCGACGATTTCGCCAGTCTTGACCGCCACTTTTTCCTTCAGCACGCTGCTGCTGCCATCATTGCCGACGAATTCGATCTTCAGCGTGCCCGCCGCTGCCAGCGTGGTGGACTGCTCACTGCCGAAGAAGTCGCCATCGTCCATGTGCGAGACATGCGACCTGGAGTCGCTGCTCCACTTGCCCATGCGGTGCGGATGCTTGCGTGCGTAATTCTTCACCGACAGCGGTGCGCGGCGATCGGAGTTGCCTTCGCGCAGCACCGGGTTGACCGCGCTGCCCTTGACCTTGTCGTAGCGCGCCTTGATGTCTTTTTCGGCGTCGTCCTTGGGCGTGTCCGGATACGCCGGCAGCGCATAACCCTGGCCCTGCAGTTCGGCGATCGCGGCCTTGAGCTGCGGCACCGAGGCGCTGATGTTGGGCAGCTTGATGATGTTGGCTTCCGGCGTGGTGGCCAGCGCGCCCAGCTCACCGAGGTCGTCGGCGATCTTCTGCGCGTCGGTCAGGTGCTCGGGGAACAGCGACAGAATGCGGCCGGCCAGCGAGATATCGCGGGTTTCGACCACGATGCCGGCGGTATCGGTGTAGGCAGCGATGATCGGCAGCAGCGACTGCGTGGCCAGATACGGTGCTTCGTCGGTGAGCGTGTAGAGGATCTTCGGTGTCTTCGACATGAGGTGCGATGGCTCTTGTGGTCGGGAGGAGCGCCGGTGTCCATGGCAATGGCGTTGGCGTGCGCGACGGGGGTCGCTGGTGGCACGCCGATCGGCCAGCGCGTGGAACGCGGCGATGGATCAGCACGGCATTGTCGCGTCTGAGCCGCGCCCGGGTAAAGCGACCACAGGCGGATGCTCCATCCCGTGACCCGGCCAATCGACATGGATGCAGCTGTAACGAATGTGTCGCGTCACAACGTGGCGCAGCAAAAAGGGCGCGATCGTGTGATCGCGCCCTGATGGCTTACCGCTAAATGGCTTGCTGGAAGAACAGCGACGAAGTGCTCGCCCTGTTGGCGAAATGTTGGCGGGCCAGCGTGTTACCGCCCTGCTCCGCCAACATGCGCGTCTACATGCAG
The DNA here is from genome assembly GCF_056725225.1 of Xanthomonas sp. NCPPB 2933. Taxonomy (NCBI): domain Bacteria; kingdom Pseudomonadati; phylum Pseudomonadota; class Gammaproteobacteria; order Lysobacterales; family Lysobacteraceae; genus Xanthomonas; species Xanthomonas sp. NCPPB 2933. Next base: position 4,840,412 of record NZ_CM161518.1, read on the forward strand.
CATGCTTCCTAGCGCTTGTCTTATTTGACCGTAATGGTCTGCGGATTACCCGCCGGCTTGCCATCCACCATCACCTGCGCGGTGTAGGTGCCAGCCGGCCAGCCATCGGGCTTGCTGAAGCTGAGGTTGGTGGTTTCTGCGCCGGTGGTGGTCAAGGTGGCGTTCTGCTCACCAGCGACCTGGCCGTCCTGGTAGGTGAGCTTGGCCGAAACCGCCACGTTGCTCGCGCTGCCATCGGTTTTCACCGAGACGATGATGGTGTCTTTGCTGCCGATATTGGCCGACGGGGTCACCGTCTTGTCTGCGGCAGCAGTGGTGCCGACCGCGACGCTGGACACCGTCACTGCCGCACCGGTTGCGGCGGCACTGTCGGTACTGGCAGCACCGGTAGCAGTGCTCTGACCAGCCTGATCGCTCGCAGGCGGCGTGCCCGCCGGGCCGGGCATTGCTTCAGTGGCGGCACCGGAGGTGGGATCCTTCGACACACTGGCATCTTCTTCTTTCTTACAACCTGATAGTGCGAGCACGCCGACAAGCGCAATGGCGAGCGTGCTTGAAACGGATTTGGTGCGCATGGATGAATCTCCGGCTAAACGAATGGGGTTTCTTGAGGAAAGCATTGAGTGGAACAGATCACCAAGCCAGCGACTGGCTAAATCAGGCGTTTATGCCTTTGGTGGTAAGTGCAACACCTGTCCCGGAAAAATCTTGTCCGGATCCTTGAGCGTCTCGCGATTGGCCTCGAAAATGCGCGGCCACAGATTGCCGTCGCCATAATGGCGTTTGGCAATACTGGAAAGGCTGTCGCCTGCCTGCACGGTCACCGTTTCTTCGACGATCTGCGCCGTGCTTTGCACGCTGCTGCGGACGTTGGAAAAATCCGGCGCTGGCGTGACATCGGCGGTACTGTCGACCGAGGAGGTTACGTTGGAAAAATCTGCTTTCTTGTCGACACTCATTGCTGCCATCCTTCGTGCATCACGATGACTGCAGCGTGCGCGGAGCGCCGTTAAGTGTGGATCGCGCTGCCGTGAAGCTGGCGCGATCCTCCAACACGGCCGGCTACTGGCGCAGATCGCGGAAAATCGACAGCGGTGTCGGTACGCTGGGCGAACTGCGCAATGGGTTGATGTCCAGTCCGCCACGACGGGTATAACGTGCCTCCACCACCAACCACTCGGGCGCGCAGCGGATCAGCACGTCATGGAAGATGCGCTCCACGCATTGCTCATGAAACTCGGCGTGGTCGCGGAAACTCACCAGATAGCGCAACAGACCTTCGCGGTCGATCGGCGCGCCGCGATAGCGCAGCGTGACGCTGGCCCAATCCGGTTGACCGGTAACCGGGCAATTGGATTTGAGCAAGGCCGAGGTCAGCACTTCTTCCACGATTGGTTGTGCGTGCGCTGAGAGATACGCGGCATTGGGCGGGCCGTAGTCGTCGATGCTGACATCCAGCGCATCGATCGATTCGCCCTCGCCCACCGCATCGATCGGCGGCAGACCGAATTCCACCGCCACATCGGCACCGGCGCGCGTAGATAGGTCGGAGGCGATGCGCGTGCGCACCGCTTCGGCACTGTTGAAGCGGGTGGCGTTGAGCGAATTGAGATACAGCTTGAGCGACTTGGATTCGATCAACGACGGCGAATCGCTGGGCACATGCAAGGTTGCAGTGGCCACGCAGGGTTTGCCCTGTGCATCAAGCCAGCCGAGTTCGTAGGCATGCCAGCGATCACGGCCGATAAAGGGCAGCGCACCGGTCAGGCCGATCGCCTCGCGCCCGGCCGCGCGCGGAATCGGAAACAACAGCGACGGATCGTAGCCGCTGGGGTAAGCGACCTCACGACCGAGGGAGGAATCTTCTGGGGTATTCATATCGCCATTTTAGGGCGAGCGGGCTGGCCGTGAGGTGTATGGCGGCCACGGACTAGCGCGATTGGCGGACAGGAACATCGGAGCGCGCATGGCAGGCCCAGATCCACCACTCCGCTGGCGGGATGAGGGAATCGTGCAGTTGCACACGAATCCCTAATCCCCAATCACAAATCCCGGTTTCAGCCAGCCTCGCCCTGATGCAGATAATCCAGCGACACCTGCAACAGCGCGCGCAAACCCACATCCAGCGAGGATTCGTCGAGCAGGAACTGCGGAGAATGGTTGCTGGGCGCGGTCGCCGGGTCGATTCCCTTGGCGGTGGAGCCGACGAAGAAGAACATCGACGGTACCTGCTGCGCGTAGAACGAGAAGTCTTCCGCGCCCATCTGCAGCGGCGGCTCGTAGACGTTGTCGGCGCCCACCACAGCCTGCAGGCTGGGCAGCATTTTGGCAGTCAGGGCCGGGTCGTTGATCGTGGCCGGGTTGCCGGGCTGGTCCGGCACCTGTGCCTCGACGGTGGCACCGTGGGCGGCGGCTGTGTGCTCGGCCACGGTCTTGAGGTCGGCGAAGATCTGCTGGCGCATGGCTTCGTCGAAGGTGCGGATGGTGCCGACCATTTCCACGTCGTCAGGGATGATGTTGTAGCGGATGCCGCCCTTGATCGCGCCGAAGCTCAGCACCGCCGGCTGCTTGGACAGGTTGGCGCGGCGGCTGATCACGGTCTGCGCGGCGCCGATCATGTCGGCGCTGGCCACGATCGGGTCGATGCCGTTCCATGGCGCCGAGCCATGCGTCTGGCGGCCGATCATCTTGATCGCGAACCGATCCGAGGCGGCCATCACCGGGCCGCTACGCACCGCGATCTTGCCGGCCTGCACACTGGAGAACACATGCAGGCCGAACACCGCCTGCGGCTTGAAGTCGGCAAACAGGCCTTCCTTGAGCATCAGCGAGGCGCCGCCCTCTTCGTTGCCGGGTGCGCCCTCTTCGGAGGGCTGGAAGATCAGCATCACTTCGCCGGGCAACTGGTCGCGCATGCCGACCAGCGCTTCGGCCACGCCGAGCAGGATCGCGGTGTGCGCGTCGTGGCCGCAGGCGTGCATCACCCCGACCTGCTCGCCGCGGTACTCGGCAGTGGCTTTGGAAGCGAACGGCAGCCCGGTCTGCTCTTTCACCGGTAGGGCGTCCATATCCGCACGCAAGGCGATCTTGGGACCTGGCTTGCCGCCCTTGATGATGGCCACCACGCCGTGATGGGCGATGCCGGTGCGCGGCTTGAGGCCGAGCTTGCGCAGCTGCGCAGCCACCGTGGCGGCGGTGCGCTCCTCGCGGTTGGACAGTTCGGGGTGCTGATGGAAGTCGCGACGCCACTGCACCAGCTTGGTCTGCAACGGCGCGGCGGCGGCCTGCACTTCGGGCCGGGGCGCGGCCTGGGCGGCGGCGAGCGTGGGCAGGGCGAGCAATAGCGCGCTGGTCAGCAGGCGGGAGTGGCGCATCGAGAATCCTCTAAAGATGGTTGCTTAATGTAGTGCACCCGCGCAGCTGGCGGGCTGCGGTGGTGCCCGATTCAGCCCGCCGGTCAACCGTGGCGACCGTGGTGCGTTGCCGCTGTACTGCATCTGTGAACGTCGTGGCCGTTTCGCTTGGCGAGCCGTTACTTCAGTAACGCTCAATTGCTTGGGCGCAACGATATGCTTCGCACAGCTGCCCCACGGTCGCATCAGCGCCCGGCCCGCCCTCAGGAGTTGTCGCATGTCGCGTTTTTGGAAGATCACACTGCTGGTCGTAGCGGTGCTTGTCGTGGTGTTCGTTGCAATGCGCATGTTCGGCGGGGGCAATCACGGCAAGCGCGCAGGCGCGCCGGACGGCAGCGGCACCGAAGACCACGGCCCGGTGCCGGTCACGGTGGTGGCCGCCACCACCCAGGACGTGCCGGTCTATGCCAGCGCGTTGGGCACGGTCACCGCGCTCAACACGGTCACGGTCAGCCCGCAGGTCGGCGGCCAGCTGATGAGCCTGAATTTCCAGGAGGGCCAGGAAGTGAAGAAGGGCCAGCTGCTGGCGCAGATCGATCCACGCAGCCTGCAGGCCAGCTATGACCAGTCGCTGGCGGCCAAGCGCCAGAACCAGGCGCTGCTGGCCACCGCACGGGTCAACTACCAGCGCTCCAACGATCCGGCCTACAAGCAGTACGTCTCGCGCACCGATCTGGATACCCAGCGCAACCAGGTGGCGCAGTACGAGGCGGCGGTGTCGGCCAACGATGCGCAGATGCGCGCGGCCCAGGTGCAATTGCAGTTCACCCGCATCCTGGCGCCGATCGACGGCATTGCCGGCATCCGCGGTGTGGACGTGGGCAATATCGTCAGCAGCACCTCCACCATCGTCACCCTGACCCAGATCCGCCCGATCTACGTGTCCTTCAACCTGCCCGAGCGCGAGCTGCAGGCGGTGCGCAGCGGTCAGGCGGCCGCCGCGCTGGGCGTGGCGGCGCTGGATCGCGGCGATGCGCACATCATCAGCGGCGACGGCAAGCTGGACGTCATCGACAACCGCATCGCCGCCGACAGCGGCACCTTCGGCGCACGCGCGATCTTCGACAACGCCGACAACGCGTTGTGGCCGGGCCAGTTCGTCAACGTGCGCCTGCAGTTGCGCACCATCTCCGGCGGCACCGTGGTGCCGACCCAGGCGGTGCAGCGCGGCCCGGACGGCGATTACGTGTATGTAGTGGGCAGCGACAACACCGCGCAGATGCGCACCGTGGTGCAGGGCGTGGAGGTGGACGACAGCCACGTGCAGATCACCAAGGGGCTCAAGCAGGGCGAGCGGGTGGTGACCGAAGGCCAGTTCCGCTTGAAGCCGGGCAGCAAGGTCAGCGCGCTCAAGCCGGGCGAAACCCCACCCGAGCCGACCGAGGCCGAGCTCAAGGCCGTGCAGGACAAGCAGGAACGCGGCGGCGCCGGCGGCCGACGCGGCGGCGGCGGCCCGCGCTAACTCGCGACCACCGGCGACGGGAGTTCCGTCGCCGGTGCGCGTCGGCGCATTGCGCGCCGGCACCGATTGACGTCTTCAGCAAGGATTCCCCCCGTGGGCTTTTCGACCATCTTCATCCGCCGTCCCATCGCCACCTCGTTGTTGATGGCGGGCATCCTGCTGCTGGGCATCCTGGGCTACCGGCAACTGCCGGTCTCCGCACTGCCGGAAATCGATGCCCCCAGCCTGGTCGTCTCCACCCAGTACCCCGGCGCCAACGCGACCACCATGGCCTCGCTGGTCACCACACCGCTGGAGCGCCAGCTCGGGCAGATCTCCGGGCTGCAGATGATGACCTCCGATTCGTCGGCAGGCCTGTCCACGATCATTTTGCAGTTCTCGATGGACCGCGACATCGACATCGCCGCGCAGGACGTGCAGGCGGCGATCCGCCAGGCCACCCTGCCCTCGTCGCTGCCGTACCAGCCGGTCTACAACCGGGTCAATCCGGCCGACGCGGCCATCCTCACGCTCAAGCTCACCTCCGACTCGCTGCCGCTGCGCGAGGTCAACCGCTACGCCGACGCGATCCTGGCCCAGCGCCTGTCGCAGGTGCCGGGCGTGGGCCTGGTCTCGATCGCCGGCAACGTGCGGCCAGCGGTGCGCATCCAGGTCAACCCGGCGCAGCTGTCGAACATGGGCCTGACCATGGAGTCGCTGCGCAGTGCGCTGACCCAGACCAATGTCAGCGCGCCCAAGGGCTCGCTCAACGGCAAGACCCAGTCCTACAGCATCGGCACCAACGACCAACTCACCGATGCGGCGCAGTACCGCGAAACCATCATCAGCTACAGCAATGGCCGCCCGGTGCGGCTGGCCGATGTGGCCAACGTGGTCGACGGGGTGGAAAACGATCAGCTCGCCGCCTGGGCCGATGGCAAGCCGGCGGTGCTGCTGGAAATCCGCCGCCAGCCCGGTGCCAACATCGTGCAGACGGTGGAGCAGATCCGCAGCATCCTGCCGCAGCTGCAGTCGGTATTGCCGGCCGATGTGCACCTGGAAGTGTTCGCCGACCGCACCGAAACCATCCGCGCCTCCGTGCATGAAGTGAAGTTCACCCTGGTGCTGACCATCTTCCTGGTGGTGGCGGTGATCTTCGTGTTCCTGCGCCGGCTGTGGGCCACCATCATTCCCTCGGTGGCGGTGCCGCTGTCGCTGGCCGGCACCTTCGGGGTGATGGCGTTTGCGGGCATGTCGCTGGACAACCTGTCGCTGATGGCGCTGGTGGTGGCGACCGGTTTCGTGGTCGACGATGCGATCGTGATGATCGAAAACATCGTGCGCTACATCGAACAAGGCAAAAGCGGGCCGGAAGCGGCCGAAATCGGCGCCAAGCAGATCGGCTTCACCGTGTTGTCGCTGACCGTGTCGCTGGTGGCGGTGTTCCTGCCGCTGCTGCTGATGCCGGGCGTCACCGGGCGCCTGTTCCATGAGTTTGCGTGGGTGCTGTCGATTGCGGTGACGATCTCGATGCTGGTCTCGCTGACGCTGACGCCGATGATGTGCGCCTACCTGCTCAAGCCAGATGCCTTGCCCGAGGGCGAAGATGCGCACGAGCGTGCCGCCGCCGCCGGCAAGACCAACTTGTGGACGCGCACGGTGGGCACCTACGAGCGCAGCCTGGACTGGGTCCTGGCGCATCAGCCGCTGACTTTGGCGGTGGCGATCGGCGCGGTGGCGCTGACCGTGGTGCTGTACATCGCGATCCCCAAGGGCCTGCTGCCGGAGCAGGACACCGGCCTGATCACCGGCGTGGTGCAGGCCGATCAGAACGTGGCCTTCCCGCAGATGCAGCAGCGCACCCAGGCGGTGGCCGCGGCGCTGCAGAAAGACCCGGCAGTGACCGGTGTGGCGGCTTTCATCGGCGCCGGCTCGATGAATCCCACCATCAACCAGGGCCAGCTCTCGATCGTGCTGAAGACGCGCGGCGACCGCGACAGCCTGGACGAGGTGCTGCCGCGCCTGCAGAAAGCGGTGTCCGGCATTCCGGGCGTGGCGCTGTTCCTCAAGCCGGTGCAGGACGTCACCCTCGACACCCGCGTGGCCGCAACCGAATACCAGTACTCGATGTCGGATGTGGACAGCGCCGAGCTGGCCACCTGGGCCGCACGCATGACCGAGGCGATGCGCAAGCTGCCCGAGCTGGCCGACGTGGACAACAACCTGGCCAACCAGGGGCGCGCGCTGGAACTGACCATCGACCGCGACAAGGCCAGCATGCTCGGCGTGCCGATGCAGACCATCGACGACACGCTGTACGACGCCTTCGGCCAGCGCCAGATCTCCACCATCTTCACCGAGCTCAATCAGTACCGCGTGGTGCTGGAAGTGGCGCCGGAATTCCGCAGCAGCACCGCGTTGATGAATCAGCTAGCGGTGGCCAGCAACGGCAGCGGCGCGTTGACCGGCACCAATGCGACCAGCTTCGGCCAGGTGAGTTCGTCCAACTCGTCCACCGCCACCGGTGTGGGCGCGCAGAACACCGGCATCGTGGTCGGCGCCGGCAGCATCATTCCGCTGGCTGCACTGGCCGAGGCCAAGGTCACCAACACGCCGTTGGTGGTGAGCCACCAGCAACAGCTGCCGGCGGTCACGGTCTCGTTCAATCTGGCGCCGGGCCACTCGCTGTCGCAGGCGGTGGAAGCGATCGAACAGGCGCGCGAAGACCTCAAGATCCCGACCCAGGTACATGCCGAGTTCGTCGGCAAGGCGGCCGAATTCACCGGCAGCCAGACCGATATCGTGTGGCTGCTGCTGGCCTCGATCGTGGTGATCTACATCGTGCTGGGCGTGCTCTACGAGAGCTACATCCACCCGCTGACGATCATCTCCACGCTGCCGCCGGCCGGTGTTGGCGCGCTGCTGGCGTTGATGATGTGCGGGCTGAGCCTGTCGGTGGACGGCATCGTCGGCATCGTGCTGCTGATCGGCATCGTCAAGAAGAACGCGATCATGATGATCGACTTCGCCATCGACGCGCGCCGCGAAGGCGCCAATGCGCATGAAGCGATCCGGCGCGCCTGCCTGCTGCGTTTCCGCCCGATCATGATGACCACCGCTGCCGCGATGCTGGGCGCATTGCCGTTGGCCCTGGGCACCGGCATCGGCTCGGAGCTGCGGCGTCCGCTGGGCATCGCCATCGTCGGCGGCCTGCTGTTGTCGCAATTGGTGACGCTGTACACCACGCCGGTGATCTATCTCTACATGGAACGCGCCGGCGAGCGCGTGCGCGATTGGCGTGCACGGCGTGCCGCACGCCGCGACGGCGCGAACCCGGCCTCCACCTCGGAGCGCCCGGCATGACGAGCGGTGGAGCGATTGCTGATCGGGTTACCGGCCTGCGGCGGCGCATGCCCGCACGCGCATTCGGGCGTGGCTTTGGCCCTGCTTGCCGAATCCCGAATCCCGAATCCCGAATCCCGGCGCCACAGGCATGAACATCTCCGCCCCCTTCATCAAGCGCCCGATCGGCACCTCGTTGCTGGCGATCGGTTTGTTCGTGATCGGATTGATGTGCTACCTGCGGCTGGGCGTGGCGGCATTGCCGAACATCCAGATTCCGGTGATCTTCGTGCACGCCACGCAGTCCGGCGCCGATGCCAGCACCATGGCGTCCACCGTCACTGCGCCGCTGGAACGGCATCTGGGCCAGCTGCCCGGCATCGACCGCATGCGCTCCTCCAGTTCGGAGAGCAGCAGCCTGGTGGTCCTGGTATTTCAGAGCAATCGCAACATCGATTCGGCAGCGCAGGACGTGCAGACGGCGATCAACTCGTCGCAATCGGATCTGCCTTCCGGGCTTGGCACGCCGATCTATTCGAAAGCCAATCCGAACGACGACCCGGTCATCGCCATCGCGTTGACCTCCGACACCCAATCGGCCGATGAGCTCTACAACGTTGCCGACTCGCTGCTGGCGCAACGGCTGCGCCAGATCACCGGCATCAGTTCGGTGGATATTGCCGGCGCCTCCACACCGGCGGTACGCGTGGATGTGGATCTGCGCGCGCTCAACGCGCTGGGCCTGACCCCGGACGATCTGCGCAACGCCGTGCGCGCGGCCAACGTCACCTCGCCGACCGGATTCCTGTCCGACGGCAACACCACCATGGCGATCGTCGCCAACGATTCGGTCGCCAAGGCCGCCGATTTCGCGCAGCTGGCGATCTCCACCCAGTCCAACGGGCGCATCGTGCGGCTGGGCGATGTGGCCACCGTCTACGACGGCCAGCAGGATGCCTATCAGGCGGCCTGGTTCGACGGCAAACCGGCGGTGGTGATGTATGCCTTCACCCGCGCCGGCGCCAACATCGTCGAAACCGTGGACCAGGTGAAGGCGCAGATTCCCGGGCTGCGCGCCTACCTGCAGCCCGGCACCAAACTCACGCCTTATTTCGACCGCACACCCACCATTCGCGCCTCGCTGCACGAGGTGCAGGCCACGCTGATGATCAGCCTGGTGATGGTGATCCTGACCATGGCGCTGTTCCTGCGCCGCCTGGCACCGACCTTGATTGCCGCAGTCACCGTGCCGCTGTCGTTGGCCGGCTCGGCGCTGGTGATGTACATGCTGGGCTTCACCTTGAACAACCTCAGCCTGCTGGCGCTGGTGATCGCGATTGGCTTTGTGGTCGACGATGCGATCGTGGTGATCGAAAACATCATGCGCCATCTCGACGAAGGCATGCCGCGCCTGGATGCCGCACTGGCCGGTGCGCGCGAGATCGGTTTCACCATCGTCTCGATCACGGCATCGCTGGTGGCGGTGTTCATTCCGATGCTGTTTGCCAGCGGCATGGTCGGCGCGTTCTTCCGCGAATTTACCGTGACCCTGGTGGCGGCGATCGTGGTGTCGATGCTGGTGTCGCTGACCTTGACACCGGCCTTGTGCAGCCGCTTTCTGTCGGCGCATACCGAGCCGGAAAAGCCCGGCCGTTTCGGTGCCTGGCTGGACCGCATGCACGAGCGCATGCTGGCGATGTACACGGTGGTGCTGGATTTCTCGTTACGCCACGCGCTGCTGCTGTCGCTGACGCCCTTGCTGTTGATTGCTGCCACCATTTTTCTCGGCAGCGCAGTCAAAAAGGGCTCGTTCCCCGCGCAGGACACCGGTCTGATCTGGGGCCGCGCCAATTCCAGCGCCACGGTCTCGTTCGCCGACATGGTCAGCCGCCAGCGCCGCATCACCGACATGCTGATGGCCGACCCGGCGGTGAAGACCGTCGGCGCGCGGCTGGGCTCCGGCCGCCAGGGCTCCAGCGCCTCGTTCAATATCGAACTGAAAAAACGCAATGAAGGCCGTCGCGATACCACCGCGCAGGTGGTCGCACGGCTCAGCGCCAAAGCCGACCGTTACCCGGATCTGGATCTGCGCCTGCGCGCGATCCAGGACTTGCCCAGCGACGGTGGTGGGGGCACCAGCCAGGGCGCGCAATACCGCGTGTCACTGCAGGGCAACGACCTGGCGCAGCTGCAGGAATGGTTGCCCAAGCTGCAGGCCGCGTTGAAGAAGAATCCGCGCCTGCGCGATGTCGGCACCGACGTGGACACCTCGGGCTTGCGCCAGAACATCGTGATCGACCGCGCCAAGGCCGCGCGTCTGGGCATCTCGGTCGGTGCGATCGATGGCGCGCTGTATGGCGCGTTCGGCCAGCGCTCCATTTCCACCATCTATTCGGATCTCAACCAGTACAGCGTGGTGGTCAATGCGCTTCCTTCGCAGACCGCTACGCCCAAGGCGTTGGATCAGGTGTTCGTGCCCAACCGTGCCGGCCTGATGGTGCCGATTACGTCGGTCGCCACGCAGGTGCCGGGCCTGGCGCCGCCGCAGATCATCCACGAAAACCAGTACACCACGATGGATCTGAGCTACAACCTCGCACCGGGCGTGAGCACCGGCGAGGCGGATCTGATCATCAAGTCCACCGTGGACGGGCTGCGCATGCCCGACGGCATTCGCCTCAGCGGCGACGACAGTTTCAACGTGCAGCTCAGCCCCAATTCGATGGGCGTGCTGCTGCTGGCTGCGGTGCTCACGGTCTACATCGTGCTGGGCATGCTGTACGAGAGCCTGATCCATCCGGTGACCATCCTGTCCACGTTGCCGGCCGCCGGCGTGGGCGCGCTACTGGCACTGTTCCTCACCAACACCGAGTTGTCGGTGATCTCGATGATCGCGCTGGTGCTGCTGATCGGCATCGTCAAAAAGAACGCGATCATGATGATCGACTTCGCGTTGGTGGCGCAGCGCGTGCACGGCATGGATGCGCGCGCGGCCGCACGCGAGGCCTCGATCGTGCGCTTCCGGCCGATCATGATGACCACCATGGTGGCGATCCTGGCCGCAGTGCCGCTGGCGGTGGGCCTGGGCGAAGGCTCGGAACTGCGCCGCCCGCTCGGTATCGCGATGATCGGTGGGCTGATCTTCTCGCAGAGCCTGACCCTGCTCAGCACCCCGGCGCTGTACGTGATCTTCTCCTGCCTGAGCGAACGCTGGAAGGCGCGTCGCGCACGTGCGCGCGCACGCCGTGCAGAACGCGCGGCAGCACGGCGCCCGGCAGCCTCGGCGCACTGAGGCTGGGCTGACAAAAACCGAAGAGAAGTGATTGAACGGTGTGGATGCGTTGCGGTTGTGGAGCGGCTGATCTGCGGCTTGGCTGCAAGGCCCTTGCCCGCCCACCATCGCAGGACACGCTGCAAGTACGGCCTTGTAAGCTCTTACGCGGCATCCATGCCGCGTAAGGTCCCGCGACGGTGAGCGGGCAAGGACCAGTCGAGAGTGTCGGTGTGCAGGGTTTTAAACAAAGCTACCTATCCACTCTCTGGTGCGGTGTCCTCGCCGATTGCGGGACCGTGTGGCGGCATGGATGCCGCCACCGAGCCTCCAGGGATGGATTCACGGCGTGTCCCGCGAGCGGTGAGGGCATCGCGGCCTCGACCCGCTAGGCTTCGGAACATTCAAGCAATGCTGAAGCTCAAGATCCCGGTCGCCTTGAGAGGTAATCGAACGGTGTGGAGATGCCGTCGGGTGCAGAGCGGCTGATTTGCGGGTTGGCTGCAGGGCCCTTGCCCGCCTACCATCGCGGGACACGCCGCAAGTACGTCCGTGTAGGCGCTTACGCGGCATCCATGCCGCGTAAGGTCCCGCGACGGTAGGCGGGCAAGGGCCAGTGGAGATGGTCGGTGTGCGTGGTTGCGCGCAGTGCACGCCGTGCGGGAGTTCGATTAGGTGCAGTCTGATCAGCTTAGTTCTATCCGATCGATGTCACTTCCATCCAACACCAACTCATTCGTCAAACCAGGGGCGTGTGGCCAATACGCTGCCACTATCGAGACAGCGTTGAGAACTTTATCAGTCGCCCTTCGTAGTGCGTGCAGTTGGGCGATATCGCATGCAGCACCTGGAACTGCGGGATACCGCTACCGCACACACCCACCTGATACTGTCGCCTGGTTGCTGCCTTACACCACCAACGCCTGCAGCGACTCCCGCTCCAGCTGTGCGTACAGCGCAAATTCGTCGTGCACCTGCGCGCCCAATGCCTGCTCGAAACTGCGCTTGCTCGAATGTGCGGCGTAGGCGCGTTGTTCGGCGCCGCCGAGATTCGACCGGAAGATACCCGCCGCACTCACCGGCAAAAAATCTTCATAGATGATCGGATCGGCGCTGACCAGGCCAAGCGCGATCGCAGTTTCTGCTGGCATCGCGGCCACCTGTGCGGGATCGGCGCGGCCTGCCTCGGTGAACGCATAACGGAAATAGCCCAGGCCTTCCTGACGCAGCAGCGCTTCGTCATCGGGAAACGCCACAAACGCGGTCTGCAGGCGCGTGGCGTAATCGGCGCCGGTGCTGCCGGCGCCATCGCTGTCGCGTGCCTGCGCCAGCAACGCGTCGTACAGCGCGCGACCCTTGGGCGTGAGCGCAAGCCCGCGCTGCTCGATCTCGCCAAAGCGCGCGGTGTGCGTGCCATGTTCGGCCAGCCCGCTGTCGCCGACAAAGCGCACCGGCTCTTCCAGGGCCTTGAAGCTGGTCTGCCGCAGCAGGATCGGAATGCGCCGCTGCGGCGGGCCTTCGATCACCGCCTTGGCATCGATGCCGGCGCGCTGCATCTGCGCCTGCGCCGCATCGATATCCAGCGTACGCGGGGTGAGATGGTTGATGTGCGGGCCGTGGAAGCTCACCACGTCGGCAATCAACTTGTGCGCCTCGCTCAGCGCGCGGTAGGTCGGCAGCGACACCGTGGCATCGCCATGCCAGCGGAAGGTTTCCAGCGCTTGCGCCACGAATTCCTGCGCCTGCGCCGCCTCCAACCCGCCGTGACGCTCGTGCTGTTCGATCAAGTCCAGCGCGCCGGCGGTGAAGATCTGCCGCTGCTGCAGGATCTGCTCGGCCTGCGCACGCAGCGCGGCATCTTCGATCAACTCCAGCCGCAGCAACGAGGTGAACACGCGGAACGGATTGGCCGACAGCGCCGCATCGTCGATCGGGCGGAACGCGGTGGAATGCACCGGCACCCCGGCCACCGACAGGTCGTAATAGCCCACCGGATGCATGCCCATCACCGCAAACAGCCGGCGCAAGGTGGCCAGTTCCTGCGCCGTGCCGACCCGGATCGCACCGTGTCGTTCCAGATCCAGCCGCGCGCGCTCGTCGTTGCGCTGCAGGCGCGCGGCCAGCGCGGGATCGGCGCTCAGGGTGTCGGCGTTGACCTGCGCCACCAGCATCATCAGCTCGCCGTACAACGGCACCTCGGCGCGATACATGTCCGACATCGCCTGGGCGAACAGGCTGCGGATCTGATCGGGAGAGACAAACACGGTATCGCGCATGGGCTGGTCTTGGCTGAGCCGGCCAACGCCAGCGTTACCGCATTCTCGCCGACCGTGCCCTGCGGCGACCAGCTGCATGGCAGCATGCGGGCGAGCGCGTTGGCGTGCAGACAGTCGCGCGACATGGAGACTGCGGACGCCTTGCCGCGCCAGAGCCGATGATGCCTTTAGGATCAGAGGCGGTGGTCGTTAGCGATGCGGCGCCGGCGCTGCGTGGTGCCGGCTCGGCTGGCCGGCTAAGGCAAGCCGCGCGACGCACGCTCCATGCCGCTAAACCCCGTGCCGCTCAAGGCCAACCCATTCGGGAAGCCCGGAGGGAATCACACGGTCTAAAGCCCGGCCTGCGCCGCGGCCTCGTCCGCTTCGCTGGCCTGGCGCGCGGCTTCCAGCCGTTGCGTATGGTCGCCAAGTTGTCGACGCAGCAGCGTATCCAGCGTGATCGGCCGCTCCCAGCGGTCGTAGCTGGCGACGATGGCATGCCGCAGCGCACGCATGTGCGCGCTGTCCGGGCTGGCCGACAGCCGTGTGACCACGCCTTGCCAGCCATCGTGATGGTCGCGGCTGTACGCACGCACCGCGTCGCGACAGGACAACTGCAGCGTCTGCGCCCAGAAACAGGCGAAATAGATATCGCCCGCATGCCAGCCATGCACCTGCAGCAACGCCTGCACGTAACCGCGGGGGGTGCCGGTGTAGCGCGCCACTTCGGCGATAAAGCTGTCCGGATAGCGCTGCGCGTAGCTGCCCATATCGGCCAGATGCTGGTCCACCCACGCATCGCCAGTGCCGGGGATCACCGCCGGCGCCACCGGCTCTGCCGCAGCGCCAGCCGCTGGCGTTGCGGCAGGCGAGGTCTGCGCTGCCGCCAATATCGGCAACAGCAACGCCATCAGCAATGGCAGAGATCGCAACAGGGCGGTGGGCAGTAAACGCATGTGCCGATGATGCCGCATGCCCGCGCCGGTGTCAGGCCGATCGCAGCGCTGCGCCATGTCACACGTGGCCAACAGTCGTCAGGCAGGTGGCGCGCCCAGACTTCAGCGTAGGCGCGTGGTACAGGTCGCACCGCGCGTCGGCAACGCACCTGCGCCGGTTGGCGCAGCAGGAGTGATCTGCGCTCAGTGCAGCTCGTAAAAACCGATGTGATGCACTTCGCGGCAACCGGTCAGGTCGCAAGACCCAACATAGCCCGGACCGATGTAACGCTGCCGCGCATCGCGGTTGTGCGGGCTGCTGTAAGGGTCCGGGCCGTACAGCCCGTTGCCGTAATAAATCTGCCCGTAGGGACGGTTACGCGATGCACCCAGCCGCAGTCTGGCGCCATATCCCGGATACCCGCTGCCATCGCCGACGTATCCACCGTAGCGATCGTCCGAATACCGGTCGGCCGCGAATGCAGCATTGCCATCGCGCCCATTCGGCCGGGTCTGCAAGGTCGCGATACTCTGACCGTGGGCATCCACATAGCCTTGCTCACGGTCGAAGCGCACCGTGCGGAAATACACCAACTCCCCACCCTCCCGACGCGTGCGCAGGCGAACATAGTCGCCGCCATCGTCGTAGTACGGCTGGCCGTCGCGAAAGATCACTTCGCTGGGGTTGATGACTTCTTCTTCGAGCTCGGCAGCAGCCAGCGGCAGCGTGCCCACCAGCAGACCCAACAACACGGCCAGGCTGGTGCGATAGGTAAACGACAACATGTGCATTGGTGATCCCCAAGGTCGGCCATGCCTGCGCCCGGCCGGAAACGTCCTGTTGCTAGGGCACCTCAGCGTGCCCGCCTGTTGCATCCGCAGTGGTTTTGTTCGCCGCTTTTAGCTTAGCGCGTGCTGCCGGGCCAATGCATCCAGCGCCTGCACCGCCGCCGGCCAGCCGGCCGCATCGGGCACTTCGTGCATCCGTGGCTCGTCGGCAGCCACGCCGTGCTCCTGCTCGTGCGCCCAGGTCACCGCGTACGGGGTGTAGATGCCCCAGCCGCCTATGGCAAGCACGGGTTCCACGTCCGAGCGCAGTGAGTTGCCGATCATTACAAACTGCTGCGCCGGCAGGTCGAACTCGGCCAGCACGCGCGCATAAGTCTTGGGGTCCTTTTCGGACACCACCTCGACGCGCGGAAACAGATCGGCCAGACCGGATTGCTCGATCTTCTGCTCCTGATGGAACAGATCGCCCTTGGTGATCAGCACCACCGCATAGTCGGCCGCAATCGCGCTGACCGCCTCGCGTACGCCGGCAATCACCTCCACCGGGTGCTGTAGCGTGGCGCGGCCGATCTCGACGATGCGCTGGATGTCGCGCGCGGCAATGCGCGCCTGCGTCAGCTCGATCGCGGTTTCGATCATCGACAACGTCATGCCCTTGGCGCCGTAACCGAACACCTTGAGATTGCGCCGCTCCACCGCCAGCAGATGCTGCTGCATGCGGCTGTCGCCCAGGTCCAGATAATCGGCCAGAATCGCTTCGAAATCCGCTTCGGCGCTGCGGTAATAGTCCTCGCTCTTCCAGAGGGTATCGTCGCCATCGAAGCCGACCAGTTGGATCGCCTGGCCGTCGCGCTGTGCAAAAGAGGTCATCGCACAAGTCTAGCAGCGCACTGGAGCGTTGCCATGCTCAGTCGCCTGCGGCATCGCCCGGGCCGGGCTGGTAGCTGGCGAACTCGTCGCGCGACAAACGCCCATCGCCATTGCTGTCGAAGCCGGCGAAGTTCTCGCGCAGGACCGGGTCCGCACCGGCTTCGGTCATCGTCAGCGACCCATCGGCATCGCTGTCCAGGCTGCGAAAGCTGCGTGGCACCAGAGCGCCTGCTTGCGGTGCGAGCGACGCCTCCGCGCCGCCTTTGGCAGTGGATGACCTGGGCACATCGGCAGGCAGCAATGGCGTGCTGGCAGGCGTTGGTGGATCGATTGGCAAGGGCGACATCGCCGGTGCAGCGGTATTGGATGCCGTCGGCGACGGCAATGGCGCCACGATGGGCAGCTCCGGTGGCGCGGCGAGCCCTAGCAATGGACTCGACAAGCCGACCAACAAGACGATGCGCAACTGAAACATGAAAGAAGACCGGGCAGAAGGCCACACTACCGTAGCGAGGCAGACGTAAAGAAAACGGGAGCGACCCTGGCAGATCGCTCCCGCATGTCCATCCTGTTACTTGCTCATACCGGGCATCCAGATAGCGATGTCACGGATCAAACGACAACTGCTGATCAAACACCTGCTACTGCGAAATCTGCCTCCTGATACTTGGAAAATGTCAGCAAACAAACTCACTTACGTTGCAACCTACTGTCTTAATTGCCTTGCGACCCACTCGCTGCGCCACCCTGCTGCTTGACGACAAACGCCTTGTACTCGTCCGGTGTCAATTGCCCGTCCTTGTCGGAATCGGCGTCGTTGAAGATCTGCGCAAGCCCGGCGTTGACCTGAGCCTCCTGTGTACTGATGGCGCCGCTGCTGTCGGTGTCGACACTCGCCCAGGTCTGACCACCGCCGGAGGACTGCGCAGGTTGTGCCGCAGTGGTGGCAGAACTTCCCGACTGGGCCGACGTCGCGGCGGCATCCTGTTGCGTACTCTGCGCCATGGCCGGTAGCGCCAAAGCGGCAGCAAGGGCGGCGGTGGCAGCGAGCAGCGAGATGCGGTTGCGATTCTTCATTTGGGTGGTCTCCTTGGCTTGGGAATGCACGGTATCGCCGCGCATGGCATCACCCTACCTGGCGCGAATGAATGCAAAACCCACCCTAAATTTGCGCAAAACATCCTTTTAACCACAGCGCGGATATTTGCGACTAGCCATCTGTTAGGTCTCGATGAGCCAAACAGAAGTGGCTCATTCAATGCATGAAAATATGCGAACTCCCGCACATTTTTTCGGGCGATGTCAGGCGTTCGGCGGCGCGTCGTCCCAGCTTCCGGAACTGAACAGTTTCCAACCGAGTACCACGCCGGCAATCGCGCCGAACACTTCCAGCACCACACGCGATCCCAGCTCGTTGGGATCGTGGATCCTGGCCAACGCGATACGCGCATACAACGGCGACTCCAGCCGCACGATGCTGGTGTAGACGAGATTCCAGATGTCGTAACCGGCGCCGATCGCAACCGCGAGCAGGCAGGCGATCCCCAGCGTGTGCCCATGGGTGAACTGCAGGCGCCGCCCGCTGTACTCCACTGCCGCAAACACCAGCACTCCCAGCACCAACGCGATCAAACCAGCCTCCAGCGAACCGAGCAGGCCGAAGTGCAGAGACAAATTCATCGTGACGATCCGGGCAGCAGGCGCATCAGTCTAGCGGCTGCGGGCGACCGATCACTGCCAGACCCGCAGGAACGACCGGTCACGCGAATGGGGATTGGCTGGGCAAACCGATTGCTCGATCGTGCGACAAGCCACGCTCATGCATCGTCCTGCCCGCGCGCGCTCACCTGCGCCTCGCCCTCTTCGTCCCACTGCACGCTCACCGAGATCGGCTTGCAGCAGACCTGGCAATCTTCGATGTAATGCTGATCGCCGCCGGTCAGGTCCAGCGTCAGCGTGATCCACTCCCCGCAATACGGGCAGGCGATATCGACAAAACGTTCCGGGTCGGACATGACAGTTCCTTGAAGTGGCAATTCACGCTACGCGGCAATCAGGCCACGCGCAGCGCGCGGATGGCGGGCAGCACGCGCAGTGTACGAGCGGCGTTGACCGCTGCCGAGCGCCCACGACCACCGGCGACAGCGCAGCGGCTTCGTGCCCGATCAGTTGACCGGAACGTCGTACGCAGTGTCGGGCGTGGGCTCGGGACGCAGAGTGAAGTGCCACCACTCCATCGGATAGTTGGCAAAGCCCTCCGCCGCCATCGCACGCAGCAAGCGCTGA
Source organism: Xanthomonas sp. NCPPB 2933 (assembly GCF_056725225.1). Lineage (NCBI taxonomy): Bacteria > Pseudomonadati > Pseudomonadota > Gammaproteobacteria > Lysobacterales > Lysobacteraceae > Xanthomonas > Xanthomonas sp. NCPPB 2933. Next base: position 4,859,014 of record NZ_CM161518.1, read on the forward strand.
CGGTTCGCCCGCTGCGCGGCGCCGATATCGGGTGCATCGGTATGCGCACGCGCATCGAAGAAATCGAAATCGGTGCCCATATCGACCACAAGACACTGGCCTGATCGGCAATCCAGCAAGCCCAGATCCAGCGTCGCACCGCGGCTATGGCCGGAGGTCTCGGCGATGTAATCGCCCAGCAGCGCGCGCTTGTCCACGCGCGGGTAGTACTGCGCCTTGCTCGCCTGCTCCTGCAGATCCGCTGCCCAGGCCACGAACGCCTGCACCGCCCGCACCGGTCGATAGCAATCGAACACCTGCAGCCGATATCCCTGCGCCTTGAGCGTACGCGCCACCCGCGCCAACGCCTCCGCCGCCGGACGCAGCAGATAGCAGGTCGGCGCCGCATACCCCGGCACCACACGCCCGGTGAAGTTGTTGCTGCCCGCATAGCGCATGTCCACCGCGATCTCCGGCGCAAGGCTGCGCAAATCGATCAGGCCGGCTTGTGCGGGTGTCTGCGCTGGCGAAACGCGCACCTCGGCTGCGTTTACGGCAAACGGTAGCGCGACCATCATCAGCAACGTTCTCCAGATCGCCTGCGGCCAGTCACGGCGCTGAGTTTGTAACAGTTTGGTTTTCTGCATGGTCTTACTCCTGTGCAAGCCGCAAACGACGCGCGCCATTCGCCGATCTTTACCCAATTGCCGAAGAGGTGGCTTGGCCACTTCGAGCAGGATCCGCTTACGGCCCATCGCCCTCAAGCGGCTCGGCAGCGCCAGGCAGGCTTGGTGGCCGCAGTGGTCCGGTCAACGCATACAGAATGCGCAGATCCTCAGCATCCAATGTGCGTGCATCGTTGCCGCGATAATGATGGTGAAAGGCGCGCAGCGTCGCGGCGGGATCCTCGACGCTGTAGCCGAGCAGGGCGAGCGCTTGCCACGGGTCGAAACCGGCCGGCGCAGCCGGTGCATCGGCTACGGGCCAGCGGCCGAATCCGGCGTCGGCCAGGCGTTTCCAGGGAAACAGGGGGCCGGGGTCGTTCTTGCGCGTCGGCGCGACGTCTTCATGGCCGACGATCTGCGTGCGCGGGATGCGCAAGCGCGTGCACAGGTCGTCCAGCAAGACCAGCAGACTGTCGATCTGCGCGGACGCGAACGGCTCACTGCCGTCGTTGTCCAGCTCGATGCCGATCGAAGCGGAATTGATGTCGGTAATGGTGCCCCAGCGCCCGGCACCGCCGTGCCAGGCGCGCTGGTCGTCGCTGACCAACTGATAACGCTGCCCATCGTCGCCGATCAGATAATGCGCACTGACCCGGCCACCGCTGTTACGCCCGCGCAGCGTACTCAGACTTTGCTGCACCGAGTGCTGGTCGGTGAAGTGCAGCACGATCAGGATCGGCCGGCGCGTGTCGTAATTGGGCGACGGCACCCACTGGGCCAGCGGATTGCGCTGCGGCGCATGCGCGCAAGCACCCAACGACAGCACGACCAGGCAACACGCGGCGCGTAGCCAGAGCGATGGCGACAGGGTGGTAGTTGGCGACATCGGACTCTCCGGGTGACTGGCGAAACGACAAGGGTATGCGCCGTGCCTGCGCCTGGATGGACACCGCACGCGGTGCACCCATTATCTGCCGAGCGTCGTGAAGTTGCAGCGGCCGCGAGCAGCCCTACAAGCGCGGTAGGCACCGCGGCATGCGCCACGCGTACACTGCAATCCATTGCGCTCGTCGCAGGTGCAGAATGCGCTTGCAGCATTGGTCTCTCGCACAGAACCTCGTCAGTCGGTATATCCATCAAGAGCCTTCTTCATGCCATTGTCGCGCCGCCTGTTGACGTTGTTGCTGCTGGTCACCGGCCTGCCCTGCAGTGCAGCTCCGGCAATGCATGCCGTTCCTGTGCAGCAAACGACGCCATTTGCGGTCAGCGATGCGCAGCTGACAGCCGATTACTGGATCCAACGCAGTCGCACCGCACCAACGCTGCGCATGACTTCCGCAGAGATCGCCAGCTTCAATGCGCGCCTGCTGCGTGACGATGTCTCCATGCACGATCTGTCACAGCTGCCCGAAGCTCTCCCTGCTGCCGATGTACGCGCACGCATCGAGAAGCTGTCGGCCACGCCAACGCGTGCGTTGTACGGCGCGGACGGAATGCCCATCGACGCAACACGCTTGGCCGCGTTGCGCCACGCACTGGCATTGGATGCACTCCCCGCCCAGGTAACGCCACGCTTCGCGCTGGTGGTGCGGCGCACCGCGCTACGCACCTTCCCAACTACGCAACGTGTGTTCACCACCACTGACGACCACGATATCGACCGCTTCCAGGAGTCGGCGCTCTACCCCGGCACGCCGGTGGCGGTGTTGCATACCAGTGCCGATGGCGCATGGCAATTCGTGCTGGCCGCCAACTACGCCGCATGGATTGCCAGTGATCGTCTCGCCATCGGTACACGCGCCGAAGTGCTGGACTACGCACAACGCAGCCCACGCGTGATGGTCACCGGCGCACGCGTGCAAAGCGCTTACACACCCGAATTACCTGCGATCTCAGCACTGACGCTGGACATGGGCACCAGCGTGCCGCTGCTCACTGACTGGCCACAGCAACAGCCGGTCAACGGGCAGTTGCCGCTCGCTGCCTATGTCGTGCAACTGCCACTGCGCAACGAAGAAGGCCGCTTGCAGCTGGTGCCGGCACTGATCCCGCGCGGTGCCGACATGCGCATTGGTCCGTTGCCGGCCACCCATACAGTGTTACTGCGTCAGGCATTCAAATTCCTCGGCGAGCGCTATGGCTGGGGCAACGATTACGACGCGCGCGATTGCAGCGGCTTCGTGTTGGACGTCTATCGCAGCCTCGGCATCGCCTTGCCGCGCAATACCGGCGATCAGGCGCGTAGTCCGGCGTTACGTAACGTAACTTTCGATATTCGCGCGCCATTGCCGCAACGCCTGCAACAACTCGCACAACTGCAGGTCGGCGACCTGCTCTATATTCCGGGCCACGTGATGCTGGTGATCGGGCATGAACATGGTGCGCCGTGGGTCATCCACGATGTGGCCGGCGCCAACTATCGCGCGGCCGATGGCAGCGTGCAGCGCGCGCGCTTGAACGGCGTATCGGTCACGCCGCTGCTGCCACTGCTCGCCAGCGACGGCACGCCGTTTGTCGATCACATCACCCGCATCCAACGCATCGCACCGATTGGTTCCCCATGAAGATCACCGGCTTCCGCCTCGGCATGCTGCGCGTGCCGTTGAAAACTCCGTTCAAGACCGCGGTACGCACTGTGCAGGCGATCGAGGATGTGGTGGTGCTGTTGCAGACCGACAGCGGCCATATCGGCTATGGCGCAGCGCCGGCCACCGCACCGATCACCGGCGATACGCATGGCTCCATCGTCGCCGCGATCCAACAGTGCATCGCCCCGAAGCTGATCGGCCAGGACGTGGCCGATCTCAACCGGCTATGTGCGCTGGTGCAACACGCGCTGGAACATAACAGCAACGCCAAGGCTGCAGTGGAAATCGCGCTCTACGATCTGTGGGCGCAGGCATTGGGTACCCCGCTATATCAGGCGCTCGGTGGCGGCACGCCGCGCATCACCACCGATATCACCATCAGCGTCGATGCCATCGACACGATGGTGGCCGATGCGCTATCCGCGCTCGCACGCGGGTATGGGTCGCTGAAGATCAAGGTCGGCAAAGACAGCGATTCGGATGTCGAACGCATCAAGGCGATCCATGCAGCGGTCGCTGGGCGCGCATCGCTGCGCCTGGATGCCAACCAGGGTTGGACGCCCAAACAGGCGGTGCGCACCATGCGCACGCTGGAAGACGCCGGCATCGTGATGGAACTGTTGGAGCAGCCAGTCAAGGCGGCCGACATCGACGGACTGGCCTTTGTCACGGCGCGGATCGACACGCCGGTGATGGCCGACGAAAGCGTGTTCTCGCCGACCCAGGCGATCGAGCTCATCCAGCGCCGCGCCGCCGACATCGTCAACATCAAACTGATGAAGACCGGCGGACTCTCCAACGCAATCCGCATCGCCGATATCGCGGCGTTATATGGGGTGCCGTGCATGATCGGTTGCATGATCGAATCCAGCATCAGCGTGGCGGCGGCGGTACATCTGGCCGTGGCCAAGGCCGACAGCATCACCCTGGCGGATCTGGATGCGCCCGCACTCGGGCAGTTCGATCCCACCGAGGGCGGAGTGCACTTCGACGAAGCGCAACTCCATATCGACGACTCGCCGGGTCTGGGCATCCGACGCATTCGCGGACTGGAGCTGTTGTCGGATTAAAGCGCCGTTGGATATTTCTGGTCGAGGGCGCGGTGCCCTCACCGCTCCCGGACACGCCGTGAATCCATCCATGGAGGTTCGGTGGCGGCATCCATGCCGCCACACGGTCCCGCAAGCGGTGAGGACACCGCACCAGAGAGTTAGTCGGTTGCTTTGCTGAAAACCATGCATACCCACACTCTTGACTGGTCCTTGCCCGCCCACCGTCGCGGGACCTTACGCGGCATGGATGCCGCGTAAGAGCCTACACGGACGTACTTGCGGCGTGTCCCGCGACGGTGGGCGGGCAAGGGCCCTGCAGCCAAGCCACAGATCAGCCGCTCTGCAGCCGATTCCTTCATAGAACCCAAGGCTCCCATAACAACCGAGATGTCACAGCCTGAACAAAAGTGGCTGACAAAACGTCGCAAGCCATGGGCTACCGGGTAGCGACGGCCCACCTAGAACCAGCATGTACGAGTGGCAGATGCCCACCGAGCGACGGCAGAGCCTCTTGATAGTGGCGAAGTAATCTTGTCAGCCGCTCCAAGCCCCGCCAAGCACGCATACGAACATCACGCGCGCATGCGCCACACAGCTGCATTGCTAGGTAAAGTAGCGATAAGGTGTTTGCAAGTGATGCAGTGCCGAGGCACCGCACTGTCGCCGCCAGCGACCCATCGACTCAACGCAGCTCACCCCTGCCAGACCCATTCCTCCGGAGCCTGCATGCGCCTTGCCACCGTGTTTCGATCCATCGCGTTGTTGGCGCTGACAAGCTGCAGCAGCCTTGCCGGCGCTGCCGGTCCAATCGATGCGCTGAATCGAGCGCGCGCATTGATCGTGGTGACCACACCGGACTGGGACAGCACACAGGCGCGCCTGCAGACATTCACCCGAGTGGATGGCCACTGGCAACCGGCCGCACCCGGGTTTGCGGTGGCGCTGGGCCGACATGGCAGCGCCTGGGGCGATGGCCTGCATCCTGCACAGACGCAAGGCCCGCAGAAACGCGAGGGCGACGGCCGCAGCCCGGCCGGTGTCTTCGCTATCGGCCCTGCCTTCGGTTATGCCCCGAGTATCGACAGCACGATGCCGTACCAGGCGATGACCGCCACCAACTACTGCATGGATGTACCGAGTTCGCCGCTGTACAACCGCATCGTCGATGCCGCCCAGGTCGGTGAGGCCGCAGTGGCCGGCTCGACCGAACCGATGCGGCTGGATCTGCAACATCCCGGCGATGCACGTTACAGCGAGGGCTTTGTGATCGCGCACAACCCCAACGCGATCCCCGGTCATGGCAGCTGCATCTTCGCCCATCTGTGGCGCACGCCAGGCCAGTTCACCGCCGGTTGCACTGCCATGGCGCCGGCCGATATGCAACGCCTGCTGGCCTGGTTGAAGCCCGACGACAAACCGCTGTTCGTGCTGTTGCCGCGTGCCGAATACGCACGCTTGCAAGCACAGTGGCAGCTGCCCAAGTTGAAGGACGCCGCACGATGAACACACCGGTTCCTGCTCCCGATTCCACTGGCCTGGTGCGCGTCGTCAGCCGTTGGCAGATCGTCGGATTGTCGATCAACGACGTGATCGGCAGCGGCATCTATCTGCTGCCGGCAGCCACTGCCGCATTGTTGGGGCCAATGAGCCTGTGGGCGGTGATGCTGGCCGGCTTGGCGGTGGCCTTGCTGGTGTTGTGCTATGCGCAGGCGGCGAGTTATTTCGATACGCCAGGCGGTAGTTATCTGTACACGCGCGAGGCGTTCGGCCCCTTCGTCGGCTTTCAGATCGGCTGGATGATCTGGCTCACCCGCATCAGTTCGGCAGCCGCATTGAGCAACGGCCTGGCCGACGCGGTCGCGCGGTTCTGGCCGACCGTCGCCACCGAGCAGTGGGCACGTCTGCTGGTGGTGGTCGGCTCATTGGGATTGCTCACCGCCATCAATGTGATCGGAGTGAAATCGGCCGCGCGCACTGGCATCGCCCTGGTGATCGGCAAGCTGGTGCCGCTGCTGTTGTTCGTGGCAATCGGCCTGTTCTATGTAGATTGGTCGTGGGCCTTCGCCGGCAACACACCGGATCTGCGCGACCTGGGCAATCTTGGCGAAGCCGCCTTGTTGTTGCTGTTCGCCTATGCAGGATTCGAAAACATTCCGGCGGCCGCTGGCGAATACCGCAACCCACGCCGCGATGTGCCGTTCGCCTTGATCACCATGATTATCGTGGTGACACTGATCTATGCAGCAGTACAAGTCGTCGCACAAGGCACGCTGCCCAATCTTGCCGCCTCGCCTACACCGTTGGCCGATGCCGCAAGCCGCTTCGGTGGCGAAGCGCTGGCGCTGATCCTTACCGTTGGCGCCACCATTTCCATCCTCGGCACCACCAGCAACACGGTAATGCTCGGGCCACGCTTTTTGTTCGCGCTCGCACAAGATGGGTATGGCCCGGCATTTCTGGCGCGCGTGCATCCGCGCTTCCACACCCCTGCAGCGGCAGTGATCACCCAAGGCGTGTTGTCGCTTGGATTGGCGTTGTCCGGGTCGTTCACGCAGCTGGCGCTGTTGTCGATGGTCACGCGGCTGTTTGCGTATATCGGCACGGCTGCAGCGGTCATCGTGCTGGCGCGTCGTTACCGGCAACGTACCGACACCTTGCGTCTACCGGGTGGGCCAGCCATTCCCATCGCCGCACTGCTGTTGTCGCTTGGCCTGCTGGCCAGTGCCAGCTGGCAGAATCTGGCCGCCGCCGGCATCGCCTTGCTGGTGGGCTGGGCGTTTTATCTGTTCCCACGCAAGCAGGTCTAAGAGTTTCGCAACACACTCGCGCAGGGCTCACGCACACCTAACCCCACGCGCCCAACGCTGCAGCTCTCACCTGCATGGGAGTTTGCGATGAAACTGCGCCGTGTCTACAGCACACCCGATATCGCTAGTGCGCAACGCGTCATGCAGGCCGCACGCAGCGCAGGCATCGACAACGATGCACTGTCGCTGATTGCCCGTTCGGATATCGAGCTGGAAGACGTGCCCGACGAGCGCAAGAATGCCAAGACCGATTTTCTTCCCGCTGCCGCGCGTGGCGCCGCGACGGGCGGTGCCGCAGGCCTGGTCGCCGGTCTGGTTGCCATCGCAGTGCCTCCCATCGGCCTCACCATTGCCGGGGCCGGCGTCATGGCGCTGGCAGGCGCGCTGGTCGGCACCTGGTCGTCTGCACTGATCGGGGCCACCGTACCCGATCCGATCCGTCGCCAGTTCGAAGAGGAAATTCAGGCCGGGCGCGTCCTGGTGATCATCGATGCCGACGAGCCATCGCTGCTGCATGCCGAAACCAGCCTGGTGGCTGCGGGTGCAACACCATTGCCCTACGAGGCCGCATCGGCGGCGACTTGAATACGGTCGGAGACGGGCGACAGCCCGCCAATTGCAAAGGCCTTGGTTTCAGCATCGCAAGCGGGACCGGTTTTACCGCACTCATCGCGAACCGACGCCTTGATGCCCTCCTCACCTGCCCTGGCAACGGATTTAACACCTGCCCACCTACGGTAGATGGCACATTCACCATGGAGACGAGCATGAACGTGCCGTATCAGATTCCAGGCCGTGCGCCGGACGAAGACCGCAGCCAGAACGTATCCAACTATTGGCGCGAGCGCTTCACCGAAGAGCCGTATTACACCGAAGGTGACCGTTACGAAGATTACGAGGGTGCCTATCTGGCAGGACATGAAGCACGTATCCGTGAAAACGCGCGTGCCTATGACCAGGTAGAAGCCGAATTGCACCGCGAATGGGAAGCCAATCGCGGCACCGAAGGTTTGAGCTGGAGCAAGGCCCGTCACGCAGTCAAGCGTGCCTGGGAAAACGCGACAGACTTTGTCACCGGCGACAGCAAGTCAAAGCCCTGAAAACAACAACGCCACCGTCTAGGTGGCGTTGTTGTATCAGCGTGTGGGTCAGGCATCAGTCCAGTGGCGGCGGTGCCGCGCGCGAAATAGGCAACCTGTTGTCGACATCCATCGCATCGCGCGTGTTCTTCTGCACCGCAACCGCACCGAACAGACTCAATGCATACGCCATCGCGTAAAAGCCTTTCTCACTGAGCAACAAGGTCGCGTTGATCAAGCCAATCGCCAATAGCAGCAGTGCGATGATCAGCGAGAACCAGCAGATCGCGTAATACAGTCCCGTCACCGGAATACCGTCCGCGCGGTCACGCACACTCTTCTGCAACGACACCGATGCGAACAAGCCAAACAGCAGCAACGTAAAGTAGTAGCCTTTCTCGTTGAGCATCATCTGCGCATTCCACAACCCGATCAGGTAGGCAGCGCTGCCCAGCAGCAATGCGGCCCAGGATGCGGCGATAAAAGCAGGTGAGGTTTTTTGCGTGGCAGCCATGGAAACTCCTTTTCATGGTGGAGCAGGAAGGTGGGACGCACACGTCTCACAGAGAAAGTGATCTACAACAAGGCGGCCTCGAAGGCGTCGTGTAAGGTACTTGAAAACCCGACGCGGGACACGTTGCGGGAGGGCTGCAGCGTCACCGCGCCCTATCCCCTGGAGGACCACATGTCTGTCCGACGTCTGCTTGCCCTGGCCTGCTCGGCCACGCTGTTCACCACCGGCGCCGCATTTGCCGCGCCCGCCGCCGCACCTGCAGCGGCCATTCCCAAGGCGCAGTGGCCATTCCAGGCCACCACCGTTGCCGATTTCGACGAACCCTGGGCGATGACCTTCCTGCCTGACGGCAGTTTGCTGGTCAGCGAAAAACGTGGCTCGCTGATGCGGCTGGACCCCAAGACCAAGCGCAAAAGCGCCATCACCGGCATACCGACCGTGGCCTACGGTGGCCAGGGCGGCTTTGGCGATGTGCTCGCGCACCCGCGCTTTGCCCGCAATGGCCTGGTCTATGTGAGTTACGCCGAACCTGGCGAAGGCGATACACGCGGCGGCGCCGTGGCGCGGGCCAAACTGACCCTGGATGCCACCGGCGGCGGCACGCTGTCGGACTTCAAGGTGATCTGGCGTCAGGACCCCAAGGTCACCGGCAATGGGCACTTCGGGCATCGGCTGGCATTCGATCAGGCCGGCAAACTGTGGATCAGCTCCAGCGAACGGCAGAAATTCACCCCCGCGCAGGACATGAAGGCCAATCTGGGCAAGCTGATCCGCCTCAACGACGACGGCAGCGTGCCAGCCGATAACCCGTTCGTTGCGCAAGGCGGCGTGGCCGCACAGGTGTGGTCGCTGGGCCATCGCAACATCCTGGGCATCGCATTCGACAGCAAGGGCCGCTTGTGGGAACACGAGATGGGCCCAATGGGCGGCGATGAGCTGAATCTGATCCAGCGCGGCGCCAACTATGGTTACCCGATCGTCTCCAATGGCGACAACTACGACGGCACCCCGATTCCCGATCACAACACCCGCCCGGAATTCGCCGCGCCCAAGATCAGCTGGACACCGGTGATCTCGCCGGCCGGCTTTGTGATCTATAGCGGCAAGCAGTTCCCGACATGGCGCGGCAACGGCTTCATCGGCGGGTTGTCGTCGATGGCATTGGTGCAGGTCTCGCTCGGCGATCAGCCGCGCGAAGTGGCCCGCTACGACATGGGCGCACGTATCCGCGAGGTGGAACAAGGGCCGGATGGCGCGCTGTGGTTGCTGGAAGACGAAGCCAGTGGCAGCACCGGGCGTTTGCTCAAGCTGACACCCAAGAGCAAAGCCGCAGTCGAGAACGATGCGTAAGTTGGTGCATCGCCTGGATCGCTGCGCCACTGCGTGCTGCGTCAAGTAGCAGCACTGAGTGATGACTCGCACCATCGCCATGCGCTCGTTGAGCGCTGGCGATGGTGACGATCAAACGAATTGCTTGGGTGGCGATTTGCGCTGCATTGCGTCGGCTTGGCCAAACGCAACGCTCTTGCTGACAACCGCAGCAGCGCAAACTGGTGATGACCAGCCATTAGACATACGGTCAACCGAAAGCGGCGGCTCCAAACGCACCGGCTTCCTCGGAGGGCACGCTTTCAGGCTTCCAGCAACTCGAACGTCACCGCCTCGCCACTCTTGGCCGAGGCGCACACCCATACATCGAACACGCCCGGCTCGGCGCCAAACATATTCTTGTGGTTGGTAAAGGCCAGTGCGTCGCGCGCCAGGGTGAACACCACGTCCGTACTTTCGCCGGGCTGCAACAACACCTTGCGGAACCCCTTGAGTTCGCGCACTGGACGCACCCGGCTGGCCACGCGATCGTGCACATACAGCTGCACCACTTCTTCGCCGGCCACGCGGCCGGTATTGGTGACGCGCGTGGTGATGGTCAGGGTCTGGTCCCAGCCGAGCTGCGCGCTGCTCAGCTGCGGCTGTGCATACGCAAAGGTGGTGTAGCTCAAGCCGTGGCCGAACGGATACAACGGCTCGTTGGGCATCTCGCGCCAGCGTGCCTTGTATTCGGACAAGGTCGGCAATTCCGGGCGGCCGGTGCGCAGATGGTTGTAGAAATACGGCTGCTGCCCGGTCACCTGCGGGAAGCTGATCGGCAGACGCGCAGACGGGTTGTAGTCGCCGAACAACACATCGGCCACGCCGGTGCCGGTCTGCGTGCCCAGATACCAGGTCACTGCAATCGCATCGGCATCGCGTACCGCACCGCTCAATGCCAGCGCGCGCCCATTGCGCAACAACACCACCATCGGTGTGCCAGTGGCGGCAATGGCTTCGGCCAGCGCCTGCTGCGCCGGCGGCAACACGATCTCGGTGCGCGACTGCGCCTCGCCACTGAACCGCTGCGGCTCGCCCAGCGCCAGCACCACCACATCGGCGGCCTGCGCCGCATCGATGGCGGCGGAAATCCCGCCCGGCAGCGCCTCTTCCAGGCCGCAGCCCGGCACCACGCTCAGATGCTCGCCACCAACCACCGCACGCACGCCCTGCTCCAGGGTCACGTAGCGATCCTTGTCGCCGAACAGCGTCCAGCAGCCCTCGATGTTCTCGCGGTCCTGCACGAACGGCCCGATCAGCGCGATGTGCTGTCCGCTTTTCTTCAACGGCAACACTGCGCCTTCGTTCTTCAGCAACACGATCGAACGCCGCGCCGCATCGCGCGACAACGCATCGTGCGCCGGCAGATGCGCGGTATCGGCTTCGCGTGCCGGATCCAGCGAGCGATACGGATTGTCGAACAAGCCGATCGCTTCTTTGAGCTGCAGCATGCGACGCACGCTGGCATCCAGCGTGGCCATCGGCACCTCGCCGCTTTCCACCAACGACGGCAGATGCGCGGCATAGAAGCCGCTCTGCATGCTCAGATCCAGACCGGCCAGGAAGGCTTTTTTGGTCGCATCGCGCTCATCGGTGGCGTAACCGTGCGCGATCAATTCCATGTCGGCGGTGTAGTCGGAAATCACCACGCCAGGGAACTGCCATTCGCCACGCAGGATCTCGGTCAGCAACTCATGGTTGGCGCTGGCCGGTACGCCGTTGATGTCGTTGAACGAGGACATCACGGTCAATGCGCCGGCATCGAAGGCAGCCTTGAACGGCGGCAGATGCACATCGCGCAAGGTCTGCGGTGCGATGTCCACGGTGTTGTATTCCATGCCCGCCGCCACTGCGCCATAGGCGGCAAAGTGCTTGGGCGTGGCCAACAGCGAATCGGCGGCTTTGAGATCGCTGCCCTGGAAACCGCGCACGCGGGCGGCGGCAAACGCCGCGCCCAGCAACACGTCTTCGCCGGCGCCTTCTGCGCCACGGCCCCAGCGCTGATCGCGCGCAATGTCCACCGCCGGTGCGTAGGTCCAGTGCAGGCCAGCGGCGGTCGCTTCGATCGCGGTGGCGCGCGCGGTGCGCTCGGCCAGTTCCGGCTCGAAGCTGGCCGCCTCGCCCAACGGAATCGGGAACACCGTGCGCATGCCGTGGATCACATCGGCGGCCAGGATCACCGGGATGCCCAGACGGCTTTCTTCCACCGCCACTTTCTGGATCTGTACGCCCAGCGCGGCGCCAACACCATTGAACAGCGAGCCGACCCGGCCCTGCCGGACCTGCTGCAGCACCTCGTCGGCGTTGAGCACATTGGCTTCGGGATTCACGTCCGGCGCGAACGGCCGCACCATGTCGGCGAACACACCCAACTGTCCGACCTTCTCTTCGACGGTCATCTGGGCAATCAGGGTTTCGATGCGATCAGCAGCCATGAGATCCTTGAGAAAACGTTTACATGGCCGTCAATTCTAGCCTGACGCGACCGCGAGGATGCAACTCTTCTGCCTGTTCAGGCTGATGTTCAGCCCCGTTGGCAGACGTTGGACGGCAAAATGACGACCTGCCTTGCAGTCGCTCCAGCGCCACCGCAACCGTTCAATACCTGCCATCGGTGGGCGCCCAGAACCTCTAGACGGCCCAGCCGACGACAAGACCGAGCGCTACTGTAAGGCCAGGGAGCGGATACACCCTATAGAGAAGGTGGCACGTCAGCAGAAACGCGCGTGCGCTCGATGATCACCCCCACCGCCTGCGCCCCGCGCACCGCACCCGGCTTGCTCAGCTTCAGCCGCAGCCAGTGCACCCCAAACTCGTCCAGCACGATCGCCGCACAGCGTTCGGCCAGCGTTTCCACCAGCCCGAACTCAGAGGCCTGCACGAACTCGATCAGCCGCTTGCTCACCGCCTTGTAGTTCAGCGTGTCGGCAATGTCGTCGCTGGCCGCCGGAATGCGGTTGTCGAACCCCATCTCCAGATCGAACCGCAGCGTCTGGCGGATGCGCCGCTCCCAGTCGTAGATGCCGATCAGCGCATCGATTTCCAGGCCTTCGATAAAAACTTTGTCCATGGGAGCCGTGATTGGGGATTGGGGATTGGGGATTGGGGATTGGGGATTGGGGATTGGGGATTGGGGATTGGCAAGAGCGGAACACATCAAGCGAAGGAACGGGCTTTTACGAATCCCCAATCCCAACTCCCGAATCCCGCGCCGCCACGAGTGGCGGCAGCCCAGCCATATCCCAGCGCGGCGTCACATGCACCGCCGCATCGGCGCGCTCGCCGGCCTCCAGCCGCAGCGCACCGGCGAAGGCGATCATCGCGCCGTTATCGGTGCACAGGGCCGGGCGTGGGAAGCACACGCGGCCGCCGCGCCGCTGCGCCGCCTCCTGCAGCCGCGCGCGCAGGCGCTTGTTGGCGCCCACGCCACCGGCCACCACCAGCGTGTTGCAATCGGCCGCGTCCAGCGCGCGCAGGCACTTGATCGCCAGCGTCTCCACCACCGCATCCTCGAACCCGCGTGCGATGTCCGCGCGCGTGGTGTCGGACTGGTCGCTGCCGCGCCAGGCCAGCAGCACCTGGGTCTTGAGCCCGCTGAAACTGAAATCCAGGCCGGGCCGGTCGGTCATCGGTCGCGAGAATTTATAGCGTCCCGATGTGCCGGTTTCGGCCAGGGCAGCGAGCTGCGGGCCGCCCGGATACGGCAGGCCCATCATCTTGGCGGTCTTGTCGAAGGCCTCGCCGGCTGCATCGTCCAGCGTTTCGCCGAGCACTTCGTAACACCCCAGCGCCTTGACCGACACCAGTTGGGTGTGGCCGCCAGAGACCAGCAGCGCCACGAACGGCGGCTGCGGCGGGTCGTCTTCCATCAACGGCGCCAGCAGATGACCTTCCATGTGATGCACACCGATCGCCGGCACGTCCAGCGCCCAGGCCAGCGAGCGCGCCACACCGGCACCTACAAGGAGTGCGCCCACCAGGCCCGGGCCTGCGGTATAGGCCACGCCATCGAGTTCGTCGATGCGCAACCCGGCCTCGCCCAGGGTCTGGCGGATCAGCGGCAGCAACTTGCGCACGTGGTCGCGGCTGGCCAGTTCCGGCACCACCCCGCCGTATTCGGCATGCAGCGCAATCTGGCTGTAGACCGCATGCGCGCGTAGTGCCGGCACGCCGGACAGCGCGGTGTCGTAGACCGCCACGCCGGTCTCATCACAGGATGATTCGATCCCAAGAACTTTCACGGCAACTCGGTAGACAGGCACATGCGGCCTATTTTCGCAGCTTTTGCGCTGCGCAGATCGGCCAGGGGCGATATGCTGCGCCGCCGTGTGATCGCTGCCGGATCGGGCCCAAACCCATGCGTTCATAGGCCTGCAGAAGCAAATCTTGCAGGGGGCTTGCAGGTCGTTGGCAAGTCGTTATAATGCGCGGCTCGCCGGGGCAACCCGGAAATTCCGTCACGCGAGTCCGCTCGCACCCGCCCGGGGCTCCCGGACGGAAATCCCATTATCTGGAGAACCCATGCCCAGCGTTAAAGTCCGCGAGAACGAGCCCTTCGAATTTGCGCTCCGCCGTTTCAAGCGCACCTGCGAAAAGGCCGGCGTGCTGGCCGAAACCCGCAAGCGCGAGTTCTATGAAAAGCCGACCCAGGAGCGCAAGCGCAAGGCTGCCGCTGCTGTGAAGCGCCAGTTGCGTCGTTCCTCGCGCGACGTCACCAAGCGCCAGCGCTTGTACTGATCGAACGCGTCGAACGCGGTTCCCTGCCGGTGGGCATGCGCTGAAGGCGCGGCTCATCGGGATCGAACCCAAGAGCCGGCACGCGCAAGCGTCGCCGGCTTTTTGTATTGGTCTTTTTCAACACGCAACCTCAGGAGTCACCGCATGCCCCTCAAGCAGCAGCTCACCGATGACATGAAAGCCGCCATGAAATCCGGCGACAAGCACAGCCTGGGCGTGATCCGGCTGATCAATGCCGCGATCAAGCAGAAGGAAGTGGACGAGCGCATCGAGATGGACGATGCGGCCGTGATCGCCGTGCTCGACAAGATGGTCAAGCAACGCAAGGACTCGGTCACCCAGTTCGAAGCCGCCGCGCGCGAAGACCTGGCGCAGATCGAGCGCGAGGAGATCGTGGTGATCGAGCGCTATTTGCCGGCCAAGATGGGCGAAGCCGAGATCGTCGCCGCCATCCAGGCTGCGATTACAGAAACCGGTGCCAGCAGCCCCGCCGACATCGGCAAGCTGATGGGCGCGCTCAAGCCCAAGCTGGCCGGTCAGGCCGACATGGGCCTGGTCTCGGCCCTGGTCAAGAAGAGTCTGGCAGGCTGAAGTCTGCCTTGCGCATTGCCCTGTGCTTGATTGCCAGGGCAATACAGATCTCCGCGCAAGCAGGGATCTCGGTGCCGCATCGTGCGCACCACATCGCGCGACATCCAGCGCCCGCTTTCACCAGACCTTCGATTCGGCCCTGTTAGAACAGGTCCGCCAATGCAGGCGCGGGCGAAGCATTCCGCATACCGGTTTCGTCCTCTAACCCCTGCACGCATCACGGTATGCCCAAGGATTTCCCCCGCCGGTGACGAAGCTCTCAACCGAACACCTGCAGAAGCATCTGGGCCGCCTGCAACGCAGCCTGCCGATGGCACTGCTCAATCGCTTTCTCGAGATCGACGTGATGACGCAGGCCGCGTCGCTGTCGTTCTACGCCTTGCTGTCGCTGGCACCGCTGCTGGTGTTGCTGCTGTGGCTGACTGCATCGCTGTATCCGCCTGCGCAGGAAGCCTTGGTGCAGCAGATTGCGCAACTGGCCGGCGGTAGCGCAGCGGAAGTCGCCGACACGGTGATCCGCAATGCCACCGATCAACCCGGCGTGGGCTCGCTGGCCGGCCTGTGGAGCACGCTGTTGCTGTTCATCGGCGCCACCGCGGTGTTTGCGCAGTTGCAGAACGCATTAAACCTGATCTTTCGCACCGACAAGGAGCGTCTGGAAGGCGTCGTGGCATGGCTGAAGAAGCGCGTGTTCTCGTTCGGCGTGATCCTGGCGCTGGGCTTCTTGTTGATCGTGTCGATGATCGCGACCACCGCGCTGCAGGTAGTGTTCGCACGCCTGCCGTCGGTGCTGCCGGCGATCGGGTATGTCACCACCCTGGCGCTGTATTCGCTCGCCTTCGCCTTTCTGTATCGCTATCTGCCCGACCGTACCGTCAACTGGCGGCAGGCCTTTGTCGGCGGCGTCATCACCGCGTTGTTGTTTGCACTGGGGCGCTACGGCATCGGCCTGTACATCGCCAAGGCGGCACCCGGCAGCGCGTATGGCTCGATGGGCACCTTGGTGATCCTGCTGGTGTGGATGTACTACGCCTCGGTGGTGTTCTTCGTCGGCGCCTTGCTGACCGCCGTGATCGACGAGCGCGTGCGCTCGCACCGCAAGCTGCGCGAGGCCGGGGTGGATACGGACAACCTGCCGCCGGCGGTCGACGAACCGAGCGTCACGCCGCAGCCGGAAACGCCAGCACGCAGTTGATTGCGCCCGGCGCGGCTTGTGCCGTGTGTGTGGCAAGGCTGCACACAGTCGCGCACTGAGGGCATTCGCTCTCTAAGGGCCTTCGTTCGCTGAAGCCGGCGAGCGCCAGCGGCTGGGATATCCTAGCGGGATGGCCCGCATCCCCGACGCATTCATCGACGAACTGCTCGCACGCACCGACATCGTCGAGGTGGTGGGCGGTCGCGTGCCGCTCAAGCGTCAGGGCAAGGAATATTCGGCGCGCTGCCCGTTCCATGACGAGCGCTCGGCCTCGTTCACGGTCTCGCCGACCAAGCAGTTCTATCACTGCTTCGGCTGCGGCGCGCACGGCACCGCAATTAGTTTTCTGATGAATTACGACCGCCTCGAATTTCTCGATGCGGTCGACGAGCTGGCCAAGCGCGCCGGCATGGAGATCCCACGCGAGACCCAGCAGCGCACGCCGCAGCAGCAGGACGACAGCCGCGAGTTGTATTCGGCACTGGAAGCGGCAACGCAGTTCTTCCAGCGTCAGCTCGAGGGCAGCGAGCGCGCCCGCGACTATCTGGACGGACGCGGCGTGGATGCCGACAACCGCGCGCGCTTCCAGATCGGCTACGCGCCCGATGGCTACAGCGCATTGAAGGACACCCTGGGCACCGATGCGCGCCGCATGAGCGTGCTCGAACGCGCAGGCCTGTTTTCCAAGAACGATCGCGGCCACGTCTACGACAAGTTCCGTGACCGGGTGATGTTCCCGATCTTCGACCGCCGCGGCCGCGTGATCGCCTTCGGCGGACGCATCATGGGCGCGCCGGCCGATGGCCGCGACCCCGGCCCGAAGTACCTCAATTCGCCGGAAACCGCGCTGTTCCACAAAGGCCGCGAGTTGTACGGCCTGTGGCAGGTGCGCCAGGCCAATCAGAAGATCGAGCGGCTGATCGTGGTGGAGGGCTACATGGACGTGGTCTCGCTGTTCCAGTTCGGCGTCACCCAGGCGGTGGCCACGCTTGGCACGGCAACCACACCCGAACATGCCGAACTGCTGTTTCGCAACGCACCGGATGTGTATTTCTGTTTCGACGGCGACAACGCCGGCCGCAAGGCCGGGTGGCGCGCGCTCGAATCGGTGCTGCCGCGCATGAAGGACGGCCGCCAGGCGTTTTTTCTGTTTCTGCCCGATGGCGAAGACCCGGACACCATCGTGCGCAAGGAAGGCGCGCAGGCCTTCGATCAGCGCCTGAAACAGGCCACGCCGCTGTCGCAGTTCTTCTTCGACGAGATGTCGCGCGAGATCAACCTGCACACGCTCGACGGCAAGGCCCGGCTGGCCGAACGCGCCAAGCCGATGCTGGCGCAGATTCCCGAAGGCGCGTTCGGCGATCTGATGAGGCAGGAACTGTCGCGCCTGACCGGTGTGGGCGCCAGCACCTCCACGCAAACGTCCATGCCACAAGGGCGGCCGCCCGCACGCATGGGCGCGCCCGCACAAAAACGCAGCCTGGTGCGCGCCTCGATTGCGATCCTGCTGCAACAGCCGTCGCTGGCGATGAGCCTGGAAGGCGATCACGACTTTTCCGGCCTGCGCCTGCCCGGCATCGACCTGTTGATGGAGCTGCTGGCGCTGGTGCGGCAACGCCCGGAAATCAGCACCGGCGCCCTGCTGGAACACTTCGCCGAACGCGAAGAACAGGCCGCGCTGCAGAAACTTGCCGCACAGGTCTTGCCCGGCGACGAACACAGTTGGGCGATGGAGTTGCACGACGTCGTAGCGCAACTGGACAAGCAATTGCTGCGTCAGCGCCTGGACGAACTACAGGACAAGCAGCGCGCGCAAGGGCTGGACGACACCGACAAATACGAGCTGCGCGAGCTGTTCAAGGCGCTCGCTGCGTTGTAGGGCGGGTTGCCGCGATGGGATTAGGTCACGCTGTCGTGTGCGGTGCCAAGCGAGCACGCGTCGTAGAATGACGCGCACCACGCGCCTTGGCGCGCACTCTCCGGGACCTCGATGAAGAAGCTGCTGGCGCGGTTGCGCATTGATCCATTCACCCTCGCGCTGCTGTGCACGGTCACGCTCGCCTCGTTTCTGCCGGTCTACGGCACGGCTGCCGCGATCATGGACGATGTCACCGATGTGGCGATCGCCGCGTTGTTCTTCCTGCACGGCGCGCGGTTGTCGCGTGAGGCAGTCAAGGCCGGCGCGCTGCATTGGCGCCTGCATCTGGTGATCCTGACCTGCACCTTCGTGCTGTTTCCACTGCTCGGGGTGTTGTCCAAACCGCTCGCGCATCTGGCGCTGACACCGGAGCTGTATGTCGGCCTGTTGTTTTTGTGCGCGCTGCCATCCACGGTGCAATCGTCGATCGCCTTCACCTCGATGGCGCGCGGCAACGTGCCGGCCGCCGTCTGTGCAGCCTCGCTTTCCAGCCTGTTGGGCGTGTTTCTGACGCCATTGTTGATGGGTCTGTTGGTCGGCAGCCAAGGCGCGATGGCGCACCCGGCCGAGGCGATCGGCAAGATCATGCTACAGCTGCTGGTGCCGTTCCTGGCCGGGCATTTCCTGCGTCCGTGGATCGGCGGCTGGGTCGAACGGCATCGCGCCGTGCTGCGTTACACCGACCAGGGCACCATCCTGCTGGTGGTCTACACCGCCTTCAGCGCGTCGGTGAACGAAGGGCTGTGGCAGAAGACGCCGTTGCCGGCCCTGCTCGCCGTACTCGGTGCGGCCGCGCTGTTACTGGCCGTTGCGATGCTCTCGATCACCTTCATCGCGCGCCGCCTGCGCTTCAACCGCGCCGACGAGATCGCGATCGTCTTTTGCGGCTCCAAGAAGAGCCTGGCCACCGGCGTGCCGATGGCCAAGGTGATGTTCGCCGGCGGCGGCCTGGGTGCGATCGTGTTGCCGATCATGCTGTACCACCAGCTGCAGCTGATCGTCTGCGCGTTCGTTGCCGCACGTTATGCACGTACCGCACCGAACGAGCCGCAAGCCGGTGCCGGTGGTCACTGAGCGAGACGATCACTGCACTGCGGTGGTCTGATCGCTTACGCGCAGGCGCGACTCGCGCTGCGTGGCCTACAGATGCCTGCCTGCTGTCGGCGGGTTGCATCTGCCTCCCACGCCAAGCCACGACGCTCCACGTGATGGCACTTCGCATTGCAGCTCGGAGCGGGTTCTAAGCAGATGGACAAGCGTCATGAGCTGTCGCATGGTTGGCAAGGCACAGCTCGCTAGAGTGCTTGATCGTCCCCCTGCCGCCCCCAATCGGTGATTGCCATGACGCTGTCGTTCCGACGCCCTTCCCCGTCCTTGATCGTGCTGCTGGCGGTACTCGCCACCCTGACTGCCTGCGACAAGCCCGCGACGCCATCGGCACCCGCGCAGACCAAGGCAACGACCACGCCTGCCCCAGCGTCCAGCATCGCCTGGCGCGAGGGCGATGTGGAAGACGCGTTTGTCGAGGCCAAGGAAAGCGGAAAGCCGATCCTGCTGTACTGGGGTGCGGCCTGGTGCCCGCCGTGCAATCGTCTGAAGGCCACCTTGTTCAAGGACCCGGCCTTCATTGCCCGCACCCAGCAATTCGTGGCGGTGCACCTGGATGGCGATTCCGAAGGCGCGCAGGCCTGGGGCGAGCGCTTCGGCATCAAGGGCTACCCGACCATCATCGTGCTGCGCCCGGATCGCAGCGAGATCACCCGCCTGGCCGGCGACGCCGACAACGCGCGCCTGGCCGATGTGCTGCGCGTGGCAGCCAAGAGCACCAGCACCGCCAAGCAACTGCTCGACACCGCATTGCAGACCCCGCAGCGACTCAGCGCGGACGACTGGGCCGTGCTCGGCAATTACGCCTGGGGCACCGACGATCGGCTCGTCAAACCCGATGAGGCGGTCGATGTGCTCACGCGCCTGTCCAAATCGGCCCCGCAGCCGGCCCTGCAACGCAGCTTCGCGCTGGCAGCGATTGCGGCGGCCAAGGAGCCTCCCGCCCCGACTCCGGCTGCTCGCACCCTGCTGGAATCGGTACTGGCCGATCCGGCAGAAGTACGCGCCAATCTCGGCACGCTGACCTACGTTCCCGCGCGTCTGGTCGCCGCTGCCAGCAGCGATGCCGGCGAGCGCGCCACCTTGTCCAACGCGCTGAATCTGGCATTGGACAAGGTCTATGCCGACACCGCGCTGCCGATCGCCGACCGGCTGGGCACTGCCTACGCACAGATCCAGCTGGCACGCCTGGCGCAAGGCCAGCCCACCGAAACCGAAGCGAAAGGCCCGCAACCACCACTCCCCAAAACCGTGGTCGACACCGTGCAGCAACGCGTGCAATGGGCCACCGACACCGCCAAGACCGACGAAGAGCGCCAATCCACCATCAGCACGGCCGCGGCGCTACTGAGCGAAGTAGGCGATGGCAGCGGCGCCGAGCAGCTGCTGCTGGCCGAATTGGCACGCAGCAAGACGCCGTACTACTACATGCCCGAACTGGCCGATCTGGCCGAACAACGCGGCGATAAAAAGACCGCGCTGTCCTGGCTCAAGAAGGCCTACGAGGGTGCACAAGGACCCGCCACCCGCGTGCAGTGGGGCGTGATGTATGTGGATGGCCTGATCCGGCTCAGCCCCGACGACACCGCCGGCATCGAAGCAGCTGCAACGCAGGTGATCGGCGAGCTGGCCGGGCAACCCGATGGCTATCGCCAACGCACCCGGCAGCGCTTCGCAACGCTGGGCGCTGCACTCAAGACTTGGGGCAAACAGCATCACCAGCAAGGCAATGCGGTGCTGACACGACTTCAGCAGAAGATGCAGACCAGCTGCGGCAGCAAGAACACCAGCGAGTGCGCCAACTGGCTGAGCTGAGCCTGCGCAACCGTGCAGGCAGTTGCGCGGCGACTTGGCGCGGCTGACAGAGCGTAGTGCGCGGTTGGCGGTTGGCCAATGAATGTTGAACGTGCTCGGGACCTGCGTGTACGACTGGTACATGCCGCGTCCGAGCACTGGCCGCAGCCATCGGCGGCCGCCCAGCAGCTTTGTCATCCGCTCCTGGCGTCAGCTGCCTGTCGCTGCCGCTAGCGGACCCACGGCAGCACCAAGTGATCCACCATCAGGAACGCGAACAGCGCCATCAGATACACGATGGAATACCCGAACATCTTCATCGAGAACAGTTCATCCGGCGGGTCGAGCATGCGCCAGGCGTACCAGAGAAACACCACGTTGAGCACCAGCGCGCCGCCCAGATAGAACACCCCGCTCATGCCCACCGCCACGGGAAGCAGGGTCACGATCGCCAGCAGCACCGTGTACACCAGGATCTGCCTGCGCGTATGCGGCACGCCGTGGGTCACCGGCAACATCGGGATCGCCGCCTTGGCGTAATCGGCGCGACGGAAGATCGCCAACGCCCAGAAATGCGGCGGCGTCCAGATGAAGATGATCAGCACCAGCAGCGAGGCATTGATCCAGTCGGCGGTGGTCGGTAAACCGGTCACTGCAGCCCAGCCCAGCATCGGCGGCGTGGCGCCGGCCAGCCCGCCGATCACGATGTTCTGCGAGGTCGCACGCTTCAGGTACACGGTGTAGATCACTGCATAACCGATCAACGAAGCGAAGGTCAGCACCGCCGTGATGACATTCACCCAGACCACCAGAATGGTCATGGAAATCACGATCAGCACGCTGGCGAACAGCAGCACCTGCCAAGGCCGCACCTTGCCCACCACCAGCGGGCGCCAAGAGGTGCGCGCCATCTGTGCATCGATCTTGGCATCGAGCAATTGATTGATCGCCGCCGCCGCCGATGCCGCCAGCCAGATGCCCAGAAAGCCCAACGCACCGGTGCGCACCTGCAGCCACGTCGGCACATCAGGGATGGCCAGGAACATGCCCACCAACGCGGTGAACACGATCAGTGCCACCACCTTGGGTTTGGTCAGATCCCAGTAATCGCGTGCGCTGACAGCCATGTTCACTCCGGCGCGCGCAGCCGCGCCAGCAGCGAGACCAGCACGAACAACAATGCCACCGCCCCGCCGTTGTGCAGTACCGACACTTCCAGCGGCAACGCCAGCTTGACGTTGAGCATGCCCAGCGTCACCTGCACCGCCACCAGCACCGCCAGCGCACCGGCCCACACGCGCATGCCCGGCGAGCGCGACAGGCGCCAGGCCAGCCACCACAGATACAGCGCTGTCGCAATCGCCCACAACCGGTGCGCCATCTGGATCGCGATACGCGCCGCGCCATCGAGCACACCGCCTTCGTAATCCACCCCGATCCCGCGCCACAGTGTGAAGCCCTCGCGGAAGTCGTGTGGCGGCCACCATTGGCTCACGCAACGCGGGAAATTGTCGGCCGACCAGCTACCGCCGCCGCAGGCCAGCGCCGCGTAGTTGGCACTGACCCAACCGCCCAGCGCGATCTGCAGGCCCAGCACCGCCACGCCCAGGCGCAGCAGCCATTTCAGCCGCGAGGCGTCGGCCAGCGTGATCGGCAGATGCGTCGCGCGCCAGGCCATCCACACCAGCAGCGAGAACATCAGCATGCCGCCGAGCAGATGGCCCATCACCACAATCGGCTTGAGCAGCAGCGTCACCGTCCACATGCCCAGCAGCGCCTGGAAGATCACCACCGCCAGCGTCAGCACCGCCGCGCGCGCCAGATCGATATTGCTCCAGCGCAGCGCGGCCAGCAGCAGGATGGCTTCGCCCGCGATCGCCACCCCGGACGCCAGCGTGTGCCAGCCGGACATGTACAGCGGGATCGACAACGCCACCAGCACCGCCGCAGTCACCACCTGGGCAATGCCCATGCGTCTGCGGCGCACCGCCAGCAACGACAGCACCAGCACTTCCACCCCGAGCGCGCCGGCCAGGAAGCGGTGCACCTGCTCACGCCAGGCCTTGTGCGACTCCAACGGACGGATCTTGCTGGCCACATGCGTGTTGGCTTCGTCGCTGGTCTGCGGCCAGGTGACGCGGCCGTAGCAGGTCGGCCAGTCCGGGCAGCTCATGCCGGCATCGGACAGGCGCACGAACGACCCGAACAAAATCGTGCTCGCAGTGAACAACGCCGCCAGCCAGGCCATGCGGTGGAAGTGGCGGAACAACGCCGGTGGCGCAAACAGATTCATCGAAACGGGCTCACATCAGTTTCAGCAGCTTGACCAGATCGGCGCGCAGGCCGGCCGGGTCGAACCCTGGGGCATACCGCAGGATCACGAAGCCGTTGGGGTCGATCACATACACCGGCACGCCGGCGGCATCGTTGGCACTCGGTAACGCCTTCCGCAGCCGCGCGTCGTCGCGCAGCACACGCAGGGCCGGCATCGGCGGCAGACCGGCCGGCGGGGTACCAACCCACAACACCTCCACCTTGTCGGCACGATGCCCGAGCAACTGCCATACCTTGTCCAGTTCGGCTGCCAGCGTCACGCACTGCTGCGTGCAACTGGCGGGCGGTGCGAGCGCGATGCGCCATACGCGTTCGGCAGGCGTCCATGCATACGGCTGCCCGTCTGCGCGCAGCGGCACCAACGCGCGCAGGTCGGCGGGCGGCTTGAGCAGTTCGCCGTGATTGCGCATCGATGCCGGCTGCCATCCGGAGAAGCGCAGCACGCCGGCCAGCAACATCGAGCCGAAGAACAGCACCGCCAGGGCAATCAGCATCCTGCGGCCGCGTTTGACCGAATGCAGCGTGGCCGATGTGGATGAGGTCATGCCGGCGATTTTCTCATGCCGCAGGCGTCAGTGCCCGCGTCGACGGCGGCGACGCGCACGCCAAGTCAACAACGTCGCGGTGACCAATACCGCTGCGGCCAGACCGAACCATTGCACCGCATAACCCAAGTGCCGCGCGGGTGGCAGCGTGTTCGGCAGCATCTCCAGATCGCGTGCGTAACCAACCGGTAGGGCGGGATCCAGCCGCAAGACCTGCGACGAAATGTCGCGCCTGCCAAACGCACTGCGCAGGGCCGGCGCATCCAGGCGTGTGGCCAGCCAGGTCTGCGGCGTACCGGCGGGGGCCAATGCCGGCCCCAACGCAAGTCCGGCCGATGGCGGCGCACTCAGCAACCCCTGCAGTGCCCGGGTCCCTTGCAGTGGCGTTATCGTCGGTAACTGCCGATTGGCCGGCAACGGCAGCCAGCCCAGATCGATCAGTAGTGTGCCTGCGCTGCCTTGTGGCGCGGCAAGTTGATAAACGCGCACACCCGCGCGCCCGGCATGCAGTTGGTTGTCCAGCAACACCTGCTGCGGCAGAAAACGCACGTCTCCGCTCACCCATGCCAGCGCGTGCGGCGTGGCTAACGCTTGCACCAAGGTCAACGGCATCTCGCGCACCTGCGCAGCGCGTTCCAATAACGCTTGCTTGCTGTGCATGCGCTGCAGCTGCCAGTACCCAAGTGCCGCAAAACCAGCGCTGACCAGCAACGCCAGACACCAGCCCAGCACCGCCGTGTGCTTGCGCATCATGACAAGCGACGCAAAAAGGCGTGCAATGCCGTTACCACGCCGACGACCACCGGGGCTGTTGTGAACGATTCGCTCAAGACGCTGCTGATTGTCGCCTTCCTGATCGTGATCCTATGGAACCTGGGCGCAGGTCTCTATTACCTGCTCACCGATCGCGGCGAGACCAAGCGCACCGTCAACGCACTCACCTGGCGCATCGGTCTGTCGGTCGCGCTGATCGCGGTGGTGATTCTCGGTATCTACACCGGCTGGATCAAGCCGCATGGGCTCGGCCGCTGACGCGGCCGATGGGATTGGTGATTGGGGATTCGTAATAGCAAAAGCGGATCGCTCTTGCGAATCCCCAATCCCGATTCCCGAATCCCCGCCCTCAAAGCACATACACGAACAGGAATAGCGCCAGCCACACCACGTCGACAAAGTGCCAGTACCACGCGGCCGCTTCAAAGGCGAAATGGTTGTCGCGGGTGAAGTGCCCGCGCGCCACGCGCAGCCACATCACCGCCAACATGATGGTGCCCAGCAACACGTGCATGCCGTGGAAGCCGGTGAGCATGAAGAACGTGGAGCCGTAGATGCCGGAGCCAAGCGTCAGATTGAGCTCGGTGTAAGCGTGGATGTATTCCTCCGCCTGCAGGAACAAAAACACGCAACCCAGCAGCACGGTCAACCCGAGCCACACCAGCAGCGCGCCGCGCCGCCCGCCCTTGAGCGCATGATGCGCGATGGTCAAGGTCACGCCAGAGCTGAGCAGGATCAACGTATTGATCAGCGGCAGGCCCCACGCCGGGATGGTCTGGAACTGCCCGCCGATCGTGCCCGGGCCGTTGGTCGGCCACGCGGCGGAGTACCCATTCCACAGCAGCTCGTTGGTCATTACACCATCGCCTTCGCCGCCCAGCCAGGGCAGCGTCAGCACACGCGTATAGAACAACGCACCGAAGAAGGCGCAGAAGAACATCACCTCGGAAAAGATGAACCACACCATCCCCATGCGGAAGGACCCATCCACCTGGCGGTTGTAGTGCCCGGCATTGGATTCGCGGATGACATCGCCAAACCACATGAACAAGGTCGCCAGCAACATCGCAACGCCAGCGAAGAACGTCCAACGTCCCCATGCCGCATCGTTGAGCCAGCTGGCCACGCCAATCATCATCACGAACATCGCAATCGACCCGACAAACGGCCACTTGCTATGGCTCGGGACGAAATACGCGTCGGCATTGGGACTGTGGTCGGCCATGGCGTTGCTTCCGTGTCGGTACTGCGTGTGGAGAAAGGATTACGGCGCCGCACGCGGCGCGCTGGATGCGCCGCCGCCTTGCAACTCCGAGGTCAGGGTGTCGTTGCGATAGAACGTGTAGGACAAGGTGATCGTGGTGACTTCCGGCGGCAACGCAGGGTCGACGATGAAACGCAGCGGCATGTCGCGCGTTTCGCCGGCCTGCAAGGTCTGCGCGGTAAAACAGAAACACTCGGTCTTGTTGAAGTATCCGGACGCACGTGCCGGCGCGACCGATGGCACCGCACTGCCGACCACCGCACGCACGCTGTCGTTGCGAGCGAAATACAAGGCTTCGTTGAGTTCGCCCGGCACCACATCCATCGTCATCTGCTCGGGATGAAAGGTCCACGGCAGTTTGGAATTGACCCCGGCATCGAACTCCACCCGCACCGTGCGTTTGCCGCCTGCAGCGATCGCACCCGCACTCGCATGCGTGCTGCCAGGCGCGCGCTCCATGCGAATTCCGAACACTTTCTCGCAGGCGATGCGGTACAGCGGCACCAACGAAAACGTCAGCACAAACACACCCAACACCACGCCCAGCAGCTTGAACAGGCCGGCAGTCGGTGCAGGCGCGGGCGCGTGGGTACTCACCGCCCGATGACTCCCGAAGCGATGAAACCTGCGTAGATCAGCAACGCGATGATGCCGACCGTGATCGCGGTGCGGCGCACGGCGCGGCGCTGTTGCGCCTGCCGTTCGGCAGCGGAGAGCAAACGTGCCACAGCCGGCAGCGGTGCGGATTCAGTGACCGATGTCTTCATGCGCGAGATCTCCAGGCTTGATCACCGGCGGCACGGTGAAGGTATGCGCCGGCGCGGGCGATGGCACCGTCCACTCCAGCCCCTTTGCGCCTTCCCAGGCGCGCGCCTCGGCCTTTGCGCCATTGCGCAGCGAAGCAAACAGAATGCCGGCCATCAGGAACGGCGTGGCGAACATGCCGAAGGCGCCGATCGAGCTGATCAGGTTCCAGTCGGCGAACACCACGTTGTAATCGGGAATCCGCCGCGGCATGCCGGCCAGGCCTAGAAAATGCTGCGGGAAGAACAACAGATTGACGAACACCATCGTCCACCAGAAATGGAACTTGGCCCAGGCCTCGTTGTACATGCGCCCGGTCCACTTGGGCCACCAGTAATACACCGCCGCAATCAACGCGAATACCGCACCGGTGACCAACACATAATGGAAATGCGCGACCACAAAATAGGTGTCGTGATACTGGAAGTCCGCCGGCACGATCGCCAGCATCAGGCCCGAAAATCCACCAATGCTGAAGAGAATCACGAATGCCACCGCCCACAGCATCGGCGATTCGAAGGTCAGCGAGCCCTTCCACATCGTGCTGACCCAGTTGAACACCTTCACCCCGGTCGGGATGGAGATCAGCATCGTGGCGAACATGAAGTAGATTTCGCCACCCAGCGGCATGCCCACGGTAAACATGTGGTGCGCCCACACGATAAAGCTCAAGAACGCGATCGCCGCGATCGCATAGACCATCGCCTGATAGCCGAACAGCGGCTTGCGGCTGAAGGTCGGAATGATCTCGCTGACCACGCCGAACGCCGGCAGGATCATGATGTAAACCTCGGGATGCCCGAAGAACCAGAAGATGTGCTGGTACATCACCGGGTCGCCGCCGCCGGCCGCATTGAAGAAGCTGGTGCCGAAGAACTTGTCGGTCAGCAACATGGTCACCGCACCGGCCAGCACCGGCATTACCGCGATCAGCAGGAACGCAGTGATCAACCAGGCCCAGCAGAAGATCGGCATCTTCAACAGATCGATACCGGGCGCGCGCATGTTGAGCACGGTGGCGATGATGTTGATCGCCCCCATGATCGAACTGACGCCGGCGACATGGATCGCAAACACACTGAAGGCCACGTTGTAGCCGCCCTGCAAGGACAGCGGCGGGTACAGCGTCCAGCCACCGGCCGGCGCGCCACCGGGCAGGAACAGCGTCAGCAACAGCAAGGTGAATGCCACCGGCAGCAGCCAGAACGACCAGTTGTTCATGCGCGGCAGCGCCATGTCCGGCGCGCCGATCTGCAGCGGAATCATCCAGTTGGCCAGGCCGACGAAAGCCGGCATCACCCCACCGAAGATCATCACCAGTGCGTGCACGGTGGTCATCTGGTTGAAGAATTCGGGTTTGACGAACTGCAATCCGGGCTGCATCAATTCGGCGCGAATCACCACGCTCATCGCCGCGCCGATGATGAACATCACGAAGGAGAACAGCAGATACAGCGTGCCGATGTCCTTGTGATTGGTCGAGAAAAACCAGCGCTCGACGAAACCGGGCTGGTGGTGTCCGTGGTGATCGACTGCGGTATGCGCCATGACGGAACGACCTCTATAAAGCGGTGCGGTTGCGAGCGATTAAAGAGCGGCGGTCGGTGCGGCGGCGGGAGCGGCCTCACCCGCAGGCGCTGCTGCAGGTGCAGGTGCGCTTGCCGGTGCAGCAGCAGGTGTTGCGCTTGCACTGCGACGCGCCGCCAGCCAGCGCTGGAATTCGGCCTTGGGCAACGCCTCCACCACGATCGGCATGAAGCCATGATCCTTGCCGCACAACTCGGCGCACTGCCCGCGATATACGCCCGGCTGCTCGATATTGGTCCATGCCTCGTTGACGATGCCGGGGATCGCGTCCTGCTTCCAGCCCAATGCCGGCACCCACCACGCATGAATCACGTCATCGGCGGTGATCACGAAACGGATCTTGGTGCCGACCGGCAGTACCAAGCGGTTGTCCACGTCCAACAGATAATGCGGTTGCGATGCGGCGGTCGGACGCTCGCCACTCTGGCGGATGCGATCGGATTCGCGCGCCAGCCGGCTGGTGAACTCCACGCCCTGGCCCAGATACTCGTATTTCCACATCCACTGGTAGCCGGTCACCTTGACGGTCATTTCCGACTCGCGCGTGTCGTACATCGCAATCAGCTTGGCCGTTGCCGGCCAGGCCATCGCAATCAGCACCAGCACTGGAATCACCGTCCACAGCACTTCGGCCGTGGTGTTATGGCTGAATTGCGCAGCCACCGCGCCCTTGGACTTGCGGAACTTGAAGATCGCATAGCCCATCGCACCGAACACCAGCGCGCCGATCACCACGCACACCCACAGCGCCACCATGTGCGCCTCATAGGCCATGCGCGCGGTCTGCGTGACTCCGCGGCCCATGTTGAGCTGCCATTCCTTCGGATCGGCCGATTGCGCCCAGGCACCTTGTGCGCTCAGCAGCGCCGTCATTGCCAGGCTCACTTTCGTATATATCGACTTCCAGCTGCTGCGTTGCGTCATTGCCTAGACCCTTACGTCATCGGTGACGGCCATTGGCGGCCGCGAGCAAGCGTTTCAGCGTAGTTGCCAGTTCCACACGTTCGGCCGGCCCGAGAAAACTTCCGATCTCGATCTGCCTGCCGCTGCTTATCAGCAACACCCTGTCGTCGCGTTCCATGGATAACCGCACCCAGTGCGGATGAGCCTGAAACGCTGGTGGCGCATGCCCGGACGGAAACACCTCGACAACGGCGTCCCCCACCCGGATCGCTTCTTCGCGCTCGCCGCTTCGCCACAACTGCCGTAGCGCCAGCGCCACCACACCACTGTGCAACAGGGCGAACACCGGCGCGAACGCATTGCCGGTCCACCACCCCAGGCCTGCAAACAACCACATCGTTCCCGCCAACACTGCGAACAACTGCACGAATTGCCTGGCAGACAGTGCCCGCGGAGGCCGCAACCGCACCTGCGTCCCAACCCCTTCGGACATCAACGGCAGCACTTCGATCATTGGCAACACGCAGCGCACTGCGGGAATAGCCCGATGGTAGACCCGCGCGAACGCATGCGGCAAGCGTTTCCGGCAATCAATCAATTGCTGCAGTGCAGCTAAAAACACGCGTAAATCAAACACTTCCCCGATGCAGGCGGCTACAGCCAGCAACGATCGAGTCCGCTTGCACGTGCGATGGCGACATGCACAAAACGGCGGAAAAGTTGCCGCTTCCACACAAGTGCGCAGGTACTTCCGCTCTCTAGAATGAGCGCGGATCCCCAGGCATCTTTCGCATGAACGCTCAGCTCGACCCGCTTGCCTCCAACCCAGTTGCGCGCCCGCTGTTGGCGCCCGAGCTGCCTGCCGCACCCGGTGCATTGCGCGCCGCCATCACCGCCGCCTGGCTCAAGGACGAAGCCGAGCACGTGCGCGAACTGCTCGACCAGGCCCGCCTGCCCGCCGCCGAACAGGCCAAGGTGCAGGCGGTCGCCGCCGACCTAGTCACCCGCGTCCGCGCACGTGCGCAGGACCAGGGCGCGATCGAAGCCTTCATGCGCCAGTACGACCTGGGCAGCGAGGAAGGTGTGCTGCTGATGTGCGTGGCCGAAGCGCTGTTGCGCATTCCCGACCAGGACACCGCAGACAAGCTGATCCGCGACAAGCTCGGCGATGCGGACTGGAAAAAGCACGTCGGCGGTAGCGATTCGGTGCTGGTCAATGCATCGACCTGGGGCCTGATGTTCACCGGCAAGCTGGTGCAACTCAACGACCTCACCCGCGCCGACGTGCCGGGCGCGTTCAAGCGGCTGATCGGCCGCGTCGGCGAACCGGTGATTCGTCTGGCCGTGCGCCAGGCGATGAAGATCATGGGCCACCAGTTCGTCATGGGACGCACCATTGGTGAAGCCCTTGCGCGCTCGCGCAAGGGCGACAACGCCAACTACCGCTATTCGTTCGACATGCTCGGCGAAGGCGCGTTGACCATGAAAGATGCGCAGCACTATCTGCAGGCGTATCGCGATGCCATCCATGCGATCGGCCGCAGCGGCAGTTTCGTCGGCACCGATATCTTCGCAGCGCCCAGCATCTCGATCAAATTGTCTGCGCTCTATCCGCGCTACGAGCACGCCAAACGCGCACGCGTTATGGCCGAGCTCGTACCGGGTGTGCTGGAGCTGGCGCAGCTGGCCAAGTCCTACGGTATCGGCTACACCGTCGATGCCGAAGAAGCCGATCGTCTGGAACTGTCGCTGGACATCATCGAGGCCACGTTCTCCGACCCATCGCTGGATGGCTGGGAAGGCTATGGCTTGGCGGTGCAGGCGTATCAAAAGCGCACGCCCTACACGATCGACTTTCTGGCCGATCTTGCGCGTCGTGTCGGTCGTCGGATTCCCGTGCGTCTGGTCAAGGGCGCGTACTGGGATGCGGAGATCAAGCGCGCACAGATCGAAGGCCACCCTGGCTATCCGGTCTTTACGCGCAAGCAGAACACCGACGTGTCGTATCTGGCCTGCGCGCGTCGCATGTTCGCGCACAGCGATGCGCTGTATCCAATGTTCGCCACGCACAACGCGCAGACCATCGCCGCTGTGCGCGCGATCGCCACGAGCAAGAACTACGAACACCAGAAACTGCATGGCATGGGCGATGACCTGTATGCCGAGGTGATTCCAGCCGATCGCTTGGGCTTGCCATGTCGCGTGTATGCGCCGGTCGGCTCGCACGAGGACCTGCTGCCGTACCTGGTGCGTCGCTTGCTCGAAAACGGCGCCAATTCCAGCTTCGTCAATCGCATCACCGACGAGGATGTCGCCATCGAAGACCTGATCCGCGATCCGGTCGAAGCGGTGTCGTCGTTTAGCTCCATCCCGCATCCCAAGATTCCGCTGCCGACCGATCTGTTGCGCAGCCAGAACCAACACAGGAAAAACTCCATGGGCGCCAATCTCGCCAACGACAACGATCTGCGGCAGCTGGCCGAGCAACTCAATGCCGCGATCAAACCGTGTAAGGCCACCCCACTGGTGCCCGGCGCAGTGCTCAGCACGCCCAGCGAAGCGGTACTCAACCCGGCAGACCGACGCGAAACCGTCGGCCATTGGCAGCCGGCCGATCCAGCAACCGTGCAGAAGGCGCTGGCGTCCGCTGCCGCCGCGCAGCCCGCCTGGAACCGCACGCCCGCCGCCAGCCGCGCCACCATCCTGGAACACGCAGCCGACCTGCTCGAGGCGCGCATGCCAGAGTTCATGGCGATCTGCGTCAAGGAAGCCGGCAAGACCCTGCCCGACGCAGTGGCCGAGGTCCGCGAAGCAGTCGACTTCCTGCGCTACTACGCCGGCCAGGCACGCGCCCAGTTCGGCGCCCCCGAGCGTCTGCCCGGGCCGACTGGCGAATCCAACGAGCTGCAGTTGCATGGGCGCGGCGTGTTCGTCTGCATCAGCCCCTGGAACTTTCCGCTCGCCATTTTCCTGGGTCAGGTCGCCGCCGCCCTGGCCGCCGGCAACAGCGTTATCGCCAAGCCGGCAGAGCAAACCAACCTGATCGGCTACGCGGCAGTGAAGTTGCTGCAAGAAGCGGGCATCCCCGAGGCTGTCGTGCAATTCCTGCCAGGCGATGGCGCGACCGTTGGCGCCGCGCTGACCAACGACCCGCGCGTGGCCGGCGTCGCTTTCACCGGCTCCACGGAGACCGCACGGGTCATCAACCGCACCCTGGCTGCCCGCGACGCCGCGATCGGTGTGCTGATTGCCGAAACCGGCGGCCAGAACGCCTTCATCGCCGACTCCTCCTCATTGCCCGAAGCCGTCGTCAAGGATGCGATCTCCAGCGCCTTCATTTCCGCCGGCCAACGCTGCTCGGCCGCCCGCGTATTGTTCGTGCAGGACGACATCGCCGACAAGGTGATGACCATGCTCGCCGGTGCCATGGGCGAGCTGAAGATCGGCGACCCTGCGCTACTGTCCACCGACATTGGTCCGGTAATCGACGCAGATGCACTCAAGATCCTCGACGATCATGCAGCACGCATGGATCGCGAGGCGCGTCTGATCGGAAGCACGACACTGGATCCAGCAACCGCGCACGGCAGCTTCTTCGCCCCGCGCGCCTATGAGCTGACCTCGCTGACGCAGCTGCAACGTGAGATCTTCGGACCAGTGCTGCATGTAATCCGCTGGAAAGCGGACCAGCTCGATGCCGTTATCGACCAGATCAACGCCACAGGTTATGGACTGACGCTAGGTGTGCACTCGCGTATCGACGAGACCATCGACCGCATCACCACACGCGTTGCGGTCGGCAATGTCTACGTCAACCGCAATCAAATCGGCGCCGTCGTCGGCGTACAACCCTTCGGCGGCCAAGGCCTCTCCGGTACCGGTCCCAAGGCCGGCGGGCCGCACTACCTGCTGCGCTTCGCGACCGAGAAGGTCGTCACCGTCAACACAACCGCTGCAGGCGGTAACGCCTCGCTGCTGACATTGGGCGACTGAGAGCTCGCTCAGCACGCGTAGTTCTCTCATTCAGAAAACAAACACCCCGCGGTAGCGGGGTTTTTGTTGCATCCAGATTTGCCAATGAGTCGCCACAGCTATATCAGCTCAGCATTCAAGCGCCGCACGAAAGTAATCCTGTGCCGGCTCAAGATATTCCTTTCAGCACCTTGAGCACATTGCGTCATCTCATCTTCAAGCAATGTCTTGCCGGAAGCGGCAAAACACAACTCAACACATTGTCGTGCCTTGCGGTAATGGATGCGGTAATGGATTACGTCAGCGATGGATTCGCTGTGGTTTAACGCATCAAGGCAGCGGATGTATCGAAAGAAGCCTATCAGTGCAATGAAACAGTATCGCCGGCACTGAGGTTTCCGAGCCTACCGGCATCTCTCCAACTGGCCAATCCGGCGGTGCAGCGGAATTGATCAATATGGTGGGCGAACAGCAATGACTCCACCTTGGCGCATACCCATAGCGGCTTTGACTCGCCTTCCTGCCGAATTCCACGCAAAAAGAAACCCCCAGTCCTGTTGGACTGAGGGTTTCGGGTAAAGCCCCTGGCGATGACCTACTCTCGCATGGCTTGAGCCACACTACCATCGGCGCAGCTGCGTTTCACTTCCGAGTTCGGGATGGGATCGGGTGGTTCCACAGCGCTAATTTCACCAGGGAGACGGTTGGAGCGTCGCCAGTCGGAGCTTCCTCAAACGTGTGCACAAGGATGTGCAAGCGTTTGCGTATGGAAGCACCTACGGCGCTCGTCTCGCATAGTTAACTTGTGACGTAGCTTGCGTTTGCGGATCTACCAACGTTCGTTGGGACCAAGGCAACTTGAGGTTATATGGTCAAGCCGCACGGATCATTAGTATCAGTTAGCTCAATACATTGCTGTACTTACACACCTGACCTATCAACCACATAGTCTATATGGTTCCTTTAGGGGGCTTGTGCCCCGGGAAGTCTCATCTTGAGGCGCGCTTCCCGCTTAGATGCTTTCAGCGGTTATCGCTTCCGAACATAGCTACCCGGCAATGCCACTGGCGTGACAACCGGAACACCAGAGGTTCGTCCACTCCGGTCCTCTCGTACTAGGAGCAGCCCCTCTCAAACTTCCAACGCCCATGGCAGATAGGGACCGAACTGTCTCACGACGTTCTGAACCCAGCTCGCGTACCACTTTAAATGGCGAACAGCCATACCCTTGGGACCGACTACAGCCCCAGGATGTGATGAGCCGACATCGAGGTGCCAAACACCGCCGTCGATATGAACTCTTGGGCGGTATCAGCCTGTTATCCCCGGAGTACCTTTTATCCGTTGAGCGATGGCCCTTCCATACAGAACCACCGGATCACTAAGACCTACTTTCGTACCTGCTTGATCCGTCGATCTTGCAGTCAAGCACGCTTATGCCTTTGCACACAGTGCGCGATGTCCGACCGCGCTGAGCGTACCTTCGTGCTCCTCCGTTACTCTTTAGGAGGAGACCGCCCCAGTCAAACTACCCACCATACACGGTCCCTGATCCGGATAACGGATCTAGGTTAGAACGTCAAGCACGACAGGGTGGTATTTCAAGGATGGCTCCACTGCAGCTAGCGCCACAGTTTCATAGCCTCCCACCTATCCTACACAGACGAACTCAACGTTCAGTGTAAAGCTATAGTAAAGGTTCACGGGGTCTTTCCGTCTTGCCACGGGAACGCTGCATCTTCACAGCGATTTCAATTTCACTGAGTCTCGGGTGGAGACAGCGCCGCTGTCGTTACGCCATTCGTGCAGGTCGGAACTTACCCGACAAGGAATTTCGCTACCTTAGGACCGTTATAGTTACGGCCGCCGTTTACTGGGGCTTCGATCAAGAGCTTCGCCTTGCGGCTGACCCCATCAATTAACCTTCCAGCACCGGGCAGGCGTCACACCCTATACGTCCACTTTCGTGTTTGCAGAGTGCTGTGTTTTTGATAAACAGTCGCAGCGGCCTGGTTTCTGCGACCCTCTTCAGCTATAGCTCGCATGAGCCACCAAAAAGGGTGCACCTTCTCCCGAAGTTACGGTGCCATGTTGCCTAGTTCCTTCACCCGAGTTCTCTCAAGCGCCTGAGAATTCTCATCCTACCCACCTGTGTCGGTTTACGGTACGGTCTTCGTGAGCTGAAGCTTAGGAGCTTTTCCTGGAAGCGTGGTATCAGTGACTTTGCCATAAAGGCTCGTCTCGGTGCTCGGTCTTAAAGGATCCCGGATTTGCCAAAGATCCAAACCTACCGCCTTTCCCCGGGACAACCAACGCCCGGTACACCTAACCTTCTCCGTCCCTCCATCGCACTCACGCGAGGTGCAGGAATATTAACCTGCTTCCCATCGACTACGGCTTTCGCCCTCGC